>NZ_CP109272.1:4800000-9068762 GCF_045209755.1 Streptosporangium sp. NBC_01639 | reverse complement strand
GTACCTGAGCCGGAGAGGAACGATGCAGCGATCGGAACCTCGCTCCAGTCGGCGGTGTTCGCCGACTGGAGCGCTGTGAGTTGTTCTCAGCCGTCGGTGGCTTCGATGTGTACGTGATCGATGTCTTCGTCCAGGAAGGTGGCCAGGGCTTGGCCTTCGGCGTGGACGGCTTCTTGGTCTGCGGTGGAGAAGGGGCGGAGTGGGGTGATGGCGAGTTGGTTGTTGTGCACGGTCCAGGTGGCGGAGACGCGTCCGTCGACGAGGACGGCGCGTAGGCCGGCGACGGACAGGCCGAGGTGGGCGTCGTCGATGATGCGGCTGCGGTCGTGGTAGCCGAGGATCGCGTTGTCGAAGGCCGGGAGGAACCGGACGGGCGCGGGGGTGTCGGGGTGCGGGCGCGGTGCGTCGGGCAGGTCGAGGAGTTCGCGGCCGCGTTCGTCGCGGAAGGTGACGAGTTCTTCGCGGACGGTTTTGACGGCAGCGGGGAGCCCGGCGAGACCGCACCAGGAGCGGATGTCCGCGGTGGCGGCGGGCCCGTACGCAGCGAGATAGCGCCGTACGAGTTGTTGCCCGGTCGGGTCGGTGGCGTCGGGGGAGGGCGGATCGATGTCGCGCCCGAGCCATGTGGCCAGGGGCAGATTGCGCACGCCTGCCGTGGTGTGCCACAGGCCGCGTGGCGGGAGTTGGACCATCGGAATCAAGGCGGCGACGAGTAGTTCGCCCAGGGCGCGGCGTGGTGGCGTGGGCCAGCGGTCTTGCAGTTCCCGGACGAGTTCGGCCATGGTGCGGGGCCGGTGGTCGGCCATGACCGCTCTGCCCGCCGCGGCGACCTCGGCAGGGTCGACGCAGGCGAGTTCGCGGCGGTAGGTCGCCAGTACCCGTTGGCGCAGCATGGTGTCGTGGCGGGCCCGCCAGGCCAGCGCGTCGTCGGCGGTGACGAGGTGGACGGTGCGGCGCATCAGGTGCGTGCGCACGACCTGCCGCCCTGTCAGCAGGTCGTCCAGGGTGTCCGGCTTGAAGGCGTGGAGCCGGGACCACAGGCCGATGAACGGCTCCTGTGGTTGTTGTGCCTGCATTCCGCACAGATGAGCCACGGCGTCGCGGGTCGGTGTGTCGGCGCGGTCGAGCAGGTACTGACGAGCGAGGGTCGCGCGGTTGAGGGTGCGGGTGTCGAGGACGATCATGGCGTTCTCAGCCCGCGGCCCGCTCGTCGGCCGGACGCCGAGGCAGGGCGGTTGGGGCAGGGGTGGGGAGCGTGTACGAGACGTCCAGGACCCAGGTCACGCCGAAGCGGTCGATGAGCATGCCGTACAGCGGCGCCCACTGCGCGGCCTCCAAGGGCCGCATCACCGTCGAGCCGTCCGACAGCTTCTGCCACAGATCGCTGATCTCATCGGCGTCGTCACCGCGTACGGAGACGAAGAAGGGGTTCTCGCCCTGATTCCACGGCAATGGGGAGGGCACGTCGTAGGCCATGACATGGAAGCCGTTGCCCCCGACCACTTCGCCCCACATCACCCAGTCCGCCTCGTTCTCCTGCTGCACGTTGCCAGTGTCCTTGTAGGTGACGGCGACGACCCGTCCGCCGAAGACGGACTTGTAGAAGTCCAGCGCCTCGCGCGCGGCACCCCGGAAGTTCAGATGGGTGGTGGTCGTGATGGACATAGCCCGCTCCTTGCCTTGGGTTTCTCGGATGTGCGCCGCTGCGACGAAGGGGAGCACAGCGCGGCCACTGTGACCTGGGGCGGTGCCCCTGGCGGCCCGTGTCCACTGTTGCAGGAGTAGCGGACAGATCGTGTCCTGTACTGAAGGGAGAATGGTGGACATGCAGAAAACGTCCTCGCGCCTGCTCGCACTGCTCTCACTGCTTCAGACACGCCGCGACTGGTCCGGCGAGGACCTCGCCGAGCGGCTCGATATCACCCCGCGCACCGTCCGCCGCGACATCGACCGCCTGCGGGAACTCGGCTACCCGATCATGGCGTTCAAAGGGCCCTCCGGCGGATACCGTTTGGATGCCGGCGTGCATCTGCCTCCACTGCTGTTCGACGACGACCAGGCCGTCGCCTTGGCCGTCGCCCTGCAAACCGCCGCTACCGGCACCACGCTCGCCGAGGACGCAGCCCGTGCCCTCGCCACGATCCGCCAGGTCATGTCGCCCCGTCTACGCCACCGCATAGACACGATGCGCATCACGGCCGTCCACCCACCCGAGAACGGCGACGTCCCCCAGGCCGACACCCAGGTCTTCACGGACCTGAGCACCGCCATCCATACCCATGAGGAACTCCGTTTCGACTACGCGCAGGACCGGAAGGCCGCAACCGGGCAGCGGCGCCGCCGGGTGCAGCCCCACCATCTGGTCACCTGGCGCGGCTGCTGGTACCTCTTGGCCTGGGACCTCGACCGCGACGACTGGCGGACCTTCCGCGTCGACCGCATACACCCGCGCACACCGACCGGACCCCGATTTCCCCCGCGCGACGTGCCCGGAGGCGACGTGCCCGCCTTCATCACCAGCCGATTTCGCGGCTCCGACGGCACCACCGACTGGCCCTGCCAGGGCGAAGTCGTCCTCGACCTTCCCGCCACCGCCGTCGCCCCCTTCGCCCGGGACGGAATCGTCGAAGAACTCGGACCGGACCGCTGCCGACTCGCCCTCGGCTCCTGGTCATGGACCGGCCTGGCAGCCGCCATCGGCCGCTTCGACGCCGACGTCGAAGTCATCGGTCCACCAGAGCTCAGCGGCGCCTTCGCCCGCCTCGCCACCCGCTATGCCAACGCCGCCCGCACAACCACCTCGTCCTGACCGCCAAGGAGCACTCGCCCGCTCCGCCGGATACCGGAATGCGGGCGGCGGTTGACGTGGGAGGAGCAGGTCTTGGGGCGGCCGACCGGCCGGGCCAGCGCCTCGCTCACACCATGGTCTCGGGCTGTCTTCCAGTTGGAGATCAACGATGAGTACAGGCCCTCCCTGC
Source organism: Streptosporangium sp. NBC_01639 (assembly GCF_045209755.1). Lineage (NCBI taxonomy): Bacteria > Bacillati > Actinomycetota > Actinomycetes > Streptosporangiales > Streptosporangiaceae > Streptosporangium > Streptosporangium sp. NBC_01639. The sequence goes on along the minus strand of NZ_CP109272.1, from coordinate 9,065,784 downwards.
GCATCAACGCACCCTTGCCGGCCTTGTCGAGCTGGTCATACTCCGCCAGGATCCGAGCCTTGTAGGCCGCGGTATACCGGCGGACCGCAGCCCGCTCACGCACCTGCGGGTCAGGGATCTGCGGATCCGGCTTGCTTGCTTCCACGAAGAGATGTCTCCCTCCCCACCCTCGATGCAGAGTTTTGTACCTATTTGCTACCTCTGTCTATTTTGACAGGGAGGGGCTCTGGCCCCGAGGCAATCACTTTTTCTTCTGCGTGACACCGCCACCCAGAAACACAGATCGCTCCCAGGGTGAACGAAGCGACCACCGACCCGGCGAACCCATGCGGTCAGAGCACTAGTGATCATCCGCCAGTGCTCGGCGGATGCCGGCCAGGCCGTCTGCAAGCCCCTGTGCGAACGGATCCACGGTGAACTGATGCGTCGAGCGGTGGGACGGCCGGCCAGGCCCCTTCCTTCGCCGAATCGCATGATCACCTGGCGCGGTCGAGTCGTCAGCAGTGCGGCGCGAGCCCGACGGACACCACCGGGCCGGGGTCGGCCTTCGGTTCGGCCGCCGGATGGACGGTACGGCCCGCTTTGATCGTCTCCACGACCTCGATGTCCCTGATCTCATCGGCCGTGACCGTGACCGGGTTCGCACTCAAGATCACCAGGTCGGCCAGCTTGCCCACCTCGATGCTGCCCTTGGAGTCCTCCTCGAAGTACTGGTAGGCCGCGTTGAGTGTGAGCGATCTGACCGCGTCCATGCGCGACACCCGTTGGCGCGGGCCGAGCACCGCGCCCGAACGGGTCACGCGGGTGACCTGGCTGGCCAGGATCGCGATCGAGTTCGGCAGCGCGACGGGGGCGTCGTGGTGCGAGGTGTACCGCATTCCGCGGGCCAGCGCCCATTGCGCGGGTGAGATGTTCTCGGCGCGCTCGGGTCCGAGGACGGTGTCGAGGTACCAATCGCCCCAGTAGTAGGTGTGCATCGAGAAGAAGGACGGCAGGACGCCCAACTCGTCGAAGGCCGCGATCTGGTCGCTGCGGGCGGTCTGCGCGTGGATGGCGACGGTACGACGATCGACCGGGTCGGCTTCATCGGTTGCCGTACGTACGGCGTGGATCAGTTGATCGATCGCCGCGTCGCCGTTGGCATGGGCGATGACTTGCCAGCCGCGCTCGAACCCCGCGCGTACCTGGGCCGCGGCGAGCTTGTCGTCCTCGATCGTCGGGTAGCCGCAGTAGTCCTTCTCCTGCCCGGGCGGCGGTGTCAGATACGGCTTGGTCAGCCACGCGGTGCGGCCTTGCGGCGAGCCGTCCAGGAACATCTTGATCCCGGCCGCGCGCAAGCCGTTCGTGTAGGTGTCGCTCATCTGGACCTCGTCCGGGTGCGCGATGGCATCGTCGGCGCGGACGTACGCCACCACGTCGAGTGCCAGGCCGCCAGGCGTCGCGGCCGCCGCCTTGCGCATCTGCCCGAGCACCTCCAGGGTCGCGGCACCTTCCTGGACGGTGGTGAAGCCGAAGCCCGCCGCCGCGCGCATGCCCCGAGGCAGGAACTGCGCGAGATCCTGGGGGGCGAGACCCGCGATGGCGGCCGCCGAGGCCGGGTTGAACGCGGTCTCCTCCAGCACTCCGTCAGGCTCGCCGTACGGCCTGGCCAGGGGCGAACGGCGGCGGATCACACCGCCGTCCGGATCGGGTGTCGCGCGGCCGTAGCCCAGCAGGTCGAGGCCTTTGCTGTTGACCGCACCCAGGTGGAAGGACTGGTGGATGGCCAGCACCGGCCGCTCGGTGGAGACCTCGTCCAGATCGTCGCGGTCGGGGTGGCGGCGCTCGGTGAGCATCGCGTCGTCGTAGCCGAAGCCGATGATCCACTCGGATCGCCGTCCGACCTCGCTGTCGGCGAACTCGCGCAATTTGGCCTGGAGGGAGGCGAGGTCGGTGACATCGCCGTCGGGCTCGGCGAGCAGACTCGCGATCGTGGCCTGGAGCCCGATCCCGGTCAGATGGCTGTGCGCGTCGATGAACCCCGGGAGCAGCGTCCGTCCTTCGAGATCGCGAAGGACGGTGTGTTCGCCCTGCCAGTCGGCGATGGCCTGTTCGTGAGCACCGACGAAGACGATCAGACCGTCTTTGACGACGACCGCCTCGGGTGCTGCCTCGTCGGACGCGAAGGGCGCGTCGGAGACCGTGACGATCTCCCCGCCGTAGTAGATGACATCGGCGTCTCCGGTAGGCGGGTCTTCGGGCTTCTCGACCGGGAACTCGGCGGACGGCCGGTTGTCCTTGTCGTCTCCTGCTGCCTGGATGCCGTGGTGGGCGCGGTCCTCGTGCGTCATGCCGTTCCTCTCCCGTTGATCGCTTTGATGTTCGCTCTCACCCGTTGTTGTCGAGCCACGCTGACGAGGCGTGATCGGTCAGGTACACGACGCGAAGAGTTCGAGCAGCCGTTTTTCCGCCAATGCCGGGCGGGGATTCCAGGTCCCACGGATGTCCCAGCTCACCGAAGACCGCGGATACGGGTACCTGGCGGCTGATGCGGACCATGAACGCGGGTTGGTCACGCCCCTGGCGCGATGACGGAAGCAACGCCCCCGACGATGCGGCGCCAATGGTGTGAAGGAGCCCGGGCCGCACATCAGCAGCCCGGGTTTCGTCGTTCACCACGGTGCTGCAGCCGCTGCGATGTAAGTCGCCGGCAGGCCGCAGGCGCGGAAGCTTACGGTGCGGGAACCTCGCGTACCAGGCGTGAGGTCCAGGGGCACCAGATCAAGCCGGGCAGGAACGCGCCGCCCGCTTCGTCCAGGTGCTCTTCGACATAGGGGACCGTGGCGTCGCACACCTCGAAGGCCTGGTCGAAGAAGTCGATCGTGTCGGGGTTGTAGTGGTAGCTCCAGGGCCGGTTGTAGGGGGCGGGGCGCTTGATGATCCTGCCGATGACATGGGGCTCGTCAGTGGTGGCGCCGCTGATCAGATCTCTTGCGTGCTGGATCTTGGCGGGGTCGGTGAGCTTGAGGACGGCCTTTTCCTGGGTGATGTCGGTGAACTCGAAGTAGGCCGCCGTGTCGGCGGCGTGGTGGGCGGTGTCCGCCGGCTGAGCCTGGGCGGGTGTGGCCAGGGCGAGCATCGTGATCGCTGCGAGTGCGGCGATCTTGGGGGTGATACGTCGCATGGGCATCTCCGGTGCCTGGTGGGCCGTCTCCACGGCCATTCGCTACGAACTGTAATCGATCGATCACTTAAAGTGCTTGATATTGTCCCTACTCGGAACCCGGACTCGCTTCTCGGCCCTGCAGCCTGGGATCGGGTCCAATCGGCATTCGGCCGTACCGGTCGCCGATGTCACCGAACGCGATCAGCAGGGAGCCGACGGCGAAGCCGTACGTCGATGTACAAAATCCACCAGGCCTGGTCGGCGGTTGGCGTGAGGGCCTGGCCGATCCGGGGCATCGCCAGGAACCGGATCGATCTGTCCATCTGTCCTCCCAAGGAGTCGCAACCCGACCGCGGTCGTCCCCCCATGGGCGCATGAGACTGTCCATCGAGGACGCCATCCGGCGGTCGGGCATGGACTGGACGATCCTGCGGCCCGGTGGCTTCGCCTCCAACGCCTTCGCGTGGGCCGAATGGGCGTTGCAGTGACGGCAGGCCAGGCCACGCACCGGCATCCTTTCCGGATCGTGGTCGACGCAGCCGCCGAGCGCGCCGTGGCAGGCGTGACACGCCGCACCCAGGGCCTCCATCAGGGCATTGGCGGTCGGCGCGCCAGGACGCACGTGGTCAGAGAGGCTGGAGCCGGGTGTGCAGGAGGCAGAATTCGTTGCCTTCCGGGTCGGCCAGGACGTGCCAGTTCTCAGTGCCGGTCTGGCCGACGTCGGCGGGCCTGGCGCCGAGAGCGAGCAGCCGCTCCAGCTCGGCGTCCTGGTCGCGGTCGGTGGCGTTGACGTCGATGTGCAGTCGGAGCTTCCCGGTTCGCGGGGCACTGCTGGGGCTGAGGATGAGGGTGGGCTGCGGACCGCCGAAGCCGGCGTCGGGCGGCCCGATCTCGATGCTTCCGTCGTCCTCCCGGCCGAGTTCGATGTAGCCGAGGACCTTGCTCCAGAATGCGGCGAGCCGGTCGGGGTCGGCGGCGTCGATGACCAGCTCACTGATGCGGCATGCCATGCCCGTCAGTATACGTAGGCAACCCGAGAGTTGATCGTCGGCCGCGGGCTGGAGGGCGACGCGCTCCGCGCTCGGCCGTTCCAACGGAATCGGAGGCCTCCATCATCCGGCACGGCTCCGCCGCGCGGGCTGCCACCAGAGCAGCCACCACCATGGGGTCTTCGCTCTGGGCCGGCCAGGCGTAGCGCCATAACAGCGCACGTGTCGGCGCTCGGGAAGTCCTCCGCGCCCGGTCATTCGCTCATGCTCAGGGCCATCCTTCCCATCGATGAATCGGCGGCCGGCCACTCTCCAAAGGGTCCGGCGAGGAGCTGTACGGCGCCGGCCTGCCCTGAGAGGGCTTGGCGCATGATCCGGTTCCGATATCCCGCAGACCACGATGCCTTCACTATAGCGTTCACTCTCAATTCATTGCAATGTTCGAAGGATTGGCGTTGCATTGCATCTACAAGAATCGCAACGATTTTCTAGCTTCTACCTGCATTTATATTGATTGTTCGCAACGATGCTGTTGTGGAACTTTTAAAGGCAACGTAGCGTTTCCAGTGTCAGAAACAACGAGTCGCAGGAGAGCACGATGCAGAAGTTCCCCACCCCCACCCCGATCTCCGCCGTTCTCGACATCCCTGCCGGCCGCGTCCGGTTCATCGCCGCCGACCGGGCCGATGCCACGGTCGAGGTGCTGCCCGCGGACGCCTCCAAGAGCCGCGATGTGAAGGTGGCGCAGCAGACCACGGTTGAATACCGCGACGGCGTCCTGCGGATCGAGGCCTCGGCGAAGAACCAGCTCCTCGGCGCCTCCGGATCCATCGAGGTGACGGTCCGGCTACCCGCCGGCTCCCACGTCGAGGCGAAGGCGGCCAGCGCCGAGTTCCGGGGCGTCGGACGGCTCGGTGACGTCGCCTTCGAGGGCGCGCAGGGCTCGGTCAAGCTCGACGAGGCCGCGAGTGCCCGCATCACCCTCCTCGCCGGTGACGTCTCGGTCGGCCGCCTGGGCGGCCCCGCGGAGATCAGCACCCAAAAGGGCGACCTCCGCATCGCCGAGGCCGTGCGCGGCACGGTCACGCTGCGCACCGAGTCCGGCGAGATCTCGGTCGGTGCCGCCCGCGGAGTCTCCGCCGCCCTGGACGCCGGCACCTCCTACGGCCGGATCCACAACGCGCTCAAGAACACCGATGGCGCCGCCGCCGCCCTGACCATCCACGCGACCACCGCGTACGGCGACATCACCGCCCGCAGCCTGTAAGAGGGACGCCCCTCAGACCCGGCGATCCTGTCCGTTCAGTTGAATTTCGTAACAGTTCTCAAGGAGCACACCAGCGGGGTGTTCAACTTCACCGGCGAGTACTACGACGACGTCACCCGCCAGAACCCGTCCTGGATCTCCACCGGCGGTGACATGATCTCCACCACCCGGGATCTGCACACGTTCATCTCCGCGCTGGTGGGTGGCAAGCTGCTGCCGGCCTCGCTGCTGGCCGAGATGTGCGCCCCGCACCCGACGGGCATCCCGAACATGGACTACGGCCTGGGCGTGTTCGTGGTGACCACCGACGGCGGCGGCACCGTCATCTCCCACAACGGCGCCGCCGTGGGCCACGCGGCGCTGATGTACAGCACACCCGACGGCAGCAAGACCCTGACCGCCGCACTGAACTACGTCGACGACGCCGCACTGTCCCTGGCAGCGGCGTTCCAGAAGGCGACGCAAAGGCTCGTCCAGGAGGTGTTCGGCAGCGGGCAGGCCGAGCCGACTCAGCCGACGGACTGAGCACCATGGACCCGTACGCCTCGAGGGGCGATCCCTTCGGTCGTGCACCAGGTAGAGCGCGAATCGGCCCGGCCGGTTCACATGCGCGGACACCGGGCCGATATCCAGCTGGAATTGCTCACCGGCCCGTTGCAGGAACGGTGTGATTGATGCGCGTGCGTGTCAACCCAGCCTGACAGCCTGTTTGAGGAAGACGACACCGTCGATCATGTCAAGCTGGGCCGGGTCCAGCGGGAAATAGGCGAAATCGTGGGAGATACGCGGGGCAGGCCTCGTGATGGCCTCGGCCAGGCGGCGGGCGTCGATGAGGGAGTGGTCCCACGGGAGTGTGGACAGAAGGCCCTCGACGGTGTCCGGGGACGGGGTGTCGTCGCCGGCGGTGCCGAGGGCTGAGGCCAGGAAAGCGTACCGGTCGCCCAGGTGCGCTTCGGTGATCGCGCCCGCGCTCCACCACTCCAGCTGCTGGTCGCCGAGCGACATGAAGCTCTTGTTCCGCTGCAGGTGGAGGTTGTGGGCGAAGACCAGGGCCGGGCCGTGCTCGGCGACGGCACGCAGGTTGGCGGCCATCATCGCGTCCCGCAGGCCCGACAACCTGGCTATCCGGGCCGGGGACGTGTCGGCCATCCAGTGGTGGTAGCGGAGCAGACCGACGGCGGTGCGCCCGTACAGGGCGGCCCGCTCCCTGTCTTTCGCGCTCAGCCGCGGCACCTGAGTGTCGAGCAGCGCCACCAGGTCGTCGGCGAGCAGCCGCAGCCGCTGGGCGTCGGCGGACTGGCCGATCGACTGGGACGGGTCCATGACCGTGGCCTCGTTCGTCCACTGCTCGTCCGGGCCGAGCAGCGCGTCGAGGGTTTCCATCGTGCAGGGGAGTGGGCCGTCGAGGAGGGCGTAGAGGGCGGTGAGCGCCTGGCGCGGGCTCTCGGCCCAATACTCCAGCGGACCGTCGAAGCCGAAGAACCGGAGCTTTTCGTCACGCTCCTCGTTGTACGCGCGCATCCAGCGCACGAGCTCGCGGTTGGCCGGGAACGCGCCGAAGCTGTGGCTGAAGCCGCGCTCCATGACGTCATCGAGTGTGCCCGCGCCCCTCGTGATGTAGTCGTCCACCACGAGGCCCCTGAGGCAGTCGCTCTCGATGGCGAATGACCGGTATCCCTCGTGCTCGACCAGATGCCGGAAGATCTCGTTGCGCAACTCGCCCAGTTCCCCTACGAAGTGCCTGGCCTCGCCCAGGCCGAGCAGCAGGGGCTTGGCGGGAAGCGACCGGAGGAACGCCGAGACGCCCACGCCATCGAGCGGCCGGGCCGTGTCCTTGATATCCATACCTTCAACGGTATCGTTGAACACTCGGTGTAAACTTTTCCATGAAAATCCCACTCTTATCGCGATGGACCTTCAATCGGAGATGCATCCATGAGGCCAGTGGACCTGGCGCGCGAGCACGGCCTGTCCACCCAGGCGATCAGGAACTACGAGGACACCGGCATCCTGCCCGCCGCCGAACGCACCGTCTACGGCTATCGCACCTATACGCCGCTGCACGCGCAAGCCCTGCGCACGTTCCTCGCTCTCGTGCCCGGGCACGGTCACCGGACGGCCACGTCGATCATGCAGGCGGTCAACCGGAGTGCCACCGAGGACGCACTGCGGCTCATCGACGAGAGCCACGGCCAACTCCTCGACGACCGCCGCACTCTCCAGGTCGTCGAAGCCGCGCTCCGCGATCTGGCGCCCGTGCCGCAGGAGCGCGGCGACACGTTCATCGGCCCCCTGGCCAGAAGGCTCGGCATCCGCCCTGCCACCCTGCGCAAATGGGAGAACGCCGGGCTGGTCCGGCCGCGCCGCGATCCGCAGACGGGCTACCGGATCTACAGCGCGGCCGACGTACGCGACGTCCGGCTGGCCCATCAGCTCAGGCGGGGCGGCTACCTGCTGGAGCAGATCGCTCCGCTGATCGCTCAGGTCCGCTCCGCCGGAGGCGTCGCCCCGTTGGAGTCGACCCTGCGCGACTGGCAGGCCCGCCTGTCCGCCCGGGGCCGCGCCATGCTCAAGGGCGCCGCCGATCTGGACGCGTACCTCTGCGTCCGCGAACCCTGAGGCCGAGTCACGGCCACCACAGGAAGCGGCAGGGCCTCGGAAGGAAGTCGCCGCGTTGCGGGTCGGCTGGGGGAGGGGGATGAGGCCGTGTGGTCTTTCCGCCTGGTCACCCATCCGTCTGGTGGGGTGGTGCAGCTGTTCGTGTTCCGTGAGGGGAGGGGCCGCCGGGGGCTCTCGGCGGGAAGAAGCGGGCAGGGGAGGGATCCCGTGGTGTTTCAGGTCTCGCGTCCGGGGCGTTGGATTCAGCGTAGGGACAGTTATTAATCTACATTGTAAAGGCGCTCGATCAAGCTCAAGATCATTAAAAGGACTGAAGTCTCATCCACCGAAAAGCGGTGGTGGGTCGATCCGGCGCACCCGTCGGGCCGGCGCCGTCAGCATCGTCTCGGCCTCGAGTCGGGCGACGTACGGCCCGCGCACTGGTGGATGCTCGTGCCGAAGCCCACGTGCCCGGAGGGGGTACGGGACAATCGAAGGCAAGCGTGCCGTCCCTGGCTGCGCCACCAGGTGCCATCAGGCGGGCTGCGTGAGATGGGTCCGTGGCCCAACAGGTGCCGCGGGTCGGCACCGTCCAGTCAGGTGACGGTGATGAGGAGACGCGATACGGGGGCTTGCAGTGGTGGCCTTGATATCGGGGCAATGCGTAGGTTTGGGATACTGATCCATATGTCGGTGGATCCGCTTCTGTATGAGGTCACGTTCTCCAACGCCGAAGTGGTGTTGGCCGGTTCACTGGCAGTTCCCGATCGGCATGCGGCGCCATCTCCGGGCGTGGTCATGGTCGGCGGGTCGGGGCCGTCGGATCGGAACAACGACACGTACTTCCCACCGATTCGCCGGCACCTCGTGAACGCCGGGATCGCCGTGCTGTCCTACGACAAACGCGGCGTCGGCGCATCCTCGGGCGAGTGGCGTGACGCGACTTTGGACGACCTGGCCACTGATGCGGTCGCCGCGCTGAACTTCCTGCGTGCACAACCAGGGGTGCGAGCCGATGCGGTGGGACTGTTCGGGCACAGCGAGGGGGGATGGGTCGTCCTGCGCGCCACTGCCGGCCAGGACAACGCACCCTGGGTGATCACTAACAGCTGCCCAGGGATGACCCCGGCGAATCAGGATCGATACGCGCTGGCCAATGCCCTGCGACAGACCGTCACCACGCAACAGGACATCGATAGCACGTTGGCCTTGTACGACCGCCTCATTGAGGCAGGCCGAAGCGATGGCGACTTCGCCGAGGCGACACGACTCGTCGACTCCGCCGGAAGGCTCTCCGGATTCGTCGACTACTGGGCCGACATGGACGAGCGCTCTTGGGAATTCCTCAAACGTAAGCAGGACCACGATCCCATCCCGGATGCGCTGCGCCTGCGCTGCCCGCATCTGGCGATCTTCGGCGGCGCGGACGAGCTGGTGCCCGTCGCTGACAGCGTTCACCTGTTCAGCGCCGCAGCGTGCAACCCTGATCGCCGCCGCCGGGCGACGCTGGCCGTAGAGGTGTTCCCCGGCGCGGACCATCGGATCCAGACAGATGGCGGCACTCGTTTGGCGCCTGGCTACCTCACCACCCTGACCCGGTGGATCAAAGCCCGAACCGGTCCCAACCTGGACACCTGAACATCCTCATCAGCACTTGTGCGTACTCACCGCGACACGCTGGCGGAGGTCCACGTCGATGGCATGAGCCGGGTCCGGCGCCTCTCGATGACGCAGGGTGCGCAGGCGCGTGCAAGGTGCGGATCGGCACCGTGGCCGGTACGGAACCGCACCGTCGGACTGGTGGCTTGGTCGGCTTCGCGGCAGCCGTGTTGTGCCGGGGAATGGCGTTCAGCGGAAGGGCACAACCCCACGCTCTGCGGATCGCGGATGCGGGTCAGGACTGTGTGCGAGGTGACGCCTCGTCTTTTGCGGCTGAATGCGCGGCAGGCTCGGGTGCGGTCATGTCCAGCAGCAGCATCGCATCGTAGTCGGAGGTGCCGGGCTCGGCGACGTAGACGCCGAGGCGCTGGCCGGGGGTGCCCTCCAGGTCCATGGATTGGGCGCTGAGGTTGATGACGCCCACGTGCGGGTGATGGAAGGTTTTGTGAATGCGTTTGCGGCCGGTCACGTCATAGCGTTCCCACAGTTTGGCGAAATCGGGGCTCTTCAGCAGCAGTTCGCCGACGAGGCTGGTCAGGTCGGGCGCGTCGGGTGCGGTGCCGGCCTGTGCGCGCAGACGGGCCACGCAGCCGCGGACCTGGTTGTCCCAGTCGGGGAACAACTCGTGGGCGGCGGGGTGCAGGAACAGGTAGCGGGCGATGTTGCGCTGCTTCAGCGGCCAGTCGTCCAGGCCCGCGTACAAGGCGAGTCCGCCGGGATTCCAGGCGAGGAAGTCCATGCTGCGGCTGACGATGTAGGCGGGGCTGGGGCGCATCGTCTCCAGCAGCAGCTTCAGGTGGGGGCGTACGGTGCGGCTGGGTGGAGGCGGGGGTTCGGAGGCGTAGCGGGCGGAGCGGGCGGCCAGTTCGCGCAGGTGCTGGTGCTCTTCGTCGTCGAGTTGGAGGGCGCGTGCGAGGGCGTCGATCACCGAGGGGCTGGGACGGGTCTCTTTGCCGCGTTCGAGACGTACGTAATAGTCGATGCTGATCCCGGCGAGGGTGGCCAGCTCTTCCCGGCGCAGCCCTGGAGTCCTGCGCAGACCCGTGCCGATGGTGAGGCCCACCTGCTCGGGGCTGGTCTGGGTACGGCGGGCGCGCAGGAATCGGCCCAGCTCCGTGTCGCTGCTGGTGGTGGTGCGCTGATCTGCCATGTCTTCAGTCTCACATCGCGCCGGCGTGCTCGGTGGCCAGGTGGGGGGCTGTGTCGTTACCCCGAACGCCACTCCCTGGTATGACCCGCCCTGGCAGGTGAGCTGGGATGACGCGAAGGTGGATAGCGGCAACGACCGATGTGTTCCTTTTGGCAGGAGATCTTTTGTCCCTCACCTCTCACGCGCCATCGCGTGGCCTCGCCGGTGACCTGTCGCTCCAGCGCGCGGCCGGATCCCGTCCGGCGGTGGCCGCCGTGCTGCTCGATTTTTTCACGATCATGTTGGATGCGCTGATCGTGAACGTGGCTCTGCCCTCGATCGGGCGCGGATTCGGTGGCGGGATGACCGGTCCCCGAAGCGGATGGTTCCTTTCGACTGGACGGGCAGATGGCGGCGGCTGTCTTGGCGACCCTGCTTCTACGTTCCACGCAAAGTATGTGAAATATTACTGAAAGTGATATCGGCGGGGGTGCCTCCTTCGCGACATCCCTTTTTTCAGGAACGGAGAGACCTTGATGAGGCACCTCATGCTGGGCGGCCTGGAGGTCTCCCGCACCGGTGCCAAGCTCGTCGGCCGCGTTGAGGAGAACACCGCCGGCGACGGTATCCAGGTGATTAGGGAACGGATCGACAAGCTCATCAGTTTCCCTCCGGCCGCGGGCGGCACCCATGCCGAAGCCGGCCTGCGCATGCCGGAACGCTGACCCACAGGTAATAAGGAGCACTTCATGCGTGCAGCTGTCATGTACGGTGCCGGCGACGTCCGCGTCGAGGACCGGCCCGATCCGAAGATTCAGCAGCCCACCGACGCGATCGTCCGTGTCGTGCTGTCCTGTGTGTGCGGCAGTGATCTGTGGCCGTATGCGTCCATGCCCGCTACCGGCGCCGGACGCCCGATGGGACATGAGTTCCTCGGTGTGGTCGAAGAGACCGGCTCCGCTGTCAGCAATGTGAAAGCGGGCGACCTGGTCGTCACGCCGTTCACCTACTGTGACAACGCCTGCGACTTCTGCCGTAAGGGCCTGCACTCCTCCTGCCGCCACGGCGGCCGCTATGGCCTGGACGGTGTGGACGGCGGGCAGGGCGAAGCGGTCCGTGTCCCGGTGGCCGACGGGACCTTGGTCAAGCTTCCGGTGGAGGAGAACTCTCCGCTCCTACCGTCCTTGTTGACCCTGTCGGACGTGCTCGGCACCGGCCATCACGGTGCCGTCACCGCCGGGGTGGCCCGCGGCGACCGCGTCCTGGTCATCGGCGACGGCGCGGTCGGCCTGTCCGCCGTGATCGCCGCCAAGCGCCTGGGCGCCGAACAGATCATCCTCATGGGACGGCACACCGACCGCACCGGCCTGGGCCGCGACTTCGGCGCCACGGACGTCGTGGCTGAACGCGGCGACGAAGGGGTGGCCCGGGTACGCGAGCTGACCGGCGGTGACGGTGCCGACCGCGTCATCGAAGCCGTCGGCACCCTCCAGTGCCTGGAGACCGCTCTCGGCACCGTCATCGACGGCGGCACGATCAGCCGTCTGGGCGTGCCGCAGTACGAGCGGGGTCCCATCGGTCCTGACCTGATCATGCGGAACATCACTCTGACCGGAGGAGTCTCACCGGCTCGCGCCTACATCGAGGACCTCATGCCCGACATCCTGGACGGCACCATCAACCCGGGCCGTGTCTTCGACCGCACCGTCGGACTCGACGATGTCCCCGACGCCTATCGCGCCATGGCTGACCGCCGAGCTCTCAAAGTCCTCATTCGCCCCTGAAATGGCATGAACAGCCACCTTCGAGAGGAAATCCCATGCAGACCGTCACCTTGAACAACGGCGTCGAGATGCCGATCCTCGGCTTCGGCGTCTACCAGATTCCGCCGGAGCAGACCGAGCAGGCCGTCACCGACGCTCTCGCCGCCGGTTACCGGCTACTGGACACCGCCGCCGCGTACCGCAACGAGGAGGCCGTCGGCCGCGCGATCAAGAGCAGCGGCATTTCGCGCCAGGAGCTGTTCGTGACCACCAAGCTGTGGGTCCAGGATCCGGGGGAGGACAACACCAAGCGCGCTTTCGACGCTTCGCTGCACAAGCTGGGCCTGGACCACCTCGACCTGTACCTGATCCACCAGCCCTTCGGTGACGTCTACAGCGAGTGGCGCGCCATGCAGGAGCTGCACCACCAGGGCCTTATCAGGGCGATCGGGGTCTCCAACTTCCACCCCGACCGGCTCGTCGACCTCATCGACCACAATGAGGTCGCACCCGCGGTGAACCAGATCGAGACTCACCCGTTCTTCCAGCGGACCGCCGACCAGGAGATCATGCGCGAGTGCGGCGTCCAGATCGAGTCATGGGGCCCGTTCGCCGAAGGTCGCAACAACCTGTTCGCCCACCCGATCCTGAGCGAGGTCGCCGGCGCACACGGCACGTCGGTGCCGCAGGTCGTGCTGCGGTGGCTCATCCAGCGAGGTGTCGTCGTGATCCCCAAGTCGGTCCGCCCCGACCGCATGGCGCAGAACATCGACGTCTTCGATTTCGAGCTCACCGACGACCAGATGGCCCGCATCGCCGGCATGGACACCGGCGGTTCCCTGTTCTTCGATCACCGTGACCCGGCCATGGTCAGCCGACTCGGGCAGATGCGTGTGAACGACTGACATGGCCGAATCGGGCTCCGCCGACGGCGTACCGCGTAAGTGCGTTCTCTCCGTCGTGCGGAGCGGCGGCCCGCCTGCGAGATGCCCAGCCCCCGCACACTCACCCACCGGGAGTATGTGATGACGAATTCCGGCGACGATCAGATCGCTGCGCTGGAGCGGCGCTCGTTCCTTCGTAGCGTGTTCCTGGCAGGAGGGGCCGTGATGGCCAGTGTCCCGATGAGCGGGTGCGCCTCCGCGTCACCCCGCCGGCCCGGTCCTGCGCAGGCGGAGCGACCTGCCCGCTCCGGTCCGGCCGTGAGGTCCGCCCTGCTGGCCTATTTCTCCCGGGCGGGCGAGAACTACTACTACGGAGGGCGCCGAAACCTGAAGGTCGGGAACACCGAAGTGCTCGCCCAGAAGATCAGCGGACTCATCGACTGCGACGTCTACCGCATCGAACCCGCCGATCCCTACTCCGACGACTACGCGGAGACCGTCGCGCGCAACGTGCGTGAACAAGACGGCGACGCCCGGCCGGCCATCGCCGGCCCGCTGCCCTCGATCGACCGCTATGACACGGTGCTGCTGGGCAGCCCCATCTGGAACGTCCGAGCTCCCATGATCATGTCGACGTTCGCCGAGGGTCTCGACTTGCGCGGCAAGACCGTCGTCCCGTTCACCACCTACGCCATGAGCGGGCTGGGAACCACCGCACGTGACTACGCCGCCTCATGCCCCGGCGCGACCATCGCCGAAGGCCTCGCCGTCCGCGGCGAGGAGGTCAACGATGCCGACGACGCCGTTGAAGCGTGGCTGCAGCGCCTCCGGCTGCTCGCCGCACCACCCGGAGTCGCCCGCTCACCGTCGAGCAGCCCCAGGTGACCCGGGGTCGAGGACCGACTACGTCAACAGGCCGGCCGAGACCGGGATCGACCGGCCTCCGGCCTTCTGAGGTTCCCGGCTCAGCCGCCTGACCGGCTTGATCGACAGCAGCGCCGTCACCACGCCGACCGTCACCAGGGCCGACCCCAGCATGAAGGCGCGCGGTTCGACCAGCGCGGTGACCGGACCGGCCAGTGCCTGCCCGACTGCCATGCCCGCGACCGACCCGGCCACCTGGTAGGCGTTGACCCGGTTCACCACGTCCGGCGTGACCTGCGTCTGCACGCTGGTCGACCACATCACCGACCAGAACGCCAGCGCGCACCCCCCGAGCAGGTGCCCGGCCATCAGCGGCGGCAGCGGCAGGCCGAGCGCGACCGTCAGCGGCACCGCCACGTACCCGCTCAGCGCCACCGCCCCGGCCGCCAGCGGCCTGCGCGGCCTGAGCCTGATCGCCACCAGCCCACCCAGCACAGTGCCGAGGCCGAGCGCCGCCATCACCCAGCCGTAGTCGGCGCCGATGACCTGCGACGACAGCGGCACGTACGGCCCGACCACCAGAACGCCCCAGAACACCCAGACCAGGATGACCGACCACATCCAGCTCCTGGCCTTGAACTCCTCCCAGCCCCTGCGCAGGTCGCTGCGCACGTTGGAGGGCTCCGGCCTGGGGGCGGTGACCCGGACCAGCAGCAGGCACACCCCGCTGACCAGGAACGTCGCGGCGTCCACCGTGTAGACGAAGACGGGCCCGGCGGCGACGATGAGGACTCCGGCCAGTGCGGGACCCGCCAGATTGGTGACCGCCTCGGCGATCTTCAGCGTCGCGTTGGCCCGCTGTGGATCTTTGGCGACCAGGGAGACCATGCCGTTGACGCCCGGTTCGAACATCCCGGCGGCTGCGCCCGACAAGAACGCCATCACCAGCAACAGGGCGTACGACGGAGCACCGTCCAGGAAGGCGACAGCCACGACCCCCTGGGTGATGATCCTGACCACGTCCGCGCCGATCATCAAGCGCCGGGCGCCGATCCGGTCGGCGACCACCCCGCCGAACAGCATGACCAGCACAGCCGACGCGGTCCAGAGCGCGAGCACGTAGCCGACGCCCGCGATCCCATAGACTTTCCCGATCGCCAGTGCCGAGGCGACGGGCATCATCGCGTCACCGAGCAGTGAGATCGTGCGGGCCCCGAAATAAAGGGTGAAGCTCCTCGTCCACATGAGCCCTAATTCTGGATTCATCCAGATCAGAGCACCGGCGTCCCAGATGACATCATTGGGTACATTTGCGCCATGCTCCTGAATTGCCGGGAAACGCCCCCGGCGTCCCCTAGTCCGCATCGCGTGGTCGCCTTGGTCGCCCCGAACCAGGAGCTCTACCCGGTCACCTCGGCCTCAGCCGTCTTCGGCTACCACGGCCCCGACATCCCCCAGCACTACAGCTTCAGCCTGTGCGCCGAACACCCCGGCTCCCTCCCCACCACCCTCGGCGTCCCCGTCCAGGTGGACAGCGGCCTCGAAGCCCTCGACGACGCCGACACCGTGGTCATCGCGGGCTGGACCCTCACCCCCTCGCCCGCCGTACTCCACGTGGTGTCCCAAGCCCATGCCCGAGGCGCCCGCATCGTCGCCGTCTGCGCCGGAATCTTCATCCCCGCCGCCCTGGGCCTCCTGGACGGCCGCCGCGCCTCCGTCCATTGGGAACTCTCCGGCGAACTCGCCGCCCGCCACCCCCGCGTCGTCCCCGACGACACCGTCATCTACGTCGATCACGGCGACGTCGCCACCGCCGGAGCCTCGGCCGCCACCCTCGACCTCTGCCTTCACCAGGTCCTCCATGAGTACGGCGCGGCCCACGCCATGCGCATCGGCCGCCAGCTCGCCGCCGGTCCGCACCGTGAGGGCTGCCAGCGCCAGTACCCTTCCCTCCCCACCACCGGCCCCATGCCAGACTCCTTGGCTCCCCTGCTCGAATGGCTCCTCTCGCGCCTGCCCGACCAGATCACCGTCGAGGACATGGCCGCCTACTCGGGCGTCTCCTCCCGCACCCTCACCCGCCAGTTCGCCGACCAACTCGGCGTCCCACCCGCCCGCTGGCTACTGGAACGCCGCCTGGCCGCCACCCGGGCCCTGCTGGAGGAGACCGACCTGCCCGTCGAGACCATCGCCACCCGCGTCGGGCTTTCCTCGGCGGTCAACCTCCGACGCCGCTTCCACACCGCCCTGCGCACCACCCCGGCCGCCTACCGCCGCTCCTTCCGCTGAGGCAAGAAGCCGAACCTTCGGCAGGAGGCGCACCTGGTAGCGCCGCACAAGGCGGGCGGGCACACCAGCGCCGAGCTGGCCGAGCTGTTCGGCGTGGCTCGCTCGACGGTGTACCGGGCAGCCGAGCGGGCGACGGGGGACAGGAGGCGGTCAGGAGCCGACCGAGGCGGTGCCGGCCGACCGTCTCCGGGCAGGATCGGACCCGATTTCGACGGCGGCGGTGGAACAATCGATCACGGACGGGAAGCGGGCCGTCGCTCCGTTGCCGTCACCGCTCACCATGCGGCTTGCGCCAGGTCATCATCTCGGTTGCCGGAAGACGCTCCGCGAAGCGGTTATCGGGTGACACCTGCCGTAGCACCGTGCGCAGGTCCCGCTCGAAGTCCTCCAGCCTGTCGCCGAACAGGTGGGGGGCGGAGTCGGATCGAGAGAACACCCACGCCACGATGTCGTCCGCGGTGCGGTTGACCACTTCCCCGGCCATCACGATATGCCGTTCGAAGTCTTCGAACCCGGCCCGCGCCAGGACGAGGTCCTCCCGGTCCGGCGTGCCGTTGACGAGCGTTCCCTGCCCCGCGCGGCGTACCGGGCCCAGGTACTTACGCGCCAGGTTGCTGATCTGCGCGTACGGGGGAGCGGGCAGCGGCAATGGCGCCGGTTCGGCGGGCGGATTCTTGAGGTCGCTGATGTGGACGAACGCGCCTCCGGGCTCCAGCATCTCCAGCACGGTCGCAGCGACACGATCGCGATCCGTCCAGTGGAAGGACTGGGCGAACACCACGACCCGGAACTCACCCAGATTGGCCGGCAGGTCCTCGGCGCGGGCAGTCATCCAACGCGCGCTGGTCACCCCCCGACGCCTGGCCTGTCGTCCGGCCTCGGCCAGCATGTCCTCATCCGGGTCAAGGCCGACCGCCTCGGTGAAGAACCGGGCCATGGCGAGCGTCACGGTGCCCGGCCCGCAGCCGACATCGAGAAGACGACCCCGTCCATCCAGGCCGAGGGCTGTGGCAAGTGTTTCGGCGAAGCCCGGAGCATACGGCAGCCGACCGCGCTCGTAATAGGCTGCACTTCCTTTAAATAAGGTGCTGTCCCACTGCCATCCATCAGGCATGTCAATCCCACTCCATGAGTTGGTGAAGTCGCCGGCAGACCCGAGCCCATCGACGAGGAGAGGCTGCGCCTACGGGTGCTGCGGCACAGGCACTACCGCAGATAAGCAGAGAAAGGCGTCCTCGCCGCGGCGGAATGTACATCCCAGGGCGGTACCGACGTTAGCGCAGACAAGCACCTCACCATCTGCGATAACAGGTGAAGATCGGCAGGGCTCGGGCTCCGCCGCTGTTTTCTGCACCCAACCTCCCCGGAGGCCCCGCCGGCTTGGCCGGGAGTGAGCACGAAGGCCAGCGGCAGCCCGGCGGCATCGGCCGCAGCATGGACCTTGCTGCTCAGCCCGCCCCGGGATCGGCCGAGCCCGGCAGCCTTCGCCCGGGCCTTTCGGCGTCGCCGCGTGGCGGCACGATCCGGCGCGGTCGACGTGTCCGCGTTGTCCGCGCCGGGTGTGACCTGCGGCGCATCACTCGCAGCACTGGTGGCTGCTCCGCCGGCGGAGCCCCCTTTTCTTCGGTCAGTGCCTGTTCCAGCGCATCCAGGGTCTCCCCGGCGATCGCCAGCCCGGCCGACTCCTGATGCGCCCGCACGATCGTGGAGTCCACGCTGACCACCTCCAACCCGACCTGCCCGCGCAAAGCGGCCTCGGCGATCAGCGCTTCCATCAACCCCTGGAACACCCCGGCCTTGGCCCAGCCGTTGAACCGGGAGTAGAGCGTGGACCACGGCCCATACCGTTCCGGCACGTCACGCCAGCCTGACCCGGTGCGAAACCGCCACAAGATCCCGTTGAACTGATCACGCACTCGCCGAGGAAGCGGCCCGGTAGCCGCCACCGGCAGATACGGCTCGATCAACGCCCACTCGGCATCCGTCACATCAAAGCGCGCCACGTCCGAGTTCTACCAGCCACGACCAGCCCACCACCGGGCCTCACATAGATCCGAACCCCAAACAGCTCCTAGCTGGACAAACCCGCTGATCCCCTCCGCCATGTCCGCCGCGCCCCGGACCCCGCCCCGCGCGGGCCGACGAATTCGGTAGCGCGCGACCCGCCGGGCGACTTTTCCCGTAAGGCTCCCACCTGGCCGAATATTCTTCCGGTTGCAAATAGAAAGGGTTAAGTCACAAAAATCGTTAGATACATTACGATCCTGCTGTTGTATACCCAAGGTATGAATATTCGGATAGTGGGGGTCTGTCCGCTGCATCTTCTGTCAAGCGCGATTCGATTCGCCCCATGACCCCTGATCAGCTCGCCAGCGGCGGGCTCACTCCTGACGTGGTCCCTGACATGGTCCCGTCGTTTCCTGCGCCCCGGAGGCCGTGGGGAGCGTGTTCACCGGCTCCGGCCGGTGGGGGCGAGGAGGAGGGCGGTGCCCGCCCCAGGGGGCGGCGGCCGTACCTCACGGTCCGCGACTCCCGCGATTCGCTGACGGCCCGCAGGCGGGTGCCGCCCGCCCGCGTGCCGGACGAGAAGCGCTGCCACCGCGATTTCCCCGGCCAGATACGGTGACGATGAAGAATGCCGCACAGAAGAAAACGGTCCTGCTGGCCGAGAGCCGCACACTCCTCAGGATCGGTCTGAGGGAGATTGTCCACGAGGCCGGTGACATGGCGGTGGCCGGCGAGACGACCGACTCGACCGACACCATCCGCAGCATCCGCGACCTGGCCCCCGAGGTCGTCGTGATGGGCCCGCTCACCGACTGCGCCGACTCCGTCGAGGCCACCAGGAAGATCGCCGCGGAGGTCTCCTCGGGGCTTCCCCGCTTCCTCGCGCTCGTCGACGTCTGGGACGCCCGGTCCTTCGACGTGACCGAGTCCGAGGTCGGCGGCCTGCTGTTCACGAACGCGTCGGCGGAGGAGCTGCGCGCCGCGATCCGGATGCTGTCGGCCGGATACTCCTTCCTTGCCCCCGAGACGTACCAGCGGGCGGTGCGGGCCGCGACGGCCGGTCCCAGGACGCCGCCGGTGACGGACATGACCAGCAGGGAGCTCGAGGTGCTGCGCCTGCTGGCCCGCGGCTACACCAACGCCGAGATCTCCAGGGACCTCTCGCTCAGCGAGAGCACCGTCAAGTCACACGTCCAGAACGTGCTGCACAAGAAACACCTGCGCAACCGGGCGGGCGCCGTCATCTACGCCTACGAGACGGGTCTGACGAAGGTGGGCGAGAACCTCGCCCACCTGTCCCGCAGGGCCTACCCGGGCGGGGAGCGCAACAGGGTGGCCAACTCGTAGGTCACCTCCCGCTCCGCCCGCGGGAAGCGGGCTGACCCGAGGCGAGCCGACAGTCAGTCCACTTGGACACCCATTGGTACTTTTGCAAGATCGCCGATCTTACTACGATGGCGCTCCGTGACGTCCACACGAGACACGGCCGACCGGCGGCGCGGCATGATCGGCGCCGCGACCGCGATGTTCTGCGTCGGCACGTTGACGGGAGTCTCTCCCGCACTCCACGCCTACCCCGTGTACGGCGGGCAGGCGGTGCGCTACGCCGTCGGCGCGGTCCTGCTGTTCGCCGTCGCCGGGGCCAGACGGCTGCCGCCGGTCAGGCTGACCCGCCGCGAGGTCCTGCTCGTGGTGCTGCTCGCCCTGGTCGGGCTGGCGGCGTTCAACGTGTTCATCGTCGAGTCGACCCGTTACGCCGACCCGGCGACGGTCGGCACGATCGTGGCCACGGTCCCCGTCATCTTCGCGGTCGTCACGCCGTTGTCGGAGGGCAGGAGGCCGACCCCGCATGTCGTGGCCGCCGCGGTCGTGGTCGCGGTCGGCGCGGCCGTCACGATCGGGCTGGGCGGCACGACGCTCGTCGGCGTGCTGCTCGCCCTCGGCGCCCTCGGTGGCGAGGTCGGGTTCTCCCTGCTGGCGATCCCGCTGCTGCCCAAACTCGGCGCGGTGCGGGTCGCCGCCTACTCGGCCACCGCGGCGGTGCCGCTGCTGCTGATCGCCGGGTTCGTCGTCGACGGGCCGGGGCTGCTGCGGACCCCCACGCTCTCCGAGGCCGCCGCGCTGGGCTACCTCGCCGTTGTGGTGACCGCGTTCGCGTTCTTCTGCTGGTACGACGCGCTGCCCCGCCTCGGCGCCGAGCGCGCCGGCCTGTTCTCCGGCTTCCTGCCGCTCGGCACCATCGTCGCCGCGGTCGTGCTGGGGACCGGCCACCCCGGCTGGCCCGAGTTCCTCGGGGCGGCCCTGGTCGTCGGGGGCCTGCTGCTCGGCCTAAGGCCGGCGCCCGCTCCGCTCCCCGCGGGACACGCGGCGGTCGAGCAGTCCGAGTAGCGGGGCCGCCATCGCCGTGGTCACCAGCGCCATCGCGACCAGGGCGACGAAGAGGCGCTCGCCGAGCAGCCCGAGGGAGAGCCCGAGGTTGAGCACCACGAGCTCGGTGAGGCCGCGGGTGTTGAGCAACACCCCGAGCGTCGTCGAGTCGGGCCAGCTCAGCCCGGAGGAACGGGCCATCAGCGTCGGCCCGGCCAGTTTGCCGAGCATCGCCACCAGGGTGATCAGCACGGTGACGCCGAGCAGCGCGGTGTCGAACCCGCCGCGCCACAGGTCGGTGCGCAGCCCGGTGCCCAGGAAGAAGAACGGCAGCAGCAGGACGCCCGAGACGGTGCTGATCCGCTCGGTCAGCCGGGTGAGGGGTTCCGCGGGGCAGCACAGGCCGTACAGGAAGGCGCCGAAGATCGCGTGGATCCCGATCGCCGAGGTCACCGCCGCCGACAGCAGCAGGCCCGCGAGCAGCACCAGGAGGCGTATCTCGTCGGGACGCCCTTCGAGGGCGGCGAAGACGCGGGCCAGCAGTGGGCGTGCCAGCCACACCATCGCGACGCCGTACACGACCACGAGCGCCACGGTGAGCGCGGCGCGGGCGGGGGTGTCCCGGCCCGCCACCGCGGTCATGGCGGCGATCAGGCACCACGCGACCACGTCCGCGATCGCGGCACACAGCATGCTCAGCCTCCCCAGCATGCTGTGCATCATGCCCCGCTCCGCCAGGATGCGGGCGAGCACGGGGAAGGCGGTGATCGACAGCGCGGAGCCGAGGAACATCGAGAAGACCACAGGGTTGGCCTGGGGCCCTGCCCAGTCGGGGTAGAGCAGGAACGCCAGGAGCGTGCCGCCGAGGAAGGGGCCCGCGATCCCCGCGTGGGCGACCTTCATGGCGATCCCGCCCTGGCCCTTGAGCGAGGTCTGCCGGGTCTCCTGGCCCACCACGAACATCAGGGCGACCAACCCGAGGTCGGCCAGGCCCTGCAGGACGGGCCGCAGGTCGGCCGGGAAGAGCCAGGCGCCCGCCTGCGGGGCGATCGCGCCGAGCACCGAGGGCCCCAGGCAGATGCCCGCGAAGATCTCCCCGATGACCCGCGGCTGCCCGAGGCGCCCCGCCAGCCGCCCGAACATCCTGGCGGCCAGGATGACGACGGTGATCGAGACGAACAGCTGGACGGCGTGGTCGGCGGGGCCGGAGGTGAGCGTCCCGCCGGGGCGGGCCGTCGAGGAGGTGCCCATCCTCACCAGCAGCCCGAAGGCGATCAGCGCGGGCACCACCGCGGTGAGGACGTACAGGAAGGCACCGGCCCCGCGTCTGGCGGGCGGGGCGGTGGCCGGGGAGCCGGAGCCGAGGTCCACGGCCCCTGCGGGCGTCGGGGTCATCGGGCCTCCGTGGTGAGCAGGCGGCGGTGGACCTTGCCGTTGGGGGTGCGGGGCAGCGCCTCCACGTACCGGACGGTGTCGACGATCATGTGACGGGGCAGCGTCGCCGCGCAGTGGCGCTTGATCTCCAGCAGGTTCGGGCGCTCCTCGCCCGCGGGCACCGCGTAGGCGACGAGCCTGGCGTCCACCCCGCTGCCGGTCAGTACCACCGCGGCGTCGCCGATGGCGGGGTGGGCCTGCAGCGCCGACTCGATCTCGCCGATCTCGACCCGGTGGCCGCGCACCTTGACCTGGCCGTCACGCCTGCCGAGGAACAGGTAGTCGCCGTCGTCCTGCAGGACGACGCGGTCCCCGGTGGCGTATGGCTTGCCGCCCTGCGGCGGGTGACCCCAGTACCCCAGCATCACCGTGGGCCCCTCGACGACCAGCTCGCCCTCCTCGCCGGGCCCGGCCACGCTCCCATCCGGCCTGGCCGCCCACACCCGGTCGCCGGAGCAGGCCCGACCGATCGGAACGGGCACGGTCCTGTCCGCGTCCAGCGAGACGACCTCGTGGAAGGTGCACACGTTGGTCTCCGTCGGGCCGTAGAGGTTGAGGAAGCGCACCCCGGGAAGGTGCTCCCTGAGCCTGCGCAGGTGCGTCACCGGGTACGGCTCGCCCGCGAACAGCAGCGCCCGCAGGTCCGCGGGGCGCGTGTCGAGCAGCCCCCCGTCGCGGGCCATCAGGATCAGCGCGGAGGGTACCGAGTACCACACCGTGATCCTGTGGCCGGTCAGGAAGTCCACCAGCAGGCGCGGAGCGTAGGCCGTCTCCTGGGGGATCAGGTGCACCGAAGCCCCGGCGTGGAAGGCCACGTACAGATCCAGGACCGACAGGTCGAAGTGGAAGGGGGCATGGTTGGCGAACCGGTCGGCCGGGGTCGCCTCCAGCTCGGCCGCCGCCCACTCGACGAAGGCGAGGGCGTTGCGGTGTGACAGGCACACCCCCTTGGGCACGCCGGTCGAGCCCGAGGTGTAGAGGATGTAGGCGAGGTCGTCGGGCGTCCCCTCGGGCTCGGGTGGCGGTTCCCCGGTCACCCCGTCGGGCCGGGCGGCGCCCGTTCCCGGGGCGCTCGGACCGGGAACGGGCGCCTCGGAGACGTCCGTTGCCGGGGCGGCGCTTCCCGGGACGGTCACCGCTGAGGCGTCCAGGCCGGGGACGTCAACGCGGTGCCGCCGCAGCGTCCCCAGCCGCTCCCCGGTGGCGACCACGGCGCGCGGCGCGCAGTCCCCGACGAGGTGGACCGCCCTGTCGATCGGGCTGAGCGGGTCGACGGGGACGTAGGCCGCGCCCAGCCGCAGCACCGCCTGCATGGCGACGACCGCCCGCGCCGACTTGTCGAGCCAGAGCGCGACGCGGTCGCCCCGCCGTACGCCCAGCCCGGCCAGCGCGCGGGCCAGCCGGTCGGCCTCCGCGTCGAGCTCGCCGTAGCTCAGCGTGCCGTCCGCCGCCACGACGGCGGGCGCCAGCGGGGCACGGCGCGCGCTCCGGCGCACGAGCTCGTGCAGCCTCACAGTCCCAGCTCCTTGACGATCTGCTCCAGCTGCATCTCCGACGTCCCGGAGAAGACGGTCGCGGGCAGCGCGTCGCGCAGCTCGCGCTCGACGCCGCCGTCCGTGCGGATGCCCGTGCCCCCGAGGATCTGGACCGCGTCGAGACCGGCCTGCACCGCCCCCTCGCTGACCGCGAGCTTGGCCATCGCGATGTCGAGCACGGCGCGCTCACCTTGGTCGAGCCGCCAGCAGGCCTGCCACAGCAGCAGCCGCGCCGCCTCCAGCCGCAGCCGCAGCCGCGCGATGCGGTGGGAGACCGCCTGGTTGTCGGAGATGCGGCGGCCGAACTGCCTGCGCTCCAGCGCGTGCTCCACGCAGCGCTCCAGCAGCCGCTCCGTCCTGCCCAGGTAACCGGCGAACAGGCAGGTGCGCTCCCAGCGCATCGACGACTGGAAGATCGCCGCTCCTTGCCCCTCCTTGCCCAGGCGGTTGCCCGCCGGGACCCGGCACCCGTCCAGCCACACCGCCGAGGCGGGGACGCTCTCCAGCCCGACCTTGGCGAACGGCTCGCCGACGGTCAGGCCCGGCGTGTCCCGCTCGACGGCGAACGCGCTCACCCCGAGATGCCCGAAGGCCGGGTCAGTCGAGGCGTAGACGGTGAAGACGTCGGCGATCGGGCCGTTGCTCACGAAGGACTTGGCGCCGGTGATGACGTAGTCGTCGCCGGCGCGCACCGCCCGCGTCGTGATCGCGGTGACGTCGGAGCCCGCGCCCTCCTCGGTGATGGCGTTGGCGCCGATCAGCTCACCGGAGCACAGCCCGGGAAGCGTTCTGGCCCTCAGCTCCGCGCCGCCGTGCTCGGCGACGGGCATCGCGCAGGCGAACAGGTGCGCCATGGTGGCGAAGACCAGCCCCATGTCCGGGCAGCCCGCGCCGAACGCCTCGACGATCCGCGCGGTGCTCAGGAACCCGAGGCCCCCGCCGCCGTGTTCGACCGGCACGGAAAGGCCCGTGAGGCCGAGCCCGGCGCACCGCCGCCAGTCCTCACGGGTGAGGAACCCTTCTTCGACGGCCGGCCATGTACGCGTCTTTTCCCGGACCAGCTCATATCTGTCCCGCTGGTCGGTTTCCCAGGCGAAATCCACGATCGGAAGCTTAGGATCGGCCGCTTTCCGCTGTCCTCATCCTTCTTGCGAGAGCCGCACTCGGCCGTTCTTACCACCGCTCCTTAAAAGGCCTGGAGCGCCCTTCGCCCCTCATCACTTCCACCCCCTACCAAAGGATGAGCCGAAGGGCCCGCGGGCGGATCGGCGAAGGGGGAAGTTCAGTATTTGTCATGAGGACAGTCAGACGGGAGCTTCGTAGTCTCATGCCGGTGGCCACACCCCACGGCGGCGGCCACGGCGGCGTGACCGCCCGGTGGGTCACCCATAAGACGGGAGCGGCAAATGCACGAGTCGGAGGTCGCCGACGTACTCCGGAAATACCTGACGGAGAGAATTCTCGACGCCTCGAACGTCGAGATCGAACCGGACACCCCGCTGCTCGAATGGGGAATTCTCAATTCGCTCACAACCACCAGGCTCGTGGGCTTCGTCAGAGAGCAGTACGGAATCGAGATCCCCGTCGAGGAGATGGTGGGCGAGAACTTCAAGAACCTGCTGAACATCAGCAGGCTCGTCGTCAGGCTCAGCGGCGAGTGAACCGCGTGAGCGTGCCCCGGTGTACCCGTGAGTGTGTTTACGAGGGGAAGGTCAATCATGTCCGACGTTGACTTCGACATCGCGATCATCGGAGGCGGTCCCGCGGGATCCTCCATCGCCTCCTACCTGTCAAAGGCGGGCCTGTCCTGCGTGGTGTTCGAGGGCTCCACCTTCCCGCGTGAGCACGTGGGGGAGTCGCTGATCCCGGCAACCACCCCCGTGCTGTCCGACATCGGCGCACTGGCCAAGATCGAGGCGGCAGGCTTCCCCAAGAAGTACGGCGCGGCGTGGACCTCGGCCGCCGAGACGAAGATCCCCACGCTGGGCTTCGAGCTCTCGCACGGCTTCAGGGCCGCCGAGATCGAGTTCAGTGAGCGTGACCAGGCGGGGGTGAACCAAGACTACACCTACCACGTGGACCGGGGCCTGTACGACCTGATCCTGCTGCAGCACGCCGAGTCGCTCGGGGCCAAGGTCTACGAGGGGGTCCGCGTGCGGCGGGTCGACTTCTCCGAGCCCGAGCCCAAGGTCGTCTTCAGCATCGGCCGCAGGGAGAGCGACGTGCGGGCGCGGATGGTGGTCGACGCCAGCGGGCGCAACACCTTCCTCGGCAGGCAACTCAAGCTCAAGGTCTCCGACCCGGTGTTCAACCAGTACGCGGTGCACGCCTGGTTCGACGGGCTCGACCGTACGGCGCTGGCGGTGAACAAGGAGCAGGCGGACTTCATCTTCATCCACTTCCTGCCCATCACCGACACCTGGGTGTGGCAGATCCCCATCACCGACACCGTCACCAGCGTCGGTGTGGTCACCCAGAAGAAGCACTTCAGCGAGGCAGGCGCCGACTGGGAGACATTCTTCTGGAAGTGCGTGGAGAGCCGCCCCGAGCTCGCCGAGGCGCTGCGCGCCAGCAAGCAGGTTAGGCAGTTCAAGCCGGAGGGCGACTACAGCTACGCCATGCGGGAGATCTGCGGCGACGGCTGGCTGATGATCGGCGACGCGGCCCGTTTCGTCGACCCGATCTTCTCCAGCGGTGTCAGCGTGGCCATGAACGGCGCCAGGATCGCCTCCTACGACATCATCGCGGCGGCGGAGAAGGGCGACTTCACCAAGCCCTCCTTCGCCAACTATGAGGGCAAGCTGCGCAACGCTGTGAGCAACTGGTACGAGTTCATCTCCATCTACTACCGGCTGAACATCCTGTTCACCGCCTTCGTGGCCGACCCCAGATACCGGCTCGACGTGCTGAAGATGCTGCAGGGCGACGTCTACGACGGCGGCGAGCCCGCCGCGCTGACCAAGATGCGTGAGATCACCCGCCAGGTCGAGGAGAACCCCGACCACCTCTGGCACAAGCACCTCGGCACGCTGCGCGCGCCCAGCGCCGCGCCGCTCTTCTGAGAACACCTTTTCCGACGGCACCGTCTTTTCGGAAAAGCCGTCTTCCGGCGCCGCCGTTCTACAACGGTTCCGGGACGTGCCACGGGGCCGTTCCGGGACGTGTCACGGGGCGCCGCCGGAAAACATCACCGTGAAGGCCGCCGCTCCGAGGACGGCCGCCGCTCCGGGGACAGCTGCCCCCAAGGCCGTCGCGAGGGCGGCCGCCCAGAAGGTCGTCGCACCGTACGCCGCCGCTCCAGAAAGAAACGGAAGGACCGGGAAATCCGTGAAGAAGTTCATCCTGGCGGAGAACGAACTGCCGCAGCAGTGGTACAACATTCTCCCCGACCTGCCCACCCCGCTTCGGCCGTACCTCCACCCCGTCACCCACGAGCCGTTGCGCCCCGAGGACCTAGCGGCGCTGCTGCCGCAAGCGGTGATCGAGCAGGAGTTCTCCCAGGAGCGCTGGATCGACATCCCCGAGCAGGTGCAGGACATCTACCGGATGTGGCGGCCCAGCCCGCTTGTGCGGGCCGACAGGCTGGAGAAGGCCCTCGACACCCCAGCGAAGATCTACTACAAGTACGAGGGCGTCTCGCCAGCGGGCTCGCACAAGCCGAACACCGCCATCCCGCAGGTCTACTACAACGCCAAGGAGGGCGTGCGGCGGGTCACCACGGAGACCGGGGCGGGCCAGTGGGGCTCCGCCCTGTCCTTCGCCGGCAGCCTCTTCGGCGTCGCCGTCACCGTCTACATGGTGCGGGCCTCCTTCCAGCAGAAGCCCTACCGCCGCTCGCTCATGCGGACCTGGGGCGGTGAGGTGTTCGCCTCCCCGACCGACCGCACCCAGGCGGGCCGCGACGTCCTCGCCAAGGACCCCGACTCGCCCGGCAGCCTCGCCATCGCCATCAGCGAGGCCGTCGAGGACGCCCTGGCCTACGACGACACCAAGTTCGCGCTCGGCTCCGCCATGAACCACGTCGTGCTGCACCAGACCGTCATCGGCCTGGAGGCCAGGCGCCAGCTCGAACTGGCGGGCGACTACCCCGACGTCGTGATCGGGTGCGTCGGCGGAGGCTCCAACTTCTCCGGCCTCGTCTTCCCCTTCATGGCCGACCGTCTGTCAGGGGAGCGCCCGCGGACCCGGTTCGTGGCCGCCGAGCCGACCGCGTGCCCGACGCTCACCCGGGGCTCCTACACCTACGACTACCCCGACTCCGCGGGGCTCGGGCCGCTGCTGCCCATGCGCACCGTCGGCCACGGCTTCATGCCCGCGCCCATCCACGCGGGAGGGCTGCGCTTCCACGGCGACGCCCCGACCCTGTGCGCGCTGCACGACGAGGGATACATCGAAGCGCGCGCCTACGACCAGAACGAGGTGTTCGCCGAGGCCGTACGGTTCGCCCGCCACGAGGGGTTCGTCATGGCGCCCGAGTCGTCGCACGCGCTGCGCGGAGCAGTGCAGGAGGCGCTCGCCGCCAAGGAGGCGGGGGAGGAGCGCACGATCCTGTTCGGCCTGTCCGGGCACGGGCACTTCGACCTGAGCGCCTTCGACGCCTATCTCGCAGGCCAGCTGGAGGACTACTCCATCCCCCAGGCCCAGCTCGACGAGGCGTTGAGCGAGCTCCCCAAGATCGAACGGATCTGAGATGGGCGGCGGCCGGATCGACGTCCACCACCACAGCTACCACCCGCCGCTGATCGCCGAGCTGCGCCGGAGAGGGGTGACGCACATGGCGCCGGGCGTCCCCCTCCCCGAGTGGACGGTCGCCGACTCGCTGCGGGTCATGGACGCCAACGGCATCCGCTCCGCGATCCTGTCGATCCTGTTGCCGAACGCGGCTTTCGACGAGGACGCGGCCTCGCTGGTCCGCCAGACCAACGAGTGGACGGCGGAGCTGGTGCGCGACTTCCCCGGTAGGTTCGGCGGGCTGGCCGTGCTGCCGCTGCCCGACGTCGAGGCGGCCCTGGCGGAGATCGACCACGCGTTCGACGTGCTCGGCCTGGACGGCGTCGTCCTGAGCGCCAGCCTGGCGGACGGCCGCTACCTGGGAGACCCGGCGTTCGCGGAGGTGTTCGACGAGCTCAACCGGCGCGGGGCCGTGGTGTTCGTCCACCCGAACCCGGCCTACCGGTGCGACTGCGCGGGAGGGCCGGGGTTCACCGCCAAGGTCCCGCCGCCGCTCGTGGACTTCGTGATGGACACCACGCGGGCGGTGGCGGACCTGCTCTTCGGCGGCACCCTGAGCCGATGCCACGACATCCGCTTCATCCTCGCCCACGCGGGCGGCACCGTGCCCTTCCTGGCATGGCGGCTCGAACTCGCCGCCACCTGGGTGCTGCCGGGTGCGGGAGGCGTGGACGTCGCGGGTGAGCTGCGCAGGCTCCACTACGAGACGGCCCAGGCCGCCTCACCGGCGACCCTGGCCTGCCTGAGGGAGGTGACCGCGGGGGAGAACATCCTGTTCGGGACGGACTTCCCGTTCATGAACGACGCGGTCGTCCCGGCCACCCTGCGGCACCTCGACGCGGCCGCCGACCTGGACCTCGCGGGCAACGCCCTCGCCCTCTTCCCCCGTCTCGCGGACGGCGCCGGAGGAGCGGGAGCGGGAAGAGAGGCGGCGGATGCTGCGCGCCTTTGAGGACTTCCGGATCGGCGACGTCTACGAACTGGGCAGCCAGAAGGTCACCCAGGAGGAGATCGTACGGTTCGCCCGGATGTACGATCCCCAGCCCCGCCATCTCGACGACCCCGACCTCATCGCCAGCGGCTGGCACGTGACGGCGATGTTCATGAGGCTCTACGCCGACGAGGTTCTGCGGCACGCCGCCGCCGAGGTCTCCCCGGGCGTCGACGAGCTGCGGTGGCTGCGCCCCGTCCGCCCGGGAGACGTCCTGACCGGCAGGGTGACGGTCATCGGAACCGCCGCCTCCCTGTCCAGACCCGACTGCGGGATCCTCCAGCAGCGCGGGGAGTTCTTCGACGACGCCAACGAGCCGGTCATGCGGGTCACGCTGTACGGGCTCATGCGCAGAAGGGAAGGCTGACCCGCACGCGCGACGAGAGGAAAGGCGGACACAGCGCCCGCCGCCCACCGGGGACGGTCGTCGCCCGGCGGGGTGGGATGGGTCCGCCGCTTTCCATGGCGCCGATCATGCGTTTATGTGACATTTGCGGTGTTTCGCAGGCGGTGCGGTGATGCGGGACGCAGGCCCTCACACCACGACCCGTACGGCGGGCGCGGGGCCGTGCCGTTCGATCTCCGCCCAGGCGCGGGCGAGCCGGTGGACGAGCTCGTCGAGGACCTCGGGGGCGAAGGTGAAGGGCAGCCTGATGTGGTCGCCGTGCCCGCCGCCGGGGTCCATCACGCTGCCCGGCACCACGTCGACGCCGTGCCGTATCGCCACCTGGG
Organism: Streptosporangium sp. NBC_01639; assembly: GCF_045209755.1. Lineage (NCBI taxonomy): Bacteria > Bacillati > Actinomycetota > Actinomycetes > Streptosporangiales > Streptosporangiaceae > Streptosporangium > Streptosporangium sp. NBC_01639. The sequence continues at coordinate 9,035,400 of NZ_CP109272.1, read as the reverse complement.
CGAACGCCATGGCGTCGACCCCCGGCAGCTCGACCCACAGGGCGCCGCCGCCGTCGGGGCGCCGCCAGCGCCAACTCGGCAGCCGCTCCCGCAGCAGCCCGTCGACGTGGTCGAGCTGCAGACCCAGCTCCTTGGCCCGCGAGGCGAGGATCTGGTCGAGCCGGGGCAGCAGCCTGGCTGCCAGCGCCTGGTCGAGCACCGGGCTGCCGATGTCGGCCAGGACCTTGCGGCGGGCCAGTCGCTGCACGATCTCGGCGGGACCCCGCACCCAGCCGATGCGCAGGCCGCCCCAGACGGCCTTGGCGAGCGAGCCCAGCGACAGCATCTCCGTCCCGGGCGGCGCGTAGGCCGCCAGCGGCGCGGGGATCGCCCCCGACTCGGAGTGGTAGGTCATGTAGACGTTGTCCTCCAGGACCGCCACCTCGTGCTCGGCGGCCAGCTCGGCGACCCTACGGCGCCGCGCGGGCGACATGAGCACCCCCGTCGGGTTGTGGTAGGTCGGCATGAGGTACAGCAGCGCCGGTTTCCGCTCGCGCAACACGTCGCTGACCGCCCGGACCTCGGGCCCCTCCTCGTCGAGCGGCACGGTCGCCAGCCTGGCGCCCGCCGCCCGGAACACGTCCAGGCAGCCGGGCCAGTTGGGCGACTCGACGACCACGGTCGCCCCCGGGCTGACGTACAGCTCGGTCACCAGCACCAAGCCCTGGTGCGCGCCGGTCGTCACCAGGATCTCGTCCTGGGCGGTCGGCAGCCCGGTCCCCGTCAGATAGTCGGCGATGGCCTCGCGTAGGACGGGCAGACCCGAGGGGTGGTAGCCGGGACCGGCCAGCAACTCGTCCAGGTCGTCGCGGACCAGCTCGCGCAGCACGACGGCGAGGTCGGGCACGGCGCCTCCCGCCGCCACCGCGGTCGAGATCAGCTCACCGGGACCGTCGATGAGCCGCTGGAAGATCGTCATCGCGGTGCCTCCCGGCACCCTCCCGTCGGTCGTCGGCCTGCGGACCCTGACGTCCGGCGCGACCCTGGTGCCGCTGCCCTGACGGCTCACCAGCAGGCCGGTGCCCCGCAGCTCACCGTAGGCCGCGACTACGGTGGCCCTGCTCACGCGGAGCGCCTCAGCCAGCTCGCGCTCGGAGGGCAGCCGGTCGTCGGGTAGCAGCGCACCGTCCTCCACCGCCCTGTCCAGGGCGCCCGCCAGCTTCCGGTAAAGAGGGCCCCGCCCGGAGGCCCAATCACCGAGGAGCGCGACGACATCACGTTCGGTAGAAATCCGATCCATTCGATCCCCCAGTGGATCTGGCCACTTTTTTCAAAGATGTCAAGACTGGATGGCATGGGCAATGGAAGTGGACTGGGAAAATGACTACTTTACTGGTTTTCCTGGGCGCGGCCGCGTTCCTGGCCGTGGTCGTGCCGCGCTACGGCGCCGACACCCGTGACAGCCGGGACTGGACACCCGTGGAGCCCTTTCCCCCCGATTACGCCGTCATGCCGGTCACCCCCGTGGCCCCCGTCACGGTCGCGGGCCGGGCGGGAAGGGCGCGGGCCGTCCGGCGCTCCCTCCGGCGGGCAGGAGCGGTGAGGGCGCCGGGCCCGCGTAGCACGATCGGAGTCCACCGGAACTGACACGGCTGTGCCGGGCGGGAAGGGGCGCCGACGTCCGGTCGACGGCTTTCGCATACGGGCGTCATGGAGGCTTCGAAAACGGTCGGCGCCAGGTCGGCCGCGCGGGAACGGGCCCGAGAACACGGCGGGGCGGCCGGCCCGCCATTGCCGATGTCCGCATACCGAGACTGCGCGGACGCGATCCGTATCACCGACGCGGCAGAGGAACAGCCGAAGCCGGTCCTCTGCCGCCGGGCGTCGATCAGCCGGCGATTCCGAAGATCGTGGCGACCATACCGCGTACCATCTGCAGCTGCGGCTCGCCGAGGTCGCCGACCTTCCCTTTCAGCCTGACCACTGAGATGGTGGAGATCCGATCCAGCATCGCGGCTTGGCCGTCGCCGACGTCCACGACGAACGCGGTCAGCATGGCCGCCATGTCAGCGGGCTCCACGTGCGCGGTCAGCACGTTGTCGCCATACAAGGTGTGGTAGAAATCCCCGCTGACGATCAGCCGGACCTCTTGGCGGTCGCCGAGCTGGACCGCCCACAGTTCTCCGAAGCGGTGGTCGCTCACGCGGCCTCACCCGCGCGGCGCGCATCGGCGGCCTGGGCGGTGTCCTCGGCGGTGACCCGCTCGTCGGCTTCCTGCCCAGGTACGGCCGGAGTCCCGTAGAGCGCGGCCCGGGCTCGCGGGCTGTGGGTCGCAGCGACCTCTCGCAGGATGCCGCGGGCGATCACGTCTGATACCGATGTGCCGACGCTCTCGGCGTGCTTACGCGCGAGCTCCAGCACCCACCCGTCGAGACTGACTGAAGTCCTGTCTTTCGCCATGCCCGGAGTGTACCCGTGCAGTATTACGTCATGTATGCGATTGGGTGAATACCTCTCCGGAGGTCGGGGATGACCGAAGGGTGTTTTGCGTAGTAGATGTCGTTTTGGATGTTTTGTACCAAAATGATCCATCTGTACTCGCGAAAACCAGAGCGCTGTATTGGCCGCCGACGGGCGAACTCGAAACGTCGCGTGCAATCCCGCCGTGCCCAGGCCTCCGGGCCTCTGCGTGGCTTTCAGGCCTGTTGATCTTCCTCTGGCTTGATCGTTCATCTTGGAACAGTCTCGGGAGCGCTCCCAGCCCTGAGGGTCGAGCTCGTCCAATGTGGCCAGGTCCAGAGAGATCACGCCAGGGTGCTTCGGCTTTATCCGGTGGGTTATGCTGTGCGGCGATGATTACCGGGACGGCATTGCGCCACACATGGATTGGTGACCCGGTGCTCTCCTGAGCGCCGCACGGGCCGGTGCGGGCCCGCTGTTCGATCGAGGATTTTGCGCTGCTGCGCGGGCCCCGCCTCCGTCGTGTTGATCACAGGCTCGACACATCAACCACGACAGGAGAGGTCATGCCCACCAAGACTCTGCAGATTCCTACCCCTGACGGCCAGGCCGATGCTTTCGCCGCCTTCCCCGACGGTGGCGGCCGGCACCCAGGGGTGCTGATGTACGCGGACGGCTTCGGCATCCGGCCCGTGCTGCGGGAGATGGCCCGCGAACTGGCCGGGCACGGGTACTACGTGCTCGTCCCCAACTTCTTCTACCGGCACGGTCCGGCACCGGTGATCAAACTTCCCGAGCACATCGGAGAAGATGTCCGGCCCGCGGTCATGGCCCGGCTGATGCCCTTGATCGAGGCGCACACCACCGAACGCGTCTTGCGCGACGCCGATGCCTACCTCAGGTTCCTCACCACCCAGCCCGAGGTCAGCGCCGGACCGGTCGCGGTGACCGGCTACTGCATCGGCGGCCTTCTGGCGATGCGCACCGCCGCGGCCCACCCCGACCAGGTGGCGGTCGTTGCCGGATTCCACGGCCCCGTGGGCGTCGTCGGGCCCGACAGCCTCTCCAAGCTCACCGCCCAGGTCCACCTCGGCCACGCCGAAACCGACATCACGCCCGAGGCCCTCGGCGAGCTCAACCAGGCCCTGGACGCCGCGGGTGTCGACTACACCTCCGAGATCTACCCCGGCACCGTCCATGGCTTCACCATGTCCGACACCGACGCCTTCAACCCTTCCGGGCTGCAGCGCCACTGGGACCGCCTGCTTCCCCTCCTTGACCGCACCCTGGCCAACAGCTGAGGCTCGGGCTCAGAAACCAAACCTGGAGTACACGAGGCTAGGCCCTCATTCGGGGCTGTACCGCGCGGCTTCCCAAGCTGACCGCGCATGCTGCCGTTGAGGGCGTGGCTTCCGGGAGCCGTCTAGACGAACACGATCCTGTTCGCCCGTACGAGTGGGCGAACAGGATGCCGTCATCCCAGTGTGCGAACGGATCAGGAGGCCCAGGCCATTACCGCCGGTTGGCGGGTGTTTCGCGGCTGGGCCATGCGATGTCGTCAACCGTCAGAAACGGTTCGGTGGCCACGGTCGCGGGTGTCACTCCGGTGAACGCCATGACGTCCCGATGCAGGTGGGACTGGTCGGCGTAGCCGGCGTCGGCCGCGACTCGGGCCGCGCCTTCACCCGCGACCAGGCGGTGGGCGGCATGGTCGAAGCGGACCAGCTTCACGGCGCGCTTGGGCGGCAGGCCGAGCTGCGAGCGGAACCGGGACCACAGGCGCTTACGGCTCCATCCGAGTTCGGCCGCCAATCCGTCGACCCGGACCAGGCCGCGGCCGGCGACGATCCGGTGCCAGGCCCAGGCCACCTCGGGGTCTACCGGCGGCCCCGCCTCATGTCGACGGGCAAGCAGCGCGTCCGTCAGCGCGAAGCGATCCTCCCAGGAGGGGACATCGCCCAGTCGCTCTCGGATCCGTGACGCCTCCCGGCCCCACAAGTCGTCGAGGGGCACCACGACGCCGTCGAGGTCGGCGGGGGAGACACCCAGAACCGCGCGTGCGATCACCGGGGACAGACGCACCTGCACGCACTCGACGTTCTCACCCCGAGCCCAGACCACGCCGCCGGACCCGAGCCCGGGCCCGGCGACGAGACTTCCCCGCTGCCGCCGCCCGGCGGCATAGTCCAGGACCGGCGAATCGGCGCCGAACTCCAGAAGCAGCGTCACGGCCGGATGCGGGACCATCCGGAGCGCGTCCAGGTCACGGACACGGAACCCGGCCATGGTGACACCGGCCACCCGGCTGGGCCGCTGTGGGCATGCGACGTCCCACGCAGCCGCACCGTGCACGAATGTCCGCACCGCCCCATGCTAGCGAGCCGGGGGAGGGGAACATTTGTCCAATCCGCCGGTGCGTACCGGCGGCGACAGTGGCCTCATGACCATTTCTGACGGCGGACCGTACGTGAACGGCGGCGCCGAGGCCACCGAGCGTTCGATCCTGTCCCTGGACGACGGCGACATCTACGTGTGCCAGGACGGCCCCCGCGACGCCCCCGCGCTCCTGCTCATCCACGGGTCCGCGTCCTCGGCCCGTTCATGGGATCCGCTGGTTGCGCTGCTGACCGGATCCCATCGCGTCATCCGGATCGACCTGCTCGGGCACGGCCGGTCAGCCAAACCGACCGACCGTGGCTACGAGATCCCGGCCCAGGCGCGCCGGTCCGGCGTGGTACTGGACCGGCTCGGCGTCAAGCGCGCCATCGTGGTCGGTCATTCCAGCGGTGGCTGCAGCGCCACGGCCCTCGCCGAACAGCGACCCGAGCTGGTGACCGCGCTCGCGCTCATCAACACCGGGCCCAGCCTGGACGCCTTCATCGCACCGCAGTCCGCCGCAATCGCCCCCTCGCAGTGGCCGCCGACCGACGAGCAGCTCCGCCAGTTTGCGAGCACCGGTTTCAGCCGCGCCGGCTACCAGATCCCAGCAGAGCTCCTGGACGAGGTGCGCGCCATGACCTACCACACACTCACCACGACAATGCGGGCCACCAGCGACTACCTGGAACAGCAGGCGCTCCCGGGTCGGCTGACGGCCCTCGGCAAGCCGCTGTTGGTGATCTTCGGCGAGGACGACCGCAGATGGCGGTCCTCATCCGCCGCCGACTATCGCACCGTTCCGGGCGCGAAAGTCGAATTGCTGCCCGGTCTCGGACACTCACCCATACTCGAGGATCCGCCCCGGACCGCCACACCCCTTCTGGCCTTCACCGCGATCCACGCCGCGCAGGCGGACTGAACGATACCGAAGCGCGGGCGACCGGGTGGCCTGGCGAATGCGGTCGTCCGGGTCATGGTCACACGACAACGTATTGCGCTACCGCTGGTATCGGTACTTTCGGTGGCGAAACCAGAGGGCGAGGAGGAGACAATGAGCACGGTCACCGACACGGAGCGGCCGCCGATGCGATGACCTACCGGAGATTCCAAGTGATGCGCACGTCCGGGAGCGGGCCTGGCGGCCGAAGACCTGAACTTTCGTCGCCGATATTCTGTGTGGTGTGATCAACCCGTATGCAAGCCTTGACGATGTCGGCGTCGCGATAGCTGCGGCAGGTGCCGGTGCGGACGTGGTGCGCAGCATGTACGGCCAGCGGCTTACCCGCATCGACAAGGGCGCCGGGGACTTCGCCACCGTCGCCGATGTGGAGGCTGAGAAGACGATCCTCGGCGTCATCCGCGCTGCCCGGCCCGATGACGCCGTGCTCGGCGAAGAGGGCGGGCAGCAGGGTGCCGCCGAGGCCGCACGCCAGTGGCTGGTGGATCCCCTGTGCGGCACGCTGAACTACGCCGTCGGCAACATGTTGGTGGCCGTCAACGTGGCGCTGCGCGGCGGTGCGGCGGCGGTGGCCGACCCGTTCAGCGGGGAGGTCTTCTTCACCGACGGTGAGACCGCCTGGGTGCGGCATGACGGTGCCGATGCCCAGTTGGCGCCTACGCCCGCCACCCGGCTCGTGGATGTCAATCTGGACCCGCCATTCCCTGGCGCGCCCGGATTCCGGGCCGTGGACCTGCTGGCCCACCCCGGGTTCGTCGAACGGTTCCGCCCCCGGGTCGTCTCCACGACTCTGGCGTTGGCCTGGGTCGCCGCCGGTAAACGCGCCGCGTACGTCACCGATGGCGGCGACCTGTCCGGGAGTGTGCACTTCGCCGCCGGCATCGCTCTGTGCCAGGCCGCCGGTTGCGTGGTCACCGGGGTCGACGGCGCCCCGATCCGGCAAGCAGGCCGCGGACTCGTCGTAGCCGCCGACGGCGAAACCCATCAACTGCTGATGTCGATGATCTGCAGCCGAAGCCGGCACTACGTCTGAAAGGTCGTCCCCGCGTCGGCCTCAACGGGCCGGCCCTCCCTTGGGCGGGGAATAGAGCAGTTTCTCCCCGCGCTCCCGAGCGGAGGGCGGGGAGAAGCAAGAAGCGCCATCAACCGCAGCCCTTCGAGGATACGGATCTTGCGTTTGCGTTGGCCGCGGAGGGCAGAGTCCTGTGGCCGCTCGGGTCCGGTATGGCCGCATGCAACCGCACGGGCCCGTTCGGAGTCGTGATCACGTGGCTGGAAAAGGGTTGGACGGGATGATGCTCGGGCTTGTAGCTTGCAGTTGACCGTGACACCGCCCGAGGAGGTGAGACCCATGAACGCTGTATCGATATGGGTGCTCCCCCTTACCGTCACGGTCGGGCGATTGACGTAGGTGTCGCCGGGAGCGCCTTGCCGACAAGGCACTCCCGAAAGGCAACATCTATGTACTCTCAGCAGGTCACCGCCGAGCCGCCGTCGAACGACAGGGTCGAGCGTGACTCCACGGTGGGCGACGTCCCCGGAGTTCTCCGGTCGCCGGCCTCCGGCGCCGATCGCGCGCCCCTCATCTTCGATGTGATCATTGCCGGGTGCGGGCCGACCGGTGCGATGCTGGCCGCCGAACTGCGGCTGCACGATGTGCGGGTACTCGTTCTGGAGAAGGAAACCGAGCCCGCGTCGTTCGTCCGCATAGTCGGTCTGCATGTTCGCACTCTCGAGCTGATGGCGATGCGCGGACTGCTGGATCGCATTCTCCCGCATGGAAGACAGCGTCCAGCCGGCGGTTTCTTCGCCGCCATCCCCAAACCCGCGCCCAAGGGCCTGGATTCCGCATACGCCTATCTGCTGGGCATCCCGCAGCCGGTCATCGAACGTCTGCTTGAAGAGCGTGCGGTCGACCTGGGTGCGCAGGTCCGGCGCGGTTGCGCGGTCGCCGGTTTCGAGCAGGACGACGAGGGTGTGACCGTTGAACTGGCCGACGGGGAACGGTTGCGTTCGCGCTACCTCGTCGGCTGTGACGGCGCGCGCAGTACGGTGCGCAAACTGCTCGGCGTCGGCTTCCCCGGCGAGCCCTCACGGACCGACACGCTCATGGGCGAGATGCGCGTGGGTGTACCGCAGGGGGAGATCGCCGCCAAGGTGACCGAGATCAGCGAGACCCATCAGCGATTCTGGCTCAGGCCCTTCGGCGAAGGGGTCTATAGCGTCGTGGTCCCCGCCGCGGGAGTCAGCGACCGCGCGGAACCGCCCACTCTCGAAGATTTCAAACACCAGTTGCGCACCATCGCCGGAACCGATTTCGGCGTGCACTCCCCGCGCTGGTTGTCCCGCTTCGGGGATGCCACCCGGCTGGCCGAACGTTATCGGGTCGGGCGGGTGCTGCTGGCCGGCGATGCGGCGCACATCCATCCACCCATCGGCGGACAGGGCCTCAACCTGGGCGTTCAGGACGCGTTCAACCTCGGCTGGAAACTGGCCGCACAGATCCGCGGCTGGGCGCCGGAAAAACTGCTGGACACCTACCAGGCCGAACGTCATCCGGTCGCCGAGGACGTGCTGGACAACACCCGCGCCCAGATGGAACTGACGTCCACCGAACCGGGCCCGCAGGCCGTGCGCAGGCTGCTCACCGAACTGATGGACCTCGACGAGGTGAACCGCCATCTGATCGAGAAGATCACCGCGATCGGCATCCGCTACGACTTCGGCCAAGGTCCCGACCTGCTCGGCCGCCGCCTGCGCGACATCGACGTGAAACAGGGCCACCTCTACGGTCTGCTGCATCGCGGCCGCGGCCTGCTGCTGGACCGCACCGAACGCCTGACCGTCGGCGACTGGTCAGACCGGGTCGATTACCTCGCGGATCCCACTGCGGTACTGGATGTTCCGTGCGTCCTGCTACGCCCCGACGGCCACGTCGCCTGGATCGGTGACGATCAGCGGGACCTGGACGGCCACCTCTCCCGCTGGTTCGGCAAGCCCGCCAACTGATTTCGCCTGAGCCGCCGAAAAGGCCCGTGAGAATGATCGGAACGGCCGGTAGCGACTGACATCGGAAGGCTGGAGGCAGCATCAGCCGTGGTGCTCTGGCGCCAGGGTCGGCCTACGAGGAGGGTCGGCCTCCGAGTGACGACCGGAAGACGGCGGAAGAGCACCACGGGGTGGGTCGGCGCAGGCGTCCGCGCGTTCGTATGACGGTGGGGGGTCTCAAGGGGGCAACGCATCGCCACGCAATGACCTTGATCATTAGTGGAGGTGCGTATGCGGGACTACGGTTTATCACCCGATCGCCAAGACGAGGTCTGGCAGCGGTCTCGACCTGCTGCAGGGCCTCATGGGTCGGGAGTGGTTCCCAGGTCGGTCTGCCGGCCAATTGTGTCATTGACGTCATGGCGTACACCTTATGATCACCCGGAATGCCCGGACGCCCCCCCCAACCGGCAGAAGGATGAACGCCATTCAGGAAGGGCCGCTTGCCCCCAGGGGGAGGTCTGAAAGGGGGCATTGGGTGCCCAGCAGCGGCACGACCACGAACTGCCCGCCGATCACGATGCGGTTGACGTCGACGCGGGCCGCCGGCACGCGTCGCCGTTCTTTGCACGTAGATGCCGTCAGGCCGAAGCCGCCGCCGCTCCCTCCTCCCTTCTCATCTCTGCCCCGCCTCTCGCCGCCGCAGCATTGAGCGATCCGGGCGACAGGGATGGCGGGAAAGCTCACTTTCTCGGAAGCTGCCGGAATGCGCCGTAGCCGAGGACGCCCGAGTCATCGCCGACCAGGCTCGGATGCGGCGGGACTTCGCCCCGCTGAACACCCCCTGAGCCGGTCACCACGCTCCAGGTGCTGACGAACTACCGGGCCGGTCTGATCGCCGACCGGGTGCGGCTGATCAACCGGCTCCGCGACCAGCTGGTGGCCATCCGCCCGGCCCTGGAGCGGGCCTTCGACCACTCCGCGGCCAAGGGGCCGGTGGTCATGCCGACCGAGTACCGGACACCGGCCGCCCTGCGCCGGATCGGCCTCGGGCGGCTGACGACCTGGCTGGAACGCCGCAAGGTACGCGGGGCCAGTGACGTTGCGGCCAAGGTGGCAGACTGCGCGAGGTGGGAGGGCCGAACGCCCGCTTCGCACTTCTCTTCCGAGATTACCTGCGGACCGATGAAGCCTCACGCAGAGCCTGGGGAGCGTTCAAACAGCGCCTGGCCCGCAGCGTGCCGGACCTGCTCCAGTATGGGCAGATCAAGGCTCCGGCCACAGCCGTCCTGATGACGGCGGCCGAGCGCTGGGCGGCCGAGATCGGCTGGCCGCCAACTCCTAGCCGTGTTCCCTAAGCCTGAATGATGAACTCGCGGGCCCGGGAACGCCCTTCGTGATCTTGTACGGAATCGATGGTTTACCACGCAGGCCAGGCGTGTCCGGAGAACCGTGGCGAGGACCGGTCGCATGATGAGCCAATGAACAGGCGTCGGATTCGGGCAGTGGACGTGGTGCCACTCATCGGGCAGTTGCGGCACTACTCGGCACGCTGGGCACGCGCCGACATCGTGGCCGGCTTCGCCACCGCTGTGACCTTGTTGCCGCAGGGCCTGGCATTCGGCGCCCTGGCCGGGCTTTCGCCGGTCGCCGGTCTTTATACCGCCCTGGGGGCCGCGACGATATTCGCTCTGCTGACCGCGACGCGATTCGTGGCGGTCGGTCCCTCCTCGGCCATGGCACTGCTGACGTTCGCCGTGGTGCATGGTCAGGCGGGCGGCGGCGACCGGGCGGTGGCGTTGACGGCGGCCCTGTCGTTTCTGGTGGGCGTCGGCTGCCTGCTGGTAGCCGTGCTGCCGTTGCAGGGCGTCGCCGACTTCCTGTCCGGCCCAGTGATGCTCGGCTACCTGGCCGGCTTGGGCATTCAGCTCTTTGCCGGCCAGGTGGGCACCCTGCTGGGTATCCCTACGCCCGGTTCCGAGCCGCTCGTCAAGCTCTGGCACGTCCTCACCCACCTGGAGCAGGCAAAGGCACTGACCGCGATGATGGGCCTGGGCGCCGTGGCCGCGCTCATGGTGCTCGGACGCTACCTGACCGGCGTACCCGCCGGGCTGGTGGTCTGCGTGCTGGCCATCGCCATCTCGGCAGCGGTAGGGCTGGCCGATCAAGGCGTGGCCGTGGTCGGCCCGGCGGTCGGCGGCCTGCCCGCGATCACCTGGCCGCAGGTGACCCTGGAAGACCTGTGGGCACTGCTGCTGCCGGCGGTAGGTATGACGTTGGTCGCCTCGGTCGAGACCTTCAGCGCCGTCCGCCAGGCCGGAGCCGAAGCAGACGGCCGCATCTCCCTGGATCGCGAGACCGCCGCTCTGGGTGCAGCGAGCCTGGTCACGGGTATGCTGACCGGTTTCCCTCCGATGGCCAGCACCAGCCGCACCTTGTCGGCTCGCAGCAGCGCACATTCCCAGCTGTTCCAGCTCATCGCCGCCGGAATTGTCGCGTTCGTCCTGTTCACCGGTGGGCCGCTGGTAGCGCTGCTCCCGATGCCGGTACTGGCCGCCATCCTGGTGGTGGGCGCTCCCAAACTCATCGACGTCACCGGCCTGCGGTGGCTCTGGCGCGGATGGCGTGCGGAGGGCGTGATCGCGCTCGTGGCCGTCGCCGGTGTGCTGGGCCTCGGCGTACTACGCGGCCTGCTCATCGCGGTGATCCTCTCTGCGAGCCAGCTGATTCGCCGTGCCGCCCGCCCGCACGACAGCCTGCTCGCCATCATCGACGAGGGCCATCCGCCCCAGGAGATCGCCGACGGCGACGCATCGCCTCACCCGGACATCCTCATCTACCGCGTCGACGCACCCCTGTTCTTCGCCAACGCCCGACGTGTCCGACAACGGGTCCTGGCCCTGGTGACCGCCCGCGAGCCGCGGCCACGATGTGTGATCTGCGATATGCAGGCGGTGTTCTACGTAGACGCCACGGCGGCCGACGCCCTGGCCCAGCTCACGGCAGAACTGCAGGCACTCGGCTGCCGGCTGGTGCTGGCCCGCGTCCGCGAGCCCGTCCTGGCGGTGTTGCGCGCCAACCCTTACCACGACGGCGCCACCCAGCGGCTGCCAGTGTTTCCCGGCGTCCGGCAAGCCTTCACCGCCGTGCGAGAACCATGAACGACGCGCGAGACCGTTCCCCGCGTCGCCGTCCGCTCCGGGTGGGGTGTCGATGGCCGCGACACGGTCGCCGGAAAGGCGGCGACAAGACGCGACATGTCAGATGCCGCCCCGGCGTCGATCTCCTGCAGGATCATGTCCTGCTGTTCGCAGACGACGCTCCACGCCCTGTCACCGGTTCATCGCAGATGAGATCGGAGCCCATCCGCAACGGAGACCGGATGAGCCCGCCGGCCTGCGCCGACGATCCCTCTGCCGTGGCTGTAGCCTCGCAAAGAGGGGCTTGAGGAGGTGCACAGCTCCTCCCTACATCCGGCAGCGGGAGCGCATGGCCGTTCGAGCGAAACATCGCGGCACAGCTCAACCACCAAGCCGTGCCATGCCCCTGGCAACTGCCCTGTCTCCGCAAAAAGGGATCGCCGACCATGAGCCAAGAACGAACGACCCCGGACCATGAACCCGGCAATGCCGCCACACCCCCTGCCTCGCCGGAGCCGGATCCTGCCTTGAGGGAGGCACTGAACGCTGCCGTCGCCACCGCTCATGCCGAGTTGGTCCGCGCCGGCGAAGGCAAGTCGGGGTTGCTGCTGTCCTGGGCAGGTGCCGCATTCGGTGTGCTGGGCACCCTGCTGGTCACCGGCCCGGCCCACTTCCCCGGGATCGCCCGGTTCGGTGTGATCGCGGCGATTCTGGTGCTGTCCATGGCGGTCGTGCTGATCCTGTTCACCATCCGCCCCGCTCTGCCCAAGCACGGTGGAACAGGGCTCATCGCCTACGCCACAGCGGCCACAGCGCAGGATGTGCTCGAGCAGGTGCGCAAAGAGCTGGCCAGCAGCGAGCTGTCTCTGGCGGAGAGCGCGTTCCAGCTCTCCCACCTGGCACTCACCAAGCACCGGCACCTGCGGTGGGCGATAAATCTGATCGTCGCAGCGATCGGGATCATCACGATCACCCTCGCTCTGCAGTATCTGCTGTAGACGAGTAGGCCCTTGAGGAACAGCGAAGAGAAAACGTACGCCAAGGAATGATCTTGAGGGCCGCTGATCTGCATATCCGTTGTTTCCTGCGTTGTTGTTACCGGGACCCCAGCAGACTCTGCTGACGGATTCTCTGCGTCGTTGGTGGTTACCGGCTTCGCCGGGTTCAGCGATGCGGTCGTGACGAGGCTGTTCGTCATTCTGGTCTTCGGCAAGATTGTCCAGATGGGGGTCAGGAACGGCGCGCACCTGGCGTGTCCGTTGGCAGGAGCCTGCCAACCGCATGATGATCAGCAACATAGCCGAATTGTCACTCTCCGTGACAGGATGCTGGCTCATTTCGTCATGAGGTGTCGTGGAGGTGACCATGGTCGAACAAGGGCGCGTGCGGTGGAAACGGTTCGCACTGGCCTTCACGCTGGTGCTCACAACGACGTCACTCCTGGTCGGCGCCACCGTGCAAGGCGCGATCGGCGTCACCTTCGTGGTCTCGAGCTCCACGTTCAAGCTCTTCGCCGGCGAGTTTCGTGCGCAGGGCTTCACGCTGGCCGTCGGCATCGACCGTGATATCAAGGGCAGGTTGATCCCCGTGCTGGTGACCGGAGTCCGGCGGGCCGAGGTGTTCGATCTGTGCACGAGCGCCATCTTGAAGACGCCCTTGGGCGCGGTGACCCTGAGGATCACCGGCGGCCGTGGCGACGAGCCGGTGGTCGCCACGGACCTGGTGATCGACGCCGCGGCGGCGCAGGCCGCGGCGTTCTTCAACGACATCCAACTGGGGCGTGATGCCAGCACTCTGGACGCGGTCCCCGGCGCCAGGGGCCCGGCGGGCAGTTTCGGTGCGCAAAGCAGGACGGCCGTCTTGCGAGATGCCCGGCTGACCGCGTGGGCCGCCACGGCGGGCACCTTCAGCCTCCCCGACCTCGCGCTCACCCTGCAGGTCGGCGACCACCCCTGCTTCTGACGGGCTCTGACGGGTTTTGACGGTTCGACGGGCGGGCAGATCATGAAATCGTGGCGGCATTCACGGCCGTTTTGGGGCGGGCTGCTCATCGTGCTGGCGGGGGCGGAGTTGCTGTCCATCCCGTTCACGCTCAACGCGCTATCGGTGACGATCTTGTTCAGCGCGGTAGGGGCGACCTACCTGATCGCGCTGGTGATGATGATCTCAGGGGTGCTGGTGTGGCTGCAGCCGGGCCAGCGGGTGTTCCTCGGCTTGGTGGCCGTACTGCTGTCCATGGCGTCCTTCGTCTACTCCAACCTGGGCGGCTTCCTGATCGGCATGAGTCTGGGCCTGCTGGGCGGTACGCTGGCCATCGCCTGGACCCCCCTCAGCCGACCGGCCGGCCGTCTTGACTCCCTCAGCGTCCGCGACCTCCCCGACGCGGCGCGGGCGCTCGTCTCGAAAGCGGGGACGATGCGCGCCGTGATCGGTCTCGGGTCCCGCCGGCGGCGCAGATCCCCGACGAGAGCCACACCGGTCGCCACAATGAACCGCGAGGCCACCACAACCCCTCCGCGCATGGAGACCAAGGCCTCTTTGACAGTGGAGCAGACGGCACTCAGGGAGTGACGATGGCGAAGTCGGGTTTCGGATCGTCCAGGACGGCTGCGAGGCGGCGCAGAACGCCCATGTCCCCGTCGTGGTCGAGGCTGTCGGCGCCCTTGCCGGCGAGCAAGCCGAGCAGTTGCGGCTTGGTGAGCCGCACAGTGAGGTCCACGGTGGCCTCAGGCGGGCCCGACTGCTGGATCAGCGCCCCGTTCGACATGGTGGTGCGGTGATGCTCGCCGGAATCGGTGAGGTGCCAATCGATGGCGAAGTGCTCGTTCCACGCCTGGGGCCCGTTGACGCGGATGGCCAGCGAATCAAAGATCTGTTCTGTGGCCAGGGCTTCGATCATCTCGGGTGAGGTCACGTCGAGGTCGGCCGGCACGATGCCGCCGGTGAGTTCCAGGGCGCCCATCAGGTAGAAGTTGCGCCAGGTGCCGTTCTCCGAGCCGTGGCCGAGGGCGGTGTACACCTCGGCGAGCAGCGTGCGGGCATCGGTGTCGTGCTCGTCGGCGAAGACGGCGTGGTTGAGCAGCGTGGCGGCGAAACGCAGATCCCCTTCCTTCACATAGCGACCGGCCAGCCCGACGACAGCGGCGGACCCGCCCAGGCACTCGACGTACCGTCTGGCCTGCTCGACCGGCGGGTGCTCCCACAGATGGGCCGGGTTGCCGTCGAACCAGCCCAGATAGCGCTGGTAGACGGCCTTGACGTTGTGGCTGACCGACCCGTAGTAGCCGTGGGTGTGCCAGGCCTGTTCCAGCGCGGGGGGCATCTGCATGGTCTCGGCGATCTCGATGCCGGTCAGGCCGCGGTTCATCAGGCGCAGGGTCTGGTCGTGCAGGTAGGCGTACATGTCGCGCTGCTGCGACAGGAAGCGGACGATGTTGTCCCTCTCCCAGGTGGGCCAGTGGTGGGAGGCGAAGGCGACGTCGGCCTGGTCGGCGAAGAGCGCGATCGCCTCGGTCAGGTAACGGGCCCAGACGCGGGGGTCGCGCACCACCGCGCCTCGCAGGGTGAGGATGTTGTGCTGGTTGTGGGTGGCGTTCTCGGCCATGCACAGCGCGCGCCGGTCGGGGAACAGGAAGTTCATCTCCGCCGGCGCCTCGGTGCCGGGGGTGAGCTGGAAGACGATGCGTACCCCGTCGACCGTTTCCTGCTGTCCGGTGCGGGTGATGTCGACGGTGGGCACGATGAGGGACATGGTGCCGGTCGAGTTGGTCATGCCCAGACCGCACCCGATCTGCCCCTCGGCCGAGCGGGGCAGCGCCGGGCCGTACATGTAGACCGAGCGCCGGCTCATCGCGATGCCGGCGTAGACGTTCTCGGAGACCGCGTGTTCCATGAATCCGGCCGGGGCGATGATGGGGATGCCCTCACCATCGGTGACGCCGCGCACGCCGCCGAAGTGGTCGCCGTGGGAGTGGGTGTAGATGACGCCGGTGACCGGACGATCGCCTCGGTTGTCGCGGTAGAGACGCAGTGCGGCGGCCGCGCACTCGGTGGAGATCAGCGGGTCGATGACGATGACGCCGGTCTCGCCCTCCACGATCGTCATGTTCGACAGGTCCAGGCCGCGTACCTGGTAGATGCCGTCCGTCACCTCGAACAGGCCCTGTTTGGCGCACAGCCGGCCCTGCCGCCACAGGCTCGGGTGGGCACCTTCGGGAGCCTCGGCGTCGAGGAAGTCGTAGGAGTCGTTGTCCCAGACGACGCGGCCGTCGGCGGCCTTGATCACCGCAGGGCTCAACTTCGCGACGAATCCTCGTTCGGCGTTGTCGAAGTCGGTCCGATCATGAAAAGGAAGGTCAGCCATAAATGGCCTTTTCCCCCATCAAGCTCTATCCAGGGTAGAAAACACCTAAAAGTTCGATCGTCGGCTTTCGGTGGCGGTTTGCCGGACGGCGAATGCGTCGAACCTCGGGTACGCACTGGTGATCAAGGCTGGCATCGCTTCCCACGCGGGTTCCCGGCAGCGGTTTCGCTCCGTCGGCGTGGCATCGCCAATCCTGAACCACGACCAGCTTGGCTGGGACCGGAGAAGGAGGAATCCCTCCCTCTCGCGTTCCGCCACGAGCACCCGGAACTCAGGGACGGCAGCCTGCCTCGACCCTCCTCGACCCGTTCCCGGGTCGCCGAACACACCGGGAGGACGCATGAGCGGGGAAATCCCCGACAGGGCCGCGCCGAACGTCGGCAGTCGCGCCCGGGACCATCTGGCCAACGAGAGGACCTACCTCGCATGGCTGCGCACCGGCATCAGCGTGGCCGCGCTCGGTGTCGCGGTGGCGAAGTTCGCCCCGCACAGAGGAGTTCACGCCGTGATCTCGGGCGGCATCCTGATCTTCGCTGGTCTGCTGGTGAGCGGCTACGGAACGGTGCGTTACCGGTCCGTTGGGCGACAGTTGGATTCCGGGCTCTTCGCCCCTGCCCGGTTCGGTACGGTCACGGCCGCCACCGTGGTCACCGTCCTGGCGCTGATCGCCGTCGTGGTTCTTATCTGACCCCCTGCCCGCCATCCAATCGACGACGCCGTTGAGATATGAACCAGACTGACCTCTCCCAGCCGGAGTCACCCCGATTCGGCAGAATCGGGGTGACTCCGGCTGGGAGAGGGGGATGAGGCCGTGTGGTCTTTCCGCCCTGTCACCCATCCGTCTGGTGGGGTGGCGCAGCTGTTCGTGTTCCGTGAGGGGAGGGGCCGCCGGGGGCTCTCGGCGGGAAGAAGCGGGCAGGGGAGGGATCCCGTGGTGTTTCAGGTCTCGCGTCCGGGGCGTTGGACTCAGTGAGCTGTTTCCAGTAAGCATCTGTCGCTGAGCGTGGTCGTCAGCGGCGCGTCGTGGCCCTCGGTCTGGTGCCGGACATGCGTGAAGCCCCTGGTAGGACTGATGTGCGGCCAGCAGTTCGACCACCGAGAGGCTCCACTTGTCTTCCAGCGTCACATACACGGCCGTGCTGGATGTTCGCAGCGAGACCGCCCAGTGCCTGGCGGTCTTGCTGAAGGCCCGCCGTGCCGAGTGCGGCACCCGCCGGGGACGCCGGGCGCTGGGCACCTTCGCCCAGGCGGTGCTGGTGTTGCGCTGGTTCCTGGACGGCACTCGGATCGCCCAACTGGCGGCTGACAACAAGATCGGGCTGACCACGGTCTATCGCTACCTGCACGAGGGCCTGACCGTACTGGCCGCTCAGGCGCCGACGCTGGAGGAAGCCCTGGCTACGGCGAAGGAAGCGGGGCTGACCCACCTCAACCTGGACGGCACCGTCATCCGCACCGACCGGATCGCCACGTCCGGCCCCAATGGCGCTGACCTTTGGTGGTCGGGGAAGCACAAGCATCACGGCGGGAACGTGCAGGTGCTCTCTACTCCGAAGGGCTGGCCGATCTGGGTGTCGCCGGTACGACCCGGTCGTGAGCACGACCTGACCTGCGCCCGTTCCCACGACCTGCCCAGCACGCTGGACAAGGCCGCCGCCGACGGCCTGCTCACCCTGGTCGACCTGGGGTATGAGAACGCGGGCGCGGGATTTCGCCATCCGATCAAGAAGCCGAGGGGCGGCGAACTCACCGAGACCCAGCAGGCTTTCAACAAGGTCATCCGCGGCATTCACGGCGTCTGCGAACGCGCGAACTCCCTGCTCAAAACCACCTTCAAGGCGTTGCGGCGGGTCAGCCTAGACCCCAACCGGATCACCGAAATCGCCGCTGCGGCGCTCGTCCTGCTCCGCCTGGAGCACCGCCGTACCATCTGATCGTCCTTGAGAAATATGAGACAGAAGCGATGAAATAGCCTTCCAGGCTTTCTGGATCAAAGGAGGACCATGGAGACCCAGGACTGGGAGTCGATCAACTCCGCGGACGAGTTGCGGGAGCTGCTCGGCACCCCCAAGCCGGCTGTGATCGCGAAGGAGCGGAAAACCCTGCACGAGCTGGACCGGGCCTGGCTGGCCGCCTCGCCGTTCTGCCTCATCGCGACCTCGGACACCGACGGCAGCTGCGACGTCTCACCCAAGGGCGACCCGCCCGGATTCACGCTGATCCTGAACGACTCGACGATCGCGATCCCCGAACGGCCCGGCAATCGCAGGGCGGACGGATTCCACAACATCCTGCGCAACCCGCATGTCGGCCTGATCTACTTCGTCCCCGGCCGCGGCGACACCCTGCGCGTCAACGGCAGGGCGCGCCTGGTGCGCAAGGCCCCCTTCTTCGACCGGATGGTGGTCAAGGGGCACCGGCCGCAGCTCGCGATCGTGGTCGAGATCGAGCAGATCTTCCACCACTGCGCCAAGGCGTTCCTCCGCTCGGAGCTGTGGCGCCCGGAGAGCTGGAACCCGCAGGCCCTGCCCTCGCGGGCGCACATCGCCCAGGCGCTGGAGCGACCGGAGGACCCGATCGAGGAGTTGGAGCGCTACTACGGCCCCTCCTATGCGGAGGGGATGTACCGCTGAGCGGGCGGGCTTGCCCTGGGAGAGCAGAGGCGAAGACCGTCGTCATGCGCTGGACTCGGTCACCGTTGCCGTACTCGATCGCCAGCTGGGAAGGGGAAGTCCGATGTCGATGGGTGAAGTGGTGGCGTGCACCCACCTGGTGCCCATGGCACGCGAGCAACGCGAAGTGCAGGCGTTGCTCGTCGCGGGCGAGGCGGCGAGCAGTCACGGCCCGGGTTCGGCGAGGGACAGGGGGGGGGGACCCTTGCCGCACCTGTTGCTGTCGGCCGATCCAGCCCGGACGCACGGGCGGAACTCGAAGAACGAGGGCTACGCGCACCATCTGATCACGATCACAGGACGTGACGGCCGCTTACCGACAATGGCTCAGTGTATGGACAGTTATTAATCTACATTGTAAAGGCGCTCGGCCAGGCTCAAAATCATTTAAAGACAGAAAACAATCTAGAGGACTAAAGCCTCGCCTACCGAAAACTTGAGCAGGCTTGTGTGGAGAGGCCTGCTCAGGGTGCGTGCCGTCCCGGTGTCCGGTGTCTCGCGGAGTTCGGCCTTGGCTGTCTGGCGCACCCGGGGGAAGGGACGAAGATCTTCGCGTGTTCTACCTCGCGGATGGTGATCGTTCGGCTACAGTATCGCGCGTTCTGTGATGATCGTGGGCTGCTGGGAAGGCTGTGCCCCAATGGCGTCGATCGACAAGATCGCCTATCCGCGGTTTAAGCGGTCCATCTCCGAGCGGGAGTTGCGCGAGGCGTACGTGCCGAGTCTGGAGGAGATGGACTGGGCGCGGGAGATGACCGACACCGACGAAAACCGGCTGTCGCTGATGGTGTGGCTGAAGTGCTGTCAGCGGTTGGGCCGGTTCCCGCGGCTGGCGGAGATCCCGCCGCAGGTGATACGGAGGCATCGCTTACCACCACATCGCCGACAACTACATCGCGCTCTTTTCCAGATTCGTGCCCTGCGGGGTTTGGGAGGCGGTCTACATCATCGAGGGGCTGCTGGAGCAGGAGAGCGAGGCGGCGCCCAAGGAGATCCACGCCGATACGCAAGGCCAGTCGTTCCCTGTCTTTGGTTTAGCGCATTTATTCGGGTTCGAGTTGCTTCCGCGAGCTGGGCCGCGTGATCCGCACCATGGTGCTGCTTCGCTATGTCTCCGATGCCCTGCTGCGGGAGAACATCACCCGCGCCACCAACATGGTCGAGTCCTACAACAACTTCGCCAAGTGGATCGGTTTCGGCAGCAACGGGGTGATCGCCGGTAACGACCCAGAGGGGCAGGAGAAGGCGATCAAGTTCAACACGCTGGTCGCCGACCTGGTCATGTACCAGACCACCCTCGACATGTCGCTGGTGCTCAATCAGCTGCGCAGCGAGGGCCAGGCGGTGCATCGCGCGGATGCGGCCATCATGTCGCCCTACCAGGAGGACAACGTCCGCCGCTTCGGCGACTACATCTATGACCTGAACGCGCCGCTGGATGATATGGAGGTCCATCTCGATCTCGGCGAGGAGGCCGATGCGGCATGAGCCTGCCGAGTGACGCATGTCATTGGTCGGACATCTCCGGTCACTACGCGATGCCCGCAGGGGCGATGATCAGCAGGACTGCGGCTGTTCGGGCGTGGTCGTGCTGTGCCTGGGTCCTTCGTGCCGTCGATGTTCGTGGGCGTGGAAGGCGGCTCGGCACATGAGCAGGGCCAGTGTGAACGCCGGCAGCCAGGCCAGCCGGGCCAACACCCAGGCCGGACTGTCCGGGACGGTGTGCAGGCCCGGCAGGGTCTGGCCGGTGAGCAGGCCGAGCGCGGTGACTGCGATCATGGCGGTCTGGTGCCACAGGAAGATCGTCATCGCCGACAGGTTCGCCAGCGCCACGAACGCCCAGACGGCGGGCCGGGACAGTACCCGGCGTAGCGGGCCGAGCAGCAGCAGCGCCGCTCCGCACTGGGCGAGACCGAAGGCGACGGCCGCAATCGTGGGTGGGGACTGGTTCGAGATGCGGGCACCCGGGACCCCCACCATAGAGGCCGGGTAGCCGGCCCACAGCACGAGTGCGGCCGTTGCGGCGGCGCCGCCGAGCAGCAACGCCCACCCGGTCGCACGGTCGCGCAGGCGGTCGCGGGCCCAGGCCGCGCCCAGGCAGTACGGCACCAGCCAACCGGCCGCCAGGTTGACCCAGCCGATCCAGGCGGGCCCGCCCAGGCCGAACCGGACCAGGTCGACGAACGCCACCGTGGCCAGCGGCCACCCCGGGTGCAGCCGGGCGACCAGCGGGGTGAGTGCCGTCAGAGCGGCGAAGACCAGCAGGAACCACAGCGGCGACCACACCAGCTTGGCCAGCGCGTTCACGGTCGCGAGGTCCGCTCCGAGGGTGAGCATCACGGCCGCCACCAGGGTCCAGATCGTCAGCACGACGGCGACCGGCTGGAACAGGCGGGCCATCCGGATGCCCAGCCATCGCCCGTAGGTGATGTTTCTGGCCCGGGCAGTGGCATGGCTGCTGGTGGCCATTTTGCCGCCCACCAGGAAGAAGAGTGCCATGGTCTGAAAGATCCAGGAGGCAGGGGCGAGATAGGGCATGTCCCGCAGTGGGCTGGCGACGCGTACGGTTCCGCTGTCGGCGACCAGCGCGGTCACCAGCCAGTGGCCGAGTACCACGCCGCCGATGGCCAGCGCGCGCAGCGCATCGAGAGCACGATCGCGGCCGGTGGGGGTCGCCGACTCGACGCGCCGGATGAGCTCAGAGAACACGGCGCGTCTCGGCGGGGGGCTGTCCGGAGACGATGCGGGCGATGTTCACCAGCGACGGGGATCCGGCCTTGAAGTAGTCGCTGTGTCCGCCGTCGCCGGCCGCGAAGATGCGGGCGCCGAAGCTCACAGAGATCGGGTCGGTGCCGAACCCGACCGTGACGAACGGCAGGCGGAGTCGGGTGTGCGGTACGTGGGCGACCCAGTCGCGGCTTCCCCTGCCGGCCCAGACGGTCGCCGGGGTACGCAACCCGCCGACGTCATCGGCCGTGATGCCGGGGCTGCCGATCAGCACGATGTCGGCGACGTCCAGGCCGGGTGCGGCCCGGCCGCAGACCACGCTGCCGTAGGAGTGGCACACCAGAGAGATGCGGGCAGCTGGCTTGAGCACGGTCAACTCCCGTACGAAGGCGCGCAACGCCGGTGCTGCCTCGTCGGCGCGGTCGGCGGTGAGTGCCGCCAGGCTCACAGTGTTGGGGGTCCGGTAGCCGAGCCAGGCGATGACCGCGGCCCGGTCGCCGAGCGCCTGGTGCAGTCTCAGCGCGCCGCCGCGCAGGAGCCCGTACTTGTCCAGGTGGGTGTCACCGCCGGGGACCAGCACGGCGATGCGCTCGGCCGCCGCCAGGTCTCCGAAGACCTCGACGGCACGGCCGCCGTCACGGCCGTCGAAGGACAGCAACCGGCGCGCAGGAGCGGCCATGGCGCGCAGCACCGCGGCCCGCCATCGGTGGCCGTGGCCGGTGGCCATCCGCTCGGCGGCCAAGATATCGCCCCGGACGGCGGTGTAGCGTGCGGCCAAGGCCGCTGGGGTCGCCATCCGTGGCGGGGCTGCGGTGGCGGAAATGGGAGCGGGGACGGCCGCGGGACGTGCCGCACCCGTCATCGGCACCGCCACTGCGGCGGCGATGGAGGCGGCCAGCAGAGTGCGGCGCAGACGGGACAGGTTGACGTGGATCACCCGTTCGACGGTGCCGCAGGCCATGCCGACGCCACATCGGACCGCCGTCGACACTCACGGTGGTGCCGGTAGCCCATGGTCGTACACCCGTGGTCCGATGCCGGGTTTCGGAAGCGCCGTTACGATTTCGGGCATGCACATGACACCGCCCTTGCCGCCGCTGAAGCGGGTTCCGCCCGGCGTATGGACGATCCTTGCCTGGTGGGGGGGCCTGGTGTTCACCTTCCTCGTGCGGATCAGGCTTCCTGGCGAGTCCGGGCCCGCCAAGCTGGCCGGGTCGTACTTCTATCGATGGGATGGATTGGCATGCCTGGCGGTGGCCACCGCGCTGGCGCACGTCGCCGGTGTCTTGCTGCGCCGACGGCCGCTGCCGGCGCTGGGGTTGTTACTCGCCGCTGCGGTCCTCGCGTGTGTGCCGCTGGGTGTGGCCGAGATCCCCTTGGCGCAGTTTCTGGCGGTCGACGTCGCGCTGTACTTCATCGCGGCCGACCGCGCGCGCCGGACCGGGATCATCGCCCTGCTCGGCGCGCTCAGCATGCTCATCGGCTATCTGACCACCCGGCTGCTGTTCGGCTGGCCCGCCGGCACCTCGGCGGAGCTGGCCGTGGCCATGACGGCGGTCATCGCCTGGTTGGTCGGCCACTCGGTACGCCAGGCGCGCGAGCACGCCGAGACGCTGGTCGCTACGGCCACGGCCCAGGCCGTCGCCGACGAACGCCTGCGCATCTCGCGGGAGCTGCACGACACGGTCGCCCACAGCATCGGCGTCATCGCCCTGCAGGCCGGCGCCGCCCGGCGGGTCATCGACACCCAGCCGCGTCGGGCGGGCCAGGCGCTCGGAGACATCGAGACGGTCGGGCGGGAGACGCTGTCGGGATTGCGTCGCATGCTCGGCGTCATGCGTCACAGTGAACAGAGCCGGCCGCTCGATCCAGCACCTGGCCTGTCGGACCTCGACCTGCTCGTGGCCACGACGACGGACGCCGGTGTCCACGTCGAGGTGCGCCGGCTGGGCGAACGATGCCCGCTGCCGCCAGAGATTGACCTCTCTGCCTATCGCATCATCCAAGAGGCAATCACCAATGTGGTGCGCCACGCCGGCACGAACCGGTGCCGGGTGTCGATCGAGTATCGAGATGACGAGCTGGCCGTCGAGGTCCTCGACGGGGGACGCGGCCTCCACCGCACGGCAGAGGGCGGCTATGGCCTGGTCGGGATGCGTGAGCGAGTCAGCATGCTGCAGGGAAGCTTCTCCGCTGAACCGTGCTCCGAGGGTGGCTTCCGGGTCACGGCCCGCCTGCCCCTGACCATGGGAGCGCAATGACCGTCCGCGTCGTCCTGGCCGACGACCAGCCACTGATCCGCGCCGCCCTGCAGATGGTCATCGCCGACGCTTCGGACTTCGAACTCGTCGGAGAGGCCGCGACCGGACTCCACGCCGTCCAGCTGGCCGAGGAACTGGATCCCGATGTCGTGGTGATGGACATTCGCATGCCTGTCATGGATGGCATCGAGGCCACCCGGCTGATCGCCAAAGGCCCCAGCCGGGCCCATATCATCGTCTTGACCACGTTCGACGAGGACGACTACGTTTACGGCGCGCTCCGCGCGGGCGCGTCCGGATTTCTCGTCAAGGACATGGCCCTGGACGACATCCTCACCGCGATCCAGGTTGTGGCCGCCGGCGATGCCCTGATCGCGCCGGGCGTCACCCGGCGGCTGATCGAGGCGTTCGTCGACCGCCCCTCTCTCGATCCCGCACCGCGGGAGCTGGAGGGCGTCACGGAGCGCGAACGGGAGGTCCTCAGCCTGATCGCGCGAGGCCTGACCAATACGGAAATAGCCGCCGAACTGGTCATCAGCGTCGCCACCGTCAAGGCGTACGTGGGCCGGCTGCTGAGTAAGCTCGACGCACGTGACCGGGTCCAGCTTGTCATCCTCGCTTACGAGGCGGGCCTGGTGTCACCGTCGAAGTGATCAAACGACCGTCCGTCAATGCCCGCGCACCGCTGCGCCACCTGTCTCCTCCAACGCGCAGCACTTCCGAGATCGACATAATCTCGGAAGTAGACTCCCAGGTGTGACTTCTGAGATTGCGAGCTCCGGCCCCTCGCAGGAGCCCGGATCCGCTTCCGCGATATCGATCGACCACACGTACGAGAACGTCGCCACCACCTTTCCCGACGGACGAGTCACCACCTGTGTCACGTGCGAGATCAACAAGAACCCCGCTTGGTGGGAGAAGCTGGCGAAGGGCCGGGCTGCCGACGTCTCCTTCGTGCTCGACCAGCTGACCGGCTCGCACCCGAAATGGAAGGGCACCCGCCTGATCGATCCGTCCAGGATCGCGATGGCCGGCCACTCCGCCGGAGGAGCGAGCACCATCCCGACCATGGTCAACGACTCCCGAGTGCGCGCCGGCATCGACCTGGACGGCACGACAGACGCCCCGATCCCGAGCAGACGGCTGTCTCGGCCGTTCCTGTTCCTGGGCAAGCCCTCCTCGTACACCCCTGGAAGCGGGGAAGCCGCCGCCACCTGGGAGCGTGACTGGAAGCAGCTGAAAGGGTAGAAGCGCTGGCTCTTGATGACTGGGGCGGAGCACACCTCCTTCACCGATCTCGGCGTGCTGACCGATCAATTCGGCATCGACGACGGCGCCGACATCCCTGGCGTCCGCGCCACGGAGATCACCCGCAAGTACGTCGCGGCCTTCTTCGACCTGCACCTACTCAAGAAACCCCAACCCCTGCTGGACAAGCCGTCGGCACGCTACCCCGAGATCAAGTTCTGCGCCCCGGAAGCGATGACCTGTAGGTAGGACATCGCCCGAAGGCCTGGCGCCCAGCCCGGCAGTACGTTTTGCCGAGGACGGAGCAAAATGATCAGCAAGCGGCTTTCTTCACGGTGGCGGATTCGTTGGCGCGGGCCTGGGTCTGGGCCGGCCGGTAGGACCCGGTGCCGGTCTCAATGATGTTGCCGGCGTCGCGGCGGATCGCCACGTGGTGACCGCGACGCCGGAGGCCCGCACCTCGCGGGCGAGGGCGACCGCCCTGTCGAGTTCGGGGCGCCTCATCGCGCGGGTGGAGATCTTCTCGTGGAAGATCCGGGTGCCGCCGGCTGCGGGCTCCGCCGTCGGGTCGCCGACGGCCAGGATGACCCGCAACGGCGTTTCGCAGTAGATCGACATCTCGCCTGAGCGGCGTGGGTCGGCTCACCTTTCCTCAAGGGTGGTCAGGTGGGCCGTGACGTCGTCGGCGAAGCGGGCCAACAGGCGACCGAGGTCTGCGCGGTCTGGGTCGGACCAGTGGGCAATGGCGCCGGTGAACCAGCTGATGAGCGTGCGCGCGTAACGGTCGGCGGCCGCCTTGCCCTCATCGGTCGGCTCGATGAAGCTGACCCGGCGATCGTTCGGATCGCCGATGCGGCGTATCAGGCCGTGGCGCTCCAGTTGCTGGACCTGTCGCGTGACGTGCGGTTGCACAAGCTGCGTCTGCTCGGCGATCTCGCTGATCCGCAGCGGTTTGCCGACCATGTGTACGGAGACCAGGACGGAGAAGGCCGGCCGATCCACCTCGACCTGGGCGGCCTTCATGGCGTGCTCGGTCAGGCGGCCGCGGCTGATGGCGTTGCCCAGCTGCGCGAGGCGGGGCATGACGGCCAGCACCTGATCGTCAGTCCCCCCAGCGGGATCCTGGGGTCCGGTGTTCATCGAATCTCCAATTGCATACATAAAGCATGTATCTATATGGTGGTCCATGCCGGTGCTCAGTGCCGCACCGCACCCTCCATAAGGATACCTAAAGCATGCATCTATTGGCTGCTGCATGTTGACCAGGAAGGACTCCTGATGAACCGACCCGCCCACCGCAAGATCCTCATCTCCGGCGCCAGCATCGCCGGCCCGTCCCTCGCCTACTGGCTGGACCGGTACGGCTTCGAGGTCACCGTCGTGGAGAAGGCCGCCCACCTGCGCGGGGGAGGGTACGCCATCGACATCCGCGGCACCGCCCGCGACGTCGTCGAACGCATGGGCCTACTGCCGCGGCTCCGGCAGCTCCACGTGGACACCCGCCAGATCACCTTCCTCACCCCCGAAGGTGCCGTCCTCACCAGCCTGCGCCCGGAGGCCTTCACCGGCGGCACTGAGGGTCTTGACCTCGAAGTACGTAGAGGCGATCTGGCCGACTGCCTCTACGACCTGGTCAGCGACAAGGTCGAGTTTCTGTTCAACGACTCCATCGCCGCCCTCGACGACCGCGAAGGCCACATGGAAGTCACCTTCGACAGCGGCATCCGGCGCACGTTCGACCTGGTGATCGGTGCCGATGGGCTGCATTCCAACACCCGCGGCCTGGCCTTCGGCCCCGAAGAGCGCTACCACCACTATCTCGGCTTCTGCTTCGCCGGCTTCACCATGCCCAACGAGCTCGGTCTTGAACACGAGGGGATATCGTGGAACGTTCCGGGCAGGGCCGCCGCCCTGTACGCGCACGCTCCCGGCGAGCCGATGCACGGCTTTCTGATCTTCGCGCGGGACGAGCCGCCCTTCACGGCCTTCCGCACCCCGCAAGCGCAGCGCGACCTGGTGGCCGCGACGTTCCCCGACACGCTGTGGGAGATCCCCCGGATGGTGGCGGCGATGCGCGCGGCCGACGACCTGTTCTTCGACGTCGTCAGCCAGATCCACATGCCCGTCTGGTCCACCGGCCGTGTCGCGCTCGTCGGCGACGCCGCCTACGCCACGTCGTTCATGTCAGGCCAGGGGTCGAGCGTGTCACTGGTAGGCGCCTACGTGCTGGCCGGCGAACTGGCCGCCCACGACGACCACGCCACCGCCTTCGCGGCGTACGAGAAGGTCGTGCGGGACTTTGTGGAGCGGAACCAGGGCCTGGCCACGGAGGGCGGCGGCGTGGTCGCTCCACGCACCAGCCAGCACCTCGAAGCACGCAACTCCATACTCCGCAGCCAGACGGCGCTGCCCTCCGCCGCCGGGGGAAGTGCCGCCCACTCTGCCCTTGTCCTGCCCAACTACGGGTTTGTGGCGTAGGTCACGTGGATGCGGTGTCACAAGGGCCGGGTCGCCGGCATCTTCTGCTCGATCGGTAACAAGGTCGGTGTGCGGAAGGAACTTCATGAATGCACCATTGGCAACCCTGCGCAGGGACTTCGGCGGCGACATCATCGAGCCCGGCACGGCCGACTATGACGGGGCCAGTCGCTCGATGCTGGTCTCCGGTAGCCCGGCCTACGTGCTTCGGCCTACGAGCGTCGCGGACGTCCAAGCCGGTGTCCGGTTCGCCACCGACGCAGATCTGGTGCTGTCGGTGCGTGGCGGCGGTCACGCCTTCGCGGGTTTCAGCACCAACGACGATGGCGTCGTGATTGACCTCGGCAAGTTTACGAACGTCGTGGTCATCGACAAGGAACGTCACGTCGTGCGGATCGGCGGCGGCGCCACGTGGGGTCAGGTCGCCGACGCCCTGGCCCCGCAGGGCCTGGCGATCTCCTCGGGCGACACCAGGAGCGTCGGTGTCGGCGGGCTGACGTTGAGCGGCGGCATCGGCTGGAAGGTCAGGAAATACGGCCTGGCCCTGGACAACATGGTCGCCGCCGAGGTCGTCACCGCCACCGGTGAGATGCTGCGTGCCAGCGCAGAGGAAAACTCGGAGTTGTTCTGGGCGCTTCGCGGGGGCGGCGGCAACTTCGGCGTCGTGACCGCCTTCGAGCTGGCGGCGCACCCGACGACCGACGCCTTCTACGGCATGATCACCTTCCCGGCCGCGGAACTGGCCGGAGTGCTCCAGGGCTGGGCGGCCTACCTGCGAACCGCTCCAGAAGAGCTGACCTCCATCGTGAGCTTTGCCAACCCCTTCGCGGGAGGCCCCGACGCGCCGATGGAGATCCAGGTCGCCTTCGACGGCGATGATCCCGAGTTGGCCGCGAAGGCCATCGACCCGATCCGCGCTCTGGGCACGGTAGTGAGCGACAGCGTCACGCTCCGGCCCTACGCGGACATCCTCGTCGACGGCCAGGCCGCGCCGCCCGGCATCCAACTGCTCACCCGCAGCGCGTTCGTCGAGGCTGGATCGGTGCGCGAGGTCCTTGGGATGCTCGCCGAGGTCGGGGCATCACAGGGATCACCGTTCATCGCCGTCCGCAGCGTGGGCGGCGCGGTCTCCCGGGTCCCGAGCGATGCCACCGCTTACGCCCACCGCCAGGCGGAGCTGATGTTCGTGACCACCACCGCGGGGCCGGAGCCGCTCGTCCAGGCCGCCCGTCCGGCCCTGGAGGCGATCTGGGCGAGGCTCGCACCCCGTGTCAACGGGGCCTACGCCAACTTCCTCGCCTCCGCCACTCAGGAAGACGTGGCCGCGATCTACCCACCGCGGACCTACCGGCGGCTTGCGGCGGTCAAGCGCCGTTACGACCCCGGCAACCTGTTCTCCCGCAACCATAACGTCCGACCTCAGTAACACAGGAGCCGACCATGAGTGAGTACATCGACCGAATGGACTCGGCCACCGAGGGATTCGTCGCCTACCGGAACCTGCTGTTCACCGTGGCCTACGAGATGCTCGGCTCGGCCGCTGACGCTGAGGACGTCCTGCAGGAGACCTGGCTGAAATGGGTGAGCGTCGATCTCGACGCCGTGCAGGATCAACGTGCCTACCTGGTCCGGATGGTGACACGTCAGGCGCTGATGCGGTTGCGTACGCTCGGCCGGCGCAGGGAGTCCTACATCGGGCCGTGGTTGCCCGAGCCACTGCTGACCTCACCCGACGTGGCCGAGGACATCGAGCTGGCCGACAGCGTCTCAATGGCGATGCTGCTGGTGCTCGAGACCCTCACGCCAACCGAGCGGGCGGTGTTCGTGCTGCGCGAGGTGTTCGCCCTGGACTACGACGAGATCGCCGAAGCCGTGGACAAGAGCCAGGCCGCGGTCCGCCAGATCGCCCACCGGGCACGGTCCCACGTCGCCGCACGCCGACCGCGCGCAGGCGTCTCCCAGGCCGAGATCCGCAACGCGCTCGAAGCCTTCCAACGGGCAGCCGAAACGGGCGACCTGCAGGGCCTGCTCACCATCCTTGCACCCGACGTCGTCTTCCTTGGCGACGGCGGCGGAGCCGTACAAGCTGCCCTGTCACCCATCGTGGGCGCCGGCCACGTCGCCCCCCTGGCCGCCGGGCTGGCCCGGTACGGCGCCGCGGCACTGCAACTGGCACAGATCAACGGCCATCCGGCTCTGGTTCTCCGCATCGACGGCGAGATCGACACCGTCATCGCGGTGCGCGTTGACGACGGCCTCATCACGGGGCTGTATGCCGTACGCAATCCCGAGAAGCTGTCGCGCGTCGAGCGGGAGACCACGGTAAGCCGCTGAGCTCTCTTTAGACGCCCGCGCGAACTATTCGCGTGGGGTACACCATTCCACGAGTAAAGGACGAAGTGATGGAACCCCGTTTCGACCTGATGGCCAATCCACTCGGCGCTAAGATCGCCAAGCGGATCTACAACGTCGCCCTGGCCATTGTCCAGTCGTCGCTGCCGCAGGCCACTCAGGACCTGGTGATGCTGCGCGCCAGCCAGATCAACGGCTGCGGATTCTGCGTGGACTACCACACCAAGGACGCCACCGCCGCCGGCGAGGACTCCGTCCGGCTCCACCTGGTGGCCGCCTGGCGCGAGTCCACGGTGTTCACCGACGCCGAGCGGGCCGCCCTGGCACTGACCGAGGAGGGCACTCGCATCGCCGACGCCCACCCCGGCGTATCCGATGAGACCTGGGCGAAGGTACGCGAGCACTACGACGACGACCAGATCGCCGCGCTGGTCTCCCTGATCGCCATGATCAACGCCAACAACCGGCTCAACGTGATCGTCCGCAATCCGGGGGGCTCCTACCGGCCGGGTCAGTTCGCCAACATGGCGAACTGACCGGCAGGCCCACCGTAGTCCGGCCCGGATCGAGTAATCCGGGCCGGACCCGTGCACATCCACCTCCGCCGTGATCGTTCTCAGCGCCAACGGGGCTGACCGTGCGCTCCACAGCCATGAGCACCCCCGCCACAGCAATGGCTAATCGCGTGTAACTGATTATTATCTGCGATTCTGCCAGAATCGAGCAGGGCGAACAGCTCCCCGAACCGGGGTCAACTCGGCATGCTTATCTGCGATAGCGGCGTGAAGGGGGGCGGATCGTGGGCGAACTACATCGCCCCGATCGCGGTGGATCACCTCCGTTGCCCGCCGCGGTGGCCGCTTACCTGGCCACTCGTCCGGCACTGAGCAACGCAACACCCAGCGTGCCTACCGCTCCACTCTCCGCGCCCTGACCGCTGAGTTCGCCCCGCCGGGCACCCATGTCCTCCTCTCTGAACTCGACGACGAAGAGAATGTCGACCAACTCACCACCTGGTTTACCCACCAGTGGAGTGGCCGGCAGCCGCGACCTTTAACCGGCACCTGGATGCGCTCCGCTCCGCGGTGACCTTCTGGATGGATCAGGGCTGGTTGGCGGTCGATCTGACCCGGCGGCTACGATGGCGGGGCCGCGCCCCTGATCGGACTCGTGCACTGGCGGTCGCCGACATCGAAGCGTTGCTTGACCTGGAGGCGCTGCTCCGGGAAAGGACGCTCTGGACGATGCTGTACGAGACGGCCGCTCGTGCCAGCGAGGTACTCAGCCTGGACATCGAAGACCTGGACCGGCGCAACCGACGCGCCAGGGTCACCCGCAAGGGCAGCGCAGTCGACATCATCGTCTGGCAGACCCGCACCGCCCGCCTCCTGCCCAAATTGCTTGCTGGCCGCAGTAAGGGGCCGCTGTTCCTCACCGAGCGGCGCGCCCGAGTCCCTCTCGCCGCAGGCGACCTGGACCCGGTCACCGGCCGGGCCCGGCTGTCCTACCGACGCGCCGAAGAGATCTTCAACATGCTGACCAAACCGCTGGCCCACCCCGACATCACAGAACCGGCAGACCTCGCCGCCGCACCTGGGTGGACTCTGCACGACCTGCGTCATTCCGCACTCACCCACGCCGCCGAGAACGGTGCCAACACCGGCACCCTCCTGGCCTACTCCGGCCACGCCTCCGTCGCCAGCCTGGCCCGCTACACCCGCGTCTCGCCCGATGCCCTCACCCGCTGGCAAGAACGCCGCGATCCCCACCGTCGAGGCTGACTGACCTCGACTCGGGTACGGCGGCCCGTTTCTGCCGTATTCCGGTGGCACCCGTAGGAGCCGCGCGGCTCAGGCCCTCGCCCCTGAATGCCACAGGGTGCGGGGCCTGCGGCTATGGGTGGAGCATGAACGAGATGCCGGACTCGTGGACGGTGGTCGGGCGTAGCGGCCGCCAGCCGCCGATGAGCTTGGCGAGTTCGGCTTCGACGTCGACGGTGATGAAGCCGAAGAAGTTGATGTTCTCGCGGTGGCCGGGTGCGATGAAGGACAGCAGTTCGTCGGGGACCTCGCGGCCCTGGCCGCGGAGTTCGCCGATGGCCATGCCGTAGTACTCGGTGGTCCAGGTGATGACGGCGTTGGTGAGCAGGGACAGGCACCAGGCCTGCTCGGTCTGGTCGGCCAGGTGGGGGCGGACGATGGTGCCCTGCTGAGGGTAGTGAAGGTCGCGCCGCAGGGCATGGAGGGATTCACCCTTGTTGAGCTGCCGGGAGATTTTGCGCCGGTAGACCGGGTCGGACAGGTAGCGGGCGGTGTGGATGGTCCGGCGCATCCGCCCCCACTCCTTCAGCGCCGCGGCGAGGGTGTTCTGCCGGGAGGCTGCCGACCACTT
This sequence comes from Streptosporangium sp. NBC_01639, assembly GCF_045209755.1. Taxonomy (NCBI): domain Bacteria; kingdom Bacillati; phylum Actinomycetota; class Actinomycetes; order Streptosporangiales; family Streptosporangiaceae; genus Streptosporangium; species Streptosporangium sp. NBC_01639. The sequence goes on along the minus strand of NZ_CP109272.1, from coordinate 9,003,004 downwards.
TCCAACGATCAGCGAGGCGGTCGTCTCTCCGAACATGAGCGATCCGGCCATCCGCAGCAGGTCTGACCAGCATTCGGCGACCAGGTTCTCGTTCCACCGGTCGGCCAGCAGCGGCCCGGCGTGCGGGTAGCGGGCGTTGGTGACGACCGGGGAGTCGTCCCGCACCAGCGTGATCTTTCCCAGGTCGCGAATCCGGGGAGTGAGGGCCTTGCCGACCAGGTCGAACAGCCTGAAATTGACCAGGGTGGCGCCGTGGGTGTCGGTGGCGTGCTCTCGGATCGGCAGGTCGGTGGTGTTGCCCAGCAGTTCGTCCAGGGTGTAGTGGCCCTCGCGGTGGGTCGGCACGATCTGCTTGGTCCCGTAGGTGGACCACTGGTCGGAGACGTGGGTGTAGGTCGACAGCACCCGGCCGCCATGGATGACCATGTCGCGGCCGGTCAGGGACTTGCCGCGCACAGGAAACCGCTGCCCGTCCGAGGATGACATCGTGCCGCCACCGAACTTCCCTGCCAGCTCCAGCGTGTAGTGGTGGTTGACGAGCACGGTGTTGGCCTCCCGCAGCGTCTCCTCGCGCACGTACCACTCCTGCGTCCAGGAGAGGGTGTCGTAGGAGACCCCGCACGCCTCCGACATGCGAGTCAGCCCGAGGTTGGTGGCCCCGGCGATCAGCACCGCCAGGATGTTGCGCTTCAGCTCCATCGACTGGGTGGATTTGCGCCCCCCGGCATGGGTGAAACACGCCAGGAAGCCGGTGCGGGCGTCCAGCTCGATCAGCAGCGACGCGATCGGCACGAATGGCAGCATTCCCGACAGCTCTTCGCGCAGCGCCTTGGCCTCGGTGGGGATGTCCTCGGCCGCCAGCGGCGGGATCACCAGGTGATGGCGGCGCGGTTGCGGTTCCAGGTGGGGTCCCGGTAGTACTGAAGAAATTTTGGTCGGATATCGCTGACCTGCACTGATTCAGGTTTGGCGTACAGGGGCTGATCTTCGCCGCTACGGTTCGTACCGTTTGACCGGGTACGTGCACGAGGGTGTGGGGCGATGTCCGAGAAGATGTTCTCCGAGGATCAGTTGGAGCAGTTGCGGTCGTTCCCGGACATCGGCCGCGACGATCTGATCCGGTACTTCACGCTGGCGCCTTCTGACCTGGCGTTCGTCGACCCGGGCCGTGGCCGGGGGCCGACCGACCGGCTCGGTCTCGCTGTTCAGCTCTCGACGTTGCAGTGGCTGGGGTTCGTACCGGATGACGTGGTGTCGGCCCCGCCGGTGGCGGTGGCCCGGCTGGCGGAGCAGCTGCAGCTGGATCCCGCGGACCTGGAGGGATACGGGCAGCGGTCGCACACGCGGTCGGATCATCTGCGGCTGGCGGCGAGTTATCTGAGCTGGAAGAGCGCTCCGGCCGGCGGCATGGCGATGAAAGAGCTGGAGCAGTTCCTGCTGGACCGGGCGATGGAGCATGATTCGCCGACGTTGCTGTTCAACCTGGCTCGCGAGTATTTGATCGCGTCGAAGGTGATCCGTCCTGGGGCGATCATTTTGGCGAAGATGGTCGGGACGGCCCGAGCCGGGGCGAGCGAGCTGACCACGCAGCTGGTCGGGCATCTGCTGACCGAACAGATGAGGTCGGACCTGGACCGGCTGCTGGTACTCGATGTCGGGTTGGGGATGACCCGGTTGGCGTGGCTGGTCAAACCCGCGGTGGAGGCGTCGGCCTCGGCGGTGAAAACCTCGATCGACAAGCTGGCGCTGGCCGAGGAGAAGTCCGCGGGGACGATCGAGAACAGGCTGGCCAAGTCGGACCTGCAGGTGGGCGCGGAGAACCTGGGGGCGCGGTGTCACGAGCGGCGAACCCCCTGTCCCGACGGAGCACTGGCGCAGGTGCGCCCCTCATGCTGTAGGCCCAGCGCGCGAACGTGCGCTGCGGAAGATCTCCTCACCCGGGGGAACTGCTGGTTCATGTTGAATCAGGCACTGTTCGTCATGCGGGTCAGGATCGCGACCTGAAGTTCAGCGGTCACCCTGGCAGGTCCGGGTTCAGCCGGGGTCGATTCCGTGGAGGATCAGGCCGAGTTCGTAGGCCAGGACGGCGGCGTGGGTGCGGTCGCGGGCGCCGAGTTTGTCCAGGACGTTGGTCACGTGGGTCTTGATCGTCTCGCGGGACACGTGCAGGGCCGTGGCGATCTCCGGGTTGGCCTGTCCGAGCGTGATGTGCCGCAGCACCTCGAGTTCGCGGGGCGTCAGCGTGACCGGGCGGTGCGGCCGGGCGCTGCCGTGGCGTGGGGAGGCGATGCGGCGCAGCGCGTCGGGGAAGAGCACCGCGCGGCGGGAGTGCACCAGCCGGACGGCTTCCACCAGCTCGCCGGCCGGGGCGCGTTTGAGCACGTACCCGGCGGCTCCGGCACGCAGGGCGGCCCACACCAGCTGGTCGTTCTCGAAGGTGGTGACGACGATGACGCGGGTGGCTGGGGAGCTGCGGGTCAGTTCGACGGTTGCGGCGAGGCCGTCCATGCGGGGCATGCGGATGTCCATCAGCACGACGTCGGCGCCCGCGCCCGCCTCCACGGCTTCCCTGCCGTCGGCGGCCTGGCCGACGATCGTGAGGTCGTCGGCCAGGGAGAGCATGGCGGCCCATCCCTCGCGGATCAGCGGTTCGTCGTCGGCCAGGACGAGGCGGATCACAGCGGCAACCTCGCCTGGACACGCCAGGTCGCGCCCGCCTGCTGCAGCGTGCACGTCCCACCGGCCAGGCGGGCTCGCATGCGCATGCCCGTCAGGCCGCGCCGGTGCCCGGCCGCAGGCGCGGGGACGTCCGTGGTGGCGTTCTCCACCGTCAGCACCAGCTCGCCGGCCACGTCGAGGTCCAGCGTGACGGGACCAGATCCGTGGCGCAGGGCGTTGGTGAGCGCCTCACGGGCGATGGCGTAGGCGGTGCGGGAGGTGGCCTCGGGGATGCGGTCGAGGGAGGCGGCGTTCACGTGGACGTCGAGCAGCACGTCGAGGTCCTCCTGGGCGGCGCGGGCGGTGTCGAGCAGGTGCTCCAGCGAGCGCGTGGCGTCCTCGGGACGGAGGGCGGGGCGCTGGAGCACGGCCTGCGCGGCCATGCCCTGCACCAGGACGACGCTGAGCGCGTGCCCGACCGCGTCGTGCAACTCCAGCGCGAGGGACTGGCGGTGGCCGAGCTCCTCCAGCATGCGGGACGGTTCGGCGCGGAGGAGGCGGCGCGCCGCCCATCGCTGCCCGAACCCGGCCGCGACCATGGCGGCCGCCAGCGCGAGCACGGCGGCTAGCGGTTCGGCCTGGACGGCGGGACTGTCGCGCCACAACGTCAGATCGCCCAGCCGGACCAGCCCCGGTGACAGCATGAGCACGCCCGCGCCCAGCGTCGCGCCGCCGTACAGGTGCAAACTCGTCAGCGCCACCAGGTAGAGCCGGTCGGCCCGGCCGGAGACCCGCACGCCGAGCAGTTCGGCCAGCGCGGCGATCTCGATGCGCCGCACCAGCGGCGCCAGGGCGAGCAGCACCGAGGCGGGCAGGCACGCCGCCCACAGCACCAGGACGCGCGCCGGCGCCGGCTCGCCCAGGACCAGCAGGCCGAGCACCACGGCGACCGGGGTCAGCAGCGCCGCGCCCAGCACCTGGTAGAGGACCGCCCGTACGGCACGTCCGATATATCCGCTCACGCGGCGATGATAGCCAGCGACGCCGGGCCGCCCCTTCCCCCACCCGGGGGATGTTCGCCCGCCGCCGGGCGGTGAGCCTCACCGCCATGAACAGCGCGACCGCCCCCACGACCATCATGACGAGACTGCACGGCAGGACGGCGGCCGGCCTGCCGCGCTGGGCCGTATGGACGGCGTACGCGACCGCGCTGACCGCCCTGCCGTCCGGGATCTGGCGGATCGCGGCGATGAACTTCAGGGTGCCGCTGGTCGAGCACGGCACGCCGCCTCCCGGCAGCCACGCCCCCGTCATGTTCGACGCCCAGTGGTGGTACGTCATCGGGCTCAGCGTGGTCAGCGAGGCGGGGGCGTTCCTGAGGGTGGGGCTGGTCGCCGAGTGGGGCGAGGTGTGGCCGCGCTGGGTGCCGGTGCTGCGCGGCCGCAGGGTCCCCGTCCTGGCGGCCGTCGTGCCCGCCGGGATCGGCGCGGCGCTGCTGCTGGTCTTCCCGTACGCGCTGGTCATGTCGATGCTCGGGATGAAGATCACCGGTGAGCCCGGCGGGCTGATCGTGAACGGCTGGCAGAGCGCCGTCTTCTACGCCACCTACGCGCCGCTGGCCCCTCCGGGAGCCGCTGCTGGCCGTCGTCATGGTGCACCACTACCGGCGGCGCACCGGCGACCGGACAGATCCCCCAGGTGGGGGATCCGCCAGGTCCGGCCGGTGGTCAGACTCGGCAGGTGGATTCGGAATTGAGGGAAGAGAGCATGCGCCGTCTGACGGCATGGACGATCTCCGTGGCGACGCTGGCGGTGGCGGCCTTGTGGTGGTTCGTCCCCGGCAGTTACCCGTACGGCGCGGCTGCCAAGGTCACGGTGGGCGTCAACCACTGGATCGAGCGCGGGCCGGGCGTGGGGCTGATGGTGGCCTCGGGCGTGCTGGGCGTGCTGGGGGTGCTGGCGGCGCTCGGCGTCCGGTCCCGGCTGAGAGCCGTCGGCGCGGTCGCTGTCGCTGAGAGCGCCTTCTTCCTGCTGGTGATGTCGGATGCGTCCGTGCTGGCGTCTGTCGGGTATGCGCTGATACCGGCTGTCCTGCTGGGGGTCGCCGCCTTGGTGGCGGTGGGGTGCATAGGGCGGCGGCCCGTCGCGTACGCGCTGGCGGTGCTGCTCCCGGCCGGGCTGATCGCGTCGCTGACCTTGACCGACGCGGTCTCTCGCTATCTGGTCAATGTGGCGTCCGGCTTCGGCGCGTACGGCGGGCGGATCGCCTGGTCGTGGGCGATGGCGATCGCCATGGTCGGGTGGGCGTGGCTCGCCTACGGATCGTTCGCGCGTGAGCGCGGGGTGACGGTCCCGCGGTGGGGGAGGGCCGTCACGATCGCGGCCGCCCTCTGTCCCGCGCCGTACGGGCTGGTGCGGCTGACGTGGGTGACGCCGTGGCCGCTCGGCGGCTTCGACTCGCGGACCGGCCACATCACGCTGATCGCCGCGGGAGGCGGCGACGCGGCCACCCGGATGCAGGGGTTCCTGATCGGCGCGAGCGCGGTCCTGGCCGTCGTGCTGACGCTCGGCCTGATCAGCCGCTGGGGCGAGGTCGTGCCGCGATGGGTGCCCCGGTTGGGCGGGCGGCCCGTCCCGGTGATGCTGGCCGTCGGGCCGGGCGCGTTCGGCGCGGTGGCGCTGTGCGTCTCGGCTCCCGGTGTGCTGGCCGGGGCCGTCCAGATGGGCTCGTGGGTGGACGGCGTCCTGTTCGTCCTGTTGTTCCCGTGCCCGGTGTGGGGTCCGTTGCTGGGGGCCGCAGTGTTCGCCTACTGGGCGCGCCGCAGAGCCGCTGAGAAAGCGCGGAGTGCCGACGTTGCCGTCGCATGAATCGCTGTCGTTCACGGGCCAGGAGGCCCAGTGAGGTTCGACAAGATCATCGATCACTACGACCGGATGAACCGCCTCATGGGGGCGGTAGGCCGCCGTGCGGGTGGTGCGGTGGTGCGGGGGAGTGGACAGCTCGGCGTGGTGCGTCGTGACGGGATGGCTCGCGGCCTCCAGGCGCGGGTCTCGCGCACGATCAGCGTGGACAATCCCAGGCCGAGGGCGGCGGGGGATGCTCGCCAGCGGTCCGTCCCAGGGCTCGGCCAGCTCACCCGCGACGGCCTCATACCCGATCTTGGCCGCCTGCCAGAGAATCTCGGCGGCGTCCTGGTCGGGGTTGCGGACGATGACGTAGGGCGTGGCCGCCTCCAGCAGCCAGCCGAGCCAGGAGGCGAACTGCGCGCGCAGCGGGATCGAGATCGCGCCGGGGATGTGGGCGGCGGCGAAGTCGCGGGCGGGCCGCACATCGACCAGGGCCGCCCCTTCGGCCAGCAGCGCCCGCACCCGGGCGGCGCCGAGCGGCTCCAGACGCGGATCGCCGAGCAGGGCGGGGCCAAGCCGGTTGACCTCGCCCAGGCGCAGGAAGTAGGGCGGGAAGCTGCCCAGGCTGGAGATCAGCCGCTGGACGAAGGCATCCTCATCGGGTGCCTGCAGCAGCGGGTTGGTGGCCTTCTCCCGGCCGATCGTGGAGATGCGCTCAGCACCGGGCGGAGCGGAGCAGAACGATCCGGCGCCGCGGGTGGGCCACACCGCCGTTTCCTCCGGCAGCGTCGCCAGGCGGCGCAGCGAGCGGTACTGGGCGCGCTTCCCCGCCGCTGAGGCCAATACGCGGGCGCCACCGGAGCGAGCGGGATCCTGGTCGCGCGCGGCGACTCGGCGTTCTACACCGCGGGCGCGGTCGCCGCCTGCCGCGACAACAACGTGTACTTCTCGTTCACCGCGAAGATGGACCCGAAGATCAAAGCGGCGATCGCGACCATCCCCGAGGCCGCCTGGGTTCCCATCGACTACCCCAACGCGCTCTTCGACGAGCAGGCCGGCCGGTGGGTGTCGGACGCCGAGATCGCCGAGATCACCTACACCGCCTTCACCTCCAGGAAGAACCGGAAGGTGACCGCCCGGCTGCTTGTGCGCCGGGTCAAACGCCTGAACCCCCAAGCCGCCCAGGGCCAAGACGAACTGTTCGCCACCTACCGGTATCACGCGATCTTCACCGACAACCCGTTCATCCTGATCCAGGCCGAACAACAGCACCGCGACCACGCGATCATCGATCAGGTCAACGCCGACCTGATTGATGGCCCGCTCGCGCATTTGCCCTCTGGAGTCTTCACCGCCAACGCCGTGTGGCTGACCCTGGCAGCCATCGCGCACAACCTGCTACGCGCCACCGGCACTTTGGCCTCGGCGTTCCACGCCAAGGCGCGCGGCGCGGCGCTGCGCCGCCACCTGATCGACGTCCCCGCCCGGATCGCCCGCCACGGCCGCGGCCATATCGATGTCCACCTGCCCGAACACTGGCCCTGGCAGCACGCGAGGATGAACGCCTTCGACGCTACCCACCACCCACCATCGGCACGCGCGGCCTGACCCGCCCCAACCCCGGTCACCGCCCCCTGGACGACCTCACCGCTCACCCGTGCCCCGAGCGCACACCCCGTCCCCAAGCCTATGAACTGTGGACAAGCCGCGACCCGCGCGTGGCGGCCCCGTCGCGCCCTCAAAAGCCCATCCGAACAGTGGAAGCTGTCCTCGCAGAGGAATTGGACCAAAAGAAGATCACTCGAAATCAGGCCGTGGATCCAGGCTGAGGAGGGGTGGAGGATACGGACGTTCGGGTTTCCCTGGAATTGCCTGGACAGGGCCTCGGCCTGTTCCCGGGTTTTTCCGACGAACACCACATTGTCGGCCTGGGTTTTCCGGCCAGCCGGGAGTTTGTTCCGGATCGTGTTGGATATCTTTCCGAGGTCCTCGGCGGCCGATCCCGTACTGGATGTACCGGTCGCGTCGACCACGTCCACGCTGATCAGCTTTCCGTTGCTCCAGGAGAGCTTGAGCATGTCGGCGGTGGTGCCGGAGAGTGCACCGCCCTCGCCGATGGGGCCCTTGGGGACCAGGGGGCTGGCATCCGATTGGAAGACGAACTGGACGCCGGTCCTCGTCTTCGGGTTGTAAGCCAGCCCCGACTGCTGGAGCTGCCGCGTCATCTGGGCATGGGCGGCGTCCGCGTAGTCGTTGTCGCCGGCCGAGGCGAGACGATGGGGAACGCCGTTGGCGTCGATGATGAAGTCCGCGCCGTCGATGGTGCGGGCCGTCAGCGGCGGGCCTCACTTCGTATACGGGGGTGGGGTGGTGGCCGTTGCGCCGGGACTCGCGGCCAGGCCCAGCAGGGTCACGAGAAGGCATATGACCAGTGAGAACCGCCGCGATAACGCCATGAGTACTCCCCATCCATTTTGTGTCGTGGACACGATAGAAGACGTCCCTCACTCCCGGTCGGTTCTGCTCAGCGTCCCCGTCACGCTGATGCCCGGGTCGTGGCGTCGGGAGGTGCAGGGGAGGGGGACCTCCGTGAGCTTGCCGTCGTACAGCATCCACAGACCGAAGCAGTCGTCTTCCTCGTCGCGGACCAGGACCTGCACGGAGTGCGGGTCGGGCCACGGCAAGGACTCCAGCTGGGGCAGCAGCCCGCGCCAGTTGTGCCGGATGAACTGGATGACCCAGGCGTAGCACTCCGCCGAGCCGGAGCCTGTGCCCTCGAAGACGGAGTCGTCGACGCGGGTGAAGCACTGGTACCACTCCCGCTCCGGATCGGGGCGGGTCAGCGGCTCCATCACGGCTTCGGCGTGCCGGGCAAGGACGATGACCTCCGCATATCTGCTCATGCCGCCCAGTGTGTCGCGCCCAGGTCGAGCGGCGGGCGTTTCCGGGTCGATCATCCGCTCCGGCCACGGCGTACCTAACCCCGTCGCCGGAGGAGCGCGCCGCTGCCGAGGTGCGTGCCGTTCAGGCGCGGCGGCGGTACGAGGAACGGCGGGCCGCGGCGCTCGGGGTCACCGCGCGGATCACGCGCCAGGGACCGCCGTTCGCCGTCGCCGGACGGTCCCGACAGGACAGTCACGAGGTGCGTCACCGGTCTCACCTGCGGCGGTCCGCGCCGGGCGGCCTGCCGCCGTTGCCCCCAGGCCGTCGTTTCGTTAGACCGACCGAGTGATGGCGAACGGTCCGGTGACGGGCTGACGGTGAAGGGGCGGGATGGCGCGGGATCTGGGCTTGGACGAGGTCGTCGACCACTTCACGCTGAACAGCGAGGAGACCGGCTGGCTGCGCAACAAGACCGGCGCCACCCGGCTCGGCTTCGCGGTGCAGATGAAGTTCCTGCTCTGGCGCGGTCGGTTCCCGAAGATGCGGCTGGAACTGCCGCGCGACGCGGTCGCGCACATCGCGCGGCAACAGCGGCTTTACCCCCGTCTTCCGCCGCGCCAGCGCCGGCAGAGCGCGGACCCCGGCCAGGACCCGCTTGTCCGCGCTCGCCGCGTCCAGCGCCTTCGACTCGCCCAGCAACGCGAGGAACGGGCGCACCGTGGCGTACCGGTTCGCCAGCGCGGCCCGCATGGCGACCTCCGCCGAGTTCTCGTCCTCGGGCACCAGCGAGACCACCGTGGCCGCCGCGGTCATCACGGCGGCGCGCGGGGCGACCTCCTCCACCGCCGCCCACAGCGCGGCCACGTCCAGGTCCACCTCCTGCTCCTCGACCAGCTCCAGCTCCTCGAACAGCACCTTCGCCGCCCGCGCGAGCACCCGTGACGCCTTCTCCAGCTGCGGCAGCGTCGACAGCCGCTCCTTCTCCGTCTTCCGCTTCGCCGCATTCAGCAGCCGGGTGGTCATCAGAACCTGGAACAAGTCCAGGGCCTCGTCGATCGCCTTCGCCTCCAGGTGCCGCATCACCGCGGTGAGCATCGCCGTGCGCTTGGGCTCCGCCGCCCGCTCCAGCAGCGGCGCCTTCGACCCCAGCGCGTACCGGGCCAGTGCCGCCATCCGGTTCGGCGGGATCTGCGATAGCCTTAGCCTGCCGAGCCGGTACGCGCCGATCTCGTCCACCCGCTCCAGCGCGCGGGCGAACGCCGTGCCCGTCGTCCGCGTCGGCGGCCGGCGCAGCCGCTCCAGCTCCGAGAACCGCGAGCCCTCCGGCGTCTTCAGCGTCGCCACCAGAGCCCCGGGCAGCCGCCGGGTCCGCGCGGCGGGCGGCGCCCGCGACCATGGCGTACAGCCGCTTCTCCGCGACCTTCCGCGCCTCCGCCACCTGCCGGGCCAGCACGGACACCCCGGGCAGCAGGACCCGGTGACGACGCAACCAGCCCACCGCGTGGTCGAACAGCGCCTTCGGGCCCTCCGCGTGCGTCCACGCCCGCCCGTGCAGGAACGTACGGAACCGCCGGCCCCACTCGCCGTCCTCGTAGGGGTGGTAGCCGTAGGTATCCCGGATCTCCCACGCATGGTCGTACAGCGTCTGGCGCCGCTCGGTGTACCGCTTGACCACTGACGGGTCCTCGGTGCCGAGCTGCACGGCCAGGTGCTCGACCACCGGCCACGGCACAGCGAGCGGATCCTCCAGGAACAGCCCGACGTACCGAACCGTGCACATCTGGAGCGCGAATCCGAGCCGGTGATGCTCCGTCCGCCGCAGGGCGATCAGGTCCCGGTCCACGTCGTCCAGGAAGAAGAACCGCTCCAGCTCGGGCCTCGTCGGCTCCTCGGCGAACGTCCCGTACGCCTCGGCCTGTTCATCACTCAGAAATTCCACCGGCACGAGCCGGACCGTAGCCAGCCCCGGACCAGGCCCGGAGGCGTTTCACCGAACCCCAGCGGCGAAGTGGATCACTGTGCTAGACGACCATGATCGTTCTCACCGATAACCGCTGTACCGATGTTCCAAGCACCGCCAATTGCATCTAATGCGAATTCGCGACCCTTTGCGGACGGTCACTGAAGGGTGAGTGGCCACCTGGGCCGACCAGCAACGATAGAGCACAGGCGACAACAATGACGATGGCGACTGGAGGGGTGCGATCGTCCACTGATTCGGGTTTCTACTCGAATGGCCTGCGGGTCACTGGGCGACTCGCATACGATGCGACTTCCTCGCATCTGATGCGAGTAGCGGAGGGCGGTGGACACGTGGGGACGGACGGGTCGATACCGGGAGCAGCCAGGCTGCACCTCGTCGACGGCATCACGCTGCTCCGGCCAGAGGAGCAGTTCTTCACCGCGATGCTGACAGGGTTCGCCAACCAGCAGCTGGCACGGAACCTGGCCCGCTCCACCGTGGAGGGACGGGAGAACACCGTGAAGGCGTTCGCCGCCTACGTCAACGCCTATCCGTGGCAGTGGGCGCCCGCCATGCTGGACGAATGGCTCGGCGACCTGCGCTCCCTGCGTGAGCTGAAACGCTCGACCATTCGTTCCTACTCTGAAGCAGTACGCGCGTTCTGCTACTTCGTCACCGATCCCCTCTACGAATGGGCCGCGACATGTGAAGAGCATTTCGGAACCCACCCCATCCAGATCGTGCACGAGTGGAACACCGCGGTCCACGTTCAAGAACACGAAGCCGACGCGGCCAAGCGCGCGTTCACCAAGGCCGAGCTGCACGCCTTCTTCGAGCACTGCGATGACGAGGTCGCCCGCATCCGGGCCTTCGGCCGCAAGGGCTGGTTACCGGCCTTCCGGGACGCCACCTTGTTCAAGACCGCCTACTCCTATGGGCTACGCCGCAACGAGACACGGATGCTGGACGCGGCCGATTTCGGCCGCAACCCGCACGGCACAGAGTTCGGCGAGTACGGCCGCTGCCAGGTCCGATACGGCAAGGCCAAGAAGGGCTCACCGCCCAAACGCCGCACCGCCTTAACCGTGTGGGAGTGGACCCCCGACATCCTGGAGGAGTGGTTCACCGAGGTCCGCCCGCTGTTCGGCACCGACAACAATCCCGCGGCCTGGCCGTCGGAGCGCGGGCTGCGGATCGGCTGCCAGCGGCTCAACTCCCGCTTCACCGCCTACCGCCAGGCCCTGGGCCTGGATGAGGGCCTGGACTTCCACTCCTTTCGCCGCTCCTATGTCACCCACCTGATCGAGGACGGCTGGGACCCGCGCTTCGTCCAGGAGCAGGTCGGGCACGAGCACGCGAGCACCACCGCGATCTACACCTGCGTCAGCTCTGACTTCCGCACCCGCACCCTGCGCCGGCACCTGGACGCCACCATCGCCGCCGCGCTCCAGGCCCAGACGGGAGGAGAATCATGAAACGCAAGGTCGGCTACACCTGGAGGCTGCGCGAGATCATGGCCGATCGGCGCGTCTTCACCGCCACCGAGCTGGTGCCGCTCCTGCGCGAGCGCGGCATCGAGCTGTCGGCCTCCCAAGTCCACCGCCTGGTCTCCGGCACTCCCGAACGGTTGTCCCTGCAGGTGATGTCCGCGCTCTGCGACATCCTCGCCTGCACCCCGGCCGACCTGGTCGCCACCACCGCCGAGAACGCCGGCGTCCGCAAGACCGCCACCGGCGACCTGCCCACTCCGCCCGCCGGGGTCGAGAAGCTGCGGCCACGCCCGGCCCGTATCCTGCCCGACGCATGACCCGCGCCTACGCCACCGACGAGCAATACGAACGGTGGTTCATGGCCGAGTGCTGCCGCTGCGGCCGTCACAGGCACAAGGCCGGCCATTGGCCGGACGGATATGTCTGCCGAACCTGCGCAGACCGGGCAATCCGCGCCCGAGGCATCTGCCCCGGATGCAATCAGGACCGCGCTCTTCCCGGACGTCGACGCGGCGACGGCGTCGCAATCTGCGCCACCTGCGCCGACTTCTCCCAGACGTTCGACTGCTCGCGTTGCGGGTTCGAGGGCAAACTCCTGGGCGGGCGCCTCTGCGAACGCTGCACCCTCAGCGATCGGCTCACCGCTGTCCTGGACGACGGCACCGGCCGCATCCGCCCGGAGCTGACCCCCTTGTTCGACCTGCTCGTGGCGATGGAACGGCCCGACAGCGGACTGGCCTGGCTAGCGCTGCGCCCCAACCATCCAGGAAACGCGTCGGCTCTTCTACAACAACTCGCTCGCGGGCAGATCCCCCTCACCCACGACGCCTTCCATGAACTCCAACCCTGGCGGACCATCGCTCACCTGGAAGGACTCCTCGTGGCCAGCGGCGTCCTACCCGCCGTCGACAAACACATCTGCTCCTTTCAGCGCTGGCTCCCTGACCATCTGGCCAGCGTCACCAACCCTGAGCACGTCAAGACGATCCGGCTGTTCGCGACCTGGCGCGTCCTTCCCGCCCTCCGGAGCCGCGCCGAGCGAAGCAATATCACGCCCAGTGTTCGCCGCAACGCCGCCGATCAGATCAAATACGCGACAGCATTCCTGGCCTGGCTCGACAAGCGCGACCGCACCCTCGCATCTTGCCGCCAGAGCGACATCGACGCCTGGTACGCCGAGAACACCGAAAACGTCCGCGCACAAGTACGAGTCTTCCTCACCTGGGCCATGCAGAGCCGTCAGTGCTCACGATCGCTGTCCCTGCCTGCGGGAAGGATTTCGCGCCAGGCCCCCATGACCGAGGAGGAACGCCTGGCTGCTCTCCGCCGCCTATTGCTTGATGCCGAGATTCCCCCGCTTCTGCGTGTGGCCGGCATCATCGTTCTTCTCTACGCACAACCCCTTACCCGGGTCGTCCAGCTCACCGTCGACGACCTGCTTCGCGACGGCGAGACCGTGTTCCTGCGACTCGGGGATCCGCCCTCGCCCGTCCCCGAGCCGATCGCGTCCCTGCTGCTGAACTACATCGTGACTCGCGACAACATGAACACCGCCACCAACCGCGCCTCTCGGTGGCTGTTCCCCGGCCGCCGAGCGGGCCAGCCTTGTCGCCCCGATCATCTGTCCGCGCTTCTGAGAAAGATTGGCATCCCCGCGGCATCCGCCCGCGGCGCCGCCATCCGGCAGCAACTCCTCGAGATGCCTGCCCCCGTCGTCGCCGACGCACTTGGCTACCACGACGGGACCACTGCCCGTCTCCTCAGAGAAGGAGGTGGAACGTGGAGCCGCTACGCCGCCGGGCAACACGGACGGTCACCATTGAGCTCCACGGAGCCGACAGCTCGCGACAGTTGAATAGGTGACTCCACCAGTAAAACGCCACTACAGACACTACGGTCGTCGGTGAGCTTGCGGAGCCACTGGCATTGCCTCGAAGATCGTCAGATGGACATGTTGCCCAAAGTCGACGCCCTGCTCGTGGTGCGTACCGACTTCTCTGACCAGGAACGATGGCAGGCCGTACGAAACTCGCTCGGCGACATCGACAAGGACGGCTGGGCAGAGGAGTTCTCGGGCCAGGTGAAGGTTGTCGAGGACCCCGCCTATCAAGGCCTTACCGCGCAGCAGATCCTCGCCCTGCTCCCGGGCGGCTGCCAGGGCCCGATCCTCGTCATCGCCGACAAGGTCACCGTCGATTCGCAGGAGATGCCGTTCCTGGTCATCGAACTGGAATCCGAATGGGAGATGCGCGTCATCCCCTCCGAGATCCCCGCGATTCACGCCAACCTCTCCATCGGCAACATGGACTTCGGCGAGTTCGCCGAGAACGCCGACGCAGACGGCGTCTTCCGCGGGTTCCACGACTGAACCGCCACGCCTCCGGCGAGCACGGAACGTCACCAGTAGAGCCCAGGGGAACGACAACTCGCGACAGTTGAATACGCGACCCCACCAGTACCGGGGCCGGCCTTCTTCGACAAGGCTTGATCCCGCGTACCACCGGGCGGCACCCGAGCAGACAGCCTGCTCGGGTGCCGCCCCTCAGCTCGAAACCTGCCCAAGGGTGAGGAACAGACCTCAATCGGCGTGTGGTCACTCCCCTTGACGACGATCGCTCGCGCTGTTCTACTCCGGGCTGCGCATCGCCGAACTCGTCGCCCTGGACGACGACGATGTCCCGCTCTCGGCCCGCAAGGGCAAGGTCATCGTCCGCTCCGGCAAGGGCGAGACTTCCCGAGAGGTCCCGCTGCTGGACACCACCGCCAGGGTGTCACTCACCGAATGGCGAACCGCGGCGAACCGAGCGGGCATCCTGGCCCGGTGACAGCTCGGCGTCGCCGAGATCCTCGGCCATGCCCGCCTGGACACCATCCGCCGGTACACCTTGCCCGCCCACACCAACCTCGAAGACGCCGTCAGCCACCTCCCTATCGATCAGTAGGGCACCGCTGACCTGGGCGAACTCAATCGCGTGTACCTAGTTGCACGAGTCTTAGTGCGCCGTCTGCCGTGAGTTCAGCCAGACTGAAGCATATTCATCGGGAACACACGTGAGTTCGGTTGGTGAGATCTGAAAACGCGGGGAGTTCAATCGTTATCTAGGGTTGTAGGGCCCTTCCAGCAGGTCAGAGGAAGATGACCTCTTCTTTCACGTAGGCCAAGTTGGAATCCTGGTCGGTCAGGCTTCTGCA
Organism: Streptosporangium sp. NBC_01639; assembly: GCF_045209755.1. NCBI lineage: Bacteria > Bacillati > Actinomycetota > Actinomycetes > Streptosporangiales > Streptosporangiaceae > Streptosporangium > Streptosporangium sp. NBC_01639. The sequence continues at coordinate 8,987,971 of NZ_CP109272.1, read as the reverse complement.
AGGAGTCTCGGGAGTTCGCGCATGTCGTCGAAGATCGTGGTGTTCGATCCTTCGAGCCATTGCGCGGGTGTGAGTCCGCCAGCGTAGCCAAGGGCGCGCATGCCGGCTGCGCGGGCTGCCTGGATCCCGTATTGGCTGTCCTCGACGACGATGCAGGCCGAGGGGTGGACGCCCATCTGCTTGGCAGCGTGCAGGAACAGGTCGGGGGCCGGTTTGCCGCGGGCGACCTCGCTTGCGCTGAAGATGCGGCCTTCGAAGTATGGGTAAATCCCGGTGTGACCCAGCGTGTGGCGCATCGTGTCGTGACTGCCGCCAGAGGCGACGCAGCTGGGATGCGTGAGGGTGTCGAGGACTTCGAGGATGCCGTCGACCGGGGTGAGTTCGGCATCGACGGCCGCACGGTGGAGTCGCTCGAATCTCTCCCACCAGAGCGCGGCCCGGCCCGGCCCTACTCGGGAAGTGATTTGTTCACCGTTGGACACGGGCGACCGGCCGATGAACTTTTCGATCACCTCGGCTTCGGTCAGCGGCCAGCCCAGCTCGGCGCCCACGGCGACATGGGCGCGGACGGCTATGCGTTCGCTGTCGACGAGCACGCCGTCGCAGTCGAAGATGACGAGCTCAATCGGAGTGATCATCTGGACAGGCTAGGGAGAAGTGGTCGTCCGTGTCAGCTGCATGATCCGATGGCCGGTGCGTGGCGAGTGGGGAGACGGACGCCGCGGGTCGAAGTATCGGCGACCCGATGGGATCCCGGAGTCATGATCCAGACGGGATCATGGCTGGGGTGTCTGATCGAGTTCGTCGGCGAGTAGATGCTCGGCGACGGCGGAGTATCTGGCTGCGGTGCTGTGGGAGATCCCGAAGACCAGCGACAGGTGAAGCGGATCGGCTCCTCCGGCGAGAGCCTCGTGCAGGATGCGGTCCTTGCGTATCCGGTCGACGCTGCATCCAATGCGATTCATCCGCAGCGTCACGAACGCCTGGCTGATAGGGCCAGCACCGTAGGCAGTCTTGTTGCTGATGAGCACGTGGGGATTGTTGGTGTGCGGCCAGGTTGTGCGGCGGTAGCGGAGCCAGCGACGGAGTGCTCGATGGCTGAGGTCGCCGAGTCGCTGGCGGCGGCCTGCGAGGATGATTCGCCGGTTGGCCAGATCGAGGTCGTCGAGTGTCAGATGGCGGATGGCTCCGGTGCGAGCGGCGTTCTCGGCAGCCAGGGCGATGATGACTCGTCCGGCGAGGTCCTCGGCCTGTTGCTCGATGGCCCGAATCTCCTCATCAGCCATCGGAAGCAGGGCGAAGTCCGCCGGGCGGCCCTTCAACCTGATCGTCGGGTTGGAGAAGATCAGGCCGCGCTTCTTGGCGAACCCGAACAGCGATCGCAGGGCGCTGATCGTGGTGGCGCGTCGTGAGCCGCTGAGCGGTCCAAGCGCTGCGTGGATGTCGGAGCGGGTGACCTCCCGCAGATGGTCATAGCTCGCCGCCCAGTCATCGAGGAATGGCCGGATGGCCCCGAAGTAGACATAGATGCTGGATGCGGACCGGGGCCGTGCCCTGGCGTCGCCGTTGAGCAGGATCAGCAGCCACTGCCGGACGGGGATGATGAAGCCGGGTGTGAAAGGAATCGTGACCCGGTCGATCCAGGATTTGATCGCCGGATCGGAGTCATCGTGGAGCAGGTCCAGGTCGATGAGCACGTCGATGAGCCGAGGTCGCGACACCCAGCGGTGCGGCCGGGCTCGAACCTCGCTGAGCGAGACACGCTCACCTGCGGGGAGGCCAGTCAGCACCGTGACGAGCCCGTCCAGCACGCATCTGGTGGTGGAGGGGTTCCAGCCGCCGATTTGGCCGAGTACTTGGACGTGATGTGCCGCTGCCCGCAGTACCGGATCATTTGCTGTCAACGCCGGATGCTGCCAACGCGGTGGGACCGGCTGGCCGTTCTTGCGCCGATGGTAGGAGGCTAACGCTGAGCAGGAGTTGCTGCAGTAGACCTGATCCCGGCGTCGTTTCTCCGGCAACGGCGTGCCGCAGTGTGCGCAGTTCATCGAGGAGGAAGCGACCGCCCGGCCCCGGTGCGCGGGGTGACCTGCCGATCTTGGCCAACCGCCGTGCTCTGGTCATCGTCGTAGTGCCGCGGCTCGGCGACAGCCTCGGGTTCGGGGATCAGTAGTTCGTCGACGCCGCAGCCCAGCACGGTGCAGATGACGTCGAGCTCGTCGAGTTTGACCACATTGGGAGCCCCAGACCATAGGCCCGACATCTTGCCGGCGCTGATGACCAGGCCACGTTCGGCGAGCATCCGCTGGAACTCACTGGCCTTCCAGATCCCGCGGTTCGCGGCCGCCAGGCGCAGGTTCCATTTCATCGGGTGAGTCCTTTCCATCGGTCGGCGACGCGGCGCTGTCCGGTGACCCAGGCGTCTTCGACATGGGTGGCATGGACGTGGATGTATCGGGCCGTGGTGCCGGTCCAGGCGTGGCCGAGCAGTTCCTGGATCGCGAACAGGTTCATCCCGGCCAGGTAGAGCTGGGAGGCGCAAAAGTGCCGCAGCACGTGTGGTGTCAGCCGTCCCGACCAGGTCGGCAGATACCGGTCGACGGCGTCGATCAAGGCGCGGCGAAACACGTCCGCCGTGGCGCGGGTGCAGGTGCCCTCGGCGTTCTTCCGCTCAGAGGGAAACAAGGGCGTGCGGTGGCTGGACAGGTCGAGCTCGAAGAGCCCGAGGACGTCTTCGATGAACCAGCGCAGGCTGCGGTCGGCGCCGTTGATCAGAGGCACCAGCCGTGGCTTGGGCCCCTTGCGGCGAGACCCCTTCCCGTGGCGGATGTTCAGCTTGCCGAACCGGCCCAGCTCCCAGCGCACGTCGTCCAGGTCGAGCATCCGGGCCTCGTTGATCCGTAGCCCAACATCGGCGACCAGCCGGGCCACGGCGTAGTTGCGGGCGGCCGGAGCGAACTTGCGGCAGCTCATCAGCTCTTCGCGCCACCCGGCGAACAGCTGCTCGATCTCCTCAACGGTCGGCGGAACGCGCAGCTGCGGATCCACCGACAGCCGTGGCCGGTTGACCTCATCGAGCGGGCATTCGACGACCCGGCCGGTGAGGTTGTGCAGCTCAACCTTGTGCCTGAGCTCCAGAAACCGGAAGAACACCGTCAGAGCAGCCGCTCGCCCGGTGCGGGTGGAGGGCTTGGCGTCTCGCAGCACCTTGCCGAAGTAGACGTCACCGTCTTCGGGCTGCATCTCCCACAGCGGCCGGCCGAACCAATTCCGGATCAGCTCCAGATGATTGGCGTCGTTGCGGATGGTGCTGTCGGTCAGCCCTGCCGACGCGCGAGCCAGCACAAACCCCGACAGCACGTCGGTCTCGAAGGCGACGAGATCTTCTTCGCTGCCGGGGGCTCGGTGCTCGCGTAGGTCTCGGACGACCCCCAGCGCCAACCCACACCTCCCGACTTCACCAGCGCTGCCACCCCGTCACTCCTGTGACAGAAGTCTCACGGAGAGTGAAGTTACTTCGATGTGTGGTGATCGATCCGGCAAACGGGAGAAGACGCAGTTCGCAGGCAGGGAGCGTGCAGGGTGAGGAGGATTCAGCACCCTCAACTCAAGAACTGTTGCTTAACGAGGCGCTGTTGTTCCGAATGGAGGTGAAAGACCGTCCATCTCCTCGCCGTCGTAGCGGTGGGGTGAAGCTGGAGGCAGCCTGAGCCGGGAGTCGCCGGGGAGGGTGGGAGCAGCCTCGACAAAGTCGCGTCGGTCCAGCACTACCGGATGGGCCGGGCGCGGTGAGCGAGACGGGAAGGCATACGCGAGGAACCGGTGTCATTACGCCTCTTGACTTGCTACCAGCTCTAACCCGGTGGATTCGGGCTGGGAAGCGGCGCGCACTCGCCCTCCTCATGACGAGGGCGGGGAACTCCGAGCAGGGTCTTAAGCGCCTGCGCTCGGAGGTCACGGTGAAGGACTACGGCGTAGCCGTGACGATGCCGCAGGGGCAGAGCCGGGTGCCTAACCCGTCGATCGGACAGCAGTGAACGTGGGAACCCTCCGTGATCGGTCCCGCCCGAACGCCCTGGCCAGGGGCGTGGGGCGGGATAGGCCCGACGTCGGCCGAAGACGCGGAGGGGGCGGAGCCGCCGTAGTACTCCGAGCGCGGGAGAGCCGCGTGCATGGGGAAGGGCGGCAGCGTGTCAGTCGATGAAGGGAATGCAATGTCCGAAGACGCGCCGGTGAATACCGGTGCCAGCGGTTGGCCCGACCCGTGGTCGGCCGAGCGTGCGGTACGGAGGATGCAGACCAAGTTGCACCGTTGGGCGACCGATGATCCCGGCCGCCGGTTCGGTGACCTGTTCAACCTCGTCCACGACCCGGCGTTCCTGAGACACGCGTGGGAGCGGGTCTCGCGGAATGTCGGGGCGAGGACTCCGGGGATCGACCGGGCCACGGTGGTCTGGATCGAGACCGTGATCGGGGTCGAGGACTTCCTGGGCCAGCTCCGGAACGCGCTGAAGTCGGGCGAGTTCCGGCCGGTCGAGGTGCGGCAGGTGATGATCCCCAAGGCGAGCGGCAAGCTTCGCAAGCTGGGGATCCCCACCGTCGCCGACCGGGTAGTCCAAGCGGCCCTGAAGCAGGTTCTCGAACCCATCTTCGAGGCGGACTTCAAACCGTGCTCCTATGGGTTCCGCCCCAACCGGCGAGCGCACGACGCGATCTCCGAGATCCATCACTTCGCCTCCGAGCCGGTCAACTACCGGTGGGTGTTCGAGGCGGACATCAAGGCGTGTTTCGACGAGATCGACCACACCGCCCTGATCGACCGTCTCCGGGCGAGGATCAAGGACAAGCACGTGAACTCGCTGGTCAAGGCGTTCCTGAAATCCGGGGTCATGACGGCCGACGGAAACCGGGAGGAGACCTGGACCGGAACCCCGCAAGGCGGGATCCTCTCCCCGCTGCTGGCGAACATCGCCCTGTCTGCGCTGGACGATCATTTCGACCGGCAATGGCACGAGGAGATGGGCACCAAGCGGCAGCGGCGCAGACGCAAGGACCAAGGCCAGGGCAACTGGAGATTCGTCAGGTTCGCCGACGACTTCGTCCTGATGGTGGCGGGCGACCGCCATCACGCCGAGGCCTTGCGCGAAGTGGTGGCCGGCGTGCTCGCCCCCTTGGGACTGCGCCTGGCCGAGGAGAAGACCCGTGTGGTCCATATCGACGAGGGGTTCGACTTCCTCGGGCACCACATCCGCCGCCAGCGGAAACGAGGAACGAACAAGTATTTCGTCTACACCATGCCGTCCAAGAAGGCCGTTCAGGCGATCAAGGACAAGGTGAAGGCGAAGACGCACAGGTCGACCCGCAACCAGGATCTGGCCGAGCTGATCCTCAGCTTGAACCGGATGCTGCGCGGGTGGGCGACCTACTTCCGGCACGGAGTATCCAAGGCGATCTTCGGCGCGATCGACGCCCACGCGTGGGGCCGGTTGATGCGGTGGATCCGCCGGAAATATGCGGGCAAGGCCCGCCTCGGCATGCCCGAGTTCAAGCGTCGCTTCTGCGACCGAGACTGGAGGATCGCCCACCAGGGGACCGCTTTCACAGGCGCGTCACCGGTCAAGATCGAACGCTACCGCTATCGCGGAACCAAGATCCCGACCCCCTGGACCACCGAACCCGCAGGAACCTGACCAGCGGGAAAGGCACGTGGAGCGCCCGGTGCGTGGAGACGCGCACGCCGGGTGCGGCGGGCGGGCCGGGGAAACCCACCGTGAGCAATCACGGCAGGGCACCCCGGTCCGACCCAACCCGACACCCTGGATCGCGCCGCCGAGACGAGGGCCTGGGGTGTTGACTTTGTCGCAACCCATGACGCATCTTATTGGTACAAAGCTTGCGACAAAGGAGGCGCTATGACCCGCGAACCGCTACCGGACACCGACCCGCCGACGCGCACGGCCGATCTGGTCATGGCGGGCGAGTGGCTGGCCCGCCATGACCAGATCGGCGCCCATCCGACCCCGCTGCTCGCCAGCCGGCTGGCGGTCCGCAGACGCGCTCGCCTGGCCACTTACGTCATCCTGGCCGCGTTGATCATCGTGAGCGCCCTCGCCGCCACTTCCGCTTTCGGCGGCCTCCAGCCGTATCGCCCGCTGCCGCTGCCGCTGCTGGCCCTGACCGTGGCGGTGGCCGGGCTGCTGCTGGCACAGTCCCTGCTCGACCGGTGGGTGCGTCGCGTCGACCAGCGGGCGGGCGCGACGCTGTCGCGCCGGGCCGCCCATCCGATCCAGCCCGGCTGGCGGACCGTGCTCGGCCGGCCGTACGCCGTCTTCGCGGTCGCCACGTCCGCCGGTGCGATGGTGCTGGCCGCAAGCGCCCTGGCCGTTCCCGAGCCCACCGTGCGGCAGTTGGCCGTCGTCGTGCTGATCGGTCTGCTCGGCGCGACGGCCATCACCGCCATGCAGCTGCGCCACCTGCTCAGGTTCCCGGTCGTGGCGGAGGACGAGGAGTCGCTGACCGCCGACGTCATCATGCGCGTCGAGGACGCCCGCGAGCTCACCACGCCGAACGTGCAGTGGTCGCTGCCGGTGGTGCTGTTCGGTACCGCGCCCGGCTGGTGGAATGCCGCCGCGGTCGCCTACATCGTTCTGAGCCTGGCCGCGTGCGTCGCGCTCCATGCCAGGACGCCGTCGTGCGCGACGGTGGCCCGGCGGGCCATGAGCGTCCGATGATCGTCATCGATGCGGCCTCGCCGGTGCCGCCGTTCGAGCAGTTGCGGGCCCAGCTCGCCCGGCAGATCCAGGACCGTACGCTGGCCGTGGGTGCCCGGCTGCCGACCATCCGCCACCTGGCGGCCGACCTCGGCCTGGCCGTCAACACGGTCGGCCGGGCCTACCGGGAACTGGAGGAGGCGGGGCTGATCGAGACGCGTGGGCGGGCGGGCTCGTTCGTGTCGGCCGCCGGCGAGGAAGGGCGGGAGCGGGCCCGCCGGGCCGCCGCCGACTACGCGGCCGTGATCGCCAGCGTCGGCATCGACGCGGGCGAGGCGATCCGCATCGTGCAGGCGGCTCTGACGTCCGGCGCGGCAGCACCGGCCTCGTCATGACCGCGACCCGGCTGCGGGGCCGCGTCACCGGGCACACGACGTCGGCGTAGCGGCCGGTACGGTGGGGATCTGCCTGCGGCTCCTGGGCGCATGGGTTCGGTAGGCCGGCGCGAGCTTGTCGTCGACATAACCACGCGTCGGCGAGGCAAAGTTCCGCCGGGGCGAGTTTTGCCGGTGATGCCGAGTTCTATGGGACCCCATTCACCGGTCGGCCCCGTTCAAGGCGGCTACACCTCTGTAGGGCCAAGCGGATGAGGGTGATCAACACCAGGCTCACCCGTGTTCGTTCGTCTGGGGGCGGCGTAGACCTGGCGCCAGTGCTCGGCCGAGCGGACCAGGTCTTCTCCGACGTGGGTGAGGAAGTGGCTCATGTTCTCCAGCCGGACCCCGGCGGGGGTGGTCGGGCCGAGGGTGCGGGCGCTTCGCCGGGCGGTGTCGGCGAGCAGGGCGTTGGCGCGGGCGCTGGCCACCATGGCCTGGTACCAGACGTTGTCGTCGATGACGTACCGCTCGGCCCGGCGCCGGGGGTCGCGTTCGCGCCGGATGAGTTCCTGGGCTTCGAGGTAGCCGACCGCTTTGGAGATCGAGGCGGGGCTGACCTGAAGGTGCTGGACGAGTTCGGCGGAGGTGAGGCTGCCGCTGTCGGTGGTGTACAGGGTCGCCAGCATTTTGGCCATCATCTGCGGAATCCCTCCCTGTACCAGCAGGTCGGTGAGCTGGTCGGCCACCTCGCGCACGGTTCGCAGGTCGCGTCCGCCGACGCCGGCGTCGGCGTCACCGCGTGCGGCCGCGGGGGTGGTGGTCCTGTGGTGGACGCGCCGGTCGGCGGCGCGCTGGGCTTGGTCGGCGTGGTAAGCGCCGGGGCCGCCGTGTCGCATCACTTCACGCGTGACGGTCGAGGTGGGCCATTTGAGGCGGCGGGCGATCTCGGCGTAGGTCAGCCCGCCGGCCAGTCGGCCTTCGAGGAGGCTGAGTGCAGGAATTAGCGGTAGCGACCTGGGGCTTCTTCGCCTGTTAGTGATCCGTGACGTGATGGCCCGGACCTCCTGCAGCTCCAGCCGGCCGCCGGTCATGATCAGTGGGTACGGCGGCGGGGTGCCAGGATCTTGGTGATCTTGGCGATGGCTTCGGCGCCGGGTTTGACGTAGCGCATGGCGGTGCGGGGGTTCTTGTGCCGGGTCTTGCCCATGATGAGCTGCAGCGGGATCTCGGCGTCGCCGAGGTGGGTGGCGGCGCTGTGGCGCAGCTGGTGCAGATCGAGCCCGGCGTAGGTGTCCAGCAGGACGCGGGCGCGGTCGTAGCCAAGTCGGGCGCGGCCGGTGTGCGAGCAGATGTCGGCGGCCGCCGGGCGGCGGGCCGGGACCGGGCGCCGTTCGGACAGGAACAGCGGACCATGCGTGCGCGTGCTGCCGTCGCGCAGGCGCAGGAGCCGGGGCAGCAGGTGGGCGGTGCCGCTGTCCCAGTACACCCATTCGATGGCGCCGCCCTTGGAGCGGACGGGGGCGCGGCGGTGCTCCAGGTCGAGGTCCTCGAGGTTCAGCGCCAAGATCTCCACGGCTCTGGCCGCCGTTTCGTAGAGCATCCGCCACAGGGTCTTCTCACGGTGCGGGATGTCGCGGCGTGACAGCAGCCGGTGGATGGTGCTCTTGGCCACCGCGCGGGTCTCATCCGCGCTCTCCTTGCGGCGCTCGGCATCAGCCGGGACGGACAGGGCGGCCCAGTGCTTCTTGGTCTGGCACCAGAGCAGCCAGGAGGTGATGGCGGCGCGGTTGCGGTTCCAGGTCGCCGGCGCGCATTGGCCCCATAGTTCGGTGAGCGCGACGCCGATCTCGGTGTCGGTGACGTCGGCGAGCGGCCGATCCCGGCCGAGCAGGGCGGCTACCTGTCCGCGAAAGCCTTGCCGGCGCTGATGAAAGCCAGCGGATCGGACCACCATGATCGGGTCATTGGTTAAGGAAGTACTTGACTATCGGTGTGCGCCGACCCATAGTTAAGGATATGCCTAACTATGGCGGATCGCTGGACCGGGTGTTCCAGGCGCTGGCGGATGGAACACGCCGGGCGATGGTGGAGCGCCTGATCCGCGGGCCGGTGCCGGTCAGCGAACTGGCCAGGCCACTGGAGATGTCGCTACCGGCGGTCATGCAGCACATCCAGGTGCTGGAAGCGTGCGGGCTGGTCAGATCCGAGAAGATCGGCCGCGTCCGCACCTGCCGCATCGAGCCGGACGTACTGCGGACGGCCGAGGACTGGCTTGCCGAGCAGCGCACGTCCTGGGAACGGCGCCTGGACCGGCTCGGTGACTACCTGCTCGATGATCCCGGCACAGCGGAGCAAGGGAGTTTGTGATGATCGACCGTTCTGTCACGCACGCCACATTCACCCTGGAACGTCTCTACCCGGCCACGGCGGCCCGGGTGTTCGCGGCATGGGCCGACCCGAAGGCGAAGGCCCGCTGGTTCTCCACCCCCGATGCGGACCATGAACTGGACTTCCGGATCGGGGGCCGGGAGGTCAACCGCAGCCACCCGGACAGCGGCCTGTCGATGACGTTTGAGTCGTTGTACCGCGACATCGTCCCAGAAGAGCGCATCATCTACACCTCCATGTTGCACGTGGGAGAGGACCTGGCGACGGTGTCGCTGACGACCGTGGCGTTCTGCCCGGCCGATGGGGGCACGCGGCTGGTCATCACCGAGCAGGGCGCCTTCCTCGATGGCCGGGAGGAGCCCTCCTGGCGGGAGCACGGCACCGGCGACTGGCTTGACGCGCTGGGCGCCGAGCTGGGTGCGGGAGGGTATGAGTGAGCCTGCGGGCGGCCGCCTTGAGCTCGGCTGGTCGCCCGTGCGGTTCGGCTTCACGGCCGGGGTGATGACCGTGGCGGCCGTCGTCGGCGCTCTGGTCTGCCAGCGGGTTGTGACCAGGATCGGCGTGCGTCCGGTCGCGACCGTCGGCACTGCCCTGCTCGGTGGAGCCTGCCTGCTGCTCACCAGGGTGGTGTCCGAACACAGCTCGCCGGAACTGCTGACTTTTGCCCTGTTGGTCTTCGGGGCGGGCATGGGCACCGCCACCGTCTGTGCGCAGATCGCGGCGTTCACCGGTGTCGCCGAACGGCACTCCGGTCTGGCCGCCGGACTCGCCGATACCTGCTTCGCGGTTGGCACCGCCCTCGGCGTAGCCATCGCCGGCAGCGTTGTCGCCGCGCATGCACCCACGCCTGGGATCGTCGCGCCGCAGACGCTGGTTCCCGGTCATCAGGCCGCGTTCGGCGTGGTCGGCCTCGTCGCGGCACTGGGCGTGGTCATCGCTCTGGCCATGCTCGGCAAGCGATCGGCACCGGTCACCAAAGAGACCGCGGCGCCTCCCGTTGACCAGATCGTGACCGACCGCATTCCCGTCTGACCCATTGAGGAGCTTCCATGTCCGACTGTGACCCGGTCGCCGAGATCGGTCCCTTCAGCGACTCCGGCGCCGACGTGATCCCCTGGCCGATCGCACTGCGTGAGCTGGAGCAGGCGCGACTGTTCTGGCTGTCCACCGTCCGCCCCGACGGCCGGCCCCACGTGACACCGTTGCTGGCCGTCTGGACCGGCGGCGCCCTGTACTTCGCCACCGGCGACCAAGAACGCAAGACGCGTAACCTCCACGCCAACGACCACTGCGTCATGACGACCGGCACGAACGTCCTCGACGGTATCGACATCACCATCGAGGGACGTGCCGAGTTGGTGTGCGACCCGGCTGAACGCAGCACCACCGCCGACGCCTACGAGAGCAAGTACGGCGACCTCCTGACGAGCCCGGACGGTACCTGGCATGGCCTCGGTGACACCATCCGCTCCGGCAACGTTCTGCTGTACCGCATCGATCCGGAGGTCGGATTCGCTTTCGGCAAGGGGGAGACGTACAGCCAGATCCGCTACCGCTTCCAGCGCTGACCGTTGATTCCGCGGCCGCGTGTCAGGCGGCCGAGCACCGGCCACCGTCGCAGAATGCGGATGTCGGGCTCGCTCTCGCGCATCCAGCACGACGTGCACAGACCGCTCCGGCGGACCTGGCGGTTGGTCCAGGAGGCGGGTTCGACGCCGGGCTGGTGGGCCTCTCGGTCATCGTCCGGCGGGGGCCCGGTACGGAGGTCGCGGCGAGGTTGAGGCGGACTCCCATGTCGAGGTTCACCTCACCGTAGGGCCGGACGTGGGACCTGAGCGGTGCGGCTGCGTCATGCCCGATGTACGGCGTGCCGTCAGCGGCTGAGAGTGCTGAGGATGAGATTGGTCAGGGCGGTGACGGCGTCGTCGGTGGTGGCTCGGCCGCGGTTGATTTCGGCGGCGATGGCCTCTGCGGCGCCGAGGGTGCCGACGCAGCGCAGCCGGAGGGCTTCGGCGGTGAGGCGGGAGTGGGGTCGCAGGGCGGTGGCCATCAGGTTCGTGTAGTGGTCGAGCAGGTCGTGCTGGGTTGCCTCCAGGGCTGGGCTTCCCTTGAGGGCGGCGGAGATGGCGGTGAGTTCCGGCATGTCGGTGGCGCACGTGAAGTAGGCCTCGCTCATGACGCGGGCGACCTCGGGCGCGGTGGGATCGGCGTCCTGCAGGGCCTGGGCCAGCCTGGTCCGGTACTGGTCATCCAGGCGCAGGTAGAGGGCGAGCAGCAGGCCGTGGCGGGTGGCGAAGTGGTCGTAGACGATTGGTCGGCTGACCTGGGCGGCTTCGGCGAGGGTAGGCAGGGTGAGGTCGTCGGCGCCCCGGGTGCGCACGATCGAGGTGGCGGCGTCGAGCAGTTGCTCGCGTCTGGCCGCCTTGGACAGGCGGGTCGATGGGCTGGCCATGGTCCTCCCTTTGCGTGCGGGCTCCAGTTTAAGCTACAAAAGGTAGGCTACAAAATGTAGCTTAATGGGAAGGGGTAACACATGGGCAAGTCAGTGCTGATCATGGGTGGGTCGGGACAGGCGGGCAGGGGCATGGCCGTGCTCCTGCGGCGCTGGTATCCGGCGCTGCCGCTGACCATCGCCGCTCGCGATCTCGACCGTGCCCGGCGGGTCGCCGACGACCTGGGCAACGCCACGGCCCTCACCTTCGACCTGCGGCGTGGCGATCTCGGGCTCTCGGAGGGGCACGGCTATGCGGCGGTGGTCGCTGCCGTGCGTGATTCGCACCTCAACGGGTTGCGCTTCGCGCAGGATCGCGGCGTGCCGTACCTGAGCATCTCCAACGGTCTGGTGGACATCGCGCCGGAGGTCGTCGCCGGCGCCCAGCGGGCGGCGGCCGCACCGATCCTGGTGGCCAGCCACTACCTGGCCGGGCTCGTCGTGCTGGCCGCGATGGAGTCGGCCCGGGAGTTCGAGCGGGTCGACACGGTCCGGGTGGCGGCGGTGCTGGACGAACGCGATGGCGGCGGGCCTGCGGCCATCGCCGATCTGGAGCGGCTGATGGATATCACCTCGGCGGGGCTGGTGCGCCGTGACGGCGATTTCATCTGGGTGGCCGGCGCCGATGCGCAGGTGGAGGTGCCCAGCGTGGACGGGGTCGTGCTGCCCGGCCAGACGATCGCCACCCTGGACGTGCCGAGTCTCGCGCTCGCGACGGGCGCGCCGAATGTCCGCTTCGATTTCGCGGTCGGGGAATCGGCCAGTAGGCGGCGCGGCGCGGCGCCTTCGACCGAGGTCCGCGTCGAGCTGGAGGGAAGTGCGGCGGCGGGCGCGCCGCTCAGCAGGAGCCAATGGCTGGTGCATCCTGAAGGTCAGCGTCCGCTGACCGCGCTCGGTATCGCTCTGGGAGTGGAGCGACTGCTCGGCCTGCGCGGCCAACCGGCGGCGCCGGGCCTGTACACGCCCGAGGCGCTGGTCGACCCGGCCTACGCGGTCGAGCGCATGGCGGAGCTCGGCACGCTGCGGCTCTAGCCGGAGAACGGCAGAACGGGCTGTGGAGTTCGAGTGGTCAGGTTTCGCTCCGGCGAGCTTCCGGGAGGTCGGTGGCGGGAGGTTCGCCCGGTAGGTCGGTTTGGGGTGCGCGGTGGAAGCCGTCGAGGGCCACGGCGATGATGCGGCGGCGCGCGCTCCGGGGGCGTCGGCCAGCAGTTCCTCCTGGTCGTCCTCATCGCCCCCGAAGTGCGCGGCAAGTGCATCGAAGGGTGGTCGACCGCCATGTCGCCATGGTCCGGGCGACTCGCCAGCTCGTGATCCTCACGAGCTGGCGTTGCGGGGGTCGGAGCGATCGAGGAGGGCATTGATCATCTGTTGGAGCTGCGTGTGCCCGGTGTGACCGAGGGCCCCGCCGAGGGCGTCGGAGAGCTTGTTGAAGGGGTCGTCCATCGGTAGGTCCTTCAGCTGATCGGCGAGTTCGTCGACGGTCCACAGACCGTCCTTGTGGACGTGCGCCCCTCGCGACCATCCGTGGTTGACCGCGACCGATCCGCCGCGGCCGACCTCCAGCATCGCCGCGTAGGTGGGATGGGAGGCGTTGCGGGTGAAGCGCCGCTTCACCTTGTTGATCCGCTTGATACGCGGCAGCAGCACGTAGCGCAGTTCGTTCTCGGTGTGGCCGTGGGCGCCGGCCGCCACGGCCTTGATCCCGGTGTTCGGGTTCCACTCGGCCAGGCGCCGCCAGCAGGTCATGCCCGAGCCGTAACCCAGCTCCTGCGGCAGGTGCTCCCAAGCGATGCCGGTATGCAGCACGAACAAGATGCCCTGCAAGGCCAGCCGGTCATCCACCGGTCATCCAGCCGCTTGCGCCCTGGATGGCGGAAACGCCGCTGACGCTGGGGCAACAGCGGCTCATCACTGCCCACAGCTCGTCACTGACCTCCCACGGCTTCAGCTTGGCCACCCGTGCTCCTCTCTCGGCTACAGCGAGAGATCAAAGCACAACAAAGATCATTATCATCCTGTTAGGACCTCTCAACCGCGGGCGGGGCGGCGGCGCAGGTGATAGGAGTAGGGCCAGGGCAAGCACTATCGGGCCCCACAGCGCCGTCTCACGCTGCTTACTCAGTGCCCGGTACAAGGTGGATTTGGCGATGCCGAACCCGGCAGCGACATCCTCAGCTTTGATACCAGAGTCGACCTGCCCGTCGGGAAGATCGGGGTTGCGGCGCACCAGCGGCCGCCACGACCCGGTGATCAGCTCGTCATGCGCGGCGATGTCATCGGGCGCGTAGCGGCGGCGGCGCTTGGCCATCACCGCGGCGGCGCGCACCATGGCCAGCACCGGTGTGCCGGATGCAGGCCGAGCTGCTCGGCGACGAACGCCACCGCCTCCGGCGGAACGGCCAGCGGAACGTCGGTCAGGAACACCCCCCGGCATGCGTACCATGCCCCACTGCATGGCCCAGCCGAGCTTCGTGGCCGGACGCCGTTTCGACGCCAGCGCATCCAAGGCACTGCGATCCAGCCGGAAGAACTGCTCCAGCTCCGCAGACGAGGGCTCCTCGGGGAAGCGGCCATAGCGGGCGATCTGCTCATCAGAGAGAAATTCGAAGGGCATGGCCCAGGAACGTAGGCCCCGTAACCTGGCCAAACAGGCGCTGTCATCGAACCGGTACGAAGATCAACTGCCTACCGCTAATTTCTGCACTCGGCCTCCTCGAAGGCCGGTAGGTATAGGAGGACTCCAGCTCCGACAGCCGGTCGTGATCCTCGGGCGGCCGGGCGGCCGGCGGGATGGGCGGGTGGTCAGGTCGCGGATGTCGCGAGCGTTTTGATCGTGAAGTCGATTGCCGTGGCGAGTCGTTGGGGGTCGTGTCCTGCGCGTTCGCGTACGCGTAGTCCAAGCACCGTCGTGAACAGCAGTTCCACTGCGGCGTCGATGTCCAATGCGGCGGGCAGGTCGCCGTCGCGGATGCCGCGGCGTAGCAGTGACGCGAGGGTTTTCCTGGTGACTTCGAACGCGTCCTCGGTCTTTTGCCGGACGTCGGGGTCGGTGGTGCCGAGTTCGGCAGCCGTATTGACCACGAAGCAGCCGCGACCGGCCTCGTGGCTGATCATCCAGATCAGCCACTCCCGCAGGATCTCGAGGCTGGGGCCGGGGGCGCCGAGTTGCTCTTCGGCTTGCGTGGACTCCGTCGCCCGGTAGTGGTCCAGGGCCCGTAAGAACAGTGTGCGCTTGTCGTTGAAGGTGCGATACAGGCTGCTTTGCTTGAGTCTGAGCTCGGCGCCCAGGTCGCGGACGGAGGTGGCGTTGTAGCCGCGACGCCAGAACAGGTCGGTCGCTTTGGCGATCACGTCTTGCTCGTCGAACTCTCTGGGCCGTGCCATGTTCGCCACTCTACCAACGTTGTGGAGCGACCGTTCCCGTATTAGGGTGTGCCGTCATATGGGAGCAATCGCTCCCGAATGAGAGGGGAGATTCGACGTGACGACAACGGACCCTACGATGACCGGGCCAGACGCGTCAGCGAGGAATCATTGGATCGCGGTGTCCGCCGTGGCCTTCGGCACATTTCTCCTGGTGACGGCCGAGCAGCTCCCCATCGGGCTGCTCACCCCCGTCGGATCGGCACTGTCGGTTTCCGAGGGCGCGGCGGGCTTGATGGTCACGGTCCCCAGCATCGTCGCCGCCGTCGCGGCGCCATCGGTCCCGGTGCTCGTCGGCAGGATGGATCGCCGGCTCTTGCTCGTCGCCTTGATGGGACTCATGACGCTCGCCAACCTGGCCTCCGCCCTGGCCCCGAACTATCCGCTCCTGATCACCGCCCGCGTGCTGGTCGGGGTGGCGATCGGCGGGTTCTGGGCCATCGCCGGTGGGCTGGCCGTCCGGCTCGTCCCCGCCCCGCTCGTGCCGCGGGCCACGGCGATCATTTTCGGCGGCGTCGGCGCAGCGAACGTCTTCGGTGTCCCCATCGGCACGATGGTCGGCGGGCTGGCGAGCTGGCGGATCGCCTTCGGCGCGCTGAGCGCCCTCGCGCTGGTCGTGCTGGTCGCGTTGCTGGCCGTACTGCCACCGTTGACCGCTGCTCAGCCCGTCGGCCTGCGGCGGCTGGCCGACCAGTTCCGCAACCAGGGTGTCCGGATCGGCATCCTGGCGACCTTCCTGATCGTGACCGGCCACTTCGCGGCCTACACGTTCATCAGCCCCGTACTGCAGGATCTGTCCGGCATCGACGAGCAACTCGTCGGACCGCTGCTGTTCGGATTCGGCCTGGCCGGCGTCGCGGGAAACTTCATCGCGGGTGCCGCCGTGGCGAAGCGGCTCCATCGGACGGTCCTCACCATCGCCGTCGCCTTGGGGGTGACCGTGCTGCTCTACCCCGTAGCAGGGCTCACCGCTGCGGGCGGGGTGGCGCTGCTCATCGTCTGGGGCCTGGTGTACGGCGGGGTCTCCACGAGCCTCCAGATGTGGATGATGAAGTCCGCGCCACAAGCGGTCGAGGAAGCCTCCGCTCTGTGGGTGGCGGTGTTCAACCTCTCGATCGGTCTCGGCGCGCTGGCCGGCGGCGCAATCGTCGATGCCCTGCCACTCCAGAGCATCCTGTGGCTCGCCGGTGGTCTCGTCCTGGTGGCCGGGCTGGCAGTGTGGAGTGCACGCCGAAACGACGGTCTTCGATGACCCATCTCCCCGAAAGGAGATCGACACCGCCGTCACCACTTTCGGCAAGCTCGACGTGCTGTTCGACAACGCCGGCTATCGACGGCGCCGGCCCCGCCGCCACGCTGCTGTGCGCCGCCTGCTACTTCGACCGCGGCCGGACTCATCCCCTGTCAGAATGTGGCGATCGGGTTGACCGGGCTGCCGGACGTGCCGGCGAAGCGGACCGGCGCGACTGCGAGGTGGAAGTCCCACTGGCCGAGCTCGGCAGCCGTCCTCGCGCACGCCTCCAGGTCGCAGTTGTCGAGCATCCACAGACCCATCGCGACGAGGCTCACGGCGTGAACCGGCATCAACACGTCGTCGTATCCCGACGGCTGAACGTCCTGGGGGGTGTCAGCGCCGATCAGCGCGACCTGCCGTTCATGCAGCCACGGCAGGCAGGACGCGTGCCAGCCGGCCTGCGTGAAACCGCCGGCCTCACCGGCCTCGTGCCGGGCGCGGCCATAGCCGGTCCGCAGGAGTACCGCATCGCCGGATCGCACCCGCACTCCCTGGCGACGCTCGGCCTCCTCGAGGTCGTCGGGAAACACACCCTGCCCCGGTTCCAACCACGGCACATCGCGGACCCTCGTGATGTCCAGCAGGACACCACGCGTGATGATCCCGTTCGCCGCCGCCGTGACGGCCGCCCACGCCGATCCCGTTGCGGCGTCGACCAGCGAGTGCGACCGCCCGTTGTACATCGCGCCGTCCCAGAAGATGTGGCACGGCGAGTCGACGTGGGTGAGGGTGTTGCCGTGGAACGTGATGCCGAGCCGCTCGGACGAAAAGCCCCAGCGCCGGTCGTTGTGGAATTCGGGCACCGGCATGTTCTCGGCACCCGGCATGTCGGCGGCGCACGGGCACGTCGTCGTCGACCGCTCCATGTCTTCCGGTACGGCAACCTCCCATGCGCACGACACGCTCCTGCCGTGGCGCACGGCCCGCGCCGCCGCCAGCCGGACGTCGTCGGTGATGTGGTTCAGAGTGCCGAGCTCGTCGTCGTCGCCCCACCGACCCCAGTTCGACAGCGTGTTGAAGTATCCGAGCACGTCGTCCTGGGTGGGCATCGGTCGCCCTGCCGTCATCCCCGCATCGGCTCCTCCGGTCACGCGGTTCGAGGCACCGAAGGCAGGGTATCCCGCCTTCTCCTTTGACATGCCGAGGTCCGCTGAGCTGGCATGGTACTAGATCAGCGGGCCGGTTGCGTCCACGGAGGTGGCGCATGAGTTGAGCGACGTGGAGGTAAAGAAGCGTCGCGCGGTACGCCTCACGCTGCTCAGTTTGACGTCTTGCCTGTCCAGTGGTTTCGCGGGTGTGCTCCAACCGCGTCTTGTCCCGCTCGGTGTGACGCTTCACGCAGGAAGGACCCTCGATCCCCAGCTGCGCGGCGACGGTGTCCAAGACCTCGTTCGGCACCTCCAGCGGATCAGCCAGAAAGCACCCGAGGTAGCGAACGGTCACGAGCCGGAGAGCGGAGCCCCATCTGATATGCCGGCCGCGATGCCCCTTGATGAGGGCCTTGTCCTCGTTGCCGAGGACAAGATCTTCTCCATCTCGGCCCAGGAGGGCGGACCGGCAGAACGGCCGTACTTCGCCGCCTCCGAGTCGCTCAACGAGTCGCTCAACGAGTCGCTCAAGAAGCCGACAGGCACGCGCACAACGTCCCGCGCGGCAGCCGCGGGTTGACAGGCCCCACGGTCAGCGGAGACCGTTTCCCCGGAACGGATCGGCCTTTCCTCGGGCCGGCGGTGGAAAGGTACGGCGACTTTGATCATCGGTGGGCTGCTCTTCGGTGTTCTCCTCTTGGCGGCGGGCGCTTCCTGGGCTCGCCGAAGCTATTTGGTGATCACCGTTGACGGAACGAGCATGATGCCGACGCTGACCGACGGCGACCGCGTCCTGGTGCGGCGGCGACGGCTCGATCAGGTGGGCCGGGGCGATGTCGTCGTGCTCGAGCCTCCGCTGGATCCTTCCGGTCGGTACATGCCCGGGCCGTCCGGTCCGGACGGCCGACGCTGGAACATCAAGCGGGTCGCCGCGTTGCCCGGTGATCCGGTGCCGGCGGGGATCACGGCCGGTGCCGGCGTGGCTCTGGTGCCTTCCGGGGCGATGGTGGTCCTCGGTGACAACCCGGCGGCCAGTGTCGACTCCCGACAGCGGGGGTTCTTTCCCGCGGACCAGATGCTCGGCGTCGCGCTGCGCCGGTTGGGCGGGTCGGCCCTGTAGCCGGCGCCGGGGCTGACGAGGAAGGGATGACCTTGAGGTTTCGACTCCTTGGGCCGATGCGGATCGAGGTCGACGGCTCACCCGTACAGATCACCGCACCGAAACAACGCACCGTCCTCGCCATGCTGCTCGCACGTGCCGGGCACGTCGTCCCGGTCCGTTCACTGGTGGCCGAGGTGTGGGACGAACGACCGCCCCACTCGGCGGTGGCGAACCTGCGCACCTACCTCATGCAGCTGCGCAGGCTGGTGCCTTCCGCCGATGATCCGGCCGACGAGCGGCTGGTCACCACGGAGGCCGGCTACCTGCTGCGGGTCGAGCCGGCCGAGTTCGATCTCTCCCAGTTCGAGGCCCTGCTCGGGTACGGTCGCCAGGCGTTGGCCCGCCAGGACCTCGGCACCGCACAGGACGCGTACGCCCGGGCTCTCGCACTGTGGCGAGGGACGGCGGCCGAGGACGTGCCGCTGGGGCCGGCCCTACGGGAGGTGATCGCCCGGCTCACCGACCAGTATCTGAGCGCGGTGGAGGAGCACACGGAGATCCAGCTCATGCTGGGCGGGCACACGAAGGCGGTCAGGCGGCTGCGCGAGCTGATCGGGCAGCATCCGTTGCGGGAGCGGCTGTACGGCCAGCTGATGGTGGCGTTGTACCGGTGCGGCGACGTGGTCGGTGCGCTGGACGTATTCGGGATGGCTCGCCGGGTCCTGGCCGAGGAACTCGGGCTCGACCCCGGACCGGACCTGCGCCGGCTGCAACAGGCGGTCCTGCGCCGGGACGCGGATCTGCTGTCGCCGGACAGGCCGCCGACCGGTGGGAACAACGTGGTCACCGGAGCCTCGGACGGGCGCCTGCGGCCACGTCAACTGCCGCGGGAGCCGAGGGTGTTCGTCGGCCGGTCGACCGAGCTCGCCCGGATGCTCACTGTGCTGCGCGGTCATCCGCAGGCGGGTGGCGAACCGCCGGTCCTGGCGCTGCACGGCCCCGGCGGGGTCGGCAAGTCGACGCTGGCGCTGCGGGCGGCGTACGCCGTGGCCGACCGCTACACCGACGGTCAGCTCTACGTCGACCTGCAGGGATCGAGTCCGGGACTGCCGCCGTTGGAGCCCGCCGAGGTGCTCGGCCGCTTTCTGCGGGCCCTGGGAGTGCCGCACGGCGACATCCCCGCGGCGCCGGCGGAAGCGGCCACCCACTACCAGACTCTGCTGGCCGGCCGGCGAGTCCTGATCGTTCTCGACAACGCCGTCGACGCCGCCCAGGTCGCGTCGTTGGTGCCGGCGAGCGGCGGCTGCGCGGCGCTGGTCACCAGCCGGGCGGCGCTGACCACCATGGAGGCCGTGCGGGTCGCCGTCGAGGTGCTCGACGAGGCGGACTCGGTGCGGATGCTCGCGCAGCTGGCGGGTCAGTCGCGAGTGACGGCCGAGGCCGAGGCGGCGGCCGGCATCACCCGCCGGTGCGGTTATCACCCACTGGCGTTGCGCATCGCCGGCGCCCGTCTGGCCGCCCGCCCCGATTGGTCGCTTGAGCGGTTCGGCGAGCGGCTGCGGAGCCGGCAGCGTCGCCTGGACGAGTTGCAGGCCGCTGACCTGGCCGTCCGATCCTGTTTTGAGATCAGCTACGAAATGCTGAGGAGCGGCGTGAGCGCGGCGGCGCGCGCCTTCCGGCTGTTCGGAGTGCTCGATGTGCCGGAGGTCAGCGTTGAGCTCGCCGCCGCGCTGCTCGACGTCGAGCTGAAGGCGGCCGAGGCGGCGCTCGACGAACTGACGGAGGTTCGCCTGCTGGAGCCGGTCGGCGACGGGCGATTTCGCATGCACGACCTCCTCAGGCTGTTCGCCGCCGAGCTGGCCGTGGCCGAGGACCCGCCGGCTGACCGGGTACGGGCCGTCCGGCGCGCGCTGGACTGGTACCTCGATCGGTGCCGGCAGGTGAGCGACCTGGTGGAACCGCACTTGCGGCCA
Organism: Streptosporangium sp. NBC_01639; assembly: GCF_045209755.1. Lineage (NCBI taxonomy): Bacteria > Bacillati > Actinomycetota > Actinomycetes > Streptosporangiales > Streptosporangiaceae > Streptosporangium > Streptosporangium sp. NBC_01639. The sequence continues at coordinate 8,967,125 of NZ_CP109272.1, read as the reverse complement.
CAAGTGGGCCCGCCGGACGGACGGGACGCAGGCGTGGCCTTCCGGAGCCCCGCGGAGGCGGTGCGGTGGTTCGAAACCGAGGTGCCGTGCCTGGTCGCGGCCGTCACCCAGGCGGCGACGGGGGAGCCCGACGTCGCTCGCTTCGTCACCGATCTGATGCCGCTGGTCAGAGTTCGGGCGATGAAGTACGGCCACTGGCGGGAGTTTGAGACCATGACCCGGCTCGCCGTCGAGGTGGCGCGGCGGCATGGTGACAGGACCGGTGAGGCGTTCACACTGACGACGCTGGGGGTGGTGGAATGGCGCACCGGCCGGACCGACGCCGCTCGCGACTGCCTGCACCGCGCCCTCGGACTCCGGCGCGGCCTGGGCGACCAGGAGGCCGAAGGGCTGGCGCTGCACAACCTCGGCTGGCTGAGCATGCGCACCGGTGATCTCGATGACGCCCTCGGCCACATCACCGCGGGGCTGCGGCTGATCGAGGCACATGGATCGAACCGGGCCGGCATGGTCAGGCACAACCTGGGCGAAGTCCTGCTCCGGCTCGGCCGTTCGCCAGAGGCGGCCGATTGCTTCGAACGGTGCCTGTCCGTTCGGAGGGCGGACCGTGACCTGCTCGGGGAGAGCATCACCTTGGCCGCGCTCGGCCGCGCCTACTGCCTGCTCGATCGTCGCGGCGAGGCACTGGCCACGTTCGAGGACGCGCTGAGCCGCTGCCGGGAGACCGGCAACCGGGAGGATGAGTGGGAGGTGCTGCTCAGCAGGTCCGAGATCTGGCTGCGAAACGGTGATCTCGCCGCGGCTGTGGCCGACCTGGCTCAGACGCTGGAGCTGACCGCTCAGGTCGGTGACACCTACGGCCAGGCCGCCGCCACTCGCCAGTTCGCCAGGGCGCGTGCCGCGCTGGGCGACTCGTATACGGCGGCGGAGGACGCCCGCAGGGCCGAGGAGCTCTTCGCGATGCCCGGAATGCGGCGCGATCCGGTGCTGGAGATGCTGCTCACCGCCTGGTTGTAGCGCGGCTGTATCGGTGGCTGTATATCCCCAAAATAGGGTTTCGGCTGCCCACATCACTCGATCATCATTCGATGAAGGACTGAACCCACATGAACGTTCTGGGAAAGCTCGGCGACCACCTCCTCGAGAAGCTGGTGCCGAAGGCGACCGCGAAGGCTGACGCCTCCTACTGGCAGACCTGCGCCTGCTACGGGACGACCAGATACGCCAAGCTCTGCTACGTCGTCGGCGGTATAAGCGGCTGCGCGGACGGCTGCGTGAAGCACGGAAGTTGCTGACCGAGCCGAACCCGTAGTCAGGACTCCGAGCGTGTTTCGCGGATCCTCACCACACGGGGATCCGCGAAACACGCCGGACGGTACGACTCGTGAGACGGTGAAGATGCTCTATCTGATGATCGCATGCCAGGCGTTGCTGGCCGGCGTCTTCGTGATCGCGCTGGCGGGCAAGGTTCGCGGGCGGGCGGCGCTCGACGAGTTCGTGGCCTCGATCGTGGCTCTCGGGATGTTCTCGCGCGCGAGGTCCGTGGTGGCGGCGTACGCCGTGCTGGGGGCGGAGGCCGTGGTGATCCTCGCACTCGTGCTGCCGTATGCACTGCTTCTGGGTTTCGTGGCGGCGACGGCGTTGCTCATCGTCCTGACCGCCGGTATCTCGGCCGCCTTGCGACGGGGACGGCACACGCCGTGCCGGTGCTTCGGCGCTTCCGTCACCCCGCTGGGCCGGACACACGTGGTGCGCAATCTCGTTCTGGTGGCGGTCGGCTGTATCGGGTTCGCGGCCGGTGCCGCCGCCGGCGGCGCCGGGTCCGCGGTGCACCCGGCCGGTGTCGCCCTCGCGTTGGCCGCCGCCGCCGTGGGCGCCCTGATCGTGGTGCGCCTCGATGACCTGATCGGCCTGTTCGCCACTTCCGTCTCGCCGCGCTGACGTGCGAGGCGTGCCGGCCTGATGTCCCCAAGCCTGATGTCCTCAAGTGAGGTTGTCCGATGACTTTCCTGATCGCCGCCGTCGTGCTGGTCGGCGTGCTCTGCGCCTTCGACCTGCTGCTCACCTTCGCGGTACTGCGCCGCCTTCGCGAGCACACCGCCGAGCTGGCGCGCCTTGCCGAGGGGACGCAGTTCATTTCCTACGACCCGGGAGCCCTGGTCGGGCGCACCCTGCCCTGGGCCGACACCGACACCGACGGTGTCGACCGGCCGGAGCTCGTGGCGTTCTTCGACGCCAACTGCGACGCCTGCCACAAGCACGCGCCACAGTTCGCCGTCACGGCCCGCACCCAGGCCGCCATGGCGGTCATCTCCGGTGCCGGTCCGCGGGCCGACGATCTGGTCCAGGTGGTTGCCGGCGTGTCGAGCGTCATCACGGCCGAACGCGCCGACAGCCTGGTGAAGGCGGTCGGCGTCGAAGCCTTCCCGACGTTCTTGCGCGTCGGCCAGGACGGCACGATCGTGGCGGCGCATATGGAACTCGCGGCCCTCGCCGAGATGGCGTCGGCGAAGTGACGGCATCCCCGGCCTCCGACGCAAAGCCAGGTGAGGGCCGGCTGCGGTGGCTGCTGCGAGCCGTCGGCACGGTGACGTCACTGTGCTGGCGGGCCGGACCCGGTCTGGCGGTGTCCCAGTTGGCGGTCACCGTCGTCGGCGGCCTGCTGCCCGCGGGGACCGTGTGGGTGACGAAGCTTCTCATCGACGCGCTGGCGACCGGTCGCCTCGACCACGTACTGCTGCCGGTCGGCGGCCTCACCGCCATCGGGCTGGTCACCGGGGTGTTGCCGCAGCTCATCATGTACCTGCGGGCCGAGTCGGAGCGCAGGCTGGATCGTCTGATGCAGGACCGCCTGTACACGGCGGTGAACCGATTCCAAGGCCTGTCGAGGTTCGAGAATCCGGCGTTCCTGGACAGGCTGCGCCTGGCCACCCAGGCTTCGGGAAGCATGTTGGCGCCCATCACCTCGGGGCTGTTCGACATCGGGCGCAATGCCATCACGCTGGTCAGCCTCTTGGTCGCCCTGGCCGTGCTGAGCCCGCTCATGGCGGGACTGGTGGCGCTGGCGGCGATTCCTGCCCTGGTCGCCCGGATGTCGCTGGAGAAGCGGCGGATGATGATGATCGCCGGACAGTCCACGTCGATCCGGCGGCAGCTCTTCTACTCCTCCCTGATCACCGACGTGCAGGCCGCGAAGGAGGTCCGGCTCTTCGGGCTGGGCGGCTTCCTCAAGGATCGGATGTTCGGGGAGCTGGCCACCGTCCAGGCCGGTGAGCGGCGGCTGGACCGGCGGGAGGCGCTCACCCAGTCGCTGCTCGCGGCACTCTCCGCCACGGTCAGCGGCGCGGGGCTGATCTGGGCGGTGTACGCGGCGGTGGACGGCCGGTTGACCCTCGGCGACGTGACCGCGTTCGCCGCCGCCGTGGCTGGAACGCAGGGTGCGCTGATCTCGGTGGTGGAGAACGTGGCCAACGCCCGTCAGGCGCTGTCGCTGTTCGGTTACCACGAGCAGGTGACATCGCTGCCCGACGACCTGCCGCCGCCGTATCGCTCCACGGGGGGACCGGCCGCCACGCTGCCTGCGCTGCGGCGGGGCATCGAGCTGCGCGATGTGTGGTTCCGATACGACGAGAGCCATCCATGGGTGCTGAGGGGAGTCGACCTGACGATTCCGCACGGCTCGTCGGTCGCGCTGGTGGGGCTCAACGGAGCCGGCAAGAGCACTTTGATCAAGCTGCTCTGCCGGTTCTACGACCCGTCCCGGGGGGCCATCCTCTGGGACGGCGTGGACCTGCGCGCCGTACCGCCTGCCGAGCTGCGCGCCAGGATGGGCGTGCTCTTCCAGGACTACATGAGCTATGACCTGACCGCGGCGGAGAACATCGGGGTGGGGGAGATCGAGGCTCTGTCCGACCGTGCCAGGATCCAGGCCGCCGCCGAGATGGCGGACGTCCACGAAATCGTCGAGGCGCTGCCCCGAGGCTACGACACGCTGCTGAGCCGGATCTTCTTCGGGGACGAGGAGAAGGATGACGCCCAGACCGGGGTGCTGCTCTCCGGAGGCCAGTGGCAGCGCCTGGCCCTGGCCCGCACGATGGTGCGCGAGCAGCGCGACCTGCTCATCCTCGACGAGCCCAGCTCGGGCCTGGACGCGCAGGCCGAGTACGAGATGCACCGGCGGCTGCGCGAGCATCGCATCGGGGGCACCAGCCTGCTGGTGTCGCACCGGCTCGGCTCGGTCCGCGACGCGGACCTGATCGTCGTACTCGGCGACGGCCGGATCGTCGAGCAGGGAACGCACGACGACCTCATGGCCGCAGGCGAAGGGTACTGCCAGCTGTTCGAGGTGCAGGCCAGGGGCTATCGCGAGGATGCCGGCGTTCAGTGACCGCGTGCGAGGCGGGTCGCCCTATCGGTTGATCTCCGCGACTCCGGGCCGGGCCCGGGGGGCCGCCGGATCAGCTGGAGCACCGCTTGTTAGCGTGGCGGGATGACGGAGCGGACCGCGGTGGTCGTCGGCGGTGGGATCGGCGGGCTGGCGGCAGCGTTGGCCCTGACCCGCCGGGGCTGGCAGATCGAGGTCTGCGAGCGGGCGGCGGAGTTCACCGAGGTCGGTGCCGGCCTGTCCTTGTGGCCCAATGCGCTGTGGGCCCTTGCGGCACTGGATCTGGACGGCAGGGTCCGGGAGCTGGGGGCGGTCGAGGTCGGGGGCGGTGCGCGCAACCGGGCCGGTCGTTGGCTGGCGCGGACCGACAACACCGAGATCGAACGCCGGTTCGGAATGCCGCTCGTCGTGCTGCACCGTGCCGACCTCCTCCGGGCCTTGGTCGATGCGCTCCCGGCGCAGACGCTGCGGCCCTCGACCACCGTGACCGCGATTCATGAGGATGGCGACTGCGTGGTGGTCGAAGACGGCGTCCGCAGCCGCCGGGTGGACGTGGTGATCGGTGCCGACGGCCTGCACAGTACGGTCCGGCGGCTCCGATGGCCTGCGGCCAAGCCGCCCCGCTATGTCGGCTACACCGCATGGCGCATGATCACTCGGCCGTTGCCGGACCCGCTCACCGAGGGTGCCGCGACCTGGGGCCGGGGCGAACGGTTCGGATTCACCTCGATGCCGGGTGGACGCGTCTACTGCTTCGCCACCGCCACGGTCCCCGCCGGTGGCACTACCCCCGGTGGGGAGCCGGCCGAGCTTCACCGCCGGTTCGGGACCTGGGCCGAACCGATCCCGGCCCTGCTCGCCGCGGTACCGGACGAGGGCGTGCTCAGGCACGACCTCTACGACCTGCCACCGCTGCCCGGTTATACCCGCGGCAGGGTGGCGCTGCTCGGCGACGCCGCCCACGCCATGACTCCCAACCTGGGGCAGGGGGCGTGCCAGGCCCTGGAAGACGCCGTCGTGCTGGCCGCCTGCCTCGACCAGCACCCGGACCCCGGTACGGGTCTGGCCCACTACGACCAGCTGCGGCGGTCACGGACCCAGCAGGTCGTACGCCGATCCGCCCGCCTCGGATCCGTCGGCCAGCTGGCATGGCCACCCGCCGCCATCGCCCGAGATCTCGCCGCTCGGCTGACCCCTGGCGTGCTGACCCTGCGATCGATGGCGCCGATCCTAGGCTGGAGACCCTGATGCCCGACTGGACCTATCATCCGCTGCGTGGCCTCGCGGGCTCTCTGCTCGGTGTACGCCGATCGCAGCGGGCCGCCTTGCGAACATTGAGCGGATTGTCCGCACGGCCCGGCGGGCGATGGATCGTCACCCGGACCTTCGGGCACCGGCCACCCCCCGGAGAACTGGCCGGATCCCTGGCCGGCATCGGCCTGGCGACCCGGCTGGGAGCGGTGGTATCCCCTGCGGTGGCGCGAGATGCGGTGCGCGCCCTGCCCACACAGGGCGCGGGCATGATCATGGTGACGCCGGTCGGCCCGTCCGAGGTCGACGTGGTGCGCGACGCCGCCGCCGGCCGACGGTGCCCGGTGTTCGTCCTGACGGCTGATCCTGCGGTGTCGCTCGCGCTCGCTCCCCACGTCGACGCCGTGCTGAGCGACGGCGCGGCTCTCATCCAGCTGACCTCTCCCGCCATCGCCGATGCCCTGGCCTCGCTGGCAGATGACACCAAGGTGGTCCTGGCGACCCCTGCGGCGCTGCTGGAAGCCGGTCCCGGCTGGTTCCAGCGGGTGACCGAAGCGGCGACGTCCACCGACCCCGCACCGGGCATCTCCGAGGTCGGCCGCGACCTCCGGCGCTGGCCGGCCTGGTGGTGGGGCCTGCTCGTGGGGATCGGGATGATCGGTGCGGGCCTGGGCGCCGCCGCCATCACCCTCGGTCCCGTCCTGCTCTGGTACGACCGCAACTTCCTCGGCCTGGACCGCGATCGGCTGCACGGCGTCAACCACCATCTGGTGCACTTCCTGCAGCACGACCGGATCACCATGGCCGCCACGATGGTGGCGATCGGCATCCTCTACACCGGCCTGGCCGTCGGCGGGATCCGGCGAGGCTGGCCCTGGGCCCGGAACGCCTACCTGGCCTCCGGGCTGATCGGTTTTCCGACCCTGCTCTACTTCCTGGGAACCGGGTTCCTGGAACCGCTGCACACCGCGGTCGCCGTCGCCCTGTTCCCGATGTTCCTGATCGCCACCCGCCGTTCCCCTGCCCGTCCGCAGTGGACGATCATGCCGGAGGGCCCGGAGCGACAGCAGCGCAGAGCGCTCACCGGCCAGCTCCTGATGATCATAACGGGGCTGGGCCTGTTCGCCGGAGGGGCAGTGGTTTCCGTGGTCGGCCTCACCCATGTGTTCGTCCCCAGCGATCTGGTCTTCCTCGGCACCACCTCCGAGGAACTGCGGGCCGCGAACCCGCGACTGCTCCCGTTCATCGCACACGACCGCGCGGGCTTCGGCGGAGCCCTGATGGCCGCCGCCGTAGCGATCATGGGTCTGAGCGCCTGGGGCTGGCGTCGCGGCGAAGCCTGGATCTGGTGGTCACTGGCCCTGGCCGCGATCGCCGGCTTCATCCCTCCGGTCCTGGTCCACTCCCACGCCGGCTACACCGACTTCTGGCACCTGGCCCCGGTCTACATCGGGATCTTCCTGACCGCCCTCGCCCTCCTCCTGGCCCGCCCCTACCTGTGCGCAGGCCGGTCGGCCTGGCCCCGGCACGGAGCCGGTCAATCACGCCGCCAAGGTGGTGGCGGCGTCCGGTAACGCCGACGACTGCCGGGGACCGAATCCGTGGGCTGCCTCTCGACGGCTTCCTTCTTCGTCCGGCGGTAAATCGGGTGGATCCTCCACGAGCAGACTCGTGCCCGAACCATGGCCTCCCAGTACTAGTGTCCTGCGCCGGAAATTCGTCGGCAATATCGGGCGAGTGATTCGAGGATCTCTTCGGTGGTCTTGGTCCAGATGAACGGCCGGGGATGGGTGTTCCAGTCGGCGATCCAGGCGCGGATGTCTTTCTCCAGAGCCTGCACGCTCTGGTGAACACCGCGCCGGATCATCTGGTCGGTCAGGAAGCCGAACCAGCGCTCGACCTGATTGATCCAGGAGGATCCGGTCGGGGTGAAGTGCAGGTGAAAGCGCGGGCGGCGGGCCAGCCACGCCCTGATCGCGGGGGTCTTGTGGATGCCGTAGTTGTCGCAGATCAGGTGGATGTCCAACTCGGCCGGGACCGTCTTGTCGATCGTGGTCAGGAACTTCTTGAATTCGGCGGCCCGGTGCCGGCGGTGCAGTTCGCCGATGACCGTGCCGTCTTCGATGTTGAACGCGGCGAACAAGCTGGTGATGCCGCTGCGGGCGTAGTCATGGGTGCGGCGCTCGGGCGTGCCGGGCATCATCGGCAGCACCGGTTGCGAACGGTCCAGGGCCTGGATCTGGCTCTTTTCATCCACGCACAGCACTACCGCTCGCTCGGGCGGGTTGTGGTAGAGGCCGACGACGTCGACGACCTTCTCCACGAACAGCGGATCGGTCGACAGCTTGAAGGTGTCGCAGAGATGTGGTTTGAGGCCGAAGTCGCGCCAGATCCGTCCGATCGTCGACTTCGACAACCCGCTGCGCTCGGCCATCGAGGTCCGCGACCAGTGCGTGGCGCTTTGAGGCGTCTGCTCCAGCGTCGCCACCACGACCTGTTCCACCTGATCCAGCGTGATGGAGGGTGGCCGGCCCGGGCGCTGTTCGTCCACCAGCCCCTGCAATCGCAGTGTGATGAACCGGTTGCGCCATTTGGACACCGTGTCCCGATGCACCCGCAGATCCCGGGCGATCTCCTTGTTGTCTCTGCCGTCCGCACACGCCAGCACGATCTTGGAGCGCATCGCCAGCATCTGTGAGGACTTCGCCCGCCGCGCCCAGCGCTCCAGCGTCGCCCGCTCGGTGTCGGTCAGCGTCACTTCGGCCTTCGGTCGTCCCGTCCGCGCCATGACAGCATTTTAGACTTAGCCGACAAATTTCCGGCGCGGGACATTAGTGGAACGATGAGTCGGGGTTAGCGTCACATGATTTGACACACTGTCTCTGACCAGGCCAGTCTTGCGCCGTGGCGGATTCAGAGGGTGTGGCGTTCCTGCGGTCTGATGTTGCCCGGTTCTGCGGTGAGATCGCCGATCTGGCGCCTGCGGTACGGCTGGCGCGGCTGGCGGAACTCAGGGCGATGCTCGATGACGTCACCTCGCAGGCGATGGCCACGGCGATGGCAGACGCCCGCGGCGAGGGGTGGGGGCTGCGCCGGATCGGCAAGCATGCCGGGGTCTCCCATGAGCAGGTCCGCCGGATGCTGGTGCCGCCCGAGGCGCAGCCCACCACGCATGTGTGAAGCGGGGTGCGGCCCAGGGCGGTTACTGACCGGGTGGGGGGCGTGCGCAGCGGGCGCAGGGCGCCGTCCCGGATGGTCTCCGGCAGGGCGAAGTTGTAGCGGCCCAGGAAATTGAAATGCTCAAATCCCAGCGGGGACAGTCGGGCGATGTCGGCGGCGGCTATCTTCTTTCCTTCGGCGCGGATTTCGTCCAGCACGCGAGCCGTGTAGACGGTATTCCAGAGGATGCAGACGTTGGTCATGAACCCCAACGTCCCTAGTTGATCTTCCTGGCCTTCTTTGTATTTCTGCCGGAGTTCGCCTTTTTGGCCGTGGAAGATTTTCCTGGCCAGGGTGTGGCGGGATTCTTGGCGGTTGAGCTGGGTGTGTACGCGGCGGCGTAGGAGTTCGTCGTCGAAGTAGCAGGCCAGGTAGGTGGAGCGATCCAGCTTGCCCAGCTCCATCAGGGCGCGGCCGATCGGGGTGGGCGTGCCGCCGCCGGAGAAGTAGCGAAACAGTTCGCTGGCCTTGACCGCGCCGGTGGACAGGGACGCGGCGACGCGCAGCAGGTCATCCAGTTGTCGCGGATGAGGCCGAGGTTGACGCGGCTGCGGATCAGGCTCTCCAGCCGTCCGTAGTGGGCGGCCGGATCGGCGCGGAAGAGGGTGGCGCTGCCGACGTCGGCCAGGCGTGGGGAGAACTGCCAGCCCAGCAGCCGGAAGATGCCGAAGGCGATTTCGGAGGCTCCTGAGGTGTCGGAGGCGATCTCGGTCGGCTTCAGCGAGGTCTCCTGTTCCAGCAGTCCTTCCAGGATGTAATACCAGTCCTTCGGCGTGCCGGGAATGACGATGCCGTGAAAGCCGATGAATTGGTCGGAGGTGAAATTGTAATAGGTGACGCCCTTGGCGCCTTTGCCTTTCCCCCAGTATTTGGTGTTGGTTCCGGCGTTGATGGTTTTGACCGGGACGACGAAGCGCAGTCCGTCGGCGGAGGCCAGTTCGCCGCCGCCCCAGGCTTGCACCAACTCCAGGGTGGTGTGGTGGTCGACCAGGGCGGCGTTGGCGGCAGTGATGGTGGCCACCCTCAGGTAATTTTGCTCCACCCAGAACAGGCGGTCCAGGGCGAGTACCGGATCACCTTCGCAGACCATGGGGCGCATGCCGACGTTCATGCTCTGGGCGACCAGCACGGCGGCGATCGAGGTGATCATGTCCTCTTTGCGGGAGGGCGCGTCACCCGAGACGTGGGTGAAGTGGTCCAGGCAGCTGGTCCAGGCGTGGACCTCCAGCAGCGCCTCGGGCAGGTCGACGACGGGGATGCGGGCATCGACGTCGGCGCGCAGCGCGGTCAGTGAGGCGGGCTCGTCCAGGCGTTCCAGGCCGGTCAGGACCAGCCGGTCCTTGCCGCTCTCATCCCTTTCCAGGCGAACCAACTCGTTTTGGCCGTCTTCGTCGCCCGACAGGCCCGCGGCGAGTTGCTTGTAGGCGTGGTCAAGGGTGGTGGCCCAGCGCTGTACGTCGTGCTCGGGGTCGGGTGACAGGCCCAGCTCCTCACAGATCTTCGGGCGCTCCTTCTCCCACGCCGCTCCGGTCAGCAGCCCGGCGGTGGGGTCACCCCATTTGCGCAGGCCCGGCACGAACACCTCATGGCGGCGCAACGACTCGCGCAACCGCTCCACCGCGGCCAGGGTGTAGGCCTGCTTGTCGAAGGTGCCGGCGAACTCGCCGCGTTTGGGGAAGACCCGCCGGTGCCAGGCGGAGGTCAGGAAGGCGGCCGGGACCTCCTCGGGGGAGATGTCGGTGCGGCGGCGTTCGATCGCGCGCAGGAAGTCGATCGCCTCCAGCACCTCATGACCGGGCCGCACCCCCTGCCCTGGCGCGTCCAGGGCGGCTCCGGCATCGAAGTCGAGGTGCTTGAGCAGCTTGGGCAGGAAGCGCCGCACGGTGGCGTAGCGCTCGGTCAGTTCCTCGTGCAGGTGCTCATCCGGTTCGCGGGCGATATCGACGACGACGTCGGCGGCGGCGTGGATGGCGGCGATGTCCATCTCCTCCAAGGCGGCGCGGATGTCGGCCTCAGGATCCTGGGCGACGGAACAGATCGTGAGCCACACCTCGCGCAGCATGATCGCCGCGCCGTCCAGATCCTTGATGGTGCGGATGCGTTCCTTGTCGGCCTTGAACCCCGCAGTGCGCAGCAGGTCGCCGACGACCAGGTCGAACACCTCGATCGCCTCATCGGCCGAGGTCGGCTCCATCACCTGGGCGAAGGCCACCAAGGTGGCCAGCTTGCGATCACCTGCCAGGGCGTCGACGGCCTGAGCGCGGGCGGCATTGGCGAAGCGGGCCAGCGCGGCGATCCGGCCCGGCGGGATGGCCGACAGGTCCCAGGTGGTGGCGCCCAGAGCGCGCAGGTCCAGGTGCCGGTCGACGGCCTTGGCCACGCCGCCGCCGCTGACGTCGGTGGGGCTGCGCCGCAGCCGGTCCAGCTTGGAGACTCGGTGGCCCTCCTCCACCACGACCAGCTCCTCCAGGGCGCGGCGCTGGCCGGGGCTGGGGGCGGCGGCCAGCAGCCGGTACTGGCGCAACGCCGCGCGTTCACGCAGCCCGGCGATCATCCGCTCCAAGGTGGTGACCCCGGGCAGCAGGATCTTGGCCTCGACCAGGCGGTGGGTGACCAGGTCGAACAGCACGATCGGGCGTTCGCTGCCGCTCCACATCCGCCGATACACCCACCGGGCCAAGCCGAACCACTGCTCGAACTCGAAACTGGTGTAGCCGTGCGCTTGGCGGATCAGCTTTTGGTGATCCCAGCGCGCCTCCTTCTCCCCGTACCCCTTCAGGTCGGCCGGATCCAGGCCGAGCTGCTCGGCGACGTAGTCGACGACCACGGCCGGGGCGTCGGTCGGGTCGGACAGGAAGGTGCCGAGAAAACGCACCGTCCCGAGTTGAAGGGCGTAGCCGATCTGGTTGCGGGCTCCGTTGGCGGCCATCGCCTGGCGCCGGGCGGCGGCGTCCAGGTGGAAGAAGGCGCCCAGCTGGGCGGGGTCGGGGACGCCGTTGAAGGCTCCCCAGCGGCTGCGTTGTTCCTCGGACAGGAAGTTGACCGGCATGAGGTCCTTCAGACCATGCCAGGGCGCCCCGCCTCGCCCAGCGTGATGGCGGCATGGTGACGGCGCCCCGGGTATCGCCAGCGGCCAGGTCGAGTGATCGTCTTGGCCGATTACGTGCCGCATTGTGTCAGCCTCACAACTCCACGATCACCGCTCTCAGAGCGGTGAAAGCTGACGCTGCGTGGCGAGCCTGCTGTCACAGGTCTTCGACGTAGGCGGCGGCGATATCCTCGGGCGGGTTGGTGTACAGCCGCAAATACCGCTCGTTGGCGTGGCCCAGGCGTCGTTCCAGCTCGGCCCGGTTGTGACCGGAGGCCTGCGACAGCAGGTAGGCGAAGGTGTGGCGCAGGTCGTGCGGGCGTAGCGCGCCGAGCTGCCGGTCGGCGCCGGTGACCTGCAGGTCGTGGATGGCGCGATCACGCAGCGGCCGGGCGTGGCGATGCGTGACGCCCGTTGCGCCAGTGGCGGCACGGGCGCCGCCGCGGTGGCGGCGGCCGGTCAGCTGGTGGAAGGACTCCAGCCGGTCCAGCACGTTCTTGACCGTTGCGATGGGGGTCCCTGCCGTCAACTGGCGGGGAAGTAGTGGCCGTTGTCCAAATCGGCGAGCAGGCTGGGCTGAGCGGGTTCCCAGCCGAGGGTCCGGCGGGTGATGAGGTTGGACGCCGGGTAGCTCTGCGTGACGATGTTCGCGAGGAACCCGAAGTATCCCGGCAGCATCAGTTCGTCCAAGGGCACGCTCACGGCGGGCAGGCCCAGGCGGCTGCCGATGGCCTCGGCGATCTCGCGGAGCGGGATGCCCCCGTCGTCGACCGCGTGCCAGTATTTGCCGGCCGGGCCCTTCTCCAGCGCCAGGCGGAACAAGGAGGCGGCATCGCGAATGTGTACGGCGTTCCATAGGTTCGCGCCGTCTCCGGGGTAGCCGATGAAGCCCTTCTCCTTCGCGAGCGCGATCAGCGTGGGGAGGAAGCCGGCACGGTCGGTCGTGCTGTGCGCGATGTTGGCGAGCCGCACGACCGAAGACCGCACGCCCTGCTCGGCGAGGCCGATTACGGTGGTTTCCACGATGTTTCGAGCCCGCAGGGTGCCCTTGTGCTCATCGCCACTGGGAAGGGCCGGGTCCTCCTCGGTGGCCGGCCGGCCCAGGTTCCCCCCGTTCCCGGGCGAGCCTATGCTCCCCGCCGCGACCAGCGGCTTTCCGGTTCCCGCGAGTGCCTCGCCGTAGGCGAGCATGATCGGGAGCTCGGCGGCGGCCACGGCGTGGATCCCGCCGGACGGAAGCAGGTCTTGCCGGTGCGCGACGTGGATGACGCCGTCGGAGTCCGCAGCCGCCTCCTTGAGCCCGTCGAGATCCCCGAGGTCGCCGCGGCGCACCTTCGCGCCGAGCGCGGACACCGCCGCGGCGGCCGTGTCCGACCGGGCCAGGCCGGTGACCTCGTGCCCGGCGGCGATGAGCTCGGGAATGATGTACGAACCGGAATGGCCGGTCCCGCCAGTGACGAAAACGCGCATGCCGCTGCTCCTTGTGAGTGATGTGGCGAGAGAAGTGGTGGTGCGGGCGCGCTCAGGCAGAAGTGCTGACGCCGAGGGTGAAGTTGAAGCTTTCCGCGCCGTAGCGGCCCAGGCCTATCATCACCAGGCCCGTTCCCTCCAGCCAGCGCACCATTCCCAGGGGGCCGGTGTCCATCGGCCGCAACCCGAGGCTCTTGATGAATGCCGACACAGTCGCCTTGGCCTCAGCGTCGTCGCCAGCGATGAGCACGTCCAGCGGGTTGCCCTGCGCCAGCATGTGACCGAAGACGGTGTTGAACGCCTTCACGACGTGCGCGCCGGCGGGGGTTCGATCACCTGGCGAGCCTAGCGGCCACGTCCGCCCGGGCCGAGCGACGGACGGGGACCACGTGACCACGCCGGTGTGCCAGCCACATGAACACGACGGTGGCCACCACGCCGAACACCACGGCGTACACACTGCCCTCCGGTCCGAAGTCGCCGCCCGTGACCAGCGCGGGACCCGACATCGTCGCGTCCAGCAGGCCCTGCGGGGTGTTGCTGCCGGACACCTTGGTGCTGAAGATGGCGCTCGCGGCAATGTTCCAGCCGAAGTGCAGACCGATCGGCACCCACAGCTTGCGGGTGGCGATGTACGCGGCGGTCAGCATCCCGCCTGCCTCGATGGCGATAGCGATGGCGCCCCACAGGGTGGCGTTCGCGTTGAGCAGGTGGATCAGGCCGAACAGCGAGCCGGTCAGCACGAGCGCGATCCAGGTTCCGGTCCAGTGCTCGACGTTCCGGAACAGGACACCGCGGAAGACCAGCTCCTCGGTCACGGCGGCACCCGCCATGATGCCGAGCAGGCCGACGGCGCTCGCCGGCGTGCCCAGGCCGTTGATCGTGTAGTCGCCTAAGAAGGCGATGTTCGCGATGACTGCCCCGAACAGCGCGATGCCGAGCAGCGTGCCCCAGCTGATCCCCGCGCCTGCTCCCTTCAGCGACACCTCGACGGGGGCCCGGTGCTCGGTGCGCCGCACCACCCAGCCGTAGACCAGGACCGCGACGACGGCCGCCAGCAGGCCGGCGACGAGCGCCAGCCAGGGGTTGTCCTTCACCGCCGCGGTGCCCAGATTGCCGAGGATCCAGACCGCCACAACCGCCAAGAGCTGCCATATCAGACGCACGATGACTCCTTCGTGAGAGTCCGCGGCGGGAGCGCCGCGGGCTACTAGCAGGGGTGCGCTCAGCCGGGGAGGTCGACGCCGAGGGCGACGTCGAAGGTCCCCGCGCCGTTGCGGGCCAGGCCCATCAGCAGCGGCCCGACCCCTTCCAGCCAGCGGGCCATCTCCAGGCCGCCGACATCGAGCGGGCGTAGTCCGAGGCTCTCGATGAACGCCGACACGTCGGCCTTGGCCCGCGCGTCATCTCCGGCGAAGAACACGTCCAACGGACGCCCCTGGGCCAGCACGTGGCCGAAGACCGTGTTGAACGCCTTCACGACGTGCGCGCTCGCCGGGACTGCCTTGGCGATCTCCTGCGCACCGGACGTGCCTTCAGGGATGACGAGCCCGGTGGCGTCGGCGTTGAACGTGTTGGAGATGTCGATGATGACCTTGCCGGCCAGTGCATCCCCGTACTGGGCGACGACCGGCACGGCGCTGGCATATGGCACGGCCAGGACGACGATGTCGCCAACCGGGACGGCGCCGAATGTCCCGACCGTAGCCCCGCCGCCGAGCGCGGCGGCCAGGTCCTTGGCCTTGGCCGCGTCGCGACCGACGACCTCGACGGCGTGGCCGCCCTCGACCGCGCGGGCGCCAATGGCGCGGCCCATACCTCCCAGGCCGATAATGCTGATGCTGCTCATGGAGTGCCTGCTTTCTGAAGCTGGATAGGACGCCATGCCCCACCCGTCGTTGTCAACGGCTGTGTCATCGACGCTCTCATTTGGTTAACGTGTGAACCAGAATGTACGGGGCACTTGGTTACCATGTCAACCAGACGGTAGAGTGACGTGCGTGACCGAGCCGCGGTGGTTGGACGAGCGAGAACAGCAGGCCTGGCGCAGCTTGATGAAGATGCAGGACGGGCTGTCGGAGTTCATCGAGCGGCAGCTGCGCAACCAGTGCGGGCTGTCCGGCGCTGACTACCAGGTCCTGGCCCATCTCTCTGAGGCGCCCGAAGGGCGGCTGAGGTCGTTCGAACTCGGCCAGTTGTTGCGCTGGGAGAAGAGCCGCCTGTCGCAGCACCTGGGCCGGATGCAGAATCGCGGCCTGGTGTCCCGCGAGCGGTGCCTCGCCGACCAACGGGGGGCGGTAGTCGCCATCACTCCCCGGGGCAGCGACCTGATCAAGGTCGCGGCTCCGCAGCACGTGGCCGACGTCCGCGACGTGCTCATTGATCATCTCACTGCGACAGAGATGGCGATGCTCGTCACCATCGGCGACAAAGTAGCCGAACGGCTGGCGGCGCTGGAACACAAGCACTGATACCCGATCCCGGACCTCATCGCTCACGAACTGCGTGCGTGTCAGACCGCCGCCTACAGAATCCCGCGGGCGCCGGCACAGCTGTTCGCTATGCACGACCCACAGCTACGACCCGCTCAACGCCTAGCTTGATCAGCGACATGCCTTTGGAAGGCGCGGCTCACGGGTGCGGGGCTGAGCTGGACGACGCTCACCCGCGCGGATCTCACCAACGCGACGCTGACACACGCGAACATGAGATTCGCACGACTGCGCTCAGCATCACTGGTGCGGATCTGTGCGGGGCGGCGCTGAAGGATGCTGACTTGCGGGGTGCGAACCTGAGCGGGGCGCAGCTGTATCACGACAGCGCCCGGGCCACCGCCCGGCTGGTCCTCAAAGCGGCTCGCAAGACCGCACGCAAGGTCAACAACGCCTGCCCCGGCGTGTGACTCACATGTGTCTCACCGTGACTCACGATGAGACGACTTGACTACAGAATCGGGGAAAACCGCAGGTGGAGGTGGTAGGGCGCCCGGGCTCAAACCCGGAACCTACGGATTAAAAGTCCAGATCCAAAACTTGTTCGTAGAAACACAGGCGGCGCGGTGCGGGACGAACTCGGTCATGGCTTCGTTGTGTCAAGGTTGTCCGGCTCTTGGGTGGTCACAACCGGCCGGTGCGCGCGATCACCTGGCTGGCGAAGTCAAGCATCTGGTCAAGGCTGGGGAACAGTGCGAAGGCGTCCACGAACGCCTCGTCCGCACCGGACTCGGCGAGGCGCTTGAGCTTGTCGGCCAGCGAATCAACGGACGTGCCCGGTTCGAGGTTGATACGTATGGCCTTCTTCAGCGCGTCGGGATCGCGGCCGGCCTCCTGCGCCGCCTGGCGCGCGAGCGACCACAATTGGTCGGCGACCTCGTCCGGCAGAAACTCGAGCCCGAGCCAGCCGGTGGCGCTGCGGCCGACCCGGCGCATCGCGGCCTCGCTGGCGCCGCCGATCCAGATGGGCGGCCCGCCCGCTTGCACCGGGCGCAGGTCGGCGTGGACCGGCGGCAGCGAGAAGAACTCGCTGTCCCAGGACACTGGGTTGGCCGTCCACCACTCGTGCAGGAACGCCAGCAGGTCATCGAGCATCCGCCCGCGCCGGCTCCAGTCCGCGCTGCGGGAGATGTCGTGCTCGTCCTTCATCCACCCGAGTCCCACGCCGACCTCGAGCCGGCCATCGCTGAGCACGTCGAGCGTGGTCAGCATCCGGGCCAGGTGCGGCGGCTCGTAGTAGAAGGTGCTGAGCGTGCTGGCATTCAGCCGCACCCGGCTGGTTGCCGTCGCGGCGACGGTCCACAGCAGCACCGGGTCGAGGTAACGCTTCATCTGCGGCGGGTACGGCTGCTCTTTGCCCGGATAGATGCTATGCATTTCGACCGGCTGGACCAGGCGATCGCCGACCCACAGCGTGTCGTAGCCAAGGTCCTCGATCCCGCGGCAGAACGCGCTCAGGCCGGCGGCGCTGCTGATGGCGGGTCCGATTATGGGAAGTGTGAAACCAAGCTTCATTGGCGAGTCCTTTCGGCGATCCGTCAACCGTTTGCTCAGACGGGAAGTTCGGTGATGCTGAGGGCGAAGTCCAGGTTCCCCACCCCGTGGTTGGCGAGGCCCACCGTGACCACGCCCGCTCCTTCCAGCCAGTGCGCCATTTTCAGGCCGCCGACGTCCAGCGGGCGCAGCCCGAGGCTCTCGATGAACGCCTCCACACTTGCCTTGGCCTGCGCATTGTCGCCGGCGATGAAGACGTCGGGCCGACCCTTCTCCAGGACATGACGGAAGATGGTGTTGAACGCCTTCACCACGCTGGCGCCGGCCGGGGCCGCCTTGGCGACTTCCTGCGCGATCGAGGTCTCCTCGCGGTGGGCCAGCCCGTCGAACGTGGAATTGAAGGGATTGCTGATGTCGACGATGACCTTGCCCGCGAGAGCGTCTCCGTACTGGGCGACGACCGGCACGACACCGTCGTGCAACAGGGCCACGATGACGATGTCCCCGGCCGGGGCGGTGCCCCATGCTCCTGTCGTGGCCCCGCCGCCGAGAGCCTTGGCCAGGTCAGCGGCCTTGGATTGATCGCGGCCCATGACCTCGACGGTGTTGCCGCCCGCTACCGCCCGCGCGCCGATGGTGCGGGCCATGTTCCCGGTGCCGATGATGCTGATGTTGCCCATGAGATGTCCTGTCCTGGTTGTGTGTTGTTCGCTTCAGATGGCGGTGGTGCCGCCGTCGGCGACGAGTTCCATGCCGTTGACGTAGCTGGAGTCGTCGGAGGCGAGGAAGAGGGCGGTGGTGGCGATTTCGTCGGGGCGGCCCATCTGGCCGCGGGGGATGAGGGACTCGAACTGGCGCTTGGTGGCCTCGTCGAAGAGTTCTTCCTGCTTGGCGGTGGCGACCTGGCCGGGGGTCAGGACGTTGACGCGGATGCGGCGGTCCTTGAGCTCGTTGAGCCAGACGCGGGCCCAGGCCTGCTGAACGGCCTTGCTGCCGGCGTAGACGCTCCAGCCGGGGAAGGCGCCGAGGGAGGCGTTGGAGCCGGTCATGAGGATGGAGCCGCCGTCGTTGAAGAGCGGCAGGGCCTTCTGGACGGTGAACAGGGTGCCGCGGGCGTTGAGCCCGAACCAGGTGTCGAACTGGGCCTCGGTGATCTCGCCGAGCGGGGCGGGCTCGCCGCCGCCGGCGCTGGCCCACAGCACGTCGAGGCTGCCCTTCTCCCGCTTGACGGTGTCGTACAGGCGGTCCAGGTCGTCCAGGTCGTCCAGGTCGGCGGCGTCGCCCTGGACGCCGGTGACGTTGCGGCCGATCTGCTTCACGGCCTCGTCCAGGGCGTCCTGGCGGCGGCCGGTGATGAAGACGTGCGCTCCCTCCTCGACGAACAGCTTCGCGCCGGCCAGCGCCATGCCGGTGGTGCCGCCGGTGATGACCGCTACCTTGCCGTCAAGCTTCCCCATGGTCTCTCCCTTGGGCCGGTGGTGCCGTGCGCACTTGAGGTGACGATGTTATGTACACCGATCTGTGTTCTTACGGTAACGGGCCGGCGGCCGGGACGCAAACTATGTACACCGATCGTTACCAAGCTGGGGTAGCATGGACCCATGACGGAGTTGGAGAAGGGCCCCCAGGGCCGCCGCCGCGGCCGGGGCGCCCGCGAGCGCATCCTCAGCGCGTCCCAGCAGCTGTTCCGCGAGCAGGGCATCAACCGCACCGGCATGGACCAGCTTTGCGCGGCGGCCCAGGTGTCCAAGCGCACGGCCTACCAGCACTTCACCGGCAAGGACGAACTCGTCGCCGAGTACCTGCGCCGGTTCGACCCCTCCGTTCTGTCCGGCGTGTTCGACCGCACCGACCTCACGCCCCGCGACCGGCTCCTCGCCGCCTTCGACATCCCCCCCACCACCCCCCTGTGCCCCTACATCGCCGCCGCCGTCGAACTCCACGACCCCCAGCACCCCGCATCCCAGTACGCACGCGACTACAAGCAAGCCGTCGCCGCGCGGCTCGCCGACACCGCCCGCGAAGCCGGCGCCGCCGACCCTGAACAGCTCGGCGAGCAGCTCGCGCTGCTCATCGACGGCGCCGCGGCCCGCACCCGGGTCCTCAACGCCGATGCCTTCCCCGCCGCCGCCGCCATCGCCGCCGTCCTCATCGACAACGCCATCCCCGCCACAGCCGGCGATGACCGGCGACGGGAGGAAGTGCCACGTTGACGTGGCACTCCGCGGCCGGGCTGGACGCGCGGCTGCACGCGGCTGGTACGCGACACCAGCCGCCCGGCACCTGCCGGCTTTCACGGAACTGGCCGACCGTCCACACACGTGCGCTGGCATTCCCGCGGGGCGGTCTCTTGCTGAGCCGGCAATTTTCTGTGTCTCCGAGTCCGAAGGTGCCGCAGACTCCCTGCCGTGCGACGCCGGCCAGGCGCCGAACACATGACAGAGAGGGAGGTGGCCGGGGATCTCCTGCACGACCCCGGCGATCCACCCAAGCTCGCCGGAGCCTGGTGATCGACGTGTGCGGAGCATGTGCGGCCGGGCCCGGAATCCGGCCTGCTTGGCCAGACGGCAGAACAGCTCATAGGCGGTGCCGTACGACATCGCCTTGCCCAGCGACGCGTGGAACAGGTTCCCGAACGCCCGAGCAGGTAGGAGCGGGCCGACGCGCGGGCTCAACCCGCTGGAACCGGCCCGCGATCCGGGCCATGACCTGGTCGAACATCGCCCACCAGCGGGCAGGGTCTGGGCTATGCCCTGCGGCCACCGCACGATCTTCAGGAGTCCGCACAACCCCCGATGATCACGCGATGGCCGTACTCGGTCCCCGCCGGGTCCGTGACAAGATCGCGAAAGCGGACTGAGGTATCAGGAGTGATCGAACAGAGTGACTACGCTCTGCGGTGCTTCCGGGCCGAAGAAGATCTCCAGGTTCTTCGCCGAGCGGCCGGCGGCGTCGCTACCACGTAGGAACAGCCGCTCTTCGTAGCCGGTGAGCGCGACCTCGATGTCGGGTTGCTCAACCAGCTTGCTCGCCAGGTCAGCGCCGTCGTACATGGCGAGGTTCGCACCCTCGCCGGCGAAGGGCGACATCAGATGCGCGGCGTCGCCGACGAGCGTCACGCGGGGCACCCTGTCCCACCTAAGCCCGACGGGCAGGGCATAGATGGCTCGGAGCCGCGGTTCCGCGTCGCTCTGTGTCACGAAGGCGGTGAGCAGCGGCGACCAGCCATCGAACTCGTCGGCAAGTTGACGGAGGCCAGCGGCCGGGTCGCCGAAGTCGATCGACCTCATCCACTTCTCGGGCTTGTTCAGCGCCACGTATCCGCGCACGTGCCCGTCGGCGTAGCGATGGGCGATGATGCCTTTGCCCGGCGCGACCGCCATCAGCGTGCCGCTGCCGATCGCGCCCACGCTCGCCCGACAGTCCTGGCCGCCCGAGGCGAGGGCGATCTCGATGAAGCAGGTTCCGCTGTAAAGAGGCTTGGCGGGGGTGAGCAGCGGACGCACCTTCGACCAGGCACCGTCCGCGCCGATGACGATGTCGGCGCGCGTGACGGAACCTTCCGAGAAAGCGAGGTCGTAGCCGCCCTCCACACGGTGCCGGATCGAGGCGAGCTTGTGACCCCACCTGATCGTCCCGGGCGCCAGCGAGTCGATGAACAGGCGCCTGAGTTCGCCACGATCCACCTCAGGGCGGGCAGAACCAGGGTCCGCAGACATATCGAACAGGATCGTGCCGTGGCGGTCGACCACACGCTTGGCGTCCTCACCCGGGCGGACCAGAGTGAGGAACTCGTCGTAGAGACCGGCTGCGCGAAGCGCGACCTGTCCGGTCTCTACCTGAATGTCGAGCAGACCGCCCTGCGCACGGGTCGTCGCCGAAGCCTCACCCTCGTAGATCGTCGCGGCGACGCCGTGAGCCTGAAGCACCCGGGCGAGCGTCAGCCCGCCCATGCCTGCTCCGACAATGGCGATGGTCTTCTGCATGCTGCGCTCCTCTGTTGCGCCGACACGCGCCGGCGATGTGCAGTGCCGGGAGCGGGCGGGATGCCCGGTATCGGCAAGGAGACGCTCACCGATCAGAACCATCTGCATCGATGTACGAGCGATATCCTGCGGAAGGACCCGCGGAACATCGTTTTTCGCGACCTGGTGATTGTAGCTCGGCATCCGCCTCGCGGCAGGCGGAGCCGCTCCCGCTGCGACTCACCACGATGGGCACCGGCGGCGGCTTCCCCATGGTCGGCCTGATCGTCACCGGCACCTGACCTGCCACCACGAACCGGCGCTGCGGGCACGCCCTGCCTGCGGCGCCAGGCCAGAGCGACGATCAGGCGCGGTGGCCGGCACCTACCACACCGGCCGCTTCACCAAGATTCCCCGCCTGGCGAAGCTGTTGCGAGTGATCACCCCGGCCGACCGCAACCCGGGCCAGCCATGGCGGCCGGGCATTCCACCGCCCGCCCCGCTCAGTGACGACCGGCCCTCGGCCGACATCCGGATCGGCTACGCCCGCTGCTCCGCCCTCACCCAGGAACTGCAGTCACAACTGGACGCGCTGACCGCGCACGGCATCAGCCGCGAGAAGATCTTCGCCGAGAAGATCTCGACCCGGGTGAAGGTGCGCCCGCAATTCGAGGCGGCGCTCGCGCTGGCCCGCCAGATCAAGGCGCACGCCCCCCACTGCCGCGTCATCCTCACCGTCTACGAGATGAAGCGGCTGGGCCGCGACGCCGCCGAACTCACCGCCCTGGCCGACCACCTCACCGCGCACGGCCTGGTCCTGGAGATGCTCGCCGGACCGCTGGCCGGCATATACGACCCGTCCGGGCCGGGCCGGATGCTGTTCGCGTTCTTCGCGC
Source organism: Streptosporangium sp. NBC_01639 (assembly GCF_045209755.1). Taxonomy (NCBI): domain Bacteria; kingdom Bacillati; phylum Actinomycetota; class Actinomycetes; order Streptosporangiales; family Streptosporangiaceae; genus Streptosporangium; species Streptosporangium sp. NBC_01639. The sequence goes on along the minus strand of NZ_CP109272.1, from coordinate 8,944,866 downwards.
GATGGCCGAGACCGAACGCGAAGCCATCCGCGAGGCCACCCTGGAGGGTCTGGACGCCGCCGCCCGCAAGGGCAAGCACGGCGGCCGCCCCCCGGTGATCCTCGACGACATGCTGCACACCGTGCTGCGCCGCAAGGCCGCCGGGGAACGCGTCGAAGACATCCGCAAAGACCTGATCATCCCTACCGGGAAACGCAAAGGAGAGAACCCGTCCCTGGCCAGCATCTACCGGGCCCTCGCCGAGCATGAGAAGACACAGGCCTACCCCGAAGCCGTCCAGGCGGCCCACGCCGACTTCGCCCTCCTGCAGGACGCAGAGGACTTCCCCGCCCTGTCCGAGCCCGCATCCGCCGCCCGGGCCAGGCGCTGACGAAGCAGGAGGCCGAACTTCGCCATCGCCTGCAGAGCCAACCTCACCCGGACGCGGAACTCCGATAGCGCACCCGATCCAGTCCCGGCGCGGTCAGCCGATGAAAGCCCGCAAGAGTCGCTCGCACTGCTGCTCGGTCAGCGCGCCAACACGCTGTTTCTCCGCCACCCCGCAGACGGCCATCAACGCCGCGACCCGGGCCGGCCCATACCCGGGAACGGCCCGCAAGACCTGAACCACCCGTGTCCTGCCGACCAGATCCTGCCCGCTGCGCTCGAACACCTCCGCCACACTCACCACGCCGCAGGTCACCTCCGCCAACAGCGCGCGACGCGCCGTACGCGCCTCGGCCGCCTTCACCAACGCCTTCGCACGCTGCTCCACCGTCATCACCGGCAGGGCCATCAGGCACCTTCTCCTATAGAGATCAGCTGGTCAGCGACTCCCCACAGAGATCACGAGGGGGCGCCGTCGGTCATCATCCCGCACAGTGTCAACGGATGTGACACCAAGCCCGGTTCGCCGTTCCACTCCTACTGGCAGGCCAACCATGGTGGGCAACTCATGATCGTGAAGGAAGCGCTGTGAAACAGGCCACAGGCCTGAGGATCGGCCGGGCGGCGCTCATGACGGCGACGGCCGGAGGGGTCGCGGTGGCCGGCGTCGTGCCCGCCGCGAACGCCGCCTCCGCAGCCCAGAGGGTGATGATCGGGCCGTTCGGGTACGGCAGCCTGAAACTTCAGAGGGCAATGAGTTGATCTTGGGGCCCCGTGTACGGCCTACCGGTCTCCGTGGCTGCGTCGCCCTCGGCGAGGAGGCGGTAGACGGTGGCGATCGAGGGGTTCTCGCCCTTGTTCTCGCCTGAGGGAATGACGAGTTCGCGGGCGATCTGCGGGACGGGGGACACCCTGGGCCCGTAGGGCGCGGGCGTAGTCGGCCATGTTGTCGTTGACCGCGGCACGGGGGCCCGAAGCAGCGCCAGTCAGCGGGCTCTGCGTGAGAAGCGGGGCCGGTCGGGGCCGGCCGGCTCGATGCAGCGGGACTGGACGTGCTCATAGGCCATGGTGGTCTGCACGTCGGCGACTTCTCTGCGTTCGGTGAGGCGGTCGATGACGAAGGCGTACACGCTGTCGACGTCCGGGACGGCGATGTGGATGAGGAAGTCGTGAGGGCCTGAGGTGACGAACAGGCCGATCACCTCGGGCAGTCGTGCCGCCCATTCCCGGAACCCCTCGATGATGGGGCGGGCCGGGGGCCGGATGCGCACCGAGATGAGCGCCTGGACGGGGCGGCCGGCCGCGTCGAGGTCCAGGGCTGCGTGGTAGCCGGTGATCACGCCGCGCTCGCGCAGTAGCCGTACCCGCTCGAGCGAGGTGGAGGGGGAGACCCCGGTCCTGGCTGCAAGGTCGCGGTTGGTCTGCCGTGCATCGTTCTGCAGTTCCCGCAGAAGGGCCCGGTCCAGCGCATCAAGTTCCATGAAATCGACTCTACGGCGTACGAAGTGCGGCTACAGGCTGCGCTGTTTGGATGTTTGCTTAGTGTCGTTGGCATGGATACACGAAAGAACGGCCCGTTGTTCGGTGCGGGGCTGGTGCTGGGCGCGGCTGTGCTGTGGGGCACGGTCGGTCCCGCTCAGGTGCGCGCGACCACGGCCGGAACCCTCAGCCTCGCCGAACCCCTGGCCGCCGCGCTGATCGGCGTGTTCCTGCTCCACGAGCACCTCTCGCCGGTGGCATGGACCGGCGGTGCACTGATCCTCACCGGAATGATCACCATGTGCCTGCCGCCGCGGTTCTTTTCCGGCTCCGCACGGATGCCGGGGTTTTCCCGCGACAGGCGCATCACGTCCGCCGAAACCCTCGAATTTCTCGCATCCGGCGAATGAAGTTCAGAACCGGCGCCGCAGTTCCGCATGTCTGCCTAGTCTTTCCCTACCTGGTCGAACAAGTAAAGAGGATCACATGTCTGTGGTGAACGCTCCCGAGACGACGGCAATCGGCTTCGCGCCCGAGGAGATGGACTACTCCCTGTCCACCCGCCAGGCCCGGCTGAAGTGGGTCGTGGTCGTCAACTCCGACCTTCCACCTGGCCGGGCCGCCAACGCCGCCGTCTGCGCCGCGGCCCCCACCGTGGCCTCGGTCCCCGGCCTGCTCGGCACCAACGCCGCCGACGCGGAAGGCGTAGTGCACCCGGGCCTGCCCTGGACGGGCTGCTCGGTGCTCGTCGCCGACTCCGCCACGCTGCGCACCATCCGTGCCAAGGCAGCATCCCGCACCGACACCTTCGTCGCCGACGTCCCCATCGCCGCGCAAAGCACCCGTGTCTACAGCGACTTCATCGCCGTCGTGGGCAAGGCCCAGACCGAAGACATCGATTACTGCGCAGTCAGCATCGTCGGCCCGCGCAACCGGGTCGACAAGATCGTCGGCAAGCTTCCCCTCATGCCCTGAGCGCCGCGCTTTCCGCCACGCCACGCTTTCCGCCGCTGTGCTCGACCCCGACACGGGCTGGTGGGACGAACTGACCAAGCCAGTGCCTGATGACATGCGACGGGAGGACGGACACCGCACCTTCGGGCTGATGGAACTCGCCGTGCGCGGACCGTGGCGCGGGCAGGGCATCGCGCGGCGTCTGCACGAGACGCTGCTCGACAGCTTTGAGGCCGAGCGGGTGTTGTTGAACGTCCATCCGGGCAGCAAGGCAGCGTCGGCTGCCTACCGGGCGTGGGGATACCGCAAGATCGGCGAGGCGCGGCCATGGGGGACAGGCGCGGACCTCCATGACGTGATGCTGCTCGACCTGCGCTGAAAGCAGCCCAGGAACGGAGCCTGTGGTCCCGCCGGCTGCGGGACCACACGCCGTTTGGTGCATTCGGCGATCGGACAGAGCCATTGAATCCCTACGCGGAGCCCCGACCTTGTGCCCGGCGCATCGCTGTGCGGGATCGCCACGCGTCATGTGACCAGGGGATCGAAGCGCGGTCGATCCTGGTCCAGGTGTCGTGGCAGCGGTGACGCAGGCGGTGTAGACCCCCGGTGTGCTTTGGACTCAACCCGCCCGGCGCCCTTTGGATTTGACCATGGGGGCGGAATCGACCAATTCCGCCGCTGCCCTGACGACACCGGCTCAGGCCTGGGCAGGCAGATGGATCGAGGCGAGTTTGGCCGGGTCGACGACGATGTGGATGCCGGTGATCCGGCCTTCGGTGACGGTGAAGGCGATGACGGAGAGAGGGGTTCCGTCGGGGCGCCAGGACATGTGGCCGGGGATGCCGTTGACCAGCACGGGTCGGTGGCGGGCGACCTCGCCGGAGAACATGCGGGCGCCGGCGGCGACCTCGGTGGCACCGAGGGTGACGACCACGCCGTCGGGGGTGTCGACGGTCAGCTTCACGTTTGGGTCGAGGACCCGCAGGAGCGCTTCGAAGTCGCCGCCGAGGGCGGCGGCGCGGAATGCCTGGACGACCTCTTGATGCTCGCGGCCGGGACCTGCCGACCGGTCCGTGGCTCGGACCTTACGGCGGGCGCGGCTGGCGATCATCTTGGTGGCGTCGGCGGATTTGCCCAGGATCTGGCCGATTTCGTGGAACGAGACCGCGAACATGTCGTGCAGGACGAACGCCAGACGCTCGCTCGGGGTGAGCGAGTCGAGCACGACGAGCAGGGCGAGGCCGACCGAATCGGCCAGCGCCACCTGCTCGTCCGGCGCGGGGTCGTCGGCGGGCGTCACCACGAGGTCCGCAGACTCGTGCCCGTAGGCGGTTTCGGGGTGGGCTTGGCGGGATCTCAGAAGGTCCAGGCTGATTCGGCCGACCACGGTGGTCAGCCAGCCCACCAGGTTGCCGATGGTCGTCTCGTCCTGGCGGGCGAGGCGCATCCAGGCTTCCTGGACCACGTCCTCGGCGTCGGCATGTGAGCCCAGCACGCGGTACGCGAGGGCGCGCAGCCGATCGCGCTGGGCTTCGAACGCCTCGGTCACGAGGCCGGACGGGTGGGCGGTCACGGCTTTCGCTGCTGACGGAGCGAGACCCGGTTGCCGTCCGGGTCCACCGCCTCGATGCGGACCCCGAACGGATAGTCCACGGGTTCCCGCTCTTCGAAGGTGACGCCGCGCTGGCGCAGGGTCACGAAATCCTTTCGCAAATCATCGGATTCGAGGATCAGCGGACCGGGCGCGGCATGCTGGCCTACGTTGCCCGGCTGTCCCGCGGCCTCCGCATGCGGCCACAGAAGGATCTGCACCGGGCTATCGGGAACGCCGACGGTGAGGAAACGCCCGTCGGGCCCCGAGAAGTCGATCCGCTTTTCCAGGCCGAGTCCCTCGGCGTAGAACTCCAGTGCGCGGTCCTGATCGGTGACGTAGATCGTCACGTACATGATGTTGGTCAGCATCCTGTTCTCGATTCACTCGTAGGGTGCGACGACGGTTCGTATTCGGTCGTCGCACCTATGACGAGTGCCGACGGGAAAAGGTAACAGGACCGGTCTGCTGGAGCGGTTGCCGGGGCGCATGCGGTATGGCTCGGCAGCACGCGTCCAGGCCCAGCACATGATTCAACCGAGGGATGTGGAGCTCCTGCCGGAGGCCCGGACAGGACCGGTCCTTCTGCCGACGATTCTTGTGGCGTGCGCCAACCATCAAGCGAGACAGGACACACTCGGCGCGGACGACTTCGACGGCGACACCGCTGAACGGTATGGCTACCTCAGCCGGTTCCTTCCGGACGGTGAGCAGGATCATGACCGCGCTTCCTTGAACGCGGTGACGAGCTCTTCCGTGGCGACGATGGCATGGGCGTAGGTGGGGCCGTTCAGCTCATGTGCGGCGTGCATCATCTCGGGGAGAAAGGCGGCGGTGGCGTCGCGGACCAGCGTCACATGGTAGCCGAGCTCCATGGCGAAACGACCGGTGGACTCGATGCAGGTGTTCGCCAGCACGCCGACGACCACCGCGTGGGTGATGCCGTGCTGCTTGAGCTGGAAGTCCAGGTCGGTGTTGGCGAATCCGCTCTGCGCCCAGTGCTCATGGACGACGACGTCGCCCGCCTGCGGCTGGAAGTCGGGGTGGAACTCCCCGCCCCAGGAGCCCCGGGCGAAGGTGTGCCGCTTTTCGATGTTCCGCTGGGTCGGGTTCGGGTGGGCCCAGGTCTCGTAGTCGCCCGGCTCCCAGCGGCGGTGCGGGACGAACACCACTTGGATGCCGGCCTCGCGGGCGGAGGTGACCATGGAACGCAGGTTGTCCAACAGGCCGACCTCCTTCGCTACGGGCTCGAGTCGCGGCCAGAGCTTGCCGCCTTCGGAGATGAAGTCGTTGTAGGGATCGACCAGCAGAACCGCCGTGCGGCGGGGGTCGTAGGTCTCGGCCACGGTTTCTCCTCAGATCTGGACGATGGGCAGCGGTGCTTGAAGCGGCGTCACGACGACCTCGGCGCCCTCGGCCTCGAAGAGGCCGTCGACCGTCATCGCGAAAGATCACCCGCCCCGTTTCATGATCGCCCCAGGTGCGCGCCGACGACTCCATGCGGTCGCTCCTCCCGTACCTGCTGCCTGCGGTGTGGCTCTCGCGGGAAGGGCCGGGTGTCTTTTCCCGCGGGGTATTCAGTTACCGGTGGTGAGGACCATGCGGAAGCGGGCCTGGCCGGAGATCATCTTCTGGAACGCCGCATCGGCTTCCTCCAACGGAACCTCCTCGGTCCACGACCGGACGCCGCTTTGGGCGGCGAACCTCATGGTGTTCTGGGTATCGACCGCGATGCCGGAAGCGTGCCCGTACACCCGCTTGGCCCCGCTCACGAGCTGCAGGGGCGTGATGTCCAGCGGCTCCATGGCGACGCCGACGATGATGAGCTCGCCGCGGCGCCCCAGCCCGTCGACCGTCGCGGACATCGCCGCGGCATTGGTCACCGTCGCCAACACCACCTTGGCTCCCCCGTGGGCCTGCAGCGCGTCGGCCATCTTCTCGGTGGCGCTGTCGATGTAGTGAGACGCGCCGAGCTGGTGAGCCAGCGACGTCTTTTCGGGGCCGCGGGCCATCGCGATGGTATTGAAGCCCATCTTCGAAGCGAACTGAACCCCCAGGTGCCCCAGGCCGCCCAGACCGAGGACCGCAACGGTGTCGCCTGAACGCGCGGAGCTGCGGCGCAGCGCGTTGTACACGGTCACGCCGGCGCAGGCCAGGGGCGCGGCCTCCACCGCCGTCAGCTCGTCCGGGACTGAGGCCAGGGCGACGGCCGGCACCACGACGGAGTCAGCGAACCCTCCGGCATACGCGACACCCGGCACCTGAAGCTCGGGGCAGAGGACGCCGTCGCCCTCCCTGCAGGCGTCGCAGTGGCCGCAACTGCCTCCGTACCAGCCGATCGCCACCCGATCACCGACGGACCAGCCGGTGACGTTGCCGCCGATCGCGTCGATGCGTCCCGCGATCTCGTGCCCTGTGGTGACGGGAAAGGTGGTACCCGGAATGTGTCCGCCGGTGATCAACACGTCGGAGTGGCACACCCCGCATGCCTCGACGGTGACCCGCACCTGACCCGGGCCCGGTTCCTGGGTATCCACCTGAACCAAAGACAGGTCCCCGCCAGGTTCGGCGACCTGCATGGAACGGTGCACGGCAGAAGACATGCCGTCTCCTCCTCTTCTTCTTTCGGGAAGCAGCGGTCTTTACCGATAGGCCCTCACCGGTCCCGCTACCGCCACTGGCCGTTGTTGCTCAAGTCCCGGGTCAAGGTCACCTGGTGTCTCGGTACGCCTCCTGCGAGGACAGCCACCCGGCCACCACGCTCCGGCCCCGGGTCACCGGCCTGGAAGGCGGGTGGTGACCTTGGGGCATCCAGCCGTTGCCATCGGGGCCGCTGTTGGGGGCCAGAGGGTCGTCCCTCTACACTCGCGCCCCTCGCCGTGGAAGTCAGGAGCGGCAGCTTCAACTATCGGCAGGTGGTCGTCCAACTTTCGGAGGAGTACGTCAGGGAATGCCCCCGGATGAGCAAGACACACCCTGGCCAGACCTGAATGAAATAATCACCCATCCCAGCCTCGTCACCTGTTGCCGGCCTACTCCGGCGGCATGTGCAGAGGAGCACGAACTGCCCGGCTACACCACCCTGTGGCGCCTGACCGTTTTGACCGACCCGGTGGTCGCGTGGACGACGGAATATTATTCCAGAGCGGTGCTGGAGCTGCGCTCCCAGGGCAGGGATGTGCCGGACGAGATCTTGTCCCACATGGTGATCGCAGACGCGGCAGCGTTTCAGCTCGGAATCACCCAGCCCGGCGCCCAGGTCCCGGCGGCGTCGTGGCCGGCCGCTACGGCGGCGAGGTGGGCGCGGAGGGTGGCCAGCCCCGGGTGGGGGTTGTCGCGGCGCCACAGGAGCGAGTGCGGGTAGACGGGCGTCGGGTCGGTCACCGGAATGCGGCGCAGGCCGTGGTCGGCGGGCCAGACCAGGCGGGTCTGCTCGCCCATGAAAGTGGCCAGGGCCGGGGTGTCGGCGATGGTGTCGAGGAGCGCGTCGGAGCCGAAGTTGGGGCCGGTCGCCTCGATGGTGAGGCCGAACTCGGCGACGAGATCGTCGTAGTAGGCGGCCCACTCGGTGCCGGGGACGATGCCGGGCATCCAGATCCGATGCCCGGCGAGCCGGGCGACGGTCACCGACCGGGCGCCGGCCAGTGCGTGGGCGGGCCCGGTGAGGAGCTGGAGCGGCTCATCGAGCACCCGGACGGACCCGATGTCCTCGGGAAGGGGCCGGCCGGGCACGGCGACGGCGCGGAAGGACGCGTCGATCGCACCGGACCCGATGGCGGCGAGGGCCGTCTCGATGTCGAACAACATCACCACGTCGAGCTCGATCTCGGGGTGCGCGCGGTGGAAGCCACGCATCAGGGCCGAGGCCGCGAGGCGCGAGGCGATCACGTCGACGCGCAACGGACGGCTGCCGGGGAGCACGGACGCGACCGCGCGCTCGGCGACACGCAGCAGTTCGCGCGCGTGAGGCAGGAACGCCTGCCCGTCGATGGTGAGCTCGGCGCCGCGCGCGGTGCGGGTGAACAGCCGCACGCCGAGGTTGCGCTCCAGCGCGGCGATGCGCTTGGAGACGGCCTGCTGGGTGACCGCTAACTCGGCGGCGGCCTCCTGGAACTGCCCCGCGTCGGCGGCGGCGACGAACGTGCGCACCGCATCGAGATCCACACCAACCGACCTTAGTAAACAACTCACAGTTGTGCGCCTTCGGTCAGCCGGTTGTTTGACCTGCCTACCAGCTGCGCGCTTTGATCTCTCAAATCATCTGATGGTTGTTTCTTGGAGATAGTGGGTGCGCGTTGGGAAGGTCACTGGGGCGGCAGTTCAGGTGGTTCTGGGCTGCATATGCGGTCAGCACGTTCGGCACATGGCTCGCGTTCGACGCTTTCGCCCTGATCGCGATTCTCGCTCTGGACGCAGGGCCTGCCGAGGTGTCGATGCTGGCCGCCGCGGGAATCCGCGCCATCGGCGGGCGGGAGCCGCATCCCGCGCGAACCGCCACACCGCCCCGGCCCAGAGCCGACGATCTGCTGGAGGGATGGCGATACATCCTCGCCGGCCCCGCACTGCGCCCGTTGTTCTTCAACACCGTCCTGGTCAACGGCCTGATCATGGCAGCCTCGCCGTTGCTCGCCGTCCTCATGCTCGGCGACCTCGGGTTCGCACCCTGGCAGTACGGCCTCGCGTTCGGCGTCCCCTGCATCGGCGGCCTCATCGGCTCGCGACTGGCCCGCCCGCTCCTCGCACGGTACGGACAGCACAAGGTCATGCTCACCGCCGGGACGTTGCGCGCGTGCTGGCCACTCGGATTGGCCTTCATCCACCCCGGCCCCACCGGGCTCATCCTCGTCATCGCCATCGAACTCGGGCTGATCACCTGCATGGGCGTGTTCAACCCGATATTCGCTACCTATCGGCTCCAACAGCTCCCGTCGGACCGGGTCGCCCGCACGCTGTCTGCCTGGTCGATCACCAGTAAAGCCACCATCGCGGCCATGACCGGCGTGTGGGGCCTGCTGGCCGGCCTCACCAGTCCCCGCACCGCGATCGCGATCGCCGGTCTCCTCCTCCTGGCGACCTCGCTCCTCCTCCCTCGACACGACCGCACGCCCCAACACAAGAACGCCGACCAGGCGCCACCGGAAAGGCAAACACTCGCATGAGCACCACCCCCGCACCCGACCCCGCACACACCGCCCGGCTCGTCATGGAGGGGGGCAGACCAAGTACGAGAGAAAGGGGCAGTGCCCCCTCTCACCTCGGAGAAGTTGCTGATCAGTGAGTACGGCGACGCGGTGCCAGGGCCTCGGTGACCTTGGCGATGGCTTCAGCACCGGGCTTGACGTAACGCATGGCGGTGCGGGGGTTCTTGTGCCGGGTCTTGCCCATGATGAGCTGCAGCGGGATCTCGGCCTCGCCGAGGTGGGTGGCCGCGGAGTGGCGCAGCTGGTGCAGATCGAGGCCGGCGTAGGTGTCCAGCAGGACGCGGGCGCGGTCGTAGCCGAGGCGGGCGCGGCCGGTGTGCGGGCAGATGTCGGCGGCCGCAGGGCGGCGGGCCGGGACGGGGCGACGTTCGGATAGGAACAGCGGGCCGTGGGTGCGGGTGCTGCCGTCCGGGAGCCGGAGCAGGCGGGGCAGCAGGTGGGCAGTGCCGCGCTCCCAGTACACCCACTCGATCGCGCCGCCCTTGGACCGGACCGGCGCCCGCCGATGCTCCAGGTCGAGGTCCTCGACGTTCAGCGCCAGGATCTCCGCCGCTCTGGCAGCTGTTTCGTAGAGCATGCGCCACAGCGTTCGCTCCCGAAACGGGATGTCCCGACGGGACAGCAGCCGGTGGATGGTGGTCTTGGCCACGGCGCGGGTCTCGTCGGCGGTTTCCGTGCGGCGTTCGGCGTCGGCCGGCACTGACGGGGCGGCCCAGTGCTTCTTGGCCTGGCACCAGGTCAGCCAGGAGGTGACGGCGGCGCGGTTGCGGTTCCAGGTCGCCGGCGCGCGTCCACCCCACAGCTCGATGAGCGCCTGGCCGACTTCGGCGTCGGTGACGTCGGCGAGCGGCCGGTCGCGGCCGAGCAGGGCGATGGTGCGGTCGATGGCCGAGGCGTAGGCGCGGTGGGTGTTGGGGTTGGCAGTGCGCGCCGTGGCGAGGAAGGCGTCGGCGGCCGCGACGAGGCTGACGCCCTCACCGCGCAGGGCGGTGACCTTCGTCGCCGCGCTCATGCCGACCGCCGTACGACCGCTGCGGCGATGTACCGGATAACGTGCCGGAGTCGCGCACCGCCCCGGCGGAGGGTTGTCCTGGTCGCCGCGCCGCTGTGATCGCTCATGTACGTGATAATAGACAATTATCACGTACATGAGCGATCTGGACTGGATAGCGACGTTCGGTGTGCTCGTGCTGCTGGCTACGTTCCTGCTCTGGCTGTGCCGGCTCGTTTGCTGTCTCGGATGACCGGGGCGCTTTCGATGTGCCGTACTCCCGGCAGGCTGCCGATGCCGCCCTCGAGGTAGCCGTAGAGCGCGTCGGCGTCGCGGCAGGCGACGAACATCAGCAGGTTGGTCGGGCCGGTGGTGGCGGCGGCAAAAGCGACCTCAGGATGCGTGGCCACCGCCTGGGCCGTGCGGCGCAGGGCGGAGGGCTCGACGGTCAGCCAGAGGATGGCGACCATCTCGAAGCCCAGGAGCAGAGGGTCGATATCCACGTCGAAGAACAGCACGCCACAGTCGCGCAGGTGGCCCAGCCTGCGCTTGGCTGTTGCTGGAGACCAGCCGGTGGCACGGGCCAGCTCCGGATATCCGGCGCGACCGTCCCGAGCCAGGACCCCCAGCAGATGCTCATCGCCTTCGTCCAGGACGACCCGCTCCCGCTGAGCCCCTGGTGCGTGCTGCGGGGCGAGCGTGGCGATCTGCTCGCACGTGAGCGAGTCGGCTCTGCCGTGCCAGCCGGTGGGGCCGCCGGCGAAGACCCGCAGCAGGCAGTGCGCCGTCACCCCGACCACCCGCGGTGTGCGGGGCAACTGGCCCAGCAGCAGCGCATCGCGCTCACGGAAGCTGCGTGCCCGCACCACGCAGACGATCTGGGTGCCGCCGGAGGTGAGGCTGACCCAGGAGGTGTCCGCTCGGCGGGCCAGCGCCTCGGCGATGGGGACGGCCGCGTCGGGTACGACCTGGATTCGGACGAACCACTCCGCCCAGCCCAGCCGTCGCGCCTGGACCTGACCGATCACCTTCAGCAGCCTCGCGGAGCGGAGCCTGTGGTAGCGGCGTGCCACGGTCTGGTCGGACACCTTCAGCACCGAAGCGATACGGCTGAAGGGGGCGCGGCCGTCCACGTGCAGGGCGTGGACGATGGCGCGATCGAGCTGGTCCAGGACAGGGGCGATCACCGTGGTCAGGTTAGCGTGATGTGCTCGACGTGAGGGAAGGCGGGCCAGCTGGGCGAGCCGTCGTGGACGAAAGCCGTCCAGGCGCCCTGCACGTGCGCCACAAGCTGCTCAAGCTGCGCGGGGTCGGCGCCGGCCAGCATCGGGGAGGCATGCCAGGCGGGCAGATTGCCGAAGACGAACGGCAGTTCGATGCAGTGGCAGGCACCGAACGGGCTGCCTGGCGGTGACCAGTCGAACTGGTAGAGGTGGGCCGAGCGGGCTCGCCCGGCCAGGCGCAGGCTGCCGTCGCGGAACAGCCGCGCGGTGAGCTCGGCCTCAGCTTGAGGGAAGAAGGCCCGAGCCTCGTCCTGGGTGGTGCCGATCAGCATGGGCACCTCCTCCTGGGCGCCGGTGGTCAGGTCGGCTGGCACACCGTCGGCGGCGACCAGTTGGAAGGGCGGCGTCACCCCCGTGGGCCGCGCGATGCGGCGGGCGGTCTGCTCCTGGCCGGCGAGCAGGTCGGCGAGCGGTAGGGTGCGCAGCCGTTCGGCGTCACTCAGGCGCAGATTGAGGACGTCCAGGAGGATCTGGCCGATCTCGGCGGCCTCGCCGATGCTGTACGGCCGTACGCCGGCCGGTGTGCTTTGCAGGATGACTTGCCGGAACAGGTCACGGCCCGCGGAATGACCGGGCAGGGCCAGCGCGGACAGCGCTCCGGCGGACTGGCCGACCAGCGTGATGCGAGCCGGGTCACCGCCGAACGCCGAAATGTTCTCCCTCACCCAGCGCAGGGCGGCGATCTGGTCGAGCAGCCCGAGGTTGGCCGGGGCGAACTGCGGCGTCAGGTACAGGTAGCCCAGGGCTCCCAGCCGGTAGTTGACGGTGACGACCACCATCCGGCCGCGTTCGGCCAGCAGCGCGCCGTCGTACCAGGCTTGGGCGCCGGAACCGGTCAGGAAGCCGCCACCGTGCAGCCACACCAGGACCGGCAGCCCGCTGCCGCCCGGTGTCCACGCATTGAGTGACAGGCAGTCCTCACCCTGGCGAAGTTCGCTGCCGGGGCCGAGGGCGCGTTCGAGCCGGGACGTGCGCGGCTGCGGGGCTGCCAAACCCGGTTGGACGGCATCCAGCACGCCGTTCCACCGCGTCGGCCGCGGCGCGGCGAACCGCTCGGCGCGAGCATAGGGGATGCCGAGGAAGGCGGTGACCGCGCCACCCGCGGGGACGCCGCGCAGCGTCCCGGCGGATGCTTGGATCAGGTCGGTCACCGGTCACATCTCCAGGAAGGCCAGCGCGGCGCCGCGGGCCTGGGCGGCCCCGACGAAGAATCCGCCGGGCATGTCTTTTGTGGTGAACCCGTTGCCGTCCACCAGGTCGCGGGCCGCCTGTACGTCACGTACCGACACGGCTTGCCTGGCCATGTACGGCAATGCGGGCACCGACTCGCCGGGCATCATCGCGCGGAAGGCGGACACCGCGACGACCTCCACCCTGCCCAGCGGCAGCGGCAGCACGTGCACTGGTCCCTCGGTCACCGGTTCGGTGTCCAGGATGAGGGCGTAGCGGGCGACGGTGGGCTCCAGGTCGGCGTCGTCCACCACGAGCAGCACGCTGTACAGGCCGGTGGCGCCGTTGGCGTGCTCCAGGTAGCGCGGCTGGTGGATCAGTTCAGGGGTCAGGTGGTACGCGGCGTGGATCAGCCCTTCGGGTGTGAGCGCCCTGTCGAGGTGGACCGCCTGAAAGCGGGCGCTCTCCACACCGTCAGGGGTGTCCACATCCCGCTGCAGCGGCAGCACACCGGAGGAGGACAAGCCGGCCGCTCGCAGGCGCTTTTCGGCGGTTTCGACGTCGGTGCAGCCGAAGGAGTAGCCGTGCAGGCCCTCGTACTGGGCGATGAGCGGGCGGATGTTCCAGGGGTCGACCGAGCCGTCCCCGTACAGGCCGAGCAATTCCAGGTAGGTGCGGCCGAACAGGGCGCACCGGTTGCCGGCACCCATCGGCCTTCGCTCGCCGCCGGGGCGGTCGGAGCCCATGTGCATTGACAGTGGGCTGAGCGTGAAGCCCAGCGCCTCGTAGGCCGCCGCGGTGGCGTCCATGTCGGTGGTGTAGAGGACGGAGTGGTCGATCCGGTCGATGTCACGAGCAATCATGGGTGACAGGCTGCCGCCCCGGCGGCCACCGACTCCAGCCAACGGGGTGGGATCGACGTCTTTCGACATTCAAGGTCCTATCGTGATGGAATCCCACGCGCCAGCGCCAACCGCCGCTTCACGGGAGCAGCCTCGGGTTCAGCGACATCACTGCAGACGATCATCAAGATGTAGTGGTAGGCGATGCCGCCGAATCCTCCGTACCGGATGCTGGTCTCGGCCAGGAGATTATCGATGTAGGTGTCCACCTGGGTGCCGTCGGCGGCTACCGTGCTGCCGTCCCCCCAGGCCTTGACCACGTCCAGTTCGGCGAAGGCGTTGACCACATCGACGACCGCGGCGTTCAGCTTCTTCAGGGTGATGTGCCGGTTGCGGACCATGGACAGCTCGCGGGCGGTGACGCCGGCGATGTGCTTGGCCGCCTCGTAGGGGCCGATGTTGATGCCGCCGGTGAACACCGCCAGCGAGTACCGTCCCAGCTTGTCTTTGATCTTGGGGTCGGAGCCGGAGGCCGGGCCGAAGTGGCGATACCAGGTGAGCCAGTGGGCGGTGCGCGCGACGATGGACAGCAGCGAGCGTTCGGGCATGCGCCGCTCGATCTCGGCCGCCAGCCGTTCGGCCTCGGCATCGCTGCCCTTACCGCGGCGGCGTTTGAGGGTGGGCACACCACCTTCATCGATGACCAGGTCGGCGTTGTCGAGGTAGCCGGCGTCCAGCTGCGCGGCCGCGCTCAGGTGGGCGTCCTTGAGGTGGGCGACGAAGCCGGCGGGGGTGTCGGGCAGGCCGACCTTCTCGCAGAACGCCGCCAGCTTCGGCTGGCACTCCTCCCAGGGCAGCAGATGGGCGCCCCAGTCGGCGTACTCATTCGAACCGAGCACGGCCACGTCCCCGGTGCGTAGTTCCTCGGCCAGGTAGCAGAACACCATCGCCTCGAAGTGCCGCCGCGCCACCATGCCAGGCCGTCTGCGGTCGGTCACTGCCCGTCGCCAGTTACCCGACGCGAACGCGATACCCGACTCCGGCTCATCCTCCTGCACCGGTGGCGGCAGCGGGATGAAGTCGCGCCGCTTGGGTGAATGCTCGCGGGCGTGCGCCAGCGCAGCCAGCACCGAATCGTCGCTGGAGGTGGCCTTCAGCCGCAGCTTGCCCGCCAGCTCAAACAGCGCCGGCCGGTCCTTCTTGAAGAACCGGTACACCAGCAGCTCGTGCGCGTCACCGTGGAAGGCGGCGACCTCCTCGATGTCCGCCAGCTGCGCGGCGAACCCGCCGGCCTGCTCTACCGCAGCCCGGACCGCCTGCACGCTGTGAGTCTGCACCACGAGCGCCGACAGCATCTCGCCGAGTGCCTGGACCTGCCCGGCGTTACCGGCGCACGAGGTCACCGCCTCGACGGCCCGCGCCACCGCTTCGCGTCCGGCAGCCGAGGTCTCGCTGCCGGGGTCGAGACGTTCCAGCACCTGACGGTAGGTGCCAATCAGCCGCTCGCTGGTCGCGCGCTGCCGGGCGCGGATCTCCTCCAGCTCCGCCTTGGCCCGTTTGACATGGGAGGCCATCCGCTTGCACAACATCTCGGCCAGGTCGTCTCGGGCCCGCATCCGGGCGGAGTGCGTCAGGCACGCCAGCAACGCCACCTGCTTGACCGGGTCGTAGCGCGACAAGGTATCGACGTCCTGGGCGTCGGCCTCCCCCGAGAAGTCGGCGATCTTCGACGGCGCGATGCCCTCCAGCTAGGCGGTCCGCTCGATCCACGTCATCCCAAGGCCGTCCCTCGCCTCGATCCCGGCGTCCAGACGCCGAAACCGTAGCGGCGATCAACCATGCCAAACGGTCTTGTTCACCAAACCGCAACTAAACCCACGCGGAGGGTCACATCAGCGGACGATTAAACCTTCTGGCCAGCGACTCACTGCCCCTTTCACTCGTACTTGGTCTGCCCCCCATGGACTATCAGCCCGCGATCCTCGCGCTGCTACCCGAAAGCGACAGTGAAGCCCTGCTGGGACGCATGGAAAAGGTAATCGCCGACGTTCGCGCCACGGGCGGCACCGTCGCCTATGTCCGGGTCGGCTTCACCGAGGCCGACTGGGCCGCGATCCCGCCCACCAACAGGTCTTTCGCACCGATCGCCCAGCACCGTCTCATGCACCACGCAGACCTTGACACCGCCATCCACGAACGTCTCGCTCCCCAGGACGGAGACATCATCGTGCGTAAGATCCGTTATGGAGGCCTATCCACCACCGACCTCGATCAGCGGCTGCGCGAACACGGCATCACCACTCTGATCATCGCGGGCATCAGTACCAGCGGCGTCGTCCTGTCCACCGTCATCGACGCGGCCGACCGCGACTACCGGCTCTACGTCCTGGCCGACGGCGTCGCCGACCCTGACCCCGAAGCGCACGACGTCCTGCTCCATCAGGTCTTTCCCTCCCGAGCCCACATCATCGAAACCGCCGAGTTGCACACCCTCCTGCGGGCTGACTGACGCCAGCCGCGCCCGCCCGGCGTGGCACAACCCGCGACCTCCGAGGATGTCTCCAGCCCCTAAAGTAGCGGGGCCCTGCGCGCTGACCTGCTGTGGTTCAGCGCGCACGGTACCCGGCCGACCGTTATGGCCGGCCCGGCACATCCCGTCGCCGCCCTGGCCCCCGGAGCACTACGCCGCGGTGATGGACCGATGGAAGACTGTGGCGGCTGCTGTACGACACGGCCGCCCGCGCCGAGGAAATCCTCACCCTCACCGTCGAGGACCTCGACCTGGAATTCCGTCGGGCAGATCGGTCTGCACGGTGAGGACGGTCGCCTCGTCCACGACCATGGCCTCGGCGAACGAGCCGCACCCGCACAGGGCCGGAGCCTGGCGTCCGTCGGGCACCTCGCCTGCGCCCGGCAAATGTCATGTGAGCTTCGCTTTCCGAGATCCGCGTAGGCGAAGGAACGGGGTCGTGGTCATATCTCGACGAGATTTCTCGATAGGCGCTGAGTCGCAGGTCAGCAGGCTGTCGGGGTTGTAGCGGGACGAGTCGGTCTCGATTTGGGCATACCGGCGAGTAGTAGCTGACTACTCTCCTATGGTGACGATCCGTGCATCATGAGTATCTGTCTGACGAGCAGGTAGGCCGCTATGGCCGGTTCGTGGCGGACCCGACGCCAGAAGAGCTGGAGAGGTTCTTCTTCCTGAATGAGGCCGCGCTGGCGCAGGTGCAGCGGCGGCGTGGTCTACACAATCGGCTCGGCTGGTCGCTTCAATGGGGGACCGTGCGCATGCTCGGCAGGTTCCTGACCGACTCCGGCCCGGTCGAGGTGCCGGAGGTGGCGATCCGGTATGTCGCCGAGCAGTTGGGGATCGAGGAGTGGAGCGCGGTCAAGCAGTACGGCGACCGGTGGCAGACCCCCTACGATCACGCGGCGAAGATCCGCAAGCTGCTGAAGTACCGGGAGTTCGGCGAGGCCTAGGACGAGCTTGCGGCGTTCGTGGCCTCGCGGGTGGCCAAGACGCGTGACTCCAAGCGGGAGTTGTTCGACCGTGCGGTGCTATGGCTGATCGAGAACCGGGTGTTGCTGCCGGGCATCACGACGGTGTCACGACTGGTGGCCGAGGTACGGCGGGCGGGGTTGAGCTCGATCAACCGGACGTTGGTGGAGGCGGCGCCGCAGCATATGCGCGGGGAACTGGTGGCCACGCTGGCCGTGCCAAGGGGCAAGAAGGTATCGGTGCTGGAGTGGATGCGCACCGCGGTGACCAAGCTGTCGGGCACGGGCATGTGCGAGGCCTTCGACCGGTCGGCGTATGTGCTGGGGCTGGGCACCGGGGCGGTGGACTGCAGCGCGGTGGCGCTGGTGAAGATGGCCGAGCTGGCCAGGTTTGGAACCACCGCGAAGGCATTCCGGATCAGGCAGCTGGAGGATGACCGGCGCGAGGCCACGCTGCTGGCCACGGTACGGCACCTGGAAGGCGTCGCGGTCGATGACGCGCTGCTGCTGTTCGACCTGCTGATGTCGACGAAGCTGCTGTCGCAAGCCGGCCGGGCCGGGGACAAGGCCAAGCTGCGCAACCTGCCCCGGCTGCGGGTGGCGGCGGCCCGGCTGGCGGCCGCGTGGGCGATCGTACGCGACACCCCGCCGGTCCGTGTCGCCGAAGATGGCGCGCGCACCGACACCACGGCCAGCGAGGTGGTGGACGCGGTGGTGCAGGTGATCAGCCGTGAGCAGCTGGAGGCGGCGCTGGCCACGGTCGCAGAGCTGTTGCCGTTGCCGACGGAAGAAGACGACGGTGATCTGGAATGGCGGGCGGAGCTGGTGGCCCGCTACGGCACGGTCAAGCCGTTCATCGGGCAGCTGACCTCCGTCATCCCGTGGGGAGCAACGGCCGCAGGCTCTCAGGTTGTCGCCGCGGTGAAGGCGCTGGTGCGGGTGACGGCGGCGCGCAAACCGGGCCGCGAGCACATCAAGGGTTCGAGGAGCTGGTGGCCGGATCGTGGCGGCGCCTGGTGTTCGACAATCCCAAGCTGGAGGCGCCGCTGATCGACCGTCCAGCGTATGTGTTCTGCATCCTGGAGGCCCTGCATTTGGCGCTGCGCCGCCGCGATGTGTACGCGGTGGGGGCGGACAAGTGGGGCAATCCGCGGGCCCGGCTGATCGAGGAGCGGCTGTGGGTACGCGAGCGCGCCTCAATGCTGACCGCGCTGGGCCTGGAGGGCGACCCGCGCGCTCATCTGCGCGAGCTGGCCGACCTGGTCGATGACGCCTACACCCAGGTCGCCGCCGGTCTGGCGGCCAACGCGTCGGTCCAGATCAAGGGCGGCAAGCTGCAGCTGTCGCGGCTGGAGGCCGCCCCGCTGCCCGAGGGGTTCAAAGTCGTGCACGACGCAGTGGCGGCGATGCTGCCGCGCGTGGACTACCCCGAGCTGCTGCTGGAGACGCATGCCAAGACCGGGATGTTCGACTGCATGGGCCACATCACCGGAACGCATCTGCGCCGCGACGACCTCGATATCTCCTTGGCCGCGCTGACGGCGGCACGCTCGTGCAACGTGGGCCTGGTGCCGGTGGTCAAGGCGGGCGAGGCTGCGCTCACCGAGCACCGGCTGCTGGGCGTGGAGAAGGGCTACTTCCACGGCGAGGGCATCGCCGGCGTCTCGGCCCGCCTGGTCGAGAGGCAGGCCGGGATCGACATCACCGCCGACTGGGGCGGCGGGCTGGTGGCCTCGGTGGACGGCATGCGGTTCGTGGTGCCGGTCCGGTCCCTGCACGCCCGGCCCTCGCCGCTGTACTGGGGAATCGGCAAGCGCGCACGCGGTTCGACCTGGCTGAACACCATCTCGGACAAGGTGATGGGGCTCGGCGGGCTGCTGGTGCCCGGCACGCTACGCGACTCGCTGTTCATCCTGGACGCCATCCACCGCCTGGACGCCGTCGAGCACCCCGAGGTGATCACCACCGATCAGGGCAGCTACAGCGACGTCGTATACGGCCTGTTCGCCGTCTGCGGCTACCAGTTCGCGCCGCGGCACGCCGACATCACCGACACCCAGCTGTGGTGGGTCATGTCGCCATGCTGGAGGGCGACATGACCCGCGGCAACCGCGCCGGCAACGCCTGGGGCGACTTCAACACCCTGGGCCTTCGCCGGGTGTCGCTGCCGACCATCGTGCAGCACTGGGACGACATGGTGCGGGTGGCCGGGTCGCTGGCCACCAATCAGGTCCGCGCATACGACCTGATCCGCATGATGATGGCCGATGGCCGCCTGACCGGTCTGGGCAGCGCCTTCGCCCACTACGGCCGGATCTTCAAGTCGCTGCATTTACTCCAGATCATCCATGTCGAGGAGTACCGGCGGATGATCGGGGCCCAGCTCAACATCGGCGAATCGCGCCATCAGCTGGCCCGCCGCGTCTTCTTCGGCAACCTCGGCCGCCTGACCAGGGGATATGAATGGGGCATGGAGGATCAGCTGGGCGCGCTGGGCCTCGGTCTCAATGCGATCACCTGGTGGAATTCGCTCTATATCGACGCGGCCGTCAAGCAGTTGGAGGCCGGGGCGATGGGGATCGAGGGCGGCCGGGTCAGCCCCGAGATCCGAGCCCGGCTCAGTCCGCTGGTGTTCGAGCACATCAACTTCCACGGCTTCTACCCCTTTCACCGTCCTAACCTGGGCGCAAGGCTGCGGGAGCTGCTCGATCCCAGCGCCCGGACGACGAGGAGTAGGCCCTTGAGCAGTAACCATTCGGCCAGTGGCGATAGCGAGGCAAGACGCGGAGTGGCCGCCAATCGGTGCTTCGATGAGCCCGGCCAACAGCGCGTACCGGCTGAGCGTGGAGACCTTCGCCATCCCGCTCTTCCTGCTCGCGAACGCTCTGCTACTGGTCGACACCTGCCGCGCCGCCTCCCGCCAAGCCATGATCCATCTACCGGACGATCCGGAGCTCCGCACCGGGTAGGTCGGACCACCAGCGGTCATAGCGACGGTAAACCCCCGGCTCGCGGTCGGCCAGCAGCGCCGCCAGCGCCTGCGCCTCGCCGGCCAGTTCGTCCCACACCTGGCCGGGCAACGGATGGAACGCGGTGGCCTCGATCCCATCCCCGGTCGGCCGCCAGACGCCGGCGACATAGCCGTCGACCAGGAGCGTCGGCAGGACATCGCCGTTGGTTCGGGTGACGAGCTTGCGATACTGCGGCGGGATGACCCGGCTACGGTCGGCGTGGGCGAGCAGGACGTTGTCCCACATGGGCAGCAGCCTTACCGGGGCGGGCGTGTCCCCCGCCGGGCGAGGCGCACCCGGCAGGTCGAACAACTCCGAGCCGTCCGGCCCGGTCAGCCGCTGGAGTGTGCCTGCGAGGGCGTCTATCGCGCCGCGGGCGCGCTTGCGGGTCACCAGCGCGAACTGCGCCACGTCGGCAGCCGTTGCCGGGCCGAACCCCTCCAGGTAACGCAGGATCAGCCTCTGCAGGGCCGGGTCGGCTTCGGCTCCGAGCGTCGGCGGGATTCCGGCGGCGATGTAGGCCGGGCGGGCGCCGAACGACCACGGCGCTCCCGTGACCGCGTGCAGGAGCGGCGCGTAGCTCCGCAGCGCCCACCACACGCCCTTCGGTGGAACACCGAGCCGCTCTTCGATCCATGACTGGATCTCCTCCGCGGACCGGGGCTGATCCGCGAAGGCCAGCAGGTCACCGACCAGGGCGTCAGCGTCGGCCGGGGTGAGGCCGCTGCGGGTGAAGCGCGGGTCGCCGAGCCGGGGGCCGCGCAGCGAGGGCTGCATCGCCTCATGGATGTGGGGGTGGTCGTCGGCGTGAACGGCGTGCAGCGTGATCCGCAGGAGCGTGGCCTTGACGATCTTGCGGTCCGCGAAGGCCGCGTCCAGGTCGGCCGGATCGAACGCGGTGATCCGATTCCACAGGGCCAGGTACGGCGAAGCCGCATGTTGCGCCTGCAGGGCGACCACCCGGCGCACCGTCTCGGCGGCATCGAGGGCCTCCCGCCCCAGCAGCAGCTGGCGGGCCAGGGTGGACCGGTTGAGCTCGCGCGTGGTGAGCATGCTGTCATTCCTCCCCGGCCGGCAGGGTCGGATAGTCCGTCATGGGATACAGGCCGACGGCGAATCCGTAGGTCGTCTCACCGGAGCGGGGCATCAGGTCGAACTCCTGCACGAGGTCCTTGATCCGGTGCCAGAACTCGGTGGCCCGGTCCGGCGAGATGCGGGCATGCCGGATGAACGCGTACAGCTGGTGAGCCTGATAGGCCGCGGCGGATTCCTTGGCCGCGACCTCGAAGTCGTTGAAGTCCAGCGGCAGCGGGCCGCCGCCCGGAGCTTGGCCGACGCCGACGTAGAACATCCGGGCCGTACGGCCGTAGTAGCGCTCGTCGATCGCCCGTACGCGCCGGGTCCGTACCACGTACAGCAGCCCAGCCTCGGTCAGGACGTTGACGTGGTGCGCGACCGTGCTCTTGGGCCGTTTGACCGCGGTGGCCAGCTCGGTCACGGTCGCGGCCCGCTCGTGCAGGAGGCCGAGGATCGTGGTCCGCAGCGGATCGCCGATGGCCCGGACCTGCTCTGCAGCGGTGAGCACGATCGTGTCGGCGAGCTCGTAGTCGGGAACATTGGTTGACATATCCAGATTAATCTATCATCTTCAACCGTTCGAGATATCTGGTTCATAAGAGGCGGCCACATGGCGGAGATCTTGCTGTTTCACCACATTCAGGGGCAGACGACCGGGTTCCTCGGCTTCGCCGCCGAGCTACGCCAGGCCGGGCACACCGTGCACACACCGGACCTCTTCGCCGGGCACACCTTCGCCGGCCTGGACGACGGCCAGGCCCACGCCGAGAAGATCGGCTTCGACACCCTTCTCCAGCAGGGTGTCCGCACTGCCGACACCCTGTCGAACGAGTTGGTGTACGTCGGCTGGTCGCTCGGCGTCATGCCGGCCCAGACGCTGGCGCAGACCCGGCCGGGGGCCCGCGGGGCACTGCTCTTCGAGGCATGCCTCCCCACCTCCGAGTGGCCGGAGCAGCTGCCCGTGCAGATCCACGGTATGGACGCCGACCCCTTCTTCGCCGGCGAAGGCGACATTGACGCGGCCCGCACCCTGGTCGCCTCGGCCGAGCACGGCGAACTGTTCGTCTACCCGGGTGACCGCCACCTGTTCGCCGACGCCGGCCTGCCCTCCTATGACGCCCACGCGGCCGCGCTGCTCATGCGCCGCACGCTCGACTTCCTCGGCCGGACCGCACCATGACCGACAGGCCGCCTCCGGTGCGTGCGCCGGTGGCGAGGGTGGCGTGGTGCGCCCGAGCGACGGCATGGACGGCGGCGAGACCGAGTCCGTAGCTGTTGGAGCATCAACGGAGACTGGGGCAACCCGATCAGCATCTTCGCCGAGTTCCGGTAACCGCTCCACAATCACCTGTTTCATCCGGCCTCGCGAGCGCGAGGCCGGATCAGCTCGCGAACCGCACGCTGTCGCCACTGGCCGATCGGTCACTGCTCAAGGACCGGCCCGTCGCTGGTAGGCCGTCCGCCTCCTCCCTCATCCACACCACCCGCATCCGTCCCTCGGCGGAGAGTTGCCTAAGCGGCTGAATGGGCGCGCAGCCCGTGTGCTGGGGTTGTTCAGGGCAGGAGGTGTGCGGCCTTGACCTGGTGGAAGTGGATCACCACGTCGAACGAACGCCCCAGCGAGGCATGGAAGGCCTGGTCGGGTGACCAGAAGCCGCCGCCGATCACCCGGGTGGGGCGAGCCTGGGCCAGCCACTGCTTCGCGGGGCGCGGTGCCGTACGCGTGTCCAGGATGTAGTCACGGTAGCGGACCTGGTCCAGGACGTATTCGTTGTAGTCGGCGGGTGCGGCCTCGACGGAGCCCTTGCAGGTCAGGGGCCGCTCTGCGGGCTTGATGCCGTCCGGGCAGTCACCCTTGTCGATGGTGAAGTTGTAGCCACCCTGGTCGAAGGTGGTGCCGACGGTGACGAAGCGGTCGCCGAGCCGCTTATGCAGCACGCCACCCATTGGGGCGGGAACGTACGTGGTGTCGATCGGGGTGTAGCTGAGGTGCGCGTTCAACCCCGACATCTGGATTTTGTCGCCGGTGGTCCTGTTCCACCAGGCGATGTTGTCGGCCAGCACGGTGTCGCGGTAGACGGCCGCCTGGCGGCGTCCCTGGGCGGTGGCCTGGTCGAAGGCGAAGTCGGTGAAGGTCTGCGACAGTGCGCGGGCGTGCTGCACCACCCACCGGTCCGCGCCGTGCTTCTGCAGCAGCTTGAGCGCCCGGGTGGCGCGCTCGGCGTTGTCCTGCCGGGTCTTCAGCGGTACGGCCAGCGCCATGCCCATGTACTCGCCCGCGTTCTTCGTGGTGGGGCGCAACCCGTCGTACAGCTTGGTGAACTCGTCCAGCAGGTCGGGCTGACGCTGCTTGACGTAGCCGAGAACCTTGTCGAACAGGAGGTCACCGGGGTAGAGCAGGTCGGCGCCCATGAACTGCACCTTGCGCGGGTGAGTGGTGTTGTAGGCGCGCATCCACTGGACCAGGTTCAGGAATTCCTGGTTGTCGAACAGGTCGTAGGGGCCCTTGACCTCGTCGCGGAAGATGGCGCGGGGGTCGCCCTCGCCGTGCAGGACGTAGTCGTTGAGCCGCACGCCGGTGCTCCAGCTCAGCTCGCGGGCGAACGTGGTGAAACCCTTCTCGGTCACCAGGTAGCGAAACAGCCGCTGGTTGAGGGTGTAGAACTCGGCGGTGCTGTGGGTGGCCTCGCCCACCCCGACCACCTGCGCGTTGCCCACCATGGCGCCGAAGGCGTCCAGGTCGCGGGTGAGCGGCTTGGCCACGGTGTCGAGCGCGGCGACCACCTTCGCGTTGCCGGTGTCGGCCAGCGCCGGGGAGGTGATCGTGGCGAGGGCCAGGCCGAGCGCGAGGATCGCGGTCTTCTTCATATGAGTGCTTCCAGAACGGTTGAGTGGTGGTACGGACAGGGGAAGAGCCTGCTGGGCTGCGCTGACAGCCCAGCGACGGTGTGCTGCCAGCTCAGATCTTGGGCCCGAGGAAGCAGCCGCCCGAGGCGTCGATGACCTGCCCGGTCACCCACCGGCCGGCATCGGAGGCCAGGAAGGCGACCACGTCGGCGACATCCTCGGGCTGCCCGACCCGGGGGATGGCATTGCCGGTCCCGACCATCTGCTGGATCTCGGGGTTGCCGAGCATCCACGGGTTCATGTCGGTCACGGTCGGTCCGGGTGCCACCGCGTTGACCGTGATGCCGCGCGCGCCGACGGTCTGGGCCAGGGAGCGGCTGAGTACCTCGATCGGGGCCTTGCTCATCGCGTACGGGGCCTCCGGCATCGCGATCCTGGTTGCCGCGGTGGTCACGTTGATGATCCGGCCACCGTCATTGAGCAATGGCAGCGCCCGCTGGGTGATGAACAGCGGCGCCTTGGTGTTGATCGCCACGAGCCGGTCGAACGCCTCCGGGGTGATTACGTCGATCGGCCCCCCAGTGTTGATGGCGGCGTTGTTGACCAGGATGTCCAGCCGTACCTGGCCGGTCCACGCCGAAAGGCCCGCCTCCAGCCCGGCGAACAGGGCATCCACGTCCCCGGGCACGCCCAGCTCGGCCCGCACCGGGAAGCCCCGGCCGCCGTCCTTCTCGATCAGCTGTACGGTCTCCAGGGCCGCGGCCTCGTTGCTGCCGTAGTGCACCGCCACCAGTGTGCCGTCGGCGGCCAGCCGCCGCGCGATGGCTCGGCCGATCCCCCGGGAGGCCCCGGTTACCAGCGCTGTCTTGTCCGTCATCTCGTTACTCCAGAATCAGCCGACTTTGTCCGACAACTAGGATCGGCTCGACGGAGCACCGGAACAACGACAAAGATCGCAAGGTGGCATTAACCCAGCGGTTAATGTGAGAGGAGGGATTGTGGAGCTGCGCGACATCGAAATCTTCCTCACGCTCGCCGAAGAGCTCCACTTCGGCCGGACCGCCGAACGGCTGCGCGTGACCCCGGCCCGGATCACTCAGGCGATCAAGCAGCAGGAACGCCAGATCGGCGCCTCCCTGTTCGACCGGACCAACCGCACGGTACGGCTCACGCCGCTCGGCCGGCAGCTACGCGACGATCTCTGGCCGATGTACACCGGCCTCCAGGACAGCATGCACCGGGCCAAACTGGCCGCCCAAGGCATCACCGCCGTCCTGCGCGTCGGCTCGATGCCGGTCAACACCCACGACCTGCGCCCCTTCTGGGACGCCTTCCGCAACCTCCATCCCGAGTGGAGGCTGCAGATCCGGCATGCCCCCTTCATCGATCCGTTCGCCGGGCTGCGCCGCGGTGACCTCGACATTTTGATCACGTGGCTGCCGGTCGAAGAACCCGATCTGACGGTGGGGCCGATCGCGCTGAGCGAGCCACGAGTCCTGGCCGTGTCCGCCGACAACAAGATCGCGCAGTTCACCTCCGTCTCACTGGAAATGCTCACCGATTTCCGGCACGTGGACGGCCCGTCGATGCCGGAGTACTGGTTCGATGGCTACGCCCCGTTCCAGACCCCGCGGGGCCGCCAGATCGAACGCGGCCCCATGACGCGGAACACCGAAGAGGTCCTCTCCCTGGTCAGCGCCGACGAGGCGGTCAGCTTCTTCCCCGCTCACATGACCCGCTACTGGACCCGGCCGGATATCGCCTATGTGCCCGTCAGGGACATGAGCCCGCTGCCGTACGCCCTGGTGTGGTCCACCAAGGCGGAAAACGAGCTGATCCGCGCCATCGCCCAGATTGTGAGGGACCTCGGACCACTTCACCTCAGCGGCCCGTGAACCGGAGGATCAATACCGGCCTCCGAGCTTGATGATCCCGTTGCCGGCAATCTCGACCGGGGCCCCGGCCTGACGATCACGTGGGCAAGGACGAGCCATCCTGTCCGAGGTCGTCGGCCTGTCATCGCGGTCGCGGAGATCTTCCGGTCGCCCTGTTCGCGATGGCGCATGGCTTCGATCATGAAGGTGCAGGCGATCGCCCAGCGGTCCGAGCCGCTGCGCACCCGGGCGATCTCTTGATCGAGCAGCTCGTCCAGCCCGAGTATCGCCGCCATCACCAGCACTATCGTCAGCAGCATCGGATAGCGGCGCAGCGCGCCCGTGCGCGCAGTCGCCGATGAGCGCGCGGAGCCGCTCGTGGTCAGTGATCGGCCCGCCCTCGACGCCCACCAGGTGGATCGCGGTGAACGCGGCGCGGGCGTCCGCGGGCAGCGCGTCGCCGAACTCGGTGACCTTGGCGATGTAGGTCTCGGCCCGGGCGTCGTAGCGGAGCATGACCCAGTACCAGTACAGCGGTCCGAGCATCCGGGCCGCGGTCTCGGCGTCGTCTCCGTCGATGGCCGTTTGCAGGGCGTACATCAGGTTGTCGTACTCGGCCTGGAACAGCCGCAGCGACTCCGCCTGCTTGTCCGAGCGCAGCAGCGGCTCGTGTTCGTCGGCCAGGTCCGCGAAGTACCGGGTGAGCCCACGCAGGACGGTGTCGGTCTCTCCTGCGAGTCGGAGCTTCCCCGCCGCGTGTGCCCGGATGGTTTCCAGCATCCGGTAGCCGTCGCCGGCCCGCTCCACGATGGATTTGTCGACCAGGGAGTCCAGGAGGTAGACGACCTCGTCCGCGGGACGCGTCTCATCCGCGCAGACCGCTTCGATCACAGCGATACCCGTCCGCGCCGGAAATATCGATATCCGGGCGGCCAGTGTGCGCTCTTGTGAGATGAGGAGATCCCAGCTCCACTCAATGACCGCATGCAGCGTCTGCTGGCGGGGCTGGGCGGTCAACATGGTGTTCACGCTGATCCTGGCCGGCCACGAGACCACCGCTTCGATGATCATCCGAGGCACGTTCAGGCTGCTGTGCCACCCCGCCCAGTACGCCGAGCTCGCCTCCCGCCCCGACCTGCTGGAGCCCGCCGTGGAGGAGACCCTGCGCCACGAGGCTCCCGGCAGCAACGGCATGCTGCGGCGGATCACGGCCGACGTCGAGATCTCCGTCGGCACCGTCCCCGCGGACAGCGTCGTCCTGCCGAACCTCTTCGCCGCCGACCACGATCCGGAGGTGTTCGAGGACCCGCTGCGGTTCGACATCCACCGCTTCGCCGGCGCCTCGCCCACCCCGCACCTGGCGTTCGGCCACGGCCCGCACTACTGCCTGGGCGCGAACCTGGCTCGCATGGAGCTGCAGGAGGCGTTCCGTGCCCTGGTGACCCGCCTGCCGGGACTGTCCGCGCAGGAAGACCTGGCGGCCGTACGGTGGAGCGATGGCGCCTTCGTCTACCGCCCGGTCCGGCTCCGGGTCAAGGCCGGCTGACCGAACCCGGAGACGGTGGCGGCGCACCCCCCCGGGGGTCGTCGCGGCCCAGCAGCGCTACGACCCGCATGCGACGCTCAGCAGTTCTTCTCCTCCTTGAACACCATGTACAGCGCCTGGCTCGGCCCCACCGCCAGCAGCCGGCGCGCTTCGCCGTACCGTTCGAGGCCGCCTTCGTCCGTCCGCCAGAAGCGGCCGTCCTCCTCGGCGTCCGCCCACACCAGCAGACGGCGCTCCGGCCCGCCCACCCGCCGTACGAGCTCGCGAAGGAATTCCTCCAGCAGAAAGGGCACGAGCTCGCCCGCCTCGTGATCGGCGGCTTCCCGCCGGCAGGCGGCATCGAACACCTCGGCCTCGGCGAGGAACCCCGCCGTCGTCAGCGGTCTCATTCCCTCCCCCGCGACCCATCCCGCCCGCTCAAGGCCTTGCGCCGGATCGCCCAGCTCAAGTGGATCCCGCTCCTCCAGTACGGCGAGATCGTCGAGGTCATGCTCCTGAGCCTGAGGATCATCGGGCACGGGGTATTCGTCCTCCAGATACTCCTCCTCATAGCGCCGGGACCATACGGTGTCGCTCCACCAGCGGCGGACGGCGGCAAGCTCGGGAGCGGGCGGCAACCCGTGCTCGGCCAGATCCACCCGGAACGCGCCATACCCGGCCAGGCCCAGCGGGGCTCGCAGGATCGTTCCGGCGCAGACGGCACGCAGCCGTACCTCAGCGAGCGCCAGTCCGGCCTCCGGCAGCGACGGACAGGTCTCGCACCAATGTCCGGCGAACGAACAGGCCGGGTCGTGGTCGTCCCGACGACCGCTGCCGCGACCGACGCTGATACGGATCAGCCTGGAGCAGAAGGAGAAGACGACATGCGTCTCCTCACGGGCCTCGGGTCCGGTGGCGAGGTCGGTGACCGCCACCAGGACCGCCTCATCCGCCCACTCGAGAACGGCCCTGCCGAACGCGGCGGAGAGCAGACCGAGGCGCCGCGACGGCGCCGTCCGGAACACGGCCTGGCGGACGGTCTCGACCGCGTCCTGGACGTCGACCGGCTCGCAGGCGAACGGCTCCCGCATCGGTCCGCTCGGCGACAGGGCCGGGAAGATCCCGCACTCCAGCAGGGAACCGGCGAGCAGCGGGCCATCGAAGTCCCGCACATCCACCGAAAGGCGCGCCGCATAGGCGGGGTCTTCGTCCGAGTCCTCGTCCAGCCACCGGTTCAGCAGGTGCGCATGCGCCGCCACCTGCGTTTCCTCGTGCCAGTCGAGCGACAGAGCGTCGTCATCGCAGACATGCCCGAGAAACTCGCAGATCGTCAAATCCAACGGTCTAACCCCTTCGCCTGATCCCCGGGGTCCGGGGCCGTACCGCTCACGAGGGTGGCCTTCAGCCTCCGGGCCGCCTCCTGAGAGCGTGCTGCCCGTCCTGTGGTCAGCAGGTCCGACGGTAGGGGATCTCCGAAATGTACGTCTTGCGATCCGCTTCGGACGGCGGGCAGCGCTGGCGTGATTCACGCGTGCCCCGGTGGACGGCTACGGGCATCAGCTCAGCCGGGGAGATGCAGGCGGGCACGCTCAGCTCGGCAGTGGTCCCAGGTCGCGGACGACACGGGCGAAGACGCGTTCCTGCTTTTTGATCGACTGGCTGATCCGGGCCACGGAGACGTGCAGCCGCTCGGCGACCCGGCCGAAGTGCAGTCCAGCATATGCACCTTCACACCTGGCGATCTGTGGCGGTAGCGACCGCGGGGCCGCCGGTCTAGCGGACCGTGAGCTTGGCGTGGTCGGTGTCGGGCAGCCAGTCCCGCTGTGGTGTGTAGTCCAGCCAGCGGCGGGTGCGGCCCGTCTCGGCGAAGCCGCGCAGCAAAGTGTCCAGCAGCGGGTGGCGGTGCGCGGTACGCCAGGCCAGCGACCACGCGTACAACGGGGTCGGCTCCACCAGCGGGATGGAGCGCAGGCCCGTACGGTCGGGAAGCGGCGCGTCGGCCGGGAACAGCGTGAAGCACGAGGCGTCGGCGCGGATGTGCTGGACGAGGTGGTCCAGGCCGAGGTTGGGGCCGTCCTGGCGGCGGGTGATCTGGAAGTCGTCGGCGAAGCGGCGCAGGAAGTCCAGGCGGGTCAGCTCGGCCGGGCACCACAGGGTGCTGTCGCGCAGGTCGGACGGACGCAGCTCGGCGGCGTCGGCCAGCGGGTGAGACACGCTGACCACCGCGTCGACCGGCTCCAGCCGCGCCAGCCGCGCGGTGAGGCCCGCGTCGAGGCCGCCCGCGAGCGAGTGCACCCGGCCGAAGCCCAGGTCGGTGTCACCGCGCAGCAGCGCCGCCGCGACCGAGGGCCAGTCGCGTCCCGGGCCTGGCTCCAGCCGGACCGTGTCGAGCGCCCGCACCGCCTGAGCGATGGTACGCATCGGCGCGTACAGATGACCCCAAGTGTCGATGCGAACGACCGGCCCGCCGCCCGTCACCGCCGCGACCGCGCGTTCGCCCGCCGCCAGCGCCTCGTGCGCGGCCGGCAGGAACCGCTCACCCGCCTCCGTCAGCCGGGTGCCGCCCTCGCGTTCGAACAGCCGGGCCGCCAGCATCGTCTCCAGCCGCGCGACACGCTTGGACAGCGCCTGCTGGCTGGTGCCCAGTCGGTCGGCGGCACGCCCGAAGTGCAGCGTCTCAGCGGTCACGGCGAACGCGCGCACCAGAGCCAGGTCAAGATCCATGCCCACGACCATAGGCGACAACCGGGCGTTGTCGGCCAAGCGGTCGCGTTGTTGGCCCGGCCACCACCTGATCCGGTGAAGTAGTCGCAGACGCCACCAAGGAGGCAGAAACCATGAAAGCGCTCATCCCCACCGGAGACTCCGCCGAACCGGTCGTGCTCGCCGACGTTCCCGAGCCGACGCCACACGCGAACGAGGTGCTGGTGAAGGTCGAGGCGTTCTCGATCAACCGGGGCGAGACATTCAAGCTGGAGAGTCCCACGGCCGGTGACCGGCCCGGCAAGGACGTCGCGGGGCTGGTGGTGCAGCCGGCCGCCGACGGCAGCGGGCCGACCGGCATCGTCCGCGTGGTCGGCCACCCCATGGCGGGCGGCTGGGCGGAGTACGCCGCGGTGCCCACCGACGCGCTCGCGGTGCTGCCGGACACCGTCTGCGCGGTGCGGGGCGCGGCGTTGCCGCTGGCCGGTCTTACCGCGCTGCGGCTGCTGCGCACGGCCGGGACCCTGCTGGGGCGGCGGGTGCTGCTGACCGGCGCGTCAGGAGGGGTGGGGCACTACGTGACCGAGCTCGCCGCCGCGTCCGGAGCCGAGATCACCGCCGTGACCCGGGACGCCGAACGCGGGGCGCGGCTCACCGAACTCGGCGCGGCCGAGATCGTCCATGCCGTGGCCGACGCGCGCGGACCCTACGACCTCGTGCTGGAGTCGACCGGCGGCGCAGCCCTTCCCCTCGCCCTCGCCCGGCTCGCCAAGCGCGGCACCCTCATCTGGTTCGGGCAGGCCAGCCGGACCCCGGCAACGCTCGACTTCTTCGCCTTCTTCGACGGCCCCGAGTCCGGCGTCATCCGCCACTTCCACTACCTTGACGCTGACACCCGCCTCGGCGACGACCTCGCGGCGCTCGTCCGGCTGACCGCCGAAGGCCGCCTGCACCCCGAGATCGGCCGCGTCGGCGACTGGGCCGACACCGCGACCGTCCTGACCGACCTGCGTGAGCGCCGCATCCGCGGCAAGGCCGTGCTCACCCTCTCCTGAACGACGACAAACCCACCTTGAGGAGCATGACCATGAACAACGACCCCAGGGCCGTCGTCATCCGCTACGTCGAAGCCGTCCGCGACGGCGACGCCGACGTCATCTTCGACAGCTTCGCCGAGGACGCGACCTGGCATTATCCGAGCGACCTGCCCGTCTCGAAGGTGTGGCGGGGCCGCGATGCGATCGTCAACGACTTCCTGGGCGGCATGGGGCCGATCCTGGTCCCGGGCACCATGGAGATCGAGCTGATCAGCACGATCGCCGAGGGCGACCGCGTGGTCGCCGAGTGGACCTCCAAGGCCACCACCGTCTACGGCGGCGCCTACGACAACCGCTGCCTCGGCATCTTCACCGTCCGGCACGGCCGCATCGCCTCCGTCATCGAGTACGCCGACACCCGGCACGTGGCCGCCGCCCTCTTCCCGAACGAGAGGTAGAAACCGATGAGCTCCACGCTGGTGACGACCCTGCTGCACCGGACACCACCCTTCATCCCCGACGGCGCGGAGGTGATGACGGCGACGATCGAGCTGCCGCCCGGCGACCCGGGCACCCCGCCGCACCGCCACTCAGGCCCCGTCTTCGGATACCTCCTCGAAGGAGAGATGCTCTTCGAGCTGGAGGGCGAACCGGCCCGGGTGATCCGCGCCGGAGAGGCGTTCTGGGAACCGGGCGGTGACGTCATCCACTACCAGGCCGCCAACAACCTGCCTGGCTCCTGGACCCGGTTCGTGGTGGTGATGATCGGCGCCCCCGGCGAACCGATGCTCACCCTCGTCGATGAGCACGAACTCATCGCCCGCCGCGACCGTCGCGCACCGGCGGAGCGCTGAGATGCGCGTCTTCCTGGCCGGCGCGACCGGCGTCATCGGCCGCAATCTCCTCCCGCTCCTTCTGCGGGCCGGTCACCAGGTCACCGGCACCTCCACAACGGCACAGGGCGCGACGCGGCTCATCGACCTCGGCGCCACCGCGGTCACGCTCGACATCTTCCACCGTCCCGCCGTCTTCGCGGCGGTCAGGGACTCGGCACCCGACGCCGTCATCCACCAGCTGACCGCGCTCGGCGGCGGCAGCTCCGCCGACAATGCCCGCATCAGGCGCGAGGGCACCCGCAACCTCGTCGACGCCGCCCGCGACGTCGGCGTCGCGCGGATCATCGCCCAGTCCATCGCCTGGGCCTACGAGCCGGGCGAAGATCCCGCCGACGAATCCACCGCGCTGGACCAGGCCGCCGAACAACCGCGCGCCACCACCATCGCGGGAGTGAGCGCGCTGGAGTCGGCCGTGGCCGAACTACCCGAGCACGTCGTGCTCCGGTACGGGACGCTGTACGGTCCCGGAACCTGGTTCGCCCCCGGCGGGCTCATGGCGTCCCGGCTGCGGGCCGGTCAGCTCGCCGCCGACGACGCGGTCAGCTCCTTCGTCCATGTCGAGGACGCCGCCCAGGCCGCCGTGCTCGCGCTGGCCTGGCCCAGCGGGACCGTCAACATCGTCGATGACGAGCCGGCCCCGGCGTGCGCCTGGGTGCCGGAACTGGCTGCGGCGCTGGGCGAGCACGCCCCCGCACCGGGCGATGGCCGGCAGGGCTGGGAACGCGGCGCCCGCAACGCCGAAGCCCTCGCCCTCGGCTGGCACCCGGTCCACCGCACTTGGCGGACCGGGTTCCACCACCATTGACGCGCTCTCCGGCGTGCACGTTCTGGAAGGGGCTTCTTGAGCGGGCCGACCGCGGGGAGCTTCACGAGCCGGGTCTCCGGGACGTACCCGTGGGCGCCTACGAACTGGTGGACACGGCCTTCGCCGGATTTTACAACCCCAACTGGGCGGAACTCGCCCAGCTGCTGGTGGCCATCGACACCGGCAGCTCAAACCCGGCGATGAGTGCCGCGAAGGACGAGGAGGTGAAGGTCAGTACGCCGGTGTTCTGCCAGGACTTCCACCTGCCGGTCGCCGACTACACGAAATCCAAGTCACACCTCAACCGCCGCGGCGGCCGCCTGTCGGCCCGCGCCGCCTCCGCCGTCTTCATCGCCATCGCCCGGGCCGCCGGGCTGGAGGACCCCACCACCGCCCACGTCGGCCGCCACACCTTCGTCACCCAGCTGATTCGCGGCGGCGAAGACCTCGTCACCGTCGCCGAACTGGCCGGCCACGCCCGCCTCGACACCCTGCGCATCTACAGCCAGCCCACCGACGACGACAAGCAGGCCGCCCTGCGCCACCTCACCGTTGACCGCTAACAAAGCTTGGGCGAGATGACCATCAACCCAGACGACACCACCCCAGCCACCCCTGCCGAACAGAACCCAACAGATCAAAGCCACGCCACCCACATCGTGCCCTCCGGCCCGACGGCTGGCCCGACTGGCTCGGACGACGCCCCATGACCAGCGACGACAGAGCCAAGATCCGCAAAGCCCTCGAAACCGGGCTCCCCGAAGGGCCACTCACTGAGCCCGGCCCCTTCCTGTGCTGCCTCACCATCGACGGCCTCGACCGCGTCGACCCCCGCAAACTCGTCGCCCTTCGCGGCCGCGTCCACGCCGCCGCCCGCACCGCAGCCGAAGGACGAGCGACCACCTACCACGCCACCGACTCCACCATCACCATCGGCATCCGCGGACCCGACGCAGCCGAGCGCATCAACCAACTCCGCCACGCCCTGGCCAAACTCATCACCAAACACGGCTGGACCACCCGAGACGAACCCCGCTGATCTACAGCTCAACGCTTATCGAGAAGTCTCGTCGAGATATGACCACGACCCCGGAACAGGCCCGTCACAGGCTCTTCTCCATGGAGAGCAGACAACTGAATTAAATCAATTGATTGATTTAATTTTCATGCGGAACGGACACCTGTCAAGCCGGAAGGGCAAGCGGTGAGGACGGTTTGACAGGCCTGCCCTTTGCGTAGGCTGTCCTTCCGTCACACCTCGCCGGCACGGCTGAGGACCCTCGATGACCTGTGGGACTGGGCCGTCGCGGGCTGCGCGAAGTCCCGGTGCGGTGAAAGACGATGATCAACAAGATGAGACGCGACGAGCAGGTCAGCGCGACAAGGGAGGCGCTCCTGGCCGCGGCCGAGCGGCTGTTCGCCGAACGTGGAGTGCACGCCGTCGGCAACCGCCAGATCAGCGAGACCGCCGGGCATGGCAACAACGCCGCGGTCAGCTACCACTTCGGCACCAAGGCCGACCTGATCCGCGCGATCGCCCGCAGGCACGCCGAGCAGATCGAGCGCATCCGCGAACGCATGATGGCCGACATCGCCGACTCCACGGACCTGTGCGACTGGGTCTCCTGCCTGGTCCGCCCCTTCACCGAACACCTGGAGACCCTGGGCAGCCCCACCTGGTACGCCCGCTTCGCCGCGCAGGTCATGGCCGACCCCGCCTTCAGCGCCATCATGGTGGACGAAGCCCTGACCGCCGCCCCGATTTTGCGGCTGTTTCGGGACGGTCTGGCCCGGTCCCTGCCCGGCCTCCCCGCCGAGATCCACCACGAACGGGTCACCATGGCCCGGCACCTCGTTGTACAGATGTGCGTCGAGCGGGAACGGGCCCTCGCCGAACACGCGCCCACCTTCAGGCCCACCTGGGACGCCACCGCCAACGGCCTCATCGACGCGATCGTCGTGATGTGGCGAGCACCCGCCCTGGACGCTCCATGACGCCCGGTCGTCGAGGCCAGGTGATGGGCCGCTGGTACTGCAACGGCACTTGCGTAGATAGATCTGTTTACTGGTCATTGATGTCTCGTGACGGCTGTAAAACTTACAGGCGTGGCCGACTGGCCACCCGGCGCAACGGCAGCGTCACCAGCATGGCTTTGCGTGATGAACGGGTCGACGAACCGGTCGCCACCCTGCCCGCGCAGGCCTGGCGGCGCCGCTCCTGCGGTGATGGCGCGCACGGCCAGGGCCGCTATGCCTGGGCGCGCGTGGCGATCCGTCCCTGACGCGCCACCGGCCGCGCCCACTGGGTCCTGGCCCGCCGTGCCCACTACCGAAAACGTGGCCACCATCACATAAGCGCCGTTGCAGTATCAAACCTAAGGGATCAAGGCTGGTATCCGATGTGGTGCAACAGGATCCGCAGTCGGCGCTCGAGCTGTGCTGCGGTCACGTCTTCCGCATGCTGGAGCAGGACGGATCCGATCGAGCTGGCCAGGATGTCCTGGATGACGCTCGGGTCGGTGTCTGGTGGGAGGTGACCGGCGTCGATGGCCTGCTGCGCGATCTGCGCCAGGGCGTTCAGCCGGGGCTGCAGGTAGCGCTCGGTGTAGGCGGTCACCAGTTTCGGGTAGTCGACCGAGGCGCCGATGACGCGTGCCATCAACGTGCGGAAGCGGGGGCGGCTGAAGAGTTCGGCGATGGAGGAGGTGAGTTCGTCGATCGACTGCCCGGCCGGGGCGGCGTCCATGTCGGGGGCGCGGGCGTGCTCCAACGCGGCCATCAGGAGGTCGTCTTTGGTCGGGTGCCGGATGGTCACGCCAACCGATGTGCCCGTCGGGGCGGATCAGCACCACATCGTGCGAGTGCGGCTCTATCGGTGTGAGTGCGAGGACCAGGTCGGCGCTCAGTTGTGCACCGGCGGCCTCGGCGTGGCGGGCGGCGTCGCCCTGATCACCGGCGGAGTTGGCAGATCATCTAGCCGGAGTGTCACCCACCTCCCGGGTCGGATCCGTCGCACAGGTCCTGAGTCCTGACAGGAGTTGATGAACACGTCGGTGATGGCCAGCCGCAGTGGGCGGCGCAGGTCGCGGCCCGGAAGCCGGAAGCCGGCGGCCGCGGGTGTGCGGACATCAGATCGCTGCGGCGCTTGACCCTGACGCAGGGTCAATCTCTCAGCATGGTGGCATGACCACGGAAACCAGTGCAATCGAGGTCGTCGGACCGCGCAAGTCGTACGGCGAGCACGACGACGATGGAGAGCGGGCTGAGAGGGGCGACAAGACGATGCAGCGCTTCACGATCCACCATGACGGCGTCACGATCCCGGTGTCTCGCGACGGACAGGGACGACCACTGGTCCTGTGCCCTGGGCTGAACTCGACCCAGGCCGACCTGCGTGAGCTGGCCGAGCTGCTGCGGCGCGACCACGACGTGGTGACCTTCGACCTGCGGGGCCATGGCCTCGCCTCGGCCGCCGACCGGTACTCCTTCGAAGCCTTCCTCAGCGATCTGGTCGCAGTGATGGCGGAGCTGGGCAACCTCGGCCTGCCCGCAGCGCCCGTGCTGGTGGGCTACTCGATGGGCGCTGACCTGGCCGTGCACTATGCCTCCGAGTATCCTGACACCGTCGCCGAGCTTGTTCTCATCGACGGGGCGAACCCGGTGCCCGAACCGTTCATCACCGATGCCGTCCTGCCGGCGTTCCGCGCCATGTGGGAGGATATGGCGACGCAGCAGCAGGCCGAGCGGGGCACCGCGCGTCAGGTGTTGCTCACCGCCCAGGAGATTCTCGACCTGAACCTCGAGCTCGATGTGATTCGGTCCGAGATTCTCGACCGGTACAGGAAGGTCGACCGGCCCATCAGCATGATCATGTCGACCTCGATGGCCGGCGACAGCGGCGAAGGGCCCGCGCCCCGGTTCAACCAGAACTGGCGCGCCGGCGTCGAGCGGCTCGTCCGCGAGCACCCGCACATCGCCACCACCTGGCTCGACGCCGACCACCAGCTGGTCTTCACCCATGCCCCGGAAATCGCCCAGATCATCCGTAGTGCAGAAGGCCCAGCCGACCGGGCGACCTCTTAAGCGACTCCTGGAGACCGCTCTGATGCTGACCATCGGCGAGCTGGCGTCGTACGCCGGAGTGACGGTACGCGCGGTGCGGCACTACCACGCCAAGGGGCTGCTGCCGGAGCCCGAGCGGGACCGTTCTGGCTACCGCAGATACGACGCCGGCGCCGTGGTCGAGCTGATCAAGATCCGGACCCTTGCCGAGGCCGGGGTCCCGCTGGCGCGGGTGCGGGAGCTGCTGCGGGCCGGTGAGGAGGAGTTCGCTGCGGCGGTCGCGGACATCGACAGGCGGCTGCAGGCGGAGATCCGGGAGCGGCAGCGACACCGTGAGCGGATCGCCCGGCTCACCTCCGGGGACAGCCTGGCGCTGCCCCCGGAGGTGGTCGAGTATCTCAACCGGCTGCGGGCGCTCGGGGTCGACGAGCGGATCGTCCAGGCCGAGCGTGACGGCTGGATCCCGTTGGCCGCGCACTCACCCGCGCGGGTCCCGGAGTGGATGGCACGCAAGCGGGAGCAGATCGACGACCCGCGGCTCGTCGACTTCTACCTCACCCTGAGCCAGGCTCTCGATCGATCCGACGACGACCCGCGGCTGGTCGAGCTGGCCGACAAGCTGGCCGCCTACATCACGCGTATGGCCGACGAGCGGGGCGAGGACTATGTCGACGACACCGATATCGAGTCACCGCTTGTCAAGCTGATGGACACGCTGGCGTTCGACACTGTGCCGCCGGCGCGTCGGCTGATCGAGCTGCTGAAGCGGCGAGGTTGGACAGGCTGGACCAAGCTCGAGCGCGTGGACCCCACGCCGGGTGCGGCTCCCCGGTAGTGCCAGTCCGGGCGGGAAGACACCGCAGTGCGGCGATCCGGGCGCTGCCGGTGATGGCGGGCAGGGTCCTGCCGGGCGAGGCGCCGGGTTGGTGCGTCGGGCAGGGCCGGTCTCTCCGCGCCACTGATCTGGGGAGTGTTCCTGGTTCGGATCAAAGCGTGGGATCGGGTTTCCGGGCCGTCGGTCAGCTCATTCCACCGGTCCATCCTGCCGTATCGGGCGGTGGTCGCCGCTCCAGGTCTGGACGCACGTCCAGCCGGGCGCTCTTACTTCAGATCGGCGAGGAGGCCATCCAGGGCTTTCTCGAGGGCCGCGGCGTTGGCCGCATCGAACCAGGTGGTGCGGATGCGCTCGTTGTTCCCCTTGGGCGTCTCGTGGTCGGCGGCGAGTTGGTGCAGCGGGCGGGTCTCGTCGCCCAGGGAGCGGCCGACGTTCTGGAAGAGGCCACGCACATACTGGTCGGTGGTGTCGGAGGCGACGCCGTGGCCGGTGGCCCACGAGGTGAGCGTGGCGAGGTAGGCGTAGTGGGCGGTGAGCGTCCCGGTCAGTGCGGAGAAGACGTTGAAGGCGGCCTCGTCCGCGACGGGGAGCGCTCCGCCCAGCTGCTCGAAGAGAGAGTCCACCATGGGGTGCGAGGGGCAGGTCACGGTGACGGAGCGGCGCTCGCGCACCGCGGGCAGCGGGATGGCCCGGATGATCGGGGCGCTGGTGGCGAGGGTCCGGCGCAGGTCGTCGGCGGCGACGCCGGCCATCAGGTTGACCACGGTCTTGTCGTCGTCCACCTTCAGCCCGGCGAGTGCCTCGTGGTGGTCCTGGCGGCGCACGGCGATGATCACGAGCTCGGAGCGGTCCACCACCTCCTGGTTGTCGGCGCACACATGGACGCCCTCGTAGCGCTCGGACAGTTCGGCGGCGGTGCGGGCCCCCCGGGGGGAGAGGAAGACGGCCGGCGACGCACCGCCCTCGTTGCGCAGGCCCTCGACGATGGCCCGGCCGATCTCGCCCACTCCGATGATGCCGATGCGCTGCACTGTGTCTTCCTCCATGGTGTGTGGTGGTCGTGACCTGCGTTGGTGCGGGTCCGTGTGGTCGGGATGGTTGCCGTCGGCTCCTCGTGTGCGGAGTCGTATGGAGCCGACGTCACGTCAGTCGCGGTCTTCTCCACAGTAGGGCGACCGCGACGACGCCTGCCAGGCAGGGAATCATCTGGGTGGTGCTGCGGTCGACGTACGGGGCGATCGTCGCGAGGGCAGTGAGCGCAAGGCCCGCGTGCATCGCTCCGAGCGCTCCTCGTGCACGGGGTGGTTTCGTCATCAGAGTGCTTCTCTCTTCATCGGTCGATCAGGGCGATGCCGTGGTCGCTGTATCGAGCCCTGGGCCCCGGTGTCGGGGACGGCGGCGTCGATGCCGCCGAGGTCGGTCGCGGTCAGGCGCAGGTCGAGGGAAGCCAGGTTGTCGCGTAGGTGCGGGCGGCGGGAGCTGCCGGTGAGCAATCGTCAAGACCTGTGGATCGGATGAGTTCGGCTATCGGTGCTGTTGGTCCGCGCCGAGTAGTTCGGTGAGACGGCGAACCGCGAAGGAGACCAGCGGCTGCACCGGGATCAGTCGACATGGGGCGTCGCCGACCAGGACCTCCTCGATGCCGGTCTGCTCCTCGAATTCGCGGCCGATGGCGGGGAAGTACCTCCCGTTGTCGTTGCCGACGTCGAGCGTCTCGACCCACACCCGCTCGCCGTCGAGGTCCCGTGGGAAGCGACGGGTCTTCAGGCGCGGGTTGGGTGTGAGTGTTTCGGCGTGGTGCAGGAAGGTGTTGCGGTCGTGGCCGACCCCCACGAGGAGGACGTGGCCGCCGAGGTCGTTCAGACGGCCGAACGGCGACGTGCGGCCGACCGCGAATCCGAGCGTTTGACGGCGAACGATGTCGGCTGCCTGAGCGCCAAGGGCGGCGACGGACGCCTGCGGATGCGAGCTACGCACGCTCTCGGGCAGGGAACGCAGAAGTTCGGGGACGGCGCCCATGCCGGTGGACGGCAGGTCGGGACGAAAGGTGGGTACGGCCGCGCGCCGTTCGATCACCGCGGCGTCGGGGACACCTACGTGATCGGGGTCGGGATCGGTGACCTGCCAGGTGAAGGTGGGAGCAACGAGCGTTCCGGCCGGGCCGAGTATGGTGCGTAAACTGCCGATCACGGTGGCGGCTCCGCCGTCGACGCGGCCGATGCTGGACAGAGACGAGTGCACGATCACGGACATGCCCTCCCGGACTCCGACTTTGCGCCATCCCTCTACCAGGTCGGTGCTGGTCAGCTCGCCGGTTCGCGGCTCGGTCATTCGCATGCTTGAGGATCTCCGTCTTCATGGTGGTGGAGCGCAGCGTTCCTCCGTCACCGCGCCAGGGCCGTACGGAGGAACGCGAGGATCTCCGCCTGGGCAGCCTCGGCCTGTGGTTCCACGCCGGGCATGGCGAGGAACGCGTGCCTCGCGCCCGGGTATTCGGAATGCCGCACAGAGGTCCCGGCCGCGTGGAGCCGCTCGGCGTAGCGGCGGCCGTGATCGGCGACCGCGTCCTGGGTGGGCACCACCACGAGCGCGGGGGCGAGTCCGCTCAGGTTGTCGGCGTACAGCGGTGAGAATGCGCGGGTGTCGGTTCCCGGCGGGACGGCGAGCCGCTGGAAGAGCCGCAGTTGCGGCCGGGCGCGGGTCGGGCTGTATGCGTACTCGACCATCGACGGGTAGTCGAACATCGTCTCGGTCACGTCGACTGCGGGGTTGACCAGCACCTGCGCCTTGAGCTCCAGGCCGGCCTCCCGGGCCCGGATGGCCGTCAGGGCGCTGATCAGCGCGCCGCAGCTCTCGCCGAAGACGGCCGTGCGCGCCGGGTCGACGCCCCACTGCACGGCGTGCCGCACCACGTGGTCGAGCACGTCCCAGCCGTCGTCGGCCGCGTTCGCGAGCGGGCTGTCCGGGGCGAGGAGGCGGTGCTCGACCGAGACGACGAGGGCGGGCAGTCGGGCGGCGAGGTGGCTGTTGGTCCAGTCGCACTGCACCGCCGTGCCCACGAAGCTGCCTCCGTGGACATGGACCACGAGTGGCAGGTCGGTCCGGGCGGCGGCCTCGCCGTCGCCCGACGAGGCCGGCCGGTACACCCGGACCGGTAGGTCGCGGCCGGGCAGCGCGATCTGCTGCCAGTCGATCGCGGCGCCGGGGTCCGGCTCCCCGGTGATCGCCCGCATCGCGCTGGAGGCCCGGAAGCGGTTCTCCGCGTCGCGGTAGGCGAGCAGTTCCTCGGTCGTTATCACCGAGAAGTCCGGCTCCGGCGGCCGCGTCGCGGTAGTGATCTCGCTCATGTCTCCTTCTCCCTTCCCGGCCGGATGCCGGGTGTGTCATTGCGGTCGGACAGCACCTTGTCCTCATTATGCACGCAGTGCGTGCATCGGCAAGTGCATAGGTTAAGCTGAGTCTGGACGAGAGGGGCGAGATGACTGGCCGAAGGCGATGGTCGACCGAGGAGATCCTGGACACGGCGGCGGAACTGCTGCGCACGAGCGACGCCGAGTCGTTCAGCGTGCGCAAACTCGCCGCAGCGCTCGGGACCGACTCCTCCAGCCTCTACCGGCACTTCCGCAACAAGACCGAACTGCTGCGCGCGGTTGCCGACCGGATCCTGCTGGCCGCCATGGACGGCTACCGCCCCGAGGGCGACTGGAAGCAGCGCGTCACCGC
This sequence comes from Streptosporangium sp. NBC_01639, assembly GCF_045209755.1. Lineage (NCBI taxonomy): Bacteria > Bacillati > Actinomycetota > Actinomycetes > Streptosporangiales > Streptosporangiaceae > Streptosporangium > Streptosporangium sp. NBC_01639. The sequence continues at coordinate 8,903,096 of NZ_CP109272.1, read as the reverse complement.
CCTGGCCCTGCGCCTGCGCGAGGCCTTCGGCGAGCAACCCCAACTCGCCGCGGTGTGGGGACGCTATGCGTCCGGCGGCACCGGATCCCGTTTGGTCATGGAGGAGTTGCTGCAGGCCCTGCGCGCGTCCGGCCTGCCCGACGAGGAGGTCCCGGTGCGATACCACCGCATCGTGATCCACCTCGCCGCGCTGATCGCCTCCGAGGCCGGGATCGGCACCGTCACCCCCAAGGAGTACGAACAGGGCATGGAGCTGTTCCGCGTCGCGGTGCTCGGCGCCGACCCCGAGCTCTTCCCCGCCCTGGCCCACTTCGCCCGTGACATCCGCCCCCTCGGAGCAGACCGCCGCGCCGCGTTCGAGGAGATCCTCGCCGCCCAACTCGCCCACATCGAGGCCCGGATCCCCTGACGTGCCGGATTGCCGGCGCAAACCGGTATGTGGAGCAGGTCAGGCTGGAAGCTGCCCAGGTGCTGCTGGAGACGGGTGATGACCCCATGTCGGTAGTGGTGCGGCGCACAGGGTTCGGCTCACCCGAGTCGCTCCGCAGAGCGTTTGTGCGAACCTGGGTGTGACGCCTGGTGCGTTCCGGGCCGGTTTCCGGACGGCCGGCGTGGGCACGTCCGGGGCGGTCTCGCCGTAGTCAAGGCACAACGAGCCGATGGCGCTGGGTCGGCGGCTGCCTTCCACCGGCCAGGCTGTCCGCGCGTTCCGCGGCCATCTGCCGCACCTGGCTGACCTCGCAAGCCTGCAGCCTGGTCCCGTAGCCGGAGCCTTTGGATCTCCATCAACAGGAGCTCGCCGCACAGGCCTTGCAACGTCCCCATGGGCAGTCCGACTCCTGGGCTGCGAGCCGTCTGTCCTCGGACGAGCCCGCCGCCAGATGGCCGAATGTGCACCATTGCTGTCCGCGGCTGCGGCCAGGCGCACACGGTCCCTGCGAGTTGAACACATGTGGGTCGTCCACGGTTACACCGTCACCTACGGCGGACTGCTGATGCTCGGTGGGCGCCTGGGCGATCTGCTGGCCTCACGTGCTGGACGGCCGATTCCGGAAGTCGGAAAAGAACCCCCTTGCGCAATGGTCAAGAATCGTTGACCATTGGGGGCGTGCCTACCGATGATGTTCCCGAGACGTTCCACGTCACCACTGACGAGCAGCTACGCGCCGTCTCCAACCTCACGCGCCACCGGATCATGGCCGTGCTCCGCTTCGAGCCCGCGACGATCACGCAGATCGCCCAGCGGGTGGGCCTTGCGAAGGGGAGCTCCAGCTACCACGTGCGGCTGCTGGAGCGGGCCGGCCTGGTGAAGGTGGTGCGAACACGGAAAGTGAGAGGGGTCACCGAGCGGTACTACGCGATGGCCGCGCGGTCGATCGAGCTGCCGGATCCGGGCGAGGGAGGGCCGGATGTGCTGATGCGGCACGCGGTGGCGGACCTGGAGGCAGCGCCGGTGGATGGCGAGCGGCACGTACGGATGGCGCACCTGCGGCTCACCGAGGAGCGGTTCGCGGAGCTGGGGGCGCGGCTGCAGGCACTGGCGGACGAGTACCAGGAGCTGTCCGATCCGTCGCTGCCGGACGCGTCACTCGTCTTCGCACTGTTCCACCCGGCACCGCGCGAGCAGGCCGAAGGAGACGCCAAATGACCTCAGGCATTCGGAAGTTGCCGACCGGGTTCGGACGGCTGTGGACCGCGCAGACGGTGTCCTCGCTCGGTGACGGGGTGTCGCATGCCGCGCTGCCGCTGCTCGCGTTGACGTTGACACGGGATCCGATGGCGCTCGCCGTCGTCACGGCCGCCGGAACGCTGCCGTGGCTGCTCTTCGGGGTGCTCGGCGGTGCGCTGGTGGACCGCTGGGACCGCCGGCGCACGATGTGGGTCACGGACGCGGCGCGTGCGGTGCTGCTCGCGATACCGGCGGCGGCGGCCGCGCTCGACGTGCTGAGCATTCCACTGCTCGCGGCCCTCGCCTTCCTGCTCGGCCTCGGCGGACTCTTCTTCGACACGGCCGCCACGGCCTATCTGCCGGATCTGCTCGGCCGCGACCCCGCGCTCCTGGAGCGCGCCAACTCCCGTCTGCGCGGTGCCCAGACCGCCGCGTCCGGCTTCGCGGGGCCGCCGTTGGGCAGTGCCCTGCTCGCGCTCGGGCGGGCGGTCCCGCTGCTCGCCGACGCGGTGTCGTTCGCGCTCTCCGCACTGCTCGTACGGTCGCTGCCTGCCGCGCCCCGGCCCGTACCGCAGGCCCGGGAGTCGCTGCTGCGGCAGGCGCGGGCCGGCGCCTCCTACGTATTCCGGGATCAGCTGCTGCTCGGGCTCGCGCTGCGTCCGGCGATCGGGAACATCGCCTTCATCGCCGTGGAGACGGTACTCGCCCTCTTCGCGCACGATCGTCTCGGCATCGACACCTACGGCTTCGGCCTGCTCCTCACGGCGGAGGCCACCGGCGGTCTGCTCGGCGCGGGCATCGCCTCCTTCCTCGGCCGACGACTCGGCACCGGCACCGCGCTCACCTGCACGGCCGCCGTCGAAGGACTCGCCATCTTGGGCCTTGCCGCCGCCCCGAACCCGTACGTCGCCGGCCTCGCGCTCGCCGTCTGCGGAGCGGGCATGGGCGCCACGATGGTGCTCGGCCCCTCCCTCCGACAGGCGATCGTCCCCGCCCACCTGATGGGCCGGGTCGCCTCCACCTCCCGCATGCTCGCCATGTGCGCCGCCCCGTTCGGCGCCTTCCTCGGCGGCTGGCTGGCCACCACCTACGACGTACGCACCCCGCTCTACGCCGCCGCCGGCCTCCTCCTCACCATGACCGCTGTCACGGCGACCATGACCAGTAACCGCCGGGTTGAGGCGGCGCTGCGTGCCGCCGCCCCGGCCGATGATCCAGATCACCCGGAATCCGTGGATCTCGTTCAGGAGAGTGCCGTTCAGGGCTCCGCCAGGTCGTCGAGCCAGTGCTGAGCCCAGCTCGGCGCTCCTCGCCTCGCCCCCGGAGCGTCGGGCGCCCGGCCTCCACGGGATGCACCGAGTGGCCGGCGGGCCGGGTGCGCCGCCGTCGATCCTCGCCGTCCTCGACAGCCTCCAGGTCCCGGAAGGTACGCAGGCCCTGACCGGGTCCGCCGGCCTGGATGTTGAACAGGTAGCGGCCCAGGAAGTTGATGTGCCGGTCCCTGAGCGGGGAGATGCGGTCGACGCCCTCGTCCTTGATGTCGTGGCCCTCGGCGCGGAGCCGGGCGACGGCGGCGTCGAGGTAGCAGGTGTTCCACAGGACGACGGCGTTGAGGACCAGACCGAGGGCGGTGAGCCGGTCCTCCTGGCCCTCCCGGTACGCCTGGCGGATCTGGCCCCGACCGCCCGTGGCAGATCGCGCGGGCCATGCGGTGGCGGGACTCCTGCACGGTGAGCTGCCGGTTCATCAAACGGCGGTAAGTGTCGTCGACCGGCAGGTCACGCCGCGTTTGTAGCCGTAGTACTTGGGCGGGGGCCGGTGTTGATGCTCTCACGGGGACGACGAAGCGCAGGCCGGCACCGGCCGGATCGTCAACCCGTCGTCCGGCAGGTGCCTCGACGCGACCGGCGTCAGCTTCGCCAACGGCACCCGGCTGCAGATCTGGGACTGCGGCGGCGGGGCCAACCAGCGCTGGACGAGCGGCTGAACGAAGGGGCCCCTTCCGCGAAAGAGGCTCCCGAGAACGCGTTCTCCCGACCGGGGCGGGGGCGTACTTGATCACGGTTTGGTGTCGTGCGATCGGCCGATCTTGACGTGGGAGCACCCATAAGACGTTATTAGAACTCATGTTCCCATATGTGCAGGAGGTCCTCTTGCGCCACCCACTGGTTCGCCGAATAGCCGCTCACTGCGCCGCCGCCGGCCTGCTCACCGGCCTGCTCACCGTCGCGGCCCCCGCCGCCTCGGCGGCCGACACCACGACCGACCTCGGGGTGACCTTCGACTCCTACACCGCCGACCTGGTCGTCGGCGGCGGCCGGGTGTTCGTCTCCGCCGACGACCGGATCATCGTGGCCGACACCGGCGGAAACCTCACCGGCGGCGTCATCGGCCTGTCCGGCGTCCGCGAGCTGGCCATGAACGCGGACGACACCCGCCTGTACGCGGCGCTCACCGGCTCGAACGAGGTGGCCGAGATCGACACCGCGAGCCTCGCCGTCACCCGGCGGATCGACCTGTCGGCCCACCCGTGCCCGTCCACCCTGGCATTGCTGGGTGAGCGGCTGTGGGTGGGGCACGGGTGCGACAACGGCCCTGGCGGCGTCGTCGGCCTGGATCTGAGCGCGGCCACACCGGCGCCGGTGGCGGTCGGGGGCGAGCACCTGCGAGCTCCCGTGCTCGCAGCCGCCGGCGACACGCTCGTGATCGGCCAGACCAGCCTGCACCACGCCGACATGCTGGTCTACGACGTCGGCGGCGGCACCCCGGAGCTGCGCGGCACGATCGACGGCGAGGAGTGGCGCATGGACTACCTGCGCGACCTCGCCCTGACCTCCGACGGCACCACCCTGTTCTCCGCGGCCGACACCCCCGGTCACTTCACCAGGTACGACACCAGGACCCTGGCGGCGACCGGCACCTACGGCGACGGTTGGGACGGGTATCCGTCGGCCGTGGCGCTCGGCTCGGGCGGCTCCTACGTCGCCGCGGGACGCCAGTGGGGCAGCACCGACCTCACGCTCTACGACGCCGCGACCGGCGCGGCGATGTTCGCGGCCGACCAGCCGGACGCCGAACTGCTCCCGGACGGCGTCGCGTTCTCCGGCCCGGACGTCTTCGCGCTGCTGCGGAGCTCCGCGAACCGGCTGCTGCTGTGGCGGGTGACGGGCGTCGCGCTGCCGACATCCAATCTGACGGTGACGGCCCCGGCGCGCGCGTATGTCGGCTCGTCGGTCACCGTCGAGGGGCGGCTCACCCGCACCGACGGCAAGGCGCTCGGGCTCAAGCCGCTCGCGGTGACCCGGCGCCTGCTCGACGGGACGAAAGAGCCGATCGCCGGCGTGACGACGCAGAAGAACGGCGCGTTCACTTTCGAGGACACGCCGCCGGACATCGGTGAGGTGACCTACTTGGTGTTCTGGGACGGCGACGACCGCTACCGCCGAAGCAGCGCCTCCGTCACCGTGACGGTCAGGCACAGATCCACCCTCACCATGGACGGGCCGCAGTCAGGCGTCGTCGGCACGGCCATGGTGCTGACCGGCGTGCTGACGGCGGGTGGCAAGCCGCCCTCGCCGGGGGCCACGGTCACCGTGCAGCGCAGCGTGTACGTCGACAACGTCAGCGATGGAAGCGTCAAGCTGCCGCCGGTGAGCGTGAACGCCGACGGCACGTACACGTTCACCGACACGCCCGCCATCGCCGGCAGGTACAGCTACCTCGCGTTGTGGTCAGGGGAGGTCACGGCCGGGCCGGCCAAGGCCACCCATCAGATCATGGTCGAGTGACCCGACGGCTGTACCCGGCCGTCGGGCCGGGTACAGCCGTCAGTCCTTCTTCCGGAACGCCCTGGCCGGCCGTACGCCGATGGGCTGTTTCGTAGGTGAACGCTTATGAAACAAGCCCGAGCGGCCCCTTGAGACACAATCCGTGAGTGTGATTGCAGAGAGCTGCTTGTGAACTGGTGACACGGACCCGGGCGGGGTCCACAGGGCGGTCACATGTGCGGCGGCGTCATTCGTTGTGCAGGACAGCGGCGATCGTCCGGCGCGCCGCCGACCACGCCGGCACCAGCGCGCCCAGAACGGCGATCGCCACCCCCGCCAGCACTTCCAGGAGCGGCAGGCCCGCCGTGTACCGCCGGAAGAAACCGGCGGTCGGGGTGTCCGCGGTCGCGACGGCGTCCGGGGTGCCCTCCGCGACCACCGCACCCCCGTCCGGACCGGCTCCCGGCCCCAGGTCGATCACCCAGTCCGCAGACGCGGCGACGGGGATGTCATGTTCGGCCATGACGACGGTGTTGCCCAAGTCGAGCAACACATCGAGCGCATCCACCACACGCTGGATGTCAGACGGGTGCAGGCCCGAGACGGGTTCGTCGAGAACGACAAGGCCGGCCTTGCGGCCCGCGGCACCGCGCTGGATCGCGGACGCCAGCTTCAGTCGCTGCGCCTCGCCGCCGGACAACTCTGTGGCGCTCTGGCCGAGCTGGAGATAGCCGAGTCCGACCTGGTTCAAGGCTCCCAGGGTTTCCGCGAGTTGCCGGGGTGCGGAGAACTGCTCCACAGCCTCGGCGACGGTCAGCTCCAGCACCTGATCGATGGCCAACCCCTGATACCTGACCTCCAAAGCCTCCGGCGTGTAGCGCCGACCCTCGCACGCGTCGCAGACCACCCACACATCCGGCAGGAAGTGCATATCGGCCAGCTTGCGGCCATAACCGGTGCAGGTTTCACAGCGGCGGCCACCCGCGGTGTTGAAGCTGAACCAGGAGGCATTGACCCCGCGTCCGCGCGCCACGTCGGTCTCGGCGAACAGCTTGCGGACAATGTCGAACGCCTTGCTGTAGGTGGCCGGGTTGGACCGCGGCGTCCGCCCGAGCGGTTCCTGATCGACGACGGCGACCCAGTCGAACCCCTCCATGCCGGTCACCTGCCGCACCGTGTCGGTCGTCGTCCCGTTCAGGGCGGCCTCCACGCTCGCCGCGAGCGCGCCGAGCAGGCTGCTCTTGCCACTGCCGCTCACCCCGGTCAGGCAGGTGAGCCGACCGGCGGGGAAACGCACCAGGTCCGCGATCACGTTGTGCGCACGCAGGCCGTGCAACTCCACCCACCCGGTGTCATCCCCGGCCGGACGGCGGGCCCGGCGCAGCCGCGGCCCCTCACCGGCCAGATAGCGTCCGGTCAGCGACGTCGGGTGGGCGGCCGCGTCGGCGGGCGGCCCCGACACCAGGATCTCACCGCCGAGGCGGCCCGCGCCGGGCCCCATATCGATCACCCAGTCGGCCCGGGCGATCAGTTCAGGGTCGTGCTCGACCAGAAGCACCATGTTGCCGGCCTTGCGTAGCTCCAAGGCGATGTCGAGCAGGTGCGCCTTGTCCGCCGGATGCAGCCCGGTTCCGGGCTCGTCCAGGACGAAGACGATGCCGCTCAGCTCGGTGCTGAGCTGCGCGGCGAGCCGGGTTCGCTGCAACTCACCCCCGGACAGCGTCGCCGCGCTCCGGGACAGCTGGAGATGGGCCAGGCCGAGCCGGTCGAGGATCCCGAGCCTGCGGCCCAGGTCCTGCAGCAGCGGCTCACCCACCTCGCGCTGTCGGGCGTCCAGATCGCCGGGCACGCGCTCCGCCCATCTGCGCACCTCCCGTACTCCCACCTCGAGCAGGTCGGGATAGGTCAGCCCGCCGAGCCGCACGGACCGGGCCACTTGGTCGTACCCGCCGCCGCAGGTGCCGCATGGCTGCTTGCGCATGTACGGCAGGTAGCGCTGCTTGGCGCTGGAGGTCTGGGCGTTCACGAACACCCGCTCCACCTCGGCGAGCGCGCCCCGCAGCGGCTGGCTCGAGGTGTAGGTCACCGAAACCGTCTCCTTCTTGTTCGACATGTCGACGGTCGCCTCGACCTTCTCCTCACCCGTGCCGTACAGCACACAGTGACGGAACTCCTCCGGCAGCGACTGCCACGGCCAGCCGAGGTCCACACCCCGCTTCTCGGCAAGCTCCGGCACGAACGCGTGCTCCCCGACCGCCACTTGGCATACCAGGGCGAGGCCCCCTCGAAGAGCGGAAGCTCCGGATGGGTGATGACCAGGTCCTCCTGCGCCTGCCAGCGTCCGCCTACCCCGTGGCAGTCCGCACAGCTCCCTTCCGGCGTATTGCGGTCGAAATGAGCGGTCATCAGATGACCGTCCCCACTCTCCGCCGTCGGGTCCGCGCCGATCCCCGGAAGGCGCGAGTACAACAACCCCAGATGCCCGTCGATGCCGGTGATCGTCGCGACCGTAGAGCGGGGATTGCGGTTCAGACGGCGCTGGTCGACCGCGAGCGTCGCGCCGAGTCCCAGGATGCGGTCGACCTTCGGCCGATTGCGCTGGGTGATGTACTGCCGCACGAACGGCGAAAGTCCCTCCAGATACCGCAGCTGGGCCTCGTTGTGCAGGGTGTCGATGGCCAGCGAGGTCTTGCCGCTGCCGCTCACTCCGGTGAAGGTGATGAGCCGCCCCTTGGGGATGCTCACCGACACGTCCCGCAGATTGTTGGTACGAGCCCCCACCACCTCGATGGCCTCGCACCCCATACTTGCAACGTCCCGTACGAACGCAGTCAACCTTCGTTCATCCTCTCGCAACACAGCAGAACATGGGCGGACAGACACCTCACCCATGCTGAACAAACCGATCACGCCACTACGTGGCGGCCGCTCGTCACAATGGCGTTGAGCGGCCGCTTCACCAGGTCTCTCAGCACGTGGCCGGTCTCGATGCGGCCCGCGGATCAGGACCGGGACGCCGCGGTGAGCTTGTCGACGTCGGGGGCGTAGACGGTCATCCAGTGCGGTTGCAGCCGGTAATAGACCACGTCGTTGTCCCAGTCGAAGAAGTCGTCGCCGTAGAAGTCCTTGAAGTAGGCGAGCAGATCCGGCCAGTCTGCGGCCCGTTCGCCGTGCTGGGGGTTGAGGATCTCCACCGTGCCGTGTGTGAACACGCCCAGGTCCTCCCCGCGCATGTGCGCGGCGCTGATGGCGGGGCGGGCGGCGAGATGGCGAGCCTTGGCGGCGCCGCGTGCCGTGCCGAAGTGCCACTTTCCGTGCAGGAAGTGCCCGTCCACACCGCTGATCCGCGGCTCGCCCTTCGCCGTCACGGTAGACAGTGCGAGGGTGCACATGCCGGTCAGGATCTGGGTGAGTTGCTTCGCGGTCAGTGTGCGCTCGGTGTTGATGATCGAGCGGAGGTGCGAGGTGGAGCGGGAGAGCGAGGCGTCGAGGAGAGCCTGAAGCTCTTTGAGATCTTCTGGTGTTTCGCGCATTGCGGTCCTTGTCTATCCGTGGGGCCCCGGTCCACGCCCACATCGGTGCCGACCGGTGAACCCATGATCGATCTAAAACCCGACGTCCTATGTCATGTTTTTTTATCTGTCCTGAGGACACCGCCGAGCCGCGGCCGAGCCGTTTGTGCTCGTGGACGACCAGGGTGACGGCGATGCCGGAGGCGCGCATTTCGCGGGCCAGCACCTTGCCGCTGTCGTCCTTCTCGCGGACTCGGTCGTTTTGGCTGTCGCGGTCGCCCGACGGGCCGTCGGCGAGCTCCTTGTAGGTACTGCTCACCATGCTCGGGATCGGGTGCCTTTGGCATCTTCTGGCTGCTGGGCCGGCGGGCCAGGACCGTGCCCTAAACCCGCGCGGACGCCACCGACATGGCCTCCCTTCCCCCCTCCAACACCAGGACCTCCAACACCAGGACGCCGCAATGGAATGGGGGAGGAGGCAGCATTAGGTGATTTCGGTTGGTTTCGAGGCGAATGCCTGCAGGAAGGTGTGGACCGCGGCGCGCGAGAGGGCGCGCCGTTCGGTGTTGGGGACGTGCCGGGTGCCGAGGCGTGCTCGTTTGTCCATCGGGCCGCATAGTAGGGCGAAGAATTGTTCGGCGGCCAGGAGTGGATCCGGGGTATGCAGGTGTCCAGCGACGGTGAGGCGCGCGAGCCGGTCGGCCAGGGTTTCGGTGATGCGGTCAGCCGCCCGGGTGTGAATGATGTCGAGCAGGTCGGGGAACTGGTTGATCTCGGCGGAGAGCAGCCGGCGTAGCGCCCAGGATCGGTCGTCGCAGTAGCACTGGAGCAGGCGCAGGCCGACACCTTCCAGGGTTGCGCGAAGGTCGGTGTCGCAGTCGGTGAGCCGGTCGACCGCGGCCAGGTTGTCGGCCAGTGCCTGGTCGGCAGAGGCGGAGATGGCCTCGCGGAGTAGGTTCTCCTTGTCGCCGAAGTGGCTGTACACGGTGGCCTTGGCCACTCCCGCCTCAGCCGCGATCAGGTCCACCCCGGCCTGGGCGTAGCCCGCCCGGGCGAAAACCGTGAATGCGGCGTCCAGGATCGCCTGCCGTTTGTCGATCCGGCCACGCGCCGCGACGGCTCCACTCATTGCCTCAGCATACGCGGCCGCCCGCCAAACCAGACTCATCAGTCCGACCGGATGGTCGGGCTAGTCCTATAGCCATCGGACTCCTCCACCAGATGACCGGCACCGACGCCCTCCTCGGTTACCCGGCGAGCCCGGCGAGCAACTTCTCGGTGAGGAGGGACAATCGTTCCGCGTCCTTCGCGGAGAACAGCCCGGCATGCAGCTTCAGCTCGGTGAACAGGTTGAACGCGGTCAACGGTGACGCAGGCGGATCGTCGAGCAGTCGCACGAGCGGCGCGACCACGTCGGTCGCAGGTTTGGCCATCATCCGCTGCCGCTGGAGGTAGGCCGCAGTCTGCGGATCGAACTCCCCCGCGTAGCTGGTCGCCGTAGTGCCAGGGTGGAAGAGCACGTACCGTACCGGACCCCCGCCGTGCCGCTCGGCGAAGGTCACACCGAGCAGATCGTTCAGGCGTCCGGTCATGAACATCGCGTGCACCAGGTCGTACTGCCGGATGCTCTGCAGGTCGTTCCAGGCCACCGGCGTGTCGTGGCCGGGGCCGGCGACGTTCACGATCACCGGCCGGCCCACCTTCTCCAGCGGGCCGAGCAGCCCGTAACTCAAGAGCAGGCGGCTGAGATAGAACAGTGCGAAGTTGCTCTCAAATCCCTCGGCGGTCACCGACCGGTGGGACCGCATGAACCGCGCGCACAGCACCACGCCATCGATGGCCGGGTACGCCTCGGCGAGCATGTCGACTGTGCGGAGGGTGTTCGCGACCAGGCTGAGGTCAGCCTTGATGAACACCGCGCTTCCCGGCGCCGAAGCGGCCTCGGCCACCAGTCGTTCGCCCTTCTTCGGGTTGGTCCCGACTATCACGGCCCTGTCGCCCCGGGAGAACAACGTGCGGGCCAGTGCCGCACCGATGCCGTCGGTGCCACCGGTGATCACATAGGTCTTCATCAAGTCGGCGTCCTAGTCGTTGTCATGTGCGGATTCACCGTGGCTCGACACGGTGACCTTGGCCACGTCGGCCACACGTCGCGACGGCTTCCCGTCGCTCACACCGTCATTATACGATTATGTTCAGAAAACCATACTGTCGAGTCTGCTTATGTAGCTGGTCCAGTCTCCCTCCCAGCAGAGACAGTCGGAGCCGAGACAGCCCGTCTCAGCTGTGCCAATTGGGGTTGCGACCAGCCCTTTTGACCCGTACCGGCGATCGTGCAACGGCCCAGGCAGGTGAGATGGGCGTGCCCATGGTGAGCCACCACCGAGCAGGTCGGCACGACCGCCGCCTCTCGTGCAGGACGGCCAGGAACGGCGAAGAGCGCCGTGCCGCTCACTCCTGCGGGCTGACGTTGGTGCTGTCCAGCTCCAGGTGGGGGTTCATGTCGAGCTCGAAGCGGCCGTACAAGTTCAGGTGGGTCCAGAACAGGGCCGACAAGCCCCGCCGGTCGGCCGAGCTCCTCGATCGCCTGGTAGGTGGGGTGCTTGGGACCGCCGCGGGTGAAGCGGCGCAGCATCTGGTGCGACTCGGCGGTGCGGAGCCGCAGCGCGGTCGCATGCTTGACCATCTGATCGTAGTGACGGGCGACCGGTTCCCGGTCGATGGTCTTGTTCGACAGCACCGCCACCAGATGCGGCCAGGCCTCATCCTCGCCGAACCCCGCCAGGGGCGGCACGCTGATCCACTCCGCCCGCATGCTGATCTTGTGCACGAGCTGAACGAGAAGTTCCACCAAGCCGTCGACCATCTCGGTCTTGCGCACCCAGCGCAACGTCGCCAGCAGCGTCAGGCACATCCGCGGGGAGGCACCGGCGAAGTCGGCCCGATAGCAGCCGGCGTGACAGATAATGCAAGTTCTGTGTCACAGATGTGCGGCGCCGCGGGCAGAGACTAGGTGGTCGTTCGTAACCGGGCCTCGGCGGCCCAGTGGGGTGCGTTCCAGTGGTCGGCGATGGTGGCGGCCTGGGTGAAGTGGGCGGCGGCCTCGTCGGTGCGGCCGAGGAAGACGGCCAGTTCACCGAGGATGTGGGCGACCGGGCGCAGCGCCAACGACAGGCTCGCGGCGCCCGGCGGGGGGCCGTTGCGATGCGGAAGCAGCGTCGCGTAGATCTCCTCGGCGGCATCGCGGTCGTTCAAGGCGACGATGGCCATCGCGCGCAACGTTGTGAGGAAGGTGAAGAAGAAATCGGAGCGGATCGGGCTGGGTGACGCGCGGACCTCACGAGCTTCGGCGTCCAGGCCGTTGGCGTGGAGGGCGAGCGCGAGCAGGTCGGAGACCATGGGGCCAAGCACGGCGTGGAGGGCGCGAACGTCGTCCAGGTGCGCACCGAGCGTGCCCTCGTTCAGCCAGATCGTAGCCAGGGCGAGTTGGAGAAAGCCCGTGTGCACCGATCCGATGCGCCGCATGCCCTCGTCGGCCTTGATGTAGAGGAGCTCGGCGTCGGCGAATCGGCCTTCGATGAGCGCCAGGCTCGCCAGCGTGATCTCGGTGACGGCGATCGCCTCGCGCATTCGGTAGGTACGCGCGAGGTCCAGGGCCTCGGTGATCACCTGGTGCATGGTCACCGGGTCATTGGCGGCGGCGGCGACGCCGGCATGGTTGAGCAGCCCGGTGACGCGGTAGACCGGCAGGTCGTGCTCGATGCCGATCTCCACGAGCTCCTGGCAGAGCTCGGCGTCGCCGTGGACTTCGGCCAGGATCTCGAGTGCCGCAGCCCGCAACCGGGGTTCGGTGGCGAGGTCGAGTGCCTCCTGCGCTGCCTCTACAACCGTCGGGTCGTCCTCGCCGACCAGTTCGTGCGCGTACGCCGTCAGGAGCCGGGACCGCACCGAAGGGGTCAGGTCACGCTTCAGCAGGCGGCTCAGGCGGTCGACGATGGGCCGGTCCACCGTGCCGTACGTACGGGCCTGCCAGGCGGTCGGCTCTGTCCACGCGGTGAATGCGGCGATCATCAGGTCGTCGCGGCCCAGGGTCTCTGCGTACTCCACGGCTTCACGGCGTGTCTTGCGGGCGGCTGCGACGGCCCCCGCCCGGATCTGCGCGCGCAGCAGCCTGCCGAGCAATTCGACGCGTTCGTCCGGTCCGGTCGAGTTGGTGACGGCATCGGTGAGGAGGTCGGCCGCCACGTCGTGGGCGTAGCGGGCCTCGGCAAGCTCGGCGGCCTGGACGCAGTAGCCGACAGCCTTCGGTGAGCCGGCGCGCGCGTAGTGATGGGCCAGCGCCGCGATGTCGCCGGTTCCTTCAAAAGCGGCGGCGATCCGGGCGTGCATCCGGGTAGCGCGCAATCTGCTGACGTCGGCGATGAGCGTGTCCCTGACGAGGGCGTGGACGAAGCGGATGAGGCCTGGGCCGGGCTCGTCGAGGAGCCCGGCGATGACGCCCGCGTCCAGCGCGTCCATCACCCCGTCCTCGTCGGTGTCAGCGGCTTTGACGAGGACGTCCACTGAGCTTTCCCGGCCTGCGACCGCGGCCAGCCGGAGGACGGACACGCCTCCCTCGGGCAGGCGCGCGAGCCGTCGGCGCAGGACGTCCCGTACGCCTTCGGGGACCTCGGAGAGGGCGACCAGCGCACCTTCGCCGTTCAGCAGCCGGGCGCTTTCGCGCACGTAGAACGGGTTGCCGCCAGTGCGCTCGGCGATCCCTGCGATGGTCTCCTCGTCGGCCTCGCATTCGGCCCGTACGAGCTCCGCGACGGCCTCGTCGTTCAGCCCCGGCAGCGCTAGGCGGAGGGGCGTGGCGCGCGCGAGGGAGGCCAGCGTTTCGGTGAGGTGCCCGCTCTCGTCCGCGCGGTACGCGGCGACTACCAGGATCGGGGCCCGCATGCCGAGGCCGCCGCCGAGCAGTTCCAGCGTGGCGGCGTCCGCCCAGTGCAGGTCGTCCAGCACGACGGCGACCGGGCGTTCCGTGGCGACCGCCGCGAGCCACTTCCACACGACTTGGCGCAGGCGGAACCGTCCAGCGGTGGCGTCGGCGTTCACCGGTCCGGTGTCGGTGAGCAGCGGCGCGAGGTCGGCCGCGAACTCGCCCGGGGACGTGGACGCGGCGACGGCTCTCAGCGCCTCAGTCCAGGCCCACGCGGGCGGCGCGCTGTCGACCTCGGGGCAGCGGCCGACGGCGACCAGCCACCCGTCACGTTCGAGCCGCCTGCCGAGGTGTTCCAGCAGCGTCGACTTGCCGAGCCCGGCCTCGCCGGTGACAAGGGCGATGCGGGTGCCGTCGGTGGCGGCCTCGGCGGCGGCCGTGACCAGTGCCGACAGCTGTACCTCGCGTCCGACGAACGGCGCCTCGACGATCGGAGCCGCCCCCGGGAGAGGGGCCGCCTGCGGCAGCGGGGTGGTCGGCGGGGGCGGGGGCACGGTCGCGCGCATGACGTCCGTGCGCTGGGTGAGGATCGCCTCCTCCAACGCCGTCAGGTCCGGGCCGGGGTCGAGCCCGAGCTCCTCGGCGAGGATGCCGCGGGCGCGGCGGAGCGTCGCCAGCGCGTCGGCTTGGCGGCCGCTGCTCCACAGTGCCAAGGCGTGCAGCCGCCAGCCTTCCTCGCGGAGGGGCTCGTCGCGGGTGAGCCGCTCGGCCTCGGGAACCACCGCGGCGGGGAAGCCGATGCGCAGACCCGCCGCGACGTGCAGTTCGGTGGCGACCAAGCGTAGCTCGTTCAGCCGGGCCGTCTCGGCGGCGGCCCACGGCTCGTCGGCGACCTCGGCGAACGCCGGTCCCTGCCACAGCCCCAGCGCCTCGGCGAGCCGAGCCTGCGCGGCGCGTAGGTCGGTGTCCGTACGCGCTTGGCCCAGCAGGCCCTCGAACCGCCACGCGTCCACCGCCTCCGGTGGCAGCCGCAGCGCGTAACCCGGCGCCGCGCTCACCAGCAGCCGGGCCGGCGTGCGTGGCGGACGTCCGGGCTCCAGCAACCGACGCAGGTTGGACACATACGCCTGCAGGGACATCAGCGCCCGCGCGGGCGGCTCCCCGCGCCACAGATCCTCGATCATCCGGTCGACCGGCACGACCTGCCCACGCGCCGCCACCAGCAACGCCAGCACACCCCGCTGCCGTGGCCCGCCGAGGTGAACGGCCGTACCGTCTACCTCCGCTGCGAACGCGCCCAGCACCCGGATGAAGACCATGATCCGCACATCGTATGTGGACGTTCCAAATCGGCTCCAAATCGGCTCCAAGCCCCCTCCAAATACCCGGGAGCAGCCTGAACACGTCGCAACCGATGAAGGGCGGGAACAGATGAGCGTCAACATCCAGGATATGGAGATCGTCCACCGCGTGCTCCGCCGTGAGTCACGGCTGCTGGTGGAGCTCGTCGCGGCCGTCGCCCCGGGTGACACCGCTCGCGCCAAGGTGATCGCCGACCACTTCCGCGTCTACCGACTGGGCTTGCACAACCATCACAAGGGCGAGGACGAGCTGCTGTGGCCGCCGCTGCTTTCCCGGGTGGATCTAGAGGCCGACATCGTCCTGCGCATGCAGGCCCAGCACGAACGCATCGCGGCCACCCTGACCAGGCTGGACGCCACGGTCCCCGCCTGGGAGGCCACCGCGGGCGCCGACGAACGCGACACCCTCGTGGCCGCCCTCTCCGAGCACCGCGCGGTCCTGCTGGAACACCTCGACGACGAGGAGGCCACCCTCCTCCCGCTCGCGGCCAAGCACATCACCCAACAGGAGTGGGCCTCCCTGGGCGACCACCTGGTGAACAACACTCCCAAGCTCACCCTGCTCACGCTCTTCGGCGCCGTCCTGGAAGACGCGAACCCGGCCGAGCGCGCCATCGTCCTCAGCGGCCTCGCCACCCCGGTCCGCGTCATCTGGCACGTCATCGGCCGCCCCCGCTACGCCCGCCACATCCGCCGTGTCCGCGGCTGAACCCTGCCCGTCCGTACATACAAGGAGAACGACCATGTCGCTGAAGAAGCTCAACACCGTCCTGGCCACCGCCGTCGTCCTGTTCACCCTCTACCTCGGGTTGTCCTTCCTCCTGCCCTTTGAGGCGTCCTTCCCGGGGCTGCCGAACTGGCCCTCTGGCGACAGCGGCTTCCCTATCGTGAAGGGCAGCCGCGAGATCGCGATGGGCCTGGCCATGGGCATCCTGCTGATGACGGGCCACCGCCGCGCCCTGGGCTGGGTCCTGCTGATGGTGGCCGTCGCCCCGTTCGGCGACATGGTCAACGTCCTGGCCCACCACGGCTCCATGGCCGCCGCGTTCGGCATCCACGGCCTGACCGCGGCGCTGATCGCGGTCACGGGGTTGCTGATCCTCCGCGAGACCGGCAACGCCCGCAAGGCCACCGCCCCAGCACCCGCCGCGCAGCCCGCCTGACGTCTGCACGCCTCGAAGGGGTGCACGGTATTCCTTCGCATTTTCTGAGAACTCGAAAAAGGGAGACGACAATGACGATCAACGATTTGCGCGGTGTCCTCAAGGGGCGTGTGCTCCTGCCCGATGACGACGGCTTTGAACAGGCGGCCACCGCGTGGAATCTGACCGTCAAGCAGCCGGTGGCGGCCGTGGCGGAGGCCGCGGATGCCGATGACGTGGCGGCGCTCGTGCGTTACACGCGCCGGGCGGGTATGACGGTGACCGCGCAGCCGAGCGGGCATGGCGCCTCGGGTGATGTGGAAGGCCTGATCCTGTTGCGTACCGGCCTGCTGAACGAGGTGGAGGTACGCGCCGAGGAGCGCGTGGTCCGGGTGGGTGCGGGCGTGAAGTGGGGGCAGGTGCTGGCGGCGGCCGGTCCGCTGGGTCTGACGGGCCTGTCCGGCAGCGCGCCGGGGGTCAGCGTGACCGGCTACACCCTGGGCGGTGGGGTCGGCTGGTTCAGCCGCAAGTACGGCTTCGCCTCCGACAGCGTGCGGGCCATCGACATCGTGGACGCCGATGGCGAGCCGGGCCGGGTGACCGCCGAGTCCGATCCCGAGCTGTTCTGGGCGCTGCGCGGCGGTGGCGGGGACTTCGCGGTGGTGACCGCCCTCGAACTCGAGCTGTATCCCGCGCCAGTCCTGTACGGCGGGCGCGTGATCTGGCCGGAGCACCGGATCAGGGAGGTGTACGACGCGTTCCTGGAGATCACCGCCGAGGCGCCACGTGAACTCAGTGTCTGGATCAACCGGCTCCAGCCACCCGGCGCGTCGCCGATGGTCACGCTGGATCTGGCCTACCTGGGTGAGGCGGCTCAGGGGGAGGACCTGCTGGCGCGCATCGACAAGATCGAGGGCGCGATCTCCGACAGCCGCGGCGTCATCCCGGTTGCCGACCTGGGGGGCATCGCCGCTGAGCCCACCGATCCGGCCCCATCCATCGCTCGTGCGGAGTTGCTCACCGGCCTGGACGCGGATGCGGTGGAGCTCCTGCTGGCCAAGCCGATCGAACCGCTCATCAACGTGCAGATCAGGCACCTGGGCGGGGCGCTCGCCGAACCGGGCTGCGGGGCCGGTGCGAGCGGCGCGGTGGCTGAGCCGTACCTGCTCGGCCTGGTGGGTCTCGGCCTGCCGCACACAGCCGATGCGACGCGTGCCAAGCAGGCCGAGGTCGTAGCCGACCTGGAGGCCTACATCAGCGGCCGCAAGCCGTACACCGTGCTGTCCCCCGGTGACACGGCGGCGAAGTCCTTCTCCGGCAGCGCGTTCGCGCGGCTGCGGGAGATCAAGCGGGCCCGTGACCCGCACAACGTGTTCCGCGCCAACTACCCGGTGCACGGATAGATCGGTTCCCAGCAGGTCCCGGCCCCTCCGCCCATCGGGGCGGCGGGGCCACACCACACCCACGTGACAGATGTCGCCGCGAGCATTGTGAAGGGCACACCCACACATGAAGGACTCGCACAATGAGAGGTATCCGGTGCGCCGTGGCGATCAGCAGGTCCGCCGGCGCATCGGTGACCTCCCGCTCCACCAACAGCGCGGCCAGCAACGTCACCGCGGACGCCTGCGAACTGCGCGCACGGCGCCGCAGATGCGACGGCGCCTCGACCGCAGCCCGCGCCCGCCAGCACCTTCGGCGCCACGTCCGCGAGCAGGTTCTCGGGTAGCCCCGATCGTACGGATCGCGGTCAGCTTGTCGATCTCACGCGGCATCGCCTCGGCCCTGTTCTCGTATAGCCACCGCCAGGTGGCGTGATGCGCGTGGTGGGCGAGTTCGCCGGCCAGGACGTAGGCGCCTGTGAGGGCGAGGCTGGTGCCCATGCCGCGGAGGGGTGCGGCGCAGTATGCGGCGTCGCCGACGACGGCGATGCGTCCCCGGGACCATGAGGGCATGGTGACGTCCATCCTCTTCCCCGTGTCGGACAGCCGTGTGATCTCATCCCCGAACAGGTACTCGGTGTGTGGGTCTCCTCGTAGAGGATGCGGGACAGGTCGGCGCGCAGGATCTCCAGGTCGGCGATCGAGCCCTGGCCGGGTCTCAGACAGTGAGGTGCTGCTTGGTGCCGGAGCCGTCGGCAGCCGTGTCGGGGGTGATGCCGTGCTGCTCTTCTTCGGGGCGGCCCTTCTTGGGCAGCAGGAAGGTGATCGCGAAGAAGACCACCAGCAGACATGCCTGGACGATCAGCGCGCGGTGGAAGCCGCCGGTGAAGTCACCGGTCTTGGCCTGGGCGAAGAACACCGAGCCGAAGACCGCGACGCCGATGGAGCCGCCGACCGCCTGGACCGCCGACAGGACACCGGAGGCGGATCCGATCTCGTCGTCGTCGACCGCGGCCAGGATGAAGCTGAACAGGGCGGCGATCACCATGCCGGCGCCGATGCCCGCCACCGCCACGCCGGGAGCGATGTCCCAGATCGAGAACGAGGCGGCGTCGAGGCCGTCGAGCTCGAACCACAGCACGGCCGCGCCGGCCAGCTGGACCAGCGGTCCGATCTGGAGCACCTTGCGGCCGATCCTGTCGGCGAGGAACGCGCCGCTGATGGCGCCGCCTATCGCGGTTCCCACCGCGAGGGGCAGGTTGCCCAGTCCCGCGTCACCGGCGGTGAAGTGCTGGCCGATCTGGAGGAACAGGGTCAGCACGAGCTGGGTGCCGATCAGTCCGCCGAAGAACAGGGCGATGCCGCCGAGGCCGACGGTGAAGGCCGGCTTGCGCAGCAGGCCCGGGGTCACCAGCGGCTCGCGGCCCGCGGCGGCCGTGCGGCGCTGCTGAAGGGCGAAGAAGGCGAACCCGATCACCGAGGCGGCCATGGACAGCCACGTCCATAGCGGCCAGCCCTCCTCCTGCCCCTGGTTCAGCGGCAGCACCAGCAGGGCACAGGACACCACGACCAGGGCGGCGCCGGTCATGTCGACCCGTATCGTGCGGTCGCCCGCCTTCTTGGGCACGAACTTCGCGGCGACGATCAGTGCCGCGATTCCGACGGGCAGGTTGATCAGGAACACCGACCGCCAGCCCAGGCCGAAGAAGTCGCCCTCGATGAGGAAGCCCCCCAGGACCGGGCCGATGATGCCGCCCAGGCCCAGGACGGGTCCGAAGATCGCGAAGACCTTGGTGAGCTCGGGGCCGGAGAAGTTCTCCCGCAGCAGGCCCAGGCCCTGGGGCAGCAGCATCGCTCCGGCGGTGCCCTGCAGCAGGCGGAAGGCGATCAGCGACTCGATGTTCGGCGCGACCGCGCACAGCAGGGAGGTCACGGTGAAGGCCGCAAGTCCGATCAGGAACATCCGGCGCCGGCCGTAGCGGTCGCCGAGCCGGCCGCCGAGCACGAGCCCGGCGCCCAGGGTGAGGGCGTAGCCGCCGATCACCCATTGCAGTCCGACGGAACCGGCACCGAGGGATCTCTCCAGGTCCGGTCCGGCGACGTTGACGATCGAGGCGTCCAGGAGATCCATGATCTCCGCGAGGATCATCACCGCCAGGATCAGCCACCGCCACCGGTAGGGCTCGGTCGCCTCGTCAGGGGTGGGGGACAGGTTGCGCACGTCAGATGCCTCCACGGTGAAGTAATTCCATCATGAAGGTAAAGTGGTGGCGGTAGGTTGTCAAAGCGGGATGACCGTGCGGACCGCGTGACAGGAGCGAAGGGCGCAGGCATGGAGGAAGCAGTGCGCGACGGTGTCGCTGAGCAGCGTGAACGGCTGATGGAGTCGCTGAGGATCTACGGCGGCCACTACGCCGAGCTCAGCCGGCGCTTCGCCGCCTGGCTGGGCCTGCACTCCACGGATGCGACCGCGGTCCTGGAGATCGCCACCGCCGAGGAGCGCGGCACCCTCCTGTCACCGGCGCGGCTGAGCGAGCGGATCTCCCTCTCCACCGGCGCCACCACCGCGCTCCTGAACCGTCTCGAAGCGGCGGGGCACATCACGCGGGCCCGCGAGCACTCCGACCGGCGCATCGTCACGCTCCGCAGCGGAGCACACATCCAGGAACGGGCGGACGAGTTCTTCGGCCCGCTCGCCCACCGCCTCGACGCCGCGATGTCGCACTACCCGCCCCAGTTCCTGGAACAGGTCGAAGCGTTCATGGCCGACCTGAACACCACCATGGACAGCCACCTCACGGAACAGGACGCGGTGACACCGCGCTCCCTTCGCACCCCTGATGGACGCACTCCTTGACCCGGCGACGCGAGAGCGCGGGCAAGCAGATCTGCACCGCCATGCCCAGCCGGTGCGCGTCCGTACGCCGCAGCGCGATCAGGTCACGATCGTCGTCATCGAGGAAGAAGAACCGCTCCAGCTCCGGGCGCGTGGGCACCTGGGAGAACGTCCCGTACGCCTCGGCCTGCTCATCAGTCGGAAACTCCACCGGCACGAGGCGGACCGTAGCCAGCCCCAACAGCCGCCCGGCGACCTTTCCGCGAACCCCAGCGGCAGTCGCATCCCGTGTGCTAGCCGACCATGATCAATCTCAACGACACTTTCTGTACCGCAACTACTCACACCCGGAGGCGGAGGGTGGCCCGGGACGCGCACGGGGAATGGCCGGATGCGGCCAGTGCGTTGCTTACGGCGGTTCTCTTTGAAGCCTGGTGCGGCGGAAGTGTCAGATCATCCCCACCGGCGCAGGTAAGGGACGCAACCCTGTCGTGGCCATGGCACCCGAGTGCCGCCTGACGTCCCACCATGAGACAATTGCGCTGGTCAGGTCACTCCAGTCTCCCCCCTGGACACGTACGACGCAGGGGAGGTCGGAATGGAGATCACGCCACAGGCGGTCGTCATCCCGAAGGAGACCGGACAGCTGGAGCAGGGCAAGTACGGGCCCGTCTACCCGAAGACCCCGGCCTGCTACGGGTTCACCATCATCGCGAAGGTCAAACCCGGGCGAGCCGATGCGATCCGTGACTACGGCCACGCGCTCGCCCAGGCACTGCAGGAAGATCCGCACCTGCTCGCGCCGCTGAAGCTGCACTATCTGCGCTGGGTGCTCTTCGACGACGACACGCGCTTCATGTACCAGGGGATCTTCGACACCGACTTCGACAAGTACACCGAGGACGCCATCGCGTTGTTCACCCGGGCGGGCGTGAACACCGCTTTCGAGAACCTTGAGGGCTTTCCCGAGGACTGGAAGACCAACCCGGAGGCGTTCGTCAGATTCGTCCGGGAGCACCATTGCCCGAGTTTCATCGAGTACGGCGAGTACCCGTACGTCACCGCCGATGAGATCAAAAAGGCGCTGCGGATCAAGAACGCCCTGTCGGAGATGCTCGACCAACTGCAGTGACATCCGTCAGCCGCAACCGCACCGACATCCGCCGGCGCCGTATGGAGAGACGATGAACGAGCCCCGAACCGCGCGCACCTACAACCAGAACCACGTTTCCCGCCCGTACCGTCCCGGCCGGCGCCGGTTGAGCATCTACGTGGCGTGGTCCTTTCCCGCCGAGGCGGGACGCGACGTGGCCGAGCTGGACAACCGGTTCTCCACCATGACCGAAGTGCGGCGCGTGCAGTGGCCGGCCTACGAGGACCCGCAATGGTCCGATCCGCTGCGCTTCCAGCAAGGCATCGCGGGCGGGCTGGAGTTGTTCTTCTGGGGCTGGCTGCCCTTCCAGCAGTTCGTCGAAGAGGCCACCGGATATCCCGTGCCCGTGTACCAGCGCGTCGACCAGGCAGGTTTCCACACACCGCTGGACGAGCGGGTGCTGGCCGACACCGACACCCTGTTCGTGTGGGGCCTGGATCACATGATCACCGGGCAGGACGCCGCGGCCGCGGAGATCGAGGCGTTGCGCGACTGGCTCACCCGCGAAGGAACCTGCCTTGCTCTCGGGCCGCATCACGACGTCGGCGCGTCCGACGACATGGCGGTGCGTGAGGTGGAGTATCACCATCACGGCGACGCACTGGTACCCCGCCAGCAACGCTTCGGGCGCTACACCCGATCGCTGATGGAGGGCTTGGGCGTGCCCGTGGAGAACCGCTACGGGCTGCGCCCCGCGGTGACGGCGGGCAACAAGAGCGCGCCCCTGTCCATCGCCGAAGACCTGGATGTCAAGGGGTGGCTCCGAGGGGTGTCCCACTTCAACTTCCACATGCACCTGCCGCACTACGCCGTGATCACCGACGACCCGGACGTCATCCAGGTGCTGGGCAGGCAGCCGATCGACACCTCCAGGCCGCCGCACCCGTTCACCGAGGCCGGGAACAGTGAGTTCAACACCTTCCTGTGGATGCCGCCGAGCGGCGACCGGGCCGGTGACGTGATCTTCGCCGACACCACGATCTTCAGCTCGCTGTTCGGCGTCGACGAGAGCCTGCGCACCTTCTGGAACAACATCGTCTCGGCGACATAGCCCTACAGGAAGGCGGGTCCCCATGAGCGAACCGGCTCAGGCCAGACTCGAACTCGACGACATCCAGCGCGGTGTGCTCAGCGCCCGGCCGACGCCGTACGCGGCGACCTACATCCTGTTCCGCATCGACGACCGCCGCCAGGGGCGGGAACTGATGCGGCGCGCGAGCGCCGTGGTGACCTCGGCCGCCGACACGGTGAGCCCGCTGGGCGAGACCTGGGTCAGCATCGCCCTCACCTACCACGGCCTCAAAGCGCTCGGCGTCGCTCAGCAATCGCTGGACACCTTCGCCTGGGAATTCCGGCAAGGCATGGCCGCACGCGCCCACGCGCTGGGCGACACCGGCCAGAGCAATCCCGAACACTGGGAGGCTCCGATGGGCACGTCCGACGTCCACGTGGTGCTGGTCGCGCTCGCCCCCGACAACGCGCGACTGCAGGCCGCCGTCGATCGTGCCCGCCCCGCCTATGACGCCCTCAGCGGCGTGACGGCGATCTGGCGGCAGAACTGCCACGCGCTGCCCACCGAGACCGAGCCCTTCGGCTACCGCGACGGCATCAGCCACCCCGCCATCGCAGGCAGCGGCATCCCCGGATCCAACACGCTGGAAGAGCCGCTCAAGGCCGGCGAATTCGTGCTCGGCTACCCCGACGAGCTCGGCGGCCTCCAGCGTCTCCAACCCGAGGTGCTGGGACGCAACGGCAGCTACGCGGCCTTCCGCAAACTCCACCAGCGCGTCGGCGTCTTCCGGCGCTACCTGAGGGACAACGCCACCGATCCGCAGGATGAGGAACTGCTGGCCGCGAAGATCATGGGCCGCTGGCGCAGCGGCGCCCCCTTGGCCCTCAGCCCGGCATGCGACGATCCCGGCCTCGACACCGACCCGTACCGCAACAGCTTCCTCTACCAGCAGGACGACCCGGCAGGACTCATCACTCCCGGCGGCAGCCACATCCGCCGGGCCAACCCCCGGGACGCGGCGGTGGCGGGCGTACCCCGGCTGCACCGGATGATCAGGCGCGGCACCGTCTACGGCCCGCCGCTGCCCGACGGCGTCTTCGAAGACGACGGGGTCGACCGCGGGCTGATGTTCGCCTTCATCGGCGCGCATCTCGGGCGGCAGTTCGAGTTCGTCCAGTCCGAATGGATGAACGACGGCGTCTTCTTCGGCTCCGGCGACGCCAAAGACCCCGTCACCGGCTCCCACGACGGCTCCGGCGACTACACCATCCCGCGGCGTCCCGTACGGCGGCGCCTGCACGCGCTGCCGCGCTTCGTCGTCACACGCGGCGGCGAATACTGCTTCATGCCCGGGCTGACCGCGCTGCGCTGGCTCGGCGACCTCACCGACTGAGCCCCACGCGCCCACCACGCGCTCCGGCACGACGATCAGGGGAGCCTCATGGACGTCTTGCAGCTGCTGTTCAACGCCGTCACCGTCATCTTCGTAGCGGCCACCATGTTCGCCGCCGGCCTGGGAGCGACGCTGCCGGCCCTGCGCGCCGTGTTCGGACACCTCTGGCTGCTGGTGCTGGTGCTCCTGGCCAACCTGGCCGCCGTCCCCCTCCTCGGCTGGGGCATCGCCGCCCTGTTCGGCCTGCCCACGGCGTCCTTCATCGCGCTGCTCCTGATCGCCTCCTCACCCGGAGGACCGTTCGGGGCGAAACTCGGCATGGTGCAGAACGGCGACGTCGCCGCGGGCGCCGCCATGCAGGTCCTGCTCGCCGCCGTCGGCAGCATCACCTTCGGCCCAACCGCGAACCTCCTCTTGCAAGCGGCGAACGCGGGCGGCGGAGTCGTACTCGACGTCCCCACGCTGATCCTGACCGTCGCGGTCCTGCAACTCGTCCCCTTCGCCGTGGGCTTGATCGTGCGCCACTACGCGCCGCCCACCGCGCTGTCCTGGCATCCGGCAGCCGCCACGACATCGAATGTGACGTTCCTCATCGTGCTGGCGGGCATGCTCCTGGGCAACTGGCGCGACGTCATCACCCTGATCGGCTCGGGCAGCCTGCTCGCGGGCTTCGTCTTCTCCGGCCTCACCTTCGCCCTGGGCACCGCCCTGGCCACCGGACCCCGAACGCGCCGCACCACCATGGGCGGGGTAGCGGCCGTGCGCAACGCCGGGCCGGCGCTCGCAGCGGCCGGCATCGCCTTCGGCAACCAGCCGGCCATCCTCGGGGCGCTCGCCGCCGTACTGCTGAGCGGACTGGCCGCAGCCATCCCCATCGCAGCGATGCTGAGCCGCCGCCGGGCGGCGCCACCGCACGAAAGCGACCATCTGCCCGGCCCGCACACCGCTGGCGCTGATCGAGCGGATGGGCCCCGAGACAAGGAGACGTGACCGCAATACGCGCTTCGCCGGTGTCGTACGTTCAGGATCGCAGGCCGATCCTGCCACACGGCGGACCACAGGACGGCGGCCGGTTCCGCCCGCTCCGACTGCCGAGCACGACCCGCCCGGCGCCGCCGACGTAGCAGCCGACCAGGCCCGGCGCCAACCTCTACCGACGTCGCGGGGCCGGCTGAAAGCCGGTTCACGGCCATCGCTCTCTTCGCCTTCGATCTTGGTTTCGCAACCTGAAGGATCACGCGACGGCCGTCCTCATTTCACGATGCCACGCCTGTCACCGGCGAAAACTCGTACACCACCTCCGTGGACGCAACCCTGAATTGCCCTGCTCGCAGGTCTTGGCGGTCGGCTGACGAGTACACCGGTTCGAGTATCCCGGACGGCAGGCGGTACTGGGGATGCGCTGGTTCCACCAACACGTCAACGCGGCGAACGGCCACAGTAACGGCCATCGGCGGTGTCAGAAGCGGAACCGCACGATGCGGGTGGACCGCTTCATGCCCGGCAGTAGATTCATGACGCGGTACATGCGGCGTACGTTCGCGGGCGCCTTGGCCATCAGCACCGGCGAGTCGGACATCGGCGCCTCATCGACGTATTCGAGCCGCGGGTGCCAATCGGCCGGCGCTGCCGGGTCGTTGAAGCCGCAGTGGAACTGGGTGCCGTACTTGCGCAGCGTGGGATGCCATTTCGAGGTGCGCCACGCCCAGACTGACACCGTGTCGAACTGTATCTGTCCGGTGGGAAAGGCATCGACGACGCTGATCAGCAGCCGCCGGACGTCAGTCTCGGTCAGATAGGGCACCAATCCCTCGGCGATCATCAGCACCGGCCGGCCGCGGGGAATGCGTTCCAGCCAGGTCAGGTCGGTGACACTGGAGTCGATCAGGGTGTAGTGCTCACGTGGCGGCAGGAATTGCCGCCGCAGGTCGGTGACGGATCGATAGTCCAGGTCATACCAGTCGACGGTGGCGGGCGGGTCGATCCGGTACACCCGGGCGTCGAGACCGCAGCCCAGGTGCAGCACCACCGCGTCAGGGCGATCGGCGAGGAAGCTTCGCGCCCAGTCGTCGTGGGCCTTGGCGCGCACCACGGCGGCGAGACCCATCTGGCTGGTGCCGAATCTGCGCTTGTCGTAGCCGGGGTCGAGGCGGCGCATCGCCTGCTCGGCGTACCCGTCACCGAGAATCGGGTCCGATAGTCGGTTGTCCAGCGCTTTGGCCTTGAGGACGGGGCTTAGGGTCTGCTGCACTCCGACAAGTTCGGTGTCTCCCACACGGCTACACTAGACATATTTCATGAATTTCGTGAAGTTCGCGAACACTTTCAACAGTCAAGGGCAGATAGGGAGCTTCGGTGACACAAGCGGACGAGAACGCCATTGCCGGCTACCAGGAACGGTTCGCGCAGATCATGGTCGAATCCGGCATGCCCCGAATGGCCTCGCGCGTATACGCCGCACTGCTGGTCACCGACTCCGGCCAGCTGTCGGCCGCCGAACTCGCCGAGCGACTGGGCGTCGGCGCGTCAGCGATCTCGGGGGCGGTCAAGTACCTGGTGCAGGTGCGACTGGTCGAACGCGGCCGCGAACCCGGTAGCCGACACGACTTCTGCCGCATCCACGAGCACACCTGGAGCCACTACGTCAGCCAGTCCGACCCGGTGCTGGCCCGGCTACAGGAAGGCGCCGGCGAGGGCATCGCGGTCTTGGGTTCCGACTCTCCCGCCGGACGGCGGCTGGACGAGACCCGACGGTTCTTCGCGTTCGTACGCGAGGAGATCAAGCGGTCGATGGCGAAGTGGCAGCAACTCCAGGAGGCTGAACGCGAGCCCGGTTAGAGGCGCGCGCTATGAATTCGATAGTGGCGCGAGCGTTCGCGGCCGTGCCCTCCCAGGGATTCCAGAGGCCAGGGCCATATCCGTCGGATTTTCCATCAGTCCGGCCCCGTCAGGTAACGGTGTCATCTTCTGGACGCAGGACGGAGGCGTCCGTGTGGTGAACATGGCCGCCGTTGCTCAGTCGTAGAAGGCATCGGGTCCAGCATGCTCAGCAGGTGCGTCGTCTTGTCGATGCGGCCGTACTCGGCGAACGCCTGTCCCAGCGGCGTCGGAGAGCCCTGGCGGACGAACATGCGCAGTAGGCCGTAGGCGCGCACGTAGTTCTGGTCTACGTGCGAGGGCCGGCCACGGGTCAGCGCCTCATCCCCGGCCTTGATCACCGGCGTCAGCCCGACGTTGCAGGCCTCGCCGATCAGCAGCGCCACCAGCGATCTCGGCAGGTCGTTCATGCGGGTGAAGATGTCGGCCAGGTGCACGTAGGCGTCCAGGAAACCGGTCCAGGCTTGGAGGCCCGCTCGCTGGGGCAACATCCGCAGGCGTTCGTCGGCGGACTTGCGACGGGCCGGGCTGATCAACCGGGTGGCCATTTGGGCCGTGAGGGGTCCCGGTGGGTGAGGCGTGCTGGACCAGGACTCAGCGGACCAGGCGGAAGAACGTCCGCACCTCGTCCACGAACGCCTCGGGTTGTTCGAAGGCGGCGAAGTGGCCGCCCCGGTCCAGTTCGTTCCAGTGCCGGATGTCGGTGAAGCGCTTGGCGGCCCACCGCCGGGAGGGGCGCGGGTGCTCCTTAGGGAAGATCGAGCATCCCGTCGGCACCGTCACCACGTCGGTCGTCGCGCCCGCGAAGCGCCGCTGGACCTGCTTGAAGCTCTCCCAGTACAGCCGGGCGGCCGACGCGCCGGTACCCGGCAGCCAGTAGAGCATGAGGTTGTCCAGCAGTTCGTCACGACCGAGGGCGTTCTCCGGGTGCCCGTCGCAGTCGGTCCAGGAGCGGAACTTCTCCATGATCCACGCGCACAGCAGCGCCGGGGAGTCCACGAGGCCGTAGCCGATGGTCTGTGGCCGGGTGGACTGCTCCAGCGAGTAGCCGTCCTCCCACTCCCGTGCCCGCTCCAGCGCGGCCAGCGCGGTCCGTTCGGCGTCGGTGAGGTCGTCCATCGTGGCCGGGTCGGGGGCGGCGAGGGGCGGCATGAGGTGGATGCCCGCCACGTGCCCGGGGTCCTGCTGGCCGATGCTCGCCGTGATGCTGGTGCCCCAGTCGCCACCCTGGGCGCCGTACCGGTCGTAGCCCAGACAGGCCATGAGCCGGGTCCACGCAGCGGCGATCCGCTCGACACCCCAACCTGTGCCGGTCGGCTTGTCGCTGAACCCGTAGCCGGGTAGCGACGGGCATACGACGTGGAACGCGTCGGCCGCATCGCCGCCGTGGGCCGGCGGGTCGGTCAGCGGGCCGATCACCTTCAGGAACTCCACGATCGAGCCCGGCCAGCCGTGTGTGAGGACGAGCGGCAGCGCATCCTCGTGCGGGGAGCGCACATGCGCGAAGTGGATGCCGAGCCCGTCGACGGTGGTGCGAAACTGCGGCAGCGCGTTCAGCCGTCGCTCGGTGGCCCGCCAGTCGTACTCCTCGGCCCAGTAGCGGCACAGCTCCCGCAGGTAGGCGAGCGGGACGCCCTGGGACCAGTCGTCCACGGTCTCCTTCTCCGGCCACCTGGTACGGGCCAGGCGGTCGCGCAGGTCGCGCAGGTCGGCCTCGGGGACGTTCAAGCGGAACGGGGTCACCAGGTGGGACATCATGCCTTCCTTTCGATCGGCCGGTCTTTGCGGGGTCGGTCATCGAGCCGCCAGCAGGAGCGCCTGCTGTGGCGCGAGGCGGACCCGGCCGGACGTGGGGCCGGGGGTGAGGGCCGGGTCGTCGCTGTCGAACACTGTGGGCGCCGGCAGCTCCACCTCGGCCGATGGCGTGTCGCGCAGGTTCGCCACGGCCCACAGGTCGCCCCGGCGGTAGGCGGTCACCGATGGGTCGATCTCCTGCCTGGTCACCTCGTTGGTCACGGCGAGGAGCCCGGCCAGCCGGCGCCGGACCGTCAGGAGGCGGCGCAGGGCGTTCAGGTGCGAGGCCGGGTCACCCGTCTGGCCCGCCACGGTGTCGGAGTGGCTCCGGCCACCGCCGGGCAGCCATGGGCGGCCGGTCGTGAACCCCAGGCCGGGGCCCGGGCGCCACGGCATCGGCGTGCGGACGACGTCGCGGCTCTGGTCGGGCTGCGCCGCGCCCAGCGGGTCGGCACCCTGCCCCGGCGGCACCCGCCCGTCGCCCAGGCCGAGCTCCTCACCCTGGTAGAGCCAGACCGTGCCGGGCAACAGCGCCATCAGCACGTGCAGCGCCAGCGACCTGCGCCGCCCCAGCGCGCCGCCCCCGTAACGCGTGGCGGCCCTGGAACGATCGTGGTTGCCCTGCACCCAGGACAGGCGCGGCGACGCCGCCGCCGCGGCCATGATCATCGCGTCGATGCGGTCAGGGTCCCAGCCGGTCTCCACCAGTCCGAACCAGAACGACGAATGCAGCCGCTCACCCGTCACGAAGCGGGCCAGCGCGACGGGGTCCAATTCGTACACCTCGCCAACGAGAAACGCGCTGTGGCGGTCGGCGACCCCGCGCCACTGCTCGTGTACGGCGTGCACGTCGGGCTGGTGGATGTCGTAGCGGTGGTCCTGGCGCCGCCAGTCCAGGGTCGTCCCGAGCGTCGGCGCGAGCCGGTCGGGCGGCAGCGGCGGGTTGTCACGCAGGCCCGCGTCCTTGATCAGGTAGGCGGCGGTGTCGATGCGGAAGCCGTCGAGACCGCGCGCGAGCCAGTGCTCGATGACCGCGTCGATCTCGGCGGCGAGCGCGGGGTTGCGCCAGTT
This sequence comes from Streptosporangium sp. NBC_01639, assembly GCF_045209755.1. NCBI lineage: Bacteria > Bacillati > Actinomycetota > Actinomycetes > Streptosporangiales > Streptosporangiaceae > Streptosporangium > Streptosporangium sp. NBC_01639. Next base: position 8,873,206 of record NZ_CP109272.1, on the reverse strand, counting down.
GAGGTCGGGCTGCTCGGGCCGGAACAGGTGCAGGTAGTACTGGCCGGTGGCCGGGCTGAACGTCCAGGCCGGGCCGCCGAAGTGCGACAGCCAGTTGTTCGGCGGGCCGCCGTCCGGGGCCGGGTCGCGCCAGATGTAGTAGTCGCGATGCGGCTCCGACCGCGAGGAGGACGCGGCGGCGAACCACGGATGGGCATCGCTGGTGTGGTTCACGACCAGGTCGCCGATCACCCGCATGCCCCGGCGACGCGCCTGGTCGAGCAGCTCGTCCAGGGCGGCCTCACCGCCGAAGGACGGGTCCACCGCGCGATAGTCGGCGATGTCGTAGCCGTGGTCGCGCATCGGGGACCGGAAGAACGGCGTCAGCCACACCACGTCGACGGCCAGCCGGGCCAGGTGGTCCAGGTGCGCGCTCACCCCGGCCAGATCACCCCACCCATCGCCGGTGCTGTCGCGAAACGACGGCAGGTACACCTGGTAGCCGACCGCGTCGCGCCACCAAGGCCGGACCCGGGCGCGTCGCAGCAGGTGGGCGAGCTGCCCGAGGTCGAGCAGGCGCAGGTCACCGTCGAGGCCGCGCAGCGCCGCGCAGCGCATGCCGGCGGCCCGTCCGGCGGTGAGCCCGGGTTCGGAGTCCTCGACGACGAGGCAGGCGGCCGAGTCGGCTCCCAGCCGGGCCGCTGCCCGCAAGTAGCCCTCGGGGTCGGGCTTGCCCGCCCGCACATCGTCGACGGTGAGCAGCAGTGGCGGGTCGATGCCGGCCGCGTGCAGCCGTTCCTCGGCCAGCCGCCGGTCGGCGCTGGTGACCACGGCCCACGGCAGCCCGAGCCGACCCAGTTCGGCGAGCAGGTCGTGCGCGCCGGGCGCGGCGGTGACGTCCGCCAGGTCGTCGTACTGCAGGGCATGCTGGCGCCGCGCCGCCTCCGCGACCTCGTGCGCGTCCAGCGCGGGCAGCAGCCGCCGTACAGTGTGCGCCGCGGGGCTGCCATGCGCCACGGCCAGCACCTCCGCCACGTCCACGCCGTACTCGCCCGCCCAGGTCGTCCAGGCCCGCTCGACCGACGCGTCGGAGTCGACAAGGGTGCCGTCCATGTCCAGGAGCACCGCTTCGAGCGCTTCGAGATCCAGCCGTTGTCGCCGCACAGGGGCTCCCTCCGATAAGCTCGTGGCACGAGGATATAGGAGGTGACGGTGGTCATGACAAGTTCCGCAGGCCGCGCGCGGTCTGTCCGTGCGCGGGACGCTCGCTGGCGCGGCGCGCTGGCCGTGCTGGAGGAGATGCGCCGCGAGCCGGGCGTGACCCGGGCGGGCGTGGCGCAGCGGCTCGGCCTCACCACGGGATCGGCCACCGAGATCACCGCGCGGCTGCGCGAGCTGGCGCTGCTCGTCGAGAGCCCAGCCGCCGTCTCCGGCCGGGGCCGCCCGACGACCGTCCTGCGCCCGCATCCGGACGGCCCGGTCGTCATCGCCGTCGACGTCCGGCAGGAGGACTGGCGGATCGCGGTCGCGGCGCTCGACGGCAGGCCGCGCCTGGCCGAGGCGGCCGCGCATGCCAGCCGCGACCCCGGCCAGGTGATCCGCACGATCGCGCAGGCGGTACAGCGGGTGCGCGAGCGCCACGAGGGACGCGTCCGGGCCGTGTCGGTGGCGGCCGCCGCGACCGTGCGGCACGGCCGAGTCGTGCAGTCCGCGGCGCTGGGCTGGGACGCGGTGGACCTCGCCGCGCTGGCGCCCGAACCGGGCCTGCCGCTGCTCATCGGCAACGACGCGACGCTGGCCGGCGCCGCCGAGGCCCGCTACGGCGCCGGCGCCGGGGTCGGTACGGCGTTGCACGTCACGATCGAGGTGGGCGTGGGCGGCACCCTGGTCGTGGACGGCCGCCCTGTCACGGGCGCGACCGGCACCGGCGGCGAGTTCGGCCATCTCCCGCTCGGCGACCCCGCGCTGCGCTGCCCATGCGGCGCGCTGGGTTGCTGGGACCTCGCGGTCGACGGCCGGGCCATCGCCCGTCACCTCGGGGAGCCGCCGCCTCCCGACCCGCGCAGCTACGCGCAGACGGCCCTGGCCAGGGCGGAGGGAGACGCGGCGGTCCGGGCCGCGGTGGGACGGGCCGCGAGCTGGCTCGGCCGCGGCCTCGCCGGGCTGATCAACGCCCTGGATCCCGGCATCGTCACACTCGGCGGCTTCGCCGAGCCGTTGCGCTCCGCGGCCGCCATGGAGTTCGGCGCGGCCCTGGCCGACGGGCTGATGAGCTTTCGCCGCCCGGACCCGCCGCCGGTGGTGGCCGCCGTACTCGGCGAGGACGGAGCGCTGCACGGGGCGGCGGCCACCGCGCTGGACCAGGTCCTCACCGAGGAAAGCCTCGGCGCGTGGGCGGCCGAGCGTCCTGGCTGAGCGACGGGCGGCTCACAGCGCATCCAGCCGACACAGACCCCCGCCGCCCGGCGCCGCATCCGGCGAGAAGGTCCCGCTCATCTCGCGGCAGGGTTCAGCGCTCGACCAGGACATCGATCTCGGCACGGGCCGGTGGCGTGCCGCGCAGGGTGACGCCGGGCACGGGCACGGGGACGGGGGAGGGGGCGGGAAGGGCGGCGGGAAGGGCGGCGGCGGGAAGGGCGAGGTCGGTGATCACGCGGGGTCCTTGGCGCCGTCGGCGGCGGAGGGCTCGAGGGCGGGCTGGCCAGGGGTGACGATGGCGCGCTGTTCGGGGTCGAGTTTGTCCATCGCCGCCAGCAGGCGCTCGGCGGCCAAGTAGCGGGAGAACTCCAGCGGCTGGTCGAAGTAGGCGCGCAGGTGGCTGGCCGCGCTTTCCTGGGAACGGGCGAAAGTGCGGCCGATGTAGGCGGCGAACGCGGCCGCGGCCGCGCCCAGGGCGCCGGTGACGATGCTGGCCGTGGGGGTGGTGGCTCTGAGCGCCAGCACGGCGAAGACGACCAGCAGCACGAAACCCACGGTCATGGCGATCTGGGCGTTGCGGAAGCTTTGGCGGGCCTGGCTGGTGGCGATCTGGTGGTAGTAGTCCGGCCGCTTGTGGGTCACATCCCATAGCGTCGGCAGGGCCAGCCGGTCGGCTTCGCCGATGGTGCTGGAGGGCGAGCAGACGATCGCGCCGGCGTCTGCTACGACAACGCGATGGCCGAGTCGTTCTTCGCCGCCATCAAGAACGAATGGCTGCACCGCTTCGTCTTCACCACCCGAGCCAAAGCGAAACGCCAGGTCATCCGCTACATCGAAGGGTTCTACAACCACCGGCGCCTGCACTCGGCACTCGGTTACCGACCGCCCCTGGAAGTACTCAACGAATCCGTTTCAACCCGAGCAGCCGCATAGGCTACGACCATAAGACGGCTGTCCGGAAACACCGAGGCCCCTCAGAAGCGAACATCGGGCACCAACGCACCCGCGAAGGGATGGCCCTCGCGAAGAAGAACGGCAAGCTCAAGGGCAAGCAGCCCAAACTGCCCGAACCCGCCCGCCGTTCCATCCGCCGCCGCTACGCCGAAGGCGAGGTTTTCTTCACCGACCTGGCCACCGAGTACATCGTCGGACGCTCCACCATCCACCGCATCATCCACGGAGCCCCAGAAAACCCCAGGTAGAACGCGGGATCGCCGCCTACTCTGCCCCTCACCGTAGCTATAGGAGTTCCGGGCCTTGATGTGGTGAGCCTTTAGTCAGGTGCAGGTCACGCGAGAGAAACCCTAGGCTCCGGTGTCAGGTGGTCAGCTCGGCGAGCAGTTGCCGGACGCGGGTTTCGATGTCGTCGCGGATCGGGCGGATCGGCATGTTTTCGGCTCAGATCTCACCGATGGATCCCGAAGTCACGCCGGAGCGACGGTTCAGCCTCAGTGCACGAATGGGCGGTTCGACATCACCGTGCGCACAACCGGTCCAATGCCGACTGGCTCTCATCGTCCGCGGCGCGGTAGATCATCAACAGCTGGTCCGGATCTTGAAGTGGCGTAAGCGTTTCGAAATGGACTGCGATCACACCGACGTCAGGATGCCGCATCATCTTGCGTCCGCGGCCGTTGACCTTGACGTCTCGCTCGGCCCACAATCGCGCGAATTCCTCGTCACGAGTGATGCATTCGGCGATGAGGTCGGTCAACGCCTGGTCCTCGGGATGCGCGGCCCACGCAGTGCGCAGGTGGGCGATCCCCTCTCGCACGACGCGTTCGCGGTCGACGTAGAACTCCCGTATCTCCGGATGCATCAGGCATAGCCACATCGCATTGCGCTTCGACGGCGGCAGGGTGTCGAAATCCAATAGCAGCTTCGCCATTGCACTGTTCCAGGCCAGGATGTCGTAGCGGTGGTTCATCAGCATTGCCGGCAGCGGCGACAGGTCGGCGACCAGCTGGGCCAGCGGCGGCCCTGCAGCGGTGGCGAGCTTGTCAGCACCGCGGGGGTGTTGTTGGGCCAGGCCGAAGAGGTAGGCGCGTTCGTCGGGGGTCAGGCGCAGCGCGCGGGCCAGCGCCTCCACCACGTCCGCTGAGGGCCGCAGCCCGCGGGCCTGTTCCAGTCGCACTACGTAGTCGGTGCTGATCCCGGCCAGTTCTGCGACTTCTTCGCGGCGCAGTCCCGGGGTCCGCCGGGCCTGCCGACGCGCCGGAAGGCCGAAATCCCGTGGGTCCAGGCGTTCGCGCCGGGTCCGCAGGAATGCGGCCAGCTCCTGTGTCATGTCCAAGGTGCTGGTGATCATGGCTGGTCTAACAGCCGGGGTAGGACTGGTGTTCCCAGGAGCTTCCTTCCCTTACCCCCGGCTCGCGGTGGCCGCAGGCTGGTGCTCGACGACGATCACGAGCACAGGAGGACATGATGTCGCTCACCCTCGACACCTACCGGCTGCTGGGCCGCTCCGGGATGCGGGTCTCACCGCTGGCCCTGGGCACAGCGACCTTCGGCACCGAGTGGGGCTGGGGCGCCGAGCAGGACGATGCACGCAAGCTGTTCGACCTCTACGTAGAGCGCGGCGGCAACTTCATCGATACCGCCAGCACCTACACCAATGGCAGCTCCGAGCGCATGCTGGGGGAATTCTCCCGCGACAACCGCGAAAGGCTGGTGCTGGCAACGAAATACACGACGCAGCGTCGGCCCGACGACCCGAATTCCGGGGGCGCTCACCGCAAGAGCCTGTTCGCGTCGGTGGAGACCAGCCTGCGGCAGCTGAACACGGACTACATTGATCTGCTCTTCCTGCACGTGTGGGATTTCACGACACCGGTCGAGGAGATCCTGCGTGGTATGGACGACCTGGTCCGGCAGGGCAAAGTCCTGTACGTGGCGATGTCCAACGCTCCGGCCTGGGAGATCTCGCGCATGCAGGCGATCGCCGACCTGCGCGGCTGGTCGCCGCTGGTCGCGCTACAGATCGAATACAGCCTCATCAACCGGGGCGGAGAACGTGACCTGATCCCGATGGCACAGGCGATGGGGCTGGGGGTGACCCCGTACTCACCGCTGGGCGGCGGCGTGCTCACCGGCAAGTACACCCGCGCCGACCTGACCGCGACGGACGCCGACTCCAGTGAAAGCAACCGCAAGAGCTTCAACGCCGGCTTGGGCATGGTGACCGAACGGACCCTCGCCATCGCCGACGTTGTGCGGGAGGTCGCCGCGGAGGTGGGACACACACCCGCCCAGGTCGCACTGGCCTGGACCCTGCAGAACCCAGGCGTGACAGCACCCGTCATCGGCGCTCGCACCCCCGAGCAACTGGTGGGAAATCTGGGCGCCCTGGAGGTCGACTTCACCGCCGATCAGCTGGGCCGCCTCGACAAGGTCAGTGCGATCGACCTCGGCTACCCGCACGACATGCTCGCCAGTGACCACATCCGCACTGTGACCGCCGGTGACCTGAAGATCGAAACCCGCCGCTGATACCCGTCCGAGCGCCGAGGGCGGGGCCAGGGGCGAAACGGACAGGATTGAACGCTAGGGGCGTTCGTGCTGGTCAGCGGTTTCGGCGAGTGCCCGGTACAGCGAGGCGTGGGGTGGCTCTACGGACGTGTCTTGGTCACACCTTCCGGCGAGCCTTGACCCCACCAGTGATCGGCGGAGTAGGTTCCTTCTCGACTAACTGATCGTTTCAGAATGCCGTTCGGGGCCGCCTGACAGTGCCGGAGTTGCTTCTTGGCGTGCGGCGCCCTACGCCCAACGTGTAGCAATGTTGGACATAGGGTGTTCGTCATGGATTCACACGTGCTTGTCGTTGCCGATGTGTCATGCAGTCCGGAGAACGCCGTTGAGTTCGGCCAGGTCATGCAGGAATTCGCTACCGCGTGTCGCGAGGAACCGGGTTGTCTCTCTTATGACGTGTTCCGCTCCGAGGACTCACCCGAGCGATATGTGAGCATTGAGAAGTACGTCGACTCGGCGGCGTTTGCGGCTCACCGCGACTCCGACCACTTCCGCGAGATTGGCCTCGCCCGGTTGATGCCACTGGCGACTGCGCGCGACGTGCGGATGTATGACCAGCCGAGCGAGATCCGGCCTGCTGGAAGGTAAGCCATGTCCCGGCTTACCCATCGCTTCAGGATGCCGTTCGGAGTCGTCGGAGGCAGATGATGCTGCAGGCGAGTTCGAGCAGGCCCTGGTGGAGGTCGGCCCGTCGCTCGTAGCGGATGCGTAGCCGCTTGAATTGGTGCAGCCAGGCAAACGCGCGCTCCACCACCCAACGCACCTTCCCCAGCCCCGAGCCGTGGGTGACGCCACGGCGGGCGATCATGGGCTTGATGCCGCGCTTCCACAGCAGGCGGCGGTACTTGTCGAAGTCGTAGCCCCGGTCGGCATACAGGCGCCGGGGCGTGCGGCGGGGCCGTCCACACAGACCCCGGATCGGTGGGACCGCGTCCAGCAGCGGCAAGAGTTGGGTGATGTCATGTCGGTTCCCGCCGGTGAGCGTAACGGCGAGCGGGGTGCCGTGACGGTCGACGATCAGATGGTGCTTGGAGCCGGGGCGGGCCCGGTCGACCGGTGAGGGGCCGACATGATTCCCCCCTTTGAGGGCTTGGATGTGCGATCCGTCCACGGCGCAGTTGTCCAAGTCGAGTAGGTCGGCGCGGCGCAACTCGGTGAGCAGGGCGGCGTGCAGGCGTGGCCAGACTCCGGCTTCGGTCCAGTCCCGCAGTCGGCGCCAAGCCGTAACTCCGGAACAGCCCACCCTTTCGGCGGGAACGTCGCGCCAGGCGACACCGGTCCGAAGCACATACATGATGCCTGCCAGGGCTGCCCGGTCTGGAAGACACAGCCGCCCGGGGTGGCGGTAGCGGCGCTCGGGAGCATCCGGCAGCAGTGGAGCTACCCGCTCCCACAGGTCATCTGGGACAAGATCACTATGCACTCCGACACCCTGCCGCCCAAGGTCGCCGAGCGCAAGACTGCGGCCCAACTCATTCTGAAACGATCAGTAAGCCGCGCGGGCGGCCTGTCGTCAGCTGCGGTAGCGGCGGGCGGCGGTGTCCGGGCTGACATCCAGAACTGCGCCGATCTCGTCCCAGGTGGCCCCGGCCGCGCGATCGGCGGCGACGGCCGCGGCCAGGACGGCGCGGGCATGAGCGAGCAGGGGCAGCGCGGCCGCCGCGTAGCCAGCGATCGGCCCGGATTTCCAGCCAGTCTGCTGGGTGGGCAGGGCGAGGTCTTCCGCGTGCATGTCGAGGGCCAGCTTCCCGGCTGCCTGGGCGAGGTGTTCAGCCTGGTCGCGGAGATGACGGCGCTGCTTGCGGGTGTTGTCCTGGCGTTGGTGGCGCTCGGTGAGCGGTCGCCAGCGCCAGGCCGCGCCCGCTACCTGGCCGACGAGACCTACCGGCGGCGCATCTCCCGGCAGCTGAACAAGGGCGAGAACCTGCACGCCCTGCGCCGCTCCCTCGCGTACGCCGACGAGGGAGCGCTCCGGCGCCGCCACCGTCTAGATCAGCGGACGTGATGCGCTGGCCTGCTGTGATGCGCTGTTGGTCCATGCGGCGCTGTCGCGTACGCAGGGCCTACTTCGACTCGACGCGTCCGATGGGTGTGGTGCTGCCGGCGAGCGCTGCGGTGGCCTGCGTCCAGGCCGGGTCTTCGGGGTAGAGCTCGCTGCGCAGGTAGGCCCAAATGAGCGCGCGTACGGCGGCAACTCGGTCGGGGTTTTCGTCGGTGGTCTCGGCCGCGTCGAAGGTGGAGATGCCGCCGAGCCCGTGCTCGGCGTCGAAGATTTCCAGCCGGGTCTTCGGCCCGGGCGCTGCGGTGTAGGGGTCGCTGCGCCAGTCCTGCCGGTCGGAGAAGAAGGAGTGCCAGTCCTTCTCGCCGACGACGATGAGCGCTTTGGGCGTCATACCGTCGAAGTTGGTGCTGGTGAGTGCGACGTAGGGCTGCGCTGCTGGGCCGTTCAGGTCTTCGCCGCAGCCGGGGGCGGCGATCATGACGCGGGCGCTGAAGCGGTCGTCGACGGCTCCGACCGTTGGCCCGTCGCTGGTGTCGGTGATGGTCTGGCCCGAGATCAGGCCGACGGTGTGACCGCCAGCCGAGTGACCGACAGCGGCGATGCGGCCGACGTCCAGGCGCCCCGCGAGTCCCGGAACGGCGCGTTCGATCTCGCCGAGGTGGTTCACGACCTGGCGGAGATCGTCGGCACGTGACTTGAGGTACAGCGGCGCATCCGGGTCGTCGGCCTCTCGCAGGCCGAGGAACGTGGCGTCGAGGTGCGTGGGCTGGATCACAACGAAGCCGTGCGCGGCCCAGAAGTTGACCAGCGGACCGTACCCGTAGAACGAGGAGACGAAGGTCGACGGGCCGTGCCCGTGCGAGAGAACGATGACCGGCAGATCACTGCCGACGGCCGGAGCCGTCACGCGAACCGCCAGCGGAACCGGGCGCCCCGGAACGTCGATCAGGACGGGGTGGTACGAGTAGACGGGCTTAGGGTCCGTCACCGGGAGACCGGCAGCGTACGTCGACGGGTCTTTCGCAGAGTCGTTGAGTTTCATGGAGTGCTCCTTGCGAGTCGTTCCCAATGTCCAGGTGGAGGTCCCGGCGAGCACCTCGTCTGCCGTCGACGCCGCCGTGAGGCCGGAGCCGAGCGGCCGCTGGAATTCCGAGGAGTGGGTCATGCTTCCAGCGTGAGCGAGATCGGACGAACTTTGAATGCTTGACGGTGCGGATTTCCTTCGCGATAGTTCAAGACGTGATGGTTGATCAGTTGTCGGAGGTGTTCGATCTCCTTGAGGTGCGCGGCCAGGTCTCCGGCGCGTTCGCGGTGCGGGGACGCTGGGTCACGCGGTCGGTGATCGCGAGCCCGCTGAAGTTGACAGTGATGGTGCGTGGCCGGTGCCGGCTGTCGGCCGACGGGCTGGATGCCCCGATCGAGATGGAGGCCGGTGACGTCGCGGTCCTGACCGGCCGCTCGTGGCTGCGTGCCGAGGGCGGAACCGGCGACGGCCCGCCCGAGGAGTTCGCGCCTGAGCCGGGAGACTATGCCCTGCGCGTCGGCGGCGCGGACTTCGCCGTCGACGACGTCATCCTCGGTGGCCACGTCGAGCTCAACCAGGCCGGCGCGGCGCTGTTGACGCAGACGCTGCCGCCCGTGGCGCTCATTCGCTCCTGCGACGCCGCCGCGCCCGCCCTACGGGCGTGCGTCGACCGCTTGGTCGAGGAGGTGACGGCCGAGCGGATGGGCGCTGCCTTTGCCGTACGCCAGCACGCCCAGCTGCTGATCTTGGAGGTGCTTCGGGCTTACCTGGGCCAGGCCGAACTGCCGCCGGGGTGGCTGCGGGCGCTGACCGACGACCGGCTGCGTCCCGCGCTGACCCTCATGCATCGCGAACCGGGCCGGCCCTGGGGGTTGGAGGAACTGGCCCGTGCGGCGGCGATGTCGCGGACGTCGTTCGCCGTGCGGTTCCGCTCCGTGGCCGGTGTCCCCCCTCTGACCTACCTCAGCTCCTGGCGGATGCTGCTGGCCCAGCGGGCGCTGCGCGACGACAACGTCCGGATCGGGGAACTAGCCGCACAGCTGGGCTACACCTCCGAGAGCGCCTTTAGCACCGCCTTCAAGCGAGAGGTGGGCGAGGCCCCCCTCCGCTACCGACACCGGCTCCGACAAGCGTCCTGACCAGCGGCGCTGGCTCGACTCTCGTGACGTCAGATTTCGATCGTGCCTGCTGTGATCTTGTGCGGAATCGTTCGTCTGTCGACACTCCACCGGGAAACTACGAGGTCGCAGGTGGTGAGCGTCAAGAACTCGTGCCGAGAATCAACGTCGGTAAACGGGTCGGTGAGCGGATTCCGACAGGCCTCGCGCGCTGTCCTGACCTGGGGATACACCCCTACTTTGCGGCCTATGACACCGACCCGAGCGGAGGGCCGTCCAAGCAGGCGCGGTAGGCGTCACGGGCAGGCCGTACCTTCCCCACTGTGTGACCGCGCATAATCCGTTGCCTGGACAGGGGGGGGTGGCCCACGATGCCCGGATGCGCTTCTCGATCAATATCCCGAACTTCGGCGACTTCGCCGACCCCCGAAACGTGGCAACCGTCGCGGCGGCGGCCGAGGAGTCCGGGTGGGACGGGCTCTTCGTCTGGGACCACGTTCATTACCGGGGGTACTCGGGGCGGCCCTTCGGGGACGCGTGGATGCTGCTGACCGCGGCCGTACTCGCGACGTCACGGATCCGGGTGGGGACGCTGCTCACTCCGGTAGCTCGTTATCGGCCGCAGCAGCTCGCGCGGCAGGTGGCCACCCTGGACAACCTCAGCGGAGGCAGGGTCGTCTTCGCCGCGGGGCTGGGTGGGCCGGTCGAGGACGAGTACGGCAGCTTCGGCGACTCCACCGATCGACGTGTGCTCGCCGAGCGGCTGGACGAAGGGCTGGAGTTGTTGGGGCGGTTTTGGACGGGCGAGGCCGTCGACCATCACGGTCGGCACTACCAGGCGCGGAACGTGAGCCTGCAGCCCGCCACTGTGCAGCGGCCCCGGCCGCCGGTGTGGATCGGGGGATTCTGGCCGAACCGTCCGCCCATGCGACGGGCCGCGCGGTGGGACGGCGCGGTTCCCCTGTTCAAGAACGCCCTGCACGGATACCCGCCGGACCGCGAGGACGTGCGGGAGTTGATCACCTATGTGTGTGGTCATCGACAAGGCGACACCCAGCGCCCCTTCGACCTCGTAGTCGGTGGCGCCACTCCGGCGGACGCGGCCAAGGCCAAGGATGTGATCGGCCCGCTGCGCGACGCGGGTGCCACCTGGTTGAGGAACCGAGCTGGCGCCCGGCCGCTAGCGGGTACGGCTCACCGACGACGTCGACGGCCCCGAGACGGTGCTGACGGTGCCGGATCCGGCGATGGACGATGTTCTGTTCGGGATGCTCGACGACTTCCGCTGACGCGCCGTGGGGCGGCGCGGGCCGGGACCGGCCGAAGATGGGGACCGGCCTCTCCGGCCGTCCCGAAAACGTTCGTTATCTTGAGCTGGGCTGGCCGACGAAGCGCTCACCTGCGGGGCCGCGGTGTGGACAGCGTCCATAAGGGAGTTGGTGGTTCTCCTGCTCCCTTATGGCCTGGAAATCGATCGTTGCTGAATCGCGACCTGAGTGTCGGGTCTGGGAGTTCGGTCGAAGTGTCCCGGCATCATCGTCGTGCGACGTGGGAACGTCGCGGCGAGGTCTAACGGCTGGCCGCGAGGAGTTGGTGTGCGTACCCGGCGCGCAGGTCCTCCACGATGCGTCGTTGCCACGGGCGGCGGATCGTGGCATGGGTGAGCCGCCGTGAGGTGCGGGGCGTAGCCGCGATGGCCGAGGCGATCTGTCGGGCGCGGCTCATGATGTGCTCGGCCGGGAGCACCTCGTTGACCAGTCCCCACCGCAGAGCGGTGGCAGCGTCGATCTTTTGGCCGGTGTAGGCCAGGTAGGCGGCGCGCTTGGTGCCGAGGAGTTCCTGCAGGACCAGGTGCATGCCGTCGCCGGGAACCGAGCCGGCGGCGAAGTTTCCGTCGGCGATGAGGGTGTCGTCAGCGCACAGGGTGATGTCGCACATCAAGGCGAGTTCCATGCGGGGGCCGGGGCCGTTCACCGCGGCGATGGTCGGGATGTCGACGTCGAAGGCAAGGCTCTCCAGCAGTTTCATCCCGTCGGAGTACTGCTCGTAGAGCACGTCGCTGGGCCATTGCGACGGCGGCTCGGAGAAGGACCGGGGATCGAAGCCCGCGATCCACTGGCGGCCGGTGCCGGTGATGATGAGCACCTCGTTGTCGCGATCGGCGCCGACGTCCCTGAGCACCTGGCCCCAGGCGTTGAGCAGGCCGCGCGAGAACATCGCGGGCCCGCCGCCGGTGTGCATCCTGACTTCCACGATTCCGGCGTCCCGGCGGATGTCGAAGTGCTCACCGTATCTGGGCGCGTACTGATCGAGGCTCGGTCGGTCGACGAAACCGCCGAGGCGCTGGTCGCGGTCGTTCAGCGTGTCAGTCATGGAGTTCCTCACGGGTAGACGGCGTGCGCAGTCTGCCATAATAAATGGGGTCAGACCCCATCTAGTGGCAGGGAGGGACGTTCGGTGAATGTCGGCCGAACCCGTCGCACGCGCGCGGACGCCGTAAGAAGCCGCGACCGCATCCTCACTGCTGCCCGCGAGGTCTTTGCCGAGGAAGGGGTCGCGGCCTCCCTGGAGAAGATCGCCCAGCGGGCGGGGGCGGGGTCGGCGACACTGCATCGCCACTTTGCCGGACGGGCCGCCCTGGCCGAAGCGGTGCTGCATGACAGGGTTGAGGCGCTTTGTGCCCAGGCGCGGTGTCTATCTGCCGATCCCGATCCCGGCGCTGCCCTTCGGACATGGCTGCGGGCGGTCGTGGACCATAGCAACTCCTTTCGCGGGCTGGCCGTCCTGCTGTCGGGCAAGGAGACGGCGCACCACGATCGGATCCGGTCGGCCGGCTCTGAACTCCTGCTCAAGGCGCAGGGTTCGGGCGAGGCCAGGGACGATGTCACGATCTCCGAGCTGCTCCAACTCGCCAACGGGATCGCGGTCGCCACCGAGCGATCAAAGGATCGAGCGACCGATGCCGACCGATTGCTGAACCTCATGATCACCGGCGTGAGGCCGCGCAGCCGATAGAAACCCATCATCATCTAGGGGCAGGTGGTGAACAGGGCCGTGATCAGGGCCGGCTCGTCGAGGTCGCTCGTCCTCGACGAACCGGCCCGGGGCCCGCCGTCGGCCGTCAGCAGGGGCCAATCGTCGCTCGCCGGGATGCCGGTTCGCCGGGTGTCCCGATGCCGGCCGCTCGGAGCCGGCCGAGGACCCGGGCGAGTTGGTGGCGCAGCCGCTGGTTGTCCTGGGTCGGCGTTCTCCTCCCGAACGCGGCCCCAGCCCCAAAGTGGGCTGGTCCGCGCAGGTCATCGGACTTCCGAGAAGATCGTGTTCTCGGAAGCGGCGCCGGTTCCGCCCCAGGGACGCTCTGCGGCGTCTCGAACCGGCGACAGCGTCACCGTCAGTGACCCTCGCAGGTGGCCCTCAGTCCGTGAGGAAGGATCCCTCGCGACAAGTGCGGCAGACGAAGATGTAGCCCAGCTGACCGCCAAGGTTCATCGCCGTCTCCGCGGACATCCCCTCCTCCAGGTGTGCCACGAACTCCATCGTGCCGGTGCAGGAGGGGCACACGGGCAGTCGGTCGTCCTCAAGGTAGGAAGGGCTGCCTCCGAGCGACCCGAGCACTTCGCGCTGCTTCCCGAATCGGTCTTCGGGTTCCCTCTTCCATCCCGAGCGTGCAAGGTCGTACGCGTCAGGCTCGATCCCTTCGTCGTCGCCGGCCTCCTCGGGGTCGATCGTCACGACATGAGTGCGGATGGCCGAGGTAGCGGGCAGCAGCGTCACACCCGTCTCGGGCACGGCCACTGGTAGCAGTTCCTCCCGGGGAAACAGATAGACCCGGCTCGCGCTGGAGGTCGCCTCCCAGAATTCGCACGCGCCAGGGTCGTTCTGGCACACGAACACCGACAGGACAGCGCCCTCGACGGGGAGATGGGCGAAGAACTGCAGCGGCCCTCCGCAGCCGCACACGGGCCAGGCGAATCCGGCCGGAGCCAGCGGCACGCCCCCGGTACGCGGGACGTCGGAATCGGCCGGTGCGGGGCCGTCGTAGATCATCAGCGCTGTCTGCATGACGAGAGGCTACTGGCCGCCTGTGACAGGTCGGCGGGAGAGGGCGCCCTCGCGCGAGATATCGCGAATGAGGTTTCGCTGTCGGCCGGACAGCTTGGGCCCGAGACAGGACAGCCAGCCGCAGAGAACGAGGCCACAGGTGGTCAGCGAGAAGAGCGCTAGGGTTCCGGGATGCGCGACTCGAACCTCATCGCGGAACTCACGGTGGGTAACGACAGGGTCGGGGCAGCGGGATGAGGGAGGAACGTGCGGGGAAGGCCCCGGGTTCCTCGACGCCCACGCCCGAGCAGCGGCGCCTCATCGCGTTCGGCGATTCGACGGAACAACCTTCACCAAGACCGCCCTGTTCGCCAGGACCGTGGTGGTCGATCCTGCGGCCGCTCATGGGTGGCCGGACGGGTGGCCACTGAAAGACGACACCGGAGGGGACCGGCCACCTGATCCGAGAGAAAGCAGGCAGCGTCCCGGTAGGGGAGGACTGACTGCAGGCCGGAGATGCCCCGAGCCATATACCGGACAATGCGTTGATTCTGTCCGGTATAGAAACCGGCGGGCGCCGCGCTGACCTGGGCAAACGTCCGGGGCGTGGCGGAGCGTCGGCGGACGGACGGCCATCTGTCCGGTTTGCCCCGGTTTCCGGGGCGAGTATGCAGCCCTGATGCATGATCATGCAGTCGCGGCCGCCGGGCCGGAAATACCGCCCGTATCCGTGTGATCACCATACGATGTGAGCGGTCGGCGCCCGGCTCGGGGGGAAACGGGCGCGGCCGTCGCCTGCCGTGGCCCAGCCGGGCCTGGGAGGGGGGTCCGGCGCTTGAGTGGAGCGGCCATGGGTGTGTCTGGGTCACACCTGCGCGAGGAATGCCACGGAGACGGCAATGAGGTTCGCTATATCGTCGTGGCCCGTGAACATGTGCCCGGCTCCCTCGACCGGCAGGAACGTTGAGCTCACGCCCGCCGCCAGCAGCAGCTTGTGCAACATCTCGCTTTGGCTGTGCGGAAGCTGCTCGTCGGCGGTGCCGTGAATAAGCAAGAAGGGTGGCGCGGCGGCCCGGACATGGCTGACGGGGCTGGCCTGCGCGGCGAGTGCGGGCAACTCGGCGGACGGCCCACCGATCAGTTTCGCCATCGGCGTTTCGGGGTTGTGCGGGTCGATGACGCTGAGGTCGGTGAGTGGATACCAGGCGACCACGGCAGAGATTGCGCTGTCGGTGAGCCCGGCCAGCGCCGCAAGGTGGCCGCCCGCGGACTCACCCCACAGGCCGATGCGGTCGGCATCGAGATTGAACTCCTCGGCGGAGGCTCGCAGGTAGGTCAATGCCGCTTTGACGTCGTCGAGCTGGGCGGGGAACAGCGCCTCGCCCGAGAGCCTGTAGTCGATTGTGGCCACGGCGATCTCCGCCTCGATGAGCGCGTCGAACACCGAGTCCGGTTGCACGGTCTCGGGGAGGAATCTCCGGTCGCCGAAAAGGAAAGCGCCTCCGTGGATCCACACCACCAGCGGAAACGGTCCCTCACCAGAGGGCACGCGAAGGTCGAGCAACAGAGGCCGGAAACCGGGGATCTGCGCGTAGCTGACACCTTTGTAGTCGTTCATAGGCAGCGATCCTAGGCCGGACCCCGAAATGGGCCGTCGATCACCCTCGCCAGAGGGAAATAGGCCCCGGAAGTGGTGCCGGCGACCCATGGCGATCTCACCGATCGCCACCCGGTGCCGTGACCTGAACGCTCACCAGTCACGGCACCGGGCGTCCCGAGACCTGCCTTTCAGTAGAGCGGAGCCACCCCGATCCTGAGGTCTCGCGCGCCCGCGCGTAGACCTGTCCAGGAAGTCCGCGAACTCGGTTGGCTCAGCGACCTGCGGGCAGCGGACCCGGCTCAGATCCCGAACAGCTCCAGTTGCTCGCCCTGGGCGGGGCCGGGCTCCTCGGAGCTCACCAGCTTCAGGCAGCGCAGGCAGGTGACCGGCCCGCGCTCCGGATGGGTGGCGCCCGGGTCCCAGCCGCTGACCCCGACCATGCAGGCCGGACCGGGCATCCGCTCTCCGCTCAGCCATCGGGTCATCACGACCGCGTGGACGATCCCGCTGGAGCGCACCCGAAGGTTGGCGTCCGCGTACGCCGAGCGCGCGGCGGCGGCCAGCGTGGCCAGCGCCTCGTACAGGCCGGGGACGTCCGTCATGGAGCCCAACCTAAGCGGTGAGGCCTCGCGCGCGCCCGCGCGTAGACCGGGCCGAAAAGTCCGGAAACTCGGCCAACCGAGACGCCGCCACAGGTTCGCCTGGCGCCCAAGCGAGGGGGCATGCTTCCTCCCTCGGCTGGAAAAACGAAGTTCTTATGGGATGAGCTATGAGGCGAGCAGGTCGAAATGGAAGCCGGCGATCAGGAGTACGGCCGCCACAATGCGGATGTGAACCGCGCGAGGATGCATGAAGATCGCAGGTAGCTTCGCGCACACCTTGTCGATGAGGAGCACGGTTCCCGCCACGGCCAGCGGGGCCAGACAGAGCAGCGTGACGACGACGACAACCTTGAGGAGACCGACGAGCACGTTCAAGCCGGGGACACCGGCCGGGACGGGAATGTCGATGCTCCATATGGCGATCCAGCTAAACGCCAGTACAAACGCGCCGACCGAAAACGAGTAGACCAGCGCGCGGCTCCAGAGAGCCTGGATCAGGGCGTGTAGCCGGTCTGCGAACGACGTGAGACGCTCGGGACCCGCGATGTCGAGCAGGATCGTCGCCCCGCTGACGAAGGCCGCGATCTTCCCGGCTCTGCCCCACCAGATCATCGGCAGGCCGAACATGTCGTTTCCCAAGTTGGACTTGCCGTCCAGCCACATCTGCCAAGCCTCGAAGTAGCCGATGTCCGCCACGATCGGAGCGTATGACCCGCCTCACCGCCTGACCAGCATCCTGCTCTGACGAGCCCGAAGGGGTACGGGTGAGGCGGGGGAGAAAAAGGGAGACTGGGCGGCGGGGTCTCGACGCCTCCCCACCGATCAGTAGAACGCCCCTGACTCGGGCGGACTCAATCGCGTGTACCTGGTTGCGCGAGTCTTAGTGCGCCACGAGGCGCTGTTGTTCCGAATGGAGGTGAAAGACCGTCCATCTCCTCGCCGTCGTAGCGGTGGGGTGAAGCTGGAGGCAGCCTGAGCCGGGAGTCGCCGGGGAGGGTGGGAGCAGCCTCGACAAAGTCGCGTCGGTCCAGCACTACCGGATGGGCCGGGCGCGGTGAGCGAGACGGGAAGGCATACGCGAGGAACCGGTGTCATTACGCCTCTTGACTTGCTACCAGCTCTAACCCGGTGGATTCGGGCTGGGAAGCGGCGCGCACTCGCCCTCCTCCTGACGAGGGCGGGGAACTCCGAGCAGGGTCTTAAGCGCCTGCGCTCGGAGGTCACGGTGAAGGACTACGGCGTAGCCGTGACGATGCCGCAGGGGCAGAGCCGGGTGCCTAACCCGTCGATCGGACAGCAGTGAACGTGGGAACCCTCCGTGATCGGTCCCGCCCGAACGCCCTGGCCAGGGGCGTGGGGCGGGATAGGCCCGACGTCGGCCGAAGACGCGGAGGGGGCGGAGCCGCCGTAGTACTCCGAGCGCGGGAGAGCCGCGTGCATGGGGAAGGGCGGCAGCGTGTCAGTCGATGAAGGGAATGCAATGTCCGAAGACGCGCCGGTGAATACCGGTGCCAGCGGTTGGCCCGACCCGTGGTCGGCCGAGCGTGCGGTACGGAGGATGCAGACCAAGTTGCACCGTTGGGCGACCGATGATCCCGGCCGCCGGTTCGGTGACCTGTTCAACCTCGTCCACGACCCGGCGTTCCTGAGACACGCGTGGGAGCGGGTCTCGCGGAATGTCGGGGCGAGGACTCCGGGGATCGACCGGGCCACGGTGGTCTGGATCGAGACCGTGATCGGGGTCGAGGACTTCCTGGGCCAGCTCCGGAACGCGCTGAAGTCGGGCGAGTTCCGGCCGGTCGAGGTGCGGCAGGTGATGATCCCCAAGGCGAGCGGCAAGCTTCGCAAGCTGGGGATCCCCACCGTCGCCGACCGGGTAGTCCAAGCGGCCCTGAAGCAGGTTCTCGAACCCATCTTCGAGGCGGACTTCAAACCGTGCTCCTATGGGTTCCGCCCCAACCGGCGAGCGCACGACGCGATCTCCGAGATCCATCACTTCGCCTCCGAGCCGGTCAACTACCGGTGGGTGTTCGAGGCGGACATCAAGGCGTGTTTCGACGAGATCGACCACACCGCCCTGATGGACCGTCTCCGGGCGAGGATCAAGGACAAGCACGTGAACTCGCTGGTCAAGGCGTTCCTGAAATCCGGGGTCATGACGGCCGACGGAAACCGGGAGGAGACCTGGACCGGAACCCCGCAAGGCGGGATCCTCTCCCCGCTGCTGGCGAACATCGCCCTGTCTGCGCTGGACGATCATTTCGACCGGCAATGGCACGAGGAGATGGGCACCAAGCGGCAGCGGCGCAGACGCAAGGACCAAGGCCAGGGCAACTGGAGATTCGTCAGGTTCGCCGACGACTTCGTCCTGATGGTGGCGGGCGACCGCCATCACGCCGAGGCCTTGCGCGAAGTGGTGGCCGGCGTGCTCGCCCCCTTGGGACTGCGCCTGGCCGAGGAGAAGACCCGTGTGGTCCATATCGACGAGGGGTTCGACTTCCTCGGGCACCACATCCGCCGCCAGCGGAAACGAGGAACGAACAAGTATTTCGTCTACACCATGCCGTCCAAGAAGGCCGTTCAGGCGATCAAGGACAAGGTGAAGGCGAAGACGCACAGGTCGACCCGCAACCAGGATCTGGCCGAGCTGATCCTCAGCTTGAACCGGATGCTGCGCGGGTGGGCGACCTACTTCCGGCACGGAGTATCCAAGGCGATCTTCGGCGCGATCGACGCCCACGCGTGGGGCCGGTTGATGCGGTGGATCCGCCGGAAATATGCGGGCAAGGCCCGCCTCGGCATGCCCGAGTTCAAGCGTCGCTTCTGCGACCGAGACTGGAGGATCGCCCACCAGGGGACCGCTTTCACAGGCGCGTCACCGGTCAAGATCGAACGCTACCGCTATCGCGGAACCAAGATCCCGACCCCCTGGACCACCGAACCCGCAGGAACCTGACCAGCGGGAAAGGCACGTGGAGCGCCCGGTGCGTGGAGACGCGCACGCCGGGTGCGGCGGGCGGGCCGGGGAAACCCACCGTGAGCAATCACGGCAGGGCACCCCGGTCCGACCCAACCCGACACCCCTATAGAAACCGGCGCGCGACGTGCTGACCTGCGCAAACGTTGAATCGCTCCGGGTTCGGTGGAGACCAGCGACTCCACCGGACCCAGGGCAGACCAAGGTCTCCATCGAAACCAGGGCGGTTCAGTCGATGCCTTCGATGATGCGGAAGTCGCGCTCGACGCTGTCGGAGAGGACCACCAGCGCCTTCTGGTATGCCTCGCTCTCGTATGCCGCGACGGCCTGTTCGAAGCTGTCGAACTCGATCAGAATGACGCGTTGCGTGTTTCCGGCCTCGTGGGCGACGACTCGACCGCCACGGGACAGGAGGCGCCCGCCC
Source organism: Streptosporangium sp. NBC_01639 (assembly GCF_045209755.1). Taxonomy (NCBI): domain Bacteria; kingdom Bacillati; phylum Actinomycetota; class Actinomycetes; order Streptosporangiales; family Streptosporangiaceae; genus Streptosporangium; species Streptosporangium sp. NBC_01639. Next base: position 8,853,493 of record NZ_CP109272.1, on the reverse strand, counting down.
CCAGCCTGGACAGCCGGACCGGCCAGCTTGTCGTAGGCAGTCAGCCTCTCAGGGTCGGAAATGGCGCGGTAGACACTGACCCAGTAGCCCTTAGCCATGGAAACCTCCTGTGTTCGGCCGGACATGTCCGGCTGCGAATTGACGCTCAGATTGCTCGATCCCGGCGACAGAGCACCGGGCATTTGTGAGGACGTGCTGATCCGGCCTGGTTCGGCTCTGCCACCCGCGGCTGCCGGTTCGCGTCCCGGCGAAGTCTTCCCCGGCGCCCGGCGCCTTCGGCGAGGGGGGAACATGCCGGAGGCGGAAACGAAGGCCTCCCGGTCGACGGGGTCGGCCATGGCGGGCATTCCAGCCCGTCCACGCAGGAGGAGACACGGCCTCATCCGAACCTCGCCGGGTGTCGGCCACCCGCTGGTGCCGTCGGCGTCAGCAGCAGACTGAGGTCGAACGCCGGCGCGCTGTGGGTGATGGCACCGACGGATATCGCGTCGACTCCGGTCTCCGCGACGGCCCTGACCGTGTCCAGCGTGATGGATCCAGACGCCTCGAGTCGAGGTCCTTCAGACCCTCGCAGTGTCACGATGTACCGCATGTCTTCGATGGGCATGTTGTCCAGCATGATCCACTCGACCCCGGTGCGCAGCGCCTCAGCTGCCTGGGCCACCGACTCGACTTCGACTTCGACGGCGATGCCGGCGGCGTTGTGTGCGCGGATGGCTGCGACAGCGGCGCCGACCCCGCCCGCCACGGCGATGTGGTTCTCCTTGAGCAGCACCATTGCGGCCAGGTCGAGGCGGTGGTTGCTCGCCCCGGTGGTCGCGACCGCGTACTTGTCCAGGGCCCGAAGCCCGGGTGCCGTCTTACGGGTGTCCAGGATTCGCACCGACAGTCCGGCCACCGCGTCCACGAACGCCGCGGCGTGGGTAGCGATGCCCGACATGCGCTGCAGGAAGTTCAATGCGGTGCGCTCCCCGGTGATGATGGCGCGCGACGGTCCGGTCAGTTCCGCCAGGCTCTGTCCTGCCCGGACACGTTCTCCGTCCTTTACGCGCACACTCACCTCGACGTCGTGGCCGAGCTGTCGGTAGACCTCACCGAGAAGCGGGAGGCCGGCGACCACGCCGTCCTGTCGGGCCAGGATGCGCGCGTGCGCACGCGCGTCGGCGGGCACCGCCCAGAGTGTGGTGACGTCGTCGCCGGCGCAGTCCTCAGCCAGCGCGGTTCGCACCGCCGACTCTCGGACCTGCGTATCGATTTCATTCATCGGAAGCCTCCGGTAGGGAAAACGCGAAATTCGTGCATCCGGTGAAGTGGGTGCAGCTGCCCAGCTTGGGTCGCAGCCGCGCTCTCACAGTCGCAGCCTTCTAACGTGAGCGAGGGTTGCGGCACCGGCGAGCTCGACCCCCGCCGAACTCGGTGAGCAGGCCGGCGAGGGAATAGCCGACGCCGATGATGGAGACCACCGAGAGCAGGGCAATCGTGGCCGCCTGCGCCCCTCGGGAAGATGGTCACGGGCCACGCCCATCATCAGCGCCGTCGAGAGAGGCGTGGAACGTGGTCGCCACGCTGGTGATGAGCGGTGCCCCGAGGCTGGCGACTGCCGCCACGACCAGGGCGATGAACATTGGGGAGGGGCCCAGCAGCCGCGCCTCGGAGTGTTCCCGGGTAGTACTCATCGGCTGGTCCCGGTCGTGATGGGGAAGAAGTCGGCGAAGCGAGGCGCGCCGGGTTCGTGCGGCACGCGCGTGGCGCGCGCGGCGAAGCTGACGGCGTGGTACCACCCGCACAGCAGAAGCAGATCGAGCAGCTGGAGCTCGTCGAAGACCGACACGAGCTGTGTCCACAGCGCGTCATCGATGTCGGAACGCTCGTGCAGCGCGTCGACGGCGAGGATGAGCAGCCGTTCCCGCTCGGACGTCCAGCACTCGTCAGCGGGGCCGCCGTGCACTAGGGATGCCGCCTGCTCGCGGGTGAGCCCGACCCGTTCGGCGAACACCATCATGTGCACGCCCCACTCGTACTCGCAGCCGCACAGCGCGCACGTCCGGTCGATGGCGATCTCGCGCTCCCTCATGGTCAGGGTGAGCTGTCGGCCCAGCTCATAGCGCCCCCATCCGTGCATGGCGCCGGCCATCGGGAGGTTTCTGGCGAACATCCGGAACAGTCCGATCGGCGGCACGTCCCGGGGCATCATGCGCGCGAGCAGCGCGCCGGCCTGGTCGGCGTACGGCGGTTCCAACATGGCTATTCGCGACATCGGCGCTCCCGTTGAGGTTGTTTCGAAATTCGAAACACGCATGGATGCTAGTGTTTCGAATAACGAAACACAAGGAGGGCCATGCCGACACCGCGCCCAGGAACACCGGTTCGTGGATCGACGACCGGCCGTCCGATCATGGCCGCGATGGACCTCTTCGGTCGTCGGTGGGCGCTGCGCATTCTCTGGGAGCTGCGTGCGGGTCCGCTCGGCGCCCGCGCGCTGCTGGCACATTGCGAAGGAATGTCATCCAGCGTCCTCTACCAGCGGCTTCGCGAACTCACGGCAAGCGGGATCATCGTCCTCTCAGCCGACGGCTACGAGCTCACTCGCCTGGGGGCAGCACTCAGTCACGCCCTCCGACCGCTCGACGAATGGGCGATCACCTGGGCGCAGGCGCAAGAACAGAACGATCAGAATCCTGCGGAGGCATGAAGGTGGAGCCGGCGGTGGGCGGGAGAAGCGGACACCGGTCCGGCACAAGGATCACGGCACAACGATGAGTAGGCACGGTCTGCCCGTCACGATCGTCCGCGCCTGTCTGCGCGACGGCCACGGCGGCAGTCCCACCGCGGTGCTTGACGAGGCGCCGTTGAGTGACGATGAGCGCCGTCGTGTGCCGGCTGCGACGGGAACGTCGCACGCCGTCTTCGTGTCGGTGCACGACAGCCGACGGGCCGGTCCGGTCGTATCCCTCCGCTTCTTCACCGCCGAGGGAGAACTGCCTGCGTGCGGGCACGGGACGGTTGCCGCTCTGGCCTTCCTGGCCGAGCGCGCCGGGGGCCGGGAGTATCGAGCCACCATCCATGCGGCAGGGCGCGTCTTCCCTGGTTGGTCCGTACGAGAGAAGACGCATGTCAATGCCGCCTTCGACCCCGGTCCCGTAGACCTCCGCAGGCCCACAGCGACCGAGTGCGACCTTGTCCTGCCCGCACTCGGTGTCACCTCGGGCACACTCGCTCCCGGTACCCGCGTCGCCTCAGTGGGGCGGTCGCGGTTGCTGGTTCCCCTTACTACGCGGTCCGCTCTCACCACCCTCAGCCCGGACTACGAACGGCTCCGTGCCGCCTGCGACCGTCTCGGTTTCCTGGGCTGCTACGCCTACTCGGTGCCGACGCTCACCGGCCGCGTCGCGGCCCGCATGTTCGCCCCGTCGATCGGCGTCGCGGAAGACATCGCCAACGCCAACAGCACCGCTTGCCTCGCTGCGCACCTGGCCGGCCAGGGCATCAGCGACATCTCAGTCGACATGGGTGACTCCCTCGGCAGTCCCTCTACGATCACCGCCACCGCACAACCCGACGCGTCGGGGCTGCGGGTCCTCTTGGGCGGCGCCGCGGATGTCACACGCAGCATCCGCATGCCATAGCCAGCCCGAAGCTCATCAGCGGCCGGCACGTCAGACGATCTCCACCGTGGACTGGGATGCCCTGAACTTTCCGGACAGGTGGTGTATGGGTTGAGCCTATGCTGCTCAGGGGTGTGAGGGGTGTTCGTCGAGGACCTCGAAGAGCGGCCGGTAGCCCAGGGCTGAGTGCAGGCGCCGCCGGTTGTAGAAACCTTCGATGTAGCGGATGACCTGCTGCCGGGCCTTGGCGCGGGTGGTGAAGACGAACCGGTCCAGCCACTCGGTCTTGAGCGCGGCGAAGAACGACTCGGCCATCGCGTTGTCGTAGCAGACGCCGGCGCGGCCGACTGAGCGACGAATCTGCAGGTCGGTGCAGAAACGGCCGAAGGCGTCACTGGTGTAGTTCGAACCGCGGTCGGTGTGAAAGATCGCGCCCGGTTCGATCAGACCTGTCCCGAGCGCCTTGCGCAGGGCGTCTTTGACCAGATCGGTGCGATAGCGGTCGGCCATCGCCCAGCCCAGCACGGCCTTGCTGTGACAGTCGATGACGGTGGCCAGGTAAGCGAACCCCTCCTACGTGCGGATGTAGACACCTCACGCGGGTGAGGTGTCAAGCGGCGGCTGGTTGGGTCTTTTCTTTGGGGGTGGGCCAGGCGGTGGCCTCGTCGTAGAGCACACCGTGGTGCAGGCAGTGCCAGAGCTTGGCCAGCAGCTTGTTGGCCAGGTTACGCAGGGCGCCGTTGTGGGTATCTCCGGCGGCTCTGCGTTGGTCGTAGTGGGCGCGGGCCCCGGCCGATTTAGTGATCGCGGCGAAGGCCCACCAGTGGCAGGCATCGGCCAGGCGCTGGTTGCGGATATACCGGGCTGAGACGATCTTCATCTTGCCGGAGGCGCGGGTGATGGGAGCGGTGCCCGCGAAGCCGCGCAGTCCGGCGATGTCGGTGAATCGGCTGCGGTCATCACCAAGTTCGCCCAGGACTCTCGCACCGAGCACAGTGCCCAGGCCTGGCATGCTGGTGACGATCTGAGCCTGGTCGTGACGGGTGAACAGGCCGGTGAGCTGCTCTTGCAGCGCGTCGATGGCGCCGGTCATGGCGACGATGACGTCGATGAGGCCGGCAGTGGCAACTCCGAAGGCCTGCTCCACTTCGGCGGGTTGGCGCAGCTGCTCTTGGCGCAGTTGAGTCGACAGACGCTCCGGCAGTCCTGAATCGATACGCCGCCCGGCCCTGCGCAAAAGCGTCTCCAGCCGGCTGGGTGTCAACCTCGCCGCGGCTTGCGGCGTGGGCGCGGCCCCCAGCACCGTCAATGCCGCACGCTGGGTCAGGATCGGAAACGCCGCCAGCGCGGCCGGGTAGAACTCGCGCAGCAGCGAGCGCAGCCGGTTCACCGTCTGCTGCCGCGCCCAGATGGCTTCCTGATGCTGGCGAGCGATCGCCTTCACCCCTCGGGCGAGATTAGTGTCGGCGGGCAACGGCCGGTGCCGATGACGGTCGGTGCGCAAGATGTCGGCCAGGACCGTGGCGTCGCCAGGGTCGGACTTACCGCCGGCCTGCCCGTGCCGTTCCCGATACCGGGCCACCGCCCTGGGGTTGATCGCAAACAGGGTGAACCCGGCCGCCACTAGGGCCGCGACCAGCAGACCCTTGTCTGTTTCGATGGCGATCTCGATGGAGGTGGGCCCGTCAGGCCCAGCGTGCTCGGCGAGTAGTTCGGTCAGCCGCCGAAAGCCGGCCAGGTCGTCACCGATCCTGGCTCTGGACACGATCGCAGCGTCGGCGTTGATCAACGCGATGTCGTGGTGTCGCTCCGACCAGTCGATCCCGCAGGTGATGCGCAACAGGCCCTCCTCGAGTGATGTGACCGATGTTCGAGCACAGGGCCTGCGCAGCACCCTCATGGATAGCGCTCGCGGCGCGACACCTCACCAGCTGGCTGCAGACCCAGCAGCCGGCGGGGCCACCGTCTACATGAAGACTTCAAACAAAGTCGGTGATGTCTGAGTGGTCACCCGCCGACAGCTCGACCTGCACCCTGCCCGATCCTCTGTGGCTCTCCCATGAGGTGATGTCGCCGACCAGCTTGGCCCCGGGACGATCGGCGGTGAAGTCCCGGTCGATCAGGTCCGGGATGCCGCGGAAGTCGCCTGGCTCGGTCGTGGCCGGCCGGAACGCGCGGACCTGGACCGGTACCAGGCCGAGTTCGCGCATCAGCGCCCGGACCAGTTCCGGTGAGCAGTCCTCGCCCGTGCGGGTGAGCGCGGCATGCACCCGCCGATAGCCGTAGGTGTCGTGGCTGCCGGTGAAGATGCCGGCGATACGGGCCTTGAGCTGCTCGCGGCGTTGCGCGGTGGCCGAGGCCGGGCGGCTGCGCCACTCGTAAAAGCCCGAGCGGGAGATCTCCAGCCAAGCCGACCTCGATGCCCTGGCCGCTCGACTGAACAACCGCCCCCGCAAGTGCCTCGGCTACCGGACCCCGGCCCAATGCGTTGCCTTGACTCTTTGAATCTAAGGCCGCTTTTTTCAAGAACGCCAGCTTCTCGCGCAGGTCGGCGTTCTCCCGCTCCAGTTCGCGGATCCGGGCCCGCTCGGGCCCGGACAGCGGCTGTTCGGTCTCGGGGTGCAGGGCCTTGTGCATGTTGACCCAGCTGCCGAGCGTGGTGGGGTTCATCCCGAACTCGCGGGCGACCGAGGCGACCGCGCGCGGGCCGTCCAGCACCATGCGGACGGCTTCTTCCTTGAACTCCGGCGAGAACTGCCTGCGACGTCTCGTCACGTATCTACCTCTTCCAGACTCTCTGTTAGGTTATGTTCCCGACTGTCCGGAAGTCGTAGGGCACCTCACCCACTCAGGAGGCTGCCTCACCTAACGAAAGGCGCTTTGGCCGTGACGATTCAAGACAGCAAGATCGAAGCCATCGGCAGGTTCTTCACCGCGTACGCCGCCCACGACCTGGCCGGCATCCGCGAGGTGCTGGCCGATGACATCGAGTGGACGATCCCTGGACACCACCCCCTGTCGGGCGTCAAGCGCGGGGCGGAGGAGGTCGTGGCGTTCTTCACCGAACTGGGCAGGTCCGGCTTCCAGGCCGACCCGTTGTTCCTGGAGGCCAACGAGGAGTACGTCGTGGACATCCACCGTGGCTGGACGACCGAGGGCATCGGCAAGGTCGACACCCTATGGGCACTGGTGTGGCACTTCAACGCCGGTGGCAAGGTCGACCGGGTGGTCAATCTCTCCGCCGACCAGCACCAGATGGACGCCTTCATCTGGGACAACTACTCTCTGGCCCCGCTCCCCGCCCGCCTGGTCGCTTCGGCGGAGTAAGCGGCGCGTACGCGAGCCACGGGAACGCGTCGGTCACAGCACCGGCACTATTGCCCGCCCGGTCGGCGCGGTCCCACGGCCACTGGACGTCGATCACTCGGCAGTGCCACATAGACGATCAGCCATGCGATGGCGGTCCCTGCTCGGACGCTCTACAGCCCGGCGTCGGGCGCCGCTCCCGGGCAAAAGCCTCACAGGTGGGCGAGGGGGACGTCCGACTGCTCCTCGGGGGATGAAATGGACGCGTTCGGGGTCTCGGCACTACCCGGCCGTGGGCGAGTAGCCGACGTCGGCGTGCTCGCTAAGCTCGGCGGCCAGCACGCCCTGCGTATGCACAAGATCGGCGGGTGCGTGCGAACGGTCCGCCTGCTCATGTACGTGATAATGGCTTATTATCACGTACATGTGCGATCATGACGGCGCGGCGACCAGGAGAACCCCTCGCCGGGGCGGTGCGCGACTCCGGCGCGTTATCCGGTACATCGCCACCGACGTCGCGCGGCGGCCGGCATGAGTGCCGCGCCGAAGGTCGCCGCCTTGCGCGGCGGGCATGTCACTCTCGCCGCGGCCGCCGACGCCTTCCTGGCCACGGCGCGCACGGCCAATCCCAACACTCACCGCGCCTACGCCTCCGCGATCGACCGGCTCGGCCGCGACCGGCCGCTGGCCGAGGTCACCGACGCCGAGATCGGCACCGTGCTCGCTGATCTGTGGGGGACGAGCGCGCCGGCGACCTGGAACCGCAACCGCGCCGCGATCGCCTCGTGGCTGGTCTGGTGCCAGGCCAAGAAGCACTGGGCCGCCCCGTCGCTCCCGGCCGACGTCGAACGCCGCAAGGAGAGCGCCGACGAGACCCGCGCCGTGGCCAAAACCACGATCCACCGGCTGCTGTCGCGCCGTGACATCCCGCTGCGGGAGAAGACGCTGTGGCGGATGCTCTATGAAACGGCGGCCAGAGCGGCCGAGATCCTGGCGCTCAACGTCGAGGATCTCGACCTGGAGCACCGCCGCGCCCCCGTCCGCTCCAAGGGCGGCGCCGTCGAATGGGTGTACTGGGACAGCGGTACTGCCCACCTGCTGCCCCGCCTGCTCCGGCTTCCCGACGGCAGCTCACGTACCCGCGGCCCGCTGTTCCTGTCTGAACGGCTGAACCGCCCCGGTTTCGATGGAGACCTCAGGGGTTGATTCCAACGGTCTCGCTGGGCTGGTGTTGAGCGTAGTAGAGGGCTTCGTACTCCTCCGGCGGGACATTGCCGATCGAGGAGTGTAGGCGGGTCGTGTTGAACCACTCGACCCACTCGGCGGTGGCCAGTTCCACCTCGGCCAGGGTGCGCCAAGGGCCGCGGGATTTGATCAATTCGGTCTTGTACAAGCCGATCTGTGATTCCATCAGCGCGTTGTCCAGCGCGTCCCCGACCGTCCCGATGGATGCGTCGATGCCCGCGGTCATCAGGTGAGCGGTGAAACGGAAACAGGTGTATTGGCTGCCGGCGTCCGAATGATGGATCAGGCCCGCCCCGGTGGGGCGTCCGGCGCGGTCGCGCCGCCACAACGCCATGTCCAAGGCGTCCAGCACCAGGCCGGCGCGCTTGGACAGGGAGGCCGACCAGCCGACGATCGCGCGGGAGTAGACGTCGATGACGAAGGCGACGTAGACGATCCCGCACCAGGCGTGAACGTAGGTGAAGTCGGCAACCCAGACCGTATTCGGCCGGGGTGCGGTGAAGTCCCGCTTGACCAGGTCACTCGCCCGCTGATGGCCGGGATCGGCCATAGTGGTGCGGATCTTCTTGGGGTCCTGGTCATATCCGGCCGGGAATTCCCGCTAAGCCTCCGAGCATCGGCAAACGGGGCCATGGAGAGTATCGAGATCACGACAGGAGAGCGCCGAGCGAGCTTGGCTCGATTTGGGCGTACCGACTGATAGTGATCTAGGATGCGCGTAGTGTGACGGCTTGTGGCACAGGAGTATTTGTCCGTCGCACAGGTTGACCGGTATGGCCGGTTCGTGGCGGACCCGACGCCGGAAGAGCTGGAGAAGTTCTTCTTCCTGGACGCCGCCGCGCTGAAGGAAGCGCGGGACAAACGGCGCTTGCACAATCGCCTGGGCTGGTCCATCCAGTGGGGCACGGTGCGCATGCTCGGCACGTTCCTGACCGACTCCGGGCCGGCGGACGTGCCGCAGGTGGTGGTCGAGTACGTGGCCGAGCAACTGGGGATCGCCGACGTCTCGGTGGCGAAGTTGTACGGCGACCGCCCGCAGACACCGTACGAGCACGCCGGAAAGATTCGGACCATGCTGGGCTATCGCGAGTTCTCGGCCGCCGAGGGGGAGGTGGCGACGTTCATCGCCTCCCGGGTGCGTAAGAGCCGGGACTCGCGCCGGGAGCTGTTCGATCGGGCGGTGCTGTGGCTGATCACCAACCGGGTGCTGCTGCCTGGGATCACCACCTTGTCCCGGCTGGTCACCGAGGTGCGCCGGGCTGAGCTGGAGGCGATCAACCGCAGCCTGGCCGAGGCCGCGCCGCCACCGATGCGGGGCGAGCTGGTGGCGACTCTGCAGGTGCCGGACGGCAAGAAAGTCTCCACCCTGGAGTGGATGCGCACGGCGGTGACCCGGCTGTCGGGCACCGGGATGGAACAGGCGCTGGATCGCGCCTCGTACGTGCTGGGGCTGGGCACCGGGGCGGTGGACTGCACCGCGGTGGCGCCGGTGAAGCTGGCCGAGCTGGCCCGCTTCGGGATGACGGCCAAGGCGTTCCGGATCGAACAGCTGGAGAAGGACCGCCGCCTGGCCACCCTGCTGGCCACGGTGCGGCAGTTGGAGGGCACCGCGGTCGATGACGCGCTGCTGCTGTTCGACCTGCTGATGTCGACGGTGCTGCTGGCCCGGGCCGGCCGGGCAGCCGACAAGGAGAAGCTGCGTAACCTGCCCCGGCTGCGGGTGGCGGCCTCCAGGCTGGCAACGGCGTGGACGATCCTGCTGGAGACACCACCGTCCGGCCCGGCCGAGGAAGGCGACGGCCCCGAGGACGACCGGCCGGACGGCGAGCAGCACGTGCTCACCGTGCCGGAGATGCTCGACCACATCGAGCAGGTGGTCTCCCGCCAGCAGCTGGCGGGAGCGGTGGAGACGGTGCTGGAGCTGCTGCCGCTGCCCAGCACCGAAGACGACGGCGACCTGGAATGGCGAGTGGAACTCCTCGACCGCTTCGGCACCGTCCGGCCGTTCGTCGACATGCTGGCCTCGGTGATCCCGTGGGGATGCACCGCGGCGGGCTCACCGATCCTGGCCGCGCTGCACGCGCTGCCCCGCCTGATGGCCGCGCGCAAGCCGGGCGGGCGTGGGTCTCCTGCGGTGCCTGACGTTCGGCGGCCAGCAGCGCGGCCAGGCACTGGTCCCGGCCACCGGCCAGGCCCTGGTGCGCGGGCCAGGTCGGTGAAGTAGCGGGCCCGGCGTTCAGTGGTGGGTAGGCCGGCCGGGCGGATACGGCGGGCCGCGGTGAGGGCGGCGCCGACGTCGCCGGCGGCGTACTTGGCGGAGATGCGGTGCAGTTGCACGGTGGCGGGGGTGAAGCCGCCGCCGTGATCGCGCAGCAGCACCGGGCCCGCGGTGAGGCGGGCCACTCGCTGCAGTGAGAGAGGGATGCCCGCTCCTCCCCATGCCCCGGATGGCTGCCAGGATCGGCGACTCGCGTGCGGTTCGGTCAAGGGTGGGGCTTGCGCCATCGCGCAGCGACGCCGAAGGCGCCCTTGACGGGTCCGTACGCGAGTCGCATTATCGGGCAGCCGGGGCGGGTGAGCATCGACCCAGTGCCGTAGGCGGCATCACCGTAAACTTCGCCCTGCTCGGTGGAGAGAGGATGTCGGCCAGATGGCTACGGAGGATCCCGGCCATCTACCGCCGGACCTTACGCCCATGAGCGCTCACTGCTGATGATCGTGTTCAGTGATCGCTGCCTCGACCAGGACGCGCGCGGCCCACGTAATGGCCTCCTCCTCGGCCTGCGGGTCGAGGCCGAGGACGTCGCGCAGGGTGATCTGCGCCTCCCAGCCGCCCACCACCGTCAGGGCCGAGATCAGGCGCCGGAAGGACTCCTCGCTCAGGGTGCCTCGGAGCGGTTCGCAGGCCCGCTCCAGCCATATCACCCGGCGAGGGCTCCGGCGCGGGACGTCCGGCTCTTGAGCGTCGTTCACCGGCGGATCGACGGTCAGGCGGATCAACCGGCGGCCCAGGGGAAGCGATTGCGAGGAATGCTGCAGCATCGCCCGGATCAGGGCGACCACCCGGGCCGCGGGGTCGTCGGCGAGCGCGGGGTCGGCCAGTACCTCCTCGATGGGGGGCTCGTTGAACGCACCCAGGGTCGCATCGATCAGCAGGTGATCGAGGGTGGGGAAGTAGGTGTAGATCGTGCGACGGGACACGTCGGCGTCGGCCGCGATCTCGTCGATGGACGGCGTCGCTCCGTCGGCGCTGAGCCGGATCGCGGCATCGACGATCGCTTTGCGGGTGCGGCGGCGTTGCGCTTCGCGTCCGCCGCGGCGGACTGGATCGTCACTGGTCATCGTGCCCTGTCAATCCTTGGGTCGGTCGGGGCTGTTCGAGGCTGGTTTGACTGTCGTTCACGCCGTGAGTATACCTTGATGCAGTTATTGCACATGAGTGCAGAGAATGCACTAAAGTGCGATTCATGACGGCGTCGAAGGTCGCACGCCGCCACGCATCCCCGGAAGGGACGGAATGTCATCATGAGCAAGGTTTGGTTCGTCACCGGTTCCTCGCGCGGCCTGGGCCGCAACTTCGTCGAGGCCGCGCTGTCCCGCGGCGACAAAGTGGCCGCCACCGCACGAAGCGTGGCAAGCCTTGACGACCTGGTCGCCGCGTACGGCGAGGCGGTGCTCCCGCTTGCGATGGACGTGACCGACAAGGCCGCCGTCGCCGAGACCGTGAAGCGGGCCGCCGAGCACTTCGGCCGTCTGGACGTCATCGTGAACAACGCCGGCTACGCCCAGGTCGGCGCGGTCGAGGAGCTGACCGAGCGGGAGCTGCGCGACCAGCTGGAAACCAATCTGTTCGGTGCGGTGTGGGTGATCCAGGCCGCGCTGCCCTACCTGCGCGAGCAACGCTCGGGGCACATCATCCAGCTGTCCTCGGCGGCCGGGGTCATCGCCATGCCGCTCGGCGGCGCCTACCACGCCTCCAAGTGGGCCCTGGAGGGCTTGAACGAGGCCCTCGCCGGCGAGGTCGCCGACTTCGGCGTCAAGGTGACCATCATCGAGCCCGGCGGCTTCGCCACCCGCTCCGGCAGCAACCCCGATCCCCTCAACAACGGCCACATGACCCAGCCCGACCCAGCCTACGGCGCTCTGCGCGCACGCCTGGGCGCGGTCGCCGGCAAGCAGCCCGCCGGCGATCCGGCCGCCGCGGCCCAGGCGCTACTTCAGCTGGCCGACGCCGACAACCCGCCCCTACGGGTGCTGTTCGGCCAGGGCTTCTACCCGATGATTCAGCAGGTCTACGCCGACCGGCTCAAGACCTGGGCCGACTGGCAGGACCTGTCGGCGCAGGCTCACGGCAACCTCGACCAAGCAGATCGCTGAACGTCGATCCGAGCCGTTCGAGCTGACGGCCACCGAGGGCTCCGATCCGATCCTGAGGTTCGCGATGATCGGCCCAACGGCCCGACCGGGACCTTCACCGACCGTCTTGGCCCAGTCGCCTGGTAACCGCCGCGCAACCACCCCTCGGGCCTTTGCCCGCGACCCCCGCAAGGGCCCGAGGTGACATCTGTGGCACCGCGTCAGTTCCTTTTGTCGGACCAGTAACCCCGGGTCTCAAGGCCCGAAATAACCGACCACCATGGAGGACCCATGTTCGCCGCTTACGCGACGATCACCATCTTCGCCTCGCTGCTGTTCGGTAGCGCGGCCATCGTCTATCTGATCGGGCACGATTTCCCGAAGGCCCAGCTAGACATGAAGGGCCTGCCGCGATCGTGGGGACCCGTCCTGGGCACGATGCTGGCGCTGGGCGCGTTGGGATTGCTGGGCGGATTCGTCATCCCCATGCTGGGGACGCTGGCGGCCTACAGCCTCGTCCTGTACTTCGCTGGCGCGCTCATGGCGCACCTGCGAGTGGGGTCTCGCAAGCTGGGAAACTGGGCCTTCTTCTTCGCCACCGCGGTAGCCGCGCTGGGCGCGAGCCTGCTCTACCACTGGTGGTGACCCCTGACGACAGGGAGTGAGACGTCGCGACCGCCCGACACCGCGCCCCACCAACACCGACCACCCCCTCAGGCCCCGCCAAGGCGGGACCAGCCTGAAGCGATCGCCGCGGCGATCGCCACCTGGCTGGACCAGCAGAACCTCCGATAGCCCGCCCCATCAGGAACCCGTTCGAGCCAGCGGAGAATCGAGACGCGCAAGGAGCCGTTCCCTGAAAGGGCTGGACTGAAGCCGCCGGGATCCCGTCTGATCATCGCGATCGGGCGGGATCCCGGCGTTCAGGGGATTCACCAGTGCCCAGGACGACTTCGACCGCCGGGCTCAATCGGCCGCCGACAAGAACGAGGCTCGGGAGGAGGATCAGCAAGACGACGACTGAACGTCCGCCGCGCACCGTAGCCGATGTGACAGGGAAGAGCCCATTCCCTGTCACATGTAAGATCCTTGCCCCGTTCTGGCCAGCGGTGCCGCCTCGCGCCTCTAGGGTCGAAGGCAACATGTTCCCTGTCACATAGGAGCCTGCCGGTGGTCCCCGAACCCGCGCCAAGCCTTACCCCGACCGGCAGCGCGCCGCAGGCGCACTCGCGGCCTTTCGGCGAGATCGCCGCGGCGATGAACGCGCTCATGGACACCCCGCCCATCCTCCGCGACGCCAAAGGCCACCGAACCCCGTGACCACGGCCAAGGTCCTGCCACTCACCGGCGGCCCGACGCTGACCGACGCCGCCACCGCGTTCCTGAACCGCCGGGACCTGGACGCCGACACCCTGCGCTCCTACCGCCAGACACTGGCCCGCCTGCGCACCGTGCTCGGCGACGGCATCCTGCTGACCGACCTGACGGCCGAGCGGACGGCAGCGGTGTTCACCACGGCGTGAGGGAACGCGGCTGCCCGCACCTGGAACCGCCACCGCTCCGCGCTGCGCTCCTTCACCACCTGGGCCGCCGCGCGCTGGAGCATGACCGACCTGGCCGCGCTGGTCGAGCGGCGCCGGGAGAACCGCGACACCACGAAAGTCATCGACCGGCACCTGATCGAGGCCCTGTGGCAGCGCCGCGACCTGCCACTGCGGGACAAGACGCTCTTCCGGCTGCTGTACGAGAGCGCGGCCCGTTCCGCCGAGGTTCTCGGCCTCGACGTCGGCGACCTCGTGCCGGAGGCCAAACGCGGCCGCGTACGCCGCAAGGGCGGCGCCATCGACTGGATCCTGTGGCAATCCGGCACCGCCCGGCTGCTGCCCCGCCTGCTCGCCGACCGCACCCGCGGCCCGGTCTTCCTCACCGACCGACGCCCAGGCCCTGCCCGCACCCCCGCCGCCGCCGACCTGTGCCCGGTCACCGGCTGCGCCCGGCTGTCCTACGAACGCGCCGAATACCTCTTCAAGCAGGCCACCATCAGCCTGGACCCGACCGGCGCCGGATACACCCTCCACCAACTACGCCACTCCCGGCTAACCCACCTGGGCGAGGACGGCTGGTCGGCTTCCATGCTCATGACCCTGTCCGGCCACCGGAACCTGCATACCCTCGGCATCTACGTCCAGCCCAGCGCCGAAGCCGTCGCCGCCGCACTGGCCGAGCACGACCCCGGCCGCCGACGACACTGACCACGACCTCACACCGCCAGCAGGGTGATCGCATGCCTCGTGACCGAAGCCCCATTCGCGTCCAGCGGGTGTCCCGCCTGCGCTGGTGGTGGAACCGCATCACCACGCCACACGCCCCGCTGCGCTTCGTCTACCACCCGCCCGCACTTCCGGCCGGCCTGCGCGAAATCTACATCTACGATCCCGGCGACTACGACATCGCCCGCCTCGTCTGGCAGGTCTGCGACGCCTGCCGCTACGGCAGCATCAACAAGATCTCCATCGACCAAGAATGGCAACGCCAAGGACTCGGCCGCCGCCTGATCCACCGCGCCCTGCGCGACGGCCCCGCGTACGCCTGGGTCACCTCAGGACAGTCCCCGGAAGCCAAGAAGTTCTTCCCGATCATGAGCGCCGAGACGGGAGCGGCGTTCACCGCGCACGGCCCATCATGTCCCCACACCAAGCTCGACCGGAAAAGCCTCGCCGCCGAACGCATTCCGCCACCGCGTGCGGTGATCGAACACGACATCTGACAACGCCACGCCATGGACAACGCTGATCACGACTCCTCCTCCTCCCCCGGCCGGTGCCGAGGCGGCCGCGCCTGACTACACCGTTCCTCAACGCCAGGACGGCTGGCCCAACTGGCTCGGCCGCCGCCCGATGCGCAGCTCTGACCGAGCGAAAATCCGTGAGGCGCTCGAGACCGGGCTACCCGACGGACCACTCACCGTTCCGGGCCCTTTCCTGTGCTACCTCACTATCGACGGCCTGGACCGCGAAACCGACCAGCGCAAGCTCATCCGGCTCCGGGGCCGGATCCATGCCGCGGCCCGGGTCGCCGCCGAGGGATGCCGGACCACCTACTACGCCACCGACTCAGCCCTCACCATCGGCATCCAGGGCCCCGACGCACAGGAACGCGTCAACCAACTGCGCAACGCGCTGTCCAAGCTCATCGCCAAACATGGCTGGACTACCAGGGATGAGCCCCGCTGACCAGCACCTCATCGCTTAGCGGGAATTTCCGGCCGGATATGACCAGGACCCCTTCTTGCCCCTGGCGGGTTCCTTGCAGGCCCAGGGCGCGCATCCGCCGCTCCACCGTGCACCGGGCCACCTGGTGGCCACCTGGTGGCCCTCGCGCAGCAGCTGCCGCCAGACCTTCCGAGCGCCGTAGACGCCGTAGTTGGCGGCGTGGATCCGCCTGATGTGGCCGTCCAGCCCGGCATCGCGGACCGCGCGGGCCGAAGGCGGCCGACTCTTGGCGGCGTAGTAGGTACTGGGAGAGACGGCAAGGCCGTGCTCGGTCAGCACCCGGCAGATCGGCTCGACACCGAACACCTCACGGTGTTCGTCGATGAAGGTCACGAGTGCGTGTGCGGCCGGTCGAGCTCGGCCGCGAAGAAAGCCGAAGCGGCCTTGAGGATCTCGTTGGCCCGGCGCAGTTCGGTGTTCTCCCGCCGCAGTCGCTTCAGCTCGGCCGATTCATCGCTGGTGGTGCCCGGGCGGATGCCGTCGTCGATCTGGGATTGACGGACCCACTTGCGTAGCGTCTCAGCGGTACCGATGCCGAGCTTGGCGGCGACCGCGTTGATCGCGGCCCACTCGGTCGGGTAATCCGGGCGGACCTGTTCGACCATCCGCACCGCGCGCTTACGCAGCTCCGCCGGATAAGGGGACTTGGCTGCCATGACTCGATCCTCTCAAGAGATCAAGCCTCCACCGAACCCGGAGCGATTCACCTCGAGGTCACGGTCCGGGAGAATTTGCCCCCAGCCCAACGGCTCGCCGTCGAACGGTTCGCCATCATCGGCGAACGCGCCGGTGAAGGCCAGCGACTCTGCCCCGAGTTGGACAGCACACCATGAGCTGGCACGGCCAGCGCTCTGATGTCCTCTCGCGTCGCTGATGCGCCGGGACCGGCATACGTACCGTCGGCTCGCGGCACGCGCAGCGCCGACGCCGTAGGGGTCACAGGAGACATCCTGTCAGCCTGGCGGTCCGTCGAGAAGACCGGAGCGGATCATGTGTTCAGTCGCTTCAGCAGGGTTGGCCGATGGCGAGTCTCATGTTTGAGGGTACGTGGGGGCGACTCGCGGCGTTCAAACCGAACCGGGGGACAGGCCACGTAGGGTGGCCGTTCCACGGTTCGTCATGGCTGATTCTGCTGGTCCTGGAGGAGCGCGCAGACCGCCACCTTGGTTGTCCTCCAGCAGGTACGGCCGATGACCGGGGCGGGGGAGCGGAGCCTTTGGCGAGGATCCGTGTGGCCGAGTCGACATCGCCAACGATCCCTGTGCTCTTGCTGCGGAGCGGAAGAGCGTCACCGGGTCCATCCGGGTGTAATCAAGGTTAGATTATTAATCTACATTGTAAAGGTGTTCGGTTGAATTCAAGATCATTTACAAACCAAATACAGAGGGGGCAGACAAAATAAGCGTCAAAGGGGCACGGCGCAGGCCAGAGGTCCTGTGAGCGTCTGAAGGACGACCCGCATGGGCTGGCCAAGGGCGCCGAAAACCCGCCATGAGGTGCTGCTGACCGGCAGCCAGCCACGGGCGCCGGCGGCAGAGGACCGTCTTACCGGATCCGGCGGCGGGGTCGCGGCCGGCCACGTGGTCGGCGACGGCGTCGACACCGGGGCGGGCGTAGCGCTTCAGGGAGCGGACGGAGGCGTACCGGGAGCGGGCGAGCAGGGTCGGGGTGTTGGTGCCATCCTCGGCCTCGTGGGTCAGTGCGCTGTGGCGCAGCTGATGCAGCGACCATCCGCTGTGCTGCTCCAACTCGGCCGCATCCGTAATGCCGGGGTGGGCCAGCGGGCGGGTGGCATGTTCGAACAGTTCCGCGGCGCGCCGGTAGGAGGGGTGCCACCGGAATACGGCAGAAACAGGCCACGGTCTTGATCATTGGTCGTTAGAATCCTGGGGTTCGCGCTGGTTGGTGGCAGTTTCCGGGGGTTCGGGTGGCATCGATCGACTGGACGGCGTACCCGAGGTTCACGCGTGCGGTGTCGGCGCGGGAGCTGGCGGAGGTGTTCACTCCGTCGGCTGATGAGGCGGTGTGGTCGGCCTGCCGGAGGGCGTGGTGTTGGCCGAGGCCGCGGAGCGGTCGGCCACGCGGCACCGGAGTTACGTGCGCACTCGTGTGGGTGTGGCCTACGACGCGGCCGGGGTGCGGGCAGTGGCGGCCAAGGCGATCCGTAAGGCGGCGCAGGCGAAGGACAACCCGGCTGACTTGATCAACGTGGCGTTGGATGAGCTGGTCCGCGCGTAGTGCGAGCTGCCCGGTTACACGACGCTGGACGAGCTGACAAAGAAGATCCGCACCAAGGTGAACCGCGGGTTCTTCTCGCTGGTATCCGGCCGGGTCGACGCGGCCGGCCGGGCGAGGCTGGGCCGGCTGCTGGTGGTCGATCCGGTCATCCGGCGCAGCGAGGTACGACGGGTTGAAGGATGTGGCGCAGGCTGCGTCGCTGGGCAAGTTCAAGGGCCGTCTGGCGTTCCTGCGGGACCTGGACGCGCTCGGGGCGACCGAGGTCTGGCTGGAGGGGGTCCCGCCCGGGAAGGTCGCGCATTTCGCGGGTGAGGCGCGGGTGACCGATGTCGCGGATCTGCGCAAGGTGGCCGATGAGGACAAGCGCCTCACGCTGATCGTCAGTCTGCTGCATACGGTGCGGACCGGGGTGCGCGACGACGTGGTGACGATGTTCTGCAAGCGGATCGCGGCGATCCACAAGAAGGGCCGCGACCAGCTGGAGGCGCTGCGGGAGATTCATCGGGCCGAATCCGAGCGGCTCCTGGGCGTGTTCGGTGATGTCCTGGACGGTGTCCGGGAAGCCGTCGCGCCCGCCCAGGAGCCGCTCGGTGACCCGGCCATGGATGTTCGGCAAGGAGGCCGGGCCACGGAGGCGGTGGCTGAGCGGGCCGGGCGGCTGGTGTTGAAGGCTCTGGAGCAGGCGGGCGGTCTGGAGGCGCTGGCGGCCGCGCATGAGGCGGTGTCGGCGCATCACGGCAATAACTACCTGCCGCTGCTGGAGGCGCACTACCGTTCACACCGCTCGGCAGTCGATCGAGTTGGAGTCGACCAACGCCGATCGCAGCGTCTTGGACGCGGTGAAGTACCTGCAAGCCCAGCGCAACGCCCGCGCCGCGTTGGTCCCCGACCGGATCACGGTGGAACGGGAAGGCTCGGACGGCGCCGCGCAGACGGTGACGTTGTCGGTGCAGGTGGAGGCGTTCGCTTCGGCGATGTGGCGGAAGATCTTGAGGGACCCGGCCCGGCCGGGGATGGTGGTGCGCCGCCACCTGGAGGTGTGCGTGTTCTCCTACCTCGCCGCGGAGCTGCGGTCGGGTGACATCGCGGTGGCCGGGTCAGATTCCTACGCCAACCTGCAGGACCAGCTGATGACCTGGCAGGAGTGCGCGCCGCTGGTGGAGGAGTTCTGCGCCGAGGCCGGCCTCCCGACGGAGGCAGCCGAGCTGACCGGCCACTACAAGAGGCTCCTGGCCGAGACCGCCGCCGGGGTGGACGCCGACTACCCGGGCAATACCGATCTCGTTCTGGAGGGCGGGCGCCCCGTCCTGCGCCGCCGGAAAGGTGCCGAGCGGAGCAAGGAGGCGCTCAAGCTGGAAGAGGCTGTGCATGACCGGCTTCCGCAGCGGGACCTGCTGGACATCCTCACCCGCACCGCCTACCAGCTGGGCTGGCACCACCACTTCGGGCCCGCGTCCGGTTCCGACCCGAAGATCTCCGAAGCGCTCGGCCGGTACGTGCTGACGGTGTTCACCCGGCACCCTGCTCGGCCCGGCTCAGGTTGCCGCGCACATGCGCGGCAAGGTCAGCGCCGCCGAACTCGCCCGGGGCGCGAACCAGCACGCCACCAGCGAGAAGGTCGCCAAAGCGTCCACCACGGTGATCAACGCGTTCAACCAGCTCGACATCACCTCGGTGTGGGGCGACGGCACGACGGTGGCCGCCGACGGTTCGCAGGTCGAGACGTGGGAGAACAACCTGCTCGCCGAGTCCCACATCCGCTACGGCGGCTACGGCGGCCTGGCCTACCGGCACGTCTCCAACACCTACGTCGCCTTGTTCTCCCACTTCATCCCGTGCGGGGTGTGGGAGGCGGTCTACATCATCGAGGGTCTGCTGAAGAACGCCTCGGAGATCCAGCCCGACACCATCCACGCCGACACCCAAGGCCAGTCGCTGCCCGTCTTCGGGCTCGCCGCCCTCCTGGGATTCGACCTGCTGCCGCGCATCCGCAACTGGCACGACCTGATCTTCTACCGGCCCAGCCCGGAGGCCACCTACCAGCACATCGACTCGCTGTTCGGCGACGAGGCGATCGACTGGCAGCTGATCGAGACCCACTGGAGCGACCTGCTGCGCACCGCGATCTCCATCCGGCAGAACCGGATCTCCTCGGTCACCCTGCTGCGGCGCTTGGGCAACCATTCGCGCAAGAACCGCCTTTACCGGGCCTTCCGCGAACTCGGTCGCGCGGTACGCACGATCACGCTGCTGCGTTATCTGTCCGATCCGGACCTGCGCGAGCAGATCACCCAGGTCACCAACCGCAACGAGGCCTTCCACGGCTTCGCCGACTGGCTCATGTTCGGCGGCAAGCTCATCGGCCACAACGACCCCGACCACCAAGAGAAGATCATCAAGTTCAATGAGCTGCTGGCCAACTGCGTGATCTACTCCACCGCCTGCGACATCACCGATGCCGCCAACGCCATCGCCGCCGAAGGCCGCCCCGTCGACCCCGACGACCTGGCCACCATCTCGCCCTACATCACCCACGTCATCCGCCGGTTCGGCAACTGGATCCTCAACCTCACCCCGCCGGCCGCTCCCACCACGCACCTCGATCTGGAATCCCGTGTTCTCTTCGCCCCATGATGGCCGTCGCTCGGGTCCGTTCCACTGGCCGTAAAGCGGAGCGTTTGCGCAGATCGGCACCGTCTGGAGGGTCTTCGGGCATAGCTCGGAGGGTGGGCCGCTAACCTGCATATCCGTCGTTTCCTGCGTCGTTATTGTTAGGGCCCCTTTTCCCTTCCCGCCCGCCTCGAACGTTTCGAGGCGGGAAGTCAAGGCCGGTGAGTGATCCGTTACCTCACCGGTGACGCCGCAGGCCAGCGAGGTGGTGTCGGCTCAGCCCACCAGGGCGTTCAGCTTCGGAATGCGGCGTACCACCAGCCAGTCCAGGACCAGCACCGCGGCCATGGTGATCCCGGCCAGCGGGAACAGCACGCCCAGCACGGCCATCACCGCCAGCACCCTGTAGGTGGTGCGCCGGTCGGTGCTCCTGGCCGGTGCGGCGAGACGGCCGCGCGGGCGGCGCTTCCACCACATCCACGCCCCGGAGACGACCAGGGTGATCATCGCCAGGCAGGTGCCCAGCATGACCAGCAGGTTCACCGTGCCGTAGCGGCGCCCCTCGTGCAGCGCGATGCCCTGCTCCACGGCCTTGGCCAGCACCCCGTACTCCTCCCAGCCGTAGTCGACCAGGACCGTGCCGCTGTACTGGTCGACCAGCACGGTGCGGCCCAGCGCCGGGTCCTCGGCGTCGGTGGCGACCACGGTGTAGACCCCCTTGGGGCCCGTAGGCGGCAGCACGCTCAGTTCGCACCCGGGCGGGGTGCAGCCGCCGGCTGCCGGGGCGGCGGCTGCCAGCGCCCGCTCGGCGGTGATCGATCCGGGGTATGGCCAGTCACCTCCGGTCGCGCCGCCGCCGTGGCCCTCGTGCCCGCCGCCCGGTGTCTCGGTGGCGGGCACCGGCAGTTGTTCGGCGGCCCACGGCACCGCGGCGTCGCCGGCGCCGGGCCGGGCCGCGCCACCACAGGTACACGCCGGTGGCCACCAGGATCAGCGCCCAGCAGGCGGCGGTCTCCACGATCCTGTCGCCGGCGACACCGGTCATCAGCTCGCCGTGGATGGTGCGCACGATCCGCATGAACGTGGTCGAGTCGTCGATTTGGCCGAGCACCTCACCCGTGCCGGGATGGACGTACACCGAGATCCCCGGCGCGAAGGGGTCGGACGGGTCGCCGGCGGCCGTGACGATGCGGGTCGTGCGGTCGGGCGCCTGCGGGGGGATGACGCTGTCCAAGGTCGAGCCGGGGCGGGCGGCCAGGGCGGCGTGGATCTGGCTGCTCAGCGGCAGTGCGGAGGCGACAGGGGAGGACAGGGTGCGCACATCGGCGTAGCGCCAGTTTTCGAGCGGGTGAGTCCGGCGATGGTGTCGCAGGCGGAATCGTTGAGGTCATGGGAATGGCTCCGTTTCACGCGGTACGGGGGTACACAGCGCGGCGGCGAAAGAATCACCGCACGGCGGGTGCGCGGGCATGGCTTGCGGCACGGGCGGCGCCGAGCCGCCCGTGAGCGCACGGGAACCGAACTGGCCAAAGGCCCTTGGACGAAGAGCGTTCGCGCGTAAGGCGGTGATCGGGCACACCCGCCCGGCGGCGCGAGCGCCGATGACAGGCCCGGCGCAGACGGCTCCTATGAAGTGGGCGGGCCCGGGTCCGCCTCGGGGTCGATGGGGTCGGTGGGGTTCTGGTGTCTTCGCCGTCCGCCGCGGCTGCTGATCCATACCGCGGCCGCTATTGCGACCAGGACAGCGGCGGCCCACAGCCAGCCTGGGATGCCGGCGGATCCTGCCTCCGGGCCGCTGCCTGCCACTGGTGTGGCCGTGGCCGACGGGGCGCTGGAGGCTGCGGCTGTGCCTGCAGCGGTTGGGGAAGCGGCCGGAGACGACGTAGCCGCCGGGGAGTGGAGCGGGGCAGGCGTGTTCGAGGCGGTGACGGTGAAAGGGATCTCCCCTTCGATGGGGTGACCGTCAGAAGACACCACCCGCCAGCCGATCACGTACCGGCCCGGCCCCAGCGGCTCGGTGACATCGACGAGCACTTTGGGCCCCTGCAGGCGCGGCTTGCCGATCGCGGCCGCACCACCAGGGCCGCGCAGCACCACGGCCGGGAAGCGAACGTGGCTGGTGTACTCCAGCACGATGCGCTCGATGCCGGAGACCTCGGCGTCCGGCTTGGGGGAACTGCTCTTGAGCCGGTCGTGCGCGGCGGCCGGGGAGGCCGTCAGGCCCAGGAACAGCCCGCAGCCGGCCAGCACCGCCAGCACGGTGGCGATCCGGCGCCACCATGTCGGCCGATGTGACCGCACCCGGCGCAGGCGCAGCTGGGCGCGAGTAGCGGCCGAGTGAGGAGTGATCGGGAACGGGCTCATGTCAGCAGGCCCTCTCCGATCCAGCCGCCGGGTCCGCAGCCCGGCGGGACGGCGAAGACGGCCGAGCCGATCGGCGTGGTCCACTCATTCAGCAGGTCGACCTCGGCCAGCCGTTTTTGCACCGGTAGGAACTGGCGGGTGATGTCGGCCTGGTAGGAGGAGAACAGCAGCCCGGAGTCGGCGTGCCCGTTGGAGGTCAGGCCCTCGTCGTAGTTGTAGACGCGGCGAAACATCCGCAGGGCCGGGTCTTCAGTGTGCGCGCGGCGAATGTGGGCGTACTCGGAGATGACCGTCAGCCCGGCGTCGTTGAGCTTGGTGAAATCGGGTTCGTCGTGCTCGCGGGTGCCGGTCAGCGGGGCGCCGGTGTCCAGGCGGCGGCCGACGGTGAACTCCTTGGCGACCCGGTCGGCGGCGTCCCAGGTCTCCATCTCGGCCCGGATGCGCCGCAGTACCAAGGTGGTGCCGCCGTGCAGCCAGTCCGGCCCTTCGCCCACCCACACCGCGCGGTCGAAGTCGGGTGTGCCGGGGATGGGATTGACGGTGCCGTCCAGCTGGCCCATGACGTTGCGCTGGGTCTGCCCGAAGGCCTGCACCCCGACGGCGCGGCGGAACCCGCGCTGCGTCCAGTGCACCCGGGCGAAGGCACGGGCGTCTTTGACGATCACGCGCAGCGCGTGCGCGACGGTCAGCGGGTCATCGGCGCAGATCTGCACCAGCAGGTCGCCGCCGCTCCACCGCTCCTGCAGCTTGTCGATGGAGAAGCCGGGCAGCTGCTCGATCTGCCCCGGGCGCCGGTCCGCTGCGCCGGCTGCGGTGAACAGGCCGGGCCCGAACCCGAAGGTGACGGTCAGCCGGGCGGCCAGCACCGCCAGCTCCGGCTCGGTGTCGGCCAGCGCCGGACGGCCCTCGCTCAGCCGACGGGCGTCGTCGGTCAGCAGGCGCATCATCCGGCCGATCGCCTCCTGATCGACGCCTTTGCGCAGGTCCAGTCCGATGAAAACGGCATGCGCCTGGGGAGTGGTGGCGATCCCGGCCTGATGCGGCCCGTGGAACGGCTCGATCGCGGTCCCGGACGCCGCGGCCGGGGTCGCGGCGTCCGCTGGCGCGGGAGCGGCCAAGGCGCGCGCGGCCAGGGCGCCGGTCACGGCGGCGCCGGCAGACAGCAGACCGCGCCGGGTGAGCCCGGCCCGGGCCGGGCGGCGGCCCGGGCCGGTGACCGGTTCGGACATCAGCTGTTGTCCTTGTCGTCCGAGCCGCCCATGTCCATGCCGCCCTCACCGCCGGGCTGATAATCCTCCTTGCCGCCGGCGAATTCCTTGCCGATCGCAGTGAACTCCAGGGTGCCGCCGTCGGCCAGTGTCAGGGTGAACGGGATCTCCGCGCCCGGCTCCACCTTCTTGGTGACGCCCATCAGCATGATGTGGTCACCGCCGGGGGCGAGCTCGTGGGTGCCGCGGGCGGGGATCACGAAACCGCCCTCCTTGGGGCGCATGACCATCTTGCCGCCGGATTCGACGACCTCGTGCAGCTCGATCTTCGGCGACAGCGGGGAGGCGCCGGACACCACGCTCACCTCGGTGTCGGTGTTGTTGACCAGGGTGCCGAAGGCCGCGGTCATGCCTTCGCCGGTGGCCTTGACCCAGGGGTCGGTAATCGTCAGCGTGGGCGCGGGAGATGCGGTCGGCGCGGCAGCGCTCGACGAGGGCGCCAAAGGCGCGGAGGGCGCGGCGGAGGTGGTGTCCTCGGCTGCGCAGCCGCTCACCAGCACGGCCGCCAGGGCCAGAGCCGGAAGGACGTGGGAACGCGAAGGGGGGGAGAACATGGCGGAAGAAGGCCTTTCATGGCAGGCCTCGGCAGCCGGAAGGCTCCGGTCGTGCCGACGGCGGATCACGCAGGTTCACTCGGTGCGGCCGCGTGGACATCGCGGCCGCCGGTCCCGGGGCCGATGGCACCAGGCATGAAGATGTCCTCCGGCACCGCCGCTGCGGTCAGCCGGAGAGGAGGGGAACCTGCGCGTGCGGCGGGCCGCGCCGGGGCGCGGCGGACGCCAGCAGCGCTGAGCGCAACCGGCCCGGTTCGGGCGCCGCCACGGCGGCGACCGGCTTGTGCACCGGCTGCAGGTAGGCCACCAGTACGAGGCGCAACCGCACCGCCAGCCGTCGCAGCAGCCCCCATAATGCGGCCTCGCCCCGGTCCAGCCACAGCGCGGTCAGCCCGGCTGCCCAGGCATGCGCGACCAGCATGCCCACACTCGGCGCCAGCCCCGACGTGTGCGCGTGACCTATGGCGTCGTGGACCGCGGGAGCGTGACTGAGGGAAAACAGCACGTGCAGCGCCGCCTGCAGCCCCACCAGCAACGGGAAGATCACCGCCAGCGGGCGCTCGCGCCCCGAGGCCGCCGCCGCGGCGCCGAACGCCAACAGCAGGCCACCCGCCGCCACCGGCGCCGAGACCGACCCACCGCCCAGCCGGTGCGCTACCACGCTCAGCCCCAGGCACACCACGGCGAACACCGCGGCGCGGGCGAGACGGAACGGCAGGGAGGCGGTCATGATGCGGCCATCATCCCACCTCACCCCATCGGCCCGGAATAGGGTGCCGGCGGGCTCCATCGCCAGCGATCGTCACGGCATCGCCTGGCTCGGTATCGCTTCGTTCTCGGAACAGGGGATGTGGGAGCTCGGCGGTGCCGAGCTGGCGCCGGACCGCTACCGGGTGCGGCTCACCAACGATGTCGACGACCCCGAGACGGTGCCGACCGTGCCGGATCCAGCCATGGACGATGTTCTGTTCGCGATGCTCGACGACTTCCGCTGACGGTCACCGCAGGTCAGAAGCTACTTCGTTAGAAATTTCTTCATTGCTACTAAAACCCCTGCCGGTCGACACCGTCGCGGCCGAACTCCCTGTCCGCCCCAATGGACCGTCACCGCCGCTCCCGGATAATTACGTAGATCCTTCTGTCCCCGGGCTGGCACAATCGCCCGATGCGTTTGTGGACGGTCCAACATCGAGCGGTTCTCAAGTCGCTGGAGGATGCCGGCGAGCTGTTTGGGGACTGGGACCGGATCATGGTCCGAAACTACCGGGCCTGCTACCAGGAGATGGTGGCGGAGATGGCACAGCGTGGCCTCGTCAGTGGAGGCCGGCCACCGGTGTGGGCGTGGGCCGGGCCGGACACCCGCGACAACCGCGTGGCGCTGGCGGCGGAAGCGCTCCTCTGCCCGCAGACCCCGGAGGAGTACGCCCGCTATGTGGTACTCGACCTGGACGTGCCGGACGAGGTCGTCCTGCTCAGCTCGTACGGGCGCTGGAACGACTTCATGGAAGCGATCATCTTGGGCGAGGAATCGCCGGCCATGGATTGGTCGATTGGCCGAGAGGAGCTCAACGGGGTGCAGGCGTGCCTTGCGCGTGTCGCAGCCGGATGGGTGCTCGGCGTCCGTCCGCTGGAGCCGTTCAGGCCGGAAGAGGAAGAGGAGGACGAGGACGAGGACGAGGAAGACGGAATCAGCTCCTGACCGGGCGCCGGGCGCCGAGTCGCTGGCCGTCACAGGCCAGATGCGGTCGAGGGAGCCGCGCGTCGCGGACTCCTTAGCGAGATTCTTCGTTCGGATGCTCGTCAACCCCCTTGAAATCCCCGCCGCGGTCCGCCTTGCGCTCGACTATGCCGAGATCCGCACAGTCCACACCGAGCCCGAGGCCCAGCAGCGCACTGGGGAGCCCGTATGACCACCCGCCGCAGCGGGGGTGGACCTGCAACGGAACCGTTTCGTACGGTAAGCGCCTTCCCGCAGGCCAGGGCAGGGGCCGAACGGGGCCCGTGCGGGGTCGTTAGCGTCCGTTCCCGTTCCGGCGCAGCTCACCTGTGACCATGGTTTCGGGGTGGATCGGCTGGTGGGTGACACCTGGTGATGGTGATCTTCGTGTCCGGAAGTCCTCGGTAACGGACAAGATCAACCTTGGGGTCATAAAACGAGTGCACGAACCCTACGTAAGGGTATGGTCGCTTACCGTACGGCTCGTGGAGCTTGGGTTTTATGGTGCGGGTCATGCCGGTCGAGTTCCTCAGTGATCAGGAAGCGGCTGCCTACGGCAGCTACAGCGCCTCGGTGTCGCAGGCAGATCTTGAGGCGTTCTTCTACCTCGACGACGCCGACCGCCGGCTGATGGCGAAGGCGAAGCTGAGGGGTGATCACAACCGCCTCGGGTTCAGCATCCAACTCACCACCGTGCGTCATCTCGGCCGGTTCCTGAGCGATCCGCTGCAGGGGGTGCCGACCGAGGTCATCGACTTTCTGGCCGGGCAGCTCGGGGTGGCCGACCCTTCGTGCGTCAAGCGGTATGCCCGGCGCGAGCCCACCCATCGTGAGCATGCCGGGACGATCCAGGAAGCGCTGGGCTTGAGGGACTTCACCGAGGCGGAGGCCGAGCTGGCAGAGTACGTGGCCCGGCGGGCGTGGATCACCGGGGACGGGCCCAAAGCGATCTTCTTCGATGCGCTGCGGTGGCTGCGCGAGCAGCAGGTGCTGCTGCCGGGACTGTCGCGGCTGGCCCGGCTGGTGGCGCGAGAGCGGGAGGCGGCGACCCGGCGGCTGTGGGAGACGTTGTGTGCGGCGCTGAGCGAGCAGCAGCGCCGCGAGCTGGACGCGCTGCTGGTGGTGCCGGCGGGGAAGCGGATCTCCCAATTGGAGGAATGGCGCACCGGTCCGGCGCGGGCCTCAGGCCCGCAGATGATCAAAGCGCTCAGCCGGGTCGCTGAGATCATCGCCTCGGGCCTGTCACGGGTGAAGCTGGATGTCACGGTGACGCCGCGGCGGCTGGCCGAGCTCGCTCGGTACGGGATGGGCGCCGATGTGGCCCAGCTCAAGCGGCACCGCGACAGCCGGAGGCTGGCCACGCTGGTGGCGACGGTGACGCAGCTGGAGGCCACCGCCACCGACGACGCCCTGGAGTTGCTGGAGCTGCTGTGGGCGACCGAGCTGGCCGGCAAGGCCCGGACCGAGGCCGACAAGGGGGTCGTCAAGAAGCACCCGCGGCTGGCCAAGGCCTCGGCGGTGCTGGCGGTGGTGGCCCAGGTGCTGCTGGAGGCCCGGACGTGGGGTGAGGAGGACCAGGTCCGGGTCGCGGAGGTGTGGGAGGCGATCGAGGCGCGGATCGCCCGCGAGCAGGTCCGGGCCGCGGTGGCCACCGTGACCGGGATGCTGCCGCCGCCCGAGGCGGTACCTGAGGGCGACTGGCGGGCCGAACTGGCAAGAGGGCCTCCACCGTGGTGGGGCTGTGCCGAATGCTCACGACCACGATCACCTTCGGCGCGAACGCCCGGGGTGCCCCGGTCTGGCGGCGATGATGGCGCTGGGCGAGCAGTTGGGCACCGAGGCGCGCTGGAGCGTCAAGAACCCGCGTATCCACCCGCAGGTGGTGACCGGCCCGTGGAAGCACCTGGTGTTCGGCCATCCGGCTGGCACCGACGGGTCGGTGGAGCGCGGCGCCTACATTTTCTGCCTGCTAGAGCTGTTCTGCCGTCATCTGAAACACCGCGACATCTACGCCGAAGCCTCCACCCGCTACCGCGACCCGCAGGCCCGGCTGCTGGACGGCGCGGTGTGGGAGGCGGTCAAGACCGATGTGCTGACCACTTTGGACCTGCCCGAGGATCCCGACGCGCTGCTGGCCGCCCACGTCACTGCCCTGGATGGGGCCCTGCGCTACGTCGGCGGACGCCTGGTGGCCAACAGCGACGTGCGGGTGGACGGGCAGGGGAAGATCCACCTCGCCAGCGACAAGGCGATCAAGGAGCCGCCGTCGCTGATCGATCTGCGCAAGCGGGTGGCGGCCATGCTGCCCCGCATCGACATCGGGGACCAGGTCCTGGAGGTGATGGGCTGGGTATCGCAGTTCCTTCCCTCGCTGACCGCCCTGTCCGGCGGGACGAGCCGGATGGCGGACCTGAACGTCACCGTGGCGGCCTGCCTGACCAGCCAAGCCCTCAACATCGGATACGGGCCGGTCTCCAGCCCCGGCGTACCCGCGCTGGACCGGCGCCGGATCGGGCACGCCGGCCGCACCTACCTGCGCGCCGCCGGCTACACCGCGGCCAACCCGCACCTGATCGAGGCCCAGGCCGCCATCGGCTTCGCCCAGGCGCTGGGCGGCGGGATGGTCGCCGCGATCGACGGCATGCGCTTCGTCGTGCCCGTCCCCTCCCTGATGGCCAAACCCAACCGCAAATTCTTTGGCCCGAAACGCGGTATGACGTTCCTGAACATGATCAATGATCGAGCGTTCGGCATCGCGCATAAAATCGTCGCAGGAACCGACCGAGACTGCCTGCACGCCATCGACTTGTTCTTCGGCTTCGGCGCAGCGAAACTGCCGGAAGTCCTCGTCACTGACACTGGATCCTATTCGGATCTGGTGTTTGGAATCGCGCATCTGCTGGGTGTTGACTATCGTCCGGCGCTGGCTGACCTGCCCGATCAGAAATGGTGGCGCGCCGATAACGGGGCTGACTACGGCCCGTTGAACACTTTCGCCAGGGGGAAGTTGGACCTGGGCAAGGTGCGGCGGCACTGGGGGGAGATCCTCCGGTTGATCGCCACGATCTACACCAGCAAGGTCAGCGCGTCGGATGTGGTCAGAGCCCTGCAGCGGGACGGGCACCCCACCGCCCTCGGTGAGGCGATCGCGACCTACGGCCGCCTCTTCAAAACCCTCCACATCCTGTCGATCATCGACAGCGAACCTTACCGGCGCGGCATCAAAGGCATGCGCAACCTCCAGGAAGGGCGCCACGCACTGGCCGAGAAGATATTTCACGGCCGCCGCCGCGAGGTGTTCCAGAGATACCGGGAAGGCATGGAGGACCAGCTGGGCGCGCTGGGCATTGTTTTGAATTGCGTGGTTCTCTGGAATACGGTCTATATTGACGCCGCGTTGAACACGTTACGCGCCCAGGGGTATCCCGTGCGGGATGAAGACGTCGCCCGCCTCAGTCCTTTCATGCGGAAACACATCAATGTCCACGGGAAATACTCCTTTACCACGGTGGATTCCGCCGACTCCGCCAAAGGCGCCGTCGCAACCCGGAAGTTGCGTGACCCCGACGCCCGCGACGAGGACGAGGAGGAGTTCGATGAGGACGACTCCTGGTAGACGCCCTCGGTACGAGGGAACACCCGGTACCGAAGTTATCTGGGGTTGTCGAGCGAACTAGCTGGTCAGCCGCTTGAAGGCCGTTAAGCCACGTGAGAACCGGTCCTCGTCGCGGCCCTTCGAGACGAGGTCCTTCCCGCTGTCCATCGTGCACCCGTTGGCGAGCTCCTGCGGTAGCCCGATCGCCTTGACTGTCAGCTTCGCGGCGATTTACCGAACCGCCGACGGGTGGCTGCAAGGCCGGGTCGTCAGCTCACGGTCAAGCTGCTCTGTTGGGCCCAGGTCGCCAGCAGGTGGAGCGCTGTCTGGGACGGGGATCCTTCCTCTGCCGTGTGGGCGATCAATGCCTGGTCGGGGTCGTCGGGGAGCCGGAGCGTCTCGAATCCGAGGTCGAGCCTGCCGACCACGGGGTGCTGGTAGACGTACCGTCCGTGGGTCTTGTCCTTGAGCCGGTGTTTCGCCCACACCTCGCGAAATTCCGGGCTGGCGGCCGACAGTTCGTCGATCAAGGCTGCCGTCCGCGTGTCCTCGGGGTGGCGTCCGGCATCGAGCCGGAGGTAGGCGGCCACGTCGCCGGCCTTGCCGCGCCAGTCGGCGTACAGGCTGCGCATGCCCTCGTCCAGAAACACCAGACGGGCCAGGTTGCGCTGCTGTGGCGGCAGCGCTGCGAAGTCGGTGATCAGTGCCGCGGCGAGGTGGTTCCAGGCCAGGACGTCGGTGTTGCGGCCGACGATGTAGGCCGGGACGTCGGCCGAGGAATCCAGCAGGCGGCGAAGACCCGGCCGTACGCGTTGCAGCGGGGGCTCGGCGTCGGCGCGGTCAGCCTCGGACCAGGGGCGGGCCAGGCGGTACAGATGGTCACGTTCGACGGCGTCCAGCCGCAGAGCGCGGGCGACCGCGTCCAGGACCGCCTCGGAGAAGTGCAGGGTACGGCCCTGCTCCAGCCGGACGTAGTGGTCCACGCTCACCCCGGCCAGCTGAGCCAGTTCCTCCCGCCGCAACCCGGGCACGCGCCTGCGGCCGCCGTAGTCGGGCAGGCCCAGCTCTTCGGGCCGCAGCCGGGCCCGACGCGATCGCAGGAATTCACCCAGTTCCGCACGTCTGTCCAATGCCATGTGACCAGTATCCCGGTCCCGGTTCCGCTGCCGCCCTCCGGAGCCTGGTCACGCCATGCCTAGGCAGCGGCGGGCACTGGGTCGACCGCTTCCGCCAGACCACAGTGATGTGCGCCGGAACGGTTCCGGCGCCAGACACCCCAGAGGGTGCCTGGCCCTGATCTCACAGGGAGCACTGCGACATGAGCACCACTGACGTGCCGACCCGGCCGCTCGGCGCCACGGGCATGGGCATCACCCGTCTGGGCTTCGGCTCCTGGGCGGTGTCGGGATCCGGCTGGCGCTTCGGCTGGGGCGCCACCGACGACGCCCAGTCGATCGCCGCGATCCGCCACGCGGTTGCCTCCGGCGTCAACTGGATCGACACCGCCGCCGTCTATGGGCTCGGCCACTCCGAGGAACTGGTCGGCAAGGCCATCGCCGACCTGCCCGAGGCCGACCGCCCGTACATCTTCACCAAGGCCGGCCTGGTCTGGGACCCCGACGACCCGCAGGCCACGCCCCGCCGGATCATGAAGCCGGCCAGCGTCCGCCGCGAGATCGAGGACTCGCTGCACCGGCTGAACGTCGAGCGCATCGACCTGTACCAGGTGCACTGGCCCGACACCGGCGAGTCGCTGGAGTACGCCGGCGACGGCTACGGTGCCGTCTCGCCCAACGCCACGCCCCTGGAGGAGTACTGGCAGGTCATGGCCGACCTGAAGGCCGAGGGCAAGGTCCGCGCGATTGGGCTGTCCAACCACACCCCCGACCAGCTGCAGGCCGCTGAGCAGATCGCCCATGTCGACGTCATCCAACCGCCGTTCTCGGCCATCAACCGGTCCGCCGCGGCCGAGATCGCCTGGGCGCACGCTCACGGCACCGGCGTGATCGTCTACTCACCGCTCCAGTCGGGGCTGCTCACCGGCGCCTTCTCCGCCCAGCGAGCGGCTGGCCTGCCCGCCGACGACTGGCGCGCCGCCCACCAGGACTTCACCACGGGGCTGTCGGCCAATCTCCGGCTGGCCGACGCGCTGCGCCCGATCGCCGAACGGCACGGCACCACCGTGGCCGAAGTGGCCATCGCCTGGGCCCTGGCCTGGCCCGGCGTCACCGGAGCCATCGTCGGCGCCCGCAAGCCGGAGCAGGTCGACGGCTGGATCGCAGCCGGCGCGGTGCGCCTGGCGCCGGCAGACCTGGACGAGGTCGCCGCCGCGATCGCCGCCTCAGGCGCCGGTACCGGCCCTGCCCGGCCGTAGCCGCCTACCATCATGCAAGGAGAGCGAACGAGATGCCCCTCATCGTCCTGGCCGAGTGCCGGGCCGCGCCCGGCCAGGAAGACCGGCTCCGCACCGCCCTGGAGGCGATGATCGAACCGTCCCTGGACGAACCCGGCTGCCTGGCCTACCGCACCTATACCGACCCCAACCACCCCGCCAGCATGGTGGTGATCGAGGAATGGGCAACCCCCCGAGCCCTCATGGAACACTTCACCACCCCGCACTTCCGCCACGCACAGCAGGTTCTGGACCTCGTCCTCGCCGAGCCGATGACCCTGCGCAGGCTGGTGGCCGCCTCCGCTGGCTGATGAACCTGCTGCCGGGCACACCCCCAAGGGTGTGCCCGGTTAGTGGTGACACGGCCTCAAGCCCGAAGGCCGCTCGGTCGACGTCGAGCCCGGCGGTCCCGGCCTGCGCCAACCGGGTGGAGTCGGTCCGACGTCGCGGTGGTGCGGAGCGGGTCTTGGCAAGGCCGATGCGCCCGACCAGTCCACGCCGTGGCCTAGGCAGTACGACAAGTACAAAGCGATCCGGCCGGCGTAGGTCTTCTCGGTGTTGAACGCCCGGCCCGCCGCACGCAGCCCCCCGCCAGGTACGCGCACGCCTCGACATGCAACCCGAAATCCTCATTGACCACACCCACGACACCGACTCGTCGGCGGCCACCGCCCGCTCAGACTTTTCCCGCGGCGTCAGGATGTCTGCTGCACGGCCCGGTAGATGGTGCCACGGCCCACCCCCAGCGCCTTGGCGATCTCGGCCACGGTTGCGTCCTGCGCCGCGTAGCGTGATCGTGCCAGCGCGACCTGCTCGGCCGACAGCTTGGCGGGCCTGCCGCCGAGGCGGCCTCGGGTACGCGCGGCCGCCCGGCCCACCGCCGCCCGTTCGGCGATCAGCTCCCGCTCGAACTCCGCCAGTGCCGCGAAGATATGGAAGACCAGGCGGCCGGTGCTGGTGCTGGTGTCGATCCCCTCGTGCAGGCTGGCGAAGGCCACCCCGCGCTCGGCCAGCGCGTTGACGGTCTCCACCAGATGCCGCAGGGAACGGCCCAGCCGGTCCAACCGCCACACCACCAGCGTGTCCCCGGCCCGCAGATACTCCAGGCACCGCGTCAGCTCGGGCCGCTCAGTCAGCTTCCCCGACGCGGTGTCGGCGAAGAGTTTCTCGCAGCCCGCCGCATTCAGTGCGTCGGTCTGCCCGTCCAGGTTCTGCGACGCGCTGGAGATCCGGGCATAGCCGACCCGCTGGCCAGCAAGAGGATGTACAGGCAGGCTCATGACCCTCGATCATGCACCGAAACCCGGCTCTGCGACGGCCGTTTTACGACATTGATTCCGGACGGAGTTTCGGACGCTTCCGAGGGCTCGAGGCAATCCCCACACCCTGTATTTGATCTTGTCCGTTACCGAGGACTTCCGGACACGAAGATCACCATCACCAGGTGTCACCCACCAGCCGATCCACCCCGAAACCATGGTCACAGGTGAGCTGCGCCGGAACGGGAACGGACGCTAACGACCCCGCACGGGCCCCGTTCGGCCCCTGCCCTGGCCTGCGGGAAGGCGCTTACCGTACGAAACGGTTCCGTTGCAGGTCCACCCCCGCAGCACGGCCCGGGCGGCGACATCTCACCACGGCGGATCGACGCCGCAGCCCGGGGTGGATACCAGGACCGACCGTCACGGCGAGGCCCCCAGCTCACGGCGACCTCGCCCCTCGTCTGCCTGGGCTGCTGCCACGCGATCACCGTCTGACCGCCCAAGAAAGGACCCGCCATGACCCAGATGACCATCGTCGGACTTCGGGTGTGTCACCAGCGTCTCTTCACACGGAGTAACGCTTCGGTGGTCGCACCGTTAACCCTCAGGTGGCTCTCGAATTCGCTAACACAGCTCCAGTCTCACCGAGCGCCACAGAGCAACTGACCGACATCCGGCTCCCGAATTCACCTACAGAGCCACAAGGGTGACCGGGATAGACGCCTGCTCGAAGGAGGACAGCTCTAACCTCTGGCTTTGCGCATGATCAGACGGGTCTGTCCGCAGGCGTTGTGCAGGGCTATCACTCGCCATCCTCTGCTGCGGTAGAGACCGAGTGCCGCTGTGGCGGCCGGGTGGGTGGCCAGCCATCGTGGTCGGTCGCCCGCGGCTTCCAGGAGGGTGTCGTGCAGGGCGGCGCCGAGCCCGCGGCCGCGCAGGCCGGGCAGGACGGCGAGTTCTTTGAGGGTGAAGTCGTCACCGGCCGGGCGTGAGGCCAGCCTGGCGAGTGTTGAGCAGCGGTGTCCGTAGGAGAAGCCGCACACCTCTTCCCCCTCGCCGGCCAGGGCCAGGACGAAGCCGGGCTGGCGGCTGTCGGTGAGCAGGCGCGCCGCGACGCCGCGGGCGCGAACGGCCGGCTCGCGCCAGGGGGGCCGGGTGAAGACCTCCTCGCCCACGTCTGCCACGGCCACGAGAAACCGGCGGGCGGCCTGCGCGCCGACCATCTGGATGTGCGGGAGTGCGGCGCCCGGCCGACCGGTTGGACCACCGATCAAGGAAGGCCGGACGGCGGGCGCCGCGGTCATGGGGTCAGACGCCCGTGGCCGCGTCGAAGCGGGCGATGACGTCGTTCCAGTTGATCAGCGACCACAGCTTCTGCACGTAGTCGGGGCGCACGTTGCGGTACTGCAGGTAATAGGCGTGCTCCCAGGCGTCGAAGACCAGCAGCGGCGTGGAGTTCATGCCGACGTTACCGTGATGGTCATACACCTGCTCAACGACCAGGCGCCGGCCCAGCGGCTCCCACGCCAGGATGCCCCACCCGGATCCCTGGACGGTCGCGGTGGCGGTGGTGAGCTGCTTGCTGAAGGCCTCGAAGGAGCCGAAGTGCTCGACGATGGCTTCACCGAGCGCTCCGTCGGGGCGGTCACCGCCGTCGGGGGAGAGGTTCTGCCAGAAGATCGAGTGCAGCACATGCCCGGACAGGTTGAACGCGAAGGTCTTCTCCAGCCCGACCAGGCCGCCGAACTCGCTCTTGTCGCGCGCCTCGGCGAGCTTCTCCAGGGTGTCGTTGGCGCCCTTGACGTAGGCGGCGTGGTGCTTGGCGTGGTGCAACTCCAGGATCTCCCCGGTGATCGCGGGCTCCAGCGCCGCGTAGTCGTAGGGCATATCCGGAAGGGTGTACTGACCCATGATGATCTCCTTGTTGTGCCAGACCTTATCGCGATCTATATGCAACAACAATAATCATGCAAGACGGCCTTCTGTGAATCGCGCACCGTCACCGTCGTTACACAGAGTTACTTTGCGGCTGGTGATGCCGACCCGAGCAAGAGACACCGATGGTTACGGGATAACTTTTGTTATCTGGCAAGGTTGCCTCTGTGAGGCATGCGTGAGCTGGGAGCAGTCCGTCCGGCACGGGCGGTTCGATTCCCGGTTATCTGGCAACTCGGCGAATGGGGCGGCGGCGTGGATCCTGTGATCGTGCAGCAACTCGGTCGCGACCATCCGCTCGCCGTCCACCTGGACGACTTCCTCACCGACTGCAAGAACGCCAACGGCTCAGCACACACCCTGCGCGCCTACCGCGGCGACCTCCTCCAGTTCTTCGCCCACCACGATGACGAGGTCTCCGAGCTCACCGCCGCACCAATCCGGGTGTTCCTCGCCGACATCGGACAGTTGTCGGCGGCGACCCGCAAGCGAAAGCGCGCCGCCGTCTCCTCCTTCTGCCGGTGGGCGGTCCGGCACGACCGCCTCGACACCAACCCCATGGACAAGATCGACACCATCAAAGTGCCCAAGGCGCTTCCCCGGCCGGCCGCCGCGGCCGACGTCACCAAGGTGCTCAACGCGATCTGCAGCAGACGGCCGCGCAAGGACCTGCCGCTCGACAGGCTACGCGACCGGGTGCTGTTCGAGACGATCTACGTGTGCGGGGCTCGGGCCGCTGAGACGTGCGTCCTAGACATCGAGGACTTCGAACTGCGTCAGGACGACGAACACGTCCGTATCCACGGCAAAGGCGGCACCGTGCGCACCGTGCTCCTGGACGACCGCGGCTACGTCGCCCTCCTCAAGCTCTACCTGACCCGCGCCGGCTACCGATTCGGGCCCGCGTTCCGCGCCAGCATCAACGGCTCCGGCGGGCCGCTGTCCTACGACGCCGCCCACCACCGGTGGGAGAGCTACTGCGCGGCGGCCGGGGTCGAGATCGAGATCCACCAGCTCCGCCACGCCCACGCCACCGAACTCATCAACGCCGGCGTTTCCATCGAGGCCGTCCGACGCCGCCTCGGACACGCCTCCACCGAGACCACCCAGCTCTACATGCTCCTAAGCGACGACATCGCCGACGCCGAGATCCGCGCAGCACGACGACGCCGCGACCGCCGCTAACCAGCTGCTAACTCAACCCGTGGCCTGTTTCTGCCGTATTCCGGAACCGCCGCTTATCGCAGCCGATGCAAATCGGCGACTGCTCGCGCCCCTTGAATCGCCTGATGAGCGGGGCATGCGGTGAGCTGGAGATCTCACAAGAAGTAGGTGTGGCTGGCGAGATTATCAAGCTCTGAGCTGCAGCAGAGGCTTGTATGCCGAAATGGTCCTCTGACCTGGAATGACGATCGGCGCTTCGCATCAGCTGCGAAAATTTCGCTTCAGATGCGATTGACGGAGAGTCGTCAAAGGAGGCCTCCATGGGCGTGGACGGGGTTGTCCCAGGAGCCGCGGGGCTGCATCTGGTCGGTGGAGTTGCGCTGCTTCGGCCGGAGGAGCAGGTGTTCGAGGCGATGCTGGACGGCTGGCGCAACCAGCAGTTGGCCAGGAACCTAGCGTTGTCCACGATCGAGAAGCGGGAAGGTCGCCTGAGGGCCTTCGGCGAGCACGCCGAGGCGTTCCCCTGGCAGTGAACGCCGCAGCACGCCGATGAGTGGTTCGGCGATCTGCGGGCGCTGCGGGGCTGCGCGCACTCGACGTTGCGGTCCTACCAGGACGCGCTGCGCTCGTTCTGCCGATACGTGGTCGACCCGGCATACGGCTGGTCGGCGATATGTGAGCAGCGATTCGGCACTCACCCGATCCAGGTGGTGCACGAGTGGAACGCCGCCGTACACGTCCAAGAGGCCGAGTCTCGCCCGGAGAAGCGAGCCTTCACCGTTGATGAGCTGCAAGACTTCTTCGACTACGCCGACGAGCAGGTGACCATGGCGCGGGATCGGGGACGCAAGGGGTGGTTGCCGGCCTTCCGGGACGCCACCTTGTTCAAGATTGCTTATAGCTACAGGCTGCGGCGTAACGAGACCCGGATGCTGGATGTCACCGATCTTGGCCGCAACCCGCACGGAAACGAGTTCGGCGACTACGGCCTGCTCCATGTCCGCTATGGCAAGGCCAAGAAGGGCTCTGCACCCAAACGGCGCAGCGTGGTGACCGTCTGGACGTGGACGGCGGAGATCATGGACGAGTGGGTCACCGAGTTTCGGCCGCTGCTGGCCGTCCCCGGCACGTCGGCGCTCTGGCCGTCCGAGCGCGGCGTCAGGATCGGATTGCAGCGCATCAACTCCCGGTTCGCCACCTACCGCGATGCCCTTGGCCTCGATCCCGGGCTGGACTTTCACGGGCTGAGAAGGTCCTATGTCACGCACCTCATCGAGGCGGGCCGTGATCCACTCTTCGTGCAGTTCCAATGCGGACACGAGCACGCGAGTACGACGTCTCTTTACACCTGCGTGTCATCGGACTTCCGCACCCGAACCCTGCGTCGGGCCCTGGACG
Source organism: Streptosporangium sp. NBC_01639 (assembly GCF_045209755.1). Lineage (NCBI taxonomy): Bacteria > Bacillati > Actinomycetota > Actinomycetes > Streptosporangiales > Streptosporangiaceae > Streptosporangium > Streptosporangium sp. NBC_01639. The sequence continues at coordinate 8,815,212 of NZ_CP109272.1, read as the reverse complement.
AGACCTTGGCCGCCGCCCTTGAAGCACCCAGGAGGACTCGATGAAACGCCAGGTCAGCTACCAGTGGCGGCTTCGAGAGGTCATGGCCACACATGGCATGTTCACCATCAGCGACCTGGTCCCGCTACTGGTCAACCGCGGCATCAACCTGTCGGTGTCCCAAGTCCACCGCCTGGCCACCGGTGTTCCCGAACGATTGTCCCTGCCGGTGCTCGCCGCTCTCTGCGACATCTTCACCTGCACCCCGGCCGAACTGATCGCCACCAAGGCCGAGAATGTGGCAATCCGCAAGACCGCTGGCGACGAGAGCCCCGTCAACCTCAACGCGCGACGGCCCAAACAGGCCCGGTTTCGGCTCGAAGCGTGAACAGGCCGCCTCTGATCTGCGCGGACTGCGGGACAGAAGGCCGCCTGAGGTTCCCCCCGTACTACAGCCACCGATGGTGTGGGATCACGAGGTTGCGTCTGAGGGCTTGTAGAGCTCCTCGAACGCGATTGGGCTGTTCATGTCGATGCTGGAATGACGCCTATACGGGTTATACCAGCACTCGATCCATTCAAACATCGCGCTGGCCAACTCGGCTCTTGTTGACCATTTGTTAACGTCGAGCAGTTCGAGCTGCATCGTTCCCCAGAACGATTCCATCATGGCATTGTCGTAGCAATCGCCGACGGTTCCCATCGAGCCGAGGAGTTCAGCATCGCGGAGCCGTTTCCCGTACGAGAACGATGTGTACTGTGTTCCGTGGTCAGAATGCAGGATCGTCTTCCTGCTGGGCGGGTTACGGCGGGCGACGGCCATGACCATCGCGTCGACGACCAGAGCGCTGGTCTGGCGTATGTCGATAGAATGGCCGATGATGCGACGAGAATAGGCGTCCATGACAGCGGCGCAATACAGTTTCCCTTCGTCGGTGGGGTGCTCGGTGATGTCGCTGACCCACAGCCGGTCCGGCGCTTGCACCGTGAAGGCCCGGCGGACCAGATCCTCCTCGGTGGCGGCGTTGACGAGGTTGCGGCGGCCCTTGCGCCGGTAGATGCCCTGGATGCCGGCCTCACGCATGAGCCGCTCGACGCGCTTGCGGTTGACCTCCAGGTCCAGGCCGAGCGTCAGCTCCGCGTGGATCCGCGGCGAGCCGTAGCTGTAACGTGACGTCTCATGGATGTCACGGATCAGCTTCAGTAGTTCGGTGTTTCTTTGGTCGCGTGGTGACTGCGGCCGGCCAACCCAGTCTTTGTAGCCCGATCTGGAAATGTTCAACACCCGGCAGGCCACCGCGACAGGAAAGTCGTCATCGGCGAGTTCACGGACCAGCGCGTACCCTATTTTGGGCAGGGCCCCGGCGTTCTTGAGTTCTGATGCGGTATGGCGACGTTGAGTGTTTGGCCAGGCGGCATACGAAAGAGCGCGACTTCTGCTGATCTTTCAGGTCTCTAATCCGAAGATCGCCGCAGGAGTCGCGCTCGTGTCCCCATCTTCCCCGACCAGCCTCTGTCTCGTCCCTCGTCTTGACCAGCTCACCGACCTGGCATTGTGGGAAGCCGAGCTGGCAGCCGATCCGATCGTGGTGGAATCGGCGTTGATGCGCCGGTTGGCGACGGTCCCCGACCAGCGCTCGGCCTGCGGGCGGCGTCACCCGTTGGTGGTCATCTTGACGTTGACCGCGTGCGCGACGCTCGTGGTCGGCGGCGACAGCGTCGCAGCGATCTGGCAGTGGGCCGCCCGGACCTCGCAAGCGATGCTGGAGCGGCTGGGAGCCTACCGTGATCCTTTCACCGGCCACTTCACCGTGCCCAGCGAGCGGACTTTCCGCCGGGTCCTGGCCCGTCTGGACGCCGATGCGCTGGATGCGGCGATCAGCGGCTATGTGGCCGATGTGATGCGTCAGGCGGCTCCCGTGCCGCAGATTCCCGATACACCCGGGCCTGTCGAGCGCGAGCAGCGCCGTACGACCCGGCGGCAGCTCACCCACCCCGCCCCGGACGGGCTGCTGCCCGGCGCCGCCCTGGACGGCAAAGCCAGCCGCGGGGCCCGGACCGCCGGCGGTGGGCGCGTCTTCCTGGTCGGGGCGATCAGCCACGAGCACGGCGTGGTCCTGGGCCAGTGTCAGGTCGGCGACAAGCGGGGGGAGGGAGCGGCCGCCCGGACGCTGCTGTCGCGGCTGGATGTGGCCGGGATGGTGCTGACCCTGGACGCGCTGCACACCACCAAGGCCACGGCCCGGCTGATCACCGAGCGGCTGGGCGGCCACTACGTCCTCATTTTGAAGGGAAACCAGCCGCTGGCCCGCGCCGCCGCGCATGCCCTTTTGTCGGGCCCGGATACCGAGTGGAGCGACACCACCGCCATCGACCATGATCGCGGGCACGACCGCACCGAACGGCGGACCATCCGCACCGCCGAAGCAGACGACGGTTTGTTCCCCGGCGCCCGGCAAGCCTTCCGGCTGCGTCGCGACGTCGGTGACCTGGACGGCACCTGGACCAGCAAGGAAGTCGTGTTCGGCATCACCAGCCTGCCCGCCATCCTGGCCCCACCTGCTCACCTGGGCCACTACGAACGCGCGCACTGGGGCGTGGAAAATCGCCTTCACTGGGTCAGAGACGTTACCTTCCGGGAAGACAATTCCCAGGTCAGAATAGGTACCGCGCCCAGAGCCCTGGCCGGCTTTCGCAACCTGGCGATCAGCACCGCCCGCTTGGCCGGCCGGGCCAACATCGCCCACGCCCGCCGCGACCTCCTCGCCCACAACGACACCTTCGCCGTCTACAACATCTGATCAAACCGAAAGAACGGCATATAGCGAATCAACGCCGGGGCCCTGCTATTTTGGGAGCACGTTCTCCCGGGCGAAATACGCAGCCGCCCGCTTGAGGATCTCATTTTCCAGCTCAAGCTGCCGGGTTCGGCGCCGCAGATCGGAGAGCTCCTTCTTCTCCGCGCTGGTCAGCTGCGCACCGCCGTTGTCATCGGTGTCGGCCTGGCGCATCCAACTCCGCAGACAGGAATCGCTGATACCCAGGTTTTCAGCAAGGACAGAGACCGGTTTATCACCCTTACGGGCAAGCTCGACGGCACGCTGACGGAACTCGATCGGGTGAGGTGCAGGCACGAAGCACTTCCTTCCCAGCCGACACAGGGTCAACTCAGGTGAGATGGCCGTGCTACGGGGGGAAGCTCAGAGCGCCAAGAAGAGGCGTGGGCCAAGGAGCAGCAGGCGATGAAGGCTCGTGGAGCCTTCACCCCGACCGGTGTGAAAGGAGCGTTCAGCGCACTGGTGCCCGGTGATTACGAAGGCGGCGTGGCCTCGGTCTATGCGGAGTTCGCCCGCCTGCGCGGATGGCTAAACGCCGACAGAGTGCTGACGACCGACGAGTATGAGTCCATGCACCAGGAGCTACGCACCTGGGTTGCCCAGGACCACATGCTCAGCGAGGTGCTTGAGACCTTCGGCCCGCCTTCGGTCCTCTTCGGCGGCACCAACCCCCTCTACGGCAAGACGCTCGGCTACCTGACCGAGCAGGTGAAGGAACCGATGCTCTTCTTCCATCTCTGGAACGGAACCGGCCCCAACACCGAACCAGCCTGGCCACCGATCTACAGCGAGCCCGTCCTCCTCGCGGTCCGCCGCGGGACGGGACCGTTCAGGGACACTTTTGCCTTCACTCCGGAGGGAAAGAAACGCCGCCCCGGCACTGGATGACCTACAGCCAGACCTCAGCCGCTACGCCCCGTCGACGGCCACATTCGGTGATATCGGAGGGCCCCACGGCATCGAATACACAACAGTTGATTACGCGAGGTCACCAGCGTGGCACCCCTAGGACAGCCGGGCCTGGCCGGTGACGGGGCAGACGTCCAGGCGAGGAGCGCGGGCGGGGGCCCGGCGGTCGGTGAGGAAGAGCGAGCCGCGGGTGCGGCCCTTGAGCAGGCGGGGCAGCAGTTGGGCGGTGCCGGACTGCCAGTGCACCCGTTCGATCGCGCCGCCCTTGGAGATGACGCGGCCGCGTTTGTTGTCGGCGACGAGGTCGCCGATGTCAAGGGAGAGGATCTCCTCGGCGCGTGCACACGACTCATACAGCAGCCGCCAGAGGGTTTTCTCCCGAAGGCCGGCCTTCAGCTCGAACAAGGCGGCGATCTGGTCGTGGGTCAGTGCCCTGGTGCGGTCCGGTGGCGCGGGCCGGCGTTCCAGCCCCGCGGTGGGGTCGGCGCTCAGCCAGCTCAGGGAGCGCCACCAGCCGATGGCGGCGCGCAGCACCGATAGCTCGCGGTTGACGGTGTCGGCGTCGAGAAGGGTGGCCCGCTCGGCGAAGGCCGCGGCGATTCTCGCCGCGTCGACGTCAACGCCGAGGACCCCATCAACGGCGTCCGCCTGCGCACCGTCGGCTTCAGGGCCACCGCCCAGACGGACAGGGGGACGTTTTGGCAGGCGCCGCGGAGCACGTGAAGCTCGCGGTAAGCAGAGAGCTCGGCTGACTCTCGAGGGAAGAGAAGGCTGTCCGTAAAGAAAGCTCGATTACTCTCTGTATTTTATACGCTACTAAAAGTAGTCTTGCGGCTCTGATCGCCAAGCTTCCAGGAGGCCACCGATGCCAGCCGCCACCCTCGGGGCCACCGCCGACATGCGTCCGCGTCTGCTGGAGCATGTGCGCTTCGCCGATTCCGATGACGGCGTCTATCTGGAGAGCGATCACGGAGCGTGCACAATCTCAGGACGGCATGGCTACACCTGGCTGTCCCGGCTGGCCCCCCACCTCACCGGCGAGCACACGCTGGCCGAGCTGGTCGAGCCGCTGTCGGCCGATCGGCGGCAACTCGTCGAGCAGCTGGTCGCAGCGCTGGCGGAGCAGGGTTTCGTGGTGGACGCCCGGCCGGAGGAGCCGCACACCCTGTCCCCGGGGGAACGAGCGACCTACCAGCCGGAGATCGCGTTCATCCGCTATGGCGCCGACTCGGCCGAACGCCGCTTCGAGCGGCTCCGTGAGGCGCGTGTCGTGCTGCGCGGCGGTGGTCCGGTGCTGGCGGCGCTGCTGGAGGCGGGCTTGCGGTCAGGCTGGCGGCAGGTGCTGGCGATCGACACCGGCGCGGTCCCCGCTGATCTCGCGGCGGCGGTCGTTCGGGGCCGTCGCGACGCCGCCCAGGACGTGCGGATCACGACCGCCGGCGCGGACGACGTGCTGCCGCCCGACGTACTGACGTCCGAGGCCGGCGTGCTGTTGCACGTTCACGATGGTGAGCACCCCGATGAACTGATGCGGATGAGCCGTGCGTGCGCGCAGCGGGAGACGGCGCTGGGGCAGATCTGGGTGCGGGGCGCGGAGGCGTGGCTGCGGCCGGTGGCGGTGGGGGAGTCCGAGTCGTGCTGGCACCGTTTGACCGCCATGCCGTACGAGGAGAAGCCTGGGGGGAGCGGCGGCTGGTTGACCGGTGCGGTGCCGGCGGTGCTCGCCACCCAGCTGGCGCTGTCGTGTTTCGAGCATCTGACGGGTACGGCCCGGCCGCCGGGGCAGCCGGTACTGACCCGCGTCGATCTGCGCACTCTGGAGACCCAGCGGCACCGGGCGCATGCTCATCCGCGCGTCGCGGAGACGCACGACCGGGCGGGCCGGTGTGAGGAGACCGACGTGCGGGCCGCGTTCGACCGGCTGGCAGGGTTGTCCCCGGTCGAGTCCGGCGACCTGCTGGCCGGGGTGGCCGCCTACGTCGACCGGCGTACCGGCGTGCTGGGTTCGCTCGGTGCGGAAGGGCTCGTCCAGGTGCCGATGGGGGTGTGCCGGGCCGTGGTGTCCGACCCCTACGGCGTGCTGCCGGCCTGGTCGACCGCACCGGCCGTGCTCGGCTGGGGCCGCACGGGAGAGCAGGCGCGCTCGCGGGCCGTGCTGGCCGCCCTGGCCGCCTACCAATGGCTGGCCGAAAACCGCGGTGAGCCGCGCCAAGGCGTGGAGCCGGTCACCGGGCGGGTGCGGGCGGTGCCCATGGCGGAAACTCCGGCCACCGGGCAGGCGCCGGTGGGTGTGGCCGCCGGGCTGTCATGGTCGCAGGCCGTCGCGGCAGGACTGGCCCAGCACTGCGACGTGATGCTGAGGCGGGTCGATCCCGTGTCATTCCCCGTCGCGGAGCCGGTGTCCGATGTGGGGGTGGCCGATCTGCTGCGGCTACTGGAGGCGGCGGGTGAGCGGGTGGAGATCCGCGATCTGTCCACGATGCTCGGCCTGCCCGGCTATGCGGTGCTGGCGGGCGGCCAGAGCCGGGTGGCCTGCGCGATGACACCGGCCGGCGCGATGCGGCGCGCTCTGGAACGCCTCCTGCTCGCCTGGCAGTCACGGGCCGAACGGCAATCCTCGTATGCCGATCCGCCCGCGAGATGGCCGGACGAAGACCTGGACGCCACGGCGCTCGCCGATGCGCTGGCCAAGACCGGACGCGCCCCGGTGGTCGTCCCGCTCGGGCGCGATGAGCAGGTCGGCCGGTTGCTGCCGTTCACCGCGTGGGTGGTGTGCCGCGATGACTGACACGATCACGCCGACATCGGCTGACACGATCGCCACCGGTGTGCACGCCGATGGCGAGGTGGCGTTGTTCGGCGGAGGGCGGTTGCACGCCGCGCTGGGCGAGCGGCTCCACCGGGTGCCGCCCTCACCGCGGGCCGGGGCGATCGTGGTGTCCGACGATGGCCCGGAAGGTGATTACCGCGCGGTCCGCGCGCGCGCCGCCGAACACCGGGTGCCCTGGTTGCCGGTTCGGGTGGAGGCCGGCTGGGTGCTGGTCGGTCCGGCGACCCACCCCGATGAGCCCGGCTGTCCCACCTGCGTGGCCCGGCGGCGCGACGGCAACCGGCCGGGCGCGACGGCTCGCCGGGCACTGCGCGCGCGAGACGGCGTCGCCGGGCCGGGCGGTCTGCTGACGCCGATGGTGACCTGCCTGATCGCCGCTATCGTGGCCGCCGAGGTCGCATCCGGCTTCCCCTTGACCCGTGGCGCACTGCTATGCGTCTCGGTGCGCACCGGGGCGCTCACCAGACACCCGCTGGCCGCCGACCCGCTCTGCCCGCACTGCGGCGACCTGCCCGAAGACCGCCCGGTACGGCTGCGCCTGGCCGCCGCGCCCAAGCCGGACCTCACGGTCTACCGCACCCGAGCCCTGCCCGACGATCTGGCCGCACTCTATGTCGATGCCGAGACCGGGCTCATCGGCTCGACCGGCATCATCTCCGCCAGGGGTGTGCCGAGCCTGCCGGTGGCGGTGGCCCGGTTGGAGCCCGGCAGGCACGGCCACGACAGCCGCCACGGTTACGGCCGGACCGGCGACCACCGCTCCGCCCTGCGTACCGCGATCACCGAGGCGCTGGAGCGCTACAGCTGCGGGCGGCCGCGCGGGCGGCGCGTGTCGGTGCGCGCCCGGTTCGCCGACATCGCCGACCGCGCGCTCGACCCGCGCACGCTGGGCCTCTACCCCGACCACTGGTACGACCAGGAGGGTTTCCGTTTTGCCAGGTTCGATCCCGAGCAGGAGGCGTCGTGGGTGTGGGGCTACTCCTTTGCCGCCGATCGCCCGATCCTCATCCCGCTGGCCTATGCCTACTACGGCGCCCGCACCGAGGTCGAGCCTGGTTGGGTGTACGAATGCTCCAATGGCGCCGCGCTCGGCGGCTGCCTGACCGAGGCGATTCTCTACGGCCTGCTGGAGGTCGCCGAACGCGACGCCTTCCTGATGACCTGGTACGCGCGGTTGCCCGTGGCCAAGGTCGATCTGAACTCGGTCGCCGACCGCAGGATCCCGCTGGCGGTTGAGCGGGTCCGGCAGAGCACCGGGTATGAGCTGATGGCCTTCGCGATGCCGATGGAGCAGCGCGTCCCCGCCTTCTGGGTGCTGGCCGTCGACCGGGCGGGCGGCCCTGGCCGCCGGTATGCGCTGTGCGGGGCCGGCGCCCATCTCGACGCGGAGCACGCGCTGCGGTCGGCCTTGCACGAGATGCTGGCCGCGGTGGGCGTCTGCGATGACCGTCCCGAGGCCGAGGCGGCGGCCATGATCGCCGACGGTGACCTGGTCCGCGAGATGAGACAGCACCGGCAGTTGTACGGCCATCCCGACGCCTACCGGCGGCTCGCGTTCCTGCCCGCCGACGGTCCGGGCCGTCCCCTGGCCGAGCTAACTGAGCCCTGGCCGGCGCACGAAGATCTTGCAGACGACGCGGGCGAGCTCATCGGACGTTACCTGGCCACCGGGCTCGACGTGATCGCGGTCGACACCACCAGCCCCGAGCTGGCCTCAGGCGGCTTCGCCAGCGCCAAGGTCATCGTGCCCGGCACCGCCTCGATGACCTTCGGCCACCGCTACCGCCGCACGCACGATCTTCCCCGGCTGCTGACCGTGCCGCGGCTGCTCGGCCACCGCGACCGCGACCTGAGAGCGTCCGAGCTGAACGCCGACCCCCACCCCTTCCCGTGACGGCACTCCAGCGCGGCGCGGCCACCCGCCGCTACCTGGCCGCGATGGACGCGCGCACGCCACGACAGGTCGACTGGCAGGCCGCCCCGCCGCGATACAAGCTGTATCCGCAGGCCCCGCGCACCGGTTTGGAGGGAACGTGGACGGGTGATTTGCTGCGTGGGTTGCTCGGGCTGACCCGGATCCGCTGGCACCGCCCGACAGGGACGGGCGGGCACGGTGTGGTGAGCGTCGGCCGTCCGGCGCCCTCCGGCGGAGCGCTGTACCCGATCGAGGCCTACCCGGTGACCGATGCGGGGGTGTGCCACTACGACGTGGTCCATCACGCGCTGGAGACCGTCCGCGACGGTGACCACCGTGGCGTGTTCACCGCCCTGTTGCCCGGTCCGCCCGCCGACCGTCCTGACCTCGTCGTCGTGTTGACCGGGGTGTTCTGGCGCAACGGCTTCAAGTACGGCGACTTCGCCTACCGGCTGATCTGTCAGGAGATCGGGATCCTGGCGGCTCAGGCGCTGGCCCTTTCCGGCCTGCTCGGCCTGCGCCTGTCACCGCATCTCACCTTCGACGGGGAGGCGGCTGACCGCCTGCTCGGGCTCGACCCCGCGGACGAGGGCACGCTCGCCGTGCTCACCTTCTCCAGGTGCCACCCGCCACCGGCCGACCCTCCGCATTCGGAAGGCGCGCGGGCCGCCGGTACGGCACGCGAACCGGAATCCGGCACGCTGCCCCGGGCGGTCGGCACGGCACGCGAGCCAGAATCCGGCACACGACCCCGGGCCGGTAGGGCACGCGAGCCGGAACCGCGGGCGGCGGGCGACTCGGCGCCCAGTGGGCTGCCCTGTCTCGCCGCCCTGCACGCCGCCGCACGCAGGCCGTTCCTGGGCGGCCCGATGGGAGATCCGGTCCCGCCCGTGCCGACAGGCCCCGTCGTACCCCTGCCCGCCCCCCGGCCGGTACGCCCGGCCGAGGGCATCGCGCACCGGGCTTCTGCGAACGGGTTTCGACCGGTTCTGCTGGGCAGCGCCGATCTGGCCACGATTCTTGCCGTAGCCGCCGACACCGGCGGCCTGCCCGGCCAGCCGGCGGCAACGGCGCTGTACGTGCTGGCGCTGCGCGTCGTCGGCGTCGCGGCCGGAGCTTACCGCTTCGACCCCGAAGCGATGGCGCTGGCTGGCGTCGGCGACGGCCGGGCGGTCGCGACCGTGGCCGCGGGACGGCTCGGCGACGGCACGGCGGCCGCGCTGCGCACCGCCGCCGCGGTGATCATCCCGGTCGGCGACCCGCTGGCCGGCATCGACCGCTTCGGTGACCTGTGGTATCGCCTGCAGCAGGCCGAGACAGGTTTCGTCATCCACCGCGCCACCCTCTCCGCCGCGGCCCTCGGCCTGACCTCCCGCATCCACTCCGGGGGCACGAACCCGGCCACCGACGCGGCGCTCGGCCTGGCGGGCACGCCGTGGCGCTCCTTGAGCTTTCTCCTCCTGGGTACCCCCCGGGCGACCGGCGGCTTTCTCGCCGGGCCCGCTGCGGGCGTCACCGTCGACGGTCACCGGACAAGCCGGCAGTGGGCCGGTGCGCCGGCGATCCCGTCCGGGAGCCGTCCGGCCGAGGGGGTGATCAAGATGCCCTGAGTATCCGTGCGGCCGCGCCACGGAGACCCGCGGTCAGCTGGAGTTCACGTCTCCGCTGAAAGAACACCGAACCAGCAAAGGAGATCATCATGTCCGACATCACGAGAGACTTGGCTGACCTGCCGGTCGACTCCATCATCGTCACGCCCGTCGGCTCCCTGGAGTCCCTCACCACCGGTCACGGCATATCCGAGATCGGCGCCTCCTGCGCAGGCTCCTGCAGCGCCAGCACGTGCGCCTGCACTGAGAACTACGACAGTGCCAGCTGCAACTCCACCGAGTGCGACTGCGACGAATAATCCGCGTTCTGATCAGGTCGTGCGGGACGTCCGGCCCGGAAGGTGCCGGGCGTTCCGCCCCCGGCTGGAAGGGGGCCGGAAGGTGCCGGCGAGTGATGAGGTGAGCGACGTGTTCGGGGTCCGGGTGGCCGGGCTGCCGGTCGACCGGCTGCGCGCGTTGCGGTTCGAGCGGACCTGGACGCTGGTACGCCGGCTCGCCGGCATGGACCGGTGGCTCGCCACCGAGGGCGAGGCGATCTGCGCAGCGCTCTACCAGATCATCGGGGACGACCGCCGAGCACAGGTCAAGCCGCTACTCGTCGGGGCACGCCGCGCGGTGTTCGCCGGGCGGCGGCCGGACCGTCTGGAGGCGGTCCTCGTCGCGGTGCCCGAGGCGCTGGCCGGGCGCCTGCGCTCCTGGCTGGCCTGTTCCGCGCGCCGGGCCGGGGCGGCGGCGGAGTTACCCGGCACGCTGGCGGCCGAGCAGGCGGAGAAGGCGGCGGTGCTTCGCGAACTGGTCGCCGACGAGGCGTTCCAGCGCGGCCTGTCGCTGTCCAGCCCCACTTTGTCGGCCGAGCTGAGCAAATGGCTCGCCTCTCCCGAGGCGACGCCGGGCCGCGCGGTGCTGCTGCGCCTGGCCAGATACGCCGCCCGCGCGGCCGCCAAGACCAGCCCGTACGCCACCTTCGTCATCAGCGGCCTCGGCCGCTGGGCCGCCGCGGGCCCGGCTGTGACCGGCGACCCCGGCTTGACCTGGCGACCCGTGGCCGAGTTCGACGCCGGATCGGCCCGCCGGATCTGGGAGGCGTTCTGCCGCGACCCGGGACTGGCGGAGACCGTGGAGCTCCGGGTCAACGCCAGCCTTCTCGACCATGACGGGCGCCTGTGGTTCCTCGGCGCCGGGCGAGCCGAACCGATCATGAGTGTGCCCGCCGGACCGGAGCTAACCGAGGTCGTGGACCTCGTGCGCGCCGCCGACCGTCCGACGCTCGGCTCGATGCGAGATCGGATCGGATCCGGACTGCTGGATCGGCTCCTGGAGATCGGCCTGCTCGAACGGCGGCCCCCGTTCGCCGATCAGTCGGCCGATCCGCTGGGCGAGCTGGCCCGCCAGCTCGACCCCGCCCTGCTGGCCCCCGCCGGATCGGCGCCGGCGTCGTCCACCGGGTTCGGGGCGGTGCGCGATCTGCGGCAGGCCGTACTCGCGCTGCCGGGCATGGCCGAGGCGGGGGCACGCCGCCGCACCCTGGCGTGCCTGCGCGAGATGACCGGCGACGTGCTGGCGCGACACGACAAGGACCCACGGCCCGTCGCCAAGGACCTGTGCCTGGACACCGCGGTCTCACCGCGGACCATGGCCTGGTGCGGGCGCGCGGCCTGGCAACCGGTCCTGGACGACCTGAATGTCGTGCGCCGCCTGCTCGGCCTGCTCGACCCGGCGCTGCCGGCCAAGCTCTCGGCCGGGGAGTTCTTCCTGCGCCGCTACGGCCCCGGCCGCTCCGTCCCTTTCCTGGTCTTCTACCGTGACCTGCACACCGTCCGTCGCAGGCCACCCGCCCCGGCCGCCGACCTGCGGGCGCTCCGCCGCGAGCTGTGGCAGAGCCTGTACGGCACGCCGCAGGACGCGCACGGCGTGATCACCGTCAACCCGGCCCTGGTGGCGGGACTGGCGGCCGCCTGGCCTGCGTACCTTCGCCCGCCTGCCTCCGTCGCCTGTTTCGTCCAGGCGATTGATGGCCCCGATGGCCTTCGGGTGGCCGTGAACGCGATCTATTCGGGATACGGCCGGGCCACCGCTCGCATCCGCCACCTGCTCGGCGAGAGCGAGCGTGCCGTACTCGCCGGCGGAGACGTCGCCGAATGCCTGGCCTCCTTCGGCAATACCCTCAACCTTCGCCCCGCTGGCGCGACCGGCATCGACTACCCGTTCACTGACACCGGGCGAGCTGCCCTGTCCCTGCCCGACCTGCACGTCGGCTATGACCCGGCGACCCGGCGGCCGACCCTGTGCGACGGCGACGGCCGGCCGGTGCGGCCGATGCATCTGGGCATGTCGAGCGAGCTAGTCCTACCGCCTGCCTGGGCGTTCCTGATCCGGACCTTCGGCGAGCCACCGGTGGCGCTGCGCCCCGCCTGGCAGTGGACGGCGGGATGGCAAGCGGAAAGGCGGGAAACAGGCCGGTGGCCAACTGCGGAGCACCGAGCCGGTGCCGCCGGGCCGGTGCGGCACCGGCCGCGACTGCAACTCGGCCACGTCGTACTGGCCCGGGCTGGCTGGCGGATGCCCGCCGCCGAGCTGCCCGTCGCGGCCAAGGGAGAGCCCGAGGCCGCCTACCTCCTGCGGATGGCGAGCTGGCTGGAGACGCACGCGATTCCCGAGCGCTTCTTCGCCCGCCTGACCTCTGCCGAGCGGCCCTGGCTCGGCAAGGGCAGAAAGCCGCTCTACCTCGACGTCACCGACCACTTCCAGCTCATGTCCCTGACCCGATCCGCCCGCGATCCGGCCGCCCTGCTGGTGCTGGAGGAGGCGCTGCCCGACCCCGCCGACGCCCCGTCCTACGGCCGGCACGGCTCCCGGGTGACCGAATTCGTCCTGGAGATCTCCGCCAAGGACGGACGATGACCGCAATAGCGCCTCAGACGCCGTCGACGGCACGAGGCGGTAGCTGGATCAGCGCCCACTTATTCCACGCCGGAGACCTCGACACGCTGATCACCGAGCTGGTGCCGCCTCTGGTGACCGAGCTGGCTCCTTCGGGCATGTTCTTCCTGCGGTACTGGGAGGGCGGCCCGCACCTGCGGCTGCGCCTGCTGCCCCGGTGCGGCGAGCAGGCCGGGCACCTGCACGCCGAACTCGCCCGGCGCGGCCGGGCCTACCTGGCCGCCAACCCGTCACCCGGCGGCCTCACTAGCGGGCGATACCGGGCGATGGCCGCACATCAGGCCGCGGCCGAACGGCTCAACCGGCACGACGATCGGCTGCGCCCCGGCGACACCCTCGAATTCATCGCCTACCGGCCCGAACACCACGCCTACGGAGACGGAGCGTGCATGGACGCGGTGGAGGCTCACTTCACCGCGTCCAGCCGTCTGGCCCTCGACCTCCTGCGCGCCCACCCCGACCAGGGGCGACGGACCGCGATCGCGCTGGCCGCCCTCACCCTCACCCTGGCCGCCGTACGGCCCGACCCCACCCGGCTCGCCGTGATCGGGATCCCGCACCCGCCCGCCGTACACCAGGCATACCTGCGGCACCGCCCGGACCTCCACCGCCAGAGTCGGCACCTGTGGACAGGCGACGCGAGCGGCGCGCTCGGCATCTGGTCGCAGTCGATCCATCGCCTGGGGGACGCGCTCACCGCGCTGGGCTGCGCGCCCGAGGACGCCGGATCGCCCCTCGGCTTCCTGGCCCGGACCGTGCCGCCCGCCCGGCGCCCGGTCGCCGAGGTACTCCTGCGCTGCACCCACCTGTTCAACAACCGGCTCGGCCTCACCCGTACTGCCGAGTTCCATACCGCGCTGCTCACCCACCGCGTTCTGTCCGACCTCATCACGAGCGGAGACCTTAAATGACTGCCACGTCCGACATCGGCTGGCGTTCGGCGCACGTCTATTACTACGAGCCGGACAAGACCGATTTGCTGCTGGATGCCGTACGGCCGCTCTTCGCCCGGCTCCAGGACGTCGCGCCCGCCCATGTGCTTCGCCACTGGCGCCAGGGGCCGCATCTGCGGCTCAACGTCCGCACCGACGCCGCCACCTGGACAGATATCGTCCAGGTGGCGATCGAGGAGATCATCGGCGACCACCTTCGCCGGCGTCCGTCCACGGTGCGCCTGGACGAGGAGGAGATGCTGGCCCAGCACCGGCTGCTCGCCGTACGCGAGCGAGAGCACGGCCCGCTGACCCCGTGGTTCCCCGACAACACCATCGTCTACGCGCCATACGATTCCCGCTCACACGTGCTGACCGACCCCGAGGCCGTCGACCTGCTCACCGGCTTCTACACCGACGCCACGCCGCTGCTGTTCGCCATGCTGGAGCACACCCGCGCGGGCCATGACCGCGCCGAGTCCCTCGCGCTCGGCCTGATGCTCACCACCTCCGCCACCGCCATGCCACCCGTCAGCAGGAGCTACGTCTCCTACCGTTCGCACGCCGAGGGCTTCATCCACCAGTGCGCCGACCCCGCAGCGGTCCGCGCCCACTTCGACTCCCACTACGCCGCGCACCGGGAAAGCACGATCGACCGAGCCCGCCATGTCATCACCACACTTGAGGGCCACGCGGAGACACCGGCGCCCTTCGTCCGGGAATGGGCCGAACTCATCGCCGACTACCAGCGACGCGCCACCCCGCTGATCGCCGAAGGCAAGCTCGTCCGACCTCCCGCGTTCAACCCCGACCTGGCGAACCGCACGAGCAACGAAATGTATCGCCTGATGTTCGGCAACCGCGCCTACCACCGCGCGGTGTTCGAGGACCCGGCGTTCAACCGCTACCGCGTGCTGATCAACTACACCTATCTGCACATCAGCCGGCTGGGCCTCACCCCGCCGCAGCGGTTCAGGCTCTGCCACGTGGCCGCCAACGCCGTCGAGGAGATCTACGGGCGCAACGCGATCGAGTCCATCCGGCGATTCACCATGTCCCACCCCAACCGATGACCCTGTTGGACGGAGGCCACCGCCCCCAGAGCGCGTCCAGGCCCTGGCGCGACAAGGCGATCGTCAACGAGCGGATCGCGCCGGGCACGCTACGCCGGATCGCCGCCTACGGCCGCCCCTACCGGGCCCAGCTCGCCACGTACCTGCTGCTCGTCACGGTCCAGGCGGCAACCGTGATCGCCAACCCACTGCTGATCAAAAAGATCATCGACGACGGCATCGGACACCGCCAGCCCAACCTGGTCATCGGAGCCGCGCTGACCCTCGCCGGGCTCGCCGTGCTGGAGGCGACGCTCGGGCTGGCCCAGCGCTGGCACTCCGCCAAGCTCGGCGAGGGACTGATCCACGACCTGCGCACCGAGACCTTCGACCACGTGCAACGCATGCCGGTGGCCTTCTTCATGCGCACGCAGACCGGAGCACTGGTCTCCCGGCTCAACACCGACGTGATCGGCGCGCAACGAGCACTCACCACCACCCTGTCCTCCCTGGTGTCCAACGTGATCAGCCTGATCCTCGTCCTGGCGGCGATGCTGACCCTCTCCTGGCAGATCACCCTGGCAGCCCTGCTCCTGCTGCCGATCTTCCTGCTGCCCGCCAAATACGTCGGAGCACGCCTGTCGAAGCTCACCCGCGAGCAGATGCGGCTCAACGCTGAGCGCAGCTCGGTGATGACCGAGCGATTCAACGTCGCGGGCGCCATCCTCGCCAAGCTGTACGGCAGGCCTGGCGACGACACGGCCGCTTTCGCCGCCCGAGCCGCCCAGACCCGCGACGTGAGCGTCACGGCCGCCATGTACGGCGTCGTGCTCCGGCTCTCGCTCGGCCTGACCACCGCACTGGCGATCGCCCTGATCTACGGTGCCGGCGGCCTCCTCGCAGTCGGCGGCCCCCTGGAACTCGGCACCGTCGTCGCCCTCGCGGCCCTGCTGGCCCGGCTGCAGGGTCCGGTCAACGGCCTGTCCAACGTCCAGGTCGACGTAATGACGGCGCTGGTGAGCTTCGAGCGCGTCTTCGAGATACTCGACCTCGCACCGTCGATCACCGACCGCCCGGACGCCCGGCCGATTCCCTCCGGGCCCACCCGCGTCGAGTTCGACAAGGTGCGCTTCGGCTACCCGGCGGCCTCGGAGGTGTCACTCGCCTCCCTGGAAACGATGACCGGGCCGGACACCGCCCCCACCCGCGACGTGCTGCGCGGGGTGAGCTTCACCGCGAAGCCCGGTGAGCTGATCGCCATCGTGGGCCACTCCGGCGCGGGCAAGACCACGATCGCCTCCCTGCTCACCCGCCTCTACGACGTCACCGAAGGCACGGTCCGGATCAACGGACTCGACGTACGCCACGCCACGACGGCCTCGCTACGTGACACCATCGGCGTCATCACCCAGGACGCGCACCTCTTCCACGACACCATCGGCGCCAACCTGCGCTACGCCAGGCCCCAGGCCGGCGACGAGGAGATCTGGGCCGCTCTGGAGGCGGCGCAGATCGACGACCTCGTCCGGGCACTGCCCGACGGCCTGGACACCGTCGCCGGCGACCGAGGCCACCGGCTGTCCGGCGGGGAGAAACAACGCCTCGCCTTGGCCCGGCTGCTACTCAAAGCACCCAGCGTGGTCGTGCTCGACGAAGCTACCGCCCATCTCGACGCCGGATCCGAAGCGGCGGTGCAACAGGCACTGAAGACAGTCCTGGCCGGCCGCACCGCCCTGGTCATCGCCCACCGCCTGGCCACCATCCGCGACGCCGACCAGATCCTCGTCATCCAGGACGGCCGCATCGTTGAGTCCGGCAGGCACGAAAAACTACTGGCCGAAGGAGGCGTCTACGCCGAGCTTTACCACACCCAATTCAGCAGCACATAAGCCGCGCAGAGGCATGCGCCAGCAAGGGGACTAAAACAGCGAAAAGCCAATGGGTGTAGCTCGGTTTCAGGGACTGGTTGACGTGGGGTTTTGAGAGTCTGCTCGCAAGAGGCGGGCTCGTCTTCTACCGTGCGAGGTGGAGGCGATCGCGGTGGGCTCGTTGCTGGAGGAGTTGGCGCGGCGGGAGGCCGTGGCCCGGGAACGGGTCGAGCGGTTGCGTGAGCAGTTGGCGGCCGAGGAAGAGGCGTTGTCCCGGCTGATGATCACTCGGGAGACGGTCGAGGAGATCCTGGGCGAGACGGCCCGGCTGGCAGAGCGGTCGCCTGCCGAGGCGGGCGACCAGAGCGATGCCGGCGGGGTCGGCGGGGTGGTCGCACAGACGGGCGGGTCGCCGATCGGGGTGACCACGGTGCCGCGATGGCGTCCGGGGATGGATGCCTCGGTGTTACCGCGGACCTACCAGGATGTGCTGGAGGTGCTGGTCGATGCCGGTGGCGCGATGCGGGCCGGGAAGATCGTGACGGCGCTGGGGTCGCCGGCCGAGGCGGCCAAGGTCGAGGGCCTGCGCGCGAAGTTGAAGCGGATGGCGGAGCGGGGCTGGCTGAGCGAGGACGGCCCGGGATTGTTCGGGGTGAACGAGCGAGTCAGGGAACAGATCACCCGATAAGCCCTGATAAGCCGCGGCAGGCCGGGGGTGTCACTGCGGCGTCACCGCCGCGGTGGTTGTAAGGAGGGCTCTTCTTCCCCAGGTTCGAAGGTGCGACCCATGTCGGACCCGAGGAAGAGGAACCCGATGGAACCGTATGACACGGTCCCGGTGACTGACGTGTTTGCAGCGTCGACGGAGACCTTTGAGTATCTGCTGGGTGAGCTCGCCGGTCCCGGGTCGGCGGAGCTGTCCCACGCCCGGCTGGAGGAGATGATCGAGGTGCGGGGCCGCCTGCTGTTGCGGCAGTTGCTGCAGGATCATCTGGATTTGCGGGCGGCGCGGGAGGAACAGGCCCTGGCCCGGCAGGACGCCGGTGCGGCCGGCCGCTGCGGGGTGGCCGGTGCCGACGGTGTGCTGCGCCGCTGTGTGGAGTCCGGTCATCATCGGCTGCTGGCCACCGTCTTCGGGACGGTGTCGGTGCGGCGGTGCGCCTTTCGGGCTCGGGGCGTGCGCAACGTGTATCCGGCCGATGCCGCGTTATCGCTGCCGGGCGGGCGGCACTCGCATGGACTGACCCGGCTGGCGGTGACCGAGGCGGTGCGCGGCTCCTTTGACGGTGCCAAGGCCGCGATCGAGGCGCGGTGTGGTCCGGTGCTCGGTAAACGGCAACTCGAGCAGTTGGTGCAGGCGGCCGCGGCCGATATCGGGGCCTTCTACCGGCAGAAGATCCCAGTGCCGTGCACCGCGGGCACGTTGCTGGTACTCAGCGTGGACGGTAAGGGAATCGTGATGCGGCCCGAGGCGTTGCGGCACGCCACCCGCAAGGCGGCCGCCGGCCGCACGCCGACGTTTCGCACCCGTCTGACGGCCGGGGAGAAACCGTGCCGCAAGCGGATGGCCACCCTTGGCGTGGTCTACGACGCCGACCCCACGCCGCGGCGTCCGCACGATGTGATCGCCGTTCCCGGCGGGCGACGCGGACGGCGGCCGCCCCGGGCCGGGCCGCACGCGCGGGGCAAGTGGTTGTGCGGCTCGGTGATCGATGATCCCGCCACGGCGATCGAGAAGGTCTTCGACCACGCCGAGGCCCGCGACCCCGCACACGCCCGCCCGTGGGTCGTGCTGGTCGACGGCGCCCGGCACCAGCTCGATCTGATCCGCGCCGAGGCCGCCCGTCGGAACGTGAGCGTCGGCATCGTCATCGACTTCGTGCATGTACTGGAGTACCTGTGGGCGGCGGCTTGGAGTCTGCATCCCGCTGCGGACCCGGCCGCCGAGGACTGGGTCGCCGGGTGCGCGCTGGCGGTACTGGCGGGCAACGCCGGGCAGGTCACCGATGGGCTCACCGCGCAGGCCGCGGTGTTGCCTGCCGGGCGCCGCCGTGGCATCGACACCTGCATCCGCTATCTGGCCGGCCACACCGAGTTTCTCCGCTATGACCAGGCATTAGAGAACGGGTGGCCGATCGCCACCGGGGTCATCGAAGGCGCGTGCCGTCACCTGATCGGCGACCGCCTCGACATCACCGGCGCCCGGTGGGGCCTGGCCGGCGCGGAGGCCATCTTGCAACTGCGCGCCTTGATCGCCTGCGGCGACTTCCGCGACTACTGGAAGTACCACCTCCGGCAAGAACACCAACACACCTACAACGTCCCAGCCTGACCTGTGATTTTCCCTCAGGAATCGTTAGGCCCAGGCCTCCGCGATACGGTTCGAGCATGATCAGCGACGAGGGAGCTCTGCTCGGAAGGCAGGCAGCGGAGCGCCTGGCCCAGTTGGACTGCTGCGTGATCGAGCCCGGCCTGACCAACGCAGAGTTCGCGCGCATCGAGCACGAATATGATTTCGCGTTCGCCGACGACCACCGGGCCTTCCTCGCCGCCGGACTACCGGTCTGCGAACCGCGGGAAGACGAGCCCGGCACCAGCTACGCGTGGGAACGACCATGGCCCGACTGGCGAAACGGCGAGCCGAGCGAACTCCGCCGGCACCTCACCTGGCCGACGGACTTCCTGCTTCGGGACATCCAGCGGGGACACTGGTCAACCGCCTGGGGCGACCGGCCGGACTCACCCGAGGCGGCCGCCGAACGTGCGCAGTCGCATCTGGCCGGAGTTCCCAGGATGGTTCCGGTTTACGGGCACAGGTTCTTGCCCGAAGGCCGCGGCGGCTTCGGCCATCCGGTCTTGTCGATGTGGGGTTCAGACATCATCTACTACGGCGTCGACTTGCTCGACTACATTAACCAGGAGTTCGAGGAACCCCGACCCGAGCACCCCGAAAGCCGGGCGCCACAAGCCACCGTGCCGTTCTGGCGCGACTACCTGTGAGCAATCCCGACACGCCTGCCCGGGGCAGGGAGCGTTCAGCCGGACAGCCCGACCTGAACGCCTCACTCCCTCAGGAAGAGCCGCACCCAAAGTCGATCACCGCCTGCAGGCCCTGGACCCGACGCGGACCGGTCCGGTTGGTCGCCATTTCCTGCAGGGACTTATCGTGTGACCAGCGCGGTTGCTGCGGCGCGGGCGTCGCGGGCCGCGGCGCCGGTGTTGTCGACCAGACCCCGGGTTTTCACCCCGTCGTAGAGCAACAGCAGTTGCCGGGCCACGACGGCAGGTTGCCTGGCGCCCGCTTCGGCGGCCAGGCGCTCGAACAGTGCGAGCATTCGCTCGTCGTGGGTGGCCAGCGCATGGTGGGCGGGATGCTCGGGAGATAGGAAAGCCGCGGCGCTGTTGACGAGGATGCAGCCGTGGTAGGCCGGGTCGGGCAGGTTCGCCGCCAGCAAGTCGAACGGTGCCAGCAGTTGACCCAGTGGGTCGCCGCTGCGCCGTTCAAGTTCGGTGTCCAGCTCGGCGAGCCATTCCTCGCAGGCCGCGGTGAGCATGACGCCGATGAGGGCGTCCTTGGACTTGAAGTGCGCATACACGGTGGGCTTGGCGACGTTGGCGCGCTCGGTGACAGCGTCGATCGAGACGCTGTAGCCGTTGGCGTAGAACAACTCGCGTGCGGCTGCGAGGAGCCGATCACGGGCGGGTGGGCGAGGCATGCGCAAATTCTAACCGGTTAGTTCAGTCTGCTATCGTCCCTACTGAACTAACTGGTAAGTTTTCTACTGAAAGGAACGCGGATGCGTGCCCTGATCTACGACCCCGCCGCCGCGCGAGGAGTTCGCTTCGCCGAGATCGACGAACCGCGACCGCAGAAGCGACAGGCACTGATCAAGGTGGAGACGGCCTCGCTCAACTTCGGCGAGCTCGCCTTCGCCGCCCGGCAGCTCCGCCCCGGCCAGGTCTTCGGCAAGGACGCCGCCGGCGTTGTCGTGAAGGCCGCCGCCGACGGCTCGGGGCCGTCCGAGGGTGCGCGCGTCTCCACGTTCGCGGGAACCGGCGGATGGGCCGAGCTGCGGGCTGTCGACACCGCGGACCTGACCGTCGTACCCGGCGGCGTCGACCTTGGCGCTGCCGTTGCCCTGCCCGCGGCGGGCGTGACAGCGTTGCAAGCGGTCCGCCGACTGGGCTCACTGCTCGGTCGCCGTGTGCTGGTGACCGGGGCGTCGGGAGGTGTGGGGCGGCTCGCCGTGCAACTGGCCGCGCGGGCGGGCGCGCACGTCATCGCATCGGTAGGGCGGCCTGAACGCGCTGCCGGACTACCTGAGCTAGGCGCCGCAGAGATCCTGGTCGGTACGGCAAAGCCTGCCGATCCAGTGTTCGGCGTGCTCGACAACGTGGGCGGCCGGCTGCTGAGCGAGGCGTTCGGGCGACTCCAGGCCGGCGGCCTGGCCCTGTCCATCGGGTGGGCATCGCGCGAGCCGACTGTCATCGATTTCGAGGAAGAACGGTTGACAGGCGTCCCCAAGCGGCTGGAACCCTTCATGGTGTCCGGCCCCTTTGGTCCGGACATCGCCTACCTGCTCCAGCTGCTGGAGAATGGTGAACTCGATCCGCAGATTGGCTGGCGAGGCCCGTGGACCCAGGTTGACGAGGCTGTCGATGCCCTCCTGGAACGCCGTGTTCCCGGAAAAGCCGTACTCGACCTCACGCCCAGGGAACAGGACGACCACGCGAGCCACGCCCACCAGGCCTACACGTAAAGACCCGGGAAACGATCAAAGCCGGTTCGGGAAGCGATCTTCAAGTCGCCGGTCCGCTCCAGGTCACGGTCACTCGTGAACACCCCCGAGCGAGGAAGACCTCGGCGCGTTGATCGCCGCGTTGGCTGCCTTCCGCGAAGACCGGCTGCAGCTCCAGCCTTCGACCCGTACCTTGGCCAGGGCCGCCGGAATCAGCCCGACCACGATCGTGGAATGGCTGCGCGGGAACCGTTTCCCCCAGCAGATCGAGCAACTGCTTGCGGTGCTTCGGGCGGTGCGGGCACAGGCCGAACGCGCTCGGCTGGCCGATGACCCGGCGGCAGCCGTGTTGTCGGATGAGCAGCGGTGGCGGGACGCTTACAGGGCCATGGCCCGCCGCCGTACAGCCGGCACGCGCGCCGCGGTGCAGGCCGCGCAGAGCCGGACGGTGCTGGAGCGGATGCGGCCGGGCTGGCCGCTTGGCGAGGTGAAAGACCCGTTCCGGTTCGGACTGGAGGTGCACCGGGCCATCGACACCGGCGACGCCGGCCTGCCTGCGCTGCCGGCGTATGTGCCGCGCGCGCATGACCACGTGCTGGCAGAGGTGGTGGCTGCCGCCACTGACGGTCACAGCGGCATCGCGGTGCTGGTCGGCGGTTCCTCCACCGGCAAGACCCGCGCCTGCTGGCAGGCTCTGAACCTGCTGAGCGAGCACAAGGAGCCGTGGCGGCTGTGGCATCCCATCTACCCCACCCACCCCGACGCCGCCCTCGCCGATCTCCCCAACGTGGCGCCGTACACGGTGGTGTGGCTGAATGAGGCCCAGCGCTTCCTGGCCCCGGAGAAGGTGGGCGAGCAAGTCGCCGCCGGGTTGCGCGAGCTGCTGCGCCAGCCGGGGCGCGGCCCAGTGCTGGTGCTGGCCACCTTATGGCCCCAGCACTGGGACACCCTGACCACCCGCCCGCACCCTGGACGCCCCGATCCACATGCCCAGGCTCGGGAACTGCTGGACGAACACAAGATCGACCTCCCGGACGCGTTCACCGGCGCCGACCTGACCGCTCTGACCCGCCACGCCAGCCAGGACCCCCGCCTGGGGGAGGCCGCCGAGCACGCCGAAGAAGGTCAGATCACCCAGTACCTGGCCGGAGTGCCGCTCCTGCTGAACCGTTACGACCAGGCCCCGCCCGCCACCAAAGCGGTCATCCACGCCGCCATGGACGCCCGCCGCCTCGGGGCCGGATTACACCTGCCGCTCGCGTTGCTCGACGACGCCGCGCCCGGCTACCTCACCGAAGCCCAGTGGCAGCAGACCGGCGACGATTGGCTGCAGCAGGCCCTGGACTACGCCGCCACCCCATGCAACGGCATCCCCGGCATCCTCACTCCTGTCAAAACCGGTGCCCCCCGCAACCAGCGCAACCGCCGCACCAATTCCGCAGGCATCGTCGGCCCGCCGCGAGCGGTGTCCGGGCCGCTGTACCAGCTGGCCGACTACCTCGACCAGCACGGCCGACACCACCGCGCCGACCAGATCCCCCCATCGACTTCTGAACCGCGGCTGCCGCGCACGCTCATCCTGCTGACCTGGCAGCACTCGGCCACGCCGCCTGGGCGCGCGGCCTGTATCGCGATGCCGCTCAACTGCACAAACATGCCACATCCCACGGCGCCGCAGACGCCGCCCCCACGCTTGTCGATCGCTTCCACACCCTGCATCCCACCGACCGTCGTCCCGCCCACCACGCCGCCTCATACGCCCCTCTCGACGACCTGGGCGGGGTGGGCTGGCTGCTGGGCAGTCTGCGGGGGGCGGGGGCCGGGGACCAGGTGCGGGTGCTGGCCGAGCGCGCCGCCTCATACGCCCCTCTCGACGACCTGGGCGGGGTGGGCTGGCTGCTGGGCAGTCTGCGGGGGGCGGGGGCCGGGGACCAGGTGCGGGTGCTGGCCGAGCGCGCCGCCTCATACGCCCCTCTCGACGACCTGGGCGGGGTGGGCTGGCTGCTGGGCAGTCTGCGGGAGGCGGGGGCCGAGGACCAGGTGCGGGTGCTGGCCGAGCGGCTCCCTGCTGCAGGGCTATTCGATCTGTTCATGAAGATTGATGATCATGAGGAACGGTACCGGTTCGGACGGGAACCCGAGGGGAGCACGGCCGCGCCGTGGGTGTGGGATGACCTGGAGTGACCAAGGCTGACGTCTGGCATCAAGATGTGGATGGGGCCGATTCCTCTCAGAACTCGGGTCCCCTGCCAGTTGCCGGCTTCGGGGCCGGGCTTCACATCACCGCGGTGTGATCGCGGGACGCCGTCGCGAAACCGCTACGTTTGCTCTTGATAACCGACCTTCTCCGGAGCAAAAACCATGATCGGCAAGGAGGCCGGGATAACGGCCCTCGCACCCCGCGACGCCGCCCCGCCACCGGCGCCGGAAGGGCTCGCGCACCCTGGCCTCCACGCGGCCGCCGACTTCGCGCTGAGCGAGGCGACGCGGGCGGCACTGACCGAGGCGGTGCCCGCCTCAACCCGCGGCGCGTACGCGGCGGACATGGCCGCGTTCACCGCCTGGTGCGCTGGGCAGGGCCGGACGGCGCTGCCGGCCACCGCCGAGACAGTCACCGAGTAGAGCTGTCGTTAAGGAAGCCGTCACCAGGTACACGCGAGCGTTCTCAGGACACACGAGGGCCTTCCACTCCTGGTCGTCTCCGAGGGCATCGAGCACACCGAAGACGGGCGCCTCCTGGTCGACAGAACCGAGCTGGCGCCCGGCCGCTACCGGGTACGGCTCACCGACGATGCCGACGGTCCCGAGATGGTGCTGACCGTGCCGGACCTGGACATGCACACCGCGGACGAGGGATCGCCCTCCCACACCGCGCTCCAGCTCCTGGCCGGCTGGATCGGACAGCCAACGCCCATCGACTGAAGCACCCGGACCGTTTGCACGGTCCAAGAGCCTGTGCCGCTCTCCGGCTGGTTCGTTCACGGCGCCTGCCAGACGCCGGCTTGGCCCTGATCAGGTCTGTACGTTTACTCGTACTCGGCTCTGCACAGTAGAGGGGTACGCCGATAGCGCCCAGCTCAAGGGTGATCAGCATGGGACTTAGGGTGCACGGATCAGCGCAGTGCCACCACCGTTTCGTCCGGTCAAAAACAATCAAAGCCTCTGTGACTTCCTTGCAGGTCCCCCTCCGATCGGTGTGGGAGCTGCGAGGATCGGCTCTGGATGACTCCGGGCGACGTGGGCGCCTTGTCCGGTGGTCGACCCGGTCGATAGACCTCCGAAGGACACAAGGGCTCCGCCATCCCACGCCATCGATCTTCTCGAACGCACCGCCGTTGTCTCTCCGAACTTTCGCTGACCGGGCAGCGCTTCAGGAGAACGACCATGTCCCATTCCCGTCGCCAGACCTTGGCTCGCCAGCGCATGCTCTACACCGGCGAAACGTTCAACCAGGCACGCCATGCGCTGGAGCGACTCGACGCGGCTGATCCACCGGTCCCCAACGCCTCGCCCGACCAGGCCGCGCTTGAGGCCGCCCTTTTCCAGGAGCTCGGCCAGATCGACCATTCGCTGTGGCAAACAGGCGATCCCGCCTTCGGAATCACTTCGATCACCCCTCAGCGCGATGAGCTCGTGATGCGCATTGCCAAGCCATTCCTGCCAGACGTGATCGCCCACATTATGCCCACCTACGCAAACAACGACAGCGACCAAATCTATGGAGTACCCGGGCTGCGCGCCCGCAAGAAAAACGATCACATTGTGCTGTACCGGCCCGACATGCCGGGCCGCATCCGGATACCGGTGCGCCCTGCGGACTGGGACAAGGCCGCCATCATCGGCTTCACCTTCTGGTGGGAGAACACCCGAGCACCGTGGCTGACCTCCCCCACCGAGTGGCATCCCGCCGAGAAGGCCTTCGTCGAGACCTATCCGAAACGATGGGCCTTCGACAACGTTTCGTACCGCAACAGCGGGTTCATCTCCGGGGTTCTGCGACGCGTGCACACGCTGCACGGGCCGCACATCGATTACTGGAAGATGTGGGTAAACGGCGCCAACTGTGACACCTGCGACATCCAACTGCTGTGGGCCAACGGAGGCGAGCACGTCAAGGTCATCGACTGGTTGCGCGAGCCGACCTTCGGCCTGAACCTCGACATCCTGCTACCGAAGGAGCAGCTGTGCCGGTGCGGCCCTGATGAGCACTGCTATATCAAGCTGATCCAGCGCGACACAGGTCACAAGCTGTGCCTGCGGCGAAGCACAGAAAAGCCTCGCAACAACGACGATCAGGACCCCATCATGCGGCGATGGACGGACCGTAGCCGGCAGCGCCATGAACGGCTGTGTGCCACCTACGGATATTGACGATCCGGGCTCTGTCAGCCATCGGCGAGCCGTGCCCGACGACCTCAATCTCGGCGCCTTCGAGAACTACTCCAGGCTCCTCACGTCACCGAACGACCGGCGAACTGCATGGCCAGGTGCGCGAAAATCCCGCCTACCCCAGCACCTTCCAAGGTAATCGTGCTCTCTGATGGTCCTTGGTCAGTAGTCGAGGGCGCGGTCGACCAGGTCGGCGACCTCGGCCGGTGAGGCGCGGAAGTAGCGGGCGGTGGTCTCGATGGAGGTGTGCCCGAGGAGGGCTTGGATCTGGGCGTGGTCGGCGCCGGCTTCGCGCAGTCGGGTGGCGTAGGTGTGGCGTAGCCGGTGCGGGCGCAACCTAGGAAGTCCGGCGGCGGTGCCGACGGCGCGCACCACGTCGGTGACGCCGTCGACTGTTAGCCGGCCGCGCTGGCCGGTCCACAGCCCCTCACCGACGGCCTCGGCGAGGGCGGGCCGGGCGACCAGCAGCTCGGCGCGCGCCAGCAGCCAGGCGGCGAGGCGTTCGCGGGCCGGGAGGGGCAACGGCACGGTGCGGACCTCGTCGCCCTTGCCGTGCAGGCGGGCGGTGCCACTGCGCGCGGTGATGGGCACGTCGGCGACGGTCAACCGCTGGGCTTCCTCGGCGCGGGCGCCGGCGCCGAGCAGGACGGCGATGAGGGCGGCGTCGCGGGGGCCGCGCCGGTCGGCGGCCCGGCGCACCGCGTTCTCCTGCGCCCGGGTGAGCGCCTCCGGGGCGCCGGGTTTGGGTACCCGGGCGCGTTTGATGGCCAGCCGCAGGCCGGGGCCATGCTCATACAGCAGCGTCACCGCGGCCAGCGCCTGATTGACCGTCGCCGTGACCGCCTGGCGCCGCCAGCCAGCAGGTGGCGGCGCCAGGCGGTCACGGCGGCCTCGGCGCCGACCAGGTCGACGAAGGCGTCCGCGTGCTCGGCGGCGTGGGCGGCCAGCCAGTCGCGGTAGGCGCGGGCCTGGCGGCGGTAGGCGGTGACGGTGTTGGCGGCCAGCGCGCAGCGCGCCAGGTGCGCGGTGAAGGCGGCGAGCGCGGCGGCGGCCGCAGATGCCGGGTCGGAGGCGGCGGGCCGGATCGGCACCACGTTGTTGCCGCCGGTGGTGTCCGCGGTCGCGGTCATCGGTGGCACCTCTTCTTATCCGGGGAGTTTTTCCGGGGTTAGCCCCGGGCCCTGATGGATGTTATCCGGGGAGATCATACCGAGACTCCCCGGATAATGGCACTTATCCGGGGAGAGTCGAGTCATCCGCTGACCGGATCTCTTTGCCGCTCCGTCTTCGGACACACCTCGCGGCAGACGAGGCGCGGGCTGGTTCAGGTCTGCGGGTTGTCGGGGTCGGTGCTGCGCGGCAGGAGCAGGGCCAAGGTGGTGCGGGCGTCGCGGCGGAGGATCGGGCCCTTCGGTTCACGTGGTTCGCTGACGCGCCCTGGGGCGGGGCGGGCCCGGACCGGCCGCAAGAGCCGCGGCCCGGCCGTGGTCCATACCCGCAGGCAGAACCCGGGGGCATCGCGGTCCTCGACGCCGGGGGCAAGGGCCGGCCGGGGGATCGGCGCGGGGGAGGCGGGCCGCACACCCGGCGGGAGCGCGCCGAACACGGGATACGGTTGCTCCGGCCGCGGCGCGGGTCCGGCCTCCACCCGCAGGACCAGGCGGCGGCCGTCCTCGCCCGGCCCCCACACCGTCGCCACCCGGTCGCCTTCGTGCCAGGCGACAAGGGCGCGGGCGATCTCGGCGGCACGCTCGGCGGAGTGCGTCCAAGCCTTGGTCCACCAGTCGGGGACACGGCCGAGGTAGCCAGGACTGTGGACCCGGCTGTCGTCGCATCCGAAGTCGACGAACACCTTGATCTCGTATGGCAGATCCGGGCACGGCGGAATCTTGCCGTCCGGGCCGGGGCCAGGGGTAGCCGGGTGCCCGGCGGATTCCTCACGCAGGGCAGTGGTGTACTTGGCGCCCTGGCGGGCGAGGGTCCGGGCGCGCTTGGCGGCGGTCGGCTGACGCTTGGGCATCGTGTGCTCCCTCAGGCGGCAGGTCCCACCCACCTGCCGGACGGGGCTACACAAGCCGGGCAGGATGATCTCAGCGCGGGCCCCTGAAGACCTTGACCGACGATGCCGGGAGACGTGGGCAACCCGGCACGGTGGACGGCGGTACGCGTCTAGCCGTGGCCACCACGGTAGTCCTCGCCTGCGCCCGCGCGTAGGACCCCTCTCAAATGACGACCGGCTTGGTGATGTCGAGATGGTCGACCTCGACGCCATAGCCGGCCGCACGCAACCAGGTGGCGACCTCCTCGGCCACGGCAACGGAGCGATGCCGGCCGCCCTTGCAGAAGACCGAGGCGTGCACGATCCGGCTGGTGGGGTTGCCCCAGTGCTCGACCAGGGTGCGCAGCTGGTCGGCGGTCTCACCCACGATCCGCAGGGCGCCGGGGGTGTCGAGCACGTAGGCGCGCACCTCGGCGTCCAGGCCGGTGAGCTGGATCATCCGCTCCCTGACCTCGGGGTCATCGGGCGGGTTGCGCAGCGCCGTTGTCAGGTTGACCGCGATGCCGGGCTCGGCAACGGGTTCTCTGTGCAAGATGCCGTAGGTCTTGATGACGACCTGCAGGAGGTAGCCGCCCTCGGGGCGGGTGGTGATGATCTCCTCGCCGGTGGCCGTGCGGTCGCGGTAGTCGATGCCTTCGCTGGCGAGGTCGGCATAGACGGTGTCGCGGCTGACGCCGGCGGCGCGGGCCAGGGAGGCGATGGTGCGCGTCCCGGCGCGCCAGGCCGCCGCGGTCAGGCGGGGGCGGATTTGGGTCTGCTGGCCGGCCCACTGGGCCAGGGCGCCCAGGGCGGCCTCGCGGGGGCTCTGGGGGTCAGGGTTCGTGGTCACATCCTCAGTATATGTCGATCTATTCGACATGTCGATTGATTCGACACTTCCCCTCAAGGGTCGATATGCAGTCGGAAACGGGTTGGGACCCCACCTTTTTTGGAAATCGAAAAAGGGATCCTGGGGTTTTTCAGACAACAATCGCCCGGCGTTGCTAGGGATACTCGGCATGCTCGGCTGCAGGGACCTGCGGAACTGTCCGGAGGTATTCGGAGGTATTAGGAGACATCCGGTCGCCGAGACAACCTTTGCTTCGCACCGCTGGGATGTAGTCACCTGAGTCGCCGCTCCAGTATTTCGAGGCCAGCGCCGAATCTGATCTTTCCTCCAAACAGCAGGCGTTGTCCTAGGCTCCTCCGTAGCCGCTTCACGCGGCAGCCTTCCCTGCTCGGTCGGATCCCCGGGGATCGACCGGCCCGTAGGCACGATGCCCCAGGCCACCGGCTGCCAAGCATCGAAGAGGGCTGAACAGGTGATATGACCGCCCAGGGCCGAGGTCGGCACTACACGCCATCGCCACTGCCGCAGGATGTGGATTGCGTGGAGACAGATTTCCGGAAGGGGATGTTGACATCCCGCCTGCGAGCCCTAACAATTTGCGGAAATGCAAGAGAAACATGCATGTGACTCGATCATCGGCCCTTCATGTGGAATCAAACGCCCCATTGCCAAGCTCGCAGCACGAGTTTGTGGATGAATGTTAGCGTTAACAGTCAGTTGTGGCCCGTCGATGCCACCCCATTTCCCTGGCCACGCCGTGAGTGCGTAGCCGTGGCGTCGCCCTCGCCGTCTCCTCACCGAATCGTCGGAAAGGACGCCCGCGGTGTCCCTGCGTCAGAAGGTCGTCGCCACCGTCACGTAGTCGCCGCCGTGCTGGGCAGTGTCGTCCACATCGCCGCGGCGCCGTAAGCGGCGGCGGCCACGTATTCGGTCCATCCCATGGGCGACTCCGAAGAGCCGCCGATCCGGTCCGGTGACGACCATGCCCTCCACCTGGCGGTGACCTCCCACTGAACCGGAACGACCCGATGGTCACGCCGGCCAGGGTTCGGCCCAGGAATTCAGATCTAGTGATTGGACATTTCATGACACTGATCACGGCGCCCGATGGCCACTCATCAGGACCATCGCGGAGCACTCGGTCGTTGCGCCGATTACTGCTCGTTCTTGTGGCGACCGCGCTCACCACAGCGACAAGCCTCGTCATCTCCACGCCATCGGCCAACGCCGCCACCAGCCAATTCCGTGGCATGAACTGGGCCGTACTGGGCGACAACATCAGCACCGGCCCGCTCGTCCCGCAGGGCCTGAGCCAGTCCGACAGCAACGCGACGGTACGGGCCAAGGCCTACGCGTTCTACGACCACGTGGCCTACACCATGGGGGTCAACACCGTCCGGTTGCCCATCAACACGCACACCGTGGCGAATACGAGCTGGTGGAACGCCTACCGGGGCGCCATCGACGCCGCCACCGACCTTGGGTTCAAGGTCATCCTGGCCTACTGGGAGGACGGCGCCGCCTCTGGCGGCAGGATCACGAACCTCGCCGCGTGGAACACGATGTGGTCCAGCGTGATCAACACGTACGGCTCGAACAGCAGCGTCTACTTCGAGCCGATGAACGAGCCGTACGGCTACTCGTCGGCGGACTGGCGCAACGTCGCGGCGAACTGGCTCAGCTACCACACCTCGGCGGTGCCCGGCCGGGTGCTCATCGGCGGCACCGGCTTCAGCCAGGACCTGCGGGACGTGTGCAACGACAGCCGCTTCAACTCGACCCTGCTGTCGTTCCACTCCTACGCCTACTTCTACAGCGCGATGACCTTCGACGACTTCCGAAGCCACATTCAGACGCTTCTGGGCAACTGCGCCTCCCGCGCGGTCGCGACCGGGTTCGGCGCGCCGATGTCCACCGGTCTCGACTACGGCAACCCGAACAGCACCGACAACTTCGTGCGCTACTTCCGCGCCATTGCCCAGGTCATGCGGGACAACCAGATGGGCGGCACCTACTGGCCAGCCCTCGGCGGCAAGCCGACCGGAAGCCTCGGGTACGACTCCTATTCCATGTACGCCCTGAGCGGCAGCGGCACCAATCTCACCCTGACCCCCCGCAACGGCCACGGTACCAACCGGGTCCGGTATGCCTGGGGCGACACCATCAGCGACTCCGTCCCTACGACGTACAGGATCAACGCGCGCCACAGCGGTAAGGCCATGAACGTCCGGCAAGCGAGCACCAGCGACGGCGCGCGCGTCGAGCAGTACACCTACAGCGGCAACGTGTGGCAGCAGTGGCGGTTCGAGGACCTCGGCGCAGGCTACGTGCGCATCTTCAGCCGCCACAGCGGAAAGTGCCTCGACGTGGTGAGCGCTTCGATCGCCGACGGCGCGGAACTCTCCCAGTACACCTGCGGCTCCGGCACCAACCAGCAGTTCCAGATGGTCGCCGGCGGCGGCTACTTCCAGCTCCGGGTACGGCACAGCGGTAAATGCGTGGAGGTACCCGCCGCGTCGACCGCGGACGGCGTGATCCTCAAGCAGTATCCGTGCAGCACCGGCACCAACCAGCAGTGGTCGCGCACGGCCGTCTAACGGTCGTCTCGATATGACCGCGGATCCGCAGGACAGACCCTGCGGATCCGAGGTGCCGATCTGGGTGTGTTCAGTAAAACCGGTCCAGTCCCGCCGATCTCGTGCCGTGTGCTCGGTGCGGGGGAAGCCGGATCGCCGTGGCGCCGTGTCGGTGGGTGCGTTCGCGCGATCTGATGTGCCCCGCGTCTTCCGGACAGGCGACGGCGGGCCATTCGATGGCCCTCTCGATGAGCCCAGCTCACGCAGAGGGAGCTGGACCACTTGATAGTGGTCCAGGCCGGTTTCGTTCGAGCAATGCTCAGAACCTGTGGATCGGCTCGGGGCGTACCCTCCCGAATGATCGATTCGAAGATCACTGAGTAGGCCGACGTTGGCGCGTCGGTTGGGAGGGCACGCCCATGCTTACCGCAGTCGATGCCGTCGGCACGACGTCGAACGGATCTCTGATTGATGAGATCGTCCGGGAGGGCTACTCCAGGTAAGGAAAATTAGGAGGGCGAGTATCGGCTGACGCGCCATGGGGAGGTGTGGGCCGGGACCGACCGGAGAACCGCATGCCCGGCCCGCGGCCACCCGGCGACGCGTCAGCGGCCGCTCCGTGGCCGTCTTGGCCCCTATGAGGCGTCCTCCTCCCGAAGGTGGTCCCAGCCGCCAACTAGTGCCGTGACCGCTATGGTTCGCCGGGTTGAGACGGAGGACCGTGGTGTTTGTGGAGATCGTCTTCGTGGGGCTGCCGATCGACCGTGATGAGGTCGAGGAGGCATTGGAAGCGGCGTTCGAGCTCGACGGCGAGATCACGGGCGCGGGCAGCGGCATGGGTCGTTGCCATCTTGACCTTGAGATCGCGGAGGGCTCGGACGCGACCGCGGTCCTGGAGCGGCTCTGGGCTGTGCTGTCTGAACTGGGAGTCGCGGACCACGCGACCTTGGATGTCAGCGAGTGATCAGGCTGCCATCTGCGCTCGTCCGCCCCAGCGGACGCCCTTCTCGCTGCGGACACGGGCGCGTTCGCGGCGTTCGGCCGCCAGGACATCTCGATGGCGGGCGTTGGCGTTGCGCCAGCGCAGGTAGGCGTGCAGAGCCCGGGTCTGGACCGTGTGGTTGGGGTGGTTGGAGTTGGCGATGGTGAACTGCCGCAGCGGCCCGAAGTGCGCCTCGATCGGATTTGCCCAGGACGCGTAGGTCGGTGTGAAGCACAGTTCGACCTGGTGCTTTTTGGCCCAGGCGCGGATCTTCTCGCCCTTGTGCG
Organism: Streptosporangium sp. NBC_01639; assembly: GCF_045209755.1. Lineage (NCBI taxonomy): Bacteria > Bacillati > Actinomycetota > Actinomycetes > Streptosporangiales > Streptosporangiaceae > Streptosporangium > Streptosporangium sp. NBC_01639. The sequence continues at coordinate 8,782,479 of NZ_CP109272.1, read as the reverse complement.
CGGACAGGTTGTCCAAGATCACGTAGATGGGGGCGCCGTCTGGGCGGACCGCCCGGATCGACCTGAGGGCGGCCAGCGTGTTGCCGGCGCCCTTCTTTCGCCGGTTGATGCCCCAGAGCGTGTCGTCACCGACCGAGTAGCAGCCGTGGAAGTACCGGACCCCGTGGGTGCGGTGGTAGGTCGCGGGGTGCCGTTCAGGGTGCCCGGCAGCTGCCCACCCCGAGCCGCCGGTCGGCCGGATTCCCAGCGGACCGAACTCGTCGAACGCGAAAACGCGGTCGGGGAAGCGGTCCAGGACGTGCTCGATCCGGTCGAGCTTGGTGTCACGGTCTGGGTCGGGCGACTCCTTCCAGGTCTTCGTGCGCTGGAAGGTGACGCCGCGGCGGGCCAGCAGGCACCGTAACGCCTCGCGGCCGATCCGGATGACGCGGCCATGGACCCGGTGCAGGTAAATGACGAGCTTGCGGATGGACCAGCGGGTGAAGGGCTGGCCGAGCTTGGTCGGGCGGGTGGTGGCCGTCGCGACGACGAAGTCCTCGTCGTCAGGAGTGAGCTGGCGGGGACGGCCTCCCGCCCAGCGAGGGTCCAGACAGGCCAGGCCGATCTTGTTGAACCGGTGGATCACGTCGCGGACGGTGTCCTCGTCCGCCTGCACCAGCTGGGCGATGACCGGGACGCGGTTCCCGCCGGCCGAGGCCAGCAGCATCATCGCCCGCCGGTAGCGAACCGAACTGGTGCTACCCCGGCGCACGATCTGCTGCAGCTTCTGCCCTTCCTGGTCGGTCAGTCTGCGCACACGGACAGGCTCGGCCACCGCACCTCCACGGGTCGGATCGGACGTCACCGCACATCCAACCGCCCCGACCACCAACCCGGCGAACCAATCCGGTCACAGCACTAGCGACACGGTCCTGTTCGCGGAGGTGCCGAGCTGAGGTTTTGCCTCTCAGCCGTGCGTTTCCTCAGAAGTCGTGACCGTTTCCGCTTCCGAGAACACGATCTTCTCGGAAGTCCGATGATCTGCGCGGACCGGCCCACTTTGGGGATGGGGCCGCGTTCGGGAGGAGAACGCCAGCACGGCGGCCGCTCACCTGAGCGGCCGCCGTCTTCGGGTCCGTACTACCTACGGCTTACCAAGATCACAGGCCCGTCCCGAGGGGAAGGTGAATCTCTGCACCAAGCGCGGCAAGGACGAGGATCACGATGGTGATGACGACGGTCCGCACGTACCGGCCCCACTCACCGGGAATCCGAACGGACAGGGTGAAGCTGCTCATGAACGCCTCCAAGGCGGATCGACAGACCTACAACCGCCGGGCCCGTCCGACGAAAAAACGTCAGAGCCTCTCGCTAACCTGAGCGTGCGAGAACAGGTGGTAGCTGGAGCCACAGGCCCGGCCAGACACCAAGCGGCCCGGTCCCTTTGCCGAGGGGCCGGGCTCCTCGATGCCCGCGGCAAGACTACGGCTGACGTCCGACAAAAGCCGGGAGTTAGTGCGCGTCCGGGCACAGGATGCCCTCGTTGAGATTCATCTGATGGTCGAGTTCCTTGAGCGTGGCTGACTCGGCGGTCAGGTCGATGACGGCGTAGATGCCTTTGGGCTTCTTGGCGATGGCATAGGACAGCCTCACACATCGACTTTCTTCCCGGTGCTGCCGTCATTACGGACCGTCGTGAGGAACTGGTCGAGGAAAGCGAGTCCAGACGAGATGACCCTCCATTACAGGACCAAAGAGGGTCCTTGTAGTCGAAACAGGAGATCAGCTCACTGAATGCAGGGTGGTAAGCGGCGTCACATCTGGGGCCGGCTACTGCCGGTCATCGCCTTCCAAAGCCCGATACAGCGTGGACCGTCCCACCCCAAGGTGCTTGGCGATCGCGGTGATGGATTCGCCGCGAGCTCGGCGGGCGCGGGCGATGGCCAGGGTGTCGGCGTCCAGCGCGGGGGGCCGGCCGCCCTTGCGGCCCTGGGCGGCGGCTGCGGCCAGGCCGTCGAGGGTGCGTTCGCGGATCATCTCGCGTTCCATCTCCGCGGCCATCGCCGCGACCATGAACAACAGCTTGTCCGCCATCGACTGCCCCGTCGGCCGGTGAACCCCCGCGCAGATCCCGGACAGGATCTCCAGGTTCACCCCGCGCGGGGCGAGTTCGTCTTCGAGGAAGACCAGTAGTTCCTTGATGGAGCGGGCCACCCGGTCGGGTTTGTAGATGGTGAGGGTGTCGCCGGGGTGCATCCGCTCCAGCAGGCCGGTCAGCTTCGGCCGTTCGGTGCGGGTGCTGGCGGTCTCGGTGACCACTTCGCGGCAGTGCGCCTCGGCCAGGGCATCCAGCTGCAGCCGGTGGTCCTGGACGCGGGTGGAGACCCGGGCGTACCCCCAGCGGATCGCGTTGGCCGGGGTGGTGTCGATGGAAGACCCGGCGAGGGTGCCGGAGGAGGCGTTCGTCTTCTGCTCGGCGATGGCCGTGTCCTCCGGCGGGGAGGCGGTGGGGGCACTCATCCCCCCATCGTCCCGGAAACGGTCCTGAAACTCCATTTCCAGAAGCAAGGTTTCGGGATGAGTTTCGGGACAGCCGTTCCTGGGCGAATGCCCTTCGGTGACAGTGATCGTTTCACCGTCCTGGAAACCATCGTTTTCGGGACGGTCATTTGGCGAGGAAGAGGCAGCGGGGGAGGCCTCGACCACCACGGCAGCCGCCGACGCCTTCGTCTGCTCCTTCGCCTCCTGCTTGGTCTTGGCGGCGGCCTGCTTGGCCCGCAACTTGGCCAGACCGGACAGGGCGGTGTTGACCTCGGCGCGATCCCACCGGGCCGGATCCCACCGGGTAGTCCCGAAGATGTGCTTGGCCACCTTGTACTTCCAGCCTTTGCGATGACGCAGCGCCCGCAGGTGCTCGGCGTAGCCCTCTGGGCCGCCGCTGTCTTCTGGAGGACAGGCGCGGCCACCGGCGCTGCAGCGCGGGTAGGTCGTCTTCGCCCCGGCCCGGTGGACCTTCTCCACTTCAACGTCGTGATCCCAGCAGTCGCCGAAGTCGTAGCGGTAACCGAGCCAGTCACCCGCCTTCGGGACGAGACCGGCCAGCGTAACCGCCGTCTCATCAGGGGCATTGTCGCCGTACTGCCGCTCCCCGTCGAAGAACAGGTGCAGGTGGTGCTGCTCCCAGCCCATCGCGACCTGGATCACCTCGTGCAGTTCAGCCAGGCTCGCCGTTGACGGCACGTGAACGCGCCGCCACACCGGCGGAGAGACCTCCCGCAAGGTGACCTTGATCTGATGAATGGTGCCCAAGCGAACCGGCCTTTCGTGACGACGACGGGCGCCACGGTAGTGGGGTGTCGGTAAGGCTCGATCCACCAGCCGTAAACAACCGTGTCTGCCCAAGTGAGCACCCTGCCTTCCCACCGGGCAGGCGGACCACCCGAAGTGCCGACTTCGCGCGGAGGCGGCACTTTCGAGCGGCCGGCTGCCTCGTGCACGGAGTAGAACGCGGCGAACAAGGCCGAAGTGCCGTCACCATCCAGCAACTCGGCACTTCCGATCACAGATGGCGGCTGGTGGTGCGAGCCTTACCAACACTCCGTTTACCGCGCACCTGGATCGCTGCGCCCTGGCCGCCAATGCCGTCACCGCCTACCGCGTCAGGCTCGCGCCTACCACGATTGGCTTCTCTCCCGCGCCGCCGACAGTCCCTCGTCCATGCCGTTGTCCGCTCACTCCAGCGGGTTTCATGAGGAATCAGGCACCGCAAGAAATGGCGAAAAGGCAGCGGAAATGCGGGTTCGCCTGCACGCGATGAGCCGAAGCTGGAGATGTCCCGGCACTGCCGCTTCTCCGGAGGTCCTGATGGCGCGACGTAAGGCGAACGACGAGTTGAACGCGGTCGAGTCGCTCAACATCGCTTTGCAGACACTTACGATTTTCCATGGCTATGTCCAGCAGGCCGATGCCAAGCTGGCCACTGTGGCCACCGTCCATCTCGGTTTCACCGCGGTCGCGGTCGCCCAAGCCGGTGATCTGAGCAAGGCCTGGATGAGTGGTCCACCGATGGCGGTTGCCGCAGTCATCCTGGTCCTGCTCTTTGGGGCTGGATGCCTTGTCGCGGGATCCCAGCTCATCGCCGCGTTGCGTCCCCGCCTTGCCGGCCCGGCCGGGCCTAATAGGTTCGGCCTGGTGCGGGCGGACGGAGTCCCGTCGCCCGCCGGTGCAGCGAGGCAGCAGCGCGAGGCGTGGTCACTGATCGCCACTCTCGCCGATATCGCGCTGCGCAAGCATGAGCGGATTCGGCGCAGCCTGCCCTGGATGGCCCTGATGGCCGTCACCACCGTCGTCTGGCTGGCACTGACGGCGCTGACCGGCTAACCATCTGCGAGGCTACGGGCGGTCGGGTCAGGAGATCTCATGGAGGGGGGCGAATAGAGAGTCGGGGCCGGCCGGCGGCAACGGAACCCCGAGCCGCTCGAAGGCCTCACGCAGTGCGCTGTCGCTGGCAAGAACGAGATCGTAGACACCTGCCGACTGCTGGGCGTTCACGATCTTTACGACGAGGGTGAGAAGTTTCTCGGCTTCCTCCTGGCGGGCGTTGAGCATCTGCTCAAAGATGCCAGCCGCGTTGTCGGGATTTTCGGTGAGCTGTATGGCGTAGCGCGCGAACGAGCTCTTGGTGGCTTCGGACAGGAGTTCCTCACAGACCTCGCTGGATTCTCGGAGCTTTTCCATCCGCAATTTCGTGGCCTCTGCCCGCGCCTCGATCTCGTACATGTCGATCAGATGGGCACGCCTGATTGCCTTCACCTCCCCGGGCAGTCCGAGCTCGGCCCTCGCACCCCAACGGGAGATGATCGCGTTGTCGCGCGAGGTCTCTGCGAGGCAGCGGTCGAGGCTCTCGTTGACCGCTGCCTCGGCTGCGTCTGGCTCGAATATGGAGTGGTTGCGCGTCGTGGCGCGGACCATCTGACGCACAAGGTCGCCGACGTGATCGACCTCCTCTCGATCGGGCGTCCACTGGCCGCGCCTGCCGCTCGGCAGCCGAGACAGGCGGACGGCCACTGCGAAGTCGAACGCCTCTCCCAGCGCGGGCGCGGAGAAGACCAACTCCTTGCTCACCTCGGGAAAGGATGGTTCGGGGGCGGCGGTGAAGCGCTGGATGAGAAACGACATCGGTTAACCGTCCTTCAGGATGTAGGTCAGATGGCGAGAGAGGTCGGCGGAAATGGTCCCGTTCCGCTGCCATAGCAGGAGGTAGAGCTGGTAGGTCCGGCGCAGTCGGAGGCTGCCCGAGTTACCGGTTCCGAAGACGTCCTCGAGTACTGGCCGCAGCGACGGACGTTCGTCCCACTCCCTCACCCAGTCGGTGAACAGCTGCCACAGCCGGCCTGCCAGGCTTGATCCTTGCCCTGCCATCTCGTCGGCAGACAGGCTCAACTCCAGAGAGTGGGTCCATAGGGCGACCAGGTCGGTTCCGGTGCAATGATCGAGCAGGGTCGGCCGGGTACCGTTGTGGCGCAGCGGGCCGAGCCGTACCAGTGCGAGCGCGGCGGCGAGCCGCCCGCCGAATGCGTCGCCGCGCGCCCATCCGGCCAGTTCCGCGGCGATGGGCCCTGCGGTGTCTGTCACGTATATGTCGGCAATGGATCGGGCTACGGCGTCGCAGAGCCAGTAACCCTTCGTGGTTCGCGTGATCATTCGGAACGATGCGAGCACCTCGTTGACGTCCCGGATGCTCATCTGTGAGCCATAGGCTATCGCCGCCGTCGTCCGCCGTTCATACGGACCGATCTCGGCCCATCTGCGCAGCAGCGCCTCCACCCGGTCCCTTATCTCGGGGTCGCTGGCCGCAGCCTCCAGCGCCCACGCGGCCAGTTGTTTCTGACCAACCTTGGAGGCACGACTCCACCCATCGAGGAACTCTTTCTCGATCAGGTCGAAGTCGCATGTTGCGAGCAGTCCAACCGCGTGCGCGACTTTGATCCGCACGTGCTCGTCCGGGCTCTCGCCGAGACGGCGCAGCCACGCATAAAGGTGCCCGCGGACGGCCGGTAGCTCCTCCCAGATCATCGGCAGGAGCAGGGGGGCAAGCTCGTCACACAGCTGGACGCGCCGCCCCTCGCCCCGGCGGGCGCCCTGTATCGCGCTGATCCCCGAGTAACTGAGCCAGCTCCCAAACCGCTCCCAAACCAAAGTGTCGTCGTGCTCTTCACTTTCCCGCTTTCCAACGAGGATCTGCTCGGCCAAGTCGAGCGCGGCCCCCGACACGACCGGTTCGGGCAGGCCATGCAGCACAGCGCTGCTCACCAGGAAACACCGGCCGAACCTCGTCGGTTCTTCATCGAGATGTTCGTGAAATCGCGTGTGAGTGAACAGCGGCTGGGCGTTCAGCACATCGAGGACGGCCCGGCCCTGCCGCACGCCCTCCACCAGCCGCTCCGCGAGCTGCAAGGCCTCGGCCGGCTGGCAGCCAGACAGCCGGCTGACGATGTCGTGCTCGTCCAGCCCGTGCGCATCCCATGCGTCCGGATCGTTGAGCAGGTAGGTGAACGTCTTCCGGAAGACGTGGTCAGCGGCTGGCGGCGCATGGTCCACCATCCGATGGGGAAGGTCGTAGTCCGGGCCGACCAGGACGACGATGCGGCACTCGCTGCGCGTCGCCACGGCCGACAGGTGATCGGCGACCTCCTCCAGTTGCGACGTCCACGGGCTCTCATCGGCGAGCAGGAGGTATCCGGCGCCCTTCTCTAGGTCGGCCATGTCCACGCGGAGTGGCTCACCCCTGATCATCAGCCGATGGCACGACTTGGCGACATCCAGCAGGGCGGCGATGGCGGTCATGGTCCTGCCGGTGTTACGGGGTCCGCGCAGCAGCAGGAGTGGCTCATCGACCAGCAGCTTGGCCAGCCGGGTCTGTGATTCGGTGAGAACCAGGCAGGCTCTGAGCCGTTCCAGGCGCTCCCCGGCTACCGGCGCGGTCTGCACAGGCGGTCCGTCGGAGGAGCCGAAGTTGTAGTAGAGGTCGCGGCCGGCGCCGTAGACCCTGGCGTTGTCGCTGGCGTGGTTGACGGGACCGCCGAACCAGTCGCGCCCCGCTGTGGTGTCCTTGCCGGTATTGAGTTTGCGCAGACTGGTCAGCCGCAGCCGCAGGTTGTCCTCTTCCTGCTGGATGCGGCTGACCAGCGCAGCATCCCCATCGTGTTCATCTTGAGCGTCGTTCTCGTCGTGGTCATCTCGGTCAGCTTGGTCGGATGGCTGGGACGATGCCCCAGCTGGTGAAGACGTCTCCTCCTCGTCGGGGCTCGGCCCGGCGGGGACGTCCGGTTCGGGAGCGGCCTCGTTCATCGGGACGGCTTTCCTCGCCGCGGATCCTCGCCGAAGAAGGCGTCCCTGCCGCCCGAGAGCGCGATGCCGTTGCCGCTGGCCGTGTTGGTGCTGCCGCCGTAGTAGTCGCGGCCGGCGGTGACCCCGCCATGCCGGGCGCTTTCATCCGGCTCAACCCCGCGTTTGGACGCCCCGGATTCGACGTCATACTCGTCCAGCTCGGCAAGCCGGTGCACGTTGTGTCCGGGAAGGTGGATGTAGGCGCGGTACTCCTGGGACTTGGCCTTCACGTGGACATGGCGAAAGTCCTCAGGGGAAGGGCCGCCGTAGCCTTGCCCGACGAAGTCCTCGAATATCCGGTCTGAGACGATCACTCCGAGATCAGCCTCCGGGCATGCGCTCATGGCAGCGCGCAGTGGGTCGGCCCCTACCAGCCGCCCAGACCGTACGGCGTGGCCACCTGGCGACCCGACGGCACCGTTCACGTGAATGTGCCCGCCGTGCACGGCCAGGCGCAAGCGCGTACGGAACCGTCCCCGATTGAACGCCTCGACGCCCTGTGCGAGCGCCGTGACAAAGGGGCCCAGGACGGCTGCGGCGTCGGTGTCCGGCGGCAGGACGGTGAACTCGCCGTCTCCCTGCGGCTGTCGCTTCCAGTCGAGAAGCGCCAGGCCCGCCGCTCCGGCGGCCAGGTCGAGCACCCGGATGAGCGTTTTTTGTAGTTCCACCTGGTCACCATCGTGGCGGCCTCCATAGTCCTCGATGTCCGAGGTGATCATCAGGCGATATTCTCGTTCGTCGGACATGTGATCCTCCTGGATTTCTAGCTTCGCAGTCGCGTGCCAACGTCGATTGTGCGGACGATCGACTTTCGGGAACCCGGATTAATAGGGCTTTGCCGGAGGATTTCCCGGGGGGAGCGGGGCGAGGTTGGCGAAGGCCTCCAAGCCCGGAAGGTCGGTGACGACCACTCGCCGGTGGCCGGTGCGCACCAGCCCCCGCACCGATAGGTCGCGTAAGATCTTCTGCACGGTGCTCTCTTTGGCGCCGATCAGGCCGCCGAGCTCGATCTGGGTCAGCGGGACGCCTAAATCTGTGCCCTCCGGGCCAGGACGGCCATGTCGAGCGACCACTGCTAGCAGCAGGCGGGCCAGGCACACGCCGCTGTCATATCCAGCGAACTCCAGCCGACGCTGATTCGCCCAGCGCAGCCGGTCACCCATCAGGGTGCTGAGAGTCAGCGCGGCGGAGGGATGTCGCCGCAAGTAGTCGAGAAAGACTTCGCCCCTGATCAGCCGGGTGACGGCCGTTCCGCAGGCGATCGCAGTCGCCGAGCGCGTCGACCCGTCCAGCACGGCCATGTCACCGATCACGTCCCCCCTGACCCGCACCGCGAGCAGGGACTGTCTGCCGTTCTCCGTACGCGCAGTTACCTTGACCAGGCCATGCATGACGACAAAGACGAGGTTTCCGGAATCGCCCTGGCGGACTATCACGTAATCGGTGGGATACGTCCGGACGACTCCCATCGCGAGCAGGGCCTGCCTGGACGGCTCCGGCAGCCGCGCCAGGAAGGTTCCCGATGGCCAAGGAGATGAACCTGGCGAAGCCGGAACCCGTCGCATGGAAGCCCTCCCGAGGATACGAGGCGGCACACTGCCAGCGCGAACATGTTATCCATGAAAAGGCTCAGCGATGCCTTTTGGATAACAGCTGTCCCTATCTGTGGATATCGGAATGTCTTTTCGGTCGATACCGGATCCACGGCCAGTGATCGTGCGCTTCCCTGCTCTGTGAGCAGGGAAGATTAAATATCTGGCCTTAAGAAACCGCCTCATTCATGAGTACTTCGCCGCTGCTCAGGTAACGGTGTAGGGAGGTTTTGGGGATACCGGTTTTGGCCGCGATCTGGCCGGGGGACTCGCCTTGGGCTTTGAGCAGACGGGCGTATTCGATCTTTTCAGCTAGGTGCGCGCCGATTGTTTCCAGCTTGGCCAGCACCGCCTCGGGCCGGTCGGGGCGCAGTGGATGCCAAAGCAGCCATGGTTCGCTCAGGCCGCGCATCGTCTCCCAACACGCGCGGGTCTTGCCGGTGGAGGATCCGCCGACCAGCACCACCATCCGGCTTGCGCCGTCCTGTAGGCCCTCCACTCGGCTCGGCGTTACCGGGGGTGAGGTAGCTGTGAGTGATCGGCTCCCATCATCCAATGGAGAGTCCGAATCGCATCGTGGCTGTTCATCGACCTCGCGAGAAAACCGGTATCCCAGACGGCTGCGGAGCGCTATGGCTTCGCACCCCAATCTAGGATCCTGCCGGGCAGCTTTGGCCTGGTCTTCCTCGCTACTTTCCCCCGGTGGCGTCGACCCGAGTGGAGGGCCATGTAGCGGATGTGCTCACTCGTGGTTCCGTAACGCTCGCTTAATGCTGGGCGTGCAGGGCTTGCCTGATTTTCGCGGCCAGGTCGGTAGCTTCCTCAGGCGTATGCTCAATGACGCCGTTCTCGGCCATGAGCGCGTGGTATTGCTGCTGTTCGTATGGGACACCGGGAGGCAAAGCGGCGATGTGCCAGTGCAGATGGGCGTTTCCCTGCTGACTGCCCAAGGACAGTAGATAGGTCCGCTCGCACGGCACGCTTGCTTCCAGGGCAAGAGCGACTCGACGCACTACATGCATCACGTCGATGAATTGCTCCACGTCAAGATCTCGGACAACGTGCTCGATGTGGCGCTTGGGAGCTACAAGGACATACCCGGGCAGTGCGGCGAAGCGCGCAAGAAACCCGATGTGCCTGCCATCGTCGTAGACGATTTCTTCCGGCTGGCTGGGATCACGATTGACAATTCCGCAAATGAAGCATGGCCCTGTCTGGGAACGCCGGCTATAGCTCTCTAGGTCGAACGGCACGCGCCGAATCGAGCCCGTCATGATCACCCCTAGTGGAACGCTTGATCTTGAAGTAGCTGATCATCCTAGAGTCTTGGGACATTCCCCCCAGCCCAAGATCCATCAGGAGACCGGTGGTCCACAGACGCCTTCTCACCAATCTGACATATGGGCCATGTCGATGCCAAGATCGCTGAGATTATGTCAAGATCCTTGAGATCCTACAGGAGCTCTACAGGCCGGCTTTGCCCATGGGGTTGTCCTTCCAGCGGTCGACGGCGCGGACGTAGCCGTGCACGGTGGGGGAGGTGGGCTTCCAGCGGCCTTGTTCGGCGATTTTTCCGGTGGGCACGTTCGCGTCGGCCAGAGTGGTGGCGCCGCCGGCGCGCAGCCCGTGCGCGCTGTAGCGCTCGGCATCGGCCAAGCCGGCGCGCAGCGCGGCGTCCTTGACGATGGTGTTCAGCGTGACACCGGACAGGCGCAGCCCGCCGCGGCCGGCCCAGCCGGGGGTGCCGCCGATGCGGTCGAAGCGGTCGATGGGCCGCAGCAGCGCCCCGGTGGTGATGCCGTGCTCGTGCAGCACGGCCAGCCAGGCCTGCACCGAGCGGACCGGGCAGGTGAAAAGGTGCGAGCCGTAGGGGACGGCGACGGTCTGCCCGGCGGCGTCCTGGTCGGTTTTGCTCATCGGGATGAACACCTCCAGGCCTTGGCGCGGGAAGGTGAGGTGGTCGCAGTCGAGGGCGGCGAGCTCGCTGCGCCGGCCCATCAGCGCGAAGCCGAGCACCAGCGCGGCCCGGTCCCGGATGCCGGTGGGGGTGTCGTCGGGGGTGTGGTTGATGAGGCTGCGCAGGATGTCGATGGTGATCGGCGGGGCCTTGCGCACCGTGTTGCCCGGCTTGGTGCTCCAGGTGCGGCGGTAGGCGCGCAACGCGTCGCGGGCGGCGGTGGTGTGCGGTCTGGCCAGACCGGCCTTGCCGTGTGCGGACGATACGCAGGCCAATGCCTGGTCGATGCTGGCCGGGGCCAGGCCGCGCCCGGCCAGCTCGGCGACGAAACTGGCCAGAGTGGCACCGGTGGCCGGCAGCGGGGTACGTCCGGTGGCGGTGCACCAGGACAGGTAGGCGGCCCAGATGCGGGCGTAGGCGCGGGTGGTGTTGGCCGCCGGGGCCGCCGCGATCAGCCGTGCCGCCTCCTCGGTCACCTGCTCGTCGGCCGAGCGCCGACCGCCGGCGACCGTTACCCCGTCCAAGACGACCGCATCGTCCATATGTGCCGCGCTGTCGGCCGGAGCGCGGCGGGCGAGCGCGGTCCCGGACGGGCTCGGCGCATCGGGGGAGGCATCCGCCCCGGCGCCGTCATTGCCGTCAGGGCCTGGCGTCGTGCCGTCAGCGTCGTCTGAGTGCTCCAGGTTCATGCGGCCATCCTTGTTGATTCATAGGATCATTGGTTCTATTTGTGGCCGGGCAGGCTTGCGATAAGGCAACTTATCGCAAGCCTGCCCGGCGTGCACGTGCTGCCGAGGTATCGTAACGTAACCTTTTAATTTTTAACGTGTCGAGAAGACACGTTTTGGTAGAGTGCTTGGGTGGCTGACAACGCATCACCCCGCTCTGCGGATGACCCGAAAAACACCGCTTTCGACCTCCGCCCGGAACTGGGTCATCCGGCCGACCCGCCCGGCACCCTCGGCCGCTCCGACGGCGGCCCGGACGTGGCGGCCGAACCGCTCCGGCCGCCCGCCGCCGATGCGGAGGCCCCGCACGGCCGATGTGCCTGGGACGGCCAGCCGCTGCCGCGCTCCACCGGCCGCCGGCCCCGCCAGTACTGCAGCGACGCCTGCAAAACCGCCGCCTCCCGCGCTCGGCGCAAAGAACAGATCACCGCGGTGACCGCCGCGGTGATCGAGTCCGGCGCGGTCCTGGCCGAAGCCCGCCCGCTGCAGGAGGCGCTGCGCACACTCGTCGACCGCTTCGCCGAAAAGGTCGACCTGGCTGAGAGCGGCGCGCTGGTCCGGATCAGCGCCGCCGAAGCCGAAGCCACCGAGGACCGCGCGGACGCCGCGATCGCCCGCGAGCAGGCCGCGGCCGCCGATCGCGCCCGCATCAGTGCCGAGCGGCGGATGCGCGAAGCCGAACAGGCCCGGCGACTGGCCGAGGAGCGCGAGGGCAACGCCCGTGCCGACCTGGAACGTATCGGGGAAAAGACCCGCGCCGAAGTGCTCGAACTCGGCGAAAAGCTCGGCGACGCCAAGAGGGCCACCGAGCTCGCCGAAGGCGTGACCGCCGACCAGGCCAACCAGCTGTACGCCCTGCGCACCGAAAACCGCGAGCTACAGGCCGCCCGCACGGCACTGGACGACGAGCTCGCCGAACGCGGCCGCCAGCTGCAGACCGCGCAGCACACCAGCGCCCAACTGCGGACCCAGCTGAGTGAGCACAGCGACCGGGCCGCAGCCCTGGCGCTGCAACTGGCCACCGCCACCGCCGACGCCACCACCGCACGCGAGGAGGCCTTGGCCACTCACGCCGACCTCGAGCGGGTGCGCCAGCGCCACGACGAGCAGACCCAGCACCTGCGCGCCGAGCTGGAGGCCGCCCGGCAGCAGGCCGAGGCCCGCGCCACCGAGCTGATTCGGGTCCAGACCCTGCACGAGGCCGACCAGGACCTACTCGACGAACTACGCGGCCAGCGCGAGGACCTCAAAGCCCGCCATGACGCCCTGCACGCCGAGGTAGGGAAGCTACGAACCGAGATCGACCAGCTGCGGGCGCACCCCGCGCCCGCCGCCGCAGAGCCCGAACAGGACCGATGAAGCCGTCACCGGCCGGTATTACCGTAGGTAAGAGTGCATCGATCCCGTCAGACGGGGCGTCGACGGCCAAAGACAGGAGAGCCGAAGGGCCGCAGGATGGCGCGGCCGGCGCCACGACCACCGACGACCACATCGCGCAATGCCCAGTGAGCGTTCACCGGTGAGCCCCAGGAGACCGGGCGAGACCTGGTGACGGCTCAGGGCGATTATCAGGTGGCGGCGACCGGCATTTGGCCATCGGGTCAGACGCTCAACGGCTGCCCGTAGCCCGCTGCACCCTTGAGGCCGCGTTCCACAGCGGTTGCGTACCGGAATCGTCGACCCGACGTCGAACCAGTCGATCAGCGCATGGCCGCCACTGACATCCCAGTGACGATTTCTACTGACAGAAAATGACGAAACCGCTGCTCAAGCAGCCATAGCACCGTCAAAACCTCGCAGGAAACGTCACCAGACTTCAGCCGGGGAGAGGCGCTGCGCCGCCCAGGAGCGCATACACCGAACGCGGCCAAGTTACCGGGCTGCGGAACATCTACCGAGGGAGGAGCGAGAGCGCTCAAAAACTAAGACGAAACCGGCACAAAAGCGTCAAGTAAGTGAGAGGTCTTCACGTTACTGATACGAAGTGACGATTTCGCTGACGCCACGTGACGAAACCCCAGGTCGGCGAAATGACGAATCCCAACCGGAACCCCGAAAAGGGCCTCTGACCTGCGCACTGACACCTCATGCAGATTCCTACTGACATCTCGCTGCAGATTCGCAGACTGCCTCAGATTGAGTGAGACAGGACATTCGCACAATTTGCACCTGCACGGACCCGATGCGCGACCATAACTTGCGGGAATTTACATTCCCGGTAGTTGGTTTCTCTTGACGCTGACGCAACAGAATCGAATTATTGAATTCTATTTTCCAGAAAATAAAAAATGCTATCCTAGGGTGGTGACGGAAGAGTCGGGCGCGGTGACGCCGTGCAAACACTGCGGGACACCGATCGAGCAGCGTCCTGGGCGGGGGCGGCCACGGGCGTACTGCCCGCAGGGGGACTGTCAGGCGGTGGCCAAACGTGAACGGGAGACGAAACGGGCGACTCCCGGGCTGGAGGGAGCGCTGGCCCGGGCGGAGGAGTTCTACGAACGGATGGAGAAAGGGATGGCTGCGACGATCGCGCCACTGGCCCAGGTGTTGGCCGCTGAGCTCAGCCCCGCAGGAGTGGAGGCCAAACTGAGCGCGGTGCAGGCCGAGGCCCATACCCGGGTGGCGATCGCGCGCACCGAACGAGAACAGGCCTTCGAGCAGGTACGGCTGGCGCGCGAGGCCACCGGCCACGCCCGCCGGGAACGCGACACGATGGCACGGCAGGTGGAGGAGGCGAACGCCGAACGCGACATCGCTCTGGCCGATGCCGAGACGGCCAGACAGCAGGCACTGGCCGCCCTGCACGAGGCGGCCGCCACCGAACGACAGGCCAAACACGCGGAGCAGGAGGCCAGACGTAAAGCCGAACGCGCCGAGCAGGCCAGGGACGCCGCGGTGCGGGAGATGTCCGAACGGGTGGAGGCCGCCGAGACCGAGAAGCAACAGGCGCAGGCGCAGGCCGTACACGAACACCTGCAGTCCGAGCAGGCACGCACGGAACGAGACCTCGCACAGAACACGGCCAGAACCGCCGTGGAGGCGAGGACCGAAGCCGAACGGGCTCTTGTCGCCGCCGAAGCGCGGGCACAGACGATCGAGGCCGAACGAGATCGGGCAGTCCTGCGAGCCGACAGTGAGACGCAAGCGCGAGGCCAGGCTCAGGCCGAGGCGGCCGAAGCCCGAGCTCAGGCGGTCCGTGCCGCCAAGCAGGCAGCCGAGACCGAGAAGCGGGCGGCGCGGCAGCTCGCCAAGGCCGAGGAAAAAGCCGATGAAAAGGTCTCCGAAGCGCGGGAACGCGCCGCGACCGAAATCGCCCAGGCACAGGCTGAGCGGGACGAGGCGCGGATGCAGCTGGCCATGGAGCAGATGAGACTGTCCGACCTGCGTGAACAGGCCGAGGCACTGCGAGCCGAGGCCGCCCAGCTGAGGGAGCGGGCGGTAACGGCGGAACTGCGGGCCGGCACGGGTTACGGCGGTTAGGGACGCAGCGATCACATCGCAGGCCGAGCGGCGGTTGCGGCGTGACATTACTCGGGTGCCGGTAAGAAACGTGTCATGAGCTCCAGTGCGCCACGAAGCGCTGATCTGTCCGTGCGGAGGTGAAAGACCGCCGCTGCTCTGCCGTCGTGGTGGCGGAGCAAAGCTGGAGGCAGCCCAACCCTGGAGTCGCTGGGGAGGGCGGGAGCAGCCTCGACAAAGTCGGGTCGGCCTGGCACTACCGGACGGGCCGGGCCCGATGAGCGAGACGAGAAGGTATACGCGAGGAACCGGTGTCGTTACGCCTCTTGATGTGACGCCAGCTCAAATCCGGTGGATATGGGCTGGTCAGCGGTGCGCACCCGCCCCCTCATCGCGGGGCGGGGAACTTCTGGCCGGGCATTGGGGCGCCTGGTCGGGAGGCCATGGTGAAAGGCCACGGCGTAGCCATGGCGAGGCCGCAGGGGTATAGCCGGGTGCCTAACTCGTCGAACGGACAGCAGTGAACGTGGGAACCCCCGCGCTCCCTCCTCTTCGACCTTCCAGCCAGGAAGGTGAGCGGGGATAGGTGCGATGTCCGCCGAAGGGCGTGGGTGGGACGGAGCCGTCGTAGTACTCCGAGCCGGGGAGAGCCCGGCACATGGGGAAGGACGGCAGCGTGTCGAGCAAGGAGAAGGGTGCAATGTCCGAAGATGCGGCGGTGAATACCGACGCTGGGAGATGGCCGGATGCTGATCCGGCTTTCTTCGCGGTACGGAAGATGCAGATCAAGTTGCACCGTTGGGCGACCGATGATCTCGGTCGCCGGTTCGGTGACCTGTTCAACCTCGTCTATGACCGGGCGTTTTTGGTGCACGCGTGGGAACGCGTGTCCTCTAACGCCGGGGCGCGGACTGCGGGCGTCGACCGGGCCACGGTGGCCTGGATCGAAGCCCGGATCGGGGTGGAGACCTTCCTGGAGGAGATCCGCAACTCGCTGAAGTTCGGCGGGTTCGAACCGGTCGAAGTGCGGCAGGTGATGATTCCCAAGGCGAGCGGCAAGCTTCGCAAGCTGGGCATCCCCACCGTCGCCGACCGGATCGTCCAGGCCAGTCTCAAGGCGGTGCTCGAACCCATCTTCGAGGCGGATTTCCTGCCGTGCTCGTATGGGTTCCGGCCTAACCGGCGGGCGCATGATGCGATTGCCGAGATCCACCATCTGGCTTCGGCTCCCTCGAATCACACCTGGGTGCTGGAGGCGGACATCACGGCGTGTTTCGACGAGATCGACCACACGGCGTTGATGGATCGCCTGCGGGCGAGGATCAAGGACAAGCGGGTCTGCGCGCTGGTCAAGGCGTTCCTGAAGGCCGGGGTCATGACGACTACCGGAGACCGGCAGGAGACACCGGCGGGAACCCCGCAAGGCGGGATTCTCTCCCCGCTGCTGGCCAACATCGCCCTGTCGGCGCTGGACGAATACTTCGACCGGCAACGACGAGAGCAGATGGGAACCATTTACCAGCGGGTCAAACGCAGGAAGAACGGTCTGGGCAACTGGAAGCTCATCCGGTTCGCCGATGACTTCGTCGTCATGGTGAGCGGAGAGCGCCGGCACGCCGAGGCACTGCGTGAGGAGGTGGCGGCCGTGCTCGTTCCGTTAGGGCTGCGGCTGTCACCGGAGAAGACCCGCGTGGTCCACATCGATGAGGGCTTTGACTTCCTCAGCTTTCATATCCGCCGGATGCGGAAGAGGGGGACGAACAAGCATTACGTCTACACCATGGTGTCCAAGAAGGCGATCCAGTCGATCAAGGACAAGGTGAAAGCAAAGACCTACAGGTCAACCCGCCATATGAGCCTGGCCGAGCTGATCGGTAGTCTCAACCGGCTCTTGCGCGGGTGGGCGAACTACTTCCGGCATGCGGTGGCGAAAGATGTGTTCAACGCGATCGACTCCTTCACCTGGCGTCGCGTCGCGAACTGGATCTTTCGCAAACACTCACTGCTCAGCCGTCAGGAGATGCGCCGCAGATTCTGCCGACCGGGCACCTGGAGAATCGTTCATGACGGCATCGAGCTCACCGGCGCCGCCAGCGTGAAGGTGACCCGATACCGCTACCGGGGGCACAGCATCGCAACCCCCTGGACCCCGACACCGGCAGCCGCCACAGCCAGCGGCTGACCAACGGCCACAACACGTGGAGAGCCCGGTGCTTCGAGAGGAGCACGCCGGGTTCGGCGGGCGGGCCGGGGAAACGGACTGATCGCAAGGTCAGCACCGCGCCCTGGCCCGACCCAACAATGAGCGGCATTGCCCAGGTCACCATTACGACCTCGTCAGGGTCGAACCCTGTCCGGGTCCTGACGTGATCTTGCACGGGTGCCGCTCTGGCGACCCCGCGTAATCAACTGTCGCCTAAGGGCGGGCGGGTGCGGCAGGACTGGGAGCCGGAAGACCTGATCGAGGTCTGGACGCTGTTCGAAGACGACATGAAGAAGGTACGGAACAAATCGGGGGCGACCCGGCTCGGGTTCACGCTACTGCTGAAGTTCTTCGAGGTGGAGGCCCGATTCCCGGAGTCGGCCAGGGAGGTTCCGGCCGCCGCGGTGGAGTACGTGGCCCAGCAGGTGAAGGTGCCGGCGGGGGCTTGGGCGGCGTACGACTGGCAGGGCGAGCGGAGGCGGCGCTGTCGGAGCCGTCCGGCACGGTGCGGCGGGTGATCTTCCCAGTTGGTCGGCGAGGAGAAGACACTCAAGGCGCTGGCGGCGGAGGCCGCGGCGAACGAGGCCCGCTACAAGGCCCGGGTCCGCACGGTGCTGCGGTCGTCGTACTCGGCGCACTGGCGGCGGATGCTTGCGCCGCTGCTAAAGGCGCTGACGCTGAAGCCGCGTACCGGCCGGTGATGGACGCGATCGACCTTCTGAAGCGGTATTTGGAGCAGCCGCTGAAGGAGGGCGCGTTCTTCGGCCCGGCGGAGACGGTGCCGCTGGAGGGTGTGCTTCCCGACCAGTGGCGGGTGGCGGTGGTGGACGACAAGGGCCGCGTCGAGCGCATCCCGTACGAGCTGTGTGTCCTGGTGGCACTGCGGGACACGCTGCGTCGGCGGGAGATATGGGTCGTGGGGGCGAACCGGTGGCGCAACCCGGAGGACGACCTGCCCGCCGACTTCGAAGACAACCGAGATGTGCACTACGCGGCCCTGGGGCAACCGCAGGACGCGGGCGAGTTCATCACCGCCCTCCAGTGCAAGCTCCGCACGGCGCTGGACCGGTTCGAGCAGGCGCTGGCCGAGGGCACCACGGGCGGGGTCGCGATCGTCAAGAAGCACGGTGAGCCGTGGATCAAGGTCTCGCCGCACGGCAAGCAGGAGGAACCGGAGTCCTTGGTCGCCATCAGGGGCGAGATCGAGCGACGCTGGGGCACCATCGACCTGCTGGACATCCTGAAGTACGCCGAGTTCGACACCGACTTCATCTCCGAGTTCACCTCGGTGGCAACGAGGGAGAACCTGTCCAAGGACGTGCTGCGGCGCCGACTGCTGCTGGTGCTGTTCGGGCTGGGCACCAACATGGGCATCAAGCGGGTCGCGGTGACCGGCAAGCACGGCGAGTCCGAGGCGACGTTGCGCCGGGTGCGGCACCTGTTCGTCAACCGGGCCAACATGCGCGCTGCCCTGCGGAAGCTGGTGAACGCCACCTTCGCCGCCCGCGACGAGATGTGGTGGGGCAGCGGCACGGCGTGCGCCTCCGACAGCCGCAAGTTCGGCTCCTGGTCCTCGAACCTGATGACCGAGTGGCACCAGCGCTACCGGGGCCCCGGGGCGATGATCTACTGGCACGTCGAGCGGAAGTCGGTGTGCATCTAACGGCCGGTTCGAGCTGGATATGAACAGACATCTCGACCTGGACCTGACCGCCCGGGACACCGTACCCGTGCCGCGCGCCGCCGAGGGCAGACCGGCGGCGGCCTGGGGTGAGGAGCTGGGGATCCGATCACCTACGAACAGCATCTGGTCACCAGCACCCTCGCCGCATAACAACGCAAACAGGTGTCCACTTCATGGGGGGCAAGGCTCAAGGCCGGGTAGTTAACGTATTCGTGCTGGTGGCAAGGGGCCGTACTGGCTGGTGTAGGTGACCGGTCCGGCCTTGTGGACGAGTCCCTGGCTGGCCCACCGGTCGAGCTGTCGGCGCATGGTGCCCAGGGTGACCTCGCCGAGGGGCACCGACCCGGCGGCGCAGGTCGCGCAGGGCCTTCGCGGTCGGCCACGCGATCTCCAGCCCTGCCCCTGCCAGGGCCGCGGTCAGCTTCTGCCACACCGGCCGGTAGCCGACCTCCGGGAACAGGCACATCGCGAGTACGAAGTAGACGCCCACCCGAGAGGGCAGGTCCCGCAGCCGGCGTTGCACCGTCAACGTCTCTTCCAGGACGGCGTCGACGAGATCGAACGGCAGCACCTGGGTCAGCTCGCCCAGGTGACCGGGAGCGAACCGACCCCCGGCCACCGTGAACTCACGAGACACGGTCGTCGGACCAGGCGGCAGGGCCCAATGACGTACAGGCAACGGAGCTCCGTGAGTGGCGGAAGTCTTGGCGGACTACCTGCTCCAGCGGGGCTCCGCCGCCCGCGTTCCCTTCGGCGCGAAAACCGCGGCCAACCCCCTTGCCACCAGCACGAATACGTTAACCACCCGGCCTTGGGGCAAGGCTCGACCCGGACTTCATGGTTCCGCGCCTCACCGCGTCCATGGCAGATACCTCACGTGATCAGGCCGGCACTGGTCAGCCAGATGTGTTCGCATGTCGCCGACGCCTCTTGGAGCTTCTCGCGGGATTCCTGTGAAGCGTGGTAGAAGGTCCGCTCGATCATCCAGCACAGGGCGCGTGCCATCGCCGAGGCCTGGTCCGGTGCAGTGCCGACCTGGATGCCGGCGCGTTCCAGGACGGCGGTGATGGCCGCGATGAACAGGTCAGCCGTGTGCTTCCACAGTTCACCGATCTCCGGCACGGTCAACGACAGGTCGATCGCCGTGCGCATGACCGGGCCGTGTTCGTTCCACAGCTCGACCGTGCGCTGCATGGCTGCTGCGATGGCCTGGCGTGGCTCGTCGGTCTGCGCGGTGGCCCGGGACCGTTCCCACAGGTGCTCGACGGTCCGGGCCACGAGTGCCGTGACCACTTCTTGCTTGGAGCCGAAGTAGAAGTACAGGGCCCCGCGTGTGATGCCGGCGCCCTGGGCGATGTCGCCGACGGTCATGGCGTCGTAGCCCTTGTGCGCCAGCAGGCCTTCGCAGGTGTCGAGGATGGCCCGCTCCCGGACATCCCCCTTGCGCTCGGTGGTGCGCCGACCGCGCGCGGAATGGTGGCCGGGCATCAGAGCTGAGCGCCCTCGGCGAAGTCGGTCGTACGCGAGAGTGTCTCCCACGCGCGGATGTCCTCGTCCACGGCCGTGCGCGCGGCGGTGACCAGCCGCAGCGCGTCCGTGCCCAGGAGGAGGTGGGCCGGCGGCTGCTCGACCGTCGTGATGTGCACGACCGCTTCCCCCGCCTTGGCCGGATTGCCCAGCTGGTTCCCGCTGGCCTTCTGCCGCGCTTCGCGGATGGGGGTGAACAACTCGTCGTAGTCGTCGACGGTCCGCGCAGCACGTGCCATGGACCGTCCGGCCCAGTCGGTGCGGAAGGAGCCGGGCTCGATCGCCGTCACATGGATTCCGAACTGCGCGACTTCCTTGCCCAGCGCCTCCAGGATTCCCTCCAGGGCGAACTTGCTGCCGCAGTAGGCGGACATGCCGGGCACGGCCATGAGCCCGCCCATGGAGGTAACGGCCATCAGGTGTCCGCGACGGCGGCGGCGCATGTGGGACAGCGCCGCCTGCAGGGTGGCCACCGCCCCGAACACGTTCACCTCGAACTGCCGTCGCACCTCGGTCAGCGGGGTTTCCTCGAAGGTCCCCTCCAGGCCGTAGCCGGCGTTGGCGACGACGACGTCCAAGGGGCCGACGCTCCGCTCGACCTCCACGACCGCGCCGGAGACGGCGTCACCGTCCGTTACGTCCAGGATACGGCCGTGAGCATGCCCGGGCCTGAGCTCTTCGAAGGCCCGCAGGTCCTTCTCGGAGCGGACGGTGCCGATGACGGTGTGCCCGGCGGCCAGGGCGGCTTGGGCGAAAGCGCGCCCCAGGCCCGTGCTGACGCCGGTGATGAGCCAGTTCCGCTTCTCCATTGTTCCTCCAGAGAGGTCTCGCGAGGAGCCGGGTCGCCCTCTTCAATAAAAGTCTACACCGTGTCGATTTTTATCGTTACAACGTCGATTCTGGTAGCGCTCACGGAATGGAACCCCCAGGCCATCCGCGTGCCGCGCACCGCCCGGATCGGCGCCGTCAAGGCCCAGCAGCCAGGCCGTCAACCTAGAACCGCACCCCGATCATCACAGGGACACCCAGCGAGGGCCTGAGAGAAGATGCGGGGCCTGACCACCGGCAGGCTGCCACTCGGCTGTCGTCAAACGATCGAATGACGACAGGCGCGACGGGCGTCCAATGAACCCGGACTTTTCGGGGCCTGTTCGCGGCTCGGATTTAATGAGATCCAATGGAGGCTGATGACAAGGTTTGCTGACAGCTAGGGTCGAGAATGCGACATCGAAACAGGGGAGCGGCATGGCCAACCTGGTCTACAAGCGGGTGTCGACCGACCAGCAGCCGACCGGCCGTCAAAACCTCGTGCTCGACGAGGCCGGGATCGAGGACCGATCCCCTTCGAAGAAGAGGCCGGCACCTCCAGCCGCCTCCACCCGCGCACCGGAGAACTGCTGTCCACCGTGAAGTTCACGGTGCAGACCCTCGCCGCAGCCGGCGAACTCCAGCGCGACCTCCAGCGCGAGCTGACGTACGACGGGCTGCGGGCCGCCGAGGCGAAGGCAACAAGGGCGGCCGACGCTCAGTCGTCATGGCAACGAAGGCCGCCGCCGTACGCGCCGCGTACCTGGACGGCCAGTCCATCGCCAGTCTTGCCCGCGAACACGACGTCAGCCGCGGTGCCATCCGCACGGCCGTTGCCGACCTCATGCCCGAACACACCGCCGTCCACCAGGACGTCCCGGCCTCGGAGCTGGCGGTCGCCCTCGACATGCCGGGCAAGGTCGCCGACTTCCTACTCGCGGCCGAACTGGACGACGCCGAGCGCGCCGCGCTCGACCAAGGCGTGACTGTACGCCGAGGTCAGGGCTACACGTTGCGCGTCAGCGCCGTGCCCTCGGTACACCGGGCACTGCTCGCCCACTGCCAGCCTCTCGACGGCGCCCCCAGCACTCCGGCGATCCCGGCGCAGCGCAAGGCCCGCCGCGAGTACGAGACCCGCGTCAACTCCCTCGTAGCCGACGCTCGGCGCTGATAGACCGCCGAGACTGCAGCCCAGAACGTTACACAGGGCTACTCGCCACCTGACCGTAGCTATACGAGGACAGGGCCTAGCCGCCGGGTCGGGTTGGTGGTCAGCCAGCCCTGATCCATCCAGAAGGTCGCTGCGGAGCGGAGCGCGTCTAGGTGCCGGTTGAAGGTCGCGGGAGCCCGGCCGCTCCATTGGAGGGTGAACCAGGTGGTGAGCCGGTCGACGCCTGCTTCGTCATCGAGCTCGGCGAGCAGGACGTGGGTGCCTGGCGGCGCGAACTCGGTGGTCAGGGCGCGGAGGGTGGAGCGGTAGTCGCGCTGGGTGTTGCGTTGCTCGGAGCCGGACAGGGTGGCCAGGTAGGCGGTCGTCGCGCGGGGAGCGGAGGTGATCCGTCGCGCTCCAGGCGGTGAAGCTCGCCCACGGTACCCCCTCACGTTGCTATCGCATATAAGCGTGCCGAGCCGGCCTCGGTTCGGCGAGGTATTCGCCCTGCTCGGTTCTGTCATTGTCGCAGATAATAATCAGTTAGCCGCGGGAGCCCGGGGTGACAGTCCTGCGACTCTAGGACTCGATCGTTTGCCGGCCAGAGGGGGCGTAAGCCTGGAGGAAGGTGTCGACGGCGACCCGGGCCACCTCCCGCAGCTCATCGTCGCCGAGCAGTCGGGGGCCCATGCGTGAGCGCGCCTTCAAGTGTCCTACGAGCAGGGCGAGTAGCTGCTCGGCCACCGGCTCAGGGCCGGTGGCGCGCAGGCGGCCGGCCAGGATGAGGCGAGCTAGCGCCGTGTCAGGCAACGTTTGCCCAGCGATGTCTGTGTGATAGCTTCAGCGGCGCCGTGCAGCAGTACGACTGGAGGAGGTGAGACCGATCAACGCTGTGATGACAGATCGGGGCTCCCTCCTGTGCATGGTCTAGGGAGCGCCGACACAAGGCACCCCCGAAAGGCTTTGAAACGCTATGCGCTTCAGCTTGACCTCTCAGACGTCGACCGACGGCGTCACCGAACAGTCCTTCACCCTCGGCGAGATCACCGGTGTGCTGTTCACGCCGCAAGGCGCTACCGGCCCCCGCCCGCTGATCCTGATGGGACACGGCGGCGGTCAGCACAAGAAGGCTCCCGGCGTCCTGGCCAGCGCGCACCGGTTCGCCGCCGAAGGGTGTTTCGCCGTCGCCGCGATCGATGCCCCCAACCACGGCGACCGGCCGAAAGATGAGCGGTTCATCCGGTTCGCGGGTGACATGCGGGCCCGTATGGCCGCCGGTGAGGATCCGACCGAGCTGGTCGCGGCCATGCACGACCTGCTGGCCGGGCGGGCCGTCGCCGACTGGCAGGCCGTGCTGACCGCGGTCCAGGAGCTCGACCACGTGGGCGCCGGCCCGGCCGGCTATTGGGGTGTGTCGATGGGCTGCGGGATCGGTGTGCCGCTGCTCGCCGCCGACTCCCGGATCCGCGCCGCGGTGCTGGGCCTGCTCGGCGTGCACGGGCTGGCCGCACCCGCCGCCCGGGTCACCGTGCCGGTGCAGTTCCTGCTCCAATGGGACGATACGCGAGTGCCCAGAGACCAGGCCCTGGCGCTGTTCGACGCCCTGGGTTCCACCGACAAGACGCTGCACGCCAACCCCGGCGACCACGGGGGAATCCCCGCGTTCGAGACCGACGATGCGCTGCGGTTCTTCGCCCGGCACCTTGGGTAAGGCCGCCGCCTTATCGCCGGTGACATAGCCGGCGACGCGCCGGCCGGGGTCTGTTCCCGGCCGGCGCGTCCGAGTCAGACCGTTCGACATGCCCGAGTGGATGCAGGTGCGTGAGGTCGGCGATGACGAGGGGCGTCGTCTGTTGCGGATTGTGCGGCGCGGGACAGGATCGGTGGTGACCTAGCGACGTGCGCAGATGGTGCTGCTGTCAGCGCAGGGCATGAACCAGGTGAAGATCGCTGAGGTGACGTTCACCAGCCCTGACCGGGTCCGGGATGTGATCCATAACTTCAACGCCGACGGGTTCGATTCGCTGTACCCCAAGTACGCGGGAGGCCGCCCGAAGGTGTTCACGCTGGCCGAGCGCCGGGAGATCAAGAAGATCGCCAAGTCTAAGCCGGTCGAGCATGACCTGCCGTTCTCGACCTGGAGCCTGGCCAGGCTGGCCGACTTCCTGATCGCTGAGGGGGTGGTCGACGACATCAGCCATGAGGGCCTTCGGGTCCTGCTCCGCCAGGAGGGCGTCTCGTTTCAACGGATAAAGACCTGGAAGACCTCTCGCGATCCGGACGCCGAGCAGCTCAAGACGTGGGCCGACCGGGAGGAGCTGTCAGTGCCGGCTCACTGACCGCTTGGCCTCCTGACTGTTCGGCCCGGAAACCCCTCGGCGTCCGGGCCGTGGTCAGCCACAGGCCGGTGAACACGGCGCAGGCCAGCGTCACGGCCCCCGCCGCGAGGAAGGCGCTGTTGAGGCCGGATTCGAAGGAGGCTCCGCCGGACTCCCGCGTGTGGACGATCGCCCCGAGCACCGCCACGCCGAGCACCGCGCCGATCTGCCGGGTGGTGCTGCTGACGCCCGAGGCGAGGCCGCCCTCCTGCGGGCTGACCGCCTGGATGGCGGCGCCGGTCAGCGGCGACATGGTCAGAGCGAACCCGATGCCGGCGACCGCCAGCCGCCACCACACGTTCCCGTAGCCGGTATCGGCGTGGACGAAGCCCAGTGCCAGCAGCCCCAGCCCGGCCAGCGCCAGGCCGATGCTGACGATGACACGGAAGCCGTACCTGGCCGCGAACCGGCCCGCGTACGGGCTGACGATCACCATGGCCAGCGAGACGGGCAGGGTCCGCAGCCCGGCGACCAGGATCGAAGTGCCCTGGACGTAGACGAAGAACTGGGAGAAGAAGAACGACGACCCCATCAGCGCGAACCCGACCACGACCATCGCCGTGTTGGACACCGTGAACAGCCGCTGACGGAACAGCCGCAGCGGCAGCATCGGCGTCGACACACGACCCTCGACCACGACGAACGCGGCCAGGAGCACCAGTCCGGCGGCGAAGCTGCCCAGGATCACCGGCGAGGTCCAGCCTCGGGAACCGCCCTCGATCAGGCCGTAGGTCACAGCGCCCACGCCCGCGGCGGACAGGACCGTGCCGGGGACGTCGATCGGCGGCGCGCTCGGGTTGCGGGACTCTCCCAGCACGCGCAGCCCGGCCAGCAGCAGGACCGCCCCGATGGGCACGTTGACCAGGAAGATGGCGGGCCAGCCGAAGGACTCCACCAGGATCCCGCCCGCCAGTGGTCCGGCGGCCAGGCCGATGCCGCTGAACCCGGCCCACAACCCGATCGCTCTGACGCGCTCCCTCGGGGCGGGATACGCGGCGACGAGCAGTGCCAGTGAGGCGGGGCTCAGCGCCGCGGCCCCGACGCCCTGCAGCACCCGCCCGGCGATCAGCCAGCCGATCGAGGGCGCGAGCGAACACACCACCGACGCGGCCGTGAACACCACCACCCCGGCCAGGAACACCCGCCTGCGGCCGAACCGGTCGGCGAAGACGCCGCCCGACAGCAGCAGCATGGCCACCACCAGCACGTAGGCGTCGACGATCCACTGCAGGCCGGTCAGCCCGGTGTGGAGCCGCTGCTGCATATCGGGCAGAGCGGCGCCGACGATCGTGTTGTCGAGCAGCACCATGAACTGACCTGCGCAGGTCAGGGTGAGCAACGCTTTCACGTACATCCTTCCTAAAAGCAGTTGGTGACTGGTCTCACGCTTTTGAACGCGGTCAACGGTGTGCGGGATCTTCTCCATGCTCGGCCACTGGTTCGCGCCCGCTTCGCCGACCTGGGCGACCAGCGGTTCTGGCGCACCGACCTGCACCCCTGACAGCTACGGGCCGCTGGAAGTGATCGCCCGCGACGGACACCCGCACACAGATCGCGTTGATCACCTTGGCGTCCCGCTCGATGCGGGCGATCGCCTCGTCGGTCGGTTCCGCCGAGGTCACTTCACCGGCACGCATGGCGGCCGCGAGTTCTTCGGCCGATCGAAAAGTCGATTCCATGAATGTGCAGCCTAATGTCCTGCCACAAACGCTCGAAAAGCCGAAAAAAATGCTTCCGAGATGTCTCACCCCAGGTCAATTGGGTTATCGACGGGGAGGCCATAAAACGGAGCTCCGCACAATGAGATAGATATCTCCATGCCCATCGGTGCATGGACATAGCGAGCGGGATTTGTCCAGTAACGGAATGACTTTTTAAATCTTCCCATGTCAACGGGCGTAGGCCAACAGATGTTGACATCGAGCGCGGCGGCCGATTCACCTGGGGGCCGTCACCGCCGTACCCACTGATCAACCCGAATGACGGCTGGCCGGAGCTATAAAAATTCCGGGCCGACTCAGACGCAGGCGGCCCGTCAGGGGGCGCCGAACCAGTGGGACAGCGCTTCTCGCAGCGCGGTCGCAGCGGTGCCGTCGGGTTCTCCGACCGCCGCGGCCCAGGCGATGTAGGCGTCCGGGCGGATCAGCAGGACGTCGGCCGGACGCTCGTCGGTCTTGGCGGTGCGCACGTCCACGTGATCGCGCCACTTCCGGGCGAGCTCGCGAAGCTCCGGGCGGCCGGCGAGGTCGAGCAGGATGGGCCGGGCGGCGTGCAGGAGCTCCGCGACGCTGGTGACGCCCTGGTCGGTGTACAGGGTGAGGTCGGCGGCGAAGCTGCCGGCCAGCGGGTGGGGCTCGGTGCCGGGCATGGGGTAGCGCAGGTCGGTGCCGGCGACGAGCGCTCCCATGCGGCGCAGCGGCTGCTCATCGGTGAGCAACTCGGTGAAGACCTCACGTAGCGCCTCGGCGGCCGCGTCGTGCCCGCGCCGCAGTGCCACCTGGGCCCGGGTGTGCAGCATGGTACGGGTGCCGGCGAGGTGGCGTTCGCCGTGGTAGGTGTCCAGCAGGCCGGCCGGTGCGCGGCCGTGCAGGTCGGCGGCCAGCTTCCAGGCCAGGTTGACCGCGTCGAGCAGGCCGGCGTTGAGCGCCACTCCGGTGGCGGGGAACAGGTGCGCCGCGTCGCCGGCCAGCAGGATCCGGCCGTCGCGGTAGCGCTCGGCCTGGCGGGCCTTGAAAGTGAACCGCGACAGCCGGGTCGCCTCCGCCACGGGCAGCCGCGCGCCGAGCACGCGGTGGATGCTGTCCTGGAGCTCCGGCACGGTCATGGGGACATCGTCGTCGTACTCGGTGCTCTCGTCCTCGATCGTGTAGAGGGAGACGGCCCTGGAGCCGGGCGAGGAGCCGATGCCGAACAGGCCGTGGTCCGTGCGGGTGAAGCCCGCGCTGATCGTGCCGAAGCCGGGGACGTCGAGGTCGCCGTTGCCGAGTACGGTCACCTCGTCGGGCAGCGTGACCTGGGCCAGCCGGTTGACCTCCGGATAGGTGATGCCGGGGAACGGAATGGCGGCCCAGTCGCGGACGCGGCTGCGCGCGCCGTCGCACCCTACGAGGTAGCGGGCGACTACCTGGTACGGGCCGTCCGGACCCAGCACGTCCACGGTCACCGCCGTGTCGTCCTGGCTGATCCCGGTCACCTCGTGCCCGCGGCGGATCTCGGCGTCGAGCTCGCCGGCGCGGTCGTCGAGCAGCTGCTCCAGTCGCTGTTGCGGGAGCGGCAGGGCGTGCAGCGGGGGATTGGCCAGCTGGGTGAAGTCCAGATGCACACCGCCGAACGGGAACCGGGGTGGTGGGACGGGGCCAGTGCAGGCCGCCTCGAAGCGTTCCAGCAGGCCCCGGTAGCGCAGCAGCTCCAGGATCTGCCCGCCGAGGCCGCCGGCCTTGGGGATGTCGCGGCGCTGCGGCTTGCGCTCCAGAACCAGCGGCCGTACGCCGGCCAGCCGCAGCTCGGCGGCCAGCATGAGGCCGGCGGGGCCGGCCCCTACGATGATCACGCCGGTTTGGGTCACGGGGTTTTTCCTTCTTCGAGGTCGCGGGCCACGGTGGAGGCCGGGGTGTGCAGGATGCCGTCGAACGCGTCCAGGACGGGGGTGTGCAGGAAGGTGCTCTGCAGTCGGATACGGTCGGGGCCAGGGCCGGCCTGGGTGCGCGCCGGGCGGAGGCCGGCGATGCTGAGCCCGAGGCCGGCGTCGGCGAAGGCGGCTTCGACGCTGCCCGGCTCGGGCGGCTGCAGCGCGGTGTCCTCGATGCGGAAGCCGAAGCGCGCCTCCTCGTCGCGGATCATTTCGCCGGTGTGGCCGCCGGTGCTGGTCAGGCCGAGGGCGAAGTACGCGTCGCCGAGCGCGTCGTGCAGGTGTTGCCCCATGGGGAAGCCGGTGAGCTGCCCGTTGAAGGAGATGGGTGCTTTCTGGATGTGGGCGTTGTGGGCGGCCAACACGATGCGGGTTCCGGGCTCGGAGCGCTCCAGGTGCCACAGGACCGATCCGGCCATGTAGACGTCGCGGGCCGAGGTGTCGGCGGTCAGCCCGGTCCCGGCGAACAGGCCGGCCATGGCACGGAAGCCGTAGTCGGCCTGGCAGGCGCCTTCGAGGCGGCGCAGGGCGATGTCGTAGCTAGGCCGGTCGCCGCGGGAGACGTACAGCGGCTCGACGGCGCGGAACCGGATGAGCAGGCGCGTCAGGGCGGCCGTGAGGGCGTCCTGGTCGGCGGCGGGCAGGCGGGCCCACGCGGGCGCGGCCGCGGCCGCGGAGGTTCCGGCGAACGATCCGGCGATCCGCGTCGCCGTCTCGACGGACGATAGGGCTTCGGGGTCGATCCGGCGCAGGTAGTCGGCGACCGGGGCCAGGGCGGGGAGCAAGGACCCGCCGGCTGCCGGGATGTCGATGCCGGCGAAACGCACCGGTTGTGAGGCTGTGGCGTTGTGCCGGCGGATCCAGCGCAGCGGGTCGTCGACGCCCACGGGGATCGCCTCGGCGAGGTGGCCCGTCAGGTCGTCGTCCGTGCCCTCGCCCTGAACCCAGGTGTCGAGGGGGAAGCCTTCGCTGAAGCCGTACTCGAAGGCCAGGACGGTGAAGCCGCAGCGTTCGACCAGGAACCGCAGGAGGCGCCGGCGCAGGCGGATGAACTCGTCGATGAAGTGGGAGTGCTCGCCGATCGCGACGACGCGCGCGTCGCCGATGAGGTCACGCAGCGGCTCCAGGTCGTCGAGCGGTGCCTCGGGGTCGAGGTGGGTGAGCGGGGCGGCGTGGCCACCCAGCCAGCCGGTGAACAGGCCGGGGTGGGACGAAGCAGGCATGCTGATGACTCGATTCTGGTGCTGGAAGGTCAACGGACGGGTCTCACTGCGCGGCCGCCACCTTCTCCAGGTCGCCGACGCTGCCCGACATGATCGTGCGAACGTGTTCGGTGATGAGCTGGAGCGGCCAGTCCCACCAGGCCAGGGCCAGCAGGCGGTCGATGTCGGCATCGCTGTGACGACGGCGGATGAGCCTGGCCGGGTTGCCGCCGACGATGCCGTAGTCGGGCACGTCGTCGACGACGACGGCGCCGGAGGCGATGATCGCTCCGTCGCCGATGCGGACACCGGGCATCACCATGGCCCGGTACCCGAACCAGACGTCATTGCCCACCACGGTGTCACCCCGCCCAGGCAGGCCGGTGATGAGATCGAAGTGCTCGGCCCAGGAGCCGCCCATGATCGGGAAAGGGAACGTCGAGGGGCCGTCCATGCGGTGGTTGGCGCCGTTCATGATGAACCGCACCCCCTCGCCCAGCGCGCAGAACTTCCCGATGACCAGCTTCTCCGGCCCGTAGTGGTAGAGCACATTGCGGGTCTCGAAGGCGGTCGGATCGTCCGGGTCGTCGTAGTAGGAGAACTCGCCGACCTCGATCAGCGGCGAGGCGACCAGCGGTTTCAGCAGCACCACCCGCGGCTGGTCGGGCATCGGGTGCACCACGGTCGGGTCGGCGGAAACTGGTATCACAAATCGGCTCTTTCCAAGAGGGGCTTATCAGTACGGAACGTACCGTACCGATAGATGATGTCGGCGTACGAATGCCGATGTCAAGTACGGAACGTTCCGTACCGATAAGGTGGCCGCATGACCCGCACACCCCACCGTCGCGGCGCCGACCGGACCGAGGCCATCATGCGGACCACGCTGGAGCTCGGCCAGGAGATCGGCTACGCCAACCTCAGCATGGAAACGGTCGCGGCCCGCGCCGGCGCCAGCAAGCAGACCCTCTACCGCCGATGGCCCTCCAAGGGAGCCCTGCTGCTCGACTCCCTGCTGTCGCTGAACGAGCCCGGCCTGGACTATCCGGACACCGGTGATCTCGCCGCCGACCTGCGCGCACAGATCTACGCGGCCGTTGATCTGCTGGGCGGCCCGCCCTACGGTCCCTTGTTTTACGCTTTGGTCGGCGAGGCGCAGCACGATCCCCGGGTCGCCGCGTCGCTCAACGAGCGTTTCATCGCCCCGCAGCGGGACAAGACCGTCGCCCGGCTGCGGGCGGCCCGCGACCAGGGCCAGCTGTCACCCGGCTTCGACCTCGATCTGGCGATGGCGATCCTGTCCGGCCCGCTGTACTTCCGGCTCCTGATCACCCAGGAGCCGCTGACCCACGAGTA
Source organism: Streptosporangium sp. NBC_01639 (assembly GCF_045209755.1). Taxonomy (NCBI): domain Bacteria; kingdom Bacillati; phylum Actinomycetota; class Actinomycetes; order Streptosporangiales; family Streptosporangiaceae; genus Streptosporangium; species Streptosporangium sp. NBC_01639. Next base: position 8,751,440 of record NZ_CP109272.1, on the reverse strand, counting down.
CGTCGACCGCGTCCTCGACGCGCTCTTCGCCGGGATGATGCCCCGCCCGTGAGCAGGCTCGGTCACGCGACCAGGCGCAGCCAGGCCGCGGCGAGTGCGGCGTGACCGGCTGGCGTGGGGTGCACGCTGTCCGCGGCCCAACTCCCCGACCTCGATCAACGGGGACGTGACCAGCGGCCGGAGCAGCACCACCCGCGGCTGCCCAGGCATGGGATGCACCACGTTCGGGTCGGCCGGGATCAGGCTGTTCATGACGTACGTTGCTCTCCGGTTTTGCTTAATGCGACAGATTGTACATTAATATGGTGTCATGACGCAGTCCACCGAGCAAACCGGAGGCCGGGCGGAGCCCTCCGCCACCCTGTCGCCGCCCCGCCGCCGCCCGGGCGGCCGTACCGAGCGCACCCGCGCGCAAGTGCTCGACGCTGTCGGCGCTGAACTGGCCGAACGCGGCTACGACGCGCTCACCCTGGACACCGTCGCGGCCCGCGCGGGCGTGCACCGCGCGACCGTTTACCGGCGCTGGCGGGACGTCGGCGGCCTGCTCGCCGACCTCTGCGCGGCCACCGCCGACGACGACTGGCAGCCCGAGGACACCGGCTCCCTGGAGGGCGACCTCGCGGCGCTCAACCGGGAGAATCTGGCGGCACTGACCGACCAGCCGTCGATCGCCGCCGCCCTGCTCGCCGCCTCATTCCGCTCCGAGGAGGCCGCGCGCGGCCTGTGGCGGCTGTGGGCGGACCGCTACGCCCGCTGCGAGGTCATCGTCGAGCGCGCCGTACGACGTGGCGAACTGCCGCCGGCCACCGACGCGCGACGACTGCTCGTCACCGCCACAGCACCGCTCTACCACGAGATGATGCTGCTAGGCACGCCGCCCGACCCGGACCTGCCGGGCCAGGCGGCCAGGGCCGCGGCCCTCGCCGCCAACGCGGGCGCCTTCACCCGCCCCGCGCCCGCGAACGGCCCCTCCTAGCGCCTGTCGCCAGGCTCTTCAAGGTGGATGCTTCGTTCTGAGACAGCGCTGACTCTCGCTGCTCGCCCCCAGTCGCAGGCTTCGCGACGGCCTCCTTTGCCCGTCGCGCAGCTGACGTTCCCTATCCCGTCCGGCCCTGAAGGAGTTTCGACATGCCCCAACCAGAACAGGTCAGCTTCGCTGGTGATGCGGCAAAGCTCGCCGGTCACCTCTTTCTGCCCGATAACGCCGGTTCTGATGCCGCCCCTGTGCCGGGCGTCGTGGTCGCCGGGACTTGGACCAGCGTCAAGGAGCAGATGGCCGACCGGTACGCCGAGCAGTTGGCCCGGCGAGGCTTCGCGGCGCTGTCGTTCGATTTCACCGGATACGGCGAATCGGGCGGCGAGCCGCGCGACGTCGAGTCACCGGAGTTGAAGATCCGAGACCTCCGGGCGGCGATCGGCTTCCTGGCCGGGCATCCGGCGGTGGATGATGGAGCGCTGGGCGCGCTGGGGGTGTGCGCCGGCGCGATGTATGTGAGTGCCCTCGCCGCCGAGGACACCCGGGTGGGATCGCTCGCCCTGGTGGCCCCGTGGCTGCACGACTCTCGTATCTGCGAGAAGAACTACGGCGGCCCCGAGGGCATCGAGGCGAAGAAGGCCGCGGCGCGACGCAGGTACGAGGAGACCGGAGAGGTCGCCTACGTGCCGGTGGTCAGCGGCAGCGACCCGGACGCCGCCATGCCCTTCGACATCGACTTCTACCTCAATCCCCAGCGGGGCGGGATCCCGCGGTGGCCCAATCGGTTCGCCGTCATGGCCTGGCCCCGATGGCTGGACTTCGACGCCATCGCGATCGCACCGAAGGTGACCGCGCCCGTGCTGCTGGTGCACAGCGAGGATGCCGCCATCCCGGACGGCGCCCGTCGTTTCCACCACGGTCTGACCGGTTCCAAGGAATTCCTGTGGACCGAGGGTGTCCAGTTCGACTTCTACGACCAGTCACCCCAGGTCGGCTTCGCCGCGGACGCGGCGGCTGAGCACTTCGCCCGCACGCTGTGACATCCCCGTACCTCCAGATCACCCTTTCATCGTTGCGATAGGAGCCCATTGCGCCATGTCCGAATCCCTTGAGACCGCCGCGCCATCCCCGTCCGACAAGATCGACATCGCCGAGACCTGCACTCGGATGGCGGTGTACGCGGACCGCCGTGAATGGACGCTCCTGTGCGGTCTGTTCGCCGACAAAGTGCTCCTCGACTACACCAGCCTCAACGGCGGCGAACCGGTCCGGCTCACGCCGCAGGAGATCGCCGACGCCTGGGCGGCGACGCTCGGTGGCTTCGACGCCACCCAGCACCTGATCGCCAACCACCTCGTGCAGGTCGACGGGGACCGTGCCGTGTGCACCGCGTCGTTCCAGGCCACGCACCGCCTCGCCACCCCCCATGGGGCTCCGCTGTGGACACTCGGCGGCGACTACCGCTGGGAGCTCACCCGCGTCGGCGGCCGCTGGCTGATCGGCTCGGTGGTGATGACGGCGACCTGGGGCGACGGCAACAAGGACCTGCCCGCCCGGGCGGCAGGCTGACCGCACGCACCGCTCCGCCGGGCGGTCCCTGCCGCACACCTTTGAGAACGTCACTGGAGCATCCTGATGCTGAAATCCCTACTCAAGTCCTCCCCAACCGCCGGTGTCGTGGCCGCCGGGACGCAGAGGTCCCGCGACGGATCTCCCGTGGTGCTGGGAGCCGCCCTGCTGGGCTTCTTCCTCATCTCGCTGGACGCGTTGATCGTCACCGTCGCGCTGCCGGACATCGGGCGCAGCCTCGGCGGCGGCATGTCCGGCCTGCAGTGGGTGGTGGACGGATACACGCTGATGTTCGCCGCCCTGATGCTCTCCGCGGGTGCCCTGTCCGACCGCATCGGGGCTCGGCGGGCCTTCGGCGGCGGACTGGTGCTGTTCGCGCTGGCATCGGCCGCGTGCGGGTTCGCGCCCGGGCTCGGGATGCTGGTGGCGGCGCGGCTGGTGCAGGGGGCCGCGGCGGCGGTGATGATGCCGGCGTCTTTGGCGCTGGTCCGGCAGGGATTCCCCGACCAGGCGAAGCGGGCGCGGGCGATCGCCGTCTGGACCGTGGGCGGCGCGGTCGCGGTGGCGGCCGGGCCGGTGCTCGGCGGCGCGCTCACCGCCACCGTGGGCTGGCGATGGATTTTCTTCGTCAACCTCCCGGCGGGTCTGCTGGCGCTCGCCCTGCTCGCCCGCGTGCCCGCTTCACCCCGGTTGCCCGCACGTCTCGACGTGGTCGGGCAGGTGACGGCGGTGGCCGCGATGGGCGCGCTGACCTACGGCGTGATCGAGGGCGGCGATGAGGGCTTCGGCCGGCCGCTCGTGATGGCGTCGCTGCTGGTGGCCGCGGCCGCGGCAGTCGCCTTCCTCACCGTGCAGGCCCGTGGCTCCCACCCGATGCTTCCGCTGCCGCTGTTCCGCTCGCGGGTGGTGGCGGTGTCGCTGGTGGTGGGCTTCATGCTCAACGCCGCCTACTACGGCGGGGTGTTCATCTTCAGCCTGTACCTGCAGCAGGAGCGCGGGCAGTCAGCGCTGCAGGCGGGCCTGATGTTCATTCCGATGACGGCACTGGTCGCCGTGGTCAACCTGGCCTCGGCGAGGCTGGCCGCGCGGTTCGGCCCCCGGGTGCCGATGGTGGCGGGGCAACTGATCGGGACGGCCGGGCTGGGGGCGCTGCTCACCGTCGGCCCGCACACCCATGTGTGGACGGTGGCGGTGCTGATGGTGCCGGTCGGTCTCGGCGGGGCGCTGACGGTGCCGGCGTTGACCGCGATGCTGCTCGACGCGGTGCCTGCGGAACGGGCAGGCACCGCCTCCGCTGTGCTCAACACCGGCCGCCAAGTCGGCGGGGCGATCGCGGTGGCCGTCTTCGGTGCGCTGCTGGCGGGGGCGGACACGTTCCTGGCCGGGATGCGGTGGAGCATGCTGATCGCGGCGGCAGGACTCGTGCTGACGGCGGCCGCGACACTGGCGCTGCCGCGGGGCGGGCACCAGATCATCGACGCATGAGCCCCTGCCGCGGTCCTGGCCATCCAGCCGTCGGTTGGCCGACGAATGACACGCCGGGAAGCTCTCCGGGCCCTGCCCATCTCAGCAGAGGACGCCTGAACAGAACCCGCGTTCGATCACGCAGAGTCACCTTGAGTCGGTGGCGTCGACCCGAGCGGTGGCCCGAGATGAAGGCAAGGGTGGCTTGGCGCAACGAGGTGTCGGTGGCGTGGCGTAGCCGGTGGACGTCGATCCCGACGCATGCGGCGGCGCAGTAGGTCTGCCGCTGCCGCAGGCGGATCTCCTCCAGCTTGGCCTTGGCCTTCTTGTTGGTGGCCGTCATCCGCTTGCACGACATCTCGGCGAGATCATCGCGTGCCGGCGCTTGGGCGGTGTGCACCAGCCACACCAGCAGCGCGACCCACTTGGCGTCGACGGTATAGGTCGGGGACCCGGGATTCTACTTACCAGTATCAGCGCTAAGCGTCTAACCAGCAGGTCAGTGAACCGACATATGGTCATTGCCGACAGACGGTCCGACCGCGGGGCCGCCGTGAGAACAGGGGGCCCGATTCGACGGGCGAAGACATCGGATTGCATTTGTACCTACTGGTATGTACGGTGACGATCGTGGATACCAGGGAACGACTGATCGAGAGCACCCGAGAACTGCTGTGGGAGTGCGGATACGTGGGCACCTCGCCGAAGGCGATCCAGCAGCGATCCGGGGCGGGCCAGGGCAGCATGTATCACCACTTTCGCGGCAAACCCGATCTGGCGCTGGCCGCGATCACCCGCAGTGCCGAGGAACTGCGGGCCCGCGCGGAGGCGGAGTTCTCCGGCCCCGGAACTCCGGTCCAGCGTGTCACCGCCTACCTGCGCCGGGAGCGGGACGCTCTCCGGGGCTGCCCGGTCGGCCGTCTCACCCAGGATCCTGAGGTGATGGCCGATCCCGCGTTGCGCCGTCCGGTCGAGGAGACCTTCACCTGGCTGCGGACCCGGCTGGCCGGAGTCCTCACGGAAGCACGGGAAAACGGCGAGCTCGACACCGCGCCCGACCCGGCAGCCACCGCCACCGCGCTCGTCGCGGTGCTGCAGGGTGGGTATGTGCTGGCCCGCGCCGCCGGCGACGCGGAAGCTTACGCGCAGGCCGTTGACGGCGCGCTCGGCCTGCTTGCCGGACACCTCCGCTGAGCCAGGAGAAGTGGATTTCCTGCTTCGAGCCTCCGGGCGCAGCGGTCCGCCGCTTCGACGACCTCACCGCTACCGAGCCGGCCGTTTTCATCTCCTGCTATCTGCTCGTCGGCCACCAACTCCTGATCGAATCACTTGAAAGGACGAAATGATGCCCTTTGTTCGTATTGATGCGTTCCATGCAGACGAGAAGCGGTTGGAGGCCATGGGCCGGGCCGTGCACGACGCCCTGGTCGATGCCATCGGTATCCCGCCAGACGACCTGTTCCAGGTGCTCACCAGCCACGACGGCACCCAGCACATGCTCCGCTACGACGACTACCCCGGCATCCACCGGGACGACGACATCGTGTTCGTCGCCATCACCATGCGCTCCGGACGCACTGCGGGTCAGAAGCAGGCTCTCTACCGCAGGATCGCCGATCTCGCCAAGGAGTACGCGGGCACCGAGCCGCGGAACGTACTCGTCACGATCACCGAGAACGAGCCGATCGACTGGTCGTTCGGCGACGGCGTGGCGCAGTTCGCGGATGTCGGCCGATGAGGGGTCCCGGCAGATGAACGCCGTCGGCACCGATGGGCTCGCGCCGATCGCCGAGCCCATCGGTGCGGATCAGCCGGCCAGCGCCGCCTTGACGTCGTTGAGCACCTACGCGAGGTCGCCAGTGTCCCACCCCTGCAACCTCGATCGGCCAGGGGGCAGAGCTCGGCGCTGAGCGGCGGCCGCGGGCTACCTCGCCAAGACGGACAGGCGGCCGGCGGCGACTTCCAGCAAGAGGTCAACGTGGCACGGCATCTCGGGCGAGCAGGGGCAGGCGAGATCTCGGCCGGCGACCTCGACCTGGGCGAGGGTCACGAGATCGGGGCGACTCCCAAGGTAGTTGCGGTATCCGGCTACGGCGCTTCGGTGGGCCTGCTCGGGGGCAGCTGCAATGCGACCTCGACCTGACTGGTTTTGTCGGTCGGAGTCGGCAGCGCTTCCCTCAGCGGCCCGGCCGTGTCGATGAGTTCCGACAGCACTCGTACACGGGCTCTACGCCTGGTGGGCGACCTGTCCCTGGGCGGCTCGCGACATCCCAAACCAGGCGGAGGTGACACAGGCCACCAGAAGCGTCACTCCGGACAGGACGCCACTGACGATCGGCACCCACGCGACGGCGGAGGTCTCCGCCATGACGAGCCCGGCGACCCCAAGCAGAGTGAGGATCACACCGGGCACGAGGATGCTGATCTGCTTCCAGATCGGGGCCAGCACGATGAAGTGGACGCCGACGACGACCGCGATCCAGGCGACGTTCGTCTGCTCGGGCAGATCCCAGGCGCGGAGCACCGCGATCCCGCCGAAGAGCAGGACGACTTCGGCGACGACGACCAGCCAGTAACCCCGGCCGAACATCTTTCGCGTACCCCGGCCGGCGGCCGGCTGAGTCTGAGTCGCTCTTCCCCGCCTGCCGATGACGATGGCACCGCACAGACCGAGGACGGCGACCACGCGTAGCAGAGTGGCGATCGCCGTGTTCAGAGGGCATGGGCGTTGGCGATCACAAATACTGCCCCGAATAGGGCGCCGATCAACATACCGGTCATACGTTGCATGAGCACACCCTAGCCGTTGCGCGATCAGAGGAGCGATCGCCCCGATCCATTGAAGGCCCAGCGCTGTCGCTTCTCGCCGAGATTCCACTCGAAGATCGGGAAGCGTTGGCACAACTCGGCGATCTCTGCTGCCGCTTCTCGCTGACAGAGCCACCTGGCCGCCGGTCTCGTCAAGGATGACCTGTCCCTGGCGGGTGCGGTGCCCAATGACGAACACTCGGGCCGTACCGGTGCGGCGGGCGACCTCGACGCGCCAGGGATTCCCCACTAACTCGTTCGATCCACGATGACCGCGCTCGGGGCAGGCGCCATCCTGCGACTCTGCGCCGCTGGACCCGGAATCGCCGGCTACGGCGGTATGCAGCGACAGATCGGGCTTGGACCTGCCCGCACCCGTGAGCGCACGGTCCAGCAGCGAGCATTGCGGATGTGAGGCGGCCTCATCCAGACTGAGGCAGCCTCCGTCTCCAACGGCTTGAGCGCGTCAATGGCCGTCGTACTTGCGAGATTCCCGCCTGGCCCGCGCACTCGTCGGCCACGGCCAGCAGTCGGGTGCCGGCATGGGCGGTGTCCTCATTGCTCGTGCGAACCAGCCCCGACTCCGACCGGACCGCATAACGGATCCCGATCATGGTTTCTGCGTCTTCCACGGCACGACCCTTTCCTGACAGGTAATCGACGAGGAAGGTGGCCAACTGTTCGCGTACGACCGTGTCGGCCACGACCTGCGCCCTAGTAGTCGGTGACCTGCTCGGCCGCAGCCTTTGGCTCCAGGTCGCATACCTGGCTGATGTGGGCCAGGTATGGCCAAGGCGCGCCCTGGGCGAGGGGTGCCGCGGCACCGCGTGATGGGGACGTCCGGCCCGATGGGGAGGGAAAGATCTATCTAGGGTCGTCAGGATCTCTTGGCGACCGACCGAGTGAGTCGATCCAGCGTGCCAGCCGGTCGCCTTCACGGGCCATGAGCTCGGGGTCGCGGAAGGTGTTGGTGAGCAGCGAGATCCCCTGGTAGGCGGCGATCAGGGCGACCGCGAGGTCGCGGGAGTCACTTCGGCCCATCGAATGGAACTGTTGCTCGGTCCAGTCGATCAGGACCTGCATGACATCGGCCACGGTGCGGTCGAGGCCACCGGCGCGTTTGTCGAGCTCCGAGGCCAGGGTTCCGGTGGGGCAGCCGTACCGGGCGGCGAGATCGCGTTGCCGCACCCAGCCGCCGATGAGTGTCTTCAGCCGGTCCTGCGGGGTGGTGAGCTCGTCAAGTGAAGTGATCATTGCCTGGAGACTCTGCGCGTGTGCGCCGATGGCCGCCTCGACGAGGTCGTCCTTGGTCTTGAAGTAGTAGTAGACGTTGCCCACGGGAACGTCGGCCGCCTGCGCGATGTCGGCGAGCGTTGTCTTCTCCACGCCCTGCTCGTGCAGCATTTTCACTGCGGCGGCCGTCAGCCGCTCCCGTTTGCCCCGCTTCGTAATGACCGGGACGCGATCGCCCTTCTTCGAGTCAGTCACCTGACTAACTATAGCCAATCGCGGTCCGGTTGACTACGTTCGCCAGGCAGCCAGTTAAATACGGGTGCCATTGACGAACGTGCCACCGGCCCCGAACGGGATGCGGCGCGCTGATCAGCACCGGTCGGCCCCGGGGCGAGCAGGCTGGCGAGCTCGCGCATCGCCTGCGGGAAGGGCTTGAAGTACCGCTTCACGTTCTCCGGCTTCTTGTGCCTCGACTTGGCCCTGAGCTCCAACGGGTCGGATCGGAGTTCGACGACGGTCCCCAACGGGACCTCCTTGCCTGCCGCAGACAACGGGGCCGTTTCACGCATCTCCGGGAGGAGACTGCCGTAGGCCGTGACCAAGGACGGCACAGATGACAGCGCATTTGTCTGCGACGCGGCTGCGGTCACCACCCGGCGAGCACCTCATGCCCCTGCGGGATGGCGAGGTCGAGCAGGCCGGGGAAGCGAGTGTCCAGGGCGTCGCGGCGCAGCTGGTTCAACCGCCGGGTTCCCTCATCTCTCTGGTGGATCACGCCGGCTTCCCGCAGGACCTTGAAGTGGCCGCTTTGGGTGGACTTGCTGACTGGAAGTGCGAACGTCGTGCACGCCAGTTCGCCGTCGGGTTCGACGTCGGCGAGCCGGGCGACGATGGCCAGCCGCACCGGGTCGCTCAAGGCGGCCAGCACGGCGGTGAACCGCAGCCGAGTTCGGTCGGGATGGACGAGTTCGGTCGCGGTACGGCTGGCCATGCCTTCATAGTAGCCAAAATGTTCGGCGTTTCCGAACATCTGCTATGTTCGGAAAAATCGAACATGATTGCATGGAGGAACCGATGCCTCTTGATCGCCTCGCTGACGCGCACCGCGGTCGGCCGCTACACCGTGACCACCGTCCGGAACGTTCCGGCCCGCTGGACACGGACCTTGCCGGGTCGCCCGTTTCAAAGGGGCCGTGGAGGTTCTGGGCTGCGGCGTACGCTCTGCTGATCCTGCTCACCGGCACGAATCTGCCGACGCCGTTGTATCGGGGCTATGAGGTGAGATTCGGCTTCTCCCCTCTGATCGTCACGCTGATCTTCGCCGCATACGCGGCCGTGCTGATCCCTTCACTGCTGGTAGCCGGTCCGCTGTCGGATGTGGTCGGCCGCCGCGGCGTGCTGCTGCCCGCGGTGGCACTGGCCGCGCTGGGATCGCTGGTCTTCGCCCTGGCAGCGGGCACCGGGTGGCTGTTCGCCGCCCGTGTCCTGCAGGGCTTGGCGCTCGGCGCGGCCTCGGGGCCGTTGACCGCGGCGCTGACGGAGCTGGAACCGACCGGTAACCGCCGCAAGGCGGCGCTGGTGTCCACCATGGCTTCCGTGGGCGGCCTCGGCCTCGGGCCCGTGCTGGCCGGGCTGCTCGCCCAGTACGCCCCGGCACCGGATGTCCTGCCGTTCGCGGTGGAGATCGTGCTGCTGGTTCCGGCGGCGGCCGCCATCATGGCGCTGCCGACGGCATCTTCAAGAGCCCGGTGGCGCCCCCGCCGCTCCGAGATCCCCGCCTCGATGCGGGCCACCTTCGCGACCAGCGGGACGGCGAGCTTTCTCGCGTTCGCCGTGGTCGGGCTCTTCCTCGCCCTCATCCCCACTTACGTCGCCACTCTCTCAGGCAGTAAGAACCTGCTTCTGGGTGGTGCAGCCGTGGCACTGATGCTGCTCTGCTCCGCGCTCGCCCAACTCCTCGGCTACGGCAAGCGGGCCCGGATCCTGGAGCTGGTTGGCCTCCCCCTCCTGGCCGCCGGACTGGTACTGCTGGCCCTCGCGGGCGGTCTGTCCTCGCTGCCATTGCTGCTTCTCGCAACCGTGATCGGCGGCATCGGCCAGGGACTTGCGTTCCTCGGCGGCCTCACCGCGGTCAACCAGGCCACCCCAGCCGATCGCCATGCCGGCGTCCTGTCCAGCTTCTACGTGATCATCTACCTCGGCGTCGGCCTGCCGGTCATCGGCGTCGGCTTCCTCGCCACCGTTGTCGGACTTCTCGCCGCCGTACAGTGCTTCGCCGCCGTCGTCGCCGTGCTCTGCGTGGTGATGCTGTTTGTCCTCACCCGAGTGCATCGCCGTGCTTCTGCCGCCGCGGCGTCGGCTCCCATCGATACCGCTGCCAACTGACGCCGGGCCACGGCCACTCTCCACCTCCTCGCGGCCGGCATCGGCGAGGTCACCGCCGCAGCCCTGCGCGAAGGCAGCCACGCCGGTCAGGCCTACGGGGGACACCAGCCGGTACCGGCTCGGGCCGCGGGATCCTGCTGGGCGGTCTGCTCACCGAGGGTTCCTGGTGGCGGGGCGGTCGTCGGCCGCTCCGCCACCCGGGACCTTCCGGCTGCGGGGGATCAGCGGTAGTAACCCTCAACGGGGATCCGCGCCTCGTCGAACAGCGCTGGGCCCTCCTGGCGCACATCGGCAGCGGCGGCGGGCGGCTTGAGGCCGGTGAGCTGTTCGGTGGAGAGGGCGAACACGACGCCGCCGAGGCCGGATCGCTCGATGGCGCCCGCGCACATGCCGCAGGGCTGGCAGCTGGTGTACATGGTGGTGGCGGCCGCCGTGGCGGGGTCGAGTTCGCGGGCTGCCCATTTGGCCAGCTTCAGCTCGGGGTGGGCGCTGATGTCGGCGTCGGACAGAACCGTGTTGTGCTCTTCGGCGAGCACACTGCCGTCCGGGCCTACCAGCAGTGATCCGAATGGCGCGTCTCCAGTCGCCCGAGCCTTGGCGGCAAGGTCGATGGCCCTGCGGAGAAAGTTCTCGTCGTCGTGTGTCACTGTCGCTCCGTCTGTGTGTGATGCGTGTCCAGGTCTCGGTGGGCGGCCACGGTCGCGAGCGCCTGCCATGCCACCTGCGGGTGACAGGTCTCGCGGGGATCGCCGTTGAACGGGTCGAGCACGACCGTGTCCGCACCCAGCAGGCGCAGTTGTTCGAGGTCGTCGAGGACCTGCTCGATCGTGCCCTCGCCGGCGAGCCGCTCGGGGCCGGTGACCGGTGAGTCGGTGAGTCGCAGAGCGATGCGGGGAACGAAGGCGGGCACCGGCCGGCGCTGCTCATCGGCAATGGCCTTCACCCGTCCCGGCGCCTCACGCAGCCAGGGAAGGGTGCACCGCAGCGGATGCCACGCCTCGCCGAGCCGTACCGCCCGGCGTATGCCGGCGTCGCTGTTGCCACCGATCCAGAACGGAATCTGCCCGCTACGGTAGTCCTCGTCGTCGTCCCAGGCGGCGCGGATCGCCTGCAGGTGATCGTCGGTCAGCTTCCCGCGCTGCTGGAACGGGACGCCGAGCGCGTCGAACTCCTGCCGGGCCCAGCCGACGCCCACACCAAGAACCAGCCGTCCCCCGCTGAGCTGGTTGAGGTTGGCCGCCATACGGGCGACCAGCAACGGATGCCGGTACGGCACGATGAGCACCGTGGTCCCCAGCCGGACCCGATGGGTGATGCCGGCCAGCCAGGACAGGGTGGTGAAGGGTTCGTAGAAAGGCGCCGGATACTGCTTGGCGACATCGGGCGTCACCGCGACATGGTCGGAGACCATCAGCAGGTCGAAACCCAGACCCTCCACGGTCTGCGCCCAGTCGCGCAGCACGCCGGGATCGGTGCCCGGGCCGAAGTTCGGGACGTTTACTCCTATTTGCACCAGTTCATGCTATCCAGCACGCACCAGCGACCGGAAGAGAGTTTTCCCGGCATGCGGCGGAATAAGCCGCGAATCTGCCGGTATCTTTGCCATATGACCGAGAGTCTTGATGCCACCGACTGGTTGATCCTGGCCGAACTCCAACAAGACGGCCGTGTCCCGCTCACCGAACTGGGTCGACGGGTGAGCCTCAGTGCCTCAGCGACGACCGAACGGGTCAAACGACTGGAGGCGATGGGCGTCATCACCGGCTACCGGGCCGACGTCGACCTGGTGAAGGCCGGTTTCGCGGTGCTCGCCGTGGTGCGTCTGAAGTATCCGGGCAGCCAGCACCAGCCACTGCACCGGCTGCTCGATGAGCGCTCAGAGATCCTGGAATGCCTGCGGACCACCGGCGACGACTGCTACCTGCTGAAGGTGGCCGCGACCTCCATGGCCCACCTCGAACGGCTCATCAACGAGCTGGCCCAGTTCGGCAGCACCACCACCAACCTGGTCTACAGCCAGACGCTGCCCTACCGCGGCCCCCGGGAACCGCAGCCGGAGAGCTGACGAGGGTCGCACGCGAGCCCCTGGTTCTTTTTGCGGTCCGACGGCGGAAGGCACGGCCCGTGCTCCGCGGACCGGAACCCGATAAGCCCCACTGATATTCTTAAGCCATAAACAGCTGCTTATCCATTATTAGTTTATAGCATAAGGGGTTCTGCGTTGGCCGTATTCGCCGGACAGGGTGACGTGCGCCGTTCGATGGCCCTGCTGTGGCGCACCCCGGGGCGGGAGGCGACGCGGAGCGCTCCGGGGCCCCGGCCCGGGCTGAGTGTGGACGTGATCGTGGACGCGGCGATCGCCGTCGCCGACGAGCGGGGGATGGCGGCGCTGTCCATGCGCGCGGTGGGCGAACGGCTCGGCCGTACGGGCATGGCCCTGTACACCTACGTGCCCAGCAAGGGCGAACTGGTCGACCTGATGTACGACCGCGCCCACGCCGAGCTGCCCACCGGCTACGAGCCGGCGGCGGGGTGGCGGGCGGCCGTGACGTCCTGGGCCTGGGACGCCTGGGCGTTCTACCTGCGGCACCCGTGGGTGTTGCAGGTGTCGCAGGCCCGGCCGGCGCTGGGCCCCAACGAGTACGTCATGCTCGAGACGGTGCTGACCGTCCTGCGGGCGATTGGGCTGGAGGCCGGCGTGCTGCGGCGCGTCGTCGGGACGCTGTTCCACTTCGTGCGGGGGGCGGCGCAGACGGTCGCGGAGACCCGGCAGGCCCCGGCGGCGACAGGGGTGTCCGATGAGGAGTGGTGGCACGCCCGTTCGGCTCTGCTGAAGGAGGTCGCCCCCGACTTCGCCGAGCGGTTCCCGATGGTGACCTGGCTGGAGAGCGAGGGGGCGTCCCGGCTCGCGGCCGAGGAGGAAGAGGAGGGGGTGCCCTATCTGGAGCGAGAGGCGAAGGAGACCTTCAGGGTCGGGCTCACCGTCCTGCTTGACGGGATCGAGGCGGCCGTGAGCAGGGCCGGGGGATCGGGGCCGGGGTGACGCGCTTCGACCGGCGGAGAATCCTCTCGACACAACTCTTTACGACATAAGCTATCTTTGTCCCAGGCCGTTGGTTTACGGCCTAAAGAGTTGTTCTCTCTCAATGGTGAAAAGCTGGAGACGGATTCGATGCCCGTAGTGAAACTGCATGACGGAGCCACGATCGACGTGGAGGTCCGTGGCGCCGGCCCCACCCTGCTGCTCCCGGTCAATCCACGTCCGGTCGAAGGACCCCAGGCCGACGAGATGCGGAAGTGGGGTGCCGATCCGGCCCTGGGGCACTCCCTCATCGAGGGCCTCAGCGACGCGTTCCAGGTGGTCGCCTTCGACTACGAGGGCCACGTCCTGGGCACCCCCAAACCGGACACGCTGACGCCCGACAACATCGCCGGCGACCTGCTCACCGTGGCCGACGCCGTGGGGGCCGACCGGTTCGCCTACTACGGATACTCCTGGCTCGCGCTGAGCGGGCTTCAGCTCGCGATCCGGACCGGCCGTCTCTCGGCGCTCGTGATGGGCGGCTTCCCACCGGTCGGCGGGCCGTACGGGGAGATGCTACGCGTGACCACGGCGACCCATGAGATGTCGGTCGCCGCCGAGAGCGCCCCCACGACCCCGAAGACACCGAACGAACCGGGCGACTGGTCGTCGGTGGAGGTGTCGATGACACGAGCCCAGACCCAGCAGTTCGTCACGCTGTACCAAGCGTTGCAGGGGTTCGACGACCGAGCCGCCCAGACGCGGATCAGCTGCCCGCGCCTGTGTTTCGTGGGTTCGGCGGACGAAATGGAGTACGGCGAGCGCTGGGGCGACGTACATGTGAGCATGGCGGGAGCGATCACGAGCCGACGCGCCGAGCTCGAAACCCTCGGCTGGGACGTGCGCGTTCTGGACGGGCTCGACCACACAGGGGCCATGCAGGCCGCTCACGTCGTGCCGATCCTGCGTCCGTGGCTCATCTCCGAGGTCGGCGCGGAGGATCTCCGGGCGGCTCCGCCTGGAGGCCGCTCATAAAACGCCGGCAGCCGGCGGATTGCAGCAGTGCCCGGGAAGTCGGGCCGCTCCGATCGCGGAGCGGGGACCACGGCTCAGTGGTCGGGGAACCAGGAGCCGTGGAAGCCGGCCAGGTCGGCGCTGTGGTCGATGCGAGACCGGATCGCGGAGAAAGCCCCGGCAGACGGCTTGGAGATCAGACGGCACGGCGGGCGGCGACGGTCTGGGGGTAGCGGGCGGTGAAGACGGCGGGCGCCGCAAAGGTGAGCACCTTGATGGCGATGACGGCGGCGGTGGCATGCGGGGCACCGTGCAGCAGCAGAGCCAGGGAGAGTGCGGCGACGGTGAAGGCCGCACCCCACACCGAGGTGATGACGACGTTGACCCGGTAGAACAACGGCGTCTGCCAGACCTCCGGTGGCGCCATGCTGCGGGCGATGCCAAGAGTGAAGGGTCTGCGGACGGCCAGTGATCCCCAGGCGGTGAGCGCGAGCCAGGCGTTGACGAGAGCCGGGCCGTACGGCGTGAGAGGGGAGTCCGGAGCCGTGAAAGAGATCAGGGCCGTCACGACGAAGAACACCACCGCGCTAGACTCGATCACCATCTCGTCCCATTTCTTGCCGGCCCGGCGGTCGGCGACGATCACCACGGCGGCGATCGCCAGCCCGGCCAGCGCGCCGTAGCGCCATTCGTCCCCCGTGGCGATGACGGCGTAGGCGATCCACGGGAGAAACCCGAGGAGATTGCGGATCATTGCAGCTCTTTTCAACATTCCTACTCAGACATGACGAATGTAGAGCTTCCACTATCGACATGTCAACGTTGGAATGTAGGATGCCGTCATGGGCCTCCGACACGCACTGCTGGGCCTGCTCGCCCAGGGACCCGCGAGCGGCTACGACCTGCTGAAGATCTTCGAAATCTCCCTGGCCAACGTCTGGCCCGCCACACAGAGCCAGGTCTACTCCGAGTTGTCGCGCCTCGCCGACGCCGGGCTGGTGAAGGCCGCCGCCGAAGGACCGCGCGGCCGCAAGGAGTACAGCATCGCCGAGCCGGGACTTGCCGAGCTCCGCCACTGGCTGACGGAGGTCGAGCCGGTCCGCGCCAGGCGCAGCGAGATGCTGCTGCGCGTTTTCTTCCTGGGGCAGGTCCGTTCCGATCAGGCACGCGACTATCTACGGCAGCAGGCGGAGGCGGCGCGGAGCCAGCAAGAGGAGCTGACGGCACTGAAGGGAGTCGTCGGCCAGGGCGAGGACGATCTCTCCGTCTACGGCCGGCTCGCCCTGGAGTGGGGGCTGCGGTTCAGCCGGATGCAGCGCGAATGGGCCGAGTGGGCCGTCGACGAGATCGGGGGAGAGGCAGGTGCACCGTCCGGTCAGGGGCGACCTGACTGAGGTCGCGTTCCTCCGGGCTCCCCGGCGGCGCGGGTGGCGCGGGCGCCCAGCGCGTGGAGATACGCCAGCAGCTCCGGCGGCTCGTGCACCTCGAACTCGCAACCGAGCATGAGCAGCCGCGAGGCCAGCCACTCCAGGGTGTCGGAATACTCGTGCAGGCGGCAACTGCGCTCGTCGAGCGGCTGCACGTCGCCCGGGGCGACGCCGAGCCGGTGCGCCACCTGGCGGGCTGGAAGGTGCACGGTCGCCACCACCTCGTAGGTGGGTGCCATCGAGTACATCCTGCGGGTGACGAAGGCGGCCGCGTCCTGCTCGGGCAGTTCGCGGGCCGCGACCCGTACGCCGGTCGGTTGCGGGTCGTCGATCCGGTCGACGCGGAAGATCCTCCAGTCCTCCCGGTCGTTGTCGTAGGCCAGCAGGTACCAGCGACGCGAAGCCGCCACCAGACGGTACGGCTCGACCAGACGCCTGCTCTGGTTCCCGTCGCCCGCCTGGTAGGCGAACCGCAGGCGTTCGCGGTTGGCGACGGCCCCGGCGAGCACCGTCAGGATCCGCGGGTCGACGCCCGGCCCGCTCCCGCCCAGCATCGAGACCATGGCGGTGCCGAGCGCGCCGACCCGATGCCGCAACCGGGACGGCAGCACCTGCTCCAGCTTGGCCAGGGCCCGCACCGACGCCTCCTCGATGCCGTTCACCGGCTGCCCGGCCGCGGTGCGCAGGCCGACCGCGACGGCCACCGCCTCCTCGTCGTCCAGCAGCAGCGGCGGCATCGCCGCGCCCGCGGCGAGCCGGTAGCCGCCCACCGCCCCCATCGACGCCTGCACCGGATACCCCAGCTCGCGCAGGCGGTCGATATCGCGGCGGATCGTCCGGGGGCTCACCCGCAGACGATCCGCCAGCTCACTGCCGGGCCATTCACGCGGGGTCTGCAGCAGGGACAGCAGGTGGAGCAGCCGTGCCGGGGTGTCGCTCATGAACCCCATCATCGCGGTCATATGGGACAGGATCTGACCTACATGCTCCCTAGTGTCGATCCGTCACCGCAACGCACCACCGGGACCGTCCGGAGATGACGTGGCGTGACACCGCCCGCCCGGCGGGCGCAGCCACCAAGGAGAACCATGAGCACCGAGATCCGCCCCTTCCGCATCGACGTCCCCCAGGCCGACCTGGACGACCTGCGCGACCGGCTGGCCCGTACCCGCTGGCCCCGGCAACTGCCCGGCGAGGGATGGAGCCGCGGCGTGCCGGTCGGCTATATCAAGGACCTGGCCGAGTATTGGCACAGCGGGTACGACTGGCGTGCCCATGAGGCGCGGCTGAACAGGTTTCCGCAGTTCGTGACCGAGATCGACGGTCAGCACGTGCACTTCCTGCACGTGCGCTCTCCTGAGCCCGGCGCTCTGCCGCTCATCCTCGCCCACGGCTGGCCGAACTCGTTCGTGGAGTTCACCGAGCTCATCGGCCCCCTCACCGACCCCCGCTCCCACGGCGGCGACCCGTCTCAGGCGTTCCACGTCGTCATACCGTCGGTACCCGGGTTCGGGTTCTCCGCGCCGCCGCGCGGGACCGGCTGGAGCGTCACACGCGTGGCGCGGATGTGGGCGGAGCTGATGCGCCGCCTCGGCTACGCGCGCTACGGCACGCAGGGCGGAGACCTCGGCGCTTACGTCGCACCGGAGGTCGCCAAGGTCGACCCCGAGCACGTCGCCGGGGTTCACATCAACGCCGGGTTCGGCTTCCCCACCGAGAAGGACGTTCCCGAGTTGACGCCCGAGGAGCATGAGCAGTACGTGCAGATGCAGCAGTGGGCGGGCGGCGGCGTCGACCACCACCGTCTGCTGCGCGCCGCGCCGCAGACCTTCTCCTACGGCTGGCACGACTCCCCGACGGCCCTGCTGGCGTGGCACCTGCAGAAGTTGTGGGAGTTCGCCGGCACGGCCTACCTGCCCGACGAGGCCATCGACCGGGACCTGATCCTGACGAATGTGGCCCTGTACTGGCTGACCGGGACGTCGGGCTCTTCCTCGTGGTTCATGTACGAAAGCAGCGAGTTCGCCTGGCCGGAAGGACAGTCGGAGGTACCGACCGGTGTCTACTGCGGGCCGCCGGCGATCCGCCGCCTGGCCGAGCGCCACAACACCGTCATCCACTGGCCCGACAGCAACCCCGTTGGACACCACTTTCTCGCCATGGACGTTCCTGAGGCGCTCGCGGCCGACATCCGCGAGTTCTTCGGCAAGGTCCGCTGACTTTCGCCCGGTCGTAGCCGTGCGAGGCCGCCGCATCCCGGCTTCGACCCGGGCGGTCCGGCACCGCGAGGCCGCATCACCCGGACGTCACCCATGTCAGTCGTCAGTAGGGCCGAAAGGCTGAGAGGACGTCGAGCCGGGTCGCCTCGGATCACATGGCGGGTTCGCCGGCCGCCGTCGAAGTGAGGGGGCTCAGTGGGCGGGCAGGGTCGGATGGGGGTCACCGTTCACGGTGCTGGTGATGGCCCACCGTTCGTGGTCCCGCCAGGCGCCGTCGATGAACAGCATGTCGGGCGAGTAGCCCTCCCTGCGGAAACCGTGTCGTCGGACAAGCCTCAGGGAGGCCTCATTGCCGGGCTGGATGTTGGCTTCCAGCCGGTGGAGCCGCAACCGCTCGAACGCATAGCGCAGCACCAGGCCGAGACCTTCGGACATGTAGCCCTGACCGGCGGTGGGGGCGAAGGCCGCGTAGCCGAGGGAGGCGCACTGGAAACGTCCGCGGATGATGCTGTTGATGTTGACCATGCCGGCGATGGCTCCGGTGTCACGCACGCAGACCAGCAGGCATTCCTCGGCGGGCTGGTCATACCGGGCGATGAGCGTCTGGAACCCCTCGGCCGTGGCGGGCAGGGACATCCACGGATGGTGCAGGTCAACGCTGGCGCGGACCAGTTCGAGGAACTCGTCCTGGTCGCGACCGGTGATCGGACGCAAGGTCACGCGGGAGGAGTCTTCCCGCCGGCCAGTCGGGAGCGACTCGATCTCCGCCGCCTTTTCGGTTTCTTCGAATCCGTCGTTCTGAATCACGGGTGGAACGGTATCGCGGCTCACTGGTGCGACCTAGTCGATCAATGATCCGGGGTCGCCGGTGAACGTCTGCGGAGACCTCGGCTCCGGCTGTGGAGACCCGCCGTGGAACACGGCCCGGCGCGGCGAGATCTCCGGCGCCGGGGAGCGGAGGCGGCGGGCAGCCGCCCATCGCCAGGGCTTTGTCGGTATTCCGGGTGGTTCACTCCGTGGTCCTGATAACAGGTCCATAAGAGCACGCGGTTACCCGCAACATACAGTGCGTAGTTTTCGGCACGCTGGGGGAGATCAGACATGACAGAGGAGGCGAGATGCAAGGTGATCACGACTCGGCGCGCCGCCGCGACCCGAGCGCGAGTCCACGTGGCCGCAGGCCGTACGGCGAGCCGGCGGACCCTCCGGCACCCGCCCCGGCGGATCCGGCGGCCTCCGCCGACCGGGCACGGGCCGGGGCCTACGGCGGCGCCGGCGATCCGTTCATATACGGGTCCCGGTTCAGCGTCGAGGTCCGGCCGACGTGGCCGCACTCGCCGCCGCTTCCGCCGCCGTCCCCGCCGGGCAGGGCCTACCGGTCATGGCCGCGGTCGCTGCCCTGGTCATGGTCGTGGCCGCGGTCGCTGCCCTGGTCGTTGTCGTGGCCGCAGTCGTGGCCGCGGGTGACGCGTGAGCAGCTTCTACGGCCCGCTCTGATCTGCGGGTTCCTCGCCGCCGCCGGGGTGGGTCTCTGGTCGTCCGGGTGGTCGCCGACGCCACCGGCGACCACCACCCGGACGATCGCCGCCGAGGTCACCGCGGCGCGCACTCCCTCAGGGGTCACCGGCCACGGAGCGGTGATCGCTTTCGAAGGGGAAGCACCACCCGCCGGTCACCTGCCCGTGGCCACTCCCCGAACCGTCGTCTCGGCGAAGCCGGCCCGCAGCCGGAAACCGGCGTCGTCACACACGGCCGCACGGCCCCGGAACCGCACCGTCCCAGGGGTCCGGGCCGAGCGGCACCGGCACGGGCCCGGCGCACCACGACGGGCCAGAGCCGTCAGGCCGAAGCCCCCGGCGCCCCACGCCAGGGCCGCCCGTCACGGGGAGCGCGGTCGCCACGGGGACGCCGCCGTCTCCACCGTCTTCCAGACCCCCAGCGCCTCCGCCATCCCCGACATCTCCGTCATCCCCGAGACCCCGGAAGACCGGCTCAGTGCCGCCTACGCCTGCCGGCACCTCCGGCCCGGCGACGGGCGCTACGCCTACTGTGTCAGCGCGTGGAACGACTACAAACGGCAGAAAGGCCTACCGTGACACGGCCCGGCGGGCGTTCCCGCTCAGGCGCGGGTCCTTGAGGCGGCCAGCGTGACAGCGGCCGAGGCGAACGCGGCGATGATCGGGTGCGGCCGGCTGCCGTCCCCGGCCAGTTCGGGCTGGAAGAGGCTGGCCAGGAAGAACGGGTGATCCGGCAGTTCGAGCACCCGGACGTCTCCGGCGTCGTCGTGGCCGGTGAAGCTGAGGCCGCCCTCCTGCAGCACCGGCAGGTAGTCGGGGTTGAGGCCGAAGGTGCAGGAGTATCTCTCCACCGTCCTCTCGGCGCCGATGATCCTCTCCACCAGAGAGCCGGACGCCAGCCGTATCACCCCCTCGTGGCCCACGAGCGAACACGCCAGCGGCCTCAGCAGGAAGTCGTCGGCGCCCGGGTCGTTCTCGGCATGCGCGACCGCCAGGCCCAGGACGTTGCGCGCGTACTCCAACAGGGTGTGCTGGAAGCCGCCGCAGGTGCCCAGGAACGGGATGGCGTGCTCGCGGGCGATGCGGGCGGCGTTCACCGCGCCCGCCTCGCTGCGGTACGGGCTGCCGGGCAGCATCCAGATGCCGTCGAACCCCTCCAGATCCGCCGTCTCGGTGGTGGGAGTCCAGTAGGCGTCCAGCGTCAGCCCGTCACGCTCACGCAGCGCCTCGAGGAGGGAGGGGATGCGCATGTGCGACTGGACACTGGAGGACCTGTCGCCCACCAGGGCGATTCTCGCGATCGTCATGCGTCTCATCCTCGCTGGAGCACCGAGGTAAGCGCCAACGATGATTACTGCTGGGTTGATAAGCGATACTGATGCGTCGTGGATCCTCATCTGCTGCGCACCTTCGTGACCGTCACCCATTTGCGGTCCTTCTCCGCCGCCGCCGAGGAACTCGGCTACACCCAGTCGGCGGTGTCCCAGCAGATCGCCGCGCTGGAGGCCGACCTCGGTCTGGCTCTGCTGCATCGCCGGCCGGTGCGGCCCACCCCGGCCGGGGAACGCCTGCTGGAACACGCCGGTCCGCTGCTGCTGCGTCACCGAGCCGCCCGCGCCGACGTCCTGCGCGCCGGCGCCGGTCCGATCGAGCAGCTGAATGTGGTGGCCTCCCCGCTGGCGTGCACTCCGGTGATCGCTCGAAGCCTGGCGCGAGAACGGCTGGCGGTGACGCTGCGCACGGCCGGACGCGAAAGCGTCGTCGAGCAGGTCGCCTCCGGCGCCGCGGATCTCGGGTTCGTCGACGGGATCGCCGCCCCCAGCGACCCGTTGCGCCTGCCGGACGTGGGGTCACTGGCCAGCGTCGGCGTGGCCGAGGAGGAGCTGGTGGTGGTCCTGCCCACCGGCCACCCACTGTCTCGCAGGCGTGGGCTGGCGCTGGCCGACCTGTCCGACGCGCTGTGGTTGCAGGCTCCGGCCGCCGTGTCGGTGGAGCGGTTGCGCGAGATGGCGGGGGTCGGTGGATTCCGTGTGGGGTTCCGTTACGACGGCGAGGACCTGCACACCGTGCTGAACCTCGCCGCCGCCGGACATGGCCTGACGCTGCTGCCCTCATCGACGGCGTCCGGGGTGCCGCTGGCCGCGCCGCGCGTGGTGCACCGGGTGGAGATGCTGCACGGCTCCCTCGCCTCCGGACCCGCCGCGGCCGTCGCCGGGCGGCTCAGTTGACGTTGCATCCCTTTTGGGCGGTCACACTCGGAGTCATGGGTAAGCCGTTCCAGAGCATGGAGAGGGTCCCGGTGGCAATCACCGCGAAGCAACGGAAACTCTGGTCAGAGCTTCGGCGAAAGGTCTTCCAGGGCGAACGCAGCGGGGCCCCTGGCCTGCATATTGGTGGAATTCGGTGGATCCTGCTGGAACCCCGTCATGCGCGAGTGACGTTGCGGTCACGGAGTCAAGGTGCGGAGTGCGTCGTGGAGTTCCGCCGCGCTCTGGTAGCCGATCACGGGCTTCTCCTGGAGAGCTTTGTCGATGACGGCGGCCAGTGCTTTCGGGACGCCCGGGTCCCGGCGGCGGATCGGTACCGGCTGTGACTGCAGGACGATCTGCCAGGGGTCCCTTCCGGCCGGGAAATCCCTTGGGTACCGGGCGGTCAGGGCGTGGTAGAGACAGGCGGCGAGGGCCCAGACGTCGACCGCGGGTGTGGCGTTGCGGAAGTTGACGACCTGCTGGCGGGGCATGTACCAGGGCTTGCCCGCGGCCGTGCCGGTCCGGGTCAGGCCGCTCAGGCCGGCCTGGTCGAAGGCCTTGGCGAGGCCGAAGTCGCCCACCTTCGCCACCGGTGAGCCGTCGGCTGCCTCGCTCAGCAGGATGTTCTGGGGACTGAGATCGCGGTGGACGACGCCCTGCTCGTGCGCGTGTCCCACGCCTTCCAGCGCCTGCAGCGCGAGGCGGACGGCCTCCGCGACCGGGAGCCGCCCACCCCTGCGGTTCAGGAGTTGGTCGAGACTGCCTCCCGCGCAGAACTCCGTGGTGAAGTAGAACATGCCGTCGGCGGATCCGGCGTCGTACAGAGCGGCGACGTTCGGGTGGCGCAGTGCCCGGGTGAGTTCCACTTCGCGCAGAAAGCGGCCGCGGGCTTCGGCGCCGGCCGCCACCTTCGGCAGCATCACCTTCAGCGCCACCTCTTCGCCGGTGGTCTCATGGCGGGCGAGGAACACCGCGCCCATCCCGCCGCGGCCGAGTTCGCGCAGGATCGTGTACCCGGCGATGGGGGCGAGGTCGCGGCGCCCGCCGTGCGCGAGGTTCAGCAGCATTTCGGCCACCGCGGCCGGTCTGGCCTGGCAGGCGGCGCAGACGTACTCACCGGCCCGAGCGCCGAGCTCGCTGCCCACTTCCCGGTCGCAGACCTTGCACCGGGCCAGCGCCAGGGTGCGCTTCACCCCGCCCGCGGCGGGCTGGACACCGACCCGGAAGACCGTCTTGCCGATCCGGATCTCGTCGCCGTCGGCCAGGTCGTGCTCCGGGAACGACAGCGCCGCGGCCTCCTCGGGTGTCTGGTGTGCCGCGCGCTGGCCGATCTTTTCGTCGTTGACGTAGGTTCCGTTGAGGCTGCCGAAGTCGCGGATGCGCGCATCGGGCGGGTTGATGTCGAGCAGGCAGTGATGCCGGGAGACGGTGCGGTGGTCGTCGTCGTTCGGCAGCCGCGGCGCGCAGTCTTCGGCGCGGCCGAGCACGCAGGTGGTCCGCTCGTCGAACACGTACTCGGTGGGGGTGAGCCTGCCCTTGACGAGTTTCAGCGTGATGGTGGCCGGTCGCGTCATCGCATCTCCTCTTCGGCACCCGCGGTGGCGCACATCAGCGCACCGCCGGCGGCCTCGGCCCGGGCAGATTCCGGTGCCGGCGCGACGCTCTTCGCGTACCGCGTCACCGTTTCCACATCCTGCTCAAAACCGTGCCGAGCCGCCCGGTGGTCCGGCGTTCGAGCTGCGCCCGTACGCCTTCGGGCCGCAGCCAGCCGAAACCGGCGTCCTGGAGCCGCTCCATCAGCTCGTCGGCGCCGCCGGTTTTCCGGCCGGTCCGCTGCCGGGCCAGGAAAAGCTCCAGATGGGGGGTCGCGCCATCGGCCCAGTCCGCCGGTTCGCGTGTCGACAGTTCCCAGTCGAAATCCCAGCGCTGGACGGTCCCGTCGTTGCCTGCGGATAAGGCGAAGCTGCCATCGGGGGCGAACGCGAGGTCCCTTATTCGCCCCTGGTGTCCTTCCAGGGCACGCAGCATCTGTCCACTGTGGGCATCCCAGACCCGGAGAAAGGAATCGCTGTCGGCCGAAAGGGCGAAGCGCCCGTCCGTGCTGAGCCGGGCCTTCAGCGGATGGCCGGGGTGTTCGAGGACCCGTACGCATTCCCCCGACGCGACATCCCACAGCCGGATGCACCCAGGGCCGCACACCACCACGAAACGCCCGTCGGCACTCATGGACACCGACGACACCTGGTCGTCGTGCCCCTCCAGGGTGCGCAGCCGCCGTCGCCGGCCGAGATCCCACAGCATGATCCTCTTGCTTCGACCGACCGTGGCGGCGACACGTTCGTCCGGGCTGACCCAGATCGAGTGGGCCAGGCCGCAGTCTTCGATGGTCCGCAAGAGGCGGCCGTCGGCCAGATCCCAGAACTGCAGCCTGCCGTCGACGGCGGCCAGCGCCCGTCGCCCGCCGTCGTAGAACCGCGCCGAGGTCGCGTCGTGGGTGCTCGCGAACATGACGCGCAGGCACTCACCGGTGCCGATGTGCCACAGCTGGAGCTTGCCGTCGTGCCCGGCGGACAGCACGTGCTGGGTGTCGGCGCTCAGGCTGATGTCGTTCACCATGGTCGAATGGCCTTCGAGGACGCGCTCGCAGGCTCCGCCGGCGACGTCCCAGATCCGGATCGTCCCGTCGCCGCCGCTGGAGACCGCGATCGTGCCGTCGGTGGAAATCACGACCGAGTCCACGTAGATCCGGTGTCCGGAGAAGGTCGTCGTGGGCCAGGCCGCCCGCAGGCCCGTGCGGACCGTGTGGCGGCCCAAGGCCCGCCAGGCGGTGAGCACCTGAGGCGATCGCTGGTAACCGGGGATCGCCCGTGCCCGGGTGAGCACGTCGAGCGCGCGCGGGTAGCGGGAGGCGGCGATTTCCCGCATTGCCGCGAAGACCAGTGCCTCGGCCTCACTGCCGAGCCGGCTCAATTCCGCGTGCCGTCGTGGTTTGCTCAGCTGCGGCGCGGCGGCCCAGTCGAGGGGGAGGTCCCATCGGCGGACCGCGTTGTCCTGACCGGCGGAGATCGCGGAGCGGCCGTCCGCGCTGAGCCGGACCGCCCGCACCGCGGCGCGGTGGCCCCGGAAAGTCCGCAGGCACCGCCCGCCGGCGACGTCCCAGATCCGGACCGTCTTGTCCTGCGAGCCGGAGAGCACGAAGCGCGCGTCGGCACTCAGCGACACGGTTTCCACCCAGGCGGGCGCGTTCATGGTCTGCAGGCAGCGGCCGGTGCGGAGGTCCCACAGGCTGATCGTGCCGTCCTGGGCACCGATGACCGCGAGACGCCCGGCGGGGTCGAGGCAACTGGCGTTGACCGTCGAGGTGTCCTCCGGGCGGATCGGCCGGTAGCGGCCGGAGCTCAGGTCCCAGAACCGGACTTCTCCGTTGGTCTTGCCGGTGGAGAGCAGGAAGCCGCAGTCGGCGGTCAGTTCGATCGAGCGCACGCCGCCGGCGTGCCCGGCGAGGGTCCGCCGGAGCTGTCCACTGCGGGCGTCCCAGATCTGGATCGGCCCGTCCGCGTTCGAGACCAGCACGATGCTCGCGTCGGCGTTCAGCGCGACCGGGTGGGTCGCGTATCCGAACCGGGGCGGCGGCCTGAGGGGAAACCCGCGCAGACAGCGGCCGGTGCCGAGATCCCACAGCCGCAAGGTGTGGTCTTTGCCGGTGGAGGCGGCGAAGCGCCCGTCCGGGGTGAGGGCGATCGAGCAGACCTCTTCGCGGTGCCCGTTCTCGAAGTGCGCCTCGACCGCCTGGAGGCATTCCCCGCTGCGCAGGTCCCACAGCTTCACCATGCCGTCACGGCCCCCGGTCAGCAGCAGCCGACCGTCGGGGGTGAGGCTGGTGAGGAGGTAAGGGCCGTTTTTGTACGGCCCATCCGGCTCGGTCAGCTCATCATTCCGGAACAGCGCCCACGGGATCGCCCTGGCCTCGGCGCAGCGTGCGTCGGTGAGCCGTCCGGATTGCACGGTCCGCAAGGCCGCTTGCACTTCGGGTTCGCCGGCGGCCTCGTCTCCGAGCTCGCCGAGGAGCGTGCGGGCCGCGGTGAGGTCGCCGCGTTCGAGGTGTACCTGGGCGAGCAGATGGCGTGCCTGCCACGGGTCTCCGGCGTCGGTGCGGATCGATTCGAGGCCGGTGATGAGTTCTTCGTCGGTGACCTCGCCGTGGCGCCACCGGTGCAGGCCCGTGTTATAGGTGGCCTCCAGGTGCTGCGGGTCCGCCGCCAGCGCCGCCGCGAACGCCTCCCGAGCCTCGCTCGTGCGGTCGAGGTCGAGCAGCGACACGCCCCGGTTGTTGAGCTCGTCGGCGCGCAGATCGGCCGCCACCGGGGTGGCACGCGGATACGGGCCACCGGAAATCCGCTGGTGGACCTCGGCCAGGCCGGTGGCGACCTCGGCCATCGAGCCCGGCCGATCGGCCGGGTCGAGGTGCAGGCATCGCTCGAGCACGTCGGCGAGTTCGCCGGGCATGGCCGGAAGCCCGGCTTCACCCGGCCCGTCGGCGCGGTACGCCGCGAGTGCTTCCCCCGCGATCGGCCCGGCCATCCAGGTGATCCCGCCGGTGAACATCTCCAGCACCGACACCGCGAAGCTGTAGATGTCGGTGCGCCGGCCCAGCGACTCGCCCGAGGCCTGTTCCGGCGAGGCATACGCACGGGTCAGGCCACCGGCGGGGACCAGCACGCTGACGCCGGGCGCGCTCTCGCGTGCGGGCATCGTCATGGCGACGGCGCGGGCCCTGGCCAGCCCGAAGTCGGTGACCTTCGCGGTGCCTTCTTCGTCGAGCAGGACGTTGGCGGGCTTCATGTCCTGGTGCACCAGGCCGCGGCTGTGCGCGTGTTCGAGGCCCCACGCGGTCTGGATCGCGAAGTCCGTGATGCGGGTGAGCACCTCGCGTTCCGTGCCCTCGTACAGCCTGCGGTCGTCGATCCAGTCACGCAGGCTGCCGCCCGCGACGTACTCGGCGAACACCCGGGGAATGCCGCCGAGCGTGCGGACGTAGTGGCAGGCGCACACATTCGGGTGCAGCCCCAGCGACACCCACACCTCGGCCTCGGTGACGAACCGCTCCCGGTCGGCCGCGCTCTGGAACAGCTCCGGGCGGGGGCATTTCACCGCGAGATCGGTGCCCCACAGCAGATGCCGGACCCGGTACACCAGCCCCATCCCGCCGTGCTCGTGCACCCGGGTCACCTCGTACCGGCCGTCGATGACATCACCGATCCGCCACAGCGGCGGGACCTCGGCAGGCCCGCTCATGGACACTCCCCGGCCGGGCCCGCGGCCGCCCGATCAGACGAGAGACGCGCAGGGCGGGAGGTCAACCGCGCCATCCGCCGTCGTCCACCCCGCCCGGTATCTCGGCGGCCGGGTCGTAGGGGGTGCGGGTGAAGACGAAGGTGTTGAGGTCGAGGTGGCTGAGCGAGCCGTCGGCCCGGCGGACCACGCGCAGCGTCTCGCCGGCGTAGTAGCCCTCCAGGCCGAGCCAGGTGCCGTCGGCCTGGGCGACGAACCGGGAGGCCCGGGCACCGCCACCATCGATGGGGGAGAGGGACAGGTCGCGGCCGGACAGCAGCCGCAATGTGTACGCACCCGGCCCCCAGTACCAAGGGCCGGTCAGCTCCAGCAGGCCGGTGTCGACGCCGGCGGGCTGCCACTCGGCGGGCAGGCGCGGCTCGTGCTCATCGAGGATGGCGAGCAGCTCGGTCAGCAGGGAGCGGCTCGCCCCGGAGGTGGCGTTGGTCATGAACAGCACGCCCACCCTGTCGGCGGGGTCGGCCCATACCGTGGCCAGGAAGCCCGGCATGGAGCCGCCATGACCGGCCAGACGGCGCCCGCCCGCCCGGACCAGCTGCAGGCCCAGGCCGAAACCACCGGTCCAGGCGTCACC
Source organism: Streptosporangium sp. NBC_01639 (assembly GCF_045209755.1). Classification (NCBI taxonomy): domain Bacteria; kingdom Bacillati; phylum Actinomycetota; class Actinomycetes; order Streptosporangiales; family Streptosporangiaceae; genus Streptosporangium; species Streptosporangium sp. NBC_01639. The sequence goes on along the minus strand of NZ_CP109272.1, from coordinate 8,723,631 downwards.
GTCGTCGACGGTGGCCGGCTCGCGCATCTCGGCCAGCGTGCCCGGGTCGAGCACGTCCGCGGTGTCGCCGGCCAGGAACGCCGCCCACCGGGCGAGGTCGGCGGGGGTGGACCACAGCTGCCCGGCCGGGGCCATGGCCAGCGCGTCGTGCTCGGGTTCGGGCAGCAGCACATCCGCCCAGGGATGCACCGCGTAGCCGTACGCGTGCGGGGCACGCGGCCGCGACGTGGTGTCGTGCATGCCCAGTGGCTCCAGGACTTCGGCCTGCACGGCCTGCGCCCAGCTCATCCCGCGATGCCGGGCGACCAGCTCGCCCAGCAGGGCGAAGCCCAGATTGGAATAGTGGAAGCGGCGGCCGGGCCGGTGCCGGGCGGTCTGGGAGCCGAGCAGAGCGATGAGCTCCTCCACCGGCATGCCCGGGGTCCGCTCCCACCACTGGCCGGGTGGCTCGGCGGTCAGCCCGGCGGTGTGCGACAGCATCTGGGCCACCGTCACCTCGCCGACCGGCGTGCCGGGGACGTGCTTGCCGAGCGGATCGAGCAGGTCCACACGTCCCTCGTCGCGCAGCCGCATGACCACGGTGGCGACCATGCTCTTGGTGATGGAACCGATCCGGTACTGGGTGGACTCGTCCGGTGCGGCGCCTTCCACCCGGCCGCGCGCGCCGAACCAGGCGAGCCGTCCGTCGCGGACCACCGCGGCCGTCAGGGACGGCAGCCGTGACTCGGCCTGCTCCACGGCGATCCTGCGCAGCAACGCGCGGGCCGTACTCTCCAGAACCGGCGACATCAGCTCTTCCCTCTCCACACGACGGCCAGGCGCACCAGGTTAACGCCGCCCGAGCCCGGCCGGCATCCCCGGCGGTTCCCCTCGGGTGCGTCACGGTCAGCCGCCGCGTCGCACGGGTGATCGCCACATACAGGTCATGACCGCTCAGCCGGCCTCGCCGACCAGAGTGCGGCGATCGCCTTCGCTGCGGCGCGCCAGGTCGACCATGGCGCGGTGGCGGGTGTGCGGATGACGGCGGCGCACCCGCGACGGTCCTGACGCAGGATAGCGATCATGACTTCACGGAAGCCGTACCACGGCACCGGCCCAGGACCGATCACTCCGGACGGTTGCGCCGTCGACTACTACGCCATGCTGACGCCCAACGGTGAGCCGGAGCTCATCCACGCGGCCGTTCCCCGGGAGGCGTCCATCCTGGAGCTCGGAGCCGGCACGGGCCGGATCACCCGCGGCCTCCTGTCCCTCGGGCACGAGGTGGTCGCCGTGGACGAGTCTCCCGAGATGCTCGCCCACATCGGGGGAGCCGAGACCGTCTGCTCACCCATCCAGTCCCTGGAACTGCACAGGACGTTCGACCTCGTCCTGCTCATGTCATTCGTGATCGAGACGGCCGACGACGGACTGCGCGAGGCGTTCCTGCGCACCTGCCGTGATCACGTCGCCGAGGACGGATGCGTGATCCTGCAGCGCAAGCCCCCCGAGTGGTACGACACCGTCCAGCCTTTCGAACGCGTCGCCGACGACGGCCGTACCGTCCGCATGACGGGGGTCAGCCGGCCGGGCCCCGACCTTCTGGCCGCCACCATGGAGTATGTGGCCGGCGACCGGCGGTGGACCCACTTCTTCCTCAGCAGGCGCCTCGACGACGACTTCCTTGAAAGTGAGCTCAACCAGGCGGATCTGACGATTTCCGGGTTCCTGGAAGGGGACCGCGGATGGGTGCGCGCGGTGCCGCGCTCCCGCGGGCACCGCCCGGGTGGCGCATAGGAGTCGCCTTCAGGGTGGCCGGTCCACGGTGCGCCTGCGTTTTCTCACCGCGGCCTGGCCGCCGACCCCGGCGTTAACCGGGCGCGGGATCCTGATCGTCCCACGCCCGGCGGCTCGTTCTCGGGTTCCGGTCTGAGGATCGAAGGCAGGCGCCTTCGAGTGAAAGGTCAGCGTTTCACGGGCGCGCCGGCGTCGATCAGCAGCCTCTTGGCGTCGAAGGCCGCGAACCGGCCGGTCTCGCACATGGCGCCGACGACATGCGCGGCCCAGGCCTGCTCGCCTGCCTCAGCCCCGGGATGCCAGGTCACGTTGGTGCCGGAGGACGCCTGTTTGCCGCCGTCCAGGGTGCTGAGGGACAGCGTGGTCATGCCGACGACGCCGCCGTCGTGCCCCCACAGCTTCCCGCACGGCGTTTCGTAGGCGATGAGGCCGAGCCCGTAGTCGAACGTGAAGGGGACCCCCGGCCCCGGCATGATCGGTCCTGTCCTGCGCATCTCCTCAAGCTGGGCCTGACCGATCAACCGGCCGGTGAGCAGCGCGCGGAAGAAGCGGTTGAGGTCCTCCATCGTCGAGACCATCGCGCCCGCCGTGCCGAACACCGACGAGTTGAACGTGCTGAAGTCCCTGAGCGGGAACGAGTCGAAGAAAGACGTGTACGCCTTCGCGTGCGGGCGAGGGAGGTTCGGTGTGCTCGGGAAGAAGGTGTGGGACAGGCCCGCCCGCTGGATCACGTGGCGGGTGATGTAACGCTCGGCGGGCATCCCGGTGACCTTGTCGAGCAGCAGGCCGAGCACGATGTAGTTGGTGTTGGAGTAGCTGCCGGGCGAGTGGCCCGGCTCGCCGGACTTGCCGACGCCGAGACCGAGCTTGACGAGTTCCTCGTCGGTGAACTGCCGAACCCGTAGCTCTTCGAGGCTGTCAGGGCCGGTGATGAGCGCGGTGTCGTAGTCGCCGAGATGGCTGGTGTGGTTGAGCAGCATCCTGACGGTGATGCGCCGGTCCGGCAGCAGCCCCGGCAGGTATTCCTCGACGGGGACGTCCAGCCGTACCTTGCCCTGCGCGACCTGCTGCAGGACGGCGGTGGCGACGAAGGTCTTGGTGACGCTGCCGATCCGTTGGTACATGGCCGGCCGCATGGGGAGCGTGGCCTCCAGGTCGGCCAGACCGGCCGCACCGCGCCAGCGCTGCCCTTCGTCCTGGACGGCGGAGTAGGCCCCGGGGGTGCCGCCCTTGGGGACCTCGTCGAGAGTGCGCTGCAGCGCTTGCCGGTCGAGCCTTGGTCCTGCGGCGTGCGCGGCCGGGGTGAGAGCGGCCACGACGAGCAGAGCCCCGAGGCCCAGCGAGGTGATCTTCCTTAGGCCTTGTTTCCGCATGGGGGAACTTCCTTGCCTCGTGTTTTCGCATGAGATCGCCGTGGCGACATGAGATCGGCGTGGCGACAGTGGGATCACCCTTCGGTGATCCGTCGCAGGACGGCGGTGTAGGCGGCGAAAGCCGCCCTGCCTTCGTCGGTGAGGGACAGTGAGGTGCGGGGCCGTTTGCCCACGAAGCTCTTGTGCACGTTCACATAACCGGCCCCCTCCAAGATGATCACGTGCTTGGACAGCAGGGAGTCGCTGACCTCGATCGTCTCCTTCAGGAAGCGGAAGTCGGCCCGGCCGGCGGCGGCGAGCGCGGCCATGATCGACAAGCGGACGGGCGCGTGGATGATCTCGTTGAGATCGTGCCGCGGGTGTGCGTTCATCAGGACCTCATCAGCCGCCATGCGGCGTACAGCATCGGCAGCCCGCTCGCCACGCTGAGCACGACGCCGCCCACCGTCCAGGAGGAGGGCAGGGGGGCGGCCCCGAGCAGAGCGAACAATGCGGCCGGGGCGAGGAACAGGACGAGATCGCCACCCGCCACCCAGTACATGATCCGGGTGAGGCGCCGGCCCTGGACGCCCACCCGCAGCATGAGGCCGCACAGCACCAGGATGAACGCCATATAGGCGAAGGAGACCTGGGTGCGGAGGGCCGGCGCGAAGAACATGCCCGCCCAGTAGAGGGGCGAGCCGATGGCGCTCGCAACGCAGATCACGCCGAAGTGGCGCTCGGCCGCGCGGACGTGATCCTTGACTCGCTGGATCTCCTGCAGGGCTTCGGCCGGCGATGGGGCATTCATTGGATCCTCCTTGCTTCAATTACTCGTAAAGCTAACATGTACTCAACTATCATTCAAGTGCATGCGTCGCGGTTGATTATCGAGGGCTCGCAGTCGAAAGACGTCGGCGATGGTCGCCTGTTCAGGCGTTGCTCCCGGCGGGGATCGCGGGAGCAACGCAGCCGTGACCGCCTCGGCGTCGAGCACCGGCTACCCGCCCTGGCGACGTCGATCGGCGCCCGCGGGCGTTCCGCCTGGCCTGTTCGTTCCGCTCGCCCGAGGCGTATGTGATCTGCCGCACTTCAGATAATGAAACATTGCAGATACTGAAAGTTCTCTCTACCCTCGACATCGTGACCACCATGGAGAGCGCCGAGGAGCTCGGCCGGAGGGACCGTAAAAAGCTCGAGACCCGTGCGGCGCTGGAGCATGCCGCCCTGACGCTGGTGGCCGAGCGCGGCCTGGCGGGGGTCACGGTGGAGGACATCGCCGAGGCCGTGGACGTCTCCTCGCGCACGTTCTTCAACTACTTCCCGTCCAAGGAGGACGCGCTCATCGGCCCGAGCCCGGCCTCCACCGCCGAACTGCGCGAGAGGCTGGAGGCGCTGCCCGCGGACGTGCCGGTCCTGGAGGCGCTGCGGCTGATGTCGCGGGTCGAGGCCGAGCACGTCCAGGAGCAGCGCGAGCAATGGCTGCTGCGGCTGAAGGTGTTCGAGCAGAACCCTTCGCTGCTCCCACGGCTGGTCACCAGCGGCACCGCGACCGAACGCGCCGTGACAGCCGCCGTCGCCCGCCGGGCCGATATCGAGCTGGGCACGAGCGGCTATCCCGAGCTTGCGACCGCGGCGGCCATGGCGGCCTTCCGGGTGGCGATGATCCGCTGGAGCGCCGCGGGCGGGCGCCCGGAGCTGGCCGACCTGGTCGACGAGTCCTTCGCCCAGCTCGCCGCCGGCCTGCCCAATCCGTGACCGCTCCGATCACCGTCTCCTTTCGACCCGTCCCCGTGACATTTCCGTTGAGCAGGCGCCCGCAGGAGTCCTGGGCAGCGCCGGTCTCCCCCCCCCCCCCCGAGAAATTGAGGAAAGATGACAACCGCCAGTACGCAGCCCGAGGCCGCGGCGCCCACGTCCAGAAGGAAGGTCCTGCAGGCGCTGTCGGGGCTGATGGTGGGCATGTTCGTGTCCATCCTGGCCTCGACCGTCGTGGCCAACGCCCTGCCGCGCATCATCACCGACCTGCACGGCTCACAGACCGTCTACACCTGGATCGTCACCGCGGAACTGCTGGCCATGACGGCCACCGTGCCGCTCTGGGGCAAGATGGCCGACCTGTACAACAAGAAGCTGCTGATCCAGCTCTCGCTGGGACTGTTCGTGGCGGGCTCGCTGATCGCGGGCCTCACTCCGAACGTGGAGATCCTCATCGTCAGCCGCGTCGTGCAGGGCGTCGGCGCCGGCGGCATGACCGCGCTGGCCATGGTCGTGATGGCCGCCATGATCCCACCGCGTGAGCTCGGCCGTTACGCCGGCATCTTCGGCGCCGTGTTCGGCGTCGGCACCGTGGCGGGCCCGCTCATCGGCGGCCTGCTCGTGGACACCTCCTGGCTCGGCTGGCGCTGGTGTTTCCTCATCGGCGTGCCGTTCACGATCCTGGCCATCATCCTGCTGCAGCGCACCCTCGACCTGCCGGTGGTACGCAAGGACGTCAAGGTCGACTACCTGGGCGCCCTGCTCATCACGGTGGGCGTGTCCACCCTGCTGATCTGGTCGTCGCTGGCGGGCAACCAGTTCGCGTGGGGCTCCTGGCAGACCGCCGCGCTCGTCGTCGGCGGTCTGCTCATCCTTGCGGTGGCCGTCTGGGTGGAGTCGCGGGCCGCCGAGCCGATCATCCCCCTGTCCATCTTCAGGAACCGCACCGTCGCCCTGGCCACCGTGGCCAGCGTGCTGGTCGGCGTGGCCATGTTCGGCGGCACGGTCTTCCTGTCGCAGTACTTCCAGGTGGCGCTCGGCAAGTCGCCGACGGTCGCCGGACTGATGAGCCTGCCGATGGTGTTCGGCCTGCTGGTCTCCTCCACCGTGGCGGGTCAGCTCATCACCAAGTGGGGCCGCTGGAAGGGCTTCCTGGTGGCCGGCGGTGTCGTCATGCTCGGCGGGATGGGCCTGCTCAGCACCATCGACGGCCAGACCGGCACGGTGCTGCTCGGCGTCTACATGGCAGTGCTCGGCATCGGCGTGGGCATGCTCATGCAGAACCTGGTCCTCGCCGCCCAGAACGACGTGCCCGCCCACGACCTGGGCGCCACCACCTCGATGCTGACCTTCTTCCGCAGCATGGGCGGCGCGGTCGGCGTCAGCGCGTTGGGCGCGGTGCTGGCCAACCGGATCACCACGCTCATGACGGAGAAGCTCGGCCCGATGGCCGCGGCCGGCGGGGGCGGCGACAGCAACGCCGTACCCGACATCTCCAAACTGCCCGCTCCCGTCGTCCGCGTCATCCAGGACGTGTACGCGACCGCCACCGCCGACCTGTTCCTCATCGGGGTGCCGCTCACCGCGCTCGCGCTGGTGGCTGTCCTGTTCATCAAGGAGAAGCCGCTCAACACCCTGTCGGGCGAGGAACGCCTGGCCCGGGAACGCGCCACGGCCGCCGGTCACTGACCGGCTCCCTGCCGGTTACCGCAGGTTCGACGCCCGGCACGGCAGGGCCCTGCTCGCCTGCCGGGCCTTTCAAAGAGCGCTCGGACACAGGTTTCCTGACGGGTGTTCCCGCCGGATCAGCCCCGGACCGTATCGGTGGTTCTCCGGCCCCCGGCGCGTAGGCCGTTCAGCAACCAGCGACCGGCCACGGCGCACGCCAGCGGCAGCGGCACCGTACCCGCGCCGAGCCCCACGTCGACGAGCAGGTCGAACACCTCCTTGCGCCGGGCGGCGGTGTCGATCGCCGCGTCGATGAAGGCGGGCGACTGGGCGGCGCGGGCGAGCACATCAGTGGTGCGCAGATGCCGTCCCAGGGTTTCGGCCAGCCCGCGCCGGTAGGCGGGCAGCGGGTCTTCGGCCGTCTGGACGGCGGCTTCACCGGCGAGCCGGCCGGAGACCAGCGCGTAGTAGATGCCCTCGCCCGTAAGAGGGTTGATGAGACCGGCGGCGTCCCCGGCGAGCATCACCCGGCCCACGCCGGGCGTCGGCCGGCCCGGGGACAGGGGCAGGTGGTGGGCGCGCAGGTCGCGGGCGCTCAGCTGGGGGAGCAGTTCGGCGAGCCGGCCGTGAAGCACCTCGCGGCCGGGCAGACCGGTGGCGCGCAGCCGGGGCAGCAGCATGCCGAAGCCGATGTTGGCGGTGCCGTCACCGATCGGGAACGACCACACGTACGCGGGCCAGCCGTCCTTCTGCATGGCGATGAACTGGACGTCGTCGTCGGCGGGCACGTCGGCGTAGCCACGGACGGCGATCGCGATGTGCCGCTCGGGGGCCGCCGGGACACCGATGAGACGCCGGACCGTCGAGTTGGCGCCGTCGGCGGCCACGACGACGCGGGCCCGCACGTCGTCGACGGCGACGTGATCACCGTGGACGGCGAGCGCCCGGACCCGGTGGCGGCGGACCTCGACGCCGCGGTCCCGGGCGGCGTCGACGAGGCGGGCGTCGAACACCCGGCGGGGCACGACACGGTTGGGCCGGGCGGCGGTGGCCAGCACGTGCGCGCCGTTGGGGGAGACCACCGAAAGACGCTGGGTGGGGCGGTAGTCGGCGATGAGATCGCCGGCACCGAGCAGGGCGAGCTCGTCGCAGCAGTGCGCGGCGATACCGTCGCCGCAGGCCTTGTCGCGGGGGAAGTCGGCCTTGTCGAGCAGCAGAATCCGCGCGTGCGGCCGGAGTTGCCTGGCGCGCAGGGCAGCCGCGGAACCCGCCGGACCGCCCCCGATGATCACCACGTCCCACATGTCGTCCACGCCGGTGAACCTCCCACACCGGGCGCCGATGAAACCGATCCGGCAGAACGCGCTGGCCGCCGCGCTGAAGGAGTACGGAGCGATCTGGCGCACGATCTACGCCGCGAAGTACCTGCCGGACGAGGGCTACCGGCGCAAGATCGCCCGGCAGCTGAACAAGGGCGAGTCCCTCCACACTCTGCGCCGCCGGCTCCCGATGCCGTTGGTGCAGTCAGGAAGCACGCAGGAGCTGAGGGGTCAGCGTGACTTGGTGAAGGCGGCGCGCAGTGCGGAGCCGCGGGTGATGAACGCGACTCGGATGACGGGCAGCATGCAGACGGCCTGTATCACGGCGTACCACGGCGGGCAGACACCTGGGATCAGGTCGACGCCGATGATCGCGATCGGCATGATGATGGCGAGGGCGCTCAGGCGCTCGAAGGCCCGTCGAGATCCCTGGGAAGCGGAGACGGTCATCCGGTAGATCACCACGGCGACCACAGGCAGCAGGACTGCCCGGACCCACATGAACGTGTTCACCATATGACCGCTGCTCGACACCGCGATGATCGCCAGGAGGGCGACGGCGCTGAGCGCGCCGTAGACCTTGACGCTGTTCTTCGCCGTGTCGAAGGCTGCTTGGATGCGGGGGCAGTTGAGGAGTGCCGCCTCAGTCGCGCGCTTGTTGGCTTTCATGCTCACCGACGCTAGGAAGCGCCAGGCCGACGCGGTATCCGTCTAGACCCATGGGTGGGTGGGGCTAGCCCCACTCCCCGGCCGACCAGGGCGGCAGCGGGCTCCGCGTGGTGCACAGTGGGAGCACCGGATGGAAAGTGAAGGAAGAATCATGCGACAACTGGGGTCGTAGCTGGCGCGCGTCGGCGTGGGGTTCGTAGGGGCGTGCGTTGTGATGGTCGTCAGCATGCTGGTCCCGGCCGTGTGCGCCGCCGCTGTGGCGCTGGGGATCCGGTGGAGGGCGGGAAACCCGCGGTCGCGGGTGGCGCCGTTCGTGCTGGTGTGCGTGGGCACGCCCGCCCTGTCCCGCCCGGTCTGCCGGATGGTCCGCCTCCTCGTCGCGAGGTGGACCGCCACCGTTCTGGAGCCCAACGACCTGCCCTGGGGCTCAGTCCTTAGCGTTGCTTTTCGGCGAGAACCGCTGGGACCCCTATTAGGCCGAGCGCCCGCGCCTGTCCTTGCACGCGCACTTTATTTCACAGCGTGGGTAAACTGGCGAGGACTGAGAGGAGCCGACCGTGGGGATCGCAGACGACGCGGTGCAGATCCGCGCACAGGGCTGGCGGACGCTGGCCGCCGTACACGGACTGATCGACTCCGCGCTGGAGAAGGCGCTGCAGGCCGGCCATGACCTGTCGGTGGTCGAATACACCGTCCTGGACGCGCTGTCACGCCAGGACGGCTGGCACATGCGCATGCAGCAGCTGGCCCGCGCCGCGGCCCTGTCGGGCAGCGCCACCACCCGGCTGGTCAGCCGGCTCGAAGACCGCACGTTGCTCACCCGCTTCCTGTGCCAGGAGGACCGGCGCGGCATCTACACCGAGCTGACCGATCAGGGCTGGACGCTGCTGACGCAGGCCCGCCCCACCCACGACGAGGTCCTGGCGAAGACGCTGGCCGAGGCGGGGCGGACCCCGGAGCTGGCACCACTGGTCGAGGCCCTGCAGCGCCTACCGGCCGATGCCCGGTCACTGACCGCCGCGCCGTGACCGCCGCGCCGTGACCGCCGCGCCGTGACCGCGCGGTAGGCGGACCACCCGCCGCGCCCCTGCCGAGTTCACCCCCGGACAATCTCCGGCGACACACCACGCATAAACCAGCCTGCCCGGCATCCACCGCTTAACCTGCGAAAACAGGAACACCAAAGGTCGATCGGCCTGCCGCTTCACCGACCCGGCGGACTCTCACCGCTGCAAGCGAGGTGAAAGCACCGTTGGCCATGGTTGGTCTGCCGTGAACCGCCCGTAGGACGGCCCTCCCCGCAGGGAGGCTCTCACGCGGCGATTCCTCCGGCACATTTCACCATCAGCCAGCGCTGGGCCTCGGCGAGGCCCGCAAGGAGGGCAGTCCGGTGCGTAACCGCTACCCCGTCGTGACGAGCACGGGCGTCCTGGCCCTGGCTCTGGCCACCGCCTGCGCCGGCGGCGGCGCCGACCTGGCCGCCGCCCCGGCCGCAAGCCCGGCAACGGCCACCGGCCAGGGCGGCGCCGCCCCCGAGGGCTTCGACCGGATCGGCGGCCCCGCCAACGGACTCACCGTCGCGTTCCCCGCATCCTGGGTGGCGCTCGACCTGACCAAGGACGATCTCGAACAGGGTCTGAAACGCAGCGGACTGTCAGGGCAGGCCCTGGAGCAGGCCGAGCAGGGCCTGCGACCGCTGGTGACCAACAAGGCCGTCTGGGCCTTCGACCCCGGCTCCCGGCGGTCCTCGCCGAACAAGTTCACCACCAACCTCAACGGCTACTGCCAGCCCAGCGCGACCACCTCGGCCGAAGAACTGATCAGTGCGGCCCGCAAGGAACTGGAGCAGCTCAAGGCCAAGGTCATTCAGACCTCCACGCCGCAGATCGGCGGAGTCAAGGCGGCACGGCTGGTCTACACCTTCCCGGCCGGCGGCGTGCAGATCAGGGGCACCCAGTTCTACCTGCCCGCCTCGGGGAAGACCTGCACCCTCACCCTCAGCACCGACCAGGACGGCAAGCAGCGGCTGTTCGACCAGATCGGCGAGACGATCCGCCTGTCGTGACACCGCAGGTGATCGGCGGGCCGGATGGGAGGTCGCGGCGAAGGCGACGCCGCTTCGCGGCGCGGCATCCAGGACCGGCCCTTGGCGGAACGCCCCCGCCACCGTGTCGGAGGCCGTGCCACCAGGCCCTCGTCCCGCCTCACGCGGCCGCACACGCCCGTCCCGGACAGGGCACGGGCTATAGCTCGACCTCACCTGCGATGCAGGTGACCGTGTCGCCGCCGACCCAGATCGTGCCGTCGGGGTCGCGGGAGATGTAAGCCCGCCCGGCCCGGCCCAGCACCGTTCCCTGGCTCGCCACGTACGGCGCCTCGGCCCGGCCCGTGCGGAGCAGCCACTGCGCGAGCGAGGCGTTCAGGCTCCCCGTCACCGGATCTTCGGCCGTGGCGCCGTTCTTGGGGTAGAACGCCCGTACTTCGAACGCCGTCGGCGACCCCGGGGGATAGGGACCCACCACGCCCACGTCGAGGTCGACGACCCCGGGCCGCAGCGCGAGGACCTCATCCGCGCTCGCCAGCAGCACGGCCAACCACCCGGGCCCGTTGTCGGCCCACTCCGCGTCCAGGATCTCGGCACGGGCGACGCCCAGCACCCCGGCGACGTGCTCCAGCAGCGACTCCTCGACCGGACCCGAGCGCAGCAGCGACGGCGCGGCGAAGGCCAGCCCGTCCGCGGTCCTGCGCACCGGCACCAGACCCGCCCCGCACTCCTGCACGATCACCTCGGACCCGCTCGGCGTCCCACCCGCCGACAGCCAGGCGTGGCACGTGCCCAGTGTCGGGTGCCCGGCGAACGGCAACTCGGAGACCTCCGTGAAGATCCGTACCCGGTAGTCCGCACCCGGCACGCTCGGAGGCAGCACGAAAGTGGTCTCCGACAGGTTCGTCCAGTAGGCGAACCTCTGCATCTCCTCGGTGGACAGCCCCCCGCCGTCAAGCACGACGGCGAGGGGGTTGCCGCGGTACGGGGTGGCGGTGAAGACGTCGACTTGCTGGAAAGGACGCGGCATGACCCCGAGCATCCCAGATCGGCGCGGGCAGACAGCATCCGGTATGTACCACGGACGAAGTCCAAATGATGGATGTGAATCGGGTCGAAGCGGCTGCCCTGGTCGCGGCCGTCCGGTTCGACGCTGACGTCCGCGGTGCTCACACCGACCGAGGTGACGTTCTCGGGGTGCGCCGGAGACATGCGCCGGCGGCACATCGGGGACGTCCCGGCCGGCGGCCCGCCGACAGGCCACCCATTTCGTGAAGTGTTGGCAGGTGCGCGTATCGTCCGCGGAGTACCTGCGTTCCCGCTAACCGATCAGCTGTCATCCGCCGCTGCTCTACCCTGGCCCGGGAAGGTTAGGAGAGAGGTTTTCCGTGAATCCTGGGTCAGCTGGTCCCTCTGCCGCATCCATCGATGCCGTCCTCGAGCGCATCACCTACGCCAACGAGGAGACCGGCTACACCATCGCCAGGGTCGCCACCGAGCGCTCCGGCAGTGACCTGCTGACCGTGGTCGGGCCGCTGCTGGGCGCCCAGCCCGGCGAGTCACTGCGGCTGACCGGGCGGTGGACCTCCCATCCGAAGTACGGCAAGCAGTTCGAAGTGTGGTCCTACACCACCGTGCTGCCCGCCACCGTCCAGGGCATCCAGCGCTATCTCGGCTCAGGACTGATCAAAGGCATCGGGCCGAAGATGGCCGAGCGGATCGTCGACCACTTCGGCGCCGACACCCTCCAGATCATCGAGACCACCCCCGAGCGGCTGGTGGAGGTCGCCGGGCTCGGTCCCAAGCGGACCAAGATGATCGGCATCGCCTGGGAGGAACAGAAGATCATCAAAGAGGTGATGATCTTCCTGCAGGGGGTCGGCGTGTCGACCTCCATCGCGGTGCGGATCTTCAAGCAGTACGGCGACGCCTCCATCACCGTCGTCAAAAACGAGCCCTACCGGCTGGCCGACGACGTGTGGGGCATCGGCTTCAAGACCGCAGACACCATCGCCCAGGCCGTCGGCATCCCGCACGACAGCCCCGAGCGGGTCAAGGCGGGCCTGCGCTACACCCTGTCGCAGGCCGCCGACGACGGCCACTGCTACCTTCCCGCACCCAATCTGGTCGGCGACGCGGTGAAGATCCTGGAGGTCCCGGCCGAGCTGGCCCTGCGGTGCCTGGAGGAGCTCGTCGCCGCCGAGGGCGTGGTCCGCGAGGAGGTCCCCGCCGGCGACAGCACCGTTCCGGCGGTCTACCTGGTCCCCTTCCACCGCGCCGAACTGTCGCTGGCCGGCGCGCTGCGCTCCCTGCTGGCCTCCGGCCACGACCGGCTGGGCGCCTTCGCCTCCGTCGACTGGGACGTCGCCCTGAAATGGCTTCATCAGCAGACCAACGCCGAACTCGCCCCCGAGCAGGCCCACGCCGTACGGCTGGCGCTGTGTGAGAAGGTCGCCGTGCTGACCGGTGGTCCCGGCTGCGGCAAGAGCTTCACCGTCCGCTCCATCGTCACCCTGGCGCGCGCCAAGAAGGCCAAGGTGATCCTGGCCGCTCCCACCGGCCGGGCCGCCAAAAGGCTCGCGGAGCTGACCGGCCACGAGGCGACCACCGTGCACCGGCTGCTGCAGCTGCGGCCCGGCGGGGATGCGACCTTCGACCGCAACAACCCGCTGGACGCCGACCTGGTGGTGGTCGACGAGGCCTCGATGCTGGATCTGCTGCTGGCCAACAAACTGGTCAAGGCCGTCGCACCGGGCACCCACCTATTGTTCGTGGGGGACGTCGACCAGCTGCCGTCGGTCGGCGCCGGAGAGGTGCTGCGCGATCTGCTGGCCGCCGAGGAGGAGATCCCCCGGGTGCGGCTGACCCACATCTTCCGCCAGGCGCAGGAGTCGGGCGTGGTCGTCAACGCCCACCGGGTCAACACCGGCCTGGCCCCGGCGCTTGAGGGCGTGAACGACTTCTTCCTGTTCCCCTGCGAGGAGCCCGAGGAGATCGCGGCGCTGACCGTCGACGTGGTGGCCAACCGGATCCCGCGCAGGTTCGGCCTCAACCCGCGCCGCGACATTCAGGTGCTGGCACCGATGCACCGGGGCCCGGCGGGGGCGGGCAATCTCAACACCGTGCTGCAGGAGGCGCTGACCCCCGCGCGGGAGGGCATGCCCGAGCGCCGCTACGGTGGCCGGACGTTCCGGATCGGCGACAAGGTCACCCAGCTGCGCAACAACTACGAAAAGGGCGCGGCCGGGGTGTTCAACGGGACCGTGGGCGTGGTGGTCGACATCAAGCCCGACGACCACAAGCTGATCGTGCTGACGGATGAGGACGAGAACGTCGAGTACGCCTTCGACGAGCTCGACGAGCTGGCTCACGCCTACGCGGTGTCCATCCACCGCTCCCAGGGCAGTGAGTATCCGGCGGTGGTCATCCCGCTGGCCACCAGCGCGTGGATGATGCTGCAGCGCAACCTCCTCTACACCGCGATCACCCGCGCCAAGAAGCTCGTCGTAATCGTCGGCTCGCGCCGGGCGCTGGCCCAGGCGGTGCGCACCCGCGGCGCCGGGCGGCGCCACACCAGCCTCACCCACCGATTGCGCTCACCCTCCACCACCCCCCGGAACGTTTCGGCATGAACCCAAGCGTCCCTGCGTCCAGCGGGGCGGGCATGACTTCACCACCCCTGGCCGGCAGCCGTTTCGACAAAGGACACCACCGGGTCCTCGTTGTCGAAAGAGAAGGTCCCGGTCCTGTCACCAGGGTCATACGCAGGGAGTACAACCTCTTCACAGCGGTGAAGGGCCGGGGTGAAACCGACGATGCGCGGTATGGCGTCAGCCCGCCGCGCTCCACCCGCGCGTTGCCTTCACCGATGGGTGCAACCACCGCCGGCCGGCATCGCCCGGCGGCCGTCCACTTCCAACTGGCGGGAGATCGCACGGGCCGTCGCCCGCACGGCTGGGCCGTAGCCCGCATCCGCGAAGCCGGTGCTGGGCGCCACGACGGACAAAGCCGCCACCACCTCATCGCCGTTCCGCACCGGTGCGGCCACGGTACTCAACTGCCAGGGGTGGCTTTGCCGGCCGAAGACGTGGTCGCCGCGCCGTACCTCCGCAAGCACACGGCGCAGGTCAGCCGGGGTGCGGATGCCATCATGGCCTTGCCCGGGAGTGTAGGTGGCGATTGCGTGGTCCTGGAAGGCCACCGGTGCGAAGGCGAGCAGCACCAGCCCGACGCCGGTGGACGTGAGCGGAAGACGGCCTCCGATGCGGTAGTGGACGGGACTGGCATCGAGTGCTGAAAGCCGCTCGACGAGCAGCGCCTCCTGCTGGTCGCGTACGGCGAGCAGCACGTGCTGACGGGTGACGTGGAAGAGGTCTTCCATGAAAGGCATGGCCACGGACCGCAGCCCGTGGCCACGCGGTGCCAGGGAAGCGGTCTCCAGCAACCGCAACCCCACGACGAAGCGGCCGTCGTCGAGACGTTCCAGCGCACCCACGTGGATGAGCGATCGGGCGAGCCGCAGAGCACTGCTGCGGGGAATGCCGCTGCGCTGTGCGAGTTCGGCGAGGGACAACGCACGATGGTCGCTGTCGAACACACTGAGCAGGGCGAACGCCCGGTCGATGACCGGTTGGCCCTCAGCGGGCCTGCCTCCGCGTCGTGGCGGGGCGCCACCATCGGAACTCGATGTTTCATTCATTGGAATCACCGATTTCATTCTACGGTCCGGTTCCTATGGTGGTACAGGTACGGACCTGCAGCCCCGGGAGCCCCGCATGACCTCGACCGGACTCATCGACGTCCACGCCCACTTCGTCACCGACGATTACAAGGCTGCGGCCCGTTTCGCCGGGATCGAACACCCCGACGGGATGCCCGGCTGGCCCGTGTGGACCGCCGAACAGCATCTCGACCTGATGGACCGCTCGGGGATCGAGAAGGCCCACCTGTCGATCTCCTCTCCGGGCGTGCACTTCGGAGACGACGGCGCGGCCCGGTCCCTCGCGCGTGAAGTCAACACGTTCGGCGCCCGAGTCCGCAGCGAACATCCGCGGCGGTTCGGTCACTTCGCCTCCCTGCCCCTGCCCGACATCGAGGGCTCGCTCGCCGAGGCCGCCCACGCCCTCGACGTACTCGGCGCGGACGGGGTGGCGGTGGAGACCAACCACCACGGCCTCTACCTCGGCGACCCCCGGCTCGAGCAGCTGTGGGGGGAGCTCGACCGCCGCGGCGCCGTCGTCTTCGTCCACCCCACCTCACCGCCCCACGCTGACGACCTCGCCCTGGGCCGGCCGCGGCCGATGCTGGAGTTCCTCTTCGACGCTGCCCGCACCGCGAGCGACCTGCTCTTCCGCGGCGTTTTCACCCGCCATCCGCGCATTCGCTGGATCCTGACCCACGGCGGGGGAGTGCTGCCGCTGCTGGCCGACCGCATGGACCTGTTCCGTGCCCTGCTGGATGGCGGACCCCGGGACGCGCCGAGTGCCACGGAGCAGCTCGGCCGCCTCTGGTACGACATGGCCGGAACGCCCTTCCCGCGCCAGATCCCGGCCTTGGACGCGGCGTTCGGCACCGGACGCCTCCTGTATGGCAGCGACCATTGCTGGACGCCCGCCGAAGCGGTGCTCACCCACGTCAAGTCCGTCGACTCCGTGGCGCAGCCGTCCACCACCCACACCTGGCGAGACCTCACCACCCGCAACGCCCACCACCTGTTCGCCGCGACATAGCCGCACGAATGTCGAAAAGTAAGGCCAGGCCGCAGCAGAGCGACCGCCGAAACCCTCTCGATATCCCATTGAGTGAAAAATGCCCCGAAGCGGGACAAAACGGAACAAGCATGTTTGTGGCAGTCCGGCGTGCACGCCGTAACGCGCAAGGCCGGGTGCCGTGATCACCTGAAGGAGCGACATGAGCAGGTACGTTGAGCCGTCCTCGATCAACGGACGCGTGTTGATAAGAGACGTCACGGTGGCCGACCCGCTGGACGGGCGCCGCACCCCCGGTCAGGACGTGGTCGTCGAAGGAAACAAGATCAAATCGGTGACCGCGACCGGGGCCCCGGTCGCGGGCGCGCACGTGGTGGAGGGAGGAGGCCGGTTCGTTGTCCCGGCGTTCATGGACATGCACACGCACGCCCTGAACACCCCGGAGGACGTCGACGGCGCCTATGCGCTGATGCTCGCCAACGGCGTCGTCGGCTTCCGACAGATGTCGGGCAGCAGGGCGCTGCTGAAGTCCCGGCACGAGGGCACGCTGCCCCAGCCGACCGGTGCGCCCGCGCTCAAAGCGACCGCTGGTGACCTGCTGACCCCACTGAACGCCGGCACGGTCGATGGCGTGGTGCAGGCCGTGCGGGAGCAGCATCGGGATGGCGCCGACTTCATCAAGGCCGGTGCTACCACCCGCACCACCTTCATGGCAGCCCTCAAGGAGGCGAACCGGCTCGGCATCCGCCTGGGCGGCCACCTGCCGGCCGATCTCGACCCCCGCGAGGCCGCGCGCGAAGGGGTGTGGTCGGTCGAGCATCTCGGCCCGGGTGTCACCGTATTCGCCGCAGTCTCCTCCCGAGAGGCCGAGGTCCGTGCCATGAACGCCACCCGGAAGCTTCCGCCGATCCCCAAGGTCACCTTCCCCGGTGCCGACAAGCTGGTGATGAAGCTGGTCAAGGGCATGGCCGTGAACCCCGCGACCGGCACCTCCGAACTGGAAGCGCATGCCTACGAACTCGCTGACGGCTCCTACGACCAGAACAAGGCGGAAGAACTGGCCGCCTTGTTCGTCGAACACACCACCTGGCAGTGCCCGACCCTGATCCGGGTCCACACTCAGCAGTTCGGTGACTCACCCCAGCACGCCGAAGACCCGCGACGCCGCTACATGGCCCCCAGGGAACTGCGCGCTTGGGACAAATCAGCGAAGAAGTTCTCCAAGCTCCCCGACGGCACCCGCACCGCCCTGCGCAACCACTGGACCGCGCAACTGCGGATGACCAAAACCTTCGCCGACGCGGGAGTCCCGATGGTCGTGGGTACCGACGCGTGCGGCGCCGCAGGCATTATCCCGGGCTTCGCCCTCCACGACGAGTTCGACCACCTCGCGGAAGCCGGACTCGACCCGCTGACCATCCTGAGGATGACGACGACCGAGCCGGCCCGGTTCCTGGGCGAGGAAGGCGCTTTCGGCCGGGTCATCCCCGGCATGCCCGCCGACCTGGTGCTTCTGAAAGAGGATCCCCTGGAGGACCACACCGCCCTCCGCAAGATCGCGGGAGTGATGAGGGACGGTAGCTGGTGGTCCCGCGCTGACCTCGACGCCGTTCTGCAGCGCGTCGCCGCCAAGCCCGGCGCCCACTGATCGCAGACCTCGTCCGCACGCCTCCAGCATGGAATTCCCCGCCCATCGCCGCCTGTTGAGACTGGGGACGCGCGTTGGGGAAACACCTCCGTCAGAGCCGGGGTGTGCCGCCACCGGGCGCGAGCAGCGCCTGCAACGCGGTGGCCGCGGTGGCCACGATCGAGTCCAGGCTCTCGTTCGCGACGGTCGGTACGCGGACGATGCGCCGGGCGACGATGATCCCCATCAGCATGGCCGAGGCGATGCCCACCCGCAGGCGCATGTCGTGGTCATCCTGCAGGTGCGCGTGGGCCCCCTTCAACAGCCGGGCCTCGATGAAGTCGCGAAGCTGCACGGCCGCCCGTTCCTGAGCGATCGCACCGCGCAGCATGGCCAGCAGCGGCTCGGATGCCTGCGGATCGCCTTCCCAGGCACCGAGGAAAGCGCGTGTGACGCGCTCCCCGATGCCGTCTTCGGGACCTTGCCATGCGTCGGTCATGCGCGCGAGCGCGGCCGGTGGCACGGACATGACAGCGCCGAAAAGCTCGTCCTTCGACGTGAAGAACTGCATGACCAGGGCAGCGTCGACCCCCGCGTCCGCTGCGATCCGGCGGATCGTCGTGGCCGTGAAACCGTCGGCGGCGAAGCGAGCCCGCGCTGCGTCGAGAATGGCCTGTCGCGTTTCACTCTGACCTGGCCGGCGGCCGCGCCGCCGGCGCGAGGAGGCGTCACCGTGGCCTGACGACATGCCCCCGGACGCATCGTCTTCCCGCATGGTGTCAACCCCCGGTGATATCGAGCAGGTTTGTGCCGTTGACGCACCCCAGAGGGGCCCATCGCCGCATGGACGGCCCTGGCGTGGAGCATATCAACGCCCGTTGACTTCGCCGGCCCGTCGGGCGCGCCCGTTCCCGTGGAGCCGATCTCCCGACCGCCGGTCCAGGCCGGCTCGGCGCAGCCGTACGGCGATCGTGACGCATCACACCCTCCACTGATATCAACGCGTGTTGATATCAGTGCCTGGCGGACATACGCTGTGGACGCCGGTGACGTCTTGACCTGCCCGAACAGCCCGAAAGCGCACGCGACCCCGCATGACGGCCGCGCGTGCGCACCGAACACCGGAACGCGGACGTCTCGGCCTCCGGAAGAAACGGCCCGATACGGAGCCGGTTACGGGACGAAAGACAGAGGAGCTCCCCATGAGCGAGGACCAGAAGGTGTACATGCCGTCCCACCCACTGGAGCCGGGTGACAGGTATGGCGTTTTGAGCGGGTTCGATCCAGGTACCCGAACCCTGCCGGCGGGTTTCCAGATCGCGCCCGCGTTCCGCCCCATCCCGGTCGACATCGTGCTGGAAAAAGACATCGCGGTCACCCTGCGCGACGGTGTGACGATCCATGTCGACGTGCTCCGTCCCGCTGGGGCGGACAAAGTGCCGGTCATCGTGGCCTGGAGCCCGTACGGCAAGGGCCAGGGGACCTCCGCCAGCGTGATGGGCGTGTTCGGACTGGTCGGGCTGGACAACGAGATCGTCTCGGGCCTGGAGAAGTTCGAGGGGCCGGACCCGGCCTACTGGTGCGCGCAGGGATATGCGATCTGCAACCCGGATGTCCGAGGCGTGGCCGACTCCGGAGGCGACAGTGTCCTGTGGGATCGCCAGGAGTGCCGCGACTGCCACGATCTGATCGAGTGGCTGGCCGTCCAGGAGTGGTGCACCGGCAAAGTCGCGATGAGCGGGACCTCCTACCTCGCGGTCTCGCAGTGGTTCACCGCAGCCGAACAACCGCCGCACCTGGCGGCGATCAACCCGTGGGAGGGTGTGAGCGACGTCTACCGCGACCTGGTGATGCGGGGCGGCATGCCCGACACCGGGTTCGCCAGGCAACTGCGGGACTACAGCTTCCGGGGCAACAACCGCAAAGAGGACATCATCGCGGAGGCGGAGCGCTACCCGCTCATGAACGAGTTGTGGGAGAACAAGATCCCGCGCTTCGACCGGATCACCGTGCCGGCCTACGTCGTGGCCAGCTACTCCAACACCCTGCACACCGCAGGAACGTTCCGCGCCTGGCGGCGGATGGCCTCACCGGACAAGTGGCTGCGCATCCACAACAGCCAGGAGTGGCCCGACTACTACGCCGAGGCCAACCGGGAGGATCTGCGCCGATTCTTCGACCACTACCTCAAGGGCGAGGACAACGGGTGGGAGCAGACGCCCCGCGTCCGCTACTCCGTCCTGGACCTCCACGGCGGTGACCGGGTCGACATCGCCGCGCAGGAGTTCCCTCCCACGGACGTCACCTCGGCGAAGTACTACCTCGACGGCCGCTCCCGCGCCTTGGTCACGGCAGCACCGGCGCAGGAGGCGACGGCGCTCTACGATGTCGGATCGAATCCGGATGCGGTGTCGTTCGTCACGCGGTTCGACCAGGAGACCGTGCTGGTCGGCTACCCGAAGGCGCACCTGTATGTCGAAGCACGAGGCGCCGACGACATGGACCTGTTCATCCTCCTGCAAAAGCTCGACGCCCACAGCACGCCGCTGCAGCAGTTCACCGTGCCCAACCAGGGCGCGCCGGCCCAGGACCTCACCGAACGCGGCGCCTCGATCCTGCGGTACAAGGGATCCGACGGACGCCTGCGCGTCTCCATGCGCCACCTGGACGAGACACTGTCGACCGATGCCGTACCCGCTCACAGCTTCGACCGGATAGAGAAGCTCTCACCCGGCGAGATCGTCGGCATCGACATCGACCTGCTCCCGATCGGTCTCGCCTTCCACCCCGGCCAACAGCTCCGCCTCGTCATCAGCGGCCGGCACCTCCTGGGGCCGATGATGCCCGGGCTGGTCGAGTACACCCCGGCCAACAGCGGACAGCACATCATCCACACCGGCGGTGAACACGCCTCCTACCTGCAACTGCCCGTCCAGACGCGGTAGCAGCGCCGCACCGGGTTGGTCTTCTCGCCCTCGATGGCCGCGTTGTCCTTGCGCAGCTCGTCCTGCCCGGCCCGCCCGCCCCGGCCCGCCCCGGCCGGGCGGTGGGGCGGTGGGGCGGGCACGGCCACCGGGCGCTGGAGCGCTCACCAGCGGACGGGCACCTCGCGCAGCCCGCCGACCAGCAGCCCTTCCACCCGCTGCAGGTCCTCGGCGGGGACGGCCAGCTCCAGGCCCGGCAGCTTGCGCAGCAGCGTCTCCAGCGTGACCTGCAGTTCGGTGCGGGCCAGCGCCTGCCCCAGGCAGGAGTGCGGGCCGGCGCCGAAGGTCAGGTGCGGGTTGGGGGTGCGGCCCAGGTCCATCTCCTCGGCGCCGTCGAAGACCTCCGCGTCGCGGTTGGCCGCCGGCATGCTGCACAGCACGGTGGTACCGCTCGGCAGCACCTCGTCGCCGACCTCGACATCCTCGGTGATGTAGCGCCTGAGCCCGAAGCCGATGTTGGTGTCGAAGCGCAGCGCCTCCTCCACCGCGGTGCGCACCAGCGACGGATCGGCCAGCAGCCGCTCCCACCGGGTGCGGTCGGCCAGCAGCATGGCGACCATCTTGCCGATCATGTTCGCGGTGGTCTCGTGCCCGGCGACCAGCAGTCCCATCCCGGTGGTCAGGAGCTCGGCGTCGGACATGCCCTGGCCCTCACCGTCGCTTTCCTTGATCAGCATGCTGAGCAGGTCATCGGCCGGAGCGGCACGCTTGGCGGCGATGTGGCCGGACATGTACTGGACGAAATCGGTATGCGCCTTGCGGGTCTCCTCCTCGGAGTAGCCGGTGAGGCTCAGCAGCGCGTTGGACCAGTAGGAGAAGCGGTCCCGGTCCTCGGCGGGCACACCGAGCATGTCGCAGATCACGTACACCGGCAGCGGGAAGCCGACCATGGCCTTGAGGTCGCCCGGTGCGCCGCGCCGCAGCATGTCGTCGATGAGCCGCTCGGCGATCTCGACCATGGAGGGACGCAGCGCCGTCATGCGCTTGGCGGTGAACCACTTGCCCACCATGCGCCGCCAGCGCTGGTGCGGCTCTCCCTTGTCGGGCAGCGTCATCGACGAGGAGCCGTTGGCGATGGCTCCGCCCGATCCGGTGGGCGCCACCCGGGCCGCGTTGTCCGCGGCGGTGGGGCGGGCGAAGCGGGGATCCGACAGCAACGCCTTGACGTCGTGATGGCGGGTCAGCAGCTTCGCATGGTCCCCGCTGGGCAGTTCGATCGTGGCCACCGGGCATTGGCCGCGCAGCCGCTCCCACTCCGCGGGCGCCTCCAGCGCCGTCTCATACGGCAGCGGGTACGGCAGGACCTGGTCGTTCTGACTCATCGAATGTCTCCCTCGAGACGGATCGTTGTCGGTGAAGGACGCGGCGACCGGTGCGGTCATGCTGCGCTCTTTTCTGCGCTCCTTTCTGCGGTGGAGGGCGACGAAGCGACGCCGGCTCCTGCCGGCGGGGCCGCGATCGCCCCGGCGTGCGCCGCCGGCGCAGAAACTTCCATGAAATGCACATTACACAGAAAGTGCATTATGCACCAAGAGAGCATGATGCATGCATTGAGCATCATGCTCATTGACGTATCGTTCAGGTGTACGGATACATGAACGGAGGTGGTCCCCATGGACGCGGAACAGGCAGCGGTGAACATCGAGCGTGAGCTGCTGATCCTTGTGCGCCATCGCGACCTGACCTCGCCCCAGCGCGTACCCGGCGGTGAAGGCTTGGAGCGCAGCGCCTACGTGCTGCTCAGCCGGCTCGAAATACAGGGCCCCATGTCGATCCCGGACTTTGTCGACGCCTTCGGGCTGGCCGCCTCCACCATCAACCGGCAGACCGCCGCCCTGCTGAAAGACGGGCTGGTCGAGCGGACCCTCGACCCGGACGGCGGAGTGGCACGCAAATTCCGCATCACGCGCAAAGGCCAGGAGTGCCTGGCCGTCGAACGCGGCAAAGTCGTCACCGGACTGGCCAAAGTGGTCGCCGACTGGCCGCCCGAGCGCCTGGCGAACTTCGTCGCCGACCTCCAGCAGTTCAATACCGACATCGAGCATCTCAGCGGGCGGCCCTGGCCCCGGTAGGGGGCAGACCACGTACGGGAGAAAGGGACAGTCGGCTGCTGAACTGCTAGTCAGAATCGGCCCGCAGGAGGCGGCCAAGCACATCGCCGGTGTCACCACCCGCGAGCTGTCCATGGTCCGCAACCGGCATGTCACCCTGAAGAAGCTGAACGCCGCGATCGCGGATGCGGTCAACGCCTTTGCCGCGTACGCTGGTCAGCTTGGCTTTTTTGGCTTGCCGTAGGTCGGCGGAGTCGGCGGGGTGGAGCTGGTCCAGATCGAGGCCGACGACCGCGGCGCGGCCCGGTCCCGAGGATGAGGTGCACAATCGCCCGGTCCCGCAGCGGCCGGGCAACCGGTGGAAGCTTTCGATCCGATCCAGCACGTTCTTGAGGGCCGTTTCCTGAAAAGATCTCGGATGGACCGACACGTGTGTTCTTCCGATAGGGGCGTGCGCCGATGGATCGCAAGCAGCCGAAGCTGACGACTCGACAGCAGGGCCACCTCGTCAAGGAACACCGCGGCGGCGAGCACACCATCGCCGACCTCGCCGACCTCGCCGAACTCTTCTCCGTCTACCGGGCGACGGTGTACCGCGTGCTGGGACGCTCCCAGGACATGAACATGGAGGTGCGATGAACTCCCCGCTCTGGCCGGAGCCCTTGCGGCTGGGTGATCCGCGCCAGGCGGGGGCCTATCGGCTGGAGGGGCGGCTGGGCGGTGGCGGGATGGGGCAGGTGTTCCTAGGGCGCTCTCCCGGCGGCCGCCCGGTCGCGGTCAAGCTGGTGCGGCCCGACCTGGCCGACGATCCCGGGTTCCGGCGCCGGTTCGCCCTAGAGGCCGAGGCCGCCCGCCGGGTCGGAGGGTTCTACACCGCCCAACTGGTCGACGCTGACCCCGATGCCGACCCGCCGTGGCTGGTCACCGCCTACATTCCCGGCCCGTCCCTGCACCAGGCCGTCGAAGCGCACGGCCCGATGCCCGCGGAGGCGATCACCGTGTTGGGAGCGGGACTGGCCGAGGGGCTCGGCGCGATCCACGCCTGCGACCTGGTGCACCGCGACCTCAAGCCCTCCAACGTGATCCTTGCCGCCGACGGCCCCCGTGTCATCGACTTCGGCATCACCCGCGCAGTGGACGCCACCTCCCACACCCTCTCCCGCGCGGTGGTCGGCACCCCGTCGTTCATGTCCCCGGAACAGGCACGAGGCCGCGAGATCGGCCCACCCAGCGACGTGTTCTCCCTCGGACTTGTCCTGGCGTTCACCGCCACCGGCCGCAGCCCGTTCGGCACAGGACAGGCCGAGGCGATCGTCTACCGCATAGCCCACGACGAACCCGACCTGACCGGCCTGACCGCCCACCTGACGGACCTGGTGAAGCGTTGCCTGGCCAAGGATCCCGGCGACCGCCCCAGCGTGGCCGACATCCTCAAGGAACTCACCGACCCCACCCAGACAACCACCCAATGGCTCCCGCCGCCGTTCGCGACGATGATCGCCGAACGCCAAGTGCAGACCTCACCGGCCCCAGCACCTTTCCCCTCTTCTGATCCCGGCACCCACAAGGGCAGGACACGAGACGATCCCGACCACGGTCGAGCCCTGGACACACCCGGCGACACGGAGCAGCACCCGCATGAGCCGGGTCACCGGGCACCCAGCGGCTCCGACATGCTCACCAGCAGGCGCCGCCTGCCCCGGCGTCTGTTCCTGCTCGGCGGTCTGGCTGCGCTGGGCGCTGCGGCCGTCCCGATCGGCTGGAACTTCTGGTCCCACCGCAACCGGCTGACCGACAAGGATTCGTACACGGTGGCGTTCAGCCCCGACGGGCGCACCATCGCGGGAGGCAACATCCACGGCGACGGCTGGCTGTGGGCCACCGACTCGCACGAGGTGATCGCCGACTTCTCCTCCGAGAATTCCCCCAACAGCGCCATGGCCTTCACCCCGGATGGCTCCGCACTGGTGACAGCTGGGATGAAGGTGCCGCTGAGCTTCCGCAACCCCTCCACCGGGAAGGTGACACACTCGCTCTCCTCGCCGGTCGGGGGCGCCCAAACGATGGCGTTCAGCGCGGACGGCACCCAACTGGTCGTCGCGGGAAACATCCCGGTCGGCAACCTGGAAGCCCCTGAGATCTGTGTCGTGTGGGATGTCGCAGCCAAGGAGCAGAAACACAAGCTGCCGTTCGCCACGAAGGCCAGTTCCCAGGTGAACTCGGCGGCGTTCGTCGACGGCGGCGACTCGGTCCTGCTGGCAGGGGAGGACCTCACTGAAGCCGACGGAACGGACGGATTCTGGCGCTGGAACCTCGACAGCGGTGACCTGAAGCCAATCGGCCCCGACGGGTACGGCTCGGCGGTCGCCATAAGCCCGAACGGGAAGCAGTACGCGCTCGGCGGCGCCCACGGCTGCTCCCTGACATCTGGTCACGGAACCGGGCTGCACACCATCAGCAACGCGGAGGTCGATGCCCTCGCCTTCAGCCCGGATGGTGCCACCCTGGCAGTGGCCGACAAGGATGGTATCCGGCTATGGGACGCGGCGACCGGTCGGGCAAATGCGACCGTGACCGACCGCAGGGCTGCTGCACTAGCCTTCCATCCCGATGGAACCTTCCTGGTCTCAGGAGGTTGGTTCGTGGATGCCGAAGGCTGCTGGCTGTGGCCGGTTGAAGACACGTGACCCGGCTACGGAAGGTCGTCTGCGTCCGGGATCCACCGCGCCCGGATCTGTCGGGCGACGTCCAGCGCGGCCCGTCCTGCCACCTGGCCGGACTCGTCATCGGTGGTGTCCAGCGCGACGTAGATCGCGGCTTCGACGCTCTTCCACTGGCGCCGGGCGCGAGGTCGGGCATAGCGAAGGTGTAGGCGCCGAGGCGGGCGTGGACGACTGTCCCTTTCTCCCGTACGTGGTCTGCCCCCCCGATAGGTCCGTGAGGCCGCCGGTGGATCGCGGTCAGTCGGGCAGGTCGAAGACCTGGTCCAGGGCGGTCACCTTGAACAGGTGGCGCAGGTAGGACGTCAAGGCGACGATCCGCATGGTGGACCCGTTCCCATGGGCGGCGTTGTAGACGTTGATCAAAGCCGCCACCCCGGAGGAGTCGACGAATTCCAGACCGGCCAGGTCCAGCTCCAGGTGGCGCAGATCCGCCGAGAACAGCTCCCCGGCCAGGGTGAACAGCTCAGCGGCCGTGTCATAGTCCAGGTCACCGGTGAGCACCAGCAAGGTGGTGCCGACAACGGTGCTTCGCACCTCGGCTCGGAACGGGGTCTTGTCGAGCATCTATCGTCAGATCTCCAAATCGGCACCGGCATCGCGCGCCGCCTCGGTCCCCTGGGCCAGCAGGTGGCAGGCACGGGGGAAGTCTCGCAGCTCCGCATGGAAAAGGCGCAATCCTCCTTTCGCCGGCCCGACCGGCGCCCCGCGCACGGGCAGCACGCCGGCGGCCCAGTCGGCGAAGCCGGTGGACACCTCGACGTCGTCGACGTGGCGGGCCGCGGCCAGGTGATCGGCGTCGTCGGCGGCGGATGCCCACGTGCCCACGCCCGACAGCGGGCGTCCTGCGGGAACGCCGTCTTCCCGCAGCGGCGGCGCCAGGGCGACCGCGCCGAATTCGCCGGCCCGGCCGAGGTGCGGCGGGGAGAACCCCCCGGCGACCTGAAAGCCGGCGCTCGGCAGCCCGGTGGCGCTCATCGGCCCGGACCGGCCGGTACGGCGGCGCGCAGCGGCTCCGCGCCCGGCGTTCGCACAATGTCGCCGAAAATGTCGCCGAAAATGTCGCCGAAGCCGGCGGAACCGCCGCGCCCGGCGTCACGGGAGGGTCGCGCTGTGGTCATCACCCGGGCCTTCCGTTTCGGGTCGGACATGCCAGCCTAGCTTTTCGGTCACCCGCCCGACGGAGGCCAGCCTCCTCCGGGCGGGGCGTCGCGCACCGTTGCCCCACCGCCTCCTTGCCCCGCAGCGCACTCCTGACTCCCGCACCGGTCGTCGCTTCGCGGCTCCCACCGAGGGCGACCTCGCTTCTGGTAGCGGAACGCGAGCGGGCCGTGTGCACCGGGATGGATCATCTGGACTTCCCCCGGCTCGTGACCGGCATGTTATCGGCCCTACAAAGTAACCTAAATGTGACCAAACTCCCCTGAACTATACGCACTCCATACACGTCTCCTATTAGGGTTTTAATGGCGGTTTGCCGTAGTGGGGGAGAGGACTGTGCTAGAGATGAAGCGCCAGAGCAAGAGGACACCATTGGCGGGGCTGGCGGTGGCCGCAGCCGCCATACTGGCCACCTCCTGTTCCGGCGGATCGGCTGCGACGGGCCCCGCCCAGGGCGGCAGCGCCGGCGCCCCGACCACCCCGGCCGCACCGGTGATAAAGATCAGCCCCACCGAGGGCGGCGCACCCGTGCGCCCCAACAAGAAGGTCGTCGTCACCGCGGCGGGCGGCGCACTGGAACAGGTCACCGTGGAGAGCGGCGGCAAGCCACTGACCGGCACCTTCGACACGAAACGCACCAAATGGGTGTCGAAAACCCCGTTGAAGCCTTCCAGCGAGTACACCGTCTCAGCACGAGCGGTCGGCGGCACGACCGCCAGCAGCTCGTTCACGACGCTCAAGCCCGAGATCGAGCTCGAAGTGGCCGACGTCACCCCGGCCCTGAAAGGGGAGAAAATCGGTGTGGGGGCGCCGATCATCGTCACCTTCAACCAGCCGGTCACCCAGAAAGCCGCCGTGGAACAGGCCCTGGAGGTGACGTCGGAAAAACCCTCCGAGGGCGCGTGGCGGTGGATCAACGACACGACCGCGATCTACCGGACCGCCAAATACTGGCAACCCCACCAGAAGGTGACCTTCACCGCCCACCTCAGCGGCGTGCAGAGCGCCAAGGACACCTACGGGGTCAAAGACTTCACCAAGCGCATCCAGATCGGCGCCGCCCAGATCGCCACCGTCGACACCCGCAAGCACAAGATGATCGTCAAGCGGGACGGCAAGACCGTGAAAACCATGCTGAT
The DNA here is from genome assembly GCF_045209755.1 of Streptosporangium sp. NBC_01639. Classification (NCBI taxonomy): domain Bacteria; kingdom Bacillati; phylum Actinomycetota; class Actinomycetes; order Streptosporangiales; family Streptosporangiaceae; genus Streptosporangium; species Streptosporangium sp. NBC_01639. Next base: position 8,695,655 of record NZ_CP109272.1, on the reverse strand, counting down.
CAGCGCCGGCAACGCCAGCACCCGCGAATACACCACCACCAGCGGCGTGCACCTGGCCATGGGCAAGGCCAACCCCGAACGGATGATCTCCCCGGGCCGCAAGAAGGGCGACCCGGGCTACTACGACCTGATGATCAACCACGCGGTGCGCTTCTCCAACAGCGGCGAGTACGTCCACGCCCTCAACAACGTGTGGGCCCAAGGCCGCCAGAACGTCAGCCACGGCTGCATCAACTCCCGCCCCGACCAGGCCAAATGGTTCTACGACCAGGTCCAGCGCGGCGACGTCATCACCATCACCGGCACCAACCGGGAGATGGAGTGGAACAACGGCTGGGGCTTCTGGCAGATGTCGTTCAAACAGTGGAAGAAGGGCAGCGCCCTGGCCTGACCGGCCTGACCAGCCGGAAAACCACCCACCGCCCCACCGGCGGCGACCCGTGACGGGACCGGCACCGGTCCCGTCACAACAGCGTCAACTGCCGGTGGGCGGGCAACGCCAACGGCAGCGGCTGCTCCAGACGGGTGAGGCTCAGACCATAACGGGCGGCCAACTGCAGCACCTGGCCCGTGACAGCACGCACATAACCGGACTCGGCGTCGACCCCCCCGCCGTACAGCTCGCCGTAGCGGGCCACCAACGCCGGATGGTGCTCACCCAACCAGTCCAGATACCACTCCCGCGCCCCCGGCGGCAGACGCAACACCCGCGGGGTGAGACTCACCGCACCGGCGTCGGCGACACGGCGCACCGTGGCGGCGAGCTGATCGGGGGAGTCGGTCAGCAACGGCAGGATCGGCGCCATCGCCACCCCGCACGGCACACCGCGCTCGTTGAGCTCGGCCACCAGCTCTAAACGCTTTTGCGCACTCGGCGCGCCCGGCTCCACGGCACGCCGGACCCGGTCGTCGACGAAAGCGATCGAAACCACCACCCCCGCCCCCGGTGCGGCGGCCAGCACCTCGGCATCACGCAGAATCAACGTGCTCTTGGTATGCACGGTGAACGGCGCCCCCGCCTCACGCAGAGCCGACACCACCCCGGGCATCAACCGGTAGACCTCCTCGACCCCCTGATAACAGTCGCCGGCCATACCCACGCTCACCGGCTCACCGTCCCACCTGGCCACCAGATCGGCACGCAGCCGCCCCACGATGTTGGTGCGCACCACGATCCGCGAATCGAAGTCGGCGCCGGCGTCCAACCCCAGATAACGGTGCGCACGCCGTACCGCGCAATAGCGGCAGGCCTGGGCACAACCCCGGTAAGGGCTCACGTTCCACCCCTGGGCGGTACGCTCCAGCGCCCCACGGGCCTGCACCTCATAACAGGTCAGAGCCCCATGCACGCGGACCACCGCGGCCCGCTCGACCCGCGGGCGGACCCGCGGCGGCCCGGAAAGCAGGGAAGGCGCGTCCCATCGCATGCCGATCAGTGGAACACGCTTTCGACACCGATCGCAAGTAGAACCCGCAACGCCCGGCTGTCGTCTGCCCGCACTGAACATGCCGGTTCGGCACCTTACCCGGCAGCGGCCGTGAATCCCTCGTACGTGCTGCTTTCGGTGTTGCTCATGGCAGATTCCTCCTTGACCATCGTGTTCTGGCGATCGTGAAAAGGGACCTTGTGGCCCTGTGCTCAGGTCGGTGCCACTGAGTGCGCCGAGCGGGCGGTCGAACTCGCCCACCGCACCGGCGACCCGCTCGTCGAATCCGCCGCACTCGACGCGCTCACCGCCGCCCAGAGCTGGGCCGGTGACACGTCCGCCACCGCCGCCACGGCCCAGCGCCGAATCACGCTGCTCTCCTCCGCGCCGGACACTCCGCTCGGCACCCACGAACTGATCGACGCGCTTGGTATGGCCACCCAGACCAGCCTCGGCGCGGGAAACCTTCCGGGCGCCCACCGATGGGGGCGACAACTCGCCGACCATCCGTCGCTGGCCGAGGTCGGCCACCGTGCCACGAGCTGGCTGCTGGTCGCCGACGCGCTGGCGGGCAACGTCGACGAGGTGCTCACCGGCAGCACCCGCTTCCTCGACGCGTGGCAGCGGGCCGGCAGCCCGGCCAGTTCGGCGCTCGGCCCGGCGGCGGCCGCAGTGGCAATGATCCACGACTTCCGCGGCGACCACCACGCCGAACGCGAATGGCGGGCGGTCCTGGAACACCTCGGCGACTCACCAGAGCGCGCCTACGGCTACGGGGCGGTCTTCGACGCGATGAGGATGCTCCACCATGGGCAGGTCGGAAAAGCCCTGGAGCGGATGGCACCCGAGTCGGCCGAAGTGTGGAAATGGGTCACCTGGATCTGGCTCCACTAGTACGTAGCACTCCGCGCCGAGGCCACCGCGCTCGCCGAAAGCCCCGACGCTCGCGGCCGCCTGGCCGACGCCCGGACCATCACGGCCGGCAACCCGGTCGCCAGCGCCATCGTGGAGCGGGCCGAAGCACTGCTCGACAAAGACCAAAAGCGAGTGCTCGCCACCACGGACACGTTCGACGCCGCCGGCTGCCGCTACCAGTCGGCGCGGACCATGGTGCTCGCCGACAGCGACCACGCCGCCCGCGGCGCCGCCGCGCTCGCCGATCTCCGCCTCGCCCCGATGCCCCCGCTCTGACACCCGTGCCGGGCGGCCACCCCCGGCTACTGGAGCACCTCACCCGCTACATTAGTCACCTTTGATCGAGTTTCCGGGGGAGTGTCATGGCGTGGCTGATCTTGGCAGGCGCGATCATCGCCGAGGTACTGGCGACCACCGCACTGAAACTGAGCGACGGCTTCGCGCACAAAGGCTGGGCCCTGGTCGTCGTAGCCGGCTACGCCGCCGCGTTCCTCCTGCTCGCCCAGGCCCTGAAACTGCACCTGGAAGTGGGCACCGCCTACGCCGTATGGGCCGGCACCGGCACCGCCGTGATCGCCGCGATCGGAGTGCTGTTCCTCGGCGAGACCCTCACCCTGGCCAAGGTCGCCGGAATCGCGCTCATCATCGGCGGCGTGCTGGTGCTCAACCTGGCCGGTGGCACCCACTGAATCGCCACCGGGCCGCCACCGGGCCGCCAGCGCCCTGCCCGTCCACGACCGGTGGCGGCCGCAGTGGGGGAGCACCGCGAAAACGGGTGGTCCCGCCCCGCGTATCCTCCTAGCCTGTCCGCATGCTGAAACCTTCCTACCCGATCCGCACCCAGCGGCTCATCCTGCGCCCCTTCACCTTTGACGATCTCACCGGCCTGCACGCCATCCATTCGCTGCCCGAAGTGGCCCGCTACCTGTACTTGGAACCCCGCGACACCGAACAGGTCAGACAGGCCCTCGAAAAGAAGACCACCCAGACGGCGCTGGAAGAGGAAGGCCAGGCACTGGCCATGGCGGTGGAACTGGCGGCCACCGGCGAACTGATCGGTGACAGCACGCTGTTCTGGCACAACGCCCTGCACCGCAGCGGCGAGATCGGTTACGTATTCCACCCCGGCCACGGAGGCGAGGGCTACGCCACCGAAGCGGCCGAAGCCCTACTGGAACTGGCCTTCGACGGCCTCGACCTGCACCGCGTCACCGGCCGCCTGGACGGCCGCAACCACGCCTCAGCCCGGCTGCTGGAACGCCTGGGAATGCGCCGCGAAGCCCACCTGGTGGAAAACGAGATGGTCAAAGGCGAATGGACCGACGAGGTGATCTACGCCATCCTGCAGCGGGAATGGCGCACCCGCCACTGACCCCTGCCGCCTGACCCCACCGCTGGTACGCCGACGCCGCCCCGGGCGGCTCCTAACCCAAGGAGATGCGATGACCATCCTGCACCTGGCACTGGCCACCGACTGGGACGCCGCCCGCACAGCGGGGGAGTATCGCCTGTCCACCCTCGGCCGCACTCTCGAACAGGAGGGCTTCATCCATGCCTGCACCGACCACGGACAGCTCAACGGCGTCGTCCAGCGCTTCTACCTCGACGTCACCGACCCGCTCGTCCTGCTGACCATCGACCCCACCGGCCTGGACGTCCGCCTGGAAACCGGCGCCGACTCAGCCGAGCTCTTCCCGCACATCTACGGACCGCTCCCACTCGCCGCAGTCATCTCCGCAGACGCCTACACCCCCGCCTGAACCCCGCGCGCATGCCCGGGACCGGGCCGTTGCCCGGTGCCGGCCGCGAGGAACTCGCGAGGGCACCGGAGGCACCGGAGGCGCCGGGGGAGTCGGGGGAGTCGGGGGAGTCGGGGGAGTCGGCGGGGAGGAGTCGGGAGAGCGGGGGAGCCCATCACACCCCAGACCCTCACTGGCACAGTGTCCGCTGGATGCGCCGCGCGGCGAACGCCAGCCCCGCGACCGTCATCACCAGCAGATACGCCGCGTTCCCCAGCAGGCCCCAGCCCAGCTCACCCAGCGCCAGCCCCCGCACCAACTCCACCGCGTGATACAGCGGAGTCAGCCCCACCAGGATCTCCACCACCAGCGGATAGTCCTGCACCGGTGAGAACGTCCCCGAAAACAGGAACAACGCGAACTGCCCCGTGGTCAGCAGATCGAAATCCTGCCACCCCCGCATCAGCGTGCTGACCGCCATCCCGACCCCGCCGAACGCCAGCCCCACCAGCAACGTCGCGGGGAACGCCGCCAACGCCCACCCCACGCTCGTCAGGCCCAGCGCCACCATCACCACCAGGAACGCGCCGGTGTAGACGCAACTACGCACCATCGCCCAGGCCAGCTCACCCAGCGCGATCTCAAACGGCCGGACCGGCGTCGCCAGGATCGCGTCGAACGTCTTGGCGTACTTCATCTTGAAGAAGAAGTTGAACGTCGTCTCCGACAGCGCCCCCGACATCGCCGACACCGCCAGCATCGCCGGAGCCACGAACACCGCGTAGTCCACCACCCGGCCACCCGGCAACGTCAGGTCACCGACCAGCGCCCCCACACCCACACCGATCGACAGCAGATACAGCACCGGCTCGAAGAAACCCGACACCAGCACCAGCCAGTACGACGGGCCCGAACGCAACGCCCCCACATTACGGTTGACCACCGCGCCCACCCGGGAGGGAGAAAACCGGGCCGCCAGCATCGCAGAAACCATGCCCCTAATCCTGAAGTCGCTTACCGAAGGCGGCGTACGCCCACCACAACCCGGCCGCCGAACACACCAGCAGATACCCTCCATGCGTCCACACCGGCCACGGGGGAGCCACCCCCAGCGTCGCGGCCCGGCTCAACTCCACCCCGTGCCACAACGGCGAGACGTACGCCAGCGGACGCACCAGATCGGGCAGTTGCGCCACCGGGAAGAACACGCCGGCGAACAGCGTCGAGGGGATCATCACGAACCTGAACAGCAGCGCGAAGTAACTGTCGTGCTCGATGGTCGCCGCGAACGCCATCACCGGCGCCGCGGCCGACAACGTCACCAACGCCGCGACCACCGGTGTCAGCACCGCCCAGACCGAGTGCAACGCGCCGAACAACCCCGTGATCCCCAGGAACACGATCGCCGCGATCTCCACCCGGAACAACACATACAACAACCGGCCGACGACCATGTCGCCGATCCCGACAGGAGTGGCACGCATCGCGTGATACGACCGCACCCACTTGAAATCGCCCAGCACCGAATACGTCGACTCGCCGATCGCCGTCTGAAAGGCCGTCGAGGCCATCACCCCCGGCACGATCCACGCCAGGTAGTCCACCCCGCCGACCTCGCCGACATAGCCACCGACCCCGACCCCGATGCTGAGCAGGAACAGCACCGGCAAGACGAACGAGGAGAACACCGACGCCCGCCACAACCGCCGATACAGAACAAGGTGCCGCTCCAGCACCGCCACCGTCGGATGAGCCATCTCAATCCACCAACGTCCGGCCGGTCAGCTGCAGGAACACATCCTCCAACGACGAACGGCGCACCAGCACACTGGACGGAACAAGCCCCCGCCGGTGCACCTCCGTCACCGCCGCGTCACCGTCGTCGGCATACAGCAGAATCCGGTCCGGCAACGGATCAACCCGCCCGATCCCCTCAAGCTTGCCCGCATAATCCGCCTCGTCGGGAAAACGCAGCTCCACCACCTCAGGAGTGGAGTACGTCGTGATCAGCGACCGCGGCGACCCCTCCGCCACGATCCGCCCGCCGTCCATCACCACCAGCCGATCACACAACTGCTCGGCCTCGTCCATGTAATGCGTCGTCAACACCAACGTCGCGCCCCGCTGCTTGAGCCGGAACAACCGCTCCCACAGCAGATGCCGCGCCTGCGGATCCAATCCCGTCGTCGGCTCGTCCAGCAACACCAAATCCGGCTCGTTCACCATCGCCCGCGCGATCGTCAACCGCCGCTTCATCCCACCCGACAGCGGCTCCACCTGACTGTCGGCCTTCTCCCGCAACTGCGCGAAATCCAGCAACTCCGTGGCCCGCCGCTGCGCCTCCACCTTCGACAACCCGAAATAACGGGCGTAAGTCGTCAAATTCTCCCGGACGCTCAGATCCGGATCCAGATTGTCCAACTGCGGGCACACTCCCAGCCGCGCACGGATCCGCGACCCTTCCCGCTGCGGGTCCATACCCAGAATACGCAGCTCACCAGAGGTCGGCATCGACACACAACTGATCATGCGCATCGTCGAAGACTTACCCGCCCCATTGGGCCCCAGGAACCCGAACGCCTCGCCCGGCGCCACCTCCAGATCGATCCCGTCGACCGCGGTGAAGTCACCGAAACGTTTGATCAGCCCACGCGCGTAGATGAGAGGTTGTTCAGACACGCCCTGGACCGTAACAGAGGACTACGACAGTTCCGCAAAGGGTTATTTCCGCCTGGCCACCCTCCATCCGGCCACCCCGAACCGGACATATCACCCCGACCGGTCCTGCCGCACCACCACCGGAAACCCCGACCCGACCACACCGACCACCGGCCGCCCACGACCGCCCACGACCGCCCACCACTAAACTCCCGCGCCATGACCGAACCCCACGAGCCAACAATCCGCACCCTCGACTCCACCACCATCTACACCAACACCTGGCTCACCCTGAAAGAAGACCGCATCCAACGCCCCGACGGCACCCACGGCACCTACAGCTTCCTCGACAAAACCGACTTCGCCCTCGTCATCCCCATGGAGAACAACGGCTTCCACCTCGTCGAGGAATACCGCTACCCCATCGGCCGACGCACCTGGAGCTTCCCCCAAGGCGGCGTCCCCGACAGCCCCTCACCCCAAGCCACCGCCCACACCGAACTCGCCGAGGAAACCGGCCTCACCGCCACCCACCTCACCCACCTCGGCCACCTCGACAACGCCCACGGCATCACCACCCAGCGCTTCGACGTCTTCCTCGCCACCGGCCTCACCCCCGGCACCCCCCACCGCGAACACACCGAACAAGACATGCGCCAGAACTGGTTCCCCCGCACCCAACTAGAACAAATGATCACCAATGGCACCATCACCGACAGCTGCTCCATAGCCGCCTACACCCTGCTCCTCCTCAACCCACCCCAACGACCCCCCACAACCAGGGACACCGGCAAGAAACGTGTCACCTGAAATCCACCAAAAAAACATCCCGGCAAGACGTCGAAAACCCGCACCCGGCTTCGTCCCCGAAGCGAACACACCCACAGTGGGCCGTACCGCACCAAGGAGAACACGATGGCCAAATACCTGCTGCTCAAGCACTACCGGGGCGCACCGGCATCGGTCAACGACACGCCGATGGACCAATGGACACCAGAGGAACTTTCGGCCCACGTGCAGTACATGCAGGACTTCGCCGCCCGACTCGAAGACACCGGCGAGTTCGTCGACAGTCAGGCACTCTCCCCACAAGGCACCTTCGTCCGCTACGACGGCGAAGGACGGCCACCGATCACCGACGGCCCGTTCGCAGAGACCAAAGACCTGATCGCCGGCTGGATGGTGATCGACGTCGAAACCCACGAGCGGGCACTCGAACTGGCCGGCGAGTTGTCCGCGGCACCCGGTGCAGGCGGCAAGCCGATCCACGAATGGCTCGAAGTACGCCCGTTCCTGGTCGAGCAGCCAACGGTGATCGAGTGAACGAGTCACTGCTGCAGGAACTGACACCCATAGTGATCGGCGTCCTCGTCCGTCGCGGAGCCGACTTCGCCACGGCCGAGGACGCCGTACAGGACGCCCTGCTCGAAGCCGTACACGTATGGCCGGACGACCCACCGCGAAACCCCAAGGGCTGGCTGATCACCGTGGCCTGGCGAAAATTCCTCGACACCACCCGCGCCGAAACCTCCCGACGGCACCGCGAAACACGCCTCGAAAGCGAGCCCACACCCGGCCCGGGCGAGGCGGCCGACGACACACTCCAGCTGTACTTCCTGTGCGCACACCCGTCCCTGACACCGGCTTCGGCCGTCGCACTCACGCTACGCGCGGTCGGCGGCCTGACCACCCGTCAGATCGCACACGCCTACCTCGTGCCGGAGCCGACCATGGCCCAGCGGATCAGCAGAGCCAAACGGACCGTCTCCGGCATCCGCTTCAACCAGCCCGGTGACGTCACCACCGTGCTGCGCGTGCTCTACCTGGTCTTCAACGAGGGCTACACCGGCGACATCGACCTCGCCGGCGAAGCGATCCGGCTCACCCGCCAACTGGCCACCAAGACCAACCATGAAGAGGCCGCAGGCCTGCTCGCACTCATGCTGCTCCACCACGCACGACGCCCGGCACGAACCGGCCCCGACGGCAGGCTCATACCTCTCACCGAACAAGACCGCAGCCGGTGGAACACCCGCCTGATCACCGAAGGCGTCGACGTGCTCCAGACCGCCCTCACCCGCGACCGCCTGGGCGAGTTCCAGGCCCAGGCCGCCATCGCCGCACTCCACGCCGACGCCCGGACGGCCGAAGAGACCGACTGGGTGCAGATCGTCGAATGGTACGACGAACTGGTGCGCCTCACCGACAGCCCGGTGGCCCGCCTCAACCGGGCCGTCGCCGTCGGCGAAGCCAACGGCCCGCAGGCCGGCCTGGCCGCCCTGACGGAGCTCGACCCCGCCCTGCCCCGCCACCCCGCCGTCGCGGCGTACCTGCACGAGCGTGACGGCGACCCGGTGACCGCAGCACGCCTCTACACCGAAGCCGCCCGACAGGCACCCAGCCTCCCCGAACGCGACCACCTCACCCGACAGGCCGCCCGGCTCAACGCCCAACTGCGCAACTGAGCAGCGAGCGCCAGGCATCCACCGACACCCTGCAGCACAACGGCAACCGGTGACACGTTCCCACCGGCTCCCCAACCACCACCGAAAAACACACCCTCCCGCACCGCCACCCCCGGCGTTACGCTCACCCCATGTCGAACCCGATCATCATCCTCCTGCTGACGGTGATCCTCACAGCAGCGATCATCGGCCTCATCGTGCTCACCGTACGAATCACCCAACGCCCCCGCAACGCCCTCATCCGCGGCGGCATCAGCCCCGAACTCATCGAACAGATCCTCCAACTCAAAGCCGCCGACCAACTCGACCAAGCCATCTTCCTCGTACGCGGCGAAACCGGCATGAGCCACCGCGCCGCCACCCGCTTCGTCAGAAAAACACGCCCACCCCGGCACTAACTCCACCGCACTGACCTGCGCATCCATGGATGGCCCAGCTCCAACCCGGGTAGGTGATCACACGCACCACCGGACCGGAGAACAGCGAGGACCCCATGAGCGAACACGAACGCTCCCGCACCATGCCCGCACCACCCCAACTCGTCTTCGACCAAGCCCGCGACCTCGACCGACTCGACCACTGGCTCCCACAAGACCTCCACGTACGACCCGACATCATGCCCGCCGTAACCGTCCACGAAGACAACACCGGCCAAGACGCCCGCGCTCTCATGCAAGCCGACCCCGACCAACTCCGCATCGAATGGGGGACCCGCGACACCGGCCGCTACGCCGGCTGGCTCCAAGTCGCCGACAGCGGCACCGGAGCAAGCGAAGTCACCATCCACCTCTCCTTCTTCGACAACGACCACACCCCACCCGACGACGAGATCGACCACACCCTAGAAGAAAGCCTCACCCGCCTCGCCGAAGAAGTACGGCTACGCACCGACAACTGACACCGGTGACCGGAAGACACCGCTGTCCAAGGGCCGGACAGGGAGAAGAGCAAACTGACCGATCCCCAGTCGAAAGCGATCCTTCTCCCGCGAAACCGACGAAGCGCGGATCAGCGGAAACGGGGGAGAAGGCGCACCTCGTCAAGGCCGGACATGAGGAGCGCCACGGCGAATCCACCCCCGGGCTCCAGGCGGCCAAAGGCACCTGGGACTGGGCACCGGACGTCTTCCGCCGCAAAACCGAGATGCCGAACGCGGTGAGAATTCGAAAAGGGGATTCCTGTGACGATCCGGTGGGCGGCTTCCGCCGACGGTTTCAGCGCGACGGGAATGACTTCTTCCGTCGGTCGCCGATCTGATCCAAGAAGACGAGTTCGAACCATGATGCAGCCGGAGAAGGAACCGGCAATTGTCACCACTGGAAGCGTGACGTAACGGTCATGTCGCGCAATGCAGTCAATCACACAATGCAGTCAGAGTTTAGGCCCGTAGGAGCCCGGCACGGCCAGACGGCCCGCGAAGCAGGCCAGCTTCGATGAGACGGCACCGATCGGACCGGCTCCAGTGAGACTGGACACGCGTTCCGCGAGACAGGACACACACCCCGAAGGCGGGAAAAGACGAGACGAATTATACCAGACAGAATTCAGCTTCTGTCTGGTATCGGATATTTGCTGCCTTATCGACCTATTAGGGCATCGCCTGAGTCACCTCGTCGATCACATCCCGTCCGTCTCGCAACAAACGCTTTCGAGCCGCGGAAACCCAGCATCCGGTTGCCCTGAAGGAAACACGCCCACCACGCCCACAGCGGCGACGTTGGAACGGCGACGGGACCAGACAGGACAGGCCATATTCGGTGATACGCACCCGACATCACGCCAAGGCTTTCGCATCAGCGGCGCAACAGACTGCGATAGGCGGTCGCGCCAAGGCCGGGGCCCTGTGCGAATGAGCCGGAGGTTCCTCGACTTCCCCACACCCCGCTATCGCCGGATAAGATCATCTGTCCGAACAGCGTGATTTTCATTGCCCGCCGGGGTTGCCGGGGCGCCGGGCTGGATGTGGGCGCCTGATCGGCTACGTCGCCGGTACTCGGTGGGTGTCAGCCCGACCAGCGTCCGGAAACGGCGGGCGAAGTACGTCGGGTCGTCCCAGCCGACGGCGGCGCCGACCTGGGCAACGGGCAGGGCGGAGTGTGCCAGCAACGTGGCGGCGCGCTCGGCCCGCACTCGGGCCAGGAAGCCCAGTGGCGTCACCCCCACATACCGCCCGAAAAGCCGGCCGAGATAGGCCGGATCCAGGTTGACCGTCCGGGCGAGATCATCCAGCCGCCACGGATCGGCGGGCGCCGCCTCCAGCCGGGCGACGGTGGTGGCGACAGCGGGGTGGATGGCGGACTCATGTGTCGCCTGTGCGGGACTACGGCCGTCGGCCAGGATGCCGAGCACGGTGACCAATCGGCCCAGTACCCGGCCCGGCCGGCCCGGATCGGCTCCGAGGTCCCGTTCGAGCAGGCCGATCTCCGCGATGGCCTCTTCGGCGGCGGCCGGATCAACGGTCGTGACCGCCACGCCGTGCGTGCCGGATGCCACCGGATCGGTCCACAGCATCCGGCGCAGCATCGGGATGTCGTACAGCGCCGCCAGTTCGGCCCGTGGTGCCTGGGTGGACAGGCAGCAGTTGGCGACGGTCAGGCCGGTGCAGTCTCGGAACCCGTGCCAGGCGCCGGGACGCAGCACGATGACTTCACCGTGCCGCAGCGGGCGTTCGCCTTGGCTGGTCGTGTGCCGGCCGTAGCCGGTTCCGATCACGGCGATCTCGAGAAAGTCGTGTGCGTGCGGTGCGATGTCGGGGCCCAGGTGGTGAACGGCGCCCCAGACAGGGCCCCCGTCGAACAGCGTGTGCTCGTGCAGCGTGGCAGGCATGTCGGGATCGTACGACTACTTGCCGGGATCGGCCTAGCCTGCGGCGGCATACCGCGACGATGCTGGTCGGTATCCAACGGCAAGAACCATGGAGGTCAGTGATGACAATGGACACGACGGGGCAGTTCGTCAGCGACGTCGGTGCGGACGGCCGGGTGCCGGACGAGCTTGTTGCGGCGTATCGTGAACACGGTTTCGTCCGAGTACGAGGTGTTCTCGAGCCAGGCCTGGTCGAGCGTTTCCGGACCGGCGCCGAGGCGTTTTTGGAGGCGCATCGTACCGAGAGTTTGGAAAAGCAAGGCGTTTTCAGTCAGTTGGTCAACGTCTGGCAGCGTGACCAGACACTGCGGGGGCTCACGCTCGACCTGCGGCTCGGCCGGATCGCCGAGCAGCTCGCCGGGTTCCCGCTGCGGCTCTGGCATGACCAGATGCTGGTCAAGGAGCCGCACAACAATGCCGCCACCGAGTTTCACCAGGATCGTCCGTACTGGCCGCACGCAGGTGACCGGCTCCCGCTGTCAGCGTGGATAGCGCTGGTCGATGTTCCGCCGGAGCGGGGTTGCATGACCTTCCTGCCTGGCACCCAGCATCGTGTCGGCCTGCGGCCGCAGGATCTCCACCACGAGGAAGACCTGTTCGCGGCGGATCCGTCGCTGCGATGGCTCCCCCGCGTCACTGTGCCGCTCCGTGCCGGCGACTGCACCTTCCACAGCGGCTACACCGGTCACATGGCGTTGCCCAACCGCACCGGCCAGGCCCGGCTCGCGCACGTCAACATCTATATGGATGAGGCGACCACCTACGGCGGGAGCGAGCACATCGTGACTGATCCTCTGGGACTCGCCGTAGGCGATCGGTTGGACGGTGACGCCTTCCCCCGTCCTTGGGCTTCTGGCGCCTGACCGCCTTTTTAGGACCTGTCCCGTGGATCTTGCCCGGTAAGTCGAAAACCCTATCGACCTTGGTCTTTGCACGGGCCTACCCTGGCCGCATGGCCCATGCGAAGACCTCCTACGTCTGCCTGTCCTGCCGAGCCTCATACAAGCAGCCCTACCCCGGCCCCGGTCACTACGAGCGGTCCTGCCCGCGCTGCGCCGGGCCGCTGATCCACGTCGGTTCCGCCTTCGCCGCGCCGCGTCGGCGGGACACCGCAGGCTGGCGGACGCTCTCGCTATTGCTGCACGCGGGTGTCCGCTTCCACAAGAGTTGTTGTGGCGGCCCCGGCTACCGCCCGCGCACGCTCAGCGAGGTGCGTGCGCGGATGGCGCACGCCCGGACCGCCGAGGAGCCGTTCGCCCGGGCGCTGGTGCGCCGCGAACTGCCCTAGGGAGGGCACCATCTCTACGGTTGATCGGGGTGGTTCGCCGGGTCGCCCTGGCGGTTGAGGTGGTCGTTCCTTCCGAGCGCACCTATCTGCTCTCGCTCGGCAGTCAGCAGGGCAGCACTCACCTGCACTGGCACATCGCCCCGTTGCCGCCCGGTACTCCTTACGAGGAGCAGCAGTATCACGCCCTGATGGCGGAGAACGGCGTGAGCCCCTGGTCGGTGCGGCAGGCCTTCGATCTTGCCGGTCGTCTTCGTGTGATCCTGGCCGGGGCCGGCAGCGGCGGCGGGTGACCTTTGTTTCTGGTTCGGCCGGCTGTTTCTGGTTCGGCCGGCCAGGACGAAAATGCTTGGCCGCTGAAGTTCTCTCATGGTTTCGGGTCGTGCCGCTTGGGGCGGGAGGTTCGTCTCGCTGGAGGGTGCTTTCCGGTGGTGGGGTGTGCCGCTCCCCCGGGTTCGGTTGTGTGGGTGGCTGCTCCTGGTGGGGTGGCGGCGCGTCGTGGGAAAACGGGCCGGCGGAGATTGTCGGTGCGGCATCCTACGATGAGCCGACTCCTGGAGGGATGCCGCCGATGCTGGATTCGCTGATAGTGCCGCTGCTGGTCACGACTGATCTGCCGCCGGATACGGATCTGACCGGGTTCGGGCGGTTGGTGGCGGACGCGGTGCGTCTGCTCGGGCGTGGTGAGACGTCTTATCCGGGGTGTTTGCACGGTGGGGTGTTCTGGCTGGATCGGCCTGGTGCGCCTCTGTCTGAGGGTGGGGTCGCGGTGCCGTCGGCTGATGAGCTGCGTTTTGCCGCGCTGATCGGTTATCTGTCGATCGCGGGGTCGGGGAGGTCGTCCAAGGAGGTGGTCGTCGATGCGCGTGAGGTGATCACGCGGGCGGTCGCCGGCCGGTATGGCGAGTTGGGGAGTCCTGCGGCGGTGATGGCGATCAGGGCCGAGGATGTGCGGGAGCGGACTCCGGTGGCGGCGCTGCCGGTCAGGACTTCCGGCGCCGATGCCGGGTTGGTCGCGGTGAGTCGCTCTTATGTGTAGGGGTGCCTGCGTGCCGGGAGGTGTCGGCCTTGGGGTTGGGTGGCGGGCCGGTGGTCATCGGAAATCCTTCCGGGTGGGCGACCGGCGGTGAAGCGGGAAACCTCACGGGTGACCGTGGGAATCCCCTCTTTCCAGGGATGTCACGTCTGGATGGAGTCGACGAAGTGCTGGGCGTCGGGTTCGCTCATGCCGGTTTCGCCGCGTACCAGCAGGACGGCCTGTCCGTCGCGGCCGGCGTCTTTGAGCAGGCGTACCCGGGTGGCCAGGTCGGCGCCGCGGCTGAGGGGCGGGGGTGTCGCTGGAATGTAGTGGTTGGGCGGGAGTGGTCGGGGGGTTCTTCCGGCGCGTAGGTCGTCGACGTGTTGTTTGGCGCTTTTGAGGTCGAGGCCGGTCTGTTCGCGGATGAGTTTGATCGCGAAGATGGGCTTGTTGGCGGCGATCAGGGCCATGACGTGGTGCTGCAGTCCCGCTGCGTCGAGTTGTTGCGGAGGTGTCGGGGTGGGTGAGCCGCGCCGTGCCAGTGTGATCGTCACGGTGGTCACCACGGCGGTCACCACGGTGAGCGCCATGACGAGCATGATCAGTAGTTCCACGGGCCCGAGGTTCGGCATGGAGTGATCGTAGGCTTTTGGGGTGGTGGTGCACCATCGGCTGCCGCTGGGTGTCTGCGGTGACGAGTGCTGAAACGGTGCCTGGTGGCGGTTGAGCTGGCAGGTGAGGGCGGGCGTGCTGCGGGCAGGGGTGGAGTGTCTTCCCAGGCGGGCCCTGCGGCGTGGTGCGGGCAGGCGGGTTGTGTCGGTGCGGGCCGTTACGGTCGGCATGACGGCTGGGAAGATCGAGGAAGGGTGTCCCCCGAACATGCGACCAGCGGATCTGAATCGTCTCACCGTGCAGGTGGCGGCCGATCGGTATGTGGAGTTGATCCGGGCCAAGATGCTGACCGGTGCGCTGTCGACGGCGACGGCGGAGGTCTACGCACGCGATGTGGCCACGTTCGTACGGCTGGCGGGTGAGGATCGGGTCTTGGATGACCTGACGGGTGAGGACGTGGATGCGATCTTGCTGGCTTTTGCCCGTAAGCCTGATGGGCGGCGGGCCGAGCCGGTGGCCGGTGGTGTGCAGTCGGCCTCCTCGCAGGCGCGTTTTCGCCGGTCGTTGTCGGCGTTGTTCAAGCACGCGGTGCTGACGGGCTGGGTGCAGATCAATCCGATGGCGTTGGCGACGGTGACGGCCAAGGAGCGAGGGGGGTTGCGGCCGCAGCGCCGGGCGTTGACCCGGGAGCAGGCCCAGGGGTTGATCGGTGCGGCGCGTGACCTGAGCGGCGGCGACAGCGGCGGCGACCGTGGCGGGGAGGGTGCGGGCGTCCCGGCTGAGCCCGCCGGTTCCGCTTCTGCGGGTGCGGCGGTCCGGGAGCGGGGCAGGCGGCGTGACCAGCGCACCGAATTGCGTGACGCGTTGATCGTGTTGCTGTTGTCGACGATGGGGCCGCGTGTTTCGGAGTTGGTGCGGGCGAATGTGGAGGATTTCTATACCAACGACGGAGTGCGTTATTGGCGGATTTTCGGCAAGGGCGGCAAGACGCGGGATGTACCGCTTCCGGGTGACGTGGCACAGGTGTTGGAGGCCTATCTGGAGCGGGGCCGGGGTGAGGCGGTGAAGGAGGGGGCGGACAAGGCGCTGTTGCTGTCGTGGCGGGGCGGGCGTCTGGCGCGGGGGGATGTGCAGGCGGTGATCGACCGGGTGCAGCGGCAGGTGGATCCCGATCGGCGGCGTTCGGTGACGCCCCATGGTCTGCGGCACACCACGGCCACCCATCTGCTGGCCGATGCGGTGGACATGGACGCGGTGCGGCGGGTGCTGGGCCACAGTGATCTGGCGACGCTGGGCCGTTACCGTGATGAGTTGCCCGGGGAGCTGGAGGTGGCCATGCGGGCCCATCCGCTGCTGCGGAAGCCTTCAGGCGGCCGGTGAGGTGGCCGTGTCGGCTGCGCCACCTCGGGCCAGGACGTTCAGGGAGATGCCCAGGGAGTGGGCGATGGTGGCGATGGTGAAGAAAGGCGGGGTCGGGACCCGGTGATCGCCGCGGCCGAGACCGTGCTGCGGGCCGGGCGGCCGTCTGGGCGACATCGGTCACGCCCCGGCATGGCCTCTCCGCCCTGACCGCTCCCCCGCTCCCCCGCTCCCCCGGCTCCTGTGGCGGGGCCGCCGGCCGCCCTTCGGGGCCGGGGAAGGGCTCCCGCCCTGGGCATACCCAGGGCCCTTTAGGCTGGAGGCGTTTTCCGGATCCGAGGAGAGGTGCCCGCTGTGCCGACCGCACTGCGTCTGTTTCGTTACGTGGCGATCGCCGAAGCGTGTTCCTGGGCGGGGCTGCTCGTCGGCATGTTCTTCAAGTACATCGTGGAGGCGGGTGACCTCGGGGTGAAGGTCTTCGGTCCGATCCACGGGTTGTTGTTCGTGCTGTATGTGATCGGGGTGCTGGCCGCGGCGCGGGTGGGTCGCTGGAGTGTGGGCACGATCGTGCTGGGTCTGGCGTGCGCGGTGCCTCCGTTCACCTCGTTGTGGTTCGAGCGGCGCATGCTGGGCGGCGTCCGCGAGCCGGTCACCGCCTGACCTGCCCGCCCTGGCCTGCCCGCGCATCGGGAGCGCTCGGGAGCGCCCCGTCTACGCCGCACTCTGCAGGCCGGTGGCCTGCTCCCCCAGTACGGCCCGCGTCACCGCCCGGCACCATCGCGGGCAGGTCAGCAGGTCGGCGGAGTCGCCGAACTGGTCGACCGAGCCGGTCGGTGGCAGGGCCCGCACCTGCGGATCGGTGATGGCGGCGCCGAGCGCGTCGGTGAACCGTTGCGCGCCGATGACCTGGAACGGCCGGTCGTAGAAGCCCCGGGTCGTGGTCTGCAGCGGTTCGGTCAGTCCCAGCCGGTTGTGCAGCGCGGCGACCCGTTCGTAGGCGCGGCCCAGCTGGCGCTGCCGTTCTCGCCATTCTTTCGCGGCGACCGCCTCCGTCAGGGCGTCCCCCAGTTCGGCCGTGCCCGTCAGGCGGGCGAAGGCGCTGCCGAGCCATTTGCTGTACGGCGGGTAGCGGCGGCGCATCAGCAGGACCAGGCGCATCAGGTCGCGGGCCAGTTCGGCTGTCAGCACGGCTGAGCCGAGATCGTCGCCGACTTCTCCGCACCGGCCGGGGAAGGCCTCCAGCTGGGCCAGTCGTCTCCATTGGCAGGCCAATATGTAGCGCCACAGGTCGCCCGGATACCAGCGGACGGCCGAACGGGCCTGCTGCAGCACGCCCAGTCCGTCGTGGAAGACCTCACCGCACGTCACCTCGGCCAGCCGCTGCCAGGGGGTGGCCAGCCAGTCCAAGGTGGTGACTCCTCGCAGCGGATCGAAGCCGAGCCGGTCGTCGAACCAGGCGGCGGCGTCGACGACTTCGACCCCGTGGCCGGCGCCGAAGGTGGTCGGGTAGCCGCCGAAGGTCGGCGGCAGGCCGGTGGTGATGGTCTCCCGCAGCGGACCGGTCGTCTCGGGGGCGGCGAACAGCACCACTCTGGGCCCCCAGTCGTGGTCGGTGGAGCGTTCGGTGTCGAACTCCAGCACTTCCGAACCGGCGCCGATCAGTGCCGCGCTGTGTGTGACGTCGGCGGTCAGCGGCTGCACGATCTGCGCGTAGAAGGCGCGCGAAAGCTCAAGACCAGGCACAAAACTGGACATCATTTCATCCACTGTGCCGGGCGTGCCCGCCCTGCGCACCAGGTTTTCCGTCCTTGCCGGCGTCACCGGGACGAGCGGGCCGCCGGCGGCGGGACGGTGACTTACACGGCGGTGACTTACACGGCGGTGACTTACACGGCGGTGACTTACACGGCGGTGACCGGCAAGACGCTTCGCGCCGGCGCCGGCCCGCGCAAGACACCGATGAGAGGTACCCGACGGGGGTGGGAGGTCACCGGCTCACGGCCGCCGCGGCCACCGGCCGCACTCTCATGCCCAGGCGCCCGTAGACGCCGATCGCGGCATGGTTGTCGGTGTCGACCATCAGCGCCACCCGCCCGTGCTCGGCGGCCAGCGCCGCGAAGACGAACCGGCACACCGCCTGCCCGTACCCGCGGCCGCGTGCGGCCGCGGCGGTGGCGACCCCGGCGACGAAGCCCACCTGCGGGCACGACCAGGCATCGGCGGCGGTGGCCACCAGTTGCCCGTCCCCGGCGCGCAGCCCCGCCCAGCGGCGGATCTGCGGCAGGCCCGGCACCGCCCAGGCCGACGGTGCCGCCCGCGCCAGCAGGGCGCCCACCTCACCGTCGGCGTCCTGCAGCCACCCCGCCGCCGTCTGGTCGCCGTCTCCCGGGACGGGCGGTGTCCGGTCGGTGTCCATCCATGCGAACACCTTCGGTTTCCGGACCTGTTCCATCCGCGCCGCCAGCTCTTCGACCAGCGGCCGATCCCCCAGCAGCCGATACTCCGGGCCCACCTGCGGCAACGCCAGCCGTACCAGCCGGGTCACCTCGCGCGGGTTCCCGCGCACCGTCAGGCGGTCTCGGCGGTTCAGATCCGGGCTGGCCACCGCCACCGCACCCCCCAGGGTCCACGCCCGCATCCCGTCGCGCATCCCCTGGGCCGCCCACACCAGCAGCGGGTCGTCATCGCAGGCGGCCGCCACGTCCGCGGCGGTGGTCAGCTCCACGACACTCACAAGATCGCTGCCGGGGTGTAGGCGGCCGCGGCCGGATAGCGGGCGGTGACCTCGGCGATGCGCGCCACGACCGCCTCGACCTGCTCGGCCGCCGCACCGGTGAACGCGATCCGCTGCGCCAGCAGGTCGGCCAGCGCCGCACCGTCCAGCGGGAAGCGTTCGTCGGCGGCCAGCCGTACCAGCAACTCGTTGCCGGCGCCGCGCTCGCGCATCGCCAGTGCCGCCGCGACCGCGTGCTCCTTGATCAGCTCGTGGGCGCTCTCGCGGCCCATGCCGGCCCGCACCGCGGCCATCAGCATCTTCGTGGTCGCCAGGAACGGCAGATACCGGTCGAGTTCCGCGGCGATGACCGCCGGGAACGCACCGAACTCCGCAAGGACGGTCAGTGAGGTCTCCACCAGGCCGTCGAAGGCGAAGAACGCGTCCGGCAGCGCCACCCGCCGCACCACCGAGCAGGACACGTCCCCTTCGTTCCACTGGTCGCCCGCCAGTTCACCGACCATGGAGGCGTATCCCCGCAAGATCACCGTCAGTCCGTTGACGCGTTCGCATGAGCGGGTGTTCATCTTGTGCGGCATCGCCGACGACCCCACCTGCCCCTCGGCGAACCCCTCGGTGACCAGCTCGTGCCCGGCCATCAGCCGGATCGTCTTGGCCAGTGAGGAGGGAGCGGCGGCCAGCTGCACCAGGGCCGTGACCACCTCGTAGTCCAGTGACCGCGGATACACCTGCCCGACGCTGGTCAGCCGGTGCGCGAACCCCAGATGAGCCGCCACCGCCCCTTCCAGCTCGGCCAGCGCGGCCGGGTCGCCGCCCAGCAGGTCCAGCATGTCCTGGGCGGTACCGACGGGGCCTTTGACGCCCCGCAGCGGGTAGCGGGCGATCAGCTCCTCCAACCGGGCGAAGGCCACCAGCAGCTCATCGGCCGCCGAGGCGAACCGCTTGCCCAGGGTGGTCGACTGCGCCGCCACGTTGTGCGAACGTCCGGCCATCACGGTGCCCGAGTGTTCGGCGGCCAGCGCCCCCAGCCGGGCCAGCAGCGCCACGCACCGCTCCCGCATCAGCAGCAGGCTGTCGCGGATCTGCAACTGTTCGACGTTTTCGGTCAGGTCCCGCGACGTCATGCCCTTGTGGACCTGCTCGTGCCCGGCCAGGGCGTTGAACTCTTCGATGCGGGCCTTCACGTCATGGCGGGTGACTCGTTCACGCTCGGCGATGGAGGCCAGGTCCACCTGCTCGACGACCTTCTCGTAGTCGGCCACCGCTCCTGCGGGAACCGCGACCCCGAGCTTCGCCTGCGCGGCCAGCACCGCCAGCCACAGGCGGCGTTCGGCCACCACCTTGTACTCGGGAGACCACAGACGGGCCAGCTCCGCGGAGGCGTAGCGGGCGGCCAGGACATTGGGGATACGCGGCTTGGCAGTCACGTTGCATCAGTCTATTGGCCCCGGTCACCACACCTGTGCGGGGGTCGCCGGCGGGGGTGGGCCGCGTCCGATCGCCGCCCGGCCGTAGACGCGGCCGGGCGGCGATCGGCGTACTGCGGCGCCGGACCTACCGCGCCGAGGCCAGCTCGGCGGTGCCCTTCGTCTCGGCTTCGTGCTTGCCGGTCTTGGGCTTGCGGCCGAAACGCTCCTTGGTCCGCTCCACCGTCACATACAACGTCGGCACCAGCACCAGCGTCAGCAGCGTCGACGACAGCAGGCCGCCGATCACCACGATCGCCAGCGGCTGGGAGATGAACCCGCCCGACCCCGTCAGGCCCAGCGCCATCGGGATCAACGCGAAGATCGTCGCGACCGCGGTCATCAGGATCGGCCGCAGCCGGCGGCGTCCTCCTTCGATCACCGCCTCCACCACGCCCAGTCCCTGCTCCCGGTACTGGTTGATCAGGTCGATCAGCACGATGGCGTTGGTCACCACGATTCCGATCAGCATCAGCATGCCGATCAGCGCCGGAACACCCAGCGGGGTCCCGGTGGCCAGCAGCAGAGCGATCGCACCGGTCGCCGCGAACGGCACCGACACCAGCAGCACCAGTGGCTGGACGAAACTACGGAACGCCGCCACCATGATCATGAAGACGATCGCGATGGCCGCCAGCATCGCCAGCCCCAGTTGCCCGAACGCCTCGTCCTGGTCGGCGCTCACACCGCCGACGGTGAAACTCGCCCCCGCCGGCAGCGACACCCCTTCCAGCTTGGCCGTCAGCGCCGTGGTGACGCTGCCCAGGTCGCTGCCGGTGGCCGTACCCGACACCGTCGCGCTGCGCTCGCCGTCGATCCGGGTCACCTGCGTCGGCCCGTCGACCTTGGCGACCTTCGCCACCTCCGACAGCTTGACCTGACCGGATGCCGTCGCCAGCTTCAGCTCGCCGACCGCCTTCACCGTCTGCGGTGCCTCGTCGGCGCGCAGGATCAGATCGCCGGCCCGCCCGTCCAGGGTGACCTGGCCCAGCGGGGTGCCACGGAATCGCTGCGCGACGACCTGGCCGATCTGCGTCTCGGTCAGGCCCTTGGCCGCGGCTTTCTCCCGATCCACCTGGACTTCGACGCGGGGCGCGCTGGCTTGCAGGTTGGACGCCACGTCTTGCAGTCCGTCCAGTTTCGCCATCGCGGCACGTACCGCCTCGGCCGCGGTCTGCAGCGCGGCGTTGTCGGGTGCCTGCACGATCACCTGGAGCTGGTTGGTCGAGCCGCCGCCCGGACCGCCCTGCCCGCCTCCGATGGTGACCTCACCGACGCCGCTCAGCCCCTTGAGCCGCTCGCGCAGGGTCTCCTGCACCACGGCCGCTTCGGCGCTTTCCGACACCGTCACCGAGTAGGAGGCGCGGTCACCGCCGCCCGACCCTCCCATGAACCCGCCGCCGGAGCCCACGGTGACCTGGTAGTCCTGCACGTCCGGCAGTGAACCCAGCACCTCCTCCACCTTCTTGGCCGCCGCGTCGGTGGTGGCCAGGTCGGTGCCGGGGGGCATTTTCTGGCTGACGGAGAGCGTGTTCTGCCCTGAGGCGTCCAGGAAGTTGGTGTCCAGCCGCCCGGCCAGCCCCATCGTCCCCACGAAGATCACCACACCGACCAGGACCGTGATCAGCCGCCGCTTGGTCGCGAACCGCAGTACGGGCAGGTAGGCGCGCTGCAGCGGGCTGCGCAGTTCCTTGGCCTCGGCTTCCTCGCGGACCACTCGCGCCTGGTCCGCGTTCAGCACCGGTGCCTTCAAAAACCAGTAGGCCAGTACCGGGATCACCGTCAGCGACACCAGCAGGGACGCCAGCAGCGCCACCGTCACCGTGATCGCGAACGGCGCGAACAACTGCCCCACCATGCCGCCGACCACCGCGATCGGCAGGAACACCGCCACCGTCGTCAACGTCGAGGCCGTCACGGCCCCGCTCACCTCACGCACACCCGCGAGCACCGCGTCGCGTTTGGCCTCGCCGTACTCCAGGTGCCGTTTGATGTTCTCCAGCACCACGATGGAGTCGTCCACCACCCGTCCCACCGCGATGGTCAGCGCTCCCAGCGTCAGCAGGTTGAGGGAGTAGTCGCCCAGCCACAGCGCGATCAACGCGATGACCACCGACAGGGGGATGGACATCGCCGTCACCAGTGTCGAACGCACCGACAGCAGGAAGATCAAGATGACCAGCACCGCGAACACCAGGCCCAGCAGGCCCTCGGTCGTCAGGTCTTCGATTGAGCGCTCCACATACGGTGCCTGGTCGAACACGACCGTCACCTCGGAGGCGTCACCTATCGCGGTGACGAGGTCGGGCACTTTCGCGCGCACCGCGTGAGAGATCGACACCGCGTTGCCGTCCGGTGTCATCGTGACCGACACCCCCAGGCTCGGCTCCCCGTTGGTGCGCGTCAGCGACGTGCTGTCGGCCAGTGACCGCTCGACCGTGGCGACGTCCCCCAGCCTGACCGGTTTCGGCGCCGCGGGGCGCGGCAGCTGCTGGGCGCGGGCGGCGTTCTGCGCCGTCGGCGCCACCGGCGTCTGCCGGCCCTGCTGCGCCTGCGGCGACTGCTGGGCCGGCTGCTGGGTCTGCGGTGCGACGGCGGGAATCAGATACAGGTCTTTCAGTTCCTCCACCGAGGAGATCCGGTCACCCACCTGAACCGTCAGCGACACCTTGTCCTGCACCAGGCTGCCCGCCGGGACCGGCTGGCCGTTGGCCCGCAGCGCGTCGGCCACGGCGGTCGGCGCCAGTCCTCGCGCGGCGAGCTTCTCGGCGTCCGGGGTGATCACCACCGTCTCGTCCCGGACACCGGTCACCGCCGCCTCGCGGACCCCTTCGACGCTCTGCAGCTCCGGCACCATGATCTGCTGCAGCTTGTCGGCCATGGCCCGCTCGTCGTCACCGGCCTCCACCGCCAGCACCAGCACCGGGATGTCGTCGGTGCTGCCGACCAGCACCTGCGGGTCGACCCCGTCGGGCAGCTGGGTGTCGATCCGTGACAGGGACTGCTGCATCTTCGCGACCGCCGCGTCGATGTCGGTGCCGTACTCGAACGCCACCTGGACCTGCGACATCCCTTCCCGGGAGGTGGAGGTCACCTCCGTGACGCCCTCCAGGCCCTGGAAGCTGTCCTCGATCGGCTTGGTGACCTGATCTTCCACGATCTCGGGGGAGGCCCCCTGGTAAGGGGCGATCACCGAGGCGCCGGGGAAGGAGAGGGAGGGCAGCAGCTGCTGTTTCAGCGACGGGATCGCGAAAGCGCCGAACGCGCTCAACACGACCGCGATCATTATGACGAGGCTGCGGTTGGCGAGGCTCAACCTGGCCAAGGCGGTCATGGGGGCGGGCTCCTAGGGGGACGACACGATAAGTTCGGCCCACACTAACACTTCGCCTTGTACGAATATTTAGCGGCGCCGGGTAATCCTGATAACCTTCTCAGGAAGCGAGAGGTGAGTGTGGACAACGAACGTGACCGGCTGCTCCACCAGATCAGTGAGATACAACGCGATCTGGGGCGGCTCTTCGCCCAGAACCACCCCTCCTCCCCCGTCTTCGACTCCAACCTCACCATGCGGCAGCTCAAAGTCGTCATGATCCTGTCCTTCCAGGACTCCGCCTCCGGGCAAGACCTGGCCCACCACCTCGGTGTCGGCCTCGGCACCGTCACCGGCATCGTCGACCGCCTCGTCGGCCACGGTCTCGTCACCCGCCGCGAAGACCCCCACGACCGCCGGGTCCGCCGCATCGAGCTCAGCCCCGCCGGCCACACCCTCACCGAACAGATCGCCGACGCCGGCCTGGCCAACTTCCGCTGCCTGCTGGGGCTCCTCGACACCCCCACCCTCCACGACCTCTCCACCGTCATGGACAAGATCCAGGCCGCCGCCCGCGCCCTCACCGCCGAAAAGGCCACCCAAACATAGGATGATAGGTTCCCTCGGTATGACCGTCTACCTCGGGGACCTCTTCTCCCTCTCCGGCCGGGTCGCCCTCGTCACCGGCGGCAGCTCCGGCATCGGATACGCCATCGCCGAAGCCCTCGGCCGCGCCGGCGCCACCGTCGTCATCACCGCCCGCCGCCCCGCGCAACTCGCCGAAGCCGCCACCCGCCTTCGCGACCACGGCGTCACCACCGCCACCATCAGCGCCGACCTCGGCGACCCCGCCGACGTCACCCGCGTCTGCGACCAGGCGGCCACCTTCCATGGCGACATCGACATCCTCGTCAACAACGCCGCCAACAACATCCGCCGCCCCATGAACGACCTCACCGCCGACGACTACCAGCAGACCATGGCCGTCAACCTCACCGCCCCCTACCTCCTCGGCCAGCACTTCGGCCCCCGCATGGCCGGCCGCGGCTGGGGCCGCATCATCAACATCGGCTCCCAGCAGTCCATCAGCGCCTTCGGCGACAGCGGCGTCTACGGCGTCTCCAAAGCCGCCATCACCGGCCTGACCCGATCCCAGGCCGAAGCCTGGTCCTCCCACGGCGTCTGCGTCAACACCATCATCCCCGGCTTCGTCCTCACCCCCCTCACCGAACCCGCCCAGGCCATCCCCGGCCGCACCGAAGCCCTCGCCGCCCGCACCATGGCCGGCCGCAACGGCATCCCCGCCGACTTCGCCGGCGCCGCCGTCCTCCTCGCCGGCCAAGCCGGCGCCTACATCACCGGCCAGACCCTCTGCGTCGACGGAGGCTTCTCCGTCCACTGAACCCGTCCACTGAACCCGTCCACTGGGGCCCTTCACCGAGGCCGGCCGTGATTGAATACACACGCACGCCGAACTCCCAAGGGCCCCCATGAACAACCCCACGACCCGGCAGGCCGCAGGCGCCCGCCGCGCCGTATCCTTCTTCTTCATCCTGCTCGGCGCCACCTCCGGAGCCTGGGCCGCCCGCATCCCCGCCGTGAAACACGACCTCCACCTCAGCGACGGGCAACTCAGCTACGGCCTGCTCGCCATCGCCGCCGGCCTCGTCACCGGCATGCGCTTCGCCGGACGCCTCACCGACCGCTTCGGCAGCGCCCGCGTCGTCACCCCCGCCGCCGTCGCCACCGCCCTAGCCATCATCCCCCCCGGTTACGCCCCCACTCTCCCCCTCCTCATCGCCGCCCTCTTCCTGTACGGCTTCATCAACGCCTCCCTCGACGTCGCCATGAACGCCCACGGCGTCGAGATCGAACGCGCCTACGGCCGCCCCATCATGTCCTCCTTCCACGGCATGTTCAGTCTCGGCGGCCTCGCCGGCGCCGCCCTCGCCGGCCTGTTCGCCTGGCTCGACCTCAGCGCCAGCGCCACCCTCGCCACCGCCGGACTCCCCCTCGCCGCCTTCTCCCTCTACGCCGGACGCCACCTCCTGCCCCCCACCACACCCCCCACCACCGCCGCGGCCCCCGCCCGCGCCCGCTGGTCCGCCTGGATCATCCTGATGGGCGTCGTCGCCTTCGCCAGCCTCGTCGGCGAAGGCGCAGCCGTCGACTGGACCGCCGTCTACCTCTTCGAAGACCTCCACGCCTCCCAGGGCGTCGCCGCCCTCGGCTTCGCCGTCTTCTCCACCGCCATGACCATCGGCCGCTTCGCCGGAGACCACCTCGCCCTCCGGTTCGGCCCCGTACGCCTGGTCCGCTACTCCGGCTTCCTCGCCGCCGCCGGCCTGCTCACCGCACTGCTCATCGGCCGCGTCCCCGTCGCCATCGCCGGCTTCGCCCTGTTCGGCCTCGGCCTGTCCACTATCGTCCCCCAGGTCTTCTCCGCCGCCGGAAACCACGACCCTGCCCGCGCGGGGCAGGCCATCGCCCAGGTCGCCACCGTCGGCTACGCCGGACTCGTCGCCGGACCCGCCATCATCGGCGGCGCCGCCGAGATCATCACCCTCCCCGGCGCCCTGGTCATCCCCGCCCTGCTGGCCGCCTTCATGGCCGCCTCATCCGGCGCCCTCCGCCCCCGCACCCCACCCACTCCCTGACCACCGGGCCCCCTCCCACGACACCAACCCCCGGCGGCACACACCCCCGACGGCCGAAAAAGCCCTGAAAAGCTCCCCACATAACCGGTTGCCCGCCAGGCAGACCACCTGTTCTACTCATGATCGGCAATCCCGCCCGCGAAGGAGGCGCAATGAGGCACGCGTTCATGTCCACCCCCACCACCCCGGTCACCCACACAAAGGACATGACGCTTGCCGACCTCGCCGACCTCGGGGAGGGCAGCCTCCAGTAGGCGCGTTCTCCGCTCCCTCCTGCCAGAACCCCGCTCCGCCCTACCCCTGGCCCTCGCCGTCGCGGCCACCACAGCCCTGCCGCTCGCGGCACCGCAGTTCACCCGCCGGTTCGTCGACGACGCGGCCGGCGGCGCGGACCTCCACCACCTCACCCTCGTCGCACTGGGCTACCTCAGCCTGTCCGTCGCCGGGCAGACCGCCCGGCTGATCACCGCCTGGCTGGCCGGCAGAGCGGCCTGGGACGGGACGAACCGGCTGCGCGAACACCTGACCGGGCACACACTCAGCCTGGACATGGCCTTCCACAGCAGAAACACCCCCGGTGAGATGATCGAACGGGTGGACGGCGACGTCGTCGCCATCGCCGACTTCATGGTGGCGTTCCTCCTGGACGTGGTAGCCGGCGTACTCCTGCTCAGCGGCGCGATCACGGTGGTGTTCTTCATCGAGCCGGGCATCGGCGCGGTACTGCTGACCTACTGCGCACTCATCGGCCTCGGCATGATCCGCGCACAACGCCTCGCCGTACCCTCCGCCACACAGGCACGCGCGGCGAGCGCCACCCTGTTCGGTTACCTGGAGGAACGACTGGCCGGAACAGAAGACGTGCGCGCCAACGGCGCAGGCGAGCACGCCGTACGCCGCTTCCACCAGGCCAGCGCCGCACTGTGGCGGGCCGATCTGCGCAGCGACATCATGGGAAGCGCCATCCTGGCCGGAACGAGCGTCGCGTTCGCGGCAGGCACGGCACTCCTGCTGGCCCTGTCGGGCACACTCAGCACCGGCACCGCGGTACTGCTGTTTCAATACACGCTCCTGATCCGCACACCGTTCGAACGGCTGATCGACCAGCTACGCCCCTACCAGACAGCCCTCGCCGGACTGGAACGCATCGGCGACCTACTGGCCGAACACCGCACACTGCCGACGCCCACACCGTCCCGGGCCAGGCACCTGCCCGCGACCGGACCGCTCCGACTGGAGTTGGACGCCGTCTGCTTCGCCTACGACGACGACCCGGTACTCAAAGACGTCACCCTCAGCCTGGCACCGGGCGAGACACTCGGACTGGTGGGCCGCACCGGCAGCGGCAAAACCACCATCGCCCGCCTGATCACCCGCCTGTACGACCCGACGGCAGGCGCCGTCCGCATCGAAGGCCTGAACCTGCCAGACATCGACGCCACATCGCTCCGCAGAAGAATCGGCGTGCTCACCCAGGACGTGCAACTGTTCGCCGCCACCATCCGAGACAACCTCACCCTGTTTCGGCCCTACCCCGACGACGACCGCCTGCGGGCCGCCCTGACCGAAGTCGGACTCACCGGCTGGGACCTCGACGCCCAACTCGGCACGATCTCAGCCGGAGAAGCACAACTGCTGGCCTTCGCGCGAACCCTCCTCACCGACCCCGGGCTCATCGTGCTCGACGAAGCCTCCAGCAGACTCGACCCGGCCACCGAACGCCGCATCGACCACAGCATGACCCGGCTGCTGACCGGCAGGACCGCCATCCTCATCGCGCACCGGATCGCGTCGCTGACCCGCGTCGACCAGATCGCCGTCGTGTCCGACGGACAGATCATCGAATACGGCAGACGCCAAGACCTCCTCACCGACCCGGCCAGCCGATTCGCGCAGATGCTCGCAAAGGCGAACCGATGAAACCCCTCATCACGGTGGCCACCGCACTGGCCCGCTTCGACCTGCGCCGCTACCTCATCGGCGGCCTGCTGTGGATGCCGGCCAGCGTCCTGCCACTCGGCAGCGGACTGATCTTGCGGCAGGTGTTCGACCACCTCACCACCCACCAGGTGCCACTACTGCTGTGCGCGGCCTTCGTGGCGACAGAGCTGATCCGCGGCCTGACGATCGTCATCGCCTGGACCTACGGCGACTACTGGTGGAGCGCAGCGGCAGCCCTGCTACGCGCCAACGTCCTGCGCTCCATCCTGACCGGCCGGGGACAGGTGCCGCACTCCACCGGCGAAGCACTCGCCCGGCTGCGCGACGACGTGAGCGACGTGGTGGAACTCGTCGACGACACCGTACCGCTGGCCGGAGCCACCCTCTTCAGCACCGCCGCACTGGCCATCATGGCCTCCATCGACCCGGTCATCACACTCGTCCTGGTGATACCGACGATCGCGATCGGGGTGCTGAGCCGGCTGATGAACCAGATGATCAAGCGCCTCCACCAGCAGGCCCGAGCACTCGGCGCGGCCGTCACCGGCTACCTGGGCGAGATCTTCGGCGGCGTACTGGCGATCAAGACCACCGGAACCGAAGAAGCGGTACTGGAGCGTCTGCGCCGACACAACCGCCTGCGCCGCGAAGCAGCGGTGAAAGACCGGATCGCAACCGACCTGCTGAACACCGCGACCAGCGCGACCGTCGAGATCAGCATCGGCCTGGTCCTGCTGCTGGCCGCCCCCGCCATGCGCCGCGGCGACTTCACCGTGGGCGACCTCGCACTGTTCACCACCTACATCGGCTGGCTCACCGCCCTACCGCAGACCATCGGCGCGATCCTCTCACGGACCCCCCAAGCAGGCGTCTCCACCGAACGACTCACCCAGATGATGGGCCCGAAAGAAGACCTGTCCCACAACAGCGGCGTCTGGCTGCACCACGAACACCCCGCCGCGGCACCCCCCGCCCCCGGCGACCCGCTGGAAGTCCTGCAAGCCCGAGGACTCACCACCCGGTACGGCCTGCACGGGGTGGACCTGGAGATCAGACGAGGATCGTTCACGGTGATCACCGGCGAGGTCGGCTCGGGAAAGACCACCCTGATACGCGCCCTACTCGGACTGCAACCGCTCACCGCCGGGACGATCTGGTGGAACGACGCCCGAATCGACGACCCCGGAAGCTTCATGGTGCCCGGCCGGGTCGCCTACACCGGACAAGTACCCCGGTTGTTCTCCGCCTCACTACGAGAGAACCTGCTACTCGGCTGGCCCGACGACCAACTGGAGCAAGCGGTGGAACTCGCCGCCTTCGACCGGGACCTGGCCGCAATGCCCGAAGGACTGGACACGGTCGTCGGCTCCCGGGGAGTACGGCTGTCGGGCGGTCAGGCGCAGCGGGTCACCGCCGCACGGGCACTGGTCCGCTCGCCGGACCTACTCGTGGTGGACGACCTGTCCTCGGCTCTGGACATGGAGACCGAACAGCAGCTGTGGGACCGGATCACCGGCGTCACCACCCTGCTGGTCGTCTCCCACCGGCCCGCCATACTGGCGCGCGCCGACCAGATCATCGTCCTCGATCAAGGACGAGTGATCGGCCGGGGACCACTGGATGAGCTGCTGACAACCTGCCCGCAAATGCACTGCTCCCCTACCCGCAGCACTACAGCCACTCGTGAGACAGACACTTCCCCATGACGCCCATCAACAAGCTGTACGGAAAAGACACGCACAACGCCGGTACCGCGCGACGCGCACGGTACCCGCGGAATTCAGAGGCGTTCGAGCTCACCACCGGCCGACTCCCTCCTCAAGCCCGCACCAATGGCCGAACTCTGCGTCAACCGGTAGCGCGAAGGCGGAATCCCATACCGATCCACAAACGCCTGCCGCAACGTCTCCGCCGTCCCGAACCCGCACCGGACCGCGACGGCCACCATCGGCAACGACGTAGAGACCAACAGGTGAGCAGCCGCCTCAGTGCGAGCCTGCCTGACGAAACGCCCAGGCGTCTGCCCCAGATGCTTGAGAAACAACCGAGTAAGGTGCCGCTCACTGACACCCGCCACACCTGCCAGCACGGGCGTGGTCAAATCAGCACCAAGATGCCCCGTAATGTACTCAACAATTCGCTTCATCAAGCCACCGGCAGGCGAAGACACACTGACGAACATACTCATCTGCGCCTGATTCCCCGGCCGCTGCAAATAAGTGACAAGGTTACGAGCCACCATCCGAGCCAACTCGGCACCGTTGTCCTCCTCGACGAACGCCAAGGTGAGATCAAGAGCAGCGGTGGTCCCAGCGGACGTGACGACATTCCCATCACGAATGAAGATCGGATCAGGGTCGACGACAACCTCGGGAAAACGAACGGCCAGCGCCTGCGCCTGCTGCCAATGCGTGGTCACACGCCGCCCACCGAGCAGGCCGGCGGCAGCGAGAACATACGCCCCCGTACAAACAGACGCGACACGACGACTCTCACGAGCCAGCCTACGAACATGAGCGACGATCAGCGGATTGGCGGCAGCGTCCTCATGACCGATCCCACCGGACACCACAAGCGTGTCAAGCGGCCCGGCGATCCGCTCCAGCGCCCGCTGAGCCTGGACGGTCAGCCCCGTGCCACAGGTGACGGCACGCCCGCCCGGGGTGGCCACCCGCACCTCATAAGACGGAGAGGCACCATGCCAGTTGGCCTCCTCCAGCGTCGAGGTGACACAGGCGATGTCAAGCAGCCCCGCCGCCTCGTACGCCACCACGACCACCCGCCGGACCTCCATGCCCCGACTGTAGATCCGATGGACAAAGAACCCAAGTTTCCAGACCTCTCCGGCCGTCCACCTTGGCGCACGCCCATGACCCCGAACAGAGTCAAGGACATGACGAAGACAGACCGCCGCTGGGGCAGATTCACCCTCCACTACGTCGAGATGATCATCGCGATGTTCGTCGGGATGTACGCCCTCGGCGCCCTCCTCGACCTCCTCGGCCTCAGCGTTTCTCACAGCCGAAATCCCGAGCTGAGTTACCTGGTCATGGCGTTCAACATGTCGATCGGCATGACCGCGTGGATGCGAATCCGCGGCCACGGCTGGGCTTCGACCCTGGAGATGTGCGCGGCGATGTTCGTCCCGGTCGTGCCGCTCTTCCCGCTGCTGTGGCTCGGCCTCATCGGCGGCGACGCACTGATGCTGGTCGCGCACCTGGCGATGTTCCCGCTCATGCTGGCGGTGATGCTGCGCCGTCTCGACGAGCACGCCGGCCACGCCCGGTGAACGCCTTACGTAACCGTCAAGGACGCCCTACCCCAGCAGGTCGCCGTACCCGGCCCACGCCGGCCGCAACGCGAGCTCGACCACGAAGAACCACGGCGACTCGACACCCCAGCTTGAACCGGTGCAGACGGGCATGGTCCGACGGCACCTGTTTGACCGGGGCATAGTGCGCGACAGGGGGCCGACGCCCGGGGTGGCGGCCTGCAATGAATCGCCACTCAACCAGCGCAGACAATCACACTTCAGACGCCGGCAAGTCCTTTGGCCGGCACGGTGCCCCTTTCCGGCTCGCCCCGGCTCCTTCTGTGGGCGAGGAGTCTTTAGTTCCTTCTAAATGATCTTGAAAAGGAACGTCCGCCTTTACAATGTAGATTTCTAGAGAAGGTGTGAAGACAGGTAGCCGGTCGCGCCGGTACTGCTCGGCCAGGCGGACCAGCCGAGCGGCCGTGCTGTCGAGGGCGAAAGTGACAGCCGAGGCCGGCCAGTGGCGCGATTGGCCGACGGCCTCCTGATCGGTGCGCGCCGCGGTCCGTCGCACTTCCGCGCGCTTCCGCTCAGGGCTGGCCGTAGGCCTGATAGGAGCATGCTGGGCAGCGGCGAGCCTCCGCGTGAGGGACCTGTTTGGCATCAGCTCGTGCGGACTGCAGGTCGTGGCGGAAGTCAGCTCCAGGGACAGACTCACCTCAAGATGATCCGTCGCGCCCTGGCGAGGTTGGCAATCAGTTCGGCACGGGTCTGGTGCTCGTGCGCGACCCACGCGGGTTGACCGGGACCGCTGCGCCACGACTCGCTGAGCGGGCTGTTGTCGACGGTGTCGAACCCGAACTGATCGTACAGTCGCGTCACGAGTTCCACGGCTTCGGGAAAGTCGCTCGAAGCCGACAGCGCCAGACGGCCGGGGGCGCCCGCCGCCTTACCCGCGGTGGTGATGCGGGGAGCTTGGATATGGGTGAAGGCCTTGACGATCTTGGATCGCGGAAGGTGCTCTTGGCGTAGCTCATGAACTGTCTTTTCACCCGAGTCGAGGACCGGGATATGGCCATCGCGCCAGACCATGTAGTTGTTCGTGTCAAGCACGATCTTGCCTGCCAGTTCCTCCGCAGGCATGTCGTTGACCACCTTGAGGGGGACCGCCACGACTGCGAACTCACCTGCGGCAGCAGCGCCGGCAGCGGTTGCGGCACGCGATGACGGGCCGAGCTCGTCAATGAGGTCTTTCAAAGTCTCGGGTCCTCGTGAATTGGCAATGACGACGTCGCAGCCGTTCGCGATCGCTGCACGCGCGATCTGGCCGCCGACCTCACCTGCGCCAATGATGCCGATTACGCTCATGGGTCCTTACCTCTCTGGTCAGAGCATTGCGCCGTCGGCCGGCGTGGCTTCGCTCGTATGTTGTATGGAGTCGGGCGAGGACGCCGCAGATGGGGTGCACGTCGGAACCGTTCCTTGATCAGGGTGATGGGTCGCCCTGATCGTGGCCGTCTTGATCGTCCAGACCTACTTGACGCGCGGACTTACCGCTCATTGGTCGGACCCTTCCTGCTGGCGCTCTCCTGCGGCACCGTGTCCGGTGCCAGCGGCAGGAAGCCGCTGGTGCACTGAATCACCTCGCGCTGCTGCGGCAGGCGTGACCTCTGTCCGCCCGGCCGGCTTGCGATCGAGGCTGCCGGGCTCACCCGCCTGAGCGAGCCCCGCCGGCCAGGAGCCGCCATCCTCGCCGGATGCGCGGCCAAGGAACTCAGATCTGGTTCAGGCCGCCGTCGACGTACAGGCTCGAACCGGTGATGAAGCTGCTCTGCTCGGAGGCGAGGAAGGTCACGGCGGCGGCGATCTCCTCCGGCCGCCCGAGCCGGCCCAGCGGCACCTGCGTGGCCAGGTGCCGCCTGAGGCCGGCGGCCTGTTCCGGGTCGGGCGCGAGGCCCGACAAACCAGGGGTGTCGGTCGGGCCGGGCGTGATGGTGTTGACCCGGATGCCGCGTCCCTTGAGTTCGTTGGCCCAGGTCCGGGCGAACGATCGGGTGGCGGCCTTGGTCGCCGCGTACACGCCGAACGCCTCCGCGCCGACGTCCACATTGGTAGAGCCATTCAAGATCACCGAGGCGCCGTCATTGAGCAGGGGCAGCGCCTTCTGAACGGTGAACAGCGTGCCCCGGACGTTGATACCGAAGAGGGTGTCGAAGTGCTCCTCGGTGACCTGCTCAAGCGACACGAACGCGGCGACGGAGGCATTCGCGAACAGTACGTCCAGGCCCCGTCCCCGGCTGCGGATCGTCTCGTAGAGCCGGTCCAGGTCGGCCAGGTTCGAAATGTCACTGATCACCGCGGTAGCCGCTGAACCAATCACTTCGACGGCCGTGTCGAGTTCGGTCTTGCGCCGGCCGGTGATGAACACGTGTGCGCCCTCGGCCGCCAGCCGTACGGCACTGGCCAGGCCGATTCCGGTGCCGCCGCCGGTGACGAGAGCGGTCTTACCCTCAAGTAGTCCCATGTGAATAACCTCTTTCGACTTCTGCAGCGATCGCTGCTGAAGTCGAACGGTAGCACTTCTGCAGCGACCGCTGCAGAAGGGGTAGGCTGCGGGGGTGGCGATCAAACAGAGCGGTCCCATCGGCCGACCGCGAGGATTCGACGCCGACGACGCTCTTGAGCGCGCCATGCTGGTTTTCTGGGAGCATGGCTATGAGGGGGCCAGCCTGGCCAACCTGACCGAGGCGATGAGCATCTCCGCCAAGAGCATGTACGCGGCCTTCGGCAACAAGGAAGAGCTGTTTCGCAAGGCCCTGGAGCGCTACACCGAAGGCCCGAGCGCATACCTAGCCCGGGCCATGGAGGAGCCGACCGCCCTCGGCGTCGCCACCGCGATCCTGACCGGCACCGTCCGAACCACCACCCGACCGGCCCATCCTCACGGGTGCCTGGGCGTTCAGGGCGCCCTGGCCGCCAGCGACTCCGGGCGTGGAGTCCGTGACCTTCTCATCGCCTGGCGCAACGACGGCTGCTCCCGCGTCCGAGAGCGGTTCCAGCGAGCCGTCGACGACGGCGACCTGCCTCCGGAGACCGATCCGGGGCTCCTGGCCCGCTACGTCACCACCTTGGCATTCGGCATCGCCGTGCAGGCCGCGAGTGGCGTCGGCCGCGACGAACTCCAAGGAATGGCCGACGCCGCCCTACGCAACTGGCCGCTCCCTTGAGAATCACCCGACGTTCGTCGTCGCGAGCAACCGCTCGCTGCAACCTAAAGGGCGAGTGCGCGCCGCCGACCAGCTCATATCCACCGGATTCGGAGCTGGCGTCACGTCAACCGAAGAAATGGTTGTGATCTAGTGTCTCGTAATCCCGTGGCTGTTACTTCCGCAGCTCACAACGCCGCTGGCCAGCAGCCCTGCTAGGTGGGCACGCGAGGCACGCGATCAAGATCACGAGACACCGGCCCTTTGGGCTGTGCGCCGCGCGCCTGGCACCGGTTCTCCCTGTCGTCGATCCGCGCCTGAAGCCAGCCGCCTGGAGCGGTGTTCAATCCCCGGTTGTCTGGCTTTTGGGCTGTTTGGAGTCGGGTCGGCGGCCCGTCGGGAAATCGTCGAATCCCGACACTTTCGGGGTGTGCCCAACGAAGACCTACTTGGGGCTGGGGAGGCGCTCGGGAGCAGGGGGCCTTGGTGTGGCGGGTGGACGGAGAGTGGTGATGCCGGTGAGGACGAGGTCGATGCCGGTGAGGAATTGTTCGCGGTCGTCGTGCTCGCGCATCTGCTCTGCGATGGCCTGGATGAACGGGTAGTCGTCGGGGTCGAGCTCTTGCCATGCCCTGGATGCGGTGTTGAGGAACTCGGCGCGGTCCGCTTCGGAGCCGGGGACGGTGTCGTCGCCGGTGTTGTGAGAGGCCTGGGCGGTGGCGCCGAGAAGGTAGTGGACCAGTGTCGAGGTCGTGGTGAACCAGTCGCCTTGCGGCACGCCCAGCGTGCGGACCGGCCGGCCGATGCTTTCGAAGATCCGCAATGTCACCGGTCCCCAGGGGTTGCAGGTGAGCTGGACCGCGAGCTGCGCGGCGAGCCATGGGTGTTCGGTGACCGCGTCGAACAGGCCGAGTGCGACGGCGCGGATCTCGTCCTGGGGCGCGCCTACGGCTTCGCCGGCTTCGATGGTTCCCGCGGGCTCGGTGGGCTGGGTGGGGCGCGCGTCCAGGGCGGTGGCGACGACGGCGTCGGTCGCGGCCTCCAGCAGCTCGTGCATGTTGCCGATGTGCCAGTAGATCGCGCCGGGCCCGGTGGCCAGGCGGCTGGTCAGCGCCCGAACCGTCAGGGCGCCCTTGCCCACCTCGTCCAGCAGCTCGACAGCGGTCTCGACGATGCGCTCCCGGGTGAGCACCTGCCTGCGTCGCTGTGACTGACGTGTCCGTATGGCCATGCCTGACATTTTGGCATGGTTGGAGCGTCGATCCAACATGGAGTAACATTCCATTATTGGATCGACGCTCCATAAGCTGCTTGGGGTCACGCCGGACGGTCCTGATCGAAGGAGGCTCGACGTGTATGACGTGGTGATCGTGGGTGCGGGCCCGGTGGGCCTGTTCCTTGCCGGTGAGCTCGCGCTGGCGGACTGTTCGGTCCTGGTGCTGGAGCGGGACCAGGAGCGGACTTCGCCGTGGAAGGCACTCCCGCTGGGGATGCGGGGCCTGAACGCCGGATCGGTCGAGACGTTCTACCGCCGCGGGCTGCTGGAAGAGCTGCTGAAAGCCTCAGGCGCCGACGGGAAACAGGTCGGCGCGGATCCCGACGTGCACGAGCCGCCGCCTCCTCGTGACGTGAGCCACTTCGCGGGCATGCGGCTCGACCCGGCCGACATCGACATCGCCGCCCTCCCGTTCCGGCTGCCCGGCCCGGCAATGGAGAGCATCATGACCAGCCTCGACGCGGTCGGGACTGTACTGGCCGAGCGGGCGGCCAGGCTCGGCGTGCAGATCCTGCGGGGCGTTCCCGTCGAGGCCGTGACCCAGGACGGCGATACCGTCGTCACACGGGCCGACGGACGCCACTACCAGGCGCGCTGGCTCGTGGGATGCGACGGCGGACGCAGCACGGTGCGCGAACTGGCGGGTTTCGACTTCGTCGGCACCGAACCGCTGTTCACCGGCTACGTCGCCCGCGTCACCTTCGCCGATCCGCAGAAGCTGGACCTGGGCTTCAATCTGACGCTGACCGGCATGTACCTGCGGACGCCCTTCGAGGGTCACCTGGGCATGATGGACTTCGACGGCGGCGCCTTCGACCGCTCGCAGCCGCTGACGCGCGAGCACCTCCAGACGGTCCTGCGCCGGGTCTCCGGCACCGACGCGACACTCACCGAGGTCCATCTCGCCTCCAGCTTCACCGACCGCGCGATGCAGTCCACGACCTACCGGAACGGCCGCGTCCTGCTCGCCGGCGACGCCGCCCACATCCACTCCCCGCTCGGCGGCCAGGGCCTCAACCTCGGCATCGGCGACGTCATGAACCTCGGCTGGAAACTCGCCACCACCATCCACGGCACCGCACCAGACGGCCTGCTCGACACCTACACCGCCGAACGCCACCCCGTCGGCGCGGCGATCCTCGACTGGTCACGCGCCCAGGTCGCGACCATGAACCCTGGTCCCAACGCCCCGGCCCTGCGACGGCTGATCCACGACCTGCTCGACACCCGCGACGGGGCCACCCACGTGTTCCGCAGTACCTCAGGACTGTCCCACCGCTACGACCTGGGCAGCGACCAGCCACTCGTCGGCCGGACCGCTCCGGACTTCCGTCTCACCGACGGCACCCGCCTCGGCGACCTACTGCGAGAAGGACACGGCGTCGCACTCGACTTCACCATCGACCGGCGCCTGCACGACGCGGCGATGAGCTGGAAAAGCCGGATCGGCTACGCGGCCGGGCCGGTGAGCAACGACCTCGGATTCGGCGCGCTGCTGATCCGGCCCGACGGCATCGTGGCCTGGACCGACGACCACGACCCCGATCACGCGGCGTTCCGGAACGCCGCGGCCCGTTGGTTCGGCGACCCGGCACCCTGACAGGACACCTCAAGCCGACCAGCGCGCGGCGGACGAACCAACCCCGAGCGCCCCGGATCCACCCCGATTCCGGACACCTTCGAAAGAGCGGGAACTTCCATGCCGAGTGAAAACCCGACCCAGTCCGAGCTGAACAAGGAAGTGGTCCGCCGCTTCTACGAAGCCGTTCTCCGAGTACCCGGCGGCCCGGACTTCGCAACGATCAAAGACCTGACCGACGAGCAGGAGATCGAGCTCAACTGGGGCCACCCCGGCAGCGGCGTCCACAGGGGAGCCGCCATCGGGCCGGCGCGGCATCGGATGCACGAGCTGACCGGGTTGGACATCCGGGCCATCAGCATTGACGAGCTCATTGCCGACGGTCCCACTCGCGTGGTGGTGGTGGCCACGAACAGTGGCACCGACATCCACGGCAACCCATGGAGAATGACCGTTCTCGAACTGGTCGACGTGGCGAACGGAAAGATCACCAAGAAGCGTTCGTTCTACCAGGACACCGCACTTCTACGGGATATCTCACTCGAACGCGAGGCGGCACTCGCGCAGAAGGCCGGAGAGGCCTGATCGCCCAACATTCGTCCCCAGGCCCCAGCCCGTACAGGCACAACAGCCGTCTCTGCAGCACGGCCGGGTCGATGACGGTGCGCGGGGCCACCGAGGTGAAGGCGTCGGTGCAGTCGGTGACGTGAGCCGCGTCCTTGAGCACGTCCAGCAGGTCGATCACGCCCCATCGTCCGCTACCTGCCGCTCCCAAGATATTGCGGAGCGTTACTTTGAGGCTGGTCGCGCCGACCCGAGTGGGGACCTTCTGGCAGGCCGAAGCCGCTCACCGAAGCCGCTCAGCGAAGCCGCTCAGCGAAGCCGCTCAGCGAAGCCGCTCAGCGCAGTACGGCCGCCAGCAGGTCGGCCCCCAGCGCCGTCAGATCAGCCAGATTGAGGGTGTAACGGACGTAACGACCGTGCCGCTGGGCCGTGAGCAGGCCCGCGCGGCGCAGGACAGCGAGGTGGCGGGAAACCTCCGGAGGTGAAAGTTCCCAGGCGTGGGCCAGCTCACCGGTGGTGTGCGGGCCGCGGGCCAGGGTGCGCAGCAGCCGCAGCCGTATCGGATGTGCGAGTGCCTCCAGCCGTAGCGTTATCGTTTCCAGCGATACCGGCTCCGATGGACTCGCCTCGGCCACAGGGTACTGCACCACCGGCTGCCACCCGAGCGCGTGGACCACCACCAGGTGCGGGCTGCCGAAGACGCTGGGGATGAAGGTGACCCCGGTGTCGTGCGCGGCGGTCGCCTTGTCCTGCAGCTTGTCCACGATGATGCAGTCGCCGTCCGGCGCCAGGGTGACGGCGCCGGAGACCGATGCGAGTGCCGCCCCGATGCCCTGGCGCTTCAGCAGGTCGTTCTTCAGGCGCAGGTCGGTGGCGAGTTGCACGGCGGCGCCCGTCCAGGCGGCGTCGAAGAAGGCCTCGGCGCACTGTTCGAGGGTCTGGCGCACCCGCGCCCGCACGACGGCCGGGTCCGCGAGCAGCCGTTCCGCGAAGGCCTCCTGGAGCGCGCCGCGGGCCTGGGCCAGGTCCAGTGCCCGCTCGCGCGCCGTCGCGTCGGTGAGCGGCGACGGCGCGGCGAAGTGGACCCGGTTGCCGCCGCACGTGGTGATGAGCGCGGCGGTCACATAGGTTTCATCGTCGATCCGGTCGACATCGTCCAGCTCCTCGGCGAGGGTCGGCCGAGGACGAGCGGGGACCAGGAAGTCGGCTCGTGAGGAACGCCAGAGGAACTCCGCCTCCCGCAACCGCTCGGCCAGCTCCGGCCGCAGCCCGGCCCAGACGTCCCCGGCCCAGCCGGCGAGCTGCGGGTGATGCCCGGGTTCGGCCAGCACATGCAGCATCGCGGTCAGCTCGGCCAGCGGGGAGGCGGCGAACCGCAGTCGCCCGGACGGCAGGCCGCCGATGTCGATCCTCAACGTCACCCCCTCATCATCGCTGGTCGGATGGCCGACGACCGCGTCGATTGACGGTGTCCGTCAACCGACGCAGCCGGCCCGGCGGCCGAACGCATCGTTGACGCCATGGCAACCACCACCAAGATCCGGCCCCGCGCCCTCGTCCGCGCCTCCGGAGGCCCCCGCTACGCCGTCGCCCTGGCCGTGGACGCGCTCGGCACCGGCTTGCTTCGGCCCTTTCTGCTGCTCTACGGGGTGACGGTGCTGCGGCTGTCCGCACCGGTCACCGGCGTCGCCATGACGGTCGGCGTCGTCATGGGTCTGGTGTGCATGCCCGCGGTGGGCCGATGGCTGGACCGGGGCGCACGCAGCACGGTCGTGGCAGCGTCGATGCTGGTGCGGGTGCTGGGCGTGGCGCTGCTGCTGGCCGCCCCGGCGGGGCACGTCTGGCTGTTCGCGACGGCGGCGCTCTTCCTCGGCATCGGCAACCAGGCATGGCCGGCCGCCCACGCAGCTCTCGTGGCCACGGTCGCCCACGGCCGGGAACGCGACGCCGCTCTCGCGGGAGGCCGCGCCCTGCGCAACGCCGGCCTGGGCACGGGCGCGCTCCTCGCCACCGTGTGCCTGGCGGGCGGCACCACCGCGTTGCAGGCGCTGGCAGCCGTCACCGGGCTCGCCTATCTCGCTGCGGCGGTCTTGGCGTGGTCGGTCCACCTGCACGCGCATCCGGCCGCCACCCCGACCAAGGACAGGACCGACGGGCCCGCACCCCGGATGCGCACGCTGCTGGCCGCCAACGTGATCTACGTCTTCTGCCTCAACGTCCCCGAAATCGCGCTCCCGCTGGTTCTGATGACACAGCTGCACGCATCCCCGGTGTGGTCGGCAGCCATCTTCGTGGCCAACACGGTGCTGGTGGTCACCCTGCAGGTTCCGGTCACCGTCCTGATGTCCCGCCTCTCCCGGCGGACTGTGCTGGCTCTCGCCGGCGTGGTACTCGCCGCGTCCTATCTCGGCTTCCTCGCGGCCACCTCACTGGGGCACGGCTGGGGTGCCCCGGCGGTCGCCGCGGTGTCTGTGCTCTGCACCATCGGCGAGATCATCTATGCCGGCAGCGCCACCGCGCTCGTCACCGCCCTCGCCCCGGCCCATGTCCTGGGACGCGCCCTCGCCCGCTTCCAGCTCTCCACGGGCTTCGGCCTCGCCGTCTCCCCGGCGGTCATCACCGCTCTCGCGCTCCACGGCCCGGCCGCCCTCTGGGGCAGCCTCGCCGCTACGACGCTTCTCTCCGCCTCCGCCGTTGCCGTATCCGGCGGTTCCACGGCTTCCGGCAGGTCACGATCGCATTCCTCTCCATCGGCAGACGTCATACCGCTGACGCATCAAACCAGTGAGAGGTGACCGCGAACGCACCCGGTCACCTCTCCTGCGGACCATCCGTCATGCCGGCGACCGACACTCACTCACAAAGGGTTGCCGACGATGAGCAGGACGGATGTCCACGGAACGGTCGCGGACGGCTTCGAGCAGGTGCGCGAGGAGTTCGCCGCGGTGGTGGCCGAGCAGGACGGCCAGGTGGGCGCGCAACTGACGGCCACCGCGGGCCTGCCCGTCATCGGAACCGGGCTCGGCATCCCCGCGGCGGACCTGGACTGGGTCCTCACCGCCTACGCCCTGGCCTTCGGCGGCCTGCTGCCGGTCGGCGGCCGCGTCGGCGACCTGTTCGGCCGGCGCGGGCTGTTCCGCGCCGGCCTGGTCGTCTTCCTGGCCGCGTCCCTGCTGGGCGGCCCGGCCGGCATCGCCGTCACCGCCACCACGAGCCGACCGGCCGGCACTCCCCCGCACGACGCGCTTAGCTGCGAGGCCGACTGAACATCCCAGGAGGGGCCATGAGCTTCAGCGCCCTGATCGGGTCGGGTCATGACGCGACCGTATGCCGCAAGGACGGGGAGCCCAAGTTTCTGGACCTGTCCCGGTGCCGTCCTTGGCACACCTCCCGGACCGCTGTGACAGTCGGACCACGACTCGGACGAGGGGAGTGCCATGCTTGCCAGGAGACCAGAGGACGACCGGAGCGATCCCGAAAGGGAATACCAGAGCCTGGGGACGCTCATCCGGGCCTGGCGTGACCGCGCACTGCTGACCCAGGAGCAACTCGCCGACCGGGCGGGTGTCAACGTACGCACCATCCGCAGGCTCGAAGGTGACGTCGTGGGACGCCCCCGGAGCGCGTCGATCCGGTTGCTGACCGAGGCATTGGGCCTGGACGCGCGGGAACGCGCGGAGTTCACCGCCGCGGCCGTACGGGACGGCCGGTGAGCCCGGAGGCGTTTCCGCTGGAGGAGCCGCGGTCCCCACCTGTGCGTCCGGACAACGACTGTGGCCGATCCCGGTGATCGGAGCCGGTGAGTCGGTGGCGTTCGTCCCCACATGCTCCGGCGGCTGATCGCCGCCGGAGCACGGCCTCCCCGCTATTCCAGGGCTAGCAACTGCCCGCTGCCGACACGGCCGACCCGAGGGCCGCGATGGCTCCCCCCGTGATGGTGAGCGACGTGCCGCCGGTGGCCGGTGCGCCGGCCACCGTGCCGATCACCCCTAGGACGGCGCCGGCGGTCCCTATGACTCCGCCGATGCACCCCATGGCCTCCTGCCAGTTGTCGAAGGCCACGGTGCGCACGCCGGCCGGATTGTAGATGGTGTGGTTGATGGCGTCCATCCGGTAGGTGAGCAGCCAGTCGTCCCCGGCCCACGGATTCGTGACGTAGACGCTCTCGTCGATGAGCTTCCCCTCGACGTAGGTGGTCTCCCGCTTCTTGTCCGGGCCGAGATTCTCGACCACGACTACCGTGGGCGCGCCGCCCACGTGGCCGCGCGGGCCTCCCGGGCCGTTCCAGTCGTGCTGCGCGGCGCGGCTCCGCGCGGCCACCACGGCGGGCAGCCTCTCGCAGTAGTCCTTGCCTCCTTCGCATCGGCCGCCGAAGTCCTTCATCCGCGCGATGGAGATCGGCCGTTTGGCCGGGCCCCGCAGCTTCGGGGCCTTCCTGGCCGGCTTCCTGAGCTTGCGCACCGGCGTCTTCACCTTTCCGACCGGTTTCTTGGCCGTGGGCTTGTTGTGGCTGCCGCGCGGGTTGTCGCCCTCCAGGTGCCGGAGCCCGTCGGGGTCGCTCATCGTCGCGGGGTTGTTGTTGCCGTAGGCGTAGGCGTTCATCTGCTGCGGGTCGTACGGGTCGATGATCGGGTCGACGGACAGGAACCTGCCCGCCACCGGGTCGTACTCGCGTGCGCCCAACCGGGTCAGCCCGGTCTCCGGGTTGTCCGTGCCGCCGACGAAGCCGCGCTCACCGGCCGGCCACCGGCCCGTCCCGCCGCGCACGGCGCCGAACAGGTCCTGCCGCCGCGAGGTGGTGGCCAGGGTGCCGGCGTCGACGGCGGTCAGGGAGGTGCCGTGGTGGTCGGCGACCGTCCAGGTGAAGCCGTCGCCGGTACGGGTTCCGAGGCCCTCGTAGT
Source organism: Streptosporangium sp. NBC_01639 (assembly GCF_045209755.1). Lineage (NCBI taxonomy): Bacteria > Bacillati > Actinomycetota > Actinomycetes > Streptosporangiales > Streptosporangiaceae > Streptosporangium > Streptosporangium sp. NBC_01639. Next base: position 8,652,422 of record NZ_CP109272.1, on the reverse strand, counting down.
AGCGGGTGCCCCGGGTCGAGCCGGTGGCGGTGTCCAGGCGCACCTCGCCGTCGCCGACGAACAGCGTCACCGTGCCGGGATCGCGGCGGACGAGCTGATCTCCTTTCGCGTCGTAGAGGTAGGAGGTGGTCCTGCCGCCGGCGGTGATCGACGCGAGGCGCCCCTCGTCGTCCCAGATCAGCGTCTGGGCTCCGGACGGCCCCGGGCGGGTGGTGGTGTTGCCGGCCGCGTCGTAGGCGTAGGCCGCGCTCGCCATTCCCGTCGTCGTGCCGGTCACCGCGTGGGGCCTGGCCACACCGTCACCCGGAGCCGGGTAGGCGTAGGTGGTCACCTCGTCGGCGCCGCCGCCGACGCCCTTGACCGTCTTGGTCCTGCGGTTGCCGGCCGCGTCGTAGGCGTACTGGTGCCAGTAGGGCGCGGGGCCGCCGATCACCGATGCCGACGGGGTGCCGGCGCAGGTGTCGGTGGCCTGGGTCCAGGCTTCGGTGACGCGGCGCAGGTGGTCTGCGGCGAAGCACTGGGTGTCCTTGGTCTGGCCGGCGGTGCGGTCGGTGATGCGCTTGACGTTGCCGGTGGGGTCGTAGCCGTAGGTGAGGTCGTTCACCATGATGCCGTCGGCCTGCTCGCGCTCGGTGAGCGTCTCGGTGACCCGGCGGGTGCCCTCCTCGTAGTAGGTGGTGCGCCACAGCCGCTTGCCCGCGGGGCCCAGCTCGCGCTGGGCGAGCTCACCGAGCTGGTTGTACTCGGTGTCGGTGACGTAGGTCAGGCCGCCGCTCACCGTGTCGGGCCGGCCGAGGTCGTCGTAGCCGTAGGTCAACGTCTCCTGCGCGAGATCGCCCAGTTTGGGGACCGTTCTGGTGGCGGGGCTGCCGTCGGCCGCGTACGTCGTGGTCGTCGTGTAGGCGCCGGCGAGCTGCTTCTCCACTTCCGGGATGGTCACCGTCGTCCCCTCGGGACGCCCGGCCTTGTCGTAGCCGGTGATCTCGCTGACATAGGCGTGCCCGTTGACGTACCGGGTGGCGGAGGTCAGGGAGCCCTTGGCCAGCGTGTCGTAGACGTTCTCGGTCAGCAGCGGACCGGTGGCGGAGCCCAGGTGGGTCTCCACCACGCGCCCGAGCTTGTCGTACGTCGGGACGACGGTCTTGCCGCGCGCGTCGGTGCTGGTCAGGAGCTGGTCGTTGGCGTCGTAGGTCATGGTGGTGACGCCCTTGTCCGGGTCCTCGGCCTTGATCTTGCGGCCGAGCACGTCGTAGGTGTAGCGCCACACGTTGCCCGCCGCGTCGACGACCTCGGCCAGCTCGCCGCTCTTGGTGTAGCCGTAGCGGGTGACGTCGTAGGGGCCGGTCAGGGTGCGGCCGTGGTACTGCACCAGCGCGGTCATGCGGTCACGGGCGTCGATCCACTTGGTGGTCGCGGTGCCGCCCTCGGGCGGGATCACGCTCACCCGGTCGGCGCTGTAGGACGTGGTGGTGCGCCACTGCTCGACGCCGAGCTTGAGCACGATCTCCTTGGTCGGCCGCGCCGCCCCGTCGTAGGTGGTGACGGTCGCGGCGGGGACCGCGCCGGCGTCCGGCTGGTACAGCGTCTTCCCCGCAGCGTCCGTGTGGTGGTATGGGGCCCGTTTCACGCTGAGGAGACCGCGCGAGTCGTACAGGGTGTCGGTCAGGATCCGGCCGCCGGCAGGGCTGGGCTCCTGCGTCTGCCGGGGACGCAGGAAGCCGTCGTACAGCGTGTACGACGCGACATGGTTGCCGTTGGGCCGCAGCGTGCTGGTGAGGACCCAGTTCGGGGTGCCGCTGCGGTTCACGCCGTACTCGAAGCGCAGGTGCGGGCTGTCGCCGGCCGCCTCGGTACGGCCGGGCTTGAACACCTTCGCCACGCGGCCGAGCGCGTCGTACGTCGTCGAGGTCGTCCGGCCGTCGGCGTCCCTCTCCTGAAGGGTGCTCCCCCACGCCGGGTCGAAGGTGGCGGTCACCGTGTGGCCGAGCGGGCTGGTCGTCCTGGTCTCGGTGGTCAGCCCGTTGACCTCGGTGTAGGAGATGGCCGTCTCCTGCTGGAGCGCGTCACGCGACGCCGTCGGCCGGCCGTGGGCGTCGAACGAGGAGGTGCCGTCCACCAGGTAGGCGGGCGTGCCACCGGTGTAGGACTCGGCCTCCTCGGTCGTGGTGACGTCTCCTCGCAACGGCGCCCTGCCGAACTCCTGGTCGTCGTAGGACAGCCGGGTGTCGGAGATGGCGTCGGCCGGGTACGACGGGGTCGCGCCGCAGGCCACGCCGACCGTCGTGGTCCTGCTCGGGAACTCCACCAGCATCAGGGGCGCATTGTGCGCGTATGTGGTGGTGATGCACCGGTCGTCGCCGGTCGAGGCGACGTCGCCCAGGTCGTTGACCCTGGTCGGGTTGCCGTATTCGTCGTAGGCGGTCTCCACCCGCTGGGTGCGGTAGCCGCCGTCGGTGTACCGCTCCCGGGTCACGGTCCGGGCGACCTCGACCTGGTAGGCCCGCAGCGCGCCCTGGGCGGCGGTGAGCCGGGTCCACGGGTCGCGAATCCCGCCGGTGACCTCGTCGGCGCCGTCGTAGGTGATCTCCTCGCGCAGGAAGCCCTTCAGCGGCTCGGCGTCGGCCGCTTTCGTGCCGGTGGAGTCGGTGACGTCCACGGTCTTGGCACCGCCGGTGGCGTTGAGCCGGTCGCCGTGCATGCCGCGGAAGTACAGATACGCGGTCGTGGACTCGGGCTTGTTCTCGTCGTTGACCGGGTCGCCCTTGCGGACCACGACCTTCTCGTAGCCGCGCCACTCCGACCAGGTGCGCTGGTTCTCCGGCACCAGCGGGTTGTCGTCGTAGGCCCAGGCCGCGCCCTTGACGGTGTCGTAGTCGTAGCTGGTGACCATGTCTTCGGCGTCGGTGACGAGATCGTCCTCGACCACCTTGGTCACCACGTACTTGTGGAACCAGTCGTTGACCGGCGTGGTCGCGGGCGGCATCGCCCATCGCTGCGGGAAGCAGCGCTTGGTGTTGGCCTCCGCCGCGGCCGGCAGGGCGCCGGGGGCGCAGTCGGGCTTGGCGTAGCCGACGTTGGTCGCCCCGCCGGACTCGGTGGTGATGGTGGTGATGCGGGGCTTGTTCAGCGCGGGCAGGCCGTCCGCGGCGGAGTTGACCCGGTTGGCCATCATGGTGCCGTCGAACGTGACGGCCGGCTGCTTGATCGCGGTGCCGGCGGCCAGGCCGGTCTGGGTGATCGCGTTCAGCCACAGCGCCCTGTCCCCGGTGCCGTCGCCGGCCGGCGGGTACGCGTGAGACAGCTCCCACTGGTCGACGCTGCGATAGTCGCCGCCGCCCTTCGAGACCTGGGTGGTGATCTTCGACAGGCGTTTGGTGGACCAGAACGTCGGCGCGTACCTGTCCCCGCACGTCGAGGTGCATTCGGCGTCCCAGGGCACGTCCGGCCACGAGACGGCGGTGTGGGCGGCGCAGTTCTGGCCGGGCACGCAGCGGTCGGCCGGCTCGAACACCACCCGGGCGGGCGCCTGACCGGTGTACTCGGCGCCGGTACGGGTGCCGTACTCGATGCGCGCCAGGGTGCCGCCGCGCACGTACGTTCCCGTGGCGGCGCCCAGGTTCTGCGCGTAGCGGTTGGTCTCCTGGTCGTAGAAGTAGCTCATCGAGTTGCCATGCGCGTCCACGACGTGGTCGAGGTTCCAGCGGTAGGCCTGCGGGCAGGCCGAGGCGGCGAAGGCGGCCTGGTGGCACGGCTCGCCGGCGTCGTTGCCGAACACCGGCACCGTCCAGGCGGACTGCGTGGTGGTCCGGCCCGCCGTCCAGCCGGGCAGCCGGTTCAGGCCGAAGTAGTACTGCGTGCCGTCGGTCGTGGTGACCTTCCAGTACTCACCGTCGTCGTCCCCGTTGACGGCGCCGGACAGGCGCTCCACCCGGGTGCCGTCGTCGTCCTGCGACCGCCACACGTTGTTCTCGAACACCAGGCGGCCCGACTGCTCACCGAAGGACAGGACGGCGTTGTCGGTCTCCCAGCACAGGTCCCCGGTCTTGGTCTGGCCGTTGTTGCCGCCGAGGTCGTCGGCGCAGCCCCGGTACGACCGCTCGATGAAGCCGGGCGCCAGGTTCCAGCCCTCTCCGACCCAGGACGGCTGGTTGTTCGTCGCGACGGTGCGCCCGTCCACCGCGCCGGAGGAGTAGGACAGCGCCAGCGGCGGGGCGAGCTCCCCGGGCACCGGCGGCGTGCGCAGCGGGTACGACCAGGTGAAGTCGCCGCTCTGGCCGGAGACCTGCCACCTGCTGGACGGCGCCAGCGAGGTGGCCTTGTAGTCGCCCTTCGGCCCGGCGGGCGCCGCCGTCAGCGCGAATGTGCTCGCCGCGTCGCCGACCGACACCTCGGCGGTGACCGTCGCGGCCTTCAGGTCGTTGCGTCCGGCGGTGACCGGCGTCCCGTCGCCCGCGGCGGGGACGAGCCGCAGGCGTGAGGCCCAGTCACCGCCGTACGCGTCCTTGAAGGCCGAGTAGTCGACCGTCACGTTCACGGGGCCGCGTTCGGCCTGGCCGTCGGTACGCCGTACCGAGAGCAGCAGCCCGGCCGCGCCGGCCCGGTCGAGCACCTCCACCTTGACCCGGGCGGGGCCCGGCCTGGCGGCCGGAGCCACCCAGACGGGCAGCGTCCCGGCCCTGGCCTTGCCCGCCGCCGCGGAGCGGCCCCGCCCGCCGACGGGCAGGGCGGCCGGTACGGTGACCTCGGCGGCCCCGGGGGCGGGCCGGTCCGTCCTCGGCGCCGGCTGCCGCGCGGACGCCGCCTCGGGGTCGGGCCGGGCGGCCGGCGGTTCGAATGTCGTGCCCGGCACCGGCTCGACCCCGTCCGGCTTGCTGGGTTTCACGGGCGCCTGCGCGGCCGAGGCCATGACGATCTCGGCGGGCGACGCTCCGGCCGGCGTGCCGGCCATCAGCACGATGAACAAGCAGCCCAGGACCATGATCGGCCAGAGCCGCCATCGGTTACGGCGCATGAGCGACATCTCCTTTTCCTCTCAGAGTCCGATGGCGACGAAGCCGAGTGACCTCTCGCGGGTCTGCCCCTCGCAGCCGGGGTCGCGCGAGTCGAACAGGTCGCCCCAGTCGGCCCGGCAGCGGAACAGCTCGGAGCCGACCGCGGCCGGCGCGCCGGGGACGGTCGGCGGCGGGCTGGTCCAGACGTAGCCGATCCTGCGCACGACCGTCTTGCCCTCGCAGGCGGCGTCGGTGGAGCTGAAGACGTCGATGCCGTCCCGGCAGCGCAGCAACGCCGTGGTGCCGGGCAACTGGGTCATCGACAGCGTCCCGTAGTAGCCCTCGGGGCGGTAGTTCGCCCCGATCCGGGCCGTGGCGCCGGCGTGGTCGTACGGGTATCCGGTGGTGAGATGCCTGACCAGGTGGCTGTAGGCGCGGGTGTAGCCGAGCTCGAACTCCTTGGTCTGGCCCTCGCACCCGGGGTCGGTGGAGGCGAAGTGCCCCACGTTGGGGATCAGGCACCGGTAGACCAGCAGCGTGGGCACGCCGGCGGGCGGTGTGCTGTAGAGCCGTCCGACGCTGCCGAGGTTGGCGTGGGCGCCGCAGTCGTGGGCGAGGAAGTAGTCGACCGCCCCGTTGCGGCAGGAGTACACCACTGTGGTGCCGGGCTCGTCCGCGCCGGCCATCAGGCCGAGGGAGAACTCGAAGTGCGCCGCCTGCGGCACCGGCCCGTTCGTCACGATGTGCCGGCCGGTGGCGAGGTCGAAGTAGCGGCTGAGCTGGCCGCCGTACGGAACGTACCGCTCGGTGACCGGCCTCTGGTACTCCGCCTTGATCTGGTCGCCGGTGCGCACCCCGGTCCACGCGTGCACGTCGTCGACGTCCCCGGTGAACGGCGTCGCCGCCGCCCCGGCCTGCCTGCCCCGGCCGACCTGGAGCGGGCCCGTGGCGTTCACCGTGACCGCGCCCTTCTTCCAGGCCGCCTTCACGCCGTCGACGTACAGCCGGATCTCCTGGGCCGCCGGGTCGTAGACCCCGGCCAGGTGCGTCCACGCCCCGGCCTGCGCGCTGTCTCCCGGCTCGGCGGTGAGCCCCAGCTGGGTGTCGGTCCCGGACTGCGGCAGCGCGAACGACCACGTGCGGGTGTCGCCGTTGTACCGCAGCTGGAAGCCGCTGCCCTGGCCGGCGTCCTGGCTGAGGACGGTGCGGGTCCGGTCGTCGGCCGTGTCCAGCCGCGCCCAGGCGGTGACGGTGAAGCCGGCGTCGGTGCGGAGCACCGGACCGGTGGTCGTGACGGTATCCGTGCCGCCGTCGAACCTGACCGCGCCGGGTCCCACCTTGCCGGTGGTCCAGGACGCGGCGCCACCGAGCGCACCGAGACGGTAGTTGCCCGATATGTCCTGCGCCGTCGTGCCGGTCCCCTCGTCCAGCGGCAGGAACAGCTCTTCGGTCGCCGGGGAGCCGGCCAGGTCGTGGATCTCGTCGTCGGTGAGGGTCCGGTCGTAGACGCGCACCTCGTCCAGCGAGCCCGGCCAGTAGTTGACCGGCTGGCCGCCCACCTGGGCCCGGCCGAGCTGCACGGTGCCGGTCGCGTTCCACGGCGTGAGGTGGCTGCCGGTCGTGCCGGGCACACCGTCCACGTAGATCTTGATCTGCCGGGCGGCGGCGTCGTACGCGCCGATGAGGTGCGTCCAGCGACCCGCGACGGCGGGGCTCAGCGATTCGGCGACGTCGCGGGCTGCGTCGCCGGCGTTCTTGGCCGGCATCACGAAGTGCCACTTCTTGGTGGTCGGGTTGTACTGCAGGAAGAACCCGCTGATCGTGGTGCCGCTCTGGCTCACCGCGGTGCGCCAGTCGCCGTCGAGCCGGTCGAGCTTCACCCAGGCCGAGACGGTGAACGACTTGCCGGTGTCCACGGTGGAGCCGCCGCCGGTGCTCGCGTGCCCGGTGGCGCCGTCCAGCCAGAGCGCGTCACCGTGCCTGCCCGCCTGCCACCTCGCCGGCCCCTGAGCGAAGGTCGCGTCGTGGCCGTTGCGCGAGTCGTCGACGACATTCGGCTCGACGTAGCCGTCGAGCTTCCAGTGGCCACTGGGGGGTGTGCCGGGACCGACCCAGAAGTGGTAGCGGTACTCCGGCCCCACGTTGCCGGCACGGTCGACGCTGCGGGCGTACAGGTCCATGGGGCCGTCGTCGGGCGGTGTGGCCAGCACGTTCGTGCTGCCGTTCGCGGCGGTGGCTCGGTAGACGCCCTCCTGCCCGTACAGGTGGTACTCGAATCCGGCCACGTCGTCCACGCCGTCGGCGCCCAGGGCGAAGCCTCCCGTGCGTCCGACACCGCCGCCCCTCGGGCAGGGGTCGTAGTCCGGCGGCGGGCATTCGGGGTAGGTCACCGAACTGACCTTCGGCGCCTTGTCCGGGGCCTTCCTGTCGATGGTGACGTCACACCACGGGCCCCACGGCCCGGCGTCCACGCCGTCCGCGCCGCGTACCCGATAGGCCAGCTTGGCCCCGTCGCCGGCGTGCGCCGCCGGCAGGTCCACGGTGAAGGCGGAGCCGGAGGCCTTGAACTCGGTGGCGGACCCGCCCAGCTGCGCCCCGAACCTCGTGTACCACTCGAACTGCGCTTGCACCGGCCCGCCGTCCGGGTCGGAGATCACCGCCGACAGCTTCGGCCCACGCGGCCCCTGGTTCGGATCGTTGTCGATGTGCGGGTTGGCGTACGGCTCGTTCGGCTGCACGGCACACGCCGCGTTCTCCACCTTCTGGCCGGTCGGCGTGCCAGGGTAGCTGTTGTAAGTGACGACCAGACTCGGGTTCGTGTTGAACTTCTTCCAGGCGAACCCGTCGCCCTCGTTCGCCGCCTTCAGCATGATCGCCAGATGCCCGCCGCCGGATGCCAGGCCCTTGCTGACCGCGCCGAGGGCGTTGAACCCCACCCAGGCACCCGGGCAGGCGGCGCTGTACCCGCGGGCGACATTGACCGTGCCCAGGCCGACCGGTGCTCCGCCGGGGAACGGCTGGTTGTTCCACGTCGTCCCCCCGCCGACCGGATTCGTCCCCCACGCCTCCACCTCACGGGGCGAGCACGACGGGGCGTAGTTCTCGAACGCGTTGAACTCCGCCGCCAGGACGTGCCTGCCGAGCAGGAACGACGCGTCGTACTGGAAGTAGGAACGGGCCACGCCGATGCCGTTGCAGCCGCCCCAGTCGCAGAACCCGACCTTCGCCACGTTCTCACCGTCGCCTCCCCAGTACGCCTGGTTGGGATGACCGGAGAACACCAAGGCCATCCCGGTCAGCCCCGCGGCGAAGTCGGGGTCGATGTAGACGGGGAAGGTCGTGGCCGGGTCGCTCAGCAGTTTGCGGTCGGGACGCAGGACGAGCTCGTCCTTCTTCAGGTCGAGCCGCCCGACGGCCCGCGCTGCGGCCGAGTCCCACGCCATCGGCGCACCCGACCCGAAGACCTGTTCGCCCTTTGCGTCGCGAGCGGTGAGGTTGCCGTGACCGTCGTCGCGGAGCTCAATCCCCTTGGTGTCCAGGCCGAACCTCAGCTCGGCCAGCTCAGGGTTCTCAGCCGCGGCCCCGTTCTTGACCACCAGAACTTCCTTGAAACCCTGCGCGGTCGCGGTCATCCGGAGATCCACCCCCGTGAAGACCTCCGGGTAGGTCGCGCTGTCCCCGCTCAGTACCGGCTCGGGCAGCGGTTTCGGCCAGCGCAGCTCCACCTGCGCCGCACCCTCCCCCAGGCGTACGAGCGGCTGGTCGCCGCCGCCGGAGAAGACGACGGGCACCGTGGTCGCGGCCGGCTCCACGCCTCCGCCGGCCCGCTGCCGCAGCGTCGTGTCGACGGGGACCCAGCCGGAGCCGCGCCGGACGCGGACCGGGGTGGTCCGCAGCTCGGCCGTGAACGATCCGTTCGGGTTGGCGTACACGTCCCGGGCCTCGGACTGTTCCGCCGTCACCGCGATCCGCTGCCTCGTCTTCTTCGCCTGACCGACCGCCCAGGGCGCGGAGCCCACCGGGTCGTGCTGCATCTTCGCGGCCGGCGTCGCGATCGGCGGCGGATCCGCCGCCGACGCCTCCGCCGCTGCCGCCATCGGTAACAGACCGGCGATCACGGCCGTCAGCGCCGCCAGGGGCGTACGCAACCAGCACCTCACTGTGCCTCCAGAAAGTCCTCGGGCAGGCCGCACCCTGGCATGCCCGTGTGCTGCGCTGTTTCCGGGGGTGAACGCCTTCTTCGAAGGCGGTGAGGTGCTCCCGCGAGGAAGCCTCACATCCCGGCAAGGAACAGTTTCGGACGCGGGCGTTTCATGATCCAGGTCAGGAAGCGGACATTCACCGGACATTCGGTCCCGGTCCGACGGCGCGCGCAGCCGTCGCTCGACACGCCCGCCACCGCCGCGGAGACCGGGATCACGATCCCGCGGGACCGGACCTCAGGCCGGCCCGGCCACCGGCCGCTGCGGGTCCGCGACACGCTGTTCTGATCCGCGCCCCGGCCCGGACACGGCGCTGATCGTGGGCGGCACCCCCGGCGTCACACGTGCAGTCACTCCAGCGGTGTCTGTGCGCAGGCCCGGCTGATCGCCGGGCCGATGGACCGGGGCGCGGCGTGGTCAGTGGGTGTCTGGTCTGGGGATGTGGATGCCGGCGGCGCGGAGCTTGGTCTCGACGAGCGTGACTCCACGGGCCGCGGCCGATCCCTGTTCTTCGCCGTGGAGGGCGATCAGTTCGTACCGGGTCGCGGCCTCGGTGCGGGCCTGCAGACCGGTCATGATCTTCAGCAGTGCGGGGTTGGCGAGGAAGTGGTCGGCCATGGCGGTGGCGAGCTCGGCGATGCGGGGGTCGTCCGGTTCCCAGGCCGTGGCTTCGGTTGCGCGCTTGATCAAGGCGACGAACCGGGTGTCATCGAGGGCGTGCTCGAAATGGGTGAGGTAGTCGTCGAAGCCTTCCGGGACCAGGGCCTTGGCCAGCACCCAGCCCTCCCTGGTGGCCGCCACATCGTCCGCGGGGAATCCGAGGCCGGACATCCGCTCCAGCAGCGCCACCGCGCGGTCGCCCAGCAGAGCCCGGTCGCCGTCGGCGAGCCGATGCAGCGTGTCACGCCGCACGATCAACTCCTCGATCCGTTCGGTCAGCTGCCGCTCGACGTCGGCGAGCGCAGCGGCGAACAGCGCGGCATCGGCGTCGAGCAGGGGCCCGATCTCGGCCAGCGGCACCCCGGCGGCGGCCAGCGTCCGGACCTGCACCAGCCGCAGCAGATCGGCCGATCCGTACCGCCGGTAGCCGGAGCTGTCGCGTTCCGGCTCCTTGACCAGGCCCAGCTTGTGGTAGTGCCGCACCGTCTTCACCGTGACGCCGACGAATGCCGCCGCCTGCCCGATCGTGACTCCGTTCATCTGCACAATCCTGCCTTGTGCTCGAGCTCGACGACTACGCACACCATGAACGGGACCACGCCGAGCTCGGTGTGGTCCCGGTCCGCGTCTTTTCTGGTGTACGACCGGAAGGGGGCGGCGCATGGTGGCGTACGGGGCACAGGTGCTCAGTCCGTCGGCTGAGCCGGCTCGGCCGATCCGGCCTGCCCACCGCAGAACACCTCGTTGACGAGCCTTTGCTGGGCCTTCTGGAACGCTGCTGCGATGGACATGTCGGCATCGTCCACGCAGTTCAGCGCGGCGGTCAGGGTCGTGCCGCCGTCGGGTGTGCTGTACATCAGCGCCGCGTGGCCCACGGCGGCGCCGTTGTGGGAGATGAGGGTGCCGCCGCCGTCGGTGGTCACCACGAACACGCCCAGGCCGTAGTCCATGTTCGGGATGCCCGTCGGGTGCGGGGCGCACATCTCGGCCAGCAGCGGAGCCGGCAGCAGCTTGCCACCCACCAACGCGGAGATGAACGTGTGCAGATCCCGGGTGGTCGAGATCATGTCACCACCGGTGGAGATCCAGGACGGGTTCTGGCGGGTGATGTCGACCGTCTGCTGCCGGCCGTCCTCCTCATAGCGGTAGTAGGCGTGGGCGTGCGGCTCGGGGATCTCCGGCGAGGCGTCCGGCACCACGGTGCCGGTCAGGCCGAGCGGCCCCAGGATCAGCCGCTGCATCTCCTCGGCGTAGGTGCGGCCGGTGACCTTCTCGATCAGCAGCCTGGCCAGCACGTAGTTGGTGTTGGCATAGCTCCAGCCCGTCCCCGGCTCGAACCGCGCCGGCTTGGACAATGCCAGCTCCACCAGCTCCTGCGGCCGGTAGGTCTTCAACCGGTTGTCCAGCCACTCCGTGCCCGCGGGGCCGTAGGGCATGGAGATCCCCGGCGCGAACGTCCCGTCGTCGTAGACCTCGCCGGTGAAGTTGAACACCCCGCTGGTGTGCTGCAGCAGCATCCGCACCGTGATCCGCTCGTCCAGCCCGAACTCGGGCAGGTAGTCCGCCGCCGGGATGTCCAGCCCGATCCTGCCCTCGGCCACCAGCTGCAGCACCAGGGTCGCGGTGAAGGTCTTGGTGTTGCTGCCGATCCGGACATGCCCGTCGATCGGCGGCTTGGCGGCCCCGCCCAGCTCGGCCACCCCGGCGCTGCCGGCCCACTCGCCCCGCTCATCGTGCACCCGCAGCGACACCCCGGTGAAACCGGAATCGACGATCTCCTCGATCGCCTTCTGCAACTCCGGGCGATCCTGCCCGGCAGCAGCCGCCGACGCGGCCCCGCTGTCCCCAGTGGCCACCCCGGCGGCGTCGAGGGCGGCGGTGATCTTGCGGGCCATCTCGGCCATGGCGGGGCTGGGCTGGCCATGACGGATCTGAGCGGTTTCGATGGCGAGCAGGACGGTGCTGCGGAAGTTGTCGGCCTCTGCCGGAGCCTGCTTCTCGAGCAGGGTCACCGCTGCGGTCAGGGTCGGTAGCACCTGGTCGGCGAGCGCGGCGACGGACTTGCTGTCCAGTTTGATGCTCTTTGACCTGTCGCCGAGCACGTGCCCGATCAGGCCGGTCGCCGACGCCAGGGCGATGCTGCCGTCGGTGGCGATCTTTTGCGGCTTGCCTCCGGCGGCACCGGCAGCGGCAACCAACGAGACCGCGCCGTATGCGGCGGTCCGCAGGGTGCTCTTGTCCTGGTCGGAAAGGGGGATGGACATGATGGTTTGCTCCTTGGAATCTGTTATGTCCGGTCGGCGTCGCGCCGCTGCGACGAGCTTGCACCCTGACCCGAGGTCAACCTCAACCGTGATCTAGCTCACAGCTGCTTTTACGGGTCGGGGACAGCTTCGAGAGCAGACCGCTGCGAGCGAAGCATGTCCGAAGGCGCTCGTCCGGTCCGAGGACCCGTTTCGGGCACCGTCCGGCCATCACTCATGGCCTTCCCCCTTCGCGCCCGGCCTGCTTGCCCGCCCGACGGCGGGCATTCGCGCCAGGACGAGACCAAACGCGATCAACGCCACGCCAAGACCTAGAAACCCCATGTCGTAGAGGAGCTGCCCAGACCCGTGCCGGACATGGTGCACCCCGAGAATCTGATGGTCGATCAACCCTTCGACCAGGTTGAACACTCCCCACCCGGCGATCATCCAGCCGATGACCTCCTTCAAAGGAGCTGGTCGCGCCCGAGAGAGCAGCAGCACCCCGATGACGACGATGACCAGGCAGCCGAGGTGGAACAGGCCATCCCCGATCATGTTGACGTGCTCGTTGCCGGGATACCAGCCGCTGAGCATGTGATGCCACCCCAGGAGCTGGTGCAAGATGATCCCGTCGATGAAGCCGCCGATTCCGAGGCCGAGCACCAGCCCGGCCGTACGGGTGGACGCCCCGTCCGCAGGAGCAGAGACGGATGCCCCACTTCGGTATGAATCAGCCATGTGCGTCTGATTTCCCGTGGCAAGCGCGGCCACGCCCCGCGAAGCCCCATGGTTGCTCTCCGATAGGCCGGGGAACCCATGACGTCGGGGCGCCTCAGGAACGTGCCCGGATGCCGGGCGACGAGGCGGCGGGAGCCATCGACGGCAGGGCCCCATCGCCCTGGCCCATCGGTTCAGGCTCGGTGATGTGCGGACTCAGCCTTTACTTCTCCGGAACCGAAAATCTGTAGTGGCTGGAGTAGACATCAGTGGTGGGTGGGGGTAGAGTTTCTGACATCGCAAGGAACAGATCCACGAGGGCAGCGCAGGACGTCAGGCATCACGACGAACTGCCCGGACGGGCGTGGATAGCAGAAGACGACACAGGTGAAGACGGGCAGAAGGTCGGACGTGCCAGGGCCGGTGCAGGTGAAGGGTCTTGGTCGTGGACACCGCTGCCACAGCAGTAGCAGTCAAGCAGCGAACAAGCACCAACGTCGGACGTGCCGGGGCCAGTACAGGTGAAGGGTCTTGGCCGTGGACACCGCTGCAGCAGTGATGCATGAGATCGAGGAAGCAGAGATAGCGAAAGGAGTGTTGAACGCCATCAGGATCGCCCGTTGCCGGCGGAAGTTCGCCGCGCGGGTACCGTAGCCCCACGGATTGGACGGTGGTCTCCGGTCACGCACACGCGATCCCCGCATTCCCGCCCGCATCGGGCGGCCAGTGCGGAAGTAAGAGGCCGGCCCCAAGGCCGGTAGATGGTGTTGAACCTCGCGGGCCCCGGCGCATCATGGCGCCGGGGCCCCTGTTGGCATTCGGGAAGGGTATATGGATCAAGCACCGATGACGTCGGCCGTCCGCGCGCAGCCCGGACTCCGCGACACCGCCGATAAGGCGGAAACGGCTGGCAAGGCCGACACCGCGGGCAGGACCGATGGGCTCCCCACCGCACCGGGCGACACCCCCGGTCACCGGTTCGACGACGAGGACTACCCCGCATACAGCATGGGCCGGGCCGCCGAGATGCTCGGCGTCACCCAGGCGTTCCTGCGCAACCTGGGCACCGCCAAGCTGATCGAGCCGCAGCGCTCCGACGGCGGGCACCGCCGCTACTCGCGCTACCAGTTGCGGCTGGCCGCCCGCGCCCGCGAACTCGTCGACCAGGGCACCGCTCTGGAGGCCGCCTGCCGCATCATCATCCTGGAAGACCAGCTCGCCGAAGCCCTGCGCATCAACGCCGAACTGCAGCAGAGCAACGAGCGGCGACCTGAGAACGCCGGCCGCCGCTCGGCCTGAAGGCGGTGATCCCGGGCCCCCATCGGCACCCCGGTGGTTCGCGCCCCTGTCGCCGTGGGCAGGGGCAGGGCGGCCGGGTCTGGGGACCGGCCGCTCACCGCATATCCATCCAGCGCCCCGGCTCGGGCCTTAAAAAACCACGAAACGGCCCAAGACCGGTAAGCGACGGCCAAGCATTCGCGGTGACGAATGCGCGGCCGGGTGCATCGCCGGACCGCTCCCCCATGAGCAGCCTGCGACCACCGGCCCGCGCTGGTGCAACAAGTAGGCCGCCGAAGGGCGAAGCGGACCCGTTGCCGCTTTCCAGATGGGGTGGTGAACCGTACCCCCATCTGCCGGAAACGCGACGGGCCCATGATCACCATTCGTGCGGTTATGGCAGGGGATTTTGCGCTCCGGGCAATGGCGTGTCGCTACCCTGGCGTTTTCTGCGGGTGTGGTGAGATTCGGGGGTGACCCCCACCGGATTCGCCAACGGGGTCGCGCTGTCTGCCGGCAGGCGGGTTTGGCTCCGGGCGGCTCTCCACAGAGCCCGACATGAGGAGCGGTTGATGTTCCTGCACACCAAACACCTGCAGTTCGAGGCCAAACCCGAAAAGCCCGACCCGGTCTACGCTCACAAGCTCCAGGAGTTGCTCGGCGGCGCGTACGGCGAGATGACCGTGACCATGCAGTACCTGATGCAGGGCTGGAACTGCCGGATGTCCGGCAAGTACAAGGACCTGATCATGGATATCGCGACCGAGGAGATCGGTCACGTCGAGATGATCGCCACGATGATCGCCCGTCTCCTGGAGGGCGCGCCCGCCACCGCGGTCACGAAGATGGCCATGACCGACCCCGTGGTGGGTGCCGTGCTGGGCGGGATGGATCCCCAGCAGGCCATCGTCTCCGGCGGCGGACCCCTGCTCGCCGACAGCAACGGCTATCCGTGGAACGGCCGCTGCCAGCGGCAACCTCCTGGCCGACTTCCGCGCCAACGTCGCCGCCGAGGCACAGGACCGTCTGCAGACCGCGCGGCTCTACAACATGACCGACGACCCCGGCGTGCGCGACATGCTGAAGTTCAACCTGGCCCGTGACACGCTGCACCAGAACCTGTGGCTGAAGGCCATCGAGGAACTCCAGGAGGACGGCCTGGAGGACGTCGTCGTGCCGGACGCGCTTTTCGACGAGGAGTACGCCGAGCACGCCTCCGCGATCTGGGACCTGTCCGAGGGTACCGAGGGGACGCAGGGAGGCTGGGCCTCCGGCCCGCAACCGGACGGCCGGCACGAGTTCTCCTACCTCCTCGATCCCCAGCCGCTCGGCGGCCTCGCCACGGCACCGCCACCTGACCCCGCGCTGTACAACACCTACGACGGCGCCATGGGCGAGCCGCGGGGGCCTGTCCTGGGCACCGAGACCGGGCCCCTGGGCAAGCTCAAGGACAAGCTGACCTGATCGCCGCAGGAGACAGGGCCGCCCCCGCACCGGGCCGGCCCGTGTCCCGCGCGCTCGGAACGTGAGCGGACCTACCCGATGTGAGGCTTTCGTGCTTGACTCCCGCCCCCACCAGGATGAGCCGCCGACCGCCGTCCCCAAGGCCGGTGACGCCGGCGTGCCGCTCCCCCGGCGGCTGCCGGCACGTCTGCTGCGGCGGGCCGGACTGTTCGGGCCGGCCTTCGTCGTCTCGATGGCCTACATCGACCCCGGCAACTTCGCGACCAACATGTCGAGCGGCGCCCGCTACGGGTACCTCCTGCTGTGGGTGATCGCCGCCGCGAACCTGCTGGCGATGTTCGTCCAGGCGCTGTCGGCCAAACTCGGCATCGCCACCGGCCGGAACCTGCCCCAGCTCTGCCGCGACCATCTGCCGCGACCGCTGACCATGGTGCTGTGGGTGCAGGGCGAACTGGTCGCCATCGCCACCGACCTGGCCGAGTTCATCGGCGGCGCGCTCGCCCTGAACCTGCTGTTCGGCATCCCACTGCTGCCGGGCGCCATGATCACCGCGGTCGTCTCCTTCGTCCTGCTCGGCCTGGCGCCGCGCGGCCGCCACCGCTTCGAGGCGGTCATCACCGGCATGCTCGTCATCATCGTGGCCGGCTTCGCCTACCAGGTGCTGCGCTCCGGCTCCCTCGCCGGTGCCGTCGACGGCCTGGTGCCCCGCCTGGCCGGACCGGACAGCCTGCTGATGGCGACCGGGATCATCGGCGCCACCGTGATGCCCCACGTCATCTACCTGCATTCGGCCCTCACCCAGGACCACGGCAGGATCAGCGGCCTCCGCGCCGCGGTACGGGCCAGTCGCGCCGACATCGCGATCGCCCTGGGCGTCGCGGGGTTGGTCAACATGGCGATGCTGACCGTGGCCGCCGCCACCTTCCACGGCGGTGACCCCGGTAGCCTGCAGGCCATCCACGCCGGGATCGGAGCGATCCTCGGCCCCGCGGCGGCGGTCGCCTTCGCGCTGGCCCTGCTCTCGTCGGGACTGGCCTCCTCAAGCGTGGGCACCTACGCCGGACAGGTCATCATGGAGGGATTCCTCCGCCGCCGCATACCGCTCACGGCACGCCGCCTGATCACCATCGTGCCCGCCATGATGATCCTGTCCGCCGGCATCGACCCCACCCGCGCGCTCATCCTGAGTCAGGTCGCACTGTCCTTCGGCATCCCCTTCGCCCTGGTACCCCTCCTCGCCTTCACCGGCAACCGCAGACTCATGGGCGCCCTGGTCAACCATCGCCGCACCACGGCACTGGGCATCACGGTCGCCACCGTGATCATCGCCCTCAACGGCTTCCTCGTCGCCCAGGTGTTCACCGGCTGAGAGCGCCTCACCCGACCCGTCCGGTCCACCGCGCAGAGAGTGGACCCGCAACGGAACCGGATCACACGATAAGCCGGTTCGAGCAGGTCGGGAGGGGTAGCTGGGGCGGATCATCCGAGGGCGACACTGAGGATGAATTCCCGCGGTTGGATCGGTCTACCGTCTGCGCGGGCCACCTGCCGAAGCCGAACGGCCCGAGATTCGGTCCGGGCCCCTCACCGGCCTCGAACCGCCGGAGGCGCGTTCGCGCACGCGCAGCCCGAGCACCGCCGTGAACAGCAGCTCCACTGCGGCGTCGACGTCCAATGCGGCGGGCAGGTCGCCGTCGCGGATGCCGCTGCCCAGTAGCGACGCGAGGGTTTTCCTGGTGACGTCGAACGCAGCCTCGGTCCTTTGCCGGACCTCGGGGTCGGTGGTGCCGAGTCCGGCGGCCGTATCGACCACGACGCAGCCGCGACCGGCCTCTACGGATGGGCCCCTGTCCGCAGCGCCGGTCCCCCGCGCCGGCCCGCCGGCACAGGCGTACTTGGGGATATGTGCTCACTGCCCAGCAGCCTGAACAGCCACATGATCGCCGTCGCGGGTCGGATCCTCGCCGGTCGCGAGGTTCTGCGAGGCGCGCAAAGCACTGCGCGCGGCGCCGAGCAGGCCAGCCTGCCGCCCGAGCATGGAGGGATGAACGGTGATCCGCTGCACGAAGTTGAGTGTGGCCAAACGCCTGAGATGGCGTCGCAACGGGGCGAACAGGACGTCACCGGCCGCCGAGACCCCGCCGCCGATCACGACGCGGTCGAGATCGCACACCGTGGCTGTGGCGATGATTCCGCGGGCAAGAGCTTGGGTGCCCTGGTCGAAGGCGGCCAGAGCGATGGCGTTGCCCCGGCCGGCGTCGGCGGCGAGGACACGGGTGTCGGCGCCGGTCCAGCCGTGTCGCTGTGCCCAGCGGACCATCGACGGGCCACTGGCATACGCTTCCACGCAGCCGGTAGCCCCGCACGAGCACAGCGGCCCGGCGGGATCAACGACTGTATGTCCGATATGGCCGGCGTTGCCGCTCGGCCCGGGGTACGGTGCGCCGTTAAGCACGAGACCGCCGCCGATGCCTGTCGAGACGACTATCCCGAGCATCGAGGCCGCGCCGCGGCCCACGCCCCGCCAATGTTCGCCGACGGCTGCCGCTATGCCGTCACCCACCAGAGTGACCGGGACGCCGGGCACGATGCCGCTCACCAGATCGACGAGCGGGAAGTCACGCCAAGCGGGAATGTTGACGGGACTCACCGTACCGCGGTCCATGTCGAGCGGCCCTGCCGAAGCCACTCCGACCGCGCTGGGGGCCACACCTTCCACAACGGATGCGAGTAATGCTCGAAGCGCCTCGCTGAGTTGCAGCTCCGTCGCCGGTGTGGGTGTCTCGGTGTGTCTGCTCACCACCCCGTCCCCGCCGACCAGCCCGGCGGCAATTTTGGTGCCGCCGACGTCGACTGCGAGTACGGCTGTCTGACCCATTGATCATCCTGTTCTGATCAGTCCGCGAGAAGCGCTGACAGTTGGGGCGAGTACGTGGCGTGAAGGACGAGTGCGGCGCTGCCGACGACGGCGGCGTCCGCCCCGAGCGGGGAGGACGCGACGTCGATGATCCGGATGTGGCGGGCCAGCGGTCTGGTGGCCAGGGCGGAGGCGACGGCGTCGGTGTATCGCGTTTCGACGTGCTGAATGCCGTGTCCGCCGAGAACGATGAGGTCCACATCGACGAAGTTGGCGACGCTGACCGCGATCGAGGCGACGTGTTCCGCGGCCCTGTCGATGACCTCGGCCGCAAGTGGGTCGCCGGCTCCGGCCGCGACCCGGATCGAGGCGTGGTCGACCCAGGCCGGATCGCGCTCGAACGGCTCCGATAGCACGCTGCCGTCGTGCTCGCCGGCGAGCCGTCGATGCACCTCGGCGACGATCGCGGACGGGTTGACCAGCCTCTCCAGGCAGCCCCGATTGCCGCAGTAGCACTCTGGTCCGTCGGGCAGCACCGAGGAGTGACCGAACTCCCCGGCGTTCAGCGAGCCACCCCGGTAGACCTGGTGATTGAGGATGAGACCGCCTCCGATGCCGGTGCCGAAGAAGAAGTACGCGAAGTTCGCCACCCCTCTGCCGGCGCCGGACCACCGCTCGCCGACCGCGGCGGCGGTGGCGTCGTTGTCCAGGGTCACCGGCAGGCCGGTGACGTCGCTCAGCATCCGTTGCAACGGCACCCGCGTCCAGTTCGCAAGTTGGGGCGGAGCGACGATCATGCCGAGATCCTGGTCGATCGGGCCCGGGGTGGCGAGACCGAGGCCGAGCACCCGGCTGCGCGGCACGTCTGTTTCGGCGAGCACCTCGGCGACCAACTCGCTCATGGCCGAGACGACATGCGACGGATCCGTGCCAGGTGGTGTGGGCCGCCGTTTGACGACCAGCGGCCGGCCGAGCAGATCGACCACGGCACAGGTGAGCTCGACCGGGTCGAAATGGAGTCCGACGGCGCTGCCCGCATCGGCGTTGATCCGCAGGGTGGTGCGTGGTTTTCCTCCGCTGGAGACGCGGTTGGCGTGGTCTTCTCGCACGATGCCCTCGTCGAGCAGCCGACGCACGATACCAGAGACGCTCTGCGGGGTGAGGCCCGTGCGCTGGGCGATCTCCACCCGGCTGATGCCGTCGGCAAGCTGGATCTGGTCCAGCACCACCGCTCGGTTGTATCGCCCCACCTTCGGGAGATTTGTACCTGCTTGCCCCACACAAGGTCCTCTCTGCTCGTCGCCTCGGACATTCTGCACTAGGGCGTTGACTTAGTAAAACAAATGGATTTAGAGTCCCTGCCCGTAGACGTAACACGCCGGACATGAAGACATCCCGCAGCGACCCCCGGCGTACGGCGCTGTGACTGCGAGTCGATAGACCAAGCCACCGGAGGAAGTTGATGTCCACGACCCGCCGCATCCCTCAAGGGCCGGATCCGTTTGATCGCCACGGTATCCGGAGGGCGGAGCCTCAGCGGTGAGTCGCGCTCCGATCCTCGAGATGCGGTCGATCACCAAGACGTTCCCCGGTGTAACCGCACTGGCCGATGTCAACCTGGTGGTCCGGGCGGGCGAGATCCACGCGATCTGCGGTGAGAACGGCGCAGGCAAATCCACGCTCATGAAGGTGCTCAGCGGTGTGCACCCGCACGGGACCTATACCGGCAACATCGTGTACCAGGGCGAAGAGGTCCGCTTCCACGACATCCGGGCGAGCGAGCAGACCGGCATCGTCATCATCCACCAGGAACTCGCGCTGGTGCCGGGCATGTCGATCACCGAGAACATCTTCCTCGGCAACGAGCCACGCAAGCGCGGCGCGATCGACTGGAAGACCGCCCAGCGCCTGGCGATCGAGCTGATGGAACAAGTGGGACTACGGGAAGACCCGGACACCTTGATCAAGGACATCGGCGTCGGCAAGCAGCAACTTGTCGAGATCGCGAAGGCGTTTGCGAAAGACGTGAAGCTGCTCATCCTCGACGAGCCGACCGCGGCGCTGAACGAGGCCGACTCCCGGCACCTGCTCGATCTGCTGCGCGACTTCCGGGAGCGCGGTATCACCTCGATCATCATTTCGCACAAGCTGAATGAGATCGAGGCGGTCGCCGACTCCATCACGATCCTGCGCGACGGCCGGACGATCGAGAGCCTCGACGTCAAGGCCGATGGCGTCAACGAGGACCGCATCGTGCGCGGCATGGTGGGCCGTGAGCTGAACAGCCGGTTCCCCGACCATACGCCGGACATCGGCGAGGTCTTCTTCGAGGTCCACGACTGGACGGTGCGGCACCCGAACTCGGCTGAGCGCCTGGTGTGCAAAAGCTCCAGTTTCAACGTCCGGCGCGGTGAGATCGTCGGCTTCGCCGGTCTGATGGGCGCCGGACGCACAGAGCTCGTGATGAGCCTGTTCGGCCGCTCTTACGGCGTGTACCTGTCGGGCCAGGTCTTCAAGGACGGCAAGGAGATCCACCTGAAGTCGGTGGCGGACGCCATCCGGCACGGTCTTGCCTACGTGAGCGAGGACCGCAAGTCGATCGGCCTCAATCTGCTCGACGACATCAAGACCTCGATGGTGGCCGCCAAGCTGACGAAGATCTCCACGCGCAGGGTCGTCGACCCGGTCCGCGAGCACCGGGTCGCGGAGGAGTACCGCAAGAGCCTGAGAATCAAGACGCCCAGCGTCGACGAGGGGGTCACGAAGCTGTCGGGCGGCAACCAGCAGAAGGTAGTCCTGGCGAAGTGGATGTTCACCGACCCGGACCTGCTGATTCTCGACGAGCCGACACGCGGCATCGACGTGGGCGCCAAGTATGAGATCTACGGGATCATCCAGCGACTTGCCTCCCAGGGCAAGGGCGTCATCGTCATCTCCTCCGAACTGCCCGAGCTCATAGGTTTGTGCGACCGTATCTACACCGTGTTCGAAGGCACGATCACCGGCGATGTGGCGCGCCGCGACGCCAGCCCGGAACTCCTCATGAAGCAGATGACCTCTATGAAGAAGATGCCGATGCCATGAGCCGAATCAAAGACCTGCAGAAGAACCTCTTCGGAGGCACGACCTCCAACGCCCGCCAGTTCGGCATGATCTTCACCCTTGTCGCGATCGTGCTGCTGTTCCAGCTCTGGACCGACGGCCTGACCCTGACATCCGGCAACCTCATCGCGGTGGTGAGCCAGTACTCCTACATCCTGATCCTGGCCATCGGCATGCTGATGGTGATCGTCGCCGGGCACATCGACCTCTCCGTCGGCTCGATCGCCGCGTTCACAGGCATCGTGGTCGCCAAGGCGATGCAGGAGTTCTCGATTCCATGGCCGCTGGGCATCGTGCTCGGCCTGCTCGTGGGCGCGGTGATCGGTGCCTGGCAGGGTTTCTGGGTCGCCTACGTCGGAGTGCCGGCGTTCATCGTAACCCTCGCCGGCATGCTGCTGTTCCGAGGCGGCAACCAGTACATCGGCAACGCCGACACGGTTCCGGTACCCGAGGGCTTCCGCACGATCGGCGCCGGGTTCCTGCCCGAGGTGGGACCCAATACCGGGTACAACAACCTGACGCTGCTGCTCGGCCTGGCCGCCTGCCTGGGCGTCGTGTGGCGAGAGTGGAGGACAAGGCAGACGCGGCGCGAGATGAACGCCGACGTCGCGCCGATGTGGATCTCGGTTCTGCGCCTGACCGTGATGCTGGGCGTTATCATCTTCGCGACGCTACGCTTCGCCGGCGGCCGCGTCGGCACCAGCCTGCCGATCTCCGGCATCATCCTGATCGTCCTGGTGCTCGCATACTCGCACTACACCCGCAACACCATCGGCGGCCGGCACATCTACGCGGTCGGCGGCAACGCCCGGGCAGCGGAGCTGTCCGGCGTAAAGCTCAAGCGGGTCAACTTCTTCGTCATGATGAACATGTCCGTCCTGGCTTCGCTGGCCGGCATGATCTTCGTGGCGCGGTCCTCGGCTTCTGGCCCGCAGGACGGCCTGAGCTGGGAGCTCGACGCCATCGCCGCCGTCTTCATCGGCGGCGCAGCGGTCTCCGGCGGCCTCGGCACCATCAGCGGGTCCATCGTCGGGGGGCTCGTCATGGCCCTGCTCAACAACGGCCTACAGCTCGAGGGCGTCGGCTCCGACATGGTCCAGATCATCAAGGGCCTGGTCCTGCTCCTGGCCGTCGCCCTCGACGTCTACAACAAGAGCCAAGGACGCTTTTCGATCTTCGAGTCGCTGATGCGTCCGTTCCACCGAGACGCTTCGGCCACCTCGGGCAAACAATCAAGTCCAAGCTCCGATCCGGACACGGCACCGGTCGTCGGCTGACAGTTCCGGCGCCGCAGACAGCGCCGAACTCAACACGCTTGCCCCACCCCCCGCATCACTGCAAGAAGGGCTCATCTCACCATGCGCAAATTCCTCACCCAGAGCATCGCGATGGCCGGTGCCGTCGCGATGCTCACGCTGAGCGCCGCTTGCTCCAACGAGCGCGAAGGCACCACCAGCACCGGAACCGGCGACAGCACCACCGCCGCGAAGGGCTTCGCGGCCGACGCCCTCATCGGCGTCGCACTGCCGTCGAAGACCTCGGAGAACTGGGTGCTCGCCGGAGACCTGTTCACCAACGGGCTCAAGGAGGCCGGCTTCAAATCCGACGTGCAGTACGCGGGCGCGTCCACCACCGTCGCGGACCAGCAGGCGCAGATCTCTGCCATGGTCACCAAGGGCGCGAAGGTCATCGTCATCGGCGCGACCGACGCCGCGCAACTGGCCACCCAAGTGGCGCAGGCCAAGCAGGCCGGCACGACCGTCATCGCCTACGACCGGCTCATCACCAACACGCCGGACCTCGACTACTACATCGCGTTCGACAACTTCAAGGTCGGCCAGCTGCAGGGACAGGCCCTGCTCGACGGCATGAAGGCGAAGAAGGAGAAGGGCCCGTGGACGATCGAGCTGTTCTCCGGCTCGCCGGACGACAACAACTCCGCCGTGTTCTTCAACGGCGCGATGGAGGTGCTCAAGCCGCTCATCGACAAGGGTGAGGTCATCGTCGGCTCGGACCAGACGGACATCAAGCAGACCGCGATCCAGGGCTGGAAGGCCGAAAACGCGCAGCAGAGGATGGACTCGCTGGTGACCTCGACCTACAACGGCAGCAAGACCCTCGACGGCGTCCTGTCGCCGAACGACACCCTCGCCCGCGCGATCATCACCTCGGTGAAGGGCGCGGGCAAGCCGATCCCAGTCGTGACCGGTCAGGACTCCGAGATCGAGTCGGTCAAGTCGATCATCGCTGGCGAGCAGTACTCGACGATCAACAAGGACACCCGGAAGCTCGTCGCAGAGACCGTGAAAATGGTCAAGGCGCTGCAGAGCGGTGGCACGCCGGAGATCAACGACACCAAGTCGTACGACAACGGCGTCAAGGTCGTCCCGGCATATCTCCTCCCGCCGGTCATTGTCACCAAGGACAACGCGGCCGAAGCCTATGCCGACGACCCGAAGCTGGCGCCCCTCACCAAGCAGTAGGCAAGCACGATGACGCCGTCGTGCGTCCCAGGAACGATCCCGGGACGCACGAGGCAACCAGATCGATCTCAGATCGCGCGGCGCCGCCGTGATCTGAAGCGGCACATCTTCCGCGACATCGGCAACAACCGCGCGCGCTTCCTGGAGATCCGCCTCCAACCCGATGACCCCCACTGCCGGACGCCGCAGGCCGCTACGCAGGGCGAATGAGGAGACAGCGGACGTGAACACACTGGTCAACACCATCAAGGAATACGACTGGGGATCGCCCACAGCCATACCGGCGCTGACCGGCAGGACCCCGACCGGCCGCCCGCAGGCCGAAATGTGGCTGGGCGCCCATCCCGCCGGCCCATCGGCACTGATTCGCAGCGGCGTACGGCGGACACTGGCCGACGTGATCACGGACGACGCCGACGCCGAGCTCGGTCCGGCCGTGAAGGAACGATTCGGCACTCGGCTGCCATACCTGCTGAAGGTGATCGCAGTGGCACGGCCGCTGTCGCTTCAGGTGCATCCGAGCGAGGAGCAGGCCCGCAGCGGCTTCTCCAGCGGAGACGCCAACTACGTCGATTCCCATGCCAAGCCGGAACTGATCTGCGCGCTGACCCCATTCTCGGCTCTGGCCGGTTTCCGCCATCCGTCCACTGCGGCCGACCTGCTGGAAGCCCTTAAGGTGGAGCCGCTGACAGAACTTGTCGGCATCCTGCGAACCACTGACCATCGCAACGCGCTTCTTCAGGTGCTCCGGCAGCTCACCACCTGGCCGCTCGAGGCACGACCCGACCTGGTGGCTGCGGTAGGTGGAGCGGCTGCCGCCTTGAACGGCACCGAATTCGGCCTCGTCGAGAACCTTGTCACGGTCCACCCCGCCGATCCGATGGTCCTCGCACCCCTGCTGCTGGAACACCACGAACTCGCTCCCGGAGAAGGAATGTTCCTCGGCGCCGGAGTCATCCACTGCTATCTGAACGGTCTGGGAGTGGAACTCATGGGTGCGTCCGACAATGTCCTGCGTGCGGGCCTGACATCCAAGACCGTCGACCCGGCCGGGTTGCTCGCCATCGTGGATCCGCTGCGCCATCCGGCGAAAATGCTAGCACCGGACGGCGTCTACGCCGCCCCCGTGCCGGAGTTTCGCCTCCGCCGAACCGACGTGGGAGAAACGCTGAGCCTCCCGGCAGGTCTTCCTCGCATCGTCCTGTGCATCTCCGGCACCGCGATCGTGTCGACGCCCTCGCCACACGTGATCAGGGCGGGAGAGTCGCTGTTCGTCCCAGCCGCAGAACCGCTCGACGTCACAGCGGACGGAACAGTCTTTGCGGCCGAACCGGGGCTTTGACCGCGAACAGCTGCCCGCCCTGCCGTGCAGGCCACCGGGGCTGCGACTGGGCATGCCGCTGGAGCAGGTCAGGTTCCGGCACGACATGAGCACCCACGGTGTCCGCAAACTACCGGTCGCCTGGTAACACCACGACAGGCGCCCTTCGCGACCACAACCGGTCCGGCGGCCGCCTTGGGCAGGCCAGGGCCGCCGCCTCCGTTTTTGATGGCTGGTTTCTGGTTTGCTTAGTTTAATGATCTTGATCTTAAACGGACGCCTTTACAATGTAGATTTTTTAGAACGGATGCCGCGTCAGACAACGACCGTGGTGTCCACCGCCTGAGGAGCGAGGACGTGCTCGATCACCATGACGGCCGCTCCGATGATTCCGGCATGGTCTCCCAGCTTGCTGGCCTGGATGCGCAAGTGCCGCGTGGCCAGCGGGAGGGAGCGCTTGTAGATCACCTCGCGGACCCCGGCGAGGAAGTGCTCTCCGGCCTCGGCGATGTCACCGCCGATCACGATCGCCCCGGGATTGAAGAAGTTGACGATCGAAGCGAGAACGTCACCGGTCTCCCGGCCGGCCTGGCGTACGAGATGCACAACCTCAGGGTCGCCTAGGCCCAGTAGCCGCACCACGTCTCGGCTGTCCTTCGCGAACACGCCCGACGCGGTGATCCGGGCGGCCAGGGCGGCGCTGCCGGCGACGGCTTCTACACAGCCGGTGTTGCCGCAGTGGCACACCACCTCGTCCGCGTCGACGACACGGATGTGCCCGATGTCGCCTGCGGCGCCCTGAGCGCCCCGGTGCAGCCGCCCGTCGGAGATGATGCCGCAGCCGATGCCCGTACCGATCTTGACGAAGATGAGTTGGTCGGCTTCGGGGTACCCGGCCCGGTGCTCGCCGAGCGCCATGATGTTGACGTCGTTGTCGACAAGGACCGGCACACCCAGCCGCTCCCCCAGCCACTCAGGAACGGGAAAGCGGTCCCAGCCCGGCATGAGGGGCGGGTTGACGGGGCGTCCCGTCGAGTATTCGACCGGGCCCGGCAGGCCGATGCCCGCCCCGCACACGTTGGCGAGGTCGTACCCACTCTCGGCGAGCAACTCGGCGAACGTCTGCGCGAGCCATGCCAGGGTCGACTCCGGCTCCCGGTCGATCGGGACATCGGCGGTGCGTTCGGCCAGCACAGTGGTGCCCAGGTCAGTGATCGCGACGCGGTGGTGCGTGACGCCCAGGTCGGCGGCGAGCACGAGACGCGCCGCCCTGTTGAAGGCGAACGCGGCCGCCGGGCGCCCACCCGAGGAAGTGGAGGCGTCGGCGGCTACGACCCAGCGGTGCCGGAGCAGGGCGTCCAGCCGTTGGGACACCGTGGTTCTGGCCAAGCCGGTGAGCTCGACCAGTTCCGTGCGGGTGCGGGCAGGTCCCTCCCGCAGGACGGACAGCAGTGCGCCAGCCCCAATGCTCGCACCGTTGAGCGTCTCCTCAGTCACACTTGCCCTTCCACCGACGAACGAACCCCTTCAAACGCCCCTAAGTATACTTATGACTTCCAAAATCATATTTATGCTTGACCTCCGCCATAAGACCTCCTTACGATCTCGAAACATGGAGGAAATAGGTCGTAACCCGACGGATGTTTCCCAGCTTCGGGTGGGGATCGTCGGAACAGGTTTCATAGGCGGCGTCCACGCCCGAGCCGCTAGGCTCGCCGGTGCCCGCATCGTCGGTGTGGCCGGCTCGACCCCTGAACGGGCAGCGCGGGCGTACGCCGCCCGGCTGGCCGAGCGGGTCTTCCGCTCGGCAGAGGACCTCATCGAATCCGGCGAACTCGACGTCCTGCACGTTTGTACTCCCAACCACCTGCACGCCTCGATCACGATCAAGGCGCTGGAGGCCGGTCTGCACGTCATCTGCGAGAAGCCGCTGGCGACCGACTTCGACACTGCCGCGCTGATGGCTGCCCGCGCCGCGCAGAGCGCGCGTACGGCGACCGTGCCGTTCGTCTACCGGTTCCACCCGATGGCCAGAGAGGCCAGGCAGCGCGTCGCCGAAGGCCATATCGGCCGAGTCAACCTCATCCACGGCAGCTATCTGCAGGACTGGTTGCTCAGCCCGGATGATGACAACTGGCGGGTGGACCCTGCCCTGGGCGGGCCAAGCCGCGCCTTCGCCGACATCGGCTCGCACTGGTGCGACCTGGCGGAGTTCGTCACCGGCGACCGGATCGCCGCGGTGTCGGCGCAGACGGCGGTGGCGGTGCCCGACAGGACCAAAAGGCCGGACGTGCCCACCGAGGACGTGGCGACCGTGCAGTTCAGGACGGTGGGCGGCGCGGTGGGCACGATGGCGGTCAGCCAGGTCTCGCCGGGACGCAAGAACCGGCTGTTTTTGGAGATCTCAGGCAGTGAGGCGAGCATCGCCTTCGATCAGGAGCAGCCGGAAACGCTCTGGTTAGGGCATAGACAGGGCTCGGAGTTGCTGGTGCGCGATCCGCAGACCCTGTCGGTCCCGGCCCTCCGCTACTCCCCCCTGCCCGCGGGTCACGCCCAGGGCTATCACGACTGTTTCGACGCGTTCACGACCGACAGCTACGCCGCGGTGCGGGGAGAGCGTCCTGAGGGACTGCCGACCTTCGACGACGGCGCGAGGGCCGCCCGTATCTGCGACTCCGTACTCGCCTCGGCGCGTACCCGCTCGTGGGTGGAGGTGCACCCCGCGTGAGGCTCCTGGAGATGCGAGGGGTGGACAAGAGCTTCTTCGGTGTACGTGTGCTGACCGGAGTCGATCTCGACGTCGAGGCGGGACAGGTGCACGCCGTCGTCGGTGAGAACGGTGCGGGGAAGTCGACGCTGATGAAGATCCTCGCCGGGGTGCACCTCCCCGACGCGGGGACGATCGCGATCGACGGCGAGCCGGTCGCGTTCAGCCATCCTCTCGACGCGCAACGATCCGGAGTGGCGATCATCTATCAGGAGTTCAACCTCCTGCCCGAACGCTCGGTCGCCGAGAACGTCTTCCTCGGGCGCGAGCCAGTACGGCGGGGCCTGGTAGACCGCACGAAGATGGAGGTGGAGACCGAACGGCTGCTGGCGGGGCTCGGTGAGACCTCCTTCGGCGCCCGCGACGCCGTTCGCCGCCTGAGCGTCGCCCAACAGCAGGTCGTCGAGATCGTCAAGGCCCTCTCGGTTGACGCCCGCATCATCGTGATGGACGAGCCCACCGCCTCGCTGGCCGAGCACGAGGTCGAACTCCTCTACTCCCTGATCCACCGCCTGCGAGAGCGCGGCATCGCCATCCTCTACATCTCCCACCGCATGCGCGAGGTGTTCGACCTGTCCCAGCAGGTCACCGTACTCAAGGACGGCACCCGCGTCACCACGGCCGCCACCTCCGACGTCGGGTCGGCCGAGCTGGTCAAGCTCATGGTCGGCCGGGAGCTCAACGACTACTTCCCGCCCCGCGCCACGGCCGCGGAGGTCGGCGAGGTACGCCTGAGCGTGCGCGGCGGCAGGAATGAGAAGCTCAGCGGCATCGACCTGGAGCTGAGAGCCGGGGAGATCGTCGGGGTGGCGGGCCTACAGGGCTCGGGCCGGACCGAGCTGGCCAAGGCGATCTTCGGAGCGGAGCCGTTCACCTCGGGTGAGATGACCCCCCGCAGGCCCCGGACGGTCCGCCAGGCCGTGGCCGCCGGGATCGGGCTGGTCACTGAGGACCGCAAGGCCGAAGGGCTGGCGCTGCGGCAGTCGGTGGGAGACAACGCGCTGCTGGTGGCACGCACCTCCGCCGCACGCACCCCGGCGGAGCGGGCCTCACGGAGTGGGCTGCGCGCGCTCCTGGAGTCGGTACGGCTGTCACCACCCGACCCTGAGCGTGAGGTGCGCTACCTGTCCGGCGGCAACCAGCAGAAGGTCGTGCTGGCCAAATGGATGACGGTCAACCCCAGGGTGCTGCTGTTCGACGAGCCGACCCGGGGCGTGGACGTCGGTGCGAAGGCCGCCATCCACGACCTGATGCGGCAGTTCGCCAGAGACGGCATGGCCATCATGATGATCTCTTCGGAGCTGCCCGAGCTCATCGGGATGAGCGACCGGATCATCGTCATGCGAGAGGGCCGTATCGCGGGCGAGCTGCCGGCCGGCGTGTCCGAGGAGGCCATCATGCACGTGGCGGCGAGCGAGGAGACCGCATGAACGGCCAGAGCCCGTCCCCGGTGCGCCCGGTCGCGACCTCGACGACTCCCGAGCCCGTCCGGAGCAGCGTGGGAGCGAGGCATGGCGGTCTACGGCGCGGCTTCTTCACGGAGGTCAATCCGACCAGGGTCGTCTACCTCGCGCTCATCGCCGTGACCGTCATCGGCTGGGGGCTGGTCGCCGTCGACGGCGGGAACTTCCTCACGTTGGAGACCGTCGTCGGCATACAGCAGCGTTCGGCCGCCCTGGGCATCGTCGCCGTGGGGCAGACCCTGGCGATCCTCGTCGGGTCACTGGACCTGTCCGTCGCCTACCTGATCAGCCTCGGGTCGCTGGTCGCGGCCGAGATCATGGCGGGCCACGACGGCGGCGTCGTACCGGCCATCCTCGCCGTGCTCGGCGTCAGCGCCCTCGTGGGGCTGGTCAACGGTCTGGTCATCACCCGCCTGCAGGTGCACGCGTTCATCGCCACGCTGGGCACCGCGCTCATCCTCAAAGGCGTCATCGACCACCGCTATGACGGACCGGCCGGCAGCGTGCCTGAGTCGTTCCAGCGTCTGGGCTACGACCGGCTCGGCCCGGTGCCCGTCTCGGCGCTGCTCTGGGTCGCCGTGGCGGTGGCCGCCTGGTTCCTGCTGCGCCGGACTCCCCTGGGCTACCGCATCTACGCGGTCGGCGGGGACGCCGACGTGGCCCGGCTGTCAGGGGTGCGTACCAGCAGGGTCGTGGTGCTCACCCACGTTCTGTGCTCGCTGTGCGCGGGCGTCGCCGGCCTGCTGCTGGCCAGCAGGCTGGGCGCGGGCGCGCCCACGGTCGGCACCGACGGCGGATACGACCTGGAGTCGATCGCCGCGGTCGTGCTCGGCGGCACCGCGCTGGCCGGCGGCAAGGGCGGGATCGCCGGGACCGTCGGCGGCGTGCTCCTGCTTGCCGTGCTCGACAGCGTCTTCAACCAGCTTGAGGTGAACTCCTTCTTCAAGGACGTGGTCAGAGGCGTCGTGATCGTGGCCGCCGTCGCCGTCTACGCCCGTCGCGGCAGAAAGGGGCGGACGGCATGAGAAGGACGCTTCCGATCCTCGCGGTCCTGACCGTACTGCTGGTCGCGATCGCAGCCGCCAACCCACTTTTCCTGGAGCCCGCCGGGTTCCTGGCCTTCGTCAAGCGGGCCGCACCGCTGGTGATCCTGGCGGCGGGCCAGTACTTCGTCATCGTCTCAGGCGAGTTCGACCTGTCGGTCGGCTCGCTGGTGACGGTCGAGGTCGTCGTCGCCGCCCGCCTGATCGACGGGGAGGAGTCGGCCACCTGGTGGGTGCTTCTCCTGCTGATCGCCATCGGACTGCTCGTCGGCCTGGTCAACGGCGTAATCACCACGGCCCTGCGCGTTCCCTCCTTCATCACGACGCTCGGCATGATGCTCATCCTGTCGGGCGCGGTGTTCCTGTGGACGGGCGGCGCTCCCCGCGGCGCGCTGTCGGAGAGCTTCCGCGCCTTCGGCCGGGGCAACCTCGGTCCCGTGCCGTGGTCCGTCCTCATCTTGGTCGTGGTCGCCGGCACCGGGATCGCGCTGATGCGTTCCGACTTCGGCAAGAGACTCATGGCCACCGGCGACAACGAACGCGCCGCCGCCCTGTCCGGCATCGGCGTGCACCGTACGCGGATCCTCGCGTTCGTCGTCTCCGGCCTGGCCGCGGCGGTCGCGGCCATCCTGCTCGGTGGCTTCGCAGGCGTCTCGGCCCAGGTCGGCCAGGGACTGGAGTTCTCCGCCATCACCGCCGTCGTCCTCGGCGGCGTGGTGCTCGGCGGCGGCCGGGGCTCGGTCGTCGCCGCGATGGCCGGCGCGCTGACCCTGGAGGCCCTGTTTACCCTGCTCAACCTGTACGGCATCTCAGGGGCTCTGGAGTACACCGTGCAGGGCGTCATCATCATCGCGGCGGTCGCGGCGGGAG
This sequence comes from Streptosporangium sp. NBC_01639, assembly GCF_045209755.1. Taxonomy (NCBI): domain Bacteria; kingdom Bacillati; phylum Actinomycetota; class Actinomycetes; order Streptosporangiales; family Streptosporangiaceae; genus Streptosporangium; species Streptosporangium sp. NBC_01639. The sequence goes on along the minus strand of NZ_CP109272.1, from coordinate 8,620,958 downwards.
CGATGCGCTTCCCGTTCCGGCTCCGCGTGAGCACCTGATCAACCTAGAAAGCAAAGGAAGCACTATGCCGAATCATCGGCCGTTCATCGGCCTCGTCGTGGTGTCGACCGTGCTGTTCGCCGCCGGTTGCACCAGTGACAAGCCCACCGCCCAGTCCTCGGCAGGACCGTCCTCAGCTTCCTCGTCCTCGCCCGCCCAGGGCGCGAACACCGGTGAGCAGTCGAAGTTCTTCGTCCAGGCCGACTACGACGCCCAACTCGCCATGCGGACGAAGTCCGCGCAAGGCCCCGCGGACAAGCCCTGGGAGCAGGCGATCGACCCGCAGATGGTGGACACCGCGCGGTACAAGAAGAGCGGCGGCTATCACCTGTGCTTCTCCAACGCCGCAGTGAACAACCCTTGGCGGCAGGTGGGTTGGAAGACCATGCAGGCCGAGGTGGGCCTGCACAAGGAGATCACCAAGTTCACCGCACTGGACGCGGAGGGCAAGGACGACAAACAGATCTCCGATATCGCCGAACTGCAGGGCAAGGACTGCGACGCGCTCATCGTCTCGCCCAACACCACCGCCACCCTGACTCCGGCCGTCGAAGGCGCCTGCGGCAAGTTACCGATCATCATGTTCGACCGCGGCGTCGACACCGACTGCCCGGTGACGTTCATCAACCCCATCGGCGGCTACGCCTTCGGCGCCGACGGCGCCGAATTCCTGGTGGAGAAGGTGCCCACCGGCGGCAAGATCCTCGCGCTGCGCATCAGTCCCGGCGTGGACGTGCTGGAGACCCGCTGGTCGGCGGCGAAGGTCGCCTTCGACAAGAGCCGGCTCAAGGTCGTGGGCGTGGAGTTCACCGACGGTGACGCCGCCAAGACCAAGAGCATCGTCGACGACTACCTCCAGCGCGAAGGCAAGATCGACGGTGTGTGGATGGACGCCGGGGCCACCGCCGTCGCGGCGATTGAGGCCTTCGAGGACGCCGGTCAGCCCGTCCCGGCCTTCGTGGGTGAGGACCAGCAGGATTTCTTGAGCAAGTGGAAGAACGACAACCTCACCGCGATCGCTCCCACCTACCCGACCTATCAGTGGCGTACCCCGATCATCGCTGCCCTGAAGATCCTCAAGGGCGAGGAGGTGCCCAAGCAGTGGAAGCTCCCGCAGCCGAAGATCACCTCAGCGAACCTGGACACCTACCTGCAGCCGAACATGCCGCTCCTGCACTACGCCCTGTGCGGCTGCGAGAACCTGCCCGGCTTCCCTGAGAACTGGGGCGGCAAGAAGGGCTAGCCGCCGACCCGAAGAACCGACCCCCGTCACCCGAGGAGGATCCAGGCATGTGGCCGATCGGCGTCAACACATGGGTGTGGACGTCACCGCTGACAGACAACGAACTCGTACGGCTGGCCCCGCGAATCGCCGGCTGGGGCTTCGACACCGTCGAGCTGCCCATCGAGCGGCTCGGTGACTGGGACCCGCACAAGGCCGCCGCGCTCCTGGCCGAGGTGGGGCTGGGTGCCTCCGTGGCGCTGGTCATGCCGCCGGGCAGGGAACTGGTCGCGGCCTCCGCCCAGACCGTCGCCGACACACAGGACTACCTGCGTGCCTGCGTGGACGCGGCCGCCGTGGTGGGCTCACCGGTCATCGGCGGACCCGCCTATGCCTCCGTCGGCCGCACCTGGCGCATCTCACCGGACGAGCGCCGCGCCCTGTACACCGAGCTGCGCGACAACCTGCGGCCGATCGCGGACTACGCCGCCAGGCGCGGGGTGCGGATCGGCGTCGAACCACTCAACCGCTACGAGACCAGCCTGATCAACACGGTTGAGCAGGCACTGGACGTGCTCGACGGGCTGCCGGACGAGGGCTGCGGCCTGGCCCTGGACAGCTACCACCTCAACATCGAGGAGAAGGATCCGGCGGCGGCCGTACGGGCCGCCGCCGAGCGGATCGCGCACGTGCAGGTGTGCGGCACCGACAGAGGCGCGCCGGGCGCCGACCAGTTCACCTGGCCCGCCTTCGCCGCCGCGCTGCGCGAGGCCCGTTACACGGGACCACTGGTCATCGAGTCGTTCACCGCCGACAACCAAGCCATCGCCACCGCGGCCTCCATCTGGCGGCCGCTCGCCACCAGCCAGGACGCCCTGGCCACCGAAGGGCTCGCCTTCCTGAGAACCCTCTGACTCCCACCGGCCCGCCGGGCTTCTTATCGGGGCGGCCCGGCCTCTTCCGTATGCCTCCTCTCACCCCCCCTCGGAGATCCCATGCGCCGAGTGTTCGCACTCGTCCTCGTCCCCCTCCTGCTGTTATCCGCCGGCCTGAGCCACGCCCAGGCCACCACCAAGGCGGCAGCGGCCGCCTTCCGGGTGCTGCTGTTCACCGAGACCGCCGACTACGTGCACGGCTCGATCCCGTCGGGCATCACGATGGTCCAGCAGCTCGCCGCCGCCAATGACTTTGAGGTCGTCCAGTCCGCCACCTCGACCGCGCTCAACGACGCGAACCTGGCGGGCTTCGACGCGATCATCATGCTGCAGAACTCCGGCATGGTCTGGGACAACGAGGCCCAACGCCAGGCCACCCAGAAATTCGTCAACGACGGCGGCGGCATCGTGGCGATCCATAACACCACTGACATGAACATCGAGGCCCAGTTCCCCTGGTGGGACCAGCTCATCATGGGCGGCGCGCACATGACCGCGCACTCGGCCACCGTGCAGGGCACCGCCAAGGTCATGGACAAGAAACACCCCTCCACCGCGGCCCTGCCCGACCGCTGGACACGCACCGAGGAGTGGTACAACTTCAGCAAGAACATGCGCGGCGACGTGCACGTCCTGGTCACCGCCGACGAGACCACCTATGACGCCGGTGGCAGCAAGATGGGCGCCGACCATCCGATCTCCTGGTGCCGCAACGCCGAGGGCGGGCGCGTGTGGGCGACCGCGATGGGCCACGAGAACGCCTCCTACAGCGAGGCCAACTTCCGCCAGCACGTGCTCGGCGGCGTCAAGTGGGCGGCCGGCAACGCCGCGGGCGACTGCGGCGGCACCGTATGGAACCGGTTCCAGAAGGTGACCCTCGACAGTGCCCCCGACCAGCCGATGGGCCTGGACATCGCCGCCAACGGCGACGTCTACTACATCACCCGCTCCGGCAAGCTCATGCTGATCCGCAAGAGCAACGGCCAGATCGTGACCACCGGCACGCTGAGCGTCTACGTCGGCGGTGAGGACGGCCTGATCGGCCTGGTTCTCGATCCAGGCTTCGCGACCAACCGCTGGGTCTATCTCAACTACTCCCCCACCGGGTCGGCGGCGATCAACCAGGTCTCCCGCTTCACCCTTAACGGCGACACCCTGGATCTGGCCAGCGAGAGGAAACTGCTGGCCATCCCAGCCACCCGGACCGACGAGCCCGGCCACACCGGCGGGCAGCTCGCCTTCGGACCCGGCGGTAACCTCTACATCGGCGTCGGCGACGACACCAACCCCTTCGCCTCCGACGGGTACGCGCCCATCGACGAGCGGGCCGGCCGCGCCAACTACGACGCCCAGAAGACCAGCGCCAACACCAACGACCTGCGCGGCAAGATCCTGCGCATCCACCCCGAGACCAACGGCACCTACACCATTCCCTCGGGCAACATGTTCGCGCCGGGCACCGCGCAGACCCGCCCGGAGATCTACGCGATGGGTTTCCGTAACCCGTTCCGGTTCGCCGTGGACTCCGAGACCGGCTGGATCTCCTCGGCCGACTACGGCCCTGACGCCGGATCGGCCAACGCCAACCGTGGCCCCGAGGGCACCGTGGAGTGGAACCTGATCAAGTCGCCCGGCTTCTACGGCTGGCCGTACTGCGTCGGCAACAACATCCCCTTCAACGACTACGACTTCGCCACCAACACCTCCGGGGCGAAGTTCAACTGCGCGGCGCCGGTGAACAACTCGCCCAACAACACCGGCCTGACGAACCTGCCCGCGATCAAGACGGCCACCGTCTGGTACAACTACCACCTCGTGCCCGAGTGGCCGGAGATGGGCAGCAGCGGCGGCGCGGCCCCGATGGGCGGGCCGTTCTACCACTACGACGCGGCCAACCCCTCGGAGACGAAGTTCCCCTCCTACTTCGACGACACCCCGTTCTTCTTCGAGTGGAGCCGCAACTACCTGATGGAAATGCGGCTGGACGGTAGCGGCAACATCCTGAAGACCAACCGGTTCCTGTCCAACCTCGGGTTCAAGTCGCCGATGCACATGAAGTTCGGCCCGGACGGCTCGATGTACCTGATCGAGTGGGGTTCGGGTTACGGCGGCACCAACCCCGACGACGGCGTCTACCGCATCGACTACATCAACGGCTCGCGTTCCCCGATCGCCAAGGCCGGCGGCACGCCCACCTCCGGCCAGGCACCGTTGACCGTCCAGTTCTCCTCGTCAGGCTCGGCCGACCCCGACGGGGACCCGTTCACCTACGCGTGGGACTTCACCAGCAACGGCTCGACCGACTCCACCGCGGCCAACCCCTCCTTCATCTACACCACCAACGGCACTTTCACCGCCAGGCTCACGATCACCGATTCCTCAGGTAAGAGTGGCTCGGCGACGGTGCCGATCACGGTCGGCAACACCGCACCGGTGGTGCGGTTCGGCTCGCCGCCCGATGGCGGGGTCATCACCTTCGGTGACTCGGTCCCGTACACGGTGGCCGTCACCGATCCTGAAGACGGCACGATCGACTGTTCCAAGGTCACCGTGGTCACGGCCCTCGGCCACGACGCCCACAGCCACGACACCGGCACTTTCACCGGCTGTTCGGGCACCGTCTCGACCACGGCCTCAGGGCACGACGCCGACGCCAACACCTACTACGTCCTCACCGCGACCTATACCGACAAGGGCGGCCTGTCCAACACCGCGAACCTGGTCCTGCAGCCCCGGCAGAAGCAGGGCGAGTACTTCACCGGCTCGTCCGGGATCCGGATCATGGACCAGGCCGGGGCGCAGAACGGCAAGCGCATCGGCGACATCTCCAACAACGACTGGATCTCTTTTGCGCCGATGAGCGTCCAGGGGATCACGTCGGTGTCCTACCGGGTGTCCTCGCCCGTGGGCGGCGGCTCGATCGAACTGCGGGCCGACTCGCCCACCGGGCAGCTGCTGTCCACCACGGCGGTGCAGAACACCGGCGGCTGGGACACCTACCAGCAGACGACCAGCACCCCGGTCGCGGCGCTGTCCGGCAGCCATCCGCTGTTCCTGGTGTTCAAGCACCCGACCGCCAACCAGTTCGACCTCGACTCCCTCAGCCTGAACGGGCCGGGCGTCGGGAACAGCGGCGGAGGCGGCCCCGTGGCCGGCGGCGTCTACACGCTGACCGCCGCGCACAGCTCCAAGGCGGTCGACGTCGAGGGCCAGTCCACCGCCGACGGGGCCAAGGTGATCCAGTGGGCGGCCAACAGCGGCATCAACCAGCAATGGAGGTTCACCGCCGCCGCTGGCGGGGCCTTCACCCTCACCGGAGTCCAGGGCGGCAAGTGCATAGATGTGAACGCCGGCTCCACCGCGCCGGGCGCGCTCATCCTGCAGTGGACCTGCCACAACGCCGCCAACCAGCAGTGGAGGTTCACCGCCGCGGCCAACGGCAACTGGACGATCACCTCGGTCGCCAGCGGTCTGTGCCTTGAGGTGCCCGGCGTCTCGACCGCCGACGGCACCCAGCTCGACCAGTGGACCTGTAACAACGGCACCAACCAGCAGTGGAGGCTCGCGAGGGTCTCATAACCGAACGTGAAACCCGGCCACCACCCGACGACATTCCGGAATCGGGCGGTGGCCGGCCTTCACATGCCCGGACGACCGCGGCCCGGTACCGTGCCCTTCGAAAACGGCGACCCGGGTGACCCGTCCGCCGAAGTCTCCGTCAAGGGTGAAATGCCGCCTTAACCTGGGTTTCGACGGCTTTAATGTCATCTCGCCCTCGGATCGCAGGCCATGGTTCGTCGGACATCCGGATATCACGCTTTAAAAAAAGCACTTGTGACATCGTTGACATACAAAGTGCGTTCGTTGATAGTCCGTGTTGGAACCTGCTCGGTTCGTGCGTCGGCCGACCGAACCGAGGCGGTGACGCCTACGAAACTGTCGCGCTTCGGTTCGAGGGTTTTACCGGAACCTCGGGAGTCGCGCGTGCGCTCCGCACGTCGCGGACGATCCCACGATCCCGTACCGGTCACCACGGTCGCCCTCACCGTCGAGGCGGCGTACGTGGCCGGCACGCCGCTGCGGATCCGAACCCGCGACGGTGTCACCGACCAGCAAGAATCGCGCGACCAGCTCCACCCGACACCCCCCAAACAAAGGACAGCCAGATGAGAAAGGTCGTCTCGGGCATTGCCGCCGCAATCGCGTTCCTCCTACTGATCGCGGGAGCACCTGCCGCCCAGGCCGCTCCCACCCCCGCCTCCTCCAGTATCGCCGTGCTGATGCAGTCCTATGACGCCGGCTCCGGACGCATCGGCGGTGGCTGGTGGACCGGCGCCGTCGCGCTGAGCACGGTGATGACCTACCGACAGGCGACCGGCGACGCCCAGTACGACTACGCCATCTCCGAGGCGTTCGCCAAGAACAGGGACTTCACGAACGAGTACATCGACGACACCGGCTGGTGGGCGCTGGCCTGGATCCAGGCCTACGACATCACCGGCCACAAGGCCTACCTCGACATGGCGGAGACCACGACCCGGTACATGCACGACTACTGGGACTCCCAGTGCGGCGGCGGGGTCTACTGGAGCACCGAGAAGAAGTACAAGGCCTCCATCGCCAACGAGCTCTTTCTCGCCGCGACGGCCGGGCTGCACAACCGGATCCCCGGCGACACCACCTACCTCGGCTGGGCCAACGCCACGTGGAACTGGTTCAAGGGCACGGTCCTGATCAGTGGCAACCTCGTGAGGGACGGGCTGAACGTCGGCGGCTGCGGCCTCAGCAGCGCGACCTACACCTACAACCAGGGTGTGATCCTGCGGGGGCTGGTCGAGCTGTCGAAGGCGACCGGCGACACCTCCCTGCTGAACACCGCCAAGTCCATCGCTACCGCGGCGACCCAGAAGTTCTCCAGGAACGGCGTGCTGTACGAGGGATGCGAACCGAACTGCACCGGCGACGGCCAGTCGTTCAAGGGCATCTTCATCCGCTACCTGCGTGAACTGGCCACAGCGACCAATACCACCGAGTACGACGGTTTCATCACGACCACGGCGAACTCGATCCTGACCAACAACACCAACAGCGCCGGGCAGCAGGGCAACTCGTTCGTCGGCCCGTTCGCCCTGTGGACGTACAACACCCAGGCGAGCGCGGCGGCGGCCCTGGTCGCCGCCCTCGGCAGCACCACCCCACCGCAGCAGGGCGGCGTCCTGCGCGGCCAGGAGTCGGGACGGTGCGTCGACCTGCCCGGGTTCGGCCAGACCAACGGCACGCGGGTGGCATTGTGGGACTGCAACGGCGGCGCGAACCAGACCTGGACGTTGAACTCCTCCCGGCAACTGGTCGGGTTCGGCGGCAAGTGCCTGGAGGCCAACGGCTTCAGCTCGGCCGACGGGACCACGGTGCAGATCTGGGACTGCAACGGCGGCACCAACCAGCAGTGGACCCTCAACACCAACGGCACGCTGGTCAACGCGAACTCCGGCAAGTGCCTGGACGCCACCGCGCACGGCACCGCCAACAGCACGCCGCTGCAGCTCTGGACCTGCACCGGCGGCGCCAACCAGAAATGGGTGCGCGCCTGACGCCACGCGGACGAACGCCGCACCCGCGTTCGCCCTGACGACCGGAGGCGGCCTGCGGCACCGGCGAAGGCCGTGGGGTGGTCACACCGGCCGCCCCACGGCCCCGTACCAGGTGAGGCCTCGTCCCCTCTCGGATCGCGGCACGCCGACGACGAACCGGTCGCGGTGGCCCCGCCCCGCACGCGGCGGAGATCTTCCCGTTCAACCCGCTATGACAACGTGGTCATAAATCACCCGGCAGGAGTTTTAGGCGCGATGTTCTCCCCACCCCCCACCAAACCGGCATGCTTTCCGTCCGGGAGTCCCGCATGAGACTGAAAAAATGGTGTATCGGCCTCGTCTCCGGTATCACCCTTCTCGGATCGACGGTCATCCCCACCGGCCAGGCCGCCGCCGCGGCCGCCCCGGTGAGCGATCCGGCGGCGCTGGTCAACCCCCTGCTCGGCACCTCGAACGCGGGGAACACCTTCCCCGGGGCCGTGACACCGTTCGGCATGGTGCAGTGGAGCCCCGACACCCCTTCCCGGCCGGAAGGCGGCAACTACGCCTACCGGGACAACACGATCACCGGGTTCAGCCTCAACCACATCTCCGGCCCCGGATGCAACGCGACCGCCGACGTGCCAATCATGCCGACCGTCGGAGCGGTCAACGGGACCGCGACGTCCACGTTCTCCCACGCCAACGAGACGGCCGGCGCCGGCTCGTACGCGGTGAACCTGGACAACGGCGTGCGGACCGAGATCACCACGACCACCCGCTCCGGCATGGCGCGATTCACCTTCCCCGCCACCGGCCAGGCCAACCTGCTGTTCAAGCTCGGCTCCCCGGCGACCCGCACGGACGCCATGAGCTTCACGAGGGTCAGTGACACCGAGATTCGCGGATGGGTCACCTCGGGATACTTCTGCGCCGACCGCCCCACCTACACACTGCACTTCAACATGGTCTTCGACCGGCCGATGAGTTCGAACGGCTCCTTCAGCGGCGGCAACTCGGTGACGTTCAACACGAGCAGCAACCGCGTGGTGCACGCCAAGGTGGGCGTGTCCTACGTCTCGGAGGCCAACGCCGCCGCCAACCGCGCCGCCGAGAACCCCGGCTGGGACTTCAACGCCACCCGCCAGGCGGCCCACAACGCCTGGAACGACATGCTCGGGAAGATCCAGATCTCCGGCGGGACCTCGGACCAGCAGAAGGTGTTCTACACCGCGCTGTACCACTCGCTGCTGCACCCCAACGTCTACAGCGACGTCAACGGGCAGTACACCGGCTTCGACCGCAGGGTGCACGCGGTGAGCGGCAACCAGCGAGCCCAGTACGCGACCTTCTCCGGCTGGGACATCTACCGCTCCCAATCGCAGCTGCACGCGCTGGTCGCGCCACAGCAGGCGAGCGACAGCGCCCAGTCGCTGGTCAACGACCACGCGCAGAGCGGATACCTGCCCAAGTGGTCGCTGAACCACGCCGACACCGACGTGATGAACGGTGACCCCTCCCCCATCATCATCTCCAACTACCACGCGTTCGGCGCTCGCAACTTCGACACCGCGGCGGCGAAGAACGCGATGGTGAGTCAGGCCGGCAGCACCAACTTCATCCGCAAGGGGCAGCACTACGTCGACGAGCTCGGCTACCTGCCCTCCGACGGCACCTACGAGAGAGGCTTCTACGGTTCGGTCGCCACCACCCTGGAGTACGCCACCTCCGATTTCGCCATCGGGGCGTTCGCCGGCCGGCTGGGCGACACCGCGACGCAGAACCGGTTCGTCAACCGTGCCCAGACCTGGCGCAACGTGTTCAACCCCGCGAGCGGCTTCATGCAGCCCAAGCAGATCAACGGGCAGTGGAGGCCGAACTTCAACCCGGCCAGCAGCCAGGACATGGTCGAGGGAACGTCGTGGCAGTACACCGGCATGGTGCCGTTCAACCTCCGCGGCCTGGCCGACGCCAAGGGCGGCAACGCCGCCATGGCCGGCTATCTGGACAGCGTGCTGTCCAGGCTGAACGGCTCCAGCAACAACTCCCAGTACGCCGACATGGGCAACGAACCGTCCATGGCGCTGCCCTGGGCGTTCAACTACGTCGGGCAGCCGTGGAAGACACAGCAGAAGGTCCGGCAGGTCCAGAACGAGCTGTGGACGAACTCGCCGACCGACTGGAGGGTCGGCAACGACGACCTCGGCACGATGAGCGCCTGGTACGTGTGGTCGGCGATGGGGATGTACCCCAACACCCCCGGCACGGCCGACATGGCATTGGGCAGCCCGCTGTTCACCGAAGTCAAGGTGTCGCTGGGAGGCGGCGGCACGATCACCGTCACCGCGCCGCAGGCCGCCACCAACGCCCCCTACGTGCAGAGCGCCACGCTCAACGGGGCCACCTGGAACAACGCCTACCTGCCGGCGTCGTTCATGACCGGCGGCGGCACGCTCGCCTTCACACTGGGCACCACCGCGAACACCTCCTGGGCGACGAGCGCCTCCTCGGCACCTCCCTCCTACCCGGGAACCGGCGGCAACGGCTCCGTCACCGGCCCCCTCAGGGGTCAGGAGTCCGGGCGATGCGCCGACGTGACCGGCTTCAGCCAGGCCAACGGAACCCGGATCGCCCTGTGGGACTGCAACGGCGGCACCAACCAGAGCTGGACGGCGACCACCGGCAAGCAGCTGATGGTGTACGGCAACAAATGCCTCGACGTCAACGCCCACGGCACCGGCGACGGCGCCGTGGTCCAGATCTGGGACTGCACCGGCGGCACCAACCAGCAGTGGAACGTCAACTCCGACGGCACGGTCGTCGGCATCGAATCCGGCAAGTGCCTCGACGCGGTCGGCCGCGGCACCGCCAACGGCACACTGCTCCAGCTGTGGACGTGCAACGGCGGCGCCAACCAGAGATGGGCACGGAGCTGACCGGGAGCGACGGCGCCGGACCCGCGTCCGGGCAGGCGACCGTGTAGCGTCGCCCCGCCTCGTGGTCCGCGAGGTCCCCGGTGGACGCTCTCAGGCGCACCGGGCCGGAGACCTCGCGGACACTCGGCCCCGGTCACACCGCTCGGCGGGCGGTCCTGGTCGATTCCTCGACCAGGACCGCCCGTCGAGGGACGACCTGCTCGGCTGATCGGAGCTGGCCGGACCGTGTCGGGCCACCGGGAAACGTGACCTGGCGCAACAACGGCGGCATATCACGACCATTGACGCCATCTATGACATCTGGCTAACTTCATAACCAACTCCTTGTTAGGCCCGCTTGCTTTCGAAGACACCCCCCACTTGTGACATCGTTGTCAGATTTTCTGTCTGACAACGATGTCAGTCCCTCGAAAGGTATCCATGCGCCTGCATCGCCGACTTTCCGCGTCGGGAGGCTCCCCGCTCCCACTCCCCCGCTCTCATCGCGGCGGCCTCCTCTCCTCCGCACCGGTCCGGGCCGCCACCAGCGGCCGCGTCGGCTCTCGATCCGCGGGCGCCGGGCACGGAAGCGCCGGCACGGCGGGGGGCGGCGCCCGTCCGGCCGTCCGGCCGCGTCGTTCCAGGATCCGTCACGGCCTCGGCGTCCTCCTCCTTGCCGCCGCGACCGTGTGCGGCGTCGGGCAGGCCCCCACCCAGGCGGCAGCCCAGGCGGCTCCGAGCCGCCCGACGTTGACCTTCTCCGACGCGGGCGCGCAGTCGACGCTGGGCGCGGCGTACACGAAGGCGCTCACCAACCTGCTCGACGTCAACACCGTCCGCTACGACCCGGCGGTGTACAACCAGACCGGTCTGATGACCGCCGATCCCGGGACGTTCATCCGCGCCGGCGCCGAGTACGCCCAGCCGTGGACCAGGGACACGGCCGTCAACGTGTGGAACGCCGCGAGCCTCCTGCAGCCCGACGTGGCCAGGAACACCCTGTGGTCGGTGGTCCGCCGGCAGTCCAACGGCCAGCTCATCGTCGAGCAGGACAACCAGTGGTGGGACCAGGTGATCTGGCTGACGGGCGCGTGGAACCACTACCTGGTCACCGGGGACCAGGGCTTCCTCACCAACGCCTACCAGGCGGCCGTCAACACCCTGAACACGCGAAGGAGCGCCAACTACAACAGCGCGTACGGCCTGTTCCAGGGGCCGTCCTTCTTCAACGACGGCATCGCCGGCTACCCGGCTCCCCCGGCCGACAGCACCGAGAGCAGGGGCGGGTTCGTCGGGAGCTACCCGACCGACACGATCATGACGTTGAGCACGAACACGCTCTACTACTCCGCCTACCGCAGTGCGGCGCTGATGGCCTCGGCCCTCGGCAAGCCTTCCGGCGAGGTCGCCGCGCTGAACTCCTCGGCGGACACCCTGAAGACGAAGATCAACCAGCACTTCTGGATCCCGGCCAAGGGCACGTACGGTTACCTTATCCACAACGGCGGCAGCCTGTCCGGCACCCTCGACCAGTCGGAGGAGGGCTCCGGGCTCTCGTTCGCCGTCATGTTCGGCATAGCCGACGCCGCCCAGGCACGGTCGGTCATGCAGAACACCAACGTCCAGCCGTACGGCATCGCGGACGTCTATCCGCACTTCCCCCGGTACAACGACGCCAAGCCCGGCCGCCACAACGTGTCCGTGTGGCCGATGGTGCAGGGGTACTGGGCCGACGCCGCCGCACGCGCCGGCGAGCCGGCGCGTTTCGCCTCCGAGGCCGTCACCCTGGCCGGGCTCGCCAACTCGAGCGGCGGATTCTACGAGGTCTACAACGCCAAGACGGGCGCGGTGGACGGCGGGTGGCAGACCAACCATCACTGGGGCGGGCTGCGCGACCAGACCTGGTCCGCGACGGCGTACCTGCGCATGATCTACAACAACGTGTTCGGGATGGGGCCCACGGTCGGCGGCCTCTCCTTCCAGCCCACCCTGCCCTGGGGATGGGGGGACGTGACGCTGTCCGGGCTGCGGTACCGGTCGGCGACGCTCAACGTCACCCTGCGCGGCGCCGGGAACGTCGTCGGCTCCTTCAAGATCGACGGCGTGTCCACGTCCGCGCGTTCTGTGCCCACGTCGCTGAGTGGGACGCACTCGGTTGAGATCACGCTGACCGGCGGTACACCGGGTTCGGTCAGGGGCCACGGAGGGCTGTGCCTGGACAACCGCCAGGCGAGCACTGCGAACGGCAATGCCGTCCAGGTCTGGTCCTGCAACGGCAGCGAGGCCCAGCGGTGGACCGTCGTGGGGGCCGGCAACACCGTGCGCGTGCAGGGTAGGTGCCTGGACGTCAACGGAGGCGCGACCGCGAACGGCGCGCCGGTGAGTCTCTACGACTGCAACGGCACCGGCGCGCAGGTCTGGATTCCGCAGGCGAACGGCGCGCTGCGCAACCCCCAGTCCGGCAAGTGCCTCGACCTCCCCGGCTGGTCCACCGCGTGGGGGACTCAGGTGGCGATCTGGGACTGCAACGGAGGTGGCAACCAGCGGTGGTTCCTGCCCGCCTAGTACCGCGGCACCTGTGTGGTCACCTCGGTTCGTGGCCACACAGGTCTCGTGACAACTGCAGATCTTGAGCGGCGGCCGTTGCGGACCGCGAGCTGGGACGCCGACGCGGTCCGCGATGACCTGTGTGATCGTGTGGTGGACCATGCCGGGGACCGCGGCGGCCTCCTGCTCGTTGACGACACCCGACTCCCGAGGAAGGACCCGCACTTGGTGGGGTACGGCGACGGTACTCCGGCACGGCCGGCCGGACCGGGAAGCGTCGGATCCTCTGCGAACGGTACGCACGGCCCAATATGTGAGAAACCCGCGGCCCACTCCGGCAGCGACAAGAAGGGAGACCCGACCTGGCACGATCCTGCTGAGGCCGGTCGGGAGTCAATCCAAACGGTGTTTTCCGGTAAGCGCCGACCTGTGTCGACCCGACTGCCCTGCCCGGCCATTCGCATCTCCACCGCTGAGCTCGCCCACCTTCAGGGCGTTCCCCACGGCGCTGAGACAGCCGACACCACCGACACGAGGGAGAGCGCCGCATGAACGCGCCAGACGACATCGAACACCTCCTGCGGGACCTGGAGCGCGAAGGCCTCATCCTCCACCTCGGCATCGGTGACGCCACCGTGTGGTTCGCCACCGAGTTCCGTGAGCAGGTGATCGCCGACCGGCTGGCGATGCTGCCCGACAAGCCCCTGGTGAGCGTCGCCACGGCCGCCGCGGTGCTCAACGCCCCGCACTCCCACGTCATCGCCGAAGTCCGCGCCGCCACGTTGACCGGCCATGACAGCGGTCATCGGATCTGGGTGCGCCGTGAGGCCCTGGTGCGACGCCTGACGGCCCTGGGCTCACCCCGCTCAGCACCACCCCGCCCGGCCCGCCCGAACTCCCTCGACGGCTCCACGCACGGCCACGCGCGTCCATAGGCGAGCGCTCGCGGGACGCCTTCCACGCCGGCACGCCGCCGTTCGCCGAGGTCGAGAGCGAGAGCGAGGTCGAACCCACCGTCTTGGCCGCCGGGCCGGACGGGAGGAGCCCGGTGAGGAGGGACCCGCGCGATTCCGAGAGCCGGAGCGCGGTGACGCGCTCCGGCTACCCGGCGGGAACCGGGTCGTGATGGTGCGACATGCCGTCGCTCAGCCGCGCCGCCACTTCTGGTTGGCGCCGCCCGTGCACTCCCACAGGTTCAGGGGAGCGCCGTCGTTGCCGTTCCAGCCCTTGATGTCGACGCACTTGCCGGCCTGAGGATTGACGAGATCGCCGGCTCCGTTCAACACGAACTGCTGCGCCGGATTACCGCTGCAGGTCGCGATCTGTATCACCGCGCCGTTGTCCCGCGACCCCCAGGCCACGTCCATGCACTTGTTGTTCTGCGTGCGCAACGTGCCACCGATGAAGGTCCACCTCTGGTTGGCGCCGCCGTTGCACCCGTAGGCCACCAGTTGCACGCCGTCGCTGAAATTGCCGCCCGGCACGTCGACGCACTTGTTGTTCCAGTTGCTCACCAGCGCGCTCGTGTCACCGCCGGGGTCCGAGGGACCGCCGGCCCCGAAGGGGCTCAGGACGATGGCGGCCGAGCGCGGGTTGCCGTCGTGCACCAGCGATTCGAAGTTGCCGACATCGTCGAAGGGGAATCCGTACGCCTTGCCGTCCACCATGTTGGCGTGGATGATCCGCGAGTAGTGGTTGGTCAGCGAACCCCGGTAGAAGTCGGCGGCGTTGTAGCTCGGCTGGGTGTCGACGGTGCCGAGGGTGGAGCGTTGCAGCGCCGCGCAGATCGTCCGGGCGATCGGGCCTTGAACCTGGTCGTTCGGCGCGTTGAGGGCTCCGCTGCACCCCCACACGTCCGCGCTGCTGGGCTTGTTGATGGAATACACCTGCCGTCCGGAGGCGTCGGTGAAGTTCATCACGTTGCCGGACGTACGGCCGAAGTACCTGGTGTTGGGCTGGGCCTGGAACGGCACGACGGTCAGTGTCTTGCCGGTGTAGGCGTTCCAGGCGCTGGTGATGTACGGGTCGAGGTAATTCCTGTCGAACAGCCCGGCGTCGGCGGCCTTGCCGGGCGCCAGCACCCGCAGCACCGTGCCGTCGGAGCGGGTGCGGACGGTGTTCGCCCAGCCGGGCTGCGCCCTGACGGCGTTGATGATGTTCTGGCGGCCGTTACCGACCACGTCGCCGGTTCGCTTGGTCACTCCGTCGCCGCCGGTCACGCTGACGGCGTGCGGGATGGCGAACTGGTCGACCTGGGAGCTGTTGAGCCACAGGCCCGCGTCGTTGTAGGTGAACTCGCTCCAGTCCAGCAGGATGTCGTGGTTGGGGTCGCCGGAGGCCCAGGGCGCCGGCTGCACCAGGCCGTCCGGGGTGAGGAAGAACTTGAGCCTCTCGCCGATGGCGAAGTACACCCGGGCCGACAGGAAGCGCGGGAAGTGGATGGTCGTGCTCCCGCCGTTGCCGGGGCCCGGGATCGACGCGTCGGGTGCCGGGGACGGGGGCAGCGAGCCGGCCGGCCACGGGGAGAACGCGCCGCCCTGGTTCACGTAGCCCAGCCGACCACCGGGCCGGATGTCCTGACCGATGACATACAGGTAGACCGGTTCGTTGCGTCCGGTGTTGTTGGTCACAATGACCGGCAGCAGATCCGGTCCGGCCGCGTGCGCCGGGGCCGTCGCCGTGACGGCGGCCATCGGCAGGGCGAGCGCGACGGCGGCCAGCCAGGTGAGCAGTTTTCTTCTGATGGACTTTTGTTTTGCGTACATGGTCAGCTCCTGGACAGGGGGCGACTCATGGACCGACTCACCGTCGAATCCGATGAAGGCGAGTGGACGGGCCGCCCTCCAAACGGTGGGCCCCGCGTTTACGAAACCCGAATAGGGTGAGAGCGCTCTCTGTACATTTTGATGGCAAAGGGATGATTGTCAACAGAGTCCTGCGCGACTTAACGCCCTGATGGGCGGTACGAACCGGCCGCATCGCCACGACGATGTCTTCGCTTCAAGCGAAGACGTCATCCCAGAACCCGACGGCCGGAATCCGAGTCCGGCGGACAGGAGCCGTACCGCCACAGGGGGTTGGCGGCACGAGACGAGACGAAGTCCAGGCGATGGGCGTGGGAGCGCTCTCTCACAGGAGTCCGCATAAAGTGGTTCAATGCGATTTTTTAGATCTTGACAGACGTCTCGCATTATATTAGCTCTCTCTCCCGAGAGTGCTCTCGCGCTTTTTGTACTAACTATTCCCCGAGCACAGTGATTTGACCTTCCGCGTCGTTGGCGGCATTACGGAAAAGCCTTCTGGGCCGGGACCCGCAGGGGCGGGCGGCCCCACGGCGTCACCTGGAACTGAAGATCAGGCGGCGACCGGGCACCCATTCCCGGCGCGACGCGAACGCCCCTCCTCCACCGAAAGGACGCGAATCGGAGATACGCGGCAAACAACCGCCGACGGATTTCGAGGACGATGTCATAATCCGTCGTATGACAGCCGACGCACCGCTCAAGCAGCCCGGCCGCCCGAGCCTGATACAGGTGGCCGCGCTGTCGGGGGTGTCGGCGAAAACGGCGTCGAGGGCACTGAGCGGCGAGGGATACGTGGCGGCCAAGACTCGTCAGCGGGTGTACGAGGCCGCCGACCAGCTCGGCTACCGGCCCAACGGAGTCGCTCGCGATCTGCGTCGCGGCGCCAAGGCCTCCACGCTCGTCGGCCTGATCAGTGGCGACCTGGCCAACCCGTTCTACTCGCGGCTGGCCAGCGGGCTGGAGCGGGAGCTGCGGATGAACGGCCTGCAGCTCATCACCGCCAGCACCGAGGAGAACCCCGAATGGGAACGCCAGCTCACCGACACGCTGCTGGAGCGTCGCGTCCGGGCCCTGGTGATCGCCTCGACCATGGACAGACACGACCACCTCGCCCGTGAGCGAATACACGGCATCCCGTTCGTCTTCGTCGACCGCCCGCCGGTCGGGCTTTCCGCCGACGCGGTACTACTGGACAACCGCGCCGGTGCCCGGCAGGCGGCGAGACATCTGGTCGAGGCCGGGCACCGGCGCATCGGCGTGATCGGCGACCTGTCGCGGTTGTCCACCCACCGGGATCGGATCTGCGGGTTCGCCGAGGTGATGAAGGCGGCCGGGATCACCGACTGGGCCGACTACCTGCTGGAGGACGCGCACGACGTGGCCGCCGCCGAACGGGCGGTGCGGGAACTGCTGGACCGCACCCCCGCGCCGACCGCGCTGTTCACCACGAACAACCGGATCACCACCGGTGCCGTACGGGCACTGGGGGGACACCCGTCGCCGCCGGCGTTGATCGGCTTCGACGAGCTGGACCTGGGCGACTTCCTCGGGATCAGCGTGATCACGCACGACCCCGAGGAGATGGGACGCTGGGCCGCGCAGCTGCTGCTCGACCAGCTCTTCGGCGACGCCGACGAGTCGGCCCGGCACGTGGTGCTGACGACCCGCCTCCTCATCCGTGACTCCAGCGAACGTCCGCCACGCGACCTCCGCGGCTGAGCGCCCGCGGCGCTCACCTCCGCGGGCGGTCGTCAGGGGGCGGCGTCGAGCCCGGGACGACATGCGCTATCAGCTACGTGACCAGATCTGGTTGCCGGCGCCGTTGCATGTCCAGATGGTGAACAGAGTGCCGTTGGCCGTGCCGTGTCCGGTCGCGTCCAGGCACTTGCCGGACCCGACGTTGACGACCGCGCCGTCGGCGCGGACCCGCCACTGCTGGCCGGCGGAACCGTTGCAGTCCCAGATCTGGACTGCGGCCCCGTCGGTGGTGCTCCCGCCGGCGACGTCGAGGCACTTGGTGTCGAAGACCTTCAGTTGGTTGGTCGTGGTCGACGTCCAGGCCTGATTCCCGCCGTTGTTGCAGTCCCACAGCGCGGGACGGG
The DNA here is from genome assembly GCF_045209755.1 of Streptosporangium sp. NBC_01639. Classification (NCBI taxonomy): domain Bacteria; kingdom Bacillati; phylum Actinomycetota; class Actinomycetes; order Streptosporangiales; family Streptosporangiaceae; genus Streptosporangium; species Streptosporangium sp. NBC_01639. The sequence continues at coordinate 8,602,824 of NZ_CP109272.1, read as the reverse complement.
TACCGTTAGTCTGGCTCGCTGCGGGCACGTCAACGCACTTGCCCGACTCCTGGCCCTTGAGGATGCCGGGGGCGTCGGTGCGTGCCCATCTCTGGTTGACGCCGCCGTTGCATGCCCAGATCACCAACCCTGTGCCGTTGGCCGTGCCGTGTCCGATCGCGTCCAGGCACTTGCCCGACCCGACGTTGACGACCGAACCGTCGGCGTTGACCGTCCATTGCTGGGCGCCACTGCCGTTGCAGTCGTAGATCTGCACCACGGTCCCGTCGGCAGTGGCGCCGCCGTTGACGTCCAGGCACTTGGTGCCGTAGACCTTCAGCTGCCTGGACGGGGTCGCCGTCCAGCTCTGGTTGGTGGCGCCGCTGCAGTCCCAGAGGTTGACGGCGGCGCCGTTTGCCTGGGTGAAGCCGGGCACGTCGACGCACAGGCCGGATTCCTGGCCCTTGAGAATGCCGCCGAAGTCACCGGCGGCGTTGGGGGTGACGGTGAAGTTGTCGAACAGGTTGGTCTGGTAGCCCACGACACCGAGGCCTGCCAGGCCGGTGGTGAACGCGGTGTCTGTCACCGTGCCGAGCGTCGTGCCGTCGGCGGTCGCGGTGATCTGGTTGCCGGAGAAGCCGAGTTTGATCGTGTGCCAGGTGTTCAGGCCCAGCGCGGCCCGGGCGCCTGAGGCCAGTGTGGTGAGGATGCCGCCGCTGGAGTTTCTCGCGATCGACCAGGCGCCGGTGTTGCTGATCCGCAGCTGGTAGGCCGCCTGATGGCTCTGCGGGCGGTTTTGGGTGTTGGCCCGCCCGAGCAGGGTCACCGTGCCGGCTTGTTGCATGTCGACGTCGACGCTGACCGTGTAGTTGCTCCAGCCGGGGTCGCCGACCAGGGTGTAGGCGTCGCTGTCGTCCTGCCAGTTGATCGGCCTGGTCGGGGCGACCTGCTGCAGACACTGCCCGCCGCGGCCGGCGGCGCAGGGGCGCACCTCGTAGGAGCCCTGCATGTCGGAGAAGTACTTGGCCTGCTTACGGGTGGCGTAGCCGTCGAAGTTGTCGGAGTAGGGCAGCGCCAGGGCGCTCACGGGCGGGCCGGTCGCGGTCCCCTTGCCCTGTCCGGTCGTGGTGGTGAGCGTGTAGATGCGGTTCGGCTGCATGGTCAGCGAGTACGACCCGGACGAGGGGGTGATGTCGGCCTGCCTGACGAAGTGGTCGGCGGGGTTTGACGAGCCCAGGTCGGTGGACCACACGCGGACGGTGCCGGTTTTCAGACCGCCGGACACGGTGACGTTCACCGTCTGGGTGGAGGTCGTGCCGGTGGTCTCGTAGATCGTGGAGTAGTCGGTGTTGTTCGTGGACCTCAGCGAGATGTAGCTGCCGTTGGCGCGGTCGCCGCCGAGGTAGCCGCTGGCCGAGCCGGTGAGGAACCTCCAGCCTGGCTGGGTGAACTGGGCCACCTGCGCGTTGGCCCACAGGTTCCTGCCGAGCTGGTAGGAGCCCGACCACGGGGTGTTCGCGGTGGCCAGGGCGACGGTGCTGTAGGGGAGGTTGGAGTACAGGGAGGCCACCAGCGGCCAGTTCATGAAGCCGGTCATCTGGCCGTCGAGGTAACCGCGGGTGATGCTGCGGATGTAGGGCACCGAACCGCTGTTGAAATCCTGCGAGCCGAACTCGCTGGCCCACAATGGTTTGCCGGTGGCCTTGGCATTCGACGACGAACCGCACGAGGTCGCCTCGGAGAGGTATCCGCACGGGTAGTGCGCGCCGAGCACACCGACCGCGTTGTTGAACGCGCTGTCGCCGAGCATGTCGTCGGCGACCTCCCAGCCGCTGTCATTGCCGACGATCTGCACGGAGCCGTAGCCGTTGGCGTTCAGTGCCGAGCGCAGGTTCTTGTACCAGGTCTTGTCGTGGCCGCGTTCGTTCCAGCCGCCGATGTAGTTGATGTTCAGGCCGTGCTGCCTGGCGCAGTTCAACCAGGAGATGTCGTAGTCGATCATGTCCTGGGACCAGAAGTTGCCGCCGCCGATCCAGCCGGGCGCCGCCCAGGGCAGTGCGACCAGTTTGATGTTCGGGTTGCGGGCGACGGCCTGCTCGCCGAGCCAGAACTCATATCCGACGTTGCAGTTGATGTCGCCGCGCACATGCTGGTGGCTGGGCTCGGAGCCGTCGGTGGAGTTCGCGTCGCCGCCGATCTCCAGCTTCAGCAGTTGCACCGCGGCGCCGTAGTTCGGTTTGAACAGGTAGTCGAGGATTTGTGAGCGCTGTGGCTCGAGGTAGTCGATCAACAGGCGGGAGTTGCCGCCACCGCCGCTGATCGCGCCGACTCCGTCGAACGTGCGTCCAACGCCGTTGCCGTTGAGGTTGACCGTTGTGGTGGCCGCGTCGGCCGGTGTCGTGACCGCGACGCAGGCCATCGAGGCGATCAGCCAGGATACGACCAGGATGAGCAGGCTTCGTGAGGTGCGTCTGCGCTGCGCTGGGAACATCGATTCTTCCCTTTCTACGCCGGCGGAACAATCGCGAGGAGCATTCGAGGATCGGCGGTGGGCGGCTCTGGTGCGGGGGCCATCGGAGCCGCCCACCGGGTTGTTGGGAGCGGTCGGCGCCGGTTGTTACCGGCGCGGCCCGCTCACGCGGGCAGCAGTGTCCAGCGCTGGGGAGTGGCGAGGCCGGCCGTGAGCGCCAGGCTGGGAAGCGGGAGCGCGGGGATCGCCAGAGACGATCGCCATCGAGTCTTCATGGTGACTCCGAGGATCGGACCAGACTGGGGGGAATCAGTCCGATAGGGAGGTGCGGTAACCGTAATGAAAGATGACGTTCGCCGATATGTCAACGATGTCATACCACGGAGGTTGACCACCCCAGAATGAACGGTACCCCCGTTGGCCTGGGAGAACAGCGAGAAACGTATGGCGGCGACGCTGTGGTTGACTGTTACGCCGTCAAGTCGACCCCATTGCGGTCCGTACGTTCACCCGCCGGTCACCGGCCTGATCACAGCGATCGCCGTGGCTGGAAACCGGCATGACGCCGCTCTCCCGATTCACCGCCACCCGCCGGAAAACGACAGAAACCGGGCGGGAGCCGGCACGTCGACGTGGTCGCCGGCCGCCCGACGACCGGCGCGGCCCGCTCCTCGAAGGCTCGGCCGCGCCGGCTCGGCGCGGGTCGGCGGCCAGTGCGGCCAAGCGGTCAGTACGGCCAGCCGGGAACGTTGAGGCGTACGCTGTACAGCCCGAAGTTCCCGGTGTTGCCGCCGCGTGACGCCGTCCCGGAGGTGATGAACAGAGTCTGCCCGTCGGGGCCGCCGAACGCCACGTTGGTGGTGTTCTGCCCTGCCGAGATCGTGCCCAGGGGGGCGCCCGAAGGCGCGAAGACGTGCACCTTCCCGTCGTTGTAGGAGACCTGGTACAGGTTGCCGGCGCAGTCGACGGTCACACCGTCCGGGTTCGACACCGACGCGAAGTCGCCGCGCGCGCCGACACTACCGTCCGCGTTGACCGGATACCTGTAGACCTTGCCCGCGCCGCCGACGTAGAGCGTCCCGCCGTCGGGCGAGAGCGCGATGCCGTTCGGTCCTTTGATCGTGTCGTCGACCATCGACACCACGCCATTCTTGACGCGGAAGACGCCGGTACGGCCGGACATCTCGTCGGGCCGGTTGGCGCGGTTGAAGTCGGGGTCGGTGAAGTAGACGGTGCCGTCGGCCGCGACCGTGAGGTCGTTCGGCGAGTTGAACGCGCGCCCCTGGTAGTTCGCGGCCACCACGCCGCGGGCTCCGTCCGCCAGCCGGAACGACGAGACGCTGCGCTGGTCGTGCGTCGCGGCCGGCAGCGTGGTGCCGTCTCTGCTGATGGCAAGGCCGTTGCTTCCGGCGCCCGCGATGAACATGGTGAACGTGTTCGGCTCGGTGAACCGCAGGATGTCCGACGGCTGCACGCCCTGGGAGCCCGCGCCGTCGCGCATGCTCGACAGCAACAAGGTCTGCGACGTGGCGTCCCAGACCGGGCCCTCCAGGAAGTTGAAGCCGTCGCGGATCTTGGTGGCGGCGACCGAGGGCGAGGACAGCGGGTTAGGGTAGCTCGCGCCCGGGGTGCACGGCCCGACGCCGGGGCGGGGCGGGTTCGGCGGCGCGGTGACGGTCCACCGCTGGTTCGCGCCGCCGCCGCAGGGCCAGATCTGCAGCGGGGTGCCATCGGCGCTGCCGTTGTTCGTGGCGTCCAGGCACTTGCCGGACGCCGTGTGAACGATCTGTCCCGGCCCGGCGGGCCAGGTCCAGCGCTGGGCGCTCGTGCCGTTGCAGTCGTAGATCTGGACCCTGGCGCCGTTGGCGGTGGAGGCGCCCGCCACGTCGAGGCACTTGCCAAGGGCCCGGATCGTGCCGTCGGTTCCTGTGGTCCACTGCTGCGCGGTGCTGCCGTTGCAGGTCCACACCTGCACACGGGTGCCGTTGGCGCTGTTGGAGCCCGCGACGTCGACGCACTTGCCGCCGATGCCGGTGATCGGCGCGGTAGCGGCGGCGAACGCGGAGGTCACGTGGGCCACGGCCGCCGGCACCGCCGAGGCGGGTGCCGCACCCGCCATCGTCATGGCGAGCGCGACGGCCACCGCGGCCGACGCGGCCACCGGCACACGCGGCCACGACCTTCGGCGGTCGATCGAGGGGGATGTTCGCACCGGTCCTCCAAGGGGAGATCGTCGATGGGGTTTACCCGGATACTCAGCCGCTGTGGAGGCGCCGGTTCGCGGGCGCCTCCACAGCGGCGGTCACCGCACGGACCAGCGTTGTGCCCCGGTGCCGTTGCACTCCCACAGCTGGACCAGCGTCCCGTTCGCGGTTCCGCTCGCCGCCACGTCGAGGCACTTGCCCGATCCGGCGCCCACGATGGTGCCGTTGGCGGTGAAGGTGAACTTCTGCGCAGTGCCGCCGTTGCAGGTCCAGATCTGCACCTTCGTGCCGTTGGCCGTGCCGTTGCCGTTCACGTCCAGGCAGCGGTCGCCGTAGACGCGCAGTTCGTCGGCCGCGGTGCGGGTCCAGCGCTGGTTGGTCCCGCCGTGGCAGTCCCAGATGTGGATCTGCGCGCCGGGGGTGGTGCTGATCCCGGAGACGTCCAGGCAGCGGTTCGACTGCGGGTTGGCCAGCGACACCGCGGTGCCGACCGGCGGCACGACCACCGGGGTGAGGCTGCCGGGCACGGCCCGCAGCGCGGCGAACCAGCGCTCGGCCATCTTGGCGTAGCCGGTCGCGTTCGGGTGCAGGCCGTCGGCGAGGTCGGCGGTGGTGAACCCGGTGTGCATGTCGACCAGGTGAGTCATCGGCCCCTTCTGCGCGACGACGCCGGGGATGGCGGCGTTGAAGGCCTGGATCCGCGCCTCCAGCGCGGGGTCACCCGCCGGAACGATCTGCGCGACGAAGAGCTCGGCCACCGGCGCGTTAGCGCGGATCTTGTCGATGAGCGCGGACAACCGGGCCGGCGCGGCCGCGACGTCGTAGTTCTGGTTCATGTCGTTGGTGCCGATGTGCAACAGGACGGTGCGGGGGGCGGAGTTCCGCAGCCAGCCGACGATGTTCGCGTCGAGGTCGTTGATCCGCCACCCCGAGTGCCCCTCGTGGTCGTGGTCACCGAGGGTGGAGGGCCCGTTGAACCCGGATCCGACGAAGTCGACCGTGTACTGCCCGGTGACCAGCCGCTGCCACAGGTTGACGCGGTAGCCGCCGGGCACGTTGAATCCGTCGGTGATGGAGTCGCCGAGCGGCATGACCCGCACGCCGCCGTTCGACTCGGCTCGCATCGACGCTGCCTGCACTGACCCGGCTTGTGTCGACGCTGCCTGTGCCGGTGCGGCCGTCGTCATCGTCAACCCGGCCGCGGTGAGGGCGAACCCGAGCACGGCGGCCCAGAACCGCCTGGAGTTCCGTCGCATGGCTGATCCTCTCGTCCGCACCGTCCCAGGACATGACCTCGACAGGTCGTAGCGGGGTGGGTGCGTGGTTCAGGGGGGTGGAAAGGTCTGCTGCCGGCCGGTGCCGTCCGCGCGGTCCGCGATCAGGGGCGGGTGCCGTGACTCATGCGGTGTCCCGGATGACCGGAACACCTTCCGAACGCCGGGCCGACGAGCACGCCGTTCACCGGTGTCCAGCGCCGACCGGTGCTGGTCGAATGCCGATCGAATGCCGTAAGCAAAGAGGAAGTCACCAATGTTTGTCAACGTTGTCTTCATGATTGTCGGGAACGGCGCCCACCCCCACGACGGCGGCCGAGGGCTTGCCGAAAGCGCGGACAAGGCCGTGTGACCAGGTGTCCGGCAGCCGATCCCCTCGTCCGCCGGGGTGTCGGCCGCCCGGCGTCCCGACCGGGACCGGCGGCCTCCGACCGGCGTCGTGCGGCTTCACCCTACCGATCGCGGGGCCGGACAGCAGTGATCGTTCCGGCTTCGGACGGCCCCGCCGGCCCGCTCGCACCGACCTCGTTCATCGAACGGCGGACAGAACGACGGCCAACCGGCGGTCACCTGCGCCGCGAAGCATTACATTTGACCGGGATATCGTTATCACCCCTGTGGTGGCGGACGAGTCAGGCCGTGGGCGGGAGCGCGATCCCGGCAGGAGGACTTCGGTGGGTGGACAGGACAGGCCGCGAAGGCCCACCGTCTCCGACGTGGCGGCCACGGCCGGCGTCAGCGTGAAAACAGTCTCCCGGGTCATCAACAACGTGCCGACGGTACGGCCCGAGCTGGTCGAGCAGGTGCTCGCCGCGATCGGCGAGCTCGGGTTCCGGCGCAACGACATGGCCAGTTCGCTGCGCTCCGGCCGGCGAACCGCGACGATCGGGCTGATCATCGAGGATCTGGCCAACCCCTTCTACTCGGTGATCGCGGCGGCGGTGGCCAAGGTCGCGCGTGCCCACGACACCCACCTGATCACGGTCAGCTCGGAGGAGGATCCCCAGCTGGAACAGCGGCAGTTCCTCGAGCTGTGCCAGCGCCGGGTGGACGGGCTGATCATCGTGCCCGCCGGACCGGACCACTCCTACACCCGGCCCGAGATGGAGCTGGGCATGCAGATGGTCTTCCTGGACCGGCCGCCGTCCGGCATCCTGGCCGACAGCGTGGTGATCGACAACGCGCGGGGTGCCCGGGCCGGCATCGAGGCCCTGCTGGCGGCCGGGCACAGCCGGATCGGTGTCATCACCGACTCCTCGGCCATCTACACCGCGCGCGAACGCCTGGCCGGAGTGCGGACGGCGCTCACCGGAGCGGGCATTCCCTACGACGACTCCCTGGTCCGGGTCGGGGTGACGCATCCCGAAGAGGCCGTCCGCGTGGTCGCGAACATGCTCGACGGCGCCGACCCGCCCACCGCGTTCTTCACCGGCAACAACCGGATCACGGTCGGCGCCATCCACGAGCTCTGCCGCCGCGGCCACGACGCCGCGCTGATGGGTTTCGACGACTTCGAGCTGTCCACGCTCATGCCCCGCCCGCTGACCCTGATCGCCTACAACGTCCAGGAGCTCGGCCGCACCGCCGCCGTCCGGCTCTTCGACCGCATCGGCGGGGACGACTCCTGGCCGTCGGAGACCGTGATCGGTACCAGGCTCGTCCGCCGCGGTATGGAACTGTGGAAGACCTGAGCGAGATCAGACGACGCGCGGCCGACCGGCCCAAGATAGGCCGTCTCCAGACATCGTTGTCAACAACGACGTGAGGGCCGTGACATGCCCGTGATCTCGGCCGGATCGTTCACGCACTCTTAGCGTCACCGTAATCGGGCTGTGAGCTGCGTAGAGAAAGAAACCTTGACGAAAGCCGTTGACAGCGGCAAACCTCCATCCGATTATCCGATCAACTTCTCATTTATGACAACGATGTCCCCCCGCGGTGAATGGTCATTGCCGCATCGTTGTCACTCCCCGCAGGAGGCACACAGTGCGTGCCCTACTCGTGCTCGCCCTCATCCTGACCGCCCTCGGAGTACCGGCCACCGCCACCGCCACCGTACGGCTCGCGATCAGCGACCCCGCCCAGTACGTCAACGCGTTCGTCGGCACCAAACCCGGCGGCCCGGACTTCGGGCACGGCGGTGGCGCCGGCAATACCTTCCCCGGCGCCGACGCGCCCTTCGGCATGCTGCAATGGAGCCCGGACACGGCGACCTACCAGCACGGCGGATACCACTACGACGACAACCGGATCAGGGGATTCAGTCTGACCCACCTGTCCGGCCCGGGATGCGGCGACTTCGGCAACATCCCGTTCATGCCGGTCCTCGGCTCCTCCCCGGTAGGCAACTCGACCTTCAGTCATGCAGGCGAGTCCGCGTCGCCCGGCTACTACTCGGTGACGTTCAACAATGGCCTGCGAACCGAGCTCACTACGACGGCCCGGTCCGGGATGGGCAGGTTCACCTATCCGGCCGGGCAGCGGGCCTCGCTCTCGGTGGACGTCGCGAAGGCGTTCAATGCGGCCAGCGGATCGCTCACCATCGGCACCGACACCATCTCCGGATACACCGACAGCGGCGGCTTCTGCGGCACTGGAAACCGCTACCGGCTGTACTTCCACGCCGCGTTCGACCGCCCCTTCACCACCTCGGGAGTGGCTGCGGCGGACGGCAAGGTCGACGAGACCAAACGGACGATCGACGGCAAAAGCACCGGCGTGGCCCCCCCGGCACCGAAAACTGCGAAACAGCAAGGAGAAGCACGCGCCGCCACCGCCGAGAGCGAGGATGCCTCGGCGCTCGCCGCGTCGGCGTTCGTCTCCTTCGACACCGCCACCCGGCCAACGGTCACGGTCCGGGTCGGCATCTCCTTCGTCAGCCTCGACGGCGCCAGGGCCAACCTCACCGCCGAACAGGGATCGCGGGAATTCGATGAGATCAGGGCCGGCACCAGGACGGCGTGGAACGACTTGCTCGGCCGCATCTCGGTGGCCGGCGGGACCGACACCCAGCGGCGCACCCTGTACACCTCGCTCTACCACTCGCTGCTGCACCCCAACGTGTTCAGTGACGTCGACGGCCGCTACATCGGCTTCGACGGGCAGATCCGCACCGTGCCGGCAGGCCGCGCGCAGTACGCCAACTACTCCGGCTGGGACGTCTACCGGTCCCAGATCGCGCTGATCGCGCTGATCGCGCCGAAGGAGGCAGCCGACATTGCGCAGTCCGCGGTCAATCAGGGAGCGCACGCCGGCTACTTCGACCGCTGGACTGTCGCCAACGGCGGCACCGGGGTGATGAACGGCGACCCGCTGGCGATCATCATCTCGACCGCGCACGCCTTTGGGGCGACCGGCTTCGACAGCGCCGACGGGCTGCGCCGGATCGTCGCCGGCACCAGGGAGGTACGCCAGCGGCCGGGCTGGTTGCAGTACGACACCTACGGCTACGTGCCGACCGGGCTCGGTGACGTCTGGGGCTCGGCGTCGACCACGCTGGAGTACACCAGCGCGGACTTCGCCATCTCCCAGCTCGCCAAGAGAATCGGTGACAACGCGACCGCCGAGACGTTCCTGCGGCGGGCACAAAACTGGCGCAACCTCTTCAACTCCGGCAGCAAATACCTTCAGCCCCGCAACGCCGATGCCACGTTCCCCGCGTTCAACCCGCTCCAGCACAACGAGTACGTCGAGGGCAACGCCGCGCAGTACACCTGGATGGTGCCCTACAACCACCGCGGCCTGTTCGACGCGATGGGCGGCAACTCCGCCGTCCTGTCCAGGTTGGACACTTTCTTCACCGAACTGAACGGCGGACCGGACAAGCCCTATGCCTATCTCGGCAACGAGCCGACCCTGAACACCCCGTGGGCGTACGCCTACGCCGGCGCTCCGTACAAGACCCAAGACGTGGTGCGCCGCGCGTTGACGACGATCTTCAAGCCGACGCCGGACGGCCTGGTCGGCAACGACGACCTCGGCCAGATGTCGTCGTGGGCGGTCTGGGCGGCCCTGGGCATGTACCCGCAGGCACCCGGCAAGGCTGAGCTGGTGCTCGCCAGCCCGCAGTTCCCCGAGACCACCATCAGCAGAGGCAACGGCAAGACCATCACCATCACCGCGCCGGGTGCCTCCGACAGCGCCAAGTACGTGCAGAGCCTGCGGGTCAACGGGCAGACCTCGACCCGGCCGTGGCTACCGGAGTCGTTCGTCGCAGGCGGCGGGACGCTCGATTTCACCCTCGGCACGGCGGCGAACACCGGGTGGGGCAGCGCCGCGGGTGACGCGCCGCCGTCCTATGACGTCGGCCCGGTGCCACCGCGGTCCGGGGCGATCTCCGGGCTGTCGGCGAAATGCCTCGACGCCGATCCGGCCACCGGAGCCAACGGCGCCCAGGTCCGCCTGTGGGACTGCAACGGAACGCCCGCGCAGCAGTGGACCGTCTCTTCCGACGGGTCGATCCGCGCGCTGGGCCGCTGCCTCGACGTCTCACAAAGCGCCAGGGTGAACGGGTCGAAGGTCCAGTTGTGGGACTGCAACGGCACCGGAGCCCAGCAGTGGTGGCCGAAGTCCGGCGGGACGACGCTGGTGAACTCGCCGTCCGGCCGCTGCCTCGACGTGCCAGGCGCCAACCCCGCCAACGGAATCCAGCTGCAGATCTACGACTGCAACGCCTCGGCCGCCCAGGCCTGGCGCCTGCCGTAGAACATCGGGGTGGTCTGGCCCGCCGCGCTGGCGGGCCAGACCACCGGTCACGTCCCTCCGCCTTTCTATCCGTACTCCTCTGCACAACACAGAGGAGTACGCCGACAAGCAGTCGAGGAGGTCTTCCAGTTCCCGCTCGCGCCGCATCTCGGCACCCTTCTTCTGATGTGCCCCGAAGATCAGAAGAACGATGATTCGTAGTCATATTGCTACCGATCTGTCAATGGCCGGGTGCGTGTCGCCGCTGGTGGCCAGGAAAAAGTCCCCGGCTCTTCGTAGTTGACTACTTCTTGGTGGGTCGTCCTGGGCCTCGGGTTCGGGCCTGTCGCATGCGGAAGGACTCACCCTCGGTGACCACGACGATGCTGTGGTGTAAGAGCCGATCCAGCAGGCTGACCGCGGTGGTGTGCTCGGGCAGGAACCGCCCCCATTGGTCGAAGGGCCAGTGCGAGCCGATCCCGAGCGCGCGGCGCTCATAGGCGGCGGCGACGAACCGAAACAGCAACTGGGTGCCGGTGTCATCCAGCGGGGCGAATCCCACCTCGTCGATGACGACCAGGTCCGCGCGCAGCAGGTTTTCGATCACGCGGCCGACGGAGTTGTCGGCCAGGCCCCGATAAAGCGTCTCGACCAGCTCGGCGGCGGTGAAGTAGCGGACCTTGTAACCGGCCTGGATAGCGGCGACGCCGAACGCGATGAGGCTGTGGGACTTGCCGGTGCCGGCCGGGCCGACCGCGCAGTAGTTCTCCGCTGCATCGATCCACTCCAGCGAGGCCAGGTAGTCGAACGTCGCCCGGGGGATCGAGGAGGCGGCGACGTCGAACTCCTCGATCGTCTTGATGACCGGGAACGCGGCGGCCTTCATCCTCATCCGGGCGTTGGAGGCATCCCGAGCGGCCAGCTCGGCATCGAAAAGGCCATCCTCGCCAGTGGCCTGCCGTACACGCTGCTGCGTCACCCCTACTACAGCGAGGCGTTCCTCAACCCGGGCCTGCGCACCGCCGTCGCCACCGGCGAACTGACCGACGCCACCGGCGGACGCGGCCTCAACACCGCACTACGGGCCGACCTCGCCGAGGCCGCCGCCAACGTGCTGACCGGCGAGGGACACCTGGGCCGCGGCTACGACTTCACCGGCCCCCGGTGGACCTACCCCCAGCTCGCCCGGACCCTCACCGAGGTCTCCGGCGTCCCGGTGGCCTACCGCGAAGCACCCGACGAGGCGGACGGCGCCATGCGCTGGCTCAACGGCCAGGTCCGCGCCGGCGAACTGGAGGCCCAGACCGGCGACCTGCACCAGGTGCTCGGCCGTCCTGCCACCACCCTGCACCAGGCCGTCGCCGCCGCCCTCACCCCTTCCGCCGCCGACCAGTGGCCCGAACGCCTGAAGCCGCCGGTCGGCGCCGGCCGCGGCGAGCTCGGCCGCCTCGCCGTATCGTGCGCCGACCGTCAACGCCGAGGACTACAGGGAGGAGGCGGCGAGGACGGATTCGGCGACCGAGGTGCGGGCGTAGAGCACGGAGCGACCGGCCCGGTGGGCGCTGACCAGGCCCGCGTCGCGCAGCGCGGTCAGGTACTGGGACACCCCGGCCGGGGAGAGGCCGGTACGGCGGGCCAGTTCGGTGGTGGAGGCCGGAGTCTCCAGTTCGGACAGCAGCAGAGTCCGCGAGCGGCCGAGCACGGCGGCGACGGCGGCGGTCCTGGTGACGGGCCGAGGCTCCCACAGCGAGCCGACGCCGCGCGCCGGATAGGCCAGTTGCGGCGGCTCCGGCGGCGTCACCCGGGTGAGCGGGTCCGGTCCGGTGAAAGCCGAGGGAAGTAGCAGCAGCCCCGCGCCCGCCGTCTTCCGGGACAGGGCCCGCTGCCGGCGGAGCAGCCGCAGCGCGTTGTCGTCCCAGCTCACCGAGGGGTGCAGATCGTTGAAGAGATGGCCCGCACCCTGCTCGGCGACCTGCCGGGCCCGGTAGAAGACGTCGGCGTCGAGCACCGCCCGGATCCGCGCCCAGTAAGGAGCGAGCGCCAGCTCCCAGTAGGTCTCGATCTCTTCGACGACCCGGACGAGCCGGGCCTGCGGCTCGGCGTACAGGGTCCGCAACCGGGGACCGAGACGCCCCTGATCGTGCCCCACGCGATCCAGGTCCTGGCGCACCCGGCCGACGGGAGCCGCCAGGATCTCGGCCAGCTCCTCCGCCAGCGTGGGGGCCGGCCCGGCGGGTGCCGGGTTGAGGAAGTCGGGAACATAACCCGAGGACGGGATCAGCTCGGCGAGCCAGCCCCGATCCAGTCCGGCGGCCGCCACCCGTGGCCGTACCTGCTCGATCCAGGGCCGGTGCACGGGATGCGCGGAGCCGGAACTCAGCAGCCGGAAACTGGTCCCGACCTCCCACATCGGCGAGACGGCAAACCGCATCTGTGCCAGATCACTCGCCGAGAACGCCAGTTCCGCCGGGATGATCACTCCAAAGATTCAGATATGCCCTAATCAATGGCGGCCAGCCTACAGCGTGGAGATTATTCCGGACATGACTTCGAACATGACCTCAGAGACGATCACCGCGGCGGCCTCGGGCACCTGGAAGCTCGGCGACTTGACGGTCAACCGGATCGGTTTCGGCGCGATGCGCCTGACGCAGAACGGCGAGGCGTTCGGGACCGGCGCCGTTCCGAGCGATCGCGGCCAGGCGATCAGCGTGCTGCGCCGCGCGGTCGAACTCGGCGTGAACCACATCGACACCGCCGCGTTCTACTTCTCGTCACTGCGTTCCGCCAACGAACTGATCAACCAAGCTCTGGCCCCCTACCCGGATGATCTCGTCATCACCACCAAGGTCGGGCCGGGCCGGGACCCGTCGGGTGAATGGCTGCCCCATGCCACCCCGGAGCAGCTGCGCGGCCAGGTCGAGGAGAACCTGCGCCAGCTCGGCCGTGACCACCTCGACGTGGTGAACCTGCGCGTCGTCGGAACCGATTCGATCGCCGAACGTTTCGGCGCACTGACCCGACTGCGCGACGCCGGGCTCATCCGCCACCTGGGCGTCTCCAACGTCCGCCCCGAACACCTCGCCGAGGCCCAGGCCATCGCACCGGTGGTCTGCGTACAGAACATGTACGGCATCGGCGTGCGGCCCGGACACGACACGTTCCTACGCACCTGCGGCGAGCAGGGAGTCGCGTTCGTGCCGTTCTACTCGATCGCCGGTACCGGGCGCACCGCGGGCGCGAGTGGCGCCGACAGCGACGAGGTGCTCGCCGTCGCGCGCGCACATGGGGCGAGCGCGACGCAGGTCCGGCTGGCCTGGACGTTGCACCGAGGACCGCACGTACTGGCCATCCCCGGCACCGGCAACCCGGATCACCTGGTCGCGAACGTGGCCGCCGGCGCGCTGCGCCTCTCCGAGGACGAACTGGCCGTCCTGGACTCCGTCCACCAGGGCGGAGCATGAGCGAAAAAACCAACCACCGCTGCCCAACCGGGGCCGCCGCCACCGCCCGGCCGGCGGATCGGGCACGACCGAACCAGCTGTCACGCCACCGTCACCGGCCAGATCGACCCCGGCGCGAAGACGGACGGCGCGAACACGTCCGATCCCTGCAAGACGGCCGTGCCGCCGGGCTCCTACTGTGACGGGTATGGCACCTTCGTTCAATCTGATCGGCCTCGTCGTGGCCGACCTGCACAAGTCCCTGACCTTCTACCGCCGTCTCGGGCTGGACATCCCCACGACGGCGGACAACGAGCCGCATGTCGAAGTGACCCTTCCCGGTGGGCTGCGACTCGCCTGGGACACCGTCGACACCATCCGTTCCTTCGACCCGGAATGGGCCCCGCCACAGGGCGGTGCCCGGATCAACCTGGCCTTCGCCTGCGACGATCCCGCTGAAGTGGACCGGATCTACACCGATCTCGTCCACGCCGGCCACGAGGGGCACAAGCCGCCCTGGGACGCATTCTGGGGGCAGCGTTACGCGCTGGTGCGCGACCCGGACGGCAACGGCGTCGACCTGTTCGCACCGCTACCGGCGCCGTCCACCACCTGAGTCCGGTTCCGGGGGTGAACGGCGACCCGGCCGTCACCCCCGCCCCCGGCGGCCGGAAGCTCCGCCGGCCGCCACGCTGACGCCGGCCATGACATCGCGCCGACCCGCGCCACAGGCGATCATGGAGACGGTATCGTTCACGGTGTCGGGGGGTTGATCCACGACACCGAGGAGTGAGACGGCCATGACGGAGCCGATCACCTTGCCGGCCTTCCCGGCACCGCTGCGCTGGTTGAACCACCCGGCGGACTGGAAGATCACCAGTGCGGACACGCTCACCATCGGCGCCGGTCCGCGGACCGACCTGTTCACCGATCCCGGCGGTACGGACCGCTTCGCCAACGCGCCCGCCCTGGTCGGCCGTCTCGCCGGCGACTTCACGCTGAGCGCGCGGATCCGGCTGGACCTAGCCGCCACCTACGACGCCGGGGTCCTGCTGCTGTACGGGGACGGGGACCACTGGGCGAAGTTCTGCCTGGAGCTCTCCCCTCAGGGCAGGCCCACGATCGTGTCGGTCGTGACGCGGGGGGCGTCCGACGACTGCAACGCCTTCCCCGTCGACGGAGAGGACATCCGGCTACGGGTCTCCCGCGTCGGTACGGCCTTCGCCTTCCATGTCTCAACCGGCGGCAGGTTCTGGCACCTCATCCGCTACTTCGCCCTCGACGGCGACCCGGAGGTGGGATTCCTCGCCCAGAGCCCGCTCGGTGACGGCTGTACGGTCGCTTTTGAGGAGATCCGCCATTCGGTGAAGCGTCTGGCTGACATTCGTAACGGGGAGTGAACTCCGGCCTGCCCCTTTACGAAGTAAACTACGCAGGGAGCAGTGGAGGAGGCGGTGGAGGCACATCCCGCCGCCGTCAGCGGTCAACCCGGGTGTACGCCGTACCGGTCGGCGAGCTGGACGATCGTGGCGGCCATCCGGTCGCGCAGCTCGGCGGGCTCCAGGACCTCGATGTCGGCGCCCAGCCGCAGCAGCAGCCAGTGGGCGTGCCTGACCGACTCGATCGGCAGGCGCAGCACGACCCAGCCGTGCTCGTCGGGCGGACCGGCCCCGGCCAGCGCGGCGTCGCCGATCTCGGCGCCGACCGTGTAGCGCAGCATGTCCTCGATGCCGGGTGCCACCCGCACCAGGGCCTCGGCGGTGTACATCCGGGCCTGGAAGTCGACCGCGTAACTCTCCCAGTAGGCGGCCAGGTCGAAGTCGCCGGGCCGCTCGAAACGCCCGTCGAGGAGCCGGGCGGCGATGATCCGCGACACCCGGTAGGTGCGCGGCGCTCCCCCGTCGGCGGCGGCCACCATGTACCACGCCCCGCCCTTGAGGACGAGGCCGTAGGGGTGGGCCAGCCGCTCGACGTCGCGGGGGCCCCAGCGACGGTAGGTCATGCGCAGCGGCCGCTGGTCCCACACCGCCTCGGCGACCTCTCCCAGGAAGGGCACCCCGTCGGCGCCCCGGTACCAGCCCGGGACGTCCAGATGGAAGCGCTCACGCATCCGGGCGGCGTGGAAGCGCGGCTCGGGGGGCAGCGCGGCGAGCAGTTTCAGCTCGGCGTTGGCGGCCTCCTCCCCCAGCCCGAGCTCGGCGGCGGGACCGGGCAGCCCCGCCAGGAACAGCGAGGACGCCTCCTGGGCCGTCAGCCCGTTGAGACGGGTGCGGTAGCCGTCCAGCAGTTGATATCCCCCGGCGGGGCCGCGGTCGGCGTAGACCGGGACCCCGGCCGACGACAGGGCCTCCACGTCCCGGTAGACCGTACGGATCGAGACCTCCAGTTCCTGGGACAGCTCGGTGGCTGTCATGCGCCCCCGGGTCTGCAGGAGCAGCAGGAGTGACAACAGACGACTCGCGCGCATGGGAGCCATTGTCCCGCACGATTGCCAAAATAACATCCGCCATGTTCAAATGAACACATGGAAAGTGCTGATCGAATCCGGGCGATCACCTCCGCGCTGCGCACCAGCGACACCGTCTCGGTGACGGAGCTGGCGGTCGAGCACGCGGTGTCGGAGATGACCATCCGCCGCGACCTCGACGAGCTCGCCCAGCAGGGCGTGGTGCGACGGGTGCGCGGCGGCGCGGTGAGCCTGCTGCTGCGCGGGGAGGAGCCGCCCTTCGGGATCCGTGAGCGCGAGGCGGTGGAGGCCAAGCGGCGCATCGCCGCCGAGGTCGCCTCCCTGCTCGTCGACGGCGAGGCCGTGCTGCTGGACGGCGGCACCACCAACCTGGAGATCGCCAGGGCGATCCGCGACCGCCGGCTGACCGTCGTGCCGCTCTCCCTGCAGGCCGCCCAGGAGCTGAGTACGGCCCCGCGGATCCGGCTGGTCCTCCCCGGAGGCGACGTGCGCCCCGGGGAGCTCTGCTTCACCGGCCCTCTGACGGAGCACGCCATCCGTTCGCTACGCTTTGACACGGCGGTCATCGGCTGCTGCGGCCTGTCGGCCGAGCACGGCATGACCGCCCACGACCTGACCGACGTCGCCGTCAAACAGGCGGCGATCGCATCGGCCCGCCGCGTCGTCGCCGCAACCGACTCCGGCAAGTTCACCCGCACCGCCTTCGGCGCCGTCTGCCCTCTGGACCACCTCGACATGGTCGTCACCGACACCGCGCTCCCCCCTGCCGAACACGACGCCCTCACCGCCGCGGGTGTCATCATCCGCACCGTCTGACTGGAGCCCTCCCCCTCATGCACGTCACCACCCTCGACCGCGGCACACTCGTCCGCGGCCGGGTCGCGGTCTGCCTGCTCTTCATGCTGGCCGGCATGGCCATCGGCACCTGGACGGCCCGGATCCCCTCCATCAAACAAGGGCTGGAGCTGAGCGACGGCCGGCTCAGCCTCGGCCTGCTCGGCGTCGCCGCCGGGGCGATCACCGGCATGCAGGTGGTGGGCCGGCTGATCGACCGCTATGGCAGTGTCAGGGTGATGCTGCCCATGGCCTTCGCGCAGAGCGTGACCCTGGTCGTCCCCGCCTTCATGCCCAACCTCGTCACCCTGGCGATCGCGCTGTTCGCCTTCGGCGTGGTGCACGGCGTCCTCGACGTGGCGATGAACGCCAACGCCGTCGAGGTGGAGCAGGCCGCCGGACGACCGCTGATGTCCTCCTTCCACGCGGTCTTCAGCATCGGTGGATTCCTCGGCGCGGCCGCGGGCGGGCTGCTCGCGCATGCCGGACTGACCCCCGCGCCCACCTTCGCCATCGTGGCCGCCGTCATCGTCGCGCTGGCGCTGTGGGCCTCCCGCTGGGCGCTCACCCTCACCCCGGAGCCCGCCCGGGAGAGCGCCGCCGGCGGCACCGGCGGCACCGCGGGCAAGAACGGCGGGCTGCTGCTCCTGGGCGTGCTGGGGATCTGCTGCATGATCGGAGAAGGGGCCGCGGCGGACTGGAGCTCGGTCTACCTCCGTGACAACCTCGGCAGCTCGGCCGGGTTCGCCGCGGCGGCCTACGCCGCCTTCTCCATCATGATGACCGCCGGCCGTCTCGCCGGAGACCGGCTGACCACCCTCCTGGGCCCGGTGACGCTGGTGCGCGGCTGCGGACTGCTGGCCGCCTCGGGGCTCGGAGCCGCCCTGCTGATCGATCATCCGGTGGCCGGGGTCATCGGTTTCGGCTGCTTCGGTGCGGGGCTGTCGTGCATCGTCCCCCAGGTCTTCTCGGCCGCCGGACGCCGCGATCCGGCCCGCGCCGGGCAGGCTCTGGCCCGGGTGGCGAGCCTGTCCTACGTGGGCTTCCTCGCCGGTCCGGTGCTGATCGGCGGCCTGGCCGCACTCGTGGGACTGCCCCGTGCCCTGGCGGTTCCCGCGCTGCTGGCGGGTTTCGTCGCGGTGGCGGCGTTCGCGCTCAGGCCCGCGCGCTTTACAAAGTAGATCAGGAAATGGTCAGGAGAGGAACCGGTCGTACCCGAGCTTGGCCACCATCACGACCACCACGCAGAGCAGGACGGCGCGCACGAATCCCGCGCCCCGGCGCAGCGCCATCCGGGCGCCGAGCTGGGCCCCGACGATGTTGCAGACCGCCATGCCCAGTCCAAGCAGCCACAGCACGTGACCCTGATAGGCGAAGACGACCAGGGCGCCCAGATTCGTACAGGAGTTGATGATCTTGGAGTGGGCCGAGCCGGCCACGAAGTCCATGCCGAGGATCATGGTGAAGCCGATGATCAGGAAAGTGCCGGTGCCGGGCCCCAGGATGCCGTCATAGAAAGCGACGCCGACGCCGGTGACGGCGATCGCGGTCAGCTCCCGGGCCCGGGTGCGCAGATGGGGCCGGGGGTGGACACCGAAGGCCGGGCGGAAGGTGACGAACAGCGCCACCCCCAGCAAGATCACCATGATGAGCGGGGTGAGCACATCCTTGGAGATCGCCGCCGCCAACGACGCCCCGAGCCCGGCGGCGACCACCGCGGCCAGCCCGGCGGGCACCGCCACCCGCTTGTCGATCTTGGTGGTGCTCGCATAGGTCACGGCGGCCGACGCGGTGCCGAAGATGGCGGCGAACTTGTTGGTGGCCAGCGCCTGGACGGGCGAGAGTCCGGCCACGATGAGTGCGGGAAGCTGCAGCAGCCCTCCCCCGCCGACCACGGCATCCACCCACCCCGCGCCGGCTGCCGCAACGAGCAACAGGGCAATCTCCATCATGTCCACGCAAAACCCCCGAATTACGTATTCGCCGGGTAGATCGTACCGACACCTCCCCCGCCGGAGGGACGCGGTCCCTCCGCGGCGGGAGGGCGTCCGGCGGCGCTCCCTGAGACGATCGCGGCCGGCGCCTGGCCGTGCGCAACCGGCCCGCCCGGGAACTGCCCGACCCGGTCGGGCACGCGCTCAGCGTGGTGACGGGGCCTGAGCAGCAACCGAACGGCCAGTCACGTTAAGGAGCCCGGCGGACGCCTCTTATCGTGACCGGCCGTTCTGATGCGGATGGTCGTGGGATGGCTGGTAGAGCACCGGTCAGCCGATGAGGTTCACGGTGCGGCGGAAAGTGGCGGCGGCTTCCAGGTCCGCGAGGGTCCTGCGCCAGTCGGCGGTCTCGTCCTCGTCCATGTCGACCCCGTTCTGGGCGGCGAACTCAACGGCGTGCTCGGCGGTCTCGGCCAGCTTGTTCGGGACGGTGCCGGCGCTCATCCCGCCGCCATACCGGTGAGCTCGGGTAACCGACGTGCGCGTATTCGTGCGTGCTGCACGGGTAGCGGTCACCGTGAGTGGTGGCCTGAGGCATAGTGGACCCGGGTCTTGCCGGCTTCGGTGGCGACGCGGGCGGTGGTCTGGTCGTGGAAGCCGACCCCATGCTCCATTCGCCGAAGGCGACGAGACGGCGCCGCGGCTACGCACGAGCGGTAACCACCGATGGGCTCACCCCTGCCACCACCAGCCCCAGCAATCGCTCCGCCTCAGCCGCCGCGCCCGGATGGCGCTCCGTCGCCAGCGCGATGCCCGTGATCAGCGTGAGGAGGTCGGCTACGGCCACGCCAGGTGCTACCGCACCGGCCCGCTGGGCCCGCCGCAGCAGCGGCCCGCACGCCTTGATCAGCTTCGCCGAGCATGCGTTGTCACCGCCGTCCTCCGGGTCGAGCAGCCCCTCCTGAGTCAGCGCGAAAGCCATCCCCCGCGCCGAGGCGGCGTACGCGGCGAACGCGGCCAGCCACTCCAGCAGCGCCGCCCGCGCGTCAGCCATCTCGGCCAACTCGTCGGCACGGGTGCACAGGACCGCGATCCGCTCACGGAAGACCTCCTCCAGCAGCGCGCGGCGGCCGGGGAAGTGCCGTCGCACGGTGGCCGAGCCGACCCCCGCCGTGCGGGCGATCTGCTCCAAGGAGGCGTCGGCGCCGTGCGCGGCGACCTCCTCCATGGCCACGGCGAGGATGTGCTCGTAGTTGCGCCGGGCATCCGCACGCTGGGCGGACATCGCGTCACCTCCGGGTTTGCCTAAGTGGCGGGGGCCCTCATATATTACGGGCCATTAAATGGCGGGGCCCGCCACTTATCCGTATGCACTCCAGAGGAGCAGCCATGCCCATCGATCCCGCACCCGTCCTGGTCACCGGTGCCACCGGCCGACAGGGCGGCGCCACCGCCCGGGCCCTGCTCGCGGCGGGCGTCCCCGTACGCGCCCTGGTCCGCGACCCGACCACCGAGCGGGCCAGGTCCGTCGCGGCGCTCGGCGCCGCGCTGGTCACCGGCGACCTCGACGACCTCGACTCGGTACGCCGGGCCGCCGCCGGGGCGCGTGCCGTCTTCTCCGTCCAGATGCCCGACATGAACGACCTCCAGGGCGACTCCGAGTGGATCCAGGGGCGCAACCTGATCGACGGAGCGCGCGACGCAGGGGTGGCGCAGTTTGTGCATACCTCCGTCTCCGGCGCCGGACAGCACCGGAACGCACCCGGGTGGGCGGATGGCCGCTGGGCAGCGCAGGAGCACTACTACGAGACCAAGACGGCACTCCAGGACCGGGTCCGCGATGCGGGCTTCGAGCACTGGACGCTGCTCAAACCGGCGTTCTTCATGGAGAACTTCCTTATGGACTTCCTGTTCCCCCATGGCCCCGAGGGCGGAATCGTGACCGTCATCCAGCCCGCCAGCAAGATCCCCCTCATCGCCGTCGCCGACATCGGCACCGCTGCCGCGGCGGCCTTCGCCGCCCCGCAGCGGTTCCATACGGTCGAACTGGAGCTGGCGGGCGACCACTTGTCGATGACCCAGATCGCCGAGGTCCTCTCCAACGTCCTGGGGACCGAACTGACCGCGCCGTCCATGACGGCGGAGGAGGCCATCGCCGCCGGGATGCCGGAATGGACCGTTTCGCACGCGTGGTATAACGAGGCCGACCAGCCAGCCCGCCCCGCGTACGCCCGCGCGCTCGGCCTGCCGCTCACCGGCTTCGCAGAGTGGGCCGGGCAGCATCTGCGGCCCACGCTCTGACGCTGCCTAGACGGTTGACGTCACCATGGTCGGCGCGGGGCTAGACGGTTGACGTCACCATGGGCGGCGCGGGGTACGCAGCGCGGGCCGAGGCGGTCGCCGTCTCGGCCGTCTACTCGCATCGGAACGGCCAGTGACGATAAGAGGCGTCCGCCGGGTTCCTTAACAGTGACTGGCCGTTCGGTTGCCGCTCAAGCCCCGTGACCGGCCGGACGCCCCTCAGCGGGGCTCACCGTCGTCGAGCGGATCCCAGCCGTGGGCGTAGCGCAGCAGGGACCTGGCGAGGTCGGCGTGGCCGGCGGCCCACACGTCGTCGAACAGGAACCACTGCTGGTGACCGAAGAAGTCGTTCATGTGGACCGACATCTGGGCCAGGTGGCGGGAGTGGCGCACGAGGGACCTGCCGGGGTCGCGGCCCTGCTCCAGCCTGGCGGCCTCCAGCACCCGCAGGCAGGCGGCGTGCAGCGAACGGTGCTCGCCCATCGGGGCCGGCTCCGTCTCCGGCCACCGGTTGCAACGGCTCAGCGCCGGGCCGATCGTGTCCTCGGCGGGGGCGGTCAGCGCCCGCAGTGCCAGCAGCTCCCCCGGCCAGCCGCCCGCGCAGGGCTGGAGCGCGCGCAGGTGGCCGGCCAGCTCCGGCAGCCGCACGCCGGGAAAGGATCGCGGGACCAGTGCGCTGATGCTCTCGCTGTCGCAGAACGTCAGCAGGACCGCATAGGTGACGCCCTCTCCCCCGGCGCGGGCCGGTGCGAGCTCCTCGACCGGGACCGGCGAGGTGAACGGGCCGGGTGCCGCGCCGTCCGCGTCCTCGGGCAACGGCCAGCCGTCGTGCACCAGATAGGCCAGGCGATCCGCGCGGGTCCGCACGAGGGAGTCGTCGAGGAAGAAGTAGGCGAGCTCGACCTCGTCGTCGTCGGTCAGCACCCGCACGCTCAGCTCGTCCGCCCGCACCTCACCTTCGACGTACAGATGCCGCCGCAGGAGGTCACCGAGCTCCTGCCAGGTGCCGGGGGCCGCGAGTGCCTCCCGGCGGGCGGCCTCGAAGATCGAGCCCAACCCGTAGACGGGTCCGCCGAGCTCGGCCGTGATCCACGTCTCGGTGTCGTGCCCCTCCACCACGACGGCGGCCCAGCCGCGGCGGAACCAGTCGAGCACCGTGGCGTCGGGAAGACGGCGGACCCGCTTGCCGAGCGGGCCCTCGTAGTGGCTGCGGTAGACGAAGAGGGTCATGCCGCCAACCTCGCACAGACCTCCGACAGTCCCGGGCCGCCGGAGCGCCGAGCCGGAGCGCCGCGAGGTCGCACCGGGCGGCGCGACCTCGCGAGACGGTCAGGTCGTACGGAGCCACACGGCGGTGTCGGAGGGGAGCTCTCCGCCGTCGAGCGGTCCGCTGGCCAGCAGCACGGCGTTGTGGGGCGGGAGCCGTACCGGCTCGGGGCCGAGGTTGACCACGCAGGTGACACCTGACTCGCGGGTGAAGGCCAGCACCCCGGATGTGGTGTCGAGCCAATTCAGCGTGCCGTCGCCGAGCTCCTCCCGGCGCAGGCGCAGGGCCTCGCGGTAGAGGGAGAGCATGGAGGCGGGGTCACCCGCCTGGGCCTCGGCCGTCAGCCGCTTCCAGGCGGGCGGCTGCGGCAGCCACGGCTCACCGGCGCCGAAACCGAAGGGAGTCGCGTCTCCGGACCAGGGCAGCGGCACCCGGCAGCCGTCGCGGCCGGGGACGGTGTGTCCCGAGCGGCCCCAGATGGGGTCCTGGCGCAGCTCGCCGGGGATGTCGTCGACCTCGGGCAGCCCCAGTTCCTCGCCCTGGTAGACGTAGACGCTGCCGGGCAGCGCCATCGCCAGCAGCGCCGCCGCCCTGGCCCTGCGCTCGCCGAGCACGAGGTCGGACGGCGCTCCGTCACGGCGATCGCCGTGATCGAAGGAGGTGACCTCCCGGCCGTACTTCGTCACCGGACGCGGCACGTCGTGGTTGGACAGCACCCAGGTCGGCGGAGCGCCGACCGGAGCGTGGGTGGCCAGGGTGGTGTCGATCGAGCGGCGCAGCGCGACGGCGTCCCAGGCGCAGGCCAGGAAGTCGAAGTTGAACGCGGTGTGCATCTCGTCGGGCCGCAGGTAGAGGGCGAACCTCTCCTGGTCGGGCAGCCACACCTCGCCGATCAGGATCCGCTCGCCGTACTCGTCGGCGACCTGCCGCCAGGCGCGGTAGATGTCGTGCACCCCGTCATGATCGGTGTAGGACTCCTCGACGCTGCCGAAGTCCTTGAGCAGCACGGCCGCCGAGTCGATCCGGATGCCGTCCACGCCCCGGTCGAACCAGAACCGCAGCACGTCGTGGAACTCCTGCACGACCTCCGGGTTGGTCCAGTTGAAGTCGGGCTGCTCGGGAGCGAACAGGTGCAGGTACCACTCACCGTCGGCCACCCGGGTCCAGGCCGGGCCACCGAAGATCGACTGCCAGTCGTTCGGCGGCAGCTCTCCGTGCTCGCCCCTGCCGGGCTGAAACCAGAACCGCCCGCGCTCGGCGGAACCGGGCCCGGCCGCCAGCGCCTGGACGAACCACTCCTGCTGGTCGGAGCCGTGGTTGGGCACGATGTCGATGATCGTCCTGATGCCGAGGGCGTGCGCCTCCTCGATGAACTTCTCCGCTTCGGCGAGGGTGCCGAAGGACGGTTCGATGTCGCGGTAGTCGGCCACGTCGTAGCCGCCGTCGGCCATCGGCGAGGGATACCAGGGGTTGAGCCAGATCGCGTCGACTCCCAGGTCGGAGAGGTACGGCAGGCGCGCCCGGAGACCGGTGAGGTCGCCGACGCCGTCACCGTTGCCGTCTGCGAAACTCCGCAGGTAGACCTGGTAGATCGCGGCTCCCCGCCACCACGTTGCAGACATGCTGGGACAACTCCTTGCGGTTGAGGGTGGGTGACGAGGTCAGCCCTTGAGGCTGCCGGCGGTCAGGCCGGCCATGATGCTGCGCTGGAAGACGAAGAAGACGATGATGGCCGGAAGGCTCGCGATGACCAGTGCGGCGATGAGGACGTTCTGCGGCATCTGGGCCGACAGCGAGGCGATCCCGACGCTGATCGACATGTTCTCGCTGTCCGGCAGCACGAGCAGCGGCCAGACGAAATCCTTCCAGACGGTGACCACCGAGAGAATGGACACCACGCCGATGATCGGCCGGGAGACCGGCAGCACGATCGACCACAGGATGCGGACCGCGGAGGCGCCGTCGATCTGGGCGGCTTCCAGCAGTTCTCTGGGGATCGAGTCGAAGAAGCGCTTGAGCAGGAAGATGTAGAACCCGTTGGCGGCGGCGGGCAGCCAGATCGCCCACGGCGTGTTCAGCAGGTCCCAGCCGAAGATCGGCAGATCCTTGACCGTCAGGTAGGCGGGCAGCAGGATGACCATCGGCGGGATCATCAGCGTGGCCAGCATCAGGCCCAGCACCAGGTTGCCCAGCACGGGCCGCAGCTTGGACAGGGCGTAGGCGGCCGTGACGTCGATGGCCAGCGTGAACAGCAGGGCACCGCCGGCGTACAGCAGCGTGTTGCCGAGGAACCGGCCCAGGTTGAGCTGGTCCCACGCCTCGGCGTACACCCCGAAGTCGAGCGAGGTGGGGAGGAAACCGGGCGGTATCTGGGCGAGCTCCTCGGGCGTCTTCAGCGCGCCGGTGATCATCCAGTAGAGCGGGAAGACGAAGGCCGCGGTGAAGCTCACCACCACCACGACCAGGACGATCCAGTAGATCACCCGGCCGCGGGGGGACTTCAGCGTGTGCGGGGAGACCACTCCGCGGAACTGCGGTGCGTGCTCCTTCACGCGGCGCCTGCGCGGGCCGTGCCCGCCCTTGGCCGGCGCGGAACCCGGCCGTGGGGCAGGGGCCGGGCGGCTCGGTTGAACGGTGGCGTTCGACATGGGTGCTGCTGCCTCCCTAGCTCTGGTTGTCCCGCGAGATGCGCAGGTAGAAGGCGGAGAACACCATCAGTACGACCATGAGCATCAGCCCGAGCGCGCCGCCGGCGCCGAAGTCCCCGAAGTTGAAGGCGTACTGGTACATCAGGTAGGCGACGGTGAGCGTCGCGTTCTCCGGGCCGCCACCGGTCAGCAGGTACGGCTCGATGAAGACCTGCATGGTCGCGACGATCTGCAGCAGCAACATCACCAGCAGGATCAGCTTGGTCTGCGGGATCGTGACGTGCCAGACCCGCTTGAAGAGCCCGGCGCCGTCCAGCTCGGCGGCCTCGTACAGCTCACCCGGGATGCTCTGCAGGGCGGCGAGGTAGATCAGGGTCCCGGTGCCCAGATTCATCCAGGTGGAGACGATGACCAGGGAGATCAGCGCGGTGTCGGCGGAGTCCAGCCAGCTCAGCGCCGGGATGTGCGCCAGGTCCAGGATCTGGTTGAACAGGCCCGCACCCGGGTCGTAGAACCACTTGAACAGCAGCACGCCGACGGCCGGCGGCAGCATCACCGGCAGGTAGACCACGAACCTGAGGTACGCCTTGGCGTGCCGCAGCTCGTTGAGGACGATCGCCGCCACGAACGGGACGACGTATCCGAAGACGAGCGCCAGACCGGTGAACGCGGCGGTGTTGAGCCAGGCGTCGACGAACGCCGAGTCCTCGATCACCGTGCGGAAGTTGTCCAGCCCGACCCAGGTGGGATCGTCGACGAAGTTCGTCTGCTGGAAGCTGAGCAGGATCTCCCGCACCATCGGGTACCAGGAGAAGAACGCGAAGCAGATCAGCGCCCCGCAGAGGAAGCCGTACGCCGTGAGGTTACGCCGCACGCCGCGCCGGAACCCCCCCGGTGTCCGGCGCCGGGATCCCTTCACGGTCATTGTGGTCATCCGTTGACTTCCGATCTCGACGTGACTGGCGGGGTGCCGGCCTGCCGGTCGGCACCCCGGGTATCAGAGGATCAGCTGGACTTGGCCAGCACCTTGTTGGCCTTCGCCTCGGCATCGGCGAGCAGCTTGTCGATGTCGGCGTCCTGCCTGGTCAGCACCGCCGACATCGCCACGTCGAGGATGGCGTAGAGCTCCTGGGCCCTGGGCGGCTCGATCTTGTTCTGGATCGTCGTGGAGGCCTCCGCGTAGGGGGCGAAGTGCTCCACCGGCACGGTGGCGAACTTCTTGCGCGTCTCGACGATCTGCTTGCCGGGGGCGGCGTCGCCGTACAGGTCCGGGGTGGGGAGACCGACCGGACGGCCCTGGCTCTTGTTCCGCTCGTAGTTGAACTGTCCCTGGTCCGGAGTCAGCTCGTGGAACTCCAGCCAGAGGAGGCCGGCCTTGATCTGCTCGGGCGTCGCCTTGGGGTTGAACATGTAGCCGTCGCCGCCGCTGAGCGAGGCCTTGGCCTCCGGAAGCGCCGCCACGCCGTAGTCGTCGAACTTGCCCTTGAAGTCGTTGTTGACCGACTGGACGACGTCGGGAGCGCCGATCATCATGCCGAGCTTGCCGCCGCCCATCATGCGCATCAGGTCCTCCCACTGCAGGAGCTGCTTGGCGCCCATGCTGTTGTCGGTCCAGCGCATCTGCTTGAGGTTCTCCAGCACGGCCTTGCCCTCGGGGCTGTTGAAGGCGGCCGTCTTGCCGTCGGGGCCGACCATCTCGCCGCCGCGGCCGTACAGGGAGGCGGTGAAGTGCCAGCCGCCGGTGTTGCCGGCGCTGTACTCGCCGAAACCGACGTAGCCGGGGCCGAGCCCGGCGATCTTCTTGGCCGCGGCCTGTACCTCGGCCCAGGTCTTGGGCGGGGTGTCGGGGTCCAGGCCGGCCTGGGTGAACAGCTTGCGGTTGTAGACCAGACCCGTCGAGTAGTTGGTCCTGGGCAGGCCGTAGGTCTTCTCACCGCTCTTGAAGACGCTCATGACGTCGGGGCGCAGGTCGCCCAACTTGGTGACACCGCTGACGTACGGGCTGATGTCGGCGGCCTGACCCGCCGCGACGATCTTCTGGATGTCGGTGAAGTAGACGTAGAAGACGTCCTCCATCGTGCCACCGGCCAGCTTGGCCTGGAAGGTGTCGGGGTTGATGCAGGGGAAGGCGTCCTTGCTCTCGATGGTGATGTTCGGGTGCAGCTTCTGGAAGGCGGCGACGTCCTCGTCCCACGCCGTGCGCTCGAGCGGGTTGCTCTTGGGCGGCTGGCAACCCACGGTGATCGTGACCGGGGCGTCGGCGGCCACGGTACCCGGCTTGGTGTCAGCAGGCTTGGCGCTGCCGCTGTCACTGCCGCAACCTGCGGCGGTGAGGACGATGCCCGCGGCGAGCAACATCGAGAGGTTGCGGGGTTTCACAGAGGGACTCCTTGGCGGGTCGGTTGCGAGAAACATATAGAGGCGTGCATGGGCTAGCAAGAGGCCGTCATACATGATGCAAAAAAGTGACAGTGAGCTAACCGCCACCACCCCGCAACGCCCTTGCAACAGAAATGACATGGATTGACCTGCGACAACGCACCCGTTGCGACAGACGCCGCCGACGGTTTGCAGACATCCGACCGATGACGTCATTTTCTTGCCATGGTTTCTGGCGGCGGGACGTACGGCAGCCGGAACGCGCCCGCCGAGCCGACCGGCGGGCGGAGGCGCTACCGGGGGTTCAGCCAAGCTGGTGGCAGACCCCGCATCGCATCGTGAACAGGCACCGCATGGGGGGTGCGGCGCCGGCAGGGGTCGCGGGATCGCCTGATCGCCGGCAGAGGCCGGTGATCAGGTCGCGATGAGAGAGGTTGTCAGCGGGGTCGCCAGGTGGTGCCGCCGGGCGGGGTCGTGGTCGGCGAGTGCGGCGACGGCCGGCTTCGGTGCCGATGTCGACGTGGACGGCCCGGCTGCGGTCAGGGGGCCAGGGCGGGTGGTTCGCCGGGGAGGGTGCCGGGATCGGGGATGCGCAGGCCGTCCAGGACGACCTGGAGGTTGCGGTCCCACTGGCGGGCGCCCGCCTGGAGGCCCAGGGTGTGGGGTCCGGTGGACGCGGCGACCATGAGGAACGCCACGTCTTCCCAGGTCACGTCCGTACGCATCGATCCGGCCTGCTGGGCTCGCTCCGTCAGGAGCTGGATGCGGTCGCGCAGCTCGGCTCGGGAGTGGTCCAGAACGTCGCCGACGCGCTTGTTGACGTCGCACAGCTCGTTGCGAAGGTGAATGTAGGAGAGGGCGAACGTCGTGAAACCCGACCAGGGGTCCGGATCGGCCAACCCCTCGTCGCCCTTGGCGACGATCTCCCCCAGCACCTCGCCCAGGACCGCCTCGAGCAGGGCCTCGAGGGAGCCGACCCGGCGGTAGAACGTGCCGATGCCCACACCGGCGCGGCGCGCGATCTCGTGGGCGGTGATCTCGCCGCCCTCGACGGCGACCTGACGGGCGGCGACGACGAGGCGTTCCAGGTTGCGCCGGGCGTCGGCGCGCGGACGCCGGCCCGAACCGTCGTCCAGGAGCCGGTCCACCGCAGGTGCTGCTGGTGTCATGCGGCCAGCTTAGCAAAAGCGGAGTGATCTGGTCCGATTTAAGTGGACAAGTGGCGTCCGGTTGCACTAGCGTCTGGATCCGGACGCATGGCGTCCATTTAATTCCGGAAACGCGAGGTCGATCATGTCCAAGATCCCGTCAGGCGCGATGAAGATCACGGCGTTGGCCGCCGGGTTCGTCATGGCGAGCCTGGACACCACCGTGATGCAGGTTGCCGGGGCCACGATCCAGGAACGCCTGCACGCCTCCCTCTCCCAGCTCACCTGGGCCGTGGACGGCTATGTCCTCACCTTCGCCGCCCTGCTGATGCTGGCCGGCGGCCTGGCGAACCGGGTGGGCGCGAGACGGGTCTACATGTGGGGCATGGCGGTCTTCGGTGTCGCGTCGCTGGTCTCCGCGCTGGCACCGGGCATCGAGGTCCTGATCGCGGCGCGGCTCCTCCAGGGGGCCGGGGCCGCACTGTTCATGCCGAGCTCGCTCGCCCTGCTGGTGCGGGCCTTCCCGGACGCGCGCGAACGCACCAAGGTGCTGGGCGTCTGGTCGGCGATCGTCTCCTCGTCCATGGCGCTGGGCCCGACGGTCGGCGGCGCCATGGTCGGCGCGTTCGGCTGGCCGAGCATCTTCCTGATCAATCTACCGATCGGTATCGCGGGCATGCTCCTCACCCGCCGGCACATCGCCGGGGCCGGAGGGGACGCCCAGCCGCTGGCGGCTTCCGGACACGCCGCCGTCATCGTCGGACTGGCCGGCATCAGCTTCGCGCTGATCGAGGGACCGCAGCTCGGCTGGACCGCGGCCCCGGTGATCGGCGCCCTCGCCGCCGCGGCACTCGCCACCGTCCTGCTCATCGGCCGCGAGCGCCGGACGGACAACCAGGTGATGCCCTGGACGCTGTTCCGCAGCGCCGGATTCGCCGGCGCCAACGCCATCGGCTTCCTGTTCAACGCCGCGTTCTACGGCTCGCTCTTCATGATTGGCCTGTACTTCCAGCACGCCCGCGGCGCGAGCCCTCTCCAGGCCGGGCTGGAGATCCTGCCCCTGACGATCTTCATCCCGGTCAGCAACATCGTCTTCGCCCGCATCTCCGGGCGAGTCGCGGCCGGTCCGCTCCTGGCTGTCTCCTTCCTGGTCGCGGGGGGCGCCTCGCTGGCCCTGGTCGCCCTGTCACCCTCCACCCCGTACTGGATGCTGGCCGTCGCCCTCGGCCTGACCAGCATCGCGGGCGGCATCATCTCCCCCGCCATGACGGCGGCCATGATGAACGCGGCGGGCACCCGGCACGCCAACACCGCCGGTTCGGTCCTCAACGCCAACAGGCAGATCGGCTCTCTCATCGGCATCGCCACCATCGGCGCCGTCCTGGCCGTCATCCCCGGTTGGACCGCCGGAGCGGCCCTCTCGTTCCTCCTCGTCGGCGCCGCCTACATCGCCGGGGCCCTGATCGCCTGGCGCCTCATCCACCTGCCCGAACGCCGCGAAGCCACTGCCGCGACCGCGGCCGCCACGTCCGGACCGGCCCCCGAGCCGCAACCCTGCCACGCCCGGTAGGCGTCGGCCGGCCGCTCGGCCCGGCGGACCAGGATCAGCTCATGGCGGGTTTCCGGCATACCTTGGCCGGATCCCTGCTAACCGGAGCCGGAAGGGGAAGGGGCCGGACCATGACGGAACGACTGGTGGTCATCGGCGGCGACGCCGCCGGAATGAGCGCGGCATCACAGGCACGGGACCGGCGCGACCCACAGGACCTGCGGATAGTCGCCTTCGAGAAAGGCGCGCACGCCTCCTACTCCGCGTGCGGGATCCCCTACCTCGTAGGTGGGGAGGTGCCCGACGCCGAGACGCTGGTCGCCCGCAGGCCCGAGGTCTTCCGCGACGAGCTGGCCATAGACCTGCGGCTGCACAGCGAGGTCACCGAGATCGACCTCGACCGCCGCTCGGTGGCCGTGCGCGACCACCGGGACGGCCGCGATTACCGGGAGCCGTTCGACCAGCTCGTCATCGCCACCGGAGGCCTGCCCAACCGTCCCGACCTGCCCGGGGCGCAGGCCGAGGGCGTGTACGGCGTGCAGACCCTGGACGACGGCGAGGCACTGCTGCGGGCCCTGGAGTCCGGGCATCCGCGCAGCGCGGTGGTGGTCGGCGGCGGATACATCGGCCTGGAGATGGCCGAGGCACTGGTACGGCGGGGCCTGGAGGTATCACTCATCGACGCCGGCGAGCAGCCGATGAGCACGCTCGACCCGGACATGGGCGCCCTGATCGCCGACGCCCTGCGCGACCTGGGGGTCAAGGTGCTCCTCGGTGAACCCGTCGAGGGCTTCTCCGAGGCCGCGGGGCGGGTCACCGGGGCTCACACGGCGGGCCACGACGTGCGGGCGGACCTGGTCGTCCTCGGGCTCGGCAGCCGCCCGAACACCGCGCTGGCCGCCGCGGCCGGCGTACCCGTGGGCGAGACCTCGGGGATCAGGACCGACCGGCGGATGCGCACCTCCGTCGAGGGGGTCTGGGCGGCCGGCGACTGCGTGGAGACCTTCCATCTGGTCTCCCGCCGCCCGGTCGCGATCGCGCTCGGCACCCATGCCAACAAACAGGGGCGGGTCGCGGGCATCAACATCGGCGGAGGGTACGCCGGTTTTCCCGGCGTCGTCGGGACGGCGGCGTCGAAGGTGTGCGAGTACGAGGTGGCGCGCACCGGCCTGACCACGGCCGAGGCGGCACAGGCCGGCTTCGAGACGGTCGAGGAGATAGTGAAGTCCACCACGCGCGCCGGTTACTATCCCGGCTCGCGCGAGATACGGACCAAGGTGATCGCCGACCGCCGGACCGGCCGGCTCCTGGGCGCCCAGATCGTCGGGCAGGAAGGGGCGGCCAAGCGCATCGACGTCCTGGCCGTGGCCGTATGGCACGAGATGACCGTGCAGGACATGACCGGGCTCGACCTGGCGTACGCTCCCCCGTTCTCCCCGGTGTGGGATCCCGTTCTGATCGCCGCGCGCAAGGCCGCCGAACGCGTCGAACGGCTCAGCGGGCACGACTGATCCCCCATCTGCCCAGGAGATGGTTGGGCCGCTTCAGAGCGGGCAAGGGCGTAGAAATCCCAACCCCGATCCCGACAAGGAGTCACAATGCTTACATTGACGGACACCGCAGCCCAGGTGATCCGGGACCTCAGCTCCCAGGTGACGGACTCCACCGATACAGGTGTCCGCATCTCCTCGCAGGCTGACGGCACAGGATCCCTTCTGCTCTCGGTCGTGGACGGCCCGGAATCCAACGACAAGGTGGTCGAGACGGAAGGAGCGAAGATCTTCCTGGACGCCGCCGCCGCGGACATGCTCGACGACAAGTCCCTGGACGCGGACATCGACGAAGGCGGCTCGGTGGCATTCCTGGTCACCGAGCAGCGTCCCTGACACGGACCCCCGGGTGAGACACCGGGGAAACGCGCGGCCCCGGCCTCCATGAGGCCGGGGCCGCCTGCGTGCCGGGCCGGTGCGAAAGTCCGGCCGGCGACTCCCCGCCGCGCTCCGGCCGCCGGAAGTCCTTCCGGGCGGCTCACTCCTGCGGAGCGAACCGCCCGGGGGCGTGGCGCCGCTACGCGGAGGCGCTGCTCACCGCGAGCGGATCACCGGGCGCCTGGGACTTGGCCTTCTCCATCCGCTCGCCGATCTCCTGGAGCCGGTTGCGCCCCATCGCCTCCCGCACCTGCGGGAACCACTCCTCTTCCTCCTCCTCCACGTGATGGCGCACGTTCTCCATCAGCACGGTGACCTTGGCGTCGAACCGCTCGTCCCGAGGGTCCATCTCCTTGAGTTCGGAGAGCATCCAGACCACCACATGGTGCTCCTCCACACTCTCCAGGATGTGATCCGTGGTGTCGGGAGCGCCCTCACGGGCGGCCGGATAGAAGATCTCCTCCTCGATGTAGGTGTGCGTGACAAGCTCATCGATGATCTTGTCGACGATGTCCCGCTTCTTCTTGTAGGCGCCGTCCCCGGCCTTCTCGAACTCCTTGAACAACTTCTCGACGGTCTTGTGGTCGTCCTTGAGGAGAACGATGGCATCCATGTGTTCCGCGTTCCTTCCGGTGGACTCTCGTCGTACGGTCAGGGGTTGAGCAGGACCTTTATGGCCCCGTCCTGCTTCTTCTGGAAGATCTCGTAACCGTGCGGGGCCTGCTCCAGCGGCAGCCGGTGGGTGGCCAGGTCCATGACCCCGAGCGGGTCGGAGTCGTCGGTCACCAGCGGCATCAGGTCGTCGATCCAGCGCTTGACGTGGGCCTGACCCATCCGCAGGGTGATCCCCTTGTCGAACATCTTCAGCATCGGCATCGGATCGGCCATGCCTCCGTAGACGCCGGAGATCGAGACCGTGCCGCCGCGCCGTACCGTCTCGATGGCCTGGCCGAGCGCGGCCAGCCGGTCCACGCCCGCGGTGGACATCAGCGGGGCGGCGAGGGCGTCGGGCAGTATCCCGGTGACCGTCTGGGCGAGCTTGGCGACCGGAGAGCCGTGCGCCTCCATGCCGACCGCGTCGATGACCGAGTCGGGACCCCGGCCACCGGTCAGCCCGCGGATCGCATCGGGAACGTCGTCGGTCACCGAGGCGTCCAGCACCTCCACACCGTGCCTGCGCGCCATCGCGAGCCGTTCCTGCACCCCGTCGACGCCGATGACCCGGTAGCCGCGGTGCTTGGCGATCCTGGCGGACATCTGCCCGATCGGCCCCAGGCCGAAGACCGCGACGGTCCCGCCGTCCGGGACGTCGGCGTAGGCGACCGCCTGCCAGGCGGTGGGCAGCACATCGGACAGGTAGACGAACCGCTCGTCCGGCGGCCCCTGGGGGACCTTGATCGGGCCGAACTGGGCCTGCGGAACCCGCAGGTACTCCGCCTGCCCGCCCGGCACCTCGCCGTACAGCCTGGTGTAGCCGAACAGGGCGGCGCCCATGCCGTGGTCGCGGACCTGGGTGGTCTCGCACTGGGCGAACAGCTTCATCCCGCACATGTGGCAGTGGCCGCAGGAGATGTTGAACGGGATGACGACCCGGTCGCCGGGCTTGATGTGGGTGACCTCCGCGCCGACCTCCTCCACGATGCCCATCGGCTCGTGGCCGAGGATGTCACCCGGTCCTATGAAAGGTCCCAGGACCTCGTACAGGTGCAGGTCGGACCCGCAGATGGCGGTAGTGGTGATCTTGACTATCGCGTCGGTCGGTTCCTTGATCGACGGATCGGATACCTCCTCGACCCTTACGTCGCGCTTTCCGTGCCAGGTGAGAGCCCTCATGGTCTTCTCCTCTCCGGATGGTTCCCGACGGCCGGCACCCGTTTCGGGTGGACGTGCCGCTCAGCGCACGCGCGGCAGGACCTCCTTGGCGTAGAAGTCGAAGAAGGCGTCCTGCTCCTCGCCGATCTGGCTGATGTAGATCTCGGTGAAGCCCGCGTCGACGTACTCCCTGATCGCCTGCGCGTGGACCTCGGGATCGGGCCCGCAGGGCGTCGAGGCGGTCGCCTCCTCCTCGGTCACCATCTCGGCGAGCTGCTCGAAGTGCCTGGGCAGCGGCAGCAGTTGGGACGCCTCGCCCTTGATGCCCTGGGTGGGCCAGAGCCGGTGCACGGTCTTGCGCGCCGAGGCCTCGTCGGCGGCGTAGCAGACCTTCAGGCCACCCTGCGTCGGCTTGCCCTCTCCCCCGGCCTCGCGGAACTTCCGTACCAGGTCGGCGCTCGGGCCGGTGCAGATGTAACCGTCGGCGATCCGCCCAGCCAGGTCCACCGCCTTGTCCCCGAACGCGGACATGTAGACCGGCGGAGGCTCGTCCGGAAGCGTGTACAGCCGGGCGTTGTCGACGTTGTAGTGGACGCCGCGGCGGGTCACCAGCTTGCCGCTCCACAGCTCGCGCATCAGCTCGACCGCCTCCTCCAGCATCTCCAGGCGTTCCGACGCCGGAGGCCAGCGAGAGTCGAGGATGTGTTCGTTCAGGGCCTCGCCGGTGCCCACGCCGAGCTGGAACCGGCCACCGGTCAGCACCGCGCTGGTCGCGGCGGCCTGGGCGATGATCGCGGGGTGGATGCGCACCAGCGGACAGGTCACCGCGGTGGTGACGGGCAGCGGGGTGGCTTCGGCCAGCGCGCCGATCACCGACCAGACGAACGGACTGTTGCCCTGGACGTCCAGCCACGGGTGGAAGTGGTCGGAGATCCACAGTGCCTCGAACCCCGCCTGCTCGGCGCGTCCGGCCTGCCGTACGAGCTCCTTGGGGTCGTGTTCCTCACTGGACAAGAAGTATCCGAACGTGGCCATGTTCGCCTCCTCGTGGGCATGTGAGCTGCACTGATGCCCTCCATACCCACTGTGCCGGACTCAAACGGATCACTTTCGGCGGACCGTCTCCGGCCGCGGCCCGTCAAGATTCGGCGCGGCTCAGTACGGCCAGGCCCAGTCGCGGATCTCCACGGGATCCTCGCCGTACTCGCGGGTGTGGGCGCGGGCTCTCAGCCGCTCGTCCTCCATGTGCTGGCGCAGGTGCGCGGCCTTGACGCCGAGGCCGGGCACCCGGTCGACGACGTCCATCACCAGGTGGAAGCGGTCGATGTCGTTGAGCATGGCCATGTCGAACGGCGTGGTGGTGGTCCCCTCCTCCTTGTAGCCGCGCACATGGATGTTCTCGTGGCCGTGCCGCCGGTAGGTGAGCCGGTGGATCAGCCAGGGATAGCCGTGGAAGTTGAAGATGATCGGCTTGTCGGAGGTGAACACGGTGTCGAACTCGGCGTCGGACATGCCGTGCGGATGCTCCGACGGGGGTTGCAGCCGCATCAGGTCGACGACGTTGACCACCCGGACTCTCAGCTCGGGAAGATGCTCGCGCAGCAGCGCGGCGGCGGCGAGCGTCTCCAGCGTGGGCACGTCACCGGCGCAGGCCAGCACCACGTCGGGCTCGGTCCCCGCGTCGCTGGAGGCCCACTCCAGAATGCCCAGGCCCCGGGTGCAGTGCGCGATGGCCTCGTCCATCGGCATCAGGTCGAGCACCGGCTGCTTGCCGGCCACGACGAGGTTGACGTAGTCGCGTGAGCGCAGGCAGTGGTCGGCGACCGAGAGCAGGGTGTTGGCGTCCGGCGGCAGGTAGGCCCGCACCACCTCGGGCTTCTTGTTCATCACCACGTCGAGGAAGCCCGGGTCCTGGTGGCTGAAGCCGTTGTGGTCCTGGCGCCACACGTGCGAGGACAGCAGGTAGTTGAGCGAGGCCACCGGCCGCCGCCAGGGGATCTTCTTCGACGACTCCAGCCACTTCGCGTGCTGGTTGAACATCGCGTCGATGATGTGGATGAACGCCTCGTAGCAGTTGAACAGGCCGTGGCGGCCGGTCAGCAGATAGCCCTCCAGCCACCCCTGGCACAGGTGCTCGCTGAGCACCTCCATGACTCGCCCGTCCTGGCCCAGGTTCTCGTCGGTCGGCAGCGTCTCGGCGTCCCAGGCGCGGTCGGTGGCCTCGAACACCGCCGACAACCGGTTGGAGGCGGTCTCGTCGGGGCCCATCAGCCGGAAGGTGTCAGGGTTGGCGGTGATGACGTCGCGCAGGAAGCGGCCCAGGACCTTGGTGGGCTCGCTCGACTGCACGGCGGATGACTTGACTTCGACGGCGTAGTCGCGGAAGTCGGGAAGTATGAGCGGTTTGAGCAGCTCACCGCCGTTGGCGTGCGGGTTGGCGCTCATCCGGAGCGGACCGTCGGGCACCGTGCGCAGGATGTCCTCGACGGGCCGCCCCAGGTCGTCGAAGAGCTCCTCGGGCCGGTAGGAGCGCATCCACTCCTCCAGCATGGCCCGGTGGTCGGCGTTCTGGCGGACCCCGGAGAGCGGCACCTGATGGGACCGCCAGGTGCCCTCCACCGGGAGGCCGTCCACCACGCGCGGGCCGGTCCAGCCCTTTGGGGGTGCGCAGCACGATCATCGGCGGACGCTCCGCGCGGCCGTCCTTGAAGGCGGCGATCTCGTCGAAGACCTCGTCGAGCGTCTCGGCCATCAGCGGGTGCATGCGGGCCGGGTCGTCGCCGGAGACGATGTGCGGCCGGTAGCCGTATCCCTCGATGAGCTTGACCAGCTCGTCTTCGGGAATGCGGGCCAGCACGGTCGGGTTCGCGATCTTGTAGCCGTTCAGGTGCAGGATCGGCAGGACCACACCGTCGCGCTCGGGGTTGACGAACTTGCCGGAGTGCCAGCTGGCGGCCAGCGGCCCGGTCTCCGCCTCACCGTCGCCGATCACGCAGGCCACCACCAGGTGCGGGTTGTCGAAGGCGGCGCCGTAGGCGTGGGCCAGTGAGTAGCCGAGCTCGCCGCCTTCGTGGATCGAGCCGGGCGTCTCGGGTGCGACATGGCTGGGGATGCCGCCCGGGAAGGAGAACTGCCGGAACAGCCGCTGCATGCCTTCGGCATCCTGCGATACATCCGGGTACTTCTCGGTGTAGGAGCCCTCCAGCCAGGAGTGGGCCACCGCCGCCGGGCCACCGTGGCCGGGCCCGGCGATGTAGATCATGTCCTGGTCGCGCTCCCGGATGATCCGGTTGAGGTGCGCGAAGCAGAAGTTCAGTCCCGGAGTGGTGCCCCAGTGCCCGAGCAGCCGGGGCTTGATGTGCTCGGCGGCCAACGGCTCGGTCAGCAGCGGGTTGTCCAGCAGGTAGATCTGGCCGACCGACAGGTAGTTGGCCGCCCGCCAGTAGGCATCGACGTGCGCGAATGCTTCCATACCTCGGACAGTTCCTCCGGGGCGGGATTCAAACCCCAAAACCGCCGACTCTCTGAGGCCGTCGCGGGGAGACGGCCCTGCGAGCCGCCGAGGCCGGGACCGCCGGAGCGGGCACGCCGGATGACCGGCGCCAGAACCGGGGCGGCGCCGGTCGGCACCGGCGTCCGCCCGTCGGCGGTCGGTGGCCGCGGGGACCTCAGCCGGTGACCTCCACACCCTTCCAGAAGGCCACGTGGTCCTTGATCTGGGCGGCCTCGGGCTTGGGGTCCGGGTAGTACCAGGCGGCGTCGGGGTTGTCCTCGCCGTCGACCTGCAGGGTGTAGTAGCTCGCCGTTCCCTTCCAGGAGCAGACCGTGGTGGTCTCCGACGGCCGCAGATACTGCGAGGACACCGATTCAATGGGGAAGTAGTGGTTGCCCTCGACGATCCGGGTGTCGTCGCTCTCCGCGATGATCTCGCCGTTCCAGCGCGCAGTTGCCATACCCCAAGGCTGGCACATCCACGTTCTCCGCGCGCACCGGACTCCTCTCCGCGACAGGCGGGGCCGGACGACCCGGCCGGCGCCACGCCGCGGCGTACGGCCGCGCCACGGGCACGCAGCCCGCCGGGACGGCTCCGGCCGCCGCGGTGTGCGGACCTCTGGACCCGCGCCGGCACCGAAATCTCCCGACACCGCCGGCCGGTCCCGACGGGACGGTCCGGGTGCGGGCACCGTACGGCAAAGCCATGGCCGCCGGTGGTTCGACGGCCATGCCACGGGAACGCGTTATCCATGCGTGTAGTAGTCATCGGTGCGAGTGGGAACGTGGGCACGAGCGTGGTGTCGGCCCTCGTGTCCGATCCGTCCATCACCTCCGTTGTGGGCCTGGCCCGCCGGGTGCCGGACTGGCATCCGGAGAAGACCACCTGGCGGGCCGTGGACGTCTCCGGCGACGACCTGGCGCCCCACCTCTCCGGAGCGGACGCGGTGATCCATCTGGCCTGGCTGTTCCAGCCCACGCGTGACCCGGTGGCGACCTGGCGGGCCAACGTCCTGGGCAGCGACCGGGTCTTCGCGGCCGCGGCGGAGCAGAACGTCCCCGTCGTGGTCCACGCCTCGTCGGTGGGCGCCTACTCTCCGGGGCCGAAGGACCGGCCCGTCACCGAGGACTGGCCCACCCACGGCTGGCCCGGCGCCGCCTACGGCCGGGAGAAGGCATACGTGGAACGCCTGCTCGACGTGTTCGAGCGGGACCACCCCGGCATCAGGGTGGTGCGGCTGCGCCCCGCCTTCATCTTCAAACGGGAGGCGGCGACCGGGCAGCGGCGGCTGTTCGGCGGGCCGCTCGTCCCCCAGCGGCTGGTACGGCCGAAACTGATCCCCTTCGTTCCCGACACCCCCGGACTCACGTTCCAGGCGGTCCACAGCGAAGACGCCGCAGAGGCCTTCCGGCTGGCGGTCACCCGGCCGGTGTCGGGCGCCTTCAACATCGCCGC
The DNA here is from genome assembly GCF_045209755.1 of Streptosporangium sp. NBC_01639. Taxonomy (NCBI): domain Bacteria; kingdom Bacillati; phylum Actinomycetota; class Actinomycetes; order Streptosporangiales; family Streptosporangiaceae; genus Streptosporangium; species Streptosporangium sp. NBC_01639. The sequence continues at coordinate 8,563,556 of NZ_CP109272.1, read as the reverse complement.
CGACCCCGTGATCGAACCATCGGTGCTGGCAGAGCTGCTCGGCGCCCGGCTGGTCCCCGTCTCCGGCTGGGCCCTGCGGAACACCGCGGCACTCGCGTGGCATCTGCATCTGGTCCCGGCCGCGCCCGCCCTGGTCGACATGGTGCTGACCATGCCGGTCATGGACGTCACCCGCGCCCGTACCGAACTCGGCTGGCAACCGCGCCACACGGCGGTCGACGCGTTGACGGAACTGCTGGAGGGGCTGCGCGCCTCGGCGGGCATGGACACCCCGCCGCTGTCGACCGAGACCGGCGGCCCCGCACGGGTCGGCGAGCTGGCGAGCGGGATCGGACAGCGGCCGTAGGGACCGCAGGAGAAGGACCGGCACCCGCGGAGTCATCGCCGCGGAGGTGACAGCCTCTTCCGGGAGGGCAGGAATGCCGGCATGACGGCACAGCCCATGCTGGACGGGATCACCTGGCCGGCCCCGAGCACCGGAGATCACCGAGGAGGTCTGGCAGCGCTTCCTCGGCGCACTCGGGCCGTTGCACGAGGCCGGAAAGCTGGGAGCCGTGCTTTTCCAGTTCCCTCCGTGGTTCCCGATCGGGCGGGACAACAGGCGATACATCCTCGAATACGTACGGCGCTGCAGTCCCATGCGCATCTGCGTCGAGTTCCGCAACCGCACCTGGATGGAGCAGGAGAACCGCGCCGAAACCCTCGGCTTCCTCGCCTCGCACGACATCCCCTACGTCTGCGTCGACATGCCCCAGGGGCACCCGTCGTCGATCCCGCCGATCCTGGCCGCGACCTCCGACCTCGCCGTGGTCCGTCTGCACGGCCACTCCGACAGATGGACCAGCAAGAAGATCGAAGAGCGGTTCGCCTACCTGTACTCCGAGGAGGAACTCAGGCGGTGGGCGGACCGGATCGGCGAACTCGCCGGACAGGTCTCGCTCACCCACGTGCTCGTCAGCTTCTCGGCCGTAAACGACCGAGCTTGCAGCTCCTCGCCGTCGATGGCTTCGACGGTCCGGTCCGCGTCAGGCAGCGTGACTCACTGCCCAGCCCGTCTCGCCGCGTGCGGCGATGTTCCGGGCTGCGTTGACGTCGGCGTGCTCAGCGAAACCGCACAACGTACAGGAGAAGGTGGCCTGGTCAGGCCGGTTGCGCTTGTCCACATGCCCACAGTGCGAGCACTGCTGTGAGGTGTAGGCCGCATCCACGAGAATCACCGCCACCCCTGCCCGGACCGCCTTATAGGCGATGAAAGCTCCGAGCTGGTGGAAACTCCAGGAGTGCAGCATGACCCGCTGGGGCTTGCGAAGCCGTACCCGTTCGCGGATGCCCTGGAGATCCTCCAGAGCGATCCCGCGCCCGGTGCGTTCCGCCTCGGTCACGATGCTTTTGGCGATGATGTGGTTGACGTTCGCGGCGAACCGCGCCTCGCTACGACGCCGCCGTTTCAGCAGCCGCTTGGCGGACTTGGTCTGCTTGGCCTGCAGGCACCGGTCGTCATACGGCTGGGCCGCCAGCGATCGGAAGGAGATCGGCTGGGCTTCGATTGTGACCCGACGCGGCGATCCGGGCCTGCCCAGGTTCCCGGCGGCCAGGTTGGCATGCAGAGTGCGATAGGCGTCGCACACCTTCTTGATCACATGCTGGGCGGCCTGGGCGGCCAGCCCGAACTCGGTCTTGATCCGGTCGTAGGTGTGCTTGCGCAGGTCGAAGGTGCGGAAACAGTGGTGCTGGAACGCCAGTGCCGCGACCAGATTCGCCGCTCGGTTGGCGGCGTCCAGGGTGGCTTCCAGCGCCGCTGCCTGCTGCGGCGTCGGCAGGAGCCTCACCTGCACCACCTGTTTCACAATTGAACACACTACCGTCAGGTCCCTGTCACCGCGCTGGGAACCCAACCGCCGGTATCAGGCGGGCCGTAGCGTGGCCTACAGCCTGCATGCGCATTTGGTCTTCACGCCCAAGTACCGGCGCAAGGTGTTCACCGACGAGATCCTGCGCCGCCGCGAAGACATCATGATCGAGGCGTGCGACAGCTTCGGTGCCACGCTGGTGGAGTTCAACGGCGAGCACGACCATGTCCACCTGCTCGTGCACTATCCGCCCAAGGTGGCGCTCTCGACTCTGGTCACCTCTCTCAAGGGCGTCTCGGCGCGGCTGCTACGCAAGGAGTTTCCGCCCCACATCCGCCGGCATCTGTGGCGCGGCCATTTCTGGTCCCCCTCGTATTTCGCCGCGTCCTGCGGCGGGGCACCCCTGTCGATCATCAAGGAGTACATCGAGAACCAGAAGCGGCCCGGCTGAGCCACCCCCAGAGACCGACTGTCAGAGCACCGCTCGGGCCTGGGGGCCTCCCGCGCTGTCGCTTCCCCCCGGGCGTAAACGCCCGGGGTCCCACGCCAGATCACGCTGAACAACTGCTGCGGGGACAACTCCCAGCGCAACGCGGCGCGGCTCGCCGTCTTACTCGGCGCGTCCGGGACGGGACGGAGCCCCGGCCGGGGTTGAGGCGGCCCCGCGCAGGCGATCCCGCCCGCACGGGAGGAGAGACATCACCTGGCTCCGCGTTTCATCCCCGCCATGGCGCCCCTGCGCTCGTCGGGGGTGGTGCCTCCCCACACGCCGTACAACTGGTGGGTGTTCAGGGCGTAGTCCAGGCAGCGCAACCGGACCGGGCAACGGCGACAGACGGCCTTGGCCTGTTCGTACTGCTCCCGGCCCGGCCCCTCGGTGGAGACGGGAAAGAAGAGCTCGGGGTCCTCGCTGAGGCATGAGGCACGGCGGGACCAGTGAATGATGGGAATGACATTGCCCTGGATAGACATATGCGGGATCCAATGAAAGGGAGAAGTGCGGCGGTTGGCGGCTCGGCTGCTGAATCGGGTGCCCGCAAGAAACACATTCATACCTTTTCGGGCGAAAAATCACCCGGTTTTGACCGCGGCTTTCCCCCGGCTCCGGCCACCGTGGAACGGCAGGAACTCCGCTCCGGCCGGGGGTCCTCTCCCCCGGCCGGAGCCGCCGTCATCCGACCGTCTGCGCCCGCTCGTTGGGGACGCCGTGGGTCATCTTCAGGCCGCTCACGTCGCGCGGTCCGTTCTTGCCGAGGTTGGACAGCCGCCCGCGTTCCTCCTCGCTCAGGTCCTGGGTCGCCAGGGGCTCCAGGTGCGCGACGTCCTCGGGACCGATCCCGAGTCCCTCCCCGACACGTAGCCCGAGATCGTCCTCGACCATCAGGAAGTGCCAGACCATGCGTTCCTGGACGGGACGCACGGCCTGCGACAGCATGGTGACGAGGTTCAGCACGAGGTCGTCGCGCTCCCACTGCTCCATCAGCAGGTAGCGCTGGCCGGCCTGCGTGTAGTCGTTGGTCCTCGGGATGCGCTTGCGGGTCAGCCGTCCGGAGACGACCGGCCCCTGCTCGTCGTGAGTGGGATACCGATCCTCACGCAGCCCCCCGGTGATGGACGGCTCATAGTTGACGTGCGGACTCTCCCCCTGGCCGTCGACGTGGTAGGTCATCTGGCCGTCGCGCTGGTTGGTGCGCACCTCTGCGTTCTTGGCCTGGTTGACCGGCAGCTGCAGGTAGTTCGGCCCCACCCGGTGACGCTGGGTGTCGCTGTAGGAGAACGTCCGGCCCACCAGCATCTTGTCGTCGGAGAAGTCGAGCCCGTCGACCAGGACACCGGTGCCGAAGGAGATCTGCTCGTTCTCGGCGAAGGCGTTGGCCACGTTCCGGTCCAGCACCATCCGACCGACCGGCATCGCCGGGAACTCGTTCTCCGGCCACACCTTAGTGTCGTCCAGCGGGTCGAAGTCCAGCTCGGGGTGCTCCTCGTCGGTCATGATCTGCACCAGCAGCTCCCACTCGGGGAAGTCGCCGCGGTCGATCGCCTCGCGCAGGTCCTTGGTGGCGTGCCCCAGCTCCTGGCCCTGTACGGCGGCCGCGTCGGCGGCGGTCATGCTCCGCACGCCCTGCTTGGGCATCCAGTGGTACTTCACCAGGTGGGTCACACCCTCGGAGTTCACCCACTTGTAGGTGTTGACGCCGAATCCCTGCATGTGCCGGTAGTCGGCCGGGATGCCGCGCGGGCTGAACAGGTTCACCAGCATGTGCATGCTCTCCGGCGTCTGCGACATGAAGTCGAAGATCCGGTTGGGCTCCTGCCGGAAGGTCACCGGGTCGGGCTTGAGCGCGTGGATCACGTCGGGGAACTTGATGGCGTCTCTGATGAAGAAGACCGCCAGGTTGTTGCCGACGAGATCCCAGTTGCCATCCTCGGTGTAGAACTTCACCGCGAATCCACGGGGGTCACGGGCCGCCTCGGAGGAGTCCCGGCCGCCGATCACGGTGGAGAACCGCACGGCCACATCGGTCCGCTTGCCTGCCTCCTGGAACAGCTTCGCCCTGGTGTAGCGGCCGACCGGCTCGTCGCCCAGCTTGCCGTAGGCCTCGAAGTATCCGTAGGAGGTCGCCCCGCGGGCGTGCACCACCCGCTCGGGGATCCGTTCCCGGTCGAAATGGCTGATCTTCTCCAGGAACTGGTAGTTCTCCAGCGTGGCCGGGCCTCTCGCGCCGACCGTGCGCTGGTTCTGGTTGTCGTAGACCGGATGCCCCTGCCGGTTGGTCAGCACCGATCGCTCGTCACCCGGCTGGGGCCCCACGCCCGACACGTCCGTCATGATGATGCTTCCCTCCTTGCGGTGATCATTTCCGGCGTACCGAAACTTGCCGGTACGCATGGCTTCCCTATCCACCAAAAAGCGGCTTATAGCACCAAATGGAAAGAATCTCCGCAAGAGGGAAGGTCGCATGAATGGAATCCGGTAGGGCTCCGCCGATCAGCGGGACTTCGCCGTGGCCTTGCGATTGGCCTTCTTGATGGCGTCGACGAGCTGGTCCTTGGTCATCGCCGACCGGCCGCCGACCCCCAGGCGCTTGGCCACGTCATACAGATGCTGCTTGGACGCCTTGGCGTCCACCCCCTCGGCGGTCTTCCCCGGCTTCGGGGTGTGCCTGGCCGCCTGCGCGTCGGAGGGGCCCTTGCGCCCCTTCGGCTCCCAGTGGTCGCCGATCTTCTCGAAGGAGTGCTTCAGGGCGGCGAAAGCCGTACGGTGCGCCCGCTGCCCCTCGCCGTAGGTCTTCACCGCCGAGTCATGGGCCTTGCTCCAGGTGTCCTGCGCCTTCTTCGGGGAGCGCTGCAGGGTCGACGGGAGTTCCTGTCGTGCCGGCATCTTCAGCTCACCTCTCTCATGTCGCCTGTCAGTTGCCCCATGCCCCCTGCCTTTCCGTTCATTCACGCTGTTCCCATCACCCGAACGCCTCAGGAGGGGGTTGTTCGTTGGCGCCGATCCCATGGGCGGTCGCGGTGGTGGAGGCGGCGAAGAGGCTCAGTCCCGTGCCGACTCCCATATCCCTCGCTGCCGCCCTCGGCTGGACGGTGATGACGATGTACGCCGGCGTGCGCCACGTCTCCGTCGGTTCTCAGACGCACACCACCGCGGTGTGAGCGTGCCCGCGGCTGCCACCGACCTCCACCTTGACGGCGCTCTTGGCCTTGCGCACGCTGCGATCGTTCTCCTTGACCGACTTCACCGGCCAGGGCAGCGTGATCTTGACCTCGTCAGCGGTCCTGGAGGGGTCGGAGACCGCGAGCCGTACTCGATTGTTGTCGCGGCGGATCAGCAGCGTGCACGGGCCGTCGGCGGCGAGCGGCCCGTCCCCGGTCTCGACGATTCCCGCGCGCCAGAAGACGGCGGCGATCATGTTGTCGCGGGTGACGGCCTGCACCGCTCCGGAGTTGGCGAGGATCTCGGTCCTGTGCCGGTAAGCCGCGGTCTGCGTGATGGAGGCGTCGGGCAGTACGGCATAGGCGTAGCGCGCCTTGCGCGGATCAATGCCATGGTCGATGAGGATCGTCGTGTAGTGCCGGGTGACAGGGGTTCCGTCGCCTCCGGTGGTGGCGCCCTTGTCGATGTCGCGCCAGCGGCCGGTGCGCTTCTTGCGGATCACCTTCGCGTCGCCGCCGTCGAGCAGCACGTAGCCGGCCGCACCGGACAGGTGGACCCAGCCGTCGCCCCGGGTCAGCGGCGGATGCCCGTCGTGGGTGTTGCGGTTCTCCATGATGGTCTCGACGCGGCGGCCATCGGAGGCGGTGATGCCGGTGCCGAGGGCGATCACCGCGTCATCGAGGAGGAACCACGCCTTCTTGGCCCGCAGTGAGGAGCCGCCGGCGATCAGCTTCATGGCCGCCACGCCGTACTCGTCGAGTGCCACGCCGCCCGCCCATGGGGTGGGTGGCAGGCGGCGCTTGCCGTGCGGGAGATCGGCGCGTCTGCGGGTGTCGACCGTTGTGCCCGGCAGCCGGTACGGGTCGATCGTGGGCCACAGGTCGTCGTTCCAGTGGGTGAGGTCGCCGGTGTAGAGGTAGGTCATGCCGTCGCCGGTGTGCCAGCCGTGCAGGTTCTCCCGGTTCATGGCCTCGGCCGCGCCGATGCGCTCCGAGCTCATCGCGATCGCGTAGGCCCAGGTGGGACGGCGGTGCACGACCCGGTCCATGTCGGCGAAGACGTACGTTCCCGTCGTGCGCGGGCCGACCGGCACCGACGGGTCCTCCAGCAGGGCCGTGGCCCGTGCGATGCTCGCCAGCGGTGCGAGCGTGTCGTAGGGGATGGCCTGGTTGCGGGTGAGCCAGCCCTTCACCAGCGGTCGCCACTGCTGGGCATGGAGTTCGGGCGCCGACTCCAGCAACGTGAGGATGGCCTCGACCGCCTTCTGCCCCGAGTGGTAGTCGCGGTGACCCTGCACCGAGATCTGCCGGCCGCGTACGCAGTCCATCATGAGCCCGTCGAAGATGAACGGCGTGAACGAACGATCCACGAGGTCGTAGACGTTCTCGATTCCGGAGATCTCCCACGGTGACCGCGCGAGCATGGCGATCAGCTTGGCCACGCTCTCCAAGTAGTCCACGCCGTAGCTGCCGGTATAGGGGTATACGTCGTGCTGGATGAACGACCCGTCACGGTAGAAGCCGTCGCCCGGCCCCCCGGTCGGCCGCAGCAGGTCGGAGACCGCGTTCCTGGCCCGCTTGATCAGGCGTGCGTCGTGGGTGAGCAGTCCGCGCATCGCCACCACCATGGCCTTGCCCGCGCGGTTGGCTCCGGTCTCGACGACACCGGGGTGGCTGACGCGGTGCTCCGGGTCGGGGCACCAGCGGCGCAACGGCCGCAGCCAGCGCTCCAGGCGGTCCTTGGGCAGGCCGTCGTAGAGCAGGGCGCAGGTGTCGGTCAGTGCGCGGGGGACGCCGATCTCCCACCAGTACCAGTTGCTGCCGCGCCGGTCGAGCCCCTCGTGGTAGGCGTGCTCGTACAGGAAGTCCAGCGCCCTGACCGCGGTCTCGGCGACCTGGCTGTCCCGGTGCATGGCGGTGCCCGGCGTGGCCCAGCCCAGCGCCAGCGTGCGCATGCGGTTGTAGGCACGGTTGAAGTTGCCCGTCCCCGGCTCCGCGAGCGGCAGGTCGGGCCAGAGGCTCGGGCGATCGGGAACGGGCTTCAGCTTGCGCAGCACCGCGTTGGCCGAGCCCTCGACCGCCTGCGTCCTGTCGGTGTAGGCGGGGTTGTACGACCCGCCGGCCAGCAGGCTCACCCACCGCTCACGCGTGGCGTCGAACGCGGCGGTGGCGACCGCCTCGGCCGGTCTGTCCCACAGAGCGAGGCCGGCCACGGCCGCTGCGCCCAGCAGGGTGGATCGCCGGCTGAGGGGGTTGGTCATGGCGGCCTTTCCGACAAGCAGGCAGGTATCAGATGGAAGATCATATGGTGCACAGGCGCTTGAGTCCGGCCCTGGTCCTCTGGCTCCACAGCCTCCAACCCGCATGATCAAACACAGAGCAGCCCTAGATGGGCGAGCCCTCGTCCTCTTCGCCCGGCCGCGGTCCGGGCGTCCCCGTCCCGCTCCGCGAGGGCGACGGCCCCGTGGTGGGCCGTTCCGGCATCGGCGACGCGGGGATCGGCGGCGGGGTCGGCACGAACGACGTCAGCGGCAACGGCCTCGGCGGCGGCTGGACGTCCTCGTCCCGGCGCAGCAGCAGCCAGGCCATCACGGCGAGCAATACCAGCAGCACGGTCAGTATGACCCCGGCGACGATCACCGACCGGCGGGTCTCGGTGGGCGGCGGCGCGGCCTTGGGCGGCGGAGGCAGCGCGGGCGAGCGGTCGCTCACCCAGTAGGGAGCGAAGTCCGGCCCGTGCCGCTCGCCGATGAGCATGCCGCCCACCAGCACCGGTTCCAGGAAACGCTCCGCCCCCGCCCGGTTCGGCTCGTACGGCGTGGCCACCCAGGGCGCGCTGCCGCCGTCCATGGCCAGCACCTGAGGGACCGCGCCGCCCACCGCGGCACGGCCGCGCGTCGCCCTGGCCATCCAGCCCCGTACGCCCGAACGGGCGCTCGCCGCCTCGCGGACGCCGGTGACGAACCGATCGCGGGCCACCGGGTCGAGTGCGGCACCCCTGGTCAGCACCGCGACCGAGACCGCCCGGCCGTCCGAACCCTGCCCGAGGTAGACCAGCCCCGCCGGCCCGACCCGCAGCCGGGCCTGGAGCACGAAAGGCCCCAGGTGGGGCGGATCATCGTATTGGAGCGGACTGGCCACGTTGCCATGAAAGCATATGGCGACGATCACACGGCTCCCGTGTGGGTACTAACAGGAAAATACGCACCCGCCGGTTGTGCGGCGCCGCATTTCGTTTGGTGGAATATCAACATGACCGTCGCCGAAGAACTGCCGAGCGAGACCGGTACCGGACTGCTACGCGAAGTCCTGGCCGAGGTCCAGCGGGTCATCGTGGGCCAGGACCACATGGTGGAACGGCTCCTCGTGGCGCTCCTCGCACGTGGCCACTGCCTGCTGGAAGGCGTGCCCGGCGTCGCCAAGACCCTGGCGGCCTCCACGCTGGCCACCGTGGTCGGCGGCGCGTTCGCCCGCATCCAGTTCACCCCCGACCTGGTCCCCAGTGACATCGTGGGAACCCGGGTCTACCATCCCTCCCGCGAGGCGTTCGACGTCGAACTCGGCCCGGTCTTCGTCAACTTCCTGCTCGCCGACGAGATCAACCGGGCCCCGGCCAAGGTGCAGTCCGCGCTGCTGGAGGTCATGGCCGAGCGGCAGGTGTCCCTGGCGGGGCGGACGCACCCGCTGCCCAAGCCGTTCATCGTGCTGGCCACCCAGAACCCGATCGAGTCCGAGGGCGTCTACCCGCTCCCGGAGGTCCAGCGCGACCGGTTCCTCTTCAAGATCCGGGTGGTCCACCCCAACGCCCATGAGGAGTTGGAGATCCTGCACCGGATGAGCGTGACCCCTCCCACGCCCAGCGCGGTGCTCGACCCCGTGCGGCTGACCGCGCTGCAGGCGATGGCCGACCGGGTCTCGGTCCACCAGCTCGTCGCCGACTACGTGGTCCGGTTGGTGATGGCCACCCGTGCCCCCAGCGAGTACGGCATGACCGAGCTGGAGGAGAACATCGAGATCGGGGTCAGTCCCCGCGCCACGCTCGGCCTGGTCGCCGCCGGGCGCGGCCTGGCCCTGCTCCGGGGGCGCGACTACCTGCTCCCCGACGACATCCGCGACGTCGCCGTGGACGTGATGTCCCACCGGCTGATGCTCACCTTCGACGCGCTGGCCGACGGCGTCGACCCCGAGGACGTGGTCAGGCAGATCCTGGCCGTCGTCCCCCCGCCCCTGGTGGTGTGGAACCAGGGGTCCCCGTGACCCGCGGCGCCGCCACGAACGCTTCCGAGCAGGCGCTGCGCCGGCTCGAACTGACCATCGTCCGCCGGTTGGACGGGCTGCTGCACGGCTCCTACCAGGGCCTCCTGCCCGGACCGGGCAGCGAGTACGGAGACAGCCGGGTCTACGTCCCCGGTGAGGACGACATCCGCCGGATGGACTGGGCCGTGACCGCCCGTACCACCGTCCCGCACGTGCGGGACCTGATCGCCGACCGGGAGCTGGAGACCTGGGCGCTGGCCGACCTGTCGCCCAGCATGGACTTCGGCACCGCCACCATGGAGAAGCGCGACCTGGTGGTGGCCGCGATCGGCGCCGTCGGCTTCCTGACCGGCCGGATCGGCAACCGCTTCGGCGCCTATGTCCTGCACGACGAGCACATCCACCGGATGCCCGCCAGAGGCGGCCGTTCCGCCCTGTACGGGCTGCTGCACTCCCTGATGGAAGCCCCTCGGGGACGGCCGGTCGCCGGTGCCCCCGACCTCGCCGAGGCGATCGAGGTGCTGGCCTCCGCGCGGCGGCGGCGCGGCATGCGGGTGATCGTCTCCGACTTCCTGGACGCCGAGCCCACCCTCGACCCCGGCCTGGAGCTGCCCTGGGAGCGGCCGATCCGCCGGCTGGCCACCCGCCACCAGGTGCTGGCCATCGAGGTGATCGACCCACGCGAGCTGGAGCTGCCGCCCGTGGGACTGGTCAGCCTGACCGACCCGGAGTCCGGGCGGAGCCGCCAGATCCGGCTCACCCCCAAGGTACGCGCGGCCTACGCGCAGGCGGCCGCCACCCAGCGGGCGACGACCCGGATGGCGTTGCGCCGCTGCGGGGTGGCGCACCTGGTGCTGCGCACCGACCGCGACTGGATCTTCGACATCGCCCAGTTCGTGTTGCGGCAGCGGCGCATGGCACACCTGACGCACCGGCGCCCGACCTCAGGAGTGACGCGGTGACCTTCCTCTCTCCGGCCCTGCTGTGGTTGTTCGCCGTCCTCGCACTGGTCGTGGCGGGTTACGTGGCCGCCCAGTTCGCCCGGCGGCGCTACGCGGTGCGCTTCACCAACCTGCCGCTGCTGGCGCTGGTGGCCCCCGCGGGGCCGGGCTGGCGACGGCACGTCGCGCCGGCCCTGTTCCTGCTGATGATGAGCCTGCTGATCGTCGGCGCGGCCCGGCCCGCCGACTCGGTACGCGTGCCCCGTGACCGCGCGACCATCATCATCGCGCTGGACGTCTCCCTGTCGATGGAGGCCGCCGACGTCCAGCCCAACCGGATCACCGCCGCGAAGGAGGCCGCCCAGAAGTTCGTCAGGGACCTGCCGGAGCGCTTCAACGTCGGGGTGGTCGCCTTCGCCCGCTCCGCCTCGGTCGTGGTCGCCCCCACCACCGACCACCAGGCGGTCATCACCTCCCTCGGCACCCTGACCACCCGGGCGGGCACCGCCATCGGCGAGGCGGTGTTCAACTCCCTCGACTCGATCCGCTCCTTCGACCAGCAGGCGGTCACCGACCCGCCGCCCTCGGCGATCGTGTTGCTGTCCGACGGGGACAACACCTCCGGCCGGTCGGTCGCCGAGGCGATCGACGCGGCGACGAGCGCACGCGTGCCGATCTCCACGATCGCCTACGGCACCCAGGACGGCACCGTCTCGATCGACGGCCGCGACGTGAACGTGCCGGTGAACAAGGCCACCCTGCAGACCCTCTCGGGGGGCACCTCCGGCCGCGCCTACGAGGCGGAGTCGGGCACCCAGCTGCGGGAGGTGTACGAGCAGATCGGCACCTCGCTCGGCTACCGGACGGTCAACCAGGAGATCAGCCAGTGGTTCGTCGTGGCGGCGCTGCTGACCGGCCTCCTGGTCGCCGCGGCGGGCCTGCTGCTGGGGTCGCGGCTGCCCTGACCGGGTCGCGGCCGTTGGTAACGTTCTACGACGTGGCACATTACTTCGAGGAGCGTCCCGAGGCCGTCAGCCGTCCCGGTTCGGTCACGCTCGTGCTCCCCGACCTGCATCTGAAGCTGGAGACCGACAGCGGGGTCTTCTCCCCCGAGCGGATCGACCAGGGCACCCGGATCCTGCTGGAGACCGTCCCCCCTCCCCCGGCCGGCGGCGACCTGCTGGATCTGGGCTGCGGATACGGGCCGATCGCGTTGACGATGGCCTCGCGCGCGCCCGGGGCGACGGTCTGGGCGGTGGACGTCAACCGGCGGTCGGTCGAGCTGTGCGCCAGGAACGCCCGGGCCGCCGCCCTTGACAAAGTAAGGTCAGTGCACGTCGACGACGTGCCGCCGGAGGTCCGTTTCACCACCATCTGGTCCAACCCGGCGATCCGCATCGGCAAGACGGCGATGCACGAGATGCTGACCCGCTGGCTGTCGCGGCTCACCTCCGACGGCGTCGCCTACCTGGTGGTCCAGAAGCATCTGGGCTCGGACTCCCTGCAGCGGTGGCTGAACGAGCGGGGCTGGCCCACGGACCGGACGGCCTCCCGGTCCTCCTACCGGGTCCTCCGGGTGGGTGCCCGGCCCGGCGAGTCCGCCGCGGCGGATCAGGCGCGGTGAGCCCCGCGCACCGAGCCGTGCGCGGGGAGCGGAACGGCGGGCGAGGCACGGGCCTCCCGCGAAACGATCGAGAAACGGTGAACGAACGATGACTGCAAACCCGCGCCGGCAGCTGCGGCCGACCGACGTCAAGCGGCTCAACCGCACCTGGCGCCGGAACACCGAGAGCCGGATCGCCCTGATCGTGGAGTCGGTGACCGGTCCGTTCAACATCGGCTCCATCTTCCGTACGGCCGCCGCCTTCGGGGTGGAACGGATCTGGCTGGCGGGCAACGCCACTCCCCCCACCAACCCCAAGGCGCAGAAGACCGCCCTGGGCACCGACCGCCTGGTGGCCTGGGAGGAACCGGTCCCCGTGGTGGAGGCCGTACGGGCCGCGAAGAAGGACGGGTTCACCGTCGTCGCGGTGGAACTGACCGGGGACGCGGCGCCGCTGCACGAGGCGGCACTCGGCGGCGACGTGTGCCTGGTGGTCGGCAGCGAGGACCACGGCTGCTCCCCGGCGCTGCTGGAGGCCGCCGACGGCGTCTGCTACATCCCGCAGGTCGGCCGGGTGGGCTCGTTCAACGTCGCGGTCGCGACCGCGATCACCCTGGCCGAGGTCCGCCGCCGGGAGTGGTCCGGCAAGGAGTCACCGGCCGGGGACTGAGGGCGTTCCAGGCTCCTGTGATCCAAATGTTCACCCCCGCGCGATGACGGGCCGTGCTCGCAACGGGCATACTCCTGCACGTGCAGCGTCGCTATCCCTTCCTCGACCATCCCGGCCCTCTCGCCTTCGCCCACCGGGGCGGAGCCGCCGAGGGCCGGGAGAACACCCACGCCGCGTTCGCCCGCGCCGTGGAGCTCGGCTACACCTACCTGGAGACCGACGCGCACGCCACCGCCGACGGGGTGCTGCTGGCCTTCCACGACCACACCCTGGACCGGGTGACCGACCGCCGGGGCCGGATCGCCGACCTGCCCTACCGTCTGGTGCGTGAGGCGCGGATCGGCGGCGTGGACGAGATCCCGCTCATGGACGACCTGCTGGGCTCCTGGCCGCAGGTCCGCTTCAACATCGACATCAAGGAGTCCGCGGCCATCGCGCCGCTGGCCGAGGCGATCAGGCGGACCAACGCCTACGACCGGATCTGCCTCACCTCCTTCTCCGACGAGCGGCTGTTCCGGGCCCGTGCCGTGATGGGCCAAAAGGTGTGCTCCGCGCTCGGCCCGCGGGGTGTCGCGGCCCTGCGAGCCGCCGCCACCACGTCCGGCTACGGCCGCCTGCTCACCCGCCTGGCCCGTGCCGGGGTGCCGTGCGCACAGGTGCCGCTGGGCTTCCGTGGCCTGCGCATCACCACGCCTCCGCTGATCCGGACGGCGCACGCCCTCGGCATGCAGGTCCACGTGTGGACCGTCAACGACGTCCAGGTGATGGAGCGCCTGCTCGACCTCGGTGTGGACGGTGTGATGACCGACAACATCTCCGGCCTCCGCGAGGTCCTCCAGAGGCGCGACCAGTGGCACCCCGGCCGGCTCGCCGCCTGAGCCGTACCCCCCGCCCCCCGCACCCCCGTGAACGTATCCCTCACCTCCCCCGTGAACACATCCCCCAGTGAACCGAGGACCGCCCATGACCGCCGGACAGGACGTCGAGGACTCCCCCAAGGCCCGCCGCCGCGAACAACGCGGCTGGTACTTCTACGACTGGGCGAACTCCGCCTTCCCCACCACGGTCCTGACGGTCTTCCTCGGGCCGTACCTGACGACGATCGCCGAGACCGCCGCCCAGGGCCGCCCGTACGTGGACGTGTTCTCGTTCGACGTGCGGCCCAGCGCCTACTACTCCTTCGTGGTGGGCGTCGCGGCCATCCTGCAGATCATCCTGATGCCGATCGCCGGCGCCCTGGCCGACCACACCGGTCGCAAGCGGGAGCTGATGGGCCTGTTCGCCTACCTGGGCGCCGGGGCCACGATGTGCTTCTGGTTCGTCTCCGACGGGCGCTACCTGCTGGGCGGCGTACTGTTCGTGATCGCCAACCTCGGCTTCGCCGCCGCGTTCGTCATCTACAACTCGTTCCTGCCGGAGATCTCCACACCGGACGAGCGTGACCGGGTCTCCGCCCAGGGCTGGGGCTTCGGCTACCTCGGCGGCGGCCTGCTGCTCGCCGTCAACCTCGCCCTCTTCCTCGGCCACGAGTCGCTCGGCGTCTCCGAGGGCGAGTCCGTGCGCATCGCCCTGTCCTCGGCGGGCCTGTGGTGGGCCGGGTTCACGATCATCCCGCTGCTGCGGCTGCGCAACCGGCAGACCTTCGCCTCCGGTGCCGAGAACGCCGCCCAGGCCGTGGCCGGGAGCTTCCGGCAGCTCGGCCGTACGATCAGGGAGCTGCGCTGTTACCCGCTGACGCTGGGATTCCTGATCGCCTACCTGATCTACAACGACGGCGTGCAGACCGTGATCTCCTTCTCGGCCACCTACGCCGACAAGGAACTCGGCCTGAGCCAGACCGTGCGGATCGCGGCGATTCTCATGGTGCAGTTCGTCGCCTTCGGCGGCGCTCTGCTGCTGGGCCGCATGGCCGCCTCCTACGGGGCGAAACGCGTCGTGATGGGCGCGCTGGTCGGCTGGACGGCCGTGGTGGGGGTGGCCTACTTCCTCCCCAAGGGCTCGGCGCTGCCGTTCTTCGCGCTCGGCTTCGCCATCGCCATCGTGATGGGCGGCACCCAGGCCCTGTCACGGTCGCTGTACTCCCACGTGATCCCGGCGGGCAAGGAGGCGGAGTACTACAGCCTGTATGAGATCAGCGACAAGGGTTCGACCTTCCTCGGCTCGTTCACCCTCGGCCTGGCGCTCCAGCTGACCGACAGCTATCGCCTCGGCATCATCTCACTGGTGATCTTCTTTGTGCTCGGTTTCGTCCTGCTGGCCGCGATCAACCTGCCCAAGGCCATCCGAGCGGCCGGAAATCCGGTGCCGGAGCGCATCTGAGAACCTCTCCGAAAAGGCTCCACCGCAGACCGGGTCAAGAACGCGCGATTGGATCACCCCATGTGTGGGAATCCACACACGGTATCAAGCGTTGTACGCCGTGGGAGACAAACCCCTCACGACGGGGCCCTCAGGAGGCATTCAGACATGGGCGAGCGTGCGCTACGCGGTACCCGGCTCGGGGCGACCAGCTACGAGAACGACCGCAACACCGATCTGGCTCCGCGCCAGGAGGTGTCCTACACCTGCCCGAAGGGCCATCGATTCGACGTTCCGCTGGCCGCCGAGGCTGAGATCCCGGCGACCTGGGAGTGCCGCATGTGCGGCGCGACCGCGATCCGGGTCGACGGTGAGCTGCCGGAGGCCAAGAAGGCCAAGCCCCCACGGACACACTGGGACATGCTACTGGAGCGTCGCACGATCGAGGACCTGGAGGAGGTGCTCAACGAGCGCTTGGCGATCCTACGCGCCCAGCGCCGCAAGAGCGCCTGACCGACTCAGGAGACCCCCGGTGCCCGAGAGGGGACCGGGGGTCTTCCGCTGCCCTGCACCCACCCGGACCGCCTTGGGGCGCCGAGCGCGAGACATGCGGGACCGGGCGTCCGGTGCGCCGCGAAAGTGGACCAAACGATCGCTCCGACGGTGGACCTTACCGCCGGGCCGCCGGCTTTCTATGATCGTTCACGGCGCCCTCTCCACCGCCGCGGCCGGGAGGACGCGGATCACGCGGCGACCATCCCCCGCCCCTGCCCGCCGAAGGCCCGGGGCCCACACCGGAGGCATGCAATGAACACGGCGACCACCCAGAAGGCGATGGCGCTGCGTGCGCTGCATGTGCCGGGCGATCCGCTGGTGGTGCCCAACGTCTGGGACGCCGCGTCGGCCCGTACCGTCGAGTCGGCCGGATTCCCGGTGATCGCGACCGGGAGCGCGGCGATCGCCCCGGTGCTCGGATATGACGACGGGGAGGCGGCGCCCGCCGGGGAGATGCTGGCCGCGGTCGCCCGGATCGCCCGGGCGGTCGGCGTCCCCGTCACCGCCGACCTGGAGCGTGGCTACGGGATGGAGCCGGCGGAACTGGTGGAGCGGCTCGCCGCCGCCGGCGCGGTCGGCTGCAACCTGGAGGACTCCGACCCCCGCACGGGCACCATGGTCGACGCCGGCGAGCAGGCCGCGTTTCTCGCCGCCGTCCGCGCCGCGGCCTCGGAGGCGGGCACCGGCCTGGTGATCAACGCGCGGGTCGACACCTACCTGCACGGTGAGGGGACCCCGGACGAGAGGCTCGCCGAGGCGGTCCGGCGTGGCCGCCGCTACCTGCAGGCCGGCGCCGACTGCGTCTATCCGATCCTCGCCTCCGACCCGGCCGCGATCCGCTCACTGGCCGAGGAGATCGACGGTCCGATCAACATCGCGTTCCACCCCGGCACCCCGTCACTCGCGGAACTGGCCGGGCTCGGGGTGGCCCGGGTGAGTTTCGGCCCCGGCCTGCACCGGGCCGTCCAGGCGTACACGGCCCGGATGGTCGCGGCCATCAAGATCGGACAGAGCCCCTACGGCCCGGATCTCCCGGCCCGCTGACCCCGGGCTCCGGCGCCGTGGGTCCGGACCGCGTGGGCGCCCACGGCCGCGTCCCTCGGGCGTCCGGCGGCGTTCATCCCCCTGCGGCCTGGGAAGCCACCTGCCGGAGGGCAGGCCGTACGGCCGTGCGAGGATCGTCTGGGGAGGAGACTCACATGCGTGTGGTCATCGCGGGTGGACACGGGAAGATAGCTCTGCACCTGGAGCGGCTGCTCGCCGGACGGGGCGACGAACCGGTCGGCCTGATCCGCAGACCGGACCAGGAACCGGACATCCGGGCGACCGGCGCCGAGGCCGTCCTGTGCGATCTGGAGAAGGCCGGCGTGGACGAGGTCGCCGCCCACCTCGCCGGAGCCGACGCCGCGGTGTTCGCCGCCGGGGCGGGGCCGAACAGCGGGGCGCCCCGCAAGGACACCGTCGACCGCGCGGCGGCCGTCCTGCTGGCCGAGGCGGCGGAGCGCGCCGGGGTCCGCCGGTTCGTCCAGATCTCGTCGATGGGAGCGGGCAAGCCGCCCGAGCCGGGAAGCGACGAGGTGTGGGCGGCCTACCTCACGGCCAAGACCGCGGCCGAGGACGACCTGCGCACCCGTGACCTGGACTGGACGATCCTGCGCCCCGGAGCGCTCACCGACGATCCCGGCACCGGCCTGGTCGCCCTCTCCGATCCCCCGTCGCCCCGTGGGCGGGTGCCCCGCGAGGACGTCGCCGCGGTGATCGTCGCGCTGCTGGCCGCTCCCGGCAGCCACGGCCGGACGCTGGAACTCATCGGCGGGGACACGCCCGTGCCGGAGGCCGTGCGGGCCCGGTGAGCTTCTGACACCCGGGCGACCGTACCGGGACAACTCCGGACGGCGGCGTCTCCCCCGCGTCCCCTAAGATGTCCAGATGCGCGATCTTGGTGAAGACCCCCGGCCGTCCCGGGGCGTGGTCCGCGAGGTCCACGGCGTCGACCGGGCGGCAACCCTGGCCTACTCCCCCGACCTGGACGGGCTCGCCGACCCCGGTGAGATCGTCTGGGCCTGGGTTCCCTACGAGGAGGACCCGGGCCGCGGCAAGGACCGGCCGCTGCTGGTCGTGGGCCGGCACGGGCGGAGGCTGCTCGCGATGATGCTGTCCAGTCGCGGTGGCGAGGGTGACCCCCGCGAGTGGCTGGAGATCGGCGCCGGCCGCTGGGATCGGGAGAACCGTGTCTCCTACCTGCGTCTGGACCGGGTCTTCGAGCTCGACGAGGACGATCTCCGGCGGGAGGGGGCGGTCCTGGACGGCGACCAGTTCGCCCGCGTGGCCGCCGTCCTGAAAAAGACCCGGGGCTGGGCCGTCGGCAGCTAGTAGTACTTCGTACGGCTGGTTCAGGCGGGGGGTGTTCTGGCCATGCTTCCTCGTGCTCGTCCCAGGCAGCCGTGATCACGCCGGAGAACTGCGAAGGGACGCCGCGGAGGCATTGCAGCCGATGGGTCTTCGCCTGTCGGTGGAGAGGACGAGGATCACCGTGGCATGAGTCCGAACGCCGAAGCGGACATGTCTCTGGCGGAATGCGCCCGTTACCATCTCATTGATCCTCAACCATTCCAATAAATGCCCTAAAACTCAAGAAAAAGGACAAATGGCTTATGGGACGATGGGCTGCCCTGGCGGTCGCCGTACTGATCACGTCCGTGCCGGTCGCCACAAGCCCCGCCGCCGCGCAGGCAGGCGCTGCTGATCCGGCATCCGCGCTCAAGCGGCAACTCCGAAACGAGCACGGCGTTCGGATTTCCGAGACCAACCGCTACTCCTTCGGTAAGGAGTCGAAGGTCTCCGGAACCGGGACCCGGATCAGCGGTAGTCTCCAGCTCGCCCCGCCGGGCCCGGTAGCCGCGGATTTCACTTGGTGGGACCTTTCCCGTCCCCGGGCTGACGGGCTCCCGTCCAAGAAGCCGGATCCCTACCGTGTGATCCGCGTCGGTAAAGACGTGTACGACGACGACGGCCGGTACCCCGGGCCGGTCCCGGAGGGTAAGAAGTGGATCCGGTTTCCGAACAACCACAGGGGAGGCATGGCCCAAGACATGGCCCAGGACGCCAGCCTGCAGCCGATCAACGTGTACGAACCGTCCATGATGAAGACCGTGCTGAAGCGCTCGACAAGCACGCCCGTCTCCGGCGGTCACCTCTACCGGGGCACCATGAGCTACGAGGAGCTGAGCAAGGTCTTCAAGGGCGCGTTCATCAACTGGACCTCGGGTAAGCCCATCGACGGGAAGAGCAAGGGGAAGATCTCTTGGCGGTTGTGGACCGACCGTGATGGTCTGCTCAAGCGCCTGATCACTTCCGATACCGCGGGAGTGGGGAAGGATCCGCTGGTCAAGTGGAGCGACACGCGCTACACCGGCTGGGGATTCCACCTCGCCATCGCAGCCCCGCCCGCCGACGAGGTCATCGACGAAGATGATCTGTTGGAGTACGTCCGTACGCAGAACACGCCCATTCCGACAGACGCCGGGAACACCTGAGACGCCCCGGCGGACACGGAACGGCCCTACGCGACGAAGCGTTCGAGGCTTCGCGAGAGCGAAGCACACCGGGTGAACTCGACCCGGTTGCCCGGGACCGGAAGGGTATGCGGCCCGGTTCGACGGCGGTCAGTTCAACGCCTCTCGAATTCGGGGGCGGTGACCCCAGGCGTCCCCGCCCGGTCCCGGCTCCGTACTCGTCAACACAGGTAGAGGCGGAGCAGGTCCTCCTCGGTCTCCCGGCGCACGATCACCTTGGCGGCCCCGTCGCGGACGGCGACCACCGGGGGTCGCGTCACGTGGTTGTAGTTGCTCGCCATCGACCGCTGGTAGGCCCCCGAGGCGGGGATCGCCAGCAGGTCGCCGGGCCGTACGTCGGCGGGCAGCGGCAGGTCCCGGATAAGCACGTCGCCGCTCTCGCAGTGCTTGCCGACCACGGTGACCTTACGCGAGGGGGCGTCTGAGGAGCGGGAGGCCAGGAGCGCGGTGTAGGCGGCGCCGTACATGGCGGGGCGCGGGTTGTCGCTCATCCCGCCATCCACGCTGACGTAGGTGTTGACGCCGGGGATCTCCTTGACTGTGCCCACCTCGTAGAGGGCGACGCCGGTGGGACCGACGATCGAGCGGCCCGGCTCGACGGCAAGCCGCACCCGGGCCGGTACGGCTTCACGCAGCGCCGCGACCACTTCGGCCGGGCTGGGCGGGACCGGGTCACCGGGCCGGTAGACGATGCCCAGGCCGCCGCCGAGGTCGATCTTGGGGATCGTCACGCCGTGCTCGCGCTCGCATGCCTGCAGGAAATCGGCCATCCGGCGGGCGGCCAGGGTGAAACCGCCCAGATCGGTGATCTGCGAGCCGATGTGGGAGTGCAGCCCGGTCAGCTCCAGCGAGGCGGCGGCCAGGACCCGGCGGACCGCCTCGGCCGCCAGCCCGGCGTTCAGCGAGAACCCGAACTTCGAGTCGTCGCCGCCGGTGGCGATGAACTCGTGGGTGTGCGCCTTCACCCCCGGGGTGACCCGGATCATCACGCGCTGCCGCACCCCCGCCTCGCCCGCGAGAAGGGCCAGCCGCTCGATCTCGGCGAAGGAGTCCACGACCACGCAGCCGACACCCCAGGTGACGGCCCGGCGCAGCTCGGCGACCGACTTGTTGTTGCCGTGGAAGACCACCCGCGCGGGATCCATTCCCCCGGCCACGGCCACGGCCAGCTCGCCCCCGGTGCACACGTCGAGGCAGAGGCCGGCCGCGTCCAGCCAGCGCACCACCTCAGGACAGAGGAAGGCCTTGCCTCCGTAGTGGACCTCCCCGCCGGGCAGCGCGTCCCGCCACTCCGCGCAGCGTGCCTGGAACTCCGCCTCGTCGAGGACGTAGGCGGGCGTGCCGAACTCGGCGGCGAGCTCCCGTACGCCGATCCCGCCGATGTGCAGTTCCCCGCCGGTCCATGCCGCGGTGCGCGGCCAACCGTTCTCGATCACCAAGCTCATGAGGTCGAAGGTAGAGCTTTATGGCTTTCGTCCGGTCTCAGGGTCGAAGTTTTCGATGCTAAGACTCGCAAGCATTCATGACTGTTGGGGCCGTTATCTCCCGTCGACACCATAAACTCAACTATTCGCAAACCGGGAGGTTCTATGACAAAGCGCCTGTATTCGGTCATTGCCGTCGCGCTGGCCGTATCGGCGTTCGCCGGCGGCTGCGGGCGCTCGTCGTCGGAGACCAGCGCCGGCGCCGGCGCCGCTTCGGCGGCCGGCAAGACGGCCAAGGACCTCGTGCCCGAGGCCGTGCGTAAGACGGGCGAGCTCCGGATGGCGACCTCGGAGGGCTACCCGCCGATGGAGATGTACAAGCCGGGCACCCAGGAACTCACCGGCGTCGACCCTGACCTCGCCGCCGCGATCGCGGCCAAGCTCGGCCTGAAGGCCAAGGTGACCAACGCCGCCTTCGACGGCCTGATCCCGGGCCTGCAGGCCGGCCGCTGGGACATGGTGATGTCCTCGATGAGCGACACCGAGGAGCGCCGGGCCGCCGTCGACTTCGTCGACTATTTCAACGCCGGCGGAGCCATCATGGTCAAGAAGGGCAATCCCGAGGGTATCAAGACCCTTGAGGACCTGTGCGGCCGCACCGTCGTGCTGGCCAAGGGCAGCTCGAACCTCGCGATCGGGCAGCGGCAGGACGAGAAGTGCGCCAAGAAGATGCAGATCATGCAGAGTGAGGACGCGCCGACCGGCCTGCTGAGCATCGACTCCGGGCGTGCGGTCGCCACCATCGTCGACTCGCCCGTCGCGGCGATGTACGCCAAGGACACCGGCAAGTACGACGTGCTGCCCGAACAGTACGACGCCGGTCCCTGGGGCATCGCGGTCGACCGGCGCACCACCGCGCTGCGCGACGCCGTGGCCAAGGCCATGCAGGAGCTGACGGCCGACGGCGGCTACAAGGCGGTCCTGGAGAAGTACGGCGTCGCGAGCAACGCCGTACCCGAGGTCATGGTGAACACCAAGCCGTGGAAGTGACCAAGACACCGCAGGCCGCCGACGTCGCGGACCTGCCGATCGACGCGGTCCGCCCGCCGCGGCCCGGCCGATGGGTCGCGGGGGTGGTCGCCGGATTCGCCCTGATCTGGCTGGCCTACACGATCATCGTCAACGAGAACCTGCACTGGGACGTCATCGCCGAGTACCTGACGGATGGCAGGGTCCTGGGCGGCCTGTGGGTCACGATCCAGCTCACCGTGCTGTCGATGGTGATCGGCCTGGCACTGGGCATCCTCGCCGCCGTGATGCAGCTGTCCGGCAGTCCGGTGCTGCGGGGCACCTCCGCGCTCTACACCTGGTTCTTCCGCGGCACCCCGCTGCTGGTCCAGCTCATCTTCTGGTTCAACATCGGGCTGGTCTTCCCCTCCTTCGGCATCGGCGTGCCGTTCGACGGCCCCAAGCTGATCGAGTGGCAGGCCAACGAGCTGATCACGCCCTTCACCGCGGCCCTGCTCGGCCTGGCGATCAACGAGGGCGCCTACATGGCCGAGATCGTCCGGGCGGGCATCCGCTCGGTGGACCCCGGCCAGCGCGAGGCGGCCGAGGCGCTCGGTATGTCACACCGGCAGGTGCTCCGCCGGGTCGTGCTGCCCCAGGCGATGCGGGTGATCATCCCGCCCACCGGCAACCAGTTCATCTCGATGCTCAAGACCACCTCGATGGTCTCGGTCATCGCCGGCGCCGAGCTGCTGACGGTCTCCCAGCGCATCTACCTCGGCAACTTCGAGGTGATCGCGATGCTCATCGTGGCCTCCATCTGGTACATCGTGCTCACCACCATCGCAAGCGTCGGCCAGCACTTCATCGAGAAGCGTTTCGAGCGCGGCCACCACGCGCTGCAGGTCAGGGTCCGCCGCAACCTGCGGCCGTTCGGCAGGGGGAACGCGTGATGGTCGAACCCAAGGTGAGGATCCGCTCGGTCCGCAAGTGCTTCGGCTCCGTGGAGGTGCTCAAGGGCATCAGCCTGGACGTTCCCGAAGGCGGCGTGGTCTGCGTCGTCGGCCCGTCCGGGTCCGGCAAGTCGACGCTTCTGCGCTGCGTCAACCGGCTGGAGACCATCGACTCCGGCCGCATCTGGGTGGACGGCGACCTGATCGGCTACGCCGAACAGGAGGACCGGCTCCACCACCTGCGCCCCGCCCAGCTCTGCCGCCAGCGGCAGGACATCGGCATGGTGTTCCAGCGCTTCCATCTGTTCCCGCACCGCACGGCGCTGGAGAACGTCATGGAGGGCCCGGTCGTCGTCAAGGGCGTCGCGAAAGGCCAGGCCAGGAAGAGGGCGCTGGAACTGCTGGAGCGGGTGGACCTCGCCGACCGCGCGGACCACTACCCCGCCCAGCTCTCCGGAGGCCAGCAGCAGCGCGTGGCGATCGCCCGCAGCCTGGCCATGGACCCCAAGCTGATGCTCTTCGACGAGCCGACCAGCGCGCTCGACCCCGAGCTGGTCCAGGAAGTACTCGCGGTCATGCGGGACCTGGCCGCCAGCGGCATGACGATGATGGTGGTGACCCACGAGATGGGGTTCGCCCGCGAGGTCGGCGACGACCTGATCTTCATCGACGGCGGCGTGATCGTCGAGCAGGGACACCCCCGCGACGTGCTCGCCAACCCGCGCCACGAGCGCTTCCGCTCCTTCCTCGGGCAGGTCCTGTGACCCACTTCGACCTGCTGCTCCGGGGCGGCCTGGTGGTCGACGGTACGGCGGCGACCGCCGCCCGGCACGCCGACGTCGGCGTGCTCGACGGCCGCCTCACCCTACTGCCGCCGGGAGCCCCCGCCGCCGCACGCGAGACCGCGGACCTGACCGGTCTCGTCCTCGCCCCCGGCTTCATCGACGTGCACACCCACTCCGACGGCGTCACCCTGATCGATGGGGAGCTGGGCGGCGACATGGTCCGGGCCTCCGTCCTGCAGGGGGTCACCACGGAAATCTGCGGCAACTGCGGTTCCAGCCTCTTCCCCGCCCTGCCCGGACGGCTGGCCGCGATGCGCGCCGAGACCCGGGTCTACTTCGGCGGCGACGTCGGGATGTACGAGGGCTTCGCCGAGTTCGCCGCCGCGCACGCCGCGGTGCCCCGCGCCAACCATCTCACCTCCCTGGTCGGGCACGGCACGCTCCGCGCCGGGGTGATCGGCCCCGGTGACCGTGCCGCCACTCCCGGCGAGCTGGACACCATGTGCGCGCTGCTCGACCGGGCGCTGTCGGCGGGGGCGGCGGGGCTGTCGACCGGGCTCATCTACACCCCCGGTACTTACGCGAGCACCGATGAGGTCGTCGCGCTGGCGGCTGTGGCGGCGGCGCACGGCAAGCCGTACGTCACCCACCTGCGCGATGAGATGTCGCGGGTGGAGGAGGCGCTGGAGGAGGCCGTCGAGATCGGGCGCAGAAGCGGTGCCTCGCTGCACGTCTCCCACCACAAGACAGCGGGCAAGTACGCCTGGGGACTGACCCGGCGCACCCTGCCGAAGCTCGCTGCCCTGCGCGCCGAGGGCATGGACGTGACCTGCGACGTCTACCCCTACACCGCGGGGAGCACGGCACTGGGCGCGATGCTTCCGCCCTGGGCCTCGGACGGCGGGATCGCCGCGCTGACGGCGCGGCTGGCCGATCCCGGACAGCGTGACCTGATGCGCCGGGCCATCGCCGAGGGCGTCCCCGGCTGGGAGAACACCGTCGGCAACGGCGGCTGGGACCGCATCTCGATCGCCTGCGCGCCGCGCCACCCCGAGACGGAGGGGCACATGATCGCCGAACTGGCCGCCGTGCGCGGCCAGGACCCCCTCGACATGGTCGCCGAGCTGCTGATCGCCGAGCAGGGCGAGATGACGATCATCAGCCACTCCATGATCGAGGACGACGTGCGGCGGGTGCTGGCCGCGCCGTACTCGATGATCGGTTCCGACGGCGTGCCCAAACCCGGCGGCCGGCCCCACCCCCGCTGGGCGGGGACGTTCCCGCGCGTGCTCGGGCACTACGTCAGGGAGCTGGGACTGCTGAGCCTGGAGACGGCGGTGCACAAGATGACGGGCATGGCCGCGGCCAGGTTCGGGCTGGCGGGGCGCGGCGTCATCAGCGACGGCGCCCACGCCGACCTGGTCGTCTTCGACCCCGGCACGGTCGCCGACGGCGCCACCTTCACCGACCCGCTGGTCCCGCCGTCGGGGATCCACTCGGTGATCGTCGCCGGTCGGACCGTGGTCCGGGACGGGACCGAGACCGGTGCCCGGCCCGGGGCGGTGCTGTCCACGTGAGCGGTGACCGCGTGATCGACCGTGATCGCGGCCTCTGGAAGGATGACGGGCCCGGGAACGACGCCGGGCCCGAACAGGACGACAGGTTCCGGGAGGATGACGGGTTCCGGGAGGATGGGGCGATGACGGAGTTCGACGTGCCGGGTGGCGAGGCCGCGCGCACGGTGGCCGTGTCGGTGCCGGGGCTGATCTCCCTTCACGAGGACGTCGAACTGATCCTGGCGAGCACCGGCAAGCTGCTGCTGCTCGCCGCGGTGGCACGCGGGATCACCGCCGGGAAGCTCGATCCCGCCGAGATCGTGGAAGTGCGGGAGGAGGACCGCTGCGGCGGCTCCGGTCTCCTGGGAGCCCTGTCCGGCCGCCGCTGGACGGTCGGGGATCTCGCCGTACTCATCGCGTCGGTGAGCGACAACACCGCGACCAACGCGCTGCTGCGCCGGCTCGGCCTGGACCGGGTGGCCGAGGACGCCGCCGCGCTCGGCTTCGCGCGGACGCGGATCCTCGACCGGATCCGCGAGCCGCGACTGCCCGCACACCCGCCGGCCTTCGCCGTCGGCACGGCCGGCGAGCTCGCCCGGTTCGCGGCCGGGCTCGACGGCCGGCGGGAGTGGACCCGGCTCATGCTGGACTGGATGGCGCACAACACCGACCGGAGCCTGGTCCCCGCCCTGCTGCCGCACGAGCCGGAGGACCGGGAGGTCCCCGCCTCCGTTCCGCCCGGAAGGGTCTGGGTGGCGAACAAGACCGGCACCGACGCCGGGGTGCGGGCCGACGTCGGGGTGATGATCGGCTCCGGGCGCCGGATCGGCTACGCCGTGCTGGCCAACGGCCCCTGCGGAGACGAGCACGCCCTGGTGGAGAGCGTCCGCCAGGCCGGCCTGGCCATCGGCCACCTGGCCGGCCTGCCTCTCGACCGCTGACCCGGGACACGCCGGCCGACCGTGCCGGCGTGTCCCCCGGCACCTCGACGGCGACGGCTCCGTCCGCGCGGGCACCAACGGCGCCGCTGGAAGCCGGTGCGCACGATGGCGTCGCTCCACTCGACGGCTTCGGGACCGCGGGTCCGATCCCGGGTTCGGCCGGATCGTCGAGGAGTCAGCGCAGGGCGTTGCGGATCTGGGCCGAGGCGTCGCGCAGATAGTCGATGAAGGAGCGCAGCGCCGGGTTGGGATTGGTCGGACGGGTGGCGGCGCCGATCCTGCGGTAGAGGCGGGGCCCGTCCAGCCTGCACACCTGGATGCCCGAGGCCCCCTGCGCGCCGAGGCTGGGCACGAGCGCCACCCCCAGCCCGGCCCTGACCAGTCCGAGCGTGACCTCGTAGTGGTCGCTGCGGCAGCGGATCATCGGGTTGAATCCCTCCAGCGCGCTGGCACGCTCCAGCACCGAGACCGGGGTGTCGGTGCCGTACGTGGTGATCCACGGCTCGCCGGCCAGGTCGGCGAGCCGTACCGGCTGCCGCTGTCCCGCCGGATGGCCCGGCGGCACGACCAGCAGCTGCGGCTCGTCGAACAGGTGGATGACCTCGACCCCCTCTGGCGGCTTCCAGGGATCGAGCGCGTGCTCGAAGACGACCAGGACGTCCAGCGCGCCGCGTTCCAGGTCGGGCAGGAGCTCGTGCGGCTGGCCGAGCACCAGGTCGAGCTCCACGGCGGGGTGGCGGGCGGTGAAAGTCGACAGCGCCAGCGGCAGCAGCCGGTATCCCGCGGAGGCGAAGAAACCGATTCGCAGTTGCCCGGCGTCGGCCCTGGCCTGCGCCAGCAGATCCTTCTCCGCCGCCTCGATGATGTCGAGCACCTCCTGTGCCCGGGTCGCGAGCCGCCGCCCGGCCGCGGTCAGCCGCAGGCTCTGCGCGCCCCGCTCGACCAGGCCCACGCCGGCCTCCTCCTCCAGCTTGGAGAGCTGGTGGGACACGGCGGAGGGCGAGAGCCGCAGGGTTCGAGCGGCTCCCGCGATGCTCCCCGTCCTGAAGATCTCCAGAAGCACCCGCAAGCGTTGGCTGCTCAGCATCGTTCCAGTATCGGCGTCGGCGAAGCGGCCGGAACGCCGGGGGTCACGGAGCCGTTCCCATGGAAGGCGGCGCGGCGACCCGGCATGCTGGAGTCTTATGGACGACAGACGGCTCATCCGAGTCTCCAAATTCCTGTCCAGGCATCTGCGCCACCAGCCCGACCGCATCGGGCTGACGCTCGACCCGGCGGGCTGGACGGAGATCGGCCTGCTGCTGGCCGCCGCCGCGCGGCACGGCTTTCCGATCACCCGCGAGGAGCTCGCCCAGGTGGTCGCCGGCAACGACAAGCAGCGCTTCGCCGTCGAAGACGACCGGATCCGCGCCAACCAGGGCCACTCCGTCGCCGTCGACCTGGATCTCCCCGTGGCCGAGCCGCCCGAATTCCTGTTCCACGGCACGGTGGGTGATCACATCGCGGCGATCCGGGATGCGGGGCTGCGGCCGATGAACCGGCACGCGGTGCATCTGTCCCCCGACCGCGAGACGGCGATCCGGGTGGGCGCACGGCGCGGCAGGCCGGTCATCCTGGTGGTGCGCGCCGGGGACATGCACCGGGCCGGCCACGAATTCCGGATCAGCGCCAACGGCGTCTGGCTCGTCGACCACGTTCCGCCCGCCTCCATCGTCCTTCCCGGTTGACGACCCCGCGCGGCCGGGCGCGGATCAGGGCAGGCGCGGCGGACCGGCCGCGGCACCGGCCACCCGCCCGAACCTCAGGGTGATCATGCCGGCCGAACCCGGCGGCACGGAGTCGTCAAGATTCTGGACGGGTCGGAGGGCGACCATCGCACGGCGGTGCCACGCATCGGTGAAACCACCGGTTCTCCGCAGACCGGCCGGACGGCGGCGCAAACCACGGGACCGCTGTGGACAAGGTCGCCGTCGGGCCTTTTCAGCCGTGACATGTCGGCGTAACACTAGGACATGTCTTCCGCCTCCCCTGTCACCCGGTCGCCGGCGCTGTACGGCCGTGACGCGGAAAAGGACGTCCTTCGGCAGTTGCTCCACGATGCCCGTGGCCGGCGGGGAGGCGCGGCGGTCCTGCTGGGCGGACCGGGGACGGGCAAGAGCGCGATGCTCGGCTTCGCGGTGGACCAGGCGGACGGGTTCGTCGTGCTCAGGACCCGCGGCGTCGAGTCGGAGGCGGGCCTGCCGTACGCCGGACTGCACGGCCTGCTCCGCCCGGTCGTGAACCTGCTGCCCGCGCTGCCACCGGCACAGGCGGAGGTGCTCACCCGAGCGCTGGAGGTGGGGGCGGCCGGGGTCGGGCTGGCTCTGCCCGCAGCGGTTCTCAATCTCCTGGCGGCCGCGGGACAGCCGGTGCTGGTATGCGTCGACGACATCCACCGTCTCGACGTGCCCAGCCGCGAAGCGCTCCTCTTCGTGGCCAGGCGCCTCGCCGATGAACGGATCGTGCTGCTCTTCGGGGCCCACGATGGCGGTGCGGCGCCGGAGGGCATCTCCGGCATCCGGCTCGGGAGCCTCGGCCAGGACGCGTGCAGGCG
Organism: Streptosporangium sp. NBC_01639; assembly: GCF_045209755.1. Lineage (NCBI taxonomy): Bacteria > Bacillati > Actinomycetota > Actinomycetes > Streptosporangiales > Streptosporangiaceae > Streptosporangium > Streptosporangium sp. NBC_01639. Next base: position 8,534,890 of record NZ_CP109272.1, on the reverse strand, counting down.
ACTGGTCGACGATCTGGCGCCGGCGGGACTCAGCGAGGAACTGCGGGCGTCGCTGATCGAGATCGCCCGGGGCAATCCGCTCGCCCTCGGCGAACTCGTCGGATCGCTCGACCCGGCGCAGGTGGCCGGCACCGCCGCCCCACCCGGCATGCTGCCGCCAGGCGGGCGGCTGTGGCGCGCGTACGCGGATCAGCTGGCCTGGCTGCCCGAGGAGACCGGGGACATGCTCCTGCTGCTCGCCGCCGACCCCGACCTGGACACGATCACGCTGGTCCGGGCCGCCGATCGGAGGTGCGCCCTCACCATGCTGGAACCGGCGGAGCGGGCGGGCGTCATCGTCCACGGTGCGGAAGACCGCTATGACTTCCGGGAACCGGCCATGCGGCCGGTGGTCTACTTCGAGGCCTCACTCGCCCGCAGGCGTGCGGCCCACCGCCTGCTCGCCGGTGTTCTCGACCACGATCACCAGCGCCTCCGGCGGGCATGGCATCGGGCCGCCGCGCTGGACGGGCCGGGTGAGCAACTGGCCGAGGAGCTGGCCGCGGCGGCCGCCGTCGGTTCCCACGGAGGCTATCCCGCGCCTTCTCTCGCTTTCGAACGGGCCGCCGAGCTCACGTCCCGGGGAGACGTCAAGGCCGCCTGTCTGGCCGCCGCGGCCATCCGCGCCTGGCACGCCGGTCTTCCGCAGCGCGCCAGATCGCTGCTCACCCGCCTGCGCTCCCTCACCGTCTCCGAAGGGGCACGGGGGCAGGCCGAACTGATCCGGGGCAGTCTGGAGTTGCGCAGCGGGAAGACCGACAACGCCCGTGACGAGCTCCTGGCTGCGGCCGGCTGGCTACTCGACCGGGATCGCGGGCAGGCCGTACGCGCGCTCCTGCGCGCGAGTGAAGCCAGTTACCTGGCCGGGGACAACTCCCGCTTCCTTGTCATAGCCCGGCAGGCCGCCGCACTACGCCGTCCGGATGATCCGGCGGCCACCCAGCTGATGTTCGAGTATCTGGCGGGCACCGCGGCGACCTTCCAGGGCCGGCACCGGGAAGCTGCGGATCCGCTGCACCGGGTCCTGCGGCTCGCGCCTTCGGTGCGCGATCCGTCGGTGCTGGTCTGGGCGGGCATCGCCAGTCTGCTGCTCGGTGACGACATCCAGGCCCTGCGGCTGTCCGCCCGCGCAGTGGAGACCGCTCGCGTCCGGCGAGCGGTCTCCACGGTGCCGCAGGTGCTGGAACTCATGATCCAGGCTGAGATCTGGACCGGCCGCTACGCTTCGGTCGCCGCCAACGCGGTGGAGGGACTACGGCTGGCTCAGGAGGCCGGCCAGCTCAACAGCGCGGGCCAGCACCTGGCCTGGCTCGCCCTCACCGCGGCCGTCGAGGGCGACGAAGAGACCTGCCGGATCAGGGCCGGCAGCGCCATCGAACTGGCGGGTGCCCACGGCCTGGGCATCACCGGAGCACTCGGCAACTGGGCACTGGCCCATCTCGATCTCGCGGCGGGACGTCACGCGAGCGCGGCGAAACGGCTGCGGGCGACGGCCCGCGCGGACGGGACGAACGGTCACCTCGTGGTACGGGTCATGGCGACCCCCCATTTCGTCGAGGCCTCCGTACGGACGGGCGAGCACGAGCAGGCACGGGCGGCGTTGCAGGTGCTCGACCGCTGGGTGAGCAGCACCCGCAGTCCCGATCGGCTCGCGTTGGCGGCGCGCTGCCATGCGCTCCTGGCCGCGCCGGGTGAGGCCGAGGAGCGCTTCCGCGACGCGCTGGACCTTCACCAACGGGGTCTCTGCGAGTTCGAGACGGCACGCACCCAACTGCTCTTCGGTAGTGCGCTGCGTCGTAACCGGCGTCCCGGTGCGGCCAGGGAGCACCTGCACGGCGCGCTGGAGACATTCGAGCGGTCCGGCGCGCGGCTCTGGATCGAGCAGGCGCGCGCGGAGCTACGCGGTGCGGGTGAGGCCATCCGGTCGCCTGGCCCCAGGACGGCGGAGAAGCTGACGGCGCAGCAGCTTCAGATCGCGCGGATCGTCGCCGACGGTGCCACCAACCGCGAGGTCGCGGCCCAGCTCTACCTGAGCCCGCGCACCGTCGAGCACCACCTCAGGAACATCTTCACCAAGCTCGACATCCGCTCCCGGGTGGAGTTGGTCCGGCTGCTGTCCTGACCCCCTGCGGCGGCGGTCCGCTCCGGTCACCCGGCTCCCGCCACGGCACCCCGACTGCGCCGGCCGATGGGGTGCCACGGCCCCGGACCGCGCGGAGACGGGTGATTCAACCGATGCGTGAATGACAACGCGATCTGACAATTGCGACTGTCGGTGGTCAGCAGACCATCCGGAGGCCGTCGCCGCATACCTCCCCCCGTATCGGCCGGTCCTCGGTGTGGGTGGCCGCCGAGCTGGTTCCCCTCCTCAGAACTGGAGTACAGCGACGTGCAGTCAGACCCCACCACCCCCCTCCGTCCGCAACCGCGTCCGTCCGGCCCGGCCCGGCGCGCGGGGACGGCCGCCAAGCTGACCCTCGCACTGGTCCTGGGCGGCGCCCTCCTCGCCCCCGCCGCCCAGGCCGCCCCCCTCACCGCTCCCACCGCGCACGTCGCGGCGAACCCGTACGAACGTGGCCCCGCTCCCACCAACGCCAGCATCGAGGCCCTCCGCGGCCCGTTCGCCGTCGCGGAGACGAATGTCTCGTCGCTGCTCGTGACCGGCTTCGGCGGAGGAACGATCTACTATCCGACCACCACCAGTGCGGGGACGTTCGGGGCCGTCGCCATCGCCCCCGGCTACACCGCCGACAAGTCCAGCATGGCCTGGCTGGCCCCCCGGATCGCCTCCCAGGGTTTCGTCGTCTTCAACATCGACACCATCACGCGGAGCGACCAGCCCGCCAGCCGGGGCCGCCAGTTGCTGGCCGCGCTCGACTACCTGGTCGAGGACAGTTCGGCCGCCAACCGGATCGACGCCGGCCGGCTCGGCGTCATGGGTCACTCCATGGGCGGTGGCGGCACGCTGGAGGCGGCCGACGACCGACCGCAGTTGCAGGCGGCGATCCCGCTCACCGGGTGGAACCTCACGAAGAACTGGTCGGGGGTTCAGGTCCCGACCTTGATCGTCGGTGCCGAGAACGACACGATCGCCCCGGTCGCCTCGCACTCCAAGCCGTTCTACAACAGCCTGCCGTCCTCCCTGAACAAGGCCTATCTGGAGCTCGACGGTGCCAGCCATTTCGCGCCCAACATCTCCAACACCACGATCGCCAAGTACAGCATCTCCTGGCTGAAGCGCTTCATCGACGACGACACCCGCTACGAGCAGTTCCTGTGCCCGGCTCCTCAGGGCGACCGGAACATCTCCGAGTATCAGGACACCTGCCCCCACTCCTAGACCGGACGACCCCGGTCCCGTAGGGCAAGCGAGCCTGGGCTCCTCCGGGCCTGCCGGCACCGCGCCGGCAGGCCCCTTGGGCCGCCGGGCACGAGTTTGATCGTCGCGGCGCGGTGATCTGATGGGCAGAGACAGCTCCTCGTGGTTGCGCCGTGCCGCGTCGCTGATCGCCGTGAGTGCTTCTGCTCCTTTCGGCGGGGTCGCGCCGACGCCGTCCGCTGCCGGGTGAGACGGTCCGGCCCTGCCGGTGCTTGCGCCCCGGGTCCGGGTCAGGGCCGGATGAGGACCTTGAGCGCTTCACGCCGGTCCATGGCGCGGTAGGCGCCGGTCACCTCGTCGAGATCCATGGTGAGATCGAAGACCTTGCCCGGCTGCACGGTGCCCTCCAGCACTCCCGGCAGCAGTTCCTCGATGTAGGCGCGGACGGGGGCGGGGCCGCCGGTCAGGGTGATGTTCGGCCCGAACAGGCTGGCGAACCCGACCGGCGCCTCGTCGTACTGCGGCACCCCGACCCGGGAGATCACACCACCGGGACGGACGATGCCGAAGGCCTGCTCGTAGGCGGGCAGGTGCCCGACCGCCTCCAGAACCTTGGCGGCGCCATGGCCGCCGGTGAGCTCACGGACCTCGGCGATGCCCTCCTGGCCGCGTTCGGCGACCACGTCAGTGGCGCCGAACTCGTGGCCCATCGGGCTGCCCTCGGCGGTGGCGGGCATGGCGTGGTACGGGTGCAGGTCCGAACCGCAGACACAGGATCGGACGACCCGCACCAGCGCGTCGGTCGGCTCCTGGAGCACCGGATCGGGGATCTGCTCGATCCGCACGTCACCGGCCCCGTACATGAATGTCGCACGCATATCGCTCCAGCTGAATAAACGTCGAAAGGTTCCCACCCAGACGCTGAGCATCCGGTAAGGGCCGGCCCTTCCGCGCGGCCCGACTCCAGCAAACGGTCTTTTACCGGCCGGCGGGAGTCACTGCCGTTCCAGGTAACGGCAGTACCTGCCTGGCAGCCGATTCGAAGCCATGACCCTTCCCTCCGAATCGCGATCCGCACCTCGGACGGATAGAGGCTGCGCAGGTAGCGGCAGAACGCCCCGCTCGGCCATGCCGAACGGTCTGACTCGGACGCGCCGGCCGGGAACAGACCCCGGCCGGCGCGTCGCCGGCTATGTCACCGGCGATAAGGCGGCGGCCTTACCCAAGGTGCCGGGCGAAGAACCGCAGCGCATCGTCGGTCTCGAACGCGGGGATTCCCCCGTGGTCGCCGGGGTTGGCGTGCAGCGTCTTGTCGGTGGAACCCAGGGCGTCGAACAGCGCCAGGGCCTGGTCTCTGGGCACTCGCGTATCGTCCCATTGGAGCAGGAACTGCACCGGCACGGTGACCCGGGCGGCGGGTGCGGCCAGCCCGTGCACGCCGAGCAGGCCCAGCACCGCGGCGCGGATCCGGGAGTCGGCGGCGAGCAGCGGCACACCGATCCCGCAGCCCATCGACACACCCCAATAGCCGGCCGGGCCGGCGCCCACGTGGTCGAGCTCCTGGACCGCGGTCAGCACGGCCTGCCAGTCGGCGACGGCCCGCCCGGCCAGCAGGTCGTGCATGGCCGCGACCAGCTCGGTCGGATCCTCACCGGCGGCCATACGGGCCCGCATGTCACCCGCGAACCGGATGAACCGCTCATCTTTCGGCCGGTCGCCGTGGTTGGGGGCATCGATCGCGGCGACGGCGAAACACCCTTCGGCGGCGAACCGGTGCGCGCTGGCCAGGACGCCGGGAGCCTTCTTGTGCTGGCCGCCGCCGTGTCCCATCAGGATCAGCGGGCGGGGGCCGGTAGCGCCTTGCGGCGTGAACAGCACACCGGTGATCTCGCCGAGGGTGAAGGACTGTTCGGTGACGCCGTCGGTCGACGTCTGAGAGGTCAAGCTGAAGCGCATAGCGTTTCAAAGCCTTTCGGGGGTGCCTTGTGTCGGCGCTCCCTAGACCATGCACAAGAGGGAGCCCCGATCTGTCATCACAGCGTTGATCGGTCTCACCTCCTCCAGTCGTACTGCTGCACGGCGCCGCTGAAGCTATCACACAGGCCTCGCTGGGCAAACGTTGCCCGACGCGGCACTAGTGTCCCGCGCCGGAAATTTGTCGGCTAAGTCTAAAATGCTGTCATGGCGCGGACGGGACGACCGAAGGCCGAAGTGACGCTGACCGACACCGAGCGGGCGACGCTGGAGCGCTGGGCGCGGCGGGCGAAGTCCTCACAGATGCTGGCGATGCGCTCCAAGATCGTGCTGGCGTGTGCGGACGGCAGAGACAACAAGGAGATCGCCCGGGATCTGCGGGTGCATCGGGACACGGTGTCCAAATGGCGCAACCGGTTCATCACACTGCGATTGCAGGGGCTGGTGGACGAACAGCGCCCGGGCCGGCCACCCTCCATCACGCTGGATCAGGTGGAACAGGTCGTGGTGGCGACGCTGGAGCAGACGCCTCAAAGCGCCACGCACTGGTCGCGGACCTCGATGGCCGAGCGCAGCGGGTTGTCGAAGTCGACGATCGGACGGATCTGGCGCGACTTCGGCCTCAAACCACATCTCTGCGACACCTTCAAGCTGTCGACCGATCCGCTGTTCGTGGAGAAGGTCGTCGACGTCGTCGGCCTCTACCACAACCCGCCCGAGCGAGCGGTAGTGCTGTGCGTGGATGAAAAGAGCCAGATCCAGGCCCTGGACCGTTCGCAACCGGTGCTGCCGATGATGCCCGGCACGCCCGAGCGCCGCACCCATGACTACGCCCGCAGCGGCATCACCAGCTTGTTCGCCGCGTTCAACATCGAAGACGGCACGGTCATCGGCGAACTGCACCGCCGGCACCGGGCCGCCGAATTCAAGAAGTTCCTGACCACGATCGACAAGACGGTCCCGGCCGAGTTGGACATCCACCTGATCTGCGACAACTACGGCATCCACAAGACCCCCGCGATCAGGGCGTGGCTGGCCCGCCGCCCGCGCTTTCACCTGCACTTCACCCCGACCGGATCCTCCTGGATCAATCAGGTCGAGCGCTGGTTCGGCTTCCTGACCGACCAGATGATCCGGCGCGGTGTTCACCAGAGCGTGCAGGCTCTGGAGAAAGACATCCGCGCCTGGATCGCCGACTGGAACACCCATCCCCGGCCGTTCATCTGGACCAAGACCACCGAAGAGATCCTCGAATCACTCGCCCGATATTGCCGACGAATTTCCGGCGCAGGACACTAGTTTCCGCTCACTGGTGTGCCGGCCCGTCGAACCGCGTAGTCGCCGAGTACGGGCTGCAGCAGGTCGAAGCCGCGGCGGGCGGGCTCGGCCACGTGGGTGCGGATTGATTCGTTCTCCTCGCCTGCCAGGATGCGCCGGAGAACATCGGCGAACAGAACACGGTAGACCGTGAGGAGGTGTCCGGCCGCCAGATAGGCGGTGAGGTCACCCTCGTGGGCCCGCGTCTCGTTGGCAAGGGTCCTCGCGAGCGTCTCCTCGGAAACCTCAAGACGGTGATCGGGTTCTCCATCGGATCGATCGGTCGCCAGGATCCTGAACTGATCGGACAGCGCCGTGCCGAACTGTGGAAGATGCTGGCAGCCGGTCAGCTCCGTCCGGCTCATAAAGCGTTTCCGATGGAACGGATCGCCGATGCCGTCGAACTGATCGAGACCCGCCGCAACCTGGGCCGAGTCCTCATACATACGACCTGACGAGCCACCATGCACCACCTCGCCCGGCACCTCCAGCGGGTTCTCGGGCAGGAACGTGCCGAGCATCGGCACCGGGCCCACCGCAACGCCAAACCCGGCTTCGTCGCCGGACGGCGCTTACCGGCCGGAACATCCGGTGCGCTGGCGTCCAGCCGGAAGAACCTCTTGAGCTCCGCCCCCGTCACCTCGGGCCGGAACCGGCGGTAACAGGCCACTTGCTCATCTGACCGGGAATCCACCGGCACGAGCAGGCCCGCCGGCCTGCTCCACCAGGACGAACAGCCGTCGTCATCGAATCGTCGTCAAGATCGCGCTTCTGGCGCCAAAATCCGGACTGATCCTCCCCGGAGGCCCGTACGGCACCGGTGGCACAGCGGCCGTCGGCCACCTGCCTGCTCAGGTCTTCCTCCGTGATCGACAAAAACGGCGGAAGCAATAAGGTTTACGGCCTATGTTGAGGAACGTAAAGGGTCATGACCTTAAGGCCGTTGTGTGGGTTATTGGCCTGCTTAATTTAGCTTTGTTGCTGGTCGGCGGCGGTGCCGTGCTGAGCGGTCATCCCACACCGGTCGCCGGCGGACCCCCGCAGCCCCCCGACCGGCCCGCACCGTCCGCGGTCGCCCTGCCCGAGATCTCGGTGACGCCCACCCCGCCGCCCGAGCCGGTGCGGACGTCCCAGCCCGAACAGACGTTCCTCATGGCCAACGGACGGCGCCAACCCGCGAAGGTGACCGTGCCGAAGGCGGCGAGCGGTCGCTACGCCGTCGTCCCCGGCGGCGCCCGTCCCCCCGCGGGCCGCAAGGGCAAGGTGATCAGATACGTGGTCGAGGTCGAGCGCGGCCTGCCGTTCGACGGGCGCGAGTTCGCCGACGAGGTGCACCGGATCCTCAACGACCGGCGGAGCTGGGGCTTCCGGTTCCAGCGGGTGGCGCGCGGCCCCGTGAAGATCAGGGTGTCGCTGTCCAGCCCGGCGACGACGGACCGGCAGTGCCTGCCCATGATCACCCTGGGCACCCTGTCGTGCTGGAACGGCAGGCGTGCGACCATCAACGCGGTGCGCTGGAACGAGGGCGTGCGCGGCTACGGCCACGATGTGGCCTCCTACCGGGAGTACGTCATCAACCACGAGGTCGGCCACGGCCTCGGCCACGGCCACGTGTCCTGCCCGGGACCGGGCAGGCGGGCCCCGGTGATGCTCCAGCAGACCAAGTCCCTGTACGGCTGCCGCCCCAATGCATGGCCGTCGCCCCGGCGCTGAGACGCTCAGCCGGCGGCGAACCGTTCCGTTTGGCGCAGTGGGACCGGAGCTCGCCGACCGGCTCGCGGACGAGGGCCGGGTTCGCCGTCTCGGCGGTGGTGAGGTGACCCACGCGCCGGATCGCGGAGCTGTGTCGAACTCTCCCATCGCGACCTTGAAACTGAATAGGGTGGAAGATCCACTGGCTCAGGAGGACGAATGGCACGGCACGACGACGAAGAGATCCTGGACAGCCCGACGGGGTGGGTCGCCGAGCACATCCGCACCTACGTCGAGACGGCCGGCCGGAAAGGCCACATCTATCAGGGCGTGCCCACGCTGCTGCTGAGCACCCGGGGACGCAGGTCGGGCACGCTGCGCCGCACCGCATTGATCTACGGCCAGGACAGTGACCGCTACCTCGTGGTGGCCTCCAACGGAGGCTCGGCCGACCACCCCGCCTGGTATCTCAACCTGTCCGCCGACCCCGGCGTCGTCGTCCAGGTCGGCGCGGACACCTTCACCGCACGAGCCCGCTCCGCCACCCCCGAGGAGAAGCCCGAGCTGTGGCGGAAGATGGCGGAGATCTTCCCGACGTACGACAGCTACCAGGCCAAGGCCACCAGGGACATCCCCGTAGTGATCATCGAACGCACCTGACCCTCCCCCTCCCGGCTACGCGGCCGTACGGTGACGTCCCGGCGGACGGGCGCCCGGAACACCTGCCACCACCGAGCCGGACGGCCGGCCCTTCGCCCTGCACGAGTGGGCAGGGCGGGGTCTCAACGGAGGATCACGGTGGAGGGGTGGGAGATCCGGTGGGAACAGGAGGCGGCCAGGGTGCCGCGCGCAGGGGCCGAAGCGGTTGACCTCAGGCGGCGAGGAGGGCCGCGTGCGGAGACGCCGGCGTTGGAGGGGTGCTGCCGGACAGCCGGGTCAGGCGGTGAGGTTGACGTAGTAGCGGGAGTAACCGTTCAGGTCGACCAGGCGCGTGCCGACGCGCCTGGCCGCGGTGCTGCCGATGTTGAGGCAGGAGTCGAAGGCGTTCTGGTAGACGTAGATCGGACCGTAGGGACCGGTCCAGATGGCTCCGTTGGCGGCCTCGGCGTAGAAAGCGGCGTAGCGGTTGCTGGTGTTGAGGACGTGCGCCTCCCCGCCGGGATCGATGGCCCACCAGCCGCGGGTGCCCCACTGGCCGTAGTCACGGCAGCCGTCGGGACTGTAGAACATGATCGCGACCCACACCTTGGAGGTGTAGCGGTTACGGAAGTGCAGCTCCATGGTCTACTCCTCCGGTTCGGTGAACCGCTGGGCCAGCGGCCTGTCGTCGACGGCCTCCTCGGCCAGGGGCGGCAGGTGGTCGTCGGCCCCCGCGGCGACGGCGATGCGATCCGCCGTCCCGAGACGCGCGTCCGCTTCGCCCGTATCGGTCGCTGTCGTTTCCGCGAACGCCACCCGTGGATCGGGGAGACGCTCGGTGCCGTTGTCCGGCATGATGCTCAACTCCATCCCTTGAATGCGTTGAGTAACTGAATGAGAACTTACAGTCAGAGTCAAGGGTTGTAAAGAGATGAGTAAGCAGAACTCGGGAGAGCGGGACTCCGGGGCTTCCCCGCACCATCCAGCCGGGAATGCAGCAAAAAACTCGGCTCCCCGTACTTAAGGTGTCCTTCATGCAAAGTAGCCAGGAGGCGACATGACCCTCCGGTCGGAACTCGTCGGGAATCCGGACATCGTCCGGCTGTCAGCCAGCATGCTCGATCGCCGGGAAAGCGACTGCGGTGACTTCGCCGCGGCCAAGGCCCGCCCGGACGTGCGGCCTCAGGTCTTCGAACGCCGGCGTTTCGCCCCCTGGGAAAGCTTCCCGCTCGGGCTGGTCATGCAGGTGCTGGACGCCGTGGAGTTCGACGGCGCCGACGTGGACGAGGCGGTCGGGCAGGCCGTCGAGGGCAACCGCGACCCGGTGCATCCCGGGGCCGCCCGCTGGATCCTGCATGCCTGCCGTACCTACCTGGAGACGGCCGAGAGCCTGGCTGCGGAGGGGGGCGACCTCCGTCCGGAGCGCCATCCGCGGATCGTCCAGCGGAGCGGTTCGCCGGCGGAGATGCGGGCCCTGACCGCATGGGGCCGCTGGTACGGCTCGCCGGACGGCACCGTGGTGGAGTTCCGCCGGCTGCGGCTGCGGCGTCCGCTGGGCCGGGCCGCCGATCCGGCCACGCTGGCGATGGCCTACGTGGCCGCGGCCGGCGACCGGGCGGTGGGCGGCACCCAGGACCTCTACCGGAGCGTTCCCGTCCCGGTCCGTGAGCCCGCCGCGGACCCGGCACGGGTGCGGGTGGTCGAGGTCGGTCTCACCGACGGCGCCGCGGCGGTGCTCGTGGACACCGCGCCGGAGGACGTGCGGCGCGCCTATCTCGCCTCCGCCCGGCCGGTGGCCACCGGCCTGCTGGCCGGTGGGCACCGGTCACCCGGTGGCGACTGCGCGGACTGCAAGCTCCGCGCCTCGTGCGGCACGCTCCCGAGGACGCCGGGGCTGCTGGGACTGCCTGACCGAGGGACCCACCGGCGTACCTGGTCGATCACGACGGCCCGGCAGTACCAGATCTGCCCGGCGCAGGCGCACATGCGCGACCTCCGGCTGCCCGCCGACGACTCCGAGAGCGCGGCGGTCCGGCGCGGGCTGGTCGTGCACCGGTGGCTGGAGATCACGCACGGCCGTCCCGGGGCGGGCCCGTGCACACCGGAGGGCCTCCCCGACCCCGAGACCGGCGACCTCGCGTGGGCCGGGCCGGCGGTGAGCCGGGACGACTACCGCCAGGCCTGGCCGTACCTGCTCCAGCACCTGCGCGTGTGCCCGCTGGCCGGCGGCGGGGTCACCCATGTCACGCCCGAACCCCGGGTGGCCGCCTACGACTCCGACGCCGACGTCCTGGTCGTCGCCAATCCCGACCTGATCCGCCGGGTGAACGGGCGCCTGGTCTACCGGGAGCAGAAGACCTCCGCGGTGCACCGCGGCATCACCGCCGAGAACGCCCTGGACCTGGTCCCGCAGCTCGCCCTGGCGGTCTGCCTGATCGCGGACGGCGCCTTCGGCGACACCGGCGGGCTGGTCGAGCTGGAGCAGCTCACCCCCGCGTCGGGTGACGTGGTCACTTTCAACGCCGGAGATCCGGAGGTGCTCGCGACCGCTCGGGCCGTCGTGTCCGACCGCGCCCGCGCCTGGCACCGCGACGTCGCCTTCCGCCCGACCCCCGGTCCGTGGTGCCGCGTCTGCCCGATGACGCGCTGGTGCCCGGACGCCGCCGACACCGGCGACGGCGCGACGCTCGTCCTGGACGGCCTGGTGATCGACCCCTCCACCGGTGAGATCCTGCGGGCCTCCGGACGCGTCGGCAGCCGGGCCGAGGCGGTCGCTGAGGCGATCGCCGTCCCTTCGCCGGAGGACGAGCCCGCTTTCTGAGCGGCGCGCGGCACCGCGGGTGTTCACCCGTGCCGTCCCGGGCCGCTGCGGCGCGGCAGGTCGCCGGCACGCTCGGCAGGACGATCGGCGACCGTAAACCGCCGCCGTCGCAGGGCAAAGATTCGGCCCCTGTGGTGCGCGGAATCGTCTCGATCGGGTAGTGCGTCACGAGACGATGTGATCGGTTTGACAGCGCGAGGAGGACATGTGAACGGCGATATCACCCAGAGCAGGGAATGGGCGGCCCTGGCCGCCAACCACGACGCCGTTGCCGGCAGGCACCTGCGGGAGTTGTTCGCCGAGGACCCCGGCCGCGCCGAGCGGATGTCGCTGACCGCCGGCGACCTCTTCCTCGACTACTCCAAGCACCGTGCCACCGCTGAGACCGTCGAACTGCTCGTGGCGCTGGCCGAGCGGGCCGGGCTGCGTGCGCGCATCGACGCGATGTTCGCCGGTGAGCACATCAACGTCAGCGAGGACCGCGCGGTGCTGCACGTCGCGCTGCGCATGCCGGCCGACGCCAAGCTCGTCGTCGACGGCCAGGACGTGGTCGGCGACGTGCACGCGGTGCTGGACAAGATGGGCGAGTTCTCCACCCGGGTGCGCTCAGGCGAGTGGAAGGGCCAGACCGGCCAGGCGATCAAGACGGTCGTCAACATCGGCATCGGCGGCTCCGACCTCGGGCCCGCGATGGCCTACGAGGCGCTGCGCGACTTCGCCGACGCGGGCGTCACCGCCCGGTTCGTCGCCAACATCGACCCCGCCGACATCATGGGCACGCTGAAGGACCTCGACCCGGCCACCACCCTGGTCATCGTCAGCTCCAAGACCTTCACCACGCTCGAGACGCTCACCAACGCCAAGGTCGCCCGCGCCTGGCTGGTCGACGCGCTCGGCGAGGAGGCCGTCGCCAAGCACTTCGTCGCCGTCTCCACCAACGCCGAGAAGGTCGCCGAGTTCGGGATCGACACGGCCAACATGTTCGGCTTCTGGGACTGGGTCGGTGGCCGCTACTCCTATGACGGCGCCATCGGCCTGTCCCTGATGATCGCCATCGGCCCGGAGCGGTTCCATGAGATGCTCGACGGCTTCCACACCGTCGACGAGCACTTCCGCACCGCGCCGTTCGCGGCGAACATGCCGGTGCTGATGGGCCTGCTCGGCATCTGGTACACCGACTTCTTCGACGCCCAGACCCGGGCCGTCCTGCCCTACAGTCAGCGGCTGCACCGCTTCCCGGCCTACCTGCAGCAGCTCACCATGGAGTCCAACGGCAAGTCGGTGCGCGCCGACGGCAGCCCGGTGACCACCCAGACCGGCGAGATCTTCTGGGGCGAGCCGGGCACCAACGGTCAGCACGCCTTCTACCAGCTCCTGCACCAGGGCACCCGGCTGGTGCCGGCCGACTTCCTCGGCTTCGCCGAGCCGCACGAGGACGCGGAGGGCATGCAGGACCTGCTCACCGCCAACCTGCTGGCGCAGACCTCGGCGCTGGCCTTCGGAAAGACCGCCGAGGAGATCGCCGCTGAGGGCACGCCGGAGAGCGTGGTGCCGCACAAGGTGATGCCCGGCAACCGGCCCACCTCCACGATCCTCGCGCCCCGGCTGACCCCCTCGTCGCTCGGTCAGCTGGTCGCGCTGTATGAGCACATCGTCTTCGTCGAGGGCGCCATCTGGGGTGTCGACTCCTTCGACCAGTGGGGGGTGGAGCTCGGCAAGAAGATGGCGATGGACCTGGCCCCCGCCCTCACCTCCGAGCGGCCGCCGGACTCCGCGCCCGACGAGTCGACCGCCGCGCTCGTGCGCAGGTATCGCGAGCTGCGCGGCAGGGCGGTCTAGCGTTCACGGCGGGCGTTCCTGCGGTACGGGATCACCGGGACCGGCGCGCGAAGGGGCCTACTTCCCTCTCGGGCGGTTGTTCCACTTCGGCTTGCGGAACAGGTCGCGGCGTTCCAGGAGATAGACGAGTTTCGAGGCCGCGGTCCTGACCGTCTCCTCGTGCCGGTGCCGCTTCTCGGGGACGACGGCGCTCCAGCGTTCGAGGAGGCGGGCCATCTCGTCGGCGACCTCACCGATCACCCGGTAACGGGTGCTGAAGGCGTAGAGGTCGCCGTGCACCTCGTTGACCAGGTCGTCGTCGACCTGCCGGGTCAGCGGCCTGATCTTCTTGAGGATGTCGGCGTCCATGGCCGGAGTGACCGGGGCCCGGCGCGCGTCGCCCTCGGGGACCATGATGAGCGCCCGGATCCGGGTGACGGCCAGGGCCCGCTCGGGCTGCGGAGTCGAGGGGTGCTCCGCGAGGTCCAGCAGGCGGCGGAGGGTCTCCTGTGTCCTGTCGTCGAACATGGAGACCCGTCCCACCCCTCGCGCATGCCGTAAACGTGCGATCACATGGTATTCGACCAGGCGAGGCCCGTTCACCGTGGCCGGCTCCCATGCGGCGGGACGGGCCCCGGCCGGCGCGGTTCAGCCGGCTTACCGGAGCGGGCGGGGCATGTCGCGCGACGGCCGGACCTGACGCGATCGGCGTTCCGGCCCGTGCCCGTCACCGCACGCGGGCCTGGGATGCCAGTGTGCCCCCGGCAGCGGCCTCCCATCCGGCCACCACCCGCGGGTGGGCGCCCGTGGCGCGCGTCAGCGGCACCCTCACGGTCATGGTGCCGCTCCCGGAGACGGTGACGACCCGGCTGCCCGCCGTACCCCGGTCATCGCGCACGTGCAGGTGGGCCCGGCCGGCGCCCTTGGCGTGCAGGGTCACCTTCACGACGTCCCGGCCGCCTGCGGCGGAGGTGACCGATCCGCGCTGGGACGCCTTCGCCGCAGGACCGCCCGCGAGCGGAAGGCGGAGACGGACCGCCTGCTCCAGCGACTGCGGCGAGTCCAGGCTGGACAGGCCGGTGTCGGGGATCACCGGGTCGGGCGGAGTGGTCGGCCGTCCCGCCGGAGGCCGGTACCCCGGCAGCGTCGCGACTCCCCATCGGTACGGGTCGCCCTGCACACCGCCCCACGTCGACCAGCCGATCCGGGTCTGGCCGGTCTTGTCCTGGGTGTCGGAGTCGTACACCAGGATGTTCATCCCGAGATGCTCGGGATCGACGGCACCCGGTAGGGCCTCCATCGGGACGGCCAGCTCCACCGCGTACCCTCCGGGGAAGACCTTCGAGGCCACCCGCGTGCCCGGAGCGGTCTCCTCGCCAGGGCCCTGCCGGTTGTCGGCGTCCCGCTCGAAGCACGGCGCCCCCTCGGCCGTCACCGGCAGCACCGCGGCCTTGAACGTCGTGGAGGTGTTCTCCGACGTGCCGCGCGGGTCGAAGGTCACCTCGACGGAGTCGGTGCGCCAGTGCCGTTTGCAGTCCGACGCGGGCAGGCGGGTGCCGGCCACGTCGTCCTTCACCTGGACCAGCAGGAACAGCGTGTCGTCCTGCCATGTGATCTTGGCCGTGCCCGAGCAGTCCGCCGCCGACGAGCACGCGGCGCCCTCCCACAGACGGGAGATGTCCAGGGCCGGGCCGGTGTACTCGCCCGCGCCCTCGGCGCCGTCGACGGCCGGCGCCGACGCGGCCTGCGGAATGGACGTCGCCGGGACCAGTTCGAGCGCGGGCCTGCTCACGCTGGACCCGTCCGCGCTGGTGGTGGTGATGGTGTAGGTGTGGTCGCCGCCCTCGTTCGAGGTCTTCAGCGAGACGTCGGAGTTGTCGACGGTGAACGGCACGGTCGTCGAGGCCCCGGCCGCCAGACCGCGGTAGCCCGACTCGGCGCGGTCGGCGGTGAAGCCCCCGGGCAGGTCCAGGCGTACGGTTCCGGACTGGGTGGTGTCACTCACGTTGGTGACCACGACGTCCACCCGGCGGGAGCCGCCGGACGGGAGGGTGAGCACAGGCGGAACCAGGCCGCGCAGCTGCGGCACGTCGAGTTCCGCGGCCCATTTCTCATACTGGCCGACTTGGGGAAGCAGCTGCTGCGTCCCTCGTACGGCCGGGCTGACCTCGACCTGCCTGTCGGTGTAGCCGCGGCCCCGTTCGGTGGTCAGCGTCGCCGCGACGCGTGCCCGGTCGCCCGGGACCGCGCTCCGCGGTGGCGTCACCGTGAACGTCGCCGATCCGGTCCGTCCCGGAGCCGGGCTGCCGAGCTCGCCGGCTCCGCTGACCTGCCAGCCCTCGGGGACGCGCAGGGCCGCAGCCGATCGGCCCAGCGGCTCGCGCGACGGTGCGGTCGCGGTGACCTCGACGGTGAACGGCGTCCCCGGGCGCACGTCGAACGTGCTGGGACGCAGGTCGAGCAGGGTGCCGAGCGGGACGGCGCCGGCTGCCCCGACCAGCGCGCCGTCGAGGATCGCCGTGGGCGCGGCGGCCGCGGCGGTGCCCGGCTCGGGGAACGGCACCCGCGAGTCCGCCTGGGTGAAGAAGTCGCAGCCGAGCTGGGCGGGGTCGGACGGCACGTCGGGGAAGACGGCCCAGCCCTGGGAGGCGTACGCGCGCTGCGCGTCGCGCTCGATGGCCGCCCAGGTTCTGCCCTGGCTCCGGGAAGCGCGCCCGCTCCACACGCCGTACACGTTCTGCGCCGGGTTGCCGGGGCGGAACGTCGAGGCACAGTCGGGGCCGTTCTGGGAGGCGCCGCGCGCCCCGCCGAGGAGCAGGCGGGCGGGCGCGAAGGGGCGCAGCCCTTCACGGGTGATCTGCTCGGGGAACGCCTTGGGGTCGGCCGCCGCGTAGAACGCCTGAACGGCCAGCCGCGCCGCCTGCTGGTGGTTTCCGTGGTTGCCCGGGGAGGGGGCCGGATCCATGGTCAGCAGGACCTCGGGCCGGGTCTGGCGGACGATCCGTACGACCTTTCCGAGGGTGTCGCCTCCCCAGACCTGGTCGGTCAGCGGGGCGCTCACCGTGTAGTAGAAGTCGACGTCGTCGAGGTTGAACACGTCCCGCACGCCGGCCTTGGCGACAGCCGTACGCTCCTCGGCCTCCCGAATCAGGCCGAGTGCCGGGCCTTCCTCCGGCCCGACGGCGTTGCCGCCTCCCTCGCCCCTGGTGACGGTGACGACGCCGGTGGTGACGTCGTGGTCCTCGTTCCACTGTCCGAGCGTCGACAGGCTGAAGGCCTCGTCGTCGGGATGGGCGCCGACGAACAGCACGTCGAGATCGGCGGGAGCCTTCTCGGCCGACGCGGGAAGGGCGGTGGGCACGAGGGCGAGCACGGACGCCAGCAGCAGTGTCAGCAGCAGTGTCAAGGGTGTGCGCATGGAACCTCCGGGAGTTACTCGCGGACCGCCCCCTGGAGCAGTCCGCGGATGAAGTGACGCTGGAGGAACAGATAGAAGATCACAACCGGGGTTGCGACGATGACGGATCCGGCCGCGAGGAGGGTGAAGCCGGAGGTGTGCCGGCCCTGGAAGAAGGCCAGGCCCAGTGGTGCGGTGCGCAGCGACTCGCTGGTCACCATGATCAGTGGGATGAGGAACTCGTTCCACGTCCACATGAAGACCAGGACGATCAGGGTGACGATGGCGGGCCGGGCCGGAGGCACCAGCACCTGCCACAGGATGCGCCAGACCGAGGCGCCGTCGATGCGGGCGGCCTCGACGATGGCGTGGTTGACGGCGCGGAAGTAGGCCCGCATCCAGAAGGTGCCGAACGCCACCGACAGCGCCACCTGCGGCAGCGCGACCGACCAGAACGTGTCGATCATGCCGAGCGTGCGCAGGTCGAAGTAGAGCGGCACCGCGATGGCCTCGCTCGGCATCATGATCCCGAGCAGGAACAGGTAGAACAGCACGGACCGGCCGCGGAAGCGCATGGTGCCGAACGCGTACCCGCTCATGATCGACAACACGACGCTGACGACCACGACGAACAGCGACACCGCCAGGCTGCTCCGCAGGTAGGTGCCGAACCGCCCGATCTCCCACGCCGCCCCGAAGTTGCCCACGTGCAGCCCGGCCACACTGAACCCCTGGCCGGCCGGACCTGCGCCGTCGTCGGGACCGAGCGCGGCCAGCAGGATCGTCAGGATGGGGAACAGCGCGAACGCGGCGAACGCCGTCAGGATCACGTAGTTGGCCAGTCGCTCACCACGTGAGATCACGAGATGCCCCTGTCGGCGAAGCGGTTGATCACGAAC
Source organism: Streptosporangium sp. NBC_01639 (assembly GCF_045209755.1). Classification (NCBI taxonomy): domain Bacteria; kingdom Bacillati; phylum Actinomycetota; class Actinomycetes; order Streptosporangiales; family Streptosporangiaceae; genus Streptosporangium; species Streptosporangium sp. NBC_01639. The sequence goes on along the minus strand of NZ_CP109272.1, from coordinate 8,516,975 downwards.
GAGATCGCGAAGATGGCGACGGTCAGGGTGACGCCGATCGCCGCCGCCGAGCCGACCTGGCCGAGCCCGAAGGCCCGATGGTAGATCTCGTACGACGGCACCGAGGTCGAGTCACCGGGACCGCCTCGCGTGGTGATGTACACCAGGTCGAACGTCCGCAGCGCGGCGATCACCGTCAGTGTCAGCGCCACCGCGATCTCCCCTCGCACCGAGGGTAGCGTGACCGCGAAGAACTCCCTGAGCGCACTCGCCCCGTCGAGCCGGGCCGCTTCGTACAGCTCCGTCGGGACGCGGCTCATCCCGGCCAGCAGCAGCACGGTCACCAGGCCGGTCTCGAACCACGTGCCGACCACGCCGACCGCGGGCAGCGCGAAGGTGTAGTCGCCCAGCCAGCCCCTCGTGAGCGAGTCGAGCCCGACCGCGCCGAGCAGGTCGTTGAGTGTGCCGTCCGGGGCGTACACGCGCCGCCAGGCGACGGCCACCACGACCATGGCGACCACCTGCGGCAGGAACACCACCGTACGGAAGAAGCCGAGCCCGCGCACCTTCGCGTGGTTGAGTATCGCGGCCAGTGTCAGCCCGATGGCCAGCGGCGCCAGCGCGTAGAACGCCATGAGGACCAGGGCGTGGCCGAACGCGGCCCGCAACCCCTCGTCCGCGACGATCGCGGCGTAGTTGGCCGCTCCCACCCACCGGCCGAGGCTCAGCCCGTCCCAGTCGTACAACGAAAGGTGCACCGCGCGGCCGATCGGATAGAGCAGGAAGGCCGCGTAGACGAGGAAGGCCGGCAGCACGAAGAGATAGGCGACGCGGCGGGGCTCACCGGGAGGATGGCCGATCATTCGTTGCTTTCCGCGAAGGCCTGGTAATCCTTCTCCAGGGTGGCCAGGAACTCCTGCGAAGTCGACTTCTCGGCCAGCAGGTCCTGCACCGCCGCACCCAGCGTGTCGGCGAAGGTCGGGGTGGCGTAGTCCAGGTAGGGAACCAGGCCGTCCTGCTTGGTGGCGGTGCCGAACGCCGTGAACATGTCCTGCTGCGCGCCGGCCTTCACGCTCTGCCGGTCGGTGTCGGCGACCGGCAGGAGGCCGTTGGCGGTGAGCACCTTCATGGCGTCGGCGTCGGCGATGAAGTCGAGGTACGCGGCCGCCGCGTCGGGATTGGGGCTCTTGGCGGTGATGGCGAACGGCAGGCCCGTGCCGCCGGTCGCGACGGGTGCGGCCGCTTCCGTGGTGCCGGGCGGGAGGATGAAGCCCAGGTCCTTGCCCATGGCCTTCTCCAGGTCGGCGATCAGCCAGGTGCCCCCGATCAGGAAGACCCCTTCGCCCTTGCTGAACGCCTGCCACGCCGGGTCGTAGCCTTGGCCGTTGAAGCCCTTGTTGAAGTAGCCCTTGTCGACCCAGTCCACGAGCTGCCCGGCGGCCCTGGTGTTCTCCGGCGTGTTCCACGAGGCGCCCTTGCGGCCGAAGGCCAGCTTGGTGATCTGATCGGCTGGGACGTGTCGTCCCTGCACGGTGCCGAAGACGTGGATGCCCGGCCACTTGTCGAGGTTGCCCAGCTGTATCGGCACCTCGCCGGCGGCCTTGGCCTTGGCCAGCGCGGCCTGGAACTCCTCCCAGGTCTCCGGCGGCCGCAGGCCGAGCTTGGTCAGCTTGGCGGTGTTGTAGAGGATGCCGACGACCTCGCCGGCCTGGGGCAGGCCGTACAGGTTGCCCTCGCCGAAAACCTTGCCGTCGGCGCTGTAGCTCACGTACTGCAGGATCGACCGGGGATAGCGCTTCTTCCACCCGTACGCATCGGCGTAGGCGTCCAGCGGGCGGAGGTGGCCGGCCTTGACGAACGCGCCCATCTGGGGCCGGCCGTTGTTGGCCTGCACCACGTCCGGCGGCTCGTTGCCGCTCAGCGCCAGGCGCAGGGTGGTGTTGAGGTCGTCGAAGGAGCGCGACAGGCGTTTGAGTCTGATGTTGGGGTATTTCGCCTCGAACGCGGCGTTGAGCTGCTTCATCTGGGCGTCCTGCCCGCCGCGCACCTCCTGGTCCCAGATGGTGAGGGTCACGTTGCCGAGGGCCGCGGCGTCGGTGCGCACCGCCGAGGCGCCGGGTTGCGCCGGGGACGCCGCGGGCGGAGCCGCGGATCCGGGCGCGCACGCCGAGGCGGCGAGGGCGACGAGACCGGCGGCGATTGCGGCGCGGGTCCGGGCGTGCCGCGGGTTCCGCAGCCAGACCTTTCGCGTCGAGGCGATCATGGTGTTACTCCTTCCGGGCGGGCACGCGGGTCTTGTCCGGGTCCTCGGTGCCGATGACGGTGGCGCCGGTGACAGTGCCGCCGGCGGCCTTGACCGGTGGCTCCTTCGACCTCGGGGAGGCCGTTCCCAGGTCGGCGTACCGGGCGATGGTGGCCGCCGCCCGGTGCACCGCGCCCATCGGCACGGTGGGGACCAGCCTGTCGAGGAAGGTGTAGCGGCGGGCCAGCGAGTCGGCGTAGGCGCCGGCGTGACCGGCCGCCGCCCGCACCCCGTGCCACCAGTCGGCGATGTCGCCCCACCCCGGCGCGGCCAGCGATCCGCCGAACTGCTGTACCGCCAGCGCCGCGCAGACCTCGGCGAACGCGAGCCGGTCGGCCAGCGGCCAGCCGCAGAGGGTGCCGAGCACGATGCCCGCGCCGAAGACGTCCCCCGCACCGGTCGGATCGAGCGCCGTCACCCGCGGGGCGGGGACGAACGCCTCCTCGCCGGTCATGGAGTCGATGGCCATGGCGCCGTTGGCTCCATCGGTGACCACCGCGAGGGGAACCCGGTCGGCGAGCGTGTACAGCGCGTCGCGGGGGGTGTCGGTGCCGGTGTAGGCCATGGCTTCGACGGCGTTGGGCATGAACGCGTGGCAGACCGAGAGCTGGTCCAGCAGTTCTGGCGACCAGGTGCCCGAGGGATCCCAGCCCACGTCGGCGAAGAGGAGCGCGCCGTTCTGACGTGCCAGCTCGGCCCAGTTGCACGGGTCGGCTCCGCCGAGCGGCTCCTCGGCGGAGAGCGCCAGGATCACGGCCCTGGATCGCGGCGGGGAGCCGATCATCTCCGACGCCGACATGGGAGCGGGGTGGCCGTGGGTCACCATGCTGCGGTCGCGGTCGACGGCCATCGAGACGGTCACCGGTGAGTGCCAGTGCTCGAAGCGCCGCGATTTGGACAGGTCCACCGATTCCTGTTCCGCGAGCGTGCGCCAGCAGAAGTCGCCGTAGTCGTCGTCACTGAACGCGGCGGCCAGCGAGGTGCGCAGCCCGAGCCTGCTGGTCGCGATGGCGAGGTTGGCGATCCCGCCCGGGCACGAGCCCATGCCCTCCGCCCACGCCTCGGTACCCGCGGCGGGCATGGCCGCCAGGCCGGTGAAAACGATGTCGAGGAAGACGGTGCCCGCCAGGAAGACATCGAACTGCGGCCCTTCCGCGGTCCGCTGATCGGCGAGGGGGTCGTATGCCTGAACAGACACAGGGATGAGTCCTTCCTCAACAGACAGGTGTGCGTAATTTTGCATGTTTGGGCTGGCATATCAAGGGTTTTATGCACGCGTATGATTAATTCTGCTCGTTTATGCGTAGAGATGACTGATAGGATCCGGCTGTGCTTCAGCGCCTTCGGCATGCAGAGATCATGCGCCGAGTCCGCCTCTCAGGCGCCACCAGCGTCAGCGACCTCGCCGGACAACTCGGGGTGAGCCCGTCGACCATCCGCCGGGATCTCGAGGTGCTCGACCGCGACGGCACACTGAGGCGCGTGCGCGGGGGCGCGTGCGCCGACGCCGACGCCGACGCCGACCTGCCCTTCGCCGAAGTTGCGGCCCTCGACGAGCAGGACAAGGAGGCCGTGGCCGTCCGCGCCGCACAGCTCGTGCGCGACGGCGACGTGATCCTGCTCGACATCGGCACCACGACGATGCGCCTGGCCCGCCGGCTTCGCGGCCGCCGCGTCACCGTGATCACCTCCAGCCTCGCCGTGTTCGATGTGCTGCGCAGCGATCCCGCGACCGAGCTGCTGCTGCTCGGCGGCCTGGTTCGACGGACCTACCACTCGCTGGTCGGCGTGCTGACCGAGGAGGCGCTGCGCCAGGTGTGCGCCGACCGCGTGTTCCTGGGCACCAGCGGCGTCCGGCCGGACGGCCAGCTTGTCGACAGCACGCTCGCCGAGGTACCGGTGAAGCGCGCCATGATCGCGGCGGCGGGGCAGGTGGTGCTGCTGGCCGACCGGCACAAGTTCCCCGGCACCGGTGCCCTGCGGGTGTGCGGCCCCGAGGACGTCGACGTCATCGTCACGAACGAGGGCGCCGACGAGACGACGCTGCGCAACTGCGCGGCAACGGGCGCGGAGGTGCTGCTCGCGTGAGCGCCGCCCGCACGGCAAGGGCCGGCGAGGAGACCGGGACGGATATCGGGAAAGGGAGGGGGCCGCGATGAAGCTGGCCGTTCTCGGCGGCGGAGGCTTCCGGGTCCCGCTCGTGTACGGCGCGCTCCTGCGCGACACCGCCAAGCCGCGCGTGGAGGAGGTGGTGCTGTACGACGTGTCGGCGGAGCGGCTCACGGCCATCCGCCACGTGCTGGACCAGCTCGCCGCCGGGTACGACCTTCCGCCCGAGGTACGGACCACCACGGACCTGGACAGCGCGCTGCGCGACGCCGACTTCGTCTTCTCGGCGATCCGCGTGGGCGGCCTGGCGGGACGCACCGCGGACGAGCGGGTCGCGCTGGAGTTGGGCCTCCTCGGCCAGGAGACGACCGGGCCCGGCGGCATCGCCTTCGGCCTGCGCACCGTCCCGGTGGCCGTGCGCGTGGCCGAGCGGGTGGCCGCCCTCGCGCCCCGGGCCTGGGTCATCAACTTCACCAATCCGGCCGGCATGATCACCGAGGCCATGCAGGGCGTGCTCGGCGACCGCGTGGTCGGCATCTGCGACTCACCGCTCGGGCTGATCCGGCGGGCCGCCGCCGCCCTCGGGCTCGATCCGGCGCGCGTGTCGCCGGACTATGTGGGGCTGAACCACCTCGGCTGGTTGCGCGGGCTCACCTACCAGGGCCGCGACATGCTGCCCGGCCTGCTCGCCGACGACACCGCGCTGCACCGGATCGAGGAGGCCCGGATCTTCGGCGGCGACTGGGTGCGGACCCTCGGCGCGCTGCCCAACGAGTACCTCTACTACTACTACTTCACCCGCGAATCCGTCGCCGCGATCATGGGCACCGAACACACCCGCGGCGAGTCCCTGCTCGGGCAGCAGGACCGGTTCTACGCCTCCGTCCGGGAGCGGCCCGAACACGCACTCACCGAGTGGGGCAGGGCACGCAGAGAACGCGACGCGACGTACATGGCCGAGACCCGCGACACCACCGAGGCAGGCGAACGCGACGCCGCCGATCTGGAGGCGGGCGGGTACGAGGGCGTCGCACTCGCCCTCATGGCCGCCCTCGCCCGCGGGGAGTCCACCACCATGATCCTCAACGTCCGCAACGGCACCGCGGTGCCCGGCCTGCCCGCGGAGGCGGTCGTCGAGATCCCCTGCGCGGTGGACGGCTCCGGAATCCGGCCGCTGGCCACCCGCCCGCTCCCCGGCCGTTTCCTCGGCCTCGTGGAGCAGGTCAAAGCGGTCGAACAGACGACCATCGCAGCCGCCCTGTCAGGCTCGTCCCGCCTGGCCGTCGAGGCGTTCGCCCTGCACCCCCTGGTCGACTCGGTCGGCACCGCGCGTACGCTGCTCGACGGCTACCGCGCCCGCATCCCGGAGCTGGCCACCGTCTTCCGGTGAAATTGAAGTTCGCCCTACGAACTAGTATGGTCAAGTTCGTAGGGCGAACTAATATATTTCGTGTGACGAATGATATTCGTTGCATTATGAGGGGCGGGGAACCATGGGTCGTACCGTTGCGGTCATCGGTGGAGGTTATGGAGGCGCCGCGGTCGCCAAGGCGCTGGACCAGGACACCGACATCGTTCTCATCGAATCCAAGGACGCTTTCGTCAATTCGTCCGGATCGCTGCGCGCGCTGGTCCGGCCGGACTGGGCGGGCAACATCTTCTTTCCGTACGACAGGCTGCTCCAGCGCGGCAAGGTCATCCGCGAGCGCGTGGTCTCGGTGGACCCCGGCGGTGTCACCCTGGCCTCCGGGGAGCGCGTCGACGCCGACTATCTCGTCCTCGCCTCCGGCTCCAGCTATCCCTATCCGGCCAAGACGGACACCGACTCCTCCGGCGAGGCCCTGGAACGACTCCGCGTCACCCACAAGGAACTCGCGGCGGCCGATCGGGTGCTGCTCGTCGGCGCCGGGCCGGTCGGCCTGGAACTGTCCGGTGAGATCAAGGCGGTCTGGCCGGACAAGCACGTGACCATCGTCGACCCGGCCGAGCGACTGGTCCCCGACTTCCAGCCGGAGCTGCGCGAGGAGCTGCACCGCCAGCTCGACGCGCTGGGCGTGGAGCTGCGGCTGGGCACCGCCCTGAGCACGCAGCCGCCGACCGAGCCGGGCCGGACGGAGACCTTCACCGTCGCCACCACCGACGGCGAGATCTCCGCCGACATCTGGTTCCGCTGCTACGGCGTGAGCGTCAACGGCGACTACCTCGGTGACGGCCTGGTCACCGAACGCACGCCGCAGGGGCACGTCCGGGTGACCGAGACGCTCAACGTCGAGGGGCACGGCCACATCTACGCACTCGGCGACATCACCGACCTGGCCGAGGCCAAGATGGCCAGGAACGCGATGCAGCACGCCGAGATCGTGGCGGAGAACATCATCGCCCAGGTGCGGGGCGAACAGCCCACGGCCGTCTACCGGCCGGCTTCCATCCCCTCCGTCCTGCTCCCGCTCGGGCCCAGCGGCGGCGTCGGCCAGGTGCCCTCCCCCGACGGCCCGGCCATCCTGCCCGCGCGGATGGTCGCCGAGTACAAGGGCACCGACCTGCTCACCGGCCGGTTCTCCGAACTGTTCGGCGTCGCCTGATCCGCACGCCCGTGCGGAACGAGCACCCCGGACCGCACGGGCGCACCAAGGTCTACTCAGCCCCCGTGCGCGGCAGGGGCACCCTCGTCCCACTCCATGAAGACCACCGGCACCTTGTTGTCCAGCACCACCCGGCCGAGCAAATCCGCCAGCCTGCCGCGATCGGCGTCGCCGAGGACCGCCGGGAGCGCCTCGATCCGCCGGCAGGTCTCGGTATAGAACGCGTCGGCGAGCTCACCGCCCTCCGCGGTGAGCGCGACCTGGACGGCCCGCCCGTCCTGCGGGTCCGGCTCCCGCCGTACCAGGCGGCGCTCGGCGGTCCGGTCCACCAGGCCGGTCAGGCTCGACTTCGCCAGCCCCAGCACCCCGCCCAGCTCACTCATGCCGTACGGCTGCACCATCAGCACGCAGAGCAGCTGCCCCTGCTGCGGGGTCAGTCCGTACTCCCGGCTCGTCTCGGCGTACACGGCGTTCACCAGGAACGAGGAGCGCACCAGCGCGGTGACGACCCCCATGCGCCCGTCCACGGCTCTTCCCATTCAACGCCCTCCTCGCGGGACCCCATTCCCTGTGAAATGGAGGGTACCTCAATCACCAAACCATCATATGATTCGTTATGCGAACTATATGATGGGGCATGGCCTTCGGTCGCATCGCGGGAAGGCGAGCCGCCGTAACACTTCAGCGACCTGAGTACATCGAAAAACCCGCCCATACGGGTGAGTCATGATCCTTGGAAAGAGGTGGGATGACGACGCCGGAACGGAAGGCACTGTTCGGAGCCGGGATCGGGACTGCGATCGGTGCCGCGCCGGAGACGCTGCGGCTCGCGGACCGGGCAGATTACGAGGGGCTCGACCTGTTCACGGTCTCCGATCACCCTATTTCGGCGGCCACCTGGACGCCTACTCCATCGTAGGGGTCGCCCTCGGCCGCACCGCGAACATCACGGGGCTCATGAGCGTCACCAACCTGCCGAGCCGGCCGGCGCCGATGCCGGTGCGGACGATCACCGCGCTGCCCGCCCTGTCTGGCGGCCGGCGCGGGCCGGGACCCCGGGGACATCGCCACGATCGTCCCGGCGGTCCGTGCGGCCGTCACCGTATGACGGAGTCTCCCCCTCGCCCGAAAAGGGCACCTCCGCGGCGGGCACCGAGCGGGTCGCCCGCCTGACCTCCGGTTCCGCGGGCGCGCGACGCGCGACCTGAGCGCCCTCCCCGGACAGCCGGCCGAATATTTTAAAGGATCGGATGCCCCGAATTCCAGCCATTGCCGAATCCGGCATCGATCCACCCGTCGAGTCGGTCATTTAATCAAAAGACCGACTTTTCAGCTTTCCACTGAATAAAGTCCGTTATTAGCTGGCGGCTACCGCCCTTCTCGGAAGGGCGGAAGAGTGGACGGAGTGGCTGACGGCCATGGATCCGATCGGTGACGACCTACTCCGCGTCATGGAGCCGAAACTCGGCTACAAGGAACAGCCCGGCCAGCACACCACGTTCGGCCAGTGGTACGCGACCAATGTGGTGAAGGACTCCCAGTACCGGACGGCCCCCTGGTGCGACATGGTCATCGCCTGGGCCGCGGGGAAGGCGGGGGTCGAGGACTTCGTCGGCCAGTTCGCCTGGACCCCCTCCCACGCCCGCTGGTTCGAGGCGCGGGGCGCGTGGTCGAGGAAACCGGAGCCCGGCGCGCTGGTCTTCTTCGACTGGTCCGGCGGCAAGGACATCGGAGGCATCGACCATGTCGGCCTCATCGAGAGAGTCGACGGTGGAACGCTCCACACCATCGAGGGCAATGTCGACGGGATCTGGCTGAAACGCAAGACGCGCGACGAGAGCAAGGTCGTCGGCTACGGGTTGCCGCGCAAGGTCAAGCAGAACCTGGAAAGCGCCGCCACCAAGAACGTGGCGGTCGCGCGGGCGGACGGACCGGGTGAGGCCCGCCCGACGGCCGCCGCGGGCTCCGCAGCCGTTCACCCGGGGCCGACCGTGCCGGAGACCGCACCGGTCGCGGCACTGCTCCTCCTCGTCCTCGGCGCGACGTTCATCCTGGCCCGACGCCGGTCGCGCGCCTCGGCGGCAGGACGGTCCTCTCTCTCACCGGCCGAGCGCACCCCCGCTCCCCCGCCGGGACTGCCACGCGTCCCGGCAACGGGGCGGCACCGCAGGCGGGCCTCCGCCGTGGACTCGAAGGCCGTGGACCCCAAGGCCGCGGACTCGAAGTTGGAAATGAAGTTGGACGCGAAAGAGAACATGCAGGCGGACACCGGGCCGGACGGCGGCGGTCCGCCCGCCGTTCCCGTCTGGAGGCCGGCGCCCAGGCCGGCGGTCCGGCATGTGCGGCGGCGGACGCCCGCGGCGGCCATCGGACGGCCGTGCGGGGACGGAGAGGAGCATGCCCTCCAAAGCGGGGTCGCCGAGCAGGCGCACCATCGCCGCCTTCGGTTCACCGGCGAGGGGGTGCCGGTCGGCGGAGCCGGTCCACCGGAGGCCAGGGCGGGCCGGCGGCCGTACTCGTCCGGGCCCGGGGCACCCACCGAGGACCCGGCTGGACAGCGCCGACTTGATTAATTAGGTAAGGCAAAGCTAAGTTGCCTTGCGACGACATTTCCGAGCGAAGGCAGCACGATGACAGCCGTCAGCGAGCAGACCCTGGTGCGCACCGAGGAGATCCCGGCCTACCGCGCCTTTCACGTGAAGGTCCTGCGGACCGTACGGCTCAGTCCGAGCTTCGTCCGGGTCACCTTCGGCGGCGAGGAACTGTCCGGTTTCGCCGACAACGGCTTCGACCAGCGGATCAAGCTGATCCTGCCGCTGCCCGACGGCGGTTTCACCCCCGTCGGCGACGGGGCCGGCTGGTACCAGCGGTGGCGGGCGTTGCCGCTGGAACTGCGCAACCCGATCCGCACCTACACCGTGCGCGCCGTACGGCCGTGGCAGCATGAGCTCGACATCGACTTCGTGCTGCACGGCGACACCGGCCCCGCCTCCCGCTGGGTGGCGGCGGCCCTCCCCGGTAACCGCGCCGTGGTCATCGGCCCCAACGCGGCTCACCCCGGGCCGACCGGCGGCCAGGAGTGGGCTCCGCCGGCCGGGGTGGCGCACCTGTTGCTGGCCGGCGACGAGACCGCCGTTCCCGCCATCGCCACCATCGCCGAGAGCCTCTCCGGTGACGTGCGGGCCACGGTGCTGCTGGAGGTGCCGGAGGCCGCCGACGCGCTGCCCCTGCGCGTACGGCCGGGCGTGGAGGTCATCTGGCTGCCCCGCGGGAGCGCCCGGCACGGCGACCTGCTCGTCCCGGCCGTGCGCGAGGTCCTCGGCGAGATCACCCCGGCGGGCGGCGCCGCCGTCGGTCCGCTGGAGGACGTCGACGTCGACACCGAGATCCTGTGGGAGGTCCCGCAGGTCACCGACCGTGACGGGCTCTACGCCTGGCTGGCCGGTGAGGCCGGGATGGTCAAGCTGCTCCGCCGTCACCTCGTGCAGGAGGCCGGCGTCGACCGCTCGTCGGTGGCGTTCATGGGCTACTGGCGGCTGGGGCGGTCGGAGGCCGACTGAGCCCGCGTCCTTCCGGCGGGCTCAGCACATGGACTTCCCTCACCCACCGGCGCGAGCGGTAGTCCGGCGTGCTGCGGGTAGTGACCGGTACATGACGGTCAGGGGATTCACCGGACGGGTCGCGGCGTTCTGGGTCCGGGCCCGCCACCGCCACGGCTGGCTGGACCACCTGGTCCGCGCCGGAGTGCGCTACGACCAGGCGGGTGCCGCACGGCTGTCGGCGGCCCTCACCTACTACGCGTTCTTCGCGCTGTTCGCCCTGGGACTGCTGGGCTTCTCGATCATCGGGCACGTTCTGGACACCCCGCAGGTGTTGGACACGGTGCAGAGCTACCTGACCGACACCTTTCCCCGTCTCGACGTCGAGGCCCTGCTCGACGCCAGGAGCACGGCCGGGGCGATCGCCCTCGTCGGCCTGCCGATCACCGGCCTGTTCTGGATGGACACCCTGCGCTCGGCGATCAGGGCGATCTGGCTGATCGAGGAGTATCCGGGGCGCTTCCTGACGCGTCAGCTCATCGACCTGGGCGTGCTGGCCGGGCTCGGGGTGCTGCTGTCGATCTCGCTCGCGGTGATGTTCGCCACGGAGACGCTGCTCAACTGGCTGCTGTTGCACACCGTGGGCGTCGACGACGTCGTGACCCAGTGGTTCCTTTCGGCGGTCGCGTTCGTGCTCGGTCTCGGCGTCAACACCCTGCTCGCGGTCGCCCTGCTGACCGCTCCCCCACGGCTGCGGCTGCCGCCGCGCCGGGTGCTCGGACCGGCGCTGTTCATCAGCGTCGGCCTGGAAGCCCTCAAGTCCCTCGGCCAGTTCTACCTCCAGCTCACCGCGGCCAATCCCGCCTACCAGGTCGTGGCCGGTGCCGTCGCGATCCTCGTCTTCCTCAAGATCCTCAATCAGCTCGTCCTGTTCGCCGCCGCGCTCACCGCCACCAGCACCAAGGGGGACATCGTCGACCTCGCCGTGCGCCGTACGGCGTCCGCTCCGGCGGCGCTGACATGACCCCTCCCCTTCCGGCCCGCCGGTTTCACGGCGAGGGCGGGCCCTCGCCGTGGCTGCGTCCGGCAGGCGCCCGCGCGGTCGCCGGGGTGATGGCCGAGGTGTCGGCCATCGGACCGTATTTCGCCGTCTCGACAGAGGCCGGGGAGACTGCCGGCCCGGACTGGCGCCCGCTCACCGCGCTCCACTCCGACATCGGTGCCCTCCGCGCCTGGACCGGCCGCGTCGGGAGGCGGCTGGGCACCGGCGAGACCCGGGTCGCCGCCTCGATCCTGTTCCAGGGGCTGGCCGCCCGGTTCTGGTCACCGGTCGTCGGTGCGGTCGCCGCCCGCGGACTGCTCCCGGACCTGGATCCGGCACGCGTCCGCTGGCTGCCCGCCGCGAGCGGCCCGCTCCCGCTGCGGGCGGCCCGCCCGACCGGCTGGGAGATCACCGATCCGGACCGGGCCGCCGCACCGGTCTACCGCGCCGTGGTGACCGAGCTCCTCGAACCGCTGGCGCTGGCGGTCCAGGAGGTCACCGGGATCGCGCCGCGGCTGCTGTGGGGCAACGCGGCCTCCGCGCTGGCCGGAATCCTGCCGGCCGTCGCCCCCGAGCGACCGGATCTCGTCGCCCCGGCGGCCTCGCTCATCCGCGGGCTGCTGGCCCTCGGGGTGCTGGAGGGGTCCGGCGACCTGGCCGAACCGGCCCCGGACCACCACTTCTTCGTCCGGCGCAGCTGCTGCCTCTACTACCGGCTGCCCGCCGGCGGCATGTGCGGAGACTGCGTGCTGCTGCCCCCCGAGGTCCGCCACGGCCAGTGGGCGCAGGCCCTGCGACAGGCCGAGACGGGCCCGTTCATGGAGCGCTGACCACGCCCGGAGCCTTGCATTGGTGATGATGATAGATAGTCCGAATGTCAGGACAAAGTCTTGACCGCCCAGCTTCCGGTCAACTAGAACTGGAGGCATCCGGACGAGGAGTCACCATGCGTGTGGGCTTGCTGGGCCTTGGTCGTATAGGCGCGTTTCACGCTGCCACCCTCTCCGCTCTCGCCGACGAACTCGTCGTCTCCGACACCGACCAGAGCCGGGCGGAGGAGGTGGCCGGACGACTCAAGGCCCGGGTCGGAGACCCCTTCGACGCGGACGCGGTGGTGATCGCGACTCCGACGTCCACCCACGCGGAGTTGCTGGTGCGGGCCTGCGACCTGAGGGTGCCGGCCTTCTGTGAGAAGCCCGCGGCGCCCGGCACGGCGGAGACCATACGGGTCGCCGACGCCGCCGAGCGGAGCGGGACGGTCGTGCACATCGGCTTCCAGCGCCGCTTCGACGCCGGCTACACGGCCGCGCGTGAGGCGCTGCGGGGCGGTGAGCTCGGCGAGCTGCACCGGGTGCACATGATCACCGCTGATCCGGCGCCCCCGGCCCCCGGCTACATCCCGCTGTCCGGCGGCATCTTCCGGGACTGCCACATCCACGACTTCGACATCCTGCGCTGGGTCACCGGCCGCGAGGTGCACACCGTCTACGCGACCGGCTCCAACCGGGGCGAGGCGTTCTTCGCCGAGGCCGGCGACGTCGACAACAGCGCCGCGCTGCTGACCCTGGACGACGGCACGCTGGTCACTCTGCAGGGCTCCCGCTACAACGGCGCCGGCTACGACGTGCGGATGGAGCTGGCGGGCACCCTGCGGACCCAGGCGGTCGGCCTCGACCCGCGCACGCCGCTCACCAGCGCCGAGGGCCTGCAGCCGCCGGGTGAGCCGTGGCCGGACTTCCAGGCCAGGTTCGAGGCCGCCTACGTCACGGAGATGAGCGCATTCCTGGAAGCGGCGCGGGGCGAGCGCGAGAGTCCCTGCACGGTCCAGGACGCCCTGGCCGCTCTCTACATCGCCGAGGCGGCGGACCTGTCCCGCCGCGACCACCGCCCGGTCCGTCTCCTGGAGGTGACCAAGTGAGGATCGCCGCGGCACCCGTCTCCTGGGGCGTGCGCGAGGAGCCGAGCCGGGGACACCCGATGCCCCGGGAAAGAGCGCCGGCCGAGATGGCGGAGGCGGTGGTCGTCCTGTCGGGTGAATCCTCGAGGGGAGAGACCGCACATGCGTGAGGAGGACCACCGCCGACTGCTCGACGACCGGGCCCGGCATCCGGAGCGGGTGGCCGAGGCGGCCGCCGCGCGCGGGCGCAGGCCGCTGCCGGCCGGCCGCGACCAGTTGCTGATCATCGCGGCCGACCACCCGGCGCGCGGCGCGCTCGGCGTCGGTGACCGCCCGATGGCCATGGAGAGCCGCGTCGGCCTGCTCGACCGGCTGACGACCGCCCTGGCCAGGCCTGGCGTGGACGGGCTGCTCGCCACCCCCGACATCGTCGAGGACCTGCTGCTGCTCGGCGCGCTGGAGGGCAAGCTCGTCATCGGATCGATGAACCGGGGCGGCGTGCAGGGCTCGACGTTCGAGTTCGACGACCGCTTCACCGCCTACGACCCCGACTCGATCGCGGCGATGCGCTTCGACGGCGGCAAGATGCTGTGCCGGATCGCGCTGGAGGACCCCGCGACCCCCGCCACTCTGGCGAGCTGCGGGCACGCCGTCACCCGGCTGGCCGGGCACGGCCTGATGGCGATGGTCGAGCCGTTCTGGTCACGGCGGGTGAACGGGACGGTCACCCACGACCTGTCCCCGGAAGGGATGATCCACGCCATCAGCGTCGGCCAGGGACTCGGCGCGACCTCCGCCCGCACCTGGTTGAAGATTCCGGTGATCGAGGACATGGAGCGGGTCATGGCGGCCACCACGCTGCCGACTCTGCTGCTCGGCGGCGATCCCTCCCAGGCGCCCGACCGGGTCTTCGACTCCTGGGGCAAGGCGCTGCGACTGCCCGGTGTGCGGGGCCTGGTCGTCGGCCGATCCCTGCTCTACCCGCCCGGCGACGACGTGGCGGCGTCCGTGGACACCGCGGTGAGCTTGCTGGAGACCTCGTGACGCACATCCCCCGCGGTGCCGCCGCCTCCTCTCGGTGGGCGGTGAGGACCGCTCCGGAGCCGGCCGGGTCGATCCCCGGCGACCCGCACAAACTCTGGCGGGCCATCGACCCCGGCCGGTGCCGCGTGGCGTACGGCTGCTCCTGCGGACGAACGGCGGGCCGACGGCGTTCCCGGCACCGACACGGCCACCGTGTGCGCGGCCTCGTCACTCGGCACGTCGAACTCCGTCATCGCCCCACCCTCCCGACGCTGACGACCGTGACGGGGTCAGACATTGCCGAGCACGCGGGTGACACGGATCTCGATCACGACACGCTTCGGGTTCTCACGGGGCTGCCGGTAACGCTCGGTGTAACGGCGTTCGGCGTCGGCGACCGACCCGGGGTCCTCGCGGATCACCGCGCGTCCCTCCAGGGTCGACCAGCGGCGCCCGTCCACCTGGCAGACGGCGACCGCGGCGCCCTCCTGCCCGGCGGCGCGTATGAGACTCACCTTGTTCGAGCCGCCCGAGGTGATCACCCGGGCGATCCCGGAGCCGGCGTCCAGCGTCACCCCCACCGGGACGACATGGGGTGTGCCGTCGGCCCGCACCGTGGTGAGCGTGGCCAGGTGACGCTCCCGCCAGAACGTGTGGAACCCTTCTCCGAGATCCTTCATCGCCCGCGTCTCCCCCGTTGTCCTGTCGTGGCTGTCGACCTGCTCCCCGCCCTGGAGGACGGGGATTCCCGTGCCGCTCGTGCGGCGGCCCGCAGCGCGCCGCGAGCTGTGGAACGGAGTGCGCAACGGGCGACATGCTAGCCGGGAGCGGGGTCCGGGGAAGATCCGCCTTCCCCGGACCCCGCTCCCGGCGGCGGTTCAGCCGCCCGCGTTGTAGATCACCTGGTCGGGGCGGACCCGCACCGTGATGCGCTGCTCGTCCGGCTGCCGGTAGGGGTAGCTGTCCACGCCGAGGTATTTGTGCGCCAGGCGGTCGATGACCGTGTCAGCGCCCTCCAGCTCCAGCTCCGCGACGCCGGAGACGCTGACCAGGTGGAAGGCGTCCTTGGGATCCAGGACGCTCACCGACACACGGGGGTCGTTGCGCAGGTGGCGCTCCTTGGCACGGCCGACCGCCGTGTTGAAGACGACGTCGTCTCCGTCGACGTCCACCCAGACGACGGTGCTGTGCAGCGAGCCGTCCGGCCGGATGGTCGTCACCCAGGCGTGAACCGGCCGGCTGAGCAGTTCCTTGGCGTCTTCGTTCAGTTTTCCCACAGTGGCCTCCGCAATCGACGACATGCCTACGGATCCATCGAACATCATGTCCGGCCGCGGAACGACAGCAGGGTCGCCCGGGTGGCGGCCCAGTCGCGTCCGGGCCTGCCCGGCTCCGTGAGGGCCCATCCTGCCTTGGCACTCCTGCCTGGGCGCCCGACGACCGGCCGAGGTGAGCTGCGGCTCCTCGCCCGTCACGGCCGGGGCGCCCACCGTCGCCTCACGCGCCGGGGGCGCTCGTTTCGAGCAGGTGCCCCTCGGACAGCCGCAGCCAGCGGTCCACCCCGATCTCGGCGAGGAACCGCTCGTCGTGACTGACCACCACGAAGGCGCCCTCGTATGACTGCAGGGCGCCTTCGAGCTGGGCGACGCTGACCAGGTCGAGGTTGTTGGTCGGTTCGTCCAGCAGCAGCAGCTGGGGCGCCGGTTCGGCGCACAGGACGCAGGCCAGGGTGGCGCGCAGCCGCTCGCCGCCGGACAGCACCCCGACCGGGAGGTGAACGCGGGAGCCCCGGAACAGGAAGCGGGCGAGCAGGTTCATCCGCTGCGCCTCCGGCATCCCGGGCGCGAAGACGGCCAGGTTCTCCGCCACGGTGCGGTCGAGGTCCAGCAGGTCCAGCCGCTGGGACAGGTAGGCGACCCGGCCGTCGGCCCGCTTGGTCCCGCCGCCCTCCGGCTCCAGCTCACCGTTGATCACCCGCAGCAGAGTGGACTTGCCGGCTCCGTTGGGGCCGGTCAGCGCGATCCGCTCGGGCCCACGGATCGCCAGGTCGGCGCCCTCCCCGGCGAAGAGGGCCCGCTCGCCGTAGCGGACCTGCATCCTCCTCCCGAGGAAGACCATGCGTCCGGCCGGGACGTTGGTTCCGGGCAGTTCCAGTGCGATCTTCTGCTCGTCGCGCAGGGCGCGGCCCGCCTCGTCGAGCCGGGCCTTGGCCTCGCCGACCCGCCCGGCGTGCGTCTCGTCCGACTTTCCCGCCGACTCCTGGGCGCGCCGCTTCAGCGTCCCGGCGAAGATCTTCGGCAGGCCGGCGTTCTTGAGGTTGCGGGCGGCGTTGCCGGCCCGGCGCTCGGCCCGCTCGCGGGCCTGCTGCATCTCCCGCTTCTCCCGCTTGACCTCCTGCTCGGCGTTGCGGATGTTCTTCTCGGCGACCTCCCGCGCGGCGCGCACGGCCTCCTCGTACGCGGTGAAGTTCCCGCCGTAGGAGCGGATCTCGCCCCGGTCGAGCTCGGCGATGCGGTCCATGCGGTCGAGCAGTGCCCGGTCGTGGCTGACCAGCAGCAGGCAGCCGTTCCAGTCCTCGAGCACGCCGTAGAGCTTGTGGCGTGCTTCGAGGTCGAGGTTGTTGGTCGGTTCGTCGAGCAGCAGGACGTCGGGCCGTTTCAGCAGCTGTGCCGCCAGGCCGAGGGAGACGACCTGGCCGCCGCTGAGGGTACGCAGGCTCCGGGTGAGGGAGACGTCCCCGAGGCCGAGGCGGTCCAGCTGGGCACGGGTGCGCTCCTCGATGTCCCAGTCGTTGCCGATCGTGGTGAAGTGCTCCTCGCTCGCGTCTCCGGACTCGATGGCGTCCAATGCCCTGATCACCGGGGCGATCCCCAGAACCTCGGCCACGGTCAGGGCACCGGCGAGCGGCAGCGTCTGCGGCAGGTAGCCCGGCACCCCCTCTACCGTGACCGAACCGGCGGCCGGGCGGATCTCTCCGGCGATCAGTCTGAGCAGCGTGCTCTTGCCGGCACCGTTGGGCGCCACCAGGCCGGTGTGTCCCGCCGGGACGGTGAACGAGAGGTCCTCGAACACCGGGGTGTCGTCGGGCCAGGAGAAGGACAGGTTCGAAACAACGATCAGGGCGTCGGACATCGAATCGCTTCCGCGTTCGGCCGGCACGGCGAAGGCCGCCCGGAGAAATGGTCAGGACACGAGGACATCGCCGATCGGCGGTCACGCGAGATGCGCGTCACCGATGGTGATGGGATCCGGGATCACCCGGAGATGTCGTCGTCGCCTGCCATGTCGTACTCCGTTTTCCGCCATTGATGCCCGATCACGTTACCAGCCGAGAACCCTGCGTTCGTTGACGCGCCGCCGCGGATCGGTCCGCCCTCCCCGTCGGCGCCGCCCATGAAGAGGGCGGACCGGGCCCGGTGGCAGCGGGCCGGCCCGCTGGAGGCCGGGTGATCATCAGGTTCCGGTCCGGTGATATAACGCCTGAAACACCTCTAAAATACTGAGCTTCCTGATACTTACGTGGCTTGGGAGACATGAAGTGACAACGCTCAGCCGACGGAACCTCCTCAGGGCAAGCGCCGGCCTCGTACCCGCCGTCGCGCTGGGCGCCCGCCCCGCTCAAGCCGCGCCCCTGCCGGTCGTGACCACCTCGGGGATCGCTCCGGCGGCGCTGGCCGGATTCGACAATGTCATGAAGACCTACGTGAAGGAACGCAACATCTCCTGCGCGCAGCTTGCGATCGCCAAGAAGGGCAAGATCCTGCTGGCCCGCGGGTACACCTATTCGGACGGGTCGCGGGCGATCCCCTCGGTGACCCCGACCTCGCTGTTCCGCATCGCCAGCCTGAGCAAGCACATCACCGCCGCCGCGATCATGCGCCTGGTCCAGGACGGCAAGCTCAGCCTGTCCACGCCGGTCACCACGCTGCTGGGCCTGTCCGCGACGGCCGACCCCAGGCTGAAGCAGGTGACCGTGCTCCGCCTGATACACCACCTGGGCGGCTGGGACCGCGACAAGTCCAAGGACCCGCTCTGGCTGGACCACACGATCTCCGCCTCGCTGGACGTCCCGCTGCCGATCAGCCAGGACGACATCGTCCGCTACGTCACCGCCCGGCCGCTCGACCACGACCCCGGCACGAAGATGGTCTACAGCAACTACGGCTACCTGCTCCTCGGCAAGATCATCGAGAAGGTCTCGGGGATGAGCTACGAGTCCTACGTCAAGCAGAAGCTCCTGGCGCCCGTCGGCGTCACCCGGATGCGGATAGGCCGCAGCCTCAGGTCGGAGGCCGCGTCGACCGAGGTCATTTACTCCTCGCAGTACACCCAGAAGTCGGTGGTGGACGACTCCGGCAGCACGGTGCCCTACCCGTACGGCGGTTTCAGCATGCCCAACCAGGGGGCCAACGGCGGCTGGCTGGCCTCCGCCGTCGACCTCGTCAGGTTCTCCCGCGTCTTCGACGCCGCGGGCCCGGTGCTCAACGCGGCGTCGATCACGAAGATTCTCGCCAAGCCGGAGATCGGCATCAGCGCGGACGGCTCGTGGTACGGCGGCGGCTGGTACGTACGCCAGGTCACCGGGAACCTCAACACCTGGCACGCCGGCGGGATGCCGGGCACCTACACCTACCTCGCGCGACTGCAGAACGGCTTCACCTACGCGGCCCTGTTCAACCGGCGGGAGGAGCAGGGCACTCTCGACTACGACGTGCTGAGCCCTCTGATGAACGCCCAGATCGGCAAGGTCACCACTTGGCCGACGACCGACCTCACCTCGAAGTACTTCTGACCGGGGCGGCCGAGGCGACCGGCGGAGCAGACCGCTGGAGACCGCGGAGGCACACCGGGTCCGGTCTCCGTCGGGGGGTCACCCCGACGGAGAGGCCCGGGGGGCCGTGGAGGCCTTCGCCGCGGGAGGGGACGGCTCGCCGCGCTCGGCCGCGGCCGCCACGTTGTGCGGCATCCGGCCGAAGATCAGGCTGTGGAAGGGTGCGATCGACCACCAGTAGAGGTGCCCGGCCAGCCCCCGGGGATGGAAGATCGCCCGCTGGTGGTACACCGTCCGGTCCCGGTCACGGCACACGCTCAGTTCCAGCCAGGCCAGGCCGGGCAGGCGCATCTCCGCGCGCAGCCGGAGCAGGTGGCCGGGCTCGACCTCCTCGACCCGCCAGAAGTCGACCGAGTCGCCCACCCGGAGCCGTCGCGGGTCGCGGCGGCCCCGGCGCAGGCCCACTCCTCCGACGAGGCGGTCGAGGAAGCCCCGGGCATGCCAGGCGCCGGGCAGGGAGTACCAGCCGTTCTCACCGCCGATCGACTCGATCACCGCCCATACGGCCTGCGGAGGCGCTTCGACGCGGCGGGTCCGGCTGTCGACGTAGAGGCTGCCGCCGGCCCAGTCGGGGTCGGTGGGCAGCGGATCGCTCGGCGCGCCGGGCGTCGAGGCGGACGACCAGCGAGTGACGACCTTCGCCTCCTTGATCTGCTGCAGGGCCAGCGCGACGGCCTCCCGAAACCCGATCAGGCCCTCGGGCGGGTCGGGGAGATGACCGGCGACGTCGTGCTCACCGCAGACGGTCTCGCTACGCAGTGACTCCACCAGCGGACGGGCGATGCCGGCGGGGACGGGGGTCACCAGCCCCACCCAGTGGCTCGACAGGCCGGGGCTGAGCATCGGGACCGGAATGATCACCCGCCGGGGCAGCCCGGCGACCTCGGCGTAGCCGCGCATCATGTCGGCGTAGGTCAGCACGTCCGGGCCGCCGATGTCGAAGGAGCGGTTCACCTCCCCTTCGATGGCCGCCCCGCCCACGAGGTATCGCAGGACATCGCGGATCGCGATGGGCTGCGTCCGGGTGCGCACCCAGCGCGGCGTCGTCATCACCGGCAGCCGCTCGGTGAGATAGCGCAGCATCTCGAAGGAGACCGAGCCTGATCCGATGATGACGGCCGCTCGCAGCACCACGGCCGGCACCTCGCCGCGGAGGAAGATCTCCTCCACTTCGGCGCGGGAGCGCATGTGCGGCGAGAGCTCCTGGTGCGGAGCGAGACCGCCGAGGTAGACGATACGACGCACCCCCGCGTCCCTGGCCGCCGCGGCGAAGGTCGTGGCCGCGCGGCGATCGGCCGCGGCGAAGTCCGCTCCCCCTCCCATCGTGTGGATGAGGTAGTAGGCCACGTCGACGCCGTCGAGCGCCTTCCTCGTCTGACCGGGGTCGGTGGCGTCCGCCTCGGCGGTCTCCACCCGCGAGGCCCACGGCTGGTCACGCAGCCGGCTCACCGAGCGCACCATGCACCGCACCTCGTGGCCGGCGGCGAGCAGCTCGGGCACCAGCCGCCCGCCGATGTATCCCGTCGCTCCGGTAACGAGGCATCTCATGCCTCTATGTTCGTACGGCGCCGCGAGGAGGTTGCGCGGCCCCCCGCCCTACGACCTGCCCGCCAGCTCCTCGCGGATGCCGACGAGGATCTCCCGGGTGCGCGACGCCGGCTCGGCCTCGATGCACAGGCGTTCCATCACCTCGAGGTAGCGATCCACGTCGTCACGCTTGTCGAGGTAGACCGCACTGGTGAGCTGCTCCATGTAGACCACATCGGGCAGGTCGGGCTGGGAGAACCGCAGGATGCTGAAGGGGCCGCCGGCCGCCGCGTGGCCGCCGACGCTGAAGGGCACGATCTGGACGGTCACGTTGGGCAGGTCGAGCTGCTGGAGGATGTGGTCGATCTGGTCGCACATCACCTCGGGCCCGCCGAGCGGACGGCGCAGCACCGCCTCGTCCAGAACCGCCCACAGCCGGGGCGGCTCCTCGGCGCGCAGCATCCGCTGGCGTGCCATCCGCAGCCGTACTCGCCGCTCCACCTCCTCGTCGGGGGCGGAGGGGAACCCCAGCCGGACGACGGCTCGCGCATAGCCTTCGCTCTGGAGCAGGCCCGGCACGAACTGGACCTCGTAGTTGCGGATGACGGTGGCCGACTCCTCCAGGCCCACGTAGGTCTCGAACCAGCTCGGCAGGATGTCGTTGTAGTTGTGCCACCATCCGGTGACGTTGGCCCGCTGGACGAGGGCCAGCAGT
Organism: Streptosporangium sp. NBC_01639; assembly: GCF_045209755.1. Classification (NCBI taxonomy): domain Bacteria; kingdom Bacillati; phylum Actinomycetota; class Actinomycetes; order Streptosporangiales; family Streptosporangiaceae; genus Streptosporangium; species Streptosporangium sp. NBC_01639. Next base: position 8,495,429 of record NZ_CP109272.1, on the reverse strand, counting down.
GCCTGCCGGTCGTCCTCGTCCGTCACGCCGTACAGCGTGAGCAGGTCGGCCACGTCCCTGACCCGGAAGCCGACCCTGCCGAGCTCCATCCGGCTGATCTTGGAGTGCGAGGCTCGGATGGCGTATCCGGCCGCCTCCAGGGTGATGTGGCGCTGCTCCCGGAGCCGGCGGAGCTGCGCGCCCAACACGATCCTCAGCACCGTCGAACTGCCTCGGGGTAGAGCCAGGGGGGTGGGCAGGACCGGCTCTCCTCCGGCGTGAGGTGTGATCATCTTCAGTCCTTCGAGCGCGGAACGCGAGCCCCCGCCCACTCTTTGTGGCCGTCGCGAGCTTTTACGGTACCCCCGTCACGCCTTTACGGCCATATAGAACTTTATTCTTCAATCAATTTGGGCGGCCAGATCGTCGAACTGCCCGTTTTTGACGCCCTGGACGAAGGCGCTGAGTTCGAGGCGGGTATAGATCAGCGCGGGCCCCTCGGGGTCTCGCGAGTTGCGCACCGCGATCTCGCCACCCGGCAACTCGGCCAACTCGACACAGTTACCGCTGGGGTTGCTGAAGTCGCTCTTGCGCCAGCCGAGCCCACCCAGCAGGGCCGCCGGCATGCCGCTGTACAGCTGATCCATCCTCACCTCTCATCGATCAAGGAGGGAAACACCATGTCCATCATAGAGCTTTGTGCAGATGCACGTGCATCTGTACTTGCGTATGCACATCGTCCCGGGCAAAATGACTGGACAGATCGCCTCATTTCGCGATAATTTCCCGCCTCCTCAAGGTCGCCGATGACTGGTCACCAAAGCCACTACAGCCGAGCCACACCCATCCGGGCAGAGCCCGACGGATGGGAACGGTGGCTGTCCATGCTCGACTGCGTGCTTCCACCCGGAGGACTGCCGCCCTGGACCGGCGACGACAGCCATATCGAGCACCTCCAGCTGGCGGCACGGAGCCTGCGCCACGATCCCCGTGCCGCGCGGACCGCCCGCGACTTCACCTCCACCGCGCTGTACGGGTGGGAGCTGGCCCCGCTGGTCGACGACACCGGCGTGGTCGTCTCCGAACTGGTGACCAACGCCGTGCGCCACGGCATCCACGGCGGAGGTGGCCTCGGTCCCGTCCAGACCATCAGGGTCGTCCTCTGCCACACCGGGAACTCGCTGCTGTGCGTGGTCACCGATCCCAGCGATCAGGGGCCCAGCCTGCGCGAACCCGACGACGAGGCCGAGAGCGGCCGCGGGCTGCAGCTCGTACAAGGGATCAGTCAGATGTGGGGCTGGGCCCCGCTGCGGAGCCGCGGCAAGGCCGTATGGGCGACATTCGTCCTCCCCTCCAGGACGGCCCGCCATCTGGAGGCGTGCCACTGAGACCCCGGACTCCGGCAAAGAAGCGATGTCTCGCAGAAAACATCCCGCTTTCATAAAAAAGTTAATATTGTCCTATTTTGTTATACTTTGGCCGTAAATAACGACTGCGAGCGGAATAATTGCCGCATTTTCCTCATTGCTCGTAGCTTGCCATCTACCCATGGACGCCATGCTTCTTTAGTCTCACAGGCAACCAAGGAGAGATGCAGACATGAGCGACGCGGCCCCACGGCCACCGGCACACCTGGACACGAGCGTGCCGAACGTCGCCCGGATGAACAACTATTTTCTGGGCGGCAAGGACAACTTCGCGGCCGACCGCCAGGCCGCCGAGGAGGTGCTCGCCATCGCCCCGGAGATCAGGACGATCGCGAAGGAGAGCCAGGCCTTTCTGGGCCGGGCGGTGCGCCATCTCATCGAGCAGGGCATCACGCAGTTCCTCGCCATCGCGCCGGGGCTTCCCACCCGGTGCAACGTCCACCAGGTCGCCCAGGCCGTCGAGCCCGCCGCCCGTGTGGTCTACGCCGACGACGACCCGGTGGTGCTGTCGCACGCCCAGGCCCTTCTCGCCACGGATCCCCGCATCACCGTGGTCAGGGGCGACGTGCTCCATCCCCGCGAGCTGCTCGCCGAGCCGGAACTACGACGAATCCTCGACCCGGAACAGCCGATCGCCGTCGTGATCCCCACCGCGCTGCACTACATCCCGGACGAGGACGACCCGTTCAAGAGCGTGGCCCTGCTGCGCGACGCGTTACCGGTCGGCAGCTATCTCGCCCTCGCCCATGTCGTCTTCGACACGCGCCCCGAGACGGCCGGCCCCCTCGTCGACATCTACCGGAGGATCCTCAGCCGGAGCGAGGACGCCTCACGCACGCGCCGGCAGGTACTGCGCTTCTTCGACGGGCTGGAGCTCGTCGAACCCGGCCTGGTGTACGTCCGCCAGTGGCGACCCGACAACCCGCTGGCCGCCCACCGCCCCGAGAAGGCGTGGAGCGTGGCCGGGGTCGCCCGCAAGACCGACGGCTAGTGTCCTGAGCAATCCGTTTTCGCCGACGCGTCGAGGCTTTCGAGGGCCTCACCGGCTGTCCTGATCCGTCCTGTCCGGTCCACGCGGAAAGCTGGGGATCGGCGTTCCCGCTCGGATACCGGCCTCAGGTCCGTTGCCTCCCCGATGCGCCGAGCGCGAACGGCGTGCCCTGCGGACCGGCGACCGGCCGGATGCCGGCGGACCGGGTCAGTCGCGGGCCGTCCGGGCAGCCATGTCGAGGACGAGCCGCGCGGTGGTGTCGAGGTGTTCCGAGGCGATCGGGCGGCCGAACACGAGCGCCTGATAATAGAGGGGGCCGAGCAGCATGTTCAGCAGGGAGTCCACGGTCCGCTCATCCGCTTGGCAGCCGGTGTGGCGTTCGAGGATGATGCGCAGCCCCCTCAGGTCCCGCTCCCGCTGGTCACGCAGGAATCCCTCACGGAGTGCCCGGGCGGTGGCCTGGTCGACTTGGGCGTGGCCGATGAGCGCCTGCAGGACCTGGCCCGCCGGCTCCTCGAAGAAGCCGACGATCCGGCGCAGCTGTTGTCCCAGTTCTTCGTCCGCGGGGGCTGAGCCGATCTGCCAGGCCAAGGCGTCGTGAGCGTCGCCGGCGAGGGTGTCCAGGAGGATGTCGACCTTGGATTTCCACCAACGGTAGATGGTCTGCTTGGCGACGCCGGCCCGGACGGCGATGCCCTCGATGGTCACGCCGTTGAATCCCTGTTCCACCAGAAGGTCGTCGGCGGCGTTGAGCACCGCAAGCCTGATGCTCTCGCTGCGCTTGGGGCCCGTCCGGCTCACGACGGCCGGCCGCTCCACGGCGGGCTCGGCATCACGGTCGATGGGGATGGCCGCCGTCCTCTCGGGTTCCTTCTGGCAGATCGATTCTGCCACAGCGGGGCGTATGCTCCCGAGCGCGCTCAGCGTGCCTTCCGGGTGAGGACCAGGCTGAACAGCACAGTGAGGGCCAACGCGGCCACCACGGCGCTGAAGATCTCCCCGGCCGGGCGCAGGCTCGACACATGGATCAGCACGCCCACACCGAGGGCGGGCACCGCGAGCATCGTGTACAGGATGGCGAAGAAGGTCGACACCGACGCACCGCGGAACTGGGGAACGCTACGGGTGGTGATGCTCGCGATGCCGTACCCGATGGCGATGCCGGTGGACAGGCCGTTGACGGCGGCCCCGACCAGCAGCGGGACGAGCGAGGCCGAGGCCAGGGCGACGGCGATCAGCCCGGCGGCCATGATCAGGCCAAGGCAGGCGGCGGGCAGGGCGACGGCGGCCTTGAGGGCGCGGTTCAGCAGCTGGCCCAGGGCCGTGCACGCGAACGCGATGAAGACCACCAGCCCAGTGAGCGAGTGACTCGACTGGTGCAGCAGCGCGCCCAGGAACAGGCCCGTGACCGCGGTCAGGACGCCCAGGACGGCGAAGCCCGCCCCCGCCGTGAACGCCGAACGCAGGAAGTCCGCCCGGATCTCCCCCGGAATGTGCAGCGGCTGCAACTGCATGGTGAAGCCGGAGCGGTGCGCGGCGCTCTCCCGGATCGTCGTCACGCCGAGCAGAGCCAGAACCGCGAGGACGCCGATGACAACCCACGGGGTGCGCAGCGGAGCGGGCGCCAGGTCGGCCAGGACCCCGGCGAGCAGGGTGCCGCAGGCCAGGCCGCCCATGTTGGCGAACAACGCCACGGTGGCGGGGCGGACCCGCGAGTTCGGTGCGATCAGTTCGGCGAGAGCGGCCGTGGCGGCGCCCGTGACCAGCGCCGCCGACAACCCCGACACCACACGAGCGAAGAGGAGCATCGCGACATTCTGCGTGACAAAGAAGATCGCAGCCGCGGCCACTGACAGCGCAGCCGCGATCATCAGGGTGGGCCGCCGGCCAATCTGGTCCGACAACCGCCCGAACACCAGCAGACCGGCGACGACTCCGAGGGCGTACACGGCGAAGATCACTGTGACGGTGAAGGGTGAGAACCCGAAGGCCTCCCCGTAGAGCGGATACAGCGGCGTCGGCATGGTCGTCCCCGCCATGGTGGTCCAGAAGGCGAAGGCCACCGCGGCCGAGGTCAGGCGGGCACGGCGCCCGCGCACCGCGGCGCCCCCGCCCGCGGCGTTGTCGATGGTGGGATTTTTCATGAATTGACCTCTTCACGGTGAGAGTCCGAGCTCGTTGGCAACCAAAGAATAGACTAGACGTTGCGTCTATTCAAAAGTGCGGGCGCGGCGGCCTCTGCCGGCGATGCGGCGATCGGAGGTCAGGGATCGGGGATCGGGGATCGGGGATCGGGGATCGGGGATCGGGGATCGGGGATCGGGGATCGGGGATCGGGGGAAACTAGCAGGACACCAGCAGGCCGTCGCGCTCGACGGCCTCCAGGGAGAGCGTCTTGTAACCGACCTCGTCGAACAGGACGGTGACCCGGTCGGCCTCCCTGCTCATGACCACCCCCGCGCCCCAGCTGCTGTGCCGTACCTTGGCGTGCATCGAGAAGGGCCCGTCGGCCTCCGGCGGGGCGGACAGGCCTGCCCGGCAGGTGTCGCAGCCGCCGCAGGTGCGCTCGTACGGCTCTCCGAAGTACTCCAGCAGGAACCGGCGGCGGCAGCCGGTGGTCTCGGCGTAGCCGCGCATCATGTCGATGCGGGACTCGTCGATGCGGCGACGGGTGTCGTCGAGTTCGACGGCCCGTGCCGTGGCCTCCTCCGGCGCGGGCCCCCCGGAGGGACAGCGCACGTCTCCCTGCTCGGTGACCTCGACCGCGCCGGCCCGTTCCAGGAGGTTCACCAGCCGGGTCAGCCTGGTGGAGCTGACGTCCAGTACGGCACGGAGTTCGGCGACCGGAACGGTCCCTCCGTGCTCGTGGAGCAGCGTGGTGCCGCGCAGCAGGAGCTCCTCGTCGGCCCGGCCCCCGGCGAAGAACCTGCGGAGCCCGAGGTCCTCCGGACGGTAGAAGAGCACCGCCGAGGCCGGGGCCTGGTCCCGGCCGGCGCGGCCGATCTCCTGGTAGTAGGAGTCGGGTGACTCCGGCGGGGCGGCGTGCAGCACGAACCGCACGTCCGGCTTGTCGATGCCCATCCCGAACGCCGAGGTCGCCACGACGACGTCGAGGCCGTCGTCGCGGAACAGCTCGTGGACGCGGTGCCGGTCGGCGGCCTTCATCCCGGCGTGATAGGGCTCGGCCCTGCGTCCGGCCTCCCGCAGCGCGTCGGCGTACTCCTCGGCGGCACGGCGGGTGGCGACGTAGACGAGGCCGAGCCCGGAACGGGACGCCGCGTCCTCCACCAGGGCTCGCCGCAGATCGTCCTGGCCGACGAAACGGCGGACTTCCAGATCGAGATTGGGCCGGTCGAAGCCCCGCACGACCTGACGGACGTCTCTCAGACCCAGGGCGGCGACGATCTCCTCGCGGACCGACGGGGTCGCCGTGGCGGTCAGCGCCACCACCGGCGGATGGCCGAGCCGTTCGATGACCTGTCCCAGGCGCAGGTAGTCCGGCCGGAAGTCGTGGCCCCACGCGGACACGCAGTGGGCCTCGTCGATGGCGATCAGCGACGGACGCGCGGCACACAGCCGCTCGACCGTCTCCGGTTTGGCGAGCTGCTCGGGAGAGAGGAAGACGAACTCGGTCGCGCCCGCCCGCACCGCCTCGAGAGAGGCGGTGGCACCGGACTGCGCGGAGTTCACCGCTACGGCCCCGCCGGCGTCGGCATCCTGCAGTCCGGCCACCTGGTCGCGCTGGAGTGCGATCAGCGGTGAGACGACCACCGTCGGCCCGTCAAGCAGCAGGGCCGGCACCTGGTAGACGGCCGACTTGCCGCTGCCGGTCGGCATGACCACGAGCGCGTCACCGCCGCCCAGCAGATGGCGCATGGCCTCCAGCTGCCCGGGCCGCAGATCCCGCCATCCGAAGACCTCACGTGCCACCGCCCTCAGCCTCCGGGTCCGCAGCCCGAGCCTGTCCTTGATCCCCATGCCGTCCGCCTTCTCCTCGTGTCCCCCGCCCGTTACCCCTGGACGGGCGCGGTACTCGTTCTCGAGGAGAAGGCGAGGTCAGGGAGACTCCGTGGAACCGCTCAACTCGGTGACGCCCCGGCTTCGGGCAGCAGGACCGAGTCGACGAGGTAGACGGTGGCGTTGGAGGTCTGAAGGTTGCCGCAGAGGATCTTGGCGTCGTTGACGGTGTAGTCCTCGCCGGAACCCGTGACGGTCAGCGTGCCGCCGCCCAGCGTGGTCAGCGTTCCCCCGGCCAGGTCGGACTGGGACTTCCTGCCCTCGACGACATGGTTCTGGAGAACCTTGGTCAGTTGCTCCTTGTCCGCCAGTACCTTGTCGAGGGCTTCCTTCGGAAGCTTGGCGAACGCCTCGTTGGTGGGCGCGAACACCGTGATGTCCTTGGCGGAGTTCAGCGTTTCGGCCAGCCCCGCCTGCTCGACGGCCTTGGCCAGCGTGGACAGTTCGGGGTTGTCGGAAAGCGCGGTGCCGACCGGCTCCGTGGCCATGGTGCTGGGGCTGCCCGGTCCGGAGGTGGGCAGGGAGGCGCAGCCGGGACCGAACGGCTGGGTCGCTCCGGGGGCCTCGGAGGTCATGTCGGTCGGAGACTCGGAGGTCATGTCGGTGGGCACGGGCGTAGGAGAAAGCCGGAGGAGGGAACTCGTGGTCGTCGCCTGGGCGGCGACCGGTACCGCGGTCAGGGCCAGCACGGTCAGAGCCGAGGCGAGAAGAGACTTCTTCTTCACAGTGATCTCCTTGGGTGGACGGATGAGACCTCGGGGATCCGTCGGCCGGGTCCTGAGAAACTCATCGATCTTTCCGTAGATCAATGCCCCCAATGTCACGTTAAATGCCCCATGAGGTGACTCTTGACCACATATCTCCCTACGTAACGACCGACCCCACCGAACTCAGAGGTGGCTTTCTGTCAGTCCAGCCCGGTCAGATCGGCCAGAACGGCGTCGGCCGCGCGTCGGCCGGAGACCAGGGCACCCTGCTGGGAACCGGTGTCCCGGTGATCGCCGCACACGTAGCGGCCGGGCGCGAAGCGAACCGGGCGGCGCAGCAGGAAGGGCGGTGTCATCGCGGGCAGCGCGGCCTCGATCGGGTAGGTCGCCAGGTGCTGCCAGGAGGAGGTGTCCGTCGCGTAGATCTGGGCCAGCCGCGACCGGACCGATGGCTCGTCGGCGTCCGAGAGGGCGCCCAGCAGGGAGGTGGAGATCAGGGCGCGGCCGTCCGAGGAGTAGGTGGGCGCGACGTCGGTGAGAACCAGGGTGTCGGTGACCAGGCCCTCGGCGTCGACGATCTGCGTGGGTTCCCCCAGCGGGGAACGGGGGGCGGCGTGGTAGAAGGTGGTGACCGCGCGCATCTCCGGGATTCCCAACCCGGGGTAGAGGGCGGCGGCCGTACCCGGATCGGTGGCCACGACCACCGCGCGGCCCGGAACCGTCCCCCCGGCGGCGAGCCGGACCCCCTCCGCCGTCACCTCGGCGACCGGGGTGCCGAGCGACAGCGCCCCCACCGGAAGCCGGGCGGCGAGCTGGCGGGGAATCTCCCCCATGCCGAGCGCGGGCAGCCCGACCGTGCCCCGGACGAAGGACCGCCAGAGCAGGTGGAAGAACCGGCTGGAGGTCTGGAGGTCCCGTTCGAGCAGGACGCCGGACAGGAAAGGGCGGAACAGCTTGTCGATCATCCTGGGCGAGATGCCCCAGTGCCGGAGCTCCTCCTGCGTGGTGCGTTCGGTGCCACCGCGCAGCAACTCGGCGGGGAAGGCGATGTCACGTGCGGTCAGCGCGGCCAGGGAGACCTTGTCGCGGAGCGATCCCACATCGGCCAGCACACCGCTGAGCGCGTGCTCGGGATGCCGCCAGGGCAGCATGAAACGCTCCCGCCGGCCACCGTCGAAGACGATCAGCCCCGAGGCGATCGCGCGCAGGTCCAGGGCGCGGACGTCGAGGACCCGCCCGGCCTCCGGATAGGCGGTGTTGAACACCTGAAACCCCCGGTCGAGCCGGAAGCCGTCCACGATCTCGGTGCGCACCCGGCCGCCCACCTCCCCCGCGGCCTCGACGACCCGGACCGGCACCCCGGCGGAGTGCAGCCGGACCGCACACGACAGGCCGGCCAGCCCGGCACCCACGACGACCACGGTGTCCGACATGACACATCCCCCTTGCGTTCACGGCGACGGTCCGCCGCGACGGGCGGCGACCTGGAGTGACAAGATCCGCCACCTTCGTCTTCGGGTGACGGGCCGCCGGGGGTTGCGTCCGTGGTCAAGTCTGCCGTACGCCTACACCGGCTTCACGGTGATCTCCCCGCCGAGCTGGAACCCGCCGGTCAGTTCGAGGTCGTCGCCGCTCCAGAAACGGCCGGGGTCGTACCAGTTCGGCCGGCGGCCACCGGGGAGCAGCCCCATCGCCTCGTAGGTGACGGCCACGACCTCCGCGCAGTAGGCGCTCTCCAGAGCGCTCTCCTCAGCTCCTCTCTTCAGGATCTTCGGGACCCGGCCGCGGACCCAGCGCCCGGCGAGCCGCGCCGTGGACGGGAACGGGGTGCCGTCCAGGCGGGCGACGGTGCGCAGGACCGCGTCCTCCATCTCCCTGGTGGCCTGGGGTTCGAGCTGGCGCAGCCAGCCCCGCTGGCCGTACCTGGTGGCCCACACACCGACCGCGTCGCGCAGGTCGTGGAGCTGGACCCCGCGCTGGTGCGTCCCGGACCACAGGTCGGGCAGCGAGCGGCCGAGCTCCGCGTGCCACATCATCGGCGGCATGTCGTCGAGGACGACGGACATGCCGACGTGGTTGACGGGACTGTTGGTCACGGTCTGGATGGCCCGGTCGGGCGCGGTGCGACCGCGGAACAGCCACACGTCACCGGTGCGGGTCAGATCGACTGCCTCGTCGAGGCTGATGCTCTTGCCGGACATCTCTGTACCTTAGGCACATGCGATGGTGGAAGATACTGGGACTGGCAGGTGTCGCGGGTGTGGCGGCGACCGGAGTGGTGATCGCCCGAGCGGAGCGGCGGCGGCAGGCCTACACTCCGGACGAGATCCGGACCCGGCTCCGCGCCCGTCTCGACGAGGCCACGGAGGACGACCGGAAGACGATCGGCCCGGCCGGCTGATCCGTACGGCGCTCCCGCGCGGCCGGGGCCGGACAGGGATGCCCGCCCGGTGAGCGTCCTGACCGTCGACCGGACGATCTGCGGGCGCCCGGCGGCGGGGCGGACCCTGGCCGGGGGCGCTCACGGAGTCTCCGCGCGCGTCCCCACCGCCGGATCCCACCCGGCGGGCAGCAGGTCGGGGACCGGGCAGGTGCCCGTCACCGGCAGGAACTCACCCCGCTCCGCCGAGGCGGCGACGGACAGCATCACCTCCAGGACGTGCAGGCCCAGCTCACCGGTGGCCCGGTGCGGCCGCCCCGCGCGGATGGCCTGGGCCATGTCGAGCACGCCCAGGCCCCGGCCCGTGGTGGTCCCCTCCGCGGGGACACCGACCCAGTCGTCGGCGAGGGCCCGGCGCAGACGCACCCGGCCGTCGAAGGCGTTGGGGTCGGGCAGCTCCATGGTCGCCTCCGTCCCGGTGATCTCGATGAACCCCGAGCGCCGCAGCGGCGAGTCGAAGCTGAACACCATGGTGGCGGCCTGGCCCGCGGCGAACTCCAGGAGAGCGGTGGTGTGCGTGGGGACCTCGACGGGGAACCGGGTCCCGGCCCTGGGACCCGAGCCGATGACCCGCTCCTCCCGCGCCCGGCGGGCGACCGCGGCGACCCGCCGGACCGGGCCGAACAGCGTCGCCAGGGCGGTCAGGTAGTAGGGCCCCATGTCGAACAGCGGTCCGGCGCCCCGCTGGAACAGGAACTCCGGGCTGTGGTGCCAGGACTCGGGGCCGGGAGACTGCAGCAGCGTCAGGGCGGTCAGCGGGGTGCCGATGGCGCCGTCGGCGATGAGCCGGGCCGCGGTCTGCAGTCCCGCGCCCAGGAAGGTGTCGGGGGCACAGCCGACGCGCACTCCCGCCACGGCGGCGGCCTCGATCACCTCGGCACCGGACTCGGCGTCCAGCGCGAACGGCTTCTCGTTGTAGACATGACGTCCGGCCTGGACCGCGGCGGCGGCCACCGCCGCGTGCGCGGCCGGGATCGTGAGGTTGACGACCAGCTCCACGTCAGGATGGGCGATCACCTCCGCCGGAGCGCCGGCCACCGGTACGCCGTACCGCTCCGCCACCTCCCGGGCACGGGCGACGTCGAGGTCCGCGCACGCCACCACCCGCAGATCGGGGAAGGCGGTGAGATTGCGCAGATACTCGTGGCTGATGGTGCCGCAGCCGACGACGGCCACCCCGACCGGAGCCGTCACGGGCTCACCCGCCCGGTCTCGACGAGGCCGGTCAGGTAGGCGTGGCTGTCGGCCAGCGCCTCGACCATGTCGGTGGCGCAGTGGTCCAGCTCCACGATCCGCACCGCGCCGGGCGCGGCGGCCAGGGCGTCCGGGATCGGGACCTCGCCCGCGCCCACCGCCGTCATGGGGCCCTCCTTCGTCGCGGGTCCGTCCTTGACGTGCAGGTAGCCGACCCGTCCGCCCAGACGTGTCAGCAGCGCGGACGGGTCGGCCCCGCCGGTCGCGGCCCAGTAGACGTCGACCTCCAAGAACACCTCGGGCGCCAGCAGTTCCTCCAGCGCCTCCAGCGCGGGACGGCCGTCCACCTGCTGCTCCAGCTCCCACCAGTGATTGTGGTATCCCAGCCGCAGGCCGTGGTCGGCCGCCTCGCGGGCCGCCTCGTTGAGGGCTCGGGCCGCCCGCTCGAGGCCGGCCCGATCGGCGAACCACTCCACGGGGGCGGACGGCACGATGACCGCGTCCGCTCCGACCCGCACCGCCGCGGCCAGCGCCACCCCCCGCTGCTCGCCGAGCAGTGGGGCGTGCACGCTGCACACCCGCAGACCGGTCTCCTCCAGATCCGCGGCGAGCCCGTCGGGGTCCAGGTGCGCATCGTAGGGTTCGACCGCGCCGTAACCGATCTCGGCGATGCGGCGCAGCACGGCACGGCGGTCGACCGCGGCCTGCTCGCGCACGGAGTACAGCTGGACGGCAAGAGGGTTCAACGGATACCTCCAGGAGAGAGACCTCCGAGGCCCGGTCATGTCCGACGACCTCTTCGGCTGGAGATCACAATTCGGTCGATGAGATCGTAAGTCGCCATTGGTCCCAAAGTCACCCTCTGCTGGGGAGTTTGTTTAGACACCTGTGCATACTGCCCGCCAGCGGGCCGTCGCCGCCGGCTCGCCCGGCGGAGCAGGGCAGGATGGGCGCTGTGTTCTGCCGGTTTGAGGGTAGATATCCAGCCTTGGTGACATGAGGAGACAGCGATGACGCACGACCGCGCGGGACAGCCCGCCCAGCCGTCCGACCTGGTTGACGTGGCCCGCCTGGTGACCGCCTACTACGCCCTGCGCCCCGACCCCGGGGAGGTCGGCCAGCGGGTGGCGTTCGGGACGTCGGGCCATCGGGGCTCGGCGCTGAACACCGCGTTCAACGAGGATCACATCCTCGCGACCAGCCAGGCCATCGTGGAGTACCGGGCGGCGCAGGGGGTGGACGGCCCGCTGTTCCTCGGTGCCGACACCCACGCTCTCTCGGAGCCCGCGCGGGTGTCGGCGCTGGAGGTGTTCGCCGCCAACGGGGTGCGGGTCCTGATCGACAGCCGCGACGGCTACACCCCGACACCGGCGGTCTCGCATGCGATCCTCGTGCACAACCGCGGGCGCGCGGCGGGGCAGGCCGACGGCGTGGTGGTGACCCCCTCGCACAACCCGCCCGGCGACGGCGGCTTCAAGTACAACCCGCCGAACGGCGGACCGGCCGACACCGACGCCACCTCCTGGATCCAGGACCGGGCCAACGCGCTGATCGCGGGCGGGCTCAAGGAGGTCAGACGGCTCCCCTACGCCAGGGCGCTGGCCGCCGACACGACCGGCCGACATGATTTTCTCGGCGCCTACGTGGACGACCTGCCGTCGGTGCTGGACATCGACGCGATCAGGGAGGCGGGCGTGCGCATCGGCGCCGATCCGCTGGGTGGGGCGAGCGTGGCCTACTGGGGGGAGATCGCCGACCGGCACCGGCTGGACCTGACGGTGGTCAACCCGCTGACCGACCCGACGTGGCGGTTCATGACGCTGGACTGGGACGGCAAGATCCGGATGGACTGCTCGTCGCCGTACGCCATGGCCTCCCTCATCGCGAACCGTGACGCGTTCGACGTCTCCACGGGCAACGACGCCGATTCCGACCGGCACGGCGTCGTCACTCCCGACGGGGGTCTGCTGAACCCCAACCACTATCTCGCCGTGGCGATCTCCTACCTCTACGCCCACCGTCCGGACTGGCCGGCCGGCGCCGGGATCGGCAAGACGCTGGTGAGCAGCGGCATGATCGACCGAGTGGCCGCCGACCTGGGCAGGCGGCTGATGGAGGTGCCCGTCGGGTTCAAGTGGTTCGTTTCGGGACTGCTGGACGGATCACTCGGTTTCGGCGGTGAGGAGAGCGCGGGGGCGTCGTTCCTGCGCCGCGACGGCTCGGTGTGGACCACCGACAAGGACGGGATCATCCTGGCGCTGCTGGCCTCGGAGATCATCGCGACCACCGGTCGTTCACCGAGTGAGCACTACGCGGACCTGACCGCCAGGTTCGGCGATCCGGCCTATGCCCGGGTCGACGCCCCCGCGACCCGGGAGCAGAAGGCGGTGCTCGCCAGGCTCTCGGCGGAACAGGTCACCGCCGAGACCCTCGCCGGGGAGCCGATCCGGCAGGTGCTCACCTCGGCGCCCGGCAACGGCGCCGCCCTCGGCGGGGTCAAGGTCAGTACCGACAGCGCGTGGTTCGCCGCCCGCCCCTCCGGTACGGAGGACGTGTACAAGATCTACGCCGAGTCCTTCAAGGGGCCCGAGCACCTCACCGAGGTGCAGGAGGCGGCCAGGGAGCTGGTGTCGGAGTCGCTCAAGTGACCGGAGGGGCACCGCCGGGCGGCGACCCCGTCAGGTGAACATCCGCCGGACGGCGGGCGCGACCGTCCGGCTCAGGTGAACATCCGCCAGACGGCGGGCATGACCGTCCAGCGGTGCCGGGCCGTCGGACCGCTCAGCTCGCCGTCGGCGTTCACCGGCACCGGCTCGCCCGTCACCGTCATCTCCCGTCCTCGGTCGGTGACGACGTCGCGTAGGTCGGGATGGGTCCCCCTGCGCAGCCGCAGGGCGTACAGGAGCCTGTCCATCGGCCCCGTCGTCAGCGCGACGACGACGTCCACCTTGCCGTCGTCGGGCCTGGCGCCCGGGGTCAGCGGGGTGCCTCCGCCGATGGTGACGCCGTTGCCGACGCCGACCATGAGCACCGGGCGCCCATCGGCCAGTGACCGGCCGTCGACGGTCACGCTCAGCCGCCAGCCGGGGCTCCACACGCCCGCCAGCAGCCCGCCGACGCCGTAGGCGAGCCGCCCGAGCGCGGGTTTGAGCGGTGTGGCGCGCCTGGAGGCCTCCGCCCCGATACCGAGGTGTACCGCGTTGACGACGACCTCACCCTCGTCGTCGACCAGGAGGTCGAGTGGCTGGGGCCGTCCGGCGAGCACGATGCGGGCCGCCACCTCGGGGTCCAGTGGAATGCCCAAGCCCCGGGCGAAGTCGTTGCCGGTGCCGAGCGGGACGAGCCCCACGGTGCGGGTGCCCAGCTCGCCGCGCCGGTGGAGGGCGGAGACCACCACATGGAGCGACCCGTCACCGCCCAGGACGACGACGTCCCGGCCGGGATGGGCGTCGAGCATCTCATCGAGGTCCTTCTGGCCGGCGGGCGCCTCGATCACGTCGGCGCTACCGCGCAACGTCTCCATGGCCGCGGTTCTGGCGGCGTCGTCCGCACCGCCCGCCCCTTCGTTGTAGATCGCCAGCAACTCCGCCATCGCGCTCCTCCAACTGATCGCCTCACCGGTCCCTTCCCCCGGAAGAGGCGATCACGCGGAGCTCATTCCCGTCTCCATCTGCGGATGCCCACCCAGAGACCGGCTCCGCCGCCGAACACGAAGGCCAGGATGTGCACCGCGGAGATCGTCGTGTCGGTGAGGTAGCCGTTGCCGCCGACGAGTATCGCCATGATGATCATGGTCAGCAGGCAGATGCCCACCCCCGCGGCGAAACCGATCCCGCACGCGCGCAGCAGCCGTGCCGGCGCGCTGGGGCGCCTGCGTACCGAGATCAGCGCGGACGCCAGCCGCTCGGCGACCAGGGTGGGATCGTCGTCGACCTGGCCGGCGGCCAGCTGGGTCGGCTCCCTGCCCCGTCCGGGCTCGCCGAAGCAAATCCACTGGTGGCCGTCAAGGAAGACCGTCGCCTCTCCCGACCCGGGGAAGGTCAGCCGGAGGAAGGGGGTGCCCTCGGGGAACTCCCCGCGCCCGTGGCGGATGACCGGTGCGTGCTCGTCGAGTGCCACGCCCAGCGCCCGCAGCGCCCGTTCCTCCTTCACGTCACCCACGGCGTCCTCCCCTTCTCTCTTCGTACGGCGCCGCGGAGCGGTTGCGACGGGGGCGGCGCCGGGGCGGAGCGTCCTCCGCCGGACCGTCAGCCCTCTCCGAGGACCGGCCCCGGCCCGCCTCCGGGCCGCACGCCCAGAGCGGGTGCCAGTTCCGCGAGCTGGGCGACGCCCCCGTGCAGGTCGGAGGGGAGCGGCTGGATCGCGACGTGATCCGCCCCGGCGTCCAGATGGGCGCTGATCCGCCTGGCGACGGCCTCCACGTCCCCCCAGGCGACGATCGCGTCCACCAGCCGGTCACTGCCTCCGCCGACGAAGTCGTCGTCCTCGTAGCCGAGGTGGCGCAGGTTGTTGACGTAGTTCGGCAACCTCAGGTAGCCGGCCATGTGCTCGCGGGCGATCTCCCGTGCTCTCGCCGGATCGCGCTCCAGGACGACGGCCTGCTCGGGGGCGAGGATCGGGCCCGGCCCGAGGGTCTTGCGGGCGAGCACGGTGTGCTCCGGCGGCACGAAGTAGGGGTGGGCGCCGTCGGCCTTGTCCCGGGCGAGCTCCAGCATCCGGGGCCGCAGCGCGGCGAGCAGCGTGGGCGTGGGCGGGTCGTCGGCGAACGGCAGGTCGCGTGCGGCGGTGTCCATCGCGTCGAGATAGGCGCTCATCGCGGCGAGGGGACGCGTGTAGTCGTGACCGCGCTGGGAGACGAGGGGCGCGTGGCTGACCCCGATGCCCAGGGCGAACCGCCCGGGGTAGGCCTCGCCGAGAGCCCTTCCCCCAGCTGCCATGGCGGTCGCGTCCCGCACCCAGATGTTGGCGATACCGGTCGCGACCGAGATGTGATTCGTGGCCGCGAGCAGGATTCCCGCGGCGCCGAGCGCCTCTCTGGTCCCCTGCGCCTCGCCGAACCACAGCGTGTCGTAGCCGAGGTGCTCGATCTCGGTCGCGGCCCGCCGGATGTCCAGGACCGGAGCCCTGCCGAACAGGGGATGCCATACGCCGATCCGTCCGATGCCCATCGCTGTCTCCGATCAAGCTTGACCGTACTGTTCGATTCCGATCGGGCAGGAGGCGTTCTCCTGCCCGCGTCGTCGCGGGGCCCGTTCTCCGGAGAGCGGGACCGCCACCACTGCGATCGCCGGACGGACCTCGGCCGATGATCAGGTGGTGGCCGGGACCGCTCCGGCGGCCTTCCGCACCGCGGACTTCGCCAGGGACGGCGCGCACAGTCCGTCCAGCACCGAGTGGAGCCGGTCGCGGAACTCCGGGTCGATGATCCTGCCGTCGGAGTCGAACTGGCTCAGGGCCGGAGACACGACCAGGTCCGTTCCGTAGACGACCGCGCCGGCGGCGCCGAGCGCGCGGCGCAGCTCGGTCTGCGTCCACATCGCCTCGTGGGCGTGCAGGCAGGCGGTCACCACCGCCACCGGCTTGCCCACGAGGACCGCGCCGCCGCGCCGGGAGGCCATCCAGTTCAGCGCGTGGCCGAGCTGGGGCGGCAGAACGCTGTACGCCGGGGCCACGATCAGCATGCCGTCCGCCGCGGAGAGGGTGTGGCACAGTTCATCCACCCGCTGGGGAAGCGGCCCGTCCCGGAAGGGGGACACCCGGTCGAGCCCGTCCCAGGTCTCGAAGTCCACCGACGCCGGCAGCTCCCGGGCCGACGCCTCCAGCAGCCTCCGGACGTACGAACCCGGACGGAGGCTGCCCGCCATTCCAATGATCTTCATCCCCGACCCCATCCCCGTCGCGCCCATGCGACAGTACGAGCGATTGGGAGGACCTCGCCGGCCCGGTCACGCTGACGCGGCCTCCGGCGGCACAGCTCCCCCAGCTATCCGACACGACCGCTGGACGGAGTCGCGACGGGCCGCCGCGGAGTCACCCCGTCCCTCACGAGCGATGAGACACCGGGGCCGCCCTCGCCATGGCGAAGCCGCCGCCGGGTTTCACGCTCCATCACACCCGGCACCTGCCCTACGGAATGGGAAATGAACGCGTCTGCACACATTTCTCCCTCAAAGTTGGCCGATTTCTCCGCCAAGCACCACCGGATGCCGGTGACCGCGCCCCGGCCTCCGCGCCGCGCGCCGGGAATCCGCCGCACGACCCCTCCGGGCCCTCGCCGGCCGGGCGTCCATGACAGCCGGACAGGGCGACTGGGATGACAGGGTGCGACCGGCCACCGCTACGGGTGACCGTCCGTCAATCCCGTTCTTCACAGAAGAAAGTTTCAATCATGTTTCCTCAGTGCGCTACACGGGCGGTAACGTGAGCGCACTCACACCACATGACCGGTATCGACTCCCCTGTCCGGTCAGGCGGTCACCGAAAGGGCTTTCATGAGTGTTCACGCCACGCCACGCCAGGCCGTGTCCGGCATCTCGTCGCCGTACCGCTGGGTGATCCTCCTCCTGTGCTGGGCGTCGTTCACGATGACCTCGGTCGACCGCTCGACCTGGGGCCCCGCCTCGGCGTCGATCGGCGAGGCGCTGGGGGTCTCCCTGGCGGGCCTGGGCGTCTTCGCGACGGCCTACTACATCGGCTACGTCGTCTCCAACGCCGGGGGCGGCTTCCTCACCGACTGGCTCGGGGCGAGGAACATCCTGGCCGGATCGCTGTTCGTGGCCGGCGGCTTCATGGTGCTGTTCGGATCGAGCCCCTCGGCCGGCGTCGGCATCGCCTTCCAGGCACTGATCGGCCTGTTCGCCGGGGCGGACTACGCCGCGGGCGTCAAGCTCATCACGGTGTGGTTCACCTCCGAGGGCCGGGGACTGGCCATGGGCGTTTTCATGACCGCCACCTCGCTGGGCACCGTGATCGCCAATGCCGTGGTGCCCCGGCTCATCCAGTGGCAGAGCTGGGAGACCTCCTACCACTTCTTCGGCGCGGCCTCGATGGTGCTGGCCGTCGCCTGTCTCCTCCTCATCCGCAACGGCGACGCCGGCGCCCGGAGCGAGGCCGGGCCGCAGAAGCCGGACCTGCGCCCCCTGATGGGCAACCGCGATCTGCTCCTGCTCGGCCTGGCCGGTTTCGGCGGCCTGTGGGGCACCTACGGCTTCATCACCTGGTCGAACACCCTGATGGTGAAGGGCAACGGCATCGACCCGGTGACCGCCGGAACCGTCGTGGTGGTCTTCGGTATCGTGGCCGTCGTCAGCAAGCCGCTGATCGGGCTGGTGACCGACCTGATCGGCAAGGGCCGCAGGATCCCCACCGTGGTCGTGCTGGCGTTCTTCGTCGTCACGTTGCTGGTCTTCGGCAGCATGACCACGGCGACCCAGTTCCTCATCGTGGCGCCCTTCCTCGGACTCGGCGCCTACATCTACAGCCCGCTCATGGTCGCGATGATCCCCGACCTGTCCGGGCAGCGGCTGGCCGGCTCCGCGGCGGGCGCCACCAACGCGGTCTGGCAGCTCGGCAGCGTCATCGTGCCCGTCGTCATCGGCGCGGTCTTCCAGACGACGGGTTCCTTCTACGCGGCATTCGTCACTCTCGCGATCGGCCCCCTCGTCGGCGCGATCCTCATGTTCTTCGTCCGCGAGCCAGGAAAGGCGGCATGATCCAGATGACCGAGCACTACGACGTGATCGTCGCGGGTGGTGGATCCGGCGGAGTCGCCGCCGCGGTCGGCGCGGCCCGCGCCGGAGCGCGCACCCTCCTCGTCGAGCGCGGTCCGTGCCTGGGCGGTGCGGCCACCCTGCGCAACGTCCTCACCTACTGCGGCCTGTACACCCGGGCGGAGCCGTACACGCAGGTGGTGTACGGCGTGGCCGAGGAGGTCCTGGCCGGCCTGCGCGCCGAGGGCGCCGTCACCGAGCCGCAGAAGTTCACCGCCGTGGCCGTCGTCTTCGACCCCGAGACCGCCAAGCGGGTGCTCGACGACCTGTGCGTCGGCGCGGGCGCGGAGCCCCGGCTGCACAGCATGCTGCTGGGTGCCCGCCGGGAGGACGACCGCATCGTGTCGGCTCAGATCGCCGACCATTCGGGGGTGCACGAGATCACCGCTGCAGCCTTCGTGGACGCCACCGGCGAGGCCGATCTCGCCGCCCGCGCCGGCGCCGGGGTCCGTTACGGCAACGACGGCAAGGTCCAGAACGGGTCGCTCGGTGTCCGCTTCGGCGGCGTTCCCGCCGACGCCCGGGTCACCAGGGACACGGTCCGGGAGGCCGTCCGCGCCGCCAAGGCCCGCGGCGCCGGTCCGCTCCTCGCCGAGCAGGGCCTGATCGCCCGCCTCCCGATCTCCGGCGACGTGATCGCCTACCTGGTCGACGAGGCCTACGACGCCCGCGACGCGAGCGACACCAGCCGGGCCGAGATCTCCGCGCGAGAGCAGTCCCGGGCCTATCTTGAGGTGATCCGGTCGCTCCCGGGTTGCTCGGGCACCCACATCGTCAGCACCGGTCCGGAGCTGGGCACCAGGGAGTCCCGGCATGTCGTCGCCCAGTACCGGATGTCGGAGTCCGACGTGCTGGGCGGCGGCCGGTTCGACGACGCCGTCGCACTGGGCGCGTGGCCGGTGGAGTACCACCCGGGCCCGGGGGTGCCCTCCGAGTGGAGGTTCATCGAGGGCGACGGCTACTACGAGATCCCCTTCGGCGCGATATGCAGCGCCGACACCGGCAACCTGTTCGCCGCGGGACGCACCATCGACGGCGACAGGGCGGCCGGCGGCTCCCTGCGGGTCATGGGCACCGCGTTCGCGACGGGTCACGCCGCGGGGATCGCCGCCGCCGGAGTCGCCGACCAGGGCAAGACCGACGCATCGGCCGTACGGGCCGAACTGGCCCGCCAGGACGCCTTCCTGCCCTGACCCGGGTGCCGCGCACGGCACCCGGACGCGAACGGGCGCGGCCACCCCTGGTGGCCGCGCCCGTTTCCCGCTCTCCCGATCAGAGCCCGTAAAGCCAGTCGGTGT
Source organism: Streptosporangium sp. NBC_01639 (assembly GCF_045209755.1). Taxonomy (NCBI): domain Bacteria; kingdom Bacillati; phylum Actinomycetota; class Actinomycetes; order Streptosporangiales; family Streptosporangiaceae; genus Streptosporangium; species Streptosporangium sp. NBC_01639. Next base: position 8,475,607 of record NZ_CP109272.1, on the reverse strand, counting down.
ATCTGTGGTCGGCCAGGTCGCGGGTCCGCATCAGCTCGTTCCGCAGTGTCCTGCCCAGCCCGTCGACGTGCCAGATGTCGCCCCAGACGCGGGCGGTGGCCTGCACCCGCGCGGTACGCGGAACGCGGATCTCCTGGTAGGCGGCGAGGGCGTCGTCCCACGAACCGGCGTGCTTGACGGACTGCTCGGCCAGCACCTGGGCGTCCTCCAGGGCCTGGCAGGCGCCCTGGGCGAGATACTGCAGCATCGGGTGGGCGGCGTCGCCGACCAGCGCGAGCCGTCCGTCGACCCACGAGGTGGCCGGTGCCCGGTCGAGCATGTTCCAGTGCCGGTCGCGCCACAGATGCGACAGGGCACCCCGGACCTGGTCGCAGCACCGCTCGAAGGCGGCGTCCAGGTCTCCGGGGCCGCGGAAGACGGCGACCTGGTTGAGCATCTCCCCCTGCCGCAGCGGATACTGCACGAGATGACAGTCCGGGCCGAGCCAGGCGACGACCTCGTCCGGGTTGATGTCGACCCCTCCAGCGGGAAACGTCCCCCTATGAGCGACAAATCCTGATTCAACTGGAGCGTCGGTGACGATCTTCGCCCGCAGCCGGGACTGCAGTCCGTCGGCGCCCAGGACCACGTCGCCCTCGTGCACCGAACCGTCGACGCAGAAGACACGTGCGCCCGGTCCCACGGTCTCCACCCGCTCGACGCTGACGCCCTTGACCAGGTCCACGCCCTCGCGCTCACAGGCTCGGAGCAGGATGCGGTGCAGATCGCTGCGGTGGGCGACGACGTAGGGACCGTGATATCGGCGCTGGAACTCCGGGCCCAGATCCAGATGGGTGAGCTCCTCGGCACTGACCGCGTCCCGGAAGACCAGCCGCCCGGGCAGCACCCCCGTCTCGACGACCTCGTCCAGCAGGCCCCACCCGGCGAGCACCCGGGTGGCGTTGGGGCCGAGTTGCAGCCCGGCCCCCACCTCGCCGAACTCCTCGGCCCGTTCGAGCAGGCGGACGCCCCGGCCCGCCCTGGCCTGGGTGTACGCCGCGGCCAGCCCGCCGATCCCGCCGCCGACGACGAGCACCTCGACACGCTTCATGTTCATCCTTTCCAGAGCCCTAGAGCCAGCGGCCGGGGGCGGGCAGCGACGCCTCGGGGGCCTCGCCGCGCCCGGTCAGCCACGCCGCGATCCGGGCGGCCGATCCGGTGACGTGCGGCCCGGAGGCGTCCGCACCCCAGGTCCGGTCCCGGTCGTGGGGCGCGAGGGTGAACGACGGCTCCTGCCCTCGTCGCAGCCGGGTCTGTGTCACGTCGGTCAGCAGCGCGTCCACGAAACCGGGCGGGAAGTCGTCGAAACGCGCGCCCGTACCGAGGTCGACGGCGTGCACCCACACCTCGCGGGCGCGCATCCACGGGATCTCCGTGGCGGGGACGGTCCGCCCCTGGGCGGTGACGACCTGCGCCCGCCACTGGAGGTCCGACAGCCCGTCCAGCGCCGACCTCAGCTCCCCCGCCGTCTCCGCGACGAGTTCGCGCAGTACGGCGGGCCCGAGTGCGGCCCCCGCCTCGATCTCGGCGGCGCGGGCCTCGGGCCCCTCGTACATCGGGGTCTCCTCCCCCGTCCGCGCCCAGTGGACGAGCCGGGTCAGGGCCCTGGCGTTGTAGGCGACGTGGGCGGCCAGATGGCGGCCGGTCCAGCCCGGCAGCCGGGAGGGCGCGTCCAGGTCGGCGGTGTCGAGGGCGGCGGTGAACAGCGCCGTGCCCTCCTCCGTCCAGGGGTCAGCCATCGGCGCGTGCCGTGTTCGCCAGCTCGCCGATCCCGGCGATGCGGGTCACCAGCCTGCTCCCGTCACCCAGGTACCGCTGCGGAGTGCGGGCATGACCCACCCCGCCGGGGGTCCCGGTGGCGATCACGTCACCGGGACGCAGGGTGAGGATCTCCGACAGATAGGCGATCAGCTCGGCGGGCCCGAAGACCAGATCGGCGGTGTCGGCCTGCTGAACGGTCTCCCCGTCGACCTCGCAGGAGAGCGCGAGTCCCTCGCCCAGCTCGTCCGGAGTGACCAGGACCGGGCCGAACGGCGTCGTGGCCTCGAAGGTCTTGCCCTGCAGCCACTGGAGGGTGCGGTACTGGTAGTCGCGAGCCGTCACGTCGTTGAGGATCGAGTAACCGGCGATCGCGGCCCGTGCCTGCTCGGGGCTCGCGTGCCGTACCGTGTCTCCGATCACGACGGCCAGCTCGGCCTCCCAGTCCATGGCCTGGGAGACGGCGGGGAGCACGATGTCGTCGTAGGGGCCGACCAGTGCCTCGGGGAACTTGGCGAAGATCGTGGGGTACTGCGGGAGTTCACGGCCCATCTCCAGGATGTGCGCCCGGTAGTTCAGCCCGACACACAGGATCTTGCCCGGCCGCGGGACGACCGGCGCGTAGTCCGCCGTGGCCGCCGGGTGCGAGGCGCCCCCGCCGGAGGCGGCCAGCTCCCGCCAGCCGGGCAGGGCGAGCAGCTCGCCGACGTCGGCGGCGTCCAACTCCACCGCGTGGTCGCCCTCGACGCGTACCGCCGTCGTGCGGCCGGGCAGGCGCAGCGTTGCGAGCTTCACTCGGTCTCCTCCTTGAACTGGTGCAGTGCCTCGAAGATGGGGGTGTCGCTGAACCGGAACAGATCGAAGCGCGAATCGGCCTGGATGGTCAGCGCCGACCACGACGGCACCACGGCGAGGTCTCCACGGGTGAGCCGCCGTTCGACCCCGTCCAGGACGAACACGCCGTCGCCGTCGAACACCTGGTAGACCGAGGAGCCGACCTCGCGCCGGGTCCGGGTCCGGGTGCCGGGCCGGAGCCGGTGGAACTCGGCCCGGATGGTCGGCATGACGTCGCCGCCGGTGGTGGGGTTGGTGTAGCGGACCGCGGCGTGGCCGGGCTCGACGGTCGCGGCGTGGCCCTCGTCCTCCAGCGCCAGTTGCTCGTCGAGCGCGCGGTCGGTGTGCTCCCAGCGGTAGGCGGCGATCGGCGAGTGCGGCCGGGCCCCCAGCCCGGACAGCGGCCGGAGGCCCGGATGCGCCCAGAGCCGTTCGGAACGGGACACCGACGGCGTTCCGGTGTCGGTGACCTGCTCTGGCCCGAACTCGAAGAACGAGCTGTCGGTGTAGTGGACGAACGGGATGTCGAGCCCGTCGATCCAGGCCATCGGCTTGTCGGTGGTGTTGTGGTGGCCGTGGAAGTGCCAGCCCGGGGTCAGCAGGAAGTCACCGCGTCGCATGGCCACGGGGTCGCCGTCCACGACCGTCCAGACCCCTTCGCCCTCCACCACGAAGCGGAAGGCGTTCTGGGTGTGCCGGTGCTCGGGAGCGACCTCGCGCGGGCCGAGGTACTGGATCGCCGCCCACAGCGTCGGGGTCGCGTACGGCCGGCCCTCCAGGCCCGGGTTGGCCAGGGCTATCGCGCGACGCTCTCCGCCACGGCCCACGGGCACCAGGTCGCCGGCGCGCCGGGCGAGCGGGTAGAGCCGCTTCCACTCCCACACGTGCGGCCTGGCCTGGGGGCGGGGATGCACCGGCATGAGGTCGCCCACCTGGGTCCACAGCGGGAGCAGATGCTCGGCGTCGAAGTCGGCGTACAGCCGCTGGAGCGCCGCCTCTTCAGTTGGGTTCATGGCGACCAAGCTATAAACAGATTCTTTATGGTGCACTATCATTCTTCTGTGAAGAACAAGCCGGTATATGCCCTCGGCTCCGTCGACAACGTGCTGCTCCTGCTGCACATGCTGCGCGACCAGGGGAAGCTCAAGGTCACCGATGTCGCCAAGGAGCTGGGCATCGCCCGGTCCACCGCCCACCGGCTGCTCGCCATGCTGGTCTACCGGGACTTCGCCGTACAGGACGACAACCACACCTACCTTCCCGGGCCGTTCCTGTCCTCGGCCGGCGGCGACCTCGGGGGCTCAGCTCTCAGAAAGCTCCGCGAGCTCGCCCGGCCGCACATGGAGACGCTGTGCGGAAGGGTCCAGGAGACCGTCAACCTCATGGTCCGCGTCGGCACGGAGGTGCGGTTCCTGTCCAGCGTGGAGTCGTCGCAGATCCTGCACGTCGGCGACCGGCGGGGCACGATCCTGCCCGCCCATCATGCGTCGGGCGGCAAGGTCCTGCTGTCCGAGCTGCCCGACGAGCGGATCCGGGAGCTCTATCCGGACCTGTCCGACGCCGAGCGGGCCGGACTGACGCGTGATCTCGACGACATCCGCGCCCGTGGATACGGCCTCAACATCGAGGAGACCGAGCAGGGGGTCTCGGCGATCGGCGCCGCCGTGCACAACGGGCAGGGCGGCGCGATCGCGGCGCTGTCGATCGCGATCCCGTCGGCCAGGTTCGGCCCCGACCGGATCGGTCCCTTCGCCCGCGAACTCCACCGCGCCGTCCTGGAGACCGAGCGCGCCCTCGCGGACTTCCCGGACCTCTGACGCCCCCGCCGGGCCGCCGAGCGGCCTGTGCGAGCAGGACGAGGTCGGCCTTCGACTATGGCATGTCCTGGTTCAAGGGCCAGAACACGGGCACCGGCCAGTGCCTCCGGCTGCGTCGCGTGAGGCACGTTCGGTCGCGAGGGCGTCGAGGTGACGTGCGATGGCGGCGGTCAACGACTCGGCTGTGTGGATGTCCGGACGCATGGCTGCATGCACCGCGAGACCGTCCAGCAAGGCGTGCAGGCGTTCGGCCTCGGCTGGTATGTCGGTCGGAGCCAGGCCTGCTGCCGACAGATCGGTGACCATCGCTTCACAACCGGCCCGCAGGGCGTCGTATCCCTCATCGCGAAGGCTCCCAAGCACAGGGTCGACCATGGCCCGGGATGTGAAGGCCAACCAGACTTCGTTCTCCGCCCGCCGTTCGTCGTCGAGCGGGAGCAGTTCGGTCAGCACGCTCTGCGCTCTTCGCCGGGGGTCGGCCTCGGGCTCCAGTCCGGCGAGGCGGGACTCGATCCGGTTGATGACCGTACGGAACGCGAACACCATGAGCTCGGACTGGCTTGCGAAGTAGTGCCGCAGCGAGCCCATCGACAGTCCCGCCTCACGGGCGACGTTGCGGACCGAGGCTTGCTCCAGACCGTCGCGGCGCATCACCCGCAGTACGGCCTCGGCCAGCAGCAGCCGACGCTCTGCTGGATCCACCACTTTGGGCACTGCCCTTTTATAGCACAGTCATGTTAGTCTGCCGGTTGTTAGCACAGTCGTATTACGAAACTCCGGAGCCAGACGGTGACGTTTTCCCGTACGACCGACGTCCAGCCACGCCCGCCCCGGAGCGGCCTGACCGTGCTGCTTCACAATCGCAGCGTCCAACTCGCCGCAATCGGCTGGCTCGGCGGCAACGTGGTGGTCCTTGCCGTGGCGGGTGACGCACTCCCGTTCGACTGGCCGGCCGCTGCGACCCAAACGCCGGCCGGCAGCCTGATGGACGCCAACCTGGCCCTGGTCGAGGTGCTCCTGCTCACCGTGCTGACGTTCCGGCTCACCCGCAGGCGAACGCCGCCCAACCTGGCCGACCGCGCGCCGGAACGCTCGGTGGCCGCCCGCGAGACTCTGCTCCTGCTGCTGTATGGGGCCGGCGGGCTGGGGCTGGGCCTCCTCCTTGGCCGGCTCGCCGGATGGCACCCGTTCGGGCTGCACCTCGCCGGCTCGATCTACGGAACGCACGAACATGTCAGCCCCACCGAGTCCATCGCGTGGGCGGCCTACAACCTCCTTGTCTACGCGGTGGTTCCGCTCCTGTTCTTCCGGCGGCGCTACTCCGCCGAGGCGCTCAACCTCCACTCGAACAACCGCCGGGCCGACACCGCTCTCATCGGCGCGGTCCTCCTGATCGAGTCGCTCGTCCAGATCACCGTGCTCGATCCGGGAATCTTCGAGCTGACCACCGGTCAACTCCTGCTCGGAGTTCCCCTGACCTTCACGGTCTACTTCGCCGGCGCGGTGCTACCCGCCATGGTTTTCATCTACGCGATCCTGGTGCCTCGCTTTCTGCGACTCACCGGATCGACCGCGACCACGGTGATCCTGGGCGGGCTCACCTATACGGCGCTCCATATCTGGGACGCGTGGACGGTGTTCACCTCGCCGGGCAACGCCGCCCTGTCGGTCGTCTTCCTGCTGCTGACCTACTTCGCGCCGGGAATGTTCAAGACGGTTCTCACGGTGCGGACCGGCAACGCATGGGTTCATGTCTGGGGCTACCACGCATTGGCGCCGCACACCCTCATCGACGCGCCACACATGGTCCACGTCTTCCATCTCAGATGAAGGCCCACCCTCAGATGAAGGCTCACCGGCCACCGCGCCGCCACGGCGAATCATCGGCTCAGGACGTTGCCGAGCGGATTCGACGGCCGGCGACCTCGCTCGCACATCCCGTATCAGTCGACTGTCATCAACCACGGGTAAGGAACCACGCATGCGGAAAATCATCGCCTCCACATACACCACGCTCGACGGATACATCGACGACCCACACCTGTGGTCCATGCAGCACAACAGCCCGGACGCAATGGAGTACGCGCTGAAGCTCACCCTGGGTTGCGACGCGCTGCTGCTGGGCCGCGTCACCTACCTGGGCATGGCCGAGGCCTGGCCCGGCATGGGCGGCAACCCCTACGGCGACCACGTCAACAGCATCGCCAAGTATGCGGTCTCCGCCACCTTGGACGAGACCGCAAACTGGAACAACTCGGCGATCATTCCGGGTGGCGATCTCATCGCCGAGGTCACCAGGCTCAAGTCCCAGCCCGGCCACGACATTCTCACCTGGGGCTGCGGCCGGCTCACCGACGACCTCGCCAAGCACGGGCTGCTCGACGAGTACCGCATCTGGATCTACCCCGTGATCAAGGGCGAAGGCGAACCCCTTTTCCGGCCCGAGAGCGCCACCCCTGTGCAGCTCACCGATACGACGTCATTCGCCTCTGGTGTCGTCGTCCTCACCTACCGCGCCACCGCCTGACGAACACCGCCCCGCACGACAACCACCGGCGATCTCCCGGGAGCGATGACACCGCTCCCGGGAGATCCCGCTTCAACTCGGCGACGAACTCCCCGGTCACCTTGGTGTCGGCACGGGCTGCCCCGCTTGCCGGCGCCGATCGATCGGCGCCACGGGTCCGTCCGAGCGGGGTCACCCCCCGCAGGTCTCCCGTGGGCGGGTCACCAGTGCACGCGACGGCCCTGGCTCGGCGGGCTCTGCCGGTTGGCCCGGTCTACGGCGGTCACGTAGTAGTAGGCGCCCTTGGCGCCCGCCGGATCGGTCCAGCGCGTGTGCCGGCCGGCGGGGACGACCGCGACCAGGTTGCGGGCGTCCGCGAAGTCCTCAGACCTGGCGGGCCTGTCGAGCCGGTAGATCGCGTACTGGAACGGCGTGTCCCTGCCGGTGGCGACGATGTGCAACTCAGTGCCGCCGTTCCCCCGATGCGCCGAGGCGAGCACCGGACGGCGCGGCGGATGGCCGTCGGCGAGCCTGGGCAGCAGTGGGCCGAGGGCCGGGCGGGTGTAGTGGTCGGTCACCGTGGTGGTGACCGATCCGAGCCGGTCCTCGCGGACGTCGTTGGCGTTGTACCAGATGTCGCCGCCGACCTCGGGGTGGTTCCGGTTCAGAGCCAGGTGGTCGGTGAGCTCGCTCGGCCGGAACCACTCGGCGGGCTGCCCGGCGGCCCCCGCCTTGTAGGCGGCCTGGCCGATCCAGAGCTGCGTGCCGGTGCCCGCCGCCACGGCGGACCACCAGGGGATCAGCTTGGCGTAGTCGGCGTTCGACTGGCCGATGTACCAGTAGATCTGCGGTGCGATGTAGTCCAGCCAGCCCTTCTTGACCCAGCCCCGGGTGTCGGCGTGCAGGCTGTCGTAGGACTGGCCGCCGCTCGTCTCCGAGCCGAGGGGGTCGGTGGCCTTGTTGCGCCAGATGCCGGAGGGGCTGATGCCCCAGGCGATCTCGGGCTTGGCCCGCCGGACCCGCTGCTGCATCTCCTGCACGAGCAGGTCCACGTTGTTGCGCCGCCAGGCCGCGAGGTCGGGGAAGCCCTGACCGTGCTGGGCGAAGGCGGCGCTGTCGTCGAAGGCGGCGGTGTTGACCGGGTAGAAGTAGTCGTCGAAGTGCAGGCCGTCGATGTCGTACCTGGTCACCGCGTCCATCATGGCGTCCTGCACGAACGCCCGCACTTCGGGCATGCCCGGGTTGTAGTAGAGCTTGCCGCCGTAGGGGATGACCCAGTCGGGGTGCTTCCTGCCCGGGTGGTCCGGGTGCAGCTTGGCCGGGTCCGGCTGCATCGACACGCGGTAGGGGTTGAACCACGCGTGGAAGGCCAGGCCTCGCTTGTGCGTCTCCTCGACCAGGAAGGCCAGCGGGTCGTAGCCGGGGTCCTGTCCCTGGGTGCCGGTCAGATACTGCGACCAGGGCTCGAACGGCGAGGGCCAGAAGGCGTCGGCGGTCGGCCGGATCTGCACGAACACCGCGTTCAGCTTGCGGGCCTGTGCCAGGTCGAGCCAGGCGAGGTATTCGGCCTTCTGCTGGTCGGCGGTCAGCCCGGTCTTCGACGGCCAGTTGATGTTGACGACCGAGGCGATCCACATGCCGCGCATCTGGCGCAGCGGCGGCACGTATCCGGCGGGGGCCAGGGAGGAGGCGAAGGCCGGCAGGGGTACGGCGGTCGCGGCGGCGGCGAGGGCGAGGCCGCGCAGGACGGTGCGGCGAGTGGGTGAGCTCATACGGACTCCAAGGGGGGTGTTGCGCCTCTGACCGTCCCGGCGACTCCGACCACGGGCCGGGAGCCGCGGGTCAGGTGCCGTCGAGCGGACATCGGGCCGGTCAGGAGGGGTCACGGGGGTCTCGACGGCGAGAATGGCAGAAATTTACTTTCGAAGCAATGATGATGAAAGAAAGTGTCATTGATGTGTAACCTGCCCGGAGACGTCTCCGGCGAGAAGGTGCCACCAATGTCCCACAGCAGCCCCCATCTGGACCGGCTGGCCATGACCGTGCTCCAGCCCGGATTCGACGGCACCGCACCACCCGACTGGCTGCGCCGGGCGCTGGCCGACGGACTCGGCGGTGCCGTGCTGTTCGCCCGCAACCTCACGGACCGGGCGCAGACGGCCGAGCTCGTCGCCGGGCTCCGGCGGGAGAACCCCGCCGTGGTGGTCGCGGTGGACGAGGAGGGCGGGGCGGTCACCCGGCTGGAGGCCAGGACGGGCAGTTCCTGGCCGGGCAACCGGGCGCTCGGCGTGGCCGACGACACCGGACGGACCGAACGGGTCGCCCGCGAGATCGGCCTGCTGCTCGCCGCCGCCGACATCACCCTGGACTACGCCCCCGTGGTGGACGTCAACGCCAACCCGGCCAACCCGGTGATCGGCATCCGCTCCTTCGGCCCCGACCCCGACCTCGTGTCCCGGCAGGGCGTGGCCTGGATCGCCGGCCTGCAGAGCACCGGGGTGGCGGCCTGCGCCAAACACTTCCCCGGCCACGGCGACACCGTCACCGACTCCCATCACGCCCTGCCGACCGTGCACGCCTCCCCGGAGCTCCTCCGGGAGCGCGACCTGCCGCCGTTCCACGCGGCGGTGCGGGCCGGCGTCCAGGCCGTGATGTGCGGTCACCTGCTGGTGCCCTCGCTCGACCCGGACAGCCCGGCCACGCTGAGCAGGCCGATCCTGACCGGCCTGCTCCGCGAGGAGCTGGGCTTCGACGGGCTGCTGGTCACCGACGCGATCGAGATGGGCGCCGTCGCCGCGCTGCACCCGCCGGGCGAGATCGCCGTCCGCGCGCTGGCCGCCGGGGTGGACGCGATCTGCGTCGGTACGTCCTCCCCCGGCGGGGAGAGCGTCTACGCGCTGCGCGACGCGATCGTGACGGCCATCCTGGAGGGGAGGCTGCCCGAGGAGCGCCTCGCCCAGGCGGCGGCACGCGTGCTGACCCTGGCCGCCTGGCACGCGGAGCACCCCGCACGGAAGGCGGAGCCGTCGCGGGACACCGAGGAAGGCGCGGAGCTCGGCATGGAGGCCGCACGCGCCGCCATGCGCGTGGTCGTCGCGGCCGACCACCCCGCGTCCCCGTCCGGGCACGAGCGAGGCGGCCGGCCCGCCGGGCACGCCCCGCGTGTCCCCGCGCCGTCCTCCCCCGCGATCTCGCGGCCACCGCTGGTCGTCGACATCGCCCCGCGGCTGAACCTGGCGATCGGCCCCGGTGTCCCCACCGGTCTGATCGGCGCCCTGACCGAACTGCTGCCCGGCACCGCCGGGCAGACCGTCACCGCCGAGACGGCCAGGCTTCCCGACATCTCCGACGACGGACGCCCGCTCGTCCTGGTGGTGCACGACGCCGGCCGCCACACCTGGGTCCGGGACCTGCTGGCGCAGGCCGTACGGCTGCGCCCCGACGCGATCGTGGTCGAGACCGGGATGCCGGGCGAGCCCACCGGAGCGATCTACCTCGCCACCCACGGTATTTCCAGGGTTTCGGCCCGCGCTGTCGCACTATGGCTGGTCGGCGGCCAATAAACTTCCTCCTGACAGAAGAGGTGCGAATGAACGATCACGATGGCCCCACCCCCGGGAACCTGGTGGCCACGGTGCGGGCCGTCCTGCCCTCGCTCACCCCCGCAGCGCAGGCCATCGCCCGTCTCATCCTCGAAGACCCGGCGATGGTGGCCCGCAGCACCATCACCGAGTTCAGCGCGGTCTCCGGGACGAGTGAGGCCACGATCGTGCGCACCGCCAGGGCTCTGGGCTTCGCCGGCTACTCCCAGCTGCGTTTCGCCCTGGCCGCGGCGGTGGCCCGGGAGGAGCCCGAACGGCTCGTCCCCGGCGACCTGGGGCCCGACGACCCGCTCACCGACGTGATCGCGAAGGTGACCCGGGCCGAGTCCGAGGCGCTGGCCGACACCGCGGCCCAGCTCAACCCCGACCGGCTGGGCACGGTGGTGGAGGCCATGGTCGCCGCCCGCCGGGTGGACGTCTACGGAGTCGGCGCCTCCGGCGTGGTGGCGGTCGACATGGCGCAGAAGCTGATGCGGATCGGCCGGCCCGGTCACGCCTTCGCCGACGCCCATCTCGCGCTGACCAGCGCGGCACTGATGGGGCAGGGCGACGTCGCGGTCGGGGTGAGCTGCACCGGCGAGACCCCCGACGTGATCGCGCCCATGCAGCTCGCGCACAAGGGGGGCGCGACCACGGTGGCGATCACCAACAACCCTCGCTCCTCGCTCGCCGAGCTCGCCGACCACGTCCTGGTCTCGGCCGGCCGGGAGACCGCGTTCCGTCCCGGCGCACTGGCCAGCCGGATCAGTCAGCTCCTGATCGTCGACTGCATCTTCGTCGGCATCGCCCAGCGCACGTTCGAGACCTCGCAGGCGGCGGTGCGCGCCACCCGGAGCGCGCTCGACGAGTACATGGCCGACACCCGCCGCCGGAACAAGTAGGCCGCCGGCCCCGGGCCAGGGCGGAGCGACGGGTTCAGCGGGTGCGCCGCAGCGCCCCGCGGGACCTGCTCCGCCGGCCCGATGCCGGATGGCCCTCCTCGTCCGGCACCGCCAGGACGAGGAGGGCCCACTCGGCCCGGTGCACGCGAGGATCAGCGCATCGCGTAGGCGCGGATCACCTCCTGCGAGAGGGTGTTCCCCTTGACATCGGTCGCCTTGAGCCGCAGCGAGACGAACTCGGACGCGGGCCGGTCCAGCGTGGCCTCGTAGGCCCTGCCGTCCTTGCCCTCCTTGCCGTCCTTCGCCCGCAGGCGGGTGGAGTGCCAGGTGGCGCCGTCGTCGTAGGAGACCTCCAGCGACGCCTCCTTCACCGCGCTCTGCGCCGAGCCCTCCTGCTGGTAGAGGGAGACGCCGAGCTTGGCGGACCGGGCCCGGTTCTTCAGATCCGTCGGGGCGTCGAACCCGGCCAGCAGCAGCGGGATCACCGTGGTGCCCGCGTCCGCGGCGCGCTCCGAGCCGAACGTCCACACGGCCCGGGTGCGCGTGGACAGCTTCGCCCAGGCGGCCTCGTTGCGCACGTCGTACTCGATCCGGTAGGAGGACTTCTCCGCCGGGACGTCCACGGCGCCCGAGGGCAGGTACTCCGTCTGCTCAAGCAGCGTGTCGCCCTGGTAGAGGCGGAAGTCGGTCTTCATGCCGTTCGCGAAACTGCTGGTGTAGGTGTCGCCGTAGTTGCGGTCGGCGTCCACGAACCCCTGCATGGAGAGACGCAGCCTGTCGCCCTCCCGGCGCAGCGGGTTGCGCGGGTTGATGCCGGGCAGCAGCGGCTGCTTGAACCAGGTGCGGCTGATCCGCTCCCCCGCCTTGTAGGGACGGAACTCCGGTGCGGACAGAGCCACGCGCGGGGTGTCCGGGTGCGGCCACATGTTGTTGTAGCTGCGCTCGGGGGTCACGGCCGACGCACTCCACCGCAGGTCCGGGTCCGGGGTGAGGTATTCCACCCGGGTACGCGGCGTCTTCGCCATGGGACGGTTCGTGGAGATCGAGGAGGTGTCCCACGGCTCGAACACGAACCGCGCCTCGTTCACCGTCACGTCGTCGGAGAGCTGGCTGTGATAGCCGGTCTCCACCCTGGCCAGCGACTTGGCCCGCACCACCCGGCGCAGTGAGTCCGGCACTCTGCCCTGCTCGCGCAGGAACAGGTCGTAGACGTAGGGGCTGGCGACGATCCCCTTGGCCAGGACGGGCACGGGCAGCCGCCGCAGCCGCTCGACCAGTTTCAGGCCTTCCTCCTGCGTGAGACGCACGGTCGGGACCGTGAGCTTGACGCCGGTCCCGCCGGGGGTGATGTCCGCCCCCGGCCGGTCACTGTAGATCGCCACCATCTTCGCCCCCGCCGCCGCGGCGGCGTTGGCCTGGGTGGACACCGGCACCCCTTCGGTGCGGCGGATGACGGCCAGCTTGCCGCGCAGGTTCCGGGCCTCGATCTCCCCGGCCGTGCCGCGCCCGGCGTCGACCGCCATGAGCAGGGCGGTCCCATCCAGGCGCGGATACTCGGTGGCGAAGTCGCTGAAGTGGACCGGGTCGTAGTATTCGGGGTTCAGCCCGATACCGGGGGTCGTCAGGGTGATCGCGGGTGCCTCCAGCCGCCAGCGGGTGCCGACGGTGAAGATCCCCTTGGTGACCTGCCTGGTGGGCTGGACGAACAGCCGCTCCTCGACCTGCCCGCCCGGCGAGATGTTGGTGCCGCCGCGCAGGGCGGTCCCCTTCTCGCCCGAGCGGTACCACGCGATCTGCGCCGCGGCCCCGGTGTTCCGCTTGGTCACGTGGTCGGGCGTCTCCACCTCGACCTCGACCGCCTTGCGGGCGTCGAGCACGACCTCGGTGTTCTCGGTGATCTTCATCTCGGGGTCGCCGACGAGGCTCTCGTTCAGCGGCTTGCCCGTCGCGGTGCTGTCCTGGGTGGCGGGCATCGTGAAGATGTGGCCGAGCACGGAGTAGGTGCCGGGCGTCACGAGCAGGCAGGTGCCGGTGCCGTACTTCTGGTCGGTGCAGGGCTGGGCCGGGTCGCCGGGCAGCACCCGCCCGACCAGGGTGCCCTCGTCGAGGTTCAGCACGGTGAACCCGCCGCGCGCGGTGCGGCCGTCCCTGGCGATCCCGCGCACCCTCAGCTCGACGCGCCGCTGCGCGACGCTCGCCGTCAGCAGGGTCCGTACCGCGGCGCCGCCGGGGGTGCTCGCTGTCAGCTCCTCCCGCAGGACGCCCGGACCGGCCCCCTTGAGGGTGACCTTCGCCTCGGCCTTGCCCCCGGCGGGCACGGTGACCTTCGCGGGTTCGACGGTGAAGGCGCCGCCGCCGGACAGGTCCAGCTCGACGGGCGCCTGGCCGAGGTTGCGGTAGCTCACCGCGACGCTCCTGTCCTCGCCCTGCGCGAGGCTGCCGAAGTTCACCGATCCCAGCGAGGCCACGACCGTGCCCTTGAGCGCCGAGCCGACGTCGATCCGCCCCGCGCCCTGCGCGTCGACGGGCGTGTCCTGCCCGGGCTTGGCCGTCCCCATCAGCAGTGTCTTCAGCTCGGTCCCGGTTATTCCCGGCCGGGCCTGCCGGAGCAGCGCCGCCGCCCCCGCGACGTGCGGGGTGGCCATCGAGGTGCCCGACATCGCGGTGTACGGCTCGCCGGAGGCGCCGCCACCGGACCTGGCGGCGGAGATCTCCACGCCCGGTGCGGTGACATCGGGCTTGACGGCGAGATCGGCGGCGATCGGGCCTCTGTTGGAGAAGGGGGCCAGCCGGTCTTCACGGTCGACGGCGCCTACGGTCAGCGCCTCGGGGGCGTCGCCGGGTGCCCCGACGCAGCCGTCGCAGCCGTCGTTGCCCGCGGCGACCACGAACAGCGTGCCGTACTGCTGCGACAGCCGCGTCACGGCCGAGGTGAGCGGCCCGCCCGCGTCGCGGCTGCCGAGGCTCATATTGACGATCTCGGCGTGCTTCTCGCCCGCGGCCCACTCCATGCCGTCGATGATCCACGAGAGCCGGCCGGAGCCGTCGCCGCCCAGGACCCGGCCGTTGAGCAGCGTGGCTCCGGGCGCCACTCCCTTGCGGCGCCCCTCGGAGGCGGCACCGGAGCCCGCGATGGTGCTCGCCACATGCGTGCCGTGGCCGTGCGGGTCGCCGGTGGCGTTCTCCCCGGTGAAGTCACGCCGGTCGGCGACCTTCCCGGTGAGGTCGGGGTGCGCGGCGTCGATGCCGGTGTCGAGCACGGCCACGGTCGTACCGGTGCCGTCGAAGCCGGCGGCCCACGCCTCCGGCGCCCCGATCTGCGGCACGCTGTTCTCCAGCGCCGGCTGCACTGTGCGGTCGAGCCAGATCTTCTCCACTCCCGCCAGCGGCCCCGCCGTACGGCCCGCGGCACCGGGATCGCCGGCGGCGGCGAGGCGGGCCAGTTCGGACCCGAACCGCGCGGCCTCTCCGGTGGCCACCGACACCCCGGCGCCGCCGATGCTCTCCAGCGTGCGGAGTTGCTTGACGGCCGGGATCGCGGCCTTCACGGCGTTCCGCGGGTAGGTGAGGATGAGCGGGATCGCGGTGCCGTATCCCTCTTCAGCCAGTGCGCTGACATTGAACAGCGCGGTGTCCAGGCGCTGCGGGACCAGGGCCGCGACATCGTCGGGGATGACGGTCAGCCCGTCCTCCGTCTCCAGCACCTGGAAGGTCGGCACGGAGCCGTCCGCGCGCGGGGCGGGGGTGACCGTCACCGCGTCGTGCTCGCCGTCGACGGCGCGGACCTGCACCTGGTCACCGGTGATCAGCGTGATCCCGTCGCCGGCCGCCCCTCGCGCGAGTCCGGTGACCGGTGCGACGGCGCCGGCCGTCCCGGCGCTCTCCGCGCCCGCACCGGGCACCGAGAGCGCCGAGACGGCCAGCGCCGCGGAGACGGCCATCACCGTCTTCCGCCGCCATCGTCCCGCTCGCCCCAAGCCACCCAGCATCGACGTCCTCCAGGAATTCGGTAAGGGAAGTTATCGAATTCCTAGTGGTCATGATCTGACGCTGTCTATGCATTAAGGGTGGCCGAAATGCGATCTGTCGTGTACCCGCCAAGGCCCGCGTACCGGGGCCGGCCGGGATCACCGGGGTGGAACGTGAGGTCAGACGGCTTCGCTGAGGGTCTGCTCACCTGTGAACTCCAGCAGCCCGGAGAGACCCACTTCCCGGCCGAGACCGCTGGCGCCGAAGCCCCCGAAGGGGACCCGCGGGTTGTTGGGCGCGCCGTTGTTGATCCCGACGATGCCGATCCGGAGGGCGGAGGCGAGCCTCCGGGCGCGGTCGGGCGAAGCACCCCTGCTCGGGAGGCTGGGGCCGGACAGCACGCGGGCGCCTCGCACGTCCGCGTCCGCCACCAGGCGGGCCGCCGCCCAGCATGGGGCGGGCGAGCCGGTCACCGGTGCCGGGAGACGACCTGGGCGGTGGTGCCGGCCACGGGTGGCCAACGTCTGTTCTCCGCAGTTGCGAGGAGAAAACAGTGAATCACTGGCATATTTCCATGGCACCCAGGCGTTGAAGGTGGAATATGCGAATGTATAGTGATTGTCCGTGACGACGTTTCGGATCAGCGAGGCCGCCGCGCTGCTCGGAGTCAGCCCCGACACCGTCCGCCGCTGGGTCGACGTCGGCCGGCTTCCGGCTCACCGGGACGAACACGGCCACCGGACGGTGGCCGGTGCGGATCTGGCCGCGTTCGCGCGCTCCCAGATCGAGACCGAGAACGGCTCGGGGCGTTCTTCGGCGCGCAACCGCTTCCGCGGGATCGTGACCGAAGTGGTCAAGGACGCGGTGATGGCTCAGGTGGAGATCGCCGCCGGGCCGTACCGGGTGGTGTCGCTGATGAGCCGCCAGGCCGCCGACGAGTTGAGCCTGGAGGTGGGGGTGGTGGCGATCGCCGTGATCAAGTCCACCAACGTCGTCGTGGAGATCCCCGACCACACTCGCCCGGTGAGTCAATAAGGAGCCCTTGGTGTTCAGGCGTCTTTCCCGGTGGGCCGTCCCGCTCCCGCTCGCCCTCGCCCTGGCCGTCAGCCTGTCCGGATGCGGAGCCGGCGGTTCGGCCGCCCCCTCCTCGGCCTCCGCTTCCCCGGCTGGTGCGGACACGACGCTGACGGTGTTCGCCGCCGCGTCGTTGACCGGTACGTTCACCGAGCTCGGCAGGATCTTCGAGGCGGCCCACCCGGGCACATCGGTGAAGTTCAACTTCGGCTCCAGCGCCACACTGGCCCAGCAGATCGTCCAGGGGGCCCCGGCCGACGTCTTCGCCGCCGCCAGCCCGGCCACCATGAAGACCGTCACCGACGCCGGGCCGGCCACCGCCCCGGTCACGTTCGTCCGCAACACGTTGCAGATCGCCGTCCCGGCCGACAACCCCGCGCACGTGGACGAGCTGAAGGATCTGACCGACCCGAAGGTCAAGGTCGCCCTGTGCGCCGAGCAGGTGCCGTGCGGAGCGGCGGCGGTCAAGGCGCTGGAGGCGGCCGGCCTGAAGGTCACCCCGGTCACCCTGGAACAGGACGTCAAGGCCACGCTGACCAAGGTCGAGCTCGGTGAGGTCGACGCGGCCCTGGTCTACACGACCGACGTGCTGGCCGCCGCGGGCAAGGTGAAGGGGATCGACTTCCCCGAGGCCGACAAGGCGATCAACGACTACCCGATCGCGGCGCTGTCCGGAGCACCCGCGCCGGAGCCGGCCAAGCAGTTCGTCGACCTGGTCCTCTCCCCTCAGGGCAGGGACGTGCTGACCAAGGCCGGCTTCGAGGCTCCCTGATCCCATGACACCGTCTTCGGCACCGACCGGCCGGGACGGCGCGCGGCGCGGTCCCGGCTCGGCGGGCGGAGTCGCGGGCCGCGTCCCCTGGATCCTGGTCGTGCCCGCCGTACTCGGCATGGCCTTCCTGGTGCTGCCACTGGCCGGGCTGCTGGTCCGCGCCCCCTGGCCCACCCTGCTCGAACGACTGGGCGAGCCGCAGGTGCTGGAAGCGCTACGGCTGTCGCTGGTGACCGCGACCCTGGCCACGCTGGTGTGCCTGCTCCTCGGTGTGCCGCTGGCCTGGCTGCTGGCCCGCGTCGCCTTCCCCGGCCGGCGCCTGGTGCGTGCCCTGGTCACCGTCCCCCTGGTACTGCCCCCGGTGGTGGGCGGCGTCGCGCTCCTGCTCGTGCTGGGCCGGCGTGGCCTGATCGGTCAGTGGCTGGACGCCACCTTCGGCCTCACCTTGCCGTTCACCACCGCCGGGGTCGTGGTCGCCGAGGCCTTCGTCGCCATGCCGTTCCTGGTCATCAGCGTCGAAGGCGCGCTGCGCGCAGCCGACCTGCGCTTCGAGGAGGCCGCCGCCACTCTGGGAGCCTCCCGCTGGATCATCTTCCGCCGCGTCACGCTACCCCTGGTCGCCCCGGGCATCACGGCCGGAGCCGTGCTGTGCTGGGCCCGCGCGCTGGGCGAGTTCGGGGCCACCATCACCTTCGCCGGTAATTTCCCCGGCCAGACCCAGACCATGCCGCTGGCGGTCTATCTCGCGCTGGAGAGCGAACCCGAGGCGGCCATCGTGCTCAGCCTCGTGCTGCTGGCCGTCTCCGTCGTCATCCTGGCCAGCCTGCGCGCCAGATGGACGGAGATTCGATGACCCTGCACGCCCACCTCGTCGTCACCCGGCCCGGTTTCCGGCTGGACCTCGACCTCGAAGTCCCCGCGGGGCAGGTCGTCGCGCTGCTCGGCCCCAACGGCGCGGGCAAGACCACCGCGCTGCGCGCCCTGGCCGGCCTCACCGCCCTGTCGGACGGCCACATCACCCTGGACGGCCGGCCGCTGCACGCGCTCGCCACCGAGCGCCGCCCGATCGGCGTGGTCTTCCAGGAATACCTGCTGTTCCCGCATCTGTCGACCATGGAGAACGTCGCCTTCGGGCCCCGCTGCCACGGTGCGTCCAGAGCCGACGCCCGCCGTACGGCCACCGCGTGGCTGCAGCGCGTCGGCCTGGCCGACCACGTGGCCTCCAAGCCCCGGCAGTTGTCGGGCGGCCAGGCCCAGCGTGTCGCCCTGGCGCGGGCGCTGGCCGTGGAGCCGCGGCTGCTGCTGCTGGACGAGCCCCTGGCCGCACTGGACGCCCACACCCGCTTGGAGATCCGTTCCCGGCTCCGCCGCCATCTGGCCGACTTCGACGGCGCCACCGTCCTGGTCACCCACGACCCGCTGGACGCCATGGTGCTCGCCGACCGGCTGGTGGTCATCGAGGACGGCGCCGTCGTCCAGCAGGGCACCCCCGCCGAGGTGGCCCGCCGCCCGCGTACCGACTACGTCGCCCGCCTGGTCGGCCTCAACCTCTACCGCGGCATCGCCGCCGACCGGCGGGTGACCGTCGGCGACGTGATCTTCAGCGTCGCCGACCACCTCGACGGCCCCGCGTTCGTCGCCTTCTCCCCCGCTGCGGTCGCCCTGTACCGCACCCGCCCGGACGGCACCCCGCGCAACCTGTGGCGGGCCAGGATCGAGGGCATAGAACGGCATGGCGACAACGTCCGCGTCCATCTGGACGGGCCGATCACCGCCTCGGCCGATGTCACCCCCGCGGCCGTGGCCGACCTCGACCTGACCTCCGGCCAGCAGGTCTGGGCGTCGGTCAAGGCCACCGAGACCCACGCCTACCCCGCCTGACCTTCCTCGTGCGGGGGTTCCCCGCTCAAGGAGGTTCGACGAGCAGCCATCCGCCCCGCAGCGCCATCCGCCTCGGCGGTCCCTGCCGCGGCGTGCTCCCCACCTCGACCAGGGCATCAGCCACGCACCGGAAGGAATCGGTCAGCGCGGCATCGCCGGTGAGCACCTGATCTCACCGAAGGTAACCAGATGGTCACTTCATGGGGACGGCAGTCAACCCGAGTGGCGATTGTTCCTGGAGTGCCGGTTGGTGAGCATTGGGCTTCGTTTCCTCGTCCGCACACGACCAACTGGAAGGACGGACTCATGGCAAGCAGGTTCCAGCGGAGCAAGATCGCCGGAGTGTTCGACGCCATGGACGCCGACGGTGACGGTTTCCTGCAGAGACCGGACTTCGCGGCGCTGGCCGCGCGATGGGCCGCGATCCAGGGCGCGGCGCCCGGTTCGGCGGCCCACACCCGGCTGACCTCGATCATGATGGGCTGGTGGACCACCCTGCTGGCCGCCTCCGACCTCGATCGCGACGACCGGGTCACACTGGAGGAGGTCCTGCTGATCGTCGACCGGTTGGGGGAGAACTCCGAGGCGGTCATCGGGACCGCCGAGGCGATGTTCGAAGCCGTCGACAAGAACGGCGACGGGCGGATCTCCCCAGCCGAATACCACCAGCTCATCGAGGCGTGGAACGGCTGCGCCACCGACACCGACGAGATCTTCCCACTCCTCGACCTCAACGACGACGGCTACCTCTCCAGGGAGGAGTTCACCCGGCTCTGGACGGAGTTCTGGGCCGGCGACGACCCGGACGCGCCCGGCACCTGGGTCTTCGGCCGCTTCGACCCACCCGTACTGCACGGCCGCTGAGACGCCGGTCCGGCTCTGTTCCGCTACGCCTCAGAGACCGATGATCTGTACGCGGCCATCGCACAACCTGGCCACGTCGTCGACATCCGAGGTCATTATCGCCACCGGACCAGGCTGGCGCAGTGCGACCTCCGCGACGGTCGCGTCGATCGCGTACTTGTGGCCGTGCAGGCCCGTGGCTCTGAGCAGTTCCGCCGATGCTTTAGCCGCCTCCTCGGTCACCGGTTCGACCTTGACCCGAGACAACGTCCAGCGCAGCCGGGGCATGTTCACTCTCGCATGGCTCACTTCGACGATGGTGTTGGCGCTGACGACGAGATCGGCCGCCGTTTCGTGGAACACCTGCAACATGGCGAGAAACGTACGATCTTGGGCAACCCAGGCGGACAGGCCCTGAGAGTCCAGAACGACGGTCTCGAAACGCTCGGTCACGCGACGCCCGTCTGCCTGGTGGAGCCGGTGGCACCAAAGATCTTGGATCGGGCCTCGGACAACTCCTCCTCAGCGAAGGCCCCGTGGTCCTCCTGGTGGCGCCGGAGGTCCTCACCAATTAGCTGATGCCGGATCTGACGGGCCACCGCCTCGGCGACATAGCCGGAGATGTTGTCTGTCAACTTCCTGAGTTCGGTCACCTGCTCGGTGGGGAGAGTGACCGTGATACGCGTGGTGGCGGACATGAGACGAGCATACGGCGGTATGCGCCATCTGGCGGTTGATTGACCTCAACAGGTGACTCAGGCGGCGGCGAAAAGTCGCCCGTCGTCCGCAACCGGTGGATCGAGACGTCTCAGCACAGTCTCAGCGCCGCGGCAGCGACGGCGTGCCGCAGGTCGCGGATGCCCGCCCGGCCGCGGAGCGGGTGGACGTTGTTGGTCAGCAGGACGACCGTCAGCGCCCGGCCGGGATCGACGACGAGCGAGGTGCCGGTGAAGCCGGAGTGGCCGTAGGCGGAGGTCAGCGGCCCCACGATGGCCGGGTCGCCGATCCTCACCCCCAGCCCCTGCCGGAAGGCCGCACCTGTGACGCCCTGGTCGCGGGTCATCTCCGCCACGGTGTCCGGACGCAGGATGGGCCCGCCTCCGGTGCGCAGCGCCTCGGCGAAACGCAGCACCTCGTCGGCCGTGGAGAAGATTCCGGCGTGCCCGGCGACCCCGCCCAGACCGTGGGCGGTCTCGTCGTGGACCTCGCCCCGCACGCATCCGGGGCCCGCGCGTTCGGGTTTGTCCTCGGTGGCGGCGATCCGGGACCGCAGCGACGGCGCGGGCCGGTATCCGGTGTCGGTCAGGGCGAGCGGCCCGGTGACCCGGGCGCGGAGCAACTCGTCCAGGGGGGCTTCCCCGGCGATCTCCGCCACCCGGCCGGCGGTGATCATGCCGACGTCGGAGTAGACGTGGCGCTCACCGAACGGGTGCAGCGGCGGCGTCGAGAGGATCCGCTCCAGCCGGGCGGCGAACACCTCGGGCCCGTCTCCGAGGAGTTCCTCGTGGGCGCGGCGGCCGGCCGGCAGGCCCGCCGCGTGGGTGAGCAGATGCCGCAGGGTGACCCCGGTGGGAGCGCCGGGCAGCCAGGTCGCGACGGGGGCGTCCAGGCCGAGGCGGCCCTCTTCGACGAGCGACAGGATGACGGCCGTCGTGTAGAGCTTGGTGAGCGAGGCGAGGTCGAAGATCGAGTCTCGGTGAACGGCCGGCCGGTCGGCCAGGAGCGCCTCGGAGGAGTCCACGTACCGGACGAGCTCTCCGTGCGCCGCGGCGGCGACCGTGCCACCGTCCACGGCGACCACGGCGACCGCCGCCGAGCACACCCGCGGCACGGCGTCCGCGAGAAGTGCGGCGAGCACGGCGGAGCCGTCGGAGGCGCCGTGCCCGCCCGCGCCTTCGGACGTACGCCCGACCGTCCCCTCCGACGCGACGCGCCCGCCTGCGCCGCCCGGCGATCCGGCGGACCTGTCCTCCAGGCCCGGCTCGCCGTGCCTGACGCGTCCTTCGCCGCGGTCAGGCACCCTGAGCCTCTTCCGCGGCGAGCGCGGACTCCAGCCGGTCGCCGTGCTCCCGGAGCAGGACCCGGGCGTCATCCGGGTCGAGGCCGCGCTCGATCATCAGCACCGCGACCTTCACGTGCCACCCGGCCGCCTCCAGCGCGGGCCGGGCGATGGAGAGGTCCGCGCCGGTGATGTCGCCGACCATCCGGGTGGCCCGGTCGGCGAGCTTGGAGTTCGCCGCCGACATCTCGATCATCGTGTTGCCGTAGGTCCGGCCCAGCCTGACCATCGCGATCGTGGAGATCATGTTCAGGACCAGTTTCTGCGCGGTCCCCGCCTTGAGCCTGGTCGATCCGGTCACCACCTCCGGGCCGACGATCACCTCGAGCGGGTGCAGTGCCGCGGCGGAGAGCGGAGCCCCGGCGTTGCACGACAGTGCCACGGTGAGGGCGTCGCGGCGGCCCGCCTCGCCGAGCGCGCCGAGCACGAACGGCGCCCGGCCGCTGGCGGAGACACCGACCACCGAGTCGAGCGCGCCCACCTGCCGGTCGGCGATCGCCTGTGCCCCGGCGGCGTCGTCGTCCTCCGCGCCCTCGACCGAGCGGGTGAGCGCGGGCACGCCACCCGCGATGATGCCCTGCACCAGCTCGGGGTCGGTACCGAAGGTCGGCGGACACTCGGAGGCGTCCAGTACGGCCAGCCGGCCCGACGTCCCCGCGCCCACGTAGAACAGCCGCCCTCCGGCCCGCATCCGGGCGACGATCGCGTCGACCGCGGCCGAGATCGCCGGTATGGCCACGGCTATCGCCGAGGGCACGGTGGCGTCGGCCGCGTTCATCAGCCGGGCTACCTGCTCGGTCGGGAGCCGGTCGATCTGACCGTAGCGCGGATCACTCTGCTCGGTGGACAGCTCGGCCAATGGATCAATCATGACGCCCCATGTCGCTAATTTTCACCAGAGTCTTCTATTTTGCAAATTATCTTCCAAGAATGGAGCCATGTCACTCATGCACACCGGAATCGAACGACTTGTCAGCGACCCCGGTCTCCTCACCGGGAACCGGATAGGCCTCGTCACCAATCCCACCGGCCTCCTTCCCGACCTCACGCCGGGCGCGTCCGCCCTGCTGGCGGCAGGAGTGCCGCTGACCGCGCTGTTCAGCCCCGAGCACGGGGTGCGCGGGGCGGTCCAGGACGGACACGGCGAGCAGACCGGCACCGACCCCGCCACCGCCCTGCCGGTTTTCGACACCTACACCAGGGACGGCGCGGCCCTGGACGAGCTGGTGGAGTCGTCCAAGGTCGACACCCTCGTCTTCGACATCGCCGACATCGGCACGCGGTTCTACACCTACGTCTGGACGATGTACGACCTCATGGCGTCGGCCGCCAGGCTCGGGGTGCGCTTCGCCGTACTGGACCGGCCCAACCCCCTCGGCGGGTCCGTCGCCGAGGGCCCGGTGCTCGACGCGGCGTACGCCAGCTTCGTGGGACGGGCCGCCATCCCGGTGCGGCACGGGCTCACCGCGGGCGAGCTGGCGCTGCACGTCAACCGGTCCCTCGGCGCCGAGCTGCAGGTGATCACCGCCGAGGGCTGGCGGCGCGACATGCCGTTCGCGGACACCGGCCTGCCCTGGGTGATGCCCTCGGTGAACATGCCGACTCCGGACACCGCCCTGGTCTACCCGGGCACCGGCCTGTTCGAGGGCACCAACCTGTCGGAGGGCCGCGGCACGACCCGCCCCTTCGAGCTGATCGGCGCCCCCTACCTCGACGAGCGGTTCGCCGCCGGGCTGAACGCCCTGGACCTGCCGGGTGTGCGGTTCCGTGACACGTGGTTCACGCCGACCTTCCGCAAGCACGCGGGGGTGACCGTGCGGGGCGTGCAGCTCCACGTGCACGACCCGGAGGCGTTCCGGCCGGTGCTGACCGGGGTGTCGATGATCCACCTGGCGCGCTCGCTCCACCCGGGAGAGTTCGATTGGTACCGCAACGAGGACACCGGGCGGCACACCGTGGACCTGCTGTGGGGCTCGGACACGCTGCGCCGCGCCCTGGACGCGGGAGACGACCCGCGCGAGCTGTGCCCGCCCCCCTGTCACCCGGAGGTCTGGACGGGTGGCGAGCCGCTGCTCTACCCCTGACATCCGGTGGTCACCGCAGGCCACGGCGGTACAGCCAGAAGACCCGCTCGGCGCGCGCGCCGACCGCCCGGGAGTAGAAGCGGAGCGGTCCCACCCAGCCGATCTGCGCGCTCGCCTGGCCGGCGGCCCGCTGCTCGGCCAGACAGCGGCGCAGCAGCACCCGGCCGACGCCCAGTCCGCGCGCGGCCGGGGCGGTGCCCATCGGACCGAACCAGGCCGGTCTGGCACCCCACGCGGCGAAGCCGAGGATCTCCCCGTCCCGGACGGCGTAGTGGCAGCCGTCCGCCTGCTCGGCCTCCCACGCCCAGCTGTCGTTCCAGTGCTCCCGGATGAAGGCGAGCAGTGCGGCGCGGTCGTGCGGACCGGCCGCGTGGACACCGACGCCGGCCTCCGCCAGCCGCGCGACGTCGGCGTCGGTGGACAGGTCCACGTCGGCGGAGAGCTCGGCGGTCATGTTCCACGCCACGTTGTAGCGCTCGTAGCCGAGGCTCTCGGCCAGGGCGGCCGCCGGGGTGTAGCGCACGTCGATGCCCGGCCAGGCGTAGCAGGGCGGGTTGCCGGCCAGGCGCGCCTCGGTCGCCCCCTCGGCCCGCAGCCAGTCCTCGGCCGCGGCGACCAGCGCGCGGCCCCGCCCGGTGTCCTGCGCCCGGGGGTGCACGGCGAGCAGGTCGATGTGCCCGACGGACGGGTCGCGGCGCGACATCGAGGCGAACACGCAGCCGGTGAGATCGCCGGTGACCAGAACGTTCCAGCGGCGCTCCGGTGGCGCGGAGAGCCTGGCCACCAGGGCCGGCGCGTCCGGCGCGTCGAAGGTGAGCGCGGCCGAGGCGATCTCGGCGAGCGCCGCCGTGTCGGCCGCGATGGCCTGGCGGATCTCCACCGCGGGCGCTCCCCCGTCCTCTCCTCTTCCCTTCGCGTTCCGGACGTCCGGTGCGGCTGATCCGTCGCTCTGTCCCACGGGTCTCATCCTCGGCTGATCGGCGTGGCGATGACGTTGCGGCGCTCGGGATGGAAGCAGGCGTGCTCCTGGGGGGTGTCGGCCGCGTGGCCGAGCACCGGCGCCTCCGACTCGCAGCGTTCCGTGCGGAACGGGCAGCGCCGCGCGAACAGGCAGCCCGCGTCGTGGTGGCTCTCGTCCAGCGCCTCGGTCGGCACCACCGGCTGCTCGCCCGGGCGTTCCAGGCCGTGCAGCACGGGGATGGCCGACAGCAGCGACTGCGTGTAGGGGTGGACGGGATTGGAGATGATCGTCTCCACATGGCCCCGTTCGACGACCTGTCCCCGGTAGATGACGTAGAGCTCGCCGTCGTCACCGATGTAACGCGCGGTCGCCACGTCGTGGGTGATGAACAGCACGCTCACCCCGAGCCGCTCCCGCAGGTCCTTCAGCAGCGCCAGGATGCCCAGCCGGAGCGAAACGTCGATCATGGAGACGGCCTCGTCGGCGACGAGCATCTCGGGGTCCACGGTGAGCGCGCGGGCGATCACCACGCGCTGGCGCATCCCGCCGGAGAGCTGGTGGGGATAGCGCGGCAGCACATAGTCGGGGTCGAGGCCCACCAGGGCGAGCAGTTCGTGGGCCCGCTCGTCCACCCAGGACCGCGGGCGGCCGGTCTGACGGGCCCGCAGGGTCAGCGGCGCGTCCAGCGTCTGGTGGACCGTGCGCGTCGGGTTGAGCGCCGAGTACGGGTCCTGGTGGATGAGCTGGATCCGGCGGAAGTACGGCTGCCGCCGACGGGGCGTGAGCGACGACATGGGGGTGCCGTCGATGGTGATCTCGCCGGAATCATGGGACTCCAGCCCGGCGATGATCCGCCCCAGCGTGGTCTTGCCGCAGCCGGACTCGCCGATGAACGACGCCGCCCCGCCCTTCTCGATGGCGAAGTCGACGCCGCGCAGCGCCTTCACCTCCCGGCCGGCGAGCACGCTGCCCCGCTGCCTGAAGGTCTTCGTGATGTCCTTACCCGTGATCACGGCTGCTCCCCCCGTACGTCATGTACCCCGGCCGGTCCCCGTGCTCCCACGGTCTCCTGCGCTTCCCCGGCCGCCTGCGGCGCACCGGCGGGGTCCTCCCGCGTTCCGGCACCGGGCTCCGGCGCCGCCGCGGCGGGAGCGTTCCCGTCCCGGTCCGCGGCCTCGACCGCGTGGCAGGCCACGATCGACGTCCCGCGGATGACGACCGGCGGTTCCACCGTCTCGCAGACGTCCATGCGCAGGACGCAGCGGTCCCTGAACACGCATCCCTGGGCCGGGATCGTGCCCAGCGTCGGCGGGCGGCCGGGCAGCGCGCTGGCCTCGTCGATATCGCCCACCAGGCGCGGGATGGCCCGGATCAGGCCCTGGGTGTAGGGGTGGCGGGGCGTGCCCAGCACGTCCATGGTGGGGCCCTGCTCGACCACCTGCCCGCCGTACATGACGGCCAGCCGGTCGGCCACCTCGGCCACCACCCCGAGGTCGTGGGTGATGATCATTGTGGTGAGCCCGCGTTCGGCGTGGACCTCGCGGACGATCCGCAGGATGTTCGCCTGTGTGATCATGTCGAGCGCGGTCGTGGGCTCGTCCAGCACCACCAGGTGGGCGTTGAGCACCAGGGCCAGCATGATGCCGACCCGCTGGCGCATCCCGCCCGACAGCTCGTGCTGGTGGGAGTCGAGGACACGCGCGCCGTCCAGGCCCATCCGGCCGAGCAGCTCTCTGGCGTCCTTGACGAGCCCGCGCAGGTCGTCCACCCCGTGCGAGCGACCCAGGTCGAGCAGTTGCTTGCCGACCGTCTTCAGCGGGTTGAGCGAGTTCTGCGCGGCCTGGAAGACGTAACCGATGTGCCGTCCCCTCGCCTTGCGCAGGTCCTCGCCCCGCAGCCGCACGACGTCGCCGAGACCGTCGATCTCCACGCTGCCCGCGCTGATCCTGCCGGGCGGCTGGACGGCGTTGAGCAGTGACAGCGCCAGCGTGGACTTGCCGGAGCCGGACTCGCCGACCACGCCGGTGATGGTCCCGGGCGGCAGCTCCAGGTCGATCCCGCGGATCGCGGGCAGTTCTCCGGCCTGTGTCCGGTAGACGACGGTCAGGCCGCTGACGCGCACCCCCGGCGTCTTCTTGCCGGGGTTCTTCTCAGGGGTCGCAGACACCCGTCACTCCTCACGCAGGCGGGGGTTGAAGATCTCGTCCATCGCGTCGACGGCGAGCACGATGCCCAGGGTGAGCAGCAGGATCGCCAGCAGCGGCGCGGCGAGGTACGGCAGCGCGGCAGGCGACGACATCGCTCCTCCCCCGAACACGGCGAGGTTGAGCATCACGCCCCAGTTGTTGGCCTCGAACGGCAGGACTCCCAGGAAGAACAGGCCCACCTGCGCGTAGACCGCACCGGTGACGGCGATGAGCATGTTCATCGCGATGAAGGGGGCCATGCTGGGCAGCAGTTCCCTGCCGATGATGTGCGTGGTGGACAGCCCCAGTCCCCGCGCGGCCTCGATGAAGCCGCGCTCGCGCAGCGACAGGGTCTGGGAGCGTACGGCCCGCGCCACGCCGCCCCAGCCCAGCAGGCCGAGCACCAGGCCCATCTCGATCGCGCTGCCGAACTTCCAGATGGTCGACAGCACCAGCAGCAGCGGCAGGCCGGGGATGGTGAGCTTCATGTCGGTGATCCGCATGAGCACCGTGTCCCAGCGCCCGCGCCGGAACCCGGCGAACAGCCCGATCCCGGTGCCGAGCACGACCGTGATGATCGCGGTGATCACCGCGCTCAGCAGCACGTAGCTCGAACCGGTGACGACCAGCGCCAGCACGTCGGTGCCCTCGAAGTCGGTGCCGAACAGATGCTCCCAGCTCGGTGCCGCGTAGAGGTTGGCGGTGTCGCGGGGCAGCGGGTCGGGGTAGAACAGCGGCCCGAAGACGCCCATGAACGCGAACCCCAGGATGATGACCATGCCGGCCATCCGGCTGGGCTTGCGCTTCAACACCCGCCAGACGCCGTGCCAGAAGTTGCGCCGCATGGTGGCGCGGCCGTCGCCCATGGTGATCACCGGCGCTGTCATGTGGTCCCCTCCCCGCTCCGCACCCGCGGGTCGATCACGGTGTAGAACAGGTCGGCCGCGATGTTCGCGACGATGATCGCCGCCGTGATCAGCAGGAACGCCCCGCCCATCAGGGCGTAGTCACGGTTGGTGATGCTGTCGATGAGCATCAGCCCCAGACCGGGGTAGTTGAAGATCCGCTCGATGAAGATCGCGCCGCCGAACAGCATGCCCAATGAGAGGGCCAGGATCGTGAACAGCGGCAGGATCGCGTTGCGCGCCACGTAGCGGAAGATGAACCCGCGTTTGAGTCCGCGCAGCTCGGCGGCCAGGATGAAGTCGTCACCGAGGACGGTGACCACGCTCGACTTCATCGCCAGGATCCAGCCTCCGTAACCGGCGAGCGCGTAGGTGAGCACCGGCAGCATGGCGTGTTCGACGAGCGAGCCGATGTATCCGGCGTTGAAGCCCGGCTCGAACATGATGTCGGCCGTACCTCCTTGGGGCAGGATCGGCCACAGGGTGGTGAAGACGGCGCCCAGCAGCAGCGCGAGCACGTACTGGGGGACGCCGTGCAGGAGCGATCCGGAGATCGCGAGGATGTCGCCGAGCTTCCCCGAGCGTCTGATGGCGGCGTAGACCCCCATGATGACGCCGATCAGGAAGCTCAGCAGGGTGCCCGCGAGCACCGGCAGGATGGTCCACTTGGCGGCCGAGAACAGCACGGTCGACACGCCCACGCCCGGCACGGTCAGCGACTGGCCCAGGTCGAGGCGGACCAGGCCGGACATGTAGTCGACGTACTGCTGCCACAGGCTGCCGGTGGGTGCGAAGCCGAACAGGACCTCGACGGCCCGCTGCGCAGCCTCGGGCGACATGCCCTGCTCGACCATTTTCTCGTATCTGGCCGCCATGGGGTCGCCGGGGACGCTTCTGATCACGAAGAAGCTGACCGTGGTGACAATCAAGATCATGACAAGCCCGCGGGCCAGGTGACCCGCGAGCCGTCGCGCGAACGCCGTCATGTACTACTACTTCTTCTTGACCATGCCGAGCTGGATCCACACGCCGGCGGGCTGGCGGAGCAGGTCGCTGTCGTTCTCGGGGAAGCCGGTGAAGTGGTTGGTGTTCACGAACTGGGTGTTGACGTAGTCCCAGAGCTGGATCACCGGCAGGTCCTGGTTGGCCGCCTTGGCGAGCTGGCCGACGATGGTCTTCTGCTCGTCCTCGGCGGCGGAGTTCAGCTTGGCGGTGAGCTCACCCGGGTTGACCTTGGCGCCGTCGACCTCGATGGTCTCCGGGCCGCCCATCCAGTTGCCGCCCTTGCCGGCCTCGGCGTGCTTGACCTTGCCGCCGAGGATCGCCCAGCCGTTGGAGGCGCCGTAGAGCCGCTGGTAGATGTTGTACGGCGCGGGGCCGAGCGCGATCAGCCAGAACCCGACGTCGTACTTGCCCTCCGCGATCTCCTTCAGGTAGAGCGGGTAGTCGGCGACGGTGAGGACCTCGGCGTCGACCCCGGCGGCGGTGAGCTGGCTGGTGACGGCCTTGGCGCCGGAGACCCAGTCGGAGAACGGGGTGGGGACGTTGATGGTGAACTTCCACGGTGTGCCGTCGGGCAGCGTCCACTTGCCGCCCTCCTTCTTCAGGCCGGCCTTCTTGAACTCCTCCTCGGCCTTGGCCGGGTCGAGCTTGTACGGCTCCAGCTCGCCGAGCTCGGCGCCGAGCCACTCGGCGGCGGGCTTCTGGTGGATGCCGGTGGTGGTGACGGCCGGGGTGCCGCCCTCCGGCGAGGCGATCGTGGTGACCTCGTCGCGGTTGATCAGGTAGGCCAGCCCCCGCCGCACGTGCACGTTGTCGTAGGGCTTCTTCGCCTGGTTGAACGCCAGGCCCAGCGAGACCGGTGAGAAGCCCTTGACGACGGCATTGCCCGGTGTGGCGCCGATGCGCTTCATCACGTCGGCGGGCACCGCGGTGAACGGCGCGCTGTCGAGCTTGCCGGCGATGAGGTAGTTCCAGATCTGCTCGTTGCCGGTGGAGTTGAGCATCTTGACCTGGTCGGGCCCGACGTTCGCGGCGTTGTAGAAGTTCTTGTTCTTGACCAGCAGCGCCTCGCCGGGGTTCATCCGCTCCAGCGCGAACGGGCCCGCGGAGACGTCCTTGGGCGGCGCGAAGGCGAGGACCTTCTCCGACAGCGCGGTGATCTCGGCGCGGGCGCTCTCGGCGTCGGCTCCGTCGCCGCGGGCGGCCTTCAGCTTGTCCCAGAAGTCGGCGGGCAGCACGCTGCTCCAGACGTGCTGGGGGACGATGAAGCTGTCCATCACGCCGCGCACGAACGTGACGCTGGGGTTCTTCATGTCCTGGCTGATCTTGACGGTCTTGTCGTCGACCACCTCGACCTCGGAGGCGGCGCCGGCCGCGCCCGGGTCGATCGCGAAGGCGGTGCTGCCCTGCGTGTAGGCCAGGGCGATGGAGAACTTCACGTCCTCAGCGGTGACCGGCTTGCCGTCGGACCACTTGTTGTCCGGCTGCAGGTGCAGTGTGATCGAGGAGTTGTCCGGCGCGATCTCCCAGCTCGCAGCGATGCCCGGGTAGAACTGGTTCGGGTCGGTCAGGTGGTTCTTGGACCAGGCGATCCGCATGGCGTTGTAGCCCCAGAAGGCGTTGCCCTTGGGGCTCCACGGGTTGATCGGGCCGTTGACGTCCAGGCTCGGCTTGTTGGCGTCGATCGTGGTGTAGAGACCGCCGCCACCTCCGCTGCCGCCCGCGGCGGGCTTGTCTTCGGTGCCGCCGCTGCACGCCGTGACGGTGGCAAGGCCGAGCAACGCCACTACAGCTGCTAGTCGCTTCATGAACCGCTCCGTTGGGGGTCTTTCGAGGCCGGGAAGCCGGGGTTGACCGGACCCTACGGGCGGCGTGTGACCTGCGTCAATAATCTCCAAGCGTTGTGAGAATCCTGTAACTTTTCTTCATTGTTCACCTGCCGGCCACCCGCCGGCCAGGGCGGGAGAAGGCCCTCATCGGGACTGCACGATACGATCAGGGGCCTGGGCCGACGTACACCGCACTGCGCCGGCACGGCCCACCGTCGAAGGACGACCGTTGTGGAAATGAAGCTCGAGGTGGTGCAGGTCCCCGTCTCCGACGTGGACCGCGCGAGGGACTTCTACCGCGAGCGGAGACGCCAGACCCGTTGGAGTCGACTCCCGCCGGGACCGTAGGGTGTCGGGATCAGGGCTGATCCCGACACCTTCACGTCGCCCCGGAGGTACGGCGAAGGCAGGATGACCGAGGTTTCGCAGGCCCGCTCGGGCCCGTCGGGTGGGTGGCCGTAGCCTTGCGTTCATGATCGAACGGGTGAAGGTCGCGGTGGTCGGTGTCGGTAACAACGTGTCCGCGCTGGTCCAGGGGATAGCGCTGTACCGAGCCTCGGGGAGTGTGGCCGGGATCCGCCGGCCGGTGCTGGAGGGGCTGGGCGTCGGCGATGTTGACTTCGTGGCGGCCTTCGCCACCTCGCCGGAGAAGATCGGGCGGGACCTGTCGGAGGTGATCTTCTTGCCGCCCAACAACTATCCGCGGATCACCGGCGAGCTGCCGCTCTCCGGTGTCACGGTGTGCCAGGGCATCACCGACACCGCCGACGGCACCGAGGTGGATCGGGTGGCCGGGGAGCTCACCGGAGCAGAGGTCGTGCTTTATGCCGCTCCCAGTGGCCGACCGGAGACAGCGCGCGCCTACGCGGAGGCGGCGTTGCGGGCGGGAGCGGCGTTCATCAACACCACCTCCGACCCGGTGGCCCGCGACCCGCAGCTGCTGGACCGCTATGTCACGGCTGGACTGCCGCTGCTGGGCGACGACCTGACCAGCCAGTTCGGCACCTCGGTCGTGCATCACGCCCTGCTGCGGCTGCTGGAGGAGCGCGGGCTCTCCCTCACCAGCTCCTATCAGGTCAATCTGGGAGGCACCGAGGACTTCCGCAACCTGGTCGAGAACGGCGACACCAAGATGCGGTCCAAGCTCAACGCCCTCGCCTCGGAGAGCGAAGCGCCCGACCGAGTGCAGGTCGCTCCGCTGGGATACCTGCCGCACCTGAAGTCGCACAAGGTGGCGCACATCAACATCGAGGCACAG
This sequence comes from Streptosporangium sp. NBC_01639, assembly GCF_045209755.1. Taxonomy (NCBI): domain Bacteria; kingdom Bacillati; phylum Actinomycetota; class Actinomycetes; order Streptosporangiales; family Streptosporangiaceae; genus Streptosporangium; species Streptosporangium sp. NBC_01639. The sequence continues at coordinate 8,443,347 of NZ_CP109272.1, read as the reverse complement.
GCCTGGGGCGAGACCACGGTGTCCCTGGATGTGAAGTTGAAGGTGCACGACCCCAGTGGCGCCGCCGGAGTCAACATCGACCTGATCCGCATGGCGGCCAACGCGTTGCGGCAGCACCGTGGCGGCTACCTCGATGAGGCCGCGTCACTGCTCAAGTCCCCTCCCGGTGCCGCCGTCTGATCCGAGGTTGTCAGCTCTTCGTCGTCGCGGGTGTCGGGATTGCGCAGGTCGCGGATGGCACCGGGGCGATGTCGATCCCGGATCAAGGGCGAAGAGTTGTAGAACAGCCGCCTGGCGGCTGGGGACACATTCGGGAGCGGAGGGCCTGTTCGGCAGGAGGCCGGTGGCGCCATCTGTCAGAAGGGGCCGGTTCGCCCGCTCGATGACTGACGCTGTGACAACCGCGGTCCCGGCGCACTGGGTGAGCCCAACCTGAGCCGGAACCAGAGCCGACATACCTCGGGCCGACTGCGATTCGGGCCCCTACGGAGCACATGGACCGCACACCCGCGCCCGGCTCGCCTGATCCGACGCCACAATCGCCTTCACCGCCGGCGGTGAGCTGCGGGAACCGGCTTAGCCTACGTTTTCGTTCCGCCGCACTCTGACCCCCGCCACCCGGGGACGGCCGCCGGTGCCGGCCGGGCGCCCCTCCAGGACCCGGCCGGCACCGGCAGGCGACGACCACTCTCCGTGATGAACACGAGCTCAACCACAACCGAATAGGCGACAGTTGATTACTCGAGGTCGCCAGAGTGGCACCCCTACGGCGCCACCGTGGCCTCGATCCGCTCGATGTACTTCGCGATCTCCGGGCCGGCCTCGGCAACTTTCAGGTAGCCGATCACGCACCCGCGCGGCGCCGTCATGCCGGTACCTTGTCCAGGAAACCGCATACGTCCTGGATCCGGCCCGACTCGTCCGTCACCAGGACGTCGAATCCGATCACCGGCGGTTCGGCTCCCTCCGGGCCCAGGCCCCAGCGGAATCGCACCTGGCGATGGTGGGCGTCGGCTTCACCGACCTGAGTGAACACCCACCCTGGAAACTGCGCCTGGACGCCATCGACGATCGCCGTGATCCCGTCGTGGCCGGAGACCTCGGCCATCGGATCGGTGTAGGTCGCCTCGGGCGACCAATGCTCGGAGATCAACCTTGCCCGCTCGTCGCCGGTTGCGTTCCAGGTGGCCAGGTACTGCTGGACGATATCCTTCATGATCATTTTCTCCCGTTCGTCTCAATCGGTCGATGCCCGAAATCCTGGCCCGGGATCGGTCATCCGAGCCATGACCTCACAGGTCATGGCCACCTGGACACGACCCCCTAGACTCGCGAACATGAGCGTTGCAGTCGAAGCCTCGTCGATCGGTGCGCTGTTGCGGACCTGGCGCGAACGGCGCCGGTTCAGTCAGCAGGAGCTGTCCAACCGATCGCGGGTCTCCACCCGGCACCTCAGCCGGGTGGAGACCGGCAAGGCGCACCCGACACCGGAGATGATCATGCACCTCTCCGACAACCTGGATGTGCCGCTGCGGGATCGCAATCGACTCCTGTTGGCCGGCGGCTACGCACCACGCTATCAAGATCGTCAATTGGACGACGTATCGATCGCGGTGGTGATGGACGGCCTGCGCCGACTCCTCGACGCCCACCTGCCGTACCCCGCGCTGCTGTTGGATGATCACTGGGACATCGTCGACGCCAACGCTGCCGTTGATCAGCTGCTGACCGGTTGCGCACCGGAGTTGCTGGAACCGCCGATCAATGTGGTCCGCGTCTGTCTGCATCCGGACGGGCTGGCCGGCCGGATCGGCAATCGCGAGGAGTGGGGCGGCCATCTGCTGCAGCAGGTGAGCCACCGGGCCGAGCGCACCCATGATCAGCGCCATCGCGAGCTTGCCGCGGAGATCGCCGGATACCTCGACAAATCCGATGTCGCCACCCCCCTGACGGGACCGGTGGTCATCCTCGAAATCGATGTCGACGGCGACCCGCTCCGGTTCTTCAGCACCTCCGCCACCCTCAGCGCCGCCACCGATGCCACCCTGGAAGGGCTGCATCTGGAGACGTTCCTGCCGGCCGACGACGAGACCCGACGCCGGTTCGATAAGCGGTAGACCATGCCAGAAGAGTCCCGCCGCAGACCTGGCTCGCGGCCTCGGCAGGCCGTTCATCGATGACTCAGCGCCTGCTGACGTTGGCGCGAGCAGGCTGGTGACTTCGGTGATCACCTCCGCCGCCGAGAACACGATCTTCTCGGGAGTCGGGTGACCTGCGCAGCTCAGCTCAGCTTGGGACGGGGGACACGTTCGGGAGAAGACCCCCGGCTCGACCCGGCCGACGACTGAAAGTTACACCGCCACCGCCGCCTTCCCCGCAGGTCAACCGGCAGACCGGGCCGCCCGCGGGGAAGGCGGCTTCCCGGCCGGGACGCAGGTGCCTAGCATCGGCCCCGACGACGGCGGGAGTGGACGATGCGCAGAGGCAGTTCGATTCTGGCGGTTCTGACGGCGGTGACCGCGACCCTGGCATTCCTGCTGGCAGGTACCGCGGTGCCGGCACAGGCCGCGACCATCAAGATCATGGCACTCGGAGACTCGATCACCGGCTCACCCGGATGCTGGCGGGCTCTCCTGTGGAACCGGCTCCACGACGCCGGGTACACCGACATCGACTTCGTCGGGACACTGCCGCCGCAGGGCTGCGGCGTCACCCACGACGGGGACAACGAGGGCCACGGCGGGGCGCTGGTCACCAACGTGGCCGACCAGAACCAGCTCCCCGGATGGCTCGCGGCGACCCACCCTGACATCGTGATGATGCACTTCGGCACCAACGACGCCTGGAGCAACCGCCCCACCGCGACCATCCTGGCCGCCTACGGCAAGCTGGTGGACCAGATGCGGGCCGACAACCCCGCGATGAAGGTGCTGGTCGCCCAGATCATCCCGATGAACCCCAGCACCTGCGGTGAGTGCGGGCAGCGGGTGTCGGCACTCAACGCCGCGATCCCCGGCTGGGCGGCGGCCAAGAGCACCGCGAGCTCGCCCGTCGTCGTGGTCGACCAGTGGACGGGCTTCAGCACCGCGGCCGACACCTACGACGGCGTGCACCCCAACGCGTCGGGCGACCAGAAGATGGCCGGCCGCTGGTTCCCCGCGCTGACCGCGCTGCTCGGCGCGGGCCCCACCACCTCCCCGACCCCGACCGTCTCCCCGACTCCCACCCCGACCCCGACGGTGACGCCTCCGGCCGGCGGCTGCGCGGCCACCTACACGACCGTCAACTCCTGGCAGGGCGGCTTCCAGGGCGAGGTGGCCGTCAAGAACACCGGCACCTCCCCCCGCACCGGCTGGACGGTGAGCTGGACGTTCGCCGACCGGCAGATCAGCCAGTCGTGGAACGCGGCGGTCACCCAGACGGGATCCGCCGTGAGCGCCGGGAACGCCGCCTGGAACGGCTCCCTGGCTCCCGGCGCGACGGCGGTCTTCGGGTTCATCGCCTCCGGGAACGGCTCCCCCGCACCCGTGCTGTCCTGCACGGCAGGCTGAGGGATGTGCGGTGGATCCTCGCCGCGGCGAGGATCCACCGCACATGTCCCGGCACCCGGTGAGACTTCGAGCCCGCAGGTCAGAGGGTCACCGGCAGTGACGCCAGGCGCCAGGTGCCCGGGTCGGGGATCCGCCCCGTGGCCGGTGAGCCGGGGGCGAGCGCCAGGTCGGGGAACCGGCGCAGCAGCGCGGTGAGCGCGATCTCGGTCTGCGCCCGGGCCAGCGCGGCTCCGAGACAGAAGTGCGGCCCGTGGGCGTATCCGAGGTGTCCCGACGCTCCCGCGTCGCGGCCGATGTCGAACCGCTCGGGGTCGGCGAACGCGCGCGGGTCGCGGTTGGCGGAGACGATGGCGGCGGTGACGGGTTCGCCTTTGCGGATCGGCACGCCGTACATCTCGACGTCTTCTCGCGGGTGACGGGGAATGGTCAGCAGTTGCGGCCCGCACCAGCGGGTCAGCTCCTCGACGGCGCGGGGCATGAGGCCGGTGTCCGCACGCAGCGCGGCGAGCTGACCGGGGTGGCGGAGCAGGGTTTCGACGGCGTTGGCGATGAGGTTCGTCGGCGTCTGCCCGGCGAGCACCAGGTTCCAGACCAGGGTGACCATCTCGGTGTCGCTGAGCCGGCCCTCGTCGCCGGCCTGGCTGCGGATGAGGTCGGAGATCAGGTCGTCGCCGGGCTCGGCCCTCCGGGCTGCGACCGCAGCCTTGGCGCCCTCCATGATGCCGGGTATCGCGTCGGCGAACGCCTGGCCCCAGCCGGCCGCCACCGCGGCGCCGTACTCCCGCCAGCGTGGCCGGTCGGACTCGGGAATGCCGACCAGCTCGCAGATCACCTCGATCGGCAGCGGCCGCGCGAAGTGCGCCAGCAGATCCACCGCGCCGTCCTCGGCGTGATCGGCCAGGCCGTCGAGCAGGTTCTCGACGATCGGCTCGATCCGCGGCCGGAAGTCGACGGCGCGGCGCGCGGTGAACGCGGGCGACACCAGCCTGCGCAGCCGCGCGTGCTCCGGGCCTTCCATTTCCTGCATGGTCCGCATGTAGGCCAGGCAGTGCTCGGGGATGCCGGGGGGCCGCATGAAGCTGTCGGCGCTGAGCTCGAACCGCGGGTCGCTCAGCATCGCCCTGGCGTCCTCGTGTCGCGTCAGAACCCACATCGGGCGCATGCCGGGGGCCAGCAGCCGCGCCAGCGGCGAGCGCTCCCTGACCCGTCCGTACGCGGCGGCGGGGTCGCTGAGCACGTCGATGTCGGTCAGGTCGATCTCGGGAACGCCGCCGGCATCCGGTCTGACGTCGGTCATGAATGCTCCAGATTTCAGATGTTCAGATCAGATGTTCTCATCATATGTACGGTTCCGAGTATCTTTGCTCGGGCAGAACGGGCAACGCCGGAACGAGGGGGACGATGAGCCGGCTCACCAGGGCGGAGATGCAGGAGCGCAACCGGGGCAAGGTGCTGGCCGCGGCCAGGGAGGAGTTCACCGAACGGGGCTTCCGTGACGCGAAGATCGACAGCATCGCCGAGCGCGCCGAGCTCACCCGCGGCGCGGTCTACTCCAACTTCCCCGGCAAACGGGCTCTCTACTTCGCCGTCCTGGCCGACCTCGCCGAGCGCGCCCCCGAGCCGCCGCACCCGGAGCCGGGCCGCACCGCCCGCGAGGCGCTCAGCGCGTTCGCCCGCGCCTGGGTCACCCGGCTCCCTCTCGCCACCGCCGAACCGCACGACCCGGCCCAGCTCGGCATGGACCTGATGTCCGAGGTCATCGTCGAGGAACGGACCCGGCTGCCGTTCGCACAGCTGATGAGGTTCGACGCGCTCCTGCTCGGCCTGGCCCTGGAGGGGTTGCGCCCGCCCGAGCCGCCGGCCGGCCGCCTGGTGTGCGTGGCCGAGGCCGTGCTCACGACCCTGCACGGCGCGAGCCAGATGGCCGCCGCCGCACCCGGCTTCATCGAGCCCTTCACCATCGTCAGCGTCTGCGAGCAGCTCGCGGACCTCGATCTGGGCGACGTGTGGCAGCCCCCGCACATCCCGTACATTCCGCGGGCGCGGCCCGCCGACGAGCCCTGGTCCCCGCCGTCCGCCGTGGACGTCATCCGCGGTGTACCCGCGCGGCTCGCGGGCGACGGTGTGGTGGCGATCCTCGGCCTGCACCGGCTTGAGGCCGCCGAGGAGGCGGTACGGGCCGCACCGCCCGAGGCCACGGTCACCGCCGTCCTGGTCACCGGCGACTCCGACGAGCTGGCCCCGCTGGCCCGGCTGGCCATCGCCGAACTCCGCAGCTGCCTGCGTCAGGCTTTCCCGCCGTCGGCATGGCCGCGCCTGCAGGTGGTGTACGACGAGTCCGGCGTCCTCGCCGCGGCGGCCGGCGTGCCCGCCGTCAGCGACGGGACCGAGGCCGCCGTCCGCATCGAGGCGGGCCGGATCGTCGCCCGCGCCGACGGCCGCGGCGCCTGCCACGCGGCCGCGTCGGCCGGTTAGGCAGTATCGGCCGATCAGGCTTGGGCACCACCGGTGCGACCCCGCCGGTGGGCGGCGCCCCGCCCGTGGGCTTTCGTCGCGTCCCAGCGGGCGATTCCGGGGGAGCACCGTGGTCAGCGTGTCCGGGTTGAAGTCGGGCTCGCCGCCGAGCTGCACGATGCGCTGGGCGAGCCGGTCGGCGTGCTCCTGCTCCTCCGCAGCGTGCTCCAGGAACTCCGCCGCCACCGGCTCGGCGTAGATCCCGCTGGCGGTGTAGTAGTGCCGCTTTTGACCTGCTCGCCGCCTTGAAGGGCAGGGATTCCCGTGCCGCTCACGCGGCAGCTCGCGGCGCACCACGAGCTGTGGAACGGGGTGCTTGACGCTTCACAGACCCGGGCGACCCCGAGTCTCCACATCCTGAGACGACCGGCCCGGCCGCCTGTCCTTTGGTCTTGATGCATTTTGCGGCGTTCACGTCGGCATGCTCGGTATACCCGCAGGTGGCGCAACGGAAGAGGGCTTGGCTCTTGCGGCTCTTCGCGTCCACCTTCCCGCAGGCTGGGGCCGAGCACGTCTGGGAGGTGTAGGCAGTAGGGACCTTACCGATGACGCTGCCGGTATAGCGCGCCTTGGACCGCAACGCGACCTCCAGCCCATACCAGCCCTTATCCAAGATCGCCTTGTTGAGGCCAGACTTTTGAGCGACTCGCGAACCCGGCTCCTCGATCGTGCCGGACGCCGAGGCAGTCATGCCACGGACGCCCAACTCCTCCAAGACGATGTGCCCGTAGCCGCGGGTGAGCCGGTGCGCGGCCTGGGCGTTGAAGTCCGCCCGGCGCCACCGAACCCGCCGCATTATCTTCGCCACCGCACCGGCCACCGCCTTGCGCCGGGCCGAGCCCTTCTTCGCACGGGCCAACCGACGTTGCAGCCGCAGACACCGCTGCACCTCACCGGCCGACAGGTAGCCCAGATCAGCCTTGCGGTCGGCCTTTTCCTGCTTCGGGGGCACCGGTGAGGACACGCCGGACTCGCCGGCATGGCGGCGGTCGAAAAACTCCCCGTCGGAGGTGACGGCAGCCGTCACCACCCCCCGGTCCACCCCCGCCACCTGGTCGGAGCGTGCATGCCCATCCATGGGAGGGATACCGTCGTCGACCAGGAACGAGATGAACCAGTGTTTACCGTCGCGCGAGATGGTCGCGGACTTCACCTTCTCGCCCAGCGGGCGCGACAAGCGGAACCTCGCCCACCCGAACTTGGGCAAGAACACGCGCCCCCACTTGCGGTTGATCTTCTCGACCGGGATGTGCTTGGCGGTCGGGAACCGAAACGACGGCGTCCACTTCGTCTTGCTCTTCCAGTGGACCTTCCAGGTGCCGTGCCTGCGGCACGCCTCGTCCAGATCCTTGAGCGTCTGCTGGATGACCTGGGCGGGAGCGTCGGCCAGCCAGGTGAACTCGCCTTTGGCGTCGACGAGTTGCCTGCACTGCTCGACGTAGCCGATGAACCCGCCCCGGCGCCGATAGGCGCGACGCTGGTCCAGGCCGGTGTTCCACACCGACCGACAGATCCCGGCCACCCGCTCGGCGAGCAGCTTCTGCCCGAAGTCCAACTCCAGCCGGTACTTACGCCCCGTCAGCATGCGAAACACCTCCTTTGCCGCACCTGTCACTCGCATCTCACCGACCCGAACACATTAGCGTCTGGCCTATGACGCAGGGAGCCGAATCCCGGCCCGGTAGACATGTGGTTTCCGCGATGCATGCCCATCTGGTCTTCGTGACCAGATAACGCGGGAGCGTCGTCGATGACGCGATGCAGCGCCGCTGCGAAGAAATCATGATCGAGGTGTGCGACGGCTTCGAGGCCGAGCTATAAGAGCGGAGAAAGGAATAGGAATGACCGCCAAAGGGATCTGCATCGTCGGAGCCGGGATTTCGGGACTCACGCTGGTGCTCCGCCTGCAGCAGCTCAGCCTGGACGTCACCCTCTACACCGAGAGTTCCGCCGACGAGATGAGACGCGGCCGGCTGCCCAGCACCGTCGCCCAGATGAAATCCACCCGTGCCAGGAAAAGGACGCTGGGCAGCGAGCAATTCGCCGCGGCCGGCAGTCTGGTGGACGCCGCGAAGATCTCCATCAAGGGCGAGCCTCCTCTGGAGTTCCGCGGCATCCTGGACTCCCCCTTCCACGCGATCGACTTCCGTCTCCTCATCCCCGGCGGACCTCTTCGTCAACCTGTTCAACGATCCGGTCACCGCCTGGGCCGTGTTCTCCGACCCGGCGCGCGTCGACGCCCTGCTGGCCTCCGGCGCGCAGGACCCGGTGCCGTCGGCGCCGTAGACCTGCCGTCGCGGAAGCGCGGAAAAGAACCGGAAGAAGGCCTTCAGCCGGTCACTGGTTCGTAAAGACGCTGCTTGGGTAGCCGGGTTCCCGATATGGGAACCGCGACGAAAGTGCCGCAGACACGGAGCATGAGCGGCGAGGAGCTCTCGGCCGACCACGCGTGGACGGCCCTGCGCAAGTACGGCGGCTGGCGTCTCGCCCGCGACTCGTTCGCCAGATTCAGATACGGCGACGGACTGACCAACTCGCGGGCGCTGGCCTTTCAGATATGTCTGTCCATCATCCCGGGCGCCATCGCACTGGTCGGTCTGAGCTCGGTGCTCAACCAGAAGCAGCTCGGCCGGGTGCTCGAACTGACCCTCGGCCTGATCACGCCCGGAGCGGGGGTGGAGGCGGTCAGGGACGTGCTCGCCGACAGCCACCGGCAGGCGGGCCAGGCCGGGGGCACCCTCGCTCTGTGGCTCGGCCTGATCACCGCGCTGGTCTCGCTGACCAGTGCCATGGCCCAGGTGGAGCGTGGGGCGAACCGCATCTACGGCGTCGAACGCGACCGCCCTTTTCACCGCAAGTACGGCAAGGCGCTGTTGATGGCGGTCACCGCCGGCGCCTTCATGACTGTGGGGTTCGTCCTGATGGTCGGTGGCGGGGCGATCGGACGGGCCCTCGCCAGGGTCTACGGCTGGCACGGCGGCGCGCTGCAGGCGTTCACGCTGACCCGCTGGCCGATCGGATTCCTGCTGGCGCTGCTGTCGGCCTCGGTGCTGTTTCGTGCCTCTCCCCGGCGCAGGCAGCCGGGGCACACCTGGCTGGCGTTCGGCGCCCTGGTCTCTCTCGCCCTGTGGATGCTGTTCACCCTGCTACTGGCCTTCTACACCGAGCGCAGCGGCACCTTCGGCGCCACCTACGGCCCGCTGACCGCCGTCATGGCCCTGCTGCTGTGGTCGTTTCTCAGCTCGATGGCGCTCTTTTTCGGACTGGCCTTCGCCGCGCAACTGGAGGCGTGCCGCGCCGGGGTCACGGGACCGGTCAAGCCGGACCCGGGGCCCACTCCGGAGGAGGAGCGGGAGCCGCTGGTGGGAGCCGTCGGCACCGCGGTCGCCGAGACCGCACACGGGCTGGTGCGGCTCTGGCGCCGGCGACGGGCGCGGAGACGGGGAGACCGGCCCGCCGAACCCACGGCCGGCGACGGTGACGGTCGGCGATCCGGTAACGGCCCGTGATCGGTGACGGCCCGTGATCGGTGACGGCCGGTTCCGGCGCCGGCCGCCCATGCCCCGGGCCCGTGCGCAGCGGTGGCCGCCGCCGGAACCGGCCGGGTTCTTCCGTTTTTACGGATGGTCCGGCAGACGGCATGCTTTCGGTATGAGCTACCGCGTATGCGTTGTCTGCATGGGGAACATCTGCCGCTCCCCGATGGCCGAGGTCGTGCTGAGGAAGGCGCTCGCCGATCATGGGCTGGACGGGGTCGTCACGGTCGACAGCGCGGGCACCGGCGGCTGGCACCAGGGTCACCCGATGGACGAGCGAGCCTCTGCGACGCTGGCCGAGAACGGCTACGACGGCTCCTCGCACCGGGCCAGGCAGTTCCTGGCCAACTGGTTCGGGCAGGTGGACCTGGTGCTGGCGATGGACGAGGAGAACCTGCGGGCCCTGCGCCGGCTGGCTCCGCCCGGATCGGATGTGCGGCTGTTCCGCTCGTTCGACCCGGACGCGCCTGTCGGCGCCGAGGTGCCCGACCCCTACTACGGCGACCGTGAGGGGTTCGCCGACGTGCTGACGATGGTCAGGGCCGCGTCCGACGGGCTGGCCAAGCACCTGTCGGAGACGCTGTCCCGCTGAGATCCGCCCGTGGCATGACCGGAGGCGGCCCCGCCCGGACCCCCACGCGTGCTCGCCGGGATCCCGCGCGGCCCCGCCGGGCCCCCGCGTGTGCTCGCCGGGCGCCTCTCTCCGCCACTTCCGGTACGGCTATGCGCATTCGGCGGGCCGTACCCTCACATGGCTGGATAACGTGCCTCATGCCCCCGAACATGAGCCGCGTCTACCAGGCGGTCCTCCGCGACAAGTCCGCGCCGATCTCTCTCCGGCTCCGCCGTACCTTCGGGGACTGGCTCGTCGCCAAGGGGCTTCCCGCGCCGGAGGCGGGCAAGCCGTCGCAGGAGTTCGAGGCGGACGGCACCAGGGTCCGCATGGACCGTAAAGCCGACTGCGGCCGGTACGTCCTGGAGGAGCCCCGCGGGGAGGGGAGGCTCCGTACCCAGGTCACCTACGCGGAGTCGGTGCCCGGGATGACGGGCTGGGTGGTCGTCAGGGTCGAGGAGGACGGGGAGACGGACGGCTGGCATGCCCCGGGCTTCGTCCAGCCGTACCTGCGCACCGCGCGGATCACCGACGGAGCGGTGCATCTGACGGACACCGCGGACGCGATCGACGAGGACGACGTCCACCGGCTGGTCGGGTTGCTCTCCCAGCGCGACCGCCGGGTTCCCGTGGTCGTCGTGTCGGTGGTCCCCCACGATCCGCAGGGCGCCAGGGCGAGGGCCGAGCGGCTGTCCGGTGCGGTCGCCGGGGTCGGCGTGGTCGTGCGCTTCGCCGATCTGCACGCCCAGGACCGCTTCAACGAGGCGATGGGCCCCAGACTCGGTGTGTTCGGCGGGGGTGTCCGCACCTACGTGGCGTCCTTCGAACCGGCCACCGAGAGCTACCCCGACCGGCACCGTCCCATGGGCGGGCCGATGATCCGCAGGCAGGGGGATCGGGCTCTCGCACTGGTGGCGGGCGGCACGGTCGGCGAGACCTGCCGGCGTCCCCTGCCCGACGACGTCCAACGCGCCTATCGGATCGTCTCCAGGATCCTGGCGGGCAAGGCCCAGGCCGGTGACATCGCCGAGGCGATGGCACCGAGGCCGGTGCCGGCCGACTCCGACCAGAGCGAGCGGCTGCGCCGCTGGATGCTCGCGATGAACGGACGTTCCGAGCCCCTCACCATGCCTCCCGCCGCACCGGCCACGGCGTCCGGGGAGAGGGTTCCGGAGGGAGACGTCCGCATCGCGCCCGTCGTCGTACCGGAACCCGCGACGACCACGCCGTCCCCCCGGCCCGAGCAGCTCTCCTTCGACGTGGAGGGCCTCGCCCGTACGGTCGCCGACGTCGTGGCCAGGGAGCTGCGCGGGGAACTGGAGGCGGCGCTCGACCTGGCGGCGGCGTCGGCGGGGAAGGGTTCGGAGAACGGGGAGATGCTGCGCCGGATGCGCACCCTCGGCGCGCATGTCGAAGGGCTGCGCGACCTGATAGCCGTACGGCAGGGCGGCGATCCGCTCCTGGCCGAGGCGGAGGACGAGAGCGACCGGCTGGCGGGCGAGATCGACCGGCTCCGTGCCGAGCACGAGATCCTCCAGGAGGAGTACGCCGAGGCCGTCGCCGCTGCCCGCAAGCTCGAAGAGCGGGTCCGCTGGCTGGAGACCAGGCTCGCCGAAGCCGGACAGCCCGCCTTCGGACTGTCCTCCGGCGAGCCCCCCTTCGAGCCGACAAGCCTGATGGACGCCCTGAACCTGGCCCGGGAGACCCTCGTCCGCGTGGAGATCGGCGACACGGACGCGGAGGCTACGAAACTCGACCTCGCCTATCCCACACTCGCGCGGGCCTGGGCGTCCAAGACCTGGGACGCCCTGCGCGCACTCGACGCGTTCGCACAGGCCAGGTCGGTGGGCGAGTTCGCCGGAGGGTTCTTCGACTGGTGCCGGAGCTCCGCCGGGCTCACCATCCCCGCGGGGATGATCGCCATGAGCGAGTCCCGGACGGTGACCACGAACGGCAAGTACAGCGCGCGGCGGACCTTCCCGGTCCCCGAGGCGGTACATCCTTCCGGCAAGGTGCTGATGGAGGCACACATCAAGATCCGCAAAGGCGGCTATCCGGCGCCGCGGATCCATTTCCACGACGACTCCGGCGGCAGCACGGGCAAGATCTGGGTCGGCCACGTCGGGGACCATCTTCCCAACACCCATACCAACTGACCCGCCGCCCGAAGTCGCGCCGGCATCTGCTGCGTGTTCATGATCGGTGTGATCTCGGCTGCCCCATCCCGCTGCTGCCGGACCTGGCACCGGCCGAGCACGAGAAGCGGCAGGCGTATCCCGAGGCCGTGGAGCAGGCCCATGCCGAATTCGCCACGCTGCAGGCGAGCACCTGATCGGCACGGCCAACCGGCCGTGTCGTCGCCGGCCGGCGATATCCGCATACCGCCAACGGCGGTTCCACCGTTCCTCGACCCCGGACTCATACCGGGGTCGACCCGGAGCCGTGGTCGCGGCGACCGGTAGCATCAGGCCTCATGCTCGACAAGCCTCGCGTCCTCGCCGTGCAGAACTGGGCGAACGGTGGTCCTGGACGGTTCGGTGAGTGGCTGGCGGACGCCGGGCTCGCCGTGGAGGTCGTCACCGCGTTCGACGGCTCTCCCCTCCCCGCACGGCTCTCGCACGACGCGCTGCTCGTGCTCGGCGGCGGCTACCTGCCCGACGACGACGAGAAGGCGCCGTGGCTCCCCGCCACGCGGGCCCTGATCGCCGAGGCCCTGGCCGGTTCGGTGCCCCTGTTCGGCATCTGCCTCGGCGGGCAGATGCTCGCCTCGGTGGCCGGAGGCAAGGTGCTGGGCGACGCGGGAGCACCCGAGCACGGCAGCACGCCCATCATGATCAGGGCCGAGGCGGCGGGCGACCCACTCTTCCACGACCTGCCGGACGTCGTCCCCGCGATCGAGCACCACGTCGACGCGATCACCGACCTGCCCGGCGGCGCCGTCTGGCTCGCGGAGACCGAAAGGTGCCCCTACCAGGCGTTCCGGGTGGGTCAGCAGGCCTGGGGCGTGCAGTTCCACCCCGAGATCATCCCTGAGTGGATCCGGCGGTGGGACGCCGACCGGCTCCGCGAGCAGGGGTTCGACCCAGGTGAGCTGTACGCGGCGGCACTGGCTGACGAGCCGCTCTCCGCACCGGCCTGGCGCGAGGTGGCCCTGCGGTTCGCGGCGCTCGTCCGGGACCGCCGCGCCGGGCACTGAGGCCTACGAGGAGCGTAAGAGGTCCAGGGCACGGGCGGTGATGTCGCCGTAGGCGGTGGTCGCGTGGATGTCGAGCTGGGCGGCGGCGCCTTCGGTGTTCTTGAGCGCGTTGTGGATCCGGCCGTAGGAGGTGCCGGCGTCCAGAGAGGCGGAGACTCCGGCGGCGGCTCCCCGCCTCACTCCGGCGCCGCACCGGTCTGATCCACGTGCGATCACTGCGCGACGAACCCGCAGGACAGCTCACCGATATTTCGCCCCTGGCCGTAACCATAGGAGTTCAGGGCAACCAAGTAGGAGAAAACACACCGCATACGGCAATATGCCGACTATTGATCTTTTTTTCTAAAGATCTGAAACTTTACTTCTGTGATGACGTATCGAGCGGGCCGGAAGTGGCGGCCTGCCGCCATCGGTCGGATTGCCGCAGCGGCTCTCCTCCTCATCCTGGCCGGCGCCGTCGTACCCACACCGGCGGCGGGGGCGGGGGCGGGGATAAAGGATCTCGCCGCCTGTTCCACCGCCCCGGCGACTCCCAAGCGCCAGCTCCGTGCCATGTGGATCGCCAGCGTCGCCAACATCGACTGGCCGAGCAAGGCCGGCTTGGGTGTGTCGGCGCAGCAGGCCGAGTTCCGCTCCTGGCTGGACCTCGCAGCCCAGAAGAACATGAACGCCGTCGTCGTACAGATCAGGCCGACGGCCGACGCGTTCTGGCCGTCGCCCTACGAGCCGTGGTCGCAGTGGCTGACCGGCACCCAGGGGACCAACCCCGGCTACGACCCGCTGGCGTTCATGGTCAGCGAGGCGCATGCCCGCAACATCGAGTTCCACGCGTGGTTCAACCCGTACCGGATCGCCAATCACGACGATGCCACCCGGCTGGTGGCCGGCCACCCGGCCCGGCAGAATCCCGGCTGGCGATTCGCCTACGGCGGCAAGCTCTACTACAACCCGGGGATACCGGCGGTCCGCGACTTCATCGAAGACGCCATCATGGACGCGGTCACCCGTTACGACCTCGACGGCGTGCACCTTGACGACTACTTCTACCCGTATCCGGTCAGTGGCCAGACGATTCCGGACGCCTCCGCCTACGCCCAGTACGGCGCCGGTTTCGGCAACGTCCACGACTGGCGGCGTAACAACGTCAACCTGCTGGTGAAAGAGCTGGACCAGCTGATCCACACGGCCAGGTCATGGGTCAGTTTCGGCGTCAGCCCGTTCGGCATCTGGCGCAACGCCGCCACCGATCCGCTCGGCTCGCGGACCTCCGGCATGCAGTCCTATGACGCCGTCTACGCCGACACCCGGCTCTGGGCGAAGCAGGGCTGGATCGACTACATCGCCCCACAGATCTACTGGCACATCGGGTACTCCGTCGCCGACTACGCGGTGCTCACCGCCTGGTGGTCCTCCGTGGTCAAGGACACCGACGTCCAACTGCTCATCGGACAGGCCGCCTACCGGGCCGGAGCGGCCGGCGAGGATCCGGCCTGGCAGCAACCCGGCGAGCTCACCGACCACCTCTACGGCAACCGGCAGCACCCGGAGATCGTCGGCGACATCTTCTTCAGTGCCAAGGACGTCCGGGCCAACCGGATCGACGGCATCTCCCGGCTGGTGACCGACCACTACTCCAGGCCCGCCCTGATACCGGTCCGCGGCACCGCGGCCGCGCCCACCAGTCCGTCGATCACCTCGGCGGCCCGCGTCTCCAACGGGATCTCGCTGTCGTGGCAACGTGACGGCTCAAGCAGCCCGACCTCGTACGCGGTCTATCGGGTCGACGGTTTCCCGGCCATGGACCCGTGCTTCTTCGCCGACGCCCGCAACCTGCTCAAAACCACCCGGGGAACGTCCTTCACCGACACCACCGCCACGGCCACGGGCACCTACACCTACTACCTGACGGCTCTGGACAGGGCGCAGCGCGAAAGCGGGCCGAGCACCGGCCGGGTGGTGACGGGAACCGGCCCGTTCAGCGTCGTCGTCGACAACGGCGACGCCGGCTTCACCGCCGGGTCCAACTGGGGCACGTCGAGCTTCTCATCGCAACTCCACGGAACCGACTACCGGTTCGCCGATCCCGTCACGGCGAGCGACCTGGCATGGTTCAGAGCCGAGATCCCCGCCACCGGAAGCTACCGCGTCGAAGTCTGGTATCCGGCGAACTCCGGCTACAACAGCGCGACGCCGTTCATCGTGGCGACCGGCGGCGGCAACCAGGTCGTCAACGTCGATCAGCGCGTCAACGGCGGCCAGTGGCGCGGCCTCGGCACGTTCACCCTCTCGGCCGGCACCCGCAACGTCGTCGGGGTGAGTCGCTGGACGTCCACCAGCGGCTACGTCATCGCCGACGCCGTCCGCATCACGAAACTCTAAGAAGAACATCCCGAGGAACCCGTAAACGCTCCCAACCGTAAAACCTGTCCGTCCCTGACCGGAACACGGGGTACTTACGCAGACGAAAGGGGCTGAGACAAGGGTTTATCCCCTTTTCCGGAGAACCCTTCCAGAGGCAAGCTGGTTATCTCGCTAAAGAACTTCGCCGTTTCAGCGAGGATGGGGGAACAGATCATGTGTCAACATCAGCCTTCGTGTCCGGCCTCGGACGCACCCGATCATGAGGCGGCCCGTCTTGTGGCCTTCCACCCCGAACAGGGATGGGGACTGCTCTGCAACGGTGTGGTGCTTTTCGATGACAGCGGCGAGCTTCTGCCCGACGGACGCAGCATCCCCGCGTACGGCGACCCCTGCCGACGCGCGGCGTGAAGGTGGCGTAAAAGCCCGTCAACCGGTTGGAAGCTTCGGCTGATGCCCCGCAGGCCGGTGGTGAGCACGGTATGACCGGCGGCGGGCAGGTCGACCGGCGGCGTGCTCACACCATGCAGGGCCGGCGGCGGGCAAGTCGGCCGGCGGGGCAGGTCGGCCGGCGGTGTGCTCACGCCGTGCAGAGCCGGCCCCGGCCGAACCGCGCAACGCCCTCACCGGCGGTGTGCCAGGCCAGACTTTGCATAATCATGCAGCACAATGCATAATTCTCCTATGTCCAAGGTTCTCACCTCCCTGCCCGCCGGCGAGCGCGTCGGCATCGCCTTCTCGGGCGGCCTCGACACCTCGGTCGCGGTCGCGTGGATGCGCGACAAGGGTGCCGTCCCGTGCACCTACACCGCCGACATCGGCCAGTACGACGAGCCCGACATCGCCTCGGTGCCCGGTCGCGCACTGGCGTACGGTGCCGAGATCGCGCGGCTGGTCGACTGCCGCACGGCGCTGGTAGAGGAGGGCCTCGCCGCGCTCACCTGCGGTGCGTTCCACATCCGCTCGGCCGGGCGCCCCTACTTCAACACCACGCCGCTCGGTCGTGCCGTCACGGGGACCCTGCTGGTCCGGGCGATGGTCGAGGACGACGTGCAGATCTGGGGCGACGGCTCGACGTTCAAGGGCAACGACATCGAGCGGTTCTACCGGTACGGCCTGCTCGCCAACCCCCACCTGCGCATCTACAAGCCCTGGCTCGACGCGGACTTCGTGTCCGAGCTCGGCGGTCGCAAGGAGATGTCGGAGTGGCTGCTCGCCCACCGGCTGCCCTACCGCGACAGCACCGAGAAGGCCTACTCGACCGACGCCAACATCTGGGGCGCCACCCACGAGGCCAAGACCCTGGAGCACCTCGACACCGGCATCGAGACCGTGGACCCGATCATGGGCGTGCGGTTCTGGGATCCCGCGGTCGAGATCCTCACCGAGGACGTGACGATCGGCTTCGACCAGGGCCGCCCGGTGACGATCAACGGCAAGGAGTTCGCCACCCCGGTCGACCTGGTGATGGAGGCGAACGCGATCGGCGGACGGCACGGCATGGGCATGTCGGACCAGATCGAGAACCGGGTGATCGAGGCCAAGAGTCGCGGCATCTACGAGGCGCCCGGGATGGCGTTGCTGCACGCGGCGTACGAACGGCTGGTCAACGCGATCCACAACGAGGACACCCTGGCGAACTACCACAACGAGGGGCGGCGCCTCGGCCGGCTGATGTACGAGGGCCGCTGGCTCGACCCGCAGGCGCTGATGCTGCGAGAGTCGCTGCAGCGCTGGGTCGGCACGGCGGTCATCGGCGAGGTGACGCTGCGGCTGCGGCGCGGCGAGGACTACTCGATCATGGATACCTCAGGCCCGGCTTTCAGCTACCACCCGGACAAGCTGTCGATGGAGCGCACCGAGGACTCGGCGTTCGGTCCGGTGGACCGGATCGGCCAGCTCACCATGCGCAACCTCGACATCGCCGACTCGCGCGCCAAGCTTGAGCAGTACGCCAGCCTCGGCATGGTCGGCACCATCCACCCCGCGCTCATCAGTGCCGCCCCGGCGGCCTCGACCGAACTGATCGGCGCGATGCCGCAGGGCGGTGCCGAGGCCATCGCCTCACGCGGCGAGGTCTCCGGCGACGACGAGATGCTCGACCGCGCCGCCATGGAGTTCGGCACCGACTGACCGGCTCGTCGGGCCGGGAGTCCCGGTCCGCCCAGGCGCCCCGCCCCGGGTCGGCATCGGCCGTGCCTCGGACCGCGTGGACGACCGACGAACCGACCCACCTCGATCATGATCGAGGTGGGTCGTCTTCGGGATTACCGGGCCGTCATGACGACAGCCAGCCTTGAAAGACCTTCGACGGTGGCGTTCGAGACCCCGGTGACCTCGGCGAGCGAGGGACCGCGCCCGGCGAGGCTCTCCAGAACCGCTTCAAATGGTCCATTGAGCTGTGAGGGCGAGTCGCTTCCGACAGCCACTCTCACATCGTCTCGGTGCCCTGAAATCTCGTACACACCATCAGGGCTGCCCGTGAGATGGAAGGACACCTGGGGGGTGTCGCCGAACACCGTGGCGACGCCTCCGGCGATCAGCAGGCTGTAGAGGGCGACGAGACTCTGAACGGTGGCATCCGGCGGTTCACCCGCCCCGAGGGTCTCCGCCATGTCGCGCTCATGAAGCCAGGCATCCCACATTATGTGCAGAGACTGCACATGCCACAGGATCTCACGGCCTGCAGCGCTGCGTTCCAGGGCGGCGCCGCCCTCGTCGATGCGGGCACCGAGGATGTCGTGCTCTTCTTCAATGACTCTCAGGAGCGACTCGACCGTCTGCTCCGGAGACTGACCAGCGGAGTCCTGGAGCCACAGGACGGGAGTCGAGACAGGATTGAACGGTCCGAATCTGTCGAAGCGGGTGGGCTCCGGCCGTTTGGCGAGCTGGGTGACGTGATACTCCGCCACGTCGACAATGTGGCGGACGACTTCGTGAACAGACCACTGCGGGCAGCGCGTCGGAGCCGCCCAGTCAGCCGGCGTAAGCTCGGCAAGACGACCCACGAGCCTCTTACGGTGCATGTACAGCGCTTCGTGCAGCGCCTCTGGGCCGCAACTCAGGCCCGTCTTCTCCGTCAGTATCAGTCGGCTCGAATCAACGACCATAGAGAGACCCCAATCGTTTCCTTGGTGGTGCGCAGATTACCCGTCCAGATTTGCGTTTGTCGAGGATTTTTTTGGACATCTGTTCATTGAATATGTCGCTCCCGAAAGTCCGCCGAATGGCCCGCGCATCGCCATTGGGCTATGTCCTCATTCCTTGGCGTACGTTTCCAGTCCGTTGTTCTCCGGGCCTTGGATCCTCCCGGGCAGGTAGGGGTGAGCCGCCGTTGAGATCGGCCACGAGGACCACGCCGATGTCCTCTCCAGGTACGCACCGAACGAGGTGACCTGCCCTGTCCCGACCTCTGCGGGTCCCGTCTTACCCCGCTGGTAGGGTCCCGCTTTACCTCTTCGGTAATCGACGGGCCGTGCCCGGACCCGAGAGGGTTGCGACATGAGTGATGACACCCGTGACACCGTGCAAGAACTGCTGCGGCGGATGGCCGAGGGCGATCACGCCCGTACCGCGGAGTTGTTCGCCGAGCCGATCGACTGGCAGCTCAACTGGCCCGCTGAGGGGCATCCAGCGGTGCCGTGGATTCGCCCCCGGTCCGACCCAGGGCCCCGGCAAGTTTGTGATTTGGTCGGTGTGATCACTTCGGTCCGAGGTTGAACAGGTCAAGGACGCGCTGGTGGTCGTAGCCGTAATCGCGGCGGGCATGGGCGATATTGACATGGCCCGCTCGGCGTAGGGTGCCGGTGGCGAGGTTGCGGAAAGCAGCCAAGGCGCGGGGCAAGGTGGCGGTCCGCGCTTGGCAGGCGTCCTCGGCGAAGGTGACGTCGCGGACGTGATGGACGCCGTTTTCGATGGCCTTCCAGTGGCCGCGGACGTAGGCGGCGAGCTGGGCCGGTCCGGCCTGCCGCGGAGTCAGATCGGTGATGCCGTAGCAGACTTCCTTGCTGTGACGTATGCCGTCCAGGCCACCTCGATGGCGCAGGATGCGAAAGACCTGAGCGGCATGGGGGAAATCGATGTCGCCGGCCGGGGCTGTGCGAAGGATGCGGTGCTCGGTGCGGCCGTGTCCGCGGTCGAACTCGCGGTGGGTGACGGTAATGAAGTTGGCGTCGGGGCCGGTCAGTGCGGTGATGGCGGCGGCGCGCAGAGTGGGCTGATTGGCTTTGACGATCATGACGTAGTGCGCGTGATGGTCGTCGATCAGCAGTCGTGCGGAGGCGCGCTGGGTGTGCAGGGCGTCGGCGGTGATGACAGCGCCGGTCAGTTCGGTGTCGGTGGCCTGACGCAGCAGCGCGTCCAGGGCGCTGATCTCGCTGCTTTTGGCGGGGATCTGGCGTTGTGCGTGGACGGTGGCGTCGAGGTGGGCGGCCAGGCTGATCAAGTGAACGCGGCCGCCGCCGGGGTGGTGGGCACCTTTGAGGCGCTTGCCGTCGACGGCGTAGGCCGGCAATAGGCCCGGCGTCTGCGCGGGAGATCGGCGAGCGGCGCGGCGGGCTTCGCGCTCGGTGCGCCGGCTCACCGGTGCTGGGGCGCGCTCGTGCGGTTCGACGGTGGGCGGCTGGCCGAGGAAGGTTGCCAGGCAGGCGTCGAGTTCGTCACCGTCCAAGCCGGCCAGGACGCGGCGGATGGTGCGTTCGCTGGGCGGCTGGTGCAGGCCGGTGAATGGATCGCGCCAGATGTGCAGGTCGGCCAGGACCTGCTGGGGGGCGTTGTCGGCCCACTGTTCGATCGCGGTCAGGCAGTCGCCGCCCACCGCCACGGTGGCACATGCCACGATCGCCAGGATCGAGGCCAGCGAGTGGCGTCGCCCTCGCGCTGAGCGTGGGTCGGAAATCAGGGCGAACCGGTCGGTGAGCTTCAGCCGGGCGGAAGAATCGGTATCCGTTTGCCCAACTTGCTCGCAGCCGACAGCGTTGATCAGCGATGATGGCGCGACAGGCACGGTTTCCTCATTCGATCAGGCGGCTTTAGACACCTCTGATCTTCGGGAGCCGTGCCTTTCCGTCGTTGCGGGCTTGGTATTTCCTTACCCGCCCCTACTTACGCCGCTGGACGAATACGAACGAATCCGTTCAAAACATCAACTTGCCGGGGCCCTGCGGTCCGACCGGGGCGATGTGGCAGACCACTTCCGGTCGCTGGAGGCCCATCACGTGCCCGAGTTGAACGGCACCTCGGTGACACGGATCCTGGTCGACGGAGCGCATGCCGTCGTGCTCGGGGAGATCGTGCAGACGGTGCGGGACGGCGGCGTCGCGTACACCTCGCCGTTCGCGCTGCACCTCACCGTCGAAGACGGGCTCGTCACCCGCTACCACATCTACGAGGACAGCCTTACGGTCGCGCAAGCCCTCAGCGCTTAAGACCGTGACTCATTCGGTCATGCGGCGGTAGCAAATAAGGGCAGCGGCGATGGCAACGAAGGACGCGAAGTGGTCAGCGCGGCGTTCGTAGCGCCGGTGAAGGCGTCGGCAGCCGGCCGGCCAGGAGACGGTCCGCTCGGTGATGAGGTCGATTTTCGACCCGGCCTTGCCTCGATCGACGTCGCGGAGTTCCTCACGGGCGCCCGGCGCCGCGCACAACGCAGCGGCGCACAAAGAACCACGGGGACCGGCCGTGACGGCCGGATCCCCGCGGGCGGGACGAAAGGGCGGGGAAGGTTACCGGCTCACTCGGGTTTCGGTGCCTGCCAGCACGTTGCCCGTGTCGATGGCGACCAGGACGAACGACGCCCCGGAGGGGTCGGCGTACACGTTGAAGTTCGCCGAACTGTCGCCCAGGTGGAACGCCGCCTTCCCGCTGCAGTCGCTCTTGATGTTGTAGGAGAGCGTGATCGGGGTGTGGTCGTTCACCAGGGCGTCCTTCACCACGAAGGTGGCGATGCCGGTGCCGCCGCCCTTGCCGTCGAAGTAGTCGAGGCCGCCCGTGGAGACCGGGATGCTCTCGCCGCTCGGGGACACCGACGTGCCGTTGGCGCCGAAGATGTAGTGCCCCTTCAGCGTGGCGTTGCTGCACTGGATCGTCGACTTGCTGGGCGCTTCGGCGTCGGCGTCGGCGTTGGTGGGGCCGACGAACGTGAGGGTAGCCGCGGTGGCCAGGAGGCTGGCCGAGGCAAGGACGGCGATGCTCTTGCGCGGGCCGATTCTGGAGATGAGTGATCGGGACATGGGTCGCTCCACTTCTGGATGTTCGGGGGCGTGAAAGGCTCAGGCGCGCTGGAAATACTGACATCGTTCGCAAACCGACGCTTCTCCTTCTTTGCGGTCATGGTGGTTTGTTTTCGGCCGTGATAGCCGCCGCCCGGGGAAGGCGGCAGGAAGCCCGCTGAGGATAAGGAGGGGGCATGTGCTTTGTGACGCCGGCGCCGGGCGGAAGAGCAAGACCAGTACGGACAATGGCGCGGTATCCCGCCGATCCGCTCTCGCCGCGGACCGTGACGTCGCCGACCGGCGAAGCTTCATGGTGACAAGGGCTGCGTTTTCCGTCGCGGGGCCGGAGCCGGCCCCGGGAAGGGGTCACATCAGGTAGCGCAGCCACAGATAGGGCGTCACCAGCACCACGGTGACCGAGGCGACGATGAGGCCGTACTTGGTGAACTCCCAGAAGCTGATCGGGGTGCGGTTGCGGGCGGCGATGCCGATGATGACGACATTGGCCGCGGCGCCGACGGCGGTGGCGTTGCCGCCCAGATCGGCCCCGAAGGCCAACGCCCACCACAGCACCTGGGCGTGGGCGTGGCCGCCGTTCGCCTGCACCAGGTCGGCGACGATCGGGCTCATCGTCGCCACGTAGGGGATGTTGTCCACGATCGCCGAGATGCCGGTCGAGGCCCACAGCAGGCCGATCGCGGTCAGCCCCAGCCGACCCTCGGTGGCATCCACCGCGGCCTGGGAGATCTGCCCGATGACGCCGGTCTCGACCAGGGCGCCGACCATGACGAACAGCCCCATGAAGAACACCAGGGTGGGCCACTCCACCTCGGCGATGGCCTGCTCGGTGGTGACCTTGGTGGCCGCCACCAAGGTCCCCGCACCGAGGATCGCCACGACCGACGGTTCGTAGTGCAGCACCGGATGCAGCACGAAGGCGGCCATCACCAGGGCGAGCACGGACAGGCTCTGCCACAGCAGAGTGCGATCGGCGATCGCCTCGCGCTCGTCCAGGTTCATGATCTCGGCGGCACGTTCGGGATCGTAGACGAACGCCTTGCGGAACATGATCCGGCACAGGCCGATGAACACCACGACCAAGATGACGACCATCGGTGCCATGTGTGCCAGGAAGTCGTTGAAGCTCAGCCCGCCCCGGCTGGCGATGATGATGTTGGGTGGATCGCCGACCAAAGTGGCGGTGCCTCCGATGTTGGAGGCCATCGCCTCGGCGATGAGAAACGGCACCACCGGCAGCGCGAGCCGTTCACACACCAGGAACGTCACCGGTGCGATCAGCAGCACCGTGGTGACGTTGTCCAGCAGCGCCGAGGCCAGCGCGGTGATGACCACCAGCAGCACCATCAGCCGAAACGGACGGCCCTTGGCCCGTTTGGCCGCCCAGATCGCCAGGTATTCGAAGATCCCGGTCTGCTTCAGCACCCCGACGATCACCATCATGCCCAGTAGCAGAAAGATGACGTTCCAGTCGACGCCCGTCTCAGGGGAGAAGAACGCCGCTCCGGCGTCACTGGCATGAATCAGCAACATGATGCCGGCCCCGCCGAGGGCGGCGGCGACCCGGTGGACACGCTCGGTCGCGATCAGCGCATAAGCACCGAGGAAGACCGCCACCGACAGCCAGGCCAGAGCCGTCATGAGGCGAGCATCCGGTCCATGAGCGCCTGTAGCGTCACCGCGCCCCGCAGGCGGCCCTCGCTCACCACGGCCACCAGCGGGGTGTGGGTGCGGGCCATCAACGCGGCGATCTCCAGCACGGTGGCACCGGGGTCGGTGATCGGTAACTCGCGCGGTTTGGGCGGCAGCGCCTGGCGTACGGTCTGCCCGGCCACCGCGTGCAGGAAGGTATCGGCGTGGGCCTCGTCCACCACCCGGGCCAGCGCCGGATCATCCAGGCAGTAGCCGGGCACCGCCAGAGCCAGCACCTGGGTGCCCGCCAGGATGCTGAACGGCAGCCCGTCGGAGTCCACCACGATCAGGCCCGGCAGATCTTGGCCGGCCAGCAGCCGGGCGGCGTCCAGGACCGAGGTGTCCAGGGTCACGGTGGGAAAGTCGGTGAGCAGGTCGCGAGCGCGCATGGTGGCCCTCCGGGATCGACGAAAGAACTGCCGACCAGACTTCCCGGCGCACCTTCGGCAACCCTATCAATGATCACCGATCTGGGAGAGAGCGGGTCGGGGCCCGCGATCGAGGTGGCCGACCCGACCTGCTCATCCTGGACGAGCCCGGCAACGGCCTGGACCCCGCCGGCATCGTGGAAATCCGCACCCTGCACCCACATTGCGATGAAGCTGCTCACCCGCCTGCCGGGGCCGTCCGAGTCAGACGTTCGCCGCGGCGAAGACCCAGGGGGAAGTCTGCGCGATGAAGTCGTGCGGAAACCCGAGCTCGACGGGGGCTGTCCCCTCTAGCCGGGCCAGCGCCTCCGGACCGAGTTCCAGCTCCGCCGCCGCGAGGTTGTCACCCAGTTGCCCGGTGCTCCGGGCGCCCACAATGGGCAGTACGGCAGGCGAACGACTCATCGTCCACGCGATCGCGACCTGGGAAGGCGTGGCGCCCATCTCGTCGGCGACCTCCTGCACGGCCCGGGCGACGGCGTGGTCCCGCTCCGACACCGAGCCCGGCGACAGCCGGGCGGGACCGTTGGGCCCGCCCGGCCGCGTGTACTTGCCCGACAACACGCCACCGCCCAGCGGGCTCCATGCGGTGACCCCCAGTCCGAGCGACTCGGCCATCGGCAGCAGCTCGCGCTCGATGTCGCGCTGGAGCAGGCTGTAGGGGACCTGCAGACCGACGAAGGGGCTCCAGCCCCGCCATTCGGCCAGAGTGTTGGCCCGCGACACCACCCATGCGGGGGTGTCGGAGATCCCGACATGGAGCACCTTGCCTGCCCGGACGGCATCGTCCAGGGCGCGCATGGTCTCCTCCATGGGCGTGTGCCGGTCCCACATGTGCACCCAGTACAGATCCACATAGTCCGTGCCCAGCCGCCGCAGGCTGGTCTCCAGGGAAGCCCGGAGGTTCTTGCGGTGGTTCCCGGCGGCGTTGGGGTCGTCGCGGTCGCGGGAGACGGTGTACTTCGTGCCCACCACGAACGAGTCCCGCCGCCCGTGCAGCCACTGGCCGAGGATCTCCTCGCTGGCCCCGTCGCGGTAGTTGACCGCCGTGTCGATCGTGTTGCCGCCCGCCTCGCGGTACAGGTCGAGCATGCGCCGGCACTCCTCCGCCGGCGCGCCCACCCCGCCCTGTTCACCGAAGGTCATGGCGCCCAAGATCAGCTCGGAGACCCGAAGGCCGCTGGAGCCCAACGTCCTGTATTTCATGCCTGCATCCCGGGCTGCTCAGTAGTGGCTGGATAGGTCGTGAGTTGTCTCATAAGCGGGACCATACACGTTGTATGGACACCATGTATAGACGCAGTGTCCGGACGTGTTGTCCTAAGCTGGCGGCATGAGCAGCGAAGTCCCCGACGGTCGTCCCGGACGTCGATCCAGTCCGGTTCCCGCCACCGCGGAGACGCGGGAGCGCATCCTGACCGCCACCCGCGAACTGCTGGACGAACGCCGCTTCGACACCCTCAGCGTCGCCGACATCCTGGTCGCCGCGGGGGTGTCGAGGGCGAGCTTCTACTTCTACTTCCCCAACAAGCAGGCCGTGCTGGCCGATCTGGTGCGCGAGGCGGTGGCGGGAGGGCAGCGGGCCGCCCAGCCCTGGATCGGGGAGGAGCAGGATTCGGTCGCCGCTCTGCGAGCGGGCGTGCGCGACGGGGCCAGGCTGTGGCGGGAGAACGCCGGCGTGCTTCGAGCGATCGTGGAGAGCTGGGGCTCCGACGATGACCTGCGTGCCCTCTGGCTGGCGCAGATGAACCTGTTCACCGAGGCCGCCGCCGCCCGGATCGAGGCGGATCCGGAGGCCCGGCGGCGGCTCGGCGACCTCGACGGCCGGGCGGTCGCCGCGTCACTGTCGTGGCTCGGGGAGCGGCTCTACTACCTGGCCGCGGCCGGCGTGCCGCCCTTCGACGACGAGCAGGTCCTGGTGGACGTCCTCACCAACGCGTGGACCTCCGCCTTGTACGGCAGGGCGAACGTCGCCTGATGCGGTGTCCGGTCCGGGCGGAGATTTCCACCGGTCGCGGTGATGAACTGGGGGTGAAGAGTAGGGCCGAACGGGCCGATCTTGGTTTGTTCGGCCCTACTCTTCAATTTCGGTGCGCTGGGCTTGTCAAGCACGTCGTCGCCCGGGCACCCCATCAGTCTGATGGCGCCAGGGCAGGCGGAATGGGCTGCCGACGAAGGGGCGCGGCCCACGTCTCCAGATCGTTTGCGACGGCGTCGAGGTCGGCCGCGACCGATCGCTCGCCGGGGTGCCCGGCCGATGGGCTGGCGCCGATCGACCGGGCATCTCCAGCGTTCAGGGGCAGGTGGTCAGAGCGATGGAGATGACGGTGCAGGTGGCTGAGGCGGTGTCGTTGGCCGGGTTGAGGTCGGCGGGTGCGGAGGTGGTGCGCATGCCGGTGACCGTGACCTGGCCGAGGGAGAGCAACTGCAGCGGCAGGCGGAAGGTCTTACTCACGCTGGCGCCGCTGGCGATCGCGCCGTAGGTGCAGGTGACCGACCCGGCGGCGCTGGTGCATCCGGCTGCCAGGTTGGTGGCGGTCTTGCCCGGCGGCAGGGCTGCGGTGAGAGTGGCGGAGGTGACCGCGTTCGGGCCGGTGTTGTGGGCGGTCAGGGTGTAGGCGAGGTAGGGCACCAAGATGCCCAGATGCGGCTGGGCACCGAGATTGACGTCGATATCGGCGGCGGGCGGCGTGTTGACGGTGGTGTTTTCGGCGTCGGTGTTGTTGGCCGGGGTGGGGTCGGTTTCGGTGCCGGTGACCGCGGAGGTTGCGGTCAGGGTGCCGGTGGCGGTGGGCTTGACCGTGACGGTCACCGTGGCCGAGGCGCTATTGGCCAGCGCGCCGAGCGGACAGGTGATGACCGGCGCGGCGATGGCGCACGAGCCTTGGGAAGCGGTGGCGGAAATGATGGTGCGGGCCGTACCGGACAAGGTGGTAGACAGGCTCACCCCGGTAGCGGCGTCGGGTCCGTTGTTGGTGATGGTCGCGGTATAGGTGAAGGAGTCGCCCTGGCTGACGGGGTCGGCCGAGTCGGCGACGGTGACACCGAGGTCGGCTTCGGCGGGAACGACGGTTGCGTCACCGACCGCGATACCGAACGGGAAGCTGCCGACGCCGATGGTGGCGGTGACGGTGTTGGCGGCGGTGTCGATCACCGACACGGTGCCGTCGTCGAGGTTGGCGGTGTAGGCGAAGGCGGAGTTGACCGCTATTCCGCCGGGACCGTTTCCGACGCCGACGGTCGCGGTGACGGTGTTGGCGGCGGTGTCGATCACCGACACGCTGGCGCCGTAGCGGTTGGAAGTGTAGGCGCGGGTGCCCGCCGGGTTGAGGGCGATCTCGTAGGGGTCGGTGCCGACGGGAATGGTGGCGGTGACGGTGTTGGTGGCGGTGTCGATCACCGACACGTTGTCGGAGTTGACGTTGCTGGTGTAAGCGCGGGTGCCCGCCGAGTTGAGCACCACCCCGTAGGGTGCGCTTCCGACGCCGATGGTGGCGGTGACGGTATTGGTCGCGGTGTCGATCACCGACACGGTGCTGGAGCCGTCGTTGGCGATGTATGCGAGAGTTCCGGCCGGGTTGACCACGACTCCGCGGGGCCTGCTTCCGACGCCGACGGTGGCGATGACGGTGTTGGTGGCGGTGTTGATCACCGACACGCTGCCACCGGAGAAGTTGGTGACGTAGGCGCGGGTGCCCGCCGGGTTGAACGCGACCCCGTACGGGCCGGAGCCGGCACCGATGGTGGCGATGACGGCGTTGGTCGCGGTGTCGATCACCGACACGTTGTCCGAGCCGTTGTTGGCGACGTAGACGCGGGTGCCGGCCGGGTTGAACGCCGTCTTGATCGGGCCGGAGCCGACAGCGATGGTGGCGGTGACGGTGTTGGTCGCGGTGTCGATCACCGACACGTTGTCCGAGCCGTTGTTGGCGACGTAGGCCAAGGCCGGAGCGGCCGCGTGCACGGGCAGCGCGGTGAGGCCGGTCATGGCTAGGGCGGTCAGCAGCGCGCACAGGGCTGCCATCATGCGCCGCCGTAGGGCCGTGGCGACGTGCGTGGTGGAAAGCATGACGTTCCTCAGGGTGAGTCGAAGGAGGATGCCGCGCGCGATGACGCCTTCACACGCCTGGGTGCCCCCGCCACCCTCGCCCGCGGTGGAACCGGCCCGGATCAGGCAGCGGGACTGACCCGCCGCATGCGTCGTGGCCGTTGACGCGTAACCAGACGCTGAATGTCGCGGTATCGGGGAGGCCCTCGCGCTCGCCGCAACCTCATCCGCTCTCCTGCCGGTTACGGCAGGTCCACGCACACCCGACGTGTGACAGGGCACATGACAGGGAGCGATACGCGTAGAACCTTCCGTTATTTACCTACATCGCCGCCCCCGGCCTGACAACCGTGCTGACCTACACCGGACACGCTCCTTGACTAAACGACCACATACGGTTACGGCGCCCGCGATGACCGGTGGCTGCTCACTGACATCACGTCCGCGCGACCCGCTGACATTAAGTTCGCGCATTCACCGCCGGGTCGCAGCCTAATCGGGACAGAGCCGTTTACCCCTTACTGGACAGACCCGCCCCCGGAAACCTAAGTGGGTGTTTGAGAGGTGATCGTGAAGCCATCCCGTGAGGGGGGGTAGGGGTGCAGGCATGACACGCCGCCCCTTTCTACCCCTCTGATCTGACCGATGAGCAGTGGGCGCTGATCGAGCCGCTGCTGCCCGCCCCGCACTGGGACGGCCGCAAGGAGAAACATCCGCGCCGGGAGATCGTGGACGCGATCGCCTATGTCGTGCGTACCGGCTGCGCCTGGCGGCAGCTCCCGGCCGATTTCCCGCCCTGGCAGACGGTGTACTGGCACTTCGTGCGCTGGGAGGACCAAGACGTGACCCAGCGGGTCGTCGACGTATTACGGCGACGGGTCCGCCGGAGCGCCGGCCGCCAGGACGAGCCGTCGGCGGCGGTCATGGACAGCCAGAGCGTCAAGGGCGCCGACACCATCGGGGCTGACAGTCGCGGCTATGACGCGAACAAGAAGATCAATGGCCGTAAGCGGTTCGTAGTCACCGACACGCTCGGGTTGTTGCTGGCGGTGATGGTGCGTCCGGCCAGTGTGCAGGACCGCGCCGGGGCCACCACCCTGTTGCTGGGGTTGTACCTGAGCGGTGCCTGCCGGGTCGTCTTCGCCGACCAGGGTTTTTCCGGGCGTCTGGTGCTCTGGGCGCGCGAGGTGCTGGGCATCATCGTGCACATCGTCGCCAAGCCCGCGCACCAGCGCGGTTTTCAGGTGCATTCCCGGCGCTGGGTGGTAGAGCGGGCGCTGGCCTGGCTGATGTTGCATCGGCGGCTGGCCCGCGACTACGAGCGGCAGGTACCGACGAGCGAGGCGATGGTTCGGTGGGCGGCGATCAGCACGCTGCTGCGGCGCATCACCCGGGGACATCCCGTCCAGCGGCCCGGACCGCGCCCACTCGAATGGGCCCGCTGAAGCCGATGATCAGCTCTCAGACACGTTCTAAGTCCGGAACTGGAAGAGATCACGCGAACGGGACATGCGGCACTGGATCCGGTCCGAGACCTGCCGTTACCAAGTCGTAACTTCTGTGAAACTTTCACCTGCGCGGGCCCCGTTAGGCGATCTCTCTCCGGACGAATGTCCAGGCAGGGAAACGCACCGACGGCGATGCCCAGGTCAGCGAGGACCGCAGCTCGTTGACGCCGATCGGCCAGTCGGATGTACTCCCCGACACCACCCTTTCCGGAGCAGGCCATGGAGATCTGGAGTCTCAAATGTTAGCGATAACAACTTTTAATGGCCGACGCCTGACCTCTGATCGGCCTGGGAGCACTGCATGCGTCTCGGTCGTTCGTTCCGCTCCCACAACTTCCCGATCCACCACCTGCGGCATCAGGGCCACCTGCCGCGGACCGGCAGGCCGCCGTCTTCCGGATAACTTCACGACCGTCATGTTAGCGCTAACAACGCCTTGAAGGGAGAACGATGCGCCCCACCAGACGAAATCGCCTGCACGTGCTGATCGCCGTCATCACGTCGGTCGTGCTCACCAGCGCCCTGCTCACCCTCGCCACCCCCTCCGCGACCGCGGCGACCGTCGACACCAACGCCTGGTACGTGCTGGTCAACCGGACCAGCGGCAAGGCCCTGGACGTCTACAACCTGGCCACCAACGACGGCGCCCGCATCACCCAGTGGGCCCGCAACAACGGCAACCAGCAGCAGTGGCAGTTCGTCGACTCCGGCGGCGGCTACTACCGCGTCAAATCCCGCCACTCCGGCAAGGTCCTGGACGTCAGCAACTTCTCCACCGCCAACGGTGGAGCGGTCGTGCAGTGGTCCGACCTCAACGGCACCAACCAGCAATGGCGCCTGGCCGACTCCGACGGCGGCCACGTCCGCCTCATCAACCGCAACAGCAACAAAGCCCTGGAGGTCCAGGGCGCCTCCACCGCCGACGGCGCCAACATCGTCCAGTACGACGACTGGGGCGGCGGCAACCAGCAGTGGCAACTCGTCCAGGTCGGCACCGGACCGAATCCCGGCGGTAACTACAACAACCCGGTCGTCTGGCAGGACTTCGCCGACGGCGACATCATCCGGGTCGGCGACGCCTACTACTACTCGGCCTCGACGATGCACTACTCCCCCGGCGCGCCGATCCTGCGCTCCTACAACCTGGTCGACTGGGAGTATGCCGGCCATTCGGTACCCCGGCTCGACTTCGGCTCGAACGCCTACGACCTCAACGGCGGACGGGCCTATGTGAAGGGCATCTGGGCCTCCACGCTCAACTACCGGCCGAGCAACAGCACGTACTACTGGATGGGCTGCGTCGAGTTCAACCGCACCTACGTCTACACCGCGTCGGCGGTCGACGGCACCTGGACCAAGCGCTCCCAGATCAACAACTGCTACTACGACGCCGGCCTGCTCGTCGACGACGACGACACCATGTACGTCGCCTACGGCAACTCCACCATCAGCGTCGCGCAGCTCTCCGCCGACGGGCTCAGCCAGGTGCGCAGCCAGCAGGTGTTCCAGACGCCCTCGAACGTCGGGACCCTGGAGGGCGCCCGCTTCTACAAGCGCAACGGCTACTACTACATCTGGCTGACCCGCCCCGCCAACGGCCAGTACGTGCTGCGCTCCACCAGCCCGTTCGGCCCGTACGAGATGCGCCAGGTCCTGCTCGACATGCCCGGCCCGATCTCCGGCGGCGGAGTGCCGCACCAGGGCGGCCTGGTCCAGACGCAGAACGGCGCCTGGTACTACATGTCGTTCGTCGACGCCTACCCCGGCGGCCGGGTGCCCGCCCTGGCGCCGATCACTTGGAGCGGCGACTGGCCCACGGTGCAGACCGTCAACGGAGCGTGGGGAGCTTCGTATCCGAAGCCGAACATCCAGACCACCAAGACCGTGCAGTCGATGATCGGCCCGGACACGTTCACCTCGGGCAGTCTCGGTCATCGGTGGGAGTGGAACCACAACCCCGACACCAGCCGCTTCTCCACCGGCAACGGCCTGCGCCTGCAGACCGCGACCGTCACAGGCGACCTGTACAACGCCCGCAACACCCTGACCCACCGCATCCAGGGCCCGTCGTCGACGGCGACGATCGAGCTCGACTACTCGCAGATGGCCAACGGCGACCGGGCGGGCCTGGCCATGCTCCGCGACCAGTCGGCCTGGATCGGCGTCAAACGCGACAACGGCGCCAACCGGGTGGTGATGACCAACGGGCTGACCATGAACAGCAACTGGCAGACCACCGGCACCGGCACCGAGGCCGCCGGTGCGAACATCTCCGGCGGCCGGATCTGGTTGCGGGTCAATGCCGACATCCGGCCGGGTTCCGGCCGGCAGGCCCGGTTCTCCTACAGCACCGACGGGACGAACTTCACCGCCCTCGGGCCCGCCTTCACGTTGAACAACGCCTGGCAGTTCTTCATGGGCTACCGCTTCGGAATCTTCAACTACGCCACCCAGTCCCTGGGCGGAGCGGCGACCGTACGCCGCTTCGACCTCACCACCCCCTGAGAAACGAAAGGCACCTTCATGACGACCGAACCACGTCAGCCGGCCGCCCCGCCCGGACGCCGACGGCCGACGAAACTGCTGTCGCTGCTGACCGCGGCGCTGCTCGCCGCCGGCGCCTCCATGGCGCTGGCCGCTCCGGCGAGCGCCGCCTCCACGCTCGGCGCATCGGCGGCCGAACGTGGTGGACGCTACTTCGGCGCCGCCATCGCCGCCGGCAGGCTCGGTGACTCCACCTACGTCAACATCCTGAACCGCGAGTTCAACTCGGTGACCCCCGAGAACGAGATGAAGTGGGACGCCACCGAACCCCAGCGCGGTAACTTCACCTACACCAATGCCAACCGGATCGTGAACCACGCGACCGGCCAGGGCATGAAGATCCGCGGCCACGCGCTGCTCTGGCACTCCCAGATGCCCGGCTGGGCCCAGGGCCTGTCCGGCTCCGATTTGCGCAGCGCCGCCATCAACCACGTCACCCAGGTCGCCACCTACTTCCGGGGCAAGATCCACTCCTGGGACGTGGTGAACGAGGCGTTCGCCGACGGCGGCTCCGGCGGACGGCGTGACTCGAGCCTCCAGCGGACCGGGAACGACTGGATCGAGGCGGCCTTCCGAGCGGCGCGCGCCGCCGACCCCGGGGCCAAGCTCTGCTACAACGACTACAACA
The DNA here is from genome assembly GCF_045209755.1 of Streptosporangium sp. NBC_01639. NCBI lineage: Bacteria > Bacillati > Actinomycetota > Actinomycetes > Streptosporangiales > Streptosporangiaceae > Streptosporangium > Streptosporangium sp. NBC_01639. Next base: position 8,410,501 of record NZ_CP109272.1, on the reverse strand, counting down.
CCGACGGCGTCAACGCCAAGAGCACCGGCATCTACAACATGGTGCGCGACTTCAAGTCGCGCGGCGTGCCGATCGACTGCGTCGGCTTCCAGTCCCATCTCGGCACCTCGGTGTCGAGTGACTACCAGGCCAACCTCCAGCGCTTCGCCGATCTCGGCGTCGACGTCCAGATCACCGAACTCGACGTGGCCCAAGGGTCCAACCAGGCCAACGTCTACGCCACGGTGGCCCGGGCATGCCTGGCGGTGTCCCGGTGCAACGGCATCACCGTCTGGGGCATCCGCGACAGCGACTCCTGGCGTACCGGGGAGAATCCGCTGCTGTTCGACTCCTCAGGCAACAAGAAGGCCGCCTACACCAGCACGCTCAACGCCCTCAACGGCGGTTCCACCAACCCCACTCCCACGCCGACTCCGGGCCAGATCGACACCAATGCCTGGTACGTGCTGGTCAACCGGACCAGCGGCAAGGCCCTGGACGTCTACAACCTGGCCACCAACGACGGCGCCCGCATCACCCAGTGGGCCCGCAACAACGGCAACCAGCAGCAGTGGCAGTTCGTCGACTCCGGCGGCGGCTACTACCGCGTCAAATCCCGCCACTCCGGCAAGGTCCTGGACGTCAGCAACTTCTCCACCGCCAACGGCGGAGCGGTCGTGCAGTGGTCCGACCTCAACGGCACCAACCAGCAATGGCGCCTGGCGAACTCCGACAGCGGCTACCTGCGCCTGATCAACCGCAACAGCGCCAAGGCCCTGGAGGTCCAGGGCGCCTCCACCGCCGACGGCGCCAGCATCGTCCAGTACGACGACTGGGGCGGCGGCAACCAGCAGTGGCAACTCTCCCGCATCGGATGAAACCGGAGCACATTGTGCGAATCAAATCCTTGGCCGTCATCGTCACGGCGGCCACGTTATTGGTGGGCCTCTTCGTGGCCACCCAGTCCGCCAACGCCGCGACCGTCGACACCAACGCCTGGTACGTGCTGGTCAACCGGACCAGCGGCAAGGCCCTGGACGTCTACAACCTGGCCACCAACGACGGCGCCCGCATCACCCAGTGGACCCGCAACAACGGCAACCAGCAGCAGTGGCAGTTCGTCGACTCCGGCGGCGGCTACTACCGCGTCAAATCCCGCCACTCCGGCAAGGTCCTGGACGTCAGCAACTTCTCCACCGCCAACGGTGGAGCGGTCGTGCAGTGGTCCGACCTCAACGGCACCAACCAGCAATGGCGCCTGGCCGACTCCGACGGCGGCCACGTCCGCCTGATCAACCGCAACAGCAACAAGGCCCTGGAGGTCCAGGGCGCCTCCACCGCCGACGGCGCCAACATCGTCCAGTACGACGACTGGGGCGGCGGCAACCAGCAGTGGCAACTCGTCCAGGTCGGCACCGGACCGAACCCCACACCGACCCCGACACCGACCGGTATGTGTGCTCTTCCGTCGACGTACCGCTGGACATCGACGGGCTCGCTGGCGAACCCGAAGTCGGGATGGGTCTCGCTCAAGGACTTCACCACCGTCCCCTACAACGGCAGACATCTCGTCTACGCCACGACGCACGACACGGGCACGAGCTGGGGTTCGATGAACTTCGGCCTCTTCACCAACTGGTCCGACATGGCCTCGGCCAGCCAGAACACCATGTCCTCCGCCACCGTCGCGCCCTCACTGTTCTACTTCGCCCCGAAGAACATCTGGGTGCTGGCCTACCAGTGGGGCGGGCCCGCCTTCTCCTACCGCACCTCCAGCGACCCCACCAACCCCAACGGCTGGTCCTCACCGCAGACCCTCTTCTCCGGAAGCATCTCCGGCTCCGGAACCGGACCCATCGACCAGGCCGTCATCGGTGACAGCACCAACATGTACCTGTTCTTCGCCGGCGACAACGGCAAGATCTACCGGGCCGGCATGCCCATCGGCAACTTCCCCGGCAGTTTCGGCACGACCTCGACCGTGATCATGAGCGACACGACGAACAACCTCTTCGAAGCCGTCCAGGTCTACAAACTCCACAACCAGAACCGATACCTCATGATCGTCGAGGCGATCGGCTCCCAGGGCCGCTACTTCCGCTCCTTCACCGCCACCAGCCTGGACGGGACGTGGACACCACAGGCCGCGACCGAGAGCAACCCCTTCGCCGGCAAGGCCAACAGCGGCGCCACCTGGACCAACGACATCAGCCACGGCGAACTGATCCGCACCAACCCCGACCAGACCATGACCGTCGACCCCTGCAACCTGCAACTGCTCTACCAGGGACGCAGCCCTAGCTCCGGCGGCGACTACGGCCTCCTGCCCTACCGGCCGGGCCTGCTGACCCTACAGCGCTGACGGCATGACACAGGTCCGGCTCCAACGTTCCTGCTGATCACCCCTGAATCGGTCCCGGGCGCGAGGGGGAGGGAGCGCCCAGCGCCCCCGGGACCACCAGTACCCCCTGTCAAACACGTGTCCGAGGGAGACGACAGGTGAGACCTGCTCTGCGCACGGTCCTGTGCACCGTGGGCCTGCTTCTTGCCACCATGCTGTTCCCGTCCTTGGCCAGGGCGGACAACCCGATCGTGCAGACGATCTACACCGCCGACCCGGCGCCGCTCGTCCACAACGGCCGCCTCTACCTCTATACCGGCCACGACGAGGACGGCTCGACGTACTTCACCATGCGTGACTGGCGGGTGTACTCCACCACGGACATGGCCAACTGGACCGACCACGGCTCACCGATGAGCCTGGCCACCTTCGCCTGGGCCGACGCCAACGCCTGGGCCGGCCACGTCGCCTACCGCAACGGCAAGTTCTACTGGTATGTCCCGGTGCGGAACCGGGCGACCGGCGGCATGGCCATCGGAGTCGCGGTCGGCGACAGCCCCACCGGGCCCTTCCGTGACGCCCTGGGCCGCCCGCTGGTCGAGAACGGCGAGATCGACCCCAACGTCCTCATCGACGACAGCGGCCAGGCCTACCTGTACTGGGGAAACCCCCGCCTCTGGTACGTCCGGCTGAACACCGACATGATCTCCTTCTCCGGCAGCCCGACCCAGATTCCGCTCACCACGGCGGGGTTCGGCACGCGCAACGGCAACGCCAGCCGTCCCACCCTCTATGAGGAGGGGCCGTGGGTCTTCAAACGCAACAACCTCTACTACAACGTGTTCGCCGCTGAATGCTGTTCGGAGTTCATCGGCTACTCCACGGCCCCCAGTGCCACCGGGCCGTGGACCTACCGTGGAACGGTCATGCCGAAGCAGGGGTCGAGCTTCACCAACCACCCCGGGATCATCGACTTCGCCGGGAGCCCGTACTTCTTCTACCACAACGGCGCTCTCCCCGGTGGAGGCGGTTACACCAGGTCAGTGGCCGTGGAGAAGTTCACCTACAACGCCGACGGCACCATCCCGACCATCAACATGACCACCGCCGGACCACCGCAGGTCGGCACCCTCGACCCGTTCGTCCGTCAGGAGGCCGAGACCGTCGCCTGGGCATCAGGGGTGGAGACCGAAGCCTCCGGCGAAGGCGGTATGAACGTCGGTTTCATCGAGAACGGCGACTACGTCAAGGTCAAGGGCGTCGCCTTCGGCACCGGAGCCTCCTCCTTCACCGCCCGCGTGGCCTCGGGCGCCAGCGGCGGCCAGATCGAAGTCCGCCTCGGCAGCGCCACCGGCACCCTCGTGGGCACCTGCACCGTCCCCGGCACCGGCGGCTGGCAGAACTGGACCTCGGTCACCTGTCCCGTCTCCGGTGCCACCGGCACGCGCGACCTCTACCTCCGGTTCGCCGGCGGCAGCGGCTACCTGCTCAACCTCAACTGGTGGCAGTTCACCCCGAGCGGCGGCAGCGGCGGCGGGAACCTGCTGGCCAACGGCACGATGGAGGACGGCACGACAGGCTGGACCAGCTCCGGCGGCACCCTGTCCTCCGCCACCGATGTGGCTCACGGCGGCAGCCGGTCCCTGCTCAACTCCGGCCGTACGGCCGCCTGGCAGGGCCCCCACCAGAACGTGACCGCGCGGCTCACCAACGGCAAGAGCTACACCACGAGCGTCTGGGTCCGCTCGCAGAGCGGCACCCCCAGCGCGAAGGCGACCCTGGCGCTCACCGCGAACGGCACGACGAACTACGTGCAGCTCACCCCGGCGCAGACGGTCAACGCCAACGGGTGGACCCAGCTCACCGGTACCACGACCGTCTCCTGGACCGGGACGCTGACCAACGCCTCCTTCTACGTCGAAACGGCCGCGGGCACCGACGGCCTCCACATCGACGACGCCTCCTTCCAGTGACAGGAGTTGCGCCGGTCGGTGATCCTGACGCGTTTTCCCACCGAGTAACCGCCGGGGCCACGGTGCGGTAAGTGCTGTCCCGCCCCGTGTGTCCGATCTCCATCCACTGAGGAGCGATGTCCATGAGAAAACGAACACGCGCGCTGCTGACCACCGCGGTGTTGGCCATGGTGGCGGTCACCCCCGCCCTTCCCGCGCAGGCGCTGGAGAACGGCGTGGGCCGTACCCCGCCGATGGGGTGGAACAGCTGGAACACCTTCGGCTGCAACATCAACGAGACCCTGATCAGGCAGACGGCCGACGCCATGGTCAGCAACGGCATGCGCGACCTGGGCTACCAGTACGTCGTCGTCGACGACTGCTGGTTCGACCCCAACCGCGACTCCGCCGGGAACATCCAGGCCAGTCCGTCGCGGTTCCCCAGCGGCATGAAGTCGCTCGGCGACTACCTGCACGCCAGGGGCCTGAAGTTCGGCCTCTACCAGGGGCCCCTCGACAAGACCTGCGCCCAGTACTTCAACTCCTACCCGGGCGCGACCGGCAGCCTCAACCACGAGGCCCAGGACGCCCGGCAGTTCGCGGCCTGGGGCGTCGACTATCTCAAGTACGACTGGTGCTCACCCACCGGCACCATCGACGACCAGGTGCGCACCTTCGCCAAGATGCGCGACGCGCTGGCGGCGACCGGGCGGCCGATCCTCTACAGCATCAACTCCAACAGCATCCATTCGAAGACCGGCCCGCAGCGGAACTGGGGCGACGTCGCCAACATCTGGCGCACGACCGAGGACATCACCAACGCCTGGGACACGGGCCAGAGCAACGGCTACCCGATGGGCATCCAGAACATCGTCAACGTCACCGTTCCGCTGGCCTCGTACGCCAAGCCCGGCCAATTCAACGACCCCGACATGATGGAAGTCGGCCGCGGCGGCATGAACGACACCGAGATGCGCAGTCACTTCGCGCTGTGGGCCATGATGGCCTCGCCCCTGATCGCCGGGAACGACGTCCGGAACATGGACAACGCGACCAGCACGATCATGAAGAATCAGAACCTGATCGCCATCAACCAGGACCCGCTCGGCCTCCAGGCCACCCAGATCGGCAACGACGGAACCCGCCGCATCCTGGCCAAACGGCTGAGCAACGGCGACCTCGCGGTCGCCCTGTTCAACCAGGGCGGCAGCACCACCACGATCAGCACCACCGCGTCCGCCATCGGCCTGTCCGGCGACTCCTTCAGCCTGCGTGACGCCTGGACGAACACCGTCACCACGACCACCGGCGCCATCTCGGCGAGCGTCCCATCTCACGGCACCGTCGTGTTCCGGGTCAGTGGCGGCACGATCAATCCCACGCCCACATCTCGCATCCAGGGCGTGGGGTCGGGCCGGTGCCTGGACGTGACCGGCGCCTCCCAGGCCAACGGCACCCAGGTGAACATCTGGGACTGCAACGGCCAGAGCAACCAGCAGTGGACCTCCACATCCGCCGGTGAGCTGCGGGTCTACGGCAACAAGTGCCTGGACGTCAACAACAACGGCACCGCCGACGGAACCGGCGTCCTCATCTGGGACTGCAACGGGCAGAACAACCAGAAGTGGCGCCTCAACACCGACGGCACCATCACCGCCGTCGGCGCGAACAAATGCCTGGACGTCGTCAACAACTCCACGGCCAACGGTGCCAAACTCCAGATCTGGACATGCACCGGCGCCGCCAACCAACGGTGGACCCGCGTCTGACCACAACGCGCTCAAGGTCCGATTCTCCGTACCACGTGAACCGCCAGATCCTGCTCTCAAGGATGTAGCGGTGTAGACGGACGACCACGGGCTCCTGGCCGCTGAGCTGCTTGGACAGCACCTCAGCTACCGGGAGCCCGCGCGCTGAAGGACCGGGGCGTCCCCTACTCCCACTCCGGAATAGCGCCACAGCGCGCCCGACAGCATCGCGCTCGCCCACGGCCCGGTAGCCCGATCGAGTTCATGGTTTCCCGGCTGCCAAGCGTCGCCGAACACCGGACAGAGTGGTCGTGTCCCGTGTGCCGACTGCCGTTGCCCCTTTGACGCTTATCTTGTCCGCCCCCCGGATAGGGTCGATCATGCCGATAGCTCGCCAACGTCTGGCGGGGAGGCTCAGGAGCCACCACTGATGCCCGACCCGGACTCGCGGTACGCCGCGCGCCTGGCCGCCTACGGAGCGGTCTCCACCTGGCTGTCGCTGCTGAGCGACCGCCGACTCGGCCAAGTCGTGGCGGAAGCCACCGCGCTCGGGTCCGGCATCGGCGGCAGGTCGGCGGAGATGGACATCAGCGGGAGGCGGGTCTTCATCAAACGGATCCCGCTGACCGGCATCGAGCTGCGGCCGGAGAACGTGCGCTCGACGGCGAACCTGTTCGAGCTGCCGCTGTTCTACCAGTACGGGGTGGGCTCGGCCGGCTTCGGAGGCTGGCGTGAGCTGGCCGTACACACCATGACCACCAACTGGGTCCTCGGACGGGAGTATGAGGGCTTTCCGCTGATGTACCACTGGCGGGTGCTGCCCGACTCCCCACCCGAGGGGTTCATCGACGAATTCGGCGGCATCGATGGGGCGGTCGCGCACTGGGAGGGCTCGTCTGCCGTCCGTGAACGCCTGGAGGCTCTCGGCCGCTCAACATCCAGCCTGGTGCTCTTCTTGGAACACGTGCCGCAGACTCTCGCCGCCTGGCTGGCCGACTCGCGGAAGACCGCGCCGCGCAGCGGAGAAGGCTCGCCGTACCCCTGGGTGGAGGAAGCTCTGACGCGTGGAACCGCTTTCATGAGCTCTCGCGGGCTCGTCCACTTCGACGCCCATTTCGCCAACATCCTGACCGACGGCCGACTGCTCTACTTCGCCGACTTCGGGCTCGCCCTGAGCGCCGGCTTCGAGCTCACCGCGGCCGAGGCCGCGTTCCTGTCCGAGCATCTCGACTACGACCACTGCTACACCACGGCCCATTTGCTGCGTCACCATCTGCTCGACGACCTGCGCGGCGACATCGACCACCAGGCGTTCCTGCGGGAATGGGTCGCGGGACGACAGCCCTGTGAGGTCCCGCCCGCGACTGCCGCGATCATCGACCGGCACGCCTCGGCGGCCATCGTCTTGAACGAGTTCCACCACCGCCTGGTCAAGAAGAGCAAGCGGACGCCGTTTCCAGCCACCGAGATCAAGCACGCCAGACAAGCCACCTGAGACGGCCTCTCGGCCGCCCAGCCCCGGCGGGCCTGGAAAGCCCCATCGCCGGGCTCTCCATCCGAGGCGTCACTGTATGATCCGAAGCCTTGACCCGCCTGAAGATCCGAGCACAGAACAGGCCCTATGCAGGTGCGTAGGTGAGGCAGTCGACGTCGCTCTGCGTGTAGCCGACGACGATGCCCGGGGCCTGGCATTCGAACTGCACGTTGTGATGGCAGTCGGCCATCCTGCAGGCGCCCACGTGGCCGTTGGCGGTCGGGTCACCGCCCTTCGACTCGACCTTGAAGAAGGTCTCGCACTCCGCGTGAGAGCTGTTGCCGATCGTGATGGCCAGCGCGTGGCAGGTGTGTTCCGTGTTGTACGCGCACGCATCGACTCGACACTCGTTGATGACGGGCATGTCCATGGCTGAAGTCTCCTTCTGCTCGGGCAGTGCCCGGATGCTCCGTTTCTCGGGGCCTGCCGACCAATGGTCTGTTCGGTACCACCGCAGGGCGGTACCGACGCGTCCGGTTGGCACTGGACCGTCGATTCCGCCTCGCGCGTCGTGTCCTCATCGCGGCCTTCGATGCTCACGGTCGGACATGACGCAGCCATGTGCCCCGTGGGGCACACGGTCTCTCCGTCTCATACCGCGTCTGAATCACCCGCACGCTCATGCCGGGCTCAAAGCTTCTCCAAGAGCGGCCGTAGCGGAGTGGAGCCGCCTGGCCTTCCCCCGCCCTCCCGGCGGCTCACTCGCCCACCCCGAGAAGCCGTGACGTCTGAGCCGGTCGACCTGCTCGGCCATGCCAACGAACCGGACATTACGCGTTCAGCGCACCTGAGCCACCGCTCCGGGTGTAGAAAGTGCCTCACAGCGCGAAAGCAGTTGTGAACAGACCGCAGGAGCCCATAAGGGTGCGGCCGGAAATCCGGTCACCTGCACAGACGAAGACGGCCTTGAGCCGGTGCTATCAACACCGGCCCAAGGCCTTGATCAATCAGCCTGCTACCACAGGAGAAAGATCCATGCCCAAGGCTATCGGTGCGCCCGCGCCCATTTCAAACAGCCCCTCTGACCAGGCGTTCAGCACCCGCTGTCGACCCCGTCCCCCGTTTTCGGAGCGCGGACGGAGCGTCCGGCGGGCGGCACCCCCTACCAGCCGGTTCAGCAAGATCGACCACCGGTGGTCCCGCGACGAACGGCTGTCATGGAAGGCTCGCGGTCTCCTGACCTGGCTGAACTCCCACGCACCCGGGTTCCGGGTCTCGGAGAGGAGCATCATCCGCGCCGCCCCCGACGGCCGCGACGCGACCCGCACCGCCATCAGGGAGCTGGAGTCCCACGGCTACCTCGTGCGCGAACGCGAACGAGGTAGCGACGGCAGGCTCGGCGGGGTCGACTACATCCTGTGCGAGCCCTGGGCACCCCCACCCGACCCCACCACCGAAGACACCGCTCCGGCCCTGAACCCGTACCCGGTCCCGGTCCCGGTCCCGGTCCCGGCTCCGGCTCCGGGGACCGTCCCGTCCTCACCTGCGACGGGAAACCCGCCGTTGGCCGCGACCAGCACGAACACGGTGAACCCGCAGGTCACCACCTACGACGGGAAAACCAACGTTGGAAAACCCACCCCCATAAGAAGAACAGACAAGCAAGAAGACCAGCACCCCGAGAAGACCAGAAAAGCCCTTCCTCTTCTCGCCGCAGGCGAGCGTGCGGACCGTAACGCGCGAGACGCCGCCACGACGCCTGCGGCGAAGCCCGAAGAACGCACCCGGATCGCCGCCACCGTCCTCGGCCTGCTGCCCGGCCACTACCGCCACACCCCGGCCTGGCTCCGCTCCCGCCTGCTGAAAAAGATCACCGGGGCCCTGGCCCACCACGCCCCGGAAGCCATCGCCGACTACTGCGCCAAGTTCGCCGCCGACCCGGCGTTCGGGCCCTACGAGCACCTGCGCCGCTTCGACGACACCCTCCGGAAACTGGCCGCCGACATCGCCGACGGCACCGCCTGCCCCGGCTGCGGACGCGACCCCCGCCACCCCTTCTGCACCGCCCGCAGCGAAACGGCCCGCGACGGATATACGCATGACAGCCGGACATACGACGTGCACACCGACTCGGATGCAATGCCGCGTCAGAGACCATTTGCCCTGTGTGGCGCTAATCGGCACCCACGGAGCGCAGGATGATCGTGAAACACCCGATGCCGGACAGGCCGAGCGTGCCAAGATCGCCCGTATGACTTTCGCTCCCAAGGGTTCTGCCGGGCAAGCAGACACCGCAGCCCCCACGCAGCCGTCGTGGATCCGTCCTGTTTCCGAGGGTTCCGCTGGGTCCGCAGAGCAGGCTGTGCCCAACGACTACGACAGGATCGCCGAGGGGTATGCGGCCGAGAACGAGACCAGCCTCCTGAACGCGTACTACGAGCGGCCCGCGATGCTGGAGCTCGCCGGGGACGTGACCGGCCGGCACATCCTCGACGCCGGCTGCGGCTCGGGCCCCCTGTTCCACGCGCTGCGCGATCGAGGCGCCATCGTGACCGGCATCGACGCGAGCGCCGGGATGCTGGAGCTGGCCCAGCAGCGGCTAGGCGCCGACGCGGACCTGCGGGTCGCCGACCTGGCCGACCCACTGCCCTTCCCCGACGACGCGTTCGACGACGTCGTCGCGTCTCTGGTGCTGCACTACCTGGAAGACTGGGGACCGACCCTGGCCGAGCTGCGACGCGTACTGAGGACTGGAGGCCGACTCCTCATCTCGGTCGATCATCCATTCATGAGCACCCTCATGCAGCACATGGCTGGGGAAAAGCCCACGTACTTCGGGACCCGTAACCGGATCGAAGAATGGACCTTGGGCGGGCAGACCGCCCAGATGAGCTTCTGGGACCGGCCGCTGCACGCGATGACCGAGGCCTTCACCGCAGCCGGCTTCCGAATCGCCGTCATCAGCGAACCGTTCCCCGCACCGGGCGCCCGCGAATTGTTCCCCGACGTCTTCGCGGACAAGCCCTCGGGGGCCTTCCTGTGCTTCCTGTTCTTCGTTCTTCAGGCCGACTGACCTGTATCAGGTCACGTTTGCCTTGGCGACGACCGCTCGGAAGCGGCGGTCTTCGGCATCGCGGTTCCGCCAGATCACGTAGCGGCGGATCATTGGGCCGCCGCCAGGTCACCATCGACCCGGTGCCCCCTGCGGATGATCCGTGGCAGCCGTCTAGGGCCTGTTCTGAGTTCGGATCTTTAGGCGGGGTCAAGACTTCGGATCCATAGGATGGCGCCTCGCATGTAGAGCCCAGCGATGTAGCTTTCCGGCGTCTTATCGAAGCGGAAGGCCAGCCCCCGCCACTCCTTCATCCGGTTGATGCAGCGCTCGGCAGTATTGCGTTCCTTGTACAGCGCCGCATCGTGACGGATGGGGCGGCCTCCACGTGAGCCTCGCTTCTTGCGGTTGGCCGCCTGGTCCTTCTTCTCCGGGATGACCGCTCGGATACCGCGCCGACGCAGGTAGCGGCGGTTGGCGCGGGAGGAGTAGGCCTTGTCCGCGGCCACCGCGCCGGACCGGGTGCGGGGCCGGCCGAGCCGGAGGCGGATTTTGATGCCGGCCACAATGGCGATGAAACGAGGACTGTCGGCGGCTTGGCCGGGAGTGAGCAGAAACGACAGTGGACGGCAGCGCCGGTCGGCCGACAGGTGTACTTTGCTGGTCAGCCCACCCCGGGAGCGGCCCAGCTCGGCTGCTTTCAGTCGCACCCGTCGCTATCGAGTACCGGTGGCCCCGCCTCGATGCGCCGCAGCACCGGAGCCAGGCAGTCCACATCGGGGCCGGGATCGAGTTGCCTTTCGTCCCACCAGGTGGCACCCGCGTCGCGCAGCGGGCCGATCACATCCTTGGCCTTGGCCGCGTCCGCCGGAGTGGCGCCACCGACTACGAGGTCGAAGGGGCGCTGGGTGTCGCCTTGTCGATGACCACACACATAGGTGATCAACTCCCGCACGTCCTCGCGGTCCGGCGGGTATCCGTGCAGGGCGTTCTTGAACAGGGGAACCGCGCCGTCCCACCGCGCGGCCCGTCGCATGGGCGGACGGTTCGGCCAGAATCCCCCGATCCACACCGGCGGCCGGGGCCGCTGCACAGTGGCGGGCTGCAGGCTCACGTTCCGCGCCTGGTAGTGCCGACCGTGATGGTCGACGGCCTCGCCCGTCCAAAACCGCCCCAACAACTCCAGCCCTTCGTCCAGCCGCTCGGCGAGCACACGTCGATCGGTGGAGTCGCCGAAGCTGCCGTACTCGTCCTCGACCGGCCCACCCAGCCCCGCGGCGAAGACGACCCTGCCTCCGCTGAGGTTGTCCAGGGTGGCCACCTGCCGCGCGAGTTGCTGCGGCCGATAACGAGCTACCGGAGTGAGCAGCGTCCCCACCTGTTCAGGCAACGGATTATGCGCGGTCACCCAGTGGGGAAGGTACAGCCTGCCCGTGACGCCTATCGCACCTGCCTGGACGGCCCTCCGCTCGGGTCGGTGTCATAGGCCGCAAAGTAGGGGTGTATCCCCAGGTCAGGACAGCGCGCGAGGCCTGTCGGAATCCGCTCACCGACCCGTTTACCGATGTTGATTCTCGGCACGAGTTCTCGACGCTCACCACCTGCGACCTCGTAGTTTCCCGACGAAGTGTCGACAGGCGAAGTCTCGTCTGCCGACACTGACACGCGATTACACAGAGCTACTTTGCGTCCTATGACGCCGACCCGAGCGGAGGGCCTCGTGATCTGAACTCCTAAAGGCCGTAGTCGTATCTCTGCTTGGCCCCTCGTCTCGCCTTGAGGACCTCATCGCCCGCGCGTAACCGCCTTGTGAAAGTCCCCGCTTCCTGATCGCTATTGACCTTCTTGTTACGTCAACTTCTATGGTCGTGAATGAGCCGGAAAGCACCGGCTAGGCGATGGACAAGGACGGGTGAGCCGGTCATGGCATGGTCGATCGCACAGGTGGCCCAGATGTCGGGAGTGACATCTCGGACGCTGCGCCACTACGACGAGATCGGGCTGCTACCGCCTGCACGGGTCGGCGGGAACGGCTACCGCTACTACGAGGAGGACCAGTTGCTGCGCTTGCAGCAGGTCCTGGTGCTGCGTGAGCTGGGCCTCGGCCTGACCGAGATCAAGGAGATCGTCGAGCGGCACACCGACCCCATCGCAGCGCTGCGTGAGCACCACCAGCGCCTGCTGGCGGAGCGTGACCGGCTGGACGAGGTTGCCCGCATGGTGGAGCGCACCATCGCCGAACTTCAGCAGAACGAAGGGAAGACGACCATGTCCAAGATCAGCAGACCGGAAAACCTGTTCGAGGGATTCGACGGTGCACGGTATGAGGCCGACGCCCGCGATCGGTGGCCGGAGGAGTGGCAGCAGAGCGGGCAGCAGGAGCTCCTGTCCAGCCGCACTCCACAGGAGCTGGAGCAGATGCAGCGGGAGGCGACGGCAGGGATGATACGGATGGCCGAGCACATGCTCGACGGCACCCCCGTCGACGCCCCGCAGGTCTTCGCCGACCTCGACGTCCACTATCGGCACCTGAGTGAGTCCTGGACGCCGACCGCGGCGCAGTATCTACACCTGGCCCGGATGCAGGCGCAGGAGGAGCAGTTCCGGGCGAACTACGAGCAGGTCGCCGAAGGCCTGGCCGAGTACATGCGCGACGCCATGACCGCCTACGCGCACGCCCGGCTGAGCTAAACGCGCAATCGCGATTCCCTTGGCAGCTCCTCCGTATCGTCTCAGTCCGCCGTTCGCTGGCGAAGCTCATCCTGACCGTCGCCATAGGCGCGACCGGCCGTAGAGCGCCTGCCGGCGCAGGCATCGACAGATAACTCGTGGTACTCGGTCAAGATGGCCTGCACCTGGTCGGCCAGGAGAGCAGTGACAGGGCGTGGCCGCCTCACTCATCGAACCTGCTGGGCTGGGGCGGCACCGCCCAGGTGAATCCACAACCCGTGATCCGAACCCAGAACAGGCCCTAGCCTCGTCATCATCGATCTCGCGTACATGTGCTTGTTCCGCCACCCAGCCAGGGTGACGGCCACGCGCCGTCCGGCACAGCACCTGGACGGCGTGTCACACCGCAACAGGCAAACGTCGCCCGATCCGGCACTAACCAGCGAGGAGCTTACTGACCGCCTGATGGGAGACCCCGAGCAATGCACCGATGTCCCGATGGGGAAGCCCCTGCTCATGAAGCCGGCGGGCGGCCTCGCGTGAATGACTGACCGCGTCGTCACGCAAACGGTCCGCCTCCCGGCGGATCTCCCTGGTCCGCGCGACCTCCGCGGCGAGTTCCTCGCTTAGGACGGGAACCACCGTGATCTGCCAGGTCGTCGCAGACCGATCGTCGACGTCGGTGTCGAAGCGGACGGCCAGCAGATCACGCACCGTCTCCTCGGCCTGATCAAGCCGCCGCGCCTGCGTATGCGCCGGACGACGCAACCCCGGCCCCTCGATCTCCAACGCCCACCAGCCGCCGGACCGCTGGGCCGTGACCCGGAACTCGTTCACTCGCCCTCCTCCTCGTCATCCTGGCTCATGTCCTGTTGCGCTTCGGCGAGCAGGGCGCCCCACTCCTTGAGAATGCCCCTGGCCGTCAACTCGTTGACTTCAGCGTGACGCGGCACGATGACCGCGTCTCCCCGGACATACCACTTGTCGTGGCCACCGCCATGCACATCGGGCGTCTTCGAAAACTCGAAGCCGTATTGCTTGGCCAGGCGCGCCGTCCGGCCAAGCAGCGCGTTCCGTTTCATTCAGCATGGTCAATGCGGTTGCCAGCATCAAGGCAACTGGCTTGCCTAAGCATCCGAATAGATCCTGTCTGCGGCTATCTCGCCCATGCATGCCGCAAAGCGGGTGGTAGCGGCCACAGCGCCTCCACCACCCGCTCCTGAGCATACGGACGACAGCCGCCGAAGGGCGTGCGGATCTCGTCCGCGCCGCCGGACCGGCACCTGACTGGACAGATCATCGTTCCCGAATGTCGTAGTGCGCAGAACGTCCAGCCTCGGTTGCGGATGCCCGCTGGAGCGGCACGATGCGAGACGTGAACGACAACAACCTTCTCAACGACCGCAGGTTCGTCATGGTCAGCTCGACGGCCAGCGCGGTGGATCCGGACGGGCCGACCACGTTCGCCTACCGGGAGTCCGACGGGATCATCTGGGGCGACTACACCGGCGACACGGTGGTTCACGGACGATTCGTCGGCACCAGGGACGGCGACCGGCTGGAGATCACCTACGTCCACCTGCTCAAGACCGGAGAGCGCGCCGGCGGGCAGGGCGGCAGCCGCATCGAGACCCTCCCCGACGGACGGCTGAACCTGGTCGAGGAGTTCCAGTTCGCCGGGGACGACACGCTGCACGTGAGCGTGTGCGCCGAGGTGGCCTGATCGGGACTTCTCCGTGGCGATCCGCTGCCGGGAAGCGTACGGCCCGTGCCCGCGCGCCGAGGGGTGCGCTTCCCGGCGGACGGTCACCGGCGGGCAGGCCGCCGCGCCGGACGGTTCAGGCGTCCCGCTGGAGCTGGGCGCGGCCCTCGGCCGCACCCACGAAACGCATCATGCCCAGCGGCACCTCTCCCCCGGGACCCGTGGGGCCGCCGGCTCCGGAACCGCCGGAGCCACCGGCGCCGCCCGATCCCCCGGCGTTCCTGGCCCCTCCGGGGCCACCGGCGGACTCGGCGGGGTCATGAGCCGGGCGGCGGGCGGACCTGCCCGGGCCCCGGTCGCTCGGCAGGACGTAGGGCCGCCTGAGCACCTCGTCCAGGATGAAGACCGTCTCGGTGGCCTTGACCGCGGGGATGTTGGCCAGCCGGTCGGTCACCATCGCGTGCACGGCGGCGACGTCGGTCACCCGGACCTGGATCATCGCGTCGTGCTGGCCCGTCGTGATCGCGCAGTACTCCACCTCGGGCATCGCCGCGAGCTGGGCGCGGAACTGGCGCCACATCTGCTGCCGGACGGTTACGAAGATCAACGCGGTGATGCCGAGACCCGCGCGGACGTGGTCGATCTCCGCCGTGAACCGCTTGATCGCGCCGTCGGCGCGCAGCGCCTCGAACCGGGTATAGGCGTTCGCCCGGGAGATGCCGACCCGTTCGGCCAGAGCCGCCACGGAGATCCTGCCGTTCTCGCGCAGCACCTCAAGGATCTTCAGGTGTGTCGCGTCAAGTTCCAGGCCGATGCCGATCCGTCCAGGTTGACCACCCTCGGGAGCCGAGTTCCTTGACGTTTCGGACATCGCCCTACCCCTTAAGTCAGATTTGTCTCAGCTTAACCCCATGAGCTGGACTTTCTGCCGGACAATCCTCGAACATCGGCGACCAAACGTCCACAAGGACCTTTTTCGGAGGACACAGAATGGCGATCCGTTCACGGCGCCCCGGAGCGAAGGCAGCTCTGCTGCCGGTGCTGCTCACCGGCGCCCTCGCCCTTGCCGCCTGTTCCAGCGGCGGTTCGTCCACGTCGTCCCAGAGCGGTGGCACCACCGCCGCCAAGACGCTCGTGATCGACACCTCCTTCGACCTCAAGACGGCCGACCCCGGGCGCACCTATGAGCCGACCGGCCTGTTCATCGGCAAGGCGGCCTACGAGACCCTGCTGACGTTCGAGGGTTCCGACGTCACCAAGCCGGTGCCGGCTCTCGCCGAGTCGTTCGAGCTGTCCGACGACGGCAAGGAGCTGACGCTCAAGCTCCGCAAGGACGCCACGTTCGCCGACGGCTCGCCGCTCACGGCCGACGACGTCGTCTTCTCGCTGGACCGCGTGCGTGACATGAAGGGCACGCCGTCGTTCCTGCTCGACGGTGTGAAGGTGGCCAAGACCGACGCGGACACGATCACGCTCACCTCGAAGAACCCCAACCCGGCGCTGCCGTACATCCTGCCCAACCCCGCGCTGGGCATCCTCAACTCCAAGGTGGCCAAGGAGCACGGCGCCACCGCCGACACCGGCGACAAGGCCGAGCAGTACCTCAACTCCGCCTCGGCGGGCTCGGGTCCGTACACGATTGAGTCGTTCAACGTCAGCAGCCAGGTCGTGCTCAAGGCCAACGCCAAGTACTGGGGCGCGACCAAGCCGGTCTACCAGAAGGTCGTGATCCGCAACGTCGAGGCCGCGACGCAGAAGCTCAACATCTCGCGTGGCGACAGCCAGGTCGCGCTGAACCTCTCCGGCGACCAGGTCACCGGGATCACGGGCGATCTGCAGGTCCAGAAGACGCCGTCGGCCAACGTGATCTTCCTGCTCGCCAACCAGGACTCCTCGGTCAGCAAGGTCACCTCCAACCCGAAGTTCGCCGAGGCCGTACGCAAGGGCGTCGACTACGCGGGACTGCTGGAGCTGGCCGGCGAGGGCTCGGTGCAGGCCCCCGGAATCATCCCCTCGATGCTCCTGGGCGCGCTCCCGCCGGAGCAGGCGGCCAAGCGTGACGTCGAGGGCGCGAAGGCGGCGCTCAAGGAGAGCGGGGTGACCGACCCGACGGTCAAGCTGGAGTACCCCAGCGAGCTGACCGTCAACGGCCTGTCCTTCCAGCCACTCGCCGAGCGGGTCCAGGCCAACCTCAAGGAGGTCGGCATCACGGTGGAGCTCGCTCCCGCGCCGATCACCACGGCCCTGGACAACTACCGCAACGGCAAGGAGGAGCTGGGCCTGTGGTACTGGGGCCCCGACTACCCGGACCCCAGCGACTACCTGGCGTTCCTGCCGGGCAAGCTCGTGGGTCTGCGAGCCGGCTGGAAGGCCGGGGCCGACAAGGAGCTGGAGGCGGCCGGCGCCAAGACGGCCGCCACGGTCGGCGACGAGGCGCGTAAGAAGGCCTACGTCGATCTGCAGACGGGGCTGAACGCCTCGGGGGCGTTCATCCCGCTCATCCAGCCCAGCCAGAACATCGTGACGGCCGCGTCCGTCACCGGCCTGGAGTACCACCCGGTGTGGACCGTCGACGTCGCCGACCTCGGCACCAAGTAAGGACCACCCGTGCCGAGTAAGAACCCGCAGGCGCCGGGCGACAGGTCACCGGTGCCGGGTGAGAACCCGCCGGTCCCGGGCGGCTCCGCCGGATCGGACCGGCGCCGGCCGGCCCGATCCGGCGGCCGGCGCCCGCTGGTCCGCTTCCTGGCCCGCAGGGTGCTCACCGCGCTCCTGCTGGCCGTGGGCATCACCCTGGTGACCTTCGTCCTGACCAACCTGGTCCCCGGCGACCCCGTCTCGGCCAACCTCGGCCAGCGGGCGCTCGGCGACCCGGCGATCGTCGCGCAGTGGCGGTCCGAGCACGGCCTGGACAGACCGCTCCCCCAGCAGTACCTCCTGCACCTTCAGGGCGTCCTGCAGGGTGACCTCGGCACGAGCCAGCAGAGCCACCGTCCGGTCCTCGACGACCTGGCGGAGTCCGTGCCCGCCACGCTCGAACTGGCCGGGGCCGCGATCCTGATCTCCCTCGTGACGGGTGTGGCGTTCGGCGTGGTGGCGGCGCTCCGCCGCGACCGGCTGTCGGACCACGTGCTCCGGGTCCTCAGCCTGATCGGCATCTCGGTGCCGACGTTCTGGCTGGCGCTGATGGCGTTCTACGTCTTCTTCTACCGGCTGCAGGTCACTCCGGGCAGCGGCCGCATCGACCCGAGCCTGAACCCGCCCCCGCAGGTCACCGGGCTGTACACGGTCGACTCCGCGCTGGCGGGGCAGTGGGACGTGTTCTCCTCGGCGGTCGGCCACCTGATCACCCCCGCACTGGTGCTGGCCCTCTACACGATCGGCCTGCTCACCCGGTTCACCCGGTCGGCGGTGCTGGAGGTGCTGGGCCAGGACTACGTGCGCGCCGCCCGGGCCAAGGGCCTGCCCTCCCGGGTGATCCTGTTCCGCTACGTGCTGCGCTCGGCACTGGTACCGATCATCACGGTCGCGGGCCTGGCCTTCGGCAGCCTGCTGTCCGGCACGGTGCTCGTCGAGGCGATCTTCGCCTGGCCGGGCGTCGGGCAGTACGCCTACAAGAGCGCGACCACCCTCGACCTGCCCGCCGTGATGGGCGTCGGCCTGGTGGTGGGCGGCGTCTACCTCGTCATCAACCTGATCGTCGACGTGCTGTACGGCGTCATCGACCCCAGAGTGAGACTCCAGTGAAACTCCCCCACGCCTGGCGGCAGCCGCTGGCGATCGTCGGCGGGGTGATCGCGCTCGCCTGGATCGTGATCGCGCTGGCCGCCCCGCTGCTGGCGCCGCACGACCCGCTCGCCCAGGACCTGCCCCGGCTGGCCGCGCCCGGACCGGGGCACTGGTTCGGCACCGACCAGCTCGGCCGCGACATCCTGAGCAGGGTGATGTACGGTGCCCGGCTGTCGATCCCGCTGACGCTGCTGCTGGTCGTGCTCTCGGTGCTGATCGGCGGCCTACTCGGGGCCTGCGCCGGATATTTCGGTAAATGGGTTGATGAGACGATCATGCGGTTCGCCGACCTCGTCTTCGCCTTCCCCACCGTGATCCTGGCCATGGTCGTCGCCGCGGCGCTCGGCGCGAGCCTCACCAACGCCGTGCTCGCCGTACTCGTCGTCGCCTGGCCCGCCTACGCCCGCGTCACCCGCGGTCTGGTGCTGGGCGTGCGTGAGCGCGAGTTCGTGGTGAGCGGGCGGCTGCTCGGCTTCTCCGCGTGGCGCTCGCTCCGGGTGGACGTGCTGCCGAACGTCACCGGGCCGATCCTGGTGCTCGCGACCCTCGACATCGGCACCGCGCTGCTGCTGCTGTCGGGCCTGTCCTTCCTCGGGCTCGGCGCGAAGCCGCCGTCTCCCGAGTGGGGCGCGATGGTCGCCTCCGGAGTGGAGGTCTTCGACAGCTGGTGGGTGGCGACCTTCCCCGGCCTGGCCATCCTGACCGTCGTCCTCGCCTTCAACTTCCTCGGCGACACGCTGCGCGACGCCCTCGACCCCCGTACGGCCCGCGCCATCAAGGAGCGTGCGCTTTGACCCTCACCATCTCCGACCTGAAGGTCTCCATCGGCGGCAAGGAGATCCTGCGGGGCGTCGACCTCGACCTCCAGGCCGGCCGCGTGCACGGCCTGGCCGGCGAGAGCGGCTCGGGCAAGACGATGACCGGCCTGGCCGTGCTCGGACTGCTCCCGCACGGCGCCCGCGTCAGCGGCCGGATCGGCCTGGGCGAACGCGACCTGCTCACCATTCCGCCCAGGGAGCTCAACGCGGTGCGCGGCGGCGAGGTCGCCATGGTCTTCCAGGACCCGGCGACCAGCCTGCATCCGATGCTCTCGGTCGGCCGCCAGCTCACCGAGCACATGCGCCACCATCTCGGCCTGGACCGGAGGCAGGCGCGTGCCAGGGCCGTCGAACTGCTGGGCCAGGTGCGCATCCCCGCTCCCGAATCGGCGATCGGCCGCTACCCGCACCAGTTCTCCGGGGGCATGCGCCAGCGCATCGCGATCGCGATCGCGCTGGCCTGCTCGCCGAAGGTGCTGATCGCCGACGAGCCCACGACCGCGCTGGATGTGACCGTCCAGGCCGGGGTGCTGCGGCTGCTGCGCGGCCTCTGCGACGACCTGGGGCTGGCCGTGCTGCTGGTCACCCACGATCTCGGCGTGATGTCGGCGGTCGCCGACGAGGTGAGCGTGATGCGGGAAGGCCTGGTCGTGGAGACGGGACCGCGCGGCCAGGTGCTGCGCGAGCCGCGCCACCCCTACACCCGCACCCTGCTGGAGTCGTTGCCCGGGGAGACCGCATGACACTGCTGAGCGTGGACGACCTCGTCGTCGAACACCGCACTCCCGGCCGGCCCCTGGTGCGCGCCGTGGCCGGAGCCAGCCTGACCGTCGCGGCGGGCGAGGTCGTCGGCCTCGTCGGCGAGTCGGGGTGCGGCAAGTCGACACTGGCCCGCGCGGTGTGCGGGCTCAACCCGGCCACGGCCGGGTCGATCACCTTCGACGGGCATCCGGTGACCCCGCTCGGCCTGCGCCGCAGGAACCGGTCACTGGCCGGGATCCAGATGGTCTTCCAGGACCCCTACGCCTCGCTGAACCCCCGGCGCCGGGTGGGCGCGCAGATCGCCGACGGGCTGCGGGCGGTGGGCGACACCACGACCGCGCCCGCCGACCTGCTGGAGCGGGTCGGGCTCCCTCGCGACTTCGCCGGCCGTCACCCGCACGAGTTCTCCGGCGGCCAGCGGCAGCGGATCGCGATCGCCAGGGCGCTCGCCGCCCGGCCGACCCTGCTGATCGGCGACGAGCCCATCTCCGCGCTCGACGCGTCCGCCCAGGCGCAGGTGGCCAGGTTGATGCGGGACCTCGCGGTCTCCTCGGGCGCCGGGTTGCTGTTCATCAGCCACGACCTGTCGGTGGTACGGCTGATCGCCGACCGGATCGCGGTGATGTATCTCGGGAAGATCGTGGAGGTGGGCCGTACCGCCGAGGTGTGGTCCGACCCCCGCCACCCCTACACCCGAGCCCTGCTGGGCGCGATCCCCGCCCCCGACGGCGCCGGGGTGCTGCCGGCGGAACTGCCCGGAGACGTGCCCGATCCGGCCGACCCGCCGGCCGGCTGCCGGTTCCATCCGCGCTGCCCGGTGGCGATGGACGTCTGCCGGGAGCGCGAGCCCGCGTTCGGCCCCGTCGCCTGCTGGCTGCACGAGCCTGCATGATCGACGAGGTGCGTCTGCGGATGGCCGAGGAGGGGATCGACGCCCTGGTGCTGCGCCCCTCCCCCGACTTCCGCTACCTGGGCGGCCGGGGCGACGGATATCTCGTGGTGACCGCCGACCGGCCGCCCACTGCGGCGAGCGGTCCACTGGAGGCGGCGGCGCTCATCCCCGCGGCCGCCCGCCGCGTCGGGGTGGACCCCGAGATGCGGGCCGTGGAGCTGTTCTCGCTGCGGGTGGAGGCCGAGCTCGTGCTGGCCTCGGCCGTACTCGCCCCGCTCCGGCTGACCAGGGGGCCCGCGGAGGTCGCGGCGTCGGAACGCGCGGCCTCGGCGGCGGACGCGGTCCTGCTCCTGGCCCGTGAGCTGGCCTGGTTCGGCGCCACCGAGCGCGCGATGGCCCGGCGGCTGCGGGCCATGATGGCCGAGACGGGGTGCGAGGAGGTGCTGTCGGTGCTCGTGGCGGCCGGCGAGCACAGCGCCGCCGCCCGGCACACGCCGGGCGACCGGGTGATCAATCCGGGCGACGCGCTCCTGGTCGCGGTGTGCGGGAGGTGGGGCGGCTACTGCGCGGAGGTCGCCCGCGTCTTCGCGGTGGCCGAACCGCCCGAGGACTTCGAGGCGATGTACTCGGTGGTCCTGGCCGCGCAGCGCGCCGCCCTCGACCTGCTGCGGCCCGGCGTGCCGGCGGCGGCGGCCGGGCGGGCGGCGCTGGAGGTGATCGAGGGCAGCGGTTACGGCCACTACGCCGCCGAACGGCCGGGACGCGGCGTCGGGCTCGGCCACGACGAGGGTCCATGGCTCGACCCCGGCGACCCGACCGTGCTCGCCCCCGGCATGACGGTGTGCGTCGAGCCGGCGATCTACCTGCCCGAACTGTTCGGCGCGCGGGTCGCCGACGTCGTGGTCTGCACCCCGGCCGGAGCCGAACGGCTCAGCGGGAGCTCCCAGGCCCTGCACGTCATCGACCACTGAGCGGGCGGGCCGGTCTGTCGTCAACCGGCCGGCAGCGCCACGATGGCGGGCCCGAACGCGGTCCCCAGCAGGTAGCACAGGGTGAACAGGCCGATCGCGGCCGGTCTGTGCGCTTCGGGGGCCGCCGCGGTGGCGCGGACCGCCAGCACGCCCTGGCCCGAGGCCGCCGCGATCGAGGCGGCGGCCTGGGCGATCAGCAGGCCGGGAACCCATGAGGTGAACGCGGCGGCCAAGGCCGCCGCGACGCCGGTGACGGCCAGTACCGTGATCATCAGGCGGGGCCGGATCCGGGTGGACGCCGCCACCACGAACCACGACAGCGCGCCGCCGAACAGCAACGGCCACACCATGGCCACACCGATCTGCGCGGACGACCAGGTCGTCAGCTCCGACAGCCGGACCGGAAGCGCGTAGATCAGCCCGAAATTACCCACAGCCAGGGCGAAGGCCAGTCCTGCGGCCCCCAGGAAGCGGGGCGCGCGGACCAGGGCGGCCGGCACGAAACCCGTCGGCCGGATCCGCAGACGCAGCCCGAGCGCCACCGCCGCGGCGACCGCGCACAGTCCGGCGGCCACCGGCTGGTGGGGCACGGACACCAACGCGGTGACCAGCCCGGTCAGCACCACCACCCCGATCACGTCGAACCTGCCGGGCGACGGCTCGGACCGGACCGCCTGCCGCAACACGGCGGGCACCGCCAGCACGGCCACGACCGGCAGGGCGAGCACGACTCGCCAGGACAGCAGGTCGCTGACCAGCGATCCGGCCAGCGGGGAGACGGAGCCGACCACGGCGAGCGAGGCCGTGGCCACGCCCATCCGGCGAGGGGAGTCGGCCAGTTGCATGGCGATCGCCGTCAGCCCCGCGGCGCCCAGCGCCTGCGCGGCGGCGGCGAGGAGGAGGACGGGCAGACCGGGGGCGACGAGAGCGAGGCCCGCGCCGGTCAGGGCGAGCAGGGCGCAAGCCGTCGCCGTGCCGCGCATACCGCCGTGGCCGACCAGCCCTGACATCAGCGGCGTCCCCACCGCGATGCCCCACCCGAACACCGTCACCAGCCAGGTCGCCGACCCCGTCGAGACCCCCAGGCCGCCGGCCGCCTCGCCCAGGATGAGCGCCGGTCCCGCGATCCCGAACGACATCGGCCCGGCCAGCACCGCCAGGGAGACCGCGGAGACCCCGGTCTGCCGCGCCGGAGCCGCGGGCGGAGCGCTCATCGGGCTTCCAGCGTCGGATAGTCGGTGTAACCGCGGTGGTCGCCGCCGTAGAAGGAGGCGGGGTCGGGCTCGTTGTAGGGCCCCCCGGCCTTGACGCGCTCGGGCAGGTCGGGGTTGGCCAGCCACAGCGAGCCGAGGCTGACCGCGTCGCACAGGCCCTTGCGGAGCACCGCGACCGCCGAGCCGATCCTCTCCCCGGTGGTGGCGTGCGGGTTGAGGATCAGCGTGCCCGGCCATGCGGCCCGGACCAGTTCGGTGATCTCCCGGTCGAACTCCATGATGTGCACGTAGCCCGGCTCGAACGGCGCCAGCGCGCGCATCAGGGCCGGATACACCGTGGCCGGGTCATGTTCCCGGATGCCGTTGGCGGGGTTGGCCGGAGAGATGCGGACGCCGACCCGCTCCGGCCCGATCGCATCGGTGACCGCCCTGACGACCTCGGCCGCGAAGCGGATCCGGTTCTGCACCGGACCGCCGTAGGAGTCGGAGCGGACGTTGGTGCTGCCACACAGGAACTGATGGAGCAGGTAGCCGTTGGCGGCGTGCAGCTCCACCCCGTCGAACCCGGCCGCCATCGCGTTCCGCGCGGCCGCGACGAAGTCCTCGACCGTCGCGGCGATGTCCGCGAGCGTCATCGCCCGCGGGGTGGGGTGGTCGAGCATGCCTTCCCTGGTGAAGATCCGCCCGCCGGATGCGATCGCCGACGGGGCCATGGGCAGTGCCCCGTCCGGGTAGAGACACGGGTGGCCGATCCGGCCGGCGTGCATCAACTGCGCGAAGATCCGGCCGCCTCCGCCGTGGACGGCATCGGTGACCCGGCGCCACGCTTCGACCTGCTCCGGCGAGTGCAGGCCCGGGGAGTCGATGTAGCCCTGGCCGATCACCGAAGGCTGGATGCCCTCCGTGATGATCAGGCCGGCGGCGGCCCGTTGCGTGTAATACTCGGCCGTCAGGTCGGTCACCAGCCCGCCACTCGCACGGCTGCGTGTCATCGGCGCCATCACCAGGCGGTTGGGGAGGGTCAGCTTGCCTATGATGACCTGCTCGAATAGCTCGTTCATGGTAATGAAGCTAGGAGTGGGGAGCCGCACGACGAATCAGTAATATCTACTGGTTCTGGATACGTGGAGGGTGCGTGCTGTACGGGCGGTCCACTGAGCAGGCCGAGATCGAGGTCCTGGTCACCGCGGCGCTGGAGGGGCGCAGCGGCGTCCTCGTGGTGCGCGGCGAGGCGGGCATCGGCAAGACCGCGCTACTGGACTGGGCGGCCGGGACTGCGGCCGGGCACGGGCTGCGGGTGGTGCGGGTCACCGGCGTCGAGCAGGAGGCCGACCTGGCGTTCGGCGGTCTGACACAGCTGCTGTGGCCGCTGCAGGATCGTCTTGACGCGCTGCCGGGGCCGCAGGCCGCCGCGCTGAAAACCGTACTCGGAGCCGAGTCGGCCGGGGGCCGGGACCGCTTCCTCACCGGGCTCGCCGTACTCACGCTCCTGGCCGACCTGGCGGAGGACGTCCCGGTGCTCTGCCTGGTCGACGATGCTCAGTGGCTCGACCAGGCCAGCGCGGAGCCCCTGCTGTTCGCCGCCCGGCGGCTCGCGGCCGAGGGGGTGGCGATGGTGTTCGCCACCCGGGAGGACGGCTTCGCCGCGCCCGGGCTGGGCGAGCTGCGGCCTTCCCGGCTGGACGGCCGGGACTCGGCACGCCTGCTGGCCGAGCACCAGGTGGCGCCGGTCCGGCGGGAGAAGATCATCGCTGAGTCCGCGGGCAATCCCCTGGCGCTGATCGAGTTCGCCGCGGGACAGCGCGGCCAATCGGCTGAGCCGCTGTTTCCGCAGGTCGCCGACCGGGTGCTGGCGTCGTTCCGGGTCCAGATCGGGCGGTTGCCCGAGCGGACCCGGCTGATGATGCTGATGGCCGCCGCGGAGGGAAGAGGCGACCTGGCGCTGGTGCTGCGGGCGGCGCACCTGATGGGCACCGGCCTCGCCGACCTTGAGGAGGCGGAACGGGCCGGGCTGATCCAGGTGACCGAATCGGCCGTCGTCTTCCGGCATCCGCTGATCGCCACCGCCGCCTACCAGGGAACCGTGTCGTCCCGGCGCGTCGCCGTGCACCGGGCCCTCGTCGAAGTGGCCGAAGACCCCGACTGCCGCGCGCACCACCTGCCCGCCGCGACGATGGAACCCGACGCGGGCGTCGCATCCGAGCTCGCGGCGGCGGCCGAGCGGGCCGGCGCCCGCACCGCCTACACCGCCGCCGCCCGCCTGTACGAGCAGGCCGCCCGGCTCGCCGTCACCGGACAGGACCAGGTCGGCTGGCTCGCCCGCGCGGCGGCGGCGGCCCTGTCGGGCGGCCGGCCCGACCAGGCCGCCGAACTGGCCGAAAGGGCCGAAGATATCGCCGGGCCCTCCGCGGGAGGCTCCGCCCGGTCAGGCCCGCCCCCCGAAGGGGAGCACCACGACGCCGTGGCGGAGCTCACCTCGGTGCGCGCGGCCGCGATGTTCGAGCTGGGCGAGGAGGAGAAGGCCGTCCGCCTGCTCCTGGACCGCGCCGATCGAGCGGCCCCGCGCCAGGGCGGCGCCATGCTCCGCACCGGCGCGACTTACGCCTGGTTCGCCGGTGACGAGGCCGCCGTGTCGGCCGCCGCCCGGAAACTGGCCGCCCTCGGCGAACCCGACCAGATGGCCGAAGGCCTGGCGCACCTCATGCGGGCCGACTACGCCCGCGGCCTCCCGCTGCTGACGGACTTCCTGGCCCGGACCCCCGACACCGAGCGCGCCCTGTTCACCGGGATGATCATCGGTAACGACGCCACCACCATGGCGCTGGCCGCCGCCGAAGTGGCCCGCTGCCGTGAACAGGGCCTCATCGGCGCCCTGCCCCAGGTGCTCCAGATCCTGGCCCAGACCCAGGTATGGGCCGGCCTGCACCGCGAGGCCGAGGCCGCGGTGGCGGAGGCCGCCGGGATCGCCTGCGACAGCGGCCTGCAGCAGCGCATCGCCTGGCTCAACGGCGTCCCCGCCCGGATCGCCGCCATCGAAGGCGACGAGTCCCGCTGCCGCCGCCTGGTCGGCGAAGCCCCCGGCGCCTATCAGGCGACCGGCGACGCCATCCTGAGCCTGCTGGAGCTGTCCATGGGCGACCACGAGTCGGCCCTGGACCGCCTGGAAGCCGCCTGGTCCGGCCCGGGCCGCAACGCCGCGGTGCTCCTGTCCTCCGCCCCCGACCAGATCGAGGCGGCGGTACGGCTGGCGCAACCGCACCGCGCCGAGCAGCCGCTTCGCCGCCTTCGCGCCTGGGCGCAGGCCTCCGCACAACCCTGGGTCCAGGCCGTCGCGCTCCGCTGCCAGGCCCTGACGAGCGACGACGAGACCTCGTTCCAAGCGGCTCTCACCCTGCACGAGCAGAGCGGCCGCCCCTTCGAACACGCGCGCACCCAGCTGCTCTACGGCGAATGGCTCCGCCGTGCCCGCCGCCCCGGCGACGCCGGCGCTCCCTTGCACGCGGCCCTGGAAACCTTCACCCGCCTGGACGCCGCTCCCTGGATCACCCGCGCCCGGTCCGAACTCCACGCGAGCGGCGAGACCCCCCGAACCGCGCACCCCTCCCCCACCGCCCCCGCCGCCCCGCTCACCCCGCGAGAGCTCCACGTGGTGCGGCTGGCCGCCGCCGGCCGCAGCAGCCGCGAGATCGCCGCCCAGCTCTTCCTGAGCCCCCGTACGGTCGAATACCACCTGTACAAGGCCTATCCCAAGCTGGGCGTCACCTCCCGCCGCGAACTCAGCCGCCTGAACCTCCCCTGACCGCGTCCGCCTGGCCGGACCCCACCCGCCGGAGCGTGGTGACCGCGATGAGCGCGGTGGCGACCGCGAACACCGCGCACACGACGGCGACCGTGTTCAGCCCGCCGGTGTAGGCGTCCCTGGCGGCGGCCAGCACCTGGTCGCCGATCCCGGCGGGAAGCTTTCCGGCCACCGCCAGCGCGCCTTCGAGGCTGTTGCGGGCGATCTCAGCGGCGTCCGCCGGGACGCCGGACGGCACGGTGATCACATCGCGGTAGACGACGGCGCCGAGACTGCCCAGCCCGGCGATGCCCACCGCCACACCGAGGTGACTGCTGGTCTCCTGCAGCGAGGCGGCCGACCCTGCCTGCTGCGGCGGGGCGGAGCTCACGACCAGGTGGGTGCCCAGCGCCCCGATGGGGCCGGTGCCGAAGAAGCTGACCACGAAACCGGTCACCAGCAGCGGTAGCCCGCCGACCGGATCGACGAAGGCGACCAGCGCGTAACCCACCGCGGCGACGGCCAGTCCCGCTCCGATGACGATCCCCATCGAAAACCGCTTCGCCAGGGCCGGAGCCAGCTGCGCGGAGACGATGGACGCGATCGCCGACGGCACCATCCACAGTCCTGCCTGCACCGGGGACAGACCCTCGACCATCTGGAGGAAGCCGGTGATGAACAGGTAGCTTCCGGCCACGGCGACCATGAGGAGAGTCGTGATCAGCAGCGAGGCGGTGAAGGCGGCGTTGCGGAAGAGGCGGACGTCCAGCACCGGATGGGTGAGCGTGCGCTGCCGCGCCACGAACACGGCGCCGACGGCCAGGCCGGCCACGACCGTCAGGATCGGCAGCGGCTGCCAGCCGTACCTGGTGATCTCCTTGAGTCCGTAGACGACCGGGAGGATCGCGGCCAGCGAGAGCGCCACGCTCAGCAGGTCCAGCTTGCCGCCTTCGGGGTCACGGTACTCCGGCAGCAGGATCGGCGCCGCGACCAGCAGGACCAGCATGACCGGCACGCCCAGGAGGAACACCGAGCCCCACCAGAAGAACTCGAGCAGCATCCCACCGATCACCGGGCCGAGCGCGGTGCCGGCCATGAAGCAACTGGCCCACAGCGCGATGGCCCTGCCGCGCTGCTGCGGGTCCTGGAACATGTTGCCGATCAGCGCCAGGGTCGACGGCATGAGCGTCGCCGCGGCGACACCGAGCAGCGCGCGGCTCACGATCAGCATCTCGGCGCTGGTCGAGTAGGCGGCCAGCAGGGAGGTGACGCCGACGGCGACGGCGCCGATCATCAGCAGCCTCCGGCGGCCGATCCGGTCCCCGAGCGTGCCCATGGTGACCAGGAAACCGGCCATCAGGAACCCGTAGACGTCCATGATCCACAACGTCTGCGTGCCGGTGGGCTGCAACGCCTCGGCCAGCGGCGGCAACGCCAGGAACAGCACGCTCTGGTCAAGGGACATCAACAGGGTGGGCAGCGCCAGTACGGCGAGGCCGGTCCACTCCCGGGACCCGGCCTTGCGGCCGACGGCCCCAACGGTCTGCGACGACATGGGAAATCCTTCCGTGGTCCGCGGATCCGCTCGTGATCCGCTCAGCACGACCACCGTGCACGCCGGGACTCCCGGTCTTCTCTCGGTCCGCTCCCGGCCCCCTCCCGTCCCGATGTCGGCCTGCGGGACGGGCGCCGGCGGCGTTCGGTTACCGTGGCTGCATGCGTTTCGGAGTGCTGGGCCCACTGGAGGTGTGGACGGCGGACGGGCGGCCGGTCAGGGTCCCGGAGCTCAAGGTCCGCGCGTTGCTCGCCAACCTCCTGGTGCACCGCGGGCGACCGGTGTCCGCGGACAGGCTGATCGATGACCTGTGGGGCAGCGCACTGCCGAACAATCCGCTCGGCGCGTTGCAGAGCAAGATCTGGCAGTTGCGGCGCGCACTTGAGGACGCCGAGCCGGGCGGCCGGGACCTGGTGATGTCCCGCCCTCCCGGATACCAGCTGCTGGCCGAGCCCGACGCGGTGGACGCGGACCGCTTCCACGGACTGGCGGCGCGGGCACGGGCGAGTGACGACTCCCGGGTGCGCGCCGCCCTGCTGGCGGACGCGCTGGCGGTGTGGCGCGGCCCGGCGTTCGCCGACTTCGCCGACGAGGAGTTCACCCGGCCGGCGATAGCGCGGTTGGCGGAGCAGCGGCTGACCGCGTTGGAGGAGCAGGCCGAGGCGCGGCTGAAACTGGGAGAACACGCGCTGCTGGCCGACGAGCTCGGCGACCTGGTCGCCCGGCACCCGCTCCGGGAACGGCTGCGCGCCGCTCACGTACGCGCGCTGTATCTCGCGGGTCGGCAGAGCGACGCGCTGAACAGCTACGGCGACCTGCGTGAGCAGCTGGCCGAGAGTCTGGGCCTGGCCCCCGGCCCCGAGCTCGCGGCCCTGCACCAGGCGATCCTGACCCAGGACCCGGCACTTACGGCGGCGCCCTCCCCGACCACGGCCCGTCCGCCGACGAACGTGCCGAGTGCGCTCACCGACCTCATCGGCAGGGCCGAGGCGGTCGATGAGCTCCGCTCGCTGCTGAAGACGGGCAGGCTGGTGACGCTCACCGGTGCGGGCGGGGTCGGCAAGACCCGGCTCGCGCTGGCGATCGCCGCACAGGCCGGCCGGTTGTTCCCGGGAGGGGTGCGGCTGGTCGAGTTCGGCGCGCTCGCCCCACCCTCACGTGCACCGGCCCACCCCCGAGGGCAGCGGGCCACGGCTCCGACGACCGAGGTGCACGACGTGGTCGGCGAGGTCCTCGGGGTACGGGATGCCATGACGGCGAACACCGAGCACCTCTCGCTGACGGACCGCATCGTCCACGCGCTGGGAGACCACCCGACCCTGCTGGTGTTCGACAACTGCGAGCATGTGATCGAGCCGGTCGCCGAGCTGGCGGAGCGGTTGCTCAAGGCCGCCACCCGGCTGCGGATCCTGGCGACCAGCCAGGAACCGCTGGGCATCACCGGCGAACACCTCCGGGCGGTGCGCCCGCTGCGGCTTCCCGCGCCCGCGACGGACCTCGGCCCCGCCGCCGCGCTCCGGTTCAGCGCGGTGGAGTTGTTCGTGGCGAGGTCGAGCGCGGCGGCACCGGGCTTCATCCTCGACGAGACCAACGTCGAGGCGGTCGTCTCGATCTGCCGGCGGCTGGACGGCATCCCCCTCGCGCTGGAAATGGCCGCCACCCGGGTCCGGGCACTGGGCGTGCACGAGGTGGCGGCCCGCCTCGACGATCGGTTCCACCTGCTGGCCGCGGGGGCGCGCAGCGCCCCCGCGCGGCAGCGAACGCTCCGGGCGGTGATCGACTGGAGCTGGGGGCTGCTCGGCGAGCAGGAGCGCGCGGTGCTCCGGCGGCTGGCCGTACATCCCGGCGGCTGCACACTCGCCGCGGCCGAAGAGGTCTGCGCCGGTGACGACCTGGATCGCACGGAGGTCCTCGACCTGCTCGCCCGGTTGGTGGACTGCTCGCTGGTCGTCATGTCCGACGGCACGGACGGGCCCCGGTATCGACTGCTGGAGTCGGTCACGGCCTACTGCGTCGAACGCCTCCGGGAGGCGGACGAGCTCGAAGAGTTCCGGCTCAGGCACCGCGACTACTACACCGACCTGGCCGAACGCGCCGAACCGCGGCTGCGGGGCCACGACCAGCGACTGTGGCTGCGGCGCCTGGACGCCGAGACCGCCAACCTGCGCGCCGCGCTCGAAGGGGCGGCGCGGCTCGGTGACGCGGACCGCGCGCTGCGCCTCGCGAACGCGCTGACGTGGTACTGGTACCTGCGCGGCCGGATCAGCGAGGCCAAGCGGTCGCTGACCATGGCGCTGTCGGCCGGCGACACGGCCCCCGCCGCCACAGTGGCCAGGGCCACCGCCTGGCTGGGCGGCATCAGGCTGCTCGGCGGTAGCGCGGATCCATCGGCGGAGTACCGCACCACGCTGCGCTCCTACGACCAGATCGACGACCCGGGCGGGCGGGCCCGGATGGAGTGGTTCCTCGGATCGCACACGTACGGCATCGGCGATCTGTCGCCGAGTGAGGATCTGATCGGCCGCGCGCTGGCGACGTTCCGGTCACTCGGGGATCGCTGGGGTACGGCCGCGGCCCTGAGCAGCCGCAGTTTCCACGCGAAACTGCGCGGAGACTTCCAGGCGCTGCGACGGGACGGCGAACAGAGCCTGGAGCTGTTCCGGGACCTGGGCGACCAGTGGGGGGAACTCCAGGCCGTGACACCGCTGGCGACGCTGGCCGAGGTCGTCGGCGACTACGAGCGGGCCGGGCGACTGTACCGGGACGGGCTGCGGATGGCTGAGGATCTCGGTCTGTGGCCCGAGGTCTCCTTCACGCTCTCCGGGCTGGGCCGGATCGCCCTGCTGTCGAAGGACTACCCGACGGCCAGGGAGTTCCACGAGCGGGCCAGACGGCTCGCCATGGAGCGGTCGGACACGTTCGGGGAGCAGTTCGCCGAGATCGGGCTCGGGCTGGGGGCGCGCAGGGAAGGAGATCTCGACACCGCCGAGGCGCACCTGCGCAGCGTGCTCGACCTGCACCGCCGGATGGGCTATGAGCCCGGCGTTCCCGCGTTGATCCTGGCCGAGCTCGGATTCATCGCGGAGCACCGGGGCGATGCGCGCGCCGCCCTCGCCCTGCAGCTCGACGGCCTCGCCGCCGCCCGGACCGTCGGCGATCCCCGATCGGTCGCGCTGGCGCTGGAGGGCCTGGCCGGGGCGCAGATGCTGGCCGGCCATCCTGACCATGCCGCCCGGCTGCTGGGGGCCGCCGCGGCGGCCAGACTGTCGGTGCGGATACCGCTGCCGGCCGGCGAACGGTTCGACGTGGAGCGCATCGCCGCCAGGGCCGGGGACGCACTCGGTGATGCGGATTTCGCCGCCGAGTTCGACCTCGGCGGCGCGCTGCGGCCCGACGAGTACCTGGCGCACCCGTCCCTGGCCGGGCACACGCGACGGACACCGGTCAGGTCCGCGACGACCTGACAGAGGCGGCGATCCGGCCGAGGCCTTTCGCCGGCCGGTCGACGCCCGGTGGAACCGCCTTCCACCGGCGGTTGTGCGCAGCGGATCCGGCGGACGTCGTTCCGAGATCCTTCAGAACCGGGGCCGGCCGGTGATCACTCCACGGCGTTGCCGTCGAGGACGAGCGGTGGCCGCCCGGTGTCGCGGCTCCACCGGCCGTCGCCGGAGGGTGCCGCCGGTTCGGCTCCCCCGGAGAGGCCTGTGCCTCCCCGCAGTTCGCGGCGGAGTGTGAGGGCGTGGTGCAGGTAGTCCTGCGCCAGGCGGGTACGGCCCGCCGACCGGTGCAGCTCGCCCAGCGACTGGACGGTGGCCGCCTCGCCGCTCCGGTCACCGAGCCGTTGAAAGATCAGCAAAGACCGCTCCAGTTGGTCGGAGGCGTGCGACGGGTCACCTCGGGTCGCCTGGAGCCCGCCCAGCCCCTGCATGGCGTAGGCCCCGCAGTGGAGGTCGCCGAGGCTTTCGAAGATGTCCAGTGCGTGTCCCTGGAACCGCATCGCCTGGTCGGGTTCCGCCACCAGGTCGTGCAGCCGCCCGAACTGCATGGACACGCAGCCCTCACGGTGGGAGTCCCCGATCTCCTTGGCCAGTCGCAACGCCTCACCCAGCCACTTCGAGGCCTGCTGCAGGTTGCCGGAGGCCAGGCAGGCCCGCCCGATGGCCTGCCGCGCGTAGGCCTCGCCGCTCTGGTCGCCCATGGCGAGGAACATGGCGAGCGCCTGCCGGAAGTACGCGAGCGCCCTGAGGTGTTGGCCGCAGAACTGGTTGACCGCCCCCAGCCCGCAGATCGAGGTCGCCTCCCCCCGCACGTCCCCCAGCTCGTGGAAGATCGTGAGGGATCGCCGGAACATCTCTCTCGCCTCGGCGTAACGGTCCTGGTAGAGGCCCACCTGGGCCAGGCCGCGGAGCATGGCCGCCTCACCGTGGCGGTCCTCCGCCAGGCGCGCGGCGTCCAGGGCGACCCGGTGGGTGGAGTGCCACTCGTCGAAGTGACAGCGCAGGTCGAAATAGGGAACCAGGGCCGCGGCGAGCCCCCACGCCGATTCGGCCAGCCCGGCGTCGGCGGCCAGGCGCACCGCTCCGACCAGCGCGTCGTGTTCGGCGTCGAACCACGACAGCGGGTCGGCGGTCAGGCGCCTGAGGGTGTCCTCGGCCAGGTTCCAGCGGGTGGCTCTGATCGATGTCAGGCTGAAGAGCGTGGTCGGCAGCCGCGCTGTGGCGCTCTCGGCGGTGGCCATCCACGCGCCGAGCACCCGGATGAGGGCATGCCGCTCCGGGGCGCCGCCTGCCTTCTCCCTGGCGTTGCAGCGGACCAGGTCGTGCAGCCGGTAGCGCGGCTGGCCGATCGGGTCGGTTCCGACCAGTTGGAGCAGGTTCACGTCGACCAGGACATCCGTGACGTCGTCGGTCCGCTGCCGGTCCAGCGCGGCGTCGACCACCCAGCCGGGCAGGGACTGCGGGCCCAGAAGCCCGAGCACCCGGAAGGCCCTTGCCGCGTCATCCGGCAGCAGCCGGTAGCTCCGGTCGAGGCTGCCCCGGACCTCCAGGTCTCCGGCGCGCAGTTCGCTGAGGCGGTTCGACTCGTCCTTCAGCCGCTCCCGCAGCACTCCGAGCGACCAGTTGGGCCGTCCCGCCAGCCGTGCTCCGGCGATCCTGACGGCCAGCGGCAGATAGCCGCAGGCATTCAGGATCTCCGAGGCGGCCTCTTTTTCCGCCGCCAACCGCTCGGGGCCCACGATCCTGCCCAGGAGCTCCTCGGCCTCCGCGGGCGTCAGGAGGTCCAGTTCGAGTTGGAGCGCACCGGGCAGCTCGGTGATCCGCCGCCGGCTCGTCACGAGCACCGCGCAGGCGTTGCCGGGCAGCAGCGGCCGCACCTGGGCGGCGTCGGCGGCGTCGTCGAGGAAGATGAGCATCGGGCGTTCGGCCAGGAGGGACCGGTACAGCGCGGAGCGCTCGTGCACCGTGCCCGGCAGGACGGCCTCACCGACCCCCAGCGCCCGTAACGCCTCGGCCAGCAGCTCGCCCGGGTCGGCCGGCACGTGCTCGGTCCCGCCGAGGTCCAGGTAGAGCTGTCCACCCGGATACCCGATCCGTACGGCGTGCGCGCAGTGCACGGCCAGCACCGACTTGCCGATGCCCGGCGCCCCCGCCACCACCACGATCGACGGCGGCCCGTCCGGCCGGCGCTCCACGGGTGACAGCGCCCGGGTGAGGACGACGACGGCCTCTGCCCTGCCGGTGAAGTCCGGCACGTCCGGGGGGAGCTGCTGGGGCGTGGAGACGGGCGCGATGACGGCCGGCGGCTGGTGCGGTGCGACCGCGGCATCGGGTGCGAGAGGGTGGGTCACCCGCACGGCCGGTGGGAGCTCTCCCGCCAGGATGGCCGCGTGCGCCTGGCGCAGGTCCGCGCCGGGTTCGACCCCGAGCTCGGTGACCAGTTGCCGCCTGACCGTGGCGTAGGTGTGCAGGGCCTCGCCCTGCCGGCCGCTCCAGTGCAGAGCGAGCATCAGCTGCTGCCAGAGATCCTCGCGGAAGGGATGTTCCTTCAGCAGCCGGCGCAGCTCGCCGATCGCGTCGGCGTAGTGGCCCCGGTCCATTCTCAGGGCGACCAGTTCCTCGGCGGCTCCCAGTCTCATCTCCGCCAGCGACTGGAGCCGGCCGTCCCAGAGCGGACTGGCCGGCAGGTCGGCGAGCGGGGTGCCGCGCCACAGCGCGAGCGCCCGGCAGAGCCGGTCGAAGGCCTCGTCCGTACGGCCCGCCGCCCGTGCCCTGACGATCAGATCCTCGAAGATCAGCGCGTCCAGCTGCCCGGGCGGCAACTCGATCACGTAGCCGGCCGGGCGGGCCTGGATCCGGGCGCCGGCCGTCTCCAGCAGGCCGCGCAGCGAACTCACATAGGTGCGGAGGTTCGCGTGGGCGGACCGCGGCCGGTTCCGGGGCCACAGGATCTCGACGAGGAGGTCCGCGCCGACCACCTGGCCCGCGTCGAGCAGTAGTGACGCCAGCAGGATCCGGGGCTTCGTGCCGGCGATGTGAAGAGGCTGTCCCGAAGACCGGACGTCCAGGGTACCGAGCACGCTGAATGAGGGCTTATCAACCACCATGACCGCACTTACTCCTTTTGGGAGGCGCTGCAACCATTCATCGGGTTGTGGCGTACGAGCCGGGTAGGCCTTTATATCGATTTTGGATGATTTTTGTACCACTAATCCAGACCCTGGACCCCAGTAAGAGCCTTTCGGAGAGATCCAACAGACAGTGCACGGTGCCGGTCAAGGCTTCGCCCACCGGACCTGCGGGAAAGGATCCGCATGAGACTCAACGGGGTACTCGCAGCGGGGTTCGCCCTGCTGATCGGCCTCGCGGGCGGCGCCGTCATGGCACCGAACGCCGGCGCGACGACAGACACGGCGGGCGTCACGGCCGCCGTCCCCACGCCGGACCCGGCCAACAACCCGGCAGACGATCCGGCTGCCGAACCGCCGACGATCATGGCGACCAACTTCCAGTTACCCTTCCCCTGCGGGCAGGTCTGGACGGGCAACTCCAGCGCGAGCAGTGCGCACCAGTCATGGGAGATCGACTTCAACCGGGGCAGCACGGCCGACGCCGACCTGGGAGACCCCGTCATCGCCGCGGCGGCGGGCACGGTGGCCATCTCGGCCCACCAGGGATCGACCAACGGCTACGGCAACCTGGTCAAGATCGACCACGGCGGAGGATGGTCCACCTACTACGCGCACCTGAACTCGCGCGCGGTGAGCGCGGGCGCCACGGTCTCCCAGGGCCAGAAGATCGGCACGGTCGGCAACACCAGCAAGCCGGGCAACAACATCTCCCCGCATCTGCACTACGAGGTCCGCTCGGGCAGCAGTTACCCGTCCAACATCCAGAAGGCCGTCTTCAACGGGACCACGTTCGGCTACCCGGCCCAGACGGTGACCTCCAAGAACTGCGGCGGCACCAGCAACCCCTACACCCCGCAGGAGGTCTGCGGCAGCGGCTACGACGTGATCGACAGCGCCGCGCTGGGTACGGCCGGCACCGTCTACCTGCTCTACAACAACTCCAACGGCTACAACTGTGTGACCACCATCAAGAAGACCTCGCTCGGTGCGGCCACCGCCGTCAGCGCCTACCTGGAGGTGCAGGGCAAGACCCGCGTCACCGACTCCGGCAACTTCTCCTACTACGCCGGCCCGGTGCGCGCCGCCGCGGCCGACAAGTGCGTCAAGTGGGGCGGCAAGGCGGGCTCCTCCGCCTATGACAGTCCCTTCGAACACTGCGGTAGCTGATCTACCGAAGGGCCGTCTCCGTCCCCGCAGGCCGGAGGCGGCCCCTTCGACGAACCCCCATTTGTTGAGGAGAACCTGTGAAGGCCCGACTCCGCCGTTCAGCCGTGCTGCTGGCCGGCTCGCTCATCCCCCTGGTGTGCCTGATGGGCCGGCCCGCGAGCGCCGCTCCCGCAGACCCCCTGACCGACGCCTTCACCCATGCGGCCGCGACCTACGACGTGCCCCGTGACCTGCTGGTCGCGGTCGGCTACGCCGAGACCCATCTCGACGGGCACCGGGGCGAGCCGAGCGCCAGCGGCGGCTACGGGGTGATGCACCTGGTCAGCAACCCGACCGTGCACGCCCTGGAACAGGCCGCGAAACTGACCGCCCAGCCGGTGGAGACGCTCAAGAGCGACGACGCGGCCAACGTCGCCGGCGGCGCTGCGGTGCTGCGCGCCCACGCCGATGAGCTCGGACTGGACGCGACCGCCCGCAAGGACGCCGGGAAGTGGTACGCGGCGGTGGCCGAATACGGCAACGCCTCCTCCCCCGAGGTGGCCCGGCTGTACGCCGACACCGTCTACGACCTGCTCGCCAAGGGCGTCACGGCGGCCACCCCGAGCGGCACCGTGACCGTGCAGGCGCAGGCCGTGACACCCGAGCGCGGCACCTACGCCCAGGCCCCCGACCTGAACGCCCCCCGCCTGGCGGCGGCCGTGGACTACCCGGGAGCCAAATGGGTGGCCGCCAGTTCCAGCAACTACACCGTCTCCAACCGGCCGACCAGCAACGCGATCGACCGCATCGTCATCCACGTGACCCAGGGCTCCTACGCCGGCACGATCTCCTGGTTCCAGAACCCCGCCGCCCAGGTCTCGGCGCACTACGTCGTCCGCTCCTCCGACGGTGACATCACCCAGATGGTCCGCGAGAAGGACCGGGCCTGGCACGCCCGCGACTGGAACAGCCGCTCCGTCGGCATCGAGCACGAAGGCTACGTCGACAACGCCTCCTGGTTCACCGACGCGATGTACCGCGCCTCGGCCGCGCTGACCCGCAACATCGCCGACCGCTACAACATCCCCAAGGACCGCACCCACATCGTCGGGCACGTCGAGGTGCCGGGCAACGACCACACCGACCCGGGCCCGTACTGGGACTGGGCGAAGTACATGCAGTACGTCGGCGGCAGCAACGGCGGTGTCAACCCCTACACCCCGCAGGAGGTCTGCGGCAGCGGCTACAGCGTGATCGACAGCGCCGCGCTGGGTACGGCCGGCACCGTCTACCTGCTCTACAACACCTCCACCGGCTACAACTGCGTGGCCACCATCAAGAGCAGCTCCCTCGGCACGGCCACCGCCACCAGCGCCTACCTGGAGGTGCAGGGCAAGACCCGCGTCACCGACTCCGGCAACTTCACCTACTACGCCGGTCCGGTGCGCGCCGCCGCGGCCGACAAGTGCGTCAAGTGGGGCGGCAAGGCGGGCTCCTCCGCCTATGACAGCCCCTTCGAACACTGCGGCTAGGTTCGCCGCCGGCGTGACGGTGCGAACCGGGACCACCATCGCCTGAACGACCCGCAAGCCGCACCTCCCGCAAGCCCAGGTCGCCCCCAACGACCTGGGCTTGCGTCATGGAAGGGGCGCTTCCGCCCGGCCGGCGGTCTCCTGCGCGGACAAGCGGTGCGTGGTCCGCGGGGTTCCGCCGTCGCCGGCCAGCCGCCGTCGTATTTACGACAAGTCGCGACTTGGCCATCCGAAAAGGATGGACGACGCAACGGCCTGACCTCTATGAATTCGGACCATCCACTTATCTGAATTTCGGAGGTCCGTTCATGCGACGTTGGGTGGCGACGGCCGTCGCGTCGGCAGCGGCGTGTGCCCTCGGGCTGAGTGCTCCCGTCCCGGCGGGGGCCGCACGCGCACCGGCCGGGACCACACCTGTGTCCCCGTTCACGGCCAGGCCGGACACCTACGACGTCACGCTGGTCACCGGCGACCGCGTGCACGTCACCGACCTGGCGGACGGTCACCGGGCCGCGACGATCACTCCTGCCCCGCGTGCGGACGGATCCGTCCCCACCTTCCAGGTGCTGGAGAACGCGGGCAGGCTGAGCGTGGTCCCGGACGACGTGGCGAGCCTCGTCCCCCTGCGCCTCGACCCGCACCTGTTCGACGTGACGACGCTCACGGAGCAGGGGTACGCCGATTCGGCCAGCGGCGCGGTCCCGCTCATCCTCACCTACACCAAGGCCGTCTCGCTGGCCGCACCGCCCGCGGTGCCGGCGACGAAGCTGCTGCGCCGTCTGGAGAGCATCGGCGGGGCCGGGGTCTCCGCGGAGAAAAGCCAGGTGGCGCAGCTCGGTGCGGCCCTGGCGGAGCTCGCCCGTGCCGGGGACGGGGGCCTCACCGGCCCGCTCGCCGGAGTGGAGAAGATCTGGCTGGACCGCCGGGTGGAGGCGGTGCTCGACCACAGTGTTCCGCAGATCTCGGCACCGGCCGCCTGGGCCGCCGGATACGACGGGTCCGGCACGACCGTGGCCGTGCTCGACACCGGGATCGACTCCCAGCATCCCGATCTGGCCGGCAAGGTCGCCGACGAGCGTGACTTCACCGGCGAGGACAGCACCCGCGACGTCCAGGGGCACGGAACGCACGTGGCCTCCACCATCGCGGGCAGCGGCGCGGCCTCGGACGGCCGGCTCAAGGGTGTCGCACCGGGCGCCGAACTGCTCAACGGCAGGGTGCTGGACAGTGCCGGCGAGGGAGCCCTGTCGTGGAT
The DNA here is from genome assembly GCF_045209755.1 of Streptosporangium sp. NBC_01639. Lineage (NCBI taxonomy): Bacteria > Bacillati > Actinomycetota > Actinomycetes > Streptosporangiales > Streptosporangiaceae > Streptosporangium > Streptosporangium sp. NBC_01639. The sequence continues at coordinate 8,371,243 of NZ_CP109272.1, read as the reverse complement.
CATCGAGGGCATGGAGTGGGCGTCCGCCGACAAGCACGCCGACATCGTGAACATGAGCCTCGGCGGCCCCGAAGCGGGTGGCCCACTCACCGAGGCCGTGGACAGTCTGGCCAAGCGGTACGGCACGCTCTTCGTGATCGCGGCGGGCAACATGGGCTGCGACGGCTGTGTCGGAACCCCCGGCGACGCGTCGGCGGCCCTGACCGTCGGAGCCGTCGACGCCGAGGACAAGCTGGCCGACTTCTCCAGCCGCGGCCCGGTCGCGGCCGACCTCTCGGTCAAGCCCGACGTCACCGCGCCGGGTGTGGGCATCGTCGCGGCGCGGGCGGGCGGGACCTCCCTGGGCGAGCCCGTCGACGCCGCCTACACCCGGCTGTCCGGCACGTCGATGGCCACTCCGCACGTGGCGGGCGCCGCCGCGCTGCTGCGGCAGGCCCGCCCCGGCATCCAGGCCGGCGAGCTCAAGACGCTGCTGATGGGTACGGCCGAGCACCAGGACGGCACCTCCGTCGACGAGCAGGGCACCGGGCGGATCGACGTCGCCGCGGCACTCACCGACCCGGTCGCGGCCTCTCTGGGGTCGGTGAACTTCGGCGCGTTCACCGCTGCCTCTCCCTCCCCCGCGACCCGGGTCGTGTCCTACCGCAACCTCTCCGGTGCACCGGTCGAGCTGAGCTTGAGGAGCACCGGCGCCTTCACCGTCTCTCCCGCGGCACTCACGGTGCCGGCGAAAAGCACGGCCGAGGTCACCGTCTCCCTCGACGTGGCGAAGGTCCCCGAGGGGCGTGTCCGGGAGGAGCTGGTCGCCACCGCCTCCCCGGGCCATGACGTGCGCACGCTGCTCACCGCGACCAAGGAGGGACCGCGCGTCGAGCTCCGGGTGAGCGGCATCGCCCGGGACGGCCGGCCGGGGCGCGGCGGTTTCACCGTGCTCAACCTGGACGACGGCACCCTCGCCGGGCGCATGCTGCCCGGCGACGCCGCCGAACCCTGCTCCGGCGAGCCCTACGGCTCCGGCACCTGCCTGCGAGTGAAGCCCGGAAACTACTCCGTACTCGGCCACATCTTCACGGCACCGTCGTGGCAGGACAGCACCGAGGAGGGGCAGGTGCTGAACCAGAGCCTCGTCGGCGATCCCGAAATGAAGATCACGAAGAACACCGAGGTGGTGCTCGACGCCCGCAAGGCCGTCGAGGTGCGGATCGAGACACCCGACCACAAGACGAAGCGGAACACGGGCGCCGCCGAGCACATCTCGTGGTATCGGGCACCGGCCCAGGGGGGTGGCGCGCTGCGGGGCGGCACCTACCTCGCGCCGGGCGCGCAGCTGGAGGAGCGGCTCTTCATCCAGCCGACCAAGCGCGTCACCAAGGGCGTGTTCTCCGTCGGCACCCGGTGGCGGCTGGACGCACCGGCCATCACGATGCGCGCGCTCGGGACCACGCTGAACCCGGAGTACTACGTACCGACGTGGTTCAGCGACCTCTCCGACGAGTTCCCCCGCCTCGACGGGGCCGCGCTGCTCCAGCTCGCCGACGCGGGACAGGGCAGGCCCGAGGACATCAAGGGCAGGAACCTGCGCGGGAAGCTGGCGCTCATCCGGCGGACCGACGGGATCCCGGTCTCGACCCAGTCCAACAATGCCGCGGCCGCCGGAGCCAGGATGGTCGCGATCTACAACGACCGCCCGGGCGTCGACCTCGATCCCGGGGGGTCGGGGGTGAAGCTCTCCGTCCCGACCGTACGGCTGTCGCAGGAGGAGGGACGGAAGCTGCTCTCCCGGCTGCGGTACCTGCCCGTCCCCGTTCTGGCCGAAGGTGTCGTCGCCAGTCCCTACCAGTACGAGCTGTTCCTGCGCGAGCAGGGCCGGGTCCCGGACGACCTGCGATATGTCGTCCGCGCCACGTCACTGGCCAGGGAGGAGACCGGCTTCCACAGCCAGCTCGCCGACAACGTGACGATGAACGAGGCGCGGTGGGCGTTCGAGCCGTGGGACACCACCTCGCTCACCACGAACCGGCCGGTGCTCCGCGCCCCGCGGACTCAGGTCACCTACGTCACCCCCGACCCGGACGTCCGGTGGAGCACCGGAGTGGGCGCTCCCGAACTGCCCTACAACAACATGTGGGAACGCCCGCAGACACCGCGTGTCGAACTCACGGCTCCCGGGTTCCACATCTACCGCGAGGGTGAGAAACTCAGCCGCACCTGGCTCAGGCAACCGCTCACCCCGGGCGTCGACCCGTTCGACCCGCTGCGCAGGGAGGGGAACAGGCTCCACGTCTCCGTCAAGGGTTTCGTCGACGCCGACGGCAACGTCGGCGACGCCTACAGCAGCGACTTCGAGCAGGGCCTGCGCACCGGCTTCCGCCTCTACCGCGGCGAGACGCTGCTCGCCCAGACGGACTACCTGCCGGTGGGGGACGTGGCTCTGCCTCCCGGCAGGTCGGACTACCGGATCGAGTACGAACTGGAGAACCGTGCGACGTGGGCGAAGCTGTCCACCCGGACGGACACGACCTGGACGTTCCCCTCGGAGCAGACCGCCGGTGGGGCGACCGAGGTGGTCCCCCTGCTGCTCGCCGACTACGACGTCCCGGCCGACCTGAAGAACCGCGGCGGCGGGACGCAGCTGGGACTGTCGCTGTACCACCAGCCGGGCGCGCCCGCCAGCGCGATCAAGAAGGTCTCGCTGGAGGTGTCCTATGACGACGGGGCGACCTGGCGGGCCGCGAAGCGGCTGACCCCGGCGGGCACCGGATCGTACAAGGCGGTGCTCGACCGGCCCGCCCCGGGCGCCGAGTCCGTCTCGCTCCGGGTCCGCGCATCGGACGAGAAGGGCGCGACCCTCACCCAGGAGGTGATCCGCGCGTACGCCCTCCCGGGCCGCTGACCACGCACGGTCTCCTCTCACTCCGCCGGCCCTGTGCGACCCGCCCCGAGCGGGCCGCGCAGGGCCGGCGTGCGCACGGTGGGACGGGTCGGCTCGCCGAGCCTCGCCTGCCGGACGCCCTGCGGGAAGAGGCGCATCGGCGCCGCCGGCTGCTTGAGGAGTCGGTGGCCGAACTGCACCCGATCGCGTTGGAGGAGTTCTGCGCGGAGTCGGCGCTCTCCGCGCAGACTCTCGCCGCCGCGCTGCGCGACCTGATCCGTACCGGTGAGGGCGTGGTGGTGCTGTGCGGATCGGTCTACCGCAACCGCGGGATCGAGCCGCTGCTGGACGCCGTCGTGGCCTACCTGCCCTCGCCGCTGGACGTGCCGGCGGTACGCGGCACCCAGGGCGGCGCGGTGCGGGAGCGGATCGCCGACCCGGCGGCACCGTTCGCCGCGCTGGTGTTCAAGGTGAATTCGACCGCCACCGGGCGGTTGACCTACCTGCGCGTGTATTCGGGAACGATCCGGAAGAGAGACGCGGTGCTGGACGCCGGCGTGCGGCGCACCGAGCGGATCGGCCGGATCCTGCGGGTACAGGCCGACCGGCACACGGAGATGGACCTGGCGGTGGCCGGGGACATCGTCGCGGTGGTCGGGCTGAAGGCGGCCCGCACCGGGGCCACCCTGTGCGCACCCGGGGCACCGCTGGTCCTCGAACCGCCGAACGCGGCCGACCCGGTGGTCTCCGCGGCGATCGAGGCTCGCAGGAGCACCGACGCCGACCGGCTGGCGTCGGCGCTGGCCCGGCTGGTCGAGGAGGATCCTTCGCTGGCGGTCCGGACCGACTCCGAGACCGGTCAGACGGTGCTGTCGGGGATGGGCGAGCTGCATCTGGAGGTCGCCGTGGAGAAGATCCGTCGCGCCCACGGGCTGGACGTCAGCGTCGGCCGGCCCCAGGTGGCCTACCGGGAGACGATCGCCCGCGGGGTGTCCGGGCTGCTGCACCGGCACGTCAATCAGGACGGGGGCGCCGGCCAGTTCGCCCATGTCGTCCTCGACGTGGAGCCGCTGGAGACCGCCCCGGACGCCGGTGACAACGGCGGCGGCGGCGCGGTGGGCTTCGTGTTCCGCTCGACCGTCGTCGGCGGACGGGTGCCACGGGAGTACGTCCGGGCGGTGGAGGCCGGGTGCCGGGACGCGCTGGCCGAGGGCCCCCTCGGCGGTCATCCGGTGACCGGTCTGCGGGTCACGCTGACCGACGGTGCCACCCATCCCAAGGACTCCTCGGAGATGGCGTTCCGGATGGCCGGCCGGCTCGCGCTGCGAGAGGCGCTGCGGGCCTGCGCGATGGTGCTGCTGGAACCGGTGGTCGAGGTCACGGCCACCGTTCCCGACGACGCCGTCGGCGGGGTGCTGGGCGACATGGCGGCACGGCGCGGCCGGGTCTCCGGCTCGACCGCGCGGGCGGGCACGGTGGTGATCACCGCGACCGTGCCGCTGGCCGAGTTGTTCGGCTACGCGACCCGGTTGCGTAGCCGGACCCAGGGCCGGGGGACCTTCACCACCCGGGCCACCGGTTACGCCCCGGCGCCGAGCGCGGTGCCGGTGTCCGACGGGACGTCCCGGTAGGAGACGACGATGGCCCCGCCCGCACCCGCGTGCGGGGCCATCTCAGGGGATCAGGCCGCCGAGCGCGCCGACAGCGCGACCGTCACCTGACGGGTGACGCCGTTGACGGTGACCGCGACGGTGACCTGCCCGGGACGGAGCACCGTGAGGGTTCCGGTCGCCGGGTCCAGCACCGCCGCGTGCCGGGGCTTCGCTCCGGCACGGGTGCCGATGTGGAGGTTCGGCGAGCCCGACCAGTCGGCCGAGACGGGGTAGGCGACAGGCACCGTACGGCCCGCCTGCGTCAGGGTCGCGGAGACGTGGCCCTGCCTGCCGACCTCCACCGAACCGGGCACGGTGAGTGTCAGCTCGTCGACGTGCGGGCGGACCTGCGCACCGATCCAGACCGGCGCGTCACGGAACCAGTCGCGCCGGACCTGTGCGGCCTCCTTCTCCGTCACCGGGTCGACCCCCCACAGGGACCAGCCGGTGAAGCCGCCGTCGTCGGCCGCCGTCGCCGGGTTCTTACCGGAGTTCCCGTTGATGAAGTACGGCACGGCGTCGACCCGTGAGGCGTGGAAGGTCCCGACGTGGCCGCCGATGTAGGCGGCTCCCTTACCGGTGGTGCGCTGGAAGTCGGCGAGCCAGCCCTCGACCAGCGCGGCCTCCTTGCGGTCGCCGAGCTGGCTGCCCTTGCCGGGCGTCGGGTCGCGCGGCGGCACGTGGAACAGGACGGCGACCGAGCCGATCGACGGATCGTCGGCCGCCGCGTCGAGACGGTCGCGCACCATGGCCACCTGGTCGAACCCGCCGCCCCGCAGGCTCAGCCGCGAGGTGTCGAGGGTGACGAAACGGGTGCCCTTGTGGTCGAAGCCACCGTAGGTGGCACCGAAGACCGCGGTGAAGTTGTCGATCTTCCCACCCATGACCTCGTGGTTGCCCGGCACGTAGTGGACGGGCACCTCGCCGTGGAGCTCCTCGTCCAGGATCCGCTTGGCGAGCGCGAAGTCCTCCGGTGACGCCTCGTCGACGAGGTCGCCGTTGATGACCAGGAAATCAGGCTTGGCCGCCCTGATCTCCCGCAGGGTGCGGCGGGCGTTGGCGACGATGTCGCTGCCGGGGTCACGTGCCACGAACTGCGCGTCGGACATGACCGCGAACCGCCACGGCGCCGTGGCGACCTCGCTCCCCGTACGGACCACCGGGTCGGCCGTCTTCGGGGCGGCCGGGGTGGCCACCGAGGGCGGCACCTTGGCGACGAGCCCGTCGATGGCGATCTCCCCGTTGTACTGGTGGTCGGCCGCCGTCTCGGCGACGTAGAAGCGGCGGAGCCTCAGCGGGTAGCTCACCCCCGGCGGCACCGTGAACTCGACGAACTTCCAGCCCGTCCAGGTGAGGTACGGCCCGCGGAGGATCTGCGACTGCCCTTGGGCGTCGTAGAACTCCAGGCTCGGCCACTCGCCCTTGCCGGTGGAGTTGATCCAGAGGCCGAACGCCTGGGGCTGTCCCGGCACCGTGATCTGCTGGGGCGGGCTGGCGTAGGCCGCCCGGGTGGCCGTCGACTGCGTGAAGTCGTAGGCGAGCTTCAGCCCGCCGCCGCTCTGGCCCGGAGTCGCCGACAGCGAGCCCGTGGCACGCGCGGTGGCGAACGTCCACGACGCCGCGTTCTCGAAGTCGGCGACCGGGACGTCCTCGTATCCGACGGTCACCGGTACGGCCGTGCTGGAACCGCCGACCTTCGCGGTCACCAGCGCCGAGCCGGTCGCCTTCTTCGCCTTCACCGTGTAGAAGCCGTGCTCGGAGGGGGTGACGTCGAGCAGGTCCCGGTCGTAGTCGAGACGCACGTCGGAGGGTTCGACGGGAGCGGAGTTGCCGTTGCGGTCGTAGCCGACCACGCCGAACGTGCCCGTGGCGTCCGCGCCCGCCAGGCCGACCCGGTCGGTGGTCGCGCCCAGACTCGCGAGGGGCTGCAGGACGGTGAGAGCGATCTCGCCCTTGGCGTTCCCGCGCGAGGCCGTGACGGTCGTCTGTCCGGGCAGCAGGCCGCGGAAGGTTCCGTCGCGGCCGACGATCCCGTGCGCCGCCTGGCTGGACCGCCATGACGGGTCGCCCGCCGCGGGACCGTAGGTCTCGTCGTAGCCGGCCGCGGTGAGCTTGCGGGTGAGCCCCGGGAACACCCGGTCGGGACGGCCGCCGGCGACCGGGCCGGTGCCCGGCGCCTTCGCCGGGTCGCCGGCCGTCTCCAGCCAGAAGCCCTTGAGCTTTCCGCTGCCGGTGGGGGCGTAGAGCGCGAGGCCGTTGGGGACGTGCCGTTCCCCGCCGTCGGAGGGGCTGTTCTCCACCTGGACGTCGGCGGAGCCGGGTTCGCGGGCGAGCATCGTCGAGGAGCCGCCGCCGTCGAGGTTCAGCGCGTTGCGCGCGCCGAGCTCGGCCATCATCGCTCCCAGTTCGGTGAGCGTGACCCCCCTGCTGTCGGTCTGCCGGCCGTCGACGGTCAGCAGGTACATCGTGCGGCCGTCGGCGGAGAACCCGACACCGGTGCGCGGGGCGGCGGTGTTGTCGGCCGAGGTCTGCGCGACACCGTCCTTGACGAGGATCTGGTTTCCGCCGACGGCGGCCTTGACCGCGCCGCCGTCACCGTCGGATTTCGGCTGGTACTTCACCTCGACGCGGTCGCCGGGCTTCAGCGCGGCCAGCGCGGCCGCGCCGGCGTCCCGGCCGAGCATGATCGTCGTACCCGCCGGGATGGGACCGCTGCCCGCGGCGGCGCGCACCTCGGTGACCGCGCCGTCCCGGAGCTCGACCTCGGTGACCGCCGTCGCGCCCGCGACCGCGCGACCGCGGTCGTAGGAGCCCCACAGGGAGGTGAACAGGCCGACGCCGCCCGTCTGGATGAGCTGGTTGAACTGGGTCAGCGTGATCGGGGCACCACCGGCGGGTGTCGCGGTGCCGTCGAAGTACATTCGCAGCACCCGTCCGACTCCGTCGGCGGTGACCGCGACGGCGTTGTTATGGCCCGCGGTCGGAGACTGGACGAGGTCTCCGGCGCGGATGCCGATGCCCTGGGCCGCGCCGGAGTTGTTGATGTCGAAGAAGTCGCCGTTGACGGCGGCGACGGCCCGGGACCGCTTCGCCGGCCCGGACAGCGGCTCGGTCTTCGACACCTCGCCGGAGTAGACGTAGTCGGCGCTCGCGCCGGCCGAGAGGTCGGCGGCGATCGCGTCGGCACGCAGCCAGCCCGCGCTGTCGTAGCGGTCGAAGGAGGTGAGGGTGATTCCCGGCGCGACGGGCCGGGTCTTCTTGGCCGTCTCCAACTGCCGCGCGCCGGGGGCGACGAGCAGCGTGGAGGGGGCCAGGTAGGACGACGCCTGCGGCGCGTCCTCTACGAGGGTCTGCGGTGGCCGCGCCGGCGACGGCGACGGCGACGGATCGGCCTGGGCGGGCGCCGCCGCGCTGAACGCGAGCAGCGGGGCGAGCAGGGCCGTGGCCACGATGTGGGATCGGTGACTTGGGGGCACCAGCGAACTCAATCGCGCACTGGTTACAAGTTTCAAGACGTAAAGGTGTCCTAAAAGAAAACTTCATCCCCCTGAGACCACGGCGCGGCGGCGACCGGACTCCGGAACGAGTTTCCCGAACGGCTCCCGGTCCGGCCTGGCCGCCGCCGGGCCTCCGGGCCCTCGGGGGGAACTTCGTCGCCCCCTCCGGACGGCCGCCCACCCGGGGCTCCGCCGTACTGAACAGGCATTGTGTGCTAAATCCAGCAATTCACAGCAAACTGTGAATTTCACATTATTGACAAGTATATTGACGACTCCCCTTGTATGGCATCAAATTCCTCTCAGCCCCACCATTACCGGCGAGTCTCCCCCTTCGGCGTTTCACCATCGCAGGCGCGCGGCGTACGTGAACATGCCGATGAGTCTCGCCCCCAGGCAGTTCGGCGGACCACGATCACCCCCTCAAAGAACTCGTGGCCGTCGCTCATCAGAAGGAGCACCGCGTGAAACGCTCTGTCGCGTTTGCGCTAGTGACCACGGCGACAAGCATGCTCGTGGCACTGTCGACCGCATCGGCGGGAGCCGCCGGGCTGACCGTCCTCGCCCCGTCGATCGCACCCCCCGACTCCCCCGCGCAGTCCGCCGACCGCATGGTCGAAGCCGAACCGGCTCTCCTCCGGGCCTCGGACAAGGATCGCTTCCAGCGTCACAGCTCCATCGCGGGCAAGGGAGGCCTCACCTACGTCTCCTACACCCGCACCTACTCCGGCCTGCCGGTCTACGGCGGTGACTTCGTCGTCGTCACCAACCCCAGTGGCGGCGTGCTGAGCACGTCGATCGCCCAGACCGAGACCCTGAACGTCGCGACCACTCCGAAGATCGACGCGCAGCAGGCCGCGGAGATCGCCAAGGCCGAGATCACCGATACGGCCGAGGTGTCCGAACCGAAGCTGTCGGTGATGGCCGAAGGCTCCGGACGGCTCGCCTACGAGGTCGTCGTGCACGGCACGGACAACGGGCACGAGAGCAAGCTCCACGTCTTCGTCGACGCCCTGACCGGCGAGATCGCCGAGAAGTCCGACGAGGTCAAGGAGGGCCAGGGGTCGAGCTACTACAACGGCCCGGTCACCATCGGCACCACCCTGTCAGGTTCGACGTACTCCATGACCGACCCGGCCCGCTCGGGCCTGCGCTGCGGCGGTCAGGGCGGCACCGCCTACACCGGGCCTGACGACAGCTGGGGCAACGCCACAGGCACCAACCTGGAGACCGCCTGCGTCGACGCGCTCTATGCGGCGGGCAAGGAATGGGACATGCTGAGCGCGTGGCTCGGCCGCAACGGCATCAACGGCACCGGAGGCGGCTTCCCCGCCAGGGTCGGTCTCTCCGACGTCAACGCCTACTGGAACGGCAGCTACACCAACTTCGGCCGCTCGCAGGACAACCAGCGCCAGGCGACCCCGATCGACGTGGTGGCCCACGAGTTCGGTCACGCCATCTTCCAGACCACGCCCGGCGGTTCGACCGGCAGCAACGAGAAGGGCGGGCTCAACGAGTCCACCGGCGACATCTTCGGCGCGCTGACCGAGTTCTACGCCAACGAGCCGGCCCAGTACGACCCGCCGGACCTCAGCGTGGGCGAGGAGGTCAACCTGGTGGGCAACGGGCCGATCCGCTACATGCACAAGCCGTCGCAGATCTCCGGCCACCCCGACTGCTACTCCTCCTCGGTGCCGAACCTGGAGGTGCACGCGGGAGCCGGCGTCCAGAACCACTGGTTCTACCTGCTCTCCCAGGGCACCAACCCGACCAACGGCCAGCCGGTCAGCCCGACCTGCAACAGCTCCACCGTCACCGGGGTCGGCATCCAGAAGGCCGGCCAGATCTTCATGGGCGCGCTGCAGCGCAAGACCACGGCCTGGACCCACCTGCTCGTCCGCAAGGCGTCGCTGGAGGCCGCGATCCAGCTCTTCCCCGGCTCCTGCGCCGAGTTCAACACGACCAAGGCGGCCTGGGCGGCGGTCAACGTCCCGGCGGCGACGGGCGAGCCCACCTCGTGCTCTGCGGGCAACGACTTCTCCCTGACGCTCAGCCCGACGTCGGCGAACGTACAGCCCGGCCAGCAGGCGACCACGACCGTCGGCACGACGACGACCTCGGGCAGCGCGCAGAGCGTGACGTTCTCGGCGTCCGGCCTGCCCTCGGGCGCCACCGCCGCCTTCAGCCCGGCCTCGGTGACCTCCGGCGCCTCCTCCACCCTGACGATCTCGGTTCCGGCGGGCACCGCGTCCGGCACGTACAACGTGATCGTCACAGGTGACGGGGCCAGCGTCGACAGGACGGCCACCTTCACCCTCACCGTCGGCACGGCGGGCAACGTCGTCTTCAACGACACCTTCGAGACCGCTCTCGGCTGGACCACGAACGCGAGCGGCACCGACACCGCCACGAGCGGGGCATGGGAGCGCGGCGACCCCGCCGCGACCACCTCCGCCGGGACGGGCCTGCAGCTCGGCACCACCGTCAGCGGGACCAACGGGCTGGTCACCGGCCGACTGGCGGGCACCGCCGCGGGCGACTACGACGTCGACGGCGGCCTGACGAGCATCCGCTCACCGGAGATCGCACTTCCCAGCGGCACGCTGACGCTGTCGCTCTCCTGGTATCTCGCCCATCTCAACAACGCCGGCAGCGGCGACTACTTCCGGGTCCGCGTGGTGTCCGGTACGACGAGCACCGTGGTGTTCCAGCAGCTCGGCGCCGCCTCCAACCGGGCCGGAGCCTGGCAGACCGCCACCGTCAACCTGTCCGGCTACGCCGGGCAGTCCGTCCGCCTGCTGATCGAGGCCGCCGACACCTCGACGGCGAGCCTCATCGAGGCCGGAGTCGACGACGTGAAGATCACTACGTCCTGACCCCCGGTCCGGCCGCGGCCCCGGCTCCCACCAGGAGCCGGGGCCGCCCCATGCGGAGGGTGCCCGCCGACGGCGGACCGGAGGTGGTATTCACTGTGAAGATCTCACTGATTTCACCTGTCGGTGCCGATCGACCTGGAAGTCGGTATGTCGCAGCGCGAAAATCATCCGAAGAGAACAAACAGCAAGCTCCGCCAATGGAATGGCACCTTGAATCGTGCCGCTCCGACTCATCGGGCCTTGACTGGCAGCTTTCACATATAACGCCGTCACCCGATATCGAACCATCACACGAAGGGCATACTCCAGAAGTATGACGGCATCGGAATCACCCCCGATACGGCGGGAGTCCGCCTCGCGTTTCGCTTGATCCAAGCCGTCGGTACACACGCGGCCGAGCCCGCCGGACCGGCCGTGGCTCATCGGCCGAGCCCGCCGGTCCAACCGTAGTTCGTCGGACCGGCCGTAGTTCGTCGGACCGGCCGTAGTTCGTCAGGCCGGCAGTGGCGCGTCGGCCCGGTCGTGGCGCGTCGGCCCGGCCACCCCGTCCCTCCTCTCTCCGAACGTTGCTCTAGTGTTTTGAGTCATCCCTCCGCGGCGGCGCCGTGGCCGCACCACCCGGGCGGACGGGGCCCGGCATGGGCACGCCGGCCTGCTGTGCCCCGTGTTCCTCTGGAAGGCTGAGCGTGCGAGCGTTTGTCGTCACCGGCCCGCGCCGGTCCGCGGTGTGCGAGGTCGAGCCACCGGTCCCGGGAGCCGGCCAGGTCGTCGTCGACGTGGAGCGGGCCGGGGTGTGCGGCACCGACGCCGAGTTCTTCTCCGGCGAGATGGACTACCTGCGCCGGGGTCACGCCCACTACCCGATGCGCATCGGGCATGAGTGGTGCGGGACCGTCTCGGCCGTCGGCGACGGTGTCGACCGGAGCTGGATCGGCCGGCGGACCACGGGAGACACCATGCTCGGCTGCGGCCGGTGCCGCCGCTGCCTCACCGGGCTGCAGCACGTGTGCGAGGACCGTTTCGAGATCGGCATCCGCGGCGGATGGCCCGGCGCCCTGGCCGAGCAGTTGCTGGTCCCGGTCACGGCACTGCACGCGCTGCCGGACACGGTCGACGCGGTGGCCGGTGCCCTGGTCGAGCCGGGCGGCAACGCGCTGCGGGCCGTCGAGGGCGCCGCCCTCGGACCGGGGGCCAGGGTGCTGGTGCTCGGCCCGGGCACGATCGGTCTGCTCGCAGCCGGATTCGCACTCGCCCTCGGGGCGGAGGTGCACGTGCTGGGACTATCGGAGCCGTCCCTGGAGTTCGCCCGGACGCTCGGGGTGCACGGCGCGTGGACCGGCGAACGGCTTCCCGCCCTCGCCTTCGACGCCGTCATCGACGCCGCGACCTCCCCCGATCTTCCCACCCGCGCCCTTGACCTGGTGGAGCCGGGCAGACGGGTGGTCTACATCGGCCTGGCGGCGACTCCCAGCACCGTCGACACCCGGACGATGGTGCTCAAAGACGTCACCGCCGTCGGAATCCTGAGCGGTTCGGCCGGGCTGGCAGGCGCGATCCGGCACTACGCCTCGGGGGCGGTGGATCCGCGCCCTCTCGTGGCCGCCACCGTCGGGCTGGACGGCGTGGGCGATGTCCTGGCGGGGTCGCGTCCCGCCGGTTCGGGTCCGGGCCCCAAAATCCACGTGGACCCGCGCCTGTGACCCGCCCCGCGCCCGGGAATCCCCACCTCTCGTTAAAAGATCGACACCATGCCCCGAACGCACGGTAAACGATCTCCGCAGCCGCCCTTTCCCAGGTGATCCGGGGAACCGAGGGCCGCGGCCGGTCGTTCGCCGTTGTGGTTAACATCACCACAACGGGAGAGAGGTATCCGTGGTCTTCAAACGGCTGCTGGGAGCCTTCGGCGTCGGAGGTCCCTCAGTGGACACCGTCCTGGCCGTGGCACGCGTGTCACCCGGCGGGTTCCTGACCGGTGAGGTCAGGATCAAGGGCGGCGATTTCGAGGCGGAGGTCGAGCACATCAGCCTGGGGCTGGTCACCAGGATCGAGACGGAGCACAGCGAGGGCGAACACAGTGGTCTCGGAGAGTTCTTCCGCGCCCAGGTCTCCGGCCCGTTCACCCTGGGGACCGGCGAGGAGCGCACCCTCCCGTTCCGCGTGCCGGTGCCCTGGGAGACGCCGCTCACCGAGGTCCAGGGGCAGCCGTTGAACGGCATGGCCATGGGGGTACGCACCGAACTGGCGATCGCCAAAGCGGTCGACAAGGGCGACCTCGACCCCTTCTCCGTGGCGGCCCTGCCCTCCCAGGAGGCCGTCCTGACGGCCTTCTCCCGGCTCGGCTTCCACTTCAGGAGCGCCGACCTGGAGTCCGGTCACCTGTACGGCGTGCAGCAGCGGCTGCCTTTCTACCAGGAGATCGAGTTCTATCCGCCCCCGCAGTACGCGGGCCGGGTCAACGAGGTCGAGCTGACCTTCGTGGCCGACGCCGGCAGGCTGGACGTCATCCTGGAGGCCGACAAACGCGGCGGGCACGGTGCGGGCCACGACTCCTTCGGGCGTTTCCAGGTGACCCACGAGCAGGCCCTCCAGATGGACTGGGCCGCCGAGATCACCGCCTGGCTGGACAGCCTGACCACGGATCGGCACGGCTCGTCCTACGGCGCCTCATACGGAGGTCACCACGACCACCACGGTCATGGCGGTCACCACGGCGGGCCCGGCATGGGCGCGGTCCTGGCGGCCGGAGCCGCGGGCGCCGCCGGCGGGTTCGTGGCCGCCGAGGTGGTCGACGAGATCGGTGACTTCTTCGAGGGCGACGAGGAAGAGGAGTGACAAGCGGGCGGGCCGCTCCCCGGGGAGCGGCCCGCCCGCCGGCGTTCTCCGCGGCGTCCCGCGTCCCCGTCCCCTGTCCCCGTTCCCGTCCCCCGTTCCCCGTCCCGCGCCCTCGGCGGGCCGGCCGCGAGCGTGGCCGGGCGCCCCGCGCACGCACCCGCCGCCCTGGTCGGGAGGCCCGTGGCGGCCTTGTCCCCATGACAACCAAGACCCATAACACCGCGATAGGGGATTTTTGCCACATCCCCTGGAGCCGTACGGCCAATACCTTGACAGCACCCCCCACAAGGAGTGTGCATGTTAAGTCGAGGTTCTCTTCTGGCCGGCGCCGCCACCGTGGCGCTGTTCCTGGCCGTCGGCGCGGCACCCGCGAACGCCGCGCCCGCCCCCCTCGCCCCCAAGCCCCCGTCCCCTTCGGTCATCGACGCCATGCAGCGTGACCTCGGCCTCACCGCCGAACAGGCCGTCACCCGGCTGGCAAACGAGGAACGCGCGGTGACCACGGAGTCGGCCCTGAGCGGCAAGCTCGGCGCCGCATACGGCGGCGCCTGGCTCAACGGCGACGCCTCCCAGCTCATGGTCGCCACCAGCGACGCCGCCGCGGCCGACGCCATCCGGGCCAAGGGTGCCCAGCCGGTGGTCGTCAGCCGGACCCTAGCGGAGCTCAACGCCGTCAAGGACAGGCTCGACCAGGCGCCGGAACAGGCGAAGGCGGGCGCGTCCCTCTGGTATGTCGACACCCCGACCAACAGCGTCGTGATCCTGGCCGCCCAGCAGGCGGCGGGCGAGGCGCTCGTCGCAGCCGCCGGCGTGGACAAGAACACCGTCCGCGTGGTGGCCTCCGCCGAACGGCCTCAGCCCTTCATCGACATCATCGGCGGCCGGGCCTACTACATCAACGGCAACACCCGCTGCAGCATCGGCTTCTCCGTCACGCGGGGAAGCACCCCCGGCTTCGTCACCGCGGGCCACTGCGGCAGGGCCGGCTACCCCACCACCACCCCGACCGGCACCTTCCAGGGCTCCTCGTTCCCCGGCAACGACTACGCGTGGGTCGCCGCTCCCGGCAACACCCCCAGGCCGTGGGTGCGGGGTTCCGGCGGCGCCAACGTGATCGTGCGCGGTTCCACCCAGGCCGTGGTCGGCTCCTCCATCTGCCGCTCCGGCTCCACCACCGGCTGGCACTGCGGCGTCATCCAGCAGCACAACGCCACCGTGTACTACTCGCAGGGCTCGGTGAGCGGCCTGACCCGTACCACCGTGTGCGCCGAGCCGGGCGACTCCGGCGGGTCGTTCATCTCCGGCAGCCAGGCCCAGGGCGTGACCTCGGGCGGCTCCGGCAACTGCTCCTCCGGCGGCACGACGTACCACCAGCCGGTCAACGAGATCCTGTCCGCCTACGGGCTGACCCTGACCGTCGGCTGATCGCCCTCCCCGCCTCCCCCGTCGTGACGAGCCAGCACCCCGTCACGACGGGCACCCCCCAGGGGCCGGGGAACCCGGAGATCAACCGTCCCGTCATCGGCTCCGATGCGACCCACGGCGGCCCCCAAGGCCGTCCTGCCGGTCACCGACGAGAGCCCTGACGACCCGAGAGCCCCTTCCGGAGGGTCCGCACGCGGATCCGCCGGAAGGGGCTCGACGTCTGCACCCGGAGGGTGCCCGCTCCCCGGGTCGCCGTCCGCGGAGACCCCGGCACCAGACTCCGCGGAGACTTCGGCACCGGACCGGGTCCGGCACACCGTGCGCGGTTCAGACCAGCGGCTTCTCGAAACAGTGCGACCCCTCAAGCCGCTCATAGGGAGCGAAGAGCGGGATGAAGGCGTATCCCTCCCGCTCGTACACCCGCACGGCGTCCGGCTGACGGTCTCCGGTCTGCAGGATGACCCGCACCGCCCCGAGCGCTCGGGCCGCGTCCTCGGCCGCCGCCAGCAGCGCGCGCGCCACACCCGCGCCCCGATGGGACGGGGCCACGTACATCCGCTTGATCTCCAGATCGACGCCGAGCCTGCGCAGCGCGACGTGGCCGACCGGTAGGTCCGGGCCGGCGTAGGCGACCCCGGTGTAGGCGACGGAATCGGACTCGACGTTCATGCCCCGGGGCAGGTAGTCCGGCTTCGAGGCGAGCCGGTCGGCGTACCGGGCGCTCATCTCCTCCTCCATCGCATCGCGCAGCGCGACAGCCGCGGCGTCGTCCCAGCCGACCGACCTGACAACGATCACGTCGGTCCGATCCGCGGATGCGGTCATGTGAAATCTCCCGTCTCCCTGCCACGGCCACCCGAGCCGTTGCGGCCACCCGAGAATCTTGACAGCTCCGGATCCGGAGGCCGTGCCCACCCCCGGGCCCGAGGCGGCAGAGCTCACGGAGGACCACCTCCCGGCCCATTACAGGGCCGGGCAGCAGTCGGTGGCGGCATACCCCGTCCATTACTCAAAGTGTCCGCTTCCGGACAGTCTGTAGACCTGGCGGATGTCGGCAAATAGAAGAAGATGAGCGGTGAGCGGCACCCAGCCGCCTTCCGCCGGGTCAGGGGATGCGGTGAACAGCATCCGGTCGAGCGGCTCGACGCCGACCCATCCGAGAGAGGATCCCATGACCACCCTGCCCACCCCGGTTTCCAGCCTCACCGCGACCGAGATCGAGCGGACCGCCGCCCTGGTACGCGAGGCCGGACTGGCCGGCGAAAGCGTCCGCTTCGTCTACGTCGGCCTGCTCGAACCGCACAAGCAGGAGGTGCTCACGTTCCAGGCCGGCACCGGGCCGAGGCCCGACCGCCGGGCGCGGGTGCTGCTGCTCGATACCGCGACCGGCGACGCCCGGGACGTGACCGTCGACCTCACCGCCGGCGCGGTGGCCGCGATCGTCGACGTCGACGGCTCCCATGGCGGGATGCCGATCCTGGTCGAGGAGTTCATGTCGGTCGACGGGATCCTCGCCCAGGATCCGGCCTGGGCGGACGCGCTGGCCAAGCGCGGCCTGACCACGGAGCAGGTGACATGCGCGCCGCTGTCGGCCGGCGCCTTCGACCTGCCCGGCGAGGAGGGCAGGCGGATCATCCGGGTGCTCTGCTTCGCCGCGCCCGATCCCGACGCTCACGTCTGGGCGCACCCGGTGGACGGGCTGAGCGCCTACGTCGACCTGATCGAGAGGAAGGCGATCGAGGTCATCGACATCGGTGTCTTCCCGCTGCCGGAGGAGCTCAGCAGGTTCCATCTCCCGCAGGGGCGCCCGGCACCGCTGGAGACCCTGCGACCCATCGAGATCACCCAGCCCGACGGTCCGTCGTTCCAGGTCGAGGGCGACCGGATCACCTGGGCGAACTGGTCCTTCCACTTCGGCTTCGACGCCCGCGAGGGCCTGGTGCTCCACCAGCTGGCCTACGCCGACCCCGACCACGACGGCGAACTCCGGCCGGTCGTCTACCGCGCCTCCATCGCCGAGATGGTGGTGCCGTACGGCGACCCGGCGCCGGTCCGGTTCTGGCAGAACTACTTCGACACCGGCGAATACCTCTTCGGCCGGTTCGCGAACTCGCTCACCCTGGGCTGCGACTGCCTCGGCGAGATCCACTACGTCGACGTCGACCTGGCCGACGAGGTCGGCAACGTGCAGCGGATCCCCAACGCGATCTGCCTGCACGAGGAGGACTACGGCACGCTCTGGAAGCACACCGACATCTACACCCCGAACTCGGCCGAAGTCCGCCGCCAGCGCCGCCTGGTGATCTCGTTCTTCACCACGATCGGCAACTACGACTACGGCTTCTACTGGTACCTCTACCTCGACGGCAGGATCGAGTGCGAGGCCAAGCTCACCGGCATCCTCTTCACCTCGGCCTACCGCGGGCTGCGGGAATGGCCCTACGCCAGTGAGGTGGCCCCGGGCCTGGCCGCCCCGTTCCACCAGCACCTGTTCAGCGCCCGCCTCGACATGATGGTCGACGGCGTCCGGAACGCGGTCGACGAGGTCGACGCGGTCCGGGTGCCGGTCTCGCCGGAGAATCCGTACGGCAACGCCTTCAGCTACGCCCGGACCCGGATCGCGAGCGAGGCCGAAGGGGTGCGCAGCGCGGACGCCTCGGTCGGGCGGACCTGGCACGTGGTGAGCACCGAGCGCACCAACCGGCTCGGCCAGCCGACCGGCTACGTGCTGCACGCCGAGCAGAACCCGACCCTGCTGGCCGACCCGTCCTCGTCGATCGCCGCGCGGGCGGCGTTCACCACCCGGGAACTGTGGATCACCCGGTACGCGCCCGAGGAGCGGTACCCGGCCGGCGAGTTCGTCAACCAGAACCCGGGCGGCGACGGTCTGCCGGCGTACCTCGCAGGCGACCGGCCCCTGGACGGTGAGGACGTCGTGCTGTGGCACACCTTCGGCGTGACCCACTTCCCGCGGCCCGAGGACTGGCCGGTGATGCCGGTCGACTATGCCGGATTCTCGTTGACGCCGTACGGGTTCTTCGACCGCAACCCCACGCTGAACGTGCCCGCCGACACGGCCGAACACGGCGGCGGACACTGCCACCACGGCGACTGAGAGGCGGAGACAGAGCAGGTACCGATGGCCGGGCGATACCTCCGACGGTTCCGCTCTCACGGAGCGGAGAACTTCGGGCCTGGTTTTGACGGCTGGGGCTCGGAGGCCACGGTGAAGGACTACGGCGTAGCCGTGGCGATACCGCAGGAGTGCGGCCAGGTGCCTGACCCGTCGATCGGACAGTATCTCCTCAATACGGCCTGCCAGGAGGAGCGGACCGGTGAACCGGGGTTACCGTCACATCCGTTGCCGCCTCCGCGGCTCGATCATGTGGCTGAGACTCCTCGCCTCAACCCCGCAGTGGTAAGGATGCGATGCACAGTCGACGGCGCGATCCCGAGCCGGGTAGCGAGCTGAATCGGACCTTCCCGTAACCGAATTCGCAGGCTGACGCATCGCTTGGTTACCGCTTTGCTCGTCTTGCTCGGCGAGGACTTCGGACGTGACGAGCGGTCGTGCATGGGCTCGCCGGCGAGATAGCGGTCGGCCCGTCGCTTCACGATAGGCCAGGAAACCTGAAACCGAGCGGCAACCTCGCTGATCGGCCACCCGTCCTCGACGAGGAGTCGTGCGACCTTCAGGCGGTGGCGCGGAGCCAGTGCGGCGTTGCGGTGCGACATGGCAAGGCCCCTCCTGGGCCGAACGGCCCAGGAGGGGCCAGTGGGATGTGTTCAGGGTTCGAGCAGGAGCCCGAGGACATGGGCGAACTCTGCCGGCTCGGCGCTTGCGCCGAGGTGGTTGCCGGGCATGTCGATCAGAGGTAGCTCCAGAAGTTCAGCGAGTGATTGGGTCGCCCGGCGCGCCATCTGGTGATGGCTCAGCGAGCCAGCGCACAGCGTCACCGAAACGCGACGGATGGCCTCGATGTCGGGGACGTAGAAGACAGTCGGGCCTGCCATCCGCCCCAGGAAGTAGCGGTTCTTTTCGAGTTCCTCGACCGGTAGCTCGGGTAGCGCCATATGGGCAGGAGGCGTCTGATCTGGTCCTGTGTGGTGGGCAGCGCCGCTGAGGTCAAAGAACTCTTGCACTGCCCGCTGGGGATCAGCCTCTGCAGCTTTGAACGCTGCTACGGCTCGGCCCGCCAGGTCTGCGTCATCCAGGAGGGACACAAGGGGCGGCTCATGCAAGACGGCCCGGCCGACCACGTCAGGATGCTGCTTGCCCAGCTCCAGCAGTGTCACGGCACCACCACTGGTACCGACAAACAGGGCGGGCCCTCCGGTGAACCTGTCGACAAGTGCAGCAAGGTCTTCGGCAAGGACCTCGGGCGTGGGTGCAGCCATCCCTGGGACCGCGCGGCTGGCACCAATACCACGCGGATCGTGGGTGACGACGGTAAACCGGCCTGCAAGCTCATGCGCCAGCGCTGCGAAACCGGCCCGCCCGACCGGCGCGCCGACGAGGAACAGCAGTGGCCCCTCACCCTGGACTTCGAAGGCAATCGTGCAGTCTGGTCGGTCGAGAAGGTCCACCGAACTCGTGATCCGATCACTGAAGTCCGCGATCTTCCGAGTGATCACATCGAGCGCACGGTCCAGCTCCTCGCGCCTATCGTGGACGCGACGGCGATGAGCCGTCAGCAACTCCACTCGGAGCCTGGCCGGATCAGCCACCTTGTCGTCGGCGCCTGTGAACTGCGCGATATCGGCCAGTGGCATCCCTGTCTCACGAAGATGAACCAGCATGCGGATCAGCTCGACGTCGGCCATCGTGTATTGGCGACGCCCCGCACTGTCGCGCCGTGGAGACGGTACAACTCCCTGACGTTCGAAGTACCGTAACGTGTCGGGCGCCAGACCGAGCCACGCCGAGACCTCCGCGATACCAAACAGCTCATCTGCCTTACTCATGCCTCAAGTCTCACCCCTGGACCTCGGTACAGGTCAAACGATCGTCAGCCAGCGGCGGCTTCGACAAACTCGATCAACCTGTCCGGTCAGTACACCTAGACAGGAATTTTGTCCCGCTGGTGCGGGCAAAGGTTGACGATGGCGACCCTCGCTATGTACTCAGACGTATCCAGGTCGAACCCGCTGGTACCGAGGGCCGCAGCCGCGGCGAAGCCTTTTCCTTCCTCCAGCGCCTTGCACATGTCCCAGCCGAGCCGCCCCAGTTTGTAGGAATCAGCGTCCTTCAGCGCTTTCCGCTGCTTCACCGAAGCCGTGAACACGGCTTCGCGTGCCGACGCCGACGGGTCGGGGGTCGGCGTCGGCACCATGCTTGGTTCGGCGTCATCGACCATGGGAAGCGCCTTCGCGGGCATCGGCGTCGAAGCCGACGCCGCCGGCTTCGCCACGGACCTCTCGGCACCGTCGCCCGGCAAGGCGGCCAGGCCTGCCAGTAGGCCGAGTACGCCTACCACCGCGACGACCGCGATGACCGCCACGCCCTTGCCACTCCTCCTGGGCGGCGGAGGTGAGCCTGGCCGCCGTCCGGGTGGCGGACCCATGAGGGGAGGCTGCTGCGGGGGCTGTTGCGGAGGATGCATTTGCGCACCATACGCCCCATATTTAGTGATTTATATGGAACGCCCTATGTGAACACCCGAAAAGGATCATCGGAGTGGCCCGAACCCCACCCGGTCGACCACCGTCCTCGCACTTACCACATCAGGGCCCGCCGCCGGGCCTCACCTAGGATCCGAACTCCGAACAGCTTCTAGGTGAGGCCTCCGGTGGCACGGATGTTCTGGCCGGTGAGCCAGCGGCCGTCGGGACCGGTCAGGAAGGCGACCACGTCCGCCACATCCGCCGGCTGCCCGAGGCGGCCCAGCGGGGTGACCCCGGCGGCCGACCGAAGGGCCTCCTCGGAGTTGGTGCCGCGCAGGAGGTCGGTGTCCGTCGCACCCGGGGAGACCGTGTTGACCGTGATGCCACGCACGCCGAGTTCCAGCGCCGCGACGGCGGTCAGCTGCTCGATCGCGCCCTTGCTGATCACGTAGGGGGCGATGCCAGGTGCGGTACGGAAGGTGTTGAGGGTGGAGATGTTGACGATGCGCCCGTGGTCCCGCATGTGCCTCGCGGCGTGCCGGACGGTCAGGAAGGCGGACTTGGCGTTGACCGCCCCGTCACGGGCGAGACGTTCCACGATCGCCCGGCCGATGCCCCGCGACCCTCCGGTGACGACGGCTGCTCTGCCTTCCAGCGCTCCCACTGCGGCCTCCGTTTCGACAACGACCCAGAGATCGAATCTATGTCAGGTAACCCGCCGAGGCACGCTGCGGCCCGGCATCGGCCGCACCGTACGGCCGCCGCCGGGCGAGAGTACCCGACCGTGGTTTTGGGGGCACCCGCCACGAGGAAGGATCGAAGGGTGAGCCACTCCCATATCAGCGTCTCGGTGGACGCGGCCGCGGAGCCGGAACAGGTGTTCTCCGTGCTGACCGACTGGCCGCGCCATGGCGAGTGGATGGTCCTGACCCGCGCGCACGTCACCGTCGGGGACGGCCGGAGCGAGGGGAGCAGGCTGGCGGCCTTCACCGGGGTGGGCCCGATCGGGTTCCTGGACACCATGGAGATCACCCGGTGGGATCCGCCCACGACCGTGGCGGTACGGCACACCGGGCGTCTGGTGCGCGGCACCGGGGTCTTCCGGGTGCTGCCCCGCGAGGGCGGTGGCAGCACGATCGTCTGGGAGGAAGAGCTCGACCTGCCGTTCGGCCCGGCCGGGCGGCTCGGCTGGCCGCTGGTCAGGCCGGCGAACGAGGCGCTGTTCCGGCTCTCGCTCCGCCGGCTGGCCGAGCTCAGCGGCCGGTGAACCCAGCCGGTCGGCGGCGCGAGGACCGGTGGGCCCGGCGCCGGTAAGGCAAGAACCGGTGAGCTCGGCGGCCGGTGAGGTCGGCGGCCGGTGAGGTCAGCGGCCGGTGAGGTCGCGGCTGGAGTCGCGGGCGGGCGGGTGGCCAGGCTCGTCCCGGATGACCTCGCCGTGGATGACCGGTCCGGAGCCGGAGCGCTGGTCGCGCATGACGTCGAAGGGTGTGCCCGGGCCGCCGAACGGTGAGCCGAGGCCGGGACCGCCCGCCTTGCCGGCGAGCTTCTCGATACGGCGGGCGAGGAACCGGGCGCCGAGCCCGCGCATCAGCGGCTGGGTGAACGGCAGGATGAACAGCAGGCCGACGATGTCGGTGAGGAAGCCCGGCACCGCCAGCAGCACCCCGCCCGCGATGGTCATGGCACCGCCGGAGGCGCCCGGCTCAGGCATCCGGCCGGTCTGCATCGCGTCCTGGAGCTTGCGCCAGGCCTTGCGGCCCTCCCTGCGGACGACCATGGAGCCGAGCAGGCTTCCCGCGGCCAGCAGGGCGATCGCGGGCCAGACTCCGATGGCCTGGCCGACCTGGACGAACACCAGAATCTCCAGGACGGGGACCGCCAGGAAGGCAAGGACCAGCAGAAGGCGCATCATTTCCTCAACTCACGCGACAGCCGTACAACCATGACAACGCCGCCGGGCGTCGCCGCGTTCCGCGTTCGCTCAGCGTGGACGGCGCAGGCGCTGGGGAAGGCCGGAGAAGCCCCACACGGTGACCCGCCATGCCGCCTCTCCCACCACACCCCGGCTCATCTTGCTGGCCCCGACGGTGCGCTCCACGAAGGTGATGGGCACCTCGACGACGCGCAGGCCGTTCCGGATGGTGCGCAGGGTCAGGTCCACCTGGAAGCAGTAGCCCTGGGACTCCACGTCGTCCAGGCCGATCTTCTCCAGGGTGGAGGCGCGGTAGGCGCGGAACCCCGCGGTGGCGTCGCGGACCGGCAGGCCGAGCATCATCCGGGTGTAGAGGTTGCTGCCGCGCGAGAGGAACTCCCGCGAGCCGGGCCAGTTGACGACCTTTCCACCGGGCACCCACCGTGAGCCGATCGACAGGTCGGCCCCGTCGGACAGCGCGTCCAGCAGCTTGGGCAGCTCCTCCGGCTGGTGGGAGCCGTCGGCGTCCATCTCCACCAGGACGTCGTAGCCCTGTTCCAGACCCCAGCGGAAACCGGCGATGTAGGCGGCGCCGAGGCCCTGCTTGCCCGGCCGGTGCAGCACGTGGACGTGGTCGTCCTCGGCCACCAGGCCGTCGGCGATCGCGCCGGTGCCGTCGGGACTGTTGTCGTCGGCGATCAGCAGGTGCGCCTCGGGCAGTGCGGCGCGCACCCGACCGACGATCATCGGCAGGTTCTCCCGCTCGTTGTAGGTCGGGACGATGACGAGCACCCGGCCCAGCATCCGATCCATCACGCGTCTCCCACCTGCTGGTCGCCTTCCTGGTTCACCGAGTGCACCAGGTTACGGGGCCTGCGCCGCCATCCGGCGGCCAACGCGCCCGCACTCACAAGTATCAGGGCCCATTCGGGCAACGCCCCCACGCGTGTCGCGATGGTTTCGGCAGTTCTGACCGGAATGCTCAGTACGTTCGATGCGGGGACAAGCTCTCCGGTGCGCCAGGCCACTGCGCCGTCGGGGGTCACATATGCGGATATACCCGTTATGGCGGACGTTACTACCGCCCGGTTGTGCTCGACGGCGCGCAGCTGGGACATGGCGAGCTGCTGCGGCGGCAGGTTGGTCAGCGCGTAGGTGGCGTTGTTGGTCTGCACCACCAGCGGGGTGGCACCCGTCCGGGCGGTGTCGCGCACGACACCGTCGAAGGCCACCTCGTAGCAGTTGATCGCGCCCACCGTCACCGGGCCCATCCTCAGGTCGCCGTCGCGGGTGCCCGGCACCGACTGCTTGCCGACCATGGCCGCCCTCTCGAACAGGGCCAGCACGAGGTCCTTGAGCGGGGTGTACTCCCCGAACGGGACGAGCTGCTGCTTGTCGTAGTAGGCGCCGGGGCCGGTGACGGGGTCCCATACCAGGCTGCGCGTCGCGCGGTTGTCCTCTCCGACGCCGACCACCGCGCCGACCAGGACGGGCACCCCGATGTCCTTCACCGCCGCGTCGATCTCCCGGTAGGCGACGTCGCTGCGGTAGGGGTCGATGTCGGTGGAGTTCTCCGGCAGCACCACCAGGTCCGGCCGGGGCGTCCGCCCCTCCCGTACGGCACGTGCCATCTCATGGAGCATGCCGGTGTGGTTGCGCAGCACCACCGCGGGTTCGTCCCCCAGGGGATCCATCCCCCGCCCCGGCACGTTGCCCTGGATGACGCCGACGGTCACGGTCCTGCCCTCGTCGCCGAACCGGGGGACGGCGAACGCCGCGGCCGGTACGGCCAGCACTCCGGCCAGCGGCAGGGCGATCGCCCGATCCCAGCGGGGGGCGGCGGCGAGACGGAGCGCCAGCAGCGCGATCAGGCCACCGCACAGGGCCACCGCGAAGGTCACCAGCGGTGCCCCGCCGAGCGCCGCGTAGGGGGTGAAGACCGACTGCCCCTGGCTGAAGGCCACCCGGGCCCAGGGGAAACCACCGACGGGGAACATCCCCCGCGCCCACTCCATCGCCACCCACAGCGCGGCGCTCCACAACGGCCACAGAGGCAGCCGGACGGTCAGGGCGACACCGGCGGCCCAGGCCGAGTAGAAGAGGCTCTCGATCGCCACCAGGCCCAGCCAGGCGTCCACTCCGATCGGGCTCACCCAGTGCAGCGCGGGCAGCAGGAAGGCCAGTCCGGTCAGGAGGCCCAGCAGCAGCGCGCGGCGCGGGCGCGAGCCGTACACCGAGAGAACGGCGAGTGCCAGGCCGAACGGGGCCAGGAACCACAGTCCGAGCGGAGGGAAGGCGAGGAAGAGCAGCAGGCCGCCCACGAGCGCGGCCGCGATCCGGGCCGGGAACGCCCGGCGTGCGGTGGCGAAAGCCGTCCGTCCAGGTGGCGAGCCTGCGACCGGGCCCTCCGCCGGCGCTCCCGGCGCCGGGGTGGCGGTCTTCTCCTGAACCACGGACGGGCTCCTTGCGGTGTCGTGCGGACGCTTGCGCCCGGTCTTTCCCAGCCCAGACCGTCGGCCGGTCTCTCCGGCCCGGTTCTCTCACCGGCTTTCCAGCTCGAACGCTACCGCCCGGCGGGGCTCACCCCCAACAGGGAGAGGGGGGTGCGAGCGCGGCAACGGGGTGATCCCCGGGGGCGGATGGACGCCCCTGGGGATCACCCCGGCGCCTGCGACGCTCGGCACGGGAGCGGGAAGAGGGCCCGGACAACCCTTCGGACCGGTTCCGTCCCGTCGGCGGCGAGCGCGGATTGCCGTTGTCTACTGGGTGTCCGGACCCCTCCTGGGTCCAACCCCCCGCCCGGTCGGGGTGCCCCGCCCCGACGGAACGACGGCCCTGCGCCTGGCTGTAGGACGGGGTCATCCCCCGTCACGGGCGCAGGAACCGACGATGTCAGGGACGGCCGACCGGCCAGTCCCGTGCTGGACTGGGCAGCAAACTACCGACCCCAGCGCAGATGTCAACCATGTCACTAACAGCGGAAACATCAAGTTTTCGCAGCTGGGACATGATCGACGAGAGCCGTCAATGGTCTCATGTGATCGAATGTCTCTCAAGTCGAACGAGCGCATCGGGAAGCGGACCGGTATGGACGACGCCAAGCCGCTGCGTCGCGCGGGTCATCGCCACGTAAAGATCGCTCGCTCCACGAGGGGATTCCCGCAGGATCAGCTCCGGCTCCACCACGATGACCGCGTCGAACTCCAGTCCCTTGGCCTGGGTGGCCGTCAGGACCGCCGCCGGGGCGTCCAGGGCCGCGGCCCCCGGGCCGGCGACCGCGCCGCCGACCGCCTGGGTCACGATCTCGCCGAACTCTCCCACCCTGGACTCCGGTACGATCACGACCAGGCGTCCGCCCTCGACGACCTCCGCCTTGACCAGGCCGGCCAGCGCCTCCACCGGGGAGGCGGCCCAGGGACCGGTCCCCGTCTCCCGGACCGAGGTGGGCGCGACGAGATCGGGACCGACCAGTTTCAGCACGTCGGCGGCGACCGCCATCAGTTCGGCCGGAGTGCGGTAGTTGACGCTGAGATGCTCCTCACGCCAGCGCCCGGACACGTACGGGTCGAGCACCCGGCCCCAGGAATGTGCCCCCGCCGAGGAACCGGTCTGCGCCAGGTCGCCGACGATCGTCATCGACCTGGTCGGGACCCGCCGCATCACCATCCGCCAGTCCATCGCCGACAGCTCCTGCGCCTCGTCCACGATGACGTGCCCGAAGGCCCAGGTGCGGTCGGCGGCGGCGCGCTCGGCGGTGGTCAGGTAGACGTCGTCGCCCAGGTGCCTGGAGGCGAACTTCTCGGCGTCCATGATGTCCGACAGCCCGGTCATCTCCAGCACCTCCTTGGCGTAGGTGAGCTGGTGCCGGCGCTCGTCCAGGGCGGCGGCGCGCCGGGCCGCCTGCTCCTCCTCGGCGATCCACGCCCCGGCCCGCAGCACCGCCGGGTCGATGTCGCCGAGGAGCTCGGCGGCCTCGTCCAGCAGCGGGACGTCGGACTCGGCCCACCAGTCCTGCCCCTGGCGGGGAGGCTCGCGCAGCAGCAGTTCGCGCTCGGCCGCGCCGAACTCGCCCGCGGCGTAGTCCAGCCGCTCCCGGGAGGTGAACAGCCCGATGAGGAGCTGCTGGGGGGTGGTGTAGGGCCACAGCCTGTTCAGCGCGGCCTTGACGGGCCGCTCCGTACGGAGGTCCTCCCGGATGTCGGCCAGCTCGTCATCGTCGATCATGCCCTTGCCGAGCTGGCGTGCGGCCTGCCGGGCGAGTGCGTTGAGCAGGTGCCGAACGAAGATCCCCCGCGCCTCGTTGTGCGGTTTCCTGGAGCGGATCGCCCGTGCACGGGCGGCGTCCAGGACGCGGCCGTCGAGCCTGAGGGTGTAGCGGTCGAGACGGATGTCGACCGGCTGGCGCGGCACCCGCTGCCGCTCCCGTACGGCCCTCGCCACCACCTCGGCCATCCGCGCGTCCCCCTTGAGCTCGGCCACCTCGGACCGTTCCCGGACCGTGGCGGTGACCCCCGGGTACAGCTCGGCGACCGTGGACAGCAGCACGTCGGTCTCGCCCAGGGAGGGCAGCACCTGCTCGATGTAGCGCAGGAAGGTCAGGTTGGGCCCGAGGATGAGCACGCCCCGGCGGGCGAGCTTGTCACGGTGGGTGTAGAGCAGGTAGGCCGCCCGGTGCAGGGCCACCACGGTCTTGCCCGTGCCGGGACCGCCCTGCACGACCAGCACGCCACCCAGGTCCGAACGGATGATGCGGTCCTGCTCGGACTGGATGGTGGCCACGATGTCGCGCATCCGCCCGGTGCGCTTGGCCGCGATCGAGGCCAGCAGGGCCGCCTCCCCGTTGAGCGTGGCCACGTCGTCGTCGGTGAGGTTGTCGAGGTCGAGCAGGTCGTCGTCGACCCCGATCACCTTGCGCCCCTTGGTCTGCAGGTGACGGCGGCGGGTGACGCCCATCGAGGCGGCGGGGGTGGCCCCGTAGAACGGCTGGGCCACCGGCGCCCGCCAGTCGATCAGCAGCCGCCGCTGCTCGTCGTCGGCGAGACCGATGCGGCCGATGTAGAGCGAGGTGTGGTCGGCGTTGTCGAGCCGCCCGAAGCACAGACCGTTCTCGACCGCCCACAGTCGGCCCAGCCGTTCGGCGTACATCCCGGCGAAGGTGTCGCGCTCGGAGCGGTTCTGGTGGGTGCCGCCGCCCCCGCCCTGTGCCAGCACTCCGTCCAGCTGCCGCTGGGTGCGTTCGCGCAACAGGTCGAGCCGTGCGTAGAGACCGGAGACGTACTCCTGCTCTTTGGCGAGCTCGAGTTGACGGGTTGCCGTCGCTCCATTATCGTTGATAGTAATGGGATACTCCGGGCCTTTGACTGGTTGTTGTGACAAACCATCACCCTAGCAGGTCCGTCGAGATGTTCACCCCTCCTGCGGCCATCACAGGTTGGTTGCAGCGCCTTTCCCACGTGACGGATTCCATTCGCACTCCTTGGATTCGCCTCCGATGAGGCACCCCTCTTCCCAACCATGCGACGCAGGCGACTGCCACGAGCGCGCCAAGCCGGAAGAGCCGTGACCCGGCCCACAGCCATCCCCCAGCCTGCGGCCGAGCTCTACCGGCTCGACCCGGCCCACCGGCAGGGTCAGGCGGACTCGTCGGGCTTGACGGCGCCCGGCGCGGCCGGCTCGGGGGCACGGTGTTCGTAGGGCGTGCTCAGCACGACCGTCGTCCGGGTCGAGACGTTGGCCGAGGTGCGGATCTGGTTGAGCAGCTCCTCCAGGGCGATCGGCGAGGCCACCCGCACCTTGAGGATGTAGCTCTCGTCGCCGGCCACGCTGTGGCAGGCCTCGATGGCGCTCAGGTGGGCCAGCCGGTCGGGGGCGTCGTCGGCGGCGGCGGGATCGATCGGCTTGATGGAGACGAAGGCGGTGAGCGAGAGCCCGATCGCGTCATAGTCCACCAGCGCCGCGTATCCCCGCAGCACACCACGCTTCTCCAGCCGGCGCACCCTCTGGTGAACCGCCGACACCGACAGCCCGGTCTCCCTGGCCAGGTCGGTGAAGCTCATCCGGCCGTCCTCGGCCAGCAACGTCACGATCCGGCGGTCGATCTCCTCCACCCGGTCAACGGTAACGGCACCGGCGGCCACCCGCGCCCTTCCCGGGTCACGGCATGGTCCCAACCCGCTCCGCCCCGGCTCTCCCGGACGGCCCGCTCCGGCGGTCACCGGGCTTCGGCGGCCTCCTCCGTCTCCGTTCCCGTCGCCTTGGAGACCTCGGCGTCCTTGGCGTTCTCGGCGGCCTCCAAGGCCTCCGAGGACGCCGGAGCCTCCTCCTGCGGCGCGACCGTGATGGGCAGCGTGATGTGGAAGCGGGCCCCCTCGGCGTGCTCGGTGTCGAGCCAGATCTTCCCCTGGTGCTGTTCCACGATCTTCCGGCAGAGCGCCAGGCCGATCCCGGTGCCGCCGTAGGCGTCCCGGTGGTGCAGCCGCTGGAAGATCACAAAGATCTTGTCGGCGAAGTTGGGAGCGATGCCGATCCCGTTGTCGGTCAGGGTCATCGACCACTCCCCGTCGCGCTCCTCGGCCTCGATCCGGACGTGCGGCCGGCGGCCGGGGCTGCGGAACTTCAGGGAGTTGCCGATCAGGTTCTGCCAGAGCATCACGAACTGGGTCCGGTCGCCGACGATCACCGGCAGGTCGCCGACCTCGATCTCCGCCTCGGACTCCTCCACGGCGGCGGAGAGGTTGACCAGCGCCCTGTCGACCACGTCGTTGAGGTCCATCTCGACGGGCTCCTGGTGGACGCGCCCCACCCGGGAGAAGGTGAGCAGCTCGTTGATGAGTACCTGCATGCGCTTGGCTCCGTCGACGGCGAAGTCGATGTAGGTGTTGGCCCTGTCGTCGAGCTGGGAGGCGTAGCGCTGCTGGAGCATCTGGCAGAAGGAGGCGATCTTACGCAGGGGTTCCTGCAGGTCGTGGGAGGCGACGTAGGCGAACTGCTCCAGCTCGGCGTTGGAGCGTTTCAGCTCCTCCGCCTGCACGGCGATCTGCTGCCGGGAGGCGCGGGCCTCCGCCAGTTCGCTGACGATCCGCTTGCGCATCGCCTCCATGTCACCGGCCAGCGCGGCGAGGTCGGCGGGCCCGCCGGTGTCGACGTGGTGCTCGAAGTCACCGCCGGTGACCCGGCGCGAGGCCTCACCCAGGCGTGCCAGGGGGTTGAACACCGCGATCCGCAGAAGCACCGCCACCGCGACGATGGTGACCAGGAAGGCGACGAGGATGGCGAAGAAGGTCATGTCCCGGAGCGTGCGGGCGTCGTCGAGGCCGATACGTGCGGCATCCCTGGCCCGCTCCCAGGCGGCGCTCTGGTCGGTGAGCGCGCCACGGACCGTGTCGAAGGCCCGCTTGCTCTCCTCCGCCTGTTCGGAACTGACGGTCTCCGGCCCGGAGGCGCGCACGGACGCGATCATCGGCTCCGCGTAGCGGGCGCGCCACTGGGCGCTCAGCCGCTCCACCGCGGCCAGCTCGTCCATCGCGCCCGCGGCCGGTGCCACCAGGCGGGTCTGCGACAACGCGACGCCCTGGTCACGCCGTCCTTCCTCATAGGGCTGGAGGAACTCCTCCTTGCCGCTGATGACGAAGCCCCGCAGCCCCGTCTCCTGGTTCACCAGGGCCGTCTGAAGGCGCTCCGACTGGATCCTGCCCACCGATATCTCGTCGATGAGGCGGTTGGAGGCCTGCGCCGCGTTCTGCAGGACGACGGCGCCGACCACCGCGGAGGCGGCCAGCAGCACGGCCATGGCCAGCAGCACGACGTTGAACCACGTCTGCGCGCTCCAACGGCCGCGCCGGAGTTCGGCCGGGCGTATCTGGTCGGTGGTCATCGAATCTCATCTCGCGGGATCTCGGTCCGCCTGGAACAGCGGAAAACCGACAGCTGACGAAAGATACCGGAACAGCACCCCCCCTTTGTAAAGGATCACGTCCTTCGACGGCCCTCGGTTGCACGCCGTCCGGGACGGAGGTGCGAAGCTGGTGCGACGGGCGCCGTCATGACGACCGCGGCGATCGGCCTGTTCGCTCCTGGGAGGTAGCTGTGTCCGACGAGTTCGACGTGATCGTGGTGGGCGCCGGTCCCGCCGGGGAGAACGCCGCGGCCCGCGCGGCCCGCGGAGGGCTGAGCGTCGCGGTGGTGGAGACGGAACTGGCCGGCGGGGAGTGCTCCTACTGGGCCTGCATCCCCAGCAAGGCCCTGTTGCGCCCGGTGGAGCTCGCCGCCGAGGTCGGCCGGGTCCCCGGCCTGACGCTGGGACCGATCGACGTCGACGCCGTGCTCGCCCGGCGTGACGAGGCCGTGTCCCATCTGGACGACAGCAACCAGGTGAAATGGGTCAAGAGCATTCCGGCGGAGTTCATCCGGGGATACGGGCGGCTGCGGGGCCCCCGGCAGGTCGAGGTGACCGCCCCCAACGGCGCCACCCGCCTGCTCCGTGCCCGGCACGCCGTCGTGCTGGCCACCGGCAGCCGGCCGGTGACACCGCCGGTCCCCGGCCTGGCGGAGGCCGCGCCATGGCTGAGCCGCGAGGCGACCGGCGTCACCGCCGTCCCGAGGCGGCTGGCCGTACTGGGCGGCGGTGTGGTGGCCTGCGAGATGGCACAGGCTCTGCACGGGCTCGGTGCCCGGGAGACGACGATGCTGGTGCGCGGGCACGCGCTGCTCGGCCGGGTGGAGCCGCTCGCCGGAGAACTGCTGGCCGCCTCACTCGCCGACGCCGGCATCGCGGTCCGTACCGGCGTCCAGGTCACCGGGGTGAAGCGGCCCGAGCCGGGCGGCCCGGTGACCGTTCACTTCGCCGAGGGGCCACCGCTGGAAGCCGACGAACTGCTGGTGGCCACCGGCCGCCGGCCGGCGACCCGCGACGTCGGCCTCGACACCGTCGGCCTGCCGGAGACCGGACCGGTGCCGGTCGACGACAGCATGCGCGCGACCGGGGTCGCCGACGGCTGGCTGTACGCCGTGGGCGACGTCAACGGCCGCAACCTGCTCACCCACATGGGCAAATACCAGGGCCGGGTGTGCGGCGACGTCATCGCGGCGCGGGCCAACGGCGGGCCCGACGACCTGCCGGCGATGCGCGCCGTGGCCGACGGGTACGGCGCGCCGCAGGTGGTCTTCACCGACCCCCAGGTCTGCGCGGTCGGCCGCACCGAGGCGCAGGCCCGTGCGGAGGGCTTCGACGTCCGTGCGGTCGAGTACGACCTGGGCACGGTGTCCGGCGCCTACCTGCGCGGCGACGGCTACCGGGGCAGGGCGAAGGCCGTCGTGGACGAGCGCAGGCGCGTCCTGCTGGGCGTGACCTTCGTCGGGCCGGACGTGGCCGAACTGCTGCACTCGGCGACGGTCGCCGTCACCGCCGAGGTGTCTCTGGACCGGCTCTGGCACGCCGTCCCGTCCTTCCCCACCGTGAGCGAGGTCTGGCTGCGACTGCTGGAGGAGTACGGGCTCTGACCCGTACGGAGCAGAGCGGGGCCGCCCGGCCCCGCCGAGACAGCCGGAGGCCCCTGCCGTCCGCGTCTTCGGGCCGGACCGGCACCGGCCCGACTTCTCTGTCGGCTGCCTCCGGCTACCCGCAACGGGCCGTCATGATCGATGATGGGAAGCGATGTCATCAGATCGACTTGCCCGCGCCACCGCCTCCCTCCACGGCCTGGCCCTGGGTGACGCACTCGGCTCGCAGTTCTTCGTCCCCGCCAACCGCCAGGCCCTCACCGACCGCACGCTGCCACCCGCACCGTGGCAGTGGACCGACGACACCGAGATGGCCTGCTCGATCTACCGGATCCTGGCCGACCACGGAACCGTCGACCAGGACGAGCTCTCCGCGAGCTTCGCCGTCCGCCACGACTTCGACCGGGGGTACGGCCCGGCCACCAACCGGATGCTGCGCATGGTCCGCGAGGGCGGCGACTGGCGGGCGCTGGCCGCCGAACTGTTCGACGGGAAGGGCTCGTGGGGCAACGGCGCCGCCATGCGGGTCGCGCCGCTGGGCGCCTGGTTCGCCGACGACCCGGCGCACGCCGTACGGCAGGCGGAACTGTCCGCGCAGATCACCCATACCCATCCCGAAGCCGTCGCCGGAGCGGTCGCGGTGGCCGCCGCCGCGGCGATCGCCGCATCCCAGCCCCGGCTCGGTCCGGGCCGGTTCCTCGACCAGGTGCTGGCGCACGTGCCCGCGGGTTCCGTGCACAACGGGATCAAGGAGGCGAGGCATCTGCTCACCATCGGCGACCCGCTCCTCGCCGCCGGAATCCTCGGCAACGGGCGCAACGTCAGCGCCCACGACACCGTCCCCTTCACGCTGTGGGCCGCCGCCCGCAATCTCGACGACTTCGAGCGCGCCTTCTGGACCACCGCCCAGGCGGGTGGTGACATCGACACCACATGTGCGATCGTCGGCGGCGTCGTCGGCGCACGCGTCGGCTCCGGCGGCCTGCCGCCCGACTGGCTGCGGGCCTGCGAGCCGATGCCCCGCTGGGCGGCCGTACCCGGCCCGGAGCACCCGGCCGCCGGACCGGTGCCACCGCCCGCGGACGGCTCGGATCCGAGCCGCTGAGCGGCACGCCCCCGGCGGGACGCCACGCCCCATGTCGCCGGCCCCGATGAGGCGACGGGACGGCCGGGGG
Source organism: Streptosporangium sp. NBC_01639 (assembly GCF_045209755.1). Lineage (NCBI taxonomy): Bacteria > Bacillati > Actinomycetota > Actinomycetes > Streptosporangiales > Streptosporangiaceae > Streptosporangium > Streptosporangium sp. NBC_01639. The sequence continues at coordinate 8,337,900 of NZ_CP109272.1, read as the reverse complement.
AAATCCCGTTGCCGGGGAATCGCCGTTTCGGCACCCTGGTCGGCATGAACGTGCCCTACCGGCAGGTCCGTGCCGTCTACACCGAGGAGTCGATCACCGTTTACCAGGCCTACGACCCGGCCATCGCCGGTCCGGCCGTCGCCGCCCAGAGTTTCGTCCCGCCGTTCAGGCGTGAGCGGATGACCTGGATCAAGCCGTCGTTCTTATGGATGATGTACCGGTGCGGCTGGGCCACCAAGCCCGGCCAGCGGCGCGTCTTGGCCATCGAGATCACGCGTGACGGCTTCGAGTGGGCGCTGGCGAACTCCTGCCTCAGCCACTACGACCGTGAGCGGCACGCCGACCGGGACGCATGGGCGGAACGGCTCAGGAGGAGTCCGGTCCGGATCCAGTGGGATCCCGAACGCGACGGCCGGCTGAACGCCCTGCCGTACCGGTCCCTGCAGATCGGCCTGTCCGGCGAGGCCGTGGACCGCTACACCGACGAGTGGATCACTGCCGTCACCGACGTCACGGACCTGGCCGGCGCGGTCCGGGCGGGAGAGCACGGAGCCCTCCCGGCCGAGCGGCCTTACCCGCTCCCACCGGACGTGGCGGAGATCGTCGGCGCCGATCCCGGATGATCGGCCCGCGCCCCTGGCCAGGACGGGGGTCGTCTCCCACTTCGGCAGGGGTGTCGCGGTCAACCGGGGAGGGCGGCGGTGAGGTCCGGCTCCACGAGCTGACCGGTGCAGCCCGGTTGCGCGACGCCGAGCAGCGTGCCGGCCGTGCCGTAGGCCGCCGCGAGCGCCGAGCCGGTCAGCCGCCGGGGCCCGCCTCGTTGTCGGGGGCACCGTCGCCACTGGTCGGCAGGTCGCCCCGCTCCACCGGACCGGGCGGCGGCACGGGTGTCGCGGAGCCGTCTCCGGTCGCATGCCGGGCTCCGGACACGGCCGCCTTCAGCGCGGCGCGGTCCACCTCCCCGATACGGCCCTTCAACCAGATGAGGTGATCGGCCCGGACCGCCGTGTACTCGTGGCGCCCACCACCCCAGCGGTACCAGCCCGCCTCGTCGCGCTCGCACCTGACCGGAGCCGTCGGCGGGTCGGCGTCCGTGATCGGCGTGTCGGCGCAGAGGGCGTCGCCGAACGTGCCGCGGTCGACCCTCAGCTCCACCTGCCGCCCTTCCGGAGAGACATAGAAGGCTCCGAAGCCCTCTTCTCCGACCCCGCCGATCGACTGCTCGGCCAACTCGTAGCCCGGCAGGTCGACCAGATAGACCAGGTCCGGGGCCACGCCCTGCGCCCGCACCCGGTCCAGCACGTCCTGGCTGAGCGACGCCTCCGAGCCGCAACCGGACACGAACATCCCGAGGAGCACGAGAGGGACAAGACGACGCTTCATCACATCTCCTTGAGCGTGGACACCCCGCCTTCAGGCGGGAGATCATCATGACCGTGGCGCGATGACCGATCAAATGATCTCTGCGGGTGTGCCCGAGTCGCCGTTGACCAGGTAATCGGCAACGAGGTCGCCTAGCCCGATCGGGTAGACGGTCTGGCCGCCGGCGGACAGCTCAAACAGGGTCCACCAGCGCCAGGCGCGGATGTCGTCGGGCTGGGTCGCTCGTTCAGGGTCAACGTCGGCGGCGCGAACCCGGGCGACGTAATACTTCTCTACCTGCCGTACCGGCCGGCCGCCGACGAGATGTTCCTTGCTGCGGACCGCGAGCTGGGGACCGAGGTCGATGCGCTCAACGCCGAGCTCCTCACGGGCCTCCCGCAACGCGGCCGCCTGGTGGTCCTCGCCGAGCTCCAGCGACCCACCAGGGGTAGCCCAGAAACCACCATTTTCCTCGTAACGGAGTAAAAGCAGCCGGTCGTCCTCGTCAAGGACGACGACGCGAGCGGCCTGACGCACAGCAAGGGTGGGCATACCCGCCATTGTTGCAGGTCAGATTTTCTCCACCAGGTGGTCTCCGATACATAGGGCGTCCAGGTCACTGGCCTGGAAGGTGGCCAGCTCGGCCACCCGGAGATCGCGGTGCTGCTGCTGGAGGAAGGCATGGCCGAGCGCAGCAGCGACTACACCCGTGACACCGTGCTCGGCCTGACCGCGATCGCTGACGCCCAGCTCGACCAGCGCGACCTGGACGGCGCGGTCAGCATCACGCGCCGCGCCGTCGAGCTGGTCACCGCCGTCGACTCCAGCCAGGTCGGTGACCAGCTGCGCGCCTTCGGGCAGCGGCTCCCAGCGGGTGAACCCGCAACGGCGGAGTTCTGCGGTTGCCTGGACACCTTGCCCTCACCGGCCTGAAGGGTGGTGCGGCCGGGGGATACGACAGAAAGAGGCCATCCCTTACCACAAGGTCGGCGAGCTGCTGGTCTATCGCGGAGGTGAGCGCCGTACTGTGCGGACCCATCTGCAGTAGCGCATCAGCCAGCTCGCGCGGCGTGCACATAAGCGTCCAGTCCCTGGAAACCGGCATCCGGGACTGGATCAGCCAATGGAACGACGACCCTCAGCCGTCCGGGTGGAAGAAGACCGCCGAAGAACTCCTCGAATCCCTCGCTCGATATTGCCGACGAATTTCAGACGCGGGACATTAGCCCTTGGCGAGGGCGCGGCTGATCACCAGGCGCTGGACCTGGTTGGTGCCCTCGACGATCTGCAGGACCTTGGCCTCGCGCATGTAACGCTCGACCGGGAAGTCCTCGACGTAGCCGTAGCCGCCCAGGACCTGAACGGCGTCGGTGGTGACCTTCATGCACATGTCGGTGGCGAACAGCTTGGCCATGGCGGCCTGCGTGCCGTACGGCCGGCCCGCCTCACGCAGGCGGGCGGCGTCCAGGTAGAGGGCGCGGGCGGCGGCGATCTGGGTGGCCATGTCGGCGAGCATGAAGCCGATCCCCTGGAAGTCGACGATGCGCGAGCCGAACTGGCGGCGCTCCCTGGCGTAGGCGCCCGCGGCGTCGAGGGCGGCCTGGGCCACGCCGACGGCGCAGGCGGCGATGCCGAGCCTGCCGCCGTCCAGGGCGGCCATGGCGATGCGGAAACCCTCACCCTCCGCGCCCAGGAGCGCGTCGGGTGCGAGCCGTACCGAGTCGAAGCGCACCTGGGCGGTCGGCGAGGCCTTCATCCCCATCTTCCGCTCGGGCCGGCCGAACGACAGCCCCTCGGTCCCGGCGGGCACGTGGAAGCAGGAGATGCCGCGCCCGCCGTCGTCCGCGGTGCGGGCCATCAGGGTGTAGAAGTCGGCGGCGCCCCCGTGGGTGATCCAGGCCTTGACCCCGTCCACGGTGTAGCCGTCGGCGCCGGGCACGGCGCGGGTGGCCAGGGCGGCGGCGTCGGACCCGGACTGGGGCTCCGACAGGCAGTAGGCGCCCAGCCACTCACCGCCGAGCATGTCCGGCAGCAGCGCGGCGCGCTGTTCGGGGGTGCCGTAGGCGGCGACGGGGAAGCACGACAGGGTGTGCACCGACAGACCGAGGCCGACCGCCAGCCAGCCGGCGGCGAGCTCCTCGATCACCTGGAGGTAGACCTCGTACGGCTGCGCCGCGCCACCGTGCTCCTCGGGGTAGGGCAGTCCGAGCAGCCCGGCCCGGCCGAGGGTGGTGAACACCTCGCGGGGGAAGCGCCCGGCGGACTCGTCGGCCGACGCCCGGGGCGCGACCTCCTTGGCGATCAGATCACGGACCAGCTCCAGCAGGTCGTGAGCCTCGGCGGTCGGCAGCACACGCTCAACGGTCAACTCTGCTCACTCCAGATCGTGGAAGTGGACGACAATCGGGGCGACCGGGATCGCCGGTCATCCCGATTGTGGCACTTGTTACACGATGACGAGTTCGCGAGGCCGGTGGTTGACCCGCTCGCCCCCCTCCTCGGTGCAGACCAGGATGTCCTCGATGCGGGCGCCGTGGGCCCCGCGCAGGTAGATGCCCGGCTCGACGGAGAAGGCGAAGCCCGGCGCCAGCGGTTCGGTGTTGCCCGCGACGATGTAGGGCTCCTCGTGGGTCTCCAGGCCGATGCCGTGGCCGGTGCGGTGGATGAAGTGCTCTCCGTACCCCTCGGCGTCGATCACCTCCCGCGCGGCGGCGTCGATCGCCTCACAGGGGACGCCGGGCCGTACGGCCTCGCAGGCGGCCTCCTGGGCGCGCTGGAGCACCTCGTAGTACTTCGCGAAATCGGAAGGGGGCTCCCCCACGGAGTAGACCCTGGTGGAGTCGGAGCAGTAGCCGCTGGGCATCTGGCCGCCGATGTCGACCACGACCGGCTCACCGGCCTGGATGACCCGGTCGGACAGTTCGTGGTGCGGGCTGGCGCCGTTGGGCCCGGAGCCGACGATGACGAAGTCGACGGTCGAGTGTCCCGCCGCGACGATCGCCTCGGCGATGTCCCTGCCGACCTCACGCTCGGTACGGCCGGCCCGCAGGAAGCCGGGCACCTGGGCATGCACGGCGTCGATCGCGGTACCCGCCTCGCGCAGCGCGGCCACCTCGGCCGGGCTCTTGCGCATGCGCAGCCCCCGCAGAACGGTCCCGGCGAGCACCTGTTCGGCACCGGGGATCGCGTCGCGGAAACGCAACGACTGCATCGCCCACATGCGGTCGGCCAGGCCCACCTTCGCGACTTCACCCAGGCGGGCGGCGACGACGGCGTAGGGATCGTCGGTCTCGTCCCAGGGCACGAACTCGATGCCGAGCCTCGACGCCGGCGAGTGCTCGGCGGCGGCCAACTCCAGGCGGGGCACCATGAGGAAGGCGTCACCCTCGGCCGGCAGCACCAGGCAGGTGAGCCGCTCCAGCGGCAGGGCCTCGTAACCGGTCACGTAACGGAGGTCGGGACTCGGCGTCAGCAGCAGCGCACCGAGGCCGGCGGCGGCGGTCGCCTCCCGGGCTGCGGCCAGACGGGCGACGGGATAAAGGTCAGAAGACTCCATTGTCACGCCAACCAATCTAATCCCGGACGCGTCATCATCACAGGCGGCCCCGGCGGCTACGAGAAAGTCCCAGGAAAAGTAGCCGGACCGGCCACGACATCACTACACTCTGTCAAAGGACGATTACATTTTGTCTCCAGAATGTCCGTACGACCCCACATTTTGAGAGCGAGCTACATGGTCGGCGTAGTGGGCGGCCACCAGCCCCCCCTCCACCCACGAAACGACCACGTGACCGGTTCCGCCCCGCTGACCGCGGCAGAGATGGTGCAGCGGTTGCGCGGAGAGCTGGACGAGCACATGGCCGTGGAACGACAACTTCTCACCGCGCGCTTGGCACGCGCCGAGCGACTCGGCGACCTCGGCTGGGCCGAGTGGAACCTCCAGACCGGAGAGTCCGCCTGGTCCGACCAGACCTATGCCATCTTCGGCCGCGATCCCGACGAGGGCCCCATCCACCTGCGCGACCTGGCAGGCCATGTCGACGTGGCCGACCGGACAGAGCTGGACCGGCTGCTCCGGACCGTGGTGCACGGCGCCGCGGCCGGACAGGCCGAGTTCCGCATCCACCGCCGAGGAGAGGTCCGCAACCTGCGTGCGGCCCTGGACCTCGTGACGGCCGGTGGGCACAGCGCCGTGCACGGAGTGATCCAGGACATCACCGGCCGCCGCCGCGCCGAGCGGGTCGTGTCCGAGTCCCGGCGCCAGCTTCTGGAGGTGCGCGAACAGGCGGCCGAGGAGCGGCACCTCACCGGGGCGCTGCGGGACGCGATCATGCCCGACTTCGGGGACGCCGCCGACCTGCCCAATGCGCGGATCAATGTCCGTTACATCCCGGCGGGCAAGACGGGCGGCCTCGGCGGCGACTGGTACGACACCACCGTCCTGCCCGACGGCCGGGTGGTGCTGACCATCGGCGACGTGGCCGGACACAGCCTGCCCGCGATCGCCCAGATGTCGCGCCTCCGGCACGCGCTGGTCGGCCTGGCCATGACGGGCGAGTCCTCCGACAAACTGCTGACCTGGCTGAACGTCCTGGTCATCCACCGATTGGCGGAGACCACCGCGACCGCGCTCATCGGCCACCTCGATCCGGCCACCGGCCTGTTCACCTGGAGCCAGGCCGGTCATCCCGCACCGATCCTGATCCGGGACGGGGTGGCCGTCCAGCTCGATCCGCCCAGCGGGGTGCTGCTGGGGGCCACGCTCACGGTGCCGTACGAACCGGCCAGCGTGGAGCTGCTGGCGGGGGATCTGCTGCTGCTGTTCACCGACGGGCTGATCGAGCGGCGGTCCCGCGACATCGACGAGGGGCTCGCCCTGGCCCTGACGGCGGCGGCGGACCTCACCGGAGACGACCTGGAGACGGGGCTGGACCGGCTGATCCAGGCGGTCGGCGGCCCCAACCCCGAAGACGACACCTGCGTGCTCGCGATCGGAGTGCTTGGTCGAGGAGTGCTTGGTTAAATGGTCGGCATGCCTGGGCTGATGCTTCTCGACACCCCCTCCCTCTACTTCCGCGCCTTCTACGGAGTGCCGGAGTCGATCACCGCTCCCGACGGGATGCCGGTCAACGCGGTCCGCGGTCTCATCGACATGATCGCCATGCTGGTCCGGCAGCACTCCCCCGGCGAGCTGGTGGCGTGCATGGACGCCGACTGGCGTCCGGCCTTCCGCGTCTCGGCGATCCCGACCTACAAGGCGCACCGGGTCGCCTCGGGCGACGTCGAGGAGATCCCCGACACGCTCGCCCCGCAGGTTCCGGTGATCGAGCGCGTGCTCGACGCGGTGGGCATCGCCCGCGTCGGCGTGCCCGGCTACGAAGCCGACGACGTGATGGGCACGCTCGCCGTCCGGGCCAAGGGGCAGGTCGACATCGTCACCGGAGATCGGGACATGTTCCAGCTGGTGGACGACGCCCAGCCCATCCGGGTCCTCTACATAGCCAGGGGGGTCAAGAACCTCGAACTCGTCGACGAGGGCGTCGTGGCCGCCAAATACGGTGTCCCCGGCCGCTCCTACGCCGACTTCGCCACCCTGCGCGGCGACCCCAGCGACGGCCTGCCCGGCGTGCCGGGGGTCGGCGACAAGACCGCGGCCACGTTGATCACCCGGTTCGGCTCACTGGAGGCACTGCTCAGAGCCGTGGACTCCGGCGGCGACCTGACCGCCGGTCAGCGCGCCAAGCTGAGCGCGGCCCGTGACTACCTCCGGGTCGCCCCAGCGGTGGTCCAGGTCGTCCGTGACGTACCGATCCCGGAGCTGGATCTCACCCTTCCCGGCAGGGCGCGCGACCCCCAGGCGATCACCGCGCTGGCCGAACGCTACGGCCTGGTCAGCCCTCTGGGCCGGCTGGCCGAGGCACTCGCGCAGACGTCCGCGGGCTGAGTCGCCGCCGTCCCGGTCCGGCCTGGGTATCCGGCCCTCCGGGCGGCCGGCCACCCAGCCCGTGACCTGCCCGGAAGAGCCGTCAGGTGGGGCGGGCGCGGCAGAGGGGCGGTAGGTTGACTGCCGTGCCTGCCAAGAGCATTCGGGTGCCCGGAGCATCCCATCCCCGGCTCGACGACGGGTTCGAACGGATCCGCCGGGAGCTGCGGCTGCCGGCCGGGTTCCCCCGCGCTGTGACCGACGAGGCCGAGTGGGTCGCCGAGGTGCCCGCGTTGCCCACGCTGGACCGGACCGACCTGCCGTTGATCACCATCGATCCGCCCGGGTCCATGGACCTGGACCAGGCCATGCACCTGGAGGAGCGCCCCGGCGGCTACCGCGTCTGGTACGCCGTCGCCGACGTCGCGGCATTCGTACGGCCGGGCGGGACGATCGACGCCGAGGCGCGCAGCCGCGGCGAGACCGTCCACCTGCCCGACCACCGGGTGCCGCTGTATCCGGCGATCCTGTCGGAGGGCGCCGCCAGCCTGCTGCCGGGGGTGACCAGACCTGCCGCGCTGTGGTGCGTCGACCTGGACGCCGACGGTCAGACCGTGGGCGCCGACGTGACCCGGGCTCTGGTGCGCAGCCGGGAGCGGCTTGACTACGACTACGTGCAGGCGGCGGTGGACACCGGCACCGCCGACGGTACGTTGCGGCTGCTGGCCGAGATCGGCCGGCTCCGGCTCGCCCTGGAACGGGCCAGGGGCGGGGTCACCCTGCCGAAGCCCGAGCAGGAGGTCGTCCCCGTCTCCGGCGGCTACCGGGTGGAGCTGCGCGCCTCTCTGCAGGCCGAGTCCTGGAACGCCCAGATCTCGCTGCTCACCGGCATGGCCGCCGCCTCGATGATGCTGGACGCCGAGATCGGCCTGCTGCGGGTGCTCCCACCCGCCCCGGCCGAGCAGGTCGCCCGGGTCCGCCGGGTGGCCGCCGCGCTCGGCGTGCCGTGGCCGGAGAACACCGCCTACGGCGACGTCGTGCACGGGCTCGACCCGAAGGTCCCCGGACAGGTGGCCTTCCTGAACGAGTCCACGGTCCTGCTGCGCGGGGCCGGATATGTGGCCTTCAACGGCGAACCACCCGCGCAGGCGGACCATGCGGCGGTGGCCGCGCCGTACGCGCACGTGACCGCGCCGCTGCGCCGCCTCATCGACCGCTACGCCACCGAGATCTGCCTGTCGGTCGCGGCGGGCGAACCGGTTCCCGAGGAGATCCAGAAGGCCATGGGCGAACTGCCCGGCATCATGCACACGACGGGACGGCGCGCGAGCGCCGTCGAGCGGGCGTGTGTGGACCTCGTGGAGGCGTTCGTACTGCGGGAGCGGGTGGGCCAGACGTTCGAGGCGGTGGTGATCGACGTGGACGACGGGCACGCGTCGGGGCAGGTGCAGATCGACGATCCCGCGGTGGTGGCCCGTTGCGACGGCGAGGGGCTCGAACTGGGCAAGCCGGTCCAGGTGCGGCTGACCCGCGCCGACCCGGCCACCCGTGAGGTCCGCTTCACCGTCTTCGACTCTCGGTAGTCGTCTGAGGGCCTCAGACGATCCGGTCCGGTGGTGCCGTGCCCACCCGGCTCGGCTCGGCTGCCTCGGTGCGCCGGCCCGCCGCAGCGGGACCCCGACGGGCCGAGCGTCAGGAGGCCGCGTCCGGGGGCACGGACGCGGCCTCGGCCACGGGAGAGTGGCGACTTACCTCTTCAGGCTCCACCCCGTGCCGACACCCGCGAGGTGCAACGCGACCGCGACCAGGCCCAGGAGGACGAGGGTGGCGACGGTCACGACGCTGCCGACGGCCACGCCGGCGAGCTGGAAGATCAGTGCGAGTGCGAACAGGAGTGCGGCGACCAGGGCGAACATTCCTACCTCCTTGGGCAGGGGTCCAAAAGGTTCCGCCATGAGGATGTCCACGGCGGAAACCCCGGAAACGGCCCCTGAGGTGACGTTGCGCGCACCAACCGTGACAAGGTATTGACCGGGCGGTCAGTTGGTCCGTGCCCCCGAGCCGGGAGAGCTCAGGTGAGGGAGGAGTAGGCGACCACCCCGCGCCGGAGCGCCTCCATCGCCTTCCCCGCGTTCTGCTTGACCTTGCTGCTCCTGGGGGCGGCGTCGGCGATCTGGCCGAGCAGGTCGAGCAGCTGCTTGACCCAGCGGACGAAGTCACCGGCCGCCAGTTCGGATCCGTTGACCCCGTCCCTCAGCACGGCGTCCAGGTTGCCGCCCTTGGCCCAGCGGAAGGCCGGCCAGGCGAACCCGAGGTCGGGCTCCCTGATGAAGGACAGACCGTTGTCGCTCTCGATCGACTCCAATTCGCCCCAGAGACGGACCATGTCTCCCAGGGCCTGCTGCGCGCCGCCTGCGGGGATCCTCGGCTGGCGGGCGTCGTCGGCCTGCCTGGACTCGAAGACCAGGGAGGACACGACGGCTGCCAGTTCGGCCGGGTCCAGATCCTCCCAGAGCCCGGACCGCAGGCACTCGGCGGTGAGCAGGTCGAGCTCGGTGTAGATCTGGGCCAGCCGGCGGCCCTCGGCGGTGACGTGCTCGCCGTCGAGGTAGCCGAGCTGGTCGAGGACGGCGCAGACCTTGTCGAAGGTGCGGGCGATGACGTGGGAACGGCCCTCGACCCGGCGGCGCAGCCCCTCGGTCTCGCGCAGCAGCTTGTAGTAACGCTCGGCCCAGCGGGCGTGGTCCTCGCGCTCGTCACAGCCGTGACAGGGATGCTGGCGGATCGCCTTGCGCAGGCGGTTGATCTCTTCGTCCTCGGCGGCGTGGTCGCGTGCCCTGACGGGTTTGCCGAAGTCACGGTCGCCGATCTTGGCGTGCACGGAGGCGACCAGGTTGGCCCGTTCCTTCGGCGAGCGTGAGTTGAAGTTCTTCGGGATGCGCAGATGCTCGACCGGTTCGACCGGGACCGGGAAGTCGACCGGCGACAGCTTCTTGACCTGTTTGCCGATGGTCAGCACCAGCGGCGAGGGGCCTTCGCCCCGGGAGTTGAGGCCGGGATCGAGGACGACGGCCAGACCGGCGCGGCGGCCTCCGGGGATGCGGATGATGTCACCGGGTTTGAGCGCCTCCAGCGAGCGCAGCGCCTGTGCCCTGCGGGCCGCACCGCGCTGGCGCGACAGTTCGGCCTCCCGGTCGGACAGCGCCCTGCGCATCGCGGCGTACTCCTCGAAGTCGCCCAGATGGCAGGTCATCGCCTCGCGGTATCCCTCCAGGGCCTCCTCCGCGCGGCGCACCTGCTTGGCGATGCCGACCACCGCGCGGTCGGCCTGGAACTGCGCGAAGGAGGACTCCAGGAGCGTCCGAGCGCGTTCCCTGCCCACCTGACCGACCAGGTTGACCGCCATGTTGTAGGAGGGGCGGAAGCTGGAGCGCAGCGGGTAGGTGCGGGTGCTGGCCAGACCGGCGACCTGCAGCGGGTCCATGCCCGCCTGCCACTGGACCACCGCGTGGCCCTCCACGTCGATACCACGCCGCCCTGCCCGGCCGGTGAGCTGGGTGTATTCGCCAGGTGTGAGGTCGGCGTGGGTCTCGCCGTTCCACTTGTCGAGCTTCTCGATCACCACGGAGCGGGCGGGCATGTTGATGCCCAGCGCGAGGGTCTCGGTGGCGAACACCGCCTTCACCAGGTTGCGGGTGAACAGCTCCTCGACGACCTCCTTGAAGGCGGGGAGCATGCCCGCGTGGTGGGCCGCCAGGCCGCGTTCGAGGGCGTCGCGCCATTCGAGATAGCCGAGGACGGCCAGATCCTCGTCCGGCAGGTGCGCGGTGCGCTCGTCGACGATCTGACGGATCTGGTGGCGTTCGGTGTCGGTGGTGAGCCGGATGCCGGCGTGCAGGCACTGCTCGACGGCGGCGTCGCACCCGGCACGGGAGAAGATGAAGGTGATCGCCGGCAGCAGGCCGCCGGCGTCGAGGCGCTCGACGGCCACCGCCCGGTCGGGCGGAGCCGACCGGCGCGGGCGGGAGTAGCCGCGCCGGCCCCTGCCGTAGGACTGGCGCTCCTCGTCCCTGGCGATCCGCACCAGGTGGGGGTTGACCTGCGGCCGGCGGCCCTCCTCGTCCATCAGGAACAGGTCGTAGAGACGGTTGCCGACGAGCATGTGCTGCCAGAGCGGGACGGGACGGTGCTCGTCGACGATGACGCTGGTGTCGCCGCGGACCTCGCCCATCCACTCGCCGAACTCCTCGGCGTTGCTGACGGTGGCCGACAGGGCGACCAGCCGCACCGACTCGGGCAGGTGGATGATCACCTCTTCCCAGACCGCGCCGCGGAACCGGTCGGCCAGGTAGTGCACCTCGTCCATGACCACGAAGCCGAGCCCCGCCAGGGTGCCGGACCCGGCGTAGAGCATGTTGCGCAGCACCTCGGTCGTCATGACGACGATCGGGGCGTCGCCGTTGATGCTGTTGTCGCCGGTGAGCAGGCCGACCTTCGCCGAGCCGTACCGCCTGACCAGGTCGTTGTACTTCTGGTTGGACAGCGCCTTGATCGGGGTGGTGTAGAAGCACTTGCGGCCCTGTTCCAGGGCCAGGTGCACCGCGAACTCGCCCACCACGGTCTTGCCCGAGCCGGTCGGGGCCGCCACCAGGACCCCATCGCCCGCGTCCAGCGCCCGGCAGGCGTCGAGCTGGAAGTCGTCCAGCTCGAAGTCGTACAGACCGCGGAACGAGGTCAGCGCCGGCCCACTGTCAGCCTGGCCCTGACGGAAAGCAGCGTAACGTTCCGCTGGGGTCGTCATAGCCTCCACCCTACCGATATCGGGATTCCGGTCCGTCCGTCGTACGCTCCGCGGCCCGACCGGGTTCCGCACGGCGGCCGGACCTCGGCAGACGTGCCCCACCGTGCCCGCGGCCGGCGCCCGGCGCGGGCCGTCCTGCCCGGACCCGGACGGCGGTCGCGGCGACCGCCGGCTACGTGAACACGCGTAGCGAACCGGGGACGATCTCGCAGGTGAACGGGGCCGGTCCGACCCGCTCGCCGTCGGCGTAGGCGACCACGCCCGGGGCCTCCAACGTGATCCGGCGGGCGCGTCTCGTCACGACGGCGGGGTGGGTGACGTGGGTGCCCCGGTAGACCCGGGGAAAGGTGCGCAGGAACTCGCCCTTGGGCATGGCGCCGAGCACCGTCACATCCAGCAGGCCGTCGTCGGGGACCGCGGCCGGGCAGACCCGCATCCCGGCGCCGTAGGAACGGGTGTTGCCGATCGCGACCAGCATGGCCTCCTGCTCGAGGATCTCACCGTCCAGGTCGATCCGGAACGGGACCGGCCGGAAGGAGCGGAGCTCCTCGGCCAGCGCGACCAGGTATTTCGCCATACCGGGCGGCCAGGTCATCCGGTTGGCCCGCTCGTTCACCCGGGAGTCGAACCCGCAGGAGACCACACCGGCGAACCACTCGTCCCTGCCGATCTTCGCGGCGTCGATCGTGCGGGACTCGGCCCTGAGCACGACGTCGGCGGCGGCAAGGGTGTCCTTCCTCGGCAGGCCGAGCGCGCCGGCGATGTCGTTGCCGGTCCCCACGGGGATGACGCCCAGCGGGACATCGGTGCCGGCGACCGCCTGGACCGCCAAGTGGACCAGGCCGTCCCCACCGAAGGCCACCAACGCGTCCGGGCCTTCGGCGACGGCCGTGCAGGCACGTTCCAGGGCGTCGTCCGGCGACTCTCCGACGATCACCGAGACCTCCGCGCCGCCTTGCCGGAGCCTGTCGAGGACAGGGGCGAGCAGACCGCGTGAGCGGCCGCCACGGGCGGCTGGATTGACGAGAACAGCGATCTCTCCGGGCACAGACCGGAACTTATCGCCTATCGGTTGGTATCGACATCCGTCGTGCCCAAATCGAGAGGAGAAGCCTCGTCCTTGAGGGGTGAGGCCTCGTCGTCGGCCAGCTGGGAGAAGTCCTCGTCCTTCGGCAGGCGCCTCTCCCGCAGATACATGAAGGCTTCGGCGAAGGCGAACAGGATGACCATCGGCAGAGCCAGCGCGATCATCGTGAACGGGTCGCCGCCCGGGGTGGCGACCGCCCCGAAGACGAACATGATGAAGATCACCATACGGCGGTGCTTGGCGACCAGCGCGTGCGGCAGGACTCCGATGATGTTCAGGAAGACCATCAGCAGTGGCAGCTCGAAGGAGATGCCGAACACGATGATCATGATCAGCGCGTAGCTGAGGTATTCGTCGATCGTGAGGCTGGTGAGCGTGCCGGGCGGGGCGAATCCGAGGAGGATCGACAGGCCCGTGTCCATCACGAAGTAGGCCAGGGCCGAACCCGCGAGGAACAGCGGGACGGCCAGCAGCATGAACAGGACCGAGTAGCGCTTCTCGTTGCGGTAGAGGCCGGGGGTGACGAAGCCCCAGATCTGCCAGAGCAGCACCGGCGACGACACGACCAGGCCGAACATCGCCGCGACCTTCAGATTCACGAAGAAGGAGTCGAAGACGCCGAGGATGAGCATCGTGCACTGCCCGGGCCGCAACTGCTGGGCCTGTTGCAGCCCGCAGTACGGCTCCTCGAGGAACTTCCAGATCGGATCGAAGTAGATGAATCCGATGACGATTCCCACGACCAGCCCGAGCAGCGCGATGATCAGCCGGTTGCGCAGCTCACGGAGATGAGCCATGAGCGGCATACGGCCCTCGGCCGAGTCGTCGGGCGATACCGACCCGTTACGGCCCGGTTTGGGCCATTTCAGCAGCGCCATTCGCGAGTCCCGGTCCGAGAAGTGAGTTGATCAGGGTGGACTGAAGCCTACTGGGGCTTCGGAGCACCTGCCTGAGCCCGCAGCCGGGCCGCCTGCTCCTCCAGGGCACGGGCCTGCTCCTCGGCCGACAGCGTGGGCGCGGCCGGGGTGATCGGCTGCGGAGCCGGAGCGGCGGGCTGGGGCTGCGCCTGGACGGTCGCCGTCGCGGTCGTCTGGGCGTCGGGGTCGTCGTGAAGCTTGGAGGTCTCCGCCTTGAAAATCCGCAGTGACCTGCCCAGTCCGCGAGCGGCGTCCGGCAGCTTCTTGGCACCGAACAGCAGCACCAGGATCAACCCGATGATGATCAGCTCAGTAGGTCCCAGGTTGGGCATGACACATCCTTAAGCCGAGCGACATGCAATCTCTCGTCACGATCGTACGCTGCCCGGAGCACAGACTCATCCCTTCGGGTCACGTATTGTCCTGGCACCGCGGCCGGACGGGACCCGCACCGACTCCAGTCGGCCGCGCGTCCGGGCGACCTCCCGGCCCAGCCCACGGGCGGCCAGCAGCACGCGGAAGCCCAGGGATCCGAGGACGAGCAGTCCCGTGAAAGCCAGCGCGACGGCGGCGAAGATCCAGCCCATGTCGTGAGATCTTAACCTGGCGGTCAGCCGGCCGACGCGTGAGGAGCCCCCTCAGGGGGCCGAGGCGTAACGACTCAGCGCCGAAGACGCGGCCTCCCGCACGCTCTCGGCCAGCGAGTCGGGGGAGAGCACCCGCCCGGTGTCGCCCAGGCGCAGCGCCAGCCGTACCAGCCAGCCCTGGTCACGGGCCCGCAGCGCCACCCGCAGGCGGCCCTCGCCCAGCTCCTCCACCTGGTCACACGGGTAGTATTCGGCGACCCAGCGGCCGGCCGGGGTCAGCTCCAGCTCCACCAGCTCGTCGGTCGGGGAGGGCCGGAACACCCCCGAGGTGACCTCCTCTGGCACGGCGCCGGCGGGCGGATCCGCGGCCACGTCGAGCAGCTCGACCGTGAGCATCCGGTCGAGCCGGAACAGCCGCACCGCCTCGGCCCGGTAGCACCAGCCGGACAGGTAGGAACGGCCGTCCACCACGACCAGGCGCATCGGGTCGACCTCGCGCGGAGTGACCTCGTCGCGGCCCGGCACGTAGTAGCGCAGCGACAGCCGCCTGCCGCGCCGCAACGCCTCGTTCACGGTGGGCAGCGCGTCGGGGGTGGCGTCCACCTCGACGGCCACCTGGCTGCTGACCGCCGCCGCCCCCTCCACCGAGGCCTGCTCGAACTTGGCGATGACCCGGGCCAGCGCGTCGCGCTCGCCGAACTCGGGCATCTCCGCGAGCATCCGCAGGGCCACCAGCAGCGCGCTGGCCTCGTCCACACCCAGCCGCAACGGGCGGGCGATGGTGTCGGCGTTGTCGATGACGATCTCGCCGCCGTCCCACGACACGTCGATCAGGTCACCCGGGGTGTGTCCGGGCAGCCCGCACATCCACACCAGTTGCAGGTCGTCGATGAGCTGCTTCTCACTGAGCCCGAAGATCTTCGCCACCTCGGGCACCTGGGCCCCGGGATGCGACATCAGGTAGGGCACCAGTGCCAGCAACCGGGGCAACCGGTCGGCCGTACTCATGATTCACTCCGTTCCGCGCCCGCGACGCACCGCTCTCCCCCATGCGACTCCCCCGTGCACGGCCCGCGGCCGCCCCGCCGAGCGCCCCTCACGTCAGGGCCCCCTTCAGCCTGCGGATCACGGCGTCGCGCGCGTCCGGCGGTCCGGCCACCTCGGCGTCGGCCGCGAAGCCGACGACCCACCCGGCCAGCCGCTCGGGATCGCTGAAGACGACGTCCAGCTCGTCCCACCCGCCGGTTCCGGGCCGTACGGCCCCGGCCACCTGGCGCAGCCCCTGGCAGGTGCCCTCGCGGACCCGGATGAGCGCGGTGCGTTCGGAGACCGGCAGCTCGTGGTAGCCGACCATCGACTTGATGTCGACCCCTTCGGGCACCACCACCGTCCCGGGACGGCCCACCGGGGTGACCTGGCCGCTGATCCGGCTGAGCCGGAACGCGCGGGCCGCGTCGCGGTCGCGGTCGTGGCCCACCACATACCACCGGCCCCGGCGGCTGACCACGCCCCACGGCTCCACCGTGCGGGTCAGCACGCTCTCGCTGGCCGCCGCCCGGTAGGCGAAACGGACCGCGCGCCGGTCGCGCACGGCCTCCCAGAGCGCGGGGAAGGCGGGGTCCTGGGTGTCGACCCGCAGTTCGAGCGCGCCGCCGAGCATCCCGCCCGCCTCGTCGGTCTCCACTCCCCCGGCGCGCAGCTTCAGCAGCGCCCCGCTGGCCGCCTCGGCCAGGCTGGCCCGCTGCCACACCTGGGCCGCCAGGCCCACCACGGCCACCTCGTCGGGCTCCAGGGTGATCTCCGGCAGCTCGTAGGCCTGCGGGACGATCCGGTAGCCCGGATCCTCCTCCCACGGGTCCTTGTAGACCTCGATCGGAATGCCGATCTCGCGCAGCTCGTTCTTGTCGCGCTCGAACATCCGCTGGAAGGCCTCGTCGTTGGCGGCGTCGTAGCCGGGCACCGCCTGACGGATGTGCTCGGCGCTGAGCGGCCGCCGCGTGGCGAGCAGGCAGATCACAAGGTTCAGCAACCGCTCGGTCTTCCGGCGCGACATCCGGCCTCCCTCCCTGTTCAGATGACTCTACGTCCAGGTGACGCTACTCTTCCCCGCGTGATCAGATGGCGCAGGGGCGAGGTCGTACGAATCCGGCGCGAATGGCCGGGGGCGGTGGAGCTCGACGTCACCACCGAGGATGGCAACGCGCGAGCGCTGGCCTATCCCGCCCTGGTGGGACGCCCGGAGCCCGGCGACGTGGTGTTGCTCAACACGACCGCGCTCGCGATGGGCCTCGGTACGGGAGGTTACGCCATGGTGGTGGCACTTCCCGACCGTTTGCCAGAAGATCCGCAAGGTCCCGGACACCTGGTGAAGGCACGTTACACCCCGCTGCAGACGACCGTGCTCGGCGCCGACGAGCAGGACTCGCCCTTCCACGAGGTGCTGCGCGAGGCCGACTCCCTGGACGGCATGCCGGTGATCGTCGCCGACCTGCACTCGGCGCTTCCGGCGATCCTGTGCGGCCTGTACGGCTCGCGTCCGCCGAGCGCGCCCGGGGACAGGGGCGACCAGGAGCGGGAACCCGGGATCCCGCGGGTCGCCTACGTGATGCTCGACGGCGGCGCCCTGCCCGCCTGGTTCTCCATGTCGTGCGCCCGGTTGAAGGAGGCCGGCTGGCTGTGCGGGGTGGTCACGGTGGGCCAGGCCTTCGGCGGCGACGTGGAGGCGGTCACCCCGCACACGGGCCTGCTGGCCGCCAGGCACGTGCTGGACGCCGACGTGGCGATCGTCACCCAGGGTCCGGGCAACCTGGGCACCGGCACCCGCTGGGGCTTCTCCGGCGTCTCGGCGGGGGAGGCGGTCAACGCCGCCGCCGTCCTTCAGGGACGCCCGGTCGCGGCGCTGCGGATCAGCGAGGGCGACCGGCGCGAGCGCCACATCGGCGTCTCCCATCATTCGCTGACCGCCTACGGCCGGGTCGCCCTGGCCCCCGCCCAGGTCGTCGTGCCGGAGTTGCCGGGCGACTTCGGCAGTCGGGTGGCCGAGCAGTCGGAGCCGCTGGCCGTCCGGCACGAGCTGGTCGGAGTCTCGGTGGACGGGCTCCGTGAGGCGCTCCTGGGCTCCCCGGTGCGGCTGTCGACGATGGGGCGGGGCCTGGACGAGGACCTGGCCTATTTCCTGACCTCGGCCGCCGCCGGCCGCCACGCGGCCTCGCTGCTCTCGTAGAAATCCTTGAAGGTGAAGGCCTGCGGGGTGGGGCCTTCGGCCTTGAGCAGTTCCAGGCGGCCCATGCCCTCCTCCAGCGTCGGGGTGTACCCCTCGGGGATCCACCACATCACCGTGTACGGCTCCGCCGCGCGCAGGAACCACTCCCTGCGCCGCTGCAGGACGCCCAGGTGGGCGCTGCGGTAGACGAAGTCCCACAGCGTGTCGCGCGACTCCCACACCGAGAAGTTGATCAGCAGATGGTCGCCGTAGTCGTGCTCGACCGTGTCCTGCGGGCTGTCACCGCCTTTGAGCCGCCATACGAAGCCGGGTGCCGTGTCGGAGATCTGGTTGATGGGCTCGAGCGCCGCGATGAAGTCGGCGAGTTCGGGGGATTCCTTGGGCGCGCGCATGTGGGCGACGTTGAGCTGAGCCAGGTGCATGGTCATCAGCAGACCATCCCGGCCCCTTCTATGTCAATAATCATTATTTTTAGAAGTTCTCCGCGGAGAAGGAGACACAGCACTCACCCGGCCTGGGGTCCAGCCGGGCCGTCGCGGCCCCCTCTCCGATCCCGGCCAGGATCCCCTCGCAGAGCGCGAGGTTCATCGAGCAGACCAGCAGCGGATGCTCTTCGGCGAGGACACGGAACGGGCAGTTGCGCAGCCGCAGGCGGCCGTCCTCCTCGTAGGGCTCGTAACCGCGCCGCCGCAGCACCTCACCGAGGTCGTCGCCCGGCGCGACGAGCCCGGCGCCCGCCCGCCGCGCGGCGTGTTCGGCCTGCTCGTCGGCGCCCAGCAGCTCCACCACCTCGGCCAGCACCCGCGCCGGCGTCCGGTAGTCCCGCGCCGGGACGCTGACCTGCCACTCCCCCGGCGCCCTGCGATAGACCTTCGCCGGACGACCGCTACCCGGCCCGGACCTGTCCGTCAGACGTTTGAACCCCGACTCCAGCAGTCCGGCCTCGACCAGCTTGTCCAGATGGAACGCGACCAGGGTCCGCTGCACCCCCACCGCCTCGGCGGCCTCGTTACGCCCCACCTCACGGCCCTGAGAGGCGACGTAGTCATAGACGGCCCGCCGTACCGGATCCTGCAGTAGTGCCACCGCACCGAGGTCATCACCGCTCACAGCCGGGATTCTAGGGCGCGTTCCGTGGCCCCCGGCACGGCGGGGATCCACGGAACACGCCCCGGCGCGGGACGGGAGAAGGTCCGATCAGTAGGCGGCGACGACGTCGACGAGGAAGACCAGGGTGTCGGTGCCCTTGATCTTGTCGCCGGAGCCCTGCTTGCCGTAACCGAGGTCCGGCGGGATGCTCAGCAGCACCCGGCTGCCGACCGGTACGCCGACCAGGCCCTCGTCCCAGCCCTTGATGACCTTGCCGGTGCCGATCTGGAACATGATCGGCTGGCCGCCGCGCGACCAGCTGCTGTCGAACTCGACGTCCGATCCCCAGATCTTCCCGGCGTACTGGACCAGGATCGACTGGCCGGACTTGACCGCCGGTCCGCTGCCCTTGATGACCGTCTCCGCGACGAGCTTCTTGGGCGCCTTCTCCTTGGTCTTGGTGGTGAGCTTGGGCGCGGCGTCACCACCGGGGTTCTCCACCTTGACGCCCTTGAGGCCCGGGTCGGTCGCGGTGCCCTGGGCCGCCTTGCCCTCGGGGACGCCGACCACGTCGACCACGAAGACCTGCGACTGGCCCGCGGGGACCTGCGCCTGCTGTTCGGCGGGCACCGAGTCCTTGGCCACGACGGACAGGAACCTGCCGCCGCCCTTGGTCTCGGTGAACCCCTTGCGCAGGATCTCCGGGACCTCCTGGTTGATCGTGATGAGCTGGGGGCCGCCCTCGTCGTAGGTCGAGCCGGTCTGCTTGTTCTCCTTGCCGTCCCAGGTGAAGACCGTGAAGTTGGCGACCACGCTGCCGCCCTCCTTGGCGGCGGCACCGACGGTGCCGGGGGTGATCACCTGGTAGGAGGAGGTCTCGACGACCTTCGCGGGGAAGGCCACGCTGGGCTTCGCGTTCGGCGCTCCGGTCACCTTCAGTGCCGAGGCACCGCCGGCGGGGCTGCCGGAGGCGGCGCCCGAGGCGGTGCCGGCATCGCCTCCCGAACCACAGGCGGCGGCGAACAACAGAGGCACTGAGGCCAGTACGGCCAGGCTGCGGCGGCGCATAGATATCCCTTTAACAGACGTCAGGTTCGCGCCACACTACCCGGCCGGACATATGGATGGGTTAAGCCCACAACCGATCTTGCCTAAGCGTGACCATCACATTCCCGCGATCAGCTTGTCCACCCTCTCGTCCACGCTGCGGAAGGGGTCCTTGCACAGGACGGTGCGCTGCGCCTGGTCGTTGAGCTTCAGATGCACCCAGTCGACGGTGAAGTCGCGGCGCTTCTCCTGCGCCTTGCGGATGAACTCCCCGCGCAGCCGTGCCCGGGTGGTCTGCGGCGGGACCGACTTGGCTTCGAAGATCTTCAGGTCGGAGGCCACCCGTTCCACCGCGCCGCGCTTCTGCAGCAGGTAGAACAGACCACGGCGACGGTGCACGTCATGGTAGGCCAGGTCGAGCTGGGCGACTCTGGGGCTCGACAGGGGCAGGTCGTACTTCTTGCGGTAGCGCTCGATCAGCTGGTATTTCGTCACCCAGTCGATCTCACGGGCGACCCGGTCCAGGTCGCCGGTGTCGACGGCGTCGAGTGTCCGCTCCCACAGCTCCAGAACCCGGTGGCTGATCTCGTCACCGCCGCGGCGGTCGACGAAGTCGCGGGCCTTGGAGAGGTATTCCTGCTGGATCTCCAGCGAGGACGCCTCCCTGCCGTTGGCCAGCCGCACGCGCCGCCGCCCGGTCATGTCGTGGGAGACCTCCCGGATGGCGCGGATCGGGTTCTCCAGTGACAGGTCGCGCATCACCGTGCCGGCCTCGATCATGCGCAGCACCAGGTCGGTCGCACCGACCTTGAGCAGCATGGTCGTCTCGCTCATGTTGGAGTCGCCGACGATGACGTGCAGGCGGCGGAAGCGCTCGGCGTCGGCATGCGGCTCGTCACGGGTGTTGATGATCGGGCGGGAACGCGTGGTCGCGCTGGAGACGCCCTCCCAGATGTGCTCGGCCCGCTGGGAGACGCAGTAGACCGCTCCACGGGGGGTCTGCAGCACCTTGCCGGCGCCGCAGATGATCTGCCGGGTCACCAGGAAGGGGATGAGCACGTCGGCCAGGCGGCCGAATTCGCCGTGCCGGCCGACCAGGTAGTTCTCGTGGCAGCCGTAGGAGTTTCCGGCCGAGTCGGTGTTGTTTTTGAAAAGGTAGATGTCACCGGCGATGCCCTCTTCGCGGAGCCTCTTCTCGGCGTCGACGAGAAGCCCTTCCAGGATGCGCTCACCCGCCTTGTCGTGGGTGACGAGCTCCACGACGTTGTCACATTCGGGGGTGGCGTACTCGGGGTGGCTGCCCACGTCCAGATAGAGACGGGCACCGTTGCGCAGAAAGACGTTGCTCGATCGGCCCCAGGAGACGACCCGGCGGAATAGATAGCGCGCGACCTCGTCGGGCGACAGCCGCCGCTGCCCCCTGAACGTGCAGGTGACGCCGTACTCGTTCTCAAGCCCGAAGATGCGACGATCCATTGCCTCACACTATTCGCCGAACCCCTCTTGCGGGAGGGATCAATGGGGTTTTCGGTCGTACGGCTTATGCCCCCGGGGTGAACTGTTAAGCATGAGCACGGCTCGCGCCCCGCCCGCCCTGCCGCGCGGGTCCTACGGGACCGAGCCGGATCGTCCGTCCTGCCGGAAGATCTCGACGGCCTTGACGGTCCGAGGTCCGGCGACGCCGTCTCGGGGAGCGCCGTGCCCGACCGGCGCGGCGCTCCCCGAGGCGGCACGGTGTCAGGGGGTGTAGATCTCCTGGACCTTGACGATCGCACCCCGGTAGACGGTGATCAGCGCAGGGCGCCGAAGCTTCTTGACCCTGGTCAGCAGCGAACTGCGGGAGCAACGTCCGGCGCCCAGCCCCTGCCTGTTCACGGTGGTGTCCGTCATCTTGGCCGAGCAGCCGAAGGCGCTCAGGAAGACGACGTTCTCGGCCACGGGCGAGGCGTAGGCGGTGCCGTCACCCTCCGGCGGGCCCACGAAGTAACCCTCGGTGTATTTGGCCCTCCTCCACTTGATCGGCTCGTACTCCACCTGCCCGGAGGACACGTGGGTGATCCAGCCGCGCAGGACGCCGTCCTTGCGGGGACTGATGCGCTTGGTGAAGTCGTGACCCAGATCGGTCTGGAACGTCGTCCCGAAGATCTTCGGGGCGGGGAAGTCGGGGACCGCCGCGGCTTCGGCCGGGACCACGCCGGCCAGGACGACGGAGAACGCGACGGGGAGCGCGGCGGCGATGGCCTGCCAGGAGCGTGTCATGCCCGGTACGACGACGCCCGCACGGCTCCGGTTGGCCGGGAGCCGTATGATCCACGTCACAATACGGAGCGCCGTGCCTCCCGGTGGGAGGCACGGCGCTCCGTCGTCACGCGATCAGGCGTCCGAGCCGGTGTCGATGTCTCCCTCGGGCGCGGTGGGCGGGGCGTCCTGTTCGGGCGCGGGAGCCGGAGCGGCGGGCGGTTCGACGCTCTCGGTCAGCAGACGCTCCAGTCTCGGGCCGTTGAGCCGCAGGAACCTGCGGTGCGATCGGTTGCGGTCGAGGACCGCGACCTCGAGCTGGTCGGCCGGAGGGCGCTCGCCACCCGGCTCGGTCAGCGCGAACAGCGCCGCCTCCAGCGCCTCGGCCAGCGACAGTCCCTCGCGGTAGCGCTCCTTGAGCCGGGCCGCGACCGCCTCGGCCTGGCCGCCCATCGCCACCAGGCCCGTCTCGTCGAACACCGATCCGTCGAAGGTGAGGCGGTAGATGTGGTCCTCGTCGGAGGAGTCGCCGACCTCGGCCACCACGATCTCCACCTCGAACGGCTTCATCGACTCGGTGAAGATCTGGCCGAGGTTCTGGGCGTAGAGGTTGGCCAGGCCACGCGCGGTGACGTCGTCACGCGCGTAGTTGTAGCCGTTGATGTCGGCGTAGCGGATGCCGCCGAGGCGCAGCGCCTCGAACTCGTTGTAGCGGCCGACCGCGGCGAAGCCGATCTTGTCGTAGATCTCACTGATCTTGTGCAGCGCCCGGGAGGGGTTGGGGGCGACGAACAGGATGCCGTGTTCGTACTGCAGAACGACGACACTACGGCCCCGCGCGATCCCCTTACGCGCGTAGTCCGCCTTGTCTCGCATCTGCTGCTCGGGCGAGACATATCCAAAGGGCATGGACACCTGGGGTGGTCCTCTCGTTGTTAGCGCAGCGGGGCGACGGGGCCGTCAGGGGAGCTCATCCGCTTGTCGAGGACGGTCTGGACGTGGACGCCCACCGCCTCGTCGGACAGACGGTGGAAGCCGTCGGCGGTGATCTGCGCTACGACGGGCCAGATCTTGCGGGTGACGTCGGGGCCGCCGGTGGCCGAGTCGTCGTCGGCGGCGTCGTAGAGGGCGTGGATGAGCGTCAGCACGACCTCCTCGGGTGAGGCGTTCTCCCGGTAGAGCTTTTTCAGCGAGCCGCGCGCGAAGATCGATCCGGAGCCGATCGAGTGGTACTGCTGCTGCTCGTAGGGACCGCCTCCGACGTCGTATCCGAAGATGCGCCCGCCGTCGATCTCGGGGTCGTAGGCGGCGAACAGCGGCACCACGACCAGCCCCTGCATGGCCATGCCGAGGTTGCCGCGGATCATGGTGGCGAGCCGGTTGGCCTTGCCCGCGACCGAGAGCGTGCGGCCTTCCATCTTCTCGTAGTGCTCAAGCTCCACCTGGTAGAGGCGGGCCATCTCGATGCCGGTGCTCGCCGCCCCGGCGATGCCCATGCAGGAGTATTCGTCGGTACGGAACACCTTCTCCATGTCCCGCTGGGAGATGATGTTGCCCGAGGTCGCCCGGCGGTCACCGGCCATCACCACGCCGCCGGCGCAGGTCGCCGCGACGATCGTGGTGGCATGGGGAATCCGGTCACCCACCGGGGCCGCCAGGGTCTCGTTTCGGCCGGGCAGCAAGTCCGGCGCGTACGCCCCGACGAACTCGGTGAATGAGGAGACGCCGCTGTTCGTGAAGATGTGATTCACCATGCCGGCGGGCAGGTCCCTGTGCGATCCCACGCGACTCCCTCCAAAGGTGCGGTCCTTTAAGGCCCGACCTTACTCATCTTGTCGTGCTGCTTGCACTTCCCTGGATCAGCTCAGCGCGAACCATCTCCGAGCGGATCATTCAATCTTTACGACCGAGTAAGCACGTGTAATTGTCGAGTTGTCGTGACATGTTTCCCCCACCAGAAGAGGGCACTGTGAGACTCTTCAACCGACCTGTCCTGATTACCGCACTGGCAGCCACCGTCATCGCGCTACCCGGCTGCGGTTCCGGCGCCCCCGCCGCGGACGAGGGCACCACCCTGGTCATCACCGCCAACTCCATCTCCGGCGGCAAGAACTCGGCCAGCGCCGAGTGGATCAAACAGTGGGTCATCCCCCGGTTCGAGGCCGCGCAGAAGGCCGCGGGACGTGATGTCCGCGTGCTGTTCCAGCCCAACGGCGTGGGCGACGAGCAGTACAAGACGAAGATGGCCCTGGACCTGAAGTCCAAGACCGGGGCCGACGTGTTCGACCTCGACGGGATCTGGGTGGGCGAGTTCGCCCAGGCCGGATACCTCAGACCGCTCACCGAGGTGGGCGGGGCGGACGTGGAGACGTGGGAGGGATGGCAGCAGATCCCCCAGGCCGTGCAGGGCCTGGGCATCTTCGACGGCAAGAAGTACGGGCTGCCGCAGGGGACCGACGGCCGGGTTCTGTACTACCACAAGGGGCTTTTCAAGAAGGCCGGCCTGCCGGAGCCGTGGCAGCCGAAGAGCTGGCAGGAGATCCTCGACGCGGGCGCGGCACTGAAGAAGCTGCCCGGCGTGACACCGATCCAGATCAACGCGGGCACCGCCATGGGCGAGGCCACCGCGATGCAGGGCGCCCTGCCCCTGCTGGCCGGCACCGGCACGGAGATCTACTCGGGCGGCAAGTGGACCGGCTCCTCCCAGGGGGTCCGGGACGTGCTGGAGTTCTACCGCCGGATCTACGCCGGCGGGCTGGGCGATCCGAAGCTCCAGCAGGAGGCCAAGGGCCGTGACAAGTCCTTCGCCGAGTTCGCCGACGGCAGGATCGGCATCCTGGCGGAGGGCGACTACTTCTGGCGGTCGGTGATCGAGCCCAAGGTCGGTGTGGCTCCGATGGCCGACCGCGACCAGGTGGTGGGCTACGCCAAGATTCCCGCCATGCGGCCCGGCACCGGAATCCGCGGCCAGGACTTCGTCAGCATGTCCGGCGGAGCCGTACGCGTGCTGAATCCCTTCTCCAAGCACCCCCGGCAGGCGTGGGAGCTGCTGTCGTTCATGCACTCCGCCGAGGCGGTCAAGGCCGAACTCGCCGGAGCCGCCCGCGTCACCTCCCGTTCCGACGTCAACACCGAGGTCCTCGCCGGCGACCCGATGCTGAGCTTCGTCTCCGAGGAGATCCTGCCGATCACCACCTACCGCCCCGGCCTGGCCGTCTACCCCCAGGTGTCGGCCGCCCTGCAGGAGGCCACGGCGGCCGTCGTCTCCGGCAGGCCCGTCGAGGAGGCCGCCACGGCCTACCGGACCAAAGTGGAGGGACTGGTCGGTGGATCCGGCAACGTCGCCAACTGACCCCGCGGCGTCGCGGTGAACCCCCCCATGGACACGGACGCGGCGGGACTGGGACGGGGGCGGGCGGTCGCGTTCACGCTGCCCGCCCTCGTGCTCATCGGAGTTTTTCTGATCTTCCCGGCGATCTGGACGATCTATCTCGGGCTCACCGACTACCGGCTGACCGGGCTGGCGGCGGCCGACCCGCGACTGGTGGGGGCCGACAACTACACCGCCGCCCTCGGTGACGAGCGGTTCCGGAACTCGCTCTGGCTGACCGTGCAGTTCGTCCTCGGCTCGGCGATCATCGGGCAGGCCGGGCTGGGGTTCGCCCTCGCGTGGACCATGCGCGACCGGCGAGGTCCGCTGCGGAAGGTCGTCGAGGCGCTGGTGCTGCTGTCGTGGATCCTGCCCGGCTCGGTGGTGGCGTTCCTGTGGATCGCGCTGCTGGACCGCGACGGCGGCACGCTCAACGCCCTGCTCGGCACTCCCGGCGCGGCCTGGCTGCTCGACCACCCGATGCTGTCGATCATCGTGTTCAACGTCTGGCGGGGCACCGCCTTCTCGATGATGCTCTACTCGGCGGCGCTGGAGAACGTGCCGCCGTCCCATCTGGAGACCGCCCGCCTGGCGGGGGCGTCCACCTTCCAGCAGCTACGCGACGTGGTCCTGCCCCGGATCAAGGGGCACGTCCTGACCAACGTGCTGCTGACCAGCCTGTGGACGTTCAACGACTTCACCCCGTTCCTGCTCACCGCCGGCGGTCCCGAGGGGCGGTCGGAGGTCCTGTCCGCCTACATCTACAACGTGGCCCTGCGCGACGGGCAGCTCGGCGCCGGCGCGGCCGTCTCCTTCCTCGTCCTCCTGATCAACCTCGTCTTCGCCCTGGCCTACCTGCGCCTGCTCCGCGACCGCCGGGAGGTGCCCGGATGAACCTCGTCCGGCACGTGCTCGGCCGGATCGCCTCGGCCGTCTTCCTGGCGGTCGTCGTCTCCTTCTTCGCGCTGCCGATGCTCTGGCTGGCCTCGGCGCCGTTCGACGCCCACCCCTCCGTCACGGCGTCGCTGCCGGAGTTCACGCTGAACAACTTCCGGGCCATCCTCGACAACCCCTACGCGCTCGGCTCCATCGGCAACTCGGTCATCCAGGCGGGCGGCGCGGCGGTGCTCGTGGTCGTGCTGGCCGCGCTGGCCGCCTACGCCCTCTCCCGGGTCAGGGTGCCCGGACGTGACGCCCTGCTGTACGTGCTGCTGCTGCTGTCGTCGGTGGTCACCGGGACCGCCGCGATGGTGCCGATCTTCGAGCTGGCCTCGCGGCTGGACCTGATCGACACCCACCTCGGGGTCGTCCTCACCGTCTCCGGCGGGCTGCTCCCCGCGGCGATCTTCATCCTGAAGGACTTCATGGACGCCACCCCCACCTCCTACGAGGAGTCCGCGCGGGTCTTCGGCGCCTCACCGCTGCAGATCCTGCGGCACATCGTCGTCCCGCTGGTACGGCCCGGCCTGGCCACGATCGCGGTGTGGGCCGTGGCCAACGTGTGGAGCGGCTTCCTGCTCCAGTACATCCTGCTGCGCGACCCGGACAAGTCCCCCGGGTCGGTCGTCCTCTACACCCTCTACACCGAGGGCGGCCAGCCCAACCTGTCCCTGATCTCGACGTTCTCGCTGCTCTACTCGCTGCCGGTGGTACTGATGTACCTGTTCGTCAGCAGCAGGTACGGCTTCCGCTTCCATGGAGGGATCAAGCGTTGATCTCCGTGCACGGCCTGACCAAGGTGTTCCCCGGGGGAGTCCGGGCCCTCGACTCCCTCGACCTCGACGTCGGCGAGGGCGAGTTCTTCGCGCTGCTGGGCCCCTCGGGCTGCGGCAAGACCACGCTGCTGCGGAGCATCGCCGGTCTGGAGACCCCCACCTCCGGAAGGATCGACATCGGCCACACCGATGTGACCGCCCTGCCGCCCGGCCGCCGCGACGTCGCCATGGTCTTCCAGGACTACGCCCTCTTCCCCCACATGGACGTCACCGCCAACATCGCCTACCCCCTGAGGATCAAGAAGACGCCCCGTGTCCGGCGCGAGGCCCGGGCCGCCGAGGTCGCCGCCAGGCTCAGCCTCACCGAACTGCTCGGCAGGCGCCCCGGACAGCTGTCCGGCGGCCAGCAGCAGCGGGTCGCGCTCGCCCGGGCCATCGCCTGCCGTCCCCGGGTGTTCCTGTTCGACGAGCCCCTGTCCAACCTCGACGCCCGCCTCCGGCTGGAGGCCCGCACCTTTCTCAAGCGCCTGCAGGACGAGCTCGGCGTCACCACCGTGTTCGTCACGCACGACCAGGGCGAGGCCCTCGCGCTGGCCCACCGGATCGCCGTGATGGACGCCGGGCGGATCACCCAGGTCGGCACCCCGGCCGAGATCTTCCACCGGCCCGCCACCCCCTTCGTCGCCTCCTTCATCGGTTCCACCCCGATGAACCTGCTGCCCGGCGAGGTCAGCGGCGACACGCTGCACGTGGCGGGAGCCGTACTGCCCGCCCCCGAGGGCCTGCCGGACAGCGTACCGATCGTGTACGGCGTGCGCCCCGAGTACGTCGACCTGTCACCCACCCCCAGGGACGACGGGTTCGCCGGCCGGGTCGCCGTGCTGGAGAACCTCGGCACCGCCAGTCTCGTCACCCTGGAGGGCGCCGGCCATCTCGTCCAAGCCGTCGCCCCCGAAGGCGAGGAGCCCGCCGTCGGCGCGACCGTCTGGGCCGTCCCCCGGCGGGGCCGCGCCCTCGTCTACCACGACGACCGGCTGGCCGGCCGGATATGAGGGCGCGAACATGAGGGCACTGCGCGTCACCGGCCGGTGGGCGCTGGAGGACCGGCTCGCCGCTCCCGTCCACGACGTCCCCTTCGAACTGCCCGCCGACGCCCGGGGCTTCACCGTGCGGCTCTCCTACGACCGCTCCGCGGGCGTGCTGGACCTCGGCTGCTCCGGGCCGCTGGGTTTCCGCGGCTGGTCGGGCGGGGCCCGCTCCGAGTACACGATCACTCCTGCCTGGGCCACCCCCGGCTATCTGTCCGGCGAGCCCGAACCCGGTGTGTGGCGGGTCCTCCTGGGGCTCCACCGCATCCCGCCGGGCGGCCTGCCGTACGAGCTGAGTGTCATCCCGCATCTGTCCCCGCCCGTCGCGCCGCCCGCCCGGCCCGGCCTGCGGCCCCCTCCCCCGCCCCGCGAACCGGCCGCCGCCAGGCGGGCCCTGCCCTCGCTCGACGGGCTGCGCTGGCTGGCCGGCGACCTGCACGCCCACACCGTCCACTCCGACGGCTCGCTCAGCGTCTCCGAACTCGCCTGCCTGGCAGCCGACCGGGGTCTGGACTTCCTGGCCGTCACCGACCACAACACCGTCAGCCACCACGCCGAACTGGCCGCCGCGGCCACCTTCGCCGCCATCACCCTGATCCCCGGCCAGGAGGTCACCACCGATCTCGGCCACGCCAACGCCTTCGGCGACATCGGCTGGATCGACTTCCGGCAGGGCCCCGACAGCTGGGCCCGCACCGTACGGGACAGGGGCGGGGTGCTGTCGATCAACCATCCCGTCGCCGGGGACTGCGCCTGGCGCCACCCCATGGCCGAGCGACCACCCGCGGTCGAGGTGTGGCACTGGAGCTGGTGGGACCGGACCTGGGGTGCGCCGCTGGCCTGGACGCAGACCTGGTCCGCCGGGGCGGCGATGATCGGCGGCAGCGACTACCACCGGCCCGAGGAGGGTCGTCCGCCCGGTGACCCCACCACCTGGGTGCTCGCCGCCGACCCCCTGGAAGGACTGCGCGCCGGCGCCACCGCCGTCTCCGCCACCCCCGACGGGCCGCTGCTGCTCCGCCATGGCGACGACTTCCTCATCGTCGGCGGTGACGGGCTGGTGCTGTGGGGGCCGGACACGAGGCGGGCCGTCGTCGGCGACAGGGTCACCGTCCCGGCCCGGCCGGGCCCCCACCGACTGGAAACGTACCGTAACGAGGTGATGGCGCTGTGCACGTGAAGATCGCTGTCGCGGGGCTGGGTGTCGCCGCACAGGTGATGTACCTGCCGTTGCTGGCCAGGCGGCCCGAGCTGTTCCGGGTGACCGCCGTCTGCGACCTCGACCCCGCCCAGGCCGAGGCGGTCGGGCGGCAGAGCGGGGCGCGCTGGTTCGCCGACCCCGCGGCGATGCTCGACCACGGGGGCTTCGACGCGCTCATCGTGCTCACCGCCGGAACCCACGGGGCCCTCGTCGCCGCCGCGCTGGAACGCGGCCACGCCGTCCTGTGCGAGAAACCCCTCGCCTACAGCCAGGCCGAGGTGCGCGCGCTGAAGAACGAGTCGCGGCTGATGGTGGGCTATATGAAGCAGTACGACCCGGCCGTGCGGCGGGCCGTCGCGCTCCTGGGCGGCCGTCCCGTCCGGCACCTGGACGTCACCGTGCTCCACCCCACGGGCGAGGCGCAGCTCGCCTTCGCCCGGGTCCGTCCCTCGCGGCCGTCCGCCGCCGCGCTCGAACCGTGGATCAGCGCCGACGAGGCGGCCCTGGAGACCGCGCTGGGCGCCGCGCCCCCGCCGATCAGGTCGCTCTACTCCGGGGTCGTGCTCGGCAGCCTCTGCCATGACCTGGCGCTGCTGCGCGCCTTCAGCGGCCCGCCCGCCACCGTCGAGCACACCGCCGTGTGGGACGGACCCTCCCTGGAGGTCAGCGGAGCCCTCGGCGCGGGCCGGTACGGCCTGCGCTGGCACTACCTGCCCGGCCACCCCGCCTACCGGGAGACCGTCGCCGTCCACCACGAGGAGGGCACGCTGGAGCTGGTCTTCCCCTCCCCCTACCTGCTGAACGCCCCCACGGTCCTGACCGCCACCTCCCTGGACGGGACCACGGAGGTCAGAGCCGTCCACCGGGACGTGTCCGAGGCCTTCGAGCGCCAACTGGAGGCGTTCCACGCCCTCGTCACCGAGGGCACCGCGCCGCTCACCGGACTCGCCGGCGGCCTGGCCGACATCGTGACAGCCCAGAAGATCATCAAATCGGTCGCCGGACCGTCCATCGGAGGCGAGGCACGTGACGCCTGACATAGTGATCGTCCCGCACACCCACTGGGACCGCGAGTGGTATCTGCCCTTCCAGCGGTTCCGGCTCGGCCTGGTCCGCATGCTCGACGAGGTCCTCGACACGATGGCCGCCGACCCCGGCTACCGGTTCACCATGGACGGCCAGCTCGCCGCCCTGGAGGACTATCTGGAGATCCGTCCCGAGCGGCTCGGCGAGGTGCGGGGGCTCGTCGCGGAGGGCCGCTTCGCCGCGGGGCCGTGGCTCATCCTGGCCGACGAGTTCCTCTGCGCCGGGGAGACCCTGATCCGCAACCTGGAGTACGGCATGCGCGGCGCCGCCGGACTCGGTGGCTTCATGCGGGTCGGCTACCTGCCCGACCAGTTCGGTCACTGCGCCCAGATGCCGCAGATCCTGCGCCAGGCCGGCCTCGAACACGCCTGCGTGTGGCGCGGCGTGCCCGCCTCCGTCGACCGGGACGCCTTCGCCTGGGTCGGCGCCGACGGCACCGCGATCCGCACCCAGTATCTCCCCGGCGGGTACGGCAACGCCGTCGCCCTGTTCAGCGGCCCCGCCGAAGCGCTCACCGACCGGCTGGCCGCCTTCACCGAGACGCTGCGCCCCTGGCACCCCACCGGCCCCCTGCTGGCCATGTACGGTGCCGACCACAGCGCCCCGGCCGCCGACATCACCACCGCCGGGCTGCGTGTCGCCACCCTCCACGACTACGTCACCGCCGCCGATCCCGCCGTCGCGGGGCTGCCCGCCGTCCACGGAGAGCTGCGCTCCCACGCCCGCGCGAACATCCTGCCCGGCGTGATCTCCGCCCGCATGCCCGCCAAGCAGGCCATGGCCCGCGCCGAACGGATCGTCACCCGTTACGCCGAACCCCTGTCGGCGCTCTGGACGCCCGGCAGCACCGCCGCCGCGAGGCTGCTCGACATGGCCTGGCGCCGCCTCATCGCCTGCAGCGGACACGACTCCATCACCGGCTGCGGCGCCGACGAGACCGCTCAGCAGGTCGCCGCCCGCATCGCCGAGGCCGAGCAGATCGGCCAGGCCGTCGTCGACATGGTCAGCGCCTCACTCGCCGGGCAGGCCGCCCGCGACGCCCTGGTGGTCGTCAACCCCTCGCCCTTCCCCCGCACCGCCCTGGTCCTGGCCGACCTGCCCGAGAGCCGCGCCGCCCTGCTCGCGCCGGACGGCGGGCAGGTGCCCGCACAACGGCTGGAGCTGGCCCCCACCCTGCTCGACGAGACCGTCATGGACGATCTCACCCAGCTGCTGGGGCGGATCCACGAACGCGAGCTCTTCGGCCAGGAGATCCTCTCCTGGTCCGCCGCCGAAGACGTCTTCACCGTCGTCGTCGGCCGCCACGCCACCACCGGCTACGACTACGCCGACCTCCGATCGGCGGTGCTGGGGCACGCCGCCGCCCGCCCCGGGCCGTGGCGGGTCCGCACCTGCGCCGAGCCTGTCGTCACCGTCGCCGCCCAGGTCACCGTCGCACCGCTCGGCCGGACCGTGCTGACCTCCGCGCCCGCGCCCGCCCCGGTACCGCCTTCCCCCGGCTGGGCACGGCCCGACGCCGGCACCCTCGACAACGGCCTGTTACGCGTCACCGTGGCCGCCGACGGCACCCTGTCGCTCTTCTCCGCCGGCGCCGAGGCCCACGGCGTGGGCCGCGTCGTCGACGGAGGCGACGCGGGCGACACCTACAACCACGCCCCGCCCCGCGACGACGTCCTGGTGGACGCCCCCGTCCGGGTCGAGGTCGACGGTGTCTGCACCGGGCCGCTGGTGTCGGTCCTGGAGATCCACCGCGAGTACGCCTGGCCGGTCTGCTCGACTCCGGACGCGCGTTCGGAGGCCACCGAGCGCGTCACCGTCACCACCAGGGCCGAGCTCCGGGCGGGCGAGCCCTACCTGCGGCTGGAGACGTCCTTCGACAACCACTGCCGCGACCACCGGGTCCGCTGGCACGCCCCGCTGCCCCGCCCCGCGGCGGAGTCCTTCTCCGAGGGGCAGCTGTCGGTCGTGCGGCGCGGGCTGACCGCAGAGGGCGGCTGCGGCGAACACCCGCTGCCCACCTTCCCCGCCGAGGGATTCGTCACCGCGGGGGGCCTGGCGGTCCTGCTGGACCAGGTGACCGAGTACGAGCTGACCGGCGGAGACCTGGCACTCACCCTGATCCGCTCGGTGGGACTGCTGTCCAGCAACCGCAACGCCTACCGCGACGAGCCCGCCGGACCCCAGCTCCCCACCCCCGCCGCCCAGTGCCCGGGGCCGGTCACGATGCGCTTCGCCGTACTGCCGCACCACGGCGCCTGGCATGAGGCGGCGCTGCCGCGTCTGGCCGAGGAGTATCGGCACGCGCTGCTGGCCGTACCGGGTTCGGGGCGCGGTCCTGCCGCTCCCGGCGCCGAAGGCTCTGGGGGGTCCTCCGCCGGCGCCGCGGGCCTTGGGGTGTCCTCAGCGGGCGCCGGAGGTCCTGGGGTGTCCTCGGCAGGCGCCACGGGCCCTGGGGCGTCCTCCGCGGGCGTCGGGGCGTCCGTCGAGGTCGAGGGCGCGGGCGTGGTGCTCGCCGCGCTGCGGGAACGGGACGGCGAGCTGGAGATCAGGCTCGTGGCCGAGCATCCGGCAGCCACCGAGGCCGTGATCCGCGGCCCGTTCGGTGCTGCCCGCCGCGCCGACCTGCGCGGCACGGCGGGCGAACGGCTGGAGGTCACCGGTGGAGCCGTGCGGCTACCGCTGCGTCCCTTCGAGATCGCGACCGTTCACCTGACGAGAGCGGGCTGATTGCGAGAAGGCCGTCTGCCCGCGGGACGACCGGGCCGGGGCTTCGGACCCGCGGGTGGACGGCCCCCGCCCCTGGCCCCGGGCACGGACCTACTGTCCGCCCTTTTGAATGTAGGACCTGACGAACTCCTCCGCGTTCTCCTCAAGGACCTCGTCGATCTCGTCGAGAATCGAGTCGACGTCATCCGAGAGCTTCTCGTTGCGCTCCTGGACGTCGGAGGAGTCGACCGTGGTGGTCTCCTCCGTCTCCCTGTCGGTCCGGCCGGTCTGCTTCTGCCCGCCGGTGTCCTTGCTCGCCATCTGTGGCACCTCCGCCTGGGGGACGCTTGTGATTCATATCTTCCCCGAACCGGCGGCCGTTGCGCGCGGATCGTCACGCGATCTTTGCGAGAGTACGCCGGGGCCGCTCCGGGTTGCCGTCCTGCCAGAGAACCTCCTTCTGCCTTCTTGAGGCAAATTCTTCCCACTTGACTGGATAGTAGTACTATCGAATAATTGGCCAGCATTGCTATCCAATGAAGGGCTCTCCATGTCACCGTCGTCGCTGAGCACCGCCGGGGTGCTCCTGATCACCGTCCCCGCCGTCGCCTTCGGCGGGATGTCCCTGCTGGCACACATCATGCGCACCATCCCCGGATATCTGGACAACCCGGTACGGCGGGGCCTCTGGCGGGCCGGCCACGCGCACGCGGGCATCCTGGTGCTCTTCGCCCTCGTCGCGATGCTCTACATCGACCAGGCCGACCTGTCCGAAGGGATGAGGACCCTGACCAGGGCCCTGATCGTGGCGGCGCCGATCCTGATGCCGATCGGCTTCTTCCTCTCGGTGGTGCGCCCCTCGGACACCCGGCCGAACAGGCTGATCTGGCTGGTCGCCGTGGGCGGCGTCTCCCTGGGGGCCGGGACGCTGCTGCTGGGCATCGGCCTCATCTGATCACTCCCAGCAGATAGATCCACATATTTACACGTTTCAAATGACACGCCCGGGAGCGTTCCAGTTGGCCCGCGGAGACGGAGAACTGCGATCATTGGCGGGTGAGCACCATCGTCGCCAGCCGGTACAAACTCGTCTCCCCTGTCGGCCGCGGAGCGACGGGCGTCGTCTGGCGTGCCTACGACCTGTTACTGGAGCGGGAGGTGGCGCTCAAGGAGATCGCCCTCCCACCCGGCCCGGAGGCGGCCAGACAGCGGCGACGGGTGGTCCGCGAGGCCCGGATGGCGGCACGGCTGAGCCACCGGGGCATCGTCACGGTGCACAACCTGACCGAAGAGGCCGAGCGGCTCTGGATCGTCATGGAGTTCCTGGAGGCGCTGACCCTGCACGACACGCTGATGCAGGCAGGACCGCTCCCCGCCGACCTGGTCGCCGGGATGGGCGGCCGGCTGCTGGAGGCACTGCGGCACGCACAC
The DNA here is from genome assembly GCF_045209755.1 of Streptosporangium sp. NBC_01639. Taxonomy (NCBI): domain Bacteria; kingdom Bacillati; phylum Actinomycetota; class Actinomycetes; order Streptosporangiales; family Streptosporangiaceae; genus Streptosporangium; species Streptosporangium sp. NBC_01639. Next base: position 8,303,029 of record NZ_CP109272.1, on the reverse strand, counting down.
GACGGTGGGGTGATCCACCGGGACATCAAGCCCGCCAACATCATGCTGACCGGCGACCGGGTGGTGCTGGCCGACTTCGGCTTCGCCGCGCCCGAGGGTACGGCGAGCACCTCGACGCGGGGCACACCGGCGTTCCTCGCGCCGGAGGCCCTGCACGGCCGGGGCGGCACCCGCGAGGCGGACATGTGGTCGTTCGGGGCGACGCTCTACATGGCGGTGGAGGGCAGGACCCCGTTCCGGACGGTGCATTCGATGGCCGCCCTGGTGGAGGCCCTGAGAGAGCCGGCGCGCGCTCCCCAGCGGGCGGGCGCCCTGGAGCCGGTGCTGCGCGGGCTGTTGCGCAAGGATCCGAGGGCGCGGCTGAGCGCCGAGCAGACCTCGGCCATGCTGGCCAAGGCGCGCTGCTCCAGCGCCGCCTGAGCAGGCCCGGCCGCCGCGGGGCCGCCGGCGGCAGGCCGCCACGAACCGGATGGCACCGACTCCGAGCATCGCGGCGATGGCCGCCCGCTCCCCCGGCAGCGGAAGTGGGCGGCCGTTCGAGTGAGTCAGCGCGCAGTACACCTGCGGGGGAAGGCGAACAGCCCGGACTTGCCGTTGACGTCGATCGGTCCCGGGCGATCCTTCTTGGAAGGACCTGGCGGCCGCGCGGTGGGTGCGCTTCTCGGTGAAGGCGCATCCACCGCGCGGCGGGTGTCACAGTCGCGTGCCGTTGACGACCAGCGCCACGTCGATGTTGCCGCGGGTGGCGTTGGAGTAGGGGCACACCTGATGCGCCACCCGGACCAGGTCACCGGCCTGGGTGGCGTCGGCGATCGACGGCAGCTCGATCTCGAGTTCGACGCCCAGCTTGAATCCGCCGTTGCCGGCGGGGATGAGCATGACCTTCGCGTCGATCGCCGCGTCATCCGCGTGCAACTGCTTGCGCTGCCCCACTATCGCCAGCGAGGCGGCGAAACAGGCGGCGTAGCCGATGGCGAACAGCTGCTCGGGGTTGGTCCCTTCGCCGTCCCCGCCCAACTCCTTGGGCTGTCGCAGGTCCACTTCCAGCCTGCCGTCGGCGGTGCGCCCGTGACCGTCCGCCCGGCCACCGGTCACGTGAGCCTGTGCGGTGTAAAGCGCGCTCGTCATAATGAGATCCTCTCGGTCAGTTCCTGAAAATGAATCTTAGACTTCAAAATCAGGAAGTCAACGCCTAGGATCGGGAACCTGACGACCTCGAGAGGCGACCACATGACTCCATCGAAAATCGGCTACCTGCTGCCGACCCGCGATCAGGCCGTCCGCGGCGACCACGATCCGGAGCAGCTGATCGACCTGGCACGCCGCGCCGAGGCACTGGGTTTCGACTCCGTCTGGGCCGGCGACAGCCCCGTGACCAGGCCACGTGCCGACCCGCTGCTGCTCCTGGCGGCCGTGGCCATCGCCACACGACACGTCACGCTCGGTACCGCGGTGTTGCTGCCCGCGCTGCGCCATCCGATCCTGCTGGCGCACCAGCTCGCCACCTTGGACCGGCTCGCCGACGGGCGGCTGATCGTCGGTATGGGCGGCGGATTCCCCAACGCCACCACCGAGGCCCAGTTCGCCGCGGTCGGTGTCGTCTTTTCTCGCCGTATCAGTCGCCTGGAGGAGTCGATCGAGGCGATGCGGCGGCTCTGGACCGCAGAAGAGGTCTCCTTCACCGGTCGGCACTTCGACTTCCACGACGTGCGGCTGGCTCCTGCGCCGACTCGGCCGACAGGCCCGCCGATCTGGCTGGCGGGAGGCGGCGAACCGGCGCTGCGGCGGGTGGCGCGCCTGGCCGACGGCTGGCTGCCCTATCCGCCCGCCGTACAGGACTATGCTCGCGACCTGGCTGTCATCCAGCAGTCGACGGCCCGCACGCTCACCCCCGCGCTGTACGCGACGCTGTGCCTGGACGATGACCCCGAGCGGGCGCGCAGGCGCCTGCGAACCAGCATCGAGCGCTACTACAACGCCCCGCTGGAGGCCGTCGAGACCATCCAGGCCATGTTCGCCGGTACGGCACACCAGGCCGCCGACTGGCTCAACGCCTACACCGGCGCCGGCGCGCACCACGTGGTGATCCGCCTGGCCGCCGACGACCACCCCGCGGCCCTGGAAGAGTTCGCCGGCCGCGTGCTGCCCCTGATCCGCACGAAAGGACACCCATGACCACCTTCGTCCTCGTACACGGCGCCTGGCACGGCCCCTGGGCCTGGGACCGCCTCATCCCGTTCCTTCACCAAGCGGGGGCGCGCACCATCACCCCCTCCCTCACCCTGGAGGGCGACATCGGCCTGCACACGCACGTCCAGGAGGTCCTCACCGCCCTCGACGCCGCGGCCGATGACACCCCGGCAGACGACCTGAGAGACGATCTGGTGCTGGTCGGGCACAGTTACGCGGGCCTGGTCGTCCGGCAGGCGGCCGATCTGCGACCCGGGTTGGTGGACCACGTCATCCTGGTGGACGGCTGGGCCGGCGACGACGGCGCCAGCATGTTCGGCCTGGCACCCGAGGCCTTCGTCCATGCGATCCAGGCCGCCGCCCGCACCGGCGCAGGCGACCGGGTCCCCGCCCCGGCTCCGGCGATGTTCGGCGTCACCGACCCCGACGACGCGGCCTGGCTCGCCCCGCGCCTGCGACCCCAGCCACTGCGCACCTTCACCGAGACGACCCGGCTGAGCGGAGCCGTCGACCGGATACCGGGCACCGGCATCCACTGCCGGCCGCAGACCTATGCCTTCGATCGGTTCGCCGCGGAGATCGGGTACCGGACCATTGCCCTGGACGGCCCACACGACGTGATGCTCACCCACCCGCAGGCTCTGGCCCGTCTCCTCGTGGAGGCCCACGCATTCCGATTCAATAACAAGAAGCTTCAGGATTAGAATGCTGAAGTGGAACAGCGAACCTACAACCAGTACTGCGCGACCGCGCGCACCCTCGACCTCGTCGGGGAACGCTGGACCCTGCTACTCATCCGTGAGCTGCTGACCGGCCCCAAACGCTTCGGCGACCTGCAACACGGCCTGCGCGGCCTGGGCACCGGCCTGCTGGCCGCACGGATGAAGCATCTGGAACGCGAAGGACTGGTCCACAAGATCATCCTCCCTCCACCGGCCCGCACCGCCGCCTACGCCCTCACCCAGGCCGGCGAGGAGCTCGGCCCCGCAGTGCTGGCCCTGGCCCGGTGGGGTCTGAAATGGGCGATGGACGAACCCCTCGAACAGGAGACCTTCCACCCCGGCTGGGCCGTGCTCGGCCTGAGGGCGTGCTTCGACGCCGAGGCGGCCACCGGCCTGCACGCACTGTATGAGTTCCGCGTCGAGGAGGAGGTCTTCCACGCCCGCATCGACGACGGCACCATCGAAACGGTGCACGGCCCGGCCCAGCACCCCGACGTGACCATCACGGTCGGCGGCGAGGTCTTCCGCGACCTCGCCGCCGGCCGGTCGACCCTCGCCGAAGCGATCAACAACGGCGCCGCCTCCGTCTCCGGCGACCGGCAAGCCCTGCGCCGACTGCACGGGCTGTTCCGGCTCCCACGCCCGCAAACCCGATCGGCGGCGCGGTGAGCGTAGCGCTGTCGCCACTCTTCGGCTCGGCCGTCTCGTGGGCGTGGGAGCGGCCGACCGGGGCGGCGGCCGGGCCGGCCGCCGCCCCGCGCGTGGGCCGTCGTTACTCGCCGGTGAGGGCGTTCACCAGTTCGGCGGCCGTGCGGCAGCGGTCGAACAGCTCGCCCACATGGGCCTTGGTGCCGCGCAGCGGCTCCATGGTCGGGACGCGCTGCAGGGACTCGCGGCCGGGGATGTCGAAGATGACCGAGTCCCAGGAGGCGGCGGCGACCGACTCGCTGAACTGGCTCAGGCAACGGCCCCGGAAGTAGGCCCGCGTGTCGCTGGGCGGGGCCTCGACGGCCCGCTGGACCTCTTCCTCGGTGACCAGGCGCTGCATCCGGCCCCGGGCGACCAACCGGTTGTACAGGCCCCGGTCGGGGCGGATGTCGGAGTACTGGAGGTCGACGAGCTGCAGGCGCGGGTGGGACCAGGGGAGGCCGTCGCGGGTGCGGTAGCCCTCCAGCAGTTCCAGTTTGGCGACCCAGTCCAGCTCCCTGGAGAGCTGCATCGGATCCTCGGCCAGCCGGGTCAGGACCGACTCCCAGCGGTCCAGGACGTCCTTGGTGAGCTCGTCCACCCCGTTGCCGCTGCGCTCCTCGGCATACTTGCGGGCCAGCTCCAGATACTCCATCTGAAGCTGGACGGCCGTGAGCTTACGGCCGTCGCGCATCGCGATCTCGTATCTGAGCGTCGGGTCGTGGGAGACCGCGCGCAGTGCCTGGACGGGGTTCTCCACGGCGAGGTCCCGGGTGAAGTAACCGTCTTCGATCATGGCCAGGACGAGCGCGGTGGAGCCCAGCTTCAGGTAGGTCGAGATCTCCGACATGTTGGCGTCACCGATGATGACGTGCAGCCGGCGGTATTTCTCCGGATCGGCGTGCGGCTCGTCCCGGGTGTTGATGATCGGCCGCTTGAGCGTGGTCTCCAGGCCCACCTCGACCTCGAAGAAGTCGGCCCGCTGGCTGATCTGGAAGCCCTCACCGCGCGAGTCCTGGCCGATGCCGACCTTGCCGGCGCCGGTGACGACCTGCCGGGAGACGAAGAACGGCGTCAGGTGCCTGACGATGTCGGCGAACGGCGTGGCCCGCCGCATCAGGTAGTTCTCGTGGCAGCCGTAGGAGGCGCCCTTGTTGTCGGTGTTGTTCTTGTAGAGCTGGATCGGGGCGTTGGTGGGAATGGCGGACGCGCGGACCGCGGCGTCGTGCATCACCCGCTCCCCCGCCTTGTCCCAGAGCACCGCGGCCCGCGGGTTGGTGCACTCGGGAGCGGAGTATTCAGGGTGGGCGTGGTCGACGTAGAGCCGCGCGCCGTTGGTGAGGATCACGTTGGCCAGGCCCAGGTCCTCGTCCGTGAGCTGGCTCTGGTCGGCCACCTCCCTGGACAGGTCGAAGCCCCGGGCGTCGCGCAGTGGGTTCTCCTCCTCGAAGTCCCACCGTGCCCGCCGTGCCCTGGCCGCCGAGGCGGCGAGGTAGGCGTTGACGACCTGGGACGAGGTCACCATCGCGTTGGCCCCCGGCTGTCCGGGCACGGAGATGCCGTACTCCGTCTCGATGCCCATCACCCGCCGTACCGTCATGCGCATCCTCTGTTCATCCGGGAGTGCCCCTTCGCCGTATATATCCCCGACCCTAGACCCTTCACTATGCCCGGTGGCTGAACAGTTATGGCACCGAGGCCTTTTCGCCCGCCGCGAAGGGCATCCGGGGCGGCGGAGAAGGCGGTGCGCCCGGCCGGCGGCGCCTGGACTTGACGAACTCCTGGACGGGCCGTTCGACGAGCCGGTACACCAGGTAGGAGAAGGCCATCGCGGCCAGCAGGGTGACCAGAGCGGTCAGCCAGGGCGGCAGCGCGTCCCGCAGGACGGGGACGATCAGGACCGCGGCCGTGGTGTGGAAGAGGTAGAGCGGGTAGGTCAGCGCGCCCAGTACGGCCAGGCCGCGCCAGCGCAGCCACTTCAGCCAGCCGAGCGCCACCATCGCCATGAGCACGTAGAAGCAGATCACCGTGGTGGCGACGGCCCACCCGGGCACCGGCATCGCGGCGTAGCCGACCAGCTCGACCCGGCCGCTGACCCGGTCGAGCGCCGCGTTGACCGCCAGTCCCGCGCTGATCCCCGCCATGCACCACAGGATCAGCTTGGGCCCGTGCTTGGTCATCAGGAAGAAGGCCATGCCCCCGATGAAGTACGCCGCGTACTTGGGCATCACCACCAGGTCGACCCAGGTGTTCTCGCTGCCCGCGAAGAACCCCGCGGCCAGCAGCCAGACCCCCATGAAGACCAGGCAGCGGTTGAACGTCACCCCGACGAGCACCAGGATCGAGATCAGCAGGTAGAAACGGAGCTCGGCCCAGAGCGACCAGTAGACGCCGTTGGCGTCGTAGACGCCGAAGGCCCGCTGGAGCATCGTGAGGTTGACCCCGTACTCCCCGGGGCTGAGCTTGGGGTTCAGGGCGGTGGCGGCGGTCAGGCCGTAGACCGCGGCGGTGGCCCCGACGCTGACCCAGTAAGCGGGGAAGAGCCGCACCAGCCGGGACAGGGCGAACGCGCCCAGCCCCCGGCCCCAGATGCTCATCAGGATGACGAATCCGCTGATCATGAAGAACAGCTCGACGCCCAGGATGCCGAGGCCGGACAGTGTGGAGATCGCGGGGAACAGCTCGGACGGGCGGTCCCCCCACACCGAGGCGAAGGCGATGAAGTAGTGGAAGGCGAGCACCGCCAGGGCGGCGACGAAACGGAGCAGGTCGAGTTCGGTGAGACGGCCCCTGCTCCGAGCCGTCCCCTGAGAGCCCGCGCCGGTCACCTGATGACCGGGCTGAAATGTTCACGCACGCCACTTGGACGGCTTTTTGATCAGTTGGGTTCCATGTGACGCGAGTTCACTTCGGTGACGGATGGGGACCGCGACGACGGACGCCGGCGGCGCGACCCCCGATGGGGGGCCGTGCCGCCGGCGTCCGTGCTGCTAGAGGTATTGGCCGGTGTTGGCCACCGTGTCGATGGAACGGCCGGCCTCGGTGCCCTGCTTGCCCGTCACGAGCGTGCGGATGTAGACGATCCGCTCGCCCTTCTTGCCGGAGATGCGGGCCCAGTCGTCGGGGTTGGTGGTGTTGGGCAGATCCTCGTTCTCGGAGAACTCGTCCACGCAGGCCGCCAGCAGATGCTGGATCCGCAGGCCCTTCTGCCCGGACTCGAGGAACTGCTTGATCGCCATCTTCTTGCTGCGGTCGACGATGTTCTGGATCATGGCGCCGGAGTTGAAGTCCTTGAAGTACAGGACCTCCTTGTCACCGTTCGCGTAGGTCACCTCGAGGAAGCGGTTCTCCTCGCTCTCGGTGTACATCCGCTCGACCACCCGCTGGATCATGCCCGAGATCGTGCCCGCACGACTGCCACTGTGCTCGGCGAGGTCCTCGGGATGGAGGGGGAGGTCTTCGATGAGGTACTTCGAGAAGATGTCCCTGGCCGCCTCGGCGTCCGGCCGCTCAATCTTGATCTTGACGTCCAGGCGGCCGGGCCGCAGGATCGCCGGGTCGATCATGTCTTCGCGGTTGGAGGCGCCGATCACGATCACGTTCTCCAGGCCCTCGACGCCGTCGATCTCCGACAGGAGCTGGGGAACGATGGTGTTCTCGACGTCGGAGGAGACGCCCGAGCCTCGGGTCCGGAAGATCGAGTCCATCTCGTCGAAGAACACGATCACCGGGGTGCCCTCGGAGGCCTTCTCCCGGGCACGCTGGAAGACCAGGCGGATGTGCCGCTCGGTCTCACCGACGTACTTGTTGAGAAGCTCGGGACCCTTGATGTTGAGGAAGAAGCTCTTACCGGACTGACCGGTCTTCTCCGCGACCTGCTTGGCCAGGGAGTTGGCGACGGCCTTGGCGATGAGCGTCTTACCGCAGCCGGGCGGGCCGTACAGCAGCACACCCTTCGGGGGACGCAGCTTGTGCTCGCGGAAGAGGTCGGCGTGCAGGTAGGGAAGCTCGATCGCGTCCCTGATCTGCTCGATCTGCCGCATGAGCCCGCCGATCTCCTCGTAGGAGATGTCGGGCACCTCCTCCAGGACGAGCTCTTCGACCTCGGACTTGGGAATGCGCTCGTAGACGTAGCCCGAACGCGGCTCCAGCAGCAGCGAGTCGCCCGCCCGGATCGGCTGGTCGAGCAACGACTCCGCCAGCTTCACCACCCGCTCCTCGTCGGCGTGCGAGATCACCAGCGCGCGCTGGCCGTCCTCAAGGAGCTCCTTGAGCATCACGATCTCGCCGAGCTCCTCGAATCCGAGGGCCTCGACCACGTTGAGCGCCTCGTTGAGCATGACCTCCTGGCCACGCCTCAGCGAGTCGACCTCCACCGCTGGACTGACATTCACCCGAAGTTTGCGGCCACCGGTGAAGACCTCCACCGTGCCGTCTTCTCTGCTTTCGAGGAAGACACCGAAACCGGATGGCGGCTGCGCCAGCCGGTCGACCTCCTCCTTCAGGGCGACAATCTGGTCTCTGGCCTCCTTGAGGGTGGATACCAGACGTTCGTTCTGGCCGGTGACGGCCGCGAGGTTCGCCTGTACTTCATGAAGACGCTCTTCGAGGACCCTGGCCTGCCGGGGAGACTCCGTCAACTTCCGACGTAGCGCGGTGATCTCCTCCTGCAGGAAGGAGACCTGTGTTGTGAGGTCAGCGACCTCCCGTTCGCGCTGCGCGGCTCGAGCCTCAGCGTCGTCGCGAGCTGCCACGGCGTCACCTCCTTCCCAGTCGAGACCGACTACTTAAAACCCTACCCATCCGGGGGCTGTCCCTTACCTGGCCGAGCAGTGTTCGTATGGCTACATTAAGTCGGCACTGATTAATCCCTTATGGTGCGTTTAGTCCTGTGAGCAGGAGAACACGTCGGTCTGTTCCCTTGTCACTAGCAAACGTATCCTTGTAGCCGAATCGTCATCATCCGATAGAAGAACTGACCTCTTCGCCTTGTGCCCCCTTTGCCGGACGCCTGCGACGGGGCGGTGGCGTCACCCCGTCCGCCATGCGGCGGGCAGTGACGAGGAACCCGGTGTGCCCCACCATCCGGTGATCGGGTCGTACGGCCAGCCCCTCGACATGCCAGTCACGGACCAGGGTCTCCCACGCATGGGGCTCGGTGAAACTCCCGTGTTCGCGGAGAGTTTCCACCGTGCGGGACAACTGTGTCGTTGTCGCCACATAGCAGCAGATGACGCCGCCCGGAGTGAGCGCCTTGGACGCCGCGTCGACACACTCCCATGGGGCAAGCATGTCCAAAATGATCCGGTCGACGTCACTCTCGTCGAGCGCCTCCACGAAGTCGCCCACGACCAGGCGCCACTGGTCCATCGGGCCGCCGTAAAACTTCTCCACGTTCTTGGTGGCGACCTCGGCGAAGTCCGCACGCCGCTCGTAGGAGGTGAGGCTGCCCTCGGCACCCACGGCACGCAGCAGGAAACAGGTGAGCGCGCCGGAACCGACTCCCGCCTCGACGACGCGCGCGCCGGGGAAGATGTCGGCCATGGCGACGATCTGCGCCGAGTCCTTGGGGTAGATGACCGCCGCGCCGCGCGGCATCGACAGCGTGTAGTCCTGGAGCAGGTGCCTGAACGCGAGATACTGGGTGCCGCCGGACGAGCGCACCACCGAGCCCTCGGGCTGACCGATCAGCTCGCTGTGCGGGATTCCCCCCTTGTGTGTGTGGAAGACCCCGTCCTCCTTCAGTGTCACGGTGTGGCGCTTGTTCTTGGGGTCGGTGAGCTGAACCTGATCCCCGGCCTGAAACGGCCCATGCCTGCGAAAACCCATGCGCGCAAGGTTATCCGCGTACGGCCGCCGCCGATTCCAGTCCGGGCACGGATTCCGGTCCGGACGCATCCGTCCCGGCGGCCACCGTGGGACCGGTCGTGGCCGCGGCACCCGGATCCCGTGGCGCGGACCGCCTCCGCGTGCTCCCGCGCCGTACCGGCCGGAAACATCGCCATCCGAAATGATTCGCCCCTCACGGAGGGAACTGATAGCACTGAGAGCGTGTTCCCTCAAGACGTGATTCCCGCCGGCCCCGTGGTGCTGCGCCTCCTCACCGACGACGACGTGGAGTCGATCGTCCGTGGCTGCGGCGACCCGGAGATCGTTCGCTTCATCCCGACCGTGCCCGTGCCGTACACCCGCGACGACGCGCTCTCCTACCTGAAGGTGGCCGAGCGGCTCTGGGAGAGCGGGGGCGCCTCGTTCGCCGTGGCGGACGCCGGAACGGACGAGTGGCTGGGCAACATCGGGCTCAAGGCGCTGGATCCGCGGGGCAACGGCGAGGTGGGCTACCTGATCGCGCCGTGGGCGCGGGGTCGCGGGGTCGCCACGGCCGCCACCAGGGCGCTGACCGAGTGGGCCTTCAGCCATGGGGTGCAGCGCATGGAACTGCTGGCCGACGTGGAGAACCTGGCCAGCCAGCGGGTGGCGCTGGCCTCGGGGTTCCACCGTGAGGGCGTGCAGCGCGCGGCCGAGGCGCGGCGCGACGGCACCCGCAGCGACCTGGTGGCCTTCGCCAGGCTGTCCGACGACTCCGGTGACCGGGTACGGCCGTACCTGCCGGACTTCCCGGGCGGCTCGCTGTCCGACGGCGTGGTACGGCTGACGCCGCTGACCGTCGAGGACGCCGACGACTACCACGCGCTGATGAGCTTGCCGGAGGTTGTGGCGACCTGGGTGCCTCCGCAGGCTCCCGACCCGGCCGACAGTGAGGAGTTCTGCCGGCTGGCGGGCACCCGCCGGCTGGCCGGCGAGCGGGTCGAGGCCGCCGTCCGGGACGCCGTGACCGGCGCCTTCGCCGGCCACATCCAGCTCGGCTCGGTCGTGCCGCCGCTGGGCCAGGCGATGACGGGCTACAGCACGCTGCCGGAGTTCCGCGGCAGGCGTTTCACCACCCGGGCGGTGACCCTGCTGGTGGAGTGGGCCTTCGAGCACACTCCCCTGAGCCGGATCGTCGCGGGCACCTCCCCGGGCAACCTCGCCTCACAGCGGGTGCTGGAGAACGCGGGTTTCACCCGGGAGGCGCTCCTGCACGGGCTGCTGCCGGGCCCCGACGGCACGCGGCTGGACGATCTGCAGTGGTACCGCCTGCGCCCTCCGAGGTAGGCCGCGCGGCTTCCCGGGCCGGATCGCGGCGTCTCAGTCGGCGCCGAACTCCGTCCTGAGCCTGGCGAAGGCCGCGTCGGTGCCCTGCAGGGCACGGTCGATGTCGGCGTCGGTGTGGGCGGCCGACAGGAACCAGTTGTGCCAGGGATGGAGGTAGACGCCCTCGCGCAGGCAGGACGAGGCCCAGGAGATCCCCTTCTCCAGGGTGACGTCGCCCTCGAAGGAGAGCCACGGGATCTGCACCGGGCCGGTCTGGTTGACCACGAAGCCGTGGGCGGCCGCCTGCGCGGCGAGTCCCTCGCGGAGGCGGGTCCCCGCCCGCTCGATCAGCGCGATGCCGCCGCTGTCGCGCAGGGTCTCGATGGTGGCCTTGGCCGCGGCCATCGGGGCGGCGTTGAACCAGAACGAACCGGTGGAGTAGATCGTCTGAGCCGGGCCTCGCAGCGAGTCCACCCCGGTGACGGCGGCGATCGGGTGGCCGTTGGCCATGGCCTTGCTGAAGGCGTACAGATCGGGGCGGACGCCCAGCGTCTCCCAGGAGCCACCGAGGTCGAGGCGCCAGCCGCCGCGCACGTCGTCGATGACCAGAGCGGCGCCGATCCGGTCCGCCAGCGCCCGCAGTCCCCGGGCGAACTCCACGGCGGCGAGCTCCTGGTCCTCGAAGGAGTCGTGCTTGAACGGCGTCACGATGATCGCGGCGACGTCGCCCTCGGCCCGGGCCGCGGCCTCCTCGGCGCCGGCCAGGTCGTTGTAGGGGTATTCGATCAGGTCGGCGCGCTCGTTGGGGGTGGTGCCCGACAGGCTGGGCGTGCACCACGGGTCGGCCCCGTGGTAGGACCCGTGGGCCATGAGCACCTTGGTCCGGCCGGTCGCGGCACGGGCGATCATCAGGGCCTGGGTGGTGGCGTCGGTGCCGTTCTTGGAGAACATCACCCAGTCGGCCTGCGGGATGGTCTCCACCATCAGCTCGGCGAGTTCCACGTAGACCGGGCCCGGGCCGTTGAGGCAGTCGCCCTGGGCGAGCTGGGCGGTGACGGCGGCCTCCACGGCGGGGTGGCGGTGGCCGAGCACGACGGGACCCCAGGAGCACATGAGGTCGATGTATTCGCGGCCGTCGGCGTCGCGCTGGCGGCAGCCCTCGCCGCCGACGAAGAACTGCGGGTAGCCGGGGCCGTGCAGGGCCGCGTTGAGATGACCGTACATGCCGCCGGGGACGACCCTGGCGGCCCGCTCCCGGAGGTTGGCGTCGATGGACATGTGTCGCCCTTTCACGGTTGGGACGGGTTCACGGTTGGGACGGGTTCACGGGTGGCACGGGCCGGTCCGGCGCACGGGGTGGCCGCCCGTCGGTCACGCGCTCGCTTGCAGTCCGGACAGGCCGGTACGGCTGTAGTCGGAACAGGTCGGTACGGCGCACCAGGTGGCCGCCCGTCGGTCACGCGCTCGCTCGTAGCTCCCGCGCTCCGGCCAGACCGGCGTCGGAACCGAGGCCGCCGGCCACCCGGGCGGCCAGCGCGGTGCCGAGTCCGGCCGCGTCGACGACCTCGCGGCCGTCGACCAGACCGGTGATGAAGCCCGCGCAGTAGGCGTCTCCGCAACCGGTGGTGTCCACCACGGGGACGTCGAGGGCGGGGACGCGGGTGAGACCGGACGCGGTGGCGACCAGGCTGCCCTCGGCGCCCAGGGTGACCAGCACGGCTCCGGGCCCCTCGGCCAGCAGCGCGAGCGCGGCCTGTTCCACGTCGGTCGTGCCGCTCATCATGAGCGCCTGCTCCTCGTTGGGCAGGAGGTAGTCCACGTACGGCAGAAAAATCCGCGCCCCCTGCATCAGGTCGGGGATATTGGACAGTAGGTCCATCGTGACGATCGTGCCCGCCTCCCGTGTCTCGGCCAGGAGCGCCAGGAAGCCGGGGTCGTGCAGGCCCCAGGTCACGTCCATACCGCCCAGGTGCACGACCCGCGCCCCGGTGACGCGGTCGCGGTCCAGGTCGGTGGTGGCCAGGGTGAGGTTGGCGCCGGGGACATGGAACGACGGACGCCCGCCGTCCGGCCGGATGGGCAGGATCGAGGCGGCGGTCTGCTCGCTCCCCTTGCGGACGATCCCGGTGACGTCCACCCCGTGCCGTGCCATGACCATGATGAGGAAGTCACCGAGTTCGTCGGCGCCGACCGCCCCCATCGAGGCGACCGGGACACCGAGCCCGGCCAGGCCGACGGCGGTCCCGGCGGCCGCGCCCGCCGCGGTGATGCGGATCTGCTCCAGCAGGTGGGTGTCCTGCCCTTCCGGGATCGACTCCACGGGCCGGGCGAGCACGTCCACGATGTGCACCCCGAGGGTGACGACGGTCATAGTGAGTCCTCCTCATGTCTTCAGCGGATAATAGACGGGCGCCCGAATACCATGTCAATGAGGAAACAGGAGGGATCCGGTTGCCGAAGAGCGTCGATCATGGAGAGCGGCGGAAGGAGGTCGTCGAGGCCACCCGCCGCATCATCCTGCGTGAGGGCATCGAGGCCGCCACGACCAGGGCCATCGCCAGGGAGGCGGGTTACTCCAACGGCGTGCTCACCCATTACTTCGCCGACAAGGACGACATCATGCTGTCGGCGCTGCGCTCCTCGCACCGGCGCATCGCAGCGCGGCTGCGCGGCAGACTGGCCGGCCACACAGGCCTGTCCGCGCTGCGCGAACTCCTGCTCGACAACCTGCCGCTGGACGACGAACGCACCCGGGAGAGCGGACTGGAGATCGGGTTCTGGAGCCGGAGCCTGACCAGCCCAGCCCTGCTTGAGGCGCAACGCGCCGAGGCCGAGGAGCTGCGCTACCTGGTGCGCAGCCTGCTCGGCGCGGCGGCCGACGCCGGGGAGATCGCCACCGAGGAGGACCTCGGTGACGTCGCCGAGCGGCTGCTCGCCCTGGTCGACGGGCTGAGCGTGCGCCGCCTGCTCTACCCCGACCGGCTCGGCGCCGAACGGCTGGAGAGACTTCTCCATACCGAGTTGGACCGGCTTCAGCCCACCAGCGCGTAGATGCGGTCGGCCCGTCCCCCGGCGGTGGGCCGCCCGGCCACGTCACCGACGCAGGCGTGGACGAGCCCCGACAGCTCGGGCTCCAGATCGGCGTGGACCGACGGCGGCGTGCTGTAGATCTTGCGCAGGGCCAGCAAGGGAGCCGGGCGGCACGGCGCCGGCCGTACCGCCCGGCAAGGCGGACTCTCAGCGGTTACGGTGCGACTCGTAACGCATGGTGCGGGAGACGCCGATCCGCACGGTCGTACCGGGCAGGATCGCCACCGCCTCGTTCGGCGGGATGTCGTAGAAGTTGGGGTCGCCCGGCGGCTGGATCTGGGTGCCGTTGACCGACCCCAGGTCAACCAGGTTGACGTCCCAGCCGTCCAGCGCCACCCGAAGGTGACGGCGGGACACCGAGCCGTCGGGGCTGGTGACCTTGGCGGGACGCACCGAGCCGTCGGCGACCTCCGGGGCCCGCTCGGGGTCACGGCCGACCAGATAGTCGGTGTCGAGCCGGAGCGTCATGCCGTCGTCCAGGAGCAGCACGCCCAGCGGCGGGCGCGGCCCCTTGTAGGGGACGAGCGTGCGCTGTACCAGCGCGATGCCGCAGACCGCGCAGTACGGCACACGCGGGTCGTTGAAATGGTCGTTCTTGCAGTCGACCCCGTAGACCAGCGGGCGCGACTCCGGCTCCGGTCCGGACGGCGAGGACTCGGGCGCGGCCTGCGGACCGTCCGGGACCAGCAGTTCGTACTCGAACGGCTGGTCCCGGGCATCGACGGGGTCGCCGCCGATACCGCTCGCCATGGCCGTATCCACGTCCGCGTGGGAGACGACGGCCGGGACGGGCCCGGGCTCCGGTCCCTGCGGCGCGACCGGCACGGGCTCGGACTGCCATGCCTGAGGCACGGGGATCTGCGGCTCCGGAGAACCCATCGGGTAGGGCGCGGGCGGCACGCTCTCCACCGGGGCCGGCCGGTCGGGATGCGCGGGAGCCGGCGGAGGGGACGCCTCGGGCTGGGGAGCCGCGGCCTGCACGGGCGCGGCCGGCGGCCGGGCGGACTGCGGAGCGGCCTCCACCCGGGGCGCGGGCCGATGGGCGGCCGGCGCCCCGGCCTCGGTCAGATCACACCGAACGCCACCACCGACGATCACGCCACTGTCCAGCCGGGCGAGCGGATGGGCGGTGCCGGCATCGGGCAGGCGCAGCTCGACCTCGGTGACCGGGCCGGGCACGAGGCGATCGGACCAGGTGAGCGCGTCACGCCCGGCCAGCCGGATCTCACCCTGCGAACCGGTGACCGATGCCAGGGCCGGGCCGCTGACCAGTACGGCCACTCCCCCGGCGACGGGACCGGCGACGGCGCACGCCACGGGTTCGCCCATCATGACGGCCAGCACCTGGGCGACCCGGCGGGCCAGCGCGCGGCCGTCCCCGCCGGAGGCCGCGGTCTCCCGCAGCGCCCTCAGCAGGTCCTCCACAACGGCCTCGGCCGCGTCACACACCAGTAGCAGGCCACCGACATGGGCGACCAGCCCGTCACCCGGAAGCGGACGTACCGCTCCGAAGCCCTCGTCGGTCATGAAACCTCTCCTGTCGGCTTCATGACCAAGGTGCTGTGCTTATGTGTTCCCTCGCTCCGCTCGGTCATAGAACTCTCCCTCCCCGAAAACGCCATCGGATGAACGGCACGCGCATCGGACCGTTCGCCACCAGCCACACACAGACCCAGACGACGGTGAAATGTGTCCAGAAGGCGGCCGACGGAACCGGATCAATGAAATCAACTGCACCGGACCGTAGCAAAAAGTACAGCAGAAGGCCTTCGGGCAGGACCGTCAGCAAGCCGAACAGGGTCGGCCAGTCTTTCTCCCACCGGAACTGCATGAGGAAGTGGTAGACCAGCTCCCAGCCGACCCCCAGCACGGCCACCGCCGTCAGGACCAGGAACCCGGTGACGTAGCGGTCGCCGAGCGGCCCCGAGGACCCCGGCAGCACCGGCAGCACCGGCACGATCAGCAACGTGATGATCGCGCCCACGGTGGCGAGCAGGAAGAGCCGCGTCTGGATGCGCCCCGCCAGAGTCGGAACCATGGAGAACACTCCTTACACCGGTGAGTTGAGTGCCCATTTGAACCACTGCGAGGTTGACCGTAACGGCCCCATCCTGCGGACGAACCCCCGCCGCGCCAGGTCGTCGGCGATCTCCTGAGCCGCGATCTGCAGTCCCAGAAAGGTGTCGACACCGGGGAAGTAACCGCCGAGTGTCGCGGAGCCGGAGGCGTAGAGGGCGCCGTCCCCGCTCGCCGTCCCCTTCACCTCGAAGTGACGCTCCACCTCCAGCCTGCCGACCGGGTTGCGGTACGCCCCTCCGTGCCGGAGCAGGTCATCGTAGATCCGGTGCTCGGCGATGTCGGCCTCAAGGCCGGTGCAGTCGATGATGTAGTCGGCCACCGGCTCGCGGACGAGACCGTCGCCGCTGCGCACGTAACTGACCAGCCGCCCGTCGGGGGCGTGCTCCACCCGGTCCACGGTGCCCTGCACCGGGTGGTAGTAGCCGCCGCTGCGCCCCGCCCGCAACTGCTCCTGCCAGCGCCGGCGGTAGGGGGTGTTGGTGCCGCCCATCTCCTTGTACTTGGCGGCGCGCTCGGCACCCTCCAGTTTGCGCATCTGCGCCTTGAGCTGGCCGCCCCACACCGACTTGGGGTAGTTGAAGCCCTGGTAGGCCCAGCCGTCGCCGCCTTTGCGGCGCGCCCAGGCGTGCGGGCCGTGGGACCCGGTGACGAAGGTCCGGAAGATGTGCACGATCTGGGTCTGCAGCCCGAACCTCTCCCGGTCGTCGAACAGGCGCTGCAGCACACGGGAGGCCACGATGCCGCCGCCCCGGATGACCACCGTGCCGGGGCGGGTCTTGAGGAACTCGTAGACCTGCTCGTGCGGCTCGTAGGCGTTGACCACATGCTGGTAGTCACCGTGCTTGGTGCGGAACTCCTGCAGGTCGGGCAGGAACTTCAGCCCCGGATAGCCGATCGCGACGTGCACGAAGCGTGAGCGGAAGACGATCCGCTTGGTCGGCGCCGTACCCTCCGGGGGGGTGACCACGGTGAAGTAGCCGCCGCCCACCCGGCGGCGCACCATCCGGACCTGTCCCTTGACCAGCATGTCCCAGTAGTCGATGCGCCTGGCCTCGCGTTCGAGGCTCTCGAAGACCGTGCCCGCGCGCGGCGTCCAGTAGTCGTTCAGGAGCGGCTCGGTCAGCAGTTGCCACAGGTAGGCCGGCGTCTTGTCCGTCCAGGTCTCCTGCAGGGCGTAGGAGGGGAATCCCCAGATGTTGTCGGGCCGCGAGGAGGAGTCGGAACGGATCCGCTCCGACCGGGGGATCTGCGAGCACCTGGTCAGGAACTCGTAGGTCTGCCAGGGGGTGTCGATGTTGGACACCACCCGCATCCGGGAGGTGGGGACCCCGTAGATCCGCAGATAGTCCAGCGTCACGAAGGAACCCATGCCTCCGCCGACGGTCAGGAACGGAATGTCGTACACGGGGATTCCAGCGGCGGCGACCAGGCGATCATCCCAGCCGGGCGTGCCGATCAGCTCCGGGGTGAGATCACCGGCCGAGGTCGGCGTGTCGGGGGGTGCCAATTGTGCGTCCCTTAAGCTCCATGGCCAACCGGTTCAGTTGCCCAGAACACTAGCCGTGGCACGTACCGAAAACGAGTAGGACAAAAGCGGGCGATCTTCCCGCACGTCACCGCATCGTCCCGGGCACACACCCAGTGAGACGCCCGAAGACCCCCGGCGGTTCGCTAAACCCCGCTGAACACCCGGTTCACATCCGACGTGGCCAGCACCCCGAAGATCTCGCCGCCGCGCTCCACGAGGAGGTATTCCCCCGCCGGGGTCTCGCGCATCGCGTCGATCAGGGACTCTCCCGACAGGTCGGCGGCCAGCACCAGCGACGGTTCGAGACTGCGCGCCAGCGAGCCGGTCGTCACCCAGGGACGGCGGCCCTCCGGGGTGGCCTCGACCGCGACCTCGTTCACGATCCCCGTCGGGTGACCCTCGTGGTCGACCACCACCATCGCCCCCGCCTGGGCTTCGGCGGCCCGGCGCAGAGCCTCGGCCAGCGGCAGGTCTCCGGTCACCGCGATGGCCCGCCTGGCCAGGGCCCGGGCGTTCACCTGCGGGATCCGGGCACGCACCCGGGCACTGCGCAGCGACTGGGTGGCGCCGAGCCAGATGAAGGAGGCGAGCAGCACCGACCAGATGACCTCCCAACCCGGAGACTGCCCGCTCATCAGCGCCAGCCCGACGGGCACCGCGACCAGGACGACGGCCAGCGCGCGGCCGGTCCAGGCCGCCACGATCGTGCCCGAGGTCGGATTGCGGGTGAGCTTCCAGACCCCGGCGCGCAGCATGCGGCCGCCGTCGAGCGGCAGCCCCGGCAGGACGTTGAAGACCCCGACGATCAGGTTGGCCCCCCAGAGCTGGAAGGTCAGCACGCCGAGGATGGTCGCCGGATCGATGACCTGGTAGGCGGCGAAACCGATCGCGGCCAGCCCGAACGAGAGCAGCGGCCCCACGAAGGCCACCATGAACTCCCGGCCGGGGGTCTCCGGCTCGCGCTCGATCTCCGAGACGCCACCGAGCAGGTAGAGCGTGATGCGGCGGACCGGCAGGCCGTACAGCTTGGCGACCACGGAGTGTGCCAGCTCGTGCAGGAGCACCGACACGTACAGCAGCACCGCGAAGACGAACGAGACCACATAGGACAGTGGGACGCTCAGGTCGGGAAGCTGGGCGATCACCACCTTCTGGTAGATGTAGGTGATGAACGCCGCCACAATGAGCCAGGTGGGCGAGACGTACACCGGGATGCCGAACGGCCGTCCCATCCGCAGTCCCGGATTGTCCTGACGCGGACTCTCGCTGCTCACCGCTGGCTCACCACTCCTCGTCCACTTCACCTTCAGGCCTTGATGCTACGCGCCATCACGCCACCCGCAGACGTCTCGCGGCCACCCAGAGCACAAACTGTCGTCACTGTGACCTACAGTGCGGGCATGTCACTGACCGAGCCCACGATCATCGGAGCGCTGTCGCCGTCCCGCGCCGGTGACTTCATGACGTGCCCGCTGCTCTACCGGTTCCGGGTGATCGACCGGCTTCCGGAGCCGCCGTCTCCCGCCGCGGTGCGGGGCACCATGGTCCACTCAGTGCTGGAACGCCTCTACGACCTCCCCGCTCCCGGACGCACCGTCGCCGCCGCCCTGGAGTTGCTGGAGCCGGAGTGGCGCAGGCTGCTGGCCGAGGATCCCGCCTACGGCGGCATGTTCACCGACGACCGGGAGCAGGCCCAGTGGCTGGCCCAGGCCCGTGCCATGCTGGAGCGCTACTTCACCCTTGAGGACCCCACCTGCCTGGAGCCCGCCGACCGGGAGCTGTATGTGGAGGCGGTGCTCGACAGCGGCCTGATGCTGCGCGGTTACATCGACCGGCTGGACGTCGCACCCACCGGCGAGGTCCGCGTGGTCGACTACAAGACCGGCAGCGCGCCGGGGCCGGCCTTCGAGGCCAAGGCGCTGTTCCAGATGAAGTTCTACGCCCTGACCCTGTGGCGGCTGCACGGCTCGGTGCCCCGGCTGCTCCAGCTGATGTATCTGGGGGGCGGCGGCGAGGTGCTGCGCTACTCCCCCGACGAGGCCGATCTGCGCGCCACCGAGCGCAAGGTGCAGGCGCTGTGGACGGCCATCGAGCGGGCGATGGAGACCGGCGAGTGGCCCCCCAGGCCCAGCCGCCTGTGCGACTGGTGCTCCTACCAGGAGCTGTGCCCCCAGTTCGGCGGCACTCCCCCGCCGCTGCCCGAACGGCAGCCGGGTGACACCGTGCGCAGCACCCGCCGCACCTCCAGAGCGGCCACCGACGAGCTCTGAAGAACCGTCCCGGAGCGGCCCGGAGAGACGCTCCGGGGGGGGGATCGGGCCCCGGAAGCGACGCCCCGGATCATCCGGGGAAGGGCCGGAGCGGCGCTCCGGCCCTTCTTTCCACGCCGGGGGTCCCCCGGTTCCGGGAGACCGTGCGCGACGCCCCGCAGGCCCGCCCCGCGGTACGGGCCGCCGGGGTCATCCGCGGGGATGAGGGGGATATCCCCCTCCGGCAGGGTGGCCGCCGGAATGTGACGCCTAAATTGATTGTGTGCGCAACACCCCCGGCGGCCTGCGGGCCTGGCTCTCCGGACACCCGCTGATCCCCGACGCCGCCTTGGCGGTGGCGCTGGCGGTCGCCGCGGTGCCCTACGCCCACGCCGGTCTCCTCCTTGGCGCCCCAGCCGGGCTCATGGAGCCCGACGTGCTGGGCCTTGCTCTGGTCGTGGCCGGCTGCTTGTCTCCGGCGCTCCGCCGCCACCTGCCGTTCACGATGCTCATCCTGGTCGGCCTCATCGAGATGACTCTGGCGTCGTTGCACCAGAGCGGCTCCCTGCTCTGGGTCGCCGCGCTGATGCTGGTCTACACGATCGCCGCCCAGCGAGGTCTGGCCCTCAGTCTGTGCGCGCTGCTGGTCAGCCTGATCTGCCGGGTCCTGCTGGTGGCGGCCTCCGGCGGGCTCGGCGACCGGACGGCCCACCTGCTCGTGGCCGTCCTGGCCACGACCATGTGGATCACCGGCCGGAGCGTCCGGCTACGCCGTGCCTACCTCGCCGAGCTCCGCGACCGAGCCGAGCGGACCGAACAGGTCCGGGAGTCCGACACCCGCGCGGCGAGGGCCGAGGAACGCTCCCGCATCGCCCGGGAGCTGCACGACGTGGTGGCCCACCACGTGAGCGTGATGACCGTCCAGGCCTCCGCGGCACGCCGGGTGCTGGCCACCAACCCCGACGGTGCCCGCGAGGCGCTCTCGGCGATCGAGGAGACGGGCCGGGCCGCGATGGCCGAGATGCGCAACCTCGTGGGTGTGCTCAGGACCGACGCGGCGCCGGCCGAGCGCAACCCCCAGCCGGGGGTGCGGGAGATCCCCGCACTGGTCGACCAGATGCGGGAGGCGGGCCTGCCGACGCAGCTGGACATGGGTGGCGAGGGAGAACGGCTGCCCCCCGGTGTCGACCTGGCCGTCTACCGGCTGGTTCAGGAGGCGCTGACCAACTGCCTGCGGCACGCCGGTCCGCAGGCCCGCGCCTGGGTCACCGTACGGCAGGGGCCGGGTGAGCTGGCCGTCCAGGTCGAGGACGACGGCCACGGCCCGGAGGCCCCCGGCCTCTCCGGCGCCCCCGGTTCCTCCGGCGATCGGACCGGACACGG
Organism: Streptosporangium sp. NBC_01639; assembly: GCF_045209755.1. Lineage (NCBI taxonomy): Bacteria > Bacillati > Actinomycetota > Actinomycetes > Streptosporangiales > Streptosporangiaceae > Streptosporangium > Streptosporangium sp. NBC_01639. Next base: position 8,281,967 of record NZ_CP109272.1, on the reverse strand, counting down.
TCTGGTCGGCATCCGCGAACGTGTCGCCCTCTATGGTGGAGTCCTGAGAATCGGCCCGCGGCCGGAGGGCGGATTCGAGGTCGACGCCCGGTTTCCCCTCAAGGACGTGCCATGACGATCAGAGTGCTACTGGTGGACGACCAGCCACTGCTGCGCACCGGGTTCCGTCTCATCCTGGAGGCCGAACCCGACATCACCGTGGTCGGCCAGGCCGGGGACGGCAAGGCCGCTCAGGAGCAGTCGCGCGCGCTGATGCCCGACGTGGTGCTGATGGACATCCGGATGCCCGGCGTGGACGGCATAGAGGCGACCCGCCGGATCGTGCGCGAGGCCTCCGGCGGCGCCCATGTGCCCAAAGTCCTCGTGCTGACGACCTTCGACCTGGACGAATACATCGTGGAGGCGCTGCGCGCCGGAGCCAGCGGCTTCCTGCTCAAGGACGTCCCACCGGACGAGCTGGTGCAGGCCATCCGGGTGGTCGCGGCGGGAGACGCCATCGTCGCCCCGAGCGTCACCCGGCGGCTGCTGGACAGGTTCGGGGCGCACCTGCCCTCGGCCCACCAGCAGTCCGCCCCGGCCCGCCTGGACCGGCTCACCGAACGCGAGATGGAGGTGCTGCGGCTGATCGCCCGCGGCATGTCGAACGCGGAGATCGCCGCCGAGCTGGTGGTGAGCGAGACGACGGTCAAGACCCACGTCGGCAACGTGCTCACCAAGCTCGGCCTGCGCGACCGCGTCCAGGCCGTGGTCCTGGCCTACGAGACCGGCCTGATCACACCCGGCGCCATCCCCTAGCGGCCCCTGGGCGCCGGCCTCCGGGGCTCCGACGGCGACCGGGCATCCGGTTGAAGCCGTCACCCGGCACACTGGAATGCCGACCGCCCGCGGTACGCCGGCGCCCCGGAGGCGGCGGCGGAGCCCTTGTGACCGTTGGAGACCTTTGAATGATCATTTGTGAGCTGACCACCGATGACCTCCGCCGGTACTTCGCCCCGGTCATGTCGGCGCTGGGGTGACCGGGGCGCCGGCCTCGGTGGCAGCGGGGTCGTGGGCGCCGGCGGCGGCCCGGATCCGGCCCGCCGCGATCTCCTCCGCCCAGTGGCAGGCGACACTGCGGCCGGGGCGCGCCTCCCGGAGCGCGGGCGGCTCGTCGGCGCAGCGCGTCGGCTGCCGGAACGGGCAGCGGGTGTGGAACCGGCAACCGGACGGGACGTCCACCGGGGACGGCAGGTCCCCGGTGAGCAGGATCCGCCGCCTGCGCTCCTCCACTTCGGGATCGGGGATCGGGATCGCCGACATCAGCGCGATCGTGTAGGGGTGGAGCGGCTCGGCGTACAGTTCGTCGGAGGGGGACTCCTCCACCAGCGCGCCGAGATACATCACCCCGATGACGTCGCTGACGTGCCGCACCACCGCCAGGTCGTGGGCGACCACGACGTAGGTGAGCCCCAGCTGCTCCTGCAGGTCCTCCAGCAGGTTGACGATCTGCGCCTGGATGGAGACGTCCAGCGCGGAGACCGGCTCGTCGGCGATGATCAGCCGGGGGTTCAGGGCGATCGCCCTGGCGATGCCGATCCGCTGCCGCTGGCCACCGGAGAACTCGTGGGGGTACCGGCCCGCGGACCCGGCGGGCAGTCCCACGATGTCGAGCAGTTCCCGCACCCGCCGGCGGCGGTCTCCGGTGAAGCCGTGGGTCCGGAGCGGTTCGGTGAGCACCGACTCCACGCTCTGCCGGGGGTCCAGGCTGGCGAGCGGGTCCTGGAAGACCATCTGCATGTGCCGCCGGAGCAGGCGGAGCCGTTCCGGGCCCTGCGCTCCGACGTCGACGCCGTCGAACAGGACGGTTCCGGCCGTGGGCTCGACCAGCCTCAGTACGGCCTTGCCGAGCGTGCTCTTGCCACAGCCCGACTCCCCGACCAGGCCGTAGGTCATGCCGCTCGGCACGTCGAGGTCGACTCCGTCGACGGCTCTGACCTGGCCGACGACCCGCCCCAGCAGCACACCCTTCTTGATCGGGAAGTGCACCTTCAGCCCGCGGATCGACAGCAGCGGCTCGGAGCTCATCGGTCGACCACCTCGGCCTCGATCGGGTTGAAGCAGCGCAGGCTGTGGGTGCCACCGCGTAGTTCCGGCGCCGACCCGGTGCATCGGTCGACGCGGTTGCGGCAGCGCGGTGCAAACGCGCAGCCCCGCGACCAGGGGATGGTGTCGCGCGGGGAGCCCTGGATGGGTTCCAGGCGCTCGCCGCGCGGCCGGTCGAGCCGCGGCACGGAGGCGAGCAGGCCCGCGGTGTAGGGGTGGCGGGGACCGGCGAAGAGATCGTGCCGGGACGCCCGTTCGACGATCCGGCCGGAGTACATCACATGGACGGTGTCGCACATCCCGGCGACCACTCCCAGATCGTGTGTGATCAGGACCAGGGCGGTCCCGGTGTCGGCGACCAGCGCCTTGAGCAGGTCGAGGATCTGCGCCTGGATGGTGACGTCCAGCGCGGTGGTGGGTTCGTCGGCGATGAGGAGCCTGGGGCGGCAGGCCAGCGCCGTCGCGATCAGCGCGCGCTGGCGCATCCCTCCCGAGAGCTGGTGGGGATACTCCTTCAGCCGTCTGGCGGGATCGTGGATGCCCACCCGGCGCAGCAGGTCGGCCGCCTCGGCCCGCGCCTCTCCCGAGGCCATGCCGCGGTGCCGGACGAGCACCTCGGTCACCTGGACCCCGATGGGGACGACCGGGTTGAGCGAGGTCATCGGATCCTGGAAGACGACGGCCATGTCCCGGCCGCGCAGTGCGCGCAGCTTGTCGGCGGGCAGGGCGAGCAGTTCGGTCCCGTCGAAGGCGACGCTCCCCTGCACCAGGGTGCCGCGTCTGGGCAGCAGTCCCATGACGGCGAGCGAAGTGACGGACTTGCCGCAGCCCGACTCCCCCACCAGTCCGACGGTCTCGCCCGGCGCCACCGAGAAGCTGACGCCGTCCACGGCGCGCACGTCTTCGCGGCCTCTCCGGCGGAAGACCACATTGAGCTCTTCGACTCTGAGCAGACTCACGCGTCACCGCCGGTATTTGGGGTCGAGGGCCTCGCGCAGCGACTCCCCCAGCAGGGTGAAGCCGAGCGCGGCGAAGACGATGGCCAGGCCGGGGAAGACGGCGAGCAGCGGCGCGCTGGACAGGTAGCGCTGAGTGTCGGCCAGCATCCGGCCCCATTCGGGGATGCTGGGGTCGTTGCTGGACAGGCCCAGGAAGGCCAGGCCGGCCGCGTCCACGATGGCGGTGGCGAGGGTGAGGGTGCCCTGCACGATGACCGGGGTCAGTGAGTTGGGCAGGACGTGGCCGAGCACGATCCGCCACCGTCGCACGCCGACCGCCCGGGCCGCCAGCACGTAGTCGGACTGGCGCTGGGCCAGCATCTGGCCGCGCAGCAGCCGGGCGAAGACCGGCACGTTCACCACCGCGATGGCGATCATCACGGCGTCCAGCCCCGCTCCCAGCATGGCGGCGACGCCGATGGCGAACAGCAGGCCGGGGATCGACAGCACCATGTCGACGAAACGCATCACGACGGTGTCGACCAGGCCGCCGAAGGCCCCGGCGAGCAGGCCGAGCAGCAGGCCGCCCGCCATGCCGAGCAGCAGTGAGACCACGCCGATGACCAGGGACCAGCGGGCACCCCACAGGACGCGGGTGAACTCGTCACGGCCCAGGTCGTCGAGGCCGAACCAGTGCTCGGCGGACGGACCGGGGATGGAGGTGGGGGTGACCTGGCCGACCGGCTTGTCCGGTGGGAAGGGGGCCAGCCACGGGGCGAGCAGGGCCACCGCGACGAACAGGAGCACTAGGATCGCGCCCGTGATCGCGACCGGGTTGCGCCGCAATCGGCGCCAGGCGTCCCTGCCGAGGCCGCCACCCGCCTCGTCCGGGGTGACGGCTGCGGCCTCGGCCTGGGAGAGGCTCACGCGCGCCACCTCGTCACGGCGTATCCGTTCACGCGACCCTCACTCTCGGATCGATGAGCCCGTAGGCGATGTCGACCAGCAGGTTCACCAGGACGAAGACCACGGCGGTGAACAGGATGAAGCCCTGCAGCACCGCGTAGTCCCTGGCCATGATCGAGTCGGCGATGAACTTGCCGAACCCCGGGAACGCGAAGACGGTCTCGGTCAGTACGGCGCCGCCGAGCAGCAGCCCGACCTGCAGGCCGATGATCGTGGTGACCGGGAGCATGGCGTTGCGCAGTACGTGCCGTCCCCGGATCGTGGCCGGCCGCAGTCCCTTGGCCTCGGCGGTGCGCACGTAGTCCTCGTGCAGCACGTCCAGCACCGAGGCACGGGTGATGCGCACCACGATCGCCAGCGGGATGGTCCCCAGGGCGACGCCGGGCAGGACCAGGTGCGCCAGAGCGTCCCAGAACGCCCCGGGGTTCCCGGCGACCAGGCCGTCCAGCACATAGAACCCGGTGGGGTGCACGGCGTCGATCAGCGGGTCCTGACGGCCGTCGGTGGGCAGGATCCCGAGCTTCTCGGCGAAGGCGAACTTGAGCATGTAGCCCAGGAAGAAGACCGGGACCGTGATGCCGAACAGCGACCCGGCGACCGAGACGTGGTCGAGCCAGGTGCCGTGCCGGCGGGCGGCGAAGTAGCCGAGGGGGACGCCCACCCCCACCGCGAAGATCATCGCGGTGAGGGCGAGCTCCACCGTGGCCGGAAAGGTCCGCAGCAGCTCTTCGAGGACCGGGTGCTGGGTCCGGCTGGACACGCCGAGGTCTCCGTGCAAGAGGTTGCCGGCCCAGGTGAGGTACTGCTCGTACCAGGGCCGGTCCAGGCCGTAGAGCCTTTTCACCCGCTCGATGGCCTGCGGGGTGGCCCGCTCCCCGAGGAGGGCCTCGGCGGGCCCTCCCGGCAGTGCCCGGACCCACAGGAACAGCAGGATCGACAGTCCCAGCAGGATCGGGACGAGCAGCGCCAGCCGTCTGACGACGAACCTCAGCATCCGTCAGGACAGCGAGATCGTGGCGAGGACGTCGTTGAGCACCGGGCTCGGCACCCAACCCCGGACGTTCTTGGCGGCGGCCGAGAAGGAGGGGCTCTGGGCGTACGGCACGCCCGGCACGAAGTCGGCGATCAGCGCGTTCGCCTGCTTGTACAGCTCCTCGCGTTTGGCCTGGTCGGGCTCGCGTTCGGCGTCGTTCAGCACCTTGAAGATCGGCTCGTTCCGGAACGACCACTGGTTGGAGAAGGATTGGAACAGGGTGCCGAGGAAGTTGTCGGGGTCGCCGAAGTCGCCGTTCCAGCCCAGCATGTAGAGCGGGCAGTCACCGGCCTGGGAGATGTTCAGATAGTCGGGGCTCCAGGGTGAGGTCTTCGGGGTGACCTTGAAGCCCGCGGCCTCCAGATCGGCCTTCATCAGCTGGAAGTTGCCGGCCGGGTCGACCATGTAGGCGCGGCTGACCCCGCTCGGGTAGCAGAACTCCAGCGTCGGGTCCGCCTCACCGGACTCGGCGATGAGCTGCTTGGCCTTGGCCACGTTGTAGTCGTACTTGGCGAAGTCCTCGGTGTAGCTCCACAGGCTGTCCGGCATGAACGCGTTGGCGACCTTGGCACCCGTGGCGTACTTGGTCTTCACCACGTTCTCCCGGTTGATCGCGTGGGCGATCGCCTGACGGATCTTCTGGTTCTGCATGATCTTGGTCTTCTGGCTGAAGCCGAGGTAGCCCATGTTGAACGGCGCCCGCTCGATGACCTGCGCCCCGGCGCTCTTGAGTGACTCCAGGTCGGCAGGGTCGGCATAGTCGAGAGCGTGCACCGAGCCCGCGCGCAACGCCTGCGCCCGGTCGGCGGCCTTCTCGATGGGCCGGAAAATGATCTTGTTGAGCTTGGCCTTCTCACCCCAGTAGTCGTCGTTGCGGACCAGCTCCAGCTTGTCGCCGCGCGTCCAGGACGCGAACTTGAACGGCCCGGTGCCGGTCGGGTGCTCGGTGCCGAAGGTCCCGGTGAACTGGGGTGACTCGGCGGTCCCGCTCACCTCGTCGGCCTTGTAGTCCTTCAGCGCCTTGGGGCTGGCGATGCCGAACGACGACAGCGTCAGCGCCGACAGCACCGCGGCGGACGGTTCGGTGAGCTTGATCTCCGCGGTGGCGTCGTCCTTGGCCGCGCACCCGCCGTACAGGCTCTTGCCGAGGCTGTCGGACTCGTTCTTGGCGAAGCCCCGGAACACCGTCACCCAGTAGTAGGAGACCGAGTCGGACTGCGCGAGTCCGGTGGAGTTGTACCAGCGTTCGAAGTTCGCGCACACGGCGGCGGCGTCGAAGGTCTCACCGTCGTGGAACTTCACCCCCCGGCGCAGTTTGAAGGTGTAGGTCTTGGCGTCCTTGCTCACCTCCCAGCTCTCCGCCAATCCCGGCACGACCGCGGTCCCGCCCACCTCGGTGGCCACCAGCGTCTCGAAGATCTGGTTGGTCACCCGGGAGGACTCACCGTCACTGTGATAGGCCGGATCAAGGATGCTGGGGTCCGCCGAGGAGGCGAAAATGAAGGTCGAGTCCTTCGGCGCGCCGGTCGCGGTGGCTCCCGGCCCGGATCCGCCTCCGCCTCCGCACGCCGCCACCGAGCTGATCAGGGCCGCGCCCACGACCACCACCGCTGTTCTCCGCAAGGGCATACCGTCTCGTCGCATGCTGCACCTCGTCGCCGTCTCGCGGCCAGGTCATGGCCGTCGTGCGGAATTCCGGTGATCGCAGGATCCACGGGGCGGGCATCGGCTGACCAGTCTCCGGGGGAGGCTGTGGCACAAATGTGACAGTCGGCGACAGAACCCGGCCCGGCGTGCTTCAGACGCGAGAACGCCTGTCCGGTACGGCATGCCGTACCGGACAGGCGTTCGCCGGGTGCTCAGGCGGAGGCGCTCCCCACGGCCGCGGACTCTCCGGAGGCGGGGGCGTTCTCCGGGAAGTGGCAGGCGACCTGGTGGCCGGTGGCGAGCTCCACCAGCGGCGGTTCCACCGTCTTGCAGACCGCCTGGGCCTTCCAGCAGCGGGTGTGGAACCGGCAGGCGGGCGGCGGGTTGAGCGGGCTCGGCACGTCGCCCTGGAGCCGGATGCGCTCGCGGTCCTTGCGCCGGGCCGGGTCGGGCACCGGGACCGCCGACATCAGGGCGGTGGTGTACGGGTGCATGGGCGACTCGTACAGGGCCTTGCGGTCGGCCAACTCCACGATCTTGCCGAGATACATGACCGCCACCCGGTCGCTGATGTGCCGGATGACCGACAGGTCGTGCGCGACGATGACGTAGGTCAGGTTGAGCTCTTTCTGCAGGTCCTCCAGGAGGTTGACCACCTGGGCCTGGATCGAGACGTCCAGGGCGGAGACCGGCTCGTCGGCGATGATGAGCTTGGGTTTGAGCGCGAGCGTGCGGGCGATGCCGATGCGCTGACGCTGGCCGCCGGAGAACTCGTGCGGGTAGCGGTTGTAGTGCTCGGGGTTGAGCCCGACCAGCTCCAGGATCTCCTGGACCGCCTTCTTGGTGCCCTGCTCGGTCTGGACCCCCTGGATACGGTACGGCGCACCGACGATGGTGCCCACCGTGTGGCGGGGGTTGAGCGACGAGTAGGGGTCCTGGAAGATCATCTGTATGTCGCGGCGGAGCGGCCGGATCTTGGCCTGCGACATGTGGGTGATGTCGTGGCCCTCGAAGACGACCTTTCCGGCGGTGGGCTCCAGCAGCCGGGTGACCAGGCGGCCGGTGGTGCTCTTGCCGCAGCCGGACTCGCCGACCAGGCCGAGCGTCTCACCCTTGTGGACGTCGAAGCTGACGCCGTCGACCGCCTTGACCGCGCCGACCTGGCGCTTGAGCAGGCCCCTGGTCACCGGGAAGTGCTTCTGCAGGCCCTGGACGGACAGCAGCGCCTCGGGATCGGTCACAGCCGCGCCCTTGTCATCAACCGTCACGTGCTCTCCATCATCGGCTTGATCTCGTTTTCCCAGATGGCCCGTCGTTCCGCAGGCGGCAGGTGGCATCGGACCAGATGGCCGCCCTCGGTCTCCAGGAGCTCGGGCACCTCGGTGGTGGCCTTGCCTCCCGTGCGGTCCTCGAAGGTGCAGCGGGGGTTGAAGGCGCAACCGGCCGGCACATTGATCAGGGAGGGCGGAGTGCCCTTGATCGGCAGCAGCCGCTCGGTGGGCTCGCGGTCCAGACGGGGCATCGATCCCAGCAGACCCCAGGTGTAGGGGTGCTCGGGCCTGTAGAAGATGTCCTCGGCGGAGCCGTACTCGATGCACTTGCCGCCGTACATCACCAGGATGTCGTCCGACAGCTCCGCGACCACGCCCAGGTCGTGGGTGATGACGATCAACGCGGAGTTGAACTCGCGCTGCAGGTCCAGCATCAGGTCCAGGATCTGCGCCTGGACCGTCACGTCGAGGGCGGTGGTCGGCTCGTCGGCGATCAGCAGTTCGGGGTCGCACGACAGGGACATGGCGATCATGGCGCGCTGGCGCATGCCGCCGGAGAACTCGTGGGGGTAGCTGTCCACGCGCTTGTCGGGCTGCGGGATGCCCACCCGGCCGAGCAGGTCGATCGCGTGCTTCCGGGCGACCGCCTTGCTGACATCGTGGTGGATCCGGTAGGCCTCGACGATCTGGGCACCGATCGTGTAGAAGGGGTGCATCGCCGACAGCGGGTCCTGGAAGATCATCGCCATCTTCTTGCCGCGCAGCGTCCGCACGTGGTCGGCGCTCGCGCTGACGAGCTCCTCGCCGTCCAGCCAGATCTCGCCGGAGATCCTGGCCCGGCCGCCCTTGTGCAGGCCGAGGATGCCGAGGCTGGTGACGCTCTTGCCTGACCCCGACTCGCCCACGATGCCCAGGGTCTTGCCCCGGTCGAGTTTGAAGGACAGGCCGTCGACGGACTTGACCAGGCCGTCCTCGGTCGGGAAGTGGATGCGCAGGTCGCGCAGTTCCAGGAAGGAGTCGGGCGCAGTCGTCATGACAGCCTCACCCTCGGGTCGACCACCGCGTACAGGACGTCCACGATGAGGTTGGCCAGGACGATGAAGAAGGCCGCGAACAGGGTCACGCCCAGAACCACCGGAAGGTCGTTGCCCCGGATCGCGTCGATGACCAGCTTGCCGATGCCGGGGATGGAGAAGGTGCTCTCGGTGAGCACCGCGCCGCCCAGCAGCAGGCCGAGGTCGAGGCCGAAGATGGTGAGGATCGGGGTCAGCGTGGCGCGCAGGGCGTGCTTGGTGACGACCGTGCGCTCCTTGAGACCCTTGGCGCGGGCGGTGCGGATGTAGTCCTCGCCCATGGTCTCCAGCATGCCCGCCCGGGTGAGCCGGGCGTAGAGGGCGGCGTAGAGGAACGCCAGGGTGATCCAGGGCAGCACGAGCGACTGGAACCACATGAGCGGATTCTCGGTGATCCCGATGTAGCTGCCTCCGCCGGGGAAGATCCCGAGAGTGTAGGCGAACACCGACAGCGACACCAGGCCGGTGAAGTAGATCGGCAGCGACACGCCGGCGAGTGCCACGGTCATGGCGGCGCGGTCGAGCACGCTGCCGCGTCTCAGCGCGGAGACGACGCCGATGCCGACCCCGACGACGAGCCAGGTGATCGCCGCGCCCGCGGCGAGCGACAGCGTCGCGGGGAGCCGGTCGAGCAGCGTCGGCCAGACCGGCTGGTTGTTGTTGAAGGAGTACCCGAAGCACGGCGCCGGGCACTCGGCCTTCTTCGGGCCGAGCGAGTAGTCCTGGCCGACGGCGATGCCCTGGGCGAACCGGCCGTACTGCACGATGAGCGGGTCGTCGAGGTGGAGCCGCTTGACAGCGCCCTGGATCGACTCGGGCGTGGCATCCCGTCCGACGTAGCGCGACGCCATGCCCTCAGGGGTCTGTCCCAGGGCGCGCGGGATGAGGAAGAAGATCGCGAAGGTGGCCACGCTGACGATGACGAGCATCAGCACGGCGGCGATCACGCGGCGGACGATGAAAGCGACCACGATCGTTCGGCCGGGGTGCCCGGGAGGACCGCTCCCGGGCACCGTCAGGCCTTCACCTGCCTTTGGCTAGCTAGAGAAGGACTACTGCTTGACGCCGAGCCACGTGTAGTCGTACATGCCGTACGCCGGGTGCACGTACACGTTGGTCAGGCTGGCGGGGCGGAAGATGAGGGTCTTCTCGTAGACGAACGGCAGGAACGCCGCCGACTCCATGACCTTCTTGTCCACCTCGGACCAGATCTCGTTGCGAGCGGCGGTGTCCGTGGTCTGGATGCCCTTGTCGAGCAGCTCGTTCACCGACTTGTCGTTGAGCTCCATCATGTTGTAGTTGCCGGAGGCCTTGATGAAGCGGCCGTCGACGATCTGCGACAGGAAGCCGAACCCGGACGGCCAGTCGGAACCCCAGCCGGCGATCATGATGCCCAGGCCGTTCTTGTGCACGAAGTCCGGCTTGCCGGCGTACTGCGAGCTCCAGTCGCCCGAGGGGTACTTCTTGATGGTGGCCTTGATGCCGACCTTGTCGAGCGAGGCCTGCAGCGCCTCGGCGACCTGGACCTCCTTGGTCCGGTCACCGCGGACCGCGATGTTGGTCTCGAAGCCGTTGGGCTGACCGCAGGCCGCCAGGGCCTCCTTGGCCTTGGCCGGGTCGCCCTTGTGGTCGGCACCGTTCGGGAACAGGTCGAACGGCTTGTAGCCGACCGTGGTCGGGGTCATCGCGGTGGTGCCGATCTCGCCACCGAGCGGGCCACCCCACGGTGCCTGGGTGGCAACCTTGTCGGTGACGTACTGGACGGCCTTGCGGCAGTCGATGTTGTCGAACGGCTTGACGGCCGTCGAGATCATCGCGTAGCGGTTGAACGGCGTGAAGGGGTTGTCCGTCGAGTCCTTCAGCTTGGGGTCGGCGACGATCTTGGCGCGGGCCGCGGTCTGGACGCCGGTGCCGGCGAGGTCGACCTGGATCTGCCCGGCGAGCAGGCGCTGGTCGATGTCCTCGGCGTTCTGCTTGAACTGCAGCTCGATGCGGTCCGGCAGCTGCTTGCGGGTGGGGTCGGTGGCCGGGTCCCAGTTCTCGTTCTTCACGAGGTTGAACTGCTTGCCGACCTCGTGGCTCTCGATCTTGTAGGGGCCGGTCGAGGCGACGGTCTTCTCGTAGTCGAGGCCGGTGTCCTTGGCCTGCGGCACCGGCGCGGACTGCGGGTTGGCGACCAGGAAGTCGAACTCCGCGAACGGGTCCTTGAGCTTGAAGACGACGGTGTAGTCGTCCGGGGTCTCGACGCCCTTGAAGTCGTCGAGGTTCTTGTTCTTGTACGGGCCCTTGTAGTCGCCGGCGTCGAGGTACTGCGCGAAGTACTTCGGACCGTCGGTGAGCTCGGAGGTGAAGTTGCTGCGGGCGATGGCGTACTTGACGTCCGCGGCCTTGACCTCCGTGCCGTCGTCGTACTTGATGCCCTTCTTGAGCTTGTAGGTCCAGGTCTTGCCGTCGGCGCTGGCCTCACCGGGGCCCTCGGCCAGGTCCGGGACGAGCTTCAGACCGCCTTCACCCGGCGAGGGGTTGTAGGTCATCAGCGGGCGCGAGTACAGACGCGAGAAGTTCCAGTTCCACGCGTAGTAGGTGTTGCCCGGGTCCATCGAGTCCGGCTCGTCCGACAGCGCGAACTTGAGCGTGCCGCCCTTGGCGTCCGAGGCGTTGACGACCTTGGTGTAGCCGTCGTTGTGCTTGGCGGTGGAGGCCGCGGCACCGGCGCCGTTGTTCCCGGAACCCGTGTTGCCGCCTCCACCGGCCGTGCCGCCACAGGCAGCGAGACCCATGGTCAGCGCGGTACCCAGCGCGGCGAGCGCCAGAGCGTTGGTCTTCCTCATCGTGGTTGTCCACCCCTTGTCATGAGTGACGGTGATCTAGAGGACCGGAAGCGGTCGCTACCGGGCTCGGGGGTCGAGGGCGTCCCGGAGCCCGTCGCCCAGCAGGTTGAAGGCCATGACGGTGACGAAGATCGCAAGGCCCGGGACGATCATGAAGTGCGGGGCTATCTGGTAGTAGTCGACCGCACGGGTGAGCATGCCGCCCCAGGACGCCTGAGGCTCGTTCACACCCACCCCGAGGAACGACAGCGCGGCCTCGAACAGGATGTTGGTGGGAATGAGCAGCGTCGAGTAGACGAGGACCGGCGCCACGAGGTTGGGGAGCATCTCGCGGAAGATGATGTAGGCGTTCCCCGCACCCAGCGACCGCGCCGCGTCCACGAACTCCCGCTCGCGCAGCGACAGGGTCTGACCGCGCACGATGCGCGCGATGTAGGGCCAGCTGAAGAAGCCGATGATGAACACGATCACCGCGATCCGCAGCCCGTTGCCGGAGAGGCCGAGCGCGCGATCGGGCAGCGCGCCCACGATGGCGATCGCGAACAGCAGCAGCGGGAAGGCCAGGAAGACGTCCATCAGCCGGCTGATGACCGTGTCGATCCAGCCGCCGAAGTAGCCCGCGACGACGCCCAGCAGCGAGCCGAGCACCACGGAGACCAGCGTGGCGAGGAAGGCCACCAGCAGCGAGATCTGCGCGCCGGACAGGATCCGGGCGAAGAGGTCACGGCCGTTGACCGGCTCGAGGCCGAAGGGGTGCTCCAGGCTGATGCCGCCCCAGGCCCCGATCGGAGCACTGGTCATCGGATCGACGAGGTCGTTGTTGGGCAGGTTCGGCAGGTCGCCGAACAGCGCGATCAGACCGCCGAAGGGACGCTCGGCGAAGATCGCGACCAGCGTCAGGAAGACCACGACGAAAGCGCCGATGATCGCCGCTTTATCGCGCTTGAGGCGTATCCAGGCGATCTGGCCGAGCGAACGGCCTTCGATGGCCTTTCCGCCCGCCCCTTGAAGCACGGCCTCCGGCTGGGCCTCCATGGCCTGCCCGGAGACATCGAGCGGTGCGGTCATACAGTGGCCCCCTGGATCCCAGACGACATTGTCCGATGGACGCGTCCCCCGGGTCGGGGCCGCGCCCTGTGCCTACGGGCCCGTTTCCCGGTCCCGTGACGCAGAATCTATGGGCCGATCTGGGCTGACTAGTCCCCTGGCGCGCTATGTGGCCCAACTGTGATTCATGCGAAATTCATTCGTTCTTATCGCGAGGCGAATGTCCGGAACCCGTCCCATTTCCGTCTCGGATTCGTGACATTGCACTGATGGGTAACTCAGCGTCACCCGATCCCACGACGCTTGAGAATGTCCTCGATATCGGAGAAATCGTCGTCCGCAGCGGGCTTCGCAGCGGGCTTCGCAGCAGGCTTCGCAGCAGGCTTCGCGGTGGGCGCGCCGGGCTTCGCGGCGGGTGCCGCCTTGCGCCGCGGCAGCGGCTGGGTGACGGCGCCTCCGGAGGCCACCGGCCTGCCCGGCGCCGCGGACGCCCCCACCGCGGGGGTCTCGGGCGCCACGGACCTCGCCCTACGGCGGCCGCGCAGCACCCCGGTGACCAGGAACAGCACCACGGAGAGCCCGGTCACGGCCACTCCGGCCCACACCATGGGGTTGAACACCATCCCGGTGAGGAACCCGCCGATCGCCGTGCCGATCTGCCACAGGGTGGACAGCGCACCGGTCAGGTAGGCCGCCAGCGGCAGCAGCGACCAGGCGACGCCGCGCAGCCCGGCCACCGCCCCTCTGCGGCGCATCGCCAGGAAACTGAGCACCAGCCCCACACCGGTCACCCCGGCGCAGAGCGGCAGCCATGCGATCTGGTCGAACATGGTGGACCGCCCCTCGTATCGGCTTACCCGATCCATCCTGGCACGCCGGGTCGGACGAATCCCTCCTCCCTGGGGAGGGATCATCCCCTAGGGGGCAGGCGGCGGTGACTAAGGGGTCCGGAGCGCCTCACGGGGACGGACGGTCAGGAGTGGCGGGCCGCCAGCGTCCGCAGCGCCTCGACGTCGACCTTGCGCAGGGACTCCACGACCAGGCGGCCCGGCGCGGCGGGGATCGGCACCACACTCGGCACCGCCACCACCCGGCAGCCCGCCGCGGTGGCCGAGGCCACCCCGTTCGGGGAGTCCTCCAGCGCGACGCAGCGGGCCGCGGCCACCCCCAGCAGCCGGGCGGCCGTGAGGTAGGGCTCCGGATGGGGCTTGGTCCTCGTCACGTCGTCGCCGGTCACCACGTGGTCGAAGTTGCCCTCGCCGATGCCCTTCAGGCACGCCCGGGCGATCGGCCGCGCCGAGGAGGTGACCAGGGCGGTGGGCACGCCCGCCCGCCGTACCAACGCCAGCAGCTCGGCGGCGCCGGGCATCATCTCCACGCCGTCGGCGAGCCTGCCCGTCATGCCCGCCAGCATCCAGGCCGCCACGTCGTCGGGGTGGGCGTCGGCCCCCGAGACCTTGAGCATGTACGCGACGGTGCTCGTCATGGAGCCCCCCACCAGCCGCTCCTGGTCGGCGACGCCCCAGGGGCTGCCGAGCCGTTCCATCACCTCGGACTCGACCTGGAACCAGATCTTCTCGCTGTCCACGAGAAGGCCGTCCATGTCGAAGAGAACCGCGTCCATTCCCGGAAAACCCCTTACGGTCAAACGTTGAAGTAGCTGGCCTCGGGATGGTGGACGACCAACGCGGAGGTGGACTGCTCGGGGTGGAGCTGGAACTCCTCCGACAGGCTCACCCCGATCCGGGAGGGGTCGATCAGTTCCATCAGCTGGACCTGGTCCTCCAGGTTGGGGCAGGCGGGATAGCCGAAGGAGTAACGGCAGCCGGTGACGTTGACCTTCAGCATGTCCTCCAGCGACTCGTCACCGCCGATCCCGAGCTCGCTGCGGACCCGTGCGTGCCAGTATTCCGCGAGCGCCTCGGTCAGCTGCACCGAGAGGCCGTGCAGCTCCAGATAGTCGCGGTAGGCGTCCTTGGCGAACAGTTCGGCGGCGGCCTCGGAGACCCGGTTGCCCATCGTGGCGACCTGGAAGGCGACCACGTCGACCTCGCCGGAGTCCTTGGACCGGAAGAAGTCGGACAGGCACAGGTGCCGGTCGCGGCGCTGGCGGGGGAAGGTGAACCGGGTCCGCTCGTTGCCCGCCTCGTCAAGGATGATCAGCGAGTCGCCGTCGCTGACGCACGGGAAGTAGCCGTAGGAGACGGCCGCCTCCAGCAGCCCCTCGGTCTGCATCCGCTCCAGCCACATCCGCAGGCGCGGCCGGCCCTCGGTCTCGACGAGCTCCTCGTAGGAGGGGCCGCTGCCGCCCCGCGCGGCCTTGAGACCCCACTGGCCCATGAACGTCGCCCGCTCGTCCAGGAACGCGGCGTAGTCGGCGAGCGGGATGCCCTTGACGATCCGGTCGCCGAGGAAGGGGGCCGTGGGGACGGGGTTGCCGGCGGCCACGTCGGACCGGGCCGGCATCTCGGCCTCCGGGGTCCGCACCAGCGTCGCACCGGCCCGGACCCGCCGCTCGCGCAGCGGCGGCAGGCTCGCGCCGCTCTCGCCGCGCTTGACCGCCATGAAGGCGTCCATCAGGCGCAGGCCCTCGAAGGCGTCCCGGGCGTAGCGGACATCGCCCTGGAACAGCTCGGCGAGATCCTGCTCCACATAGGCGCGGGTCAGGGCGGCGCCGCCGAGCAGGACGGGGAACCGCTGGGAGATCCCCCGGGAGTTCATCTCCTCGAGGTTCTCCTTCATGATGACCGTGGACTTCACCAGCAGGCCGGACATGCCGATGACGTCGGCGTTCTTCTCCTCGGCCGCCTCCAGGATCGTCGACACCGGCTGCTTGATGCCGAGGTTGACGACCTCGTAGCCGTTGTTGGACAAGATGATGTCGACCAGGTTCTTGCCGATGTCGTGCACGTCGCCCTTGACGGTGGCCAGCACGATGCGGCCCTTGTTCTCGCCCTCGACCCGCTCCATGTGCGGTTCCAGGTAGGCCACGGAGGTCTTCATGACCTCGGCCGACTGGAGCACGAACGGCAGCTGCATCTGGCCGGAGCCGAACAGCTCGCCGACGGTCTTCATGCCGTCGAGCAGCACCTCGTTGACGATCTCCAGAGCCGGGCGCTGCGCCAGCGCCTCGTCGAGGTCGGCCTCCAGTCCCTTGCGCTCGCCGTCGACGATGCGGCGCTTGAGCCGCTCCCACAGCGGCAGGCCGAGCAGCTCCGCCGCCCGGTCGGCCTTGACCGAGGCGGCGTCGACGCCGTCGAACAGCTCCATGAACCGCTGCAGCGGGTCGTAGCCCTCCCTGCGGCGGTCGTAGACCATGTCCAGGGCGACCTGGCGCTGCTCGTCGGGGATGCGGGCCATCGGCAGGATCTTGGAGGCGTGCACGATGGCCGAGTCGAGCCCGGCGTTGACGCACTCGTTGAGGAAGACGCTGTTGAGGACGATGCGCGCGGCCGGGTTGAGCCCGAAGGAGATGTTGGACAGACCGAGCACGGTCTGCACCCCCGGATAGCGCCGCTTGAGCTCCGCGATGGCCTCGATGGTCTCGACGCCGTCGCGGCGGGTCTCCTCCTGGCCGGTGGCGATCGGGAAGGTGAGGGTGTCGATGAGGATGTCCTCGACCTTCATCCCCCAGTTGGTGGTCAGGTCCTCGATGAGGCGGGTGGCGATCCGGAGCTTCCACTCGGCGGTGCGGGCCTGGCCCTCCTCGTCGATGGTCAGTGCCATCACGGCCGCGCCGTGGGACCGGACCAGCTTCATGATCTTGGTGAAACGCGAGTCGGGGCCGTCGCCGTCCTCGTAGTTGACCGAGTTGATGATCGCCCGGCCGCCGACCATCTCCAGGCCGGCCTCCAGCACGGCGGGCTCCGTGGAGTCGAGCACGATCGGCAGTGTGGAGGCGGTGGCGAAGCGGAACGCCAGCTCCTTCATGTCCCTGACGCCGTCGCGGCCCACGTAGTCGATGCACAGGTCCAGCATGTGCGCGCCGTCGCGGGCCTGGGCCCGGGCGATCTCGACGCACTCCTCCCAGTTCTCGGCGAGCATCGCCTCGCGGAAGGCCTTCGAGCCGTTGGCGTTGGTCCGCTCGCCGATCGCCAGGTAGGAGGTGTCCTGACGGAACGGGACGTGCTGGTACAGGGAGGCCGCCCCGGCTTCGGGGCGCGGACGGCGCGCGGTGCGCTCGTTGCCGCGCACCCGCTCCACCACCTTGCGCAGATGCTCGGGGGTGGTGCCGCAGCAGCCGCCGACGAGGGAGAGGCCGAAGGAACGGGTGAAGTTCTCGTGGGCGTCGGCGAGCTCGTCCGGGGTGAGCGGGTAGTAGGCGCCGTCGGAGGTCAGCTGCGGCAGGCCCGCGTTGGGCATGCACGACAGCTGCACCCGGGCGTGGCGCGCCAGGTAACGCAGGTGCTCGCTCATCTCGGTGGGGCCGGTGGCGCAGTTGAGGCCGATGACGTCGATGCCGAGCGGCTCGATGGCGGTGAGCGCGGCACCGATCTCCGAGCCGAGCAGCATCGCGCCGTTGGTCTCCACGGTGACCTGGGCGATCACCGGCACGTCGCGCCCGGAGTCGGCGATGGCCCGTCTGGCCCCGACGACGGCGGCCTTGACCTGGAGCAGGTCCTGGCAGGTCTCGATGATCAGGGCGTCGGCGCCGCCGGCGACGAGCCCGGCCGCGTTGTCGTAGTAGGCGTCACGCAACACGCCGTACGGCTTGTGCCCGAGGGTGGGGAGCTTGGTGCCGGGACCGATCGAGCCGAGCACGTAACGGGGGTGCTCGGGGGTGGACCAGTGGTCGGCCGCCTCGCGGGCGACCCGGGCACCGGACTCCGACAGCTCGTAGGTCCGCTCGGAGATGTCGTATTCGCCGAGGGCGGCGAGGTTGGCCCCGAAGGTGTTGGTCTCGACGCAGTCGACGTCGACCTCGAAGTAGGCGTCGTGCACGGCCCGCACGATGTCGGGGCGGGTGGCGTTGAGCACCTCGTTGCAGCCCTCGTGCCCCTCGAAGTCGTCCATGGTGACGTCGTGTGCCTGCAGCATCGTCCCCATGGCCCCGTCGGCGACCATGACGCGCTCGGCCAGGACTTCACGGAAAGACGGTCTGCTAGTCATGGGGGAAAGCTTACTGGGAACCCTCGGAGGATCATTATTTATGGCCTCAACTGGACTTATATCCCAATCAACCGACAGAACGGCCAGGATTACGCCGGAGATCGGCCGCAGCGTCCTCGTCAACCGGAGAGCTCCGGGAAGGTGACGTAAAGGCCCCCTCACCGCATAGGCTTAGGCGGATAGTACGGCGAGGCCAGAAGGAGGCGGCGCGTGATCGAACTCGAAGGTCTACCCGAGCTCGTCGACCCGGTGCTGATCGCCGCGTTCGAGGGGTGGAACGACGCGGGTGAGGCCTCGAGCGGAGTGATCGCACACCTTGAGGACGAATGGAAGGCCACCCCGCTGGTCTCCATCGACCCGGAGGAGTATTACGACTTCCAGGTCACCCGCCCCATCGTCGAGATGGGCGAGGGACTGACCCGCTCCATCACCTGGCCGACCACCAAGCTTTCGGTGGCCCGGCCGCCGGGCGTGGACCGCGACGTGGTGCTGCTGCGCGGCATCGAGCCCAACATGCGCTGGCGTGCCTTCTGCGAGGAGATCATCGTGGTCTGCCGCGAGCTGGGGGTGGAGCTGGCGGTGCTGCTCGGCGCCCTCCTCAACGACTCCCCGCACACCCGCCCGGTGCCGATCGTCGGCTCGGCGACCGACGAGGGCCTGGCCCGGGCGATCAACCTGGAGCTGAGCCGCTACGAGGGGGCCACCGGCATCGTCGGCGTCCTCCAGCACGCGCTGGGCACCGCCGGGATCCACGCCGTCTCCCTGTGGGCGTCGGTGCCGCACTACGTCGCCCAGCCGCCCAACCCCAAGGCCACCCTGGCCCTGCTCAGCCGGGTGGAGGACCTCCTCGACATCCCGATGCCGCTCGGCGCCCTGGCCGAGGAGTCACGGGCCTGGGAGCACGGCGTGGACGAGCTGGCCTCGCAGGACAGCGAGGTGGCCGAATACGTCAAGGAGCTGGAGGAGCGCAAGGACGCCGCCGAGCTGCCCGAGGCGAGCGGAGACGCCATCGCCGCGGAGTTCGAGCGCTACCTGCGCCGCCGCGACCGCGACGGCGACGGCTGAGACACCCGGCTCCCGTCGCCCCCGCTCCGTCTCCGTCCCTCAGCCGACGCGGGAGGACGCGCGACCCGGTGGGCCGGGACGTCCCCTCACAGGCTCTCGTGCCGGTCGCAGGCCAGCCGGTAACCGCGCTTGACGACCGTCTCGACGATGCCGGACGGGCCCAGGGCACGGCGCAGGCGCGTGATGGCCATCTCGACGGCGTGCTCCGCCGAGTCGCGGGACGGCCCGCCGGGGAGCACGGTCCGCAGCTCGGAGCGGGCCACCACGTGGCCGGGCTTGTCGGCCAGGCGCTTGAGCACCGCCATCGGCGCGGGCGGCAGCGGCTTGAGCTCACCGTCCACGGCCACGGCGTGCCCGCGGATCTCCAGCCGGTGACCACCCGCGACCAGTCGGGTGACGCTGTGCTCGGGCAGGTGCCGGGCGAGGGTGCGGGCCAGCGCGCCCAGGCGGGCCCGCTCGGGCTGTACGGCCGGCACCCCGCGCGCCAGCAGCGGTCCCGCCGTGACCGGCCCCACGCAGGCCGCGACGACCGGTCCGGCGAAGGCCGCGACCAGCGCGTCCTCCAGGCCCTCGGCACGGGCCGCGCCCAGCATGGCCAGCACCGCCGGGGCGCTGGTGAAGGCCACCGCGTCCACCCCGCCGGAGATCGCCTGGCTGATCAGGCGGCGCAGCGGCGAGGTGTCTCGATAGGGCAGCCACCGGTAGACCGGCACCTCGATGACCTCGGCTCCCGCCTCGCGCAGCGCGGCCACGAACCCCGTCAGCGGCTCCCCGTGCAACTGCACGGCGATGCGGCGGCCGCGCAGGTCCTGGGCGAGAAGATACTGCTTGACCTCCTCGCACGACTCGGTGGACGGCGTCCAGTGGTCGTTCAGCCCCGCGGCCCGGACCGCGCCGCGCGCCTTGGGCCCGCGGGTCAGCAACCGCGCGGAGGTCAGATGCTCCGCCAGGTCTCCCGACAGCCCCCAGCCCTCGGCCGCGGCGATCCAACCGCGGAAACCGACCCCGGTGGTGACCACCACGTCGTCGATCGGGCCCGCCAGGCTGGCCCGGGTCGCGGCCAGCAGGTCGGCGTCCTCGGCCAGCGGCACCAGCCGGATCGCCGGGGCGCGCACCACTCTGGCGCCGCGCCGTTCCAGCAGCGCGCAGAACTCCTCACGCCGCCGGGTCGCGGTCACCCCGATCGTGAACCCGGCCAATGCGTCAGGAGCGGTCTCAGGGGACTCCGCGGAGCCGTCCAGTAGGGCGATGCTCATCTGTCGTTCACCGTTTCTCGTTCGCCGTGGCGGGCTCCGTGCTCGCTCACCTCGCGCTCACTTCCACTGTGCCGTCGGTGACCCGGATGGGATAGGTCGGTACGGCCACCGCAGGGTCGTCCATGCACCTGCCCGTGACCAGTGAGAACACCTGTTTGTGCATGGGTGAGGCGACACTGGGCTCGCCTGCCCTGGTGCCCACGATCCCCCGGGAGAGGACCTGGGCGCCACTGAACGGGTCCTGGTTGCCGATGGCGAACAGCTCGCCGTCGAAGGTCCGGAACAACGCGATCTGGTGCGGGCCGACGAGCGCGCACGCACCGCGCTCGGACAGCAGGTCGGTGTAGGCGCAGACCGGGGTCCATTCGGTCGTCGCCGTGGTCGTGTACTCGCTGAGAACGGTCATCGTGGGAGTTCCCTTCTGTGAGGTTGTCGTCGATGGCATCGGCCGCGGGTGCCGGTTTCAGGAACGGACCACCTCCAGCGGGATGAGAACGGGCTTGATCTGCTCGCGTTCGGCCGTGAAGGAGATCGACGGATCCGGGGTGCCCGGGGCGTTGACGAAGGAGACGAAGCGCCGCAGTTTGTCGGGGTCCTCGATGGCCGCCCGCCACTCGTCGGCGTAGGTGGAGACGTGCCGTTCCATCTGGGCGTCCAGGTCGGCGCAGATCCCCAGCGAGTCCTCCAGGATCACCTGCCTGACGTAGTCCAGGCCCTGGCTCTCCAGCCAGACCGAGGTCCGCTGCAGGCGGTCCGCGGTGCGGACGTAGAACATCAGGAACCGGTCGATGACGCGGACCAGCTCCTCGGTGCTCAGATCACCGGCGAACAGGTCGGCGTGCCGCGGGGTGAATCCGCCGTTGCCGCCGACATAGAGGTTCCAGCCCTGCTCGGTGGCGATGACGCCGAAGTCCTTGCTCCGGGCCTCGGCGCACTCGCGCGCGCAGCCGGAGACGGCCGACTTCAGCTTGTGCGGCGAGCGCAGCCCCCGGTAGCGCAGTTCCAGGGAGATGGCCAGCCCGACGGCGTCCTGCACGCCGTACCTGCACCAGGTGGAGCCCACACAGGACTTCACCGTGCGCAGCGCCTTGCCGTAGGCGTGGCCCGACTCGAACCCGGCGTCCACCAGCCGCCGCCAGATCAGCGGAAGCTGCTCCACCCGCGCCCCGAACAGGTCGATCCGCTGACCTCCGGTGATCTTGGTGTAGAGGCCGAAGTCACGGGCCACCTCGCCGATCACGATCAGCTTGTCAGGAGTGATCTCCCCCCCGGGGATGCGCGGCACCACCGAGTAGGTGCCGTTGCGCTGGATGTTGGCCAGGAAGTGGTCGTTGGTGTCCTGCAGGGCGGCCTGCTCGCCGTCGAGGATGTGCCCGTTGCCGAGCGAGGCCAGGATCGAGGCGACGACGGGCTTGCACACGTCGCAGCCGCGGCCGGTGCCGTGCTCGGCGATGAGCCGGGAGAACGTCGTGATGCCCCGCACCCGGATGATGTCGAACAGCTCGGCCCTGCTGTGCGTGAAGTGCTCGCACAGCGCCGAGGAGACCTCGACCCCGGACTTGACCAGGATCTGCTTGAGCATCGGGACGCAGCTGCCGCAGGTGGTGCCGGCGCGTGTGCAGGCCTTGATCCCGGCCACGTCGGTGAGGCCCTGGTCCGCGATGGCCGCGCACACCTGTCCCTTGGTGACGTTGTTGCAGGAGCAGACCTGCGCGTCGTCGGGGAGGTCGGTGCTCGTCAGGCCGCCGGTGAACAGCAGCTCGCTCGGCGCGCCCGGCAGGTCCCGGCCGACGAAGGGTTTGAGGGTGGCGTACGGCGTGGCGTCACCGACGCAGATCCCGCCCAGCAGGGTGCGGGCGTCGTCGCTGACGAAGAGCTTCTGGTAGACCCCGCTCACCGGGTCCATGAAGGTCACGTCCAGCGCGCCGTCCATGGCGCCGAACTGGGCGACCTCCACGCCGAGCAGCTTGAGCTTGGTGGACAGGTCCGCACGGGCGAAGGCCGCCTCGCCGCCGAGGATCCGGTCCGCGGCGACCTCGGCCATCGTGAAGCAGGGTCCGACCAGCCCGTAGACCATGCCGTCGTGCAGTGCGCACTCCCCGACCGCGTAGATCGCCGGGTCGCTGGTGCGCATCCCGTCGTCCACGACGATCCCGCCGCGCTCCCCGACCGCCAGCTCCGCCTGGCGGGCCAGCTCGTCACGTGGCCTGACACCCGCGGAGAAGACCACGATCTGCGCCTCGATCGTCTCCCCGTCCGGCTTGACCAGGCCGGCGACCCGCCCGTCCGGCCCCGCGACGATCTCCTTCGCCCCCGCCTCGGTGTGCACGCCCAGTCCGAGGGCCTCGATGTGGCGCCGGAGGACGGCGCCACCGCCCTCGTCGACCTGCCGGGGCATGAGCCAGCCGCCCATCTCCACCACATGGGTGGAGAGGCCGAGCCCGCGCAGCGCGTCGGCGGCCTCCAGCCCCAGCAGGCCGCCGCCGATGACGACACCGCTCACGGCGTCCGCGGAGGCCTCCCGGATCGCGTCCAGGTCGTCGATCGTCCGGTAGACGAAGCAGCCGGCCAGCTCCCTGCCGGGCACCGGCGGCACGAACGGGCTGGATCCGGTGGCCAGCACCAGCACGTCGTACGGCTCCACGTGGCCGTCGGCGGTGGTCACGCTCCGGCTGTCCCGGTCGATGCCGGTGACCCGGGAGGCCAGCCGCAGCACGACCCCCTCCGGCACCGGGTAGGTGAGGTCCTCGGCGCTCCTGCTGGTGAGATAGGAGGTCAGCGCCACCCGGTCGTAGGCGGCCCTGGGCTCCTCCCCCAGCACCGTGATCCGCCCGGCGAACCCCTTGGCGACCAGCGCCTCGACCAGCCTGCTGGAGGTAGGCCCGTGCCCCACCACGACAAGCCTCGTTGAAGTTTCGGAGCACAGGCCCCTGACGTCGGTCATGGAAGTCTCCTCTGTCTGCCTGGTCCGTTACGGTGCGTGGTGGTGGCGATGACCGAGCCCCTGCGATGCGCGTGCCGGTGCTTCCTCACCGCGGCACTTGCGGAGCGGCGGAACACCTGCGGAGCCGGGGTGAGACCGGTCCGGTTGCCGCTCCGGACCGGCAACCGGTCGAGAAGCGGGAATTCCGGTCTGTGACGGCCGGAGCTCCCCGGCTCCGGTCGTGGGAACGATGTCAAACGGGGATCCCCTCCTGCTCGCACAGCCAGCCGACGATGCCCTCGACCGTGTCCCGGCAGCCGCCGCAGCCGGTCGTGGCACGGGTGGCGGCGGCCACCGCCTCGACGTCCCGGGCACCGGACTCCCAGCAGGCCCGGATCTGTCCCTTGGTCACGTTGTTGCACTGGCAGATCTTCGCCGCGTCCGGTATCCGGACCGGGCTCTCGGCGACCGCGCCACCGGAAAGGCCGGGGAACAGCAGTCCGGCCGGGTCCCCGGGGACCGGGGCCCCGCGGTCGAAGAGCTGGATGAGCGTGCCCACCGCGGCCGTCTCGCCGAGGAGGATCGCGCCGACCAGCCGGCCGTCGCGGATGACGAGCTTGCGATAGGTGCCCCGGGCCCGATGGCTGAAGCGCACGACCTCGGCGTCGGCCTCGGTCAGATGGGTGTCGCCCATCGCCGCCAGTTCCACGCTTCTGGCCTTCAACCTGGTCACCAGCCGCGAGCCCCGGTACCGGGACGACTTGTCGGCTCCGGTCACGAGGTCGGCGACCACGGCGGCCTGCTCCCACGCGGGGGCGACCAGGCCGTAGACTCTGCCGCCGTGCTCGGCGCACTCGCCGATGGCGAAGATCGACGGGTCGTCGGTGCGCATCTCGTCGTCGACGACGATTCCGCGCCGCACCTCCAGTCCCGCGTCCCCGGCCAGATCCGTCACCGGCCGGACCCCGCAGGCGAGCACCACCAGGTCCGCCTCGACCGTCTCGCCTCCGCGGAGCCGTACGCCGTCGCCGAGGATCTCCTCCACGGCCACGCCGGTCCGGATCTCCACGCCCAGCTCCGCGAGGGTCTCCCCCAGCACCAACCCGGCCTCGGCGTCGAGCTGCCGCTCCATCAGGTGCCCGGCCAGGTGGAGCAGCGTCACCGGCAGCCCGCGCCCGGCCAGGCCGCGGGCCGCCTCGATGCCCAGCAGGCCGCCGCCGACCACCACGGCGCGCCGCGCCGTACCGGCCGCGGCGAGGATCGTCTGGCAGTCGTCCAGCGTCCGGAACACGGCGGCCCCGGCCGCTCCGGGCACCGGCGGCACGAACGGGCTGGACCCGGTGGCCAGCACCAGCACGTCGTAGGGCTCGCGCCTGCCGTCGGCGGTGAGCACGGCCTGGGTCTCCCGGTCGATCGAGACCACCTCGACGCCGAGCAGGGCCGTCACCCCGTGGTCGGCGTACCAGGCCGGGTCCAGCAGCCGCACCTGGTCGGGCAGCATCGTGCCGGCCACCACGTTGGACAGCAGCACCCGGTTGTAGGGCTGCCAGGTCTCGGCACCGATCACGGTCACCTTGGTGTGCCGGTCCCGGGCCCGGACCTCACTCACGAGGCGGGCCCCCGCCATGCCGTTCCCCACGATCACCAGCCGGGTCATCGCACACGCTCCAGTTTCACTGCGCAGACCTTGAACTCCGGCATCCGGGAAACCGGGTCGAGCGCGGGGTTGGTGAGCAGGTTCGCTCCGGCCCAGTGGAAGGGCATGAACACGGTGTCCGGCCGGATCGCCGTGCTGACCCTCGCGATGCCCTCGGCGCTGCCACGGCGGCCGACCACCCGTAGCCGCTCACCCGGCGTCACCTCCAGCCGTTCGGCGAGATCGGGGTGAAGCTCCACGAAAACCTCCGGGGCCGCCGCGTTCAGGGCGGGGATCCGCCTGGTCTGCGCGCCGCTCTGATAGTGGGCGAGCACCCGGCCGGTCGTCAGGTACAGGGGATAGTCCGAGTCGATGTCCTCCTCGGGCGGACGGTGCTCGACGACCACGAACCTGGCGCGGCCGTCGGGGGTGGCGAAGCGGTCCAGGAACGGCCGGGGGGTGCCGGGGTGGTCGACGTCCGGGCAGGGCCAGAACACGCCGGTCTCGGCGGCGATCCGCTCATAGGTGATGCCCGCGTAGTCGGCGATCCCTCCGGCCGAGGCCCGCCGCAGCTCGTCGAACACCTCCCGCGGGTCGGTCGGGAACCCCTCCGCGCCGCGCAGCCGTACGGCCAGCCCCCGGAGGATCTCCAGATCGCTCCGCACTCCCGGCGGCGGGGCGGCGGCCTGGCGGCGCAGCAGCACCCGGCCTTCCAGGTTGGTCATCGTGCCGCTCTCCTCGGCCCACTGGGTGGTGGGCAGCACGACGTCGGCCAGCGCGGCCGTCTCGGACATGACCAGGTCGGAGACGACGAGGAGGTCCAGGGAGCGCAGCCGCTCGGTGATGTGCCCGGAGCGGGGCGCGGAGATCACCGGGTTGGAGCCGAACAGCAGCAACGCCCGTGAGCCGGCCGGGGTGCCGAGCGCCTCCAGCAGTTCGTAGGCGGACCTGCCGGGCCCCGGCAGGTCCGCGGGGTCGATCCCCCACACCGCGGCCACGTGGGCGCGGGCGGCCGGATCGTCGATCCTGCGGTATCCCGGGAGCTGGTCGGCCTTCTGCCCGTGCTCGCGGCCGCCCTGCCCGTTGCCCTGCCCGGTGACGCAGCCGTAGCCGGAGCCCTCCCGGCCCGGCAGCCCGAGCGAGAGGGCGAGGTTGATGAACGCGCTGACGGTGTCGGTGCCCTTGGCGTGCTGCTCGGCGCCGCGCCCGGTGAGGATCACCGCGCGGTCCGCGGCGGAGAGGATGTCCACGGCGAGACGCATCTGGGCGACCGGCACCCCGGTGATCCGCTCCACCCGCTCGGGCCACCAGGCCGCGGCGGAGGTCCGGATCCCGTCGAACCCGGAGGTACGGCCGGCCACGTAGGCCTCGTCCACGTGTCCTTCGGTGATCACGATGTGCAGCAGGCCCAGGGCGAGCGCCAGGTCGGTGCCGGGGGCGGGCTGAAGGTGGAGGTCGGCCTGCCGGGCGGTCGCGGTGGCCCTCGGGTCGACGATTATCAGCCGGCCGCCCCGCTCGCGCATCCGGGTGAGGTGACGGACGAACGGCGGCATGGTCTCGGCGACGTTGCCGCCCGCGATCAGGACCGCGCCGGCCTCGGCGAGGTCGGTGATCGGGAAGGGCAGGCCGCGGTCCATGCCGAAGGCGCGGCCCGCGGCCGCGGCGGCCGAGGACATGCAGAACCGGCCGTTGTAGTCGATCTGGCTGGTCCGCAGCACCATCCGGGCGAACTTGCCGAGCTGGTAGGCCTTCTCGTTGGTGAGCCCGCCGCCGCCGAACACGGCCACGCCGTCGGGGCCGTGTTCGTCCTGGACCGCGCGGATCCGGGCGGCGACGAAGTCGAGTGCCTCGTCCCAGCCGACCTCCTCGCCGTGCAGGAGCGGGGTGGTGAGCCGGCCCCCGCCGGTCAGCAGCTCACCGGCGGTCCAACCCTTCTGGCAGAGACCACCCGCGTTGGCCGGGATATCGCTCCTCGGGGTTATCGTCACCGTCTCGTGCACGGCGACGTTCATGCCGCACTGCAGCGCGCAGTAGGGGCAGTGCGTCGCCGTTCCCGCCTTCACAGGCGCTCTGGTGGGAAGTGAGATCGGCATAGGTCCGATGGTGCTTTCAGGCGGTTTCACCGCTGGGTCCCCCCTGTTACCGATGTGCTACAAGCCGCTAACCACGTTCACATTGGCGATGGGCCGGGTGTGAGCCGTTCACACCCGGGCGGCCGCGAGGCTCGGCACCGAACCTGCGGTCCGCAGGTAGCAGGCCCAGGTCAGGAGCGCGCACATCACGTAGAAACCGGCGAAGGCGGCCAGCGCCGCCCCCGCCCCCCCGGTCGCGGCGATGGAGCTGCCGAACCCCCGGTTGATGAAGAAACCGCCGAACGCGCCGATCGCGGAGATGATCCCGACGGCGGCGGAGGAGTCGCGCCTGCCGGCGGCGAGGGCGGTGTCGTAGGCCGGCGTGCCGAGGGCGATGCCCGCGACGGCCCTGGCCCGGAAGATCGCGGGGATCATCCGGTAGGTGGAGCCGTTGCCGATGCCCGTGGTGGCGACCAGGAGCATGTAGGCGACGAAGAAGAGCGCGAAGCCGTGCTGGGCCAGACCCTGCCAGACCAGGGCGGCCGCGCCCGCCATCGCGGCGAAGTTGACGAGCGTCACCCGTGCCCCGCCGAGCCTGTCCGACAGCCAGCCGCCGACCGGGCGGATCAGCGAGCCGAGGAGCGGGCCGAGGAAGGCCAGCCAGACCAGGGACGTCTGCTCGGGGAACTGGCTCTTGATGAGGAGCGGCAACGCGGTGGAGTAGCCGATGAAGGAGCCGAAGGTGCCGATGTAGAGGACCGCCATGATCCAGGTCTGGGCCCGTCCGGCGACTCTCAGCTGATCGGCGGGATTGGCCTTGGCGGAGGTCAGGTTGTTCATGAAGAAGAAGGCTCCGGCCGCGGCGGCCACGATGAACGGGATCCAGAAGAGCCCCGCGGCGGCCAGCCCGAAGGTGCCGATCACCAGCGGCATGACGAGCTGGACGGAGCTGACGCCGATGTTGCCTCCGGCCGCGTTCAGGCCCAGCGCCGTCCCCTGCCTGGACTGGGGATAGAAGTGGGTGATGTTGGCCATGCTGGAGGCGAAGTTGCCGCCGCCCAGTCCTGCGGTCGCCGCGATCAGCAGGAACATCCAGTAGGGGGTGTCCGGATCTCCGACCGCGACGGCCAGCAGCACCGCGGGGATGATCAGCATCAGGGCGCTGAACACGGTGAAGTTGCGACCGCCGAACCTGGCCGGACCGAAGGTGTAGGGGATGCGCAGCGCCGAGCCGACGAGGTTGGGCAGCGAGACGATCCAGAAGAGCTGGTCAGTGGAGAACTCGTAGGTGCCGAGTTGCACGGCCACGATGCTCCACACCGTCCAGAGGGTGAAACCGAGATGCTCGGCGAAGATGGAGAAGATCAGGTTCCGGCGGGCGACCTGCCGCCCGCCCGCCTCCCAGAAGTCCGGGTCGTCGGGCCGCCACTCGCTGATCCAGCGCTTCGCCATCGCTCCTCCTGGCTTCGGAAAAGGGTGCTTATCGCGAAAACCCTAGAAGCGCAGGATTACGCACATTAACGCTCCGTGATGGTGCGCGGGTTACACGTAACTAACCTCCGAAATATGCAATGCACAGGCCGCACATATGTAACAGCCCGGAAACATGACAATCCCGCCGGTCACGGTTGAGGCAACAGGGTGCGGGGAATCGTTGTGCGTGTCAGTCCGTCGCCTCGGGAGTGCGTGTGGCCGTCCAGCCGATCAGACCGTTCGCCGACCCAGCGCTACGCACCGTAGCCGAACATGTGACCACCTTCGACCGCGGTTTGCGCGATCTGGTCCGGTCGCTCCAGGCCACCATGCGCGCCGGTGCCCACCGCGCGGGCCTGGCCGCCCCCCAGCTCGGCGTCCCGCTCCGGGTCTTCGTCTACGAACTGGACGGCAGGTCCGGCCATCTGGTCAATCCTCGCCTGGAACGCTCCGAGCGGAAGATCGTCGCCGATGAGGCCTGCCTGTCCGCCCCGGGGCTCTGGTGGCCGCTGGAACGCTCCTACATGGTCACCGCCCGCGGCCGCGACATGTTCGGCAAGCCCGTCACCGTCCGCGGTCTGGGCACGTTCGCGCGGGTCCTGCAGCATGAGGCCGATCATCTCGACGGCCTCCTGTTCATCGACCGCCTCCCGGAGGACGAACGCGAACGTTTCCTCCAGATCGCCCCCTCCTGACCGTCCGACGAGACACCGAAACACCGAACGCGTCTCCACGGATGCGAACGGCCGCCGAACCACGGCCGCCGCCACGGGAAACGCGCGCACGGCCGCGTCCGGACGTGGCCTGGCCCGGGTCCGAGGTCAAGGCCGGGCGGTGCCCGCCCGGACGGTCCCGGGAGCCCCCCGGCCACCCAGGAGGGTTGCTTGCTCGCCTCGCCTGCGACCTGTAGACTGTAATGGTTGCAGTCGTAGTTCTCGAAGGCGCTTGCCATCTCAAGTGCCTGTAGGAAAACCGCCGACAGCGGGCGTTACAGTTTCTCCGGATGGTTTCCGCGGATGCATGGTAGGGTCCGCAACGCAGCCCCAAGCCGTCGACCTGACGGTCTGGTGAGGCTCCCAATGAGGAGAAGTAGTTTGTCTGAGGGCACTGTTAAGTGGTTCAACGCCGAAAAGGGCTTCGGATTCATCGCGCCGGATGACGGCACCGCCGATGTCTTCGTGCACTACTCGGCGATCAACTCCGGTGGGTACCGCACCCTGGAGGAGAACCAGCGTGTCAGTTTCACCACCACGCAGGGCCAGAAGGGCCCGCAGGCCGACCAGGTTCAGGTCCTCTGATCTGATCTAAAGGCTTCCGTCTGAGCCCGTACCACCTCGGTGGTGCGGGCTCAGACTTTTTCATCGGAGATCCTTCCGGGCGGCCGGCGGTGCAGGCAGGAGGCCTCACGGGTGACCGTGGGAATCCCCCTCGGGGAGGGAGGATGTCAAGCCTTCGTGGTGTGTCCTGTTCCCGGCCGCCGGCAGCCGCAGGACCCCCACCGCATCGGCACGTCACCGCGCCCGGCGCCCGGCCTCGAAGCGGGAGCCATGCTCTCCGCCCCGGGCGTCCTGCTGGAACCCGGGGCGGAGAGGCCCGCTCTTCAGAGTTCGACGCCGAGGAGCGCGTCCACCGTCTCCCTGACGAGTGCGGGTGCCCCGGCGACGGTCCCGCCCTCCCCCGCCAGTGCCCGCCCGGCCCAGGCGTCCACGGCTGCGAGCGCTCCGGGGGCGTCCAGATCGTCGGTCATGCGGGCGCGGAGTTCCGCGAGGACACTCTCCGCCTCGGGGCCGGCCGGCAGGCCGACGGCCGAACGCCAGCGTGCCAGCCGTACTTCGGCGGAGGTCAGCTGATCGGCGGTCCACTCCCAGTCGGTGCGGTAGTGGTGGGCCAGCAGGGCCAGCCGGACGGCCATGGGGTCGGTCTCCTGGCGGAGCCGGGAGACGAAGACCAGGTTGCCCTTGGACTTCGACATCTTCTCGCCGTCGAGGGCGACCATGCCCGCGTGCACGAAGGCCCTGGCGAAAGGCCACTCACCACCGGCGACGTGCCCCTCGTGGGCCCCGCACTCGTGATGCGGGAAGACGAGGTCGGAGCCGCCCCCCAGGACGTCGAACCCGCTGCCCAGGTTGGCCAGCGCGATCGCGGTGCACTCGATGTGCCAGCCGGGCCTGCCCTGACCGAACGGCGAGGGCCAGGACGGCTCACCGGGGCGCTCGGCCCGCCAGAGCAGCCAGTCGAGTGGATGCTTCTTCCCGGACCGTCCGGGGTCACCGCCGCGCTGGGCGGACAGATCGAGCATCTGCTCTTCGGAGTAACCGGAGACCGCGCCGAACTTGGGCGCCGCGGCGACGTCGAAGTAGACGTCCCCGTCGAGGACGTAGGTGGCACCCTTGTCGCGCAGGAGCTCGATCAGCTCCACGACCTGGCCGATCACCTCGGTCACCCCGACGTACTCACGCGGCGGGAGGATCCTCAGCGCCTCCATGTCCGTCCGGAACAGCTCGATCTCCCGCTCGGCCAGCTCCCGCCAGTCCTGCCCGGTCTGCTCGGCGCGCTCCAGGAGAGGGTCGTCCACGTCAGTGGCGTTCTGGGTGAAGTGAACCTCATGACCGGCGTCCCGCCAGACGCGGTTGACCAGGTCGAAGGCGAGGTAGGTGTTGGCATGGCCCATGTGGGTGGCGTCGTAGGGCGTGATGCCGCAGACGTACATCCGCGCGACGGAGCCCGGCTGGGTTGGGCCGACCTCTCCTGCGGCGGTGTCGAACAGCCGTAGCGGAGCACCAACACCGGGAAGCCGAGGGACCTTCGGCGCAGACCACGATCTCATGTATTGAGCCTATCCAGCAGACGGACCGCCCCGATCGGCTCGGGGCGATGGGACAAAGGGACACTCGTCTCAACCGCCGGAACTCGGCTCGTCATTCCGGCAGGACGCGACGGAAGGCCGCCGGATCGCGTGGATCTTCGGTGAAGTCGTAGCGGACGCCGCTCGCACTCAGGCCCAGCAGGGTGACCGACAGGGAGCCGAAGATCCGTCCGTCGGGCAGCTCGTGACGGATGATCATAGAGCGGGGATCCCCGGTGGGCAGGCCCGCTCCGGTGGCGAGCTCCCGCCAGCCCTCCCACGGGGCGCCGACGTCCGCGGGGCGACCGGCCCCGGCGAAGCGAGGGCGGAAGAACGCGACGCGCTCGTTGTCCTCGCCCTGCTCCCAGCCGCTGTTGACGATCATGTGGGTTCCCGGGGGGAGGTCGTCCTCGGTCAGCGCGGTCCCGTCCCAGTGCCACAGCCGGGCTCCCGCAGGATCGGCCAGGATCAGGTGGAAGGGGTCGTAACGGGCCGGCTCCAGGTCGGGCAGGCCTCCCTGAGCCGCCGCCTGGAGCGGCAGGTCGCCCCGGGACCGGCGAGTCTCCTCCGGAGCGAGCACGCCATGTCCGTTGACGATGGCCGCGGCCCGCCGGGCCACCGGATCGACGGCCAGCCAGGTGCCACCCGCCTGGAGATCGCGCCCTCCGAGCAGACCCGGCCAGTGTTCGGCCGGAGGAACCCACGGCCGATCGGTGAATTCATCGCGCACTCCGACGAGGATCAGGGGGATCTCGGCATCCGGATCGATGCTGACGACAACCGTGCACATGCCCGGCAGGGTACGCCCCGGCCGGGAGCGGCCTCAGATGGGGGGCCAGGGAATGGCCGGCCAGTCCTGCGAGGGGAGCGGGTGCAGGCCGGTGTCGAGCAGCCTCCTGACCCGGAGCCAGGTGGCCTCGACCTCGGCGAGGGTGAGCAGCTCGCGGAGACGGCGGCCCAGGCGCCCCTCCTCCAGCTCGCGCTCCAGGCGGGCGAGGATGTTCGTGGCCTCACGGGACAGGGGCTTGCCGCGCCACTGCCAGAGCACGGTGCGGAGTTTGTCCTCGGCGGAGAAGGAGACGCCGTGGTCCACTCCGTGGATGTGACCGTCGACCATGGGAAGCAGGTGGCCTCCCTTGCGGTCGGCGTTGTTGACGACGGCGTCGAACACGGCCATCCGCCGCAGGGCGGGCTGACGGCTGCGGATCAGCGCCATCAGGTCGACCTCCGGATCGGTGTCGATCCAGAGCTGGCACATGCCCGGTCCGAAAGGGCCGTCGCGGTAGACGGTCGGTGGGACGATCCGCCAGCCGGTCGCCGCCGAGACCTCGAAGGCGGCCACCTCGCGAGCGGCCAGGGTGCCGTCGGGGAAGTCCCAGAGCGGGCGTTCCCCGCGTACGGGCTTGTAGACGCAGGCCCCCTCGAGCCCGCCAAGCCGGACCGAGCAGTAGAGCGTCATGTTGGTCGCCTCGACCAGCCGGCCGGCGACCTCCAACCGGCCGTCACGGAGCAGGCGCAGAGCAGTCTCGTCGTCCAGCCCGCCTGCGGGCGCCGTGCTCAGCGTGGGCTCGCTTTCGGCACTCATTCGCCTCCTTCGCCCGATGAAGCGCTATTACCCCGGTAACCATTGAGACGCACGCAAATATGCCCGTCGGCATCGAGCGGCTGACCGCACAACGGGCAGGGCGGACGCCCGGCGGCGACGAGGGCCACGGCACGTTTGATGAAGGCCCTGGCCGCCCCCGCGCTGATGTGCACACGCAGCAGAGCGGGCTCGATCAGCGGGGACGGCTCGAACTCCTCGTCCTCACCGACGACCTCCTGGGCCTCGATCACCACCTGCGCGGCGTCGGCGTCCCAGGCCAGCGTCATGGTGCCGACCTTGAAGTCCTCGCTGATCGGCACGTCGAGCGGGTCGTTGTCGGTCAGGCCGACCGGGGCGACCGCGGGCACCTCCGGGGCCCCGCCGCTGCGCCGCAACACCTCGTCGAGGAGGTCGTCCAGGCGGTCGGCCAGCGCGGCGACCTGGAACTTCTCCAGTCCCACGGTGGTCAACCGGCCCGGTCCCCGGGCCTGCAGGAAAAAGGCTCGTGAGCCCGGCTGCCCCACGGCACCGGCCACAAACCTCTCGGGTGGGTCATAGTCGAAGACCGGCATAGCCCGACCTTACGTGGTCCCGGCTCCGCCGCCGACTGCGGCATCGCTCCCGGTGAAGTTTTCTCCCCCGTCTTTGTGTTCCGAATCCTCCGGTGGCCGGAGGCCGGCCACATTTCCCCCGAGGTCGTTGAGCCTGAGCACGAAGGGACGCAGGGGGGTGTAGCGGATCGCGGTGAACGACGCGGGGTCGACGGCTATCCGCTGGAACTGGTCCAGGTGGAGACCCATGGCGTCCGCCACGATCGCCTTGATCACATCCCCGTGGCTGCAGACGAGATAGACCGCGTCCGGCCCCAGGCGCTCGTTCCACTCCCTGACTGCGGCGACCGCCCGGTGCTGGACGGCGGACAGGGCCTCCCCACCGGGGAACGTCACCGCGCTCGGGTGGGTCTGCACGACCTGCCAGAGCGGATCCTTGGCCAGCTCGCCGAGCGGGCGGCCCGTCCAGTCGCCGTAGTCGCACTCCCCGAACCGTTCGTCGGTCAGCACCTCCGTCGGGCGTTCACCGGCGATCGCCTGGGCGGTCTCCTGACAGCGCTCCAGCGGACTGGAGACGATCGCGTCCAGTTCCAGCGGCGCCAGCCGTACGGCCAGCGCGTCCGCCTGCGCCCGGCCGGCCTCGCTGAGATGGACGTCGGGGGTCCAGCCGGCCAGCACCGGACCGGTGAGATGCGTAAGGCCGTGTCTGGCCAGCAACAAGGTCGTCACGTGCCCAAGTCTTGCAGGCCTCACTCCACTACTTTTAACTGCCTGACCGGTAATCTGGCCGGATCATGGAGCAGCGCTATGTGGGCCGCAGCGGCTTGTCGGTATCCCGCCTTGGACTGGGGACGATGACATGGGGGCGTGACACCGGAGCCGAGGAGGCCGCGGCGCAGCTCCGTGCGTTCGCCGAGGCGGGCGGCACCCTCATCGACACCGCGGACGTCTACACCGGCGGCGAGGCCGAGAGGCTGCTCGGCCGCCTGATCCGCGACGCGGTACCGCGCTCGGAGCTGGTGCTGTCCACCAAGTCGGTGCTCACCCCCACCGGCCGCCGCCCGCGCGACGCCTCCAGGAAGCATCTGATCGCCGCCATCGACGCCTCGCTGGCCCGTCTCGGGGTCGACGAGGTGGAACTGTGGCAACTCCATGCCTTCGACCCGGATGTTCCGCTGGAGGAGACCCTGGCCGCGGTGGACGCCATCGTGTCCTCCGGCCGGGCGGCCTACGCCGGGGTGTGCGACTACACCGGCTGGCAGCTGGCGGTGGCCGCCGCCGGTCAGCGGGCGGTCCCCGGCCGGGTGCCGATCGTCGCGGCCCAGGTCGAATACTCCCTGCTGGCCAGGGAGGCCGAACGCGAGCTGATCCCGGCCGCCGAGCATGTCGGCGCCGGGGTGCTCGCCTGGTCGCCGCTCGGCCGGGGCGTCCTCACCGGGAAATACCGTACGGGCATTCCCGCCGACTCGCGGGCGGCGACCCCCCACTTCGCCGACTTCGTCACACCGTATCTGGACGAGAGATGCCGGCGGGTCGTGGAGTCGGTGACGACCGCGGCGGAGGGGCTCGGTGTCTCGCCGTTGTCGGTCGCCCTGTCCTGGGTCCGCGACCAGCCGGGGGTGACGTCCGCCATCGTCGGCGCCCGCACCCAGACCCAGCTGGCCGGCGTGCTCCTGGCAGAGGATCTCACGCTGCCCGTGGAGATCAGGGAAGCGCTCGACGACGTCTCGGCCGACTGAAATCAGAAAAGACCGGATGAGATGGGATGTGCGATGGAAACAGAATGAGAATCCATTTCACGTATCACTACTCGGTACCGAATCGCAACTTCGCCTGGAAAATCCCGGCCTCCCCATAAAACTGTCGATGGAGTGACGGGCGGGGGCGCCCAGGTGACAGTGAGGCTCCGTCGTTTTCCACGAGGGGGGACAATTGCGGACCGCGATCTCTGCCGGGGTGCTGGTTCTGATATTGAGCGGCGGGATCACCATGGGCACGGCCACTGCCGCAGCCGCCGTCACGCAGGCCGACTGTGACAGCGGCGGGCTGATCGGTGGCCTCTGCAGGGCGGTGGGCACCGTCGGCGACGTCGTGAACGGGCTCACCGGCGCCGTCGTGCCCCCTGCTCCAGACAGGGACGCCCCCGATGTCACCCAGGAAACGACCGTCGACGGCGCGGGCGACGCTCCGTCTTCGCCCGCGCCGGACCCCGGAGCCGCCACGACCGACGGAGCCGGGGCCGCCACGACTGCCGGAACCGGGGACGACGGACTGCTGCCCAAGGCCCTCGACGACGTCTGTCTCCCCCTGGTGGCCTCTCCCGAATGCACGGGTCCGGCGGCGATCTCCGCACCGGAGGAGCCGGAGAAGGCCGAGAAGACGGAGGGAACGGAGGGAACGGAGGAGCCGGCCAGGCGGTCGCGCCCCCGGCCCTCGCGGACCGGCGAGCCGGAGACGGCCAGGGAGGAGGCGGCGCCGTTGCCGGCCGAACCGCTGCGCCCGCCGGACTCCCGGACGCGCATAAACGACATGGACGAGCCGGTGATCCCCCAGCCGCCCCCCACGATCGACGCCGAGGCGCCCCAGATCGATCCGCTGTGGCCCGGCACGATCACCCAGGAGCTCCACGAACGGATGCGGGAACTCCTGGCGGGAAAGCCCCCAGGCGAGCAGACCGTCACACCCACCCGATCATCCGACACGCTGGGCACCGTGCTCACCACCGCCCTGCTGATCGCGGCGATCCTCGCCGTCCGCCTGCTGTACACCAGGCGGACCGGCGAGGAGTCGATGCCGCTGGAACCGCTCAGGACGGGGCGGCACCGGACGGCCTGAGCGGTCGCGGTGCCGGCCTAGGCTCCGATCGCGTGCACGCCGCCGTCAACGTGCACGATCTCGCCTGTCGTGGCCGGAAACCAGTCCGACATCAGCGCCAGGCAGGCCTTGGCCGCGGGCACGGTGTCACCCAGGTCCCAGCCGAGGGGCGCCTTCTGCGGCCAGCTCTCCTCGAACTCCTTGAAACCGGGGATGCTCTTGGCCGCCATGGTGCGCAGCGGCCCGGCCGCCACCAGGTTGACGCGGATCCCGTGCTTGGCGAGATCACGGGCCAGGTAGCGGGAGCACGACTCCAGACCCGCCTTGGCCACACCCATCCAGTCGTACACGGGCCAGGCCTTGCTGGCGTCGAAGTCGAGTCCGACGACCGCGCCGCCCTCCTTCATCAGGGGCAGGCAGGCGACCGCCAGCGACTTGAACGAGTAGGTCGAGACGTGCAGGGCGGTCGCCACGTCCTCCCACGGGGTGTTCAGGAAGTTGCCGCCGAGGCAGCTCTGGGGGGCGAAGCCGATGGAGTGGACCACACCGTCGAGCCCGTCCAGGTGCTCGCCGACGCGGTCGGCCAGCGAGTCGAGATGCTCGGCGTTCTGCACGTCCAGCTCGATCACCGGCGGCGGCTCGGGGAGCCGCTTGGCGATGCGC
The DNA here is from genome assembly GCF_045209755.1 of Streptosporangium sp. NBC_01639. Taxonomy (NCBI): domain Bacteria; kingdom Bacillati; phylum Actinomycetota; class Actinomycetes; order Streptosporangiales; family Streptosporangiaceae; genus Streptosporangium; species Streptosporangium sp. NBC_01639. The sequence continues at coordinate 8,245,087 of NZ_CP109272.1, read as the reverse complement.
TCGACCAGGCTGAGCCGGCCGAAACCGGTCAGCACGACCTGGGCGCCCTCCTCCTGGGCCAGCTTGGCGACGGAGAAGGCGATGGAGGCGTCGGTGAGGACGCCGGTGACCAGAATTCGCTTGCCTTCGAGGATTCCCATGTCAGTGCCCCATTCCCAGGCCGCCGTCGACGGGGATGACAGCCCCGGTGATGTAGGCGGCGTCCTCGCCGGCCAGGAACCTGACCACGCGTGCGATCTCGTCGGCGCTCGCATAGCGGCCCAGCGGGATGTTCTTGCGGATCTGCTCTTGATGGGCCTCGTCCAGCGCGGCCGTCATGTCGGTCTCCACGAACCCCGGGGAGACCACGTTGACCGTGATGCCGCGGGAGCCGAGCTCCCGTGCCACCGACCGGGCGAAGCCGATCAGCCCGGCCTTGGAGGCGGCGTAGTTGCTCTGCCCCGCCGAGCCGAGCATGGCCACCACGGAGGAGACCAGCACGATCCGGCCGCGTTTGAGCCGCAGCATGCCGCGCGTGGCGCGTTTGGCCACCCGGTAGGCGCCGGTCAGGTTGGCGTCGATGACGTCGGTGAAGGTCTCCTCCTTCATCATCGGCAGCAGGGTGTCCTTGGTGATGCCAGCGTTGGCGACGAGCACCTCGACCGGGCCGTGCTCGGCCTCGACCTTCTCGAACGCCGCATCGACATCGGCCATGCTGGTCACATCGCATCGCACGCCGAACAGCCCCTCTGGGGGCTCTCCGGAGCGGTAGGTCACGGCGACGGCGTCACCGGCCTGGGCGAGCTGACGGGCGATCGCGAGGCCGATGCCGCGATTGCCGCCGGTTACGAGAACAGATCGAGCCATGGACCTGACGTTATCGGCTACCCGGGGGTAAACCAGTTGTCCGTGAGGGACAAGATCACAGGGTTAGGATCGTCGACATGCGCCAGATCGATCCTGATTTCCTCGCTCTGCCCATGAGGCGACTGGCGGACGCGGCCCTGCAGCGCGCCCGCGACCTCGGCGCCGAGCACGCCGACTTCCGACTCGAACGCGTCCGCGCGGAGACCCTGCGCCTGTCCGACGCGTCACTCGAAGGCTCCATCGACGCCGACGACCTCGGCTACGCCGTACGGGTCGTCAAGAACGGCACCTGGGGTTTCGCGTCCGGAATCGATCTCACCCCCGAGGCCGCCGTGCGGGTCGCCGAGCAGGCGGTGGAGGTGGCCGTCGTCTCCGCGGCCGTCAACCGCGAGCCCATCGAGCTCGCTCCCGAACCGGTCCACTCCGACGCCACCTGGGTCTCGGCCTACGACGTCGACCCGTTCGAGGTGCCGCTGCGCGACAAGGTCGCCCTGCTCGCCGAATGGTCCGACCGCCTGTTGCGGGATCCGCGCGTGGACCACGTGCAGGCCTCCCTGCAGCAGGTCAAGGAGCAGAAGTTCTACGCCGACACCGCAGGCACCTCCACCACCCAGCAACGGGTGCGCCTGCACCCCGAACTGGAGGTGATGAAGTCCGCGGACGGGCGTTTCGAGACGATGCGCACGCTGGCCCCGCCGGTCGGCCGGGGGTACGAATACCTCACCGGCACCGCCTGGGACTTCCCCGGCGAGCTCGCCCGGCTCCCCGAACTCCTGGAGGAGAAGCTCCGGGCGCCGTCCGTCGAGGCGGGCCGCTACGACCTGGTCGTCGACCCGTCCAACCTGTGGCTGACGATCCACGAGTCCGTCGGGCACGCCACCGAGCTCGACCGTGCCCTCGGCTACGAGGCGGCCTACGCCGGCACCAGCTTCGCCACCTTCGACCAGCTCGGCAAGCTCGCGTACGGCTCGCAGGTCATGAACGTGGTCGGCGACCGCACGACGGAGCACGGCCTGTCCACGATCGGCTACGACGACGAGGGAGTGGCGACCCGGCGCTTCGACATCGTCTCCGGCGGAGTCCTGACCGGCTATCAGCTCGACCGGCGGATGGCGCGGCTGAAGGACCTCGGCTCCTCCAACGGCTGCGCCTTCGCCGACTCCCCCGGCAACATGCCGATCCAGCGCATGGCCAACGTCTCCCTGCTGCCCGCCCCCGACGGCCCCGCCACCGAGGGGTTGATCTCCGGGGTGGAGCGCGGCATCTACGTCGTGGGCGACAAGAGCTGGTCCATCGACATGCAGCGGTACAACTTCCAGTTCACCGGCCAGCGGTTCTACCGGATCGAGAACGGCAGGCTCGCCGGCCAGGTCCGCGACGTCGCCTACCAGGCCACGACCACCGACTTCTGGCAGTCCATGGCAGCCGTCGGCGGACCGCAGACCTATGTGCTGGGCGGCGCGTTCAACTGCGGCAAGGGCCAGCCGGGGCAGGTCGCCCCGGTCAGCCACGGCTGCCCCTCGGCGCTCTTCCGCAACGTGCGCATCCTCAACACGCTGCAGGAGAGTGGGAAGTGAACGGACACGGTACAGCGACGGACGCCTCGGCCGGCCGTCACGAAGGGAGCCGGATGAGCCCTCAGGAGATGATCGAGAAGGCTCTGGACCTCTCCACGGCCGACGACGTCGTCGTGATCGTGGACGAGCGCTCCAGCGCGAACCTGCGGTTCGCGGGCAACACCCTCACCACCAACGGTGTGAGCCGCTCCGCGCAGCTCACGGTGATCTCCATCGCGGGCCGGGGAGTGGGCGTGGTGTCGCGGGCGGCGGTCCGCCCCGAGCAGCTCGCCGACATCGTCGCTGCGGCCGACCACGCCGCCGAGGACGCGCCCCCGTCGGAGGACGCCCGGCCGCTGGTCGAGGGATCCCGTTGCGACGACTGGGACCTGCCCGCCGAACCCACCTCCATCGGGGTGTTCGGCGCCTTCGCCCCCGCCCTGGGCGCGGCCTTCGCCAGGGCCGAGACGGGCGGGCGCAAGCTGTACGGCTTCGCCGAGCACATCGTCACCACCACCTTCGTGGGCACCTCGACCGGAGCCCGGCTCCGGCACACCCAGCCCACCGGCCGTCTGGAGCTCAACGCCAAGTCTCCGGACATGAAGCGCTCGGCGTGGACGGGCGCGGCGACCCGCGACTTCACGGACGTGGACGTGGCGGCGCTGGACGCCTCGCTCGCCCAGCGGCTGGAATGGGCGAAGAACCGGATCGACCTGCCCGCGGGCCGGTACGAGACGCTTCTGCCGCCGGCGGCCGTGGCCGACCTGATGATCTACATGTACTGGACGGCCGGCGCCCGGGACGCCCTTGAGGGCCGCACGGTCTTCGCCAAGCCCGGAGGCGGGACCCGTGTCGGGGAGACCCTCTCCCCGCTGCCGATCCGCCTGTACAGCGACCCGGCCGCGCCGGGCATCGCATGCGCGCCGGCCGTGGTGGCGCACACCTCCGGCCGGCAGAGTTCGGTGTTCGACAACGCCCTGCCGCTGACGCCCACCGACTGGATCACCGACGGCACCCTGGCGAGTCTGATCCAGACCCGGCACTCGGCCGAGCTGACCGGGCTGCCGGTGACCCCGGCGATCGACAACCTGATCCTGGAGGGGGCCGGGGACGGCCGGTCGCTGGAGGAGATGATCGCCTCCACCGAACGCGGCCTGCTGCTCACCTGCCTGTGGTACATCCGCGAGGTCGACCCGCAGAGCCTGCTGCTCACCGGGCTGACCCGCGACGGCGTCTACCTGGTGGAGAACGGGAAGGTCGTCGGCGAGGTGAACAACTTCCGCTTCAACGAGAGCCCCGTGGACCTGCTCGGCCGCCTCACCGAGGTCGGCGCGGCGGAGCAGACCCTGCCGCGCGAGTGGAACGACTATTTCACCCGCACGGTGATGCCCGCGCTCCGGGTGCCCGACTTCAACATGTCGACGGTCAGCCAGGCCAGCTAGCGCTGGGAGAGCGCGATGGTGTGCACCCGCTCCCAGCGTCTGGCCGTCACCACCCGGGCGGTGGCGTCGGTGAGGTCGTAGACGACCGACCAGCGGGTGTGCCCCTGGGCCACCCGCTGGAGCAGGTCCATACCGTCCCGCCAGTTCTTCGCCGAGGGAAGACCGGTGGCGAGCGTGCCGTACCGGGTGTCGGACCTCCGCTGCTCGTCGGAGGTGCCGGTCATGGTGAAGTTGGTCAGGATCCGGTCCTCGATGACGTTGAGCCTGCCGTCGGCGAACTCCACGACGGCGGACTTCCCCGCGGCGTCGGCGAGCAGGTAGTGGACCTGCGGGCCGGAGGTGAAGTCGACGTTGTGGCGGCGCACGATCGCCACCGCCTCGTCCACGGTGGCGGCCTTGTCCAGCATCATCCGGATGATCCGCACGCTGCTGACCGTCGGGCGGCCCTCCGTCTTGGGGGGCAGTCCACCGCCGGGCACCGCGGCCATGCCGACCGCCAGCCCCTTCTCGTTCACCCCGTCGAAGGGCGTGAGCACGGCGTGGGCCAGCCGGCGGCGGATCCCGGGGTCGGACAGGTCCGGTGTGCCGGTGCCCCCGAGCAGGTAGGCCAGATCGGCCATGGACACCGAGGCGTAGCCGTCGGGCGGGTCGGCGTGCACGACCATCGCCGGGTTGGGATCCCAGTCGAAGTTCCGGCCGAACAGCGGCCGGTCGCCCCGTAGGTGGAACAGCGAGCAGGCCCAGCCGTCCGCCTGTCCGGCGAGGTCCTCCTCGCCGATGGAGACCTCCCGGTCGTAGGAGCCGTGGAAGGTCATCTCGTACAGCGGCAGGTCGTCCACCTGGCTCAGGCTCCGGACCGTCCGCTGGATGTCGGCGGCGCTCTGGTCGAGCGCAGCGTCACGCACGGCCGGGGAGGCGGGGGGCGAGGCGGCCGGAGAGGCCGCCTGTCCGTATCGCGGGCCGGAGCATCCGGTGAGCAGCAGCCCGGCGGCCAGCGCGGCGCCCACGACCCGATGTCGATCTCTCATCCCCGTAGTCTGCGGCCGCGGAGGCTCCGCCGTACAGATCAGCCGTACAGATCAGTCGTCCTCCAGGCGGAAACCGACCTTCATGCCGACCTGGAAGTGGCCGACCTCTCCGTCGACGATGTGCCCTCTGACCTCGGTCACCTCGAACCAGTCGAGGTGACGCAGGGTCTGGGAGGCACGGCGGACGCCGTTGCGAATGGCCGCCTCGAGGCTCTCCTCCGAGGTGCCGACGATCTCGGTCACCCGGTATGTGCGATCCGTCATGCGTCGTCTCTACCCGGAGATCATGAGCGCACGCCCACCGCGCCACTGCAAGGGCGGAGTTGGGCCCGCCCCTCCCGGCGACTAAGTTGGAATTGTGAAGGTATGGCACAAGCGCCAGATGGTTCACCAGGTAACCGATGCCCAGCCGTCGCTGAGCGATGACATCGGAAAGCGGGAGAAAAGCTACTTCATCAAAATGGGGATCCGGCTGGCCTGCCTGATTCTGGCTTTCGCGGTGCCCGCTCCGCTGCCCGTCCGGCTGCTGCTCTTCGCCGGAGCGATCTTTTTACCATACGTTGCGGTGATCGGGGCGAACGCCCCTCCCCGAGGGGCACCGATCACCCCTGACGTGGCAGAACCCGGACAGAACGAGATCCCGCTCCATCGACGCGAGATCGGGTCGTGACTAAGTCTTGACGCATCCCAGGGGGAGGAGGTGTACGCTTTAGCCAAGTGCCCTGGTCCCCCGTCGGGGCACTGGTGCCGGCGTTCCGGGCCCCCGTCGGAACGCCGATGAAGCGGCGCCGGGTGGTTTGCCCCCGTAACCACCCGGCGTCGCCCCCCCTTTTCCGGGCCTTTACTTTTCGCCTGTCGTCTCGGCGGTTGTCCTCTCCCATTCCTGGGCCAGCGCGGTCAGCCGTTCCACCGCGCCCTCCGGCGCCGAGCCCGACCCCTGGGCCAGCCCCAGAAGATACGCCGTCAGAGGCGCCGCCGGCCGGGTCACTCCGTGGGCGACCTCCTTGGTCAGGTCCAGCACCGCGTCACGGTCGACCTTCGCCGGATCGACGCCCAGCTCCCGGCAGACCAGCGCGGTCCATTCCGCCAGCACGTTCAACGAACACCTCCATCGTGGAGTCCCCGGGCTCGTCCGCGGGGCCATGACCTTCTCGCTCCTGCCCGGGGCGTCGCCGCCCTCACGGCTCTCCCCGGGCGCTCACATCCGCGGTCCCGGGCCCCGGCTCGTCGCTCCGGGCCCGGCGCAGATCCTCGGCCGTGTCGCAATCGAACCACGGTCGTCCGGCGAGATGAAGCGTGGCGGGGGCCAGCGGGGCGAGCAGTCCGTGCAGTGACCGCCCCTCGTAGCGGGCGAGTGCCCCGGCGAGCTCCGCCGTACGCCAGACTCCGGCGAGCCACTGCTCCCGTCCACCGTCGTCGACGAGCACCGCCCCGGTCTCCGCGGCGTCCAGCAGTGCCGACACATGGCCGGCGGTCAGGAACGGCAGATCGGCCGCGAGCAGCGCCACCCACGGGGCGGTCACCTCGGCCAGTCCGGCCCGCAGCGCCGGAACCGGGCCGCCGCCCGGCGGATCCTCCCGCACGAAGATCGCTTCCGGCAGTCCGGGACGGCGTGTCCCGACGACGATCAACCTCCCGGCGTCCGGTACGGCGGCGGCCACCGACTCGATCAGCGGACGGCCGGCGACGTACAGGCCCGGTTTGTCACGCCCGCCGAGCCGCCGGGCCAGGCCGCCCGCCAGGATGCACGCGTCGTGGCGGGCGGTCATCCGCCGATGGCGGACATCGGGCGGGACGGCTGCAGGAAGGACGGGTCGTCGATGCCGTGACCGGCCTTCTTGCCGCGGACCGCGGCCAGCCAGCGCTCGGCGAGCTCGTCGTCATCGGCGCCCGAGCGCATGGCGGCTCGCAGGTCGGACTCGTCGGTGGCGAACAGGCAGTTGCGGATCTGGCCGTCGGCGGTGAGCCGTACGCGGTCGCAGGCGCCGCAGAACGGCCGGGTGACCGAACCGATCACTCCGACCCGGGCAGGGCCGCCTGCGACGAGGAACAGCTCAGCCGGGGCGCTGCCTCGCTCCAGCGGGTCGTCGTCGGTCAGCTCGAAGGCGTCCTGAAGCCGTACGAGGATCTCATCGGCCGTGATCATGTTCTCCCGGCGCCAGCCATGCTGGGCGTCCAGCGGCATCTGCTCGATGAAGCGGAGTTCGTAGCCCCGCTCAAGGCAGTAGTCGAGCAGCGCGACGGCCTCGCGGTCGTTGACGTCGCGCATCAGCACCGTGTTGACCTTGACGGGACGCAGCCCCGCGGCGTCGGCCGCGGCGAGCCCGTCGAGCACGTCGGCCAGCCGGTCGCGGTGGGCGAGCTTTTTGAACGTCTCCCGGTCGAGGGTGTCGAGGGAGACGTTGACCCGGTGCAGACCGGCCTCGGCGAGCGGGGCGGCCAGCCGGGCCAGCCCGATGCCGTTGGTGGTGAGTGAGACGTGCGGCAGCGGACGGAGCGCGGTGGTGCGGGCCACGATCTCCACCAGCTCCCGGCGGAGCAGGGGTTCGCCACCGGTGTAGCGGACCTCGGTGATGCCCAGGCGCTCCACCCCGATGGTGACCAGCCGGACGATCTCGTCGGCGGTCAGCAACTCGGGCTTGGGCAGCCATTCGAGGCCCTCGGGCGGCATGCAGTAGGAGCACCGCAGGTTGCAGCGGTCGGTGAGGGACACCCGCAGGTCAGTCGCCACCCGGCCGAACGAGTCCTGCAGCATGGGGCGTCACCTCCTCGTCTCATCTTTGTCCGGACAGGGGGCCAGCCTAAGGCCGGCCCCCTCCCCTCCCCAAAGTACGGCCGTATCCGGCAACAACCTCATCAGGCCATTGATTCCTGGCCGTCTCGCCGATCAGCCCTTGATGCAGATGAGCTGCCGGAGGCGGGCGACCACCTCCACCAGGTCGGTCTGCGCCGCCATGACCGACTCGATGTCCTTGTAGGCGCCGGGAATCTCGTCGATCACCCCGGAGTCCTTACGGCATTCGACGCCGTCGGTCTGCGCCTTGAAGTCCGTCAGGGTGAAGGTCTTCTTGGCCTTGGTCCGGCTCATCCGGCGACCGGCACCGTGTGAGGCGGAGTTGAACGCGTCGGCGTTCCCCCGGCCCTTCACGATGTAGGTGCCGGTCGCCATCGAGCCGGGGATGATACCGAACTCGCCGGAACCCGCGCGGATCGCGCCCTTGCGGGTGACGAGCACATCCACGTCGTCGTACCGCTCCTCGGCCACGTAGTTGTGGTGGCAGGAGATCGGCTGCTCGAAGGTGATGCCCGAAAGGTGACGCCGGAGCACGTCGCAGACCAGGGCCATCATGACCGCCCGGTTGCGCCGGGCGTAGTCCTGCGCCCAGAACAGGTCACGCCGGTAGGCGTCCATCTGCGGTGTGCCCCCGACGAACACCGCGAGGTTGCGGTCGGGGAGATCCTGGTTGTGCGGAAGCCTCTGGGCCTGCCCGATGTGGAACTCGGCCAGCTCCTTGCCGATGTTGCGCGACCCGGAGTGCAGCACGACCCAGACCGCGCCTTCGTCGTCGGCGCAGAGCTCCAGGAAGTGGTTGCCACCGCCCAGGGTGCCCATCTGCACCTCGGCGCGCTCCCTCTTCGGGTGCACGGCCGTGGCCAGGCTGTCGAAGTCCTTCCAGAAACCCGCCCAGTCGGCGGTCTTCAACCCGTGCAGCCGGGTCGGGTCGACCGGCCTCTTGTGGTGCCCGAAGCCGACCGGGACCGCCTGCTCCAGCTTCGAACGCAGGTAGGCCAGGTCATCGGGCAGGTTGTCGGCCCTGAAGGAGGTCTTCACCGCGGTCATCCCGCACCCGATGTCCACCCCCACGGCCGCCGGGGAGACCGCGTCCCGCATCGCGATGACCGACCCCACCGTCGCGCCCATCCCGTGATGCACATCCGGCATCACCGCGACCCCCTGCACCCACGGCAGGTCGGCCACGTTGCGCAGCTGCTGCATCACGTTGGACTCGACCTCGGCCGGGTCGGCCCACATGCGGATTGGCGCGCGGCCACCCATCACCTCGTTGTACGTCATCCCCACATCGCCTCCCTCCGGCCGATCGATCACCTGACGACGACAATGACGCCAGAGAGCCCCCCTTCCCCGCAACTGATTTACGATCTCCTGCCCGTTTCGCACCCCCGTTGAACGGCCGGCCCCCTCCCCAACGACCGCAGCACCGGAGAAACGGACCGCGGCACCGGAGAAGGCGCACCGGTGGCGTCGTGGAACCGAAGGGACCGGCGGCCGGCCTTCCGTGATCCCACCCGCCGGGTGCCCATGGCCGTCCACGGGACGGCCGGGCCGCGCGGGTCAGAGCGCGGTGATCTCGGTGCCCCGGGCGAGCAGCAGCACCACCGCGACCGCCGCCACGGCGACTGCCGCCACGAAGGGGGCCTTCGGCGACCGCCCGCCCAGCAGCAGCCCGGCCCCGGCCAGCGCGGCGGCACCGGTGAGCGCGGCCCAGCCCCCCGGGCCGGCCGGCCCCGGCGGCCCGAAGACCAGCAGGCCCGTCGCCAGGAGCAGCGGCAGCGGGATCAGCGCGCGGACGCGGGCGGTGCCGAGCCGTTGCGGCCAGCCGCGGACCCCGGTGGCGAGGTCCGCCGGGATGTCGGGGAGCACGTTGGCCAGGTGCGCGCCGCAGCCGAGCAGCACCGCCGCCAGGACCGCCCACCACGCGGGCCACGGATGGCCCGGCAGCCCGAGTGTCACGAACGGCGGCAGCACGCCGAACCCCACAGCGTAGGGCAGCCATGACAGCGCCGTGGCCTTCAGTCCCAGGTCATAGCCCCAGGCCGCGGCGACGCCCACGAGATGGACGGTCCCGGCCGCAGGACCGGAGGCGAAGGACAGGGGCACGCAGAGCACCAGGGCCGTCGCCGCGGCGGACCACACCGTCCGGACGCGCACCGTGCCGTCGGCGATCGGTTTGCCGGTGCGGCCCGCTTCGATGTCCCGGCCGGCGTCGACCGCGTCGTTGCACCAGCCGATGGACAGCTGTCCGGCCAGTACGGCGGCGGCCACCAGGACGCATCCCGCCACCGCACGCCCGCTCGCCACGGCCAGCGCGGTCACCATGACGGTGACCGCCGCGGTGGGCCCGGGATGGCAGGCCCGCGCCAGCCCCACGACGGTGGAGAGCCCGAACGGCCGCCCCCCAATCCGGCCCCGCTCCCGGGGTGCGTGCCCGCTCGTCGTCACAGACCGATCCTGACATGTTCCTTGGGGTAAATCCCAGCGAGACCCCTGCCGCTCACCCGGCGTCGCACGGGTCCGTGACCGGGCGGACGGCGCATCACCGTCCATGCCTGTGAGGCATGCTGCTCGCGCAGATGGGCAAAAGGCAGGTATCCGCTGTCCTTTGCCGGAGGGTAATCATCCGATGACGCGAATCGCCGCCGTACGCGGCGCGCTTCCGCCCAACCGCCACTCCCAGGCCGAGATCACCGACGCGTTCGCACGGGTGTGCCTGCCCGAGGGCGCCGGCCGCAGCCTGCTGGACCGGCTGCACGCCGGAGCCCGGGTCGAGCACCGCCATCTGGCACTCCCCCTCGACCAGTACGCCAAACTCGACGGTTTCGGGGCGGCCAACGACGCCTTCATCGGCTCGGCGGTCGAACTGGGGGCCGAGGCGGTGGGCGGCGCGCTGGAGGAGGCCGGGTTCGCACCGCAGGACGTGGACATGATCTTCTTCACCTCGGTGACCGGCATCGCCGCACCTTCGGTGGACGCCAGGCTGGTCGGGCGCCTCGGCATGCGCCCCGACGTCAAACGGATCCCGGTGTTCGGACTCGGCTGCGTGGCGGGAGCCGCGGGGATCGCTCGTCTGCACGACTACCTGCACGGCTGGCCCGACCACGTGGCCGTGCTGCTCTCGGTCGAGCTGTGCTCGCTGACCCTGCAGCGCGGTGACGCCTCCGTGGCCAACCTGGTCGCCGGGGCGCTGTTCGGCGACGGGGCGACGGCCGTGGTGGCCTGCGGAGACGGGCGGCGATCCGAGGCGGCGGGCCCGTCCGTGCTCGCCACCCGCAGCCACCTGTATCCCGACTCCGAGGGTGTGATGGGCTGGGACGTCCGCGACACCGGCTTCCAGGTGGTGCTGGACGCGAGCGTCCCCGACGTGGTGCGCACCTACCTGGCCGACGACGTGCACCGCTTCCTCGCCGACCACGGCCTGACGACGCGGGACGTGACGGCGTGGGTGTGCCATCCCGGCGGCCCGAAGGTCCTGGAGGCCGTCGCCGAGACGCTCGACCTGCCCGACGACGCGCTGGACCTCACCTGGCGCTCGCTGGCGGAGGTCGGCAACATGTCGTCCTCTTCCGTGCTGCACGTCCTGCGCGACACCCTCGACCTGCGACCACCGCCGCCGGGCACGCCGGGCCTGCTCATCGCGATGGGACCCGGTTTCTGTTCCGAGCTCGTCCTCCTGCGCTGGTAGGTGAAGCCATGTCGTGGTATGTGCTACTGGTGCTGCTGGTGGGCGTGGAGCGCCTCGCCGAGCTGGTCGTCGCGCGCCGCAACGAGCGGTGGAGTCTGGCCCGCGGCGGGGTGGTGTCCGGACGCGGCCACTACCCGTGGATGGTGGCCCTGCACACCGGGCTGCTGGCCGGATGCCTGCTGGAGGCGGGCCTGGCCGACCGGCCCTTCGTCCCGGTGCTCGGCTGGCCGATGCTCGCCCTGGTGGTCGCCGCGCAGGGGCTGCGCTGGTGGTGCATCACCGCGCTGGGCCACCACTGGAACACCAAGGTGATCGTGGTGCCCGGCCTGCCGCCGGTGACGCGCGGCCCCTACCGGCTGCGCCGGCTGCGCCACCCCAACTATGTCGCGGTGGCCGTGGAGGGCATGGCGCTGCCGCTGGTGCACGGTGCCTGGATCACCGCGCTGACCTTCACCGTGCTCAACGCCGCGTTGATGGTCGTGCGGATCCGGTGCGAGGAGGAGGCCCTCTCCTCGCTCACCCCGGCACCCCCCGGACAGGTGGCGGCGTGATCGACGTCCTGATCGCCGGCGGAGGACCGGCGGGCCTGGCCACCGCCATCCACGCGGCGCTGGCCGGGATGGAGGCGGTCGTCGTCGAGCCCCGGTCCATCCCGGTGGACAAGGCCTGCGGCGAGGGGCTGATGCCCAGCGGAGCCGCCGCGCTGCGGTCGCTGGACGTTCCGGTGGAGGGCCACCCGCTTCGGGGTATCCGCTACCTCGACGGGCGCCGCCAGGCGCAGGCCGCGTTCCGCGACGGCCCGGGGCTGGGCGTGCGGCGCACCGCGCTGCACGCCGCGCTGTACCAGCGGGCGGCCGAGCTGGGCGTGAAGATCGTCGAAGGCAGGGTGGCCGGAGTGCGCCAGGACCGCGACGGCGTCCAGGCGGCGGGGCTGCGGGCCCGCTGGCTGGTGGCCGCGGACGGCCTGCACTCCCCGCTGCGCGCCCTGCTGGGGCTGGGACTGCCCGACAACCGCCCACGCCGGTACGGCCTGCGGCGGCACTACCGGGTCGCACCCTGGACGGATTTCGTCGAGGTCCACTGGGCCGCGGCCGGCGAGGCGTACGTGACGCCGGTGGGCGACGAGCTGGTCGGCGTCGCCGTACTGAGTTCCCGGCGGCGCGGCTACCTGGAGCACCTGGCGGACTTCCCCTCCCTCGTGGCCCGGCTGGAGGGGCCAGTCGCGACCCCGGTGCGCGGCGCCGGGCCGCTGCGCCAGCGGGTGCGCGCCCGGGTCGCCGGCCGGGTGCTGCTGGTCGGCGACGCGGCCGGATACACCGACGCGCTCACCGGCGAGGGGGTCTCGCTCGCGCTGCTGTCCGCGCAGGCCCTGGTGCGCTGCCTGCTCGCCGGCGCCCCGCAGTCCTACGAGAGCGCCTGGCTGAGGCTGTCGCGGCGGCACCGGCTGCTCACCGGGGCGCTGCTGGAGACCCGCCGGCACCGGACGGCCGCACGGCTGATCGTCCCGGCGGCCCACCGGATGCCCGCCCTGTTCGGTGCGGCGGTGCACGCGCTGGCCTGACGACGGCCCTGCGGCGGCCCACGGCCGAGAACACGCCGGCCTGACGACGGCTGTGCGGTCACCTGACCAGGGGACGACACCGGCCAGGCGCCCGGGGGCGCCCCGCCGCAATGTCACCGCTCGACGGCCAGTCGTACTCCCAGCCCGATGAACACGCCTCCCGTGGCGACGTCGATTCGACGGCGAGCGGTATGCCGGCGACGAAGCCATCCTCCGATCCGTCCTGCGAGCACGCCGACCGTACCGTCGACGAGGAACTCCAACGCGATCAGGATCGCGCCGAGGATCGCGAACTGCATCCAGACCTGACCCAGTTGCGGGTTGATGAACTGGGGAAGGAAGGCGATCGTGAAGGTGACCATCTTCGGGTTCAGCAGATTGGTCAACAAGCCGTTGAGATACGCCCGGCGACCTGACATCCCACCGCCGCCCGCCGCCACCTCGTCCTGAACGCCCTTACGGTGACGGATCATCTGCACGCCGAGATAGATCAGATAAGCGGCTCCGGCGATGCGCAGCACGGTGAAGGCGAGCGGCACCGCGGCGAAGAGGGCGGCCAATCCCGCGGCCGCCACGGCGATGTGGATGGCTTCGCTCGTTGCCACCCCGGCCGTGGCGAGCAAGCCGGCGCGTGGCCCACCCCGCATCCCGCACCCCAGGACGAACAACATGTCCGGTCCAGGAGCGATCATGGCGATGATCGCGGTCACGGTGAACAACGCAAGCAGGTGTGGATCGATCGGCATGACAGGATCTTCCCAGAAATCCCGGTCGTTGTGATCCGGCGGGCCACGTGGGCTACCGCTGCTCCGCGCGGTGGACGCGGCTGCGACCGGCCGCGTAGTGCCCGGTCTCCACGAACCGGGCCCGCCACTCCTCGTCACGGTGCCCCGCCACGGCCTGCAGGAAGTGTCCCTGGAGATCGGTCGTGGCCTCGGCCGACCTGGTCCATCTCTCCTGTCCCGGCTCCCGGTGCAGGATCTCGACGGTCTGGCCGGAGAACGGGGCGTAGTCCAGGTATCCCTGCGGATCGACCCGGTTCAGCACACCCCGGACCTCCACTCCCGCCCCTTTGCGGACCGCCTGGACCGAACTGAACTTGGTCTCGCGCCTCAGCTGGAATCCGGCGTACCGGGTGACCGTGCCGCCGTCCGTCCCCCGGGCGGTCACCGCGACGGTCCAGGGCCCGGCCGGATACCAGCGGCTCAGCTTCTTGTCCGGCTCGAACCTCCAGATCTCCCACTCCCCCAGGGCGCGCCGGGCCGTCTGCGACGGGACGGTGGAGACCGTGACGGGCGGCACAGGGACCAGTCCGCTCTGCGGCGCCGGGCCAGGACCGGAGAGCGGGCCGTGCCCGGAGAGCGGCCCGGAGACCGGGCCGGGGCCGCCGCCGGGACCGCCGCCGGGACCGGCGAGCTTCGCGGAGCCGGGCGGCGGACCCGGATCGACCTGGACCGTCATCCCCGCCGGGCTCGCGACCCCACGGGCGACCACCTCGATCACCAGGTGCACCGAGCCGGTCGGCCCGGCGACGGGGGCGGCGGGGTTCAGGGTTATGGAACGGATCGCCGGGCCGGTGGAGGACGGCCGGACCTGCTCCGCACCGGCGGGCACCCCCGCCGGTACGGCGGCGGCCCCGGCCATCAGAACGGGAAGAACGACTCTCAAGGTCATGGTCAGGACGCTAGGAACCGGCCGGTAATGATCCAGGAGGCGACACACGTCTGATTGGGCAAAGCGCCGCCCGCACCCGGCCGCGGGCCGCCGCCCCCACCCGGTCCCCACGGGGAGGCCGGCGGCCACGACGGGATCAGCTCGCGTACATGTCGTCGATGATCCCGGCGTACTTGGTGTGGATGACGCGACGCTTCAGCTTCAGACTCGGCGTGAGCTCCTCGGTCTCGGCGGTCCACTCCACCGGCAGCAGGCGCCAGCGCTTGACCTGCTGGACGCGGGCGAGCTTCTCGTTGGCCGCGGCGACCGCCGCCTCGACGGTCTTGAGGACGTCGGGGTGCTCGGCGAACTCGGCGAGGGTGGTGAACTCGATGCCCCGCCCCCTGGCCCAGCCGGGGGCGACCTCGCCGTCGAGGGTGAGGACCGCCACCGGGTACGGCCTGCCGTCGCCGTAGGCGAGGGCCTGTCCGATGAGGGGATGCTCCTTGAGGTGGTTCTCGATGTTGGCCGGGGAGATGTTCTCCCCGCCGGAGGTGATGATGAGCTCCTTCTTACGGTCGACGATGCGGACGAAGCCGTCCTCGTCGATGGAGCCCACGTCGCCGGTGTGCAGCCAGCCCTCCCCGTCCAGCAGGTCGGCGGTCGCCTCGGGCCGGTTCAGGTAGCCGCGGGCGTTGGCGGGGCTGCGGGTGACGATCTCCCCGTCCTCGGCGATGCGGACCTCGACGCCCGGTCCGGCCTGACCGACCGTGCCGAGCTTGTAGCGGTCGGGGGCGTTGGCGGTGAAGGCGCCCGTCGTCTCGGTCATGCCGTACACGTCGAGCACGCGCACGCCCAGACCGGCGAAGAAGCGCTGGACCTCCAGCGGCATCGGCGCGGCGGCGCTGGCCAGCCAGGCGGCGTTGGCGAAACCGATCATGGAACGGATGACCGACAGCAGCGCGGCGTCGGCCTGCTCGTAGGCGGTCCGCACCTGCGCGGAGGGCGTCCGCCCGTACTGGCCGGCCTCGACGTAGGCGAGACCGGCGGCCATGGCGTTGCGCACGTTCTCCTGCTGCTCGTCGGGCTGGGTGGACAGCAGCGCCTGCAGCCGGGCCATCATCTTCTCCCAGACGCGCGGCACGCCGAAGAACAGAACCGGCTTGACCTGGCCGAGGACGGTGCCGAGCTGGGCCAGATCGGTGCAGAAGTGGGTGTGGGAGAACTTGAACAGCGGCAGGTAGAGGCTGAGCACCCGTTCGGCGATGTGGGCGTAGGTGAGGTAGGAGATCTGCGTGCCCTCGTCGGGCAGCACGACCATCCGGCTGGTGGACACGACCTCGAAGAACACGTTGGAGTGGGTCAGCGGCACGCCCTTGGGGTTGCCGGTGGTGCCGGAGGTGTACAGGACGGTCAGGGGGTCGTCGGCGGTCACGGCCTGCCAGCGTGCGTCGATCGACGCCGGGTCGGAGGCCAGCCGCTCGCGGCCCAGGGCCAGGAGACCCTCCCAGCTCAGGAAGCGGTCACCGGACGGGGCGCCCTCCAGCACGACGACCCTGCGGATCTCGGGCAGTCCCGCCAGCACCGGCTCCCATCTGGCCAGCTCGGCCGGGCCGCCCAGCACCACGATCTTCGCGCCGACGTCACCGGCGACGAAGGCCACCTGCTCGGGGGTGAAGGTGGAGTAGACCGAGCACGACACGCCGCCCGCGTGCACCGCTCCCAGGTCGGCCAGGACATGCTCGCTGCGGTTGACCATCATCAGCGCCACCGCCTCCCCCGGCTCCAGGCCGAGGGCGACGAAACCGGCGGCGATCTCCAGGACCCGCTGCCGGGCCTGGCCGTAGGTGAGGGTGGCCCAGCCCCCGTCGACCGGGTCGGAATAGGCGGGTGCGTCGGGGTTTCGCTCCGCCGCCTCCTTCAACTGCGCGCAGACGGTGCGGCCCTCGATCTCCCTCTCGATCGCCGCACGCTCTTCAAGGACACCAGCCATGACGTGCCTCCTGAAAGTGCTCACTTGCATGAGTGGCATGCATCGCACCACACGGCGTTCCCTTCGAACAAGACCCGGCGGGTGAGAAGAAGCAGCGCGACGCACAACCTCCCTCGCCGCCGTCGCGGAATATGTACGTAGAGTTGTGAGGCGATCACACGGTGACGGCGGGGGGCCACATGACGACGGGGACGGACGCTCAGGGGAAGAGCTTCTTCGGACACCCACGCGGCCTCGCCACGCTGTTCGGCACCGAGATGTGGGAACGCTTCAGCTGGTACGGCCTCCGCGCCATCCTGGCCACCTTCATGGCCGCCTCCCCCGCCATGGGCGGCCTGGGCCTGACGCAGCAGACCGCCACGGCGGTCGTCGGCATCTACGGCGCCCTGATCTATCTGGTCGCCCTGCCCGGCGGCTGGATCGCCGACCGCGTCCTCGGCGCCCGCAGAGCGGTGCTGTGGGGCGGCTTCGTCATCATGTGCGGCCACATCAGCATGGCCATCCCGGTCAGCACGGGCGCCTTCGTCGCGCTGGGACTGCTCCTCATCATCACCGGGACCGGGCTGCTGAAGCCGAACATCTCCGCAATGGTCGGCAAGCTCTACCCCGAGGACGAGGACGCGCGCAGGGACGCGGGTTTTTCCATCTTCTACCTCGGCATCAACATCGGCGCCTTCGCCGCCCCCCTGATCGTCGGCTGGCTGGCCACCGGCAACCGCTGGCATCTGGGCTTCGGCGCGGCCGCGGTCGGGATGGCCCTGGGACTGACCCAGTACGTGCTGGGCCGGCGCCACCTCAGGGGCGTGGGCGAGGAGCCCGGTCACCGGCTGTCTGCCCGCGAGCGCCGGCACTTCACCGTCGCCCTCGCCGTCGCCGTCGTCGTGATCGGCGCCGTCCTCGCCACCTGGGTGGCCTCCGGCGCCTTCGACCTCGACACCTTCGCGCTCGCGGTGACGATCGTCATCGTCATCGTCCCGGTGGCCTACTTCGGCTACATCCTGTTCGGCAGCCACAACCTCACCCCGGGTGAGCGCTCGGGGATGAAGGCCTACATCTGGCTGTTCGTCGCGGCCGCCATCTTCTGGATGCTCTACGACCTGGCCCCGACCGTGCTGCTGTTCTTCGCGCAGGACAGGACCGACCTGACGCTGTTCGGCATCCGGATCACCGCCGCGACGACGCAGGCGTTCAACCCGCTGTTCATCGCACTCCTGGTGCCCCCCTTCGCGGTGCTCTGGGTCAAGCTGGGCAACCGGGTGACCGCCCCCCACAAGTTCGCCCTCGCGCTGTTCATGAACGGGCTGAGCTTCGTGGTCATGGCCCTGGCCGCCCAGCTGGCCGCGCACGGCAGGATCTCCGTGTGGTGGCTGGTGCTGGTCTATCTCGTCCAGGTCTTCGGCGAGCTGGCGCTGAGCCCCGTCGGGCTGTCGATCACCAGCAAGCTCGCCCCGCAGGCGTTCAAGGGGCAGATGCTCGGCGTGTGGTTCATCGCCATCTCGGTGGGCGACGCCGTGGGCGGCCAGACCGCCCGGCTGAAGAACTACATGTCGGAGCCCGCGTACTTCCTCACCCTCGCGGGGATGGCCATCGCGGCGAGCGTGGTGCTGTTCGCGTTCGTCGGCAGACTCGACGCGATGATCGGCGAGCACCACGAGGGCGCGGCGCAGGCCGGGCCCGCACCCTCCTGACGGGAAACACATAGAACCGGTCATGGGATGATTCATCGGTGAACCAGCTGCTGGACCTTGTCGGCATCTTCGTCTTCGCGCTCTCGGGCGCCCTCGTCGGCGTCCGCAAACGGCTGGACGTGGTGGGCATGGCCGTACTGGCGGAGATGACGGCCCTGGGCGGCGGGATCGTGCGCGACCTGGTCCTCAACGTACGGCCCGCCGCCTTCTCCAGCACCGGCTACGTGCTCGTGCCGATCGCCGCCACGGCGATCGTGTTCTTCTGGCATCCGCACGTCCAGCGGGTGATGCCCGCGGTGGACGTGCTCGACGCGGCGGGGCTCGGCCTGTTCTGCGCGGTCGGCACCGAGAAGGCGATGAACTTCGGCCTCAGCCCGCTGCACGGCGCCCTGCTCGGGGTCACCACCGCGGTCGGCGGCGGCATCCTGCGCGACATCCTCGCCGGGCAGATCCCGAACCTGCTCTACGACCGCCAGCTCTACGCGGTGCCCGCCATGCTCGGCTCGGCGGTCATGGCCGCGCTCTACACCCTCGACCTGCACGGCTGGCCGGCCACCCTGGCCGCCGCCGTGCTCGCCTTCGGGCTGCGTATCGCGGCCATGCGGCTGGGGCTGCGCGCCCCGCTGGCCCGCGGCGTCACCTCGGAGTAGGCGTCACCTCGGAGTAGACGTCCCTCACAGCGCGGGCGTCCCTCACAGCGCGGGGGTGAGCGGCCGGGCGGGCGGGATCCCGTGGGCGCCCCTGATCCTGGCCTCGGCGATGCGCTCCACCGCCTCGGTGAGCACCTGCGGCGGCTGGGTGAAAGGCAGCCGCAGCCGCCCCTCCAGCGTGCCGTCCACGCCGAACCAGGGGCCGGGCGCGAGCCGTACCCCGTGACAGCCCGCCGCGTCGGCCAGCGCGGTGGCCGAGGGATCCGTCAGCCGCACCCAGAGCGACCCTCCCCCCTTGGGCACCGTGAAGCCCCAGTCGGGCATCCGCGCCCGCACCGCCGCCACCAGGACGTCCCTGGAGAGACGGAGCGTGTGGCGGCGCTCGGCCCTGGTCTCCTCGACGTCTTCGAACAATCTCGCCACGACCAGTTGCTCGAAGAGCGGGCTGGCGACGTCCACGGCCGCACGGAGCACGGCCAGCCGGCGGACCATGGCGGCGGTGGTGCGGATCCAGCCGATGCGCAGACCGCCCCACCACAGCTTGGAGGCCGACCCGATGCTGATCACCCGCCCGTCGGTGTCGAACGCGGCCAGCGGCGCGGTCTGCGGCACCTCCTCGATCGCCAGCTCGGCCCAGGTCTCGTCGGCGATCAGCGTGGTGCCGTGCTGCCTGGCCGCCCCGACCAGGGCCGCCCGCGTGGCGTCGTCCATCAGATGCCCGGTCGGATTCTGGAAGTCGGGGATCACATAGGCGAGGCGGGCCACCGACTGACGCAACGCGCCGGTGAGCAGGTCCAGGTGCCAGCCGTCGTCGGGGACGCCGACCGGGACGAGCCGGGCGCCGCGTGTCCTGGCCACGTCCAGCGCGTGCGGATAGGTCGGCGACTCCAGCACCATCGCGTCACCGGCCGACAGCAGCATCGTGGTCAGCAGGTGCAGCGCGTGCTGGGCACCCGCGGTCACCAAGATCTGCTCGGGGCGGGTGGCCAGCCCCCGGGCGGTGTAACGGGCCGCGATCGCCTGGCGCAGCGGCGCGATCCCGACGGGGTCGTAGCCGTTGCCGAGCGCGTGGCGCCGGTAGTTCTCGGTGGCGAAGGCGATCGCCGCGGGAAGCATCGGGGTCGCCAGCGGCGCGGCGGCGTGCAGCGGCAGCAGCCCGTCGTCGCCCGTGGCGATCCACGGGTTCTCGGTGCCCAGCGAGCCCGGTTCGGGCAGCGCGGTCCAGCTTCCCGCGCCCTGCCTGCTCTCCAGGTAGCCCTGCTCGCGGAGCCGGTCGTAGGCGGCGGTCACGGTGGTGCGGCTGACCCCCAGGGCCTCGGCCAGGTGGCGCTCGGCCGGCACCCGCATCCGCACCGGCAGCCGCCCGTCAAGGATCAGCGACCGCACCGCCTGGGCCAGGGCCCCGTAGTACGGCCTGGCGCCGGGGTCGATCGCCACCAGCCGGGCGAGCTGAGGCCCGCTCAGATATCGGTCCATTGACAACCGGGGGAGCGGCACCCGGAGGCCCGATACCCCGTTCCCCCTCCCGTTTCATGCGTCCGCACGACAAATCTACCCGCGGTTGTCGGAGAATCGGGCGAGGACCAGTGCTTCGACGACCCCCACGACCGCGTACGCGAGGATCGACACGGTGGTGACGGCCACGATGTCGGCCCAGACCTCGTCGTAGCGGAAGCCGCCGATCGCACGGAGGATCTCGGCGCCGACCCCCTCACCGGTGGCCAGCCACTCGGCGATGAGCGCGCCGATGATCGAGGAGGGCACGGATATCCGGGCGGAGGCGAACACCGAGGGCATCGCCGTCGGCACGGCGACCTTGCGCAGGACGGTCAGGCGCCCGCCGCCGTAGGCCATGATCAGGTCGGTCGCCTGCGGGGAGGCCGACCGCAGGCCGAAGGCGATGTTGACCAGGGCGGGGAAGAAGACCACGATCCCGCCGATGACGGCGACGCCGAGAAGCTCCCGGCCGAACACCAGGGTGATCAACGGCGTCATCACCACGAGCGGCACCGAGCGCAGCAGCATCGCGACCGGCATGAAGGTCTGCTCGACGGCCCGGAAGAGCACGAACATCACGGCGACGGCCAGCGCCGCGACCATGCCCGCGGTGAACCCCACGGCCGCGTCCCTGATCGTGACACCGAGGGTGGCGAAGACGGTCTCGCGATGGGCTCCCGAGTCCGCCGCCGTGAACAGGTAGGCCCAGACCTGAGGGGGGCGCTTGCCGACCAGCGGGCTGATCGCGAACGCCTCCAGGAACAGCCACCACCCGGCCACGACGATGAGCACGGAGGGCAGCAGCGGGCCGACGACCCGCAGAACGGTACGGCCGATCACAGAGAGGTCCTCGTTTCCGCGCCGCCGTACGACCAGGGGGTGACCACTCGAGCGACGAGCGTGACGACACCGTAGCCAAGGCCGGCGATCAGTCCCGCCACGAGTGCCAGCCCCCAGGTGCGGGGGACCTGGAACTGCTGCTGGGAGATCATCAAGGAGACGCCGAGGCCCTGGTCGTTGCTGCCGAGGTACTCCCCGATGATCGCGCCGAGCAGCGCGGAGGGGGCCGAGATCTTCAGCCCGGCGAACGTGCTCGGCAGGGCGGCGACGACCTGGACGTGGCGGAGCTTGGCCAGGCGGCCCCCGCCGTACACGGCGATGAGGTCGAGGCTGGTCCGCTCGGCCGAGCGCAGGCCGAGCAGGGCGCCGATGAGCGTGGTGAAGAAGACCGAGATGGCGGCCAGGAACACCACGGTGGCCGGGCCGCCGAAGACGACCAGGATGATCGGGCCGACGGCCAGCAGCGGAATGCAGTAGCTGATCACCGCGAGCTGGGTGGCCACGGCCTCCAGCTGCGGGACGAGCAGCACGATCAGGGCGACCCCGATCGCCAGCCCGTTGCCCCAGGTGAAGCCCTGCAGGGCGGCGGTCACGGTGGCGGACACGTTGGGCCCGTAGAAGGCCCAGCCGTCCTGCCCCATCGCGGCCAGCACCGCCCACGGGGTCGGCACCGCCCCGTCGCCCGCGAAGACGGTCACCGCCAGCACCCACCACAGGCCGATCAGCACGACGACGCCGAGGAGGCCGTATGCCCGCTTCACGAGCCGCCCTGCCCGTGACCGAAGAGCAGGTCGCTGAGGTGGTCGTGGAGCGCGTGGAACTCCGGGGTGCGCATCATCTCGGGGGTGCGCGGGCGCGGCAGGCCGATCTCGACCAGTTCGACGACGCGACCCGGCCGCGCGCTCATGACGGCGACGACGTCGGAAAGGAAGATCGCCTCGCTTATGCCGTGGGTGACCATCAGCGTCGTCGCGGGCTTCTCGGTCCAGATCCGCAGCAGTTCCAGGTTGAGCCGCTGGCGGGTCATGTCGTCCAGCGCCCCGAACGGCTCGTCGAGCAGGAGCACGCTGGGCCGGACCACCAGGGCCCGGGCGATGGACACCCGCTGGCGCATGCCCCCGGACAGCTCCGCCGGCCTGGCCTTCTCGAAACCCTCCAGGCCCACCAGCTTGATCAGGTCCTCGATCACACCGGGTTCGGGCTTGAGACCGGCGACCTCCAGGGGCAGCCGGATGTTGGCCGCGACGCTCCGCCAGGCCAGCAGCGCCGAGTCCTGAAAGGCGATGCCGAGGTGGTGGCTTCTGCGCAGTTCCTCGGGGGACTCGCCGTTCACCAGAATCTCGCCCGCGGTGGGCTTTTCGAGCCCGGCCAGGATGCGCAGCACGGTCGACTTGCCGCAGCCCGAGGGACCGAGCAGGGACAGGAAGGACCCCTGGGGGGTCTGCAGGTCCACGTTCTCGATCGCGGTCACCGAGCGCCGGCCGGTGGTGAACCGCTTGCCGAGCCCGCTGATGCTGATGCCGGTCATGAGAGCTTCAGGCTCGGGTCGGCCTTGTGGACCTCGTCGAGGATCGACAGGTCGAACAGGTCCTCGGCCTTGACGGTCAGCCCGGCCTTGGCCAGCGAGGCGATGTTCTGCTCGATCAGTTCGGGGGTCATGGCGAACAGGCCGTTGGCCTTGGCCTCAGGGGTGACGATGAGCTCGTTCTGCATCTTGGCCTCCTCGGTCTGCTCGGCGACGTCGAGGTTGAGGTCCTTGCCGTAGGTCTTCGCGGCCAGCTCCGCGGACTTCGCGGGGTCGGCGACGGCGTCCCTCCAGCCTTTGATCTCGGCGGTCAGGAACGCCTTGAGCTTGTCGCGCTCGCTGTCGATGGTCTGCTGGGCCACCGTGAAGGTCTCGGCGACCAGCGGCAGCCCGTGGTCGGCGAACAGGAAGTGCGCCGCGTCGACGCCCTGCATCTTCAGCCGCACCGGGCCGCTGGTGACGAAGCCGACGTAGCCATCGAGCTGGCCGGAGGTCAGCATCGAGGGGTCGGACTGGAAGGGGACGCGCGTCACACTCGCCGGGTCGATCTCGTTCGCCTTGAGCAGCGCGTTCCAGACCAGCTCGTTGGCGTCCTGCACCCCGATCTTCTTGCCGACCAGGGCCTTGGGGTCCTCGATGGGAGCCTTGCCCAGGGAGACGACGGCGAAGGGGTTCTTCTGGAAGGTCGCACCGACGATCTTCAGCTGCGCGCCCTGCAGGACCGCGGGCGCGGTGATGGTCGGCGTCGACAGCCCGATCCAGCAGCGGCCGGTGGCCAGGCCCGACTCGACGGAGGTGCCGGATCCGCCGCCGGACAGCAACTCCACCTGGCTGAACCCCGCGGCCTTGTAGTAGCCCTTGCTGTCGGCGAAGTACTCCCCGGCGAACTCGATGTTCTTCTTCCAGGAGAGCTGGAGCTTGACCGCGCCGAACTTCCCCTCGCCGCCTCCTCCGGCTCCGGCGGATGTGCCGCTGTCACCGCAGGCGGTCAGACCGAGCGCCAACCCGGCCAGGCCTGTCGTCCGCAGGAACGCGCGACGGTCGAGGGTAGCCATACTTCTCCTTGGGCCGGATGAACGTGCAGGTCAGGAAGGTATACGCCGATTATTACCATCTTGTGACGAAATTTCGGACATTACCAAGTGGGTGGGAGGACGCCCCCGGGCAGAAAGACCGCGCACGGCCGCGCATCCGGGCCGCGACCGCGGCGACACACGGAGAAACCCCTGCTCCCGGCGCCCGCAGCCGCATCCGGCGGCCGGCCGCGGGAGGGGATCAGCCCGCCGCGCCCCCTGTAGGTCCCTACGAGAGCGGCCGGCCAGGTCCGTAGGTCCCTCTAACCACCGGATCGATCGGGTAGCGTCGGCGGCGAAATGAGACTTGACGGAATTCCCCTTTGGGACGGTACCGAATCTCGCGGACCGGTGGACATCAGCTGGGAGCCCGATCGGATCGGGGAGGTACGGCCCGCCGCGCAACGCCACGACGAGCTGTGCGTGATCCCCGGCCTGGTCGACACGCACGTGCACCTGATCGGGTACGCGGGCGACAACCAACCGGACTTCATGACCTGGCCGCTGGTCACCACGCGAGACGAGCAGGTGCTGCACGGCGCCGCCCACGCCCAGCGCGCCATGCGCCACGGCGTGACGACCCTGCGCGACCTGGCCGGGGACGAGGCGCAGATCGCACTGCGCCGGGCCTTCGACGCCGGGGTGCTGCCGGGGCCGCGCATCCAGGTCCACGGCGTGGTGGGGATGACCGCCGGTCACAACGACCTGTTCGTGCCGCCCGCCTTCCCCCTGCGCAAACCCACCGCGGACGGACCCGACGAGTGCCGCAAGCTGGTGCGCACCTGGGCCCGCGCCGGCATGGACGGCATCAAGATCACCACCAGTGGCGGCGTCCTGTCCATCGGCGACAAGAACGGCTGGCGCAACTACACGCCCGAGGAGATCCGCGCCGTCGTCGACGAGGCGCACGCGCTCGGCATGCTGGTCGCCTCACACGCCCACTCCGAGGACGGCATCCGCATCGCCGTGCAGGAGGGCGTCGACTCGATCGAGCACGGCACCCTGCTGAGCGCCGAACTGGCCGAGACGCTCGCGGCCCGCCGTACGCCCGTCGCCCCGACCCTGCTGATCAACGAGGCCATCGCCGAAGGGCGCGTCCCGGTGACCGCCGAGGCCATGGCCAAGGCCGCGGAGCTGGTCGCCCGGCGTAACGTGCTGCTCGCCGAGGCGGCGGCCAAGGGGGTGCGGTTCGTGCTGGGCACCGACGCCAACGGGCATCACGTCCAGTTCGGCGACCAACTGGCCGAGGTCGTGCACATGGCCGCGATCCTGGGCATGGACGCCGAGGCGGCGCTGCGGGCGGCCACCTCCGACGCCGCCGACGCGATCGGCATGCCGGTGGGACGGATCGCCCCCGGCCTCGGAGCCGACCTCATCGTGCTGCGCGGCCGCCCCTGGGAGCGCATCGAAGACCTGGCCACCGAGAACATCGTCGCCGTCGTGTCACGGGGCCACCTCGTCGCGGGGACCCTTCCCTGACCTGAGGGCCAGATAGAGGTCGGTGCGGTCCCGCATCGAGGTCATCCGCCGCCCGGTCAGCTCCTCGATCCGCTGCAGACGGTAGCGGAGCGTGTTGACGTGCACATACAGCTCATCCGCCGCACGCTGCCACGATCCGCACGTCTCCAGGAAGGTGTCGAGGGTCTTCACCAGCTCCGAGCCGTGCCGCGTGTCGTACTCCTCCACCGGGCCGAGCAGGTGCTCCCTGAACGACCTCCGCACGCCCGGCGGGAGCGAGGTCAGCAACTGCTCGAAGGTGTCGATGTCGGCGGCCGACATGACGGACACCGGTCCCGCACCGGTCCTGGCCGACTCCATCCCCCGCTGGGCGCTTTCGAGGGCCTCGCCGAGCTGGGACACACTCGACGCCGGCTCGCTGACCCCCGCCACGAGCCCGATCCCCGGGTTGCCGGCCGCCAGATCGCGAAGCTCGTCGGCCAGGTTCCTGCGCGAGGCCTTCCCGTTGACCAGGACGACCGCCTCACCCGGCGTGCCGCCGACGATCAGCTGCCGGTCCTTTCTGGCCAGCGCCTCGTGCAGTACGGCGGGCAGGTCGTGCTCGCCCGATCCGCCGGTCAGGCCCACCACCATGACGGTCGTCGGCAGAGCGGGATCGGCGCCGAGGAGCCGCAGATGCGCCGAGACCTCGCCGGGTGCGATCTGCTGGGCGCCGAGAAGATCGATCAGCGTCTGCGCCCTGAGCCGTTCGGCCCTGCGCTGCCGGGCGGCGAACTCCTCCGCGGCCACGGCCTCGGTGACCGCGCCGAAGGACTGGTCCACAGCGGCCAGGATCAGCGGCACCCTGCGCCGTTCACACGCCTCGACGAGCGCCTGGGGGAGCTCGCCGAGCACGATCAGACCCACGACCAGTCCCGCCACGTCGCTGGCCCACAGCGCGTCGGCGAAGACCTCGCAGTCGGACGGCTTGCCGTACCAGACACCGCTGGTCAGCACGAGGTCTCCGGAACGGAGGTACCGCTGCGGATCGGGCAGATCCGTCGGATACGCCCGCCGCACCTCCCGGTCCAGCGCGTCCTGACCGGTCACCGGCGTCAGCCGCAGATCATCGCGCGCCAGCAGGTCCGCCAGCCTCATGAGCCTCCTCATTCTTTACCGGATATTTCATGTTATGCCAGGTCAAACGGCAATATTTTAGAGGTTCGCACGATACGTCCCAGGCCGCGGGTCGGGTTTACTCGATCACATGCGGGCCAAAGCTGAACTCCACGTCCATATCGAGGGCACTCTCGAACCCGAACTCGTCGTCGAACTCGCCCGGCGCAACCGGATCGAACTGCCGACCTTCAACGTGGCGGCCATCCGGGCCCGCTATGACTTCACCGACCTGCAGTCCTTTCTCACCATCTACTACGAGAACATGGCCGTACTCCGGACCGAGCAGGACTTCTACGACCTCGCCGCCGCCTACCTCAGACGCGCCGGCACACAGGGCGTACGACACGCCGAGATCTTCTTCGACCCGCAGGCGCATCTCAGCCGGGGAGTCCCCCTGGAGACGGTGTTCGGCGGCCTGAGCGCGGCCATCAAGGACAGCGACGTCTCCGCCGCCCTGATCCTGTGCTTTCTGCGCGACCGCGGCGCCGAGGAGGCCGAGCAGGTGCTGCGAGCCGCGCTGCCCTACCGGGAGCGCTTCATCGGGGTCGGCCTGGACTCGGCGGAGGTGGGCCACCCCCCGTCGCTGTTTCGCCGCGTGTTCGACATCGCCGCCGCGGAGGGGCTGCGCCGGGTCGCGCACGCGGGTGAGGAGGGCGGACCCGACTACGTCTGGGAGGCCCTGGACATCCTCCGGGTGGAGCGCATCGACCACGGCATCCGGGCGATGGAGGACCCCCGGCTCGTGGCCCGGCTGCGTGACGAGCGCATCCCCCTGACCGTGTGCCCGCTGTCCAACGTACGGCTTCGCGCGTTCCCCTCGCTGCGCGACCACATCCTGCCCGCGATGCTCGACGAGGGCCTGATCGTGACCGTGAACTCCGACGATCCCGCCTACTTCGGCGGCTACGTCGAAGACAACTACCGAGCGCTCCGCGAGGAACTGGGCATGACCGACACCCAACTGGACCAGATCGCACGCAACTCCTTCGACGCCTCCTTCGTCCAGGCCTGAGCCTTGCCTGGCACGCCCTCCGCTATAAGGCCACTTTCCGTGATTGGACCTTTGAAAAGGGACCAATGGCCTCAATGATTGAGGCCATTATGAGTGAGATTTCCCTCCCAACCCTGGGCTCCCTGCCCAACCGGATCACCCGCCTGTACACGGGCCTCGCGCTCTACGGGGCCGGGGTCGGCCTGCAGATCGAGTCGCACCTGGGCGGCAGCCCCTGGGACGTGTTCCACCAGGGACTCTCCATCCACCTGGGCCTGTCGATCGGCACCTGGATCATCCTGGTGGGCGCCCTGGTCATGCTGCTGTGGATCCCGCTGCGGCAGCGCCCGGGGATCGGCACGATCAGCAACGTCGTCTTCCTCGGCCTGTTCGCCGACGCCGCCATGTGGCTGCTCCCGGCCCCCGACCCGCTGGCCGCGCGCTGGGCCTACCTGCTGCTCGGCGTCGTCGCCACCGGCGCGGCGACCGGCCTCTACATCGGCGCGGGCCTGGGCCCCGGCCCGCGCGACGGGCTGATGACCGGCCTCAACCGCCTCGGCCTGTCCATCGGTACGGCCCGCACGGTCATCGAGGTCACGGTGCTGGCCGCCGGCTGGCTGCTCGGCGGCACCGTGGGCATCGGCACCGTGGTGTTCGCCCTCGCGATCGGACCGCTCACCCAGTTCTTCATGCCCCGGATGCGGCCCAAGGTCTGACCGGGGACCGGCAAAGGCATTAGCGTCAAGACATGCGGATCGAAGATTACGCCCTGGTTGGAGACATGCAGTCGGCGGCCCTGATCGGCCGGAACGGCTCCATCGACTGGCTCTGCCTGCCGCGGTTCGACTCTCCGGCGTGTTTCGCGGCGCTGCTCGGCGACAAGCACAACGGGCAGTGGTGGCTCGGCCCCGCGGACGCCGGACGGCCCGCCGCCACCCGGCGGCACTACAAGGGCGAGTCCCTGGTGCTGGAGAGCGAATGGGACACCCCGGGCGGCACGGTCCGCGTGACCGACTTCATGCCCGCCCGGCAGGCCAACCCCGACCTGGTCAGAATCGTGGAGGGCGTGTCGGGAACGGTGGAGATGGCCACCGAGATCCGCGTCCGCTTCGACTACGGCCGGATCGTGCCCTGGGTGCGCCGCACCGACGGCCTGCTGCAGGCCGTCGGCGGCCCCGACTCGGTGTGGCTGCACTCCCCCGTGCCCCTGCAGGGCGGCGACTACGCGCACAAGGCGAGATTCCGGGTCTCCGCCGGGGAACGTCTGGCCTTCGTGTTCACCTGGCACCCCTCACACGAGCCCAGGCCGATCGAGATCGACCCGATCTACCAGTTGGACGAGACCGAGGCGCTGTGGGCCGAGTGGGCGCAGCAGTGCACCTACCAGGGGCCCTGGCGCGAGGCCGTGATCCGCTCCCTCATCACGCTCAAGGCGCTCACCTACGAGCCCACCGGGGGCATCGTCGCCGCCCCCACCACCTCGCTGCCCGAAGACCTCGGCGGAGTCCGCAACTGGGACTACCGCTTCTGCTGGCTGCGCGACGCCACCATGACGCTGGAGGCCCTCATCGGCGGCGGATACCTCCAAGAGGCCCGGGCCTGGCGGGAGTGGCTGCTGCGGGCGATCGCAGGCCGCGCCCAGGACCTGCAGATCATGTACAGCGTGTCCGGCGAACGCCGGCTGACGGAGCTGGAGCTCGACTGGCTGCCCGGCTATGAGGAGTCCCGGCCCGTGCGGAT
The DNA here is from genome assembly GCF_045209755.1 of Streptosporangium sp. NBC_01639. Taxonomy (NCBI): domain Bacteria; kingdom Bacillati; phylum Actinomycetota; class Actinomycetes; order Streptosporangiales; family Streptosporangiaceae; genus Streptosporangium; species Streptosporangium sp. NBC_01639. The sequence continues at coordinate 8,215,906 of NZ_CP109272.1, read as the reverse complement.
CGGCAACGGCGCGGTCAACCAGCTCCAGCTGGACGTCTACGGGGAGGTGATGAACGCCCTGTACCTGTCCCGCCTGTCGGGCATGGAGCCGGACGACCGCGCCTGGACCATCCAGCACGAGCTCATCAAATACGTGGAGGAGCACTGGGCCGAACCCGACGAGGGCCTGTGGGAGGTACGCGGCCCCCGCCGCCACTTCACCCACTCCAAAATGATGTGCTGGGTCGCCCTGGACCGGGCGATCAAGCAGTTGGAGGGCTTCGACCGGACCGGGCCGATGGAACGCTGGAGAGAACTGCGCGACCGGATCCACGCCGAGATCTGCGACAAGGGCTTCGACGAGACGCGTCAGACCTTCACCCAGTCCTACGGCTCACCCGAACTGGACGCCGCCCTGCTGCTGATCCCGATCGTCGGCTTCCTGCCACCCGACGATCCGCGCGTGATCGGCACGGTGGAGGCGATCCAGCGCGAGCTGATGGTCGACGGCTTCGTGCTGCGCTACCCGGTGGCCGCCGACAACGACGTGGACGGCCTACCCGGCGGCGAGGGCGCGTTCCTGGCCTGCAGCTTCTGGCTGGCCGAGGCCCTGGCGATGATCGGCCGCAAGGACGAGGCCGTCGAACTGTTCGAACACCTGCTGACCCTGCGCAACGACGTCGGCCTGCTCGCCGAGGAGTACGACCCCCGCTACGGACGCATGGTGGGCAATTTCCCGCAGGCCTTCAGCCATGTGCCGCTGATCCACACCGCCCGCGCGCTGAGCTGAGGCGACCCCACCGCACCCGTCACCCTCAGGCCGGGGCGGCACCGTCGTCGGGGCGGACGGCCAGGGCGGCCAGGACACGGGCGAACTCCGGCGGCGGGGCCACCACCAGCCGGGTCTGCCCGTCCTGACTGGCCAGATCGGCCCGCATCAAAGTGAGCCGGCCGTCGTGCCACCAGTAGACCTGCGGGCTGAGCGCGCCGGCACCCCGGTCGAACTCCCGCTGGGCGAACAGCCGCATCCGCTCGATCGCCCGGACCACGCTGATGCCCTCGACCGGATGGACGACCAGCGTGAAAGGATCGGGCAGCACGACGAGCACACCGTCGGCCGGGACCGTCAGGTAGTCCTCCAGCCGGCGCAGATGCGCGGCGGCACTCACGGTGGCACCGCTCAGCCGCCGGATCGCCACCCCGCCCAGCTCCTCCTCGGCGACCGACAGCGGCTCCTCGCCGCCGACGTTGCCCGCGGCCAGGTCCAGCGCCTGGGCGGCGGTGATCGGCCAGCAGCCGACCTCCTCCGGACGGACCGGCCGCCCGGCGGCGCCCTCGCCGACGACGAGCATCTCGACCAGGTCGGTGCTGAGATGGCGGCCGACCACCCGGGCCGCCCCCGCCTCCTCGTCGAGCCGGACCCGGGTCCGCAACAGCGGCCGGACCTGGGCCAGGTCACAGGCGTCGAACGGCTCGTCCACGGTGGCCAGGGCATGGGCCAGGTGTTCGGAGACGAGCATCGGCCAGTCCTCGCGCGAGCGGCGGCGCGCCTGCGCATGCAGCCCGGCCAGCCGCACCACGATCCGATGCGGGCCCGACAGCGTCAGCGTGCCGCCGTCGGGGGCGAAGGAACAGGTGTACCCGAGGGTGTCGGCGACCAAGGAGAGCAGCGAGTCGAGATCTACTTCCTCGATCGGACGCGGTGGCCTCTCGGCCTTCCGGTCACGACGCCGGTTGGTCTGTCGGTCACGATGCCGCCGGAACAGCCTCACGCATGCGCCCCTTCTGCCGGTTTCCTCCTAGGTCCGCACCTAGACTGCCTCCATGGGGTCCATGGTTGAACCGGTCAGAGAACACGATTCTGCATCAATAGCACCAAGTGCCCCTAACAGCACACTGAACTGTGGAGACCCGTGCCCCACCGGAAGCCCGGCGATCACCGGCACCCCGAGCGGCGCAAGCCGCTCCTCCAGCACCGGATAGGGATCCCCGCAGCCCTCCCAGGAGCCCAGGGCGATCCCGGCGACACCCTCCAGCGCCCCCGACCGGAGCAACTGGGTGAGCATCCGGTCGATCCGGTAAGGCTCCTCGGCGACGTCCTCCAGCAGAAGAATCCGCCCACGCGCCCGCAGCGCGTACGGCGTGCCGCACAGCGCGGCCAGCAGACTGAGGTTACCGCCCACCACCGGGGCCACCACCCTGCCCGCGGTGATCACCCGATCACCGGTGATCGGTGACGGCCCACCGAACAGCGCCTCGGTGAAATGCCGGAAAGAACGCGGCTCGGGCCCCTCCGGGTCACTGATCGTGGCGCAGGCGAGCATGGGACCGAACCAGGACGCGACACCCAACTCCACCGAGAACGCCTGGTGCAACGCGGTGACGTCACTTGAGCCGACCAGCGCCTTGGGCCTGGCGGCCCGCAGCGCGTCCCAGTCGAGCAGATCCAGGATCCGGGTGGCACCGTAACCGCCCCGGGCACAGATCACCGCGGCCACGGCCGGATCACACCAGGCCTCCTGCAGGTCGGCGGCCCGGGCGGCGTCGGACCCGGCCAGATAGCGGTCACGGTCGAGCACATGGGCCCCGGTGACGACCTTCAGCCCCAGACCCTCGAGCACCCCGACACCACGCGCCAGCCGCACCGGATCACAGGGCCCGGACGGAGCGACCACGGCCACCACGTCACCGGGCCGCAACGAGCGCGGAATGATCATGTCCTCTGACCGGGCGGGCACGGACGTGGCCGGTTCGTTCACCCCTCAAACGGTGCCACACTGGGCTCACATATGCGACCTCCGCCTCACATCCTCGTGGTCAACGGAATCAAGGTCCGCCAGCCGGTGTTCGTGCTCGCCGCCCCCCACTCCGGCGCGGACCTGCTCGCCCGTGCCCTGAAGCGCTCGCCCGGCTTCCACCTCACCATGGGACGCCCGGCGGTGACCCATGTCGTCTACGCCTTCGCCAGGCGCCCGTCCATCGCCGGCCGGGGCATGGGCGCCACCCGCGTGCTCCGCGACGCCCTGGCAGAGGCCTGGCAGATCATCCCGGGCGCGTGCCGCGACTGCCCGGCCCCCTGCCGCGAAGCGGGAGGCGTGACCGGCGACGGCCCGTGCACCGAACCGGGCACGGTGGCCCGGTTCGGCGACGCCAGCCCCGACCTGCTCTACAGCGCCTCGGTGCTGCTCCAGGCCTTCCCCGACGCCAGATTCGTCCAGCTCATCAGAGACGGGCGCGACGTCGCCGCCGACATGCTGGCCGACCCGGCCAGCCTGGCCTGGTTCAAACCGGTCATGCTGAACGACGAGACGGAGTTCCCCAACCCCTTCTTCGGCGTCAACGCGGCCGAGCACAGCGACCGCTGGAAAGCCATGCCCACCGCCGGCAAATGCGCGCTGCGCTGGCGCAGCGCGGTCCGCCTCGCCGCCACCCTGCACCAGGAACTCCCCCGCGAGCAACTGCTGACCCTACGCTACGAAGACCTGGTCACCTCCCCCGACCAGGCACTGAACGGCCTCTCGGCCTTCCTGGAGACCCGGGTCCCCAAAGTCGCCCTGTACGGCAGAAGCATCCCGAAGGTGGGAACCTGGCGCACCCGCCTGCGGGGCCCGGACGCCGAACTCGTGGAGAAGGTCGCCCGCGACGAGCTCAGCCGCCTGGGCTACCGGTGACCGGCCCGATCACACCTGCGCGCTGAACTGGGTGCGATAGAGCTCGGCGTAGACCTCGCCCCTGGCCAGCAACTCCTCATGACGGCCCCGCTCCACGACCCGGCCGTCCTGCACCACCAGGATCTGGTCCGCCTCCCGGATGGTCGACAGCCGGTGCGCGATGACCAGCGAGGTCCGCCCCGCCAGCGCGCTCTTGAGCGCCTGCTGGACCGCCGCCTCAGACTCGGAGTCCAGGTGCGCGGTGGCCTCGTCGAGCACGACCACCCGGGGCGCCTTGAGCAGCAGCCTGGCCAGGGCCAGCCGCTGCTTCTCGCCACCCGACAGCCGGTAGCCCCGATCGCCCACCACGGTCTCCAGCCCCTCGGGCAGCTCCTCGACCAGATGGGCGATCTGCGCGGCACGCAGCGCGTCCCACATCTCCTCCTCACCGGCCCCGGGCCTGGCATAGGCCAGGTTGGCGCCGATGGTGTCGTGGAACAGATGGGCGTCCTGCATGACCACACCCACGGTCTCGCGCAGCGAGTTGAAGGTGGCATCGCGCACGTCCAGGCCGTTGATCCGGACCGCACCCTCGTCGACGTCGTAAAGCCGGGAGACCAGGCTCGTGATGGTCGTCTTACCCGCACCGGAGTGACCGACCAGCGCGATCATCTCACCCGGCCGGGCGGTGAAGGAGATGCCCCGCAGCACCTCCTGGCCGGGCCCGCTGTCGGGCCGCGCCACCGCCTCCAGCGAGGCGAGCGACACCTCCGCGGCACCCGGGTAGCGGAACCGGACGTCGTCGAACTCGACCGAGGCCGCCCCCGCGGGAACGGTCCGGGCATCCGGCCGCTCGGCCACCATCGGCGCCAGATCGAGCACCTCGAAGACCCGGTCGAAGCTGACCAGCGCGGTCATCACATCGACGTGCACATTGGACAGGCTGGTCAGCGGGCCGTACAACCGCATCAGCAGGGCCGCGAGGGCGACCAGGGTGCCGAGCTCGAAGACCCCGTCGACGGCCAGCAGACCGCCCGCGCCGTACACCAGCGCGGTGGCCAGCGCCGCGACCAGGCCGAGCGCGACCCGGAACACCGTCCCGTACATCCCGACGGTGACCCCGACATCACGCACCTGCCCGGCCCTGCCGGCGAAGCCCACGGCCTCCTCGTCGGGCCTGCCGTACAACTTGGCCACCATCGCGCCGGCGACGTTGAACCGCTCGGTCATCATGGAGCTCATCTCCGCGTCGAGCTCCATCTGCCGGCGGGTGAGCCCGGACATCTTCCTGCCGACCCACTTGGCCGGGAAGACGAAGATCGGCAACAGCACCAGGGCGACAAGGGTGATCTGCCAGGACAGCACCAGCATGGCGCAGAGCACCAGGACCAGCATGACCACGTTGGACACGACCGACGACAACGTGCTGGTCAGCGCCCGCTGCGCGCCGATCACATCGGTGTTCAGCCGGGAGACCAGGGCGCCGGTCTGGGTCCGCATGAAGAACGCCACGGGCATCCGCTGCACATGGTCGAAGACCTCGGTGCGCAGGTTGTAGATCAGACCCTCACCGACCCGCGCCGAAAACCAGCGCTGGCCCAGGGTCAGCGCCGCGTCCGCCACCGCCAGGACCGCGATGACCACCGCCAGGGCGACCACCACCCCGGGCCGCTTCGGAGTGATCCCGTTGTCGATGATCGCCTTCATCAGCAACGGATTGGCGATCACAATGCCGGAACCGACCACGACGAGCGTCAGAAAAGCCGTGATGTGCCGCGAGAACGGCCGCGCGTACCGCGCGATGCGACGGACCGTACCCGGCGCCAGACGTTCCTTGGTCACCGAGCTGTCGCGCCGCAACGAGCGCATCGCCTGCGGGCCGAACCCACCCGTCATCGCCATATGGCCTCCCTTCCCGGTGGCAGCGCCGGGAAGGGCACCTTCATTCCCCCGTCAGCTTCCGGCGAACAGCGACTTGACCCGCACCACCTGCTCACGCCGTTCGGCGGCACACTGCTCCTCCAGAGTGCGCCCGGCCGCGCCCTGAAGCAGCCGCTTGGTCGCCGTCGCGGCGTCCCTGTCGGTGGCCAGCAGCGCCGCGGTCAGATCGGCCACGGCTCCCGCGAGATCCTGCGGGGCGACGACCAACTCCGCCAGGCCGATCCTGGCCGCCTCCTCCGCCCCCACGATGCGGGCAGTGAGGCAGATCTCGACCGCACGGGACAGGCCCACGAGATCGACCAGCGGCTTGGTGCCGGTCAGGTCGGGGACCAGCCCCAGCGCGGGTTCCTTCATGCACAGCTTGGCGTCGTCGGCCAGCACCCGCACATCGCAGGCGAGCGCAAGCTGGAACCCCGCACCGATCGCATGCCCCTGTACGGCTGCGACCGAGACGATCTCGGGGCGTCGCAGCCACAGGAACCCCTGTTGAGCCTGCGCTATCCGCTGCTCGAAGGTCGAATCGTCGAGTGCGGCAGATGACGCGAACGAGCCCTGACCGGGAACCCCCTCGGGGGTGAACATCCGCAGGTCGATACCGGCTGAGAAGGACGGCCCCTCACCTCTGATCACGACGACCCTCACCTGCTGTGGCAGGGTGTCACCGATCTGAGCCAGCGCCGACCAGGTCGCGAACGTCTGTGCGTTCCTTCTCCCCGGCCGGTTCAGCGTGATCGTCGCGATCTCGCCGTCCACCTCGAAGCGCAGACCGACCTCCTCGAGGGAGATCCTCCCCGCCTTCCCCCCGAACGTCACTTCCGCCATCGCCCGCTCTCCCACCTGTCGCTCCGCGTGTCACCCGAGCCTATCGATTCTCTAGAATGAGGTTCTATAGGCTCGGGTGGCACGTCTCGGCGCTGGGACGAGCGGCTGCGGACGCGCGTTCCGAGGCGGGGTCAGCGCTTTGACTTACCTCGGGTGGCGCCACCGCGCCCGCGCAGAGTCACACCGGACTCGCTCAGGATGCGGTGGATGAAGCCGTATGACCTGCCGGTCGAAGCCGCCAGCGCCCGGATGCTCTCACCCGCGCTGTAGCGTTTCTTCAGATCGGCGGCCAGTTTGTCGCGATCGGCCCCGGTCACCCGGGTGCCTTTCTTAAGAGTCTCGGCCACGAGTACCTCCTGTAGTGCCAGACTTCCGCAGCGTTACTCACGCCATGATCAGTCATTTCAGCGAGATCGGCTACCTACTCCATGGGAAAAGATCCGTACCCGCTCAAATTAAGATCAGGCAAGTGCCACAAGATCGGAAAATTCATCGCTCCAAGCATCTTCAACTCCGTCAGGCAGCAAGATCACCCTATCTGGTTGCAGGGCCTCGACAGCACCCTCATCGTGCGTGACGAGCACAATCGCCCCAGAATAGGACCTTAGCGCCGAAAGCACCTGCTCCCTACTCGCCGGATCAAGGTTGTTGGTCGGCTCGTCGAGGAGCAGGACATTGGCCGCCGACAACACCAGAGTGGCCAGGGCCAGCCGGGTCTTCTCCCCCCCGGAGAGCACCCCGGCCGGCTTGTCCACGTCATCCCCGGTGAACAGGAACGAACCCAGAACCTTGCGAAGCTCGACGTCGGCGAGCGTCCCCCCGGCCGAGCGCATGTTCTCCAGAACCGTCCGACCCGGATCGATCGTCTCGTGCTCCTGGGCGTAATAGCCCAGCTTGAGCCCATGCCCCGGCTTGACGACACCGGTGTCAGGCTGCTCGATACCCCCCAGAATGCGGAGCAACGTGGTCTTACCCGCACCGTTCAGACCCAGGATGACGACCCTGGTCCCCTTGTCCACGGCCGCGTCCACATCGGTGAAGACCTCCAGCGAGCCATAGGACTTCGACAGGGCCTCCGCGGCGATCGGAGTGCGCCCACAGGGCGCGGGCTCGGGAAAACGCAGCTTGGCGACCTTGTCGCTGCGCCGCTCGACCTCCAGGCCGGACAGCAGGCGCTCAGCCCGACGCTGCATGTCCTGCGCCGCCTTGGCCTTGGTCGCCTTGGCCCGCATCTTGTCGGCCTGCGACATCAGCACCGACGCCTGCTTCTCGGCGTTGGCACGCTCGCGCTTCCTGCGCTTCTCGTCGGTCTCACGCTGGGCCAGGTAGGTCTTCCAGCCCACGTTGTAGGTGTCGATCGTCGCGCGGTTGGCGTCGAGGTGCAGAACCCGGTTTACCGTCGCTTCAAGAAGCCCGACGTCGTGGCTAATAATGATCAAGCCGCCCTGATGCGATCGTAAAAAATCACGAAGCCACCCGATTGAGTCTGCATCGAGGTGGTTTGTCGGCTCATCAAGAAGGAGAGTCTCCGCTCCGCTGAAAAGAATGCGCGCCAACTCGACCCGTCTGCGCTGCCCCCCCGACAGAGTCTCCAGCGGCTGACCCAGCACCCGATCGGGCAGACCGAGACTGGAAGCGATCGACGCCGCCTCCGACTCGGCCGAATACCCGCCCAGCACATGCAGCCGATCCTCCAGCCGCCCGTAGGCGCGCACCGCCCGATCCCTCGTACGCTCATCCGCCGACGCCATGCCGATCTCGGCATCACGCAGCTCCCTGAGCACCTCATCCAGCCCCCGCGCGGACAGGATGCGATCACGGGCGAGCACCTGAAGATCACCGGTCCGCGGATCCTGCGGAAGATAACCCACGGCCCCACTGGTGGAGACCGTGCCACTCGCGGGCATCCCCTCCCCCGCGAGCACCCTGGTCAAAGTGGTCTTACCGGCCCCGTTACGGCCGACGAGCCCGATCTTGTCACCGGGATTCACCCGGAACGACGCACCCTCGATGAGCAGCCGTGCCCCGGCGCGCAGTTCGATGTCAGAAGCTACGATCATAGTTGGAGAACACTCCCAGACTGGAAAGAAACAGGCTCACCTCGCTGTGGCCGAACCCACCGCGGCCTGTCTCCTGCGGCTCTCGGCTCGGCTGTCTCGCCTCATCAGGGCAGCGTCAATCGGAAGTGCGCATACCGATCAGTGTACGGCGCGCACACGGCCGCTTTCCCCTGATTAACCGGGGTCGATCACCTTGACGCGGACCGCACGGAACTGAGCGGGCGCACCGGAGAGCACAACCAGCCGGGGATCGGGCACCACCAGGAAAGGCGCGACCTCCAGCGCGAACACCCCGGCGAGCCTGCGATCAGACCGCAGAGCGTCCACCGCCCGCCGATCACCCCCCAGGACCACCGCCTCCAACTCGGCCACCTGCGGACCGAGAATCCGCAACGCCACCTCCGCCGCCGCGTCATACGCCTGACCGGCCTGATTCTCCCTGCGCCGGGCGAACCGCCGCTGAGACCAACCACCCGCCGCACTCCGGCCATGGACCAACCGCGACCCCACCTTGGAGGAGACGAGCACCTCACCCTGGAAGATCCCGGCCGCATGACCACCCAACCGCACCAGCAGCACCCCGACCCTGCGCTCCCTGCGCGCATGAGAGATGAGCCGAGCCAGCGGCCCACCCCCCGAGGAGGTCAACGGCGGAAACGGCACCTGGAACTCGGCGACGGCACCATCGGCCCCCCGAAGCCGCACGACCTCACCGTCGGCCGTCACGCTCGGCGGACCATGCCGCTCGACGAAACCGTCCACCCAGCGGCCGAGGCGCTCCGGCCCCACCAGGACCCAGCGCCCCCCACCCTTGGCCGGCCGAGAACTCATGGAATGGGACACTACCGGTCCCCCAGCCCGGCGGCCCGCCGTAGGCGGCTCCAACGGCCTACGGGCGGCACTGTTCGCTCCCGCGGCGAGTCTGCCGTCGCGCTGCATGCGCTGGAATCGGTGGGTTTCCCGCTCCGCTGCCTTTACATTGTAGATTTAAAGCGGCGCCTTGTCCCAGCCGTCGGGGACGGCCTCAGCTTCCTTGCATGTTTCACATAGCCATATGCTACGACTTAGGCTTACCTAATTTGAGATGATCGGACGTGGTGTATGGCAGAGGACAGGCCCGCACGCAGGGTGACCCGCAGCGAGGTGCGGCGGGTGGAGCGACTCACCCCGCACATGATCCGGGTGATTCTCGGCGGTGACGGGCTCGCCGGGTTCGAGGCGGACGAGTTCACCGACCACTATGTGAAGCTCCTGTTCCCCCCGGCCGGGGTGAGCTATCCGGCACCGTTCGACCTGGAGGCGATCAAGCGCGATCTGCCCCCCGAGCAGTGGCCCACCACCCGCACCTACACCGTCCGCGCCTGGGACCCGGAGGTGGCCGAGCTGACGCTCGACTTCGTCTACCACGGCGACAACGGCCTCGCCGGACCCTGGGCCGCGCGGGTACGACCCGGTGAAGAGATCCACTTCTTCGGCCCCGGCGGTGGCTACGCGCCCGACCCGCAGGCCGGCTGGCACCTGCTCGTGGGTGACGAGAGCGCCTTGCCGGCCATCGCCGCCTCCCTGGAACGCCTGCCGGCCGGCGCCCTGGCCCATGTGTTCCTGGAAGTGGCCGGCCCGCAGGAGGAGCAGCCCCTCGACTCCCCCGGTGACGCCAAAATCGTCTGGCTGCACCGGGGCGCGGCGCCGGTCGGCGAGGCACTGGTGACAGCCGTGCGCGAGCTCGACTTCCCCGACGGCACCCTGCACGCCTTCGTCCACGGGGAGGCGGGTTTCGTCAAGGAGCTCCGCCGCCACCTGCGGACCGAGCGGGGCGTCCCGCTGTCGCAGCTGTCCATCTCCGGTTACTGGCGCCTGGGCCGCGACGACGAGGCCTGGCGCTCCTCCAAAAAGGAGTGGAACCGGCAGATCGAGGAGGAGGAGGCCGCGGCGCTTCCGTCCTGACCCGTGGTGGCCCGGCTCGCGGACCGCGCCGGAGCCGCTAGCCGAGGTCCAGTGCCATGACGATGCCGAGACCGACGACGTGGAGCAGCACCACGAGCGTGATGAGGAAGACGAACACGAACTTCGCCGGTCCGTGCTCGAAGTGCTTGCCGTCCCGGAGCGCGGGTCGCTCCGCCTGACGGTCCGCGATCCGCTCTTCGAGGGACTTTCTCTTCTGGTGGGCCATGAGATGTTCCCGAGGTGAGATGGGTGGGAGTCGAAGCGGGTGAACGCCCGCGCCGGGCGGGCTCACCCGCGGGCCTCGGCCCGTAATTCGGCCAGTAGCTCTCCCTGACCGGCCAGCAACTCGGCCAGAATCCATCGCGCGGTCACCATGAGCTCGGTCACATCAGGGGTGGACAGAGTGTATACGACGGTGGCCCCCTCACGGGTGGCGGCCACGATCCCCGCCCGGCGCAGCACGGCCAGTTGCTGCGAGAGGCTGGAGGCCTCGATGTCGATCGCGCTCAGGAGATCCCGTACCGGAAGGGGGCCCTCCTGCAGCAGTTCGAGCACCCGGATGCGGACCGGATGCCCCAGCGTGCGGAAGAACTCGGCCTTGGCCTGGTACAGCGAGACCGGCATGTCACGCCGCTCCGCCGACGGGCGTGTCGGCCGTACCGGATGCGTGTCGTACGTCGACGCCATGCTGCTCGGCGATGCGCAGCAGGTTCTCCAGACGCCCGGACAGCACCTCGACCGAATGGTCGTCAAAAGCCTGTCGCATGAGTTGCAGCTCGGCGTCGACCTCGTCGACGCGCGCCCGCAGCTCCGCGGCGAACTCGCTCATCGACCACCTCCGGCATGGAGTCCCTGAACCCTGACCATGGGAAGCGGGCGCGGCGCGGCGGCGCGGAGCGCCGGCAGGTCCGGAGAGAAGGAGAGACCGCAGATCCCCGGCGTGGGCCGTGGGGAGGAGGTCGAACTCCCGCCGCCCATACTTTTCAGCACCTGGATGGCGAACACAGTTACTTATGATGTGGCAAATTGCATAATTGTTCAAATCGTCAGCATCATAGGTAGAATGCCAGCGGCAGTCCGGCTCCGGATGTCGCCCGCGGCCCTGGCCGGACCAGGCCGAGGGCGAGCAGGCGTCTCCGTGCACGGCTGCCGCCCGGCAGGACATGGCATATCGTGTAAAGCCTTGCCAATGCGATGAGGCACAGTGACCAGAGGCCGGAGACGGCCTGCGCGAGGGAGTACAGCCAATGGGGCGGGGTCGAGCCAAGGCTAAGCAGACGAAGGTGGCCCGTGAGCTGAAGTACGGCAGCCACGACATCGACCTCGCGCGGTTGCGCGAGGAGCTCAGCGCCGGTGACCGTCTCGCGCGAAACGACGAGGCCGACGCCCCCGCTGAGGAGTCGGCCGACCGGTAGCCCGAGGCCGCCCCGGCCCGGCCGGGGCGGCGCCGGGATCTCAGAGGCGGCAGGCGAAGATGGCGGTGACCAGGATGGCCTTCGCCCCCATCTCCCAGAGCTGGTCCATCACCTGCTGGTGCCCCTTGCGCGGCACCATGGCGCGGACCGCGACCCAGCCCTCCCGGTGCAGCGGGGAGACCGTGGGCCCCTCCATGCCCGGGGTCAGGGCGATGGCCTCCTCGATCCGCTCGGCCCGGATGTCATAGTCCATCATCACGTAGTCACGGGCCACCAGCACGCCCTGCAGGCGGCGGAGGAGCTGTTGCAGCCCCTGACTCTCCACGCCGCCGATCCCCTTGATCAGCACGGCCTCGGAGCGGGTGATCGGCTCGCCGAACACCTCCAGCCCGATGTTGCGCAGCGTGGTGCCGGTCTCCACGACATCGGCCACGGCGTCGGCCACGCCCAGCCGGACGGCGGTCTCGACGGCACCGTCCAGCTTGATCACCCGGGCCTCGACCCCCTGCTCGGCGAGGTAGGCCTCCAGCAGGCCGGCGTAGGAGGTGGCGATGCGCTTGCCCTTGAGGTCGGCGACCGAGGAGAACGCGCCCGGGTCGGCGGCGAAGCGGAAGGTGGACCTTCCGAAGCCGAGGGGCAGGATCTCCTCGACCCGCGCACCGGAGTCGTGGAGCATGTCGCGGCCGGTGATCCCGGCGTCGAGTGTGCCCTCGCCGACGTAGACGGCGATGTCCTTCGGGCGCAGGAAGAACAGCTCACAGGAGTTTTCCGGGTCGATGACCACGAGCTCCTTGCTGTCCGTGCGCGCGCGGTATCCGGCTTCCTTGAGCATCGTCTGGGCGGCCTCGGTGAGGGCGCCCTTGTTGGGAACGGCGAGACGGAGCATGACGCGGAGATTCCTTACCTGGATGGTGGTCGCTACGAGGCTGGAGCCGGGCGCACCGGCTCACAGATGCTTGTAGACCTCGTCCAGCCCGATCCCTTTGGAGATCATGAGAACCTGCACGTGGTAGAGGAGCTGGGAGATCTCCTCGGCGGCTCGCTCGTTGGACTCGTGCTCGGCCGCCATCCAGCTCTCGGCGGCCTCCTCCACGACCTTCTTACCGATGGCATGGACCCCGGCATCCAGCGCGGCCACGGTCCCCGAGCCCTCGGGCCGGGTGCGCGCCTTGTCGGACAGCTCGGCGTACAGCTCTTCGAAGGTCTTCATGATCTCTCTCGACGTCGTCGGATGTGCCCTCCCAGCCTAATGGCCCCACCGCTCCGGAATCGAACACGTCCATCGTCTGAACGCCGGCGGCGGCCCCGGTGAGGGCCGGGCCTCCGGGCGAGTCATCTCAGACCGCGCCTTCCCGCGGCGACACCGGGCTCCGCCGGACGAAGTGGCCGGGTTCGGCCTCCACCAGGGCGGAGGGCTCCTGCGGCCCGTCGGCGGCCACCACGGGCACGCCGTCCCATCTGGTGGTGAGCTGGGGCACCGAGGCGAGGAGCCTGGCCGTGTAGGGATGCAGGGGGTTGCCGAACACCCGGTCCGTCGTGCCCGCCTCGACCACCCGCCCCCGGTACAGCACCACGGCCTGCTCGCTGATGTAGTTGCCCAGCGAGAGGTCGTGTGTGACGAACAGCACGCCGAGACCGCGCGCCTTCAGGTCTGCGAGCAGGTTGAGCACGTCGATCCGGGTGGAGGCGTCGAGCATGCTGGTGATCTCGTCGGCCACCAGGAAGCGCAGGTCGAGCAGGAGCGCCCTGGCGATCAGCAGGCGCTGCAACTGGCCGCCGCTGAGCTGGTGCGGATATTTGCCCAGAACTTGGCCGGGGTTGAGCCGGACCGCCTTGAGCGACTCCTCCATCCTGCCGTCCCACTCCGTGGAGGCGACCTCGGGGAAATACTCCTGTTTGATCATTCTGAGCACGCGGTCGGCCTTGAAGACCGGGTTGTAGCAGCTGAACGGGTCCTGGAACACGCCCTGGACCTGCCGGTAGTAGGCCTTGCCGGGGGCCGCCCGGGCCCCGTCGAGGGTGATCGAGCCCCCGGTGGGCCGCAGCAGGCCCAGGACCATCCTGCCGATGGTGCTCTTGCCGCTGCCGCTCTCGCCGATGAGGGAGACCACCTCACCGGGGCGCAGGTCGAAGCTCACGTCGTCGACGGCGGTCAGGGTCTTCCCGCCGAAGGCGCCCACCTTGTAGATCTTCGTGACTCCGTCGAGTTTCAGCATCAGGCCTTCCAGCAGGCGACGTGGTGGCCGGGGACGACCTCGACCACCGGGGGTTCCTCGGCGCACCTGTCGAACGCCAGGGGGCAGCGGTCCCTGAACCTGCACCCGGCGGGCGGGTCCAGCAGGGAGGGCGGCTCACCGGGGATACCGGAGAGCCTGCGGTCGGCGTAGCGGACGCCGACCTCGGGCAGCGAGGAGATCAGCAGCCGGGTGTACGGGTGGCGCGGCGCGGTGACGATCACACCGGCCGGGGCCCGCTCCGCGAGTTTTCCGGCGTACATGACCATGATCGTGTCGGCGATCTGGTAGGTCAGCGAGATGTCGTGGGTGATGAAGATCATGCTTTTGACGAAGCCGCGGTCCCGGAACTCCACGAGCGTCCTGGCCACGGCCTGCTGGGTCGACACGTCGAGTGCGGAGGTGATCTCGTCGGCGATGAGCAGGGAGGGGTCGAGCAGGGTGGAGATGACTATCACCATGCGCTGCTTCATGCCTCCCGACAGTTCGATCGGGTAGCGCTCCAGGACCTCACGCGGCAGCTCGACCAGGGCCAGCCGGCGTTCCAGCTCGGCGGTGTCCAGGCGCTCCCCCCTGGCGTGGAGCAGCTCGGCGACCATCTTGCCGATCTTGCGGGTCGGGTTCATGGCGCTCATGGAGTACTGGGGGACGATGGAGACCTCCCGGAAGCGGAAGCGGTCCATCCGCCGGTCGTCCCCGAGCGGCAGCTCCTGCCCGTCGAGCTCGGCGCCCCCTCCCTTGAGCCGCATCCGGCCGTCCATCCTGATCAGGCTCTTGCCGAGGGTGGTCTTGCCGCATCCGGACTCCCCCGCCAGCCCGAGGATCTCCCCGTCGCCGACCTCGAAGCTGACGCCGTCGAGCGCCTTCACCTCGCCGCGCAGGGTCCGGTAGTGCACCCGCAGGTCGCTCACACGCAGGGTCACGGCGCCTCCCCGGCGGTCGTGTCGTTTCGCTGCCCGTTCAACTACAGCTCCCGCAGTTTGGGGTTGAACACCTCGTCCAAGCCGACGTTCATGACGTAGAGGGCGCCGACGATCGCGGTGATGCCGGCCCCCGGCGGTACGAACCACCACCACAGGCCCAGATGGAGCGCGCTCCAGCGGGCCGCGTTGTTGAGCATCAGGCCGAGTGAGACCCCCTGGCTGGGGCCGAGCCCGATGAAGTCGAGCGAGGCGGCGATCAGGATCGACCCGCCGAACAGCAGGATGAAGGTCATCACCAGGTAGGAGCTCATGTTGGGCGCGATCTCCCTGGAGATGATCTTCCAGGTGGACACGCCGCTCAGCCTCGCCAGGTCCACGAAGTCGCGTGAGCGCAGCGAGAACGTCTGGGCTCTGATGGCCCTGGCCGCCCACGGCCAGGAGGTGAGCCCGATGAACAGCGCCTGCACGCCGACGCTGCGGATGCCCAGGTAGGCGTTGACGATCAGGAGCACGGCCAGCGCGGGCAGGACCAGGACGATGTTGGTGAGCATGTTCAGCACCTCGTCGACCAGGCCGCCCCGGTAGCCGGCGGTGAACCCGATCACCATGCCGATGACCGCGGCCAGCCCGCCGCCGAGCACCCCCACCACGAACGTGATCCGCAGGCCGTACACGAACTGGGCGAAGACGTCCTGACCGAACATCGTGGTGCCGAACCAGCGCTCGGACGAGGGCGGCGAGGCCGGAGCGGCGACGTAGGCGTTCGGGTCACCGCCGGTGAGCAGCGGGCCGGCCACGGCCAGGACGAGCAGCGGGAGCAGTACGGCGAGCCCCGCCAGGAGCTTGCCGTTGCGGACCGCGAAGTACAGGGCCTCGTTCCGCCGGGCGGGAACGGCCGGGGCGGCCTGGGGAGCCGTCTCGGGGGTGGTGCCGGGGTCGGCCGTCATGCCGCCTCGCCTCCCATTCCGGTCCTGGTGCGCGGGTCGACCAGGACGTAGACGACGTCGATGACGAAGTTGGCGGCCAGCACTCCGACGACGATGAACAGGAAGGCCCCCTGCAGCAGGAAGAAGTCCTGGTTCTGGATGGCCTGGAGGATCAGGTGACCGAGCCCCGGGTAGGAGAAGACGATCTCGGTGACCAGGGCGCCCGCCACGAGCACTCCGAGCTGCAGGGCCAGGCCGGTGATCTGCGGCAGGACGGCGTTCCTGAACGCGTAGCGCCGGATCAGCCGTGCGGGCGCGCCGAGCGAGGCGAGATAGGTGGAGTAGTCGGCCTCCAGCTCGTAGATGATCATGTTGCGCATGCCGATCGCCCATCCGCCGAAGGCGACGAGGAACAGCGAGGCGAACGGCAGGAACCAGTGCAACGCGAGATCGCCGGCGAACTCCCAGGACCAGTTCGGCCGCATGGCGAAGCTGTAGCCGCCGGAGACGGGGAAGACTCCCGCGACGACGCCCAGTCCCCAGGCCAGCAGGATGGCCAGCCACATGTAGGGGGTCGCGGTGAGCACGTAGCCGATGGGCAGTGCCGTGTTGTCGAGCCAGCTGCGCCTGGCCGCGAACGCGCCGAACCTGTTGCCCGCCCACCAGCTGAGCAGGATGGCCGGAACGAGCAGAGCCAGCGTGTACGGCACGGCCCGCATGATGACGTCGGTGACGGGCGTCGGGAACAGCCAGACGCTGATGCCGAGATCCCCGCGGAAGAGGGCGGCCCAGAAATTGCCGTACTGCTGCCAGAGCGGCAGGTCGAGCCCGAACAGGCCGGTGTAGTGGGCGCGCATGGCCTCCACCGCGGCGGGCTGCGAGACGTTGGCTCTGGCGAGCATGCTCTGTACGGGGTCACCCGGCATGAAGCGCGGGATCATCCAGTTGATCGTGACGGCCACCAGGAAGGTGAGCCCGTAGACGAGTAGCTTCCTGCCGAAATAGCGTCGCAAACGATCCTCCCGAATCGGCGAGATGGGCCCCTGCCCCTCGCCGGGAGCCCGCGGAATCCCCCGCGGGTCCCGGAGCGGGGCAGGGGGCTGCGTCGCCGGTCAGCCGCCGGCCGGCTTGAGCTCGGTGAGGGTCAGGACTCCGCCCAGCTCCAGCCAGTTGCGCCACATGGTCGGCGGGGTCTTGGGGGTGCCGGGCGCCGACGACGGCCAGTTCGTCCAGACCGCATTGCTGGTCTGGGCCCACAGGCCGTTGTACCAGAGCGGGATCACCGGCAGATCGTCCAGCTGGATCTTCTGGATCTCCGAGGCGACCTGCTTCATCCCCTCGACGTCGTCGACCTTCTTGCCGTCGAGCTCCTGAACCAGGTCCCAGGCCTCCTTGTTCTTGTAGCGGCCGAAGTTGACCGTGTTCTGCACCTTGTTGACCGGCTGCTGGAAGATGTAGTCGTAGTACATCCAGGGGGTGTTGGACAGCTGCCGCTCGTTGTTGAGCAGCAGGTCGAACTTGCCCGAACCGCGCTGGTCGACCAGGGCGTTGTAGTCGGGGAACTCGGCGGTGAGGTCGATGCCGGCGGCCTTGGCGCCCTCGGCGATGACCCGGGCGGCCTCCATCCAGTCGGTCCACCCGGCCGGAACGATGATCTTCAGCGAGGCCTTGGAGCCGTCCTTGTTCTCCACCAGCCCGTCACCGTCGGTGTCCTTGTAGCCGGCGTCGGCCAGGAGCTTCTTCGCCTTCCCGGTGTCGAAGGAGAAGCCCTTCTCGGCCACCACGGCCTGGTCGATGTATTTGTCCCACTGGGGAAGCAGGCCGGTGGGACTGGCCGCCTTGACGATGTTGCCGTAGACGCCTTCGACGATCTTCTTGGTGTCGATGGAGCCGGCGAGCGCCTTGCGGAAGGCGGGGTCGCTCGTCGGCTTCTTCTCCGTGTTGGGGACCAGGAAGGCGGTGTTGGCCGAGAGCATGTACGGCGGCTCGGGGTAGTAGGTCTGGATACCGAAGTTGCCCTTGACCAGGTTGGCCACCCCGGGCAGGAAGTTGTTGCTGAGATCCAGGCCTTTCTGCAGCAGCAGGCCCATCGCCACCTCGTTGCTGGAGTTGACGATGTCGACGACGTACTTGGGCTTGACGTCCTTGCCCAGCGCCGCCGTGGCCCACCAGCCGTCGCGCTTGACCCAGGCCACACGGTCCTGGTCGTGGCTGTGGTAGGCGTACGGCCCGGTGCCGACCGGCTTCTCGTTGGTCCCGTTCATCACCTCGTCCTCCGAGCGCCCCTCCCAGATGTGCTTGGGGACGATCGCGTTGTTGTAGACCCAGTTGGCCCACTGCTGGTGGTTGGCCTTGGAGAAGGTGAACGTCACCTTCTGGTCACCGGTCGCCTCGGCCTTCTCCAGCCAGGTCCACAGATTGGCGTAGGGGACCGTCTTCATCTTGCCGAGCTCGACGGTGAAGATCACGTCGGCGGCGGTGAAGGGCTTGCCGTCCGCCCAGGTGACGCCTTTGCGGAGGTTGAGCTCGTAGGTCTTCTCACCGGTCCAGGTGCCGCTCTCCGCCAGCCACGGCGTGAACTTGTCCGTCTGGGGGTCGTACAGGAACAGCGTCTCGTAGACGAGCCCCTTGGTCCCGGTGGCCGAGTCCCAGGTGCGCAGCGGATTCCAGTTGGCCGGCGGGCCCCACTGGGTGCCGCTGGTGTAGAGGGTCTCGTTGCGCGGGAAGGACCCGCCGGCCGCGGGTGCGGGTGCGGAGGCCGGTCCGCCCGAGGCCTGTGGTGGTGCGCTGGGAGCGGACGGCTGAGTCGAGCCTTCCGTGCAGGCCGCCGCGAGCAGGCAGGTCGCCGCGCCAAGGGCAAGGAACCGCCGTCGAGTCCGCATCGTTGTCTCCTCTTCAGCATGGGAGCGCTCCCAACCGACTACCCGCGCGACCGCATGCGACTGCTGAACCGGATAAGTAACGCGACCGTAAAGTCCGGGTGTCTAGCGTGTCAATAGCTTTCTGGACCGGTTCAGTTACAATCGGGGCGATCAGCAAGGGAGACCATGAGAAGACCGACGATCGCGGACGTCGCCAGGCAGGCCGGAGTCTCCAAGGGGGCGGTCTCCTACGCTCTCAACGGGCAGCCGGGGGTTTCGGAGAGCACCCGCGCCAGGATCCTGGCGATCGCCGAGGAGATCGGCTGGCGTCCCAGCAGCGCCGCCCGCACGCTGAACGACGCACGGGCGCACACCGTCGGGCTGGCCCTGTGCCGGCCGGCTCGCGTGCTGGGCGTGGAGCCGTTCTTCATGGAGCTCGTCAGCGGCATCGAGGCCGAGTTGTCGGCCCGCTCCTACGCGCTCATGCTGCAGGTGGTCGCCGACCACGGGCGGGAGATCGAGGTCTACCGCCGCTGGTGGGGCGAGGGCCGCATCGACGGGGCCATCCTGGTCGACCTGCACGTCGACGACCCCCGCGTGGCCGGTCTGGAGGCGCTCGGCCTGCCCACCGTGGTGCTCGGCCATCCGTCCGGAGCAGGGACGCTGCCCGCCGTCTGGTCGGACGACGGACGTGCCGTACACGAGACGGTGGAGTATCTGGTCGCGCTGGGACACCGCAGGATCGCCAGGGTCGGCGGCCTGCCGCGCCTGGTGCACACCGCGTTGCGGGACCGGGCCTTCACCGGTGCCTGCGCCGGCCTGGGGGCCGAGCAGGTGACGGCGCATACCGACTACACCGGCGAGGAGGGCGCACGGGCCACCCGGCGGCTGCTCAGCTCCCCCGTACGACCCACCGCGATCGTCTACGACAACGACATCATGGCCGTGGCCGGCCTGTCGGTGTCCCGGGAGATGGGACTCGACGTCCCCCGGGACCTGTCGATCGTCGCGTGGGACGACTCGCCGCTGTCGCAGGTGGTCCGTCCGCCGCTCACCGCGCTCAGCCGCGACATCCCGGCGTACGGCGGGCACGCGGCCCGCCGGCTGCTCGCTCTCATCGCGGGTGACCAGGTGACCGCGTTCGAGGACCGTGCCGCCCGCCTCACCCCCCGGGACAGCACCGCTCCCCCGCTCGCCGGCGCCGGGTGAACCGTCCCCGGAGACGCCCGAGGGGCCGGTACGGCGGATCGCCGTACCGGCCCCTCGGGGTCAAGCTGGTCAGGCGGCCTGCGTGGCGGCCCGGAGCCAGGTGTCAGCGGCCGGAGCGACCCGCCGCGTGGTCGCCACCGCGGCCGCCGCGGAAGCCGCCGCCGCGCGAGCCGCCACGGCTGTCGGGACGGCCTTCGGCGCGGAACGGCTCACCGCTGCGGAACGGCTCACGCCGCTCGCCGCCACGGTAGCCGCCACCGGCGGGACGGTCGCCGCGGAACGCCTCGCGGTCGCCCGCAGGACGGTCGCCGCGGTAACCGGCGCCACCGGAACGGTCCGAGCGGTACTGGCCGCCCCCACCGGCGGTGCCGCCGCGCTCGCCGCCACGGCTGTCGTCGCCGTAGGAGCGCTCGCGGGACTGGCCCTCGCCACCGTGGGCCGGACGGTCACGGAACCGGCGCGGGCCGCGGGAACCGCCGCCGCCGTTGCCGAAGCCACGACGCTCACGCTGCTTGGCGGCCGGAGCCGAGGGCTCCCAGACCGGGATCGACTCGCCGCTGGGCTGGCTCGCACCGGCGATCTCCGCGAGGCGCGGGTGCCCGGGAGTGGCCTTGAGGCGGAAGGGCTTGATGCCCGCCCGGCGGGTCATCGCGTCGGTGGAGCGGCGCTCGTTGGGGAGCACCAGCGTCATGACGGTGCCCTTCTCCCCGGCGCGGGCGGTACGGCCACCACGGTGCAGGTAGCTCTTGTGGTCCTGCGGCGGGTCGACGTGCAGCACGAGGCTGATGTTGTCGACGTGGATGCCGCGAGCCGCGACGTCGGTGCAGACCAGGACGTTGATCGCACCTTCCTTGAACTCGGCGAGGATGCGGGTGCGCTGGTTCTGGCGCTTGCCGCCGTGCAGGCCGCCCGCCTTGATGCCGACCTGGGCGAGCTGCTTGCACAGCCGGTCGACTCCGTGCTGGGTGCGCACGAAGATGATGGTGCGGCCCTCGCGGTTGGCGATCTCGGCGGTCACCGGGAACTTGTCGTCGCGGTGCACCTCGACCACGTGGTGCTCCATGGTGTCGACCGAGGAGGCGGCCGGGGCCATCGAGTGGGTCACCGGGTTGGTGAGGAAGCGGCGGACGAGCTTGTCGACGTCACCGTCGAGGGTGGCGGAGAACAGCAGGCGCTGGCTGTCGCCCGGGGTCTGCTGCAGGATCGCGCTGACGACCGGGAAGAAGCCGAGGTCGCACATGTGGTCGGCCTCGTCCAGGATGGTCACCTGGACCTCGTCCAGCGTGCACTCGCCCTGCTGGATCAGGTCGGTCAACCGGCCCGGGGTGGCCACCACGACTTCGACGCCACGGCGCAGCGCCTCGATCTGACGGCCCATCGACATGCCGCCGACGACGGTCTTCATCCGCAGGGACAGACCGCGGCCGAGCGGCTCGAGCGCGTCGGTCACCTGCATGGCCAGCTCACGGGTCGGCACGAGGATGACGGCGAGGGGACGGCCGGGGCGGGCCTTGCTCCCGGCGATGCGGGTCATCATCGGCAGGCCGAAGGCCAGAGTCTTGCCGGAGCCGGTCTGGCCGCGGCCGAGAACGTCATGACCGGCGAGGATGTCGGGGATCGTAGCCCGCTGGATGGGGAAGGGGCTGTCGATGCCCTGGCGGGAAAGCCCGGTCACCAGCGGCTTCGGCAGGCCGAGGAGAATGAACTCGGACGGCCCGGCGGGAACCTCGGGAAGAACGGTGATTTCGGGCAGGGCAGCGTCAAGCATGGTCACGAAGGTTCGTGCCTTTCGATAGAAGAACGGGGCACGTCACTTCTGCGAAAGGACGAGCCTGGAGCGCGTGGCGTGAGGCCACACTGAATCAACACCCACTTCGGGGCGGTAGTGCGGTGCAAGTCGAGGCGCACCGCACGGGGCGGGTCTAGCTTACCCGCACGCAGTCAAACCACGATCAAGCATACCCGGCGTTCGCAGTGCCAGGTCGGTCCGGGGCGTCCGGCATTACGTGGACGCTTGCCCGTTGTCAGAGCCAACGCTCCGAGCCGGGCTTTTCTTCCCGGCATCGGGCATCCTCTCACACAATTCGGTACGGCCCGCACCCCGGGAGGTGCGAGCCGTAACAAAAGGGGTGTCAGACGTTGAAACCAAGCATGCGCAACTGCTCGCGCCCCTCGTCAGTGATCTTGTCCGGTCCCCACGGCGGGAGCCAGACCCAATTGATCTTCACGTCGGAGACCATGCCGTCCAGAGCGGAGTGCGCCTGGTCTTCGATGACGTCGGTGAGCGGGCAGGCCGCGCTGGTCAGCGTCATGTCAATGGTCGCGATCGGCGGGCTGCCCGCCTCCGCGGCGTCGAGGTTGACCCCGTAGATCAGACCGAGGTCGACGACGTTGATCCCGAGTTCGGGGTCCACGACGTCCTTGAGGGCCTCCATGACCTCGTCAAGGGTCGTCTCCCCGTCATACGCCGCCGTCGGCGTCTCAACAGGCTTGCTCATGTGGAACTCCTCACAACCGCGTCCTTGTATGCCATCCAGGCCAGCAGGGCGCACTTCACCCGAGCCGGGAACTTGGAGACCCCGGCGAACGCCACCGCGTCCCCGAGCACGTCCTCGTCCGCCTCGACCTGTCCCCTGCTCTGCATGAGCCGGGTGAACTCCTCCACCACGGCGAGGGTCTCGTCCACCGTCGAGCCGGCGGTCAGCTCGTACAGCACCGAGGCGGCGGCCTGGCTGATGGAGCAGCCCTGGCCGTCGTAGGAGACGTCCTCGACCTTGCCGCCGTCACCCAGCTTCACCCGCATGGTGATCTCGTCGCCGCACGTCGGGTTCACGTGGTGGACCTCGGCGTCGTACGGGTCGCGCAGTCCCCGTCCCTGGGGATGCTTGTAGTGCTCCAGGATCAGCTCCTGGTACATGGACTCGGCGATCATCTCAACTGCTCCGGCATGGCTAGGCGAACACCTTCTGCACGTGGTGGAGGCCGCGGACCAGGGCGTCGATCTCGGCCGGTGTGTTGTAAAGGTAGAAGGACGCCCGCGTGGTGGCGGGGATCCCGAACCTCAGGTGCAGCGGGCGGGCGCAGTGATGGCCCACGCGCACTGCCACACCGAAGTTGTCATCCAGGATCTGCCCAACGTCGTGCGGGTGAATCCCCTCCAGGGTGAACGACACCGTACCGCCCCGCGCGTCGAGGTCCGCCGGACCGATCACCCGGAGACCGGGGAGCTCTCCCAGCGCGCCCAGCGCGTATCCGGTGAGCTCGCGCTCGTGACGGGCGATCTCGTCCATCCCGATCGCGGACAGATAGTCCACCGCGGCGCCGAGACCGACGGCCTCGACGATCGGCGGGGTGCCCGCCTCGAACTTGTGCGGCGCGGGTGCGTAGGTCGAGCGGTCCATCCAGACCGCCTCGATCATCTCTCCGCCGCCCATGAACGGGGGCATGGCCTCAAGCAGCTCCGCCCGGCCCCACAGCGCGCCGATCCCGGAGGGACCGACGACCTTGTGCCCGGTGAAGGCGATGAAGTCCACGCCGAGCGCGGCGACGTCCACCTGCTGGTGGGGCACCGACTGCGAGGCGTCCAGCATCACCAGGGCCCCGACCTGGCGGGACCTGGCGAGCACCTGCCCGACCGGGTTGACCGTGCCGAGCACGTTGGACTGGTGCACGATCGAAACGATCTTCGTCCGCTCGGTGACCAGCTCTTCGAGGTTCGACAGGTCCAGCCGGCCCTCGTCGGTGACCGAGAACCACTTCAGCGTGGCGCCGGTGCGCTGCGCGAGCAGCTGCCACGGCACGATGTTGGAGTGGTGCTCCATCTCGGAGATGACGATCTCGTCGCCCGGCCCCATCCGGAACCTAGGGTCGTCGTTGGTGCGGTTGCCGAAGGCGTAGGCCACCAGGTTGAGCGCCTCGGAGGCGTTCTTGGTGAAGACGATCTCGTCGCGGCTCGGCGCGCCGACGAAGGCGGCGACCTTGTCGCGGGCCGTCTCGTACGCCTCGGTGGACTCGGCCCCCAGCGCGTGCATGGCGCGGCCGACGTTGGCGTAGTGCATGGCCATGTGCTCGCGCATGACCTCGACCACCTGGGTGGGCTTCTGGGCGGAGTTGGCCGAGTCGAGGTAGACCAGCGGCCGGCCGCCGGACAGCTCGCGGGAGAGGACCGGGAAGTCCTTCCTGATCCTCTCCACGTCAAAGCCCGCGTTCATCAGGCCGATGCCTTCGTGTAGGCCTCGTAACCCTCGGCCTCGAGCTTGTCGGCGAGCTCGGGACCGCCCTGCTCCACGATCCGCCCGGCCGCGAAGACGTGGACGAAGTCCGGCTTCACGTAGCGCAGGATGCGGGTGTAGTGGGTGATGAGCAGGACGCCGGTGTCACCGGAGGACCGGAAGCGGTTGACGCCCTCGGAGACCACGCGCAGCGCGTCGACGTCCAGGCCGGAGTCGGTCTCGTCGAGCACGGCGATCTTCGGCTTGAGCAGCTCGAGCTGGAGGATCTCGTGGCGCTTCTTCTCACCGCCGGAGAAACCCTCGTTCAGGTTGCGCTGCGCGAAGGCGGCGTCGATGGACAGGGCGTCCATGCCGGACTTCAGGTCCTTGGCGAACTCACGGAGCTTGGGGGCCTCGCCGCGCACGGAGGTGACCGCCGAGCGCAGGAAGTTGGAGACGCTGACGCCGGGGACCTCGACGGGGTACTGCATGGCGAGGAACAGGCCGGCGCGGGCGCGCTCGTCGACCGACAGCTCCAGCAGGTCGACGCCGTCCAGCAGGACCTGGCCGCCGGTGACGGTGTACTTCGGGTGGCCGGCGATCGCGTAGGCGAGCGTGGACTTACCCGAACCGTTGGGGCCCATGATGGCGTGGGTCTCACCGGCCCGGACGGTCAGGTTGACGCCGCGCAGGATTTCCTTGTCCCCGACGGCGACGTGCAGGTCACGGATCTCCAGGGTGGATCCCGAGCGGACTCGGCTCGAATCAGACACTGTTATGACTCCTTCGAGAGCGAGACGAGAACGTCATCGCCGTCGATCTTGACGTGGTAGACGGGGACGGGCTTGGTGGCGGGCGGGCCGGTGGGCTTGCCGGAGCGCAGGTCGAAGCACGAGCCGTGCAGCCAGCACTCCAGGGTCTCGTCGTAGATCTCGCCCTCGCTGAGTTTCACCTCGGCGTGTGAGCAGACGTCGTGCAGGGCGAAGACCTCGGTGCCCCGGCGGACCAGGGCGACCGGGGTCTCCCCCACCTCCAGGCCGATGACGCCGTCATCGGGGATGTCGCTGAGCTTGCAGACCTTCTCGAACGTCACTTTTCGAGCTCCGCCTCTAGCTTGGCGAGCACCCGCTCACGCAGTTCGGGAAGCTCGATCTTCTCCAGCAGCTGCGCGAAGAAGCCCCGGATGACCAGGCGGCGCGCGTCGTCGAACGGGATGCCACGGGCCTGGAGGTAGAAGATGTGCTCGTCGTCCAGCCGGCCCGAGGCGCTGGCGTGACCCGCTCCGGCGACCTCGCCGGTGAGGATCTCCAGGTTCGGCACCGAGTCGGCGCGGGCGCCGTCGGTGAGCAGGAGGTTGCGGTTGAGCTCGTAGGTGTCGGTGCCCTCGGCCTCGACCCGGATGATGACGTCGCCGATCCAGACCGCGTGGGCGTCCTGCCCCTGCAGCGCACCCTTGTAGGTGACGTTGCTCTTGCAGTTCGGCTGGGAGTGGTCCACCAGCAGGCGGTGCTCCAGGTGCTGGCCGGCGTCCACGAAGTAGAGGCCGGTCAGTTCGGCGTCGCCGCCGGGACCGCCGTAGGAGACCGACGGCGAGAGCCGTACCAGGTCGCCGCCGAGGGTGACCACGAAGCTGCGGAAGGTCGCGTCCTTGCCGAGCAGGGCGTGGTGGTGGGAGACGTGCACGGCGTCGTCGGCCCAGTCCTGCAGGCTGACGACCTTGAGCGTGGCGCCCTCGCCCACGACGAACTCGACGTTGTCGGCGTAGGTCGCGCTGCCCTGGTGGTCCAGGACGAAGACCGCCTCGGCCATCGGCTCCAGCGTGATCAGGGTGTGGCCGTAGGCGGCGCCCTCGCCGGAGCCGGTGAAGGTGATCACGGTCGGCTTGGAGGCGACGGCCTCACGGGGCACCGTGAGGACGGTGGCCTTCTCGAAGGCGGAGTAGGCCTGGGCGCTGACCCGGTCGGCGGGCACATAGGACCTGCCGAGCCGCTGGTCGTCGCGGCCCACGGTCTCCACCGTGACCTCGGGGGCCGCGTCGACGTGGACCAGCACGCCGCCGGCCGCGACGGCGGCGTCGTGCAGGCCCTTCAGGCGTGACAGGGGGGTGAACCGCCACTCCTCCTCGCGTCCGTTCGGGACCGGGAAGTCCGCCACGTCGTAGGAGGACTTCTCGTGGAGGGTCGACAGGGGCTTGGTTTCGAGACCCATCAGCCGACGGCTCCTTCCATCTGCAGCTCGATCAGGCGGTTCAGTTCGAGGGCGTACTCCATCGGGAGCTCGCGCGCGATCGGCTCGACGAAGCCGCGCACGATCATCGCCATCGCCTCGTCCTCGTTCAGACCGCGGCTCATCAGGTAGAAGAGCTGGTCGTCGGAGACCTTGGAGACCGTGGCCTCGTGTCCCATGGAGACGTCGTCCTCGCGCACGTCCACGTAGGGGTAGGTGTCGGAACGGCTGATCTGGTCGACCAGCAGCGCGTCGCACTTGACGGTGCTGGCGCTGCCGTGCGCGCCCTCCTCGATCTGGACCAGACCGCGGTAGGAGGTGCGGCCGCCGCCACGGGCGACGGACTTGGAGATCACGGTGGAGCTGGTGTTCGGCGCGAGGTGCACCATCTTGGCGCCGGCGTCCTGGTGCTGGCCCTCACCCGCGAAGGCGACGCTCAGCGTCTCGCCCTTGGCGTGCTCGCCCATCAGGTAGACGGCCGGGTACTTCATGGTGACCTTGGAGCCGATGTTGCCGTCGACCCACTCCATGGTCGCGCCCTCGTAGGCGACGGCGCGCTTGGTGACCAGGTTGTAGACGTTGTTCGACCAGTTCTGGATGGTCGTGTAACGGCAGCGGGCGCCCTTCTTCACGATGATCTCCACGACCGCGCTGTGCAGCGAGTCGGAGGAGTAGATCGGCGCGGTGCAGCCCTCGACGTAGTGGACGTAGGAGTTCTCGTCCACGATGATCAGGGTCCGCTCGAACTGGCCCATGTTCTCGGTGTTGATCCGGAAGTAGGCCTGCAGCGGGATCTCGACGTTGACGTTCGGCGGCACGTAGATGAAGCTGCCGCCGCTCCAGGTGGCCGTGTTCAGCGCGGCGAACTTGTTGTCGCCGACCGGGATCACGGTGCCGAAGTACTCCTTGAAGAGGTCCTCGTGCTCCTTGAGCGCGGTGTCGGTGTCGACGAAGATGACACCCTTCTCCTCAAGGTCCTCACGGATCTTGTGGTAGACGACCTCGGATTCGTACTGGGCGGCGACGCCGGCGACCAGGCGCTGCTTCTCCGCCTCGGGGATGCCGAGCTTGTCGTAGGTGCTCTTGATGTCGTCGGGCAGGTCGTCCCAGGAGGCGGCCTGCTTCTCGGTGGAGCGCACGAAGTACTTGATGTTGTCGAAGTCGATCCCGCTGAGGTCGGAGCCCCAGTTCGGCATGGGCTTCTTGCCGAACAGGCGCAGGCCCCTCAGGCGGAGGTCCAGCATCCACTCCGGCTCGTTCTTGAGCGCGGAGATGTTACGGACGACTTCCTCGGACAGGCCGCGGCGGGCCGCCGATCCGGCAGCGTCCGAGTCAGCCCAGCCGAACTTATAATTCCCGAGGCCTTCCAGCTCCGGGCGGTCGGTGACAGTCACCTTCCGGTCTCCTTGCTCGATGCGTCATCGATCGTTTGTTGCCTTATGGATGGTCGCGCCTGCTCGGGTGCCCACTCGCTCGCCTCTCGCTCTCCCGGCTCGACCGCTCTGTGCGGGCTCACGTGGGTGGTGCACACTCCGTCGCCGTGGGCGATGGTCGCGAGCCGCTGCACCGGGGTGCCGAGGATCTGCGCGAACGCCTCCGTCTCGGCCTCGCAGAGCTGCGGAAACTCCGCGGCCACGTGCGCGACCGGACAGTGGTGCTGACACAACTGCTCGCCGCCGAGGCTGGCCTTGCTCGCCGAGGCCGCGTAGCCGTCGGCCGACAGGGCCTCGGCCAGCACACGGACCCGCTGGTCGGCGGGGACCTTGCTCATCTCCGGCCGCAGCCGGCCGACGAGGCCGGACACCTGCGACCGGGCGAACTCCGCCACCGCGTCCTCGCCCACGCGCTCGGCGAGGAACCGCAGCGCGTTTCCCGCGAGCCCGTCGTAGGCGTGCTCGAAGGCGCTGCGCCCGGCGTCGGTTATGGCGAACAACTTCGCCGGCCGTCCTCTTCCCCGCTGACCGCGGGGCCGGGCCGTACGGGGCTCGATCATCCCCTCGGCCAGCAGCGCGTCCAGATGGCGGCGGACCGCGGCCGGGGTGAGGCCGAGCCGTTCGCCGAGGGCGGCGGCGGTGATGGGACCGTGCTCCATGATGAGCCGGGCGACACGCGCACGCGTGCCGCGCTCGGCGGACCCGCCGGAGGGCCGCGCGATGGCGGTCTCCGACGTGCCTGTCATCTGGCTCACGTATTTCACAACATCAGTGTGGCGTAATTACTTCCCAGCTGACAAACCTGTGGCCGACTCGCCAGGATGCAATTTGTCACGCAGGCAAGCCTTACCTAACTCGGAGAGTCACCGTTCGGGCTCCTCCGCAGGCCGACGAAGGCGGCGAAGGCGGCGAGGGTGAGCCCGGTCAGGACGGTGGCCATCGGCAGCGCGGAGCCCTCACCGCCCAGCCCGACCAGCGGGGCCGAGACCGCGCCGATGGCGAACTGCAGCACGCCGGTCAGCGCCGAGGCGCTCCCGGCCACCTGCTGGGGCTGGCCGGCCAGGGCGAGCGCGCCGGTGCCCGGCAGGACGAACCCGGCCCCGCACATCATCACGAACAGCGCGGCGACCAGCGCGGCGAGGGGCAGCGCCAGGAGCGCGGTGGCCAGCAGCAGACCGGCTCCGACCAGTGAGAGGGACAGGCCGACGAGGATCAGCCGCGCGGGAGCCACCCTGCGTCCGGCGAGGCGGCCGCCGATCTGCGCGGTGACGGTCAGGCCGAGCGCGTTCAGCGCGAACACCAGGGAGAAGGTCTGCGGCGAGGCGCCGTACACCTGCTGGAGCACGAACGGCGAGCCGGAGATGTAGGCGAACATGCCGCCGAAGCCGAGTCCGCCGGCCAGCGCGCTGGCCATGAAGGACCGGTTGCGGAGCAGGTGCCCGAAGGTGACGAGGGTGTGCCGGAGTCCTCCGCCCTCGCGCCGGTCCCGGGGAAGGGTCTCGCGCACCCCGGACAGGGCGGCGGCCAGCAGCAGGAGCCCGGCGACGCTCAGCGATACGAAAACGCCGCGCCAGGAGGTGTGGTTGAGCAGCTGCGCGCCCGCGATCGGGGCCAGGATCGGGGCGAGACCGCTGACGAGCATGAGGGTGGCGAAGATGCGGGCGATGGCCGCCCCCTCGTACAGGTCGCGGACGACCGCGCGGACGATCACCAGCGCGGCGCCGCCCGCGATCCCCTGGAGCAGACGGAAGCCGACCAGTCCGTAGACCGAGGGCGAGAAGGCGCACAGCAGCGAGGCCACGGCGTAGGCGGCGATGCCGACCAGCAGCGGCGTCCGCCGGCCGCGCACGTCGCTGAGCGGGCCTGCGATCACCTGCCCGACGGAGACACCGATCAGGCAGGCGGTCAGGGTGAGCTGCACCTGAGCCTGACTCGTGCCCATCTCCCCGGCGATGGCGGGCAGCGCGGGCAGGTACATGTCGATCGAGAGCGGGCCGATCGCGGACAGCGCGCCCAGAATGAGCAGCAGCAGCCCTCTGCGCCGCGCGACCGGCGCGATCTCCGGCACGGCGACAGCCACGGTCATATCAAGATCCTCTTTTCCCTCACCGGCCACGACAGGCCCGTCAGGGCCAGCGATCTCAACCCATGACCAGGTCAACCGAATTCCCAAATTCGGGAAATTTCACAAAAAAATGTTTAAATCTGATTTTGGCGACATGGGATGGCTTGGGCCACCCGATGGGAGGCCGATGCCCTCGGCGGGATCCGTCCGCGGCCCTCCACCGGACATGAGGGAGCTCCAACCGGCAGGTCCGCCAACGTGACCGGCCGGTACAGTCCCTAAACTCGTGGCCATGGAATCCCCAGCCGTCGAGATCGTCGACCTGGTCAAGAGATACGGCCGGACGACGGCGATCGACGGCCTCACGCTCAGTGCCGCCCGTGGCGCGGTCACCGCGCTCCTCGGTCCCAACGGCGCGGGCAAGACCTCGACCATCGAGATATGCGAGGGATTCCGCCGGGCCGACGGCGGCACCGTGAACGTGCTCGGACTCCCCCCCTCCCGCCCGGAGCTGCGGGCGAGGGTCGGGGTGATGCTCCAGTCGGGGGGTGTGCCTCCGGCGACGCGCTGCGGGGAGTGGCTGCGCCTGATGGCCCGCTTCCACGTCAACGCGCTGGACCCGGCGGTGCTGATGGAGCGGCTCGGGCTGACCGAGCACGCCCGCACGCCCTACCGCAGGCTCTCCGGCGGCCAGCAGCAGCGCGTGTCACTGGCCGCGGCCGTCATCGGCCGCCCCGAGCTGGTCTTCCTTGACGAGCCCACCGCGGGTCTGGACCCCCAGGCCCGGCACGCGTGCTGGGAGCTGGTGGGCGACCTGCGGAGCTGCGGGGTCTCGGTGGTGCTCACCACCCACCACATGGACGAGGCGGAGAAGCTCTCCGACCGGGTCGTGATCATCGATCACGGCACGGTGGTGGCCGAGGGCACCCCCTCCTCGCTCACCGGCGCCGAACGGCAGTTGCGCTTCCGCGCCCGTCCCGGACTCACCCTGGACGAACTGCTCACCGCGTTGCCCGCCGGCAGCACGGCCAAGGAGTCTCCCTCGGGGCACTACATCATCGAGGGACAGGTGGGCCCCGAACTGCTGGCGACCGTGACCGCCTGGTGCGCCGCCGAGGGCGTCACCGCCGACGATCTCAGCATCGAGCGCCGCACCCTGGAAGACGTCTTCCTGGAGCTGACCGGCCGGGAGCTCCGATGACCCTTCACCGAGTACGGCCCGCGCCCGACCGCAGGAGAGCACCGTGACGACCCTGGACCTCACCCCCGCCCCGGGGGCCGCGCCGCTGCGCCGCATGGTGCTGGCGCAGACGGGCGCGGAGATCCGGGCGATGCTCCGCAACGGCGAGCAGCTCCTGCTCACGATGATCATCCCGGTGCTGCTGCTCGTCGGATTCTCGGCGGCGCCGCTGGTGGACGTCGGCGGCGGCTCCCGGGTGGACTTCGTCACCCCCGGTGTGCTCGCGCTGGCCGTGATGTCCACGGCCTTCACCGGGCAGGCCATCGCGACCGGGTTCGAGCGCCGCTACGGCGTGCTGAAGCGGCTGGGCGCGACCCCGCTGTCCCGGACCGGGCTGATGCTGGCCAAGACGCTCGCGGTGATCGCCGTGGAGATCATCCAGGTGGTCGTCATCAGCGGGGTGGCGGCCGTCCTGGGCTGGCGGCCGGCGGGCTCCCCACTGGCCGCGCTCCTGCTGATCCTGCTGGGCACCGCCGCGTTCAGCGGGCTCGGCCTGCTGATGGCGGGCACCCTGCGGGCCGAGGCCACCCTCGCCGCGGCCAATCTGGTCTTCCTGATCATGCTCGGCTGCGGTGGCGTGATCTTCCCCCTGTCGAAGTTCCCCGGCTCGGTGCAGCCGGTGCTCGAACTGCTGCCGATCTCCGCCCTGGCCGGCGGGCTCCGCTCGGTGCTGAGCGAAGGAAGCGGCCTGCCGCTGGCCGCCGCAGCGATCCTGGCGGTATGGGCGGTGCTCTCGCTCCTGCTCACCTCCCGGACGTTCCGCTGGGAGTGACCGGGAATCTTGACATTCCCGGAGCGATCATTGCTCGAAGATCGACCAGGCAATGATCAAGGTCATTTAGCATCTCCCGGGTGATCATTACCGAAACGCGATCTCCACGCGCGTCGGCGACACGACAAACGGGGCAGATCTGGCCGGCTATGGCCGTGGGACTTGCTGCGACGATTGTCGCCGTTGTCGGCTCATGGACGGTGTCCCAGTCATCGGACGAGATGGCCACCCTCAGCGCGGCCCGCCGGGGCGCGGCGGGACTCTGGGAACTGGCGCAGCACATCGACGGGCACTTCCTGCCCTATTACGCCTTCATGCACCTGTGGCTGGAGTTCGGCCAGGCCGAGTGGTGGCTGCGGCTGCCCTCGGCGATTGCGACAGGAGTCGCGGCCACGCTCGTCGCCGACCTGGGGAGACGCCTGCACTCCCGGCCCGCCGGGATGACCGCGGCCACCGTCTACGTGTTCCTGCCGTCGGTCTCCTACCACGGGCAGAACGTCCGGTCCTACGCCTTAGCGGCCGCGATGGCGGTCCTGGCCACCTGGGCGCTGTACCGGCTGGTCGAGGAGCCGGAGTGGCGCGGGGGCCGGTGGAAGTACGCCGCGGCCGTCGCACTGCTCGGCTGTACGCAGGTGTTCGCCCTGCTCGTCCTGGCCGCCCACCTGCTCGCCGTCACCCTGCACCGCAGAGGCGCCCTGGGACGGATACTGCCCGGCATGGCCCTCGGATGCGTTCCGGGAGCCGTCTGGGCGGTGGTGGGCTTCAACGAGCGGCACGCGATCAGCTGGATAAAACTGCCCGAGCCGACGGTCTTCCTGGCCCTGCCCAAGATGGCCGGGGGCACCGCGCCCGCGGGTGGGATCCTGCTCGTTCTCGCCCTGGCCGGCCTGCTGCTCGCCCGGCGGCACCATGTCCACCGGCTCTGGACCACGCTCCTGGCCGGCTGGGCCGTCCTGCCGCCCGTCCTGCTGTTCGGCCTGTCCCACCTGGTCTCCCCGGTCTACGTCGACCGCTACCTGTTCGCGACGGTGCCGGCCTACGCCCTGCTGGCCGGGCTCGCGCTCGCCTCGATGTCCCCCCTGCTCGTCGCGCTCGCCCTGACGGCCGCCCTGGCCGCCGGGCTGCCCGGGCAACTGGACGTCCGCCGCGAGGACGGGCACCACGAGAACTTCCCCCGCGCGGTGCGGATCATCTCGGACGCCGCCCTCCCCGGTGACGCGATCATGTACAACGGGTCGTGGCTGCGGACCGGAATGCTCTACTACGGCGGGCGGAGCCTCCCCGACGACGTGCTGCTCGCCGGCGCCGATCCCCGGCCGGACTCCTTCAACTACCCGGAGCGCACCGACGTCACCGCCGTCCTCGACGGGCGCGAGCGGGTCTGGGTGCTCTGGCGCGGGAACGGCGGGAGCGCGAGCTCGGGAAGCGACCGGCCCGGCGCGCTGGTCCGGGCGGGGTTCACCCGGGACCGGTCATGGCAGGTGGGACGGATGCCCGGCATGACCGTGGCGCTCTACACCCGGCAGGCCGGCCTCGCACCGGACTCCGCGGCCGATCTCGCATCGCGGACGCCGCACCGGCGACCGCACCCGAATCGGTAAGGTGTGAAGGATCCCGTGGCACCTGACCCGAGGAACCTCATGACTTCCTCCCCGCGGCTGAAGCCTGGGGTCTCCACGCTCAAGGAGATTCGATGACCGCCCAATCCCTGCATGGGCCCGCGGAGCCGTACAAGCCGGGCCTGCCCAGGCCGGGAGCGCTGCTGCGGGCGGCCTCCGATGCCATCCCGCCGTCCGGGCTGGTGCTGCTGGCCATCCTGTCGGTCCAGGTGGGCGCCGGTTTCGCCAAGGACCTGTTCTCCCAGTTGCCGCCGAGCGCGGTGGTGTTCCTGCGGATCGCGATGGGCGCGCTCGTCATGGGTGTGGTGGCCCGGCCGCGGCTGAAGGGGCTGACCCGCCTGGACGTCGGGCTGGGAGCGGCGTTCGGCGTGACGCTGGGTGTGATGAACCTGTCGTTCTACGAGGCGCTGGCCCGGCTGCCCATGGGCATCGCGGTGGCGATCGAGTTCCTCGGCCCGCTCGGAGTGGCGGTGGCCGCCTCGCGCCGCCGCCTTGACCTGCTCTGGGTCGGGCTGGCCGCCTCCGGCGTGGTGCTGCTGGCCCCGTGGGGGGCGACGGGGTCGCGGATCAGCTGGGCCGGCATCGCTTTCGCGCTGGTCGCGGCGGTCTGCTGGGCGGGCTACATCCTGCTGTCGGCGGCCGTGGGCCAGCGTTTCCCCGGCACGACCGGCCTGTCCTTCGCCATGATCGTGTCGTTCCTGCTGATCGCCCCCGTGGGGATCGGTACGGGCGGCGCCGATCTGCTCCAGCCCGAACTGATGCTGATCGGGCTGGGGGTGGGCCTGCTGTCGTCGGTCATCCCCTATTCGATCGAACTGGAGGCTCTGCGCAGGATGCCGAAGCAGGTGTTCGGCATCCTGATGAGCCTGGAGCCCGCGGTGGCCGCGCTGGTCGGCCTGCTGGTGCTGGGCGAGGTGCTCCAGGTGCGTGAATGGGCCGCCATCGGCTGCGTGGTCGTCGCCAGCGTGGGCGCGACCCGCAGCTCCCGCTGAAGGGGGCCTATTCCGGCTTGCTGGCCCAGATGCCCCGCACGTGCTGGATGTGGTTGCGCATCAGCCGCTCGGATCCGCCGGTGTCGCCCGCGGAGAGCAGGTCGAGCAGGTCGAGGTGCTCTCGTGCGGAGTCGACCAGGCCACCGCGCTCGTAGAGGGCGGCCAGACCGTACAGACGGGCCCGTTTGCGCAGGTCGCGCACCACGTCCACCAGGTGCCCGTTGCCCGCCAGCGCCAGCAGGTCCACGTGGAAGCGGATGTCGGCGTCCACGTAGGCGAGCAGGTCGCCGTGCTCGGCGGCTGCGACGATCTGCTGGGCCACCGGGCGCAGCAGATCGAAGCTCTCCGCACGGGCCGTGTCGGCCAGCCGCGCCACCGTGGGCACCTCGATGAGCCGGCGGATCTCGGTGAGTTCGTCCAGGTCGCGGTCGGACAGCTCGGTGACCCGGAAGCCCTTGTTGCGCACCGCCTCGACCAGGCCCTCCTTGGCCAGGTCGAGCATCGCCTCACGCACCGGGGTCGCCGAGACGCCGAACTGGGCGGCCAGCGCGGGCGCCGAATAGATCACCCCCGCCCGCATCTCACCGGTGATCAGGGCGGCCCGCAGCGCGTGGGCCACCTGCTCCCGCAGGCTCTGCCGCTCACCCACGACCGGCAGGTCGAGCCGGTCCTCCGCCGAAGGGGCCATTCCCTCGCCTCTCATCTCGCTCGCGTCCACGCCTCGTAGGCGGCGGCAGCCACCACCAGGTCTTCCCACGCCATACCAACGCTCTTGAACACCCGGGGCCCCGGAGCGCGGGGCACGGCGCCGGCGACCAGCTCACCAAGGTTGCCGACGAGATGACCGACGGTGATCGTACCGTTCCGCAACGGGATGATCAGGTCGCCCGCCTCGGCGAGAGCGGCCCCGCGAGCCTCGACGACCACCGTGGCGCGTGCGACGAGATCATCGTCGATCTCCCTGGCATCCGGCTCGTGAGAGCCGACCGCGATCACGGTCGCGTCATCCCGGGTGAGCCTACCGTTGAACAGGGGAGTTCTGGAGGTCGTACAGCAGGCGATCAGATCGGCATCGCCGGGCTCGGTCGCCGCGTCGGCCCGGAGCCCCTCGGCGGCGCACCGGGCGGCGAAAGCGCGCGCCTTCGCCGCGTCCCTGGCGATCACACTCACCCGCCGCACCGGCCGGACCGCGCGGAAGGCCTCCACGTGCCCCCACGCCTGCGGCCCCGTGCCGAACACCGCCATCGTCGAGGCGCCGGGCTCGGCCAGATGCCGTACGGCCAGCGCGGAGACCGCGGGGGTGCGCAGCGAGGTGAGCGCGACACCGTCCATCACGGCCAGCGGAGCCAGGCTCTCCCCGTCCATCAGCAGGTAGGCGCCCTGGATCCGCGGCAGGCCGCGCGAGGGGTTGGCGGGCGCCACCCCGGCTATCTTGATCCCGGCGTAGCGGCCCCACGCGGCGGGCATCAGCAGCAACTGCCCGGCGGGGACCTCCACGACGGGCCGCTGCGGGGTGTCCTCGGGGTCGAGTCCGTCGCGCAGCGCGTCCTGGAGCACCTGTACGGCCCGCGCCATCGGCACCAGCTCGCGCAGGGCTTCCCCGTCCAGGTAGGGCGGCGTGCTCATCGCAGCGTGAACCCGGTGCCGAGGGGGTCGCGCGGGTCCAGGGCGAACCGGTGCTCTCCGGTGCGGTAGGCCATGCCCTCCACCTCGGGGACGACCCCTTCCTCGGTCACCTCGGCCACCCGGGCGCGGAAGGAGGTCCCCACGATGCTTTCGTGGTGGAGCGTGCCGGTGAAGCCGTCGGCGTGCAGCAGGGCCAGCCGGGCGGCCGTGCCCGAGCCGCAGGGCGAGCGGTCCACCTCGCCGTCGGCGAAGACCGTGACGTTGCGCTGGTGCCCGGGGCCCAGCTCGTCGTAGAAGACGACGCCGTAGATCCCGGAGAGCCGGTCGTCGCCCGGATGCCAGGAGGCGGGGTGACCGGCCAGGGCCGCCTTCACCGCCCGGCCGAGCGCGATCAGCTCGGTGAGGTGCTCGGGCGCCACGCTCAGCCCGAACGCCGCGGCCGGAACGGAGGCGTAGATGGCTCCGCCGTAGGAGACGTCGGCCCTGATCCCGGTGAGCGGGCCGGAACCGGTGCCCGCAAAGGACGGGCCAGTCCCGGCGAGCGGGCCCAGCTCGACGTCCCGTGCGAGCACGTAGGACGGCACGTTCCGGAAGGTGACGGCCTCGACCCGGCCCGCCGCACAGCGGACCCGGGCCGTCACCCTGCCGGACGGGACGTCCACGACGACGTCGGTCTCCCCTTCCGGATCGGCCTTGACCAGCCCGCTGTCCACGGCGTGGACACCGAGCGCGATGGTGCCGTGGCCGCAGGCGGTGGAGTAGCCGTCCTTGTGCCAGAACAGCACGCCGAGGTCGGCCCCCGCGTCGTCCGGCGGCACCAGGAAGCAGCCGTACATGTCGGCGTGCCCGCGCGGCTCGTGGCAGAGCAGCCGCCGCACACCGTCGATCTCCGGGGCTCTCGCCGACTCACGGCGTTCGAGCACCGTGCCGCCGGGGATGTCGGGCACACCGGCGGTGACGATCCGGAACGGCTCACCGCCGGTGTGGTAGTCGATCGTGTGAATCATCTTTCCCCGTTCCGTCAGACTCCGCCGAGGTACGCCTCGACCACCCGGGCGTCCTCGCGCAGCTCGGCGGCCGGGCCGTCCAGCACGCACTCGCCGTTCTCGATGACGTAGCCGCGGTGAGCGATCTTGAGTGCGGCGGTGGCGTTCTGCTCGACGAGCAGCACCGAGGTGCCCTCGGCGTTGATGTCGGCGATCAGCTCCATCACCGAGGCGACCACCAGCGGGGCCAGGCCCATGGAGGGCTCGTCGAGCAGCAGCAGCCGGGGCCCGGTGACCAGCGCCCGGCCGATGGCGAGCATCTGCTGCTCGCCACCGGACAGCGTGCCGCCCTGCTGGGCGCGCCGCTCGGCCAGCCGGGGCAGCAGCTCGTAGACGCGCTGGATCCGCTTGCGGATCTCGGCCTGGTCGCGGACCAGGTAGCCGCCGAGCTGCAGGTTCTCGTGCACGGTGAGGGTGCTGAAAACCTTGCGGCCCTCGGGGACGTGCACCAGGCCCCGTGCGGTGATCTTGTGGGGTCTGTCCCTGGTGACGTCGTGCCCGTCGAAGACGACCTTGCCGGCGGTGGGCCGCACCAGACCGGAGACCGCCGACAGCGTGGTGGTCTTGCCCGCGCCGTTGTTGCCCAGCAGGGCGACGATCTCTCCCGGCGCGATGGCCAGTGACAGGCCGCGCAGGGCGTGCACGCCGCCGTAGTGGACATCCAGTCCGTCGATCTCAAGCATGGGCGTCGCTCCCGAGGTAGGCCTCGATGACGGCCGGGTTCCGGCGGACGTCCTCCGGGGGGCCGTCGGCGATCTCCTTGCCGAAGTTGAGCACGACCACGCGTTCGGAGACCTCCATGACCAGGCCCATGTCGTGTTCGATGAGCACGATCGCCACACCCAGCGCCTGGATCCGCCGGATCAGGTCGAGCATCTCGGTCTTCTCGCCGTGGTTGAGCCCGGCGGCGGGCTCGTCCAGCAGCAGCAGGTCGGGGCGGCGGGCCAGGGCCCTGGCGATCTCGGTGAGGCGCTGCTCGCCGTAGGGCAGGTTGCGGGCCTCGCTGTAGCGGTCGCCGCGCAGGCCGACGAAGTCCAGCCAGTGGTGGGCCTGCTCGGTGCACTCGCGTTCCGAGCGGCGGTAGCGGGGGGTGTGCAGCAGGGAGTCCAGGACGCTCTGCTTGAGCCACAGGTGCGATCCGGCGCGCACGTTGTCCAGCACCGACAGTTCGCCGAACAGGCGCAGGTTCTGGAAGGTGCGCGCGACGCCGAGTCCGGCGATGGCGGACGGTCTCAGGCCCGGCAGGTCCTTGCCCCGCAGGGTGATCCGGCCCGAGGTGGGGCGGTAGAAGCCGGTGACGCAGTTGAAGGCCGACGTCTTGCCCGCGCCGTTGGGCCCGATGACGGAGACGATCTCCGCCTCGTCCACCGAGAACGTGAGCCCGTCGATGGCCAGCAGTCCGCCGAAGGACAGGTGGAGATCCTCCACACTCAGCAGGCTCACGAGACCTCCTTGGAACGGGCGGGCCAGAGCCCCTGCGGGCGCAGGAGCATGACGGCGATGAGGAGGACGCCGAAGATGAAGAACCGGTAGTCGGCGAGGTCGCGCAGGAACTCCGGCAGGAGGCTGATCACGACGGCGCCGATGACGACGCCGGGGATCGAGCCCATGCCGCCCAGCACCACCGCCATCAGGACCAGCGCGGACTGCAGGAAGGTGAAGCTGCCCGGGGAGATGGCCGAAAGCTGCGCGGCGAACAGGACCCCGGCCAGACCGCCCCAGACGGCGCCCGCGATGTAGGCGGCGAGCTTGACCCGGTAGGTGTGCACGCCCATGGCCTCGGCCGCGTCCTCGTCCTCGCGGACGAACCGCCAGGCCCGGCCCAGCCGGGAGCGGCCCAGCCTGGCCGCGCCGAGGACGGCGAGGGAGACGACCACCACGGTCAGGTAGTAGAAGATCACCGGGCTGTCGGTCAGATGCGGGATGCCGTAGATGCCCGACGGGCCCCCGGTGACGTCCAGGTTGTTCGCGGTGATCCGGATGATCTCGCCGAAGCCGAGGGTCACGATGGCGAGGTAGTCGCTGCGCAGCCGCAGGGTCGGCGCGCCGATGATGATCCCGGCGACGACCGTGACCACGATGACGGCGGGCACGGTGACCAGCAGCGGCAGGTCGAAGCGGGTGGACAGCACCCCGCTGGTGTACGCGCCGACCGCGAAGAAGGCGACGTAGCCCAGGTCGAGCAGGCCGCAGTAGCCGACCACGATGTTCAGCCCGGCGGCGAGCATCACGAAGATGGCCGCGCTGGTCATGACCGACAGCGCGTACGGCGTGGCGTTGACGAACGGCGCCAGCAGGGCGAGCAGCAGCCCGGCGATCCCGGCCCATCTGTTCTGCAGCAGTTTCGACGCCCGGGTGGGCGGCTTGTCCGTGCCTACCCGGCGGGCCTTGGTCGTTTCGGTCATACCCGCTCCGTCACTCGCTCGCCGAGCAGGCCGGTGGGCCGCACGGTCAGGAACAGGATCAGCACCCCGAAGGCGAAGACGTCGCGCCATTCACCGCCCAGCCAGTACGTGCCGAACGACTCCAGCAGCCCGAGCAGCAGCCCGCCGAGCATCGTGCCCGGGATGTTGCCGATGCCACCGATGACGGCCGCGGTGAAGGCCTTGAGCCCGATCAGGAAGCCCATCAGGAAGTCGATCTTCCCGTAGTAGGCCCCCGCCATCACCCCGGCGGCCCCGGCGAGGGCCGAACCGAGGAAGAAGGTCCGGGAGATCACCGCGTTGACGTCGATGCCCATCAGCGAGCTGGTGCTCGGGTCGAGTGCGATGGCCCGCATGGCCCGGCCCTCGCGGGTCCGGGTGATCAGCAGGTTGAGTCCGAACATCAGGACCACGGCCACCCCGACCAGCACGAGCTGCTGGAGGGTCAGCCTGGCGCCGAGCACCTCGACCGAGGTACCGCCGAGGCGGACCGGATAGACCCGCGGGTCGGCTCCGGCGGCGGCGCGCATGCCGTACTCCAGGGCGAAGGACGCGCCGACCGCGGTGATGAGCAGGGAGAGCCGGGGCGCGCGGCGCAACGGCCGGTAGGCGATCCGCTCCAGTGCCACCCCGGCCAGGCCGGTGAGGACCATGGTCGCCAGGAGCACCACGAGCAGCAGGGGAAGGGCCATCGAGGCGGACACGCCACCGACCGCGCCGAGGACGGCGAAGCCGATGAACGCGCCGATCATGTACAGGTCGCCGTGGGCGAAGTTGAGCAGTTTGATGATCCCGTAGACCATGCTGTAGCCCAGCGCGACCAGGGCGTAGAACGAGCCGACGAACAGGCCGTTCCAGACGAGCTGTGTCATTTGAGAGAGTCCTGCAAGGTGATCTTGCCATCCTTGACGACGAGGATCTGGAAGCCGCCGCTCGACAGGGTGTGCTCGGGGGTGAACTTCAGCGGCCCGGAGAACATCGAGAAGCCGTCCATCGCCTCGAGTGCGGCGATGACCTTGGCTCCGTCGGTGCCGCCCGCCTTGGCGACCGCCTCGGCGGCCAGCCGCACCGCGTCGTAGGCCTGGTTGGAGTAGGGGCCGGGCTCGGCGTTGTACTTCTTCTTGTAGGCCGCCACCCAGCCCTCGGCGCCTTCCAGCGTCTCGGGGGTCTGGGTCATCGTGGCGTAGACGCCCTCGGCGGCCTCGGCACCGGCGATCTCGACCAGCTTGGGCGAGACCGAGCCGTCACCGACCATGATGGAGCCCTTGTATCCGGCCTGGCGGAGCTGGCGGGCGATCAGGCCGCCCTCCTGGAAGTAGCCGGTCCAGTAGACGAAGTCGGGCTTCTTGGCCAGCACGTTGGTGATGTTGGCGCTGTAGTCGCTCTCCTTGGGCGTGACCGTCTCGACGAGGACGGCCTCGGCCCCGCCGGGGGCGTCGAGCAACGCCTTGGTGCGTAGCGCGATGTCCTTGGAGTAGCTGGTGTTGTCGTGCATCAGCACGGCGCTCTTGGCGCCCTGCTTGGTGATCCACTTCTCGGCCGCGGCGGCCTGCTGGGAGCCGGTGCCGTTGATGAGGAAGACGTGCTTGAGCTTCTGGTCGACCAGTTCCTGGGAGTTGGCCGCCGGAATGATCATCGGGATGTTGGCCTTGCCGAAAATCGGCAAAGTGGGCAACGTCGCTCCGGAGCAGTATCCTCCGACCGAGACATCCACGCCCTCGGTGACCAGCTTGTTGGCTCCGGCCGCCGCCGACTGGGCGTCACAGGCGTCGTCAGCGGTCTTCAGCTCCAGCTTGCGGCCGAGGATCCCGCCCTTGGCGTTGATCTCGTCGAGCGCGAGCTGCGCCGCGTTGCTCATATAGGGACCGATGGCGGCCTCGCTGCCCGACTGGGGGATCAGCATGCCGAGGACGATCGGGTCGTCTGCCTTGGCGGCCTCGCCGCCGTCGCCGCCGAGCAGGCCCTGACCACATCCGGTGACCAGGAGGCCGACAACGGCCAGCGACGCGAAGGACTTAAGGGGGATGGCACGCATCTGCGGCTCCTCACAGCTAATGATATGTGACATTGCATTAGCTTGGTAATGCTCACGTCAAGAGGTGCGACAAGATCGTTAGGGTTCGCACACCTTTTCTTTGCCAAATGTGCGGAAACGCCGAGGGGCACCCTCCGGCGGAGGATGCCCCTCGGCAGCCGTCCGGCTCTCAGCGTGCCGGGCCGACGGTGATCGTATGGGTCGAGGTGTAGAAGTCCTGGGCCGCCTTGCCCTGCTCCCTGCCGCCGTAGCTGGAGTCCTTCTCCCCGCCGAACGGCAGGTAGAAGTCCACGCCGCTGGTCGGGGCGTTCACCTTGACCAGACCGGTGTCCAGCCGCGCGCTGATGTCCAGCGCCCTGTCCAGGTCGCCGGTGTAGACGGCCGAGGCCAGGCCGTAGCGGACGCCGTTGGCCAGCTCCACCGCCTCGTCCACCGAGGCCGCGTCCTGGATCACGCAGATCGGCCCGAAGACCTCCTCGCAGGCGAGCGGGTGATCGGCGGGCAGGCCGTCCACCACCGTCGGCTCCACGTACCAGCCGCCGGATCCGCCCCCCTGAACGCCGTGCACCGCCTTGCCTCCGGTGAGGATCCGGCCGCCCGCGGCCACCGCACCCGCCGCCGCGTCCACGACGCGGTCACGGGCCGCCTCGTCGATCACCGGGCCGATCGCGGTGCCGGGGTCGGACGGATCGCCGAACCCGAGCTTGGCCACGGCCGCGAGCACGGCCGCACGGACCTCCTCGCCGTTGCCGACCGTGATGATCCGCTTGGTGGCCGTGCACTTCTGCCCGGCGAAGCCCATCGCCGCCGCCGCGATCTGGGCGGCGGCGGCCTCCAGGTTGGCGTCCGGCAGCACGATGCTGGCGTTCTGCCCGCCCATCTCGGCCTGCACCGGCACGCCACGCCGTACGGCGGCCTCGCGCACGAGGGCGCCCACGGAGGCTGACCCGGTGAAGGACACCACATCGGCGGCGGCCACCAGCGCGGCGCCCTCCTCCGCGTCGCCGGGCACGACCTGGAACTCGTTGAGATTGAGCAGCTCGGCCAGGCGGAGCGCGCACGCCAGCGCCTGGGGGGCGGGCTTGAGCACGACCGTGTTGCCGAACGCCAGCGCGGGGGCGGCCTTCCACAGCGGGATGGCCAGCGGGAAGTTCCACGGGGTGATCAGCCCGGCGACCCCGAGCGGCCTCCGCCGGGTGAAGAGCAGCCCCGCGCCCGACGGTTCGTGGAGCGCGCCGACCGGGTCGAACACCTGCTGGGCGTAGTAGCGCAGGATCGACACCGAACGGGCGACCTCGCCGCGCGCCTCGGTGATCGGCTTACCGACCTCGCGGACCACCAGGGCGGCCAGCTCGTCGGCCGCCCCCTGCACGGCGTCGGCGCCCGCGGTCAGCGCCGCGGCCCGTGCGGCGGCGTTCCTTGACGCCCAGTCGTGCTGGACGGCCCGCGCCAGCCGCATGGCGGCCTGGACGCCCGCCTCCCCCGCCGCGGGGAAGGAGGTGACGAGGTCGGCGGGGGCGTGCGGGGAACGGCTCTCGATCAAGTTGATCTTGTTAGTCACAGCAGGAAACCTTCGGGGAACGGATCACGGGGGTCAAGGAAGTACTGGGCGGTGCCGGTGACCCATGCCCGCCCGGTGATGGTCGGAACCACCGCGGGCAGACCGGCGACCTCGGTCTCTTCGACGAGCCGCCCGACGAACCGGGTGCCGATGAACGACTCGTTCACGAAGTCGGTGCCGAGCGGGAGCTCGCCCCGGGCGTGCAGTTGGGCCATCCGGGCGCTGGTGCCGGTGCCGCAGGGCGAGCGGTCGAACCAGCCGGGGTGGATGGCCATCGCGTGCCGGGAGTGCCGGGCGTCCGAGCCCGGGGCGGTGAACTGCACGTGGTGGCAGCCGCGGATGCCCGCGTCCAGCGGATGGACGGGCTCGTCCTGCCCGTTGATCGCGTCCATGATGGCCAGGCCCGCGTCAAGGATCTGCTGCTTGTGCGCCCGGTCGAACGGCAGGCCGACCGCCTCGATCGGCAGGATCGCGTAGTAGTTGCCGCCGTAGGCCAGGTCGTAGGTGACCTCGCCGATGCCGGGCACCTTGACCGCGCGGTCCAGGCCGGCGCTGAAGGAGGGCACGTTGGTGATGGTCACCGCGGTGGCGGCGCCGTCCTCGACCCGCACCTCGGCGACGACCAGGCCGGCCGGGGTGTCCAGCCGGATGGTGGTGACCGGCTCGACGACCTCGACCATCCCGGTCTCCACCAGGACGGTGGCGACGCCGATGGTGCCGTGGCCGCACATCGGCAGGCAGCCGGAGACCTCGATGTAGAGCACGCCGTAGTCGGCGTCGGGCCGGGTCGGCGGCTGCAGGATGGCCCCGCTCATCGCCGAGTGCCCGCGCGGCTCGTACATGAGCAGGGTCCGGATGTGGTCCATCTCTGCCAGGAAGTGCTCGCGGCGTTCGGCCATGGTCGCGCCGGGGATGACACCCACTCCCCCGGTGATCACCCGGGTGGGCATGCCCTCGGTGTGGGAGTCCACCGCGTGGAAGACCCGTTTCGTCCTCATTGATACTCCTTGCGGGGTGAAAGCCCATGGCCGGGCACACTCAATGGTGCGCCCGGTCATGGAGTGCAGACGACCGCCGCCTACCGCAGGCCCTCGGCCAGGGCCTTCTCGGTGGCGGCGCGGACGGCGGCCTCCTGCTCGGGGGCCAGCGGCAGCCGCGGCGGGCGGCACGGGCCGCCCTTGCGCCCGGCCAGATCCATGGAGAGCTTGATGGCCTGCACGAACACGGTCTTGGAGTCCCAGCGCAGCAGCGGGTGCAGCGCGCGGTAGAGCGGGAG
Source organism: Streptosporangium sp. NBC_01639 (assembly GCF_045209755.1). NCBI lineage: Bacteria > Bacillati > Actinomycetota > Actinomycetes > Streptosporangiales > Streptosporangiaceae > Streptosporangium > Streptosporangium sp. NBC_01639. The sequence goes on along the minus strand of NZ_CP109272.1, from coordinate 8,171,417 downwards.
CGCGGTCTCCAGGTCTCCTGCGACGGCCGCCCGGTAGAGGGCCACGCTGGAGGTGGGCAGCGCGTTGGGGTAGCCGGCCACCCAGCCGACCGCACCGGCCAGGGCCAGCTCCAGCAGCACGTCGTCGGAGCCGATCAGCAGGTCCAGGCCCGGGGCGAGCTCGGCGATCTCGTAGGCCCGGCGGACGTCGCCGGTGAACTCCTTGACCGCCACGATCAGGCCCTCGCCGTGGAGCCGGGCGAGCAGCGCGGGGGTGAGGTCGACCTTGGTGTCGAGGGGGTTGTTGTAGGCCACCACCGGCACCCCGGCCTTGGCGACCTCACGGTAGTGCTCCACCACGGCCTGCTCGTCGGCCCGGTAGGCGTTCGGCGGGAGCAGCATGACCGCCTGGCACCCGGCGTCGCGTGCCTGCTCGGCCCAGCGACGCGCCTCGGCCGCTCCGTAGGCGGCGATCCCCGGCATGACGCGGTCACCGCCGACGGCCTCGACCGCGGTCTCCACGACCCGGGCCCGCTCCTCGGCCGTCAGGGTCTGGTACTCCCCCAGCGAGCCGTTGGGCACCACGCCGTCGCATCCGGAGGCGACCAGCCATCGGCAGTGCTCGGCGTAACCGTCCAGGTCGGCCGAGAGGTCGTCGCCGAGCGGCAGCGCGGTGGCCACCATCACACCGTGCCAGGGTTTCACACGGGTCGTCATCACGAATCATCCTTCCAAAGGGGGTTGGGTCAACGCGGCGAGGTCGCCGAGCCGGATGGGCTGGGCGATCGGACGCCGGGGCGCCGCGGGGTCCTCACCGGTGAGGCACGCCACGGCATAGCCGCACATACGGCCCTGGCACCAGCCCATACCGGGGCGGGCCAGCAGTTTCACGGAGCGCGCGTCGGTGGCGCCCAGCTCCCGGGCCTCGCGTACGGCCGACAGGGGCACCTCCTCGCAGCGGCAGACAAGCGTGTCGTCACGGAGCCACTCCTGCCAGCCGGGCCGTACCGGATAGGCCTCCAGCAGCGCCCGCGCGAAGGCGGCCAGCCGGTCCCTGCGCCGGGACAGATCCGGCCGGGGCGGAACCCGCCGCCCCAGGTCCACCGCGACGCTCCGGCCCGCGATACGCCCCTCGACCTCGGCCAGTACGGCTCCGCCGACGCCGGTGGACTCCCCCGCCGCGTAGACGCCGGGCACGCTGGTGCGCAGTCCGCCGTCCACGGTGGCGACGGGGCTGCCGTCTGCGTCGGCGTGAGTCGCGCAGCCGAGCTGGACCGGCAGGTCGAGCTGGGGGACGAAGCCGTAGCCGTAGGCGAGGGTGTCGCACTCGACGGTCCTCGTCGAGATCGGCCGCCAGCCGGAGTCCAGCCTGGCCACGGTGACGTGGGTCAGCGCGTCCCGGCCGTGTGCCGCGATCACCGCCTGGCGGCCGTGGTAGGGCACCATGTGCCGGGCCAGGCTCGCGCCGTACCCGAGGGCCTCGCCCGCCTTGCCCGCAGCGAGCAGCGGGTGCCTGGCGAGCCCGAAACGGCCGTTGGCCTCGTAGACGCCGCGTACGTCCGCGCCCGCCTCGGCCAGGCCGGCGGCGACCGGGAGCAGGAAGGGGCCCGTCCCGGCGACCACGACCCTGCGGCCCGCGACGACGAGGTTGCCCTTGAGCAGGGCCTGCGCCCCGCCCGCGGTCAGCACGCCGGGCAGGTCCCAGCCGGGGAACGGCAGGGGCCGGTCGTGGGCGCCGGTGGCGATCAGCAGCCTGCGTGCGGTGACCGTGCGGGGCCGCTCCTCCCGGTCCCCCGCAAGGCACCGTACGGTCACCTCCTCGCCGGCGTGCTCGACCGCCCAGACCTTGTGGCCGAGCAGCAGGTCGGCGCGGCCGCCGAGCGTCTCCCACTGCCGGGTGAACCTGTCCAGGCCGTGGTGCAGGGCGCCTGGCGCCTGGGCGTTGAAGCCTTCCGGCAGGTGCCGGAAGTACTGGCCACCGGGTCTGGGCGCGGCGTCGATCAGCACGACGTCCAGCCCGGCGAAGGACGCGGCGAGGGCACCGGCCACCCCGGCGGGGCCCGCGCCGATGACGGCGAGGTCGTAGACGGGCTTCATCGGCCGCTCACCGCTTCCGCTTCCTCGCCGGTGCTCACCCGGTCGCCGGGGCGGGCCTCGGTCAGGCAGGCCCGCAGGGACGGGCTGCCGTTGACCGTGACCAAGCAGTCGAAGCAGACGCCGATGCCGCAGAACAGCCCGCGCGGACGGCCGCCGATCCTGGTGGTGCGCCACGACCGGACGCCCGCGCCGTGCAGGGCGGCGCCGATGGTCTGGCCGGGGACCACCGGAATGGGGACCCCGTCCACGCTGATCTCGAACTCCGGCTCGGGCCGCGCCCGCACCAGGTCGTAGGGCCGTTTCATCGGGACTCCTCCTGGAAGCGGTCCGGACGGAAGGGGGTGAGGTCCAAGTCGGGACGGCCACCGATCAGCGTCTGGGCGATCAGGTGGCCGGTGGCCGGGGCCAGGCCGATGCCCGCGCCCTCATGACCGCAGGCGTGATGGAGCCCGGGTGCCCGGGGGTCCTCGCCGATCACCGGGAGGTGGTCCGGGCAGTAGGGCCGGAAGCCGCAGTAGGCCCGGATGGCCCTGCGTTCGGCCAGCGCCGGGAACAGCTCGACGGCCTGGCGGGCGAGGCGTTCCAGCACCGGGACGGAGATCGTGCGGTCGAAGCCGACCCGCTCGCGGCTGGCGCCGATGAGCACCGGCCCCGACGGGGTCCCCTCCACGACGGCGGACGTCTCCAGGCCCTCGGAGTCACTGGCCACGTCGGTGACGTAGGCGGCGGTGTAGACCTTGTGCCTGATCAGCGGCTTCTCGAAAGGTTCGGTGACCAGGATGAAGCCCCGCCTGGGCAGGATCGGGACGTGCACACCGGCGAGCGCGGCGATCTCGCCGCCCCAGGTCCCCGCGGCGTTGACGACGGCTCCGGCGATGATGTCGCCCCGGTCGGTCGTGACGCCGGTGATCCGGTCGCCGTCGCGGAGGAAGCCGGTGACGGTGGCTCCGGTGCGCAGCGTCAGGGCGCCCCGCCCGAAGCGGTCGCCGCCGTGCCGGATCAGCCTGGCCGCCGCCAGCATGGGCTGGACCTGGGCGTCCTGCGGATAGAACACGCCTCCGGCGAAGCCCTTCGCCAGGTGGGGCTCGTAGTCGTTGAGCTCGTCGGGGGCGACCACCGCGTGCTCGACGGCCTGCCTGCCCGCCAGCGCGGTGAGCGTCTCCAGCACCTCGCCGGTCTCGGCCACCACCAGCCCGCCCTTGGGTTCGAACTCGAACCCGTCGAACTCGGCGAGCTCGCGCCAGAGACCGTTGGAGAGCAGTGCCAGATCCAGCTCGGGTCCGGGCTCCTTGTCGGAGACCAGGACGTTGCCCTCCCCCGCACCGGTGGTGCCGCCCGCCACGGACCCGCGGTCGACGACGACCACGTCCAGCCCGGCGCGTACCGCGTAGTAGGCGCACGCGGCGCCGACCACCCCGGCGCCGATCACCACGACGTCCGCCATGACTCACCTCACTCCCCGTGACCCGAACCTTCAGTAATATGTCACATATCTTTACTGAGATCAATCGGATGACGCTCCCCTCTCCAGTTCAGCCGCCCCCTCACCGCCCGTCCGCGCCGGGGCCGTACCCAGAACGGACGGATCCCTCCGGGGCGAGCGCATGGGTCCGCGACGGGACCGCCACCCCCGCCGCCTAACATGTGAGCCGTGAAGCACCTCTTCGACCAGGCCCGCCGACACGCCGTGAACCTGTCACAGTCCGTGTGGTCTCCCACGCCCACCGCCCTGCGGCGGTGGGCGCTGGCGGCGGTGGTCGCCAACGCCGGCATCACCGTGACCGGTGCGGCGGTCCGGGTCACCGAGTCGGGGCTGGGCTGCCCCACCTGGCCCAGGTGCACCCCGGACAGCTTCGTTCCGGCCGCCCACGACGGGATCTCGGCGGTCAACATGGCCGTCGAGTTCGGCAACCGGCTGCTGACCTTCCTGGTCCTGGCCATCGGCCTGATCTGCCTGGTCGCCGCGATGAGGCTGCTGCCCCGCCGTCGCGCCCTGGTCCGCCTGGCCTGGCTGCAGCCGATCGGCGTGGCCGCGCAGGGACTCTGGGGCGGCCTGGTGGTGCGCACCGCGCTCAACCCGGTCACCGTGGGCGTGCACTTCCTGATCTCCATCGGCCTGATCGCCGCCTGTGTCGCGCTCTACGCCCGCTCGGGGGAGGGCGACGCGGCGCCGGAACGGCTGGTCCACCGCGACATCCGCACACTCGGCTACGTGCTCACCGCCTCGGTGGCCGTCCTGCTCGTCGCGGGCGTGGTGGTGACCGGCACCGGGCCGCACTCCGGAGACGAGATGGCCTCCCGGTTCGCCTTCGACATCGAGACCGTGGTCAGGGTGCACGCCGACATCGTCTACGTCGTGGTCGGGCTCACCTTCGGGCTGCTGTTCGCGCTGCACGTGAGCGACGCCCCGGGCCACGCGAGGCGGGCGGCGCTGACGCTGCTGGCCGTGGAGCTGGCGCAGGGGGTCATCGGATACGTCCAGTACTTCCTGGCCGTGCCCGCGTTCCTGGTCGGCATGCACGTGCTCGGCTCGACCCTGGTGTGGATCTGCGCGCTGCGGGTGGTGTTCGCGATGCGGACGCGAGGGCCGCTGGCCTCCCCCGTGACCCACCAGGGCAGGTTCGACTCCGTCACGGCGTGACAGGCCCTCGGGACCGGACCGGCAGCCCCCCGGTGCCGCCCGCGCGGAACGCGCACCCTGCAAGGGCAGGTATGGCCTGGACGGCCGGGCAGCCGGGACAATGGCCGGATGCCGCTGTCACGTAAGGTTCTTCGGCGCTCCTACCAGGGGGCCGTGCTGCTGAGCGTCCTGGCGATCGCCCCGCTGTCCTGGGCCTGGCTGGCCAGCATCGGGCACCGGGCCGTCGCCGACTCCTCTCCCGGATGGATCAGCGAGGTCCCCGAGGCTCCCGTCGCACTGGTCCTGGGGGCGGGGATACGGGGGAAGACACCCACTCCCATGCTGGCCCGGCGGCTGGACATCTCCGCCGAGCTGTACCGCGCGGGCAAGGTGCAGGCGATCCTGCTGTCCGGCGACAACGGCCGGACCGGCTACGACGAGCCCACCGTGATGCGCGACTACCTGCTCGCCCGCCAGGTCCCCGGCAGGGCGCTCGTCCTGGACTACGCGGGTTTCGACACCTGGGACTCGTGCGTACGGGCCCGCGACGTGTTCGGGGCCACCCGGGTGACCGTCGTCACCCAGGTCTTCCACCTGCCCAGGGCGGTCGCGCTCTGCCGTACGGCGGGCCTCGCGACCTTCGGGGTCGGTGACGACTCGGCCAAGCGGTGGGCCTCCACCTACTCCTACGCCGCCCGTGAGTTCGCCGCCGCGGCGAAGGGGCTTCTCGACTCGGTGGTGCTCCGTTCCAGCCCCGTCTTCCCCGGACCGCGCGAGACCACCCTCGACGCCGCTCTCCGGCCCGGGTGAGCGCTGCTACCTGCGCGGCGGCCAGGAACCGGCGGGCGGAGGGGCTCCCTGGAAGGAGGCCGCCGGAAAGTGCGCCCGTGCGCCCGCCATGCACTCCAGCAGGGCGTGCTGCTCCTCGTTGAACGTGGGCTCACCGATCATCTGGCGTCTGGCCCGCTCGTGGAGCAGCCCCAGCTCGGTGGCCGCGAGCTGGTAGTCGCTCATCGCCCGCAGCCCGTTGCGGCCGCCGTTCTTCCTGGCCCACTGCCTGGCCTGACGGCGGCCCGGCAGCGAGGAGAGCATGGTGACGTCGTACGGGGTCACCAGCCCGGTCGCCTGATAGGCCGGCAGGAAGGTCTGGATGAGACCGACGATGCGCCGGCGGTCGCGGAAGACGATCCCGATCAGGATGAACAGCACGACCATCAGCAGCAGGTAGGCGACGGCCAGGCCACCGATGCCGGCGTAGGAGGCGAAGCCGTTCCATATCCCGTGCAGCAGCATCGCGCCGATCCAGCCCGCCGCGATCACGAGGATCCGCACCGGCCCCCGCAGCTGCGCGGCGTAGGCCACCGCGACGCCGATCATCGAGGTGAACAGCGGGTGCGCGAACGGTGAGAGGAACCCTCTCAGCACGACGGTGACCGCGAGGCCCTGCGCGCCCAGGTCGTCGAGGGCGGCCACGTAGTAGCTGACGTTCTCGCTCATCGCGAAGCCGAGGCCGACCATGCTGGCGTAGATGATGCCGTCGGTGGGACCGTCGAGCTCGGCCCGCTTGAACTTCAGCAGGCCCAGCAGGACCAGCCCTTTCATCGTCTCCTCGACCACCGGGGCGCCGAAGGTCGCGGCGATGTTGCGCGCGGTGTCGTAGCCAAGCCGGACGGTGTTCTCGATGTAGACCAGGTTGAAGGAGTTGACGAGGCCCGCGACCAGCACCGCCACGCCCGCCCCCCAGGCGAACGCGAAGATCAGGTTGCTCCGCGGCTCGGGCTCCATGCGGTCCAGCGCGAGCACGGCGGCCAGCAGGACCGGGACAGGTGCCAGGGCAAGCGCCAGCGCGATGAAGAAATAGACCGGGTCACCGTTCAGCACGTCGAAGGAGAACGACGCGAGCGCGCATATACCGGTCAGGACAAGACCGGAGATCAGCGCGACAGACGGGCGGTCCTTGAGCACCCACCGAGGATCACGGCTTGCCATGTGGCAACCGTAACCGATCAAACACGACGTGTCCCCTCCCGGCCTCCCGCCGCCGGTGACCGCCCGGGTCCCCGGGCCGGGCGGCGCCCCCGGCACGGAGGCGCGGGCCCGGCCAGGAGCGCCTCAGACGAGTATGGAGTCCACGGCCACGGCCAGGAAGAGCAGTGCCAGGTAGGCGTTGGACCAGTGGAAGAAGCGCATCGGGCGCAGGTCCACACCGCTCTTGCCCGCGTTGACGCGGCCGAGGAGACGGTAGACCTCCACCAGGCAGGCGGCGCCGAGGACGACGGCCACGACGGGGTAGAGCAGGGTGGTCCGGGCGATCGGCCACAGCAGCAGCGAGCAGAGCACCGTCGCCCAGGTGTAGGCGATGCTCTCCAGCACCACGCGGCGCTCGGTGGCGACCACCGGGAGCATGGGGACCTTCGCCGCGGCGTAGTCCTCCTTGTAGCGCATGGCGAGGGTCCAGGTGTGCGGCGGAGTCCAGAAGAACACCACTCCGAAGAGCACCACCGGCGCCCAGTCGAGGCTGCCGGTCACGCCCGCCCAGCCGATCAGCACCGGCATGCACCCCGCGAGCCCTCCCCACACCACGTTCTGGGAGGTCCGCCGTTTCAGGATCATCGAGTAGACGAGGACGTAGAACAGGTTCGCGGCCAAGGACAGGCCTGCGGCGAGCCAATTCACCGTCAGCCCGAGGCCAAGAGTGGACAGCACGCCGAGAGCGACGCCGAAGATCAGCGCGTTGGTCGGCGGGACCTGGTCGCGGGCCAGCGGCCGGCGCCGGGTACGGCGCATCGCGGCGTCGATGTCACGGTCGATGTAGCAGTTCAGCGCGTTCGCGCTGCCCGCCGACAGGGTGCCGAACACCAGGGTGGAGACGGCGATCCACAGCGGCGGCAGCCCATGGGCCGCGAGGAACATCACCGGCAGCGTCGTGATCAGCAGCAGCTCGATGATCCGCGGCTTGGTGAGGGCGACGTAGGCCTTCACGACGTCGCCGAACGTACGCGACGCGGCGTCGTCTGCCACGCCCGTCGTGGACGGGGCCGTCGGTTGCTTGTCGGTCAGCACCATTAAGGCGCTTCCAGCACGTGCGGGGTCAACGCGTAACCTCTGATTAGAGCGAATCCGTGAATGCGGGCACCAGCCAGCCTTGAAGACTCAACTCTAGTTGTTGGGGTGGCCGGTTCCGGCACGGGGTGCGGAGGGGGATGCGACGAGACGCCCCATGGGGGTCTCGTCCATGCTGCTCATCACTCCTGTGGACTCGCCCCGATCGGCCTGCGCGACGCCTGCGAGGCCGACCCGTTAGGGTCCGGTGTGGGCGGGAAATACCAGACCGGCGCCACCATCACACGACTAGATCCGGAGATCGAGCACTTGAGCAGCGAACTCGTGCCAGCCCTTGAATGGAGCGACCTGGACCGCCAGGCGGTCGATGTCGTCAGGGCCCTGGCAATGGACGCCGTAGAGAAGTCGGGGTCGGGCCACCCCGGCACCGCGATGAGCCTCGCACCCGCCGCGTATCTGCTGTTCCAGCAGACGATGCGGCACGACCCGTCCGACCCCTCGTGGGTGGGCCGGGACCGGTTCGTCCTTTCCGCCGGGCACACCAGCCTGACCCTCTACATCCAGCTCTACCTGTCGGGTTACGGCCTGTCCCTGGACGACCTCAAGTCCCTGAGGCAGTGGGGAAGCCTGACCCCCGGTCATCCGGAGCACGGCCACACCGTCGGCGTCGAGACCACCACCGGCCCGCTCGGCCAGGGCCTCGGCAACGCGGTCGGCATGGCCATGGCCGCCCGCCGCGAGCGCGGGCTGTTCGATCCGGACGCGGCCGAGGGCTCCAGCCCGTTCGACCACATGATCTGGTGCATCGCCTCCGAAGGCGACATCGAGGAGGGCGTCAGCCATGAGGTCAGCGCCCTCGCCGGCCACCAGAAGCTGGGCAACCTGGTCGTCGTCTTCGACAGCAACCACATCTCCATCGAGGACGACACCCAGATCGCGCTGAGCGAGGACATCGCCAAGCGCTACGAGGCGTACGGCTGGCACGTCCAGACCGTCGACTGGACCAACAACGGCAAGTACACCGAGGACGTCGAGGCGCTGCACCAGGCCCTGGAGGCCGCGCGCGCCGAGACCGGCAAGCCGTCCTTCATCCGGTTGCGGACCATCATCGGCTGGCCCGCGCCGAACAAGCAGAACACCGGCAAGGCCCATGGCTCGGCCCTGGGCGCCGACGAGATCGCCGCCACCAAGAAGGTCCTGAAGCAGGACCCGGCCAAGAGCTTCGACGTCCCGGCCGAGGTCCTGGAGCACGCCCGCGAGGTCGTGGCGCGCGGCCGGGCAAGCCGCGCCGAGTGGGACAAGGCCTACCAGAACTGGCGTGCCGCCAACCCCAAGCGGGCGGCCGAGTTCGACCGGATCAGCGGCCGGCAGTTGCCGGCGGGCTGGACCGAGGCACTGCCGTCCTTCGAGGCGGGCGCCTCCATCGCCACCCGCAAGGCCTCCGGCGAGGTGCTGAACAGCCTCGCGCCCGTGCTGCCCGAGCTGTGGGGCGGCTCCGCCGACCTGGCCGAGTCCAACAACACCACGATGAAGGGCGAGCCGTCCTTCATCCCCGACGAGTACCAGACCAAGGAGTTCCCCGGGAACCGCTACGGCCGGACGCTGCACTTCGGCATCCGCGAGCACGGCATGGGGTCGATCCTCAACGGCATCGCCCTGCACAACGGCACCCGGCCCTACGGTGGCACGTTCCTGGTCTTCAGCGACTACATGCGCCCGGCCGTACGGCTCGCGGCGCTGATGAAGCTGCCGGTCACCTACGTGTGGACACACGACTCCATCGGCCTGGGCGAGGACGGACCGACCCACCAGCCGATCGAGCACCTGTGGGCGCTGCGCGCCATCCCGGGCCTGGACGTCGTCCGCCCGGCCGACGCCAACGAGACGGCGGCCGCGTGGCGGACCGTGCTGGAGCACGGCGACCGTCCGGCCGCGCTGGCGCTGACCCGGCAGAACCTGCCGGTCTACGCGGGCACCGCGGACGCCGCGAAGGTCGCCCGCGGAGCCTACGTCCTGGAGGACGCCTCCGACGGCCGGCCCGCGGTGATCCTGATCGGCACCGGCTCCGAGGTCGAGCTGGCCGTGGAGGCCCGCAAGCTGCTGGAGGCCGAGGGCATCCCGGCCCGGGTCGTGTCGATGCCGTGCGTCGAGTGGTTCGAGGCCCAGGACGCCGCCTACCGGCAGACGGTGCTGCCGTCGGCCGTCCGTGCGCGGGTCGCCGTGGAGGCGGGAATCGCGCTGGGCTGGCGGCAGTTCGTTGGAGACGAAGGGGAAGTGGTCAGCCTGGAGCACTTCGGTGCCTCGGCTCCCTACAAGACCCTCTACGAGCAGTTCGGCCTCACCGCCGAACGCGTGGCCGCCGCCGCCAAGGCGAGCCTCGCGCGGACCGGGGCCGACAAGGGCGAGACGACGGGAAACTGATCATGAGTGAGATTCTGAAGAGCCTTTCCGATCACGGCGTTTCCATCTGGCTGGACGACATCAGCCGCGAGCGTCTGCGCACCGGCAACCTGGAGACGCTGATCCGCGACAAGCACGTGGTCGGCGTCACCTCCAACCCGACGATCTTCGCCTCCGCGCTGAGCAAGGGCGACGCCTACGACACCCAGCTCCACGACCTGTCCGTGCGCGGCGTGGACGTCGAGGAGGCGGTGCGCGCCATCACCACCTACGACATCCGCTGGGCCGCGGACGTGCTCAGGCCGGTCTACGACGCCACCGACGGCGTGGACGGCCGGGTCTCCATCGAGGTGGACCCGCGCCTGGCCAGGGAGACCGACAAGACGATCGCCGAAGCGCGCGCGCTGTGGTGGATGGTCGACCGGCCCAACCTGTTCATCAAGATCCCCGCGACGGTCGAGGGGCTTCCGGCGATCACCCAGGCGATCTCCGAGGGGATCAGCGTCAACGTCACGCTGATCTTCTCCCTTGAGCGCTACCGCGCCGTGATGGACGCGTGGCTGACGGGTCTGGAGCGCGCGCGGGACAAGGGCCTGAACCTGTCCGGCATCGAGTCGGTGGCCTCCTTCTTCGTGAGCCGCGTGGACAGCGAGATCGACAAGCGCCTGGAGGGCATCGGCACGCCCGAGGCCAAGGCGCTCAAGGGCAAGGCGGCGATCGCCAACGCCCGCCTCGCGTTCGCCGCCTTCGAGGACGTGGTCGCCTCGCCGCGCTGGCAGGCCCTGGCCCAGGCCGGAGCACGCCCGCAGCGCCCGCTGTGGGCCTCCACCGGCACCAAGGACCCTAGTTACCCCGACACCCTCTACGTCGACGAGCTCGTCACCACGGGCACGGTCAACACGATGCCCGAGAAGACCCTCGACGCCGCCGCCGACCACGGCCGGATCACCGGTGACACCGTCCGCCCCTTCTACGAGGACGCCTGGAACACCATGTCCGCCCTCAAGGAGGCCGGCATCGACTACGACGACGTGGTACGAGTGCTGGAAGAGGAGGGCGTGGAGAAGTTCGAGGCGTCCTGGAAAGAGCTCCTGGCCACCGTGTCCGCCGAACTGCGGAAGGCGTGAACCGGATGACCGTATCCGTGACGTTCAACGAGGAGAAGCCGGCCGAGCAGGCCGCGGAGGCGGCCGGGCGGCTCGTCTCCGAAGGGGTCCACGAGGCTCTGGCCAAGGGCGACCCCACCCTGTGGGGCCCGGAGGCCGAGGCCGAGGCGACGCTCCGCCTCGGCTGGCTCACCCTCCCGCGGACCAGCAGGGAGCTGCTCCCCGAGATCGGCAAGCTCGTCGAGCGCGCCCGCGCCCAGGGCCTGGACCACGTGGTCCTGGCGGGCATGGGCGGCTCCTCGCTCGCCCCTGAGGTCATCACCGCCACCGCCGACGTGCCGCTGACCGTGCTCGACACCACCGACCCCGGCCAGGTGCGCCGGGCGCTGGAGGACCGGCTGGACCGCACGATCCTGGTGGTCGCCAGCAAGAGCGGCGGCACGGTGGAGACCGACAGCCACCGGCGGATCTACGAGCAGGCCTTCCGCGACGCCGGGATCGACCCGGCCGAGCGGATCGTCGTGGTCACCGACCCGGGCTCACCGCTGGAGCAGACCGCCATCGAGGCGGGTTACCCGGTGATCCTGGCCGACCCCAACGTGGGCGGCCGCTACAGCGCGCTGTCGGCCTTCGGCCTGGTGCCCAGCGCGCTGGCCGGGGTCGATGTCGAGAAACTGCTCGACGACGCGGCCGCCGTGCAGCCGCTGCTCGCGCAGGCCGAGGGCAACCCCGGTCTGGACCTCGGTGCCGCCCTCGGCGCCGCCGCGCTCTCCGGCCGCGACAAGCTCGTGCTCGAAGACGGCCTCTCGGAGATCAACGGCCTGCCCGACTGGATCGAGCAGCTGGTCGCCGAGTCCACCGGCAAGCAGGGCAAGGGCATCCTGCCGGTCGTCGGCGCCGAGCCGGGCGAGGCCGCGGACGAGCTGGTCGTCGGGATCGACTCCGACGGCTCGCTGACCGTCGGCGGCCCGCTGGGCGCGCAGTTCCTCGTCTGGGAGTACGCCACCGCCGTCGTCGGCAACATCCTCGGCATCGACCCGTTCAACCAGCCGAACGTGGCCGAGTCCAAGGAGAACACCGGCACGCTGCTGGACCGGCCGGAGCTGCCGACCGGCGCGCCGATCCTGGTCGACGGCCCGGTGGAGGTGTACGGCGAGCTGCCCGGCTCGGAGGCCCCCAAGGACCTGTCCGACGTCTTCACCCGGCTGCTGGAGGCCGTCCCCGCCGACGGCTATCTCGCGATCATGGCCTACCTCGACCGGGAGGCGGCGTTCGACGCCCCCCATGCCGAGGACGCCTCTTTCGAGGAGATGACCGACGCGTGGAGCGCGGCCGACCCGGCCACGCTGCGGGGGCAGCTCGCGGTGCGGACCGAGCGGCCGATCACTTTCGGGTGGGGCCCGCGGTTCCTGCACTCCACCGGCCAGTACCACAAGGGCGGCCCGCAGAACGGCGTGTTCCTGCAGATCACCGGTGCCGTGGACAAGGACGTCGAGGTGCCGGGCAAGCCGTACACCCTGGGCCGTCTCCAGCTCGCGCAGGCCCTGGGCGACCAGGACGCGCTGGCCGGGCGCGGGCGTCCCACCGTACGGCTGCACCTGACCGATCGAGCGGCCGGTGTCGCACGTCTGCTCGCGGCAGCGCGGGAGGTCTGAATGAGCAAGGAGCACTCCGCGGCGCACGCCGAGGCGGAGCAGTCCGACGAACTACCCACCGCGGCGCGTGCCGACGAGTCGACGGCCATCGCCACGGCGAGCGTCGCGACCACCGCGACCACCGAGGAGCTCGTGCGGGCCAACCCGCTGCGCGACCCGGGCGACAAGCGTCTGCCCCGCGTGGCGGGACCGTGCGTGCTGGTGCTGTTCGGCGTGACCGGTGACCTGGCCCGCAAGAAGCTGCTGCCGGCGATCTACGACCTGGCGAACCGGGGACTGCTACCCCCGGGTTTCTCGCTGGTCGGCTTCGCCCGCCGCGACTGGCAGGACCAGGACTTCGCGCGGCTGACCCACGACGCCGTCAAGGAGCACGCGCGCACGCCCTTCCGCGAGGAGGTCTGGAAGCAGCTGTCGGAGGGCATCTTCTTCTGCCCGGGTGAGTTCACCGACGACGGCGCGTTCGACGCGCTGGCCATGATGCTCAAGGAGATCGACCAGACCCGGGGCACCGGTGGCAACTACGGTTTCTACCTCTCGGTGCCGCCGAAGTTCTTCCCAGTCGTGGTCCAGCAGCTCAAGCGAACCGAACTGGCGCACGGCCCCGAGGGGTCCTGGCGCCGCGTGGTGATCGAGAAGCCCTTCGGGCACGACCTGAAGAGCGCCCAGGAGCTCAACGCGATCACCAGCGCGGTCTTCCCGGAGAGCTCGGTGTTCCGCATCGACCACTACCTGGGCAAGGAGACCGTCCAGAACATCCTGGCGCTGCGGTTCGCCAACAACCTGTTCGAGCCGATCTGGAACCGCAGCTACGTCGACCACGTCCAGATCACGATGGCCGAGGACATCGGCATCGGCGGCCGGGCGGGCTACTACGACGGCATCGGCGCGGCCCGCGACGTGATCCAGAACCACCTGCTGCAACTGCTGGCGCTGGTGGCGATGGAGGATCCGACGTCCTTCGGGGCCGACTCGCTGCGGCGGGAGAAGGAGAAGGTCCTCAAGGCGGTGCGACTGCCGCAGGACCTGAAGGACTCCACCGCGCGGGGCCGCTACGGTCCGGGCTGGCAGGGCGGCGAGCCGGTCATCGGTTACACGCAGGAGGACGGCATCCCGCCGGACTCCATCACCGAGACCTACGCCGCCGTCAAGGTGGAGATCGCCAACCGGCGCTGGGCCGGGGTGCCGTTCTACCTGCGCACCGGCAAGCGGCTGAGCCGCCGGGTGACGGAGGTGGCCGTGGTGTTCCAGCGGGCGCCGCACCTGCCGTTCAGCAAGGACGACACCGAGATCCTGGGGCAGAACGCCCTGGTCATCCGGGTGCAGCCGGACGAGGGCATCACGGTGCGGTTCGGCTCCAAGGTGCCCGGCACCGCCATGGAGGTCAGGGACGTCTCGATGGACTTCGCCTACGGCGAGTCGTTCATGGAGTCCTCCCCCGAGGCCTACGAACGGCTGCTGCTGGACGTGCTGATCGGCGACCCGCCGCTCTTCCCGCACCAGCGCGAGGTCGAGCTGTCGTGGAAGATCCTCGACCCGATCGAGGACTTCTGGGCCTCGCAGGGACCGCCGCAGGAGTATCCGGCGGGCACCTGGGGCCCCACCTCGGCCGACGAGATGATGGCCCGTGACGGACGTGCTTGGAGGAGGCTGTAGATGACGAGCTTCATGCTCAGTGGCACGACCGCGTCGAAGATCTCCTCCCAGCTGACCCAGCTCCGCCACCAGATGGGCACCCCGGCGGTCGGCATGGTGCTGACGCTGGTGGTGGTCTGCGACGAGAGCAACCAGTACGACGCGGTCCAGGCCGCCACCGAGGCGGCCAGGGAGCACCCCTCCCGGATACTGGTCGTCATCGTCCGCGACCCGAAGGAGCCGAACCGGCTCGACGCCGAGATGCGGCTCGGCGAGTCCACCCCGGGCGAGGTGATCCTGCTCCGCCTGTACGGCGAGCTCACCAAGCACGCCGACTCGGTGGTCAGCCCGCTGCTGCTCACCGACACCCCGGTGGTGGCCTGGTGGCCGGGCGACTGCCCGGACGTGCCGGCCAAGGACGCGATCGGCCTGCTGGCCCAGCGCCGGATCGTCGACGCCCGGTCGGAGGCCGACTCGGTGAAGGCGATCACCGGCCGGGCGCGCGGCTATGTACCCGGCGACACCGATCTGGCCTGGACCCGGCTGACGACGTGGCGGAGCCTGCTGGCCGCCGCGTTCGACCAGCCGGTGGGCAAGGTCAAGAGGGGCGTCGTGGAAGCCGTCCCCGGTCATGCCAGCGCCCTGCTGCTGGCCGCCTGGCTCAGCGAGCGCCTCGGCGCCCCGGTGAAGGTCAACGAGTCCGCCGGCCCCGGCCTGACGGCGGTCAAACTGGTGACGGCCGACGGCGACATCGCCATCAGCCGCGGCGACGGCCGCCTGGCCACGCTGTCGCGTCCGGGGCAGCCGGACCGGCACGTCGCCCTGACCCGCCGCCCGAAGTCGGAACTGCTCGCCGAGGAGCTCCGCCGCCTGGACCCCGACGAGATCTACGGAGCCGCGATCCGGAGACTCGCCCGGACCCACAAGTCCTGACCGGTGAGCGCCCCGCGGCCGACCGCGGGGCGCTCTCATCGAAGCCCGTTGAAAGAGAAGTCCCGTGAGCGTTCCCAATGTGATCATTCACCGCGACGCCGACGTGCTCGCCAAGGCGGCCGCCGCCCGGGTGATCACCCGTACCGTCGACGCCCAGTCGGGCAAGGGCTCGGCCTCGCTGGTGCTGACCGGCGGCACCATCGGCATCGCCACGCTGGCCGAGATCGCCGCCAGCCCGGCCCGTGACGCCGTCGACTGGCGCAACCTGGACATCTGGTGGGGTGACGAGCGTTTCCTGCCCTCCGGCCACCCCGAGCGCAACGAGACCGGCGCACGCGAGGCCCTCCTCGACCACGTCGACCTCGATCCCGCCCGCGTCCACGTGATGCGCGGTCCCGACTCGGGCATGACCGCCGAGGAGTCCGCCGAGGCCTACGCCGAGGAGCTTTGCAGGGCCGCCCGTCCCGAGGACCATGGCCCGGCGCCGTCGTTCGACGTCATGATGCTCGGCATGGGCCCGGACGGCCATGTGGCGTCGCTGTTCCCGGGCATGCCGTCGCTGTACGAGACGCGTCCGGTGGTGGCGGTGCACGGCGCCCCGAAGCCGCCGCCCACCCGCATCTCGCTCACGCTCCCGGTCATCCAGGGGGCGCGCGAGGTGTGGCTGATCGCCGCCGGCGCGGAGAAGGCGGGAGCCGTCCGGCTGGCGCTGTCGGACTCGGGGACCATGCAGGTCCCGGCGGCGGGCGCACGCGGCCGGCGCCGGACGCTGTTCCTGCTGGACAGGACATCCGCCTCCAAGATCCCCGCGTCTCTGAGTCGGCCCTCCTCGCCCTGACTCCCGGGCCGCCGCCCCTGCCCTGAGCCACCGGTGACACGTGGCGCCGTACAGGATGACGGGCGGCGGCCCCACTTTTGGGAAAAGGATTCCGTGCCGAGTAGCGAGATGCCCTCCCCCTTACCGGGAAACCTGGCGCATAGTGAATGCAGGCAACTCGGCATCCCTCACGGAGGCCACTCGTGTTCGAGCGCTTCACAGACCGTGCCCGCCGTGTCGTGGTCCTGGCCCAGGAGGAGGCCCGGCGGCTCAGCCACGACTACATCGGCACCGAGCACATCCTGCTCGGCCTTCTCGGAGAGGAGGACGGCGTCGCCAGCCGTGCTCTGCAGGCCTCCGGCATCGGCCGCGCGCAGGTGCGCGACGACGTCGAAAAGATCATCGGCCAGGGCGGCGACACCCCGCCCGGCCACATCCCGTTCACCCCGCGGGCCAAGAAGGTGCTGGAGCTCTCCCTGCGGGAAGCCCTCAACCTGCACCACAACTACATCGGCACCGAGCACATCCTGCTCGGCCTGATCCGGGAGGGCCAGGGCGTCGCGGCCCAGGTGCTCACCAAGCAGGGCGCCCGCCTGGACGCCGTACGGGCTCAGGTGATCACGCTCATCGGACGACGTGGCCCCGACCGCCCGCTGACCCTGGAGGAGGGCTTCTACGGCGCCGGGCCGTCGCTCGGCGCGAAGCTGGAGCGACTCCAGGAGAGCATGGACCGGATCGAGCGACGGCTGGACGCCATGGGCGCGCCTCCGGACCCCGGGCCTTCGGACCCCCGGCCTCCGGGCCCCGGGCCTTCCGCGTCACCGGACCCGGGGCCTCCCGACGGCTAGTGACCCGTTCCTCGTTGGAAGCGCAGATCCTTGCCGGCCCGGGACGTCGTGGGCGGGGAAGACCGCCCCGGCGGCCTCGGGGTCTCGACCGCCGGTTCACGGCCTCCGTTGCGGAACGTCGCACTGGACCTGGATCGCGGCACCTTCGCTGAGCCTGCCGTCGCTCATGGTCAGGACGGTGTTCACCATCGCCAGAGTGGCCAGATCGTGCGTCACCATGACCGTGGCCAGCCCGTTCCGCCCGGTGAGGTCGGCCAGCAGGGAGACGATCTGCTCGCCGCGCCGGTGATCGAGGGCGCTGGTGGGCTCGTCGATCAGCAGAACCTCTGGGGAGTTCATCAGCGCGCGGGCGATGTTGACGCGCTGGCGCTCGCCTCCTGACAGCTGGTGCGGGCGCTTGTGCTCCTTGCCGCCCAGGTCGACGGCGAGCAGGAGCTCCCTGGCGCGGACGCCGGCCGTGCGGGGGGATTCGCCGGCCAGGTGCGCCATCGCCAGGAGCTGGTCGAGCGTGGTGAGCGAGGGCAGCAGGTTGGCCTGCTGGAACACGATCCCGATGTGGTCGCGGCGAACCTTGGTGCGAGCCGCCTGGCCGGCGCCGGAGACGTCCTGCCCTGCGACGCTCACGGTGCCCTCGTCGGGGGTGATGAGCGTGGCGGCGACGGCGAGCAGGCTGGACTTGCCTGAGCCGGACGGACCGACCACGGCGGCGAACTCGCCCGGAGCGACGGCCAGGCTGACGTGGTCGAGTGCGGTCAGCGTACGGTCCCCGTCGGGGTAGGTCAGGACGATGTCGGTGAGCCTGAGCGTCATCGGGAGGCTCCCAGAGCGGTCAGCGGATCGACAGAGGTGATCTTGCGGATGGCCAGCGCGGCGCCCGCTGCTCCGAGCAGGATCATCACCGCCACCGGGACCACGGTGGTGGTCGCCGACAGCACGAAGGGGACGGTGCCTTCGGCGAGCGCGCCGAGGCCCGCGCCGAGCGCGCCGCCGATGCCGGCGCCGGCGAGCAGCACGATGATCGCTTGGGCGAGGGCGTCGCGCAGGAGGTAGCCGGAGCTCGCGCCGAGCGCCTTGAGCACGGCGACGTCGCCACGGCGCTGGATCGTCCAGACGGTGAAGAAGGCGCCGATGACCAGAGCCGAGATCGCGAACAGGAAGCCGCGCATGAGCTGCAGCGAGCCGTTCTCCGAGGAGAAGGAGCCGATCGCGGCGGGCGCCTCCGACAGCGAGACGGTCGTGGTGCCGAGCTTGGCGTCGGCGGCGACCAGGTCGGGCGCGCCGCCCGTACGCAGTGCCAGGGTGGTGGCCACCGTGCCGGCGCCGCCCTGGCGCCCCATCCACTCCCAGTCGCCGATGCTGATCCAGGCGACAGGGGTGTGGCTGTAGGACGCCTCGCCGCCGATGCCGGCGACCGTGAGGTCCTTGCCGGCGAGCTGTACGGTGTCGCCGGTCTTCACCGCGGTGTCGGCCGCGAGCGCGGCGGACAGGACGACCTTGCCCGTGTCGACCGGCTGCCCCTGGGCGAGGTCGCCGCCGGGCTGGACGCCGAAGAGGGCGACTCCCGCGCTTTGCTCGTCACCGTAGGCGAGTCTCGACATGGAGACGCCGAGCCGCTCGGCGGTGACGCCCTTCACCTGCTCCCAGCCCTTCCAGGTCTGCTCGGTGATCCGGCTGTCGGCGAAGGCGGCCTTCTCGCCGCTGTCGAAGACGAGGTGATCGGCAGGCAGGTTCTCCACCGCCGAGACGTTCTCCCGCGCCAGCCCGGCGGTCAGGCCTGACAACATGGTCACCAGGAGTGTGATGAGGAAGACGACGGTGCCCATGAGGGCGAACCGTCCTTTGGCGAATCGCAGATCTCTGAGCGCCACGAACACGGCGCATCCCCCAGTGTTGAACGAAATGGAAACGGACTCGCTCAGCGTGCGCGCACCGGGTGTTCGCCCACATCGTGCATGTGGTCGGGCCGGAATACATCTTTTGAACGATGCTCCCGATAATCGGTATCGCATACTCTGAGCGAGCCATGGCTGACTATCCGTTCTCGCCCGCGCTCCGCCTGCTCAGGTGGACCGTGCACGGCACATTCTCGATTCTCCTGGTGGTCGCGCTGGCTGGCGTGGCCAGGCAGGGCCAGATCCCGCAGGTGCTGGGCGGGATTCTCCTCGGCGTCTTCTACGCGGCGGGCATCGTGATCGAGGGGCGCCTGCCGCACTTCGGCGGGCCGACACACCTGCGGCTGGGCCGCGCCTGGCTGGTGCTGATCACGGTGGGGTGGGCGGTGCTCGCCCTGGCCGCACCGCAGTTCGTCTGGCTGGCCTTCCCGCTCTTCTTCGCCTATCTCCACCTTCTGCCGCTGGCCGTCGCATTGCCGGGGGTGGCGGTGCTCACCGTCGCGGCCATCATGGCCGCCGCCTGGCACGAGGGGCAGTTGACCACCGCCCAGGTCATCGGACCGACGATCGGCGCGGTAGTGGCCACCCTGATGGCGACGGTCTACAAGGTGCTCGACGCCGAGAGCGAGGAGCGCCGCCTGCTGATCGACGACCTGGTCCGTACCCGGGGCAAGCTGGTCGAAGCGGAGAGCGACGCCGTACGGCTGGCCGAGCGCGAACGACTGGCGAGGGAGATCCACGACACGCTCGCGCAGGGCATGTCCAGCATCATCCTGCTGCTGCGCGCGGCCCGACGGGATCTCGTAGAGGACCCCGCGACGGCCGAGCGCCGCATCGTCGAGGCCGAGGACGCCGCCAAGGAGAACCTGGAGGAAGCGCGTAACTTCGTCCGGGCCCTGGCTCCGCCGGCGCTGCAACAGTCGTCGCTGGTCGCGGCGTTGCGCAGGATCAGCGACTCCGCCGTGGCCGGCACGTCCGTCCAGGCGCGCTTCGAGGTCTCCGGGACCCCGGTGCCGCTGCCCGCCGTCTACGACGCGACGCTGCTCCGCATCGCCCAGGGCGCGCTGGGCAACGTCAGCCGCCACTCAGGGGCTGGGCACGCGGGGGTGACCCTGACGTACCTGGACGACGTGGTCATGCTGGATGTGTACGACGACGGCCGAGGGTTCGACCCCAGCGAGGCGGCCGGGTTCGGCCTGCGCACGATGCGCGAGCGGGCGCGGGCCCTGGGCGGCAGCCTCACCGTGGAGTCGGCCCCAGGCGAGGGTACAGCCGTCGTGGCCACACTGGCGCTGCCGCTGTGGGAGGCGCCGTGATCCGGATCGTCCTGGTGGACGACCACCCCGTGGTCCGCTCCGGCGTTCGTGCCATGCTCGCCGGTCAGCCCGACTTCGATCTGGTCGGCGAGGCGGGCACAGCGGAGGAGGGCGTGGAACTCGCCCGCTCGCTCGCACCCGACGTCGTGCTGATGGATCTCCAGTTCGGGCCGGGCATGCACGGCAGCGAGGCGACCCGGCAGATCGTGGTTCTGGACGGTCCTCGTGTCCTGGTGCTGACAACCTTCGACTCCGACGCCGACATCGTCGCGGCCATCGCGGCGGGCGCCACCGGTTACCTGCTCAAGGACGCCCCGTCGGACGACCTGCACGCCGCCGTTCGCTCCGCCGCCTCGGGAGCCAGCGCCCTGGCGCCGCGCGTCGCCTCCCGCCTGCTCGGCCGGGTGCGTACACCCGACACCACGCTCAGCCCGCGCGAGCTGGAGGTCCTCGCGCAGGTCGCCGCGGGCCTGTCGAACCGGCAGATCAGCAAGGCGATGTTCCTCAGCGAGACCACGGTCAAGACCCATCTGGCGCACATCTACACCAAGCTCGGTGTGGACTCCCGCACCGCGGCCGTCGCCGCGGCCTCGAAGAAAGGCCTCATCCGCCCCCCGTGAGCCCCTCCCGGCCTGTGCGACGTTCCGCAACGGAGGTCGTGAACCGGCGGTCGAGACCCCGAGGCCGCCGGGGCGGCCTTCCCCGCCCACGACGTCCCGGGCCGGCAAGGATCTGCGCTTCCAACGAGAAACGGGCCACTGGCCGTCGGGAGGCCCCGGGTCCGGCGACGCGGAAGGCCCGGGGTCCGGAGGCGCGCCCATGGCGTCCAGCCGTCGCTCGGCCCGGTCCAATGATCTCGAAACGGGTGAGTGCCCGCGCGGCGGGTGCGGCCTCCCCGGTCCGGGGCCCCTGAGCGATCCCGGACCGGAGAGGCGAGGTGATGGGCTCAGCTCGGGGATGCCGTCGCCATCACGCCCACGGCCAGCCTGGCTTCCACCATGCTGGGGTCCTCGGTGTGGCTCAGGGTCGCGCCCAGCGAGACCAGGAGCCTGCGCATGCGCGTGTTGTCCGCGAGCAGGGTGGCCCTCACCTCGGCGAACCCCAGATCGCGGGCCTCGGCGACGACCATCCTGGCCAGCGCCGCGCCCAGCCCCCTGCCCTGCCAGCGGTCCTCGACCAGGAAGGCCATCTCCGCGATGCCGGGGTCGGGGGTGAACATCAGGTTGGCCAGCGCGACCACCTGGCCGTCGTACCCGGTGACCAGCGAGTGACCGCGGGTGCGGTCGCAGAGCCGGTCGAAGACGCGGGGCGGCAGCACGGGCATCGAGGTGAAGTAGCGGAACCGGCGCGACTCCGGCGAGCAGCGGTCGTGCAGGTCGCGGACCGCCTCACGGTAGAGCTGCGTGAGCGGGCGGACCTGGGTCTCGGTGCCGTCGGACAGCTTGACGACCCGTTCGCTCCCGGTCGGCTGGTGGGGCGGGGGCTGCGCAAGCCGGACGAAGGAGGCGGCCCGCGCGGCCTCGGTCAGGGTGAAGGGCAACTCGGCCCGGCGCACCCGGATGGCGCGGCGCGGCGCCACGGGCACGGTCAGCAACGTCGGATCCGGCAGGTCGCTCATGTCCGAACCGTAGACCCAGCGGGAGTCGTCGGCGCGCAGCAGTTCTCCCAGCAGCTCGGGGAGCCGCCAGGGCATCGCGCGCAGCCGGGACGCGAGCAGGAGCGCGCGGGTGGGCTCGTCGGTGAGCTGGTGGGCGGTGGCAGGGACGACCTGGACCCGGCGGCCACCGGCCGCCTCCAGCGCCTCGCGCACGGCCTCGGGACCCGCGGGGATCTCCGTCACGAACTCGTCCACGGTGCCGTCCACGTCGGATTGGACGCTCAGCCCCAGAATGTTGCCGCCCTTGTCGGCGAGGGCCGCGGCCAGCGAGGCCAGCCGTCCCGGACGCTCGTCCACCGTCGTACGAATCCTCAGAAACCCCATCGAAACGCTCCCTCCGTTGGGCACAGCCTGACGGATCCCTGTTACAGGACTGCTACACAGGAGTGAGCCTGCCGTTACGTCTGGGACGATTGCCCATGACGCGGTTGTACAACGGTTTCCGTTGGCAGGTACGCCATATATGACGGATATAGCAGGATATGAGGCCATGAGTACGCGTGTTCCCCTGACCAAGGACTTCGTCAATGGGGATATCTCCTTCTGGTACCGCTCTCTCGGCATCCCCACCGGCGGCGAACCCCTCGGCGGCGATCGCGAGGCCGACGTGGCCGTCGTCGGGGCCGGCTACACCGGTCTGTGGACCGCCTACTACCTGAAGAAGGCCAGCCCGAGCCTGCGGATCGTGGTGCTGGAGAAGGAGTTCGCCGGATACGGCGCGTCCGGGCGCAACGGCGGCTGGCTGGTGGGCGAGCTCGCGGGCACCCCCGAGCGCTACGCCCGCACCCATGGTGCGGAGGCGGCCAGACGGCTTCAGCGCGTGATGTTCGAGACGATCGACGAGGTCATCTCGGTCGCCGAGGACGAGGGCATCGACGCCGACATCGTCAAGGGCGGCGTCACCACGGTCGCCACCAACGCCGCCCAGGACAGCCGGCTGCGCGAACTGCTCGCCCACGAGCGCCACTGGGGCTGGACCGAGGACGACGTCCGGCTGCTGGACGCGACCGAGCGGGAGAGCCGCCTGCGGGTGGACGGCGCGGTCAGCGCGATCTGGAGTCCGCACTGTGCCCGGATCCAGCCCGCCAAGCTGGCCCGCGGCCTGGCCCGGACCGTGCGGGGGCTGGGGGTGGAGATCTTCGAGCGCACCCCGGTCACCGAGATCGCCCCGCACGAGGCCCGCACGCCGTACGGCACGGTCCGCGCCCGCTACGTCATCCGCGCCACCGAGGGTTTCACCGCCGGGCTGAAGCAGTACCACCGCGCCTGGCTGCCGATGAACAGCTCGATGATCGTCACCGAGCCGCTGGGCGACCTGTGGGACACGGTCGGCTGGGAGGGCCGTGAACTGCTCGGCGACATGGCGCACTACTACATGTACGCCCAGCGCACCGCCGACGGCCGGATCGCCTTCGGCGGGCGCGGCAAGCCCTACCTGTACGGCTCCCGGGTGGACGAGCGGGGCCACACCCACGAGTGGACCATCGAGGCGCTGTGGGAGCTGCTGACCGGTATGTTCCCCGCGCTGAAGGACTCGAAGGTGGCACACGCCTGGTCCGGGGTGCTCGGCGTGCCGCGCGACTGGTGCGCCACCGTACACGTCGACCAGGCCACCGGCATCGGCTGGGCCGGCGGCTACACCGGCCACGGGGTGACCACCACCAACCTGGCGGGCCGTACGGTGCGCGACCTGATTCTGGGCGAGGACACCGAGCTGACCAGGTTGCCCTGGGTGGACCGCAAGGTGCGAGGCTGGGAGGTGGAACCACTGCGGTGGATCGGCGTGCACGCCATGTACGACCTGTACCGCCGCGCCGATGCCAGGGAGAAAGCCGGACTCGGCCGCACCTCCGTGCTGGCACGCGTCGCCGACTCCATCACCGGACGCTGAGGAGAGCCCCTTGACCTGCCCGTACGACACCTCAGTGGAGACCGGATGAGCGACATCCTGTTCCGTGGCGGCCGAGCCTTCCTCGCCGCCGACGCCTTCGCCGAGGCGGTGCTGGTCCGAGACGGCCGGATCGCCGCCGTGGGCGCCGAGTCCGACGTCGTACGGCGGGCGGCCCCCGGCCACGAGACCGTCGACCTCGGTGGCGGCCTGCTGACCCCCGGCTTCACCGACTCCCACATCCACCCGGTCCAGGCGGGGCTGGAGCGGGCCAAGTGCGACCTGGCCGAGGTCTACGGCCTGCCGGAGTATCTGGAGCGGATCGGCGCCTACGCGCGGGCCAACCCCGGCCACGAGTGGATCGACGGCGGCGGCTGGGACATGGCGGCCTTCCCCGGCGGCCTCCCCCACCGCTCCCAGCTCGACTTCACCGACCGCCCGGTCTACCTGATCCAGCGCGACCACCACGCCGCCTGGGTCAACAGCCGGGCGCTGGAGCTGGCCGGGATCACCCGCGACACCCCCGACCCCGCCGACGGCCGGATCGAGCGCGACGCCGACGGCACCCCGAGCGGCGTGCTGCATGAGGGCGCGATGGACCTGGTGGGCCTGCTCACCCCGCGTCCCACGGAGCGGGACCTGACCGACGCGCTGCTCTCGGCCCAGACCCACCTGTTCTCCAAGGGCATCACCGGCTGGCAGGACGCCATCGTCGGCTCCTACGCCGGCTCCGACGACCAGTTGCCCACCTACGTCGCGGCGGCGGCCTCGGGAGAGCTGAGGGCCCGGGTGGTGGGCGCGCTGTGGTGGGACCGCACGCGCGGCGCCGAGCAGATCCCCGAGCTTGTGGAGCGCCGCGCCTCGGCGGAGGGGCTGGAGCGCTTCCGCGCCACCTCGGTGAAGATCATGCAGGACGGCATCACCGAGAACTTCACCGCCGCGGTGATCGAGCCCTACTGCCGCTGCGGCGGCACCGGCCTGTCCTACGTGGACCCCGCGCTGCTGCGGGACCACGTCGCCGAGCTGGACCGGCACGGGTTCCAGGTGCATTTCCACGCGATCGGCGAGCGGGCCGTCCGCGAGGCGCTGGACAGCCTCGAAGGGACCGACCCGGCCAACCGGCACCACATCGCGCATCTGCAGATCATCGAGCCGTCCGACGTACCGCGCTTCGCCGCCCTCGGGGTGACGGCCAACCTGCAACCGCTCTGGGCCACCCACCACGCCCAGATGGACGAGCTGACGATCCCGTTCCTGGGCGACGAGCGTTCCGGCTGGCAGTACCCATTCGCCGACCTGCGGAACACCGGTGCCCGCTTCTGCGCGGGCAGCGACTGGCCGGTCTCCAACGCCGACCCGGTCCAGGGCATGCACGTGGCGGTCAACCGCACCGAGCCGGGCGGCTCGGTGCACGCGGGCTACCCGACGGCGCAGACCCCGTTCCTACCCGGCCAGAGCCTCGACCTGGCCACCGCGCTGACCGCCTACACCGCCGGTTCGGCGTGGATCAACCACGACGACGACGCGGGCACGATCATCCCGGGCAACCGCGCCGACCTGGTCGTCCTGGACCGCGACCCGTTCACCGAGCCCCCGGCCGACATCTGGCGGACCGAGGTCGCCATGACGTTCGTCGGCGGAGATCTCGTCTATCGCCGCTGACCTTCGGGTCCGGCGTCGTCGAGGGCGGCGCCGTACCCTTTCCCGAACGCGATGATCGAGGAGGACGTCATGCACGATCTGCCCATCTGCGTCACCTGCGGGGTCCAGTACGGCGGCCCACGGGAGAACTGCCCGATCTGCGAGGACCAGCGGCAGTACGTCGGCTGGCAGGGCCAGCGGTGGACCTCCCTCGCCGAGTTGCGCCTGTCCGGGCACCGGCCGCTGATCGCCGAGGAGGGCACCGGGGTCGTCGGGGTCGGCAGCGACCCCGCCACCGCCATCGGCCAGCGCGCCCTGCTGGTCCGCACCCCGGCCGGCAACGTGCTCTGGGACATGGTCACCCACCTCGACGACGACACGATCAAGGAGATCACCGAGCTCGGCGGGATCGACGCCATCGCGATCAGCCACCCGCACTTCTACGGCTCGATGGTCGAGTGGGCGCACGCCTTCGACGCGCCCGTCTACATCCACGCGAACGACCGCGAATGGGTGGCCCGCCCCGACGAGTCCGTCGTCTTCTGGGAGGGCGACACCCTGGAGATCCGCGAGGGGCTGACCCTGATCAACGCGGGTGTGCACTTCGACGGCGGCCAGGTGATGCACTGGCGCGACGGCGAGGACGGCCGGGGCGCGCTGTTCTCCGGCGACATCCTCCAGGTGGTGCAGGACCGCCGCTGGGTGAGCTTCATGTACAGCTACCCCAACCTCATCCCCGAACGCCCCCGGACGGTCCGCCGCGCCCTGTCGCTGCTGGAGCCTTACCCCTTCGAGCGCCTCTACGGCGGCTGGTGGAAGCGGGTCGTGCACACCGACGGCGCCGCGGCCGTCCGCCGCTCCGCCGACCGCTACCTGTCCTTCGCCTTGGACGACGCCCTGGACGACGCCCCGGACGACGCCCCGGGGTGAGCCGGGGTGAGCTCCGGATCCCCGGCTCGGCGGCGCTCCACGGTGCGGGCGGTCGCCGGCCCCCGCCGAGAGCCCGGGCCCGGTCCGGCGGGCGGCACCCTCGACCGGTGATCGGGATGCCGCCCGGGAGACGAGACGATCAGCCACGCAGGCCCTTCAGGCATCCGTAGACGCCCACGGCCAGCACCGCCTCGGGGTCGCTCAGGTCTCCGTGGAACTTGTCCCAGATCTCGGACACGGCACCGGTGGCACACCGGCCCGCCTTCCACCACGCCCACTCACCCGCGGCCTTGGCCGCGTCGACGATCTGACGCCAGAATCTCTTGACGAACGCCACCACCCCTCCCCAGGAGCGGGGAGTGCCCTCGAACGCCTCGTCGGGGAAGCGGTAATCGTCTTCCGGGTCGCTGTTCACGAGCGACCCGGCCATGGAGCGGACCGTCTCCTCCGAGACCCCCGCGGCCTGCGCCACGGCGGTGAGCTCCCGGGAGAACGAGGCCGCGTCTGCGGAGGCCGCACCGGCTCCGGCCGAGGTGGCCAGCACCGCCGCCGTGATGAGTGCCGCCGTGGTTCCGGTTACGCGCTTGATCATGGAATACCCTCCCTGTCGTGTGACGGCCGGCTGGGCGGGTGCGCCCTGCCGTCACCGGACACCGTGCCGCGCGGCGCTCACCTGACGGTCACTTCACGATTACCCACCGCTACCGTCTGCGATCGCGGCGGATCGCCCCCCGGGAGCCCCGCCCGCCCCGGTCGATCCCGGCCGCCCGCTCCGGCACCCGGGACCGACCACCCACCGGCGGCAGCCGTGCCGAACACCTGCCGCTCTCCCGGGTCGCTCCTGACGCATACCTCTGATTACAGATAGAAAGAATATGATTACATTGGGTAGTGAAAACGATGGGGCCGGATTTCGAGTTCCGGATTCTGGGGCCGTTCGAGGTGCTACGGGACGGCGTTCCCGTGCCGATCAGGGCGGCCAAGCTGCGGACGCTGCTCGTGTCGCTGCTACTCGACGCCAACGAGGTCGTCCCCGTCGAGACACTGGTGGACCGCCTGTGGGGAGACGACTCACCCGGCGGAGCCCGTAACACCCTGCAGAACTACGTGCTGCGGAGCCGGCGGCTGCTGGGACACGACGGGGCCGACGGCCCGCTGCTGACCTGCCCGCGTGGCTACCTGATCAGAGTGGCCGACGACCGGTTCGACCTGCGCCGCTTCGACACCCTGACGAGCCGTGCCAGAGCCGCGGCCACCGCGGATGCCCCGGAACAGGCGTCGTCGCTGCTGCGGGAGGCGCTGCGGCTGTGGCGCGGGGAACCGTTACAAGACGTCCCGTCGGATACGCTGCGGCGCGATGTCGCACCCGTGCTGGCCGAGCGCAGGCTGGACGCGCTCCAGTCACGCATCGAGGCCGACCTGACGCTGGGCCGCCACGAGGAGGTGCTCCCCGAGTTGCGGAGGCTGACCGCCGGGCATCCGCTCCGGGAGCGGTTCTGGGCCCAGCGAATGCTGGCGCTGTACCGGTCCGGGCGCCAGGCCGAGGCGCTGCGGTGTTACCGCTCCGTCAGGGAGGTCCTCGTCGAGGAGCTCGGCGTCGATCCCGGCACGGAACTGCGGGAGCTGCACCGGCGGATCCTGGACGGCGATCCCGCGCTCACCGTCGCAGCCGGCCCCGGCGACGACCCGTCGGCGTCCGGCAACCTCCCGGCCGAGATGACGACCTTCGTGGGCAGGGGGCGGCAGCTCGCCGACACCGGGCGACTGCTGGAGTCCAGTCGCCTGGTCACGCTGACCGGGGTGGGCGGGGTGGGCAAGACCCGGCTGGCGCTGCGGGCGGCGGCGCAGGTGTCCGCCCTGTTCCCGGACGGGGCGTGGCTCGCCGACCTCGCCCCGCTGTCCGAGCCCGAGTTGCTCGACCGGTCGGTGGCCCAGGCGCTCGGAGTCCGCGACCAGTCGGCGCGCCCCTGCGTGGACATCCTGGTCGAGCACCTCCGTGACAGACGGGCGCTGCTGGTGCTGGACAACTGCGAGCACATGGTGAACGCGGCCGCCACGCTGGTGGCCACGCTCCTGCGCGCGGCCCCCGGTCTACGCGTACTCGCCACCAGCCGGCAGCGGCTCGGCGTCCAGGGCGAGCACGTCCTGCCGGTGCCGCCTCTCTCCGTGCCGCCGGCGACCCCGCCCACGGGCGAGGACGCCGAGCCGTCGCTGACGCGCTACGAGGCGGTGACCCTGCTGGCCGACCGCGCCGCGGCCTCGGCTCCGGGCTTCCGGATCACGAGGCACAACCGCGGCACCGTCGCGCAGCTGTGCAAACGGCTGGACGGCATCCCTCTGGCGATCGAACTGGCCGCGGTCCGGCTGGGCACGCTCTCCGCGGAGGAGATCCTCGACCGGCTCGACGACCGGTTCCGGCTGCTGGCCGACGACGGCGCCCGGAGCGCGCCCCACCACCACCGGACCCTGCGAGACGTCATCGGCTGGAGCCATGACCTGTGCACCGAGCATGAGCGGCTGCTGTGGGCGCGGCTGTCGGTCTTCTCCGGCGGGTTCGACCTGGAGGCGGCCGAGGCGGTGTGCTCCGGCGCGGGCATCGACCGCCAGGACGTCATGGACGTCCTGGCGGGTCTGGCGCACAAGTCGATCCTGGTCGTGAGCGTCCGCGGCGGCCGGACGCGCTACAGCCTGCTGGAGACCATCCGCCAGTACGGCAGGCAACGGCTTCTCGACCTCGGCCAGGACGCCCCGATGCGGCGGCGCCATCGCGACCACTACCGGAACACGGCCGCGCAGGCCGCCGCCGACTGGTGCAGTCCCCGCGAGGTGGAGTGGCTGTCCCGGCTGCGACAGGACCTGCCGAACCTGCGGGCGGCCCTGGACCTCTGCGTCACGGAGCCGGACGAGGCCCGGATCGGGTTGGAGATCGCGGTCAACCTCACCCGGACCCGATGCTGGTTCTTCAGCAGCACGATCGGTGAGGGCCGCCACTGGCTGGAGCGCGGACTCGCCCTGGCCCCGCGACCGTCGGACCCGCTCCGGGTCGGCGCGGTGGCCCTCGTCGCCTGGATCGCCCTCTGCCAGGGCGACAAGCGGGGTGCCGACCGGTTTCTGGCCTGCTGCCGCCGCCTGGCCTCGCGGCTCCCCGGCGGCGACGTCCCAGCCGCCGTCACCTACATCGAGGGCGCCCACGCGCTGCTCGTCCAGGGGGACCCCCGGGCCATCCACCTGCTGGCACAGGCGAGAGACCGGTCCCTGACCGACGGCGCGACCGGCGACGCCCACATGGCCACGATGCTCTGGGCCATGGCCTCCGCCTTCTTCGGAGACCGGGACGCCGCGGTCACCGCCGGCGGCGAATACCTGGCCGACGCGGAGGCGCTCGGCGGGGCCTGGGCCTACTCCTGGGCACTGTGGGCGCTCGGTCTCGCGGAGTCGCGGCACGGTGACCCGGTACGGGCCGCCGTGCTGTTCCGCGACTCCCTGCGCCGCCAGCACGACATCGACGACCGCTGGGGGCCGGTGTGGGGCTCCGAGACACTCGCCTGGAGCATCGCCGCCGTCGGTCACCACGAGCACGCCGCCGAACTGCTCGGTGCCGCGCACCGGTTGCGGCGCACGACCGGTGTGGCGCTCATCGGCCTGCGTCCGTTTCACGACGCCCACGCCGAGGCCGACTTCCTGGTACGGAGCGCACTCGGCGCGCGGGCCTACGCCACCGCCTTCGAGCGGGGGGCCGGGACCGAGGACCTCCTCGGCCTCGCGTGCCCAGCGCCCTGACCTGCCGTGACTCCCGGGAAGCGGACAATCGGGGGCGGTGTCACCGGGTGGAACCGACCGGGGCGAGCAGCAGCCCGATCAGCGCGTCGATCAGGCCGGTGTCTCGGTGCGCCGCCCGTCCGTCCTCGGCGACGCGACGGCGGAACCACGCCCGATATAAACGGATATGAACTGTGATGACCGGAGTGCGGTCGCGATCGGGATCACCGTTACCATCGAGGCGCCCAACGATCCCCCCAATCAGAAAGAATCACACGTGAGCGTCACCACAGCCTTGAAGACGGTCGTCAGAGCGACCCTCGCCACCACGATGGCGGTCCTCCTCGGCGCAGCCATACTGACCACGGCCGGACCGGCCGCCGCCGAGAGCCGGTGCTCCGGCACGATGGTGGAGTCCCTGTCGATCAAGAAGTCCTCGACCGTCATCGGCTATCTCAACCTCTACTGGGACGGCACCTACAACTGCGCCGAGACACAGTCCGCCGGTTCCACGTGGGGTGTTTCCAAGGACATGGGCGTGATCATCAACTCCTGTCCTCTTTCCAACAAGGGCTCCTACGGCTGCAATTCGATCGCCTCGGACAGCGACGGCGGCATCTACCGCTACTACGCCGGCCCGGTGCGGGTCAACGGAGTCAACCGCTGCGTCCAGGCTCACGGCGATATCACCCTCGGCGGATACGTCTACCTCGTGTCCACCAGAGTCGGTCACTGCTAGCCACAGCGGTCAGCCGCGCCGGTCCCGCCGAACGCCTACCGGGACCGGATATCGTTCAGAACCGCCACCAGGCCGCGCGGTGACGGGGAGTCGCGCGCGACTCCCCGTCCCGGACGGGCTCCCCGTACGGTCCGGTCTGCTCCATCCAGCGGGCGCGGAACCGTACGGCGGATGCCCGGCTCTCCCGGACATGTCCGTCCGAACCGCTGGGACGGAGACGTCCGCATCGCGGCGCGTGCCGGCTCTCGACGTGGCGGCATGTCCGCCGTCGAGATCGCCGCTCCCATACGGCGGTGCCGGGTCCCCGCGGAGCGGTCAGAAATACTTGGAGGTGAGGTCGGTCGTCGGCCAGGAGGTCACCGCGACCGCCGCCTTATTGAGCAGCGGGTCGATCGAGTCGAAGTCGAGCGAGCCCTCCTCCTCCCGGCGGTTGAACACGGCGCAGTAGGAGACACCGCTGCTCATCCGGGCCAGGAAGCTGAACGTGCCGGGCATCGACCCGTTGTGCCAGGTGTTGATGCCGCTGCCCGAGGTCCGGACCCACCAGCCCCCGCCGTACCATGACCCGTTGCCGTTGACCCCGGTCTCGGGCTTGGCGAACAGCTTGGCGATCGAGGCGGCGTTCAGGACCGGACCTGCGGCGTCGAAGACCATGGCGAACTTCACCAGGTCGACCGCCGAGGCCGTCCAGCCTCCGTTGGCGTCCTGGTTGGGCATGCTGAACCCCCCGTAGGGGTACGGCACGACGGTGCCCGACTCGTCCACCACGGATTTGTTGGTGTATTTGGAGGTGTAGTTCACCTCGCTCACCGGCGACTCCGCCCTGAGGCTGCGGCCCAGTCGCATCCTGGTGATACCGGCGGGGGCGAGGAGCTTCTGCTTGATGTAGGACTCGTAGGTCGTGCCGGAGACCTTCTCGATGATCCGGCCGAGCAGCATGTAACCGTAGTTGCTGTAGACCATCTTGGCACCGGGGGCGAAGTCGAGCGGCCGGTCCGTGGTGTAGCGCATGATGTCGGCGTGGCTGATCGGCAACGGGACGTCGAGCACCGTGGAGATCGTGTGGTCCAGCCAGAGCGGGTCCTTCGAGACGTCCCTGTCCCATCCGCCCAGATGCTGCATCAGCCTCAGCACGGTGACCTTCGCGAGCCGGGGATCGGCCTGCGTCGAGAGCCCGAGCAGCGTGGTGACCGGGGTGGACAGGCTGAGCTTGCCGTCCTGGACCAGCCGCATGATCGCGGCGGACGTGATGTGCTTGCTGAGGCTGGCGACACGGAACAGCGAGGTCGGCTGCACCAGCCGGAGGAACGGCTGGTTCTGCGCGTCACGGGTCGTGTACGACCCGTAGCCGCGCGCCAGCAGGATCTTGCCCTTGCGCGCCACCGCGAGCTGTGCAGAGGTGATCTGACGCTCGGTGATGTACTTCTTCATCATGCTGTCGAAGCCCACCAGCGAGGCCGGGACGGTCCCGGTGGGCGGCAGCGCCGCGGCCGCCAGCGCCGGGCTCGTCCCCAGCGCCAGGGCGGGAACGGCCCCGGCGCCCGCCTGCAGGAAACGACGTCGCGTAAAACTGGTCCTACTGATTGTCACCGCTGACTCCACATCATCCACAGATCATGAAGTTTCGTATATTACGGACGTTCCGCCCTCTCTGCAGCGGACAGCCCGAATGTGAGATGAAGCCGAGGAGAACACGGGGCCTCCGGGGCGGAGAGACACTGCGCCGAGGCGAGACCGCGCGTGATTTCCCCGGATCGCCGGACGGATGCGCCCACGGGGCTTGAACCTGCCGCGACGGGAGGTCCTAGCGTTGCAGGAGTGATCGGGAGAGATGACACCGGACGCCGGTGGAGCATCGGCGAGGTGGCGCGGGCGAGCGGGATGACCGTGCGCGCGCTGCGCCACTACGACGAGATCGGCCTGCTGAGCGCGGGCGAACGCACCTCCTCGGGGCACCGCCGCTACACCGGGGGCGACGTGCGGCGGCTGTACCGGGTGCGGGCCCTGCGGACGCTCGGGCTGTCACTGGAGGAGATCGCGATCGTCCTCGCGGACTCCACCGGCGACCTGGCGGCGATGCACGACCTGCTGACGGCCCAGCTACGCGGACTGGAGGCACACGCCACACGGATCCAGCGGCTCACCCACCGGCTCCGCGGGCTGCTGGAGCAGATCGACGGCGCGTCGATGCCCGATCCGGACCAGTTCATGACGACCCTGGAGATGATCTCTGTGTTCGAGACCTCGTTCACGACCGAACAGCGGGAGCAACTGGCCCGGCAGCGGGCCGAACTCGGCCCGGAGGCCGTCGAGGCGGCCAAGTCCGAATGGGAGGGGCTCGTCGAGGAGCTCCTGTGCCACGTACAGGACGACACCCCCGTCGACGACCCGCGGGTGCGGGCCCTGGTCGCCCGCTGGGACGCACTGGGGAACCGGTTCCACGCCGGCGGTGACGCCGGCGAGCTGACCAAGGCCGCGGCACAGCGGGTGTGGCGGGAGAACAGTGCGGAGATCGGCCGGAGCCTGCCGTGGCCCGCGGACCGGCTGCGCGACCTGGTCCACTACCTGGAGCGGGTCAGGCAGACCGGATAACCGCGGCCGGTAAGGCCCCGCCGGGCGATCCGTCTTCGATCTTCGCGACCTGCGCGTTCGGCGCCGGGCGGTGGAACCGGGCGCCGGCTGACGGCGCTCGGCCGGCAGGCCTGACCAGGGCGGGGCGTCCACGGCGGCACCCCGGCGCCCTCTCCACGGCCGGCATAGGGGTTTGTGGTGAATAACAATTCACCTAGTCTGGTGAATTGTTATTCACCACAAACCCTGGAGTCTCCTTCATGCCGAGCCCCTCGGACGCCCTCGACGCCCCCGCGCCGACGCCCTCCCGGTCACGACTCAAGGAGCGCCTGACCGTCCCGGTGCTCGCGTTCGGCGGGATCCTCATGGCGCTCATGCAGACGGTCGTGGTGCCGCTCCTGCCCCACCTTCCGCAGCTGACGGACTCCTCGGCCGTCAGCGTGTCCTGGATGGTCACGGCCACGCTTCTAGCCGGAGCCGTGCTCACGCCGGTGCTGGGCAGAGCGGGCGACATGTACGGCAAGCGGCGGGTGCTGCTGCTCGCACTGGGGTTGATGACGGCCGGCGCCCTGGTGTGCGCGGTGACGTCCGACATCCGGCTGCTCATCGCGGCCAGGGCGCTGCAGGGCGCCGCCGCCGCCGTGGTCCCCCTGTCGATCAGCATCCTCCGCGACGAGCTTCCTGCGGCCAGGACCGGCTCAGCGGTGGCGCTGATGAGCTCGACGGTCGGCATCGGCGCCGCCCTGGGGCTGCCGCTGGCCGCGCTGATCGTGGAGCACGCGGACTGGCACGTCATGTTCTGGGTCACCACCGGACTGGGTGCCCTCGGGCTGGCGCTCGCCTGGTGGGCGGTACGGGAGTCCCCGGTACGGGCGCCCGGCCGGTTCGACACCGTCGGCGCGTTCGGGCTGGCCACCTGGATGATCTGCCTGCTGGTGGCGGTCTCCCAGGGCGGCCAGTGGGGCTGGAGCAGTCCGGCCGTTCTGGGACTGTCCGGGGTCGCCGTGGTCGTGGCGTTCAGCTGGTGCCTGCAGCAGTTGCGGACCGGAAATCCGCTGGTGGACCTCCGGCTGGCCGCCCGGCTGCGGGTGGCGCTCCCCCATCTGGCCGCGTTGCTCACCGGTTTCGCCTTCTATGCGAACTCCCTGGTCACCGCCCAGCTCGTGCAGGCACCCGCGTCGACTGGTTACGGGCTGGGCCTGTCCGTCTTCGCGACCGGGCTGTGCCTGCTGCCCGCCGGTGTCACCATGCTGATCTTCTCCCCGGTGTCCGCCCGCATCTCGGCCGCCCGCGGTGCGAAGACCACCCTGGCGGCCGGAGCCGCCGTCATCGCGGCCGGCTACGTGATCCGCATCGCGGACAGCACCCACCTGGGAATGATCATCGTCGGCGCGACGGTGATCTCCGCGGGCACCGCGCTGGCGTACTCCGCTCTGCCCACGCTGATCCTGCGCGCCGTACCGGCGGCCCAGACGGCGTCCGCGAACGGGGTGAACGTCCTGATGCGCACCCTGGGGCAGGCCTCCTGCAGCGCGGCCGTCGCCGCCGTGCTGACCCACCACAGTGCGCTCTACGGGGGCGTCGAACTACCCACACTGCACGGCTACCTGCTCGCGTTCGGCATGGCTGGTACGGTCGCCCTGCTGGCCTGCGCTCTGGCGCTCGTCATCCCCCGGCACCGCGACGCCCCGGCGGAGACCGGGCCGCGAGTGGAGCACACGGCGGACGTCGCGCTGGAGGGAGCATGATCCATCTGAGCACAGCCGATCCCGGCACCGGACGCCGGGACGCCGACGCCACCAAGGACACGATCCTGCGAGCCGCCCGGATCATGCTCGCCCGGCGTTCCTACACCGACATCACCCTCAAGGCCGTGGCCGAGCAGGCCGGGGTCAGCGCACCGCTGGTCGTGAAGTACTTCGGCACCAAGGAGCAGCTCTTCTCCCGGCTGCTCACCTTCGAGGCGGACGCCGAGGAGCTGCTGGACGCGCCTCTGGAGGAGCTGGGTCGGCACATGGTGACCCACGCGCTCACCCGGCAGGTCGAGCAGCGGGGCGACCCCGTGCTGCGCATCGTCTTCGCCCCGCTGCACAGCGGCCACGGTGACACCCTGCGCGCCAACTTCCAGAGCCAGGTCGTCTCCCGGCTGGCGCGGCGCCTGCCCGGGGCGGACACCGCGGTCCGCGCCGAGCTCGCCGTGGGCATGCTGCTGGGGCTGTGCGTGATGTACGGCATCGCCAGAGGCGATGCCGTACGCGCGGCCACCATCACCGATCTCGCCGACCGTTACTCCCCCGCGATCCAGGAACTGATCACCGGTGACCGGTGGACGGGCGGCGGCGCTCCGGCCCAGCGGTAAGACCGATCACCGGTAGCCGGCGGCCCCGGCCTCCTGAAGGATCAGCTCGGCCAGGGCGTCGGCGGCGTCGAGCCGGCCGAGTGACCTGGCGGCCTTGACCATGGTGGCGCGCGCGGACGGGTCGGCGAGCAGGGCGTCGAGCTCGGCGAGGAGCTGGTCGGCCTGAGGGCCGGTCTCCAGGAGCGCCCGGGCCGCTCCCGCCTCGGCCAGATAGCGGGCGTTCTGCCGCTGCTCGTCTCCGGCGGACGGTACCAGGGGGATGAGGACGGACGGCTTGCCCACCGCGGTCAACTCGGCGATGATGCCCGCGCCGCTGCGGGAGACCACGATGTCAGCGGCGGCGTACACGTGGGCCAGCTCGTCGCCGACGTAGGGCACCGGCCGGTAACGCGCCGCGAGCTCCTCCGGCAGACCCGCGGCGACCTGGGTGAACTGGCCGATCCAGCCGGGGCCGCACTGGTGGAGCACCTGGGCCCGGGTGAGCAGCGAGGGCAGGATCGCCTCGATCATGGTGTTGATCTGACGGCTTCCCTGGGCACCGCCGGTCACGTAGACGAGGGGCAGCTCAGGTGAGAGACGGAAGTGCCATCGGCCGGAAGGGGCGTTGCCGTTCAGCAGCTGGGGCCGGACAGGGTTGCCGGTGACCACGGCCCGCTCCCGCGCCGAGTCCGGCAGGTGCTCGATCGACGACGGGTGGGTCAGCGCGATCCGGGTGGCGAACCGCGCCAGGATGCGGTTGGCCAGGCCCAGCGCGGTGATCTGCTCGTGCATCACCAGCGGGCGGCCGAGCACCCGGGAGGCGACCCCCAGCGGCACGCACACGTATCCCCCCGTGGACAGCACCACGTCGGGGCGGTAGCGGGCGGCGATGCCGAACGCCTGCATGATCCCGACCGGGATCCGGAACATGTCGGCGAGGTTGGTGAGCAGCTCGCGCGGGCTGGGTGAGCGGCGCAGCTTGCCCGCCTTGATCGCCCGGAACGGGATGTCGTGCTCGGCGGCGATGCGGGCCTCCAGACCGGTGGCCGTCCCCACCCAGAGCACGTCAAGGTCGAACCCGCGGGCCGCGGCCTGCTCGCGGACGGCCGCGACGGTGGTCAGCGCGGGGTAGGTGTGACCGCCGGTCCCCCCTCCCGTGACGAGCATCCGCAGGGGGTTGTGGTTTCCGGCGTTCATACGGGTGGGTGTCCTTCCAACATTTCGATCATCCGTGCGTTCCGGCCGCGTCAAAGCGCTCAACGGCCCCGGGCACGCT
Source organism: Streptosporangium sp. NBC_01639 (assembly GCF_045209755.1). Classification (NCBI taxonomy): domain Bacteria; kingdom Bacillati; phylum Actinomycetota; class Actinomycetes; order Streptosporangiales; family Streptosporangiaceae; genus Streptosporangium; species Streptosporangium sp. NBC_01639. The sequence continues at coordinate 8,134,260 of NZ_CP109272.1, read as the reverse complement.
ACCCGGAGTCTTGATGAAGATCCAATTTCCGGCCGGTACGGCGGCCGCCGAATCAGCCGTTTCAGGCACGAACCGGGCCTCTGGCGGAGGCAGCAGACGGCTACCCGCCGCCCGGTGCCCGCGAACTCCATCCACGGGTGGAGAGAGGAATCTCCACCGGCGAGCCGATCCGCTCTGACGTGCGCTTTCCTACCGTATAGCGCATGGACCCCATGCAGATCGCCGCCGTCGCCGTCGTCTTGACCGCCTACGTGCTCTACCGCCAGATGAAGACCCGGGTCGCCACCGGGTACGGTCTCCGTCTGCTGGCCCTGTTCATGATCGCGATCGGCCTTCTCTCCGGGGGGCTCGTCGACCCGCGCCACCTGGCTCTCAGCCTGGCCCTGCTGGCGGTGGAGGTCGCCTGCGCGGTGGCCTTCGGCTTCCTGCGTGCCTCGACGGTCCGGATCTGGCGGGACGAGGCGGGAGTCCTGTGGTCCAAGGGCACCGGCCGGACCCTGCTGGGCTGGCTGGCCTCACTCCTCACGCGCGTCGCCCTTCTCGGCGCAGGCTACGCCCTCGGCCTCGTCTCCGTCCCCACCGCCCTCCTGGTCTTCATGGGCCTGACCGTCGGCGTCCAGTCGTTCTCCGTCGCCCGCCGTGCCCGCGCCCTGCCCTCCTCCCCCGCCGTCCTGGCGCACGGGTGACCACGTTGCGGCCCTCCTTCCCGGTACGGCCGGCTCGGCCCCTCTCCGGCGCCGCCGTGGCCGCACTCGTGATCGCCGTTCCCCCTACGGCCACTCCCGGCTCCGCCGTAGGGGGAACGGCCCGGGATAAGAGACCGGCCGATCTATCGGTATCTTCCTGGCATGACCACGATTCGCGGAGTCGCGATCATCCCGATCGCCTTACGACTGCTGGTGATCGTGGTGTTCGTGGCCGGCCAGTCCGCGCAGTGGGACGGTTCGGCCTTCACCGGGCGGGGGCTCCTCGCCGCGGGATTGACCATGGCCGCCGCAGGGGCTCTCGCCGCCGCCCCCTTGTCCGGCGCCTCTAGGATGCGGCGCCCGGTCACACTTCCGGGAATCCCGGTCAGGCTCAGCGCCGCCGTGGTGGCCTCGCTCGGGCTGCTCGCGATCTCTCCGGACGCCGGCCCCGCCATCATCGCCCTGCTCCTCGCCGTCGGAATAGCGGCCTTCAGGTATCCGCTCGGCAACGCGCTCACCGTCGGGCTGCTCGCCCTGACCGGGCTGCTGCTGGTCGGCGTGACCGACCGGCACTGGGACCAGGAGCTGACCTTGGGCTTCAACGTCTGCGTGGTCTTCCTGGTCGCCTACGCGATCCGGCAGCGCAGGGCGGTCAGAAAGGCCGAGGCGAGGGAGGCCGTGCTCGCCGAGCGGGCACGGATCGCCAGGGAGATCCACGACATCCTGGCCCACTCCCTGTCCGCGCAGATCGTGCATCTGGAAGGCGCGCGCCTGCTGCTCTGCGCCGACCGGACCGAGGAGGCGATGGACCGGGTCGAGCGGGCCAGGAACCTGGCCAAGGCCGGCCTGGAGGAGGCCCGCAGAGCCGTCTCGGCACTGCGCGAGGACAGCCCGCCACTGCCTGCGGCGCTCCAACTGCTGGCCGAGGAATTCCGTGCCACGACAGGCCAGGACTGCGTACTCACGGTGGTCGGCGCCGAGCGCCGACTCACTCCGGAGACCGAGCTCACGGTGATCCGTACCGCCCAGGAGGCCCTCACCAACGTCGGCCGTCACGCTCCCGGAGCGGCGGCGGCCGTACGGCTGGGCTTCCAGAGGGGAGCCTTCGAGCTGGAGGTGACCAACCCGGCCGGCTCGGGGTCCGGGGTCCCGGGTGGAGGATATGGACTCGTGGGAATGGCGGAGAGAGCAGAACTGCTCGGTGGAGACCTGGAGGCCGGAGACGTGGACGGAGGATTCCGGGTGCGACTGAGACTGCCCGTGTCGGCCGGCCGGGAGCTGGGGACGGGGTCGTCGTGATCCTTGGCCGGACCGTGCCGGGGCGGCCGATATGACCGCCCGGGTGCTCGTGGTCGACGACCAGACGGTCGTGCGTGAAGGGCTCACGCTGCTGCTCGGACTCCTGCCGGACATCGAGGTCGTCGGCTCGGCCGGCGACGGTGAGGCGGCTCTGCGGCTGGTCGAGGCCGAGCGGCCGGACGTGGTGCTGATGGACCTGAGGATGCCCAGGATGGACGGCGTCGAGGCCACCAGACGGATCCGCGCCGCCCATCCTGGCATCCAGGTCGTCGTGCTGACCACCTACTCCGACGACGACTCGGTGTTCACCGCCCTCCAGGCCGGGGCCAGGGGTTTCCTGACCAAGAGCGCCGACGCGGCGGAGATCTCCCGAGCCATCGCCACCGTGATGAGGGGCGATGCCCAGCTCGACCCCACGGTCCAGCGCCGCCTTCTGGAGAGCATGGCGCCGCCGGTCTCAACGGGCGTGGCACCGCCGGCCCCGCCCGGCCACGGTAAAAACGGGGGCCGGGCGGAGGGCGACCTGCCCGACGGCCTGACCCGGCGGGAGACCGAGGTCCTCCGTCTCATCGCCCAGGGCCGATCCAACGCGGAGATCTCCGCCGGCCTGTTCATCAGCGAGGCGACGGTCAAGACCCATATCAACAACCTCTTCGCCAAGATCGGGGCCCGTGACCGCGCCCAGGCCGTCACCTACGCCTATCGCCGCGGCATAGTGGACGTCTGAGATCCCTGCCCGGGGTCCACGGACCCGTGTGCCCCTCCCCTGCCCCGGCAGGGTGAGCCGGCGGCCGACCCGGAGCACGCCATCCCGCCTGCCTGCTCGCCCCGCGGGGCCCGCCACCTGCTCACTCCGCGAAGCCCGCCACCGCGCCACCTGCTCACTCCGCGGAGCCGCCGTCTACGGCGACGACCACGCCGTCAACCGGAGAAGGCCCCACCCAACGAGCCCCCGCTCAACGAACCTGCTGCCAACACGCCGAAAGCCCCCGCGGATCAATCCTGCGAGGGCTTTCGGTAGGCCGTACCTGGTGGATCGGGCCTATGACATATTTTGTTGATCTTTCCACCTGCTGCGGTCGCCCCGACGGCGCCCAGCGACGTTGTCGCCCCACCCCACGGACACGCTGCGCAAACCCTGCGTTTGCCGTGGGGCCGGGGGCTTTGCCGCCCACAACTCAGTTATGAGCTCTTCCCCCGACTCGCGGGACATCCGGCGGGCCGACCCTCACCACGGCGAAGATCCACGAAAAACGCCCTAGTAGATCGGGCGCGAGGAAGAGCGCAGCCGCTCCAGGGCCTCGGCCAGGATCTGGGCACCGTCCTTGTCGCTGCGACGCTCCTTCACATATGCGAGGTGCGTCTTGTAAGGCTCGTTACGCGGCGGCGCGGGGGGATTGGCCTCGTCCTGGCCGGCCGGGAGACCACACCGAGGGCAGTCCCAGAACTCCGGCACGGCCGCGTCGCTGGCGAAACTGGGGCGCGTCTCGTGCATGTTCGCGCACCAGAACGGAACCCTTACCCGGGGAGCCGCCTCGCCACGCTCCGCCTCCCCCATCGGGCCGGCGCCGACACGACTGCCACGGATCGCGTTGCCACTACCCACGGATGAACTCCTCGCTCGATGGCCCCACCGCTCGGTTGGATGCGGGGGGCTGAACCACTGTCACGCTTCGCAAAAGCCAGGTCAGGGCTTGAGAGTCAGGGCTTGAGAAGCAGGCCCAGCGCGATGATGCATACGAACCAGACCACACCGGTGATGACGGTGAGCCGGTCGAGGTTGCGCTCCACGACCGAGGAGCCCCCGAACGACGACGAGAAACCGCCGCCGAACAGATCCGACAGACCACCACCCTTGCCCTTGTGAAGCAACACAAGCAGGATCATCAGCATGCTCGCCAGAATGAGGGCGATGGAGATTCCGATTGTCACCGTTGACCTGTTCCCTATTTACGCGCGGCCCGCGTCCGGGCGCGTCCCTGTTATGACGCCTGTGGCGTGACGATTCAAACTTGCTCTAAGAGGGTACGACGTGCTGTCAAGTCGTACCCTCCAAACGGCCCTACTCAGCCGGACATTTCGCCAAAGCGACAAATCTTGACGAACTCCACCGGATCGAGACTGGCACCACCAACCAGGGCACCGTCCACATCGGGTTGAGCCATGATGCCGGCGATGTTGTCAGACTTGACCGAGCCACCGTAAAGGATACGGACAGCGGCGGCCACCTCGCCGTCATACAGCTCGGCGAGTCGGGAACGCAGTGCCGAACAGACCTCCTGCGCGTCGGCCGGCGTGGCCACCTCCCCGGTGCCGATGGCCCAGACCGGCTCGTAGGCCAGCACGACGGACCTGGCCTGATCGGCGGTGACCTTACGGAGCGCCCCGTCGAGCTGCGAGACGCTGTGGGCCACCTGACCGCCGGCCTGGCGGACCGCCAGCCCCTCGCCGACGCACAGAATCGGCGTGAGCGAGTGCCGGTAGGCCGCCTGCACCTTGGCGTTGACCAGGTCGTCGTCCTCGTGGTGATACTGCCGACGCTCGGAGTGGCCGGTCAGGACGAAGGTGCAGCCGAGCTTGGCGAGCATCGCTCCGGAGATGTCTCCGGTGTAGGCACCGCCGTCGTGCGGCGACAGGTCCTGCCCGCCGTACACGAACCGCAGTTTGTCACCGTCCACCAGGGTCTGCACACTGCGCATGTCGGTGAACGGCGGCAGAAGCGCCACCTCGACCCTGTCGAAGTCCTTGTCGTTCAGCGCGAACGACAGTTTCTGCGTGTGGGCGATGGCCTCGAGATGATTGAGGTTCATCTTCCAGTTGCCGGCCATGAGCGGTCTGCGCGCTGTGCTCACCTGTCGCTCCTCGCTCCTCGCCCACTCTGCGAATCACCCGTTGCCACCGAACCGTGGTGCCACGGGCACACCCGGACGGCACGATGCTCACTGCGTCGGTCCACTCCTATGCCTCCAGCGCGACGAGTCCGGGCAGGGTCTTGCCTTCCAGGTATTCGAGGCTGGCGCCGCCACCGGTGGAGATGTGCGAGAACCCGTCCTCGGGAAGGCCGAGCTTGCGCACGGCCGCGGCCGAGTCGCCGCCGCCGACGACCGTGAAGGCCTCCGATCGGGTCAACGCCTCGGCGACGGCCCGGGTTCCCCCGGAGAACGCCTCGAACTCGAAGACACCCATCGGGCCGTTCCAGAACACCGTCTCGGCGTCGGCCAGCTTGCCCGCGAACAGCTCGCGGGTGCGCGGACCGATGTCGAGCCCCTGCCGATCAGCCGGGATCGCGGTGGCGTCGACCACTTCGTACTCGGCGTCCTCGGCGAACTCGGTGGCCGCCAGCACGTCGACCGGCAGGACGAGCTCCACACCGCGCTTGGTCGCCTCGTTGAGGAAACCGCGCACCTGGTCGAGCTGGTCGGCCTGGAGCAGCGACTGGCCGACCTCGTAGCCCTGGGCGGCCAGGAAGGTGTAGGCCATGCCACCGCCGATGAGCAGTCTGTCGACCTTGGTGAGCAGGTTGCCGATGACGCCGAGCTTGTCGGAGACCTTGGCGCCGCCGAGCACCACGACGTACGGCCTGGCGAGGTCGTCGGTCAGCTTTTTGAGCACCTCGACCTCGGCCACGACAAGCCTGCCCGCCGCGTGCGGCAGCAGCAGCGGCACGTCGTAGACGCTGGCGTGCTTGCGGTGCACCGCGCCGAAGCCGTCACCGACGTAGATCTCGGCGAGCGCGGCCAACCGCTCGGCGAAGGCCCCGCGCCGGTCGTCGTCCTTGGACTCCTCGCCCGGCTCGAATCGCAGGTTCTCCAGCAGGGCCACCTGGCCGTCCTGGAGCGCCTCCACGACGCTCTGGGCCGACTCCCCGACCACGTCCGTCGCGAAGGCGACGTCGGCGCCCAGCAGCTCGCTCAGCCGCTTCGCCACGGGGGCCAGCGAATACTTCGCGGCGGGTTCGCCCTTCGGGCGACCGAGATGGGCGCAGACGATCACGCGCGCACCCTGGCCGGCGAGCTCCTTGATCGTCGGAACCGATGCCCGGATGCGGCCGTCGTCGGTGATGACGTCCCCGTCGAGGGGGACGTTGAGGTCGGCGCGGACAAGGACGCGCCGACCCTTCACGTCGAACTCAGACAGATCCTTCATCAGAGGTCGGCGCCGACCAGCTCGATGAGGTCACCGAGGCGGTTGGAGTAGCCCCACTCGTTGTCGTACCAGCCGACGACCTTGACCTGGTTGCCGATCACCTTGGTCAGACCGGAGTCGAAGATGCAGGAGGACGGGTCCGTGACGATGTCACTGGAGACGATCGGGTCCTCGGTGTAGGTCAGGTAACCCTTGAACGGCCCCTCGGCGGCGGCCTTGAACGCGGCGTTGACCTCTTCGACCGTGGTCTCCCGGCGGACCTCGACGGTGAGGTCGGTGGCCGAGCCGGTGGGGATCGGCACGCGCAGCGCGAACCCGTCGAGCTTGCCCTTGAGCTCGGGCAGCACAAGGCCGATGGCCTTGGCGGCGCCGGTCGAGGTCGGCACGATGTTCAGCGCGGCGGCGCGGGCGCGACGCAGGTCGCTGTGCGGGCCGTCCTGCAGGTTCTGGTCCTGCGTGTAGGCGTGGATGGTGGTCATCAGGCCCTTCTCGATGCCGAAGGTGTCGTTGAGGACCTTCGCCAGCGGAGCCAGGCAGTTGGTGGTGCACGAGGCGTTGGAGATGATCGTGTGGTTGGCCGGGTCGTACGTGTCCTGGTTGACGCCCATCACGATGGTGACGTCCTCGTTCTTGGCCGGAGCCGAGATGATGACCTTCTTGGCGCCGTTGTCGGCGTGTACCCGGGCCTTGTTGGCGTCGGTGAAGAAGCCGGTCGACTCCACCACGACGTCCACCCCGAGGTCCCCCCAGGGCAGCTTGGCGGGGTCGCGCTCGGCGAAGGTCTTGATCGACTTGCCGTCGACGACGATCTCGTCGGCGGTGCTCTTCACTTCGTACGGCAGACGGCCGAGGATGCTGTCGTACTTGAGCAGGTGGGCGAGCGTGGCGTTGTCGGTCAGGTCGTTGACCGCAACGATCTCGATGTCCTTGCCGCTGGCAGCGACCGCACGCCAGAAGTTGCGGCCGATACGGCCGAATCCGTTGACGCCTACGCGGATGGTCACGGTGCCGATCTCCTCGTACGTCGGTGCGCCGATCCACCGGACCGGCGACTTGGCGGGCTGAAACCTCAACCACGAACCCTATCGGACCCAAATTGGTTTAGACCACTGGTGGGGTGGGGCATGGTGTTACTTCCCCCATGGGCACGTATCGCACTATTCAAGTCGAGTGCCCGACCCGTCACTTCAGCTACCCTCCGCACCGGCAGGACCTGCGATGACACGGAAGAAAATCGCGGCCGGGGCCGGACCTGTCCGCGCGTGGAGAACGCCGCGCACCGGCGCCGGAGGGGTGAGGAGCCGGGAGTCCGCCTCGGGCCCGGCTCCTCAGCCGTCCGCGAACGGGCCTACGGCGCCAGCATGTCCACCGTGAGGTTCGCCTCGGTGTTGGGGATGCCGATGTCCTGGGCCCGCTTGTCGGCCATGGCGAGCAGGCGGCGGATACGGCCGGCGATGGCGTCCTTGGTCAGCGGCGGGTCGGCGAGCTGGCCGAGCTCCTCCAGGGAGGCCTGCTTGTGCTCGACGCGGAGACGGCCGGCGATCACCAGATGCTCGGGGGCGTCCTCGCCGAGGATCTCCAGGGCGCGCTGGACCCGGGCCCCGGCGGCGACCGCGGCCCGGGCCGAGCGGCGCAGGTTGGCGTCGTCGAAGTTGGCCAGGCGGTTGGCCGTCGCCCGCACCTCACGGCGCATCCGCCGCTCCTCCCAGGCCAGCACGCTGTCATGGGCGCCCAGCCGGGTCAGCAGCGCGCTGATCGCGTCGCCGTCACGGACGACGACCCGGTCGACGCCGCGGACCTCACGGGCCTTGGCGTGGATCTTCAACCGCCGGGCGGACCCGACCAGCGCGAGTGCCGCCTCCGGCCCGGGGCAGGTGACCTCCAGCGACATGGAACGACCTGGCTCGGTGAGCGAGCCGTGCGCCAGGAAGGCTCCGCGCCAGGCGGCCTCGGCGTCACAGGTCGCCCCCGCGACGACCTGGCGCGGCAGGCCGCGGACCGGCCGGCCGTGGTTGTCGATCAACCCGGTCTGGCGGGCCAGGGCCTCGCCGTCGCGGTAGACGCGCACCACGTATCTCGACCCCTTGCGGAGTCCCGCGGGGGCCAGGACGAGCACCTCCGCCTTGTGACCGAACACCTCGCCGATGTCCTTGATGAGCCGCCTGGCCGTGACATTGGTGTCCAGCTCGGCCTCGATCACGATCCGCCCGCCCACCAGGTGCAGCCCGCTCGCGAACCGCAGGAGCGTCGACACCTCGGCCTTGCGGCAGCAGGGCTTCAGAACCGGCAGCCTGCTCAGCTCGTCCTTGACCACACCTGTCATCGCCATGTGCGTTCGTCCTCCCCCATACAGACCTCATGCGGCCCGAGATAAACCAGGCTCACAGAAGTTTCTCGCACTCCTGAGCACCGCTGACCAGGATCAACGCTTCTCACGGAAAATCTCGTTCAGGACGGAGGCAAGACGTTGCGCATCGTGCCGCGGCGAGCCGTCCTCATCCGCCACCGCGGCCAGAACGAGCCGCCCGCCGAACTCCGCCGCCGCCTTCGCCAGCTCTTCCTGATCCTCTGTCACCCCGATGTCGGCGAGCACCACGTCGATCTCCAGGGAGGGCGCGTGCCGGCGCAGCACCTCCAGATGCTCCTGGGGAGAGAAACCATCCGTCTCCCCCGGCTGCGGCGCCAGATTCAGCGCCACCAGACGGCGCGCCTCGGTGATGTGCAACGCCTCGGCCAGCTGCGGCACCATGAGATGGGGCAGAACGCTGGTGAACCACGAACCGGGCCCGAAGACCACCCAGTCGGCGTCCAGGATCGCCTGCACCGCCTCGGGGCAGGCGGGCGGATCCTCGGGGACCAGCGAGATGGCCTGGACCCGGCCGGGCGTGAGCGCGCAGGCCACCTGACCGTGCACGGTGCTCACCCGGCCGTCCAGCTCGACCTCCGCGGCGATGTCGAGCGGCACCGAGGACATCGGCAGCACCCGTCCGTGCGCGCCGAGCAGCCGGCCGACCCAGTCGAGCCCGGCGACCGTGTCACCGAGCTTCTCCCATAACGCCACGATCAGCAGGTTGCCGACCGCGTGCCCGTGCAGCTCGCCCTCACTGCGGAAGCGGTGCTGGACGACCTCGCTCCAGGTCCGTCCCCACTCGTCGTCACCGCACAGGGCGGCCAGTGCCATCCGCAGGTCTCCCGGCGGGAGCACACCGAGCTCGCGGCGGAGCCGCCCGCTCGAACCCCCGTCGTCGGCCACGGTGACCACCGCCGTCAGCTCCGAGGTGACCCTGCGCAGCGCCGACAGCGACGCGTACAGCCCATGGCCTCCCCCCAGCGCGACGACCTTGAGATCTTCGATCACTCCCGGCCCACATCCCGATGACTTACCTGCACCTCCATGCCACCCCGGTCTCGCAACCGGCCGCCGATCTGCTCGGCCATGGCGACACTGCGGTGCTTGCCTCCGGTGCAGCCGACGGCGAGCGTGGCATACCCCTTGCCCTCCCGGGTGTAACCGGCCGCGATGATGCCGAACACCTCCTCATAGGCGTCCAGGAGCTCCTTCGCACCCGCCTGGTTGAGAACGTACTCCCGCACGGGGGCATCGAGCCCGTTCATCGGACGGAGCTCAGGGACCCAGTGGGGGTTGGGCAGGAACCGGCAGTCGACGACCAGGTCGGCGTCGACGGGCAGGCCGTACTTGTAGCCGAAGGAGACCACGTTGACCCGTAGACCCGGCCGGTCCTCGCCGCCGAAGAAAGCGACGATCTTACCCCGGAGTTCGTGAACGTTGAGATTGGAGGTGTCGATGACCAGGTCGGCGTTGGCCCGGACCTCCCGCAGGATCCCGCGCTCACGGGCGATCCCGTCGACCAGCCTGCCCTCTCCCTGCAAGGGATGCGGGCGGCGGACGTTCTCGAACCTGCGGACCAGCTCCTCGTCACTGGCCTCCAGGAACACCACGCGTACGGCGACGCCTCGGCCGTCGAGCTCCTCGATCGCGGCGTTCAGGTCGGTGGTGAAGGCCAGGCTGCGCACATCGACCACAGCGGCCACCTTGTCGGCGGCCAGCTTGACCCGCCCCGCCTCCTCGGCCATGGCGAACAGCAGGCCCGGCGGCAGGTTGTCGATGACGAACCAACCCAGGTCCTCCAGTGCCTTGGCCGCGGTGCTCCGTCCCGCCCCCGACATACCGGTGACGATGACGAACGCGGTCTCTCTTCCTTTCATCAGCTCTCCCCCTTCAACGCCGACACGATCGTCTCAGCCGTAGCGGGGCCGATCCCGGGAATCTCACAGATCTGGGCCGCGGTCGCCTCCCGTAGCCGTTTCACTGATCCGAAATGCTTGATCAGGGCTTGCCTGCGGGCCGGACCGAGCCCGGGAACCTCGTCCAGGGCACTTTCCTTGACGCTCTTCGACCGCTTCGAACGATGGTAGGTGATGGCGAATCGATGGGCCTCGTCACGTACACGCTGCAGGAGGTAAAGAGCCTCACTCGACCGGGGAAGGATCACCGGCAGATCCTCGCCCGGGAGCCAGACCTCCTCCAGTCTCTTGGCCAGGCCACAGACCGCCACATCGTCCACACCCAGCTCGTCCAGGGCGCGCTGGGCGGCGGCCGCCTGGGCCGGCCCGCCGTCCACGACGACCAGGTTGGGCGGATAGGCGAACTTGCGCGGCCGGCCGGTCTCCGGGTCGAGGGTCGGTTCGGCGCCGGTCTCCGGGCCCGTCTCCGGATCGGGTTCGGTGTCGAGCTCCCCGGTGGCCGAGCGCTCCTCCAGGTAACGCTTGAACCGGCGCGAAATCACCTCGTATATCGAGGCTACGTCACCTTCGGTGGAACGGACGGAGAACCTGCGGTATTCACTCTTACGGGCCAGACCGTCTTCGAACACCACCATGGACGCCACCACGTTGGTGCCCTGGATGTGAGAGACGTCGTAACACTCGATGCGCAGCGGCGCCTGGTCCAGGTCGAGCGCGTCGGCGATCTCCTGCAACGCCTTGCTCCGGGTGGTCAGGTCACTGGCCCGCTTGAGCTTGTGCTGCTTCAGCGCCTCCATGGCATTGCGCCAGACGGTCTCCATCAGCGTTTTCTTGTCTCCACGCTGCGGGACACGGATCTCCACCCGGGCGTTGCGGTGCTCGCTGAGCAGCTCGGTGACCGCCTCCGCGTCGGGCGGGAGGACGGGGACCAGCACTTCCCTGGGCAGCGCCTCGGGAGCCGCGTCTCCGTACATCTGCAGCAGGAACTGCTCGACCAGCTCGGCGGGCACGGCCTCCTCGACCTTGTCGACCACCCATCCGCGCTGGCCCCTGATGCGTCCACCGCGGACGTAGAACACCTGGACCGCCGCCTCCAGTGGATCCTCAGCCAGCGCGACCACGTCGCAGTCGGTGCCCTCCCCCAGCACCACGGCCTGCTTCTCCATCGCCCGCAGCAGCGCCTGGATGTCGTCGCGCAGCCGGGCGGCCCTCTCGTATTCCTGGTCCGCGGCGGCCTGACGCATCTCCCGCTCCAGCCGCTTCATGAACCTGCCGGTGTTGCCTGCCATGAAATCGCAGAAGTCGTCGGCCAGTGTCCGGTGCTCCTGGGCGGTGACCCTGCCGACGCAGGGCGCCGAGCACTTGTCGATGTAACCCAGCAGGCAGGGCCGGCCGATCTGTCCCGCGCGCCTGAACACCCCCGCCGAGCAGCTCCTGATCGGGAACACCCGCAGCAGCAGGTCGACCGTCTCCCTGATGGCCCATGCATGGGAGTAGGGGCCGAAGTAACGGGTTCCCTTGCGCCTGGCCCCCCGCATCACCTGGACCCGGGGGAACTCCTCCCCCATGGTGACCGCGAGGTAGGGATAGGACTTGTCGTCGCGGTATTTGACGTTGAACCGCGGGTCGTACTGCTTGATCCAGGAATATTCGAGCTGGAGCGCCTCGACCTCGGTGCCCACCACCGTCCAGTCGACGTCGACGGCGGTGGTGAGCATCGTCTGGGTACGCGGGTGGAGACCGGCGAAATCGGCGAAGTAGGAGTTGAGGCGCTGGCGCAGGTTCTTGGCCTTGCCCACATAGATGACCCGGTCGTCGGCGTCTCTGAACCGGTAGACGCCCGGTGAATCGGGAATCGACCCCGAACTGGGACGGAAACGCGCCGGACCAACCACAGATCTCACCACGCTGAAAGCCTATCGGCCTTCACCGACAGGATTCCTTCGCCGGAAGCCCCTATCGGACCCGGCATCTCCGCGGCACGCGGTCCCCGCGCCCGCCCCCGTGGCACCGGCGCGGGGACCGCCCGCGTGACACGATCCGCGCCGCCCGTGCCGGGTCCGCCTGCCCCGGGCCGGCGCCGCGGGAGGTGCTCAGGCCAGGGTGATGGAGTCGCCCTCGACCTTGATCGCCTTCTCGGGCAGGGGCTTGTCGGCCGGGCCGTTGACGACGGAACCGTCTTCGATCTTGAACTTGCTGCCGTGGCACGGGCAGTTGATCACGCCCTCCGAGACGGAGGCGACATCACACCCTCGATGGGTGCAGACAGAGCTGAAGGCCTTGAACTCTCCGGCCTTCGGCTGGGTCACCACCACCTTGTCCCCCTTGAAGACCTTGCCGCCCCCCTCGGGGATGTCCCCGGCCTTGGCCAGCACCTTCGCCCCCGAGCCCGCCCCGGCGTCCGCTCCCGTGCTCGAACTCGCCGCCGGAGCGGACGAGGGTGCCGCGGCCCCGGTCTCCGAGCCCCCGTCGGCGGCCGGCTCGCCGTAACCCGAGCACGCCGTCAGCACCGCCACCATCCCGGCACCTCCCGCGCCCAGCATCACCGCGCGACGCGTCGTATCAGTCATGGTCATCCTCCAGAGTCCTCAGCTTCATCTTCGGTTACGGCTGCACCCCCGCTGCCGGTTCAGCATGCCGTACCTCTTGTCAGAGGACTGTGAAGATTTACGCCTTGGGAGTATTTATCGCCATCTCCCGGTGGCCGGGTCAGATCACCACGATGCCGTCCCCGTCGACTTTGAGCGCGAACTCGACCAACGGGGCCTCAGCCGGACCCTTGAGGCACTTACCGGAGTCGGCGGCGAACTCGCTGCCGTGGCATGGGCAGCGGATGACACCGTCCGCGACCCGGCCGACCGAGCAGCCCTTGTGCGGGCAGCTCGCGGTGAACGCCTTGAACACCCCGGCGGAGGGCTGAGTGATCACGATCTTCCACTTGCCGATGACCTTGCCGCCGCCCACCGGCACGTCGGCCGTCCGGGCGATGACCTTGCCCTTGATACCCGGCGGCACGATACCGGGACCGGGTTCGCCGTCGGCGCAGCCGGTGAGCGCCGCCCCGCACGCCACGGCCGCCGTGGCGCCGATCACATACCTGCGGGTGGGCATGGGGGAACCTCCACTGCCGTTCATCGCGGCCCTTCTCGCAACATCTCCCGCCAAAACCGGGCTACCGCGTCAAGGGTATTGACGCGGTAGCCCGGTTCCCCATCCGACCTCAGCTGCCGAGGATCTTGCGCAGGAATCGTCCGGTGTGGCTGTCCTCGACCAGGGCGATCTCTTCGGGCGTACCGGTGGCGAGCAGGTTGCCACCCCGGGAGCCCCCTTCGGGCCCCATATCGATCACCCAGTCGGCGGTCTTGATCACGTCAAGGTTGTGCTCGATGACGATGACCGTGTTGCCACCGTCGACGAGCTTGCCGAGCACGCCCAGCAACCGCCGGATGTCCTCGAAGTGCAGGCCCGTGGTCGGCTCGTCCAGCACGTAGATCGTCCGGCCGGTGGAACGGCGCTGCAGTTCGGAGGCGAGCTTGACGCGCTGCGCCTCACCGCCGGACAACGTCGTGGCCGGCTGCCCCAGCCGGACATAGCCCAGGCCGACGTCGTTCAGCGTCTGCAGGTAGCGCTTGATCGACGGGATCGCGTCGAAGAAGCCGAGTGCCTCCTCGATCGGCATGTCGAGCACCTCGGAGATCGTCTTGCCCTTGTAGTGGACCTCCAGGGTCTCCCGGTTGTATCGCGCGCCGTGACAGACCTCACACGGCACGTAGACGTCCGGCAGGAAGTTCATCTCGATCTTGATGGTGCCGTCACCCGAGCAGGCCTCACATCGGCCACCCTTGACGTTGAAGCTGAACCGGCCCTTCTGGTAGCCGCGGACCTTGGCCTCGGTGGTCTGCGCGAACAGGTCGCGGACCTTGTCGAAGACACCGGTGTAGGTCGCCGGGTTGGATCGGGGGGTGCGCCCGATCGGCGACTGGTCGACGTGCACGACCTTGTCGACGAGGTCCATCCCGTTGATCCGCGAGTGGCGGCCGGGGACCGTCCGTGCGCCGTTGAGCTCCTTGGCCAGGGCGTTGTAGAGGATGTCGTTGACCAGTGTGGACTTGCCGGACCCGGAGACGCCGGTGACCGCGGTGAACACCCCGAGGGGGAACTCCACGTCCACGCCCCTGAGGTTGTGCTCGCGGGCGCCCTTCACCGTGATCTGCCGCTTCTTGTCACGCTTGCGGCGGTGGGCGGGGACGGCGATGCTCTTGCGCCCGGACAGGTAGGCGCCCGTCATCGAGTCCTCGGAGGACAGCAGATCGGCCACCGTGCCGGAGACGACGACCTGGCCACCGTGCTCACCTGCGCCGGGACCGATGTCCACCACCCAGTCGGCCGCGGCGATGGTGTCCTCGTCGTGCTCGACCACGATGAGCGTGTTGCCCATGTCCCGCAACCGGATCAGGGTCTCCAGCAGCCGCTGGTTGTCACGCTGGTGCAGGCCGATGGACGGCTCGTCGAGCACGTAGAGCACACCGACCAGGCCCGAGCCGATCTGGGTGGCCAGCCGGATGCGCTGGGCCTCGCCTCCGGCGAGGGTGCCCGACGCGCGGTCCATGGTCAGGTAGTCGAGACCCACGTCCAGCAGGAAGCCCATCCTGGCGTTGATCTCTTTGACCACCCGTTCGGCGATCTGCATGTCCCGGTCGGACAGCTCCAGCTTGGCCAGGAACGCCGCGCAGTCACCGATCGACATCGCCGAGACGTCGGCGATCGAACGGTCGTCCACCGTCACGGCCAGGGAGACCGGCTTGAGCCTGGCCCCCTTACAGGCCGGGCAGGGGATCTCCCGCATGTAGCCTTCGTACTTCTCCCGCATGCCGTCGCTCTCGGACTCGGCATGGCGGCGCTGCACCCAGGGGATGACTCCTTCGAAGGTGGTGTAGTAGGAGCGCTCACGGCCGTAGCGGTTGCTGTAGCGGACATGGACCTGCTCGCCGTAACCGTGCAGCAGGGCGTTCTGCGCCTTCTTCGGAAGCCTCTCCCACGGGGTGGTGATCTTGAAGCCCATCGTGAGGCCGAGAGCCTCGACGAGACGGACGAAGTAGTCGCTGGTGTGCCCGCCCGCCCACGGGGAGATCGCGCCGTCGTCCAGCGCCTTCTCCGGATCGGGCACGATCAGGTCGGGGTCGACCTCCATCCGCACCCCGAGGCCGGTGCACTCGGTACAGGCTCCGAAGGGCGAGTTGAAGGAGAACGAACGAGGCTCCAGCTCCTCGAACGAGAGGTCGTCATAGGGGCAGTAGAGGTGCTCGGAGTAGAAGCGCTCACGGTTCGGATCGTTTTCGGGGAGGTCGACGAACTCCAACGTGATCGTGCCACCGGAAAGCTGCAGAGCGGTCTCCACAGAACCGGTGAGCCGGCTGCGCGCGCTCTCCTTGACCGTCAGCCGGTCGACGATCACCTCGATGTCGTGCTTCTCCTGCTTCTTCAGCGTCGGCGGCTCGTCCAGCCGGACCACCGTGCCGTCGACCCGGGCCCGGGCGAAGCCCTTGGTCTGAAGCTGGCTGAAAAGCTCGGCATATTCGCCCTTGCGGCCGCGGATCACCGGGGCGAGCACCTGGAATCGGGTGCCCTCCGGCAGCTCCATCACCCGGTCGACGATCTGCTCCGGGCTCTGCCGGGCGATCGTACGGCCGCACTGCGGGCAGTGCGGCTTGCCGATGCGTGCCCAGAGCAGGCGGAGGTAGTCGTAGACCTCGGTGATCGTGCCGACCGTCGAGCGCGGGTTGCGGCTCGTCGACTTCTGGTCGATCGACACCGCGGGCGAAAGCCCCTCGATGAAGTCGACATCGGGCTTGTCCATCTGCCCGAGGAACTGGCGGGCGTAGGCCGACAGCGACTCGACGTACCGGCGCTGGCCCTCGGCGAAAATGGTGTCGAAGGCCAGGCTGGACTTACCCGAGCCGGACAGCCCGGTGAAGACGATCAGAGAGTCTCGCGGCAGGTCCAGCGAGACGTCCTTGAGGTTGTGTTCGCGTGCGCCACGCACGATGAGGCGGTCAGCCACTGCAGTCCCGACGTCGTTGTAGAAGGTTGAAAGCGGTCGCGGGAAGACTAGCGACGGGGTCCGACAATTTTCGGAGCAGCGTCCGGAGGGTCCTGGGTTTCCCCGCCGTCTCCAGACTACGGTCTTCCCGCGGGTCATCGAGGTCGCTTGATGTCGCGGCCCCATCTTCCAACCACGGGAACACGATCGTTTATGCCCTGGCCCGGAGCACCGCCCAGATGATGGAGTGGTGAGGCGAGATCCTCCTCGCCCGAAGGCGGGGGCTCATGTCCGAGGAGCCATGATGAACGTCCTGGAAACGCTCCGGGCCGAGTTGGCCATCTCCACCGCCCGTCTGCTCGCCACCGCCGCCGTCCTGTCCGACGACGACGTCGCGGCCCCCTCCCGGTTGCCCGGCTGGACCCGGGGACACGTGCTCACCCACGTCGCGCGCAACGCCGACAGCCACGTGAACCTCATGACCTGGGCCAGAACCGGGGTCGTCACCCCCCAGTACCCCGATCCGGCGGCGCGCGACGCCGGGATCGAGGCAGGAGCCGCACGGCCCGCGAAGGAGCAGCTGGCCGACCTGGAGGAGAGTGCGGCGGGTCTGGCCGAGGCCATCGAGGCGGTGCCCGCGGAGGGATGGACCACGCTGGTCGGCGGCATCCGCTCGCCCGGCCATCCGGCCTGGTACGTGCTGGTCCGCCGGATACGCGAGATCGGGATGCACCACGTTGACCTGGGAGCGGGCTACGCGTGCGCCGACTGGCCGGAGGTGTTCGTCCGCAGGGAACTGCACGACGTGATGGTGTCCTGGCCGCACGAGCTCAGCACGGTCAGTGAGATCGTGGTCGAGGAGGTCAAGGAGGGCGACAAGCACCATCAGATCTGGCGGGAGCTCGGATCGGGCCCGGTGGTGCAGGGCGACGCCTGGACCCTGCTGGGCTGGCTGACCGGCCGCTCGCCGGGAACGGGACTCAGGGTGATGCCGGAGGGGTCACACGGCGAGCGGCCCACCGGAGCCGACGCCGGGCCGCTGCCCGCGCCACCACCATGGATGATCAGGACTGCGCCCCTTCACCTGCCCATCACCCCTCCTGAGGAGTATCCGTCAACGACCCCCTCCTGAGGGAGGGGGCTTGAGGTGCAGCGATGCGTTTCGAAGCCCCGCGTCGACCAGCCCTGGCCGTCACGATCCGGAGGTGTGATCCAGATGGCCACCTCGAACACAAGACAGCAGACCCACCGGCCACCCAACCCATTCAGAAGCGCGGAACCATGCCGCGTTTCCTCCCCCGCCTGACGACGGGGGTCTCCACGCTGGAGGTATTGATAATGACGTACACCGGTGACGTGCAGGTCGGCGGTCCCGCCGACGTGCGCGAACTGCCCGCCCTGACGATCTCCAAGATGGCCGTCGGCCCGTTCGACAACAACGCCTACCTGGTGCGATGCAACGAAACCGGCGACGGCGTGCTCATCGACGCCGCCGCCGACGCCGACCGGTTGCTGGCGTTCATCGGGGACCGGCCGATCAGCAAGATCATCACCACCCATCAGCACGGTGACCACTGGCAGGCGCTGGAGGAGGTCGCCGGTGCGACGGGCGCGGCGGTGGTCGCGCACCCCCTCGACGCGGCCGCCCTGCCGGTGCCGGTGGACCTGGAGGTCGAACACGGCGACGGGATCACCGTGGGCGCGGTCACGTTGGAAGTGATCCATCTGCGGGGACACACGCCGGGCTCGATCGCCCTGCACCACCCCGGCCATCTGTTCACCGGCGACTCCCTCTTCCCCGGTGGTGTCGGCAACACCAACAAGGATCCGGAGCGCTTCGACCAGTTGTTCACGGACGTGTCGGAACGCGTCTTCGACCGGCTGCCCGACGAGACCTGGGTGTATCCGGGTCACGGCAGGGACACCACGCTCGGCGCCGAACGGCCCTCGCTGCCGGCCTGGCGGGAGCGAGGCTGGTGATCGCCCGCCCGCATGGCCGGCGCACAAGGCGCCGGCCATGCGGATCGGCCTGCGACCACTCCATCACGCGGGCCGTACGGAGATCGGCAAACAGGCTCCGCGGCGGAGGCCGTGTGCCGCCATCCGTCAGGTGAGGCTCTCGGACTCCTTGCGTTCCTTGCGCTTCTCCCTCTTGAACATCAGGACACGCAGCGGGATGGCGGCCACGATGGTCACCTGCATGATGGCGCCGACCTTGATCAGCGTGTCACCCCCGGCCAGTCCCGCGGCCCAGATGGTCAGGCATGCGACGTTGATCATCATCCAGGCGAGCACGGCCGCGGCCAGGTTGCCCTTGGGCTTGGGGTATTCGATCCGGCTCACCATGAGGTAGGCCACCCCGAAAATGGGCAGCAGGGTCACGATCGACGGCGGGAACAGCAGAACGATCGAGACCACCGTCATGGCGCCCATGGGAATGGGCAGGCCCATGAAGTCACCGCTCGTGGTCTTCACACAGGCGAAGCGGGCCAGCCGGATCACTCCGGCCAGCAGCACCGACGCAGCGGCGACCATCACCAGCGGGAACGGCACCTTATGGGTGAAACCACCCCAGATGACCACCATGAAGGCGGGTGCGAAGCCGAAGCTGATCACATCGGCCAGGTTGTCCAGCTCCGCTCCCATCGCCGAGGCGCGGAACTTGCGTGCCACCAGGCCGTCGAACAGATCGCAGGTGGCGCCGATCAGGAGAAGCACCACCGCGGTGCCGAAAAACTGGGGAACGGCTGCGAACTTCCCGTTCGTCTGGAGCTGGTTGATCGCCGACCAGGCCAGCACGCAGACGGCGAGAAAGCCGCACAGCGCGTTGCCCAGGGAGAGGGAGTCCGCAGCCGAGAGCCGGAACGCCTTGCCGACGGGTCCTCGCGGCTCGTCGTCCGTCTCATCCAGCGGCCAGCTCGCGTCAGCCGTGGTCAAGTCCGGTCACCCCCGCGACGGTCCGCTGCCCGACCGACACAGCAGGAGCGACCCCCTCGGGGAGGTAGAGGTCCACACGCGAGCCGAACCGGATGAGCCCGATCCTCTCGGCTCTGGCCACCTTCGCCCCTGTCGTCACGTAGGGCACGATGCGGCGTGCGACCGCCCCGGCGATCTGGACCAGCTCGATGTCACCGAGCGCGGTGTCCAGATGCCAGACGACCCGCTCGTTCTTGTCGCTGTCCTTGTTGAAGGCGGGCAGGAACCCCCCGGCCACATGCTCCATCGAGGTGACCGTGGCGGCCAGCGGCGCACGGTTGACGTGCACGTCGAGAGGGCTCATGAAGATGGCCACCCTCGTGCGGCCGTCCGGCCAGGGATCGATGCTCTGCACCACACCGTCGGCGGGCGACAGGATCCGCGCGGGACCTGGCGTGCGCTCCGGATCGCGGAAGAACCAGAGCATGCCACCGGTGAGCACGGTCAGGGGAGCCGCCGCCAGCGCCCAACGCCGGTCACGACGGCTGAGCAGTGAGGTCGCTGCGGCGGCGGCCACGGTCGGGAGCAACCACGGGGAGACGCCACGCGCCAGCCGTACCCGGCCTGGCTGGTGGCTTGCAGAATCGTGGGACACAGGGAACCTTTTGTCATGTCTTGCGGCATTAGACCGGTATATCTACCTGCCTTGAGGCAGGATGCTACCCATCTTCTCTGCCCTTGTATGGCGCAACCAGACAAGCAAAGCCCCTCACGCGCCGATCCGCTAGCCCTGCGTGCCACTCGCGGAGGTGGTGGTTTCCTTGCTTTCGCGTCCGTCGCGACGGATCTTTATCAGGCTGGCCACAGTAGTGATCACCATGGTGACGCCGATGACCGACAACGACAGCCAGATGGGCACCTCGGGCGCCCAGGAGACGCCACTGGAGTGCAGCGCCTCGAGAATCAGCTTAACCCCGATGAAACCGAGGATGAACGCGAGACCGTAGCTCAGGTAGATCAGGCGCTGCAGCAGACCACCCAGCAGGAAGTAGAGCTGACGCAGCCCCATCAGGGCGAACGCGTTGGCACTGAAGACGATGAAGGCGTCGGTGGTGAGTCCGAAGATCGCGGGAATGGAGTCGAGCGCGAAGAGCAGGTCCGTGGTGCCGATGGCGACCATCACGATCAGCAGGGGGGTGACCATGCGCTTGCCGTCGATCTTGACGATGACCCTGGAGCCCACGTAGTCGTCGGTGTGCGGCAGCACCCGCCGTGCCCAGCGCAGGACCGCGTTCTCCTTGTACTCGTCGTCATCGTGGCCGTGCTGGCGGACCAGCTGCACCGCGGTGTAGATCAGGAACAGGCCGAAGACATAGAACAGCCAGCTGAAGCTCGCCAGGGCGGCGGCGCCGATGGCGATGAAGGCACCGCGCATCACCAGGGCCATCAGGATGCCGACCAGCAGCACCTTGTGCTGGTGAATCTTGGGCACCGCGAAGCGGGTCATGATGATGTAGAAGATGAAGAGGTTGTCCACGCTCAGGCTGTACTCGGTGATGTAACCGGCGAAGAACTGCCCTGCCGGGGTCGGTCCACCGAAGATCCACAACACGACGCCG
The DNA here is from genome assembly GCF_045209755.1 of Streptosporangium sp. NBC_01639. NCBI lineage: Bacteria > Bacillati > Actinomycetota > Actinomycetes > Streptosporangiales > Streptosporangiaceae > Streptosporangium > Streptosporangium sp. NBC_01639. The sequence goes on along the minus strand of NZ_CP109272.1, from coordinate 8,113,288 downwards.
AAGACGACGGCCAGGGCGACATAGAAGGAGACCCAGGCACTGGCCTGCTTCATGGAGAACTCCCGGGGCTCACCCCGGTCGACGATCCAGAGATCCAGGGCCAGAACCACAAGGAGACCACCGATAACGGCGATCCATGCCCAAAAAGGAACAGTCACAATGAATAACCCTCCGGCGGCGCGCACGACTGACTGCCGGAGGTCTCTCCCGCCCGCGAGAAGCCACATGCGGACCGACAGCCCCGGGGGCCTCGTGGAGCGAGGCAGCACCGTGATGACGAGACTGTCACGAAGGGATACTCCCCCCCTAACCAAGCCAGTATAGGTGTGACGCTTGGAAGCGCCTAATTCAGCGATCAGGCGGAGCCTGGGTTTTCGAACCATGTTCATATTCCCGGGAGAGGCCGCCGTACACCGCCAGCACGGCGTCCAGCGCCTGTTCCGGACCGGGCAGTTCGGCGCCCCTTCCGGCAGCCGCCGCGGCCAGGACTCCGGCGAGTTCGTCGTCGGCGAGCACTCTCCCCACCGCGTCGTGCGTCGCGGCGACGTCCCCGTAGCGCACCAGAAGCCCGCCCTCCCCCACCATCGAGGGGACACCGCCCACCGCGGTGGCGATCACCGGCGTCCCGGCCCGCAGAGCCTCCTGGACGACGAGCGGCTGCCCCTCCCACCGGCTGGGCACCAGGAGGGCCCGCGCGATCCCGAGCAGGTCCACGACATCCCCGCGGGCGCCCAGGAGTCGCACCGGCAGGTCCTCCCTGTCGATGCGGCTCTGCAACTCATGGAGCAACGGCCCCTCACCGGCGACCAGGAAGATCGCCCGCGACGCCGGCCCGGTGGGCGGGCGGCCCGGCCCGAAGGCGGCGGCGACGTCGAGCAGAACCTCCAGCCCCTTCTGCTGGGCGAGCCTGGCGACCGTCAGGAGGACGGGCCGGTCCCCGATGCCGAGTTCGGTGCGGATCTCCTCCCTGCTGCGTCCGGACGGCACCAATGCGGGCGCGGGGACCACGGCCGCCTCCACCCACCTGGCGCCCAGCGCCGTCATCCGCTCCCCCAGATCGGGAGAGACCACCAGGATCCGATCGGCGCGGCGGGCGACGATCCGCTCGAGAGCCCCGTAGACCGCGCCGATCGCGCCGCCCGCCGTGGCGGCGTTGTGGAGGGTCACCACCAGGCCGGTCCGGGTTCCGGTCAGGGCGAGCGCGGCCAGCGCGCCGGCCCGCAGTCCATGAGCGTGTACGGCGTGCGCCCCACGCAGCGCCCGCAGGGCCCGCACCGCACGCAGGTCGCCACGCGGCCGGGGCCGATCCGAGATCGGCACCGGGACGAACCGTGCCCCCAGCCGGCCGAACCCGAAGGCGTCCTCGGTGTCCGGCGGCCCGGCCACGACCACCTGATGCCCCCTCCGCACCAGCCCTCCGGCCAGCATGGCCACATGCCGCCCCACCCCGCCCGCGCTGGTGCCCAGCACGAAGGCCAGTCGTGAACCCGAGTCAGCCATCGTCAGCGGTTCCCTCCCGCAGTGTCGGACACCCGCCTGAACCGCCCCAGCAGCATCCGGGCATCCGGTCTGTCGATCACTCCGGCGACGATCGCGAACACCGCCGAACCGGCCACCGCGGCCCCTGCCCCGACCACCACGCACATCCAGCGTGACACGTCGTGGAAAGCCGTGACGACGGTGATTCCGGCACCGTACGCCGCGATCCCGCCGAGCACGGCGGCGAGCAGCGCCCGCCATGTCCCGTCCAACGTCGCCCTGCCCACCGTCCCGAGCACCGCGAGCACCAGCAGCACCCCGCCCACGGTCATGCCGACGGTGCTGCCCAGCGCGAGCTGTCCCACGACCTCCGGCCGGGCGTGGGCGGCGCGGGCCAGAAAGATCTGGGCCACCAGCGCGACGGCCCACCCGGCCACCGACGCGACCGCCGCCGGGCGACCCCTGCCGTGGGCGTACAGGACCCGCGCGAGATGGAACATCAGCGCGTATCCCACCAGGCCCGGCGCGAACAGCGCGACGGCCGCGGCCATCTCCCCGGGATCCTCCCCACCCGGTGTGCCCTCCAGGAACACCCGGGACACCGGCATGGCCACCGCCGCCATCACCCCGGCGGCCAGACCCGTCACCAGCAGGATCGCCCGGGTGGAGGAGGCGGCGAGGCCGTCGAAACCGGCCCGGTCACCGTCGGTCGCCCGGGCGGAGAGCGCCGGGAACGAGCTGGTGGCGATCGGCACCACGAGCACCGCGAAGGGGAGCTGGTACAGCGCCCAGGAGTAGGTGTAGAGACCCGTCACTCCCCTTCCGCCCAGGTCGTTGGCGAGGCTGACCACCACGGTCAGCGTGATCTGCTGGGCGATGAGCACGGCGAGGCCCGCGGTGGCGAGCCGCCCCGCGCGGGCCGCGACGCCCGGGGGGAAGGACAGTGAGGGGCGCAGCCGCAACTTGAGCCGGGCCACCGGGCCGGCCACGGTGACCACCATCGCCGCGGCCGCGACCGTCGCGCCGAGCGAGAGTGCCAGCTGCCCCGCCGTGGTGAGCCGCGACAGGTCGTCGGCGGCTCCATCGCTGACCGGTCCGAACACCAGGTAGGAGGCGACGATCAGCAGGCTGGAGACCAGCGGCGCCAGGGTGGGCCCCATGAACCGCCGGTGGGCCTGGAGCACGCCGTACAGGACCACCGCGAGGCCGAAGAAGATCATGCGTGGGGCGAAGACGACGAGCATGCTCGTCCCGGCCGCGACGACCTGGGAGACATCGCATTCCGGCACGTTTCCCACCAGCAGTGTGACGATCGGCCCGGCGAACGCTGCGATGATCAGGGTCAGCGGCACCAGGGCGAGCATCGCCCAGGTGAGCAGGGCCGAGGTGATCCGGCCGACCTCCGCCCTGGCCTCGGGATCGGTGCCGGCCCGGGAGGCCGGCGAGGCCAGCACCGGCACCACCATCCCCGCGAGCGCGCCACCGGCCACCAACTCGAAGACGATGTTGGGCACGTAGTTGGCGGTGTTGTAGGCGTTGCTCAGGCAGAGATTGCCGACGGTGTGGGACTGCACGAAATAACGGCCGAATCCGACGATCCGGGCCGCCATGGTCACGATGCCGATGAGAAGTGCCGCCCCGGCGACCCCCTGCCCGATTTTTCTGATCATCAGTGGACGGGCGCCTGCTCCACAGGGCGACGGCCGAGCATGTCGATGCGGTTGAGCACGGGGTGACCGGCGATGACCTTGGTGAAGCTGATCTTCTCCGAGGCCGCGGTCAGCGCGACCACGGTGCCGAGCACCGCCAGGCGTCCGGGACGGCCGAGGGCGACGGAGGCCGCCAGGCCGAGCAGCGCACCCAGCGCGTTCGCCCCCGCGTCGCCCAGCATCGCCCGCTCGCCGAGGTCTTCGTTCAGGAGCGCGACCGCGGCGCCGACGGGCAGGGCGGCCAGGGTGGCCGAGGTCGGAGTGCTGCGGTAGAGGCCCACGGCGAGCAGGGGGGCGCCGGTGAGCAGGCCGACCTTGACGGCCCGGCCGGGACGCAGGTCGAAGAGATTGGCCAGGTTGGCGCAGCCCGCGATCAGCACGCCGTTGACCACGGTGTCGACGGGGCCGCGGGAGGTCAGCGCGGCGGCCGCCAGGCCCGTCACCCCGATACCCATGATCTTCACGGCACCGCTGGTGACCTCACCTTTGCCCAGGGCGCTGAGATGACCCTTGAAGCCCTTGGAGGACGTCGCGCCGTACAGGTCGTCGTAGGCTCCGAGACCGCCGGCTCCGGCCACGGCCAGCAGAACGGCCGCGCGGACCCTGGCGGGCAGCCCCGGGACCACGGCGGCGGCCGTACCGGCGCCCGCGACGAAGGCCGGCCCCTCAAGCAGGGTGATGGGCTCGCCCCGGTGGTTGGTCCGGTTCCAGGTCTCCACGTCGCCGACCGGTGGCCTGCGGGTGAAGGCGGCGTAGGCGGCACGGGCGGCCACCGCACCGAGAAGGGCGCCGGTCAGGGCTCCGAGAAAAGCGCGACGGGCCATCGGGTCATCCTCCGGGAGTGGCCGTGGGGGTGGGGATGGGGGACGCGCTGGGCTCGATGCCCGAGACGCCGGAGCCGATGCCGTACTGTCCCGTGACCCCGGACAACTGCTCCCGCAGAGCGTAGACCACCACAATCCGACCCGCAGGCATATCGACGTTGTCGACGCTGGAGACCTTCTCCGCGACGGCGGTGTCCTCACGCAACGCGGCGATCGCCCCACCGGACGTGGTGGCGGGCAGAGCACCGGCCAGCACGGCACCCCTGCCGGCCTCGTCCAGGCCGAGGGCCATCGAGACGATCGCGCTCGCCTGCGGAGCCGCGCTCTCCCCCAGGTACGGCTCCGCGGGGGCGATCAGCACGGCCAGGTCCGCACGCTTGGCGGGCTGATCGGTGACGCTGAGCAGGCCGTCTCGCTGGAAGGCTTCGAGGATCCCGGTGGCCGTGGGATTCACCTTGCCCACCTGGGCGGGGTCGCTGGTCACGATCGCGTCAGCGAGCAGGGTGGCCGCCCTGTCATAGGTCGTGCCCTCGACGGGCACGTTCATGTCGATGGGTTTCACCTCGGTGACCAGCTTGTCGATGGAGGCCACGCGGCCGGGGTCGACATATCTGTCGGTGAGGGTGACCCTGCCGGTCACGGTCGCCCCCGACTCGGCGATCACTTCCTGCACCGCCTCACGCATGCCCGAGGTGGCACCGGGGGCCTCCACGATCACGACGCTCTCGGTCGCCAGCGCATCCTGGACCAGCCGGGGGGTGGCGGCGGCGACGAAGGCGTCGTTGCCCGCCTCGCGGGTCTGAAGTGCCTCGATCTCGTCGCGGAGCACGGTGTTTCCCTTGCTCAGCCCGTCGGCGAGACTCTGGGCCGTCTTGATGGCGGGATCCTCCAGGAAGCTGGTGCCCAGCACGATGCCGACCGACAGCGCGAGGAAGATCGCGACAACGGAGACGAGGTGATAACGGAAATCGATCACGAGAAGAGTCCGACCAACCAGAAGATGAAGCCGTTCCAGCCGTCACGGACGCTGTCCACCCAGATCTTGCCCACCGGGGAGAAGAAGATCGCAACTCCCATGGTGATCAGCGTGGTCGCCACGAGCAGGAGCAGCGAAGGAGTGGAGATCCGGCTGCGGTAGAGCCGGCTGACGCCCTTGGCGTCGACGAGCTTGCTGCCCACCCGGAGCCTGGTGAGGAAGGTGCTGGCCATGCCGGAACGGCCCTTGTCGAGGAACTCCACCAGGGTCGCGTGCGTGCCGACGGCGACGATCAGGTCGGCGCCCTTGTCGTCGGCGAGCAGCATCGCGATGTCCTCGCTGGTACCGATCGCCGGAAAGGTCACGGCTTCTTGGCCAAGCTGCTGGACCCGTTCCAGGCCGGGGGCCCGGCCGTCCTTGTAGGCGTGCACGACCAGTTCGGCGCCGGAGGTGAGGGCTTTGGTGGAGACCGAGTCGAAGTCGCCCACGATGATGTCGGGCTGGTAACCGGCCTCCATGAGCGCGTCGGCGCCGCCGTCGACACCGATCATGATCGGACGGTATTCACGGATGTAGGGGCGGAGGACGGCGATGTCCTCCTTGTAGTGGTAACCGCGCACGACGATGAGGACGTGGCGCCCCTCCATGACCGTCCGGACGTCGGGCACCCCGATCCCGTCGATGAGCAGATCGCGCTCGCGCCGGACGTATTCCATGGTGTTGGCCGCGAAGGCCTCGATCTGGACGGTCAGTCCGGCTCTCGCCTCGGCCATCGCGGCCTCGATGGATTCGGCCGTCTGGATGTCGCCCTTGCCGACCAGTTCGTCGTCGAGGTAGACCGCTCCCTCGTGCACCCGGACCAGATCGCCGTCCTTGACCCGGTCGAACAGCTCGGAGGTGGCGTTGTCGATGAACGGCACCCCTGCCTCGACGATGATCTGCGGGCCCAGGTTGGGGTAGCGGCCGCTGATGCCCGTGGCAACGTTGACCACGCTCGCCGCGCCGCACGCGACAAGCGCCTCCGCGCTCACCCGGTCAACGTCAACGTGATCGATAATCGCGATTTCCCCGGGCCGCAGGCGTTTGGTCAGCCCCTTGGTCCGCCGATCGATTCTCGCCACTGCCGTCACCCCGGGAAGGTCCGTGACCTTCCTTCGGCGGAGGTAACCGTTGAGCCTGCTTCGAAGCTCGTCAATCGGCACCTTCATTACGACCATCCTGCCAGAGCGAACGACCAGGAAAGCCAACCCGCCGGGGTGACGCCAGATTCGTCACGGAAGATTCCCACAGGTTCCTGCTCCCCCGAGAGCGGGGAAACAGTCTTGTTCAGGCCTTGTCCGCGGCCGCGATCGCGAGCAACTCCTCCGCGTGCGCACGGCCCAGCTCCGAGTCCTCCATGCCCGCGAGCATACGGGAAAGCTCCCGTGCCCTGCTGTCCTTGTCGAGGGCGACCACGCCGCTGCGCACCACGCTGCCGTCGCCTGCCTTCTCCACGACCAGATGCTGGTCGGCGAAGGCCGCCACCTGGGGCAGATGAGTGACGACTATCACCTGCGCCGTGCGGGCCAGCTGGGCCAGCCGACGGCCGATCTCCACTGCGGCTTTGCCACCCACGCCCGCGTCGACCTCGTCGAACACGAACGTCGGCACCGGGTCGGCACCGGCGAACACCACCTCGATGGCGAGCATCACCCGGCTCAGCTCGCCTCCGGACGCCCCCTTGTTCAACGGCAGCGGAGGAGAGGCGGGGTGCGGGGACATCCGCAGCTCGATCTCGTCGACACCGTGCGGGCCGAAGTCGCCGGCGGCCGTCAGGTCGACCACCACCCGGGCGTGCGGCATGGCCAGTGCGGTGAGCTCCTCGGTGACGGCCCGCCCGAACCGTTCGGCGGCGGCGGTCCGGATCCGGGTCAGCTCCGCGGCCAGTTCGGTGAGCCGTCCGGTGAGCTCGTCGTGCTCGCGGGTCAGGTCGTCGATCCGCTCGTCGTCGCCTTCGAGTTCGGCGACGCGCAGCGCGGCCTGGGCGGCCCAGGCCAGCACCACCCCGGTGTCCTGGCCGTACTTGCGCACGAGGCCGGCCAGCACGGCCTGGCGCTCCTGCACCACCGAGAGACGGACCGGATCGGCTTCGACCGACTCGGCGTAGGAGGCCAGCTCGGTGGCGACATCGGAGATGAGATAGCCCGCCTCGGCGAGCCGATCGGCGATTCCGGCCAGCGCCGGGTCGAACTCCCGGACCGCCTCGACGGCCGTACGGGCCTGGCCGACCAGGGTGACGGCGTCCTGCATGATCTGCTCGCTGGACATCGGATCGCCGAGTAGCGCCCGGTGCGCCGTCTCTGCCGCGTTTCTGAGGGAGTCGGCGTGGGAGAGCCGCTCCACCTCCTCGCGGAGCTCGCCGTCCTCACCCGGTTTGGGGTCGGCTCTCTCGACCTCTTCGAGCCCGAACTTGAGCAGATCGGCCTCCCTGGCGCGCTCCTGGGCCCTGGCGGTCAGCTCGGCCAACTGGTCGGCGACCTGCTTATGACGCTTGTAGACGTTCTCGTACGCTCTCAGCGGCTTGACCAGATCCTCGCCCGCATAGCGGTCGAGGGCGGCTCGCTGGCGGCCGGGCTGGAGCAGCCGCTGCTGGTCCATCTGGCCGTGGACGGCCACCAGATCCTCGGCGAGATAGGTGAGGGTGCCCACCGGGACGGCACGGCCGCCCAGCCAGGCGCGGCTGCGGCCCTCGGCGGAGACGGTACGCGAGATGATCAACTCTCTGTCCTCGATCACGCCGCCCACGTCCTGAACCTGCTGGGCCACTCTGCCCTGCGGATCGACCAAGAGCGTGCCCTCGACAGTGGTCTTGTCCGAGCCGGGACGGACCCGGGCGGGATCCGCCCGGCCACCGAACAGCAGCCCCAGGCCGGTCACCACCATGGTCTTGCCCGCACCGGTTTCGCCCGTGAGCACGTTGAATCCCGGCGACAACACCAGGACGGCCTCGTCGATCACACCGAGCCCCTGGATACGGACCTCCTCGACCCTGGGTCGCACTGGTCCCTCCCGTCACATCGAATCCACCGAACATCAGTGCGGTACGCGGGCACGATCCTACGCGCTTGGGATGGGAATCGCCCGGACGCGCTACAGCCGCGTACGGCCTCGCCATCCCTGCACAGGAAGATCGAATTTGGCGACCAGCCTGTCGGTGAACGGCGCTCCGGTGTCCTCCAGGCCATGGAGTCGCGCCAGCCGTACCGGCACCTCACCCCGCCGCACCTCGACCCGTGCTCCGGCGGGCAGGTCGAACCGGCGGCGGCCGTCACACCACAGCACCGCCCCGGCCGTGTCCGGCTGAACCTCCAGCGCCAGCGTGGAACGGGGGGAGATCACCAACGGCCGGGCGAACAGCGCATGGGCGCTGATCGGAACCAGCAGCAGCGCCTCCACCTCCGGCCAGACCACCGGCCCGCCGGCCGAGAACGCGTAAGCGGTGGAACCGGTCGGCGTGGCACAGATGACCCCGTCACACCCCCAGCGCGACAGCGGCCGCCCGTCGATCTCGGCGACCACCTCGAGCATCCGGTCGTTCTTCTCCACGGTGGCCTCGTTGAGCGCCCAGGTGTCGGCCAGCAGTTGCCCGTTGAGGCGGGCGGTGACATCGGTGGTCATCCGCTCCTCCACGTCATAACGCTCCTGGACCACGCAGTCCACCGTGACCGTCAGATCGTCCACCTCGGCCTCGGCCAGGAAACCGACATGCCCGAGGTTGACGCCCAGCAACGGCACACCGGCCGGACGCGCGAGTTCGGCGGCCCGCAGCAGGCTGCCGTCGCCGCCGAGCACGATCATCATCTCGGCGTCCTGGACGGCCGTGGCACTGGCGGGCACCACGTCGGTGCCCGCGCACGCGATGGCGTCTGCCTCGGCGTTGAGGACACGCACGGTCAACCCGGCGTCCAGCAGTCGGCCGATCACCACCCGAGCGGCCTCCACGGCCGCTTCCCGCCCGGTGTGGGCGGTGACCAGCACGGTGCGCTTCGTAGTCATGTTCACTCTTTCAGGGGATAACCACTACTGAGGGCCCTCTGTCACCGCGCGTTCGATCTCGGCGCCGAGGTCCACGACCGGCGGCGCGCCGTCCCCCTTGCCCAGCCAGATGACGTATTCCACATTGCCCGAGGGACCTGGCAGCGGGCTCGCGGTGACGCCCCGCACGGTCAGGCCGAGCGTCTGCGCGGCTTCAGCCACATCCTGCACCGCCTGCGCCCGCAGTGCGGGATCGCGGACGACCCCTCCTGCGCCGACCCGTTCCCTGCCGACCTCGAACTGCGGCTTGACGAGCATCGCGAAGTCGGCCTGCTCGGCGGCGCATCGGGCCAGGGCGGGCAACACCAGGCGTAGCGAGATGAAGGAGAGGTCGCCGACGATCAGCGTGGGAGCCTCCCCCACCATTTCGGGGGTCAGGTCCCTGACGTTGACCCGCTCCATGACCGTGACCCGATCGTCGGTCCGCAACGACCAGGCGAGCTGGCCGTACCCGACGTCGACGGCGAGCACGTGCGCCGCGTCGTTACGGAGCAACACATCGGTGAACCCCCCCGTGGAGGCGCCGGCGTCCAGGCAGCGCCGCCCGGCGACGGTCAGTCCCCGGGGTCCGAAGGCATCCAGGGCGCCGAGGAGCTTGTGCGACCCCCGCGAGACGTAGTCGGGTCCTTCGGCCGCCTCGGTGACCACGATGGCGGAGGCGGTGTCCACCTGCGTCGCGGGCTTGGCCGCCAACCGTCCGCCTATGCTGACCCGGCCTGCCTCGATGAGCTGGGCGGCCTGCTCACGGGAGCGGGCCAGCTTGCGGCGTACGAGCTCGCTGTCGAGACGCGTCCGCCGGCTCATCGCTGCTGTTCCGGGGCATTTTCCACCGAGGCGAGCGACTGTTCCAGCCCGGTGAACACCTCCTCGAACACGTCCACGTGCGCCGAGACGGGCAACGCGCCGAGACGGGCGAGCCCGCCCAGCGCGGTGTCGACCCGCTCCTCGCCGATCTCCTGCGGCAGGTCCGTCATGCGCTCCCTCCGGAGTGCTCTTGGCCGTCATGGTGGTCACACGGGCACATGGCACACGACCGGCTCTGCCCGTGGACGCCCCTGACCGTATCGGAAGCCACGGCACCCGTCGCCCGGGTATCGGTGCCCGGTCCCGTAGCCGGTCGAATTTCTCGCCGCCGACCAGGTCGAACGCGCCGGACAGGCGTTTCGAACGCCATGACAGAAACCGCTCTCCTGCGAGGTGTCGGACCATGTGCCGGATCGCACATCGTATTCAGGTGAACGCTACCGGAATGCGGGCCGCTGCTCCGGACTTCAAACCTGGCAGCATGTCAACGTCGGTAGGTTCATAGGATTCGGGGCGGCCCGAACGAAGGCCGGTCCGAACGGAAGGGAGTGCCACACGATGGCAACCGTCGACGAGTGCAGGGTGGCGCTACGCAAACTCGCCGAGCAGTTCGACGAGATCGACCAGGAGAGCCGCAGCCGGCATGTGGTCGAGCGCACTATCAGCTGCCACATCCGCGATCTCGGCGTCACTTTCTACGGCCGCCTCCGTCACGGCGGCCTCGGCCCATTCGACGATTCGCCACCCGCTGACGGCAAACCCGCCGAGGTGAAGCTGACCATCGGCAGCGACGACCTGGTCTCCCTGGTCAACGGCGAACTCGACATGGGGCGCGCCGTGTTCGGCGGCCGGGTCAAGATCGACGCCAGCTTCGGCGACCTCCTCCGCCTCCGCAAGCTCCTCTGAAGGTCCGACTCGGTGGCGGGCCGGGAGACATCGGCGTTCCCGCTCGGAACAGGCAGGACACGGCCGTTCACCCGGCCACGCGGACCCCTCCGGCATGGGCCCTACGGAGCTCTTCTCCCGGCTCCGGTGAAATCACCGGGATGACGCACGGCCTCCGAATGTGGAGGCCAGCACGGCCTTCACCGCATCCTCGTCCGCCTCGCCCTCCCCGGCGGCCTCCCATGTCGTGGCAGAGGCCGCCCGGAGTCCGTTGAGCGGATCCCCCTGCCCTTCAAGACGGAGACGGCCCTCCTCCCATGAGGCCGTCCACCCCTCGCAGACCCACCCGCCCTCGCTCCGGCGCACGGGTGGATAAGGCCTGTGCAGGTCCGACAGATCGGCCGCGACATAGGTGGGGCGATGCCGGGGGCCGGCGGTCAGCAGGTCAAGCGGGCTCGCCACACCGGTCAGCACCAGCAGGCTGTCCACTCCCGCATTGGTGGCCCCCTCGATGTCGGTGTCGAGACGATCGCCCACCACCAGTGGCCGCTCCGATCCGGTCCGCAGCATCGATTCCCGATGCAACGGCGGCTCGGGCTTTCCCGCGACGATCGGCTCTACGCCGGTCGCTGTGGCGATCACCCGCGTCATCGCACCGTTTCCTGGCAGTTCGCCCCGGCCGGTCGGCATCGTCGAGTCGGCGTTGGCCGCGACGAACAGCGCGCCCTGCCGCACAGCCAGCGCCCCCTCCGACAACAGGCCGTAGGAGAGCCCGGGAGCGATGCCCTGCACCACCGCGACCGGGTTGTCCATGGCGGTGCTGACCGGCCGCAGGCCGTGCGCACGTAGGGCGCTACGCAGGCCCATCCCTCCGACCACCAGCACCGCCGCACCCGGCTCGACCCGCTCGGCCACCAGCCGCGCGGCGGCCTGGGCCGAGGTGACCACGTCCTCGGGAGCCGCCGGGGCCCCGATCTCACTCAGGTGATCGGCTATCGCCCCCGGAGTGCGCGAGGCGTTATTGGTGACGTAGGCGAGCCGTACACCGCTTTTCGCCGCCTCGCGCAGCGACTCGGGAGCCCCCGGGATGGCATCGCGCCCGAGATACACCACCCCATCAAGATCGAGGAGAAGAGTGTCATAGAGGTCAATCAGCGTCTTTACGTCCACGCGCTCATTTCATCATCTATGTGGGTCATATCCGGCGGGCACGTAACGTGGCACGGACGCTTTTCAGCGCCGACACGTAGTGCCGCTGGTCGGGACGCATCGCCACCGCGATGGCCAGAGGCTCCTGAGCTCCCTCCATGTCACCGGTGCGCCACAGGGCGAGGCCGAGACCGAAATAGGCGTAGTCCTCGGTTGGATTGGCGTCGACGATCCAACGGAAACTGTGCACGGCATCGGCGTACTGCCGGGAGTTGAACTGAGCGCGGGCCAGCGCCTCTCGAATACTCCGTGACTCCGGCTCGGCGTCGGCGGCGCGCTCCAGGAGTGCGACAGCCGCAGCCGGGCTCCCCTCGGCCAGTAGTTTCATCCCTCGTTGGAACCAGTCATAGACGTCCCCGGCCGGAGCGCCCGTCTCGGGGCGGGGGGAATCAGACGGACCGCTACGTCCTTGGACCATACGTGAGGCCTCCTTCATCGACAGACGACGGATCTGACCGACTTCCTGACGGCCCGGACACCGCCACGCCATCGGAGCGGTCCCTGGACGTTTCAGGCCTTTATGGCAGCATGCCCTCTATGGCGAATCCTGAACTGCCGGTGCCAGACGGGCTGGTGCTACGCCCATTTCGCGCCCTGCGGTTCACGGTTGACGACCTGGCCAAGGTGACCTCTCCGCCCTATGACCTGATCGCCGAAGCCGATGTGCGGGACTTGCTCGACTCACATCCAAACAACGTGGTGCGCCTCATCCTTCCCGGCGCCGACCGCCATCGATACAGTGAGGCGCGAGAGACACTCCGGAGCTGGCTCTCCACCGGTGTCCTGGTGGCCGACGAGGCACCCGCCGTATATGTCTACGAACAGACCGGTCCGGGGGTCCTGCAGCGCGGGCTCATCGGTGACGTGGGCCTGGCCTCCCCGGAGCAACAGGTCATCCTGCCGCACGAGGACGTCATGCCCGGACCGGTGGCCGACCGGTTGGCACTGATGCGCATCACCGAGGCCAACCTGGAACCCATCTTCCTGCTCTACGAGGGTGACGGTGGTGCGGCCACCCTTCTTGTGGACCAGATCGCCGCCTCCCGGCCGCCGCTGATCGAAGCGGAGACCCGCGACGGGGTAAGGCACCGGCTGTGGGCCATCACCGACCCCCACGAGATCACCTCTCTCAACACCGATCTCCGGACCAGGCAGGCCCTCATCGCCGACGGCCATCACCGCTATGCCACCTATCTCGCCCTTCAGCACGAGCACCACACCCTCAAGCCAGGGCAGCATGGCTCAGCGGACGACGTGACCGCACCCGGGCGCCCTGCGAGCTCTGGCCCCTGGGACTTCGGCCTGGCGCTCCTGGTGGACTCCACCGCCTATCCGCCGGATCTGAAGGCCATCCACCGGGTCATCCCCGGGCTGTCGCTGGAGGAGGCGGTTACCAGGGCCAAGAGAGCCTGGCAGGTACGTGAGCACGTCGGTCTCGCCGAGGGAATGGCCGCGTTGAAGAACTCCACCGGGCCGGCATACCTGCTGTCCGCCGGAGGCGCGGCGCATCTCCTTACCGACCCCGACCCGGACCAGCTGGAGCAGGCCATGCCCACCGATCGATCCGCTCGGTGGCGCGCGCTGAACACCTCCGTCCTCGCAGAGTTCCTGCTGCCGAAAATCTGGGGAATGAACGACAACGAGCAGTCGGTGCGCATCGTGCACCATGATCCGGAGAAGGCCGTACGGCTTGCGCGCGAGTCCGGGGGGACAGCGGTGCTGCTGAACCCGCTGACGGTCGACGACGTGCTTACGGTCGCGGCCCAAAAGGAGAAAGTGCCGCGTAAGTCAACTTCCTTCGGCCCCAAACCCCGCACTGGACTGGTCCTGCGCACCTTCACCTTTGGCTGACCTGCCGTCGACCGGCTTTCCCGTTTGGTTGTGTGATCACGGGCCGAGGGTCAGTCAGGAGTGGTCATCCAGAGACGGCGTCTCCACCTGCCGCCGGACGGACACAGGCGCGTTTCCGTCAACAGCGTGGAGCGGCCCGGAGCCGAGGTGCCCGGGTGTCCTCCCCTCCCCCGCCACACCGGCCTTGGCCTGCACAAGTGAATGGACCGGCCTGGGAGAGGTCGGAACCGGAAGCCGGGGCCCGCAATCGCCGATCGGAACCACGGCGCTCCGGCGTTCGAGACGCCGCACCGAGCGGACCTCGACCTCGTAACCGGAAGACTTGGCTCCATCGCTCCCCCACCATCGGCGGCGTAAGGAGCCCATCACCTCGATCATGTCGTCCGGCAGCCAGTCCGCCACGGCCCTGGTGACCTCGGGCTCGAACGACACACAGGGGATGGTGTCCACGCGGGTCCCCCGGCCGCGTGATTGCCGCCGTACGATCATCCTCCAGTTGCCGAGCGTGCTCCCACTCTGCAGCGCCCTGATCCGAACCGCCTCGGGCAGACGGCCTACCAGGGTGACCTCGTTACGGTCCATCGAATCCTCCTCCGATCTCTGCCGGTCGAGATGGATTCTTTACGATGTGAGCTGTACCAGGATGGTCGAACGCCGTTCTGGGGAAAGCCGTTCCAGTTCTGAGGTGGCCTGTGGACAACATCACCGCCCTCGGCGAAGACGTCTATGAGATCGACACAAGGATGGCCGGGTACTCCGGCATCACAGCGGGATACCTGATACTTGGAGACCGCCCCTGCCTGGTGGAGACGGGCACCTCCACCTCCGCTCCGGTGGTGCGCGACGCGCTGACCACCCTGGGAGTCGGTCCCAACGACCTCGCCACGGTCGTCGTCACACACATCCACCTGGACCATGCGGGCGGAGTCGGCGACATCGCCGGGTTCTACCCGCAGGCGGAGATCGTGGTCCATGAGAAGGGAGCACGCCATCTCGCGGACCCGTCCCGCCTCATGACCAGCGCACGAATGGTCTGGGGTGACAAACTGGACACCTTGTTCGGGGAACTGTCGCCTACGGAGTCCTCACGGATCCGCGCACTTGGCGACAGAGGGGCCATCGATCTCGGCAACGGGCGAACCCTGGACAGCCACTACTCTCCCGGCCACGCCAAGCATCATGTAGGACTGATCGACTCGGGCACCGGCGACCTCTACGTCGGTGACGCGGCTGGGGTCTACCTCCCCCAGACGGGCGATCTGCGGCCGGCCACGCCGCCCCCGGACTTCGACCTGCAGACCGCGCTGAACTCGATCGGCCTGTTCAAGGCACTCGGCCCACAACGGCTGCTCTTCAGCCATTACGGGCCGGTCGCGGACGTCGCGGAGACTCTGGAGCGCTCAGCAGAGGAGTTGCGCGTCTGGGTCGAACTGACCCGCCAAGCACATTCGGAGGGCATGGACCTCGACCATGCGGTGGCCATGGTCAAAGAACGTACACAGGAGCGCTACACGGCTCTGAAGGCCGACGACGTGACCGCGGAACAGTTCGAACTCCTCAGCGGAGCCCCGTCCAACGTGGCCGGAATCCTGCACTGGCTGAACCGGGTCCAGCAGTAGGGAACCTCCGTCTCGGGTGAACCGGGTCGGTTCACCCGAGACGGACGGAGTTACTTCTTCTCGACCTTGCTCTCGTCGACGTCACCGTCGTCATCAGCGGGATCGTCGAGGACGTCACCGAAGTTGGGCTCGATGAAGGCTGGGCCGACACCGGCTTCGATTTTTTCCTCGGCAGCCGGCTTCACCTCGGCGGCCGGAGCCTCGTCTTGGTGGTCATCGTCGACAACGGACTCACCGATGAGATCGTCCTCTGCCTCGATTTCAGCATCGAGAGTGGCGGCATCGTCAAGCTTGACGTCCGCCTCTTCCTCGATGTCCTCATCCTCGACGGCGACGTTCAGGAGATCGTCGGCTTCCTCCAGGTCGAACCGGTCGTCCTCGTCCTCGTTCTCGTTCTCGTCTTCGTCCTCTTCGAGGTCTTCGATGAGAGTGCCGGTCAGCTCTGCATAGCGCTCAGCCGCGTCGGTCTCTCCTTCCTCGTCGAAGTCCACAGCACGGCCGAACCATTCGGTAGCCGGCTCCTCATGCCCGGCATCGGCCAGAGCGTCGGCATAGGCGAAGGCCAGGCGTGCCGACCAGGGCTGCGGACGAGTGTCGCGCAGTTCCGGGAGACGTTGCAGAGTGATGACCGCGGCATCCTTCTGACCGAGGTCCCGGCGAGCGCCGGACTCCACAATGGCGAGTTCGATCTTGCCGATCCGGTCGAGACGCTCAGCCTCCTTGGAACGGACAAGGTCGAGAGCACGCTCCGGACGGCCGAGGCCGCGCTCACAGTCCGCCATGATCGGCAGGAACGCATCGGAGCCCGTCATACGGCGAGCCGCCCGCAGATCGCTCAGTGCCTCGGCGAAGTGGCCGGCGCGGTAAGCGGCGGTACCGACAGCCTCACGGATGACGCCGATCCTGGCGGCGAAGCGACGGGCGACCTTGGTGTGTTCGTAGGCCTGCTCGGCGTCATCCTCACCGAGAGCGCGCTCGGCCGCCACCAGGTGGCGAGAGATCAGCTCGGCAAGGTCGAGCGGGAGAGAACGCAGCTCTTCGCGGACGTCCTTGTCGAGTTCCTCCGCGGTGATGTCCGGAGCGAGGGAAGGCAGTTCCTCGCGTTCCCGGCTCGGAGCCTCATCACGGCCGGTAGGCCGGTCGTCCCGGCTGTAGCGGGTACGGGAACCGTCGCCTTCGCTGCGGAATCCACTATCGCGGTCACCGTAGGAACGACGCTCACCACCGCCGGGACGGTCGTCGCGATTGAACGGCGGACGCCCGCCACGATCATCACGGTTGAACGGGGGACGCCCACCACGGTCATCACGGTTGCCGCGGTAGCCGCCCCCGCTGGGACGGTCGTCACGGTTGAACGGGGGACGTCCGCCACGGTCGTCGCGGTTGAACGGACGGCGCTCACCCTGATCACGCGAACCGTACTGGCTACGCGCCTGGTCACGGTCACCGTAGGAACGACGCTCACCACCATCACGCGGCCCCGAAGGACGCTGACCCCCACCGGGACGGTCGTCACGGTTGAACGGAGGACGCTGGCCACCATCACGATCGCCATAAGAACGACGCTCACCACCGCTGGGACGGTCGTCACGGTTGAACGGCGGACGTCCGCCACGATCATCGCGGTTGAACGGGGGACGCCCGCCACGATCGTCACGGTTGAACGGACGGCGCTCACCCTGATCACGCGAACCGTACTGGCTACGCGCCTGGTCACGGTCACCGTAGGAACGACGCTCACCACCATCACGCGGCCCCGAAGGACGCTGACCCCCACCGGGACGGTCGTCACGATTGAACGGCGGACGTCCGCCACGATCATCGCGGTTGAACGGGGGACGTCCGCCACGATCGTCACGGTTGAACGGACGGCGCTCACCCTGATCACGCGAACCGTACTGGCTACGCGCCTGGTCACGGTCACCGTAGGAACGACGCTCACCACCGCTGGGACGGTCGTCGCGGTTGAACGGCGGACGCCCACCACGGTCATCACGGTTGCCGCCCCCGCTGGGACGGTCGTCACGGTTGAACGGCGGACGTCCGCCACGGTCGTCGCGGTTGAACGGACGGCGCTCACCCTGATCACGGGAACCGTACTGGCTACGCGCCTGGTCACGGTCACCGTAGGAACGACGCTCACCACCATCACGCGGCCCCGAAGGACGCTGACCCCCACCGGGACGGTCGTCACGATTGAACGGCGGACGCCCACCACGATCATCGCGGTTGAACGGGGGGCGCTGTCCACGGTCATCGCGGTTGAATGGCGGGCGCTGGCCACCATCACGGTCACCGTAGGAACGACGCTCACCACCATCACGCGGCCCCGAAGGACGCTGACCCCCACCGGGACGGTCGTCACGGTTGAACGGCGGACGTCCGCCACGGTCGTCGCGGTTGAACGGACGGCGCTCACCCTGATCACGGGAACCGTACTGGCTACGCGCCTGGTCACGGTCACCGTAGGAACGACGCTCACCACCATCACGCGGCCCCGAAGGACGCTGACCCCCACCGGGACGGTCGTCACGGTTGAAGGGCGGACGCTCACCGCCACGACTGTCGCGGGAGCCGTACGGAGCGCCTGAGCGCCCTTCACGGCGCTCGCCATATCGGGGGCCGTCACCCGGACGCCCCCTACCGCTACCGGCGCGGTAGCCTCCCTGCCCGCCAGATCCGCGGTTCTCGCCTTCGTCGCGCCGGCCCGCGCCGTCACGCCCATTATCACTGTTCACTTCTGGTCCATTCGTTTGCTCACTCGGCGAGCGCGTCCCGTCTTCATAGACGGATGGGACGATTCGCTGTGCGGGCGGTCTCCGGCCGCGGGGGGGCGCCCCGTTCGCTATCGCTGCCCCGCCCTATCGTGGTCTGGCGAGACGAAGGCCATCCGCGTTGGGATGGCCCGGCCTCTCCAGCCTAGCAAGCCCCCCAAAGTCCGTAGGCCTTCTGCTTCATACCTGGGTGATCGTGCTCAACGAAGAGCTCCAATCAGGATTGGAGCCATCTCGGCACCCGGGGAAGGGGGTTCCAGCAGGGGAACCCCCGGGGAAAGGCCCGGGAATGTGACGGGGCCCGGGGAAAACAGAAAAGGCCACCCCAACCGGGATGGCCTCAACTGCGACAAAAAATTGTCCGGCGGCGACCTACTCTCCCACACCGTCCCCGGTGCAGTACCATCGGCGCTGAAGAGCTTAACTTCCGGGTTCGGAATGTAACCGGGTGTTTCCCCTTCGCCATAACCGCCGTAACCCTATGAAACTGTCAAACACGAGAACGTGTCTGCTGTCTCAGAATCGCATAGTGGACGCGGGCAACAACCTTGGTCTCGCGCTGCTCCGGACCCGGCGAAGGGACAGAGCGCTGCAGAAACCAAGCTTATGCTTTGTGGTCAAGTCCTCGGCCTATTAGTACCGGTCAGCTCCACACGTTACCGTGCTTCCACCTCCGGCCTATCAACCCAATCGTCTATTGGGAGCCTTACCCCCTCACAGGGTGGGAGACCTCATCTCAAGGCGAGCTTCCCGCTTAGATGCTTTCAGCGGTTATCCCTTCCGAACGTAGCCAACCAGCCGTGCTCCTGGCGGAACAACTGGCACACCAGAGGTTCGTCCGTCCCGGTCCTCTCGTACTAGGGACAGCTCCTTTCAAGTCTCCTGCGCGCGCAGCGGATAGGGACCGAACTGTCTCGCGACGTTCTAAACCCAGCTCGCGTACCGCTTTAATGGGCGAACAGCCCAACCCTTGGGACCTACTCCAGCCCCAGGATGCGACGAGCCGACATCGAGGTGCCAAACCATCCCGTCGATATGGACTCTTGGGGAAGATCAGCCTGTTATCCCCGGGGTACCTTTTAGCCGTTGAGCGACGGCGCTTCCACAAGCCACCGCCGGATCACTAGTCCCAGCTTTCGCTCCTGCTCGACCCGTCGGTCTCACAGTCAAGCTCCCTTGTGCACTTACACTCGACACCTGATTACCAACCAGGCTGAGGGAACCTTTGGGCGCCTCCGTTACTCTTTAGGAGGCAACCGCCCCAGTTAAACTACCCACCAGACACTGTCCCTGATCCGGATCACGGACCGAAGTTAGACGTTCAAAACGACCAGAGTGGTATTTCACCAATGACTCCACCACCACTAGCGTGACAGCTTCACCGTCTCCCACCTATCCTACACAAGACGTTCCAAACGCCAATGTCAAGCTATAGTGAAGGTCCCGGGGTCTTTCCGTCCTGCTGCGCGTAACGAGCATCTTTACTCGTAGTGCAATTTCGCCGGGTCTGCGGTTGAGACAGCGGGGAAGTCGTTACGCCATTCGTGCAGGTCGGAACTTACCCGACAAGGAATTTCGCTACCTTAGGATGGTTATAGTTACCACCGCCGTTTACTGGCGCTTAAGTTCTCAGCTTCGCCACACACGTGCGACTAACCGGTCCCCTTAACGTTCCAGCACCGGGCAGGCGTCAGTCCGTATACATCGTCTTACGACTTCGCACGGACCTGTGTTTTTAGTAAACAGTCGCTTCCCCCTGGCCTCTGCGACCCCCACCAGCTCACAGAGCAAGTCTGATCACCAGCGAAGGCCCCCTTCTCCCGAAGTTACGGGGGCAATTTGCCGAGTTCCTTAACCACAGTTCACCCGATCGCCTTAGTATTCTCTACCTGACCACCTGAGTCGGTTTGGGGTACGGGCCGCCACGGCACTCACTAGAGGCTTTTCTCGGCAGCATAGGATCACCCACTTCGCCACAATCGGCTCGGCATCACGTCTCAGGCTCAATGTGCCGCGGATTTGCCTACGACACGCCCTACACGCTTACCCCAGGACTACCATCGCCTGGGCTGGACTACCTTCCTGCGTCACCCCATCGCTTACCTACTACCAGATCAGGCCAGGCGTTCACCCTCACCCCAAGCCCGAAGGCTTTAGGGGGGTTAAGGACCCTTAGTATCACTGGATTCAGTATTGGCGCACCATAGCGGGTACGGGAATATCAACCCGTTGTCCATCGACTACGCCTGTCGGCCTCGCCTTAGGTCCCGACTTACCCTGGGCGGATTAGCCTGGCCCAGGAACCCTTGGTCATCCGGCGCAGAAGTTTCTCACTTCTGATTCGCTACTCATGCCTGCATTCTCACTCGCACAGCCTCCACAACTAGATCACTCTGCTGCTTCGCCGGCTGCACGACGCTCCCCTACCCATCCACACACCTAGACAGACAAGCTGCCAAGCTAACGTGTGAATGCCACGACTTCGGCGGTGTACTTGAGCCCCGCTACATTGTCGGCGCGGAATCACTTGACCAGTGAGCTATTACGCACTCTTTCAAGGGTGGCTGCTTCTAAGCCAACCTCCTGGTTGTCACTGCGACTCCACATCCTTTCCCACTTAGCACACGCTTAGGGGCCTTAGTCGGTGGTCTGGGCTGTTTCCCTCTCGACTACGGAGCTTATCCCCCGCAGTCTCACTGCTACGCTCTCACTTACCGGCATTCGGAGTTTGGCTGACGTCAGTAACCTTGTCGGGCCCATTAGCCATCCAGTGCTCTACCTCCGGCAAGAAACACGTAACGCTGCACCTAAATGCATTTCGGGGAGAACCAGCTATCACGGAGTTTGATTGGCCTTTCACCCCTAAACACAGGTCATCCCCCAGGTTTTCAACCCTGGTGGGTTCGGTCCTCCACGCGGTCTTACCCGCGCTTCAACCTGCCCATGCCTAGATCACTCCGCTTCGGGTCTACAGCATGCGACTAACAACGCCCTATTCAGACTCGCTTTCGCTACGGCTACCCCACACGGGTTAACCTCGCCACACACCATAACTCGCAGGCTCATTCTTCAAAAGGCACGCAGTCACATCACAGACATCCGAAAACGTCTACGCTCCTACGGCTTGTAGGCACACGGTTTCAGGTACTATTTCACGACCCCTCACCGGGGCGCTTTTCACCTTTCCCTCACGGTACTTGTTCACTATCGGTCATCAGGGAGTATTTAGGCTTACCAGGTGGTCCTGGCAGATTCACACAGGATTTCTCGGGCCCCGTGCTACTTGGGATCCCCTCAAACAGTCGACAAGATTTCGCCTACCCGGCTCTCACGGTCTACGGCGCAACTTCCCAGAAACTTCGACTATCCCATCGATTTCTCACTGTCTACAGTCTCGGCAGAAACCATCAGAGGGTCCCACAACCCCGCACACGCAACGCCTGCCGGCTATCACACGCATACGGTTTAGCCTCTTCCGCTTTCGCTCACCACTACTCACGGAATCACTATTTGTTTTCTCTTCCTACGGGTACTGAGATGTTTCACTTCCCCGCGTTACCACCAACCGCCCTATACATTCAGGCGGAGGCAACACCACATGACTGGTGCTAGGTTTCCCCATTCGGACATCCCCGGATCAAAGTCAGGTTGGCGACTCCCCGGGGCTTAACGCAGCCTCCCACGTCCTTCATCGGCTCCTGATGCCAAGGCATCCACCGTGTGCCCTAAAAAACTTGGCCACAAAGATGCTCGCGTCCACTATGCAAATCTCAAACAACAAACAGCAACCACACCCACCCCACCACCAACACCCACCAAAGGCGAGCTGGTATGACAGGAGGCTGGTCCCGCACGAGGTCAAACAGACAGCAAGCCCGCCACAGCGGGCCCACCAATGTCCGTTTCCTCAGGACCCAACAGTGTGTCCGAACCCATCCGCGCCCCCCAGCCGGCGTTCCCACTCCCGTCCCCCGCGAAGGGTTCAGGCGGTACCAACCGACCCGGGCAGACCCAGATCATCCGATTAACCAGTGCTCCACTAATGAGCGCGCCGAGCGTGAGACATTCGCCCACGGACACGGCTGGGACGACCACCCGCGAACGGGCAAGCCGACCAATGCTCCTTAGAAAGGAGGTGATCCAGCCGCACCTTCCGGTACGGCTACCTTGTTACGACTTCGTCCCAATCGCCAGCCCCACCTTCGACCGCTCCCCCCAGCAAGCTGGTTGGGCCACGGGCTTCGGGTGTTGCCGACTTTCGTGACGTGACGGGCGGTGTGTACAAGGCCCGGGAACGTATTCACCGCAGCGTTGCTGATCTGCGATTACTAGCGACTCCGACTTCATGGGGTCGAGTTGCAGACCCCAATCCGAACTGAGACCGGCTTTTTGGGATTCGCTCCACCTTACGGTATCGCAGCCCTCTGTACCGGCCATTGTAGCATGTTTGCAGCCCAAGACATAAGGGGCATGATGACTTGACGTCATCCCCACCTTCCTCCGAGTTGACCCCGGCAGTCTCCAATGAGTCCCCACCACCCCGAAGAGCGTGCTGGCAACATTGAACAAGGGTTGCGCTCGTTGCGGGACTTAACCCAACATCTCACGACACGAGCTGACGACAGCCATGCACCACCTGTCACCCGATCCGAAGAGGCACCCATCTCTGAGTGTTTCCGGGCGATGTCAAGCCTTGGTAAGGTTCTTCGCGTTGCGTCGAATTAAGCAACATGCTCCGCCGCTTGTGCGGGCCCCCGTCAATTCCTTTGAGTTTTAGCCTTGCGGCCGTACTCCCCAGGCGGGGCGCTTAATGCGTTAGCTACGGCGCGGAAACCGTGGAAGGTCCCCACACCTAGCGCCCAACGTTTACAGCGTGGACTACCAGGGTATCTAATCCTGTTCGCTCCCCACGCTTTCGCTCCTCAGCGTCAGGTAAGGCCCAGAGAACCGCCTTCGCCACCGGTGTTCCTCCTGATATCTGCGCATTTCACCGCTACACCAGGAATTCCGTTCTCCCCTACCTACCTCTAGCCAGCCCGTATCGAATGCAGACCTGGAGTTAAGCCCCAAGCTTTCACACCCGACGTGACAAGCCACCTACGAGCTCTTTACGCCCAATAATTCCGGACAACGCTTGCGCCCTACGTATTACCGCGGCTGCTGGCACGTAGTTAGCCGGCGCTTCTTCTGCAGGTACACGTCAACTTCGTCCCTGCTGAAAGAGGTTTACAACCCGAAGGCCGTCATCCCCCACGCGGCGTCGCTGCGTCAGGCTTTCGCCCATTGCGCAATATTCCCCACTGCTGCCTCCCGTAGGAGTCTGGGCCGTGTCTCAGTCCCAGTGTGGCCGGTCGCCCTCTCAGGCCGGCTACCCGTCGTCGCCTTGGTAGGCCGTTACCCCACCAACAAGCTGATAGGCCGCGAGTCCATCCCCAACCGAAAAACTTTCCACCACCATCCCATGCGAGAAGTGGTCGTATCCGGTATTAGACCCAGTTTCCCGGGCTTATCCCAGAGTCAGGGGCAGGTTACTCACGTGTTACTCACCCGTTCGCCGCTCGAGTACCCCGAAGGGCCTTTCCGCTCGACTTGCATGTGTTAAGCACGCCGCCAGCGTTCGTCCTGAGCCAGGATCAAACTCTCCAAACAATGTTTGAGAAGTTCTCCCGGCTGAAAGCACCCGGCACCGAATGCCGGATGTTCAACCAAAGGAATCCGTCCTCCCACCAGAAGATGGGTGGGACGGGAGTTGTGCTTCATGCACTGGCTTTTAACACACTGTTGAGTTCTCAAGAAACGGACGCGTTCTCCGTCGCCGTGATCATGCGATCCGGCTTCAGGGCGTTCCGTTCGGTATTTCGATCTTAGCTCGTCCGTGTTTCCTGTGTCAAATCGCTCGTTTCGAGCCACTTGCAACAAGATGGTCAAGTCTTGCTAAGATTTTGACAACCCCCTTTCGGGGGCAACCCTCTAAACTTACCTAAACATCTTGGCAGCGTCAAATCGACCAAATTTCGGCGATCTTCACGGGAGCCGGAGGCTGAGGTCCGTTCGGTGGGTTCGGCCCTGGGCTCGTCCGCCGATCCGGCGTCCGTCTCGCTCCTGGGGCATTGAGAATGCTAGGCGGCCTCCAGAGCATCGTCAAATCAGTCGACTCCGAAGGAACCGCAGGTCAGCGATGAGTGCACGGAGAGGCTGGTCTCTTCGCTACCCGAACGTTACAGAACCAACGACGGACGCCCCGGTTAGAGCCG
Organism: Streptosporangium sp. NBC_01639; assembly: GCF_045209755.1. Classification (NCBI taxonomy): domain Bacteria; kingdom Bacillati; phylum Actinomycetota; class Actinomycetes; order Streptosporangiales; family Streptosporangiaceae; genus Streptosporangium; species Streptosporangium sp. NBC_01639. The sequence continues at coordinate 8,088,830 of NZ_CP109272.1, read as the reverse complement.
GAACGTCCGTCGTAAAGATCGCAATCAACTCCACATCACGGCATCGACCACACACCGGACGCGGGAAAGATCAGGCGGCGACGACCTCGACACCGCCGATGGAGCGCTTGCCCCGGCGCAACACCAGGAAGCGGCCGTGCAACAGGTCGTCGGCCGAGGGCACATAGGCCTCATCGGTGATCTTCACATTGTTGAGGTACGCGCCACCCTCCTTGACCGCTCGGCGGGCGGCGGATTTCGACTCCACCAGTCCGCTCTCTGCGAGCAGTTCGACGAATGAGGCCCCCAGCGCGGAGACCTCGGCACGCGGCACCTCCGCGAGAGCCTCCCCAAGCGTCCGGGCGGGCAGTTCGTCCAGCGAGCCCTGACCGAACAGAGCCGCCGAGGCTGCGATCACCGCGGCGCACTCCTCGGCACCGTGCAGCAGTGTGGTGAACTCCGTCGCAAGCGCGCGCTGAGCCTCACGGGCGGCGGGCCGTTCGGCGGCCGCCTTCTCCAGCTCCTCGATCTCCTCACGGGACTTGAAGCTGTAGATCTTGAGGAACTTCACAACGTCGCGGTCGTCCGCGTTCAGCCAGAACTGGTAGAAGGCGTACGGCGAGGTCATCTCCGGGTTGAGCCATACCGCGCCGCCGGCCGTCTTGCCGAATTTCGTCCCGTCGGCCTTGGTGATCAGCGGCACGGTCAGCGCGTGCACGTGATTGCCGGTCACCCTGCGGATCAGATCGGTCCCTGCGGTGATGTTGCCCCACTGGTCGCTGCCGCCGACCTGCAGCGTGCAACCATGCCGCCTGTTGAGCTCCAGGTAGTCGTTGGCCTGCAGGATCTGGTAGCTGAACTCGGTGTAGCTGAGCCCTTCGCCACCGAGGCGGGCGGAGACCGACTCGCGAGCGAGCATGCGATTGATCGGGAAGTGCTTACCGACATCACGCAGGAAGTCGATCGCGGACATGCCCTCGGTCCAGTCGAGGTTGCTGACCATGATTCCGCGCGACTCGTCGGAGAGGTCGAGGAACCTCTCGACCTGGACCCGGATCCGCGCGACCCACTCGGCGACGACCTCGGAGGAGTTGAGCGAGCGCTCGGTGCTCCGCCCGCTGGGATCACCGATCAGGCCGGTCGCGCCACCGACCAGGCCGACGACCCGGTGACCGGCCCGCTGCAGGCGGGTGAGGGTCAACAAGGGAACCAGGTTGCCGACGTGGAGCGAGGGCGCGGTCGGGTCGAAGCCGCAATAGACCGTGATCGGACCCTCGGCCATCGCCGCACGCAGGGCGTCGATGTCGGTGGACTGCGCGATCAGGCCGCGCCAGGCGAGGTCATCCAGAATGTCGGTCACGATCCTTGCTTTCCAATGCTCGAAGGGACGTTTGTCACTCCTGTACAGCCTGCCCGATCACAGCACCACCGCGCCACTCGTAACCCTTTTCGCGCCCCGGACGACCAGTGCGGACCGGCGACCGAGAGCTGTTCACCGACGGCGCGGAACATGTGGCCGGTACGGCGAGACCGTGGGGTCGCGGTCGATCCAGAAGCGCCAGGGGGTCTCCTGTCCCGATGAGACCCCGGTGCGCGGCCCCGACCGGATCGTCTCGGTGCTGGGCGGATCGCCTTCCAGGACGCCGATGGGACCGGTCGGCCAGAGGTCCGACCCGTTGTGCTCCCGGGTGAAACCGAGTGCCACGGCCAGACGCGCGGGCCCGCGTGCGAGGTCACGGGCGGTGACGGTACGGCCGGCGCCCCCCGTCCGGCGGGCCAGTGCGACCTCCGCTCCGGAGACCACCTCACCGGCGCGCAGCAGCACACCTGACCCCACCCCTTCGGGGAGGCAGACGATGTTGGCGCAGAAGTGCATGCCGTACGTGAAGTAGACGTACAGATGCCCCGGGGGTCCGAACATCACCGCGTTACGCGGAGTCCGGCCCCGGTAGGTGTGGGAGGCGGGGTCGGCTCCCGGCGTGCCGTACGCCTCGACCTCGGTGAGGCGGACCGCGACCGGTCCATGCGCGATCACCCGTCCCAGCAGGTCGGGGGCGACCTCGTGACCTGGCCGGTCGAAGAACTCACGGGTCAGGGGCGCGGACCCGGCGGGCAGACATCCGCCGGATCCGTCTGCCCCCATCAGTTCCCGCTCGCCCAGGTGGCCTGGGCGTCGACGGTCTCGCGCAGCTCGGTGAGCTGGTCACGGACCCTGTCGGGGGCCGTGCCACCGTGCGCCTTGCGGGCCGCCAGCGCGCCCGGCACCGAGAGCACCTCGCGCGAGTCGGGGGTGAAGTGCGGCGAGACCTTGGCCAGCTCCTCGTCGGTGAGCTCTCCGAAGTCCTTGTCGTTGACCTGGCACCAGACCACCAGATGACCGACCGCCTCGTGTGCCTCGCGGAACGGGACGCCCCTGCGGACCAGCAGTTCGGCCAGGTCGGTGGCCAGCGCGAACCCGTCGGGAGCCGAAGCCTCCATTTTGGCGGTGTTGACGCGCATGGTGGCGACCAGGCCGGCCACGGCGGGGAGGACCAGCAGCAGGGTGTCGACGGAGTCGAACACCGGCTCCTTGTCCTCCTGCAGGTCACGGTTGTAGGTCAGCGGAAGGCCCTTGAGGGTCGTCAGCAACGACACGAGGTTGCCGATGAGACGGCCGCTCTTGCCTCGTGCGAGCTCGGCGACGTCCGGGTTCTTCTTCTGCGGCATGATCGACGAGCCGGTGGAGTAGGCGTCGTCCATCTCGATCCAGCGGAACTCCTGTGAGGCCCACAGGACGATCTCCTCGCCCAGCCGCGACAGGTGCATGCCGATCATGGCCGCGTCGAAGAGGAACTCTGCGGCGAAGTCACGGTCGGCGACCGCGTCCATCGAGTTGGGCGCGGCGGAGTCGAACCCGAGCTCCCTGGCCACGGCCTGCGGGTCCAGCGGCAGCGACGATCCGGCGAGCGCGCCGGAGCCGAGCGGGGACACGGCCGCCCGCCTGTCCCAGTCACGCAGCCGCTCGACGTCGCGGGCGAAGGCGTGCACGTGGGCCAGGAGCTGATGTCCGAAGGAGACCGGCTGGGCGTGTTGCAGGTGGGTCATACCGGGAGCGGCCGTCTCGGCGTGCTCCTCGGCCTGGCTCATCAGCGCGGTCTCCAGCTCGACGAGGCGGGAGACGATGTGCCTGACATGATCGCGGAGATAGAGCCGGAGGTCGGTGGCCACCTGGTCGTTACGGCTGCGACCGGCGCGGAGCTTGCCACCGAGCGTGCCCAGTCGCTCCAGAAGTCCGCGCTCCAGCGCGGTGTGGACGTCCTCGTCGGCCACGGTCGGCCGGAACTCACCGGCCTTGCAGGCCCGATCGAGGTCGTCCAGGGCGGCGATCATCCGCCCCAGCTCCTCCTCGGTGAGCAGCCCGGCGCGGTGCAGCACCCGGGCGTGCGCGCGTGAGGCCAGCAGATCGTACGGCACGAGCCGCCAGTCGAAGTGCACACTTACCGAGAGCCTGGTCAGCGCATCGGCCGGCCCTCCCTCGAACCGGCCGCCCCACAGCCGCATCGGCTTACCACCATCAGTCACCGTTGTTCTCCCTCCCAGTTCAATCCGCGACCATAGCTCAATCAGACCAGTCGGGCGTCCCGGGCGGCCGCGATCTTCGAAGGCAGGCTCCACAGTTCGACGAAACCCTTGGCGAGTGACTGGTCGAAGGTGTCGCCGGTGTCGTAGGTGGCGAGGTTGAAGTCGTACAGCGACGCTTCGGAGCGGCGGCCGGTGACCGTGGCCCTGCCGCCGTGCAGGGTCATCCGGATCTCGCCGGTGACGTGCTGCTGGGCCTCGGCGACGAAGACGTCCAGGGCCTTCTTCAGCGGTGAGAACCAGAGGCCGTCGTAGACGAGCTCGCCCCAGCGCTGGTCCACCGACCGCTTGAACCGGGCGAGGTCCCGCTCGACCGTGACGTTCTCCAGCTCCATGTGGGCGGTGATCAGTGCGACGGCGCCGGGCGCCTCGTAGACCTCGCGGGACTTGATGCCGACGAGCCGGTCCTCGACCATGTCGAGGCGGCCCACGCCCTGGGCGCCGGCGCGCCGGTTCAGCTCGGAGATGATCTGGAACGGGGTCAGGTGCCGCCCGTCCAGCGCCACCGGGACGCCCTTGACGAAGCTGATGATGACCTCGTCGGCCTCACGCGGCTGGGCCGGGTCGGCGGTGTAGGAGTAGACGTCCTCGCTGGGAGCGTTCCAGATGTCCTCCAGGAAACCGGTCTCGACGGCCCGGCCCCAGATGTTCTGGTCGATCGAGAAGGGGTTCTTCTTGGTGGTCTCGATCGGCAGGCTCTTCTCCTCGGCGTAGGCGATCGCCTTGTCCCGGGTCCACGCGTAGTCGCGGGCGGGGGCGATGACCTTGAGCTCGGGGTGGAGCGCGGCCAGGCCGGCCTCGAACCGGACCTGGTCGTTGCCCTTGCCGGTGCAGCCGTGCGAGACGTGCGTGCCGCCGAACTCCTTGGCCGCGGCGGCCAGGTGCTTGACGATCAGGGGTCGCGACAGTGCGGAGACCAGCGGGTAGCGGTCCATGTAGAGGGCGTTGGCCTGCATGGCGGGCACGCAGAAGTCGGCGGCGAACTCCTCGCGGGCGTCCACGACGACGGACTCGACGGCGCCGCAGTCGATGGCCCGCTTCCGGATGATCTCCATGTCCTCACCGCCCTGGCCGACGTCGACGGCCACCGCGATGACCTCGGCGCCGGTTTTCTCGGCGAGGAAGGGAATGGCGACAGAGGTGTCGAGGCCGCCGGAGAAGGCGAGTACGACTCGATCAGTCATGATCAATTTCTCCAAAGTCTTTTTCGTCACAGGCGTGGACGGAACTGGGACGGCCCGCCGGAGCGGGCTAGATACGTCGGTCCGCGTGCCGGAGCAGAGCTTCGGCGACCGCCTCCCCGCCCGTCGGATCCCTGCTGATGACGAGGATCGTGTCGTCTCCCGCCACGGTGCCGAGGATGGACTCCCAGTCGGCGTGGTCGATGGCGGAGGCGAGGAACTGGGCGGCGCCCGGCGGCGTGCGGACGATCACCAGGTTGGCCGACGCCTCGGCGGAGACGAGCAGTTCCTCGGCGAGCCTGCCCAACCGCGCGGCCGGCGACTCGCCACCGCCGAGGCGGGTCAGCGGGATCCGGCCACCGCCCTCGCCCGGCAGGGCGTACACCAGCGAGCCGTCCTCCGCGCGCAGCTTGAGCGCGCCGAGTTCGTCCAGGTCCCTGGAGAGGGTGGCCTGGGTGACGTCCACCCCGCTCTCCAGCAGGAGCCTGGCGAGTTCGGGCTGGGAGCGGATCGGCTGCCGCTGGAGGAGGTCGGTGATCCGCGCCTGGCGGGCGACCTTGGTCATGGGAATCATCAGGTGGCCTCTGCTGCGGGCCTCACGACAAGCGTGTCATATCCACCGGTACCCGCTGCGCGCCGGGGCGCCGAGACCAGCCAGTGCAGCAGGGCTTTCTGCGCGTGCAGCCGGTTCTCGGCCTGGTCCCACACCAGGCTCTGCGGCCCGTCGAGGACGTCGGCGGATATCTCCAGGCCGCGGTAGGCGGGCAGGCAGTGCAGCACGATCGCGCCGGGGGCCGCCCGGCTCATCAGCTCGGCGTCGACCTGGAAGGAGGTCAGGTCGGCGATCCGCTGCTCCTTGCCGTCCTGGCCCATCGAGACCCAGGTGTCGGTGGCGATCACGTCCGCGTCGGCGGCGGCCGTGCCCGCGTCGGCCAGTACGGTCACCGATCCGCCGGTCTGCGCGGCGATCTCGCCGGCCCGCCGCAGGATCTCCGGATCGGGCCGGTATCCGGCCGGGGCGCCGATCCGCACGTGCATACCGGCGACGGCTCCGCCGAGCAGGTAGGAGTGGGCCATGTTGTTGGCACCGTCTCCGAGGTAGGCCAGGGTGACGCCCTCGACCTTGCCGAAGTGCTCCCTGACGGTCTGCAGGTCGGCGAGGATCTGGCAGGGATGGAACGCGTCGGTGAGCGCGTTCACCACCGGTACGGAGGATGCGGAGGCCATGGCCTCGATCCTCTCCTGGCCCGAGGTCCGCCACACGATGGCGCCGACCTGGCGCTCCAGGACTCGGGCGGTGTCCTCGATGGACTCGCCCCGGCCCATCTGCGATGATCCGGCGTCGATGACCAGGGGCAGGCCGCCGAGCTCACCGACCCCGGCGGAGAAGGAGATCCGGGTCCGGGTGGACGGCTTGTCGAAGATCAGGGCGACGGTCTGCGGACCGTCGAAGGGCCGGTAGCCGTAGCGGTCCTTCTTCATGGCCTCCGCCAGGTCGAGCACCTCGGCCTGCTCGGCCGGCGACAGGTCGTCGTCCCGGAGGAAGTGCCTCGTCTGCGGCTGGTCCACGCGGTTGTCAGTCATTGGCGGCCTCGTCAAGGATGGCGGGAAGCGCGGCCACGAAGGTGGCGAGCTGCTCGGAGGTGGTTACCAGCGGGGGGGCGAGCCGTACGGCGGCGGGCTGCAGGGCGTTGACCAGGAAACCGGCCCGCTGCGCCGCCGCCTGGACCCGCGCGGAACGGTCGCCGGTCAGCACGAGGGCCAGCCACAGGCCCCGGCCGCGGACGCCGGCCAGCAGCGGGTGGTCGATCGCGGCGATGCTCTCGGCGAACCGGGCACCGGCGGTCCGGACGTGTTCCAGCAGGCCGTCCTTCTCGATCGTGTCGAGTACGGCGAGCGCGGCGGCGGCCGAGACGGGGTTGCCGCCGAAGGTGGAGCCGTGGTCGCCCTTGGCGAAGATCGTTCCGGCCGGGCCGAAGCCGATGCAGGCGCCGATCGGCATGCCGCCGCCGAGTCCCTTGGCGAGGGTCAGCACATCGGGTACGACCTCCTCGTGCTGGTGGGCGAACCAGTGACCGGTACGGCCGATCGCGGACTGGATCTCGTCGGCGACCAGCAGTGCGCCGGTGGCGTCGCAGATCTCTCTGGCGGCCGTGAAGTAGCCGTCGGGTGGGGGGACGACGCCGGCCTCCCCCTGGGTGGGCTCCAGGAAGACCGCGGCACAGTCTTCGGTGACGGCGTTCTTCAGCGCGTCGGCGTCGCCGTATGGGACGAACCGGACGTCCACCGGGAACGGGCCGAACTGGTCGCGGATCGACGGCTTTCCGGTCAGCGAGAGCGCTCCGAGGGTCCGGCCGTGGAAGGCGTTCTCGGCGGCCACGACGTAGCCGCGGCCGTTCGTCTTGCCGTACTTGATGGCGATCTTGAGTGCGGCTTCGTTGGCCTCGGTGCCCGAGTTGGTGAAGAACACCCTGGCCGGAGCGCTGAGCAGGCCGAGCAGTCGTTCGGCGAGCAGCACCTCCGGCTCGTGCAGGAACAGGTTGCTGGTGTGCGCGAGCGTGGCGACCTGGCGGGAGACGGCCTCCACCAGCGCCGGGTGGGCGTGGCCGAGGGAGCTGACGGCGATGCCGCCGATCAGGTCGAGATACTCCCGGCCGTCGACGTCCCAGATCTTCGCGCCCTCACCGCGCGCCAGCGCCACCGGGGGCACGCCGTAGGTGGGCATGAGGGCGGCCTCGAAGCGCTCGCTGAGAGCCTCGGAGGCGGGTCGATCGGACATCACTTGTCGCTCCCGTTCAGCTTGATGGTGGCGGTCAGCCGCCGGTTGACCAGGTACGGTACAGCCGGCGCTGCTGCGGCGTCCGGCAGCACCATGGTTCCGACGCCCTCATCGGTGAAGATCTCCAGCAGCACCGAGTGGGGCACCCTGCCGTCGAGCACGTGGGCCTGGGGCACACCGCCCTGGACCGCGGTCAGGCAGGCCTCCATCTTGGGCACCATGCCGCTGGACAGGCCGGGCAGGAGCTTGTCCAGCTCCGTGGCGGACAGTTGCCTGATGACCTGGTTGCCGTCGTCTCCGGCGCCGGGGCGCCAGTCGCGGTAGAGACCCTCGACATCGGTGAGGACGATCAGCTTGGACGCCTGGAGCGCCACGGCCAGGGCGGCGGCGGCGGTGTCGGCGTTGACGTTGTAGACGGTGCCGTCCTCGCTGCGCGCGATCGAGGAGATCACCGGGATCCGCCCGTCGTCCAGGAGCGCCTGCACGGCCCCGGCCTCGACGTTGACGATGTCACCGACCTGGCCGATGTCGACCTGGGCACCGTCGACGACGGCGTGCTTGCGGACCGCGGTGAACAGGTGCGCGTCCTCGCCCGACATGCCGATCGCGAACGGCCCGTGCCGGTTGATCAGGCCGACCACGTCCCGGTTGACCTGGCCGACCAGCACCATCCTGACGACCTGCATGGCCTCGGGGGTGGTGACCCGGAGCCCGGCGGTGAAGGTGGACTCGATGCCGAGCCGGTCGAGCTGGGCGTTGATCTGCGGGCCGCCGCCGTGCACGATCACCGGCTTGAGCCCGGCGTAGCGCAGGAAGACGATGTCGGCGGCGAACTTCTCCCGCAGGTGCTCCTCGGTCATCGCGTTGCCGCCGTATTTGACGACGACGGTCGCGCCGTTGAACCGGGCGAGCCAGGGCAGCGCCTCGATCAGCGTGTGCGCCTTGGCCAGTGCCGCGTCCGTTCCCGTGTCGGTTCCCGTATCGGGGCTCATGAGGCGTACGCCGAGTTCTCGTGGACGTAGGCCGCGGTGAGGTCCGTGGTGTGGATGGTCGCCGAGTGCGGACCGGCCGACAGATCGATGGTGATCGTCACGTCGCGGGGACGCAGGTCCACCTTGGACCGGTCGTCTCCGACGGCACCGCCCCGGCAGATCCAGATGCCGTTGATGGCCACGTTGAGCCGGTCGGCCTCGAAGACGGCGTCGGTGGTGCCGACCGCCGACAGCACCCGGCCCCAGTTGGGGTCCTCGCCGTGGATGGCGCACTTGAGGAGGTTCGAACGAGAGACGGTACGGCCGACCAGGACCGCGTCCTGCTCGGAGGCGGCGCCGACCACCTCGATGGCGATCGCCTTGGTGGCACCCTCGGCGTCCACCAGAAGCTGGCGGGCGAGGTCGGCGCAGACGACGCGGACCACCTGCTCGAACTCGTCGAGGTCCGGGGTGACGCCGGAGGCGCCGCTGGCCAGCAACAGGACGGTGTCGTTGGTGGACATGCAGCCGTCGGCGTCGAGCCGGTCGAAGGTGACGGAGGTCGCCTTGCGGAGCACCGTGTCGAGCTGATCCGCGGGCACGTCGGCGTCGGTGGTGATCACGCAGAGCATGGTGGCCAGGCCGGGAGCGAGCATGCCCGCGCCCTTGGCCATGCCGCCGACCATGTAGCCGCCCTCCCCTCGCCTGAAGGAGATCTTGGAGACGGTGTCGGTGGTGCGGATGGCGTCGGCGGCGGCCAGGCCGCCGTCCCTGCTGATCTGGGAGACGGCGAGGTCCACCCCGCCCAGCAGCGCGTCCATCGGCAGCCGCTCACCGATCAGGCCGGTGGAGCAGACGGCGATCTCGCCCGCCGAGTCGTTCAGCGCCTCGGCGACCTTCTCCGCGGTGGCGTGGGTGTCCTGGAATCCGAGCGGGCCGGTGCAGGCGTTGGCACCGCCGGAGTTGAGGACGACCGCGTGCACCCGGCCTCCGGCCAGCACCTGCTCCGACCAGAGCACCGGCGCGGCTCTGACGCGGTTGACCGTGAAGACACCGGCCGCGGCGCGCGACGGGCCGTCGTTGACGACAAGCGCCAGGTCGCGGGCGTCACCGGACTTGATTCCGGCGGAGACTCCCGCTGCCCGGAAGCCGAGGGGGGCGGTTACGCTCATGGGGCAACTCCAGTGAGAGGAAGGCCGAGCTCTTCTGGCAGGCCGAGGGCGAGGTTGGCGCTCTGGATCGCGCCGCCCGCGGTGCCCTTGGTCAGATTGTCGATGGCGATGACGACGACGACGCGTCCGGTGCGCTCGTCGAGGGCGACCTGGAGGGCAGCGGTGTTGGCGCCCAGGGTCATCGATGTCGCGGGCCAGACCCCCTCCGGCAGCAACCGCAGGAACGGCTCGTCCTTGGTCGCGGTCTCGTAGGTCTCGCGCAGCGTCTGCGCGGTGGTCCCGGGTCTGGCCGGCGCCGTACAGGTGGCGAGGATGCCGCGGCTCATCGGGGCCAGCATCGGGGTGAAGGAGACCTTCACCGGCTCACCTGCCAGCGGGGAGAGGTTCTGTTCCATTTCGGGAATATGCCGGTGGACGCCGCCGACGCCGTAGGCGCTGACCGAGCCCATCACCTCGCTGCCCAGCAGGTTCGGCTTGAGGGACTTGCCCGCCCCGCTGGTCCCGGTGGCGGCGACCACGACCACGTCGGGTCCGGCGAGGCCGGCGGCGAAGGCGGGGAACAGCGCCAGGGTGACGGCTGTCGGATAGCACCCGGGAACGGCGATCCTCCTGGTCGCGCGGAGCCGGTCGCGCTGGCCGGGCAGTTCGGGCAGCCCGTACGGCCACACGCCCGCGTGGGCGCCGCCGTAGAAGTGCTCCCACTCGCCGGGGTCGGCGAGCCGGAAGTCGGCACCGCAGTCGACGACAAGGGTGTTCTCACCGAGCTGCCCGGCGATGGCCGCGGACTGGCCGTGCGGGAGAGCGAGGAAGACGAGATCGTGGCCCGCGAGGGTGTCGGCCGTGGTGTCCCGCAGGATCCGGTCGGCCAGCGGAGCCAGGTGGGGCTGGTGCGCGCCGAGAGGAGAACCGGCGTTGGAGCCCGCGGTCAGCACGCCGATCTCGATCTCGGGGTGGGAGAGTAGCAGACGTAGTAACTCGCCTCCGGCATAGCCACTGGCACCGGCGATCGCCGCTTTCATCCATCCCCCACTGCATAATCATGCACTCTTGCTCATGAGCTTACTAGATAGATTATGCAACTTTCAGGATGGTCATGCAAGTGACGGGTGGGATCTTCGCCACTCCCCTCGGGGTAAAACAACCCAAAAGTTCATTTATAGCCATGTTTCGCTACAGACGATCATTCGCAGGAAAGCGAGGCAAATGTTTCGCCACTGTTGCACGTACCTACCGGTCGGTATCGTGGAATTTCCGGTCCCTTCGCCCCCGGGAGTACGAACCCATGACCGTCACCCACGACCAGGTCCAGGCCCAGCTGACCGCACCGGGCCAGCTTTTCGAGTTGGAGGAGGTCGCCGGTCACGGCGGCTCAGTCAGGACCTGGAAGCACGCGCCCGTCCACTTCCGCGCCCTGCTGGAGATGAGCAGGTTCCACGGAGAGGCGGTCTTCCTCACCTACGAGGACCAGCACATCACCTACGAGGAGCACTTCCGCAGGGCGGCCACGCTGGCGCGGCGCCTGGTTGAGGAGTACGGGGTGGTCAAGGGCGACCGGGTGGCCATCGCCATGCGCAACTATCCCGAGTGGGTGATCGCCTTCTCCGCCACACTGGCGGCGGGGGCGATAGCCGTACCGCTCAACGCCTGGTGGACCGCGCAGGAGCTGGAGTTCGGACTGTCGGACTCCGGGGCCAAGGTGCTGATCGCCGACGGCGAGCGCGCCGCCAAGCTCGCCGGCCAGGTGGCGTCACTGATCGTGACCCGGGGTGAGGTGCCCGCGGGCGCGCGCTCGTTCGACGACGTGCTGGGCCGGATCGAGGCCGACGTGACGCTGCCGCCGATGGACCTCTCCCCCGAGGACCCCGCCACGATCTTCTACACCTCGGGCACGACCGGCCGTCCCAAGGGGGCGCTCGGCAGCCACCGCAACCTCGGTCAGTCCCCCATGACCGTGGCCTACGGGCTGCTGCGCACCGTGGTCCGGGCGGGCAAGGACCCGGCGGAATCGGCCGGACAGCGCCGCGTCACCCTGCTGACCGTGCCGCTCTTCCACGTCACCGGCTGCTTCGCGGTCATGACCACCACCATGTTCACCGGCGGCGCTCTGGTGCTGATGTACAAGTGGGACGCGGGCCGCGCGCTGGAGCTGATCGAGCGCGAGAAGATCACCACGTTCAGCGGCGTACCCACGAACGTGTGGCAGTTGCTGTCCCACCCCGATCTGGGCAAGTTCGACGTCTCCAGCCTCAACTCCCTCGGGTACGGCGGCGCCCCGGCCCCGCCGAAGCTGCTGGAACGCATCACCGAGCAACTGCCCGCCCGCGCCACCTCCAACGGATACGGCATGACGGAGACCACCGCGCTCACCATCAACAACGCCGGCGCGGACTACCTGGCCAAGCCCGACAGCATCGGCCTGCCGATGCCCGTGGTCGAGGTGAAGATCGCCGACCCGCTCGGCGGTGAGCTGCCGGTCGGCGAGGTCGGCGAGCTCTGCCTGCGCGGCCCGAACGTCATCCTCGGTTACTGGAACCGTCCCGAGGCCACCGCCGAGACCTTCGTCGGCGGCTGGCTGCACACCGGCGACCTGGCACGGGTGGACGAGGAGGGGTTCGTGTTCATCGTCGACCGGGCCAAGGACATGGTCATCCGCGGCGGCGAGAACGTCTACTGCGCCGAGGTGGAGGCCGCGCTGTTCGAGCACCCCGCGGTGGAGGATGTCGCGGTGATCGGCATCCCGCACGACGAACTGGGCGAGGAGGTCGGCGCGGTGGTACGGCTGGTCTCCCCGGCGAGCACCGAGGAGTTGCAGGCCTTCCTGCGTGAGCGGATCGCGGCGTTCAAGGTCCCGGTCCGGTTCTGGATCCGCGAGGCCGAGCTCCCCCGCAACCCCGGCGGCAAGATCCTCAAGACTCATCTCCGCAGAGAGGTCCTGGGCTCCTGACACCGCCCGGCGGCGACCCGCGCGAACACGGTCTGCCCGGACGCGGGTCACCGCCGGAACCCGAGGTCCGTGCCCGGCACCTCCGATCGATCGCTCAGCACGCCGAGCCGACGCCACGACGGCGGGCGGCTCCCCTCACCAGCGTTCGCGCCAGCCGTCGTGCTCCTCCGCCAGCGTCTCCAGGCGCGCCAGGTGATCGGACCGCAGCACACCACCGGGATCCTCGACCACCACGACCCACTGGGCGTCCTCGGCGTCGTCCTCACCCGCCAGGGCCTCTCGCACGACGGCCGGCACGCCGATCCGCGGAAACTCCTCGGCCACGGTCTCCGCGACCTCCTCGGCGTCGTCGCGCTCGGCGAACACGAGCAGGTGCCTCATCGTCCCTCCCGAATCGAAAGCCCGGACCGAGAGAAGGGCCCCGACGGCATGCGGCCGTCGAGGCCCTCCTATGCGGATCAGACGCCGCGGAGTTGCGCTCCGGTGCGCTCACCGGCGAGTGCCACGGCCGCGTCGCGCGCCGCGGTGATCTCCTCGGCGGTCAGCGTCCGGTCCGGCGCGCGGAACCGCAGGGTGTAGGCCAGGGATCGGCTGCCCGCACCGACCTGTTCGCCGGTGTAGACGTCGAACAGCCGGACCGACTCCAGCAGGTCACCGGCCCCCTCGCGCAGCGCCCTCGCCACCTCGGACACCGCGATGGCGGCGTCGACGACGAGCGCGACGTCCTGCGTGGCCACCGGGTAGGCGGAGATCGCGGGAGCCTGCGCCGGACCGGTCATCAGCGGCTCCAGCCTCGTCAGCTCCAGCTCCATCGCGCTGGTGCGCGGCGGCAGGCCGTATGCCTCGATGACACGCGGGTGCAGCTCACCGGCGTGGCCGACGAGCACACCCCCGGCGTACAGCGCGGCGCAGCGGCCCGGATGCCAGGGCTCGTGCCGGTCGGCGCGCACGTCGAGGGCGATCCCGGCCTCGCGAGCCACGGTGCGGGCCGCCTCGACGGCGTCCGCCCAGCCGGCCGTACGGCCCCTGCCCCACCAACCGGACCGCTCGAACTCCCCGGCGAGCACGGCTCCCACCCGCAGCGGCTGGGCGGGCAGCGCGGCCTCGATCGAGGCGAGCTCCTCCTCGCTCGGCCTGCGGTCCACACCGAGCACCGGCGCGGTCGCGGGCGCACCGTCGGACGGCCGGTAGACCAGCCCCGTCTCGAACAGCGCCACGTCGCCGAAGCCCCTGCCCACGTTGCGCACCAGGGTCTTGAGCAGTCCCGGCAGCAGCGTGGTCCGCATCAGCGGCTCGTCCTCGCTGAGCGGGTTGGCGAGCCGTACGGCCCGGCGGCGCGCGTCGCCCGCGGGCAGCTGCAGGTTGTCGAAGTCACGCTCCCCGTTGAACGGGTAGGTCAGGACCTCGACGTAGCCGGAGGCCGCCAGCGCCCGGCCCACCCGGCGGCGCAGCCGCTGGCCCTCGCTGAGACCGGCACCCGCCGGAGCGGCCGGCAGGATCGAGGGCAGGTTCTCGTAGCCTTCGAGCCGGATGACCTCCTCGGCGAGGTCGTTCGGATCGGTCAGGTCTGGCCGCCACGAGGGCGGGGTGACCGTCAGCATGTCATCGCCGGTGACCGCGAGCTTGGCGGCGATCTCGTCGGCGGGGGCGACCGTGCCGGCGACGACCGTGCAGCCGACCTGCTCCAGGCGGCGGATCACCGTCTCCCGGTCGTAGCCGGTCCCGGCGACCCTGGCGGGATGGCCGCTCGGGATGGAGATGCGGACCGGCTCGACCTCGACCTCGGCGTGGGTCACACCCGGCTGGATCGTGCCGCCGCCGAGCTCGGCCAGCAGCTGGGCCGCACGCCAGGACGCATACAGCGGCAGCTCCCGGTCCACGCCCCGCTCGAAGCGCTTGGACGCCTCGCTGACCAGGTTGTGGCGGCGGGACTCCCGCGCGATGCCGCTGGCGGAGAAGTGCGCGGCCTCGATCACGATGTCGGTGGAGGTCTCGGAGATCTCGGTGTGCAGACCGCCCATGGTCCCGGCCATCGAGATCGCGCCCGACCCGTCGGTGATCAGGATGTCTTCCGGGTCGAGCGTGCGGACGACGTGGTCGAGCGTCTCCAGGGTCTCGCCCGGCTCGGCCCGGCGCACGACGATCTCGCCGGTCAGCTTCGCCGCGTCGAAGGCGTGCAGGGGCTGACCCAGCTCCAGCATCACGTAGTTGGTGACGTCGACGGCGAGCGAGACGGGCCGCACACCGGCGCGCGTGAGCCGGGTCCGCATCCACAGCGGGCTGGACGCGGACGGGTCGAAGCCCTGGACCTCGCGCAGCACGAAGCCGTCACAGGCTGTCGGGTCGGCGATGGAGGCCGGGTAGGACGGGCCGGCCTCGGCGGGCGGGGAGACGTCGGCCGGATCGAGGAACGCCGAGCCGAAGGCGGTGGCGGCCTCGCGGGCCACGCCGCGGATCGACAGCGCGTAGCCGATGTCCGGGGTGATCTCCATCTCGATCACGTCATCGCGCAGGCCGAGCAGCTCGACCACGTCGGCTCCGATCGGCGTGCCCTCCGACAGCACCATGATGCCCTCGTGCAGGTCGCTCAGGCCGAGCTCGCGCTCCGAGCAGATCATGCCCTCGGACATCCGTCCGTAGGTCTTGCGGGCGCCGACCTCGAACCCGCCGGGCAGCACGCCACCGGGCAGCACGACCGGCACCCGGTCGCCGACGGCGAAGTTGGTGGCGCCGCAGACGATCTCACGCGGCGCGGCCTCCCCCACCTCGACCTGGCAGTGCCGGATGGGCTTCTTGAAGCCCTGCAGCTCCTCGATGGCGAGCACCTCGCCGACGACCACGTTCTTGACGTCGTGACCGTAGGAGGTGATGGCCTCCAGCTTGAGCCCGGCGGCGGTGAGTCTGTCGGCGATCTCGTGAGCGGTGACAGCGGGGAGGTCGACGTACTCCCGCAGCCAGGAAAGCGGGGCCTTCATCAGATCTCCATTCCGAACGGGAGCGTGAAGCGGACGTCTCCCTCGACCATGTCGCGCATGTCCTCGACGTTGTGGCGGAACATCAGCGTGCGCTCGATGCCCATGCCGAAGGCGAAGCCGCTGTAGCGGCCGGGGTCGACACCGCAGGCGATGAGCACCCGCGGGTTGACCATGCCGCAGCCGCCCCACTCGATCCAGCCCTCCGACTTGCAGGTGCGGCAGGGCGGGTTGCCGGCCACCGCGGAGGCGCCGCGGCAGACGAAGCACTTCAGGTCCATCTCGGCGGACGGTTCGGTGAACGGGAAGTAGTTCGGCCGGAACCTGGTGGTGATTCCCTCACCGAACATGACCTGGGCGAAACGGTCCAGGGTGCCCTTGAGGTGGGCCATGGTCAGGCCCTCGTCAATGGCGAGCCCCTCGACCTGGTGGAAGACCGGGGTGTGGGTGGCGTCGAGCTCGTCGGTGCGGAACACCTTGCCGGGCGAGATCACGTAGACCGGGAGCCTGCGGCTGAGCAGTGCCCGGATCTGCACCGGTGAGGTCTGCGTGCGCAGCACCTTGCCGGACTCGACCGACTCCACGAAGAAGGTGTCGTGTTCCGAGCGGGCCGGATGGTCGGGCGAGATGTTCAGTGCGTCGAAGTTGAACCACTCGCCTTCCAGCTCGGGTCCCTCGGCCACCTCGTAGCCCATCGCGACGAACGCGTCGGCGATCCGCTCCTGCATGGTGGTCAGGGGATGCCGGGCACCACGCGGGGCGCGGTCGGCGGGCAGCGTGACGTCGACGGTCTCCTCGACGAGGACCCGCTCGTCCCGCTCGGTCTCCAACTGGGCCTGGCGCTCGGCGAGAGCGTCGGCGACGGCCTTGCGGGCGCCGCCGATCCGCTTGCCCGCCTCGGCGCGGGCCGCCGGAGGCAGTGCGCCGATCTCGCGGTTGGCCAGGGCGATCGGTGAGCGGTCACCGGCGTGTGCGAGCCGTACCTGCTTGAGTTCGTCGAGGTCGCACGCCGCCTTGACGGCGTCGAGCGCGTCAGCCTGCATGCGCGCCATCTCATCGGCGTGCAGCGGGGTCACCTCAACCGGGTCGTAGTTAGACAAGAGAGCTCCGAATCCAGGGCTTGAGCGGCAATGAGTCTAGTCGGGGAAGCCCACCGGGCTTGAATCCGCGCTCAGGCGAAGTCAGGGGTGCCGGTAGGCACCATAAATCGGAACTCGGCTCCGCCCTCGGGCCCCCGCTGCACGGAGATGGTGCCACCGTGGGCCTCGATCAGGCCCTTGACGATGAACAGGCCGAGGCCGGTGCCGCCGCGACGACGGGCGTTGCCCCGCCAGAACTGCCGGAACACGCGCGTGGCCAGCTCGGGCGGGATGCCCTCTCCCTGGTCACGGACGGACACGGTCACTCCCCACTCGTTCGGCTCGATGGCTACTGTCACCGTACCGCGCCCGTGACGCACCGCGTTTTCCATCAGGTTGGCCAGCACCTGGTCGATCTTGTCCTGGTCCAGCCACGTCTCGGGCAGCTCACCGCGGACCTCCAGCCGGAAGCGGTCCTCCGGCTCTCCCGCCGCGACGCGCCCAGCGATGATCTTCCGGGCTCTGGCCGGGAGGTCGACCACCTGGCGGTGGATCTCCAGCCGCCCGGACTCGATGCGGGACACGTCGAGCAGTTCGGTGATCAGCCGGGTCACCCGGTCGGCGTCGGCGTTGACCGTCTCCAGCATGACGAGCTTCTGGTTGTCGGTGAACCGGGTCCATTTGGCCAGCAGCGTGGCGGTGAACCCCTTGACGCTGGTCAGCGGGGAGCGGAGCTCGTGGGCCACGGTGGAGACCAGGTCCGCGCGGCTGCGCTCCAGCCGGGCACGGGCACCGGCGTCACGCAGTGTGATCACCACCCGGACGACCTCACCGCCTCGCTCGGGCCTGCGCACCAGGCGGGCGGCCACGAGCATCTCCTGGCCGCCGGGGGTGCGCAGCGGAAGCTCGGGCTGGCGGGTGCGGGTGGGCAGCCCGCCGTAGGTGTCGAACCACTTCCACCAGTCGCGGCCGTCGTGGTCGCGGAAGGAGAACGCGTCGCGCAGGTGCCGTCCGACGGCCTGCTCGTGGGTGACCCCGGTAAGCCGGGCCGCGGCGCGGTTGACGGTCAGCACATGCCCGTCGCGATCGGTCATCACAAGGCCATCGGGAAGATCGTCGACGTCGATCACACAGGCGGAATCAGCGCTCCGTTCGTCGGTGTGTTCGCCGTGCACGACCCCGCCTCCTCGACGCTACAACGCCGACAATAGCGGGTTTCCCGGGTTCTACGGCAGCCTCGGAGCGGGGGTGGGGGAACCGGCCCGCTGAGATCGGGCAGATGCGTACAGACACACCGCGGCGGCGGTCGCGAGGTTGAGGCTCTCGGCCTGTCCGTAGATCGGCACCCGGACCACTTCGTCGGTCAGCCGCAGGATCTCCTCCGGCAGTCCCCACGCCTCGTTACCGAAGACCCACGCGGTCGGGCCGGACAGGTCCACGTCGTCCAGCGTCTGCTCACCCGCGCCATCGGCGGCGAGCACCCGCAGCCCCGCGTCCTTGAGCTTCTGCACGGCCTGGGCCACCGGAAGCCCCGTGGTGACCGGGAGATGGAAAAGACTGCCCGCGCTGGCCCGGACGCACTTGCCGTTGTAAGGGTCCACCGAGGCGTCGGTGAAGACGACGGCGTCGGCGCCGGCCGCGTCGGCGGTGCGCAGCACGGTCCCGGCGTTGCCCGGATCCCGGACATGGGCGAGCACGGCCACCAACCTGGCGTCGGCGGAGAGGGCGCTGTCCAGGGGCACATGGACGAACCTGCACACGGCGAGCAGTCCCTGCGGGGTCACGGTCTGGGCAAGCTCGGCCATGACCTCGCCGCTGGCGCGGTGAAAGGGCACTCCCGCGGCGACGGCGGCACTGACGATGTCGGCGTGCCGCAGCGCGGCCTCAGCCGTGGCGAACAGCTCCACCACCACGTCGTCCAGTGCCAGCGCCTCGCGGACCGCCTGCGGCCCTTCGGCGAGGAAGGACCGGTCACGGTCCCTGAAGGCCCGCTTGGTCAGCCGCCGGACGGCCTTGACCCTCGGGGACTTGATGTTGGTCAGCTCGGATCCCGCCATGCCTTTTCCCCCAAGAATGCGAATGCGGCCCACAGCGTGATCGCTGTGGGCCGCACACTCGTCAGTGCCGGATTCAGCCGGCGACCGGCGCGTTCACGTCGGCCGGGAGCGCCTTCTTGGCGGCCTCGACCAGCGTCGCGAACGTGGCGGCGTCATTGACCGCGAGGTCGGCGAGGATCTTGCGGTCGACCTCGATGGAGGCGAGCCGCAGACCCTGGATGAGCCGGTTGTACGTGATGCCGTTCTGGCGGGCAGCGGCATTGATGCGCTGGATCCAGAGACGACGGAAGGTGCCCTTGCGGTCCTTACGGTCGCGGTAGGCGTAGGTCATCGAGTGGAGCATCTGCTCCTTGGCCTTGCGGTACAGCCTGGACCGCTGGCCCCGGTAGCCCTTCGCCCGCTCAAGAACGACCTTGCGCTTCTTCTTGGCGTTGATCGCCCGCTTCACGCGTGCCATGTGTATCTATCTCCCCGGGGACCGTTACTTAGCGAGCAGCTTCTTGATCTTCTTGGCGTCGGCATCGGAGAGCACGACCTCGGGCTTGAGACGACGCGTCAAGGTGGACGACTTCCACTCGTTGTAATGCGCGCGGTTGGCGCGGCGGCGCTTGATCTTGCCCGTGCCGGTCAGCCGGAATCGCTTCTTCGCACCACTGTGCGTCTTCATCTTCGGCATCTCAGCCGTCTCTCCCTCGATCGTGCCGATGTCCCGGGCCGGTAACCCAAGTCAAGGGCGTGCCTGACTGCGAGACCGGACCCGGTCTCGGCTTAACCTCGCGACTACCTGATGCTTCAGGCTATGCGAGTCACTCCTGCGGAGCGGCCACCTCGTCGACGACGGGAGCCTCATCCTCCACGGGAGCCTGACCCTCCACGGGGTCCTCGTCTCGCCGCGCCTTGGCCGCTGCCTTCTCGGCCTTGGCCTCGGCCTTCTTCTTGTGCGGGCCGATCACCATGATCATGTTTCGACCGTCCTGCTTCGGCTGGGACTCCACGAAGCCGAGCTCCGTGACGTCCTCGGCCAGCCGCTGCAGGAGCCGGAAACCCAGCTCGGGCCGGGACTGCTCCCGCCCGCGGAACATGATCGTGACCTTGACCTTGTCTCCGGCCTTGAGGAACCGCACCACGTGACCCTTCTTGGTCTCGTAGTCGTGCGGGTCGATCTTCGGTCGGAGCTTGATCTCCTTGATGATCGTGTACGCCTGGTTTCGCCGCGCCTCACGTGCCTTCATGGCGGACTCGTACTTGAACTTGCCGTAGTCCATGAGCTTGCACACGGGCGGGCGAGCCGTGGCCGCGACCTCAACGAGGTCGAGGTCGGACTCCTGAGCCAGCTTCAGAGCATCGCCGATGGAGACGATGCCAACCTGTTCGCCGTTCGGGCCGACGAGGCGGACCTCGGGCACGCGAATACGGTCATTGATGCGGGGCTCGGCGCTGATGGGGCCTCCTAGGTTGCGATCCGCCGCCGTCTTTGCGGGCGGCTGCCACATGCTCGATCGTGCCGGGAGGTCGCAGAACGCAGGCCGTTTCGGGGCCTGGATGCACGAAATGCCCCGCACGTCGCGCATGCGGGGCCACATGAACCCATCAGTTTTTTACACTGTGAGCTCCCCGGAATTACCCGGTGTGATCCTTGACCTGCCAGCCTCGCGGCCAGCCAGGTGGGAGGTGAACCTCCGCTTGCGCGTCCAGCAGGCACGCCGGACCGATCGAGTAGTTACATTACCACAACCACGCACGCTCACAGAATCATCCGTGCGGCATCCCCTGCGGTGCCACAGTTTCCTTACCGCACACCCAATATGCCGATGGTCGGTATATAAAGACGGTATGAGCGAGCGATCGATGCAGGAACCCACCTTCCTGATCCTCACCGCCCTGGCCGCGGAGCCCCAGCACGGCTATGGAGTGATCACCGATGTCCAGGAGATCTCCGGTGGCCGGGTGCGTCTGCGTGCGGGCACCCTCTACGCCGCCCTCGACCGCCTCCAGTCCGAAGGGCTCATCGCGGGCGACCGGGAGGAGGTGGTGGACGGTCGGGTCCGGCGCTACTACCGGCTGACCGGTGACGGAGTCACCCGCCTGGCCGCCGAGGCCGAACGATTGCGCCGGAACGCCGAGGCGGCCGCCACCCGGCTGCGCATCCGCCCGGCCGGCGGCATGTTCCGCCGAGGCCTGACCGGAGGTGCGGCGTGAGCCCCCTTGAGGCCCGCTACCGCAGGCTCCTGGCCTGCTACCCCCGCGAACACCGGGCACGGCACGAGGAGGAGATGATCGGCGTACTGCTCGCCGCAGCCGGTCCGGGCCGCGAGCGCCCGGATCCACGTGAGGTGTTCGACGTGGTCAAAGGCGGGATCCTCATCCGCCTCCAGCGCTCCCTCGGCCCCGAGGCCGCCGCGCACTGGCGCGACGCGCTGAACGTCGCCGCGATCGTCGCCCCGCTCCACCTGCTCGTCCTGTCGCTCGGCAGCTCAGCGCTGATCCTGTGGCCGGGCACCTGGGAGCCGGTGGGCTTCCTCCAGGTCGTACTCGTCGTGGTGCGGCTGCTGCCCTACCCGTTGATCCTCGGCCTGGCGCTACGGGGCTCACGCTGGGCGGCCGCCGGCGCCTGGATCTGGGCGGTGGCGGAGAGCGCCGTCTACACCGTGTCGACCATGGAGATCATGAAGCACCTGGGACCGGACGCCCCTTCGGTGCACCCGTTGACCCCCGGCGGCGTGGCCTTCCAGGCCGTCCCCGGCTGTGTCGTCGCCCTCCTGCTGACCCTGGCGCCCCGGCCGGCCGAGGGAGCGGCGTTGATCGGCCACCGGCGGCTGCTCCACTGGAGCGTCGCCGCGGTCCTGTCGCTCGCCGCCCTCAACGTCTTCACCTACCTCTTCCCGCCCGACGGCCCGGACCGGATCAGGGTCGACCTGACCCTGATCGCGATGGCCTGTGGCGTGGCCAGCCGGACCCCCGTCGGCCGCCGCGCCATCCTGCTCATGGTCCCGATGCTCGCGTCGCTCTACGCCGTGGGACTGCTGGACGAGCCGCTCAGGGACGCATGGCCGCACTTCCTGCTGCAGACGCTCCTCGTGGCCGTGTTCTTCACCGTGGCCAG
Source organism: Streptosporangium sp. NBC_01639 (assembly GCF_045209755.1). NCBI lineage: Bacteria > Bacillati > Actinomycetota > Actinomycetes > Streptosporangiales > Streptosporangiaceae > Streptosporangium > Streptosporangium sp. NBC_01639. The sequence goes on along the minus strand of NZ_CP109272.1, from coordinate 8,066,975 downwards.
ACGAGGTTTCCGGCCCTACGGCAGCGGGACGGTCAGCTCTCCGGAGCGGCTCGGCTGACGATCGCGGCCTTGCCCGCGGCACGCATCGCCTCCACCGGCACGTCGGTCCGGCCGGTCATCATCTCGACCTGCCGGACCGCCTGGTGCAGGAGCATGGGGAAGCCGCCGATCGTGGTGCCGCCCCGCGCCGCCACCGCCGCGGCCAGCCGGGTGGGCCACGGCGCGTAGACGACGTCGAAGAGCGCGGGCACCCCGGCCACCAGGTCGGCGAGACCGTCGGCGGCTCCGGCGGGCAGGGTCGAGACGACCAGGTCCACGTCCAGAACGATGTCGAGCTTGTCGAAGGTCTGCACCGTCAGGGCCGTACCCAGCCGCTCCGCCACCTCGGCGGTCTCCCCTGCCCTGGCACGGTCACGGACCACCAGGGTCGCCTCGTCCAGGCCCATCTCGTGCAGCGCGGCCAGCGCGGAGGCCGCCGTCGCCCCTCCGCCGAGGATCGTCGCCGCCCGTGGTGGGGCCACGCCCGCTTCGGTGAGCGCCTGGACGATGCCGTGGACGTCGGTGTTGTCACCGTGGCGGGCGCCGGCCGAGAAGACGACCGTGTTGGCCCCGCCGACCCGCAGCGCGAGCTCGGAGACCGTGTCGAGCAGCGGGAGCACGGCCCTTTTGAGCGGCATGGTCAGCGACAGGCCCGCCCATTCGGGACCGAGGCCGCCGATGAGGCCGGGCAGCCCGGCCTCATCGCATTCGATCGCCTCGTAGCGCCAGTCGTGCAGGCCCATGCCCTCGTAGGCGGCGCGGTGCAGGGAGGGTGAGAGCGAGTGGGCGATGGGCGACCCGAGCACCGCCGCCCGCATCATCCGCCCGCCTGGTTCTTCTCGAACTCCGCCTTGAGCCTGAAGAACTCGGCCTCGGAGGAGGTGAACTTGGTGATGCCGCGCTTGGGGTCGGTCGTGACGAACCAGATCCAGTCGCCCTTGGTCGGGTTCAGTGCCGCCTGGATGGCGTGGTCGCCGGGGTTGGCGATCGGACCCGGAGGCAGACCGAACCGCTCATAGGTGTTGTAGAGCGAGGTGCTCTTGAGATCCGCGTTGGACGCCGCGATGCCGTACTTGTTCAGCCCGTACATCACCGTGCTGTCCATCTCCAGCTTGCGCTCGGGGTCGCCGTCGAGGCGGTTGTAGATGGCCCGGGCCACCTTGCCCATGTCCTCCACGCTGCCGGACTCGGCCTGGACGATGCTGGCGATCGTCATGATCTCGTGCGGGGTGTGGCCGAGGGCCTTGGCCTCCTTCACGAGGTCGTCCTTCTCGGCGGTCTGGTGGAACCGTTCGACCATCGCAGCCAGGATGTCGGCGGCCGTCATCTTGGGGGTGATCTCGTAGGTCGCGGGGAAGGCGTAGCCCTCCAGCCTGCGCTTGGCGTAGGAGGGCAGGTCCAGCGCCTCGACGTCCTTGGCGGCCCGCTGGAACTCCTTGAGCGGTTTGCCGGTCTGCTTGGCGAGCTGCACCAGGGTGTCGGACAGGCGCAGGCCCTCCTTGAGGGTCACCCTCTCCAGGAGCCGCTTGGTCGGGTCGAGCAGGGTGACGGCGACGGCGGCGGACATCTGCTTGCGCATGGTGTATTCGCCGGGCTGCAGGGAGCCGCTCTTGTTGGCGTCGGCGACCGCGTTGACGAACGCCTTGGCGCTCTTGACCACGCCCTGGGCCTGCAGGGTCTGCGCCACGTCCGAGGCGTTCTGCCCGTCCTTGATCTCCACGACGACCTCCCCGGTGCCCTGCCCGGTGTAGTCCTCGACGGTCATCGCGTCGCGCAGCCAGGTGTAGCCGTAGAAGCCACCGGCGCCGATGCCGCCCAGCAGGACGATCATGGCGAGCATCGGGGCGAGGAAACCGCCCCGGTTACGGCGGCGCCGCCGACGACGACCTCGCTTGTTGCCGGAGCCCGGAGATGTGCGTGACCTGCGCCGTGACCGACCGTCGTCATCGGCGACCAGGAAGTCCATATCGAGATCGCTCATAGCTTCGCCGGCCAATCTCCCGTCAGGGACGGCCTGGCGTCAAGGGGGTATGCCAAACCGAGGGGGGGCACCAGGCCGGACGTCCCGGTCGACCGGGCACCTTCTCCCGACCTTCCGGTGCGGGTCGCCGCGCGCGGCGGAACCGGGGGCGTTCCGCCGTGCATCACCGCGTCCCGAGGTATCTGTTCAGCTCTTCCCTGTATCTCACGAACTCACTCTCTTTATCAGTGAATTTCGTGATTCTATGCTCCGGATCGGTTGTGACAAACCAGAGCCAATCACCTTGATCTGGATGGAGAGCTGCCCGCAACGCCTTCTCTCCTGGATTCGCGATGGGGCCGGGCGGCAAGCCCGGTCTCAGATAGGTGTTGTACGGCGACTTCACTCTGGTGTCCTTCTCCGTCACCTTGAGGCTCCTGCGCTTCTGCGCGTAGAGCACCGTGGTGTCGAGTTGGAGGGGCATCCGCGCCCTGATCCGGTTGTAGATCACTCTAGCGATCTTCGGATAGTCGGAGTCCCGTCCGCCCTCGGCCTGGAGGATGCTCGCCACCGTGACGACCTCCAGGGGCGTCAGCCGCACCTTCGCCGCCTTCTCCTCAAGGTCGAGCTCGCCGGCCGTGTGCCTGTAACGTTCCACCATGGCCGCGAGCACCTCTCTCGGCGCCATGTCCGGCTCCACCTCATAGGTGGCGGGAAAGAGGAAACCCTCGGCGCTCTCGGCGTAGGCGGGCAGGTCGAGCTCCTGACGGTCCGCGGTGGCCTTCGCGAACTCGGTCCGTCGCATCCCGGTGCCGGTGGCGACCTTGTCGAGCAGTTCGGTCAGACGCAGTCCCTCCGGGATGGTCACCCGGCGCACCACCCGCGACTCCGGCGCGACCAGCAGCTTGAGGGCGGCGGCGGCCGACATGCCCTTGCGGAGCTTGAAATAGCCCGGCCGCAGACTTTTCCCTTTGGCCTGCTCCTCGGTCACCCGGACGAACGACCTGGCGCTCGCCACCACCCCGGCGTCGGCGAGGACCGAGGCGATCTCACGAGCGGTGGCGCCTTCGTCGATCTTGACGGTGACCGTACCCGAACCCGCTCCCTCGAAGTCGGCAGGCATCATATAAGGCTTGACCAGCACATATCCACCGACGCCCAGTGTCGTGGCGACGACGGCCGTGCCACCCGCCAGCAGCCACAGCGGCCGCAGGCGGCTCACCGAGCAGCCCGGCCACTCGATTCTCCCCCGGACTGCCCGCCCGGTGGTCCGACCGGGCCGCCCGGCGGCAGGCCCGTGGCGCGCTCGGCGTCCAGGGCGGCCTGGAGCAGCACGATGGCCGCCGCCTGGTCCACCACACCGCGCTGGTTCCTGGCTTTCACCCCGCTGGCCCGCAGGCCCTGCTGGGCGGTGACCGTGGTCAGCCGCTCGTCGAACAGCCGCACCGGGACGGGTGCGAGCCGCAGGGCGATCCGGGTCGCGAAGGCGCGGGCGGCCTCGGCCGCCGGTCCCTCACGACCGGACAGCGAGGTCGGCAGGCCGACCACGATCTCGATGACCTCGTACTCTTCCGCGATCTCCGCGAGCCGGTCCAGATCGCCCTTACCGCGCCGTACGGTCTCCACCGGCGTGGCCAGCAGCCCCGAAGGATCGCTGCGGGCCACACCGATACGGACCGATCCGACGTCGACGCCCAGCCGAATACCGTTTCTCATCATCATCTCCGCCTCCGAGCCGTGTCCGACTCGCAGACGTCCGCCGTCAGACGAGCGTCTGCTCGATCGCCTGCTCGACGGCGCCAAGCGCGTCGCCAATCGCCTCAGGACGGACTCCACCACCCTGGGCGACGTCATCCTTACCGCCACCGCCACCGCCGAGTGCCTTGGCGGCGACGCCGACGAGCCGGCCTGCCTTCAGGCCCCGGTCGCGCCCCGGCTCGTTGACCACGGCGACGACGACGGGCCGGTCGCCCGGCACACCGGCGACGACGACGACCGCAGCCCGGTCTCCCGGGAGCCGGCCGCGCACATCGAGGGCGAGCTTACGCAGGTCGTCGGGGGAGGTGCCATCAGGCGCGCGGTGCGTCACGACGGAGACCCCGTGCAGGTCGCGGGCGCCCGCCGCTATCTCACCCGCCGATGCGAGCACCTGGGCGGAGCGGAGCCCGTCCAGCTCCTTCTCCGCGGTGCGCAGCCGGGTGACGATGCCCTCGATCCGCTCGGGCAGCTCCTCGCGGCGGGCCTTGAGCTGTTCCGACAGCTGGGCGACGAGCAGGCTCTCCCGGGCCAGGAAGCGGAACGCGTCCAGGCCGACCAGGGCCTCCACCCGGCGCACGCCCGCACCGATCGAAGCCTCACCCAGCACCTTGACCAGGCCGAGCTGTCCGGAGCTGGAGACGTGGGTGCCGCCGCAGAGCTCACGGGAGTAGTCGCCGACCTCGACGATGCGGACGGTCTCGCCGTACTTCTCGCCGAACAGGGCCAGCGCGCCCATCGCCCGGGCCTCAGCCTGGGAGGTGTGGAAGGCGTTGACCGTGAGGTCGTTGATCAGAATGGCGTTGACCTCGTCCTCGACGTCGCGGAGCATACTGGGCGCGACGGCGCCGGCGGCGGTGAAGTCGAAGCGGAAACGGCCGGGCGAGTTCTCCGAGCCGGCCTGCGCGGCCGTCTCGCCCAGCGCGTTGCGGAAGCCGCGGTGCACCAGGTGGGTGGCGGTGTGGCTGCGGGAGATGGCGCGGCGTCGCTCGACGTCGATCTCGGCCTGGGCCGAGTCGCCCACCCGGATCTCACCGGCGCGGACCTTCCCGCGGTGCACGACGACGCCGGAGACCGGGGACTGCACGTCCATGATCTCCACCTCGGCCCCGTCCGTGCGGATGACGCCCTGGTCGGCGAGCTGTCCGCCGCCCTCGGCGTAGAACGGCGTGCGGCCCAGCACGACCTCGACCTCGGTGCCCGCGCCCGCGGCCGGGACCGGGGCGCCGCCGACGAGGAGGCCAATGACCTCGGCCTCGGCGGTCACCTGGTCGTAGCCGAGGAACTCGACTCTGCCGGTCTTCTCAAGGATCTGGCCGAACACCGAGATGTCGGCGTTGCCGGTCTTCTTGGCGGCGGCGTCGGCCTTGGCCCGGTCGCGCTGCTCCTTCATCAACCGGCGGAAGCCCTCCTCGTCGACCTGAAGCCCCTGCTCGGAGGCCATCTCCAGGGTGAGGTCGATCGGGAAGCCGTAGGTGTCGTGAAGCTGGAAGGCCTGCTCTCCGGCGAGCGTGCCCGCCCCCTTGCGCTTGGTCTCCTCCACGGCCACGTCGAAGATCGCGGTGCCGGTGCGGAGAGTGCCCAGGAAGGAGGCCTCCTCGGCGTCGATGACGCCGTGGATCTGCGGGGCGTCGGCCTTGAGCTCGGGATACTGCTCGCCCATCACGTCGATGGTCACCGCGGTGAGCTCGTGCATGTAGCGTTCCTCGCCCGCGCCCAGCAGGCGCAGGTTGCGGATGGCCCGGCGCAGGATGCGGCGCAGCACGTAGCCCCGGCCCTCGTTGGAGGGCAGCACGCCGTCGGCGACGAGCATCACGCCGGTCCGGACGTGGTCGGCGATGACCCGCAGCGAGACGTCGGCGCGCTCGTCGCGGCCGTAGCGTGTCTTGGTGAGCTCGGCGGCCCGGTCGAGGATCTTGTAGGTGGTGTCGATCTCGTAGATGTTGTCGACGCCCTGCAGGATCGCCGCCATGCGTTCCAGGCCCATGCCGGTGTCGACGCTCCTGGCGGGCAGCTCGCCCGCGACGTCGAAGTCCACCTTGCTGCGGACCGCACTGAGCTGGAACTGCATGAAGACGTTGTTCCACACCTCGAGATAGCGGTTCTCGTCGGCGACGGGCCCGCCGTCCTTGCCGTACTCGGGGCCGCGGTCGTAGTAGATCTCCGAGCACGGCCCGCCGGGGCCCGGCACGCCCATGTGCCAGTAGTTGTCCTCGAGGCCGCGCCGCTGGATGCGCTCGGCGGGGACACCGACCTTTTCGTGCCAGAGGTCGTAGGCCTCGTCGTCGTCCTGGTAGACGGTGACCCAGAGCCGGTCCTCGGGGAAGCCGAAGCCGCCCTCGGACTCGGGCTTGGTCAGCAGCTCCCAGGCGAGCGGGATCGCCTGCTCCTTGAAGTAGTCGCCGAAGGAGAAGTTACCGAGCATCTGGAAGAACGTGGCGTGCCTGGTGGTCTTGCCGACCTCTTCGATGTCGGGGGTGCGCACGCACTTCTGGACGCTGGTGGCCCGGCGGTAGGGCGGCTTCTGCTGGCCCAGGAAGTAGGGCTTGAACGGCACCATGCCCGCGGGGACCAGAAGCAGTGTCGGGTCCTCGGCTACCAGGCTGGCCGAGGGCACGGCTGTGTGCCCACGCTCCTCGAAGAAGCGCAGGAAGCGGCGGGCGATCTCTGCCGACTCCATGTCAGCGGCCATCCTTTACGTCGTAGTGGTACGTGTTCTCAACAGTGTCGAGCCCGAACTTGGATCGCAACTCGGTTTCCCGCTTGGCCGCACCCTCCAGGGTGTCGCCCGCGAACTCCCTCATCTGCTCCAGGACGCCGGTGGCGTTCTGCACGGCGCGGCGGGCCAGATGGTTCGGATGCAGTGCTTGCAGCTTACGCATCACCCAGACCGCGCCGAACGCGCCCAGGGACATGTAGAACAGCCGCCGGATCATCGCCGCCGCCTCTCCAGCATCCGCGGGTTGGACCTGCCGCGGACGCGCAGCGCCTGCCGGATGCCGTGGCTCAGTGCCGCGAGCTTGATCAGCGGTCCGGTGACCAGGGTCTGGGTGACGTCACTGACCTTGGCGACGTGCCCGCTGACCTGTTTGACGTCCATGGCGATGGCCTCGACGGCGACGAGCTGGCGATTGGCCTCGCCGACGGCGATCGTGGCGTCCTCCAGCAGCGGCACGACGCGCTCGCTCAGCTCCGAGACCATCTTGGTCGTCTCGGTGAGCAGCCGTGCCAGCTTGACCAGGACCACAGCCAGAAAGCAGACCAGGATCGCCCACGCCATGGCCACGATCAGTCCGGCGACCTCTCCCGCGCTAAGCATGCGCCGCCCCTCCTACTCAACCTCGCTGGAACGGCAAGACCCTATCGCGTCTTGCCCCTCTCCCCTGGCACGCCTTCTCATAACAGGCCACCCCCATATGTTCGGGGGGCCACCCGCCTCCGGATGGCTACCGGCCGCGGAGGAAGGCGCGGATCCTCGACCAGCGGTCGGCGAAGCCCGCCTCGGCACCGTGGCGGGTGGGCTGGTAGTAGCGGCGGTCCCGCAACTCCTCGGGAGCGTAGTCCTGGCGGACCAGGCCGTGTTCGAAGTCGTGGGGGTATTTGTAGCCCTTGCCGTGGCCGAGCTTCTTGGCCCCGGGGTAGTGGGCGTCGCGCAGGTGGTCGGGGACGTGGCCGATGGCGCCGCGCCGTACGTCCTCCGAGGCGGCGCCGATGGCGTTGATCACCGCGTTGGACTTGGGGGCCAGGGAGCAGTGGATGACCGCCTGGGCCAGATTGAGCCGTCCCTCGGGCAGGCCGATGAACTCCACCGCCTGGGCCGCGGCCACCGCGATCTGCAGGCATGTCGGGTCGGCCATCCCGACGTCCTCGGAGGCGAAGATGACGATCCGGCGCGCGATGAACCGGGGGTCCTCCCCCGCCTCGATCATCCGGGCGAGGTAGTGCAGCGCGGCGTCGGCGTCGGAGCCGCGCATGCTCTTGATGAAGCCGCTGATCACGTCGTAGTGCTGGTCGCCCTGTCTGTCGTAGCGGACGGCCGCCTTGTCCACCGCGCGCTCGACCACCTCGACGGTGATCTCACCGTCGGCGATGAGCGCGGCGGCCTCCAGATAGGTGAGCGACCTGCGGGCGTCCCCCCCGGCCAGGCGGATCAGATGCTCGGCGGCCTCGGGCGCCAGCTTCGCCTTCCCGTCCAGGCCGCGCGGGTCGGTGACGGCGCGTTCCAGCACCGTCCGGATGTCGTCCTCCGACAGCGACTCCAGGGTCAGCAGCAGCGAGCGCGACAGCAGGGGCGAGATGACGGAGAAGAACGGGTTCTCGGTGGTGGCGCCGATGAAGGTGACCCAGCGGTTCTCCACCGCGGGCAGCAGGGCGTCCTGCTGGGCCTTGTTGAAACGGTGCACCTCGTCGACGAACAGCACCGTCTGGCGGCCGGACATGCCCAGCTCGCGCCGGGCCTGCTCGATGGCGGCGCGGACCTCCTTGACACCCGCGGACACGGCGGAGACCTCGACGAAGCGGCGTTCGGTGACGCCCGCGACCACATAGGCCAGGGTGGTCTTGCCGGTGCCGGGCGGACCCCACAGGAACAGCGACATCGGCGCCTCGGCCTCGACGAGCCTGCGCAGCGGCGTGCCCGGCCCCAGCAGATGACGCTGGCCGATCACCTCGTCCAGGCCGCGCGGGCGCATCCGCACCGCCAGGGGCTCATGGCCGCGATGGGCCTCTTCGGCCGCCGAGTCGAACAGGCTGTCCACGCTCCGACAGTACCTTCAGGACACGTACTTCAGATCCACGGTGTCACGGTGCTCTCCCCAGGCGAGCTCGAAGGTCCAGTATCCGGGGGTGGGCACATCCACCCCGGAGGGATAGATCTCCCCGGGCGAGGAGTCGGCGGGGAAGCGATGACGGACCACCGGGCCGGCCGCGCCCCGGGGATGGCCGGTCATGACGAGGTCGTTGCCCTCCCGGGGCAGGCGGACGTACCAGAGGATCTTGTTCGACGGGTTCGTGGGCCTGCCCGCGCGCAGCGGGCAGGCGAACAGGTAACCGACGACGTCACCGCCGGCGCTCACGACGTACGGCCCGTCCGGGGCGTTCACCGAGGCCCACTCCAGGCGGGGGCCCGTGCGGACGGGGCCGTCGCCGCAGCCCGGTTCCCGGATCCGTTCCGGCGCCGCTCCGGAGGCGGACGGCGACAGGGGGACGGCGGAGACGGGTGCCCCGGCGGGTGCGGGGGACGTGGCCGGCGCGGAGCACGCCACGAGGACGGCCGCGCAGCCGGTGAGGATGAGGGAGGATCTCATGTCCCTGTTACCGCGTCGGCCGCGGAAAGGTTCCGCCCGCTTCGCGCCACCCGGACCCGCCGCCCCGGCCTGGTCAGTTCGCCCAGACCGCGACCGCGCCGGTGTGCCCGGCGCGCAGCACGTAGTAACCCGTCACGACGGCCAGGACCACGGTGAGCGCCGAGACGGCCGCCCGCACCGTGCGGCCGGACCGGTCGCCGCGGGAGACGTAGACGAGAACCAGCGAGACCACGCCCAGGGCGAGGGCGGCCAGCAGCAGCGGCGTGGCGAACCCCTCGTGCTCGGCGATGCGTGCGCCGAACTGACCGTCAGCCGACGAGAACCGGTTCTCCTTCAGCGCCTCACCGCTCTCCTTCGCCGCGAAGACGGCGATCGGGACGATCACCGCCAGGGCCGCCACCGCCCAGTGCAGTACGGCGCGCGTGCGTGGCACCAGCGCGTGGACGGCGGCCAGCACCACCAGCAGAGGGGTCAGGACGACGGCGGCGTGGATGATCAGGGGGTGGGCGGGCAGGCCCAGGATCTCATCGAACATGTGGGGGCTCCGGTCATACGTGGCGCGTCGCCAGATCTCGTCGTGAGCAGGTACGGAATCTCATCATGAACAGTTTAAAGTTGTAGTAAGTCTCCCATGATCCTCACTTCTGTCCCATTCGATGGATTCCGCCACTTACCTCCAGCACACTCTGAGGCCGGTACGCTTTCCGCCAGTTGACAGTCAAGTAACGGTAATCTTGGAGGACATAGCGGTGAGCGGCGAAGACCGCCAGAGTCGACTGGCGCAGGAGCACAAGGAGCGTCAGGCCCAGCGTGCTGAGCAGGCGACCAAGACGAAGCGGAACATCTTCATCGGTGCCGGCGCCGCAGTGGTGGTCGTCGCCGGCGGCGTGATCGCCGCCACGACCCTGATCGGGGGGAACAGCGAGGGCAGCACATCCGCGGCCGAGAGCTCACCGACCGCGTCGGCGTCCTCGGCTCTGCCGACGACGCCGATCGCGCCCACCGCTCCGGCCGACGCGTCCAAGGTGAGCTGCTCCTATCGCAAGGACACCAGCGGCAGCCCGGCCAAGAAGGTGGGCATGCCGCCGGGCAAGCCCAACCTGAAGTTGAAGACCATGACGATCACCACCAACCACGGTGCCATCGTGATCGACCTGGCGACGGCCCAGGCCCCTTGCTCGGTGAACTCCCTCGCGTTCCTGGCCAAGAAGAACTTCTACGACGACACCAAGTGCCACCGCCTGGCCACCCCGGAGAACTCGGGCCTGGCCATGCTCCAGTGCGGCGACCCGCAGGCCAAGGCCGACGGCAAGAACCCCACCGACGGGCAGGGCAGCTCGGGTTACGTCTTCAACGACGAGAACCTCGGCGGCATACCCTTCACCAAGGGCACGGTCGCGCTGGCGCAGCCGCAGGAGGCGGCCAACCAGAACGGCAGCCAGTTCTGGTTCTCGCTCGGCGACGAGACCGCGCAGCTGGGGGCGGACTACACGCCCTTCGGCGTCGTCTCCAAGGGCATGGACATCCTCGACAAGGTCTACAAGGGCGGCTGGATCACCAACCCCGACGACATCACCGGGGACGGCGGCTCCACCGCTCCCAAGATCCCTGTGGTCATCAAGGACGTGAAACTCTCCTGAGGAGACGCCCTGGCCGTCGGGCCGACGGCCAGGGCTCCATTCCACCTGACGCCCCACCGGCCCGGACGGAGGCTCAGTTCACCTTCGAGGCGCTCCTGCGCCGTCCACCGGGCATCGAACCGGCCCGTCTGCCCGACAAGCTCGGCTGACGCCGGAACGGCTCGTGCGTACGCGGGCCGCGGGCGCCGTGGGTCCGCTTCCGACCCGCCGCGGCGACCGCCGGGCCGTACGCCTGCCGCGCGGCGCGGTACGGCGAAGGCCCCCGGAGAGACGTGAGAGCGTCTTTCCGGGGGCCTTCGCCGTACCTGGGGGCGGTTGGCTACGCCTCGGCCTTCGGCTTGGCGTCGACGCCTGCCTCCTTACGCTGCTCACCTGTGATGGGGGTGGGCGCGCCGGTCAGCGGGTCGAAGCCGGATGCCGTCTTCGGGAAGGCGATGACGTCACGGATCGAGTCGCCACCCGCGAGGAGCATGCAGATCCGGTCCCAGCCGTAGGCGATGCCTCCGTGCGGCGGCGGACCGTAGTTGAACGCCTCCAGCAGGAAGCCGAACTTGTTCTCCGCCTCCTCCTTGGAGATGCCGAGCACGTCGAAGACGCGCTGCTGCATCTCGGCCCGGTGGATACGGATGGAGCCGCCACCGATCTCCATGCCGTTGCAGACCATGTCGTAGGCGTAGGCCAGGGCCTCACCGGGATGGTCCTGGAAGTTGTCGGCCCACTCGGGCTTGGGCCCGGTGAACGGGTGGTGGACCGCGGTCCAGCCGCCCTCGCCGTCCTCCTCGAACATGGGGGCGTCGACGATCCACAGGAAGTTCCACTGCGACTCGTCGATCAGGCCGCAGCGACGGCCGATCTCCAGGCGGGCCGCGCCGAGCAGGTCGCGGGAGGCCGATGCCGTACCGGCCGCGAAGAAGATCGCGTCGCCGGGCTCGGCGCCCGTCTTTGCGGCCAGCCCCGAGGCCTCGGCCTCGGAGAGGTTCTTGGCCACCGGACCGCCGAGCGTGCCGTCCTCGCCGACGAGCACGTAGGCCAGGCCCCTGGCGCCGCGCGACTTGGCCCAGTCCTGCCAGCCGTCCAGCTCCTTGCGGGTCTGGGAGGCGCCGCCGGGCATGACCACGGCGCCCACGTAAGGCGCCTGGAAGACCCGGAAGGTGGTGTCGGCGAAGTAGCCGGTCATCTCGACGAGCTCCTGGCCGAAGCGCAGGTCGGGCTTGTCGGAGCCGTAGCGGGACATGGCGTCGGCATAGGTCATCCGGGGCAGCGGCACCGGCAGCTCGTAGCCGACCGTCTCCTTCCAGATGCGGCCGATCAGCGCCTCGCCCAGGGCGATCACGTCGTCCTGGTCCACGAAGGACATCTCAACGTCGATCTGGGTGAACTCCGGCTGCCGGTCGGCACGCAGGTCCTCGTCGCGGAAGCAGCGGGCCAGCTGGTAGTAGCGCTCCAGGCCGGCGACCATGAGGAGCTGCTTGAACAGCTGGGGCGACTGCGGCAGCGCGTACCAGCTGCCGGGCTGCAGCCGGACCGGGACCAGGAAGTCGCGGGCGCCCTCGGGGGTGGAACGGGTCAGCGTCGGGGTCTCGACGTAGTTGAACCCGTGCTCGTCCATCACCTGATGGGCCAGGTAGGTGGCCTTGGACCGGATCCGCATGGCGTGGGCGACCTGCTGGCGGCGGATGTCCAGGTAGCGATATTTGAGCCGGGCCTCCTCCGAGACCCCCGCGTTGCCCTCGATCGGGAACGGCAGCGGCGCCGACTCGCTGAGCACCTCGACCTCGGCGGCGACGACCTCGATCGCACCGGTCGGCAGCTCGGGGTTCTCGTTGCCCTCGGGACGGACCCGCACCTGCCCGACGACCTTGACGCAGTATTCCGCGCGCAGGCCGTGCGCGTCGTCCTCCTCGCGGAAGACCACCTGGGAGGAGCCGGAGGCGTCGCGCAAATCGATGAAGACCACACCGCCGTGGTCACGGCGGCGCGCCACCCAGCCGGCCAGCGTCACCTGCTGCCCGGCGTGCTCCTCGCGCAGCGATCCCGCTTCGTGCGTGCGGATCATTTCTTCAGTCTCTCCTTCAACGTCGTGACGATCTCAGCGAGCGGTACAGCGGTCTGATCGCCGCTGACCAGGTCCTTGACCTGCGCGGACCCGGCGGCGATATCTCGCTCGCCGAGGATCACGGCATAGCTCGCCCCCGACCGGTCGGCGCCCTTCATGGCGCCCTTGACGCCCTTGCCGCCGAACGACATGTCGGCGTCGAGGCCGGCCCGGCGCAGCTCGGTGATGAGCAGGAACATCCGGCGGCGCGCCTCCTCACCCAGCGGCACACCGTACACCTGGACACGTGACCCGGTCGCCTCGGCTCCCAGCAGTCCCTCGGCCTCCATGGCCAGGACCGTCCGGTCGACGCCGAGCGCCCAGCCGACGCCGGGCAGGGCCGGACCGCCGATCATCTCGCTCAGCCCGTCGTAGCGGCCGCCGCCGCCGACCGCCGACTGCGAGCCCAGCCCGTCGTGAACGAACTCGAACGTGGTGCGCGTGTAGTAGTCGAGACCGCGGACCAGCCGGGGGTCGTCGGTGTGGGCCACTCCGGCGGCGGTCAGCAGCGCGCGGACCTCCTCGTGGTAGGCCTTGCACGCCTCGCACAGGTGATCGACGACCAGCGGGGCGCCGACGAGCTGGGCCTGCACCTCGGGGCGCTTGTCGTCGAGCACACGCAACGGATTGATCTCGATCCTGGCCCGGGTGGGCTCGTCGAGGTCGAGCGCCCGCAGGAAGTCCTGCAACGCGGCGCGGTAGGCGGGACGGCACTGCCGGTCACCCAGCGTGTTGAGCAGCAGCCGGACACCGGTGAGGCCCAGCGCCGCGTAACCGTCGGCCGCCAGCACGATCAGCTCGGCGTCCAGGCCGGGGTCCTCCGCCCCCAGAGCCTCCGCGCCGACCTGCCAGAAGTGGCGATAGCGGCCCTTCTGGGCGCGCTCATAGCGGAACTGGCTGCCCGAGTACCACAGCTTCACGGGGAGCTGACCGTTGTGCAGGCCGTGCTGGAGGACCGAGCGCACGACCGACGCGGTGCCCTCAGGACGCAGCGTGAGGGAGCGCCCGCCCTTGTCGGTGAAGGTGTACATCTCCTTGGAGACGATGTCGGTCGACTCGCCGACCCCCCGGACGAACAGCGCGGTGTCCTCGAAGACCGGTGTCTCGATGTAGCCGTAGCCGGCGCGGCGGGCCGGTGCGGCCAGCGCCTCCCGCACGGCGAGCGCCTGCTCCGAACGTGGCGGAAGCCAGTCAAAGGTGCCCTTGGGCGCCTGCAAAGTCATTTTTCAGAGTCCTCTGGTGGGACCGGCGTACGGGGCCGCTTCCGTGAGATACGGGTTGGTGGCGCGCTCGTGGCCGATCGTGGTCTGTGGTCCGTGGCCGGGCAGCACCACCGTGTCCTCCGGCAGCGGCAGGCATTTCGTCGCCAGGCTGCGCAGGATGGTCGGGTAGTCGCCGCCCGGGAGATCGGTGCGGCCGATGGAGCCGGCGAACAGCAGGTCGCCCGAGAACAGCACGTCCGGGATCTCCTCGGTGCTGGGCAGCCTGAACGTCACCGACCCCCTGGTATGGCCAGGGGTGTGGTCGACGGTGAGCTCCATGCCCGCGAGGCGTAACACCTCGCCGTCGGTGAGCTCACGCACGTCGTCCGGCTCGGTGAAGGTCATTCCGCCGAACAGCTGCCGGGTGGCCGCCAACGACAGCCCCTTGCCCGGATCGGAGAGCAGCTCACGGTCCTCCGGGTGGATCCACGCGGGAACGTCACGCGCGCCGCAGACCGGGGCGACCGACCACATGTGGTCGACGTGCCCGTGTGTGACCAGCACCGCGACCGGCTTCAGCCGGTGCTCACGCAGCACGTCGTCCAGGTCGCCGACCGCGTTCTGCCCGGGATCGACGATGACGCACTCCTCGCCCGCGGCGGGAGCGACGACGTAGCAGTTGGTCTGGAACGACCCTGCGGGGAAGCCGGCGATGAGCATCTGCCTCAGCTGATCTCGTCAAGAAAACGGATGGGAATGTAACCGAAGGGTACCGGTGCGGGTCGGCGGGCTGCGAACCATTACCCTTTGGCCGATACGATTCGCCCACCTCAGTAAGTAATACTCCGGCACTCGGGAGGGCGAAGCGGTGAGCGGCAAAGACCGCCAGAAGCAGCTGGCACGCGAGCACTACGAGCGGCAGACCCAGCGGCGCATCGAGCGCGAGGCCAAGGCCAAGCGCAATGCGATCATCGGCACCAGCGTGGCCACCGTGGTGGTGATAGGCGGCGTGATCGCCGCGACGACGCTGCTCGGCGGCAACGACTCCGCTGCCACGGCCACTCCGGCGACCTCCACAAGCCCCGCGGCGAGCCCGGCGGCGACGGACACCGCCGCCAAGCCGACGGCCTTCGACCCCGCCAGTGGCACCTGTGGCTACGCCGCCGACACGGACGGCGCCCCCGCCAAGAACGTGGGCACCCCTCCGGCCAAGGTGGACACCACGCCCAAGACGATGACCCTGAAGACGAGTCAGGGCGACATCGTGATCGCGGTTTCGGCCAAGAAGACACCCTGCACGGTGAACTCCTTCGCCTTCCTCGCGGAAAAGGGATACTTCGACGGCTCCAAATGCCACCGGCTCGGCTCCGACCAGTTCCCGGTGCTGCAGTGCGGCGACCCGCTGGCCAAGGCCGACGGCAAGAACCAGACCGACGGGCAGGGCGGTCCCGGGTACCGTTTCGTCAACGAGAACCTCGAAGGCGCGAAGTACACCCGTGGTGTCGTGGCCATGGCGAACAGCGGCCCCGACACCAACGGCAGCCAGTTCTTCATCGTGTACGGCGATGCCCAGTTGCCCCCGAGCTACACACCGTTCGGTACGGTCACCAAGGGGATGGAAATCATCGACAAGGTGAACAAGGGTGGTGTTATCACCCCAGGATCGGACGGAACGGGAGCACCCAAGGAAACCGTCGAAATCAAAAACGTGACAATGTCGAGCAAGAGCTGACGTAATACAACCATGGGGCGGTTAGCCTCGAAAGGCTGATGAAAGTGCGGGAGGACACGGTGAGCACCGACCCGTGGGGCCGGGTAGACGACGACGGCACCGTCTACGTACGTACGGCCGAGGGAGAACGGGCCGTCGGGTCCTGGCAGGCCGGCGAGCCGGAGGAGGCGCTTGCCTACTTCCATCGCAAGTTCGACGAACTGGCCGGACAGGTGACGCTGCTCGAACAGCGGGTGCGCGGCACCGATCTGCCACCCGCCCAGGCCGAGGCGACCATCGTCAAGCTCCGTGAGGCGATCACCGACGCGCACGCGGTCGGTGATCTCGACGCGCTGCTGAACAGGCTGGGCGCCCTCACGGAACTGGTGGCCCAGCGCCGCGAGGAGGTCAAGGCCGCTCGTGACGTGGCCCGCGTGGAGGCCAAGGGCGTCAAGGAGCGGATCGTCGCCGAGGCCGAGCGCATCGCCGACGACACCACTCACTGGAAGACCGGCGGCGAGCGGCTGCGCCAGCTCGTCGAGGAGTGGAAGGCGGCCGAGCGTATCGACCGCGTCACCGAGGCGGCCCTCTGGAAGCGGCTGTCCGCGGCCCGTACGGCCTTCGCGAAGCGCCGCAAGGCCTACTTCGCCGGGCTGGACGAGCAGCGGGAGGGCGTGCGTTCCAGCAAGGAGCGGATCGTCGCCGAAGCCGAGGCGCTGGCCTCCTCCACCGACTGGGGCGCGACGGCTTCGGCCTACCGCGAGCTGATGCAGCAGTGGAAGGTGGCGGGCCGGGCCTCCCGGGAGGTCGAGGACGAGCTCTGGGGCCGTTTCAAGGGCGCCCAGGACCAGTTCTTCCAGGCCCGTTCGGCGGTCTTCGCCGAGCGCGACGCCTCACTCGCGGCCAACGCCGAGATCAAGGAGCAGCTCCTGACCGAGGCGGAGAAGATCCTCCCGGTCTCCGACGCCCGCTCGGCCAGGGCTTCCCTGCGTGGCATCCTGGAACGGTGGGAGGCGGCCGGTCAGGTCCCGCGCGAACAGCGTGACCGTCTCGAAGGTGGGCTGCGCAAGATCGACGACGCGGTCCGCAAGGCCGAGGAGACGGAGTGGAAGCGCTCCAACCCCGAGGCCCGCGCCCGCGCCCAGAACACGGTCGACCAGCTCCACAAGTCGATCGAGCAGTTGGAGACCCGTCTGGCCAAGGCTCAGGCGGCCGGCAGGGACAAGGACGTCAAGGACGCTCAGGAGTCCCTGGTCGCCCGCCGTTCCTGGCTGGAGGAGGCTGAGCGCACGCTCGCCGAGTTCTCCTGACGCGCCGGTGAAATCCCTCAAGGGCGTGCCCCGATGGCGGGGGCACGCCCTTGAGGTTCTCCCATCCGTAAGGCATCGTCGCCGCCGATCCGGGGATGTCCTCCCGAGCCGGCCGATCGGATCCCGGCGAGCACCGCCGGACAGCACCGCCGGCCCCCCGGCCGGACCCCCGGCCGGATCGGTCACGGAACCGTGGACGGCCCCGCCGGGACGGCACGGGCCGGCCGGCCCACCGGGCGGCGGATCAGGCCCCGGCGCCGCTGACCCGGTAGACGTCGTAGACGCCCGGGATGTTGCGCACGGCCTTCAGGACGTGTCCCAGATGCTTGGGGTCGCCCATCTCGAAGGTGAACTTACTGATCGCCACCCGGTCCCTGGAGGTCGTCACCGACGCCGACAGGATGTTCACATGCTGGTCCGACAGGGTCCGGGTCACGTCCGACAGCAGGCGCGGCCGGTCGAGCGCCTCGACCTGCAGGGCGACCAGGAACACCGAGTCGTCCCCGGCGGACCAGGCCACCTCGACCAGGCGGTCCGGCTCCGACTTCAACTGCTCCACATTGGGACAGTTGGTGCGGTGCACCGAGACTCCGTGCCCGCGGGTGACGAACCCGATGATCTCGTCACCGGGCACCGGGGTGCAGCACCGCGACAGCCGGACCCACACGTCCGAGTCGCCCGCCACCACCACTCCGGCGCCGCCGCTGCCACGCGGACGGCCACGCACCTTCGTCGGCACCGCGGCCTCGGCGATGTCCTCCTCGGCGCCGTCCACCCCGCCGAGGGAGAGCACCAGCTTCTGCACGACCGCCTGAGCGGCGATGTGGCCCTCTCCGACGGCCGCGTAGAGCGCGGAGACGTCGGGGTAGCGCAGGTCCCTGGCAAGGGCCAGAAGGGACTCTCCGGACATCAGGCGCTGCAGGGGCAGGCCCTGCTTGCGCATGGCCCGGCCGATGGCCTCCTTGCCCGCCTCGATCGCAGTCTCACGGCGCTCCTTGGAGAACCACTGCCGGATCTTGTTGCGAGCCCTGCCGGACTTGACGAACTTGAGCCAGTCACGCGACGGACCGGCGTCGGGCGACTTGGAGGTGAAGACCTCGACGGTGTCGCCGTTGCTCAGCCTCGACTCCAGCGGCACCAGGCGGCTGTTGACCCGGGCGCCGATGCAGCGGTGGCCGACCTCGGTGTGCACGGCGTAGGCGAAGTCGACCGGGGTCGCCCCCTCCGGCAGGGCGATCACCTGACCCCGCGGGGTGAAGACGTACACCTCCGAGACCGACAGGTCGAACCTGAGCGACTCCAGGAACTCACCCGGATCGGCGGTCTCCTTCTGCCAGTCCAGGAGCTGGCGGAGCCACGCCATGTCACTGGCGGGCTTCAGCTTCGCGCCGGGAGAGCCGGAGGCGGTCATCTCCTCCTTGTACTTCCAGTGCGAGGCCACGCCGTACTCGGCCCTGTGGTGCATGCCGTGGGTGCGGATCTGCAGCTCCACCGGCTTGCCCTCGGGGCCGATGACCGTCGTGTGGAGCGACTGGTACATGTTGAACTTGGGCATCGCGATGTAGTCCTTGAACCGGCCGGGCACCGGGTTCCATCGCGCGTGGATCGTTCCGAGGGCGGCATAGCAGTCGCGGACCGTGTCGACCAGCACCCGGATGCCGACGAGGTCGTAGATGTCGTCGAAGGCGACATCCCTGGCGATCATCTTCTGGTAGACCGAGTAGTAGTGCTTGGGGCGCCCCTTGACCACCGCTCGGATCTTGGCCTCACGCAGGTCGACGGAGACCTTCTCGATGACCTCCTGCAGGAACAGATCCCTGCGCGGGGCCCGCTCCGACACCATCCTGGCGATCTCGTCGTAGCGTTTGGGGTAGAGCATGGCGAACGCGAGGTCCTCCAGCTCCCACTTGATGGTGTTCATGCCCAGCCGGTGGGCGAGCGGCGCGAAGATCTCCAGCGTCTCGCGGGACTTCTGGTGCCGCTTGTGCTCGGGGAGGTAACGCATGGTGCGCATGTTGTGCAGCCGGTCGGCGAGCTTGATCACCAGCACCCGGATGTCGCGGGACATCGCCACGACCATCTTGCGCACGGTCTCGGCCTGCGCGGCGTCACCGAACTTGACCTTGTCGAGCTTGGTGACGCCGTCGACCAGCAGCGCGATGTTCTCGCCGAAGTCCGAACGGAGCTCGTCAAGACCGTAGGCGGTGTCCTCGACGGTGTCGTGCAGCAGCGCGGCGCACAGTGTCTCGTCGTCGGTGCCGAGCTCGGCCAGGATCGTCGCCACCGCCAGGGGGTGGGTGATGTAGGGATCGCCGCTTTTGCGCTTCTGATCGCGGTGATGGTAGGCGGCCACATCGTAGGCACGCTCGATCAGCCGCAGATCTGCTTTCGGATGGGTCGCTCTGACCGTCCGGAACATCGGCTCCAGCACCGGGTTCATGGCGCCACCCCATTGCCCCCCAAAACGTGCGAGCCTGCGCCTTACCGCTGGCTTCTCCTCGGCGGCTCCGGACATGGCGGAACCGGTATCGCCGGTCGGGACGGCCGCCACGGGACCGCCCCCATCGGCGGTCACGTCGGGAACGACCACATCACGGGGCACTCAGACTCCTCACATTCGAGTCCAGATCCCCCAAGTGTATCCAGACCGGCTTTAATGCGTACCCCGGTGGGGTGGTGTCAGACGATCACGAGGGAGTGCAGCTCGACGCCGTCCAGCCGTTCCCGCCCCTTGAGGGAGGCCAATTCCATGAGTACGGCGATGGCGACGACCTCGGCGCCCGCCCTGCGGACCAGCTCCACCGCCGCGCACGCCGTACCTCCGGTGGCGAGCACGTCGTCGACGATCAGAACGCGATCTCCTGGGGCGAAGGCGTCCCGGTGGACCTCGATGGTGGCGGAGCCGTACTCCAGATCGTAGGACGCCTCAAGCGTCTCGGAAGGCAGTTTGCCTTTCTTGCGTACCGGAACGAACCCGGCGCCGGCCTTGCAGGCGGCCGGAGCGGCCAGGATGAAGCCCCGGGCCTCGATGCCGACGATCTTGTCAACCCGGTGGAGCCCGGCGAACTCGTCCACGACCGCGGCGAACGCGTACGGGTCGGCGAGCAACGGGGTGATGTCCTTGAACAACACACCCTGCTGGGGGTAGTCGGGCACATCGCGGATCCGGTCGAGGATCAGCCGGCGCAGGTCGCTCATCGTCACATTCCTTAAGGAAAACGCCTCCGTTCCCTCGGAAAAGGGAACGGAGGCGTGATCTGGTGGTGCTACTTCTTCTTGTTGCGCTTGTCGGCGTCGGAGGCCGCGCCGTTGGCGGCTCCCGCCGGGACCGGCTGGCGGGAACTCTTGACCGCGGTCGCGGCCTTGCCGCCGGTGGCGGCGAGCCGGCGGGCGATCGCCTGGTAGCGCGGCTCGCGCTCCTTCAGCGTGACCAGCAGCGGCGTCGCCACGCAGAGCGAGGAGTACGTACCGACGAGCATGCCGACGAACAGGGCCAGCGACAGGTCCTTGAGGGTGCCGGCGCCGAACAGCGTGGTGCCGATGAACAGGATCGCCGCCACCGGCAGGATCGCCACCAAGGTGGTGTTCAGGGACCGGATCAGCGTGTGGTTCAGCGCGTTGTTGGCCGCCTGCGTGTAGGTCATCTTGGAGGTCGTGCCGAGCTTGGCGGTGACCTCCTTGATCATGTCGAACACGACGACCGCGTCGTACAGCGAGTATCCGAGGATGGTCAGGAAGCCCAGCAGGGTCGCCGGGGTGACCTCGAAGCCGGACCACGCGTAGACGCCCGCGGTGATCACCAGGTCGTGCAGCAGCGCCACGATGGCGCCCAGCGCCATCTTCCACTCGAAGGCGACCGTCAGGTACAGGATGATCGCCAGCATGAAGACGATCAGGCCGATGATGGCCTTGTCGGCCACCTGGTCGCCCCAGGAGGCGCCGATCACCTGGAGGTTGACCTGGTTCTGCGGCAGGCCGAACCGGTCGGCGACCGACTTCTGGACCGTGGTCACCTCCTCGGGCGGCAGGCTCTCGGTGGTGACCCGCCAGCCGTTGCTCGTCGTCTGCACGATGACCTGGTGAGCACCAGCGTCACCGAAGGTGGTGCGGACCTGCTCGATGTTGGCGGTCGGGGCCTTGAAGGAGAAGACCGAGCCGCCCTTGAACTCCACGCCCAGGTTCAGGCCGTTCAGCAGCAGACCGGCGATGGAGATCACTAGAAGGGCGGCGGAGAGGCCGTACCAGAGCTTCTTGCGCCCGACGAAGTCGACATCGACCTCGCCTCGGTACAGCCGGCGCGCGATGCCGGACATCAGGCCTCCTGCGGAACGGTCGTGGAGCCGACGGGGCTCTGGCTCATACGCTCGGCGTCGAGGCCGGAGAGCTTGTGGCCCTTGGCGAAGAACTTCCGCTTGGCGAGCAGGGCCACGAACGGCTTGGTGAACATGAACACCACGGCGATGTCGATGAGCGTGGTCAGGCCCATCGCGAACGCGAATCCGGCCACACCGCCGACCGCCAGGAAGTAGAGCACCACGGCGGCGATGAACATGACGGCGTCCGCGATCAGGATCGTCCGCCGGGCACGGACCCAGGCGACCTCGACGGCCGTCCGCAGCGAGCGGCGGCCCTCCTTCATCTCGTCACGGATGCGTTCGAAGTAGACGATGAACGAGTCCGCGGTGATGCCGATCGAGACGATCAGACCGATGATGTGCGACAGCGACAGGCGGAAGCCCGCGAACTCGCTGAGGATCACCACCGACTCATAGGTCAGGATCGTGGCGACCACGAGGCTCAGCACCGAGACGATGCCCAGCCCCCGGTAGTAGAGCATCGAGTAGATGAGCACCAGGGCGAGGCCGATCGCGCCGGCGATCAGGCCGCCGCGGAGCTGGTCGGCGCCCAGGGTGGAGGAGACCTCGTCGATAGATTGCTTCTCGAACTTCAGCGGCAGCGCGCCGAACTTGAGCTGGCTGGCCAGCTCGTCGGCGGTCACCTGGGTGAAGCTGCCGGAGATCTGCGCCCGACCGCCGGTGATCGGCTCCTGGATGACCGGCGCGGAGATCACCACACCGTCCAGGACCATGGCGACCTGGTTGCGCGGCGCCTGCGAGTTGAAGGCGGTGGTGGTGATCTTCGACCACTGGTCCGGGCCCTGGCCCTTGAAGGAGAGCTGGACGAGCCACTCGCCGGTGGTCGGGTCCACGCCGGAGGTCGCGGTGTCGATCGCGCTGCCGGTCACGGCCGCCTTGTCGAGCACGTATTTGGCGCTGCCGTCCTGGCTACAGCCGACGAACTGCTTGGCGGGGTCGTCCTGGGCGCCCTGGCCCTTGTGCTTGGCGCAGTCGAGCGCCTCGAACTGCTTGAGCACCGCCGGGTCGATGCCGGTGGTGTCCACACCCGCCATCGGGTCGTCGGCCGAGGCCGTCGGCTGCGCCGACGGAGCGGCGCTCTGGCTCGGCGTGGCGGACGGGGGCGCGTTCTTGGCCTCGTTCTTCTTGCCTGCGCCGTTCTGGTCGGCACCGTTCTTGACGGGCCTGTCCGAGGGGGCGGCCGTGGCCCCCGGGCTCGGGTTGGTGAGCGCGGAGGAGAGGGCGCGACCGGCGGGCGAGGCGCTCGGGCTCGGCGTGACCGTCTGCGACGGCTTGGGGGCCTTGGAGTTCTGCTTACCGGTGGCCGTGGGAGAGGTCGCCGGCGTCGGCGCCTCGGTGGGCAGCTGGCCCGGAGGCGGGGGCGACCCGGCCGTGACCGCCAGCACCTGGCGGAATCGCAGCTCCGCGGTCGTGCCGACCAGCTTGACGACTTCCTCCTGGCCTGCTCCGGGGACGGAGATGACGATGTTGTCACCGGATTTGGCGACCTCGGCGTCGGAGATTCCGCTGCCGTTCACCCGGTTGCGGATGATGCCCACCGCCAGGTTGAGGCTCTCCTCGGTGGGAGCACTGCCGTTCGGCGTAACGGGCTGCAGCGTCACTGTCGTGCCGCCGGCGAGGTCGAGGCCATATTCCGGGGTGAATGCCCTGTTCAGGAACATCACCCCGCCCATGGCGAGAATAATCACCAGAAGCACCAGGAGCATGCGCCCCGGTCGGTTCTGGCCGCTGGTCGGTCGGGCCACTGGTCGTCAGTTCTTTCGGCTATAGGGGTGGTCGGTGAGCCTGGTCGTCACTTCTTCGACGAGTCCTGGTCCTCACCGTACGGCTTGACGCTCTCCACCACATTGTCGTCCACAACGTCGGCGGACTTGACATCCTCGTCCTCGACACCGTCGACCGGGGTCAGCACGCGACCGATCGCAGCCTTGATCCAACGGGTCTCGACACCGGGTGCGATCTCCAGGATCACGTCGTCGGCGTCGATCGCCACCACGGTCGCGAAAAGACCGGTCGTGGTCATGATGCGCGTCCCGGGGGCCAGGGTGTTCTGCATCTGGGCCTGCTCCTGCTGCCGCTTACGCTGCGGCCGGATGAGCAGGAAGTAGAACACCACGACCATCAGAGCGATCATGATAAGGCTCGAATAGTTGCCGCCCATGGGGCCGCTCCTTACGCTTTGGAATGACCGGCCTGACGCCGGACGTCGTATACGGCACGCCGCTCAGCACGTCAGCCTACACAGCCAGCCAGGCCACGGAGTTTAGGCGAGCTGTTAGGAACGCGGCAACGAGGTCACGAACTGGCGCGCGGGGAAGTTCCCATTTCGATACCGTTGTCACCGATCTGTGATCAACGCCGTACGGTTTCCCTACCTGAACCAACGTCACGCATGACCCAGATCATCCTCAAGATCGGGGATCATCGCGGCGCCGAACGCGTCCGGCGGCGGCGTCAGCCCCAGATGGACCCAGGCGGCGGCGGTCGCGACCCGGCCCCGGGGGGTCCGTGCCAGCAGGCCCTGGCGGACCAGGAACGGCTCCGCGACCACCTCGACCGTCTCCGGCTCCTCCCCCACCGCGACGGCCAGGGTGGACAGCCCCACCGGTCCGCCCCCGAACTTGCGCAGCAGCGCCCCGAGCACCGCCCGGTCCAGCCGGTCCAGTCCCTCGGCGTCGACCTCGTAGAGGTTGAGGGCCGCCGAGGCGACGTCCTTGGTGACCACCCCGTCGGCCCGCACCTCGGCGAAGTCACGGACCCGGCGCAGCAGCCGGTTGGCGATGCGGGGTGTGCCCCGTGACCGCCCGGCGATCTCGTGCGCCGCGTCGCCCGGAAGCTCCAGGCCGAGCAGCCGCGAGGAGCGGCGCAGCACCTGTTCGAGCTCGGCCACGTCGTAGAAGTCCATGTGCGCGACGAAGCCGAACCGGTCGCGGAGCGGTGCGGGCAGCAGCCCGGCCCTGGTCGTGGCGCCCACCAGGGTGAACGGCGCGACCTCCAGCGGGATGGCGGTCGCCCCCGGCCCCTTGCCCACCACGATGTCCACCCGGAAGTCCTCCATCGCGAGATAGAGCATCTCCTCCGCGGGACGGGCCATCCGGTGGATCTCGTCGATGAACAGGACCTCTCCCTCCGAGAGGGTCGACAGGATCGCCGCCAGATCACCCGCCCGCTCCAGCGCGGGCCCGGAGGTGATCCGGAGCGGGACGGACAGCTCCGTCGCGATGATCATGGAGAGGGTCGTCTTGCCGAGGCCGGGCCCGCCGCTCATCAGCACGTGGTCCGGTGGCCGGTTGCGTCGCAGCGCGCTCTGCAGCACCAGGGACAGCTGCTCGCGCACGCGCGCCTGGCCGATGAACTCCTCCAGCCGCTTGGGGCGCAGCGCCGCCTCGATCAGCCGCTCGTCGCCCTCGGCGTCCGGCGCCACCAGATCCCGTTCGAAGCTCACGCCGGTCCGTCCTCACTCCTGCGGACGGCTCCGCGCCCGTCTCGGCTCTGCGCGCCCCCGCGAGGGGCTTCCGTCTCCGTGCCCGGGCGAGAGGCCCCGGTCTCGGCGCGGCCGTCGGGGAACCGCATCGTGGAGTGCCCCCTCATCGGACGCTCAGCGCGCGGAGCGCGGCCTTGAGCAGCGCCGCCACCTGCGGAGAGCGGCCCTGCGCCACCTCGGCGTCGGCCTGGGGGGCGACGCCGGCGACCGCCTCGTCGGCGTCCCTCGCCGAGTAGCCGAGCCCCACCAGGCCGGAGTGGACCTGATCCCGCCAGGCGGGCACGGCCGCGCCGCCGTTGAGGGCGGCGTTGACGGCCTGGTCGGGCGTGCCGAGCTTGTCCTTGAGGTCGACGATGATCCGCTGAGCCCCCTTGGGACCGACCCCGGGCACCCTGGTCAGCGCCTTCACGTCGGCGCTCGCCACGGCCACCCGGAGCGCGTTGGGGGTGTGGACGGCCAGCATCGCCAGAGCGACCTTGGGGCCGACCCCGTTGGCCGTCTGCAGCATCTCGAAGACGCCGCGCTCGTCGTCGCCGGCGAAGCCGAACAGCGTCAGCGACTCCTCCCGGACCACGAGCGAGGTGGCCAGCCGGGCCTCCTCACCGACCCGGAGCGTCGCCAGCGTGCCCGGCGTGCAGTGGACCAGCATGCCCACCCCGCCGACCTCGACCACCGCGCCGTCGGGCGCGATCGCGGCCACCCGCCCCCGCACCGAGGCGATCATTGTGTGCTTCCCTTCGAATATCCGGCCCGGCCCCGCCCCCGGAAGTAGGCGGCGGCGGTCGTCCCCGGTCCGGTCTTGGTCCTGGCCAGTGCCTCGGCCAGCCGGTTCTGCGCGCCGCCCCGCCACACGTGGCAGATCGCCAGTGCCAGCGCGTCGGCGGCGTCGGCGGGCTTGGGCATGGCGTCCAGCCGGAGCAGCCGGGTCACCATGGTCCCCACCTGCTGCTTGTCGGCCGTGCCGCTGCCGGTGATCGCCGCCTTGACCTCGGACGGCGTATGCAACGCCACTGGCAGCCCCCGGCGGGACGCGCACAGGATCGCCACGGCGGACGCCTGCGCGGTGCCCATCACGGTCCTGAGGTTGTGCTGGGCGAAGACCCGCTCCACGGCCACCGCGTCGGGCTCGACCTCGTCGAGCCACTGCTCGATGCCCGCCTCGATCGCCACCAGTCTGGCTCCGATCTCGTCGTCGGCCGGGGTCCGGACGACCCCGACCTTGACGAGGCTCAGCGGCGCCCCGGGCCGCCCCTCGACCGCTCCGAGCCCGCACCGGGTCAGCCCCGGATCGACCCCCATCACCCGCAGCTCGGGCAACCGCACCGACACGCCTCCGCTCGCCGAACACCTGTTCGGTGCCCGACTCTACCGCGTGAGAGCACCTCACGCACGGCTGCCCGCGCCACCGCCCGGAAGATGGCTGGGCAGGTACGGCCGGCCTGGAGTCCGGCGTCGAGACGCCGGCGCCGGCCGTGGCGGGACATCCTCAGGCCGACGGATGGACCCCCTGTGCCGGCCGGTCCCGAGGAGCCGCCCGGCAGGGGAACGGCGCTCCTTATAAGTACTGGGCCTGGTAAGCACTGAGCCTGGTAAGCACTGAGCCTGGTAAGCGCCGGGCCTGGTAAGCGCCGGGCCGCCTACAGGTGCTGGGCCGCCGGCTCGGCGTCCGTGTCCGCGGCCCTGTCACGCAGGCGGTCCAGCCGGGCCATGACGGGCGTCGCCGTCATCCCGTGCAGGACGAGGGAGCCGAGCACCGTGAAGATGACCACGGCCCAGAGCTCCTCGGCCGGCACGCCGAAGTCGGCCTGGCCGAGGGCGTAGGCGAGGTAGAACAGCGAGCCGATGCCGCGGATGCCGAAGAAGGCCGTCACACCGCGCTCACGCGGCCCCGCCGAGCCGCCGAGTTGCGCGACCCATCCGGCCAGCGGCCGGATCACCAGCAGCAGCAACAGGCCGACGGCGGCGCCGCGCCAAGTGAGGGCGGCCAGGCCGCCGGTGGCCACGGACCCGCCGAGCAGCAGGATCAGCCAGGCGGTGAAGAGCCGTTCGATCTGCTCGATGAAGCCGTGGAGCACCCCGTTGTACCCGTGGGTGCGCTCGGCGGCCCTGATGGTGCACGCGGTCACGAAGACCGCGATGAACCCGTATCCGTGCGCCAGCTCGGTGAGGCCGTACGCCAGGAACGTCGCGGCCAGCGCGACGAAACCGTCCCGGTGCTCGGCGAGCCGCAGGTCGGACACCCGGGCGCGGAAGAACAGCCGTCCCAGGAGCTTTCCGGCCAGCAGACCGCAGACCACGCCGGCCCCGCACCTGTAGAGCAGGTCTGTCAGTGCCCATCCGCCGGCCCATCCGAAGCCTCCGGAGCCCGCCATCGCGATGGCGGCGAACACCAGGGGGAAGGCGAGCCCGTCGTTGAGCCCGGCCTCGGAGGTGAGGGTGAAACGGACCTCGTCGTCGGCCTTCTCGGAGTCGACCGGCTCACCGACCTGTACGTCGGAGGCGAGCACCGGATCGGTCGGGGCGAGCACCGCGCCCAGCAGCAGCGCCGCGGCGGGGGGCCAGCCCAGCACGGCACCGGCGGCGCCGGCCACCGCCACGACGGTCAGCGGGAGCGTCCAGCCCAGTAGACGCCAGGTGGAAGCCCAGCCACGCCGGCCGAAGGGCCGGTTGATCGCGAGCCCGGCCCCCATGAGAGAGATCAGCACACAGATCTCGGTGACGTGCTCGACCAGTGCGCGGTGGGCGACGGGATCGGGCTCGGGCAGGTCCAACGGCAGGAGGTAGAGCAGGGCGCCACAGATCAGGCAGACCAGCGGCAGGGAGAAGGGGCGCCGGTTGAGCAGGCGGGGAAGGACCGCCGCGAGCAGCGCGCCGACACCCGCGAGCGCGAAGACAAGATCAGGATTTCCCATCGCCCGGCTGAGCTGCCCCTCCCCCGAGCGGCAAACCTCCCGGAGGCCACCATCGGGGATTTGGGCCCACAGAGCTACCCAAAACCCCCTCAGACGACGGAACACCCGCCTCCGGAGCCGGAGGCGGGTGTTCCGAGGGACCTACTCGTCGAGCTTCTCCAGGACCTCGTCGGAGACGTCGAAGTTGGCCCAGACGTTCTGGACGTCGTCGCTGTCCTCCAGGGCGTCGATCAGCCTGAAGACCTTGCGCGCGCCGTCCTCCTCAAGGGGGACGTTCATCGTCGGCAGGAAGCTGGACTCCGCCGAGTCGTAGTCGATCCCGGCGTCCTGCAGGGCCTTGCGGACCGGGACGAGGTCGGTGGCCTCGGAGACGACCTCGAACTGGTCACCCAGGTCGTTGACCTCCTCGGCACCCGCGTCGAGGACCGCGGTCAGCACGTCGTCCTCCTCCAGGTCACCCTTGGGGACGAGCACGACGCCCTTGCGGTTGAACATGTAGGACACCGAGCCGGGGTCGGCCAGGGAGCCGCCGTTACGGGTCAGGGCGACCCGGACCTCGGAGGCCGCACGGTTGCGGTTGTCGGTCAGGCACTCGATGAGCACCGCGACGCCGCCGGGGCCGTACCCCTCGTACATGATGGTCTGCCAGTCGGCGCCGCCGGCCTCCAGGCCACCGCCGCGCTTACGGGCACGCTCGATGTTGTCGATCGGGACCGAGCTCTTGCGCGCCTTCGTGATGGCGTCGTACAGCGTCGGATTGCCGTCCGGGTCGGGGCCGCCGGTCCGGGCCGCGACCTCGATGTTCTTGATGAGCTTGGCGAACAGCTTGCCTCGCTTGGAGTCGAGCGCGGCCTTCTTGTGCTTCGTCGTCGCCCATTTGGAGTGGCCGGACATCGCCTAGAGCTCCCTCACCATCTCAACGAAGTATGAATGCACGCCGACATCCCCGGTAAGTTCCGGATGGAAGGACGTGGCGAGCAGCGGTCCCTGACGGACCGCGACGATCCTATCCTCAGCTTCGGCCCGAGCCAGCACTTCCACCTCGGACCCGACGGATTCCACCCACGGCGCACGGATGAACACCGCACGCAGGACCCCCCGGCCCGCGAAGTCGATGTCGGCCTCGAAGGAGGCGATCTGCCGGCCGAAGGCGTTGCGGCGGACCACCATGTCGATGCCCCCGATCGTCTGCTGGCCGTCGACACCGGACTCGATCCGGTCGGCCAGCATGATCATTCCCGCGCAGGACCCGTAGGCGGGCATACCGTTCTTGATCCTCAGGCGCAGCGGCTCGATCAGGTCGAAGGTCTCGGCGAGCTTCCACATCGTGGTGGACTCCCCGCCGGGGATGACCAGGGCGTCGACCGCCTCCAGCTCGCCGGGCCGCCGTACGGCCACCGCCTTGGCGCCCGCCGCCTCCAGGGAGCGCAGGTGCTCGCGCACGTCTCCCTGCAGCGCGAACACACCGATCGTTGGGGCGATGCTCACCAGTGGTCCTTTCAAGGTGCTCGGAATGCCCTATCAGCGTATGGCCACTGGGCTCGTCGCCCAAACCGGTCAGGCGGTGACGGGGGCGCCGTGCGCGGCGTGGTCGGCGTCGACCCGCTCCAGGCTCCTCATGTGGTGGCGCCTGCCGTACAGGACGGCCATTCCCACCAGGCAGCAGAACGCGCCGAGGAAGTACGGCACGGCGGGGGCGACGTCCTCCCCCAGTTTGGTGGCGATGTACGGCGCGAGCGCCCCGCCCATCCAGCGGACGAAGTTGTACCCGGCGGAGGCGACGGGCCGCGGCGCGTCGGAGACCTCCATGGCCGCCTCGGTGAACACCGTGTTGTTCAGGCCGATCGGGATGCCGGCCAGCACGACGAAGACGATGATCCCGATGTGGCCCGACAGCGCGATGCCGACCTGGAGGACGGCCAGCACCGCCAGGGACAGGTGGAGCACCTTGACCGAACCGAACCGCCGTTGCAGGGCGGGGGCGCCGAAGACCGAGGCGAGCGCGACGCAGACGCCCCAGCCGAAGAAGACCGCGCCGATGCCGTACGGCGACATGCCGAGGATGAACGGGGTGAAGGCCAGGATCGTGAAGAAGGCGAAGTTGTAGAAGAGCGCGGTGAAGGCGGTGGTCGACAGGCCGCCGTGGGCGAGGGCGCGGAGCGGGTCGCTCAGGCGGGTCCGCACGGCCGGTTTGGGAGCGCTCCTCAGCAGCGTCGCGATGAGGACGAATCCGACGGCCATGAGCGTGGCGGTGCCGAAGAAGGGGGCGCGCCAGCTCCAGTCGCCGAGGGTCGCACCGACCAGCGGGCCTGTGGAGAGGCCGAGGCCGAGGGCCGCCTCGTAGAGAATGATGGCCGACTCGGCACCGCCGCTCGCCGCGCCGACGATGACCGCCAGGGCGGTGGCGACGAAGAGGGCGTTGCCCAGGCCCCAGCCCGCCCGGAAGCCGATCAGCTCGCCCACGCTGCCGGAGGTTCCGGCCAGGGCGGCGAAGACCACGACCAGGGCGAGGCCGAGCAGCAGGGTGCGCTTGCCGCCGATCCGGCTGGAGACCCACCCGGTGACGAGCATCGCGACCGCGGTGACCAGGAAGTAGCTGGTGAACAGCAGGGAGACCTGGCTGGGGCCGGCGTGCAGGCCCTGGGCGATGGAGGGCAGGATGGGGTCGACCAGGCCGATGCCCATGAAGGCGACGACCGCGGCGAACGCGGTGGCCCAGACGGACATCGGCTGGCGCAGGATGCTGGCGCCGCTCTGTGCGGACATGGGGTGGACTCCTTCTCGGACGAGGCGGGCACGGAGACCGGCCGCCCGATCGTGCGTTTCTCTCCGGTGGTGCCGTGCCGCCGCCGGTGGGGAGAGCACCGGCGGCGGCACGAAGGTCAGCTGCGGCCGAGCTTGGCCAGGGCCGGAAGCGCGGCGCCGATCGCGGCGAGCTCCTCGGCCGTCAGCGCTTCGAGCCGCTCGGTCAGATAGGCGATCCGGGCACGGCGGACGGCGACCAGTCGGGTGCGGCCCTCCTGGGTGAGCTCGACCGTGCGGACCCGGGCGTCGGCCGGATCGGTGCCCCGTGCCACCAGGCCGGGCTCCTCCAGCCGGTTGATCTGCACGGTCATCGTGGGCAGCTGGACACCGTGCTCCTCGGCCAGCTCGGTCATCCGGCGGGGCCCGCGCTCCAGCGAGCCCAGCACGGCGGACTGCTGGCTGGTGACCGGCTGCCCGGCCGCCGCACGGCGGAGCAGCAGCACCAGGTGGCGCAGCTCTGTGGAAAGGCTCTCGGCCAGGTCGTCCGTCATAGTTAGCCAGTCTAACTTAGCTTGGCTAACTATTATTCCGGAGAAGGGGCGGCGCCCCGGAGGACGCCGCCCTGGAGACGGTCAGGGGCGCCTGGTCTCCCAGTCCACGGTCTCCTGGATCCGCTGTTCCGCCGTCGGCTCCGGCGTCCTGGCCACCGAAGGGTCGAGTGGCCGCAGGTAGGTCTGCTGGATACCCGGGACCCGGTCCTCGACCACGAAGGTCGCCTTGGTGTACGCCGCCGCGCCGGCCTGGGTGACCTGTGGCAGCACCTTGAAGTCCGCGGTGAGCTGCTCGCGCCCGATCCGGGTGACCACGTAGCCGCGTTGGTTGTTGTAGAACTTCAGATGCGGGTTGATGGTCAGGAACGGCTGGGCCGCAGGGTCGGAGTCGCGGCCGTCGCCGCCCGTGGTGATGGAGGAGGCGACCAGCTCCGAGCCGACCGTGCGCGTGGTGGGGTCGTCGTAGTCGAGCTTGAGGTCGCCGGCCCAGTGGGCGTGCACGTCGCCGGTGAGCACGACGGGGTTGCGCACCTCCGCGTCCACCCACCCCTGGGTGATCCGCTGCCGCGAGGCGACGTAGCCGTCCCAGGCGTCCTGGCTGGTGATCTTGGCGGGCCCGGCGTTGTTGTCGCGCTGGGCGAAGAAGACCTGCTGGCCGATGATGTCCCACTGGGCCCGTGACTGGCGGAAGCCGTCCAGCAGCCAGCTCTCCTGCGCGTCACCGGTGATCGAGCGTGCGGGGTCGACGGCCTCCGGGCAGTCGTGGTAACCGTCGCCGCAGCCCTGGTCGTTGCGGTACTGCCGGGTGTCGAGCATGTGGAAGGTGGCCATCCTGCCCCACCGGACCCGCCGGTAGAGCTGCATGTCGATGCCCCGCGGGATGGATCCGCGACGCAGCGGCATGTTCTCGTAGTAGGCCCGGAAGGCCGCCTCCCGTCTGCTGAGGAAGTTCGGCTGCGGCACCTCGGGCTTCTCCGGCACCTCATCGGCCCAGTTGTTGTCCACCTCATGGTCGTCCCAGACGACCAGCCAGGGCGCGGCGGCGTGCGCGGCCTGCAGATCGGGGTCGGCCTTGTACTGGGCGTGCCGCTGACGGTAGTTCGCCAGGCTCTCGGTCTCGGGCCCCTCGTGGTCGCGGACGTTTCCACCGGGGATGGTGTAGGTGTCCTTGGTGTACTCATACTGGTAGTCGCCCAGGTGCAGGACCAGGTCGGGGTGCTCCTCGGCCAGGCGCCGGTAGGCGGTGAAGTAACCGTGCTCGTACTGGGCGCAGGAGACGAAGGCCATCGCCAGTCCGGAACCGTAGGAGAGCACGTGCGGGGCGGTCCTGGCACGGCCCATCGGCGAGACGTAGGGCCCCAGCTTGAAGCGGTACCAGTACTCCCGATCGGGAGAGAGCCCGTCCAGCTCGACGTGGACGCTGTGCCCCCACTCCGGGGTCGCCGTCGCCACGCCCCGCCGCAGCACCCGGCGGCCGGCGGCGTCGCCGTAGATCTGCCACTGGACCGGGAAGGGCCGGCCGGGCATCCCGCCCAGGCCGTCCTCGGCGAGCGGCTGGGGCGCCAGCCGGGTCCAGATCACGAAGCCGTCGGAGTCGGGATCACCCGAGGCGACGCCCAGGGTGAAGGGATCGGCGCGCAGGCCGCGGGCGGCCAGGGACGCGGCGTTCTCCGGGGTGGGTCCGGGGTCGGCATGGGCGATGGCGGGAACGCCCGCCACCGCCCCCGCCGCGATACCGGTGACGAGAAAGGAGCGTCGGGTGAGCCGGGACATGGGGGGCCTCCCAGGATGATCGGGCACGGACGCCCGTCAGCCTTGTGGAGGATCATGACAAGGGAGTGAACTCCTCCCGTCATGAAAAAGGCGGCATCCTTCACGGATGCCGCCTTTCTGAAATTTCCTACCAGCCGCGCTCCGCCAGGCGGTGCGGGACCGGGATGTCGTCCACGTTGATGCCCACCATGGCCTCGCCCAGGCCGCGGGAGACCTTGGCGATGACGTCGGGGTCGTCATAGAACGTGGTGGCCTTGACGATCGCGGCGGCGCGCTGGGCCGGGTTGCCGGCCTTGAAGATGCCCGAGCCGACGAACACGCCCTCGGCGCCGAGCTGCATCATCATGGCGGCGTCGGCCGGGGTGGCGATGCCGCCGGCGGTGAACAGCACGACGGGCAGCTTGCCGGACTTGGCGACCTCGGCGACCAGCTCGTACGGCGCCTGCAGCTCCTTGGCCGCGACGAACAGCTCGTCCTCGGGCAGCGAGGACAGGCGCTTGAGCTCGCCCCGGATCTTGCGCATGTGGGTGGTGGCGTTGGACACGTCACCGGTGCCGGCCTCGCCCTTCGAGCGGATCATCGCCGCACCCTCGGTGATGCGGCGCAGCGCCTCGCCCAGGTTGGTCGCACCGCAGACGAAGGGCACCGTGAACTGCCACTTGTCGATGTGGTTGGCGTAGTCGGCGGGGGTCAGCACCTCGGACTCGTCGACGTAGTCGACACCGAGCGACTGGAGCACCTGGGCCTCGACGAAGTGGCCGATGCGGGCCTTGGCCATCACCGGGATGGAGACGGCGGCGATGATGCCGTCGATCATGTCGGGGTCGCTCATCCGGGAGACGCCCCCCTGGGCGCGGATGTCCGCGGGAACCCGCTCGAGGGCCATGACGGCGACGGCACCGGCATCCTCGGCGATCTTGGCCTGCTCGGCGTTGACGACGTCCATGATGACGCCGCCCTTGAGCATCTCGGCCATGCCTCGCTTCACCCGGGCGGTTCCGGTGACGGCGGTCTCGGTGACTTCGGGTGTACTGCTGGACACGGTCTCTACCTCACGACGGCTGATTGCGGATCATGGGCCGTCCGCGGGGACGGCCACCACATCTCCATGGTAGGCGCTGATCCACCTGTTCCCTTACACGCCATCCTGTCCTCATCCGGTGGCCCGCATGGACAGCATGGCCGGTCGGCCGCCCACCGGGGGGCCGCCGGACCGGGGAAAACCCGTGGATCCTCCCCGCACGGCCGGGTACGGCCGGCGGCCGGGTACGCGCCCGGCCCCGGTCCGCACGGAGCAGGAGACTCAGGGGATGACGGGTGTGCGGGAGGCCAGCACGACCCACACCTGGCCGGGGGCGAAGTTCATCGGCTCCCCCGCCGCGGTGGTGAAGACGGTGCCGTCCTTCTCCGTCTCACGCGACCATCTGGCCTTGAAGGCCTGGCCGTCGCGGAGCACGATCGCGCTGCCCTTGCCGGTGCTGTGCACCAGGGGCGTGTAGCTCTGGTTCAGGTCGTGGAACTCCGAACGCTCGGTCTTGGTGTACTGCACGACGATGGTGGGCGCACCGAGCTGGCCTCCCTCGGCTGCCATGTCCTTCTTGCCGTCCTGCCAGATCAGCCACTTTTTGGCGGACTCCGACCAGGCGAAGGTGAAACGGGCCGCCGGATACTTCACACTGAACGACTTCTTGGGCACGCCGCCCTCGGGGGCGTCACCGAAGGTGAGGCCGACGTCCTTGGCCTTGGTCGCCTTGGGTGCCTGGGTCAGCAGCTTTTTGGTGTCGGCGAACAGGTTGTAGGGCGCGTAACGGCCGGGCTGGCGGAAGTAGGCGCCCGGAGCCCTGCTGTCGGAGACGTCGACCAGCGACGACTGCGCGATGATGGGGAGCATCTTGGTCTGCGCGCCCGAGTAGGCGAAGGCCGGCCTGCCGAACTGCGGAACGATGTGCATGTCGGAGATCCGGGCGCTGCGGACCGGGCCGATCTTGGGCGGGAGCTTCGAGGAGAAGATCGCCATGAGGCGGGTCAGGCCCGCCTCGACCTGCTCGACATAGACGATGTCGGCGCTCTTGAGGCCGAGCTGCGGCTTGCCGGCCGAGGTGTTCTCGATCTTCGCCGCGAGCACTGGCCTCCGTGCGGAGCCGGGCATGCCCGTGAAGGGGTGAGTCGGCTCCGGCGTCGGCGGGGATGACGGCTCCGCGGCGTCGGCGGCCTGCGGAATCTTCCCCGGTGCGGGCTCGTCGGAGGAGCAGGCCGCAGCCGGCGCGAGAACCGCCGCTCCCGCCAGCGTAACGGCGATCATCCGGGGCACCCGCACGGCTCATCTCCTCAAGTCGGCCTTGAAACGCCCCCGAGCTTACCGGTGTCCGACTTGTCGGATACCACGCTTCTGATACACCTCGCCGGGCTGCCGGGCAGCCGGCTCCGCGTGGTCCTATTCGATGGCGAGGGCCTGCGGGGGCGCGTCGTCGATCTCGAAGAAGTCCGGATACTCCGTATGCCCGGCCAGCCGTAGCGTGCGGGCCAGCCAGCGGCGCTGGGCGGTCCGGGTCACCCCGACCGCGTTGTTGTAGAAGCGGCGCGAGTAGAGCACCTTGGCCACCGCGGTGCCGAGCTCCTCCAGCAGTTCCGGGCCGGCCGGAGTGGCGGCCAGCCGGTCGCTGAAGCGCTCCTGGTCGACCACCGCCCGTAACGTTCGCGACAGGTCGCTCTCCGCGTGCTCGCGCTCGTCGGGCCCCGCCGTACGGGCCTCGTGGGCGGCCGAGGCCAGCACCAGACTCGTCGCCGGGTCCAGGATCCGGGAGGCCGCCAGTTCCAGGCAGACGGCCGTCCGCCGTACCAGGGCGGCGTCCATGGACTCGCGGGCCAGTTCCAGCCGGATGTGGAGCCGGTCCAGCCGGCCCGCCCGCCAGGAGACGTAGACGGCGGTGAGCAGCACGAGCGCGCCCACCACCAGGATCAGCGTGGTGGTCACGGCGTGTCGTCCTCCTCGACTCCGGCGGTGCTCGCCACGGTCTCGTAGACGCGCAGGACGTCACGGGCGACCGTGGACCAGTCGTACTTCAGCACGGCCTCACGGGCCTCCCGCGACAGCTTGGCCCGGCGGTCGGGGTCGTCCAGCAGGGCGGCGGCCTCACGGGCGAGCGACGCGGCGTCGCCGGTCTCGAACAGCGCCCCGGCCTGGCCGTCGTTGAGGACCTTGCGGAAGGCCGGGATGTCGCTGGCCAGGATCGCGGCACCGGCCGACATCGCCTCGGTGAGCACGATGCCGAAGCTCTCCCCGCCCAGGTTGGGCGCGCAGAACACGTCCACCGTGTGGTAGGCGCGGACCTTGTCCTCCTCGCTGACCATGCCCAGCAGGTCGATCCGGTCGTGGAAGCGGGCCGGCACCCTCTCCAGCACCTCCTTCTCGTCACCGGGTCCGGCGAGGAGCAGGCGCAGCCCCGGCCGCTCGGCCGCCAGCAGGGTGAACGCCTCCAGCAGGACCGGCAGGCCCTTGCGGGGCTCGTCCATCCGGCCCAGGAAACCGATCACCTCTCCGTGCTCCCAGCCGGGCAGCGGTTCGGCCTCGCTGTAGCGGCTGACCGTCACCCCGTTGGGGATGAGCACGGCGTCCCCGCCGATGAACTCGACCAGGGTCTTCCTCGCCGCGTCCGACACCGCGATCCGAGCGGTGATCTTCTCCAGGGCGCTCATGATCACGGGGGACGCGACCGAGAAGGCGCGGGAACGGCCGTAGGAGGCGTGGAAGGTGGCCACGATCGGGCCTCTGGCCACCCAGCAGGCGAGCAGGCCCACCGAGGGGATGAACGGTTCGTGCACGTGCAACACGTCGAACCGGCCCTCACGGACCCAGCGGCGCACCCGGTTGGCCGACAGGAACCCGAACGACATCCTGGCCACCGACCCGTTGAAGGGGACCGGGACGGCGCGGCCGGCAGAGGTCACGTACGCGGGCAGCACCGCGTCCTCACCCGCCGGCGCGATCACCTGAACCTGGTGACCGTCCTCGATCAGGGCCTCGGCGAGATCGCGGATGTGCACCTGCACGCCACCCGGCACATCCCACATGTAGGGGCAGACGATGCCGATCCTCATTACGCCCTCACCGCTTCTCGCCCGTGCCGCGCGGGGCCGGCCCCGTCACGCTCTCCGCCCTGCGCCGGACCCGGACGGGACCTCTCAGTCACGTGGCTCCAGATCCTCAAGCCAGAGCCGCTGGAGCATGTGCCAGTCCTGAGGGTGCTCGGCGATGCCCTTTTCGAAGACGGTGGCCAGACTCTGCATGACGGCGGCCACCTTCTCCTTCCGGTCGCCCTCGGCGGGCACCACGATCTCGTCGTGGAAGTGGATCACCCAGTCGTCCCCCTTGAAGGAGAGGATCGCCGGGATCAGCGCGGCCCCGGTGTGCACCGCCAGCAGGCCGGGGCCGGCGGGCATGCGGGTGGCAGCACCGAAGAACTGCACCTCGACGCCCTTGGCGGTCAGATCGCGTTCCGCGGGCAGGGCGACCGGGCGCCCGGCCCGCAGGCGCTGCGCCAGGGTCCCGAAGGTGTGGCTCTCCCCGCCGGTGAGCGGGAGCACCTCCATGCCCAGTCCCTCGCGGAAGGCGGTGTAGCGGTGGAACAGCGACTCGGGCCTGAGCCGCTCGGCGACGGTGGTGAACGGGTGCCCCTTGGCGACGAACCAGGCGCCCGCCTGGTCCCAGTTGCCCATGTGCGGCA
Source organism: Streptosporangium sp. NBC_01639 (assembly GCF_045209755.1). Lineage (NCBI taxonomy): Bacteria > Bacillati > Actinomycetota > Actinomycetes > Streptosporangiales > Streptosporangiaceae > Streptosporangium > Streptosporangium sp. NBC_01639. Next base: position 8,029,392 of record NZ_CP109272.1, on the reverse strand, counting down.
GGGCGAAGACCACACCGCGCCCCCTGGCGAGGTTGTCGTAGATCTGTGCGTCCCCGACGACGTGCGTGCGTGCGAGAAGTTGCCCGGCGGACATGGAGGGCAGCCGGAACACCTCGTGGAAGTAACGGAAGTAGGAGCGCATGCCCTCGCGGCTCAGCTCCCTGACCCCCGGATCGTCCGGCGAGGTGCCCTTGACCCGTGCGAGGTTGGCCTCCAGCCGGAGCACCGACCTGCCACGGCGCTTCCAGAGCCGGTCGGCGGCCGTGCGGAAGGCCCAGGCGGTGAGGCGTTCGGGAAGCCGGGGGACGAGCGCCCAGCCGGCGCCGAACCCGGCCGCGACGAGACGATCCTGCAGGGACGGCTTGTCGGTCATCGCTCTCCCGATCAGCGGAGGGTCCGGGACGAAACGGATAAGGCCTGGCGGTGGACGTGCAGCAGGCGCTGGACGACGGTGACCGCGCTGGCCACGGCGAGCAGCCACAACCCCACGGCCAGGATGTACGGCACGCCGAGGCCCGCGAGACCGGCCGCGACCAGGCCGACGACCAGACGCTCGGGCCGTTCGGCGATGCCCGCGTCGCATGTCATGCCCAGGCCTTCGGCCCTGGCCTTGATGTACGACACCAGGGCACCGGCGACGAGGCAGAACAGCGCGACCCCGGCCAGCGCCCGCTGGCCGCTCACGGCGAGCCAGATCGCCAGCCCCGAGAAGATCCCGGCGTCGCCCACCCGGTCGAGGGTGGAGTCGAGGAAGGCACCCCAGACGCTTCCCGAGCCGGCCATCCTGGCCATCACCCCGTCGAGAAGGTCGGCGAGCACGAAAAACGTGATCACTACCGTGCCGGGGAACAGGTCTCCCCGGGGGTAGAAGAAGAGAGCCGCGACGACCGTGCCGAGTGTGCCGACCGTGGTGACCATGTTGGGGCTGACCCCCCGGCGGGCGAGTGCCCTGCCCAAGGGGGTCAGAGCTCGGGTGACGGCGGGGCGCAGAAGTTTCAGCATCGCGCTCCGATCGTAGGCCAAACAGCCTGTCAGCGTGTATTCAACGCTCCGTAATAGGATCGTCTCAAACCTCTTGTGATATTCGCCACATGGGTATTTGGTGAACAGACCGCGTCCTTGCGGTGCACGGACGTGGCAGCGGGCCCGGGGGTGTGGCCGCATCCGGCCGCGCTCCTTTTCGGCAACGATGCGGGAGGCGACGTGGCAGAGAAGGCAACCGGCGGGGCAGCGGGAGCCGCGGGGAGGGCTCCGGCGGCCGATCGGCCGGACATGGTGAGAAATGTCGTGCTGGTCGGCCATTCCGGCTCGGGAAAGACGACGCTCGTGGAGGCGCTCCTGGCCGCCACGCGGACCGTCCAGCGGCCCGGCCGGGTCGAGGACGGCACCACCGTCAGCGACTTCGACGAGGTCGAGGTGCGCCAGCAGCGCTCGGTGAACCTCACCCTGGCCCCGATGGTCCACAACGACATCAAGATCAACCTGCTGGACACCCCCGGCTACGCCGACTTCGTGGGTGACCTGCGCGCCGGACTGCGCGCGGCCGACGCGGCCCTGTTCGTGGTCTCGGCTGCGGAGGACGTGGACGGCCTGACCCGGATGCTGTGGGAGGAGTGCGCGGCGGTCGGGATGCCGAGGGCGGTCGTGATCACGAAGATCGACCATCAGCGGGCCGACTTCCACGAGGTCCTCGCCTCCTGCCAGGACGCCTTCGGCGACAGCGTGGCCCCGCTGTACCTCCCGGTGGTCACCAACGGGCGGATGAACGGCCTGATCGGGCTGCTGACCCAGAAGTTCTACAACTACGCGACCGGCGCCCGGACCGAGAACGCGCCGGGCCCCTCCTACCAGGAGCAGATCGAGGAGTACCGCGGCGCGCTGATCGAGGGGATCATCCAGGAGAGCGAGGACGAGTCCCTGATGGACCGTTACCTCTCCGGGGAGGAGATCGACACCAAGGCGCTCATCGGCGACCTGGAGAAGGCGGTGGCGCGCGGCGGCTTCCACCCGGTGCTCGCCACCGGGACCGGCGTGGGGGCGCTGGAGGTCCTCCAGCTCATCACCCAGGGGTTCCCCTCCCCGCTGGAGCACCCGCTGCCGGAGGTCACCGAGATCGACGGCACACCGGTCCCCGGCATCGCCTGCGACCCCGAAGGACCACTCGTGGCCGAGGTCGTCAAGACCACCAGCGATCCCTACGTGGGCCGGATCAGCCTGGTGCGGGTGTTCTCCGGAACGCTGCGCCCGGACATGACGGTGCACGTCTCGGGACACGGCCTGGCCGACCGCGGCCATGAGGACCACGATGTGGACGAACGCATCGGCGCGCTCTCCTCGCCCCTGGGCAAGCTCCAGCGGACGACCCCCCTGTGCGTGGCCGGCGACATCGTCGCGGTGGCCAAGCTGTCCCGCGCGGAGACCGGCGACACCCTTTCCAGCAAGGAGCGGCCCCTGCTGATGGCCTCCTGGACGATGCCCGAACCGCTGCTGCCCGTGGCCATCCAGGCCACGTCCAAGGCGGACGACGACAAGCTCGGCCAGGCGTTGCAGCGGCTGGTCGCCGAGGATCCCACGCTCCGCCTGGAGAACAACGCCGAGACCCGGCAGCTCGTGCTGTGGTGCATGGGCGAGGCCCACGCCGACGTCCTGCTGGACCGGCTGAGCAAGCGGCACGGCGTCGAGGTGGAGAAGATCGAACTGAGGGTCCCGCTCCGGGAGACCTTCGGCGGAAGCTGCCAGGCTCTGGGGCGCAACGTCAAGCAGAGCGGCGGCCACGGGCAGTTCGCGATCTGCCATCTGGAGGTCGAACCCCTGCCCTCCGGGGGAGGCTTCGAGTTCGTGGACAAGATCGTCGGCGGTGTCGTGCCGCGCCAGTTCATCCCCTCGGTGGAGAAGGGCGTCCGCACCCAGATGCAGCGCGGGGTGATGGCCGGCTACCCCATGGTGGACGTGCGGGTGACGCTGTACGACGGCAAGGCCCACTCCGTCGACTCCTCCGACATGGCCTTCCAGATCGCCGGGGCGCTCGCGCTGAAGGAGGCCGCCTCGAAGGTCTCGACGCTGCTGCTGGAACCGGTCGACGAGGTGGCCGTGCTGATCGCCGACGACCACGTGGGCGCGGTGATGTCGGATCTGTCGTCACGTCGGGGCCGCGTGCTGGGCAGCGAACCGGTGGGCACCGGTCGCACCCTGGTCCGGGCCGAGGTGCCCGCGCTGGAGATCACCCGCTACGCCATCGACCTTCGGTCGATGTCACACGGCACGGGCTCCTTCCAGCGCACCTTCCTGCGCTACGAGCCGCTCCCCGCCCATCTGGTGGACAAGGTCGCCGGCTGACGTCCCGCCGGGGTGAGCCGTTCCGCACGGTCATCGTCGGGAGGCGCGGACCATTATGCCCACGCCTCCCCAAAGATTTATTTACGTAACAGTGTCATCACGAAACGATTTCTTTTTTCGGGCCGAACCATCCCCGCTCCGGTGCCAGACTGAGGAACCATGCGAACCGGACGCCCATTGCTCGCCGCCGCCGCCCTCGCCGTCGTCACCACCGGCGCCGCCTATGCCTTCGGCCCGGATGCCCCGCCGACCAAGTCCGCGGCCCCCAAGCACACGCAGGAGGCGACCACCACGACCTCCGGGACGGCGTCGTGCACGACCGACGCGAAGTATCCCAAGCGGCAGTTGCGCGGCGTCTGGATCGCCACGGTGAAGAACATCGACTGGCCCTCGCGGACCGGCCTGTCGGTCGCCCGCCAGCAGGCCGAATACGTCAAGATCCTCGACAACGCGGTCAAGCGCCGGCTCAACGCGGTGTTCGTCCAGGTCCGCCCGGCCTCCGACGCCTTCTACAAGTCGTCCCTGGAGCCCTGGTCGCAGTATCTGACCGGTACGGCCGGCAAGGACCCCGGCTGGGACCCGCTGGCCTTCCTGGTCGCCGAGGCGCACAAGCGAGGGCTGGAGTTCCACTCCTGGTTCAACCCCTACCGCGCCGCCTCCGACGGTGACGTGAGCAGGCTGCCGGCCAACCACCCGGCCCGGCTCCACCCCGACTGGATCGTCAGATACGCGGGCCAGATCTACTACAACCCGGGCCTGCCCCAGGTCCGCGAGCACGTCACCTCGGTCGTCAAGGACGTGGTGACGCGCTACGACGTGGACGGGGTCCACTTCGACGACTACTTCTACCCCTATCCCGCCGGCGGCGCGGTGTTCGCCGACAGCGCCGCCTTCAAGAAGTACGGCAAGGGAGACAAGCTCGCCGACTGGCGCCGCGCCAACGTCAACAAGCTGATCGCGCAGGTCGACAAGACCGTGCACGAGACGAAGCCGTACGTGAAGTTCGGCGTCAGTCCGTTCGGGATCTGGCGCAACAAGTCCGAGGACCCCACCGGTTCGGCCACTGCCGGCATGTCCGCCTACGACTCCATCTACGCCGACGCCCGCCACTGGATCCGCAAGGGCACGGTCGACTACGTCACCCCGCAGCTCTACTGGCCGCGCGGCTTCAAGGCCGCCGACTACGACGTGCTGATGCCCTGGTGGGCGAACGAGGTCAAGGGCACCGACGTGCACCTCTACATCGGCCAGGCCCTCTACCTGGTCGGCACCACCACCAACGCGGCCTGGACCAGGCCGGAGGCGCTGCCCTCGAACCTCGCGGAGAACCGCGAGCACAAGCAGGTCAAGGGCGACGTCTACTTCAGCGCCAAACAGCTCCTGACCAACCCGCTGCGCGTGCTGGACCGGATCACCAAGAACTTCTACTCCCATCCGGCGCTGCTGCCCCTGATGAAGGGCCTCGGCGGCCAGGCCCCCGCCGCGCCCACCGAGGTGAAGGCCCAAGGCACCACGCTCAGCTGGAAGTCCTCTCCCGGCGCCCGTTCCTACGCGGTCTACCAGGTTCCCTCCGGCAAGGTCGGTGAGTGCGCCACCGCCGACGCCCGCAACCTGGTCGCGGTCGTGCCCGCCGCGGGCGGCGACCGTCAGACCTTCGCCGCCGCCGGTGGCGGCGCCTACCTCGTCACCGCCCTCGACCGTCTGCACAATGAGAGCGCGCCCACCAAGGCCGGTCCCTGACCTCGGTGATCATCGGATTCCCTGGACGGGGGCACAATGATCCCCTACGGTGCCAGCATTTGGCCGAGGTCTGGGAGGTCGCTCGTGAGGCGGATGTCTGCCGCGCTCGCACTGGTCCTGAGTGTTCTGTGGCCGGTGGCCGCGCACGCCGCGCCGGCGCAGGGACGGGCGGTGCTGATCGGCGTTCCCGGCCTGCAGTGGAGCGACCTCGGACCCGAGATCACCCCGAACCTGTGGCGGCTGGCCGGCCAGAGCGCGGCCGGCTCGCTGTCTGTCCGGGCGGTCGGCAGGGTGACGTGCCCCTATGACGGGTGGCTGACGGTGTCGGCCGGAGTCAGGTCCGCGGTCAGCTACGGCTGCGGGCTCCCACCGGTCCCCGGACCGGACGGCCCCGGCGCGGCCATCCCGGACTACGACTACCTGTACCGGGTCGCCGGGCAGAAGAACGCGGGAACGCTCGGTGAGGCCGTGCACACCGCCGGGGAGTGCACGACGGCGATCGGCCCCGGCGCGGCGCTGGCGCTGGCCGACCGGAAGGGCAGGGTGGACTTCTACGCCCCCGCCTCCGCGACGCTCCCACCGGACGCGCTCGGCAGGTGCCGGGTCGCCGCCGTGGACGTGGACGACCTGATCAGGCCCTACGTGACCGGCGACCGGCTGCCCGACGTGGAGGAGGCGCTCACCCCGCAGCAGCGGGCCACGGCGCTGCGGCGGGCCGACGCCCGTGTCGGAGCGGTGCTGGACGCGCTGCCCGAGGACGCCACCGTGCTGCTGGCCGGCCTGGCCGACCACGGCGCGGCACCGCATCTGCGCGTGGCGATGATGCGCGCGGCGGACGCCTCAGGACGGCTCCTGGGGGCGCCGTCCACCCACCGCGAGGACATCACCCTCCTGCCGGACATCACCGCCACGATGCTGGCGGTGACGGGCATCGCCACACCGCCGACCGTGATCGGGGTGCCCTGGCAGACGGGCGGGAGCCGTACCGGCGGCACGGAGGCCGTACGGTCCGAGCTGGTCAACGCCGACGTGGCCGGTCAGACGATCAGGAACGCGGGCGGGATCTTCTTCACCGTCGTCGCCGTGCTCCAGGTCGCCTTCTACGTCACCGCGTTCCTGCTGATGCGACGCAGGCGCGGGCTCGGCGGGGTCCGTGTGGCGGCGCTGGCGCTCGCCTCCGTGCCGGTCTCCACCTATCTGGTCAACCTCCTCCCCTGGCATCACACCGGGGCACCGGCGCTCGTCCTGGCCGGTGGGATCGCCGGGCTGGCGCTGCTGCTGGCCGCGGTGGCGCTGGCCGGTCCGTGGCGGCGCAGCCCGCTCGGGCCGCTGACGGTCGTGGCCGGAGTCACCGCCGCGGTGCTCGCCGGTGACCTGCTGACCGGGACGTCCCTGCAGCTCAACAGTCTGATGGGCTACACCGCCGTGGTCGGCGCCCGTTACTACGGCCTCGGCAACATCCCGTTCGCGCTCTTCGCCACCTCGGTGCTCCTGCTGACCACCTCGATCGCCCACCGGCTGGCTGGGCGGGGCCGGCGGACAGCGGCGGTCGCCGCCGTGGTGGTACTGGGATGCTCGGCCATGATCCTGGGCGGGTGGCCGGGGGTGGGCAGCGACTTCGGTGGAGTGATCGCCTTCGTGCCGGGCATCGCGGTCACCGCCCTCCTGATCGCGGGCAGGCGGGTCTCGATCGTCAAGTTGGGCGGGTTCTGCGTGGCGGGCGGCATCACCGTGATGATCATCGCCTACCTCGACCACCTGCGCCCGCCCGCCTCCCAGACGCATCTGGGCCGCTTCGTCGGCCAGGTGCTCACCGGTGAGGCGATGGAGGTGATCGGCCGCAAGCTCGGCGCGATGCTGGGCACGCTGCTCAGTCCCAACCTGATGCCGATCGTGATCACCGCCGCGGTGTTCCTGGTCTACGCGCTGCTGCGGCCGGACACGGCGAGCGCCGGCGTGCTCCCCGCCGCGTTCGGCCACTCCCCCGCCCTGCGGGCGGGACTGATCGGCACCCTGGTCAGCGGGGTGGTCGGCATGCTGGTCAACGACTCGGGCGCGGCCGTGCTGTCCATGGCGCTCGCGCTCGGCGTGCCGCTGGTGCTGTCGGTGGGCATCAAGGCCCTTCGCGACGGCACGGCCGGCTACGAGGAGGCGGGCCAGGAGCCGGCGAGCAGTTCCCTGGTGTCGCGGAGCAGTTGAGGCAGCACCCTGGTCTGGCCGACCACCGGCATGAAGTTGGTGTCCCCGCCCCAGCGGGGCACCACGTGCTGGTGCAGATGGGCGGCGATGCCCGCGCCCGCCACGCCGCCGAGGTTCATGCCCACGTTGAAACCCTGTGCGCCGCTGGCCTTGCGCAGAGCGGCCAGCGACCGCTTGGTGAAGTCGGCGAGTTCGGCCGTCTCGTCGTCGTCCAGGTCCGCGTAGTCGGCCACGTGCCGGTAGGGGCAGACCATCAGATGGCCGGAGTTGTACGGGTAGAGGTTGAGCACCGCGAAGACGGAGCGGCCGCGGGCGACGATCAGCCCCTCCTCGTCGCTCAGCTTCGGGATCTCGCAGAACGGGCAGCCGTCATCGGGGCCCGGTCCGGTCGGCTTGTTCGACCCTTTGATGTAGGCCATCCGATGGGGAGTCCAGAGCCGTTCGAACGCGTCCGGCGTCCCTGCCCCGTGCTGCGTCTCCTGCTCTTCGCTCATGGCGATCAGCATATTGCCCGGCGGATTCGCCCGCTTCGGCACCTCCCGCCGCCGGTCTGCCGCCTCGCGCCGGGGAGCAGCCGGGGAGCATGGGAGACATCCGGGCGCCGGTCGCGGGCCCCGGCGGCTGCGGCCCAGGCACCTCCGACACGGCATCTGCGGGCAAATGGTGCAGACTTCCGGCAGAATTCCTCCGAGCGTGACCATCAAAAGCCAAGGAGCACCCCATGACCGACGTCTCCGTCGAGGAAATCGCCGAGGAGACCGACTCTCCCGCCGAAACGACCATCGCCGCCCACCCGTTCTCCCTGACCCTGTCCGCTCCCCCTGCCGCCCCCTCGCGGGAACCGGTCGCCGAGCCGGTCGCCGCGGCCGTGGTGAAGGGACGGATCAAGGTGGCCGACGAGGTGGTGGAGAAGGTCGCCGCCCTCGCGACACTGGAGGTGGCCGGCGTCGCCGACCTGGGCGCCGGTCCCGTCGGCATGGTGCAGCCGGTCCGCGAGCGCGCGGGCATCGCGACCGGATCCGGTGCCGGGCGCTCCCGCCACGGCGTGAGCGCCCACGTGCAGGAACGCACGGTCGCGGTGGACGTGGCGATCGTGGCGGAGTACGGCCACGTGGTCATGGACGTGGCCAACGAGGTGAAGACCAGCGTGGCCCGCACGGTCAGCCGGATGCTGGGGATGCGGGTCGTCGAGGTCAACGTCAACGTGGACGACGTCCGGCTGCCCGGTGAGGACCGGCCGGAGGTGTCCGACGAGTCCTGAGCGGGCCGGTGGCCGCGGGCGCGGCGGGGGACGGACATCGCCCGCCGCACCCGGAGAAGGGCGCTGAGGAGCCCGGACAGCCGTACGGCGGGCGGCGGCAGCCGCCCGCCGTACTTGTTCGCCGGCTGGTCAGACCTGGACGCGGCGCTCGATCGCGTCGACGATCTCGTTGATCGCGGCGTCGACCGGCACGCCGTTCTTCTGCTCACCGTTGCGGAAACGGAAGGAGACCGCGCCGTTGGCGATGTCCTCGTCACCGGCCAGGAGCATGAACGGCACCTTGGACTTCTGCGCGTTGCGGATCTTCTTCTGCATCCGGTCGTCAGAGGCGTCCACCTCGATCCGGATGCCCCGCTCGCGGGCCTTCTTGGCCAGGTCGTGCAGGTAGGGCGCGTGGGCCTCGGCGATCGGGATGCCGACGACCTGCACCGGGGCGAGCCACGGAGGGAACGCGCCGGCGTAGTGCTCGGTGAGGACGCCGAGGAAGCGCTCGATCGAGCCGAACAGCGCCCGGTGGATCATGACGGGCGTCTGCCGGCTGCCGTCGGCGGCCTGGTATTCGAGCTCGAACCGCTTGGGCTGGTTGAGGTCGAGCTGGATGGTGGACAGCTGCCAGGTGCGGCCGATCGCGTCTTTGGCCTGCACCGAGATCTTGGGGCCGTAGAAGGCCGCACCGCCCGGGTCGTCGACCAGTTCGAGCCCCGACTCCAGGGCCGTCTGGCGCAGCGCCTCGGTGGCCTCGTCCCAGTCGGCCGGATCACCGATGAACTTTTCGGAGTCGTCGCGGGTGGACAGCTCCAGGTAGAACTCCGACAGGCCGAAGTCGCGCAGCACGCTGAGCACGAAGGTGAGCAGACTCTTGATCTCGCCGACCATCTGCTCCCGGGTGCAGTAGATGTGCGAGTCGTCCTGCGTCATGCCGCGCACCCGGGTCAGGCCGTGGACGACGCCCGACTTCTCGTAGCGGTAGACGGAGCCGAACTCGCACAGCCGCAGCGGCAGCTCACGGTAGGACCGCCCGCGCGCCCGGAAGATCAGATTGTGCATCGGGCAGTTCATCGGCTTGACGCGGTATTCGACCCCCTCCAGCTCGAAGGGCGGGAACATGTCCTCGGCATACCACGGCAGGTGACCGGAGGTCTCGAACAGCTGCGACTTGGTGATGTGCGGAGTGTTGACGAACTCGTAGCCCGCCTCGCCCTGCCGCCTGCGCATGTAGTCTTCCATCTCCTTGCGGATGATCCCGCCCTTGGGATGGAAGACCGGCAGGCCGCTGCCCAGCTCGGCCGGGAAGCTGAACAGGTCCAGCTCGGCGCCCAGCCTGCGGTGGTCGCGCTTCTCGGCCTCCTCCAGCAGGTGGAGGTATTCGTCCTGCTTGTCGCGCGACTCCCAGGCGGTGCCGTAGATCCGCTGGAGCTGCGGGTTCTTCTCGCTGCCCCGCCAGTAGGCACCGCCGGAGCGCATCAGCTTGAAGGCCGGGATGGACCGGGTGGTCGGCACGTGCGGGCCGCGGCACAGGTCCTTCCAGCACAGGTCGCCGGTCTTGGGGTCGAGGTTGTCGTAGATGGTCAGCTCAGCGCCGCCCACCTCGACATCGGCCCCGTCGTCGGCGGTCGCGCCGCCCTTGAGGCCGATCAGCTCCAGCTTGTACGGCTCGGCCGCCAGCTCCTCGCGCGCCTCCTCGTCGGAGACGGGCCGGCGGGAGAAGCGCTGCCCCTGCTTGACGATCTCACGCATGCGCTTCTCGACGCGCTTGAGGTCCTCGGGAGTGAAGGGGTTGCTGACGTCGAAGTCGTAGTAGAACCCGTTCTCCACCGGCGGGCCGATGCCCAGCTTGGCCTCCGGGAACAGCTCCTGGACCGCCTGGGCCATGACGTGCGCGGTGGAGTGACGCACGATCGCCCGGCCGTCGGGGCTGTCGACCGCGACCGGCTCGACCACGTCGCCCTCGGCGACGGGGGCCGCGAGGTCCCTCAGCTCGCCGTTGGCCCGGGCGGCGACCACCGAGCGGCCGTCGGCTTCGAGGGCGTCGCCGTACGTCGTGCCCCCCGCCACCACACGCTCGGCTCCGGCGAGGGTGATACGAAGTTCTGGCACGGCGGACACGGTTGCTCCTTGAGAAACGGTGACATTGAGGTCTGGCCATCGATGGTACCGGTGTCCGCAAGGCGATATCTCAGGCGTCGTCGCGGACATCACGGCGCCGGTAGCCCAGCGAGGTGAGCTCGGCCCGGGTGCCCCGGAAGACGTTGCGGTCCACCGGTTTGTGGGAGTGCTGGTGGATGGTCCAGCTGTGCCATGGGATCGGGACGTCGGGCCTGCCGATGGGATTGTTGGGCGCGGCGATCCACAGGGGATAGCCCTCCAGCCCGGCGCAGTTGCCGTTCAGCGCGAACGTCAGGAACGTATAGACCACCGGCCGCACCCCGGCCTGGGCCGTGATCGCCCGGCACCAGCGGCGGGCGAAGTCGGCCACCTTGCGGGCGGGCAGCCGGTCGTTGGTCTCCAGGTCGAGTGCGAGCAGGTCGCCGCGGTCCAGGCCGCCCGCCCGCTGCACGGCCCGCAGGAAGTGCCTCGCCTGGACCTCCGGGTCACCCGCGGGACGGGCGAAGTGGTAGGCCCCGCAGACGATCCAGTTCTCCCGCATGCCGGTCCAGTTCCTGCCGAACCAGCGGTCGGTGAAATCGCCCCCCTCGGTCGCCTTGGCGAAGGCGAAGGCGACCCCGTTGTCGGCGTGACGGTCCCAGTCGACGGCGCCCTGCCAGTTCGACACATCAATGCCACGCAACATGGCGGCAACGCTAACGACCCGGACGACACGGGCACGTGTCCGACTCTCCCTCGGCGTACTGCCATTGCACCGGCTTTGACTAGGCTTGGTCGCCGTGAACGTAGTAGCAGAGACCTCAGGCGCCCACGGTGCCGGCATCGCGACCATCACCCCGGACGGGACCGTGCTCGACACCTGGTTCCCCTCCCCGCAACTGGGCGAGCCCTCCGCTCCGGGCACCAGGCGGCTGACCCCGCAGGAGGCCGCCGAGGCGCTCGGCTCCGGGGTCGCCGCGCTGCTCGGCCCGGACGAGGACCGCGGCGTGGAGGTGGTCGCGGTGTACACCGGGATCGCCAAGCTGTCGGAGGCGCCCGCCGACACCCACGACGCCTACCTCCGCCTGCACCTGCTCTCCGCCCGCCTCGTGCGGCCGCACGGGCAGAACCTGGACGGTCTGTTCGGCGTGCTGAACAACGTGGTGTGGACCAGCCACGGCCCGTGCCCGGTGGAGGGTTTCGAAGCGGTGCGGCTGCGACTGCGGGCCCGCGGCCAGGTGACCGTCTACGGCGTGGACAAGTTCCCCCGGATGGTCGACTACGTGGTGCCCTCCGGTGTCCGGATCGCCGAGGCCGACCGGGTCCGGCTCGGCGCCCACCTGGCCTCCGGCACGACCGTGATGCACGAGGGGTTCGTCAACTTCAACGCCGGGACGCTGGGCACCTCCATGGTCGAGGGCCGCATCTCGGCGGGTGTGGTCGTGGGTGACGGCTCCGACGTCGGCGGCGGCGCTTCGATCATGGGCACCCTGTCCGGCGGCGGTAAGCAGGTCGTCTCCATCGGCAGCCGCTGCCTGCTGGGCGCCAACAGCGGCGTCGGCATCTCCCTCGGCGACGACTGCGTCGTGGAGGCCGGCCTCTACGTCACCGCGGGGACCAAGGTCGCCCTCCCCGACGGCCGGACCGTCAAGGCCGCGGAGCTCTCCGGCGCCTCCGGTCTGCTGTTCCGCCGCAACTCCACCTCCGGCGCCGTCGAGGCCGTCCCCCGCCGGGGCACCGGCGTGGAGCTCAACAGCGCGCTGCACGCCAACGACTGACCTCCGGGGCCCGCGGCGGGAAGCAGTCCGGCCGACCGCCCCGCCGCGGGCCGCGCCCTCCTGGCGTGACGGCGTCCGGCACCGGGAGGACGACACGGGCCGGGTGAGCCGGATGGTTATCCGCACCTCACCCGGTTACCGGAAAGTGCGTTCTTCCGCCGGCTCCCCGCACGGGTGATGCTGCTGCGCATGGCCATCATCGACACGCCGAACTACCTGCCCTTCCCCGAGGGCGACCCGGACAACTACAAGCCGGGCTCGTCCATGTGGCCCGTGATGGACCCCGTCTCCCCCGACGGGAACTACGTCAAAGACCTGGTCGTCAGCTTCGAGCGGCTCGCCTCCGGCGAGGGCGTCCCGCTCCACATCCACACCACCGAGGAACTACTGATCGTCGACGAGGGCGAGGTCGAGGCCCACCTCGGCGACGAGCGGCGCGTCGTCGGCCCCGGTGCGGTGATCTTCGTCCCCTCGGGGACCCCGCACGGCTTCCGCAACCTGTCCGGTGGCGTCGTGCGCCTGCACGCCGTGGTCGGCCGGCACATCGTCGGCACTCAGATGCTCGATCGCCTCCCCCGGCCCGGCACCGAGGGGCAGCCACCCCAACCCGCCAGGATCGACGACTTCCGGAAGTTCATCAACGCGCTTTGAGCGCAGGTACCCCCGCCTTCGGGCGAGGGAGGAAATGCGGCACGGCGCCGCAGATGTCAACTCGGAGCTGTCCACCTGACAGGCTTGGGCCACGGACCCGCGACAATGGGAGTGGCATGACCGGTCGGGAAGCGACGCACGGCGGGAAGGTCACGATGGTGGCCGCGCGGTGGGTTACCGGGCTGTTCGCGCCCCAGGTGCTGGTCATCGTGCTGCCCCCGGTCGTCGGACTGGCGACGGACGGCTGGTCCGGCGCCGGGTGGGGGCTGGTGGCCTCGGCGCTGTGCGGCGGCGTCCCGGCCGGGGTCATCCTGGCCGGGGTACGGTCGGGCCGGCTGGACTCCCACCATCTGGTCGATCGGGCGAGCCGGACGAGGCCGCTGCTGGTGGCGGTCGTGGCGGTGCTCGTCGCACTGGTGCTGCTGGCCTCCCTGGGCGCGCCCAGGTTGCTGGTGGCCACCGTGACCGCGATGCTGGCCGCGCTCGCGCTGACGGTTCCGATCACGCTCAGGTGGAAGATCTCCTTTCACGCGGCGGTTTCGGCGGGCACCGTGATGGTGCTCGCCCAGGTGCTGCCCGCCGTACCGGCTCTCGTGGTGGGCACGCTGGTGGTGGCCACGGTGTGCTGGGCCCGGGTACGGCTGCGGCACCACACCCCCGCCCAGGTCGCCGCCGGGGCCGTCGTCGGCGCAGGCTCGGCCTGGGCGACCTTGAGCGCCTTCGGCGTCTGACCCGCCGCCGGGAGACTCGGACGGCGGGCCGGACGGGCCGCGATCAGAGCAGGGTGCCGAGGAAGTCCCGGGTCCGGCTGTCCGAGGTGAACCGGGCGGCGACGAAGTCGGTGACTCCCGCTTCGGCGAGCGCCTCGATCTGGGCGGAGACGGCGTCCTCGTCGCCGACGATCGCCACATCGGCCGGTCCTGCGGCGCCCTCCCGGTCGAGCATCGCCCGGTAGGACGGCAGCTGGCCGTAGATCTTGAACACCTCGCCGGCCCGTTCCCTGGCCGCCTCGACGTCATCGGTGACGCAGACGGGGAGCGTGCAGACGATCCTCGGCACGGGCCGTCCGGCGGCGCGGGCGGCCTCGGTGACGGCGGGCGCCACGTGCTCGGTCACGGTCTTGGGACCGGTCATCCACAGCACGGTGCCGTCGGCCAGCTCACCGGCCAGTTTGAGCATGCGCGGGGCCAGGGCCGCGATGAGCACGGGCATGTCGCCGGTGCCGGGCGTCGTCAGCCCGATCTGCGCCTTGAGCGTCTCTCCTTCGAACGCCACGTGCTCCCCGCGTACGAGCGGCACCAGGACGGACAGGTATTCGCGCATGTGCCGGGCGGGTCGCTCGAAGCTGTAGCCGTACATGCCCTCGATCACGACCTGGTGTGACAGGCCGACGCCGAGCGCGAGCCGCCCGTCCAGGGCCGCGTTGACCGTGAGCGCCTGCTGGGCGAGCACCGCCGGGTGGCGCGGGTAGGTGGGGACGACTCCGGTGCCCAGCTCGATCCCCGGCACCCCGCTGCCGGCCACGGCCAGCGCGGTCAGCGCGTCGAGACCGAAGATGTTGGACATCCAGGCCGAGGTGAAGCCGTCGCCGGCGGCGCGGGCGATCTGCTCCCGCAGCCTGCCCAGTGCGTCCGGTCCCTTGGGTTCGTCGAGCAACAGTCCGATCCGCATCGCTACCGAACTCCATTCTAGTTTTTGCGCCCAGTCTAGAAGGCGAAACGCCCGGGTACGGAGATCGACTTCAGGGCGCCCGCATGGCCTCGGCAAAGGAAGGTCACCTTCCGGACGGTCGGACTTGACACGACCTGGACCGGGAAACAGTTGTGATGATCTTGTCGCCTGGGAACGATGACAGGAGAGCGAAAAACCCGGCGGACTGCGTAGTCCACCGGGCTCTCATCTGCGTCTTACTGCTGTGGGCGATACTGGGATCGAACCAGTGACCTCTTCGGTGTGAACGAAGCGCTCTCCCGCTGAGCTAATCGCCCGCCCTGTCCGGCCCCTCGTGGTGCCGACGTGGAAAACCATACCGCAATCCGAGACCTCTGGCGAAGCGACACCGGCGGCAGAGATGATCATGGAGGGGCGACACGGTCGTGGAGCAAAGGTCTGGGGATGCGTCCGGTGGGGGGCTACGGTGTCATAGCATCGTCCTGATCCGTAGAAGCACCGAACCACCCAGGCCGAACCTCTATGACCCGAGACGCCCCCAGGGAGGAGTCGACGGTGACCAAAACGATACGCAAAACCCTTGTAAATAAGGCCCTGTTGGTGATGTTTAGCCAGGTAGATGCCCAAATGTCGCGCTGTGATGTGTGTTACAGAAGGGCCTGTAGGCGGAATCTTTCCTACAGGTTTCTTTGTTCCGCGTCATAGCTCGGGACAAAGTCCGTCAGAGCAGTGAAAGCCCCGAAGAGGGGACCGACGACGAAAAAGGTTTGGCTGACGATGAACAGCGCCACCGTCTCTGCCGAGCTTGGCCTTCGGCTTGTGGTCCCCGACCGTACCACCGTCCCCCTGCTTGCCGGACTGAGCTATACGGCCGATGATCCTTACGCGATCAGAATGGCCTTCCACGTGGGGAACGACGAACCGGTCGAGTGGATCTTTGCCCGCGAACTGCTGACGGTCGGCATCGTGCGACGCGTCGGCGACGGAGACGTCCAGGTGTGGCCCGCACGCGCCGATGGCGAGCGGACCCTGCACATCAGTCTCACGTCACCGTTCGGACAGGCCCTGTTCGAGGTGCCTCTGGCTCCGCTCACGGAGTTCCTGCACCGGACGTACGAACTGGTCCCGGCCGGTCGCGAGACCGACTTCATGGACCTCGACGCCGAGCTCAGCAACATGCTCTGGAGCTCCTGACCCCGGGCGGGCGGCCGGAAGGTCCGCCGCCCGCCGCCCGCCGCGCACCCCGTGTCGCCCGCCCGTCACCTCATCCGGGCTCGGGCGTCCGGATGACGCTATCGCCGGAGCAGCCTCCGCATCCGGGCGATCTCCACTCCCTGCCCGGACAGGACGTCCTGGGCGACGGCCAGCATGGCCCGATCCGTGCCCTCGCGAAGCTCCTGGCCGGCCATGGTCATCGCCGCCTCATGGTGGGCGATCATCAAGGTCAGGAAGAGCTCGTCGAACGCCGCTCCCCTGGCGGCCCTGAGCCGGTTCATCTGCTCCAGGGTGACCGTGTGGTCGTCATGTCCCGCCGGCGGCCGGCCCACCGACCTCAGCCATGACGTCATGGCGGCGATCTCGGCCCGTTGCGCGGCCGTGATCCGCCCGCCGATCGTCCGCAGGGCCACCGACGACGACCTGGGCGCGACCAGCGCCGCCATCTCCAGTGCCTGCCGGTGGTGCGGGACCATGCCTTCGGCGAACCGCACGTCGGCCGCCGTCACCCGGGCCTCGGACATACCGAGGCCCTCGCCCGGCCGCGCCGTACGGCCCGCCTCTCCCGGACCGCCGGGGACGATCACCGGCGCCCCGGTGCCCGCGACCAGCGGGGCCCGCTCCCCCGTCCCGGCCGCATCGCAGCCGCTGAGGGCCGAGGCTATCGAGATCATGACGATAACCGCACATAGCCCACGCATATCCCGCATACCTTCGATAATGAGTTAGGGCTCCCGACGTGATGAGGTCATTTTGCGATCGACTGTGGCATCCGGCCTGACCGCACTGCTTCTGGTTGCCGGGTGCGGCGCCGATCCCGCTCCCGCGGTTCCGCGGTCCGCCACCTCTTCGGCGGCGGCGACGGCCTCGACCGGGGCGTCGGCGTCCGCGGACGTCATGCACAGCGCCAATGTCACGCATGTCGCCAACGTACCCCCGCAGGCCCCGCTGGACGGGCCCCAGGCATGGGGTACCGACCTGGCCTTCCAGGGCGATCACGTGTTCGTCGGCAACTACGACGGCTTCAGCGTGTTCGACGTGTCCGACCCCACCAGACCCGCCGCGGTCAGCCGGGTGCTCTGCCCCGGCGAGCAGAACGACGTCTCGGTGAGCGGGAACCTGCTGTTCCTGTCCGTCGACTCCCCGCGTGGCGGCCCGGCGTGCGGCAGCGCGGAAGGCCGGCGAGGCTCGGACGAGGGCTGGGAGGGCATCCGGATCTTCGACATCACCGACAAGGCCCACCCCGCCTTCGTGTCGGCGGTCCGCACCGAGTGCGGTTCCCACACCCACACCCTCGTTCCCGGCAAGGACGGGGACGAGGTCTACCTCTACATCTCCTCGCCGGGTCCGGAGCCGGAGTCGACGACATGTCCCGCTCCGCACGACAACCTCTCCGTGGTCGAGGTGCCCGTCAAGGATCCGGCCGCGGCCAAGGTGGTGTCGATGCCGAAGATCTCCGAGGAGAAGGACGAGGAGAGCCTCGGCGGCTGCCACGACATCACCGCGTATCCGGAGAAGGACCTGGCCGCCGCCGCCTGCTTCGGTGACGGGCTGCTCCTGGACATCTCCGACCGGCCGCACCCGCGGGTGCTCCAGCGCGTGCACGACGAGGAGAACTTCTCGATCTGGCACTCGGCCACGTTCGACAACGCGGCCACCAAGGTGGTCTTCGGCGACGAGCTGGGCGGCGGCGTCAGCGCCACCTGCGACGGCGCCACGCCCGAGAACCACGGGGCGGACGCCGTGTACGACCTCTCCAAGGACCGCAAGCTCACGCTCCGCGGTTACTTCAAGATCCCCAGAGAGCAGCAGCCCGACGAGAACTGCGTGGCGCACAACGGGTCACTGCTGCCGGTCCCCGGCAGGGACATCATGGTCCAGTCCTGGTACCAGGGCGGGGTGTCGATCTGGGACTTCACCGACGCGTCCGCCCCGCGGGAGATCGGATTCTTCGAACGCGGCCCCGTCGAGGGAGTCGGCGGCTCGTGGTCGGCCTACTACTACAACGGCTACATCTACTCCAGCGACATCACCAAGGGCCTGGACGTGCTCCGGATCGACGATCCGCTGACCGATCCGGCCAGGAAGGTCACGCTCAAGGAACTGAACGCCCAGACCCAGGTCTCCTATCCGGAGTGACCCGTCACGGGTCGAGGTCGGCCGCGCCGCGCTCGGCGAAGACGCGCATCGCCTTGGCGGTGATCGGGCCCGGCGCAACCGGAAGCACGGTCTGGTCGACCGCGCGGATCGGCTGGATGTCGCGGGTGGTGGAGGTCAGGAAGGCCTCCTCGGCCTCGTAGAGGGCCGACAGGGGGACGTCCTCCTCGGAGGCGTCGCACCACTCCAGCGTCAGCGCCCGGGTGACCCCGGCCAGACAGCCGGAGGACAGCGTGGGAGTGAGCAGGCGGCCGTCGCGCACGATGAAGACGTTGCTGCCGGTGCCCTCGCAGAGGTTTCCGGCGAGGTTCTCGAAGATCGCCTCGCCTCCGCCCCTGGCCTTGGCGTAGAAGAGGGCCTTGGCGTTGTCGCCGTAGGAGGTGCTCTTCACTCCGGTGAGCGCGCCGCGCTCATTGCGCGGCCAGGGCACGACGGTGACGTCCGCGGTGGCCGGGAACGGCTTCTGCTCGTCGACGATCACCACGGTGGTGCAGCCCTGGTCCCCGCGGTCGGAGCCGAGCGGGCCGGGGCCGCTGGTGTAGGTGACGCGGATCCGGCCGAGCCGCCACGGGGGCGCCTCGGCCAGGCAGGCGTGTATGCCGGCGGCGATCGCGTCGACATCCGGCTCGGGCAGGTCCATACGCTGGGCGGAGAGCCGGAGCCGGTCGAGGTGGCGGGTGAGCGCGAACGAGGCGCCGTTCACGCACTTGATGGTCTCGAAGACACCGTCCCCCACCATCAGCCCATGGTCGAACACCGAGACGGCGGCCTGCTCCGGACTGATAAGTTCCCCGTTGACCCATACGGGCACGTTCATCTAATTCCTCCTGAACCTGCTGAACCTGACGTGGAAGCGAGCGCGATGAGCCGGGAGGCCTTCAACTCGGTCTCCTGCCACTCGCGTTCCGGATCGCTGCCCCAGGTTATGCCCGCGCCCGTGCCGAAGTGGATCTCGTCGGACGAGAGCCAGAACGTCCGGATGCCCACAGCCAGCGACGCTCGGTGCCGGTCTGCGTCGACCCAGCCCACGGTTCCACAGTACGGCCCCCTCGGCTCGGGTTCGAGTTCATTGATGATGCGCAGAGCAGAAGATTTCGGGGCGCCGGTCACCGAGCCGGGAGGAAAGGTCGCCGAGAACAGCTCCGGCCAGCCGAACTCCGGTGCGAGCCGGGCCCGGACCGTGGAGACCAGGTGCACCAGTCCCGGGTGCTCCTCCACCTCGCACAGCGCGGGCACGCTCACCGAGCCGACGGCGGCGACCCTGCCCAGGTCGTTGCGGACCAGGTCGACGATCATCACATTCTCCGCGTAGTCCTTCTCCAGCAGGTCCCGCGCGGTGACTCCGGTCCCCTTGATCGGCCTGGACTCGATCAGGTCGCCGTCCCTGGCCAGGTAGAGCTCAGGGGAGGCCGACACCACGCTCACCCCGGGCAGGCTCACCGCGGCGGCGTAGGGGGCGGGGTTGCCCTCCGCCAGCCGTACGGCCAGCGCCAGCGGATCCGCGTCCCCGGGCAGCGGCGCGGTCAGCACCCGGCACAGGTTGGCCTGGTAGACCTCGCCCCGTTCGATGTGGTCGCGGATGCGGCGTACCCCGCCCTCGTAGGCGGCCCGGTCCAGCGAGCTGCGCCACGACGACGGGTGCGGTCCGTGCCAGGGGCCACGGGGCACGGGCAGCGGCACCGGCCGGACGTCGTCGAACCGGGCACACGTGACCTTGCCCTCGTAGTCGACCACGACGGCCCACCAGCCCGTGCCGTCGAGCGCGGCCAGGTCGGTGGTGACATCACGGAGCCGGGTGGCCAGATGCCCGCCCACATACGCAAATGAGTCGTGCACTGCACTATTGTCCCGCCACCTCGGACAGCGGACGCACCAGCGTGCGGGCGGGAGGCGACGGGCGGCACGACCGTGGAGGTGTCACGGCTGTTCCGGCCGGGGCTGCCGATCGAGGCGGAGGTGATCGCCGCTATCCCAGCGGGCCGGTGACCGACTCGGCGGCGGCGACGATCACGTCGTCGGCGACGAGCCGGACCACCGCCTCGATCTCCGGGGCGAGGAAGCGGTCCGGGCCGGGGCCGGAGACCGCCTGACGCAGGGAGGCGACCACGGCCGCGGTCGCGGGCGCGGGCCGGTGCGGTGCCCGCAGGTCGAGCGCCCGCGCGGCGGTGAGGATCTCCACCGCGAGCACCCGGGTGAGGCCGTCCACCGAGCGGCGCAGCTTGCGGGCGGCCGACCAGCCCATCGAGACGTGGTCCTCCTGCATGGCGGAGCTCGGGATGGAGTCCACGCTCGCGGGCACGGCCAGCCGCTTGAGTTCGGAGACGATCGCGGCCTGGGTGTACTGGGCGATCATGTGCCCGGAGTCCACGCCGGGGTCGTCGGCGAGGAAGGCGGGCAGGCCGTGGCTGCGGGCCACATCGAGCATCCGGTCGGTACGGCGCTCGGAGATGCTCGCCACGTCCGCGACCGCGATGGCCAGGAAGTCGAGCACGTAGCCCACCGGAGCGCCGTGGAAGTTGCCGTTGGACTCCACCCGGCCGTCGGCGAGGACCACCGGGTTGTCGATCGCGGAGGCGAGCTCCCGTCCGGCGACCGTGGCGGCGTGCGCGAGGGTGTCCCGGGCGGCCCCGGCGACCTGCGGGGCGCAGCGCAGCGAGTAGGCGTCCTGGACGCGGGTGCAGGTGCCGTCCCGGTGGGAGTCCATGATCTGCGAACCCGCCAGGAGGGCGCGGAGGTTGGCGGCGCTGGCCGCCTGGCCCGGGTGCGGGCGCAGGGCCTGCAGGTCCGCGGCGAAGACGCGGTCGGTGCCGAGCAGCGCCTCCACGCTCATCGCCGCACTGATGTCGGCGGTCCGGAACAGGCGGCCGAGGTCGTCCATGGCCAGGATCAGCATGCCGAGCATGCCGTCGGTGCCGTTGATGAGCGCGAGGCCCTCCTTGGCGGCGAGCTCGACGGGCTCGATCCCGGCCTGCTTCAGCGCCTCGGCGGCGTCCACGCGCTCTCCGGAGGCGTCACGGACGACACCCTCTCCCATGATCGTGAGAGCGACGTGGGAGAGCGGCGCGAGGTCGCCCGAACAGCCGAGACTGCCGTATTCGTGCACCACGGGGGTGATCCGGGCGTTGAGCATGTCCTGGAGGACCTTTGCGGTCTTCGGGCGCACGCCGGTGTGACCGGTCGCCAGCGTGTGCAGGCGCAGCAGCATCAGCGCCCGGGTGACCTCGGTCTCCACCTCGGGACCGGAGCCGGCCGCGTGCGATCGGACCAGGGAACGCTGCAGCTGGGCGCGGAGCGAGGGGGCGATGTGCCGGGTGGCCAGGGCCCCGAACCCGGTCGACACCCCGTAGGCGGGCGTGGGGCTGTCGGCGAGTTCGTCCACGCGGGTGCGGGCCGCGGCCATGGCCGCCACGGCGTCGTCGGTGAGCTGCACCGCGGCGCCGTACCGGGCCACTCTGACGACTTCTCCGAAGCTCAGCGGCTCCGGTCCGATGTTCACGACCTCGTTGTCGCGCATGGCGTCACTCTCTCGCATTAGGTAACTGGCGTATGCGATGTTAGCCCCTTACAGGCAAAGATCGCCGTTATGCCCGCCCTGCCCGAGTCCGTGACTTCGACCAGCCGCCGCGCCGCGCCACGCCTGTACCAGCCCCGATCGAGAAGAGCGCCGGTCAGCGCGGCGCCGAGAGCTCCGCCGAGATGCGAACGGCGCTCGGTCCAGTCCAGGCACGCGGGAGCGAACCTGCGCCGCCCCTCTCTGACGGTCTCCACGTCGACACCGAGCTCCCCGAGCCCGGCCTCCCCCGCGGAGGTCACCTCGAAGGCGTCCTGCCCGGTCAGGTATCCGGCCGCGAGGAGCGCGTCGAGCAGCTCCACACCCGCGCGTCCCGCGAGGTGGTCGTAGCAGGTGCGGGCCTCCTGCAACTGCCGCGCCTGGCGGGACTGGTGCAGGGACCGCACCGCCGGGCGCACGCTGAGCCCGGCCAGGGCCTCCAGCACCTCGGCCACCTCCGGACCCGCGAGCCGGTAGTAACGGTGCCGGCCCGCGGCCGCCACCGTCACCATCCCGCCGTCCAGGAGCCTGGCCAGGTGGGCGCTGGCGGTGGCCGGGCTCACCCCGGCCAGCCTGGCCAGCTCCCCGGCGGCCAGCGCCCGGCCGTCCAGCAGGACGGTCAGCATGGCGGCCCTGGTCGGATCGGCCATGAGCCCCGCGACGGGGGCGATGTCGGCGTCGGCGGCGATGTATTCGGCAACCATGCTTCGACGGTAACCCAACCGTCTTTCGTCCAGCGTCGAAGCATCCGGGATCGCCCGGCACGCCGAGCAGATCGGGACACTCCGGTTTGGGGAGTCGGCGAGTATTCGCTAGAGTTCTAGGCGTGCGGCCGGGTCAAGCCCGGAAACACACGCGGAAGTGGCTCAGTGGTAGAGCATCACCTTGCCAAGGTGAGGGTCGCGGGTTCGAATCCCGTCTTCCGCTCGAAGGGTCTTTGCGACCCTCACTCCGGTGGAGTGGCCGAGAGGCGAGGCAACGGCCTGCAAAGCCGTGTACACGGGTTCAAATCCCGTCTCCACCTCTCGTGTTCGGCGAGGACGATTAGCTCAGCGGGAGAGCGCTTCCCTGACACGGAAGAGGTCACAGGTTCAATCCCTGTATCGTCCACCATCATGTTTCGACGGCCGCCAAGCCCCTGCGGGCATTGGCGGCCTTCTCTTTTCCGGGCCCGCCGTCGACCGGTGTGACGTTCTCGGAGCCGGAGCCGGAGCTGGAGCTGGAGCCACCACCGGACCGGCCGCCGGCGGCGGGCATCCCGGCGCGGAGTGACCTTCCGGTCTGCCGGGTACGGAGGTGTGCAGGAGCGGCACCGGCCCCGCCGTCGTGGTGCCACCGTTCCGGGCCCGCTTCGGGAGCAGCTCCGTGGCTCCCATGACCATGTGCGTCCGAGGGACGCCGCCGGGTGAATCGAGCGCCGTGTGAGCCTTTCCCGGCGACACCGTCTCCGGTCCGCGAGCAAGGGGTTGCCATGACCGAACACATCTCGGCTGCGGGGGATCTGGGCCGCCGGGTCGCACATCGCCGCAAGTCCCTCGGCATGACCAGGGAACAGCTGGCCGAGCGGGCCAGGATCGATCCCGGCTACCTCGGCTACCTGGAGGAGCGGGCCGCCTCGCCGGGTTCGAGCACCGTCAACCAGCTGGCCGTGGCTCTGGGCACCAGCAGCGAGGAGCTGCTCGGCGGCACCGTGGACACGCCCAGGGGACGAGGTCCGGCGGGGGCACGGCCACGGCTGGAGAGGCTTGACACCGACGAGTGCATGCGGCTCATCTCGCCGGGCGGCGTGGGACGGGTGGGCTTCACCACCTCCACCGGACCGGTGGTGATACCGGTCAACTATGTGATCCACCATGGGGCCGTGCTGCTGCGCACGGCCTTCGGAGGACCACTGGACGAGGATCTACGCACTGGTGTCAAAGGGGTCGAGTTCAAGGTCGCCTTCGAGGTCGACCACATCGACGATCCCAACAGGCAGGGCTGGAGCGTGCTCGTCCGGGGCGCCGCCCACCACGTCTCCGACGAGGAGCGGGCGGCGGCGGCGGGCGCGGGTGTCGAGCCGTGGGCGGGCGGTGATCGGGAGCTCTACATCCGCATCACCCCTGCCGAGATCTCCGGACGGCGCATCCATCACGGCCCGGAGTAGTCCATGGCCCGGAACAGGCCGCCGAAATGACGGGCGCCCGCGCCATCACCGCTCTCGGCAGCGGAATTCACTGCATCGCCCAGCGGCCTCGCCCTTGATAGGACGACAGGAGTACGGTTACTCTGGCGTGATTTTTTGCGGGTTTGTCTAGAGGATTGTCCGCATGCGGCCATTTTGAGAAGTAGATCTTGTCAATCTGGGCGATTAGTGCGAATACTTGCGATTTGTTCTTATTACCGAGAGAGGCATCGCAATGAAGCATGTCATTGTTCACAAACCTGGCACGGTCCAGCTCCGCGGGACCGCAAGCCCCAAGCACGTCGGCTGACGCGGACTTCAGAGAACCGGCGTCCAGCGATGGGCGCCGGATCTAGAAACATATAAAACGGCACGAAACGACACAAAGGAGACTGGTGAGTCGGGGACCGTTCCCACCAGAAAGCCCACCCCTTCCCCCCCTGCTCCTGCCTCCCGTCGACGCGGACCGTCGCCTGCGCGGACCGTACACCGTCGGCGGCGCGATCGCCTCGGCGCTGGCACCCGTCGCCGCACCGGAGTTGCTCTCCCGCTACGACCTGGAGCTCCGGGCCATGGCGCCCGACCTGCATGGGCTGGTCCCGGTCCGACGCCAGTCGGTCGCCGACCACCTGCCCCGGGCGGAGCGGATCCTGGTCCACGCCCCCCGCCGCACGCTCCGCCTGTCCAACGGGTTCGCCGAGTTCCTCCGCGAGCACCTGACGGCGACCGGACCGCGGACGCTCGTCGTGGAGACCGTCCACGAGGCCGACCCCACCGACCGCGAACTCCTGGCGGTGCTGCGGCGGCGGATCGACCCGGAGCTGCTGACCGTCGTGACCGGCGAGCAGGCCGTACCGGATGAGTCCCTGACTCCGGAGGAGCACGACGCCCTGGCCGACGAGCTGGAGCGGGAGGGGACGATCGGCGCGCGGCTCGGCGCGATCCCCTACCACCGCGAACGCGGCACCGATCCGCACCGGGCGGTGGAGGCGTTCCGCTCCGCGGTCGAGTGGTGCCTGGACTCGGGCTTCCACGACGCGGTGGCGGAGCTGGGGCTGCGCGCGCTGCCGCTCGCCGACCCGGCCACCGACCCCGACACCTGGTGGCGGTTACTGCACAGCACCGCCACCGCCCTCGGCTCGCTGAACCGCGAAGACGAGGCCGAGGCCCTGTTCGACCTGGCCAGACGGGAGAGCCTCTCCCCCGTCACACACGCGTCCGCCGCCTATTCGACCGGCATGCTCAAGGTCCGCCACCACGACCCGGCACGGCGCGACCTGAACGCCGCGCTGGCCTGGGTCAACCAGGCGATCGCCATCTCCACGCTGCTCCCCGACCCGCGCGAGCGCGCGTTCAAACTGGGTTTCGACCTCAACGGCCGTGCGCTGGTGGAGGTACGGCTCGGCGCCCCCGCCAAGGCCCTTGAGTTCGTCCAGGAGGCGGTGGAGCTGGCAGAACGCGACCTGGGGCCGGACGAGCACCCGATCCACCGGCTGGTGCTGCGAGCCAACAGGGCGCAGCTCGCCATCATGCTGGGCCGTCCCGAGGACGCCCTGGAGGACCTGGACGCGGTGATCGCGGCCGACCCCGGCTATCCCGACTACTACATCGACCGGGGCAACCTGCTGCACCGGCTCGGCAGACGGGACGCGGCGATCGCCGACTACGAGACGGCGATGCGGGTCGGCCCGCCCTTCCCCGAGCCGTACTACAACCGGGCCGAGATCCTCTTCTCCGCCGGCGACCACCAGGGCGCCCTCGTCGACCTGGACCACGCGCTGGAGCTGGATCCGGAGTTCGTGGACGGGCTGGCCAATCGGGCCGGGCTGCTGGCCGCACTCGGCGAGTACGACAGGGCGAGAGCCGATGCGGAGACGGGGCTCGCGCTGGAACCGGTCAACCCCTACCTGCTGTGCGCGCTGGGCCAGGTCGAGATGGCCGAGGGCCGCCACAAGGAGGCACGGGCCGCCTTCGACCAGGCCCTGGAAGGGGCACCGTCGCTGACTGCGGCGTGGGCCAGCCGGGGAATGCTGGCGTTCGAGACCGGTGACCCCGAGGGCGCGGTCGCCGACTTCACCCGCGCCCTCGAACCCGGTGCCGACCCCGCGCTGCTGTTCAACCGGGCGATGGCGCTGCGCGCGGCCGGGCGGGATGCGGAGGCGACGGCCGATCTCACCCGGGCGCTGGAGCTGGCACCGGACGACGACGACATCCGCCGGGAACTGACGGCCTGAGCCCGGCGGCGACGGCGTGCACATCGAGCCGCGGGACTCCGGAACGGCCCCTCGAAGAGGGCGGCACGGCGCGATCGGCGGATCACGATCAGCCGATCGCGCCGCCGAGATAGCGCTCGGCCAGCTCGCAGGTGCCTTCGGTGTAGCCTGCTCCGAGTTCGGCGGCGATGTCCACGCCGGTGTGCGTGCCGATCCAGGCGACCAGCAACAGGCGGCGGAACATGATGAAGGTCCAGATCTCCGCCTCGTCCTCGGCGGGCAGATCGAGGATGCCCCGGTAACCGCGCACCCAGGAGGCGATCATCTCGGGAACCTGGGGGTGATCTTCGATGAAGCTGAGCGCGGCGGCCAGGTCGTAGAGATACCACCCGAAGCCGCAGTCGTCGAAGTCGATCACGCTGGGCGGCCCGTCGCCCACCACCAGCAGGTTGGCCATCCGCAGATCGGCGTGGATCAGGCCGTAACGGCCGACGCCCCGGCCGAACCGGCGCAGCCGTTCCCGCAGTTCCCGGGAGAGCCGGCCCAGTACGGCCTGCGCACCGGAATCCACGCCCAGACCGTCCTGCCAGCGGCCCCAGCGCGCCTCCGCGCCCAGGGCGGCGTCGTAGTCCCATCGGAAACGGGTGAAACCCGTCGGAGGCCGCCAGTTCCGCGCGTGCCGGTGCATCCGCGCGGTGATCGCGCCGAGCCGCTCGAAGTCGCGGACCAGCCGCTCCCGGGGCGGCTCGGTACCGGGCAGGAACTCGAACATCACGCAGTCGCGGGGCTGCGCGCCGGAGACGGTCAGCACCGGGGAGCCGTCCGGCGCCGGGAGCACCCGGGGGGTGCGGACCCCGGCCTCCTCGCGGAGCGCGCCCAGCCAGGCGAGCTCGGACCGGATCGCCGGGGTGGCGTGGTATCCGAGGCGGTGCACCCGCAGGACGGACCGCGCACCGGTGACCGGGTCGTCCACCCGGTAGGTGGCGTTCTCCGACACGTTGATCAGCGTGACCTCGGCGTCCGGCAGGCCGTGGATCCGGACCGCCTCCCGGGCGGCCTCGTCCACCCGGTCCAGCACGTCGCCCCCGGCGGACAGGTCGTGGACCCGCATGAATTCTCCGTTCGGGTAGGCGGAACCGCTGATCTCGTATGAGATCTTGCACCACCGATCAGCGACAGATACAAACCGAATTGTCTACTGCCAAGGCTTTAGAGGTTAAAGGAGCCCGGTGAACCTCGAACTCGCGCTGCGCATGTGTGAGGCCTCGGTGAAGCAGGCCGGGCGGGAAGGCGCCCTCATCTCGGTGGCGGTGGTCGACGCGGGCGGCCACCTGGTCGCCTTCCAGCGGATGGACGGTTCGGAGATCGCCGGGCCGGCCCTCGCCCCCGGCAAGGCCTACACCGCGGTGGCCCACCGGATGTCCACCGCGGCCCTCGCCCTCCTGGTCGTTCCCGGCGGGGACCTCTACGGCCTCGCCGGAGACCGGTACGTGTGCTTCGGCGGCGGCATCCCTCTCTGGGACTCCGACGAGGGCCGGCGGGTGGCGGGCGCGGTCGGCGTCAGCGGCGGCACCGTCGCCCAGGATGTGGCCTGCGCCGAGGCCGCCGCCGCGCTCTGGGAGGGGGCGTAGGCGAGCGAAACACGATCATCAGGTTACCTCCGGTGCCGGTGGGGCAGAGGTGGCCTTGCGCCAGACGGTGATCGTCTGGCGGGTCCCACTCACTGGAGGATCTCGTGAACGTTCTCGTGCTGCTCGCCCTGGTCTGCTTCCTGGCCGCCACGATCTGGGCCGCCATCGGCCGGTCCTGGGCGGTCGCCCTGCTCGCGGCCGGCGCGTTCCTGATCACGCTGTCCGGTACGTCGCTGATCGACGGCTAGACGACTCCCTTGTCCCGCAGGGCGGCGAGGTCCTCCGGTGACACCCCGAGGGCGCCGAGGACCTCGGCGGTGTCCGCGCCGTGCGGGCGGCCCGTCCAGCGGATCTCACCGGGGGTGCCGGTGAGGCGGAACATCACGTTCTGCATCCGGATGGGGCCGAGTTCGGGGTCCTCCACCGTGGTGATCGCGTCCAGGGCCGCCAACTGCGGGTCGGCCATGATGTCACGCACGTCGTAGATGGGCGCGACCGCCGCCTGGGCCCGTTCGAAGGCCGCCAGCACCTCCTCGCGGGTGTGCTCGGCCACCCAGGCGGCCACGGCGCCGTCCAGCTCGTCGGCGTGCGCGACCCGGCCCGATCCGCTGGCGAACCAGGGCTCGCCGATCACCTCGGGCCGGCCGACCAGGGTCATCACCCGCTCGGCGATGCTCTGCGCCGAGGTGGAGACCGCGACCCAGGAGCCGTCCTTGCAGCGGTAGGTGTTGCGGGGGGCGTTGTTGACCGACCGGTTGCCGGTGCGCGGCGGGACGGTGCCGAGCTGGTCGTAGATGGTGGGCTGGGCGCCGAGCACCGTCAGGATCGGCTCGATGATGGACAGGTCGACCACCTGCCCCTTGCCCGAGCGCAGCGCGGTCATCACCGCGAAGGCCGTGGCGAGGGCGCAGATGCCGTCGGCCAGGCCGAAAGGCGGCAGCGTCGGCGGTCCGTCCGGCTCCCCGGTCATCGCCGCGAACCCGCTCATCGCCTCGGCGAGCGTGCCGAAGCCGGGCCGCTTGGCATAGGGACCGAACTGCCCGAACCCGGTCACCCTGGCGAGCACCAGGTCCGGGTTGGCCTCACTGAGCCGCTCGTAGGAGAGGTTCCACCGCTCCAGCGTCCCGGGCCGGAAGTTCTCGATCACCACGTCGGCCTCGCGGACCAGCTCGACCAGCAGGTCCTGCCCCTCGGCCGTGGACAGGTTGAGGGTGATCGCGCGCTTGTTGCGGCCGAGCATCTTCCACCACAGCCCTTCGGGGCCGTGGCCGCGTGAGGGGTCCGGCTTGGCCGGGTGCTCGACTTTGATCACCTCGGCTCCGTAGTCACCGAGCAGCATCGCCGCCATCGGACCGGCGAACAGGGTCGCCAGGTCCAGTACGCGGACACCTTCCAGGGCTTTCATCGGGCCTCCGGGTGCGGGGATCGGGCGAGACTCCGGTCGATCTCGGCGCGGGTGGGCATGGAGGTGCTGGCCCCCTCCTTCTGCACGGACAGGGCCGCTGCGGCTCCGGCGAAGCGGACGGCCCACTCCGGGGAGCGCCGTTCGACCTGGGCGGCGGCGAGCGCCCCCACGAACGTGTCGCCCGCCGCGGTGGTGTCCACCGCGCGCACCTTCTCCGCCTCGACGTGCAGGGCCGGGCCGGTGCCGGGTCCGGAGGTCAGCGCGCCGCGCGACCCCAGGGTGATGATCACCCAGTCGACCCTGGCCCGGAGGGCGCGCACCGCGTCCTCGTGACCGGCCTGTCCCGTGATCGCCGCGGCCTCGTGCTCGTTGGCGACGATGATGTCCACGGCGTCCAGCAGTTCGTCCGGGAGTGGCTGGACCGGGGCCGGGGTGAGGATCACCGTGGTGCCCGCCGCCCGGGCCGCGCGGGCGGCCGCGGTGACCGCCTCGATGGGCAGCTCCAGCTGGAGGAGGAGCACGTCGGAACGGGCGATGACCTCCAGGTCGGCTTCGGAGGGCGCGGTCACCGCGCCGTTGGCGCCGGGCACCACGATGATGGAGTTGCCGCCCTGGTCGTCGACCACGATCTGGGCGATGCCGGAGGAGCCCGGGACGGTGCGCAGGCCGCTGACGTCGACTCCGGCCTCGGCCAGCGTCGCGCGCATCCGGGGCCCGAAGTCGTCGTCGCCCACGGCACCGAGGAAGGCCACCTCGGCACCGGCCCGTGCGGCGGCGACGGCCTGGTTGGCGCCCTTGCCTCCGGGGACCGTACGGAACGCGCGGCCGGTCACGGTCTCGCCGAGCGCGGGTGCCGCCTCGACATAGGCCACCAGGTCCATGTTGGCACTGCCGAACACCGAGATCATGATTCCTCCGTCGACAGAGCCAGCGTACGGCGTGCCAGCTCGTCCAGGCCGATGCCGTCGAACCCGGTGATGCTGCTGGACAGCCGGTTCTTCATCGACCATTCCTGCGGGATCTCCGACGCGCCGCGCAGCGCGCCGACGATCGAGCCCACGGTCGCCCCCGCCGAGTCGGTGTCCCAGCCGCCCGCCACGGCGCCGGCGATCGAGGCGGTGAAGTCGCCCCGGCCGTGCACCAGCGCCGCCGTGATCAGCGCGGCGTTGTTGATCGTGTGGACCCAGTGCAGGTCCCCGTGGCGTCCGTGGAGCCGGTCGACGACCCGTTCGAAGTCCGATTCCTCCCGTGCGTCTTCGGCGGCCTGCCGCATGGCGGCGGCCAGGCGGGAGTCCGGCGGGATCACGGCGAGTCCGGCGGCGACCACCTCCTCGGCGGAGGAGGCCACCAGCGCCGTGGCGCACATCGCGGCCACGGACATGGAACCGTAGATCCCGTTGGCGGTGTGGCTGAGGCGCGCGTCGCGCCAGGCGGACTCCGCCGCCGCGGCCGGATCGCCGGGGTTGGCCCACCCGTAGACGTCGGCCCTGATCAGCGCGCCGATCCACTCCCGGAACGGGTTGCGGAAGGTCGCCGTGGTGACGGCCTGCGGCTCGTGGGGGTCGGGCGGCTCCAGCCCGGCCAGCAGGTTGCGGTAGGCGGCGCGCTCGGCGGTGAAGACCCGGCCGCCGGGCAGTTCGTCCAGCCAGAGCCGCGCGACGTCGTCGGTGGTGAACTCCCGGCCGTGCCGCTCCAGCAGGGCCAGGGCGAGCAGCGCGAAGTTGAGGTCGTCGTCCTCGGGGACGCCGTCGATGTTCTCGGCGAGGCTGTTGACGGCGCTGCGGCGGTTCCACGGCCAGCGCCGGCCGATCTCGGCGGGCAGCCCCTCGGCGGTGAACCACCCCCGGATCGGCCAGTTCCCGGTCGCCTCGGCGATCGCCCTGATCCCCTCCCTGGGAATCTTCTCCACCGGCTTGCCCAGCACGCAGCCCGCCGCCCGGCCGAGCCACGCCCCGAGCATCCGGTCCATGGCCTGCGGGCCGGAGGCCGCCGTGTCCTTGCGCGCCGGCCACTGCGGGCAGGCCGCGATGATCTCGGCCAAGGTCGAGGGCTCGGCGAGCGGGGACGGGATCCCGGCGAGCTCGTCGAGCAGTTCCTCGGCCAGATGGCGCAGCCGTACCGGGGGAGCCTCGGGTGAGGCCCCTGCCCGGGGCGGGGCGTCGTGCCCTCCCGCAGCGTGCCAGCGTGCGGCGATCTCCGCCACCTCGCGACCGTCCTCGGCGGCCTGGCGGAGCTCGTGGCCGACCAGGTCCTCCGGCTGCACCCAGGTCAGTCTGATCATCCGGCGTCTCCGAGAAGAGCGGCGAAGGCGGACTCGTGGGCGCGCCGGCGCTCCAGGTCCGCGCGGTGGATGTCGCGGGCGACGCGGGCCAGGTTCAGGCCGGGGGTGACGAGGTCGGTACGGCTGGCCGTGGAGATCGGCTCCAGCCAGTCGGCGGGGACGGCGCCGCGCCCGCCGAGGGCTCCGGCGACGGCGCCGCCCATGGAGGCGATGGAGTCGGCGTCGCGGCCGTAGTTGACGCCGCCGAGGACGGTGTCGCGGTAGTCGCCCTTGGCGATCAGTAGGAAGGCCAGGGCGAGCGGGAGCTCCTCGATGCTGTGCAGGCGGCTCGGACGGCGGGCGCCGAGGCCCTGGTCGCGATAGGTGTCGGCGACGGTGTCGTAGGGCTTCATGGCGGCGCGCAGCGTCTCGAAAGAGCCGTCCCAGTGGCCGAGGCCGCGGGCCGCGGAGCACACCGCGTCGATGGCCGCTTTGGTGCCGTCCCGTGCCACCCGCAGGCAGGCGGCGACCACCGAGTCGGGCGTCGCGCCCGGGCGCATGGCCTCGGCCACCGCGGCGGCGAGCACCCCGGCCGCCTCCCGGCCGTAGCTGGACTGGTGGGCCCCGGCCAGCTCGATCGCCTCGGCGTAGGCGGCCTCGGGGTCGGCGGCGTTCACCACGCCGACCGGCGCCATGTACATCGCGGCACCGCAGTTGACGATGTTGCCGACACCGGCCTCACGCGGGTCCACATGACCGTAGTGCAGCCGCAGCACCAGCCACTTCTCCGCCAGGAAGACGCGCTGCAGCGGTAGCGCCTCGGTCTCCAGCTCCGGGATCCAGCGCTTCTCCCCCATCATCTCCGGCACCAGGTGCTCGGCCGCCGCGTAGGCGTCCAGGTGGCCCCCGACCCGCTCGTAGACCCGGATCAGCGCGTGGGTCATCAGGGTGTCGTCGGTGATGTGGCCGTCACCCTTGTGGTAGGGCGCGATGGGGCGGGCGTTCCGCCAGTCCTCGAAGTACGGCGGGACCAGGCCCTCGACGTACCCGCCGTAGCGCTCGTGGATCTGCTCGGGCGTCCATCCCTCGGTGGCGCCGCCGAGGGCGTCACCGACCGCGGCGCCCGCCACGCATCCCACGGCCCTGTCCTCAAGCGTGCCCTCGGCCGTGCTCACCGGGGTACCCGTCTCACCTGCTGTGCTCATCCGATCCATCCCCTCGCGATGTCCAGTAGATCAATTCCCGCCAGTTCGGGCAGGCAACAGCCCGTCAGGGTGGTGCTCCACCCCCGCGGCAGCGCGTCGTGACCGGTGAAGGCGCCGGTCAGCGCGCCGGTCAGCGC
Source organism: Streptosporangium sp. NBC_01639 (assembly GCF_045209755.1). Taxonomy (NCBI): domain Bacteria; kingdom Bacillati; phylum Actinomycetota; class Actinomycetes; order Streptosporangiales; family Streptosporangiaceae; genus Streptosporangium; species Streptosporangium sp. NBC_01639. Next base: position 7,996,734 of record NZ_CP109272.1, on the reverse strand, counting down.
GGGCGCGGAGTCCGCCGCGGCGGCCAGGCAGGCGGCGGCCGGCACGGCGGTGCTCGTCGAACCGGCGGAGACCTCCGCCAGCGCGAGCGCCACCGGAAACGTCTCGGCGGCGGCGACCCCGTAGCTGTAGACGTGGTCGAACAGCGCGGCGTCCAGCGCGGGCACCGCCGCGAACGGGTCGCCCGCCTCACGGGCGACCGTGAGCGCGGTGCGGGTCGCGCGGCCGATGACGGTGTCGTCGGGAAGCGCCTCCAGCGCGGCCTGCACGGCGTCGCCCATCGGGCCGCCGTCCACCAGGACGCCGATCGCCCGGGCCATCGCGACGGCCCCCAGCACGCCGTCACCGGCATTGGTGACCTGGGCGTCGGCCGTGGGGTCCAGCCCCGCGGCCCCGAAGGCGACCGCCCGCACGACCGCGGCGTCGTCGAAGAAGTGCGGGTTGTCGTGCCCGCTGGCGGGCGGGCCGAGGCCGCGCGCAAGGTTGTCCAGCGCGGTCCGCACCGAGATCCGCGCCCTGATGTCGTCCCTGCCGGTCAGGCCGGCGAACGCCGCCGCACGGTCCTGGTCGATGGTGAGCACGGTCCAGGCGAGCCATTCGGCGTCGTCGGACGGCCCCGTCACCAGCGGCGCGACCGGCTGGTTCAGCGCGAACGGCACTGGCAATGTGGTCACCCGGTGCTCCTCGGCGAACGCGTCGAGCTCGCGGTGGAGGCGTCTGCTCCACGGCGCGTGCACTCCGGCCCGGTGCCGTGCTGAGGGCCATCCCGCCGCGTCGCCGATCGCCAGACCGGCGAACGCCCCCAGAATCCTGTCCCCCGACATCATCGCCCTACGTCCCTTCCACGAGCTGATCGGCCACGTCGAGCACGTGCCGTCCCGCGGTCACCGGCAGGCAGCGTCCCTCGACCGGGCCGATCTGCCGTGCCCACCGCGCCGGTACCGCCGCCTCGCCGCGTCCCGCCCCGGCGATGGCGCCGGCGATGGCCGCGGTGGTGTCGGCGTCCCGTCCCAGGTTCGCCGCGATCACCACGGACTCCTCGACCTCTCCCCCGCCCAGCAGGTAGGCGGCGAAGGCGAGGGCGACGGCTTCGGGGGCCAGGTCCGTCCACGGGTAGTGCCGGACCACGACCGCCTCATGCAGCCGGCCGGCGATCTCGCCCGATCCGAGGCGGACGGCGTCCCGGGCGCGGTTGACGCTGCGGGCGGTCCACGAGTCCTCGGGGATCACGCCGAGGCCGGCCGTGACCGCCTCGTCCGGAGAGGCTCCCGCCATCGCGGCGGCCACCGCCCCGGCGACCGCGCGACCGCCGAGGATGCCCTCCCCCGCGTTGCTCACGCTGCCGTCGACCTCCACCAGGCGGGCGGCCTCGTCGGGGTCGCCCGCGGCGAAGATCCCGTACGGCGCGGCACGCATGGCCAGGCCGTCCGACCAGCCGTGGCGGTGCCACTGGCCGGTCAGCGGCGGCTGGAGCCCCTGCCGGAGCGCCTGGATGGCGCCGAGCTCGGAGAAGCCCGCGCCCTTCATCGGCCCGTCGATCAGCGGGATGATCTCTTGGCGGTAGGCCTCGACGACGTCCTGGGAGGTCAGCGCGTGCCCGTGCCGTACGAGCAGGGAGGCCGCGAAGATGGTGTACTCGGTGTCGTCGGTGCCGCCGCCGTCGATCTCGGTCAGTCTGCCCCAGCGGGCGGCGATCTGTTCTGGCGAGAGATTCTCCGCCGGGCGCCCGAGGGCGTCGCCGGCCGCGAGGCCGAGCAGACATCCCCGGGCGCGCCCCCGATGCGTCAACGTCACTTGTTGTATCGCTCCAGTACCTGGTTGCCCTCGTCGACCAGCTTCTTCGCCACCTCGTCAATGGTGATCTTGTCGGCGAAGTACTGCTGCAGCGTGGGCGTGGCCACCTTGCTCTTCCACTCGTCGAAGCCGTTGACCTTCAGGAACGGCGCGACCACGAGGCTCTTGGCCGATGCGGTCGCCACGTTCCAGCCGTTCTCCTCGACGGTCATGGCGGGGTCGCCCGCGGCCTTGACGGAGGTCGGCAGCAGCCAGTCGCCCTTGGCGAGCTTGACCTGGTTGGCACCGTTGAGGAAGAAGGAGATGAACTTCAGCGACTGCTCGGGATACTTGCTGTCGGCGGCGACCGACAGCGTCTGCGAGACGGCGCCCTGCTCGGAGCTGACGCCCTTCAGCGGCGGAAGGGTGATCCACTCGAAGCCGTCCGGGGCCTGCTCCACGACCTGCTGGCGCAGGTAGACGCCGGCCGGAAGCATCGCGTACTTGCCCGCGTAGAAGCCGGGCAGCGGGTCGGCCGAGCCCATGCCGAGCGCGGACGGGTCGGCGGACTTGTCCTTGTAGAGCTGGTCGTGGATGCGCTGGAGCACCTCGCGCTCCTCGGCGCCGACCTTGACCGTCGTCTTGCCCGCGCCGTCGGTCTGGAAGAAGGTGCCGGCGAAGTTCAGGCTCAGGTTGAGCACCTTGTTGACCGGCGACTTCATCGGCCAGGCGACGCCGTAGGTGTCACCCTTGGTGAGCTTCTTGGAGATCTCGGCGAACTCGTCCCACGTCCAGGGACTGTCCGGGGTCGGAATCCGCACGTCCGCCGCCTCAAGCAGCTTCTTGTTGGCGATCGTGACCTGCGACTCCTGCAGGAACGGCACGCCGTACACGCCCTGACCGCCCTTGCCGTCGCCGAAGGTGACGGTGTCCCAGGCGGGCTGCGGGATGTCGCTCTTCAGCTCGGCCGGGATCTTGTCCTTGATGTCCAGCAGGTAGCCGCGGTTGGCGAAGCCGGACAGGGCCGGGGAGTCGTCGTGGATGACGTCCGGCGGGTCACCGGCCTCGAAGGAGGTGACGAGCTGGTCGTTGACGTTGTCCCAGCTTCCCTGGATGTACTCGACCTGGATCTTGGGGTTGGCCTTGTTCCACTCGGCGACCAGCTCCTTGTTGGCGGCGATCGACTCCTTCTGCCAGGCGAGGCTCTGGAATTTGATCGTCACCGGCTCGTCGGGGGCGGCCGCGGGCGATTCCGAGGCACATCCGGCGGCGAGCACGAGGAGGCTCGCGGCCACCGCGGTCCTCATACGCATATGACTTCTCCTAATCGGGGGGTGGGACTATCCCTTGACGGCTCCGGCCATCAGGCCGGACTTCAACCGCCGCTGGATGACTGCGAAGAACAACAGACTCGGGATCGTCGCCAGGAGCGAGGCGGCGGCCAGTGGGCCCAGCCGTACGACGCCCTCCGCGCCGGTGAACTTCACCAGCGTCAGCGGCAGGGTCGCCACATCCGGGTCCTTGAGGACGATCAGAGCGAACAGGAACTCGTTCCAGGAGGAGATGAACGCGAACAGCAGGGTCGCGACCACCCCGGGGGCCAGCAGCGGGGCGACGACGCTCACCAGCGAGCGGATCCGCCCGGCCCCGTCCACCGCGGCGGCCTCCTCCAGCTCACGCGGTACGGCGCGCACGTAACCCTGGAGCATCCACAGCGCGAACGGCAGGACGAACGTGACGTGCACGACGGTCAGGCCGGGCAGCGTGTTCACCAGGTCCAGCCTGCGCAGGACCATGAACAGCGGGATGATGATCAGGATGAACGGGAAGACCTGGCTGACCAGCACCCACCCGATCGCGATCCGGTTGACCAGCGAGCGGTAGCGGGCCAGCGCGTAGGCGGCGGGCAGTGCCAGGATCACGGTGAGCACCGCGCAGGCCACCGCGACGACGAGGCTGCGCAGCCCGCTGCCGACCAGGTCCTGCTCGCCGAAGGCGTCGGTGAAGTTGGTCAGCGTCGGTGCGCGCGGGATCCACGTCGGATGCAGGCTCGCCAGCTCCTGCGGCATCTTCAACGCCGTGGACAGCAGCCAGACCAGCGGGAACGCCAGGAAGACGATGTAGCCGGCCAGGGCCAGATAACGCAGTGCCTTGCCCATGTCAGCTCGCCTCCCGCATCTGCCGCCAGAGGTAGACGCCGAGCACGGCCAGCACGACGATCACGATCGCCACGCCCAGAGTGGCCGCGTAGCCGAAGAAGCCGTAGCGGAAGGCCTCCTCGTAGGCGAAGAGCATGGGCAGGCGGGTCTGCCCGCCGGGGCCGCCCTGGGTGAGGACGTAGACCAGCCCGAACTGGTTGATGTTCCAGACGAAGTCGAGCGAGGTGATGGCCACGATGACGGGACGGAGCTGGGGCAGGGTGATGCTCCAGAACTTCCGCCAGGTGCCCGCGCCGTCCACCTCGACGGCCTCGTACAGCTCCTTGGGGACGCCCTGCAATCCGGCCAGCAGCACCACCGTGGTCTGCGGCATGCCGGTCCAGATCCCGACGACGATCACCGCGGGCAGCGCGATGGAGAAGTCGTTGAGCCAGTCGATCTCGGTGCCCAGCATGCCGTTGAGGATTCCGGCGTCCGGGTGGTAGACCAGCCGCCACATCAGCCCGATGACGACGGGCGGCATCGCCCATGGCACCATCGCCAGCACCCGGGCGAACCCCCGGAACCGCAGGTCCTGGTTGAGCAGCAGCGCCAGCCCCAGCGAGGCCAGGAACTGCAGCACCGTCACGGAGACCGCCCAGATCATCCCGATCCGGAACGACGCCCAGAAGTCCCCGTCGGAGAGCAGGTCCCCGAAGTTCGACAGCCCGACGAACGAGGTGACCGAGTTGCGCCCGGAGCGCGCGTCGGTGAACGCCAGGAAGATCCCGTAGAGCAGCGGTCCCACACTGAACACCAGCACGGGCACCAGCGCGGGCAGCATCAGCAGCATCGCCTCGCGCCCCTGCCGCCCACCCTTGCGGGGTTTCTTCGGTTTCACCGTGCTGACCGGCCGGTCGGCGGTGAGAGTCACGATTCCTCCTCTCCTACGGTTGAGGCCCGGACCACCAGGCGGGGCGGTACGGTGACCACTCTGGGGTCCCGCTCGCCGTCACCCAGCCGGTCCAGGAGTAGTTCCGCCGCCACCCGGCCGCGCTCGGCGGAGCCGAGGGAGACGCTGGTCAGCGCGGGCCAGGCGACGGCGGCCATGTCTATGTCGTCCATGCCGGCCACCGCCACATCCTGGGGCACCCGGCGGCCCGCCCGGCGCAGGACGTCCAGCGCGCCGAGCGCGATCAGGTCGTTCGCGCACATGATCGCGTCCAGGTCGGGTGCCCTGTCCAGCAACCGGCGCACCGCGGCCGCGCCCTCGGCGCGGTAGAAGTCACCGATCTCCACCAGGCTCTCGTCGTAGGGCAGTCCGAGGGCGGTGAGCGCCTTGGCGTAGGCCGCGGACCGGGCCGAGCCGGGCACCGTGTCCAGCGGGCCGTTGACGAATCCGATCCGGCGGCGCCCCAGGGAGTGGAGGTGGTCCAGCGCCAGTTGCACGCCGGTGCGGGAGTCGGTGCGGACGTTGTCCACCCGGGTGCCGTCCGGCACCGAGCCGATGACGACCACGGGTGCGCGGGCCGCCTCGACGGCCTTCAGGTGCGCCTCGCCCACCCGGAGCGGAATCATGATCAGTCCGTCCACGTAGCGCTCGCCGAGGCTGTGCAGCACGTCGATCTCGTCGGCGACGTCCGCGTCCGTGGAGTGCAGCACGAGGCGGTATCCCGCGGCCTTCAGCACCGGCTGGATCTCGCGGACCATGGCCAGGTAGACCGGGTTGCCGATGTCGGCCATCGCGAAGGCCACCTGGTTGGTCCGGCGCGACTTCAGCGACCGGGCCACCGAGTTGGGGACGTATCCCAGCTCCTCGGCCGCGCTGAGCACCCGGCGCACGGTGTTCTCCCGGGTCGGCAGACCGTTGAGGACACGGGAGACCGAGGCGATCGAGACGCCCGCCCGCTCCGCGATCGTGGTGATCGTCGGCCCGTCGCTCACAGAGACCACACCTTTCCGTAAACGATTACTTCGATCTTTATGACCTACTGAAAACGTTTACTGGGTTAGGGGTATGTAACTCGCAGGTAATAGGAAGCGTCAAGTCACGATCGAGTAACGGCAGGTCAAAGGGGCTATCGTCCGCAGAGGCCCCGCTTCACCTTCCGGAGACGCCGGGACGGACCGTCAGCGGAGACCGGCGGGAGCCGATGAGTGCCTAAATGGGCGGATTTGAGATACTTTGCCCATGCCTTCCGCGCTCCCCGTCATCGTCCTCGTCCTCGTGTTCGCCTGGATGATCTTCACGAACCTGCCTCGCCGAGGCCGGACGACGTCGTACAAGGACGCGGACCACAAGGGCGTGGTGATCTACTGGCGGCCCGGTTGCAAATACTGCATGAGGCTGCGCACGCGCCTGCGCTTCACGCGGCTGCGCTACCGCGAGGTCAACATCTGGAGAGATCCCGAAGCGGCGGCGTTCGTCCGCTCGGTCGCGGACGGGAACGAGACCGTGCCGACCGTGACCGTGGCCGGGCGGGCGATGGTGAACCCATCGAAGACCCGGTTGCTTGAAGCGGTCACGACGCACGCCCCGCACCTGGCGCCCGGCACGGAGAAGTGAACCGCCCGGTCGTGAGCGTCCGGAGCGGCGGGCCGTACCAGGGTCAGGAGCGCAGGTAGGCGAGGACGGCCAGGACCCTGCGGTGCTGGTCGCCGTCCTCGGCGTACAGGCCGAGCTTGGCGAAGATGCTGCGGATGTGCTTCTCCACCGCGCCGTCGCTGACCACGAGCTGGCGGCCGATGGCCGGGTTGGACCTGCCCTCGGCCATCAGACCGAGCACCTCGCGCTCGCGCGGGGTGAGCTGGGCGAGCGGGTCGTCGCGGCGGCGCCGCACCATCAGCTGGGCCACCACCTGCGGATCGAAGACCGTGCCGCCGGCCGCGACGGTGCGCAGGCCTCCCATGAAGTCGTCCACGTCCACGACCCTGTCCTTGAGCAGGTAGCCCACCGCGCCCCTGGCGTCGGCCAGCAGGTCGTCGGCATAGGACACCTCGACGTACTGCGACAGGATCAGCACCGGCGCTCCCGGCACCCGCCGGCGCGCCTCGACCGCCGCCCGCAGCCCCTCGTCGGTGAAGTCGGGCGGCATCCGGACGTCCACCACCGAGACGTCCGGCCGGTGTTCGGCGATCGCCTCCACCAGGCGGTCACCGTCCCCCACCGCCGCGACCACCTCGCAGCCGAACTCCTCGAGCAGCCTGATCAGGCCCTCTCTGATCAACACTGCGTCGTCGGCCACGACTACCCGCACGGCACCTCCGCCACGATCACCGTCGGCCCGCCCGTCGGTGAGTCCACCGCCAGCTCCCCGTCCACCGCCTTGAGGCGGTCGACGAGTCCGGACAGACCATGTCCCTTGGCGGTGTGTGCGCCGCCGACACCATCATCCCCGATCGTCAGCATGAGAATGCCGCCGATCTTGCTCAGCGAGATCGTGCAGACGGTGGCGTGGCTGTGCTTGGCGATGTTGGTCAGGCTCTCGGCGACCACGAAGTAGACGGTGTTCTCCACGGCCGCGGCGAAGCGGCCGGTGATCTGCAGGTCCAGCTCGACGGGGACGGTGCAGCGGCTGGCCAGTGCCGCGAGCGCGGGGGCCAGGCCGCGGTCGGTCAGGATCGGCGGCGCGATGCCCCGCGAGAGGGCGCGCAGCTCGTCCAGGGTGTCGCGGGTGGAGCTGATGGCCTGGCTGAGCATCTCGTTGACGGCCTGGGGGTCGCGGCTGAGCTGACGCTGGGCACGGGACAGGTCCATGGCCAGGGAGACCAGTCGCTGCTGGGGGCCGTCGTGGATGTCGCGCTCCAGCCGCCGCAGCGCGTTGGCCTCGGCCGACACCGCGGCGGCCCGGCCCTCGGCCAGGTCGTCGATGCGCTCGTGCAACTCGGCGACACCGGTCAGCATCGCCCGGCCGAGCCCGGCCCTGACGAGCGCGGCACCGTGCACGATCACCGGCAGGGTGAGCGCGAACAGCACGCCGATGACGGTGTTGATGACCATGTCGACCCATACCCTGTTCTCGAACCCGAGCACGTAGGCGAGCCCCCCGTGGTTGCCGGGAATGGCCGCGACGATCCACCCGTAGAGCGGGAAGGTCAGGCCCAGGACCGTCCCCGCCCACCAGACCACCGTGAGGACGAACGTCACGATGGAGATCGGGAAGGCCACGATCCCGTAGAGCAGGTCGAGCCACGACTGCCCACTGGTCAGCGGGTTCGCCACGCGGCGGAACCACCCGGCCGTCTCCGGGGCCGGCCGGTAGCGGGGCCGGGGCAGCGCGCGGCCGAGCACCTCGGGCAGCATCCGCCGCTCCACGTCGGCCAGGCCCCGCGCCACCAGCAGCGTCGTCGCCAGGACCGGCACTCCCACCCACACGACCACCGTGCCGATCCCCGCGGCGAAGCCCGCCACCATCAGGGCGAAGAAGACGACGGAGAGGGGGAAGCCGGCGATCAGATAGCGGCTGTCCGTGCCGATGCGGCGGAGGAGGGTTCTCATGGCGCCAACGCTATGAGGAGTGGTGCGCGGACTTCGACCCTGCACACCGCCATCCGGGGGTAAGGCCAGCCCTACCCCTATGAGGGTGCGTTCGCCACCCTGAGACTCCAGCCTGCGTCACTGCGCCGACCAGGGTCCTCGCGGGAGGGTCGGATCATCGCTCCCCTCAAGGAATAGAGATCCTCGTGACCGCCGTCATCTCCCGCTCAGCAGCCCGTACGACCGCCGGGCCGCCGGGCCGAGACGTGTTCATCGACGTGCTGCGGCTGGCCGGCATCGCCCTGGTGGTGCTGCAGCACTGGAGCATGCCGGTGCTCTCCTTCGCCGACGGGCGGATCTCCACCGGCAACGCGCTGTCGGCCGGTGGCGCCTGGGCGATCACCTGGATCAGCCAGGTGATGCCGCTGGTCTTCTTCGCGGGCGGCGCGGCCAATGCGATCAGCTGGCGGGGCTCGGTACGGCGGGGCGGCACGGTCCCCGGCTGGCTGGCGGGGCGGCTGCGCCGCCTGGTCTGGCCGGTGCTGCCGCTGGCGGCGGTGTGGTTGCCCCTGCCCCATCTGCTGCTCGCCGCCGGCCTGCCGGAACAGCCGGTGGTCACGGCCTCGCGCCTGGCCGGGCAGCTGCTCTGGTTCCTGGTGGTCTACCTGGTCGCGGTGGCGGTGACCCCGCCGATGCTCCGGCTCAACATGGTGTACGGCTGGCGGGTGCCCGTGGCGTTGGCGGCGGGGGCCGTCGCGGTGGACGTCGCCCGCTTCGGCAGCGGCCTGGAGGTCGTCGGGTTCCTCAACATCGCGCTGGTCTGGGCGGCGGTGCACCAGTTGGGCTTCCTGTACGCCGACGGCCGCCTGGGCAGGCCCTGGGCCATGGCGGTGGCCGGGTACGGCCTGGCCGCGGTGCTGGTGGCCTTCGGCCCCTATCCGGGCAGCATGATCGGGATGCCCGGCGCGGCCGTCTCCAACATGGCGCCGCCCACGGTCGCGCTGCTCGCGGTGGCGGTCGGCCAGCTCGGCCTGGTGCTGGCGCTGCGCCGGTGGATCGTCGCGTTCGCGGCGTGGCCGGGTGTCTCGCGGGTGCTCGCCTGGGCGGCTCCCCGGATGATGACCGTCTACCTGTGGCACATGAGCGCGCTGTTCCTCGTCACCTCGGTGGTCGTGGTGGGCCTGGGCGTCTCCACCCCGCAGCCGTGGACCTCGGCCTGGCTGTCGGGCTGGCCGCACTGGCTGCTCGTGCTCGCCCTCGCCATGGGCCCGTTGCTGCACTGCTTCGCCCGGTTCGAGGCGCCCGCGCGGGCCCTGCCGTACGACGGGGGGATGGCCCGGATCGTGGTGGCCGTCGCCCTCGCCGTAACCGGGCTGCTCGCCTTCACGGCGTTCGGTTTCGTTCCGGGACCGGTCCCGGTGATCGGCGGAGGGATGATCCTGGCGAGTCTGGCGCTCACCTGGTCGGCCGGTCGGCCGCAGTCGGCGGCACACCCGGGCAATAAGTCCGTTTAGTCATGATTTATAGATATTTAAGTAGTTGGATGTGCGCTGTGCTGCCGGACCCGTACGCGATGCGATCACATCTGTTACCCGACCCGGTCCGACCATTGCCAGTTCTTCGGCAGTATTGAACCGTGAGCCTTGTAGATCGCCTGCCAGAAGAGATCGACGCCGATCCCGATGCCATCTTCGACGCGTTCGTCGAATGGAACTCCGAGCGAGGGCTCACCCTCTATCCAGCCCAGGAGGAGGCGCTCATCGAGGTCGTCTCCGGAAACAACGTGATCCTGGCCACCCCGACCGGGTCGGGCAAGAGCCTGGTCGCGGCCGGAGCGCACTTCGCCGCGCTGACCCGGGACGTGCGCACCTTCTACACCGCGCCGATCAAGGCGCTGGTGTCGGAGAAGTTCTTCGACCTGTGCGCGCTGTTCGGCACCGAGAACGTCGGCATGATGACCGGCGACGCGAGCGTGAACCCCGGCGCGCCGATCATCTGCTGCACCGCCGAGATCCTCGCCAACGTCGCGTTGCGCGACGGCGCGGGAGCCGACATCGGCCAGGTCGTGATGGACGAGTTCCACTTCTACGCCGAACCCGACCGGGGCTGGGCCTGGCAGGTGCCGCTGCTGGAGCTGCCGGGGGTGCAGTTCATCCTGATGTCGGCGACGCTCGGCGACGTGACCCGGTTCGAGGAGGACCTGACCCGGCGCACCGGCAGGCCCACCGCTGTGGTGAAGAACGCCGAACGCCCCGTCCCGCTGGTCTACTCCTACCGGCTCACCCCCCTGCACGAGACCCTGGAGGAGATGCTCACCACCAACCAGGCGCCCGTCTACGTCGTCCACTTCACCCAGGCCTCGGCCATGGAGCGGGCACAGGCGCTGATGAGCATCAACATGTCCACCAAGGCCGAGAAGGAGGCGATCTCCGCCCTCATCGGCAACTTCCGGTTCACCACCAGGTTCGGCCGCGCCCTGTCGCGTCTCGTACGGCACGGCATCGGCGTGCACCACGCCGGGATGCTCCCGAAATACCGCCGTCTGGTGGAACGGCTCGCCCAGGCCGGCCTGCTGAAGGTCATCTGCGGCACCGACACGCTCGGCGTCGGCGTCAACGTGCCGATCAGGACCGTGCTGTTCACCGCGCTGTCGAAGTACGACGGCAACAAGGTCCGGCGGCTGCGTGCCCGCGAGTTCCACCAGATCGCCGGGCGGGCCGGGCGGGCGGGCTTCGACACCATCGGTTACGTCGTCTGCCAGGCCCCCGACTACGTCGTCGAGAACGAGAAGGCGCTGGCCAAGATCGGTGACGATCCCAAGCGCAGGCGCGGGTACGCGCGCAAGAAGCCCCCGGAGGGCTTCGTCGGCTGGAGCGAGGAGACCTTCGAGAAGCTGCAGACCGCCGAGCCGGAGCCGCTCAACTCCCGGTTCAAGGTCAGCAACGCGATGCTGCTCGCGGTGATCAACCGCCCCGGTGACTGCTACGCGGCGATGAAGCACCTGCTGACCGACAACCACGAGGACCGCAAGTGGCAGCGGCGGCACATCAGCCAGGCCATCGCGATCTACCGTTCGCTGCTGGCCGGCGGCGTGGTGGAGAAGCTCGACGAGCCCGACGAGCAGGGCCGCAGGGCCCGGCTGACCGTCGACCTCCAGGAGGACTTCGCGCTCAACCAGGCGCTGTCCACCTTCGCGCTGGCCACCCTGGAACTGCTGGACATGGAGTCGCCGAACTACGCGCTGGACATGGTCTCCATCATCGAGTCCATCCTCGACGACCCCCGCCAGATCCTGTCCGCCCAGCTCAACAAGGCGCGTGGCGAGGCGGTGGCGCTGATGAAGGCCGACGGCATCGAATACGAGGAGCGGATGGAGCTCCTGGCCGAGGTCACCTACCCGATGCCGCTGGCGGAGCTGCTGCTGGGCGCCTACGAGACCTACCGGCAGGGCCACCCCTGGGTCGGCGACTACACCGTCAGCCCCAAGACCGTCGTGCGGGACATGTACGAACGGGCGATGACCTTCGCCGACTACGTCCAGTTCTACGAGCTGGCCCGGTCGGAGGGCACCGTCCTGCGCTATCTCGCCGATGCCTACCGCACCCTGTCGCGGACCATCCCCGAGCATCTCAAGACCGAGGACCTCATCGACCTCATCGAGTGGCTCGGCGAGCTGGTCCGCCAGGTCGACTCCAGCCTCCTCGACGAGTGGGAGCAGTTGCAGAACCCGACCGGTGAGCTGGAGGCGCCCTCCCTGGAGGAGACCACCAGGCCGGTCACCGCCAACACCCGCGCGTTCCGTGTCCTGGTCCGCAACGCGATGTTCCGCCTGATCGAGCTGGCCTCCCTGGAGAAGGAGCAGGAGCTGGCCGAGCTGGCGCCGGACGTGGACTGGGGTGCCGCCCTCGACGCCTACTACGACGACCACGAGGAGATCGGCACCGGCCCGGACGCCCGCGGTCCCGGTCTGCTCCGGATCGAGGCGGAGCAGGAGCTCTGGCGGGTCCGTCAGGTCGTCGCCGACCCCGCGGGGGACGGCGACTGGGGCATCGACGCCCAGGTGGACCTGGCCGCCTCCGACGAGGAGGGCCGCGCCGTGGTCCACGTCATCGGCCTGAACCGCCTCTGACCGTTCCTCATCAGTAAGCAGGAGTGGGTCTTGGACCCATCCCTGATCGCTGCGCGCATCCCGAACGGTTGTGGATGCACTGGTCGCCCGCGTACGTGGTTGTGTCCCCGTCCGGGCGTGTGCATCGTGTGCACGGTCCGTGACGGGGCGGCGGGTTTCCTCACGCCCAAGAGTCTCCGGTCGGGCCTGGACGGTCCGATGCCCGTAACGATCGCTCTGGTCGTTACGGGGCGGTGCCGTCCGTCGCCGGATCGGGTGCCCTTGGGCGCGCCGGCCGAGGGCGATGCTCGCAGCATCGTGTCGGCTGGTCTTTCGGGTGCGTGTCGAACATGGGCCCGGCCGAGGCTGCCGCATCGTGGAGGCAAGCTGTTCAACGAAGGTCGGGGATGCGTTCGCCATCCTTCGCCGGACGCTGGGTCGGCGATGAAGCCGGCCACGCAACGTCGTCGACCGCGAGCCACGGCGCGACGGCCAGGGCCGTGGGCGTGAGCCCGGCGAACGTCGCGACCTCGCGGTGGAGGTGGGACTGGTCGACGTAGCCGCTCTCGGCGGCAACGCAGGCGGCGGCGTGACCCGCCGCGAGCAGGTGGGCGACGTGGTCGAAGCGCACCAGCCGGGCGGCGCGTTTGGGGGTGATGCCGAGTTGGGACCGGAAGCGGGACCACAGGCGCTTGCGGCTCCAGCCGACCTCGTCCGCCAGGCCGTCGACCCGCACCCGCCCCCGGCGGGTCAGCGTCCGCCGCCAGGCGTGGGCGACCTGGGGGTCGACCGGCGGGTGGGCGCCCAGCCGCCGGCCCAGGATGTCTGCCGCGATCGCGAACCGTTCGTCCCACGACGCGGCGGCGCGCAGCCTGTCCTCGACCCGCCCGACGTCGCGGCCCCAGACGTCCTCAAGGGTTGCCACCGTCCCGCTGAGCTCGGCCGATGCGCCCAGCAACGCAGCCGCCGCGACCGGATCCAGCCGGATCTGGAGCAGCTCGCCGACTCCCCACCCAGTTGCCCGGAGATCGCCGGGCAGGAGCCCGATGACGACACTGCCGCGCTCGTGCCGGCCATGGGTTTCGTAGACGACGCCGGCTTCCTCGCCCAGATCGATGAGCAGGGTGACGGACGGGTACGCGACCATGGAGATGTCCACCGAGGCCGGGGCACGATGGCGGAACCCGGCCATGCTGACCCCCGGCAGCCGAACCGACGGGCGTGGGACTGCGACATCCACCCACGCCCGGTCAGGTAGCGTCCCGGTCGGCAACACATGGCCAGTCTAGGCATCAGGGGTCACGGGTTGTCGGCGGCCCGTTGCCGTGAAGCTCAGCAGCAGTTTGCTGGTCGTCTCGGGCGCTTCCAGCATGGGGAGGTGCCCGACGCCGGGCAGCAGCTCGACCCGTGCGTTCGGCACCGCGTCGTATCGGTGCGCCGACGACGGCTCCCAGCGGAGGTCGGCAGCGCCGAAGATCACCTGCACGGGGACCTGGAGGGCGGCCAGACGCTCGGGTACGCTCCGTTCGGCGATGTAGGCGGTGTTGCGGCGCAGCACCGTTCTCATCACGCGGTAGGTGATGCTCCGTACGTCGGCGACCACGTCGTCCGGGAGGTCCACCGGGCGAGCAGCCATCGCGCTGATCCCCTTGCGGATCATCGCATCCGAACGCCTCGGCCACAGCAGCGGGCCCAACGGCGGGGCCAGCAGGAGCCGAAGGATGAACGGCTGCCGGAGGAGCGCATCCGGGCTCGGGCCGCTACTGATCAGTGCAAGCGAACCCACGAGGTCGGGACGTTGTTCGGCAAGCGCGGTGGCGACGTAGCCGCCGCTGGAGTGCCCGGCCGCGGCGACGTGACGAAGGCCGAGGTCGTCCAGCAGCGCCGCCACCTGGCCCGCCTGCGCGGGCACGTCATACGACGGCGCGGGTGGGGACTGACCGCAACCCGGCAGGTCGACGCGGATGACGTGATGGTGGCCGGCCAGCGCCGGGACCACCGGCCCCCAGAAGCCGCCCGAGGCCCCCGACCCGTGGATGAGCAACAACGGCGGCGCCTGCCGCGGGCCGTCATGGACCACGTGCATCCCATGGGAGTGCTCAATGTCGTATTCACTCATGCGGAGACTATGCACGGGCGGTCGAGCGTCAGTCTTGGACAAATGTTCCCGCGGAGTTGCAGACCGGCGGCCGTCACCACAACGGCTGTACCGAGGCCCCCAAGGCCGGAACACGGGCCTGGCGGGCTCATTTCCGCGCAGCGGGAGCCATGGAGACATTCCAGAAGTCGGCGTAGCGGCCACCGTGGTCGAGCAGTTCGTCGTGGCTGCCTTCCTCCACGATCCGACCGCCGTCCAGAAAGACGATGCGGTCGGCGCGTTGGACGGTCCGCATCCGATGCGCCACCATCACCACCGTCCGGCCCGCCATCAGGCGCTGGATGCCCTCGTGGACGGCTGCCTCGTTGACCGGGTCCAGTGCCGAGGTCACCTCGTCCAGCAGCACGATGGGCGCGTTCTTCAGCAGCGCCCGCGCGATCGAGACACGCTGGCGCTCACCACCTGACAGCAGCGCGCCGCCCTCGCCGACGTTCGCCGCCCATCCGCCGGGCAGTCGCTCGATCACCTCGTCCAACCGCGCCGCAGTCGCCGCCGCCCGCACCTCGGCAACGCCTGCGTCGGGACGGCCCAGGCGCACGTTCTCCTCGATCGTGCCGTCGAAGAGATAGACATCCTGGAAGACGATGGCGATCCGCGCCATCAACGCCTCGGTGCTGATCGCGCGCACGTCCACGCCTCCCACGCGCACCGCGCCGGCGTCCACGTCGTAGAAGCGCGCCAGCAGCTGCAGCAGCGTGCTCTTGCCCGCGCCGGACGGCCCGACGACCGCGAGCCGCTGTCCCTCAGGGACGGTGAGCGACACCTCGTCGAACACCGTGTGCACGCCGTGTCGGAAGGCGACGGCGTCGAGCTCGAGGCCGTGGTGCGCCGGCTGGATCGGCTCGCGGGGTTCCCGCAGCGGCTCGGTGCGCAGCACCGTCTCGAGTCTGGCCAGCTCCGAACGCGCGCCGCGGAGTTTGCCGCCGATGTCCGACAGCGACAGCAGCGGGTCGGCGCAGCGGGCGGCCAGCACCAGGATCGCCAGGATCTCCGCCGCGCCGATGTTCCCGCCGAGCGCGAGGTGGGCGCCCAGGACCAGCAGCCCGGTGAAGATCGTTTGCACGGTGAGCGTCAGCCCCACGGCGCTGGGCAGCGTCGCCAGCACGGTACGGCGGGATGCGCGCTGGGCATCCAGCAGCGAGTCGTCGAGCAGCTGGAAGCGTTCGCCGGTCCGGCCGCCGGCCCGCAGCACCGGCTGAGCCTGGAGGAACTCGATCACGCGCGCGCCGGCCTCCTGGTCGCGTTCGTGACGCTCGGCGTCGGCGGCGGCCGTCGCGCGTGCCGTCCGGGCCTGGATCGCCGCCACGACGGGTGCGGCGAGCAACGCGGCCAGCCCCATCCGCCAGTTGAATGCGGTCATCACGGCCACGATGGTCAGCGGCGTGACCAGGGCGGAGATGAACGGTGCCAGCAGATGCGCGGCCACACCCATGGCTTGCAGGAGGCCGCGGCCGGCCAGGACGGAGACCTCGCCGATGCGACCGGCGTTGTACCAGCCGAGAGGAAGGCGGGCCAGATGCTGGCCGAGCCGGTGATACATGCCGCGCAACATGGTGGTCCCGACCCGCATGCCGGACAAGTCGCTGATGTAGCGCAGCACGGCGTAGAGGGCGACCGCGGACCCGAACGCGACCAGCCAGGGCACGGCGTTCGCGGGCGTGCTGCCGAGCAGCGCCCGCAGCACCGGGACCAGCAGCGCGTAGGACAAACCTTCGACCACCGCGGTGATCGTCATCAGGATCACGGTGCGGCGCATCGCCCGGGCGTACTCGTCTCCGAGCACGCGCAGCAGCATTCGGATCATCGGGGCTCGTCTCCTCGCAGTACGCCATCGTGGGTTTCGATCTCGGCGGATTGGTGGGATCGCCAGAACGCGGCGAACCTTCCGCCTCGTGTCAGCAGGTCGGCGGGTCTGCCGCGTTCGACGATCGCTCCGTCCTCCAGCACCACGACGGTGTCGGCGTCGGCGACCGTCTCCAGCCGGTGGGCGATGACGACGATCGTGCGGTCGCCGCTCAGCGTCGCCAGGGCCCGGCGGACCGCCTGTTCGGTCTGCGGGTCGGCGAAGGAGGTCGCCTCGTCCAGCACCAGAACGGGCGCGTCGGCCAGCAGCGCGCGGGCGATCGAGATCCGCTGCGCCTCGCCTCCGGACAGCTTGGTCTCTTCACCGAGCATCGTGTCGTATCCGCGCGGCAGTTGGAGGATGCGGTCGTGGATGCGGGCCAGCCGGGCGGCGCGGACCACGTCGTCGCGGCTGGCCCGCGGCACCGCCAGCGCGATGTTGTCGGCGACCGAGACACGCAGCAGACGGACGTCCTGGAAGACGAAGGACACCTGCCGATGCAGCTCCCGGCTGCCGATCTCACGCAGATCGATGCCGCCAAGAAGGACCGAGCCGTGGGTGGGGTCGAAGAACCGCGGCAACAGCTGGACCAGCGTGGACTTCCCGCTTCCCGACGGCCCGACGACCGCGGTGACCGTCCCCGGCTCCAGCACCAGGTCGATGCCGCGCAGCGCCTCGTGGTCGGCGTCGTAGGCGAAGCGGACGTCACGCAGTTCCACCCGGTGCCCCTGCGGCGGACGCGGGTGGGCGGGCTCGGGCAGTGGCCGGACCGCGAGCACGTCTTTGATCCGGCCGACCGCACGGCCGGCGGCCTGCAGGTCGTCGAAGCCATGCCCGAGCGCCGCCACCGGAGCGGTCAGTCCCAGCCCGAGCAGCAGGAACGGCAGCAGATCCGCCGGGGCCAGGCCGCCGGAGGTGATCAGTGCCGTGCCGCCGACCAGCACGACCAGCAGCACGAACGGCGGCGACAGCGCCAGCTGCATCCCGGCGGCGATCACGGACATGCCGCGCACCCAGCGGGAGAAGATGCTGACGAAGTCGTCGGCGGCCGTCAGGAACGTGCGGTGGGCGCGCTCGCCTCCGCCGAACGCCTTGACCACCGAGATGCCTTGCACGAACTCGACGACGGAACTGGCGATCCGTCCCATGGCCGCGTCGTAGGCCTCCTGCTCGCGCGTCCTGGCGGGCAGCATCAGCAGCGGAACCAGCGCTATCGCCATCACCACCGGGATCAGCGTGATCAGCGTGAGCCGCCAGTCCACGGTGAACAAGTAGATCAGCGACACCAGCGGCACCACGAACGCGGCGACGAGCTCGCCGGGGGCGT
The DNA here is from genome assembly GCF_045209755.1 of Streptosporangium sp. NBC_01639. Lineage (NCBI taxonomy): Bacteria > Bacillati > Actinomycetota > Actinomycetes > Streptosporangiales > Streptosporangiaceae > Streptosporangium > Streptosporangium sp. NBC_01639. The sequence continues at coordinate 7,978,912 of NZ_CP109272.1, read as the reverse complement.
GCGCGATGAACGGGTGCACGGCGCTGACGTCCTCGCCCACCACCTTGGCCAGCTCGCCGGTGCGGCGCCGGGAGAACCAGCCGATCGGGACGCGTCCCAGCGACGCGGCCAGCTGCCGGCGGAACGTCAGTTGCACCCGGCTGTCGAGAACATGCCCGATTCCCGACGACGCGGCGGTGCACAGCAGCCGGATGAGCAGGCCGGCCGCACCTGCGATCATCACGGTCCAGACGTGAACGTGGTCGATCGGGCCGGGCGACAGCAGGGTACGGCCCAGTTCGACGACCGCCAGCAGCGGGGCCAGACCCGCGAGCGCGCCGATGACCTGCAGGATCACCACGGCCGCGAAACTCCGCAGATGAGGGCGCAACAGCCGTGTCATGCTCTGTCCCACCGCGGAATCGGCATCCGGTTGCTCGATCGTCTGAGCGAGGTCGGTGGTGGTGGTCATCGTTCTCCGGTCTTCGTCGATCTCGTCACGACCCGGCCCGTGGCCGAGCCGATGGTGGATGAGGGGGCGGCGGTGGATGAAGGGGCAGGGTGCGAGCGGGCCGGCCTGGGCTTCCAGGCTCCGGTCCGCATCTCCAGGTGGCTGCCTCGCGGCAGGGTGACGGCCATGATGTTGCTGGGGACGTCCAGCTCGATGTGGCACCACAGTCCGCGCGGGACGATGGCAGCGGTGCCGGCCACCAGCCTGACCTCTTCCTCCTGCTGTCCCGCCAGCTCGGGACGGAGGTAGAGGCGTATCTTCCCGATGAGGCAGGACACGATCTCCTCGGCCGCGGTGTGGACTTCCCAGCGGTCGGCGTGGACGTCGGCATCGGTCTTCGCGTGGAAGGCCTTCAGCTGCCAGCTGTCCTAGCCGGAGTCCGTGAATCTTCTCCTGGCATTGATCTCGCCGACTTGGCGCAGGTGGATGGAGGACTCGAAGAGATCGATCGGGGAGGACGAGTGCGGGGGCACGTGGGTGCCGTCCTGGCACACGTAGACGTCTCCGTCGTCCAGGGCCAGGATCGAACTCTCCGTGGTGCCGTCAGGAATGGTCATGGGCCCACTGTCGCCGCCGGCGGGCGCCGGCGGATTGGACAAATGTTCCTCTAGCCGCGGCTTGGGGACATCTTCGGGAGCGGAGTGCCCTGTCGGCCTGGCGTTCCAGAGCGCTGGCAGGGTTGCGGAACACGTGGTGTTCGCGGACGCGCTGCAGCGCGGCGAACAGCGCGTTGATCACCTCGCGGGCTCGGCCGGCGACGGCGGCCAGGATGGGGTGCCCGGCCTGGACGATGCCGGCGGCCTTCATCCGGTCGCTGCTGGTGCGCAGGGTCGGCGGCGTGCCGGCGGCATTGTCTGGGTCGTCCGGGCGGGCGCGGAAGCGCCATTCCAGGCGGTAGCGGGCGCCCATCAGCGGGTCGGCGGTGCCCCAGGTGAACACCGTCTCATCCTCGCGCTGGGTGCGGGTGATGGGGTCGTGCCCGCCCGGCGACCTCGGCGGCTAGGAGCTGCGTCATATGGCAGGACATCGCCGTGATCGACCGGCTGATCGCCCGCCGCAACGTCGGCGTCCGCGAGAAGACCCTCTACCGCCTGTTGTATGAGACCGCCGCCCGGGCCGAGGAAATCCTCACCCTCGACCTCGAGGACCTGGACCTGACCGCCCGCCAGGCGCGGGTCAAGGCCAAGGGCGCCCGCGCCAAGACCCGCCGCCGCGGCCAGGCACGCGAGGACTTCGTGCTGGAGACCGTCTACTGGGACGCCGGTACCGCCCGGCTGCTGCCCCGCCTGCTCAAAGGCCGCACCCGGTGGCCCCCCAGGGTTCGCGCGAACTGAAGGCACTTCAGGATGAACCTACGGGCTTCACGTTCTCTGGATGGTTTCGACCCTTGGGTTCGCCGGAACCGGTGGTGAGGTGCAGCCAGGCCCTACCGCAGACGGATCGCCTCGGCCGCGCGGTAGCAGACCGGGTCGCCGTCGGCGTCCAACCCCTCCACCAGCCGCCCGTCGCACCTTCACCACATCGAGACCCTAGGCCGCCTCCTCCCAGCGCGGGATCCACTCAAGATCATCCCAATGCGGGTTTTGGGCTTATGTGGGCCGACCCCCTCCTTGAGGTTCACACGGTGAACATGACACCAGCTCAGAGGCTGCAACACACACTTGAGTCAACTCAACCCCGAGCAGTTACCAGCCCCTGCGCCGCGGGCCGATGCCCCCGTCCGCCGGTCACCCCGGGCCGACGCCGACCCCGGCCCGGCGGTCGGCCCGGGGCGGCTCGGGCCGACGCCGATCCTCGCTATGCGGCGCAGGCGGCGATCTGGCAGACCTTGGCGAGCAGCTGCCTGGCATGCGCGAGCTGGCGGGTGTAGCTCTTGGCGGCCGGCTGGGAGGCGCCGGAGGCGAGATAGACGATGACCGCGTTGGCCCGGCGCACGATCACGACGTCGTCTCCGGCGACGGGCTTGCCGTCCTGGTAGTCCCGCGCGCTGCTCTTCCACGCCCCGTCGCCGAGGGCGACCCTGGCCAGACTCCGGTTGAAGGAACCGTTCTTCCAGCCCTCGGACTGCCGGCACTTCTGCACGCCCGCCTGGAACTGGTGCAGGGCCGACTGCGCCGCCTGTTCCGAGCGGTAGAGGATCACCTGCTCGGCGGTCTCGACCTCCTGCCCGGCGGTGAAGTAGATCGTCCGGGCCGCGGCCCGGCCCGCCTGGCCGATCTTCGGATCCTTCCTCTGGGCGGCGGCCACCGTGCTGTTGGCGCACGGATCGACCACGAACCTCTCCCCCGCCTTGGCACTGGCCCGCCAGACGTTCTCGGCGTCGGCGGGTTCGTCCTTGGTGGTCTGATCCTTCGCGACCTCCCTGTCGTGCAGCAGGAATCCCTTGGGGACCGCCGGGGCGGCGGCGGAGGCGGGGGTCAGGCCGGCGAGAGCCGTACCGGCGAGGAGAGTCGCCGTAAAAACGATCTTTCTTAGCATGATCTACATGATGCCAGTCATGCATGGAGGATCAGGACAGATCGCCTACTCCACCGAAGGCGATCGGATGACGGGGAACCACCGGGCAGCACGCGGCTCGACCGGGCCGGCCCGCTCCGGATGGCGCGGCGGCATCGGAACGGGCCACCAGAATAGAGGGCATGAGCGACGACGCGATCAGGCAGGTGCTGGGCCTGCTCTATCAGGAGGACACGTTACGGGTGCTGGCGGCGCTGGTGCTGAGCGGCAAACCCGAGGAGGCCGAACTGGAGGAGGACGCGACACGACGGGCGCTGGACCGGCTGGAACGCGGCGGGCTGGCCGTACGGGACGACGACGGCCGCTGGCAGGCGCGGCGTGAGCGGTTCCGCGAGCTGCTGCACGCCACCGCCAGACCCGCCGCTCCCGTCTCGGCCGAGGAGAAGGTGTTGCAGTCCTTCCTCGTCGAGGGACGGCTCCGGGCGATCCCCAGCAAGCGCGAGAAGCAGCTCGTCGTGCTGAACTACATCGCCCAGGTCTTCGAGCCCGGGGTCCGTTACCCGGAGAAGGAGGTCAACACCGTGCTGCGGGCCTTCCACGACGACTACGCGGCGCTCCGCCGCTATCTGGTCGACGACGGCCTGCTGAGCCGGGAGAACAACGTCTACTGGCGCAGCGGCGGCTCGGTCGACTCCTGAAGGCGCCCCGCCAGCCGCCGGATGTAGCCGATCAGCTCGACCGGTCCGTGGACGGTGAAGTCCACGTCCAGCAGGCCGAGGGTCATGGCCAGCCATTCGAGGGAGTCGCCGCCGGTGTGCAGCAGGCAGCTGTGCTCGCCGACGGCCTCCAGGCTGCCGTGCGCGGCGGCCTGCACCCGGTCGGCGACGACGGCCAGCGGGGCGTGCAGGGTGACCACCGCCCGGTAACGGCTGATCGGCGCGGTGATGGACTGCTCGATGTAACCCTCGGGCGGCTCTCGCGGCGCGGAGCGGACGCCGGTGGCCAGCGGGGCGGTGAGCCGGTCCACCCGGAAGGTCCGCCAGTCGCCCCGCTCGACGTCCCACGCGACGAGATACCAGCGCCGCCCGGTGGACACCAGCCGGTACGGCTCGGCCACCCGAGCGCTCTCGGCGCCGTCGCGGCGGCGGTAGCCGAAGCGGAGCCGTTCGCGGTCGCGGCTCGCCTGGGCGAGGACCGCCAGCGTCTCCGCGTCGACGGTCGGCCAGGACCGGGCCAGCGGGCCGCGGAACGCCACGGTCTGGGTCTGCAGGGTGTTGACCCGGCGGCGCAGCCTGGACGGCAGCACCTGCTCCAGCTTGGCCAGTGCGCGGGCCGAGGTCTCCTCGATCCCGGTCACTGAGCCGCTCGCCGCCGTACGCAGGCCGACCGCGATCGCGACGGCCTCCTCGTCGTCGAGCAGCAGCGGCGGCATCGCGGTCCCCGCCTCCAGCCGGTACCCCCCGGCGGGGCCGGTCGTCGCGTGGACCGGATAACCCAGCTCGCGCAGCCGGTCGATGTCGCGACGGAGCGTCCGGGGACTGATCTCCAGCCGCTCGGCCAGCTCGGGCCCCGGCCATTCGCGGTGCGCCTGGAGCAGCGAGAGCAGCCGGAGCACCCGGCCCGTGGTGTCTGCCATGCCTGCCACGATGCCACCGATCGCGGCCAGGAACTGGCCTAAACCTTGGCTAGCGTCGGCTTCATGAGCCACATCGAGATAACGGGCGCCCGTGAGAACAACCTGAGGAACATCTCACTGAAGATCCCGAAGAGGCAGATCACGGTCTTCACCGGCGTCTCGGGATCCGGCAAGTCGTCCATCGTCTTCGACACGATCGCCGCGGAGTCCCAGCGGCAGCTCAACGAGACCTTCAGCACGTTCGCCCGCAACCGGCTGCCCAAGTACGGCCAGCCGGACGCCGACCACATCGGCAACCTCTCCACCGCCGTCGTCATCGGGCAGCAGCGCATCGGCGGCAACTCCCGCTCCACCGTCGGCACCATCACCGACATCTCCGCCCTGCTGCGGCTGCTCTACTCCCGGATCGGCACGCCGCCCGCCGGATACTCCAACGCGTTCTCCTTCAACGACCCCGCCGGGATGTGCCCGGAGTGCGAGGGCGTCGGCCGGACGATGGCCCTGGACCTGGCGCGGACCCTGGACCGGTCGAGGTCGCTCAACGAGGGCGCGATCCTGCTGCCGGGCTTCGGGGTCGGCAACTGGTACTGGAAGACCTACACCCAGTCGGGACTGTTCGACAACGACAAGCCACTGGCGGACTACACCCGGGCCGAGTGGGACATGTTCCTGCGCGGCAGCGGGTCGGAGGTGTTCTTCGAGACGCGGGGCGGGACGGTCCCGCAGAAGTACGAGGGGCTGATCGACAAGTTCGACCGGCTCTACATCAACAGGGACGCCGAGGGGTCGTCCAGGCGGGACGCCGCGATGGCGTTCGTCTCCGCCCGGCCGTGCCCGCTGTGCGAAGGCGCCCGGCTCAACCAGGCGGCGCTGGCCTGCCGGATCGACGACCGCAACATCGCCGAGCTGTCCGCGATGGAGGTCCGGCACCTGGTCGACGTGGTCGCCGCGATCGACGTCCCGGTCGCGGCGACGATGGTCCCGGCCATCCTGGCCCGGCTGCGTCACCTGATCACCATCGGCCTGGGCTACCTCAGCCTGGACCGGCCCACGTCCACCCTCTCCGGCGGGGAGTCCCAGCGCATCAAGATGGTCAAGCACCTGGGCAGCAGCCTGACCGACATGATGTACGTCTTCGATGAGCCCACCATCGGGCTGCACCCGCGCGACGTGGCGAACATGAACGGGCTCCTGCGTGAACTGCGGGACAAGGGTAACACCGTGCTCGTCGTGGAGCACGACCGCGACGTCATCGACATCGCCGACCACGTGGTGGACGTCGGTCCGCACGCCGGGACGCACGGCGGCGAGATCGTCTACCAGGGCGGCGTCGAGGGCCTCTACCAGGCGGACACCCTCACCGGGCGGCACATGCGCCACAACCGGCCGCTCAAGACGGAGTTCCGGGAACCGGCCGGCACACTGACCGTCACCGGCGCCACCGTGCACAACCTGAAGGACGTCACGGTCTCCTTCCCCACCGGGGTGCTCACCGTCGTCACCGGGGTGGCCGGGTCGGGCAAGAGCAGCCTGGTCAACGAGGCGCTCCTGGCCGCGCACCCGGCGGCGGTGGTGATCGACCAGTCGGCGGTCGGCACCTCGATCCGGTCCACCCCGGCCACCTACACCGGGCTGATGGACGAGATCCGCAAGCTGTTCGCCGCCGAGAACGAGGTCGCCCCCGCTCTGTTCAGCTTCAACTCCAAGGGCGCCTGCCCGAAGTGCCAGGGTCTCGGGGTCATCCACACCGACCTGGCGTTCATGGACGGTGTCACGTCGGTGTGCGAGGTGTGCCGGGGACGGCGGTTCCGGGAGGAGGTCCTCCGGCACACGCTGCGCGGCAGGTCCGTCTCGGACGTGCTGGAGATGACGGTGCGCGAGGCGGCGGGGTTCTTCACCGAACCGAGGCCGCGGAGCGTCCTGCGCGCGGTCGACGAGGTGGGGCTGGGCTATCTCAAGCTCGGCCAGCCGCTCAGCAGCCTGTCCGGCGGCGAGTGCCAGCGGATCAAACTGGCCGGCGAGCTCCACAAGAAGGGCAGCGTCTACGTCATGGACGAGCCGACCACCGGACTGCACATGTCGGACGTCGAGCACCTGCTCACCATCACGGACAACTTGGTGAACGCCGGTAACACGGTGATCGTCATCGAGCACAACCTCGATGTGATCAAGAGCGCAGACTGGATCGTCGACCTCGGCCCCGACGGCGGAGACCGGGGCGGCACCGTCGTGTTCGAGGGCACGCCCCGGCGGCTGCTGGAGGTGACCGGCTCCTTCACCGCCGAGCATCTCCGCCGCGACCTGGGCCGGCCGTAGCGCGTTCCGGCACGCCCCCGTCCCCGTGCCCGGTCAGCCGTAGTATTTCCGCGCGCCGTCGTGCAGCGGGACGGGGTCGGTCTTCTGGGCGTTCTCGCGGGTGATGTCCCCGGCCGCGGGGTGGACCCTCTCCAGATCGGCCTTGTGATCGACGAGCAGTCTGGCGAGATCTCCCGCGAGGGCGGGTTCCATCTTCTCGTTGACCACGAGGAGATTGGGCACCGCGATGGTGGACACGTCGGCCGGGGTCCCGTAGACGTCCTTGGCGATCGTGCCGCCGGCGTAGACCTGGCCGTGCTCGCGCCGCATCGGCTCCAGCACCGAATCCAGCGGGACGAAGGCGACCTCGCCCTTGAGGCTGGTCAGCAGGTCGGTGATGCCGGGGGTGGGCAGTCCTCCGGACCAGACCAGGGCGTCGAGGGTGCCGTCCTTGATGCCCTGCACGCTCTCGGGCAGGCCCAGCGACTGTCGCTTGACGTCCTTGTCCGGGTCGAGGCCGGCCGCCTTCAGCAGGCGGAGCGCGATGACCTCGGTGCCGGAGTTCGGCGAACCGGTGGAGACCCGTCTGCCCTTGAGGTCGGCGACGGACTTCACGCCCGAATCGGTGGTGGCGACCACCTGGGTGTAGTTGTCGTAGAGCCGGGCGACGGCCCGGATCGGCTGGGGAGAGGTGAAGGAGCCCTTGCCCGCGACCGCGTCCGCGGCGGAGTCGGCGAGGGTGAAGGCGATGTCGGCGTCGCCCCTGACGACCCGCTGGATGTTCTCGACGGAGGCGCCGGTCGCCTCGGCCGTCGCCTGGTAGCCGGGGATGTTCTTGCCGATCTGGTCGGCCAGGCCGCCGCCCAGGACGTAGTAGACGCCGGTGGTGTTGCCGGTGGCGATCGACAGCCGCTTGCCCGCCGAGGTCTGGGCTCCGTCCTGCCCGGCGGAACGGTCGCCGCCGCAGCCGCCGAGCAGCAGCGCCCCGGCCGCCAGCAGGACCGCCACCCGTTTGATGGTCATGATCGTGTCCTCCGTGTCCGCATGGTCAGATGCAAGGCGATCGCGAGAATCAGGACGCCCACTCCGGCGAGCACCGGGACGGGCGACAGGAAGAGCAGCAGGACGGCGGCCACCCCGCACAGCACCCGTTCGGCCGCCGTCGCGGGCCCGGCCAGCCAGCCGCCGGTGGCGGCGGCGAGCGCCGCCACCGCGAGCGCCGAGACCGCGGTGGTCAGCAGGATCTCCCCCGCCGGCCCCTGGGCGAGCAGCGCGGAGCCGGCGGGGGTCAGCACGAAGGCGAAGGGGACCAGGAATGCCGGCAGCGTGTACTTCCAGGTGGCCAGCATGGTCCGGTAGGCGTTGCCGCCGGTGATGGCCGAGGCCGCGAAGGCCGACAGCGCCGTGGGCGGGCTGACCTCCGACAGCACGGCGTAGTAGAAGATGAACATGTAGGCCTCGGCCTGGCTGACTCCCAGGTTCATCAGCGCGGGCCCGATGATGACCGCCGCGATGACGAACGACGCCGTCACCGGTACGGCGAGGCCGAGCACGAGCACCGCCAGCGCGCACAGCAGCGCGGTGACCGCCAGGATCCCGCCCGAGGCTCCGACGATCAGCGAGCTCGCCTTGAGGCCCAGTCCGGTGAGGGTGACGACGGCGACAATCATTCCGGCGGCGGCGCAGGTGGCCGCGACCGGCAGCACCCCTGCCGTGCCCGCGGCGAGGGCCTTCGCCGCGGCACGGGGGGTGAGCCGGTGGGCGGGGTCGAGGAAGGAGAGCGCGAAGGCCAGCAGCGTGGCGTAGACCACCGCCCGGAACGGCGACTGGCCCAGCGCCATCAGGATGACGATCACGAAGAGCGAGCTGAAGTGGTATCCGAACCGCCGCAGCAGCGGCCAGAACCTCGGCGCGTCCACCTCGGCCGACCGCGTGCCGTACTTGCGGGCGTCGATCTCGATGGCCAGGAAGATGCCCAGGTAGTACAGGATCGTGGGGATCAGGGCGTAGATCAGCACCGTGAGATAGCCGACCCGCATGTACTCGGCGATGATGAACGCCGCGGCGCCCAGCGTGGGCGGGGACAGGATCGCGCCGATGCCCGCGGCCGCGAGCACGCCCCCGCCCTGTTCGCGGGGGTAGCCCGCCCGGCGCAGGATCGGCCAGGCGACGCTGCCGACGCTCACCGTCGTCGCGACCCCCGAGCCGCTCACCGTGCCCAGCAGGAACCCGGCGAGGGTGACGGTGCGGCCGGGCGCGGAACGCGAACGGCGGAACGCGGCCAGGGAGATGTCCACGAAGAACTTCCCCGCGCCGGAGTGGTCGAGTACCGCCCCGTAGACGGTGAACAGGATGATGTAGGTGGCCGCCACGTCCAGCGGCACGCCGTACACACCGTCGGTGCCCATCACCAGCGAGACGATGATCCGGTCGATGTCGTAGCCGCGGTGCCCGATGACCCAGTCGAAGGGCAGATAGCCGCCGTAGTAGGCGTAGGCGAGGAACACCAGGCAGACCGCGGGCAGGATCCAGCCGACGGTGCGTCGGCAGGCCTCCAGCACCAGCAGCGAGATGACCGCGCCCACCGCGACGTCCAGGGCCGTGGGGTCGAACGCCCGCCTGATGAAATCGTCGAAGACGGCCAGCGGGTAGAGGCAGGCCACCAGCGACAGCCCGGCCAGCACCCAGTCGACGGCGCCCGGACGGTCGCCGCTCCCGCGCACCGGCTTGTAGCAGACGAAGGTGAGCGGCAGCACGACCGCGAGGAAGGTCATCCGGTACGGCAGGACCTGACCGGGGAGGAAGGCCCAGTAGAGCACGTAGAGCGAGAGCCCGAGGGCGACCAGGGTGACGGCCCTCGCAACCCGGCCGGACAGCCGCCGGGCGGGCCGCTCGGCGTCGAATTCCGCGATCAGGTCATCCGGTGATGTTGTGGTCTCCGTCAAGCGCCGTCTCCACGTGTGAGCCGCCGATCCCTGACGGGAAGTTACCCAAGGAGTTGACCTTGGAGCAGCAGAAGGAGATCACGTTCTCATCGCGATTCCGGAACGAGGTCCGTGGCGTCCGCGGGAGATTCGGGCGCTCACCAGAAGAGGCCGGCGACGGCCGGCGACGAGCTGCCCGCACGTGGGCGCCCGCGCCGGCACGGGTCGGCGCCTCAGCCGCCCGAGGTGTCGAGCTCGGCGTCCGCGCCGACGACGGCCAGGTCGTAGGGGTCGTCCAGCCAGCCGGCGGGCAGGTGGACCCGGTCGCGCGGATTGGTCTTGCCTCTGGGTGCGTCCACGCCCTCCGGCCAGGGCTGGGCGGGGTCCAGCTCGGCGAGCCCTTCGCGCAGCTCCGCGAGGGTGTCGGAGGTGGCGAGGCGGCGGCGGAGGTCGGCTCCGACGGTGAAGCCCTTGAGGTACCAGCCGACGTGCTTGCGGAAGTCGGCCACCGCGTGCCGCTCGCTGTCGAAGCACTCGGCCAGCAGCGTGGCATGCCGGTCCATGGTCGCGGCGACCTCCCCCAGCCGCGGCCGGGCGCGCTCCCCGCCCCCTTCACACGCGGCCGCGAGGTCCGCGAACAGCCACGGACGGCCCAGGCAGCCCCGGCCCACGACGACACCGTCGCATCCGGTCTCGGCCATCATCCGCATCGCGTCGTCCGCGCTCCAGATGTCGCCGTTGCCGAGAACCGGAATCTCGGTCACCGCCTCCTTCAGCCGCGCGATGGCCTCCCAGTCGGCGGTCCCGCCGTAGTGCTGCAGGGCGGTACGGCCGTGCAGCGCTATCGCCGAGACACCCTCCTGCACGGCGATCCGCCCCGCGTCCAGGTAGGTCAGGTGGTCGTCGTCGATGCCCTTGCGCATCTTCATGGTCACCGGCAGCGTCCCGGCGTTGCGCACGGCCTCGCGCAGGATGGCCCGCAGGAGGTTCCGCTTGTACGGCAGGGCGGAGCCTCCGCCACGCCGGGTCACCTTGGGGACCGGGCAGCCGAAGTTGAGGTCGACGTGGTCGGCCAGGTCCTCGTCGGCGATCATGCGGACGGCCCTGCCGACGGTCACCGGGTCGACTCCGTAGAGCTGGAGGCTGCGGGGCTTCTCTCCCGGGTCGAACCGGATCATCTTGAGCGTCTTGGCGTTCCGTTCCACCAGCGCCCGCGTCGTGATCATCTCGCAGACGAACAGCCCGCCGCCCTGCTCGCGGCAGAGTGTGCGGAAGGGCGCGTTGGTGATCCCGGCCATGGGCGCCAGGACGACGGGCGGCCAGACCTCGAGCGGTCCCAGTTTCAACGACTCCACCTTGTGTTTCTACCTCACCGGGCTCAGCGGGACGAATCAACGCTGGGTAGGGTGTACATAGCGTAATCAGACGGGACACCGGAGGCCGTGGATGCTCCTGCGACTGCGGATCGCACTGCCCGACCAGCCGGGATCCCTGGCAAAGATCACCCATGCCCTCGGTTCCGCCGGGGCCGACATCACCCAGGTCGTCGTGCTCGAGCGCGGCGAGGGCCGTGCGCTCGACGACATCACCGTCTACTGGCCGGACGCCGCTTCGCGCGAGGCGCTGGTCGAGGGCCTGCGGAGCGTACCGGGAGTGACGGTCGAGGGCGTGTGGGGCACGCGGGAGGCACCGGGCACCTATCCGGAGCTTGAGATCCTCAAATACATCACCACGGCGGGAGACCGCGCGCTGGCCACGCTGATCGACTCGATGCCGGTGCTGTTCAGCGGCGACTGGGCGGCGGCCGGCACCACGGTGGAGCCACGCACGGTCGTCCACTCCAGTTGGCGTGCCCCCGCCGAGGTCCCCTTCCTCCCCGACAATCCGGCCCGCCCGACGGCCGCAACCCTCGACTCCGGCCTCCATGTGATCGCCGCGCCGCTCCCCCCGCTGGCCATGACCCTGTTGCTGGCCCGCACCGAAGGCCCCGCCTTCCACCGCATCGAGGTGCACCGCCTCACCCGGATCCTGGAGATCTTCCTCACCCTGCCCGCGGTGGAACGCGGTGTCGCCCGCCAGCTCCGCCGGTCCGGATGACCGACGGTTACGCAACCACCCGGAAAACCCGCTAGAGTTCTCTCGTTGCCGCAGGGGAAACACCCGGCGAAAACACGCGGAAGTGGCTCAGTGGTAGAGCATCACCTTGCCAAGGTGAGGGTCGCGGGTTCGAATCCCGTCTTCCGCTCGAAGGGTCTTTGCGACCCTCACTCCGGTGGAGTGGCCGAGAGGCGAGGCAACGGCCTGCAAAGCCGTGTACACGGGTTCAAATCCCGTCTCCACCTCTCGTGTTCGGCGAGGACGATTAGCTCAGCGGGAGAGCGCTTCCCTGACACGGAAGAGGTCACAGGTTCAATCCCTGTATCGTCCACCACTGCTCATGGCGTCCATGGGCCGAGCAAGATCAGAAGGCCGCCGACATCCCCGTTCAGGGATGTCGGCGGCCTTCTGGCTTGTCCGATGAGCAACCGGCGCAGTTTGCGCGGTCGGGTCACTCCCCCGCTGAGCGGACGCCCCCGTCGATGCGGCCGGGAGCTTCCTCCTGATCGAAGGTGATCACCATGTATCTGCCGTTGGCGTAGCTGACCACAGGCCTTCCGAGCGTGTCACCCACCCTGCGGGCGACCGCCTGGAACAGCTCCACCAACTCCGGGGTGTCGGCACTCACCCTGAACCGTCCGTCGGTGACGAGTTTCTGGGCGACGAGAGCGGCGAAGTTGACCTCACTCCGGGCCTTCTCCTCCGCGCTCAACGGGGTGTGCCGCAGCGCGGGCTGCGTACCGAAAGGATGGGTCATCGCTCAACTCCTCGTCGTCACCGTTCCTCAGGGATGCTAGCGGCTCCACCCCGCTGAATCGCCGTCGAGCGGTCGGCGGGGGCGGGCCGAGGCGCCCGGGTGGTTCACCGCTCCTCGTTCCGGTGGCTCAGCCGGCATCCCTGACCAGCAGGGCGGCCTGGACGCGATTGGCGCAGTCGAGCTTGGTCAGGATCCGGCTGACGTAGGTCTTGATGGTCGTCTCGGTCATCTGCAGCCGCCGGCCGATCTCGGCGTTGGACATGCCCTCCGCCACCAGGTGCAGGACCTCCGACTCGCGGGGCGTCAGCGCCGCCAGCCGTCCGGCGGCCTCCCTCCGGCGCCGGGCCTCCCCGGGTGTGACCATGCCCAGCACCAGCCGGGTCACCGAGGGCGACAGGTAGGCGTCTCCGTTGTGCGCCGCCCGGACCGCGCGGATCAGCTCGTCGGGCGTGCAGTTCTTGAGCACGAACCCGGCCACGCCGCCCTGCAGGGCGCGCAGCACGTTCGGCTCGGTGCCGAACGACGTCAGGATCACGGTTCGCAGTGCGGGGACCTTCCGGCGCAGCTCCTCGATCGCGCTCAACCCGTCCAGCACCGGCATGGTGACGTCGATCAACGCCACGTCGGCGCGGTGCCTGATCGCCTCGTCCACGGCCGCCCGGCCGTTCTCCGCCTGGGCGACGACCTCGATGTCGGCCGCCGACTCCAGCACGGTGCGGATACCGGCGGTGATCAGCGGCTCGTCGTCGGCGACCAGCACCCTGATCACCCTCTCACCCCCGTCAGCATGCCGGCGGGCAGGAGCACGAAGGTCAGGGCCGCGACGGCGATGCCGACGGCGGCCGTGTGGACGCGCCCGGTCGCCGTCAGGTCCTCGCCGTCCGCCGCCTCCTCTTCGAGGGTGACGGGCAGCATCGCGAAGAGCCTGAACCCGTCGCCGGACAGCCGATGGTCCAGGACTCCGCCGACCGGCCGGACCCGCTCGCCCAGCCCGGCCAGGCCGTGTCCGCCCTCTCCGGAGTCCGGACCGTCCGGGAGCGGGTTGGCGACCGTGAGCAGCAGCGCGTCCGACTCCCAGTCGACGCTCACGGTGACCGGCTGCCCCGAGGCGTGCTTGGCCGCGTTGGTCAGTCCCTCCTCGACCACCCGGTAGGCCGCCTGCCCGGCCGCCGAGGACAGCGGCCGCGGCTCTCCGCTCTGCCGTAGCGTCACCGCGGCCCCGGATCTCCGGAACTCCTCCACCACCGTGCCGATGGCCTGCACCGCGAACGACCGGTCGGGGGTCTCCGGCTCGCCGCGGAGCGTGCCGACCAGCTCGTGCAGCTCGTCCATGGCGCCGCGGGCCGCTCCGGCCAGTCGCCGGACGGCCTGCCGCTGCTCAGCGGGCAGTGCCGACACCTCCAGCGCGGCCGCCTGGACCGACACCAGGCTGAGCCGGTGCCCGAGGGAGTCGTGCATGTCCCTCGCGATCCGCAGCCGCTCCTGCTCGGCGAGGAGCTCCCGTTCCAGGCCGAGCTGCCGGTTGCGCCGGCTGAGCGCCGACACCAGCCGCTCGTGCTGGGCCAGGTAACGGCCGGTCAGCATCGGCAGTGCCACGAAGACGCCGTAGACCGACAGAAGGCCGGCGATCCTGCGGGGATCCCCGGAGGGACTCCAGAGCTGTACGGCGACGCTTCCGAGCGCCATACCGAACGCCGAGCCGACGATCACGGCCGTACCCCGTCGCGACACGACCTCGCGCCCGGCATGGTAAGCGCTCCAAAGCAGCAGGACATACGCTCCGCCGGTAAGCGCGGAGAGCACCAGCGCGGCCGTGAACGCGGTCGCCGGAGACCGGTGGCGCAGCGCGACCACCAGCACCACGGCCATCGCGTACGCCGGCGCACCCCAGGGGGGCAGCCCCTCCCGGTGCCCGGCCACGAGCAGCACGGTGTCGACCACGACCACGACGGCGGCGAGAAGATGTCGGCCCATAGGGGGCAGGGTATTGGCTGGATCGGGTCGACTTTGGTCGGACGGACCGACGACTTTCGAGGACTGTGCCCGGCCGGACCGGTTCCTAGCCTTGACCGGGTGATCGAAGTACGGAACCTCAGCAAGAGATACGGGACCACCGTCGCGGTCGACGGTCTGTCCTTCACGGTACGGCCCGGCCAGGTGACCGGGTTCCTCGGGCCGAACGGTGCCGGTAAGTCCACCACGATGAGGATGATGCTGGGCCTCGACCGCCCCACCGGAGGTGAGGTCCTCATCGACGGTGCGCGTTACCGGCGGCTGTCCGAACCGCTGCGGCGGGTCGGGGCGATGCTGGAGGCGTCGGCCGTACACGGTGGTCGCAGCGCGTTCAACCACCTGCTGTGGCTGGCGCGGACCAATCGGATCCCCAGGGCGCGGGTGCGGGAGGTCCTGGCGATGGTCGGGCTGGAGGGCGTCGCGGGCAAACGGGCCGGCGGCTTCTCGCTCGGCATGACCCAGCGGCTCGGCATCGCCGGGGCGCTGCTCGGAGACCCGCCGGTGCTGCTCTTCGACGAGCCGGTCAACGGGCTGGACCCCGAGGGCATCGTGTGGATCCGGAACCTGCTGAAGGGACTGGCCGCCGAGGGCCGGGCGGTGTTCGTCTCCAGCCATCTGATGAGCGAGACGGCGCTGACCGCGGAGCACCTCATCGTGATCGGCCGCGGCCGGTTACTGGCCGACACCACCGTGCGGCAGTTCATCGAGACGAACTCCCGCTCCTACGTGCGGATCCGGACACCCGAGCCGGAACGGATGCGTAACGCACTGGTCAGGGCCGGCGTCCGGGTGGAACGGGCGGCGGACGGAGCTCTGGAGGCCTACGGCACGGAGGCCGCGGCCCTCGGTGAACTGGCCGCCGCCAACGGTCTGACGGTGCACGAGGTCAGCGCCCAGCGGGCCTCACTGGAGGAGGCGTTCATGGAACTCACCGGGGACGCGGTGGAATACCAGGCCGGAGGCGGGAAGCGGTGAACGCCATCTTCACCTGGGCGGTGCTCACCGCCGAATGGACCAAGATCCGGACAGTGCGGTCGACGCTGTGGACGCTGCTGCCGGCCTTCGCCCTCAGCGTCGGCCTCGGCTACCTGGTCGGGCTCAGCTTCCGCGGCTCCTTCTCCCGCCTGCCGCACGAGCAGCAGGAGAGCTTCGATCCGCTCTTCGCCACCTTCTACAGCCTCACCCTCGGCCAGCTGGCCCTGGTGGTGTTCGGGGTGCTCCTGATCGGCACCGAGTACAGCACGGGGACGATCAGCGCCTCGCTGGCGGCGGTGCCGCGACGCGGCCTGTTCTACGGCGCCAAGGCGCTCGCCGGGCTGTCGTGCGCCCTCGGCGTCTCGGTGGTCACCGTGACCGTCACCTTCTTCGCCGCGCAGGCGGGGCTCGGCCCACTCGGCACCTCCCTCGGCGCGGATGGGGTGGTGCCCGCCGCCGTCGGCGCCTGCCTCTATCTGACGATGATCTGCCTGTTCGCCATGGGAGTGGCGACGATGCTGCGCAGTTCCACGCTCTCGCTGGGGATCCTGCTGCCGCTGCTCTTCCTCGGCTCGCAGGGACTGGGCAACGTCCCGGGGTTGAAGCCCGTCGCGCAGTATCTGCCGGACCAGGCCGGCATGTTGATCATGCATCTCACCGGGCCGCCCGGAGACCCCCGGTTCGGCCGTGACTACGGTCCCTGGACCGGAATGGGCATCCTCGCGCTCTGGGTGGCCGCCGCCCTCATCGGCGGCTACCTGGTGCTGCGCCGCCGCGACGCCTGAACGCTGTGACGCCGGAACCTCCGTGACGCCTGAACCGCCGGGCACCGTCCGAATGCGGCGCGGGACGATGCCCCTCCTCGGCGGAGGGATCGTCCTCAGCGCCGTCCTCAGCGGGAACACGCGTGTGAGTTCGCTCAGGGCGCGGCCCTGGCGCCGGGTGGTTTCCGCGAAATCTGGCGATTGTCGGTGTTGATGCCTAAAGTCTCAGTCGTCCCGCTTGATCAACACCGCCGATCGGAGACGCCATGTCGGTGCGGCAGCTCGGTGCCCCCGAAGATCTGGAGACGCCGCGTCCCCTCCCCGCGCGTTCCCCCGTTCCCGAGCGGATCACCGCGATCGCGGCCACCGCGGACCTGAGCCGGGTGGCGATCGCGACGGCCGCGCCTTGGTTTCGGGAGTTCTCCGAAGTGCTGCTCCTGGCGGAGGGAACCGTGGTCCGACTCTCCGCCCCCGGTCGTCGGCGCGTCCTCGATCTCGTCTTCGACCCCGACGGATCGGCGCTGACCGCCATGGAAAGCGGCAACTCCATCCTCCGCTGGTCGTCCACCGCCCCCGGCGAGCCGTGGACGGGAGCCATGACCGGGGGTGGTGGTGGCGACGGTCCGGACCTCGCGCAGGCCGCGGCCGGCGGCGACGGCCGGTTCTTCGCCACCTCCAACGCGTTCAGCCAGAACGTCGTCGTCTGGGACGCGGCGACCCGGCGCGTCGTGCACGACATCGAAAACATCTTCAATGGCCTCGCCTACCAGGATCGGATTCAGGGCGAGGGCACCGTCGCCCTGAACGCCGACGGATCGCGGCTGGCCTTCTCCACCGCCCACCGGTGGTCCTCGAAGGAAAGAGTCGTCGTTCAGGAGGTCGGCAGCCGTGCGTGCACCGAGTACCGCACAGGCATTCCGTGGGTGAACGGTCTGGCGTTCAGCCCGGACGGGGCCGCGCTCGCCGTCGTGGGTGCCCGGCCGGACGAAACGGTGGCCACGGTCGTCGATCTGAACGACCCGGCGGACGCACCCGAGCCGGTGGTCCTGCCGACCGACGAACGGGTCGACCGGATCAACCTGCGGCCCGTGTGGTGCGGCGCCGAGCCCCTCGTGCCGATCGTGGATCAACGCCGCGTCACCGTCTGGAACCTCGCCACCGCCTCCGTCCGCCTGTCAGTGGACGCCCCTGGCCCGCGAATCGCCGCCGCGCTCACCCCCGACGGCCGCACCCTGGTGATCGCTTCTCCCGACGACGGCGTGCAAGCCCACTCCCTCCCTTCCTTGACCTCCTGACGAAGAGGACCCCTGCGATGAGCTCTCTGGACGGACTCCTGAACGCGCGCCCGACCAAGGAGGTCTGGCAGGAGGTCTGCCTGCGTCTCGCCGAACTGGACGAGGAGGAGCTGGCCGCGGTCGCGCCCCGGGTGCTGTCCTGGCCCGCGCAGCAGCGGCCGATGCCGGACGACTGGTGGGCCCAGTGGACGGCGGGCGACGTGCGGCCGTACCACTCTCTCGCCGGGATACGCCACCTCGGAACCCTCGATCACGTCGAGGCAGGGCGCGCCGCGTCCGGATTCGAGGCCTCGAACGAAGACGAAGACACCGACAGGGCGTACTTCTACCACGGGGCGAGCGCGGTGGCAGCGCCCTCCGACCTGACCTGGATAGCGCTGGGCGCGGCAGCCGAATGGCATCACAACGGTGGGGACATCGTCGGTTGGAACACCCTTGAGGATGATCGTCTGACGTGGTTCCTCGCCGGGGCCGATTATCACGACGAGCCCTACGACATGCAGATCAGCCCGGACGGCCGGACGGTGGTGACCTCCGTCGAGGGCCGCTGGCACGCCTGGTCCGCCGAGACCGGCGACGAACTGTGGGTCCTTCCAGAGGGCTCCAGACTGGACGACGAGGAGGAGGACGACGACAACGACGAGGACGACGAGGACGACGAGGACGACGGCAGCCTGGGGATGGACGACCTGGTCCGGATCGGATTCAGCGGCGACAGCCGCCGGGTGGCCGCCGGGACGTGCGAGTCCGGTACGGTCGCGGTCGTCGAGACGGAGACCGGCCGGGTGGTGCTCAACGTCCCGGCCGAGCAGAACGCGTTCGGCCCCGTCGCGTTGGACGCGAGAGGCCGACTGCTGGCGCACACGGCACCGGAGGGCCGTGTGGTGATACGCGAGGCCGACGGCGGTACCGTGCTGGCCACCGCCCAGACCGGGCTCACCGATGTGAGCGCCCTCGCCTTCGCCCCGGATGGCGCTGCCCTGTTCGCCGTGGGCGGCGCGGTCGAGGGCGGCGCAGTCCGGGGTGCCCAGGCCGGCCCGGCCGCCCGGATACTGAACCTGGATCCGGCGCCGGATCATCCGTCCCTCACCGTCGGTGCGCTGGTCCGGCCGACGGAGCTCCCGGGCGAGCTCGACACGGCCTCCCCGTTCACCGCGGCCTCGACCCGCGCGGCATCGACCCGCGCGGCCTGGACCGACCGTGGCCCGTTCGCCTTCGTCACGGCGGACCGCGGTTCTGTGCTCTTCGACTCCGCCGGGCGGACGCTGTGGGCGCACCCGGGCGGCCAGAAGGTCTCGTTCACTCCCGATGGGCAGGCGATGGTGACCGTCGGCGAGAGCATCGACGCGTGGTTCCTGGCCGGCCTCGCCGTACCGGAACGGACCGAGCCGGGTGCCGCCGACAGGACGAGCGGCTCACCACCGACTCCCGGCGCAGCTCATGCACCGTGATGGCCGTCATGAGCCGGTCGGGCGGGGATGGTGCGGCGATCCCGGTCCGCTTCCTCGTCAGAGCCCTTGGGCGAGGCGGTAGTAGGCCTGGTTCCAGCGCAGTTCCTTGGCGAACTGCCGGGGCGTGGTGTCGGCGTCGATGACGAGCAGTTCGACGCCGAGCATGTCGGCGAAGTCGGTGAGCTCCTCGGTGCCGATCGCGGCCGACAGGACGGTGTGGTGGGGGGCGCCGGCGGTGAGCCACGCCTCGGCGGAGGTGCGCAGGTCGGGCCGGGGCTTCCAGACCGCCCTGGCCACGGGCAGGTTCGGCAGCGGCTCGGCCGGGGTGACCACGTCGACCTCGTTGGCGACCAGCCGGAACCGCCCGCCCATGTCCGCCAGGCCCACCACGACGGCGGGACCGGGCTCGGCGTCGAACACCAGCCGGACCGGATCCTCGCGGCCGCCGATGCCGAGGGGATGGACCTCGCACGAGGGCACGCCGGAGGCGATCGTCGGGCAGACCTCCAGCATGTGCGCGCCGAGGATGACCTCCTGGCCCGGGCGCAGGTGGTAGGTGTAGTCCTCCATGAACGAGGTGCCGCCCGGCAGGCCGGCCGACATCACCTTCAGTGTGCGCAGCAGTACCGAGGTCTTCCAGTCGCCCTCGCCGCCGAAGCCGTACCCGTCGGCCATCAGCCGCTGTACGGCCAGGCCCGGCAGTTGCCGCAGGCCGCCGAGGTCCTCGAAGTTGGTGGTGAAGGCCCCGAAGCCGCCCTCCTGGAGGAAATGGCGCAGGCCCAGCTCGATCCGGGCCGCGTAACGCAGGGAGTCGTGCCGTTCCCCGTCGGCGCGCAGCTCGGGGGCGACCTCGAACAGGTCCTCGTACTCCTTGACCAGCGCGGTGACCTCGGTGTCGGAGGCTGCGTCCACCACGGCCACCAGGTCGTTGACCCCGTAGGTGTTGACCGACACCCCGAAGCGGAGCTGGGCTCCGACCTTGTCCCCCTCGGTGACGGCCACGTCGCGCATGTTGTCGCCGAACCTGGCCAGCCTCAGCGAGCCCACCTCGGCCCGGCCGGCCGCCGCCCTGGCCCACGCCCCGATCCGCGCCACCACGGACGGGTCGCTCACGTGCCCGGCCACGGTCTTCCTGGCCACGCCGAGCCTGGCCTGGATGTAGCCGAACTCGCGGTCGCCGTGCGCCGCCTGGTTCAGGTTCATGAAGTCCATGTCGATGGAGCTCCACGGCAGGTCCAGGTTGGCCTGGGTGTGCAGGTGCAGCAGCGGCTTGCGCAGCGCGTCCAGCCCGGCGATCCACATCTTGGCGGGAGAGAACGTGTGCATCCACGCCACCAGCCCGACGCAGTCGTCCGAGGCGTTGGCCTCCAGGCAGATCCTGCGGATCGCCTCGGCGTCGGTGAGCACCGGCTTCCACTCCACCTCGAAGGGGAGCTCCCCTCCCAGGGCCGTGGCGATCTGCCGGGACTGCTCGGCCACCTGGCGCAGCGTGTCCTCGCCGTAGAGTCCCTGGCTGCCGGTGAGAAACCAGATTTTCAACGATTGCTCCTCTGTCCGTAGACGTTCTGGTAACGGTCGTACAGGCGGTCGACGTCGTCCTGCGGGATCGGCAGCGGCTCGCCGAGCTGCCGCGAGATGTGCACGGTGCGGGCGACGTCCTCGCACATGACGGCGGCCTTCACCGCCGCCTTCGGGGAGTCGCCGACGGTGAAGACCCCGTGGTTGCGCATCAGGACCGCCGGGGAACGCCGGCCCCGCAGCGTGGCGACGACGCCCTGCCCGATGTCGTCGTTGCCGATCAGGGCGAAGGGGCCCACCGGGATCTCGCCGCCGAACTCGTCGGCCATCGCGGTCAGCACGCACGGGATCGGCTCGCCGCGTGCCGCCCAGGCCGAGGCGTAGGTGGAGTGGGTGTGCACCACACCGTTCACCTCGGGCATGTGCCGGTAGATGTAGGCGTGCGCGGCCGTGTCGCTGGAGGGGGCCAGCGAACCCTCGACCAGGGTGCCGTCGAGGTCGCACACGACCATCGACTCAGGTGTCAGGTCGTCGTAGGAGATGCCGCTCGGCTTGATGACGAACAGCTCCTCCCCCGGCACCCGGCCCGAAATGTTCCCGGCCGTCCAGGCGACCAGGTTGTTGCGGACCAGCTCCCGATGGAGGGCACAGACGATCTCTCTCAATTGGTTGCCTCGTTTCGGATGGCGCGGAGCCGGTGCAGCAGCCCACCGTCCGCGAAATGGTCGTGCAGGGCGCGGTATTCGGCGTACAGCCGGTCGTAGGCGTCGGCTCGCCCAGCGTCGGGCACGTAGGCCGCCTGCTCCCGCCTGCCCATGACCGCGGCGGCGGAGGTGATGTCGGGGTAGGCGCCCGCGGCGACGGCCGCGTGGATCGCCGAGCCGAGCGCCGGGCCCTGCCCGGACCCGATCACCGACAGGGGGCGGCGCAGTACGTCGGCGTAGACCTGCATGAGGAAGCGGTTCTTCAGCAGCCCGCCGGCGACGACGAACTCCTGCACCGCCACCCCGGCGGTCTCGAACGCCTCGACGATCACGCGGGCGCCGAACGCGGTGGCCTCGACGAGCGCCCGGTAGGTGTCCTCGGGCCTGGTGGCGAGCGTCTGGCCGACGATCACCGCGGAGAGGTTGTGGTCGACCAGCACCGAACGGTTGCCGTTGTGCCAGTCGAGCGCGACCAGCCCGTGCCGGCCGACCTGCTGGGCGGCGGCCAGTTCGGTCAGGTGCTCGTGCACGGTGCGGCCGCGGCTCGCGGCCTCCCGTTCGTAGGACTCGGGCACCGACGTCTCGACGAACCAGGCGAAGATGTCGCCGACCCCCGACTGACCCGCCTCGTAGCCCCACAGTCCCGGCACGATCCCGTCGCGCACCACACCGCACATCCCGGGCACCTCGGCGAGCCGGTCGGACGGCATGACGTGGCAGGTCGAGGTGCCCATGATGGCGACCATCTGGCCGGGCCGCACCGCGTCCGCCGCGGCGGCGGTGACGTGCGCGTCGACGTTGCCGACCGCGACCGCGATCCCCTCCGGCAGCCCGGTCCACCGGGCGGCCTCGGCGGTCAGGCGACCGGCCAGGCCGCCGAGGGGGACCGGTTCCGGGCCGAGCTTGCCGGTGAAGCCGGCGAAGGCGGGGTTGAGCTCGGCCAGGAAGTCCTCACTCGGGTAGCCGCCGTCCTGGTAGACGCCCTTGTAGCCGGCGGTGCAGACGTTGCGCGTCTCCACGCCGGTCAGCTCCCAGATGATCCAGTCGGCGGCCTCGATCCAGCGGTCGGCCCTGCCGTACACCTCGGGGTCCTCCTCCAGGACCTGCAGGCCCTTGGCGAACTCCCACTCGGCGGAGATCTTCCCGCCGTAGCGGGGCAGCCAGGTCTCCTTCCGCCGGTCGGCGAGGGCGTTGATCCGGTCGGCGTGCGACTGCGCCGCGTGGTGCTTCCACAGCTTCGGCCAGGCGTGCGGCCGGTCCCTCAGCTCGGGCAGCTCGCACAGCGGCAGGCCGTCGGCGGTGGCGGGCAGCACGGTGCAGGCGGTGAAGTCGGTGCCGACGCCGACGACCTGTGCGGCGGGGACCCCGGAGTCGGCCAGCGCCGCCGGCACCGCGTGGCGCAGCACCTCGCGCCAGTCCTCGGGTGACTGCAGCGCCCAGTCGTCGCCGAGACGGACGCCGGTGCCGGGCAGCCGTTCCTCGATCACGCGGTGGGCGTACTCGTGTACGGCGCCGCCCACCTCGGCGCCGTCGCTGACCCGCACCACGACGGCGCGGCCCGACAACGTGCCGAAGTCGACGCCGACCACGTAACGGTCGTTGTTAGCGTTCACATACTCTCCATCGGTTCAGGTACGGCTTCCGCCGTACCGCTGGAAGGTCCAGGGCTCCTCCCGTGGCCGTCCGCACCGGCGGGGGCCACGGGAGAGACCTCAGGTGGGGCGGCGCGCCGAGATGAGGCGCTGCAGCAGGATGAAGGCCAGCAGGAGCAGGCCGATGAAAATCTTGGTCCACCAGGAGCTGAGCGTGCCCTCGAAACTGATGATCGTCTGAATCAGGCCGAGGACGAGCACCCCGAGCACGGTGCCGAGCAGGTAGCCCGAACCGCCGGTCAGCAATGTGCCGCCGATGACGACCGCCGCGATCGCGTCCAGTTCCATGCCGACCGCGTGCAGGCCGTACCCCGACAGCATGTAGAAGGAGAGCAGCACACCTCCGAGCGCCGAGCAGAGACCGCTGACCGTGTAGACCGTGATCTTCGTCCTGGCCACCGGCAGGCCCATGAGAAGCGCCGACTGCTCGCTGCCGCCCGTCGCGTAGACGTTGCGGCCCAGCCGGGTGTAGTGCAGCACGTAGGCCGCGACGAGGACCACCGCCAGCGCGATGACCACGCTCGGCGAGACGAACATGCCGCCCGGCAGCTCTACGCGGGCCTGGGCCAGCGCCGTGTAGGTCTCGTCGGTGATCGAGATGGATTCGGTGCCGATCACGTAGCAGAGACCGCGGGCCAGGAACATCCCGGCCAGCGTCACGATGAACGGCTGGATCTCGAAGTAGTGGATGATGCAGCCCATCGCGAGACCGAGCGCCGCCCCGACCGCCAGCACCAGGGGGATCACCACCAGCGGCGGCCAGCCCTGGTTCGTGACCAGGCTCGCCGAGATCATCGTGGACAGCGCGACCATCGCGCCGACCGACAGGTCGATGCCACCGGCCAGGATCACGAACGTCATGCCGACGGCGACGACGAGCAGGAAGGCGTTGTCGATGAAGACGTTGAGCACGACCTGCCCGGTGGCGAAGCTCTCGTAGCGGACACCTCCGGCGGCGAACATCGCGACGAACAGGCCGGCGGTCACCAGGACCGGGACGTATTTGCGCGGGACCGCGCGACCGGCGGTGAGACCGGCGATGCCCGCCGGCCGCCGGCCGCCGCCGGTCCGCTCCCGGTCCGCCGCTCCCTTGCCTTCCCCGGCACGGCTCCCGTCCGCCGTTCCCATGCTCTCCCCGGCCCGGCTCCCGTCCGCCGGCCGCTCGCCCTTTCCGGGTCTCTCTTTGCCCGTCGGCCGCTCACCCTCCCCGGGCCCCTTCCCGCCCGTCGGCCGCCCGTCCTCCCGGGTCCGCTCCGCGCTCATGCCGGAACCTGCGCCTTCTCTTCGGCCGTCGAGGGCGCCCTCAGCGGGCGCCGGCGGCGATGGAACACCTTCTCGCGGAAGGCCGGGGACTGCAGCAGGCAGACCACGGTGACCACGAGCGCCTTGAACAGCAGGGTCGTCTCCGGTGGCACCCCGACCGAGTAGATCGTGGTGGTGAGCGTCTGGATGATGAGCGCTCCCAGCACGGTCCCGCCGAGCGAGAACCGGCCACCGGCGAGCGAGGTGCCGCCGATGACGACGGCGAGGATGGCGTCCAGCTCGATCCAGAGGCCGGCGTTGTTGCCGTCGGCGCTGGAGACGTTCGAGCTGATCATGAGCCCGGCGATGCCCGCGCACAGCGCGGCGAAGGTGTAGACCATGATGATCACCCCTCGTGAGCGGATGCCCGCCAGGCGGCTCGCCTCGGCGTTGCCGCCGACCGACTCGATGAGCAGCCCGAGGGCGAGGCGCCGGGTGAGCACCGCGGTCAGTGTGAGGACCACCAGCACGATGATGATGCCGAACGGCAGCGTGAGCCAGTAGCCTCCGCCGATCAGTTTGTACGGGCCGCTGTTGACGGTGATGATCTGACCGTCGGTGACGAGCTGGGCCAGGCCGCGCCCCGCGACCATGAGGATCAGCGTCGCGATGATCGGCTGGATGCCGATGCCCGCGACGAGGAAGCCGTTCCACACCCCCAGCACCAGGGAGAGCCCGAGGGCGAGACCGGCGGCCGTGACTACGCCCGAGACGGAGCCCTGGTCGTCCATGCCGCTGATCTGCAGACAGGCCAGGGCTCCGGAGATCGCCACGACCGAGCCGACCGATAGGTCGATGCCGCCGGTCGCGATGACCAGGGTCATGCCGAGTGCGACCAGGATCAGCGGCGCGCCGAATCTGACGATGTCGATCAGGCTGCCGTAGAGGTGGCCGTCGCGCATCTGGACGGTGAAGAAGTTGTCGGTGAGCAGCAGGTTGGTCAGCAGCAGCGCGGCCAGGACGACGGCGGGCCAGAAGAGCCGGTGCCGCAGGACGGTGTTCATGCTCGGGCTCCGCTCGCGATCGTCTCGGTGAGGACGTCGGTCGTGAGGTCGTCGTCGTTCTCCAGTTGCGCGACCAGCCTGCGGTCGCGCAGCACGCCGACCTTGTGGCTGAGCCGCAGCACCTCCTCCAACTCGGCGGAGATGAACAGCACGGCCATGCCGCCGTCGGAGAGGGAGGCGACCAGCCGCTGGATCTCCGCCTTGGCACCGACGTCGATGCCCCGGGTGGGCTCGTCGAGGATGAGCAGCCGGGGTTCGAGGATGAGCCAGCGGGCCAGGAGCACCTTCTGCTGGTTGCCTCCGCTGAGGTTCCTGACCAGCTGTTCGGGGTTGGCGGGGCTGATCTTCAGCGCGGAGACGTACTTCTCGACCAGCTCGTCCTGCCGGCGGCGCGGGATCGGCCGGGTCCAGCCGCGCACCGCCTGCAGGGCGAGCACGAGGTTCTCCCGCACGGTGAGATCGGGGATGAGTCCTTCGGCCCGGCGGTTCTCCGAGCAGAACGCGATCCCGTGGTTCATGGCCGCCCGCGGAGTGCGCAGGCTGACCGGTCTGCCGTCGATCTTGACGGAGCCGGTGCCCGCGTGGTCGGCGCCGAACAGCAGGCGGGCGATCTCGGTACGGCCGGAGCCGAGCAGCCCCGCCAGGCCGACGACCTCGCCCTCGTGGACGGTGAGGGTGAACGGCTCGACGGCTCCGGCCCTGCCCAGGTTCTCGGCCTCCACCAGGGACGCCGTCTCCCGCGCGAGGGGCTTGCCCTCCAGCTTCTCCAGCTCGGCGAGCTCGCGGCCGATCATCTTGCCGACCAGCTCGACCTGGCCGAGCTCATTGGTCGGATACTCACCCACGAGCCGGCCGTTGCGCAGGACCGTCATGCGATCGGCGATCTCGTAGATCTGGTCGAGGAAGTGCGAGACGAACAGGATCGCGATGCCGTCCTCCTTGAGCCGGCGCATCACCCGGAAGAGCTGGGCGACCTCCCCGGCGTCCAGGCTGGAGGTGGGCTCGTCCAGGATCAGCACCCGGGCCGAGATGTCCACGGCCCGGGCGATCGCGACCATCTGCTGTACGGCCAGCGAGAAGGACGACAGCGGCGCCGACACGTCGATGTCGAGCTCCAGCCGGGCGAGCAGCTCGGCGGCCCGGCTGCGCATCCGGCTCCACTGGATCCGGCCCAGGCGGCGCGGCTCGCGGCCGATGAAGATGTTCTCCGCGACCGAGAGGTTCGTGCAGAGGTTGACCTCCTGGTAGACGGTGCTGATCCCGGCCTGCTGGGCGGCGAGCGGGCTGGTGAAGGCGACCGGCTCACCACCCAGCTCGATCTCGCCGGCGTCGATGTCGTAGACCCCGGTGAGGACCTTGATGAGGGTCGACTTCCCGGCGCCGTTCTCCCCCATGAGCGCGTGCACCTCTCCCGGCAGCAGCCGGAAGTCGACACCGGAGAGCGCCTTGACGCCGGGAAACTCCTTACTGATCCCGTTCATGCGCAGGATCGGTGCGGGTGCGGCCATGCGGCAGCCACCTTCCTCGATGAAAGGGGCCGCTCCGGGAAGCGGCCCGTCGGCGATCAGTACTTGCGGTTCGGCAGGGCTTCCTTGGCCTGCTCCTGCGTGAAGGTGGTCTCCTCCGTCACGACGCGGGCCGGGATGCTCTCACCCTTGACGACCTTCGCGGCCAGGTCCATCAGCTGCGTGCCGAGCAGCGGGCTGCACTCGACGATGTAGTTGATCTTTCCGTCGGCGAGGGCCTGCATGCCGTCCTTGACGGCGTCGACCGTAATGATCTTGATGTCCTTGCCGGGCACCTTGCCGGCGCCCTCGATCGCCTCGATGGCGCCGAGGCCCATGTCGTCGTTGTGCGCGTAGAGCAGGTCGATGTCCGGGTTGGACTTCAGGAAGGCCTCCATGACCTCCTTGCCCTTGGCCCGGGTGAAGTCACCGGTCTGCGAGGCGACCACCTTGAACTTGGGGTCGGTCTTGATGATCTCGGCGAAGCCCGCCTTGCGGTCGTTGGCGGGCGCCGAGCCGGTAGTGCCCTGCAGTTCGACGATGTTCACCGGGTCCTTGGAGTCTTTGAACTCCTCGGTCAGCCACTTGCCGGCCTTGCGGCCCTCCTCGATGAAGTCGGAGCCGAGGAACGTCTTGTAGAGGGTGGTGTCGGCGGAGTCCACGGCCCGGTCCGTGAGGATGACCGGGATGTTGGCGTTCTTGGCCTCCTTGAGCACGGTGTCCCAGCCCGACTCGACGACCGGCGAGAAGGCGATGACGTCCACCTTCTGCTGGATGTAGGAGCGGATGGCCTTGATCTGGTTCTCCTGCTTCTGCTGCGCGTCGGAGAACTTCAGCGTGACTCCGGCGCTCGCCGCCGCCTCCTGCACCGACTTGGTGTTGGCGGTGCGCCAGCCGCTCTCGGCTCCGACCTGGGAGAAGCCCATCGTGATCTTGCCGTCGTCGGCGCCGCCGCCCGAATCGCCGCTGCCGCCGCTGCCGCAGCCGGTCATCGTCATCGCCACGGCGCCGACCAGGAGCAGCGCCGAGATCCTCTTCAACATGGTTTGGGGGGTCCTTTCCTGCTGTGAGCGCTAACATCGCTGCGACGACGCCGGCGCACTTCTCTCGTTTCCCGCGAGCCCGGCTCCGTACGGCCGGGCCTCTTCCCGCAGGGGGATCGGCCCGCACCTCCGTATCGGAGGCTTCCCCGGCCACGGAGCCGGGATTTCCCGTACGGCCGGCCGGGGCCTCCCGTACGGAGCGGGCTCTTCCTCGTGCGAAGTCTCAGCCAGGGGCCGCGGTACTGGCCCTGATGACGAACTCGGGTGGCACGACGAGACGTTCGTGCGCCGTCAGCTCACGTGTCTCGACCTGCCGGAGGAGCACCTCGATGCTGTGCCTGCCCACAGCCTCGAAGTCCTGCCTGACAGTGGTGAGCGGAGGGGAGAAGAACTCCGACTCCGGGATGTCGTCGAAGCCCACGACGCTGATCTGCTCGGGGACTCTCACTCCCTCCTCGGTGAACGCGCGCAGAACCCCGAGAGCCATCTGGTCGTTGGCCACGAAGACCGCGGTGACGTCGCCCGCCATCGCGGCCAGGCGCCGCCCGGCCGCATAGCCGGAGCGCGGGCTCCAGTCACCGGCCAGCGGCTCGGGAACCGGACGCCCGGCCGCGGTCAGCACACCGCGCCAGCCGTCGATGCGCCCTTCCGCCTCCAGCCAGTCCGAAGGTCCGCTGACCTGCCAGACCGTCTCGTGCCCCAGGGCCAGCAGGTGCTCGGTGGCCATCCTGGCCCCCGCGACCTGGTCGACGCTGACCGCGGAGACCTCCCCCACGTGATCGCCCTCGACGGCCACGGCGGGCATGCCCGGAGGCAGGTCGTCGAGCGCGCGGGCCGCCGACCGCTGCGGCGCGACCACGACGACACCGTCGACACCCTGGTCCGCCAGGTAGTCGAGCGCGTCGCGCACCCCCGCCCGGTCGATGGTGCGCAGGCTGACGACGCTCACGAAGTAGCCCGCCGCCCTGGCCGCCCGCTCGATGCTGTAGACCGTGCTGGCGGGGCCGTAGAGCGTGGTGTCGAAACTGACCACGCCCAGCCTCCGCGAGTGCTTGGTGACCAGCGCGCGAGCGACCAGGTTGCGGCGGTAGCCCAGCTGGTCGATCGCCTCCATGACCCGGGTGCGGGTCTCGGCGCGGACGTTGGGATGCTCGTTGAGCACCCGGGAGACCGTCTGGTGCGAAACACCGGCCACCTTGGCCACGTCGGCCATCACGGGTGGACGGTGCTCGGGGGTCGATCTCACAGCGTGCTCCTCTCGGCTTGGCACGACTGTGAACGCTAACAACGGTCTCCGTCAAGGGCCGCCGGGTCACGGTACGGTCACACGGAAACCTCACGGAAACCTCTCGAAACACCCTGCCTGCGGGGCGGCGCCCTTCGGGACGCCACCCGCGCCGGCCCCGTCCACCCGTTTCCGCCGAGGGAAAGACGAGGACGGTCCCGGCGACGGTGACCACCCGCTCGACCCCGGTCAGCCCCGGCAGCCGTACTGTATGTTTTCCCCGCTAAACACCTCACCCACGAGCACCATCCCCCTGGGAGCCCCTTTGATCAGGCAGTTCTTCGCCGGAGCAGTCCGTTTGGACGGTGACCCGTCGCGGGCCGCCGGCGACCGGGTGCGCGGCCTCGGCACATGGGGACCGGAGACCGCCCGGCGGCGGCCCACCCGGTCCACGCCCGGATCGCCGGTGGCCTCGTGACCGCTCACCCGCCTCCCGCCGGAGACACTGCCGAGCGCACGACGGACGGCCTGGCCCGCTACCTCGCCCACTGCGACGAGCCCACCGGCTACCTCGACTTCGCCCGCGTCGGGCCGCCGCTGCACGCGGCCGCCGACGCCCGGTGCGCGGCTCTGCGGGTCATGGCCGGCGCCGACCCGGTGGGGCCGCTGGAGGAGATCCGGGAGGCGGCTCGCCGGAGCGCCGCCGCCGTGATCGGCGGTGACGTCGAGGTGACGTTCGCGGCGTCGACCACGGCGGGGCTGTTCGGCGTGGCGTTCGGCCTGGCGGCACCCGGCACGCTGCTCGTGCCCGAGAGCGAGTTCCCCGCCAACGCCGTGCCGTGGCTGCGGGCGGCCGCGCGTGGCGGGCCCGCCGTACGGCGGGTGCCGCAGGACGCCGGACGGATCACCGCCGGGGCGCTGCGGGCCGCACTCGGCCCGGACGTCGTCGGGCTGACCGTGAGCGCGGTCAACTACCGGACCGGCTGGAAGGCACCGCTCGCCGAGCTGCGCGAGGTGCTCGGCCCCGACCGCCTGCTCATCGTCGACGCCATACAGGGCCTCGGGGCCACCGAGCTGGACCTGGACGCCGCGGACGTGGTGGTGGCCGGCGGTCAGAAGTGGCTGCGCTCCGGATGGGGGGCGGCGATCCTCGGGGTGCGGCCTCGCGCGATGGAGCTGATCGCACCCGATCTCGGTGGCTGGGCGGGCCTGGCCGACCCCTACGGAGGAAGCGTCGGAACCGAGCTGGGCGCACCGGCCGGCGGAGCGGACCGGCTGCTGATGACGAACACCGATCTGGAGGCGATCTCCGGACTGCGCGCCTCCCTCGGCCTGGTCGCCGAGGCCGGCACGGCAGAGCTGAACGGCAGGCTCGGACAGGTCGTCGCCACGCTGCTCGACGTGCTGCGCCACCGCGGCGCGGAGGTGCTCGGCGACGACTGGCCGGCGCGGCGGCGGGCCGGGATCGTGTCCTTCCTGCTGCCCGGCGAGGCCGCCGACGCCACGCTGGCCCGGCTGTCCGCCCACGGGGTGACGGCAGCGGTCCGCGACGGACGAGTGCGGCTCTCCCCTCACGTCTCCACGACGGAGGAGACCGTGCGCAGGCTGTCGGACGCACTCTGACGACGGCGCGGAACGGCGGCGCGCGGATCCACCACGATGGCGGACCACCTCGTGCAACGCACCGGAAGGCGCGCCGCCACACCCGATCCGGAGCAGGCCCCTGAAAGGCGCACGGCGACGTCGCCGCCGAACTCGGACGGATGATCACGGCCGGCGGGCACCGTCGGCACCCGCACTATGAGACGGGCACCGCCAGCACCTCCGCTACGAGAACCGCCGGTAGGTGATGGGGAGTTTGCCCGCCACCTCCGCCACCCTGACCGATGCTCCCGGACGGGGCGCTTCGATCATCTTGCCCTCGCCGACGTAGATCGCGCAGTGGTCCGGGGGGCTGCCGAAGAAGATGATGTCTCCGACCTGCGGGGTCGTGACCGGCTGCCCACTCGCCTGGTAGCCGGCCGCGGTGGTGTCGCCGATCTTGATTCCCGCTCTGTTCAGGGAGTAGTAGACAAGCCCGCTGCAGTCGAAGGCGTTCGGCCCGTTGGCGCCCCAGACATAGGGTTTCCCGATGTTCGCCCGGGCGGCCGCCACGATGTCGACCCCGGTCCCGGTCCCGGCCACATACGGCATCGCGACCGCCGGGCCACCCGACCCGGAGCCGCCGGAGCCGCCGGAGCCGCCTCCGAGGCTGGGCGAGGCGGCAGGCCCGGCTCCACCACCGTTCGCACTGGCGAGGACCGTGTGACTCGGCCCGGGCGCCGGAGTCCGCTTCCAGTCGAAGGTGTGGCCCGAACCCGGGGTGAACTTCTGGTCGCCGGGCGCCTTGACGATGGCGAAGAAGACGGACTCCGCGTCGATCTTCTTCTTGATCTCCTTCATCGCCGTGCTCACCGCCTCGTCGGCGGAGCTGACAGGCCCGCCGGCGGCGGAGACGGCACCGTTGACCGCGGCCAGGGCGCCGGACTCGGCCTTACCCCTCTCCTCCTCGGTTGTGCTGTTGCGATAGGCGGTGATCCTATGGTCGGCGAGGACGTTGCCGCAGAGGGAGTCGACCTTGGACTTGGCCTCCTCCAGCGCCGTGGCGGCCGTGTCGAGCAGACCCGCGCAGGACAGCAGCGCACTGTGGAACGTGGTGTTGGCCTTGTTGTAATTGCGCATGTAGTCGTCGAAGGCGTCGGCCGAATCACCCTCCCAGTTGGTGTCGACGTCGACGACCGCGGAGCGGAGCGAGCCGATGTGCTCGTTCACCTTCCCGGCCAGGCCCCGCCATCGGGTCGCGACAGCGCGGATGTCGGCCGGCCTGCCGTTGACCTTGTCCACGAGGGCGGCCAGCGAGGCGCCGCCGGGCAGCTTGGCGATCTCCTCCCTGACGCTCACGCCTCCGCCACCTCACTGGCCTTGTTGGCCTTGCGGATGTTGCCCTCCACATCGTCCAGGGCGTATTCGAGGTCTTTGAGCCTGCCCCTTACGAGCCCGAGCTCGCTGCCGAGCTTCTTCTCGACCACGTCGAGGACCGCGGCGAGCGTGGAGGCGTCGGCCAGCTTCCCGAACATGGACGAGTCGGCCGCGCCGGCGGGATACTTGCCGTCGAGCTCGCCGAACAGCACCGACAGGTTGTAGGCGGTCGTACGGCAGTGATCAAGCGCCTCGAAGTGGATATCGATACCCGCCATCCAGCTGACTCCCTCAGGCATCGGTACAGAACCATTGAATGGAGATCGTAAAGGACGGAGGTCACCTTTGGGGGCATAGGGGCATGAGGACCCCGCCCTGTGGTCCGTGACGGCAGAGAGCCGGGCGAGCGGACGACAGTGCTCGCCGCTCGAAGAGACCGGCCGTCCGCTGAGACCGACCGGCTCGATCCGGTGGCGGTGGCGAGCGGACCGTGGCGGCCGTCGGCTCCGCGCGGGGTGGGCGACTCCGCGAAACCGCCACACAGTTCCAACAAATTCGCAAATACCACTAATTAATATATATCCAACACAGGATGTTTTATCCGGCTAGCTATAAGTCCATGAAGCCGCGCAAAAACGAGGTCGCATAACGATCCACGACTTTTCCACCGTCCATGAACACGGACCTGGATACGATGCCGGAACCCTTCTTCTCGCCCGGCAAGGATGACGCCCATGGCAGTAGAACCGACCCGGTGTCTGGACGACACAGCCCGTGCGATCGTCGCCGAGGCCACCCCCAGGGAAGCCGAGTTCTTCCCGAGAATAGCCAGGGCGGTCCGGAAGAATCCGGACAGGGCCTTCCGCGGCGGAGGGGACGACCTCCTCGGATTCGGTCTGGGGGACGCGGTCCCGCTGCTGACCCCGATAGTCCTCACCGTCCTCACCGGCGTGACGACCGACACGCTCACCGATGTCGTCAAGCGCCATAGCGGCTCGCTGTTCAGCCGGTGGTGGGCACGGATCCGGAAAGGGCGGACCACGGCGATCCCGGCGTCCGACACGGAGCTCCCGCCGCTGGCCCCCGAGCAGGTGGAGGAGGCGGCCAAGGCGGCTGAGCAGATCGCCCTCAGCCTGAAAGTCGACGCCGAGACGGCACTACGGCTGCGCCAGGCACTGTACGGACACCTGTCCGGACAGCGATGAGTGTGCTGGAAACCGCCGAACGCACGGAAGTCCGGAGACTGGACCCGTTCGCGCTGCCGTCCTCGACCACCTCACGCTTCCTCATCCTGATCCTGGCGACCACCGCCGGCGCGCTGTACCTGTCCAAATTCCTGATCACTCTGTGGTGGTGGGCGGGCGACCTTCCCGAGCAGGTGAGGCTGGCCGGATGCCTGACCGAGCTACGCGCCGGCGCGGCGGCCGTGCAGCCGGTCCGCCTCGCGGACCGCTACGGCGACTGCACGGTCGGGGTGACCGGGCGAGAGACCCTCCTCCTCCTCGCTCTCACGGCCGCGCCGATCGTTCTCGCCCTGTCGCTCTACGCGGCGCATCCACTCTGGCTACGACGGCACGGCCCGGAGCCCCTGGACGATCCGGCGGACCCGGAGCACGACCCGGTGGCCCTCCGGTTCCGCGAGATCGTGGCGGAGGAGACGCCGGGCAGGCGGGTGCGGATACTGGTCGACTACGCGCGAGGCGGCGTGACCGGACGCGCCTTCGGGCTACCGGGCCGACCCCAGGTGGTGATCAGCCTCGGGCTCGTCACCGCCCACGACGAACGGCCCGAGATCACCGAGGCCGTACTCCGTCACGAGCTGGCGCACATTCGCAACCGGGATCTCGGCATCGCCTACCTCACCGTGGCCATCTGGTGGGCCTTCCTGGCGAGCTGCGTCATACCCAGCGTGGTGGCGGCCGCGATCTGGCTGCCTTCCGCGCTGCCCCTACTGGCGCTGCAGCTACCGGTGATCCTCTCCGTGCTGTGGCTGGCCCGCACGTCGGTGCTGCGCGCGCGTGAGCACCACGCCGACGTCCGCGCCGGAGACACCCCTGACCGGAAGGCGTCCATGGCGGCGGCCGTCGAGACCGCCTCCTGGCCCTCCCACCGTCGTGGACCGTTCCGATTTCTCAGCAACCATCCCCGGCGCCAGGATCGGCTGTCGGTCCTCGACCAGCCCGGGGCACTCCTCCGCCTCGGCTGGTGGGAGATGCTCGCCACCGGCCTGCTCGCCGGTCTGACGTTCACACCCGTCTTCGAGGCGGCACGGTTCCTCGACTTCGAAGTCTCTGCCGACGTGCAGCACCACCTATCGGGGCTGATCTTCGGATCCGTCGTCTCGGGAATCGTCGTCGTCTCCGTATGGCGTGCGGACGCGGGGCGCATCGCGGGAGACGACCACGCGCCGAGATTGTGGCGGGCCTCGGCGGGGGTCACCATCGGCGTGCTGCTGGGCCTGCTCATGACCCCGCCCCTGAGCGGCGCGTCCATCTGGCACATCGTCCTGGGCAACCCGCCGCTCATCCTGGCGTACGCCGCTCTGCTCCTCCTTGTCCTCAGGACCTACCTGGGCTGGGCCGCCGCCTGTGCGAGAGGGCGGCTGCCGGCCTCCCGCCGGCTGCGCCGCACCACGCTGGCCGGCGCAGCCCTCGCGGCGTTCGTGATCGGCCCATGGCTGGGACACTGGTTCCAGGGCATCCTCCTCATCGCCCAGGCGGGGAACAGCTGGTCCATCTTGGCGATCATGCTGGTCACCGGCGCGAGGAACATGTCGTTGATCCTCGCCGTCACCGTCGCCGGCTGGTATCTGCTCGGCCCGGCGGCCCGCAGGCGGCTCTCAACCGGCGGGCCGCTCCGGCTGCATCTCGACGACGACCGGCCGGCCATCGTCCCTCTGCGGTCCCCGCGCGTCCTGCGCGCCCTGTGCCCGCCGCTGCTGGCGTGCGCGGTGATGGCCGTCGGTGGCCTCGCGCTGCACCCGATGCTGGCCGAAGCGAGCAGGCACAAGGCGACCGGTGACTTCCTGGCCGCGGCATGGGTGACGATCGGCATGGCCGCCGGCCTGCTGGCGCTGTCCGCCCTCGCGATCGGGATCATGATGGGCGGCCGGTCCCGGACCTCTTGGGCGCTGGCCCATGTCTGCGCCGGCGTCCTGGTGGCATGCGCCCCCATGACCCTCGTCACGCTCGTCCACATCGCCTGGGCCGAATGCGGCCGGGAAAGGGTGATCATGTGTCTGCCCCAGGGAGCGGACCCGGCCCTCACCTTCGGAAACCACTTCACCCTGATCTACGGACCGGCGCTGTTCGGCGGGCTGCTCCTGGCGGCGGCCGGCAGCGGCCTGCGAGCCGTACGACCGCCCGCCGCCGAACCGGCACCGCGGGTCCGCTCATCACGGGTCCGTATCGCGACCTCGGCGGCCACCGTCGTGATCACCGTCGTCGTGGCCGCCTCGGGCTACGGAGTCGCGCAGAACTGGCTGCCGGCGCTCGGAGTCGTCCCGGCTCCGCCGGTGACCTTCCAGGCTCAGGTGGCCGAGGCCGCCGGACAGCCTGTGCATCCGGGAACGGTCTCGCAACTCGACGCCTGCCGCTACGCGAGCAGCGTGTTCGCCAGTCCCGCCATACGCGACGGGGTGAACACCGACCAGCGCTACTACCTGCTGGCGATCCAGCTTTTCCACGGAACCGCCTCGTCCGACGATCCCGCCCTGCGGGCGTTGGCAGCGGCCGGTTACGCCTGGTTCGGTCAGGGCCGGGCTGAAATGATCACCAGAACGGTGACGAGGATCCTGCACTACTGCACTCTGGTCGGCTTCGAGCACCAGGTGACGTTCTGACGTCCCGGACCCGCCTGGGACGCATCGGCCGGTTTAGAACCGGCCGGGGAAACAGGCCGGCACTCCCCCGCGCGCCCCCTTGGCGAAGGCGTCGATGCGCTGCCGGGCGGTGCCGTGGTCGAGGGGATTCGTCCAGGGCGTGTCGCCTGCACGGTAGCTGAGGGCCGCGGCGATCTCCTGGCTGTCGCTGCGCTCCCACGTGAGGGTGCCGTCCCGGGCCGCGCCGACCAGGGTCGCGCCCGCCAGGCAGTCGGCCTGCAATTCGACCTTCACGCTCACATAGCGGCCGGGCACCCGATTCTGTACGGCGTGCGCCCACTCATGGGCGATGATCTGGTAGACCCAGGCGTCTCCCTCGGCATATCCCATCTTCAACAGGTTGATGTCCCAGGCGATGAAGTGCTGTTGCATGCAGTACGACGCGTTGTAGCTGTACAGCGGCTGCCCTGCGCATACGGGGCGGCGGGCGCTGTTGCCGTTGTAGGACCCCACGACGGTCGGAGGGTCGTACCCACCGGGGAAGAACTGGGACCAGTGCCGCGCCCAGTAGCGGTTCACCACGTAGACGGCGGACCGGATGTCCTGGCTCAGTTCGTCGGATCGGACGACGACGCGTTCCCCGCGCCCAGCCGAAGACACCTCGGCCGCCGCCGGAGCGACACCCACCATGCCGCATAGAACAGCAACAAGGACAATTCGTCCAAATATTCGCAATTGTTGCGACATGCAACACTCCATCGATCAAGTCGGCTTCGCATTGCCCTAAACAGTATTTTCTCCACGCCTTTCTTGAAAGTTATACTTACCTATATATCTATGATCAACTTTTAGAAAATAGACGCATTTAGCGTGCTTTGCTGTGAAAATTATCTTCAGCAAGCCCGCGCCCAATCTGGCGGCGCAGGTCACATGCCCGCCGCGGGCCGCCAGACGCGGTCCCGGAATGCCGAGGCTCCGGCATAAGGGCCGTCGACCAAGATCAACCATCGCGCCGGAGACTCGCGGTACGGTGCCGCCGGGTGGAGCCGAACCACGCCCGCCGGACGGAGCAGTCTCGCGCCGACGCCGGAAGACCGCCCGGCATCCGTTCAGCCAGGCTGAGGCACAGGAGATCATGAGGCATCCGGGCTCCCGCGCGCCCGGCAACGGGGCCACGAACCAGTCGGGGGTGCCGTCGACATGCTCCGGGCTCCCGCCCGCCCGGCAACAGGCCGCAGGGCCCCGAAAGAACATATTTTGACAAGATCTATCAGCTCTCCTAATTCGATTAAATCACTCTTTCTTGATATTCAATTTAATTGATAATAAAGAGTAAATGATGTCCTTCAATCAGGAGTGAGGCCAGATGAAGGCGGTTCGGCGGCTTGGCAAGACGCCAAAAGAGCGCGGCGACACGACCGCGGCTACAGGGTCTCCGGATATCATCGAATTGGATGACGGCAATTTCGCGGTCATCGGGACCGATATCACCGATCAGCTCGGCCTGAATCCGTTACCTGACGCGAGATGTGCGCCCGGTGAACGGATCGTGCAAATCTCGCGCGCCACGCTGATCTCGGCGAAGAGCGACATTCCGGAGCGGTAGATGCGTCCCCCGCAGTGGGCAACAAGGTCAGGCAGACGGCTGGATCTCGACGCGTTCGGGACGTGCTTTCTGAACGCCTGGTCACGGACGGAGTCACGGTTCCTCAAGCTTGAGTGCTGGCAGAGCTATCGGGAGCGCGAGGTGACCACGTCCCAGGCCGCGTATGAACGGGGTGACGTCCGGGAGGCCGAGAGATTGCTGAGACAGGAGTCGGAGGCTGAGAGGTCGCTGTACGAGGACGTCGAGAGAAAGGGCATCGACTACGCGCGGATCCGCCTGGTCCAGGAACCGCTGACGCCCTATCTCGACTACGAGCTGGTCGCCTACCGGATCCGGGTGAGGATCGGCGAGAACATCGAAGTGGTGCGCTGCGACCCGGCCATGAGGCTTCCCGACGAGGACCATTTTGATTTCCTTATCTTTGACCGACACACAGCATTGATCCACGATTATGGTGAGATCGGGCTCCAGTCCGGGGGGTGGATGACCCATGACGCCACCGTCATAGCCGAGTTGGAGAAAGGGCAATCGATCTTCGGCGGCTGGCCGTACCGTTCGGGGAGTTCACCGCGGCCGTCTGACGCGGAGTGTGAACGATCGCGCGCTCCCCGGATACGTTCCGATAATGGTCCGCCACCAGTGGTTGAGAAATCTTGCCGTTTTCTCCGCTCCGATACTCGGTATCGCATTCGTGGCAGTCGGGCTCGTCATACCTGCGGTTCTGCTGCTCCCCTCCGACGAGGCAACGCTCGACCGCTGGTCGAAGATCGGTGAGGCGCTGTCGCCGATCGGGGTCTTCTTCTCGGGTGTGGCGTTCATCGGCATCGCGCTCACCCTCTTCCTCCAGGGGTGCGAGCTGCGGAACCAGCGCGAGGAGCTGACCATCGCAAGGGAGGAGCAGCAGTCGAAATACTTGTGCCCGCGTCATCGAAGTTGGCAGTACCCAGCCCAAGATCAAGCGCCATAAGCGTGCATAGGCTGAAGCTATAGCTCCAAAGGCTTCGAAATATTCTGGCCAAGAGTTGCCGACGGAGCCTTCAGCGGGTGTCTCCATCCTTTCCCTCACGTATGGGCGGCAGCGCGAGGCGATCGAGTGAGAGGCGATCAGACCACGACCGGATCGCGCTCTTCCTGGGCGGCCAGCACCGGGTAGTCGGTGTATCCGAGCTCGCCACCCCCGTACCAGTGCTCCGTGCGCACCGGGTTGAGCGGCGCGCCCCGACGGAACCGTTCGACCAAGTCGGGGTTGGCCAGGAACGCCCGGCCGAGCGAGATCAGGTCGGCGCCCGCCGCGAGCAGCAGCTCGCCCGCGTGCCGGCCGCCGTCGGCAGGGAACGGAGTCGGCCAGGGCAGCGCCGGGTTGGCGATCAACGCGGAAGGCCAGTCGCCGCGGATGCGCTGGAACAGGGGTTGGGCGGGGTCGGCGAATACGACGTGCAGGTAGGCCAGGCCCTTGTTGGCCAGCGCGCCGACGAGCGCGGGATAGACGCGCTCGATGTCGTGCTCGCGCATGGCGTTGGCCGTGACACCGGGTGCGATGCGCAGGCCCACCCGCGCGGGACCGATCGCGTCGGCGACGGCCTCGACCACCTCGACCGCGAAGCGGATGCGGCCGGCCGCCGAGCCGCCGTAGGCATCGGCGCGGTGGTTGGTGGCCTCCGACAGGAACTGGTGGATGAGGTAGCCGTTGCCGCCGTGCACCTCCACCCCCTCGAACCCGGCGTCGATGGCACGCCGGGCGGCGGCGGCGAAGTCGGCCACGGTGGATCGGATCTCCGCGACGGTCATCTCGCGGGGCACGACCCCCGGCCTGGACCCGCCAGGGGTGAAGATCGGGTCGGGGAACGCCACCGGCGAAGGCGCGATCGGCATCAGCCCGGTGGTGTCCGGGTGGCCGATCCGGCCGCCGTGCTGCAACTGCAGGAACATCGTGCCGCCCGCGGCGCGCACCGCGCCGGTGACGTGCCTCCAGCCAGCCACGTGCGTGTCGTTATAGATGGCGGGAATGTTGGGATAGGTCTGCCCGACCGCGTTCGGCGTGCTGGCCTCGGCGATGATCAGCCCGGCGGACGCGCGCTGGGCGTAGTACGTCGTCATGATCGGCTCGGGGATGCCGTCGGCCGACGCGCGGTTGCGCGTCAGCGGCGCCATCACCAGCCGGTTGGGCAGGTGGAGAGCGCCGAGCCTGGCGGGTTCGAACAGGCGGGAGGTCAACGCTGCGTTTGACATGGTCATCGTCCGATCTCTCATGTTCTGTGGCAGTGACGACTGTGCTCCTGAGCGCTTCGGAGTGCCTGATGGTCCGCTGATGGTCCACCGCCCGGCCCTGTGTACGGTGACCACTGTGTGGTTTGGAGTGCTTGGTCCGCTGATGGTGCGAGACGACGAGGGCCGGCCGGTCAAGGTCCTCGAGGCCAAGGTCAGGGCGCTGCTCGCCGATCTGCTCGTACACGAGGGGCGGCCGGTCGCCGCCGATCGGCTCATCGACGACCTGTGGGGGGCGGAGCCACCGGGCAACCCCGCCAATGCCCTGCAGGCCAAGGTCTCCCAGCTGCGCCGGGCTGTCGGCCGCGACCGCGTGGCCTACCAGGCGTCGGGCTATCTGCTGCGCCTCGGCCCAGCCGACGAGGTGGACGCGGACCGGTTCCGGGCCCTGGCGGCCGGGGCCTGCTCCGCCGACCCGGCGATGCGGGCCGCGCTGCTCACCGAGGCGCTCGGACTGTGGCGCGGGCCGGCGTACGCCGATTTCGCCGACGAGGAGTTCGTCCGCGCGGCGGTGCACCGCCTGGTCGAACAACGCCTCGCCATCGTGGAGGAGCAAGCCGAGATTCGTCTGGCCGCGGGCGACCACCTCCTGCTCACCGGGGAGCTCGCCGGTCTGGTGGCCCGCCACCCGCTGCGTGAACGGCTGCGCGCCGTCCAGCTTCGGGCCCTCTACCTGGCCGGTCGCCAGAGCGAGGCGCTGGCCTCCTACGAGGAGCTGCGTCACCGACTGGCGGACGAGTTCGGCGTTGACCCCAGCCCGGAGCTGGCCGCGCTCCATCAGGCGATCCTGCGCCAGGACGCGTCGCTCGGCCCGCCTCCAGGCGTCCCTGATCGCCCCCGAGCGAATCTTCCCGCCCAGCTCACCGCTCTGGTCGGGCGGCGGCATGCCCTGGAAGAGGTCGACAGGCTCCTCAGCGGTGCCCGCCTTGTCACGCTGATCGGGCCAGGCGGGGTGGGTAAGACGCGGGTCGCGGTGGAGGCCGCGACACGGATCGCGGCGCGAGCACCGCTGGAAAGTTCGTCGCAGGGTCCGCGGTTCCCCGATGGGGTTTGGCTGGTCGAGCTCGCGGACCAGCGCGGGGGCGTGGCCGACCTCGCGCAGGCGGTCGCGGCCACGCTCGGCCTGAGCAGCGACGTCCCAGCCGGGTCGCCGGGCCCCGGTACGCCCTGGGCGCCCGCCGACCGGCTCGCCGCCGCCCTGCGCGAGCGCCGGATCCTGCTCGTGCTCGACAACTGCGAACAGGTCGTCGACCCGGCCGCCGAGCTCGTGGACCTGTTGCTGCGCGCCGCACCGGGGTTGGGTGTCCTGGCCACCAGCAGGGAGCCGCTTGGCCTGGCGGGCGAGACCGTGTACCTGGTCGAGCCGCTCCAACCTGCCGACGCGATCCGGCTGTTCACCGAGCGGGCCACCGCGTCCGCCCCGGGCTTCGCTCTCGACGGCGAGACCTGCGAGGCGGTGGCCGAGATCTGCCGCCGCCTCGATGGCATCCCGCTAGCGCTCGAACTGGCGGCGACCCGAGTGCGGGGCCTGGGTGCGCGGGAGCTGGCGGCGCGGCTCGAGGACCGGTTCCGGGTGCTCACGGCCGGACAGCGGGGCGCCCCGGCACGGCAGCAGACCCTGCGGGCGATGATCGACTGGAGCTGGGAGCTGCTCAGCGAGCCGGAGCGGGTGGTGCTGCGCCGCCTGGCCGTACCCGCCGGCGGTTGCACGCTGGACGCGGCCGAGGCGGTGTGCGCGGGGGCCGGAGTGCCCCGCGAGGAGGTGCTCGACCTGGTGACGCGCCTGGTCGACCGGTCCTTGGTCGTCATGGCCGACAGCCCAGCGGGGCCGCGCTACAGGCTGCTCGAATCGGTGGCCGCATACGCGACGGAGCGCCTGCACGAGGCGGAGGAACTCGCCGGGGTCCGCGAGCGGCATCTGCGCCACTACCTGGACCTCGCCGAACAGGCCGAGCCCCAGCTCCGCGGTCCTCGGCAGCAGACGTGGCTCGGCCGCCTCGACGCAGAAGCCGCCAACTTCCGGTCGGCGCTCCAGGAGGCGGTCCTACCGGATGCGGCCGCCCGGCTGGCCACCGCCCTCTGCTGGTGGTGGCTGCTGCGCGGCAGGCTGAGCGAGGGTCGCCGCGCCCTGTCGGCGGTGCTCGTCGTCGCCCCTGAGACCGCCGAGCCGCGCGTACTGGAAGGCGCGTTCACGCTGCTGACAGGCGACCGCTCCAGCCCACGGCCGTCGCTGCCCTCCGGGATCGACGACCCGGTACGGCGGGGCCGGGCGCTGTGGCTGCACGCGTACGGC
Source organism: Streptosporangium sp. NBC_01639 (assembly GCF_045209755.1). NCBI lineage: Bacteria > Bacillati > Actinomycetota > Actinomycetes > Streptosporangiales > Streptosporangiaceae > Streptosporangium > Streptosporangium sp. NBC_01639. The sequence continues at coordinate 7,936,863 of NZ_CP109272.1, read as the reverse complement.
CTTTTTCACGCCGGGCTCCCGGACGCCAGCGAGGAGGTCAACGTCCATGCGCTCGACCTCCTGGCCACTGATGAATGGGGCACTGCGGCTGTACTCGGGCTGCGAGCCATGAACGCGCTGGCTCGTGGCGACCTCTACGCTGTCGCCCGGGACGGCCTGCGCAGCGCCACGCTCTTCCACGAGCTCGGGGACCGCTGGGGCGAGTTGCAGACCGTGTCACCGCTCTCAACGCTCGCCGAGATCAAGGGTGACTACACCGAAGCCGCCCGCCGCCAGACCGAAGGGCTACGCATCGCCCAGGAGCTGGGGCTGGCGGCGGAGGTCGCCGCCCGCCACTCCGGGCTCGGTCGGCTGGCGCTGCTCTCCCATGACTGGGATCGCGCCCATGACCTGCACGAACGAGCTCTGCGGCTGGCCATGGAGCAGGGCTACGTCTACGGTGAGGTGCACGCGGTCATGGGGCTCGCCCTCGGGGCCCGCCGTTCCGGCGACCTCGACGCGGCGGAGGCGTACCTGACCCGGCTCCGCGACGAGCTCATGTCCTCGGCGGCCGGCGAGCACCTGCTGCTCGTCGAGCTGGGCTTCACCGCCGAGCTGCGCGGGGACGCGGCGCGGGCCGCAGACTGTCAACTGCGCGGGCTGGAGGTCGCCTGTTCGATCGGGGAGCCGCGGGCTGTGGCCCTCTCTTTCGAAGGGCTGGCGGGCGCGGCGGCGCTGCCCGGGGACGCGAGCCGGGCCGAGAGCACGACGCTGCTGCTCGGCGCGGCGGACGCCGCGCGGCGAAGCGTGGGCGCGCCACTGCCGCCCGCCGAACGTGGTGACGTGGATCGGATCATGGCGGTGACGAGAGCCGTCCTGGGTGAAGCCGCGCACGCCGAGGTGTTCCTGCGCGGCACGAAACTGACCCCGCAGGAGGCCGCACACCTCGCCCGGACTTTGCTGTCCGACGCGTCCTGACCGCGCACTCTGAGTGACTTGGCCACATCGGCGAGGATTTCGCGGACGCCCAGGGTCTGCAGTCCTGCGGCACGCTCGGGGCTACCCCGGAGGCGATCACGTGAGCGCCTGCCCGTGCGGCCCCTACTTGCCTGACGTAACTTAACGACCTTCAGGGGGGTCTCGGTAGTCCTGTCGAAGAATCCAACGGATATAGCTCTGACCTGGGGTTGCTATCGGGAATGTCGATTCCCGCCCATAGGCGGGCCGCCGGGTCAGTCCTCGCCGAGCAGCGCCGTCATGCCGGTGAGCATGTCGAGCAGGATGTCGACGTTGCCGATCGCAGTGACCAGGCATTCGCGGGCCGCCCGCATCTCAGCGACGTGCTCTTTGACCGTCTCCACGTCGGGCACCTGCCCGGCGCCGATGACGCCCAGGAGCTTCTGCAGGCCCTCGGCGGCGTGCGCGGCCACCAGCGGGATCGGCCCGGTCGACGCATCCTGGGCGAGGAAAAGCAGGCCGTCGGCCGGTTCCTCGCCTACGGCATACGGCTACGAGTCGGCTGGCGAGGACCAGTCGCGGTCAGTGGCGGTGAAGGCCGTCTGGAGGAGGTCGGCGAGGAGGGCCGCACAGGAACCGTCGGGGTCCAGATCGGGATCATAGATGGTGAGGTTGAGGCCGACGCACCGTTCCGACTGCACCAAGGTCTTCAGCAAGGGGGCGAGTTCGTGGGGTAGGAGCCCGCCGGGGTCGGGACTGTCGACGGCAGGCATGACAGACGGGTCCAGCACGTCTGCATCCAGATGCACCCAGAACCCTTCGGTCACGGGCACTTCAAGAGTCTGCAGGACCGCGCCCGCCAATTCCTCGGCGCCCCGGGCCCGGATCTCCTCGACCGTCGCGTTCATGATCTTCAACTCTGTCAGCTCGGCCCGCTCTTCGTCGTAGTCCCGGATGCCGAAGACCCGTACATCCTCGTCCTTGATATACGGCTGCAGCCCTTCGAGGTCTGTCAGGTCCCTCTGGCCACGTCCCGTCGCGATGGCCAACTCCTCACCGCCGGCAGCACCGATACGGTCGGAGTTCCCCGGGTGCCGAAAGTCCGCGGAACCGTCGATGACGGCGAGCCCGTACCGCCCGATGCGGCGCAGGGCGAGCGAGGCACCGAGCTGGATGGAACAGTCCCCGCCCAGGACGACGGGGAAGTCTCCTGCCCGGACGTGGTGCTCGATGCGGTCGGCGAGTTTGCACGTGTACGCGGCGATCGCCTGAGCATTGAACACGCCGTCGCCCATCCTCCAGTCGCCGCGGTCATAGCGGGGCGGAACCAGGACTCCGCCCTCGTGCGCCCCGAGCCGTTGCACCAGCCGCTGCTCGCGCAGCGCCCCCGCCAGCTTGTAGCACCCCGGAACGGTGCCCTCGGCGGGCGGCCGGAGGCCGAGATTGGACGGAGCGTCAATGACCACGAGACGGCGCACCCGGTCATTCTGACAGCACGGGACAGTGCGAGCCACAACCTTGAGCCGGATCTCCCCAGCCGAGGGGAGAGCGCGCTCGAAAAGCCTCTGTCTGGCCACGGCTGCCCGGTTGAGCCGGTCCAGCAATCGTGAAAGCCGTGGCCACTCATTCGGCGCCACGTCACTGCTGACATCTATTTCCCAGACCGACTCACAGGACTTGTTGAACTCGTGGGAATCGTCCAGCGACCTGCCGATCTCGGCTTCGCATTCCGAGATGGCGGTGTTGCGTCTCGGTCCTGGGTGGCCGCCAGCACGGGATAGTCGGTGTACCCGGTCTCACCGCCCGTGTACATCAGGCCCTTCTCCCGCACCGGGTTGAGCGGTCCACCGATGCGCAGTCGTTCGACCAGGTCAGGGTTGGCCAAGAACGAGCGACCGAGCGAGATCAGGTCTGCTCCTGCGGCGAGCAGCCGCTCGCCTTCAAGCCTTCCGCCGTCCGCGGGCAGCGGTCCCCCCACCCCAGTACCGGATTGGCGATCAGCGTGCCTGGCCAACCCTTGCGAATGTGCTGGAAGAGAGGCTGGTCCGGGTCGGCGCAGGTACGCACGAGTCCCGCCAATTCGATCATCTCGGGGCAGGCGGGGGTGAGTTCGCCGAGCAGGCTCTGCTGCTTGCCGGACAAGTTGCCGGGCCGGCTGAGCAGGAGCCGGAGCCGTCCCGGCACACGACCTGTACTCCGGGATTGGTGCGCAGCCAGGCTTCGAGAGTGTCGGCGGTGCGGTCGGGCAGGATGTCGACGCGTTCGCGGGTTTCGGCGTTGATGAGCACGGTGACGTAGCGATGGCGGCGTAGGGCGAAGTCGTCCATGCCCAGGACGCGGGGTATCTGGAGTTGGGGCAGGGGCAGGCGCAGCAGGATGCACAGGGCGGTATGCCGCGACAAGTGCATGGCCAGGGCGGAAAGGACGCGTGTGCCGGCGTGTCCGGCCAGTTCGCGAACCACCGCGCCGATCTGGTCGGCCAGGCGGGGTGTGCGCCGCTGATAGCGTTCCAGCACGCCGGGGGGTTGTTCGCGGAAGGTCTGGCGGCAGCCGCGTGTCGCGCATCTCAGGCGGCGGATCCGCGCTACCACGAGCACGCGGCGGGCGTCCAGCTGGACATCGGCCATGCTGCGTTCGTGATAGCCGTGCACGCGCGCCGTCTCACCCCCGCAGTTCGGGCAGGTGGCTGGTCCATTCGGGGTTCGGGCCCGCACCCGGATCTGCTCATGCTCGTCCGTCACGTCCTCCACGACCAGCGGCGATAACCCGGAGAACACCATGCTCACAAGTCGTCAACATCTCGCATGACTCACCGTGGCGTATCAGGACGTTCTGTCACCACCGGATCTGAGACAGAGCCGAAAACCGTACAGTCCCCCTTACGGCGACCCGCTTCTCGCCCGCGCCACCGTGGAACGGGTGACCTCGCCGGGGGAGGTGCGTGACCTCGTGCTCGGCGGAACGATGGGACGGCTGCTGGGCATCCTCTGATCCGTGGCGACGCCACGCCGGTCCGCGCGGACCGGCGTGGCCGTACCGAACATCGGTGGACGTGGCGCTGTGGTCAGAAGCCTCCGGGAATCATGCCGAGCTGTCGCATCTGCGAGAAGACGTCGACGACCCCCCAGATCTCAGCGATCCGGCCGCCGTCGAAGCGGAAGACGAAGATCTCGTTGTACGTCATGGATCTGCCGGTTGGCGGGAGTCCCCTGAACTCACCCTGGTGGGTCCCGGTGACCGTGTTCCTGCTGACGAGCTTGTCCCCCTCCGCGATCACGTCCTCGACCTCGACGTGAAGGTCGGGGAACGCGCGAAGGAGCACCGCCCACACTTCCTTGAGCGCCTGCACCCCCGTCGCCTCACTCGGCACTGGCGCGTGGAACAGCACGTTCGGCGCGACGACCTCGTCGAACGTCTTCGAGACGAGCTCCGCATCACGCGTGTTCCCGGCGTCGTGGAAGCGGCGGAACGTCGCTCTGTTGCTTGTCTCCTGGGCTGTGGACATGTGGCCTCTCCTCGGGTCGATATGAACATTCGGGTGGTTGTCGCTGCTCGCAGCGGGGACTCGGCTGCCGGTGTGCGGCAGCCCGTCCGGGTCGGATCACTTCTGGAGGACGGCCTGGATCTCGAGGCTGATCGACACCTTGTCGCCCACCACGACGCCACCGCCGTCCATCGGGACGGTGATGTCGATGCCGAAGTCGCGCCGGTTGATCTGCGTGGTCGCGGAGAAGCCGGCCCGCTGCCCGCCGAACGGGTCCGGGCCGAACCCGTTCGCCTCGACGGCCAGCGGCACCGGCCGGGTGACGCCGTGCAACGTCAGCTCACCGTCGACGACCCAGCCGTCGTCGGTCCGGCGAATGCCGGTGGAGCGGTAGCTCATCGTCGGGTACTTCCCGACCTCGAGGTAGTCGGCGGAGCGGAGGTGGTTGTCACGCGGTTCGTAGCCGGTGTCGATGGACGTGAGGTCGATCGTCGCGGCGACCGACGAGCCCAGTGGGTCCTCGCTCGTGACGATCGTGACGTCGTAGCCGGTGAACCGGCCGCGCGCCTTGCTGACCATGAGGTGCCGGACGGAGAAGGCGATCTCGGAGTGCACCGGGTCGGCCTTCCAGATGCCGGCCAGATAGCCCGGGATCGCGACAGTCGCGGGGGCGGAGTGCATGGGTTCCTCCATGGATGTGGTGCGGCTACGCGGCGCGGGCGGCGCTGGTGCGGCTGTGCAGCTCGCGCGGAAGGCGGGAAAGGTCGTCGCTCATACCCAGGCGACGAACGAGCACCCGTTCAGGGGACAGCCCGGGTCAGAGATGTTCGAGCCGCCGGGTCAGGAACCGCCGCTCAGGGGTCGAGGTGGCCAGCCCGAGCGCCCGACGGTACGCCGCTCGGGCCTCGGTGTCCCGGCCGAGACGCCGCAACAACTCACCGCGGGTCGAGTGGAAGTAGAGGTAGCCGTCCAGGTCGAGGCGGTCGACGGCGCGCAACGCCGCGGCGGGGTCGCCGGCCTGGGCGACCGCCACGGCGCGGTTGAGCTCGACCACCGGGGAGCCGGTGAGTTCGGCCAGCCGCCGGTACATCGCGGCGACCTGCGGCCAGTCGATCCGCTCGTGCGTCTGCAGCGACGCGATCACGGCCTGGACGACATAGGCGCCGCGCCCGCCCAGCGCGATCGCCTGGTCGAGCACCGCCCGTCCCGCCGCGATCTGGCGCATGTCCCACAGCGACCGGTCCTGATCGTCGAGCAGCACGAGATCCTCGCCGGAGAACCGGGCCCGCCGCCGGGCATGATGGATCATCATCAGCGCGAGCAGCCCGTACGCCTCCGGTTCGTCCGGCATGAGCACGGCGAGCACTCGCCCCAGGCGGATGGCTTCGGCGCCGAGGTCGACCCGGCCGCGGTAGCCCTCGTTGTAGATCAGATAGATCACGGCGAGCACCGCATCGAGGCGGTCGGGAAGCAGCTGCGCGCTGGGAACCGCGAACGGGATCCCGGCCGCCTTGATCTTGGTCTTGGCGCGGGACAGGCGGCGTTTCATGGTCTCCTCGGAGACCAGGAAGGCCCGGGCGATATCGGCGGTCTCCAGGCCGCCGAGGGCCCGCAGCGTGAGCGCCACCTGCCCGTCCAGCGGCAGCGCCGGGTGGCAGCAGGTGAAGATCAGCTCAAGCCGTTCGTCCTTGATCACGCCGTCGTCGAACTCGTCCATGATGGCCTCGGGTGCCGGTAGCAGATGGATCTTCTCGGCCAGGGTGCGCTCCCGGCGGAGCCGGTCGATCGCCCGGTTGCGGGCCGTCGTCACCAGCCACGCACCCGGGTTGGCGGGCATGCCCGATGCGGGCCAGCGCTGCGCCGCGATCGCGAACGCCTCCTGTGCGGCCTCCTCGGCTTTGTCGAAGTCGCCGAGGAACCCGACCAGCGAGGCCAGCACCCGGCTCCACTCGTCGCGGAACACCTCCTCCAGCACGGTCAGCGCCGCACCACCGGTCTGATCTCCACCGCGCCGCCGAGCCGGGCGGCCGGGATGCGCGCCGCCAGCTCGATCGCCTCGTCCAGATCGGCCGCCTCGACCAGGCAGAAGCCGCCGAGTACCTCCTTGGTGTCCGCGAACGGGCCGTCGGTCATCAGCGTCCGGCCACCGACCACCCGCACGCTGGTCGCCGTCTCGGCGGGCTGCAGTTGCCCGCCGCCGACGCACCGGGCGTCATCGGCCAGCGCGAAATACTCCGCGTACGCCGCCGCACGTTCCTCTTCTGACAGCGCTTCTCCATAACCGGGCTCGGTGTAGATCATCAGGGCGTACTGCATCGCAACCTCCGGAGTCAGTGGGCTCTCACCTTCACGACGAACGAGCGGCGGCGCAAGGGACACCACGGGTTCACGACTTCCGAAGAACCGAGACGCCAGGGAGAATCGAAGCCGCTGGTCGATCGCATACGCCGGGTCAGCGATAGCCGGCCAGGCCGTCCGCCAGTTCTTCCTCGTCGCCGTCGCGGTGCGCGTAGAGGGCCTGCTGCAGGGCGAACGTGCTACGGATCGTGGCGATCCGGGCTGCCATGCCGCTCCCCGACCAGCCGCTCAATGCGAGGACCCGGTCCAGCAGGTCCTTCCCGTGGCCGGCGCCGACGGCCGCGAGGTCATTGGCCGGGTCACCGAGCGCGACCTCGTCCCAGTCGACCACTCCGCTGAGCCGAGGCCGCCCGTCGGCGATCTCCCATAGGACGTTCTCGCCACCGAGGTCACCGTGCACCACCGCGGTGGTGAGGTGGGGAAGGCCGTCGAGCGCCGCGAGCTCCCTCTCGGCGCGCTGACGCCCGCTGCCGGACATGAGCGTGAACAGCTCTGCGCGGACGTCTGCCGCGAACTCCTGCCACTCTCCTTCCGGCGCGTGCGGCAGCGCCGCTCGTATCTCCTCGTCGGCGCCCGCCGTGGCCAGTGCGGCCAGCAGCGTGGCGTACTGCGCCGCCACCGATTCGGCCACCTCGGGGTGTTCGAGCACGTCGTCCTCCAACGGTGCTCCGGGGATTCGGCTGAGTACCAGGAACGGCGGACCGGCCGTGCCTTGAGCGTCGCTTTCGACCAATGGCTCGGGTGTGCGGAAGCCGAGGTCGAGCCCGGTGAGCGCGCGCAGCACGGCCGCCCGCCCGGGCAGCCGGGTGGCTGCCGCCTCGGTACGGGCGAAGCACACGACACGATCCGAGCCGATCACCACATGATGGAACTGCCCCTGCCTGACGGTGAGACTGTCCGGTTTGTCATGGGGCAGCAGCCGGCTCAGCAGGGCGTGGTGCGTCTCGAGGACGTCCATGAGGTGAACCTTCCGGTCAGAGCACTAGTGTCCCGCGCCGGAAATTTGTCGGCTAAGTCTAAAATGCTGTCATGGCGCGGACGGGACGACCGAAGGCCGAAGTGACGCTGACCGACACCGAGCGGGCGACGCTGGAGCGCTGGGCGCGGCGGGCGAAGTCCTCACAGATGCTGGCGATGCGCTCCAAGATCGTGCTGGCGTGTGCGGACGGCAGAGACAACAAGGAGATCGCCCGGGATCTGCGGGTGCATCGGGACACGGTGTCCAAATGGCGCAACCGGTTCATCACACTGCGATTGCAGGGGCTGGTGGACGAACAGCGCCCGGGCCGGCCACCCTCCATCACGCTGGATCAGGTGGAACAGGTCGTGGTGGCGACGCTGGAGCAGACGCCTCAAAGCGCCACGCACTGGTCGCGGACCTCGATGGCCGAGCGCAGCGGGTTGTCGAAGTCGACGATCGGACGGATCTGGCGCGACTTCGGCCTCAAACCACATCTCTGCGACACCTTCAAGCTGTCGACCGATCCGCTGTTCGTGGAGAAGGTCGTCGACGTCGTCGGCCTCTACCACAACCCGCCCGAGCGAGCGGTAGTGCTGTGCGTGGATGAAAAGAGCCAGATCCAGGCCCTGGACCGTTCGCAACCGGTGCTGCCGATGATGCCCGGCACGCCCGAGCGCCGCACCCATGACTACGCCCGCAGCGGCATCACCAGCTTGTTCGCCGCGTTCAACATCGAAGACGGCACGGTCATCGGCGAACTGCACCGCCGGCACCGGGCCGCCGAATTCAAGAAGTTCCTGACCACGATCGACAAGACGGTCCCGGCCGAGTTGGACATCCACCTGATCTGCGACAACTACGGCATCCACAAGACCCCCGCGATCAGGGCGTGGCTGGCCCGCCGCCCGCGCTTTCACCTGCACTTCACCCCGACCGGATCCTCCTGGATCAATCAGGTCGAGCGCTGGTTCGGCTTCCTGACCGACCAGATGATCCGGCGCGGTGTTCACCAGAGCGTGCAGGCTCTGGAGAAAGACATCCGCGCCTGGATCGCCGACTGGAACACCCATCCCCGGCCGTTCATCTGGACCAAGACCACCGAAGAGATCCTCGAATCACTCGCCCGATATTGCCGACGAATTTCCGGCGCAGGACACTAGCCTCATGCGGGTGATTACTTGTGTGGTCCAGTATGTGATCGACCCGGCGAAGATCGAGTCCTTCGAGCGCTTCGGACGCCGCTGGATGGAACTGGTCGACCGGCACGGTGGCACGCACCACGGATACTTCCTGCCGGCGGAAGGCGCCAGCGACAAGGCGCTCGCCCTGTTCAGCTTTCCCAGCCTCGCCGCGTACGAGGAGTACCGGACGCTGTTCGGCCGGGATCCCGAGTTCATCGAGGCGGACCGCATCAGAGATGAGAGTGGCTGCGTACTGCGCTACGAGCGCACCTTCATGCGCCCGCTGCTGCCGGGCACCCCCTAGCTGTCGTCAAGGTCGCGCCTCGAACGCCGAGGCCCGGATCGACGTCCCATCCGAGTCGGAGATCGACTCCTCGACCGGCGCCCGTCGTCCCGTACAGCGGCACCGACAAAGGCACGGAGATCCCGTCCGGCGACACGGGAGACGACCCCCTTTTGGCGTCTGTCGCCGAGCCGCCCGCTCGTGACCACGGAACGTAACATATCGATCACGCAATTCGCTCAAAGGCCTGCGGGGCCTGTCGCCGTACAGTGAAGATATGGGCGTGCTGACTGTTGAAATCGACCCTGACACTGAGAGAGTTCTCTCCGAGCTGACCTCCGACGGCAGGTCCACCACCGATGTGATCCGCGAAGCGATCCACATCGCAGGACGACTCCGTTGGATGGAGCAGGCACGCACCGACGCGGAGAGGTTGGGCAACGATCCGGACGACCTTGCCGAGATCCGTGCCATCCGGAGGGATCTTGGTGACGCCGATGCGTGGTGACGTATATCGCCTGCGTGCACCGCGCGACGCGGTCGGTCACGAACAGCGCGGCGAACGGTTCGCAGTGCTGTTACAGGCCGACTTCATCTCCATGCTGTCCACGCTGATCGTTGCTCCGACCTCGACCAGCGCGGGACCTGCGATCTTCCGCCCCGAGATCGAGTTGAACGGCAAGGCGACCCGGGTGCTGATCGACCAGATCAAGGCCACAGACACGTCCCGCCTGGGCGACTTCGCCGGGCGCCTCTCGTCATACGAACTCGACGAGATCGACAGGGTTCTTCGCAAAATTCTGGCCTTGCGCCGATAACGAAGCTCTGGACCCGGCGGTCTCTCGAGACCGCCGGGTCAGCTCCGAAGCTGAACGCCGTCGTTGGATGAAAGTCAACAGAGAGGCCCGCTTCAGAGATCCGTCTCACCGCCGCCCGGCCGCGCATTCGATGCAGGTGCGCGCGGCCGGGCGGGCCCGCAGGCGCTCGAAGGCGATGGGCCGCCCACAGCTCTCGCACACGCCGTAGGCGTCCTGGCGGAGTCGCTCGAACGTCCGGTCCAGCTCCTCCAGGTGGCCGCGGGCCCTGTCGAGCTGGGCCTGGAGGTGGGCCCGCTCGAACGCGATCGTCGCCCCTTCCGGGTCGTGCTCGTCGTCGCTGGCCACCAACGCCGACGACGCGACGATGTCGTCCCAGTCGCGTGTCAGCGCCGCGATCTGAACCTCCGTGCTCTCGCGGTCCGTAGTCAGCAGGTCCTGAATGGTCGCCCGCTCCGAAGGGGAGAGGACGGTTCCGGGAAACCGCTCGCTCATCGGCGTCACCCCCGCTCTGTTCCGCGCCAACATGCTGAGCCGGTGCGGAGCGAAGGGCCAGACGGGCGCGCTGATCTGGGATTTCTTCCAGCTTACGACCCGAAACGGCTCTCCCGAAGCCTCTCTGGGACCAGGCACCGGTATTCCGGCGGTCTCCTCCTAGGGCGGGAATCGCGGCCCGGCGCGTGACGCGACTCACCTTTCACGGCTCTGCCGTACGGGCCGCCGTAGGTGGAGGATCGTCGGTATCCGGATGAGGAGGAACCGATGTCCCAGGAGCGTGCCGCCGTCATGATCGAGCACCAGGCGCGCGGCTGCGCCGAGCTCGGCTCACCGCTGTACGCGTTCCTGCTGGAGCGGGTGGCCCGGGACGTCCGCGAGGGAGGTCCCTGCGCACAGGCGCTCACCGGATACGGGGACGCGCCCGGACCCGACGCCGTGGCGCTGCGGCTGCTGGGCGGTGTGCACGCCCTCGCCCTCACCGGCCGGGCGCCCGACCTGGCCGCCTGCTACCCGAGCACGGGCGGTGTCTTCGACCCGGACCGGCCGGAGCCCTGCTGGCGGGCCTTCCGAGCCGCCGTCGCCACCGGGATGGAGTGGGTCCGTGACTGGATGTCCCGGCCGCCGCAGACCAACGAGGCCGGCCGGGCCAACCTGCTGGTCACCGGACTGCTGCGGGCCTCGCAGACCTGGCCGTTGCCGGTCAGGCTGCTGGAGCTGGGCTCCAGCGCCGGGCTCAACCTGCGCGCCGACCGATTCCGCTACGTCTCCGAGGGCTTCGCCTGGGGTCCGGCCGACTCGCCGGTCCTGCTGGAGGACGCCTGGCGGGGCGCCCCGCCCGCCTGGCTGGTGGCGGCGGCCGCCCGGCGGCCGGCCCTGACCGTCGTCGAGCGGCGCGGCTGCGACGTGACACCCATCGACCCGCTGTCCTCCGGTGGGGCGCTGGCTCTGCGGGCCTACGTCTGGCCGGACCAGACCGCCCGCGCGGCGCGGCTGGAGGGTGCCCTGCGACTGGCCGAACGGGTGCCGGCCGAGGTCGACGCCGTCGGCGCGGCCGACTTCCTGGCGGGTGTCCGGCCGGAGCCGGGCACGCTCACCGTGGTCTGGCACTCGATCATGCGCCAGTACGTCCCGGCCGCCGAGTGGGCGCGGGTGGAGCGCGAACTGGACCGGCTCGCGGCGGCCGCCACGGCGGAGGCGGGTTTCGCCCATGTCTCCTTCGAGCCGCGCAGGGTCGGCGAGCGGCACCGCTTCCGGCTGGCCGTACGGCTCGGCGGAGCGGCTGAGGAGGTCCTGGCGGCGGCGCCTCCGCACGGCCTCCCGGCCCGCGAGGTCACCACCGCCTGACAGCGGCAGGGTGCCGGTCACAGCATGATCGCGAGCCTGGCGTTCGCCTTACGGAGCAAGAAACCCTTGGTACTCCAGCTGCAGTTCGTGATCTTTGCTGCTCATACGCGGACGCCTTTGGTACGGGCAAGGTGTGGTTCGACGTGGTACGGAGCACGGGACGAGTCATCGGGCAGGTCAACCTGCGAAGCCATAAGATTCCGGGCATGCAACGGGAAACGGGTGACATCAGGGCGGCGCTCGGCAAGGCTGGTGACCTTCTCGGGAAGTACGTCCTTGGCGCGGAGGTGGATGGTCCGGCAGAGCTCGAGGAAGAGGCCGCCGAGATCAGCGAGCTGTACTCGCTCGTTCAGCATTCTGATCCGGACAATGTCACGGCTGCGGTCGGTCTCACCGTCCTGGCACTCGGTACGCTTCAGGCGTATGTGGAGAACGAGCTGGACGAGCTGTTCATGACAGTGACCGATGAACCGTCACCGTTCGTCGGGCTGGAAGAGGACGATGAGACCGGCCGCGGGCTGGCGGACAAGACCATTCGCGCAGCGCGGCGGGCGCTTGAGCTTGATCCGGCGAACAACCTCGCGGCCTTCGCTCTTGGCTTGGCACTGGAATGGCGCAACGACCATGAGGGGGCGACTGCGGCCTATCGGGAAGCGCTGCGCCTCGACCCAGGCGACCGTGCTGCACGGGTCCGTGTCGAGACACTCCAAGACGTTGAGCTTCCCTGGTCGCCGGCAGAGGCCACGAACCACCATGCCTGTGCCTTCTACCTGCTTCGGATGACCGAACTCGTCAGCAACAGCGGGACCGAGGTCGGATGGACCTGGCTCGCAACGGACCCGGCCGAGGTGCGCAGCGCGGCGGAGGGTTACCTCGGCAAGCGGGTCCCCGGTGATGACGGAAGAGACACCTTTCGGGTGGACACCCACATACCCGGCCAGCCCATCGTGATGGCGGATCTGTGTGAGTCACTTCGCCGGACGCCGGACGGGCAATCGGCCATCGACTGGTCGACGGTGGCCCTGCCTGACCTGGTCGGGGAGCTGCTCCCGGTCGGCCAGCCGGTTCGGGAATGCGGAGAGATGTTCTTCTTCGGCGCCAACGAACGCTTCGACTATTACGACAGCAGTAGTTCGTGATCTAGTCTCCATCTCGATCATTTGATGCTGTGAGCTGTGGTTATGTAAAGACGAGGCGTTTGCAGTGGTACCAGCGGGCGCGGGCCTTGGATCCGGCGCCGCACGAGCGCCGCTCCCACACGCAGGGACGAGCGCGGCCAGTTGATCGGCGCGGTCTTCGCCTACATCGAGGGGTTCTACAACCCACGCCGCCGCCATTCTGCCAACGGACAACTCAGCCCTGCCCAATACGAGCGACGCCAAGCCCTCAAGCCTATTCACGAAGACGGTTATGCTGCCGTTTAACCGAAAGCCCTGATGTGTCTACCAAACCGGGGCAACTCCAGTTCGGGCTCTAGCAATGGCCGCTACGGCCGTCTCTTGATCTTGACTTCTCACAAGATCGTGATCTTAGAGGCGGCCGTTCGCATGCGCGAGATCACTCAACGTGAACGATCACGAACTACTGCTGTCGTACTATGACAACCCGGCGTATCACAGGCGATCCTTTTGGCTCGGATTCGGAGTTCCCGTGTGCGGGTGCGGCGCAGGGGTTATCAAGTATCTGATGATCCGCTGGTCCCTACGGCCTTTTCAGGCGAGTGAGCGCAAGATCCTTGAAGGATACTGAACCGCCTTCGACGGTCAAGGTGACCTTGTCTGACACCTTCTTCTTATCGTTGGTGCCGTCCACCCACTCCCAGTCGCCCTCCACCCATGCATCATTCAAACCTTCGCACCATTTTGGACGGCCGGCTTTCTTTGTGGGGAAGACGTAGAAGCGGACGCCGCTCTCCAAGATGGAGAATTGCTTCATGCGAGCCGAGCAGTTTGCGCTGCCGAATTTCAGTAGAGATTCTTCCTCCGTCTGCGTTGGGACACGCAAGGTGACCACGGTCTCCCTATCCCTGCCAGGCAACTTCGCTTTGGCCGTCCATAGTCCGGTGAAGTCGGAAGGTAGTTCCTTGGGGTCTTCCGGTTCGCCGGTTCCGAGGGTGCCGTTGGCAGACATCAGGAAGACGATCAGGCAGATCGGGACTCCGATGGCCAGAATGATAAGAATGGCTCGGAAGATCGGAGGATTGGGGTTGGGCTGCCAACTCCCGCTCACCCGCCCGGATGGCGATATGCTTCCCTTGAACTCGTAGTCGTCCATGCTGCCGCCTTCAGTCGCTCAGTCAGAGCTTCTTGTATGAGATTCTTGATCGTGGGCAACTGATTATCGCTGTAAGGTTCGTCGATCGTAAACATTCACCGCTGTCGCGGTCGCGGCAGCTGTAGAGACGATCGTTTGTGTGGCCTTACCATCGACCACATGCTCGTTGGTACTCCAGCTGCACTTAGTGATTTTTGAGGCGTTGTCGCTGGTAGTGGCATCGGCGAGCCCGGCTCTGATGGCATAGGCGCCGGCTAGACCACCGGCGAACAGGTCCTCATCGAGCGGTGGCCGGGTCAGCAACGCGAACAAACGACGGATCTCGTTGGCGGAGACGACGATCGATCGGGCGCCGACCTCCTCGCCCCTGCTGGAGAACCCTGCCTGCTCGTCTGGGGCGAGCAGGTCGTGTTCGTCCAGGAGCGCGGCGTGGGTGACGGCCAAAAAGGCCAGGGCCAGCATGGCCAGGGTGATGCACCGGTACCAGGCCAGATGGAGCCGGACCTGGTAGTGATCGAGGGCGGCTTCGTTCTTTCCGGTCTGGAAGCGCTCCTCGATCGTCCAGCGAATGCCGGCGCCGGCCACCAGGCGGCCAAGCGGTACCGGCGCCGGGGTGTGATACCGGTAGAAGGCCAGTTCAGACGGCTTGCTGATGGAGCGGTGCTGGAGTACTAGCGCTCCAGCTTCAGCAATCCAGCCGTAGATCGTGGTCTGGTCTGTGGAGAGTGGGCGCTGATAGACCCGGGCGTCGTCGAGGCCGCCGCGCATGCTGGTCCCCAGCGTCACGGCGGTGTCGGCGTTCCCTGTGGAGAAACTGACTGGTCCGGCTTTGATCGGACTGCCGTTGAGGTAGCGCGTCGCGGTCTTGGCTGCGGCGTCGTACGCGCCGGCAAGGTGGAACCGGTCGCCCGTCGGTGGTTCGACGTCGGAGAGCACGCCCTCAGTCATCGCGTCGGCGATGTCGGCGCTGGTGCAGGTGAATGCGTTGGCGGAAGCCGGTTGTGAAGCCCTTCGCTCTTGGGCGCGGGGTCTTACATGGCTTCCGCTATGGCCGGAATGCTCGAGACTGAGGTGAAGCTTCCGTCTGGCTGTGGAAAGGATCCGGCAACGTGACCGATGAGGCTACGCTGAACGCGCTACGCGAGGCGGCTCGTCTCTCCCCGGAGAACCTCCCGCTGCGGCGACATCTGGCGGACCAACTGCTGGCCTCGGGGAATCCCGGCCAGGCCGAGCACGAGTACCAGGCGGCGCTCGCGCTCTCCCCCGCAGATCACGGCATCGCGATCGGCCTGGCGGAGGCCTTGGTCCGGCAGGGCAAGAACGAGGCGGCGCTGGCGGCGCTCGACCCGCTCCTGGCCATGCCCGAGCACCCGGTGCGCGCAGGCGTGCTCGCGGCCCAGGCGATGCTCCCGGTCAACAGGATGGCCGCCGCCCACTGGTACCGCTACTCCATCGCCCGCGATCCGTCGCAGGCGGACCCGGAGCTGGCCCACCGGCTCGGCATAGGGCAGTCCTCGTCACCCGCTCCGCACGCGCAGCCGCAGACCCCGCCACCCGTCTCGCACGCGCAACCGGCTTCCCCGGCGCCCGCCCCACCCGCGCAACCGCCCTCCCTGATCCCCGCCGCGCACTCGCCTTCCGTGATCCCCGCTCCGCACGCGCAGCCGCAGGCCGCAGGCGGGCAGTACGGCTCGGCGGATGTGGAGCCGACCGCCGAGGTCGAACACTCCCCGGTGACCTTCGCCGACGTGGCCGGGATGGACACGGTCAAGGAGGCGCTGCGGATGAAGCTGCTGCTGCCGACCCAGCAGCCGGAGCTGTTCGCGGCGTACGGCAAGCGGGCCGGCGGCGGGGTGCTGCTGTACGGCCCGCCCGGAGCCGGGAAGACGCACCTCGCGCGGGCCGCCGCGGGCGAGCTGGGTGCGGCGTTCGTCAACGTCGGGCTGGCCGACATCCTCGACATGTGGACCGGGTCGAGTGAACGCAACCTGCGCGCGACGTTCGCCATGGCCCGCCGGAACCGTCCCTGCGTGCTGTTCTTCGACGAGGTGGACGCGCTCGCGGCCCGCCGCTCCGACATGCGCCAGGCCCACAGCCGGCAGATCGTCAACCAGTTCCTCGCCGAGCTGGACGGGGTGGACGAGCACGCCAACGAGGGAGTGCTCGTCCTGGCGGCGACCAACGCGCCCTGGTACATCGACGTGGCCTTCCGCCGCCCCGGCAGGTTCGACCAGATGGTGTTCGTGCCGCCGCCCGACACCGTCGCCCGGGCGGCGATGCTCTCTCTGATGTGCCGGGACAAGCCCCAGGCGAAGATGGACTTCGACAAGGTGGCGCGGGCCACGGACGGGTTCGTCGGCGCCGACCTCAAGGGACTGGTGGACCGGGCGGTCGAGGCCAAGCTGCACGAGTCGATCCGGGCCGGCCGGCCGATTCCGCTGTCCACCGGCGACCTGATGGCCGCCGCCAAGGCGATGCGGCCCACGGCCGTCCGGGAGTGGCTGGGCACCGCGCGGAACTACGTGCTGCACGCCAACGAGAGCGGAGCCTGGGACGAGCTGCTGCCCTGGTTGCGTGACCTGCGGTGAGCACGACGGACTTCCACGGGCCCAACCCCGGCGCGATCGCCGAGCGGGCGAGGACGCTGCTGCAGATGGGCCGGGCGGAGGCCGCCGAACGGGAGTTGCGCGGCGCCCTGGCCGTCGATCCGCTGCACGTCGTCTCGCACGCCCTGCTCGCCCTCACCCTGGTCACCCGCGGCGCGGTGGACGAGGCGATCGCCGAGGCCGGCGAGGCGGTACGGCTCGCCCCGGAGCACTGGTTCCCGCACTACATGGCAGGTCAGGTCCTCTACTACGCGGACCGCCCGGAGGAGGCGCTGCGCGCCGCGCGGACGGCACTGGCGATCGACCTCGACCAGGCGCAGATCTGGGAGCTGCTGGCACGGCTGCACGGGGACCGCAAGGAGTGGCCGCTGATGGCGGAGGCCGCCCGGCGGGGACTGGCCCTCGACCCGCACGACAGCAAGCTCGTGAGCTTCCTCGCCGTGGCCCTCGGCGAGCTGGGCGACAGGGAGCAGGCCCTGGCCGTGGCGGGCGAGGCCGTACGGCTCGACCCCGAGGCTCCGCTGGCACACCTGGTGTACGGCCGCGTCCTTCTGGCCTTCGGCAGCGCCCGGGACGCGGCGCGGGCGTTCCGGGAGGTCCTGCGACTCGACCCCGGCATGGACCAGGCACGCGAACTGCTCGTGGTGGCGCTCAAACGGCGCAACCCGCTGTACCGGGTGGTGTCCCGGCTGCCGGCCGGTCTGGGCAACCGGCGGATGCTGGCGCTGCTGCCGCTGCTCCCCCCGCTGATCGCCGTCTTCGTCGCCATCGCGGTGGTCCACTGGACGATGTGGGTGGCCGAGTCGCTGGTCACCCTGCGGCTGGCCCGCGGTTCGTACACCCGGCTGCTGTTCCGGCGCGGTGAGGTGCGCTCGGCTGCCCTGTGCTGTGCCGCCCTCGCCGGGGGTGCGGCGTCACTGGCCCTGGGTGTGGCCCTGTCGCATCCGGTGACGGGGGTCGCGGGCGCCGCGCTGCTGGCCCTGGTCACCCCGGTGCAGGAGGCGGCGCACACCGCCTCGCCGCTCGCCCGGAGGATTCTCACCGGGTGGGCGGTGGCGCTGGCGCTGGCTGTCGCGGCCTCCCTGGCGTTCCCGGTGCTGTGGCCGGACGCCGAGCGGCCGGAGAACGTTCCGCTGCTGGCCATGTGGGCGGGGCTGGGCACGATATGGGTGGCCGTGGCGGTCCGGCGGCTCTTCGGCCGGGTGACCCCTGACCTGTGACCTCGACGCTCATGTCGCCGGTGGGCGGTGTTCGGTGAGCGATCTCACCCCGCGTCCGGCCGGCCGCGACCCGGGATCTTCCCATGGGCCCCGGCCTGCCGTCGCTTGAAGAACGACAGCGCCTTTTCACCAGACGTACACGCATTTGTCACAAAGCGTGTTCACGCGGGAACCATAGGCTGTCAGTGCGGCCAGGGTGGCCTGACAGGTAGGGGAAATCGTGAGCGCGTTACCGGCGGACATCGGCTTACCGGCACGGGCGGTCCTTCCGGGCGGAGTCGCGCCGCGGGTCCGCACGCTGCTGGACATCCTCGACCGGACGACCCTGCTGCACCCGCACGCCGCCGCGCTCGACGACGGACGGACCCGCCTCGACTACACCGAACTGCGTGCCGAGGTCGTACGGCTGGCCGCCGAGCTGCGACAGGCCGGGATCGGGCGGGGCGACCGGGTCGGAGTGCGGGTCCCCTCGGGCACCGTCGGACTGTATGTCGCGATCCTGGCCGTGCTCACCGCGGGTGCGGCCTACGTCCCGGTGGACGCCGACGATCCCGACGAACGGGCCGAGCTGGTCTTCACCGAGGCGGGGGTGCTCGTCGTCGTCGGCGAGGGCGGGAAGATCACCGTCTTCGACGACTGGAGCGGACCGTCGGAGCCCGGAGCCGGAGGACCGTCGGCACCCGGTGGCCGGGTACCGGCCGCGGCCCCGGGGCCGCAGACCGCAGGACGGGAACCGGGAGCCACCGAAG
The DNA here is from genome assembly GCF_045209755.1 of Streptosporangium sp. NBC_01639. Taxonomy (NCBI): domain Bacteria; kingdom Bacillati; phylum Actinomycetota; class Actinomycetes; order Streptosporangiales; family Streptosporangiaceae; genus Streptosporangium; species Streptosporangium sp. NBC_01639. The sequence continues at coordinate 7,918,154 of NZ_CP109272.1, read as the reverse complement.
GACCGGGAGCCGCGGGACGGGACCCAGGGGCGACCGAAAGACCGCAGACCGCAGGATCGGAACCGGAACCGGGAGCGACCGGAGGACCGGGAACCGGGCAGCGGGCACCCTCTGCGAGTGCGCGACCGGGGCCGGACGACGACGCGTGGATCATCTTCACCTCCGGTTCGACCGGCAGGCCGAAGGGGGTCGCGGTGACCCACCGGAGTGCGGCGGCGTTCGTGGACGCCGAGGCGGAGCTGTTCCTGGCACGTGACCCGATCGGTCCGGGCGACCGGGTGCTGGCCGGGCTCTCGGTCGCCTTCGACGCCTCCTGCGAGGAGATGTGGCTGGCCTGGCGGCATGGCGCCTGCCTGGTCGCCGCCCCCCGCGCGCTGGTGCGCACCGGCATGGACCTGGGGCCGTGGCTGGTCGAGATGGACATCACGGTCGTGTCGACGGTGCCGACGCTGGCGGCGCTCTGGCCGGTCGAGACGCTCGACGACGTGCGTCTGCTGATCTTCGGCGGGGAGGCGTGCCCGCCCGAGCTGGCCGAGCGGCTGGCCGTACCGGGGCGGGAGGTGTGGAACACCTACGGCCCGACCGAGGCGACGGTGGTCGCGTGCGCGGCGCCGCTGACCGGGGACGGGCCGGTACGGATCGGGCTGCCGCTGACCGGCTGGGACCTGGCCGTGGTGGACGCGGGCGGCGAGCCGGTCGCGATGGGTGAGACGGGTGAGCTGGTCATCGGCGGAGTCGGCCTCGCCCGTTACCTGGACCCGGTCAAGGACGCCGAGAAATACGCCCCGCTCGGCTCGCTGGGCTGGGAGCGGGCCTACCGCAGCGGCGACCTGGTGCGGGCCGAACCGGAGGGGTTGATCTTCGTCGGGCGGGCCGACGAGCAGATCAAACTCGGTGGACGCCGGATCGAGCTGGGTGAGGTGGACGCGGCCCTGCGGACCCTGCCCGGGGTCGCCGGGGCGGCCGCCGCGGTGCGCACGACCGGCGGAGGCCATCAGCTGCTCGTCGGCTATGTCGTGGCCGGTGCGGAGTTCGACCGGGAGGACGCCAGGGATCGGCTGCGGCATGCGCTGCCCGCCGCGCTGGTCCCGCGGATCGCCCTGGTTGCGGAGCTTCCCACCCGGACCTCCGGGAAGATCGACCGTGACGCCCTGCCGTGGCCGCTGCCGAAACGCCAGAAGGCCGGGCGTCCCGACATCGACCCGTTGGTGACCGCGTGCTGGCAGGACGTCCTCGGCGACGTCGAAGGCGACTTCTTCGCCGAGGGCGGCACCAGTCTCGCCGCGGCCCGGCTGGTGTCGGCGCTGCGGACCCGGTATCCGGCGGTCACCGTGGGCGACGTCTACGACCACCCGACGCTGACCGACCTCGCCGGGCACCTGTCCGCGCTGGACGCGCCCGAGATCGTCACCACCGACAGGGTCGTCACGCCGGTGCCGCGCCGTGCCGCGGTCGCGCAGGCGATCCTGACGGTACCGCTGCTCACCGCCGGAATGCTGCGCCGGCTGGTCGGCCTGGCCGCGCTGAACAACCTGTTCGGCGCGGTGTGGGCGCCGGCCGTCTCGTGGTGGTGGGTGCTCGCGGGCGCCGTCGTGTTCGTCTCCCCCGCCGGGCGGATCGCGCTGGCCGCAGGCACGGCCCGGCTACTGCTCCGAGGGCTGAGACCGGGCACCCATCCGCGGGGCGGGGCGGCGCACCTGAAGCTCTGGTTCGCCGAGCGGCTGGCCGAACAGCTCGGTGTGACCGAACTCGCCAGTGCCCCCTGGCTCACCCACTACGCCCGCGCGCTCGGTGCGCAGGTGGGCGGCGACGCGGACCTGCACTCCGCGCCGCCGATCACCGGCATGCTCAGGATGGGGCGGAACGCGGCGGTCGAGCCCGAGGTCGACCTGAGCGGTTACTGGATCGACGGCGACCGGGTGCACGTCGGCGAGATCAAGATCGGTGCCGCGGCCACGATCGGGGCCCGCAGCACTCTGTTCCCGGGCGCCCGGATAGGCAAGAACGCCCAGGTGGCGCCGGGCTCGGCGGTGGCGGGCGCGGTGCCGTCCGGGGAGCGCTGGTCGGGCGTGCCGGCCGCCAGGACGGGCAAGGCGCACGCATCCTCCGCCGACCGGCCGCCGCGCTCACGGCGCTGGGCGATCGGCTACGGAGTGTCCGCACTGGCGCTCAGCCTCGTCCCGCTGGTCGCCGCCGTCCCCGGACTCGCGGTGCTCCTGAGCGGAGGGACGGCCTCCCTGCCCGCGCTCCTGTACGGCGTGCCGCTCGCCACCGCCACCTCGATGGCCGCCCTCGCCCTGGTGATCCTGGCCCTGGTGCGGCTGCTGGCCGTGGGCCTGCACGCCGGTCATCATCCGGTGCACAGCCGCCAGGCCTGGCAGGCGTGGGCCACCGGCCGCCTGATGTCGATGGCACGGGTCTGGCTGTTCCCGCTGTACGCGAGCATGGTCACCCCTGTCTGGCTGCGCGCCCTGGGCATGAAGGTCGGCAGGGACGTGGAGCTGTCCACCGTGCTGGCGCTGCCGTCGATGACCTCCGTCGGGGACGGGGCGTTCCTCGCCGACGACACGATGGTCGCGCCGTACGAGCTGGGGGGCGGACGGTTCCGGATCGACCACGTGCGGATCGGCAAACGCGCCTTCCTGGGCAACTCCGGGATGACCGCGCCGGGCCGCAAGGTGCCCAAGGACGGCCTGGTCGCGGTGCTGTCGGCCGCGCCGAAGAAGGCCAGGGCGGGGTCGTCCTATCTGGGCATGCCGCCGGTGGAACTGCGCCGCGCGGCGGAGGACGGTGACCGCAGCCGCACCTACGACCCGCCCCTGAGGCTGAAGTTCGCCCGTGCAGCCGTCGAGATGTGCCGGATCGTCCCCGCGATGTGCACGGTGGCGGTCGCCGTACTGGTGGCGGCCGTGCTGGGGTGGCTGGCCGGATCGTACGGCCCCGCGGTCGCGGCGCTGCTGGGCGGCGTGGTGCTCCTCGGTGCGGGGGTGCTCGCCGCGACGGTCGCCACCGCGGCCAAGTGGGTGCTGCTCGGCCGGATCACGGTCGGCGACCGGCCGCTGTGGAGTCCGTTCGTCTGGCGCAACGAACTGGCCGACAACTTCGTGGAGATGCTGGCCGCTCCCTGGTTCGCCCAGGTCTGGCTGGGTACGGCGCCGCTGAACCTGTGGCTGCGCTCACTGGGCGCGCGGATCGGCCGCGGCGTGTGGTGCGAGACCTACTGGCTGCCGGAGATCGACCTGGTCACCCTGGACGACGGGGCGACGGTGAACCGGGGATGCGTGTTGCAGACGCACCTGTTCCACGATCGCGTCATGAGCATCGATACTGTCGTGCTGCGGAGTGGATCGACGCTCGGCCCGCACGGGGTGGTCCTGCCGGCGGCGACGATCGGTGAGAACACCACGGTCGGACCGGCGTCACTGGTCATGCGTGGCGAGTCGGTGCCGCCGGGCACCCGCTGGTTCGGCAATCCGATCGCGGCGTGGACCGCATCGGCCGGGCGGACGCCACGGTCGCCGGACGGGCGAGAAGACACGGCGGCGCCGAGAACATGAAGGCAGGGCGGACACGGCATGAGCACGAGGACATGGCAGAGGACACCGGTGTGGTGCTGAGCACGACCCCCCGCAAGCCGTACTTCCCCATGCACGGCGACGACGGCTACCGGGTGGAGCACTACGATCTGTCCCTCGACTACCGGATCGCCGCCAACCGGCTCGGCGGGACCGCCCGCCTGTCGGCGGAGGCGCTCGGGCCGCTCGACCGTCTCTCCCTCGACCTCGGCCCGTTCCGGGTGGGCGCGGTGCTGGTCAACGGTGAGGTGGCGCGGTTCACCCATCGCGGGGGCAAGCTCCACGTGGCGCCGGGACGGCTGCGCCCCGGCCCGTTCAGCGTCGAGGTCCGCTACGCGGGCAGTCCCCGGCCGGTGTCCAGCCACTGGGGCGGGCTCGGCTGGGAGCAGCTCACCGACGGTGTGATCGTGGCCGGCCAGCCGATCGGGGCCCCGTCGTGGTTCCCGTGCAACGACCGGCCGGACGACAAGGCGGGCTACCGGATCTCGGTGACCGCGGCCTCGCCGTACACGGTGATCGCCAACGGCGAGCTGGTCTCCACCCGGCGGGCGGCGTCGGCGACCACATGGGTCTACGAGCAGGCCGAGCCGATGGCCTCCTACCTGGCGAGCGTCCAGATCGGCCGCTACCAGCAGGCCGAGCAGGCTCCGGGGATGCGGCTGGCCTTCCCCGCCCGGCTCGCCTCCCGGGTCCGGCACGACTTCGGGCGGCAGGACCGGATGATGGCGGTCTTCGGCGAGCGGTTCGGCCCCTACCCGTTCACGTCCTACACGGCGGTGGTGGTGGACGACGAGCTGGAGATCCCGGTCGAGGCGCAGGGCATGTCGGTCTTCGGGACGAACCATGTGGACGGCGTGCGCGGCGAGGAGCGGCTGGTCGCGCACGAACTGGCCCATCAGTGGTTCGGCAACAGCCTGACCGTGGCCGACTGGCGTGACATCTGGCTGCACGAGGGGTTCGCCACCTACGCGGAGTGGATCTGGTCGGAGGCCTCCGGCGGCGAGCCCGCCGACGGCCTGGCGGCCCGCTGGCACCGCCGGCTCGCGACCCTGCCCCAGGACTTCGTCCTCGCCGACCCCGGTGCCCCGCGTCTGTTCGACGAGCGCGTCTACAAACGCGGTGCGCTCACCCTGCACGCCCTCCGGCGGGCCATGGGCGACGCGCCGTTCTTCGCGCTGCTGCGCGAGTGGACCGCCGGCCACCGGCACGGATCCGTCACGACGGAGCACTTCACCGCGCTGGCCGCGCGCCGTACCACCCGGTCGCTGGAGAAGCTGTTCGCCGCCTGGCTGTACGGCCCCGCCCTCCCCGCGCGTCCCTGACCGGACCGGGAGACCGGGGGACGTACGCCGGCAAGCCGCGCCTGCCGGCACGTACCGGCCTCCAGGTCCGTCCCAGCGATCTCGCTGCCTGGCACTTCGGCGCGCCCTCTGCGACTCGTACCCGCATGCCGGGCCGTACCGGCGGATCGGACCGACAAGGCCAGCTACATTTCACTACATTGTAGTCATGTCACCGACACCACGGTCCGTCCGGTTCGAGGACGCCGTCCTGGACAAACTTGCCAAGTTCGTCATGGAGCACCCTGGGCTTTCGGTCTCCGCAGCCGTCAACCTCCTCATCACCGAGGCCCTGCGGATGGAGGAACACCCAGGCATGATGTTCCGGACCGGGCCGTCAGGCCGGCGCGCGGCAGTGGCAGGCGGCCCCGATGTCTGGGAGGTCATCCGAGCGATCAAGGCGACCCGCGCCGCCGAGCCCGACGCGACCGCCGACGAGATCGTGGCCATGACCGCCGAATACTCCGGGCTCCCTGCGAACCAGATCAGAACGGCGATCCGATACTGGTCGGACTACCCGGACGAGATCGATACACAGATCACCGCAGCCGACGACGCCGCACAGAAGGCGGAGGAGCGCTGGAGGCGAGAGCAAGGACTGCTGGCCTCGTGAGCAACAGGCTTCTGCTCGACGAGATGTTCTCGCCTCTGCTCGCTGAGAGTCTTCGCGAGCGGGGGCATGACGTCGTCGCGCTCGCCGACCGCCCGGAAGGCCGGGGCCTGCCCGACTCTCAGGTGCTGGATCTGGCGGTGGCGGAACGGCGCTTCCTGCTCACCGAGAACGTCCGGGATTTCGAAATCCTCCGGGCGCAACGCCTCCACGACGGCCAACCTTGCGCGGGTCTCCTCTACAGCGGTCCGCACCGTTTTCCGAAGACCAAGACCGCGATCGGCCGACTGATCGAGGCCTTGGACAGGCTTTTCTCCGAGGAGAAACCACCCGTTCCCGGCCAGGTGGACTGGCTGGTCTAAGCGACAGATCCAAGACCGATCATGGGCCCCGAACCCGGCCTTGGATCCTCATGGACCACCGACGTCGCTCGACCACCTCAGAGCCCCCGCCCGGTCCGGTCGGCAGTGTCTCGGACCGAGAGATACAGATCCCGCCACAGGCCCCGACTATCTTCTTTCATCGGAGCTTTACGCCCGACTGGACACTCCACGCTCTACGGATAGCCATATTTTCGATTAATAGATCGGGTCACTGCTATAAATACGCTACGACCTATGGAGGAACCGCATGCGTGTCGCGTTGCACACCCGGATCAGGCCCGGGATGGAGCCGGAGTACGAGCAGGCGCACCGGGAGGTTCCCGCCGAGCTGACGGAGGCGATCAGGAAGGGCGGCGCGCACGAGTGGACGATCTGGCGCAGCGGCCAGGAGCTCTTCCACGTGATCGACTGTGACGACTACCAGGCGCTGCTCGCCTCGCTGGCCGACCTGCCGGTGAACATCGCCTGGCAGGCCCGGATGGGCGAACTGCTGGAGGTGGCGCACGACTACTCCAGCGACGGTGGGAACCAGGAGCTCCCGGTGGTGTGGCAGCTCACCTGAGCTCCCCGCACACAGGCGGGCGCGAACAGAGCCGGGCGGATACGAGCAGGCGCGGGGCAGGCACAGGGCACGAGCAGACACGGGCACGAGCGGAGCCGGGCGGGCACGGAGCCTGGGGAACGAGCGGGTACGGCCGGGCGATCGCTATCGTGAGCCGGTGTCCCCCGATCCCCGCCCGCTCCCCACTCGCCTGCCCGCCGCCCTCCGCAGCCGCCTGCCCGCCCTGGTCACGGCCGCCGTGACCGTCGCCACCGGGCTGACCGTCCGTGCCGTCACCGGCGGCTGGTTCGGCAAGTACGCGGGCGACGCCCTCTACACCGTTCTCGTCTACGCGCTGGTCGTGCTGGTATGGCCCCGCGTCTCGCCGGGCCGGGCCGCGCTCGGTGCCCTGGCGTTCAGCTGGGTGGTCGAATTCGCCCAGCTCACCCCCGTCCCGGCCGCGCTGTCGGAGACCGGCGTGCTCGCCAGACTGGTGCTCGGCAGCGCCTTCGGCATCGCCGACCTGGCCGCCTACGCCGCCGGAGCGGCCCTCGCCTGGTCGGCCCACGCCCTCCTTCGCCACCGGGCCGGCTGAAACCGGAGCACCCGGTCCCCCCGCCCTTGCCCGGCGATGCGCCTCCCCCGTGCCGGCGACGCCATGACATCTGTCCTGGGCCGATCGTGACAGACGGCCGAGGGAGAGGGCCCGTCCAGGGCCGAGGCTTGCGGTATGAAACAGGGACGACAACACGCGGTCGCCGTCGGCGGCCTCCGTAAGCACTACGGCGACGTCCAAGCCGTCAACGGGATCGACCTACTGATCGAGCCGGGCGAGGTGGTGGCCCTGCTCGGCCCCAACGGCGCCGGCAAGTCCACGACGATCGACATGATCCTCGGCCTGACCCGGCCGGACACCGGCGAGGTGAGACTGCTGGGCGAGACTCCCATGGAGGCGATGCGCAGGGGCGCGGTGGGCGCGATGCTCCAGGAGACGGCGCTGCTCGACGACGTGACCGTCCACGAGACCCTGGCCATGGTCGCCTCCCTGCACCGCACGCCGCTGCCGGTGCAGGAGGCCCTGCGCCGGGCCGGGGTCGAGGATCTCGGCGCGCGTCGTTCCGCGCGGCTCTCCGGTGGTCAGAAGCAGCGGGTCCGGTTCGCCATGGCGCTCGTCTCCGACCCGGAGTTGCTGGTGCTCGACGAGCCGACGTCGGCGATGGACGTGGGCAGCCGCCGCGACTTCTGGGGATCGATGCACGTCTTCACCGAGACCGGCCGCACCGTACTGTTCGCCACCCACTACCTGGAGGAGGCGGAGACGTACGCGGACCGCGTCGTCCTCCTGAACGCCGGAAAGATCGCGGCGGACGGCCCGGTCGCCGCCGTCATCTCCGCGGTCGGCGGGCGCACGATCCGTGCCGTCGTTCCGGGTGCCCGCCTGGACGAGCTGCGAGGACTGCCCGGGGTGACCGGGGTGGAGCTCCGCGGCGACCGCGCCGACCTGCGCTGCGCGGATTCGGACCTGGTCCTCCGGGAGTTGCTGTCGCGGTTCCCGGCCGTCCATGACGTCGAGGTGCGCGCGCTGGGCCTGGAAGAGGCGTTCCTGCAGGTGACCACACGTGACACGGAGGTTGTGCGATGAGGACCGGATACCTGGTGTTCGAAATCAGGCGGGCACTGCGCGACTCGAAGTTCCTCGTGTTCGCGGTCGCCCTGCCGGTCGGTCTGTTCCTCCTGTTGACCAATGTCTTCGGAGTCGCCACCCGGCACGCCGCCGTCCCGTACGTCATGGGGAGCCTCGCCGCCTTCGGCGCGTTCAAGGCGGCGCTCGACACCGGGGCCCGGACGGCGGTGGAGCGGGGCGCGGGGTGGCAACGTCAGCTACGCCTGACCCCGCTGACAGGGGCGGGATATCTGGCGGCGAAGGCGTCGGTGGCGATGCTGGTGGCGCTTCCCCCGGTGGCCGGTGTGTCGCTGGTCGCCGCGCTCGTGTCGGGTGTGGAGCTGCCGGTGACCGGCTGGCTTCAGGTGGTGCTCGGCATCTGGGCGGGTACCGTGCCGTTCGCCCTGCTCGGCCTGCTGATCGGCCAGGTGGCCTCGGCGCAGGGCGTGCAGACCTACCAAGGGGGGGTCCTGCTGCTGCTCAGCTTCGTCGGCGGGCTGTTCATCCCGGTCAGCGACTTCCCGGGGGCGCTCGCGAGTGTCGCCGAGCTGCTGCCGAGCTACTGGCTGGCGGAGATAGGTCACGGGGCGGCCACCGGTGGCGGCCGGCTCGGCCAGGCGGTCGCGGTGCTGGCGCTTTACACGCTCGCACTGGGCGGGGCCGTCGTCGCCCGCTATCGGCGAGACAGCGCGCGCCGCTGAGCATCGCGAGCGGTCGCGGGGCTCAGCGGCGCGACCGGTCGCGGACTTCGATGGCGGGAGAGTGGGCGGGCCGGGCGGCACGCCGGGAACTAGGGTGATTTCATGCGAGAACAGGACCTGTTCGGCGCCAGGGCGTGGCCGAGCTGGAACATTTCCCGGTCGGGCAACCGCCTGGCGGGTGCCCGCGGCATCGTCGTGCTGGCGTTGTTCCTGGTCTGGCCGTTCTGGACCGCCGCGCACGCCGCCGTCCAGCCACACGCCGGGCCCGTGCACGTCGCCGCCGTCGTCGTCACGGTCGTCTACGGGGCGAGCTGGATCGTCGCGATGGCCTACGGGATCGGCAGGCCTCCCAGCGAACGGATGGTGCTGGTCGGCTGGCTGTTCGCACTGGGCGTCGGCGTGGCCGCACTGCGGGGGAATCCGGTTGAGCTGGGCCACCTCGCCTACGCGCTCACCGCGGCCGTATGGCTCCTACCCGCACGCTGGGGTCTCCTGCTGGGACTGGTGGTCGCGGTGGCGCAGTTGACCGCGCTCCTGGTGACGACCGGTTCGGTGGACTGGAGCGCCGCGCTCGCCGTCATCCCGAGCACCGTCACCCCGGTGGCCCTGGTCCTGCTGATCCGGCTGCTCATCCAGCTGAGTCAGGCCCGCGAGGAGATCGAAACGCTGGCGACCGCGGCGGAGCGCGCCCGTCTGGCCAGAGACCTGCACGACGTTCTCGGGCACAGCCTCACGACGATCACGGTGAAGGCCGGTCTGGCCCGCCGCCTGCTGGAGAGCGGGACGGATCACGAGCGGGCGGTGACCGAACTGCACGACGTCGAACGGCTCTCCCGCCAGGCGCACGCCGAGATCCGTACGACCGTCTCCGGTCACCGCAGGCCGTCGCTCGCCGTGGAGCTGGTCGGGGCGCGGGAGGCGCTGCGGGCGGCGGGGATCGAGGCCACTCTGCCGCCGGCCACCGACCACGTCCCCGCCGACCTGCGGGAGCCGTTCGCGTACGTGCTCCGTGAAGGCGTCACGAATGTCATCCGGCACAGTGGCGCCCTGAGGTGCGAGATACGGCTCGGCGACTCGTCGCTGGAGATCCGTGACAACGGCCGCTCGCCCGCCCGTTCGCACGGGTCGGGGAACGGGCTTTCCGGGCTCGCGGAACGGCTCCGCGCGGTCGACGGGCGGATCGAGGCAGGTCCGCTCCCCCAGGGCGGTTTCCGGCTGCGGGCGAGTCGCGCGTGATCAGGGTGCTGCTGGCCGACGACCAGGCACTCGTCCGGGGCGCACTCGCCGCGATGCTGGCCTTGGAGTCCGACATCGAGGTGGTCGCCCAGGTCGGGACGGGTGACGAGGTCCTCGACACCGCACGGCGCACCCGTCCCGATGTCGCGCTGATCGACGTGCAGATGCCGGGAATGGACGGCCTGGCGGCCACGGCGGAACTACGCGCCGCCCTCCCCGCCTGCCGTGTCGTTATATGTACGACTTTCGGGCGACCTGGTTACTTCGCTCGGGCGATGGAGAACGGCGCGTCGGGGTTCGTGGTGAAGGACTCGTCCCCGGAGCACCTCGTCGACACGGTACGGCGGGTGCACTCCGGCCTACGGGTGGTCGATCCCGCCCTCGCCGCCGAGTCCTTGGCCAGCGGTTCCAGCCCGTTGACCGCCCGGGAGCGCGACGTGCTGCGCGAGGCACGGCACGGCGGCACGGTGGCCGAGGTCGCCAGGGCCCTGCGGCTGTCCAACGGGACGGTGCGCAACCACCTGTCCTCGGCCATCGGCAAGACGGGCGCGAGCACCCGCGCGGAGGCCGCGCTGATCGCCGAGGGATACGGCTGGCTCTGATCCCGCGCCCCGCCTCAGGTGGCCTCCGGGGAGGCACGGCATTCGGCCGGACCGTATCCTGGGTGGACGATGCCCGAAGGACACACGATTCATCGCCTGGCCGCGCAGCACCGGCAGGTGTTCGGCGGCGGAGCGGTGCGCGCCGAGAGCCCGCAGGGCAGGTTCGCCGCCGGAGCCCGCCAGATCGACGGCCGGGTGCTCCGGGAGACCGACGCGCACGGCAAGCACCTGCTGCTCGGATTCGACGACGACCGCTGGCTCCACGTGCACCTGGGCATCTACGGCAGAAACGCCTTCGGCCCGGTTCCGGCTCCCGTGCCGACGGGCGCGGTACGGCTCCGCCTCCGCAACACCGAGGAGTACGCCGACCTGCGCGGCCCCAACACCTGTGAACTGCTGGATCCCGCCGAGAAGAAGGCGCTGCACGATCGGCTCGGCCCCGATCCCCTGCGGGCCGACGCCGATCCGGAGCTCGCCTGGCGGCGGATCAGCCGCAGCCGCACCTCCATCGGCGTCCTGCTGATGGACCAGTCGGTCGTCGCGGGCGTGGGCAACATCTACCGCGCCGAGGCGCTGTTCCGGCAGGGCGTCGACCCGTCCCGCCCCGGCCGCGACCTCACCCACGTGCAGTGGACGGCCATCTGGTCGGACCTGGTGTCGCTGATGGCCGACGGGGTGCGGGTGGGCCGGATCGACACGGTCCGGGCCGAGCACACACCGGAGGCGATGGGCCGCCCGCCCCGCGTCGACGACCACGGTGGCGAGGTCTACGTCTACCGCCGCTCGGGGCTGCCCTGCTTCCTGTGCGGCGGCGAGATCCGCACCGAGGTGCTCACCGGCCGCAACCTCTTCTGGTGTCCGGGTTGCCAGCCCCGGTGATCACAGCAGGCGGGCGGCCGCCTCGATCGAGGCCTGGCTCGCGGGCAGGAGCGGGAGCCGGACCGAGGCGGTGGGGATCAGCCCCCGGGCGTGCAGCACACCCTTGACCACGGTGGGGTTTGGCTCGGCGAACAGGCTCGCCGACATGGCGGAGAGCCGGTGGCCCAGCGCGCGGGCGTGGGCGACGTCGCCGGAGCTCCAGGCCTCCACCAGTTCGACGAACCGGCCGGTGCGCAGGTGGGCGGAGGCGAGGATGCCACCGGAGGCGCCCAGGGCGAGCAGGGCGGAGAAGAAGGGGTCGTCCCCGGCGAGCACGGCGAAGTCCTCGGGCAGGTCCGCCAGCAGGGTGACGGTGTCCTGGTCGACCCCGCCCACCGCGTGCTTGACGCCGGTCACCATGGGCAGTTCGCCCAGCCGTCGCAGGGTGTCCGCGCCAACGGACTGTCCCGTCCGGTAGGGGATGTTGTAGACGATCAGCGGCACCGGGCTCTGCTCGGCCAGCACGGTGAAGTGGGCGAGCACTCCGGCCTCGGAGGGGCGGACGAAGGAGGGCACGGTGACCAGCGCGGCGTCCGCCTGGTCCTTGAGCCCGCGCAGTGCCTCGACGGAGCCACGGGTGTCGCTGGTCCCGGCGCCGACGACCAGCGTCGCCCCTCGCTCCTGGCACGCCTTCGCGCACACCTCGATGATCGCCTGCCGCTCCTCGCCGGCGAGCATGGCGACCTCGGCGGTGGTGCCGAGCGCCACCAGCCCGGCCGCTCCCTCGTCGAGCACGGCGCGCGCCAGACCGTCGAGCGCCTCCACGGCGACCTCGCCGTCCTCGGTGAACGGGGTGATCAGAGGAACGTAAACCCCACGAAATGTCATGATCCCAGCCTCGCGGCATCGACCATGCAGGTCCAGTTCCGTTTTCTTCCGAGACCATTAAGCTGAACTGATGCTCGATGTACGACGACTCCGCCTGCTCCGCGAACTCGCCTACCGGGGCACGATCGCGGCCGTCGCCGAGGCCATGACGTTCACGCCCTCGGCGGTCTCCCAGCAACTCGCGGCCCTGGAACGGGAGGCCGGGGTGGCGTTGCTGGAACGGACCGGCCGCCGGGTGCGGCTCACCCCGGCGGGAGTCGCGCTGGTCGGGCACGCCGAAGCCGTACTGGAGCGGCTGGAGCAGGCCTCGGCCGAACTGGCGGCCGCGCACGCGGGCCTGGCCGGCAGCGTCCGGGTCGGCGCCTTCCCCACCGCCACCCGCACCATCCTGCCCGCCGCCCTCGCGGCCCTGGGCCGTGACCATCCCGGACTGGAGCCGATGGTGGACGAGATCGACCCGGCCGAGGTGGCGCCCCGGCTCCGGGCGGGTGATCTGGACGTCGCCCTCGTCCACGAATACGACTTCGTCCCCGCCGTCACCGATCTGGCCCTGGAGACCGAGCCCCTGCTGGAGGAGCCCATGTATCTCGCCTCCGGCTCGCCCTGCGGCGGCGAGGACGACTCCCTGGCGGGGCGGCGCGACGCCGCCTGGATCGCCTCCAGCCCCGGCACGCTCTGCCACACGATGACGGTGCGGGCCTGCCAGGCCGCCGGATTCGCGCCCCGGGTCCGCCATCACATCGACGACTTCGCCACCGTGCTGGCCATGGTCGCGGTGGGCCAGGGCGTGGCGCTCGTACCGGAGCTGGGGGCGGCCGATCCGCCCGCCGGCGTCCGGCTCACCGAACTGCCGATGCGCCGCCGTACGCAGATCGCCTTCCGCCGGGGAGCCTCCGCCCACCCGGCCATCGCCGCCTTCATCACCGCGCTGCGGTCGTCGATCCCCTGCGACCGCGGCGCGCGGCCCGCCGGGTAGCCGCGGCCGGCCGTCATTCGTTCTTCGCGACCGCCACGGGCACGACGCCCGCCGCCGTGACGGCTGGGCGTCGCCAGGGTCCGTTGAAGAGGAAGATGGCCGGGATGAAGAGCACCAGGCAGCCGAGCGAGACGAGCAGCCAGCTCTGCCAGCTGGTGGCCGCCACGAACTGCGGGATGACGAGCAGGCCGCCCACCGCGATGATCTTGGTGAGGAAGCCGAACAGGCCCCATGCGGTGCCCTGCAGCCGGGGGTCGACGTCCTCGGCGTCCTCGGAGTAGTTCGCCATCCACGGCGCGTAGGCGACGCCCAGCGATCCGCCGAGCAGCGCTCCGACGACCATGAGCTGGCCGGAGGTGACCGAGTCGTCACCCAGGCTGTGGGCGAGGTAGGCGGTGACGAGCACCGCGCAGACCGTCCCGATGAGCGAGTACGGCTTGCGCAGCTGGGTGCGGTCGGAGATGCGGCCGGCGATGATCAGCGTGATCAGGTTGAGGATCCAGAAGGCGGCCATGATGGCGGACGCCTGCGCGGTGGTGACCCCGATGCTCTCCACGAGCATGATCTGGCCGAACAGGGTGAGGGTGAGATAGAGGACGAGCCACAGCGAGATGCCGATGACGTGCGCCCAGATGCTGCGGTGGCCGAACAGGGAGCGGGCCCGCGGCGGCCGCGACATGTCGACCACCCGCGTCGTCTGGTTCTCGGTCTGCTGGATGCGCGCCCGCAGTTCCGGTGAGAGGTCGGCGATGTTCACGGCGATGACGACCGAGATGACCAGCGAGAAGCAGCCCATGATGACGAACTGGGAGCGCCAGGAGTTGTCGAAGATCGGGAGTGTCCAGGCGGCCACCGCGGCGGCGATGAAGTTGGCTCCGACCGGTCCCCATGTCCAGAAGCCGAAAGCCTGGGCGCGGCCCATCCGGGGGGAGAAGTCACGCACCAGAGGGGCCGTGCTCGCCATCGCGACGCCGTCCACGAAGGCGAGGACGATCCGTGCGATCAGCAGGTCACGCGGGCTGTGCACCAGCGTCATCCCGAAGCAGCACACGGCCGTCAGCATCATGAGCGGAACCAGGAGGCGCACGCGGCCCAGGTGGTCGGTGAGCCGGCCGCCGACGGCCGCCGCGACGGCGCCGGTGACCGCCGCCGCCGCGGACACCGCGCCGTAGGTGGCGAGGTTCATCTCCAGGTCTTTCAGCAGGAGCGGGACCAGGGGTGCGATCTGCGCCTCGTATGACCCGATGAGGATGGCCAGCACGGCCATCGTGAGGATCTTCATCCGGCGGGCACCGGTGGGGTACTCGTCGAGTTCGCGTACGTAGGAAAGCCTCATGAACGGCCTCTCAAGCTGTAGTCCGTCGCCGACCCAGCGAAGATTTTCTAGAAGGGAACTCTAGAATTATTTTCTGAGATCCTCCGTCACCCCACCCGGCACGTCAAGAGGTTGTGCGACCCGCGTCACATCGGGGAAACATCCACGACCCCGGAAAGTCCACCGCGCACCCTGCGGGGAGCGCGCCACCCGGCCCGCCCCGGCGCCCGGCGCGGGCACGCCGCAACGAGGTTCCATCCGAGGCCCAGCGGAGACGGCCAGAGTCACGGCGCGGCGGTCTTCCCATTTCTCCCAGTTTTTTCTAGAGTCAGGTTCTAGAATTAGAATCTGGAATGACGCTCTCCCCGAGGAGAACGATGACCACCTCACCCAAGCCCGCTCCGAAGCCGACGCCGGACACCCAGCCGTTCTGGGACGGCACCGCAGCGGGAGAACTCCGCGTCCAGCGCTGCCTGACCTGCTCCCGCCACTACTTCTATCCACGTCCGAGCTGCCCCCGGTGCGGGTCGGGAGACGTCGAATGGGTCACGGCCAGCGGCCGGGCGACGCTCTACTCCTACGTGATCAACCACCGTCCGGCTCCGGGCTTCCAGGACGACGGGCCGTACGCGATCGCCGTCGTCGAACTGGAGGAGGGCGTGCGGATGATGACCAACATCGTGGGCGTCGACATCACGCCCGAGAACCTACGGCTCGACATGCCGCTCCGCGTCGTGTTCGAGCAGCGCGGCGACGTGCGCGTCCCTCTCTTCGAGCCGGCAGGAGCCCTACGTTGAACATCGTCATCGCGGGGGCTGCGGAGACCGACCACCTCGGCAAGCTCCCCCACTACTCGGCCATCGGACTGCAGCTCGAAGCCGCGCGCAACGCGCTGGCGGACGCGGGGCTGACCAAGGACGACGTCGACGGGGTCGCCGCGGTCGGCATGCCGGGCCCCGTCCAGGTCGCCCACGCGCTCGGCGTCACACCCGCCTGGCTCGACGGCACCGGTGTCGGCGGCTCGTCCTTCCTGTTCCACGTACGGCACGCCGTGGCGGCGATCCGCGCCGGACTCTGCCACACCGTGCTCATCACGCACGGCGAGTCCGGCCGGTCACACGTGGGCGCCGGCCGGTTCGGGCTGGGGGCCGACTCACTGCTCGGACAGTTCGAGCTGCCGTACGGGGTGTTCGGTCCGGCGACCACGTTCACGGTGACCGCGCTGCGCCACATGAAGGAGACCGGGCTCACCCACGAGCAGCTCGCGGAGGTGGCGGTGGCCCAGCGCCGCTGGGCCCATCTCAACCCCCGGGCGATGATGCGCGATCTGATCACCGTCGACGACGTGCTCGCCTCCCGGATGGTCGCCTACCCCTTCCATCTGCTGGAGTGCTGCCTGGTCACCGACGGCGGCGGCGCGCTCGTCGTCACCTCCGAGGAACGCGCGCGGGCCCTGGGCGTCCGCAAGCCGCTGGTGCACGTGCTGGGCACCGGCGAGTCCGCCGACTCGCCGATCGTCTCCCAGATGGAGGACTTCACCACCTCGAAGGCGTTCCGCCGCTCCAGCGAGGCCGCGTTCGCCGAAGCCAAGATCGACCACGCGGACGTGGACCATCTGATGATCTACGACGCGTTCGCCCACGTGCCGATCTACGGCCTGGAGGACATGGGCTTCGTCGGGCGCGGCGAGGCCGGCGCGTTCATCGCCGAAGGCCACACCTCCCCCGGCGGCAGACTGCCGATGAACACCAACGGTGGTGGGCTGTCCTACACCCATACCGGGATGTACGGCATGTTCGCCATTCTGGAGTCGGTACGCCAGCTACGCGGTGAGGCCGCCGCCCAGGTTCCGGACGTGGAGCTCGGCGTCGTGCTCGGCAACGGCGGCATGTTCATGTCGGCCGCCACCCTCGTACTGGCCAACCGGCGCCCGTGACCCGGCGGACACCGGCGGCCGGCTGCCTCCCGCCCGTCGTCCTGAGCGCGGACTCACCGCGCTCAGTCACGCCAGGTGACCAGCGCGTCCAGGGCCTCGACCTGCGATCCGCGCACCAGCAGCGGGTTGACCTCCAGCGACTCCAGCCGCTCCCCCAGGCTCGTGGCGAGGGCCGCGATCCGGACGACGACGTCGGCGACGGCGTCCAGGTCCGCCGGCTCGGTGCCGCGGGCGCCCGTCAGCAGCCGGTGCCCGCGCAGCTCGCCCAGGGCGCGCCGTACCTCCTGCGTGTCGACGGGCAGGATCCGCAGGGCGGTGTCCCGCAGCACCTCCACCCATATCCCGCCGAACCCCACGGTCAGGGTGAGGCCCCAGTCGGGGTCGCGCAGGATGCCGACGAGGAGTTCCACCCCGCCACTCCGCTGCGGCTGCACCAGCGCTCCCGCCTCCCGCACCCCGGCGGCGTGGAGTGCGGCGGCGACCTCGTCGAAGGCCTGCCGGACCTGGTCGGGGCCGGTCAGGCCGAGCCGCACCCCGCCGATGTCGCTCTTGTGGCCGAGCCCCTCCGCGGCCGCCTTGAGCACGACCGGGTAACCGAACCGCTCGGCGGCGGCGACCGCGGCGTCCGCGTCGGAGACCGGTTCGGAGGGCACGACCGGCAGGCCGGCCCCGGCCAGTAGGGCGGCCGCCCGGCGTTCGGCCCATACACCGGTCGCCTCCGCCCGCGGCGGCGGCCCATCCCCGGCCACCGCCCCGGGCCCGCCCGCGACGTCCCGCGCTCCGGCGGTCGCCCGCGCCGCGCGGTGGGCCTCCGACCACCTCACCGCGGCGCCGATGGCGTGCATCCCGTGCTCGATGCCGCCCAGCACGTGCGGGAAACCGGTCTGCTCCTGTACGGCACGGCCGAACTCGGTCACGTCGGTGAGCACGTTGGCCACGACCACGACGGGCAGCGGTGCCTCGGCGATGCGTCTGGCACTCTCCGCGTAGAACGCGAGGGCGGGGGCCGGGTCCGGCGGGGCGACTCGGGGCGACTCGGCCAGCAGCATGACGAGGTCGATGCCGGGGTCGGCGGCCACGGTCTCCAGCGCTCTGTTCATCAGCGTCCGGTCGATCAGCACATATCCGGTGACGTCGAGCGGGTTCTGCACGGTGGCGAACCCGGGAACGATCTCCGTGAGCCGGGCGACCGTCTGCGGGGCGAACGGCGGGAGCTCCAGCCCTTCCTCCTCGGCCCGGTCGGCGATGATCTCCGAGGCGCCGCCCGAGGGGGTGACGACGCCCATCCGCCGTCCCGGCAGGGGACCGGCGGCGGCGAGCAGGCCCGCCGTGATGATGAGGTCCTCGATCGAGCGGACCCGGATGACGCCGAACTGCCGGAAGGCCGCGTCGACGACGTCGTCGTCGCCCACCAGCGCGCCGGTGTGGGCCTGGGCCGCGCGCGAGGCGATCCCGCTGCGGCCGATCTTGAGCGCGACGATCGGCTTGCCCGCGAGCAACGCCCTCCTGGCCGTCCGGGCGAAGTCCGCGGGGTCGCGGATCGACTCCAGGAACAGGGCGACGACCTTGGTGTCGGGGTCGTCGATCAGGTAGTCGACGACGTCGGTGACCGTCGTCAGCGACTCGTTGCCCATCGAGGTGAGGAGGCTGATGCCCACGTTGCGGGCCTGTGCGAAACCGAGCACCGAACTGGCGAGCGCGCCGCTCTGCAGCACCACGCCCACCGAGCCGCGCAGCAGCGGTGCGGGGATGGGCAGGCCGTACGGTGTGATGCCCGCGGCGGCGTTGATGTAGCCGTTGCCGTTGGGACCCAGGACGGTCAGCCCCTGCTCCCGGGCGAACGAGGTGATCTCGGCTTCCAGCCGGCCGCCCTCCTCACCGACCTCGCCGAAGCCCGCGGTGAGGATGACGTAGCTGCGGATGCCGAGCTTGGCTCCCTCCTGCAGCACGGACAGCACCGCCGTGGTCGGCACCATGACGTAGACCAGGTCGACCGGCCCGGGGACGTCGGCCAGGCTTCGATGGGCGGGCTGGCCGTGCACGGTGCCGGCACGCGGGTTGACCAGGTGGACCGGGCCGGTGAAACCGTGCGTGCGCAGGTTGACGAACGTGCTGATCGACCATCCCGACTTGTCGGTGGCCCCGACGAGGGCGATCGAGGCCGGGTTGAACAGCGCGCGGACACCGCCGTCGCCGGCGGTCTGGGAGCTGGCGGTCATGTCACTCTCCGATGGTGCCGAGACGGGCGTGGCCCTTGAGCAGGTTGCGGGCTATGGTCCGGCGCTGGATCTCGTCGGTGCCCTCGAAGATCCGCAGCAGGCGCAGCTCCCGGTACCAGCGCTCGATGGGCAACTCCTTGGTGTAGCCCATGCCCCCGTGGATCTGCAGTACCCGGTCGACCACCTGATTCGCCATGATCGCACCGTTGAGCTTGGCGATCGAGGACGCGTGTCGGGCGTCCATGCCCTGCTGCACCTGCCAGGCGGCGTACAGGGTCAGCCACTTCGCCGCCTCGATCTCCACCTGGGAGTCGGCGATCATCCACTGGATGGCCTGGTACTCCGCGATCGGCCGGCCCATGGAGTGCCGGATCCTCGCGTAGTCGACGGCCATCTGGAGCATGCGCTCGGCCGAGCCGATCGCCCGGGCCGGAATCATGTAACGGCCCTGCCCGATCCACTGCATGGCGAGCTCGAATCCCCTGCCGACCTCCCCGAGCACGTTCTCCTCCGGCACCCGGACGTCCTCGAACACCAGCGAGGCCGGACCCCACTCGCCCATCGTGGGGATCGGCTCGGACTTCCAGCCCATGTCGCGGTCGACCAGGAAGCAGGTGACGCCGCCGGCCGCGCCGCGCTCGGGATCGGTCACCGCGAACACCATCACGAAGTCGGCCTCGCTGCCGCCGGTGATGAAGGTCTTCTCGCCGTTGACGACCCAGTCGCCGCCGTCCTTGACGGCCCGGGTGCGGATGTTGCGGGCGTCGGAGCCGGCTCCCGGCTCGGTGATGGCGAAGCACGACCGGCGCTCGCCCTCGATGGTCGGGATCAGATACCGCCTCTTCTGCTCGTCGTTCCCGGCGTACAGGATGTTGTCGGCCGTCCCGCCGAAGCTGAACGGCACGTAGGTCCGGCCCATCTCCATCACGATGATCGCCGACATCACCGGGCCGAGGTCGGCTCCGCCGTACTCCTCGGGGGTGCTGATCCCCCAGAAGCCCATCTTCTTGGCTTTGAGCCGGAGTTCGCGCAGGACGTCGGGGTCGACACCCGGGCGTCCCGCGTTCTCGTTGCGCAGCACCTCGGGCTCCAGCGGCATGACCTCCTTCTCGATGAAGGAGCGGACGGTGTCGCGGATCTGCCGTTCTTCGGTGCTGAGCGAGAAGTCGACCATGGTGGGCGCCTTTCTGGCCGGAAGGGATGCCACAGCGGGGCAACAAATTTCTAGAATTCAACTCTAGGAACGGATTCCAGACTGCGTTCACACCCGTCCGGCTGTCAAGGACGCGACCTCAAAAACTGGAACCTAATTCTAGAATTTTCGGTTATCATGGAGGGACAGACGTCCGCAGAGGGAGACCCATGGCACGCAAGGCGCCGAGCAGGAGCGGCTCATGGGAATGGAGCCGTACGGCAGAGACACGCAGGAGCATGCTCCAGGCCGCCGGTGAGGTCTTCACCGAGAACGGCTTCGCCGACGCCAACGTGGCCGACGTCGTGGCGCGGGCGGGCTCCAGCGTGGGCAGCCTCTACCACCACTTCGGCGGCAAGACCGAGCTGTTCCTCGCCCTGTGGGAGGAACACCAGGCCGCGCACGAGGAGGAGGCGGCCTCGACCGTGGCGAAGGCCAGGCAGGCCGGCGTCACCGACCCCCTGGAGCTGTTCGTCGCCGGGGCGCGCGCCTTCCTGGAGGGCTCCTGGCAGCGGCACGACCTGGCACGCCTGTTCATGGACGGCGACGGACCGCCCGGTTTCGAGTTGATGCGCCGCACCCGGGGCCGCGACTGGGTACGGCAGAACGCCGTCCTGCTCGGCGCGGGCGACGAACCGATGGACCGCCTCACGGTGGCCGTGCTGACCACCGTCATCGGCGAGGCGGGCCGCGAGGTCGTCACCTGCGAGACCGAGCAGGAGGCCGAGCGGGTCATCGAGGCCGCACTTGAGCTGATCAGCCGCTTCGGCCCGCTGCGGGGCCCCGACGACCGGTGACCGGGTCGGCGCCTCCGCGGATCCGCCTCACAGGCCACCCCGGCGCGGGAAGCCAGGGCACTCCACCGCACTTCAACGCGGGAAGTCAGGCCACCCGGCGCGGGAAGGCGTCCGGCGCGCGTCACCCGTCCCGGAAGGTCGCCCGCCCACGGTCGATCACCACGGTCCCGTCGTCCTTCACGGTCTTAAACAGCGCGGTGCCGCCGTCCACCCAGATGGAGACCGTGAGCGGCTCCCCCGGAAACACCGGGCTGCTGAAGCGCCCGGACATCGCCGTGAAGCGGGCGGGGTCCGAATCGGCCACGGTGTGCAGCAGCGCCCTGCCGGTGATCCCGTAGGTGCACAGGCCGTGCAGGATCGGCCGCTCGAACCCCGCCCGCGCCGCGAAGGCCGGATCGGAGTGGAGCGGGTTGCGGTCCCCGGACAGGCGGTAGAGCAGTGCCTGCTCGGGCCGGGTCGGGCAGGTCACCTTGTGGTCCGGCGCACGGTCGGGCTCCGCCCACTCGTCACGAGGGCCCCGTTCGCCGCCGAACCCGCCCTCACCCCTGATGAAGACCGAGCTCCGGCTGGTGATCAGCCGGTCGCCCGTCTCCGGGTCCACGGCGTTGGTCTCGCTGGTCACCAGGGCACCCGACCCCTTGTCGTAGATCCCGGTCACCGTGCCGGTCACGCGGACCCGGCCCTCGGGGGGCAGTTCCCGGCGCAGCTCGAAGGCCTGCTCGGCGTGGACCAGCATGGCCGGGTTGAAATCGCCCAGGCTGCGGCCGATCGGCGCCTGGGCGGCCAGGACCGCGAAAGTCGGCAGCACGCGCTGCCGGACGCCCGCCGAGTTCTCGGTGGTGAAGGGCAGCTCCCGGAGCGGGTCGCCCAGGCCGGCGCCCACCCCCACGGCGTACAGCAAGGTTTCCGCGGAGGTCCAGGAGCGCTCGTGCGACGGGCCCGGCACGCCCACGACGCCGTGGTCGAGGGGCATCTCAAGCCTCCGTTCCGGGGATGCGGCCGTTCTGCAGCGCGTTGGGCGCCGCCTTGCTCACCAGGTCCGGGATCACCGCGCCGAGCTCGGCGGGGTCCCATCGGGCGCCCTTGTCCACTCCGGGCCCGGCGTGCCAGCCCTCGGCCACGCTGATCACACCGCCCCGGACGTTGAAGACCCGGCCGGTGATCTCCCTGGCCTCCTCGCTGGCCAGCCAGACCGCGAGCGGCGCCACGTTGACCGGGTCCCCGGGATCGAACTCGTCCGCCCCCGGGACGGGACGGGCGATTCGCGCCAGGTTCTCGGTCATCCGGGTGAGGGCGGTGGGGGCGAGCGCGTTGACCGTCACACCGTATCTGGCCAGCTCCTGGGCGGCGATGACCGTCAGCGCCGCGATGCCCGCCTTGGCCGCGCCGTAGTTGCCCTGGCCGGGATTGCCGTAGATGCCCGACGAGGAGGTGGTGTTGATCACCCGTGCGTCCACCGGGACGCCGGACTTGAACCGCTCCCGCCAGTAGGCGGCCGCGTGCCGCAACGGAGCGAAGGTGCCCCGCAGATGAACCCGGACCACCGCGTCCCACTCCTCGGCCGACATGTTGACCAGCATCCGATCCCGCAGGATGCCGGCGTTGTTGACCAGGACGTGCAGATCCCCGAAGTGTTCCACCGCGGCCCGCACCAGCCGGCCCGCACCCTCGAAGTCCGAGACGTCCTCCCCGTTGACCACCGCCTCACCCCCCATCGCGCGGATCTCCTCCACCACCTCCCCCGCCGGTCCGGCCGACGACCCGGTGCCGTCCACCTCGGCCCCCAGGTCGTTGACCACCACCCGCGCCCCCTGGCGGGCGAACTCCAGCGCGTGGCCACGCCCGATCCCCCGAGCCGCCCCGGTCACGACCACCACCCGTCCCGCCACGATCCCGCTCATGCGACTCCCCATTCCTAGAATTGATTTCTAGAATGACACTGGTCACTCCACTCGCCCCTGTCAACCCACGGGCCCGGAAAAACCCGAGAGGATCACGCCGGGCGCGCCGCCGCCGGGTCACCCCGGAACCGGTGGCACCCGGTGGCACCCGGTGGCATCCGGAAAAAGCAGTGGGGCTCGGTCACCGCGGGTGGATAGCCTGCACGGGGCGAAAGATGGGAGATGCCGACGTGAGGCGCAAAGGACAGGTGCTCGTCTTCGACGCCGACGACACGCTGTGGGAGAACAACCTCCTCTTTGAGCGCGTCATCGACGACTTCCTGCACTGGCTGGAGCACCCGACCCTCGGCAAGGCCGAGATCCGCGCCATCCTCGACGACATCGAGAAGGCGAACGCCGTCACCCACGGATACGGCAGCAAGATGTTCCTGCGCAGTCTCCACGACTGCCTGGAGCGGCTGCGCGAACGGCCGGCGACCGCGGCGGAGCGCCGTCACCTCGACGACCTGGTGGTGGCGCTCGTCGAGCACCGGGTGGAGCTGGTCCCCGAGGTGGCCGAGACGCTCACCGCCCTCGGCGACCGGCACGACCTGCTCCTGCTCACCAAGGGCGATCCCGAGGAGCAGCAGCGCAAGCTGGACGTCTCCGGCCTCGCCCATCACTTCCGCGACATCCACATCGTGGCGGAGAAGGCCGTCGACACTTATCTGTGGCTCGCGGAGAAGCACGGGCTGACGCCGTCGGCGACCTGGATGATCGGCAACTCCCCGAAGTCCGACATCATCCCCGCCCGGCAGGCGGGGATGAACGCCGTCTTCATCCCGAACGACAACACCTGGGTGCTTGAGCAGACCGAGCTCGACCCCGACGACGGAGGAGTGCTGCGGCTGCGGACGTTCTCCGAGCTGCCGAACCACTTCTGACAGCGAAGGAAATCCCCACATGACCACCCCGTCCCCGGAAGGCCCCACCGGGCAGGTGCCGAAGACGCCCTCCGTCTCCTGCGTGTTCATCTGCCACGACGGCCACGGCCGGGTGCTGCTGGCCCGGCGCGGCGCCGGCGCGCGGGACGAGCCCGGCACCTGGGACTGCGGCGCCGGCGCGCTGGAGTACGGCGAGTCGTTCGAGACGGCGGTCGCCCGCGAGGTCCGCGAGGAGTATTCGACGGCCGCGCTGGAGATCGAGACGATCGGGGTCCGCAACGTCCTGCGGGAGGAACCGGTCTCCCACTGGGTCGCGGTGATCTTCGCGGTCCGGGTGGACCCCGCCGGAGCGGCCATCGGCGAGCCGCACAAGTTCGACGAACTGGGCTGGTTCGCGCCGGATGCCCTGCCGCACCCGCTGCACTCGCAACTCACCGAGAGCCTCCGGCTTTTCGCTTCACGGTGAGCATGCCCCTCCTCGCATATAGTCCGCTTCACAGGGCGGAGGGACGTACAGAATGCCAACGGAGCCTGGGCGTTTCATCGTTGTCACCGGCGGTCCGGGATCGGGCAAGAGCACGCTGATCGACCGCCTGCAGGAAGCCGGTTTCGCACGCTCGGACGAGGCGGGCCGCGGCATCATCCAGGACCAGACGGTGATCGGCGGGCGGGCGCTGCCCTGGATCGATCCGGACCTGTTCGCCGAGGCGATGCTCTGCTGGGAGCTGCGCTCCTACCGCCTCGCCGTGTCGGGTGCCGCGCTCGCCTTCTTCGACCGTGGCATCCCGGACATCGTGGGCTACCTGCGCCTCGAAGGACGCCCGGTCCCGCCGCACCTGCACGCCGCGGCGCAGCGTTTCCGCTACCACCGGCGCGTGCTCGTCGCACCCCCGTGGCCGGAGATCTACGAGCAGGACGACGAGCGCAGGCAGTCGTTCGAGACGGCGCAGCGGACCTACGAGTCCATGGTCGCCACCTACACGGAGTACGGCTACGAGCTGGTGACGCTGCCACGTGCGCCCATCGAGGAACGACTCCGGTTCGTGACCGGCTGGCTCGGCTGACCACCCCTGCCGAGCTCAGGCCCGGGAGCGGTTGCCGGGCGGCGCCGGAGAGGCCGGCTCCCGTTCCCCCTCCCCCGGGGTGAGCCGACCGCGGCGGCCGAGACGGTGGACGGCGAGCGCGCACGCGGCCCCCAGCGCCGACAGGACGAGCCACGGCAGTGCCGTGGATCCGCCGTCCAGCAGCAGGCCGGTCAGCAGGTTCCCCAGGGCGATGCCGATCCCGGCCACGGTGTTGTAGAGGCCGTAGTGCGTGGCCACCAGCCGGCCGCCGGCCAGCGAGACGACGGTGTCCATCTCGAAGGGGTAGATCAGCGTCGTGGCGAGGGTCAGCAGCACCGTGCAGAGCAGGACCGCGCCCACCCGGGGCACGGTGGCGTGCGGCCATGCCGTACCGGTCAGCGCCAGGGGCAGGAAGGCCGCCGCCATGAGAAGCAGACCGCGGGTCATGGCCTGAGGGTGGGACCAGCGACGCCGGGCCCGGTCGGTGACGCGGAGCTGACCGGCGATGGCCACGACGGCCGACAGCACGAACAGCACGCTGACGGCACCTGCGCCGTCCAGCTGCAGCGGGAGCGCCAGATACAGCTGGAACGACAGTACGTACGACCCGGCCATCGCCAGCGAGAACAGCAGGAACGACCGGCCCGACAGCACGGTCCGCCAGTCGGCGAACACTCCGCCGCCGGCGGTGGCGTCACCGGCCCGGCACCGTGGCAGCGCGCGGACCTGGAGCACGGTCAGCGCCGCGAAGACGGCCGCCGCGGTCAGGCAGGCCAGCCGGAAGTCCACCGCGACCAGGGCCAGCCCGATGAGCGGCCCCACCAGGATGCCGGCCTGATAGAAGACGTTGAACAGGGCGAACGCCTCCACCCGGCGGTCGGCGGCGTCATGGGCGAGGTAGGCGCGGACGGCCGGGTTGAACAGGGCTCCGGCGAACCCGGTCGCGGCCGAGGCGACCAGCAGCGCCGGTAGCGAGTCGACCAGTCCCAGCAGGGCGAAGCCCGCGGTGCGCAGCAGGCATCCGGCGACGATGACGGGCTTGTAGCCGAGCCGGTCGGCCAGGGTGCCGCCGAGCAGGAACAGGCCCTGCTGACTGAGGTTGCGCACCCCGAGCACCAGCCCGACCGTCCAGGCGGCCATGCCCAGTCCGCCGGACAGGTGGCCGGCCAGGTAGGGCATCAGCATGTAGAAGCCGATGTTGATGGTGAGCTGGTTGAGCATGAGCAGCTGGACGCTGCGGTCGAAGGAGCGCAGACGTCGCCACATCAGGAGCTCACCACTGTGGCGCAGCGGGTCCAGCGCGACACCTCGGCGTCGCCGGGGTGGGCGATCTCGTCGGGCTCGTCGGCGGGAGGGCGGTCGAGCAGGTTGTATGCGGAGCAGTAGGCGTCGTCGAAGACCGTGGTGTAGTAGCGGGCGGGCCCGTCAGGAAAGATCGCCACGATGCGGGTGTGCGGGGGCAGCACGCGGGCGTACCACGCGGCGACCACGGTGACGGCTCCGACGCTCCAGCCTCCGGTGGTGTAGTGGGTGGCGGCCAGTCGGCGACTGGCCCACACCGCCTCGTGCGGGGCGACCCAGTGCACCTCGTCGAACGCGTCGTAGGCGACGTTGCGCGGGCGGATGCTGCTGCCGAGACCGCGCATCAGCCGGGGCCGCGCCGGCTGTCCGAAGATCGTCGACCCGGTGGCGTCCACGCCGATCAGGCGGGTACGCGGGGAAAAACGGCGCAGCACGTCGATGATGCCCGCCGAGTGTCCTCCGGTGCCGACGCTGCACACCAGCACGTCGACCCGGCCCACCTGGGTGATCAGCTCGTGGGCCAGCCCCGCGTAGGCGTCGACGTTGTCGGGGTTGTCGTACTGACGGGCCCAGTAGGCCTCCGGATGGGCTCTGAGCAGCTCCTCCACCCGGTCCAGGCGGGCCTGCTGCCAGCCCACCCACCGGGTGCGGCTCGGTGACGGTCTCGATACATGTGCCGTAGGCGGCCAGCATGCCGTGCACGATGGCCTCCATACCGGGGTCGGAGACCACCGTGACCGGGTGGCCGTACACGATTCCGGCCAGGGCGAGCCCCAGTCCGAAGGTCCCGGAGCTGGAGTCGACGATCATCGCGCCCGGCGCGAGCTCGCCGCGGGCACGGGCACGCTGGACGATGTACAGCGCGGGACGGTCCTTGAGCCCGCCGGGGTTGGCCCCCTCCAGTTTGGCCCAGAACGCCCGGCCCTCTGGGGCGAAGGGTTCACCGATCCGGCAGACAGGTGTCCCTCCCACCAGGTCGGCGAGGCGGGGCGATTGGGCGTGGACGGTGGAAACAGACGACATGATGCACCCTTACATTGGTCGTGGGTCGGTGACGGCACGTCGGTGAGCGGCCCGTCCCGGTGGACGGCGACGCCCGGCGCGCGTCAGCAGCGACAGACCTCCAGGGTGTGGGTGAGCACGGACCGCGCCCGGTGTCCATCCGGCGGGGCCCTGCCCGACCGTCCGAGCAGGGGCTGGGCCGGGGACATGGCGGCGGCGCCGGCCTGGGTGAGGATGGAGACCACCTGGACCGGCGGCGCGGACCATACGGCAGGGAGCACGCATTCGACCGCATGCGCCTGTTCGCAGTGGTGGTCCTGCGACGACGGATGGGAATCGGCGGTGACGGCCGCCTCGGCCCGGCACAGCCGGTCCTTGTAGGGGATCGCGGCGTGGCTCCACATGTGGATCACCGTGATGATTCCGAGCAGCAGGACAAGCCACACGGCCACGCGTGGCTTGCTCTGGGCCTCGCACTTCATACTCATATCTAGTGACTTAATGTACTCATGTCACTACAGAATGTTAAATCGGGGAGGCTCGCCCCGGATCGGGCGGCCTTCCCAGAGAGCCGTCACGACGGCGAACCGGGCCGGCTTCCTGACCATGACCCCGTCAGCGGCGGAAACGCCGGGCGAGGTCCCGCACCGCCACCGCGAGCAGGTCGACGTCGGCCTGCGAGGTGAAAAGCGCCGGGGTCACCCGGACGCAGTCCCCCTTGACGGGCCCGCCCCGCCGTACCGTGAAGATCCGGTAGCGCTCGAACAGCTCCGTGGTGAGCGCGACGTTGTCGGCCTCCGAGACACGGCCGGTTATCCGGAACGCGGTGATCGTCCCGTACATGGCGGGCTCCTCGGGGGTCAGGATCTCCACGTTGGGGATGTCCCGCACCTGGTGGACCCAGCGGTCACGCAGGAAACGCAGACGCGCCTGCTTGACCCGCGCTCCCAGCGCGTCATGGAAGTCCAGGGCGGTGTCCACCGTGAGCACCGGCGCGATGTCCAGAGTGCCGGAGTGGACGCGCGAACGGATGTCGTCGGCGGGATAGGTCTCGTCGGCGTAGGCCAGGTCGACGTCGGCCAGGCGATCCTTGCGGATATAGAGGAACCCGCTTCCCAGGGGCGCCCCCATCCACTTGTGCAGGGAGAACCCGGCGAAGTCAGCACCGAGGTCACCCATGGTGAAGTCAAGCTGTCCCCACGAGTGGGCGGCGTCGACGATGACGTCGACGTTCCTGCCGCGGGCCATCTCGATGATCTCCCGTACCGGCAGCACGAGGCCGGTGCGGTTGTTCATGTGGCTGAGCAGGAGCAGCCTGACCCGGGGATGGTCGCGCAGAGCCCTGTCGTAGGCGTCCAGCGACGCCTGACGGGTGGCCGGCTCGGGGACGACCATCCGCTCGACGCTCACCCCTCGCCGGTCGCGCAGCCAGTTCATGGCGTACTGCATGCTGTGGTAGTCGAGATCGGTGTACATCACCGCGTCCCCCGGGCGGAGCCTGCGATACCCGGCGATCAGATCCTGCAGGGCCTCTGTGCCGCCGCGGGTGAGAGCGATCTCCTCCCTGAGCACGCCGAGGACGGTGGCGATGCGCTGCCTCACCTGGTCGGCCCTGGCCTTGTAGGTGGTGCGCAGCAGATAGGAGTTCTGCTCGTTCAGGTGGTCCACGTTGCGGTGGTAGGCCCGGTGCACCGGCTCGGGCATGATCCCGTAGTAGCCGTTCTCCAGGTTGACGAAGTCCGGGCTGACCCGGTATTGCCGTGCGACGGTCTGCCAGAAACCCTCGTTCCCGGCCAGCCGGTCGGGTGCGACCCCGGCGGGAACGACCGGCGGCCCCAGGGGGGGCGACGCGGCGGCGGGCGCCACCGGAACGAGAGCGGTGGCCAGCCCACCGAACCCGGCGACCACCTGACGTCTGGACATGACCATCGGAACACTCCACGCGGGGCGGTGGGGATCCACCCGCGGCGGAGCCTTGGATGAGTCCTCACGATCGGTCTCCAGTCTGCGCCGGACCCGCCTCCAGGGTCCGCATCCCCGCCGTACGGGCGTGGCGTGGCACGTCGCGCCGCCGGGCGAGTGTGCCGAACGGCCCAGCGCGTCCGCGCCGCCGGCCTCGGACACCGTCCACCTCTCCGCCGGTGGGCGCCACGTCTTCGTGGCCCGGCTTCGTCCTTCTTTAGAGGGGTATGAAAGTCCGGGTCCAGCTGTGAGGAGACGTGCCATGACCGAGGCCCTGTCCAGTCCGGTGACATTTCCGATGACCCGCGACGACCCCCTGAGCCCGCCGGAGGCGGCACGCCGGTTGCAACAGGAGGGGGCGCTGCACCGGATGACCTTCGCCGACGGGCACCTGGGCTGGCTGGCGACCCGCCACTCCACCGCCCGCGCCGTGCTCGCCGACGACCGGTTCAGCAACCGCGCGGAGACCACACATCCGCCGATCTCCAACGCCCTGGCCCAGCGCGAGAACCGGCAGATCCCGCCGGGGTTCTTCCTGCGGATGGACCCGCCCGACCACACCCGGTACCGGCGGCTGCTGACCGGGCAGTTCACGGTGCGCCGGATGCGGCAGCTCGAACCGCGGATCGCGCAGATCACCTCCGACTGCCTGGACGCCATGGAGAAGGGCGACCGGCCGGTGGACCTGGTGCAGGCCTTTGCCCTGCCGATCCCGTCCCTGGTGATCTGCGAGCTGCTCGGCGTGCCGTACGCGGACCGCGTGCAGTTCCAACGGGACTCGGCCGCGCTGCTCAGTCTCGAATCCTCCGCCGAGCAGGTGACCGCGGCGCTGACCGACCTGATGACCTACCTGCACGAGCTGGTGCTCCGCAAGCGGGCCGAACCCGGTGACGATCTGCTCAGCGGCCTCGTGGCGGGTGGGGAGCTGGACGAGTGGGAGCTCAGCGGGGTCGGCCTGCTCCTGCTCGTCGCCGGACACGAGACGACCGCGAACATGCTCGGGCTCGGCACCTTCGCGCTGCTGCGCGACCCCGCCCAGCTGGCTCTGCTCCGCGACGACCCGGCGGTGACCGAGAGCGCCGTCGAGGAGCTCCTGCGCTATCTCACGATCATTCACATGGGCCCGGTCCGAACCGCGTTGGAGGACGTCGAGATCGACGGGCAGGTGATCAGAGCCGGTGAGGCGGTGGCGTTCTCGCTGCCCGCGGCCAACCGCGACCCGGAGCGGTTCGACGCCCCCGATGCCCTCGACCTCACCCGGCCGCCGACGGGCCATCTCACTTTCGGCCACGGCATCCACCAGTGTCTGGGCCAGCAGCTCGCCCGCGCCGAGATGCGCATCGCCTATCCGGCGCTGCTGCGCCGTTTTCCCGGCCTACGGCTGGCCGTACCACCCGAGGAGATTCCCATGCGCTCCAATATGGCCATCTACGGTGTGCACCGGCTACCGGTCATCTGGTAGATCATTGAAAGAGGATCACCTGTTCGAGGAGGAGAACATGAAGATCACGGCGGATACCGAGGTCTGCATCGGAGCCGGCATGTGCGCGCTCACCGCGCCGGAGGTCTTCGACCAGAGCGAGGAGGAGGGGACCGTGGTGGTGCTGGACGGCGAGCCGCCCGCCTCGTCGGAGGCGGCGGTCCGCCGTGCCGTACAGCTGTGCCCCTCGGGAGCCCTATCCGTCTCCTGACGGAGTGGCGAGGTGGACGGCCCGCGCGTCAGGGGCGGCGTTCAGGGGCTCGCGGGCCGGGTCCGTGGTCCCCACGTCGGTGATCACTCCGGCCGTCGCCCGCCAGATCGGGGAGGCGGGGTCGATGACGTCGAAATGGTCACCTGACATTTCGAGATACGTCACCTGGTCGCCTGCCGCCTGGGCGGCCCGCGCGTATCGTCTGCCCAGGTCGACCAGGTCCAGGTCGTCGCCGCCGCCCTGCACGATGAGCTGGGGCACCCCCAAGGGAAGACGCTCCAGCGGGCTGGATCGTCCGTAGATCTCGGGCACCTCCGCCGCCGGTCCGCCGAGGGCGGCGGCGACTGCGCCGGAGCTGAGGTGCCTGCGGTCGCCCTCCACCAGGTCGAGGACCCCGGCCAGCGAGACGGCGAGGGTGATCCGGGGGTCGTCGGCCGCGGCGCGGAGGGCGAGCTGCCCTCCCGCCGAATGGCCGACCACCACGATCCGGCCGGCCGCGCCCTCGGCCGCCCGGCCGATCGCCTTGGCGACGTCCTCGGTCGTCGCGGCCCAGCCGTGCAGGTCGGGACGTCGGTATTCGAGGTTCCAGGCGGCGAATCCCCGGTCGGCGAGGTCGACGCAGAGCGCGTCCATCAGGTCCGCACCCCAGATCGAGCGCCAGTAGCCGCCGTGCAGCAGCACCGCGACGGGCGTCGATCCGGTGGTCTCGCGCGGCAGCCGTACGTCCGCCCACTGGTCGGGATGGTCACCGTAGGCGACCCGCCGCGCGGGCCGGCGCAGCCGGTGGACGGCGTGCCTGATCGCCCAGGTCAGTCCCCATATTCCCCGCCCGTGCAGATAGCCGCCCGCCGGACCGTCCGCGGGCGTGGCGGGTGAGGTGTCCTGCTTGGTCACGTCGAGCCAGACCGCCTGGGGATGCTCGGCGTACAGACTCCGGATCTCGGGGTCCGGCCCGGGCAGGACGACCAGGGCGCCGGGGAAGTCCAGGGTCTCCCGGAAGCCGGACAGGTCGGAGGCGGACACCACCTCCCCGCTGACGCCGAGAGCGGCGAACTCCCGGTCCGCCACCTCGGTGACCAGCCGGAGATCCGCGACCAGCCCGGGGCCGGTGACCACGAGCGCGTTGGGATTGGGAGAGATCATCCGTTTATTCTGCTCCATCCCATCCGAATCTATGGCCTCGGCATGTATGCCTTTGCCAGCAGCTCCTCCGCGCCTGCGTCGAGATCGACAAGCTGGGAGCGCTCCCCGACGGCATCACCGTCTACGCTCCGGGAAACTCCGACATCGTCCCGTCGAAGTGACACTCGCGTCCCGTAGCGGGACACATCCGTCGCAAGCCGCCGGTGAAGTTCCGTTTGTTACTTTTGAGATACTTGTCAAGCGGAACATCTCTAGCCGTGGGACTGCTGAGGCGTTAGCGTCTGCGCATGCGCCAGGTTGAGATCTCCGGTAAGAGGCTCCGGCTGAGGGAAGTCACCGTCGCCGACGTGGACGCGTTGCACGCCGTCTACGGCGACCCGACCGCGACCGAGCACCTGCCATTCGATCCCCGCACCCGTGAAGAGGTCGAGGGGCTGGTCGCCGAGGCACTGAAGGCCGCGCAGGCCGACCCCCGGCGGCTGTACGTGCTCGCGGTGATCGACCTGGACGACGAGGAGACCATCGGCGTCGCCCGGCTGCACGTCGAGGCCGACCACCCGCACAGCGCGGAGATCGGCCTCGGCCTGCGCCCCGACCACTGGGGCCGGGGCATGGGCACCGACCTGATCCGGCTGATGCTGACATTCGGCTTCCGGGACCTGCGCCTGCACCGCGTCTGGGGTGCCCGCTCCCCCGCCAACACGGCCGCCCAGCTCGCGATGCTCGTAGCCGGGATGGTCGAGGAGGGCAGGATCAGGCATCACGTCCGGGCCCGCGGCGCCTGGCGCGACTCCATCGTCCACTCGGCCCTGGAGGACGAATGGGAGGGGCACCGGGACGCCTGACCGGCCGGGCCGGGAGCCGCCGGCGGCCGGGGTCTCCGATGGTCGGCGTCGACCCCGGATGCACCGCTCGTCGTGCCCGGCATGGAGCCGCACGACGTAAAACTCCGCCACAGAGGATGTCGTGACGGAATTGCTGCCGTTTTTCACAACAAAGAGAGTGAAATGGGCCTAGAGTCCGCGCATGTGAGTGAGAGTTCCATCCTCCCCGTACGCGGACGCGCCGTCCGACCCTCCGGCCGGCACCGCAGGCCCGTGCCGTCCCAGCTCCCGCCCGAGGCCCCCGCCCTGGTGCTGGCCACACTCGGCGACGCCACCGGCGCCGCCGCCGAACTGGCCGCCCTCATCCGGGGCGACCATCCACAGATCGAGGTCCATCTGTCCGGACTCGGCGAGGACGGTAAAGCCCTGACCACCGCCCTTGAGGAGGCCGCCCGTGAGCGTCCCGCGGACGGTGTCGCCGCCATCGTGGTACCGCTCCTGACCGGACCGCACCCGGTCGCGGACCGGGTGATCGCCGCCGCGGTCGCCGCCAGCGGGTCGTCCGTGACGGTCACCGAATCGCTCGGGCCGCATCCGCTGCTCGCCGAGGCCCTGCACATCCGCCTGGCCGAGAAGGATCTGGCGAGGGCGGACCGAATGCGGCTGCTCAACGTCTCCAGCCCGGTCGACGCGGTGATCCTCGCCACGGTCGGCGGTGAGAAAGCCGCAGTGGAGGCGCAGTCGACGGCGGTGCTGCTGGCCTCCCGGCTGACGCTCCCCGTCCTGGTCGCCTCTCTCGACAGCGCGCCCGGCGTCGGCGAGGCGGCCGAGCGGCTGCACGGCATCGGCGCCCAGCGCATCGCCCTGTCCCCGTGTGCCATCGGCCCCGAGATGCCCTCCGGCCTGGTGACCGAAGCGGCGGCCGAGATCGGGGCCGACTGCGCCGACCTGCTGGGCGCGCACGGCCTCATCGCCGACCTCGCCGCCCGCGCCTACGGGAGCGTGCTGGCCGCGGACCGGCAGGCGTGAAGCGCGGACCGGCATAAGTCGCGGACCGGCGTGAGAGGTCCCCTCGGCTGGGTAATGAGATCTCATACTCACCGAGGGGACCGACCATGCTGTTCGGAAAAGAACACGTTGACCGTTACCGTGCCACCGACGGTGCCGAAGGGCACGAATGGCAGGGCACCACGGCTCTGATCCTGACCACGACGGGCCGCAAGAGCGGCGAACAGCACGACACCCCGCTCATCTACCAGCGTCACGGAGCCGACTACCTCGTCGTGGCGTCCAAGGGCGGAGCCGACGCCCCGCCGAGCTGGTATCTCAATCTGCAGTCCAACCCGGAGGTCGAGGTCCAGGTGCTGGGCGACCGGTTCACGGCCCGGGCCCGCACCGCCACCGCCGAGGAGAAGCCGGAACTCTGGCCGATCATGGCGGCTGCCTGGCCGGCTTACGACGAATACCAGACGAAGACCGACCGCGAGATCCCGGTGGTCGTGCTGGAACGCGTCTCATCCTGATCCGGCGTGCTCGCCGGTGCTCAGTCCTCCAGCCAGATGTAACCGGCGAAACGGCCGGTCGTCCGGTCACGGCGGTGAGAGAACAGGTCGGGGGTCTCCATGGTGCAGCGTGTGTCGTGGGTGACCTCGCCGACGCCCGCCTTGGCGAGCTGCGAGGTGATGGCGGCGCGCAGGTCGAGGGCGGGGGTGTCCTGGCGGGTGATCGACCACGCCTCGGGGAGGACGGCGGCGACCTCGTCGCGCATCTCGGCGGGAACCTCGTAGCAGGTGCCGCAGGCCATCGGGCCGATCAGGGCGGTCATGTCCGCCGGGCCGGCACCGTGCGCGACCATCGCGGCGACCAGGGCGGGGACCACCCCGAGGACGGTGCCGACCCGCCCGGAGTGCGCGGCCCCGACCAGGCCGGCCCGCGGGTCGGCCAGCAGGACGCAGGCGCAGTCGGCGCCCAGCGCGGCCAGACCGAGACCGGGCACATCGGTGAAGATCCCGTCCAGGGGCGGCGGGTCGTCGCCGAAGGGCTCGCTCACGTAGCGGACGTCGGCGCTGTGGACCTGCCGCATGAACACGACCCGGTCCAGTCCGAACTCGGCCGCGGTCCTGGCCCTGTTGGCGGCGACCGCCTCCAGGTCGTCTCCGGAGCCGGCTCCGAGGTTGCGGGTGCCGTACGGCGCGGCACTGACGCCGCCGTGTCGGTCGGTGATCCTCGTCTGAACGTTCACGGCCCCGACCTTACCCGCCCCGAGGAACCTCCCTCTTGGGACGTTCGTTACTCAAGTACGCGGATCCCCGAGAGATTGCGAGCGTCATGGCACAGGTCGCGTATGACCGGAAGGAACAGCTCCAGCAGATCGAGAGTGGTCTGATGCCGGGTGAGCAGATCATCGCCGTCTACGACGCCATCGGCGCCGGGACCGGCTTCCTGGGCCTCACCGACAAGCGGGTGATCGTGCAGGACAAGTCCTTCGTGGGCAAGAAGATCGCCATCACGAGCATTCCCTACGGGAAGGTCTCAGCGGTCAGCGTGGTGAGCAACAAATCCCTCGCCGGCTCGTTCTTCTCTTCCGGAGCCATCGCCATCCACGTGGGCACCCACACCTACGAGGTGGAGTTCCGGGGCGACAACAAGGCCCACCACGTCCACAACGTGATCCTGCACTTCATCAGCGGCTGAGACCACCGGGTGACCCCGCCGGGGCCGGTGACGACGGCCCCGGGCGGGTGGTCAGGGTCTGAGGACCGACCGGTAGAGATCCATCGTCCGCTCGGCGATCCGCTCCCAGGAGAAGTGCTGCACGGCACGGGCCCGCCCGGCTCGGCCCATCTCCGCGGCGAGCGCCGGGTCGGCGAGCAGCCGGTTGACCTGCCCGGCGAGGTCGGCGGCGAACCGTCCGGGATCGTCGGGGGTGCCGTCGGCGGCGGACGCCTCGATCGGGACCAGCAGTCCGGTCGAGCCGTCGGCCACGACCTCGGGGATGCCGCCGGTGGCGGTGGCCACCACAGCGGTCTCGCAGGCCATCGCCTCCAGGTTCACGATCCCCATCGGCTCGTAGATCGACGGACAGACGAACACGGCCGCGTGGGTGAGAATCTGGATCACCTCGGGACGCGGGAGCATCTCCGAGATCCAGATGACGCCCTCCCTGTCCAGTCCCCGGACGAGCGCGGTGACCTCGGCGGAGATCTCCGGCGTGTCGGGGGCGCCCGCGCAGAGCACCAACTGGGCGTCGGGATGGAAGTCCCTGGCCGCGTGAAGCAGGTGGACCAGGCCCTTCTGCCGGGTGATCCGTCCCACGAACACGACGTACGGCCTGCCCGCGTCGATACCGTGCTTGGCCAGGACGCCGGTCTCGCGGTCCGGGGTGTACTCACCGGTGTCGATCCCGTTGTGGATCACCGAAACTTTTTCCGCGGCGATTTCGGGATAGCTGGTGAGCACGTCACGCCGCATGCCCTCGGACACCGCGATGATCGCGTCCGCGCTCGCCAGCGCGCCGCGCTCGGCCCACGACGACAGCGTGTAACCGCCGCCGAGCTGCTCGGCCTTCCACGGGCGCAGCGGCTCCAGGCTGTGCGTGGTCACCACGTGTGGCGTGCCGTACAGCATCTTGGCCACGTGACCTGCGAAATTGGCGTACCACGTATGGCTGTGCACCAGATCCGCGCCCTCGCAGCCGGCCGCCATCTCCAGGTCCACACCAAGGACCTGGAGCGCGGCGTTGGCCGTCTCCAGGCCGGCGGGCACC
Source organism: Streptosporangium sp. NBC_01639 (assembly GCF_045209755.1). NCBI lineage: Bacteria > Bacillati > Actinomycetota > Actinomycetes > Streptosporangiales > Streptosporangiaceae > Streptosporangium > Streptosporangium sp. NBC_01639. The sequence continues at coordinate 7,881,744 of NZ_CP109272.1, read as the reverse complement.
CGATAGGCGTCCACACCGTGTTCGGGCCGTGATGCCCCGAAGCAGCGGACCCGGGCATCCGCCAGCCGGCGCAGCTCCCGGGCGAGGTATTCAACATGAACGCCGGCTCCGCCGTACACCTCGGGCGGATACTCACGGCTCAGCAGATCAACGCGCATATGATCAGCCTAGTGTTTCAGCCCTGTTCGTCAGGTTAAGGTCCTGATATGAGAGTCCTCGCGATCGTGCTCGCCGGCGGCGAAGGTAAGCGGCTGATGCCGTTGACGGCTGACAGGGCCAAGCCCGCGGTGCCCTTCGGGGGGATATACCGGCTCGTCGACTTCGTGCTGTCAAACCTGGCCAACGGCCAGTACTGGCAGATCGTGGTGCTGACGCAGTACAAGAACCACAGCCTTGACCGGCACATCTCCCGGACCTGGCGGCTGTCGTCGATGCTGGGCAACTACGTCACGCCGGTCCCCGCGCAGCAGCGGCTCGGACCGCACTGGTTCTCCGGATCGGCCGACGCCCTGTTCCAGAACCTGAACCTGATCTACGACGAGATGCCCGACCACGTCATCGTGTTCGGGGCCGACCACATCTACCGGATGGACCCCCGGCAGATGGTGACCCAGCACATCGACTCCGGCGCCGAGGTGACCGTGGCGGCGATCCGGCAGCCGCTGACCCTGGCCGACCAGTTCGGAGTGATCGAGACCGACCCCGCGGGGCGGCGGATCACGGCGTTCCGGGAGAAGCCCAAGGACGCGGTGGGCCTGCCGGACGCCCCCGATCAGGTGTACGCGTCGATGGGCAACTACGTCTTCAAGACCCAGGCGATGCTCGACGCGCTCCGGGAGGACGCTCTCGATCCCACCAGCAAGCACGACCTCGGCGGAGACATCATCCCGATGATGGTGAAGTCGGGCAGCGCGGAGGTCTACGACTTCGCCGACAACGTCGTGCCGGGGTCCACCGAGCGGGACCGTGGCTACTGGCGTGACGTCGGGACTCTCGACGCCTACTACGAGGCGCACATGGATCTCATCTCGGCGCATCCGATCTTCAACCTCTACAACAACCAGTGGCCGATCTACACCGGTCACGACCCGCTTCCCCCGGCGAAGTTCGTGCACAACGACGGGGACCGGGTCGGCCGGGCGATCGACTCGCTGGTCTCCGCGGGCGTGATCGTCTCCGGCGGCCTGGCGGAGCGCTCCATCCTCTCTCCCGGCGTGGTGCTGCACTCCCACTCCCAGGTCGAGGACTCGGTGCTGATGGGCAATGTGAAGGTGGGCCGCGGCGCCATCGTCCGCAAGGCCATCGTCGACAAGAACGTGATCATTCCGGACGGTGCCCGGATCGGTTTCGACCTCGAATACGACCGCAGTCGCTTCGCGGTGACCCGCAACGGCATCGTGGTGATCGGCAAGAACGAGATCGTCGAACGCTGACGCACACCCCGGAATCCCGATGCTCCGTGGGCGGCATCCCACCGGGCACGTGAGCTGCGAGACACCCCGGACCGGGTCTGCCCGGTCCGGGGGCCGCCCGGGGAATGGGCGGCCCGCGGACCGGCACGCTAGTTGAGCGAGGGCTTCTCCGGAAGCCGGTCGAGGATCGCCTGGAACATGGCGGCGTTCGACGTGGCCAGTGCGTCGACCCTCGTGCTCAGGTCATCGATCCGGCCCTCCAGCTTGTCGATCCGGCCGTTCACGATCGCGAACTGGTCGTCGATCGCGGTGAACCGGTCATCCATCGCCGCGAACCGATCGTCGATCGCGGCGAAGCGGTCGTCGATCGCGGTGAACCGATCGTTGATCGCCGCGAACTGGTTGTCGATCGCAGTGAACCGGTCATCCATCGCCGCGAACCGATCGTCGATCGCGGTGAAGCGCTTGTCGATCGCCGCGAACCGATCGTCGACCGCGGCGAACTGGGCGCGCATCTCGTCGCGGAGCAGGTCGACCTTGGTGTCGACCGCCGACACCCGGAGGTCGACCTCCGCCACTCGGCGGTCGACCTCCGCCACCTGGCTCTCGACCCGTCCGAGGCGCTCCGCCACCAGGTCCAGCCTGCCGTAGACAGGTGTCAGCGCGTCGTAGGCGCGGAGCGAGGCCCGCCGTCCGCAGTCGGCGCTGAGCACCATGAACTCGTTCTCCAAGCGGGTTACCCGCTCCTCCATCGTGGCCATGAGGATGTCCTCCGGATTCGAAATTCAACGTAGCCGGGATACGCCGGTGAGGACGGGAACTGGGGCGCGGGTCCTCACGGGAAGCCATCTTGGGGCCTTGCGGAGCTCTCCACATCCATCTCTCCGAGATCGGGACGAGCCACCCGCCATCAGAGGAGAAATCCCCTTCCAGGGGGGAAGACACGCCGGGCCGAGGTGAGCAAACCTTCCGACGGAGCAGCCGGATCGCAGTTGCGCACTCCTCCCTTCTCCCGAAAAATTCATTGACGGAGTGAGTACTCACTCCGCATGATGAATCCATGACAACCACCCCTCCCCGGCGCCGAGCGCCGGGCATGAGCCTGGAGCGGCGGCGCCACATGATCGTGCGGTCCGCCCTGCCCCTGGTCGCCGAGTACGGTGCCGCCGTCACCACCAGCCAGATCGCCAGGGCCGCGGGGATCGGCGAGGCCACGATCTTCCGGGCCTTCACCGACAAGGACGAACTGCTGGACGCCTGCGTGCTCGAGGCGCTCCGTCCCGACCACGTGCTGGAACAGCTCGCCGCGATCTCACTCGACCAGCCGCTGGTCGCCCGCCTGACCGAGGCCGCCGACGCCATGCAGGCGCATACGGCGCGGATCGGCACCGTCCTCGGCGCCCTGCACGCCGCGGGCCGCCGTTCCCGCGAACGCCGCGCTCCCGTCTCCCCCATGGACGGCCCGGCCGGGAACCCCGCGGACGGCCCGGCCGTCTCCTCCACGGAGAGTACGGTCCAGGACCCCGCGGGCGGCCCGGCGGAGGAGGGATCCACGGCCGGCCGCGTAGACGCGGCCCCCTCGCCGGACCAGGCAGGCAGGACACGTGTCCTGGACCGCGAGGACTCGGCCAGGCAGACCCACGAGGCGCTGGCCGACCTGTTCGAGCCCGAGCGCGACTCGCTCCGTCTCCCCCCGGAACGGCTGGCGACGATCTTCCTCCACCTGGTGACGTCCAGCGCCCGCCGTCCGCTGGGCGGCCCCCAGGTGAGCAACGACGACCTCGTGAACCTGTTCGTGCACGGCGCCCTGGCCTGAGAGGACCGCGATGACCGTCACCCTGAACCACACCATCGTCCCCGCCGTCGACAACGAGCGGGCCGCCCGGTTCTTCGCCGGCGTCATGGGGCTCACCTGCCTGCCGCCCGCCGGGGCGCGCGGCCACTTCGCCCCCGTCCGGGTCAACGACTCCCTGACTCTCGACTATCTGACCGTCGAGACCCCCGAGGGACACCACCTGGCCTTCGACGTGGACCCCGCCACCTTCGAGGGGATCCTCGCCCGTCTCCAGGAGGCCGGCGTGCCGTACGGCAACAGTCCCGCCGACCCCGCCAACGGCCGGATCGACCACCCGCTCTGTCCTCGCGGCCTGTTCTTCGTCGACGAGAACCACAACCTCTACGAGGTGATGTCCCCCGAGTGAGGAACGTCCCGGAGATCGGGGAACCTCGCGTCACGCGCGGCGGGACGGCCGGTCTGCGCCACGGCGGTGCGACGGCCGACGGGAGGCCCGGACCCGTCAGGGATCTTCACGAGATAGGTTCTCTCGTGACCCTCCCATGACCGTGCGGGCAGCGCACCCCCAAGCAAGTGAGGCCGGATGTTCGGAGTCATTCGCCCCTGCCGCGACCATTCCTGCCCGTCGTCGCATCAGGCCTGGATGGCACGCCTGTGCGGGCCGTGCCTGCCCCTGCGCGACGGGCAGGGTCAGGGGGCGCGACTGTGACCGCTGACGGGAAGAGGGCTCGAATGCGGCTGACGCGACCGTTCCGGCGGCTCGGCCCGGCGGAGCGGCAGGTCTGGGACGCCTACCCGACCGGCGCCTGGGTGGACCTGCGGACCGGGGACAAGGAGACCGACGACCCGGTGAACGGTCCGGCGTGGGGGCCGGACCGGACGGTCCGGGCGGAGGTCATCGCGGCGCTGCTACTCGGCGCGCGTGAGCCCGAGCCGGGCAGGACCGCCGGACTGCGACTGGCGGGCGCCCGCGTGACCGGGGAGCTGAACCTGTCCGACGCCGTCCTCACCGGCAAGCTCCACCTGCTCAACTGCCACCTCTCCGAGGTCGTCTCCCTCACCGACGCCACCACGTCCGGTGTGCGGTTCCGGGGTTGCGAGATGGAGCGGCTCCGGGCGGCCAGATGCACCGTCAACGGCCTGCTGGAGCTCGACGGCTCCACGGTCCGCAACGGGATCCGGCTGGACAACGCGCACGTGACGGGTCAGCTCCGGCTCTCCAGGGCGCGGCTTCACGCACCCGGTGAGCGGTTCCGGGCGAGCGAGAGCTGGCTGGAGGACGCCCGGCGGCCTTTCACCGCGGCGGAGATGAAGGAGCGGGGTCTCGGCCAGGACCAGTGGGCGGTGTGGGCGGGTGGACTGACCGTGGATGGCGGGGCGTTCCTGCGGGACATGCGCGTCACCGGCGGGCTCAGGCTGATCGGGGCGAAGTTCCACGGCGGGCTCTACCTGCAGAGATCGGTCATCACGGCGACCGGCTCGCATGCTGTGCAGGCCGACTTCATGGAGGCCGGGGCGGTGGAGTTCAGCGCGGGGTTCACCGCGAAGGGCACGATCCGGATGCGCAGCGCGCGTGTCAACGGCGTGCTCTCCTTCAGCGAGGCCACGCTGGAGGCCCCCGGCCGGACGCTCCACCTGAGCCATGCGCAGGTGGAGGAGCTGATCTGGCTGCCGACCTCCGTCAAGGGAGGGGTCAACCTCGGCTACTCCCGGATCGGTGTCCTGTTCGACGGCCCGGCGTCCTATCCGGACGAGGTCCGCCTCAACGGGCTGACCTACGAGGCGCTGCGCGGCCGATGGACCGTGGCGGAGCGGTTGGCGTGGGTGTGCCGCGACTCGGACGGCTACCGCCCCCAGCCGTACGAGCAGCTCGCCGCCTGGTTCCGCCGGATCGGACACGAGCCGGACGCCCGCCGGGTGCTGCTGGCTAAGCAGCGCCGGCGCCGGGGCACCCTCAGACCCACCGGCAGGTTCTGGGGTCGGTTGCTCGATCTGGTCGTCGGCTACGGCTACCGCCCCTGGCTGGCCGGGCTCTGGGTGGTGGTGCTGCTGGCCGCGGGGACCGCGGTCTTCGCCGCCGTTCCGCCCGCCCAGATCGACCCGGACGAGGTGCGGAGCTTCCAGCCGTTCGTCTACACGCTGGACCTGCTCGTCCCGGTGAGCGTCTTCGAACAGCGGGGAGCGTGGGAGCCGGTCGGCTGGACCCAGTGGCTGGCCTGGACCCTGGTCGCCTCCGGCTGGATCCTGGCCACCGCCCTGATCGCCGGAGCCGCCCGGGTGTTGCGCCCCAGCGCGGGCTCCTAGTGCTCCGACGGGCCGAACCGGGACAGCGGTTCGCTCTCCTGCACCACCCGGAAGCGGGGCAGCGACTCGGGGTACTTCTCCCGGATGAAGTTCACCATGTGCTCTCGCATGTCGCACTTGAGGTCCCAGGCGCTGGGCGAGTCGGCGGCGCTCATCAGGGCGCGCAGTTCGAGCAGTCCCCCGGGAAGGGTGTCGACGACCTGGAGGACCCAGTCCTTCTGGTCCCAGAGGGGGTGCTCACGCAGGGCGTGGTAGAGCTCGGTGCGGAGCTCCTCCACCGGGATCGACCAGTCCACCCGGAGCATGACCGCGCCGATCACCCGGCTGCCGTGCCGGGTCCAGTTCTCGAACGGGTTGGTGGTGAAGTAGGAGACCGGCAGCACCAGCCTGCGCTCGTCCCACAGGCGCAGCACCACGTAGGTGAGGGTGAGTTCCTCGATCCTGCCCCACTCGTCCTCCACCACGACCACGTCGTCCAGCCGGAGGGCGTCGCTGAAGGCGAGTTGCAGCCCGGCGAGCAGGTTGCCCAGGGTGGACTGGGCCGCGACGCCGACGACCACACCGGCGATCCCGGCGGAGGCCAGCAGTCCGGCGCCGAGCGCGCGCACCTGCGGGAAGGTGAAGAGCATCGCGCCCAGTGCCAGCACGACGACCACCGCCGTCGCCACCCGGCGGACCAGCGTGATCTGGGTACGGATCCGCCGGGCCCGCCGGTTGCGCTCGCCCTGGATGGTGACCAGCCGGTCCAGCACCACGTCGGTGACGGCGTAGGCGGCCTGGATGACCAGCCAGGTGACACAGCCGATCATGGCCAGGTTGAGGAACCGGTCGATCGCGTCGCCGACCGACCCTTCTACCATGCTCGGCCGGTAGAGGGTGTTGGCGGTCGCCACGACCGCCAGGGCGAACCCCGGCCAGGTGCAGCGGCGCACGAGTGGAGCGGCGAGGACCCACTTCTCGCCGATCAGCCTCCACCGCAACGCCCGCCGTACCATCTCCACGCACGCCACGGCGGCCAGCACGGAGGTGAGCAGGATGATCCATCTGGACACTGACGGCTTCCCCCTTCGTCGTCCGTTCCCAGTCGGAGTGCCCGGGGATTCACCGCGTAATCAGAATGCCTCGTCGAAAGACACATTCCCCTCAACAGCTACTTGATAGGCAGAAACACGACGTTCGAAGAAATTGGCCAGTTCCTGTACGTCCTGCAACTCCATGAACGCGAACGGGTTGGCGGTGCCGTAGCGGACGGGGAACCGGAGCCGGGTCAGCCGCTGGTCGGCCACATACTCCAGGTACTGCCGCATCTGGTCGACGCCCATCCCGGACAGGCCGTCGCCGCACAGGTCGGCCGCGAAGGCGAGTTCCGCGCTCACCGCCTCCTCGATCATCTGGGTGACCTGCGCGCCGAGCGCGTCGTCGAACAGGTCCGGCTCCTCGGCCCGTACGGTCTCCACCACCTCGAAGGCGAACTCCATGTGCATGGACTCGTCGCGGAAGACCCAGTTCGTCCCGGTGGCCAGGCCGCCGAGCAGTCCCTTGGAGCGGAACCAGTAGACGTAGGCGAAGGCGCCGTAGAAGAACAGCCCCTCGATGCACGCGGCGAAGCAGATCAGGTTGAGCAGGAAGGCCCGCCGGTCGTCCCGCGTCTCCAGCCGGTCCAGCCCGCCGAGCGAGTCGATCCACCGGAAGCAGAACTCGGCCTTGTCCCGGATCGAGGGGATGTGCTCGACCGCGGCGAAGGCCTTGACCCGCTCGTCGTGGTCGGGCAGGTAGGTGTCCAGCAGGGTCAGGTAGAACTGGACGTGCACCGCCTCCTCGAAGAGCTGCCTGCTGAGGTACAGCCGCGCCTCGGGAGCGTTGAGGTGCTGGTAGAGGTTGAGTACGAGGTTGTTGGCCACGATCGAGTCGCCGGTCGCGAAGAACGCGACGAGGCGGTTGATCAGATGGCGCTCCTGGGGCGTCATCTTGGCCAGGTCGGCCAGATCGGAGGTGAGGTCCACCTCCTCGACGGTCCACGTGTTGCGGATCGCGGCCCGGTAGCGCTCGTAGAACTCCGGATAGCGCATGGGCCGCAGCGTGAGGTCCATGCCAGGGTCGAGCAACATCAGGGGAAAACCTTTCGAAGAAGTGCTTACTGGCAGGCGTCGCAGTACTCGGGGTTCTCCAGAGAGCACGCGACGGCCTCCGGATCGAGCACGGCGACGGGCGCCGCCTGGGCCACCGTGGTCTGGGCGATCCGGGTCGCCGGGCGCGAGCGCAGGTAGTAGGTCGTCTTGAGACCGGCCTTCCACGCGTAGGCGTACATCGAGGACAGCTTGCCGATGGTCGGCGTGGCCATGAAGAGGTTCAGCGACTGCGACTGGTCGATGTACGGCGTACGGGCCGCGGCCAGGTCGATCAGCGCCTTCTGCGGCAGCTCCCAGGCGGTCCGGTAGAGCGTCTTGAGATCCTCCGGCATGCCCGGAACGTCCTGGACGGAGCCGTCGGCCCGCTTGATCGCGTCCCGGATCTGCGGGGTCCACAGGCCCCGCGCCTCAAGGTCGCGGACCAGATAGCGGTTGACCTGGAGGAACTCTCCCGACAGGGTCTCGCGTTTGAAGATGTTGGAGACCTGGGGCTCGATGCACTCGTAGCAGCCCGCGATGGAGGCGATGGTGGCCGTGGGCGCGATCGCGATCATCAGGGAGTTACGCAGGCCGGTCTCGGCGATCCTCGCCCTGAGCCGCTCCCACTCCGGCGACCGGCCGGCCCCGTAGTGGTCGGGATGGAGCACACCGCCGGCGGCCCGCGTCTCGGCGTAGGAGGGGTGCGGGCCCCGCTCGACGGCCAGGTCCGCGGAGGTGGCGTAGGCCGCCAGCGCGATCTCCTCGGAGATCCGGGTGGACAACTCCAGCGCCCGCGGCGAGTCGAACGGCAGCCGCAGCGCGAAGAGAACGTCGGCCAGGCCCATCAGGCCCAGGCCGATCGGCCGCCACCTCCGGTTGGCGGTCTCGGCCTCGGGGGTCGGATAGAAGCCCAGGTCGATGGTCCGGTCCAGGAACCGCACGGCGGTGCGGACGGTCCGGCGCAACCGTGCCCAGTCGACGTCCTCGCCGTCCAGGTGGGCGGCGAGGTTGATCGAGCCGAGGTTGCAGACGGCCGTCTCGGCGTCGCCGGTCACCTCGAGGATCTCGGTGCAGAGGTTGGACAGGTGGATGACGTTCTCGGGACGGGCCGTCTGGTTGGAGGTCCGGTTGGCCGCGTCCTTGAAGGTCATCCAGCCGTTGCCGGTCTGGGCGAGGGTGCGCATCATCCGGCCGTACAGGGACCGCGCCGGGACCTGCCTGACGTAGCGGCCCTCGGCCTCGGCGGCCCGGTACGCCTCCTCGAACGCGGTGCCGTACAGGTCGGTGAGCTGCGGGACCTCCTTGGGGTCGAACAACGACCACACGCCGTCGGCCTCGACCCGGCGCATGAACTCGTCGGGGACCCAGTTGGCCAGGTTCAGGTTGTGCGTGCGGCGGGCCTCCTCGCCGGTGTTGTCGCGCAGTTCGAGGAACTCCTCGACGTCGGCGTGCCAGGACTCCAGGTAGACGCAGGCCGCGCCCTTGCGGCGGCCGCCCTGGTTGACCGCGGCGACGCTCGCGTCCAGCGTGCGCAGCCACGGCACGATGCCGTTGGAGTGGCCGTTGGTGCCCTGGATCAACGAGCCGCGCGAGCGGACCCGGGTCCAGGCGACGCCGATGCCCCCGGCGTACTTCGACAGTCGCGCCACCTGCCCGTAGCGCTCGTAGATCGCCTCCAGTTCGTCGCGGGGCGAGTCGAGCAGGAAGCAGGAGGACAGCTGGGGCCTGCGCGAGCCGGAGTTGAACAGGGTGGGCGAACTCGGCAGATAGGACAGGGTGGCCATGAGCGCGTACAGCTCGGCGGCCTCCCCGACCGACTCCGACAGGCCGCAGGCCACCCGCAGGAAGAAGTGCTGCGGACGCTCCAGGACTTTGCGGGTCTGCGGATGACGGAGCAGGTAGCGGTCGTAGACCGTACGCAGCCCGAAGTACTCGAACCGGCCGTCGGCGTCCGGCGCCACCAGTGCGTCCAGCGCCTCGGCGTGGGTGGCCACGAAGGCGGCCAGGCCGTCCTGGATGAGCCCGGCCGCGTGCGTGGCGGCGATCGACTCGGAGAAGGTCCGCACGCCGTGCTCGGCCGCCTCGTCGGCGATCAGCTCCGCCAGCAGCCCGGCGGCGATCCTGGAGTTCTCCGGATCGGTGATCACCCGGGCGGCGGCCTCCTCGATGGCCAACCGGCGGGCAGCCGGGTCGTTACCGGTCTTCCCGGCGGCCTCGGCCAGAGTCTGTGTCACGTGATACCCCTCGCGCGCTCGAATTCCCCGTAGGGCTCCCGCCGGAAAAGCGCACGCGTCAAAGAACGGTCCCGGACATGCGGGACCGCCTCATTCCGCGGGCCCTCCCTCGAGGCCCTGGACAGTTTTCATGGTCGAGTCCGCCTCGCCTGGCACACCTCGGACCGCTTCACACGACCCTCAGCGCCCGGCTCGGCTCCCTCTCCCTGTGTCACCGGCAGGTCTTCGGACTCACGGGCGCCTGACACATGCCTACTGACCGTCGCTTCCCAGGCATGGCACGCCCAGTGCTTCGTGACGGTGGTCGTTCCCGTTCACCGCTGCGGGGCAGTCCCGGACTCACACCGGGTTCCCTCTTGCCTCGCCCTCGGAAGAAGGGCGAACCAGCAACGAGCAGGATCCTACATGTAGGGGCGCCGGACGCAACTACCCCAACAGCTTGTGGAAAAAGTGCTCAACAGGCCGAGTTCGTTGAGCACCTCCCGGGTGCGTCCGGTCTCCGTGACGAGCCACTGGCGGAAGTCGTCGCCGCTCAGGTAGACCCGGTTCCAGCCGTTGGCGACGCAGACGGCCCGCCAGCGGGGGGACGCGTCGATACGGTCACACAGAGCGACGGCCGCATCCCTGTCCTCGGCGCTCATGCCCCGAGGACCGAGGACGCCGCACCAGTCGGTGTACTCCAGACGGATGTCCAACTCCATCAGTGTCGGCGCGTCGATACCGTCGATCCGCTCGGCGGAGGAGACCATCAGCGGCCGCAGGCGGCCCGCGGCGATCTCGGGGACGAAGGATCGGGCGGAGCCCAGCAGGGCGGCCACCCGGCCGTCGTGAAGCGCCTGCGCCGCCTCGATCCCGCTGGCGTAGCCGGCATAGTCCAGCAGTCGGTTGTCCACCCCCAGGCACTTTCCGATCATGCCGTAGAGCACATGGTCGGAGCCTCCCTCCATCCGGCCCCCCACCGTCATCGTGGCGGGATCGCGGTGGAGCACCGCGGCGAAGTCCTCGAAGGCGCGAAGGCGCGAGCCGGCCGGGACGACCAGGGCCGCCCAGTCGCCGACCAGGCGGGCCAGGGGGGTGGTGGACTCCGCCACCGAGGCCGCGTTGGCGATCTCCGCCCCCGCGACCATGGGCATCCCGGTGAGAAGCATCCTGCCCTCGCGCGCGAAGGAGCCGCGGGCGGCGGGGAACGCACTCAGGGCGGAGGCGCCCAGGCCGCCGGGATGGTTGCTCACCTCGGCCGCCCGTGCCATCCGGTCCCCGGTCAGGACCATGGCCAGCGCGCGTGCGGCCCGGTCCCAGCCCTGCCCGCGCGCGGCGGGCGCGACCAGGGTCAGCCGGCCGGCCATGGGCGCGCGGGAGCCGCCGGTCCCGCAGCCGCCTGCGACCATGACCCCCAGGGCGAGCACGAGGAAGCGCCTGCGGTGCATAAGCGCCCCCTCCCCACGCCCCTTAATACCTTATGTTACATACGCATCACTTTCTGTCACAAATTGGGGGGTCTTATCGTTCTTGAGGGGATCGGCGGCGCCGAGACTCACTCCACCGTGACGCTCTTGGCCAGGTTGCGGGGCTTGTCCACGTCCCGCTCCAGCGCCACCGCGGCGTGGTAGGCCAGGAGCTGGAGCGGGATCGACAGCAGGATCGGATCCAGCTCGATCTCGTTCTTCGGCACCACGACGCAGTCGTCGGCCAGCTTGGGGTCGGCCGTACGGTGGCCGACCATGAGCACCCGTCCCCCACGGGCGCGGATCTCACCCAGCGTGGTCAGGTTCTTGTCCAGCAGTTCGTCGTCGGGGACGATCGCGACGGTGGGCATCTCCGGGCCGATCAGCGCCAGCGGCCCGTGCTTGAGCTCGCTGGCCGGATACGCCTCGGCGTGCACGTAGGAGATCTCCTTGAGCTTCTGCGCGCCCTCCCGGGCCACCGGGTATCCCCGGACCCGGCCGACGAACATCATGCTCGGCGTGTCGGCGTACTTGTGCGCGAGCTCCCTGATCTGCGGCTCCAGCGCGAGGATCTCCTTGATCTGGCCGGGCAGCCTGCGCAGGCCCTCGCAGATGCGGCGGCCGTCGGCCGGGGACAGGTCCCGCACCCGGCCCAGGTGGAGCGCGAGCAGCGCGAAGGCCACCGCGGTCGAGGTGAACGCCTTCGTGCTCGCCACCGAGACCTCGGGACCGGCGTGCAGGTAGACGCCGCCGTTGCACTCGCGGGCGATGGCGCTGCCGACGGTGTTGACGATGCCGAGCACCCGGCCGCCCTTGCGCTTGAGCTCCTGGACGGCGGCGAGGGTGTCGTAGGTCTCCCCCGACTGACTGATCGCCACGTAGAGGGTGTCGGGCTCCACGACCGGGCTGCGGTAGCGGAACTCGCTGGCCGGCTCGGCGTCGGCCGGGATCCGCGCCAGCTCCTCGATCAGCTGGGCGCCGATCTGCCCCGAGTAGTAGGCGGACCCGCAACCGATGATCTTCACGCGGCGGAACGACCGCGTCTCGCGGGCGTCCATGTTGAGACCGCCCAGGTGGGCGATGTGGAAGCGGTCGTCCAGCCGCCCGCGCAGCGTCCTGGCCACGGTCTCGGGCTGCTCAGAGATCTCCTTGAGCAGGTAGTGCTCGTAGCCGCCGGTGTCGTAGTGCCCGGCCTCCCAGTCGACGGTCAACGGCTCCTTGGCCGTCTCGCGCGCGTCGCTGGCGAAGGTGGTGAAACCGTCCGCCTTGAGCACCGCGAGCTCGCCGTCCTCCAGGTGGACCACCTGGCGGGTGTAACGGACCAGCGCGGCGACGTCGGAGGCGGCGAACATCTCCTTCTCCCCGATGCCCAGCACGATCGGGCTTCCGTTACGGGCCACGACCACCTCGCCGGGCCGCTGGGCGTCGAGCACCGCGATGCCGTACGTGCCGACGATCCGCTTGATCGCCATCCGGACCGCCTCCTCCAGCGAGTCGGACTCCTCGACGGTACGGGCGATCAGGTGCGAGAGCACCTCGGTGTCGGTCTCGGACGTGAAGACCGCGCCGTCGGCCTCCAGCTTCGCCCGCAGCTCGTCGGCGTTCTCGATGATGCCGTTGTGCACCACCGCGATGCGCTCGTCGGTGGACAGGTGGGGGTGGGCGTTGACGTCGCTGGGCGCCCCGTGGGTGGCCCAGCGGGTGTGCCCGATGCCCAGGCCACCCTTGAACCGCGCCGGCACGACCGCCGCCAGGTCGGCCACCCGGCCCTTGACCTTGCGCAACTTCAGGCCCTTGTTGGAGACCACCACACCGGCCGAGTCGTAGCCCCGGTACTCAAGGCGCTGCAGGCCCTCCAGCAGGATGGGCGCCGCGTCCTTGGGCCCCACATACGCCACGATTCCGCACATCTAACCGCTCCTTGCCATAGACGACCTGCCGGTGAACGACGTGCCCGTGAACGCCTCACCCGTAGACGATCCGGCGCAGCTGGCGCAGGGAGAGTTCGGGTGCCGCGACACGGCGGGCTGAGATCTCGACGGCGATCCGGGGAAAGATCTCGTCGTTGACCAGCCCTTTGGCCTTGAGCTCGGCGTGCCGCCGCCGGACGAACTCCTCCACGGGCTCGGAGAAGTACGCCAGCACGTCCGCCACCACCCGCGCCGCCTCCCCCGGACCGAGCGCGCTCGTCCGGGTCAGGTGGGTAATCAGCTCCTCATGCGGATGCCATGCCATGGCCACAGAGCAGGACCATACGCAGCATTGATGGCCTTCACCAAGTTTTCTGCCCGATTTCGGGCAAGTTTTGCTCCAGTGGACCCCAACACCATCCGACCATGAGACATTCGGTAATCCGATCCACCCTCTGCGTAGTCATCCGGCCAGGAGGAACCAGCATGCGCCGTCTGCCGGGGATCGCCGTCGCCGCCGCGCTCGCCGCACTGACCCCCCAGGCCGTCGGGGATCGGACGCCGGAGGCCGGGCCGACGGCTCGGCGGTCCGACGCACCGGAGAGCAGGCAGGCGGTCTTCGCCCGGGTGGCCCGGACCTACGGCGTGCCCGAGAGCGTGCTGCTCGCGGTCGCCTACCTGGAGTCCCGATGGGACGCCAACAACGGGCTGCCCAGCGTCTCGGCGGGCTACGGCCCCATGCACCTGGTCGACGGCCGGCTCGGCCCGGAGCTCCGCCGTCACGACACGGAGGACCCGCGCGGTGACGAGCGCCGGCCGCGCCCTCCCGTCGTCCCCGCCGCCCAGGCGCCCCCGCCCGAGGACACCCTGCACCGGGCCGCGGAGCTGACCGGGATCACCCCCGCCCGGCTGCGCCGGGATCCGGCAGCCAACATCGAGGGCGGCGCGGCGCTGCTCGCCGACCACCAGCGGCGCATCGGCGCACAGCCCGCCGCCGACCCGGCGCGGTGGTACGGCGCGGTGGCCCGCTATCCCGGCACGACGGGCACCGGAGCGGGCATCGGAGCGGCGGACTCCTTCGCCGACGAGGTCTACGCAACGATCCGCACCGGAGCCGCACGCGTGACCGACGACGGCGAGCGGGTGGTCCTGCGGGCGATCCCGGACCTCTCCCCTCCGCGCCTGCCCACCTCGGCCGGACTGCGGCGCGCGGCCGCGCCCGCGCCCGACTGCCCGCCCGCCCTCTCCTGTGAGTGGATGCCGGCCGCCTACCGGCGGCTCAAGCAGGGCGGTTACGGCAACCACGACCGCTACGACGCCCCCCGTCCCATCGACTACATCGTCATCCACGACGGGGAGACCGGCTACGACGCCATGACCCGGCTGTCCGCCGACCCCACCTACCTGAGCTGGCACTACACCCTGCGCTCCAGCGACGGCCACATCGCCCAGCACCTACGGGGCAGCGACATCGGATGGCACGCCGGAAACTGGTACGTCAACAGCCGCTCCATCGGCCTGGAGCACGAGGGCTACCTGGCCAGGGGCGCCTGGTACACCGAGTCGATGTACCGGTCCTCGGCCAGGCTGGTCGCCTACCTCGCACGCAAGTACCAGATCCCCCTGGACCGGGCGCACATCATCGGCCATGACAACGTGCCGGGCACCACTCCGGAAACCGTACGCGACATGCACTCGGATCCCGGCCCCTACTGGGACTGGCGCCACTACTTCGAACTGCTCGGCAGCCCCTTGACCGGCTCCTCCGACCCCACCGCGCGCTCGGTGCTGATCAGGCCGGACTACGCCCGCAACCGGGCACGCTTCACCGGTTGCGCCAAGTCCGGCACGTGCCCCAGCCGGAGCACCTCCTCGGTCTGGCTGCACAGCCGCCCCTCGGAGGAGGCCCCGCTGGTCAGGGACGTCGGCAAGCACCCGACGGACGCCTCCACCTACAGCGTCTACGACCAGGCGGCGCGCGCCTCCACCGGCCAGCGCTACGCCCTCGCCGGACGCAGAGGCGACTGGACGGCCATCTGGTACCTCGGGCAGAAGGCGTGGTTCCACGACCCGGCGGCCATCCGCACGTCCGTGCCCGCCACCGGCCGCCTGGTGACGCCCCGGTCCGGTCTCACCTCCGTCAAGGTGTACGGCAGGGCCTATCCCGACGCGTCGGCCTACCCCCGGGGCGTCCCACCGGAGAAACTGACCCCCCTGCAGTACACGCTTCCGGCCGGGCAGTTCTACAGCCTGGGCATGACGAGCCCCGCCACCTACCTCCGGGCGGGCGCCTTCGACCCGTCGCACCACCGGATCATCAGAGGGGACACCCCGTACCGGCAGATCCAGTTCGGTCACCGGATCATGTTCGTGCGGGCCGCCGACGTTCGGGTGATCAGCGACGAAGACCGTCGTTAGGTCGTCGGCATGCGCACATCCGCGCTCCGGAGGCGCTAGAGTTTTCATGTGCCCCGGATGACTTTCCGGGAAACACGCGGAAGTGGCTCAGTGGTAGAGCATCACCTTGCCAAGGTGAGGGTCGCGGGTTCGAATCCCGTCTTCCGCTCCGGCAGATCCTCCGGGATCTGGCTGGTGGAGTGGCCGAGAGGCGAGGCAACGGCCTGCAAAGCCGTGTACACGGGTTCAAATCCCGTCTCCACCTCAGTGCACGGACATCGGAGCCTCAGGGATCCGGTAAAGTAGCGCAGGTGCCGCCGAGGGGAAACCCGGAGCAGACACGCGGAAGTGGCTCAGTGGTAGAGCATCACCTTGCCAAGGTGAGGGTCGCGGGTTCGAATCCCGTCTTCCGCTCTGGTTCACCCGAGGACGATTAGCTCAGCGGGAGAGCGCTTCCCTGACACGGAAGAGGTCACAGGTTCAATCCCTGTATCGTCCACCACAGAGGTCCCCAGGTCATCGACCCGGGGACCTTTTATTTTCGGCGTCTTTTTCGGCGTCTTTTTCGGCGCGGTCACCGGGTCCACCGCGCGCATCGGCCCTCCCGGCTCTCCACGAATCGTCGCGATCATCCTTTTCAGCCGCGGCAGATCACCGTTAGGAGGCAACATAGAGGGACGCACAACGCGAAACCGGTTAATCGCTGTGCTTTTCCGACCGTAGTGAAGGGGGCCGACCTGTGCAGCGTGTGGTGGTCGATCCGGAGGTGCCCGCAGACATCGCCAACCTCCTGCGGCGGAACGGACCACTGCTCTCCCGCTTCCGGACCGGGTGGAGCCCGGAACCGAAGGGCGCCCGGCTGCCCACCCCACTTGTGATCTCCCTCGGCATCACGGCGGCCATGGTGGCCGCCGCCACCGCCGTCACCGGCGCGTCGAAGGCGTTCTTCCTGATCCTGGCCGGCCTCTATGCCACGGTCCTCACCTGCGTCTACATCGCCAGGAAACCCCTGCCACCCGACTCCGTCGAGCGGGTCGTGTACCGGAACGCGCAACGGTTCAGGGGGGGTTACCTGATCGTGGAGGATTTCGACTACAGCTCCAGGGATCTGCTCAGCCGGGTCCAGCAGGCGATCGATCGCATCTTCGGCTCACGGGTCAACGCCATGGGCATGCTCGACAGCGTGCGCAATTCGGTGATGCTGCCCGCCGAGGAATGGGAGATCGCCCGGCTGCTGACCAAGCTGTCGGCGCTGCGGGCCAGGCACCACACCCTCGCCCGGGGGGTGCGGACGCCGGAGGTGGCGGCCGCGATGGCGCCCCTCGAACGGGCGCTGGCCGCCAGCGAGACCGCCGTCGTCGCCCGGGTGGAGGCGCTGGAGCGGTACGCGCGCCACGTGGCGGCCGCCGATCGTGCCCTCAACGCCCAGGGTCAGGTCGACGCCCTCCTCGCCCACCTGCCGGAATACGAGCAGCTCATCGCCGAGACGGGTGCCGCCCGGTTCTCGGCGCCGGAGATCGGCCACCTGAGCGAGGACGCCGCCCAGCTCCGGCGGGCGCTCCATGACAGTGTCCGCTCCGCCCACGAGGCTTTCCGCTACCTGGATGGATGATCTGAACCTCTACGATCGAGGCGGTTCCGAGAGGGACGAGCGCGTGCTCGTCGATCCGGAGTTGCCCGAGGACATCGTCGACCTGTTCCACCGGCATGGACGGATGCTGTCGCGAATCCGCGCCGGCTGGCGGCCGGAGCCTCGACCTGCTTCCTTACGCCTGCCGATCCTGCAGATCTGTGCCGCGCTCGCCGCGCTCTTTCTGGCGAGTTTCCTTCTCCGGGATTTCGGGAGCAACTTCTTCATCGTGGCCGTGCTGGTCGTCCTCGTCGTCCTCATGGGGCGGCAGATCTCCTCCGGGCCACCGGAGACGGAGGAGGGCGACGACGAAACCGATCCGGACCTCTACCGGCACGCCCACTGGTACGAGGACCGATACCTGCTGGCCGAGGACTTCGATCATGCCTCTACCCGGCTCCTCGACCGGACCGGGCAGGCGGTCGACTCCATCCTGCGGTCCGAGGTCAACGCCGCGGGCATGCTCGACGACGTGCGCAACTCGGTGATGCTGCCCGCGCAGGAGTGGGAGATCGCCCGGCTGCTGGCCAAGCTGTCGGCGCTGCGGGCCGAGCACCGCGAGGCCGCCTACGGCGGGAGCAGCCCGGAGGTAGCGGCCGCGATGGCACCTCTCGATCGGGCGCTGGCCGCCAGCGAGACCGCCGTCGTCGCCCGGGTGGAGGCGCTGGAGCGGTACGCACGTCACGTGGCGGCCGCCGAACGTGCCCTGCGCGCCCACGACCAGATCGAACTGCTGCGGGCCAGACTCCCTCGCTACGAGGAACTCCTCGCCGAGAGCGGCGCCGACGCGCTGGCCGTACCGGAGCTCGACCATCTGAGCGAGGACGCGGGACGGCTGGAGCAGGCGCTTCGCGACAGTGTCCGCTCCGCCCACGAGGCCTTCCGCTACCTGGACGGCCCCTCTTCCGGCTGAGCGGCCGGCCGTACCGCGACGACGGTGTCCCGGGACCTCCGTCGCCGCCCTTGCCACGGACCTCCAAGGAAGCGAGGATGGCTCACATTCCTTGGAGGTGGCATGCGGATCCGCGTGGACGTCGCCCTCGGCGTGGTGGTGCTGGTCGACGTGCTACGCGTCTTCCTGCCGTCGCTGATCACCCTGTTCGGCCGGGCCGGCAGCACTCCGGCCGAGATGATGGGCCTGTACGCCGTCTCCTGGTTTCTGGTGGCCTTCCTCGCCGTCCCGCTGACCCGGTACGTCCGGCCGCGCACGGTGGCGATCGGCGCCGGGCTGGCGCTGCTCCTGGCCAGGCTGGCGTTGCAACCGACCTCCGGGGGTGATCCGCAGCTCTATCTGGCGAGCGCCGGACTGCTGGCCGGGCTGGTCTGGCTGGTGGCGACCGCGACGGACGCCGGGGACGCCCGGCCGGCCATGGCCGGAGTGATCACCGGCCTGGCGGCGTCCACGGTGATCCACGCGGCACTGGACGGCATCGACCTCATGTGGCGGCCCGGCCCACTCCCCTGGGTGCCGCTGGCGGTCGAACTCACCCTGTTCGGGATCTTCCTGCTGCGGACCCCGGCGACCGGGGAGACACGCCCGGGTGCGCCGCGCGTCTGGCTGCTGGTCGGTCCCGCGCTGCTGCTGTGGGGCCTTTACACGGGCAACACCGCACACGCCCAGGCCGCGGCCGGCTCCTCCGCACCGGCCGTCGCCGCGACCGTCGCCGTGCTCGTGGCGGCGGCCGCGGTGCTGTCGGTGGCGCCTTCGGCACAACCGCTGCTGCGCCGGGCGCCGATACCCGCGGTCGCCTTGGTCGCCTCGGCCGCGGCGTTCACGTTCGGGAAGGCCACCGTGGACGGCGTCCATGGCGTGGCCCCCGGCTGGACGATCGCCGCGCCGGTCATCGGGCAGCTCGCGCTGGGAGCCTGTCTGGCGCACGCGGCGGCGGCCTCCGGCCCCGATCGCCCGCTCCGGCGCGGTCTGGCCGCGGCGGCGGGCATGCTGCTGTTCGTCGTGTCGGTCTTCGGCTACTACGCCGCCTACGACCTGTATCTGCCCAACCAGTGGGTGCCCCTCTGCGCGGCGCTCCTGGTGGCGGCGGTGGCCGTCGCCGGCCGCACCGGCCTGCCCCGCGAGCCGTACGGGCGGAGGTTCCCTCCCGTCGTCGCCGCCGCCGTCGCGCTGGTGGCCGCCGTCCCCCTCTGGCAGGGCGCCGTCCCCGGCTGGGCGCCGCCGGGGGACGGGCTGCGGGTGGCGGCCTACAACATCAGGATGGGGTACGGCGAGTCCGGCCGGCTGTCGGTGGAGCAGCAGGCCGACGCCCTGAGGGCGCTGAGACCCCACGTGGTCGTGCTCAGCGAGGCCGACCGGGGATGGCTGCTCAACGGCGGCCACGACGACGTGCGGCTGATCGCCGAACGGCTCGGTATGCGTTTCATCTGGGCCCCGGCGACCGACGAGGTGTGGGGCGACGCGCTCCTCACCGACCTGCCGGTCACCTCGGTCCGCAACCACGTGCTCGTCCGGGGCGGCCCGACCGGGGCACAGGCGCTGGAGGTCGGGCTGCGCTGGCAGGGCAGGGACATCACCGTGATCGGTACCCACCTGCAGCCGCCGCCGGGCCGGCGCGAACTCGACCAGGTGGAACAGCTCGGCCGGATCGCCCGCGAGGCCGCCGGCAAGGGCCGTCCGGTGGTCGTGGCGGGCGACCTCAACCTCGGACCGGCCGACCCCGCCTGGCGGGTGCTGACGGACTCCGGGCTGACCGATCCCCTCGCCCCGGTCCGGCCGTTCCCCACCGTGCCGGGCGGCTCGGCCGAGCAGATCGACCATGTGCTGGTCACTCCGGAGTTCACCGGTCGGGATCAGGCCAACCCGGACGTCTCCCACTCCGACCACCGGCCCATCGCCGTCACCCTGGCCCTGCGGCCCTGACCGGACCCTCTCGATTAAGGTCGGTCCCATGACGGAAGAGCCAGTGCTGATCTTCGACGGCGACTGCGGGTTCTGCACGACGAGCGTCCGGTTCGCCGAGCGCGTGTTCGGTGTGCGGGCCCGGGTCACCCCTTGGCAGTTCGCCGATCTGGCGGCGCTGGACACCACACGGGAGCGGGCCGAGCGCGAGGTCCTGTGGGTCGAGCGGGGCCGGGTGTACGGCGGGGCGCAGGCGGTCGCCCGGCTGCTGATCGCCGCCGGTCCGCCGTGGAGCCTGGCGGGGCTCGTGCTGCGGGTCCCGCCGTTCCGGTGGGTGGCCAGGGGCGCCTACCGGCTCATCGCGAGGAACCGGCACCGCCTGCCCGGCGGCACCCCCGCCTGCTCCCTCCCGGCGGCTCGGCGATGACCGTCCTGCTCACCGGCTTCGAGCCGTTCGACGGTGCCGAGGTCAACCCGTCGTGGGAGGCGGTCAGGCTGGTGCCCGGGGTGCGGGCCGTACAACTGCCGTGCGTGTTCGGCGAGGCGCTCGCGCACCTGCGCGCGGCGGTGCGGGAGCACGACCCCGCGGTGGTCGTCTGCGTCGGGCAGGCCGGAGGGCGGCCCGACGTCACGGTCGAGCGGGTGGCCGTCAACCTCGACGACGCTCGCATCCCGGACAACGCCGGACGGCAGCCGATCGACGAACCGGTGGTGCGCGGCGGCCCCGCCGCCTACTTCGCCACGCTGCCGGTGAAGGCCTGCGTGGCGGCGGTCCGGGCGGCCGGGATCCCGGCGAGCGTGTCGCAGAGCGCCGGGACGTTCGTCTGCAACCACCTCTTCTACGGTCTCATGCACCTGATCGCCACCGAGCGGCCCGGTGTCCGGGGCGGTTTCGTGCACGTGCCGTTCGCCCCGGAGCAGATCCTCGACCAGGCCAGGCCGTCCATGCCGGTGGCGACGATCGCCGGGGCGCTCGCGGCGATCGCGGACGCGGCCGTCTCCGTGGACGACGACCTCCGCCTGGTCGGCGGTTCGCTGCAGTGAAGGCGGCCCCTACAGCTGCACTGACGGCGGCCCTAAAGGGGCACGCCATACACCACCCGGCGGCCCGCGAACTCGGTCACGCTCCACAGCGTCTTCTTGTCACGGACGCAGGTGAGGTCCTCGGGGCCCACCGGGTAGGGGCGTTTGACGATCTTGTCGCCGACCACGATGAGGGTGCCGTTCCTGGTCGCCCCCGCCGCCTGGCTGAGATACCAGGTGCCGTCGTGGGAGAGCGCGCCCTGGATCTTGGCCTCGGGCAGGCGGTAGGCGTCCAGCGCGGAGGCGACGCCGCCGTCGGCGCTCAGCGAGCCGTCGGACTCCAGTGACCAGCGGGCCACCCGGCCGAACGTGCCGGGAGTGTCCACGTACTCGCCGGAGATCAGGGTGTCGGCCGGGGTCGTGCGGTCGATCGCGGCGAAGGAGAACCGGGCGCCTCCGGCCGAGGTCCAGGCATCGGTCTGCGGCATCACATAGCGGTAGCCGAAGGCGTTGTACACCTCGCCCTTCCTGCCGATCGTGGTCTTGCCGTCCCCGTCGATCTCGAAGATCTGCCGGGTGTCGAAGACCCGCATGCCGCGGGTGGTGTCGGCCACGTAGAGCAGGCCGCCGTACCAGGCGATGCCGCCGGCGTGGATGTCGATCGGGGCGATGTCGCCGTCCGGGCGGGCCTGTACGAGCAGGACGTGCCGGTAGCGGAGCGTCGCCGTGTTGAGAAAGGAGAGCCGCACGCCCCGCTCGGCGCCCGTCTCGGGCTTGTAGTACCAGCTCACCACATACGTGCCCGCGCCGACTCCCGCGTCGGAGGAACAGGTCAGGCCCTGGGGGTACCAGTCGCGGACGGCGTTGTCGTCGGCGTCGAAGCAGTACCAGTCCACCGGCCGGGGCTTCATCGTCTGGAAGGCCCCGGCGCCGGTCGAGCCCTTCCTGACCAGGACGCGGTTCGCCTTGGCCAGCACGGTGTCGAGGGTCACGCGCTTGAGGTGCTTCTCCAGGGCCCGAACTCCGGTTGCGAGGTCGCCGCCGTTCCGCTTCAGCTGGAACGGTTCCACCGCTACGGCCGTCATCCCACTCATGGGTCTCCTCTTCCGTCTCGCCCGGGACGGGCGGAGCACGATGTGGAGTTCCTGAGTATGCCTGGAGTCAAATACCTTTTGTGATCATATTGGCCATGTGTGGACGGGCTTGCCGGTGAGCGACAACTCCCGGTAGCGGGTCACCATACGGGACCGGCCCGCCGGATCGTCGCCGAGCCGCTCAAGGGTCTCCCGCTGCCAGATCGCACCGGTGCGGCGGAGCATGACCCGGTCCCGGATGATCCCCAGCGCCCGGTCGGCCTCGTCCGGGTCCACGTCCAGCCGGATGAGACCGGCCCTGGCCGCCGGCAGCAGGTCCAGGGCGAGTCGCGAGGCCGGGATCTCCTCCGTGCCCCTGCCCGGCCAGGACAGGGAGGCGTCCAGGCCGTGGATCGCGGCCCGGTAGAAGTTGCGGTAGGCCGCGGCGAAGGGGAACTCCTCGACCGGCTCGACCGCCATGGCGGCGGTGAGCCCGAGCAGGAACGCGGCGTTGGCCGCCATGTCGGCGGGGGTCGGCCCGGCCGGCAGGGCGCGCATCTCCACGCGCAGGTGACCGCCGTTCACCGGGTCGTAGATCGGCCGGTTCCACTGCCAGATCGTGCCCTGGTGCAGTCGGAGCTCGGCCAGCTCCGGCGCCTCCCCGTCAGCCGGGGAGACCTCCTCGGTGATCATCGGCATGATCGGCTCGTAGTCGCGGACGCACGTCTCGAACATCTCCTCGATGCCGCTCACCCACTTGGAGCCGAAGGCGACCCGCCGGTCCCTGCGGTCGAGCCGCTCCACGTCCCGGTCGTCGGCCGCCTCCTCGAACAGCGCGATCCTGGTCTCCTCCCACAACCGCCTGCCGAGGAAGCTCGGCGAGTTGCCGCTGACCGCGAGGACCGGGCCGATGGCCAGCTGGGCGGCGTTGTAGACGCGGGCGAAGTCGGCGGGAGCCGTACGGAGGTGGACCTGCCAGGAGGTGTTGGCGCTCTCCAGGATGACGCCCTCGACCTCCAGTTCCAGCTGCTCGACCCCCTCGATGTGCACCCGGAACGGCTCGGTGCGCAGCCGCCGCAACCCCCGGCTCATCGCCCGGTAGCGGCTCTCGTCGCTGAGTGCCTCGTGGGTGAAGTCGAATTCACTCAGCGAGGGCAGGATTCCGATCGCCACGGCCTGCCCGCCCTGCGTCGCCGTCGCCGTGTCCACCAGGGTCATCGTCTCCCGCAGCTCCCGCTCCAGGGCGGTGAAGGGCCGCCCGGCGATCGGCAGCGGGGTCAGGTTGACCTCCAGGTTGAACCGGCCGAGCTCCGGTACGAGCCGGTCGTCGTCCGCGGCGTCGCGCACCTCGTGGTTACGTGGGAGCGGCCGGCCGTCCGGGGTGATGAGGAACATCTCCAGTTCGGCTCCGATGGTCGCGGGCCCAGCACCGAAGCCCGGCCTGGCGAGCAGCTCACGGAGCTCTGTGAGCTGCTGTGCCAGCCGTTCCCCGAAACGGGTGAACTCCGCCTCGGAGTAGCGGTCCTTGTCGACTTGCTGCCCCATCTCACCGTCCGATCAGTCGGTCCTTGTGTCCCCTCCTTCTGTCCCAGGCTGCGGGTTCTAATCGGAGCGCACGGTAAGAGACGGCCTGGACGGCGTATCGGACGCGCCACCGGCTCACCGGACCTTCGTCGGAGAGGTGGGCGCCGGTCGGACTTCCCCCGTCCGGCGGCGCCGGCCGTACGGGGCCCTCTCCTATGACGGTTTGCGAATACTGAGCATGTTGCTGAGGCCGTCGAGCCGGACGGGTCAGCCGGGCAGGGCGTCGGCGGTGGGCACCACCAGCCCGAACAGGTCACCGATCGTGGTCAGGGCGGCGGCGTGCAGGATGTCGGCGGGCAGCAGCGCGCCGTCGGGGTCGGAGAGCGGACGGGTGGCGCAGGCGTCGGCGACGACGGTGGGGCGGTAGTCCAGGTTGAACGCTCCCTGCGCGGTGAAGGCGACGCACATGTGAGTCATGAAGCCCGCCAGGATCAGATCGGGTCCGGCGTTCAGGTCCGTCAGGACCTGCTGCAGGTCGGTCTGGTGGAAGGCGTTGGGGAACGTCTTGACCACCACCGGCTCACCGTCACGAGGCGCGACCTCCGGGCTGATGGCGCCGATCTCGGCCCGGACGTCGTAAGGGGTGTCCGGACCGCCGTCGTTGACGACGTGGATGACGTGGGCTCCGGCGGCGCGGGCGCGTTCCAGCAGGCGGGCTCCGGCCGCAAGGGCCCGATCGGCGGCGGACAAGGCCATGACGCCGGTGCGGTAGGTGTTCTGGTAGTCGATCAGGACGAGGGTGGAGTCGGCCAGGCGCGCCGGGCCGGTGGGCAGGCCGATGACCTGGCGGAGGGTGGGCGAAGCGGTGGTGCTCATGACGGGTTTCCTTTCGGTCTTTCGGGCATGCTCGCGCCGCCGTCGGATGGACGGCGAGCGGGTGAAGGGGGTCAGGCCACCGTGTGGAAACGGCGGCGGTAGGAGCCTGGGCCGGTGCCCAGGCGGCGTCGGAACGCGCGGTGCAGGGTCTCCACCGAGCCGAGCCCGCTGTCGGCCGCAACCTGCGGCAACGGCAGGTTGGTGGTCTCCAGCAGGCGCCGCGCCACCTCCACGCGAGCCGACTCGATGTAGGCGGCAGGGGTGGTGCCGGTCTGCTGCCGGAACACCCGGGTGAACTGGCGTTGGCTCAGCCCCATCCGAACCGCCAGCTCTGTGGTGGTGAGCTCCTCGGCGAGATGCTCGGCGATCCACAGGCGCAGGTCGTCGATGTCGCGGCGACTCAAGGCGGCATGGGCCAGGGGGACGCTGAACTGGCTCTGACCGCCCTGGCGTTTGAGGTACATGACCAGTTGGCGCGCCACCGCCAGAGCCACCTCTTCCCCATGATCCTCGGCCACCAGCGCCAGGGTCAGGTCCAGGCAGGCGCTGATGCCCGCGCCCGTCCAGACCCGGCCGCTGGACCGCACGAAGATCGGGTCTGGGTCGACCGTGACGTTCGGATGGTCGGCGGCCAGTTGCGCGGCGGTGGACCAGTGGGTGGTGGCGGTCAGGCCGTCCAGCAGTCCGGCCTCGGCCAGGATGTGCGCGCCGACGCACACCGAGGCCACGCGGCGCGTGGCGGGAGCGATCCGCCGCACCCATGCCACCACCTCGGGGTCCGTCAGGGCGCGCGGCCCATCGGGGGTGACGTCCACGGCGCCGGGAACCAGCAGGGTGTCCACCTGGTCGCCGACTTCGTCGAACCTCAGATCGGCGAGCAGCCGCACCCCGGCGGCCGTGGTGACGGGACCGCCCTGGGGTCCGGCGAGCCGCACGTCGTACAGGGCGCGGCCACCGATCCGGTTGGTCAGGGCGAACACCTCGGCCGGACCGGTGACGTCGAGCAGGTCGACGTTCGGGAAGAGCGCGATGACGACGCGATGCGCAGCGGACATGACCCCGATTGTCACCGACTCCCCAGAATGACTGCAACGACAGTTATCTGTCATATACGGACATCCCTGCAGCCGCCTTCCTGCCTGACCAGGGTCATGGCCGTCACCGTGTCTACCAGCGCCACGTCGATGTCGTCGCGCGTGGCGGTCGATCACGGTGGTGTGGGTGTCTTGGTGGGTGTCAACTCCACCGGCGACCTCGATGATCGCCGCGCTGTCGGGTGTAATGGAGGCATTGTCGTCTCCCGTTGAGAACCCAAGGTCAGCCAGACGGTGGGGTAGACCCGGGTGGGAGGCGCCCATCTACAACATCACTGTCAGACGGGTTGGAGAGGTGCGTACGCGTGCGAGCGGTGGTCTTCGACGCTTTCGGGGCCGAGCCCCGGGTCAGGGAGGTGCCGGCTCCGGTGCCGTCGCCCGGCGGCGCGGTGGTCCGGGTGGAGGCGACCGGGCTGTGCCGGAGCGACTGGCACGGCTGGCAGGGCCACGACCCGGACATCCGGGTCCTGCCGCACGTGCCCGGACACGAACTGGCCGGGGTCGTCGAGGCCGTGGGGGCGGGTGTCGGCTCGTGGCGGCCCGGCGACCGGGTCACGGTCCCGTTCGTCTGCGCCTGCGGCTCTTGTTCGACGTGCGCTACGGGTGACCAGCAGGTCTGTGAACGCCAGACCCAGCCGGGCTTCACCCACTGGGGCTCCTTCGCCGAATACGTGGCGATCGAGAACGCGGACGTGAACCTGGTGGGGCTGCCGGCGGAGATGACCTTCCCCACCGCCGCGAGCCTGGGCTGCCGCTTCGCCACCGCCTTCCGCGCCGTGGTGACCGTCGGCCGGGTCCAGCCCGGCGAGTGGGTGGCCGTGCACGGCTGCGGCGGTGTGGGCCTGTCGGCCGTGATGATCGCCGCGGCCGCGGGAGCCCGGGTGATCGCCGTGGACGTCTCCCCGCAGGCCCTCGAACTCGCCGCGCGGTTCGGCGCCGCGGCGACCGTCATCGCACCGGGCGGCCCGTCCCGGAGAACGGACGCCGCACCGGGAGGCTCATCCCGGGAGAACAGCGGTGTCACACCGGGCGGATCGTCCCGGGAGAACGACGGTGCCACACCGGGCGGCGCGTCCCGGAAGAACGACGGTGCCACACCAGTCGGTTCGCCACAGGAGAACGGCGGTGCCGCGCCTCCTTCGGACGCCCACGCCTCCGGAGGCGTCGCCGAGCGCATCCGGGACCTGACCGGCGGCGGGGCCCATGCCTCGATCGACGCGCTCGGCAGCCCGCAGACCTGCGCGTCGTCGATCGAGAGCCTGCGCCGCCGGGGCCGCCACGTCCAGATCGGCCTGCTGCCCGGTCTCACCTCACTGCCGATGAACCGGGTGATCGGCCACGAGCTGGAAATCCTCGGCAGCCACGGCATGGCCGCCCACGCCTATCCCGCGATGCTGGAGATGGTCGGCAGCGGTCTCCTCCGCCCGGACCTGCTGGTCACCCGGACCATCGGCCTCGACGAGGCGGGGCCGGCGCTCGCCGCGATCGGCTCCGTCCCCGGCGTCACGATGATCTTGCCGGCGCGGTGAGGACATGTTCCGGCCGGCAGGGGCGCCCGGCTCCGCGCGCGGACGCCACGCCGGATGCCCGCGGGCACCGCACCGGCGCGGCGGCGGAAGCCGCACCGGGCGTCCTCCGCCGCTCCGCAGGACAAACCATGACTGTGTCCCATAAAAGATGACGAACACGGTGATAACGTCCCTGGGCATGCGTCCAGAAGATCTCACCTCGCTGCATGTCCCCGGAAGCGTCACCCTCCACGAGGATCTCCTCCTCGTCGACGTGGCCCGCCCCGATCTTGAGACCGACAGCTATCTCGGAGGCCTGTGGCGGCTCCCCCAGGACGGTCCCCCTGTTCCGTTCACCTTCGGCGACCGCGACACCGCGCCCCAGATCTCGCCGGACGGGGCCTGGGTGGCCTTCCTGCGTGCGAAGACCGGCGGCAAACCGCAGCTCCACGTGATGCCCACCGGCGGCGGCGAGCCGCGCCCGCTCACCGAGCTGCCGCTCGGCGCGGGTGCCCCGGTCTGGGCCCCCGACTCCCGCCGGATCGCGTTCGTCGCCCGGGTCCCCGAGGCCGGCCGCTACGGCACCGAGGAGGACGTGAGCGCCGCGGCCGAGGCGCCGCGCCGGATCACCGGGTTCCGCTACCGGCAGGACGGCGTCGGCTTCACCCTGGATCGGCAGCCGGCCCTGTTCGTGGTCAACGCCCTGGCCGACATCCCGCAGCCGGTACAGCTCACCGACGGCCCCTACTCCGTCGCCTCCCCCGCCTGGACCCCCGACGGCGAGCACGTGCTGGTCTCGGCGGATCGCGATCTGGACGGCGAGATCCTGCACACCGACCTGTACGCGGTGCCGGCCGCCGGTGGCGCACCGATCCTCGTGGTGCGCAGCGCCGGATCGGCCGACCTCCCCGTCGCGCTCCCCGGCGGGGAGGTGCTCTATCTCGGCACGGCCTTCTCCGGAATCCACTCGGTGGCTCGCAACACCGGCCTCTACCGTGCCCCGCTGCGGATCGGCGGCGAGCCGGCGACCGGGACGCGGCTGACCGAGGAGGAATCGGTGGGCATCGAGCCGATGCTCCCCGTCGCGGTCGAGGACGGCGTCCTGGTCACGGTGCGGGTGCGCGGCGCGGTCGAACTGCGGCTGGTCCCCTCCGACGCCACGGAGACGCCCCTGGAGAAGCTCCCCGTCGTGCTGGGTGAGCGGGCCAGCGTCAAGGCGTTCGCCTCCCACGGTGGGCAGATCGTCGCGGTGGTGTCCACGCCGGAGAGCCCCGGCGAGGTGGTCACCCCGGACCGGACGCTCACCGACTTCTCCGGGCCGCTGGCCGGTGTCCGCCCGCTCCAGGAGATCACCGCCGTGTCCGCCGACGGCTATCCCGTCCACGGCTGGCTGGCCCTGCCCGAGGGCGAGGGCCCGCACCCGGTCCTGCTGAACGTGCACGGCGGCCCGTTCGCCCAGCACGGGTGGGGCTTCATGGACGAGACCCAGGTCTACGCCGCCGCCGGATACGCGGTGGTCCTGCCCAACCCCCGCGGGTCGGCCGGGTACGGCCAGGCCCACGGTCAGGCCGTGGTCGGCGCGTTCGGTACCGTGGACGTCGACGACGTGCTCGCCCTGCTGGACGCGGCGCTGGCCCGGCCCGAGTGCGACGACGAACGGGTCGGCGTGATGGGCGGCTCCTACGGCGGGTTCATGACGAGCTGGCTGGCCGCCCATCACGGGGAGCGGTTCAAGGCCGCCTGGAGCGAGCGCGCGGTCAACGCCTGGGACTCCTTCACCGGCTCCTCCGACATCGGCTGGTACTTCGCCGAGGCCTACTGCGGCCCCGACGTCGAGACCCAGCGCGCGATGAGCCCGCTGCAGCACGCCGACCGGATCGACCTGCCGTTCGCCGTGGTCCACTCCGAGGAGGACTGGCGCTGCCCGGTCGAGCAGGCCCAGCGCATGTTCGTCGCGCTGCGCCGCAACGGCGTCCCGGCCGAGTTCCTGCTGTTCCCCGGCGAGGGTCACGAGCTCAGCCGGAGCGGACGCCCCCGGCACCGCCTGCAGCGCTTCGAGGCCGTCCTCGAATGGTGGTCGCGTCACCTGTCCTGATCCCGGCCGGGGCACCCGCCGAACCGCCACCGGCCCTCCGGCGGGTGCCCTGCCGGACCGGGGCCGGTGGCCTGCCCGGCGTTGAGCACGATCAGGTGGTGGCCGCCGGGCCGGATGTCTCCGCAGGCGCAGCCGGACGGCACGGGTGTCCGCCGTCCGGTCAGGCCAGGCAGGTCAACAGCCTGCCTCCGTTGTAGTCGATCATCTCCAGCACCGCGGCGGCCACGTCGATCGGCTCACCCGGCGGCAGGCCGTCCAGCTCGGCGTAGGCCCGGTGCAGGTTGCCGACGATGCGCTCGGGGTCGAGCAACCCGCCGTACTCGCCGAGGTCCGTCTCGCGCGCCGCCTCCAGCGGCGACAGGCCGGCCGCCCGGCCGAGCTCGGCGGTGGCCATCACGAACCGCAGGTATCCCTGCACCCGGTCGATGACCTCCGGTCCGCACACGCCGCCGTGACCGGGCACGATCGTCTCGGCGCCCAGCTTCCTGAGCCTGTCGAGGGCGGTGATCGACCCCTGGACCGAGCCCATCATCACGAACGGCGTGCCGCCGTTGAACACCAGGTCCCCGGCGAACAGCAGCGACCGCCCGGGGATCCACACGATCGAGTCGTTGGTCGTGTGCGCCGGGAGGCCCAGGTGGCGGACCTCGCAGCGCAGCTCGTCGGAGTGGACGGTCACCCCGTCGGTGTAGGTGAGGAACGGCGGGCAGGGCACCAGATCTCCCCAGTCCACCTCGGTCCAGGCCGTCCTGCGGTACTCCGGGATCCCCTCGGCGAGGATCGCCTCCCTGGTCTTCTCATGCCCGACGATCGTCGCCTCGGGGAAGGCGGAGTTACCGAAGGTGTGGTCGCCGTGGTGATGGGTGTTGATCAGTGTCGTCACCGGCCGGTCGGTGACCGATCTGATCGCCTCACGGTAGGCGAGGGTGCGCCGCTCGGTGGAGCAGGCGTCCACACTGATCACTCCGCGCCGCCCCACCAGGAAGCCGGTGTTGTTGATCCACCAGCTTCCGTCGGGCTGGATGTAGGCGTAGACGCCGTCGGAGACCTCCTCGACGCGGGCGGGAGGCAGGGGATGATCGTGGCGCGATGAGCTCATGGTCGAAATTATCGGCTCCGGCGGGACCCCGGTCACCGGGATCGCAAGATCGCCGGCCTCCGGGGGGTCATCCGCCCGGTCGGACTTCTGAGCGGGTGTTTGATCCTGCGGATTCCGTCCGATTCGGATTTCACAGGTACCTCTCAGCAACCTGCTCCACCGCCTGCCAGCGTTGACCCTGAGAGTTCTACGCGGTATTCATTCGGATTTCCTGACATAGTTACCCTTGCGTTCCGCATATTTCTCGCCTTTGCTGCGATGGCAGCCCTCCTGTTCGGCACCTCGGCTGCCGATACAGACCGGTTACCGAAAATCCTTGCACCTCCGGTCGGCCCTTGGCCGGAAGGCGGAATGTTCTCCGTTCGTCTGTGCATCAGTTACGACGGCGCGGACGCCTGCAGAGACAAGGAGGCGACTCCGGCGCAGAGGCGCACGATCGAGCAGATCCTACGGCAGATGCCGCAGATTACAGGTCTCCACTACGAGAGCAAATAGGAGGCACTGGACGATTTTTTGGAGGCCTCTCCCAATTTAATCGGGGTGATGCAAGAAAACGACATGCCGGAGACATTCACCGGAAGACTACATCGGTGGAGTTATGCGCCTGTTTTCAATTCGGCGCTCAAGAAGCTGCCCGGCATCGCCGTCATCCATGTCATACCCACCCCTCTCTGGGAGGGCACAGCTGATATGACCATTATCCTGTGCGACAACAGCAGAAGGTGGGGGCCCTGCGAGAGGCGAGGCAGGGCGACGGCCGACGAGAGGGCGGCGGTCGGAGTTCTCCTGAGGAGAATGAAAGGTGTCAAGCGCATCTATTTCGCGAACCAGGCGCATAACATGTGGATGTTCAAGCAGCTCGACACCTTGTTGTCGCACGTGATAAATCCTGCCCCCCAGGCAAAGGGCGACGATGCCAATCCCAAGCCATCGGACGAGTACTACGATAGCTACTACGTCAAACTTGACGATCCGATGCTCGTCCCATCAATCAGCGACAAAGTAGACGGCCTGCCCGGAGTATTTGGAGGGGTCAGGGTATCTGATTGGTACGGCTTGGTAGGTTTTTGACCTGCCTGATCGAGAAGTCAGTTCGGGCAGCCTGATATGTCTTCGGACTCGTTGCCAGCCAATATGGGCATCCGTCGCCCTACCGCCGGACAGGCGCAATCGGGCCACGAGATCGGCGGTTGCCAAGGGCAGGGAGGAATAGGCCAGGAACCACCCGGTTGACCCCTGGTACCTCCCAGTAGGCGTACCCCAACCGTGACGGCGCCAAGACCACCTTGCTGTCGAGGTAGAGGGCGAAACCCCGAGCGCTGGTGGGTTCGGCTCCCACTTTCGTTGAGGTCTTGGAATCCGCTTGCTCGCGGCGCCAGGTGGTCGCAGGCGGAGCGGTATCAGTTTTCAGGCCGCGCCTGTTCCGGTGGGACGGTTGCGGAGAGGACGTGCAGATCGTCAAAAGCTTGGAGGAGATGTGCGTCCAAACTCTGTGAGGGGTCCTCGATCCATGCTTGGGCGGCGTGGTGGAAGGTGGCCCAGCCGGTTTGTGCGGCCAGGCTGGCCAGCCGCTCGGGGATATCGCGCTGACGTAGCGCCTCCGCTACGGCTTCGGTAAGGGCTGCGGACTTGGCCAAGTCACGTTCTCGGAGGGCTGGGGTCTTGGCGATGACCGCTAACCGTGGCTCGGAGAACGGGCGGTTGTCCTCAAGGATTCGTCCGGCTTTCCGGAAGGCGCACAGCAGAATGCCGAGTGGCTGCAGGCCATCGGGGGCGTCGGCGACCTCCTGTATCAGCGCGGCGCGCAGGTCGGCTTCGCCACCGAAGAGCACCTCGCGCTTGTCCGGGAAGTGCCGGAAGAACGTGCGCTCGTTGACGCCTGCCCGGGCGGCGATCTCAGCCGTGGTGGTCTGATCGAACCCGCGCTCCCGGTACAGCTCCAGAGCCGCCTGTTGAAGGCGGCGGCGCGCTTCCATTCCACTTCGTGGCACCCCTCGAAGATACCGCATATGCCAGTGGCTGACACCACTTGACGCCAGCGACTGGCGCTACGTAAGGTCAGTAACTGGCGCTACTTAGTGCCAGTAGCTGTCGTTAAGTGGGAGGTTTTGGTCGCTGGTGGCAGCGACCCCGACCTTTCGGTCCGAACGCCGTCGAGGCGATCAAGGTCTCCATACCGCCTCGCAGACTCTGGCAGGACGCGCATGCGACATGTCGCTGCGCTGTGCTGTCCTCGAAGGCAGGCCATTCCCGCCTCACCCGCACCGGACCCGTTCAGCGGCCCTGGTGCACACACCCGCAGAGAGAGCGTGTCATGCATATTTTTGTCACTGGTGGTTCTGGCCAGACCGGCCCCGCCGTCGTCGCCGAGCTCGTCGCGGCCGGCCACGACGTCACCGCTCTGGCGCGCTCGGACGCCGCCGCCGCCCGGCTGGAGTCGCTGGGCGCCACACCACACCGCGGCTCCCTGGACGACCTCGACAGCCTGCGCCGTGGCGCCGAAGCCGCCGACGGAGTCCTGCACATGGCCTACGGCGGGGACTTCTCCGACCTCGACGACATGATGAGGCGCGACCGGACCGCGATCGAGGCGCTTGGCCAGCCGTTGGAACACTCGGGCAAGCCGCTCGTCATCACCTCGGGCACGCTGGTGATGCCCGCCGGCCGGGAGACCACCGAGAAGGACGAGCCCGACTCGGCCGGGATCGCCGCCTTCCGCATCGCGGGCGAGCGAGCCTGTCTGGACTTCGTCGCCCGGGGAGTACGCGCGAGCGTGGTCCGCCTCGCTCCTACCGTCCACGGTCCTGAAGACCACGGCTTCATCCCCATGCTCATCGCCACCGCACGAAAGACCGGCGTCTCGGCCTACGTCGGCGACGGCACCAACCGGTGGCCCGCAGTACACCGGCTCGACGCCGCGGTCCTGTTCCGCCTGGCACTGGAGAAGGCTCCTGCGGGCAGCGTGCTGCACGGAGCAGCAGAAAGCGGCGTCACCATGAAGAACATCGCACAGACGATCGCCCGGGGCCTGGATCTGCCGATGATCTCGCTGACCCCCGACGAGGCTGCCGGGCACTACGTCAGCCCGTTCATGGCCAGGGTCTACGGCTTCGACGCGCCCGTCTCCAGCGCTCACACGCAGGATCTGCTCGGCTGGTCTCCCACCCATCCGACACTTCTCGATGACCTAGAGCACGGCGACTACTTGGCCACGCCTGCCTTCTGACCCCCTCAGACCCATCCGGGCTCCCGCCGTCGGTGTCCTCGGGGGCGTCCGGTGCTCGAGCTTGAGGAACTGAGCCAGCACCACGGATACGCCCTCCGTAGCGCACGAAGCAGTTCAGAAGCCAGGTTCCGACATCGAGCGCTTCCGCCTTGATGATGGTCTGGCGCGCGTCGCCGGACCCAACCACTGCCGCCCCCTCGTGGATGGTGACGTTGATCAACCCGAAGGCGGTCCAGAAGTCGTTGCGATCCTCTCTGAGACGTTCGGCGACTTGCCGAGCTTGCGGAAAGAAGGTGCGGACGGCCGCTCAGTCGTGCTGGGCGGCGGCCGTGACCGCCACCAGGTAGAGCGCGCCGAGCATTGACAACGACCGGGGGTCGGTGCAGCGCGTCCACCGCAGGGGGTGATCGTGGCGCGATGAGCTCATGGTCGAAATTATCGGCTCCGGCGGGACCCCGGTCGCCGGGATCGCAAGATCGCCGGCCTCCGGGGGCCCGTCCGCCCGGTTAGACTTCTGGGCGCGGACGGTTCATCCAGGTCTCCGGATCTGGATGTCGTAAGAGGGAACCCGGTGAGAATCCGGGACTGCCCCGCAGCGGTGAGTGGGAACGACCGCCGTCATCACGCACTGGGCCCGACGGCCTGGGAAGCGACGGCCAGTAGGACACACCTGTCTCAGGTGTGGTGCCCGCGAGTCCGAAGACCTGCCCTCCGCCCGTGCGCCGTTCGGCGCGCGGTGGTCCGCGGCCCCGTGGGAGGGCCAGGGACGCACATCGCTGTGCGCTCTTTCCTCCTGCCCGGCCGCCCGTGGCTCAGCGAGGGAAGCTGCCATGAAGACAACGATCCTCGGATACCCCCGCATCGGGGCGCACCGGGAGCTGAAGTTCGCCACCGAGGACTACTGGGCCGGACGCGCCGACGCCGACGCCCTGGCGAAGACGGCCGAGGTCCTGCGCCAGGAGGTCTGGACGGGCCTGCGCGACGCGGGCGTCGACACGATCCCGTCGAACACGTTCTCCCTCTACGACCAGGTACTCGACACCACCGTGATGGTCGACGCGGTGCCCGGCCGCTACCGGCACCTGACCGGCCTGGACCGATACTTCGCCATGGCCCGCGGCGTCCAGGACATCCCGGCGCTGGAGATGACCAAGTGGTTCGACACCAACTACCACTACATCGTCCCCGAGGTGGGACCGGACACCCGGTTCCGGCTGGCCGACGGGGCGCGGGCCAAGCCGCTGGCCGAATACCTGGAGGCCCGGGCACTCGGCGTGGAGACCCGCCCGGTGCTGATCGGCCCCCTCACCTACCTGCTGCTGGCCAAGGCCGCGCCCGGCGCGCCCGCGGGATTCCGGCCCCTCGATCTGCTCGATCAGCTCGTCGAGGTCTACGCCGACCTGCTGGAACGGCTCGCCGGAGCGGGCGCGCAGTGGGTGCAGCTCGACGAGCCGGCCCTGGTCGCCGACCGGACCGCAGAGGAGGTCGCCGCGCTCGCCCGCGTCTACGAGCGTCTCGGCGACCTGCCCAGCAGGCCCCGGATCCTCGCGGCGACCTACTTCGGCACGGTCGGCGCGGACGCGCTGCGCGCCCTGGCCGCCACCCGGGTCGAAGCGGTCGGCCTGGACTTCGTCGCCGGACCGGGCAATCTCGACGTGCTCGCCTCCATCGGTGGGCTGCCCCGCAAGACCGTCGTCGCCGGTGTGGTGGACGGCCGCAACGTGTGGCGCACCGACTTCCAGCGGGCGAAGGCGACCTGCGCGGTCCTGTTCGGCCTGGCCGACCAGGTCGAGGTGAGCACGTCCTGCTCGCTGCTGCATGTCCCGATCGACCTGGACGCCGAGACCGCGCTCGACCCGGCGGTCCGGGGCCGGCTGGCCTTCGCCCGGCAGAAGGTCGCCGAGGTCGTCGCCCTCGGCCGGGCCCCGCGCTCCGACGGCCCCGCCCCCGGCCCGATCCCCGCCCCCGGAGCCGCCACGGTCGACCATCGGGTCCGGGCCCGTCTCGACATGCTCGGCGACGACGTACGCCGCGGCGACCGGGCGACGAGGTTCGCCGCCCAGCGGGCCGCACTGCGCCTGCCCGACCTCGCCACCACCACGATCGGCTCGTTCCCGCAGACCGCCGAGATCCGCAGGGCCCGCGCCGCCCACCGAACCGGGCAGGTCACCCCCGCGGCCTACCGGCAGGCCATGAGGCAGGAGATCGACCGGGTGATCGCCCTGCAGGAGGAGCTCGGCCTGGACGTCCTGGTCCACGGCGAGCCCGAACGCAACGACATGGTCCAGTACTTCGCCGAACAGCTCGGCGGATACGCCGCCACCGACCACGGCTGGGTCCAGTCCTACGGGTCGCGCTGCGTCCGTCCGCCGATCCTGCACAGCGACGTCTTCCGGCCGGAGCCGATGACGGTCGGCTGGGCGACCTACGCCCAGTCCCGTACCGACAGGCCCGTCAAGGGCATGCTCACCGGCCCGGTCACCATGCTCGCCTGGTCGTTCGTCCGCGACGACCAGCCTCTGGCCGACACCGCCCGCCAGGTCGCCCTCGCCCTCCGCGACGAGATCCACGACCTGGAGGCCGCCGGGATCCGCATCATCCAGGTCGACGAGCCCGCCCTGCGCGAACTCCTGCCGTTGCGGAAGGACGCACACGCCGCCTACCTGGCCTGGGCCGTCGGCGCGTTCCGGCTGGCCACCTCCGGGGTCGCCGACTCCACCCAGATCCACACCCACATGTGCTACTCGGAGTTCGGCGAGATCATCGGCGCGATCGGCGACCTCGACGCCGACGTCACCAGTGTCGAGGCCGCCCGCTCCGCCATGGAACTCGTCACCGCCCTGCGCGACGCCGGCTACCAGAACGGCATCGGCCCCGGCGTCTACGACATCCACTCGCCCCGCGTCCCATCCCCTGAGGAGATCGAGCAGAACCTGCGGCGCGCCCTCCAGGTCGTCGACCCGGCCCGCCTGTGGGTCAACCCCGACTGCGGCCTGAAGACCCGCGGTTACCCTGAGACCGAGGCGTCCCTGCGCAACATGGTCGCCGCCGCCGAGGCGCTCCGCGTGCCGCGGGGCTGACCCGAGACCGTCCGCCCCATCGCCGGTGTCCGGCGGTGGGGCGAGTCCGGTGCCGCCCCTCCGGGGTCACCCCCGCAGCAGGCGCACCTGGACCGGACGGCCGTCCACGGTCTCGAACTCCACCACGGTCGTCTCGCCCCGCACCCGCGCCTTGCACGGCTGGTCGCCGTCCGCGCGCCAGCGCCCCTGGAGGGTCACCCGCATCAGGTGCGGGTGGCTCGGGCTGGTCAGCCACGGCCGCGACCAGGGACTGTAGTGGCCGACGTAGCGGCCGCGCTCGTACTGGTCGGGGTCGATCCCGCTGTACAGCCGCAGGTCGGGGTCGCACACCGCGAGCACCAGGCCGTCGTCCCCGTCGCCGCGCAGGAGCACCATGGACGGCGTGTCCACCTCGCGCACCGGCCCCTCGGCCGCCTTCAGCGGTTTGAAGACCGCATAACCGGTGATCCCGGTCGCCCGGTCGCTCACCACGTGCGCGGAGGTGTCGGCGCGCAGCACGGTGTAGGGCGCGCTCGCCGGGTCGGCCATCGCGGCGGCGAACGCGGCCATCCGCTCGGGGGTGGCGCCGACCACCATGGCGTACTGGTAGCTCCCGCCCCGGGGGGAGGCGCCGTGCCTGATCCAGGCGGTCGCGAAGTCGCCGCTGGTCGGGGCTTCGGTCGCGTTGTCGCGCGAGGCCTGGGTGGTACGGGTCAGGCCGGCCCGCTGCCCGGCCGCCAGGTGGTAGCCGATGCCCTTGTCGTCCAGCAGCCAGCGCGGCGCGAGGTCCGGCGCGTCGTACGGGAAGGCGGTGACCGGCTCGGTCCCGTCGACGTAGGTGGGGGCCGACCGGCTGGACAGGCGGGTCTGGAAGAGCGTGGTCTCGGTCGGATGCGGGGAGTCGTTCTCGATGCCGGTGCCGACGGCCACGATCCGGTCGTCGAACAGGAAGACCGACTTCAGCGCGCGGTGCGACCCCTCGTACTTGGGGTGCTCGCGCAGCTCCATCGCGAACATGCCGTTGCGGCCGTCGATGGTGTGCGCTCCGCCGAACCGCGAGTCGGTGAGCAGCATCTCCTCGATGGCCCCGGTCAGGTCGCCCCGCAGTTCGTCCAGCGGCCGGTGCACGGTGGTCGTGCCGGGCCTGCGGTTCCAGTCCCAGCCCGCCTGGGCGTAGCCGCTGTCGGCGTTGCCGATCGGGTTTCCTCGGTGCAGCACCTGGATCTGGCCGTAGGTGTTGTACCGGCCGTACCAGTTGGCGCCCTCGTAGATCTCGGTGCTCCACAGGTAGCGGTTGTGCCCGCGCACCGTGACCTGCCAGTCCTGTCGCCGATGAACGGCCAGGGCGGCGTAGTTGACCGTCCAGTTGCCGGTGGGGGCGGGTTCGGCGGTGATGCCGCGCGCCGTCAGCCGTTCGGCCACCTGCTTCTGCTGGGCGGTGGGCGCGGCGGGAAGCAGCCGCAGGAACGCCGCGGCGATCTCGGGGTCCACGTCGCTTGAGCCGTCGGGGGTGCCGGAGATCGCCAGCCACTGGTACGGCACCGGCGACAGGGCGGTCAGCCCGCTGGGATTGCGCCCGCTGATCGAGATGGGCCAGTGGTTCTTGTTGGCGTAGACCCGCATGGTGAGCAGGGCCCGCTTGAGCCAGGTGTGCGCCTGGGAGCCGAGGCGGAAGACCCCGCCGCTGAGCACGTAGACCATCGGGGCCAGCCCGGTGAAGCCGTCGCGGACGTAGTCGGGGAAGAACCCGACGTGGTGGAAGACGGACCCGTCGACCTTGAGGCCGTCCTGGATGCCGTCGGTGGGCAGCATCGCCCAGTTCAGCCAGTCGAGCAGCGCGCGCAGGTACGCGACCTGCTCGGCTTCGGTGTCACGCAGCAGCGCGACCGCGAGCATCCCCCGGAGCGTGGTGTTGAAGATGTCCATGACGCTGCAGTGGGCCTGGCGGTGCCCGCGGTCCCGGAAGATCCGGCCGAACC
This sequence comes from Streptosporangium sp. NBC_01639, assembly GCF_045209755.1. Lineage (NCBI taxonomy): Bacteria > Bacillati > Actinomycetota > Actinomycetes > Streptosporangiales > Streptosporangiaceae > Streptosporangium > Streptosporangium sp. NBC_01639. Next base: position 7,843,099 of record NZ_CP109272.1, on the reverse strand, counting down.
CGGTCAGCCAGCCCAGGTCGGCGCGGACCTGTTCGAACAGTCCGGCCTCGCGCAGCACGTCCTTCATCAGGTAGACGGAGTCGTAGTAGCCGCGCACGTTGTAGCCCAGGTGGTGGATGGTGCCCTGGCAGCTTCCCCGGGTCCAGCCCTGGTCGCGCAGGTGGGCGATCATCCGGATGTAGAGGGCGGCGAGCGCGGGCCGGTGCGCCGCGCCGGCCGCGGTGTGGGCCAGCGCCAGCGCCTTCATCAGGTCGGTGGAGGCGCTCAGCGTGACCGCGTCGACGAACGTCGTGAGCTCGGCGGCGATCTTCGGTGGGTAGATCTGCGACTGGTAGGAGAAGACCGGGCGGCCCAGCCCGGTGGACGACGCCTCCGGGGCGCCGAGCGCGGCGACCTGGGCGGTGAGCGCGGCCACCGAGGCGTCGTCCACCTTCACCGGTGAGACGAGATACTCGTCCCGGTAGCGGGTGACCAGGGCGTGCAGCGAGGCGGTCTCCTCCGCCGACGGCGCCCCCGTGTCGAACCGGGCCTTGGCCAGCAGGCGGTCGAAGAGGTAGAGCGCCTGCCACTGCTGGGCGTCGTAGTCGTCGCCCTCCTTGGCGATGTCCGGCACCTGGGCGTCACGGCAGGGGGCATCCGGCCGCAGCGCCGCGTTGAGCATGAGCTGGTCGAGGTGGAGCGTCCCGGCGCGGCGGGGCGCGACGATCCGGAGGGTGTCCATGCCGGGATGCGGCCGGCCGTGCATGTCGTAGTCGTAGCGGACCCAGGCCGTCCGCCAGCCGGTGAAGCCGAGCCGGAACTCGAACCACGCGTCGGTCCGGTCCCCTCTGCCGAACTCGAAGCGGACCACGTCGTCCACCGGGACCTCGTTGAATATCCAGACTGAGAAGGTGTCCACGGTCCCCTGCCAGGCCTGGTCGTCCAGCGGCCGGTAGGGGTCGGGAGAGAAACCGAGGGGCGCGCTGACCGTGATCGTGGAGCGGCTGCCGTGTTCCCAGCGGAGGGAGTGGCTCCCGCAGATCGCCGCCCGGTCGGTGATGCTCAGCACCGAGCCCGGTCCGGCGGTGATCTGCGGTGGGACCGCGGTCTCCAGCAGGAAGACCGGCGGGGTCATGGCCAGGGCCCGCTGCTCCAGATCGCCGGCGGCGGCGTTCCGGACCGCCGCGTCCCCGGCCGTCCCGGCGGAGGCCGTACCGGGGCGCGGGAGCACGGCGCCGGCCATGCCCGCCGCGCCGGCCTTGAGCGCGGTCCTACGAGTGATCTTCACTACGGTGCCTCCTCCGGTCGGGCTAGCCGTATCAAACGGGAGCAGAAAGATATGAATAAAGAAGTAATTCTGATTTTTTCGAGGCCCGTTTGCCCGTCTGCGCCGGGGAAAACCACCGTTCGACAGAATTCATCCCTAATTCATGGCGTTGACTTGAGGTTGACTGCGGGCTCAGGATTCCACCATCCGCCCCCTCCCCCTGGAGCGTTCGATGTACGGATCCCTCCCCCGCCGGCAGGTCTTCAGGACCGCGGCCGCCGCGGCCGTGGCGGCCACGGTCACTCTCGGTGCCGTCGCCTGCGGCGGCGGCTCGGACAGCCAGGCCTCCGACGAGCTCGTCTACTGGTCGATGTGGAAGGCGGGCGAGCCCCAGGCCAAGGTGCTGGAGTCCGCCATCGCCTCCTTCACCAAGGAGACCGGCGTCAAGGTCAAGGTCGAGTGGAAGGGACGCGACGTCTCCAAGCAGCTCGCGCCCACGCTCAACACCAGGAACGTCCCCGCCGACCTGGTGGACTCCGCCGACCGCTTCGTGAAGTCGACGTTCGTCGCCACCGGGCAGGGCCTGGACCTCTCCCCCGTCTATGACATGGAGATCCCGGGCGAGGCCGGCAAGAAGGTCGGCGACGTGATCGCCCCCAAGTACCGCGACTACGCGACCACGGACGGCAAACCCTGGCTGGTGCCCTACGAGGTGCTGGCCGAGCAGATCTGGTACAACGGCGACGAGCTCAAGGACGTGGCCGACGCGCCCCCGAAGACCTGGGACGACTTCGTCGCCCTGCTGGGCGAGCGGAAGAGCGCGCGGGGCGGCGGACCACTGGCGCTGGACGCCGACATCGCCGACTATTCGGCCTTCTGGACCTACCACGCGGTCCTGCGCGACCTCGGCCCCGGCGCGTTCGGCGCCGCCGCGGTGGACAAGACCGGCGCCGGGTTCGACGACCCGGCGTTCCTGACCGCCGTCCAGAAGGTCGAGAAGCTCGTCAAGGACGGCTACTTCGTCAAGGGCTACGACGGCAGCAAGTATCCGGCCATCCAGCAGAAATGGGCCGGCGGCGGGGCCGACTTCCTGCTGCTGGGCACCTTCGCGCCCAGCGAGACGAAGCCCTCGGCCAAGGAGGGCTTCGCCTACCGCTCCTTCCCCTTCCCCGCGGGTGCCAAGGGCGAGCAGACCCAGGAGATCTCACTGATCGGCTTCGCGATCCCCGCCAAGGCGGAGAACGCCGAGGCGGCGAAGAAGTTCGTCGCGTACTTCATGAACAGGGAGCGGCTGTCGAAGATCGCCTCCGAGGGCGGCAACATCACACCGCGCCCCGACATCGAGGTGCCCGCCGAACTGGCCGACGTGAAGAAGACACTGGACACCGCGGAGACCCATCCGGCGCTCGACGGCGTGAAGATGGACAACGCCGACTGGTACACCAAGGTCTTCCAGCCGGTGAACACCGAACTGATCACCGGTAAGGTCTCCGCGGCCGACTTCGTGGCCAAGCTCAAGAGCACCTCGGTCGACTTCTGGAAGCTCAACGGCTGATGACCGCGACCGCAGTCCGCGAGACGGCGCCCGCCCCGGGACGGGCGCCCGCGCCCACGGCGCAGGGCAGCCCGCTCACCCGGTGGAGGCGGCGGCTGTTCTGGCCGTTCGTCGCCCCCGCGCTCGTCCTCTACACCGTCTTCTACATCCTGCCGACCCTCGCCACCGCCTGGATCAGCCTCAACAAGTGGGCGGGCGCCGGGCCGATGGAGTTCGCCGGGCTCGACAACTACCGGCGGCTGCTGCTCGACCCGATCTTCCACGACTCCTTCGCCAACACGCTGACGATCCTCTTCGTCGTCGGCGGCGCGACCTTCGCCCTCAGCTTCCTGCTGACGATGATCCTGCGCGACATGGCCGGGCGGAAGGCGGTCCGGTCGATCATCTTCTTCCCCAACATCGTCTCCGGCATCGTGCTGTCGATCCTGTGGGGGTTCCTCTTCCAGGCCGACGGCGTCGTCAACCAGGCGCTGCGGGCCTTCGGTGTGGACGACCCGCCGAACTGGCTGGGCGCCGACAACCTCTTCTCCATCATCATGATCGGTCTGGTCTGGGTGCAGACCGGGTTCTACACCACGATCCTGATGGCCGCCGTGGACCGCATCCCCAAGGACCTCTACGAGGTGTGCGACCTGGAGGGCGCCAACGCCTGGCAGCGGTTCCGGCACGTGACGCTCCCGCTGGTGTGGGACGTCGTCGGGGTCTGCGCGGTGCTCTGGAGCATCAGCGCGATCAAGATCTTCGAGTTCATCTACGCGTTCGCGGGCGCGGCCGGCCAGCTTCCGCCCACCAAGGTGTGGAACACCGCCCTGTACGCCTACGCCGAGGCCTTCGCCGGCGGCGTGCCCAAGTACGGCTCCGCCGCCGCGACCGGCATGGTCATGCTCGCCCTGGTCGGCGTGCTGGTCGTGCTGCTGCGCCGGTTGTTCCGCCGCGACCCGGTCCAGTTCTGAAAGGAGAGCCACCGTGGCAACGACCCGCAGGCTCCCCGGCCCCGCCACCCGTCCGTTCCGGCTCCCCGGACCGGCCAGACTGCTCGGCTCCCCCCTGGCGTGGCTGTTCGCCCTGTTCAGCGTGGCCGTCGCGGTGTGGATGCTGCTGACCTCGCTCAAGTCCACCCGCGCGATCTTCGCCGAACCCTGGTCGCTGCCGACCGACCCGCAGTGGGACAACTACGCCCGGGCCTGGACCGCCAGCGACTTCGCCGGTGCCACCCTCAACACCGTGGTCCTGGTCTTCGGCGCGGCGGCCACCACGATCGCGCTGTCGGCGCCGGCCGCCTACGCGCTGAGCCGGATCCTCACCCGCTGGAACAGCGGTCTCACCGCGTTCTTCGCGCTCGGCCTCGGCATCCCCTCACAGGTCATCGTCCTGCCCCTGTACGTGATGATGAACGCGCTCTATCTCGTCGACAGCCTGACCGGCATGTGGATCCTCTACGTCGCGACCTCCGTGCCGTTCACGGTCTTCTTCCTGACCGGCTTCTTCGGCTCGCTGCCCAAGGAGCTGGAGGAGGCGGCGGCGCTCGACGGGGCCTCCCCCAACCGCACGTTCTGGCAGATCATGCTGCCGCTCGCGCGCAGTGGCATCATCACCGTGATGATCCTCAACGTCATCCAGCACTGGGGCGAGACGCTGTTCGGCCTGATCTTCCTGCAGAGCGAGGAGAACGCCACACTCTCCCTCGCCCTGCTGGGCTTCCTGCAGCGGATGCAGTTCAACGGCGCCGACTGGGGCGGCCTGTTCGCCGGGGTCTGCATGGTGGTGCTGCCGGTCCTCGCCTGTTATGTCTGGCTCGGCCGGCGGATCATCGAAGGCATGACCCTCGGTTCGGTGAAATGAGGACCCCCGCCATGCCGGAGATGCGAGAACTGAAGTTCCGCAGGCTCGCCGCCGAGCTTCGTGCGGAGATCCGCTCGGGTCTCTGGGCGGCCGGCGCCAAACTGCCCACCGAGCAGGAGATCTCCCGCACCCACGGGGTCAGTCTCACCACGGTCCGCCGCGCGGTGGACGAACTCGTCGAAGAGGCGCTCGTGGTCCGGCGGCAGGGATCGGGCACCTTCGTGGTCCAGCAGGCGCCGGCCGTCCGGGGTGAGGCCGCGCTCGTCGGTGTGGTCGTGCCGGACACCACGCTGTACTACCCGAAGGTCCTGGAGGGCATCGAGGAGGCGCTGACCGCCGCCGGGGCACGGCTGATGCTGGCCTGCTCCCGCTACCGGCCGGTCGAGGAGGAGGCCGCGCTGCGGCGGATGCTCGACTCCGGCGTGGACGGCCTGCTCGTCGTCCCCACGCTCATCGGCCGCGCGGACCCCGCGGCCGTCATCGACCACCTGACCGGCCTGCCGGTGCCCGCCGTACTGATCGAACGCGGCCTGGACTCCGGTGACGACCCCAGCGAGCACGTCCGCACCGACCACGCGGCCGGGGGCTACGCGGCCGTGCGCCACCTCGCCGCGCTCGGCCACACCCGGCTGGCCCTGCTCACCCGCTCGGGCAACCCCACCAGCGCACCGGTCGGCCGGGGCTTCGAGAAGGCGGTGGCGGACCTGGGCCTGTGGACCGCCGAACCGTTCTCCACCCCGCAGATCGAGTGGAGCGCCGAGGTCGCCGACGGACAGGTGCGCCGCGTGGTGTCCGAGGGCGTCACGGCCCTGGTCTGCTTCGGCGACCGTGAGGCCATCATGGTGGTCTCCGCCGCCCGGCGGGCCGGTCTGTCCGTACCCGAGGACCTGGCGGTCGTCGCCTACGACGACGAGATCGCCGAACTGGCGGAGGTGCCGCTCACCGCGGTCTCCCCGCCCAAACGACATCTCGGCCGCCACGCGGCCGAGCTCCTGCTCCGCCGCCTGCGTGAGCCGGACCTGCCCAGACACCAGGTATGGCTGCGCCCCGGCATCGTCGTGCGCCGATCATGCGGCGCCTCGTTGAGAGAGATCACAAGTGACTGAACTCCGTCTGGGTCTGATCGGCGCGGGCGCCGTCGGCGTACTGCACGCCGACGCGTCGCTCCGGGTGCCCGGCCTCCGGGTGGGCGCCGTCTGCGACGTGAATCCGGAGGCCGCGCACCGGGTCGCCGCACCCCACGGCGTCCCGGTGCACGCCGACCACCGCGACCTGATCGCCTCGGGTGAGGTGGACGCCGTGGTGGTCAACACCCCGCACGCGCTGCACACCGCGATCGTGTGCGACGCGGCGGCGGCCGGGCTGCACGTCCTGGTCGAGAAACCCATGGCCACCTCGCTCGCCGACTGCGATCTGATGATCGACGCCTGCGCGGCCGCCGGGGTGCGGCTGGCCGTCGGGCACATCCAGCGCTTCCTGCCCGACAAGGTCGCGGCGATGACCGCGCTTGCGGCCGGGGAGATCGGCGAGACGCTGATGATGTCCGACCGGCGTGGCTCCGACTACCGGCCCGGCTCGCGTCCCGGCTGGTTCCTCGACCCGGAGATCGCCGGCGGAGGGGTGTTCATCAACATCGGCGCGCACACCGTGGACCGGCTGGTGTGGCTGTCCGGCCGCCGGGTCGAACGGGTGGAGGCCTCGCTGTCCAGTTCCCTGGACGGCTCCTCGGTCGAGACCGACGTGCTGGCCAGGCTGGTCCTGTCCGGCGGCCTGACCGCACAGGTCACGGTGACCAGCACCGGCCCGCCGGCCCCGCACGACGAGGTCGTCGTCGTCGGCGAGACCGGCGTCCTGTCGATCTCCTCCCAGACCGGTACGGCGCTGCACCGGGACGGCGTGACCACCTGGCTGCACCGGCCGGGCGGCGACGACGTCCCTGCGGCCTTCGCCGCCCAGCTCGCCGACTTCGCCGACGCCGTACGGGACGGCCGGGAGCCCGCGGTGACCGGCGCGCACGGGCGGGACGTGCTGGAGGTCGTGCTGGCGGCCTACGCCTCGGCGGCGAGCGGGGCGCCGGTGCGGGTGGGGGCCGTCGTTGGCCAGCCGTGATCCCGACCGGCCCAACGTCCTGCTCGTCCTGAGCGACGACCAGGGCCCATGGGCCCTGGGCTGTGCGGGCAACGACGACCTCCGCACCCCCGCGCTCGACGCCCTGGCGGCTTCGGGTGTGCGGCTGTCACGGTTCTTCTGCACCTCCCCGGTGTGCTCCCCGGCCCGCGCGTCGCTGTTCACCGGAGAGATCCCGTCCCAGCACGGCGTGCACGACTGGATCAGCCGGGGGCATGTGGGCGACGGCGGGGTGGACTTCCTGGCCGGGCGCAGGCTCTTCACCGACGACCTGCACGACGCGGGGTACCGGCTCGGCCTGGTCGGCAAGTGGCACCTGGGCGCCAACGACCGGCCCCGGCCGGGCTTCGTGCGCTGGCTGGCGCACGAGAGCGGCGGCGGGCCGTACCTGGACGCGATCCTCTACGACGAGGGCGAGCGGGTCACGGCACCCGGGTATCTCACCGACGTGCTGACCGGCGAGGCGTGCGCCTTCCTGTCGGGCGAGGCGGAGCGCGAGGAGCCGTTCTATCTGTCGCTGCACTACACCGCGCCGCACACCCCGTGGAAGGGGCAGCACCCCCCGGTGTTCGAGGCGCTCTACGAGGGCTGTGCGTTCGACTCCTGCCCGCAGGGGCCGCCGCACCCCTGGCAGCCGGTGGGCCCGGACGGGGCCCCGGTCGGCGGCGAGTCCGACGTGCGCGCCGCGTTGACCGGCTATTTCGCGGCGATCTCGGCGATGGACGCCGGGATCGGCCGGGTGCTGTCCCGGCTGGCGGAGCTGGGACTCACGGAGTCGACGCTGGTGGTCTTCACCAGTGACAACGGCTTCAACTGCGGCCATCACGGGATCTGGGGCAAGGGCAACGGCACCTTCCCGCAGAACGTCTACGACAGCTCGGTCATGGTTCCGGCGATCGTGAGCCAGCCGGGACGCGTCCCCGGCGGCCGGGTGTGCGAGGCACTGCTGTCGGCCTACGACCTGCGGCCCACGCTGCTGGAACACCTCGGGCTTCCGGCTGCCGGCGGATTACGGCCCGGACGGTCGTTCGCCGACGTCCTCGACGGCTCGCCGGGCGAGGACCGCTCCCGGGTGGTGGTGTTCGACGAGTACGGGCCGGTGCGGATGATCCGGACCGAGGAGTGGAAATACGTGCACCGGCATCCGTACGGCCCGCACGAGCTCTACGACTTGGTGGCCGATCCGGGTGAGGAACGGAACCTGGCCGCCGCCCCCGAGGCGGCGTCCGTGCGCGCCGGTCTGGCCGGCGAGCTGGACGCCTGGTTCGCCACCTATGTCGACCCGGCGGCGGACGGCAGGGGGCTGCCCGTCAACGGGTCCGGCCAGACCGCGCCGCTACGGCCGGGCTCCGGACTCGGGGCCTTCGAGGCCGCGCCGTTCCCGACGGTCCCCCGGTACGGATGATCCGCAGACCCGGCTCCGGACGCGCGGGCGCCGGCACCGGCGCTCAGCGTGACCCGGGCGGGAACATCCTTCGAGAGAACATGTGGAGCCTGATGTGAAGCTGTCCTTCAGCACGCTGGGCCTGCCCGGCGCGGGACTGTCCGAGGCGATCGAGATCGCGGCAGCGCACCGGTGCGACGGGCTGGAGCTGCGGCTCCACCCCGACACCGGTGTCCACGTCGGCCTGCCGGGGGCGGGCGCCCGCCGTACGGCGCCGCCGGCCTCCGGGGTTTCCGGACGCGAGTGGCGGACGGCGGAGCGGGAAGGCCCGCCCGCCGACCGGCCACGGGTCCGGGCGGCACTGGCCGCCGCCGGGCTGGAGATCTCCGCCCTGGCCGGATACACCGGGATCTGCGCGCCGGGGGACGACGGGCCGGTGGTCGAGACGCTGACGGCCGAGCTGGTCCTCGCCGCCGACCTCGGGGCCCCTGGGGTGCGGGTGTTCCCCAAGGGGGACGATCCGGCGGTCGGGGCGCGGCGGCTGAGGGCGGTCGCGGCGACGGCCCGGCGGCTGGGCGTGCGGGTGCTGGTGGAGACGCACGACGCGATGCCCACCGGTGCGGCCGTGGCGCGGCTGCTCGACGAGACCGGTGATCCGGAGGCCACCGGGGCGATCTGGGACCTGCTGCACCCGTGGCGGCACGGTGAGGATCCGGCGGACACACTCGCGGCCCTCGGCGAACACCTCGCCTACGTGCAGGTCAAGGATGCCGGTCCCGATGGGACGCCGGTCCCGATGGGGCAGGGCGCGGTCCCGCTGGAGGAGGCGGGGACGCTGCTGCGCGAGCGGGAATACGACGGGTGGGTGTCGCTGGAGTGGGAGCGGACCTGGTACCCGCACGTCGCACCGGTGCAGGAGGTGATTCCCGGGGCGGCGGCCTGGGTGCGCCGCTTCTCCTGAGCCGCGCCGATCGGCAGCCGCCTACCGCCGATCTCCGCCGGAACCGTCGGTCGTAGGCTGGCCTGCGAAGTGAACACAGGAGGCTTAGCCATGGAATATACGCGTCTTGGATCAACCGGAACGAAGGTGTCGAGAATCTGCCTCGGCATGATGAGCTACGGCGATCCGGCCAGGGGCAGCGACTGGATCCTCGACGAGACCGCCGCGGAGCCGATCGTGCGCGGGGCCGCCGACGCCGGGGTGATGTTCTTCGACACCGCCGACGTCTACTCCGCCGGCAGCAGCGAGGAGGTCACCGGCCGCCTGCTCCGTAAGATCTTCCCCAGCCGGGACGACTACGTGCTGGCCACCAAGGTCTTCTTCCCCGTGGGCAGGGGCGTCAACGACGGTGGCCTGTCGCGCAAGCACATCCACTCCGCCATCGACGACTCGCTGCGCCGGCTGGGCACCGACTACGTGGACCTCTACCAGATCCACCGCTGGGACGCGGACACGCCGATCGAGGAGACCATGCTGGCCCTGCACGACGTGGTCCGCGCGGGCAAGGCCCGCTACATCGGTGCCTCCACGATGAGCGCCTGGCAGTTCGCCAAGGCCCAGTATGTGGCCGAGGCCAATGGCTGGACGAAGTTCGTCACCATGCAGAACCACTACAACCTGCTCTACCGGGAGGAGGAGCGGGAGATGAACCCGCTCTGCGCCGACCAGGGAGTGGGCCTGATCCCGTGGAGCCCGCTGGCCCGGGGCCTGCTCGCCCGTGCCGGGTCCGAGGAGGCGACCACCCGCGGCGGGAGCGACTCGCGCATCGACTTCCTCTACACCGACGCGGACAACGACCGCCAGATCCTCGACCGGGTCGCCCAGGTCGCCCGGGACCACGAGGTCCCCCCGGCCCAGGTGGCCCTGGCCTGGCTGCTCCGCCAGCCGGGTGTGTCCGCTCCGATCGTCGGCGCGACCAAGGACCGGCATGTCGAGGACGCCGTCGCCGCGGTCGACCTTGCTCTGACGGACAATGAGCTCGCCTTCCTGGCCGAGCCGTACCGCCCGCACGACATCGCCCAGTGACGCACGCGGTCACCCGCCCGTCCTGCCCCGCCTGAGCACGCCCGGTGGACCCGGCCATGCCCGTGACCGGTCAGCGCCCGCCGGGCGGCGCGGGCCGCGGGCGACCGGCCTCCGCCCGGCCCCGGAGGCACCGGGTCTCCCCGGGCCGGCCGCGCCGCACCGGAAGGCGGCTCAGTCCAGGACGGCGTCCAGGAGCAGCGATCCGGCGCCGAGCAGCGCCGCGTCGGGGCCCGCGCGGGTGACGGAGATCTCCAGGTCGCGGGTGGCCAGCGGCAGGCAGCGTTCGTAGACGGCCGCGCGGATCGAGGAGATCAACGGCTCGGCCGTGGACAGGCTGCCGCCGATCACGATGGCGTCGGGGTTGATGAAGTTCACCAGGACGGTGAGCACCTCGCCGATGAGATGGCCGGCGTTCCTGACCAGGGCGGTGGCCTCGGGCACACCGTCGTTGACGGCGGCGACGACGTCGGCGGGCCGCCGTACCGCGATGCCCTGCTCGACCAGGGCGTCCATCAGCGCCGCCCCGCTGGCGTAGGCCTCCAGGCAGTCGGAGTGGCCGCAGGAGCACACGACGGAGGAGTCGGACCTGACCCGGACGTGGCTGATGTCGCCGGCCGCGCCCCTCCCCCGGTGCAGGCGGCCGTCGACGATCACGCCGCACCCTATGCCGCTGCCGGCCTTCAGCACCATGAGGTTGTCGCAGCCGGGCCACGCGCGGGCCTCGCCGACGGCCATCAGGTTGGCGTCGTTCTCGACGAGCACCGGCAGGTCGTAGCGCGCGCCGAGATACTCGGCGACGGGGAAGTTGTTCCAGCCGGGCATCCGCGAAGGGGACACCACACGGCCGGTGGCGGGGTCCACCGGCCCGGGGATGCCGGTGCCGACCCCGCGCAGGGGGGCGCCGGACGGGCCGTGGACGAGCAGTTCGTCGAACACGGCCGCCATCCAGTCCAGGGTCGCCTCCGGACCCAGCGCGATGTCGCAGGGGCGTTCCTCGACGATCAGCGGGGCGCCGCTGAGGTCGAGCAGGCCCAGGCGGGCGTGGCGGGCTCCGAGGTCGGCCACCGCGAGCAGCCCGGCGGTGGGACTGATCCGGAGCCGCCGCGGCCGCCGCCCTCCCCGGGAGGTTCCGGCCCCCTCCTCCACGAGCAGTCCGGTGCCGATCAGCTCCTCGACGCGCAGGGAGACACTCGACGCGGCCAGGCCGGAGAGGCGGGCCAGCTCGGCGCGCGACTCGGCACGGCCGGTGGCGACGAGGCGCAGGAGATCGCCTTGGGCGCCCCGCACGGGCAACCTCTCTTTGCCTGACATGAACAGAGAAATACCACGTCTGCACTTACTACGGCAAAGTGTTGACTTCAGCCAGAGTCATCCATTACGTTCCGCTTTGTCTTCGATTTCGAAGGAAGATGGCAATGATTCAGGTGCAAAGGCTGAACAAATGGTTCGGCGATCATCACGTGCTGCGCGACATCGATCTTGAGGTGGCGCAGGGCGAGGTCGTCGTGGTCATCGGCCCCTCGGGATCCGGAAAGTCCACGCTGTGCCGCTGCCTGAACCGTCTGGAGAGCGCGGGTTCGGGCGAGGTCCTCATCGACGGCGTCCCCGCCCCGGTGGAGGGCCGCGAGCTGGCCCGTCTCCGGGCCGACGTCGGCATGGTCTTCCAGTCGTTCAACCTCTTCCAGCACAAGAGCGTGCTGGAGAACGTCATGCTCGCGCCGGTGAAGGTGCGCGGCGTCAGCCGTACCGAGGCGGAGAGCACCGCCCGGGAGCTGCTGGCGCGCGTCGGCATCGCCGAGCAGGCCGCGAAGCTGCCCGCCCAGCTCTCGGGCGGGCAGCAGCAGCGGGCGGCCATCGCCCGCGCGCTCGCCATGCGCCCCAAGGTGATGCTCTTCGACGAGCCCACCTCGGCGCTCGACCCCGAGATGGTCGGCGAGGTCCTGGACGTGATGGTCCGGCTCGCGGCCGACGGCATGACCATGGTCGTCGTCACCCACGAGATGGGCTTCGCCCGCAGGGCCGCCGACCGGGTGGTCTTCATGGACGACGGCCAGATCGTCGAGACGGCCGAGCCGAACGCCTTCTTCGAAGCTCCCACGACAGACCGGGCCAGGGACTTCCTGGCCAAGGTACTCACGCACTGATCGCAAAGGATGGTGGGCCCGATGGTGTCCATGAAGCGGATGGCCGCTGTCGCCGCCGTGTCGATGATCGGCCTCTCGGCCTGTTCCGGCACGGATTCGGGCAGCCCGGCGGTACCGGGCGAGGCCAAGGGCGGTGATCTGCTCGCCAAGGCGCCGGTGGCGGCCGCCGCCGACATCCTGCCCGGCTCCACGATGGAGAAGATCAAGCAGCGCGGCGAGCTGATCGTCGGCGGATCGCTCGACGCCCCGCTGCTGTCGCAGCAGAACCCGACGACCGGCGAGGTCGAGGGTTTCGACGCCGACATGGGCAAGGCGCTCGCCAAGTACATCATCGGCGAGCCCAAGGTGAAGATCGTCAACTCGGCCTCGGAGACCCGTGAGGCGCTGCTGAGCAACGGCACCGTGGACGTCGTCTTCCAGACCTACACGATCACGCCGGAGCGGGCCGAGCAGGTCGCCTTCGCCGGCCCCTACTACTCCTCGGGCCTGACCCTCGCGGTCAGGAAGGGCACGGCGGGCATCGCCAAGCCGGAGGACCTGAACGGCAAGACCGTCATCGCCGGCGCCAACACCCCGGCCATCCCGGCGATCAAGAAGATCGCCCCGCAGGCGAAGATCGTGACGTTCGGCAGCGACCCCGAGTGCATGCAGGCGCTCAAGCAGGAGCGCGGCGACGCCTACGTCCAGGACGAGACACTCCTGGTCGCCAACGCCAAGAAGGACCCGTCGGTCCAGGTCGTCGGATCGCCGTTCACGACCGACCCGTACGGCATCGGCCTCAAGCACGGGGACGATCAGTTCAAGAAGTTCGTCAACGACTGGCTGAAGAAGATCCAGGCCGACGGCCTCTGGCAGCAGACCTGGAAGAACTCCATCGGCACGGTCGTGCAGGGCGAGGCTCCCACCCCGCCGCAGATCGGATCGGTGCCGGGTTCCTGATGTCGGCGATCCTGGATCACCTGCCCGAGTTCTGGCAGGGCCTGATCGTGACCCTCCAGCTCACCGCGGCGTCGTTCCTCGGCGCCGCGGTGATGGGCCTGGTGATCACGGCCATGCGGGTCAGCCCGGTCGGCGTGCTGCGCGGGATCGGCACCGCCTACGTGGAGACCTTCCAGAACCTGCCCCTCTTGGTGCTGCTGGTACTCGCCGTCTTCGGCCTGCCGGAGATCGGGATCAAGGCCGACCTGCTGGTGACGGCCATCGTGGTCATCGCGCTCTACGAGGCCGCCTATATCGCCGAGGCCCTGCGCTCGGGCGTCAACGCCGTCTCCGCCGGGCAGGGTGAGGCGGCCCGCGCGCTCGGGCTGACCTTCGGCCAGTCCCTGCGGCACGTGATCCTGCCGCAGGCGCTGCGCACGGTGATCCAGCCGCTGGGCAACATCTTCATCGCGCTGACGATGAACACCTCGCTCGCGGCCGCGATCGGCGTGGTGGACCTGACCGCCGCGGCCAACCGGGTCAACCTGATGGAGGCCCAGCCCATCCCGATCTTCGTCGGGGCGGGCCTGGCCTACGCACTGATCGCCGCCGGTGCCGGGTTCGTCACCGGGCGGCTCGAACGACGGCTGGTGGTGGTCAGGTGAGTAGTCTGCTCTTCGACGAGCCCGGACCGCGCGCCCGCCGCAGGATCCGGATCGCGACCGTTGTGGGGGCGGTCGCGGTCCTCGGTCTGCTGGCGCTGGCCGTACGGCAGTTCGCCGCCGCCGGTCAGCTCGGCGCCGACCGCTGGCAGCCGTACGCGACGTGGCCGATGTGGCGCTACCTGCTCGACGGGCTCTGGTCCACCGCGCTGGCGGCGGTCGTCTCGGCGGCGCTCGCGATGGCGGCCGGCCTGGCACTGGCCCTCGGGCGGCTGTCCCGGCGGCGCTGGGTGCGCCTGCCCGCCGCCACGTACGTGGAGGTCGTGCGGACCGTCCCGGCGCTGCTGCTGGTCTACCTCGTGCTGTTCGCTCTGCCCCGCTACGGGCTGGACCTGCCGCTGTTCTGGAAGCTCGTGGTACCGCTGGCGATCTCGAACGCGGCGGCGTTCGCGGAGATCTTCCGGGCCGGGATCCTGTCCGTGGAGCGCGGCCAGGGCGAGGCGGGTCTGGCGGTCGGGCTGACCCACGGTCAGACGATGCGCATGATCGTGCTCCCGCAGGCGGCCCGGCGCGTGCTGCCCTCGATCGTCAGCCAGTCCGTCGGCCTGCTGAAGGACACCTCGCTGGGCTTCGTCGTCAGCTACGCCGAACTGCTCTACAGCGGCAAGGTCCTGGCGTCCTACAACGGCCTGCTCATCCAGACCTACATCGTCGTCGCGCTGATCTACCTGGTCGTCAACGCGTCGCTGTCCAAGCTCGCCCGCACCCTCGAAGCCCGCCGGCGGCGGGCCGGCCGACCACGAAGGAGACTCACCCGTGCCTGAACTCGTCCCACTCGACGGGGGGCGTTCCGGATTCGTCCCGCTCGCCGAGGTGGTGCGTTCCGGATTCACCGAGAGCGTGCACTTCGGCAGCGCCGTCGCCCTCGCGCCCGACGGCGGTGTGGTGGTCGCCCGCGGCGCGGTCGGCGCGCCGGTGCTGCCGCGCTCGTCGGCCAAGCCGTTCCAGGCACTCGGGTGCCTGCTGTCCGGCGCCGACCTGCGCGGCCCACGCCTGGCCATCGCCGCCGGCAGCCACACGGGTGAGGACTTCCACGTGCGCCTGGTCGCCGAGATGCTCGGCGAGGCGGGGCTGGGCTTCGACGCCCTCGGCTGTCCCGCCGACTGGCCGGAGGACGAGGCCACCCGTCACGCGCTGATCCGGGGCGGCCTGACCGCCTCCCCCGAGCGGATGAACTGCTCGGGCAAGCACGCCGCGATGCTCGCCGCGTCGGTGGCCTCGGGCTGGGCGGTCGACTCCTATCTCGATCCCGCTCATCCCGTGCAGCGACGGGTCCGGGACGTGGTCGAGGAACTCTCCGGAGAGCGGACGGCCCACGTCGCCGTCGACGGGTGCGGCGCGCCGCTGTTCGGGCTGTCGCTGACCGGTCTGGCGAGGGCCGTGCGGGGGCTGGTCCTCGCCGCCCCTGGAACGGCGCCCCGGGCGGTCGCCGACGCGATGCGCGAGCACCCCGAGTACGTCGGCGGGACCGGCCACGTCAACACCTCGCTGATGCGGGCGCTGCCGGGGGCGGTGGCGAAGGGGGGCGCCGAGGGCGTGCTCGTCGTCGCGCTCGCCACCGGGCACGCGGCGGCGGTCAAGGTCATCGACGGGAGCCCGCGGGCCACCAGCGCGATCGCGCTGGCCGCGCTCCGGGCGGCGGGGGGCGACGTCGCGTCCGCCGGGGAGTTCGCACGTGTTCCGGTACTGGGCGGGGGCGTCCCGGTCGGCGAGATCCATGCTTTGGAGGATGAATGAGCCTTACCTATGAGATCTGCATCGACAGTACGGCGGGCGCGCTGGCGGCCGAGCAGGCCGGGGCCCACCGGGTCGAGCTGTGCTCGGCCCTCTTCGAGGGCGGCCTGACCCCGACCCTCGGCACCGTCGAGGCGACCCTCGCGGCGGTCTCGTCGATCCGCGTTCACGTGATCATCCGTCCCCGGGGCGGTGACTTCATCTATGACGCGTACGAGATCGCGGCCATGGAACGCGACGTGGCGACCGTCCGCGAGGCGGGGGCGCAGGGCGTGGTGATCGGGGTGCTGACGCCTTCGGGCGAGGTGGACGCCGAGGTGGCCAAGCGGCTCATCGGCGCGGCCGGAGACCTCTCGGTCACCTTCCACCGGGCCTTCGACATGACCGCCGACCCGTTCGCCGCCCTCGACACGCTGGCCTCCCTGGGCGTCGACCGGGTGCTCACCTCCGGTCAGGACATCACGGCGCTCGAGGGAGCGCCGCTGATCGCGTCGCTGGTCGAGCGGGCGGGTGACGGCCCGATCATCATGCCCGGCGGCGGCATCACACCCCGCAACGTGAGCCGCGTGGTCGCGGCGACAGGGGTCAAGGAGATCCACTTCGCCGCTCTCGTGGACGCTCCCAGCCCCGCCGTCCACCGCAACCCCCACCCGTTCATGGGCGGCGAGCTGCGCCAGCCGGAGTATGCCCGCCTGGTCACCTCACCGTGCCTGGTCTCCGAGGTGATCGCCGCCTCCGGCGCCTGAAGGGTGGCGGCGCCGTACGGATGACGGCCGCGGCGTGCGCCGTACGGGGCCGAAAAGCGTGGCGCGCGCCGTACCGGGCCGGAGGGCGTGGCGTGCCGGACCGGCGTCTCCGGCTCAGACGCCGGTGGGCAGGGTCTCCAGCTCGCCGCGGCTCTCCCGCTCCATGTGCAGCGGCTGCAGCGCGGAGGTTCTGGCGATCCAGCACAGGGCGTCGTAGCGGTCGCCGACCGTGCTGGGCCGGTAGTTGCGCCGCTCCCGTATCGGGTCGTACACCACGCCGATGGCGCGGTGCCCCAGCCGGGTGGTCAGCCAGCGGGCGTCCGGCTGGTCGGCGAAGACGAACAGGGCACGGTGGTCCAGGTCGGTCTCCGGACTGCAGAGCAGGCCTTCGAGGGTGTCGGCGGGCGGCGGGGGCACCGACATGACCTCCATGGACGCCCCCCATCGGGGGGCCGCGACCACCTCGCCGTAGGCGGTGGCGAAGCCGACCAGCACGACGTCGTCCAGGCCGTACCGCTCCCTGGCCAACTGGCCGAGGTTGACGATCCCGTCCCGCGCCATGTCGGTGGCCCTCGCGTCGCCGATGTGGGTGTTGTGGGCCCAGACGACGGCCTTCGCACCCTCGCCGTGGAAGTGCAGCAGCCGGTCCAGGGTGTCGGCCATGTGGATGTCACGGACGTTCCACGACTCGGCACCCCCGCCGACCATGGCCCGGTAGTAGCGCTCGGCGGCCATCGAGACCTCGGCGTTCTGCCAGATGTTCAGCCGCTCGGCCGGGTCGGCGGAGTCGGCGGAGACCGTCTTCCGTACCCGGCTCAGCAGCTCCACCACCTCCTGCTGACACCCTGCGGGCACCAGCCGGGTGCCTCGGGCATACGCCTGCGGATCCTCGGTGTACGGCTCGAAGCAGCGGTAGGCCTCAAGCGCGTTCCCCAGGTAGTCGGGGTGGTATTCGTGCAGGTACAAGACGATGGCCCGGAGGGACTCCCACAGGCTGTAGACGTCCAGCCCGTAGAAGCCCGCCCGCTCCCCGGGCGGCAGGCCGGCGTTGCGGTCCCGCAGCCACCGGCAGAAGTGCGCGGTCTCCAGGTTGGCCCACATCCAGGTCGGCCAGCGCCGGTAGGCGTCAAGCACCTCCTGCGGATCCTCGGGCGCGCCGTCGGCCAGCATGACCGAGCGGTTGACCTCCCAGCAGTCCGGCCAGTCCCCCTCGACCGCCACGAAGGAGAAGCCGCGTTCCTCGACGAGCCGGCGGGTCAGCGCCGCCCGCCAGGCGTAGAACTCGTGGGTCCCGTGGCTGGCCTCGCCGATCAGCACGCACCGGGCCTCGCCGATGCGGTCCGTCAACGGGTCGAGGTCGGCCGCCTCCTCCAGCGGAAGGGCCATCCCCCGAACCTCATCCGTTCCGTTCATGCGACATCCGTTCCAGAAGACCAGGCTCCGGCCTCCCCCGGTGCCGGGAACGCGGAGTCGCGGCACGCACGTCGCCGGCCACCGTACTCAGCGCTCTGCGGCCCGGGAGGAGCCCTCTCCCGAGACGTTCCCGGCCCGCGGCGTTCAATCCCCATTTATATAGATTTATCGCTATTTGCGAAGTTCAACGTGGCGGTCCGCCGACGGGAAAGGGCTCCGCCGAACGGGTACGGAACCCGCCGCGGCTTCCTGGCACTTCCGACGGATCTCCCCGGACCGGGAATGCCGGAGGTGAAGACAGAGTCGTCGTGGTGGCCGAGTACGACGCGTCGACCGAGCCGGGCGGCATATCCGCCTACCGCGTCACACCTTCTCGGTCCACTGCTTGAAGTAGACCCCGGTGGGCTTTCCGGCGATGCCGTTTCCGATGCGCTTCACCCCCAGTCCGAACTTGCCATTCGTCCACAGTTCGTAGCTGTATAGCTTGTAGCAGGGGTACGCCTGTACGTATCCCATCCGTCCCCTCGGCACCTCATAGCGCGTCTGCTTCTCCACCGAGTAGCTCTTGGTGACGCTGAACCCCACGGCTGCGGACAGCATGCTGACCGGGGTGACTTGCATGGACGACTCGTGTGTTGCCTCAACCCCTTCGGAGATCGTCAGCACCAGTTTCCCCGGACCGCGACCCTGCGCGCTCCCGATCACCTTGCTCCTGGCGGTCGCACATTTGAGCCCGCGATATTTCGCGTTTTTCACCTTGCAAACGCTGCGAACACAGCTCGCGAGCTTCGCAGTGGCCGACTGCGAAGCGCTGGTGGCGCCGTACGCTTCGACTTTGGCCACTCCCGCCTTTGGAGTGATGCTTTCTGTCCCTCTCCCTGACGCCGCCACAGCGGCACTGGAACTGAGCATTCCGAGAACTACCACGCCGGCGACGACGCCGGCTTTTGCCTTACCAAGCATGTTTCTCCTCGTTCTGGTCATTGTTGCCTGCTCACCAAGCGCTCGCGGTCGCGTCACGGGAGCACAGGTATGGACAGCCGTGTCGTCTCGGCCTCCTCCAGCCCGCAAGATGTCTCGCGCTGATCCTCGACGGCATCGCTGTCTTGATCGCCAATGCGAAAGCGAAATAGCAGCTCCAAGCGACGCCCGGGCCGTGCTGGGCGGTCATCGGTCGTGTGGCACCGCGTCGCGACGGCGCGCCACTCTGCGATCAGTCGGCCTGTGCTCGGCCGAAATGGTCAAGGCGACCCTGCCCGAAGCGGGCCAATCGAGATATTGTGGCGAGGTGACGGAGATACGGTTGAGAGAGCGTTGACGACCGTCACTGAAACGCTTTCACCAGTGGTCTTGGAGGTGACGCTGAGCGACTTGTCGAGAGTGATGATGCGCAGCCCGTGGCCCCTGGCCGAACGACCGTCCTCTCATCGCGGCACATGCTGATCGCAGAGCCATGGACAGGCTGCCATTTCTTTCATCTGACCGTGAGCGTCGCGCCGACGTTGCCCACGAAGCCGTATCGCTGACGTAAAGTTTTGCGAGGCAGTCCTCGGTGATCACTTCCCTGATGTTCTCCGCCGCATCGGCGGATGTCGCGAGCCCGGGTATCCCTAGGCTGATGGCACCAGCCACGATGGCGCACTTAAGTTGCTGTTCATAGGCCCTTTCCCAGTGGTTCCACGGAATGTGGTGAGAACCCACGATGGGCGATGTCGCTGAAACATCACTGAAACAGCACTGACGGCCCCCACGCTTGCGTTAGGGGTCGCACCCGTTAATTCGTCGGGGGTGGCGGGTCGAGCCAGGCCGTAGTGTCGCCAAGGTAAAGACCGCAGGCGCAGTCGAGGGCTTCCTGCGGGGTGCCAGCCGGGTAGCCGGTGGGCAGGACGGACTTCTCGTAGTCGTCATGGCTGGCGCGGTAGATGGCGAAGCCCCAACTGGTGGCGGATCCGGCGTAGCGGAGCCGGCAGAGCGGCAGGGTGGTGCCGTCGGGGAGTCGGCCAGCGACGTAGGTGAACTCGCCGTGGTAGCGGACGGTGATGCCGGCGAGCTGGGGTCAAGGCCCTCGCGTGCGAGATGCCCACCTCGAGCGGAACTCCCTGGCCCGATGGGCCTGCCCCGAGCTGGCCCGCCATACGGCAGCCAGTGGCATCGTTCCCGCGCCCTCGGCGTCCACCGTGCACCGCTGGCTCGCCGACGATGCCCTGAAGCCCTGGCAGCACCGGTCGTGGATCTTTCCCCGTGACCCGCACTTCGCCCTCAAGGCATCCCGCGTCCTGGACCTCTACCAGCGGGAATGGGAAGAGGAGCCGCTCGGCGAGGACGAGTACGTGCTCAGCACCGACGAGAAGCCCGGCGCCCAGGCCCGCATGCGCATCGGCCTTCCGCTCCCGCCGGGGCCGGAGCGGGCGACGCGGATCGAGAGCGAGTACCACCGCCTCGGCACCCTCGCCTGCCTGGCCGCCTACGACGTCCACCGCGCCCGGGTCATGGGCCGGTGCGAGCCGACCACCGGCATCAGGCCGTTCACCACGCTCGTGGACCAGGTGATGCAGAGCGAGCCGTACGTCTTGGCAAGGCGGGTCTTCTGGGTCGTGGGCAACGGCTCCTCGCACCGGAACTGGGCGGCGGCAGCCCGGCTCAGCGACGCCTACCCGAACGCCCAGATGGTCCATCTGGGCGTCCACGCCTCCTGGCTCAACGAGATCGAGGTCTACTTCTCCGTCATCCAGCGCAAGCTCCTCACCCCCGGCGACTTCGAGGACCTCGATGAGTTCGCCGCCCAGATCATCGCCTTCGAGAACCACTACAACGCCGCAGCCAGGCCCTTCGACTGGAAGTTCACCCGCACCGACCTCAACCGCCTCCTGGCACGTATCAGGCAGCACGACCGACACGCACCGCACCCGCTGGCCGGATGAACCCCGACGAATTAACGGGCGCGACCACTACACCTCTTTGAAAACAGGCCCTAGTCGCAGCTTAGAAGGTTGCTTCCTCCCGAGGTCTCACCTGAGCCTGCCAAAGAGGGCCTTGGCGACGGAGCCGACGCTCGGGACCTGCACCCGGCCTTCCATTAACTGGCGACGAAGGTCCACTTCACGCTCCTTGATCAAGGCATGGAGAGCCATGATCAACCAGGTGAAGCAAGTGCAGTTAACTGAGCAAGACCGCAGAACCAGTGCCTATGGCAGGGACGCGCTCTGCACGGCCTGGATGTCCAGCTCCACCTTCAGCGTCGAACCGATCAGGTTGACCCCGGCCCGCACCACCTGGTTGTACGTCATCGTGAAGTCCTCACGGCGCAGCTCGGTCTCGGCCCGGAACGCCGCCCGCAGGCCACCCCACGGGTCTGAGCCGGTCCCGAGGTAGGCCAGGTGGAGATCGACGGGCCGCGTCACCCCGGCAAGGGTCAGCATCCCGTGCACGATCCACCGATCGGAGCCCGCAGGGGTGAGCCCGGAGCTGCGGTAGGAGATCGTCGGATAGGAGGCGGCGTTCAGGAAGTCGGCCGAGCGGAGATGGTCGTCCCGCGTGCTGTTCCCCGTGTCGATCGACGCGGCCGCGATGTCGGCGGCCACAGCGGAGGTCTCCGGGGACCGGCCGACCTCGATCCGCCCGGCGAACTCGGTGAACCGCCCCCGGACGGTGCTGAGCCCCAGGTGCTGGGCCGTCGCCGAGATCGCGCAGTGGGCGGGGTCGAGCGCCCAGATCCCGGGAGGGGGAAGGTCGGCGCCGCCCTGCCGGGCCAGCACCACCGTCCCCAGCTCGGCGGCGCCGGATCCGGTCACGATCGCCGTCAGCGCGGCCGGCGTGTATCCGGCCGCGGTGGCGACGGCCGTGTACACGCCGGGCGTCAGCGGGCGGCTCGACACGACCCCCTCGGCGTCGGTCTCGGCCCGTACGACCTGCTGCCCGGACGTGTCGGTCATCGTGACGACCGCGTGCTGGACGGCCCACCCGTCCTTCGTACGGATCCGGGCGTACAGGCCCCGCCGGCCGTCCGGGGCGCGTCGCTCGGCCTGCCGGCTGGGGTAGGCGGCCTCTTCGCTGGTGTACATGGCGCTCCTGCTCTCCCTGCTCGTCCTTTCGGAGCAGTCCTTGCGCTATCGCCGGAACCGCTGCTCCCGGCGTCGGGCGTTACTCGGTGTGGGCCAGCAACAGGTCGCGGTTGTCGTCTGGGCCGTTGATGGTCACGGTGTCGGCCACCGGCGGGTATCCGGTGGCGATGAGGGTGTACTGACCGCCGGTCAGGTCGGCGAAGGCGTACGCGCCGTCCTCGCCGGTGGTCGTGGTGCCGACCACGTTCCCGGCCGCGTCCAGCAGGGTCACCCGCGCATCGTTCAGCGGGGCGCCGTTCCGCACCCGTACGGTGCCCCGGATCCGGGTGCCCGGCCGCAGCTCGACGTCCTGCCTGGTCTGGCCGGTGCCGAGGATCTCGACCGGAACGGCGGCCGGGCGATGGGAGTCCGCGCTGACCGTGAGCGTGTAATTGCCCGAGCCGACCCCGGAAAGGCCGTAGGAGCCCTCCTCGTCGGTCGCGCCCGAGGTGAGAACCTCGCCGCGGGCGTCGGTCAACACGACCATCGCCTCGGGCACCGGCTTGCCCTCCAGGTCGCGCACGACACCGGTCAGCTTGCTCGAACCGGCGAGGACCAGGTTGAAGTCGACCGGCTGGTCGCCCACGGCGAGGGTGGCCACTTGCGGCTCGCGATGGGTGGCCGACGCGATCAGGACGTAGGTGCCGGCGCCGGGCGTCCAGATGCTGTAGCCGCCGTCGGCCAGGCTCAGGGCGCGGCCGAACTGGTGGCCACGCGCGTCGATCAGTGTCAGCGTGGCCTGGGCGACCGGGTAGCCGTTATCGCCCTTGACGAAGCCGCGGATCTCGACGCCGCCGTCCGGCCGGCCCGTCCAGGAGTCGTTCGGCGACGCGTGCGCGGGCTCGTCGTCGGAACGTGCCGCAGCGGCCGCGTGCGGCGTCGCACTGGCTGCGGCCTGGCGGGCGGCGGCCTGGTTGGCGGCGGCCTGGTTGGCGGCGGCCTGGCTTCGGCGGGGGAGGAAGAAGGCGAGCACGAAGGCGAGGAGGGCGGCGCCGGCGCCGATGGCCATGACGACGCGGAAGCCGTTCTGGGAGGGGAGAGCGCTGGAGCCGAACGTGGTGGTCATCTGAGCCAGCACGAGACCCGCCACCGCGCTGGAGACAGAGGTGCCGACGGCGCGCATGAGGGTGTTGAGGCTGTTCGCGGCGGCCGTCTCGGAGACCGGCACAGCGCCCATGACGAGAGCGGGCATGGAGGCGTAGGCGAATCCGATACCGGCCCCGATGACACAGGAGACCAGGACGAGGTGCCAGATCTCGGACATCAGCGCGATGTTGAGACCGTAGCCGGCGGCGACGATGATGGTGCCGATCATCAAGGTGATCTTGGGTCCCTTGGCCGCGGACAGGCGAGCCGCTATCGGTGCCAGGACCATCATCACCACGCCGGACGGCGCCATGACCAGGCCCGCGGCCAGCATCGACTGCCCCAGTCCGTACCCGGTGGCCTCAGGCAACTGCAGCAGCTGCGGCATCACCAGGGACATCGCGAACATCGAGAAGCCCAGCATGATGGAGGCGAGGTTGGTGAACAGCACCTGACGCCGCGCGGTGGTGCGCAGGTCCACCATGGGCTCACGGCTGCGCAGCTCCCACCAGCCCCACAGCAGCAGCACGACGACCGCCGCGACGAACAGGCCGATCGTGAGGCCGTCGGACCAGCCCCAGTCGGCGCCCTTGGAGATCGCCAGGAGCAGGCACACCAGCGCGACCGACAGGCCGGCGGCACCGACCAGGTCGAAGCGGCCGCCGCTGCGCACCGCCGATTCGGGCACGATTGTCAGCACCAGGATGGTGGCCAGCACGCCGAGACCGGCCGCGGTCCAGAACAGCACGTGCCAGTCGGCGTTGTCGGCGATGAGGGCGGCGGCGGGCAGGCCCAGGGCACCGCCCACGCCCAGCGAAGCGCTCATGAGCGCGATCGCGGAGCCGAGCCGGGCGGGGGGCAGTTCGTCGCGCATGATGCTGATGCCGAGCGGGATGACGCCGGCCGCCAAGCCCTGCAGGGCCCGCCCGATGATCATGGGCGTCAGGGAGTCGCTGAGGCCGCACACGACCGATCCGGTGATCAGCAGGACCAGGCTGACAAGGAGCATGAGCCGCTTGCCGTACATATCGCCCAGCCGCCCCACCACCGGTGTGGCCACGGCGCTTGCCAGCAGCGTGGCGGTGATCGCCCAGGTGGCGTCGGACGGCGAGGCTCCCAGGAGCTTGGGAAGCTCGGGAACCAGCGGGATCACCAGGGTCTGCATCACCGCCACCACGATCCCGGCGAAGGCGAGCACCATCACGAAGGTGTTCGACCTCGGCGGATCGGCTGCGTGAGCAGGATAGTCGGAGCTGGTGGCCATGCGAAGCCTCCGTTGCAGCGGGGGAAGGTGAAGGGGCGAGGTATATTTTAATTCAGTCGCTTGACTTAAATTTACCAGCAGCGATCCGACCGGTCTGAAGGAGGGGTCCTCGTGGGTCGAGGTGACGATGGCCTGCGCCGCGCGTCCACGAGCCGCAGGGAAGCCCGGTGCGGTGGTGATGATGATCGGTAAGACGGGACGGGCCGAGCGGGCCGGCGTGACCCGCGAGCGGATCCTGACGGCGGCGGAGCGGCTGTTCGCCGAACACGGGGTGTGCGCCGTGTCCAACCGCCAGGTCAGCGAGACCGCCGGGCAGGGAAACAACGCCGCGGTCGGCTACCACTTCGGTACCAAGACCCACCTGGTCCGCGCGATCATCCGCAGACACGCCGAGCCGGTCGAGCGGATACGAGAGCGGCTGCTGGCCGACATGGACGACTCCGCCGACGTCCGCGACTGGGTCGCCTGCCTGGTGCGCCCGGTCACCGAGCATCTGGCCGACCTGGGTCCTCTCACCTGGTACGCCCGCTTCGTCGCCCAGGTGGCGACCGACCCCGCGCTCCGCGCGATCATGGCGGAGGAGACCCGTGCCTCCCCCTCGCTGCGCCAGACCATCGAGGGGTTCAACCGGTGCCTGCCCGAACTGCCCGCCGAAGTGCGTGCCGAGCGCGGCGACATGGCCCGCCAGCTGATCACGCACACGTGCGCCGAACGTGAACGCGCTCTCGCCGAAGGCACCCCCACAGCGCGGTCCAGCTGGCACGACGCCGCGACCGGGCTGATCGACGCCCTTGTCGGGCTATGGCTGGCGCCCATAACGCCCGACCCCTGACACCGCGCCGATCGACCGTGTACGGCCGGCTCGGCTGAAGCGCAGGGAAGTCCCGGCGGCTTTGTACGCAGGCGCTAAGGCGTGCCGTGCCCGGCGGGCCGGGATGCGTGTTCCGCTTCGCGGCGGTTCGCATGGAGGCTCGTGACGGTGACCATGGCCAGGACCGCGATGATGACCCCGAGTGAGACCAGGGTGGGAATCTGCGGGACCCACGCCCAGATGCCGTGCGCCCAGTGCAGGACGAGCTTGATCCCGATGAAGGCCAGGATGACGCCGAGCCCGTGGTTGAGGTGCCGCAGCTTCGCCAGGACGCCCAGCAGGACGAAGTAGAGCGCCCGCAGGCCCAGCAGGGCGAAGACGTTGGTGGCGAAGACGAGGAACGGGTCCTGGGTCACGCCGTACACCGCGGGCACCGAGTCGACGGCGAAGACGATGTCGGTGGCGAAGACCGCCACGACGGCCAGCGCCAGCGGGGTGAGAGCGCGGCGGCCGCCCTCATGGACGACCAGACGGGAGCCGCGGTAGTCGTCGGTGACCGGCATGAAGCGCCGCAGCAGCCTGACCGTGCGCATGGAGGAGATGTCGACCTTCTGCTCGCGTCCGCCCAGCGCGTCCTTGATGATCTTCACGGCGGTGGCGATCAGTATCGCGCCGAACAGCAGGAACGCCCAGGTGCCGCTCTGCAGGACGGCCGCCCCGAGCGCGATGAAGATCGCGCGCAGCACCAGCGCCCCGACGATGCCGTACAGCAGGACCCGCTGGGCCAGCGCGGACGGGACCGCGAAGGCGGACAGCAGCAGCATGAACACGAACAGGTTGTCCACCGACAGCGACTTCTCCACGACGTAACCGGTGAAGAACTCCACCGCGGGAGCGGACCCGAAAGCCGCCCACAGGTAGACGCCGAAGACCGCGGGAAGCGCCAGGTAGAAGACCGACCACCCCACCGCCTCGCGCATCCGCACCTCGTGCGGGCGCCGGGTCAGTACGAAGTCCAGGCCCAGCAGCAGCGCCAGGACCGCGACGCTGAACGCCCACAGCCCCGGTGAACCGATCGTTTCGATGTCAGCGGACATGAGACCTCCTCGAACGCATCCAGCCGTTCGAGGTCTCCTTCACCCGCACCATGCGGGCGGCCGCCCGGGGATGTTATGAAACATCCGTACTGACCGGGACGGCACTTGGGAAGTACTCCCCTCGCCGTTCCAGGGTAGGTGGTTTCCCGGTCGCGCTCCACCCCGGGTGACGCCCGGTGCCCGGGACGGGCGGCGACCGTTTGACCAGGGCCCTGCGCTGGGCGGATAGTGGAATCGACGCGTAGGGGAGTACCCGCCGTCCGACACCCTGATCGTCAGCACGGTCCCCGGCCCTGGGAGGCCCGGCAGGGTGGCCCTCCTGGGAGACCCGGGGGGCGCGGGAAGACCTTCGCCCTGATAGCGACCTGTCTCCAACGAGGTCGGGGGTGGATCTCCATGTCGGTCGATCTGGTGCTCGAAATCCTGCTGGGCGTCCTGCTGACGATCTCCGCGGTCGTCACCGCCGCCGTCCTGTGGCCGGGGCCGGGGCCGCGGCCGCCGTCCCCCCTCGAACCGCCCGCCCCACGCCGTCCCCCGGCGCCCGGCACGGGGCGCGGAGGCGCGGCCGGTCCGGGCCGCCGTCATCGGAACGGCCGCCCCCGGCGTCATGGGAAGCGCGCCCGGCCCGGTCGGGGCGGCCCGGGAAAACGTCGGCGCGATCTTCTAGGCTGTGCACCATGGCACGAGCTAACGACGCCGTGGCGTCCGCCTTGGAGGAATACGCCGAGCTGTTCGCGATGAGCGGGGGCGACGCCTTCCGGGTGCGGAGCTACCAGAAGGCGGCCAAGGCGATCGCCGGGTTCCCCGAGGACATCGCGGCCACGGCCGTGCGGAGCGTTCCCGGGGTGGGCGAGGCGATCGCCAAGAAGGTCGAGGAATACCTGGAGAGGGGAAGCTTCCGCCAGCTCGACGACCTGCGGACGAAGGTCCCCGCCGGGGTGCGGAGACTGACCAGGATCGCCTCGCTGGGGCCGAAGAAGGCCGTCTTCCTCTTCCAGGAGCTCGGTGTCGACTCCCCCGAGGCCCTCGCCGAGGCCATCGCGCAGGGGCGGCTCAAGGGCGTCGCGGGCTTCGGCCCCAAAACCGAGGAGAACCTGCTCAAGGGCATCGAGCAGCTGGAGCGGAACAGCGCCAGGGTGCACGTCGGCGTGGCCATGGACCTGGCCGAGCGGATCATCGCCTCGCTGCCCGCCGAGCGGATCGCCTACGCCGGATCGCTGCGCCGGATGAAGGACACCATCGGCGACATCGACATCCTCGCGGTCGGCCCGGTGAGCCTGATGGACGACTTCAAGAGCCGGCCGTACGTCGCGGACGTCATCGCCTCGGGCGAGAAGAAGACCTCGATCCGCACCACCGAGGGCGTCCAGGTCGACCTGCGGGTGGTTCCGGCCGAGTCGTGGGGTGCGGCGATGCAGTATTTCACCGGCTCCAAGGAGCACAACGTGCACCTGCGCGAGATCACCGTGAAGAAGGGGTGGAAGCTCTCCGAATACGGCCTGTTCGACGGCGACCGGGTGATCGCGGCCGAGCACGAGGAGGACATCTACCGGGCGCTGGGCATGCAGTGGATCCCGCCGACGCTGCGCGAGGACGGCGGGGAGATCGCCGCCGCGCTCCGCGGCGAGCTGCCCGTGCTGGTCACGCTCGACGACCTCCGGGGCGACCTGCACACCCATACCGACCTGACCGACGGCATCGCCTCGCTGGAGGACATGGTCGCGGCGGCCCGCGCACGCGGCCACTCCTACTACGCGGTGACCGACCACGCGCCCGACCTGGCGATGCAGCGGATGACCCTGGAGGCGGCCCTGGAACAGCGCGAGCGGCTGCGCGCGCTGCAGTCGAGCCATCCGGAGATGCGGCTGCTGCACGGCACCGAGCTCAACATCGCCCCGGACGGCTCGGTCGACTGGCCGGCCGAGGTGCTGGCGGGCTTCGACGTGTGCGTGGCGAGTGTCCACTCGCACTTCAAACAGTCGCGCGAGGAGATGACCCGCAGGTTCATCACCGCCTGTGAGAACCCGCACGTGCACATCATCGGCCACCCCACCACCCGCAAGGTCGGCGGGCGTCCGCCGGTGGACGCCGACTGGGATGCGGTGTTCCGCGCCGCCGCCCGCACCGGCACCGCCATGGAGATCGACTCCTTTCCCGACCGCTCCGACCTGCCCGCCGATCTGGTACGGCTGGCACGCCACCACGGCGTGAAGTTCTCCATCGACAGCGACGCCCACGCCGTGCCCCATCTGGACAACCAGCGGTTCGGCGTGGGCATCGCCCAGCGCGCCTGGCTGACTGTCGACGACGTGATCAACACATGGCCGCTGGAGCGGCTGCTAACCTTCTTGCGTCGCTGACGGTTACAGATGCGTCACTCCCCCTTCGCGGATTGCATGCTTTTTTGGTAGGAAATATATGTAAGTGGAAGAGAGGGTGCCGCATGCCGTACCAGAACCCGAAGGACGAGACCGGTCACCGGCGTGCCCGCGCCGAGCGGCCCGCCGGAGGCGGCCGTGAGCGCCTCCGGCTCGCGGCCGTCGACGGGGAGCCGATCTCCGTGCAGGAGACGCCGGGGATCGTCAAACCGCTGCCCCCGGAGACGTTCGTCCGGCACGAGACCAATGCCGAGATGCGCTGGGAGGCGATGCGCGACGTCGGCTATCACGTGCCCAACGACCGTTTCTTCGTGCGCAGCCACACCTCGACACCGATCATCGACGTGGCGACCTGGCGGCTGGAACTGCACGGCACGGGGCTGCGCACCCCCCGGAGCTTCGACTACGAGGAGCTGACCGCGCTCCCCTCGGTGACGATGGACGTGGCGATCGAGTGCGCGGGCAACGGCCGGAGCCTCTTCGGCGCCCAGCAGGGCCAGGAGGTCTCCGGGACCCCGTGGCGGATGGGCGGCATCGGGGTGGCCCGCTGGCGCGGCGTGCCACTGGCCACGGTGCTGGAACGGGCCGGACTCACCCCCGACGCCGTCGACGTCATGCCCCGGGGGCTCGATTCCGGCTATGTCGCCGACGGGGTCGACTACGGCCGGGTGCGACGCCCGATCCCGGTGGCCAAGGCCCTCAAGGACGTGATCCTCGCCTACGAGATGAACGACCAGCCGCTCCCGCCCGACCATGGCCATCCGGTGCGGCTGGTCGTCCCCTCCTGGATCGGCCTGGCCTCGATCAAGTGGGTGGGCGACATCGAGGTCTCCACCTCGCCGCTGACCTCACCGTGGAACACCGAGTTCTACCGGATGTTCGGTGCGGCCTACCCGCCGGAGGGCAGCGCCCCGCTGACCGTCCGGGGCGTGCGGAGCGCCTTCGAGCTGCCCTGGGAGGCCCATCTCACCGCCGGGCGCACCCATCTGCTGTACGGACGGGCGTGGTCGGGCAACGGCCGGATCGCCGGGGTGGAGGTCAGCTTCGACGACGGCGCCACCTGGCACCGCGCCCAGTTGCAGGGCCCGCATGTCGGCCCGGCCTGGACCCGCTGGCATACCACCTGGCACCCCCTGCAGACCGGCCCGCACACCCTGCTCGCCCGGGCGACCGACGAGACCGGCGCGGTCCAGCCGATGCGCACCGCGCACAACGACTACGGCTATCTTTTCGACGCCGTCGTCCGCCATCCGGTGACGGTCGTGAACGGTTGACCACCCCCACCGCACACCGATCACAGGGTAATCACATACGCAATTCTTACCTCCCCGGAAAAGGATGCGATTTTTCCCTGTACGGCGCGCATATCGAATGAACAGGCGACACTCCGGAGAAAAATCCATGGTCAGCAAGCCGGACTTCATCTGAAAGACTCCCAAAGTCGCTCGGCGGAAACGAGGCGGAAACGGAGCCGGGTGATGATGACCGTGTCCTTTCGTATCCGCCTTCCGCCAGGAGCTCAATCGATGCGCCAGCTGACCGCACTCGACGCGCAGTTCCTGCACGCCGAATCGGCGACCACCGCAGCCCATGTCGCCGGGGTCGCGATTCTCGACCCGGCCTGGGCGCCCTCGGGTGTCGTCACCCGCGAGGCACTGATCGGGCTGATGCGCGAACGGCTGCACCTCACCCCCGCGCTGAGTCTGCGCCTGGCCGGTGTGCCGTTCGGGCTCGACCATCCGTACTGGACGGAGGTCCCCGGCCTTGACGTCGCCGACCACATCTACGAGACGACCCTTCCGCTGCCCGGCGACGAGGCGCAGCTCGCCGAGGTGATCGCCCGGATCCACGAGCGGCGGCTGGACCGGGCCCGCCCCCTGTGGGAGATGCATCTCATCCAGGGCCTCACCGGCGGCCGGGCCGCCCTCTACGCCAAGGTCCACCACTGTGCCATCGACGGCGTGTCGGGCGCCGACGCCCTCGCCGCCCTGCTGGACCTCACCCCTGAGCCCCGGGTGGTCGATCCGCCCGCGCCGGCCGAGGCGACCACCGCTCCCGGGCCGGCCGCGATGTTCGCCTCGGCCGTGACCCGGTCGGTGACCCACCCGGCCAGAGCACTGCGTTCGCTGGTCAGGATGGCGGCCGATCTCGACGTGATCCCGGTGGCCGCCGCCCTTCCGGGGGCCCGGGCGATGGCGGCGGCCACCCGTACGATCTGGAGGGACACCGAGCAGGCGCCGGAGATGCCCTCCCTGGCCGTGCCGTACACGCCGTTCAACGGCCCGATCAGCGCCGAGCGACGCTTCTCCTACGGCTCGATCCCGCTCGCGGACGTCAAGCGGATCGCCAAGACCTTCGGGATCAGCGTCAACGACGTGGTCATGACGCTGTGCGCCTCGGCCCTGCGTTCCTGGCTGCGCGAGTGCGACGCCCTGCCGGACCAGCCGTTGATCGCCGCCGTCCCGGTGGCGGTCCGCACGGGCGACGCCCAGGACACGGTCGGCAACCGGCTCTCTGTCATGATCACCCCGATGCCGACCGACCTGGCCTCTCCCCTCGACCGGCTCCGGGTCATGGGACAGACGATGCGCACGGCCAAGCGGCGTTTCGCCGGCTCCCCCGCCACCTGGCTGAACGAGCTGTCGGCGGTGCTCCCCGCGGCCGTCACCGCGCTGGCGACCCCCGCCGTCTTCCGGCTCGCCTCGATCGTGCTGCCGCCGATCAATCTGATCATCTCGAACGTCCCCGGTCCGCAGCTCCCGCTCTACCTGTGCGGGGCCCGGGTGCTCGGCTACCACCCGATGTCGGTGCTGACCGACCTGAGCGGCGGGGTCAACATCACCTGCTTCTCCTACGACGGCTCACTGGACTTCGGCATCCTCGCCTGCCCCGGCAGGGTGAAGGACGTGTGGCGGCTGATGGGTCACCTGCAGGAGGCGATGGAGGAGCTGACGGAGCTGGCCGCCCCCGCCCCCAGCCGGGAGGCACGGGAAACGGTCGGCGTCTGAGCGGGACTCACCCCAGGGCGTGGGCGATCAGCTCGGCGACCGCGTCGGGATCGATGTGGTGGCCGGTGAGCTGGCAGAGGTTCTCCTGGTAGAGCAGCACCGCGGCGAAGGTCACCGCGGCCACCTCCAGCCGGGCGGCGTCGCCGCGGGTCGTGGGCAGCGCCAGCTCCAGCGCGAACCGGGCCCGCCGGATGAGCTCGCCGTTCAACCGGCCGAGCCGCTCACGGACCGAACCGTGCGTGTCGGCCTCACGGAACAGGATGCGGCGCATCGCCGGGGACGCGTTGAGCGGCAGGCGGCTCGCCAGCCGCGACAGGGCGCTCGCGGCGTCCCCGGGGACGGCCTCCACCTCGGGAAGCTCCTCCACGAGTGTGCGCTCGTCGATCAGCGCGACCAGCACGTCCATCTTCTTCGGGAAGTAGTGGAAGACGAGTCCCTTGGGCACACCGGCCAGCCGGGCGATCTCCGCCGTGGGGGTCGCCTCGTAACCGCTCCCGGCGAACAGTTCCTCGGCGGCGTTGAGGATGCGCGTGCGCGCGTCGGGGTCGGAGGTGTCACGCGTGCGCCTGGACGTACCGGAGCGCTGTCTGAGGCTGCCCACAGCTTCGACCCTAGCCTCCGACCGGGTCTGATTCCCATGCCGCCACGGAGAGAGTGCCGTACGCGCGCGATACCGGGAACGGAGCGGCCGCGGAGGATCCTCCCGCCGGCCCCGCGCCACGCGTGCGGCGGCCCGTCCGTTATGGGGAGGCTGAGGAAATAGGGGGTTACCCGGCAAATAGAGTGATGATTATGAGTCTTTCCGAGCTGAACCTCTTCCCGCTCTGCCTGGGTGGCAACGTATTTGGCTGGACCGCGGACCGCGACGCCTCGTTCGCCGTCCTGGACGCCTACGCCGAGGCGGGCGGCAACTTCGTCGACACCGCCGACGTCTACTCCGAGTGGGCCCCCGGGCACTCGGGAGGAGAGTCGGAGACGGTCCTCGGCGAGTGGATGGCCTCTCGCGGCAACCGCGACCGGATCGTGGTGGCCACCAAGGTCGGTGCGCTGGGCAGCCGTCCCGGGCTGTCCGAGGCCAACATCCGCGCAGCCGTCGAGGACTCGCTGCGGCGGCTGCGGACCGACCACATCGACCTGTACTGGGCGCACATCGATGACGCGAAGACGCCGCTGGAGGAGACTCTCGGCGCGTTCGACTCCCTGATCCGCGAGGGCAAGGTGCGCAACATCGGGGCGTCCAACTACGGCCCCGAACGGCTGGCCGAAGCGCTGGCGATCTCCGACCGGGACGGCCTGGCCCGGTACGGCGTGCTGCAGCAGCGCTACAACCTGATGGAGCGCGACTACGAGGGCGCGCTGCGCGACGTGGTCGTCGCGGAAGGGCTGACCAGCACGCCGTACCACGGTCTGGCCAGCGGCTTCCTGACCGGCAAGTACCAGCCGGGCGTCGAGGTGGACAGTCCGCGCGCCGAGCGGGCGTCGGCCTATCTGGCGACCGAACGCGGCCCGCGGGTGCTGGAGGTCCTGGACAAGGTGGCCGCCTCCCACGGTGTGGCCGCACCGGCCGTCGCGCTCGCCTGGCTGGCCGCCCAGCCCACGGTGGCCACGCCGATCGCCAGCGCCCGCAACGTCGAGCAGCTCACCCCGCTGCTCGCGGTCGCCGACCTGACGCTGACCGACGACGAGCTGGCCCTGCTGGACGAGGCGTCCCGCTAGATGCGGCACGGCCGGGCGTGCGCGCCCGGCCGTGTTCCGCATGGTGCCGTGTTCTGCATGGTGCCGGGCTCCGGTCGGATCCTGCGTCCGGGCCCGCCGAGGGCCGGACCGCGCAGTGCGGCCCGGCCCGTGCGGCGTCGGCCCGTGCGGCGTCGGCCGGGCTCAGTGCTGGGTGGCCTTCTCAGCGCCGATGCCGGTGAGGGAGCGGACCTCGATCTCGGCGTACTTCTCGGCGTTGTGCTCCTTGCTGAGCCGGGCTCCGAGGTATCCGGCCAGGAAGCCGATCGGGATCGAGACGAGACCGGGGTTGCTCAGCGGGAACCAGGCGAAGTCGGCGCCCGGGATCAGCGAGGTCGCGGTGCCCGACACGACGGGCGAGAAGATCACCAGGATCAGTGCGGAGACCAGGCCGCCGTAGATCGCCGAGACGGCGCCCGCGGTGTTGAACCGCTTCCAGAACAGGCTGTAGAGGATCGCCGGCAGGTTTCCGGAGGCGGCGACCGCGAAGGCCAGCGCGACCAGGAAGGCCACGTTCTGGCCCTGGGCGAGGATGCCGAGCCCGATGGCGACCGCGCCGATGACGAAGGCGGAGATCCTGGCGACCAGGACCTCCTGCTTGTCGGTGACGTTGCCGCGCTTGAACACGTGGGCGTAGAGGTCGTGGGCGAAGCTGGAGGAGGAGGCCAGGGTCAGACCGGCGACGACCGCCAGGATCGTGGCGAAGGCGACGGCCGCGATGACGGCCAGCAGGATCGTGCCGCCCACCTCGCCGAAGATGGCCGTGCCGATCGCCTCGGCGAGCTGCGGCGCGGCGGTGTTGCCCGCCTTGTCCTGCGCCAGGATCGCCTTGCCGCCGACCAGGGCCGCGGCGCCGAAGCCCAGCACGAGGGTGAGCAGGTAGAAGACGCCGATGATGCCGATGCCCCAGAGCACCGATTTGCGGGCCTCCTTCGCGGTGGGGACCGTGTAGAAGCGGATCAGGATGTGCGGCAGGCCCGCGGTGCCGAGCACCAGCGCCAGGCCCAGGCTGATCAGGTCGAGCTGGCCCGCGAGGCCCTGCGCCTCGGTGGCGTACTTCCCACCGGCGTTGAGGAACGCGTCGCCCTTGCCGCTCTGCGCGGCGGCCTCGCCGAGCAGGGCCGAGAGGTTGAAGCCGTACTTGCCGAGCACCAGCAGGGTGATCAGGGTCGCGCCGGTCATCAGCAGCACGGCCTTGACGATCTGCACCCAGGTGGTGCCCTTCATGCCGCCGACCACCACGTACACGATCATCAGCAGGCCGACGCCGACGATGGTGAGCGCCTTGCCGGTGGGCGAGGTGATGCCGAGCAGCAGGCCGACCAGCGCGCCCGCGCCGACCATCTGGGCCAGCAGGTAGAAGATCGACACGACGATGGTGGAGACGCCCGCCGCGGTGCGGACCGGCCGGGGGCTCATCCGGAAGGCCAGCACGTCGGCCATGGTGAACTTGCCGGAGTTGCGCATCAGCTCGGCGACCAGCAGCAGCGCCACCAGCCAGGCGACCAGGAAGCCGATCGAGTACAGGAAGCCGTCGTAGCCCGACAGGGCGATGATCCCGGCGATGCCCAGGAAGCTCGCCGCCGACATGTAGTCGCCGCCGATCGCCAGGCCGTTCTGCGCGCCGCTGAAGGACCGGCCGCCGGCGTAGAAGTCGGCGGCGTCCTTGTTGCTGCGGCTCGCCTTGAAGGTGATGCCCAGCGTTATCGCGACGAACAGCAGGAACAGGATCGTGGACAGCGTCTGGTGGCTCATTCGGTCCTCCCCTCGGCCTCGTGGCGGAGCTCGTCGGCCACGGGGTCGAGCTTCTTCTCTGCGTATCGGGA
The DNA here is from genome assembly GCF_045209755.1 of Streptosporangium sp. NBC_01639. Taxonomy (NCBI): domain Bacteria; kingdom Bacillati; phylum Actinomycetota; class Actinomycetes; order Streptosporangiales; family Streptosporangiaceae; genus Streptosporangium; species Streptosporangium sp. NBC_01639. The sequence goes on along the minus strand of NZ_CP109272.1, from coordinate 7,807,938 downwards.
GTAGGCCCAGGCGATCAGGAACGTCGACACGAACTGGAGCAGACCGAAGATCAGCGCCACGTTGATGTTGCCGAACACCTTGGTGCCCATGAAGTCCCGCGCCCACACGGACAGCGCCACGTAGAGCAGGTACCACGCCAGGAACGCCGCGGTCATCGGGAACGCCCAGGCCCGGAAACGCCGCTTCAGCTCCTGGAATCTCTCCTCGCCCTGGATCTGTTCATAAACCGAGGCGTCATGTTGCCTGGTGGTCACGGGACCTCCCACGAATGTGATCTGGATCACGGCCAACGTAGGAGGGGAAGATACCCCGCGAGGAGCCCCAGAGACGGACGCTTCGCCCAGGTGGCTCCGGCTCGCGGTCAGTTGAACTCAGTTTGCGGCGAAAGGTCCATCCCCAGCGGTGAACGGTCACCCCGTGGAGGACGCGGACCGATCAGGTGGGCGGTTCTCCCGCTCCGCGATGGCAGGTGAAGCTTCCCGGGTTTCCCGCTCCGCGATGGCAGATGAAGCTTCCCGGGCCCGGCCCCGGAGACCCTCCGTGGCGACGAACGCGCCGCGCACCCCGGCGCCGCACTCTTGGGGCGATCGGGGATGATGAGGTTCCGGCAGCCTGGATCGGTGTGTCGTCGCAGCTCGCAGTGGGTATGCGGCGATGATCGGCGATCTGCGCACGGTCCGGCTGAAAGGGAGAGTGAACGCCATGGAGGAAGAGACGGCCAAGCTGACGGGGCTGCTGTACGAAGTCGGACTGCTCAAGCGCTACAAGCGCACGGGCTGGCTGGTCGCGGGCGTGCGCGACCCCGAGAGCATCGCCGACCACTCGTTTCGGGCCGCGGTCATCGCGAGCGTGATCGCGGCGCTGGAAGGCGGCAACCCCGAGCGCGCCGCGTTCATGAGCCTGTTCCACGACTCCCAGGAGACGCGGATCACCGACATCCCCTACCTCGCCAAGCGCTATCTCAAGGCGGCGTCCAACGAGGAGGTGACCGCCGAGCAGATGCGCGGCATCCCCTCCTCCGTCGCGGACGCCGTCATCGGCGCGGTCGGCGAGTACGAGGAGAAGGTCAGTCTGGAGGCCCGGTGCGCCCGTGACGCCGACAAACTGGAATGCCTGATCCAGGCCGTCGAGTATCGCGAGCAGGGCCACCAGAACGTCCAGCCGTGGATCGACAGCTCCCTGGCCGCCCTGCAGACCGCCTCGGCCAAGCGCCTCGCCGACGAGGCGCTCCGTACGGGCTCACTGGAGTGGCTGGGCCAGGTCCTCAACGGAGCTCCGGGGCTCTGAGGCCCCCGGATCGTCCCGGCGTTTCCGCACCGCGACGGTCCCCGGATCGTCCCGGCGCGGGATCAGGCCTCGGATGTCGGCGAAAATCCGCTGATGTGCGGCTGCCGCGTCGGGACTGGTCAGGTCCATGCCCTGGATGAACCCGTGCACGAGGCCGGGTTCGCAGCGGTGCGTGACGCGGACTCCGGCGTCGGCCAGGCAGCGGGCGTAGGCGTCGCCCTCGTCGCGCAGCGCGTCATGCTCGGCGGTCACCACCAGGGCGGCCGGCAGGCCGGACAGGTCGGGGTGGTGCAGCGGGCTCGCCGCGCGGCGCCGTTCCGGATCAGGCGTCCACTGGGCCGCGAACCAGGCCACCATGTCGGCGTCGAGCCCGTAACCTGTGCCCTTCTCGGTGACGCTGGGCAGGGAGAGCGTCAGGTCGGTGTTGGGACATATCAGGATCTGTACGGCTGGCAGCGGCCCGCCCTCGTCCCGCAACCGCAGGCAGGCCATGGTGGCGAGGTATCCACCCGCGCTGTCCCCCGCGACGGCCACCGGCCTGGCCCAGCCGAGCACCTCGACGGCGTCGTCGATCGCGGCCGGGTACGGATGCTCCGGCGCCAGCCGGTAGTCCACGGCCAGCACGTCGACGTCACACTCCCGGGCGAGGCGGCGACAGGTCCGGTCGTGGGTCTCCAGGTCGCAGAAGACCCACCCGCCGCCGTGCAGGAACACCATCAGCGGCCGGGGCTCGGCGGAGGGCCGGTAGCGGCGCAGCGGCAGCCCCGAGGGGCTGGTCAGATCCTCGACGTACGCCAGGTCGGGGCCCTTCGGACGGGTGGCGTTCCGGCTGCGCGCGCTTGCGCGCAGCTCGTCGACGAGCTCTCGTGACATGCCGGTAGATGATAGACGCGGCCTCGGAGCTCCCGGCTCCCGGGGCGGGAGTATTACGGTCAACCGCCATACAGGTCGGCGGCTCACCTCCATGGTGGGAGACCCGGAAGCCGCCTAGCGTTGATCGACATGATCAGCCTCAAGGGATTGTGCAAACGCTACGGCGACCGGACGGCCGTCGACGACTTGTCACTGGAGTTGCGACCGGGCACGGTCACCGGCTTTCTCGGGCCGAACGGGGCCGGCAAGTCGACGACGATGCGCATGATCCTCGGTCTCGACCGCCCGACGGCCGGTGTGGCGCTCATCGGGGGCGTGCCGTACCACGAGATCAGGAACCCGCTGCGGAAGGTCGGCGCGCTGCTCGACGCGCGCGCGGTGCATCCGGGGCGCAGCTGCCACGCACACCTGCTGGCGCTGGCGCGCAGCAACGGCATCGCGAGCGGCCGGGTGAAGGAGGTCCTGGAGAGGGTCGGCCTGGCCGACGCGGCGGGCAGGCGGGCCGGCGCGCTGTCGCTGGGCATGAGCCAGCGGCTCGGCATCGCCGCCGCGCTGCTGGGCGACCCCGAGGTGCTGATGTTCGACGAACCCGTCAACGGCCTGGACCCCGACGGGGTCCGCTGGGTGCGCCACCTGATGCGTTCGCTGGCCGAGGAGGGCCGCACGGTCTTCGTCTCCAGCCATCTGATGAGCGAGATGCAGCTGACCGCCGACCACCTGGTGGTGATCGGCAAAGGCCGGCTCATCACGGACGCGCCGCTGACGGAGGTCATCGCCCGCAGCTCGCTGACCGCCGTGATCGTCCGCAGCCCGCACGCCGGAGACCTCTCCGTACGGCTGAGCGCCGCCGGGATCACGGTGGAACGGCTCGGCGAGAACAAACTGGTCGCCACCGGTGCCGGCATCGAACGGATCGGGGACCTGGCGCACGAGGCCGGTGTCCGGCTGCACGAGCTGAGCACGCGCGAGGCCTCGCTGGAACAGGCATACCAGGAACTGACCGCGGACAGCGTGGAGTACGGCGCGCAGAGAGTGCAGGTGTGAACGATGGCGGCAGGTGAACTGGGCCAGGCGATCGGCTCCGAGTGGACGAAGCTGTGGTCGGTCCGCTCGACCTGGTGGTGCCTGGCGGGCGCGGGCGCGCTCATGGTGCTGAGCGCGCTGCTGCTGGGCGGTGCCACGGCGACGGACCTGCTCCGCGACGGCGGCGGACCGCCCTTCCCCGCCAGCCAGCCGGTGATCTCGGCGACGATATTCGTCCAGTTCGCGCTGGTCACGCTGGCGATGCTGACGATCACCTCGGAGTACGCCTCCGGTGCCATCCGTGTCACGCTGCAGGCCACACCGGTCCGCGGCCGGATGCTCGCCGCGAAGGCGCTGGTGGCGGCGCCGGTGATGTTCGTGGCGGGTGTGGTGGGCGGCGGTGTGGCGGCGGTGGTCGCCTACGCGGTGCTGTCCGCCGACCTGTTCGGCGGCTACGCGGCCCTGCCGCTCGCCCGGGTCGCACTCGACCTCCTGAAGGTGGGTGTCTTCTTCACCCTGGTATCGGTGATGACGATCGGCGTGGGCGCCGCGATGCGCAGTGCCGCGGGCACGCTGACCGTGGTGTTCATGCTGCTGATGGGCCTGCCGCTGATGCTGCTGACGGCCGGTGGCCAGGTGGCGTTGGAGGTGTCGTTGCGCATGCCGATGTTCGCCGGCCTGGCCTTCATGGGCAGCGTCGACAACATGACCGGTGGCCCGATCCCTTATCCGGCCGGTGAGGGACTGGCCTGGCTGCTCGCGTGGACGGCGGCCGCGGTGGCGGCCGGCTATGCGGTGCTGCGCCGGCGTGACGCCTAGACTCCGCACTCGTGTCAGCTAACCGTGTCGCCCGCACACTGCTGGGAGCCCTCGCGGGCATGGCCCTCGGTGTGGTCGAGCTGGCCTTCCTCTGCCTGGTCTGGCCGGCTGCGGTGCTGCCGGTCGCGCGGCCCGCCGTCGGCCGGGTCGCCGCCCGGTTGATGGCGGCGGAGCGGACTCGGCTGGCGCTCTGGCTCGACCACGACACGACGCGGACGGGCGGCCACGGATTCCTCGCCGCCCGCGCCGCACTCGGCGTGCTCGGCGGGTACGTCTGCGCGGCGGGCCTTTTCGTCAGCGGCCTCTTCCTCTTCGGCGGGCTGTGGGATCTGGTCTCGGGCGAGTCCGAATCGGTGCCGCTGGAGTTTCCGGGAGTGAAGCTGATCACCAGCAGCTGGGCACTCGGCCTGACGACCGGGGTGGTCCTGCTGCTCCTGGTCGTACTGTGGATCCTCGCGGTCGGCGCCGTCGAACGGCGCCTGGCCGCGCGCCTCCTCGGGCCGGACGGGCCGGAGCTGATGCGCAGGCGCATCGCCGAGCTGACCGCGACCCGTTCGGGCATCGTCCGGGCCGTGGACGACGAGCGGCGCAGGATCGAACGCGACCTCCACGACGGTGTACAGCAGCGAGGGGTGGCGCTGGCCATGCTGCTGGGCCGTGCCCGGCACAGTCCCGACCAGGCCAGAACCGCCGAGTTGGTGGCCCAGGCCTACACCGAGTCGCGCCAGTTGCTCGACGAGCTGCGCAGTGTGGCCTGGCGGGTCTACCCGACCGCCCTCGACGAGCTGGGCCTGCGCGCCGCGCTCGCGGGAGTCGCCGAACGGTCGAACGTGCCGGTGACCGTGCACTACGGCCTGACCGCCCGCCCGGCCTCCGAGATTGAGACGGCCCTGTACTTCGTGGCCCGTGAGGCGATCACCAATGCGGTCAAGCACGCGGGAGCGCATGACATCCTGGTCGTCCTGACCGAGAACGAACGGACGGTGAGCGTGACGGTCTCAGACGACGGCAGGGGCGGTGCCGTCCCCTCGGGCGGAGGGCTCTCCGGGCTGGCCAGACGGGTCATGGCGCTCGACGGCGACTTCACCGTCGACAGTCCCGAAGGAGGCCCCACCAAGGTCGCCGCGACGCTGCCCAGGGCGGCACCGTGCGACTGATCCTGGCGGACGACTCGGTGCTGCTCCGGGAAGGCCTGATCCGGCTGCTCGATGACGCCGGCCATGACGTCGTCGCCGCGGTGGGTGACGCGCGGGCACTGCTCGACGCCGTCGAGCGGCACCGGCCCGATGTGGCCGTCGTCGACGTACGCATGCCGCCGACGCACACCGACGAGGGGCTGCGGGCGGCCTTGGAGATCCGCGAGCGCCGGCCGGGCGTCGGGGTGCTCGTCCTGTCGCAGTACGTGGAGAAGACCTACGCGGCCACGCTCCTGGCCGGGGCCACCGAGGGCCTGGGCTACCTGCTCAAGGACCGGGTCTCGGAGGTGGCCGACTTCCTCGACTCGCTCGAACGCGTGCGCTCGGGTGGGACGGTCTTCGACCCCGAGGTGGTCCGCCAACTGCTCGCCCGCACCACGCGCACCGACCCGCTGAGCAGGCTGAGCACCCGGGAGAGGGAGGTGCTGGGGCATCTCGCGCAGGGCTTCGTCAACGCGGCGATCGCCGAGCGCCTGCACGTGTCGCTGAGCACCGTCGAAAAGCACGTCAACGCCATCATGGAAAAGCTCGACCTGCCCCGCGACCCCGGCTACAGCCGCAGGGTGCTGGCCATCCTGCGCTACCTCGACGGCTGATCGGAGGCGCCGGAGCGGGAGTCTCCGGCCTTCGGACCGGGGAGGAGGTCAGAGCGCCGCCACGTACACCCAACTGCCCGCTTGGCGGGCGAAGCGGCTGTGCTCGTCCAGTTGCCCGGCGTTTCCACGGTCGAGGTAGTGGGCGCGGAAGCGCACGGTGCCCTCGGTGTGGAAGGCGCTGCCGCCGGTCGTCTCGAGGATCTCCAGGCGCACCCACCGCAGCGTCCTGTCGAGGTCGACGCGCGGCGGGCGCGTCGCCGGGTGCCAGGTGCGGAGGAGGTATCCGTCGTCACCGACGCTGAAAGCGCTGAATCGTGAGCGCATGAGCAGCTCCGCGGTGGGCGCGGCGGCCTCTCCCCGGTGCAGCCGTCCGCAGCAGTCCCGGTAGGGCGCGGACAGCCCGCACGGGCACGGAGCGGTGGCGGCGGGGAGGCTCTGAGGCCGTGCGTTGCGTCGGGACACCTCCCCATTGTGCCCGGGGCCGCCGCCCGGCCCGGCCATGGACCTCCGGACCGGCCGGGGCCGGTGGCGGGGACGTCCCCGCCACCGGCCTGCAGCCTGTCCGACGTGCCGGGACCGGAGCCGGGGCACGTCCGCGACACATCGGCTCACCGAGGAGGCACCGGCCGCGGCACCCGCCTCGCCCCAGGTCAGTTCACCTCCCTGCGGATCACGCGCAGCACCCCGGCCGCCATCGGGACGACGATCCAGAAGGTCACCGAAACGGCGAGCCGTACGGCGTCGCCACCGGTCATGTCGCCGGCCATCAGGGGGTCGGTGGTGACGCCCAGGTCGAACCACCCGGCCAGGACCTCACCGGTGGCGCCGAGCCGTCCGCCTCGCTCGCTACCGTGAGAGACGGAGACGATGCGGTAGGTGGTCACCGGAGAGCGCGACGCCCCTCCCAGAAGGGCCGGGCGCGTCGCGGCGCATGGGGGCGACACAGCATTCCAGAAGATGCGTCGCGGAACGATCAGGCCGGACAGTGTGGCACTGGTACGGCGAAGCCGGCTCGCAAGAGCGGTGCGCTTCGATCAGTGAAAGGAAAGCCAAGTATGCCGTCAGACGTAAGGACCGTGCATTCATCGGGAACAGGGCCGCGGGTATTGAGACTGGGGCGGGTCGCCCTCAGTGTGTTCGTCGCCCTGGTGATGGCCCTGCTCACCACGACCGCCAGCGCCGACGCGAACATGGGGATCGACGAGCCTTCGGAAGGTCCGGCGAAGTTCGCCCCCGGGTTCGTCCACGGGAAGGTGGCTGTGGAGGGGGGCACCGTCCATTACGTCCGCGGCGGGTCGGGCCCGGCCATTGTGCTCCTGCACGGCTGGCCGGCGACCTGGTTGATGTGGCGCACGGTGATGCCGGACCTCGCCCGCGAGCACACCGTGATCGCCATCGACCTGCCGGGACTGGGCGACTCCAGCATCCCGGCCGCCGGCTACGACAAGGCCACCACGGCGCGACGGATACACGAGGCCGTCAAGAAGCTGGGCTTCACGCAGGCGGCGCTCATCGGCCACGACCTCGGCGCCCTGGTCGCCTACGCCTACGCGCGCGACTTCCCCACCGAGGTGACCCGGCTCGCCGTGATAGAGACGCCGCTGGCCGGCTTCGGTCTTGAGGAGCTCTACGGGCTGAGCTGGCACTTCCGGTTCAACATGTCCCCGGCGCCGATCCCTGAGCGGATCATGGACAACGACGACGTCAGCACCTACCTCGGCATGATGTACGACCTCGCCCATCGCCCGGAGGCGATAGAGCGCGAGCCCTACTTCAAGGCCTATTCGGATCCGGCCAGGCGCACCGCGGGATACGGGTACTACCGGGCGTTCGCCGCGGACGCGGAGAACAACAAGGCCAACGCGGCGAAGCGGCTGCCCATGCCGGTGCTGGCGCTGGGCGGGCAGTACTCGTTCGGGACCGGTGTCGCCGACTCGTTCCGCCTGGTCGCCAACGACGTCCGCGCGGCCGTCGTGCCCGACTCCGGTCACTACGTCCCCGAGGAGAACCCGCGCTTCACGAGTGACTGCGCGAACCTCTTCTTCGGCCCCCGGACCGGCACTCCGCAGCAGCCCGAACTCGCCGGCTGCGCCCCGTAGCGCCGGCATCGATCGGACGCCGGACCGGAGACCGCGCCACGTGCCGGTCTCCGGTCCGGGCGTTGAATGGAGCCCCTTCCCTGCCTCAGGGACGACCCATTCAAAACTCGTGGATCTTGGTTTGGGAATTGTCGTAGCGAGGCGCTAGCTTCGCGGTGTGTCGAGTCGAGCGATCTTCACCCGTGAGTTCATCAAGCGGATCGGGCGATTTGCCCTATTAGTCCGCTATTTCACACTGACGGCGATAGACGCGGCGTTCATCGACCCGAGTTGTGGTCGTGGACCACTCCTCGTAACTCCAACGACAAAGGAACAGAACAATGGCCAAGATTGTCGCGAACTTCTTCATCTCGCTGGACGGCGTGGTCGAGTCGCCGGACCAGTGGCACTTCCCCTACTTCAACGACGAGATGGGCGCCGCAGTCGGAGTGGGCGTACAGAACGCGGCGGCGTACCTGATGGGCCGCAAGCTGTACGAGGAGTGGTCGGCATACTGGCCGACGACGGACCAGGACCAGGACCTCGCCGAGATCTTCAACAACGCCCGCAAGTACGTCGTGTCGAACACCCTGGAGAAGGCGGACTGGAACAACACCACCGTCATCTCCGGTGACGTCGCGGCCAAGCTGCGCGAGCTCAAGGAGCAGACCGACGGCGACATCCAGATGTCCGGCTCCGCGACGACCGTGCGGTGGCTCCTCGCCAACGGGCTGCTCGACGAGCTGAACCTGCTCGTCCACCCGATCGCCGTCGGCCACGGCCAGCGGCTGTTCGAGGACACCCCGACCCACTCACTGGAGCTGGTCAAGTCCGAAACATTCAAGACCGGTGTGCTCAACCTGACCTACGTTCCGGCCGCCGGCTGACCGATGCCCCCGGGGCTCGCCGCCATGATTCGAATCCGTGGCCATGGCGGCGCGCCCCGGGCGGCGCGCCCGCCGGAATTTCCGGGCTTGACCGTGCGCCTCAGGGTCGCACTATCAACTCATGGATACTTCACGCCAGCCCCCGCTGGGGCGTTTCTGCGAAGTCAACGGCCGCCGATTACTGCTGTACCGCTCTGGGAGCGGAGGGCCCGCCGTAGTGTTCCTGCCCGGCGGCAGCGCTCTCGGACTCGACTACCTCAACATCCACGACCGTGTCTCCGAGTACACCACCTCCGTCCTGTACGACCGGGCCGGCACAGGGTGGAGCGACCCGGCCGAGCTGCCGCGCACCGCGGCCGACGTCGCCACCGAACTGCGGGACCTGCTGCACGCCGACGACGTGCCCGCTCCCTACGTGTTCGTGGTGCACTCCCTCGGCGGCGCCTACGCCCGGCGCTTCATCCAGCTGTTCCCCCACGAGGTGGCCGGCGTGGTCTACCTGGAGGCCTTCTACGAGGAGTGGAACACCTACATGGCCGACGAACGCCTGCACGTCAAGGCGCAGCCGGTCCCGGGCAACCTGATGCTGCGCCTCATCACCCTGCTCTCACGCGGCCAGTACAAGAAGATGCTCGCCACCTGGCCGCGCGAGGTGCGGGAGACGCTCCTGGCGCGCCACCTCACCCTCGACTCCCAGCGTGCGGGCGCACAGGAACGCAGCAACATGCCCGAGGTGATCGCCGAGCTCAAGGCCGCGGGCCCCGTACCGGACAAGCCGCTGATCGCGTTCACCGCGCTGGGCACCGACGCCGCGATGAAGCTCATGATGCCCAAGAAGGTTCTGCACGAGATGACCGAGAGCAAGGTCCGTCTCTACGAGGCCCTGGCCGCATCGGTGAACGAGGGCGAGCATCGCGTGCTCAAGGACGCCCGCCACAGCACGATCAACAGCGATGAGCCGGACGCCATCGCCCAGGGCGTTCGCGACCTCTGGCAACGCGTCCGCTGAAAGGGCTGAAGAGGGAGCCGATGCTCGGATAGGCCGGCTCGCCGCCCAGACCGGAGTGACGGTGCGCGCCGTCCGCCACCACCACCGCTGCGGCCTGCTGGCCGAACCCGAGCGCGACACCACCGTCTCCCGGGAACCACGACCTCCCGGACACCACGGCCACCCAGCCCGTCCGCAGCATCGAAGCCGCGGCCCGGTCTGGCAAGGTCACCTATGTTTTTTCCAGGGCACCCGTCAGGCATCTCGTGGGACTCGGCACAAGGACGAGCGCGCCGGCGGAGCAACCGACGCCGCTGGGCCGCACTGAGGTCCGCGTCTGAGGGGGAGGCGTCTCTTCGCGCGTGTGGCGTCATGACGACCGAAGACGACCTCGGCACCGGCACCGGCACCGGCAGGGTCAGTCGATCCGCTGGCAGATCGCCACCGGTAGCCGAGGAGACCACGTCTTGGTGGCGTCGTCGTAGGCACGGGCGTATCCGTTCTTCCCACCGGCACAGGGAGCGGCGATCGTCGTCTCCACATAGATGGTCCCGCCGGGAGTGATGGAGTGCGACCGGGCGGTCTCCCACTTGGAGAACGCCGTCCGGCCGGTGTTGTACTTGACGACCAGGAAGACGCGGCGGCCGACGGTGAAATTGCCGCCGGCGACCTTGAGATGGCCGTTGAAGATGTAGTCGAACAGGAAGCCGGCGGGGGCCGCGCTGGTGACGCCCGCGGCGGACGTGGTCGACGCGTTCGCCGCGGTGCTGAGGGCCGGAACGCCCAGTGCGACGATGCCGGCGGTGGCAGTGACTCCGAGCAGGGTGCGGATGGTGCGGCTCATCGGGATCTCCTGTGTGCTCGTGTGACCGTGCGGTTCGGGACGCTCTGCCGATCAGAGGCCTGCATCACCATTGATAGGCCGGGGCACCTGCAAGGTGCTTACAACAGCCCTGACGTCCGCATGCGGACCGCTGCAGGTCGTCCAGACCGTGATCAGTCCCGGCGCTCCGATCGGCCGCCACCGTGATCGCCGATCAGAGGCTAGGAAATACGCTTCCGGTAAGTGGAGATGAACTCCCAAAGGATCTTCCGGTCCAAATCCAGGCTCGCGGTTTTGTCATGCCAGATGCCCGTGAAGCCTCGTTGAACGTCCCACCCATCTGACTTCGGCGTGATGTTGAGCTCGACGGTCTTATTGGGGAACGGACCGAACAGCCCAGGCTTTCCAGCCAGATCCGCTTGGCTCCAGCCCGGGCCCAGGATGGGACCGAGGGCCCCTATCGTCTCCTGTCTGGTGGCGCTCAAGAGCGGTCGGTCGTTTATGACCGACATGTTGCTCTTGTAGAGGACGTTGTACGCCAGTTGAACAAACTCGTCGAGACTGGTCTTCGCCCAAATTTCGCCGACCCTCGTACGCCGCGAATCCGATGAGCCGAGGCTGCTGTCCTTACCGTCGGTCGTCCTCATCGAACGGCCCTTGGCCATATCGAACTCGTGGCCGAGCTGGCCCACCCGTTTCTGCAGGAAGAAGGGATTCCTTCTGTCCTCGGCAAACTTTGCGAGCGCGAAGACGGAGACCGCAGGAGCGGTGATCGTAAGAATCCCCAAGGCCCACTTGACATCGTGCCACCGCTTGGCCGGACTCTGCTTCCAGTCTCTGCCCTTCAGGCTCGCATAGCTTGGGGCAGGCCAGGCTCGGGAGGCGAGTGCCGCACCGGTGCTGAGAACGGCCATGCCGAATCCCATCTCAGCGGCGTGCTTCCAATTCCAGCCGGCGCCGCTGGCCCATCCCGCGGTCGCCAGCACGGTTGAGCTCACCGTCCCGCCGACCAGGATCCGGGAGAACGCCCGCTCCCAGGTGGCCGACTCCATGGCCTCGGCGAGACCGGTGAGCGCGGGTCCGCCTCGGCGCAGGAGCGCGGGCAGCGCGGCGTGCGCACCGGCCATCAACCCGCCGGCGAGCGCTCCGTGGCCGACACTCCGGACCAGCTCCGCCGCATCGATGTCGCCGGTGGTGAACAACTGATCGATCGCGCTCAGCCCGCCGGAGAACATCGCGCCCAGCGCGGCCTGACGAATGATCAGCAAGATGATCCGCAGTGCCAGGCCCTCCGCTCGGAGCAGCTTTTTCACCACGACGTCGAGGAGCGGGCCGAGCCGGGGGGCCAGTAGCTTCGCGAGGAGCATCAGCGTCAGCACGAACACCGCGGATGCCACGAATCGCCATCTGGCCTTGACGATCGCGTCGTAGGCGATCTGGCCGCAGTCGGCGAGATGCCGGCACCGCCGCTGCAGGTCCGCCAGTTGCCCCTGCTCGCCGTGCACCACCCACGCGGCCCGTCCGAACGCGGCCGTGGTCGGCCCGGACCCGGCCCTGATCGCCCGCCCGGACTGCCCGGCGATCTGCTCCCGAACGTCGCCGACCACGCGTCCCAGCGCCGTCGCGGCATCCCGTAGCCGCGCCACACCGTCGAGATCGCCATCCGGCCACGCGGATCCGAATCCCACAGATTCGAGGAACCAGATCGCCTGGCTCACGAAGCCAGGCGGTGGTGTGGTCGTCGGCAGGCCGCCCGAGCCCAGTCGGGGCCTGTACTCCTCCGGGTCCTTCAGCCATCCCGGACATGGCTGCGCGCACGGGATCCCGGCGTTCGCCTCCTCGGCCACGGCATACCTGCCCCCGGTGACGGCCAGCCCGGCCGCCATCCCGCGTAGCAGGTTAACCGCCACGACCAGGTCTTTCAGCAGGTCGTCACGGAGTCGGGCGAACCCCGGCACGCCCGCAGCGGGATCGCCCTCGAACAGCGCCCGGCCCAGATCGTCCTGACCGAAGGGCCGCTCGTCCATCACCCGGCAGAACGCGTCCACGCCTCGGGCCAGATCATCAGCGGCCTCCCGGACGCCTCCCCCCGCGCTGACCCAGGTCTCCGGGTTGAATTGCACTGCCCCCGCAGGAGCCAGATCGTTGGCGGCGATGTCTCCTCACCTCCACGATCTACAGCAAACGCTCGCAAACTCTAACGGATCATCTATGCCGACGGAATGCGTGGCCGCTTCAAGGGCGCCCTCTGGAGTAACGGGCGCCGGAGCCGGGGCGGACGCCCGCCCGCCGACCTGCCTCAACGATTTTCCTGCTCCTGCGGAGGGCTACGTGCCCACAGCGCACACTGGCGGGCCGGGAAGCGTCCAGTCACGCGCCGACTACACATAGCGGAGACCGAGATCATCCCGATCACCGCGGGCAGGGCACAACAAGGGCACAGGAGAGTGTGAGACTCATCGAGATGTCGAGAAGCGATGATTGAAAAACCCCATTTCTCAGGTCGTCGGTCATAGGGTTCCTGATGCGGGCGAGGTTTTTGCCGTGCTCCCCTTCGTGCTTGCGTTTCCATTCAAACAGGAGCTCGGGCGGGTAGAGATCCGCGCCTGTCTTCCTGTCGTCAACCTCCGCATGATGCGCCAGGCATAGAAGTATTGGATTGTGAAAGGAGTCCCTTTCCTGCCCCTCTTCGAGGGTACGGCAGGGCGATGACGTGCGGACCCAGGTTGCACCCCGTAGATGTAAGCGATCTGGGCGTTCTTCCTGTAGACGCCAGGCCTGACTTCGAAAATCACTGGAAAGGGGCAATCTGGGGCTTAGCATCGTCCGTTGCCAAGCGTCCAGAGCGCCGCCTGTATAGGGGCTGAAATGTTCCTTCGCTTGTCGTGCTTCTCGACCACGCCCAGAGACCAAATCGCCTGACCGGCTTCGTGAAGACAGCAGACTCTGCTGATGGAGCAGGGTGTGCTGCAGGCTTCGCAACGTAAGACTGCGACAGGGGGAAAATCAGTACAGCGGGTGGGATTACCGTCACCCTAAGTCGAGAACTTCGACTCTGTGACCGTAATGGCCGCCCCAGCGCAGGGTGGCGGCGCAAGGAGAGGGACTCGACCATGCCCAAGTACCTGATTCAGGCGACCTATACCGCGGATGGCCTCAAAGGGGTGTTGCAAGATGGCGGCACCGGACGCCGGCAAGCGGTGGAGCACATGGCGGAAAGCGTCGGCGGGCGGGTCGAGCAGATGTATTTCGCGTTCGGCGAGACAGACACGTATGTGATCGTCGACCTGCCGAGCAATGTGGCTTCGGCCGCTGTGGGTCTCACGATATCGGCGTCTGGGGTGGTACGAACGAAGACGACTGTCCTGCTGACGTCAGAGGAGATCGACGACGCCGCGCGGATGGAGGTGGCATACCGGGCTCCTGGCGCTTGACAGCCGGGTGATTGCGAGCGCCTGAACTGCGGCTTCTGCCGGGATGGGGTCAGGCGCCTTCGTCTCCGTTCGCGATCTCCAGCAGGACTCGTGCATGGCACCAGGCGATCTCTCCCGATTCGGGGAGCGGAGGGTCGCGACCACTTCGGCCGCCGTTTCCTTCTGGATGAGGTAAGGCGGCCGGGGCAATCCGGGGATCAGCTTGTTAACGTCGACCCACTCGACACTCACCGGCGCACCTTCCATCAACGGCCCAACAGGGCTTTCCCGAACGGACAGATCTGCTGAGTGTCCCTCAGCCCAGGACTGTCGATCTTATTTCCGGGAGCCGTCTTGGGAGCCACCGACGTGGACGATCACGGACTCGGCCGGACCGATTCGAACGGCCGGAGTCTCAGCAACCTGCACGGCGAACCGATCCGAACGAGTATGGACATCGTTCGGGTTCTACGGATCAGAAGGCGCTTGAGTTTAAAGGTGTCGCCATGGTCGGGCACAATCAGACCGTAGATCTCCAGGATTGCCCGCTTCTGAAGGCCGCTCGGCTCTGTCCCGCCCACATTCGGACCGAGACTGGCGTCGGTGTGGCTGACGCGCTGGAGTGCCTGGAGTATGACGACTGGGAAGCGGCCCTTCTCCTCCTCGAAGAACTCGGCGATGCGCATCCTCAGCCGCCCGGATTCTGGGACCTGCTGGCCGACGCGGCGGTGCGGGCCGAGCGCCGCCGGATCGCACGGGAGCTGCACGACGTGGTGGCCCACCACATCACAACGATGAACGTGCTGATCGGCGCGGCCCGCACGATCATGACCAGCAACCCGGGGCAGGCTCAGGAAACACCACGGCGGTGCTTCCGGACGTTCAGGTCAAGGCCGGGACAGAGCAGTGGGGTGGACTTACCCAGTCCGCGAAGCTCGACCACCAGCAGGTTCTGCCGATCGAGCATGGGGCCGAGTGCCTCCTCGACGATCGGCATGTCGGGCAGTGCGGGAGCGGGGCCACCGGGGTTGGCGAGGAAGGCTCCCCCGCTCCAGGAGCCTGCTCCCAGAGCGGGTAACCCGCTTACCGACGCCCCCGCCGAAGCGGCGCGGCAGCGTGACGACGCCTTTGCCCAGGTCGACCGGCAGCAGCCGCAAGTAGAGGTTCTCGCAGACCGCCGAGAGCACAACGGCGCGTCAGGCTACACCTGCTCATGAAGAGCTACTCATCGTGCAGACAAGGCAGGAGGCCTCAGCTCGGCCGCGTCTGTGTAAGCCTCTGGGGCTGCTAAGTGCGATCCGACACTGGGGCGACGAGCCAACGGTCGAACCATGTGCGGGTGCGCCGGAGCACGTCGAGCTGGTGGTTGCGTTCCAGGATGGAGTGGCCTTCACGAGGGTAGACCACGAACTCGTGCTCGACGCCGTACGTCCGCAGGGCACGGTGGAAGTACGTGGCCTGGCCGATCGGCACGTTCGTGTCGTCCTCACCGTGCAGAATCAGCACCGGAGTGTGGATCTTCGAGGCGTACGAGATGGGGCTGACCTGGTCGTGTCGGTGCGGGCCGGCCCCCTCCCAGCCGCAGCTACCGCCGAGCCCGGCCTCCAGCCGCCCGTATTCTCCGGTCGCGAGGAGCATGCCCCAGTCGCTGATGCCGGCGCCCATCACCGCGGCCTTGAACCGGTTGGTCTGCCCGACGGCCCAAGCGGCCATGAACCCGCCGTGGCTCCATCCGCCGATGCCGAGCCGGTCAGGATCCGCTATGCCATTGGCGATCAACAAGTCGATGCCGCTGACGATGTCGGTCCATTCGTCCATGCCGACCGCGCCTGCGACGGTCGTCGCGAAGGCGTGCCCGTGCCCCTCGCCGCCGCGCGGATTGGGCAGGAAGACGGCGTATCCCGCGGTCGCCAGCCACTGTCCCGACAGGAGGCCGGCGAAGGAGAACCGGTCAGCGAACCTGTCGTACGGGCCGCCGTGCACCAGCGTGACAAGCGGAAACGGACCGTCATGGCGACTTCGCCCGGCGGGCAGGATCAGCAGCCCGTCGAGGTCGAGCCCGTCGGACGCCTGGTAGGACAGGCGTTCCTGAATTCCCCACCTGACCCCGCGCAGTTCAGGCCTGGTGTCGCTGATTCGGACGAGCCGACCGGCAGGTGGCCCGGCGTGCACGTTGGGCGTCTCGGGTGACGTGCTCACGAAGGCCGCGACGACTTCGCCTGAGTGACTCGCGGTGAGCGAGCCGACCCATCCCCGCACGAACGACATCTGCTGGAACCGCCGCGTTTCCTGATCGAGCCGGTAGATCGCGGTGTCGAGTCCGTCGGCGAACAGCGCCAGCGGTGGCCCGTCAGCGACCTGCGCCAAGCCGGATGGGCAGACGGTCATGTCGCTGGTCAGGTTGCGATGCTCCCCTGCCACTCCGGTGCCAGGCAACTCGGGCGCGAGGAGGTCGAAGACGGCGCGGCCCCCGATAGGGCCGGGCGGAGTCGTGCCGAGGTAGCACAGGTGCCAGGCGTCTCCGGTGTACCACCAGGTGGGTGAGGACGCCTCCAGCGCTGCAGGGCCAAGGTCCTGAACCTTACCGGTCGCCACGTCGACCATGTGCAACGCGCAGGTGAAGATGCCGGGGTCGAGGTCCGGGGCGGCCCAGCTGAGCACCGCGAGCGGGCCGCTGTCGGGCCGCTGCGCCAGCTCGACGACGTGCCGGTCGCCGAGCCCGTCCACCACGCTCAACCGGCCGGTGTCCAGATCGAGCAGCCGCAACCGCTCGCAGGCCGGCGTATCTGTCCACACCTGCGCGTCGTCGCGTTCGGCCTTCCTGCGCTCGTCCTCATCGGTCGGCTCGTCAACGGCCACCACCGCGATCAGTCGGCCGCCCGCCAGCGGAAGATAGGCGGAGATCCCGCTTTTCCAGGTGGTGAGTACCTCCGTCTCCCCGCCGTCGAGCGGGATCCCGTGCACCTGAGTGGTGCCCCGCTTCGTGCGATCGGACCCGAAGAAGAGGGAGGCCGAATCCGGAGCCCAGCGCGGCATGGAGTCCTTCGACGTACCGTCGGTCAGCTGCCTGGGCTCCGAGCTCCCGTCAGCTGCGGCGACCCAGATCGAACTGCTGGGGTGCTCTTCTTTCTGCCCAATCGTGGCGGCCGTGTAGGCGACCCAGCGGCCGTCCGGGGAAATGACTGGCTGCAGCGGTATGACACCGTCCACGACCAGTTGCGGTGTGACCTCGTCAATCAAAGCTCGTCCTCCAGTGACGCATGGGGCGATCAGCACAATGGCGATCATGCCGCCAGTCCGTGAGGCACCGCCAGCTTTCAATCACCGAGGTTGCCGCAGAATTCGCCGTGACACGGGAGGAAGCTCAGGATGCATAAAGTGACGCTCCATAGCTCCCCCGCCCTGTTGCCTCAGTGTCCGTGTCCCTTGGTCGGCCTCGACTCCGTCGTGGAGGTTGTGTGGGGACAACCGTGTAAGTCGGGGTGGACGCCCACGTGAAGACGGACCTGATGCCTCGGTAGGGCTACGGCAATCGGCAACTGCCGGGGCGGGAGAGAGATAGGCCGGGAGTCACCCGGTTGACTCCTGGCAGGCGTGGCGGCGCCGTCCCTCCAGATCCCACGCCGCCACGCCCGTCTTCACCGGGCTCGTCCGAACAGCAGCGCCACCCAGATCGCCCGAGTCCCATGGATCGAGCTGACAGAGGTCTCACGCACCTCGTTGTCGTCATCGAGTTGGATGGTCCGCCGGATGAACGCCCGCCCCCCGCCTTCGCACAGCTCATAGACAGTGGCGCGGCAGAAGCAAGTCCAGGCCACCGGGCGCACCCGCGCGAGCACCGGATACGGCTTTCGCCACTCCAGCCTCGCGTGATCGCGCTGGGCCATGACCACGTGCGGGCTCAGGCATTCATCCAGCGTGATCACGACATGCTCTCAGCGATCAGCTCCGACAGCGGATGCGTCTCTTGGAGTTCCCGGTAGCGGAAGGTGATGCGACGGGCGGCGCGGTCAGGATCGGTCGCCGGGTGCCGGGCGTAGACGAATCGCCGGCGCCGGGCGTCCCAACCGGTGCGCCACCAGAACCGGTCCCCGTCGCACCACACCACCAGGCCGACCCAGACCGACACCAGCGCCAGCCCGTAGCCGTCGTGGACGTCGGCGGCGATGCCGTACTTCTCAAGAGCAACGCGCAGGACTTCGGCTCTCCCGCCGGGATCAACGGTGATCAAGGCCGGGATGGTGCGCCGGGTGGGGTGCTGGAGATCTGGGCCTGTTTCGAGGCTGGTCACGGTGCCGTCCTTCGCCATAGTCATTGACCGCGCCCCTGTACCGGAGCCACCATGGATTGCGCCGTAGCCGCGTGACGGCAGTTGCTTTCAATGGTCGCCGAACAGGGAAATGACCTTTCGGGGCGAGGAAGACGAATTGGTAGCCGCCTACTCCCCGCCTGGTAAAAGCATCAGGGTCGACAACCGGAAATTCACCGTTGCGTCGTTGCCGCAACAATCGTTGCCGCAACAATCGTTGCCGCAACGGTCAGAGAGGGCGTTCGGCGTGGTCAGTGGCCAAGACCTACGGGCAGCGCGGCAGAGCGCGAAGGTCAGTCTCGATGCGCTCGCCGAGCAGATCGGCATGTCAAAGGGACATCTCAGTCGCGTGGAACGTGGACAACGAGAAGTCACTCCGGCCTTACTGCGCAGCTACCAACAAGCATTAGGCGTGCATGTTGCGGCAACCAACACCGAATCTTTCTTACCGGACATTATGGAAGATATGAAACGCAGAAGTGTTTTAGGAATCATTGCGGCTGCCTCTGTGGGATCGGCCTCGCTGGAGCCGCTGGCTCGCCTTCTGGACGGCTTGGACGGCAAGGACCTCGCCAGCGTTGGCGTCGCCGAGGCCCAGGCGGTCGAGGCCGCCGCCGACCTCTACACCCGCATGGACCTGGCCCACGGCGGAAGCATGGCAGCGGCCATGGCGCGCGGCTCTCTGAGCTGGGCGATCGAACTGCTGGACAGGCCGATGACGCCGCCGGTCCGCGAACGCCTGTCCTCAGCCATCGGGCTGCTGGCCGACCGCCTCGGCTGGGCCATCTACGACGCGGGCGACACCGCCAAGGCCGGCCGAGTGCTCACTCTCGCTCTGGACAACGCCGCACGCGGCACTGATCGGGACCTGGGCGCCCACGTCATGCTGGACCTGTCCACCGTCGTCACCGACGCAGGCCGCCCATCGGAAGGCGTGGAGATCCTCCGGCTTGCCCTGGGCGATGAGCGGATCAGCTCCGCCGAGCGCGCCAACCTGCACGCCGTCGCCGCCCGGCACTGCGCCGCAGCCCACGACCGCCCGGCAGGGCTACGACACGTCGACCTCGCCGAGGAAGCACTGACCCGAGCGCAACCGGCCTCATCACCGGGCTGGGCGCGGCGCATCACCGTCTCCCCCGGACACCATGACAGCGCCCTGGGCCTGGCCCTGTTCGCTCTCGATGAGGACGTCCGAGCGCGGGAGCGTCTGTCGTCGGCCGTGGCCAGGCTGGAGGCCGGCCGGACCCGCACCGGGCTGCGCTGCCGTACCCGGCTGGCCATCCTGCACATGCGCGCCGGAGACCGGGAACACGGCGAACGCGAGGCACGCCGGGCCGTACAGGACGCCACCGGTGTCCGATCCCGGCGCATAGCCGGCGACCTGCAGATGATGGTGGCCGGCGCCCGCACCCACGGCCTGAACGGACTCGCCGACGAGCTGACCCACGCCATCGCGCGGGAGGCGACGACCTCAGCGGATGGGTAGCCTGCCAGGACCATCAAGGCTGGTGAGGGGGTCGTGCTGCCAGGCCCGGGACCGCCGTGGACCGGGTCAGGAGGAGCGGGGGTGCCAGTCCCCCCGGTCGAGGTCGAGGGTCTCGGGGGTGTGCAGGCGGACCATGGTGCGGGCCACGCCGGCCGGGATGCGGCCCGGGGTGAGCAGCGAGACCACGATCATGACGGCGAAGGCGATCGGCACCGTCCAGGCGGCGGGCTGGGCGAGCAGGGCTCCGGCCAGGCCGGTGTACGGTCCTCCGGCGATGGTCGTCAGGACCGCGCCGCAGGCCAGCCCGCCTCCCACGAGCAGCCCGGCCATCGCGCCGGTGGAGGTCAGCCGCCGCCACCAGATGCCCAGCACCAGCAGCGGGCAGAAGGAGGACGCGGCGACCGCGAACGCCAGCCCCACCACGTCGGCGACCGGCAGCGAGCGGGCCGAGGTGGCCAGGACGAGCGGCACGGTCACCGCCAGCAGGGCCGCCGTCCGGAACGAGCGCACGCCGCCCCTGAGGATGTCCTGCCCGATGACACCCGCCACCGAGACCGTCAGCCCGGAGGAGGTGGACAGGAACGCCGCGAACGCCCCCGCCGTCACCAGCGAGGTCAGCAGGTCCCCCGCCACTCCCCCGACCAGCCGTCCGGGCAACGTCAGCACCACCATGTCGCTGCCCCGCAGCTCCGGCAGGTAGATCCGGCCCAGCGCGCCGTAGACGGCCGGCAGCAGGTAGAAGGCACCGAGCAGCGACAGGACCACCAGTGTCGTACGGCGCGCGGCCCGGCCGTCGGGGTTGGTGTAGAAGCGGACCAGCACGTGTGGCAGGCCCATGGTGCCCAGGAACGTCGCCAGAATCAGCGAGTAGGTCGAGTAGAGGCCGTACTCCTTGCCGTTGGCCAGCGGCAGCGCCCAGGTGGCCGTGTCGTGCGCGCTCAGCCCGGGGGCGCCGCCCGAATGCCAGGCCAGCAGCAGGAACACCAGCGGCACGGCCAGTGCGGTGAGCTTGAGCCAGTACTGGAAGGCCTGGACGAACGTGATCGACCGCATGCCGCCGGACATCACGTTCACCGCGACCACGGCCGCGACCAGCAGCCCTCCGGCCCAGTCCGGGGCACCGGTGATGGCCCCCAGCACCAGACCGGCGCTCTGGAACTGCGGCATGAGGTACAGCCAGCCGATCAGCACGACCAGCACCCCGGCCAACCGGCGCACGGCCATCGACTCCAGTCGCGCCTCGGCGAAGTCGGGCAGCGTGTAGGCGCCGGAGCGGCGCAGCGGCGCGGAGACCAGGACGAGCAGCACCAGGTAGCCGCCGGTCCAGCCGACCGGCAGCCAGAGCATGTCGGCGCCGTAGGCGAGGATCAGCCCGGCGATGCCCAGGAAGCTCGCCGCCGACAGATACTCCCCGCCGATGGCGGAGGCGTTCCACAGCGGGGAGACGGTGCGGGAGGCCACGTAGAAGTCGGAGGTCGTGCGCGACAGGCGGATGCCGAACGCCCCGATCAGCACCGCCGCCAGGACCACCAGCACGACCGCGGTCACGCCGTACGCGGTGTTCATCGGGCCCGGTCCACCAGTTCGGAGAAGTGGCGCTCGTTCCGTTCGGCCTGCCGTACATAGAGCCAGGCGCCGATCACGAACGCCGGGTAGATCAGGCCGGCCAGCACCACCCACGGCAGGGGGATGCCGGCCAGCCGTACCTCGCGCAGCTCCGGCATCAGCAGGAACAGCACCGGCAGGCCGCCGACCACGCAGCCGAGCACGGTGCAGACGAACAGGGCGAGCCGGAACTGGGTGCGGATCAGCGACCCCATGTAGACCTCGCCCAGCCGGGTCTGCTCGTCGATCTCACGGGTCACCGGGTAGCGGGGGTGGCGGGTGGCCGTGGTCCGCGGGCTGGTGACGATCTCACGGCGCGGCCGCTCGGCCTCCTTCCGGGGCCGGTCCAGCCCGCGGGCGATCCGGTCGGCCTCTCTACGCGACCGGTCCGTCTCTTTACGCGACCGCTCGGCCTCCTTGCGCGACCGCTCGGCCTCCTTGCGCGATCGCTCGCCTTCCTTACGCGACCGTTTGGCCTCCTTGCGCAACCGCTCGCCTTCCTTGCGCGACCGGCCTCCCCGCTCGGTCTCCCTGCGCGGCCGCTCCACCGCGCGGGCGAGCCGCTCGGCCATCCTCCGGCGCGGCTCCGCCTCCTCGGAGGGCTCGGGCTCCTGGCCCTCCCCGCTCATTCGGGCCGTCCTTTGCGCGCCCGGCGGACCAACAGGTCACGCAGCTCACGGGTGTGGCGGCGGCTGACGGGGATCTCGCTCTCCCCGATCCGGACCACGCAGCGACCCGAGTCGATGTGCAGTTCGTCGATGTGCTTGACCGCGACCAGGTGGCTGCGGTGCACCCGGACGAACCCGGCCGAGGCCCAGCGCTCCTCCAGCGTGGCCAGCGAGATGCGGACCAGGTGGCTGCCCCCCGCGGTGTGCAGGCGGGCGTAGTCGCCCTGCGCCTCGACGTAGCGGACCTCGGTGCTGGCCACGAACCTGGTGACGCCGCCGAGCTCCACCGGGATGGTGCCCGGATCGGTACGGCCCGCGGCGTCGTTCTCCGGCAGCTCGACCGAGACGCACACCCTCCGGATGGCCTCGGCCAGCCGTTCCGGCCGGACCGGTTTGAGCAGATAGTCCTCGGCCTTGATCTCGAAGGCGTCCACGGCGTGTTCCTCGTAGGCGGTCACGAACACCACCCGGGGCGGGTTGGCGAACTGCGACAGCAGCCGGCCGAGCACCACCCCGTCCAGGCCGCGCATCCGGATGTCGAGAAAGACCGCGTCGATCGGCCGCCCCTCGGCGATCGCCCGGTCCAGGACACGCAACGCGGCGGCCCCGTCCCTGGCCAGGGAGACCTCGCCGATGCGAGGGTCCTCACGCAGCAGGTAGGCCAGGTCTTCCAGGGCGGGGAGCTCGTCGTCCACCGCCAGGACACGCAGGCCGGTCACGGTCACTCCTCCAGTTCGCTCACGCGGGAATCCCTAGAGGGTGATGAATCAGACATCAGGTGTCAATAGTTCCGGAGCCGTCAAGAGTGTTGATCAGCACCCGGTAGCGCCACAGCACCCGGCAGAGCGGCACCATGAGGACCAGCATCACGGACCCGCTGATCACGAAGACGGTGCGCAGCCCGAACGCCTCTGCCAGCAGGCCGCCGCCCAGGGCGCCCACCGGGATCAGGCCCCACAGCAGGGTACGGATCACTCCCAGAACCCGGCCGAACAGGGCCGCCGGCACCAGAGCCTGGCGGACCGACATGATCAGGACGTTCCAGACCAGGAGTGATCCGCCGACGGCCGCGGAGGTGGCGGCGAGCATCACCGTGGACGGGAAGATCCCGGCGAGTGTGAACGCCAGCCCGGAAACGGACATCGCGACCGCCATCACGGCCGCGCGCGGCCACCGGCGCACCAGGAGCGGCGCGGCCAGGCCGCCCACCACCCCGCCGGCCCCCGAGGCCAGCGCGAACCAGCCGAAAGCCGCGGCGGGCAGCCGCAGCACCTCCACGACGAACAGCACCAGCACCGCCGTCGCCGCCTGGTTCATCCCCGCCGAGAGCGTGCCGATCAGGGTGATGCCCCGGAGCGGCCGGTGGTTCCAGAGCCAGCGCACCCCCTCACCGATCTCCCGGCGCAGGTTGGCGGGCCGTCCGGGGACCGCGCCGGTGCGGTAGCTGCCCGGCAGCAGCAGGAGGAGGACTCCGGCGAGCAGGAAGCCCGCCGAGTTCGCCAGGAACGGGAGTGCGGCGGCGACCACGAACAGCGCGCTGCCCACCGGGGCGCCGAGGAAGCCGTCGGTGACGACCGAGGCCGCCTCGACCCGGCCGTTGGCCTTCTCCAGTTGGTCGCGCCGTACCAGGACGGGCAGCAGGGCATGGACCGCGTTGTCGTAGAGCGTCTCGACGGTGCCGAGCGCGAACGCGGCCACGTAGAGCATCCACATGGCCGCGTGGCCGGTCAGCACCGCCGCCGTCAGCAGCCCGACCACCACGGTCCTGACGAACTGGGCGACGATCATCGCCTTGCGGCGGTCCAGCCGGTCCACCAGCGCGCCGCTGACGATCGCGAACAGCACCCAGGGCAGGAAGGTGAGCGACGACAGCGCCGCGACGAGCACCGGCTCCCGGGTCAGGGTCACCGCCAGCAGCGGCAGCGCGATCCGGCCGATGCCGTCCCCCAGGTTGGACACGGTGCTTGAGGTGAACAGCAGCCAGAACCTCCGCCCGAGCCCCGGCGGGCCGGGGACGGAGGACTCCCCCGGCCCCGGCCCGCCCTCCGCCGACGGCGCGATGACGTCAGCCGGGGAGGACGGCACATGCGCCGGGCCGGGTCCGTCACCTCCCGCTGTCGGTTCGGCGGCGCTCTGGGGGGACGTGCTCATGGTTCCTCCGGATGGGGGGCAGCCGAGGAGGGCACCGGACCGCTCCCGGCCGCGTCGGCGGCGGCGCCGGGGACGGCGGGCCCCGGCTCGGCCCTCTTCGATGGCAAGGCCTCCCGCAATATAGACATCGCCGCGGACACTTCCGCGACCCGACCCGACCCGACCCGATGCGACGCGACGCGACGCGACGCGACGCGGTCCGGCCCGGTCCGGCCCGGTCCGGATCTCGGGCCGCGGCCGGTGAGCCGGAGCCGCCATGCGTCAGTGCGCGGAGACCCCGGGGTGATACTTGGGCAGCCGGACGCTGACCTTGGTGCCCGCGCCCTTCCCCGTCTCGGCCACCAGGCCGTACTCGTCTCCGTAGACCTGGCGCAGCCGCTCGTCCACGTTGGCCAGCCCCACCCCTCCGGCCCCGGAACGCTCGTCGGCGTGACCGGCCAGGATGCGGCGCAGGCGCTCCGGCTCCATGCCGACGCCGTCGTCCTCCACACTGATCCGGCACTCGGCGCCCGCGTCCTCGGCGATGATCGAGATGTGACCCGTTCCGGGCTTGCTCTCCAGCCCGTGCTGGACGGCGTTCTCCACCAGCGGTTGCAGGCACAGGAACGGCACGGCGACCGGAAGCACCTCCGGGGCGATCCGCAGCGTCACACGGAGCTGGTCGCCGAAACGGGCGCGCTCCAGGGTGAGATAGCGGTCAATGGAACGCAGCTCCTCGGCCAGCGTGGTGAACTCGCCGTGCCTGCGGAACGAGTAGCGGGTGAAGTCGGCGAAGTCCAGCAGCAGTTCGCGGGACCTGTCGGGGTCGGAGCGGACGAAGCTCGCGATGGTCGTGAGCGAGTTGTAGATGAAGTGCGGGGAGATCTGCGCGCGCAGCGCCCGGACCTCGGCCTCCATCAGCCTCGTCCTGGACCGGTCGAGTTCGGCCAGCTCCAGCTGGGAGTCCACCCAGCTCGCGACCTCGTGGGTGGCCCGTACCAGGCCCGCCGAGGCGTGCCCGCCGTAGGCGGCGAGCGAGCCGACCACCCGGCCGTCGGTGGTCAGCGGCACCACGACCGCGAACCTGATCGGGCAGTCGGGGAGGTCACACGAGACGACCTCCGGGCCGAGGACCTGGGTCCGGCCCCCCGCGAGGGTCTTGGCGGCATGGGTGAACGCCTCCCTGGCGTGGTGGTCGCCCTCACCGTCGTAGACCAGCAGCCGCTCCCCGTCGGTGATCGCCAGCGCCGGGGAGCCGAGCAGTTCGCGCAGGTGCCGGGACGCCTTCTGGGTGCCCGCCTCGGTCAGCCCGGCCCGCAGCGGCGGCGCGGCGAGCGAGGCGGTGTGCAGGGTCTCGAAGGTGGCCCGCTCGGCCGGGCTGGTGCCCAGTTCCCGCCTGCCGCGCAGCACCCGCCACAGGACCAGGGCGGGGATGCCCACCAGGGCGGCGACCAGCAGCAGGGCGACGAGGGGTTCCACGTCCCGGACCCTATCCGTCCAGGTCCGTGCGCGTCTCATCGGCGACCGACCGCCGGCCGGGTCCGCCCGCGAAGGAGGGCATCAGGCGGATGTGCCGGCGATGAATCATGTTCCGGCCGTCTGGCGCGACTACCTCTTGCCAATCAGCCTTCGCGAAATTACGGTCAGGACCGTTAACTAGCGAGGAGACATCGTGAGATTACGTCTGGCGGCCGTGGCCGCCGCCCTCTTGCTCATCCCTGCCCCCGCCATGACCGGGCAGGCCGCCGCGGCGGCGCCGCCGGCCGGTTGCGGCCTCCGAAGCCTCGGGGCGATGCCACTCGTCGGCGCCACCACCGCGGGCACCGCGCTCGACGCCACGTATCCGGGCGGACCGCGCGTCTACTCGGTGACCTCCAGCGCGTCCGGCCCGGCGCTGCTGGGCGTCCGGAACGCACTCGACGGCACACTGATCGCCGAGCGGCCGCTGGCACTGGCACTCGGCTCGTGGGCGGTCTCCGTCGCCCCCGACCACTCGGTCTACGTGGGCTCCTACAACGCCACCGCAGGCGCGATGGGCCGGCTGTTCCGCTACGTCCCGGACACCGGCCAGGTGATCGAGGCCGGCATCGCCGTACCCGGGGAAACCTTCGTGTGGACGGTGGAGGCCGGCCCGGACGGCGGATCCGTCTACGGCGGCACCTCCCCGACGGGCAGGCTGTTCCGCTATGACGTGGGCAGCGGGCGGACCACCGACCTGGGCAGCCCGATCCCCGGCCAGCAGTTCGTCCGCGACCTGGCGATCGACGACGACGGCACGATCTACGCGGGCATCGGCTCGCAGGCCATGAAGATCGCGGTGGTCGGGCCCGACGGCGCCACCAAGAAGATCATCGACGCGCCGATCGAGGGCGACGGCTCCGCCTACGACCTCGACCTGGCCGGGCGCTACCTGCTGGTGCGGTTCGTCACCACGACGGCGACCAACCCCATGGGGATCTACGATCTGGAGAAGGGCCGCTGGACGCGGGTCGTCGACGACGTCGACAGCCTGACCGTGGGCGGCGGTGTGCGCGGACACGAGGCCTACCTCTTCCAGAACGACGAGCTGGTCAAGGTCGATCTGAAGAGCGGCCGGGTCAAGAAGCTGGGCTTCACCGACTTCGGCGGCGGCGCGGCCCGCACGCTCGGTTGGATCGGCCACACCCTGGTCGGCACCGCCTCGACCGGCAAGCTGTGGACCTACGACCGCAAGAGCGGCAAGGCCACGACGTTCGAGTCGACGCTGACCGGGCAGCCGGTCAGCGTCCGGTCGATGGGCGTCGGTCCCGACGGCCGCATCTACGGCGGCGGTTTCTTCACCGGGGGTCTGGCCGCCTACGACACCGCGACCGGCCAGACGCAGTTCTGGCCGAACGTCGGCCAGAGCGAAGGCATCGTCACCCACAAGGGCAAGCTGTACCTCGGCGTCTACCCCGGCGCGCGGATCTATGAGTTCGACGGCACCGAACCCGAACTGCTGCTCAGCCTGACCGAGCAGGAGCAGGACCGTCCGTTCGCGATGGTCTCGGCGGGCGACCTGCTGGCCTTCGGCACCGTGCCCAAGACCGGCACGGCGGGTGGCGCGCTCGGTCTCTACGACCCCGCCACCGGCCGCACGGTGATCAGGCGGAACATCGTCCCGAACCACAGCATCATCGGCCTGGCCTACCGCGACGGCGTCGTCTACGGCGCGACCTCCGCTTTCGGCGGGCTGGGCCGGCCGCTCGACACCGCCGCCTACGTGTTCGCCTACGACATCGCGACCGACACCGTGAAGTGGAAGAGCGCACCCGTGCCCGGTGACCTGGCACTCGGCTCGATCACCTTCGACGAGACCGGCCATCTGTGGGGCATGACGCCCGACGCGTTGTTCGAGATGGACCCGGCGACCGGGCAGACGCTGCGGACGGCCAGGCACCAGGTGTACTCCTGGTCCAGCCAGACGCAGGTCTGGCTGGACACCGCCATCGAGGCCGACGCGGGCGTGATCTGGGCCAAGGCCCAGGGCAAGGTCTACAAGGTCGACCGGACGACGCTGGCCTTCAGCCTGGTCACCCGGCCGATCTCCCTGATGGTGAAGGCCCCCGACGGGCACCTCTACCTGTCCCGCAACGAGAACTTCTCCACCTACCGGGTCTGCGGCTCGTAGCGCAGCAGCTTCGGCCCCTCGGCGAAGTAGACGTCCCCGGACCTGTGCACCGCGAGCTGCTGCACAGGTCCTTCCTTCAGTACGGTGTGCCGCCCCGTCAGCGGGCTGAGCGAGAACACCGAGGAACCCGCGTGCGTGCCGTACAGGGTGAGGTCGCGGGGGTTGTAGACGAGCTGCCCGGCGGTGCTCTCACTGTCCGACAGCGTGACCCGGGAGACGACCTTGCGCAGGAGCGGGCTGACCGCGAACACCTCGCCGCCGGCGATCCCCCACAGCCGGCCGAGGGGGTCGAAGGTCAACCCGGAGACGGCAGGCTTGCCCGGCGCGGGCGTCATCTCCCACAGCAGCCGGTTCTCCCGGATGGACCAGGCGAACAGCTTCGCCTCCGGCTGCGTCGGCGGGGTCGCCGTCTGACCGCTGTAGATCGAGGTGCCGCCGTAGACGACGCCGTCGCGGTAGGCCAGCGAGACGATGGACTGGTCCTTGACCAGGTTACGCCGGGAGACCTTCAGCACGCCCTCGTCCGGGTCCCAGAGGGCGAACACGCCGCCGAGCTGGCCGAGGTCGGGCATGGTGCCGACGGCGAGGTATCTCCCGGCCGAGACCATCGCGCGGGGCCTGATCTGCTTGTCGGCGGCGAAGTCGAAGAGCCTGGCGGGGTTGGGTGCGGGCCCGGGTTCGGGGCTGGGTGAGTATTCGGTGCTGTTCCACGGCAGCTTGGGGTCGTAGGAGTAGACGCGGGCCTCCGGGTAGGCGCCGACGTACAGCCTGCCTCGGTGCGAGACCATGTCCTCGCTCTGGGAGAAGGTGTGGAACTCCTGCGTCTGCCCGGTCTCAGGGTCGATCGCGGCGAAGCCGCCGTTGAGGAACCCTCCGGCGTACACGCGGTGGTCGGGGCCCTCGGACAGGGCGGTGATGTCGATCGGCTCGCCGCGTACGGCGGTCTGCACGAACGACTTGGCGCCGGTCTGCGGGTTGTAGCGGAACATCAGACCCCGCCAGAGCATCCCGACGACGCTCTTGCCCGGGTAGTCGGGCAGGCCCAGCTCGGCCCAGCCGATGCCGCGCGAGTTGGCCACCCGGCCGGTGATCGACACGCCGGTGCCGGTGACGGCATGGGTACGCGGGTCGTAGCCGACGAGTTCCCCCGACTTGATCAGGTAGACCCGGCCCTGCTCGTCGGGCGGGGAGACGTCGAGGCCGTGGGCGGCGTCGAGCTTGTCGACCCACGCGCCCGCGGCGATGTCCCACACGTGCAGCGGTCCCGGGCTCGCACTGCCGAACCGCACGTACAGGTAGCCGTCGACGGCGTTGACGTCGTAGGCCCACTGACCGGCCGGGTTGAAGCCGTCGGGCAGCGGCAGCTGCCTGGCGGCGCCGCTGGCGGCGTCCACCTCGAACAGGGCCGCCGGTGCCTCGGTGCCCGCGTAGATCTTGCCGCCCGTCGTGGAGACGCTGCGGACGTAGGCGTGGGTGGGGGACAGCTTGCCGTAGTCCCGCACGCCGGTGGCGGGATCGTAGCCGAACAGCCGCCCGCCGGGCGAGGTGCCGCCATAGACGGTGGCGCCCTGACCGGGGGCGACGCTCCAGACGAAGTCGTCCGAGGCGACCGGGCGGCCGAGGTCGCGCACGCCGTCCTGCGCGGTCCAGCGGTAGAGGCGGCCGTCGCCGTAGCCCCCGACGTAGACGCTCCCGTCGGGGGTGACGTCGACGGCGTAGGAGCCGTCCGCGCCCGGCAGGTCGTAGCGGGCCACCTCGGCTCCGGTCGCCGGGTCGATCGCGTTGAGGTGGGCGGGGGTACCCGACGAGACCGACCACAGCACGGTCGCGCCACCGGGTCCCGGGGCGACGACACCACCGATGAGCAGGACGTCCTGCAGCGGCACGCCGAGTTCGGTGATCTTGCCACGGGTGCGGGCCTCGGCGGGTCCCTGGAACACCGGCACCAGGGACGCCGCGAGGATGATCGCTAATAATTTTCTCATTAAGGTCATGACCGGAAAGCTAGAAATAGCTTTCTCTTTCGTCAAGACCCAATTTCGGGATAGACCGAAATCTAGCTCTGCGCCGGAGGGATCGTCAGGGCCGGACAGCGGGGATCGAGCCGGATCAGCGCCAGGTCACGCCCGGCCAGGGCCCAGGCGTTCCACGAACCGGGCTCGAAGTGGAGCTGCGGGTTGGTGTACCACTCGTCGCCCAGACCGGTCGCCACGAGCTTGGCCTCGGTGCCGAGCTCGTACGCGTTGCCGCCGCCGAAGAAGGTGGAGACGAAGACCCGGTTCCGGTGGACGGTCAGCTCGCCGTACCCGGGCAGCGGGCCCTGGTGGGTGATCGTGCGGGTGGCCAGGTCCATCGCGAACCAGCTCGCGTTGCGCTTGTAGACGCCGTAGAGCACGCCGTCGTGCACCTTGACGTCCTGGAAGGTGCGGTACCCGGCGACCGGGTCCACCTGCCAGAGCACCTTACGGCTGCGCAGGTCGAACGCCGCGACGGACGCCGACGACTTCACCGGCGGGGCGCCGCCTCCGCCTAGCACGTCACCGCCCAGGTAGACGACGCCGTGGCGGGAGTCGAGCGAGAGGCTCATGAGGCTCTGGTCGGGGATGACGTCCACGTAGACGTCCATCTGGCCGCTGTCGGGGTCGACCACCGACAGCGCGCCCTTGAGGTTGGCACCGAGCGGCGCGGAGGCGACGAGCAGCTTGTCGGTGCGCGGGTCGTACTCCAGGTCCCACGGCCGCTGCTGGCCGTGGCCGAGGTAGCCGAGGCTGCGGATGCGGTCGCGCCGGTCGATCTCGATGATCTGGCCGCTGGGATAGATCGCGGCGTAGACCTTGTCTCCGCGGCGCACCAGGTCTTTCGGCTCACCCGGCAGCCAGATCCGGCGCTGCTCGCCGCTGCGCAGGTCGCGGATGGTGAGGGAGAAGTGGCCGCCGACGTACAGCGTGCGGCCGGGGTCGAGCAGCATCGACTGCGGACGCTCCGAACCGGTCGGCAGGCCCGCCTCGATCAGGTCGGTGAACTCGGCCTGCCCGGTGCGCACGTCCATCGTCCACATGCCGCCGCTGCCGGAGAAGCCGCGCAGCGTGTCGCCCTCGACCACCAGCCGGCGGGTCTCCTCGCCGAGCTTGGGGGTGCCGACCTCGGTGAGCGCGGTGTCACCCGTGCGGTAGCGGTAGACGGCGCCCTGCGGCCTGGACGACACGTACGCGGTGCCGTCGCCGGCGAAGCCGATCATGTCGAGGGTGAGGTCGCCGAGATCGACCGCTCTGCCGTCCGAGCCGTCCTTTCGCACGTCGAAGAGGGTGTTCCCACTGGCCCCGAGCACCCGGTCGCCGTGCTCGGCGACCGCGCCGAACCCGGTGCCGCCCGCCGCCAGCTCGCGCACCGCGCCGCTCGCGCGGTCGATCGCGACCAGTTTGGCCTTGTCGAGCAGTCCGGCGTACACGGTGTGGTCGTCGGCGGCGAGGCTGCGTACGTAGCGCTCGCCCGCGGCCAGCACCCCGAAGTCGCGCACCGCGCCGGTGGCCGGGTCGTACTCGTGGACCCGGCCGTCGGGATAGGTCCCGGCGTAGATCTTCCCGTCGGGGGCGGCGGCCAGACTCCAGACGAACCCGCCGCTACGTCCGAACGACGTCAGGTGTTCGACCCCGCCCGTCGCCGGGTCGAACCGGTACAGATCCGGCACCGGGTAGGTGCCGACGTAGACCTTGCCGTCCGCGACCGCCGTGGCCCAGGCCCCCTCGGCCTCACCGGTGGCGGGCGCGTCGGGCAGCCGCACCGAGCGGAGCGTCTTCCGGGTGGTCAGGTCGATCTCGGCGAGCACCGGCGGCTTCAGGCCGCGCGTGACGACGTACCCGCGCCCTTCGTAGGTGACGGCGCCGACGATGGCGCCGGTCACGGACGCGGGCCCGAACCTCTGCACTCCGGTCCCGTCGCACGACGCCTTCAGGGCCTGCGCGTTCTTTACGGCGGGGCCCTGTACGGCGGGGCCCTGCACGACGGCCGGTCCCTGCGGCGCGGCATAGGCGACCGAGGGGACGAGCAGGGCGGGTAACGCGGCGACGGCGGCGAGCACGGCTCGCGGCGATCGGCTGTGGAGCATGGGGGCACTCCTTGCGAGGGTTGCTTCTCTGCAATATTGGCCCCGACCGTAATCATACGCGCAGGAAGTGTCAATGATCTGGACCTTGTATTTGGCCAGGGGGGAGGATTATGGTCATGACCGGTATTTGACTAGGAGGATGCTTGTATGACGCCCTTCGATGCCCGGCGTCTGGTCGGCGACCTGGTGGTGACGCTCGACGCCG
Organism: Streptosporangium sp. NBC_01639; assembly: GCF_045209755.1. NCBI lineage: Bacteria > Bacillati > Actinomycetota > Actinomycetes > Streptosporangiales > Streptosporangiaceae > Streptosporangium > Streptosporangium sp. NBC_01639. Next base: position 7,775,797 of record NZ_CP109272.1, on the reverse strand, counting down.
ACGTGCTCAGCGGCGCCTACCCCGACCGTGACCCCCCGCCGGAGCCCGCCCCGCGTGTCCTGGCCCGCCATCGCATCACCGCGGGCGCGGTGTCCAGCCTACGGGCCGCGCTCTTCGACATGAGATCGGGCAACGACGAAACCCTCGCGTCGGCCACCTCGGCGGGGATCGTGCCCGTCGGCGCCCTCGACCTGCGCGACCCGCTGGGCGCGGCTCGCGAGATGGAACGGCTGGCCGGCCTGGGGGTGCGGGCGATCCGCCTCTTCCCCGAAGAGCAGGGCGTCGAGGCGGGCTTCCCCTCGGTGCGGCACATCGCCGAGCGGGCCGCCGTACTCGACCTGACCGTGCTGACCGGGGGTGACGTGCGCCGGTTCTGGCGGCCGTTCACCGGCCTCGGCCTCCGGGTCGTCTTCCTCGACACGCACTTCTACCACCTGGGCGACTTCCTCGTGGCGGCCGCCGGCGAGCCGGGCTTCCACACCTCGACCCGGCTGCTCAACTCCCCCGACGCGCTGGAGACCGCCGCCGGCGAGGTCGGCGCCGAACGCCTGCTGTTCGGCTCCCGCACGCCGTACTACGAACCGCTCGTCCCCCTGTTGCGGCTGGCCACCGGCGGCCTGAAGCCCGACGAGGTCGCCCTCGTCGCCGGAGGCAACGCCCGCCGTCTGCTCCTCGGAGAATCCGCATGATCATCGATGTGCACGCGCACTGGGGTCCGTGGTTCTTCACCATGGACGTCGCCGGGCTGACGGTCCGCGCCATGGACCGCTACGGGATCGACTTGGCCATCGTGTCGGGCACCGAGGCCGTCATATACGACGCCCCCGCGGGCAACCGCGCCCTGGCCGCCTACCTGGACTCCGCGCCCGACGCCGCCCGCCTGTACGGTTACGTGACCGTCAACCCGCGCCGCCTGGCCGACGCCGAGCGCGACCTGAACGCCTACCTGCCCACCGGCCGGTTCGTCGGCGTGAAGATCCACACCGACTACACCGGCTCCCCCGTCACCTCCCCGCGGCTGCGCGACGCGCTGGCCCTGGTGGCCTCGGCGGGCGTCCCGGCGCTGGTCCACACCTGGGGCACCTCCGTGCTCGACCTGGCCCAGGTGTGCCTCGACACGCCCGGCCTGCGCGTGATCGCCGGGCACATGGGCGCGGACGGCTACCGGCACGCCATCGAGGCCGCCCGCGGCTGCGACCGCCTCTACCTGGAGCCGTGCTGGTCGCACTTCCCTGCCGGGCGCATCGCGGAGGTCGCCGCCGCCGTGGATCCGGAGCGGCTGCTGTTCGGCACCGACTCCACCCTCATCGACCCGGCCTCCGCTTTCGGCGCCGTGGCCGCCGCGGGCCTGACCGGCGCGGCGGCCGACCGCCTGGCCTGGCGGAACGCCGCCGCCCTCTTCCGTCTCCCGGTCGGCTGACCGGGAGACGGCGCGGGTCGCACGAGCGACAGGTCGCGCGGCCGCTTCCGCAGCCGCGCGACCTGTGGTGACATATTCATCCGGGGAGCTTTATTTGAGTCCCGTCATCGCGATGCTGTTGACCAGATACCGCTGCAGGACGGCGAACACCAGCAGGCACGGAATCACCGACAGCGCGGCGGAGGCCATCAGCACGGCCAGCGGCGACCCTTCCGTGCGCATCGACGCCAGCCCCACGGTGAGCGTGCGCATCTCGTCCGACTGCGCCATGACGAGCGGCCACAGGAAGTCGTTCCAGTGCCACAGGAACACGAACACCCCGAGGGTGGCCAGGATCGGCTTGGTCAGCGGGATCACGATCTGCCAGTAGATCCGCCACTCGGAGGCCCCGTCGACCTTGGCCGCCTCGAACAGCTCGTCGGGCAGGTCCAGGATGAACTGCCGCATGAGGAAGACCGCCTGCGAGTTGGCCAGCGTCGGCACGATCAGCCCCCAGAAGGTGTCCACCCCGCCGAGCTCCGAGATGAGCACGAACATCGGGATCAGCGTCGCCTGGAACGGCACCATGAGCGTCGCAAGGAACGCCCACATCATCGTGTCGCGTCCGGGGAAACGCTTCTTGGCGAAGGCGTACCCGGCCATCGACGCGGTCAGCAGGATGATCACCACGGACACCAGCGCGTAGATCACCGTGTTGACGGTCCAGCCGACGAACCCGGACGACGACAGCAGATCCACGATCGTGTCCAGCGACAGCGACTCCGGCCACTGCGCGGGCAGGGTGGGCTTGTCCGGCGGCGACAGCGCCACCACGAACATCACGACGAACGGGCTGACCGTGATGACCGACACGAGCGCGAGCAGCACCCACAGCGGCCACCGGAAGTATCTGCGCCGGGCCTTCACCGGCGGCCTCGCGGTCGCGGCGGCGGCGGGGCGGGTGGCGGTGAGCGTCATGCGTTCCCCCGATCGAGCAGGCGGCGCTGGAGCAGCGACACGACGAGCACCAGCGCGAAGAGCACGACGCCTATCGTGGCCGCGTAGCCGAGGTTGGAGAATCTGAAGCCCTGGTCGTACAGGCCGTAGATGAGCGTGTAACTCGCTCGCGCCGGACCGCCGCCGGTCATCACGTAGATGGTGTCGAACGTCTGGAAGGCACCGATGGTCTCGATGACGACGACGAAGAACAGGGCGGGCTTGAGCAGCGGCAGCGTGATCCGGCGGAACCGCTGCCACGGCCCGGCCCCGTCGACCGTCGCCGCCTCCAGGTAGGAGGCCGGGATGGCCTTGAGCCCGGCGAGCAGAATCAGCATGGAGTAACCGAAGCCCTTCCACACCGACACCACCGCCAGCGCGGGCAGGACGAGGGAGGACTCCTCCAGGAATCCGACGGGGCCGAGGTCGAGCTTGCCCAGCAGCCCGTTGATCACCCCGTCGAACTCGTAGATCCACCGCCAGATCACGCCGGCCAGCACGAAGCTGGTGACGTAGGGCAGGAAGAGCATGCCGCGGAACAGCCCGCGCAGGAAGACGACCGCGTTGAGCAGCAGCGCGGTGCCGAGCGCGACGAACACGGTCAGCGGCACGTAGATCGCGACGTAGATCAGCGTGATCCACAGGCTGTCCCAGAACTTCGGGTCGTCGAGCAACCGGGTGTAGTTGTCGACGCCGATGAAGTTCCACTCCCCACCGAGGTTCAGGTCGGTCAGGCTCATGCCCCCCGCGCCCAGGATGGGCACGAACCTGAAGACCAGGAAGAGCACCAACATGGGGAGGACGAACAGCAGGCCCGTCATGGGGTCCCGCAAGCGCTGTCGCACAGCTTCCCGCCTTTCGCACATAACGGCCCCCCACCGGGATGGGGGGCGGGACCCATCAGCCGCCGTTGGCCAGCAGCGTGTCGGCCTCCTTGGCCGCGTCGTCGAGGGCCGTCTTGGCGTCCTTCTTACCGAGCAGGGCCGCCTGGATCTCCGGCACGATCAGCGCCATCACCTGGCGGGCCAACGGATGGGCGTCACCCGGGAAGGCGAACTCCAGCGACTTGGCGAACTCCTGGACGGCCGGGGAGGCGCCGGGCACGGTCACGTCGGTGCGGGCCGAGAAGAAGCCCGACTCCTTGGCCAGGTCGGCCGCGACCTCGGGCGAGATCAGGAAGGCGGCGGCCTTCTTGGCGGCCTCGATGTTGGGCGAGTGCTTGGCCAGCACGAGCCCGCCGGGGATGCCGAACGCCACCTTCTTCTTGTTCTCCAGCGGCAGCCCGACGCCGACGTTGTCGGCGCCGATCGACGCGCCGAGCTGGGTGACCTGCTGCGCGGTGGCCGCATGGTAGACGGCCGTCTTGCCCGCGGCCAGCGGACCGCCCTCGATCTCGTTCTTCTTGGTCGCCGCGTTCTCCGGCAGACCGCCCAGCTTCTGCAGGTCGAGCAGAAACTGCAGGGCCTCGACGCCCTCGGGACCGTTGAAGGCGACGCTCTTGCCGTCGGCGGCGAACACGGTGCCGCCGTTGCCCCACAGCAGCGGGTAGAAGCTCTGGTTCAGGCTGACCTCGGGGCCGCCGGGGTAGTCGAGGATCGCCACCTTCTTGGCGGCGAGCTTGGGCGCGGCGGCCTTGAACGCCTCCCAGGTCTGGGGGAACTCGGCCACGCCCGCGTCGGCGAAGGCCTTCTTGTTGTAGATCGGCGCGGTGATGGTCTGGTAGACCGGCGCGCCGTACAACTTGCCGTCCAGGGACAGCGCGGTCAGGGCGCTGGGCAGGAAGGAGGCCTTGGCGGGGGCCACCACGTCGTCCAGCGGGACGAGCGTGCCCTGCTGGGCGTACTGCGGGATCTGGTCAGGACCGAGCACGACCAGGTCGAAACCCTTCTTCGAGGCGAGCGCCGTGGTGATCTTCTCCTGGCGCCCCTCCCAGGGCTGCTGATCGATCTTGAGGTCGATCGTGGCGTTCTTGGCCTCGAAGTCCTTCTCGACCTTGGCCCAGAACGCCTGGCTCTTGGCCTGGTCCCCGATCACGGGATACATCCACAGTGTCACCGTGCTCTTGTCCGACCCTGAGCCGGAGCCGCCGCATCCGGCGAGCGTGACTCCCAGGGCGGCCGCGAGGCCGGCGAGTGCAACCTTCCTCATCGGGCCTTCCTTTCATTGTTAATACCGGTCTAGACCGAAATCTAGCGACCGCCTTCAGGAAGGGTCAATGCCCGATATCTGAACGTAACGACGGAATCCATCGGCGATCGCCGTGACATGGTCGTCGGTGTAGTTCTCGTTCAGGTCCACGATCAGCAGCGTCTCGCCGACCAGACGATCCGCCTCGGGGCAGGCGGCGGGCGGCGCCGACAGCGGGAACCTGGACGTGCCGTACATCGGCCCGTCCCACAGCGGCGCCCGGTTGAGCGGTTCGGCCAGATACCCGGCCCGGGCCGGAATCCCGTCGGCCGCCAGCTTGGCGGCGAGCTCGGACGCTCCCCCGCCGGGCAGGACAACGGGGAAGTACCACCACGCGTGCCCGCGCGGGTCGGGCAGGGCGAGTCCGGGCAGCCCCGCCAGCTCCTCCAGCAGCCGCAGCGCCCAGCGCCGCCGAGCGGCCACCACTCCGGGCAGCTTGGCCAGCTGCGCCCGGGCCACGGCGGCGTGCAGGTCGGTCATCCGGTAGTTGAGCCCGAAGCTCAGGTGGTGCCGCCCACCGGCCCGGTCCCAGCCCTTGTCGGAGAACAGCCGCATCGTCCGGGCCAGCTCGTCGTCGTCGGTGATCACGAGGCCGCCGTCACCACACGTGATGTGCTTCCACTGCTGCAGGCTGAAGCAGCCGACCTCGCCGACGCCGCCCACCGGCCGCCCGTCGGGCAGCTCGCCCAGCCACGCCTGCGCGCAGTCCTCGATCAGCATGAGCCCGTGCTCGTCGGCGACCGTCCGCAGCTCGTCCAGGGCGGCGGCCGCGCCGAAGAGGTGCACCGCCATGATCGCCCTGGTACGCGGAGTGATCGCGGCCCGTACGGCGGCCGGATCGAGGTTCCCGGACAGTGGATCGACATCGGCGAAGACGGGGACCGCGTTCTGCGCCACGATGGGAGCCACGGTTCCGAAGTCGGTCATGGGCGTCGTGATGATCTCGTCGCCCGGATCGGGGGCGGCCGCCACGACCGCGAGGTGCAGAGCCGCGGTGCCCGAACTGCACGCGACCGCGTGCCGGGCACCACACAGATCGGCCATCTCGCGTTCGAGCGCCTTGGCCTCGGTGCCCCAGACGGAGTTGAGCATCCCCGAGCGGATCACCCGCTCGGCGGCGGCCACCTCCTCGTCGCCGAGCGTCCTGCCGGCGGCTTCCGCGGCATTGGGGAATTTCAGGGTCATGCAACACCTCGCACGAGATAAATTCACAGCGGTCTCGACCGTGATTCGGCCAAGGAGCTTCGGCAGGGCTCCTCATCGGTGTGACCGGCCCCACGAGCCGGTCGACGACATGGCGGCCGGCTGCCCCTTCAGCGCAGCCACCGGTCCAGTCCCTCGGCGACGAACTCGTCGTCGCGGAGCCACGGATAGGCCGCCCAGATCCGGTCGATCTCGGCGAGCTGCCCGGGGGAGAGCTCCTCCTCCCGGTCCAGACACCAGCGACCGGCCAGCAACCCCTGACGGCGCAGCACCTCGTGGATACCGGGAATGCAGCCCTGGAAGCCGTGCTCGGCGTCGAAGATGGCGGCGTTGGCGTCGGTCAGGTGCCCGTCGAGGGTGAGCAGCCTGCGCACGGCCGCGTCGTCGCCGCCACGGGCCCGCCGCGCCTCGTCGAGCAGTTCGACGGCCCGCTTCACCCACACCGCCCACTGGCCGAGCAGGCCGCCGACGAACTGGACGTCGACCTCCTCGCCGTCCACGACGACGCGGTGCGGGGTGATCAGGTCCGACAGGATGTGGTCGTCGTTGCCGGTGTAGAGCGCCACCTCGCGGGCGCGCCCGGCCCGGACCACGCCGTGCAGCACGTCCAGCGTCCGGTAGCGGTTGAACGGGGCGGCCTTGATGCCGACGACCGAGTCGATCGAGGCCAGGCGTGTCCAGTAGTCGCGGCTCAGCGTCCGGCCGCCGACGGCGGGCTGCAGGTAGAAGCCGATGACCGGCAACACCTCCCCCACCGCGCGGGTCCGCTCGATGAGCTGGTCCTCGTCCAGGTCGCGGTGCGGACTCAGCAACACCATGTGGTAGCCGAGCGAGGCCGCCAGCTCCGCCTCCGCCACCGCCTGCGCGGTGCTCCCGGTCGCGCCCGCCACCAGTATCACCTCGCGCTCGTAGTCGCGGGTGGTCTCGGCGGCCAGTTCCAGCACGGAAGGCAGCAGATCGGTGCCGTGGATCGCGAACTGGGTGGTGTGCACCCCGACGGCCAGTCCCCCCGCCCCCGCCTCGACGTAGTAGCGGGTCAGCGCCCGCTGCCGCCGCTCGTCGAGCCGCCGGTCCTCGGTCAGCGCCAGCGGGTGCGCCGGGATGACCGTGCCCTTGCGGAACAGCTCGTGAACGGAGCCCTGTCTCTCAGGTGCCGTGCTGAGCACGTGCGTTCCCCTTTCGCCCTCGTCGGTGTGGTCAGAACGCGCCGTCACGGCGCTCGAATTTGGTCGGCTTGCCCAGCAGCGGCCCCCCGCCACCCACCCAGCGGGCGGTGTGCTCGACCAGCTCGGCGAGCGTGAGGTCGGGGTAGCCGAACAGGCCGTGGCAGCGCGAGGCGTTGGACAACAGCGCCGTGGGGGCCTCCTCGCCGGTGAAGACCGGCTCCCTGCCCAGCCGGCGGCCGAGCTCGGTGGCGACCTGCCGTACCGAGACCAGCTCGGGTCCGGTCACGTTGAGCACGTACGGCGGGTCGGAGGCCAGCAGCAGCGAGCGGAGCGTCACCTCGTTGGCGTAGCCCTGCCAGACCACGTTCGCCTGGCCGGTGGTCAGGTCGACGGGCTGCCCGGCGACGATCTTCTGAGCGAGGTCGACCAGCACGCCGTAGCGCATCTCGACGGCGTAGTTGAGCCGGATCAGCGCGGTCGGCGTGCCGCGTTCCTCGGCGAAATGAGTGAGCACGCGCTCACGGCCCAGGCAGCTCATGGCGTAGTCGCCGACCGGCCCGGTGAGCGAGTCCTCGGTGGAACCGCCGGAGGTGACCGGGACGAGCGGGTAGACGTTGCCCGTCGACAGTGCGGCGATCCGGCTGCCCGAGAACCGGTCGGCCACGCGGCCCGGCAGGTAGGCGTTGGTGAACCAGGTGGCGTGCTCGCGCCCCGCGGTGCCGAACTTGGCACCGACGAGGAAGACCACGTTGGGCGCGTCGGGCAGCTCCCGCAGCGCGTTCTCGTCGGCGATGTCGGCCGCCACGACCGTGGCGCCCTCGTCTTCGAGCGCCCGGGCCAGGCCCGGCTCGGAGAAGCGCGACACCGCGATGACGCGCTTGCCGCCTCCGGCCGCCCTGATCCCGTTCAGTGCCAGGCGGACGAGGCTGGGGCCCAGCTTGCCGCCGGCGCCGAGCACCATGATGTCGCCGTCGAGCTTGCCCAGATCTGCGACCAGCCCGTCACGGGGGCGTGCCAGGCGCTCTTCCAGCTCTGCGATGGTCCGCACGCGGAACTCCTCACTCTCATTTACGGTCCAGACCGTAACTTGACGAGAGTTCGGCTGTCAACGCCCGCCCGCCGTACCGGGCGGCCGGATCCTCGGTACAAGCCTTGCGAGCGGTCGCCGACGTGCCGAGCACCGCCTCAGTCCGCTCCCAGGGCATCGGAGCCCGGAGCGCCGCTCACCGTTGCCGGGAACGTGTCCACGACGCCGGCGCCTCCGCGCAGGGGCTGCCCGAATCAGGCCGGCAGCGTGTGCGTGCGGTGGTGACTCAACCGGCCTCGGGGGCGGCGGACGGTTCCTCGATCGGGAACAGAATCGGGCTGATCAGGTATTGCGCGCGGTCGGGCGTGGATCGGTTCGCCAGCCGGGGCGCGATCGCGCTGCGCAGTTCGCTGATCATCTCGAGGAGCTCGTCCCGGTCGAGCCAGACGGCGTGCTGCTGGTAGCCGACGGGATCCGCCATCGGGTCGGCGTGGTCCCGGTCGAGGTAGGCGTTGAACTCGGCGAGCAGGGTGGCCATCGCCGTGGCGAAGGCGCGCCGGTGGTCGTCGAGTGACAGCGACTCGATCGTGTCGGGGTCGATCGACGCCCGGTCCTGACGCAGCCGGTATCGGCGCTCCACCGCGCCGCGTACGCGCTGCTCGTCGGCCACCTCCAGGATCCCCCCGGCGGCGAGCAGGTCGACGTGCCGGTAAACGGTCGCCTTCGAGACGTCGGGGATGCGGGCACACAACTGGGACGTCGTCAGCGTCCGCCCGCCGCGCATCGCGTGCACGACGCGCAGCCGTACCGGGTGCCCCAGAAGCTCGAACGTATTCACCTCTTTACGGTCTCACATCGTGCTACCTTTCTCAAACAACGAGAAAGGTAAGGATGAGGATGACGATGGGAACCGACCCGGCGGCGACCGCCGTCGCGGTCGTCGAGATGGCCTGCAAGGGGCGCTTCGCCGAGATCGAACGGCTCTTCGCGCCACCGCTGCGAACGTTGGTCGACGCCGAGCTGCTGCAGACCGCCTGGACAGCCGAAACAGGCAAGCGCGGACCGGTGTCCGCCATCGGGGAGCCGGTGAGCGAGCCCGCCCAGGCGGGGCTGGTCCGGGTGAGCGTCCCGGTGACCTGCGAGCGCGCGGGACTCACCGTGGTAGTGGCGGTCGACCACGACGGCATGCTGAACGACCTGCGGCTCGCCGCGGCCACCGCGCCCTGGACGCCGCCGCCGTACGCCGACCCGGCGACGTTCGACGAGCACGACGTCACGGTCGGCGACGGTCCTCTCGCCGTGACCGGCACGATGAGCCTGCCGCATGGGCCCGGCCCGCGAGCGGGTGTCGTGCTGCTCAGCGGAGGAGGGCCCTTCGACCGCGACGCCACCAGCGGAGCCAACAAACCGCTCAAGGACCTGGCCTGGGGGCTGGCCGGTCGCGGTGTCGCGGTGCTGCGGTTCGACAAGGTGACCCACACCCACAGCGGCCAGGTGGCGAACACGGCCGGCTTCACCATGACCGACGAGTACGTGCCGCACGCGGTCGCCGCCGTTCACCTGCTCCGGCAGCAGCCGGGCGTGGACCCCGCCCGCGTCTTCGTGCTCGGCCACAGCATGGGCGGCAAGGTCGCGCCGCGCGTCGCGGCCGCCGAGCCGTCCGTCGCCGGTTTGGTGATCATGGCCGGCGACACGCAGCCGATGCACCAGGCCGCCGTCCGCGTCGTCCGATACCTCGCCGCACTGGACCCCGGCCCGGCGGTGGAGGCGGTCGTCGAGACGATCACGCAGCAGGCGGCGACGGTCGCCGGTCCCGACCTGTCGCCGTCGACACCGACCGAGGCGCTGCTGTTCGGCTGGCCGGCGGCGTACTGGCTGGATCTGCGCGGCTACGACCCGGTCGCGACCGCGACGGCGCTGGACAAGCCGATGTTCATCCTCCAGGGTGGCCGCGACTATCAAGTGACCGTGGCGGACGACCTGTCAGGGTGGGAGGCGGGCCTCGCTCACCGGCCGGATGTCACGATCCGCGTCTACGCCGACGACAACCACCTGTTCTTTCCCGGCGCGGGTCCGTCCACGCCCGCGGAGTACGAGCCCCCGCAGCACGTGGACCCGGCCGTCGTCGCCGACATCGCGGAGTGGCTGACGCCGGAGCGCGGGAAGACCGCTTGACCGGTTTCCGGCGTCTAGCGCCTCACGAACCGAGAGCCGTGCGGACGCGGAGGGCATAGGACTCGGCCTCGGCGGGATCGTCGTATCTGGTACGGGGCCAGAAGAAGCCGCGCAGTCCGTCCTTGCGGTTCCGGGGAACGACGTGGACGTGCAGGTGCGGGACGCTCTGGCTGATCCGGTTGTTCATCGCGACGAACGTGCCACCCGCCTCCAGCCCCTGCTCGACGGCGGCCGCGACGGACCGGACCCGTTCGAAGAACGGCCCGACCATGGGTGCCGGCAGGTCGGGCAGCGTCTCCACGTGAGTCCTGGGCGCCACCAGGACATGGCCCTTGAAGACGGGCCGCGTGTCCAGGAAGGCCACGGCCACCTCGTCGGAGAGCACCGTGTGGCCTGGCTGCTCCCCCGCCCCGATGGCGCAGAACAGGCATTCTCCGGCCGCCATCACGTCAGGACAGCAGCCGGCGGGCGGCACGGACGACCGCCTCGTCGACCATCCGGCCCCGGGCGTCGGTGACGACTCCGGTCCCGGCGGCCTCGAACCGGGCGATCAGGTCGCGGGCCTCGCCGAGCTCCTCATCGGTGGGGGTGAAGACCTCGTTGACCACGGACACCTGGGCGGGATGGATGCAGGCGCGGCCCCGGAAGCCCAGCCGTTTCAGCGCGAGGGTGGAGGCGCGGAGGGCCTCCAGGTCACGGAAGTCGGTGCTGACCGGGGCGAGGGGCGGGGTGAGCCGGGCCGCCGCGGAGGCCAGGACGACCTGGGAACGGGCCCAGAGCAGCTCGCGCTCGTCGGGACCGGTCTCGACCCCGAGATCGGCGCGGAGGTCGGCCTCACCGATCTGCAGCCGGGAGACGCGGGGGCCTCGGGCGATCTCCGGCGCGGACAGGACGGCCGCGGCGCTCTCCAGCAGCGGGCAGACCGCGATCGAACCGCCGGGCAGCCCCTCGGCGGCCTCGGCCGCGGTCAGCACCGCGTCCACGGCCTCCAACTCGGCGACGGACTCGGTCTTGGCCACGCAGACCCCCCGCACCCCCCGCACGGCGACCGCGCGCAGGTCCTCGTGGCCCGCCTCCCCCGGATTCACCCGGACGTAGATCTCCGGGCCGCCGGGCCGCGGCGCGCGCAGCCACCCGGCCACGGCGGCGCGGGCCGCGGCCTTGTGCGCGGGCAGGACCGCGTCCTCCAGATCGACGATCAGGGAGTCGGCGCCACGGTCGAGTGCTCTGGCGAGCTTGTCGGGCTGGTCGCCCGGGACGTACAGTGCGGATCGGATCACCATCCGACCCTAGCGCCACTCCTCACCAGCCCACCTTGGCGGTGCCGGAGATGAGGGACCTGGCGATGACCATCCGCTGGATGTCGTTGGTCCCCTCGCCGATGGCCATCAGCGGCGCGTCCCGGTAGAGGCGTTCGAGGACGAACTCCTGGGAGTAGCCGTAGCCCCCGTGGATCCGCATCGCCTCCAGGGTGGTCCGCAGCGCGACCTCCGAGGCGAAATACTTGGCCATGGCGGCCTCGGAGTTCACCGCGCCGCTCTCCGAGCGGGTCGCCGCCCAGTAGGTGAGCAGCCTGGCCGCCTGGATGTCGGTGGCCATGTCGGCGAGCTTGAGCTGGATGGCCTGGAAATCGGCGATGGGCTGCCCGAAGGCGTGGCGCTCGCGCGAGTAGTTCAGCGCGGCGTCGTAGGCGCACTGGGAGATGCCGACCGCGCGGGCGGCGATGTTGACCCTGCCGAGTTCCAGGGCCGACAGCGCCTGCTGCATGCCCCGCCCCTCCACCCCGCCGAGCAGCCGCGACACCGGGACGCGGACGTCGGTCAGCACGATCTCGCAGGTCTCGGTGCCCTTGTACCCGAGCTTGGGCAGATCCCGGCTGACGGTGTATCCCGGGGTGCCGGCCTCGACCAGGATGAGGGACATGCCTCGGTGTGCGGGTTCGGTGACGGAGGTCTTGACCAGGACGGGCATCGGGTCGGCGTGGCGGGCGTTGGTGATCCACGTCTTGGTGCCGTTGATCACGTAGTGGTCGCCGTCGCGGACCGCCCGGGTCTGGATGCCCTGCAGGTCGGTGCCGGCGGCGGGCTCGGTCAGCGCGATGCCGGTACGGCGGGCGCCGGTGGCCAGGTCCGGCAGATAGGTCTCGCGCTGCTCCTCGGTGCCGTGCCGGGCGATCATCCAGGCGGCCAGCGAGTGGGAGCCGAGCACCCCCGCCACCCCCATCCACCCGCGTGCGATCTCCTCGAAGACCAGCGCGAACGAGACCCGGTCCAGCGCCAGCCCGCCGTACTCCTCCGGGATCGTCATCCCGAACAGCCCCAGCTCCTTGAACCGCTCGACGATCTCGGCGGGATAGCGGCCCTCCCGTTCCCACTCGGAGGCGACCGGCACGATCTCCTTGTCCACGAACTCCCTGAGGGTCCGGCGGAACAGCCGCTGTTCGTCGTTCAGCTCGAAATCCACCACGGGGTCCTTTCGAACACGGTGAGCCGGCGGCCACCGGAACGGGGAGGGGCGAGGGTCCGGCCGGTGCCGGTCGGGCGGGACACGGCCGTCATGCCGTCAGCGGCCCGGTCTTGGCCTGCGGGAAGTATCCCTTGTCGTGGGGGGCGTCCCGGCGGTAGACCATCACCGAGCGGCGCCAGGACATGATCTCGTCACCGTCCTGGTTGAGGCCGCGCGTTCGGCAGGTGACGATCCCGGCGTAGGGCCGCGACCCGGACTCGCGCTTGTCCACCACGATCGACTCGGCGTAGAGGGTGTCGCCCACGAACACCGGGTGGGTCAGCTTGATCTCGTCCCAGCCGAGGTTCATCAGCGCGGTCTGGCTGACGTCGATCACCGAGATGCCGAGGACGATCGCCACGGTCAGTCCCGAATTGACAATGATCTTCCCGACCGGCGCGCGTTCGGCGAAGTGGGCGTTGAAGTGGTTCTGGTTGGTGTTCATCGTCAGCAGGGTGAACCACGTGTTGTCGGCCTCGCCGATCGTGCGGCCGAGCGGATGCTGGTAGACGTCGCCGACGACGAAGTCCTCGTAGTACCGGCCGAGGCCGGGTTCGTGCACGGTCACGGATCTCTCCCTCGACGACGGGAACCTGACGTTAACGGTGTGGTGTTTCGAGGGTCAATGAGCCCACCCGACGGGGACGTGAGAACTGATCCGCCGGTTGGGGCCGGCGGGAGTTCGAGAGGCTTGGGCACCGGCTTCATTGTGGACAGACAGCACTTTCATCACCCGCTGCCGCATTTCTTAACGGCCCCGGCACGATCCGGCCGGACGGCATGACGGCCGCGTCCGCGGCGTTCAGCCGCCGGCCGGCCGCAGCCCGTCCATCGCGAAGCGCAGGAAGCGATCGGCCTGCTCCTCCGGCATCTGCTCACGGACCCAGGCGGCGGCGTTCATCAGCGCGGCCACATCCGCCCCCGTCGCATCGTGACGGATGACGCCCGCCGCATGGGCGTTCGCGATCAGCCTTTCACCGATGGCACTCATCCGCACGCATGACTCGTGCAACTCCGACGCGTCGTCGTCAAGGCCGTCGATCAGCATGGCGACCAGCCCGCGGTACACGGCGGCGTGCTCCACGACCGCGTGCACCCAGCCGGTGAGCGCCTCCGCCGCCGAGGGATGGGCGAGCAACCTGTCGCCGGTCTCGAAGAGGACGTCATTGCGGTCCTGAAGCAGTGCGCCGACCAGGGCGCGGCGGTTGGGGAAGTGCCCGTAGAGCGTGCCGATCGCGACTCCGGCCCGCCGGGCGATGTTCTCCAGCGACGCCTCGGTGCCGTTCTCCCGGAAGGCGGAGTCGGCCTCGGCCAGCAGGCGCTCGTAGTTCCGTCGTGCATCGGCACGAGGCCGCCGCCCTGGGCGAGTTGTGTTCATATAGGCATTCCTTGCTAATTCGAGGCTGCCTCGCTATATATTTATCGAGGCAGCCTCATTTTATCCCTCGGGGGCATGGCGAACGCTCGCCCACGATGCCTCACCATGAGCAGGAGAACAAGAAATGATCTTGGTAACCGGCGCCACCGGATCCATCGGCAGGTATCTCGTGCGGCGCCTCCAGCAGGAACAGGCGCCCTTCAAAGCGCTGGTCCGCGATGAGACCAAGGGCAGGACGCTGGGCTGTGACTTCGTCGTCGGCGATCTGGACGATGCCGACTCCATCGCCGCGGCGCTGAAGGGGGTCGACCGGCTGTTCCTGAACGCCGCCGGCGCCCAACCGGTCTCCGGAGAGCAGCCGATGATCCGCCAGCAGAAGACCGCCATCGACGCGGCGAGGGCCGCCGGCGTGTCGGAGATCGTGAAGATCTCGGTCTGGCATGCCCACGAAGGCGGAAGGCTCGCCGAGGGGGCGCACTGGCAGATCGAGCAGCACCTCAAGGCGTCCACGCCGAACTGGTCCCTGCTGCAGCCCAGCGGCTTCATGCAGAACTTCATCACCGGTGCGGGCGCCTTCACCGACGACGGGAAGCTCGTCGGCGCCTACGGCGACAGCGCCGTGTCCTACATCGACTGCCACGACATCGCCGCCTGTGCCGCCGTACTGCTGACCGGGTCGCCCGGGACGGGCGAGAGCTACGTGCTGACCGGCCCGGAGGCGCTCACCCAGGCCCAGATCGCGGAGAAGCTCTCGGCTGCGACGGGGAGGACCGTGGACTACGTCAGCCTGTCACCGGACCAGTTGGCCGCCGCGCTGAAGGCACAGGGTCTTCCGCCGCAGTTCGCCGACGATGTCGCCGTGCTCTCGGAGGAGGTGGCGTCCGGCTCCCTGGCCACGACGACATCGGCCGTACTGGACCTCACCGGCCGCGCGCCGCGCACGTTCGACGAGTTCCTCGCCGACAACCGTGAGGCGCTACGGAGCGGTCCGGTGCCGTCGGACGGGTGAGACGCGCTCCGTGCCCGCCGGTTCCGGCTACCGGCAGGCGGCGGAGCCGGGCCGGTAGCATGCACGATGATCGGCGTTCCCGAGATCGCGAGGAGATGGCCCGGTGGATCTGATCCCCTATGACGAGTGGCGGTCGGACGCCGTGGACCCCGCGTTCAGCGAGTGGCTGCGCGCGCTGAGCGAGCCGGAGTGGGCGGCGGTGGTGGCCCACCCGTTCGCCGCGTCGATCAGCCGGGGCGACGTCGCGGACGACGACATGCGCCGCTACCTCCTTCAGGACTTCCAGTTCGTCGACTCCTTCACCGCGCTGCTCGGCGCGGCCGTGGCCAGCGCGGACAGCTTCGAGTCGCGGGTGCCGTTCGGCCGGTTCCTCGGTGAGACCGCCACCACCGAGGAGAAGACCTACTTCCACCGCGCACTGGCCGCCCTCGGCGTCACCCCGGCGGAGCTGGCCGCTCCGCGGACCGAACCGGTGACGGCCGAGTTCCGCGCCCTGATGGACGAGGCCAGGACCAGCCTGGACTACCCGCTCATCCTCGCCGTGCTGTGTGTGGCGGAGTGGAGCTACCTCGGCTGGGCGAGCCTTGCCGAGGAACCGCTGCCTGACACCTTCGTCCACCGCGAATGGATCGACCTGCACGAGGGGCCGGTGTTCCGGGCGTGGGTGGGGTTCCTCCGCGGCGAGCTCGACCGCCTCGGCCCTCGGCTGGGAGAGGAGGAGCAGCTCCGGGTGCTCGGCTTCTTCCGCCGCGCCGTACGGCTGGAGCTGCGCTTCTTCGACATGGCCGCCGGCGCCTGACCGTGCGTCACCCCGGGGGAGGACCGGAGCGGTAGAGCCTCTCGGCACCGTCCTGGGCGGCGTGGTCCTCCTCGGGAGCGTAGAGGCGGAGCTGGAGGCCGTCGGGGTCGAGGAAGTCCATGGCGTGACCGGCGGAGGCCCTGATGACCGGGCTGTGCGGGATGCCGAGGGCGTCGAGGTGGGCGGTCCAGGCGTCGAGGCCTTCCCGGGTGGTCTGGAGGGCGAAGGGATCGGCGCCGGAGAGAGCCGCGGCGAGGACGGGATTCTCCCGGAGGGCGAGCTGGACGTCGGCGCCGGGAAGGTCGAAGGCCATCCCTCTGACCACGCCGTCGCCGTCCTCGAACCTGGTGCGCAGCCGGAGGCGGAAGACCTGCTCGTACCAGGCGTGGCTCCTGGCCAGGTCGTTCACCCAGATCTTGAGATGGTGCACCCCGCTTACCGCGGCATCCATGGCGGTCTCCCTCACTGTTTCACCGTCGTGGTGACGGTCCTGGTGAAGCGGTAGTTGCAGAACCTCTCACGGGACCTCTCCCGGTCGAGGTGCCGGGTGAACTGCTCCTCGTTCAGCCCGTCGAAACTGTCGAAGCCGAGCCTGGCCACCGCGGCTCCCGTCGCCCCGCGGGGGAGGTGGGCGGTGAGGACGATCCTTCCCTGGTGCGGGATCCGGCCGCGGGTGTCGCACCAGACGCCGTCCGCGTACCGGTGGCAGGCGAAGGTGGCGATCCGTTCTCCATCCTCGCCGAGGAGGGTGGCCCCGGTCGGCCCCTTGGCTCCCCTGGGGAAGCTGCCGCCCACCCAGAAGGAACCCCAGTAGGGGGCGAAGGAGGGCGTCCAGGTCATGGCGTAGTCCAGGACGTAGGTGACGCGCCCGCCCGGGGAGGCCTGGGGTGTGCCCTTGGCGACCACGTCGATGGCGACCAGGGCGTCACGCCCGCACTTCTTGACGGTGGCGAGGCAGGTGGCCTCGGCGGGACCGGTCGGGGACAGGGCGGCTGCGATGAGGGCCAGGCCTACGGCGATACCGAGAGCACGGCGCATGAGACCTCCTGGGTGTCCTGCCGGGGTGAACGCTACCTCCGCCGTGACGCCTCCGCCCCGGGAATTTCACAATTCCGGCATCGATCTCAACGTTCCGGCGGCCCGAACGGTTCACCGAAGCTTGGGCGGCGGGGCCGACCAGGGTGGACACGGAACCGGCGAGGGGAACGGGCACCCCGCGGGGGCTGATCGGCAGACGCCCGGTGAACGGGTCTCACCGGCGTCCCCACGGGATGACGGGATTTCGCGGAGGTGAGGATCCCGGACGAGCGGAAAGGAGGGGGTCCGCCGCTCGACCGGGAAACGGTCAGATTACCCCGACCGCCCACCGGGCCGCTCCTGGCGGGGCGATCGGCGGAGGCGGAAATCGTCCGGCCGCCACCCGGCCGGCGCGAGAAGTCCCGCCGACGAGAAGTCCCGCCGACGTGAGGCGGCCGGGCGACTCCGTCGTCGCCCGGCCGCCTCATCCTTCCCCGGAGACCGGCGAAGGCTCCGGGGAGGGACCTCTACCTCTTCCTGTTCCTGCCCCGCCTCATCATGCGGACGACGACGAGGGCGAACGCGGCGGCCACCGCGAAGGCCGCAACCGGACGTTTGCCCGCCTCTGTCCTGACCTTCTCCGCCGCGTCCTTGATGTCAACGGGAGTCACCTCTTTGACCCGTCCCACGACCTCCGGGGCAGCCTCCTTCACCCGCTCCACCATCTGGGTGGCGGTACCGGCGGTGGCCGCCCCCACCCGGCGGATATCTTCGCCCATCTGGGTGGCCGTCTCCTGGACGCGGCCCTTCACATCGGTCTTGTGCACCAAAGCCTCCACGGTGTCACCTAGTTCGCGGCGGTCGTTCTCGATGTCCCGCCGCACGGATTCCCTGCTCGTCTTCCCGGCGTCCGTCGTGTCGCCGTCCCTCTTGCCCGCACCGGCAACGGCACCGGCGGTGCCGCCGGAGACCGCGCCGCCGGCAGCACCTCTGTCGGCGTCGGTCCTGTCCAACTGCTGGGGCGTCCCGTCGCGATCGGACGGCGGGCCGCCGAGATCGGTGGTGGGGGTGCCGTCGGCTGCCTCCGGCGCGTTCGGCGGGATGTTCAGCGATTCGCGCTCGTCCGGCGTGATGGGCTCGCCGACCGCTTTCCTGCGGGAACCGGTGGTCCCGGCATCCCCGCTCTCCCGGTCGGGTGTGCCTGGATCGGTCTCAGTCATCAAATCTCCTTGAGCGTGGAGACCCAGGGCCTCGGCCCTGGGGAGGAGGTCAGCGGTGTGCTCTCTCCTTGACCGCGTCGATGTCGTGCCTGAGGCTCTCCATCGTCCGTGCGGGAGCCGGTGGGGAGGCCGCGGACACCTGGCGCTTGCCCAGGAACCCGAGGACGGCGGCCACGATCAGGAGGACGACGCCCACGACCACCGCCGCGACCCAGGCGGGCATCGCCAGGGCGAGGAGCAGGATCACGGCCGCCACCAGGGCTCCGCCTCCGTACAGGGCGATGACGCCCGCGCCGCCGAACAGCCCCGCGCCCTTCCCCGCGTGCCTGCCCTTCTCGGCGAGTTCCATCTTGGCCAGGCGGAGCTCGTCCTTGACGAGGCGTGAGACCTCCTCCGACATCTGCCTGATCAGTTCGGCCGTGGACAGACCGTCTTTGAGATTACTGGTCATGGCGTGCCTCCTCCCTCTGGTCCCTACACGAGAAGGCGTCTACCCTCACCCACCATGGCAAACCTCCGCGCGGAGGCGGTGATCACGAGTGGCGGCACGCCTGCGCCCGTATCCCCGGGCATCGCGCCGCGAAAATCGGCGGGCCCTGTCGAGAAGGCCGGACGCACGGGTGTCGCCGCGGCGCACGGCACGGTAAAACAATCTTCAAGCCTTCTCATCGGCACGGGAAGCCCGGAGGCGCCCAAGATCATGATCGACGCGGAACCGGGTAGGTGCGCGGGAGGGTCTCCGGCCGCCGTCCCCCTGCTGTTCGACGGCGGCCGGCTCCCGGCCGCCGGCCACGGATCTCCTGACAAGAGGTAGCCATGACCAAGAACATCGTCGTCACCGGCGGCACCCGGGGCATCGGCCTCGGCCTCGCCAGGGCGTTCCTGGAGCGCGGCCACCGGGTGGCGGTGTGCGGCAGCCGTACCCCGTCGGTGGAGAAGGCGGCGGCCGAGCTGGACGTCCTGGCACTGACCGCCGACGTCGCCGACCGGAGGCAGGTCCAGGCGCTGTGGGACGCGGCCGCCGCGGAGTTCGGCCGGGTGGACATCTGGATCAACAACGCGGGGATCTCCCACAGCCGGGCGCCGCTGTGGAGGCTGCCGGAGGCGGAGATGCGGGCGGTCGTCGACGTGAACACTGTCGGTGTGCTGAACGGCACCGCGGTGGCGCTGGCCGGAATGGCCGCCCAGGGTTCCGGTCACGTCTGGAACATGGAGGGGCTGGGCAGCGACGGCCGCTCGGTCCCCGGGCTGAGCGTGTACGGCGCGACGAAACGGGCACTGAACTACCTGACGAGGGCGACGGCCAAGGAGGTGCCGCCAGGCGTCTCGATCGGGCTGCTCAGTCCGGGCATGGTGGTGACCGACCTGCTCACCCACGACTACGACCCGGAGTCGCTGGAGAAGGCCAAGAAAATCTTCAATATCCTGGCCGACCGGGTGGAGACCGTCACTCCGTGGCTGGCCGAACGTGCGGTCTCCCAGACCCGCAACGGAGCCCACGTCCGCTGGCTGACCCCCGGCAAGATCATGCGCCGGTTCGCCGCGGCCCCGTTCGGCAGGCGCGACGTGTTCGGTGAGAAGGGCGGCGAGGAGGGCGGCGCGCACCCGAGGTGACCGCGCCCCATCCGTTCCGCCGGGAAAGTGCCGGCGGACAGGCCTGGGTCATGCGTGCGAAAGCATGTGGAGATGGACTTCCACCGTCTCCCCTCCCCCATCCCATGACGGCTCGGTGAGCAGCCTGGCCAGCGCGAACCCGCTCTTCTGCGCCACCCGGCAGGAGGCGGGGTTGTCGGCCGCGTGCCGGAGATCCAGCCGGGACAGGTCGAGTCGGGCGAACGCCCACCGGGCGACCGCGTCCACCGCGTGACCGGCCACGCCCCGGCCACGTGCCCCGGCCAGGATCCAGTAGCCGATCTCGCCGACGCCGTCGCCGGGGGTCCGGACCCTGACGTGCCCCAGCACCTCGCCGGCCGTCGTGTCCGTGATCGCGAACGAGGCCGACGAGCCGTCCGCCCATCCCGCGGCCCGATCGGCGATCCACGTCCGCTCGTCGGGCTCTTCCGGGGTTCGGGTCGCCCACCGGCGGATCTCCGGGTCACGCAGCGCCTGCGCCACCGCCTCGGCGTCGGCCGGGCGCCACGGCCGGAGGTGGAGCTTCCCTGCGGTGATCTCCATGGGTTCCACGTCGGCCGAGCGTACACGTGTTCGAGAAAATCTCGCACGGCGCTGTCCGGTGTTTTCTTCCCAGGGCTGAAGCCCGGATCTCCATGCCCAAGGAGATTCGATGATCGTAGATACTCGGGCACGTAAGGGTGGCGGAAAAGTAGAGATACACGGGAGCATGAGACCCTTGCCCTACTTCGATGCACAGTGAGATGCACAGTGAGAAGGGCGGCACGCGAGAGATGGCACAGATCGTCGGCGGCGGACGCCCGGTCAACGACGCCGAGCGCCGGGTCATCGCCCATCTGCGGGACAACGCGCCCAGCGACTGGCTGTTGCTGCACAACATCGAGGTGCCGCGTGGCGACGACACCTTCGAGGTCGACGTCATCGTCCTGACCGGCCACTCACTCTGCGTGATCGACGTCAAGGGCACCCGGGGCCGGATCGAGGTCTCCGGAGCCCGCTGGTTCCCGGCGCGGCGGGACGCGTTCCGCTCTCCGGTGGCCAAACTCCGCGGCAACGGGCGCGCGCTCAAGGGACTGCTCACCCAGGAACGACGTGAGCTGGAACGGGTCTACGTCGACAGCGTCGTCGTGCTGACCGGTCCGGACGCCGAACTGGTCGACCCGGCCGGCCGTGACTCTCGGCACGTCACCGACCTGCGCGGCCTGATCGGCACACTGAGCAACGTCTCACGGGTCAGGCGCGGCTACACCCCGGACGCGACGCCCTACCGCACCCCGATCCTGGAAGCCCTGAACGGCAGCGTGCGGCGCTCCACCACGCCGCCCCGGTTCGGCAACTGGGAGGTGGAGGAGCAACTCGGCGGCGACAACCGGGTCACCGAGTACCGGGCGATCAACGCGACGGTCCCGGGCAGTGAGACGGTCCTGCTCCGGGTGTACCGGGCCGACCCGCTGGCCGAGGACGAGCCGCGCGCGGCCGAGCGGCGGCTGATCGCCAACGCCTACCAGTCCCTCACCCGGATCCCCCCGCACCCGTGCGTCGTGCGGTCCCGCGACTTCTTCGCGATCGACGACGAGAGCCGGTTCGTGCTGGTCCTCGACGACGTGCACGGCCAGGCGCTGCACCTGCACCTGACCTCCTCCCGGCGGTCGCTGTCCACCGGCGCCATGCTCGACGTGGTTGAGGACATGCTGCTGGGCCTGGCCCACGTCCACGCCAACAACGTCATCCACCGCGCGCTCAGCCCGGCCTGCGTCCTGGTGACCGAGGACGGCCGGGCGATGCTGACGGGGTTCGACTACGCCAAGCCGGGCCCTCGCGCACACACCGTCGCCAACGAGCTCCCCAACGTCCTCGACACCCACTACGTGGCCCCCGAGTGCCAGTCGGGTCCCGAACGGATGACGGCCGCCTCCGACGTGTACGCGGCCGGGGTGATCGCCTTCCAACTGCTGGCCGGCGAGCTGCCTCCGGCGGGCCCGGACGCCGAGATCGCCGTGGACGGCGTTCCGGCCGAGGTCATGGAACTGCTGCGGCGCATGCGCGACCACACGCCCGTCAAACGTCCGGACGCGGCGGAGGCGCTGAACGCCCTGCGGCGGGCCCGTGAGGGGCTGGTGCCGGAACGGGACCCGGTACTGCTCGACAGGATCCGGGGCAGGTTCCGGCGCCTGTCCGGCCGGGAGACGTGAAGGCGGATCGGCGAGGGAGCCGCTCCGCCGCACCCACCGGAACGCGCGCGGCCCCGGGGTGAGTGCTCACCCCGGGGCCGCGCCCTCTTCTTCGCCGTCTCGTCAGCGCTTGGGTCCACGGGAACGGAAGCGGGCCACGAACTCGCGCAGCCGCTGCTGGTTGCGCGGGTCGCGGGCCATGACCTTGGCCTTCTCGAGATTCCTGTGTCCCTGCGGAGTGCTCAGGTAGCGCCGGATCTGGTCAACCAGGGATGCCATGTCGTCCTCCAATCGCTCAAGAGGAACACTTCCCCGCCAAGCCCGCGCCAATCAGGACGCGCGGGCCGGATCGAACGGCTCAGGAGTCGACGAAGTCGTCGGGGACCATCACCCGCAGGCCGTTGGGGACGGTCCGGATCGTGATGGGGGTGGTCAGGCGGACCTCGCCGTCGACGTCGGCCGACAGCGGGGGGTCGGTCTCCAGGTGCATCTCCCGGCCGACCACGAAGGGTCCGCCCGCCAGGCTGCGCCAGCGGCCGCCGGCCGCGCGGACCAGGGTCTCCCCCAGCAGCCTCAGCCGCTTGCCCGAGCCGAGCTGGTAGGCGACCAGCCGGCCGTTGTCGATGCTGATGTCCTTGGCCACCTGCCAGCCGCCGTGGAAGCGGCCGTTGGCGATGTTGAGCTGGTGGGTGAGCAGTTCGTGGCGCCTGCCGTCGACCGTGAGGAAGGCGCGGAACGGCTGGTGGCGCGGGAGGACCGTCAGGGCGGTGAGCGGGTAGGCGGCGCGGCCGAGGAGGCGCTTGAGCCAGGGCCTGACCGTGCCGGCCACCTCGACGGAGACCCCGAAGCTGGCCAGGTTGGCGAACTCCCGGTCGCCGGCTATGCCCAGGTCGATGTCGGCGACCTTGCCGTTGCGGAACACCTGGATCGCGCCGCGCAGGTCGAGCGGGAGGCCGAGGCTGCGGGCGAAGTTGTTGGTGGTTCCCAGGGGCAGCACACCGAGCGCGACGTCGCGGTGGGCGACGTGCTTGACGGCGGCGCTGAGCGTGCCGTCACCGCCTCCCACCACGAGCAGGTCGGGCCGGGCGTCCAGGGCCTCCTCCAGCGTGGCACGCAGCCGCCTGGGGTCGTCCAGGGGGTACAGGCGGATCGGCTCGAAGCCCTCGGCCCGGAGCGTGCGGACCACCTCCGGATAGAGGCGGCGACCGCGGCGCGACCGCGTGTTGACCACCACGCAGAGCCGGCGTCCGGTCCGGACGGCCTCGGTGTGCTCGGCCTTGCTGCGAAGCTCTGCCACGCTGCCCCCTCGGTCGGTTCTCCCCCTGCAGATCGTAGGGCCCCGCCGTCGGTGGACGGCGGGGCCCGGTGATCGGGTCCGGGATTACTTCTTGGGCGGGGTCACGTAGACGATCGCACCGAGGTTGCCCGGGAGCGGGGTGAGCAGCCGGAGCTTGACGCCCAGCGCCTTGCCCTCGTCGCCGGGGTTGCCGGTGCCGAGGACGTGGCCGTTGCCGAGGTCGGTGCCGTACAGCTCGGTGGCGGGGGTGCCGTCGGCGTTGACGACCCGGGTGCTGTAGGGCTGGTCGCCCTTGGAGGGGACGACCACCGAGGCGTCGAAGTCGCGGTAGCCGAGCGCCCCGTCACGGACCTCCATGCCCGGGTACCAGGTCTTGGCGTCGGTGAACTCGGGGACGCCGGACTGCGCGCCGAGCTTGGTGCAGTACTCGCTGAACGGCTCGCCCGCCGCCTCCACGCACTCGGTGAAGGGGTAGGTCTTACCGAAGGAGAAGGCCGCGTTGCCGGTCTGGACGCGTCCCTGCAGGTTGTCCCTGAGCTCG
The DNA here is from genome assembly GCF_045209755.1 of Streptosporangium sp. NBC_01639. Taxonomy (NCBI): domain Bacteria; kingdom Bacillati; phylum Actinomycetota; class Actinomycetes; order Streptosporangiales; family Streptosporangiaceae; genus Streptosporangium; species Streptosporangium sp. NBC_01639. The sequence goes on along the minus strand of NZ_CP109272.1, from coordinate 7,752,075 downwards.
CCGTCCTTCTCCGCCGCCACGCCGGTACGGCGGAGCGGTTCGTAGTGCGAGTCGACGAGGAGCAGGCTGCCCTTGGAGCCGATGCTCGGCGCCAGTTCGAGGTTGTTGACCAGCGAGTTGTTGGTGAAGGTCGAGTCGCGGTACCAGACCAGCAGGCCGGGCGCGTTGTACTTGAACTTCTCGACCTTCCAGGCGCCGTCTCGGGAGTAGTTCGTGTCGTAGGCGTACTGCAGGCCCTTGTCGAAGCCGTCGAAGTTGCGCCACTCCGCGAGGTAGAACCGCGAGACCTCCCGCTGGCCGTCGTTGACGACCCAGCCCTGGCCGTGGGTGTTGGTGAAGGTGCCGCCGCTCGGCGACCAGTCGCCGAGGCCGCCTTCGACGTCGTCGCTCCAGACGGTCTGGGTGCCGTCGGTGAGCGCGAAGTCGTCGGCGTGCCAGCCGCGCGGGGTGAAGGCCGCGTCGGTGTCGTAGACCAGCCGGAGCTTGACGGTCTTGCCCGCGAACGGGGTCAGGTCGACGTAGTCGTGCCGCCAGCCGTCGGTGTTGCCGGTGAGGCCGTACTTCCTGTTGCCGAACTTGGCGAGGTTCTTGTTCGGGTCGTCGTAGGAGTCGTCGGTCGAGACCAGGGCACCGCTCTCGGCGTAGACCTTCTGCTGGGTGTAGGTCGCGCCGCCGTCGGCGGAGACCTCGACGAAGCCGAAGTCCCAGTCCTGCTCGATCTCGTAGTTGTTCCAGAGCCAGAACTTCACGTCGGTCCCGGCGGGGACCTGAACCTCACGGGTGATCTTGGAGTCGCCCCACTCCTGGTCGAGGTTGGACCAGAGCGCCTTGGTGCCGCTGTGCGGCTTGACCATCTCCAGGGGTGCGCTGTCCAGGTTGACCCGGACACCGTCCTCGGTGAGCTTGGGCGTGCGGGAGGACTGGCCCACCGTCACCGCGCGGGCGCGGTCACCGGGGTTGAAGACCTTGGGGTTGGCCCAGCCGAGGATCCACTTGTCCCACAGGCCCATGTGGGTCGGCATCGACTGGAAGACCGGCCCGCTGTGCGAGCCGCTGGACATCAGGTCCCAGAAGTCGACGGCCGAGGAGCCCTGGCCGCTGGTGTCGTAGAGGTCCGGCAGGCCGAGGTCGTGGCCGTACTCGTGGGCGAAGACGCCGACGCCGGAGTCCTCCGGCTGCACGATGTAGTTGGAGATCTTCACGTCCTTGCCGGGGACCTGGTAACCGCCCGCCACTGCGCTGGAGTGGGCCCAGATCGCATAGGTGCCCTCGGCGCCGCCGTCGGAGGACTTGTCCTTGCCGGCGTGGACGAGCACCAGGTGGTCGACCACCCCGTCAGGCTCGGCGAAGTTGCCGTCACCGTCGGAGTCGGCGACGTCCTCGACGTCGTAGTCCGCCCAGGGGAAGGCCGGGTCGGCGGCGGCCAGGGAGTTCACCGCGTCGATGGCGAGCTGGCCGGGACCGAGCGGGTTGCTCGGGTGGCCGGACATGTCCTGGATCTCCTTGCCGCAGGCGCGCGCGCCGTAGTAGGCCTCGGAGTGCGGAACCTTGATCCACGGACTCGCCTGCCCGGTGACGGTGTAGGCGCCCTTGGACATCTCCTCATACATGTTCTTCATGGTGTGCTTGGAGATGTCGATGCCCTTGCGCCCGTCCCGGGGATCGGTCAGGTCGGGGCGGACGCGCTGGGTGATGCCCGCCGAGCTGTAGAGCATCTTGTTGAAGTGCTCGGGGCTGAAGTCGGGCACCCAGAAGCTGTTGTTGTCCTTGTGCGCCAGCGACGCCGGATCGGGGATCTTGTTGTGCAGCGGGCCGTTGAGCAACGTGCCCGGCGGCTCGGTGACGCACGTGTCGTCGGTCACACTCGCCGGACGGACGAATCCGGAGAAGTCATCGTTCGCCGTGTCGTTGAACTCCACCAGCAGGGTGAGCAATTTCGCGGACTTGGCGGTCTTGGCCTTTTTGAACAGGAAGTCGGCGGGGTTGAGCCCGCTCCGGATCGCCTCGGCCTCGCGGGCCGCCAGCACCCGTGCGGCGGCGGGGTTGCCGCCGGAGAACTTCTGTTCGATCTTCCTGGACGGGCCGGCCTTGCGCGCCTTGGCGCCGGGCACGGCCGGGTCATGGACCTCCGGCTCGTCCCTGGGGGGCGCGTAGTTGATGTAGTAGTCGGCCGCGGTCGGCTGGTACCGCGCGGCCGAGGTGTCGGCCTCCGCCGACGTACCGCCCATCGCCAGTCCTGTGGCGGCCAGGCCGACCACGGGCACCATCGCGAGAAGGCCCCTGCGAGCGCCTCTGCCTCTGCTGGTCAACGCATACCCTCCCTGCCCGGGTTCGCCGGGCGCGGACGCTCCTGGCGCGTCTGATGCGCGCACAGAGCGGGAGGTTAGACGAGAAGGTAAAGCAGAAGTAAAGGCATCACATGATGTTGTGAAACTGTGATTTCACCGTTTCAAGAAAACGATGATGGTTTCCACTCCGATACGCCGGAGGGCACCCCACGGTGGCCGGAAGCGGGGTCGGCGCCGGGCCGGAACGCTCCTTCGGAGCATGAGGACCGTCCGGCGCGTGGCATCGGACGGCAGGACGGTCACCCGGCCCGGCGGCGGACGGCGGGCCGGGACCGGGTCAGATCTCCTCGGCGGGGGCGGTCGGATCGAGCTGCCGCGGCTGGACCGCCGCCCTGGGGTGGTGCAGGTCGAAGGCCGGGCGCTCGGACCGGATGCGCGGCAGCGAGGTGAAGTTGTGCCGCGGCGGCGGGCAGGAGGTCGCCCACTCCAGGGAGTTGCCGAAGCCCCACGGGTCGTCCACGGTCACCTTCGGCGCGTGACGGGCGGTCGTCCACACGTTGTAGAGGAACGGCAGCGTGGAGGCCCCCAGGATGAAGGCGCCGACCGAGGACACCACGTTCAGGCCGGTGAAGCCGTCAAGCGGGCTGTAGTCGGCGTAGCGGCGCGGCATTCCCTCGGCGCCGAGCCAGTGCTGGACCAGGAAGGTGGCGTGGAAGCCGAGGAACAGTGTCCAGAAGTGCACCTTGCCCAGCTTGTCGTTCAGCATCGTGCCGGTCATCTTCGGCCACCAGAAGTAGAAGCCCGCGAACATGGCGAACACCACGGTGCCGAAGACGACGTAGTGGAAGTGCGCGACCACGAAATAGGAGTCGGTCACGTGGAAGTCCATCGGCGGTGAGCCCAGGATGACGCCGGTCAGGCCGCCCAGCAGGAAGGTGACCAGGAAGCCGACGGCGAACAGCATCGGCGACTCGAACGTCAGGTGTCCCCGCCACATCGTGCCGGTCCAGTTGAAGAACTTCACCCCGGTCGGAATCGCGATGAGGAAGGTCATGAACGAGAAGAACGGCAGCAGCACCCGGCCGGTGCCGAACATGTGGTGCGCCCACACGGTGATCGACAGACCCGCGATGGCGATGGTCGCCCCGACGAGGCCGACGTAGCCGAAGATCGGCTTGCGGCTGAAGACGGGAATCACCTCGGTGATGATCCCGAAGAACGGCAGGGCGATGACGTAGACCTCAGGATGGCCGAAGAACCAGAACAGGTGCTGCCAGAGCAGCGGGCCTCCGCTCTGGGGCTCGAAGATGCGCGCGCCGAACCTGCGGTCGGCCTCCAGGGCGAGCAGCGCGGCGGCCAGGACCGGGAACGCGATCAGCACGAGCACGCCGGTCAGCAGCACGTTCCAGACAAAGATCGGCATGCGGAACATGGTCATGCCGGGTGCGCGCATGCAGATGATTGTGGTGATGAAGTTGACCGAGCCGAGGATCGTGCCGAGGCCCGCCATCACCAGGCCGACGATCCACAGGTCACCGCCGGTGTTCGGGGAGAACGTCGAGAGGGACAGCGGGGCGTACCCCGTCCAGCCGAAGTCGGCGGCTCCCGAGCCGGTGGCGAAGCCGCCGAGCACGATGATCCCGCCGAACAGGAAGAGCCAGTAACTCACCATGTTCAGGCGCGGGAACGCCACGTCGGGCGCGCCGATCTGCAACGGCATGATCACATTGGCGAATCCGGCGAACAGCGGTGTGGCGAACAGCAGCAGCATCAGGGTGCCGTGGATGGTGAACAGCTGGTTGTACTGCTCACCGGTGACGATCTGCAGCCCGGGATGGGCCAGCTCCGCCCGGATGACCAGGGCCATGATCCCGGCGATCACGAAGAAGACGAAAGAGGTGATCAGGTAGAGATAGCCGATGACCTTGTGATCGGTCGTGGTCAACCACGAAACGATCATCGATCCCTTTTTTTGCGGCACCAGCGTGGGCCGTTGCTGCACCGTGGTCACAGTCGGCTCCCTCCCGTTGTCGACACCCGGGCACGGCGGAACCCCTCCTGTCCGTCCACCCGCCCCTCTCCTGCCCGGCTTCCACAGAACGGACACTCGTCGCAGAACGTCACAGACGTCTATGGAGCTTCTCTTTCCATGAAATTTCCCTCCCGCTATCCGACCTCCCCTCATCCGGGTGGTCGTCGCCTCCTCTCCCGGACGGTCCGCGCCCCGAGTCGGAGACAAGGCCGGGCGTCCGCGCGGTCCCGCCGACAGAGGAGGAAGAACAGGACGTAAAGTCCACATGTGACCGCTATTGACGAACTTGTTGCCGCACTCGCACCGGAGAAGGTGCTGACAGACCCCGATGTGACCGACTCCTACGCGCGGGACCGGACCTTCCTCGAACCGGGCAGGCCACTGGCAGTCGTGCTGGCCGAAACCCGCGACGACGTCGTCGCCACCCTCAGGTGGGCGACCGCGCACCGGGTGCCGGTGGTGCCCCGGGGTGCCGGAACGGGACTGGCGGGCGGCGCAACGGCGGTCGAGGGGAGCGTCGTCCTGGCGCTGCACAAGATGACGGCGATCAGGGAGCTCTCCCCCGCCGACGAGATCGCCGTGGTGGAACCCGGCCTCATCACCGCGGACCTCGACCGGGCGGCGCGCGAGTTCGGGCTCATGTACGCACCCGACCCCTCCTCCTACGAGATCTCCACGATCGGCGGCAACCTGGCCACCAACGCGGGCGGCCTGCGGTGCGTCAAGTACGGCGTGACCCGTGACTCGGCCCTGGGACTGGAGGTCGTGCTGGCGGACGGGCGGATCCTGAACACCGGCCGGCGCACGGTGAAGGGCGTGACGGGCTATGACCTGACCGGGCTGTTCATCGGCTCCGAGGGGACGCTCGGTGTGATCACGGCGGCCACCGTACGGCTGCGCCGGGCACCCACGGTCTACCCGGCGACGATCGCGGCCGAGTTCACCTCCCTCAGGGACGCGGCCAGCGCGGTCGCGGCGATCATCGCGGCGGGGTGCCAGCCGTCCCTGCTGGAGATGCTCGACCGGAACACGCTCAAGGCGATCGACGACTGGCGGAACATCGGGCTGGAGGACGCCACCCAGGCGATGCTGATCGCGCAGTCGGACGCGGCGGACGGTCCGGCGGTCTCCGAACGCATGGCGGAGCTGTGCACCGCGAACGGCTCCCCCTTCGTGGCGGTCTCGTCGTCCCCGCAGGAGGCCGAAGAGCTGATCGGGGTACGCCGCATGGCCTACCAGGCGAAGGAGCGGATCGGCAAATGCCTGGTGGAGGACGTGTGCGTACCGCGCTCGGCGCTGCCGGACATGATCGAGAAGATCGAGGCCATCGCCGTACGGCACGACGTGCTGATCGCCACGGTGGCCCACGCCGGTGACGGCAACCTGCACCCCGTCTTCATCTTCGACCACGGCCTGCCCGAACCGCCGCCCAGCGTGTGGGCGGCCGCCGACGAGGTCTTCCGGGAGGCTCTGGAGCTGGGGGGCACGCTCACCGGTGAGCACGGGGTCGGGCTGCTCAAGCGGCGCTGGCTCTCGCTGGAGGCCGGACCCGCGACGGAGGAGATCCACCACGGGATCAAGCGGGTCTTCGACCCGCTCGGCATCCTCAATCCCGGCAAGGCCATCTGAGGGGCGGTCTGGCGTTATACCCCGGATGAACGGAGTGAATCACCATAGAGCGTCCGTATCACTCCACACACTGGTAGCGTTCTGCCCCAGATAACACATTTTACACTCGACCGGGGGGTCATCGTGGTGCAGCCGCTGTCAGCGGAGGATCCTCAGCGGCTCGGCCCGTTCGAGCTGATCGGCCATCTCGGAGAAGGCGGCCAGGGGGTCGTCTACCTGGGACGGGGACCGGCGGGCGAACAGGTCGCCGTCAAGCTTCTGCACCACGGGCTGGCGGCGGATCCCGATGCCCGGACGCGTTTCCTGCGTGAGGTGTCGGTCGCCCAGCGGGTGGCCCGGTTCTGCACCGCCCCGGTGCTCCACGCCGACCTCGCCGGCAGCCAGCCCTACATCGTGAGCGAGTACGTGCCGGGGCCGTCCCTGCGCCAGCTGGTCGACAGGGAGGGTCCACGCCGCGGCGCCGCGCTCGAACGGCTCGCGATCAGTACGGCCACCGCCCTGGCGGCGATCCACCGCGCGGGAATCCTGCACCGCGACTTCAAACCCGCCAACGTGCTGATGGGGCCCGAGGGCCCGGTGGTGATCGACTTCGGCATCGCCAGGGCACTGGACTCGCCGGGGATGACGGCCACCGGGATGGCGATGGGGACGCCCTCCTACCTCGCCCCCGAGCAGCTCAGCGAGGGTGAGGTGTCGGCCGCGGCCGACGTGTTCGCCTGGGGCGTCACGATGGTCTTCGCCGCGACGGGGAAGCCCGCGTTCGGTGCGGACTCCATCGCCGTGGTGATGAACCGGATCCTGACCTCGGAGCCCAGCCTGGGCGGCCTGGAGGGGCAGCTCCGTGACCTGGTCGCGGCATGCCTGTCCAAGGACCCCGCGCTCCGCCCCACCGCCGAAGAACTCGTCAGCCACCTGATGGGCGCGACACTCGCCTCCCCGGTACGGCGGGCTCCCGCGCCGGTCGCACCGCCCGGGTCCGTACCGCAGCAGGCCTCAGCGCAGCAGGCCCGGTCCCCCCAGGCCCCACCCGCCGGCCCGGCGCAGGGCGGCCCCAGGGCACGGAGGCCGATCGGGCTCCTGCTGGCCGGGGTCGCCGCGCTGAGCGTGGCGGCGGGGACGGTGGTGGTCCTGCAGAACAACGAGAAGGCCGCGGCGGTGGGGCCCATCATCTCGGCCTCGGACTCCCCCTCGCCGGCCGAGGAGTCGGATCCGGCGCTCACCCCTGACAACCCGCCCTCGGCCTGGGAGTCCCCCAGGCCCCGGAAGAGCCCGTCGCCGACCGTCCAGATCACCGACAGACCGGTCAGCCAGCCGACCCGTCCGCCGGCCAGGGACACGGCCGGGAACTCCGGGAACGCGGACACCGCGCCGGACGAGACCGCGTCGCAGGCGCCGCCGATGATCGAGCCGACGGACGGGGGCGATGCGTCCTCCCCGCCGGTCACGACGGCCCCGCCCACCGCGAAACCCACCGCGAAACCCACCGTGAAGCCCACCACGAAACCTACGGCGAAGCCCACCGCCAAGCCGACGGTCTCGCCTCCCAAGCCGAACCCCTACGCCGTGACCACCGTCTGCGGTGCGGGGTACAAGGTCGTCGACTCCAGGGCTCTCGGCACCTCGGCGACCATCTACCTGCTCTACCACTCCGGCGCGGGCAAGAACTGCGTCGTCACCATGGCCAAGTACGTGGCTCCCGCGAAGGTCAAGATGAACGCGACGCTCCAGGTGAAGGGCGGCTCGTCGGGGAGCAACCCGGGCTCCTTCACCACCTACGCTGGCCCCGTACGGCTTGCCGCCGTCAAGAAGTGCGTCATGTGGGGCGGCTCGTACGGCACGCTGACATGGAAGAGCGGCTGGAGTCACTGCGGCTGACGGAGCGGTGGTGGGTCCACCGGCGGATGTCTCCCTCGTTCCGTTGCGTCTCCGTCGGCCGCGCACCGGGCCGAGGTCGACGCCGGGACAGGTGGTCGTGGCGCCTGCCGCCGTGAAAACAAGGCGTCAGGCCGCCGTTCCCGCAAGGATGACGGTGTGACGCCGAACGCGGCGGCGGGCCGTACCGGCTGTGACAGAGGAGGACGCGGTGACAACCGATGGAGACCGGCCGGCGGAGCACCTGGTGCGCGGAGAGGCGGCCGGAGGAGTCGCGACCATCACGCTGGACTCCCCGCGCAACCGCAACGCGCTGTCCGTCCGACTGCTGGGCGAGCTGGCGGACCGGCTCGCCTGGGCGCTGGCCGAGGAGAGCGTGCGGGTGATCGTGCTCACCGGGACCGGGCCGGTGTTCTGCGCCGGCGCCGATCTCAAGGAGCAGCGGATCGGACCGGACGACACGCGCGGCGCGCCGGTGACCGCCTCGTTCCCGGAGATCATGAACCTGATCTGGGAGAGCCCCAAGCCGGTGGTCTGCCGGTTGAACGGCACCGCGCGGGCCGGGGGGCTGGGCCTGGTGGCGGCCTGCGACTTCGCGCTCGCACCGGACACGGCGTCGTTCGCGTTCACCGAGGTGCGGCTCGGTGTGGTCCCGGCGATGATCTCGGTGACCGTGCTGCGGCGGCTCGACCCCCGGGCCGCGGCGGAGTACATGCTCACCGGCGAGGTCTTCGACGCCGCCCGCGCGCAGGAGATCGGCCTGCTCACCCGGGCCGTCCCGGAGGAGGACCTGGACTCCGCGGTGGCCCACTACACCGGCATGCTGCTACGGGGAGGTCCCGAGTCGCTGGCGCTCACCAAGCAGCTCGTGCGGACGGTGCCCACGCTGCCGGTCCAGGAGGGCCTGCACCGGATGGCCGAGCTGTCCGCCCAGCGTTTCACCTCCGCCGAGGGCCAGGAGGGCATCGCCTCCTTCATGGAGAAACGGCCCGCGTCCTGGATCCCCCGGCCCTAGCTCCGGACCTCCCGCCCGGAAGTCACCCGGTGCCCGTCGCCACCCGTCCCGGTCTCCCCGGTCTCCCCGGCAGGAGTGTGGCCGCGCCCCGTCCGTCGCCTTGACCGGGCAGCGCACTCACCGGATGGCCGAAATATGGGCGATTCGGCGATTAACAGCTTCCCGTGATCTTCCGGACTCTAAGATTGCTCGCAATTGCATCATGAGGCTGGCTCGGGGAAGGAATCAGTCATGCGTTTGCGGTTTCTTGGCTCCACTTCGGAGGCGGGCGCCTGCCCTTCTCTCTACGAGACCGATCGCGGCACCATCGTCGTCCAGGGGCTCCATGTCACCGACGCCACGGCTCTGGCCGATCTCCGCCATGTCCTGGACGGTGAGACCGCCATCGAGGTCCCCAGAGAGCTTCTCGTGGATATCGCCCGCCAGGTGCTTCTGTAAATATTGATCACGATTGGGGAGACTCCCCTGGCATGATCCGTATGCCGGGTCTAGCCTCGTGCGAGCCATGCGGAAGTCCGCATGGACACACGGAGCGAGCGGATCGGCGGGCAGGACGCCACCCGGCTCTCCAGGGTCGGCGAAGGAGATCGGTTGAGCGGGTTCCAGCAGGTCCGGACCGACCTTGGCGCGCAGCTCAGGCAATTGCGCGAGGCGGCCCGCCTGTCCGGAAAGGATTTGGCCGAACGCCTGAAATGGCAGGCCTCGAAGGTCTCCCGGATCGAGAACGCCCGCCAGACCGCGACCGAGGACGACATCACCCAGTGGGGGCGCGCCGTACAGGCCGCCCCCGAGGTCGTCGAGGAGCTGATCGAGCAGCTCTCCGGGCTGATGGAGCGCCAGGACTCCTGGCGGCAACGGCATCGCAGCGGCCTGGCCGCGCTCCAGGAGGACATCCGCGACCTGGAGCTGCGGACCGCGCTGTTCCGGGTCTTCGAGCCGGGCGTGGTCATCGGGCTGCTGCAGACCACCGAGTACGCCCGGAGCATCTTCACCCGGATCAAGCGCCTCTACAACGCGCCCGACGAGATCGACGCCGCCATCCGGGTGCGGATGCAGCGCCAGCAGATCCTCTACGACCAGCGCAAGAAGTTCCGGTTCATCCTGCCCGAGGCCGTGCTGCGGTACCGACTGGCCCCGCTGGACGTGATGTGCGGCCAGCTCGACCGGTTGCTCGCGGTGACCGCCCTGCCGAATGTGGAGTTCGGCGTGGTCCCCTTCGAGGCCCCCCTCCCCTCCGCCCTGCTCAACGGCTTCTGGATCTATGACAGCGACCAGGTCGCGGTGCCGACGAGGACCCGCGACCTGATCCTGCGCGACCCGGAGGACATCGCCTTCTACGAGCGGGCCTTCGATGAGTTCTGCGAGGTCGCGGCCTTCCGCGAGGAGGCGAGAGCCGTGATCGTCCGGGTGCTGGAGGACTTCGCCCGACAATCCTCGGATTAATCCCCGCAATTGCTTGATTAACCTCCCAAGATCGTGCAATTCTCTGTCGAGACGGAGGTGACGCACGATGCTGGACACACTGTCTTGCCTGGAGAGGTTCGCCACTGCGACGCGGCGGCATGCCGACCTTTCGGTGCAGAAGATGTCGTTCGGGGATCCCGCCTACGTGTGCGTCCGCAACCGGTTCAGCAACACGTTGATGGAGACCGTGACCTGCTCGCAGGACGGCGGCTTCATCACCTCGTGGGGCTACCGGCTGGGGAGCACCGACAACATCGAGGACGCCGCCGCGCGCCTGGCGTTCTTACTCGCCGCGCTGCCCGCCTGAGACCTCGCCGCGCTGCCCGCCTGAGACGCTCGCGGCCGGCGCTGGCCGCTCCGGGCCGGACACGCTTCCCGGACGACCGGGGAGATCAGGCGGGGAAGACCGCGGGATCGAGGCCGACCTCACGGGCGGCGGCGACCCGGGCATGGTGCAGGAGCCGGGCACGGGACATGTTGCCGGCGTGCAGGGTGTAGCGGACCACCAGACCGTCGAGCATCCCGTCGATCCGCTCGGCCGACCCCTGAGGGTCGTCGCAGACGAACGCGCCCGAGGCCACGCCATCGGCGATCACCCGGCCGAGGATCTCGATCCAGGCGCCCTCCAGCTCCAGCAGGATGGTCCGGACGTGCGCCTCGCGCACGCCGACGGCCCAGGCGTCGAGCCAGAGGATCCAGCTCTGGTCGGACCGGGACGCCGGGATGTAGAAACGCAGGACGCGATCCAGCCGCTCGACGGCGGTCCCCGGCTCCTCGGCGATCTCCTTCAGCCGCCGGACCTCCGACTCGCTGGTGCTGCGGAGCATCTCGGTGATGAGATCGTCCTTGGTGGCGAAGTGGTAGTGGATCAGTCCGCCGCTCACGTTGGTCGCCTTGGCGATGTCGGCCACCCGGGTGCTGGCCAGCCCCCGCTCAAGCACGACCCGCCGGGTGGCTTCGAGCAGCTCGGCCCGACGCTGGTCGGCCTGGTCTGCGCGGCTGCCGCGCGCCCCTCCGCTTTGCACGGCGCAAGACTACAGCCGCCGGGCCGCGACGGCGCGGCCCTCCGGGGACCCGCTGCAACCGGCCGCCAGGCGCCCGGTGTCCGTTCCGGCTCAAGGCGGCGAGGCAGGTGCGAACGCGGGCGACGGTGGCGGCGGCCTCGGGGTCGTCACGGCGGTGACCGCCTTCGCCGCGGTGGGAGGTGAGCAGCCCCTGGGCCTCGCAGGAGCGGAGGAGACGTACGGCCACGCCTGTTTCGCGGAACGGCTCCCCGATCGTTATGTGACTCACCTCACAGGGCAGCGACTTGAATCTGACACCGATGTCACCTCCTAACGTTGTGCACATGACAACGACTTCGACCGCACCGGCGCCCGTTTCGCTCTACGGATTCCTGACCCCCAAGCCCGGACACGCCGACGAGCTCAGGAAGCTCCTGATGGACCTCGTCGAGCCGTCCCGAGGGCACGAGGGCAGCCTTCAATACCACCTCCACGAGCAGGAGGACGGCCGGCTCTTCCTCTATGAGGTCTGGCGTTCGCAGGAGGACCTCGACCGGCACAACGCGACCCCGCTGCTGCGCGCCTTCATGGACGAAGTGTCCGAACACCTCGAAGGAGCACCCGAGGCCTACTTCGGCGCGATGAGGAGTCCCTATCCGGCCATCGCGGTCTGACCGGCGACAACGGCTCGATCCGCGCCCACAACTCGGCGGGCTGAGGTGCCCTGATCCTTCCGGACACGGACGGGACACCCGGCGGCGGCGCTCCGGGGGACGCGCGGCCGGGAACGGTGTTCCGGGCCGCGCGCCTCCGGTCAGCCGCAGCGGTACAGGGACTCGCCTCCCTCGGTGCCGCCGTACTCGGCAGGGGTGACGGCCGTGCAGTTGGCCTGCACCCACGCGTTCACCTCGGAGTCGCCGCCGCCTCCGGGGCCGCCTCGCCCGCCACCCGGCATCACGTACCTCAGCTGTCCCGCGGAGACGAGTTGCTTGAGCCGGTCGACGGTCATGGCCGGGTCGCTGCCGGTGAAACCCCCCATGGCGAGCACGGGCAGGCCGGTGGACAGGATGACCGACGAAGCGCTCTGCGCGCTGCCCACCGCCACCAGCCAGGTCGCGCCGCCGCGGTTCTTCTTCAGGTATTCGACCGCCTTCTGGTCCAGGGCCCCACCGGGACCGCCGCGCATGCCGCCCGGCGCGTTCCCCGGCCTGTTCCCCCGGTCCCGGCCGGGGAAGCCCTCCGGGAGACCGCCCGGCATTCCACCGGGTCCCCGCATGCCGCCGAAGCCGCCGCCCCCCGAGGGTCCCGCGGTGGGATTGGTGCCGTTGACGGGCGAGCCGAGCGTGCTCAGGGCGTAGGCGGCGGGGCCGGCGAGCCCCGCGACCAGCCCGGCGACCACGGCGACCACGGCGACCCGCCCCAGCAGCCGCCGGCCGAGCCGGGCCAGGACCAGCCCGGCCACCGCGGCCACCGTCACCGCGGCCACCGCCCAGGCCAGCCAGGGCAGGAAGTCCGGAGTACGGCGGAGCACCGTGAAGGCCCACGCCCCGGTGATCGCGATACCCGCCGGCAGCACCCACGACCACGACCTGGACTCCCGGTACGCGTGCCACATCAGCACCCCGCCGAGACCGGTCAGCGCGGCGACGGCCGGCGCCATGGCGGTGGTGTAGTACGGGTGGAAGGTGCCGCCCGCGAAGCTGAACACCACGTAGTGGACCGCCAGCCAGCCGCCCCACAGCAGCAGGGCCGCACGGGTGCCGCGAAGGTAACCGCGACGGGCCAGGACCAGCCCGGCGACCAGGGCGATCACGGCGAAGGGCAGAAGCCAGGAGATCTGCCCCGCCAGGATGTCGTTGAACAGCCGTCCCGCACCGGACGTGCCGCCGAACCCACCGCCGAAGCCGCCGCCCCCTTCGGGGAAGCCGCGCTGCGCGCCTTCCGGGAGTCCCTCGGGGAGACCGCCCGGCATCCCGCCGCCCCCCGGCATCCCGCCGTTCCCCTGCGTGCCGCCGAAGATCCGGCCGAGGCCGTTGTAGCCGATCACCAGGTCCCAGACGGAGTTGTCGGTGCTGCCGCCGATGTAGGGGCGGCCGGCGGCGGGCCACAGGTCCACGACCACCATCCACCAGGCGCTGGAGACCAGCAGCGCGACGCCCGCCGCGAGCAGGTGGCCGAGGCGGCGGAGCACCGCGCCGGGGGCCATCGCCAGGTAGACCGCGGCGAAGGCCGGAAGCACCAGGTAGGCCTGGAGCATCTTGGTGGTGAAGGCCAGTCCGATGAGGACGGCCGACAGGACGAGCGCGCGCAACCGGCCGGTACGGACCGCCTCCAGGCAGAACCAGGCGGCCAGGACCAGGAGCAGGACGAGGACGGTGTCGGGGTTGTTGTCCCGGTTGATCGCGACCGTGATCGGCGTCAGTGTCATCACCAGGGCGGCGAGGAGCCCCGCGGCATGGCCGGGGGTTCCGGGCAGTGCCCGCCGTACGGCCGAGTGGACCACGGCGACGGCGGCGACGCCCGCCAGGACCTGGGGCAGGAGCATGCTCCACGTCCCGAACCCGAAGATCCTCGCGGAGAGCCCCATCACCCACAATGCGAACGGGGGTTTGTCCACGGTGATGAACGATCCGGCGTCCAGCGCGCCGAAGAAGAACGCCTTCCAGCTCCGGGTGCCGGACAGGATGGCGGCAGAGTAGTACTCGTTGGCCAGGCCGCTGAGCGCCCAGCCGTAGAGGACGGCGGCCAGCGCGAGCACTCCCCACAGGGCGGGGCGCGACCAGCGGGGATCGGCCGGAGCGCCGAGGACCGCCCGCCGTAGGGCGGCCCCGGGCCCCGCCGCGCCGGCGCCCTCACCGGAGGAGGCCGCATGACGGGGAGCCGCGACGGAGACCGCCTGCGGCACGGAGACGGTCTCGGCGGAACCGAGCCGGCCGGGATTCTGCGAGGTCAACGGGTGATCTCCTTTGTGCGGCGGGGGTTGAAGACCCACACGCGAAGCAGCAGGAAGCGGACCAGGGTGGCGAGGCCGTTGGCGGCGATGACCGCCACGAGCTCGGCGGTGGTGGACGCCCCGGGAACGAGGTGGTCGAGCAGGGCCAGCCCGCCGGTGCTCAGCAGCAGACCGATGAGGAAGGCCAGGCCGCCTTCGAGCTGGTGGCGGAGCGCCCCCGCGCGGCCGGTGACACCGAAGGTGAAGCGACGGTTGGCGGCGGTGTTGGCGACCGCGGTGACGGCCATGGCCAGGGCGTTGGCGACCACGGCGGGCATGACCAGCCGCAGGGAGACGAACAGGGCCAGATGCGCCACCGTACTGATCACACCGATGACGGCGAAACTGGGCAGCTGGCGGCCCATGCCGCTGGGCAGCCGGGCGGCCCGGACGCGCGGCGGCACCGGGATCCGGGCCGCGCCCGACAGGGTTTTCCGCGCCACCCTGGCCAGGCCGCGCAGGTCGTCGGCGGCGGTCCGCACGATGTCGACCCGGCTGTCCGGATCGTCCACCCAGTCGACCGGCACCTCGTGGATGCGCAGCCCGTGCCGTTCGGCCAGGAGCAGCAGCTCGGTGTCGAAGAACCACTCCTGGTCCTCGACCGCGGGCAGCAGCGCCTGGGCGATCTCGGTGCGCGCCGCCTTGAACCCGCACTGCGCGTCGGAGAAGCGGGCACCCATCACCGAGCGCAGCAACAGGTTGTAGGAACGGGAGATGAGCTCCCGCTTCGGCCCGCGCACCACGTTCGCGCCTCTGGACAGCCGGGTGCCGATGGCCAGGTCGCTGTGGCCGGACAGCAGCGGGGCCACCAGCGGCAGAAAGGCGTCCAGGTCGGTCGACAGGTCGACGTCCATGTAGCTGACCACGTCCGCGTCGCTGTCCGACCACACCTGCCGCAGCGCCCGGCCGCGCCCCTTCTCCGCCAGGTGTACGGCACGCACCCCGGGAAGCTCGGCGGCCAGTTCCCCGGCGATCTGCCAGGTGCCGTCGGTGCTGGCGTTGTCGGCGATCGTGATGCGGAAGCCGTAGGGGAAGGTGTGGGTCAGGTATCCGTGCAGCCGCCTGATACTCGCCGGCAGGGCGCGCTGCTCGTTGTACACCGGGACGACCACCTCGACCAGGCGCGTGGTGAGTGCTGTCTGCATGCCCTCACCCTCACGGCGGGGCCTTGGAGATGACTGAGCCGATGATGAACGCCGGGTGAGAAGTCCAGACGTGCCCCGGCGGAAGGAGCTGCTGCGCGGTGCGTTCGACGGCCTGCACGACGACGTGGACCGGTGGCTGGACGAGCTCGCCTTCCCGCCTGTGAGCGCGCGATGGCGGCGTCACCCGCCGTATCAGGAGGCCGGGTCACGGCCCACCGCTGAGCTACGGCGGGCCCCCTCTACGCTCATCTTGTCCGCCCCCTCCAGGCGCCTGATCGGATCGGATCGCAGCGGTCGGGTACGGCCGGGGTTTTTCCGGCAGGGTTGACATCGAAAGGAGGCCTCGTGATCTCAGCGCTCAACCGGCTTGTCGATCTCGTCGAGGAGCACCTCGTCGAGGAGCTCGACGTCCACGGGTTGGCCAAGGAGCTTGGCACGACCGAGTACCACCTGCGCCGGATGTTCTCGTCGTTGGCCGGCATGCCGTTGTCGGAGTATGTGCGCCGCCGCCGCATGACCGTCGCCGCCGCCGACGTCGTCCGGGGTGCGGACGATTTGCTGAGCATCGCCGTCCGGCACGGATACGGCTCGACCGAGGCGTTCGGACGTGCGTTCCGCGCGGTCCACGGCTCCGGCCCCGGTGACGTGCGCCGCGACGGAGGCCCCCTGCGCACACAACCGCAGCTCAGGTTCCGCCTGACCGTCGAAGGGAGCATCCCCATGGACACCCGCATCATCGACCGCCCCGCGTTCCGGCTGGTCGGACACGCAGCCCGGGTTCCGCTCATCCACCAGGGCATCAACCCGCACATCCAGCAGCACATCACCGCACTGCCGCAGGAGGAGCATCTCCGGCTGAAGGCCGTCGGCGACACCGAACCAGAGGGCCTGCTGCAAGTCTGCGACGACCTCGACCCCGACGACACCGAGGGTAGCGAACTGACCTACCTGCACGGGGTCGCTGTCTCTCAGGACACGCCGGCCCCCGACGACCTCGACGCCATCGAGGTACCGGCCGGCAGGTGGGCGGTCTTCCGCACTTCCGGACCGCATCCGCAGGCCCTGCAGACGGCCTGGGCCGCGACCGCGACCGAGTGGTTCCCCTCCAACCCGTGGCGTCTGCGGCCAGGTCCCTCGATCGTCGCGGTCCTCGAGCGCGCGGACGACTTCAGCACCGCGACATGCGAGCTGTGGCTACCCGTCGAACCGGCGTGACGGACTGCGGTGCGGGCGCGGCCCAGGGCATGACCGTTCCACCGGGCATCGAGCCGGATCAGGGTCAGGCTACGGCGGAGCGGTGACTAAGGGGTGGCTAGGGATGGGCGGTGCCCGGCAGGCTGAGGCTCGCGACCACGCCGCCGCCCTCGGCGTTGCCGAGGCGCACCTGGCCACCCGCCTCCGACACCGTCTGCGCCACGATCGCCAGACCGAGCCCGGAACCCGGCAGGCTGCGCGCCGACGGTGAGCGCCAGAAACGCTCGAAGACGTAGGGCAGCTCGTCGGCGGGGATGCCGGGACCGTGGTCGCGCACGGTCAGCTCGCCCGCGCGCAGGCGTACCTCGACCTGGCCCGGGCTGAACTTCGCGGCGTTGTCCAGCAGGTTGAGCACGGCGCGTTCCAGCGAGGCGGGGTTGCCCTCGACATACCAGGGATCGAGTTCGGCGCCGACCTCCGCACCGCGCAGCCTGGCCCGTTCGACGGCGGCGCCGACGACCTCGTGGAAGGCGAACTCCACGTGCGGCTCGTGGTCGCTCTCCCCGCGCGAGAGCTGGAGCAGGTCGCCGACCAGCGTGGACAGCTCCTCGAACTGGGCCTTGACGTTGACGAGCAGGCGCTCCTTGGCGGCCGGGTCGAGGGCCCTGCCGGTGTGCTCGCTGCGCAGCAGCAGGTCGATGTTGGTGCGCAGGCTGGTGAGCGGGGTGCGCAGCTCATGTCCGGCGTCGGCGATGAGCCGGCGCTGGCGGTCGCGGGACCCGGCGAGGGCGGCGGTCATCGCGTTGAACGAGGTGCTCAGGCGCGCGATCTCGTCGGTGCCCTCGACCGGGATCGCGGTGTCGAGATCCTCGGTCCTGGCGATGTGCTCGACGACCCCGGTCAGGCGCTCCACCGGGCGCAACGCCGTACGGGAGATGAGCAGGCCCGCCAGGGCGGCGCCCAGGACCCCGAGTGCGGCGACCCCGGACAGTATCCCGGCCAGCCAGGTCAGCGTCGACTCGGTCTGAACCAGTGACCGTGACTCCATCACCGCGACACCGGGCGCGACGTTCTGGGTCCGTACCCGCACCGGGTCACCGTCGTCGGTGACGCCGTCACGCAGCTCGGCGTGCCCGTACGCTCCCGACGCCACCGCCTGGTCGACCTCGGTCACCGTGACCGCCGTCTGGCCGACCAGGCACCGCCGGCCGTCCGGGTAGACGACCTGCACGAGCGGCAGGAAGGGCCGCAGCCCGTCGCCGCCGGCCGGGAACGACTGTCCGGCGGCGCACAGCGCGACGATCCTGGAGACGTCCCGCTCCCTCGGCGGCCCCTCGCCGGGCGGCGCCCCCCTCGGATAGGCCTGCAGCGACCGGTTCACCTGGGCGTAGAGCTCGTCGCGGACGATGAACCAGCACGTCCCGGCGCAGGCCGCGATCGCGAGGGCCACGGCCACGGTGATCAGGAGGGTGAGGCGGGAGCGCAGGGAGCGGCGGCCGCTCACGGAGAGCTCCGCAGCACGTAGCCGACGCCGCGGACGGTGTGGATCAGCCGGGGGCGCCCGGCGCCCTCGGTCTTGCGCCTCAGGTACATGACATAGACGTCGAGGGAGTTGGAGGACGGCTCGAAGTCGAAACCCCATACCTCGCTGAGGATCTGCTCGCGGGTGAGCACCTGACGCGGGTGGATCATGAGCAGCTCAAGCAGGAGGTACTCGGTCCTGGTCAGCTCCAGCGGTTCGCCCCCGCGGGTGACCTCACGGCTGGCGGTGTCCATCCGCAGGTCGCCGTGGACGAGCACGCCGTCGGCGGCGGCGGGCGCGGCCAGGGCGCTGCGCCGCAGCAACGCTCTGACCCGGGCCAGCAGCTCGTCCAGCTCGAAGGGCTTGACCAGGTAGTCGTCGGCTCCCGCGTCCAGCCCGGAGACCCGGTCGCCGACGGCGTCACGGGCGGTGAGCATGAGCACCGGGACATGGTTGCCGGCCGCCCGGAGCCGGCGGCAGGTGGTCAGCCCGTCGAGCCGGGGCATCATCACGTCGAGCAGGACCAGCTCGTACGGCTCCCGCTCCAGGGTCTCCAGCGCGGCCTGACCGTCGGAGGCCAGGCCGACCCGGTATCCCTCGAACTCCAGGCTGCTCTGCAGCGCCTCCCTGAGCGCGGGCTCGTCGTCCACGACCAGCACCCGCGCCGTCTCACCGTCACCCATCTCCCCACGTTAAGGGCTCATCATGAGAGGTTGATGAGTCCGCGCAGGTGGTGACCGCCCTCGTTCCGGGTGGCTTCCCGTTCGTGGCGGGCCCGGACCCGCCCGGGGAGGAGCGGGCCGCGACGGCGCCGGCCGTCGCGGCCAGACCGGTCTCAGAGCGGTGGGACCACGGCGGCGTCGCGGCCGGGAACACCGCCGGCGCCGCCGGGTCCACCCGTCACTTCTCCCAGCCGACCTTGTTGAAGTCGTCGGAGGACAGGCCGCCGGCGCCGAAGTTGGCCAGCCCCTTGCGTACCGCCAGCAACTGCGGGCGCTGGTAGAACGGGATGGAGTGGCCGAGCTGCCAGACCAGCGCGTCGGCCTGGTTGTAGAGCTTGATCGCCTCGGCCCGGTCGGTGGTGACCTGGGCCTTCTTCAGCAGGTCCACCAGCTCGGGCGAGGTGACCCGGCCGTAGTTGCCGTAGACGTTGTCGCCGTCGGGCTGCTGGAACTGCTCGTAGGCCTGGGACAGGAAGATCTGGTCGACGTTGCGGAAGGAGACCAGGTCGAAGTTGCTGCGGTAGACGTACTTCTCGAAGTAGTCGTTGCCCGGCACCTTGTCGATCGTGAGCTGGATGCCCACCTGACCGAGCATCTGCTGGATCAGCGTGGCCGAGTCGATCGACGACTGGGTGGCCTCGGCGGAGAGCACGAAGGAGAGCTTGAGCGGCTGGCCGTCCTTGGTGCGCGGGTTGCCCTCGGCCCAGCCGGCCTCGGTGAGCAGCTTCTTGGCGCCCTCGACGTCCAGCTTGCCGTACTCACCCGAGGTGTCCTGGTAGCCCTCCTGGTTCGGCATGAAGAAGTGGTTGCCGATCGGCTTGGGGTCGACGGGCAGGTCCTTCAGCGAGACCGTGGCGATCGCCTGCCGGTCGATGGCCTTCTCGACGGCGTTGCGCACCTTCTGGTCGGCCAGCGGGCCGCGTCCGCCGTTGAGCAGCACGAAGACCTGGTCCCAGCGGGCGCCGACGCGGATGGCGGTCGACGGGTCGTCCTTCAGCCGGGCATAGGACTCGGTGGTGCTGGCGCCGACGTAGTCGATCTCCTTGTTCAGGTAGGCGTCGAGCGCGGTGGCCGGGTCGATCGCGCGGAAGACGATGCTCTCCAGCTTGGCCGGGGTGCCCCACCATTTCGGGTCGCGCACGGCGGTGATGGTCTGCGCCGTCTTGTCGTAGGAGTCGATCTTCCAGGCCGAGGAGGTGATCGGTACGTTCTCGCGCCAGGACTTGTTGAACTTCTCCGGGGTGTCGTAGGCGGCGGCCGGGAAGAGCGGGTTGAACAGCGACTGCCAGTCGGCGAACGGCTGGTCGAAGGTGACCTTGACCTGGGTCGCGTCGGCTCCCTGCTCGACCTTGCCGATCAGCTCGTAGCCCGCGGAGCTGCCGATCAGGTAGGCCTTGTCCTTGCCGTTCAGCGCCTTCCACTGCGCCTCGAAGTCCTTGGCGCCGAGCTGCTTGCCGTCGGACCATGTGGCCTTGGGGTTCAGCGTGTAGGTGACGACCTGCGGATCGGTCGAGGTCACCTCGGCTGACACCAGGTAGTCCGGGTTCGGGTGGGCGACGCCCTTGGCGTCGCTGCTGAACAGGGTGGGCTCGACCAGCGCCACGATGGCCTGGCCGTCGCCCTGCTGACCGTCCACCTGGTTGCTGTTGTACTGCGTGATCCACTGCTGGATGCTCATCCGAAACGAGCCGCCGTCCTTCAGCTTGTCCAGCGGCTGCGGGTTGATGTCGGCCGCGTCGACCGCGACCGGGGCGGCCGACGGTGCGGCCGAAGGCGCCTTCGCCGGGCTCTGCCCACCCCCGCAGGCAGAGACCGCGATCGCCAGGACCGCCGCTACCAGCGGTAACCGGATTTTCATCCCAAACTCCCTCAATTACGCCAATTTCCGACCCGAACTGTAGGGTACCGGTAGATCAGCGTTCAAATCAGGAGGAACTTCGTGCTCGTCTTTCTCGGCAAACGGGCCGGGTACTACGTCGTCCTCCTCCTGGTGGCACTGTTCATCTCCTACGCCCTGGCCTCGGCGAGCATGAACCCCCGTGCCTACTTCGAGGGCCGGCAGCCCAGGCCGTCGGCCGCGTCGGTCGAGGCGCACCTGACCGAACTGGGCGTCAACGACCACACCCCGTTCGTGCGGCGCTTCGGCAGCTGGGCGGCCGGCGTCGTCACCGGCGACCTCGGCCAGACCATCGACGACACCTCGGTCAACGACGAGTTCGGCCGCCGGATCGGCGTCAGCCTGCGACTGCTGCTGATCGGCACGATCGTCGGCACCGTCGTCGGTGTGCTCGCCGGGGCATGGGGAGCGGTGCGTCAGTACCGCTTCTCCGACCGGGCGATCACCGTGATCTCCTTCGTGCTGCTGTCCACGCCGATATTCCTGCTCGCCACACTGCTGAAGATCGGCACGACCTGGCTCAACGCGAACGTCGTCCATCTCATCGACTTCACCGGCGAGAAGTCACCCGGACTGCAGGGCGGCTTCCTCACCCAGTTCGGGGACCGGGCGGCGCACCTGCTGCTGCCGACCCTGTCCATCGCGCTGGGCACGATCGCCGCCTACAGCCGCTACCAGCGCGCGACCATGCTCGACGTGCTCGGCTCCGACTACCTGCGCACCGCGCTGGCCAAGGGCCTGCACCCGCGCCGGGCGCTGCTCAGGCACGGCCTGCGCACCGCGCTGGTACCGATGACCACGTTCTTCGCCTTCGGCTTCCTCGGCGTCTTCACCGGCGCCGCGTTCACCGAGCGGATCTTCGGCTGGCACGGCATGGGCGACTGGTTCATGGAGTCCGTGGCGAAGAACGACGTCAACTCCGTCGTCGCCGTCAACCTGTTCGCGGCGGTCGTGATCCTGCTGTCGGGCTTCCTGGCCGACCTCATGCACGCCGCCCTCGACCCCCGGGTACGCATCTGATGCTCACGATCACCCTTCGCCGGCTGCTCAGGGCGAAAGGCGTCGTGATCGGCGCCACCGTCATCGCGCTGCTGTTCGTGCTGGCCTTCCTCGGCCCCGTCCTCGGCCCGCACGGCCCGATGGACATCGACTACACCGCCATCCGGTCGGCACCCTCCGCCGACCACTGGTGGGGCACGAACCGGGTCGGTCAGGACGTCTTCGCCCAGACCACCTACGGCCTGCGCAAGTCACTCGTCATCGGTCTGGTGGTGGCGCTGTTCTCAACCGTCCTCGCCTCACTGGCGGGTGCCGCGGCGGGCTACTTCGGCGGCTGGACCGACCGCGCGCTGCGCTTCGGCGTCGACCTGCTGCTGGTCTTCCCGGGCTTTTTGATCATCTCGATCGTCTCACCCCGGCTGAGGGGCTCCGGCTGGCTGGTCTTCGCGCTGCTGCTGGGCATCCTGGGCTGGATGATCAGCGCCCGGATCGTCCGCTCGATGACGCTGTCGCTGCGCGAACGGGAGTTCGTCAGGGCCGCCGAGTTCATGGGAGTGGGAAGGTTCCGGGTGATCGGCCGGCACATCCTGCCGAACGTCGCGTCGTTCCTGATCATCGACACCACCATCGCGGTGGGCGGCGCGGTGATGAGCGAGACCGCGCTGTCCTACTTCGGCTTCGGCGTGCAGCCGCCGGACGTCTCACTCGGCACGCTGATCGCCGCCGGCACCGAGGCCGCGATCGGCTACCCGTGGATGTTCTTCTTCGCCGCCGCGTTGCTGATCGTCTTCGTGCTGGCGGTGGGCCTCGTCGGCGACGGCCTGCGCGACGCGCTCGACCCCGCCTCGGAGGCCGCGCGTGTCCGCCGTGGCCGGGTGAGCGCGACCACCCCCGCCGAGCCCGTGCCGGACGACGTGGTGCTCTCCGTGCGCGAGCTGTCGGTCTCCTTCGGGACCGCGCCGGCCGTCCGGGAGGTGAGCTGGGACCTGCGCCGGGGAGAGGTGCTCGGGGTGGTCGGCGAGTCGGGCTCGGGCAAGTCCGTGACCGCCCTGGCCGCGATGGGCCTGCTGCCCGCGACCGCCACCGTCCGGGGCTCGGTACGGCTGGCCGGCGAGGAGGTCGTCGGCGCCGACACTCCCACCCTGGTACGGCTGCGCGGCGCCAAGGTCGCCATGATCTTCCAGGATCCGCTCTCGGCCTTCACCCCGGTCTACACGATCGGCGACCAGATCGCCGAGGCCGTGCTGGCCCATCGCCCGGTGTCCCGGCGGGAGGCCCGGGCCCGCGCCGTCGAACTGCTGAGGCTCGTCGGCATCCCCGAGCCCGCGCTCCGGGCCGCGTCCTATCCGCACGAGTTCTCCGGCGGGATGCGGCAGCGCGCGATGATCGCGATGGCGATCGCCAACGACCCCGAGGTGATCCTCGCCGACGAGCCGACCACCGCGCTCGACGTGACGGTCCAGGCCCAGGTGCTCGACCTGCTGCGCACCGCCCAGCGAGAGACCGGTGCGGCGATGGTGCTGGTCAGTCACGACCTCGGAGTGATCGCCGGGCTCGCCGACCGGGTCGCCGTGATGAAGGACGGCGAGGTCGTCGAGCAGGGAACCGCCGAGCAGGTGTTCGCCCGACCGCGGGAGCCGTACACCGCGAACCTGCTCGCCGCGGTGCCGCGCCTGGACGCCGAGATCGCGCCCCGGACGGTCGCCGACGAGGCGCCGGTGCTGGAGGTCGCCGGCCTGGAGAAGACGTTCCCCCTGCTCAAGGGGGCGGTGTTCCGCCGGCGGACCGGCAGCGTGCATGCGGTCTCCGGTGTCGACCTCCTCGTACGGCCCGGCGAGACCCTCGGGCTGGTCGGCGAGTCGGGCTCGGGCAAGAGCACCACGCTCTTCGAGATCCTGGCCCTCCGGGCTCCCGAGGCGGGCATGATCCGGCTCTTCGGCGAGCCGCCGTCGGCGAAGGCCCGGCGCGACGTGCAGATCGTCTTCCAGGACCCCATGTCGAGTCTGAACCCCAGGATGACCATCGGCGAGATCGTCGCCGAACCGCTGCGCACCCTCGGCGAGCCCCGCGACGCCGTACCCACCCTGCTCGAACAGGTCGGGCTGCGGGCCGAGCACGCCGACCGCTTCCCGCACCAGTTCTCCGGCGGCCAGCGGCAGCGCGTCGCCATCGCCCGTGCCCTGTCGGTGCGGCCCCGGCTGGTCGTGCTGGACGAGCCGGTCTCCGCGCTCGACGTCACCGTGCAGGCGGGCATCCTCGACCTGCTGGCACGGCTCCGCGACGAGCTGGGCCTGGCCTACCTGTTCGTCTCCCACGACCTGGCCGTGGTGCGGCAGATCGCCGACCGGGTCAGCGTCATGTATCTCGGCAGGACCGTGGAGACCGGCGCCACCGCCGACGTCCTGCACGACCCCCTGCACCCCTACACCCGCGCCCTGATCTCAGCCGTGCCCATCCCCGACCCGGAGGTGGAACGCCACCGCGAACGCGTCCTGCTGGCGGGCGATCCGCCGAGCCCCTTCGCACGCCACGACGGCTGCCCGTTCCGCACCCGCTGCCCCGTCTTCGCCCAGGCCCGCGATCCCCGGTGCGAGCGGGAGACGCCCCTTCCGCTCACCCGGAAGCCGGGCCACACCGTGGCCTGCCACTTCCCCGGCTGAGGCGGGGCCGACCGGCCCCGGAGGGACGGGCCCCGGGCGGCCGGGTCAGGTCAGCAGGGCCATCGCGGCGTTGTGGCCGGGAATGCCGCTGACGCCGCCGCCCCGGCGGGCACCCGCGCCGCAGAGCAGGACGCGCTCGAAGCCGGTCTCCACGCCCCACTCCCCCGGCTCGCCGAACGGCCAGGACAGGTCGCGGTGGAAGATGTGGCCGCCGGGCAGGCCCGCCTCGTCCTCCAGATCGACCGGGGTCTTGGCCTCCAGGCAGCGGCTCCCGTCGGGAGCGCGCAGCAGACAGTCCTCGATCGGCTCGGCGAGCACCCGGTCGATCGAGGCGAGCGTGGCCCGCAGCGCGGCCGCACGCGCCCCGGCGGGGTCCTCGCGGAACAGCCGGGCGGGCATGTGGAGCCCGAACAGGGTCATCGTCTGCGCCCCGGCGGCGCGCAGGTCCGGGCCGAGGATGGACGGATCGGTGAGCGAGTGGCAGTAGACCTCGGCCGGGGGAAGCTCGGGGATGCGCCCGGCCGACGCCTGCGCGTGGGCGCGGGCGAGCTGGTCGCGGCCCTCGTTGATGTGGAAGGTGCCGCTGAAGGCCGCCGCCGGGTCCACCTCGGCGTCCCTGAGCCGGGGCAGCCGCGACAGCACCATGTTCACCTTGAGCTGGGCGCCCTCGGGCACCGGCTCGTCGGCTCCGAGCAGGCGGGCGAGCACGGCGGGCGGCACGTTGGCCAGGATCCGCTCGCCCCGGACCGTGTGCTGCCCGGCCCCGTCGCGGAAGGTGACCTCACCCGCGGGATCGACGGCGACGACCTCGGCCCCGGTCAGGATCTCGGCTCCGGCCGCGCGTGCGGCGTCGGCGAGAGCGCCGGAGACCGCGCCCATCCCGCCGACCGGGACGTTCCAGTCACCGGTCCCGTCCCCGATCACGTGGTACAGCAGGCAGCGGTTGGCCAGCAGGCTCTCGTCGCGGGGGTCGGTGAAGGTGCCGATCAGAGCGTCGGTGAGCACCACCCCGCGTACGGTGTCGTCGGCGAACCGCTCGTCCACGACGTCGCCTATCGGCCGCTCGAACAGCTCCCGCCACGCCTCGTCACCGACGAGGCCGCGCATCGCGTCGCGTCCCATCAGCGGTTCCAGCAGGGTCGGCGCGATCCGCCCGGCCACCTCGGCGGTCATCGCGTAGAAGCGCCGCCACGCCTCGAGGTCGGCCGTTCCCCCGGTGACCCGGGCGAAGGACGCGGCGGTACGGCCGGCATCACCCCCGTCGACCAGCAGGCCGGTGTCCCCGACGGGCGTGTAGGAGGCATAGCGGCGGCGGCGCAGCTCGACCTTGAGCCCGAGATCGGAAACGATCTTGGACGGCAGCAGGCTGACAAGGTACGAGTACCGCGAGAGGCGGGCGCCGACGCCGGGGAACGCCTGAGCCGACACGGCGAGGCCGCCCACGTGGCCGAGGCGTTCCAGGACGAGGACCCGGCGGCCCGCGCGGGCGAGATAGGCGGCGGCGACCAGACCGTTGTGGCCGCCGCCGGCGACCACGACGTCATAGCGGGAACGGAACACGGGACATCCCAGGGTCGGGCGGAGAGACGACGGGCGAGGGAGGCTCGCGCCGGTCAGAGACCGGTCTGCCAGTGCGGCTCGGGACGGGGCACACGCGACACGCCGATCGACACCATGCCTCGCACCATATAGCGGAGGCGACAGCCCGGTCTACGGACCCTCCCCCGGTCATCGGCTCATCCGCGGGCCGCGGACAGGGTGATCCTCAGGAGGGTGGCGGCGGGTCCGGTGGGGGTGCGGCCCCTGCGCCAGATCGCATGCAGGCGCCGTTCGAGGTCGATGCCGCCGGTGGCCACCTCGACCAGCCGGCCGGTGGCCAGCTCGGCCTCCACCGCGTAACCGCTGAGCACGGCGGGGGCCGCGCCCTCCCGGGCGGCGCCCTTGACGGCGGCGTTGGAACCGAGTTCCAGCCGGGGGGCGGCGACGGCATACCCGGTCAGCGCCAGGTCCAGGGTCTCGCGGGTGCCGGAGCCACGCTCGCGGACGACCAGCGGAGTGGCGGCGAGCTCCGCGGCCAGCAACGCGGTACGGCGACGCGCCCACGGGTGGCCCGGAGCGACCACCACGACGAGCCGGTC
Source organism: Streptosporangium sp. NBC_01639 (assembly GCF_045209755.1). Taxonomy (NCBI): domain Bacteria; kingdom Bacillati; phylum Actinomycetota; class Actinomycetes; order Streptosporangiales; family Streptosporangiaceae; genus Streptosporangium; species Streptosporangium sp. NBC_01639. The sequence continues at coordinate 7,725,502 of NZ_CP109272.1, read as the reverse complement.
CGTGGCCACCACCCGGGAGGCCAGGCCGGGCGGGACCGAGGGCCCCTCCACGAATCCGAGCTCTATCCCGCCGCCGACCAGCCTGGCCACCTCGGCGGAGTTCTGCACGTCCAGGCCGACCTGGACCTGGGGCTCGCGGTGCTGCAGCTCGCCCAGCCAGCGTGGCAGCAGGTATTCGGCCACGGTCATGCTGGCCGCGATGCGCAGGTGGGCCGCCCGGCCGTGCCGTACCGCCTCCGCGCCGCGCATCAGCTCCTCCGCGGCCGACAGCACCTGTGTCGCCCAGGCGGAGACCATCACGCCCTGCGGGGTGAGGGTGGATCCGCGCGGGGTGCGCTCCAGCAGGGGTAGTCCGAGGCGGCGCTCCAGCAGCGCGATCCGCTTGCTCGCCGACGGCTGGGCGATGCCCGCCATCCGGGCCGCCTGGCCGAGGCTCCCCAGGCGGTCGACGTCGACGAGCAACCGCAGGGATCCGAGATCGGGCAGCTCACTCATAGCCCTAGGCTATGACCTTCCAGGGAGATGGCGGCTACCGGCCGCACCGGTCCGCGCCAAGACTCAGATCATGGTTACCCTCCCGCTCGACGGCCCTCCCGGAGACCTCACGGATCGGCACGCCCCGGCCACGGGGGACGCGTCCGGCCCTCATCGGCCGGGAACGGGCTCGTCCGCCGCCGCCACCCCTCGCCCCGGAACGGGCTCACCCGCCGCCGACGCCCCCGAGCGCGGCCCCCGGAAGGCCGTACGGCGGGCCACGGCGGAGATCGGCGCGCTGCTGCCCGGCCTGGCGGTGGCGGCCGCCGCGGTGGGACTGTCGACGTCACTGAGCCGCGTCCTGCCCGGCGTCGGCGCGACCGTCGTCGCGGTGGTCTGCGGGGTCGCGCTCACCAACCTCGGGGGACTTCACCGGTCGTTGCGCCCGGGCCTGCGGTTCGCGGCCCGCCGGCTGCTGCGCCTGGCCATCGTGCTGCTCGGGCTGGGGATCGCCCTGCCGGAGGTGCTGGCCCTGGGATGGCGGGCGCTCATGGTGATCGCCGCCGCCACCGGTGGCACGTTCCTCGCCACGCGGTGGATCGGGGGACGCATCGGAGTCGGCCCGCGCAGGTCGTTGCTCATCGCGACCGGGGTCTCGGTGTGCGGGGCCGCGGCCGTGGCCGCCATGCACGAGGTGGCCGGCAGTGACGACGACGACGCGGCGGGCGCGGTCGGCGTGGTGGTCCTGTACGGCAGCGCCATGATCGTCGTGCTGCCGCCGCTCGCCCGGCTCCTCGGCCTGACCGAGCACCAGTTCGGCATGTGGGCCGGCGCGTCGGTCCATGAGGTCGCCCAGGTGGCGGCGATCGGCGCGGCGGCCGGAGCCGGGGTGCTGACGAGCGCGGTGGTGGTCAAGCTGGCCCGCGTCGTTCTGCTCGCTCCGATCGTGGGACTGACCTCCGCCGCCCTCCGCCGCACCGCGCCGGTCCGCCCGGCCGGAGGCCCCCAGACGACGGGGGCGGGACGGCGCCCACCGGTGATGCCCCTGTTCGTGGTGGGGTTCGTCGCCATGGTGATCGCGCGTAGCGCGGGCGTGGTGCCCGCCGAGATCACCCAGCGGCTCCCTGAGGTGACAGGAATGTCACTCACGGCCGCACTCTTCGGGCTGGGGACGGGCGTCAATCTCAGGGAGCTCGCGCGCGGCGGCCGGTCACTGCTGCTGGGTGGGCTCGCCACCGTGCTCATCGGCGTCGTCTCCCTGCTCGGCGTGCTCGTCGTCGGCTGATCTCCAAGTGGACGTCTTACGACAACCCCCGTAACGTGCACCTTTGAATAAAGGAACCCTTTTTACATCGTTCCAGCAGCCGCTCGGCCGGCCTTATGAGGAGACAGAACCCGCTCATGCGTACCACCCAGCAGCCCATCGACAGCGCGCTCCGCCCCTCCGCCGAGGTGGCGGAGGCACTGGCGCAGGGCGCCCCGGTCGTGGCACTCGAATCCACGATCATCTCGCACGGCCTGCCCCAGCCCCGCAACCTCCAGGTCGCGGTGGAGCTGGAGGAGATCGTCCGCGAGGCGGGGGCCGTACCGGCGACCATCGCGGTGCTGGACGGCGTGGCGCACATCGGCCTGGGCCCGGACGAGCTCAAGCGGATCGCCACCGAGCCGGGCCTGCGCAAGCTGGGCTTCCGCGATCTGCCCGCCGCCGTCGCACTGCGGGCCAGCGGGGCGACCACGGTCTCGGCGACCTCGTTCCTGGCCGCGCGGGCGGGCATCCGGATCTTCGCCACCGGCGGCCTCGGCGGCGTGCACCGTGGATGGACCGACAGCCAGGACGAGTCGGCCGACCTCGACATGCTGAGCCGCACCCGCATCACGGTCGTCTGCGCGGGCGTGAAGTCGATCCTGGACGTTCCCGCCACCCTGCAGCGGCTGGAGACCCGCGGCGTCAGCGTCGCGGGGTTCCGCACCGACGAGTTCCCCGGCTTCTACCTGCACACCTCCGGTGAGCCGATCGACTGGCGGATCGAGACCCCGGCCGAGGCCGCGGAGATCATGCGGGCCCAGGACGCGCTCGGCGGCCCGGAGACCGCGCTGATCGTGGCCAACCCGGTGGCGCGGGCCGAGCAGCTCGACCCCGTCCTGCACGACCGGGTGCTCGCCGAGGCCCTGGCCGCGGCGGACCGGGAGAAGGTCACCGGCCAGGCCATCACGCCGTTCCTGCTGGGATATCTGGTGAGGGGCACCGCGGGCGCCTCACTTGAGGCGAACCTGGCGGCCGTACGGGGGAACGTCCGCGTCGCCGGGCAGATCGCGGTCTCATGGAGTCAGGGGAAGCCGTGACCCGAAAAGGCCTGCTGGTCATCGGCGACGTGGTCACCGACGTCGTCGCACTGCACGGCGGGACCGCCCTGGCCGGGCTGGCCCTCGGCACGGACACCGCCGCCGAGATCGTCCTGCGCCCGGGCGGTTCGGGGGCCAACACGGCTTCTTGGGCCGCCCATCTGGGAGCCGACGCCCGGATCCTCACCCGGGTGGGTTTCGACACCGGTGAGTGGCACGCCGCCGAACTGCGGCGTGCCGGAGTCCGGTCGCATCTGCGGGTGGACCCCGACCGTCCGACCGCGGTGGTGATCGCCATGATCGACGCGACCGGGGAGCGCTCCATGCTCACCAATCGGGGCGCGGGCGGGCACATCGGCATCGACGACTGGGACGACGGCCTGCTCGACGGGGTGCGTCACCTGCACCTGTCCGGATACACGCTGTTCGCCGAGCCGGGGTTGCAGCTGTCCCGGCTGGCCCTGGCCGAGGCCGCCCGGCGGGGCGTCACGATCAGCGTCGATCCCGCCTCGACCGGTTTCCTGCGCACCTTCGGCACCGAGCGGTTCGTCCTGGAGACCCTGGCCGCGTCGCTGATCATCCCCAACCTGGACGAGGCGCTGCTGCTCACCGCGGAGAGCTCCGCGGAACGGGCCGCCGAACGACTGAGCCTCCGGTACGGCGCGGCGGCCGTGAAGCTCGGTTCCCAGGGCGCTCTGATGGCGAGAAACGGAAAGTTGACGGCTCGGGTTCCCGGAACGGCCGCAGAGGTGGTTGACTCGACCGGGGCGGGGGACGCGTTCGCCGCCGGCCTGTTGACCGCCCTGTTGAGAGGGGCCGGCGACGAGGCGGCACTGGACGCGGGCGGCCGTGCCGGAGCCGAGGCCGTAACGGCCGTAGGTGGTCGGCCACGGAGCTCCGCGTCCGATTTGGGTACCGACCAGCTTTACCCTCTTAACACCAATTGATAGCTTGCGGCGTAGGCTGCATCAATAGCCACATGCGTCACTTTGGGGAGGTTTCGGTCCGCCGATGGATGCCGAGTCATCGATCTGCCTGAGTGATCTGGTTCCGGCCCTGCGCTGGAGCCGGCCACAGCAGATCGCCGAAGTCCTGACCGATTCTCGCCTGCCTGCGGGCTGGTGGTCCTCGGTCACCCTGCCCAAGGCCCTGGGCGTCGCCGGGCTCGAGTGGATCTGCGAGCGGCTGGCCCGGCTCTCGGTCTCCCGCTGGGATCACCTGCCGCTGAGCGACGTCCTGCCCGCACTGCACGTCCACACGGTCGACCCCACCCTGCCCGGGTGGTCGGAGCCCGCCCGTGCCTCGATCACCGGGCTGGGCGGCTGGTCCCGGCTGCGCCGCCTGACCACCGGAGATCTCGGCGGGCCCTCGCTGCCCGCCTCTCCGGAGGTCGTGGTCACCGCGATCTTCCACGAGGTGCTCAGCAGGATCCCGGTGCTCGGCGAACAGCCCGCACCGGCCGCCACCCCGATGCGGCAGGTTCCACAGCAGCAGGCGCCGGCCGTGTCGCAGGCACCGGCCGCACCGCAGGCACCGGCCGCGCCACACGCACCGGCCGCGCCACAGGGACCGGCCATGCCACACGCACCGGTCGCGCCGCAGAGACCGGCCATGCCACACGCACCGGTCGCGCCACAGGCACCGGCCGTGCCGCAGGGGCGGTCCGTTCCGCCGCTGGGGCCGCCTGCGCCCTCACCGGGACCGTCCGTGCCATCGCAGGCGTCCGTGCCACCGCAGGCTCCGCCCGTGCCGCAGCAAGCGCCTTCCGTGCCACAGGCACCGCGAGCGCCGATCGCCGCGCCCGAGCCCGAGCCCCAGGTCAGGCTCAGCGACTACCCGCTGGTCCGGCTGGTGGACAACATGTTCCGCGACTGGGGGCCGCTGGAGCGCGCGGTCGCCGTGGAGCGACTGTTCGCCGTCGAACCGATCAGCCTGCGCGCCCTGGCACACAAGCTGAACGCCGATCGCGACGCGCTGTCCATGGCCCAGCGCGCCGCCGAAGAACGCATCCTGCTCTGGCTGCGCTCCTCGGAGTCCGCCCCGCTCACGGGGCACATGTTCGGGCTCACCGAGTGGCTGGGCGCCGCCGCGACACAGGACCAGCTCATCGGCGCCGATCCCGCCCACCCCATCGAGGTCCCCACACTCCGCACCCCGCTCTGGCGGGTGCTGGTCACCCTCATGCCCGACCGGCGCCTGCAGGACGGCTGGCTCGTCGTGGGCGACCTGGGAGGTCTGCGGGACCGCACCCGGCAGCTACTGGCGAGCAAACCCATCGACGCCGACGTGGTCGCGCTCATGGAGCATCAGCTCGGCATCCGCACCCACTCCGCGCAGGCCTGGCTGGACGCTCTTGCCGCCACCGGCACACAGGACACGTTCTCCGTCGAGGACTCCGAGGTCGGCAAACAGCTCCCCCGCCGCACGCCCGGGGCCAACGGCCATCACCACCGCGGCGGCCAGCCGATCCCGCAGGTGAACGCCAACTCCATCGACCCCCGCACCGCTCTGGCGGCGTTGTCGGCGCTGTCCGGCGTCAGCACCCGGCCCCATTTGATCACCAGCCAGCGCGCCCCCATGCACCCGCCGACCAACCCGGTGACCGACCCGAGCCGCTGGCAGCGGATAGAAGTGACCAGCGAGCATCTGCGGGGCGGCCCGGTGGCGGTTCCGGAGGGATATGCCACCCAGCTCGGCATGCGTCCCGGCACGCTGCTCTCGGTGACCGGCCCCGGCGACAACGCGGTGGTGCTGGTCTGGCGGGACCAGCCGGTCTTCGACTCCCTCCAGCCGGTGCTGATGCGCCTGAACGCCCGTCCGGGCGACCAGGTGTACGTCACGGTGGACGGTTACCGCCTGGACGCCCAGCTGCCCAGCTGAAGCACGGAGCAGGCCGCCTGGCCGCTCCGCAAAAGAGGAAAATCCGGTACGGCACGCGCGGGGAGCACATTCCACGCATGCCGTACCGGGTCCCGACTGCGCCACCGGGTCAGGCGGCGGCGCAGTTCACCGAGGTCGGCACACCGTTGGTCCCGGACCAGTTTCCGGTGAAGCCGAAGGACGCCGAGGCGCCCGGGGAGAGAGCCCCGTTGTAGTCCACGTTCCGCACCGAGACGTTGGCACCGCTCTGGCTGTACTGTCCGCTCCAGAGCTGGGTGACGCTCTGACCGTTCGGGAAGGACCAGCTCGCCGTCCAGCCCGTGAGGGCCGCGCCGCCGGTGCTCTTCACCGTCACCTCGGCCTGGAAACCGCCCTGCCAGGAGCCGGTCACCCGGTAGGCGGCCGTGCAGGCCTTACCGCCACCGCCGGTGGGGGTGACCGTGGGTGTGGGTGTGGGGGTGGGCGTGACCGTGGGCGTGGCGGTGGGCGTGGGCTGAGGAGCCGCGAGGGCCATGTCGTAGGCACGCTGCGGCACGAACTGCCCGGCGCCGGCGATACAGCCGTCGGCCTCGCCCGGCAGCTTGATCCAGAGGAACGCGTCGATCATCGAGTCGCCGGTGTCGGTCGTGCTCGGCGTGCCGATGGCCCGGCCGGCCGGGTCGCACCACTCACTGCCCTGCGGGCCGTTTCCGTTGCGACTGGTGTCGATCACCGCACGGAGCCGGGGGACCCCGCTGGCGGAGATGACACTCTTGGCGTAGGCCACCTCGGTGGAGCTCCAGCGGTAGTTGGAGACGTTGAGGGAGATGCCGTCGGCGCTGTTGGCGACGTCCGCCGCTCTCAGCCGGGCCCCGGCCTCGGACGCGGACAGCCACCCGGAGTGCCCGATGTCGAAGTAGACCTTCGCCGCCGCCGACCCGGCCTTCAGTTTCTTGCCGGCGTACGCCATCGAGGCGTTGGTCTCCTGCTGCTGGGAGGAACTCATGCAGCCGGTCATGATCGGGAGCACGTCGGGCTCCAGGATGACCGTCGCGGGACGCCCCTGAAGGCCCGCCGCGAGTTCGTCGATCCACTGCCGGTAGGCCGTGTGGTTGGGCGCACCACCGGTGCTGGCCCCGCTGCAGTCACGGTTGGGGATGTTGTAGACGACCAGGATGGGGGTCTTGCCCGCGCTCGCCGCCGCGCCGACGAACGCCGAGACCTGACCGCGCACGGCGGAGGTGTTGGTCGTGGTGAACCAGCGTGCCTGCGGGACGGCCGCGATCCGGTCGCGGATGACCGGCGCGCGGTAGTCGCCCGGGTTGGCCGCGACCCATTTGGCCGCGCTGGTCTCCGGGTCGGCGTAGAACGAGGAATCGGCGGCGGACGCCCCGGTGGCCACGGAGACCGCGGCTGCGGCCGTGAGGGCCAGGGCGGCGCAGAGCGTCGCAAGGGCGGATCTTCTTGGCATGGACGGGCTCCTTGAAGGAGGATGTGGGAGCGCTCCCACCATAACGACCCGTCGATCTCGCACCCAGTCCCGGCCGCCACCCGCTCACCGTCCACGGTCCTGAACTGTGCGAACACCACTTGTCACCGGTGAAAGTTTCACGTCCGCGTGCTGATCGGCCTGGGCCGCCCCACCCGATGGCAGAGGAGGACGGCGTGCACGAGCGCAACGGCGACGCACCGTTCGAAGCGGATTTCGGCGCGCCGTGTGGAAGGAAGACCTGCCGGCCGCTGTGGCCGTGGCAGGCCTCGGATGCCCGCGGCTCAGAGGTCGCTCAGGCCCAGCTCTCTGGCGATGAGCATGCGCTGGACCTCGCTGGTGCCCTCGCCGATCTCCAGGATCTTGGCGTCCCGGTAGAAGCGGCCCACCGGATACTCGTTCATGAACCCGTACCCGCCGAAGATCTGGGTGGCGTCGCGGGCGTTGTCCATGGCCGCGTCACCGGCCACGAGCTTGGCGATGGCGGCCTCCTTCTTGAAGGGCTCACCGGCCAGCATCCTGTCGGCCGCGTGGTAGTAGGCCAGGCGGGCGGTGTGGGTGCGGACCTCCATGTCGGCGATCTTGAACTGGATGGCCTGGTAGTGGCCGATCGGGTGACCGAACGCCCGGCGCTCGCGCACGTAGCGCAGGGACTCGTCCACGCATCCCTGGGCCAGCCCGACGGACAGGGCGGCGATCGCGACGCGGCCCTCGTCGAGGGTCTGCAGGAACTGCGCGTAGCCCCGGCCCCGCTCGCCGAGCAGGTTGGCCGCCGGGACCCGGCAGTCGACGAAGGAGAGCTCCCTGGTGTCGGAGCAGTTCCAGCCCACCTTGGAGTATTTCTTCGAGGCGGTGAAGCCCGGTGTGCCGGCCGGCACCAGGATCGTGGAGATCTCTTTCCTGCCGTCGGCGCGCTCGCCGGTGATGGCGGCCACCCCGACGACACCGGTGATGTCGGTGCCGGAGTTGGTGATGAACGCCTTCGAACCGTTGATCACCCACTCGTCCCCGTCCAGCACGGCCGTGGTCCGCATGCCGCCGGGAACGTCGGAGCCGCCGCCCGGCTCGGTCAGGCCGAAGGCGCCCAGCATCTCGCCCGACGTCAGCCGGGGCAGCCACTCGGCGCGCTGCTCGGCCGTACCGAACCGGTAGATCGGCATCGCACCCAGCGACACCGCGGCCTCGACGGTGATGGACACGCTGGAGTCGACCCGGGCCAGCTCCTCCAGGGCCAGGCAGAGCGCGAAGTAGTCTCCGCCCATGCCGCCGTGCTCCTCCGGGATCGGCAGCCCGAACAGGCCCATCGCCCCCATCTGCCGCACGATGTCGTAGGGGAACTCCTCCCGCTCGTAGAGATCCCCGATCACCGGAGCCACCACGTCGCGGGCGAACGCCTCCACGGTCTTGCGCAGGTCTTCGTACTCGCCGCCGAGCTTGGGCATCGTCACTCCTTGACGTCTTGGGTGGTCGCCGGGTCCGCGCCCAGCGCCTGGACGACCCGTGAAGGGCTGGGACGGCCGAGCCGCGCGGCCAGCCAGGTGCTGGTCTCCACCAGCGATTCGAGGTTCAGTCCGGTCTCGACACCGAGGCCGTTCAGCATCCACACCAGGTCCTCGGTGGCGAGGTTGCCGGTGGCGCTCTCGGCGTACGGGCAGCCGCCGATGCCGCCGGTGGAGGCGTCCACCACGGTCACCCCCTCCCGGAGGGCGGCGAGGGTGTTGGCCAGCGCCTGGCCGTAGGTGTCGTGGAAGTGCACGGCCAGCCGGGAGGGGCCGCCGAACGCCTGGATCAGCGCGGTCACGTGGCCCGGGGTGCCGACGCCGACGGTGTCGCCGAGCGACAGCTCGAAGCAGCCCAGGTCGAGCAGTCTGCGGCCCACGGCGACCACCTGGCCGATCGGCGTCGGCCCCTCCCAGGGGTCTCCGAAGCACATCGACACATACGCCCGGACCTTCAGGCCGTGCCGCAGCGCCCTGGCGACCACCGGTTCGAACATCTCGAACTGCGACTCCACTGTCCGGTTCAGGTTCTTGCGGGCGAACGTCTCGGTGGCGCTGGCGAAGATCGCGATCTCCTGGACCCCGTGCTCAAGTGCCCGGTCCAGGCCGCGCTCGTTCGGCACGAGCACCGGGTATCGCACGCCGGGGACCCGCTCCAGGCCGGCCAGCAGCTCCGAGGCGTCGGCGAGCTGGGGCACCCACGTGGGGTGCACGAAGCTGGTCGTCTCGATCACCCGGTGCCCGGCGGCGGCCAGCCGGGCGACGAACTCCGCCTTGACCTCGACGGGGACGACCACCGGCTCGTTCTGCAGCCCGTCCCGGGGTCCGACCTCGTAGATCGTGACCCGTTCCGGCAGCCCCGCCGCCGGCACCCGGTACGGCTCGCGCATCACGCCCCCTTCCGCCCCGCCGCGACAGGCGCGTACGGCGCCTCCGTCACGGCTCCCATGGTCTGCGCACCGCGGACCCGTACGGCCTCACGCATCGCGGCTCCCGTGGTCTCCACGCCGCGGACCCGCACGGTCTCACGCATCACGGCCCTCCTCCCGCCGGACGACCGCCAGCACGGCGTCCATGTCGACCGTCTGGCCGGTACGGACCGGCAGTTCGGCGATCACCCCGCCGACCGGCGCGGTCACGGTGTGCTCCATCTTCATGGCCTCGACGATGAGCAGCGGCTGCCCCTCGGCGACCTGCTCCCCCGCGGCCACCTTGACCACGAGGACCGTGCCGGGCATCGGGCTGCGGACTACTCCGTCCCCGGCGGCGCCCGCACCGGCGCGGTCACCGGGGTCGCCCAGGTGGTGGCGGGTGAGCGCCCAGGCGCCGCCGTCCCGGCCGAGCCAGAGGGTGTCGCCGTCCCGGGCGACGGCGTAGCGGCGCCGGATCCCGTCCAGGGTGACCAGCAGGTCGTCGCCGTCCTCGGCCAGCGTCGCCCGGACGATCCCGCCCCGCACGGGCGCCCGGCCGGCGCTCCCGAGGTCGCCGCCGGGCGGCCGTTCCCCCGTTGCCGGGCCGTCGCCGCCGGGCGACCGGTCATCGGGCAGGAGGACCTCCGCCCCGGTTCCGGGGAGCCCCCGCACCCGCACCTCGGCCACCCGGTCACGGCCCTCCAGCCGCCAGGTCGTCCATGCGGGCTCGCCGAGCCGCCAGCCGTCCGGCACGTCCCACGGGTCGCCCGGCGCCGCGGGCACGCGGTCGTGCTGGAGGAGCAGGGCGGCCGCGGCCAGGACGTCGGCCGGCACGGCGCCGTGCGAGACCAGTGTGTCGAGATGACGCTCGACCAGGCCGGTGTCGAGCTCTCCGGCCACCACCTCCGGTCGGGCTATCAGCGCGCGCAGGAAGGCGATGTTGGTCGGCACGCCCAGGACGGTCGTCTCGGCGAGCGCCCCGTCCAGCCGCCGTAGCGCGCTCGCCCGGTCCGGCCCCCAGGCGATGACCTTGGACAGCATCGGGTCGTAGTCGCTGCCGACCACGCCGCCGGTCATCAGGCTGGAGTCCACCCGGACGTCGCCGGGCTCGCGCAGTGCCAGGATCCGGCCTCCGGTCGGCAGGAAGCCGCGGGCGGGATCCTCGGCGTAGACACGGGCCTCGACGGCGTGGCCGCGCAGCCGCACCTCGTCCTGGGCGAACGGGAGCGGCTCACCGGCCGCGACCCGCAACTGGAGCTCGACCAGGTCCAGGCCGGTGACCAGTTCGGTGACCGGGTGCTCGACCTGGAGCCGGGTGTTCATCTCCATGAAGTAGTAGTCGCCGGTGGCGCCCTGGACGATGAACTCCACCGTTCCCGCGCCGACGTAGCCGACGGATCTGGCGGCCTCGACCGCCGCGGCGCCCATGCTCGCCCGGGTCTCGGCGTCGAGCAGCGGGGAGGGCGCCTCCTCGATGATCTTCTGGTGGCGGCGCTGGAGGCTGCACTCGCGCTCACCCAGGTGGACGACGTTGCCGTGCGTGTCGGCCATCACCTGGATCTCGATGTGCCGGGGGGTGTCCACGAAACGCTCGATCAGCAGGGTCGCGTCGCCGAACGCGGCGCCCGCCGTACGGCGGGCGGACTCCAGTGCCTCCGGCAGCTCCGCGGCTGCGCGCACCAGCACCATGCCCTTGCCGCCACCGCCCGCGGAGGGTTTGATCAGGGCGGGGAAGCCGACTCTTTCGGCGGCTTCCAGCAGGTCGTCGGCCGGTTCGGCGCCGCCGGGGACGACGGGGACCCCTGCAGCCGAGACGGTGGCCTTGGCCCGGATCTTGTCGCCCATGGCCTCGACGGCCTCCGGCGGGGGGCCGACGAACACCAGCCCCGCCTCGGCGCACCGCCGGGCGAAGGCCGCGTTCTCCGCCAGGAAGCCGTATCCGGGGTGTACGGCCTGCGCCCCGGCCGCCGTGGCGGCGTCCAGAAGCCCGTCGATGTCGAGGTAGCCGCCGCCGAGCCGTACCGCGAGGTCGGACTCGCGGGCGTGCCGCGCGCCCGCGTCGGCGTCGCTGTACACGGCGACCGAGCGGATACCCAGTCTTCTCAGCGTGCGGATGATCCGGAGGGCGATCTCGCCCCGGTTGGCGATGAGGACGGTGTCGAACATCATGGGCGGGCCCCGAGAGGTGGGTGGGTCATGGGTGTGATCACATCCGGAAGACGCCGTAGCCGACGGGGTCGAGGGGGGCGTTGGCCGCGGCGGACAGGGCCAGCCCGAGGACGGTGCGGGTGTCGAGGGGGTCGATGACGCCGTCGTCCCAGAGGCGGGCGGTGGAGTAGTAGGGGTTGCCCTGGTCCTCGTACTGCCTGCGAATGGCGTCGGGGTCGGTGTCGCCGACGGTGGAGAGCACGTTCGCGGCCTGCTCGCCACCCATCACGGAGATGCGCGCGTTGGGCCACATCCATAGGAACCGGGGCGAGTAGGCCCGCCCGGCCATCGCGTAGTTGCCCGCTCCGAACGAGCCTCCGACGACCACGGTGAGCTTGGGCACCCGGGCGCAGGCGACGGCGGTGACCATCTTGGCCCCGTGTTTGGCGATCCCTCCGGCCTCGTACGCCTTGCCGACCATGAACCCGCTGATGTTCTGCAGGAACACCAGCGGGACGGCGCGGCGGTCGCACAGTTCGATGAAGTGCGCGCCCTTGAGCGCGGACTCGCCGAACAGGATGCCGTTGTTGGCGATGATCCCGACGGGGTGGCCGTGGATGTGGGCGAACCCGGTGACGAGCGTCGCACCGTACTCGGCCTTGAACTCCGCGAACCGGCTGCCGTCCACGACGCGGGAGATGATCTCCCGCGCGTCGTACGGCGTGCGGGTGTCGGCGGGGACGATTCCGTAGAGTTCGCGGGGGTCGCGCACCGGCTCCTCGGTGCGGACGCGCTCCCACGGGGAGGGGGTGCGCGGGGCGAGGGTGGCCACGATGTCCCGGACGATCCGCAGCGCGTGGGCGTCGTCCTCGGCGAGATGGTCGGTGACGCCGCTGACCCGGGCGTGCAGGTCACCGCCGCCCAGTTCCTCGGCGGTCACCTCTTCCCCGGTCGCCGCCTTCACCAGCGGCGGGCCACCCAGGAAGATCGTGCCCTGGTTGCGGACGATGACCGCCTCGTCGCTCATCGCCGGGACGTAGGCGCCGCCCGCCGTGCAGGAGCCGAGGACCGCGGCGATCTGCGGGATGCCGCGCGCCGACATGGTGGCCTGGTTGTAGAAGATCCGGCCGAAGTGCTCGCGGTCGGGGAAGACCTCGTCCTGTCTGGGCAGGAACGCGCCGCCGGAGTCGACGAGGTAGACGCACGGCAGATTGTTGTGGAGGGCGACCTCCTGGGCGCGCAGGTGCTTCTTGACCGTGATCGGGTAGTAGGTGCCGCCCTTGACCGTGGCGTCGTTGGCCACGACCACGCACTCGCGGCCGGAGACGCGGCCCACACCCGTGATGATCCCCGCCGCCGGTGCGTCGTCGCCGTACAGGCCGGTGGCGGCGAGCTGGGACAGCTCCAGGAATCGCGATCCCGGGTCGAGCAGGGTGTCCACCCGGTCGCGGGGAAGCAGCTTGCCCCGTGACACGTGCCTGGCGCGTGACTTCTCCGGCCCGCCCAGACCGGCGACGGCGAGCCTTTCCCGCAGGTCGGCGACGAGCCGCTCGTTGATCTCCGCGTTGCGTTTGAAACTCTCGCCACCCGGGTCGCAGGCGCTCCGCAGCACTGGCCAGCCACTCATGCGAGCCCCCTTGCCCGGCTCCCTCGCCGTGGGTTAATGGTCACTAACTCCGCTGCCGATGTTAGTCACCATTAACGCCACCGTCTACCATGCGAGATGTGACGACTGCGCAGAGCCCGCCCCGCCCGCCCCGCTCCCGCGGATCACGGCGCGCGGAGATCCTGGACGCCGCCGCCGGGCTGTTCGCGGCACGCGGCTTCCACGGCACCTCCATCGAGGACATCGGCGGGGCGGTGGGCACGTCGGGCCCCGCTCTCTACCGGCACTTCAGCGGCAAGGAGGCGCTGCTGACCGAGATGCTGCTGGACGTCAGCGAGCGCCTGCACACCTCGGCCGCCGATCGGGTGACCGAGGCTCCTGATGCCGAACGAGCCCTGGACGCCCTGCTCACCGGCCAGATCGAGTTCGCGCTCAGCCATCCCGCGCTGATCGTCGTGCATGACCGCGAGCTCGGCAACGTACCCGAACCCGCGCGCCGCCAGATCCGCCGCCTGCAGCGGCTGTATGTGGAGGAATGGGTGACGGTGCTGAGCGAGCTCTACCCCGCCTGCCCCCCGCCGCGCCTTCGCGCCGCCACCCACGCCGTCTTCGGCCTGCTCAACTCCACCCCGCACAGTGCGGGCGAACTCCCGCAGGAAGCGATGGCCGAGTTGCTGCGAGACATGGCCCGCGCGGCGCTCGCCACCGCAAAAGGTTAGGAACTGCTAACAGTGACGCTCTCTGCTGCCCGACTCGGCCGCAGAGGCTAGCGACCCGGGTACGGCGGCCTCGGCACCGGGTAGGGCGGCCGCGGGTAGGGCGGCGGGTACGGCGGCCGCGGATAGGCCCCCGGGTACGGCGGCGGGTACGGCGGCCGCGGATAAGCCCCCGGGTACGACGGCGGATACGGCGGCCGCGGGTAGGGGTACGGCGGATACGGATACGGCGGATACGGGTATGGCGGCCGCGGATAGGCCTCCGGGTACGACGGCGGATACGGCGGCCGCGGATAGGCCGGAACGCAGTCGTACTGCGGGCACGGCGCGGTGAAGCACTGCTTGGGCGAGGGCACGCATACGCGGCCCGGACCGCAGTTGACCGCCGCGCACGGCGATCCGGGCGTGCACGTACCGGCAGGCGCGGCGGCGGTGACCGATTTTGCCGTCCGCACGGCCGACAGGCCGTCCGCCCAGGCCGTGGCCGTGGCCGCCGGTGATCCGGTCGCCGCGACCGCGACCAGGATCGGGACCAGTTTTCGTAGCATTTTTCCCCCAGTTGTCATGATCGGTTCTGACTCTTCGACGATGCTCGCACCGGCCGTGCCTGCAAACGGCAAAACGACTCTCAGCAAGTCGGATGGCTTGCCGAGAGCCGGTCGGTGGCGCTGTCGTACCGGGGTTGCCGACGAGAATTTGACCTCTTCCCGGCCCTTGGGCGACCGGAACTCGTGTGTCGCGACACGCCGTGTCCGGGGACGCTCCCCTCGCATGGCGGCATGAGAGCGGCCCGGGTGCTCGAGCACCCGGGCCGCCGTCTGTCAGGCCCGCTCACCGGGAGCGGGCCTCGATCTCACCGTCAGCGCCGGTAGACCCTGACGTAGTCACTCCCGCTGGAGTCACCGTAGTAGTCGCCGTCACCTCTGAAGACGAACTTCCAGTAACCGGACCGGTAGCTCTTGGCCTTCGTGTAGAGGTTGCCGCTGCCGTTGGACCACGTGGTCTTGACGTAGCCCCACTTGTGCGAGCCCTTGGCCTTGAAGTACAGCGCGACCTTGGCCCGGTGGCCCTCCCAGCCCGAGTCGTCCACCTGGAGCTTGCCGGTGAACTTCAGGTACCGGCCGTAGCGGACGGGTTCGGGCGAGGCGTTGAACTTGATGACGCGGCTGTCGGCACGCTCCGGCTCCGGCTCCGGGTCGCGGACCGTCACCTGGTCGGTGTCGCTCACCGACCCCTTGGCGCCGCCGTGGCCGTCGAACTCGGCACGCCACCAACCGGTGGCCTCGGCCTTGACACCGGTCGCGAACCAGCCGCCGCGGCCGGTGCGGACCTTGGCGACGTGCCGGTAGGCGTCGGTGCCCCTCTCCCGGAAGGTGATCGTCACGGACTGGCCGTAGTAGTCCCGCCAACTGCCGGCGTCGCGCAGCAGCCGGCCGGAGACCTTGAGGGTGTGGCCCCTGGTGACGTCGTCAGGAGAGGCGTCGAAGTCGACGATCTTGGTGTCGAGGGCCTTTCTGAGCTCGACACCGAACTTGCCGCGCGTCGAGTCCTCCTTGCCGTCGCCGCTGTGGGCGATGGCGAGGAAGCTCCACTGCCCGGTGGTGCTCTTGGCGTCGAACGACTTCGACGCCGTCCACCTGGTCTCGACACCGTGCGGGCTGGGCTTCAGGTCAAGAGAGGTCCAGGCGCTGACGCCCGGTGCCTTGACCTGGAGTTCGGCCTTGCCTGCCGCCTTCGTGGTGAAGCTGAACTTCGCGTTGACCGGCGATCCGGTCACCACGACGGGGCTGGGATTGATCTCCACGTTGGAGATGACGGGGTCCGCTGAGGTTCCCGTTGCGGCCGTCGCGGAGGGTGCCAGAGCGAGTGCTCCGGCTCCCATGGCCACCGCGACGACGATGGCTCGGGTGCGTTGCAACATTCGGGTTGTCATCCTCCCCATTGGCTGAACGCGGCATGAGGGTGCCACGTCTTCTCTCAAGTAGACGTATGAAAGAGGTAATTGGTTGGTAGATCTGACAAGTTGTTATTAATAACTGTCGAATAGAGCCGCTCCGCCGCCCCCACAGACCCAAACGGGCCAAGGTTGGAGACGGGAGCGACCGGGGGAGACATAATCAGGGTGTGGCGCGCGACACAGTTGAGACGCATTTCACCGAGGCGGTGGCCGCCCTCTCTCCGGGGGCCCCGCGTGACCCCGGCCTGCCGGTGCGGGAGGGAACGAGCCTGACCGGCGCTCGCTGCCGGGAGCTTTTCGAGTTCCAGCTGAGCAGCCGACTGCTTGATGTCACCGCCCGTTGGCTGCGCGAGCAGGACGAGGGCTTCTACACCATCGGCTCGGCCGGACACGAGGGCAACGTCGCGGTCGCCGCGGCGGTGCGCGCCACCGATCCCGCCCTGCTGCACTACCGCTCGGGCGCCTTCTACCTGGCCCGGTCCGCGATGGCGGGCCGCCTGCCCGAGGAGGGGCTACGCGACGTGCTGCTCGGCCTGACCGCCTCGGCTGAGGAGCCGATCGCGGGCGGCCGCCACAAGGTCTTCGGCCACCCCGACCTGGCCGTGATCCCGCAGACCTCCACGATCGCCAGTCATCTGCCGCGTGCCGTGGGCGTGGCCTTCGCCATCGAGCGCGCCCGCCAGCTCGGTCTGCCGGGCGCATGGCCCGCCGACGCGATCGCGGTGTGCGGCCTCGGTGACGCGTCCCTCAACCACGCCAGTGCGCTGTCCGGCCTCAACACCGCCGCCTACGGCTCCTACCAGGGGTTGGCGATGCCCCTGTTGTTCGTCTGCGAGGACAACGGCCTGGGCATCAGCGTCCGGACGCCGGACGGCTGGGTGGAGGCCGCCCGCCACCCGCTGCTGGAATACTTCAAGGCCGACGGCTGCGACCTGGCCGACGTCCACGACGTGGCGAGAGGCGCCGCCGACCACGTCCGCACCCACCGCTCCCCCGCGCTGCTGCACATCAGCACCGTCCGGCTGATGGGCCACGCCGGTTCCGACGTGGAGATGTCCTACCGGCTCAAGCGGGAGATGAACGCCGACCTGGAGCGCGACCCGCTCGTCTCCACCGCCCGGCTGCTCGTCGAAGCGGGCCTGACCACCCCCGACGACCTGCTGCTCCACTACGAGACGATGCGGGAGCACCTGTTCAAGCTGGCCCTGGAGGGTTCCCGGCGGCCCCGGCTGGACTCGGCCGCCGCCATCATGGAGCCGCTGGCACCCCGCACCCCCCATGCCGTCGCCTCGGCCAGTACGGTGGCCGGCCGGTCCAGGGAGAGGGCCTTCGGCGGCAGGCTGCCCGAGCAGGAAGGGCTGCTCACCCTCTCCCAGGCGATCAACCGGACCCTCGCCGACACCCTCACCGCCCATCCCGACGTGCTGGTCTTCGGCGAGGACGTGGCCCGCAAGGGCGGCGTCTACGGCGTCACCCGAGGCCTGCAGAAGCGGTTCGGCGCAGCCCGGGTGTTCGACACCCTCCTCGACGAACAGGCCGTGCTCGGACTGGCGCTCGGGGCCGGTGTCTCCGGACTGCTCCCGGTGCCCGAGATCCAATACCTGGCCTACCTGCACAACGCGCTGGACCAGATCCGGGGCGAGGCCGCGACACTGTCGTTCTTCTCCCGTGGCGCCTTCCGCAACCCGATGGTGGTCCGCGTCGCCTCCTACGCTTACCAGAAGGGCTTCGGCGGCCACTTCCACAACGACAACTCCGTCGCCGCCTTACGCGACATCCCCGGCTTGATCGTGGCCTCTCCCGCGAGGCCCGACGACGCGGCTTCGATGCTGCGCACCTGCCTGGCCGCCGCCCGCACCGACGGCAGTGTCTGCGTCTTCCTCGAACCCATCGCCCTCTACAACACGCGCGACCTGTTCGACCAGGGTGACAACGGCTGGCTCGCGCCGTACGCACCACCGGCCCGCTGGGCGGAGACACACGTCCCGGTCGGCCGTGCCCGCAGCTACGGCGACGGCCGCGACCTGACCATCGTGACCTTCGGCAACGGCCTGCGGATGAGCCTGCGCGCCGCGGTCAGGCTCACCGCGGAGGGCTACAGCTGCCGGGTCCTGGACCTCCGCTGGCTGTCGCCGCTCCCGATCGACGACCTGCTGCACGCTGCGGAGCTGACCGGCAGGGTGCTGATCGCCGACGAGACCCGCCGCACCGGCGGTGTCTCGGAGGGCATCGTCACCGAACTGGTCGACGCCGGATTCACCGGCAGGATCGGCCGGGTAACCTCCGCCGACAGCTTCATCCCGCTGGGCGAGGCCTCCAGGCACGTGCTGCTGTCGGAGAGCGAGATCGAGGACGCCGCCCGCAAACTGCTGGGCTGAGCCGTCAGGGGGCGACCCGCGGGGCAGCCGGCGGGGGCCTGACCGGTCACCGTGGCGGGTCACACGGAGACGTCCGGCAGACGTCCGGCACCTGTCCGCCGTCACGCCCGACCTCGGCCGCTCAGACGGCCGGCTCCTCAGCGGTGCCGTCGACCAGGTGGCCCTATCGGAGAGGCCACGGACAGCACGCTCCGGCCGCCCGAGGCGACCAGGCCGGAAATCGTCGAACCCATCCCTGCGCTCTCGCAAAAGGTGTTCAATTGGTCACGCACTGTAGTGGATTCATGGCCCGGCTCTCCGCAGGTAGCCCTCCATCGCCCCCCAACCAGGAGGTAACATGCCCGACGTGGCGACGAAGAACACCGGTCAGCGCGTGGCGGACCTCGAGTCCTGGGCCTTCAGGACAGGCTCGGATCTGGCCGACATCAAGGAGACGCTGACCGACCTTCCTACGATCATCCGGGACGAGGTCATGGCGTACACCTCTCCGATGTTCGAAGAGATCATGAACAGGATGGCCACCAAGGAAGACCTCTCGGTACTCAGCGCCAAGGTCGACGGTCTGGAGACCAGGTTCGACGGCCTGGACGCCAAGGTCGACAACCTGGAGAGCAGGTTCGACGACCTCGACACCAGAGTCGACGGCCTGGAGACCAGATTCGACAGCCTGGAAACCAGGTTCGACGGCCTGGACGCCAAGGTCGACGGCCTGGACGCCAAGGTCGACGACCTGACCGGCCGGATGGATTCCATGGAGAAGCGGATGGACTCCATGGACGGCCGGATGGACTCCATGGACGGAAAGCTCGACCTGATCCTGGCCAAACTCAGCTGACCCGCTGTGCGGAAGTCCGCAGGCCGTGCTCTGCGGGCTTCCGCACGATTCGGTACGGCAGGGCCACCGGACATCCCCATCGGCCCGAACCGCCCTCGTGACGCCGCCCGGTCCGCTACAGCCAGTCGCGGCGTTTGAACACCAGATAGAGGGACACGCAGACGCCGGCCATCAGCAGCACCGCGAACGGGTAACCCAGGGCCCAGTGGATCTCGGGCATGACGTCGAAGTTCATGCCGTAGATGGTGCCGACGAGAGTGGGGGCGAAGAGGATGGCGGCCCAGGCGGAGATCTTCTTGACCTCCTCGTTCTGGGCGTTGCTGGCCTCGGTGAGGTTGGTCATGTGCTCGTTCTGCGCCATGGCGACCATGGTCGAGTTGACCACGAGGATGTCGTGGAGCATCTGGCGGAAGCCGCTGACCCGCTCCGCCACGGTGATCGCGTGATCGGCGACGTCACGCAGATATCTCTGCAGTTCCCCGTCAACCCCGTATTTGGCCGCCCCCGCGATGAACCCCTCGATCATGCCGAGCAACGGCCGGGTGGCCCGCTGGAACTCGATCACCTCACGTGAGAGCTCGTAGATGCGGCGGGAGACCCCGGGCTCGTTGCCGAAGACCTGCACCTCGATCTCGTCGATGTCGTTCTGCAGGCCCGCGACGACCGGGGCGTAGCCGTCCACGACCGCGTCCATGATGGCGTAGAGCACCGCCTGCGGACCCTGGCCGAGCAGTTCGGGGTCGCCCTCCATCCGGCGGCGGACCTGCGACAGGTCGGGAGCCTCGCTGTGCCGTACGGTGATCACGAAGTTCTGGCCGACGAAGACGTGCAGCTCGCCGAAGTCGACCTCCTCGGTCTCGTCGAGGTATCTGGCCGGGCGGAGCACCACGAACAGCGTGTCCCCGTAGCGGTCGGCCTTGGGTCGCTGGTGGGCGACGATGGCGTCCTCGACGGCCAGTTCGTGCAGGTCGAACTCCTCGGCGACGTTGAGGATCACCGCCTCCTCCGGTCGGTAGAAACCGATCCAGGCCATGCTGCCGGAGGTGTTCTTCAGCCACTCGAAGGCGTCGGGCAGCGACTCGGGGGTGGCCGTCCGCCGTCCGTTGACGTAGATCGCGTTGTCGATCACAAGCGACCGGGGCGCGGACGGCTCGTCACCGGCGGAACGCGGGTCCATCGACCGTTCGGGAGAGTCGCGGTCACTTCCGGAACGCCCACGCATCAGGCTCCGCACGCCCCGCACTCGCCGATCAGCCACGTCGTCCCCTCATTCCGTTCATCGCGCGTTGACGAACTCCTCAAGTGATCGCATCGCCCTACCCCGTATCGTCGCCCGGAACATCGGGGTCCAGCCGAAGAAGAGCCCCACCGGCTTGCCCAGGGCCATCTTGGACCAATGCTTGAAGTCGAAGTCGTCATGATGCCGGATGATCAGACCGTCCTCGAACCTGAACAGGGCGTCGACCTCGTTGACGACCTTCCTGGCCGTTCTGCCGAAGACGTAACGGGCCGTCCAGTGCGCCGCACCATCGTGGTCACGCGCGGTGACGTCCCGGACGGTCACCTCGATGGCGCTGTTGCGGCCGAGCAGCATCCGCCACATGCCCATGACCCGGTCGCGCCCCTCCAGGTCCTGGAAGATGGGATCGCCGAACGTGACGTCGGGGTGGTAGCACCGCTCCATGGCATCGGGGTCACGACGCCCGAAGGCGTCGTAGAGGCTCCGGATGAGCGCGGTGTTCTGGTCGTTCACGCGAGTCCCCCTGGTCGTCAATGTCCCGCTGACCGAGTGTATTCGGAGGCAAGATCAAGCAAAGCGGCGGCGTTGTCCCAGCAGACCGCATGTAACCGGTCGTCACCGAGGTCGAGGCGTTCCAGGGCATGGAGCCGGCATCCGCCGGTTCCAGAATCATGCTTTGCACGTTATGACTTTATCCTCGGTACACCGGATGTCATGGGACGCTTTGCTCCGGCGTCAAAAGGAGAGGTGACCGTTGTCCGAGGTGTGGGTGACTTTGACCACGGCTCAGGAGGCCCCGCCTCTCTGGGTCGTGCTGCTGTCCGCGCTGGCCGCCCTGGCCGTGGTCACGTGGTCCGCTTCGTGGCAGATCTCCCGGGGCCTGGTCACGATCGCGCACGAAGGAGGGCACGCACTGACGGCGCTGCTCACCCGCCGCACGCTTCAGGGCATCCGGCTGCACTCCGATACTTCAGGCGTTACTTTGACCCGGGGCAGGCCCACCGGGCCGGGGATGATCCTGACCGCCGCCGCCGGATACGTCGCGCCGTCCCTGCTCGGGCTCGGTGGGGCGTGGCTGACCTCCTCCGGTCACGTCGCGATTCTGATCGCGCTCGTGATCGCGCTGCTCCTCTGCATGCTGGTGCTGATCCGCAACCTGTTCGGTGTGGTGAGCCTGCTGGCCACCGGCGGGGCGATAACCGCCTTCACCTGGTACGCCCCACCCGACGTCGACGCCGTCCTCGCCTACCTGGCTGTCTGGTTCCTGCTGCTGGGCGGCGTGCGGCCGATCGTGGAGCTGCAGCGAAAGCGGCGGCACGGCCGCGCCCCGGACTCCGACGCCGACCAGCTCGCCCGGCTGACCTTCCTGCCCGGCGGCTTCTGGGTGCTGCTGTTCCTGCTGGTGGCGGGGGCCTGCCTGGCCTGCGGCGGCTACCTGCTCGTCCCGTTGCCGTCCGGTCTCCTCTGAGCACCCGCCCAAGACCTCGTCCTGCGTAAGGCACCGAGCCTCCGCCCCGGAGGCGGCCTCCGAACCTGCCCGTTCAGGCGGTCGGCCCGACTACCCCGACACGGCCCGGCTGGAGCCGCCGTGCTCCGAGTTGTCCTGAGCACTGTGGAGTACCCTCCTTTCCATTGACAGTTAAACGGTTTTTTGAGTTTATGGCCATACTCCTTCCCCCGGTGAGAGTCGGTCGATGCCGCCCGGACTATATGCCCCCATAGCGGTCATCACGGCAATCATCCTGATATTGCTCTGTATTACCGTTGTCTTGCTTCTACAGGTCAGGCGGCTCCGCACCGAAAAGGAGCAGGCGGTCATCCAGGCACACGAGGAGTTCGCCCGGGACGTGCACGACCTGGTCGGGCACTGGCTGTGGCTGGCCTCCGTCAAGAGCGAGCTGGCCTACCGGCGGGCGGCCGGCGACGCGCGTCTGCGCGGGGATCTGGGCGAGGCGCTTCAGGCCGTACGGCACGCCGCGCACGCCGTGCGCGACATCTCCATGATCCACCGGCAGGTTCCCCTGGAGGGTGAGAGCCTGCGGGCCCAGGCCCTGCTCACCGGACTCGGAGCCGACTGCTCGGTCCGGGTGGACGCCACCGGCCTGTCCCGGGAGGTGAGCGGCGCGCTGGGGGCCGTGGTCCGCGAAGGCGTCACGAACATGCTGCGGCACAGCACGGTGCGAACGTGCGTGATCGAACTGGACGCCCGCGAGGGGCTGTTGCGGCTGACCGTCGCCAACGACGGCGCCACCGGCCGGTCCCCGCGACCCGCAGCCGGTAACGGCCTGGACAATCTCCGCGCCCGGGTGGCCCGGATCGGGGGCACGGTGCGCGTGACCGCCGGCGAGGACGGCTGGTTCACTCTGAGCGCCGAAGTGCCGCAAAAGTTTTCCGAATAAATTTCACTTCAAACACAAAAGTGCAGGTAGTGCACATCTTCACGATTGGACATGTGAGGTTCGCATGTATGAGTAGTTGACTTTGTAACTAGTCATTTCTCGGGTTATCCGTAATTCTCTCTTCTGGAAGACAGCAGGGAGATTGCCGTGAATGACCAGTATGAGCTTTATTGCCTCGCAGATCGGCTTTTTTACGACACCCTTGACGGCCGCCGGGGCGACCACCCCGACTTTCCGCTCGCCGTACGGGATGTCCCGGACGGCTGGGAGCACCAGGCGACCGACATCTGGATGCACTATGCGCCCGTCGCCGGCCGGACGCCGGCGCAGGGGTGGAAGATCCACGTGTCGGCCTGTCTGGAAGACGCCGAGCGGGCCATGGAAGCCGTCTGGGACTACTGCGTGGCACGGAACATCGCGTTCAAGTTCCTGCGCAACCGGCCGGTCATGACGATGCTGAACTCCAAGGCCGCAGCCCGCGGGTCCAGTGGCAAGCTTGTGACGATCTACCCCTTGGACGACGGACAGCTCGAGCTCACCCTGAAGGAACTCGACGAGTTGCTCCAGGGCGTCGAAGGGCCCTACATCCTCAGCGACCTCCGCTACGGCGAAGGCCCGCTCTTCGTCCGCTACGGCGGTTTCGCGGCGCGGCGGTGCCTGGGTGAGAACGGCGAACCGGTGCTGGCCATCGAGGACGCCCACGGGCGGCTGGTACCCGATGTGCGCGAGCCGGCCTTCAGCCTGCCCCCCTGGGTGACGCTACCCGGATTTCTGGAGCCCCATCTGGCCGCCCGCAACGCGGTGACCACCAACGACCTGCCGTACACGATCGAGAGCGTCATCCAGTTCTCCAACGGCGGAGGCGTGTATCTCGGGCGGAGCCTGAGCACCGGCGAGCGGGTCGTGCTGAAGGAGGCGCGCCCGCATGCCGGGCTCGACGCCGCCGACCGCGACGCCGTGACACGGCTGGCGCACGAGCGGGACATGCTGGAGCGCCTGGCCGGGCTGGACGCGGTGCCGGCCCTGGTCGACTACTTCACGCTCGGCGACCACCATTTCCTGGTCCAGGAGTTCGTCGACGGCAATCCGCTGCAGCGGCTCCTCGTCCAGAGGTACCCCCTGACCCGGGCGACCTGCGACCAGGAGAGCGTCGCCGAGTACACCTCGTGGGTGCTCGACGTGCTGCCCAAGGTCCGGCGGGCGGTCGAGTCCCTGCACGGGCGGGGCGTGGTCTTCGGCGATCTGCACCCCAACAACATCCTCCTCACCGCCGAAGGCCGCCTGGTCCTGATCGACTACGAGGTCGCGACCCTGGCCGCGGACCGCGGCCGGGCCGCCCTGGCCCACCCGGCCTTCGGCGCGCCGCCCGATCGGCAGGGGGTCGAGATCGACGTCTACGCCCTCGCCTGCCTCTGCCTCGGGCTGTTCGCCCCCCAGCTCACGATCATGCAGCTGCTCGACCGGGCCAAGGTGGTCCAGCTCGCCGAGTCCGTCAAGGAGACCTTTCCCGTGCCGCCCGAGGTGGTCGAGGAGGCCGTCCGGACCATCACGGGCCCCACCCCGACGGCGGTCCGGCACATCCCCCGTCCCGGCCGCGATCCGTGGCCCGAGGTCAGGGCGGCGATGTGCCGGGCGATCATGGCGAGTGCCACCCTGGACCGGCAGGACAGGCTCTTCCCCGGCGACGTGGCCCAGTTCCAGGCCGGCGGGGGGATCAACCTGGCGTACGGCGCGGCGGGCGTGCTCTACGCGCTGGAACGGGCCGGGCTGGGCCGTTTCCCCGAGCACGAGGACTGGCTGCGCGGCAGGGCGCTGGCTCCCGAGCGGGGAACGGGCATCGGCTTCTACGACGGACTCCACGGCGTGGCCTACGTCCTGGATCTGCTCGGGCACCGTCAGGACGCGCTCGACACGGTCGAGTCGTGCATGCGGGAGAAGTGGGAAACCCTCCAGCTCGGTCTGTTCGGCGGCCTCGCGGGAGTCGGGCTGAACCTGCTCCACCTGGGTGGGACGGCCGGCGAGCGGGCCTTCACCGATCTGGCGCTCCGGATCGTCGACATCTGCTCGGACAGGCTGGGCGGCGCCGAGGACGTGCCGGAGACCAGCGGCGGCGCGAATCCCCGCGCCGGGCTGATGTACGGCTCCTCCGGCCCTGCCCTGCTCTTCCTGAACGCCTACGAGCGGACCGGCGACACCTCGCTGCTCGACCGGGCCGCCGTGGCGCTCCGGCAGGATCTGCGACGCTGCGTCTCCAGTGAGGACGGCACGCTCCAGGTCAGCCAGGGCTGGCGTACCCTTCCCTATCTGGACGAGGGCTCGGTGGGTATCGGCCTGGTCCTCGCCCGCTACCTGACTCACCGTGAGGACGAGGACTTCCGGACCGCGCTCGACGGCTTCCGGCTCGTCACCCGGGGCCGCTACTTCGTCCAGTCGGGGCTCTTCACCGGCCGGAGCGGCATGATCGCGGCCCTCGCCACGGGCCTGGGGCCGACACCGTACGACCCCCGCAACGACCTCGCCGAGCAGATCCGCGGGCTGGGTTGGCACGCGTTGCCCTACGGCGACGGGCTGGCCTTCCCCGGCGACCAACTGCTCAGGCTTTCCATGGACTTCGCGACCGGCACGGCCGGAGTCCTGTTCGCGATGAGCACCGCCCTGCACGACAGGCCGGTGTTCCTCCCCTTTACCGAGCCGCCCGGCGGCACAGGCGCCCTGACCATGGCATTGCCTGTGCATGGATCCGCCGAGCGTCTCCGCTCCCACAAGCCACTGAAGGAGGTGTAACTACATGGTACTTCTCGACCTCCAGACCTTGGAAGCCCCCACCGGCGGCGGTGGCGGCGGTGGCGGCAGCACGTTGACCGTCCTCGGCTGCGAGTCCTACAAGCCGAGCAACCTGAGCCTGCTGCTCTGCCACTAGCCACCCCCACCCCAAGCACTTCTCCAAGAAACGAGGCACTCCCATGGTTCTTCTCGACCTCCAGACCCTGGAGACCCCCACCGGCGGCGGTGGCGGCGGTGGCGGCAGCACGTTGACCGTCCTCGGCTGCGAGTCCTACAAGCCGAGCAACCTGAGCCTGCTGCTCTGCCACTAGCCACCCCCACCCCAAGCACTTCTCCAAGAAACGAGGCACTCCCATGGTTCTTCTCGACCTCCAGACCCTGGAGACCCCCGGCGGCCACGGCGGCGGTGGCGGTGGCGGCAGCACCCTCACCGTCCTCGGCTGCCAGTCCAACCAGCCGAGCAACCTGAGCCTGCTGCTCTGCCACTAGTGAACCGAGTGCCCGGGACGGCCGGCGACGGCAGCCGTCCCGGGCACAGCCCTTTCAGCGAAGGAGGACCGACCGGTGCGGACGGCAGATCGGCTGGTGGCCCGGACCGTACGGCGTGGCGGCCCCTGGCTGGGTGTCCTCGCCGTCGCCTCCGTCATCGGCGCGTGCGCCGAACTGGCGCTCCCGTTCGTCCTGGGCGGAGCGGTCGACAGTCTCGTCGCGGCCGAACCGGCGGGCGGAACCTGGCTGGCCGCCTGCGTCGCGATCGTGACCGTGACGGTGCTCTGCGACACGCTCGGCGTCTGGGGCTCCGGAGCGGTCAACGCCCACACCTCGGCATGGCTCCGGCACCGGATCCTGCGGCACATCCTCGGGGTCGGCCCCGCGATGACCCGCCGGTTCCCCGAAGGCGACCTGGTCACCCGGGCAGGTGTGAACGCCGAGGAGGCGGGACGGGCGCCTGAGGCGATCGTCACCGGGACGGCGCTGCTCATCCCCACGGCGGGCAGCCTCGTGGCACTCACCCTCATCGACTTCCGGCTGACCCTGACCCTGGCCGTGGGTCTCGTCCTCATCGCGCTCGTGCTCCGGGCGTTCTTCCACGTGAGCACCTCCATCGCCGGTGACTACCAGGAGGCGCAGAGCGACATCGCCGCCCGCCTGGTCGACGCCCTGGCGGGGGCCCGGACGATCGCCGCAGCGGGCACCGCCGCCCAGGAGAGGTCACGGGTGCTGACCGCGCTCCCCCGGCTGCGCGCACACGCCATGGCCATGTGGCGGGCCAACGCCCGAGCCGGCGTCCAGGCCGGCGTCGTGGTGCCGCTGCTGGAGGTGGCGGTGCTGGGTGTGGGCGGGCTGCGCCTGGCGAGCGGTGACCTCACGGTCGGCGAACTGTACTCCGCCGCCCGTTACGTCGTGCTCGGAGCCGGCCTCGGAGCCGCGCTGAGCCACATCAACCGCCTGGCACGGGCACGGGCGGCCGCGGGCCGCGTCGTCGAAATGCTCGCCGAGAGACCGCGGACGTACGGCGTGCGACCGCTGCCCGCCGGCCCCGGCACCCTGAAGCTGTACGGCGTCACCGCTGACGGTCTGGGCGGCACCGGCGGCGTCGACCTCGTCGTCCCCGGCGGCTGCTCGGTGGCCGTGGTCGGCCGGTCCGGCGCCGGAAAATCGCTGCTCGCCGCCCTCGCCGGCCGGCTGGCCGATCCTCTCAGCGGGACGGTCACCCTGGACGGCGTCCCCCTGCCCGGCCTTTCCCCGCAGGCACTACGCCAGGCCGTCGGCTACGCCTTCGAACGCCCCGTCCTGGTCGGCGACACCATCGGCGACGTCATCGGCCTCGGCCTCGACGCCCCCTGCCCGGAGACCGTACGAACGGCCGCCCGCGCGGCATGCGCCGACGCCTTCGTCCGGCGGTTGCCGAGAGGCTACGACACCCCGGTCGAGGACGCCCCGATGTCCGGCGGGGAGAGGCAGCGGATCGGCCTGGCCCGCGCCTTCGCGCACGGGGAGCGCCTGCTCGTCCTGGACGACGCCACCTCCAGCCTGGACACCGTCACCGAGCGCCAGGTCGGCAGGGCCCTCGCCGGTGAGCTGCGCGGCCGTACCCGCCTGATCGTGGCCCACCGGGTCGCGACCGCCGCGGCGGCCGACCGGGTGGTCTGGCTGGACGGTGGCCGGGTGCGCGCCTACGACACCCACCTCGCGTTGTGGGACGACCCCGACTACCGGGCGGTCTTCGCCGTGGACGCCCCGTGAACCGCCCCCCGCTTCCGCAGTCGGGCCCGGTGAACCGCCCGATCCGCCGGGCTCTCCGGCGTGCTCCGCGCCCGCTGCTCCGGCTCGGTGTCTGGTCCGTCGCGGAGACCGCGCCCGCTCTCGTCATCGGCCTCGCCATCGCGCGGGCGATCGACGAGGGTTTCGCCGCCGGGCGGCCGGGCGTCGGCTTCGCCTGGCTGGCCGTACTCGGCGGCGCGTGGCTGGTGGCCGCCGTCGGGGCGCGGCAGGTCGTACTGGCGGTCGCCTCGATCGTGGAGCCGTTCCGGGAGGAGCTGCTCGGCCATGTCGTCGAGAGCACACTGAACCGGTCGGCCGCGTCCGGGCAGGGGCCGGACACGGCGGCCGTGGCCCGGTCGAACCTGCAGGTCGAGCTGGCCCGTGACGCGTTCGCCTCGGTCATCACGGTCGTCAGGTCCTTCGTCTTCACCGTGGTGAGCGTGGTGCTTGGCCTGACGACGTTGATTCCCCAGGTGCTCGTGCTGGTGCTGCCGCCGTTCGTCGTCGGTCTCGGTCTCTTCCTGCTCTCACTCCCGGCCATGGCGCGGCGGCAGCGGGCGTTCCTGCTGGCCGACGAGCGCACCGCCGAGTCGGTCACCGCCATGGCCGGCGGGTTGCGTGACATCACCGCCTGCGTGGCGCACGACCGGGTGGCCGACCGGGTCGGCCTGCGGGTGGCGGAGCAGGCCGGAGCCGGGCGGGCGCTCGCCCGGGTGACCGCGGTCCGCACACTGTCACTGGCGGTGGGCGGCTGGCTGCCGGTGCTGCTCGTGCTGGCCGGCACTCCCTGGCTACTGGGTCAGGGGGCCGGAGCCGGTGTGATCCTCGGCGCCCTGGCCTACATCACGCAGTCACTGGCTCCGGCGCTCGGCAACCTCGTGGAGGGGCTGGGCATCAGCGGGGTACGGCTACGCGTGTCGCTCGGCCGCATCCTGCGGGCGGACGACCCCGGCCGCCCGCCGATCGGGACGGACACCGCCCGGGACGCGGAGATCCTGCTGAACGGTGTGACGTTCGCCTACGGACCGCACGCGGAGCCGGTGATCGCCGATCTCGATCTCCACATCCCCGAGGGGGAGCACATCGCCGTGGTGGGCCCCAGCGGGATCGGCAAGTCCACCCTGGCCGCGCTCGTCACCGGCGTGCTCCGGCCGGACGCGGGACAGGTCCTGATCGGCGGTGTCCCGGCCGACCGGCTCGACCCGGCCCAGCGGGTGCTCATCCCCCAGGAGGCCTACGTCTTCCGGGGCTCACTCCTGGAGAACCTGACCTACCTGACCACGGCGTCCCGGGACGCCGTGGACGACGCCGCGACCGCGGTCGGCCTGACCGCGGTGGTGACCCGGCTGGGCGGCTATTCCGCCGAGATCGACGCCGGCATGCTGACCCCGGGTGAGCGCCAGCTCGTCGCGCTGACCCGCGCCTACCTGACCTCCGCCCGCCTGGTGATCCTCGATGAGGCGACGTGTCATCTGGACCCGGCGGCCGAGGCGCGGGCCGAAGAGGCGTTCGCCCGCCGCGGAGGCACCCTGCTCGTCATCGCCCACCGGCTGACCTCGGCGCTGCGCGCCCGGCGGATCCTCGTCATGGACGGCACGAGCGTCCGGTCGGGAGGGCACGAGGAGATGCTCGCCGCCTCGCCGCTCTACGCCGACCTGGTCGGGCACTGGAACCCCACGACCACCCAGGAGCTGGTGCCGTGATCTACCCTCCCGCCGAGTGGCAGCCGATCGTCGACCATCTTCACGGTCATGCCGTGCCCGATCCCTACCGGTGGCTGGAAGACCCGGCGAGCGCCGCGACAGGGAGCTGGCTGGCCGCCCAGGACGAGCTGTGGCGCAGCCACGCCGACACGCTCGCCGAACGCGACGGGTGGCACGCCCGGGTGTCGGAGCTCACCGGCGCCGGAACGGTCAGCCCGCCGCTCTGGCGCGGAGAGCGCCGGTTCTTCCTGCGCTGCACGGCGGGACAGGAACACGGGGTGCTCTACACCGCCGGGCCGGACGGGACCGAGGTGCCGCTGATCGACCCTGCGGAGCTCGACCCCAGCGGGCTGACCACGCTGGACCAGTGGCATCCCGATCCGGACGGCCGGCTGCTGACCTACCAGCTGTCCAGGAGCGGTGACGAGCACGCGGAGCTCTATGTGATGGACGTCGGCACCCGGCAGGTGGTCGACGGTCCCATCGACCGCTGCCGTCACGCACCCGTGGCATGGCTTCCGGACGGGAAGGCGTTCTTCTACGTCCGGTCCCGCCAGATCCGCCTGCACCGGCTCGGCACCCCGGCCGAGGAGGACGGGGTGATCTGCGCGGCCGACCGGTCCTACGGTCTGGGGATCAGCCACGACGGCCGCTGGCTGACGGTGTCGGCGGCGGCCGCCGGCGGCAACGACCTCTGGCTGGCCGATCTGTCCGTCTCCGGCCCGGACCGCCCCGCGTTACGGGTGGTCCAGGAGGGGGCGGGCGCGGTGACCGCGCCCGCCGTCGGCCCCGACGGACGTCTGTATCTCCTCACCACGCTGGGTGCTCCCCGGGGCCGGCTGTGCGTCGCCGACCCCGAGCACCCCGAGCCGGAGCACTGGGTCGGCCTGGTCGGCCCGGACCCCGAGGCGGTGATCGGCGACTTCGCGATCCTCGACGACGCGGTCCTGCTCGTCGGCTGGACCCGGCATGCGATCAGCGAGATCAGCGTCCACGACCTGGCCACCGGCGAGCGGCGCGGCCAGGTGCCGTTACCCGGTCTCGGCTCGGCCGGGCGGATGTCCGTCCGGCCCGGAGGCGGTCACGAGGTCTGGTTCACCTACACCGACAGCGTCACCCCGGGTGGCGTGCGCCGCTACGACGCGCGTACCGGCGAGACCTCGTCATGGGCCGCCGCACCCGGTGCCGTCGAGGTGCCGGAGCTCTCGGCCCGTCGGCTCGTCTACGCGTCGGCGGACGGCACGCCGGTGCGGATGGTCGTGCTGGCCCGGCCGGGGACCGGCCCCCGGCCGACGATCCTGTACGGCTACGGCGGGTTCGGGCTCTCGCTCACCCCCACCTACTCCAGCTACATCCTGCCCTGGGTGGAAGCCGGGGGCGTCTTCGTGCTGGCGCAGCTCCGCGGCGGCGGCGAGGAGGGTGAGCAGTGGCACCGTGCCGGAATGCTCGATCGCAAGCAGAACGTGTTCGACGACTTCGTGGCGGCGGCGGAACGGCTCATCGCCGACGGCGTGACCACCCCCGCGCAGCTGGGCGCCTGTGGCGAGTCGAACGGCGGGCTGCTGGTCGGCGCCGCGGTGACACAGCGGCCTGACCTGTTCGCCGCCGCGGTCTGTTCGGCCCCGCTGCTCGACATGGTCCGCTACGAACGCTCCGGCCTCGGCCCCTCCTGGCGGTCGGAGTACGGTTCGGCCTCCGATCCCGAGCAACTGGGCTGGCTGCTGGGCTACTCCCCCTACCACCGGGTCAAGGACGGGGTGGACTACCCCGCGACACTGCTGACCTCCTTCGGCGGCGACTCCCGGGTGGACCCCATGCACGCCCGCAAGATGTGCGCGGCCCTGCAACACGCGACGTCGGGCAGCCGGCCGATCCTGCTGCGCCACGAGAACGACGTCGGGCACGGCTCCCGGGCGGTCAGCCGGTCGGTCGGCCTGGCAGCCGACATGCTCGCCTTCCTCGCCGCGCAGACCGGCCTGCGGCGGTCTCAGTTCACGTCCCGGTAGCGGATCAACCCGATCTCGCGTGCGTCGTCCGGCCACAGCCAACCGGCCTCCCGGGCGATGGTGACCGCCTCCACCCGCGTCCTGGCGCCGATCTTGACGAGGATCCGCGCCAGGTAGTTGCGGACCGTACCGCCGGACAGGAAGAGCCGGTCGGCGATCTCGCTGACCGGCGCCCCCTCCGCAGCGACCTTGAGCACCTCGAGTTCGCGGGTGGTGAGGGGGTTTCGCCGGGCGTTGAGCGCGGCGACGGCGAGCTCGGGGTCGATGACCCGCTCACCGGCGGCCACCCGGCGCAGGCATTCGGCGAGCTGTCCCGCCGGGGTGTCCTTGACGACGAATCCGCGCACGCCGGCGTCCAGTGCCCGGCGCAGCGCCGCCGGGGTCGCCAGTCCCGTCAGGATGACCGTCTTGCACGCGGGAAGCCTGCGGTGCAGTTCCGCGGCGGCGGCCAGGCCGTCGGTGCCGGGCAGGCCGATGTCGATGAGCGCGATGTCGGGCCTGCAGGCGAGACACGAGGGCACCACGTCGTCACCGTGGCCGACCTCCCCGACCACCGTGATGTCCTGCTCGATGGAGAGCAGGGCGACCATGGCTCCTCGGACGAGATGCATGTCCTCGGCGATAAGGACGCTTATCACCGCTTACCCCCTTTTCGGCGACCCCTCGCGCTCCTCGGATCATGAGCGCTACCCCGGGAAGTCAGATGACTACCCTAAATAACCGGGTTGAGCATCGTGCGCCAGATCCGGCCAGGAAAATGTGACGCTCGGGCGCCGCCCGGTCACCTGCTGGGCCCATCTGCGGACCGGGCTCCGCAGCGAGTCCCGATGACCGAGGCGGGGTCCTTGTGGACGAGGTCCGCAGATCCGGCGGGCGACGAGGTCCGCAGATCCGGCGGGCAGAACAGGGGACTACGACCGTATTGCCCCGATGATCCAGTTCGCCGATGATGAGGGTCATGTCCGCCGCGCCGGAATGCGAGGGCCTGATGCTCTACAACCCGTTCGACCACGCGCTGCAGGAGAACCCCTACCCCACCTACACGCGGCTCCGGGACGAGGCTCCGCTCTACCGCAACGACGAACTGGACTTCTGGGCGCTGTCCCGGCACACCGATGTCAACGCCGCGTTCCGCGATCCGGCCCTGTTCTCCAGCGCCCACGGCGTCACCCTGGAGATGTGGGACCCCGCCGCGGCCGACCTGGTGGGGTTTCTCGCGATGGACCCTCCCCGCCACACCCGGATGCGGGCACTGGTCTCCCGCGGCTTCACCCCCGCCCGGGTGGCCGGCCTGGAGCCCGCCGTACGCGCGGCCGCCCGCGAGTGCCTCGCGCCGGCGCTGGAGGCGGGCACGTTCGACTTCGCCGGAGTGGTTTCGGCGGTCCCGGTGTACGTCATCTCCGAACTGCTCGGCGTCCCGAGGGAGGACCGGGCGGAGATGCTGCGCCTGTCGGAGATCCTCATCACCCGCCACGACGGCGACACCGGGATACCGCAGGCGTTCTGGGACGCCGGACTCGCACTGACCACCCGCTACCGGGAACTGATCGCCGAGCGCCGGGCCGAGCCACGGGACGACCTCGTCAGCGCACTCGTCATGGCCGAGATCGACGGGGACCGGCTCGGCGACGAGGAGATCGTCGCCGTACTGTCGCTGATCGGCATCGCGGGCAACGAGTCGGTGACCAAGCTGGCGGCCAACGCCTGGTACCAGGCCTGGCTCCATCCCGGCCAGCGCGCGATCGCCTGGGCGGGGGCGATCATCGCGTGGGTGGAGGAGACGCTCCGCTACGACGGGTCCGCGCAGATGGTCGCCCGCCGGCTCACCCGTGACACCGTTCTGCACGGCACGGAGGTCCCGGCCGGCGCCCGAGTGGTGCTGCTCGGCGCCTCCGCCAACCGCGACCCGCGGGTGTTCCCGCACGCCGACCGCTACGACCTGACCCGCGACACCGGCCAGGCCCTCGCGTTCGGATCCGGCCCGCATTTCTGTCTCGGCGCGGCCTTGGCCCGTCTCCAGCTCAGGGTCGTGCTGGAGGAGTTCGTCGCCGCGGTGGACGGCTACGAGATCGACGAGAAGGGCATCGCGTTCGTGCACTCCCCGAACCTGCGCGGCTTCCGTGCGCTGCCCACTGAGGTCACGCTCCGATAGCGAGCCGGCCGACTCCGCCGTACAGCCCGGTGGGAGCGGGGCCGGAGCCGGGATCGGTGGGACGCCACCACGCCACGTCCACCAGCCCCGGCTCCAGCAACTCGAACCCGGCGAACAGGCCGGCGATCTCGTCGCGGGTGCGCACATAGGCCTGCGACGCCTTCCGTATCTGCTCCTTGCGGTCCTCCCACCCCTCCACCCCTCCGTGGGAGATCGCCAGGAAGCTCCCGGCGGGGAGGGCGTCCCGGAACGTGGTCACGATCCGGGCGGGGTCGTCGGCATCGGAGACGAAGTGCAGCAGCGCCACCATCAGCAGGCCGACCGGCTGGGACCAGTCGATGAAATCCCGCACCACCGGCGCGTCCAGGATCTCCTGCGGTCTGGTGGCGTCGCCGCCGACGATTCGCACCCTGTCGGAGCGGGCCATCAGAGCACGGGCGTGCGCCAGCACGATCTCATCGTGGTCGACGTATACGACGCGGGTGTCGGGCGCGACCGCGTGGGCGATCTCGTGGACGTTGCCGCCGGCCGGCAGCCCTGCTCCGATGTCGAGGAACTGGCGGACACCCTGGTCCACGAGATGCCTCACCACCCTGCCGAGGAACCGGCGGTTCTCCACGAACGACCTGCGGCTGTCCGGATTGAGCTCCAGGATGCGCCGGGCGGCCTCCCGGTCGGCGGGGAAGTTCTCACTGCCGCCGATCATCCAGTCGTAGACGCGGGCCGGGTGAGGTTTGGCGGTGTCGAAGTCCATGGGTGACCACCTTCGTATCCGGGGGGTGTGCTGCGCCACAGTAGTCCTCCGTACGGCCGCATACCGGTCACGGCAGACGGCGGAGCCCGTCCCGCGCCTCGGTGAGCACGTCGACCGTCTCCTCCGGTCTGCACGCCGCCACCGTCAGGCGGGCGAACGCCTCGTGGTAGGCGTCCGCGTCCGTACCGTCCAGCACGAAGTCGTTGTCGAACTGGTGGACCGAGACCACCAGGTCCCCGTCGGGGAAACGGAACATCGTGAACGGCGCCGACCGGGGCAGGTAGGACGACGCCAGTCTCGTCACCTGCAACGTGATGTGCGGCTGCTTCGCCATGTCGATCAGATGACTCAGCTGGTCCACCTGTGCCCGGCGACCGGCGATGCACCGCATCAGGACCGCCTCGTCGACGACCGCCCACAGTGTCGGGCCGCCGGGGGCGGCGAGCGCGTCCTGCCGGCGCGTCGTCGTCCCCACCGCCCCTTCCACCAGCTCCGGCGGCGGGCAGGGGTTCTGGGACACGAGGACCGCGGCCGCCGCGTACTCGGCGGTCTGCAGCAACGGAGGGACGAACTGGAGCTGGTAGGTCCGGATCAGTTCCGCACGCTGTTCCAGGCCGAACGTCGCCGACACCCACAGCGGGATGGCGGGCGTGTCCCACCAGCCCGGCTCCCGCCGGCCACCGGCGATCGACAGAACCGCCTCCCTCTGGAAGCGGGTGGTCACGCCGTAGAGGGTGAGCAGCGCTTCGACGTCGTCAAGTGGGGTCTCGATCTCGACGACGCCGTTCTCCATGGACGTGACCACCCGCTCGTCGACGTCGACCATGTCCCCGGCCTGCGCCGGAGACAGCCCGCGCGCCTCCCGCAGGAGCCGCAGCCGCTCGCCCAGAACAGCGCGCTGGCCGGCGTCGAGCTTTCCGACGAGGCGCGGCGGACTCTCCTCGATGTCGGGAAGAGCCGTACCGCTGTCGCCGGAAGAGAAAGGGCTAGGGATGTCATCCCCCACAAGCCATCCCAGAGGCACCCGGAGCAGCACAGCGAGCGCTGTGAGCTGTTCCAGGGTCGGATTGGTCCGCTGGCCCTTGCTCAGCTGGTGGATGTAGACGTGAGTGGTCTGTACTCCCGCGTCGGTGACGGCTCTCGCTGCCCTGCGCGTGGAGTAGCCGCGATGACGCAGCGCCTCCGTCAGCCGGTCGGCGAGACTCGCCACGCATACCTCCTGTCCGGCAACGGTCATGTACGTGACGCGAGAGGCTCAGAATACGCGCGTTAACTGACAGTTAACAAGAGTCGGCCGACCTCTCGATGAATGCCCCGTTCTGCCGGCACTGGCATCACACCCGCTCGGAGAGCCCTACACGTATTCGACCCGTCTACCGGGCCGGTTTCCCCCGGAGCCGCAATTCCATGGACCGGCCGCCGTCCGGCCGGTATGTTGATCACAGGTGTTTTCGTCGTTTTAGCGGCCCAAGACACCGAGCTCCCGCAAGGGACTCGGCAACGTCGGTTCGAATCCGGCCGAGAACGCCAGAAGCCCCCGTTCGCCCTTCGGGACATGCGGGGGCTCTTTTTCGCATTTCCCGAGCAACGGCTTGCCCCAGCACGATGGCCTCGGCGCCGGGTTCGACGTACCGCATGGCGGTGCGGGGGTTCTTGTGGCGGGTCTTGCCCGTGATGAATCGCAGCGGGACCCGGGCCTCGCCGAGGTGAGTGGCGGCGCTGTGGCGCAGCCGGTGGATCGTGGTCCTGGCGACCGCGTGGGCCTCGTCGGGAGCCTCCTTGCGGCGTTCGGCGACGGCCGGTACCGAGGGCCGGCGCAGCCCGTCTTCTCGCAGAGGGGCGGCGGACCCGCTCACGAGCAGTGCTCAGGTCGCCCGCACCCACGTTCCTGCGGTCTCGGCTTGCACCCCAGCTATTCAGTGTTGCTAAATACCAGTAGCTAGCGTTACTTTGTACTAGTAGTCAGCAACACCAAGTAGCTGGAGGGAGGTGTTTCCATGGGCAAGCAGGCGACGGAGATGCTCAAGGGAACGCTGGAGGGCATCGTCCTGGCGATCCTGTCCGGCCGGTCCGCGTACGGCTACGAGATCACGGCGTGGCTGCGCGATCAGGGCTTCTCCGACATCGCCGAAGGCACCATCTACGCACTGCTCATCAGGATCGAGCAGCGCGGCCTCGTCGACGTGCAGAAGGTCCCGTCCGAGAAGGGGCCGCCGCGCAAGGTGTACTCCCTGAACGCTCAGGGACGCGAGTACCTCGACGAGTTCTGGAGGACCTGGAGCTTCCTCACCGAACGGCTCCAACAGCTCCGCGAAGGAGGCAAGTAGACATGGACACAGGGTCGAGCGAGCCGAAGAGCCGCTACCGGCAGTACCTGGAGGTGGTCACCGGACCGCTGGAGGACAAGAGGCGCTGGCGGCAGTACAAGGCGCGCATCAAAGCGCTTCCCGAGAACTATCGCACGGCGGTCGAAGCGCTGGAGCGGTACCTGATGCACTTCGGGCCGGGGGACGGCTCCGAAGCGGCCTCGATGTTCGAAGACCTTGCCGATCTGTTCGAGCAGAGCGCGGCGGACGGAACTCCGATCCGCGACATCGTCGGCGAAGACCCCGTGGAGTTCGTCGAGGCGTTCGTGCAGAACTACCCGGGGGGTTCGTGGATCCGCCGGGAGCGGGACCGACTGAGCGACGCCATCGATCGCGTCACGGGCGACCAGCCGTGACCGGACAGAGAACGGATATCCGGATGACAGCCCATCAGGTCCAGGAGCCTGCAATCCGCGTGCAGGGCCTGACGAAGTCGTACAAGGAGCTGCGGGTGCTGCGCGGCGTGGACTTCGCCGTGGCCCGGGGCAGCATCTTCGCCCTGCTCGGCTCGAACGGGGCGGGCAAGACCACGGTCGTGAAAATCCTGTCCACGCTGCTCAAGGCCGACGCGGGCACCGCCCGCGTGCACGGCTTCGACGTCGCCACGCAGGCCGCGGACGTGCGGGAGTCCATCAGCCTCACCGGACAGTTCGCCGCCGTCGACGAGATCCTCAGCGGCCGGGAGAACCTCGTGCTGGTCGCCCGGTTACGGCATCTCAAGAATCCGGGCAAGATCGCCGATGACCTGCTGACACGTTTCTCGCTGACCGACGCGGGCGCGCGGAAGGTGTCGACGTACTCGGGTGGCATGCGCCGCCGCCTCGACATCGCGATGAGCCTGATCGGCGATCCGCCGGTCATCTTCCTCGACGAGCCGACGACCGGGCTCGACCCCCAGGCGCGCATCGAGGTGTGGCAGGCCGTCAAGGAACTCGCCGAGCGGGGCACGACGGTGCTGCTCACCACGCAGTACCTGGACGAGGCCGAACACCTCGCCGACCGGATCGCGATCCTGCACCAGGGCCGGATCATCGTCAACGGCACCCTGGCCGAGCTCAAGCAGCTGCTGCCGCCCGCCAAGGTCGAATACATCGAGAAGCAGCCGACCCTCGAAGACGTCTTCCTCACCCTCGTCGGCGCCGATGGCAGGGGCGGCGAGCCGGCGAACACCGCAGCACCGGCACGGACAAGTCAGGAATCACGATGAGCAAGCATTTCTTCGGCGACACCGCCGTCCTGCTGGGACGGTCCCTGCGCCACATCAGCCGCAGCCCGGACACCATCATCACGACCGCGATCATGCCGATCGCCATGATGCTGATGTTCGTCTACGTGTTCGGCGGCGCGATCAAAACAGAGTCGGATTCGTATGTGAACTACATGCTGCCCGGCATCCTGCTCATCACGGTCGCCTCGGGCATCGCCTACACCGCGTTCCGGCTCTTCACCGACATGACGAGCGGCATCTTCGAGCGCTTCCAGTCCATGCCGACCGCGCGCTCGTCCGTGCTGTGGGCGCACGTGCTGACCTCGCTGATCGCCAATTCGATCTCGCTCGTGGTCGTCGTGCTCGTCGCCCTGCTCATGGGCTTCCGCTCGTCGGCGCCGGTGCAGGCATGGCTCGCGGTCGCCGGCATCCTGATCCTGTTCACCCTGGCACTGACGTGGATCGCCCTCATCCCCGGTCTTACCGCGAAGTCCGTGGAAGGCGCGAGCGCGTTCTCCTACCCGCTCATCTTCCTGCCGTTCCTCAGCTCGGCCTTCGTGCCCACCGACACCATGCCCGGCCCGGTGCGCGTCTTCGCCGAGCACCAGCCGGTGACCTCCATCGTCAACGCCATCCGCGACCTGTTCGCCCAGCAGCCGGTCGGCACCGACATCTGGATCGCCCTGGCCTGGTCTGCCGGCATCCTCATCGTCGCCTACGTCTTCGCCATGAACACCTACCGCCGCAGAATCGCCTAGGACCGTCTCGATCGAGAGGAATGACCATGGAACACACCGTCACCACGCTGCCGGCCGCGCGTCAGCCCGGCTGCCCCTTCGACCCGCCCAAAGAGCTGATCGACGCCCGCGAGCACAGCCCGATCAGCCGCTACCCCTTCCCCGACGGGCACCAGGGCTGGCTGGTCACCGGCTACGACCTGGTCCGATCGGTCCTGGCCGACCCGCGGTTCAGCTCCCGCAAGGACCTGATGGGCCACCACCCGACCATCGACTACGGCGACATCGAGATCCCCCCGGCGCCGCCCGGCGAGTTCCTCCTCATGGACGAGCCGCAGCACAGCCGCTACCGCAAACCGCTGGTGGGCAAGTTCACCGTCCGGCGGATGCGCCTGCTCACCGAGCGCGTCGAGCAGATCACCGCCGAACACCTGGACGCGATGGAGAAGGCCGGGCCGTCGGCGGACCTGGTGACCGCGTTCGCCAAGCCCATCCCCGCCATCGTCATCTGTGAGCTGCTGGGCGTGCCGTACGAGGACCGGGGCTCCTTCCAGGAGCACATCGACACCTTCCTCGGCGGGGAGGCCGGCGACGAGGAACTGATCGCGGCCTACCTCGCGACCCAGCGCTACCTCGCGCAGCTGGTGGCCGCCAAGCGCGCCAACCCCACCGACGACGTGCTCAGCGACCTGCTCGACAGCGACCTGACCGACGAGGAGCTGCAGGGGATGGCCCTGATCCTGCTGTCGGCCGGGTTCGACACCACCGCGAACATGCTCGCGCTGGGCACCTTCGCGCTGCTGCAGAACCCGGCGCAGCTGGCCGCGCTGCGCACCGACCCTGCGCTCACCGACGGGGCCGTGGAGGAGCTGCTGCGCTACCTGAGCGTCGCCAAGACATTCATGAGGACGGCCCTGGAGGACGTCGAGCTGGGCGGCCAGACCATCACGGCCGGCACGACGGTCATCCTGTCTCTCAACACCGCCAACCGCGACCCCGAACGCTTCACCGACCCCCACACGCTCGACCTGCGCAGGCAGGACGGCGGGCACCTGGCCTTCAGCCACGGCATCCACCAGTGCCTGGGCCAGCAACTGGCCCGCGTCGAGCTGCGCGTCGCGCTCCCCGCGCTGCTCGACCGCTTCCCCACCCTCCGGCTGGCCGTACCCGCCGAAGAGGTCGCCCTGCGCCCGGAGATCGCGGACATCTACGGGGTCAAGAGCCTCCCGGTCACCTGGGACGCCTGACCGTGAGCCGGTGACGGGCGAAGCCGCCTACGCCCGCCCGCCGACGAGCGGCGGCGGGCGGAGGGCGGCTCGCTCAGGCGCGAGGGCCAGGATTGTCGGGCGTAAGCCTTACGGTAGGGCGCGTGCCAGAGACCAACCACGAGATCACCCTCGACTCGGCCCTCACC
Source organism: Streptosporangium sp. NBC_01639 (assembly GCF_045209755.1). NCBI lineage: Bacteria > Bacillati > Actinomycetota > Actinomycetes > Streptosporangiales > Streptosporangiaceae > Streptosporangium > Streptosporangium sp. NBC_01639. The sequence goes on along the minus strand of NZ_CP109272.1, from coordinate 7,685,260 downwards.
GAGGAGGCCGTGCTCGCGACCTACCGCCGGATGTTCGCCGCACTCGCGCGCGACAGCGGCGCGGTGGTGGACGAGCCCGCGCTGGTCGACATCGCCGAGACGCTTTTCGCGGCGTTCGCCGAGGCCGGCGAGGAGTGGCTGACCCACGAGCAGATGCGTCACGCCTGCCGCGCCTACCCACAGGACCAGTTCGAGAACCGGCTCCGGGTGCTCAAGGGCCTCGGCGCGATCCGCGAGGTGTTCCCCAAACCCAACCAGCTCCGTTACCGCGCGTCGTTCACCAGCGTCGTGGGGCTGATGTTCATCCGGCGGATGATGGACGACGGCGGCCAGTCGGAGATGCACCGGCTGCTCGCGCTCGAGGATCTCAACGTCGCCGACCCCCGCACCACCATGGAGGAGGCGCGCCTCAGCGCGCAGAACCTGTCGCGGGCGTTCCGGCTCTGGGCGCTGGAGCTGATCACGCTGACCAGCGGCACCATCGAGGAACTGCGCGAGCAGGCCCCCAAACTCTGGGGCACCGAGGAGATCGCCCGCAGGGCGCAGAGCCTGCACGGCACGATCCTCACCCGCTGGCCGGACCTGGACCGCATCTGCACCGAGCTCCGCGCCGCCATCTACTCCTACAGCGACGCCTCCCGCCGCGCCGCCGGACGACTGGCCGACTCCGCCGGCACCACCCGGAACCTGACCCTGCTACCGGCGGAGACCTGGCGCACCTTCGCGCAGACCGCCACCAAGGAGCGCCTGGCCACCGTGCTCGACGGCTTGGTCTTCGACGCCCCCGCCCCCTGGCACGACCCGGCGGCGATCGCCCGCGCGGTGGACGAGAGTCCCCGCCCGGCGCCCGCCCAGCCCACTCCCCCACGCTCGGCGCTGCCCGACCCCGGGCCCGCGGACTCCCACGCCCCGGAGGGCGGAGGTCTCGGCCACCTGACCTCCGTCGCCGAGGCCGCGCTCGCCGGACGCGCCTCCGCCCGTCTGGAGGAGCTGCTCACCGCCGACGGTGAATGGGTCTCCGCCCGCCGTCTGCTGGCCGATCTCGTCTCGATCGACCTGCGGCCCGAATCCCCCTACCGCCTGCGCTGGTCGGACTCCCTCACCGCCGCCCCCGACGCCGAGCCGGCCTGGCTGTCGCACGGCCACCTGGAGAGGACGGGGCAGTGACACCCGAGGCGGCACACGCGCGGGCCAGGGCGGCGGGCCCCCTCCCCCTCGGCGCGGGGGAGCCCGCTCCACCGGGCATGATGCGGCTGGCCCACGGCGACGGGACGGGGCTGGCGCTGCCGGCGTGGCCGGACGGGGCCACCCCCGCGCTCCTGGAGGAATACCAGGTCGCACCGGTGAACGTGGAACGGTCCGGGGAGACCCGGCGCGTGCTGGCGGCGGCGTTGAAATGCTGCTGGACCGATCTGACGACCGACCCGTGGCCGGGGACCGCGGCACCGGTGGAGGACGTGCTGTCGGCCTACCGGGCACTGATCGGCCGGGGCGACGACCTCATGCGCAGCTGGGCGGTCGGCGCGCTGCGCCGCCTGCACGACTCGGCGTGGCTGGTGGTCGACGGCGGTCTCGTACGGCTCGGCCCCCGCTGCGCCCACTGGCCCCCCGCCTCCCACGCCCAGCTCAGGGAGCTGGTGCGCCGCCTGCCCACCGGCGAGGAGGACTCCCCCGGACTGGACGTGCTCCCGGCGGCCGAGCCCGTCCCCGACGCGGCGGCCGCGAGCGTCGCCGTTCCCGAAGGCGTGGACGAGGACCTGCTCGGCCCGTTCGACGAGCGGCGCAGGGCCGAGATCGTCGCGGCGTTCATGGCGGTGGAGCACGCCGCCGAGCCGGTCCACGAGGCCCGGTTCGCCGCGCTGCGCGATCCGGTGCTCCGCCGTACTCTCACGGAGATGCTGCAGCGCCGCGGCCGGGTGCCGGTCCAGGACCGCGAGACGTGGACCTCGGGCTACGCCCCCGAGACGGCCGCCGAGACGGGCACGACACTGGGCGAGGCCGAGCGGGCGGTGCTGGTACTGGTGCTGATCCACTCGGTGGCCATCCCCCGGGCCGAGGGCCTGCTGCCCGCCGACAGCTGGCTGTCGCCGTTCCCCGCCCAGGTGGAGGAGCTGAGGCGGCACACCAGGCTCCCGATCGGAGAGCTGGAGGCGGCGCTGCGGACCCTGCGCCACGCCGGCCTGGTGACCCAGGTCAAAGCGGGTGAGGAATCCGGGGGATACACCCCGGGCCCGCAGTTCCACCGGCTGACCCCGCAGGCCAGACGCCGCCTTCAGGAAGAGCTGATCCTCGCCGCGGGGCCGCACACCCCGCTGGCCGCAGCCGTGAGAGCGAACCGTCGATAATCGATGAAGGGAAACGCAGCAGTGACCGGACAGCCGGGCCAGACGGGGAAGAGCCCGCGGAAGAACGGACCGGGTGTGCCCCGGGCGGCCGGAAGTCAGGCGAGCCTGGTGCCGGTGGAGGCGCAGAGCACGGCTCCCACGGAGAACGTGGTCGGCGACCGTGTGCTGATCGCCGTACAGGCGGTCAACATCTCCCGGCTGTCGACCCACCCGGTGCCGACCGTGCCGGGCACGCTGATCGTGGTCGCCGGCGCGGGTCCGAAGGACTCCAACGGCGCGGGCAAGTCCTCGTTCATCGCGATGATCACCGCGTTGCTCGGCGACGAGCAGTGGCGTTTCGCCTCCGGCGCCAAATCGGTGTCCGAGCTGCTGTTCAACGCCGAGCTCGCGGCGGGGGGCGGCAGCAGGTCGTGGGCCAGTGCCGACCACGGCTACATCGTCGGCGTCTTCGCCGGTGCCGACTCCATGGACGACGCGGTGACCGTGTGGCTGCGGGTCAACCAGGAGGCGCCGCACCTGGAGATCCGGTGGGTCCCGGGCGTGCGCGTCGCGGCGGCCCCCTCCGAGGCGGAGCGGGTGGCGCGGGCCGACGAGGTCTGGGCGACGCTGCCGCGCTCGGCGGGACGCCGGGACGTGGTGGCACGGGACCTGACCAGATTCCTGTACGGCGACCGGATCAGGTGCGTGTCGTTCCTGTCCACCTCGGTGCGGAGCAAGGTCGCCACGAACCTGCTGTCCCAGCCGCTCAACGAGATCTCGCCGGAGCGGGTCTTCGAGGCGATCGCCGCGCTGACCGGGCTGGACGCCGAGCTCGACCAGGAGCGGGAGGCCCGGCGCGACGAGCACGTCAAGCGTGTGCGGGCGGCACGGGCGGTGGAGCTGCTCAAGGAGTTCGAGGACGAGTCGCAGACCCTGCTCTCGACCTTCGACCGGCGTGACCGTGCCCGGGTCCGGCTGGCGGACGCGCTGCGCTGCTGGCGCGGGCGGCTGGCGCGCAGGCTGGCCGACGCGGCCCGGCGCGACGAGTCACTCGCCGCCGAGGCGGACCGGCTGCGCGCGGCGGGTGAGCGCGCCTCGGAGGCGATCAACGTGGTCAGGGCGGAGACGGCCACGCTCAAGGACGACACACTGGAGCGCGCCCTGGCCGAGGCCCGCAAGGAGCTGACCACCCTGCAGTCCCGCGCGGCCAGACTGGACGCCGACCGGGCCGTGGCGGAGAACGCGGTGGACGAGCTGCGCGGCCAGGTCCCCGGGCTGGAGGAGCGGCGGCGACTGGCCGACGGCCGCGACGTGAGGGCCGCCGACGCCGAGCTGGACCAGGCCAGGCTCCGGCTCAACGAGGCGCTGAAGGCGCTGGGCGTGGCCGACCGGGAGGTCGAGGGCGCCAGGGCCGCGCTGGACGACGCCGAGGGCGGCCCCGCGGCGGCCCAGCTCAACGCGCTCGCCGAGGCCGGCGTCGGGGCGACCGGTCTGCTCGACGCGCTCGACGTCGCCGAGCACGCGCGCGATGACGACGCGGCCTCCGATCGGGCGGGACAGGTGGCGACGGTTCTGGGCGCCCGCGGATGGCCGAGGGAGCACGCGGTGATCGTGGACGCGGCCGACCTTCCGGCCGCCGCGCGGGCGCTGGGCGCACTGCCCGGATCGGTCCTGGTCAGCGCGGCGGGGGTCACCGTCGTGGGTTCCTTCGAGGCGGTGGCCACCGGCAGGGAGGCCCGGATCAAGGCCGCCGAGCAGCGGCTGCACCGGGCCCGCGACGTGCAGGAGACCGCCGCCGGAGCCGTACGGGCCGCCGAGGACGGGGTGGCCGAGGCCGGTCGGCGGCTGGAGGGGGCCAGGGCCGCCGTGCAGCTCGCGGACATCGAGCGGCGGACGGCCGAACGGCGCGGCGTCCTCGCCGAGCTGGTCGAGGCCCTGGCCGAGATCGGGCCGAAGGTGGGCGAGGCCGAACGCCGGGCGGGCACGCTGGACTTCCGCACCCGGACCAGGAACATGGAGGTCGAACGGCTGGATGCCCGCCGGGCCCGGCACGAGGCCGACCGGGACCAGGCCAGGGACCAGGCGGCGAAGGTCGCGGCCGATCGAGACGCCCTCGGCGTGGACGCGCTGGCCGGAGAGTGGGGCGGCACGGTCGAGGGAGCCCGTGAGTGGCTGGAGGCGCTGAGCGAGCAGGAGCGCCCGCTGACAGCCGAGGAGTGGTGGCGGGCCGCGGAGCGCCGTCTCGACGAGGCACTGCGCGACACCTTCCCGGGCGAGGACGAGGAGATGCCCGAGGAGCTGCGTTTCCTGGTCCGGGAACGGACCGAGCCCGGGGCCGGGCGCACGGCGCGCGAGCAGGCGACGTTCCCCGGCGTGTGCGGGGCGCTCTCGTCCTACCTGCGCGGCCAGGAGGAGTACGAACGGCACCGGCGCCGCCAGATCGAGACCCAGATCGTCACCCGGCAGCGGGACCTGAACGCCGCCGCCAAGGGCGCCGAGGAGGCGGCCCAGTCCACTGCTGTGCACCGGGCGGCGCTGACTGCGGCGATCAAGGCACGGCTGGCCCGGGTGGCGGAGGAGTTCGAGAAGCTGGACACCTCCTACGGAGGCTACGGCGCGACGCTGGAGTTCCCGGTGCCGCCCGCGCCGGCCGATCCCGAACAGCGCTGGGCATGGCGGGTCACACCCAAGTGGCGCCGGGGCGAGGGGCAGGGATTCGTGCCGTACAACCGGCGGGCCAACACCGCGCTGATGGACGAGAAGGCGGTGAAGCTGGTCTGCGCGGCGGCGATCGCGTCCTCCGGCGGCGGGCACCTGTGCCTGGTCCTGGACGAGCTCGGCCGCAACCTCGGCAAGGAGCACCGCAGGGAGGCCGTGGCGCTGTTCCGCCGGATCGGCGAGACCTACGGGATCACGGTGATCGGCGCGCTCCAGGACGACATGGAGCCCTACGCGGTCGACGCCTGCGGCCAGTACATCAAACTGCGCCGTTCCTCCGACGCCATGCCGTACAACGAGCCACCGGTGATCATCGGTCATGATCGCCATTCCGAGCGAGTGCGTGCCCTCGCCTCGGTGGTAAGCAGATAGCCTCGGGCAAGGGCTGTGCGAGAGGGAGGGGATCGGTGTCGGTTTCACCATTGGAGCAGGAACCGACCCAGGCCGACCTCTACCGGGCCATGGCGCTGGCCCTGCGCGTGGGTGAGCTTCTGCTCGGCAGCGGAGAGGCGACCGAGACGGTGTCCGGCACCATGCGCAGGATCACCAACGCGTACGGCGTGCCGCACTGTGAGGCCGACGTCAACCTGTCGGCCATCACGCTGTCGTACGTCCCCGCGGACGGCAGCGTGCCGGTGACCGCCGAGCGCAGGGTCCGTCGCCGCCTGCCCGACTACGACCGCCTGATCGCGGTCCACGACATGGTCGCGGAGTCCTCGGCGAAGGCGCTGCCGCTCGACGTGGCCGAGTCCCGGCTGCGGGAGATCACCCGGCGGGTGCGGGTCTATCCCAACTGGTTCCTGGTCACGGGGCTCGCACTGGTCGGTGCCTCGGCGAGCATCCTGGTCGGCGGCGGCGTGCCGGTCGCGGTGACCGCGTTCGCCGCCACCGTGCTGGGCGACCGGGCCAGCGCCTGGCTGGCCGGCCGGGGCGTGGCGGAGTTCTTCCAGCTGGCGATGGCGGCGATGCTCGGCTCGCTGGTCGCGGTGCTGCTGATCTCCTTCGGCGCGACCCTGCGCGCCGAAGCCGTGGTGGTCGGCGCCGTCGTCGCGCTGCTCCCCGGACGTCTGATGGTGGCCTGCGTGCAGGACGGCATCGCCGGCGAATACGTCACGGCGACGGCCCGGCTGTTCGAGGTCTTCTTCATCCTGACCGCGATCATCTCCGGAATCGGTGTCACGCTCTACGCGGCGGTCCGCCTGGGCGTGCCGCTGAGCGTGGAGAACGTGCCGGCCGCACCCCTGGTGCTCAGACCGGCGCAGCTCCTCGGGGCCGTAGGGGTGACGTTGGCGTTCGCCATCGCGCTGCTCGTGCCGCCCCGGCACCTGCTCGCGGCGTCGCTCGGCGGCGGGCTCGCCTGGGTGGTCTTCGTGCAGCTCTACGTCTGGCATGTCCCGATCATCCTGGGGACGGCCGTCTCCGCGGGTGTCGTCGGCCTGTTCGGCAGCGCCTACGCCAGAGTGACCCGGGTGCCCTCGATGGTGCTCACGATTCCGGCGATCGGCTCGCTGCTGCCCGGCACCGCCCTCTACCGGGGCATGCTCGAACTCAACCTCGGCCATGCCGACGCGGGCCTGGCCAGCCTGCTGCAGGCGCTGTCGACCGCCCTCGCCCTGGGCGCCGGAGTCATTCTCGGCACGGAGATCCTGCGCGCGATCACCGGCTCCGACCTGACCAGGCGGGTGCGCCGGCCGGGCGCCCGCAGGCCGTTCGTCATCCGCCCGGCCGCCCGCCGCACCCGCGGTTACTGACCTGGAGTGTCGCTTCCGACGGCTCCCGTCAGGCGACCACGGAAAGGGTGGAGCCGTGGCGGTCCTTGCGGACCCGTAGCTGGGCGGGGACGCGGGTGCGCAGTTCGGCGACGTGACTGACGATGCCGACGGCCCGGCCGCCGTCACGCAGACCGTCGAGGATGTCGAGCACCCCGTCGAGGGTGTCCTCGTCCAGGGTGCCGAAGCCCTCGTCGACGAAGAGCGTGCCGAGCTCCACCCCGCCGGCCTCGGCGGTGACCACGTCGGCCAGGCCGAGGGCGAGCGCCAGGGAGGTGATGAAGCTCTCGCCCCCCGACAGGGTGGCCGGGTCGCGGTCCGCGCCGGTCCAGCCGTCCAGGATGCGCAGGCCGAGCCCGCCGCCGGACCTGCTGCGGTCTCCCGCCGAACGACCGAGGTTGTGCTCCAGGAGGTAGCGTCCGCCCGACATGTGGTCGAGCCGCTCGTTGGCCGACTCGACCACCTGGCGCAGGCGTTCGCCGAGCACGTAGGACGACAGCCGCATGTTCCACTGGTTGTCGCTGGAGTTGCCTCCGGTCAGGGCCGCGAGCCGGTCGGCGAGGCGATGGCGCTCCGCGGCGGGCAGCCAGCGCTCCAGGCACTCCTCCAGCTCGGCGCGGAGCGCGGCCAGCCGGGCCTGGCGCGTCTCGGCCTGGTGCCGGGCCGACAGCAGGCCCGCGTGGGCCGCGTCGGCCGCGTCACGGGCACGGCGCAGCCCGTCGAGGTCGGGCTCCGGTTCGGCCACGGCGGCGATCAGCTCCGGGTCGGTCAGCACGGCGGTGACGGCGGCACGTTCCTTGTCGAGCTCGCGGAGGCGGGTGGCCTTCTCCCCCTGCTCCGCGGGAGGGCGAACCGCGGCGCGGGCGTCGTCGAGGCCCAGGAATCCCGCCTCGACGACGGCCGCCTGGGCACGGGCCCGGGCCGTCGCGAGTTCGCCGGCGGTGACCAGCTCCTCCCGGGTGGCCTCGACCGCCTCCCTGAGCAGTTCGGCCTCGTCGGACAGCCGGTCCAGCCTGACGGCCAGGGTCGGGTCCTCGCCCCGGGCCTCGTCGATGCGTGCGGTCAGCCGTTCGGCCTCGGCGGTGAGCTTCCGCACATCCGTACGGCGGGCGGCCAGTGTGACCGCGAGCTCGCGGGAGCGCTCCTGAAGCTCGGTGATCTCACCGGCGATCCGGCCGGCCTCGGCTGTCAGCGCCGGCTCGGTCCCGGCCGACTCGCGCAACCGGGCCAGGGCCTGCTCGGCCTCCCGGAACCCCTGCTCGGCGTCCTCGACGGTGAGATCGGTCTGCTCGGCCGCATCGCGGTGGGCGGTGGCGAGGCCGGCGGCGTGGGAGGCCGCGATGAGGGCGGCACCGAGCAGGACCACGTCCTCGGTGAGGCGGTCACGGCGGACCTGGACGGTGGGATCGGCGCCACGGGCCTCGTCCAGACGGCCGGTCAACCGGTCGCGTTCGGCCTGCCATCCGACCTGACGGGCCCGGCCCTCGGCCAGCAGCCGGGCGGTCTCCGCAGCCCTGGACCTCGTATCGTCCAGCTCGGCCGCGACACGGTCCGTCTCCGCGCTGAGCGCCGCCTCACGGTCGGCTGCGGCTGTCAGCGCCGCGAGCTCCCGCCCGGCCTCGGCGAGGATCTCCTCCGCCTGGTCGGCGGCCAGCTCACCGGCGACGGCGGCGGCCTCCTCCAGACGCGAGGTCAGGGCGGCGACGGTGTGCTCGGCGGCCCGGCGCCGGTCGTCGGCGGCGTCGTAGGCACTCTGGGCGGCGCGTTCGTCCTCGGCGGTGGGAGCCTCGTCCGCCGGGGCAGCCGGGGCCGGGTGGTCGGGCGAACCGCAGACCACGCAGGGTGCGCCGGGGGCGAGCTTGCGCGCGAGTTCGGCGGCCATGCCGTCGATCCTGGCCTGGCGGAGGTCCAGGTGACGGTCGCGGAGCCGCTGGGCGTGGTCGGTGGCCTCGGTCTGGGCGGTGCGCGCGGTCTCCAGCTCACGGTGGAGGCCGTCGCGCCGCCGGGCGGCGTCGCGGCGCGCGGCGGCCGTTTCGGTGGCCGCCCGCGCGGCGGGGATCCTGGCCGCCTGTTCCCTGACCACGGCCAGCCGTGCCGAGGCCTCCGCCAGCGCCACGGGCAGCTCCTCCTGGGCCGCGCCGAGGGCGGACTCCTGAGCGGCCGCGTCGCGGAGTTCGGCGTCGAGCGCGGCCAGCAGTCCGGCCAGCTCCGCGAGCCGGGTCTCGTCGGCCCGGAGTCCCTCAAGGCCGGCGAGCTCCTCGCTGCGCGCACGCTCGTGTACGGCGAGCAGCTCACGGACCTCGGCCCCGTCCGGAGCAGGGGGCGCGCCGTCGCGGGCCAGCCCGGCTGAAGGGGCCGCGGGCGGGTCGTCGTCGGCCGTCGGGGCCGGGGATCCGGCAGGAAGATCGTCGCGGGCACCCGTAGCCGGGACGTCGTGGACGGCCGGGGCCGAGGACCTGGAAGGAAAACCGTCGCGGACGCCCGCAGCCGGGACGTCGTGGACGGCCGGGGCCGGAAGCCCGGCAGGAAGGGCGTCGCGGACGGCCAGTGCGGAGAGCCTGACCGCCAGGTCGGCACGGGCGGCGGCCAGCTCGGCGGCGAGGTCGTCGCGGTGCCCGGCCGATCGCAGGCGGGCGACGGCGGCCTGCTCCGCCGACTCGGCGGCCGGGATGCGGGCGGCGTCCAGACGTGCGGCCGTGAGGCGGGTGTCCACGTCGTGCCGGAGGCCGGGGAGGAGAGCAAGGCGGGCGTCGGTCTCGGCCTGGGCGGCGGTCAGTTCGGTGATCTCCCGACCGGACTTCTCCCGGTCCTGGACGATCCTCACCAGCCGTGACTCCTCCTCACGCAGCTCGCCCAGCCGGGTGATCTCGCGCTGGCGGTCACGCTCCAGCAGGGCCAGGCGGTCCGGGTCGGCGTCCTGGTCCCCGCCGCGCAGGGGAAGCGCACGGGCGAGGGCGTCGGCGGCCAGCCGGTGCGCCTTGGCGGCCGCCTCGGCCCGTTGCTCGGCTCCCTGGATCAGGGGCAGCACCCGGTCGGCACGGGCGGCCTCGGCCAGGATGACCTCCAGGTCCGCCCGTTCCTCGGCACTCTCCTCCAGTACCCGGCTCCGGGCGAGTGCCTCGGCGTGACGGCGGCGCCGCTCGGCCAGCGCGGCCCCGTCCTCCAGCATGGTGCGTGCCCGCCATACCGCGCTCTCGCCCTCGCCGTGGTCCCGGCTCATGGCGGAGAGGGCCCTGGCGGCGAGCTCCTCCAGTGCCCTGGCCCATTCCAGCGGGTCGTCCTCCGCCGAGACCGCGGCGGGCGGCTCGGCGTCGTCGCCGGGGAGGTCGAAGAGCTCCACCGGGCCGGTCTCCGCGGAACCCGGAGCCGCGACGGGGGCCGCCGGCGTCGTGTCCGTCTCTGCGGAACCCGGAGCCGCCGCGGCGGGGGCCGCCGGCGTCGTCTCCGCGGAACCGGGGAACTCCGGGGATCCGCCCGCGGCCAGCGCGGCCGGCAGGTCGGGGCCGGCGGCCTCCTCCAGCCGCTTGACGGCGAAGTCCACCTCCTTGCGGAGGGCCTGCTGCTCGCGGTGGGCCTCGGTCCGCCTGTCGGCCAGCCAGGATTCGGCGGCGGCGTAGACCCGGACGGAGAAGAGACGCTCCAGGACCTTGCGGCGGTCCTCGCCGTCGGCCCGCAGGAATCTGGCGAAGTCCCCCTGGGGCAACATGGCGACCTGGAAGAACTGGTCGGCGTTCATGCCCAGCAGGGTGCCGATGAGCTCTCCGGCCTCGTCGACCCGCGTGGTCAGCCCGCGCCACTCCCCCGAGGGGGTGAGCTCCTGCAGGAGGGCCTTCTCGTTCTCCCTCGTGGTGCCGGTCCCTCTGAGTTTGGGACGCTGCCAGGCGGGCGACCGGCTGATCTTCAGCCGCCGTCCCCTGACCGTGACCTCCAGCGCCACGCTGGGCCCCCGGCCCGGCGGCGCGTGGTCGCAGCGCAGGCTCTTGGCGCTGTCGCGCTTGCCGGGCACCCTGCCGTAGAGGGCGTAGCAGAGCGCGTCCAGCACGGTGGTCTTGCCCGCGCCGGTGGGGCCGTGAATGAGGAACAGCCCCGCCTCGGCGAGGGCGTCGAAGTCGACCTCCTCGTCACCGGGGAACGAGCCGAACGCGCTGATCCACAGACGGTGCGGGCGCATCTACGCCATCGCCTCCTTGGTACGGCAGGCCTCCACGGCCTCCTGGATCAGGCGGATCTCGTCGGCGTCGGCGGCCTCGCCGCGCACCTCCCGGACGAAGTCGAGGGTGACGTCGAGCTCGGGACGCCCGGCCAGCTTCGGCCGTGCCACGGTCTCGCGGATGCCGCCCTCCGGTTCGAAGAAGAGCGTGAGGGTGTGCTCGAAACGCGACCGGAGCCGCTCCATGGCGCCCTTCGGCCGGATCGGGTCGGTGAGCGTCACCTGCAGCCAGTGGCTCTCGTAGGGGGTGTGCTCGGCCGAGGACAGCAGGTCGTCGAGACGGCCGCGGAGCCGGTGGACCGGCCGGGGCACCGGCGCCTCGGCGAACTCCGCGGTCACCTGCCCCGCGGGGCCGAGCTCCACCAGCCAGGAACCCTTCAGCTGGCCTGCTTCGGAGAAGGAGTAGGCGATCGGGGAGCCGGAGTAGCGGACGGTCTCGGTCATCCGCTGGCGTCCGTGGAGATGGCCCAGCGCCACGTAGTCGACGCCATCGAAGGCCGAGACCGGGACGTGCGCCACCCCGCCGACGCTGATGTCGCGCTCGCTGTCGCTGGCCTGCCCTCCCGTCACGAATGCGTGGGCCAGGACCACCGCCCGGGGGCCCCGTCTGCTGAGATCGGCGCGAACCAGGGACATGGCGTGGCCGATCGCGGCGGTGTGGGTGCGCGCGGGCAGCTCCCAGGGTTCGCGGACCAGTTCGGGCTCCAGGTAGGGGATGCCGTAGAACGCGACGTCGTCGATCACCACGGGCTCGCCGACCCGTTCCGGGTCGGTGCGCAGGTGGACGCCCGCGGCGTCGATGAGATCGGCGCCGAAGCCGAGCCGGCGCGCGGAGTCGTGGTTGCCGCTGATCAGCACGGTGCGCACGCGCTCGTCGACCAGCCGCCGCAGCGCCTGGTTGCACAGGTCCACCGCGTCGACCGAGGGCAGCGCCCGGTCGTAGACGTCGCCGGAGACGACGACCACGTCGATCCGCTCGGCCCGTACCGTCTCGATCAGGTGGTCGACGAAGGCCCCCTGGGCGGCCAGGAGGCTCTCACGGTGGAACGAACGGCCCAGATGCCAGTCCGATGTGTGCAGCACGCGCATGTCGCTTGAAGCTAACAGGCCTCAGCCACAAATGCGCCCACTCTGATCACACCGGTCCCTCTCTCTGTCGCGAAATCCCCGGGATGGGTACCCTGGATGATCAGAGGGAACGATACCGGCATACGGTCCTCACGGAGATGGGCGACGAGCGGGGAGCGGATCGGCGTGCAGGTTGGCCGAGGCGTGTTGAGCGTGGCCGCGGGTTTGGTCCTGCTGGCTCTCGCGATGGTGGGCTACACGCTGCCTCCTCCGTTCGATCCACCTCCGCTGACCACGGATCCGGTCTTCCAGACCCTGCCCGCCCAGCCGCCCGCCGAGGTGAAACGCCCGCCCCCGGCCGCGCAGATCACCACGCAGGACATCACGGTCGACGTCGGGGACATCACCCTTGAGGCCACAATCCGCGCGCCGCTCACCCCCGGAAGGCATCCCGCTCTGGTCTTCGTCCAGGGCGCCGGGCCCGGTGCCCGGGGCGAGTTCACCACCCAGGCCGAGGCGCTGGCCAGGACGGGGATCGTCACCCTCACCTACGACAAGCGGACCGTGCGCTACGACTTCCGCAACCGCGACTTCGACCTGCTCGCCGACGACGCGCTACGCGTCCTGGAACGCCTCCGCCTGCGTGCCGACGTCGACCTGGCCCGGACCGGGCTCTGGGGGGTGAGCGAGGGGAGCTGGGTGGTTCCGATCGCGGCCGCCAAGAGCGCCGACGTCGGGTTCACCGTGCTGGTCTCCGCGCCCAACGTCTCCCCCATGCGGCAGGTCACCTGGGCGATGGGCGAGCAGCTCGACCGGCTGCACGCGCCCACCGGGGTACGGGATCTGATCATCCGGGCGATGAGCGCGGTCCACATGAACTTCCTGCGTTACGACGGCCTGCCCGCGCTGCGCGGGATCCACCAACCGGTCCTCGCCCTGTACGGCACGCGCGATCCGTCGATCCCGTTCGTGGAGAGCAGCCAGGCGCTCACCGCCGCGCTCGCCGAGAGCGGCAACAGCGACTACACGATCCGCTATCTCGCCGACGCCGACCACGGCATGCGCATCCATGGGGGGCCGTTCGCCCCGGGTTATCTGGAGACGCTGTCCAACTGGGTCAGGGGCCTGCCGGGTACGGCCAGGCCGGCGGTGCACATCGCGGGAGCCACTCCGGTCCAGCGCTACGAGGCCAGCGAGGTCCCCAACGCCCCGTGGTACGCCGGGGGCACGGTGCTGGGCCTTGCGCTCTGCCTGGCCGCCGTCGGGTACGTGGTCGGCCCGGTGACCGAGATGGTGCTACGGCTGCGCGGCCGGCAGCTGCCCGCCGATGTCAACGTGCTGATCTGGCCGCCCATCCGGCGCCGGCTCCGCAGGATGGCGTGGACCGGGCTCGGGCTGCTGGTGTCGGTGCTGGCGTTCATCACGGTGCTGGTGCTGTTCTCGGTCAACCAGGCGGGAGCCTGGCCGGCGGTGCTCGGCGGATGGCTGGTCATCCGGATCCTGGCCGCGCTCATGCTGCTGCAGGAGGTCACCACCGTGGCCGCCGTCGTCTCGGGGTTGCGGGAAGGCTGGGAGCCCAGCCGTCCGCAACGGGCCGCGGTCGCCGGAGTGCTCGGCAGCACCGGCCTGCTCCTGGTCGCCGCGGCCTACTACAGCCTGTTCGCCTTCCCCTGGTGACCGGTCGCGAAGATCGGAAACGCGTCGGCCGCCGGCGGCGTTCACGGCCGGGAAGCCGACCGGTAGCAGGTGAGCCAGCGGTCCATCTCGGCGAACACCTGTTCGCGCACGGGCGCGGGTGACAGCACCAGGTCGTGCATACCGCCCGGCACGCGGACACAGGTGACGTGGGGGCCGATCCTGGTCGCCCAGTGTGCGATCTGCCGGGGGTCGAGCACCACGTCGGCGCCCTGGGCCTCCGGCGCGAAGTCACGCAGCCGCAGTCCTTTCTCCGCGCACAGCACCAGGGTCGGGACGTCCGCCCGGAGACCGCCGTGCAGCCGCCGCTGGGCCCGGCGGATCGCGGCCAGCCAGGCCGCGTGCACGGCGAACCCGCCGATCGGCTTCCAGCCCAGGTCGAAGTCCCACTCGCCGTGGTGGTCGCGGTGCAGGCTCGTGCCGTACGCGGTGGCCGTCGGCCCGAGGGGCAGGACGGCGCGCGGGGACATCCTGGCCATCGGCCCCCTGAACAGGTCCGCGGCGATCCGCAGGGGGGAGGGGACGTTGAGGTCGAGGAAGGGGCTGTTGAGCACGAGGCTCTGGACCAGCCCCCGGCCCCGGACCCGGTCGGCCCACAGGGCGGCGATCAGGCCGCCGGTGGAGTGGCCGTTGAGGATCACCTCGTCGTGACCGTCCTCCTCGCGGATGATCCGGATCGCCTCGTCGAGCTCCGGGAAGTACTCGGTGAGGCTGCGCACGAAGCCCCGGGTCTGGTGCGGAAGGAGCGAGCGGCCGTACTTGCGCAGGTCCAGGCCGTAGAAGTCGACGCCCTGGGCGACGAAGTGATCGGCCAGATGGGTCTGGAAGAAGTAGTCGGTGAATCCGTGGAGGTAGAGCACGGCCCTGCCGGTGGGCTCGGGGGCGCGCCGCCGTACCAGCGAGGCGATCACCGCCCCCTCGTAGTCGTCGGCCATGGGCAGGACCGTGAGCTCGTAGTCGGGACCGAGAACGTCGGGCATGCGGGTCAGGTTAGCCCGTAGGGGTTGACGGGCCAGGAGGGGACCTCGTCCGGAAGATCCTCGCTGACCCTCATCGGGAAGCTCGCCGGGCGCTTCTCCAGGAAGGCCGTGACGCCCTCGGCCGCGTCGGGGGCGGCGCCGAGAGTGTTCATCAGGAGGGAGTCGGCGCGGTGCGCCTCCCACGGGGACGCGGCCGACAGGCCGGACCACATGAGCCGGCGGATGGCGGCGACCGAGACCGCCGAGGTGTTGTCGGCGATCTCGCGGGCCAGCGCGTAGGCGGCCGGCAGCAGCTCGCCGGGGGCGTGGACCTTCGAGACCAGACGGCCTTCGAGGGCCTCGGCGGCGGAGAAGACCCGGCCGGTGGCGGCCCACTCCATGGCCTGGGCGATGCCGACGATACGGGGCAGGAACCAGCTTGAGGCGGCCTCCGTCACGATGCCGCGCCGGGCGAAGACGAAACCGAACGTCGCCGTGCCGGAGGCGAGACGGATGTCCATCGGCAGGGTCATCGTCACCCCGACGCCGACGGCGGGGCCGTTGACGGCGCCGATGACCGGCTTGAGCGACCGGGCGATGCGGAGCGCGACCGTGCCCCCGCCGTCGCGTGGCGAGCCGTCGACGGTGTCCTGTCCGCCGTACATCTCCTCGCTCCGGCGGTGGTTGAAGGTGTCACCGCCGCCGCCGAGGTCCGCTCCGGCGCAGAAGGCCCGTCCCCGGCCGGTGACGACCACCGCGCGCACCTCGTCGTCGGCGTCCGCCCGGTCGAACGCCTCGATCAGCTCGCCGCGCATGACGGAGGTGAAGGCGTTGAGACGGTGGGGACGGTTCAGGGTGATGGTGGCCACCCGGTCGGCCACGCCGTACTCGATCTCGGTGAAAGACATGACCGAACCTTATTCCAGAGTGGTGCGCGGACCGGAACAGATCGCTTCTCGTGGTGTTCACCCGCTCGTCGCCCGTGCGTTCGGGGCGCCGTCCTACCATCTGCCTTCGGCGCTCGAACGCGGAGGAATCGGGGAACAGGTGCCAGACAGATCAGGGCCGGTCAGGGCTGGCGCGGTCATCGGATGGACGGCCCTGTCCGTCGTCGCCCCCGGAGCCGCGCACCTGCGTGCCGGACGGCGCAGGACCGGGCTGACACTCCTGTCCGTCCATGCCGCGATGCTGCTGGCACTGCTGTGCGGCGCGCTCACCGCCGACCTCGGCGATCTCGCCGGACGGCTCGTCGCGTCGTCCTGGCTCACCGTCGTCACCGCGGTCTCCGTCGCGCTCGGCCTCGCCTGGTCCGCATTGGTCGTGCACTCGTTCGTGGTGCTGAACCCGGCGGCGCTCTCCCGGGTGGGCCAGGCGGTCACCGGAACCCTCGCCGGCGTGCTGGCGGTGGCCGTGCTGCTGCCGTTCGGCCTGGCCGGGCAGTATGCCGCGATCTCGCAGTCGGCGCTGGAGAAGGTCTTCAGCGCCCCTGCCCCCACGGCGCCGTCCGCGGCCCCGTCCGTCGGGGCGGATCCGTGGGCGGGCCGGGACCGGGTGAACATCCTGCTGCTCGGCGGCGACGCCGACACCCACCGGGTGGGGGTGCGGACCGACAGCGTCAACGTGGCCAGCGTCGACGTCGAGACCGGCGACACCGTGCTGCTGAGCCTGCCGCGCAACCTGGAGAACGTTCGGTTCGTCCCCGGCTCGCCGATGGCCCGGCGGTTCCCCGACGGCTTCCGGCTGCCCGCCAACCCGGACGGCTCGCGTGAGGACCTGCTGTTCGCGGTCTGGGAGTACGCCGACTCCCACCCGGAGGTCTTCGGCGGCCGCAAGGACCAGGGCACCCGGACACTCATGGAGACGGTCGGTCACATTCTCGGCCTGAAGATCGACTGGTATGCCCTGGTGAACATGTGGGGCTTCGCCCGGCTGATCGACGCGATCGGTGGCGTACGGCTGACCGTGCCGCAGGATGTGGTCTTCGGCAAATATGACGAGGGGGTGGTCAAGGCCGGCACCCGCAGGCTCCGCGGGGCCGACGCGATGTGGTTCGCCCGCTCCCGGACCGACAGCGACGACTTCTCCCGGATGGGACGCCAGCGCTGCGTGCTGGGCGCCCTGCTCGCGCAGACCGACCCGGCGACCGTGCTCGCCCGGTTCAACCAGGTCGCGCTGGCCACCAGGGAGCTTCTGCGGACCGACATCCCGCGCCCGATGCTGGAGCACCTGGTCCCGCTCGCCCTGAAGGTCAAGAACGCCAGGGTGACCAGCGTCCAGTTCGTCCCACCGTTGATCAACACCGGCTATCCCGACTGGCGCAAGATCCGCAGCGTCACCGCCAGAGCCATCCGCTCCTCGGGCGCACCCCGGCGACACCTCGGCGCCACCGCCACGCCGGCCGCCACACCCGCCACCACTCCGACTCTCACTCCGACTGCCACGCCCGCCACCACTCCGACCCTCACTCCGGCCGCCACGCCCGCCGCCACTTCGACTCCCCGGCCCAGCGCCGGAACGGAGGACGTGACCGCGCCCAGGAACATCACCGACGGCTGCGGCTGACCGTCCCGTCACCGCCCCGGCGGTCTCGTGGACACCGGCCGACCGCGACCGGCCGTGCTCACGCGTGCCCGGCCGGGGCGCGGGGACGGCGCTCAGGTGGCGTAGCAGGCCTTGGCGAGACGGCGGACGCGGGCCACGTCGACGGTGTGGCCGAGACCCGGCTGCGTGAGCGGCACGGCCACGACGCCGCCGGAGGCGCCGACCGGCGGGATGACGATCTGCGCACTGCGCGGCGGCTCGGCCACGTCGCAGGGAAGGGCGCAGCCGGGCAGGCTGGCCACGGCGACCGTGGCCGCCCGGGCGAGACCGGTGCCCCGGCCACCGGCACAGGCGATCTCCCATCCCGCCCGCACGGCGTGGTCGTGGACCTGCCGCGCCTCGTTCAGGGAGCCCAGGACATCGGGGCGGAGCAGCAGCGCCCGGCCGGCCTTCACGAGGATCGCCTCGTCGAGCTCGGCCAGCGAGGACACCTCCAGCAGGACGGCGGCGGCGACGCGCTCCTGTAGTTCGGCGTGGTCGGCGAGGTCGGCGAACGGGCGCTCGATGGACGAGAGCGTGTAGGCGTCCAGCGCCTCGAGGGCTCCGATGTCGGTGTAGGCGCCACGGGCGTCCACGGCGATGCTCAGCGCCGGGTAGGCCTGGCGGACGGCCCGCAGCGGCTCGATGTCCCAGCCGGGGTGGACGTCCAGGGTGATGTGCGCGTAGCCGGCGCAGACATGGCGGTTCACCCGCGCGACCAGGCTCTCCAGGTTGCGCTCGGCACCGATCCTGACGGTGGCCGTCAACGAGGTACGGCTGCCGCCGAGCGCATGGGAGAGCGGCACGCCGCGCATCCTCGCCCACAGGTCCCAGCAGGCCATGTCCGCGGCCGAACCGCCGGGCAGAGCGCCCAGTTCGTCCGGATGCTCCCAGTCGACGCCGATCAGCGCGTCGGCGAGCATCTCCTCCAGCACCGCCCAGGTCTTGGGGTCGGGGTCGACGACCTCTCCCCATCCGGTCATGCCGCCATAGTCGGTGAGCCGGACGAGGATGCTCTCCGGCCGCCTGCCGTACGGCAGGACCAGGCGGAACACCTCGAGCTCACGTACGCGTGGCATGGACCCACCTCGATCTCTGCTCGGAAAACGCGAATCCCGCTCGAAGGCGGGACTCACCCCCCAACACGGAGAAGGGTGACGTTCTTCCCATGGTGCCACGGTAGTCAGCTTCTGACCCTGCCCGCCACCAGAGCGCCCATCACCGCCATCAGTGCGACCAGTGCGAAACACAGGACGTAGGTGGAGGTGGCGGCGCCCAGGGCCGCCACGATGGCGCCGGTGACCGCGACCGAGACGACCGTGTAGACCGACTCGCCGACACCCATCGACGCGCTGTTCTCCCCCTCCTCTCCGGGACGCGACAGCTCCAGGATGAGCACCGACAGCGTCGGGTACACGATCCCCATGCCGAGGCCCAGGACGATCTCGCCGAGGAAGGCGGCGGCCACCGGAACCACGGCGAACACGGTCAGCCCCATCAGGGCGAGTCCCGAGGCGACCAGCACGGAGCCGGTGCGCAGGACCAGGACCCGGTCGAACCGCCTGCGACCCACCACCCACGAACCGAACGACCAGCTCAGCGCGCCCCCGGTCAGCGTGAGCCCGGCCATGGTGAGCGACAGGCCGCGTTCCTCGTTGAGCATCAGCGGCAGGAACGCCTCACCGCCGATGGCCGCGCCCGCGACGATCCCGCGCAGGGTGATCACCGAGGGCAGGCCGCGGGCGGCACGCAGGGTACCCGCGGGGAGCAGCCGGGGCAGCGACGCGGCCAGTACGGCCAGGCCGGCGAGCAGCATGATCAGCCCGGCGCCCCGGGCCGCCCCGCCGTACTGCAGGAGCGCCGCGCCGACCGCGGTCAGCACCGCCCAGCCCAGTCGCCTCACGATCGAGGGGCGCGCTTCCGATGCCGGCCGGTCCGACATCGGCGCGGTGGCCAGGCCACGCCAGAGCAGCAGTGCGGCCGGGAGGACGAACGCCGCAACCCCGAGGAAGACCCACCGCCAGCCCGCGCTCTCCACCACCAGGCCGGTGATGACCGGACCGATCATGGAAGGCACCACCCAGGCGGTGGCGAAGATCGAGAACACCCGGGGATGGATCTCCGCGGGGTAGACCCGCGAGACCAGCACGTACATCGAGACCTGGAAGAGGCCTCCGCCGAAGCCCTGGACGAACCGGCCCGCGATGAACAGGTCCATGCTCGGCGCCGTCCCGGCGACGACCAGTCCGGCGGTGAACGCCGCCACGCCCGCCCAGAGTGGCGCAACCGGACCTGCGGCGTCACTCCACCGGCCACCCAGCACCGTCGCGATCACTCCGGCCGCCAGCGCCCCGCTGAACGCCAGCCCGTATAGCGCGTGCCCGTCCAACTCGTCGGCCACGACCGGCATGGCGGTCGCCACCGCCAGATATTCGAAGGCGACCAAGGTGATGAGCGCCACCATGCCGACCGTCAGCGCGCGGTGTCGCTCGGCGAAGATCCCGGTGGGTGGTGGCAGAGCCGTCGTCATAGTCATGGTCGGACGATATGGCCGCCGCCCTGCCCCGGCATCGGTCTCGGAGGTCAGTCCTTGGTCGTAGGACCTGCCTCACCATGGGAGGTCATGCGACGGCGCGGACCGGGCGTCTCCCGATCCGCGCCGCGACGGCGTGCGGCCCGGCCGGCCTCAGCCCGCGCCGGGAACCGTGACGTTGCGCTCCTTGAAGTCGAAACCGTTGCTCGTGGCCTTCTGCTTCAGAGCGTCCAGGGAGCTCTTGGTCGCGACGAGGTCGGCTTCGGTGGCCGTGCCGCTCTTGAGCTTGCCGGTGAGGCCGGCGACGCTGTTCGAGACCGCCTGGACGCCCTTGCACAGCGTCGGGTTGGACAGGGCGAAGCCCTTGGCGACCTTCATCTCGTGGAGGGCGAAGGCACCGGCCACGGCGGCCTTCAGGAAGGTCCGCGTCCGCTTGTCCGCTCCCGTCTTGAAGCCACCGCTCCGCAGCGGTTTGTAGATGTAGCGGTAGAACGCCCCCAGCCCCAGGCCCGCGTGCAACGCGAAGCGTGTCTTGGCGAACCGCCTGGCGTTCGCGTTCTGCGGGCACTCCCCGTCGTACTCCTGACCGACCTTCGTGTCCTCCGAGACCGGCGGGGCACTCGTGGCCGCGGAGTTCGGAACCACCGCCCCCTGGGGCGCCACGGCGGGTGGCTTGTCGCCACCGCAGCCGCCGAGCAACGCCACCGCTAGCATTGCCGCCACCGGAACGGCGGCGAACCGGGCCTTCCATACAGCCATCTGTTCCCCCATGGAATCTCACGGCGCTAAGATCCGCACCCCTCCCCCCTTTCCCCTGAGTAGTCGTAACAAAACGCAGAGTAATGTCAGTGGTTCAACATGTAGAACTTTCATGGTTTTCGCCGGTTATAGCCGCCCGGTGTGGCGCTCTGGCAGGGGCGGGCCTCCGTGCCACCCTCGCCAGAGCGGGATCACGTGGCCGTGCGCTCCAGCTCGCGCTCGGCCCACTGGCCGATGTCGCGGCGTTCGATCGCGGCGGCCATCAGGCCGGGGAAGGCATCGGGGGTGCAGGCGAACGCCGGCACCCCCAGAGCGGCCAGGGCCGCGGCGTTGTCCCGGTCGTAGAAGGGCGCCCCCTCGTCCGACAGCGCGAGCAGCACGATGACCTGGACTCCGGCCGCGGTCATCTGGGCGACCCTGCGGAGCATCTCCTGCCGGACCCCGCCCTCGTAGAGGTCGCTGATCAGGATGAAGATCGAGTCGGTGGGCCGGGTGATGAGACCCTGGCTGTAGGCGATGGCCCGGTTGATGTCGGTGCCGCCGCCGAGCTGGGTGCCGAACAGCAGCTCGACCGGGTCGTGGAGCTGGTCGGTGAGGTCGACGACCGCGGTGTCGAAGACGACCAGCGACGTTCTGAGCGAGCGCATCGAGGCGAGCACCGCGCCGAAGACACTCGAATAGACGACAGAGGCGGCCATCGAGCCGCTCTGGTCGATGCAGAGCACGACCTCGCGCTGGACGGCGCGCTGCCGCCTGCCGTACCCGACCAGCCTCGACGGCACCACGGTGTTCCGTTCGGGCAGGTAGTTCTTCAGGTTGGCGCGGATCGTCCGGTCCCAGTCGATGTCGGCGACCCGCTTGGGCCGGTGGGTCCGCGCTGACCGGTCCAACGCGCCGGTGACGGCCGCCTTCGTCTTCTGCACCAGCCGCCGCTCCAGCTCGGAGACGACCTTGCGGACCAGCGCGCGGGCCGACTCGCGCGCCTTCTCCGGCATCACCCGGTTGAGCGACAGCAGCGTGCCGACCATGTGGACGTCGGGCTCGACCGCCTCCAGCATCTCCGGCTCCAGCAGGAGCCGGGTCAGGTTCAGCCGTTCGACGGCGTCCTTCTGCATGACCTGGACGACGGTCGAGGGGAAGTAGGAGCGGATGTCGCCCAGCCAGCGCGCCACCCGGGGAGCAGACGCCCCCAGGCCGCCGCTCCGCTCGCCTGTGCCCTCGCCGTTGTACAGGGCGGACAGGGCCCCGTCCATCTGGGCGTCGGTCCCGCCGAGCGCGCATCCGGTGCCGTCGGCGTCCCCGCCGAGCACCAGCCGCCAGCGTCGCAGCCTCTCGTCCATCACGCGCCCTCCGTCTTCCCCAGGATCATCAGTACGGTCCGCACGGCCGCAGCCGCGCGCCCGTTGTCGAGCTCGGCCACGCCCGCCGCGGCCGGCACCGTCCCGGACGCGAGTGAGCGGACCCGCGACCCGATCGAGCGCCGCTCCGGCGCGGCGAAGGCGCCGAAGGTCCGGCGGAGCAGGGGCAGCACGTCGACGAACGTCTCGGGGGCCAGCCCGGTGAGCCAGCCGTCGACCAGCGAGAGCAGCCGGGCGTCGTGGACGAGCAGCAGCCCGCCACCCGACAGGAACCCCTCGATCCAGGCGGCCGCCCGGGCCGGCGGATGCCCGGCCGACATCGCCCGCGACATCCGCGAGTCCACCGAGGCGGTGTCGAGGTCTCCGGCGTCCAGCAGGATCCGGATGAGCCGCCCCTCGATCAGACCGTGCAGGTCGGAGCGGCCCGATACGGCACGCAGGGTGGCCGGCCACCGCGCCCGCGGCGCCTCTTCGTCGGCGGCTCCGTCGAGCAGGGCCACCGCCGCGTGCACCCCGTCGATGTGGCGCAGCAGGTCGCGCGCGGCGTCGTCGTCCAATCCGGTGACCGCGCCACCCAGCCCCACGCAGATCCGGCTGAGCAGGGCGTCGACGATGGTGGCCAGGCCGGTGGCGGGAGTGCCGCGCACGTCGCCGTAGCGCTGGGCGCGGACCATCGCGGGAAGGGCCGCCATCAGGTGCGTGACGTCGCTGTCGAGTGCGGCCCGCGCCGAGAGCGCGTCCAGCACATACGGCAGCGCCTCCGGCAGGTCGGCGAGCAGGCAGCGTTCCACCAGCCCGGTGAGGCCGGCCAGCGAGACTCCGGGGGTGGCCTCCCGCCCGCCGCGCGACGCCGGCCCCGACGGCTCCGCACCCGCCTGCGGCGCGGCCTGGCCGGACAACCGCCCTCCGTCCGCGAGGTCGCGGACCCGGGCGACGGCCGCGGCAGGGACCGTGGTTCCCCAGGCACTCGCCTCGATCAGGTCGATGTCGAACTCGGGGCGCCAGGTGAGCGTCCACGACTCGCGGAAGGTGCCCTTGCTCCTGCTCTCCTGAGGTCTCCCCCAGTCCACGCCGAGCAGCCGCAGCCGGTGCAGCAGCCTGCTGCGCTCCAGATCCAGCGGCTTGCGCAGATCAAGGTCGTACTCGCGGTCCAGCGCCTCCGGCTTGAGCTTCAGCCGCCGCTGCTCCTCGCGGAGGTGGCGCTGGAGGGGGACCATCGGGGTCGCGTCGGGAACGCGGCCGAGCCTCTCCCCCACGACCATCCGCCGCTGGACCAGCTCCACCGGCAGGTCGTCGCCCTCGCACAGGACGGCCCTGACCGCCTCGGTGACCTCCGCCAGCCCGGCCAGCGGCCGTCCGCGGAGCACCGCCAGGCTCTGTGTCAGTCTTACCGCCTCGATGACGTGCGCCGAGGAGACCGGCAGGTCTTCCTCGCGCAGCACCCCGGCCGCCGCGGTCAGCCACCGCTCGACCGGGCGGTCGGCGGAGGCGAACAGGTGGTGGTACCAGCCCGGCGAGGTCACCCCCGCGCCGTAGCCGCTCCAGGCCGCCAGCCGCCCGTACGTCCAGGGCACCCAGGTCATCTCGGCCTTCACCTTGGGCAGCCCTCGCAGCAACGCGTCGTCGGCCTTCACCGTGGGCAGCCCGGCTCCCCACGCGGCGTCCTCCGCCGAGGTCCCGGCCAGCGCGGGCACGTGCCAGGCGCCGCAGACGACGGCGATCCGCTCGAACCCGTCCTTGACCGCCCTGCGGATCGTGCGCCGCATGAAGGCCTCGCGCCGGGCCTCCCTCGCGTCGGCCACGTGTCCCTCGCGGACCGCCGCCATCGCTTCGGCGATCACCTGGAACGGCGTGTCCCCCCGGTGCTCGACCACGTCCTCCCACCAGCGCTCCGGATCGTCGTATCCGGCGGCGCGGGCGAGCGTCCCGATCGGATCGGTCCGTACGGCCGACGCCCCGGCATCCGGCCCCTCCCCGGCCCGCGGCCCTTCGTCTGCAAGGCCCTCGTTCCCAGGATCCTCATTGCCCGGCTCCGTGTCCTCAGGTCGCGTGTCCTCAGGTCGCGTGCCCTCGGCTCCCGCGTCCGGCAGGGCGCCGACCCGCCGCTCCTCCCCCGGCTCCCCCGACTCCCCCGGATCTTCCGGCTCCTCCGGGTCGGAGGCGAGGCTGTGGACGGCGGGCAGGTCGCAGAAGCGGACCGGGACACCCGCCCCCACGGCATGGCGGATCGCCTGCCACTCGGGCGAGAACACCGCGAACGGCCAGAACGCCGCCTTGGCGGGCTCCCCCGGCACGTGGGCCAGCAGCGCCACCGGAGGTTCGAGGCCGGGGTCCTTGGCCAGCTCCACCAGCCCGTCAGCCTCGGGCGGCCCCTCGATGAGGACGATGTCCGGCTTGAGCCGCTCCAACTCCCGGCTCAGAGACCGCGCCGACCCCGGTCCGTGGTGCCGGACTCCCAGCACGGAGACGCTCATGGGCGACCTCCGGCCATCGGGACATCCGTCCACACCGCCGGGCCCGAGCAGCGGCGGACGTCACGCGGCGCGATCACCGTGAAACGTGACGGCCCCGTCTCGGCGCCTCCGACCCGCCTCACGACGATCCCAGCCCGCGTCTCAGCGCCTCCGACCCACCTCACGACGATCCCAGCCCGCGTCTCAGCGCCTCCGACCCACCTCACGACGGCCTCAGCCCGCGTCACGGCAGGCCCGGTAGAAGTCGCGCCAGTCCTGGCGCTCGCGGACGACGGTCTCGAGGTATTCCCGCCAGACGACGCGGTCGGAGACCGGGTCCTGGACCACGGCGCCGACGATTCCGGCGGCCACGTCGGCGGGGCGGAGCACGCCGTCGCCGAAGTGGGCGGCCAGGGCGATGCCGTTGGTGAGGACGGAGATCGCCTCGGCGGTGCTGAGCGTGCCGCTGGGAGACTTGACCTTGGTCCGGCCATCCTCGGTGACGCCGGTGCGCAGCTCGCGGAAGACCGTGACGACGCGGCGGATCTCCGCGAGGCCGGTCATGGTCTCGGGGAGCTCCAGCGAGCGGCCGAGCTGGTCGACGCGGCGCGAGACGATGTCCACCTCCTCCTCGGCCGTGGCGGGAACCGGCAGCACGACGGTGTTGAATCTGCGGCGCAGCGCGCTGGACAGGTCGTTGACCCCCCGGTCGCGGTCGTTGGCGGTGGCGATGACGTTGAAACCGCGCGCGGCCTGGACCTCGTCGTTGAGCTCGGGGATCGGCAGCGTCTTCTCCGACAGCACGGTGATCAGCGCGTCCTGCACGTCGGAGGGCATGCGGGTCAGCTCCTCCACCCGGGCGATCCGCCCCTCGGCCATCGCTCGCATCACCGGGCTGGGGGTGAGCGCCTGCCGGGACGGGCCCTCTGACAGCAGGCGGGCATAGTTCCAGCCGTAGCGGATGGCCTCCTCGGCCGTGCCCGCCGTTCCCTGCACCAGCAGGGTGGAGTCACCGCTGATCGCGGCGGCCAGGTGCTCCGACAGCCAGGTCTTGGCGGTGCCGGGCACCCCGAGGAGCAGCAGGGCGCGGTCGGTGGCCAGGGTGGCCACCGCCACCTCCACGATGCGGCGGGGCCCGATGTACTTCGGGGTGATCCGGTCGCCGTCGCCGAGGATGTAGGAGGTCACCGCCCAGGGGGACAGTTTCCAGCCCGGTGGCCGGACCCGGTCGTCGTCTTTGGCCAGGATCGCCAGCTCGTCGGCGTACTGGTCTTCGGCATGGGCCCGCAGAACCGTTGTCAAGAGAGCTCCTTCAACATGTCGTCACGGAAACGCAGGAGGGCGGCGACCTCCTGGATGGGCGGTTCGAGCGAGAGCCGTTCGGCCACGCCGTACAGGGCGGGGTCGATGCGTTCGCCGGCGAGCCTGGTCAGCTCGCCGAGGTTCCAGGGCTGGGTGCCGGAGACCTCGAGGATCTTCTGCAGCACGGCCCTGGCCAGGTTGGGCCCCCAGGGCGCCGCGGCGCCGCCGAGGACCATGATGAGTTGGCCGTCCAGACCGTGCCGCCGGACGAAGCCGGCCGCGACGCTCTCCTGTTCGGCCGGGGGCAGCGCGGCCAGCAGGTCGGCGAGCGGATCCCAGGAGAACAGCTCCCTCGCCCACTCGGGGTCGCCCTGGAGCACCGCGGCCCTGACCCAGCCCGCCATGACCTCCCGGCCCCAGTCGTCGATCTTCATACGGACGAGCTCCGCGGGCGGACGGCCGAGCAACCGGGTCCAGACGCCGAGCGGGGTGCGCGCCACGGCCTGCTGCAGCCACCAGCCCCGCTCTCCCGTCCCCCGCGGCGGCTTGGCCCGGATGCCGTCGCGCTCCATCGCGGCGTCGCAGGCGACGGGCGGGACGACCTGGATGTTCCCGGCTTCGACGGTGAGGTAGCGGGTGACCCGCTCGGCCATCCGCCGCCCCAGGTGCGAGTCGGGCAGCCGGGTCAGCAGGTCGGCGGCCTGGTGGCGGACCTCCCGGCGGCGGTCGTCCAGGGCGGCCTCCAGGAACGATTCGTCCTCGGGCGAGAGCCGCGCGGCCAGCACCTCCAGGAAGGCCGCCCGGTCATCGGGGGCCTCCTTCTCCCACGTCGCCGCGAGCAACCGCCTGGCTCCCGCCGGGTCGGCGGCCCGCAACGCGCTCAGATGGGCGCGGCGGTCACCCGAGGTGCCGAACTCCCAGACCTCCCGGGCGTCGTCGGATCCGGTCGCGGCGCCCGCGGTGACCTCTTCCCGCAGGAAATCCCACGCCGGGTTGAGGCCGGCCAGCCAGCGGCCCCGGTTTCCGGCGAGGACGCCCAGGTGCGGGCGGATCGACCGGTCCCTGGCCCCCTGGTCGAGAAGCTCCGGCAACAGGTGCGGCGACACCCGGTAGCCGCGTCCGGCCGCGGTCTCCAGCCATTCGGCGAGCAGCCTCGGCCGCTCACCGCCGAGTATCCGGCTGAGCCGGTCGGCCGCCGCACGCGAGACCACGGACTGCTCCTCGGACGGCGCGACGCTCAGCGGATCGCCCCCGCCCAGGCGCTGACCGGCCCGCATCCGCAGCGTGTGCACGGCGGCGCGTTCGAGGAGCTCGATTTCGGGAGCGGACTCACCCGGGACGGGACGGCGGTCGGTGCCGACGAGCGCGGCGGAGACGAGCTCCTCCCATTCGGTCGAGGCGTTCACAGCACAACCACCCGGCCTTCCTCGTCCCAGGTCGTGAGAGGCAGCAGCCCTCTCGGGGTCCATTCGGCGGCGACCGTCAGCGGGTGCCCGCCGGAGGTCGCGATCAGCCGCCAGGGAATGCCGGCGGACGGGTGCAGCGCGAATCCTCCCGAAGGGCCGGCGAGCGACCAGGAACCGTTCCCGGCGGGGGCCACCGCGTCGAGGACCACGGGCCAGGAGTCCACCCAGGGGTCGCCGGCCAGCGCTCCGGCCACCTCCTCCAGCACCTCGTGCGGGGAGGATCCGGGCGCGGGGGCCGCGGGGGCGCCACCGTGCCGGATGGCGACGAGGGCCCGCAGCGGCGACGCCCCCGGGTAGAACGCCAGATCGGCGTCGAGAGCCGTGCCGGTGACGAGCGAGGCGTCGAGGGCCTGGCCCACCGGGGCGAAGGAGAGCACGAGCGCCGCCCTGCCGGTGTTCCGGCCGCGGAGCCAGACCCGGCGTGCGACCAGTCGGTCCTGCTCCTCGTCGCGGCGCCCGAGCACGTCCCAGACGTCCCTGACCGTCTCCCCCGCGAGCACCTCCTCCTTCGTGACCGGGAACCCGACGCGTTCGCGGACTCGTCGCACCAGCGCCGCGCCGGCCTCCGTCTCCCCGATGGCCTCGGGAAGGCGGCGGTGGGCCACGCAGAGAAGGTGCAGGAGGGCGTATTCGCCGAGGAGGCGAGCGGGCCAGTCCGCACTGCTCAGCACGGAGTTCAGGCGGGAGAGGGCACCGGCGACGGCCGGAGCCTGCGCGTCGACCAGGCGTCTGGCCAGATCGTCCCAGTGGTCGTGCCGCCGGGATCCGGCGAGCCCCTGCCTGATCTGGTCGGCGAGCCAGCGCTCCAGCTCCGACAGCCCGGCGGCCACCCGCTGCTCCCGCTGTCCGGCCCGGCGGGCGTCGGCGGGATCCGCCTCCGTCGCGCGGGGCGTCGCGGCCGGCGGATCCGCCGCGCGGGCCGTCGCCTTGGCGGCGCGCTCGCGCCGCTGGTCAAGCCATTCGGTCACCCAGTCGGCAGGCTCGGCGGCGGCCGGGACGCCGTCGGCCGACCACAGCAGCAGCAGGCCGAGGGCGTGTTTGCAGGGAAACTTCCGGCTCGGGCAACTGCACCGGTAGGCGGGCTCGGACAGGTCGACGCACGCCCGATAAGGCGTGGAGCCGCTGCCCTTGCACTCGCCCCACAGCGCGTCCGCCGTGACTCCGATCCCCGACCACTTGCCGGGCGAGGAGACCTTCTGGGCCGCTTTGCCGGATGAGGCGTCAGGCGCGAGCGCGAGCACCTGATCCCGGTTCCACCGTTCGATCACGGTCCGAACCGTAGCCAACCCCGCCGACAAAACCGGATCCACCGAACGGACGGAGCTCCGGCCCGGCCGTACGGGGTCGCCCAACGGCCGCACACCCCGGACCCGAGGGCGATCCGGAACTCCGCCTTCGGCCGGCACCGCGTTCCGGCGAAAATAAGGACGGACCTTTAAGGCGTTATCGGTCTGTTTGTAGCAAAGGCGGTTAATCGGCGAATTCCCATAAGTCGTCATCCGTTAAAAGGCCCTATAGGGTTCCACCCCGTGTTCAAACGATCATCGATCCTCTGGGCGGCAGCGGTTCTGATCGCCATGGCCCCCGACCTCTATTTCTGGATCGTCAGAATGCTTTCCGGAGCGGAGGACGGTGTCTTTTTCGCCTCGATGACGTGGGGATGGTGCGCGGGCGACGAGATCGACTCTCAGCTGCGGTCTCTCCTCACACCGGTCTGGGATTTCCCTCTCCTGTGGTTCGGATCCGCGCCGCTGATCGCCCTTGCCTGCGGAGCCGTACTTCTGAGCCTCCGGTCCGGACGTCCCCGGCTGGGCCGGATCCTGGCCCGCTCCGCCGCCGCAGTGATGATCGCCCGCCATCTCCCCTCCCCGCTGCTGCTCATGCTCGACGTGTCCACCGAACCCGGGTGTGCGGAGATTTGGGGGCCGCCGGAGATTCTGGGCTGGAACGTCGCGATGGACCTCTACCACCTGATCCCCGCGATCCTCGTACTCCTCGCCATCCGCACTCCGGGGCTCCCCCCGAGAGGTGGCCTCGCCCGTACCGCGACCGCGGTGTCACTGGTGGCCGTGGTGATCCTCAGTGCGGTGGCCGACACCGCGGCCGGCGAGGTGAGCACCTCCCGGGCGCTCGACTGCGCCGGATTCGGCGACGGCACCATGTCCGGGTTCGACGAGCGGGAGAAGGGATTCCTGTGCGCGGTCCGCGACGACACCTTCGACCGAGGCGTGCCGCAACTGGCGGACATGCCGGACCGCGAGCTGCTCGCCTACGGCCGCCAACTGTGTGACCTGGCTGTAGCGAACGGGGGCGACGCCTACTCACCGGCGGTGTCGGAGGCGACCGGCGAGGTGGGCAGCGGCTCGCTGGTGGGAGCGCTGACGAGGTTGTGTCCCGAGGTGGCCGCGAGGGAGCAGGAGAAGGGCCGGCAGGAGCAGGCCGAAGAGGCCGCCTTCATCGCGGCGGCGGAGCGGAGCTGCGCCGCCCATCCCCGCCACCGGCCGAGAATCAGGCCGGTACGGCAGGTCCGCGCGACCATGTGGACGGAGTTCTGGAACATCAACGCCTGGGACGAGGGAGACGAGGGCGGCAACGCCGACCGTATGATCGCCGACCTGGTCGGCAGCGGTCCCGGCGCGCTGGACATCTGGGCGGCGGACGAGGTCGGCCACGCCTGCGTCACGGGCGAGGCCTACCGGCGCCGTCCGCCGGTGGAGACCCGGGGGTGGGAACAGGTCGTCGAGGTCGGTTACGAGACCAGGCAGGGGGTCTTGTCCGTCGTGGACGGCTCCGGCGGCCGGCTCCCCGACCTCGCGGTCGGCGGCCCGGGAAACTACCGGGTCCGCGTCCACGTCCGCGGGCGCAAGGCCGTACAGGAGAACATCAACGCCCCGGACGGCACCGTCCAGTTGTTAATCATGGTGTTTCCCGGCAAGGAGAGAAGACCCGTGATCTATCGTGACCGCCTGTCGGAGAAGAGCCAGGGGACAGGCCCCTAGGATCGGTTTGTCGACCTCCCAGGGCTGACGCCGGGGAGCCCGGCTCTCGCAGTCGGGCTCTTGCCTTATCGCCAGGAGAAAACCCATGACGACCTCTTTCCGCCCGCCGCTCGCCGAGATCCTCGACCTGCTGCCGCACCCCGAGGGCGGCTGGTACCGGGAGACCTGGAAGACCTCCGTCGATCTCACCCCGCCCGGCTACGACGGGACCCGGGCCACCGCCACCGGAATCTACTTCCTGCTGGAACCGGGCGAGGAGTCGCGCCCGCACGTGGTCCGCTCCGACGAGGTGTGGCTCTGGCACCGGGGCGGCCCGCTGACCCTGACCCTCGGCGGGCACGACGGCCAGCCGGTGAGCACGGTGACCCTCGGTCCTGTGGTCGAGGAGGGGCAGGTCCCGCAGGCCCTGATCCCCGGCGGGATCTGGCAGGCCGCGTGCCCCGCCGGGGACCAGGGCGTGCTCGTGAGCTGCGTCGTCTCCCCCGGTTTCGACTTCGCCGACTTCCGCATGACGTGACGCTCCACCCGTCTGCGGGGAGAATGCGGTTACCCGACATGCAAGGAGGTCAAAGGTGACCCGCGAGATCGTCTCCGTCATCGGCGGAAAGCAGACCACCAACGGCACGGCCTACGACTCGATCAACCCGGCGCGCGTGGACGAGGTGGTCGCGCGGGTCCGGCTGGCCGACGCGGAGACGTTCTCCGCCGCGTGCCGTACGGCCGCCGAGGCGCAGCGGGAGTGGGCGCGGGTGCCCGCCCCCGTCCGGGGTCGGGTGATCGCCTCGATCGGGCGCCTGGTGGAGGCCAACGCCGAGTCGCTGGCCCGCCTGGTCACCCGGGAGATCGGCAAGCCGTACGCCGAGGCGCTGGGGGAGGTCCGGGAGATCGTCGACACCTGCGACTTCTTCCTCGGCGAGGGGCGGCGGCTCTACGGGCAGACGGTGCCCTCGGAGATGCCGGACAAGAACCTGTTCACCTTCCGGGTGCCGGTCGGGGTGGCCGCGGTGATCACGGCGGGCAACTTCCCGGTCGCGGTGCCGTCGTGGTATCTCGTCCCTGCGCTGCTGGCCGGCAACGCGGTCGTCTGGAAGCCCGCGGAGTACGCCGCGGCCTCGGCCCACGCGCTCTATCTGCTGTTCGCCGCGGCGGGACTGCCCGACGGCGTGCTGAACCTGGTGCTCGCTGACGGCCCCGCGACGTTCGACGGACTTGGTGCGGCGCTGGCCGAGGGCACGGTGCACAAGGTCGGGTTCACCGGCTCGACCGAGGTCGGCCGCCGGATCGGCGAGCTGTGCGGGCGGCACCTGCAGTCGCCCTGCCTGGAGCTCGGCGGCAAGAATCCGATGGTGGTCATGCCCGACGCCGACCTGGACCTGGCGGTGGAGGGGGCGCTGTTCGCCGGGTTCGGCACGGCGGGGCAGCGCTGCACCTCGCTCGGCACGGTGATCGTGCACGAGAGTGTCCACGACGAGTTCCTCAGCCGCTACACACGGGCCGTGGCGGACGCGACGGTCGGCGACCCCGCCGGGGACGTGCTGTGCGGGCCGCTGCTCGACCACAAGTTCGCCTCGCGCTACGAGGAGTATCTGGACTGGATCCAGCCGCACCACACGGTCGTCTCCGGTCCGACCGGCCGGATCACCGGCGGCAGTCCCCGCGGGGACTTCTCCGGCGACGGCGGGCTCTACTACCACCCGGTGGTCGTGGACGGCGTGCGCCCCGGCGACCGGCTGTTCATGGAGGAGACCTTCGGCCCGATCGTGGGCGTCACCACCTTCTCGACGCTGGAGGAGGCCGTCGAGCTGGCCAACCTGCCCGGTTACGGGCTCTCCTCCTCCATCTACACCACCGATCCCAAAGCCGCCTTCCGGTTCCGTTCAGGCATCGGCGCGGGCATGGTCAGCGTCAACAACTCCACCTCGGGCGCGGAGGCTCACCTGCCCTTCGGCGGGAACGGCAAATCCGGTAACGGCAGTCGCCAGTCAGGGGTGTGGGTGCTCGACCAGTTCACCCGGTGGCAGGCGATGAACTGGGACTATTCCGGCAAGCTCCAGAAGGCCCAGATGGACGTCGCCGAAATCATCCCGGATCTGGATTTCCGGCTGTCGACGACTCGGGACTGAGGGCCCCGGACCCGTGTCCCACCGTCCGGCCCGTCTGCGGACGCGTCGGACCCGCCCGCCAGGGTCACGGAAGCGGTTCCTCCCGGGTGTGGCCACCTGGGGTTTCCTCGGTGAACAGTGCCGAATTTGCCATAATGGGGGGTTCTCCCCATCATGATCGCGGCATGCCTCCTCATGGACGAGGTGCGCCGCGACAGCCGATGTGATCTTCACGGAG
Source organism: Streptosporangium sp. NBC_01639 (assembly GCF_045209755.1). Lineage (NCBI taxonomy): Bacteria > Bacillati > Actinomycetota > Actinomycetes > Streptosporangiales > Streptosporangiaceae > Streptosporangium > Streptosporangium sp. NBC_01639. Next base: position 7,652,727 of record NZ_CP109272.1, on the reverse strand, counting down.
GGATCGGCCGTCACAGCCGGGGTCCGGCCGTACGAGGTCGGCCCGGCACCGCGTCCACCGGTCCGCGCGTCACGTTCGGGAGGCACCCGTACGGCCCGCGTGAGGCCGCCACCCGCCTGGAGGGCCGTCGAGCCCACCGGGAACACGTGGGGGGCCGCGTGCTGCGGCGCGGTCCCCCACGGATTCGACGGTCCGGGCGGTCGCCCGGTGCCTCGGGGGCCGCTCACGACGTGCCCGGCGGCCTCAGGGCCGCGAAGATCAGAAATGTGATCCCGGCCGGGCGCAGCGAGCGTGCGCGGTTCCGCGCTACGGCAGGCGCCGGAGGGGCATGGTTTTCCGCCGGGGAACGGGAGGCTTTGCCGGGTCAGAAGGAAACTTCGAACCACAGGGTCCGGAACCCGCGCGCGTCGTCCCGGGCCCCCCAGCGATCCGCGAGCAGGTCGACCAGGAACATCCCGCGCCCGCCCTCCCCTTCGGGATCGTTGCGCACGTGGGGCGCGGACACCCCCGATCCGGCGTCGCGCACCTCCACCAGCACCGCGCCGGGGCACACCGCCACGGTCATCTCGACCGTGCCGCCGCCGCTCGACCCCGAGTGGACCACCGAGTTCGTCACCACCTCGCTCACCAGCAGGACGACGTCGTCGAACGCCGGGTGGTCCTCTCCCAGGAGCTCGCCGACCCGGAACCGGGCGAGCGACACCGACTCCGGCACGCCTCGCAGGGTGATCGTCGACCGGGACGGCACGGTCCGCTGATCGAGCATAATGATCGGCCTCGCTCTCCGGCACGCACGTTCAGGCGCACATACCGCTCCGAGATGGCACACTCACTCACGGTGAACTGTTCTATCAGGGTCTTCAATAGCTCATGTTGAAATTCCACAGTTTTCTTTCCCCCGACGGAGGTACGCGCATGGCGTCCCGGCGTAGCCCCACGGCCCGTCATCGCCGTCTGATGGCCGAACTGAACCGACTGCGCGAAGACAGCGGGCTGACCCGCGCGCAGGTGGCCGAACGGATCGGCGCCACCGACACCACCGTCTGGCGATACGAGACGGGGCTGACCCGCCCCAAACCCTCCGACGTGGCGGCCCTCACCGAGGTGTACGGCGTGACCGGGGAGGCCAGGGACTCCCTGGTCCAGACGGCCAGGGAGGCCCGCAAGCGCGGCTGGTGGCACCGGCACCGGCAGGCGCTCAAACCAGGCTTCGACTCCTACATCGGGCTGGAGGCGGAGGCGTCGGTGGTGCGCTCGTACGAGCCGCTGGTCGTCCCCGGCCTGATGCAGACGGAGGCGTACGCGCGCGCCGTCATCGAGGCGACCGCGCTCACCCACGCCCCCTCAGCGGTCGACGAGAAGGTCTCCGTGCGCATGTCGCGCCAGCAGCTGCTGTACGGCCCCGGCGATCCGATCCAGCTCGTCGCGGTGCTGGACGAGGCGGTGCTCCGGCGCCGGGTGGGCGGTCCGGGAGTGATGCGCGAGCAACTGGAACACCTTCTCAATCTAGGCAGACTGCCCAATGTGGAGATTCGGGTTATTCCGTTCTCCGCAGGCGCGCACGCCGCGATGGACGGTAAGTTCTGCCTGCTCAGCTTCCCCGAACCCGAAGATCCCGACCTGGTCTATCTGGAGCAGGCCGCGAGCGGGTTGGTGCCGGAAGACCCGGAGGAGGTGCGCCGCTACACCCTCATGTTCGGGAGCCTGTCGGCACTGGCTCTCGGCGCGGAGGCGTCGGCCGCCTTCATCGCCCAGCAGGCGAAAAGATGTTCCAACGAACAATAGGAAGAGAGAAATGCAGGGCTCCACGATGGATCTGTCCAGCGTCGCGTGGCGCAAGAGCAGTCGCAGCACCAACGGAGGCGACTGCGTCGAAGTGGCGATCGTGCCCGGTGACCCGGCTCTGGCCGAGCACAAGGCCGACGCCGATGAGCTTTACCTCGTCCGCGACTCCAAGGACCCGGGAGGTCCCGCGCTGGCCTTCACCCAACGCGAGTGGGACGCCTTCGTCGGCGGGGTGAAGGACGGCGAGTTCGGCTGACACGTCCCCGGTGAGCCGGGGGCCGCAGGCGGCTCCGCCCTGCGGCACCCGGCTCACCGGGACACCGCCCTCAGGTCAGGCTGTCGCAACTTCTCGCGTCGGCGTCCTCGGCCGCCTTCGGCACCCATCGGACGTTGGCGAACGAGGCGGAGAACGCGCCCTCGGTGTAGACGAGGAACGGCGTGTTGACCGCCTCCAGGTCGAGGCCCGTGGCCGCGAAGCACGCGATCGGGATCTTGACCGTCGCCTTGCTCCCGGCTGGGAGCCCCTGGAACAGCGACGTCGCCACCACTTCGGAGAAGCAGGGATAGCCGCAGTGGACGCTGATCACGGTCCGTGCGGCCGGCGCCTGGTGGACGATGGTGTCGAAGACCAGCGCGGCGTCGGCGTTGAGGTAACCCCGCAGATCACTGCCACCGGCCGGGTCCTGCAGGTAGAACTGTGCCGGTCCGCCGCCGTTCCAGGTCGCCTTCAGGCCGTCCTGCTGCACGTTGACGTCGGACTGCACCACGCCGATCGCCGAATGCGCCGCCTCACCGTCGACGCCGATCTCGGTGCCGCCCCAGTTGTCGGCCGATCCGATGAAACTCCGGTACGGCGCGACGTCCGCCCGGTTGAAGATCTCCAGATCCTCGCTCGCCTCGCCGCCGCCGCCCGGCTGGCCGCAGCCGAACTCGGGACCGGTCTCGTCCAGCGTCCCGACCGAGCCGCTCTGCCCGGAGCGCAGGCCGTACCCGAGCGGGAAGAGCGGCTCGTAGTCCTCGTCCCCGAGGTTGAGCGGCGTCTGACACGCGCTCTTCGGCCACGAGTACGACAGCGTGCCGGTGTATCCGGCCTCTTGGTGCGATCCGCGGACGAGCAGGTCCGCGACACCGCCGCCCTCGGTGCCCGGAAGCCAGGCGGCGACGAAGGCGTCGGAGCGGTTGAGCTCCTTGTTGACCCAGAGCGGGCGGCCCGAGACATAGACGGTGACCACGGGTGCGCCCCTGCCGCTGACCTTGTCCAGAACGGCCAGGTCGCCGGGGTAGAGCTTGGCCGCCTCCAGAGAGCGCCGGCCGAGGTCGCCGACCCCCTCGGCGTACGGCGTCTCGCCGATCACCGCGACGACCGCATCGTACGCCGAGGGGTCGACGCCGTCCGCCGTCTCGCTGAAGGTGACGTCCGCCTCGCCCAGCGCCGCACGCAGCCCGCCGAGGATCGTCGTGCCGTTCGGGAAGTCGGCGTTGGTGTTACCGGTGCCCTGCCAGGTGAGGGTCCAGCCCCCGGTCTGGTTCTGCAGGCTGTCGGCGCTCTTGCCGACCACGAGCACCTTGGAGCTCCTGGCCAGCGGCAGCACGCCGCCGTTGTTCTTGAGCAGGACCTGCGACCTGCGGACGGCCTCGCGGGCGAGTTTCCTCGCCTCCAGAGCGTGGGCCGATCCCGCCAGGGCACGGCCGGACGGCTTCGGCGCGTCGAACACTCCGGCGCGCAGCTTCACCCGCAGGATCCGGGTGACCGCGTCGTCGACGCGTGCCATCGGGATCTCACCGGCTTCGACCTGCGCGATCGTGTTGGCTATGAACGCCTTCCAGTCGTTGGGCACCATCACCACGTCGACACCGGCGTTGACGGCCCGTGCGCAGCTCGCGTTGGTGCATCCGGCGACCTGGCCGATGCCGTTCCAGTCGGAGACGACGACACCGTCGAAGTCCATCTTCTGCTTGAGGATGTCGGTGACGGCGCGCCTGCTGCCGTGCAGCTTGCCCTCGTCGATGCCGAGGTCGGCGTTCGTCCAGCTGTTGAAGGACACCATCACGGTCTGGGCACCGGCCGCGAGCGCGCCGTAGTAGCCCTGGCCGTGCATGTTGACCATCTCGGCCTCGGACGAGGGGTTCACCCCCTGGTCGATCCCCTTGAGCGTGCCGCCGTCACCGATGAAGTGCTTGGCGGTGGCGATGACACCCCTGTCGCCGATGCCGCGCGGGTGCCCGCCCTGCAGGCCGTTGACGGCCTCGTAGCCGTAGGCCCGGGTGATCCGGGGGTCTTCGGAGAAGCCCTCGTAGGTGCGGCCCCACCGGTCGTCCCGGACGACGGCGAGGGTGGGTGCGAAGGCCCAGTCCTGGCCGGTCGCGCGGATCTGCGCGGCCGTCGCCGCCCCGATGTCGCGGACGAGGCACGGGTCGTGCGCGGCCCCCAGGCCGATGTTGTGCGGGAAGACCGTCGCACCGTAGACGTTGTTGTTGCCGTGGACGGCGTCGATGCCCCAGATGACGGGGATCTTCGCTCTGGTGCCGAGGGAGGCCTGCCAGTAGGCGTCCGCGAGGTCGAGCCAGGCCTGGGGTGAGGCGTGCTTGTCACGGCCGGGCCATGAGCCGCCGCCGTTGAGCACCGAGCCGATACCGTACTGCCTGACCTCCTCGGGGGTGATCGCCGCGATCTCGGGCTGCGTCATCTGCCCGATCTTCTCGGCCAGCGTCATCCCCGCGAGAATCTTCGCCACCCGCTTCTCATCGGCCGGGTTCCGCTTGATCCGGCTCTTCACCTTGGGCCAGTCGGCGAGCACGGGCAGGCTCTTCTCGATACGGGCGCACCCTCCGGCGTCCAGGGACGGCCGGCCGATCTCCGGCTGCCGGGCGCCTGCCGCGGCGTCCGCGGCCACGGCCGGGATTCCGGGGGCACCTGCGGCCAGGAGGGCAAGGCCCGCCAGCACCGCGAGTCCGCTCCGGCGTGCGCCCGATCGGGCGAGGGGTCTGGTCATCGAGGGTCCGTTCTCGAGGCGCGGCAACGGTCACGGCGGCCCCCGGTCCGCACTGCGCAGATCGTGACGCTGTCACGGCAGTCGAGTCAATAGATCCGTGAGAGCGCTCTCTCAAATGAAAGATCATCCGGCGGATCACCGACGCGCGTGAAATCGCTTTCGGCAAGCGTCTTTTCTTCTCCACCCGATCGCCTACCTGCGGAAAGAGGACCAGGGATCGCCTCTTCTTGAAAGCGCTCTCACGATGATGCGGATCCGGCGTCGCAGGACATGTCAGGTGCGAACGGTCACGGCTGATCCGTCGCCGTCACGGCGGCGACGGATCAGCCGTGCGATCCGGGGAGGACCGCCTCGGATCACGTCGAGCACGTCCCGCAGGCCGTCCCGCAGCTCAGCCGGATCCGCGTGGGACCGAGGATGTCGAACCGCATGACTCGATCATCGGAGGCTGGGCGCCGTCCACGCTCTCGGCCGGTGCGGTGGCGGCACGCGTCCGATCCGGATTTTGGGCCTAGGCAAGCATGGACAGCTGAACTAACTTCTGGAAAGGCATCTTGTCCGAACCGCCGCCTCAACCTGCTCGCCTCCGGGAACCACCTGCTCGCCGTCACCGCCCGGACCGTGCCGCCCCGGCCGGTGGACGAGGGCGGACCGGTGAACCTGACGGAGGACACGCGTGCGCAGAGCTCTCGCCCATCCCGAGCGACGGCCTGTCCTGGTGACCGGTGCCTCTTCGGGGATCGGCTCCGCCGTGGCCGTCGGGCTGGCGGCCGCCGGATATCCGGTGGCGCTGGGCGCGCGCCGTACCGCGATCTGCGAGGAACTGGCGGCGGGAATTCGCGCCGACGGCGGAGAGGCGGTGGCACTGGCCCTGGACGTCACCTCGGACGAGTCCGTGGCCTCCTTCGTCGCCGGGGCCGAGCGGCTCCTGGGTACGGTCGAAGTGGTGGTGACGTGCGCGGGCGAGGTGACTCCGGAGAACGCCTACGAGACGGCGACGCCCAACTTCGAGGCGCAGTTGCAGCTCAACCTGGTCGGCACCCAACGGTTCGTGGCCAAGGTCGCACCCTCGATGGCGACGAGGCACCGCGGCGACATCGTGTTCGTCAGCTCCGACGTCGTACGGCTCCCGCGCCCTCGGATGGGTGCCTACGTCGCGGCCAAGAACGGGGTCGAGGGGCTGGCCAGGGCGATGCAGATGGAGCTGGAGGGCACCGGGGTCCGGGCGTCGATCCTGCGGCCGGGGCCGACGCTGTCAGGGATGGGGTCGACCTGGCCGGTGGAGGTCTTGCAGGCCGTGCTGGACGACTGGGTGCGGTTCGGACTGGCCAGGCACGACCGCTTCCTCAATCCCCGCGACGTGGCGGCGGCCGTACTGGCCGTGATCTCCATGCCGCGCGGTGCGCACGTCACCCTGCTCGAGGTCGAACCGGAGGCACCTCTGCGCACGGAGCGGCCGGCCCACTGAACGGGGCCGGACGCGCGAGTCCGGTACGGCCCGGAGTCGCGGCCCGAAGTCGCGGCCCGGAGACCGTCTGGAGGCCGGGGGCCGGCGTCATCGTCTTGCCCGAAGGCGGGTGATACGTTCCGGGGGGAGCCGCACCCATGGACGCGGTTCCGTCCCGGTGGGATTCGAGCATGCGACCGCCGAGCCGGTGAGGGATGTGAGAGGGATCGGATCCGTCCGGGGAGGCGCGCCTGGGACGACCTTGTTACGGAAAACGGCATAACCTGTAACGCCCAGCGACCTGTTGCACGACATATTGATACAAGTCAGGACTCTTGCGAGAAGTTCCGTCCTTGGCGGGGGAATCAACCGGGGACGAGAGGCGGAGACGCCTCTCACCGTACTCGCCTGGACCGGCTGGCCGACGGACTCGGAGTGCCCATGAGCGACCACGCGAACGACAGCGCTCCCGACCGCCGGATCCGCGGATTGGAGATCATGAAGCGAGTCCACGGCTGGGACCAGGCCGGGGAGGGCCCTGGCGACTTCTTCGGCATGACCGTCGAGCACCTGTTCGCCGAGGTGTGGTCCAGAGACGGACTGAGCATGCGAGACCGGCGGCTGCTCCTGCTCGGCCTCCTCATCGGGCAGGGCATGGACGACGCGACAGAGGTCCAGCTCGACGCGGCGCTGCGCACCGGCGAGCTCACCCCGGACGAGCTCCGCGAGATCGTCATCTTCCTCACCCACTACGCGGGCTGGCCACGCGGCGCCAAGCTCAACACCCAGGTCGAGGAGCTGATCGCCCGGGTCATGAGGGCGTAGCCCGTCGGCCGGCGCCGAGGCGCCGACCGACCGGTCAGAGGCGCTCGACGTTGGCTCCCCGGCAGCGGTCACGCGTGTCGAAGACGAAGGGGCTCACCCGCTGGACCATCTCGTAGTCGAAGCAGTCGTGGTCGGTCAGAATCACGACCGCGTCCGCCTGCGACAGCTCGCAGGCCGTCGGCTGGACGAGCTCGATCCCCTGCGGCGGCATCAACGCGTTCACGTGGGGATCAGCGGCCAGCACGTCGGCACCCAGCTTACGCAGGGCCTTGGCCACCTCGATGGCGGGCGACTCGCGGCAGTCTCCGGCGTTCTTCTTGTAGGCGAGGCCGAGCAGGAACACCCGGCTGCCCCTGACCGCTTTGCGCCGCCGGTTCAGGCCGAGGATCAGCCGATGCACGACATGGTCCGGCATGTGGTCGTTGATGTCGTTGGCCAACTCCACGAACCGGAAGTTGTGCCCCAGGCTGCGTTTCACCTTCCATGACAGATAGGACGGATCGATCGGCAGGCAGTGTCCGCCGACTCCTGGGCCGGGGGTGAAGCGCATATATCCGAACGGTTTGGTGGAGGCGGCGTCGATCGCTTCCCAGACATCGATCCCCAGCTGCTGAGCGAAGATCGACAGCTCGTTCACCAGGGCGATGTTGACATGCCGGAAGGTGTTCTCCAAGAGCTTGCACAGCTCGGCGACCTGCATCGACGAGACCGGGACGACGTCGCGCACGATGCGTCCGTAGAATTCGCGGGTCCTTTCCAGGGATGCCCCGTCGAGCCCGGAGACGACTTTCGGCGTGTTCTCCAGATGCCATCGGGGGTTGCCCGGGTCGATCCGTTCCGGGCTGTAGCCCAGAAAGAAGTCCTCCGGCGTGCACAGCCCCGAGCCCTCCTCCAGCAGCGGCCGGAGATACTCCTCGGTGGTTCCGGGATAGGTGGTGGACTCCAGGATCACCGTGGCGCCCGGCCGTATCAACGGAGCCAGCGACTCGCCGGCCGAGCCGATGTGGCGAAGGTCGGGAACACCCTCGCGCAGCGGCGTCGGCACCGTTATCACGCAGACGTCGAACCCCTCCGCGTCGGCGTAGTCGGTGCTGGCCAGGTAGCGGCCGGAACGGTGGGCGGCGGCCAGCAGGTCGTCGCCGACGTCCTCGACATAGGACTCGGCGGCATTGAGCCGTTTGACCCGCCACTCGTCCAGATCGATCCCCACGACGTCGAACCCCGCGCCGACCGCGCGCATCGCCAGAGGCAGGCCGACGTAACCCTGGCCGACGACGACCAGTTTCTCTCCCATGTCAGGACCTCCGTTACTTCGAGATGAGATACGCCTTTGACTGTAGGAGCCCGTTGTTCTCACAACGCCGATTCAACGGCGAATCGGGCGTGTCGTCCTTGGTCTGCTCCGACGACACCGGAAAAGCGGATCGAGACAGCCGTCGACGACACGCCCTGACCGCTTTATCCAAAAAACCAACCAATAGCGACTTTTTGCAATACTCCTATTGCATTTAAGTATTTTGAAATTTGAAATAGGAAAAATAACGACAGAGCGGTATATTCGCTGATCCGATCGGAACCGAGGGAGATGTTCGCGCATACGACCCGACCCCCGGCGAGGAGTACGCCGTCTCGCCCAGCGAGGTGGCGGAGCGGCCCGAGGGCGGGCGGGGCGGCGGGGTTCCTCGCGCCGGCCACCGCCCGGACCGGCTCGGCCGCCGAAAGGAAACCTGCGGGTTCGATCGCCTCGCAAAGGCCGGATTCTTCGCGTCTCCGAGTTTCCCCAGATATTCCAATGGCATTACTGAAGGATCACGGGGCCGGGCGAGGCAACTACGTATCGTATCGACCATGGGTATCCGTGCTGTCGTTCGCAACGCTGTCCGCCCGGCCTATCTTCCGGTCATGACTCATAAAGTCTGGCTGCGAATGACAGTGGGGCACGAGCGAGAAAGGGTCGCAGCCACCAGGTGGGCGTCCGAACGGGCGGAGAGCGTCGACGAATGGGGAATTCTCATCGACGCGACCCTCTGGAGAGAGAGCGTGCAGTTTGCGGAGTCCCTGTCCGAATCGGCACAACCACAGGTCCGCAGGCTCGCCGCCGCAGGTGTGGATCTGGGAGGGCCGGGCGGTGTCGAGCTCCTCTACTTTCTCACCCGCGCCCTCCGCCCCATCGTGGCGGTGGAGACGGGAGTGGCCGCCGGCTGGTCCACCTCGGCGATTCTCGCGGCGATGCGGGCGAACGAGGCCGGCCATCTGTACTCGAGTGATTTTCCCTTCTTCCGCCTCCCCGACCCGGAGCGATATATCGGATGCGTCGTTCCCGAGGATCTCAAGGACTCATGGACCCTGCTCATCAAGGGGGACCGAAGAAATCTTGAGGAGATTCTCCCGCCGGGGCGCCAGGTGGGCCTCCTTCATTACGACTCAGACAAGACGAGAGACGGAAGGGAGTTCTTTCTTCGACGGTCGCGGTCCCACCTGGCCGAGAACCACGTCATTGTCATGGATGACATCCAGGACAACCTGGTCTTCCGGGAGTACGCGGAGGCGCAACCTCTCTTCCGCGTCTTCGAGTACCTGGGAAAATACATCGGCATGACCGGGCCAGGTCTGATGACCATGGAAAAGAAGGGGCCTGTGGAATAGCGAAGGATTTTTCCGCGCCTCCGCGCCTCCGCGCCTCCGCGCCTCCGCGCCGGTTCGCACCGCCATCGACATATATGAACAAAGTCGGTCGACGCATGATCCCCGAGATATGAGCTCGGGCGTATTCTGCCCCTCCCGATGCGGCAACCTCCTCCGGAGAGACGGATTTCCATGGAATCGGGAACCGTTTCGATGCTCACCGGCAGCCGTCACCGATGAATGCATTCCAGTGGCGCATCAAATGAAATTCTCCTTCATCGCATACGAACTCACATATTCCACCACTCGGAGCACGGTCGCCGACACAGCATCATCGTGCCCCGCATCGTCAGCAGGAATATTCACATCATATGTTCCGACGTTGGCCTCCCCTCTGTCCTATACGGAAAGTCCGAAGAGCCGGGCAGATCCGGAGTGGAGATCCCAGGGGTTTTCCCACCGGTCTCCGACTGCCGACCGGGCCGTACACCCATACAACAGAGATCAGCAAGGAGTTGTGTCGAATGTGCAGTTCCCAGAGCGATGCCGTTGACCAGACGGTCGGCAGAGCCGCGCCGGAAGAGCCGCGATGTGCGGCGGCGGTCGCGCCACCCTCGCCGGATCCGGCGGAGGCGCCTGGCCGCCGTACGGAGTACCGGCGGGAGTTCATCGCACCCGTGACCGGTGCCGGCCGCCGTCGCCCGCTCCGGCAGAGCGTCAGTCGCTCCCTGCTCAAAGGATCCGTCGCCGCCGCCCTGGTAGCGGGCATGGTCGCCGCCGCCCCCTCGGGCATCGCCAGCGCGAAACCGGTGAGAGCGAGCGCGACACCGGTGAGTCTCGGCGCCGCCGCGCCCTTCGGGGCCCTCGCCCAGACGGCGGTGAGCAACATAAACGAGACCTCGATCACCGGGGACCTCGGAGTGAGTCCGGGCTCCTCGGTGGTCGGATTCCCCCCCGGCACCGTATCGGGGACCATACACGCGAACGACGCCACCGCGGCGCAGGCGATGACCGACGCGGTCGCCGCCTACAACAACGCCGCCGGGCAGACACCCGACGCCACCGTGCCGGCCCAACTGGGTGGGACGACCAAGGCTCCGGGGGTCTACAACTCCTCCACCGGAAGCTTCTCGATCAGCGGCACACTCACCCTCGACGCCCAGGGCGATCCCAACGCCGTCTTCATCTTCCAGGCGTCCACCCTCACCACGGCGAACGTCAGCAACATCAACCTCCTGCGCGGCGCGCAGGCGGACAACGTCTTCTGGCAGCTCAGCAACAACGTGACCCTGGGAACATACTGCACGTTCCGGGGGAACGTGCTGACCCAGAACGCGGTCACGATCAACACCGGCGCCGCCGTCTTCGGCCGTGTCTTCGCGCTCATCGGCACTATCGGCATCCAGGGCACCGGCGGCATCCCGGCCACCCGCGTCACCGTGCCGAACGACCCGCCGACCAACACGACCCTGGTCTCCTCACTCAACCCCGCCTGGCAGGGCGATCCGGTGACCTTCACTGCCACGGTCCAGGCGAACTCCGGCTCGGTCATCCCAGCCGGAGAAGTGGTCTTCAAGGACGGCTCCACCATCGTCCGCTCGACTTTCGTCAACCCTTCGGGCGTCGCCACGTTCACAACCGCGGGTCTCAGTCCGGGACAACACACGATCACCGCCGTCTACCTGGGCGGAGACACCTTCGACAACGAGGCTTTGATCCACTTCGCGCCGAGCACGTCACCCGAGCTGTCCCAGACCGTTTCGGACAGTCTGTGGAACGCCTCGGCGACCCCGGCCACCGTGTCGCAGCCTGACTCCCAGGCCGTCACCCTGGGGGTGAAGTTCAAGTCGTCGACGGCCGGCACCGCCACCGGGGTCCGCTTCTACAAGGGCCCCCAGAACACCGGAACCCACACCGGGAGCCTGTGGACCAGCAGCGGCCAGCTCCTCACGAGCGTGACCTTCACCAACGAGACCGCGTCCGGATGGCAACAGGCGAACTTCGGAACACCCATCGCGCTCGCCGCCAACACCACCTACATCATCTCCTACCACGCCCCGGCGGGGTCTTACTCCACAACCCGCCCCTACTTCGCCACGCAGTACACCAACGGCCCCCTCACCGCCCTCGCCGACGGCGCGGGCGGCGGCAACGGCGTCTACACCTACGGCGCGACCAGCACCTTCCCCACCAGCAGCCACCAGGCCACCAACTACTGGGTCGACGTGATATTCGCCCCGTCGGACAGCCTGTGGAACAAGGTGGCGACCCCGGCCACCGCGTCGCAGCCCGACTCCCAGCCCGTCACCCTGGGGGTGAAGTTCAACACGTCGACGGCCGGCACCGCCACCGGGGTCCGCTTCTACAAGGGCCCCCAGAACACCGGAACCCACACCGGGAGCCTGTGGACCAGCAGCGGCCAGCACCTCACCACCGCGACCTTCACCAACGAGACCGCGTCCGGATGGCAACAGGCGAACTTCGGAACACCCATCGCGCTCACCGCCAACACCACCTACATCATCTCCTACCACGCCCCGGCGGGGTCCTACTCCACAACCCGCCCCTACTTCGCCACGCAGTACACCAACGGCCCCCTCACCGCCCTCGCCGACGGCGCGGGCGGCGGCAACGGCGTCTACACCTACGGCGCGACCAGCACCTTCCCCACCACCAGCTACCAGGCCACCAACTACTGGGTCGACGTGATGTTCCACAGCTAGCGTCCCAGTGGCCGTGCCATGGGACGCTCCGAGTCGATGACGGTCCGCATGCCGGTTCACCGAACCTGCGCAAGCAGCTGAGCCGGACGCCTGGAGCCGGCGGGTGACATCGGCTCTCCGGGCACGGCACCGGAGAGCCCCAGGACTCAGCCTGCCTGCCCCTTCAGCGGGCGCCACCAGTCTTGGTGATCGCGATACCACCGCACGACCTCGGCGAGCCCCTCGCTGAAGTCCACCCGTGGTTCGTAGCCGATGGCCTGGATCTTGCCGCAGTCAAGGGAGTAACGGCGGTCGTGCCCGAGGCGGTCGGGCACGTGCTCGACCGCCTCCCACCCCGCGCCGACGGCCGCGAGCAGCCACCCGGTCAGCTCCCGGTTGGTCAGCTCGACGCCGCCACCGATGTTGTACACCTCGCCCGGTGAGCCCTTCTCCAGCACGATCTGAATGGCCCGGCAGTGGTCGTCGACGTGCAGCCACTCCCGCACGTTGAGCCCGTCCCCGTAGAGGGGGACCTTCCCTCCGTCGAGCAGGTTGGTGGCGAAGAGCGGGATGAGCTTCTCCGGATATTGGTAGGGACCGTAGTTGTTGCAGCAGCGGGTCACCCGGACATCCAGACCGTGAGTCCGGTGATAGGCCCGGCAGATCAGGTCCCCTCCGGCTTTGGCCGCCGAGTAAGGGGAGTTGGGGAGCAGGGGCGCGCTCTCGCTCCAGGATCCTTGCGCGATCGACCCGTACACCTCATCGGTGGAAACCTGGACGACTGTCCGGACACCTCCCTCGAGCGCCGCCTGAAGAAGCCGCTGGGTGCCCAGCACATTCGTCGTCACGAAGTCGCCGGCTCCCGCGATGGACCGGTCCACGTGGGTCTCGGCCGCGAAGTTCACGATCACGTCGCACCCGGGGACGACTTCCCTGAGAAGCCGCTGGTCGGTGATGTCTCCCTGGACGAACGTGTAGCCGAGGTGCCCTGCGAGGGGAGCGAGGTTGCCCAGGTTCCCGGCGTAGGTGAGCTTGTCGAGAACGACGACACGGGCGTCCTCGTACCCCGGATACGAACCGAGCAGTAGGGAGCGCACATAGTGCGATCCGATGAATCCGGCGCCGCCGGTGACGAGGATTCTCATGAGCACACCCGTATCTTGCTGTGGTCGCCCACCATGAACTCATGGGTGTTGGGCATGCTTTCCGCGCTGCTCACCTCGACGTTGCGCCCGATCAGGGAGCGGGCGATGCGCGAGACGCCGTGGACGGAGGAGTCGTCGAGCACTATCGAGTATTCGATCTCGGTCTTCTCCATCCGGCACCCCGAGCCGATCGAGGTGAAGGGGCCGACATAGGACGATATGATCTTGGTGTCCGCCCCGATCACGATGGGCCCGCGGAGGATCGAACCCTCCACCACCGCCCCCCGCTCCACGACGACCCGTCCGGTGATCTCGCTCAGACCATCCACCGTGCCCTTGACATCGGGCTCGATCTGCTCAAGGACGATGCGGTTGCACTCCAGCATGTCCTGCAGGCGTCCGGTGTCCTTCCAGTAGCCGCTGACGAGATGGGAGTGGACACGGGCACCGTCGTCGATGAGCCACTTGACGGCGTCGGTGATCTCCAGCTCACCTCGCGCGGAGGGTGTGATCGCCCGGACCGCCTCGTGGATGGCCGGAGAGAAGATGTACACCCCGACGATCGCGAGATCGCTGCGCGGGCGCTCCGGCTTCTCCTCCAGTCCGAGGATCTCACCTCCCGGCCCGAGTTCGGCGACTCCGTAGAACTGCGGTTCGGCGACTCTGGTGAGCAGGATCTGGGCGTCGTGGCCGGCCCCGCGGAAGGCGTCCACCAGGTCGGTGATCCCGCCCACCAGGAAGTTGTCGCCCAGGTACATCACGAAGGGTTCGCCGGCGAGGAACTCCTCGGCGATCAGGACGCAGTGCGCCAGGCCCAGCGGGGCCTCCTGAGGAATGTAGGTGACGTCGATGCCGAATTTCGAGCCGTCTCCGACGGCCCGGCGGATCTCGTGGCCGGTGTCACCGACGACGATGCCCACGTCGGTGATGCCCGCGTCCCGGATCGCCTCAAGCCCGTAGTAGAGCACCGGCTTGTTGGCGACGGGGACCAGTTGCTTCGCCGAGGTATGGGTCAGCGGGCGCAGCCTCGTCCCCTTGCCGCCCGCCAGAACGAGTGCCTTCACGCTCTCTGGATTCCTTCCGTGAAGAACGTATGGCCCAGCGACCACTTGCCCACCCGAACTTATCCGGAAATCCGACCGGTTCCGCCTCGCCGCCCCGCGCCTTTACCGAGTGACATGCGGGGTATTGCCGGTCTCACACGCTTCCCCGATCGCGAAATGTCCACCTCCGGTGTATCGCATAGCTCAGCGGCGGACTCGCGATGATCACCAACGCCTGTGCCGCCATAATCGAAATTCCCATCAATTCCACAAAAATCGGAATTCCGATGACGGATGCCATCAGGAAGCTCATCCCGACCGCATAAAACCGTAGATAGCCCGCCAGCCAGGATTCCCCGCGGACCCGGAAGACGATCAGCCGGTACCAGGGGTAGACGATCACCACGGTGATCAGATGGCTGGCCACGACCAGGAAAAGATAGGGGACCGAATCCTCGGCGGCCAGTAATCCCAGGCCAAGAAGAGCGTAATGAACCGCGGCCGTCATGGCGCCGGCCAACAGATATGTGATGCGGTGACCACCAAGAGCCCAGATCGTGGCCCATGGCCCCGAATGCGATTTCCCGCCGTGGGTTGTGCGCTTTTCGACGTCAACCATGCGGCGGTCACTCCGGATCGTGGTCGGGCGGCGGGATAGACAGGATTGTAATCGGCCAAAGATAATAATCGGGGGATTGATGTCAGTGTCGGTGGTTATTCCGTGTTACCGTTCCGCACGGACGCTTCCGACATTGGTGGCCAGGCTCATGCCGGTCCTCCGTGACCTCTCCGTCCGGCATGAGGTCATCCTCGTCGTCGACGGAAGCCCGGACGACACCTGGGAGACGGCCGTCGAGCTGGCCCACCGATTCGAGGGCGTCCGCGCGATCCACCTGTCCCGCAACTACGGCCAGCACAACGCGCTGGTCGCTGGCATCAGGGAGGCGGGATGCGAGGTCGTCGTCACGATGGACGACGACCTGCAGCACCCGCCGGAGCAGATCCCCCTGCTGCTGGCCACGCTTGAGGGCGACCGCCTCGACCTGGTGTACGGCGTTCCGCACAGCGAGGAGCACGGGTTCCTCCGGAACGTCGCATCCCAATTGGTGAAGGCGGGCATGGCAGGCGGCCTGGGCATCCGCACCGCCCGAACGATCAGTGCCTTCCGGGCCTTCCGGACGTGTCTCCGCGACGGGTTCGAGGGCCTGTCCGGGCCGCACGCGTCGATCGACGTGGCCCTGTCCTGGTCCACGACAAAGGTCGGTTCGGTCAGGGTGCACATGATCGAGCGTGCCCAGGGCCGGTCCAACTACACACCGCGCCTGCTGGTCCGGCACGCGTTGAACATGCTTCTCGGCTACAGCGCGACTCCCCTGCGGATGGCGAGTTGGCTGGGATTCCTCACCGGTGTCTTCGGCCTGCTGCTGGGCGGCACGGTCCTGTGGCGTTTCGCCGCGGGCGACACCACGGTCGCCGGGTTCACCACCATCGCCTCGATGGTCGCGCTCTTCTCGTCCGCTCAGCTGATATCCATCGGGGTTCTCGGTGAGTACGTCGGCCGCATCCACGGAAGCGGAATGGGACGACCGACCTACGTGGTACGGGAGCGGGCCGGTTCGCCCGCCCTCCGGCCGTTCGACGGTTCTAGCGTTCCCGCGGGCACGAGAGCCGGTTCCGCATCAGGTGAACAGTGAGAACGGCCTGTACGGGTTCGAACCTGTACCTGGCCCACGCTCTCTGCACTCGCGTGTTGTGCGCTTGGGTGGAGATGACGATCTCGGTCGCGCCGCGGGCCAGCGTGCGCTCCTCGACCGCCTTGAGCAGGTGGGCGTAGAGACCGCGCCCCTGCGCTCCGGAGACGATCCCGGCGAGGAGGATCTCCGTCCGGGAATCGCCCTCCTCCAGCGTCGCCAGCCCGAGCACGTCGTCCACGCCGGCCCCGCGCAACGCCCCCCGCAGTGCGAGGCACCGCCCCTCGGCGGCGGACCTCAGTGCCCACTCCCGGTAGCCCGCCAGCGCGCCGCCGACGTCGAACAGGGGGTTGGCCATGTAGTGGTTCCCGTAAGCGGCGAAGATGTCGGAGACCGACGCCCGCACCTCGGCCGGGTCGACCGGCTCCGCCGTCCGCAGATCCGGCGACCGCTCGGGCGCGTGCCCCTTTCCCGCGGGCAGGCGCCAGTACACCAGGCAGTCGGCGAACACGGCGGTCCGGCCGAGCGTGGTCAGTTCCGCGAACCAGCCGACGTTCTCAGCCGGGTAGCGCAGCACGACGACGTCGGCGGCCGACCCCAGAACGGCCTCGCGGACCACCGGGAACGGGGATCCCGCCGCCGCCGACACGGTCAGCCGCTCGATGGAACACCCGAATCGGGCGGATTCGAGTGGGGACTCCCGAGCCCGTACGGCCTCCGACTCCATCACGTCGTACCAGCCCATCAGCGCACCCCGTAGGTCCGGGTCGCGTCGATCACGCGCGCCGTGTCCGCGTCGTCCATGTCGGGAAAGAGGGGCAGCCGTACCAGGCGGTCGGCGGCCCGCTCCGTGACCGGGCAGCCACCCGGGGCCGCCCGCCCGTATCGCAGGCCCGCGGGCGCGGTATGCAGCGGCTGGTAGTGGAACACCGCCTGCACGCCCCGGTCGGCCAGATGACCGATGAACGCCTGGCGGTTCTCCAGGTCCGGGAACAGCAGATGGTACAGGTGCGCCGGGTGGCCGCAGCCCTCCGGAACCACCGGCTGGGAGATCCCGTTCTCCGCGGCCCAGTCCCCCAGTTCCTCGTGATACCTGTGCCACACGGCGTGCCGCCGGGACTGAATCGTGCCGAACGACTCCAGCTGAGCGGTCAGCTGAGCGGCGAGGACATCGGAGAGCAGGTAGCTGGAGCCGATGTCGACCCAGCGGTACTTGTCGACCTGTCCGCGGTAGAACCGGCTGCGGTCGGTGCCCTTCTCCCTGATGATCTCGGCGCGGCCGATCAGGGCGGCATCGTTCAGGAGTAGCGCGCCCCCCTCTCCGCACTGCACGTTCTTGGTCGCGTGGAAGCTCTGGGCCGCCATCCGGCCGAACGACCCGAGAGGCCGACCCCGATACGACCCGCCCAGGCCGTGGGCGTTGTCCTCGATGAGCGTGAGGCCACGCCGCTCGCAGAGCTCCCCGATCGCCTCCATCTCGCAGGCGACACCCGCGTAGTGGACGACCACGACGGCCCGCGTCCGGTCGGTGACCGCCGCTTCAAGCAGCCGTTCGTCCACGTTGAGCGTGTCGGGCCTGCAGTCGGCGAACACGGGCACCGCCCCGCGCAGGGCATAGGCGTTGGCCGTCGAGACGAAGGTGAACGACGGCATGATGACCTCGTCGCCCGGCTGCAGGCCGAGCAGCAACGCCGACATCTCCAGCGCGTGCGTGCAGGAACTGGTCAGCAGCGCCTCCTTCGCCCCGGTCGTCTCCTTCAGCAGTCCGGTGGCCCGCCGGGTGAAAGGCCCGTCTCCGCAGGTGAATCCCTGACGCACCGCCTCGGTGAGGTAGCCGAGCTCGTTACCGGAGACATGTGTCCGGTTGAACGGGATGCTTTTCAGAAAGGTTGCGCTCACGGCCGCAGTGAACAACGGACGGCCCGGCCGACACGCATTGCGGTGTCTTTCCACAACGAACCGTTACGCAAGCCTTACGACGCCCGGCGGCCGGCGGCGATCACGAGCATCGGTGATCGTTCACCTTCCCGGAATCCCGCGAAGCGAGCAGGCTTCCACCAAGAATGATCTTCTGATGCAAGAACGGCCCCGGAATCCGTCCTACCAGGGTATCGCCGTCCCTCTGGGTGATACTGGCTTGAAATCAGATCTTGTCGCTTTTCCCCTGCTCCTGGTGTTCGCCCGTTCGGTGGAACCTGCCAACGAGTTGCGAACAGAGGTCGCGCACACCATAGGGCGAGAAAAGGACGAGTGCGATGCAACGGCAGAGGCTTCCGATCGTGGTGTTCGCCTTCGGCGTCTGCATCATGCTTTTAATCAGCGCGTCACAGGCCGCCTGGGGGCTGGCATCCGTCCCGCGCGTCGATCCGGGCGGTCCGATGGACACGAAGGCCTCCGGTGAGAGCCGGACGGCAACCCCGGGCCAACCGGAAAACCTTCCCGGCCCGAAGGACGCCGCTCCTCCGGAGGTCGTCCTCCTCCCGGAAGGCGCCTCCGGCTCCGGTCGTCCCGCCTCGCCGGGCGCTCACGTCTCCAAAGACACTTCCGCCCCGCCGGACGCTCACGTCTCCGAAGACGCCTCCACCCCGCCGGACGCCCCATCCACCGGAGGCGTCGCCATCCCGCCGAGCCTGCCCGGCTCGCCCCGGCCGTCCAGCGCGTCAAGCCCGGAAGGCACCCACCTCGTGGAGGCGGATCCGACGCTGTCAGCGGACCCGGAGCGGGGCCCGGTTCAACCCGCTCCCTCCTCCGTCGACGCGACGGACCCAGGGAAGGACGCAGAGCACACGACGGCGGGCGTCGGCAGAGGGGCGAAGAGGACGACCGGAGCCGCCCGGATCCGTGCCCTCCGCGCCGACTGCCCACCCACCTCCGTCATCTGCCTGGAGAACAGCCTGCCCGGCAACCCTCCCAGTGAATGGGACATACCGGGGGCGGGCAGCAGCAACATCCAGGGCTACGGAACCAGTATGAGCGTCAACAAGGGCGAGACCATCCAGTTCAAGGTGGACACCGACTCGACCGATTACCGGGTGGACATCTACCGCACGGGATACTACGGCGGGATGGGCGCGCGGAAGATGACGACGATCAGCCCGTCCGTCCCGCTGCCCCAGACGCAGCCGGACTGCCTGAGCGACCCGGTGACCCAACTGGTGGACTGCGGAACCTGGGCGGTTTCCGCCTCCTGGGCGGTACCGGCCGACGCCGTCTCCGGTGTGTACCTCGCGAACCTGATCCGGCAGGACGGAACGAGCGGCGCCAGCCAGATGATATTCGTGGTCCGCGACGACGAGGGCGGATCGGATCTCCTCGTGCAGACCTCCGACGCCACCTGGCAGGCCTACAACACCTACGGCGGGGCCAGCCTGTATCGCGGCAACGGCCAGCAGGGACGCGGTTTCAAGGTGAGCTACAACCGCCCGTTCACCACCCGTGGCAGCACCTGTTGCAACGGCTCGGTGGAGAGCTGGTTCTTCGACTCCGAATATCCGATGGTCAGATGGATGGAGGCCAACGGATACGACGTGAGCTACACCACGAACATCGACACCACGGCGCGACCGGCGGAACTGCTGGAACACCGGCTGTTCATCTCCTCCGGTCACGACGAGTACTGGTCGGAGGAGATGCGGACGAATGTCCAGAACGCGCTGAGCGGCGGCGTCAACCTCGCCTTCTTCTCCGGGAACGAGGTCTTCTGGAAGACCAGGTGGGAGAGCAGCATCGACGGGTCGGTCACTCCGCTGCGGACGCTTGTCTGCTACAAGGAGACGCTGGCCAACGCCAAGATCGATCCGAGTCCGCAGTGGACCGGTTCGTGGCGTGACCCGCGTTTCTCCCCGCCGTCGAACGGCGGCAGGCCCGAGAACGCCCTGACCGGGACGTGGTTCAGGGTCAACGGCGTCGCCAACAACTCGCTCAGCGTTCCCGCCGAGTTCGGCGACCTGCGGCTGTGGCGCAACACCTCCATCGCCACCCTTCCACCCGGTCAGACAGCGGTGTTCCCCGCCGGGACACTCGGCTACGAATGGGATCAGGCACCTGACAACGGTTCCGCGCCGGGCGGACTGGTGAAGCTCTCCAGGACGGTCCAGAGCGTTCCGGCCTTCCTGCTCGACTTCGGCAGCACGTACGGACCCAGAATCGCGACGCATAATCTGACGCTTTACAAGGCCGCGAGCGGCGCCCTCGTCTTCGGTGCGGGAACCACGCAGTGGGCATGGGGGCTCGACGCCTTTCATGATCGGCCGGGGTCGCCGACGGATGTCCGGATGCAGCAGGCGACGGTCAATCTCTTCGCCGACATGCACGCGCAGCCGGCCAGCCTCCAGCCGAACCTGGTTCCGGCGACCGCGTCGACGGACACCGCCGCCCCGACGTCAACGGTCACCAACCCACTGGACAGCGCGTCCCTGTCCGCGAAAGTGGCTGTCACGATCAAGGGAACGGCGACCGACACCGGCGGTGGCGTCGTCGCGGCTATCGAGGTCTCGGTCGACGGCGGCACCTCCTGGCACCCGGCGGCGGGGCGCACCGACTGGCAGTATCGCTGGACGCCCACCGCGGCCGGAACCGCGACGATCCAGGTCCGAGCGGTCGACGACATCGGCAACATCCAGGATCCGCCGACGGCCGTCACCGTCACCGTCACCTCGTGCCCCTGCACCATGTGGCCGGCGACCACCGTGCCCGCCGTCGCCTCGCGCGACGATCCCAACGCGGTCGAAGGCGGGGTGAAATTCCGGTCCACGAGTCCGGGCTTCATCACAGGGGTCAGGTTCTACAAGGGAGCGCTCAACACGGGGACGCACGTCGGCAATCTCTGGACCTCCACCGGACAACTCCTGGCAGGGGCGACATTCATCAACGAGACGGACAGCGGTTGGCAGCAGGTGAACTTCTCCGCACCCGTCCCGATCGACGCCGGCACCACCTATGTCGCCTCCTACCACACGACATCGGGCTTCTACTCGGTGAACAGACCGTACTTCACGACTCCGCACACCAGCAGCCCGCTCACCGCACTCGCCAACGGCACGGAAGGCGGCAACGGCGTATACACCTACAGCCCCACGAGCACCTTCCCCACCAGCACCTACCAGGCCACCAACTACTGGGTCGACGTCGTGTTCGAACCGTCGAACAGCCTGTGGGACAACACGGACCTCCCGGACGTCCCCTCCAGCCCCGACGCCCAGGCCATCACGGTAGGCGTGAAGTTCAGCTCGGCCACGACCGGCGCCATCAACGGCATCCGGTTCTACAAGGGGTCGCAGAACACCGGAACCCACACCGGGAGCCTGTGGACGAGCAGCGGCCAGCTCCTCGCGACGGCGACCTTCACCAACGAGAGCACCTCCGGCTGGCAGCGAGTGGACTTCTCCACGCCTGTCCCGATCACCGCCGGCACCACCTACGTCGCCTCCTACCACACGACATCGGGGCATTACTCCACGTCGAGACCGTATTTCACCTCCGCGTACACGAACGACCCGCTCACCGCGCTCGCCGACGGCGAGCAAGGCGGCAACGGCGTATACACCTACGGCGCCGCGAGCACCTTCCCCACCAGCACCTATCAGTCCACCAACTACTGGGTCGACGTGGTGTTCACTCCGTCGAACAGCCTGTGGGACAACTCGGCGCTCCCGGCTGTCGCATCGCACAACGATCCCAACGCGGTCACCCTGGGCGTGAAATTCAGATCGACCGCGGCCGGCACCATCAGGGGAATCCGGTTCTACAAGGGGCCGCAGAACACCGGAACCCATACCGGGAGCCTGTGGACGAGCGGCGGCCAGCTCCTCGCGACGGGGACCTTCACCAAGGAGAGCACCTCCGGCTGGCAGGAGATGGTCTTCTCCACGCCCGTCCCGATCACCGCCGGCACCACCTACGTCGCCTCCTACCACACGACCTCGGGCTTCTACTCGACAACCAGACCGTACTTCACGGCTCCGTACACCAGCGCCCCGCTCACCGCGCTCGCCGACGGCACGGAAGGCGGCAACGGCGTGTACGCCTACGGCGCCGTGAGCACCTTCCCCGTCAGCACTTACCAGGCCACCAACTACTGGGTCGACGTGTTGCTCGACTTCCTCTAGGCCGAGGCCGGCCCATGTCCATAAGAACCTCGATGTGACCTTCATGACCGAAGGTCACATCGATCCCCACCAACGACTTCTGGAGGCCAGATGTGCGGGATAGCCGGAATGGCGTCGACGCTTCTTCCCGACCCTCAGCTCATCCACCGCATGTGCGATGTGATGGTGCACCGGGGCCCCGACGGGGACGGCTTCCACAGCGACGAGCACGCGGTGCTCGGCATGCGCCGGCTGGCGATCATCGATCTCGCCACCGGCGACCAGCCGGTCTACAGCGAGAACGCCCGGGTCGTGGCCGTCTTCAACGGCGAGATCTACAACTTCGCCGAACTGCGGCAGGACCTGATCCGGCGAGGACACCGGTTGAGTTCGGCCGGGGACTCCGAGTGTCTCGTCCACCTTTACCAGGAACACGGCGCCGACCTGGTCCGGCGGCTCCGCGGGATGTTCGCCTTCGCCATCTGGGACCGCGACCGGGAACGCCTGGTCCTGGCCCGGGACAGGGTGGGGAAGAAACCGCTCTACTGGCGGGCCGACCAGTCCTCGATCTGGTTCGGGTCGGAGCTGAAATCCCTTGAGCAGGACCCCCGGATGAGCCGTGAGATCGATCCGGTCGCTCTGCATCACTACCTGACCTACCAGTACGTTCCCGCACCGTGGTCGATCTATCAGGGCGTGCACAAGCTCCCTCCCGGGCACCTGCTCATCTGGGAGCGGGGAGAGATCACCGTACGCCGCTACTGGGCACTGGACCGCACTCCGCGACCGGTGACGGACGGACGGGACGAGGAGGAGCGGCTGCGCGAGCTGCTCCTGGAGGCGACCCGGATCCGCATGGTGAGTGAGAGGCCCATCGGGGCGTTCCTGTCAGGTGGAGTGGATTCCTCCGCGGTCGTGGCGGCCATGGCCATGCAGAGCCACGGACAGGTGAAGACGTTCTGCGTCGGCTTCGAGGACAGCCGGTACGACGAGCGACACAAGGCGCGGATGGTCGCCGAGCGGTACGGCACCGATCACCACGAACTGGTGGTGACGGCCGGCCTACTCGACGTCCTTCCGCATCTCGCGTGGCACTTCGACGAGCCGTTCGCCGACTCCTCGGCGATTCCCAGCTTCTACGTGGCACAGCTGAGCCGGCGGCATGTCACCGTCGCGCTCAACGGAGACGGCGGGGACGAGTGTTTCGCCGGCTACCGGCGCTACGTCCTGATGAATCGGGCCCGGAGGCTGCCGGCCATCCCCAGGACCCTCGCGGCCCTGTCCGCTCGGATCGGCACTGTTCTCACCGAGCGAAGCGGAACCGGATCCTGGCCCCGGCATCTTGGCCGGCTGATGCGATTCGCCGCGGAGCGCCCGTCACGGCGCTATCCCAGCCTGATGGCCTCCTTCACGCACGAGCAGAAGTCCAGGATCTACAGTGACGCGCTCCGCCACCGGCTCGCGGAGGTGGACAGCTACGGGCTGCTCGAAACGATCTTCAGAAGTTCGTCGGCCGACACCGATCTCGGCCGGGCGCTGGATGTCGACACCCTCACCTACCTCCCCGGCGACCTGCTGGTGAAGGTGGACACCACCACGATGGCCAACTCACTGGAAGCTCGCTCCCCGTTCCTTGACCATCACCTGATGGAGTGGGCGGCAGGCCTTCCCGGCGAGTTGAACATCAGCAACGGCCAGACCAAACTACTGCTGAAACGGGCGGTCGCACCCTGGCTGCCGAAAGAGCTGCTGCGCTACCCCAAGCAGGGTTTCGGCGTTCCGCTGGCGGCCTGGCTCCGTGGTGAGCTGCGGGAGTTGGCCTTCGACGTGCTCACGGACGGCACCGCTCGCAGCCGGGGGCTGTTCAAGCCGCCGGTGATCCGCCATCTGCTCCAGCGGCACATGGATGGCGCCGATCACGGTGGTCAACTGTGGGCGCTGCTGCAGTTCGAGCTCTGGCACCGGGCTCACGCGTCCGTGAGCGGAGTCGTCGCGGCGGAGGTCGGCTGCCCCGTGCCCCTGACGTGAAAACGACCGCCGCCGGTGCGCGTGACGTGACACCTCTGTCCCGTTTCCCTCTCCAAGGCGCTCGCGCCGGCACCCATGCGGACATGTCACTCCAATCGCCGCCACCGGCCGGCGGGCCGAGCACATTGTCAGAAACGACGAAGATCACTGACTCATAAAGGAGTGGCAAGAACACCATCGAGCACGAGCGTCCGAACGCCCCAGGGGTATTGGCGCCGCCAGAATCGTCATATGGCAAAAACTCCGAATCTTCAAAATTATGCGCTTGCACAGCCCGGACCGACCGGTGACCTTAAAGCGCGGGAATTTCCGATCGAAGAACAGGAATCTGCTCGGCACCGGAGGTTACGGCTCTTCTCAACGTGGCTTCCGGCGACGTTGACGACCGCTTTCATCATTGCCGTGCTGAGTTTCTACGGCGTTTCTGCCTCCGAGATGATCCGTTTCGGCGCCTATGTCGTGCTGGGCCTCGCGCTGCCGGGACTGCTGCTGATCCGCGCCCTGTATCGCGGCACCCGTACCCTGCCGGAGGAGATGGCCCTCGGACTGGCACTGGGTTACGCCATAGAAGCGCTCACCTATATCGCGGGCCGCGCCGCCGGAGCACCGCTACTGGTCGTGGCCTGGCCGATCGGCACCTATGTGCTCTTCCTCGCCGTTCCCCGGCTGCGCAGGCACTGGGGCGGTGGCTCCCGGCCGAGAACACCGATGTGGTGGTCGTGGTCTATGGCCCTGATCGTGGCCTATCTGACCGTCTGGGGAGCCGTCAATTTCTTCCGGACCCATTCCCCCACCTGGCCCGGCCTCGCGGCATCGTATATCGACATGCCGTTTCACCTGGCGCTGATCGGCGAATTGAAGCATCACGTGCCACCCACGGTGCCGATGGTCGCCGGCGAGCCTCTCTCCTACCACTGGTTCGTCTACGCCCATTTCGCGGCGGCGAGCTGGATCACCGGGATCGAGCCGCTGATGCTGCTGTTCCGGCTGGCGATGCTGCCGATGATGGCCGCGCTCTTCATTCTTCTCGGAATGATCGGACGGCGTGTCATCGGCTCGTGGATCGGGGCGATCGCGGCCGTGGCGGGCATAGTCTTCATGGCCGCGCCGAAGCTCTACGTCGGCCTGAACGTGGGCCTGTTCGCATGGCGGGGCGTCCAGTCGTGGACGAGCCCCACCGTGACCTTCGGCGCTCTGCTGTTCGCCCCGGTCATCCTGCTCCTCACCGACCTCCTCGAACCCCGGCGGCAGGACATCGCCAACCTCCTCTCCTCAAGAGCCGGAGGACCGGCGCGGTGGACGCCCGGTCCGGTGATTCCCCCGGCGGGCCGAACGGCCTCGCACTGGTTCCTCCTGGTGCTCTTCCTGGTGACGACCATCGGGGCCAAAGCCACCCTCCTTCCCATGCTCACCGCGGGTCTGACGGTGGTGGCCGTCGTGGAGGGCGTCAGACGGCGCCGCCCTCCATGGCCCGTGCTGGCCATACTCGCGATCACCGCCGCGTGCCTTCTCTACGCGCAGTTCGTGCTGTTCGGCGGCGCCCGGCAGGGGATGATGATCGACCCTTTCGATCTCGTCCGCAAAACCTGGGCGGAACTGACCGCACGAGAAGCCGCAGCCGCTCCATGGACCGCGGTGCTCGGCGTCACGCTGCTGTATCTCCTCTGCTGGGTTGTCACCTGGTGCGGAATCCTCGGTCTGCTGAGCCGGCCGCGGCTGCTGCTGCGTCCCACGGTGGCCCTCATGCTCGGCATGGGCGCCGCCGCTCTCGGCGTGGTGCTCCTGCTCGGTCATCCGCATCTGAGCCAGCTCTACTTCTTCGAGGCGTGCTACCCCTATCTGATGATCGTGTCGATCTACGGGTTCACCGTCGTCACCCGGCGGGCGCACGTCTCTCCCCGGGCGATGACGTACGCGGCCGGCGCCGGGGTGGGGACCGCCTACCTGATCCATGCCCTCTGCCGTGTTGAGACTCCGTTCACCGGCGACAGGACGGACACCGTCCTCTATGTCCCCTACCTCGTCCTCGTGGCCGTCGTCCTGCTCGCGGCCCTGGTCCTGATTGTCAGGGGACCGCGACTCCGGGCGTGGGCACTCACGCTCTGCATGCTCGTGGCCACCGGTATGCCCGCCGCCTGGTACATCCGGGTCGCCTCGATCGCCTCCCCCGCCCCGGTGGGGACCACCCAGCCGGCAGCCGCCCGGGTGGTCCCCGACGGCATCCTGGCGGCCGGACGATGGCTACGCGCCCATTCACGACCGGACGAGCTGGTCGCCACGAACGCGCACTGTCTCTGGGACTACGAGAATCCCTGCGACAGCCGCCACTTCTGGGTCGCGGCACTGGCCGAACGGCATGTGCTGGTCGAGGGGTGGACGTACACGGCGAGGAATTTCTCGCGCTGGCAACCCCTGGGCCCGCAGGTGCAGAATCTTCCGTTCTGGGACGATGAGCGATTCCGCCTGAACGAGGCGGTCTTCAGCGCGCCGTCCGCGGATTCGGTCCAGCGGCTACGGGACCGCTACGGAGTCCGCTGGCTCTTCGCCGACGAACGCCATACCGCCCCGGACTCGAAGATCGGGGCCTTCGCGGAACTCCGGTTCCGCTCCGGCGACTACGCCGTTTACCAGGTGCCGGACGCCTCCGGGGCGGATCAGCCGGGCTGAGACGGCCCACCGCGCGGCCGCCCCGGATCACGATCGGTGAGGTGTCGGATCCCGGGACGGCCGCGTGAGGCCGTCACCGGGACGGCGCCGGTGACGCCGCGCCCGGCCACGTGTGCACGGTCACCTGGTAAGCCGGGTCGCTTCTGCCGGCACGAGCGTTGAGCCACCGGACGAGCGCGGGTGTCGGACCGTACGAACCCGATTCGGTGAGACCGGGACGGGCACTACGGAGCCGGTCCAGGAACCAGGTGGAGGCACCGTCCGTGAGATCCCTGTCGTAGCGGACCAGGACCCCGCCGGTGTCCTCTCCGCGGAGGACGGAGTCCAGGTGCCCGCGGTACGCGTCCCGGGACCGGTCCCAGATGACGCTCGCGGAGACCCCCTCCCGCTCCAGCATGGAGGCGATGTCGGTGCCGAAAGGCGCGTCCACGAAGACGTGGCTTCCCGGACCCGCGTGCTCACGCACGGCCCTGGCGATCTCGGCCCGCGGTACGGCATCGGTGGTTCTGAAGTAGTCACGGCCGAGGACCTCGTTGGCTTCGGCCGACAGCCAGCAGAGCGAGATCACCACTGCCACCGCCACCCCTGTCCTCGGCGCCGAGCGGATCTTCTCCCGCAGCACATGAGCCAGCACGAGACTGACGAAGGGAACGGCCATCAACGTCCTGGCCGGGCCCGCGGTGAAGAGTTCACCGCGGAAGACAAGGCTCGCGACCACCACATAGGTCACCAGGATGCCCAGGGCGATCGCCACGCTCGCGTACAGAGCCCGCCGCACGTCGGCGCGCAGGCGCGCGCGTGCGCCGATCCCGGAGATCATGACGGCGCCGAAGGCCCCGAGCAGCGGGATCAGCAGGAATGGTTGCAGAAGCGTCTCCCCCGTCATCATGCCGTAGCACCAGTACGCGAGGCGGGCGGCCACGCCCGTGACACCGCTGCTCGCGACGCCCGCCGACGTCTGGATCCGGGCCGCGTGCGCGGTCTGGTCCAGGAGCAGCCCGATGATCGGAAGGAGCGGGAGAACACCGGCCGCCTGCGTCAGGACCCAGGCCTTGGGCGAGGTGGTGGACCTGTCCCGCCATCCCAGGTAGAGGAGGTTGACGGCCAGGAAGGCGCAGAGAGCGGCCAGGTAGTTCACGTAGACGAGAAGGACGAGGCTCGTCACCAGCGCGACCCGGGCGCCTCGGGAACGGGTTCTGATCGTCCGCATGGCCGCGATCACGCAAGCGACGAAGAGCAGGGCAGCCATGGTGTAGGGGCGGATGATGATCCCGTACTGCCACAACAGCGGCGAGACGGCGGTGAGGAGAAGCCCGGCCTCCTGCGTGCGTCTGCCGAAGCCGAGTTCCCGCGCGACGACGGGAGTGAGACAGAGCAGACCGACCGTCATGGCGAGGGCGAGTAGCTTCCCAGCGACGATCACGTCCAATGGCGACAACAGCACGAAGTGCAGCACAAGGTAGAAAAGCGGCGGGTGTATGTCCTGCCCGGTCGCCTCCAGAACTCCCCCGACGGGCAGCAGCGACCATTCGAGAGTGATCTGCTCGTCGCCCCTGACCCCGAAATAGCGGGCGGTCCAGAGTATGTGAACGAACTGGGCCACGGCATAGAGCGGAAGTACGACTCGTAACACGTACAGCGGAGCGGGCGTGTCGCGATCCGTTCCCGGAACGGAGGTCCTGAGCCTGACGGTGCTCCACATCCTGCACTCGCTCTCTCGGTCGACGGGGTTCCGATCCCGGCCTGCGGATCCGCTGGTTCTTCCGTCGGCCACGCGTGGGATCGGTGCTCTCCGGCCGCGCGGCGCGGCATCCCCATTCGAGATGCCGCGGCTCTCCAAAGGAGCATGCCGTCGGCGGCACGGTCTTCTCGGTCACCTGCCGGTCCGGCAGACATTAGTGGCCGAGCGCGAGGAAACCCACCGCATTCAACAGGGAACAATCAATCCTGACTCCGGCTTTGCCGGCAATTGGCAGGCAAAGCCCACGCCGGCCAGGCCGCGAACGACGTGGCCCCGACGTGGCGCCGTGAAGTGCCGTCGGCCTCACCTGACCGGATATATCGGCCATGCAAGTCCAAGATCGTAGAAGACCGACATTAATGATGGAGTCATGACTTTAAAATATTCTGCAGGCACGGAGCGCCGCCGGTATTTCCCGCTTCCCACTCGGGAAGATGACGCGGGTGAAAACGGAGACCGGGCCCACCCCCTCCCGCGCAAAAGTCGTTTATGTCGTTCCGCACCTGTCCTCAGAAGAATCCGAGCACTTCGCGCACATCCCCGCTTTCCTCGAGGCTCTCGGGAAACGGGTCGACCTGATCGCGCTGGTCGAGCGGGGAACGCCACCCGAAAGGCTGCCCGGTGTGCATATGATCGTCTCGGCGGTGGGCCGTAACCGGCTCAGCCGCCTTTTCGGCTCCATTCGCGCGGTCCGCTCGTGCGCGCGGGCCGGCTACCGCACGTATTTCCTGCGGTACTCACGCTTCTTCCTCATCATGCTCATCGTGACCTATCCGTTTTTCGGGCACCGCATATTCCTGTGGCGCAGCGGCACAGCCGATCTGATCGAACACGGGCGCAGGAGGACGGTGCGGCAACGGCTGAACGACGGGCTCAACCAGTTGCTCTCCCGGTGCGTTCACACGTTCGTCACGGGGCCGGAGACCATGGTCCCGGTCATGCGTGCACGGTGGCACGTGCCCGGCAAGAAGATGCGCCTGCTGTACAACGACATTGACAGCAACCGCTTCGTCCCGCTCCCTTCGGAGGAGCGGGCGGAAGTCCGTCGTCTCCATGGCTGGGGCGATGACGAGTTCGTCGTTCTCTTCGTCCACCGGCTCTCCTTCCGGAGAGGGACGCGACTGCTCGCCCCGCTGCTCGACCACGTCGGCGCCGACCTGCGGCGCCCGGTGCGACTGGTCGTGGTGGGGGACGGTCCCGATCGTTCCCTGCTCACCCACCAGAGCACCGGCCGGCCGGGACTGCAGATCCTGGGAGCGGTTCCCAACCGGGATCTTCCGCCGCTGTACGGCGCCGCCGACTGCTTCCTGATGCCGAGTTACGAGGAGGGTTTCCCCCGCGTGCTCCTGGAGGCGATGAGTTCGGCACTCCCCATCGTGACGACCGGGGCCGGCGGCTCGGCGGATGTGGTGGGCCCGGACTACCCGTTCATCTGCGACGTCGGAGACCTCACGGGCCTGGCGGAGAAGGTGGCCGAGGTCGCGCGCCTGCCGCTGGCCGAGCGTACGGCTCTCGGAGGCCGGCTGCGAGACCGGGCCCGGCACGAGTTCTCCCCCCAGAGAGTCGCCCAGATGCTGGAGGACATCCTGTGAAACCGGTCTCCGTCACCCTGGTCGGATCCAGCCCCTGGGATCGCGACATCCAGGTGAACGACGTCAACCTTCGCCCCGCACGGGCACTCGCCGAGCGCCTGGACGCCCCGTACAACGTGATCGTTCCCGCCGGAGACGCCGAACCGGGTTTCGTCGATCTTGATCCCGTACGCCTCTATCGCGTCAGAGGCGACTCGCGACTGGGGTTTCTCCAGGCGGCACGCCGGACGATCGACCACGGCCCGACCGCCCGGAGTGACGTCCTGATGTCCAGCGACCCACTCGCCGCCGTCGCGGCGGAACTGTCGCACACGCGACGGTTCACCCCGCACATCATGCAGGTACAGGGAGACATCCTGGACCCGGGCCACGAGTACGGCGGGACGCTCAAACGCATGGCGCTCGCCCTGGTCTCGCGGGCGGCCGTCCGCCGCGCCTCCGGCGTACGCGTGGTGAGCGACGGCCTCAGAGAGCGGGCGGAACGGTTCACCCGGCGCCCGGTCGCGTACGTGCCGAGCCGGGTGGACACGAAGCTGTTCTTCCCCGCTCCGGACTCCTATCCGAAACCGATCCACCTGGTCATGATCGGCAGCCTGGTGCGGCGGAAGAACCACGTGACCGTGCTGCGGGCATGGCCGGCCGTCCTGGAGGCCGTCCCCGGCGCGCGGCTGGTCATTCTCGGCGAGGGCCCGACCCGCTCCGAACTGCGCGATCTGATATTCGATCTCCACATCGAGCAGCACGTCGAACTCCGTGGGCCCGTACCCCAGACGGAGGTCGTGTCGGTGCTCCAGCAGGCGCATGCCGTCGCCCATCCCGCCTGGTCGGAGGGACAGCCACGGGCGGTGCTGGAGGCGATGGCCTGCGGCCTGCCGGTGCTCTGCTCCGACATCTCCGCCCACCGGGAGATCGTCCGCCCGCATGTCGGCCGGCTTCTGGCGGCGGCGTCGGTCCACGACTGGGCGGAGGCGATCAGCACGTTGCTGACGGACCCGGAACGCGCCCGTCAGATGGGTCGTGACGCGCGCCGATACGTCAGCGAGCACCACGATTTCGATCTCATGATCAACCGTTTCGCCGATTTCATTCAGAGCGTCTCCGCCGGAGAACGGACATAGGAGAGAGCGACATGAGAATCCTCCGTGTCGGATACCGGCCGCCGCCCGATCCTGGCGGGAAGGAGCGCCCTGTCGAGCGCCGCACCCAGGAACAGCTTCTTCGGAGGCACCGGATGGTCAACGACTTCATCGGCCGGCCGGCGGCGGCCGTCCAGGTGGGGGAACGGTGTGGGACCTCGATGAGCGCTGGAACGCCCCACCCCGCCGGGGCCGTCTCATGAAGCACCCGCACATCTGCGAAGTGATCAAGACGCTGGACGTGGGCGGCGCCGAGGTCCTGCTCGTCGAGCGGCTGCTCGCCGCGTTGCCGACGGGCAAGCGCTACACCGTCGTGTGCCAGCGGGCGTCCACTCGGATTCTCGTGGAGCGGCTACGGTCGGCCGGCGTGAACGTGGTCGTCCTCGGGAGCGGTTCTCACCCGTCCCGTCTCGTTCCGGCGGTCAGGCGGCTGGCACCCGATGTGCTCAACATGCACTCCCCCCTTCCCGCGGCTCTGCTACGGATGACATCACGTTTCTGGAACCCCCGTCCCGTCCTGATCTCGACTGTGCACAACGTGTGTTACCGCACACCGACGATGCTGCTCGACCGGGCGACGGGGTGGCTGGACACGCGTACCGTCGCCGTCTCTCCCCAGGTCGCCCGCGCCGTCACGAGCTGGGGCGCGCGTGCCCTGTGCACCCGGATCCACGGTGTCGGCGTCGAGAGACAGCGCGACTGGGCGATGGAGTCGGAGCGTATCAGGCAGGAGTGGAACGTCCCCGAGCACGCCTTTCTCATCACGCACGTCGCCAACTTCCGCCCGGCCAAGAACCACCGCATGCTCATCGAGGCCGCGACCAGGGTGATCGCCAGGAACCCGCGCGCCATGTTCCTCCTGGCCGGGTCCGGCCCGCTGCACGAGCAGGTGGCCAAGCGCGTCGCCGACCTCGGACTGGACGGCCTGCGTTTCCTCGGGCAGGTGCCGAACGCCGCGCGTCTGATCGCCGCTTCCGATCTCCTCGTGCTCGGTTCCTCTCACGAGGGGTTGCCGGTCGTCATCATGGAGGCTTTCGCCGCGGGCGTGCCGGTCGTGTCCACCGACGTCGGCGGGGTGTCCGATCTGGTCACCACCGGCTGGAACGGTCTTCTCACCGCGCCGGGGGACTCCGAGGCCTTCGCTGAAGCCATCCTGCGGGCGATGCGTCCCGAAGTCCACGGGCTCCTCCGGCAGGGAGCGAGGGACAGCGCCGACCTCGTCGACATCAGCCAGACCGCGGAGTGGTTCGACAGGCTGTACGACGAGGTCTGCTCCTGATCATGGCCACTCTCCTCGAACGTGCGATCCATCGCATGCGCCCGCCCGGCTCATCGCATCTGCGGACGTTCACCTCACTCACCGCCGCCAGCCAGGGCGAGGCGGTCCTGTCCATGCTCAGTCTGGTCGTCCTGGTACGGCTGGCGGGAACCGACCGGTCCGGGCAGCTGATCTTCGTTCAGGCGCTGTCGAGCGTCTGGTTCCTGCTGCTGGATCCCCGGATCGAGGACGCCGCACAGCGGTACGTCCCCATCGAACAGCAGCGGAGCGGACAGGGTTCCGCGCTGTTCGTCTGCCTGCTGTGGTGGGACGTGGCGATCGGTGTGCTGGCGAGCGGCGTCGGTCTCCTGATGGTGCTGGCAGCGTGGCTGCTGGGCCTCGCCACCGGTGACCTCACGCTGATGCTCGCGCTCTCACTCGTCTCCGGCGGGGCCGCGGCGTCGACCGGGGCGGCCGGGGCGGCCTTCGCCCTGGCCGGCCGCCTACGTGATCTCGGGCGCGTACGGCTGCGGTGCGCCGTCCTGTCGTTCGGGCTGTCGCTGGGCGGTCTGCTCGCCGGCGGCCCACCGGCCTATCTGGCCGGCCAGTGCGCGGCCGCCATCGTGACGGCCGTCGTCCTCGGCATGCTGTCGCTGCGCACAATATCCGCCCACATCGGACCGGCCGTGACACGAGTCCGGCTCCCGGCCGGCCTCATCGCCTTCACGCTGAAAGCGTCCGCGGGAACCTCGGTCGCGGCGGCCTCCGAATCGGGCGTCCTCACGCTGGCGGGCTTCCTCGGAGGCCCCACCCTGGTGACCATCCTCAAGATCGCATCAGCTCCCGGCCGCTTCTACACCTCCCTGATCAGTCCGATCACCTCGATGCTGTACCCCCGGCTGGCCCAGGCCGCCGCAGCCGGGGAGCCGGCGCTCATCAGGCGGGACGTGATGCGCGCGACGCTGATGCTCACCGCGGCCGGGGCGATGGCGCTCGCCGTCGTGCTCCCCGTGGCCGGTGACGCGCTCGGCCTGGTGTACGGCGCCCCGTACGTCCAGGCCGGCCAGACGGCCGGGCTCCTCCTGGGTGTCGCCTGCGTGAAGGGAGGCGCCTCCTGGTCCAAGGTGCTGCCTCTGGCCATGGGCAGGCCCGTCTGGAGAATCGCCTACCTCTCGGCCGAGGGCGTCCTCCTTCTCGGCCTGCTCCTCATCGCCGACCGGGTGGCTCCGGACGCGGTGCGGACCTCGCTCACCTTCGGCTGGGGAGCGCTGGCCCTGGCCGTTCTCGGGACGGGCTTCTGGATCACTTGGCTACAGAGATTGACGAAGGTCGGTGGTCGGTGATGATCGAGATCGCTCGCACGACACCCACGCGTCTCACGACAGAGCTGTTCGCGCCCGTGCGCTTCCTCTTCGCCGTGGTGGCGGGACTCGCCGGAGCGCTCGCCCGGGAACTCACCGGCAGCCCCTTCCTGGCGGAGGCGCTATGGGCGCTGGCCCTGTTCGTCCTCCCTCTCCCCCTGCTCCCCGCGCTGCTGCTCGTCACCATGCGGCTGGAACTGCCCGGCCTCGGCGAGCTCGGCTTCAGCGATCTGGTCGCCGTCTTCTACGTGGTGCGCCTGATCTTCAGCTCCCGGATCCTCGACGTCCGGCTGTCACCGTCCCACCTCGTGCTCATCGTGTTCTTCGGCTGGGCGGTGCTGACGACGGCACCCCAGTCCGGCATGATGTGGCCACTGGTCCACATCATGCTCTACGCCGTCGTGGGGGTGGCGCTGACCCACAGCCCGACGGCCGGGACCGGCCTGCTCTGGACCGTGCTCGGGCTGGCCCTCTTCGAGACGATCGTGCATCTGCCCGACATGCTCACCCGCCTGCACGGAGTCGTCCTGGCGGATCCGGCCCAGCTGGGGGCACTGCTCATCGCCGCCCTGCTCGTCGTCCCGCTGCTGTCTCTGCCCCGGAACGGGCGGATCGCCGTCTGCGGACTGCTCCTCGCCGGCATCGCCGCGACCCAGACCCGGTCGGTGTGGTTCGCGCTCTGCGTCGTGGCCGTAGCGATGCTGCTGCCCCGGCGCTGGCACCTCCCCGTCGGCCTGCCGCTCCTTATGGCTCCGCCCGCCCTGCTCGCCGCGGCGCAGGTCACCGCACTCTTCAAGCTCAACGGCGAATCCCTCGATCTGAGGCTGCAGTCGATCTCGGAGGGGCTGCGGAAACTCTCCGAAAAACCCATCACCGGGCACGGCTGGGCCTTCCGCGATGTCAGCCCGATGGACTTCGCCAACGGGATCGTCTACAACCTCTGGGTCCACCTGGGCGTTGCCACGGGCCTGGTCGGTGTCGCCCTGTTCGCGCTCTACGTATGTCTGCTGTCGTCCGAGACGGCCCGGAACCCGAGCGCGTACTTCTTCGTCACCGCGATCCTGGCGATGTCGCTCACCGAGGTCCCGCTCTACGGAGGCTCGGTCATCGCGCTGCTCTTCTTCGCCCTGACCTCCGTCAGGAGGGAACCGGACCGGCCGGCGAGGACAGCGGAGGCAGAGCAGCCTGACACCACGTCCGGCCTGGCCGGCTCCGGTCATCGGAACGCTACGAGGTGATCCATTTCCACTGCTGGCCCATGCCTTCGGCCAGTGATGTCGACGGCTCGTAGCCGAGCAGGTTCCGCGCCCTGGTCAGGTCGGCCTCCGTGGTGTCCACGTCGCCCAGCTGTGTCACGTCACGGAGAATCGGGACCTCCTGACCGGTCACCTGGGCGGCACACGCCAGCACGTCCAGCATGGAGACGCTGCGGCCACCGCCGACATTGACCGCCTCGGCCTGAGCGGGAGCCACGCAGGCGGCCATCGTGGCCGCGACCGCATCGCCGACATAGGTGAAGTCCCGGCGCTGGACGCCATCGCCGTACAGGCGGAGCGGGTGACCGGTGAGCACGGCCCGGAGTATTCGGCCGATGGCCATGTCCGGTCGCTGCCGAGGACCGTAGACGGTGAAGTATCTCAGGGCCACCACACTCAACGGGGTGTCCCGCCTGACCGCGTAGGCGAGCGAGAGCCGCTCCGCGGCCAGCTTCGTGACCCCGTACGGCGAGAGCGGGAAAGGAAGGTCTTCTTCGCGTGAGGGGCGGCCGACGCTGTTCCCGTACACGCTCGACGACGAGGCGAGGACCATCCTGGGCACGTCCGTGGAAACGCACGCCTCAAGCAGGCGCTGGGTCACCATGACGTTCGACGCCAGATATTCCGCGAAGCGCTCCCCCCACGAGGGCCGGACACCGGGAACACCCGCGAGGTGGAAGACAGCCGAAGCACCTTCCGTCAACGACCTCAGATCCAGCTCCCCCAGCTCCCCCTCGACCAGGTGAAAGCCACGCCGGCCTAGGAGGCTCTCGAGGTTTTCGGCTGCCACCGGGTCGCTCGCCGGAGAGCGCCGGTCTATCCCGACCACATTCGCTCCCTGGAGCAACAACGCCTCGGCCAGGTGTGACCCGATGAAGCCGGCCACCCCCGTCACGACTGCCCGCTCTACTTGTTGCATGCCACTCACTGAATTCCCCGTTTCTTGAGAGTGGACAATTACTGCGCAGCGCCGTATGAGCTTTTCCGGTGGCGGTTGCGCAGAAAATCTCACAACGCTTATCTCAGGGCACCGCTCAGGTGACCCGCGTTCAGAGCCACGCGGTACCACTCCTCGAACCGGCCGGCGACCACCGGCCAGTCCAGTGCTGTGGCCGCTTGGGCTCCCAGTGTGCTCATCCGACGGCGAAGGTCCTCATCCCCCAGCACGGTGCGAAGGACGCGCACCAGGTCGTCGACGGACCCGGATTCGAAGGTCCGGTACGCCGCACGGTTCGACACGACTGGATCGAGCAGGGCGTCGGATGACACCACCACGGGGGTGCCGAGCGCGAGCGCTTCGAGGGCGGCCGTCGGCACTCCCTCCCCCTTGCCGTCGAGGCGGCGTGAGGCAAGCACGAAGACTTCCGCGCGGCGCACCTTCCGGTAGACCTCGTCTCGGAGAAGCTGCCCGGCGAACTCGATCCCCGTCTCCGTCCCCGCCCCCGCCAGCCGACGCAGTCGGCCGAGTTCGGGTCCGTCGCCGACGACGAGGAGCCGGAGCCCCGGGTTGGCAGGCCGAAGCGCCTGAACCGCCTCGATGAGGAGAGCATGGTTCTTCATGGGCTCCAGGGATCCGACACTCACGATCAGCCCAGGTTCACGAGCGGGCGGCGGTGACCCGGATATGGCTCCGAGATCGATTCCGCTGGAGGCGACCAGGATCCGGCGCCGGTCGGCGCCGCGGTCCATCAGATCGTCAGCCGTTCGTGAGCCGATGGCGATGAACGCTCCGACATGGCCGAGGGCCATTCTGGCCAGTCGCCGATGTCGCCTCGCGAGCGCTGCGTGCACCGTCAAAACGAGTGGAATGCCAAGCTTTCTACAGAAAGGTCCGATAACGGATGCTTCGACATGATCCCCGTGAAGGTGGACGAGATCGACGGGACCCGCGTTCCTCAGTGCCCCCGCGACTTCGGCCGCGAAAGCCAGAACATCGGACTTCACCGCCAGGAGGCACGACAACCCGGTCGGCCGGAGGGGCAGCACCATCGCGCCGTTCGGCACGGTGCTCCCGCCCCGGAACGCGAGCGTCACCTCGTGACCTCGTCTCAGCTGTTCCCGGGTGAGACATTCGACATGCCGCTCCTTGCCGCCCGGTTCGGGTGGCACGCGGTAGCTCACGCGTACGATCCTCATGCCCGAACCGCTCCGATCCCATCACCTGCACCACTTGATCACTACAAAAAATCATCACACAGAGCGATCAATTCTTGCTCTACGCGTTCGCGGCGTGTCGCGGACAATGTGACCAGCCGCCGGAACGGTGATCACAGGTCGGGGCCCCGGCTGCAGGGCGAACCCCCGTTCGCCGGAGATCGAGCCGACCACGGGGGTTGGCCATCGGGATGGCCGGCGGCTTCCATCAGCGCGGTGCCAGCAGAGTGAGGTACGTCTTGCAGAGCAGGTTGGGCCAGCGCCGCACCGCATAGGCGATGTGGCGGCTCCTGGGGCCGACGATGATGCGCTCGTCGGCGACTCTCCAGCTCTGCTCAACGGCGCAATCATGAATGAATTTCCGCGATTCATGCAATGAAAAGAGCCAGCGATGCCGATCCTGAGGTTTCGCCGAGGGCAGACCATACTTGTCCGAGAGCGGCTTTCCGCACAGGAATCGCAACCGGGTGTTCACCTCGTAGCAGTTCGGCAAGGTGATGACGATGTGGTCCTTGGCCACCCGGCACAGCTCTGAGAACGCATGGTGGATGTCATCGGTGTGTTCGAGCACATCGAGTGCGGCCACGACATTAATGGTCTTGTCATCGAACGGAAGCTTTTCGCCGAGATCTGCGATGATCTCGGCGGAAGGGTCGACATCCACCCCCTGATAGTGCACGCGATGACCCATGAGCGCAGTCTCCAGTTCGCGGGAACGGCATCCGACGTCCACCACGCTGCCCTGCCAGATGGACGGGTACGTCCGCACCACCCCCTGGGCCTTCTGCAGAGACGACCCGCCGTCGAGAATCGCGAGCTTCATATCTGACCACACCTTCTCGCATCTTGTGACTAACTTGTCACCAAGTGTAGCGGCGAGCCCTGATGGAGCGCTTCATCCGATGACGACTCGGAGGGCGTGTCACGCCTCGGCGGAAAGACCTCTGGCGGTCGCTTGAAGAATGCGATGTCACGCAACCCCATATGGGCCCAGATTCGGAAAAATCAGGGCACCTCACCATATATTTATATGGAATTCCCGATCTGGTCCATCCGCCGCTTTGCAGACCAGCGTGTCGTTCTGGTGGAAATTCACAGATGCCGCGATTCACCAACGGTGACGATTCATCAAGAACGACACGCTGGGACTCTGAGACGCCCCACGGCTTACCAAGTGCACGAAATGAGCTGACTCGATCATGAGTGGGTACGGAATATGGAAATATTTCGCCACCACCGTGACGGCACCGCTGAAGCAAGGCGAATCCCGAGCTAGCTTCTCCGACGTGAACCTGGCCCGGCGTCAAGGAGCCCGCATGAAGCCAGACGGTCGGATCCGCGTCATGGAGATCATCGCTCGGATGAATGTGGGCGGCCCCGCCACTCAGGTGATGGGGCTGTCCGAACGGCTGAATCCGGAGGAGTTCGATCATCGCCTCTACACAGGCCACATCGACGTCGGCGAGTGCGACCATCTCGGTCTGAAAGGTTCGGCGGTACGGGTCCATCCGGTCCCGGGTCTCGGCCGGTCGGTCACCCCTTCCGGCGACTGTCTGGCCCTCATCCGCCTGATGGCCGCGATGCGTGACTTCCGGCCGCACATCATCCACACCAGGACGGCGAAGGCCGGCGCTCTCGGACGCATGGCGGCACGCCTCTCTCATGCCGGCGCGGCCCGGATCCATGTCTTCCACGGGCATCTCCTCAACGGCTACTTCACCGGGCCGAAGCGTGCGCTCTACGTGCAGTCGGAACGGATCCTCGCCTCGATGACCGACCGCCTGGTGACCGTCGGCTCCCGGGTCCGCGACGAACTGCTCGATGCCCGGATCGGCCGGCCGGAGCAGTACGTCGTGATCGCCCCCGGCGTACGGCTCGGCCCGATCCCCGACCGCGGGGCCGCCCGCACCGCGCTGGGCCTGCCCCTTGATGCGCCCGTCGTGGCATACGTGGGCCGACTCACCCGGGTGAAGCGGCCCGACCGGTTCGTCGCCACGGCCCGTGCCGTACTCCGGCAGGTGCCCGACTGCCACTTCGTCGTCTGCGGCGGGGGCGAGCTGCGCGGGCAGGTCGAACGCGACATCGAGCCGATCCGGCACTCCTTTCACCTGCTCGGCTGGCGGAAGGACGTGGAGTCGGTGTACTCGGCCGCCGACGTGGTCCTGCTGACCTCCGACAACGAGGGCACACCCCTGACACTCGTCGAGGCCGGGATGGCCGGAACCCCGGCCGTCTCCACCCGTGTCGGAAGCGTGGCGGAGATCGTCCAGGACGGGCGGACCGGCCTGCTGGCCGGAACCGACGCCGACGAACTGGCAGCACACATCGTGAGAATGCTGTCCGCCCCCGATCTCGCCCGCCAGATGGGCGAAGCGGCCCGCCGGTGGACCACGGCCTCGTTCAACGTGGAACGCCTGACCACGGACACCGAAGCCCTTTATCGATCGCTGGGCGGGGAGCGCCGCGGTCGCCAGGCCGCGGAACGGACCACAAGGGGGATGAACAAGTGAGAGTTCTGGTGACCGGCGGCGCGGGGTTCATCGGCGCCAATCTGTGCCGCGCGCTCCTGGCCCGCCCCGAGGTCGAGAACGTCACGGTGCTGGACGATCTGAGCAGCGGAGATCTCGCCAACCTCGACGGGATCGAGGTGGACTTCGTGAGGGGCAGCATCCTGGACACGGAACTTCTGCCCGACCTCGTCACCGGCGCCTCCACCGTCGTCCATCTCGCCGCGCGGCCGTCGGTTCCCCGGTCCCTGACGGATCCGCTGGCCTCCCACACTGTCAACGCCACCGGCACCCTGCACGTCCTGGAGGCCTGCCGCGCGACCAGGCCGCACGTGGTGCTCGCCTCGTCGTCCTCGGTGTACGGCAACTGCCGGGAGCCGCAGAAGCACGAGGACCTCCCTACCCGGCCGCTGAGCCCGTACGGTGCGAGCAAACTCGCGACCGAGGCATACGGCCTGGCGTATGCGGAAAGCTTCGGTCTGCCGGTGCTGCCCTTCCGCTTCTTCAACGTCTACGGCCCCATGCAGGCCGCAGGCCACGCCTACGCGGCTGTCATCCCGACATTCGTGTCCATGGCGCTGCGGAGTCGACCGGTGCCGATCTACGGTGACGGGAACCAGGCGCGGGACTTCACCTACGTGGGCTCGTTGACCGAGGTCCTCGTCGACGCCGCCCTCCGCCGGGTGACCAGCGCGACGCCGGTGAACCTCGCGTTCGGGACACGGACCACCCTGCGGCGGCTGAAGGACACCCTCGGAACGGTCCTCGGCAGGCCGGTCGAGTCGGCCTTCCTGCCGCCCCGGATCGGTGAGATCCAGGAGTCGCAGGCCTCCCCACGCCTGCTGCGCCACCTGTTCCCCGGTGTGTGCCCGGTGTCCCTGGAAGACGGGCTCCGCATGACGGTGGCCTGGTTCGAGAGTTCAGTGGCCACCGGCACCGGCAGG
Source organism: Streptosporangium sp. NBC_01639 (assembly GCF_045209755.1). Taxonomy (NCBI): domain Bacteria; kingdom Bacillati; phylum Actinomycetota; class Actinomycetes; order Streptosporangiales; family Streptosporangiaceae; genus Streptosporangium; species Streptosporangium sp. NBC_01639. The sequence continues at coordinate 7,611,741 of NZ_CP109272.1, read as the reverse complement.
CGACTCGATGCCCATATCTGACCCGTCTTTCCCTCCACTACAGAGACCTCTCCACGCACGTAATAAGGGAAGCCAGTGAAGAAAACATCAAGGAACACCTATCTGATAACGGGCGGCAGCGGGTTCATCGGATCGCATCTGGCCGACGCGTTGCTCGCCCGCGGCGAGTCGGTCGTGGTCCTGGACAACTTGTCCACCGGGCGGCGGGAGAACCTGCAGCCTCATCCCCGCCTGCACTTCGTGCACGGGTCGGTTCTGGACGAGCTCATGGTGGATGAGCTGGTCCACCGGTGCGACGTGGTCGTCCACCTCGCGGCCGCGGTCGGCGTCAAACTGATCGTCGAACAGCCGCTACGGTCCCTGACGACCAACATCCGCGGCTCGGAGATCGTGATCGAGGCCGCGCACCGATACCGGAAGAAGATCCTGGTCACCAGTACGAGCGAGATCTACGGCAAGAACTCCTCCGGCGCGCTCCGAGAGGACTCCGACCGCATCCTCGGCAGCCCCGCGGTGGTGCGCTGGGCCTACAGCACCGCGAAGGCCGTCGACGAGATCCTCGCCAACGCCTACCACAAGGAACGCGGCCTGCCGACGATCGTGGTCAGGCTGTTCAACACCGTGGGGTCGCGGCAGAGCCCGGCCTACGGCATGGTCATCCCCCGCCTGGTACGGCAGGCGCTCAGCGGTATGCCCCTCACGGTCTTCGGCGACGGCACCCAGACCCGCTGTTTCGCCCATGTCACGGATGTCGTCGACGCGCTGCTCAGACTTCTCGACGACGACGCGGCGATCGGGCAGACCTTCAACATCGGCTCCGCCGACGAGGTGAGCATCCTGGAGTTGGCGAAGCTGGTCGTCGAGCACACCGGCTCCCCGTCGGGTGTCGACCTGATCCCCTACCACGAGGCCTACGAGCAGGGCTTCGAGGACATGACGCGCCGGGTTCCCGACACCACCAGAATCCGCGAGCTCACCGGCTGGACTCCACAACGCGCTCTCGATGAGATCCTCGCGGACGTCGTCGCGGAGGCCCGCGCGGATCTCGCGGTGTCCATCCGGTGAACGGAACGATCCCCCTCGCCGCAGGAGCGGCCGCCTTTCTCCTCAGCGCCGCGGCCATCGTGCCGCTGAGGCGTCTGGCCCTGCGGTGGGACCTCACCGACCGTCCCGGCGGGAACAAGGCCCATGCCCGTCCGACTCCCTACCTGGGAGGCGTCGCGATCGTGCTGGCCACAGTCGTGCCCGCGACGGCGGTGCTGGGCCTGGCCGATCGGCGGATCACAGCGATCCTCCTGGCCGCCACCGCGATCGCCCTGCTCGGTCTGATCGACGACATCGGCTCGCTGTCCATGTTCACCCGATTGGCCGTGGAGACCGCGACGGCGAGCGGGGTCGTGTTCTCCGGTGTCCAGATCACCCTGACGGGCGGCTGGGTGGACGGAGCCGTCACGGTGGTGTGGATCGTGGTGATGACGAACTCCTTCAACCTGCTGGACAACATGGACGGCACGCTGGGAGCCGTCACCACGGTCGCCGCCGCCTTCCTGGCGGGGACGGCCTTCGTGTCCGCCCAGCCGGCGCTCGGGCTGCTGCTGACCCTGCTGGCCTACGCCAGCCTCGGCTTTCTCCTGCACAACTGGCCTCCCGCGAGGATATTCATGGGGGATTCCGGGGCTCTGTTCATCGGCTTCGTCCTCAGCTGTTCGGCGGTCGTCCTGGTGACGGGGCAGGACCCCGGCGCCATGGTCTCCGGGCTGCTTCTGCCGACCTTCATCGCAACCGTCGACACCGGTGTCGTGTTCATCTCACGGATGAGGGTGGGCCGTTCACCGCTGGCGGGCGGCACCGACCACGTTTCACACCGGCTCCGCCAGGTCGGCTTCGGCACCCGGGTGATCGCCATGATGCTCGGCATGATCACAGCGTTCGCCGGCGCGCTCTGCCTGGCGGTGGCTCTGAAGTGGATACCGGCGATCGCCGCGGCGATCACCGGGGGCGGAACCGCCCTTCTCCTCATCATCCTGCTGCAGGGCGTGAACGTTTACTCGCCGTTCCTGCGCTCCAAGGCTCATTCACGAATCCCCGAAAGGCTGCGTTGATCCAGTGGATCTGCTCTACTACATGCGGCTCATACGCAGGAATTGGCTGCTCGTCCTGTTCTCCCTGGTCCTGGCGGTGGCTGCGGCGTCCTTCGTGACCGCCCACACGCCACCGAGATACGTCGCGACGATCACCATGCTGGTCTCCGGTCATGACAGGGAGGGCAGCCTCTCCACCGCCTACCAGGCGGGGATGCTGTCCCAACAGCGTGTGCAGTCCTACGCCGAACTGCTGACCAGCCGCCGTGTGATCGAAAAGATCACCGAAGGCGATGACGTGCAGCGGCTTCAGGGAAACATCACCGCGGAGTCCATCCCCGACACCGTGCTCATCCGGGCCACGGTCACCGACACCGTCCCCGCGCGCGCCGCACAGCTGGCCAATGCCCTGGGCACCGAGTTCCCCAAGCTGATCAACGAGATCGAGCGGCCCACCCCTCGAAGCCGCGCCAGCGTCAGTGTCACCCTGGTGGATCGGGCGGACCTCCCGGTGACGCCGGTCAGCCCCCGGCCGTTGGTCAACCTCGCGCTTGCCGTGATGATCGCGCTGTTCCTCGCTCTCGGCTCACTCGTCCTCCGCGACCGCCTGGACACGACCATAAAGTCGGACAAGGCCCTGCAGCAGGCAGCGAAGACCGCCATCCTGGGGATCATCGGCTACGAACGGGACGCACGGCGCCTTCCGCTGATCGTCCGCAGCCATGGCCGGTCGTCCAGGGCCGAGGCGTTCCGCTCGCTCCGCACCAACCTGCAGTTCGTCGGTGTCGATCGGCACCCGAAATCGCTCGTGGTCACCAGTTGCCTGCCGGGTGAGGGAAAATCTTCGACAGCCGCCAACCTCGCGATCACACTCGCGCAGGCCGGCTGGCGGGTGATCCTGGTCGACGCCGATCTCCGCCGCCCGCGTATCCCGTACTACTTCGGAATCGAGGGCACGACGGGCCTCACCGACGTGCTGATCGAAAAGGCCGGGCTGCAGGGGGTCATCCAGACGTGGGGCGAGGCGGAACTGTCGATCCTGCCAAGCGGTCAGATCCCACCGAACCCGAGCGAGCTCCTCGGCTCGCGCGTGATGCGCAATGTGCTCGCCCAGCTCACGGAGACCTACGACATGGTGATCGTCGACGCACCACCGCTGCTGCCCGTCACCGACGCCGCGACGCTCTCGACGGTCTGCGACGGCACGCTGCTCGTCGCACGGTACGGCAAGACCCGGCAGGAGCACGTCGTCCGTGCCACCGAGATGCTCTCGTCGATCAACGTCCGCGTGGTGGGCGCCGTCCTGAACTTCGCGCCCGTCAGGAACAGTCAGGAATACGGCTACGGCTACGGCTACGACGCCGAGGTCAAGACGACGGTGAATGTGTGAGCAGCCGGAGCGGGACGGCGAGCGACGTGGCGATCCTCCGCCCCGCGATCCGGTAGGCCAGCCAGGACCCCCCGTAGGGGTCGGGGATATCGGGCCGGTCCACCCGCACCAGCCCGCGCAGTGCCCTCACCTCGGCGATCAGTGTGTGGGCCCGTGACACGGGGTCCTCATGGCGGGTGACCGCGGCGGACGGCACGGCCTGGGCCAGCGTACCGAACTCGGTGATGGTGAAGGCCAGGGTGACCGCCGGAAAATGCCTGGCCACCGACTCGGCACGGTGCTCGGAACCGGCGGTCAGCACCAGGTCGGCGGCGGCCACGAGTTCGGGGGTCAGCGGGCGGGAGACGAACCCGCCGGGATCTCCCCCAAGCCGGATCAGCACGCGTTGCGCCCGCTCGGCCATCTGCTTTCCCAGCTCGGCGTGCGTGCCGGCGCTGATCACCTGGAGTGCCGGGCACGGTCCCAGGACCGACCGGGTCAGCCGTTCCGCCAACGGGGAACGGCAGAGATTGCCTGTGCAGACGTACAGGATACGGAACCTGGGGGCGTCACCCGGAGCGGGCACCGCTTCCACGTCCCTCCAGCACCGCCGGCCGCAGCTCTCGTGACCGGGGAGCCGGGCGGGCAGGCTGTTCTCAATGGTCTCCGGTGAATCCCGCATGAGCGCGACGGTAGAGCGTCCCTCCGAGCTTTCGTCTCCGGCGCGCCGCGCTTTACCCTTTACTGCAGGTGCCGGAGGGACGGCGTGCGCGCGGCCACCGCTTTCTGCCACGGCTCCTCGGTCAGCGGGTACAGCCCTGCGTGTTCCACACGATCCGGGTGTGCTGGGGATGGACCAGCGGCTGCACCGGGACCAGCGGCTGCCGGCCGGAGGAGGGTTCCAGCAGATCGAACTCCAGCGTTCTCGACTGCCCGGGGGCGAACTCCAGCAGGGTCGAGTAGACGGGATGGGAGCGTTCATCCTCTCGCGTGACCGCCACCCGGTCACCGTCGAGCCGTGCCGTCCTCATCTTCGTTCCGGCCCCCGCGTACAGCGACACCCACAACAGGTTGGAGCCGACCGCATGGTGGAGCCGCGGGGAGTCCATCCGGCCGGTCACGTAGGAGGGCAGGCTCCGGTCCGGCACGTCGTTGGTGAGCCGGACCCGGACCGTCGTGGGGCGCAGCCCGCTCCAGCACGGGCCCAGCTCGTAGTCGAGGGAGCGCTTCAGGTAGTAGTCGAGCTTGCCGCCGGCGGAGTTGTTGACCACCAGCCCCGCGAACGGTCCCGGCCGCCGGGGCAGCACACCGCCGACATCGGCCGCCGACAGGAGTGACTGCTCCGCGCCGCGGCGGCTCCAGATCTGGATTCTGCGCTCGTCCACCATGTGGAGCAGGGCGGGCAGCAGCCGGAAAGGCTCGGTGAGGGCCTTGGGCAGCGTCTCGCTGACAGCTCCGGCGACCGTGATGAGGAACCGTTTACGCACCGTCGGGTCGGTATACCGGGCATAGGCGGTGCGTTCGGTGAGGTCGACGACGTTCTCGGCGGTCACCCTCTCCCCACCGGGGAGGGTGACCGGTCCGATCGCCTCAAGCAGGTAGGACAGGCCGAGCGGGTCGATCGCGATGGCACCGTCCAGCCGGCGGTGGGTCTGCCGTTCCCACAGCCCGGTCCAGGTGGCCGCGGCATAGGGGAAGTGCGGGGAGAGGTTGGAGATGGAGAGCATCCTGACCGCGCTCGGCCCGTAGCGTGCTCGGAAGTCCGCACCGTGATCGGCGACAGGTGCCGGACTCGTGGCGAGACCTTTGTTGTCGGACAGCCGCGTGATGCCGATCCCGCCGGGTCCGGCCCGCAGGATGCCGAACGCGCCGACCAGGCCTCCGGTCCCCCGCGCCTCGGCATTGGTCTGGAACGCCATGAAGTAACGGCGCGGGCCGTCGTGGCCCAGCATCGGCGGGAGCAGGGCCGCGACGGTCGCCGCGCTGCCGAGCCAGCCCCGCAACTGATCGACTCCGTCCAGAGCCGTACCGCGTGCCTGGTCGAGCAGGTCGACGCCGGTGTCGGAGGGCGTGGCGGCCAGGCGGGACCTCACCCGTGCGAGCCGGATGACGGCGTCGTCCAGCACCGGCGTCGCAGCGTCGAGTGTGTCGAGCACCGAGGTCATACCGCCCGGGGAGTGCGTCTTCACCGGCAGAAGCGCCCCACCGACCCGCTGGACGGCGGCCAGCACCTCGGTCAGCTCCGCGGCGCTCTCGGCCAGCCCGCGCACGGTCGTCGCACCGTCTCCCACCATCGGAGCGTGGGCGATCACCGACCAGTCGGGGCCCGCGGTGAGCCGCTTCGCCTCGGCGGCGTGCCACCGGGCGTCCGCGAGCATCCGGGCCATCGGCTCGAGGTCACGCGTGCTCGCCAGCGTGCGCAACTGGAGCAGCGCGCTCCTGGTCGCCTCCAGATGGTCGCGCACGCTCAGGGCGAGATGGGCCGACCAGCCCCCGGCCGGCACAATGACGGCGACGAGACCCAGCAGGCCGGCCACGACGACTCGTCTGCGCCCCCTAGAGTGCACTGGAAGATCGGCGACGCCGTACGGAGATCAGCGTTCCGGCGGCACCGGCGGCGAGCAGGCCGGCGCCCACCGTGGCGATGAGCGCCACGGGTGCTCCGGTGAACGGCAGCTCATCGGCACCGGAGGTGGCGGCGGCGACCGTCCGGTGTCCCCCGCCGCACCCGCCGCACCCGCCGCATCCACCGCACCTTCGGTGATGACCCCAGCCGTTGTCGGTGAACGTGATGACCTGCCGGTTTTTGGAGTCCTGGACGATTGCCGGGCCGTCGTCCTCGTCCTCGTCCTCGTCCTCGTCCTCGACCTTCCCCGTGATGGCGTTCACCTTGCCCTCGACGCGGTCCTCGATCTCCGACAGGAGCGGGTCGTCCGTGTCGAAGTCCCCCAGGAAGGGGTCACCGAAGTCGGGGCGTGGCGGATAGGGATTCGTCGGCGAGGCCGCCGTCAGCGGCGAGAGTGCGGCGGCGGTCGCCGTTTCGGCGATTCCGAGCACGGGTCCACCTCCAACAGCCATCGCGATGAGAAGAGAGATCGTCTGTTTTCCGGTCATTTCTGACTCCTGGTGGCGATGATTCAGGCCATAGAACACACCACTCGGAACACGAGCGACATGTCTCCGGAACCCGTTATATTCACCCCCGCATAGGGACAGCCCGTACGGCTCGCGCACATTACCGAACGATCGCCGACTGCCCTCGGAACATTGACCTTCGGGAAGCGACACGCCGCAGCCGGACAGGATCGCCCGGAAGGGGCGAGAAGTCGGTCGCCGGAGCCGGTGAGGAGGCCCCTAGACTTCGGACATGCCTTCCGCATTGATCACGGGCGCGACCGCCGGCATCGGTGCCGCGTTCGCCCGCCGCCTGGCCGCCGACGGTTTCTCCCTCGTCCTGGTGGCCCGTGACGAGGGGCGGCTGAGCGCCTCCGCAGAGGAGTTGCGCCTGCGCTACGGGGTGGAGGTCGAGGTGCTGGCCGCCGACCTGGCCGCCGAGGAGGGGCTGACCGCGGTCGAGCAGCGGCTCCGGGAAGGGGTCGACCTGCTGGTCAACAACGCCGGCTTCGGCCATCCCGGTGCGTTCCTCGACGTTCCGGTCGCCGACGAGCTACGGATGCTGAAGGTGCACTGTGAGGCGGTGCTGCGGCTGACGCTGGCCGCGCTGCCGGGGATGCGGAAGCGCGACCGGGGAGCGGTGGTCAACGTCGCGTCGGTTGCGGCGTTCTTCACCCGGGGCACCTACAGCGCGTCCAAGGCGTGGGTGGTCAACTTCAGCGAGTCCATCGCCGCCGAGCTGACCGGCGGCCGCGTGCGGGTGATGGCCCTGTGCCCGGGGTTCGTCAGGACCGAGTTTCACGACCGCGCCTCGATGGACGTCTCCGGCATCCCCGGCTTCCTGTGGCTCTCGGCGGACAAGGTGGTGAACGAGGCCATGGGCGACCTGGCCCGCGGCAGACGGGTGAGCGTCCCGGACATCCGCTACAAGGTCATCGTCGGGGTCGGCAGGCTGGTCCCCCGAGGCCTCACCGGAGAGGTCTCCCGCCGCCTCGGCCGCCGGCGGTAGGCCCGCCGGGCAGGACGCGGACCCGGAGAGGTCACCCGCCGCCTCGGCCATCGGCGGTGCGCCCGCCGGGCAGAGCGCGGGCCGCGGCGGGCACGGGACACGGTGGCCGGTACGGACACGAAAAGGCCCGCACCACGGGAGGGGGTCGTGGCACGGGCCCTTTCGGCCTACGGGGTTGGTCAGACGCGGGCGTTGGCGGGGTGGCCGATCGCCAGACCCGAGACCGGGTCGAAGAAGTGAAGGTTGTGGGTGTCCACGACCAGCTCGATGTTCTGGCCGGGGCGGACGTGGCTGCGGGAGTTGACCCGGGCGGTCCACAGCGACTTGTCGCCGACCAGTGGGAGTGCCGCCTCCTCGTCGTCACCCGCGTCGGCCGCGGCGACGGTGTCCTGGTGCTGGACCGGCGGGGCGTCGATCAGGAACAGGACGTTGATCTCGGAGCCGAGCTCCTCGGTGACCTCCGCGCGGACCTGCAGGCGGGTCCAGCCTCCGGCACTGCCGTTGGCGGCGACGGAGTCGTCGAAGTCGGAGGGACGGATGCCCAGGATGATCTGCTTGCCGACCCACTCGTCGAGGCCGGGCTTCTCGGCGAAGGTCTCACTCGGCACCGGCAGGTTGAAACCGGCGAACGACACGGCCGCGCCGCCGTCGCCGCGCACCAGCTCGGCGTTGACGAAGTTCATCGACGGGGAGCCCATGAAGCCCGCGACGAACAGGTTGACCGGCTTGTCGAAGAGGTTCTGCGGGGTGTCGACCTGCTGGAGCAGACCGTCGCGCAGGACGCAGACGCGGTCGCCGAGGGTCATGGCCTCGACCTGGTCGTGGGTGACGTAGACGGTGGTCACGCCGAGACGCTCGTGCAGGGTGTTGAGGGAGGCGCGCATGGAGACGCGGAGCTTGGCGTCCAGGTTGGACAGCGGCTCGTCCATGAGGAAGGCCTGCGGCTCACGGACGATCGCGCGGCCCATCGCGACACGCTGGCGCTGACCACCGGAGAGGGCGGCCGGCTTGCGCTTGAGGTACTGCTCCAGGCCGAGCATCTTGGCGGCCTCGTTGACCCGCTTGGAGATCTCCGCCTTGGGCATCTTGCGGAGCTTGAGACCGAAGGCGAGGTTCTCCTCGACGGTCATGTGCGGGTAGAGCGCGTAGTTCTGGAAGACCATGGCGATGTCACGGTCCTTCGGAGGCAGGTGGTTGACCACCCGGTCGCCGATGACGATCTCACCGCCGCTGATGTCCTCAAGGCCCGCGATCATGCGCAGGGCGGTGGACTTGCCGCAGCCGGACGGCCCGACGAGCACCATGAACTCGCCGTCCTTGATCTCAAGGTCGAGGCCGTTCACGGCTTTCACACCGCCTGCATAGATCTTGTCGACTTTATTGAGAACGATCGATGCCATGGAGAGTCCTTAGCGCCTCGGGCCAACCCCGCGTTCACCCGATGTGGATACGTTTTCATGCATCCCATCGGAAAGGAACATCGGTGTCAAGAGGTGGCATGGTTCTTCCTTGTCAACGGGGGCATCGTTATCTCTTCGCACTGGATCCACTACGGAAATCATGGTGGAATCGTTTCCATGAACATGCGTCGTACGACCATCAAGGACGTCGCCGAGGCGGCGGGGGTCGGGGTCGCCACGGTGTCGCGGGTTCTGTCCGGCGGCTCGGCGAGTCCCGAGACCAGGGAGCGGGTGCTGACCGTCGCGGCCCAGCTCGACTACCGGCCCAGCGCGCTCGGCCGCAACCTCCGCCAGCAGCGGTCGGGCGGGATAGGGCTGCTGCTGCCCGACATCACCGACACCTTCTACGGCCGGCTGGCCGACGGCGTGCTCGCCTGCGCGCGCTCGGCGGGCGAACCGGTGATCCTGGGGGCGACCGGCGACGACCCGGAACGCGAGGCGGAGCTGATCGGCATGCTGCTGGAGCAGGGGGTGGACCGGGTGATCGCGGTCCCCTCCGGCGATGGGGAGACGTGGACGCCGACGTTACGGGCCGGGCTCGCCATGGTGTTCGCGCACCGGCTCGCGGCCGGGCGCGACGATGTGCCCGCGGTCCTGGCGGACGACCGCGCGGGCGTGCAGACCGCGGTCGACTACCTGACGGGGCTGGGCCACCGGCGCATCGCCTACCTCGGCGGCCCCGGCCAGGAGCAGCGCCTGACCGCCTTCCGCCAGACACTGGGCGACCTGGTGGACGAGGAGCTCATCGTCTCCGCGCGCGGCAGCCGCGACTCCGCCTACGCGGCCGCCGCCGGGCTCCTTCAGCGCCGTCCCGACCTGACGGCCGTGCTGGCCGGGGGCAATCTGCTGGGCGAGGCGGCCGTGCTCGCCGCCAGGGAGCTGGACCTGCGGGTGCCCAGGGACCTGTCACTGATCATGTTCGACGACGTGCCCTGGGCCGAGCTGTGCTCCCCGACGCTGACCGTGATCGCCCAGCCCGCCCAGGACATCGGCTACCGCGCGGCCGAACTGGTGCTGCGCACCGGAGGGCGACGCCCGCGAAGCGTGCTGCTGCCCACCGAGCTGATCGTCCGGGGAAGCTGCGCCCCTAAAGGGATTTCTCGATCGCCGCGATGACGGCGGGGTCCTCCGGCTCGACGGCCGGGCGGAACCGGGCCAGCACCTCGCCCTCGCGGGAGACCAGGAACTTCTCGAAGTTCCACTGGACGTCGCCGGACGCGCCATCGGCATCGGGGGCCCGGGTGAGCGAGGCGTAGAGCGGATGCCGGTCCTCGCCGTTGACATCCGCCTTGGCGAGCAGCGGGAAGTCCACCCCGTAGGTGGTGGAGCAGAACTCCTGGATCTGCTCGGCGCTGCCCGGCTCCTGGCCCATGAACTGGTTGCACGGAACACCGACGACGGCGAACCCTCTGTCGGCGTAGGTCTGCTGGAGCCGGACCAGCCCCGCGTACTGCGGAGTGAGACCGCATCTGGAGGCCACGTTCACGATGAGGGCTGCCTTGTCGCCGAGCAGCTCCGCCAGCGTGGTGGGGGCGTCGGCAAGGGTGTGTACGGGGATATCACGAATAGTCATGATCTGCAGCTTAATCGCCTGTCATATCCGAGAGTTACGGCGTCCAAGAAGTGAAATGTGACGGACGCCATAGGTGAGACGCCGAACACCTCACCAGGCGCATGATCTTTTCCTAACCGATCTTTGACAGAGACCTCGACAGGAACTGTCGACTCGCCTTCCGGGTAATCACTGGGGCATCGTGGCGGCCGTCCTCCGATCCCAGCGAAAGGCAGTTCTCTATGCCGACGCCACGCCGTACCAGCGTTCTGCTGGTCACCTCGGCGCTCGCCGTCAGCACCACCGCCACGGTCGCCCAGATCTCCACCGCCACCGCCGCCCACGCCTCCTCGGCGCAGCGGAGCAACAAGTCCCTCGCGGCACCCCTGGTGTCCGCGCGGGGCTGGACCAGAGGTCAGTTCGGCTGCCTCAGCCGGCTCTGGTCCAGGGAGAGCGGCTGGAACCATCGGGCGCACAACCGCTACTCCGGCGCCTACGGCATCCCCCAGGCGCTGCCCGGCGGAAAGATGGCCAGCGCCGGACGTGATTGGCGAACCAACCCCAGAACACAGATCAAATGGGGACTTTCCTACATCAAGAAGCGCTACGGCTCCCCATGTGGAGCGTGGGCGCATTTCCAGTCACGCGGCTGGTACTAGATCCAAACCCCATGCCGGGGTGTTTTTCATCTCCTCTCCCCGCATAGGCGTATCGCCGGTGGTAAGCCGGGTCCCGCCGAATCACCCGTAGGCCACGAAGATCGGGCAAACACCTTTCCACGGCATGTCGCAACCGCCGCTCGGCCCTCCCCCGGCGTACTAGAAAGCGCCCTAGAGAAAACGTCGCGGCGTCTCATGCCGGAAACGGGCCGGCGAGACCGCGCGGGCATGTCCACGTCCGAGCCACGGGCGCCGGACCGTCCGGCGTGCGAGGGGGCCAACGCCCTCTCGCACGCCTCCCGCACGCGGCCAGCGGACAAGGATCACCATGAACAGCTACCGCGTCCTGCGGAACACCGCCGTTACCATGATCACGGCCTCGGCCATGGTCGGCTCGGCGGGGATCGGGCAAGCCAAGGAAATCATGGAGCCGGCCAGGAAAGGGCTGGCGAAGATGATCGTCCATCAGGGTACGTGGTTCACCCGGGCCCAGCCCAGAGTCATCAGGTTCGCATCGAGAACCACCAGAAGCAGGAACAAGGCGATCGCGTTCCGCCTCGTCTCCCGCCGCCTGTGGTCTCACAGCCAGTTTCGCTGCCTGGACAGTCTCTGGACCAGAGAGAGCAACTGGAACCACCAGGCGCACAACGCCTCCTCGGGGGCGTACGGCATTCCCCAGGCCCTGCCGGGCTCGAAGATGAGCGGCAGCGGCGGGGACTGGCGATCGAACCCGGTCACCCAGATCAGCTGGGGACTGGGCTACATCAAGAGCCGCTACGGTTCACCGTGCGGAGCATGGGGTCATTTCCGGTCGAGTAACTGGTACTGACCGCAAGGAGGAGTGTCCAGGGGAAGGGAACACTCCTCGGGCGTCCGGGGCCGGCGGGTCCCGGACGTCACCTTCTCAGCTGTACGGCTATCGCCTGGATGAGCAACTCCAGGCCGAACGCGAACTCCGCTTCGGGATCGAAGTCGACCAGTTGCGGGGCCAGTCCGCTCACCTGCGGGAAGAGCAGGGGATCGACGTTCCCGACCGCGACGTCGGAGTGGGGGACGGGGGCGAAGGTCGGGGTGACGCCGACCTCGCGCAGCAGCGATCCCACGATGTAGGCGATGAACACCCGCAGGATGCGGACCGCGTCGGGCCCGTCGAACCCGGCGCTGCGCAGCGTGGCGAGCGCCCGATCCACCGGCAGCAGCCCGGCGGTCGACTGGAGCTGGCGGCTGACCACCACCATCGTGCAGCGGGGATAGTGGTGGGCGATCTGCCGGAAGGCGAGTGCCTGCATCCGCACCCGGTCGGTCCAGTCGGCGTCCGGGTCGTCGGTGAACTCGACCTGCGACAGCACGGTCTCGGCCACCCCGTCGAGCAGGGCGGACTTGTTGGGCACGTGGTTGTAGAGGGACATCACGCCCACGCCCAGGCCGGCGGCGATCCTGCGCATGGACACCGCGTCGGCCCCCTCGCGTTCGATCAGGTCGATGGCCGCGGCGACGATACGCGGACGGGACAGTGGCTCTGCGGGCATACTGCCATTGTCGCCTGCGTCTTGACGCCCGTACACCGTACGTGCGACTCTCGCGGGTGTACGTACGGTGTACGTCTCTGGAGGCCGCATGTCGACTCACGATCTCTACACCATCCCGGCCGAGCTCTCCACATGGGATGTCGAGGCGGCCGGAGCCGCCCGCTTCACCTGGGAGTACGACGACGGCAGGGACCGCATGCTCGCCCTCTACCAGAAGGGCAAGGACAAGCAGTGGGACTCCGTCAAACGCATCGACTGGAGCCTTGAGGTCGATCCGTACAACGTGCTCGGCGTCCCCGACACCACCATCGCGATCCACGGCACGCCGCTGTGGGACAGGATGGACGACAGACAGCGCAAGGACGTCCGCCTGCACAATGCGGCCTGGCAGTTCTCCCAGTTCCTGCACGGCGAGCAGGGTGCGATGATCTGTTCGGCCAGGATCGTCGAGTCGGTCCCCGAACTCGACGCCAAGTTCTATGCCGCCACCCAGACCATGGACGAGGCCCGGCACGCCGAGACCTATGCCCGCTTCCTGCAGGAGAAGGTCGGCCTCGCCTACCCCATCAACACCCACCTCAAGGCCCTGCTGGACAGCACGCTGAGCGACTCGCGCTGGGACATGCCCTACCTCGGCATGCAGGTGCTCATCGAGGGCCTGGCGCTGGCCGCCTTCGGGGTGATGCGCGACATCACCACCAAGCCGCTGCCCAAACAGATCCTCGCCTACGTCATGCAGGACGAGGCCCGGCACGTGGCCTTCGGCCGGATGGCGCTGCGCGACTACTACCGGCAGCTCACCGAGGCCGAGCTCCGCGAGCGCGAGGACTTCGTCATCGAGGGGTGCTACCTGATGCGCGACCGGCTGCGCGGCCGGGAGACGTGGGAGACCCTCGGTCTGAGCAGATCCGAGGTCGCCCAGGCCATGGAGTGCGTCGACCAGTCGGAATATCTCCGGCTGTTCCGCTCCCTGCTGTTCAGCCGCATCGTCCCCTGCGTCAAGGACATCGGCCTGTGGAGCCCCCGTCTCCAGCAGGCCTACGCCGACATGGGCGTCCTGGACATGGCCGGGCAGAACCTGGAGACGCTGATGCGACAGGACGAGGACATCGCGGAGAAGCTCGACGCCGAGCGCTTCGCCGCCGAGGAGGCCGAACGGCACGCCGAGGTCGCCGAGACCGTGGCCATGGGTTCCGAGTCCTGACCTCTGCCTCCTGCCTCCTGCCTCCTGCCTCCTGCCTCCTGCCTCCTGCCTCCTGCCTCCTGCCTCCTGCCTCCTGCCTCCTGCCTCCTGCCTCCTGCCGGATGGTGCACCGTGGCCCGCCGACCGGCAGGCCACGCGCGGGATCCGTACCGCGCCGGAGGCCTAACGGGTGAGCACGAAGCCGAACGCTCCCACGGCGAAGGCCACGGTGCCGAGCCAGGCGATGACGGCATCGGACCGCTCGTCGAGTGGGCTGCCTCCGTGCAGGGCGTGTTGCACGCGCTGGTACCGGACGCCGGTACGGGCCAGTAGCAGCGCCCCGCACAGGGCGACCAGGACAAAGGGGGCGACAGCGAGCGGGGGGACGCCGACGCGCAGTCCGGCGCCTCCGGCGCCCAGACCGCTGACGGCGAGCAGCGCGGCGGTGCGGACCCAGGCCAGCCGGGTCCGCTCGTTCTGCAGGCCCTCATCCCACAGCGGGGTCATCGGCCCAGCAGGATGAGGATCACGGCCAGCACCGCCACGATCGCCACGCCGTATCCCAGGAGGGGGGCGATGGCGGGGGGCGGGAGCGGGGCGGCGCTGCGCAGGGCGCGCTGGACGCGGCGCCAGCGCGGATAGGCCATCGCGGCCGACAGAGCCGACAGAGAGACCAGGGTGAGGGCCAGCACGGTCCGCATCCACGGCACGAAGACGTCCTCGGAGACCGCGGCCATGGCGACGCCGCCCGCGCTCAGCGCGAGCGACGTGCTCAGCCAGGTCAGGAAGGTGCGTTCGTTCGCGAGGGTGAACCGGGGATCCGGTTCGTTACCGGGGCTGTCCATGGGAACGACGCTATTTCAGCGACATTCCCCCTAGAGAACCCGGGTTTCCCGGAATCGCAGGTAAGTGAGCCGTGCGGCCTCAGCCGCAGGCGTCGGTGAGCTGCTTGACCCACGCGACCGAGTCGGTCGCGACCTTCTGCCCCGCGTCGACGGCCTCGTTGGCGCTTCCGACGTTCAGGCCGTCCAACTGCTTGGCGACATTGTCGGCGGCCTCCTTGAGCGTGGTGTTGGCCGCGCTGTCGGCCAGGTCACCGAGCTTGGCGGCCCCGTCGTTCAGTGCCTTCTCCATGGCGGCGGGGTCGTCCATCACGCCGGTGATCTTCTGAACGGTCTCGGTGACGATACCGGCGGCCTGCAGGCACTGCTGGGTCTTGTCGATCCCGTCGCTGACCTGCTGGAGCTCCGAACAGCCGGTGGTGAGGAGGACAGCGGCCAGTGCGGAGGCGGCGAGGGCGGGGATTCGTCGCGGAAGGGGTCGCATACCCCGACCCTACCCAACGGGCCGGTACGGCAGGCGGATCCGCGGGTCTCCGTCTGCCGGAGGGTGCGGAGTAAGGTGGTCGTACCCGCTCCGTCCGCACCGGGTGACGCGGCGGCGGAGCCGGCCGGGCACCGGCGCGGACGGCACCGCACAACCGCGCCGGCACGGGGTGCCTCACCGGAACACGGCCTCCGCCGTACGATCACCGTGAGATATCCACAAAGGGGGATCATGCATACTTGCCTTCATTTCGCCCAGGTCCAGGACCCGCCCCCTCGTACGCCCGAGGGGTGCGAGGAGTGCCTCAGCCTCGGTATGCGCTGGGTTCACCTGCGCAAATGCCTGTCATGCGGGCACGTCGGCTGCTGTGACTCCTCGCCGGGCAAGCACGCCACCGCCCACTACAAGGAGGCGACCCACCCGGTCGTCGCCTCCTTCGAGCCGGGCGAGGACTGGCGCTGGTGCTACCTCGACAACGTCATCGGCTAGCGGGAGTTCCGCACGCAGCGACGTGGGACTCACTCCTCCAGCCGCCAAGCGGCGTGGCGGCGCCGGCTTCACGACTCGCGCCCGGTGTAACGGAAATCGGTGAAGGAAACGGTGCCGCCGCTGGCGTACATGCCGGTTACCCGGCCGGTGAAGGAGGCGCATGTCTCGGCGGTCCAGTATCGGCCGTCCAGTTCGGTGACCAGCGTGTCGCCGGCGTAGAGACGGATGCGGTCTCCGCCCGTCACCTCGCCCATCGCAGCGGCCGGGGGCGGTGAGGTCTCGATCCGCAGTTCGATCTCGCCGGGCGGGACCTCGATCTGCCAGGACTGGGCCAGCCCGGCGAGGTGGGCCTTGGCTGTGATCGTGGTGCCGTGAGCTTCCAGCGCGAACCAGTGGTGCTCGTCGTAGCGCGAGGCCAGCCCGCCCTTTCCCGAACGCGCGTCGACAACGGTCGTGAAAGTCGATGTCATGTGCCGTTGCCGGCGTCCAAGGAACCGGACGTGTGGGTGGTCGAGGTCGGCCGTGCCGGTGATGGACAGCCGGCCGTCGGCGACGGTGGCGGTCTCGGCCGGCGTGGCGCGCACCGAAAGCCAGCCGGGGCCTGCCAGGACGGTGGCGTCGGCGAAGCGGAAGAGCTCTTCTTCGGTGCCGGGGCGGGGCGCGAGGCGCACAGGCTCGGCGTAGGGCCACCCGTCCACCCACGTCAGGCTGGTGGCGAAGGTCTCACGGCCCAGCGGCGAGAACGACTGGAGTCCGCCCAGGGGGCGCATGCCGAGCATGACCAGCACGTCGCCGTCGGGTGTGGAGACGAGATCGGCGTGACCGGTGTTCTGAATCGGCCGGTTCGTTCCTCTGGCGCTGAGGAACGGATTGGCGGGGTGGCCGACGAACGGCCCCTCGGGTGCCGGGCCGCGGGCAATGCTGACGCTGTGCCCGCGCTCCGTTCCTCCCTCGGCGATCAGGAGGTACCAGTGGTCGCCCCGCTGGTACAGGTGTGGGGCTTCGGGCGCCTTGAGCCCGGTGCCGGACCACATCGGCCGCGGCTCTTCCAGCGCCTTACCGGCCTCCAGGTCGACGCGTACCTGCTGGATGCCCTTGTGCCGACCCGCCTCGGGGCCGTTCAGCATGAATCCTGAGTAGGTCACGTAGGCGGCGTCGTCATCCCACGCCAGGTCAGGGTCGACGCCACCGACACCCTCCAGCGTCGTGCCGTCGCTCCACGGGCCGGCGGGGTCGGTGGCGGTGAACACCACGCACCCGCGCGAACTCATCGCGATCGTGACGATGACATAGAAGACACCGTCGCGGTGGCGGATGGTCGGAGCCCAGACACCCCCGTTGGTGGACACGTTCTCGAGGCCGGCTTGCTCGGGGCGGGTGATGACGTTGCCGACGTGCTCCCACGTCACCATGTCGGTGCTGCGATAGACGGGGATGCCGGGCAGGTATTCGAAACTCGACGTGACGAGGTAGTACGCGTCGTCGGCGCGAACGATGCTGGGGTCGGGGTTGAATCCGGGAATGAGGGGGTTGGGCAACATAAGACATATTTTCACTTGTTGAGATGCGTATGGGGCGATATCGCGCAGACTGAGATCCTGGCCGCGGAGGTGGAGGGCCATGGACGGCAAGCCGCCGCCTCAGTCCCTTTCGAGGGTGGCCTCTTCGAAGTCGAGCTCCTGAAGGATCCTGCGGAGCACCTCGTCTTCGAGGCGCCCCCCGTCGCGGAGCCGTACGAGCACCTCACGCTCGGCCGCCAGCATCTCCCGGCGCAGCCGCCGGTAGACCGTGCTCGGCGTCTCCTCCCCCTCGGGGCCGGTGCCGCCGCCGAGGCGTTCCCACGCGGTGAGCGACCGGCGTTCGGACCGGGTTCTGAGCTGCTCCACCACATCCTGGTGGACGTCGGCGATCCCCTCGGTCACGAGTTCCTCCAGCCGGACCAGCCCGGCTGAGGCCGCCGCCTGCTGGGCGGCGGCCTCGGCGAGGTTGTCGTCGAAGATCTCCTGCTCGTTGGAGATCTTCAGTCGCCGGATCAGCGCCGGGAACGACATGCCCTGGATCAGCAGGGTGCCGATCACCACCACGAAGGTGAGATAGAGCAGCGTCGCGCGGCCGGGGAAGTCCTGTGGGAGGGCGAACGCGGCGGCCAGGGAGACCACCCCGCGCATACCCGCCCAGCTCACGATGGCCACGTTCTGCCAGGACGGCGTATGGGGCTCACGGCTGCGGATCTTCCCGGACAGGATCCTGGGCAGGTAGATGCTGGGCACGACCCAGACGACCCTGGCGAGCACCGCGGCGGCGAAGACGGCCAGCGCCATCCCCGCGAGCTTCCACGGGTCCTCCCCCTCCAGCGCTCTCATGATCGGCCAGAGCTGCAGCCCGATCAATACGAAAACGATCGACTCCAGGAAGAAGTCCACGATCCGCCAGACGGCGTCGGACAGGATCCGGGTGCTGAAATCCACGGTGGGCAGGCGGTGGCCGATGTAGAGGCCGACGATCACCACGGCGATCACACCGGAGACGTGCACGCTCTCGGCCGCCAGGTAGACCGCGAACGGGATGAGCAGCATGACGGTGTTCTCGACGAGCGCGTCCCGCAGCAGTAGCAGCCCTCTGACCAGGACCCAGGCGAGCACGACCCCGACCACGACGCCGCCCACCGCCGCGTAGAGGAACCTGCCGACCGCGTCCACCCAGGTGAGTCCCGCGCCCACCGCCGCGGCGACGGCCACCCGGTAGGCGGTGAGCGCGGTCGCGTCGTTGAACAGGCTCTCCCCCACCAGGATGGTGACCACCTTGCGGGGCAGCCCGAGCCTGCGCGCCACCGCGACCGCGGCGACCGCGTCGGGCGGCGCCACGATCGCACCCAGCGCGAACGCGGCGGCCAGCGGCAGACCGGGGATGAGCAGATGGGCGACCCAGCCGATGACCAGGGTGGTGAACAGCACCAGGCCGATCGAGAGCAGTCCGACCGGCCTGCGCACCGCCTTGAGCCTCAGATAGGAGCTGTCGATCGCGGCGGAGTACAGCAGCGGAGGCAGGAACACCAGCAGGATCAGCTCGGGGTCGAGCTCGTACTCCGGCACCAGCGGTGACAGCACCAGCCCGGCCAGCACCAGCAGCAGGGGCACGGGCCAGCCCCTGCGCCTGGACACGGCCGCCACCGCGATCGCGATGACCGGCACCACCAGCAGCTGCAGCACCGTCGCCTGGTTCATCCCCGCCCCCAACCGTTGTGGCTGATCAGCGTACGGGACCTACCTCGGCGGTGTGCTCCCCGCCCCGGCGATCACCAGTCGCGGCGTTCGTCCCGGTCCTCGTGCCGCTGGTCGTCATAACGCGATTCGGGGCGGAGTCGCTCGCCGGTGGAGTGCGGCGGGTCCTGGACGTAGGGGCGCGACATCCGCTGTTCGGGCTGCTGTCCGCCGAGTCCCAGGGGGTCGGACGGGTCCACGTCCTGCCCGTAGGCGGGCGGCGAGCCGTACAGGTCACGCAGGTCCGCCGGGTGGCCGGCCTGCGGAGACGGCTGCGGGACGGGCTGCTGGGCGCCGTACGCGTAGGGGTCGGGCTGGGCCGGGGCCGGATAGCCGTAGGCGTCGGACTGGGGGACCTCGTAGACGGACTGCTGCTGGGCCGCGAAGCCGAAGGGATCGGTGGAGTGCTGCCCCGGGGTCCCGAAGAGGTCGGGATGCGACGGATGGGCGGCGGTGGGGAACTGTTCGAGGTGCGGCGTGAAGGGATCCACCGGCTGCGACCGGGCGACCGGGGCGGTGTACGGGTCGTCCTGCTGGGGCGGTACACCGTACGGGTCGGCCTGCTGGGGCGGTACGCCGTACGGGTCAGGCCGCTGGGCCTGCGGCGGAGCGGCGTAGAGGTCCTGCTGGGGCGGCACGCCGTAGGAGTCGGGCCGCTGGGACGCGTAGGGGGTGCCGGGCAGTTGGTACAGCGGATCGGCGGAACCGGGGCCGGGAGGCTCGAGCGGCTGGGGCGACTGCCCGTAGGGCAGGGAGTCGCCCACGATCAGGTTCTCCCGCGGCACCACGTCGGCCGGGCCGTATCCGGCGGGCTCGCGCTCCGGGGACCTGTCCGGAGGCGGCACCGCGCCCCGGGCGACGAGCACGTCGTTGGGGCCGAGGGCGGCGACCTGGCGCGGCTCCTGCGACTCCGCGGAGATCGGGACGGCCGGGTCGGGGTAGGGCTGCTGGGAGTAGTCCTCGGGGCGCGGCCGGGCGTACTGCCCGGTGCCGGGGAACTCCCCGTACTCCTGGTGGTCGGCCGCGTAGTCGGCGGCCGGGGGCTGCTGCTCACCGACCTCGTCGGGATACTGGCCGCCGGCCTCCACGAAGCCCTCGTCGAGGGTGTCTACCAGGCGCCCCACATCCTGCATGGGCATGCGGAAACTGGCACTGCACATCTCGCCGCGCCACAGACTCAGCACCAGCGTGCCTTCATGCCAGGTGACCCGGAGCACCCGCTCCTGGCCACGCTCGTCAAAGAACACTTCGCCAAACGACGGCAACGGGACAACTTCCGACATGGAAGACATAGTGCTTTAACCAGCCTTTATTCGTCCACTCGACCCCGGAAAACTCTACCGAACCGGCCTTTCCGTCCCCACCTCCAGTCACTATGACACCAAAACAGGCGATCTTCATGACCCCTGGAGGTCGGTGAGCCGGATGATCCTGCCAGTTTGCCACGTGAATCACGCCACGGCTTCCCGAATACCGTGACGAGTTCGGCGGTGACTCCCCGGAGGCAGCCGCGACCGTCACAGGGAACCGGTACGGTTGGCTGTCGTGCCGACCGACTCCATCGCCCCAGCCGAAGACGTCTCCCCGAAGGTGGATCTGCCGCCGGTGGAGGAGCTGCTGAGCGCCGCCGTCGAGGCGGTCGGCGGGGTGGAGCGTCCCGGCCAGATCACCATGGCGCGGGCGGTGCAGCACGCGATCGACTCCGGCGACCACCTGGCCGTCCAGGCGGGCACGGGCACCGGCAAGTCCCTGGCCTACCTGATCCCCTCGGTCCGCCACGCGATGACCTCCAAAGGCGCCGTGGTCGTCTCCACCGCCACCATCGCGCTCCAGCGCCAGCTCGTCGACCGCGACCTGCCCCGGCTCTCCGAGGCGCTCGCCTCGCAGCTCCCGCACGAGCCCACGTTCGCGATCCTCAAGGGACGCCGCAACTACCTGTGCCGGTACAAGGCCAGCGCGGGGTGGCCCGACGACGAGCAGGACCAGCTCTTCGACCCGCGCGAGATGAGCCTGACCGGACGGATGGTCCAGCGCATCCAGGACTGGGCGCAGGAGACCGAGACCGGCGACCGCGACGAGCTCGTCCCCGGGGTCAACGAGCAGGCCTGGCGGCAGTTCTCGGTGAGCGCCCGGGAGTGCCTGGGCGCCACGCGCTGCCCGAGCGGGATGGAGTGCTTCGCCGAGCTGGCACGGGCCCGCGCCGGCGAGTCCGACATCGTGGTCACCAACCACGCGCTGCTCGCGATCGACGCGATGGAGGACTTCCCCCTTCTTCCCGAGCACGACGTGGTCGTGGTGGACGAGGCCCACGAGCTGGTCGACCGGGTCACCTCGGTGGTGAGCGGCGAGCTGTCGGAGACCATGGTCTCCCTGGCCGTGCGCCGGGTCGGGCGGCTGATCGAGCAGCCCACCTCCGACCGGCTCATGGAGGCCGGAGAGGATCTGAAGGCCCTGCTGGCCGCCGCGCCCGCCGGACGCCTCGACGACCTCCCCGAGGTGCTCGGGCTGACGCTGGCCCTGATCCGCGACTCGGCATGGGGCTGCATCACCGCGCTCGGCCCCCGGATGAGCGCCGACAAGGACGACCCCGAAGGCGCGGGGCTCCGCAAGGCGGCCTTCACCGCCCTCGACGAGGTCCACGACACCGCACAGCGGATGCTGGACGCGTTCGGCCACGCCGAGGAGGTGGACCGGGCCGAGGTGGTCTGGCTGGAGGCGGGCACCGAGCGCCGCCCGCCCCTCCTCCGGGTCGCCCCGCTGACCGTGGCGGGTATGCTCCGCGACAAGCTCTTCGGCGACCGCACGGTGGTCCTGACCTCCGCCACGCTGGCTCTGGGCGGCGCCTTCGAGGGCCTGGCCCGGCAGTGGGGTCTGGGCGCCAAGGAGGGCGCCAAGGAGAAGGGCAAGGCCCGGACCGCCGGATGGAGCGGACTGGACGTCGGCTCGCCCTTCGACCATCCGCGCAGCGGCATCCTCTACGTCGCCAAGCACCTGCCCCAGCCGGGCCGTGACGGCCTGCCCGAGGCCTACCTCGAGGAGATCACCGAGCTGATCGAGGCGGCCGGCGGCCGGACCCTCGGCCTGTTCTCCTCCATGCGCGCCGCCAAGGCCGCCACCGAGGCGCTGCGGGACCGTCTGAGCGTGCCGTTGCTCTGCCAGGGCGACGACTCCACGATGCTGCTGGTCAAGCAGTTCGCCGAGGACGAGCCGACCTGCCTGTTCGGCACCCTGTCCCTCTGGCAGGGCGTGGACGTGCCGGGGCCCTCCCTGCGGCTGGTCATCATCGACCGCATCCCGTTCCCCCGCCCGGACGACCCGCTGAGCTCCGCCCGCCAGCGCCACGTCGCCGCCAAGGGCGGCAACGGCTTCATGACGGTCGCCGCCACGCACGCCGCCCTGCTGCTCGCCCAGGGCGCGGGCCGCCTGCTGCGCAGCCAGCATGACAAGGGGGTGGTTGCGGTCCTCGATCCCCGCCTGGCGACCGCACGCTACGCCGGCTTCCTGCGGGACTCCCTGCCGCCCTTCTGGCCCACCAACGACCCGGCGAAGGTCCGGGACGCCCTCAAACGCCTCGCAACGTCGTAAGGTCCGGCCGCTTGGGGTCGAGGTCGTCACCCGAGGAGCGTCCGCGCAGTCGGCGGACCACCCAGGGGCCGAGGTGTTCGCGCGCCCACTGCATGTCCTCCCGGCGCTTGAGCCGGAGGTCCACGCGCTCACGGGGCGGCCAGGCCTTGCGCCAGTCGCCGTCGGAACCGATCCCGAGCACCTCGCAGACCTTGGCGGCCACCATCCGGTGACCCTCCTCGTTCATGTGCAGGCGATCGTCGCTCCAGGCGCGCCAGTCACGCAGGCCCTGCATCGACCACTGGTCCACCAGACGGCAGCCGTACAGCTCGGAGATGGACCTGACGTGCATGTAGAAGATCGCGAACGTGCCACGGGCACGGCGCATGATGGGGGTGTCACGCGGGTCCACCCCGGTGAACAGCACCACCTCCGCCCCGCAGGCCCGCAGGTCGCGTACGGCTCCCGCCAGTTTCTTGGCCATCCGGTCGGGGTCGCTGCCGGGCCGGAGCAGGTCGTTGCCCCCGGCGCAGAAACTGACCAGGTCGGGGCGCATCCCGACGGCACGGGGGACCTGGTGTTCGACGATCTGGTCGATGAGCTTGCCGCGCACGGCGAGGTTGGCATAGCGGAACTCCGGATCGAGCTCGGCCAGTCGCTCGGCCACCCGGTCGGCCCAGCCCCGGAAGTTTCCGTCGGCCCCGGGATCGTTGAGGCCCTCGGTGAAGCTGTCGCCGAGGGCGACGAAGGAACGGTAACCGCTCACCCGGCCGCCTCGGCGAGGGCCTGCAGCGCGAGCACGTAGGACCGCAGACCGAAGCCCGCGATGGTGCCGGTGGCCACGGCGGCGACCACGGAGGTGTGCCGGAACTCCTCACGGGCGGCCGGATTGGAGATGTGCACCTCGATCAGGGGGGCGGTGCGCTGGGCGATGGCGTCGCGCAACGCGTAGGAGTAATGGGTGAACGCGGCCGGGTTCAGGACCACCGGGATCCTGCCGTCGGCGGCCTCGTGCAGCCAGCCCACCATCTCGGCCTCGTCGTCGGTCTGCCGCACCTCGACCGACAGACCCAGTTCCCGGCCGGTCTCCCGGCAGAGCGCGGTCAGGTCGGAGAAGTTCTCCGCGCCGTAGACATCGGGCTCCCGCGTGCCGAGCCTCGACAGGTTGGGACCGTTGAGCACGTAGACGGACCTCATCGGGCGACCTCTTCGTAGGCGGCTTCGAGCAGTTCTTCGGGCGGATCCTCCAGCGGGGAGACCTTCGCCAGGCCGTCCAGGACGATGAAGCGCAGCTTGGCGCCGCGGCTCTTCTTGTCCAGGCGCATGTGGTCGCGGAGCTGGGGCCAGAGACCGGGACGGTAGGAGGTGGGCAGCCCGACCGAGGTCAGGACCGATCGCGTCCGGTCCACGACGTCGATGCCGATCCGGCCGTCGAGCCGGGACAGCTCCGCGGCGTAGACCATGCCGATGGCCACCGCCTCGCCGTGGCGCATCCGGTATTCCTCGACCCGCTCGATGGCGTGGGCGAGGGTGTGCCCGTAGTTGAGGATCTCCCGCAGGCCGCCCTCGCGCAGGTCGGCGCCGACGACGTCGGCCTTGATCTGGATCTTCCGCTCGATCAGCTCGCGGGTGTGCCGTCCTTCAGGGAGCCGGGCGCCGGCCGGGTCGTCCTCGATGAGCGTCAGAATCGCCGGGTCGGCGATGAACCCGCCCTTGATGATCTCGGCGAGGCCGCCGACGTAGTCGTCGCGGGGGACCGAGACCAGCGTGGCCAGATCGCACAGCACCCCCGCCGGCGGATGGAAGGAACCGACCAGGTTCTTGCCTTCGGGGGTGTTGATGCCGGTCTTGCCGCCGACCGCGGCGTCGACCATGCCGAGCAGAGTGGTCGGCACCTGCACGACCTTGACACCGCGCAACCAGGTGGCGGCGGCGAACCCGGCCAGGTCGGTGGTGGCTCCCCCGCCGACGCCGACCACGGCGTCGGAGCGGGTGACGCCGTGACGGCCCAGGGCCGACCAGAGTCCGGCGAGCACGTCGACCGACTTGGCCTGCTCGGCGTCGGGCACCGGCAGCGGGACGACCTCGTATCCGGCGGCCTCCACGGCGCCGCAGACCGGCCGGGCGATCTCCGGCAGACCCACCGGGTGGATCACGGCGACCGTGCGGACCCCGGGACCGAGCAGGCCGGGAAGCTCACCGAGCACACCGGTGCCGATCACCACGTCGTAGGGGGCGTCCCCGTCGACGGTGATCCTGGATACCGTCACGGCTGCAGCCCCTTCACGATCTCGTCGACGACCTCGTCGGGCTTGCGCTCGTCGGTCGCCACGGTGACCGTCGCCAGCCCCTCGTAGACCGGACGGCGGGCGTCCATGAGCTTCTTGAGCTGGCTGCGCGGGTTCAGCACGAGCAACGGCCGGGCCGAGGCCAGGCCCACCCGCTGCACGGCCTGCGACAGACCGACCTCCAGGTAGACCACCGTGTGGCCGACCAGCAACTCACGGGTGATCTCGGACAGGACCGCACCGCCGCCGAGGGAGAGCACGCCCTCGTGCTCGGCCAGGGCATGCCGTACGGCCTCGGTCTCAAGCTCGCGGAAGCGCTCCTCGCCGTCCTCGACGAAGATGTCGCCGACCGGCTTGCCCGCCACGGCCTCCACGTCGGCGTCGGTGTCACGGAAGACGGCTCCCAGCCGGTCGGCCAGCAGCCGGCCGACCGTCGACTTGCCCGATCCGGGCGGACCGATCAGAACTGCTCGGGGCCTCACTGTGCCTCCTCTTGCGGCTCGCTCGCTCACTTGATCACCAAGGACGAAAGGTAGCCGGACAGGTTGCGGGCGACCTCCTCCACGGAGTCGCCACCGAACTTCTCGATCGCGGCGTCGGCGAGCACCAGCGCGACCATGGCCTCGGCGACGATGGCGGCGGCCGGGACCGCGCACACGTCGGAACGCTCGTGGTGGGCCTTGGCCGCCTCGCCGGTCAGCACGTCGATGGTGGCCAGCGCCCGCGGCACCGTGGAGATCGGTTTCATCGCGGCGCTGACCCGCAACGGCTCGCCGTTGGTCATGCCGCCCTCGACTCCGCCCGCCCGGTTGGTGATGCGGTGCACCCCGCCGGCGGTGTTCTCGATCTCGTCGTGGGCCCGGGAGCCGGGACGGCGTGCCGTCTCGAAACCGTCACCCACGGCGACGCCCTTGATCGCCTGAATGCCCATCAGGGCGGCGGCGAGGCGGCCGTCGAGACGACGGTCCCAGTGGGTGTAGCTGCCCAGGCCCGGCGGCAGGCCGTAGGCGATCACCTCGACGACACCGCCGAGGGTGTCGCCCTCCTTGTGGGCCTTGTCGATCTCGGCGACCATCGCGGCGCTGCCGGCCGGGTCGGCGCAGCGCACCGGGTCGGCGTCGACCGCGTCCATGTCGCGGGGGCCGGGGACGACGCCCTGGGTGGTCTGCGCCTCCCCGATCGAGACGACGTGACTGACGATGTCGACGCCGAGCGCCTGCTTGAGGAAGTTCTTGGCGACCTGGCCGAGAGCGACGCGGGCGGCGGTCTCGCGGGCACTGGCCCGGTCGAGCACCGGGCGGGCGTCGTCGAAGCCGTACTTCTGCATACCGGCGAGGTCGGCGTGGCCGGGGCGGGGACGCGAGCGGGGCGCGTTGCGGGCCTGGCCCTCCAGCAGAGCGGGGTCCACCGGGTCGGCCGCCATGACGGTCTCCCATTTGGGCCACTCGGTGTTGCCGACGCGGATGGCGACGGGGCTGCCGAGCGTGCGGCCGTGCCGCACGCCGCCCACCACGTTCACCTCGTCCTGCTCGAACTTCATCCGAGCGCCGCGGCCGTAGCCCAGACGCCGCCTCGCCAGTGCTCGATCGATATCGGCCGTGGTCACCTCGACCCCGGCGGGCAGGCCCTCCAGGATCGCGACGAGTTCGGGGCCGTGGGACTCTCCGGCGGTCAACCAGCGCAACATGATGACAAGTCTTCCATGTGCCGCCCACTGGAATGGCCCTCGCTCAACTGGTGAGACGTCAGTCCGCGGCCACGGTGGCCGCCTCCCGCCGGGGCCCGCGGACCGGCGGGCGGCTGTCAGAGACCCGTGAGGATGGCCGCGAAGGTCCCCGCGACCATGAAGGGGCCGAAAGGGATCTCGCTCTTGCGGCCCGCCCGGCGCAGGATGACCAGCGCGACCCCGTAGAGGCCGCCCGCGACGAAGCCCAGGAAGGCTCCGGCGACCAGGGTGCCCCAGCCCAGCCAGCCGAGCGCGGTGCCCAGGGCCGCCGCCAGCTTGACGTCGCCCAGCCCCATGCCCGCCGGGTTGATCAGGAAGAGCACCAGGTAGAAGGCCGCCAGGGCGAGCCCGCCCAGCCCGGCCCGCAGGAGGTCGTCGAACCGTCCTTCCGGTAGAGCGGTCACCGTGAGCAGGGCGGCGGTCCCGAGGTATGCGGCGAGGGTGAGCCGGTCGGGCAGCCGGTGGACGGCGGCGTCGACGAAGACCAGCGCGACGGCGACCACCGCCAGCCACCCGTAGGCGGCCAGTTCACCCGCCGACGCGGCATCCGGCAACAGCTCGGACGGCCACCCCGTCGTCGCGGCGCCCGGCCGGTGCGGCAGTATGGCGCGCAGGGCGAGGGCGGCCAGTGCCAGGGCCGTGACGACCTCCACCGCCAGCGGCGGAGGACCGATCCGCCCGCGACAGCCGGGACAGCGCACAGCGGGCAGCGGGCCGGGCCACGCGGTGCGGCCCCGGCGTCCTCCCGGCGGACCGGCGCCCTCGACGTGCCCTCGGCGCGCCGCGGCGGGCAGCGGGATGCCGCAGCGCGGGCAGTCGGACCGGAGCGGCTCGCCCTCGGCCACCGAGTGCCGGATCACCAGGCCCCGTGTCCAGAGCCCGGCCACCAGGCCGGTGAGAGCCGCCAGAACCGGCAGGAGGATCACCGGGCCTCCTCGGCCGGCACCGGCCCAGCCGTCGCCGGGACGCCGTTCCCGCCTGCCCGCCCGGTGCGTTCGCCCACGGGCCGACCATAATCCGTACCGGGCCCCGGCGTCTCGGGGAAGGCGGAGCCGGGAGGTCAGCGCCGTCCGCGGAACGGCCAGCCGAATCGCCGCCGGGGGACGGGATCGGGCTCTTCCATCCGCGCCACGGTGACCTCGGGTCCCAGCTGGTCGATGGTCCCCGACTCCACCGCGGCGAACGCCCGCAGGACGCTCCCCTCGATCACGAAGGGCACCGGGCCCGCCACATCCACCACCACGGCCGCGGCGTCCTCGTGGACCGCCGCCTGGCAGACCTGGAGGGTGGTCGCCTGGATGGGACGGGCGTCGGGACGCCAGAGCCGCAGCGACTCGGCTCCGGTGAAGGCGAGCACCGCCTCACGCCCGTCGTTGCCGACGAGCTTCGGCAGGGCCATCTCGCTCTCCTTCTCCTGCCGCAGCCCGTGCGCCCCCACCTCCGACTCCGTCAGCAGGGCCACCACCGGGACGAGAAGCCGGGCGCCGCCCAGCGCGGTTATCACCGCACCGGCGTCCGCCGTACCGGCGGAGAAGGCCGCGAGCGCGGACGACACGGAGGCGTCGGCGCTGCCGTCGTCGCCGGGGACCAGGGGCTGGGGAATGCTCGGCACAGATCCGGAGCCTACCCGCGGCCGGCGGGAGAGGAGGAACTCCGGGGCCGGAAGACCCTGGTGACAGGTGCGGTCCGCCGGGCCGTCGCGGCCTCGTCCCCCGCCGCGTCCGCGGGTGCCTTCCCACGCGGTACGGCCGCGCGAGGGCGGGGCCGTACCGCGTGGGACACGGATCAGCCGAGGTCGGCGATGGCGGCCACCGGGCCGCCGCCGCTGGGACCCTGGTGGACCGCGGCGACCGAGACGAAGACGGCGGGGTCGCCGGTGACGCTGGCCGCGACCCCGCCGACGGTGGCCTTGATCTGGCGGTGCCAGTGCACGTCGGAGTCGTCGAGCATGATGTTGCGGCGTCCCCGGACGCTGCCCGACGGGTCGGCCTCGCACTTCATGAAGACGTTGACCAGCCTGTCGCCCAGATCGGACGGGTGGGGCCGGTCGGGCAGGTCGATGCCGCTGGAGCGGATGGCCTCCCAGATGCCGTCGGCGTCCAGCGCGTCCTTCATGACCGAGTGACCGATCCGGTACCGGCCGCCGATGCCGCGCACGTTGCCGACCACCACGATCTGTGCACGGTCCAGTTCGACGCCCGAGGAGCAGGACGCGACGGAGGAGTACAGCGACAGGTCTCGGTGGATCTGCTCGGCGGTGGGCATCTCGATCTCGCCGAGCGCGACCGCGACCCCGAGCGCGGTGGTGGAGTTGGAGATGTCCATGGACGGGCCGGTGTCCTCGATGACCACGTCCTTGCCCCGGGACTTGGCGTCGTTGATGGTGGCCAGGGTGAGCAGGGGTGTCTTGGTCTGGACGTAGTGGACGTCCGCGGGGTCGTCGATCCCAGCGATCTTCATGGCTTCCCGGACGCCGGCGGCGACCTTCTCCACCATGGCGGGACGGCCGATGTCCTCGGGCAGGATGACGTCGCTCATCGCGATGCCGACGCTGACCCGCGGCTCGTCGCCCGGCTCGGCGTCCGCCGTGGTGGCGAAGATCGTCGCGTGCGGGCTCAGCACGCCGTCGGTGCCGCCGGACCACACCAGCGGCACGCTCTCGGGAGACGGATGCCCCTTGGCGGCGAGCACCTCGCGGAAGGCCCGGTCGGCCAGGATGCGGGTGTAGTCGTTCACCCCGCCGTTGCCCTCGGTCTTGCCGATCACCGCGAGCACCCGGTGAGCCTCGATCACCCCGTCCTCGATGAGCCTGGTCAGTCCGGAGGCGTCGGTCACGCTCTCGATGGCCACCTTGCGCACTTCAATCGGTTCCGGCATCCCTGCCACCTTCCCATCGGGTCGTCTTCACTTTCGCACCGCGGTGCCCGCCTCCCCGGCGACCGCCGCCTCGCATGTCCTACGGAGAAGTGGTCACCGCCCGGTCGCCGTCCCGCTCGGCGGAACAGAGCGCGCCCCGACCCTCGGTCCATGTTCCCCCGGCGAAGAAGCAGGCGGCGGGCAACACGCGCGGCCCGGCCACGGGGCCGGGGACGGGGACGGGGACGGGGACGGCCGAGCCGGACGCGATCGGTGTGCGTTCATCCACACGGCGACGCTAACGGCCGGTACGAACCGGCTCATGGGCACTCCTTGCCCAAGGCGGAGCCGTTCTTCGACAGAACTCACCGGCTTGACGGCGGCTCGGATCCCGACGATCAAGATTGGCAGGGACGCGGCGATCACACCGAACACAGCTTGGCGGAGGTCCCCGTCCGGTATTTTGCCCCGGGCGCACCCTCCCTTCACCGGCGCGGGAACACAGGCCGATGTTGCCCTGTTAGGCTTACCTTGCTTAACATCTGAGCAACTGTTCAAGTGTTAACGGGACGGATCTTACGATGGGGCATGGACACGGGCACGGACACGGCGCGGACTCCGACCGCCGCTACCTGAGGGCGGCACTTGTCCTGCTGGTCGTCTTCATGGCGGCCGAGGTCGTCGTCGGCGTCATGGCCAACTCCATCGCGCTGATCTCCGACGCCGGGCACATGCTCACCGACGCCGCCTCCATCGCGCTCGCCCTGATGGCCATGACCATGGCCGCCCGCCCTGCCCGCGGGGCATACACCTTCGGCTGGAAACGCGCCGAGATCCTGTCGGCCGCCGTCAACGGCCTGACGTTCGTGCTGCTCGTCGCCTACTTCGTCTACGAAGGCGTGCGACGGCTCATCGAGCCGCCCGAGGTCAAGGGCCTGCTGGTGCTGGGTACGGCCCTGGTCGGCATCGCGGTCAACGCGGCCGCCGCCTGGCTCATCGCCCGGGCCGACCGGAGCAGCCTCAACGTGGAGGGCGCGTTCCAGCACATCCTCAACGACATGTACGCCTTCATCGCCACCGCGATCGCGGGCGCGGTCGTCTGGCTCACCGGCTGGGGCCGGGCCGACGCGATCGCCGCCCTGGTCGTCGCGGCCCTGATGGCCAGGTCCGCCTACGGCCTGCTGCGTGACGCCGGGCGCATCCTGTTCGAGGCGGCACCCCCCGGGCTGCATCCCGCCGAGGTGAGCGAGGCGATCGCCGCCCACGCCGACGTCACCGGTGTGGAGGATCTGCACGTGTGGACGGTGACCAGCGGCTTCCCCGCGCTGTCCGCACACGTGATCGTCAGGACCGGCGGCGACTGCCACCGGATCCGGCGGGAGCTCGCCGAGCTGCTGCACGAGCGGTTCCACATCGACCACACCACCCTGCAGGTGGATCACGTGCCGGGTACGGCCTGCCGGATCCTCAAGGCCGCGGAGCGTCCTGCCCCCGGTCCGCCCCCGGCCCGCATCACCTCCGGGAGCGGCCGCCTGTCGGGAGGACACTCCCTGGATCGTTCGTGAGGCGGCCGCCTCCTCCGGCGGCGCACGGGTGGATCACGCCCCGAGGCAGGCCTCGAAGACCACGGTGAGCCGCCGGATGACGCCCTCGCGGTCGGGAGCGTCGATCGTGTCGGGGTCGTACAGCCGGCTCAGCGTGGCCGCCCCGGTGATGAGCGCGGTGGCGACCGTCGCCCGGAAGGACGCTTCGGGGCCCGGCAGCCGGGCGGCCAGCGGTTCCAGGATCGCCGACCTGACCCGGTCGCGGATGATCTCGTGGATCTCCGAACAGGAGGACGACCTGACGAGCGCCGCCATCACCGGGCTCCCCTGCTCCGACCTGAGCCGCTCGGCGACGTACTCCGCCAGGCGGCGGGGCATCTCCTCCTCGGGGACCTCCAGCACGCCCGGGAAGCGCCCCCGCATCGCGAGCACCTCGGCGAACAGCTCCCGTTTGGTGCCGAAGTAGCGGTTGATCAGCGCGATGTTGGCGTCCGCCTCCGCGGCGATCAAGCGCATCGTCACCTCGTCGTAGCCGAATTCGGCGAACAACCGGCGGGCGGCGTCGAGGATGCGGCGCCGGGTCCCCTCCCGGTCGCGGTGCCGTGTCTCGTCCACCTTTCCGCCCTTTCAAGATTTGACCGGTAAACAAGCGTCTACTAACTTCATATGTATCGTACATACATTGGGGGATGGTTCATGCTGACCGAACAACAGGCCCAGGCCGAGGCTGCACCACGCATGACGCACAAGCAGGTGCTGGAAGTCCTGGTCGGTCTGATGCTCGCCATGTTGACGTCGATGATCTCGACGTCAGTGGTGGGAACCGCGCTGCCGACGATCGTGGGCACGCTCGGCGGTCAGGACCAGCTCGCCTGGGTGGCCAGCGCGACCCTGCTCACCATGACGGCCTCCACGCCGCTCTGGGGAAAGCTGTCGGACCTGTACGGGCGCAAGCTCATGTTCCAGGCCGCCCTGGTGATCTTCCTCCTCGCCTCCGTGGCCGCGGGTTTCTCCCAGAACATGGGACAGCTCATCGCGGCCAGGGCCGTACAGGGCATCGGCGCCGGCGGCCTCGCCGCGCTGCCGCAGATCATCCTGGGTGACGTGGTCGAGCCCCGTGAGCGCGGGCGCTACTCCGGTTACATCGGCGCGGTCTTCGGCGTCTCCACCGTGGCCGGGCCGCTGCTCGGCGGGTTCATCGTGGACAACATGTCCTGGCGCTGGACGTTCTGGATCTGCGTGCCGCTGGCCGTGATCGCGTTCGTCGTCATCCAGAAGGTGCTCAAGCTGCCGCTCGTCCGCCGTGACACCAAGGTCGACTGGTGGGGCGCCACCTTCATCACCGGCGGCACCACCGCGCTGATGCTGATGCTCTCCCTCGGCGGCCAGGAGTTCGACTGGAACTCCGGGTGGACCTACGGCCTGGGCGCGCTGAGCCTGGTGCTGTTCGGCCTCGCCGTCGTCGCCGAGCGCCGGGCCGCCGACCCGATCCTGCCGCCGCGCCTGTTCCGCAACAACACCGTCGTGCTCAGCAGCCTCGCGTCCCTGCTGGTCGGCGCCGCGATGTTCGGCGCGCTGATGTTCCTCCCGCAGTATCTGCAGATCGTCAAGGCCATGAGCCCCACCGGCTCCGGCCTGATGACGCTGCCCATGGTGCTCGGCCTGCTCACCTCCTCGATCCTGGTCGGCCGGTTCGTCACCAGGACCGGCCGGTGGAAGATCTTCCCCGTCGCGGGCATGCTGCTAGTCGCGCTCGGCCTGTTCCTGCTCTCCCGGCTGCACGTCGACACGTCGCTGGTGATCGTCGGTGTCGACATCGCGGTGCTGGGCATCGGCCTCGGCGCGTCCATGCAGATCCTGATCCTGGCCGCGCAGAACGCCGTGACCCGCGGCGACATGGCCTCCACCACCTCGGGTGTGGCCTTCTTCCGCTCACTGGGCGGCGCGGTCGGCGTGGCGGCCTTCGGCGCCATCCTGACCAACCGGCTCAGCGCGGAGCTGATCGCCCTGGCCAAGGCCGCGCACCTGCCCCTGACCGGCGGCGCGATGCCCAACCTCGGCTCCCCGGCCGCCATCCACCAGTTGCCCGCCCCGGTGCTGGAGGTGATCCTGGAGGCCTTCACCCGGGCCATCCACATGGTCTTCCTGGTGGGCGTGCCCATCGCCGTCCTGGCCGCGGTGGCCGCCCTGATGCTGAAGGAGATCCCGCTCCGCTCGGCCCAGCCCTCCCCGGCCACCGCCGACCCGACCGCTCCCCCGGTGCCGGCCAAGTAGGCACTCCTCGCACGTGCCCGGGCCCGGTCCTCTCCACCGGTCCCGGGCACCCTCATGCGGAGCCCCGTACGGCTCGGCCGCCGGGGGAAGCCGCTGTGACGGAGAAGGGCGGGGGCTCGGCCGAGCGCCCGCCCTTCTCCGTCGCAGGAGGGGATCAGACCGAGGCCATGACCGCCTCGGACTCCAGGGTGGCCGCCACGGCGTTGACCGTCGCGGCGATCCGGAGAGCCTCCTGGACCTGCTCCCGGGATACGCCCGACTGCCGCAGCACCTGCTCGTGGGACTCAAGGCAGCGGCCGCAGCCGTTGATCGCGGACACCGCGAGGCACCAGAGCTCGAAGTCGGCCTTGTCGACGCCCGGGTTGCCGATGAGCGTCATGCGGAGCTTGGCCGGCATGGTGGAGTACGTCTCGTCGCCGATCAGGTGGACCGACCGGTAGTAGACGTTGTTCATCGCCATGATCGCCGCCGCGCCCTTGGCGGCCGTGAACGCCTCGTCCGATAGGTTGCCGGTGGCCTCGGCGGCGACTTCGGCGATCACTCGCGGAGACCTGGTCGCCACCGCGCAGGCGAGCAGCGTCCCCCAGAGCTGCTGCTCGCTCAGCGAGGAGGTGGTGACCAGCGATCCCAGATTGAGCTTGATGTCCTTCGCGAAGCCGGGCAGGGCGCCCTTGAGGTTGTCGATCGACATCAGGCGCCGGCCATCAGCTTCTGCGCGTCGAGGCCCGTCTCACCCTTGTTCCAGTTGCACGGGCAGAGCTCGTCCGACTGGAGCGCGTCGAGGACCCGGAGGACCTCCTTGACGTTGCGGCCGACGGAGCCCGCGGTCACCATGACGAACTGGATCTCGTTGTTGGGGTCCACGATGAAGGTGGCGCGCTGGGCGACCCCGTCGGCGCCGAGGATGCCCAGCTCGGTGCAGAGCTCGCGCTTGATGTCCGACATCATCGGGAAGGGCAGGTCCCGCAGATCCGGGTGGTCCTTGCGCCAGGCCTGGTGGACGTACTCCGAGTCGACGGAGAAACCCAGGACCTGAGCGTCGCGGTCGGCGAACTCGCCCTCCAGGCGGCCGAACTCGGCGATCTCGGTCGGGCAGACGAAGGTGAAGTCCTTCGGCCAGGCGAAGTAGATCTTCCACTTGCCCTCGTAGGACTTGTGGTTGATCTCGGCGAACGCGTTGTCCGCGTCCAAAGAGACGCAGGCGGTCAGCTCGAACTCAGGAAAGTGGTCACCGACGGTGAGCAAGTCCGGATCTCCTTTGCGGAAGGACGTCGTTGTCGGGGCCTACCTTGCCGCATCTAGCATTGATCCGAGAAATCGAGCAGTCGGACCAATCTGAAAGGCGTTCCCTATCAGTACCCCCACCCCCACCCTGGCTCAGCTGCGCGCCTTCCTCGCCGTCGCCGATCACCTGCACTTCAGGGAGGCCGCCGCCTCGCTCCGGATGAGCCAGCCGGCCCTGTCGAGCGCGGTGTCGGCCCTGGAGGAGATTTTGCACACACAGTTACTGGAACGGACCACCAGGAAGGTCCTGCTGACCCCGGCCGGCGACCGGGTGGCGGTGCACGCCGCACGGGTGCTCAACGCGGTCGAGGACCTGATGGGCGAGGTGACCCAGAGCCGGGAGCCCTTCTCCGGACCGGCGCACCTGGGAGTGATCCCGACGGTGGCTCCCTACGTGCTTCCCGCGCTGCTGCCGATGCTCTCCCGGAAGTTCCCCCGGCTCAAGCTGACCGTTCACGAGGCCAAGACCGAGACCATCCTGGAGGAGGTGCGCGAGGGCCGACTCGACATGGTGCTGCTGGCCCTGCCGACGGACGCGACCGGCCTGGTCGAGGAACCTCTCTACGACGAGGACTTCCTGCTCGCCGTCCCCTCGGACCACCCGCTGGCCGGCGCGGACGGGCCGCTGGACCGGGACGTGCTCAAGGGACTGGACATCGTGCTGCTCAACCAGGGCCACTGCCTGCGCGAGCAGGCCATCGACGTCTGCCGCGAGGTCGGCGCCCGTGCCACCGCCGCCACCTACGCCACCAGCCTCCCCACCCTGGTCCAGCTCGTCGCGGGCGGCCTCGGCGTGACCCTGCTCCCGGAGTCGGCCGTCCCGGTGGAGACGGGCAAGCGTGTACGGCTGGCGCTGCGCCACTTCCGGTCTCCGGCCCCCGGCCGCACCATCGGCCTCGCCTACCGGGCGAGCTCCGCCCGCGCTCCGGAGTATGCCGAGCTGGCCGACGCCGTCCGCGGCGCGATCCGCGCCAAGCGCCTCCCGGTCCGGATCATCTCCTGATCATGTCCGGACGTTCCAGCGGGCAACCCGCCCGCCCGGCCATGACATGGCGATCACTCCGCCAGGCGATCGAGCAGCGCCTTCCACCGGCGCGCGCCCTTTTCCGCGAGCCGATCGGTCTCCTCGTCATCGGAGTGCCGCGCCAGATAGTCATCGATCGCGGCCGACATCACCT
This sequence comes from Streptosporangium sp. NBC_01639, assembly GCF_045209755.1. NCBI lineage: Bacteria > Bacillati > Actinomycetota > Actinomycetes > Streptosporangiales > Streptosporangiaceae > Streptosporangium > Streptosporangium sp. NBC_01639. The sequence goes on along the minus strand of NZ_CP109272.1, from coordinate 7,575,996 downwards.
GCTGGACGCTCCGGCCTTCCGCCTCGGCGCATCGTCGCAGAGCTTCAGCCTGCTCCTCGGAGAAACCCACCTCCACAACGACCCTCCCGTGATCAGGCGGTCTCGGCAGTGCCGCGAAATCCTACAGAGAGGATAGTTGCCGTCACTCCGAGTTGCCTCCTGCTTTACCCAACCGGGTGAGGCGGCTCACGGCCTCGTCGATGACGGTGTCCTGCTTGCAGAAGGCGAAGCGGACGAAGTGGCTGCCGCGTTCAGGTCGGGCGTAGAAGACCTGGGTGGGGACGGCGACCACGCCCGCCAGGGCGGGCAGCTCGCGGGCGAGGGCAAGGCCGTCGGTGAAGCCCAGCGGGCGGATGTCGGTCTGCACGAAGTAGGTGCCGGCCGGGCGGTAGACGTCGAAGCCCGCCGCCGACAGCCCGGCGGTCAGGCGGTCGCGCTTGGCCTGCAGGTCCGCCCTCAGGGAGGCGACCCAGTCCAGCTCGTGGCGGAGGCCGTACGCGACGGCGAGCTGCCAGGGCGCGGCGGCGGTGAAGGTGAGGAACTGCTTGACGGTCTGGACGGCCCGGACCAGCTCGGGCGGGGCGCAGACCCAGCCCGTCTTCCAGCCGGTCACCGAGAAGGTCTTGCCCGCCGAGGAGATCATCACGGTGCGCTCGCGCATGCCGGGGAGGGTGGCCAGCGGGATGTGCTCTACACCGTCGAAGGTGAGGTGCTCGTAGACCTCGTCGGTGACGGCGATCAGGTCCCGCTCCTGGCAGAGCAGGGCGATCTCCTCCAGTTCGGCGCGGGTGAAGACCGTGCCGGTGGGGTTGTGCGGGGAGTTGACCAGGATCGCCCGGGTGCGCGGGCCGACGGCGGCGCGCAACTCCGCGGGATCGAAGGTGAACCGGCCCTCGACCGGGCGCAGGGTGACCGGACGGAGCACGGCTCCGGCCAGGGCGACGGAGGCGGCGTAGGAGTCGTAGTACGGCTCGAAGGCGATCACCTCGTCACCGGGCTCGCAGAGCGCCAGGATCGAGGCGGCGACGGCTTCGGTGGCACCGACCGTGACAAGCACCTCGCCGTCGGGGTCGTAGGCGAGGCCGTAGTGGTCCCTGCGGTGCCCGGCGACGGCCTGGCGCAGCTCCGGGACACCGGGGCCGGGCGGGTACTGGTTGAAACCGCCATGGATCGCCGCCACCGCGTGCTCCAGCATCGCCGCGGGCCCGTCGGTGTCGGGGAAGCCCTGTCCCAGGTTGATCGAGCCGGTCCGCACGGCCAGCGCCGACATCTCGGCGAAGATCGTCGTGCCGAACGCGCGCATCCGCGCCACCAGGGGATCGCTCACGCGCCCAGCGTAACCGGCACGCCTCCCGGCGATCGACTCCGGCAGCTCCCCGTCGCCGGGTACGGTTTCCACGGCGGCAGAAAGGACAAGACGGTGCTGGTGATCCACGGGGCATGGTCCGGGGACAAGCTTGTGCTCTGGGCGGAGGATCCGGCCGGTCCCACCTCGGATGTCTCACGTGCGAAGGTCCGCCCCCATCCGTTCGCGGCCCCGGCGGCCGTTCTGGCCGATGCCCTGTCATTCCGGGGAGTCCGGCCCGTCGTGGAGGACCTCGTCCTGCTCCTGCCGAGCACGGCACGGAGCCCGCTGCCCTCTCCCGAAACCGGGATCGAGGTCACCGCACGGCAGCCGAAGATCAGCCCCTGGCGGGTGCCCGTCCTGCTGGTCGAGCCGGGCACGGCGCTGAGCCTGCTCGACCGCGTCGAGAAACTGACCCGTCCTCTCACGGAGGACCAGCCCCCGGATGAGGATCTGCGGGCACCGGCCCCCGGAGCCTCTCTCCGCTATCTCACCGTCGTCGCCTCCTACGCCCGCAACCTGGTCCGCACCGGTCGCCTGCTCCCCCAGCTCGTCGCCGAGGACCGGGGTTATGCGGCACGGTGGCGTCCCGTGCTGACCGGCCCCCACGCCGACCGCTTCCGTGATCTCGCCGCCGCGATGCCGCCCGTCTGCCGGGCCGTCGTCGAGGAACGGCCCTCGGCCCATGTGCTGATCGAGGCCCTGGCGTGCCTGGCCGACGCGACGGTACGGCAGACGCTCCCCGACCGCCTGCTCGGCGGACGCCGCCCGGGTCCCAGCAGCCCAGCGGCCGACCGCTGGACGGCCGCCCTCACCGGGGAGGTCGCCGCGCTTCCCGGCCTGACACGGGCCGAGGCGGATCGGCTGGCCGGACCGCTCCAGGCGTGGTTCAGGTCGGCGCACCTGCTCGACGGCCCCGCCAGGATCTGCTTCCGCCTGACCGAACCCGAGATCGGCCCCGCCCCCGTTCCGGATGCCGACCTCATCGCGGAGTACGGCGGCCGCCCGGAACGGCCGCAGGACGATCTCTTGTGGCGGGTGGAGTTCGCCGTCCAGTCGTCGGAGGACCCGAGCCTCTACCTGCCCGCGCCGCTCATCTGGGCGGGCGAGACCGCTCCCGGCCTCCCCGCCCGCCCAGAGGAAACGCTGCTCGCGGGCCTCGGCCACGCGGCGCGGCTGTATCCCGAGGTGGAGAGGGCGCTGCGCGGCTCCCGGCCGTCGGAGCTCGTCCTCGACACGGCAGGAGCGTTCGCCTTCCTCCGCCAGGCCGCCCCGCTCCTGCAGGCGGCCGGGTTCGGCGTGCAACTGCCCGCTTGGGCCGGCAGGACGAAGCTGGGGCTCAAACTCACCGCCCGTTCGAAGCAGACCGGCCCGAAAGCGGCCGCCGGCCAGGCGTTCGGACTTCACCAGCTCGTGGACTTCCGGATGGACCTGGCGATCGGCGACGAGACGATCAGCGAAGAGGAACTGGACGAGCTGGCCCGGCTCAAGGTGCCGCTGGTACGGGTGCGGGGCCGCTGGGTCGAGCTGGACGACCGGCAGCTCAGCGCGGCGTTGAAGGCGGTCGAGCTGCGCCGGGCGGGTGAGATGACGGTCGGCGAGGTGATCCAGGAGGTCGTCCACGGCGACGACGAGCTGCCGATCACCGCGGTGGACGCCGACGGCCGTCTCGGTGACCTGCTGTCCGGCGAGGCCGACCGCCGCCTCGAACCGGTCACCACTCCGGCCGGTTTCCACGGCACGCTCCGGCCGTACCAGCAGCGCGGGCTGTCCTGGCTGGCCTTCATGTCGGAGATCGGGCTCGGCGGCATCCTCGCCGACGACATGGGCCTGGGCAAGACCCCGCAGACCCTGTCCCTGCTGCTGTCCGAGCGCGAGAACGGCGTCCGGCCCGGAGCGACCCTGCTGGTCTGCCCGGTATCCCTGCTCGGCAACTGGCAGAAGGAGGCCGCCAGGTTCACCCCCTCTCTGGACGTCTACCCGCACCACGGCACCGCCCGGCTGCGCGGGCAGGAGCTGGCCGATCGGGTGGAGCAGGCGGACCTCGTCCTCACCACCTACGGCACCGCCCTGCGGGACCGGGAGGCGTTGGCGGACTTCACCTGGGCGAGGGTGGTCTGCGATGAGGCTCAGGCCATCAAGAACAGCGCGGCCCGGCAGGCGCAGGCCATACGGACGCTTCCGGCTCGCACCCGGCTGGCGCTGACCGGCACGCCGGTGGAGAACCACCTGGCGGAGCTCTGGTCGCTCATGGAGTTCTGCAACCCCGGACTGCTCGGCCCGGTCAGGACGTTCAGGGATCGCTACCAGGAACCGATCGAACGGGACGGCGACGAGACGGCGACCGCCGCGCTCCGGCGGGCCACCGGGCCGTTCGTGCTGCGCCGCCTCAAGACCGACAAGACGATCATCTCCGACCTGCCGGAGAAGATGGAGATGAAGGTCTGGTGCAACCTCACCCCGGAGCAGGCCACCCTCTACCAGGCCGTGGTCGAGGACATGATGACCAGAATCGCCGGCAGCGAGGGCATCGAGCGGCGGGGCAACGTGCTGGCGACCATGACGAAGCTGAAGCAGGTCTGCAACCATCCCGCGCACCTGCTGCGGGACGGCTCGCGGCTCGCCGGGCGGTCGGGGAAGCTGGCCCGGCTGGAGGAACTGGCGGCAGAGATCGTCGAGGAGGGCGACAAGGCCCTGGTCTTCACCCAGTACACCGAGTTCGGCTCCCTGCTGCAGCCCTACCTGGCCGCGCATCTGGACCGCCCGGTGCTGTGGCTGCACGGCGGGCTGTCCAGGAGGCGGCGCGAGGAGCTGGTGGAGCGGTTCCAGCGCGATGACGAGCCGATGCTGTTCCTGCTGTCGCTCAAGGCCGCGGGCACCGGCCTCAACCTGACCGCCGCCAACCACGTGATCCACGTGGACCGGTGGTGGAACCCCGCGGTGGAGAACCAGGCGACCGACCGGGCCTTCCGGATCGGCCAGACGAAGAACGTACAGGTCAGGAAGTTCATCTGCGTGGGCACCCTGGAGGAGCGGATCGACGAGATGATCGAACGCAAGAAGGCGCTCGCCGAGAGCGTCGTCGGCACCGGCGAGAACTGGCTCACCGGCCTGTCCACCGACCGGCTGCATGAGCTGTTCCGCCTCGGATCGGATGCCGTCTCGTGAGCGGGCACATCACATTCCACGACGCTGCGGGGGAGAAGCCGGCATGAGCAGGAACGACTGGTTCGAGCCGTCCCGGCCGATCCGGGTCGAGGGCGGCATCCGAGCGCGGAGCAGGCGGGGCTCGATCGGCGAGCAGTGGTGGTCGCGCCGGTTCATCGACATTCTTGAGCGCGTCTGCGACGGGGGCAGGCTCAGCCGGGGACGCTCCTACGCGCGCTCCGGCCAAGTCCTCGACCTGGAGATCGCTCCCGGTCTGGTCACGGCGCGGGTCCAGGGGTCGAGGAGGACTCCCTACAAGGTCGGGATCGAGATCGCGGCCTACGACGCGGACCAGTGGCGGGCTCTCGCCGGGGCGCTGGCCGCGCAGGCCCTCTACCGCGCGAAACTGCTCGCCGGGGAGATGCCGACGGAGATCGAGGATGTCTTCCACCGGTGCGACCTCCCGCTTTTCCCCGACGAGCGCGAGCTGGGTATGGACTGCTCGTGCCCCGACTGGGGATTCCCCTGCAAGCACCTGTCGGCCGTGCTGTACGTGCTGGCCGAGGCGTTCGACGACGAACCGTTCCTGGTGCTGGCCTGGCGGGGCATGGGCAAGGACGCCCTGCTCGGCGCCCTCCGCGAGACCGGCGGCGGGGAAGAGCCGGCACCGGGCCGGCCGGGACTGTTCGACGTGACCGACACGCCGTTCACCGGGCGGCTGACGGACTTCTACGAGCCGGGCGTCTCCCCCGCACGCCTGCGCGACCGTACGACGCTGCCCGCCGCCCCGCCGGACCTGCTGCTACGTACCCTCGACCCACCGCCGCTCACAGCACGGAAGATCCCCATCCTGGACCTCCTCCGGCCCGCCTACCAGGTCCTCGCGGAAAGCGACGACGCCTGAGAAAACGGCAACAGGCGGCTGGAAGCCGGCCTGAGCGGAGCCATGTCCGCCGTCAGCGTTGACGGCTAACCGCTTTCTTGGAGTCCGCCGGGCTCCGCTACCCGACCACGGAATTACCAGGTCGGGAAGAACACCTCTTTTGGTGGGGTCGTCTATGCATGATCTGTTGTGTGGTGGTACGTCTATTTGCTGTGACCCGAAGGCTTCACGAGCTGGACGCGCTCCGCGGCTTCGCGGTGTGCGGGATCATGCTGGTCAACACCTGGCAGCACACCCGTGAACACCTGAAGGCCCCCGACCGGAACGCGGTCGACTGGGCGATCGACAACCTCCTGCAGAGCAGGTTCTACCCGATCTTCTCATTCCTGTTCGGCCTGAGCTTCGTGCTGTTCCTGAGGTCCGCCACGCAGCGGAGCGACCACCCGAGGGTGGTGCTGCTGCGCAGGCTGGCGGTGCTGGCCTGCTTCGGACTGGCCCACCAGCTCGTCAACCCCGGCGAGGTGCTCCTGCCGTACGCCATCTTCGGGGCGCTGGTCCTGCTGCCCGTCTCCTTCCTGCCCCGGCACACGGTGCTGGTGTTCGGCGTGGCCGCCACGGTCTGGGCGATGCACGAGGGCGGCGGGGTGAAGCTCATTCCGGGGCTGTTCCTGCTGGGGATGGCCCTGATGGAGTATCCGCCACCCGAGTGGCTGCTGGCGCCCGTCTTCGCCGTCACCGCCGTGCTCGCGGCCGGACTGGGCTACCTGTGGATCCGCACCGCCGCCGACCCCGGCCTCTTCTACCGGGGCACCTACCCGGCCGCCGGGCTGGCCGCGGCGACGGCGTACTGCACCGGGCTGCTGCTGCTCCTGCGGACCCGGGCGCGCGACGCGCTGCTTGCGGCCCTGGCCCCACTCGGCCGGATGGCGCTGACGAACTACCTGGTCAGCACCGTGGTCATCCTGCTGTCCCTGCCGCTGCTCACCGCGGACCCGACCCGCCTCACCGGGGTGGCGCTGGCAGTCGGCGTGCTGGCCCTGCAGGTGGTGTTCAGCCGGGCGTGGCTGGCCAGGTTCAGGTACGGCCCGCTGGAGTGGGCGTGGCGGTGCCTCACGTGGATGGAACCGGTGCCCAACCGGCGGATAGGGTCGGTCGTGTGACCCGCATCGCGCTGTGCCAGATCCCGGTCTCCACCGAGCCCGCCGCCAACCTGCGCCGCGCCCTGGAGGCGCTGGAGCGGGCCGCCGCCGACGGCGCCGAACTGGCGATCTTCCCCGAGGCCACCCTCACCCGGTACGGCCCGCGGATCACCGACCTGGCCGAGCCGCTGGACGGCCCGTTCGTCACCGCCCTGGCCGAAGCCGCCGGGGCGCACGGGCTGGCCGTGATCGCAGGCGTGTTCGAGCCGGGCGACAGCCGGACGGGCGACACGGCACAGAACGGCGACGCCGCCAAGGGAAACGGCCGGACGAGCGGCACGACGCCGAACGGTGACACCGCCAAGGGAAACGGCCGGACGAGCGGCACAACGCCGAACGGCGACGCCGCCAGGGGCGACGGCACTCCCCGGGTGTACAACACCGCGGTGGCCATCGGCCCCGACGGCACGATCAGGGCGGCATACCGGAAGATCCACCTGTTCGACTCCTTCGGCGCCCGCGAGTCCGAGCTGGTCGAGCCGGGCTCCGCCCCGGTCGTGGTGGAGCTGGCCGGGCTCCGGATCGGCCTGGTCACCTGCTACGACATCCGCTTCCCCGAACTGGCCAGGGCGCTGGTGGACCAGGGAGCCGAGCTGTTCGCGGTGATCGCCGCCTGGGGGTCGGGGCCGATGAAGGAGGAGCACTGGACGACCCTGGTCCGGGCCCGCGCGATCGAGAACACCGCCTGGGTGGCCGCGGTGGGCCAGGCTCCCAACCCGGAGGCCCGTGACGGCTTCGGGATCGGCCGGAGCATGCTGGTCGATCCGATGGGTGTGGTCCGCTCCGATCTGGGCCCCAGGCCCGCCGTGCAGACGTGTGAAGTCGATTCTCAGATCACGATTGCCACCCGGAATGCCCTGCCGTGCCTGGAACACCGCCGACTCCAGGTCGGCAGATCGTAAAATGCCATCGTGAGTGATCCACCTGGGCGTAGAACGCAGATGCAGAAGGCCATTCCTCCTCGGCTGCTCGTGCCCTATCTGGCCGGCCGGCGGACTGTGATCTCGGGATATGTCTACCGTGTGCAGGACTGCGCCCGTCTGACCACCCCGGCTCAGCTGTTCATGGGCCTTGACCTGGGGTTCGACGGCTCGGAGCTGACCGCGACGGTTCCGGAGATCTACCTGATGCGCTGGTTCGCCCGCGACATGGACAGCTACGTCGTGCCGTACGGCCCGCACATGGGCGGCGACTGGAACGATTCACCGCCGTTCGCCGGGAACGGTTTCACCACCTCGCGCGAGCATGTCGTGCCGCAGTTCCACACCACACCGGTGCCCATCCCGGCGGGTGCGGAGATCATCCATGTGACGGCCGACGGGGAACGCCTCTTCGGCCTGTACGACGGACTGAGCTGGAGGCCGGCGGCATGAGCCCCGAGATCGAGCCGGTGGCCTCGGGCTTCGTCGCCCGCCATGCCGACCGGACCCACGCCGCCGCCCTCGGCCCGGACGGCGACGAGGTCGTGCTGTTCAGCGAGGAGGCCCTGGAGGGCTTCGAGGCCGCCTCGGGCTACTGGCGCAAGGGGGTCTCCCGCGAGGCCCTCGACTGGCTGGTGCTGGTCCGCACGGTCGGCGCGTTCGGCGGCGAGCCGTGCCTCATCCTCGACGTCTCGGAGGAGAACGGCGAGGAGAGCCTGCACATCGCCTACACCGGGCACAGCGGGATGAAGGCCGAGGCGCTGGGCTACTGGATGGTCGACCACGGCGCCTACGAGGTCGTCGTCCCCCGCGACGAGGTCTTCTCCATCCGGATCGAGCGCGTCCCGGTCCCGCTGTCCCCGTCGGGATCCGAGCCGTAGCACCGGCCGGCGGGCGGCACCTGTCAACCGGCGGGCCGTCCGAGTGTCTCGACATTGTGATTGACCTTTCCACAGCAGCGCCTCCCTCGTTCGCCGAGCTGTTCGCGGCGCACCATCTGTCGATGGTGCGCCTGGCCGGACTGCTCGGCGCCGACGACCCGGAGGACATCGCCCAGGAGGCGTTCGCCCGCCTCCACGCACGATGGTCGCGGCTGCGCGACGACGGCGCGGCCGTCGCCTACGTGCGGTCCATCGTGTGCAACCTGACCCGTAACCGGCTGCGCCATCTGCGGCTGGTACGGCTGCGCCCGCTCGAACCTCCCCCGGCCGCACCCAGTGGCGAGCACGCGGTCATCGTCGCGGAGAGGCATCAGGAGCTCCTGGCGGCCGTCGACCGGCTCCCCCGCCGCCAGCGTGAGGCCCTGGTCCTGCGCTACTGGCTGGACCTGTCCGAACGGGAGATCGCCGACGCGATGGGCGTCTCCCCCGGCTCCGTCAAAACCCATACGAGCCGCGGCATGTCCGCTCTCGCCAGGACTCTCCGGGAGGAATCGTGAACGACCTCGAAGAGCGCCTGCGCGCCGCGCTCGACGCCCGCGCCGACACCTACACCGCGGCTCCCGACGCCTGGCTGGGCGTGCGACGCCGTACGCGTGGAAGGAGGCTGCGCCGCTGGGTCACCCTGGTTCCCGTCGCGGCCGCCGTGGCCGCGGTGGCCTGGCTCGCCACCGGCCTGCCGGGAGGAGACGGAAGTGATACGACCGTGGCGTCCGTAAGCAATCCCGATCTGTCGTTTGAGAGGGCGTTACGAGAGAATCCGGCGGTCGGCGAGGTGCTCTTGATCCCGCACCCGGAGTTTCCAGACGTCCCGATCCGCGCCTGGTACAGCCGCAGGGGGGAAACGGAACCGCTCACGTTCTGCAGGGCGCAACAGACTACGAGGTCGGGGAACGTCACGACGGGCTGCATGGCCGCCGAGCCGATGGACGGGGAGGAAGCCGGCAGGATCGGCGGTGGAACCGGAACGGTCCCCCTGCCCGCCGAGGTAACCGTCTTCGGACCGGCGAAGGACTCCGTCCGCTCTGTCAAGGCGACCCTCCGCGACGGCCGGAGCTTCCCCGGCACCGTGATACGCGCTCAAGGCATGCCGGCACCGGTCTGGGTGGTCCGGTTCCCCGGCGATCTCTCCAATCCCCCCGCCGTCACGTACGCCTTCGCCGACGAACGGGGCAGGACGCTCCAGCGGCTGGACGACGTCATCAGACCGGCCTGTCACACCGACAGAACTCCCAGCGGCGCGGGCGTTCCCCTGCCGGGCGGGATCACCGCCCACCTCCACGCCCACAACTGCCTGGTGTTCTGGCACGATGGCCGGAAGGCGGGGTTGAGCGGCGGCGACCCGCGCACTCCCCTGGGCGCCGGACTGGAGCGGACGAAGACCCCGATCCCCTTCTGGACCGGGGTGGGCAACCTCTGGTACGGCTACACCGGCACAGGGACGGCCAGGGTCGAGCTGCGGCTCCACGGCGGCGAACGAGTGTCCGCCGACACGATCGGCGCGTTCCCGGGGCAGGGCATCCGCCTGTTCGGCGGTGAACTTCCCGCTGGAGCCGACCCGTACAAGGACGGCGCCGTATATATCGGCTTCGACGCGGCCGGCGACGAGCTCTGGCGGCACGAGATGCCCTCGCGGGAAGCCCGCGGAGCCCGCGCGACACCGGCAGCTCAGACCCCGAGCCGCCGGTAGCGGGCCAGGCGGGTGCTGAGGCGGTCCGCGGGGGCCCGCCCCAGCAGGCCGGCGATCTCGTATTCGAGGACGCCGGCCACCCGGCGGCAGAAGTCCTCCGGCTCGTAGGCGGCGTCGGGGCGCTCGGGGATGATCCGGTCCACGATGCCGTCACGCCGCAGGTCGGTGGATTTCACGCCCTGTGCGGCGGCGATCTCCGGGGCGAAGTCCACGCTCCGGTACAGCAGCGCCGAGGACCCCTCCGGGGGCAGCGGGGACAGCCAGGCGTGCTGGGCGCAGAGCACCCGGTCGGCGGGCAGGAGCGCCAGGGCGGCGCCGCCCGCGCCCTCGCCGAGCAGCAGGCAGACGGTCGGGGCGTCGAGCACCACCAGGTCGGCCAGCGAGCGGGCGATCTCCGCGGCCAGTCCGCCCTCCTCGGCCGCCTTGGACAGTGCGGCTCCGGCGGTGTCGATCACGGTGACCAGCGGCAGGCCCAGCTCGGCGGCCAGGCGCATGCCCCGCCGCGCGACCCGGAGCCCGGCCGGGCCGAGCGGGGTCACGACGCGCCGGCGGCTGCGGTCCTGGCCCAGCACGACGGCGGGAGCCGTGCCGAACCGGGCCAGGGCCAGGAGCATGCCAGGGTCGTTCTCGCCCTCGCCGGTGCCGTTGAGCGGGGAGACGTCGGAGGCGCCGAGCTTGAGCAGCGCCCGCACGCCGGGACGGTCGTCCCGGCGGGAGCGGGTGATCGCGTCCCACGCCTCGATCGGCTGGATCCGCTCGTCCGGCTCGGGGCCGCTGCGCAGTCCCGCCCGCGGGGCGCACAGGACGGCCAGCGTCCGGATCGCGACCCGACGCGCGTCCTCGGCGGAGACGACGGCGTCGACCAGGCCGTGGGCGAAGAGGTTCTCCGCGGTCTGCACGCCCTCCGGGAACGGGTAGCCGTGCAGCGACTCGAACACCCTCGGCCCGAGGAAGCCGATCAGCGCCCCCGGCTCGGCCGCGGTGACGTGGCCCAGCGACCCCCAGGAGGCGAAGACCCCGCCGGTCGTCGGGTGGCGGAGGTAGACGACGTACGGCAGGCCCGCGGCGCGGTGCGCGATCACCGCGGCGGTGATCTTCACCATCTGGGTGAAGGCCAGCGCGCCCTCCTGCATCCGGGTGCCGCCGGAGGCGGGGGCGGCCAGCAGCGGGAGCCCCTCGGCGGTGGCCCGCTCGACCGCGGCGGTGAGCCGCTCGGCGGCGGCCACCCCGATCGACCCGGCCAGGAAGGAGAACTCGCAGGCGACGACCGCGACCCGGCGCCCGTCGAGCAGCCCCTCGCCGGAGACCACCGACTCGTCGTAACCGGTCCTGGTCCGGGCCTTGGCCAGCTCCTCGGCGTAGTCCGACCCGGGGGCGGCCGGATCGGCGGGGGTCTCGTCCCACGACCGCCATGTCCCCGGGTCGAGGACGACGTCGATCAGGGCACGGGCACTGGGCCGGGCGGGGCTCATCCCCTGCCCTCGCACGGTGGGGTCCGCGTGGGAGGGGTGCTCATCGTTCACGGTCCTCCAGCCACGCGAGGATCTCGTCGTTGTGCTGGCCCAGCGCGGGTGGGGCGCCGTGCCGTACGGGGGGCTCGCCGTCGAAGCGGAGCGGCGGTCCGGGCAGTTCGATGGTGCCGAGCACGGGGTGGTCCACCTCGACGAGCAGGCCCTGGGAACGGGTCTGGTCCCAGGCGTAGACCTCGTCGATGGATCTGATCGCCCCGGCGGGCACCCCGGCCTCGGCGAGTGCGGTCAGCCAGTGGGCGCGGTCGTGCTTGGTGAGCGCCCACTCCATGTCGGCGATCAGCCGGTCCCGATGCGCGAACCTTTCCCTGTTTATCGCATATTTCGGTATATCTGGATCGATGCCCAGCAGGACGGCCACCTTCCGCCACTGGGTGTCGTTCGCCGCCGCGATCTGGATCATGCCGTCGGCGCAGTGGAACGCCCCGTAGGGGGCGATGGAGGCGTGGTGGTTGCCACCGGCCGCCGGCACCTTGCCGCCGACCGTCCAGGCCGTGCCGTGGTAGGAGTGCACACCGGTCACCGCGGCCAGCAGCGAGGTCCGCACGACCTTGCCCCGGCCGGTGCGCGTCCGCTCGTAGAGGGCGGCGACCACGCCGTAGGCGCCGTGGATGCCGCCGAGCAGGTCGGCGATCGAGGCCCCCACCCGGTAGGGCTCGTCGGCGGACGGGCCGGTGATGCTCATCAGCCCGGCCTCGCCCTGGACGATCTGGTCGTAGCCCGGTCGGCCGCCCTCGGGGCCGTCATGGCCGAACCCGGTGATCGACAGGACGACCAGACGCGGGTTGAGCTCGTGCAGCCGCTCGACGGTGAAGCCCAGCCGGTCGAGCACGCCGGTGCGGAAGTTCTCGATCAGCACGTCGCTCTGCCGTACCAGCCGCTCGATGAGGGCCTTGCCCTCGGCGGACTTGAGGTCCACGGTGATCGACCGCTTGTTGCGGTTGGCCGCGAGGAAGTAGGTGGAGATGTCGGCCTCGGGGCCGACGAACGGCGGCCCCCAGCTCCGGGACTCGTCACCCCCCGCGGGATGTTCCACCTTGATCACATGGGCCCCCAGGTCACCGAGCATCTGTGCGGCGTGCGGTCCCGCCAGCGCGCGCGAGAGGTCGAGGACGACGATGTCGCCGAGGGCTCCGTGCAAGATCAACCTCCAGTGGTGGTCGCGAGCTTAGTCGAACCTGAGCGGAGAAGACGCCTCCCCGCCATCGGCCCGCCGGGCGGCCCGCAGCGTTTCAGGTCCGGGTGCGGCATGTCGGAGATCTTCCCAGACGTGCCCCTTCCCTCTCCAGCCCGTTCCCCCCTGAACCGCTGTGGACACCCTTAAACCTGACGTACGGGTGTCACCTGCCCTCTCTGGAGACTGTCACCATGGGCAGGTGGGAGTAATCGTCTCCGTTGAGGAGCTCGCCGGAGCGGTCCGGCGACTGCCGCCGTCCTGCGGTCCGGTCCGCGTCGTCGCCGTGGACGGGCCGGGCGGCTCGGGCAAGACGACCTTCGCCGACCGGCTGGGCCGGGCACTGGACGCCCAGGTGATCCACAGTGACGACTTCCCGGTGCCGTGGGACGAGCCGCCCGCGGCCTGGTTCACCCACGTGCGGGAGCAGGTGCTGGCCCCGCTGGCGGCGGGCGAGCCGGGCGGATACCGGCGCTACGACTGGGTCCGCGGCGCCTTCGCCGACTGGGTGGACGTGCCGGTCGCGCCGGTGCTGCTCCTCGAAGGGGTGAGCACGGCCCGGCGCACGGCCCCGGCCGCCCTCGCCGTCTGGGTGGAGGCGCCCCGGCCGTTACGGCTGGCCCGTGTCCTGGCCAGGGACGGCGCCGCCCTCGCACCGCAGTGGCAGGCCTGGATGCGCGCCGAGGACGAGTGGTTCGCCGCCGACGGCACCCGCGCCCGTGCCGACCTCCTCCTCGACGGGGCCGCCGTCCCCGGCGAGTTCGTCAGGATCTAGGGTCCGCCGTGCAGGGGGCGTCGCCGCAGACCTCGACCACCAGACCGTCCCGGAGGAAACGGGCCTTCTGCACGCGGGCCTCGATGTCGTTGCGCGGGTCCTCGTGGGGGTCGCGGCCGTACTGCGGGCCGAGCGGCGGGGTGTTGGTCACCGGGGGCACGGGGGTCCCGCTGTCCCAGACGACCAGCGCCGAACCGGCGTACGGCCCACGGGGCAGCGAGCGGAGTCCCCAGTACGGTGCCAGGTCGGGACTGCGCCCGTCGGCGAGCGCGGGCCGGCGGATCCGTGCCCCGATCGTCCGGGCCTCCACCTCGGCCGTCACCGTGGAGACCTGGTGGTCGCCGAAGGCGGCGTGCAGCAGCACCCGGTGGCGGGGGGAGCCGGGCAGCGGGTCGTCGGTCAGGTGCTCGGCGTAACCGTTGGTCTCCGCGCGGTCCCAGAGCATCTGCAGCAGCCCGAAACAGACCTGCTGCGTCATCCGGTCGGGATAGGCGCGGTCCATGAGCTGCTGGAACGGCTGGAAGTCCACGCTGCGGTTGAGCAGCGTGCTGTAGTTCATCCCCGCGACACCGAGCACGGCGTTGCGCACGTCGGGCGAGACGGCGACCAGCGCGCCGCCCGCGATGGCCCCCTGGCTGTTGCCGTCGTAGGCGAGATCGGCCCGCCGGTCGATCAGTGATCCGCCCCGCCCGTCCTGGAAGGCCGGGTGGCCGGCGAACCCGTCCCGGGTGATCATCGCCCGGCCCAGGAGGACGAAGTTCAGCAGGCTCTGCTGGAGCCGGTCGGTGACCGTGCCGAACCGGGAGAGGTCGCCGAACACGCTCGCCACGTGCTGGACGTCCTCGTCCGCCATGCCGATCCACTTCGTCGCGCAGAACATGAAGCCGTGCTCGGCGGCCATCGCCCGCACGTTGCCGGCGCGTACCTCGGTGGCCCTGCCGAGCAGGCCGTGGCCGTACAGGGAGGGCCGCGCGGGCCGGGTGAACGCCGAGCGCGGGATCTCACACTGGTACTGCGCCTTCACCGTGTCGCCGAGCGGGCGCGGCAGCCCGTCGGGGCCCCGGTTGAGGTTCGAGCCGGGAGGGCCGCCCGGACTGTCGAGATAGTTCGGGACCAGGATCTCACCGGCGACCTCACGGGCGATGGAGGAGTCCTGCTCGGGGGTGAGGTCGGTGACGGAGGTGACGGTGAACTTCGGCGAGCGGCCGCCGAGCGCCCGCAGCGTCCGGTCCCGCATGGTCAGCACGGGGCCGGCGATGCCCTGCTCGCTGGCCACGGTGAAGTCCCAGGCCAGCTGGAGTCCCGCGGCGTCCACCCCGGCTCTGGCGAGATCGCCGAGCGTACGGCGGAGCGCGTGCTGCCGCCCGGCGAGCGGGTCACCGGAGGGGAGGCCGTCGCCGAGGAGTCTGGCGAAGGTCGCGGTGACCGGCAGGGTCTCGCCCGCGGCGTCCTTCAGCCCTCTCAGCGCGACGGCGTAGCGGTGTCCCTCGCGGAGATTCCGCGCCGGTCTGACGATCAGCGCCTGGCGGGCCGGGTCGGTGGCGCCCGCGTCGAGTTCCGCCCAGTACGGCCAGCGTTCCCCGGTCCGGGTGTCGACGATCACGATGGGGGCGTCGCGGCGCAGGGACCACCCGACGTCGGTGACGGGCGCGGCCCCTGTCTTGGCCAGATCGAGGCCGGGCACGTGGGCGAGCAGCGCCGAACCCGGGGAGAAGCCGTCGGCCGCGTTCCACTGGGCGGGGTCGATCGGGGTGCCCGCCGCGTTGCGGGGCATGGCCTCGGCGGAGAGGGTGACCCGCAGCCCGGTGCGGGTGCGGGCACCCTTGGTGAACCAGTCGTTGGGGAAGGGCAGCAGGCATTCGGTGCCGGCGATCGGATCGCAGCCGGCGGCGGACGCCGAGGCGGGCGCGGGGGACGTCGGGGCCGGGGACGTCGGGGCCGGGGCCGTCGGGGCCGGGGCCGTCGGGGCCGGGGCCGTCGGTGTCGGGGCCGTCGGTGTCAGGGTCGGGGCCGGTGTCGGTGTCGGGACCGGGGACGCGGCTCCCGCTGGAGGCGCGTCGCCGGTGGCGGGACCGGCCCACGCGGGTAAGGCCGTCACCGAGGTCATGGCCAGCACGGAAACCACCAGCACCACGCGCAGCCGCATGCGCCCCTCCTCGGACCTGAGATGGATCTAGGCGCAGCAGATCCCAGGACGGCACACCCGTCAATGGCTGCACGGCAACCTGCGCTAAAACGTCACGCTTCCCAGATGGCCGACATCGTTGAAAATCTCCGGACGAGTGCCCCTCCAGGCAGAGACCGAGGCGTTGCGGACCGGCAGGAACGCGTCCAGGGAGTTCAGCGGAACCCCCTCGATCACGTGTTTGACCATCAGCACCACCGCGTCGTGCGCGACGATCAGCACCCGCCGGCCGGCGCACTCGGCGTGCAGGTCCGCGAGGACCTCCCGCACCCGGCCGGCGACGTCGGGGATGCTCTCCCCCTCCGGCGCCCGGTAGCTGTACCGCCGGGAGACCAGCGCCTCGGCCTCCTCGGGAAACCGCTCCCTGATCGCCGTCAGGTTCATCCCCGACAGGGTGCCCATCTCCCGGTCCCGCAGCCGCGCCTCCAGCCGGAACTCCGGAGCCATGTCCAACTCGGCCGCGATGAGCTCCCAGGTCTGCACGGCCCGCCGGTACGGAGAGCACCGCACCACCTCGGGCGCTCCCTCGGCGGACAGGCGTCTCCCCAGTTCGGTGGCCTGCCGCCGGCCGAGCGGGCTGAGCGGCGTGCCGTGATCGGGCTCCCCCAGATCGACGGCTGCCCCGGTGGCCGACGCCTCGTCGAAGGCGGCGTTGGACGCGCTCTGGCCGTGCCGTACCGCGATGATCACAGAAGGCATGGTGGCTCCGGCGAATCGTCCCGGTGCTCCACGGGCAAGGCCTCACTCCGCAAAGTCCACCTCCGCGTACGGCAGGCCGCCGGACAGCGTGGGGAAGCCCGGACCCCGGTCGAAGAACGGCGCGTCGGCGGGCAGCAGGGCTCGGAGTTCGGCGCGGCGCAGGGCGGTGGCCTCGCCGTCGACGTGCGGCTCGTCGCCGGAGCCGTACAGGACGACCCCGTAGTCGTCGCGGGCGCCCTCGGCCGAGACCTTGCCGTCCCGGACGTCGGCGGCCACCAGCGCCGGGTCGCGCTCCAGCGGCGAGCCCCAGCCGCCGCCCCCGGTGGTGCGCACCCGGATGACCTCACCGGCGCGGACCGGCGAGTCGTCCACCAGGCCCTCCATCGGCCGCCCCTCGATCTCCACGACGAACGGCATGCCGGCCCGGCCGCCGTTCACCCCCCAGCAGGACAGGATCGAACGGTCGGCGATGGACATGAAGGAGGCGTCGCGCAGCATCCGCAGGTGTTTGTCGTAGCCGAGACCGCCCCGGTAGAGGCCGGGACCGCCGGAGTCACGGGCCAGTCCGAGCCGTTCGACCCGGAACGGCCAGCGGGACTCGGCGAACTCGACGGGGATGTTGCGCGAGTCGGGGACGACGTGGATGGTGTCCTCGCCGTCGGCGTACCACCGGCCGCCGGAACCGCCGCCCAGGACCTCCCTCATCAGGTACGGCGTGCCGTCGGCGTCGACACCGTGGACGCCGGTGTAGCGGATGGTCTCCTGGTCGGCGGGCATCCGGCCGCCGGTGGCCTTGGCCAGCACCCCGGCCAGGACACCGAGCAGCCGCAGGATCACGAACGTCCGGGCGTTCGTGGGGGCCGGGAAGATCGGGGTGAGCAGCGTCCCCTTCTGCGGGAACCGCATCTCGATGAGCGGGACGACGCCCTCGTTGACGTCCAGTTCGGCCATCCGCTCGGGCGTCTCGGCCAGGTTGCGCAGGATCGGCGCGAGCCACTTCTTCAGGAACACCCCGTCGGCGTAGTCGCCCGCGTGGTTGATCGGCCCCTTGGCCTGCGGGGACGTGCCGGTGAAGTCGATGACGAGCGGAGCGGGGGCGGTGTGGTCGACGGTGAGGGTGATCCGCTGGGCGTGCAGCCTGGGCTCGTCCACGCCGTCGTGCTCGGCGTAGTCCTCCCACACGTGGACGCCCTCGGGGATCCGGGCCAGCAGTTCCCGGCGGAACGTCTCGGTGGTCTTGGTGATGATCGCGTCGAAGCACGCCTCGACCGCCTCGCGCCCGTAGCGGTCGAATAGCTCCCCCAGCCGCCGCGCGCCCATCAGGCAGGCCGAGCACTCGGCGTCCAGGTCCCCGGCGAGCGAGTCGGGCATCCGCGAGTTGCGCGTCATGATCGTGAGGGCCGCCCGGTTGGGCACGCCCCGGTCCCACAGCTTGATCGGCGGGACCATGAGCCCCTCCTCGAACACGCTGCGCGCGTGCGAGGGCATCGAGCCCGGGACCGCCCCGCCGATGTCGTCGTGATGGCCGAACGCCTGCACGAAGGCGACCACCGCGCCGTCGTGGAAGACCGGGACCGTCACACACAGGTCGGGCAGGTGCCCGATGCCGCCCTCGGACAGGTAGACGTCGTTGTGGAAGAACACGTCACCGGGGTTCATCTCGGCCACCGGGAAGTCCCTGACCACGGGCTGGACCAGCGCCGAGTAGGACCTGCCGGTCAGCTTGCGCAGCCGTACGTCGTGGATGCCCGCCCGGAAGTCGTGCGCGTCACGGATCATCGGTGAGCGGGCCGTACGCGCGATGGCGGTCTCGACCTCCTTCTCCACCGACGAGAGCGTCCCCTCCACGATCTCCACCAGCACCGGATCGGCACCGCTCGTCGACTGCTCCGCACTCACTGGCCGCTCACCCCTTCCCGCCCGCTCGTCCCTTCCGGACCACTCCACTCGCCCCGCCGGGCCCGTTTCCCGCTCGTCGGCCGCTTCGCGCTCACTGACCGCTCACCCCTTCCCGCCTGCTCCGCAGGCCGCTCGCTCCGCCGGGCCCGCTCCCCTCGTCCCTTCCGGACCACTCGGCTCGCTCTTGCTCGCCCGCTCCCCGCTCATCCCGCCGGGGCCGTTCCCCGCCCGTCGGCCGCTCACCCCTTCTCGCGTCCACGGCGGACCTCCAGGTTTCCGAACGCGTCCACGGTGGCGGTGAAGCCGGGGTGCAGCGGCAGGGTGGAGCCGTACTCCTCGATGACCGCCGGACCGGCGACCACGGCCCCGGCGGCCAGGTCGGTACGGCGGTGGATCGGCGCCGGACCCCACGCGTCGTAGAAGACCTCACGGACCGTCACCGGCCGCGGATCCGCCGTGCCGTACGGCCGGCGCCCGATGGCCGGGCGGGTGATGGGGCCGATGCCGGAGACGCGGAGGTTGACCCACTCGACACCGTGCCGGGGGTCGTCGCGGTAGCCGTAGCCGTAGAGCCGGTGGTGCGCCCGGTGGAAGCGGTCCAGCACCTCGGCGCGCCAGGCCTCGTCCAGCGGGCCGGCCGGGGCGGGCACCCGCACCTCGTAGGCCTGCCCGTAGTAGCGCAGGTCGGCGCTGCGCGCGTAGACGTGCCGGTCGGCGGTGAACCCCTCACGGTCGAGTGCCTCGGCGGCCTGTCCCTCCAGCTCCCCGA
This sequence comes from Streptosporangium sp. NBC_01639, assembly GCF_045209755.1. Taxonomy (NCBI): domain Bacteria; kingdom Bacillati; phylum Actinomycetota; class Actinomycetes; order Streptosporangiales; family Streptosporangiaceae; genus Streptosporangium; species Streptosporangium sp. NBC_01639. The sequence continues at coordinate 7,556,844 of NZ_CP109272.1, read as the reverse complement.
AGATCTCCGCGGCGGCGTCGAGGGAGAGGTCGCGGGTGACGAAGGTACGCACGTAGTCGTTCTTGACGTCCACGGTGAGCAGGCCGAACGCCGACACGTTGCCCGGGTCGGGCGGGACGGTCACCGACGGCAGGCCGAGGATGTCGATCAGCCGGCAGACCAGCAGCGGGCCCGAGCCGCCGAAGGCGACCATCGGGAAGTCGCGCACGTCCAGGCCGCGCTTGACGGTGAGCCGGCGGATCGCGTTGGACTGGTTGAATGCGCTGATCTCCAGGATGCCGGCCGCGGTCCGCTCGGGGCTCAGCCCGAGCTTGCCGGCCAGCGTCTCGATCCCCTGCCTGGCCGCCTCCGCCTCCAGCGGGATCTCCCCGCCGAGCAGGTGCGGGGGCACCCGGCCGAGGAAGACGTGCGCGTCGGTGACGGTGACCTCGGTGCCGCCCCGGCCGTAGCAGAGCGGGCCGGGATCGGCGCCGGCCGACTTCGGGCCGACCTTCAGCGTGCCCTCCGGGGAGATCCACGCGACGGACCCGCCGCCCGCCCCCACGGTCACGATGTCGATCATGGGGATCTTGCAGGGGTAGCGGCCGACGCTCCCCTCGGTGGTCAGCGACGGCTCCCCGTCGACCACCACCGCGACGTCGGTGGAGGTGCCTCCGCCGTCCAGGGTGATCACCGAAGGGTGCCCGGCGGTGGACGCGATCAGCGCGGCGCCGAGCGCGCCCGCCGCCGGGCCGGACAGCACGGTGGTGATCGGCTGGTTGACCACCTCGGCGGCCGACAGCACGCCGCCGTTGCTCTTCATCACCGAGAACGGCATGCCGAGGCGGTCCGCGAGGCCGGCGATGTAGCGGCGCATGGTCGGCTTGACCGCGGCGTCCACCAGGGTCGTCACCGACCGCTCGTACTCGCGGTACTCGCGCAGCACGTCGCTGGAGATCGAGACGACCGCGCCGGGATGCTCCCGTTCGAGGATCTCGCGCATGCGGAGTTCGTGTGCGGGGTTGGCGTAGGAGTGCAGGAAGCAGACGCCGATCGCGGTGATCCCCCGCTCCCGGAACCACCCGGCCGCGGCCACGGCCGCCTCCTCGTCGAACGGCCGGACCTCGGCGCCGGTGTGGTCGAGACGCCCGCCGACGGTCCTGACCCGGTGCACCGGGACGATCCGAGGTGGTTTGACCCAGAAGTAGGAGTTGCCGTATCCGTCGGGGACACTCTGCCTGGCGATCTCCAGGATGAACTCGAAGCCCTCGGTGGTGACGAAGCCGAGATCGGCGATGCGGTCCTCGAGGAGCTGGTTGGTGGCGACGGTGGTGCCGTGCACGACCGCCGACACGGTCTGCCCGCCCGCCTTCTCCAGGACCTTCCGTACCCCCTCCAGGAACCCGTCAGCCGGATCGGCGGGTGTGGAGGGGGTCTTGGTAGTGGTGATCTCACCGGTCTGCTCGTCCACCGCGACCACGTCGGTGAACGTGCCCCCGGTGTCGACCCCTATACGGACGCTGCGCATGCCCCCGTGTCTACCCAGTTCTGCGGATCAGGTAAATGGGCGGACCCTGCCGAAGCCGGGCCGCCTCCTTGGGCACTGTTGGGGGGTGGGCGTCCGCAGCGGGCCGATCACCGCGGGCACGGCCGGCGGTGCGGGACCGCGGCCGGGCGGGTCACCGTCAGCGGCGGCGGGGGCCCATGGTGGAGCCGATCACCGCGTCGGCGTCGTGCGCGTGCACCTTGGCCGCGAGCCGGATGGCCATCTCGTTGGTACGGCGCAGCTCCGCCTCGACCCGGTCCTTGCCGGACTGGCCGACCTGGACACCGAAGTAGGCGCCGATGATGGCACCCGAGACGCCGACCAGGCCGGCGAAGGGAGCCGCGGACTCGCCGTTGCGGAACGCGATCACCACGAAGGCGATCAGCAGGACGACCAGGCCCGTGACGACGACGTAGAAGCCGTAACGCCAGCGGGCCGCCTCGGCCTGCGCGGCGACGGTCTCGTCCTCGCTCATCATCGCCGCGAGGGCGATGGGCATCTCGGTGGTCTCGGCCGACGACATGGCCGGAGACGTGGGTGCGGGGATCTTGTTGAGAGGTGGACCGGAGTTTTTGGTGGTCGTCACAGGGTCTCCCACTTTCGATAGGCCAAAATTAATCTCCCATGCTTCGATCAATAGCGCCAAGTCAGGCTATGTCACATTGGTTCACCACTCTTACCAGCGCATCGCCTGCCCAAACACTCCCACCAGACCCACTAAGCTGACCCCCCGTGACCGAATCGTCCGCGCTCTCCACCGTCCCCGTCGGGTCCCGCGACGGGGTGCTGCGCTTCTACTTCGGCCCGATGGACTGCGGCAAGTCCACGCTGGCCCTGCAGATGAACTACAACCACGGCCGCCAGGGCAGGCGCGGCCTGGTGCTCACCAAGCACGACCGTTCGGGCGGCCCGCAGGTGACCAGCCGGATAGGCCTGGGCAGCGAGGCCATCGAGGTCGTCGACGACCTCGACCTGGTGGCCCTGGTACGCGGGCACCAGCGCATCGACTACGTGATCTGCGACGAGGCGTGCTTCTACACCGTCGAGCAGATCGAGCAGCTCGCCGACCTCACCGACGACTTCGGCATCGACGTCTACGCCTTCGGCCTCGCGTCGGACTTCCGGTCACAGATGTTCCCCGCCGCCCAGCGGCTGTTCGAGCTGGCCGACGAGATCAACCGCCTGCAGGTGGAGATCCTGTGCTGGTGCGGCCGGCCCGGCCGCCTGAACGCCCGGGTGGTCGGCGGCAAACTGGTGCACACCGGCGAGCAGGTGGTCATCGGGGACACCGGCGCCGACCCGATCCGCTACCAGGTGCTCTGCCGCCGCCACTACCGCTCCGGCAACCTCGGCCAGGCGTGAGCTTCCACCTGGCCCGCGGCCGGGCTCTGGCCGGTCCGCTCGGCGACCTCCTCAAGGGCGGCGAGCAGAGTGTCCTCGGGCTGGGCGCCGGAGACGGCGAACTGGCCCTCGAACAGGAACAGCGGCACCGAGCTGACGCCCAGGGAACGGGCGCGTGACAGCTCCTCCTTCACCGCCGCGGCGCCGTCCTCGCCGTCCAGGTCGGCCCGTACGCCGATCTCGTCGGCCAGCCCGGCGAGCACCTCGCGCGAGCCGACGTCGAGGCCGTCGGTGAAGTGGGCCCGGAAGAGCGCGTACAGCGCCTCCTCCCCCTTGCCCTGCTCCCCGGCGAGCTGGATGAGGCGGTGCGCGTCGAAGGTGTTGGCCTGGATGGAGTGGTCGAAGTCCAGCGCCAGTCCGTCCTCGGCCGCGACCTCGCTCACGTGCCCGAACATCTGCGCGGCCCGCTCGGCCCCGCCGAACTTGGCCGCCGCCCATTTCAGGGTGAGCTCGCCGTTGGACTCCGCATCCGGCGCGAGCTGGAACGGCCGGAACGCGACCTCCACCTCACCCCCCTTGGCCCGGTAGCGCTCGACGGCGCGGGCGAAGCGGGTGTGCCCGATGTAGCACCAGGGACAGACGACGTCTGAGTAAATTTCGACCTTCACAACCCCTGCAACGGGCCCGGAGACCCGGTGATTCCACCAGTCAGCTTCTCGGCCGTAAACGACCGAGCTTGCAACTCCTCGCCGTCGATGGCTTCGACAGTTCAGGCCGCGTCGTCGGCAGCGTGACTCACTGCCCAGCCCGCCACACCGCGTGAGGCGATGTTGCGGGCCGCGTTGACGTCGGCGTGCTCAGCGAAGCCGCACGACGTGCAGAGGAAGGTTTCCTGGTCGGGCCGGTTCTTCCTATCCACATGCCCGCAGGCCGAACACTGCTGGCTGGTATAGGAAGGGTCCACATGGATGACAGCGACCCCGGCCCGGGCCGCCTTGTAGGTGATGAACGCACCGAGCTGGTGAAACGACCACGAGTGCAGCGTGACCCGCTGGGGCTTGCGAAGCCGTACCCGGTCACGGATGTTCTGGAGGTCTTCCAGAGCGATCCCCTGCCCGGTGCGTTCTGCCTCGGTCACGATCTGCTTGGCGATGCGGTGGTTGGTGTCGGCGGCGAACCGTGCTTCCGTACGGCGGCGCTTCTTGAGCAGCCGCTTGGCGGATTTGGTGCCTTTGGCTTGCAAACGGCGGCGCAGTTCGCGCTGTCGATGCCGGACGGCGTTCAGGCCTTTGCCGCTGTGTCGCGCACCGGTACTGGTGGTGGCGATGTTGGCGATGCCCAGGTCCACTCCGACGAACCCGCCCGGAGGGGTGAGCGGGACGTCGGGTAGATCGCAGGTGGCGATGAGGAACCACATGCCGTCGCGGTGCACGAGATCGGATTCGCCCTTGCGGTGAGCCGCCTGGGTTTTCAGCTGCTCGGCTGAGGCGGTGAACGCCACCTTCTTCACCCGGCCGCGCACGGTCCAGATCGACACGGTCGCCACGTCGATCTGCCAGGACAGGCAGCGGTCGTCGTAGGGCTGGGCGGCGTCGGGCCGGAAGGCGATGGGTGTGGACTCTACGCTCCGTCTGCGCGCTGAGCCTGGTTTGCCGAGGTTACCGTTGCGGAGGTTGGCAGGCAGGGTGGTGTAGGCGTCCGCGACCTTCTTGATCACGTGCTGCGCGGCCTGGGCGGCGAGCCCATACCCGGCCTTGATTTCCTCGTAGGCGTGCTTGCGCAGGTCGTAGTTGCGGAAGGTCCGCTGTTGATGCGCCAGCCGGGAGACCTGGCAGGCGGCGGTGTTGACGGCGTTCAGGGTCGCTTCCAGCGCCGCCGCCTGCTCGGGCGTCGGCAGGAGTTTCACCTGCACCACCAGCCTCACGATCGAACACATTACCGTTCAGTCCATGTCACCACGATGGGAACCCAATCCCGTTATTCGGCGGCGCCGTAGCGTGGTCTACAGCCTGCATGCCCATTTGGTCTTCACGCCCAAGTACCGACGCAAGGTGTTCACCGACGAGATCCTGCGCCGCTGCGAAGACATCATGATCGAGGTGTGCGACAGTTTCGGCGCCACACTGGTGGAGTTCAACGGCGAGCACGACCACGTCCACCTGCTGGTGCACTATCCACCCAAGGTGGCACTCTCGACTTTGGTCAACTCCCTCAAGAGCGTCTCGGCCCGGCTGTTGCGTAAGGAGTTCCCGGCCCACATCTGCCGGTATCTGTGGGGCGGCCATTTCTGGTCGCCCAGCTACTTCGCCGCGTCCTGCGGCGGCGCACCCCTGGCGATCATCAAGGAGTACATCGAGAACCAGAAACGGCCGGACTGAGCTACTCACGCAGACCAGCCGTCAGGGCAGGGCCCCGGCAAGTTTGTGATTTGGTCGGTGTGATCACTTCGGTCCGAGGTTGAACAGGTCAAGGACGCGCTGGTGGTCGTAGCCGTAATCGCGGCGGGCATGGGCGATATTGACATGGCCCGCTCGGCGTAGGGTGCCGGTGGCGAGGTTGCGGAAAGCAGCCAAGGCGCGGGGCAAGGTGGCGGTCCGCGCTTGGCAGGCGTCCTCGGCGAAGGTGACGTCGCGGACGTGATGGACGCCGTTTTCGATGGCCTTCCAGTGGCCGCGGACGTAGGCGGCGAGCTGGGCCGGTCCGGCCTGCCGCGGAGTCAGATCGGTGATGCCGTAGCAGACTTCCTTGCTGTGACGTATGCCGTCCAGGCCACCTCGATGGCGCAGGATGCGAAAGACCTGAGCGGCATGGGGGAAATCGATGTCGCCGGCCGGGGCTGTGCGAAGGATGCGGTGCTCGGTGCGGCCGTGTCCGCGGTCGAACTCGCGGTGGGTGACGGTAATGAAGTTGGCGTCAGGGCCGGTCAGTGCGGTGATGGCGGCGGCGCGCAGAGTGGGCTGATTGGCTTTGACGATCATGACGTAGTGCGCGTGATGGTCGTCGATCAGCAGTCGTGCGGAGGCGCGCTGGGTGTGCAGGGCGTCGGCGGTGATGACAGCGCCGGTCAGTTCGGTGTCGGTGGCCTGACGCAGCAGCGCGTCCAGGGCGCTGATCTCGCTGCTTTTGGCGGGGATCTGGCGTTGTGCGTGGACGGTGGCGTCGAGGTGGGCGGCCAGGCTGATCAAGTGAACGCGGCCGCCGCCGGGGTGGTGGGCACCTTTGAGGCGCTTGCCGTCGACGGCGTAGGCCGGCAATAGGCCCGGCGTCTGCGCGGGAGATCGGCGAGCGGCGCGGCGGGCTTCGCGCTCGGTGCGCCGGCTCACCGGTGCTGGGGCGCGCTCGTGCGGTTCGACGGTGGGCGGCTGGCCGAGGAAGGTTGCCAGGCAGGCGTCGAGTTCGTCACCGTCCAAGCCGGCCAGGACGCGGCGGATGGTGCGTTCGCTGGGCGGCTGGTGCAGGCCAGTGAATGGATCGCGCCAGATGTGCAGGTCGGCCAGGACCTGCTGGGGGGCGTTGTCGGCCCACTGTTCGATCGCGGTCAGGCAGTCGCCGCCCACCGCCACGGTGGCACATGCCACGATCGCCAGGATCGAGGCCAGCGAGTGGCGTCGCCCTCGCGCTGAGCGTGGGTCGGAAATCAGGGCGAACCGGTCGGTGAGCTTCAGCCGGGCGGAAGAATCGGTATCCGTTTGCCCAACTTGCTCGCAGCCGACAGCGTTGATCAGCGATGATGGCGCGACAGGCACGGTTTCCTCATTCGATCAGGCGGCTTTAGACACCTCTGATCTTCGGGAGCCGTGCCTTTCCGTCGTTGCGGGCTTGGTATTTCCTTACCCGCCCCTACTTACGCCGCTGGACGAATACGAACGAATCCGTTCAAAACATCAACTTGCCGGGGCCCTGGCCGTCAGGGCACCGTTCGGGCCTGGCGGCCCTCCCGCGCTGTCGTTTCCTCCCGGGCGTAAACGCCCGGGGTTCCACGCCAGATCACGCTGAAACCGTTGCCTCCCACCTCCTCTGTTCCCTCACCGTCACGGGTCGGCTCATCGGTGGGTTCGCTCACACCGCGCGGTGTTCGGGAGTGCCGTCCCCAATGGCACCTCCGCTATCGGACGCCAGTCCCAGGCATACTCCGGGCCGTCCTGAAGAACAAGGCTGATGCCGCGTACGGTGACCTCGCAGTCCGGTAGGCGTCGGCCCAGTGCTGCGATCACCGGAGCCGCAGGCTGCACCGCGCTGCTGTAGGCCACGGTGACATGAGGCGTCCACGGCGTGTGCGCGAGAACACCCTCACGGCCGGTCGCGATGCGCGTCGCGGCCTGTACCGCTTCGCGCATCGGGGTCAAGGCGTCTGCGGGGCGGGCTTCCAGCAAGAGTGCCTCAGGGTGGTACAGCACGCGCCCCAGCGTCACGGTAATGGGCCGTATCCGGGAGAGCAGCCTGTCGGCCTCGACAAGCATCACGTTGACCTGCTCGTCGGTGATCTCATCCTTCAGACCGGCGATGAGCGTTGTCAGGTGCAGCCACTGATGCGGCACCAGATGCAGGCCGGGGAGGCCGGCCAACCGCTGGTGGGCTTCGCGCGCTGTCGCACGGACCTCCGGGTGGTCGTGAAAGAGGACATGCCAGTAGAGCTGCCCCTGTCCCGGTGGGAGCATTCGTCGTCCCTGCCAGCGATCGGCCATCTGCTCCGGTAGTGGGCTCAATCGTCCTCCTCGATGGCACCGTCTGCCGTCAGAGCGGCAGAGGTGAACTCCCGGATCTGGTCCCGCAGATCGGATGCGGTATCAGAGCCATGGAAGCGCCGATCTTTCAAGCGTGCGTCCATTTCTACGAGGTAATTGGTGATGGTTGCCATACGGAGCTCCGTGGGCATGGTCATCACGGGCGCGATCTGGTCGGCTGCGCCGTAGAGGTCGCCCATCATCACGTAGGCGTTGCCCGCGCCGAACCGGATCTGCGCCCATGTCCCGTGCACATACGCCTCCCCTGACGCCCATGCGGCGTCCGCCATCTCCGCGGCCTGTAGCGCCGCCTCCGGATTACCCGATTGCAGGGCCACCGAGAGCGCGTACATAGCTTGGCGGGGCCGGGGACATGACCATGGCGACACGCCTGAGTCCTGCGCCAGCGGACCATTCGCGGTCTCCTCGGCACGCCTCAACGCAGCTCGGGCTCGGTCGATGTCTCCGAGAAAGCCCGCGGCGTTGGCCTCTTGGCCGGCGAGCAGAATCCGCAGGGGTGTCGGCGGACTGCACTCATACCCTCGTCGTGCCAGGTCGGCGTATCGGCGTATCGGCGACGCCATCGTTCGGTCTTTGCCTGTGCGCTGAGCAGGAACCGTCTGGATGAGTTCGGCGCCGGAACCTCCGGTTACTGACCTACCGTTCAGCAGACCGTCCGCAAAGGAACTTGCTAAGAATCCTACTTTCGCCGAACCTCGCTGAAACCGATCCGCTCAATCAGCGGAGGTGCCTCGTTAATGCCAGGATTTGTTCCGAATCATTCGAGGCCCAAATCCCAAGCCTTATTACTCCAGTATCTCTGCAGACTCCAGAATATATTCGGAAAGCATTGAATTTGCCGCCAGCACCTCAACTCCTATGAGATGGTCATTTTCATCGAAATCCATATTGATCATACCCCTGGCTTCGATTGGATCGCACGCATACATGCGAGTTACACGTCTGGACTCCTTGGGATCAGTTAGATAGAGGTAAGCTGCGTTTACTTTCGGATCGTACGTGACTCGTATCGCTTTCATCTTCTTCCTTCTTTCCAAAGTCCGCGAACATACAATTTGGAAATGTCAACCATCATCGTGTGGATATTTCCATCGATAGCATTTGCAATGAATACTTTCCGCCTCGGATCATAACAGCTCATATTCCACTTTCCCCATGGAATCAAAAGAACGACTCTCCGTTGAGCACCGACGGCGCCTGCGCTTCACTCACACCACGTTCCCAGAGTTGCTGCGCCGAGTGCCCCGTAAACCATCCACCAACATTATGAGCAAGAACAGTTTTGTCGCTGCCGACTGCCGCATGGTAGGCATGGATGCCTCTACCGTCAGATTGTAGACCCGCTGATCGTCCTGAAGGTATCGGCGAACGCCGAGTAGCTCCACATTGTCATCTTCGGCGGAGCACAGTCGCACCCCAGCCATGAGGTCGCCCGTATCAACCCAACGGTTTTGATCGATCACCCAGACAGAGTGCCCCGTCGTTGCTGCGATTCTCTGACCTTATTACCCTCACCGTCGTCTACATCAACACGAATTTCGACAAGGCACTCAGCACCAAACCCTATGATCAGCGCAGCTGACGATCCGCGATTCGCTCTTTCCTGTTTCGGGATCGGTTGCGATTATATGGTCGCCACCTTCGACTTCTTCAATATACTTCTGAGTCCCGTCAGCCACGAGGACTTCACGTGCGGCGCCGGAGCGGTGAGCGACCTCGCTGAATGGGTCGTAGGCGGTCGAGTCGACAAGGGCGGTGCCGGAGAAGGCGCCGACCATGTCGCCGTGCAGGTCGAACATGACGCCCAAGATGGGGTCGCCGCCTTCTTGGAGGCTGAGCAGATCGAGCGCCTCAGCGTGCAGCGCGGGGTCTGTCACCGTCTTGCGGCCGAGCCTCCGCCTGGCCAGGGCTGCGAGGCCGTGCTCTGGATCATCCCCTGTGAGGCAAGCAGGCCGGGACCGTCCGGCGCGGAAGGGGGTGGCACCCTTCCGCACGAGGGCACGGCAGAACATCGAGAAAGGTCGGGAAACCAGAGAGAGTCAGGGTGCGGCGGCGATGTCCTCCAGGCGGGCGGTGAGCCGGTCGGCTTCGCCGTCGGCCAGCGCGGCCACGGCACGCCACCAGGCGAACCACTCGCCACTGCGCCACATCCAGTCGACGCGCTCGATCGCGGCGATGACGTCGCCCCTGGTCTGCCACGGCTCGCCGGCCTGCTCCGCCGAGGCGCCGTGCCGCAGGGCCCAGGCGCGCAGGGTCTCGGCGGCGGCACCCACCGGCTGCGCGTAGGGGTCGGGGTCCTCCTCCATGGGGTGCGGGCCGAGACCGGCCGCCACGCTCCAGCTCCACTGGGCCTCGGCCGGACGGGAGTAGCGCAGCGAGTCGAAGTCCAGGTTGGAGCCGAGAGTGTCGTCAGGCCGTCTGATCACCACGGCGTCGAGCCGGCCACCCGCGTCGAAGGAGACCACGATCCGCTGTCCGGGGGCGGCGTCCTCGGGCAGTTCGATGCGGTCCTCGGCCTGCCAGGAATTCAGGTCGGCCACCCCTGCCGGACGGCCCCACACCTCGTCGGCGACGTCGTCGGCGACCCAGACGGCGAGCGTCTCCAGCACCGTCAGGTCCGTCCAGGGCTCGATCGCGGTCGCGGTGCCGAGCAGCTCGTCCGGTGTGGGCAGCTTGCCGCCACGGGACCGCTGCCACCACTCTTCACCCAGGTCGCGGGTGCCGACCAGCAGCCCGGCCAGGGCCGCGAGCTCGGTGGACCTGCGGGTCAGCGGGGCGCCTCGGGCCAGTTCGGCGCAGCGCGCGACACGGGCCGCGCCGAGGGCGGCCTCCGCCTCACGGAGCAGGACACCGGAGTCGGGGCGCTCCTCGCCCAGTAGGTCACGGATCAGTCGTCTGGCTTCGGTTCGGGCGTCCTCCGCACGTGCCTCGCGCATACGGGCCACGTTACGCCCGACGATCCCCCCGCGCGAGGGCCGACGGCCGCGCCGTCCCTACTATGACGTCCGTCCGGCGCTCCTGCCAGGGAGGAATCAGCCGCCGCAGCATCTGTACGACGACGGTCCGCCGTGCTCCCCGCACGCGGGATGCGGAACGGCCTCTCAGCTGTCGGAGCCGAGCGGCGGAACGGCCGTGCCGTCGTCGTCCGGCGATCCGGCCCGGTAGGCCGCCCGCCCCACCATGTAGGCGGCCACCGTCGCCGTGACCACCTGGAAGAGCCCGACCAGCAGCAGTGTTCCCGCCGTCGCCCAGGTGGGGTGGCGCAGCCACATGGCCAGCAGGATCAGGTGCAGCCCGAACACCTGGGGCTTGGTCGCCGGGTGCATGCGCGACAGGGTGCCGGGGAACCTCACCATCCCCACCCCCGCCGCGAACGCGAACCCGGAGCCCAGCAGCAGGCACCCGGCGACCGCCACCTCCAGCGCGTTCAACGGCTCCTCCCGGAGAAACGACCCCTCCCGAGGAAACGGCCCCGCCCGAGGACACGACTCTTCCCGAGGAAACGGCCCCGCCCGGAGAACAGGACCGATGGAACCGGCCCGGCGGACCCCGCCACCGGCGGGGTCACCGGGTCCTCCCCGAGAAGAACCTGGCCAGCGAGACCGACCCGACGAACCCCACCAGGGCGAGCACCAGCAGCACCGGCAGCGCCGAGTACTCGTCGAGCGCCGTCGCCGCCGTGCCGATCCCGCACATGACCACGGCGGTGAACACGTCCAGCGCGACGGCCCGGTCCAGCATGGAGGGGCCGCGCACCAGCCGGTGGAGCGTCAGGGCCGCCGCGCAGCCGAGCAGCGCCAGCGCCGTCAGATATACCGCCGTCATCGCAGCTCCTCCCTGGTACACCGCCGTCATCGCAGCTCCTCCTGGTCGGACCGGGTGCCGAAGGCCGCCAGGATGCGGCTCTCCAGCCGTGTCACGTCCGCCTGGACGACGGCCGGCACGTCCCCGGTGATGCCGAGAACGTGCAGGACCAGCGCTCTCTCCACGGGGTGCACCTCCAGCACCAGGCTGCCCGGAAGCGCCGACAGCGCCACCGTGATGAACACGGTCATGACCTCCGACGACGTGCGCAGCCGTACTTCGACGATCTCGACCGGTGGCAGCGTGCCCAGGCGCAGCGCCCAGAACGCGACCCGGAAGCTGGAGAGCACCAGCTCCGCCGCGAAGACGACCAGGAAGACGGCCGCCGCGACGGGGTGGATCCGGACACCGGTGTCCACTACCGGCAGCGGGAGCAGCCAGACGATGAGCAGCCCGCCCAGCAGGCCGCCGAGAACGTTGCCCACGCTGAGGTCGCCCCAGAGCAGCAGCCAGACCAGGGTGAGCCAGGCCACCTGGGAGAGCGGCACCGGCCTGCCCAGCAGCCGGGGGACGCGCCGCGATCCGCTGCTCCGCCCGGTCATCGCCGGTCTCCGAGCACCGCGGAGATGTACGGCTCACGGACCATCAGCTCACCGGCGGTCCGCCGGGCGAGGGCGGACAGCGGCCCGGCCAGCACGGTGAACGACAGGGCCAGCGCCACCAGGGCCGTGGTGGCGCCGAGCATGGGAGGGGGGATGGTCGCGCTGGTGACGATCTCGCGGCCGGTGATCCCCTCGGTGCCGGACGCCCGGATGACGGGCGTCTCCTCGCCCTCCAGCACGGTCCCCACCTTTTTGATCATCCCGGGTGGCGGGGTCCGCCAGAACGCCTTGCCCCACGTCCTGGCCACGGCGTACAGGGTGAGCAGGCTCGTCATCAGTCCCCCCGTCACCAGGACGAGCGCCATGGGCCTGCCGTCCGCCACCCCGGCCTGGATCAGCGTCAGCTTGCCGAGGAAGCCCGACATCGGCGGGATGCCCGCCAGGTTCATCGCGGGGACGAAGAAGAGCACCGCGATCAGGGGCGCCAGTTTCATCAGGCCTCCCAGCCGGTCGAGCGAGGTGGTGCCGGTGCGGCGTTCGATCAGCCCGGTCACCAGGAACAGGCTGGTCTGCACGGTGATGTGGTGGACGACGTAGAACACCGCTCCGGCCAGGCCCAGGGTCGAGGAGAGCGCGACCCCGAACACCATGTAGCCGATGTGGCTGACGAGGGTGAAGGAGAGCATCCGCTTGATATCGGTCTGGGCGACGGCGCCGAGCACTCCGACCAGCATGGTCAGCAGCGCCGCCCACATCAGCAGGCCGCTGACCGGACCGCCGGGGAACAGCAGCGCCTCCAGCCGGATGATCGCGTAGATGCCGACCTTGGTGAGCAGCCCGGCGAAGAGCGCCGTCGCGGGGGCCGGGGCGGTGGGGTAGGAGTCGGGTAGCCACGCCGACATCGGGAAGATCGCGGCCTTGACCACGAAGACCAGCAGAAGCGTCAGTTCGACCAGCAGCTTCATGTGCTCGGGCAGCAGGGCGAAACGCTGGGCGAGCTGCGCCATCGACACGGTGCCCGTCGCGCCGTAGGTGACCGCGATCCCGACGAGGAAGAACATCGACGAGATCAGTCCCATCACCACATAAGTGGCGCCCGCCCGGATGCGGGACTCGGTCCCGCCGAAGGTGAGCAGCACGTAGGACCCACTGAGCAGCATCTCGAACGCCACGAAGAGGTTGAACAGGTCACCGGCCAGGAAGGCGTCCGACACCCCCGCGACCATGATGAGGTAGGCCGGATGGAAGATCGACAGGGGGGCGATGCGCTCCTGGTCGGCATAGGCCTGCGAGAGGGAGAAGACCATCACGCACAGCGTCACCGCCGAGGAGACCACCAGCATCAGCGTGGCGAGCCGGTCAGCGACCAGGGGGATTCCGATGGGCGCGTCCCAGCCCCCGACGTAGGTCGCCAGCGGGCCGCCGGTGTCGGCCGCCACCAGCAGGACGACCGACACCACCAGCACCACCGTGAGCGTGAACACGCTGATGAGCGCCTGCAGCCTGCTCAGCCGCCCGCCGATGGACAGTTTGAGTCCGGCGGCCAGCAGCGGCAGCACCACCGGAATCGGGATCAGCGCCTCCACGGGAGTTCCCCCCGCGTCACGGGTACGCGATGCCGTCCCTGCTCCCGGCTGTCCGGGTGGCATCCGGTGGGCCGCCCCCGCAGCCGACCCCACGGCCGCCCACCGGCGTCCCGTACGGCGGGCGCTCCGGGCGGTTCCCCCACGGCCTGCGGAGCCGTCGTCATTCGTCCCCCTCCAGATCCGGGTCCTGCGCCCTGGCCTGCCTCTCCCGGTCGGCCCGGATGGCCGCCCGCATCTCCTTGCGCGCCTCGCGCTGGCGGATCCGGAACTGCCTGCGGATCTCCCGCTCCCGCTCGGCCTGTTCCCGCTCCCTGCGGGCGAAGTCCGCGCGCAGCCTGTCGAGCCGTTGCTGCCGGCTCTCCTTGGACGCCTCCTCTGCACGCCGGGCTTCGGCGAGCCGCTCCTCGACCTGCTCGCTGGACAGGCCGGCGTCCTTGTGCGCCTGGAGCCAGCGGCCCAGGCCCACGTTGACGTCCAGGATCTGCCGTTCCAGCTCCTGGGCCTCCCGCTGTTCCCGTTCGCGTCGCGCGTTCTCCAGCCGGGTGAGTTCCGCGCGCTGGTCCCGGACCAGCTTCCGGTAGGCCTCCTGTTTGGCGAGCACGGCCTGGGTGAGCTCCCCGCGTCGGGCGCGCAGCCGTACCCTGCGGTCCTCGGTGTCGTCCTGGACCTCGTCGTCGCCGGTGAGCTGCCAGGAACGGTGGACCATGGCGAGCAGGAACGCGGTGACGCCCAGGGTGATCACGATGGCGGTGAGGATCATCGCCTGCGGCAGCGGGTCGGCCATCCGCTGCGGGGCGGACCGGCCGAGGATCGGCGGCTCCCCGGCGGGCCCGCCGACGGTGAGGATGAGCAGGTTCACCCCGTTGCCGATCAGGATGACACCGACCAGCAGCCGGACCAGGCTCCGTTCCAGCAGCAGCGTCACCCCGGCGGCCACCAGCGTCCCCGACGCCACCAGGGGCAGCAGCGATACGGTCACCGGCCCTCCTCGTCGTCGATCTGCCGGTCCAGTTCGGCGCCGAGGCTGCGCAGGATGTCCTGCGCCATGCCGATCACCGTGAGGTATACCCCCACGTCGAACAGCAGCACGGTGGACAGATGGAGACCGCCGATCAGCGGCACCGTCAGGTCGGCGGAGAGCATGGTCAGCGGTGCGCCACTGGCCGCCAGCCCCCAGAAGGCGGTGACCGTGGACAGCAGGAGCCCCAGGCCGATCAGGATCCCGGCGTTCACCGGCGCCGCGGCGGCCAGCTCGTAACGGCCCCCGGCGAGGTAGCGGACGACCAGCGCGAGCCCGGCCACGATGCCCCCGGCGAACCCGCCGCCCACCGAGCTGTGCCCGGTGAACAGCAGGAAGACCGAGATGAGGACCACCGTGTGGAAGATCAGCCGGGCCACGATCTCCAGGACGACCGCCTGCTGCCCGGCGGGCAGGGTCGCTGCGAGCCAGCGCGTCCGATCCCCCTTCGGCAGCTTGCCCGACGGGCGTTCCAGCGCGTACGTCCGGCGGCGCAGGAAGACGAGGCTGGTCACCCCGAGGGTGAGGACGACCAGCACGGAGCTCTCCCCCATGGTGTCCCACGCCCGGATGTCGACCAGCAGCGCGCTGACGATGTTCGCGGCTCCGGCTCTTTCGGCTGCGGCGGCCATCAGCCTGCCGACCGGCTCCGCCGTGCGGGCGCTCGCCGCCAGCATCCCGGCCCCGACCACCACGGCCCCGATCGCCGCCCCGAGGATAAGGCGACCACCGAAGGGCACCCGGGGTCCGCGCTCCCTCGACCCCACCGGCAGCCTGCGGAGCACCAGCACGAACACCACCAGGCTCAGCGTCTCGGCGAGGAACTGCGTCAGTGCCAGGTCGGGCGAGCCGTGGACGAGGAACAGCAGCGCCACACCGTATCCGGTCAGCCCTCCCAGCAGGGCGAGCACGATGTGCGAACGCACCCGCGGCGCGACCAGGGCCATGGCGATCAGCAGAGCGCCGATGACGGGCTGCTCGACGCGCTCCCACGGCACCACGGCCAGCCGGACGTTTCGGACGGGCCCGTACAGCAGGGAGAAACCCGTGACGCCGACCAGGGAGACAAGGGCGATCATGAGGTAGTCAGGGAGCGAGCCGCGCTGCACGACGCCGGTCAGCTGGAGGGCGGTGCGATCCAGCCCCCGCATGAAGCTCCAGTAGGCGTGGCCGGAGTCGGCCAGATGCAGGATGCGTCCCACCCGCGCCACCACTCCCCCGGACAGGAAGAGGAGCACGCCCGCCGCCAGGGCGGTGGCCGACAGCAGCAGCGGCACGGGCGCGCCGGCCCACAGTGCGAGGTGGGTGCCGTGACCGGGTCCGGCGAAGGTGGGGGTGTAGCTCTCCATGGCGTGGCCGTACCGGCCGGCGAACGGGGCGGCGACCAGGCCGAGTACGGCCAGCAGCGCGGACGGCAGGAACATCGCGGCGGCGATGCGGCGCACGGGGGTCGGTTCCAGGCCGGGACGGTCGCCGAAGGCCCCCCATAGGAACCGCAGGGTGTAGGCGACGGTGAGCGCCGAGCCGGCGACCACTCCCACCAGCGTCCCGGTGTCGGCGGGCCGCCCGGTCAGCAGCGACTCGAACGCGGCCTCCTTGCCGACGAACCCCATGAAGAACGGGATTCCCGCCATCGATGCCCCCGCGGCCACGGACGCCGCGCAGAGCCAGGGCGCCGAACGCCGCAGGCCGCTCAGCTCGCGCAGGTCGCGGGTGCCGGCGCAGTGGTCGACGATGCCGACGACCAGGAACAGCGATGCCTTGAACAGGGCGTGCGCGAGCAGCATGGCGACGCCCGCGAGCGCGGTGTCCCGGGTGGCCGCGCCGAACAGCAGGGTCAGGAACCCGAGCTGGCTCACCGTGCCGTAGGCCAGCAGCCTCTTGAGGTCGTACTCGCGCAGGGCCCGCCAGCCGCCCAGCACCATGGTGAGCAGGCCGAGCGGCACGGTGATCAGCTGCCAGACCGGCAGGTCGCCGAAGGCCGGGCCGAGCCTGGCGACCAGGTAGATTCCCGCCTTCACCATGGCGGCGGCGTGCAGATAGGCCGAGACCGGGGTCGGTGCGGCCATCGCGGCGGGCAGCCACATGCTGAACGGGAAGATCGCCGACTTCGACAGCGCGCCGACGAGGATCAGCGCCAGCGCCACCGCGACCGCCCCGCCGGTCGGCGGGGCGGCGACGATCCGCGAGATCCGGTAGGTGCCGGCCGCCTCACCTAGCACGACCAGGCCGCCCAGCATCGCCAGCCCGCCGAAGGTGGTGACGGTCAGCGCCTGTATCGCCGCCCGGCGGGCCACCCTGCTCGCGGGGTCGTGGCCGATCAACAGATAGGAGAAGACCGTGGTCAGCTCCCAGAAGACGTACAGCAGCAGGAGGTTGTCGGCGACCACCAGCCCGAGCATCGACCCGGCGAAGGCGACCAGCACGCCGCCGAACCGGCCGAGCCCCTTCTCCCCCGCGTCGAAGTAGCGCGCGCAGTACAGCAGGACCAGCATGCCCACGCCGGTGACCAGGAACGTCATGAGCAGGGCCAGTGCGTCGACGCGGAAGGACAACCCCAGCCCCAGCGTGGGAGCCCAATCGTGGTGGGACGCGACCGGCACGCCCCTCAGCGCCACCCACAGCGCGTAGCCGAGCCCGCACGCGGGCGGAACGGCGAGCACGGGGAAGGCGTCACGGCCGAGACGACGCGCCAGCGCCGGGGCGCACACCGCCGCGACGGCGTGCAGGATCAGCAGCGGCTCCATGTTCCCCCGGGCCCGTCGTCGGCCGACTCACCCGAAAGTGCCATGAGAGGCGCGTTTCACCACTGGAACGCGCCGACTGCTTGACGTGAAAAGCCCCCGTTCTTCACCAGCGCATGATCGATTGTCCTGCCGGGTACGGCCTCAGCCCCTCCTGCCGGTGCGGCCGAGCAGCCAGCCGATCACGGCGCTGCCGAGCGCGATGCCCGCGCCCATGCCGAACGCGGCGAGGATCGGCCATGCGGGGGCGCCCGTCGCGGGCCGACCGGCGGGACGCTCGAAGACCCGCCGATCCGGCTCCCGGACGGCGGCGACCCCGGATGCGGTCACCACCGGAGCGGTTCCGGCCGGAGCGGTCACAGCCGGAGCGGTCCCGACCGGGGACGTCGCGGCGGGGGCGGCGGCCGTACCGGAGGAGAGGTGGCTCTCGACGGCGGAGAAGAACTCCCCCGCGGTCCTCTTGGCCACCGAGCTGAGCATGCGCTGGCCGACTCCGCCGATCATGCCGCCGATCACCGCGTCGGCGTCGTAGTCGACCCGGGTGCCGCCCTCGATCTCGCTGAGGCGGATCTCCACCGTGGCCTCCACGGTGCCGGGCGCGCCCTGGCCCCTGGCCTTGAGCACGAAGCGCTGCGGGGCGTCGGGCTCGGACAGCGCGACCTCCCCCTGGTAGACGCCCTTGATCGAGGCCACTCCGGCGGTGACCGTCATCCGGTAGGTGTCGGGCCCCGTCTCCTCCAGGCGTTCGCAGCCCGGGATCGTGCGCACGAGCACGGCCGGGTTCTGGAGCGCGGACCACACACGGTCTCTGTCGATGCCGAGCACGGCACTGCCTGCGAGCTTCACATCACGAACCCTAGGCAATCTCCCGCCGTACGGATAACAGCAACATCTGCCCGCCGGCGTGGCGCGTGATTGGCAGAGAGAAGTACGGCGGGTGACCGTCCGGCGCGGTTGCGCCCCGTGGGCCCTGCCGTGCGGGCCGGTAGAGAGGTAGACCGTCCGGCGTAGCTGCGCCTCGTAGGCCCCGCCGCCGTACGGACCGGCCCGGCCACTCGGCCGCGGGTCTCCGGTCCCCGGTCATCGGGCGGCTGCGGCACCGACCGGTGCCGCAGCCGATCACCCCGGGGTGTCTAGACCGTGGAGCCGCGGGCCCGCAGCGGCGCCCCCACCTCGTGCAGGTGACGCAGCGCCTGGGCGTAGGAGCTGACCAGCCCGCTCTCGAGATAGTCGACGCCCAGCTCCTCGCAGTACGCCCGCACGATCGGCTGGGCACGGCGCAGGTTCGGCATCGGCATGCTGGGGAAGAGATGGTGCTCGATCTGGTAGTTGAGCCCGCCCAGCACCGTGTCCACCACCCGCCCGCCGCGCACGTTGCGCGAGGTCAGCACCTGACGCCGGAGGAAGTCGAGTCGCTCCTCGCCCCGCAGCATCGGCATGCCCTTGTGGTTGGGTGCGAATGTGCAGCCCAGGTAGACGCCGAAGATGGCCTGGTGCAGCAGGAGGAACACCACGGCCTTGCCGGGCGACAGCACCGCGAACAGCGCGCCAAGGTAGGCGATCACGTGTACGGCCAGCAGTGCCGCCTCCAGCCCGCGGCGCCGCAGCGACGGGCGCGTCAGGGCCCGGAAGCTGGACACGTGCAGGTTGAAGCCCTCCAGGGTGAGCAGCGGGAAGAACAGGAACGCCTGCCTGGGGCCCAGGAATCTCGCCAGGCCCCGGCTGGCGACGGCCTGCTCGACCGACCAGATCAGGACGTCGGGTGCGACGTCGGGGTCGTGGTCCTCGTGGTTGGGGTTGGCGTGGTGGCGGGTGTGCTTGTCCATCCACCAGCCGTAACTCATGCCGATGCTGAGGTTGCCGGCCACCAGACCGGCGATCTCGCTGGCACTCCGGGTGCGGAAGACCTGCCGGTGGGCGAGGTCATGGGCGACCAGCGCGATCTGGGCGAAGACCAGTGCGAGGAAGGCCGCCACCAGCAGCTGATACCAGGAGTCACCCACTGCGAAGAAGGCGGCCCAGCCGCCGACGAAACAGACGGCGACGACGCTGAGCCGTAGGGCGTAGTAGCCGTGACGCCGCTCCAGCAGCCCCGCCTCGGCGATCCGGCGTGAAAGCCGGGCGAAGTCGCTGCCCCGCTCTTGGTCTCTCCCGTCTACTGTGCCGGCGGCATCGATCGCGAGCGATTCGGTCACGGTTCTCCTCAGGGGGTCGGAATACCAGACATGTTTAGTTAGCTATTAGCACCATAAATCGGCGTAAAAACCGACCTGCCCAGGATTTCGTAACTATCGGGATCACGAACCCCCGCACCCACCCGGACTTGTGGTAGTGCTGACCCTACCTTGGCGCCCGGCAGAGCTATGGGTGGTAATCAAAGCTTTCCGTAGCGTAAGAAACAGCCCCCGGACAAGCGCCGAACCCGCGAGGACGAGCGGAGGGCCGGGGTCCGCTCGCCGATCCGGTGACAGGACGGCGATCACCGCTGGTCACGGCGGAGGGGATGATCGCCGGGGATCTCGACCAGAACGATGGGCAGGCCGTCGGGATCCTCGATCCACATCTCGATCAGCCCCCACGGCTCACGTCGGGGAGGACGGACCACCTCGACCCCCGCGGCGCGCAACCGTTCGTGTTCGGCGGACAGATCACGGACCTGGAGCCAGAGCGCGGACGTCTCCGCAGCCGCCCCGCCGGACCGGCCGGAGAGCTCGAGGAATCCCTGCCCGAGGAAGAAGACCAGACCCGGGTCGTCGGGAGGTCCGAACTCACGGTAGATCGCCAGCCCCAGGACGTCACGGTAGAACCGGCGGCTGCGCTCGGGGTCGGCGGGGCGCACGAGGATGCGGCTGCTCAGCACCTCCATGCGCCGACCGGCCTCTCACTCCTCCGGGCGCCGACCGGCCTCCCGCGGGCCGGCCCGGTGGCCGGACTCACGGCCACCGGACTCACAGCCGCCGGACTCACGGCCGCCGGGAGGCCGGCACTCCGGAGGTCCCCGTCGGCGACGTCACGCCTCGGTGGGCTTGTCATACCCCTCGTCCTCCCCATGAACGTGATCGTCCGGATCGCCTTCGGGCTGGTTGGCGGGATCGGTGGGAGACGGGGCGAACTCCTCGGCGAAGTCCGGCTCGTCATGATCTTCCGGATTGTCCCGGCGGTCGGCGAGCGGCCGGTTCTCAGCAGGCTGCGACATGTGTCCTCCTTCCCCTCGCCGGGCAGTCTCCCCCCAACGAACCCATCCATGCCTTGCCGCGCCCGCCCCGAAGGCTCGTGCCCCGCTCTGACGGCGGCTCGGCCCGTTGCGGCGCGGTGGACGGGCATCGGGGCCGGGTGTTCGGAAGGTCATCGCGAACTCCGGGCGCTGGCAGGATGGTGGCCCATGACATCGGGGACATGGGGGACATCATGGGCGACCAGATCGGCGGCGGCGTTCATGGCCCTGGTCGCGACCACGGGCTGCGCCGCCGACACCACCGGCGCCCCTCGGGCGGGCGGCGGCCGTACCTCCTCCCCGTCCGCCAGCGCCTCCCCCGCCCCGCCTCCGGGGCCCCCGGGGGCGCTGCCCAGGCCGGGTGAGGTGGGCCGGATCCCCCGGTCCGCCGACGGGCTGCCGCCGGTGATCAGCTCCGTCCCCACCAGGAGGAAGGTGGTCTTCCTCACCATCGACGACGGCTGGGAGCAGGACCCGGGCTTCCTCGCCCAGGTCAGGGACCGGCGGATCCCCATCGCGGCCTTCCTCACCCGTGACGCCGTGGAGGCCAGGGGCACCACCGACCCGACCGCCCAGGGTGGCAGATTCATCGGCGCCGGCAAGTGGGACTACATGCGCGACCTGCGCGACGCGGGGGCGACGATCGAAAACCACACGCTGACCCATCCGAATCTCGTGACACTCGGCTACGACGGGCAGAAGGCCGAGATCTGCGGCACCTCCACGCTGATCCGCAAACACCTCGGCGAGCGGCCGGCGCTGTTCCGGCCGCCGTTCGGCAACCACAACACCCTGACCCGCAGGGCCGCCAAGGCCTGTGGCATCGACGCGCTCCTGCTCTGGACCGCGACCGTGCAGCCCGGCGGGAAGATCGCCTACCAGGTGCCCGACAAGAAGCTCCGCCCCGGCGACGTGCTGCTGCTGCACTTCCGGCCGAACCTGTCGCGGGACTTCCGCATCCTGGTCAACAAGATCAAGCGCCGGGGGTTCGAGCTCGGCAACCTGGACACCTACCTGAAGGCGGCCCTCCGGTGAACGCGGCCCCGGCCAGTACGGCGAGGCGGCGCGTGCCCGGTCCCGCCTCCGCCACCGGGGCCGTGTGACGAAGATCGCAGTGGTTCACGGCGCCGACCCGCCCCATTGCTCTACGGCTTGTAGTACTACTTTTAGTAGAACTACAAGCTGTAGAGCTTTGACGGCGAGGGGAAGATGGACGCACTGGACCTGGCGCGGTGGCAGTTCGGGGTCACCACCGTTTACCACTTTCTGTTCGTGCCCCTGACGATCGGCCTCGGCGTCTTCGTGGCCGGCCTGCAGACCGCCTGGCACCGCACGGGCAAGGAGCACTACCTCAGGCTCACCAGGTTCTTCGGGAAGATCTTTCTGATCAACTTCGCGATGGGCGTGGTGACCGGCATCGTGCAGGAGTTCCAGTTCGGCATGAACTGGAGCGACTACTCGGTCTTCGTCGGTGACGTCTTCGGCGCCCCGCTGGCCCTGGAGGCGCTGCTCGCCTTCTTCCTGGAGTCGACGTTCCTGGGGTTGTGGATCTTCGGCTGGGACAAGCTGCCGAAACGTGTCCACCTAGCCACGATCTGGGCGGCGGTCATCGGCTCCAACCTGTCGGCGTACTTCATCCTCGCCGCCAACGCCTGGATGAAGCACCCGGTCGGCTACGAGGTGGTCGACGGCAGGGCGCGGATGACGGACCTGTGGGCGGTGCTCACCAACTCCAGCGCGCTCGCGCAGGTGCCCCACGTGGTGGGCGCGGCCTTCGTCGTCGCGGGCGGATTCGTGCTGGCGGTCTGCGGCTACCAGGTCCTGCGGGAGCGGCGCGCCGACCCCGCCCCGGCCACGCCGGCCCGGCGGGGTGCGGGCGTCTGGCGGACGCCGATGCGGGCCGCGCTGGTCATGACGGCGATCGCCGGGGTCGTGGTCGCGGGCAGCGGGGACACCTCCGCCAGGCTGCTGTACGAGCAGCAGCCGATGAAGCTGGCCGCCGCCGAAGGACTGCGGCACGACACGGCGGGCGCGCCGTTCTCCCTGGCGCCGGGGGTGGAGGTGCCCCGGTTGCTCAGCCTCCTGGCCGCCCACGACCCGGACGCGGTCGTCCAGGGCACCGAGGACCTGCAGGCCCGGTACACCGAGGAGTTCGGCCCGGCCGACTACCGCCCCAACCTGCCCGTGATCTTCTGGTCCTTCCGGGTGATGATCGTCTTCGGGATGGCCACCGTGGCCCTGTCGGTCCTCGGCCTCTGGCTGACCCGCCGGCGCCGCCGCGTCCCCGGCCCACCGCGCGCGGTCCCCGCGTGGTTCGCCCGCATCTGCCTGCTGGCGCTGCCGCTGCCGACCGTCGCGATGGTCTCGGGCTGGCTGCTCAGCGAGATCGGCCGCCAGCCCTGGACCGTCCAGGGCGAGTTGCTCACGGCGGCGAGCGTGTCGCCCGGCGTCAGCCTCACCGAGGTGGCCGTCTCACTGGCGGTCTTCACCGCCCTGTACGGCGTGCTCGCGGTGGCGGAGGCCGTACTGATCGTCCGCCACGTCAAGGCGGGTCCCGAGCCCGTCTCCCCCGCTCCCCTGGCGCCACCCTCACCCGACGACGAGGACGCGGCCGCCAGGCTCCAGCCGTCCCTGATGTACTGAAGGCGGAAAAATGGAACTCACCACCTTCTGGTTCGTGGTCATCGCGTTCCTGTGGACCGGATACTTCGTCCTGGAGGGCTTCGACTTCGGTGTGGGCCTGCTGGCCCCGGCGCTGTCGCGGAACGAGGCCGAACGCAAGCAGGTCCTCGGCACGATCGGCCCGGTCTGGGACGGCAACGAGGTCTGGCTGATCACCGCGGTCGGCGCGATGTTCGCCGCGTTCCCGGCCTGGTACGCCGGCCTGCTCAGCGGGTTCTACCTGCCGATCGCGCTGGTCCTCGTCGGGCTGATCGTGCGCGGGATCGGCCTGGAGTGGCGGGGCAAGGTCCACCGCCCGTCCGACCTCGCCCGGTGCGATCTGGGCATCCTGGTCGGCAGCGCGCTCCCGGCCTTCCTGTGGGGTGCGATCTTCGCCCATCTGCTGCGGGGAAGCATGACGGCCGCGCTGGTCGGCGGGGTGTTCTCCCTCTCGCTGTGCGTGCTGCACGGCGCCGTCTTCGTCGCTCTCAAGACGTCCGGACCGGTGCGCGTCCGGGCCCGCCGGGCCGCGATGGCCGCTTCCGCGGTGGCGCTGCCCGCCGCGGTGGTGGCGCTGCCCGCCATCCCCGCCGCCGGTACGGCCGTCGCCGGCTGGGCCGCGGACCCCTGGCTGTGGGCGGCCGCGCTGGCCTCGGTGGCGGCGCTGTCCGCCGGGGCCGCACTGACCTGGCGCGGCCGGGACGGCTGGGCGTTCACCGCCACCGCCTCGTCCATCGCGCTGGGCTCCGCCGCCCTGTTCGGTGCCCTCCGGCCTGCTCCGCTGCCCGGCCTCACCATCGCCGAGGCCGCCTCCGGCCCCTACACGCTGGGCATGCTGACTTGGATCGGCCTGGTCGCGCTGCCGTTCGTGCTCGGCTACCAGATCTGGTCCTACTGGGTGTTCCGCAAGCGCCTGGTCGCCGAGGTAGCCTGACCCCCGCCACCATAACGATCTCGCGTTCCGACTCCCGATGTCGCAGTTTGTAAAGGGAATGGGTTGATTTTTCAGGAAAGCTTCTAAAACAATCCTCCCATGACATCCCCCAGCCTATTCCGACAACGGAACTTCGCGCTCCTGTTCGGTGCAGATATGATCAGCCAGGCGGGCACGCAGATCAGCGTGCTCGCCCTTCCGCTGGTCGCGGTAATCACGCTGAAGGCGAGCGAGCTGGACACCGGCCTGTTGTTCGCCGCGCAGACCGCGGCGTTCCTCCTGGTGGGCCTGCCCGCCGGGGTGTGGGTCGACCGGATGCGCAGGCGGCGGATCCTGGTGAGCGCGGACCTGGTGCGGGGCGCGCTGCTGGCCTCGGTGCCGATCGCCTGGTGGCTCGGCGTGCTGACCCTCCCCCAGCTGTACGTTGTGGCACTCGGCATGGGCCTGGCCACGGTCTTCTTCGACATCGCCTACCAGAGCTACCTGCCGAGCCTGATCGACAAGGACCGGCTGATGGACGGCAACGCCAAACTGGAGATCGTCCGGTCGACGGCGGGCGTGGCCGGGCCGGGCCTGGGCGGCGGCCTGGTCCAGCTGATCAGCGCACCGATCGCGGTCCTCGTGGACGCCGTCAGCTTCATCGGCTCGGCCCTGTTCCTGTGGCGGATCGACACCACCGAGAACGTGCCGGACCGCGCGGCGCGGCAGGGACTGCTCAAGGAGATCGGTGAGGGACTGCGCTACGTGGCCGGTCACCGCATCCTGCGGATGATCGCCGCCTCCACCGCCATCGCCAACCTCACGAACGGCATGCTCGCCGCCGTTGAGATGATCTTCCTGACCCGGGTGGTGGGCCTCTCCCCCGGCGTGATCGGTCTGCTGTTCACCGTGGGATCCTTCGGCGCGCTCCTCGGCGCGATCCTGGTGGGCAGGGTGAGCCGCCTGATCGGCTCGGCTCGGATCATCTGGCTGTCCCCCCTGCTGACCGCCCCGTTCATGTTCCTGGTGCCGCTCACCACGACCGGCTGGCGAACGGGGCTGTACCCGGTGGCCATGTTCATGCAGAGCATCGGCGTGGTGCTCTACAACGTCGGGCAGGTCAGTTTCCGCCAGAGCGTGACCCCCGAGAACATGCTGGGCCGGATGAACGCCACCATGCGTTTCGTGGTCTGGGGCGTCCTTCCCCTCGGCGGCCTGATCGGAGGAGGGCTGGGCGAGGTCCTCGGAGCCCGCACCACACTGTGGATCAGCGCCGCACTGGCCCTGCTGGCCGTGGTCCCGCTCCTGCTCTCCCCGCTGCGCACGATGCGCGACCTGCCCGCCCCGGACGAGGTCCGCGCCTGACGGACGGCAGCCGCAGCCGCGGAGCCGGCGCCTGAGCGCCCGCGAAGGGGTGCGGAGTCAGCGCCTGACCGCCCGGAAGACGGTGACGAGCACCGCGGCGGTCAGGCCGATCACCGGCGCGGCCGGCACCCCGGCCAGGGCGAGCGCGGTGGCCAGGACGGCGGCCGGGACCCAGGACCAGACGGAGATCAGGCGAGGCGTGCCGCCACGACGGCGACGCCACGCCTCGGCCACCATCGGCACCACGAGCGGCGGCAGGGCCGCGGCGAGCACCGACAGCCAGGGCAGGAGGTAGAGGTCGAAGCGGAGGACGGCGAGCAGCGTGCCGGGAACCGCGACGGCGAGCAGGGCCGCCGCCCTGGACAGGCCCGGCCAGACCGACTGGATCGCCAGAGCGCCGGAGTAGGTGGTGGTCAGACTCGGGGCGAAGACCGCCGCGGTGACGAAGAGATTGCCGAACGCGGCCACGCCGCCGGCACCCGCCAGCGTCGCGACCACGTCGGGTGACCCGGTGCGCAGCCACACGCCGGCTCCGGCCACGGCCGCCAGCGACGCCGGCACCACCAACAGGGCCACGCACACCAGCAGATCCCGCCGGCCGGCGAGGCCGCGGCTGAAGTCCGGGGCCCGCAGCGCGAAGACCGCGACGTATCCGACGAGGACCGCGACGTCGGGCAGGATCCCGTGAACGTCCGCGGTGACCGGCGGCGCCGGAGGACTCAGCCTGGCCACGCAGAGGGCGACCAGAGCCAGCGCCGCCAGCGTGGTGACGACCGAGATCCGGTTACCCAGCCGGCCCGACGCGTAGGAGGCGGCCAGCACCCCGGCCGCCAGCAGGACGGCTCCCACCGGTCCCGGCAGGGAGGTCACGGTCCCGAGCGAGGCCCCGCCGAGCCCCACGTTGAAGCCGTTCCAGCCGATCATGGCCAGCGCGAGCAGGACGCCGACCACGGTGCGGGCCACCGGGGGAAGGTAACCGGGCGCGACCTCCGCCAGCGTCCCGCCCTCCCCGTGGGGCGGGCGCAGGCCGAGCAGGCCCTGGCCGTACAGGAGGGCGGCCATGAGCGCGGCGCCGAGCACGATGGCGACGACGGGGACCGCCCCGCCGTGCCGGTCGGCCATCGCGGCCCCCATGGTGAGCGTCGCGGGGGCGGCGCCCAGCCCGAGCCAGGCTCCGGCCACGCCGGTCCATCGCCGCCCGTCCCGATCCGCCGCTGTGGCCGTCATGCCGGACCGGTCCCCGCGCGCCCGATCGGGGCCGGATCACCAGGGGCGTACCGACCAGGATCGGCAGGACCGTACCGGCCGGGATCGGCAGGGCCGTACGGGAAGATCGGCTTGGCGCCGTCGCAGGCCCGAAGGCCTGGACGGCACCTCGTGACGGAGGCCAGACTTCTCAGGGCGAGGGGAGCCCTTGCCATGCCGAACCCTTCGGAACACGGGTCGTCGCGGATATCGAAAGCGCTTACGTAAGCGCTTTCGATTACGATGGCACGTATCGCGGGGATGTGACAAGGGGGCCCTTGCGGTGGAAACGCGCTCATCCCTCCCACGACTGGTGGACGTCGCCCAGGCCGCGGGAGTCTCCCTGGCGACCGCCTCCCGCGCGATGACGGGGAGCAGCGGGGTCAGTCCCGCCCTCGCCGCGCACGTCCAGGCCGTCGCCGCCCAGGTGGGCTACGTGCCCAACAGCCACGCCCGCGCCCTGGCCGGCGGCCAGGCGTCCATGATCGGTCTGATCGTTCACGACGTCGGGGATCCCTACTTCGCCGAGATCGCCCGGAGCGTGCTGCGCGAGACCGAGAGCCGCGGCTACATGGCGATGATCAGTCAGACCGAACGCGATCCGCGTGCGGAGCTGTCCCGGATCCGGACGCTGCGGGCCCACCGGGTGAACTCGATCGTGCTGGCCGGCTCCGGCTACGTCACGGCGAGCGCGGAGGCCGACACCGCCGCCGAAGTGCGCTCCTTCACCGCCGCCGGAGGCCGCGTCGCGGTGATCGGCCGCCACCACCTGCCGGTCGACGCGGTACTGCCGGACAACCGCAGAGGCGCGGAGAGCGTCATGCGCCACCTGCTGGATCTCGGGCACCGCCGCATCGGCGTGGTCGGCGGCCCGGCGAACATCACCTCGGCGGAGGACCGGCTGGCCGGACTGCGCGACGTGGCCCGAGCCCGGGGGCTGGACTGGGAGTCGGTCCCGGTGGTCCACGGTGACTTCACCCGGGAGGGCGGGGCCGCCTCGACCTCGCGGCTGATGAGGGAGCACCCCTCTCTGACGGCCGTCGTGGCGCTCAACGACCAGATGGCCGTCGGTGCCCTCTTCTGGCTGCTGCGGCAGAGCCGCCTGGTGCCCGGGGAGGTCTCGGTCGCGGGCTTCGACGACATCCCGGTCGCGGCCGACGTCCACCCGGGGCTGACCACGGTGCGCCTGCCTCTGATCGACATGGGCAGGCAGGCGCTGGAGCTCGTGCTCAGCCCATCGGCCGCCCGGCCCCGGCGCCGCCGTACCGGCCACGAACTGATCGTCCGCGCCTCCACCGGCCCCGCGCCGGAACGGTCCGGAGCCACCGGACGCACCCGCTGACCCGCCCTCGCCGTCTCACATCGTGGATACGACAGCGGAATCACGGAGCGTGATCCTCCGCTGCGTACCGAGCCTTCCGCATTCCGACGGCCGCCGTCTTTTCGACCCTTGCGAGAGTTAATTTCGGTCATGTCGTAACAAGTTGTTGACGTTGGTGTAATCGTCTCGTACCTTCGGGGAAGCGCTTTCCCAGCGCTCTCCCCGAGCTTTTAGGTGGGCGGGATGCTGAAGACCAGATGGTTTCTCCCGACAGTCGTCATCGCACTCACAAGCCTTCTCCCAACGCCACAAGCAGCGGCTTTACCCATACGGCAGACAGCCGCGCACGCCGACGAACCGATCACCGACCCCATTCCCGACGATCCGATCGCATCCGGCCTGGGGCTGACCGTCGAAGAGTTCGCCACATTCCCCAAATCGGAACCGACCCCGGCGCCGACCGATCCACGGTTGATGCGATGGGCCCGAATCAACTACATCGGCGACGTTCCGGATGGCTCCGGACGCAAATTCGTACCCGACCTCAATGGCAAGCTGTACCTGCTCAAGAACGGTGCGCAACAGGTCTACCTTGACGTCGGCGCCACCTTCGCGCCCCAGTTCTTCTCCGGGGCCGGCATGGGGCAGGGCTTCGGCTTCGTCACCTTCCATCCCGAGTTCCAGAAGAACGGCATCTTCTACACGGTCCACACCGAACGGGCCTCGTCCGCGACGAAGCCCACGGACATGCCACCCCAGTCCGGCACCCTCTACCACGGCGTCGTGACCGAGTGGACGGCGGACGACCCGTCGGCGAGCACCTTCCACGGAAGCAGCCGGGAGATCCTCCGGCTCGGGTTCGCGGGTCAGATCCACGGGATCCAGCAGATCGACTTCAACCCGACCGCGAAACGCGGCAGCAAGGACTACGGGCTGCTCTACGTCGCGGTGGGCGACGGCGGCAAAGGCGTCGGCAACACCGAGCCCCAGAACCTGTCGGTACCGTACGGAAAGATCTTCCGGATCGATCCGCGGGCTCGAAACAGCGCCGGCGGCAAATACGGCATCCCGGCCGACAACCCGTTCGTGAGCAGGTCAGGCGCGCTCGGGGAGATCTACGCCTACGGGATGCGCGACCCGCACCGCTTCAGCTGGGACCCCGCCGGGCGGCACCGCATGTTCCTCGGACACATCGGCGAGAAGTCCATCGAGTCGGTCTACGAGGTCACGGCGGGCGCCAACTTCGGATGGAGCGAGCGGGAAGGGAGGTTCGTGTTCGACAAGACGACCTCGGACCCCTGCGACCGCCTTCACCCGCTGCCGGCCGACGACGCGAAGAACGGCTACACCTACCCGGTGGCCGCATACGACCACAACCCTCCGCCGGGCTGGGACTGCACCTCCGACGTCGGGCGCGGGATCTCCGGTGGCTTCGTCTACCGCGGGCACGATGCACCTGAGCTGCGCGGTAAATACCTCTTCGGGGACATCGTCACCGGCCGCGTCTTCTACACCGACGAGCGGGAGATGAAGGTCGGCGCCGAGCCCGCCCAGATCTACGAGCTCATGGTCTACGACCAGACGGGCAAGCGGGTCACGACGCAGGACCTGGCCGGGGACGCCCGGGTCGACTTCCGGTTCGGCCGGGACGACGCCGGCGAGCTCTACATCCTGTCCAAGGCCAACGGCAAGATCTGGAAGGTCACCGGCACCCGCCGGTTCGCCGACTGCGACGCCGGCCACAGCCGGGTGAACAACACGACCCGGGCGCAGGACTGGACCCCGGTCACCCCGGCGAAGTGGCGGTTCCCCGGGAAAGAGGTCGTCCTTGCCGAAGCCGGGCAGTCTCGTCCCGGCCCCCGCCGCCCCTTCGAGTACGCGGTGCTCTCGGCCGGCCCGACGTTCGGCTCGGTCCACGTCGACGGCGAGGTCCGGCTGGACACCCCCGTCGACGTCACCAACCGCGATGTGATCGTCGTGTTCGGCTACCAGAGCGACACGCGGTTCTACTACGCCCACCTGTCGACGGACAACACGATCTATCCGCACAACGGGATCTTCGCCGTGAACGACGCCGACCGGCTGCGGATCGAGGACCAGTGGGACGAGGCGCGTTCGAGAGGCGCCAAGCCCGCCGTCACCGACGAGCAGTGGCACCAGGTCCAGGTGAAGCACTGCACCGATTCAGGGGAGATCGCCGTCTACCTCGACGGTGCGAAAACCCCGCTGATGACCGCCGTCGACACCACCTTCACCTCCGGCCGGGTCGGTTTCGGATCGTTCGACAACATCGGCCGGCTCCGCGATCTCAAGGTCACCGGCACCCGGGTGAACGACTGACCGTACGAACGTGACCACGGCGCTGCCGGGGCGGACGTCCGCCCCGGCAGCGCCCGCAGTGCCCGACGACGACGCACCAGGAGAAGTCAGTGAGAGATCATCACGTGTACGTCAGTCATGATGCCGCGGCACCGGGACGCCACCGGCCACGCGGACTCCCGGCGGCCCTTGTGGCCGTGGCGCTGTGCGGGTCGTTCGCGGCGGCCCCGGAGGCCCAGGCCGTCACCGCCGCGCAGACCGCCCCCACCGGCGCCTCGGCAGCCCACCCGTCCAGACCGAACGTCTTCCCCGGCCTGCGGCGGAACCTGGTCGCCTCCTACGATTTCGAACACCCGGCTCCCGGAAACGCCGCAAAAGAGCGCGACCAGGGGCGTTCAGGGACCGACATCGATCTCGTCAACGGTGGCGGCTCGATGCGCGTGCGGGACGGCGCGCACCCGGGGAGCGGAACCTCGCTGCAGACCCGGCAGATCAACCCCACCCTCTCCGGCAACGACGACTGGAAGGCCGGCACCTACTCGGAGACCGGTGTGAATACCCTGAGCGCCTTCAACCAGGCGAAACAGGCCACCATCATGGGATGGTTCAAGACGACCGGCCAGAACCCGGGGCTCAACTCCAACACCTCCGCCCCGGACGACCGTTACAACGCGGTCGGACTGGCGGGCGTCCTCACCGGCACCTCCCAGGGCCACGACGTCCGGGCCCTACTCGAAGTCATCAACGTGTCGGGAGAGCTGCGAGTGGTCGCGCTCGGCAGGCGCGTCGACGGCGGCAAGTCCCAGACGTTCGCCGCCAACGAGGACTGGCAGAGCGTGCTGCCGCCCGACGAATGGGTGTTCCTCACCGCCACCTTCGACTTCGACGAGGGCACCATGGCGCTGTACAAGAACGGCCGGCCGCTCGACGGTGCCTACACGCTCACGGACGATCCGTGGGAGGTCGCCGGAGCGCCGGAGCCGGACCTCACCTCGGCGACGGACCCCCGGGGCATCAAGATCGGCGGTAGTTTCCCGCAGAACACCCAGGAGCAGAACCCATGCGACTGCCGGCTTGACGACCTGATGTTCCTCGACCGGGCCGTGACCGGAAAAGAGGTCCTCCAGCAGTACCGCTGGGCCACCAAGAACCACCCCTGACCCGACGGTGGCATGGACCCGGGCGGAGGATGCCAATTCCTTTACAATGTAGATTATTTTCTTGCTCCGGCGAGCCGTCCCTCCTCGTCACGGCCGCCCCGGGCTCAGCCGGCTGAGCGGCGCAGGTCGAACAGCTCCGACGGCGAGATCGGCATCCTGTCGATCCCGATGCCCTCGGCGTCCTCGACGGCCGAGGCGATCACCGCCGACACCGGGATGACCCCGGCCTCGCCGGCCCCCTTGATCCCCAGGGGGTTGAGCGGCGACGGGGTCTCCAGGTGGGCGGTCTCGATGAAGGGCACCTCGGTGGCGTAGGGCATCAGGAAGTCCATGAACGAGGCGTTCAGCAGCTGGCCGTGCTCGTCGTAGACCATCCGCTCGTACAGCGCGCCGCCCACGCCCTGGGCGATGCCGCCGTGGATCTGCCCCTCGACGATCATCGGGTTGATCAGGTGGCCGCAGTCGTGGACGACGGCGTACCGCAGGATACGGATCTCGGCCGTCAGCGGATCGGTCTCGACGATCGCCGCGTGCATGCCGGAGGCGAAGGTCGAGCGGAGCGGCGAGTAGTAGTCGCGCCCCTCCAGCCCCGGCTCCTCCCCCTCCTCGACCGGCGGCCGTTCGAAGGACGACGCCCCCGCGAACTGGGTCGCCCGGGCCGCCTCGGCGTCGAAGGCGTAGCGCAGAGGATTGGACAGCACCGCCACGGTCGCCAGCGGGATCGAGGCGCCGGGCGAGCCCACCACCCGCACCTCACCGCCGACGATCTCCAGGTCGCCGGGATCGGCCTCCAGCGCGTCGGCGGCGATCCGCAGGGCCTTCTCCTTGACCTTGCGGCACGCCAGCGCGATCGCGTTCCCGCTCATCACCGCGGCCCGCGAGGCGAACGTGCCGACCGCGTAGCCGAACCTTCGGGTGTCGCCGGTCACCACCGAGACCCGTTCCAGAGGCACGCCGAGCTCGGTCGCGGCTATCTGGGCGAACACGGTCTCATGGCCCTGCCCCTGGGAGGTGAGCCCGGTGGAGACGTGCACCCGGCCGTCGGAGGTGACCTGGACGTGGCCGCCCTCGTACGGCCCGACACCGGTGCCCTCGACGTAGCAGCCGATGCCGATGCCGATGCTGCGCCCCTCAGCCGCCGCCTGGGCCTTCAGCGCGGGGAAGGAGTCCCAGCCGATGAGTTCCTTGAGCATCCGCAGCGATTCGGGGTAGTCGCCGCTGTCGTAGATCAGCGGGCGGCCGTCCTGGAAGATCAGCCCCTGGTCGTAGGGGAACTCGTCGGGCTGGATGAAGTTGACCGCGCGCACCGCCGTACGGTCGGCTCCCAGATATGCGGCGATGCGGTCCATCGTCCGCTCCATGCAGAAGACGGCCTGCGGGCGGCCGGCTCCCCGGTAGGGCGTGACCTGCACGGTGTTGGTGTAGATCGAGGAGAACTCGACCCGGTAGGCGCCGAGCCGGTAGGGGCCCGGGAGCTGGGTGGAGGTGATGATCGGCACGATGATCCCGTACGGGGTGTAGGCACCGTGATCGTGCAGGATGGTCACATCCAGGCCGAGCACCCGGCCGTCGTCGTCGAAACCGACCCGGACGGTGTGCACCTGGGCCCGTTCGTGCGCCGAGGAGACGAAGTGCTCACGGCGGTCCTCGGTCCACTTGACCTCACGCCCCAGCGCGATGGCCGCCCAGGGGACCAGCAGCTCCTCCGGCCACGGGTGCACGATCTTGACTCCGAAACCGCCGCCCACATCGGGCGCGATCACCTCGACCTTGGGCAGCGGCAGGCCGAGCCTGGCCGCGACGGCCATCCGGACACTGGTGGAGGTCTGGGTGCTGGAGTACACGCGCAGGGACTCGTCGTCGGCGTCCCATCGGGCGTATACGCCCCGCCCTTCGAGCGGCATCGACGCGCTGCGCTCGATGTCGAGCCGGAAGGACAGCGTGTGCGGCGCCGCCTCGATCGTCTCCCGTGCGCCGAGCCCGGCCGCCGACGGCACCTCCTGGACCAGGTGCGCACCGACGTTGCCCGGCACGTCCTCGTGGACGAGCCGCGCGGACTGCACCGCCTCCTCCACCCCGACCACCGGCTTGAGGACCTCGTAGTCGACCCGGATGAGCGCGCAGGCGTCCTCGGCGAGGTAGCGGTCGCGGGCGACGACCATCACGACGGGCTCACCCACATGCCTGACCAGGTCACGGGCGAGCGGATGGGCGGTGCGGCCGTGGGTCAGCGCCGGGTGCGGGATGAGCAGCGGCAGCGGCTGGGCGAGCAGGTCGGGCAGATCCTCCCAGGTGTAGATCGCCACCAGCCCGTCCACGTCGAGCGCGGCCGACACGTCGACGTCGCGGATCCGGGCGTGCGCGTGCGGGGACCGGACGAACGCCGCCTCCAGCGCGTGCGCGCCGAGATCGTCCAGGAAGCGTCCCTGACCGGTGAGCAGCCGGGGATCCTCCCGCCGGCGCACCGGCTCGCCGAACAGCTTCGTCGTCATGCCGCCCCCACCCGGCGCCTCACCGGAACGTGACGGCCTGACGTGCCGAGCCTCCCGGCCCGCTCACGTCCGCGAACACCACCGAGCCTCCCGGCCCGCTCACATCCATGAACACCACCGAGCCTCCCGGCCCGCTCGCTTCGCTCGTTCACGACTCCTCCGCCATGATCTCGGCCGCGCGGTGAACGGACTTGACGATGTTCTGGTACCCCGTACACCGGCACAGGTTGCCGGAGATGCCCTCCAGCACCTCCTCACCGGTCGGCGACGGGTTGTCCCGCAGCAGAGCGGTGACGGTGCACAGGAAACCCGGCGTGCAGAACCCGCACTGCAGGCCGTGGCACTCGGTGAAGGCCCGCTGCACCGGCGACATCGCACCGTCGGGGGCGGCGAGCCCCTCCACCGTGGTGATGTCGTGCCCGTCCACGGTGACCGCGAACGTCAGGCAGGACCGGACCGGCTCGCCGTCCAGCAGCACCGTGCAGCACCCGCACACCCCGTGCTCACATCCGACGTGCGTGCCGGTCAGACCCAGATCGTGCCGGAGACAGTCCGACAGCAACCGCCGTCCCGGCACCTCGACCTGCCGGACCACGCCGTTCACGGTCAGTGTGATCGCGATGTCCGCCACCGGCCGGCCCCTTCCCGTCCGCCGTCTCCACGGCCTCGCCCCCTGGCCCGTCCCACCCCGGCCGGTCCCACACCGGCCGGTGGTCTCACCCCTGCCCGTCTCACCCCGGCCCGCCGGTCCCGCTCACCCATCGAGGGCCGCCCGCGCCGCTTCCCGCAGGGCCTGCCCGGCGAGGACCCCGATGAGGTGGCGCCGGTAGTCGGCACTCGCGTGGATGTCGGCCTCCGGCTCGATCCGCTCCTGTACGGCCCGCGCCGCCGAGTCCCAGTCCGCCGAGGCCGGCGGACGGTGGCCGCAGGCCCCGGTGACGTCGACGAGCACCGGGACGGGGCCCGCGCTCACGCAGGCCACCCGGGCTGCGGTGATCCGCAGGTCGTCGTCCAGCCGGACCAGTGCCGCGATCCCCGCCAGGGCGTAGTCGCCGTGCCGCCTGGCCACCTCGCGGAACGCCGTGCCCGAACGCGCCGGAAGCAGGGGGAAGAACGCGGAGACGGCCAGTTCCCCGGGGCCGGTGGCCGACTCCAGGGGGCCGGTGAAGAAGGCGGCGGCGGGAACCTCACGGGTGGCGCCGCGCCGGGCCAGCCGTACCGAGCCGCCGAGGAGCGCGAGCACGGCGGGCAGCTCGGCGGCCGGGTCGGCGTGCACCAGGCTGCCGACCACCGTGCCCCGATTGCGGATCACCGGGTGGGCGACCAGCCGGAGCGCCTGGCGCAGCAGCGGCTGAGCGGCGGCGACCCGCTCGGAACGCTCCACCTGCGCGTGCCTGGCCAACGCGCCGACCCGGACGCCGCCGGGCTCCACGTCGAGGGTGGCCAGCTCGGTGAGGCGGTTGATGTCGACGAGGTGGGCGGGTGCGGCCAGCCGCATGTTGAGCATCGGGATCAGGCTCTGGCCGCCCGCGAGCACCTTCCCGTCCGCCCCGGCCCCGGCGAGGTCGTCGAGCGCCTCGCCGAGGGAGCGCGGAGCGTGGTAGTCGAAGGGAGCCGGCTTCACCCGGACGCCTCTCCCCGGTGCTCGCCCCCGCCGCCGGGGCCGCTGCCGGACCCGGCGAACTCCGTGGTCCCGGCCCGGCCGGACAGCGCCCTCAGCAGGTGGTAACCGCCCACCACCACGATGGTGCCGAGCGCGATGCCCTCCAGGGTGAACTCCGAGCCGATCATGTGCCGGACCGGCCCGATGGCGAGGATGATGCCCGCCCCGATCGGGATCATGTTGATCGGGTTGGAGAAGTCGACCCGGTTCTCGATCCAGATCTTCGCGCCGAGCAGGCCGATCATGCCGTAGAGGATCACCGTGATGCCGCCGAGCACCCCGTTGGGGGTGGCCGCGACCAGCGCGCCGAACTTGGGGCACAGCCCGAAGAGGATCGCGATGACGGCCGCGATGTAGTAGGCCGCCGTAGAGTAGACCCTCGTGGCGGCCATGACCCCGATGTTCTCGGCGTAGGTGGTGGTCGGAGAGCCGCCGAAGGCACTGGCGACCGCGGTGGCGGCGCCGTCGCCGATGATCGCCCGGCCCAGGTAGGGGTCGACGTCGGTGCCGGTCATCTCACCGACCGCCTTGACATGGCCCACGTTCTCCGCGATCAGCGCGATCAGCGCCGGAAGCACCAGCAGCACCGCGGAGAACCTGATGTCGGGCAGGTGCATGTCGGGCAGGCCGATCCAGTCCGCCTCCGCCACGCCGGCGAAACTCACCCGCGGATGCGTGTCGACCGCCCCGGTCGCGGCGTTGTAGGCGGTGATGTCCCCGAAGACCCGGTCGGCCGCCCAGGAGAGGGCGAACCCGATGATCAGCCCCAGCAGGATGCCGATCCGGCCGACGAACCCCTTGAACAGCACGATGATCAGAAAGGTGACGAACATGGTGATCAGGGCGATCCACTGGTCACTGGGCCAGTAGACGTCGGCGACCACGTAGGCCAGGCCGAACCCGATCAGCATGACGACCGCACCGGTGACGACGGGCGGGAACACCCGGTTGATGACCTGCACCCCGAGAAAATGGATCGCCACGCCCACCAGGGCGAGCACCAGGCCGACGACGAGGATCGCCCCGGTGACGATCGCGTCCGCCGCGGGCGTGTCGCCGCCGAAGATCGCCCGGATGGCCAGCACCCCACCCACGAACGAGGCGCTCGTCCCGAGGTAGCTGGGGATCCTCCCCTTCACGATGAGCAGGAACATGATCGTCGCGATGCCGGAGAACATGATGGCGACGTTCGGGCTCAGCCCCATGACCAGCGGGAAGACGAAGGTCGCACCGAACATGGCGATGACGTGCTGCGCGCCGAACCCGACCATGCGCGGCCACGACAGCCGCTCGTCCGGTCTGACCACCTCCCCTGGAGCCAGGGTCCTGCCATCACCGTGCCTGGTCCAACCTGCAACCATCAAGCCCCACCTTTCACCGGGCCGTCGGTCGGTGGCCACCCCCGCAGGCATACCTCCGGCGAATCCCCATGCTGTCGTTGCGGGCACATTAGGCCCGCGGCCCTGCCCTTACACTGTCATGATCTGCCAAAACTGATCCCCTGACCAGGGGTCGACTCGCGCACAGTGTGATCGACGGCGAGGTGAGACGGGGTCAGGCCCGGGTGCCGACGACCCGGATCTCGAAGCCGTCGCCGGCGACGACCTGCCCGGCGCGGATCTTGCAGGTCTTGCGGAGCTCGATCTCGCCGTCCACCATGACGTTCCCCTCCGCGATGAAGTGCTTGGCCTGACCGCCGGTGTCGGTGACGGCACAGTACTTCAGCAGGTCGCACAGCGGGATGTAGTCGGTCTCCAGCTCAAAGGTCTCGTTCACGGTCCACGAGTTTAGATGCCGCGCATCCGCAGGACGTGCAGGGCGAGGGTGAGATTCAGCCGCAGGTGGGCGTCCTCGGTGAAGTTGCCGAGCATCCGTTCCAGCTTGCCGATGCGGTAGCGCAGCGTGTTGTAGTGGAAGTGCAGCCGGCGGGCCGTCTCGGCGACGTTGAGGTTGGTGTCGAGCAGCACCTGCAGGGTCTGGCGGAGGTCGGCGTTCTCGGCGTCGTCGTCGGCGGCCAGCGGGCCGAGGGCCTCGCGGACGAAGGCGTGCAGTTCGGCGGTGTCGTCGACCAGGGACAGCAGGCGGTAGACGCCGAGCTGGTCGAAGTGGGCGACCGCGGCGGGGCCGTGGAGCTGACGGCCGACCTTGGCCGCCTTCACCGCCTGGCCGTACGCCTCGGGAAGGGCGTCGGCTCCGGCGGCGGTACGGCTGGCCCCGGTGGAGAAGGTCGCGGACAGTCCCTCGGCGAAGGCCGCGGCGGCGTCCTTGGCCAGGCGGACGGTGTCGACGGCCGCGTCCACGACGGTGACGACCTCGTGGGAGAAGCCGGCCACCGCACCGCGCGGGTCGTGCCGGCGCATCGCGGCGGTCCAGGAGGTGACCAGGCGGTCCTGGGCGACGCGCTCATCCCGCTCCGGGTCGAGCTGGGCCACCAGCACGGTGACCGGACGCTCCAGATCCCAGCCGAAGGCCCTGGCCCGCGAGGTGACCCGCTCGGCGCCCCCGGCCCGGCCGGCGAGCACGTCGCGCAGGAAGTCGGCGCGGTATTTGCTCTCGACCGCGTTGACGGCCTCCTGCCTGGTCACCACGAGCGCGGCGACGGTGGCGGCACGTTCCAGGATTCCCACGTCGCTGTCCGAGACCGACCCGACAGGACCGCGGGCGAGGATCCGGCCGTGGTGGTGGCCGCCCGCGACGACCGGGACCGAGGTGTGGTCCCCGTCGGGGACGTCGCACAGCACCGCCAGGTGATCGGCGGGCCCGGCGGAGGCCAGCACCTGGCCCGTCCCGTCCAGCACCGCCACGGCCACGTCGAGCAGCCCGGCCACCTCGGCCGCCACCTCGCGCAGCCCACCCCCGGCCAGCACGACCTGGACCAGCGCCCGGTGTGCCTCCTCGGCTCGGGCCAGCACGGCGGCCTGCCGGTTGAGGACGTCGGTGAGCACCTGGTTGAGGATGTCGTCGAAACCGACGTCGTCAGGGAGCTGGATCAGCGGGAAGCCCAGCCGGTCGGCCTGCTCCACCATCTCCTCGGGTAGCCGGTCCACGTAACGGCCGAGCTTGATGGCCAGCGCGGCCAGGCCGCGTTCGTCGAGGTCGGCCACCAGCCGGTCGAGCGACTGGGGGGTGTTGCGCAGCGGGTAACCGGTGGTGAGCAGCAGTTCGTGCGGCTTCACCCAGGCGAGGACGTCGGGAACCTCCATGACGTTGAGCCGCTGCACGATCCTGCCCAGGCCCCGCTCCCCCGCGAGCAGCCGGGCCCCTGCCAGGGTCGAGACTCCGAGGACCTCGCTGACGGCGATGCCGTGAATAATCGTGCCGGTGCTTGCCAGACGCACGGGAGGTTCCATGCTGCGATTGTGACCGATGAAGACGTCTGTCAGGAAGAGCCAACCTTTGGGCCGACTGTTGGCACCTTTCTCCGTACGGCGTTGATCGGAGACCGTTCTACGGTCGGCTTCAATGGATCAATGGATGGGGGAATCCGTGATCGAGATCAGCGAGTGGACCGGCGGTCGCCGCACCGCCACGGGGCCGCCCGGGGGGACCGGATGACCGTTGCGACGCGCCCGGGGGCCCGGCGGGCCCATGCGCGGACAGACGCGACCGGCGCGGCCAGCACGGCCCTGCGCCAGGTGCTGGAGTCGCCCCGCCGCCCCGCGAGGGTGCTGGCGGCCTTCCCTTCCGGGATCTATCTGGAGGTCCGTACGGAGCTGGAACCGCACGTGGTCGCGGTGGTGACGGGGAGCGCCACCAGACTGCCCAACGCGATGGTGGTCACCGGTCCGATACCGCGGGCCGCCGTCGGGGACGAGGCGCACGTGGGCGACGGATCGATCGAGGTCGGGCGGCTCAGCCTGCGGGCGGGCCGCTGGTGGAATCCCGCCCCGGTGCTCGGTCCGGTGGATCCGGTACGGCTGGCGGCCGCCCTGCCCGTGATGACGGAGCTGTGCGACCGGTCGGCGCGGCGTCCGGGGCTGGAGGGCCACGGCGCCGCCGGGCTGCTGGCCGAGGGCTGCGCGCAGGCGTCCCTGGTGCGAGGCGTGATGGCCGCCGAGCAGCTCGTCGGGCTGGGTCCGGGACTCACTCCCAGCGGTGACGACATGCTCGCCGGGCTGCTGGTGGCGTTGCGGCACCTGGGTACGGCGGCGGGGGCGCCGCGGGCCGGCTGGCTGGCCGGCTGGCTGGCCGCCGCGGTCACCTTCGACGCGCGCGGCCGGACCACTCCCATCTCCGCGACGCTGTTGCACTGCGCGGCCCGGGGCGAGGCCAGCGG
The DNA here is from genome assembly GCF_045209755.1 of Streptosporangium sp. NBC_01639. NCBI lineage: Bacteria > Bacillati > Actinomycetota > Actinomycetes > Streptosporangiales > Streptosporangiaceae > Streptosporangium > Streptosporangium sp. NBC_01639. The sequence goes on along the minus strand of NZ_CP109272.1, from coordinate 7,516,850 downwards.
CGAGGCGCTGGCCGTACTGCGGGGCCTGGCGGGACGGCAGGCGCTGGAGCCGGCGCTGCACCGGCTGCTCCAGCTCGGCCACACGTCGGGGGCGGACCTCGCCTGGGGGATGCGCATCGGCCTCGCCGCCGTCGTCACCCTGGGGGGCGGGACCGGTGAGCGCTGACCTGGTCCGGATCCGCACGGGGGTGTACCACGACTCGGTGAGCCTGATGAGGGTCAGCCAGGCCGTCACCGCGCTGCCCGGTGTGGAGGTCGCGATGGTGGCGATGGCCACCGAGCTCAACCTCGGGATGGCCGCCGAACTGGGCTTCGATCTCCCCGAGGCGGGCCCGGCCGACCTGCTGATCGCCCTGCGGAGCGGTGCGGCGGACACGCTGGAGACGGCCGCCGCCGAGCTGGACCGGCTGCTGGCCGCCCTCACCGGCGCCGCGGCGGGGCCCGCGGCAGCCGCGCACCCGCCGCGCACCGTGCGCACCGCCGCGCGCGATCACGCCTGCACGCTGGCCCTGGTCTCGGTGCCGGGACCGTACGCGTTCGCCGAGGCGATGGACGCGATCGAGGCCGGTCTGTCGGTGATGGTCTTCAGTGACAACGTGCCGGTCGAGCAGGAGGTGCTGCTCAAGAGGCGTGCCGATGAGCTGGACGTGCTGGTCATGGGGCCCGACTGCGGCACCTCGGTGATCGGCGGGGCGGGTCTCGGCTTCGCGAACGTGCTCCGGCCGGGTCCGGTCGGGGTGGTGGCCGCCTCGGGGACCGGCGCCCAGCAGGTGACCTGCCTGCTGGATTCGGCGGGTGTGGGGGTCAGCCACGTGCTGGGCGTGGGGGGCAGGGACCTGTCGGAGGAGGTGGGCGGGCGGTCCACGCTCCGCGCGCTCCAGGCGCTCGACGCCGATCCGGCGACCGAACTGATCGTGCTGATCTCCAAACCGCCCGCTCCCGGGGTCGCGCACGCCGTGCGGGAGGCCGTCGCCATGTTGGGGACCCCCGTGGTGAGCGCGCTGCTCGGCACCGACGCCGGCGATCTGACGGCGGCGGCCGAGGCCGCCCTGCGCGCGCTCGGGGCGCCGGTTCCCGTGTGGCGGTCGTGGCCCGCGCCGTCCGCGCCGTCCGCGACGTCCGCGACGACGTGCGCGCACGGGCCCGCGGGGACGTTGCGGGGTGTCTACTCGGGCGGGACACTGTGCGCCGAGGCCAGGCTGGTCGCCGGGACCGGGGAGTTCACCGACTTCGGCGACGACGCCTACACCCGCGGCCGGGCCCACCCGATGATCGACTCCACGTTCCGCCTGGAGGCGCTGGCCGAGGTGCCGCCGGGCGACGTCGCCCTGCTCGACGTGGTTCTCGGGCACGGCGCCGACCCCGACCCCTCGGCACGGCTCGCCCCGGGGATCGCCGCCGCGGTCGGCAGGGGTGTGCCGGTGGTCGTCGCGCTGATCGGTTCCGCGGGCGATCCCCAGCAGCCGGACGTCCAGGCGGAGGCGTTGCGCTCGGCGGGAGCCGCGGTGTTCGCCTCCAACGCCCAGGCCGCCCGGCACGCGTCCGGCCTGCTCGCGAGCCCCCGTTGACGCGCGCCGGCGGCCGAAGGAACGGCCCCGCCGCACGTCGCCGTCCTTCGCCCGGGAGACACCGATGACACTGCCCATGCTCTCCGGAGAGCCCCAGGTGATCACGGTCGGGGCCGAGCTCCTCGGCGAGGCCCTGGACGCGCAGGCGGTGCCCAGGGTGGGGGTGGACTGGCGTCCGCCGATGCCCGGTACCACAGGCGACCTGGCCCGGGTGCTCGCCGACCCGCGCAGGGTTCGCGCCAACGCCACGGCCGTGGGCCGCCTGGTGTCCGCACGGCCCCAGCTCGTCGCGGTACGGCCCGCACACGAGGTGCTGGACCTGCCCAGGGGCACGTTCCTGCACGCGGGGCCGCCGATCGACTGGGAACGGGCGTCGGGCCCGATGCGCGGCGCGCTCGTCGGGGCGATGCTGCTGGAGGGGTTGGCCGCCGACGCGGAGGAGGCCGGCGGGCTGCTGGCGGCCGGCGGCGCCCGGCTGGAGCCCTGTCACCATCACCGGACGGTGGGCCCGATGGCGGGCGTGGTCAGCCCGTCGATGTGGATGTTCGAGGTCCGTGACGCCGAGCACGGCGGCACCGCCTACTGCTCGCTCAACGAGGGCCTGGGCAAGGTCCTGCGCTACGGCGCCTACGGCCCGGAGGTGCTGGCGCGGCTGCGCTGGATGGGCGAGGTGCTCGGCCCCGTCCTGCGGGCCACCCTGGAGCGGACCGGCCCGCTGGATCTCAGGGCGCTGACCGCGCAGGCCCTGCAGATGGGCGACGAACTGCACAACCGCAACCGGGCCGCCACCTCGCTGCTGGTGCGGGAGCTGGCACCGGGGATCGTGGACGCCGCCCCCGGCCACGCGGCCGAGGTGCTGCGTTTCGTCAACGGCAACGACCACTTCTTCCTCAACGCGGGCATGGCCGCGTGCAAGGTGAGCGCGGACGCGGCCAGGGACGTGCCCGGCTCCACCATGGTCGTCGCGATGGCCCGCAACGGCACGGACTTCGGCGTTCAGGTCTCCGGACTGGGTGACCGCTGGTTCACCGGTCCGGCGGGCGTGCCGGACGGTCTCTATCTCGGCGCGTACGGCCCCGCGGACGCCAATCCCGACATCGGCGACTCCACGATCACCGAGACCGCGGGGCTGGGCGGGTTCGCGATGGCCGCGGCCCCGGCGATCGTCAGGTTCGTCGGCGGCGACGTGTCCGACGCGACGGCGGCGACCCGGTCCATGTACGAGATCACCCTCGCCGAGCATCCCGCCTACCAGATTCCGGCCCTCGACTTCCGGGGCACACCGGTCGGCGTCGACGTCACGCTGGTCACCAGGACGGGGCTGCTGCCCACCGTGAACACCGGGATCGCGGGCCGGGTCGCGGGCACGGGACAGGTCGGCGCGGGGCTGGTGAGCCCGCCCGCCTCGGCCTTCACCGCCGCCCTGACCGCGCTGGCCGAGGCCGCCGACCCCGGCGGCGAATCGCGTAAGTAATCCTTTTCCCGGCAACCACCGCCCGAAATTCATGATCGAACCATGGAGGCGCGGCGGCGTATCACGGCTTGGCATCGGCTCTCGGGCGGCAGGTCAGCAAGGCTGCTGAGTGACACTTCCGGCATTCGGCGCTATGCGCTTTCGGGCGCACCAACTTCCATTTCCGAATGTGATCCCGATATCGTGGCCCGTCTTAGAAATAAGATTGATCGTGGGGGGACGGGGTACGATGACCGATCATTTGCTCGGCAGGGCCCCGAGGGGATCGGCGGACGAGAGCACCGGCGCGGCCACGCCGGCGGCGCAGGGCAGGCTGGTGGGCAGGCGATACCGCCTGATGTCACCGGTCGGCCGGGGCGGCATGGGCATGGTGTGGCAGGCGCACGACGTCCTGCTCGACCGGGACGTCGCGGTCAAGGAGCTGATCCTCCCCCACGGGCTGGACCACGCGGGCAAGCAGGTGGCGCACCGGCGCATGCTGCGTGAGGCCCATTCGGCGGCGCGGCTCAACCACCCCGGGATCGTCACCGTGCACGACGTCGTCGAGGAGGACGGCCGTCCCTGGATCGTGATGGAGCTGGTCCGCGCCTGGTCCCTGGAGCAGGCCGTACGGCAGAGCGGGCCGCTGCCCGTGGCGCAGGCCGCCGAGATCGGCGTCCGGGTGCTCGACGCGCTCCGCCACGCCCACGCCGCCGGAATCCTGCACCGCGACGTCAAACCCGGCAACGTGCTGCTCACCTCCGACCGGGTGGTGCTCACCGACTTCGGCATCGCCGCGATAGAGGGTGACATGGCGATCACCCAGACCGGTCAGCTGATGGGCTCCCCCGCCTATCTCCCGCCGGAGCGGCTGTCCGGCGGGCCGCTCACCCACGCCGCCGACCTCTGGTCCTTCGGCGCCACGCTGTACGCGGCCGTCGAGGGCCGCCCTCCGTACGAGGGTTCCGACTCGGTGGCCGTGCTGGGCGCGATCCTCACCCAGGAGCACAGGAGGCCGCAGCGGGCCGGAGCGCTGGTCGCCGTCATCGAGGGCCTGCTCCGCAAGGACCCGGCCGACCGGATGACCGCCGCCCAGGCGTCGGACCTGCTGGACCGGGTGCTGCGCAGCCACGGCTCCGCTCCCCCGGAACGCGGGCCCGCCCTGCCGTTCCCCCCGGCGTCGTTCCCGGACGGTCCCATGCCGGCGCACCTCATGTCGCCGCCGGACGCGCCCTCCGGGCCGATGCCCTCGCGGATCATCGAGACGCCCTCCGGCCCGGTGCGGGTGCCCTACGAGCCCTCGGCCGACGCGCCGGGCGGTTACGCGACGCCGCGCGACGCGCTGTCCGGCCCCTCCGGGACGCACCGCACCGGCCTGCCCCCCATCCCCGGGTGGCCCCCGGCCGAGGCCGCCGGTCACCAGCGCGGCTACGCGGCACTGCGCAGTCCGTCGGCCGACCTCGGCCGTTCCCCGGCGCCCGACGCACCGGCCGGTACCACCGGCGAGGCGGCGCCCGTCCCACGGCAGAGCTCCTCCGGAGCCGGGATGTGGCCCCTCGCGACCGCGGCCGGCCGGAGCACCCGCGACGCCGCGCAGGACTCCCGGTCCGTGACGGCGCCCAGCCGGTCGGAAGGTCGCAGGAGCTCCCGCCGGCGGGCCAGGGGAGGCGACGGCTGGATGCGCGAGGGGCGGCCGACACCGCGCCTGCTGCTGGCCGGTGGAGCCGTGGCACTGGTCGTGCTGGCCGCGCTGCTCGTCCTGCTCCCCGGCGACGACCCGGGCCCGGCGGAGACCCCGGCCCCGGCGACCTCCGCCCCCGCCGATCAGGCGTCGCAGGCGCCCGGTGCGGTCCCCGAGGGGTTCAGGACGCTGAGCGGGGCAGGCGTCTCCGGCGCGGTGGCCAAGGGGTGGACGGTGAAGACGGAGGAGAACGGTTCGGTCACCTTCTCCGCCCCTAAGGGCGGCGAGCAGAGCATCGTCGTCACCAAGGTTCCGGTGGCCGACCCGGTGACCGCGCTCCACCGGGCGAGCAAGAAGGGGCTGGACGAATACCTCGAGGTCGGGGTGGCGCCGGTCCGGTACGGCAGGTGGCAGGCCGCCGACTGGGAGTACACCTATGTCCGGCCCGGGAGCGTCGTCCCCATGCGCGGGCTGACCCGCTACGTGGCGCTCGACGACCGGACCGCCTACCAGATCACGTTCGCGATGCAGGACCTGGCCTGGGAGAAGAGCGTCCCGCTCCGGCAGGCCTTCCTCGACACCTTCGCCCAGGTCGGCTGAACTCCGGCGACCGTCTCCCGGAGAAACGTCACGAGTGATGACAGACTTCGCTCGTGACCGAAACCACCACAAATAGTGATATTTCCCCTATGGATAGGGGGGAGATCGTCACCGTTCAGCGGCGGACGCTCGCCGTCCTGTCCCTCGCCCAGATCACCAGCGGCGCCGGGGTCGCCGTGGCGCTCGCCCTCAGCTCGCTGGTGGTCGGCAAGCTCTCCGGCTCCGTGGCGATCAGCGGACTGGCCGGAACCGCGAGCGTGCTCGGCGCCGCCCTGCTGGCCCTGCCCACCGCCAGAGCCTCCGGCAGAGGGGGACGGCGGGCCGGGCTGACCCTGGCCTACGGCTCGGCCCTGCTCGGCTGCCTGATCGCGGTGATCGCCATCACGGCGGGCTCGTGGTCGCTGCTCCTCGCCGGGCTGGTGCTCTTCGGCGGGGCGAGTGCGGGCAACCTGGCCTCCCGTTACTCCGCGACCGACCTGTCCGCCCCGGGGCACTCGGCCCGGCACCTGTCGTGGGTGGTGTGGGCCGTCACCATCGGCTCGGTCGCCGGTCCGAACCTCGTGGAACCGGCCGACCGGCTCGCCCGCCGGGCCGGGCTCGTCCCGGACGCCGGCCCGTTCGTGCTCTCCCTGCTGACCTTCGCGATCGCGCTGGGCATCCTCATGGCCGGGCTGCGCCCCGACCCGCTGCTGCTGGCCCGCTCGGTCGCTCCCGCGACGTCCGCGGTCTCCCCGGCGGCGGCCCGGACCGGGGGCACACTGCGCGCCGCCTGGCAGGTCCTGCGCACGACACCGGCCGCGTCACGGGCACTGGTCGCGATCGCGGTCAGCCACACCGCGATGGTGTCGGTCATGTCCATGACGCCCATCCATCTCGACCACAACGGCGCCACCTATTCGGTCATCGGCATCGTGATCAGCACGCACATCGCGGGTATGTACGCCCTCTCACCGGTGGTCGGCTGGCTGGCCGACCGGATCGGCCGGGTCCGGGTGCTGGTGCTCGGCATGGTCCTGCTGCTGGCGGCCGCGGTCCTCGCCGGTACGGCCGGGCCGCACGGCGTCGCGCAGGTGTCGGCCGCCCTGGCCCTGCTGGGCGTCGGCTGGTCGTGCGGCCTGATCTCCGGCTCGGCGATGCTCAGCGAGGCCGTGCCGCTGGAGCGCCGTCCCGCCGTACAGGGCCTGTCCGACCTGCTGATGAACGTCTGCGGCGCGACCGGCACCCTGGTGGCCGGCGCGATCGTGGGCACCCTGTCCTACGGCGCGCTCGGCACCGTGGTGGCCGTCATGGTGACGATCACCGGCGGGTGGCTGGCCCTGCGGCAGACGTGAGGATCCCGCCACCGGCCCGGCCCCGCGCGCCGTCCGAACCCGCACCGTCCGAATCCAGGCCGGGCGAACCGGCGCGGGCCGGCCGGCTCCAGCTCACTTGGCGTCGGCGTAGCACCGCACCGCGAGGGCCTGCATCGGGAAACGCACCGGCGTCGGGCCGAACAGCAGCCGGGTCGCCTCCCCGGCGGCCGTCCCGACCGCCGCGACGACCTCCTCGGCCAGCTCCGCCGGACAGTGCACCATCACCTCGTCGTGCTGGAAGAACACCAGCCTGGCCGGGTCGGGCAACAGCCCGCGCAGCACGGCCATGAGCGCGAGCGCCCACTCCGCCGCGGTGGCCTGCACCACGAAGTTGCGGGTGAACCGGCCCCTGTCCCGGACCGCCCGGCTCCCCTCGGGCCCGGAGACCAGCTCCCGCCACCGGGCCGACGGCGGCGGGCAGGTGCGGCCGAGCCAGGAACGGACCAGGTGGCCTTCCTCCCCCCTCCGCGCGGCGTCCTCCACGAACCGGTAGGCCCTGGGGAAGCGCTGCCGCATCACGGCCAGCAGCCTGGACGCGTCCCCACTGGTCCCGCCGTACATCGCCGACAGCATGGCGAGCTTGGCGTTGTCGCGCTCACCGCCGAACGACTGGGCCAGCGCCTGGTAGAGGTCGATCTGCCCGGCCGCCCCGGCCAGGCCGCCGTCGCCGGCCATCGCGGCCAGGACCCGGGGTTCGAGCTGGGCCGCGTCGGCGACGACCAGGGTCCAGCCCTCGTCGGCGACCACAACCCTGCGCATCACCTTGGGGATCTGCAGCGCGCCGCCGCCGCTCGTGGCCCACCGGCCCGACACCACGCCGCCCACCACGTATTCGGGCCGGAAACGGTGGTCGCGGACCCACTGGTCGGCCCAGCTCCAGCCGTGGAAGCTGTAGATCCTGGCCAGCTCCTTGTAGGCCAGCAGGGGCGCGACGCCGGGGTGGTCGATCTCCTTGATCTCGCGGGCCCGGGTGGAGGCGACGGGCACGCCCGCCGCCTTGAACGCCCTGACGATCTGCTGCGGGGAGTCGGGGTTGAACGACGCGCCGAAGGCCGCCGCGACCTCGTCGGCCAGGGCCTGGAGCTTGGCGGGCCGCATGCCGTGCACCGGGCGCGGACCGAGCAGTCCGGTCAGGAGGGTGTCGTGCGCGTCCTCCCGCCAGGGCATGCCCTCGTGACCCATCTCCGCCGCGATGAGCGCCCCGGCGGACTCGGCGGCGACCAGCAGCCGGAAGCGTCCCGGATCCTCGACGGCCTCGATCCGCCTGAGCTGGTCGGCGTGGACCTGGGCGACCAGGCCGGCGTCGGGCGGGGCCGGCTCCTCCTCGAACAGGGTGGCCTGCCGCGCCTGCGGCCCGTGGTGGTCCTCCGGCACCGGGAGGCCGTGCAGGCGCGCGTGGGCGGCCTGGGCCGAGTGGGGCTCGCCGTAACGCCCTTCGTATCCCAGCAGCAGGCCCTCGGTCAGCGTCAGGTCGTGACAGCGGGTCAGCCGCACACCGGCGGCGAGCAGCGCGGGGTAGACCTCCCGGGTGTCCGTCCAGACCCAGCGCGGCCGGCCGGCCTCCAGCTCCCGCACGGCCCCCGCCAGATCGGCGACGACCCGTACGGGCTCCCCGTCCGGGCGCAGGACCCCTCCACCGCCGGGACCTGCGGCGACCACCACGTTCATACGCCCAGCCTGCCACGGAGGGCCGACATTTCCGATCAGAGGAGCGAGATCTCGACCTCGTCTTCGAGCGGGGGTTCGATCTCCTGCGGCAGGCAGCCGGTGGCGGCGAAGCACCGGATCCGCAACGCCTGCGGGGTCACGGAGATGTGCAGGAAACTCTTGAAGAAGGGCGGGGTGTCCCAGTCGGACAGCTCCGACAGGTAGCGGTGGAAGATCCGGCCCACGGGCAGCCGGAACGGCATCGGCCAGCCGCCGAGGATCCGTGCCGCCCACCGCATCCGCCGGGTGACGCGGACGGGCGGGCCGTCCCTGACCGGGGTGACGCCGATCCGCCGGGACATCAGCGCCGCGCTCTCCGCCGGGGTGAGATAGAGCCAGCGCATGCGCAGCCGTTCGCTGTAGAGCTTGCTGTAGAACGACAGCGAGTCGCCGCGCAGGGGGTAGCACCGGTAGTCGCCCTCGTCGATCCCGCCGACGGTGACCCTGGGGGTGGTGTGGGTGGCGTGCATGAAGGCCCCGGAGCCGCCCGCGACGATGTACTGAATCGTCCGGCCGCCGGCCGTGATCGGAAAGCGCTGGTAATTGTGCACGTCCCCGCCGATCGCGGCGACGTAGTTGTGCGCGGGGTCGGTGACGATGTCGTCGATCGTGCCGCCGTCCTCGAGCGCGGAAGGCTTGTACTCGTTACGGGTGTAGATGGGTTTGCCGGTGATCAGCACCTTGGGCCGGGGGTCGCGCGAGACCTCGCGCAGCCATCCGGCCTGCTCCCGGTCGATCGTGCCGCGGATGCCGGTGTCGACTCCCACGATGAGCAGACCGGGTGTCTCCATCGCCCAGTACGGCGCGGGCTGCACGGCCTGCTGCTCGGGCAGTGCCCGGCGCTCGCGCGCCCCGGCCAGCCCGGCCTCGTCGATCTTCTCCGGTCTGCGCCAGAGCAGCCCGCGCAGCCCGGCGGGCGACAGCCGGAACCCCTCGCGCTCGGCCTTGAGCGCGGGGGCGTCGCAGAAGACGCGCATGAAACCGCCGAGCCCGTCGTACCAGTCGTGGTTGCCGGGGACCGCGTAAATCGGCGCCCGATAGTCCTGGTAGGGGCGGAAGAACTTGTCGTCGTACTCGTTCCCCGATCCGGTGGGGTAGATCACGTCGCTGGCGATGACGGCGAAATCGGTGTCCGCGCCGAGCTTGAGCATGCCGGGGACCACGGCGTACTGCGAGGCGTCGCCCTCACCGGTGTCGCCGAGAACGAGGAAGGAGAACTCGGGCCCGACGTCCATCGGGATCCGGAAGGCGGAGTCGACGCCCCGCTCGCGCTGTGCGGCCACCCAGCGCGCACGGACCTGGCCCGAGGGGTCGCCGAACAGGCCCGCGAGGACCTCGTTCCTCGACCTCCAGACGGTGCGCGGGCTGAGCCAGGTGAAGGTCTCGGCGTTGGGCCGCAGCTCCTTGAACGTACCGATCTGGGCGCAGGCCCAGCCCGCGCCCTCCTCCGAGATCCGGGAGGAGAGCTCACGCCCGCGCTCCGCCGCGCGTCCTACATCGACCATGACCGTATTTTGGCGGTGATCTTACGAAGTCGCACCCGGATCAGGGAAGGCGGCCGATCTCGAAGTCGTCGAAGTAGGCGCGGGCGGGGGTCGAGGATCCGCCCTCCTGCCAGGCGGTCAGCCCGGACCGTCGGCGGTGGAAGGCTCCCGGTACGGCACGTCGGCGAATGTCTTTTCCCCTGAGAAAACGCATCAGAAACGGCCGGAAAGGATTCACGCCATCAGCACCCCGGGGTTGAGGACGCCCTCGGGGTCGAGCCGCTCCTTGACGCCGCGCAGGATCTCCACGCCCAGGTCGCCGATCTCGGCGGCGTAGGCCTCGCGGTGGTCGCGGCCGACGCCGTGATGGTGGGAGATCGTCCCCCCGGCCGTGACGATCGCCTCGCTGGCCGACCGCTTGGCCGTCTCCCACTGGGCGAGGGGGTCGCCGCTCTGGGCGGTGACGACGGTGAAGTAGAGCGAGGCGCCCGTGCCGTACACATGGGAGACATGGCACATGACCAGCGGCGAGCCGAGCGAGGCGTGCAGCGAGAGCCGTACGGCGTCGTAGAGCCGCGGGAGGTTGGACCAGAACCCGGCCGTCTCCAGCGTCTCCACGGTGGCTCCCGCCGCCAGCAGGGAGTCGCGCAGGTAGGGCGCCGAGTAGCGGCCGTGGACCCAGGACTCGCCGGGGCCGGTGCCCAGGGGGACGCCGCCGAGCCCGGACAGCACCGCCGCCGCGCCCTCCCGCCGGAGTGCCACCTCGGCGGGGTCGCCCTCGTAGCCCGCGATGGCCAGGCAGCCCGCGTCGGCCGCCAGGCCGCCGAGCTCGTCCGGCCGGGCCAGGCCGACCATCGTCTCGGTCTCGTCGGAGAGCCGGAGCACGGTGGGCAGGGGACCGTCCTGGGCGAGCCGCCGCAGCGCGGCCGAACCCGCCGCGAACGACGCGAACCGCCATCCCTCGTAGACCCGCTCGGCGGGGGCCCGCCGCACGCGGAGTCTCAGGGAGGTGATCACCCCGAAGGTGCCCTCCGAGCCGAGGATCACCTGACGCAGGTCGGGCCCCGCGGCGGACTTGGGGGCGCGGCCGAGTTCGAGGGTGCCGCGCGGGGTGGCCACGGTCAGGCCGACGACCATGTCGTCGAACCGGCCGTAGCCCGCCGAGGCCTGGCCGCTGGAGCGGGCCGCGGCGAAACCGCCCAGCGTGGCGTACTCGAACGACTGGGGGAAGTGCCCCAGGGTGAGCCCGTGTCCGGCGAGGAGCCGCTCGGCCTGGGGCGCCCGCAGCCCCGGCTCCAGCTCGGCCGTCATCGACTCGGCGTCCACCGAGATCAGCCTGTTCAGCCGGGCCAGGTCGAGGGCGACGACCCCGGCGAAGCCGTGCCGCGCGGCCACCAGACCACCGACGACCGAGGTGCCCCCGCCGAACGGGACCACCGCGACCCGGTGCGCGGCGCAGAGCCGCAGCAGCTCCAGCACCTCGGCGTGCGAGCCGGGCAGCACCACGGCGTCGGGGGCGTCGGAGCCGTCTCCCGCGCGCATGCGCATCAGGTCGGGGGTGGACTTGCCCCGGGTGTGCCGGATCCGGGCGTCGTCGTCGGAGCGGACGTGGTCGGCGCCGACGATGCCGCCCAGCTCGGCCAGGACCGTCGAGGAGAGCGCCACCGGAGGCAGCCGCACGTCGCCGAAACGCGCCGCCGGGGTCGCCGGCGCGTGTACGCCCAGCATGTCCTGGAGCAGCCCGCGGATCGGACCTGGCAGTTCGGCGGCTTTGGCGGGGTCGCCCCAGCCCGACCAGAGCATGGGTTCGGCGGCGGTCGTCGGAGTTTCCACCTCTACACTGTGACATATGACGTCTATTCGTCACAATACGACTATGGACAAGGACGATCCGGTCCTCGACGCCGCCCGCGAGATGGTGCTCGCGGTCGGAGTGCGACGGACCACCCTCACCGACGTGGCCCGCCGGGCCGGACTGTCCCGGATGACGATCTACCGCCGCTGGCCCGACGTGCGCAGCCTCGTCGCCGACCTGATGACCCGTGAGTGGGGGCGTGCCGCGGGCCGGTTCGCCACCGAGGACCCGGTCACCGCGGCGGTCGGAACGGTCCGGGCGCTGCGCGGCCATCCGCTCTGGCGCAAGATCGTCGAAGTGGACCCCGAGCTGCTCCTGCCGTACCTGCTCCAGCGCAGAGGCGCCAGCCACGAGGCCATGCTCACGCTCGTGGAGTCGGCGATCACGCGGGGCCAGCACCGGGGCACCGTACGGCCGGGCGCCCCGGTGGCCCTGGCCAGGGCGGTGCTGCTGACCGCGCAGTCGTTCCTGCTGTCCGGCCCGACCATGCTCGATCCCCTCACCCAGGACGACCTGGACACCGAGCTGACCACGCTTCTGGAGAGGTACCTCCGGCCATGAACTCCTCCCTCAACGCCGCCCGCCGCTCGCGTGAACTCGCCGAGGTCCGCGACCTCGCGGTGGACGTGCTGGTGGTCGGACTCGGTGCCACCGGCGCCGGGGCGGCGCTCGACGCGGCCTCCCGCGGCCTCTCGGTGGCCGCGATCGACGCCCACGACCTGGCGTTCGGCACCTCCCGATGGAGCTCCAAGATGATCCACGGAGGGCTCCGCTACCTGGCCAGGGGCCAGGTGGCGGTGGCGCACGAGAGCGCGGTGGAGCGCGGCGTCCTCCTCCGCCGCACCGCCCCGCATCTGGTCAGGGCCGCGCCGTACCTCCTGCCGCTGACTCCGGCGGTCTCCGGCGGGCGGGCCGCGACGGTGATGGCCGGCTACCGGCTCGGCGACGGGCTGCGGGCTGCGGCGCGCACGCCCCGCCGGCTGCTCCCCGGCCCTTCACGGATCTCCGCCGGGCGGGCGCTCGACCTCGCCGCGCCGCTGAACCCGGACGGCCTGCGCGGCGCGCTGCTCTCCTGGGACGGGCGGCTGGTCGACGATGCCCGGCTGGTGGTGGCACTGGCCAGGACGGCCGCCGCGCACGGGGCCAGGATCCTGACCCGCTGCCGGGCACTGGAGCTGGCCGGGGACGGCGCCCAGGTCCGTGACGAGCTCACCGGGGACACCTTCGCGATCCGGGCCAGGGCCGTGATCAACGCCGCCGGGGTCTGGGCCGCCCAGCTCGACCCGGGCATCCGGCTGCGTCCCTCACGCGGCACCCACCTGGTGCTCCGGCCGGAGACCCTTCCCGGGCTGCGGGCCGGACTGCACGTGCCGATCCCGGGCGAGAGCAACCGGTTCGCGCTGGTGCTCCCCCAGGCTGACGGCCGGGTCTACGTGGGACTCACCGACGAGCCGGTGGAGGGGCCGATCCCCGACGTCCCGCAGGCACCCGAGGAGGATGTGACATTCCTGCTCGGGGTGCTCAACTCGGTCCTGGCCGTGGCGATCGGGCGGGAGGAGGTGGCCGGGACCTACGCCGGGCTGCGCCCGCTGCTCGCCGCCGAGGGACGCACCGCCGACGTGTCCAGGAAGCACGCGCTGCTGACCTCGCAGGACGGGGTCGTCACGGTCGTGGGCGGCAAGCTGACCACCTACCGGCGGATGGCCCAGGACGCGGTCGACCGGGCGGTGTGGTCGCGCGGCCTGGACGCGGGCGAGAGCCGTACGGCGCGACTGCCCCTGGTGGGGTCCGCCCCCGGGGACGCCGGCCCGCCGGGACGGCTGGCGGGACGTCACGGGAGCGAGGCGGCGTCCCTGCGGGCCCTCATGGCGGAGGATCCCGCGCTGGCCGAGCCGCTGCCGACCGGGGTCACCGGGGCCGAGCTCGTCTGGGCGGTCCGGCACGAGGGCGCGCTGGACGTCGACGACCTGCTCGACCGCCGCACCCGCATCGGTCTGGTCCCGGAGGACAGGGCGGCCGCCCTGTCCGCGGCTCGGGCCGCCCTGGAATATTGACCCGCACTGTTTTCCGCGCAGCTATTGACAACAGAGCATTGACACCAGTTGATATCACCCTCTTGACGCGGGGGCCTTGGAGGCCGTAAGGCCCCGTCCGCACCAGTCATCTCAGGCATTCCCTGCGCCACGCCCGTAAGGACGTTAGGTTAGTCTTACCTAAGTGTCTTGACAGGGGGAGTGCACGTGACCAGCAGGAGCGTTCCGGACCGGGCGGCCAAGGGGTGCGCGCACCACCGGGAGTCCCATACGGACGCCATGCCGGTTCTCGCCAGCGCGACCGTGGGGGCACGGTTCTGGCTGCTCATCGAGCACTCCGGCCCCTGGGCCTCGCATCTGGAGGACTGCTTCCTCCCCGAGGACGTGCACAGTCTTATCAAACGGGCCACGAGCCTCGGCATCCGGCCCCAGCTCATCCGCCGCCCCGGCCGGCGGAGCCACAGAGGCCCCGGAATCCACGTCATGGTCGCCGACTCCACGGCCGCCGAACCATGGCTCGCAGAGGGTGTCATCGCAGGTCCAGACGATCTTGACATGGATGCCTTGGTGGCCGGAGTGGTCCCGGAGTCCTGCATACTTGTGAGTGAGCCGGTATTTCTGGTCTGCACGCATGCCAAGCGCAACGCGTGCTGCGCCCGCATTGGACTGCCCCTCGCTCGTGCTCTGGCAGAAATATTGCCAGACAGAATATGGGAAACATCACATGTCGGCGGCGATCGCTACGCCGCCAACCTCGTGTGCTTGCCACACGGGCTTTACTACGGCAGCATGTCTCAGGCTGCTGCGATCGCGGCAGCCGACGCGTACCGGTCCGGTGAGGTCATCCTCGACCGTTTCCGGGGACGCGCGGGTATCCCTGAGCCATTGCAAGCTGCCGAGCATTTCGTCCGCTCCCATACGGGCGAGCTCTCGGTCAGCGGAGTGGCCGTGGAATCCTCCAGGTCGGACGGCGACACCACCGAGGCGTTCGTGCGCGGTAGTGACGCTCGTTTTCGGGTAGTGGTGGAACCCATGACGTTGACAACGCCATGCGGTATGGCTTGCGCCGACACGATCACTACCTATCGGCTGGTTTCGCTGGACAGGGTCACACCTGTGCGGTATGCCACGTCCGCCCTCACCTGACCTGAGGGAACATCACGGCCAAACCAGGCGTTGGAATCAGGGACGTCATAAACGTCCAATGCGGCATCAAACCGAAATACCCTCACTAAAAGGTGGTTTTCTCATGTCTCAGGTACGTCGGCAGACCGCTCGTCCTCGGCCCAGCTGGGGCTGGCAGGATGACGCCGCGTGCCGGGGTGAGGACCTCGTGCTCTTCTTCGGTCCCGACGGCGAGCGTCAGCCCGAGCGTGACATTCGCGAGCGTAAGGCCAAGGCCATCTGCGCCCAGTGCCCCGTGCGCGCCGAGTGCCTTGACTACGCGCTGTCCCGCCCGGAGAAGTACGGCACCTGGGGCGGCCTGAACGAGGACGAGCGCGCCTCCGAGCGTCGCCGTCGCATGCGCCGCGCCGCCAGCGCCGGCATCAGCGCCGTCGCCTGAGCAGCACCTCCCACCCGGCTTCCCCCGCGTGTGATCTCGCTGATTCCCCTGCGAGATCACACGTTGTTGTGTACGGTCGGGGTGTTGAGCGCCCCGACCGCGCCGAGTAACCCCAAGAGACAGGCCATCGGGGCCGTCGCATTCGCAGCCCCGATCCCCGGCAGCCCCTCTCACACTAAGCCATCATCGCTCCCCCTCAGACGCTCGATCCCCCGAGGGAGTCTTCCGGGCGTCTCGCCGGCCGCGTGACGGCAACGGCTTGACCTGGGGCGCCGAGCAGTT
Source organism: Streptosporangium sp. NBC_01639 (assembly GCF_045209755.1). Classification (NCBI taxonomy): domain Bacteria; kingdom Bacillati; phylum Actinomycetota; class Actinomycetes; order Streptosporangiales; family Streptosporangiaceae; genus Streptosporangium; species Streptosporangium sp. NBC_01639. The sequence goes on along the minus strand of NZ_CP109272.1, from coordinate 7,501,271 downwards.
GGGGCAGTTCCGGTCCACCCACGGCGCCGTGGTGACGAATCCCCGCCTGCGCCATCCGACCGGGCGCCCGTCGTCGGCTTGCAGGGTCTCGTAGACGTCCTCCCATACGTGCAGGCAGCGCAGGCACTGGAAGTCCCAGGCCTCGGTGACCGCGTCGATCTCCTTCACGAACTCTCTCCTCGCATACGCTGTGCTGATCCGGACGGCGAACCGTCGGACCTATATGCGAGAGACACTCAGCAGAATCAGCCGATCGGCCGGAGCCCGGGGCGCGGCGGGGAGTTCCCCGGCGTCCGCGCTCCGGGCCGGCGGACCTCCGGCGGGCTGCGCCACGGCCGAGAGACGCGGGATGACGGACACCCTGGCCTGCGCGCGTGGATCACGCCTGCTCTGGCCGTAGCGGACGACGGGTTCGGCGGGCGGCTCGTCGGCGGGCTGCCCGTCGCTCACGACGGTCGCGACGAGCGCCCCTTCGGACGGCCCCGTAACGTCCGGGTGCCAGGCCAGACAGAGCCCGAGGCAGACGAGGACCGCGAGCCACGGCGCCGCCCGGCGGCGCCGTGGGGACGCGCATCCGTGCGGACCGGCGATCACACTTGAAACGTTGCCTACGGAGAGTAGCCAAAACTCCACACCCGGTAATAACAGGTGTTCCGCCGGGAACGCAACCATCGCCGGGCCGGTGAAACGGTAAAGACGTCGGCGGACCGGGGCCGGGTGCACCCCGGCCCCGGTCCGCCGTCAGGCTCAGGAGGTCATGGACGGCTCCGGCCGGGCTTCCGCATCTCCTTGTGGATGACCTTCCACCGGTTCTGCAGTTCCTTACGGAGCCGCGCGTCGCTCCTGGACGCCATCCAGGCGGCCTCACGCTGGAGCTTGTTCCAGCTCTCCAGCCGACGTTCGGGCAGCGTGCCGTCCTCGATCGCGGCGATCACGGCGCAGCCGGGCTCGCTGTCGTGCACGCAGTCGGCGAACCGGCACCGTTCGGAGAGGTCCTCGATGTCGGAGAAGACCATGTCGACGCCCTCGCCCATGTCGTACAGGCCGATGCGGCGGATACCGGGCGTGTCGATGATGAGGCCGCCGCCCGCGAGCGGGATGAGCTCGCGGTGCACCGTGGTGTGGCGGCCCCGGCCGTCGCCGGCCCTGACCTGCTGGGTCTCCATCACCGGTTCCCCGGCAAGGGCGTTGACCAGTGTGGACTTACCCGCGCCCGAAGCGCCGAGCACCACCGCGGTGCGCGTCCCTTCCAGGTAGCCGCGCACGATCTCGACGCCCTCGCCGGTGACGGAGCAGACCGCGTGCACATCCACCCCGGGAGCCGCCGTGCCGACCTCCCGCATCAGGTGGTCGAGACCATCGCCGATGAGGTCGGACTTGGTGACGAGCACCACCGGCTGTCCCCCACTCTCCCAGGCCAGCGCGAGCAACCGCTCGATCCGGCCCAGGTCGGCGGTGTCGGTCGAGTGCAGGGCGGGTTCGGCGACGAACACGACATCGACGTTCGCCGCGAGCACCTGTCCCTGGGAGTCGCCGGACAGGCCGCCCCGGGAGACTCTGCCGACGCCGCCGCGCACGAACGCGGTGCGGCGGGGCAGGAGCGCCTCCAGTTCGAAGCGGCCCTCGGGCAGCCTCCGGAGCGCGGCCCAGTCCCCCACGCAGGGCAGGGCGACCGGATCGGCGGCGGCGGACCGCCGTACGTGGGCACTGTAGTGGGCCTGTGCGTGACCGTCGGCGGACAGCACCTCGGCGGCGCCGCGGTCCACCCGGGCCACCCGGGCCGGAATCAGACCGGCGGGAAGCTCGGCGGCGAGAGAGTCGTTCCAGCCGAGCGAGAAGAGAACGGAAGAACCAGAGGAAACTGGCGAAGACAACGTGGGTACACCCTTTGGAGAAGCCGGGCGCCCCTGCGTGAGCTGGGCTAGGCGGGCACCCGGAGGTTGACGGACGGCAGGCTCATCAGAACAACCCGCATAGTCCTCACCTCCAACGTCTGTGGCCACACGCCTTGCGGCACGGCTCCGTGACAGGAGATTAGCGCAGACCCACCCTGTCCGCGCAAGCCGTTAACGGCGTGTCCACCGGCGGCGCCGCCACGGCCGGCCGCCGTACCGGAGCCGCGCCGTACGGCGGAGCCGCGCCGTACGGCGGAGCGCACGTGAGAAGGCCCCGGCGCCTCCGTCCGGAGGTGCCGGGGCCTTCCACCGGATCAGGTCACAGCCCAGGGGCCGGGAACTGCGAGGTCAGCTCGGTGACCTCGCCGTGCACCCGGGTGATGACGTGCTCGGCCTCGTCCTCGTCCTTGGCCAGCGCGGTGACGACCTGGTCGATCCAGGCGCCGATCTGCCGCATCTCGGTCGCACCCATACCCCGGCTGGTCACTCCGGCGGTGCCGATGCGGATGCCCGACGGGTCGAACGGCTTGCGCGTGTCGAAGGGCACGGTGTTGTAGTTGGTCTCCAGGCCGGCCCTGTCCAGCGCCTTCGCGGCGGGCTTGCCACCGATGCCCTTGGGGGTCAGATCGAACAGGATGAGGTGGTTGTCGGTGCCGCCGGAGACCAGGTCGAAGCCGCGCCCCTTGAGCTCCTCGGCCAGCGCCTGGGCGTTCAGGACGACCTGACGGGCGTAGTCCCTGAACTCGTCGGTCGCCGCCTCCTTCAGCGCCACCGCGATGGCCGCGGTGGTGTGGTTGTGCGGGCCGCCCTGCAGACCCGGGAAGACGGCCTTGTTGAGCGCGGTGGCGTGCTCGTCGGAGGTGGCCATGAGCATCGCGCCGCGGGGACCCCGCAGGGTCTTGTGGGTGGTGGTGGAGATGACGTCCGCGTGGCCGACCGGCGACGGGTGGGCGCCACCGGCCACCAGGCCGGCGATGTGCGCGATGTCGGCGGCGAGCACCGCGCCGACCTCCCGGGCGATCTCGGCGAAGGCCGGGAAGTCGATCGTGCGCGGGATCGCGGTGCCACCGCAGAAGATCAGCTTGGGCCGCTCGCGGAGGGCGATCTCGCGGACCTCGTCCATGTCGACCCGGCCGGTGTCCTGGCGCACGCCGTAGCGGACCGGGTTGAACCACTTGCCGGTGGCGGAGACGGACCAGCCGTGGGTGAGGTGGCCGCCGAACGGCAGGCCCATCCCCATCACGGTGTCGCCCGGCTGCAGGAAGGCCAGGTAGATGGCGAGGTTGGCGGGCGAGCCCGAGTAGGGCTGGACGTTGGCGTGGTTCACCCCGAACAGGGACTTGGCCCGCTCGATGGCGAGCGTCTCGACCTGGTCGATGACCTGCTGGCCCTCGTAGTAACGCTTGCCGGCGTATCCCTCGGAGTATTTGTTGGTGAGAACGGTGCCGGTCGCCTCGAGGACGGCCTTGGAGACATAGTTCTCCGAGGCGATGAGCTTGACGGTGTCGGCCTGACGGCGCTCCTCCGCCTTGATCAGCTCGGCGATCTGCGGATCGACGCTGGAAAGAGAACTCATGGCGCCTTCACTCCCTGTGTCATCGTTGACGTCGTGCGAAGACCCAGGCGCACGGCCTTCGCCATTCCGCTCCCCGGTGGTCTCTCCCACCCAATGCGCCAGTCGCGCTTTAGACGATAGCGGACCGGCCGGCCCTACCCGGCACGGCTGATCCGACCCGCCCCGTCCACCGGCCAGAGCCGGTCCACCTCGGCGTTGAGGGTGGCCCCGATGAGCACGGCCAGTGCGGTGATGTAGAGCCAGAGCAGCACCGCGACCGGGGCGGCGAGCGAACCGTAGATCGAGACCGGGGAGAACCAGGCGGCGAGCACCTCGCGCAGCACCGCGGCACAGGCGATCCAGATGACGAGGGCGAGCAGCGCTCCCGGCAGCTCACGCCACCAGCGCGTCCGCACCGGCACGCTCACGTGGTAGAGCAGGGTGAGGAAGAACACCGAACCGACGACGACCACCGGCCAGTAGAGGCTGTCCACCAGCGAGGCGTAGTCGGGGGGCAGGGCGCCGCGCAGCGCCGCGGGACCGAGGACGAGGACCGGCATGACGAGCAGACCTATCAGCAGGCCGGCGAGATAGAGCCCGAAGGACATCAGCCGGGTCCGGATGATGCCGCGTTCCTCGCCGAGCCCGTAGGCGACCGAGATCAGGTCCACGTAGACGAACAGCGCCCGCGAGCCCGACCACAGTGCCAGCAGGAAGCCCAGCGAGATCAGCGAGACCTGGTTCTCGGGCTTCAGCACGTCGTCGACCAGCGGCGTGACGACGGTGTCCACGGCGTTGTCGGTGAACAGCAGGTGCGCCTGCGCGTCGATCCAGGCCGTGACGTTCTGCAGTGTCTCCGGGCCGAACACCCAGGTGAGCTGACCGAGCACACCGATCAGCCCGAGCGTGAACGGCGGCAGCGACAGCAGCGCGAAGAAGGCCGCCTCACCGGCCAGACCGGTGACCCGGTAGGCGACGCCCGCGTTGGTGGTGGCGACGGCCAGTGCCCACAGGCCCGTTCCGCGGACCCAGGAGAGCCCGGCGCGGAGCCTGGCCCGGCGCCCTTGCGGCGAGCGCCGGTCGGGCCCGGGCCGGTGCGCCGGAGCGTCGGTGGGCGTCATGGCACCCAACGGTATTTCCTGGGGGCGCTTGATCACGAATCTGGCGGGCAACGATCGAATCTCGTGTCAACCACCCGCGTTACCTGCGGTGAAACGCCTCCGCGTCGTTCACGTCCACGATCCGGGCGCCCAGCGGCAGCAGCGACACCGGGATCAGCTTGATGTTCGCGATCCCCAGCGGGATGCCGATGATCGACAGGAAGAGCGGGATCGAGGTCAGCAGGTGCCCGATCGCCAGCCAGACGCCGGCCACGACGAACCAGATCACGTTGCCGACGGTGGACAGCACACCCGCGTCGGGGTCGCGCACCACGGTCCGCCCGAAGGGCCACAGCGCGTAGGCGGCGATCCGGAACGACGCGATGCCGAAGGGAATGGTGATGATCAGAACGCAGCAGATGACACCCGCGATGACATAGCCGATCGCCAGCCAGATCCCCGCGAACACCAGCCAGATGACGTTCAGTAGAGTCCGCATGATCTGAGCATCTCAGGCGGAATCGGACCGGTTCCATCCGGCATGCCCCTGAGAAACCCCTGATCCGGGCCGTGCTTCGGAGGGCGCAGCCTCCACAATGGAGAGATGATCTGCGAACAGTGCAAGGACCGTCGTCACGCCGAGTGCCGGGGCGGCTCGTGGTGCGACTGCCAGCACCAGGAGGCCGTGCGGCCCGCCGAGTCACCCCTGGACTGGCCCCGCCAGGGGTGAGCCGGGTGCCAAGGTTGGGCCTGCGAAGCGTCCAGAGTGTGGACCCGACATTGGACATCTCGGACGGTCAGGGTATCGTCTGAGACATGCCAGCGGACCCATTGCTCGTCGTGCGACGCCACGTCGACCTCCTGCGTGTCCGCAGTGCCATCTGTTGTGACGTCCGTTGACCGTCGCCCTCCGCTGATTTCACCCAGCTCGGGCGCGCGACAGGCGTCCTCTCCTTGTGAGTGAGCGACTCCCCGGCCTCGACGGCGAGGCGGCGGATGTTTCCTGTGCGTGTCCGGAAATCACTCCATCGATCCAAAGGACGCGCACATGACGACCCCGGCCAGGCCGGCTAACCGCCACCACAAGCGCCCGCGCGGCGAAGGTCAGTGGGCTCTCGGATACCGCGAACCGCTGAACAAGAACGAGGAGAACAAGAAGAGCGACGACGGCCTCAACGTCCGTCAGCGGATCATCGACATCTACTCCAAGCGCGGCTTCGACTCCATCGATCCGGCCGACCTGCGGGGCCGGATGCGCTGGTACGGGCTCTACACCCAGCGCAAGCCCGGGATCGACGGCGGCAAGACCGCGATCCTGGAGCCGGAGGAGCTCGACGACCGCTACTTCATGCTCCGGGTCCGGATCGACGGCGGCCGGCTCAGCGTCGAGCAGCTGCGCGTGATCGCCGACATCTCCAACATCTACGGCCGGGGCACCGCCGACGTCACCGACCGGCAGAACATCCAGCTCCACTGGATCGAGATCGAGGCCGTCCCCGACATCTGGAAGCGGCTGGAGGCCGTGGGCCTGTCGACCACCGAGGCCTGCGGCGACACCCCTCGCGTCATCCTGGGCTGCCCGCTCGCCGGGATCGACACCGAAGAGGTCCTCGACGGCACCGCGCAGATCAACGAGATCTACGACACCTACATCGGCGACCCGGCCTTCTCCAACCTGCCCCGCAAGTTCAAGACCGCGGTGAGCGGCTGCCCGGCGCACTGCACCGTGCACGAGATCAACGACATCGCCTTCGTGGGTGTCGTCAACGAGCAGGGCGAGAAGGGCTACGACCTGTGGGTGGGCGGCGGCCTGTCGACCAACCCGATGCTGGCCAAGCGGCTGGGCGTGTTCATCTCCCCTGAGCAGGTCACCCCGGTCTGGGGCGGCGTGATCGGCATCTTCCGCGACTACGGCTACCGTCGCCTGCGGCACCGGGCCCGGATCAAGTTCCTGGTCAACGACTGGGGGCCGGAGAAGTTCAGAGAAGTCCTCGAAACCGAATACCTCGGCCACGCGCTGCCCGACGGCCCCGCGCCCGAGCAGCCGCGTGGCGGGCGCCGGGACCACGTGGGCGTCTTCCCGCAGAAGGACGGCAACTTCTACGTCGGCTTCGCCCCCAAGGTGGGCCGCCTCGACGGTGACCGGCTGCACCTCATCGCCGACATCGCCGAGCGGCACGGCTCGGACCGGGTGCACACCACGGTCGAGCAGAAGATGGTCATCCTCGACGTCGCCCCCGACCGGGTGGACAGCCTCGTCGCCGAACTGGAGGCCAACGACCTGCGGGTCAACCCCTCCACCTTCCGCCGTCAGACGATGGCCTGCACCGGCATCGAGTTCTGCAAGCTGGCGATCGTCGAGACCAAGGCCACCGCCTCCGACCTGATCGACGAGCTGGAGCAGCGCCTTCCCGACTTCAAGGAGCCGCTGACCATCAACGTCAACGGCTGCCCGAACTCCTGTGCGCGCATCCAGGTGGCCGACATCGGCCTCAAGGGCCAGCTCGTGGTCAACGACAAGGGTGAGCAGGTCGAGGGCTTCCAGATCCACCTGGGCGGTTCCCTCGGCGTCAACCCGGGCTTCGGGCGCAAGGTCCGCGGCCTGAAGGCCACCGCCGAGGAGCTTCCCGACTACGTGGAGCGCGTCGTGCGCAACTTCGAGAAGCAGAAGAACGAGGGCGAGACCTTCTCCGGTTGGGTCCAGCGCGCCGACGAGGCGGACCTCAAGTGAACCGTCCGGCGGCCCGCGGGGAGAGGAGGGGCCGATGAGCGAGCGAGCGGTCCCCTTCCACTGCCCCTACTGCGGTGAAGAGGACCTCGAACCCTACGAGGGCGACGGTGGCTGGTACTGCCGCTCCTGCGCCCGCGCATTCAAGCTGAAATTTCTTGGAATCGGAGTGCGGTCATGACACTGGTGGACATCGAAGTCGGATTACGTGAACAGCGCGGTGTGCTCGACCTGCAGGGCATCGTGGAGTCGGCCGCGAAGTTCCTGGAGGACGCCTCCGCCCTGGAGATCATCCGATGGGCGGCGGCCACGTTCGGAGACCGTCTCTGCCTGACCTCCTCGATGAGCGACGCACTGCTGATCGACCTGGTCAGCCGGGTCAAGCCGGGGGTCGACGTGTTGTTCATCGACACCGGTTACCACTTCGCGGAGACGGTCGGCACCCGCGACGCCGTACGGCAGGTCTATGACGTCAATGTGATCGATGTGAAGCCGTCGCGGACGGTGGCCGAGCAGGAGCGCGACCTCGGCCCGCGCCTGTTCGGCCGCAACCCCGACCTCTGCTGCTATCTGCGCAAGGTGGAGCCGCTCAACCGGGCGCTGGAGCCGTACCTCGCCTGGGTCTCCGGCATCCGCCGCGACGAGGCGGTCACCCGCGCCGACGTCAAGGTGGTGGAGTGGGACGCCAAGCGCCAGATGGTCAAGATCAACCCGATCGCCCGGTGGACGCAGGACGACGTCGACAACTACATGACCGACAACGGCGTGCTGATCAACCCGCTGCACTACGACAACTACCCTTCGATCGGCTGCGCCCCCTGCACCCGTCAGGTCGCTCCGGGTGAGGACCCGCGCAGCGGCCGCTGGGCTGGGATGGCCAAGACGGAATGCGGGCTGCATCTTTGACCCCCTCCTCACGGCTGAGGTCCCGGGCCGGAGCCCGGGGCCCGCACGCCGGAGGCCTCCGATGACGTGGCACGGGCGCGAGACCGCGGTCCCGCTGGTCGCGGTGGCGCACGGGTCCCGCGATCCGCGCGCCGCCGCGACGGTGGAGGACGTTCTCGCGCTGGTACGGCGGGCACGCCCGGACCTTCCGGTGCGCGCCGCCTACCTCGACCACACCGCTCCGACGCTCGCCGGGGCGCTGGCGGAGCTGACCGAGGCGGCGGTCGTACCGCTGCTGCTCACCGAGGCCTACCACAGCCGGGTGGACATCCCCGGCGTGCTGGCCGAGCTGACGGCCCGCAGGCCGCTGCTGCGGGTGCATCGGGGCGCCACCTTGGGTCCGCACCCCCTGCTGGTCACCGCCCTGGAGCGGCGGCTGGCCGAGGCCGGGGTGCGGGCCGGTGACCCGCGCACCGCCGTGGTGCTGGTCTCGGCCGGCTCCAGCGACCGGCGGGCCAACGCGACGGTCTCGGGGATCGCCGGGGAGTGGGCCGGTCGGCGCGGCTGGTGGTCGGTGACCGCGGCCTACGCCTCGGCCGCCGAACCCACTCCCGGGCAGGAGGTCCGGCGGCTCCTCGACGCCGGTGCGCCGCGCGTGGTCGTGGCCCCCTACCTGCTGGCCCCCGGCCACTTCGCCGAGGGGATCCGCCGTGACGCGCTGGCCGCCGGCGCCGAGGTCGTCGCCGACGTGCTCGGCGCCGCTCCGGAGCTCGCGGCGGTGCTGATCGAACGCTACGAGCGGGCCGTGCGGGCGACCGCCGGTTCGGCCACCGCCTGAGAGTTGCACGCGGCCGGAGGTCTCCGCGAGCCTCAGGTGGCCCCGATCACGGCCTGCAGGAAGTCGCGGGTGCGCTGTTCCTGCGGATCGTCGCAGACCTGGGCGGGAGGGCCGTCCTCGACGATGCGCCCCTGGTCGAACATCAGCACCCGGTCGGAGAACTCCTTGGCGAAGTGCATCTCGTGGGTGACGCACAGGATGGTCAGGTCGGACTCGTGGGCGATGTCACGGAGCAGGCTCTGCACCCCGGCGACCAGTTCGGGGTCGAGCGCCGAGGTGACCTCGTCCAGCAGCAGGATCTCCGGCTCCATCGCCAGCGCGCGGGCGATGGCCACCCGCTGCTGCTGACCGCCCGAGAGCTTCATGGGGTGCTCTCCGGCCTTGTCGGAGAGCCCGACCATCTCCAGCAGTTCGGCGCCTTTGGCCTCCGCCTCCTCCCGGGACTTGCCGAGCACCCGGACGGGCGCCTCGGTGAGGTTGCGCATGACGTCCATGTTCGGGAACAGGTTGAACTGCTGGAAGACCATGCCGATCTTCTTGCGGATGCCGCTGACGTACTTCTCGTCGGCGGGCACGAGCCTGCCGCCCCTGTTCATGTGGCTGAACGGCTCGCCCTGGATCTCGATCAGGCCGCTGGACACCTTCTCCAGCGTCATCAGCAGCCGCAGGATCGTGGTCTTGCCCGAACCGCTCGGCCCGATCAGGGTGACCCTCTCGCGTGGGCGGACGTGGAAGTCCAGCTGGTCCAGGACCGTGAGGTCGCCGAACTGCTTCACCACCTTGTCGAAGCGGATCATCCAGTCGTTCGGGGTGGGATGCGTGTCACTGGGCAAGGCGGCGCTCCAGACGGCGGACGATGATGGACGCGGGGACCGCCACGATCAGGAAGAACAGGCCCGCGATGGTGATGGGTTCCAGATACCGGTAGCTTTCGGACGCGAGGATCCTGCCCGTGCCCAGCACGTCCACCACCGTGATGAGCGTGAGCTGCGGGGTCTCCTTGAAGATGACGATCAGGTAGTTCCCCAGCACGGGCAGTGCCCGCCGTACGGCCTGCGGCAGGATGACGCTGGTCCAGACGCGGAACCGGGGCAGGTTGAGCGCGACGGCCGCCTCCCACTGCCCCTTCGGCACCCCGTCGATCCCGGCCCGGTAGACCTCCGCCGTGTAACACGAATAGTGGACGCCCAGGACGATGATCCCGGTGGTGAGGGCGGACATCGTGATCCCGAGCGCGCTGGGGAAGACGAAGAAGACGAAGAAGAGCTGCGCCACCAGCGGGGTGCTCCGGACGAACTCGACGAACAACCGCGTCGGCAGGCTGACCCAGCGGCGTCCGGACCGCAGCAGCATCGCCAGCAGGAGCCCCAGCACGAAGGCCAGCACCGCTCCGGCGAGGGTGGCCTGCACAGTGACGATCAGCCCCTGGCTGAGCATCTCGGGAGCGATCTCCAGCGCGTAGTCCCAGTCCCAGTTCACGAGAGCCCCCCGGCGGACGGCGCCGTCTTGACGGAGCCGTCACCGCGGCGCGTCCGGAAGACGGGTGCGACATCCCGGCCGACTCTCCTGGCTGCGCGGCGTTCCAGGAACCTCATGATCGTTGTGATGGCCAGGGCGAGCACCAGATAGACGACCATGACCATGGTCATCACGATCAGAGGGCTGTAGCCGCTGTTGCGCAGGGTGTTGCTCTCCGCGATGAGGTCGGCCACCGAGATCACCGAGACCAGGGAGGTGACCTTGAGCAGTTCGATCCAGTTGTTGTTCAGTGCCGGGACCATCCCGACCCATGCCTGCGGCAGGATGACGCGGACCATGCACTGGAAGGGGCTGAAGTTCAGCGCGACCGCCGCCTCCCACTGCGGCCGGGGGACGGCCGCGATCGCGCCGCGGACCACCTCCGATCCGTAGGCGCCCATGTGGAGCCCGACCGCGACGATTCCGGCGAGGATCGGGTCCAGCCGGTAACCGGTGAGCGCCGGCATGGCGAAGAAGATCCAGTACATCTGGACGATCACCGAGGTTCCGCGGAACAGCTCCAGGTAGACGCGGACGACTCCGCGGATCCAGACATGCCGCGATCTCGACAGGAGACCGACGACGAAGGCCAGGACCAGGGCGACCGGGGTCGCCCCGAGGGCGACCAGGACGGTGACCCGGGCTCCGTCCATCAGATAGGGCCATATTTCGGTGACCGTACCGAGCGCCGGCGCGGCGGCGTAGGGAATCATCATGGTGGGGGGCCGCCTCAGGAGGCGGCGCAGAGCTGCTCCGCGGTCAGCTCTGCGGCCTTGGAGACCTCGGTCTCCCCGAATCCGAACGGCTTCACGACCGGCAGGACGCCATTGCCGTCCTGCAGCTTCTTCAGCTCGGCGTTGAACGCCGCCAGCAGGTCGGTGTCACCCTTGCGGAAGCCGTAACCGCCGGCGCCGAGCTGCTCCTTCCCGTCGATCTTCGGGATGAATCCCTCGGTCACCTCCAGTTCGGCGGCGTAGTCGGGGTTCTCCTTCAGCGCCCAGCGCAGGGTGACCGCGGTGAGCGCCACCGCGTCGATCCTGCCGTCGGTCAGCCCGCGGATGGCGTCGTCGGCCTTCTGGAAGACCTGTACCCGGCCGGTCTCGACGCCCGCCTTCCTGGCGTACTGCTGCTCGGCCGCGCCCTCCAGCACCGCGATCTTGGAGCCGGACGACGCCACGGTCTCGAAGGTGGTGATCCCCTTGGGGTTGCCCTTCTTGACCATGAAGGCGTTCGCACCGGCGTAGTCGGGGTTGGAGAAGGCGATCTGGCCGCACCGTTCGGGGGTGACGAACATTCCGGCCGCGATGATGTCGTACTGGCCGGCGTTCAGCCCGGGGATCAGCGCGCCGAAGGAGTCGACCAGCACGGGCTCCAGCTTGATGTCGCCCAGGTTCTTCAGGATGGCCCGGGCGAGCTCGGGGGCCTCGCCGGTGAGGTTGCCGTCCTTGTCGCGGAAGCCGTACGGGGACTCGTTGGCGAAACCGACCTTGATCTTGCCGGCGGATTTGACCCGGTCGAGCAGCCCTCCCTTCCCCGTCTTCGGGTCGGCGGTCGTCGTACCGTTGTCGACCGCCGTACAGCCTGCGACCAGTGCGGGAACGGCCAGGGCGGCGACACCGACGCCGGTGCGCCGGAAGAAGTCGCGTCGGGTCAACGGGCTGTGCGTCATCGGGGGAAACTCCTCGTCGGTGCCTGCTACATACGCGTTCGTGACTGCTACTCATCAGGTGGGTCAAGCTCTGGCCAGGCTAATCGGCGCTCGCCGGTGAGCTCTCCGGCCATGACCGGAGAGCGGTTTGCCCCGTTTTGAGGCGCCCGATACTTCAGGCGCGAAAACACCGGATATGGCCTGCCCGATATGGGCTATCCCAACTCAAGTAGCACTTGGTAGCATTTGGCACTGAGTGACGATTTTTGCCGCACTGTGATGAAATCGTGTTCATCCAGCACCGCAGCACACCGGGAATAGGCATCCGGCGGATGCGTCCCGGCGAAGCCGGGCCGGTCGGGCGACGGGATGAACGGTCGGCCCGGCCTCCGAACCCGCCTCTCCGTGATCGCGCCCCGCTACGGCCGGTGCTGGGAGTCCGGCGGCGGGAGCCGCCGGTACGGCTCGCCCGTGAGTTCGCCGTGCAGCTCACGCCAGTGCTCGCGCCAGGCGGCCCACGGTTTCTTGACGGGCTTGACCCTGGAGTCGCCGATCACCTTGACGTCGCCCATGAGCACGTAGGCCTTGACCCGGATGAGCGGCACGTTCGCCCCCGGAGGTGCCTCAAGGACCTGGACCTTCTTGTCCCCCATGATCGCGATGCCTTCGAGGTCGACGTCGACACCGTCCGGAACGATGATCTTCACGTCGCCCATGACCGCGGTGGCCACGATGTCCACCACCCCGGTGCGGACCTCGGCCTCGCGCAGGTCGAGCAGCACGTCGCCCATGACGGCGACCGCCCCGATCCCCTGGTCGATCCGCCACTTCCCCCGGCGCTTGGAGTCGCCCATGACGGCCACGAACCAGCGCCGCGCCCGGCCGTCCCGCGTCTCCGGGGCCGGCGCGTAGGCGGGGGCGTGGGCCTGGCCGACCCCTGGCAGGTCCGAGGTGATGACCGCCAATTCGGCCTGGGTGACGGCGGTGTAGGCCGCCTCCGTACGCTCGGTCAGCTCACCGAGTGTCAGCCGCCCCTCGACGGAGGCGACACGCAACCGTTCGACGACGGCCTCCCGCTCGGCGTCAGAGGCCCGGATCGCGTCGGGTTCGTTCATGATTCACAACATATCGCGAGTTGCCCTCGCAGTGGATCCCTCGGAAGGAGGAACCCTGGGACTACATCCCGGCCGGCGTGCCCGCGGGCGGGCGTGTCCCGACCCGGCCGAGATCCCGGCCGGCGTGAACGGCCGTTACGTACGCATCCGGCACACGGGCACCGAGCAGCCCGACCTCGCCGAGGTGCGGGTCCGGGCCGAGCCGCCACCGGTTGCGACCGGCGGCCCTCCCGGCCACCTATGATCCGGAGGCATGTATGAAGAACTTCTGGAAGCGGTGGCCGGGAACGACGCCGAGCGGGTCGAGCGCCTGCTCCAGAGCGGAACCGGCGCCGATCCGGACGGCGCGGGCGAGACGACGGCGCTGTATCGGGCCTCGACGGACGGCCGTACGGCGATCGCGCGGGCGCTGCTGGCCGCCGGAGCCGACCCCAACCGGGCCAGCGGCGGCGAGGACGAGGGGCTGCCCCTGTCCGGGGCCGCGGCCTGGAACCACGCCGAGATCGCGGAGGCACTGCTGGCCGCCGGGGCCGAGGTGTCCGGGCGGGAGAGCGGCGGATGGACCGCCCTGCTCTGGGCCGCCGCCAACGGCCAGCCCGACGTGCTCGCGGTGCTGCTGGCGGCGGGGGCCGACGCCGAAGAGGCCAACGAGAGCGGCGAGACCGCGCTCACCCTGGCCACCCGGCGCGGGGCGCTGGGCGCGGTGCGGGCGCTGCTGGAGGCCGGTGCCGACCCCACCCGCTCGGACGGCGAGGGCGACACGCCGCTGGCCATCGCCTATGACTGGCTGGGCACCCAGCTGGAGAGCGCGCTGCTGGAGCAGCTCACCGACCAGGCCCCGGAGGGCTCCCAGTTCGTCGTGGGCCGCAGCCGCGCCGCCGACGGCACCGACCTGGTGACCGTCGCGGCCGTCGGGCCGGACGGGACGCGCACGGCCGAACTGCAGTGCCAGCGGGGCCACGCGGCCGTCGCGACCCTGCTGGAGGACGCGGCCTCGGAACGGCTGCCCTTCGACGACCTGGTCGAGCGGGCACTGCCGTATCGGGACGTCGACGAGGAGGCCGAGACCTGGTGGACCGTGGCGAGCTCGCTGAGCCGCCGTGGAGACGAGGAGACCTTCGAGTCCGCGGCGCGGCTGTGCGTCAGCGAGGACCCGCGTAAGCGCGAGTTCGCCGTGGACGTGCTCGCGGAGTTCGGCTTCGCCGAGGGCGGCAAGCCCTTCCTCGACCGGACACTGCCGATCCTGCAGCGGATGGCCGCCACCGAGGGCGACGAGCGGGTGCTGCGCTCACTGCTCGGCGCGTTCGGCCACCACGGCGACCCGCGGTCCCTGCCGGAGGTGCTGGAGATCATCACCGCCGACGGCTGGGCCCGCACCCAGGCCGACCCGGCCGCGCTGGCCGCCGTCCTGCCCGCGGGCCACGCCGAAGGGCTCACCCTGCTCATCTCGATGACCCGCGACCCCGACGAGGAGGTCCGCGACTGGGCGACCATGAGCCTTGCGGGGCTGGAGGAGGACACCGACCAGATCCGTGACGCGCTGGCCGAGAGGCTCGACGACAAGGACCTGACCACGGTGGCCGAGGCGACGCGGGGCTTGGCCGCACGGGGCGACGCGCGTGCCCGCAAGGGTGTGGACCGCGTGCTCGCCGAGAGTGACGAGGACGACGACTACATCCGCGATCTCGTCGAGCCCTCCTGAAGCACCGGCCGGGCAACGGGTCCGGCGGCGGCGCCGGGACGGGATGTCACGGCGCCGTCGCCCATCCGGCGGATGAGGCGACCCGGGCCTGGGAACCGGCGGTCAGCGGACCCATCCCTGACGTCTCTGGTGGTAGGCCGCCACGGCCGCGGCGGCCTGGCCGTCGTCGGCCAGCAACCGGGTGAGCCGGTCGAACCTGCGGCTCGCACAGAGCGCGTAGGTCTCGGCCCACCACTCGGACGGGCAGTCCCGGTAGCGGTCCAGGACGAGCAGCGGACGGCAGAACCTCATGATCCACCGCCACTCCGGGGTCTCGTCCATCTCGTCCAGATCGCACAACGCGTGCCCGATCATGTGATGGACCAGCGCGCCGGACGAGTGCGCCCCGCCGGTGATGACGACCGTCCGCCCCAGGTAGACCCCGGCCAGGTCCGCCGCGACCCGGGCGTCGCAGGATTCGTCCGGTTCCGGCTGCTCGGCGAGCATGTCCGTACCGAGCCAGATTCCGTCGAGATCCTCGGCCAGCCGGGTGGCGAGGTGGACCGGAAGTCCGGCCAGCTCGTCGACCACGTCCACCAACTCCTTGCGCGCTCTGCCGGACCAGTGCCGGTGGATCACCCGCTCCAGCACCCCGCAGTCACGGGTGCCGTCTCGCGGCAGTGGCTCGCGATGACCCGCGTGGCCCGTCTGGTTCGAAGGGGGAGTCCTCATCCGGAGTGCTCCGTTCTGCCGGGAAGTGTTTCCGGTGGTAAACGTCCGCTGCGGGGCCGTTCATTACAGGTTGATGCACGGATATTCGGTGCGGAAAGAATGCGATCCTTCCCCGGCACGCCCGCATTCACCGGTCTACTCTCGGCCTCGAAAGCCGGTCGGACATGACCGCCGTCCCTGATCACCCCCAAAAAGGATTACCGATGAGAACAAGCCTCAAGGGCCCGGGTGCGGCGTGCGCCGTCGCGCTCTCCAGCGTGCTCGCCGCCCTCCCCGGCGCGGTCGCCGCCCATGCGTCCGGTCCGAGGCCGTCGTCCCGGTGCGAGACCGACATCGCCCGGGCGGTCGCCGCGCAGCTCCAGCGGGCCCCGGCCGGTCGGCCCACCTCCCCGGACACGCTCTCTTACGACAACGGCGCGGAAGTGATCACCTTCCGGCCGCCGTCCTGCGGCGCCGCCCGCCGGAACACGGCGCACGACTGCGACGAGGACGGCGTCCCCGACAATGCGGTCTGCCTCTACGACCGCAGAGCCTTCGAGGGCTCCCGGCAGGCCATCAAGGTAACGGGGACCAGAAAGCTAAATGGTTCAATCGTCATCATGTCCATCAAAAATGACCGGCCTTTCATTTTCCTCGTCAAAAGGACACCGACCGACCGTGGAACCTGTTTCTCCCCGGGTGAGGGATACGGTGACACGGACCAGGTCGCCGGGCAGCGCTGGGTGAACGCCCACCCCGGCCTGCGCGGCTGCGGCGACCTCTGAGCGCCCGCACCGGACGGGGGCACTCACTCCCGGCGGCTCCCGCGCCACAGGTCACGGGTCCGACGGTCACGACGTCCTCCCCGCACCTTTCACCCAGGCACTGACGGCGTAGGTCCGATACTCCTCCACGACGGGTCGCGGGTCGCCGAGGCCGCCCGCGACCCTGATGAGCTCGGTCGCCAGGAGGCCGCCGGTCACCGGACTGACGACGAACACCCCGAGCAGCGGCCCGTCCTCGAACCCGAACGCCTGTCCCGGCCTCCCCGCCCGGTCCCTGATCCGTCCCAGCGACCTCAGATCGCCCTGGCCCGCGAAGACCCGCCACAACACCGCCGCCAGGGCCGGCTCGACCACGTCGTAGGAGTGCAGGTTCTCCATCGCCCGGACGAGGCGGCGCGTCTCCGTCATCGTGGTCTGCGGCTCGGTGCCGAGGAGTTGCCCACGTAACCGCGTCCACGACCTCGACAGCGTGGCCGCCCTCGGTTCCAGCTCTTCCGCCCGGCCTCCGCCTCGGGCGGACCCGGGAACCGAGGGCGGTCCTCCAGGCGGGGCCCCCGCCCAGCCGCCGCCTCCGAACGGCCTGCCCGGCTTCCTCATCGTGTGGTACGTCCCCTCCCCGCTCACCGGCGTCCACCGGCTGACCACCCACGGCACGGTCGCCGAATCCGTGCCGTCCGGCCCGACGGTGGTGGCGAGCAGCCACTCCTCGGTCCTGACGTAACTCCACGGGCCGGTCGCGGGACGCGGCCGGCCCGCCGCGAGCACGGCCAGTTCCAGCAGTCGTGCCGAGGCCGGCGGGAAGGACGCCATCGGGCGGGGCGGGGTTTCCCGTCGCGGTTCGGTGATGGAGATGCGGGTGATCTTCGCCAGGTCCTGCGGGATCGCCGGGCCGGCGAGACGGGGCACCGGCGAGGCGGTGGGAGGGGGCTCCGGCGGGGCGGTGGCGGGCGGCGGGACCGGCGGGGCGGTGGCGGGCGCCGGGGCCTGCCGGGGTTCCGGTGGTATCCGGAAGGGGATCACCATCGCCACGGCGACCCCGAGAGCCGTGACGGCGAGGGCGGGCCCCCGCCCTCGCAGCCATCCTCCCCGCGGCCGCCCGGAGGCGCCCTCGCGCAGGATCCGGCCGAGGATCTCCTCCTCGTCTCCAGGGCCGACGCCCGCGCTCACCTCGTGCGGGGGGATCGGGTTGTGCCTGACCATCAGCTCGCGGATCTCGTCGTGCCCTTCCCCGGTCACCGCTCCCCCTCCCCGCACTCCAGGCGTGTCCCGCGCAGCAGATCGCCCAGCCGCAGGCGGGCCCGGCTGAGCCGTACACGGACCGCGTTGGGGGTCAGGCCGAGGATCGCGCCGATCTCCTCGACCGTGAGGTCCTCCCAGTAGTGCAGGCGGAGGATCTCTCCGTCCTTGGGGCGCAGCCGCGCCATGGCCGTCTCCATCGCGGTCCGGAACTCCTCCTCGTCATGGGAGCCGCCCGCCGGCAGGTCGGGTGGCAGTTGTCTCAGCAGTCCGGCCAGGCGCTGCCTGCGACGCTCGCCCCGGGTCGCGTTCCGCACATGCCCCCAGGCCACGCGGTACAGCCAGGCGACGACGGCCCTGTCATCACCCCTGGGGAGCCGTTGTCTCTTCCGCCAGGCCGTGTGGAAGGTGCAGGAGGCGATGTCGTCGGCCACCGCGCGGTCGACACGGCGCGCCGCGTACGCCCACACGGGCCCGTAGAAGGTGCGGAACATCCAGTCGAACCATTTCTCCTCGTCGTCCTCCGACACGGCCGCCCCTTCCCAACATGCCGTCACCGTTCCTACGTCCAGCACGGGGGGTTCGATTACAGATCTCACACAGAAGCAAACGGAAAGTCACGCACCGTACTGCTTTCCGGCAAGGGCGTGGCGCGGGCGCGAGCAGGAACGGGCGCTCCGGCGACGACCACGGTGATCTCGGCGAGTAGGGTCGTTGGTGGCTAACGCATCGTGATCGAAAGGACATCGCCATGGCGACGACACGTACCGCCACGACTCAGTGGAAGGGCGCCCTGCTCGACGGTTCGGGCACCGTCTCGCTCGACACCTCCGGGGTGGGCACCTTCGACGTGTCCTGGCCCTCGCGGGCCGAGCAGGCCAATGGCAAGACCTCGCCGGAGGAGCTCATCGCGGCCGCGCACTCCTCCTGCTTCTCGATGGCCCTGTCCCACGGTCTGGCGCAGGCGGGGACCCCGCCGCAGACGGTGAGCACCACGGCGGACGTGACCTTCCAGCCGGGTGAGGGCATCACCGGGATCGTCCTGTCGGTCCGTGCCCAGGTTCCGGGCCTGTCCGCCGAGGAGTTCCAGCAGGCGGCCGAGACGGCCAAGGCGAACTGCCCGGTGAGCAAGGCCCTCGCGGGCACGACGATCAGCCTCAAGGCCGAACTGCTGAGCTGACCGTCCCTCCCGTGGCCGTCACGCGCTCCGTCCGGGACGCGCGACGGCCACGGGCGACGGACAGGCGAGGGTCACGGACGGACGACGGCCACGGACAGGCGACGGTCACGGACGCGCGACGGTCACGGACGGACGCCGTGAATCCGGCGTCCGGATCACTGTCAGGAGGCACATAAACTCGGGCATCCCCCGCCGGGCTCATCCATGGAGACCGGGGGATCCGGCCCCTCCGCCCCCGGTCCCGGCCGGCCGGCCGAGAACCGGCCGGTCCGGCCCGACGATGATCCGGCCGGGAAGGACCTGCGGCTCCGTGAGCCTTCGACGCTCCCGCACGAGGGGCCGCGCGGTCCGGCCGTCTGTGCCCTCCCGCCACATAAGGGTGACAAGAACGACAACACCCTGCACAGGAGGGCCTAACTGGAGGAGAATAGGGCCGCATGCGCGAAGTCTGGCCTGGAGAGCCGTATCCACTCGGTGGCACCTGGGATGGCGTGGGCACCAACTTTTCGGTGTTCTCCGAGGTGGCCGAGCGGATTGAGCTGTGCTTTTTCGGAGACGACGGGCGAGAGGAACGGGTCGACCTGCCTGAGGTCGACGGGTTCGTCTGGCACGGCTATTTCCCGGGGATCATGCCGGGACAGCGGTACGGCTACCGCGTCCACGGTCCCCACGCACCCTCCCACGGGCACCGGTGCAACCCCTCGAAGCTGCTCCTGGACCCCTATGCCAAGGCGGTCGAGGGCGACGTGGCCTGGAACTCGTCCCTCTTCTCCTATCCGTTCACCGATCCGGCCGGCCGCAACGAGGAGGACAGCGCCCCCTTCATGCCGAAGAACGTGGTGGTCAACCCGTTCTTCGACTGGGGCGACGACCGGCTCCCCCGCACGCCGTACCACCAGACCGTCATCTACGAGGCACACGTGCGCGGGCTCACCATGCGCCACCCGGCGGTGCCCGAGGAGCAGCGCGGCAGCTACGCGGCGCTGAGCCATCCGGCGGTCATCGAGCACCTGCTGAGCATGGGCGTCACCGCGGTCGAGCTGATGCCGGTGCACCAGTTCGTGCCCGAGCACGCGATGGTCGCCCGCGGGCTGACCAACTACTGGGGCTACAACACGATCGCCTACCTGGCTCCGCACAACGCCTACTCCAGCTCGGGTCAGCGCGGCGAGCAGGTGCTGGAGTTCAAGGCGATGGTGCGGGCACTGCACGAGGCCGGGATCGAGGTCATCCTCGACGTCGTCTACAACCACACCGCCGAGGGTGACCACATGGGGCCCACCCTGGGTTTCCGGGGCATCGACAACACGGCCTACTACCGGCTGCACGACGGGGACCGGCGTTTCTACCTCGACTACACCGGTTGCGGAAACTCCCTCAACGTCCGCTCCCCGCACGCGCTGCAGCTCATCATGGACTCGCTGCGCTACTGGGTCCTGGAGATGCACGTGGACGGCTTCCGGTTCGACCTGGCCGCCGCCCTGGCCCGCGAGCTGCACGACGTGGACCGGCTGAGCGCCTTCTTCGACCTGATCCAGCAGGACCCGGTGATCTCCCAGGTGAAGCTGATCGCCGAGCCGTGGGACGTGGGCCCCGGTGGCTACCAGGTCGGCAACTTCCCGCCCCTGTGGACGGAGTGGAACGGCAAATACCGTGACAGCGTGCGCGACTTCTGGCGCGGGAGCGGGTCCGCGATGCCCGAGTTCGCCTCCCGGCTGACCGGCTCCGCCGACCTCTACGCCACCTCCGGCCGCCGCCCGGTGGCCTCCATCAACTTCGTCACCTGCCACGACGGATTCACCCTGACCGACCTGGTCTCCTACGACCGCAAGCACAACGAGGCCAACGAGGAGAACAACCGCGACGGCACCGACGACAACCGGTCGTGGAACTGCGGCATCGAGGGGCCGACGGAGGATCCGGAGATCGCCACTCTGCGCCGCCGTCAGCGGCGCAACTACCTGGCCACCCTGTTCATCTCCCAGGGCGTGCCGATGCTCCTGGCGGGCGACGAGTTCGGCCGGACCCAGGGCGGCAACAACAACGCCTACTGCCAGGACAACGAGATCTCCTGGGTCGACTGGTCGCTGGCCACCGGCGAGAAGGACCTGCTGGGCTTCGTCAGGAGCCTGTCGGAGCTGCGCCGCGGGCACCCCGTCTTCCAGCGGCGCAGATTCTTCCACGGCCGCAAGGACGGCAACGGCACCCGCGACATCGTCTGGCTCACCCCTGCGGGTGAGGAGATGTCCGGCGCAGACTGGCACACCGGGTACGCCAAGTCCCTGACCGTCTTCCTGAACGGCGACGCCATCACCGAGCCGGGCCCGCGCGGCGAGCCGATCCTGGACGACTCGTTCCTCCTGCTGATCAACGGACACCACGAGGACATGGACTTCACCGTCCCCGACGCGAAGTACGGGGTGGGGTGGCGGACCGTGCTGGACACCGCCGTCGACGGGCGGAGGGACAGACGCTCCGCCAAGGATCTCTGGACGCCGGAGTCCGTGATCCCGGTGACCTCTCGCTCCGTGCAGATCCTGCGCTGCCCCAGGGCCTAGAGTCCGGCCGCGACCGCGGCGGTGAGCAGCACCAGGACGAACGTGGTCAGCCCGGCCAGGCCGTGCACCGCGACGGCGAGCACGGGGAGACGCTGTCCGGCGCCGCGCGCGTGACGGCCGCCGCCCAGCCAGCGGGTGAACATGGTGAAGCCGAGCAGCGCGGAGGCCGCGAGCACCCCGAACGACACCCACGCCAGGATCCGCTCGGCGGTGAGCACATAGGCGACCCAGCACCCCAGGGCGGAGACCGCCAGGCCAGGGTGGGCGAAGACCAGCACGGCGGGGAACCGGGTCACCTTCGTCCGCTGCCGGCGCAAACCCCCACCGGAGAGCCAGAGATACAACAGGTAGATCCCGACCATCGCGGTGATCAACCATGTCACTATCGCGGCCAACCCCACGAAACCTCCCAGAACTCCCAGAGTGCATCATGTAACGGGAGTCAGCCGAAGTCACCAGGATCGTCGGATCCGTTATCGACCGTGAGGGTGACGTGCGGGGGTGACGGCCCCGATCCGCCGCTGTGCCAAGGTAGGAGGATGCGCCTCATCCATCCCGCCGCTTCGGACGACGTCGATCTCGCCCGGGTCTACGCCTACCCGGCCGGCCCGTGTGTCCGGGTGAACATGGTGGCCAGCGCCGACGGCGGGAGCTGGCTGGACGGACGGTCGGGCGGGCTGTCGGGCCAGGGTGACCGGCGGATCTTCGGGGTGCTCCGCGGACTGGCCGACGTCGTCCTGGCGGGAGCGGCGACCGTGCGGACCGAGGGGTACGGCCCCGCCCGGCCGAGGGAGTCGTGGCGCCCGCTGCGCGAGGGCCGCCCGGCGGCTCCCCCGATCGCCGTGGTGACCCGGCGGCTCGACCTCGACCTGTCGGGCGCGCTGTTCGCCGAGGCCGAGCCCGGCGCGCGGACGATCATCATCACCTGTGACGCCGCCCCCGAGGAGCGCCGGAAGAAGGCCGCTGAACACGCCGAGGTGATCGTGGCCGGGCACGACGGAGTGGACCTGGCGGCAGCGGTCGAGGAGCTCGGCGAGCGCGGCCTGGGCAGGGTGCTGTGTGAGGGCGGCCCCAACCTCAATGCCCAGCTCGCCGAGGCCGGTCTGATCGACGAACTCTGCCTCACGCTGAGTCCGGCACTGGTCGGCGGGGACGCCGCCCGGATCCTGAACGGCCCCGCCTCGCTCACCCCGCTCCGTCTGGCGCACGTTCTGGAGGAGGAGGGTTTCCTCTTCACCCGATATATTCGGACCTCCGGTGAACCGATCAGCTGAGTTCACCTCCGGGCACGACGACACACGTTCGGAGCCGCGGTGGACGGGCGGGTTCGCCGGACGCCGCAGCCGGACGGGAGGCCTGAGTTGAACCTGCCGATAGCGCCGCCGCTCGCGCCGATGCTGGCCAAGCCCGTCAAGGGCCTGCCGCCGCAGGACGGCACCCTGTTCTACGAACCCAAGTGGGACGGTTTCCGGTGCGTGGTGTTCCGGGACGGGGACGAGGTCTATCTCGGCAGCCGCAACGAGCGGCCGTTCACCCGTTACTTCCCCGAACTGGTCGAGGCGGTGCGGGCGGAGCTGCCCGACCGGGTGGTGGTGGACGGGGAGATCGTCGTCCGCGCCGGCCAGATCCTTGACTTCGAGGCCCTGCAGCAGCGCATCCACCCGGCCGCCTCCCGGGTGAGGCTGCTGGCCGAGCAGACGCCCGCATCGTTCATCGCCTTCGACCTGCTGGCCCTGGGCGAGGAGTCCCTGCTGGAGACCCCGTTCTCCGCCCGCCGGGCGAGGCTGGAGTCGATCTTCGACCGGGCGGGGAGAGCAGTACGGCTGACCCCGGTCACCACCTCCCGGGAGAAGGCGGTCGAATGGTTCGACGCCTTCGAGGGCGCCGGGCTGGACGGCATCGTGGTCAAGCCGGGCGGCCTGCCGTACCAGCCGGACAAGCGGGTTATGTCGAAGGTCAAGCACGAGCGGACGGCCGACGTGGTGGTGGCCGGATACCGGGAGCACAAGTCGGGACCGGTGGTCGGCTCCCTGCTCCTGGGGCTGTACGACCCCGAGGGGGTGCTCCACCATGTCGGTGTGGCGGCCTCCTTCACGATGAAGCGCCGGGCCGAGCTGATCGAGGAGCTCGCCCCGTACGTGAGCGCGGACGCCCATCCCTGGAGCGCCGCGTCGCTGCCCGGTGCGATCTCCAAGTGGAGTGCCACCAAGGACCTGTCGTTCGTTCCCCTGCGGTCGGAGCTGGTGCTGGAGGTCGCCTACGACCATATGGAGGGGCGCCGGTTCCGGCACACCGCCCAGTTCCGCCGCTGGCGGCCCGACCGCACCCCCGAGTCGTGCACCTACGAGCAGCTCGAACGGCCGGTCTCCTACGACCTGGACGACATCATGGCCGGATAGCGGCCGTCCAGGTGGACATGAAGGCCAATAAACGATATATCTCGACCATGGCCAGATCATCCTCCTCTGACGACGACCTCAGAGCCGCCGTGGCGGCCCGCCGCGACCTCGGTCCCGAGTACGAAGACTCCCTGGTGGAGGGCTTCCTGGACAAGATGGACCAGGAGATCGACCGGCGGGTGGACGACCGGGTCGCCGCCCGCTCCCGCAAGGAGGCCCCCGCGGTCCGCCCGTCGGTGGACGCCGGTCAGCGCCTGGCGCTGTCGATCGTCTCCGTCGTGCTCGGCGTGATCAGCACGGTGGCCCTCGCCGTCACGGACACGGAATCCTATGTGATGGTGCTCGTCTGGCTCGGCATCGTCAGCGTGAACGTGGCCTTCGCCCTCGGCCGGCGCCGGTAGGCCGTTCGGCCCCGGCGCCGGCCGCCGTCACGAGTCGCCGCGCGCCTTGCTGGGCTGCACCCGCTTCGGCTCGCCCGGCATCTTCGGGTAGTTCGGCGGGTAGGGCAGGTCCTCGTGCCCGTCGCGCTCGAACCACTCCAGGAGGGGCTCGATCGAGAAGGCCCGCTCGTCGATCGCGGCGTGCACGTCGCCGAGTTTCGCGAACCGGGCCGGGACCGTCCGGATGTCGAAGTCGCGTGGGTCGGCGTCGGCCAGTTCGGCCCAGGTGAGCGGGGTGGAGACGGGGGCGTGCGGTCTGGCCCGCACCGAGTAGGCGGAGGCCACGGTCCGGTCGCGGGCGTTCTGGTTGTAGTCGATGAAGATCCGCTCCCCGCGCTCCTCCTTCCACCACGCGGTGGTGGCCAGGCCGGGCATCCGGCGCTCCATCTCCCGGGCGAAGGCGATCCCGGCATAGCGCACCTGGGTGAAGTCCCAGCGCGGCTCGATCCGCACACTGATGTGGATGCCCCGGTTGCCGGAGGTCTTGGGGAAACCGATCATGCCGAGCTCCCCGAGGATCTCCTCGGCCGCGAAGGCCACCGTGCGCGCCTCCTCGAAGCCGGTGCCGGGCTGGGGGTCGATGTCGAGGCGCAACTCGTCGGGATGGTCGGTGTCCGAGGCGCGGACCGGCCAGGGGTGGAAGTCGATGGTTCCCAGGTTCGCGCAGTAGGCGATGGCGGCGACCTCGGTCACCCGGAGCGAGTCGGCGGTGCGCCCGCTGGGGAAGCGGACCGTGACCGTCTGCAGCCACTCGGGATGCTTGGGGGGCATGCGCTTCTGGTAGATGGCCTCGGTCTCGACCCCGTCAGGATGGCGCTTGAGATGGGTGGGGCGGTCGTACAGGGCGCGCAGCGCCCCCTCGCCCACACTCACGTAGTACTCGACCAGCTCGCGCTTGGTCGCCCCGATCTCCGGAAAGTAGACTTTGTCGGGATTTGTGACCTTGACGACCCGGTCCCCGACGGTGAGTTCGATATACGGCGACGCCATAGATCGAACCGTACTCCATGAGAGGTGGGTCCGCCCCGGAGTCGCCGCGGCGGCGGGACCGGGCTCTCGACGGGACGGACCGCATGATCACCTGTCCCGCACTCCGGTTCCGGGCGCTGGCGCGCCACCCGGCCGGTGGCATCCGGCCGTTCAGTTGATCGTTGAACGGCCCGACAGATGGTCTCACCCTTAACCAGGGGGGCGGAAACCCCCCATATACCTATAGACGCAAAACGGTACATAAATGGATGCTTCGCCTATAAGGTTTTTTTCGGGCATCCGTCGTGGCCGCCGCTCCGGCCCACCCTCACTGGAGACATCCGGGGACCGCATAGGCTGGA
This sequence comes from Streptosporangium sp. NBC_01639, assembly GCF_045209755.1. Classification (NCBI taxonomy): domain Bacteria; kingdom Bacillati; phylum Actinomycetota; class Actinomycetes; order Streptosporangiales; family Streptosporangiaceae; genus Streptosporangium; species Streptosporangium sp. NBC_01639. The sequence continues at coordinate 7,475,668 of NZ_CP109272.1, read as the reverse complement.
GGGATGGACAAGGTGGTCAAGAGCGACGCCGAGTGGCGCGTCCAGCTCTCTCCCGAGGAGTTTCACGTTCTCCGCCAGGCGGGCACCGAGCGCCCCTTCACCGGAGAATACGTCGACACCAAGACCGAAGGCGTCTACAGCTGCCGCGCCTGCGGCGCCGAGCTGTTCCGGTCGGACACCAAGTTCGACAGCCATTGCGGCTGGCCGAGCTTCTACGAGCCGTCGAAGTCGGAGGCGGTCACCCTGATCGAGGATCGCTCGCTCGGCATGACCCGCGTCGAGGTCCGCTGCGCGGCCTGCGACTCGCACCTGGGCCATGTCTTCCACGGCGAGGGTTACGGCACGCCCACCGACGACCGCTACTGCATCAACTCCGTGTCGCTCCGGATGGAGCCCACCGACTGACCATCGACCCTACCCGGGCCGGAACGCACGACACTCGGACCTCCTCGGAGGGTGAGGACGCCCGGAAGCCGGGTAGAGCGAGATCACGCATCGTATGCGGATGCCTCCGCAAAGTGATCCTTCTCAGGGAGTCGCCGTGCACATCCGGCACAGGTGGGAGGTCATCGAGAGCATCGGCCGGGTGGTCACCCAGCGCTGCGTGCTCTGTGGCAGGACCCGGGTCAGGGTGATCTGAACGGCCGGAGCGCTCCGCTACTTCCCGGGCTTGGGGTGGGTGACACGGCAGTCGGAGTCGCCGCCCCCGAGGACGTTGGCCAGCACCGGGTTGCCGTTCTCCCCGAACTTCGCCTGGACGAAGACCACCGGGCTGGACGTACCGAGCTCCCCGACGAGGTAGTCCACCCCGGTCCGACACAGCTTCAGTGCCTGTTTCGAGTTGCTCGCCGACTCCGGAAGATCCGTATATATCCGGAGATAGCCACCGACGATGCGGATGTCCTTGACGCGCTTGGTCGCCTGGTGGCTCGCGAAGTAGGCGAGTGCCTTCTGGTCACTGAGCTTGGACGGACCGGCCGCCTCGTCCTCGGCCCGCCGGCCTGCGTCCGATCTGACCGCCGGAACCGGGCCGCCCCCCGCGGAGGCCGCCTTGGGGGCCGCCGGCACCGCCTTCTGCGCATACGCCTGCGCCTGCGGCGCCGGCTGTCCCTGGACTGCTCCGGACCGCGCCTGCGGGCTCCGGAGCAGGGACCCGCCCAGCGCCAGCCCCGCGACCGCCAGCGCGGTCACCCCCACCGAGACCTCGAGGACCCGAGCCCTGGCCTTCCTTCTCCGGCGGCCGTGCTCGCGCCGTGTGGACCGTGCCAGCTCCTGACCCCTGTTCACCCTTGACCCCCAGAAAGAGGTGGTTTTCCCCGAGTATGCCAAACGGCGAGGGGATATCGAACGTTTCTGCGGATCCGTCGATGACCATCCGCGTCCGCCCGGCGGCGTCCGCACCGCCCGGGACGCCTGGAAGGCGGCATCGGGCGGTGCGGCCTTCCGCAGGCGAACCTCCGGCTACGGCAACGCGGCGACCAGCTCGCTGACCGGCTTGCGGATTCCCGTGTAGAAGGGGGTCTCCTCCCGGGTGTGCCGCCGGGCCTCGGCGGCACGCAGGGTGCGCATCAGGTCGACGATGCGGTGCAGGTCGTCGGCCTCGAAGGCGAGCATCCACTCGTAGTCGTTCAGCGAGAAGCAGGCCACGGTGTTGGCCCGCACGTCCGGATAGTCGCGGGCCATCTTGCCGTGCTCGGCGAGCATCCGGCGGCGGTCGGCGTCGTCCAGGAGATACCACTCAAGGGAGCGGACGAACGGATAGACGCTGACGTACCGGCGCGCCTCCTCCTCGGCCAGGAAGGCCGGGATGTGCGACTTGTTGAACTCGGCGGGGCGGTGCAGCGCCATCGCCGACCAGACCGGTTCGGTCAGCACTCCGAGGCCGGTGCGGCGGAAACGGGCGTAGGTCTCCTGCAGGTCCTCGGCGGTCGGCGCGTGCCACCAGAACATGAAGTCGGCGTCGGCCCGGAAACCGGCCACGTCGTACAGGCCGCGGGTGACCACGTCCTTCTCGGCCATCTGGGCCAGCAGACCCTCGACCTCGGCCGCCATGCCCTCACGGTTGCCCGGGCAGCGCTCGGTCAGCCTGAAGACCGACCACATCGTGTAGCGGATCACCTGGTTCAGGTCGCGCGCCTTGGGCCGCGGGTTCCCGTCCGTCGTCCTCACCCCTCCGTCAGCTACGCCGGCCCGTCAGCGGACCGGCCTTCTCGTCCCATTCTCCCGTGAGATCCAGGTGGTCCAGAATCCGGGCCGCCGCGGTGCGGGCGGTGGAGACACAGGCCGGGATGCCGAGGCCGTCGTAGGCCGCGCCGCACAGGGCCAGACCGGGCTGGGTCGCGACGGCCGCGCGGATGCGGGCGACCCTGTCGAGATGGCCCACGTCGTACTGGGGCAGCGCGCCGCCCCAGCGGACCACCCTGGAGTCGCGCGGCAGCCCGCGCACACCCATGACCTCCACCATCTCGGCCATCGCCAGGGCCACCAGCTCGGCGTCGTCGCGCTGGAGCACCGCCTCTTCGCCGATGCGGCCGATCGAGCACCTCAGCAGGATCAGATTGGGGTCGGCCTCGGCCAGGTGCGGCCACTTGACCGAGCTGAACGTGACGGCCTTGATCGGACGTCCGTCGACGGGCGGGACGAGGTAACCGCTGCCGGCCGGCGGCCGGGGGAACGCCTCTCGCGGGTAGGCGAGCGTGACGATGGCCATGCTGGCATAGTCGATCCTGGCCAGCTCCGCGGCGGCCTGGGGCACCTCGCCGGCGAGCAGCCGGCTCGCCGAGGGGCCGGGGGTGGCGACGATCACCGCGTCGGCCTCGATGACCTCGGGCTCGGGCACCGGCCCGGCGATCAGCTGCCATCCGGTCGCGGTCCGGCGTATCTCCCGGACCGTGACCCCGGTCCTGATCTCGGCGCCGGACGCGGCGGCCACGGCCTCGGGCAGGGCGCCCATCCCCTGCCGCAACGTGGTGAAGACGGGCCCCGCGTCCTTGGGCGCGTTCGCGGCGACCCCCTGGGCCGCGGCGAGCAGCGACCGTTCCGAGCGCGCGGCGACGGCGATCTGAGGCATCGTCGCATCCAGCGAGAGCCGGTCGGCCTGGCCCGCGTAGACACCGCCGAGGAGCGGCTCGATCAGACGCTCGACCACCTCGTCGCCCACCCGGGCGCGGATGTAGGAGGCCACCGACACGTCGGTGCTGACCCGGGTGGCCGGGAGGATCCGGTCCAGCGGCACGCGGGCGAGACCCGCCGGACTGAGAATCCCCGACCCGGCCAGCGCGGCCAGGTCGGATGGGACGCCCATGACATGCCCCTTGGGCATGGACCTCAGCACGCCCCGGGACAGGATGGCCGCCTGGGTGGTGCCGGGATGCCGTAACTCCTCGCCCAGGCCGACCAGCCGGGCCAGATCCTTGCCCTCGGGCCTTCGCGCGAGCATCGCCTCGGCCCCGGCGTCGGCCGAGACCCCCGCGACCTCGGTGGCGTACAGCTTTCCGCCGATCCGCCGGGCGCCGTCGAGCACGGTCACCCGGACGCCTTCGCCGCCCTGGCGCAGGTACCACGCGGCGGCCAGCCCCGCGATCCCGCCGCCGACGACCACCACATGGCACCGGTTGCCTTCCATGACTCCTGACCGTACCGTCCCCCATGTCCGGTCGTGCGCCCCGCCACCCCGCCGTTCCGCCACCCCCCGGTGACCCGGAGGCCGTGAGAACGTGACGGCATCGTGACGCCCTCCGCCAAACCTCACCCGCGCCCTCGCCGTCAACAGGACATGAGCAGATTCCGGTACGGCTCCCGCCTGGCGGTCACCCTGGCGGGGATGGTTTTGTTGACGTCGGCCTGCGGGGGCGGGATGGCGACCATGGAGTCCGCGCCCGCCCCGGCGGCGGATCGGAACATGACGGCGGAGGGGGGCTCCGACACGAGTGCCCGCGCCTCCCGGCCGCAGAAATCGGCCGCGGCCGGTCAGGCGGGACAGCAGGTGAAGCTGGTCCCGCAGGATCGGGCGATCGTCTACACAGCGGAGATGACGGTCCGGGCCAAGGACGTCACCGCGGCCGCCGACAGGGCCCGGCAGATCGTCACCACCGCCGGCGGCTACCTGTCGATGGAGAAGTCGGACGCCTACTCCGGCGGCGAGGGCTCCGCGCAGCTGGTTTTCAAGCTCCCTCCCCAGGGCTATCCGGGCATCCTGGGACGGCTGGGCAAGGAACTCGGCACGCGCGAGTCGCTCCAGCAGAACACCGAGGACGTCACCGAGCAGGTCGCCGACGTGGAGAGCCGGCTGAGGTCGGCGACGTCGGCGCTCGACTCGCTGCGCACGCTGCTGAAGAAGGCGGACACGATCGGCGAGGTGCTGGACGTCGAACGGGAGATCTCCGGCCGCGAGGCCGACCTGGAGTCGCTTCAGGCGCGGCAGAAGACGCTCACCTCGCAGACGAGCATGGCGACGCTCACCCTGAACCTGGTGGGCCCGGCGACCGTGGTCGCCGAGCCCGACGACGAGCCCTCCGGTTTCCTCGGCGGACTGCGGTCGGGCTGGAACGGCTTCGTCACGGCCGTGAAGATCGGACTGACCGTCCTGGGCGTGCTGCTCCCCTGGATGATCGTGATCGTGCCGCTCTGGCTGGTGGTCCTCCGGCTCCGCCGTACCAGAGGCGGCGCCCGCCGGACCGTGTCCGCGCCGCTCGCCGCCGAACCGGGCGAGGACGGCCCGGGACCGGCGTCCGGCGGCTCCGGCGACTCCGGCGAGGAGGAGCCCGCCCCCTCGCGGCCGTAGGGCCTGCGCGCCGCCGATCGCCCGGGGGCGCTCCCCGTCCGGCGGCGCGGGGAGCGCCGCCCACGGGCGCGAAGGCGCAGCCCGGCGTCCGCCGGCGGCACCGTCAGCGGGTGGACGCCTCGTGCACGAAGTCGGTGAGGCGGGCGAGCTGGTCGGGGTCGGCATTGGGCGGCACGCCGTGACCCAGGTTGAAGACGTGCCCCTCGGCCTTGGCACCGCAGGCGAGGACGTCGCCCGCGCGGCGCTCGACGACCTCCCAGGGGGCGAACAGCGTCGCCGGGTCCAGGTTGCCCTGGAGCGCCTTGCCCGGGCCGACCCGCCTGGCGGCCTCGTCGAGCGGGACCCGCCAGTCGACGCCGACCACGTCGGCTCCCGCCTCGCCGAGCAGACCGAGCAGTTCGCCGGTGCCGACGCCGAAGTGGATGCGGGGGATGTCCAGGTCGGCCAGGCCGGCGAAGATGCGGCTGGTGTAGGGGAGGACGAACTCGCGGTAGTCCTCGGGGGCGACGGCGCCGACCCAGGAGTCGAAGAGCTGGACGGCCGAAGCTCCGGCGGCGGCCTGGATCCGCAGGAAGCCGAGGGTGATCCCGGTCAGCCGCTCCATCAGGGCGTGCCACAGGTGCGGCTCGCCGTACATCATCGCCTTGGTGTGGTCGTGGTTCTTGGAGGGGCCTCCCTCGATGAGGTAGGACGCCAGGGTGAACGGCGCGCCCGCGAAGCCGATCAGCGGGGTCGGGCCGAGCTCCCCGGTCAGCGCCCGGACGGCCTCGGTGACGTAGGAGACGTCGCCGGGCTCGATCGGGCGCAGCCTCTCGACCGCGGCGGCGTCCCTGATCGGCTCGGCCACCACCGGGCCGACGCCGGGCTTGATGTCCAGATCGATCCCGATCGCCTTGAGCGGCACCACGATGTCGCTGAAGAAGATGGCCGCGTCCACGCCGTACCGGCGGACCGGCTGCATGGTGATCTCCACGATCAGCTCGGGGGTGGCGCACGCGGTGAGCATCGGCACCGTTCCGCGCACGGCCCGGTATTCAGGCAGGGCACGGCCGGCCTGGCGCATGAACCACACGGGCGTGTGGGAGACGGGCAGACGGCGGCAGGCACGCAGGAACGGAGAGTCGGCAAGCTCGGAAGTCACTCTTCCAGGGTGCCATGCCAGGGGTGCGGTCCGCTCATCCCAGGGTGCGGTCTGCTCATCAGGTCCATTGACGGGGGTTCTCGCTATGAAATCACCAGTTATTCAATGAGATCGCAGCCAACAACGCCCAGATAGTTTCAAGTCATGACGACGATCGGGTTCTGACCGTTTCGAGTGCTTCGTCCATCAAAAACCGATGTCGGCACGCGCCCGGCGGCGCCGGGCGGAGCGAAGCGATCATGTTTCCGGGTACAGTTCCTCCCATTGACGGATCAGGCGCAGCCCCCGGCTGAACCAAAAGTCCGTCAAGTCACCGCGCGGCATCGATTCCGGCATCACTTTCGGGACACGCCGAGCACGTTGCGCGGAATTGTCGGCGCGACGTGCCAACGTCGGACCACGACCCGACGAAAGGCCCGTGCGATGTCCACGATGTGGAGTTCAACCGAACGCCGCGGTGAGCACTGTGCTGTCTGTGCCGCCGAGCGGGTTTTCGAGCAGCCTCCCTGTTCCGACGGCCACGAGCCGGGCCGGTGCCCGGAATGGGCCTGTGTCGAGTGCGGCCACGCGCTGTCCCTCGGGATCACCGACGGCGAGGGCGTTCCCGCTCTCCGCCCGGCGATGGCAGTAGTTTGATCGGCTCCGATGGCTCCTACACCCACCCCGATGGTCCCCATGCGTTCAGTTCCGACCTACTCTTCCGATATGACCCTCGGTGAGGCACCGCCCGCTCCCGCCGTCTTCCGGCGTGCGGCGGCCACTCTGCGCCCTGCCGAGGTCAGACCGGAGATCGAGCTGGAGGACATCCCCGCGCCCCAACGGCTGGCCCCCTACTCGGCGGCCATCGGCGCGTCGGTCTACCGCGACGACGACGAGCTGGCGGTCGGCCGCCTCATCATGCTCTTCGACCCGGACGGCCAGCGCGGCTGGGACGGGCAGTTCCGGCTGGTCGCCTACGTCCGGGCGGACATGGAGCCGGAGATCACCGAAGATCCCCTGCTCGGGCCCGTCGCGTGGAGCTGGCTCACCGAGTCGCTCGACGCGCACGGTGCCGGTTACACCGCGGCCGGGGGGACCGTCACCCGGGCCGTCTCCGAGGGCTTCGGCAACAAGGCCGAGGACCCGGTCACCACGGAGCTGGAGCTGCGCGCCTCCTGGTCTCCGCTGGAGGAAGACCTTTCCAGCCATGTCGCCGCCTGGTGCGATCTGATGTGCCTTGCGGCGGGTATACCACCCCTGCCACCCGACGTGGCGTCTCTGCCGCCACGCCGTCGCGAAGATCCGGAGCCCTTCCGAACGTGACCGACGAGACAACCATCGTTCCGCTGCTGGAGCCGCGAGAGGGAATCCCACCCGTCGTCGAGGACGCAGCCGCCCTTGCCCGAGTCGTACGCGCCTTCGCCGAGGGCACCGGCCCGGTCGCGGTGGACGCCGAGCGCGCCTCGGGCTACCGCTACAGCGGCCGCGCCTACCTGGTGCAGCTGCGACGCTCCGGTGCCGGCAGCGCGCTGATCGACCCGATCCACTGCCCGGACCTGTCGGAGCTCGACACGGCGCTGGCCGACGCGGAAGTGGTGCTGCACGCGGCCTCCCAGGACCTTCCCTGCCTGGCGGAGCTGGGCTTCCACCCCCGCAGGCTGTTCGACACCGAGCTGGCCGGACGGCTGCTCGGCTACGAGCGGGTCGGCCTCGGCATGATGGTGGAGAACGTCCTCGGCTTCAAGCTGGAGAAGGGCCACTCGGCGGCCGACTGGTCCACCCGCCCGCTGCCGGAAGACTGGCTGCGTTACGCGGCGCTCGACGTCGAGGTCCTGGTCGAGTTACGCGACGTCCTCCACGAGGAGCTGGAGTCGAGCGGCAAGCTGGCGTGGGCGCGCGAGGAGTTCGCCTCGGTGCTGGCCTACCGGAGCCCGGCACCGCGGTCGGATCCGTGGCGGCGCACCTCCGGGATCCACAAGGTCCGCTCGCTGCGCGGGCTGGCCGTGGTCCGGGAGCTGTGGACGCTCCGCGACGGCTTCGCCAGCGAGGCGGACCTGGCTCCCGGCCGGGTCCTTCCCGACTCCGCGATCGTCACGGCCGCGCTGGACCAGCCCCGCACCACCAAGGCGCTCACCGAGATCCCGCCGTTCACCGGCCGCAGCGCCCGCCGGCACCTGCGCGAGTGGCTGGCCGCGATCGGCAGGGCACGTGCGCTTCCGGAGTCGGAGCTCCCTCAGCCCAGCACCCAGGGTGACGGGCCGCCGCCCGCCAACCGGTGGATGGACCGCGACCCGGTCGCCGCGCGGCGGCTGGCCGCCGCCAGGGCCGTGGTGGCGGCGCTCGCCGACGAGCACCACATGCCGACGGAGAACCTCCTGCAGCCCGACGCCGTGCGCCGGCTGACCTGGGAGCCGCCCGCCGACATCTCCGAGGAGACGATCTCCGCCCGGCTGCGGGAGCTGGGCGCCCGGAACTGGCAGATCGAGCTGACCGCCCACCCGGTGGCCAAATCCCTGATCCGCCTGGAGACCAAGGGCGAGATCTGACCGGCCCCCGCCTCCCGGCGTCACCGGGACGGCACGCGGGGCCGGCGCTCTGCACCCCCGGCACGACTTTCCCCAGGTAGGGCGGGACCACCCCGGGTGGATCCCGCCGCTGAACCTCCTCCTTCCCTCCCTCGGCCCGGGCCGAGGGAGGGAAGCGCTTGCCCAACATGTCAGGCTGCCGTACGGTGTGTTGGAAAGCGCTTTCCATAGGAGGCTCAAGAAGATGTCCCCGCGAAGCATCGGCGTCGTGATGAACGGCGTCACCGGCCGCATGGGTTACCGGCAGCACCTGGTCCGCTCGGTCCTGGCGATCAACGACCAGGGCGGCGTGGCACTGTCCGACGGCAGCCGGGTGACGCTCCGGCCGGTCCTGGTGGGCCGGAATGCCGAGAAGCTGGAGAAGCTGGCGGACGACCACGGCATCACCGGCTGGACCACCGACCTCGACGCGGCCCTGGCCGACGACGACAACCTGATCTACTTCGACGCCCAGGTCACCCAGGCCCGGGTGAAGGCCGTGCTCAAGGCGATCGACGCGGGCAAGCACATCTACGCCGAGAAGCCGACCGCCGAGACCTTCGAGGACGCGCTGGCGCTGGCCGAGGCCGCGACCGCCAAGGGCGTGAAGAACGGCGTCGTGCAGGACAAGCTCTTCCTGCCGGGGCTCCTCAAGCTCAAGCGCCTCATCGACGGCGGCTTCTTCGGCCGGATCCTGTCGGTGCGCGGCGAGTTCGGCTACTGGGTCTTCGAGGGCGACTGGCAGGCCGCGCAGCGCCCGTCGTGGAACTACCGCGCCGAGGACGGCGGCGGCATCGTCCTGGACATGTTCCCGCACTGGGCCTATGTGCTGGAGAACCTGTTCGGCCGGGTCCGCTCGGTCTACGCGCAGGCCGCCACCCACATCCCCGAGCGGGTGGACGAGCAGGGCCGGACCTACCCGGCCACCGCCGACGACGCCGCCTACGGCATCTTCGAACTCGACAACGGCGTCGTGGCCCAGATCAACTCTTCCTGGAACGTCCGGGTGAACCGGGACGAACTGGTGGAGTTCCAGGTGGACGGCACGCACGGCAGCGCCGTCGCGGGACTGCGCAACTGCCGCGTCCAGCACCGCGCCACCACTCCCAAGCCGGTCTGGAACCCCGACCTCGCAGTCACCGCGCGCTTCCGGGACGACTGGCAGGAGGTCCCCGACAACGACGAGTTCGACAACGGTTTCAAGATCCAGTGGGAGATGTTCGTCCGCCACGTGGTCGAGGACGCGCCGTTCCCCCACGACTTCACCTCCGGCGCCCGGGGCGTCCGCCTCGCCGAACTGGGCCTGCGCTCCTCCGCCGAGGGCCGCCGCCTGCCGGTGGAGCCGTGACGGCCTTCCGCCGGCTCCCCGCGCCGGAGGCCCGAACCCCCGAGGAGTCCCGATGAGGATCACGCTGCCCGGCGGCGAGCACACGCTGCGCGCGCCGACGGCCTGGGCGAGGCCCGCCGGTCCCGCGAAGAGCCGCATCGTCTACGCGGCCGCTCACGTCGTCGCCGACCCGCTGGGCGACAACACCCCCGGCTCCCCCGCCGCCGTCGACTGGGAGGCCACTCTGCGCTTCCGCAGGCACCTGTGGTCGTACGGCCTGCGGATCGCCGACGCCATGGACACCGCGCAGCGCAACATGGGCCTGGACTGGGCGGCCACCCGCGAGCTGATCCGGCGCAGCGCCGCCGAGGCCGCGGAATTCGGCGACCCGGCCGCACTGGTGGCCTGTGGCGCCGGCACCGACCACGCACCGGACGCCGGGACGCTGGAGGAGGTGGTGGCCGCCTACACCGAGCAGATCGAGACCGTCCGGGACGCGGGCGCCGGTGTCATCGTCATGGCCAGCCGCCAGCTCGCCCGGCTCGCGCGGGGTCCCGAGGACTACCACGCGGTCTACGGCAAGCTGCTCTCCCAGACCGACCGGCCGGTGATCCTGCACTGGCTGGGCGAGATGTTCGACCCCCAGCTGGCGGGCTACTGGGGCTCGGCGGACGTGGGTGAGGCCACCGCCGCGTTCCTGGCGCTGATCCGCGAGCACGCGCCGATGGTGGACGGCGTCAAGGTCTCGCTGCTGGACGCCGACCACGAGATCGGGCTGCGGGCGGCACTGCCGGAAGGCGTCAGGCTCTACACCGGCGACGACTTCAACTACCCCGAGCTGATCAAGTCGGGCAGCCACGCGCTGCTGGGCATCTTCGACCCGATCGCCCCGGCCGCCGCCGCGGCCCTGCAGGCACTCGACGAGGGCGACCTCGGCCGCTACGACGAGATCATGACCCCCACGGTCGCCCTGTCACGGAAGATCTTCGAGCGGCCGACCTACAACTACAAGACCGGCATCGTCTTCCTGGCCTGGCTCAACGGCCACCAGGACGCCTTCAGCATGGTCAACGGCGCCCAGGCGGCCCGGTCGCTCCCGCACCTGGCCGAGGTGTTCCGGCTGGCCGACCGCGCCGGGCTGCTGGCCGACCCCGGACTGGCCGTCCACCGGATGCGGTCGCTGCTGGCGGTGCACGGGCTTTGAACGGACCGATCGGGAAAGGACGGACCGTGGACGAGCGGGCCACCAGCACGCGGGAGGCGGCGAGCCGTTTCTCGCTGAACCAGTGGACCACGAAACGGTGGTCGGTGGCCGAGGCCGTCGACGGGTGCGTACGGCACGGCGTCGAAGCCATCGGCCTGTGGCGGCAGAACGTCGCCGAGCAGGGGCTGGACGAGACCGTGAAACTGGTCGCGGACGCCGGGCTGCGGGTGTCGTCCCTGTGCCGGGGCGGCTTCCTGACCTCCCAGGACGCGCTCGACGACAACCGCAGGGCGATCGACGAGGCGGCCGCGCTGAACGCCGCCTGCCTGGTCATGGTCGTCGGCGGCCTGCCGGGGGTGGCTCCCGGCGAGCCCCTGGGCGCCTTCGACCGGGATCTCGCCGGGGCGAGGGAACGGGTGGCCGAGGCGCTGGCCGTGCTCGCCCCCTACGCCGGTGAGCGCGGGGTCAGGCTCGCCCTGGAACCGCTGCACCCGATGTACTGCGCCGACCGGGCCGTGCTGTCCACCCTCGGGCAGGCGCTCGACCTCGCGGAGCCGTACCCCGCCGAGCAGGTCGGGGTGGTCGTCGACACCTTTCACGTCTGGTGGGACCCGCAGGTCTTCCAGCAGATCGCCAGGGCCGGGGACCGGATCGCGAGCTACCAGGTGTGTGACTTCCTTCACCCGCTCCCCGCCGACGCGCTGCTCGGCCGGGGTGTGATGGGCGACGGTGTGATCGACTTTGCGCCGCTGACCAGGGCCGTGACCGAGGCGGGCTACACCGGGGACGTCGAGGTGGAGATCTTCAACGCCGACGTGTGGGCCGCCGATCCGGACGAGGTCCTGACCCGGGTGAAGACCCGGTTCGGCGAACTCATCGAGGCCTGATACCCGTGTTCGGACCTGTTTACTCGACCCGGATAAGGGATTCACGTTGGAGTGATGCGGAAGGTAATCGTACGGTGGTGTCATGACGACCGCAGAGAGCGAAACCCGTCCCGCCATACAGCGGCCGCCGGAACATGTCAGGGCCGTACTGGAAACGATCAAAGAGTGGGAGGCCGCCAATCCGGACTCGGCACCGTCCGGACACGGGGAGGCGATCCTGTGGGCCCTCGGCGAGCGTGAGCAGGCGCCGATCAGCGGCCGCCCGACCTCAGGAGCCCTGCCCACCCTCGCGGACGCACGAGCGGAGATCGACGCCTCCGAGCGGGTCCCCCGCGAGGGCCGGGTCGTCCCGGCCGATGGAGTGGTAAGCACCCTGAACTGGTTGATCGGCGCCAAGGACGGGTTGCCGATCCCCGGACGCCGCTCCTCCGAAGGCTGGGGCCACCTGGTCGGTGGCCGTGGGGTGATCCTGCGTACCGAGGCCGAGATCGGCCGGGTCGCCGAGTTGGCGCGCGAAGGCAAGCCGAGCGCGTCGAACGACTGGGAGCGGGAATGGTGCTCCGGAACGATCGCGGTGTGCGAATGGGTGCTCGGCACCCGCTCGAAATCGCCCGTCCGGAACACCCAGCGCCCCATTCACGGACCGACCGGGCTCAACCTCGGAATGGAGGAGACCGCAGCCGAGGACGTGTCCCGGCAGCTCGGCCGGGGCCGCCAGCACTCCCCCGGCTACGGTGACGGAGTCATGCGCACGATCCGCTGGCTGCGTGGGCAGGTCACCGTCCCGCCCGTGAACGAACAAGGACGACCGACGGTCAGCAACCGCTGAACGCCCCCTACGACGTGATCGGCCCGGGCACCCGCGGGTGTCCGGGCCGATTGCTGTGCCGGGCCGGTCGCCGTGCCGGGCTCCGGTGTCACTCCCCGTCGATCTTCTGGAAGTTCCCGAGGAGGGTGAAGTCACTGCCCGCTCCCGCCGGTACCGGGCCGATTTCCACCGGGTCGGCGGGGGACGTCAGGCTGGCGCGGTAGAGCTTCGCCGTACCGGCTTGGGCGTCCTCGCCCGCGGCGATGATCAAGGACTGGCGGTCCCGGGAAACGGCGATCGACACGATCGTGGTCTCGGTCGCGGGGGCGATCTCAGCCTTGACCCCCACCTCGGTCGTCTCCGCGTATTCGAGGTCGGCCCGCGCGGCCGCGGGGTCGATCCGCACGGTGTAGAAGTCGTTGCTCGAACCCGCGCAGAGCAGGTCCGTGGCGTTGACCCAGGCCACCGGGGTGCAGTCACGCAGCTCGCCGTCGTCGCGCACGGCGACCTGAACACTGAACGGGCTGTGGATGGGGCCGTCGGCGAACCGGTCGACCCTGTCCGCCAGGACGTCCAGCTCGAACCCGGCGACCGAGGAGAATCTCACCGCGACGTTCCTGGGGTCGGCCGCGAACGTCCCGGACGGGTGGACGGTCCCCGGGCACATGACGGCGGCCGACTTCACCGGGCGGTAGAAGGTCTCCTCGTTCGTGTTGCGGAAACAGGCCAGGCTGATCTGGTGAGTGGAGAGACGGCCGTTCACGTCCGCGGAGAGGAACTCCTGGGAGTCGCGCAGGAACCAGAACGACCCGTCCGGGGCGAATCCGGGCTGCTCGTCGGAGAACGTCTCCTTGACATAGCCTCTCTTCGTCGACCTCTCCGTGATGTCGGTGAAGGCCCCGGTGCCGAGGTCGAGCCATCCCACGTGCGTCGGGGTGCCGCTGTCCGGGAAGTCCACCTGGACGGCGACACGTCGCCCGTCCGGCGAGACCGGGCTGATGCCGGCGTCCCCCTCATCGCCGCACAGGTCGCGCACGAACGCCCGCTCCCCTCCCGCCTGCTGGGCGATCTCGGTCAACTGGGCGGAGAGTGCGTCGACGGAGAAGGCGGCGACGCGGGTGCGGAACGTGTCGTCATAGGCCGTGGCCTGCCAGCCGCCGTCGCTCGACGAGCAGATGATCTGCCCGGGGGACGAGATCAGGCCGGCAAGATTCCGCGCCGCCGCGGCGAGCGCGGTCTTCTTGGCATCCGCCCCGTCGGCGCTGCTCCGGTGCTTCTCCGGCAGGTCGGGGGGTTGGGCGGCCTTCCCGCAGGCGGTGGTCACCAGGAGGACCGCGACCGCCGCCGCCGCGAGCCGGCCGCCTCTGCGGGTACGCGGCGTCTTCCTCGGCTCGTCCGCCGTGCTCATCGAATCTCCTTAACGCAGCAGTTATGGACCATCAAAAAGTGAATACTATTAACCATGTATCGCCCATTCACCGCAAGTAGCGCCGGCCGCCGGGGAGGCGATCGCGGCCGAGACCGGCGAAGATGGGTGGGTGACAGCGTTGACGCGACGGGAACGACTGCGGGCGGAGCTCGAACGAGAGGCCAAGACCGCCGCTCGGAGGATCACTGCCGAAGAGGGCGTCGAGGGCCTCACCGTCGCCGCCGTGGCCCGCAGCGTGGGAGTGACGCCACCGGCCCTCTACCGCTACTTCAACGGCAGGGCGGGGCTCGTCCGCGTCCTGTACGACGACGTCACCGCGGAGTTCATGGCCACCGTGGCCCAGGCCGTGGAGCGCCAGGACCCTGACGACATCAGCGCCCGGCTGCACGCGGCCACCCGTGCCGCGCTGGACTGGTCACTGGCCAACAAGGCCGAGTTCGACCTGCTCATGGGGGCCGGCTATGCCAGGGTCGCCGCGTCGGAAGAGGGCATCCCGAAGGTCATCTCGCGCGAGCTCGGCGGCCTGTTCGGGCTGCTCTTCGTGCGGCTGTGGCGCGAAGATCGGCTGACCTACCCCGCGGACGAGCAGATCGACCCCGACCTGGCGCGGCAGCTGCGGATCTACCGCGAGGCCATCGGACTCGAGGTCCCCCTCGGCGTGGCCCTGCTGATGATCACCTGCTGGCGGCAGATCTACGGCCTGATCTGCATGGCCGTCTACGGCCACCTCGCGTTCTCCTTCGAGGACCACCTGCCGCTGTTCGAGCACATGATGGACCGGCTTCTCGGTCTGCTCGGACTCAGCCGGAGCCCCAACCTGCGCTGACCTGCCCCGACGGCTCCGCCGTCCACGGGTGGAGCACCGCCCCTGGGCGACGGCCGAACGCGGCGGCCTGTGACAGCGCTCCAGCTTGCGGTTCGGACCCCCGTGGGTTCAGCGCCGGCGAAGGTCTTCACAAGGGAATCCACCGCTATCGTCGTACTGGATCGACGACAACGACGCCAAAGATACGACCGTGGAGGATGGCCGATGACGCGCCGTACAGACAGGGAAACGGTATGACCACCACCGCGCTCATCGTCGGCGACCTGCAGGCGGGCATCGTGGACAACTACCCCTTCGCCGCCGGCGTGCTTCCCGTGCTGGAAAGGGTTCTCCCCGCGGCCAGAGCCTCCGGGATTCCGGTGATCTTCATACGTTTCGGGCTCCGGGCCTCAGGCCTTGATGTGGCAGCGGGAAACCCGCTGATCAGCGCCCTACACGGGGCGGGGACGCTGTTCCACGAAGAATCCCCCGAGACGCTCGTGCACCCGCGCATCGAGCCGTTGCCCGGTGAGGCCGTCGTCCTCAAGCACCGCGCCAGCGCGTTCGCGGCGACCGATCTCGATCTGATCCTGCGCGCCCAGCGCATCGACTCGCTCGTGCTGACCGGTGTCGCGACCGGGGCGATGGTCGCCGCCACGTTCTACGACGCCGCCGACCGCGACTACCGGCTGACCGTGCTCAGTGACGCCTGCGCCGACGGGGAACCGGACGTGCACGACTTCCTGGTCAACCGCGTCTTCCCGGCCAGAGGTGCCGAGGTTCTCACGGGCCGCGAGTGGATCGCCCGGCTGTGACCGGCCGTCGGCATCGACGGCCTGGGCCATGCCCGCGATGAGACGGCGCACTTGACCGCTCAGCCTTCGATGACAGGCGCCCGAGGTCCGGTCACGTGAGTCGACGCTTCGGCACCCTCGGCAGGGCGCTCCGATACGACGGGACCGAGCCCGCGCTCATCCGGTGGCGGAGTCTGGAAGACATCCTTCGTCGACTCCTGGATCAGCCGTCGAGCCGGCGCTCACCCGGCACCGGAGGCCCGTGGTCACCTGGCGTCCCCGGAGACGACCGCTCGCAGAGCGGCCTCGAGGATGTCCAGTCCGGCGTGCAAGTCCGAGTCGCTGATCGTGAGCGGCGGTGCGATCCGGAAGATTCCCCCCATTCCTGGCAACTGGACGATGTTGATGTGCAGCCCGCGCTCCAGGCATGCCATGGTCACGGCATTTCCGAGCGTGTCCGCCGGAGACTTGCTCAGCTTGTCCGTCACCAGTTCCAGGCCCTGCAGAAGCCCGCGCCCGCGGACATCGCCGACCACCTCGAAGCGGTCACGCAGGTCCAGCAGCCGCTCGTTGAGTTGCTTGCCCAGAAGCGCGGCCCGTGCCGCGAGACCGTCGCGTTCGATGACGTCGAGCACGGTCACCGCGACGGAGGCCGCAAGTGGGTCCGAGACGTGGGTCGTGAAGAACAGGAACCCGCGTTCGTGACAGACCTCCTCGATCTTCGGCGACGTGACGACGACCGCCACCGGCAGGCCCGCACCCAAGGTCTTGGAAAGCGTCAGGAGATCCGGGACGATGCCGTCGCGTTCGAAGGCATACATCTCGCCGGTGCGTCCGAGTCCGGTCTGGGCCTCGTCCACGATCATCAGCATCCCGCGTTCGGCGCACATCGCTTTCAACCGCCGCAGATATCCGACCGGAGGCTCGATGATCCCACCGGAGGACAGGATCGGCTCGACCACGCACGCGGCCAGACTTCCGGACGACTGCTGGTCGACGAGACCGAATCCGTACGCAAGCTCGGCCTCCCAGTCATAGGACCCGTCCGTACGGCGGAAAGGAGAGCGATACGCGTTCGGCGACGGGAGCGTGAGGTTGCCCGGCATCGGCGGGCCATACCCTCTTCGGCCGGCCGAGAAGGTGGCGGAGGACGCACCCGACGTCATGCCGTGCCACGACCGGTCGAACGAGACGATCTCATACTTGCCCGTGTAGAGCTTGGCCATCTTGATCGCGGCTTCATTGGACTCCGCGCCGGTACTCAGCAGCAGCGTCTTGCTCAAGTCACCGGGAAGTGTCGACGCGAGCCGATTGGCCAGATCGACGACGGGCCGGCTCAGCATGCCGCTGTACAGGTGATCCAGCGATGAGATCGACCGCGAGACCGCCGCAACCACATCGGGGTGGGAGTGCCCGAGGATCGAGCTCATCTGGCCCGAGGTGAAGTCGAGGATCGCCGTCCCGGCGTCGTCGTACACGTACGACCCCGCCGCCCGTTCGATGATCCTTGGAGTGAACGCCGCGCCGTATCGGATCAGATGAGATTCCACATTGTTCCAAAATGAGGCATTCATCATATTTTCTCCTGCTCATATGGGTATGGCCATCTATCCGCAGATTGTCGCCCAGCCGACGTTCATGATCAAGACAGCGCGACCGGCTGACGGCGAACGTCTCGACCCGGTGCTCGGGCCGCCGTCACCAGGGGCGAAGCAGCAATGATTGACGAATGACCTCTGCCGGACGACACGGGACCGCGGACGGCCCCGGCTCGCCGAGCAGCATCGGGTCCGTGACCGGTCGCCGTGACCGGCCACGGGCGTTCGATCAGCTCACCAGCACGATCTTTCCGCGGGCATGGCGGCTTTCGCTCAGTTCGTGCGCGGCCTCGGCCTCGGCGAGCGGGAACGCCGCCGCGACCGGCACCCGCAGCCGGCCCTCGCCGGCGAGCGTGACCGCGATCGCGAGGCCATGCAGCGCCAGTGGGTCGGCAGGGGCTCCCACCGCCGAGCCCGTGGCGCCGGCCGGCGCTCCGTGCGACATGTGTACGCCGTGGGCCGCCGCGGCGAGGTCGGCGATCGTCACCACGCGCGCCGTGTCGCCGACGATGGCGATGAGGTCTGGCAGCGCCCCTCCGGCGCAGTCGAACACCGCGTCCACTCCGGCCGGTACCAGCGCGCGGATCCGTTCGACGAGCCCCGTCCCGTATGTCGTCGGCTCCGCGCCGAGGGAACGCAGGAAGTCGTGGTTGTGCTCGCTCGCCGTACCGATGACGGTGGCGCCGCGGGCGACCGCGAGCTGGACGGCGATGGTGCCCACCCCTCCGGCCGCGCCCTGCACGAGTACGGTGTGCCCGGCTCCGACCGCGAGCCGGTCGAGGACCCGGGTGGCCGTCTCGACGCTGCCTGCGGCGCCGCCCGCCTCCTCCCAGCTCCACGCGTCCGGTTTGGGCGCCCAGGCGGCCAGGACGGCGAAGTCGGCATTGGCGCCGCGCGCGGTCATCGTGGTCATGCCGAACACCGCGTCGCCGATGTCCACGCCCGTGACGCCGTCGCCGACCTCGTCCACCACGCCCGCGGCGTCGAATCCGGTCCGATACGGGAACGTCAAGGGCACCACGTCACGCATCTCCCCGGAACGGATGCGCATCTCCCCGGGCGAGACTCCGGAGGCCCGTACGTTGATGCGGATCTCGCTCGGTCCGGCGTGCGGCGCCGCCACTTCGGCGACGTGCACAACGTCGGGCGGGCCGTACTCGGTGAACTGAACTGCTCTCATCCGGCGACCGTAACGGAGCGCCCCGTCCGTTTGGCTAAAGTGAGAGCGGTGACGGCCCAAGTGGTAACGAAGCTCCGCTCGGACGCCCGCGACAACCGCGAGCGCATCCTCGCGGTCGCCCGCGCGGCCTTCGCCGCCGAGGGCCTCGACGTGCCGATCCGGGAGATCGCCCGGCGCGCCGAGGTCGGTGTCGCGACCGTCTACCGGCACTTCCAGACCAAGGAAGCACTGCTGACCGAAGCCTTCGCCGAGCAGCTGGCCTCCTGCTCGGCGGTCGTGAAGGAGGGTCTGGCGGCGGGCGACCCGTGGAGCGGGTTCTGCCTGGTGATCGAGAAGCTCATGGAGATGCATGCCCTCGACCGCGGCTTCGCCCGCGCATTCACCTCGCGGCTTCCCCAAGCGGTCGACTTCGCCGCGGAACGCGATCGCACACTGCGCCTGCTGCTCGAACTGGTGCGACGCGCGAAGGAGGCGGGTCCCCTGCGGGGGGATTTCGTGCTGGAGGACATCAGCCTGGCGCTGATGGCGAACGAAGGCATCCGCGCCGAGTCACCCGAGCTGAGGGTGGCGGCGTCGCGCCGCTTCGCGGCCCTCATGATCCAGTCGTTCCGGGCGGACCCCGGCCTGACACCGCTTCCGCCGGCCGTCCGGCTGCCTCTCTCCAGACGCTAGTGCTACGGTGCGAAATTCGTGATCATGCTGTGGGCTGCCAGGTGAAGGTTGGAGTCGGTTGCGCTGAGCCGCCCGGGCCTCGATGCGCTCGCTGCGATGTGGTTTCCTGCCCTTGTCCACCTCGATCGGCCGCCCCTGCGAACCTTCCAAACCTAAATTTCTTGACTAATCATGAAATTGAATAGATAGTCCTTTTCATGGCATTACGGCATGCGGTACTGGCGGCGATGCTGGACGGCGAGTTCACCGGCTACCAGCTCGCCAAGATCTTCGACGTGGGTGTGTCCAACTTCTGGTACGCCTCACCGCAGCAGCTCTACACCGAGCTGGCGAAGCTGGAGAAGGCCAGGATGATCTCCGGGCGACAGGTCGTCCAGCTCGACCGTCCGAACAAGCGGGTCTTCACGGTCACCGGGGCGGGCCTGGACGAGCTCGCCGCCTTCGCCGCCACCGCGTCCAAACCGCTGTCCATCCGCGACGATCTGGCGGTGAAGGTCCAGGCCGTCGACCACCTCGACCCCTCCCCCGTGCTGGCCCAGCTCGACGAACGGGTCGCCGAAGCCACCGCCAAACTGGCCCTGTTCGAACAGGGCATGCGACGGCTGCGCGGCGACCTCGACGAGGAGGAGTTCCTCCGCTCGGCCGAGCGGATCGGCCCGTACCTGACCTACCTGGCCGGATGCCGCCTGGAGCGGGAGATGCGCGACTGGTGCCTGAGCACCGCCGCCCTGCTCCGCTCCCGTACGGCCGGCCACCCCGAGGAGGACCGATGACCCAGGCCAGGACCTTCACCCGGTACGTCGCGCTGGGCGACAGCCAGACGGAAGGCCTCGGCGACGGCGACGAACTGCGCGGCTATCGCGGCTTGGCGGACCGGTTCGCCGAGCACCTCGCCGCGGCGTCCCCGGACATCCACTACGCCAACCTGGGCGTACGGGGACGGCTGGCCGCGCAGGTCCTCACCGAGCAGCTCGCCCCGGCGCTGCGGCTGCAGCCCGACCTGGCCACCGTGATAGCCGGGATGAACGACCTGATCAGGCCCGGCTTCGACGCCACCGCGATCGCGGCGAGCCTGGAGGAGATGTTCGCCGCGCTCACCGCGTCGGGCGCGCACGTTCTGACGGTGACCTTTCCCGACATCGGCGAGATCGCGCCGCTGGCCCGGCCGCTGCTGCCCCGCGTGCTCGCACTCAACGAACGGATCCGCGAGGCCGCGGCCCGCCATGGCGTCACCGTGATCGACACCTTCCCGCACGCCTTCGCCACCGACGCCAGGATGTGGAGTCCCGACCGCCTGCACGCCAGCCCCTTGGGCCACGCCAGGATCGCCGCGGCCCTCGCCCACGCCCTCGGGCTCCCGGGCAGCGACGACACCTGGTCGGCCCCGCTGGCACCGCTCGCCCCGCGCGGCCCCCTGCGCACCGCGGGAACGGAGTTCCGCTGGATCGCCGGCTTCGCCGGGCCATGGATCTACCGCCGTATGCGCGGCAGGTCCTCCGGCGACGGCCGCACCGCCAAGCGCCCCGATCTCGTGCCCGTACTGCTCTCCCCCGAGGAGTGAGCCGCGGCGGCGCGGAGCCCTCAGAGGAGGCGGGGACGGCGATGGCCGCCTTCTTCGTGGGTGCCTCAGTTCTTGATGCCGGTGAGGGTGACGCCTTCGATGAAGTAGCGCTGCAGGAAGAAGAAGAGCGCGATGATCGGGGCGATGACGGCGGCGGAGGCCGCCATGAGATATCCCCACTGGGTGATGTACATGCTCTGGAAGGAGGCCAGGCCGAGGGAGAGGGTGTAGTTCTCCTCGTTCTGGAGGTAGAGCAGCGGGCCGAGGAAGTCGTTCCAGGTGCCGATGAAGGTGAAGATGGTGACCACGATGACCGCGGGTCTAGACAGCGGCATGACGATCGTCCAGAACACCCGCCAGGGCGAGGCCCCGTCGATGTAGGCGGCCTCGTCCAGCTCGAAGGGGATGGTCAGGAAGAACTGCCTGAGCAGGAACACGTTGAACACCCCGCCGCCCGCGCCGGCGAACCAGCTGGGCACGGTGAGGGGCAGGATCGTGTCGAGCGCGCCGAGTTCCTGCCACATCACGAAGGTGGGAATGAGGGTGACCGCGTAGGGCAGCATGACGCTGCTGAGCAGGACCGCGAAGACGATGTTGCGGCCGCGCCAGCGGAGCCTGGAGAAGCTGAAGGCGGCGATCGAGCAGGTGAGCACGGTGCCGAGGACGCTGACCACGGCGATGACGACGGTGTTGAGGAGGTAGCGGCCGAAGGGCTGGGCGGTGAGCGCGCCGCTGAAGTTGCCCCATTCGAAGGGATCGGGAATCCATTGGGGCGGCGCGACGAACATCTGGCCGTCCTGCATGAGGGCGCTGCGGACCAGCCAGACGAACGGCAGCAGGGTGGGGACGGCACCGGCGAGGAGGGCCAGGTAGATCAGCGCCTTGCCGTACCTCCTGGGCCTGCGCAGCCCGGCGGTCGGCGCCACCATCCCGACGCGGGACTTGTCCGGGGTGGTCAGCGTGGTCATCGGGCACCTGCCATCTCGTAGTAGACCCATCGGCGGGCGTTACGGAACAGCAGGAAGGTGACCACCATAATGATCATGAAAAGCACCCAGGCCAGGGCGCTGGCGTAACCCATCTCGCTCTCGGTGAACGCCTTGCGGAACAGGTAGTAGACGTAGAAGAGGGTGGACTGGTTGGGGCCGCCCTCGGTCATCACGTAGGCCTGGCTGAAGACCTGGAAGGTGCCGACGACGCCGACCACGAGGTTGTAGAAGATGGTCGGCGTCATCATCGGCAGCGTCACGTGCCAGAAGCGGCGCAGCGGCCCGCCGCCGTCGATGGACACCGCCTCGTACAGGTGCCTGGGCACGCCCTGGAGCCCGGCCAGGAAGATCACCATGGTGTTGCCGAACCCCCAGGTGCTCATGATGATCAGCGAGGGGATGGCGGTGCCCTCGTCGTAGATCCACTGGGAGCCGGGCAGGCCGGCCTGGCGGAGCACCGAGTTGAGCAGTCCGAAGTCCGGATTGAAGATCCAGATCCAGAGGACCACGTTGGCGATCGCCGGGACCAGCGTCGGCAGGTAGAAGATCGTCCGCCACAGCGACAGGCCGCGCACCTTCTGGTTGAGCAGCATGGCCACGGCGAAGCTGACGATCAAGACGAGCGGGACGGCGCCGAGGGTGTAGTAGGTGGTGGCGCTCAGCGACTTCCAGAACAGCTCGTCGTCGAGCATCGAGGTGTAGTTGTCCACTCCGACGAAGGAGGGGGTGCCGCCGATCTGCCAGTCGGTCAGGCTGAGGAACAGCGATGCGATCATGGGGCCGACGGTGAAGACGGCGAAACCGAGGACCGCCGGGATCGCCATGAGGAGTCCCCAGCGCCGTTCGAGTCTGCGCTGGCCGGAGAGCCGGGTCATCACAGGTCCTGGGTGTGGTGCCAGCCCTGGAGCATGCTGGTGATCTTGGGGGCGGCCTCCTTGAGCACCTCGCCCGCCGGGCGCCTGCCGGACTCGATCTCCTGCAGGGCGGGGGTGAGCACGTCACTCGAGATCGCCGACAGGTTCTTGACCCGGTTGCGGATGTCGGGCACACCGTGCTCGCGCGTGTAGTCGACGACCGCCGTCCTGAACTCCGGCGGGTGCAGCTCGTTCTTGGTCCAGGCGTCGATGGCCGCTTGGTCCTCGTAGTACTTCTTCTCCTGCGGCATCCACAGGCCCTGCTTGAACAGGTCGACGTAGCGCGGGTCGTTGTGGAAGGCGAACAGCTCCACCGCCTCCGCCACGTGCCGGGTGCCCGCGAAGATCGCCGAGGCGCCCGCGACCTGGGTCGTGGTGAACGCCTCCCCGTACTTGGGGAGCACGCCGATGCCGTAGTCGACCTTGCTCTCGTTCATGTCGAGCAGGCTCCAGTGGCCGTCGACGACCATCGCGACGCGCTTGGTCTTCAGCAGGATGTTGGTGCCGGGCACGTCGTCGCCGGTCGCGGCGAGCTGGCCGGGGCCGGGCGCGACGCGGTGCTTGTGGATGAGGTCCTGCAGGTTCTGGAACACCTCGATGGCCTCGGGGCTGTCGAGCAGGCACCTGGTGCCGGCCGCGTCGGCGAAGTCGGCGCCGTTGCTGCGCAGGAAGGGATACCAGGCGGCGCTGTAGGTGATGCTGCTGGAGACACCGAACTGCTTGACCTGCCCGGGGTCGAAGCCGGTCTCGTCGGGGTGTTTGCCGCCCTGGTCGATGGTGAGCTTGTAGGCGTTCTGCACCATCTCATCCCACGACCAGGCGTCGGCGGCCCGCAGCGGCGGGGTGATCCCGGCCTCCGTGACGGCCGCCTTGCTGAACCACAGCAGCTCGACCTCGTTGGCCGTGGCCAGGCCGTGCAGCCTGTCCTGGCCGTACCAGAGGTAGGCATCAGGCAGATAGCCGGCCAGCTGCGGATACTTCTCCAGGTAGGGGAAGAGGTTGACCAGCTTGCCCTGCTCGGCCAGGCGGAAGGACATCGACATCGGCACGTATCCGGCGTCGGGCATCCGGCCGGCGGCGACCAGGGTGTTGAGCTTCACGTCGTACTCGTCCGGGGTGTAGAGCGGGTTGACCTTCACCCCGGCGTGCCGCCGCTCGTAGGCCTTGAGCATCTTGTCGATGGCCTGCTTCTCGAATGTCGATCCCCAGTACATGAACTGCAGCCGGACCTTCCCCGCCGAACCCGATCCGCTGCCGCCACTGCTGCAGGCCCCGGCGGCGGCGCCGAGGGCGGCCAGGCCGCCCATCCTGAACAGGTCTCGTCTTCTCATGATCGTTTTCCTTTACGCGAGGGGGAGCCAGACCCGCATCGCGCCGCCGTCACGGTTGTCCCACTGGAAGTAGGGGACGGCCGTGGCGGTCACGTGCGCACTGGTCGCGAGGTGGTCGGAAGGAGTGGTCAGGTACGGCAGGCCGGCGCCGGGCTGGGCGATCGCGAGGGCGTCGGCCTCGACGAGCACGGTCCTGCCGACCCCGGGCAGGTCGTCCTTGTCGAGAACGCGTAGCCCGGCCTCCGGGCTCAGCGCGAGCTCCTCGACGTCGGCGCCCTGG
This sequence comes from Streptosporangium sp. NBC_01639, assembly GCF_045209755.1. Classification (NCBI taxonomy): domain Bacteria; kingdom Bacillati; phylum Actinomycetota; class Actinomycetes; order Streptosporangiales; family Streptosporangiaceae; genus Streptosporangium; species Streptosporangium sp. NBC_01639. The sequence continues at coordinate 7,451,422 of NZ_CP109272.1, read as the reverse complement.
TCGGTCTGCTCGAAGCAGTAGACGAGCGGCCCCCGCTCGACGGCGACGCTCCCCCGTACCGCGTCGATCCGCCGGTGCGGGTGGACCAGGCGCGGCGTCAGGTCCAGTTCGAGCTCGACCGTGTCGCCCGGCCGCCAGGTGCGCTCCAGGGCGACGTACCCGTTGCCGTCCGGGGCGGCGGGCCGCCCGTCCACGGTGGTGGCGGCGCTCCACGCGGGAACGCGGAGGCTGAGCGTCCACTCTCGCTCCGGCGCCCGCTCGACGGTGAAGGTGACCCTGCCGTCCCACGGGAAGTCGGTGGCGACGGACACCGCGAACTCGCCGGAGCGGATGGCTCCCGGCACGTACTGGTGCACGACGAGCGCCCGGTCGTCGGTGGTGGCGACGTAGTGGCCCAGGGAGGAGATCGTACGCATGATGTTGGGCGGGCAGCAGGCACAGGCGAACCAGTCCCGCCGCCGCCCGAGATAGGCGTCCTCGACCAGGTCGCTTCTGCGCTGGAGCGGGTTGACGTAGAAGAACCGGACGCCGTCGGCCGAGGTGGAGGCGGCCAGCGCGTTGTAGAGGGTGCGTTCGATCAGGTCGGCGTAGCGCCCCTGGCCGGTGGCCAGCAGCAGTCGCCAGTTCCAGTAGACGCCGGCGATCGCCGCGCAGCTCTCGTTGTAGGCGCGGTCCGGCGGCAGCTCGTAGCGCTCGCCGAACGCCTCGCCGTCGTGGCGGGAGCCCACTCCGCCGGTGAGGTAGGTCTTGGTGGCGACCATGTCCTCCCAGCGCCGCACCGAGCACGCCAGCAGCGACTCATCACCCGTCTCCAGGTAGACGTCGACGATCCCGGCCTCCAGGTAGAGCTGGCGCACCGCGTGCCCCACCGGGGTGTCGGCCTCCCTGACCGGCAGGTGGTCCTGGGCGTAGAGGGGGCCCATGCCGCTGTCCTTGATCAGCCCCTTCCCCCGGTTGTCGATCAGCTTCCTGACCAGTTCCAGGTAGGAACCCTCCCCCGTCAGCCGGTAGAGCTCCACCAGCGCGGACTCGACCTCGGCGTGCCCGTCGATGCCGTCGTCGCCGCCCCGCAGGAACACCTCGACCAGGTGATCGGCGAACCTCCTGGCGACGGCGACCAGCTCCTCACCCACACCGACGCGGGCTGCGGCCACCGCCGCCTGGAACAGGTGGCCCGCGCAGTACATCTCGTGGCTGTACTCGAGCTCGGCGTAGATCCTGTCCGGCTTGACCACCTGGTAGTGGGAGTTGAGGTAGCCGTCGGCGCGCTGCGCCGCGGCGAGCACCCGCGCCGCCTGGTCGATGAACTCCACGTACTCGGCGGCGGGCGCCCTGCCGTGCTCCCAGGCCACCGCCTCCAGCTGCTTGTAGAGGTCGGAGTCCTGGAAGCGGTAACCCTGGAACTCCCCGCCCGCCGCACCGGCGGCGCGCCTGAGGTTGGGCAGGCTGCCCGCCTGTTCCATCTGGACCAGCCCGAGCGGGATGCTGGCCGCGCGGTTGATCTCCTGCCAGCGGCCCAGCGGCCCGCCGGTGATCGTCACCTCGCCGATCCCCAGCGGGCGCTGCACCGCCCGGGACACCGGTGTCGGTACGGCGGGACCGCGGACCTGTTCGTGGAAGGCACCCATCGAGCTCCTCAGGCCAAGGGGAAACAGCGAGCCAGCAGGAAAACTGAGAATAGGTTTTCTCAAACCGACGGTAAGCTGTGACGCAACATGGGTCAAGAGGCCCATGTTCTCCCAGCGTCAGAGCTGTTGTTGTGCGGGAGCCAAGCCGAGCCAAGGAGGAAAACGGTTGTCCAACCCTTCCGGCGAGCCCGGAAAGCCGGCCACGATCAGAGATGTCGCGGCAGCCGCCGGCGTGTCGATCGGGACCGCTTCCAAGGCGCTCAACGGCCGCGGCAGGATGCGCGACGAGACGAGGACCCGGGTGACCGCCGCCGCCGAATTACTCGATTTCCGCCCCAACACCCTTGCCCAGGGCCTGCTGGCCGGCCGTACCCACACCGTGGGCCTGGTGACCGGCGACAGCTTCGGCCGCTTCAGCATCCCGGTCATGCTCGGCGCGGAGGACGCCCTGGGCGCCGGCCAGATCTCCGTCTTCATGTGCGACGCGCGCGACGACCCGATCCGCGAGCGGCACTACGTCCAGCGGCTGCTCGCGCGCCGGGTCGAGGGCATCATCGTGACCGGGCGGCGCACCGAGTCCCGCCAGAGCATCGGCACCGATCTGCCAGTACCGGTGGTGTATGCGATGACCCAGTCGACCGAGCCGACCGATATCTCGGTCATCCCCGATGATTTCGGCGGCGGGGTGCTGGCCACGAGGCATCTCCTCGCCACCGGCCGCACCCGTATCGGCCACATCACCGGACCTGAGCGGTTCCAGGCGGCCAGGCTCCGCGCGGCGGGGCTGTCGGAGGCGCTCGGCGAGGCGGGCGCCGAGCCCGCCGGCGCGCCGCTGTTCGGGGACTGGTCGGAGGAGTGGGGGCGGCAGGGCGCCGACATCCTCCTCCGCGCCCGGCCCGAACTCGACGCGATCTTCTGCGGCAGCGACCAGATCGCCCGCGGCGCCGCCGAGACCCTGCGGGAGCGCGGCCTGCTCATCCCCAATGACGTCGCGCTGGTGGGCTTCGACAACTGGGAGCCGATGGCGCTGGGCAGCAGGCCGCCGCTGACGACCGTCGACATGAACCTGGGTGAGATCGGCCGGGTCGCGGCCGAGCACCTGCTGGACGCGATCGCCGGGTCTCCGCCGCCGGGCGGAGTGCAGACGGTCCCGTGCGAGCTGGTCCTGCGCGAGTCGACCAGGGTCGCCCTCACCTGAACGACGCCCGCAGGGTGGGGCACCCGCCCCCCAAGGCTCTGCTGTTCCTTGATCGCGGTAGACGCGTCAGGAACCGTAGGCCTTCACCTCCAGCAGCCCCACCGAGTCTTGGCCACTGGTCAGCACGACGCGGAGCCGGGTGGTGCTCACCTCGGTGAAGCTCACCCGGTTGTACCGGTTGAGCGCGGTCGGGTATCCGCTCGCACCGGGCACGTCGGCGTAGGCGCCGCCGTTCCAGTACTGCAGTTTCCACGAGGCCGGGGCGCGCACCCCCATGGCGTCGTCGAAGATGTAGACGTCGGCCGACCTGATCGTCCGCGCCGAGGGCCAGGTCAGCTCGGCCCACTGAGTGCCGGTCTGCGGCCAGGTGCCCCAGCGCGGGTTGGCGGTGTCGTTCGAGGACGATGGGTCGATACCGTCGTTCAGTGCCGCGACGCTCTCCCACGGCGAGGTGTAGGACCCCGTCGGGGTCGCGCTCCGCGCCAGGTTCTCCGGCGCGGTGCCGCCGACGGTGATCTGGAAGGTCCTGGTGACCGGGGTGCTGAGCTTGTCGTAGTCGCGCAGCTCGACGGTGGCGGAGTACGTGCCCGCGGCCGCCGTGCTGGTCCCGCTGATCGTTCCGGTGAACCTGTCGAGGCTGAGCCCGGCGGGCAGCGCGCCGCCGGTGACCCGCCAGTCGTAGAACGGGACGCCGCCCTTGGCGGACAGCGTCTGCTGGTACGGCTGGCCCGCGGCGACCTGGGGCAGGGCGGTGGTGACGATGGAGGGCTTGAGGAACGGCGTGAGGTTGCGGTTCACCTTCCAGCCGGCGTTCTCCGCGACCAGCAGGGCGAGCTTGGTCAGCATCCAGCGGCGCGTCGGGAACAGGTGCGTCCAGCCTCCGCTCTGCCCGCTGAGCCGGTCCCAGCTCTCCTGCGTACCCGGAATGTGGTAGCTGCTGTCCAGCGGGACCGGGTGCCCCATGTAGTCGATGACGTCCTGGTCGCTCGCCCCTGACGTGCTGACGTAGTTCCGCATCCCCGCCCAGTCGCTGTGGAAGGCGACGGCGTGGCCGTACTCGTGCATGACCAGGCCGTGCACGTCGAGCACCGAACCCTGAATCTCGGTCTTGTACCAGTCCTCGTCGGCCAAGGAGGTGAAAAGCTGCTTGCCCGCCTCGTCGTACTCGAAGATCATCGCGGTTGAGCGGTGGATCGGGCCGGGCAGCTGCTGCCCGTTCCTGGCGTGGTACTTGCCGTTGGCGGCCGGATAGCCGGTGGAGTAGGGGGTTTGGATACCGCGGAAGTAGACCCACATGCCGTTGTAGGCCGCGTTGTTCGTGACGGAGACGGTGTTCTGCCAGTCGTTGCCCGGCAGGTGGTTGTTCTCGGTCCCGGCGGCCACCGTGTCGAAGGGCTGGAGGTCGAAGAACCTGAACCAATCCTTGACCGCCTCCTCCGCCGCGGTCCTGAAGGGCTGGCCGGAGAAGTAACCGGTGATCGTGTCGTAGCGGTAGTCGAAGGTGATCGGGATCGTCGGTTCCAGCGAAGTCTTCTGGTCCTGCTGGACCCGGATCGGCATGGTCTGCTGGTAGGTCGTGTTGTCCGCGGCCTTGGTGGTGAGCCGCAGAGTGTGCTGTTCGTCGGTGCCCGCGCCCCGTTTGGAGTGGATCGCCAGTTTGAAGGTCTTCTGCTCGGAGGCGTTGGCGAACGTCAGGCTCTTGGTCGCGCCGGTGGCGGTGAGCTGGCTGGGCAGGTCCATCATCAGCCGGGAGGTGCCCTCGGCCTTGAGGTCGATCGTGACCGGGAACGGCACGTCCTGCGGGGGGCGGACGGTGAGTTCGACGTAGGGGTTGGCGAGGTATCCCTCCCAGTCCACCAGCTTGACGCCGTAGCCGTTGACGACCCTGCCGAACATGTCGACGACCTGGACGGTGGGAGCGGCATGCGCGGCCGGCACGCCTACCAGCACGGAGGAGAGAAGGGCCAACGAGAGGAGCGTTCGTTTCATGGCAGGCTCCGGTTCCTGATACCTGTGAGGGTCATCGCGCGCTCCTCCACGCCACCTGAAGGAAACAAAAGGAATAGGTTTTCCTAATGGAAGGTAGATTTGATATGAGCCCGGAGTCAATAGGGGGAGGCCGCCCTCGGAAATGCTCACCCGGGGCTCTGCCCGCTGAACCACGGAGAGGAAAAGGCTTGTCCGAACAGGTGGCAGCCGTCACGATCCGCGAGGTGGCCGCGGCCGCGGGCGTGTCGATCGGCACGGCTTCCAAAGCGCTCAACGGGCGCGGCAAGCTGCGCGAGGAGACACGGGCCCGGGTGGCGGCCGTGGCGGAGGAGCTCGGCTTCCGGCCCAACACGATGGCACAGGGGCTGCTGGCCGGGCGCACATACACCGTGGGCCTGGTGTCGTGCGACAGCTTCGGCCGCTTCAGCATCCCGGTCATGCTCGGCGCGGAGGACGCCCTGGGCGCCGGCCAGATCTCCGTCTTCATGTGCGACACGCGCGACGACCCGATCCGCGAGCGGCACTACGTCGAGCGGCTGCTGGCCCGCCGTGTCGAGGGGATCATCGTCACCGGCCGCCGCACCGAACCTCGCCCGAGCATCGGCACCAGCCTGCCGGTCCCCGTCGTATACGCCATGACCCGGTCGACCGATGACTCCGACTTCTCCGTCATCCCCGACGACCTCGGCGGCGGGGCACTGGTCGCCCGGCATCTCCTGGCCACCGGACGCTCGCGCATCGGTCACGTGACGGGTCCACCGCGGTTCGAGGCGGCCCGGCGGCGGGCGGAGGGCATGACGAGTGCGCTGGCGCAGGCCGGGCTGCGGTCCGCGGGTGAGGCGCTGTTCGGCGAGTGGAGCGAGGAATGGGGCCGCCAGGGCGCCGACATCCTGCTGCGGGCGCATCCCGAGGTCGATGCGATCTTCTGCGGCAGCGATCAGATCGCCCGCGGGGTCTGCGAGACCTTGAGGGAGCGCGGACGGCGCGTCCCCGACGACGTGGCGCTGGTGGGGTTCGACAACTGGGAGCCGATGGCGCTGGGCTGCAGGCCGCCGCTGACCACGGTCGACATGAATCTGGGGGAGATCGGGCGGGTCGCCGCCGAGCACCTGCTCGGCGCCATCAGTGGTGCTCCCCGGCCGAGCGGCGTGCTGACCGTGCCGAGCAGCCTCGTGCTGCGCGAATCCTCCCGAGGCAACCCCAGGTGACCGATCGACGGGAGTGGCCCCTGTTTTCGCAGCTGTCCGGGCTCTCGCGGATCGGGTTCGAAGCGGTCCGGATCCGGCGGCGGGAGGCGGCCTACGCCAGGCTGCGGGCGCTCTCGCGGAGGACGACCTCGCCGCTCACGTGCACGACGCGAGGCTTCTCATCGGAGCCGAGGGCCAGCTCCAGCGCGCGGGCGCCCATGTCGGCCAGCGGCAGCCGTACGGTGGTGAGGGCCGGGACCAGATCCCGGAGGGTGGCGATGTCGTCGAATCCCGCCACCGAGACGTCCTCGGGCACCCGGATGCCACGGTCCCTGAAGGAGGCCAGCGCGCCCACGGCCATCACGTCGTTGACCGCGAACACGCACGTGGCGCCGGAGACCGCGGCCGCCGCCGCGTAGCCGCCGTCGCGGTCGAAGGAACCGTGCACGACCTGCGGCGCCGGCAGGCCGAGCCCGGCGAGCGCACCGGCGAATCCGGCCGTCCTGTCGCCGGCCGTGATCAGTCCGGCGGGGCCCGCGAGCACCGCGAAGCGCCGGTGTCCCAGCCCGGCGAGCGCCTGGGCGAGCGCGGCGGCGCCCTCACGGTTGCCCGGAACGACGGAGTCCACCCCGAGCAGGTCCTGGCCGACGCAGGCCACCCGCCCGCCGGTCCGCCGGTAGTGGTCGAGCTCCTCACGGAGCCCGCGGGTCACGTGGGGGTCGGCGACCCGGGACCCGGCGAGCAGCACGGCACCGACCCGCTGCGCGTTCAGTGTCGAGACGTAGGCGATCTCCCGTTCGGGGTCGCGGTGCGTGGTGCCGACCATGACCACCAGCCCCTGGCTCTCGGCCACCCGCATGGCGCCGTCCGCGATCGCAGCGAAGTAGGGGTCGGTGAGATCGTGGACCACCAGTCCGATCACGTTGCTGGCCCCCCGGGCCAGCGTCTGCGCGGCCACGTTGGTCCGGTAGCCGAGCTGGGCGGCGGCCAGCTCCACCTTGGTCCTCAGGGACGCCCCCACCTGCCGGGTGCTTCCGTTGAGCACCCGTGAGGCTGTGGCGAGCGAGACGCCCGCCTGCCGCGCGACATCCTCGAGCGTGACCACTGACAACCTCCTGGAAAACGTTTTCCAAAGTCTGCCAGAGATGCTCGCCCCCCGCACTCCGGACATGCCGGCCCGGGGAAGGGCCCGACATGCGGCATCGTAACGTCCCGCCGTGATATCGGACACCTTCCCGGGAGCGCGGACGACCTGGTCGCCCAAGATGTTGTTACCGGCGAGTAGCATAGGCGGGAAGCCACCCAGCAACGAGGAGCGAACCCCGTGCCTTCCTCTCGTGACGTCGTATTCGTCGACGGCGTGCGCACGCCGTTCGGCAGGTCGGGTCCCAAGGGCCTGTACGCCGAGACACGCGCCGACGATCTGGTGATCCGCGTCATCCGCGAGCTGATCCGGCGTAATCCCGGCCTTCCCCCGGAGCGCGTTGACGAGGTGGCCATCGCGGCCACCACCCAGATCGGCGACCAGGGCCTGACCATCGGCCGTTCCGCCGCGGTGCTGGCCGGACTGCCCAAGAGCGTGCCCGGCTACGCGATCGACCGCATGTGCGCCGGAGCCATGACCGCCGTGACCTCGGTCGCCGGCGGCATCGCCTTCGGCGCCTACGACGTCGCCATCGCCGGCGGCGTCGAGCACATGGGCCGCCATCCGATGGGCGAGGGCGTGGACCCCAACCCCCGTTTCCTGGCCGAGCAGCTCGTGGACGGCTCCGCCCTGGTCATGGGCATGACCGCGGAGAACCTGCACGACCGCTACCCGAGCATCACCAAGGAGCGCGCGGACGCCTTCGCCCTCGCCTCCCAGGAGAAGGTCGCCAAGGCCTACGCCGACGGCAGGATCCAGCCCGACCTGGTCCCGATGGCCGTCCGGTCGGCGGAGCAGGGCTGGGGCCTGGCCACCGTCGACGAGGGGCCCCGCCCCGGCACCACCCTGGACGGGCTCGCCACGCTGAAGACCCCGTTCCGCCCGCACGGGCGGGTCACCGCCGGCAACGCCTCCGGGATCAACGACGGCGCGACCGGCTGCATCGTGGCCGCCGCCGACGTCGCGCGGGAACTCGGGCTCACGCCCAAGATGCGCCTGGTCTCCTACGCCTTCGCGGGCGTGGACCCCGAGGTCATGGGCGTCGGCCCGATCCCGTCCACCGAGCGGGCGCTCCGCCTGGCGGGGCTGTCGATCTCCGACATCGGCCTGTTCGAGATCAACGAGGCCTTCGCCGTACAGGTGCTGGCCTTCCTGGAGCACTTCGGCATCGCCGACGACGACGCCCGGGTGAACCCCTACGGCGGCGCGATCGCCTTCGGCCACCCGCTGGCCTCCTCGGGAGTGCGGCTGATGACGCAGCTCGCTCGCGAGTTCGGCGAGCACCCCGACGTCCGTTACGGCGTGACCACGATGTGCGTCGGCATGGGTATGGGCGGGACGGTCATCTGGGAGAACCTGGGCTGGGAAGGTAAGAAGTGACGGACATCAAGGAACTCTTCGCTGACGAGGTCGTCACCAGGGCGGTCGTCCGCGACGTGGAGCTGCCGTACGGCGCGGGCACCATGGCCCTGATCACGCTGGACAACGGCCTCGACCACACCAAGCCGTCCACGTTCGGCCCCGGGGGGCTCACCTCCCTGAACGAGGCCCTCGACTCGATCGCCGGCCGCGGCGACCTCGCGGCCGTGGGCGTCGTCGGCAAGCCGTTCATCTTCGCGGTGGGCGCCGACCTCAAGGGCGCCGCCCTCGTCGGCGAGCGGGACCAGGCCCTCGCCATCGGCACGCTGGGCCATGCCGTGTTCCGCCGGCTCGGCGAGCTGGACGTGCCGTCGTTCGCTTTCGTCAACGGCGCGGCGATGGGCGGCGGCCTGGAGGTCGCCCTCCACTGCACCTACCGGACCATCTCCTCCGGCGTGCCCGCGGTGGCCCTGCCAGAGTGCTCCCTCGGCCTGGTGCCCGGCTGGGGCGGCACCCAGCTCCTGCCCCGCCTGATCGGCCCGGCCGCGGCCATCAAGCTGATCGTCGAGAACCCGCTCGCGCAGAACCGCATGATCAAGGGCCGGGACGCCTTCGCCGCCGGCATCGCCGACGCGATGTTCGAGCCCGCCGACTTCCTGGAGGAGTCGCTGCGCTGGGCGGCCCAGGTGCTGCGCGGCGACGTGACCGTCTCGCGCACCGACCACACCACCGAGGACTGGTCCAAGACCGTCGCCGACGCCCGCTTCGGCGTCGACATGAAGCTGCACGGCGCCTCCCCCGCCCCCTACCGGGCGCTGGAGCTGGTCGAGCTGGCCCGCACCGCCTCCCGCGACGAGGGCTTCGACGCCGAGAGCCAGGCGCTGGCCGACCTCCTCATGAGCGACGAGCTCCGCGCCGGCCTCTACTCCTTCGACCTGGTGCAGCGCCGGGCCAAGAGGCCCGCCGGAGCCCCCGACAAGGCGCTGGCCCGCAAGGTCACCAAGGTCGGCGTCGTCGGCGCGGGCCTGATGGCCTCGCAGATGGCGCTGCTGTTCGCCCGACGCCTGGAGGTCCCGGTCGTGCTGACCGACCTCGACCAGGCCCGGCTGGACAAGGGCGTCGGCTACGTCCACGCCGAGATCGACAGGCTGCTCGGCAAGGGCCGCGTCTCCGGCGACCAGGCCAACCGGCTCAAGGCCCTGGTGACGGGCTCGTTGACCAAGGACGGGTTCGCCGACGCCGACTTCGTCATCGAGGCGGTCTTCGAGGACCTGAAGGTCAAGCAGCAGGTGTTCGCCGAAGTGGAGGCGGTCGTCTCCGCCGAGTGCGTGCTGGCCACCAACACCTCCTCGCTCTCCCTCACCGAGATGGCCGCCGGGCTCCGGCACCCCGAGCGGGTGGTGGGCTTCCACTTCTTCAACCCGGTCGCGGTGATGCCGCTGCTGGAGATCATCCGGGGTGCGCGGACCGACGACGCGACGCTGGCCACGGCCTTCTCGGTCGGCAGGTCGCTGAAGAAGTCCTCGGTGCTGGTCAAGGACGCGCCCGCGTTCGTGGTCAACCGGATCCTGACCCGGTTCATGGGCGAGGTCATCGGCGCCGTCGACGAGGGCACCCCCCTTTCGGTCGCCGACCACGCGCTGGACGGGCTCGGCCTGCCGATGACGCCGTTCACGCTGCTCCAGCTCGTCGGCCCGGCCGTCGCGCTGCACGTCGCCGAGACCATGCACGCGGCCTTCCCGTCCCGCTACGGCGTGTCGGAGAACCTCGCGCGGCTGGTCGCGGCCGGCAGGCCCGGCGTCTACGCGCCGGACTTCTCGCTGGACGCCGAGGCCGTGGCCTTCTTCTCCGGCGGCACCTCTCCGTCGACCGCCGAGGAGGTACGGCTGCGCGCGCTGCGGGCGCTTGAGGAGGAGATCCGCATCATGCTCGACGAGGGCGTGGTGGCGGCGGCCCAGGACATCGACCTGTGCATGATCCTCGGGGCCGGCTGGCCGTTCCATCTGGGGGGCATCACCCCGTACCTGGACCGGGCGGGCATCGCCGAACCGCGTTTCCTGCCGCCGGGTACGGCCTCCGTCCCCGGGTAGCGTCACCTTTCCGGAGATGACCGCCGCCCGCCCGGTGCGCCGCTCACCGGGCGGGCGGCGGGATGCCTTCTCCGCTCCCGCGTGCCGCACCCGCTGCCGGCGCCGGGAGGGCCGGCCGGACCGGTCCGGCCGGGCCCGATCCGGGCCGCCTGAACGGGCCGCTTGAACGGGCCGGGCCTCCGGGACGGGCCGGCCGCTGATCCGGGCCGTGGTCTCCTACGGGGTGTCCAGCGGTCGCCGTGCCAGCCGGCTGTGGCGGTAGCCGTAGGTGGCGTACACGACGATGCCGATGATCATCCATATGACGAACCTGAGCCAGGTCTCCACCGGAAGGTTGACCATCAGGTAGAGGCAGGCCAGCACCGACAGGATCGGCACCAGCGGGACCAGCGGGGTGCGGAAGGAGCGCGGGAGGTCCGGGCGGGTGCGCCGCAGGATGACCACCGCTATCGAGACGATCACGAACGCGAAGAGCGTGCCGATGTTGACCAGCTCGGCGATCGTCGACAGCGGCACCAGCCCCGCCAGGATCGCGACGACGACACCCACCATGATGGTGATCCGGTACGGCGTGCCGAACTTCGGGTGGACCTTGGCCAGACCGGCCGGCAGCAGGTGGTCCCGGGACATCGCGAACATCACCCGTGACTGGCCCATCATGAGGATCATCACGACGGTGGTGAGACCGGCCAGCGCGCCGATGCTGATGAGCGTCGCCGCCCAGGTCTGGCCGACCGCCTTGAACGCGTCCGCCAGCGGCGCGGCCTCGCTGAGCTGCGAGTAGGGCTGCATGCCGACGACGACCAGGGAGACCGCGACGTACAGCAGGGTGCAGATGGCCAGCGAGGCGATGATGCCGATCGGCAGGTCACGGCGCGGGTTACGGGTCTCCTCGGCCGCGGTGGCGACCACGTCGAAGCCGATGTAGGCGAAGAACACGATCGCGGCGGCGCTGAAGATGCCCAGCACGCCGAAGGCGACGGGGCTGATCCCGAACATCACCTGGATCAGCGGCGCCGCGAGGCCCTCCACCGCGGGGGTGGCCTTGGACGGCGGGATGAACGGACTGTAGTTGGCCGCCTTGATGAAGAACAGCCCGGCCACGATGACGAGCAGGACCACCGTGAGCTTGATGGCGACGATGACCAGGTTGAACCGGGAGGAGAGCTTGACCCCGGAGACCAGGATGGCGGTGAGCAGCAGCACGACCAGTGCCGCGGGCAGGTTGAAGGTCGCTCCCTCGCCGGCGATCGCGGCGGGCAGGGTGAGCCCCATGGAGGACAGCAGCGAGGTGAGGTAGCCCGACCAGCCGACCGCGACCACCGCCGCGGCGAGCATCAACTCCAGCGTCAGGTCCCAGCCGATGATCCACGCGGGGAACTCACCGAGCGTGGCGAAGGCGAAAGTGTAGGCCGATCCGGCCACCGGCACGGTGGAGGCGAACTCGGCGTAGCAGAGCGCGGCCAGCGCGCAGACGATCCCGGCGGCCACGAACGACAGCGCGACCGCGGGCCCGGCCAGATCCCTGGCGACCCGGCCGGTGAGCACGAAGATACCGGTGCCGATGATGACGCCGATGCCGAAGACGGTCAGGTCGAGCGCGGAGAGATCCTTGCGCAACCGGTGCTCGGGAGCTTCGGTGTCCCGGATCGACTGTTCTATCGACTTAATACGGAAAACCGTCATGAATCCCCCTTACAGCCTAGAGTTGCTGTTCTCCATGAATCAGGTCATGCCCACCTGATCAACGGCTGAACGGGAAGGTAAGGGTTCTTTAGGGGAAAGTCCCTGATGTCCTCAGCACTCTCGCAGGACACCATCGACCCATGCTCTTGGACATGTTGGGCCGGTTGGACCCCTATCTGGTCAGCGCGGTGTTGCTGGCCGTGCTGGCGCTGGACGGTTCCCTGCTGATCGGGACCGTGCTGCCCGGCGACGCGGCGATCCTCGTGGCGGGAACCACATTGACGGGCGTCGCCGAGATCGCGGTGGCCGCGGTCGCCGGGGTGATCGGTTGCTACCTGGGCGCCACCGGCGGCTGGCTGATCGGCCGCCGGTACGGCTCACGCGTCCGCCACAGCAGGGCCGGGCGGCGGATCGGCGAACACCGCTGGAACCGGGCCGAACGGCTGGCGACCGGGGTGAGCGGCGGTCCCGCTCTCGCCACCGCCTCCTTCCTGCCCGTCGTCAACTCGCTGACCCCGATCCTCGCCGGGACCTTCGGCATGCCCTACATCCGTTTCATCCGCTGGACGCTGGCGGGCAGCGTCACCTGGGTGACCGCCTATCTGGTGCTCGGCTCGGTGGCCGGCGGGTTCGCCCGGCAGAACCAGCACCTGGTGGTGCCGGTCGCCGGGTGCCTCGCCGTCCTGGCCGCGGCCCTCGTCGTGATCGTCAGGAGGGCCCGCGCGGGCCGGGCGGCCGGAGTCAGCGAGCCGGGTCGTTCTCCAGCACCGGAGACCGTCTCGCCACCGCTTCGGTGATCTCGCGGGCGATGTCCTGCGCGTTCAGGCCGATCTCGCTGAGGATCTTCGCCCGCTTGGCGTGGTCCAGGAAGCGCTGCGGGATGCCGTAGGTCCGGATCGGGACATCCACGTCGGCGTCGCGGAGCATCCTGGCGACCGCGTCGCCGACGCCGCCCACCCGGCCGTTGTCCTCCACCACCACCACCAGCTTGTGCGCGCCCGCGGCCGTCACCAGCGCCTCGTCCAGCGGTTTGACCCAGCGCGGGTCCACCACGGTCGTCGAGATCCCCTGGGCGTCGAGCAGGGCGGCGGCGTCCAGGCACAGCTCGGCCATCGGGCCGACGGACACGAGCAGCACGTCCGGATCTCCGGCACGCAGCACGTCCATCCCCCCGAGCTGCCCGACCGCCTCGATCTCGGTGGCCACCGGTCCCTTGGGATAGCGGACGACGGTGGGACCGTCGTCGACCTCCACCGCCTCGGCCAGCAGCTCGCGCAGGCGCGGCTCGTCACGCGGGACCGCGACCGACAGACCCGGGACGACCTGGAGGATCGACAGGTCCCACATGCCGTTGTGGCTGGCGCCGTCGTCACCGGTGACGCCCGCCCGGTCGAGCACGACCGTGACCGGCAGCCGGTGCAGGGCGACGTCCATGAGGAGCTGGTCGAAGGCCCGGTTGAGGAAGGTGGCGTAGATCGCCACCACCGGGTGCAGCCCGCCGAGCGCCAGTCCGGCGGCGCTGGTGAGGGCGTGCTGCTCGGCGATGCCGACGTCGTAGAGGCGGTCGGGGTAGGCCTCGGAGAACGGGATCAGCCCGGTCGGGCCGAGCATCGCGGCGGTGATGGCCACGATGTCCTTCCGCTCGGCGCCCAGCCGTACGATCTCCTGGCTGAAGACGTTGGTCCAGCCGTGCGGCTTGGGCTTCTCCTCGCCGGTCAGCGGGTCGAAGACACCCGGCGAGTGGAAGCAGTCCTCGTCGTGGTTCTCGGCGAAGGAGTAACCGAACCCCTTCTTGGTGAGCACGTGGACGATGACCGGGCGGCGGAAGCCGCGGGCCTTGCGCAGCGCGGTCTCCACGGCCTGCTCGTCGTGGCCGTCGACCAGGCCGATGTATTTCAGGCCGAGGTCTTCGAACATGACCTGCGGGGCGAGGACGTCCTTGATGCCCTTCTTCGCACCGTGCAGCGCGTCGTAGAGCGGGGGGCCCACCAGCGGGACCTTCGTCAGGTTGTCCTTGACGAACTCCAGGACGTCCTCGTAGCGCTGGGTGGCGCGCAGCGAGGCCAGGTGTGAGGCGAGGCCGCCGATGGTCGGCGAGTAGGAGCGGCCGTTGTCGTTGACCACGATGATCAGCGGCAGGTCCCGGTGCGCGGCGATGTTGTTGAGCGCCTCCCAGGCCATGCCGCCGGTGAGCGCGCCGTCGCCGATCACCGCGACGACCGTGCGGTCGGACTCGCGGCGCAGCTTGTAGGCCTTGGCCAGGCCGTCGGCGTACGACAGCGCGGTGGAGGCGTGGGAGTTCTCGATGATGTCGTGCTCGGACTCGGTCTGACTCGGATAACCCGACAGACCGCCTTCCTGGCGGAGCGTCTCGAACTGCGCGGCGCGGCCGGTGAGCATCTTGTGGACGTAGGCCTGGTGGCCGGTGTCCCAGAGGACGCGGTCGCGCGGGGAGTCGAAGACCCGGTGCAGGGCGATGGTCAGCTCGACCACCCCGAGGTTGGGCCCCAGGTGGCCTCCGATGCGGGCAGTTGAACTGACCAGCAGGTCCCGGATCTCGGCGGCCAGCCGGGGCAGCTCGTCGGCTCCCAGCTGTTTGAGATCCCGTGGTCCCTTGACCGTCTCCAGAAGACTGCCAGGCCGTCCGGTCCGCTCGCTCACGGAATCATCCCCTCTGTTCCAGTCAGCATCAGACCGAGTCTAGTTCGCGTGGCGGGCGGCGCCTCCAGCGACGGAGATTCTGCACGTTTTATTCGCACTTGCAATACTCTTTGCCTCACCATGAGCACTCTCCCCTTTAGGCAACTATCGTCACTCATCGTCGCTTCGTTGGCTTTCCCGCTGGTCATGGGGGTGGGAGTCGCGAACGCCGCCGCTCCGTCGACCGCCAAGACCTCCGTGGCCTCCGTCGCCCCCGTCGCCTCCGTGGCCTCCGTCGCGAAGGAGCAGGCCGTGCCGCGCGGCCGTGCCGCCGCGACGGCCAACCCCATCTACCGGACCGGCATGCTGCCCGCCGTACGGTGCACGACCGGACAGCTCCGCGCGGGGAGCGCGGCCTCCTACAAGGTCTTCATGACCCGTGTGGACCGCTGCCTGAACCTGGCGTGGAAGACGCAGTTCAAGAAGGCCAAGCTGCCCTTCGCCCAGCCCAAGCTCCGCTTCACCACCTCCAAGGTCAGCAGCCCGTGCGGCCGCTGGCCCAAGGGTGCGGGCGGCTACTACTGCTCCAGTAACCGCACCATCTACATCGGCGTCTTCCGGGAGGTGCTGAAGAGCCCGTACGCCCCCAACCACGCCCAGTTCATGGCGCACGAGTACGCGCACCACGTGCAGCAGCTCGGCGGCATCATGAACTACTACGGCCAGAGCGTCTGGCGGGCCAGGACCTCCACCAAGCTCGCCTACTCCCGCCGTCTCGAACTGCAGGCCGACTGCCTCGGCTCGGCCTTCCTGCGGCAGATCGCCGACGACCTGCCGGTCGAGCAGGAGCAGTGGGACGCGATGGTCGACTGGGTCGCCGAGAACGGCCACAAGAACTGGGTGACCAACGACCACGGCAAGGGCCGCAGCCAGGCCTACTGGATGCAGCGCGGCTACAACGCGGGCGGCCCGTCCGCCTGCAACACCTGGGCGGCTTCCTCCCGCACCGTCGCCTGACCATTTATCGCTGACCATTTTCCACCGAGAATGCGGCCGTGCACTCCGTGCACGGCCGCATTTTTTTGACTTTACCTCCGACATTGAATCCCATTAAGGTTCGGGATCATGCGCACCCCCCTTATCGCCCTGCTGTCCGGCGTGCTCGCGGGTCTGCTGTTCGCCGGCACGGCGAGCGCAGGCGTCGTGGAACGGTCCGGTCCCGTGCCCACCGGCAAGAAGGCCCAGACCGACAACCCGATCTACCGGACCGGGAAACTCGAACTCAAGGAATGCCAGGAACAACCGGTCGTCTCCAAAGACCTCGACTCCGCGCGTGTCTATCTCGAGTTTTTGATGGAGTGCCTCGACGAAAGCTGGGAGTATCAGTTCTCCAAGGCGAAACTGCCCTTCTCCAAGCCGTCATTCGAAACCATCTCCCGGGCCGGCCGGCCGACCGCCTGCGGCAAGTTCCCCAAGGGCGCCCAGGCCATCTACTGCGAGCGCAACAAGAAGATCACCTTCCTGCTGAACCCGGGGATCCTCTCCCGCCCGTCCGAGCTGCTCCTGTTCGAGGTGATGGCCCACGAGTACGGCCACCACGTGCAGCAGCTCTCGGGCATCCTGGGTGCCGCCGACCGGAAGTACAAGAGCGAAAAGGCTCTTCTCGCCGAGATCCGTAAGATCGAACTCCAGGCCGAGTGCCTCAGCGGCGCCTTCATCGGCAGCGTCTGGCAGTCCCTGGGCCGTCGCGAGTCCGACTTCGACTACGTCCTCGACTCCGCCTACGACACCGTCAGCCACGGCAAGGCCGTCAACATCGCCTACTGGCTGAGGCGCGGCTTCGACCAGGAGAGCCCCGGCGCCTGCAACACCTTCTCCGCTCCCGCCTCGAAGGTCGCCTGACCTCTCCCGTCTTCCGAAGCCGCCCGTCGCCGCCCCCCGGGCCGCGCGACGGGCGGCTTCTCTTTGCGGAAGGGCTCAGGGACCGGCTCTTTGCGAGCGGGGCTCAGGAACGGCCATTTAGGGAAGGGCTCAGGAACCGGCCCGGAGGAGGACTTCCAGGGGGTCGGCCAGGACCTGGGCGAAGGCCAGCTCGGCGGCGCCCACCAGGGTCGCGTCATCGCCGAGGGCCGAGGTGCGGAGGCGGAGGACATCGCGTGACGGGGAGAGTGCGTCGACGGCGACCCGGCTGCGGACCTGGGCGGCGGAACCGAGGTAGACCTCGCGGAGCATGCCGCCGAAGACGACCATCTCGGGGTTGAAGACGTTGACGAGGTTGGCGACCCCCAGGCCGAGCCAGTCACCGACGCGGCTCAGCGCCGCCTGCGCGACGATGTCGCCGCGGTCGGCGGCGTCGACCACGGCACGGACGGCGTCCCGGCCCATCTCCGGTCCGAGGCGGCCCGCGGCCTCCAGCACCGCCCGCTCCCCCGCCTCGGCCTCCAGGCAGCCGAGCGAGCCGCAGCCGCAGAGACGGCCCTTGGGGTTGACGACCATGTGCCCGACCTCGCCGCCGAAACCCTGGTGGCCGCCGAGCAACTGGCCGTTGACGATCACGCCGCCGCCGATGCCGACGTCGCCGTGCAGGTATATGAGGTCACGGCAGCCGACCCCGACGCCACGGGTGTGCTCGGCGAGGGCGGCGAGGTTGGCGTCGTTGCCCACCGTCACCGGCAGGCCGAGTGCCAGCCGGCGGGTCATCTCCGCCGCGAACGGCACGTCCACCGACCCCAGGTTGGGCCCGAACCTGATGATCCCGTCGCTCCGGTCCACTCCACCGGAGACGGCCGCGGCCACCCCGACGCACACCGTGTCGGGCCGGGTCCTGCGATGCATCTGCCGGGCGAACCCGGCGAGCGGGCCGACGACCTCGTCCAGGGAGAAAGGGCCGCGGCGCCGTACCGTCTCCCGCCGGTCGAGGATCGTGCCGCCCAGGCCGACGCGGGCGGCCACCAGCCGGTCGACGCCCACGTCGAGGGCGAACACGTAGACCCGCGCCGACTCCGGCCGGACCACCAGGGACGGGCGCCCGGCCCGGCCCGTCTCCTTGGGAAGCTCCTCCCTGACCAGACCGGCGGCGGTCAGGTCGGCGGTGAGGGCCATGATGGTGCTGCGGTTGAGCCCCATCCGGCTGGTGAGCTCGGCGCGCGAGGTCGGGCCGCTGAGGTGCACGTGCCTGAGCAGGGCGCCGAGGTTGTGGCGCCTGATCTCCTCCTGGGAGGGGCCAGCCCGCATCGCTTGGGTGTCCTTCGGGGGGTCGGGGTCGCTGATCACCTTAGACCAGTGGCGGCCGCCCGCTTGCGGGACAGTGCGTCCACCCCGGCTGCCAGCAGCAGGACCGATCCGGTGACCATGAACTTCACCCCGGAGCTGTAGCCCATCAGGCCCATGCCGTTCTCGATGATCGCGACCACGGTGCCGCCGAGGATGGCGTCCAGCACCCGGCCCTTGCCGCCGAACAGGCTGGTCCCGCCGATCACGGCGGCGCCCACCGCGTACAGCAGCACGTTGCTGCCGCCGGTGTTGGGGTCGACCGAACTGGCCCGGGAGGCGGCGATGATTCCGCCGACGGCGGCCATGGAGGAGCAGATCACGAAAGCGCTGATCTTCATCCGGTCGACGTTGATGCCCGCCCGGCGCGCGGCCTCGGCGTTGCCGCCGACCGCGTAGAGGTGCCGTCCGAACGCGGTACGGCGGAGTACGAACGTCCAGATCAGCAGGAGCACCACGATGATCGGCACCACGATCGGCACGCCCGCGAGCGAGACGACCGCCGGGTTGCGGCTGCGTTCCACGTTGAGGAAGTAGACGGCGAGCCCGCCGAGCACAGCGAGGGCGCCCACCCGGAGCGCGATCAGCGAGATCGGGTCGGACGTCAGGCCCCGGGCGGCCCTCTTGCGGGCCCGCAGCAGCTGCAGCGCGGCGTAGGCGACGACTCCGGCGGCCAGCAGGATCCAGCCCAGCGTGGGCGGGAGGTTCTTGTTGGCGATCGCGAGGATCGTCTGATCGCGGATGGCGATGATGGTGCCGCCCTTGATCAGCAGCAGCACGAGCCCCTGGAAGGCCAGGAAGGCGGCGAGGGTCACCACGAAGGAGGGAATGCCGAGCTTGGTGACGATGGAGCCGAGTGTGGCACCGATCACCACACCGGCCAGGATGGCCACCAGCACCGCCAGATACCAGGGCAGCCCCTGGTTGGTGAGCATGATCGCGAGAATCGAGGCGCAGACGCCGCTGGCGAAGCCCGCCGACAGGTCGATCTCACCGAGGAGCAGCACGAAGACCAGGCCCATGGCGATCACGATGACCGCGGCGCCCTGGGTGAGCAGGTTGGCGAAGTTGCCCGAGGTGAGGAAGGAGGGGCGCAGGATGGCGAAGACCGTGCAGAGCACGACGAGGCCGAACACCGCGGGCAGTGCGCCCATCTCGCCACCGCGGACCCGCTCGACGTAGCCGCGGATGTTGGAGCCGATGGAGGGCGCCTCCGGCGCGCGCTCGGGGGACATCGTGGCGGTCATACCGTGACTCCGTTGGTGAGGCCGAGGTCGCCGCTCCGGCCAGAGGTGATCAGTTCGACGACCTGCGCGTGGGTGACGTCGGCGGTCTTCACCTGGGCGGCCATCCGGCCGAGGTAGAGCGCTGCGATCCGGTCGGACACGGCGAACACGTCGTTCATGTTGTGTGAGATGAGCACGACGGCCAGGCCCTGGTCCGCCAGACGGCGGACCAGCTCCAGCACCTGTGCCGTCTGGGCCACGCCGAGCGCGGCGGTGGGCTCGTCGAGGATGACGACCTTGCTGTTCCAGAGCACGGCCTTGGCGATGGCCACGGTCTGCCGCTGGCCACCGGAGAGGCTGGCGACGTGCTGGCGGATGGACTTGACGGTCCTGACCGACAGGCTCTCCAGGGTCTTGGCCGCCATCTCCTCCATCGTGTCCTCGTCGAGCACGACGCCGCGCTTCTTCTCACGGCCGAGGAACATGTTCTGGACGATGTCCAGGTTGTCGCAGAGTGCGAGGTCCTGGTAGACGATCTCGATGCCCAGCTCGCCCGCGTCACGCGGACTGTGGATCTGGACGGACTTGCCGTCGAAGAAATACTCGCCCGAGTCGATCGGGTGGATGCCGCCGACGCACTTGACGAGGGTGGACTTGCCTGCGCCGTTGTCGCCGACCAGCGCGGTGACCTCTCCGGGGTAGACGGAGAAGTCGACGTCGTGCAGAACCTGCACGGGACCGAAGCTCTTGTCGATCCCACGGAGTTCCAGTACGGGGTTCATGTGGGCTCCTCGATGCGGGGGCACGGCCGGCGGAGGTCCACCGGCCGTGTCCCCTGCGCGTTACTGGATTCCGGCCTCGGTGCACTTGGCGGCGTAGTCGCCGGTGCACAGCTCGTCCTTGGTCACGTAACCGTCGGCCACGACGTCCTTGACGTTGTCGAGGTAGATGGCCTGCGGGTCGAGCAGGACGGCGGGGACGTCCGCGTTGCTCTCGGTGTCCTTGACCGAACCGGTCGCCGCGGGCTTCTCGCCCTTGGCGAGGGCGATGGCGAGCTGGGACGCCGCGTCGGCCTCCTTCTTGATCGCCTTGTAGACCGTCATGCACTGGTCGCCGGCGAGGATGTTCTGCAGCCCCTGCACGGTGGCGTCCTGGCCGGTGACCGGGACCTTGCCGTTGAGGTTGTTCTTCTTCAGCACGGTGATGGCGGCGTTGCCGAGGCCGTCGTTGGCGGCCAGCACGCCGCCGATCTTCGGCTGCTCGGTGAGCATCTGCTCGAAGATCGTGCCCGCCTGCGCGTTGTCCCAGTCCGGCACCGACTGGTCCGGGCCCTTGACGTAGTCCTTGGAGTCGTACTTGGCCTTGAGCACGCCGTCGTAGCCGTTCTTGAACAGCGTGGCGTTGTTGTCGGTGGGCGAGCCGTTGAGCTCGGCGATGATCGGCTTGTCGGCCTTCTTGTCGGTCAGGCACTTGACCAGGCCCTCACCCTGCAGGGTGCCGACCTTGGTGTTGTCGAAGCTGACGTAGTAGGAGGCGCCGCCGTTCAGGGTCAGCCGGTCGTAGTCGATCGTGGCCACGCCCTGGGACTTAGCCTTGTCGAGCACGGCCTTACCGGTGCCGCTGTCCAGGTTGACGATCATCAGCACGGTCGCGCCGTTGGTGATCATCTGGTCGGCGATGGTCTGGAACTGGGTCTTGTCGCCCTGGGCGTTCTGGATGTCGTAGGCGACGCCCGCGGCCTTGAACGCCTCCTCCAGATACTTGCGGTCCGCGGTCTCCCAGCGGGCCGAGGACTTGCTGTCCGGCAGGATGACGCCGACCTTGCCGGCGGCCGCCTGGCTCGCGGCGGGAGCGGAGGAGCTGCTCTGGGCGGTGGTGGTGCCGCTGTCATCACCGCAGGCCGTGAGACCGAGGGTCATGGCAGCGGCGGCGGCGGTCAGGCTGAGGATCCCCTTGCGCATGGTGCACGGGTCCTTTCTTCGGGAATTGAGGGGCAGAAGTGGGGCATAGATCTGGGGTGGGGGCATGCCAAGCTCGCGGGTACGGCCGTCCGGGTTCCGGCTCGCCGTTCCGTTGAATGTTGTTTGCCGCAACGTATTCCGCCGTTGGCCAGGAGCACCAGCCCCTGGACGGGTAAAGTTTGTTGTGTCCGGTAACAATCCAGAAACGCAGACTTAACCGATCGCGCCCTGCGCGATCAACGTTGGGAGCGGTAACCGGCCCCTGAGCGGCTTTCCGTCCCGGTCCCGGATCAGAGAAGCGCCCGGCGGCCTCGCTCAACTTCAACTCCATCAAGAAGGCCGGCGACTACTCGCTCAAGGACCAGCCGTACCAGCCCTGCCGATGACCCGCGGCATGGCCCCGCTCCCCAGCGGGGTCATCGCCCGAATCGCCGCTGGACGGCCCTGCCCGGCAGCGCGAAGCCCGGCCCTCACCGACTCACTCCGCGCCGCGCCGGACGGCCCGCAGACGCGAAACCGCCCGGCGGGATGATGTCCCACCGGGCGGTTCTCGTGCGGGGTTTCCCCCTTTACGGGCGGAGGCTCACGTACGGCCCCGCCACCCCTGGCTCAGCTCTTGGCGAGCAGGGAGCGCAGGACGTACTGCATGATGCCGCCGTGGCGGTAGTAGTCGGCCTCTCCGGGAGTGTCGATGCGCACGACCGCCTGGAACTCCCGGCCAGCCGCCTTGACCGTCACGGTCTGCGGGATGCCGCCCTCGTTGAGCGCCTCGACCCCGGTGATGTCGAAGGTCTCCTCACCGGTCAGCCCCAGCGACTCCGCCGTCTCCCCCTCGGGGAACTGCAGCGGCAGCACGCCCATGCCGATCAGGTTGGAGCGGTGGATGCGCTCGTAGGACTCGGCGATCACCGCGCGGACGCCGAGCAGCGCGGTGCCCTTGGCCGCCCAGTCACGCGAGGAGCCGGAACCGTACTCCTTGCCCGCGAGGACGACGAGCGGGATGCCCGCGGCCTGGTAGTTGGCGGAGGCGTCGTAGATGAAGGACTGGGGTCCGCCCTCGCGGGTGAAGTCGCGGGTGTAGCCGCCCTCCACGCCGTCGAGGAGCAGGTTCCGCAGCCGGATGTTGGCGAAGGTGCCCCGGATCATGACCTCGTGGTTGCCCCGGCGGGAGCCGTAGGAGTTGAAGTCCTTGACCTCGACGCCGTTCTCGCGCAGGTACTCCGCGGCGGGCGTGCCGACCTTGATGGCACCGGCCGGGGAGATGTGGTCGGTGGTGACCGAGTCGCCCAGCTTGGCCAGCACCTTCGCGCCGGCGATGTCCGTCACCGGCTCCGGTGAGGCGGGCATGCCGTCGAAGTAGGGGGCCTTGCGGACGTAGGTCGAGGCCGGGTCCCACTCGAAGGTGTTACCGGTCGGAATCGGCAGCGAACGCCACGTCTCGTCGCCCTTGAAGACGTCGGCGTAGTCGTGCAGGAACATCTCCTGGTCGATCGAGGAGGCGACGACCGCCGAGACCTCCTCCGGCGACGGCCAGATGTCGGCGAGGAACACCGGCTTGCCGTCGGCGCCCGTGCCCAGCGGCTCGTTGTTCAGGTCGAGGTCCATGGTGCCCGCGAGGGCGTAGGCGACGACCAGCGGCGGCGAGGCCAGGTAGTTCATCTTGACGTCGGGGTTGATCCGGCCCTCGAAGTTGCGGTTGCCCGACAGCACCGCGGTGACCGCGAGGTCGTTCTCCTGGATCGCGGCGGAGATCTCCTCCTGCAGCGGGCCGGAGTTGCCGATGCAGGTGGTGCAGCCGTAGCCGACCAGGTTGAAGCCGATCTTGTCGAGGTACGGCTGGAGGCCGGAGCGCTCGAAGTAGCCGGTGACGACCTGCGAGCCCGGGGCGAGGGAGGTCTTGACCCACGGCTTGCGGGTCAGGCCCTTCTCGACCGCGTTCCTGGCGAGCAGCGCGGCGCCCATCATGACGTACGGGTTGGAGGTGTTGGTGCAGCTGGTGATGGCCGCGATGGTCACCACACCGTGGTCGATCTCGAAGCTCGTGCCGTCGGCCAGGGAGACCTGGACCGGCCTGCGCGGGCGGTCGCCGTTGTGACCGGCGGCGTGCGGCTTGTCGCCGTTGCTGTCGTGGGAGATCGCCGGGGAGTCGGAGGCCGGGAAGGACTCGTCGGAGGCCTCGTCACCCGGGCTCAGGACGCTCGGGGCGTAGTCCTTGACGGCCGCGCGCCAGGCGCTCTTGGCGTCGGACAGCGCGATGCGGTCCTGCGGGCGCTTGGGACCGGCGATGGACGGGACGACCGTGGCCAGGTCCAGCTCGATGTACTCGGAGAAGACCGGCTCGTCGGCCGCGGGGTCCAGCCACAGGCCCTGGGCCTTGGCGTAGGCCTCGACCAGCGCGACCTGCTCGGCGGAGCGGCCGGTCAGCGTGAGGTAGTCGATCGTCTGGCCGTCGATCGGGAAGATCGCGCAGGTGGAGCCGAACTCGGGGCTCATGTTGCCGATCGTGGCCCGGTTGGCCAGCGGCACGCTGGAGACGCCCTCGCCGTAGAACTCGACGAACTTGCCGACGACGCCGTGCTTGCGCAGCATCTCGGTGATCGTGAGCACCAGGTCGGTCGCGGTGGCGCCGGCCGGGAGCTTGCCGGTCAGCTTGAAGCCGACCACCCGCGGGATCAGCATGGAGATCGGCTGGCCGAGCATCGCGGCCTCGGCCTCGATGCCGCCGACGCCCCAGCCGAGAACGCCGATGCCGTTCTCCATGGTCGTGTGGGAGTCGGTGCCGACGCAGGTGTCCGGGTATGCCTTGCCGTCGCGGATCATGACGACACGGGCCAGGTGCTCGATGTTGACCTGGTGCACGATGCCGGTCCCCGGCGGGACGACCTTGAACTCGTCGAAGGCGGTCTGGCCCCAGCGCAGGAACTGGTAACGCTCGCGGTTGCGCTCGTACTCCCGCTCGACGTTGCGCCGGAAGGAGTCCTGCCCGCCGAAGAAGTCGACGATGACGGAGTGGTCGATGACCATCTCGGCCGGCGCGAGCGGGTTGATCCTGGCGGGGTCGCCGCCGAGGTCGCGGACGGCCTCACGCATGGTGGCCAGGTCCACGACGCAGGGGACGCCGGTGAAGTCCTGCATGATCACGCGCGCCGGGGTGAACTGGATCTCCACGCTCGGTGCGGCGGTGGGATCCCACTGGGCGAGCGCGCGGATGTGGTCGGCGGTGATGTTCGCGCCGTCCTCGGTGCGGAGCAGGTTCTCCAGAAGGATCTTCAGGCTGTACGGGAGGCGTCCCGCCCCCTCGACGGCGTCCAGCCGGTAGATCTCGTATCCCGCGTCACCGACGCGGAGCGTGTCACGGCTGCCGAAGCTGTTCGCGGACACGATTGGCCTCCCTCATCACCCAGTTGTCCGACGCGCCACCATAAAAAGGCGCATCTGAATCCTGCCGCACCCTTGGAGTGCCCATGTCAGTTAGGTCTGCCTAACCAGGGCCTCGGGGCCGCAGCGAATCTCTCGACATCAAGATATCCCCAGAGATATCTCGACATCAAGTTACCCTTCAGTAGGATCAGAGGGGGGCGAGACGGAAGTACAGCAGTCCGAGGACCACGACGGAGAGGACCGGGGCGAGGAACTTCTGCTCGAAGGCCCGGCCCGTCTTGATCCCGATCTTCCACGGCAGCACCCAGCGCTGCCTTATCGGCCACAGCACCGGACAGCCCTTCTCCGTGCAGCAGTCCCCCGTGATGTGCGTCAGACACCCGACCGCGACCGCCAGCCCCAGCCAGGCGTATCCCACGTTGTCGCTGCGGAACGTCGCGAACAGGCCGACCGTCAGACCGAGGTTGACCATCGCGGAGGCGAACTTCTTGCCTGGGATGCCGATCCCGATCGCCCGCAGCGCCAGGCCGATGAGCAGCACGACCAGGATGTCGCGGCCGATCGGGTAGGCGTTGGCCAGGTAGTGGGCGCCGAACCCGGCGCCGACCGCGAAGAGGAGGGAATGGGTGGCGTTGCGGTGACCGCCGCTCAGCCAGGCGACAGCCTTGCTCAGCCCCCAGGTGACAGGGCCGAAGGTCTGGGCGATCGTCGCGCTGGGATGGTCCAGATCCGGCAGCATGGCGGCGCCGGAGCAGATCAGCGCCCCGGCGACGAACTCGGCCGGGGTGAGGGCGTTCACCATGACACCGGTCTCGATGTACCGGGTGGACTCGGTGAGCAACGGCAGGGCCGCCAGGGTCGGCGCCACCCCCAGCCAGGCGATCGCCCCCGTCAGCGCGTGCGTGTGCCCCATCATCCGCCGAACACCCCCATCAAGATCACCTAGATGACTGTACGGCAAAGCCCGCGTCAAGCGGAGGACCGTGCCACTTTGCATCATCGGTGCGCCGGGGCGGTGAGATCAATCCGGCGGACGGTGACTTCTGGGTCACTGGACGGGGCTCGCCTCGCCGGATGACCGCGACCTTCCCGATGGGAGCGCCCCTGCTCGCCTCCGTTCACACCCGGGGAACGGACGGGGCCGTGATCGGCGCCGCCGAACGGCAGAGGTCACATGGAACGGGCGCCCCGCCGGAGATCTCCCTGGCGGGACGCCCGTACGTCCCAGAAACGACAGACGGGACCGTTCCGTACCGAAAGCACCCCCCAGCCCTTCCGGCACGGAACGAATCCCGTCTATGTCCTTTGTAACGTGCAGGTCTCAGTGCTTGTTCCGAAATCCGCTGAGAATCGCGTGATCTATCTCACTTTTTCGCTGGGTGATGTCGATCTCACCCTGGGTATCCGCCGTCGGGTGGCCCGACGGGGAGAACGATCGGGGCGGCGAAGCTGTGACGGGCAACGCTTCCTCAAGATCTTGTCAGTGAGCCGGCCAGCGTCATCACCGGATTCTGGCGTCGCCCCAAGACGACACGTTCCCTGTCATGTCGTCTCCGTGTACTTGGTGACACGCTCCTTAACGGAACGCCGACTCTCATCACCGTCAGGCCTACCCCCGGACACGAACGCCAGGATGTCGTCTACCGCGTCGCGCAGGCTTTCGAAGTGACGGTGCGCTCCGTCTGCAGCAACAGGTGTGTTGACATTCCACACGGTCATCCCGGCCCGTAGCCCGGCCTGCACGCCGGAGGGAGCATCCTCGACGACAAGGCAGTGTTCCGGGGTGACACCGAACTGCTCGGCGGCCAGCAGATAGGGGGCGGGTGACGGTTTGCCCTGCTCGACCGCGGCCGCGTCCACGATCACTTCTGGTATCGGTAGCCGGGTGCGGATGAAACGCCCGCGGACTCGATGAGCGTAGTTCGAGGTCACCAGCGCCCATGATCCCGGCGGCAGGCCGTGCAACAGCTCCGATGCCCCGTCGAAGGCTGTATAGACGCCGGATCGCACGTCCTCGTCTTCCAGTTCGTGAAGTACGGCCAGGCAGGCATGAGGATCCCGGTCCGGTGTGACAACGGCGAAGGTCTCCACTGGCCGGGTTCGAAGCGCCACCTGGTAGACCTCCTCGGGGTCCAGGCCATACCGCGCCGCCCACGTTCTCCAGACCCGGCGTTGGTTGTCCAGGGCATCGATCAACGTGCCGTCGACGTCCAAAAAGACATATCTGTCAGGTTCGGGAGGCTGATAGGTAGACATGCGTTGATTATGGCAATTGGTCATGTTTGAGGGTTGCGCCGCGAGCGGAACTGCCCTGGGCAAAATGCCTGGCCAGGAGGGGATGCCGAACGGGCCGGCCTGTCCTGGCAGCGAGGCCTTGAGCTGGGCGGCGCCTTTGACCTGGTAGGGGTGCGGATCACCGGGTGCCTGCTTGCCGGGTGGCGGGCGGCAGGGCGGGGGCGACCACGGTGGGGCGGCCTCCGACCCGGCCGCGGGCCTTGGCTGCGGCCAGGCCCTCGCGGGTGCCGGTGACGATGAGTTCCCGGATGAACTCGGCCAGTGCCGCGAAGACGTGGAAGACCAGTCGTCCGCCCGGGGTGGTGGTGTCCAGGCTTTCATGCAGTGAGGTGAAGCCGATCTCGCGGCGGCGTAGTTCGACGCGCGGGCGCGCGGTAGACGAAAGTGGGGCCCATTCAGGCCGTCCGAAGACCCAGGTGGGGCCGCGCCGGATCAATCCTTGTCGAGGAACGCGGACGGGCCGCTCAGCATCTCCAGCAGGATGTCGACGTTGTCGATCGCGGCGACCAGGCATTCGCGGGCCGCCTGCATCTCGGCGACGTGCTCTTTGGCAGGACGTTCACAGATGATTCCACCGAGGTGTTCCGAACCCACCTACCAGACCTGTCGGTAAGGCTGGCCCCACCAGGTACACGCGAGGTCCGGCACCACGCCAGGACTTGTGAACGCGAGCCCCGAGGTAGACGAATGGCGTCCAGGCCCCCCACGCCCACTCGGCGTATCAAATGTATCGTTGCATTGATACATTTGTTGGGTAACGGGAGGTCTGGCATGTCACCGATGACGGCGAGGCTCGTCGAACTGCTGCTCCCACCCATCCTGGCGTTACTGATCGGGTTTCGACCGGTGTCCGGAAGGCGGGTCGCCCGTTTCGCCGCCGAATACGACATCGCCCTCACCAGCGGTACCCAACCGATTCTCTCCGTCTACCTGGCTAGAACAAGCAGATGGCGGGCCGCCGGTGGGGCGATCGGCTGGCTCGCGGCCAGCGCGTTCACCTCCGGCAGCGGCTACCACTACTTCCTGGGTGTCGCCGGATACCTGGCCGGTGCACTGGCTGCCGAGATCGGGACGTCCCTGCCGATGCCCGAAGGCCGTCGCCGAGCCGCCCTCATGGTGCGTAAACCAGGTGAACGCCTGACCTGGTGGGCGCACTGGGGCCCGGTTCTCATCGTCACGGCGCTGGGCGTTCACACCTGGCTCTACCAGGTGTGGCCCAAAGCCGGGCATACCAAGGTGGCACCGTCCCAAATAATCCTCGACCTGGCGGGCATCGGGCTGGCCACGGCCGTCATGTGGCTATCGTGCCGGTTCATTGTCATGCGCCCCTGGCCAGTGCGTTCCCTCGACCTTGACGCTGCCGACGACGGGATCCGGGCGAGTTCGCTGCAGACCATCGCCGGGGCGTCGCTGGCCCTGATGTGCCTGGCCACCCTCGACGCGATGTGGGCCATGCTGCTCGACCTCGACGCCCCGGAACCTTTCAACTGGGTCATGAGCGTGCTGGGTTTCGCGATGGTGCTGGCAGCGCTGTACTCCTGGTTCGGCATCCGCACCCGACCACGGCCCGCCCCGAAGGTCCCGGTGTGATCGTCGAGATCGATCCGGACGCGGCCACGCCACCGTACGAGCAGCTCAGGGCCCAGATTGCCGCGCTGATCCGGACCGGAGGACTGGCGGTCGGCGCCCGCCTCCCGAGCATCCGGCAACTCGCCCGCGACCTCGGACTGGCAGCGGGGACGGTCGCTCGCGCCTACCGTGAGCTGGAGGCCGCAGGGTACCTGCGCGGCCGGGCCGGTCAGGGCACCGTCGTGCGCGAAATCCCTCAACTATCCGAAACCGAACGTACCGCCCGCCTCGCCGACGCCGCCCGTACCTACGCGGCCGCGGTCCGCGAACTCGGCATCGAGGTCGACGTGGCGCTCACCACTGCGCAGTTCCACCTAACCCACCCTGCCAGCTGACCCAGACTGCCGATCTTCCGAGTGAGGGCCAGCCCTGCGGCCGCGGAAAGATCGAGCGGCTGTTTTCCACCGTCCACCAGACGTGCCTGTCGGCGCTGTCCGGCTACGCCCCCACGGGCCTGCCCGAACGCGCCCGCCAGGCCCGCCTGAGCATGGCGCCCTCGCCACCGACGAACTCGCCACCGTCTTGGCCACCGCGTTCGGCCATCCTTGGCCTCGGCATCTTCGATGCCACGACAACAGAGGCCATCGCCGCGATCGCCCGCACCACCGCAGGCAACTTCCGGCTCATCACCCGGCTGCTAGACCAGGCCGAGTGTGTCATGAAGCTCAACGAACTCGACCGGATCACCGCCGAAGCCATCGACACGGCCCGCGACGCCCTCGTCATCGGCACCATATGACCGCGTTGCCGACGATGACAGGTCGGCCAGATAGCGCTGCCGATTTCCGGTCAAGGAGTGTTGCCCGTCACAGCTGGCGAAGGCCCTTGTGCACGCCTTCGTGCGGCCCGGACCAGGCAAAACTCTCATATCGCCGCATAGGCTTGTCTTTAGAATGTTCTCGATATATCTTTGAGGCATCGAGAGCGGTCTAAAGAGGATCGCGACCAAGGAGGAAACATGACTTCCGCACACATGATGGGCGGCCGGTGGGCAGGGGCCATCCCCGCCGAGTTGCGGCACGAGATGAAGCGCGCCGCCAGGGAGACCTTTCGGACCATGGCCGCCGGCTGGCAGCAGGGCGGCCCCCACGACGAGCCCGGCCCGCGTCGCGGATGGGGCCCGCACGAGCACCGGCAGCGAGGACACCGCGGCCCCTTCCCCGGCGGCGCCTTCCCGTGGGACTTCGGCCGGGGCGGCCCGGGGCGAGGCGGCCCGTTCGGCGGGCGGCCGCCGTTCGGCCGGGGGCGCAAGGCGAAGCGGGGCGACGTCCGCGCCGCGATCCTCGCCCTGCTCTCCGAGGAGCCGCGCAACGGCTACCAGATCATCCAGGAGATCGACCGGCGCAGCGAGGGAGGCTGGAAGCCCAGCCCCGGCGCGGTCTATCCGGCGCTGCAGCAGCTCACCGACGAGGGCCTGGTCCTCTCGGAGGAGAGCGACGGCCGCAAGTCCTTCCGGCTCACCGAGGCGGGCCGGGCCTACGTGGCCGAGCACGCCGACGAGGTGCGCGCCCCGTGGGAGGAGATGACGCCCGACGTCGACGACAGCACCTGGGAGCTGATGAACCTGGCCCGCCAGTCGGGGTTCGCCATGCTGCAGATCCTGCAGACCGGCACCGACGAGCAGATCCGCCAGGGCAGGCAGATCCTGGTCGAGACACGCCGCAAGCTGTACCAGGTCCTGGCAGACGGCGACCCCGGCGAGGAGTGATCTTCGATGACGTCCCGGGACGATCTCCGCATCGGAGACGCCGAGCGCGAAGCGGCCATGACGGCTCTGCGCGAGCACTACGCGCAGGGCCGCCTGACCCACGAGGAGCTCGACGACCGCATCGAACGGACCCTGTCCGCACGCACCGGCCGTGATCTGGCCCTGGCCTCCGCCGACCTGCCCGACCTGTACGGTTCCCGCCCCGAAGACGACGGCGGCGCACCCGGCTGGGCGGGCCCGGGGTGGACGGGAGCGGGGCACGGGGGCCACGGCCGTCGCGAGTACCGTCGTCGCGGCCACGGCCGGAGCCGGATGGCGGACCACCCCACGGCCTGGCACCACCGCGGAATGGGCCGCCGGGGCGGGCCGCCGGCCTTCCCGCTGTTCCTCCTGGTCCTGGTCGCCGTGGTGGCGATCGCCGGGTTCGGGGCGCTCAAGTTCGTCTTCCTGGCCTGGCTGGTGATGGGCGTGGTGGGCATGGCGCATCGCAGGCGAGGACGCCTCCACCGGCCCGGAGCCTAGGGACGGCCCCGCGTCTGCCCCGGAGCACGGGGCTCAGCGGGGCCCGCGCCGGGTCTACCCCATCTCCTCCAGCTTGCGGCCCTTGGTCTCCTTGACCTTCCACCACACGAAGGCGAAGGACAGCGCGGCGAAGAAGGCGTATCCCACGTACGCGCCGGCCAGGCTCCACTCGGCCAGGGACGGGAAGGAGACGGTGATCAGCCAGTTGGCCACCCACTGGGCGGAGGCGGCCACGGAGAGCGCGGCGGCCCTGATCCGGTTGGGGAACATCTCACCGAGCAGCACCCAGACGACGACGCCCCACGACAGCGCGAAGAACAGCACGAAGACGTGCGCGGCGACCAGGGCCACGACGCCCTGCGTCGCCGGCAGCCTGACGGTGTCCCCGGTGGGGACGCCCGCGCTGAACGCCCACGCGGCCACGGCGAGGGCGATCGTCATGCCCGCGGAGCCGATCAGCAGCAGCGGTTTACGGCCGATCCGGTCGACCAGCGCGATGGCGATGAACGTGCCGACGATGTTGATGATCGAGGTGGAGAAGCTGATCAGCAGCGAGTCGCTCTGGTTGATGCCGACCGACTGCCACAGCGCCGACGAGTAGTAGAAGATGACGTTGATGCCGACGAACTGCTGGAAGACCGAGAGCAGGATGCCGATCCAGACGATCGGCAGCAGCCCGAGCGACCGGCCGCGCAGATCACGCAGCCGTGGCCGGTGCTCGCTGCGCAGCGAGTTCTGGATCTCCGCCATCCGCGCGTCCAGGTCGATGTGCTCACCTTCGACCTCGGCGAGCACCCTGCGCGCCATCGGCAGCTTGCCCACCGCGACGAGGAACCGCGGCGACTCGGGGATGATCGTCGAGAAGAGCAGGTAGAGCAGGGCCGGGACCAGGCAGGCGCCGAGCATCCACTGCCACGCCTCAAGGCCGAAGAGCTTGTTGTTGACGTTGCCTCCGGCGAACTGCGCGATCGCGTAGTTGACGAGCTGGGAGACGGCGATGCCGAGGACGATCGCGAGTTGCTGGAAGGAGCCCAGGCGTCCCCGGTAGGCGGGGGGCGCGACCTCGGCGATGTAGGCGGGACCGATCACCGAGGCCATCCCGATCCCGACGCCCGCCAGCACCCGCCAGAAGGCGAGGTCCCAGATCGCGAACGGGAGCGCCTGGCCGATGGAGCTGATCGCGAACAGGATCGCGGCCACCTGCATCGTCCTGGTGCGCCCCCAGCGATCGGCTATACCCCCGGCGATCCACGCGCCGATCGCCGAGCCCAGCAGCGCGATCGCGACCACGAACCCGATCTGGACCGGGCCGACACCGAAGTGTTTCTGGATCCCGGTGACGGCACCGTTGATGACGGCGCTGTCGTAGCCGAAGAGGAACCCGCCGATCGCCGCGGCGGCGGTGATGAAGACGACATGCCCCAGGTTCTCACTGGAGGTGCCCGAAGGGGTGGTACCGACCATGACAGTCCTTTCCCCCGAAAAACCCAGGTATCCATGGATCGACCGTCAAGGTCGCATCCGATCGCGATCGAGGGGTTGTCCATGTCATGAGCTGCGAAAACACGCCTCTCATCTACAGATGATTGTCTCACAGCGGCCGTTAGTGGATCAGTACGACTCTCCGGTTACGGCCTGCGCGGGCCGGCGGCGCATCCTGCCTCCTCCGCCCCCGGAACTCCCCTACCAGCGCAGGATCGCGGCGACCCCGTCGAAGTCGGCGAGGGTCTCGGCGGCCTGCCGGTCCAGGACGATCACCTCGGCGTCGATGTCCAGGGCACGCTCGATCATGCGCTCGCCCATCCTGTCCTCCTGGACGTGTTCGTGCGCCGACTCCCCCTGCGGGATCTGGTCGGGCGGGCAGAGCCGTCCGTCGGCCGTACGGCTGCCGCTCCACTCGCGTGACTCGGCCAGCAGCAGCTGCGCCACCCGGCTGTCGTTCAGCGCGTTGAGCGTGTCCGCCAGGCCGACGGCTCCGCGCCCGCCGGACAGGGCGGCGTCCTTGGCCCCGTCGGCCAGTGCGGTGGCGAACCGGGTACGGGCGGCCAGCAGCTGAGGCTCCGCGTACTCGGCGATCTTCGACGGGGGCAGCGCGTCCACCACCGCGTCGATCTGGATGACGTCACCGGTCAGTTCCGCCGCCACGATCTCCGTCAGCTGGACGTCCCCGATCAGCGCGATCGCCGTCCAGCCCCGGTTCGCGGCCTGTTCGGTGACGCCCGGCCCGGCGGCGCGCAGGAGCCTGGCGAGGTTCTCATCGACCCGGCGCTCGAACTTGTCCCGGGCCGCCACGGTCTGCTGGGCGAGACCCGAGGGGGCGGGACCGCGCATCCGCCGCCAGTCCTCGGTGTTTATCTCGAAGTCTGTCCGGCCGGCCTCCTCGGCCATGCCGTAACGGTAGTCGATCATGCGCAACCCGTCCCGGGAGACGAGTACGAGCCCGGCGGGCGGCGCGGTCTCCACCGTGTTGACCAGCGGTCGCACATAGGCCGTCGACTCCAGCACGACCTGGTCGGCGACCGGCAGCTGGAAGGAGAAGGTCCATACCTCGTCGCTGCCGACCGGGGCGAACAGCGCCCGTCCCAGCCCGGACTCGGTCGGATTGAGCAGCAGCGCGAACTCCGTCTCCAGCTGCTCCAGCCGCGCCAGGACGGCCGTCCGCCGCGGCCGGTCCCCATCGGCGCTGATCTGTCTGCGCAGGTCGGCGAGCTGGTTGCCGAACCGGATCCGCCACGCGGGCCGGACCGCCGCCTCCTCCCGGGGATCAGCGGTCACATAGAACGACAGCACCCCCTGGTCGTCATGGATGGCGACGACATCCCGCAGAGCCGCACGATCGAATCTCACGACGTTCCTCCCTGGTGGCCCGGTCTCCAACGATATGGACACCTCCAGGAAGAGCCGTCGCACCAATCGGGAAAATGCCTTCCTTCTTCTCTTTACCCGCCCTTCTCTTTACCTGCGGATCAGAGACGCGGGTCCACCGGCTCGGACTCCAGTGCCAGGACGGCGAATACCGCCTCGTGCACCCGCCACAGCGGCTCGCCCTCGGCCAGCCTGGACAGCGCCTCCAACCCGAGGGCGTGCTCCCGCAGCGCCAGCGAGCGCTTGCGGCCCAGGAAACGGCGGCGCAGGACCTCCAGGCTCTCGGTGTAGTCGGGGCCGTAGATGATCCGCAGGTACTCCCGCCCGCGCACCTTCACCCCCGGCTGCACCCGGCCGGCGGGCACGGCCGCGCCGGTGGCGTCCGCCTGGTGGGGCCACTCCAGCGGCTTGACGACCATGCCCTCGCCGCCCTCGGCCGTCAGCGCCGACCACCAGGCGGTCGCCGCGTCCCTGGACTCCTGGGAGGCCAGGTCGACGGTCAGCTGCCGGGTGGGGGCGATCAGCGGGTCGGTGAGCCGGGAGAGCATGTCCAGGTGCCAGGAGTGCGGCTCCTGCACGGCGGTGGCCCGGCCCTCGCAGGCCAGGATCTGGAACGGGGCCAGGCGCAGGCCGTCCAGCCCGGAGACCGGCCAGCAGTAACGCGCATAGGCGTCCCTGAACCGGGCAGCATTGACCAGGCGACGGCGGGTGCGGTCCAACAGCTCGCCCACCCCCAACCCGCGCCCGGCCGCCGCCTCAAGGAGGCTGACCGCCTCGGGCAGAGCCGTACGGGCCGCGGCCCCCACCGACGCGTACTGGTTGCGGATCAGTCCCTCCGCCTTGGCCGACCAGGGCAGCAGCTCGCAGTCGAGCGCCAGCCAGTCCGTCTCCAGCTCGTCCATGATGGGCGCGCACACCTGCCTGAGCCGGTTCACCAGGTCGGTGGTGTCGGCGAAGAACGGCCTGCCGGTCCGGGTGTAGACCGCCCCCGCGGTCCCGTCCTCCACCCCGAACCGGGCCGCCGCCACCTGCGGGTTCCTGGCCAGTACGGCCACCGCACGCGAGCCCATGTGCTTCTCCTCGCACACGACCCGGGTGATCCCCGCCTCGGCGAACTCCGTGAACGCCTCGGCCGGATGCTCCAGGTAGCCGTCGAGCCGGGAGGTCTCCGGGGGCGCCATCGTCGGCGGCAGGTAGACCAGCCAGCGCGGGTCGACCGCGAACCGGCTCATGATCTCCAGCGCGGCGGCGGTGTTCTCCTCCCTGACCTTGATACGGCCGCCGCCATGCCGTACCTCGATGTGCCTGACGCCTCCGACGTCGTCGATGGAGAGCACCCCGGGGTCACGGTGGCCGGGGGCGGTGAACGGCCTGACCGACTCGTACCAGACCTTCTCGGCGGGCACCGAGACGATCTCCTTCTCCGGGTAGCGCAGCGCGGTGAGCTTCCCGCCGAACACGGCACCGGTGTCCAGGCAGATCGTGTTGTTGACCCACTCGGTCTCGGGGACCGGGGTGTGACCGTAGACGACCATGGCCCGGCCCCGGTACTCCCGCGCCCACGGGTAACGCACCGGCAGGCCGTACTCGTCGGTCTC
The DNA here is from genome assembly GCF_045209755.1 of Streptosporangium sp. NBC_01639. Classification (NCBI taxonomy): domain Bacteria; kingdom Bacillati; phylum Actinomycetota; class Actinomycetes; order Streptosporangiales; family Streptosporangiaceae; genus Streptosporangium; species Streptosporangium sp. NBC_01639. Next base: position 7,416,046 of record NZ_CP109272.1, on the reverse strand, counting down.
GCCGGTGGTGTCGCCGTACAGCGCGAAGGAGCGCACCCGGCCCGAGGCGCGGCCGTGGTAGGCCTCCTTCAGCCCCGCGTGCGCGACGACGAGCCTGCCCCCGTCGAGCTGGTAGTGGCTGATCAGCCCGTCCATGAAGGCCAGCGCGGCGGCGCGGAACTCCTCGGGCTCGGCGGCCAGCTGGTCCAGCGACTCCTGCAGGCCGTGGGCGACCCTGACCTTACGGCCGTTGAGCGCGCGGGCCAGCTTCTGCTCGTGGTTGCCCGACACGCACAGCGCCGTCCCGGCCGCGACCATGCCCATGACCAGGCGGAGCACACCGGGCGAGTCCGGTCCCCGGTCCACCAGGTCGCCGACGAACACCGCCGTCCTGCCCTCGGGGTGGACCGCGCCCGTGCCGCCGGGCTCGACGTCCCAGCCCAGGGTGCGCAGCAGCGTCTCCAGCTCGGCGCGGCATCCGTGCACGTCGCCGATGACGTCGAACGGACCGGTCAGCTCACGCCTGTCGCTCCACGCCTTCTCCCGGACGACCGTGGCGGCCTCGATCTCGTCGGATCCGCGCAGCACGTGGACCCGGCGGAAACCGTCCCGGGAGATCTTCGCCATGGAGCGCCGCAGGTCCTTGCCCTGCCGCTTGATCACATGGGGTCCGAAGTCGCGGTCGGGCCTGGCCGCGTTGCGCTCGATCGCCACCTCCTCCGGGACGTCCATGACGATCGCGTCGACCAGCACGTTGTGGGACCTGGCCAGCTCGATCAGCTTCTTGCGCGCGTCCCACTGGACGTTGGTCGCGTCCACCACGGTGAGCAGGCCCCGCCGCAGGCGGGTGCCGACGATGTAGTCGAGCACGTCGAAGGCGTCGGGGGTGGCGGCCTGGTCGTTCTCGTCGTCGGCGACCAGACCCCGGCAGAAGTCCGAGGAGACCACCTGGGTCGGCGCGAAGTGCCTGCGGGCGAACGTCGACTTGCCGCTCCCCGAGATTCCCACGAGCACGACCAGCGACATCTCCGGCACAGCGATCTCAGTCATCTCCGCCTCCCGCGCCCGTGGCGCTTGCCTTACCGAACAGGGCCAGCTGGGTGGGCGGTCCCACCTCGGGGTCGTCGTCGCCGACCGGCCGGAAGTCGACGCGGTAGCCGTACTCCTCGCCGGTCTTCGCCGCCCACGCCCGGAACTCCGCCCGGGTCCACTCGAAGCGGTGGTCGGGGTGGCGCATGCCCGTCAGGAAGTCATAGCGCACGTTGTACTCGGCGTTGGGGGTCGTCACGATCACGTGTGCGGGCCGTGCGACGCCGAAGACGACCCGCTCCAGCGCGCTCAGCCGGGGCGGATCGACATGCTCGACCACCTCCATGAGCACCGCGGCGTCATACCCGGCGAACCGGTCGTCGGTGTAGGTCAGCGCCCCCTGGAACAGCTCCAGCCGCGCCCGTTTGCGGTCGGGCATCCGATCGATCTTCAGCCGCCGGGCCGCGATCGCGAGCGCCTGCGCCGACACGTCCGTCCCGGCCACCTTCGTGAACTCCGGCCGGCCCAGCAGTTCCCCGACCAGTTGCCCCGACCCGCAGCCCAGGTCGATCACGGTGCGCGCGCCGGTCTCCGCCAGCGTGGCGAGGACCGCCTCGTGGCGCAGCGCGTTCAGCGGCCGCCTGGGGGCGGCCTCCGCCGCGGCGGTCCCGGGGGCCGTCACGGAGACCCCCTCGGTCACCTCGGCGCCCGTCTCGGCAGCGGGGAGGGCGGCTCCGCCCGAGGACTCTCCGACGATCGCCTCGGCCGTCGCGGCGGCCTCCTCGCCGTCTCCGGCGGTGACCTCCTCCTCCAGCGGAGGATCGAGCTCCTCCTCGACGTCGTCGCCGATCTCGGCCAGCCGGGCGAAGGCGGTACGGGTGAGGGACGAGCGGCGGCCGAAGTAGCGACGGGTGATCAGGCCCCTCGCAGGGTGGGCCGCCAGCCAGGACTCACCCGCCCGGATCAGCTTGTCCACCTCGTCGGAGGCCATCCAGTAGTGCTTGGCGTCGTCGAGCACCGGGAGCAGCACGTAGAGCTGGTTGAGCGCGTCCGCCAGCCGCACCTCGCCGCGGAGCGACAGCCGGACGTAGCGTGAGTCGCCCCACTCGGGAAACTCCTCGTCCAGCGGTACGGCCCGCGCCTCGACCGTCCAGCCCAGCGGCTCGAACAGCCGGTGCGCCATCTCGGGGCCGCCCCGGCAGGGCAGCGCGGGCAGCGCGATCTCCAGCGGGATGGGTCCGGCGGCCAGCTCGGGACGACTGTCGCAGCGGCCGGTGCGGGCGGTGCGGAAAACGTCCGCCAGCGCCACGGCCAGCAGCGACGACGCGGCATAGGGCCGGTCGTTGACATACTGGCCAAGGGCGTGGTCGGGCGTGGAGCGGCCGCGCGAGCGCACCAGGCGCACCGGGTCGACGTCGAGCATCAGCGTCGCGGTGCAACGCTCCTCGTCCGCCTCCGGGTAGAAGACGCGCGCCACGCCGTACGACTGGCCGAACTCCTGGATCCGGTCTGGATGCTTGTGCAGCAGGAATCCGAGGTCGGTGGCGGGCCGTACGGTCGTGGAGATCGTGAGCAACACCCGGAACAGTCTGCCCGATACCCGATCATGAGGGCCATCGGTTAACGGAACGGACACCGCCGTGACCGGACCGGCCCCGCGGGACCGGCCCGATCACCAGCAGCCGGCCGGTGCCTCAGACGTGGGGCAGGACCTCGGCGGCGATGAGTTCCAGGTGGTCCAGGTCCGACAGGTCCATCACCTGGAGGTAGACCCGCTCGGCCCCCAGCCCGGCAAACTCGCCGATCTTGTCGACCACCTCGGCGGGAGTGCCCGCCAGGCCGCTCTCGCGGAGCACCGCGGGGTCGTGACCGGCGGCCTCGGCGCGGCGCGCGACCTCACCCTCGTCGGCGCCGACGGCGACGGTCTGGGCGGCCGAGAGCACGATCCCGGTACGCCCGTGCTCCTCGCACGCCTCCCGGACCCGGCCGAAGGCCAGCTTGGTGTCGGCCAGCGTGTGGAACGGCAGGTTGTACTCGTCGGCGAACCGCGCGGCCAGCCGCGGGGTGCGCCGGGCACCGAACCCGCCGATGATGATCGGCGGCCTGGGGCGCTGCGCGGGCTTGGGCAGCGCGGGCGAGTCCGCCAGCCGGTAGTGGGCCCCCTCGAACGAGAACGTCTCCCCCTCCGGCGTGGTCCAGAGCCCGACGAGGATCTCCAACTGCTCTTCGAACCGGGCGAAACGCTCGCTGACCGGCGGGAACGGGATTCCGTACGCGGTGTGCTCGGCGTCGAACCAGCCGGTGCCCAGACCCAGCTCGATCCGGCCGCCGCTCATCTGGTCCACCTGGGCCACGCTGACCGCCAGCGGGCCCGGCAGCCGGAAGGTGGCCGGAGTGACCAGGGTGCCGAGCCTGATCGTGGAGGTCTCTCTGGCCAGACCCGCGAGAGTCGTCCAGGCGTCGGTGGGACCGGGGCCGGGGTCGCCGGGCCCGATCCGCATGTAGTGGTCGGAACGGAAGAAGGCGTCGAACCCCAGACGCTCGGCGGTCCGCGCGACCGTCAGCAGTTCCTCGTAGGTGGCGCCCTGCTGCGGTTCGGTGAAGATCCTCAACTTCATGAAAACCATTATCCGGTCACACCGGACGCCATCCGCAGAAAGCCCACGCCGTGCAGGCGGTGCTTGCTAACGTTCTGGCTTTCGGTCCCACCGGTGACGGATCGACCACTCAGCGCGACTGATCGGCGTCACCGAGAAGGTCAACGGACCCGGCCTGAAGTCCGGGACATCCTGGGGAGAGTTCGGTGAACGCCATGTCGGGGGCGCCAGACCGCTCCGCCGCCCGCCGGGCACGCGAGCCGGGCACACCGCCCCGGCCCCTGGTCGTGCTCGCGGCGGCCGCGCTCGTCACCGGGACCGGCCTGGCCGTCTGGTCCCTGCCCGCCACGTCCGACAACCGGACGGGAGCCGACCGCGCGCCCCATGCCGGGAGCGCGTCGCCTCACCTGACCCGGACCGCGGCGGGCCGGCCGCCGGACGCGGCCTCTCCCCCGGCCGCCGCCGTCCGGCCGTCAGGTTTCGTGGCGTTCGTGGACCCCGTCCGCGACCCGCTCTCCACTTTGCCCGGGACCGCCCGGCGGGAGCGACCCCGGTGGTTCACCCTCGGCCATCTCACCGCCGGACAGGACGGCTGCACCCCCGTATGGGGAGGACCGCGGAGGCGGGGCGGCGATCCGGTCGCCGCGGTTCTGGGCCGGCTGCGCGCGTCCGGCGGTGACGCCGGTCTCGCCTTCGGCGGCCGGGGCGGCAGCGAGCCGGCCGCGACCTGCGCCGACCTCGGCCGCCTCACCGCCGCCTACCGCCAGGTGGTCGGTGCCTTCGGCGTCACCTACATCGACTTCGAGGTGGAGGATCCGGGCGGCGACGAGACCGTCCTGCGCCGTGCGGGAGCGATCAGGGCTCTCCAGCGCGAGGCCGCCGCGAAGGGGCACCCGCTCACCGTGAGCTTCACCCTGCCGGTGACCGGCACCGGCCTGTCCCCCTCGGACCAGGCGATGCTCCGGTCCACCCGGGAGGCGGGCGTCGACATCGCCGCCGTCAACCTCCTCGCCCCGATCCGGCACACCCCCACCGGCCGGACGGATCTGCACCAGGTCGCCTTGGCCGTGCACGCCGCCCACTCCCAGCTCTCCCGGACCATGGGCGAGACCACCGCCTGGCACCGGGTCGCCCTCACCGCCGTCCTGTCCGGCCCCCGGGACCTCACCGTGGCCGACGCCCGCAAGCTCACCGCCTTCACCACCCGCAACGGGCTGGCCTGGCTCTCCACCCGGGGCGCGGCGCCGGCGTCCGACGTTGCCCGGCTTCTCGCCGCTCTTCCTCACTAGACGGCCGCCCCCCAAGGGGTTATAACTGGGTTATAACCCCTTGCTAACCCTAAAGGGAGGCGTAGTGCCGAAGATCAATGTCTATCTGCCCGACGAGCTGGCCGAAGCGGTCAAGGAGACGGGTGTGCCGGTGTCGGCCATCTGCCAGCGCGCCCTGGAACAGGCGGTACGGCGGGTCACGGCCATCCGGGAGACGGCGCTGGGCGCTCCGGACCTCGACGACCCGACGGCACGTCTCACCCATTTCACCGGACGGGCCCGGACTGTGATCAAGCTCGCGGTGGAGCAGGCGGGCGCCGAGGGGGCGGCCGAGGTCGGCACCGAGCACCTGCTGGGCGGCATGCTGGCCGAAGGCGGCAACCTGGCCCTGCACATCCTGCGCGCCGTGGAGATCGACCCCGGCCAGGTACGGCGCGAGCTGGACCGCCTGACCCCCGGCGAGCCGCCCGCCCCGCCGACCGGCTCCCCCCTCCGGTTCGGCCGGCCCGCCGCAGGGGCGCTGGAGCTGTCCGTCACCGAGGCGACCGGCATGGGGCACAACTACGTCGGCTGCGAGCACCTCCTCCTCGGGCTGATCGCCGAACCGGACGGACCCGGCGGGCAGATCCTGCGGAGCCTCGGCGCCGAACCGCGGCTGACCCGCCGCGCCGTCACGGCCGCCCTGGCCGGCTACGTCCACCTCCGGGCGCAGAGCCAGTCCGGCGGCATCCCGGCCGACCCGGCCGCAGCCCTGACCGCCGCCATCCGGCGGGAGCTGGAACCGATCGTCCAGCGGCTGGAACGACTGGAGGAGCAGACCGGCCGCAGCGGAGAGTAGGGTCCGGGGTCGGCGAGCTCCTCACGGATCTCCCGGTGCAGCGCAGTCTCCAGGCTCGCCGGAAGGCTTCCCCTGGAACGGATGACCACAGCCAGTGGACTGCCCGCCGTCCGCGAGTCTCTGCGCCTGGCCCTGCTGGATGCTCCACACGGCAGCCCATTGGTGGTGGAACTCGCCGAGACAGCCGTTGAGCACTACGCGCTCAACTACTCCCGCCACGCCCCCGGCATGCTGTTCGACGAGGTGCACGCCGCCCGCGGCCTGCTCGGCGAAGCCTTGGCCGCACCCGCAGACGGTGTGACTGGAGCTGAGCTGCGCCGCGCGGCCGGATGGCTGTCAGCGTTGCTCGGCAACCTCGCGTTCCACCTCGCAGACCGCAGCGGAGCCCGCGCCCACCTTGCCGTCGCCGCGTCCCTTGGCGACCGTGTCGGTGATGATCGGCTCGTCGCGTGGACGCTCGGACCACAGAGCATGGTCGCCCGGCTGAGCGAAATATGAACGACGGCAGCGACTCAAGAGGATCCGGGAAGACCAGGAGCTGACTCAGAAAGAAGCGCCCGCCTTCCCGAAGGAGAGCGGGCTCTTCGCCGTGTCCAAGGTCAGCAGCAGAGCTCATCGGTGGCGCTGGCGGGTGCGGCTGCTGCGGCGAGACCGGCCGTCACACCGACGGCCATGAGGGCTGTGAGAATGGCGGCGGCAATACGACGACGCATGAGGATCTCCTCTGGGAAGGGGGTGAATTTCACTTTCCCTCGCCTCCCCGGCACGGTCAAGACCGGCGGCGGCCCGTACGTGCGCATCAGCAGGTGGCAACCATGCTCTGCGGCGACCGAACCCTGCGGATCTCGAAGCCCACCGCGTCCCCGAAGATCGGGCGTTGCAACGACCGCCGGCAGGCGAGATTTTCGGTCCTGAGGTGTTTCATGATCATGCGTATCCCGTGCGCGCAGATCCTGCAGGAGCCCCGGGGACCGCCAGGGCTCTCCAGGACACATCACGTCGTGTCGGGTTCATTCCGTGCCGGGTATGGCTGGGATGTCAAGGATGGCGAGGAAGGCGGTCGCCGCGGGCGTGCGGCCGTCGCGGCTCCAGATGACGTATTCGACGCGGGTCGGCGCGTCGGCGACCTCGATGGTGGTTACGCCGGTGAGCTGGGACACGTAGGCGGAGGGGAGCATGGCGATGCCGAGGCCCTGCCCGACCAGTCGAGCCATCATGAAGTCCGCGGTGGTCACTTCGAAGGCGACGTCGCGGCTGAGGCCGGCGGCCGAGAAGGCCTGGTCGGACTGGGCGCGTCCGGCTGTCTTGGCCGGCAGGTCCACGAACACCTCGGAGGAGAGCCTGCGAAGGTCGACCACTGGTTCTTCGGCGAGGGGATGGTCGGGCGCGACCACGGCGACGAGCCGGTCACGGGCGAGTTCACGGGCGTTGACACCTTCGGGTCGCGCTGTGGTCGGCAGCCCGAGGAAGGCCACTTCGATGGCGCCTTGCCTGACCTGCTCGACGAGTTCCTCGCTCGCGCCCACGCGCAGGCTGATGCGCACGTCCGGGTACCGCCGGCGGAAGTCACGCAGGGCGCCTGGGATGTCGACCGCGGCGACGGTGGGGATCAGGCCCACGGCGAGCCGTCCGCGTACCTCACCGACAGCCGCGGCGACCTCGGTGGCTGCGCGCTCGGCGGCGTCCAGGCACTGACGGGCGGCGGGGAGGAACGCCGCACCGGCCGGCGTCAGCCGCACCCGGCGACTGGTGCGCTCGAAGAGCCTCGCACCCAGTTCCCGTTCCAGGCGCGCGATTTGGTGGCTGAGGGCGGACTGGACGACCAGACAACGTTCGGCGGCCCGGGTGAAGCTGTTCGTCTCGGCGACGGCGACGACATAGCGCATCTGCTGGAGCTCCATGGATCTATCTTGATACACGATAGATGAGGTGACAATCATGTGTTGGACTCATTGATAGCCGTCAGGTGAGACTGTCAGCGTGACAAGTCCAGCAGCACAGAGGGTTTCCGACGGAGCCGGCAGCGGTGCTCCCCGTGGAAATCCGCCTCGCACCGTCCTGACGGTGCTCCCTCCCGTGGTGTGGGGCACGACGCATGTCGTCACCACCGAGCTTCGCTCGCCGGGACACCCACTGCTTACGGGACTCTTGCGTGCGTTGCCCACCGGCCTGATCGCGCCGGGAGTCACCCGGCCGCTGCCGCGCGAAATTGAGAGGACGAGCCAATCATGAACATCACGCCACCAGGTCAGCAGGCGGCCACCGCCGCTGATATGTGGTTCGATCCGCGCTGTCCGTGGGCATGGATTGCCTCCCGCTGGCTGCTGGAGGTTGAACGGGTGCGATCCGTCGAACCACGTTTTCACGTGATGAGCCTCTCGGTGCTCAATGAGGGGCGGGAAGTGCCGGAGAAATACAAGAAAGGCATGGTCGAGGGTTGGGGGCCGGTGCGCGTCTGCATCGCAGCCGAGCAGCAGTACGGTTCCGAGGTGCTGCGGGCGCTCTACACCGCCATGGGAACCCGGATTCATCACCAGAAGGCCGGCTTGGGGCGAGACATGCTGCTCGCCGCCCTTGCCGATGCCGATCTGCCGGCAGAACTCGCCGATGCGGCGGAGACAACCGAATACGACAAAGCGCTCCGCACCAGTCACCACGCCGGCATGGACCTCGTCGGCGCCGAGGTCGGCACTCCCGTCATCCATGTTCCCGGGTCCGACGGCGAACTCATCGCGTTCTTCGGCCCGGTGGTCTCCCCCATTCCGCGCGGCGAGGCCGCCGGTCGCCTCTGGGACGGTGTCCTTGCCGTGGCAGGCACCGACGGCTTCTTCGAACTCAAACGCACCCGCACCCGCGAACCCGTCTTCGACTAGCGCATGCGGGTGGCTTGCCGCCGCAACACACGGGTGGCGACCCCTCCTGAGGGCATCGCCGCTGTCGATAACCGCTGTTTGGAGCTGCGGATGACGACCTCCGCCATCGAGGAACGGTTGAACGTGAACGCATATATGTCGCCTGGCATCGGCGGCTTCGGTGACAGGTGTTCCGGTATGGAGAGCGGCGCGGCATGAAGGGCGGCCGGCCACTCCTCACCGCGGGTGTGACGGCGCTGGCACCGGCGATCTGGGGAAGCACCTATCTGGTGACGACCGAGTGGTTGCCACCGGACCGCCCACTGCTGGCCGCCACCGTGCGGGCGCTTCCCGCGGGCCTGATTCTGCTGGCCTTCGCCCGCACGCTGCCGACCTGGATCTGGCTGTGGCGCGCCCTGGTGCTCGGCACGCTCAACATCGGCGCGTTCCTCTTCCTGTTGTTCGTCGCGGCCTATCGCCTACCGGGTGGTGTCGCAGCGATGATCATGTCGGTGCAGCCGATGTTTGTGCTGATCTTGGCGGCGCTGTTCATCGGGGACAGAATTCGGTTCACGCATGTGGTGGCCTGTGGCCTCGGCGCAGGCGGTGTCGTGTTGCTTGTGTTCAAGGGGACGGTGGCACTGGATTTCGTCGGTGTGGCGGCGGCGCTGGGTGGAGCGGCCTGCATGGCTACCGGCATCACGCTGACCAAACGGTGGGGACGCCCAGACGGAGTGGGGCTGCTTCCCTTCACCGGCTGGCAGCTCCTCGCGGGCGGACTCGTCTTGTCGCCCTTCGCGCTGTCCATCGAAGGGCTGCCGACCACCATCACCGGAACCAACATCATCGGGTTCGCTTATCTCGTCTCCCTGGGCGCCGTCATCAGTTATGCGATCTGGTTCCGCGGGATAGAGAGGCTGCCGGCACTGGCGGTCTCTTTTCTTTCCTTGGGCAGTCCGATTGTCGCAACCCTCCTCGGATATCTGTTTCTGCACGAGACGTTGTCGATTCTGCAACTGGTCGGAATCCTGGTGATCATTATCGCCGCGCTGCTCGCACAGCCCCGACCGGCCAAGCCACGAGGGCCCGGCCCTCACGATTCCGCCGACAGCGACAATCCTGCGGAACTCGGGCGGGATCCCATCGCGGACAGGACAGGGGGGCGTTCGCGATGACATGCGAACAACTCCCGAAGCGACCCGCCGGCGTTCCGTGAATGGATTTCGGAACACCGCCGAATCCGATGGATGCGGTCAACATTGAAATACCGCGGTTCTTCCGTAATTCCATAGCCTGAACAATCAGAGAGAAGAAATGCGCACACAGGATGACCGCCCACCCTCGGCTTTAAAGGCGTGGCTGGGCGTCGCGGCGATCACGGCCAGTCTGTTCGTCTTCCTCACCACCGAGCTGATGCCCGTCGGCCTGCTTACTCCGCTGAGCACAAGCCTGGGTATATCAGTGGGTGTCGCCGGGCTGATGGTCACTTTGCAGGGCATCTCAGCCGGCCTGGGCGTACCGTTCATCGTGGCCTGGACCAGGCGCGTCAACCGGCGCGTGCTGCTGTCCACGCTGCTGGCGATATTGGCCCTGGGAAACCTCATCACCGCCATCTCACCGAACTATGCGCTGATCCTGACAACGCGGCTCATCATGGGATTCGCCAGCGGTGTGTTCTGGGCCATCGGCGTGAGCATGGCGATGCGCATCGTCCCGGAACGCCACGCGAGCAGGGCGGCCGCAGTCGTGATGTCCGGCATCTCGATCGCCACGGTGGTGGGCATACCACTGGGAACAATCCTTGAAAGCCTCACCAGCTGGCGAACCACTTTTCTCATCTGGGCCGGCCTCAGCGTGCTGGTGTTCCTCGCGGTCGCTGCCCTGGTCCCATCACTGCCATCGGCGAACGCGGTTTCGGTCCGGGAGGTCTTCGGGCTCCCGGTCAAGAACGTACAGCTACGCCTGGTGTTGTTCATCGTCGTGTTCTTCGTGCTCGGCCATTTCGGCGCGTACACTTTTGTACGGCCCTTCTTGGAGAGCAACGCATCCGCCACGCCCGTCTTCATCACCGTGGTGCTGATAATCTTCGGCATCGGAGGCGCCGTCGGAAACTTCGTCGCCGGATACACGGTGAACAAAAGTCTGAGAGGCAGCTTCATCGTCGGCTGCGTGGGACTCGTGGTCTCCTTGCTGTTGCTGCTCACGATCGGCGACGGGCAGGCCGGTTCGATTGTTTCGCTGGTCCTCTGGGGACTTTCCTTCGGCGCCGTGCAGCTGTGCCAGGTCAATATGACGCTCGCTGCCGCACCCGAAACCTTCGAAGCCGCGATGTCGCTCAACACCATGGCGTACAACACATCCATTGCGCTCGGCGCGCTTTTCGGTGGACTGTTCGCCGACAACGCAGGTGTCACAAGTGTCGTCTGGTTCGGTGTGGCGCTGACCGCGGCTTCGCTGCTCCTGCGGATCAGCACCGGCCGGAAGGCCTCAAGCACCGTCTCTTCGGATGACGAGTTGGTCACCCGTGGATGAGCCCGTCCTCCGATCCCGATGAAGGAGTGAGGGGCACATATATGGCTCTTCTGTCGTGGTGACGGGTGCTGTTCCATGATCGAGTGGGGCGCGCGCCGTACCACCGTCCACGTTTCCGAGTCGCGAGACACCGGAACGGCCAAGGACGGGGCGGCGTGCGCCCCACCAGAACATTGCGGACCCGGCAGCCGGCGGGGCCACCGTCTGCCTGAAGACTTCACACAAAGCCGGTGATGTCTGGGTGGTCACCCGCCGACAGTTCGACCTGCACCCTGTCCGACGCCTGGTGGCTCTCCCCTGAGGTGATGTCCCCGCGCCGGCGCGTGTCGACCACGGCCGCACCCGGTTGGAACTCCCGGCCGATGAGGTCAGGCCGTCCGGCCGCGGCCGGGTCGGCGATCGTGGTCACCTGTCGGCGGCACCGGTGACGGCCCGGCAACCTGCCGCCGGTCACCCCGCCTCGATCGCCGGTGTCGCCCTCGTTCTTGGCGGACACCGAACGGCGGACGCTGTCTCCTTCCTCGCCGACTCGGGCTACGGCTCGAACGAGCACCCCGACACCGTCGCCGAGCTGGCCCAGGCGATCGCCGAGGCCGCGATCGACGCCGCCTGCAAGGTGATGCGCGAGCACGGGCCGAAGCCCGAGACCGACTCGACCGCGCCGTACCGCGCCCTGGACGCGCCGTGAGCTGCCTCGTCCGGCGCCGGTGGAAGGTTCATCGAGCCATCGGCCGAGTGCGGACCGAGCAATGCACCAGATGCGGCACCACCCGAATCCGCGTTCGCTTAGAGCGAGCCCACCACGGCGACATTCCCGGCTGCCCGGCCTCCTCCAACGCGACTACCCCTGACCAGCCGAACTCCAGATCAGCAGAACGAGTACGACCTCATCAGCCGCCGACCCCGACAGGAAAGCTCCCCTGTGGACTCGCACGCATGCGCCGCCACCCACGGCCACGACGACCACCCCGCCCAGATGATCCAGAACGTCCAGATCGGCCTCTGACCTCGAAGGAGCGCCACCCGATGATCGAGACCTACGCCATGGACGACGACGGGAACCTCGTCGTCACCTGGAAGGCCGAGACCCCCGGGAACACAGCCGAGCTCAAGGAGCATGCGCCGGCGGCCGATCGTGGCTGACCGCCCGCCGCGTGCCCCCCGCATGCTGGAGCTCATCCGGTACGCACGACTGTACGACGCCGGGTATGGGCCGCGCTGGATCGCCCACGAGATGGGCGTGGGCCTCCACCGCGTCCGACTCCTGGAGCGCGCCCTGACCGCGCTGAGGACGACGACCTGACCGTGTGCCGGATGGGGATCCACGGTAGGAACCTGATCGCGCACCGCTCAGACGCACGCAGACCCCAGAGCGGGAGTTTGCCTATTCGCGCAGGCCGATCGGCACTGACCTGGGCGAACGCCATCCTGTGATCCGCTGAGACACGAAGGCCCGCCACTGAGCGGGCCTTCATCTGTCCAGGCATGACAGACCTAGATCCCTTGCAGGCGTGTCTCGATCTCACTGAGGCGACTGCCTATCTCGGCCAGGTGGTTCTCGAGGTTCTCGGCGACCCGGAGCGTGGCCCACACCTGCGCCGCCGCCACATCGCCCTTCTGCAACGCCTTGCGCGCCTCGGTCTCGTAGTCGTTCCGCTCGAATGACTGCATCCGTCCCCCTTGCCGATGAGCTGAACGTCGTCAACGTAAGCAGCCCGCCGCACCGCGTGCTACGCGACCGGTGAAGACAACGCACTGTCCCACGGGTGATGGCGTCGTGGTCTTGACCGGAACAGCCCTCAAACACCCCCGGGGTGGGGCGGTGCGCCGGCTTCCTACCACGCTCCCACCGTGCGTGATGCCCCTGCGGCTGGGCCTTCTGTGACCAAGGAACTCAGGAGGCTGGACCGCCTCAGAGCGTGCGGGCGGCTTGACTATGCGACTGAACACTCGCCTTTTTCGGGTCAGTGTCGTCAATCGAGTCAGGCGTGGTCGGCTTAAGGATGTCGTCACGCATCGCCCTGTTCAACGCCCGGGTCTTTCCGCCACCGTCCATTCGCCTGCCCTGCAGAGCTGCAGCGATTCTCGATTCAGTGACTTCGACGTGTGTGATCCCAGCTTTGAGGACTTCCCTGCTGCAGATCAGAAGTAGTGCGTCTACTGCTTGACGCCAATCTGCTTCGGCTATGGCGATCGTCTCCGCAGTGATCTCTTCTGCATCCTTGGGTAAGTACGGCTTTTCAAGCTCACGGATCAAACGGTTCCAGGCATTCCAGTAGTGGAGGTACGTCTCACGCCGCTCCTGCCGTAGCTGTTTAGCGTGCTCCCAATGAAGGGCGCGTTTAGCGGCCCGCCCCTGCCAATGCTGGGTCAGGAAAGCCGTCCCGAACCCCATCGCTCCAGCAAGTAGCACTCCGCCAAGGGCAAACCACGCACTCGTTGCATCTGCTGCCATCGAAAGCCCTTCGCTCAGCCCTGAGTTGAACCTTCGATTATGAAGCGCTCACTGCCACTTTTCAGGTGGTCTCACCACCCAGCCGAAGAGGAACCGCCGGGCGCCTAACCGGCCGCGTCTCAGAGATGGTCGACACCGCCATCGCCAACCAGATCAACCCCGGTGAGGTCATCGATCACGACGTCATCGTGTCGGCTATGCCCTTCCCCGGTGGGGGGCGACCCGAGCTCACGATCGTGGTTGTGGGCTACGACGGCACCGCACCCATCCACGTGGGCACCAGCCGTACACTGCCGACGCCTTACGATCGCGAGAGACACACACTGCCACATGCCCCTGCACAGTAAAGGCCCTGCACCGTAGCCTGAGGTTGTCGAGACGCTCAGGAAGGTGCAGAGCCTATGAACGACGGTAGCAGCATCGGCAACCAGCTCAAGAGAATCCGGGAAGACCAAGACCTGACTCAGGAGGAGCTCGCCGAGCGGGCCGGCCTCAGCCGGGACATCATCGCCAAGCTGGAGCAGGGCCGCCGGAAATCAGCCCGGCTGACCACGCTCATCAAGTTGGCCAACGCCCTGGACGTCGACCTGTCCAAGCTGACCGACAAGCGCGACCGCATGGGCGCTGACCGCGACGGCGGCAGCGTCCTGGCCCTTCGCGACGCCCTGCTCTCACCGTCCTTCCTGCCCAACCTCGATGATGGCCACGACGGCGAACCCACTCCGCTCGGCGACATCAAAGCCGCGGTGGACGACGCCTGCCGCCGTTACTGGGCCGGGGAGTTCCCCGCGCTCGTCGCCCAGCTCCCCGGGTTGATCGCCGAGGCCCGGCTCGCTCACTCCGCGCTCGGGCCAGCGGCCGTCTACCCGCTGGCAATGGCCTACGACCTGGCCGCGAGCATCATGGTTCACCTCGGCCGCGACGACCTGGCCGCGATCGGCGCCGAGCGGGCCATCACCACCGCGCATGGCGGCGGCGACGAGCTGTTGTGGGCCACTCTGCACGGCACCTACGCCTGGGTCATGCTCCACCAGGCCCGGCTGCAGGACGCCGAGCGCCTCGCCGCCACGATGGCCCAGCGCATCGAACCCAGCTTCTCCGCCCCGGCCACCCACGTCGCCGTATGGGGCAACCTGCTCATGACCGCGCTCGCCCCGGCCGCCGCCGCCGGCCGGGACGTTGCCGAGTACATCTCGCTCGCCACGGCCGGGGCTGAGCGGCTCGGAGAGCGAGTGCCCTTCTACAACTCGTCGTTTGGGCCCGCGACGGTGGCGATGCAGGCGACGCACGCTTACACCGTGCGGCGAGAGCCGGACAAGGCGCTCAAGGCGTCCCAACGGATCCACCCGGGAGAGGTGACGGGCATCTCCTACGGACGGCATCTCCTCGACGTGGCCCAGGCGCACTTCGACGCCCGGCGCCATGCCACGGCGGTGCAGCGGTTGCAGGAGGCGCAGGCTCTGTCCCCAGTGTGGTTCCGCCACCAGGGGGTCGCTCGGTCTTTGGTGCGAGAGATCCGCGAGGAGGAGATGCGCCTGTCGCCTGCGGTGCGGTTATTGGTGAGGTCGCTCGACATCGAGAGTTAGGACAAGGCGTCCTCATTGGTGGTCAAGAAAACCCACCAGACGGACAATGCGTCCCTGGTGACCTAGATCGCATGATCTCACTATCGGTACATGCCATGTCACCGAACGCTTGAAGCGAACGGCCTGCACGGATTTCCCGACGAGCCGGACCGCCATGAAAGACCCGGCGGGTACACCGCAGCCGTTCATGCCGTGCAGCTGCTGCGACAGGCCCTCAGTGACCGCGACATCCCAACGTTGGACACCGACGTCATGGTGATGCGCAGCGGCCACCCGACGCTCAGCATCGCCCAGGGCGTGCTGGTGTGGTGTGGTCCCGAGCGGTTCCGCTGGCCCAGCGAGACCGGCCTGTGGTCCTGGCACCCCGTCTGTGATCCCGAGGGCGCGGCCGTGCGCCTGGCCGCCCAACTCGACAAAGACCCGGTATTGCAACTGCGCCGCGCCTTCCCCTGGTGGACGATCCTGCGGTTCGCCGGCACCGACCGGTTCTGTGCCGCTCCCGCAAGCGCGGATCTCTCAGGCGCTCCGGCGGTTGAGGCGGGAACGCCGGAGGCCCTGGCAGCGCTCCTACGAGCAGTCGAGCCATCGTCATGATGTCCCCACCCGGATATGACCGATGGGCCAGCCTGCCAGCCTCCGGCCACGCGCCCAACGCCGACCAGCAGATCATCATTTCCCGCATGCTCAACAACGCCGAGCGGGCCGTCAAGAAACTGCAGGAACGGTGGCAGGCCGAGCGCGACGCCGGTCCGGCACCCCGGTGACGGGGCAGCAGTACGGCGCGGTGGAGCTGATGTCCCGTTGGGAGCTGCGCCGCGAGGACCTGAACACCACAGCCGATGTGCTGGGCGTCGACCGACTCTCCGACGAGGAGTGGCTGAGCGCCTCGGCTCTCTATGAACAGCACAGCGGCGCAGCGAGAGCGTCTCCGGCGCCGCTGTGCGAAGTCCCGCGAACTTTTGAAACGCACCCCAGCAGCGGCCCATAGCTAGGAGTCGACATGCCCGACACCTGCACCACCAGCGCATCCGCGTTGGATGAGTACTCAGCCCACGACCGGCTGATCATCGCAGTTCGTCACGCGATCGGCGCCGCACCGTTCACCGCGGCCGACCTCCACGAAACACCGCTAGAGCAGCCGGTTGCCCTGCACCGGTTCCTCACCGAGCGCCTGCCCGCCCGAGTGGCGTTGACCGGGACCGTGGATCGGCGGCTCCTCGTAGTCGAAAACCCAGTCGGCCCCGGGTGGACCATCGCGGACCTGTCCGGCCAGCAGCACCGCACGCGGGAATGGCCCACCTGGACACAGGGCCGCCTTCCGCTCACCCAACCGGATTCCTGGCTGTCAAACACCGACGTAGCGGCAAGCACCTTCCACCGCCTGATGCGGCCGAAGGTACTGCTGGTGGCGCTCTACCACCCGGAATACTTCCCCCTTCCGCGCTTCCCCCTGGCCATCAGCGATGTTGCCCGCGCCGCCCGAGCCACACTGATGGGCCACGTCGAGCTCATGGACATGCAGCTCGGCGCGACCCTGGACGACATCACCAGCCGCGTCCAGACCACGACCCCTGACATCATCGGCATCTCGGCGACGTTCGGTCAGCACGACCTGATGATTCAGCTCCTGGACCACCTCGCCGGTCTGGAGAATCGGCCTCTGGTCGTGGCCGGCGGGAGCCTCACCGCCCGTAACGAGAAGCTCCTCCTGGATCGCTACCCGAACCTGCTGATCGCGCGCGCAGCCGGGGAGCCCACCATCCAGGATGTGCTGGCCTACTGGCACGGCGACTTCCCCCTCGACGAGGTCCGCGGCATCGGCTACCGCGGTTCCGTACAGCGCGGGAAGGACACGTTGAGCATCGGCCCGGCCCGCCGCACCGCGACCGTCGCGAACCGGCTCCAGACCGACATCTGGCCTGAGCTGGATTTGCTGGCGCACACGTTCGAGCGGGGCGGCGTCGCCCAACTGGAGACCTCCCGCGGATGCACCAGCTCGTGCTCGTTCTGCCCGCGCGGCCACAAAGGCCAGTGGTCAGGCGCCGGCCCCGAGGGGCTGCCGTGGATTCTGCAGGAGCTGAGCCGCGTCTTCGACCTCCACCCCGACACCTCCCGGACCCTGTACCTGGTCGATGAGGAGTTCATCGGACGCGACGACGGCGCAGTCGACCGGGCGCTGACGATCGCCGACACCCTGCACGCTCACCGGTTCGCGTGGGAGACCTCCTGCCGCGTCGACCAAGTGGCGTGGCCGGACCGGGACCGTGAATGGCACGTCGCTCGCGGCCACCTGTGGCGGGCCCTGGTGGACAACGGGCTGCGGCGGTGCCTGTTCGGCGTCGAGTCGGGGGTGACGTCGATCCTGGAACGCTTCCACAAGGAGACCAGCGGCGAGCAGAACGCGCTGGCCATCCGAACCCTGTCAGCGCTCGGCGTCCCCACCCGGTTCACCTACATCACGTTCGACCACCTGATGACCGAGCAGGAACTGCGGGCGACGCACGCGTTCCAGGCCCGCACCGACCTGGTGCTGAAGCCTCTGCCGCACCTCAGCGTCGAGGAGATCATCGACGGGGTCCGCGACGAGGAGTTCGCCGCCGCTCACAGCCGCGGCGTGCCGTTCTACACCGCGATCAGCTACATGCTCGTCAGCATGGAGTGCCTGAGCGGCGCCGCCTACACCCGCAAGGTGACCGCCGCCGGTCTGGCCGGGCAGGTACGGCCGTCGATGGGACGCGTCGACGCGGTGTTCGCTGACCAGCGGATCGGCGTGCTCAGCCTGTGGGCCCAGCAGTGGGTGGATCGTAACTTCGCCCTGGACTACACCCTCAAATCGTTGGAGAAGATCCTGGACGGTACCGCCCGCCACGCCGTCCGGCAGGCCCGCGTGGTGCTGAAACGGGCCGCGTTCGGTCTCTTCACCGGCATGCTCGCTCTCCTCGATAAGGGTGGCGGTGACCTTGATGTGCTCGGCGCGCGCTGCCGGGCCCTGGCCGATGAGCTCCTGGTCGGCCTCCGTCCGCAGATGAGTACTGCTGTTGCTGAGGTCTGCGCAGCACTCCCCGCCGAGCGGGCCGGCATCTTGGCCCACGAGCACACCCGGTGGGCCGCCACGAACACCTCCTGGAGGCTCATCAACGCCTCCGACCCGTGCGGCACCTGACCCTGTTCCTTTCGCCTTGGAAGGCATCGTGACTCCTCTGCCTGAACCTCGTTTCCTATCCGCCCTCAACCGTTCCGTGTCCGCGATCGGCGCCGGATGCTGGACCATCGGCGGCGCCGCGACCAACGGCGGCGTCCCGATCGGCTGGGACGGCGTGGACCCCGACCAGGCGTACGCCGGCCTGGTGCGCGCTCACGAAGCGGGCGTCACCTTGTTCGACACCGCCGACGTGTACGGGCTTGGCCGCTCCGAACGTCTCTTGGGCCGTCTCCTGGCCCACGTGCGACGCGAGTTGCTGGTGATCTCCAGCAAGGTCGGTTACTTCGCCGGCACCGCAGCCCACCCCTACCACCCTGCCCAGATGCGTCACCAACTGGAAACGAGCCTGACCAATCTCGGCACCGACCGGTTGGATGTCTACTTCCTGCACTCGGCTGACTTCGGGCCCGGAGACCGCTACCTGGAAGAGGCGGTCGACCAGATGCGCCGCTTCCAGCGGGACGGGCTGATCCATGCGATCGGGATGCGCGCCCCGCACGCTTTCGCTGAGGAATGGGCGGCCGCCCCGCACCACAACGCGCAGGTCCAGCGATTCTTGGAGCTGTTCTACCGGATCCAGCCCGAGGTGCTGACCGTCCGCCATAACCTGCTGTCGCCCCGCTACAGCCCAGGGGAGACAGACATCTTCGCGTTCGCGAAACGCCACACTGCCGACGTGATCATCAAGCAGCCTCTCGCACAGGGACTACTGGCCGGCACCCACAGGCCAGGGCTGATGCGGAAGGTCAGCAGCCAGGATCACCGCAGCACCGACCCGCAGTTCACCCCGCCCGTCATCGAAGCAGTGCACGAGGTGCTGGGAAAGGTCGCCGCGCACTTCGGCGACGAGCCCGGCGGCCTGGTCCGGGCCGCCTTACGCTACGCCCTGCACCGCGCCCCGCAAGCGCCCGTACTGGTCGGATTCCGTAACGCCGACCAGATGAGCAGGAACCTCACCGGCCTGACCCCGCTCACCGAGGAGGAGGCCACACTGCTGCAACACCTGACCGACCCCGCCGTGTGGATCGTGACCCCACCTCCGTAATTACTGCACGCGCCCTGGTAGGCACCGCCTACCCTGCCCACGAACCCGATCCCACCAGCGGATTCCTCAGGAAGGACGAGCGTGAAGTACATCGAGGTTGAGCAGAAGTACCAGCTGGACGACCCCGCCGCCATCAAGGCAGCCCTGGAAGCCCTGGAGGCCAAGCCCGGCCAGGCGACCCAGCAGGTTGACACCTATTACAACGCGCCTCACCGGGACTTCCTCGAACCCGACGTCGTCTCCGAATGGTTGCGCGTCCGCGAGGCCGGCAACGGTGCCTCGATCAACTTCAAGATGTGGCACCCCCTCGACGGGGCGGTCAAGACCCACGCTGACGAATACGAGACACCGGTCGAGGATCCTGAGGTCATCCACCGCATCCTCGCCGCACTGAACTTCAAGCGCATGATCACCGTGAACAAGCTGCGGGAGGAGTGGACCCTCCCCGGCCAGGTCGCCATCGCGTTCGACACCGTCGCCGGCGCCGGCGCCTTCGTTGAATTCGAGTTCAAGGGTGAGGCCGACACCGTCGAGGACGCCATCGTTCAACTCGATGCGTTCATCGCCGAGCTGGGCGTCGAACTCGGCGACCGCGTCAACCGCGGCTACCCGCACATGCTGCTCGGCCGCGACCGCTAAGCATGAATCCACGGCCGGGAGACCTCCATCCGGAGCAGTCTCCCGGCCGTTTCGCGTCGCCGGTCACTCATTCAGGCAGCGGGCGCTCTGGTCCCAGTTCCCCTCGCCGGAACCGCGACCAAGGCGATCAGCCGGCGGCCATGGGTCCGCCAGATCGAGGAGCCTCTCCCGCCAGAGCCGCCTGCACCTCCGTCTCGGGCACACCTGCGGCTCGTGCGAAACGAGCACGAGATAGGTCCAGGTCCAGACGGGAGATGGCACAGATAGGGGGCAGACCAAGTAAGGCTGACTTCCCACATACCCATAGACTTAGTAGGAAAAATTAGGAATGCTCTTCGAACATGCTCATGATCACACAGTCGGACATCGAGCGGCTGCTCGCTCCGGTCGACTACATCGACCTCATCGAGGACGTCTTCGCCGCCTACGCCCGTGGCGACACCCTGCCCAGCCGCCTGGCGCACCTGGACAGCCCACCCGGCGAGTTCCACATCAAGGCCAGCGGGCTCGGCGGCGTGGTCGGCGTCAAGATCGGCGCCTGCTTCTACGACCGGCCCGCCACACTGGGCCTGCCGAGCATCGTCGGTGTCATCGTCCTGTTCGACGGCTCGAATGGCCAGCCACTGCTGTTCCTCGAATCGGCCACGGTCACCCGGCTGCGTACGGCCGCAGCGACCGCGGTGGCCGTACGCCATCTGGCGCTCCCCCATGCGTCCACGCTGGCCGTACTCGGCACCGGTGCTCAGGCCGCCAGCCACATCGAGGCGATCCGCGCGGTCCGCCCGATCGAGCGGGTCATCGTATGGGGACGCGACCAGGCCAAAGCCGGACGTTTCGCGGCCGATCACGGAGCGCACCTCGCCACGACGCCTGCGGAGGCCGCGCGGCAGGCTGACATCGTGGTCACCCTGACCCCCGCCACTCAGCCCTACCTGGGCCTGCGGGACGTACGGCCGGGCACCCTGGTGGCAGCCGTCGGCTCGGATGCCCCCGCCAAACGCGAACTCCACGACGACCTGCTGGCGGGCGCCGCCCTGATCACCGACGTGACCCATCAGTGCGCCGAGGTCGGCGAGTTGCATCACCGCCCCGAGACACCGGTCAGAGCCGAACTCGGCGAGATCGTACTCGGCGCCACGCCAGGCCGCAGGAACGCCGACGAGATCGTGGTCTACGACTCCACGGGCACCGCGATCCAGGACGTGACCGCCGCGCAGGCGCTCTACACCGCCGCAGTCAAGAACGGCGCCGGTCAGCCGCTCCCCCTGTGGGAGTGACCACGGCCCACGCAGAAGCGGTCCGGCTCCCGGGCCCCGGGAGCAACGGCGCAGGAAACAATGGATATGCAGGTCAGCGGTCCGTTTTCCAGACCGTGCTCGAAGCTCTTTACAGGGGATTCGACCTGCAGGCGGGTAGCCCGAGGCATCTCGGCCTCGGGCCCCCGCAGCTCCCGGCGTGACAGTCTCCCGCCACCGGGCTCTTGTCATCCTGTTCGCCAGGCGTGCGGTGTCCACCGCCGATGCCGGAACACGGCGGGATGGACGGGAACGTGAGCTCGGTGGCGTCGTGGTCCTGCCATACGTCATGATCTTGCAGGAGCCCCGTGGACAGGCGGGTATCCACGGGGTTGATGTGTTGCATCACTGCTGGTCAGCGCCTAGTTCGAGTCGGCGACCAGCAGGGCCACGCACTCCACGTGGTGGGTCATCGGGAAGGCGTCGAAAGCGCGCAGGTCGGCCAGACGGTAGCCGCGCTCGGCGAACAGGGCGATGTCGCGGGCGAGGGTCGCCGGGTCGCAGGAGACGTAGACGATGCGGGTGGCCAGGAGGGTGGAGACGCGGTCGACGACCTCACGGCCCAGGCCGGCCCTGGGCGGGTCGACGACCACCAGGTCCGCGCGCTCGATGGCGAAACGGTCCAGGGCGTTCTCGACGCGGCCCCGGGCGAAACGGGCCTGGGGCAGGTCCCGGAGGTTGCGTTCGGCGTCGCGCACGGCCACGACATCGGACTCGATGCCGAACACGGCGCCCTCGGGGCCGACCGCCTCGGCCAGCCCGGCGGCGAACAGGCCGACGCCGCAGTAGAGGTCGAGGGCCCACTCCCCCGGCTGCGGGTCGGCGAACCGGAGGACCGCGGCGAGCAGCGTGGCGGCGGCACCGGGGTGGACCTGCCAGAAGCCGCTGCCGGTGACCTGGAAGTCGCGGTCGCCGACACGCTCGGTGAGGTGGTTGCGGCCGTGGACCACGCGGGTGCGGCCCTTGCCCTCGTCCACGAACACGGCCACGCTCGTGTCGAGATCGGGGATGGCCACCGTACGGCGGGGCTTGGGGGCGACCACGACGGCCTGGTCCCCGCCGCTGGAGGCGATGACCTCGACCGAGGAGGCGTTGCGCCAGTTCATGACCTCGGCGCCGACGTTCTCCACCTCGGGGTGGGCGATCAGGCAGAGATCCACCGGCTCGATGTCGTGGGAGCGGTGGCGGCGCAGGCCGGCGACGCCGTCGCGGTCGACGGCGAACTGGACGCGGGTGCGCCAGCCGAGGCCGTCGGGGGCGCCGGGCACCTCCTCGACGACACCCTTCCAGTCGATGCCGGCCAGCCGCTTGAGCTGCTCGACGACCACGTCGGTCTTGAGCAGGCGCTGGGCGTCGAGGGAGGCGTGCTGCCAGTCGCATCCTCCGCAGCGGCCGGGACCCGCGAACGGGCAGGGCGGGGTCACCCGGTCGGCCGAGGGCTCCAGGATCTCGACCGCGTCGGCCCGCAGGAACCTGCTGGTCTCCTCGGTGATCTCCGCAAGGACCCGTTCACCCGGCAGCGCGTGCCGTACGAAGACCACTCGCCCGTCATGACGGGCGACGCACCAGCCGCCGTGCGCGACCGGTCCGATCGTCAGTTCAACCGTCATGCCATGCCCCCAAGGGTCCGTCGTGGTCGAGCCTCCCTACGCCAGGAGTACATACGGAAGGTTATGCCTTACCGTCCTCGCCTCGGGCCACCTCGTCACCGTCCGCCGCGTTCCGGACGGCCTCCGCGCGGCGTGTCTGCTGCCCGGCCGCCTCACGCCGCCAGCGGCGGACGGCATTGGGGGCGTAGCGCTCGGGGCGGCCCTTGAGCCGGTCGGAGGAGTGGAGCTGCCAGGGCACGCTGGTGACCATCACGCCGGGCTGGAAGAGCAGGCGGCCCTTGAGCCGGAGCGCGCTCTGGTTGTGCAGGAGATGCTCCCACCAGTGACCGACGACGTACTCCGGGATGTAGACGGTCACCACGTCGCGGGGCGAGCGGCGGCGCAGCGACTTGACGTACTCCAGGATCGGCCGGGTGATCTCCCGGTACGGGGAGTCGAGCATCTTCAGCGGCACCTGGATGCCCCGCCGTTCCCACTCCTCCTGCAGTGCGCGCGCCTCCTCGCCCTCCACCCCCACGGTGATCGCCTCCAGCGTGGAGGGCCGGGTGGCGCGGGCGTAGGCGAGGGCGCGCAGGGTCGGCTTGTGGATCTTTGAGACCAGGACGACGGCGTGGTTGCGCGCAGGCAGCATCGACTCGTCCACCTGGGCTTCCTCGGGTACGGCGAGCTCGCGCGCCACGTTCTCGTAGTGGCGGTGGATGGCCTTCATCATCAGGAACAACACCGGCATGGCCACGCAGACGATCCAGGCGCCGTGGGTGAACTTGGTGAGCAGCACCACCACCAGCACCACGGCGGTCATGATGCCGCCGAAGAAGTTGATGACCCGCGAACGCTTCATCTGCGCCCGGACCGCCGGCTCGGTCTCGGTTCTCAGATGCCGGGTCCAGTGCCGGACCATACCGGTCTGGCTCAGGGTGAACGACACGAAGACGCCCACGATGTAAAGGTTGAGCAGCCGGCTGACGTCGGCCTGGAAGCCCCAGAGCAGCAGGCAGGCGCTGGCGGCGAGGATGACGATGCCGTTGGAGAAGGCCAGCCGGTCGCCCCGGGTGTGCAGCTGACGGGGGAGGAAACGGTCCTGGGCGAGGATGGAGCCGAGCACGGGGAAACCGTTGAAGGCGGTGTTGGCGGCGAGAAACAGGATCAGCGCGGTGACGGCGGCGATGACGAAGAAGAACAGGGACCCGCTGCCGAAGACGGCCTCGGAGATCTGCGCGATGATCGGCGGCTGGTAGTAGCCGGGCCCGGCCGGGCGGCCGTTGATGAGCACGTCGCGGGCGGCCGTGGCGGGGTCGGCGAGCTTGACGCCGGAGGCCAGGCCGAGGGTGATGATGCCGACGAACATCGTCACCGCGACCAGGCCCATCAGCAGCAGCGTGTTGGCGGCGTTCTTGCTCTTGGGCTTGCGGAAGGCGGGCACGCCGTTGCTGATCGCCTCGACCCCGGTGAGCGCCGCGCAGCCGGAGGAGAACGCCCGCAGGATCAGGAAGGCCGCCGCGAACGACGTCAGGTTGGTCTGCGCGGTCGCGATCTCGTAGTCGGCGGTGGGCGCGCGCAGCTCGTCGCCGAGCACGAACAGCCGGAAGCCGCCCCACACGATCAGGCCGATGACCGCGAACATGAACGCGTAGGTGGGGACGGCGAAGGCCGCGCCGGACTCACGGATCCCTCGCAGGTTGACGACCGTCAGCAGCACGACGATGACGATCGCGACCAGCGGCTTGTGCTCAGCGACGTAGGGGATCGTGGCGCCCACGTAGTCGACGCCGTTGGCCACCGACACCGCGACGGTGAGGACGTAGTCGACCATGAGGGCGCTGGCGACGGTGAGACCGGCGTTGCGGCCCAGGTTGACGGTGGCCACCTCGTAGTCGCCGCCACCGCTGGGGTAGGCGTGCACGTTCTGCCGGTAGGACGCGACGACCGTCAGCATCACCAGGACGACGGCGCCCGCGACCCAGGGGGCGAAGCCGTAGAAGGAGACTCCGGCGATGGAGAGGATGACCAGGATCTCCTGAGGGGCATAGGCCACCGAGGAGAGGGCATCGCTCGCGAAAACGGGCAGGGCGATCCGTTTGGAGAGCAGTTGTTCGTGCAGCTGCGTGCTACGCAGGGCCCGTCCGATGAACAGGCGCTTCACGAGGTCCGTCACCTTCACCACGTCTGCCGATGCTAGTCCCCATAGGTGCATCCCGCTGACACGGCGCTCCCGGGGCGGGCCATACTGACTAGGTACATAGGGAACAAGATCCGCCTCAACCCTACCGGCGGGGGAGCATGCATATCGTGATCATGGGATGTGGCCGAGTGGGTTCGACCCTGGCGCACATCCTGGAGGACAGTGGCCACTCGGTCGCGATCATCGACCGTGACCCGCAGGCGTTCCGCCGCCTGCGGGCCGGCTTCCGTGGCCGCCGGGTGACCGGGGTCGGTTTCGACCGGGACGTCCTGGAAGAGGCCGGCATAGAGTCAGCCGGCGCCTATGTCGCGGTGAGCAGCGGAGACAACTCCAACATCATCTCGGCCCGGGTCGCCCGCGAGACGTTCGGCGTCGACAACGTGGTGGCCCGCATCTACGACTCCCGGCGCGCCGAGGTCTACCAGAGGTTGGGCATCCCCACCGTGGCGACGGTCCGCTGGACCGCCGACCAGATCCTGCGCCGGGTGCTGCCCGAAGGCGCCGAGCCGCTGTGGCGAGACCCGACCGGATCCGTCGTGCTGGCCGAGGTGGCCTACCAGTCCCGGTGGATCGGCACCAGGATCAAGGATCTGGAGGAGGCCGCGGGCACGCGCACGGCGTTCGTCAACCGGCTGGGCGAGACCCTGCTGCCCAAGGGCGACTCCGTGGTGCAGGAGGGCGACGTCCTGTACGTCATGGCGGTCGAGAGCGACATGGACCGCATCAACAAGGTGCTGTCCAGTGCGCCGGAGGAGGGTCACTGATGCGTGTCACCATCGCGGGGGCCGGGGCGGTCGGCCGGTCGATCGCCGCCGAACTCCTGGAGAACGGGCACGAGGTCCTGCTCATCGACATCGACCCCAGGGCCATCAAGATCGATACAGTGCCCCGGGCGGAGTGGCTGCTCGCGGACGCCTGCGAGATCTCCTCCCTGGACGAGGCGGGTCTGGCCGACTGCCATGTGGTCGTCGCCGCCAGCGGTGACGACAAGGTCAACCTCGTGGTGTCCCTGCTGGCCAAGACGGAGTACGGCGTGCCGCGCGTGGTCGCCAGGATCAACCACCCCAAGAACGAGTGGCTGTTCAACGAGTCGTGGGGGGTGGACGTGGCGGTCTCCACCCCCCGCCTGCTGAGCGCGCTGGTCGAGGAGGCGGTGAGCGTCGGCGACCTGGTCCGGCTGATGACCTTCCGCCAGGGGCAGGCCAACCTGGTTGAGCTCACCCTGCCCGAGGACGCGCCGGTGGTCGGTCAGCGTGCCGGCTCGGTGCCCTGGCCGAACGACACCGCCCTGGTCGCGATCCTGCGCGAGGGACGCGTGCTGGTGCCCACCGCGGACGACCCGCTGGAGGCCGGGGACGAGCTGATGTTCGTCGCCAGCCAGGAGGTCGAGGAGGAGCTGGCCCAGCTCCTGTCGGCGCACCGCTCCATCCGCTGAGAGCGGAGCGGTCCCGTGCGGGACCGCTCTCCTCCCAGAAGACTCGCCGCGGCCGGTACGGGTGGTGCCGGGCCGCCGTTGGCCGCACGGCCGGGTCGGCGAGACAGGCACGCGCCACCCCGGTGGGCGGCCGTAGTCGGGGGGCAGACCAAGCAAGCCGGAAGGGGCTAATAGAGCTGTTCAGAGGGCGTGATGGCAGCCGGGGTGTGACCATCTGCGCTGGTTTAGTTACGGTTTGATGAATCGTGGGTCGCGTTGTGATCATCTATCACTATGGTGTGCGGGTTCTGGAGATGATCAACCGGAAAGGGCTCGCCGGTGACGTCGACCGAGCGGACCGCCTACCCACAGTTCAGCGCCTGACCTCGACGCAGATGCTGCATGTGTTCTTCACCCCGACGGCCGAGGAGATCGCCTGAGCCCGAGAACTGGCCAGGAGTGCAGTCGCAGCCGGGGCGGCAACGGGGCTTGATCGACAACGGAACGGCCAGTGGCGTTAGTGAACCGACTCGGGCGAAGTTGCCGCCCGGGCGGTTCCCATCAGCCCGGGTCAGCTGCGGGGCGCGTACATGATGACCAGGACCCCGGCCAGGCACACCAGCGCCCCGATCACATCCCACCGATCGGGCCGGAACCCGTCGACGGCCATGCCCCAGGCCAGGGACCCGGCGACAAACACCCCGCCGTAGGCGGCCAGGATCCGGCCGAAGTTCGCATCCGGCTGGAGGGTGGCGACGAACCCGTACAGGCCGAGCGCGATGATCCCGGCGCCGATCCACCAGCCGCCCTTGTGCTCGCGGACGCCCTGCCAGATCAACCAGGCGCCGCCGATCTCGGCGACCGCCGCCAGGGCGAACAGAATCAGGGACCGCACAACTGTCATGATCGACCACCGTACCGGCACCTCTCGCTGCTCAGACGCGGGTGCTCGCGCATCCGCAACCGCTCCCACCACCGCAGCCAACGCTCTCGGCGGTGGTACAGCCGGTGCCGCGCGACCTGCGGTAGGCCGCCCAGGCCGGTGCCGGTCTTGGAGGTCGTCTTCACTGCTGCTCCTGGTCGGGGCGGGCGAGGTCGGCGAACGGCAGCGGGCAGCATGGCTGCCCCGCACAGACCACTAGGTCGTCGCAGCCGGCGTCGATCGCCTCTCGGAGCGTGGCACCGATGACCTCCAGGTCGGCGATGCGCTCCTCAACCTCGATCAGCTTCACCCGCGCCCGCTCCTGAAGGCCCGCGTCGCGCTGTCCGTGCCGGTGGGATGTGGTCTCCAAAAGGTCGGCGACCTCCTCCAGGGTGAACCCGAGCCGCTGCGCGGTCTTGATCACCCGCAGGGTCGTGACCGCCTCCGCTGGATACAGGCGGTGGCCGCCCAGCGTCCGTTCCGGTTCGGCCAGCAGCCCACGCCGCTCGTAGTAGCGCAGGGTCTGCGGGTTCACCCCGGCGGCTTCGGCGACTTCGCTGGAGCGCAGCCCCTCGTAGGCGCCGCTCATCCGACCCAGCTCCGCGCGACAACCTCCGGCGGGGCGTTCCGCTGCGCCAAGGTCTGCATCCCATCCAGAGTCGGCCCAGCGTCCTGGGGCGCCGTCACCTCCACCACCAGGCCCGCCTCAGTCCGCGTGCAGGCGAAGCCGAGGAAGGCGCAGCACTGCTCCTCGGAGGCGAACAGGCTCCGGATCGCCGCCTCCCGCACGGCATCGGCGTCGAACGTCAGCCGCAGCAGCAGCGGCTCCCGCTCCACCCCGATCAGGCCCTCGGCGAACAGACCCTCGAACTCCGTCAACCGCTCCACCATGCTGTTCGGCGACAGCGTGCACATGATCGGCACTTCAGACTCAGCCATCATCCAGCTCCGGCCCGGCCGCCCCTGCGGCGGCCACACCACGACGGTAAGCCTGTACCCAGGTACAGGATGCAAGAGCCTGCATCGGACCAACCACCAGGCCCGCACTCCAGCATGTGCCGGCATCGGACCGGTGAATGGCGGTAACACCGCCCGCGCCGGCTCGCTAACGCCACCGACCGTTCCGTTGTCGATCAAGCCCCGTATGCCACCGACGCGATCGGTGCGGAGCCTGCGGAGTTCAACCCTGAGCTCAAGGAGGTCGACTTCACCGTTCTTGACCTCGCCGCCTGAGCCGAGCCGGATCCGGACCTGGAGCCGGTCAGTTGCAGCAGTCGCAGCCGGGGCGGCAGCCACAGGCGTCCGGCTCGGTGCCGGTGGATGGGGCCGCCGCGGCGGCCGGGGCCGCGCAGCAGCCCTTGCCATGCCAGGCGTCGCGGCCTTCCTTGACGGCGACGGCGGCGATCACGAGGGCGGCGATGGGGTCGGCGAAGGACCAGCCGAGGGTGGCGTTGAGCACCAGGCCGGCCAGGAGCACGGCGGACAGGTACGTGCACAGGAGTGTCTGCTTGGAGTCGGCGACCGCCGAGGCGGAGCCGAGTTCGCGGCCCGCGCGGCGCTGGGCGGCCGACAGGAACGGCATCACCGCGAGAGAGAGCGCGGCGAGCACGATGCCGGGAATGGAGCGTTCGGCCTCGCCGGTGCCGGTCAGGGCGCGGACGACGTCGACGGTGACGTAGGCGGCGAGCGCGAGGAAGGAGACGGCGATGATCCGCAGGGTGGTCTTCTCCCGCCCTTGGCGCACCGCGTGGTCGCGGGCGGAGAACTGCCAGGCGACCGCGGCGGCGGAGGAGACCTCGATGACGGAGTCCAGGCCGAAACCGATCAGAGCGGTAGAGGAGGCCAGGGTGCCGGCGGTGATGGCGATGACCGCCTCGATGAGGTTGTAGGTGATGGTCGCGGCGACCAGGAGCCGTATCCGCCGGGTGAGCGCGTCGCGGCGGGTCGGGGAGGGCCCGAGGGATATCGATGTCTCGGTGGTCATCTCAGCAGCAGCCTTTCTCGGCGGCGGCGAGGCAGGTGCGGTCGGTCTCGACGGCCACCACGGCGGCGCGCAGGTCGTCGAGTGCGTGGCCGAGGCGTTCGTCGGCGAGCTCATAGCGGGTGCGGCGGCCGTCGGGGACGGTGAGGACCAGGCCGCAGTCGCGCAGGCACGCCAGGTGGTTCGACAGTCGGGTGCGGGAGATGGCGAGCGCGTTGGCGAGGTCGGCGGGGTAGGCGGGGGCGTCGCGCAGGGCGAGCAGGATGCGGCAGCGGATCGGGTCGGCGAGCGCGCGACCGAACCGGGCCAGCACCTCGATATCGGAGGCAACAGTCAGCACGCCACAATAGTACATATAATCCTGAATTCAGGAAATCATGGATCGTCCGATGGCCGGTTCACGGCAGGGCGCCCGCGGCGTGGGCATCGAGCAGGATGAGGACGGTCAAGAAGGCGATCCAGACGATGACCGCGGCCAGCAGGCCGGCCTTTGACGATCTCCTCCAGCACCGGCACCAGGGGGTCCTGGGCGGTGCGGAACCCCAGCACCTCGCGTTTGAGGGAGTAGATGTCGGCGGTGACGTCGGCGTGCTCGCCGCTGAAGACCTTCCGCTCCAGCGCGATGAGATCGTGCTCGACCTCATGGGAGATCTGGGAGTAGGTGTCCACCACCTGCTCGCAGATCGCGTACAGCACCCCGGCCGGGCCAGCGGCCAGCAGGTCGGGATCGGACTCGATGCGCCGACGTACCCCGGTCAGCGCCCCGGCCTGGCCGTGGCGGACGCTGATGACGAAGTCGGCGCCCAGGAACAGGTTGAGCTCCCCAGCCTCGATGTCGGAGGTCTGCTCCATATACAGCAGCGGCTTGAGCACGACGAACAGGGTGTCGTCGTAGCGCTCCAGCTTGGGTCGCTGGTGGGCGTGGATGGCGTCCTCCACCGCCAGGGGGTGCAGCCGCACCTCGCTGGTGATCAGGTCGAACTCCTCCTGGTGGGCGCATGCAGGCCGATCCACAAAAAGCAGTCACCCTGCTGCCGGGCGGCGCTGAAGGCGTCGCTGATATCGCCGTCAATGGGTACGCGCACGCCGTTGCAGTAGATCGCCTTGTCCACAATCACATCCGGCATTGTGACGTATCCGGCAAGGCGCCCATCTCAGCCGCAGGCGGTGCGGGGTCCGGTGACCTCATTGCCGAGGTAATCGGCAGCGGCAAGGCAACAGGTTCACACCGGCGAGGGAAGCCCGGTGAAACCGCCACCACCCCATCACCCGATCTCCCGCACCAAGCGGGGACCGATGCGTGGACCATCACGCACGACAGGGTAGATATATGGCGTTGACCTGCATAAATGACCTGCGTAACCCCAGAAAGGGCGAGAGGTGCTGCAGCGATGAATGGCCGCGTGAGACATCTTGGCGCAGATCGCGTCGCGTTCCTGACCGCGCTGGTGGCGCCGCTGGCCACCACGGCGGCGCTGGTGCCCTTTCGCGACAGCCTGCCTAACACCAGCGTCGCGCTCGTCCTGGTCGTGATCGTGGTCGCGGTCGCCGCCCTGGGCAACCGCCTGGCCGGCGCGCTGGCGGCCCTGTGGGCCGCGGTGTGGTTCAACTTCTTCTTCACCCAGCCCTACCAGCGCTTCACCATCACCAGGCCCGCCGACGTCCAGACCGCGCTGTTGCTGCTCATCGTGGGCCTGGCGGTCTCGCAGCTGGCCGCCCGCGCCCGCAGGCTTAAGGTGGTGACCATCACCGATGCCGACTACCTGGCCCGCATCCACGACACCGCCGAGCTGGCCCAAGGCGCCAGGGCGCCCGAAACAGTGGTCGATCACGTCACCGCCCAGCTCACCGAGGTGCTGCACCTGCGCGGCTGCCGTTTCGAGTACGGCACCTTGATCGGCCACCCGCCCCGGCTGGAGCAAGACGGCAGCGTGTCCTGGGGGCACAGGCGCTGGGACGTCGACCATCTGGGCTTGCCCGATACGGAAGTCGAGCTGCGCACGTTCGGCAACGGCCGCTTCTACAGCCGCTTCATGCTTGAGCCCACCCCGGACAGGATTCCACCGTTGCAAGCACGCCTGGTCGCGGTCACGCTGGCCGATCAGGCCGGGCGGCGCTGGACATCGCGGCAAGCGACTCGGGTGGTTGACGACCGGCTCACCGGTAGGCCGCAGCCACCGGGCGGACGTCGGCTGGGGTCAGGCCGTCGATTCTCAGACCAGGTTCCGATGCACGCCACATTCGCGAGCCGACGCCCGGACTTCTCCGCCTCGCCGCCACTCCTTGGCCCTCCACTCGGGTCGGTCCGACGAAGTGCAAAGTAGCTCTGCGTAGTCGGCCTGCTGGTGAGGCTCATGCCAGGAAGTGTCGGCGACGAGGCCTGCTCCCGGGCGGTCACTAACCGGCGCTCTATGGCGCATCTCCCTGTTGCCGGTCCGAAGCCCCGCGAGAACCGGGGGCGGTGGTGTCATGCAGGCCGTCAAGCGGCGACCAACACAGACCGTCACCCCGGCTCCCGCCGAGTCCCAACAGCAAGCACCGTATCGATGCTCACCAGAAGGATGGTGCCCTAGTGACCTACCAGCCCATGCATCCGGCCGCACCGAAGCAGGCCATGTGGCCGCTGTATGCCGCTGGCTTCACCACCGCCTTCGGTGCGCACGGC
The DNA here is from genome assembly GCF_045209755.1 of Streptosporangium sp. NBC_01639. Classification (NCBI taxonomy): domain Bacteria; kingdom Bacillati; phylum Actinomycetota; class Actinomycetes; order Streptosporangiales; family Streptosporangiaceae; genus Streptosporangium; species Streptosporangium sp. NBC_01639. The sequence continues at coordinate 7,383,955 of NZ_CP109272.1, read as the reverse complement.
ATCGCCGCCAACCTCGGCGGTTTCTCCGCCGACGCCGTCACCTCGCTCTTGGTCCTGGGCGGGCTGCTCGCCCTTTACGACGGCGCCGAAGTGCTGCTCAAGCCGGTCTTCGGCTCACTGGCCGATCGGATCGGAGGCAAGCCCGTCCTCCTCGGTGGTCTGATCGCGTTCGCCGGCGCCTCCGCGCTGTACGCGGTCGCCGACAGTCCCGGCTGGCTGTGGGCGGCCCGCCTCGGCCAGGGCGCCGCTGCCTCCGCCTTCTCCCCCTCGGCCTCCGCCATGGTCGCCCGCCTGAGCCCGACGGCCAACCGGGGCCGCGCGTTCGGCAGTTACGGCTTCTACAAGTCCATCGGCTACACCCTTGGCCCGCTGCTGGGCGGCGTCCTGGTGTGGGCGGGGGGCTTGCGGCTGCTGTTCACGGTAATGGCCGTGTGCGCTGCGGCCGTCGCCCTGTGGGCCGCGCTCGCCGTACCCGCCGTACCACCGCTGCCCCGCACGCGGCAGACCGTGGCCGGCCTCGCCCACCGACTGGCCGACCGGTCCTTCCTCGCCCCGACCGCCGCACTGGCCGCGGCCACCGCCGCGCTGTCGGTGGGCGTGGGCTTCCTGCCCGTCTCCGGTGCCGCGGCCGGGCTCGGCACCGTGGCCACCGGCGCTGCCGTCTCCGTCCTGGCCGCCACCGCCGCGCTCGTCCAGCCCAAGGCCGGCCGTACCCTGGACGCCGGGCGCCTGAGCACCCGCACCGGCCTGCTCGCCGGACTGCTCCTCACCGCCGCAGGCCTCGCGGCCGCGATGCTGCCCGGCCTGGCCGGCATCCTGCTGGCCGCCGCCCTCATCGGCACCGGCACGGGACTGATCACCCCGCTCGGCTTCGCCGCCCTGGCCGCCACCACCCCCGAAGAGCGCATGGGGCAGACCATGGGCTCGGCCGAACTGGGCCGCGAGCTCGGCGACGCCGGCGGGCCCCTACTCGTGGCCGCTGTGGCCACCGTCTCGACCCTCACCTTCGGCTACGCGACACTGGCCATCCTGCTGGCCGTCGGCCCCCTGCTCGCTCTGACCGCGCGCAGGCGCACGGCGCAGACACCGCAGTAGAGCCGGTCGCGTGCCCTCCCTGGACCGCTACGGCCGCTCGCTGGCCGACCTGATCGCCATGGTCGGCGAACTACGCCGCCGCGAGATCGGCTTCACCTCGCTGCATGAAAGCCTGGACACCACCACCCCGGGCGGACGACTGGTCTTCCACGTCTTCACGGCGCTGGCCGAGTTCATCCGCGAACTCATCGTCGCCGGCACCCGCGAGGGCCTGGCCGCAGCCAAGGCCCGCGGCCGGGTCGGAGGCCGCCCCACCGTGGTCACCCCCGCCCTGCTGCGCGCCGCCCGCGACGTATCAGGCTCCAGCGCGGGCTCTGACCAGCCCTATTAGCCCTTTCCGGCTTACTTGGTCTGCCCCCTGGGCGGGTCATCTGCGGTCGGCGGCGCCCTCGGGCGGGGCGGGAGCGGTGGAGCCGCGTACCACCAGTTCGGTGGCGAGTTCGACGTGATGGGAGTCGACTCGTTCGCCTGCCGCCAGGCGCAGAGCCGTGCGTACGGCGACACCGCCCATCTCTCGCAGCGGCTGGCGTACGGTGGTCAGCGGGGGCGAGGCCATCCGGGCGACCTGGGTGTCGTCGAAGCCGACGATGCTGAGGTCCTCGGGCACACGCAACCCGCGCGCCCTGGCCGCCTCCAGCACGCCGAGCGCGATGTCGTCGCAGCCGGCGAAGACGGCCGTGGGGACCTCAGGCAGGTCGAACAGGACCGCGCCGCCCGTCACACCATCCTGGTAATGGAAGTGCCCCGCCCGTACGTGACCCGGCGGAACCGGAGCGCCCGCGGCCTCCATGGCGGCACGGTAGCCGTGCAGCCGCGCCTGGTTGCAGGCTGCGGTGGCCGGGCCGCCGAGGTAGGCGATGCGCCGGTGTCCGAGCGTGAGCAGGTGCTGCGTCGCGGCCAGGCCCCCGGCGAAGTTCGTCGAGCCGACGCTGGTGACCCCCCTGGTCTGCGGCAGGTTCAGCGGGTCGATCACGACCAGTGGCAACCGCACGCGGGACAGGGCGGCGAGCTGCCCGGCGGTCAGCTCGCTGGTGATGGCGATCAGGGCTCGCCGTCCGGCCGTGACCAGGCCGCGCGCCCAGGCTCCGGCACGGTCGGCGTTCGTCCGGATGCTCACCACGATCGCCGCGTCGGCCTCGGCGCCGGCCTGCACCGCGCCCTGGACGATCTCGGTCGAGTACGCGTTGAGATCGGCGTCGAGCTCCACTTCGATCGTGTCCGGCACGGCCGCGTCGCCCCGGCGGCGCTGCGGCGGCGCGACGTAGTCGTGCTGCTCCAGCAACGACTCCACGAGGGAGCGGGTCACCGGGGAGACGTCGTCTCGGCCGTTGAGCACCTTCGACACGGTCGCGACCGACACGCCCGCCGAGGCCGCGACCGTGGCCAGCGTGGCCCGTCTAGGACTGGCCGGCATCTGTTCCCCCCTGCTGTGTGACGGAAGCGCCCGGTGCCGGTTCCACGTCCGCTCGGGTGACCAGCCGGCGGCCTGGGCCGACGTGACGCAGCGGGCCGGTCAATCGGATGCGGCCCCGGCAGGGCAGGTCGGACGCCGACGTGCCCACGAACACCTCAAGATCTCCCGGTTCCACCACGCGTCGCAGGTCGCGCCCGGTGAACGCGGTCCGGTCGGCGGACACGGTGAAGGTCGCCAGGGCGCTCGCGCCGGGCTCCAGCCGGACCCGGGCGAACCCGGTGAGCTGCCGCACCGGCCGGGTGACCTGGGCGACCACATCGTGCAGGTAGAGCTGGACGACCTCCTCGCCCGTCCGGCCCCCGGTGTTGCGCACCCGCACCGACACGGTGAACTCGCCGTCGGTGGGCACCTCGGCGTCGCTGATCCGCAGGTCGTCGATCGCGAAGGTGGTGTACGAGGCACCGTGCCCGAACGGGAACAGCGGGGTCGGGTCGAGGTTGCTGATGCCGTGGCTGTCGGAGCCCAGCGGCGGCTGCAGATAGGTGCCCGGCTGCCCGCCCGGACCGCGCGGGATCTGCACCGGCAGCTTCCCGCTGGGCTGCACCCGGCCGGACAGGACCCCGGCGATGGCCGCCCCGCCCTCCTCGCCGGGCATGAACGCCTGGACGAGCGCCGCGGCTGTCCCGGACACCCCGCCCAGCGCGTACGGGCGGCCTGAGACGACGACCACCACCACCGGCGTGCCGGTGGCGGTCAGCTCGGCCAGCAGATCCTCCTGCACGCCGGGCAGCCGCAGGTCCTCGGCATCGCAGCCTTCGCCCGACGTACCCAGCCCGAACATCCCCGCCAGGTCGCCGACGACGGCCACGCACACATCGGACTCACGTGCCGCCTGGAGCGCGGCGGCGAAGCCGGAGCGGTCCTCGCCCCGCACGTCGCAGCCGGGCTCGTGGATCAGCTCGGCCTCGGGCAGCTCCGCCCGCAGCGCATCGAGCAGGCTGGGCGCGGCCACGCCGAGCCCGAGCCCCGGATGACGGGGCAGCACGTGGTTGGGGAAGGCATAGCAGCCCATGAACGTATGCGGGTCGTCGGCGCAGGGGCCGACCACGGCCACCCGGCGCGGCTCCGGACGCCCCTCGCCGAGCAGCGGCAGCGCGGTGCCCGCGTCGAGCAGCACGATCGACCGCTCGGCCAGCTCCCGGGCCAGCGCCCGGTTGGCCGGCGAGTCCAGGTCCACGTCCTGCGCCCCGGCCACCGACTTCTCCGGCGTCCAGTCCGGGTCCAGCAGCCCGAGCTGCACCTTCTGCGTGAGCAGGCGCCGGGCGGCCCGGTCGACCAGGGACTCCGGCAGCTCGCCCCGCCGCACCCGTCCGGCGAGGTGCCGGCCGAAGCCGAGCGTGTCGGGCAGTTCGACGTCGACGCCCGCGGTCAGCGCCAGCACCCCGGCCTCGTCGGCGTCCGCGGCGACCTGGTGCGTCGTCGCGAGGAACGGGATCCCCCAGTAGTCCGACACCACCGTCCCGGTGAACCCCCACTCGTCGCGCAGCAGGTCGGTCAGCAGCCACGGGTCGGCCGTGGCGGGAACGCCGTCCACGTCGGCGTAGGAGCTCATGACCGAACGCGCGCCGCCCTCGACGATGGCGGTCTCGAACGTCGGCAGGATCATGTCCATCAGCTCGCGCCGGCCCATCGGCACCGGGCCGTGGTTGCGGGCCGCCCGGGAGGCGGAGTAGCCGGCGAAGTGCTTGAGCGTGGCGACGATCCCGGCGCTCTCGAGGCCGCGCACGTAGGCCGCGCCGAGCATCGCGACGAGGTACGGATCTTCGCCCATGGTCTCCTCGACCCGGCCCCAGCGGTAGTCGCGCACCACGTCCAGCACCGGCGACAGGCCCTGGTGGACGCCCACGGCGCGCATGTCCCGCCCGATGGCGGCGGCCATCCGCTCCACCAGTTCCGGGTCGAACGTCGCACCCCAGGCGATGGCCGCCGGGTAGACGGTCGCGCCGTAGGTGGTGAAGCCGGTCAGGCACTCCTCGTGGACCAGCGCCGGGATACCGAGCCGGGAGTTCTTCACCACCTCGGTCTGCAGTCGTACCACCTCCGCGGCGCCCTCCGCCGCGGTCACCGGCGCGCTGCCGAACACCCGCGTCAGGTGGCCGAGCCCGTGGCGGATCACCTCCTCGAAGGGCACCCTCCTCGCGGCCGCGAAGACGTCCTGCATCGGGGCCACGTTCGCCGGGCCGTCGGCCTCCTCCCCGGGCTCTTTGCCCTGGTCGGCCTGCGTGTCGTTGCCGAGCCACCGGCTGCCGAGCTGACCGACCTTCTCCTCCAGGGTCATCTCCTCAAGGAGGGCGTCGACCCGGTCGGCCACGGGGAGTGCCGGGTCCTGCCACAGACGGAGGTTCCGGCCCGTTGCGGAGGTCCCATCTAGCGCCGTCATCTGCTCTCCTCAAGAAAAAATCTACTTCCGCAATTTTCCGAAACATTTCGGCTTCTGCGGCGACCTTGCCCGACATCCTGACGCACCCGAGACGACCAGGAAAGTCCCAGATGAGAGTACCTTACCTACCTTGTATGCGGAGTTCGTGTCGATAAGGAACCACCCCTTGACAGGCCGGTAACGGAAATCTAAATTGACGTGCCACGCGGCTTATTTCGGAAATGTTTCGACACGCTGGGCTCAAGAGGGGCGGGTGCCTGGCAGCGAAGGTGCCGATCCACGACCGACAGCCACCGCCACTGACGTTTCACCTGTAGTCGCACCCAGCCTCGGCATTCGACATACGGAGATCAGCGTGGAGTCAACGACACCGTCTCGCCGTACCTTCCTCAGCCTCTCCCTGGGCATTCCCCTGGGGGCCGCGCTGGCGGCCTGTGGCACTTCCGGCCCCACCCCGGCGGGCGGAGGAGGCGGAGCCGGCGGGAGCGGCGGGAGCAAGGCGACTTACTGGTACCTGTCGGTCCAGCCGCAGGAGGGCGTGCGCGCCAGGGCCGTGGAGCGGTTCAACAAGGCCAACCCCAACGGGCAGATCACCGGGACCGCCCTGCAGAACGACGCGTACAAGACGAAGATCAAGACGGCGATCGGGGCAGGCCAGGCACCCACCATCATCTGGGGCTGGGGCGGCGGGACCCTGCGCACGTACGTGCAGGCCGGCCAGGTGGAGGACCTCACCTCGTGGTTCGACCAGAACCCGGCCGTGAAGGACCGGCTGTTCCCCTCATCCTTCGGGGCGGCCACGATCGACGGCAAGATCTACGCGATGCCGGCCGAGACCATGCAGCCCATCGTCCTGTACTACAACAAGAAGATCTTCGACAAGGTCGGCGTGCAGCCGCCGGAGTCGTGGGGCGACATCATGGCCCTGGTCCCCAAGTTCAACGCCGCCGGCGTCGCCCCGTTCTCCCTCGGCGGCCAGTCCCGTTGGACGAACATGATGTGGCTGGAGTTCCTCTTCGACCGCATCGGCGGCCCCGAGGTGTTCCAGGCCGTGTTCGACGCCAAGAAGGACGCCTGGTCCCACCCGGCCGCCCTCGAAGCCCTGACCAAGCTGCAGGACCTCGTCAAGGCGGACGGGTTCATCAAGGGCTTCTCCTCGATCACGGCCGACTCCAACGCCGACCAGGCCCTGCTGTACACCGGCAAGGCCGCGATGATGCTGCACGGCGGCTGGACGTACGGCAGCATGTCGACCGACGGCGGTGACTTCGTCTCCGGCGGCCATCTCGGCTACATGAACTTCCCACCGGTCGAGGGCGGCAAGGGCGACCCCAGCAACACCGTCGGCAACCCCGGCCAGTACCTGTCGATCTCCTCCAAGGCGACCGCCGAGCAGAAGGAGATCGCCAAGAAGTTCTTCGCCACCGCCGTGCTCAACGACGAGGACGTCAAGGAGTGGGCCGGAACGGGCGCGGTGCCGATCGTCAACGGCTCAGACAGCGCGTTCGCCGGCTCCAAGGACGCGGACTTCCTGAAGTTCGTCTACGGCGTCGCCAGCAACGCCAAGTCGTTCGCCCAATCCTGGGACCAGGCGCTCAGCCCCACCGCGGCCGAGGTGCTGCTGGATAACATCGCCAAGCTGTTCCAGCTGTCGATCACGCCGCAGCAGTTCGTGTCCAACATGAACGCGGTCATCGGCAGTTGAGCACGTACGCCACCCCCGCTCGGAGAAGGACGCCGCCGACGGCCGAGCCAGGGGCCCGAGGCGGCGTCCTCCCGTGGCTGGCCGTGCCGGCCCTGGCGGTCTTCGTCGCCTTCGGGGTGATTCCGCTGGCCGGGGTCCTGTTCCTCAGCTTCACCTCCTGGGACGGGCTCGGCGACATCCAGCTGTCCGGGCTCACGAGCTGGCAGGCCGTGCTCGGCGATCCCGGCCTGCTGCACGCGCTGTGGGTGACGTTGCTGGTGATGGCCGCCTCCTGGGCGGTCCAGACGCCGGCAAGCATCCTGATCGGGGTGTTCCTGGCCGGCCGGCAGCGCTACCGCGCGCTGCTGGCGGTGCTGTACTTCATCCCGCTGCTGCTCAGCTCGGCCGCCATCGCCATCGCCTACAAGGCACTGCTCGACCCGAACTTCGGGCTCGGCGCCGGGCTGCACATCGGGCTGCTCACACAGGACTGGCTCGGCGAGCCCGTCCTCGCCTTCAGCGTCGTGATCTTCGCGGTGTCGTGGCAGTTCATCCCCTTCCACTCACTGATCTACCAGGGCGGCGTACGGCAGATCCCGCGCTCCATGTACGAGGCCGCCGAACTGGACGGCGCCGGCCGCGTCCGCAGGTTCTTCAGCATCACGCTGCCGCAGCTCAAGTACACGATCATCACGTCCTCCACCCTCATGGTCGTCGGGTCCCTGACCTTCTTCGACCTGATCTTCGTACTGACCGCGGGCGGTCCCGGCGACGCCACCCGGGTGCTCGCCCTGGACATGTACAAGCGCGGGTTCCAGGCCAACCTCATGGGACCGGCCAGTGCCATCGCCGTCATCCTCGTCCTCGTGGGCCTCGCCCTGGCGTTGCTCCTGCGCCGGCTCGGCGGCAGCGACGCAGGAGCCAGCCAGATGGAAGGGGCCTGACCATGGGCTTGACCCACACGACGGGGCTCAAGCGGACTGCGCCGGCCGAAACGGAACCGCGCCGGCGCCGGCCGCGGCCGGGCAGCGAGCGCCCCAACTGGCTGGGCGGGGCCGCGGGCTGGCTGTGGCTGGCGGTCGTGATCGTGCCGGTCTACTGGATCTTCATCACCAGCTTCAAGGCGCAGAGCAGCTACTACGCCACCAACCCGCTGGCGCCGCCTGCCGAGCCGACCCTCGCCAACTACAAGCTGGTCATCGAGTCCGACTTCCCGCTGTACTTCCTCAACAGCCTCATCGTGACCGTCGGCGCGGTCGTCCCGGCGGTCGCGGTCGCGTTCATGGCGGCGTACGCGATCGTCCGGGGCGGCGCCCACCGCTTCCTGCGCGGGGTGAACTCGCTCTTTCTCATGGGGCTGGCCATCCCGCTGCAGGCGACCATCATCCCGATCTACCTGATCATCATCCGGCTGCACCTCTACGACTCGCTGGCGGCGCTGATCCTCCCGTCCATCGCCTTCGCGATCCCGCTGTCGGTGCTGGTCTTGTCCAACTTCATCCGTGACGTGCCCAAAGAGCTGTTCGAGTCGATGCGGCTGGACGGCGCGGGCGAGATGATGACGCTCTGGCGGCTGGCCTTCCCGCTCACCCTGCCGGCCGTGGTGACGGTGACGATCTACAACGCACTCACGATCTGGAACGGGTTCCTGCTGCCGCTGATCCTCACCCAGAGCCCCGACAAGCGCACCCTGCCGCTCGCGCTGTGGACCTTCCAGGGGCAGTACAGCGTGAACGTACCCGCCGTACTCGCCTCCGTCGTGCTGACCACGCTGCCCATCCTGATCCTGTACGTGGTCGGCCGCCGTCAGCTGCTCAGCGGCCTGACGGCCGGTTTCGGCAAGTGACCGTGCCCGGCCGCCCGGCTCGGCCTCAGGGCAGCGCGGGCGGTCGGACCGGGGTCCGGCCTCTGGACAGCAGCCACACCATGGCGGCCAGGCCGGCGACCTGCAGCGGCCAGCCCATCACGATCTTCAGGATGCCCAGCTCGGCGACGGCGTCGTTGCCGCCGATCAGGTAGACGGGGAGCTGCACGGCCACCCGGACCACACACGGGATGAGCAGCATCCAGGTGAGCCGGGAGCAGAGCTTGACGACGGCCGGATCGGCGCGCCAGCCCGTCGGGTCGCCGGTGACGGACCCGATCATGAAGCCCACCACCGGCCAGCGGGTGACGATCGACAGCAACATCGCCACCGAGTAGGCGGCGTTGTAGAGGATGCCGGGCAGGTAGACGTCCCGGGCGTCGCCGGTACGGGAGGCGAAGAACGCGCCGATTCCGATGCCGATCAGACTGTTGATCACGAACTGCGGCGTCGAGCGCTGCAGCAGCCGCACGGCCAGCAGCACCACCGCGGCGGAGATGCTGACGATCAGGGACTGCTTGAGGTCGGAGGTGACGATCCACATCACAGTGAAGACGATCGTGGGCACGGCGGCCTCGAGGATGCCGCGCACCCCGCCGAACGCCTTGGCGAGCTGGACGCGTATCGCCGCCTCCACCGTGTCATGGGCGGCGGTCTCATCGGTGGTGGTCATGTCCTCGCTCACCGCTCTTTGATCGTCGATCGCTCACGCACCGCCAGCCGGACGGAGCTCGTATCGGGGATTGAACATCACCTTGCGCCCGTCCTGCACGCTGACGAGCCCTTCGGCGAGCACCATCCGGCCCGGCTCGATTCCAGCGATCTTCCGGCGGCCCAGCCAGATCAACTCGATCACATCCGAACCGTCATAAAGCTCCGCTTCGAGCGCGGGAGCGCCTCCACGAGGCCTCAACGTCACGGTCCGTAGCGTACCGGTGACACAGAACCGCCGCCGCCCGGCGCACGAGACGATCGGAGTGGCGCCATGGCGATCGAGGTCCTGCTGGAGCTCGGTGGCCTCCATCTCGGCCTGAGTTGTGGTCAGCCGCCGGAAGAAGCCCCGAAATCCACCCTGTTTATGCGGTTCCTGAGAACCCACGACCTCTCCTTCACATGCGTGTTGAATCAGCGTACGCGATCCGACACGTCAGCGGATCTCCGCTATCTCCGGACCCCGCCGGAACGGGTTGAGGTCGGGCACCTCGGCTCCGGCCGCCTGCTGCTCCATCGCCTGTTTGGCCTCTGCCGGGATCCGCAGCTCGATCGCCTCCTTGGGTGCCATCGGCTCGTCCCCACGGACCACGACGATGTCGCGGATGACGCTCTCCAGCGTCGCCGCGGCCTGGGCGTCCAGTGCGGCACGCCCGCTGATCACCGCACGGAGGAACCAGCGCGGGCCGTCGACGCCGATGTAGCGCACCGGCTGGGCGACGCCGTCGGCCGGGACCTTGGCGGCCAGCTCGACGCCGAACGGCCCCTCCTGCTCCTCGGAGGTGCCCCCGGCGCTCTTGACCCCCTCGGCGAGCTCGTCGCGCACCTCGTCCCAGATGCCGTTCCGCTTGGGCGCCGCGAACGCGTGCACCTGGAGGGCGCTCTCGTCCACCATGACGACCGCGCCGACGATCTGGTCGCCGGCCAGATTGAGCTGCACCTCGAATCCCGGGTCGACCGGCAGGCGCATGCCGCCGAGATCGACCCGCTCCCGCTCGGAGAACGGTTCGCCGGAGTCCCATGGACCGGACTCACGTGCCGGGACCTGCTCCACCTGCTCGACCTCCTCGGCTCCTGCCGGGGACTCCTCGCGACGGCGACGTCCGAACACTTTCCTCACACTCCTTGAAGTCAACGGCCGGTGGATCCGAACCCGCCGGCGCCGCGCGCCGATCCGGGCAACCGGTCCACCTCGTAGAACGCGGCTCTCTCCACCCGCTGGATCACGAGCTGCGCGATACGGTCTCCCCTGCGCAGCTGTAGCGCGTCCTTGGTGTCGGTGTTGAGCAGCGTCACTCTGATCTCGCCCCGGTAGCCCGCGTCGACGGTGCCGGGCGCGTTCACGAGCGTCACACCGTGCTTGGCGGCCAGACCGGAACGCGGATGGACGAACGCGGCATACCCATCGGGCAGGGCGATCGCCACCCCGGTGCCCACCATGGCCCGCTCCCCGGGGAGCAGTTCGACGTCCTCGGCGGCATAGAGATCCGCGCCCGCGTCGCCCGGGTGGGCGTAGGACGGCAGCGGCAGCTCGGCGTCGAGCCGGTGGATCAGCACCTCGACGTTGTCGGTCACGGATTCACCTCGTACTCGTGGTGTTCGTCGATGATGGTCTGAGCGTCTCCGTGCTTGGCGAAGTGCTCCATACCCACCTCGATGAAGAGGGCGGCGGCCCGTACGGCGACCGGACCGTCCGGCGAGTCGATCCGCCCCTCAGCCTCAAGGTACGCCTTCCGACCGGATACTCCGGTACACCAGGCGCGCAGGTGCAGGACGGTGCCGACCGGAACCGGCGCGAGATAGTCGGTTTCCAGCCGCCCTGTGACGTAGGGACGCTGCAGCAGCCAGATGGACATGCCGATGACCTCGTCCATCGCCGCGGCCAGCACACCGCCGTGCGCGAGGCCCGGCGCGCCCTGGTGTGCCTCCCCCACGGTGAACTCGGCCGTCACCGTGATCCCGTCGGGAGAGGTGGCGTTCAGGTGGAGGCCGGTCGGATGCAGGTCGCCGCAGCCGAAGCAGCGGCTGTAGTGCGGACCGAGCGGGGTGCCGGGGGCGGGGGCGCCGGAGAGCGGCTGCGGCCGGACCGCTCCCGGCGGAGGGGTTGTCACGGTGGAACGGGTCACGGAGCAGAACGTTACCCCTTGGACCGCGGTGACTCCTCATTCACCGGCTCATCGAGCTCAGACGGTCCGGACCCCGGCTCGGATCCGGGGCCGGACCCCGCGCCGGACACCGGCTCGGGCTCGGGTCCGGACCCGGATACCGACTCGGACACCGGCTCGGACACCGGCTCGGACACCGGCTCGGACACCGGCTCGGGCCCTGGTCCGGACTCGGGCACCGGCTCGGGTCCTGGCTCGGGTCCAGGCCCTGGTCCTGGCCCTGGTCCTGGCCCTGGTCCTGGCTCGGGTCCCGGGGTCAGGGCGAGCTGACGGCCTCTGAGTTCGGGCAGCGCCCGGTAGATGACCGCGGCGACCGGCACCGCCACCGCCGCCCCCGCGATGCCCGCCACGATGCCGCCCACGGCGAGCACCAGGATGATCGCCAGCGGGTGGAATCTCAGCACCCTGCCGACGATCAGCGGCTGGAGCACGTGGTTCTCCAGCTGCTGTTCCACCAGCAGGATGCCGAGGAAGATCAGAGCGTAGATCGGGCCCTTCGCTCCGAGGGTGACCAGGGTGGCGATCGCACCGGCGAAGAAGATCCCGACGATGGGGATGAAGCTGGCCAGGAAGATCATTACCGCCAGCGGAGCCCAGAGCGGCACACCCATCCCGGCGAGCACGACACCCATGATCACACCGTGTACGGCGGCCACCGCCACGGTGCCCTGCACGTAGTGCGAGAGCGTCACCCAGGCGGCCCGGCCGGCCCGGTCGACGCGGGGCGCGGCCCCCCCGAAGGCCTGCAGGAACCACGACCAGATCCGGTCGCCGTCCTTGAGCAGGAAGAACGTGACGAAGAGCAGCAGCACGATGGAGGCCAGCACCTCCAGCGCCACCGTGGCGCCGGTGAGGACGGTCTGGGTGATCTGGTTGCGCTGCGCGGTGACCTGCTTGGTGACCTCGTCGATCCACGCGGTGATCTGGTTCGGCTGCAGGTGCAGCGGCCCGGTGTAGAGCCAGTTCTCGATGGTCTTCGCGGTCGCCCGCACCTGCTCGACCAGCCGGGGGAACTCGTCGTTGGCCCGTAACCCGATGAACCAGCCGATCCCCCCCAGCACCGCCAGTGCGATCAGGATGGTGATCCACGTGGCGTAGATCGGCCGTATGCCCCGGTTCCGCAGCCATCGGGTGATCGGGAACAGCAGCGCGGTCAGCAGCAGTGCCACGGCCACCGGTAGGACCACGATGTGGAGCGTGGCGATGAACTGGGCGAAATAGAAGACCGCCCAGCCGATGATGATCAGGCACAGACTCCACATGGCCAGGCGGAGCAACGTGCGGGGGACCAGCTGCGTCAGACGTTCCCGATCGGAGATCACACCCTCAAGACTGGCACGCCGCATCCGGGAATGCGCGGGGTTATCGGCCTGACACGGAAAGCAGGGGTCCCGGCCGGACCCCTGCTCTCCGTGTCTCGTCCGATCCGGGTCAGCGCTCCTGCGGCGGCCGGTAGATCACCCTGTCGTCGAGGTAGCAGCTACAGCTTCCACACCCTGGAGTCATGCCCTGTCCTCCCCTCACCTGTCCTTCCGACCGTACGGCCAAGGCCGCCCGCCCGGAAGGACAGAGTTGCGTACGGGATCAGGCGAGGGCCACCTCCACCGTCAGCTCACCGTCGCCGGGCTGGAGCACGAACTCCTCGATGACGCCCGCACCGCACAGGTCGTCCTGTGCCTGCCGCAGGAGAGCGGCCTGGGGGCCGGTGACGGTCAGCCGGGAGACCTCGCCGCGCATGGAGAGCCTGGCGTCGGACTTGGCCTTGCGCACCCGGCCGAGGACGATGGCCACCACGGGGAGCAACTCCGTGTCCCCGTCCCGCTCGGCGGCCGTGGGCCAGGGCGCCCGGTGCACCGACCCCTCGCGCCACCAGGACCAGACCTCCTCGGTGACGAACGGCAGGAACGGGGCGAACAGCCGGAGCATGACGTCCAGCGCCTCGCGCAGTGCCGCGTGGGCCGAGCGAGCGGCCGGGCCGTCGTCGTAGGCGCGGGCCTTGACCAGCTCCAGGTAGTCGTCGCAGAACTCCCAGAAGAAGCGCTCGGTCCGCTCCAGCGCCCGGGTGTGGTCGTAGGCCTCGAACGCCTCGGTGGCCTCGCGGACCACCTGCGCCAGCCTGGCCAGCATCGACAGGTCGATCGGCTCGGTGACCTCGCCGCCGTCCTCCCCCAGGCCCAGGACGAACCGGGAGGCGTTCAGGATCTTGACCGCCAGCCGACGACCGATCTTGAACTGTCCCTTGTCGAAGGTGGCGTCGGTGCCCAGGCGCCCGCTGGCGGCCCAGTAGCGGATCGCGTCCGAGCCGTACTCCTCCAGCAGGCCCATCGGGGTGACGACGTTGCCCTTGGACTTGGACATCTTCTTGCGGTCCGGGTCGAGGATCCATCCGGAGATCGCCGCGTGCTTCCACGGCAGCACGCCGTGCTCCAGATGGGAGCGGACGACGGTGGCGAAAAGCCAGGTGCGGATGATGTCCTGCCCCTGAGGCCGCAGATCCATCGGGTAGACCCGCTCGAACAGGTCGTCGTCCTGCTCCCAGCCACCCACGATCTGCGGGGACAGGGACGAGGTCCCCCAGGTGTCCATGACGTCCGGGTCGGCGAGGAAACCGCGTGGCTTGCCCCGCTGGTCCTCGGTGTAGCCGGGGGGCACCTCGGTGGAGGGGTCCATGGGCAGCGTGGACTCGTCCGGCAGGATGGGCGAGGAGTAGCCGGGTTCGCCCGCGTCGTCCAGCGGATACCAGACCGGGATCGGGACGCCGAAGAAGCGCTGCCTGGAGATCAGCCAGTCACCCGCCAGGCCCTCGACCCAGTTGTCGTAGCGGGCCTTCATGTGGGGCGGGTGCCAGGAGAGCTCCTCTCCCCTGGCCAGCAGGGCGTCTCGGAGGGCGCGGTCACGTCCTCCGTTGCGGATGTGCCACTGGCGGGTTGAGATGATCTCCAGCGGCTTGTCGCCGTTCTCGTAGAACTTCACCGCGCGCCTCACCGGTCGCGGCTCGCCCTCCAGATCGCCGGACGCGCGCAGCAGCTCCACGATGCGCTCACGGGCACCGTGCACGGTCTTGCCGGCCAGCTCGGCGTACGGCTCCGCGGCGACGCCCTCGGGCGCCTCGGGAAGCATCCGGCCGTCCCAGCCGATGACCGCCCGGGTCGGCAGGTCCAGCTCGCGCCACCAGACGACGTCGGTGACGTCGCCGAAGGTGCAGATCATCGCGATCCCGGAGCCCTTGTCAGGCTCGGCCAGATGGTGGGCGAGCACCGGCACCTCGACACCGAACAGCGGTGTCCTGACCGTGGTGCCGAACAGCGGCCGGTAGCGCTCGTCGTCGGGATGGGCGACCAGCGCCACGCAGGCGGGCACCAGCTCGGGCCGGGTCGTCTCGATCCAGACGCGCTCGCCGAACCCCTTGGCCCGCTGCTCGGCCGAGAGCGTGAAACCGAGCCGGTGGAAGGCGCCGGGCCACTCCCGGTCCTCCAGCTCGGCCTGGGCGACGGCCGTACGGAAGGTGACGTCCCACAGGGTGGGCGCCTGCGACACGTAGGCCTCGCCGCGGGCCAGGTTGCGCAGGAACGCGCGCTGGGAGGCGGCGCGCGCACCGCCGTCGATGGTGGCGTAGGTCAGCGACCAGTCCACCGACAGGCCCAGGCGGCGCCACAGCTCCTCGAACGCCTTCTCGTCCTCGATGGTGAGCCGCTCGCACAGCTCGATGAAGTTGCGGCGCGAGATCGGCACCTGCCGCTTGGCGTCGGGCCTGTCCGGCGGCTCGAACCGCGGGTCGTAGGGGATGGAGGGGTCGCAGCGCACGCCGAAGTGGTTCTGCACCCGGCGCTCGGTGGGCAGGCCGTTGTCGTCCCAGCCCATCGGGTAGAAGACCTCGCGGCCGCGCATCCGCTGGAAACGGGCGATCGTGTCGGTGTGGGTGTAGGAGAAGACGTGACCGACGTGCAGGGAACCGGAGACGGTCGGCGGCGGGGTGTCTATCGAGTAGATCTCCTCGCGGGTGCGCGACCTGTCGAAGCGGTAGGTGCCCTCGGTCTCCCAGCGGGCTACACATACGGCTTCCAGCCCGTCGAGAGTCGGCTTCTCGGGCATGGGCGCATGGCGCGGTCGCTGTTGTGTCATGCCTCCCTATGGTATGGCTTCACGCCGTACCGCGCTGGGGAGGACTAGTGTTCGGGTGCGGAGCGCAAAAAAAGGGGAGGGCCCATATGGCCGGCAAGACCGAGAAGCAGGACATGGCCTGGCGGGCCATCGGTGGCCTGGTGGGACTGGTCACCGCCTGGACCGCCAAAAAGATCATCGGGTTCGCCTGGGAGAAGTCGACGGGCAGGAAGCCGCCGGTGGACAGCGAGTCACTGGACATCGGCCTCGGTGAGGCGATCGGCTACGCCGTGGTGATGGGGGTGGGCATGCAGGTCGCGCAGATCCTGGCCGCCCGCACCGCCCGGAAGCGTTACAACGCCTGGAAGACCGTGAAGGACGCGACCAGGGACGTAACCTCCTGACGGTGGGGCGGGCGCGGCCCGGAGGGTCAGGACTCCAGGGCTGCGAGAAACTCCTTCGCCCAGCGGTCCACGTCGTAGGTCGCCACCCGTCTGCGCAGTGAGCGCATCCGGCGGGACAGATCGTGCGGCGTGGCCCGCATCGCGGTCAGCATCATCCGTTTGAGTCCGTCGATGTCGTAGGGGTTCACCATGAACGCCTGACGCAGCTCGTCGGCCGCACCGGCGAACTCGCTGAGCACCAGCGCGCCGCGCAGATCGTTGCGGCAGGCGATGTACTCCTTGGCGACCAGGTTCATCCCGTCGCGCAGCGGGGTCACCACCATCACGTCGGCGGCCAGGTAGAGCGAGGCCAGCTCGTCCCTGCCGTAGGACTGGTGCATGTACTGCACCGGCTGCAGACCCAGCTCGCCCTGCTCCCCGTTGATCCGGCCGACCTGCCGGTCGATCGAGTCGCGCAGCCGTACGTACTCTTCGACCCGCTCCCGGCTCGGCGTCGCGATCTGTACGAACGCCGCCTCGCCAGCCTTGATCGAGCCCTCGCAGAGCAGCTCCTCGAACGCCTTCAGCCGCTGGCCGATGCCCTTGGTGTAGTCGAGGCGGTCGACGCCGAGCAGCACGCACTCGGGGTCGCCCAGCTCCGCGCGGATCTCCTTGGCCCGCTCGATGATGTGCGGTTCGCGGACCAGGGAGTCGAGTTCACCGAAGTCCACGGAGATGGGGAACGCCGCCGCCCGGACGATCCGGTCCTCCACCTGGATCTCGTGCTTCTGGTGCTGCAGGCCGAACAGGATGCGGCAGAGCCGGATGAAGTTGGACGCGCCGCCGGGGCGCTGGAACCCGACGAGGTCGGCGCCCAGGAGTCCTTCCACGATCTCCTTGCGCCACGGGAGCTGGGAGAACAGCTCCACGGGAGGGAAGGGGATGTGCAGGAAGAAGCCGATGCGCAGGTCGGGCCGGAGCTTGCGCAGCATGGCCGGGACCAGTTGGAGCTGGTAGTCCTGGATCCACACCACCGCGTTCTCGGCGGCCTCCTCGGCGGCGGCGCGGGCGAAGCGCTCGTTGACCGTCCGGTAGGCCTCCCAGGTGACCCGCGAGTAGACGGGAGGGGCGACCACGTCGTGGTAGAGAGGCCAGAGGGTGGCGTTGGAGAAGCCCTCGTAGTAAAGCTCCACCTCCGACTCCGACAGGGGCACGGGGATGAGGTGCATGCCGTCGTGGTCGAAGGGGTCGAGCTGCTCGTCGGGGGCTCCGTGCCAGCCGATCCAGGCGCCCTCCCGGCGCTGGAGAACGGGCGCGATCGCGGTGACCAGGCCGCCGGGGCTGCGCCGCCAGGTGTCCTCCCCCGCCCGGTCGACGGGAAGGCGGTTAGCCACGATCAGAAACGAACTGCGGCCCTGCACAAATTCCTCCAGATAGTAGTCTTACCCATAACGACTACCCAATCCGGATGTTTTTATGACTTTCCAGGCGGAAGTGTCCGATTAACCCTTAGGTCCGCCCGGACCATGGTGGCGAGCTTCCGGGTGGCGGTGCGGTTGAGCACCCCGCCGGCCACGGCGCCGGTGAGGAAGGGTCCGAGCGTGGTCAGGTTGCGCCCGAGGGTGCGCATCAACCGGTTGCGCAGCGCGGTCTTCGTGGCGGCGCCCAGGGCGACGGTGACCGAGGCGGGGGACATCGGGTCGACCCCGCGCTGCTTGGACCAGGCGGTGACGAAGGCCACCGCCCGCTGGGAACCGGTGCCCGGCACCGGGATGCCGTACACCTCGTGAAGCTCGGCGATGAGCTTGACCTCGATCGCGGCCACCACGAGAGTCTCCGCCACGAGCTGGGCGGGGGCGGAGAGCAGCAGGGGCGGAGCGGCGAACTCGGCCGCCGCGAGGGCTCCGCCGATGGCGCCGACCGTCATGGTCGCCTTGGAGGCGGTGCGCACCAGGTCGTCCGCCAGCGCCTCGGAGGTGAGGCCGTGGTGGTGCTCGGAGAGGGTGGCAAGGTCGCGGATCGGGATGCGAGGGGCCACTGCCATGAACATGTCGGCCAGCCACCGGCCCCGGCCCGTCCCGGACGCCCTGGCCTTTTTCGCCCCGGCGGCCAGCGTCGTCGTGAGGCGGCCGAGCAGCCGCCGCCGCTCGGCGCCATCCATGTCGCCGGGCTCCGCGAGCCTGCCGACGATCTCGGCAACTTCGTGCTCCGGTGTGCCGGCCGACCCCTCGGCCGTGGAGTCGTCCGGCCGGACACCGGTCTTCCTGTTCTCTGACGGCATGTCTCGGAACCTCCTCAAGGCTTGTCCTTGGGCCCTACCCTTCCATCGGAGAGCACACTTCGGACAGGCCATCGGAACGATCGTCAGGCCGCGCACTCCCGGCAGATCTGCTGACCGTTCCTTTCAACGGCGAGCTGACTGCGGTGATGCACCAGGAAGCAACGCCCGCAGGTGAACTCGTCGGCCTGACGAGGTATCACCCGGAGCGAAAGCTCCTCGTTGGACAGGTCCGCCCCCGGCAGTTCGAGCGATTCGGCGAGATCCGTCTCGTCGATGTCGATGCTGCCCGAGGACTTGTCGGTACGGCGTGCCTGCAGTTCCTGAAGACTGTCCTCGTTGAGGTCGTCGTCGGTCTTGCGTGGGCTGTCGTAATCGGTTGCCATCGGTCTGCTCCATCCCCCTCATCTATCTGTCTGCGCCGGCTCGCGCGTATGTAACGTCCGGGAGGCCCAACTTGTGCCCAATCCGACAGAGAGATTCCTGCTTCGGTACCCCGCTGGAATGGCCGCTGAACCTCCCCACACGTGAGGGACACCCCGCCAATAGGCATGGTTAGCCAAATATGGCGTAAACCACAGCATTGGCGACATGAACTACCGTGTTCGACGGCACATCCAACCACATGTACGGCGCGAACGAGACGCCCCCCGCCGGATCAGCGTGCTCGGAGTCTCACGGTCACCACAAGACCTCCCCCATCTCTGGGAACGGCGGTCACGTTGCCTCCGTGAGCGCGCACGACCGCACGGACGATGGACAGCCCGAGACCCGCTCCCTTGGCCGATTCGACCCGGTCGGCGTTGAGCCGCCGGAACGGCTCGAACAGGCTGTTCACCTCATATGCGGGCACATGCGGCCCCGTGTTGGCCACCTGAACAACCAGTGCCCCCTCCACCATTCCCGTGCGCACCCACAGGCGGCCGGATTCGGGGAGGTTGTGCTTTATCGCGTTCTCCACAAGATTGGCCACGCAGCGCTCCAACAGCACCGGATCGCCTTCTGTGGCGGCGTTCTGGAGCTCGGCGGTCATGGTCACCCCGGCCTCCTCGGCGCGTGGGGTGAGCTGGTCGACGGCGGTCTCGGCGACGTCCTTCATGTCCACCGGCTTGCGTACACTCAGCTCGCGCTCGCTGCGGGCCAGCAGCAGCAGGCCCTCGATGAGCTGCTCGTTGCGGGCGTTGACCTCCAGGAGAGTACGGCCCAGCGCCTTGAGGTCCCCCGACGCCTCGGGGTCCCCCAGCGCGATCTCCAGGACCGTCCGGTTGATCGTCAGGGGGGTCCGGAGCTCGTGCGAGGCGTTGGCCACGAATCTTCGCTGTGTGTCAAACGCCACATTGAGCCTGGTCAACATGGCGTCGAAGGTGTCGGCCAGCTCCTTGAGCTCGTCGTTGGGCCCCTTGAGGTCGATCCGCTCATGGGCGAGCGTGGTGCCGGAGAGCTTGCGCGCCGTCGTGGTCATCTGCTGGATCGGCTTGAGCGCCCGGTCGGCGACGAGGTAGCCGATGATGACCGCCAGGATTCCCACGCCCGCCAGGGCCAGCAGCGAGCGGCTGAGCAGGGCGTTGCGCGCCTCGTCGATCGCGACGTGCTTCCACCCGAGCCACTCCTCCTGGAACTTCT
This sequence comes from Streptosporangium sp. NBC_01639, assembly GCF_045209755.1. Lineage (NCBI taxonomy): Bacteria > Bacillati > Actinomycetota > Actinomycetes > Streptosporangiales > Streptosporangiaceae > Streptosporangium > Streptosporangium sp. NBC_01639. The sequence continues at coordinate 7,364,197 of NZ_CP109272.1, read as the reverse complement.
GCTGATAGGCGAGCGGCGCGTCCGGCAGGCTGACGGGCGGCCAGGCCCCGTTGATGGCCCAGCCCACCATCATGTAGATCACGAACAGCAGGAGCACCCCGGCCGCGAAGAACAGCACACCGTAGGTGATCGTGAGCCGCCACCGGATGCTGACCCGGTCCATGAGCGCCCGCACCCGGTCGAGGACCGAGAGCCGCTCCGGGGAGGCGCCCGCCGGGGGCGGCCCGTCCCACACCGGTGGGCCGGTCGGCGGCGGCGGCTGGGTCCGCGCCGGAGCGGCGAAGACCGGCCGGTCGCCCTTCCTGGCCTCCCGCTCGGAGCGCGGGCTGATCATCGGGTGGGTGGGCACGGACCCGCGCGGCTCGGCGGCGTGCCGTTCCTCTCCCCCGCTCGGTGGAACACTCACAGCTTGTATCCGACTCCGGGCACCGTCTCGATCACCTGAGGCTCGCCCAGCTTCTTCCTCAGGGTCATCATGGTCACGCGCACCACGTTGGTGAACGGGTCGATGTTCTCGTCCCAGGCCTTGTCCAGCAGGTCCTCCTGACTGACCACGGCACCCTCGGCGCGCATCAGCTCCTCCAGGACCGCGAACTCCTTCTTGGTCAGCGCGATCTCCTGGCCGTCCCTGGTGACCAGCCGTTTGCCCGGATCGAGGCGGACCCCGGCCCGCTCCAGCACCGGCGGCAGCGCCGGGGCCGAGCGGCGGCCGAGCGCCCGCACCCGCGCGACGAGCTCGATGAACACGAAGGGTTTGGCCAGATAGTCGTCGGCGCCCAGGCCCAGCCCCTCCACCTTGTCGTCCACGTCTCCGGACGCGGTCAGCATCAGGATCCGCGACGCCGTGCGCGCGGCCACCAGGCGGCGGCAGACCTCGTCACCGTGGACCTTGGGCAGGTCCCGGTCCAAAACGATCACGTCGTAGTCGATGTAGCCGGTCCGTTCCAGCGCGCTGGCGCCGTCGTAGGCCACATCCACAGCCATGGCCTCCCGCCGGAGCCCGGTCGCGATCGCGTCGGCGAGCACCCGCTCATCCTCAACCACAAGCACCCGCACAGCCTCTCGTACCTCCTGCGAAAGATGGGAAGAGCCGCCGAACGGCTCCCCAATTGTCGGCACACTCCCCGTAAGCCGGCGGTAAGGCCGGTGCCCCCACAACCACAGTCCGTGATGTGTGACACATACAGGTTTAGTCGATATGCGTTGTGGGGTACAGCCGGAGCCAACCCCCAAACCAGCCTTACCCTTCAACCCCCTTTGAGAAAGAAGGTGAGATGGGCGAGTTCACGACCACGATCGAACACCGCCTCGACCAGGCCTACAGAAACCTGCAGGAGGCCAGGTCGAACGGTGACGACTACCTCGCCGACACCCTCACCGCCGAGATCGAGGATCTCCGCCGTCTGGCCACAGACAACGGCGTCCCCATCCAGCGCTGATGTGAGAAGCCCCCTGGTGCGTCACCGGGGGGCTTTCCTCATGTACCGGCCGCGATGCCCGGTCCCCACGGACCGGGCATCGCGGCCGTCGTGTTCTCAGGCGTCACGTTCCGGGTCCAGCGGGACCAGCAGCTCGTGCAGCTCCTCGAACAGGCCCGGCGCCGCGCAGAGCGTGAGCTCCGGATTGGGCGGTCCGCCGTTCAGGCCGCCCACCCTGGCCCCCGCCTCGGTGGCGACGAGACCACCGGCCGCGTAGTCCCAGACCTGCGGGCCCCGCTCGTAGTAGCCGTCGACCCGGCCGGCCGCCACCGAGCACAGGTCGGCCGCCGCCGAACCGGCCCGGCGGATGTCGCGCACGCGTGGCAGCACGTGGGTGAGCACCTCCGCCTGGACCTTCCGCCGCCCGACCTCGTAGCCGAACCCGGTGGCGATCAGCGCCCGGTCCAGCGGCACACCCGTGTTGCAGCGCAACCGCTCGCCCGCCAGCCACGCGCCCTCGCCCTTGGCCGCGGTGAAGACCTCACCGCGAGGCACCACGTTGACCACGCCCGCGACGACCTCGCCGTCGATCTCGACCGCGATGCTGACCGCCCAGTCGGGCAGGCCGTACAGGAAGTTGACCGTCCCGTCGATCGGGTCCACGATCCAGCGGATCCGTCCGCCGCCGGTCGAGCCGCCCTCTTCTCCGAGGATCGCGTCGTCCGGTCTGACCGCCTTGATCCTGGTGCGGATCAGCTCCTCCGACGCCCTGTCCAGCGCGGTCACCACATCGGTGGGACTGGACTTGGTGGCCAGCACCTCGGGCCGGGCGGGCCGTTTCGCCAGGAGCATCTCCCCCGCCTCGCGGGCGATCTCCTCGGCCAGGTGGGCGAAGGTGCCCACGGTCTCCACGGTCACGGTCGCTCCCCTCTCCTCGTCGTCTCACAGGTCACTCCGGTCGCCCCGCGGCGGTGGCCCGCCAGGTTCACGAGAGCGACTCCGGCCGCTTCCACTCCCGGCCGAGAACATGCTGGTCCAGGAAGGCCAGCACGGTCTCGTACCAGACGACGGCGTTGCCCGGCTTGAGCACCCAGTGGTTCTCGTCCGGGAAGTACAGGAACTTCGACTCCACGTCCGAGCGCTGCAGGTCCCACCAGAGGCGCAGTCCCTCGCCGATGGGCACCCGGTAGTCCTTGTCGCCGTGGATGACCAGCATCGGCGTGGAGATCTCCGACAGCGACAGGTGCGGGGAGAGCCTGCTGTACAGCTCGCCGCCGACCGGGCCGAACTCGCGCTGCCAGTACATCGGCGCGTCGGTGGTGCCGGCGAACTGGTCCAGGTGCCAGAGCGAGGCGTGGGTGACGATCGCCTTGAACCGGTCGGTGTGGCCGGCGACCCAGTTGGCCATGTAGCCGCCGAACGATCCGCCCATGGCGGCGGTCCGGGTGGCGTCGACCTCGGGCAGCTCCAGCGCGGCGTCGGTGATCGACATCAGGTCGGCGTGGGTGCGCGGGCCCCAGTCGGCCCAGCCGCGCCTGATCATCTCGGGTCCGTAGCCGGTGGACAGGCAGGGGTCGGGCAGCAGGACGGCGTAGCCGTGCTGGGCCATGATCCACGGGTTCCACCGCCAGGACCAGTCGTTCCAGCTCGACAGCGGGCCGCCGTGGATCCAGAGCAGGAACGGCGCCGGGTTCTCCGCCGAGGCGCCCTCGGGCAGCACGAGCCAGGCGCGGACCGTCACGCCGTCGTCGGTGGTCGCGGTGACCTCGGTCAGGGTGCCGGGCAGCTCCAGCTCGGGAGTCGGGGAGGCCAGCTCCTCGACCGTGCCGCCCGCGGTGACGCGGACCGGTCCGGCGGCGCGGTCCACCGCGCTGCGCAGCGCGTAGACGGCGCCGTCGGGGGCGACGTTGAGCGAGAGGTAGGCGGCGTCGTCGGGCGTGAGCCGTACCGGCTCGGAGCCGTCGGCCGGGACGTGGAAGATCGGGCGGCGGCCGCCGTGGTCGGCGGCCACGTACAGGGAGCGCGAGTCGGGCGCCCAGGCCACGTCCGCCGGCCAGAGTCCGGCGCCGGCGGCGTGTCCCTCCCCGGTGGCCAGGTCCACGATCCACAGGGTCTGCTCGGGGATCGTGTCGGCGGTGGCGTGGTTGCTGCGCACGCACGCGACCAGACGCCCGTCGGGAGAGACCTGCACCGGGCCGTCGAAGTCGTGGCCGTCCTCCTCGGCCAGGACCCGCCGGGCTCCGGCGTCGGCCGTCCCGATCGCCACCAACTGGGAGCGCACCTCGCCTGCGGGCAACGGCACCGACCAGGTCGTCACGACCGTCCCGCCGTCGGGGGTCACGTCGTAGGAGGCGTTGGTCAGCGCCTTGCCCGGCTGCGGGGTGAGGTCCCTGACCTCGGTCAGCCGGTCGTCGCCGAGGGTCCCGGCGAACAGCCGGGGCTCCCCGGGGCCGAGGTCGTGGTCCCAGTAGCGCACCGGAGAGCTCTCGTGCAGGATCGCGCTGATCCCGCCGTCCTTGCGGGCCTTGCGCCGCTCGTCCTCGGTGGCCTCGTCACCGGGCAGCACGTCGGAACCGAAGACCACGCTCCGGCCGCCGGCCGCGAATCCCGCCACACCGCCGGGCCGGGAGGCGATCTGCCTGGCCTCGCCGCCGGCCGCGGGCAGCAGCCAGAGGGCCGGGACCTCCTCGTCGGGGTCCTTGACGACCGGGTCGGGGCGGCGCGAGCCGAAGAGCAGGTCGCCCCCGGCGGTGAACTCGGCGCCGGCCTCGCCCTTGACGGACCTGGTCAGCCGGTACGGTCTGCGTCCGTCGAGGGGGATCTCCCACAGGGACGTTCCATAGGACTTGCCGTCGGCGTTCAGCGCCTGCACCACGCTGACCAGCCGGGTTCCGTCGGGGGAGAGACGCAGGGACGCCACCCGCGGCACGCCGACATAATCGCGAATGTCGTTGAAAGGGGTCACCGTCCGAACCTACCCCGGACGTCCTCACCGGTCGCGCATCCGTACCGGGCCCGATACCGAAAAACCAGGTGTGACCATGTATAAGGACGTCCCGGCATGCGGTTTGATGGATGTCATGGGGACTTACGACGCGTTGCTCGTCGTCTCGTTCGGAGGGCCGGAGAAGCCTGACGACGTGATGCCGTTTCTGGAGAACGTGGTGCGGGGCCGGGGCATCCCGCGCGAGCGGCTGCTGGAGGTCGAGGCGCACTACCAGCGTTTCGGCGGGATGAGCCCGATCAACCAGCAGTGCCGTGACCTGATAGCCGCGGTCGAGCCGACCGTCGATCTGCCGATCTACTGGGGGAACCGCAACTGGCATCCCTATCTGGAGGACACGCTCCGCCAGATGGCCGCCGACGGCGTGCGCAGGGCGGCGGCCTTCGTCACCGCCGCCTACAGCTCCTATTCGGCGTGCCGGCAGTACATCGACGACATCGCGCTGGCCAGGGCCGCGGTGGAGGGCGCCCCGGAGATCGTCAAGCTGCGGCACTACTTCGACCACCCCGGCTTCGTCGCGGCCATGGTGGAACACACCCGCGAGGCGATCGCGGAGCTGCCGGCCGAGCACCGGGACGCCGCGCGCCTGGTCTTCACCGCGCACAGCATCCCGACGTCGATGGCCGACACGGCCGGTCCGCACGGCGGGGCCTACGAGGCGCAGCTCCGCCGGACGGCCTCGCTGATCACCGCCGAGCTGGGCGGCGACCGGCTGTGGGACCTGGTCTGGCAGAGCCGCAGCGGGGCCCCGCACATCCCCTGGCTGGAGCCCGACGTCTGCGATCATCTGCGGGAGGTCGACGCCCCCGCGGTGGTGCTGGTGCCGATCGGATTCGTCTCCGACCACATGGAGGTCGTCTACGACCTCGACGTGGAAGCCGTGGAGGTGGCCGGGGAGATCGGTCTCCCCCTGGTCAGGGCCGCCACCGCGGGCACCCATCCGCGGTTCGTCTCGATGATCGGCGAACTGCTGGCCGAACCGGAGCCGACGGCCTGCGCGGGCACCTGCTGCCCCGCCCCTCCCCGCCGCCCGGCCCAGCCGGCGGGCACGGGAGCGGGCCGTCAGGGGTAGGCGTGGGCGTAGCCCTGGGAGATGGCGATGACCTTGGCGACGTACGACCAGGAGTGGTTGTAGAACCAGATGGCCTTCTCCAGCTTCTTGCCGCCCTGCCCCGCGCCGTTGGCGCACAGGTAACGGGCCGCCGTGGGGACGGCGTCGTACGGGCTCCAGATGTCGGCGACGCCGTCGCCGTCGCCGTCCACGCCGTAGGACTTCCAGGTGGCGGGCATGAACTGCATGGGGCCCTGGGCCCCCGCCGAGGACGGCCCGTTGTTGCGTCCGTGTGAGCTCTCCACCTGGCCGATCGCGGCCAGCACCGTCCATGACAGGCCCGGACAGGCGACGGCCGACTTCCGGTAGAGCTCCAGGTAGCTGCCGGGCCGTCCGACGGCCACCTGCCGGACCGCGGGCGGCTGCTTGCCGGTGGCGGCCTTGTCCGTGGCCCGCTTCCCGGTGGCGGGGGTGCCGACGGTGGGCTTCTTCACCGCGGCCGTACGGGACCCGCCCACGGTGACCACCTGAGCGCCGGAGCCCAGCAGCCGGCGCACCCGGGTGCGCAGCGTGGCCGCGGCCTTCTGCGGCCCGTTCACCAGCAGTGCGACGCCGGGCAGCAGCCCGAGCCGGCGCCCGGTCTCGGTGCTCACCAGGCCGTCCACACCGGGCAGGCCGAAGGGGGCGGAGGCCGCGACCCGGAGCCGGATGCCGCCGTCCACCTGGTACTGCGAGCCGAGGGTCAGCCCGAAGCGGCGCACGGCGGAGCTGTCGGCGACGAGCTCTCCCCTGTCCAGTGCGCTCCAGACCCCGGGCTGGTCGGCCACGGCCTTCGGCGCCCAGGAGCGGAACCGGGACGGATCGACCGCGAGCAGGTTGAGCCCGACCCCGGAGACCTTGACCGCGCCCCCGTCGAAGGAGTCGACCTTCTTCACGTATTCGAGCTGGGAGACGTCCTCCATGGTCTGCCGGGACAACGTCGCCTGGGAGATGACCAGCAACCGGGGCGGGGTGAGGGCGATCTCGGTGCTCGCGGGCGCCGGGGTCGGCGCGGCGACCGAAGGGCTGGGCACCGGGGTGAGCGCCGCCAGGTCCCTGACCTCGGCCTCCGCCGCGGTGGCGGTGAGAGGGCCGGTCGGGCGGGTGGCGACGAAGACCGCGCCGCCGACGACGGCGAGCGCGACCCCGACGACAAGGATCGTGACGAAAGCCCACAGCCGGGGAAGATGCGACACCGCGCTCACGTTAGCCTCAACAGGCCACGGCATGTGCCGTTGCCAGGAAAATAGCTTGCCGGGCAGCGGTTTGGTAGGAAATCGTCGGTACGATCTACCGTTGAAACGCGCAAGGGGGAACCGTCAGTGGTGGGGCCGTACCGGGGACTGTTCGCCGCGCCCGGGGTCAAGGGTTTCGTCATCGCCGGGCTCATCGGGCGGATGCCGATGTCCATGCTCGGCATCGGCGTCATCCTGCTCATCGAGGCCCTCACCGACTCCTTCGCCATGGCGGGTGCGGTCGCGGCGACCGTCAACGTCTCCTACGCTGTGGCCGCTCCCCTGACGGGGCGCCTGGTGGACCGGTTCGGCCAGGCCAGGGTCATCATTCCGCTCACCCTGACACAGGGCGCCGCGCTGACGGGCCTGATGCTGTGCGCGGAGTTCCGGGCACCCTCGTGGGCCCTGTTCGCCACCGGCGTCGTGACCGGCGCGAGCTCGGTGTCGCTCGGCTCGCTCGTGCGGGCCCGCTGGTCCCACCTGCTGGCCGGGTCGCCCGGACTGCACGCGGCGTTCTCCTTCGAGTCGGTCGCCGACGAGATCGTCTTCGTCGCCGGCCCCGCCCTGGTCACCGCCCTGGCCACCATGGTCAACCCCTACGCCGGCCTGATCGTGGCCCTGGTCTGCACGGTCGGGGGCACCCTCGCCTTCGCGGCGCAGCGCGGCACCGAGCCACCGGTCCGCCCGTACGACAGGCGTTCGGGCAGCCCCATCACCATTCCCGGCGTCGTCCTGCTGTCGTGCGTCTTCCTGGCGATGGGCTCGGTCTTCGGCTCGCTGGACCTGATCACGGTGGCGTTCGCCGAGGAGCACGGCGCCAAGCCCGCCGCCGGGCTGCTGCTCGCCGCCATCGCCTGCGGGAGCCTGGTCTCCGGGCTCTGGTACGGCGCGCGGCAGTGGAAGATCTCCCTGCGCCGCCGCTTCGTCCGCGCCCTCGGGGTCTTCGCGCTCGGGCTGTCCCCGATCATCCTGATCGGCGACCTCAGGGTGATGGCCCCGGCGCTGTTCCTCGCCGGGCTGGCCATCTCCCCGACCATCATCACCGGCTACACGCTGATCGAGCGGCTGGTCCCGGCGAACCTGCTCACCGAGGGCATGGCGTGGCTCTCCACCGCGATCGGGTTCGGTGTGGCGCTCGGCGGCTGGGCCGGCGGCCGTCTCACCGACGCGTTCGGCGCTTCCAACGCCTACGCGTTCTCCTTCGTCTGCGCCCTCCTCGCCGTGATCATCGGCGTGGGCGGTTCCGCCTGGCTGCGGACCCCTGTCCCCCAGCAGCAATCATGAGTATCGTTCACATTCGCTGGCGAAACGAGGGTGAACATGAGCGAGGTCTTCCGCAACTGGGCCGGGAACCAGTCCGTCACGCCGGCGGAGGTCCGCACGCCCTCTTCGACCGAGGAGGTGGCGCGGGCCGTACGGGACGCCGGTGCCTCGGGACGCCGGGTCCGCATGGTCGGCACCGGGCACTCCTTCACCGGAGTGGCGCTCACCGACGGCCTGCTGCTGCGCCCTGACGCGCTGAGGGGAATCCGCGAGGTGGGCGACGGCTGGGTGACGGCGGCCGCCGGCACACCGCTCAGCGCGCTCAACGACGAGCTCGACCGGATGGGCCTGGCCCTGGCGAACATGGGCGACATCACCGCCCAGACGCTGGCCGGAGCCATCCAGACCGGCACCCACGGCACCGGCAGGGAGGTCGGCGGGCTGGCCGACCAGGTGCTCGGGCTGGAGCTGGTGCTCGCCGACGGCGAGGTCGTCACGGTGTCCGGCGACGGTACGGGGAAGATCCGCGACGGAGTGAGCGAACGCGACCTGTTCGACGCGGCCCGGGTGGGCCTGGGCGCGCTCGGAGTGGTGACCGCCGTGACCTTCCGGGTGGAGCCGTCGTTCCTGCTGCGCAGCACCCGGCAGCCGATGCCGCTGACCGGGATCCTCGACTCGCTCGACGCGCTCACCTCCGAGAACGAGCACCTGGACTTCTTCTGGCTGCCGCACACCGACGTCTGCCTGACCAAGCGGAACAACCGCGACCCCGGACCGGCCGACCCGCCGGGCGCGTTCCGGCACTGGCTGGACAACACGTTCCTGGAGAACACCCTCTTCGGCGCGCTGTGCGGGATCGGCGGGCGGTTCCCGGGCGCCATCCCCCGGCTCAACGCGATCTCCGCGTCGGCGCTGTCGGCCTCCACCCACACCGACACCTCTTACAAGATCTTCACGAGTGTGCGGGACGTGCGGTTCCTGGAGATGGAGTACGCCATCGCGCGCGAGCACCTCGGACAGGCGCTCCGCGAGACCCGCGACCTCGTGGAGCGGCGGGACTGGAAGATCAGCTTCCCGATCGAGGTACGGGTCACCCCGCCGAGCGACGCGTGGCTGTCCACCGCCTACGGCAGGGACTCGGCCTATGTCGCCTGCCACATCTACCGGCCGACGCCGAACCCCGACTACTTCGAGGGCGTCGAGGAGATCATGACCAGGCTGGGCGGGCGCCCGCACTGGGGAAAACTCCATACTCGTGACGCGGCCTACCTGACCACGGTCTATCCCAGGTTCGGCGACTTTCTGGCGGTGCGGGACCGGCTGGATCCACGGCGGACGTTCGCCAACGACTACCTGGACACGGTCCTGGGCTGACCCGCTCTCCCGGCGTCGGCGCTCCCCGACCCGGCCCTTGCCAAAGGTTCCGGTAAAGGTCTGAGCAAAGCGTCCCACGAAGAACGGCGCCTCGGCGTGTCTGCCGTTGCTGCGACCGGTCCGGCGGGCAGATTCGCAGACGCCCCGCGCCACTCAACCCCGAGGGAGTCCGCTGGAGATGACCTTCTCCCGCCGTTCAGACCCGCCGCCGCTCCGCCAGGAGACCGGCAGGCCCGTCGCACCGTCGTCTTTCGGCTCTTGGCCCAAGTCCACAACGGCACCCGGAGTTATTCGGGAGAATCCGTCGAGGACCCTGAACGTGCTGCTCCATACCGGTACCTGATAAGAGATGAATGGAGCAAATGTGACCGGCGTCACATCGCTGCGAGCCCCATCCAGGAAGGCGATGTTCGGACATGCCGGGTACGGTGCTGGCAGGCAACCGGCACACGCGAGAGACTCAAGGGTCCGGGGGAAGATTGAGCACGACGACGAAGGGACTCGCATGCAGGAGCTCCGTCTCGTCGCGGTGAGTGAGGACGGGACCTATCTCGTGCTGGCGACAGCCGGCCGGGGTACCCGGTTCACGCTGCCCGTCGACGATCGGCTCCGTGCTGCCGTCCGCGGCAACTTCTCCCGTCTCGGCCAGTACGAGATCGAAGTGGAGAGTCCGTTGCGCCCCAAGGAGATCCAGGCCCGGATCCGTGCCGGCGAGACCGCGGAGGAGATCGCCGCCACGGCGGGCATCCCGGTCGAGCGGGTGCGGTGGTTCGAGGGCCCCGTGCTCCAGGAACGTGAGTACATGGCTCAGCAGGCGCAACGCTGCGCCGTGCGGCTGCCGGGCGACTCCGCTCCCGGTCCCACCCTCGGCGACCTGGTCGCCGAGCGGCTGACCCGTCGCGGCGTGCCCGCCGACGAGATCGAATGGGATTCCGCCAAACGGGACGACAACCTGTGGCGGATCAAGCTCGGTTTCGTTTGGAACGGTCACAGCCGCAACGCCGAGTGGGTCTTCGATCCGCGCCGGCGCCACATCACGCCACACGACGACGAGGCCATGCGCCTGTCGGCCGGCGAGTACGTCGAGCCGGTCGAGGACTCCATCGTCACGCCGTTCGTGCCGCGAGTGGCCAAGCTCGCGCCGGTGCCACCGCTGGCACCCGAGCCGCTGAAGCAGCCGCCGGTCTCGTTCCCCTCGGTCGTACGCAACGAGTCGCCTCCTTCGACGGTCCCGTCCAAGCCGGCGTTCACCCCGCCCGAGGCTCCGGCGGCCTACGTCCAGCCGGAGGCTCCGGCCGCCTACGAGCAGCCGCCGATGCCGCCGATCCCGCCGGGGTACGAGCCGCCCAGGACCTCGGTGCCGCCGCTGCGCGCCCCTGACCAGCCCGGCTACGGGCCGGTCCGGACGCCCGAACCCGCACCGCCCGCCCCCGAACCCGCCGTCGCGTGGGAACCGGACAGGGCACCCGAACCCGCCGTCGCATGGGGATCGGCCAGGACACCCGAGCCCGCAGCCACCCGGGAACCGGTCAGGACACCCGAGCCGGACAGGACGCCCGAACCCGCACCGGTCGCCCCCGAACCCGCCGTCGCATGGGAACCGGCCAGGGCACCCGAGCCGGACAAGACGCCCGAACCCGCCGTCGCGTGGGAACCGGTCAGGACACCCGAGCCCGCGCCGGACCCGTCACCGTCTGCCGCCGTGCGCGAGCAGGCCGAGGATGTCACCGCCGCGCCCGAACCCGCCGTCGTCGCGCAGGCCGCCGAGCAGGCACCCGAGGTGGCTCCCACCGCCGAGGTCGTGCCCGATCAGGCGGAGCCCGAGGCCGTCGGGGAGCAGTCCCCGGTTCCGGGGACGGAGTCCGCGCGCGAGGAGGGTCCCTCCGCCCCTGGATCCGCGGCCGAGACGGCACCGCCCCAGGACGCCTCGATCGCCGTACCCGCGGCACGTGTCAGCGGGGACGAGCGGGCTCCCGCGGCCGAACCGGCCAAGGAGGACCCGCGACCGGCGGACGCCGCGGCACGGAAGGCCGACCTCGACAAACCTCCGGTGGAGAAGCCGGCGGAGCCGCCGAAACCGGCACCGGCGCGTCCCGCGAAGAAGGCCCGGGGACGGCGCGCCTCGGTGCCGACCTGGGACGAGATCATGTTCGGCGCCCGCCGCCAGGACTGACCGCGGCACGAGGGAGCGGGGTGACCGGAGGACTCCGGTCACCCCGCTCCGCGGTGCGGGCCGTACGGAAAGGTCAGAGCCGCTCCACAGTGCGGGCCGTACGGAAAGATCTCCGCGGTACGGGCCGCGCGGAAAGGTCAGGCCCGTCCGTCGACGACGAACGGGGCGAGCCAGCCGGGTGACACCTCGGCGGCGAAGGCCACGCCCTCGGCCTCGCCGACGTCGATCGCCGCATAGCCTCCGGAGCCCGCGCCCACCCCGGCGACCACGGTCAGCACACCGGCGCGGCGCTGGAACCACGTCTGCCGCAGGGTCCACCCGACCACGGCCCGCTCCTCCACCACCGCCTGGGAGCGGCGCAGCGATCCCGACCGGACCGACAGGCGGGCTCCGTCGTAGGTGTGACCGAGGGACCGGTAGCGGTCCAGGCCGAGCGGGACGCCCAGCCCCGCGAGGATCAGCGCCGGCACCACGAGCCCCCACCAGAGCGGAGACCACGCCGTGGCCGCCGGCACCGCGCAGAGGGCGATCACCAGCCATGGGAAGACCGCCCGGAACAGCCGGCGCCGGCGCGCCGCCACCGGATGCGCGCGCAGCCCGGTGGCGATCGGACCGATCGCCTCGCCCACCACGTCGAGCACGACGGCGCGCGGAGCCACCGGCATCAACTGGCCCCTCGTCTCGGAGTCGCCGAGACCCGTCACGATCGCCCACGCGCGGGCGAACCCCGCACCGCGCTCGGCCAGCCCCTCCACCAGCTCGAAGCCGCGCACCCTGCGCCGCTCCAGCGACACGCTCCGGCGGGTGATCAGGCCTCGCTCGGCGACGAGGTAACCCTCTCTGCCGCGCAGGGTGAAGTCCCAGTTGAACACGGCGTACATGACCATGCCGGCGACCGGCATGGCGAGCACCAGCAGCACCAGCGCGACGACGAGAAGGACGGGATGGCCCCAGAGCCACTCCCCCGCGCTCACCATGACCCGCCCGTCGATCCTGAGCTCCGAGCCCCACTGGAACAGCAGGCCCACCGCACCGGCCACCAGCGCGAACGGGGTCAGCAGGTAGGCCCCCGACAGCGGGCCGTAGGCGAGCCACCTGCGCGGCACCACGAAGAACACCCGCTCGGGAGTCGTCTCGCCGACCTCGTGACGGACCGTCGGGGGAACCGTCGTTCCCCCCGGCACGCCGGCGGTGAGCGGCTCAGCGGACGCCTCACCCACCGGCACCGTGAGGCCCGGCGACCCGGCAGCCTCCTGCGCCTGGGCGCGCCGGACCATCCGGGCCCGGGCATGCCAGAGCAGCACGGCCTTGAGCCGTTCCGCCTCCTCGACGGTCACCCCGTCGAGCTCGCCCTCCTGCTTGTCGCCGCCCGCCCCGGTGTCGATCCTGAGCACGGCGATGCCGAGCACGCGGTGCAGCGGCGGGTTGCTGACGTCGACGCCGCGGATGCGCTCCAGCGGAATCGTCCGCACCGACCTGCTCACCAACGCCCTGGTGAGCTCCAGCCGGTCGCCGACGATCTTGTAGGTGAAGGTCGCCCAGCGGATGGTGGCGTAGAGCACCGAACCCACGACGCCGAAGGCCGCCCATCCGAACGAACTCGGCGAGAACCCGCCGATGAACAGGACACCGGCCAGCGGAAGGAAGAGCGAGGGCAGCATCCGGATCGGATCCGTCAGCAGCACCTTGGGGCTGAGCCGCAGCGCCGGGCTGAACGGCGGCGGGCCGTACCCCTGACCGCCGGGCACGTTCTGACCGTCTCCCGCGACGGCCGGTGGTCCCGGTGACCCGGGACCGCCTTCCGGCGCGACCGGCGGGAAACCCTGGAAGACCGGCTCCGAGCGGCCCTCGCGGGCGCCCGGTTCCCCGTGGGGGTGCTGGTGGTCGGGAGGTTCGGTCACGTCGCGTCGTCCCTCAGCTCCTCGGCCCGCCGGGCGAGCTCCTCGGCCAGGGCCGCGGCGACCCCGTAGTCAAGACCCTTGATCGTGGAGGACCCCGCGTGGGAGGCGGTCCGGATCTCGACCGTGGCCAGTCCCAGCGTCCGCTCCAGCGTGCCCTGCGCCTTGTCCACGGTCTGGATCCGGCTGACCGGGACGAACGTCCACTCTCTGGCGATCCATCCGGAACGCGCGTAGACGACGTCACCGCTGAGCTCCCACCGGTGCACGGCGTAGCGCCAGAACGGCTCGACGATCGCGGCCGGCCCGACGAGCACCGCCACGAGGAACGGCAGCCACCAGATGTGGTCCACCACCCACACGGGCAGCCAGGGCCATCGGTCGCCGTCGATCCATCGGGCCAGGAAGAAGGAGCCGCCGATCAGGAGGACGGACCAGAACACCCCTTCCAGCAGCCACAACACGATCGCCTTGCGGGACACCGGATTGGCGGGAGGACGGAGCGGAACGTGATCACGACCGAAGGCCCGCTCGCCGCGCCCGCTCACGCGACCTGCCACCGCGGCACCGCCTGTGACATCGCTGTGCTCATCCGCATGGTCGCTCACGCTGTCAGCCTAAACGGTCGCACCCGGGCCGGTGGATGGTCATGTCAGCGATCTGTCAGCCGTCTCCCCCCGCGTCAGCCGCCGATCAGGAAAGTGTCAGTGCGACGGTGCACTCTGGTGGCGATCACTAGGGAGAGGGCTGATCATGCGATATGCCATCCAGGCGGAGGGTCTGGTGAAACGGTACGGGGAGACCCGCGCGCTGGACGGGGTCGACCTCGCCGTGCCGCAGGGGCGGCTGCTCGGTGTGCTGGGCCCGAACGGGGCGGGCAAGACCACCGCCGTGCGGATCCTGGCGACGCTGCTCCGGCCCGACGAGGGCACCGCCTCGGTCGGCGGTTTCGAGGTGACCGGCCAGGCCCACCAGGTCCGTTCGCTGATCGGCCTCACGGGACAGTACGCCGGGGTCGACGAGACCCTCACCGGCGTGGAGAACCTGGTGATGATCGGCCGCCTGCTCGATCTGTCCCGGGTGGACGCCAGGGCTCGGGCCGCCGAGCTGCTGGAGCGGTTCGAGCTGTCCCACGCCGCCGGCCGCGCGGCCAAGACCTACTCGGGCGGCATGCGCCGCAGGCTCGACCTGGCGGCCAGCCTGGTCGGGCGCCCCCAGGTGCTGTTCCTCGACGAGCCGACCACCGGTCTCGACCCGCGCAGCCGCACCGAACTGTGGAGTGTGGTGCGTGACCTCATGGCCGACGGGGTCACGGTGCTGCTCACCACCCAGTATCTCGAGGAGGCCGACCAGCTCGCCGACGACATCGTGGTGTTCGACCACGGCAGGGTCATCGCCTCGGGCACCTCCGACGAGCTGAAGGCGACCACGGGGGCACAGGTCCTGGAGGTCCGGCCGCTCCAGGCGGACCACCTGGACCTGGTCGTCCAGGTGGTCACCGACGTGGTCGGCGACGCACCCGGCGTGTCCGGCGGGAAGATCGTGACGGCCGTGCACGACCCCGCGGTGCTGCCGGCGATCGTGCGGCGGCTGGACGATCTCGGAGTCGTCGCCTCCGAGATCTCGCTCCGCAAGTCCAGCCTCGACGAGGTGTTCCTGGCCCTGACCGGCCATCCCGCCGAGGACAAGCCCGCAGACGCCAAGGAAGAGGTCTTCGCGTGACCACGATGACCGTTCCGGTCGCGGCTCCGGCCAGGCGGGTCGGCCTGTCCGCGGGGTTCCGCCAGACGATGACGCTCACCTGGCGCAGTCTGGTGCAGATCAAGCACAACCCCATGGAACTGCTCGATCTGAGCGTGCAGCCGGTGATGTTCCTCCTGCTCTTCACCTACGTGTTCGGCGGCGCCATCGCCGGAAGCACCGAGGGCTACCTGCAGTTCGCGCTGCCCGGCCTGGTCGTGCAGAACGCGCTGTTCGCCACGCTGACCACGGCGATCGGCCTCAACACCGACATCACCAAGGGCGTCTTCGACCGGCTGCGCAGCCTGCCCATCGCCCGCACCGCGCCGCTGGCGGGCAGGATCATCGCCGACACCGCCAAACAGCTCTGGGCGCTGTTCCTGTTCCTGGGGATCGGCACGATCCTGGGCTTCCGGATCCAGACCGGGGTGGCGGGCGTGCTGGGTGCGGTGGCGTTGCTGCTGACCTTCGCGCTGGCGATGTCCTGGATGTCGGTGCTCATCGGCCTGAAGGCGAAGGACCCGGAGAAGGTGCAGATCTTCGCGTTCTCCCTGATGATGCCGCTGACGTTCACCAGTAACGCGTTCGTGCCGACGGACACGATGCCCGGCTGGCTGCAGGTGTGGGTGGACGTCAACCCGGTCACCCAGCTCGCCGACGCCGTCCGCGGACTACTGATCGGCGGCGAGGTCGCCGGACCGGCGGCCAACTCGCTGCTCTGGGCGGCCGGACTGGCGGTGGTCTTCGCCCCGCTGGCGATCCGGGCCTTCCGCAGCCGGACCTAACCTGTCGGGAGAGTACGGCGGCCCGCCGCCGGGAGACATCCGTCGACGAGAACCGGGGTGGTTACGTGCTGATGGTCCATGGCGCCTGGGCGGACGGTCGGCTGGGGGTCTGGGCGGAGGACACCGCGTCGGCCCCCGGGCCCGTTTCCCGGGCCGCGTTCCGCCCGCATCCGTTCGCGGCCCCGGTGGCCGCCCTCGGCGCGATCCTCGCCCCGGCGGGCCCGGGTGGGACACCCGCCCCGGTGCCCTCGGCCGGGGCCGGGGCCGGGGAGCACGAGCTGACGATCCTGCTCCCCGGTTCCGCCCGGGGGCCGCTGCCCTCCCCCGAATCCGGGCTCACGCCCCCGGCTCGGAGCTCACGGAGCTCGCGGATCTCCGCCTGGCGCGTCCCCGCGCTCCTGCTCACCCCGGCCGGCGCGCTCGCCCTGCTCGATCCCCTGTCCGATCCGGACGCGGAGCCGTACGGCCTCGGTTCCGCGGAGGAACGCGGGTGGGTCCCCGGCCTCTCCCTGCGCTACTTCGCGGTGGTCGCCGAACACGCGCGAAGCCTGGTGCGGCGCGGCCGGCTCCTGCCCCGGCTCGTCCGCCAGGACGGTGAGCACGCGGCCCGCTGGCGGCCCGTGCTGACCGGAGCCGATCCGGCGGCGATCCGCGAGCTGGCCGCCGCGATGCCTCCGGTCTGCAGGGCCGTGGCGCCCGCAGAGCGCTCGTCGGCGGACGTGCTGCGCGAGGCGCTGAACGGCCTGGTGGACGGCGCGGCGCGGCTGTCCCTGCCCGACCGTCTCATCCTCGGCCAGCGGCCGGGGGCCAGAGCGCCCCTGCCCGACCGCTGGCTGTACGCGCTGACCGGTGAGGACGCCATGCTCTCGGCCGTCAGGACCGCCGAGGCGGCAGAGCTCTCCGCCGCCCTCGACGACTGGTCCGCCGCGGCACACGAGCTGGACGGGCCGGTCCGGGCCTGCTTCCGGCTCATCGAGCCGGCCGGTGAGGGACGGTCCTGGACGATGGAGTTCGGGCTGGGCCCCGGCCGCTCCCAGGTCGCCTCCGGCGGTCGGGGAGCCGGGGCGGACGACGTCGACGGGCCGGTCGGCTACCTGTCGGCCGACCGGATCAGAGCCGGGGAGAGCGCCCCCTGGCTGCCGGAGCGACCGCTGGAGGTCCTCCGCGCCGACCTCGGACGGGCCGTCCGCCTGCATCCCGGCCTCTACGGCGCGCTGCGCGATCCTGAGCCGTCCGGCCTGGCGGTCGAGACGGCGTGGGCCTTCTCCTTCCTGCGCACCGGCGCGCCCACGCTCAGCGCCGCCGGTTACGGCGTGCGGCTGCCGGTATGGGCGGGACGCCAGGGCCTGGGCCTGAAGCTGACCACGCGTGCCGTGCCCGGCGACGAGGGGGCCGGCCTGGACCGGCGGGTGAGCCTCCGGCTGGACGTGACCGTCGGCGATCACACGATCACCGGTGAGGAGCTGGCCGAGCTGGCCGGGCGCGGGATCCCGCTGGTCCGGCTCAAGGGGCGGTGGGTCGAGCTGGACGACCGGCAGCTCAAGGCGGCGTTGAAGGTCGTCGAGCAGCGGAGCGGCGGCGAGAGGACCGTGGGCGAGGTGATCCGCGAGGTCGTGGACGGCGGTGACGAGGAGCTGCCGCTGGTCGCGGTGGACGCCGACGGGCTCCTGGGAGATCTCCTCTCCGGTGAGACCGAACGCCGCCTCACCCCGGTCGCCGTGCCACAGGCGCTGGAGGGGACCCTCCGCCCCTACCAGGAGCGCGGCCTGTCCTGGCTGAGCTTCCTGTCGGACCTGGGCCTGGGCGGCATCCTCGCCGACGACATGGGGCTCGGCAAGACCATATCCACCCTTTCGCTGCTGCTGTCCGAGCGCGAGGGCGGTGCTCCCCTGCCGACGTTGCTGGTCTGCCCGATGTCGCTGGTCGGCAACTGGCAGAAGGAGGCGGCCAGGTTCGCCCCCTCGTTGCGGGTCTACGTCCACCACGGCGGCACCCGCAGGCGGGACGACCAGCTGGCCGCGACGGTGCGGGAGACCGACCTGGTGGTCACCACGTACGGCACGGCGCTACGGGACCTGGGAGCGCTGGCGGGCCTGGAATGGGGCAGGGTGGTCTGTGACGAGGCACAGGCGATCAAGAACAGCGCGGCCCGGCAGTCGCGGGCGGTGCGGTCGATCCCGGCCCGCACCCGGCTGGCGCTGACCGGCACCCCGGTGGAGAACCACCTGGCGGAGCTCTGGTCGCTCATGGAGTTCTGCAACCCCGGACTGCTCGGCCCGGCCAAGCGGTTCCGCAGACGCTACCAGGAGCCGATCGAGACACGGGGCGACGAGAACGCCGCCCGGGCGCTGAAACGGGCCACCGGGCCGTTCGTGCTGCGCCGTCTCAAGACCGACAAGACGATCATCTCCGACCTGCCGGAGAAGATGGAGATGAAGGTCTGGTGCACGCTCACCCCGGAGCAGGCGGAGCTGTACAAGGCCGTGGTGAACGACATGCTGGACAGGATCGGCGGCTCCGAGGGCATCGAGCGGCGGGGCAACGTACTGGCGACCATGACGAAGCTGAAGCAGGTCTGCAACCATCCCGCGCACCTGCTGCGGGACGGCTCGCGGCTCGCCGGGCGGTCGGGGAAGCTGGCCCGGCTGGAGGAACTGGCAGCAGAGATCGTCGAGGAGGGCGACAAGGCCCTGGTCTTCACCCAGTACACCGAGTTCGGCTCCCTGCTGCAGCCCTACCTGGCCGCGCATCTGGACCGCCCGGTGCTGTGGCTGCACGGCGGGCTGTCCAGGAGGCGGCGCGAGGAGCTGGTGGAGCGGTTCCGCTGCGATGACGAACCGATGCTGTTCCTGCTGTCGCTCAAGGCCGCGGGCACCGGCCTCAACCTGACCGCCGCCAACCACGTGATCCACGTGGACCGGTGGTGGAACCCCGCGGTGGAGAACCAGGCGACCGACCGGGCCTTCCGGATCGGCCAGACGAAGAACGTACAGGTCAGGAAGTTCATCTGCGTGGACACCCTGGAGGAGCGGATCGACGAGATGATCGAACGCAAGAAGGCGCTCGCCGAGAGCGTCGTCGGCACCGGCGAGGACTGGATCACCGGCCTGTCCACCGAGCAGTTGCGCGAGCTGTTCCGGCTCGGCCCCGGGGCGGTGAGCTGAATGGCCCGCGGAGACGACGGGATCTCGCCGGCCGACTTCTACTCCCCCGCCGTCTCGCTGAACCGGTTGCGCCCTCGGCAGGACGTCGCGGCGGCCCCCGCGGACCTGCTGCTGCGGGCACTGGAGCCGCCGCCGGTCAAGGTGCGGCACATCCCGCTCGTCGACCTGCTGAGGAAGCCCTACCGGATGCTGGGCGGCGAGTAGGGCTCCCCGTGACGGCCCGTGACGGCGATGACCTCCTCACGGGACAGCAGCCGGCCGCGCTCGTAGCACCGGACATACTCCTCCGGGCCGAGCGCGGCCATCGTGCGCTCGGTGATCCGCACGTGGTCGAAGTCGACCACCGCGTCGATGCCCCGGACCGTCGCGGCGCCGCCGAGGAGCATGGCCGCGGTCTCCGGGGCGCCCTCCGAGAGCACCAGCCCGGCAGATCCGATCAGCACGAGGCCGAGCACGGCCACCTCCGCCGACTCCAACGCCTGCCGCAGCGCGACGTCGAACAGCCGCCGGCCGCGGGCGAGGTCGCCCTCCTGCTCCGCCAGCAGGCCCAGCGCCGCGTTGACCGAGGCCCGGATCGACAGCGGGACGTCCGGGGTCTCGTCGATCACCCGCACGGCCTCGGCGTAGTGGCGCCCGGCCTCGTTGAGCGCGCCGCCCTCGCGGGCGAAGTCTCCCCGGGCGCTGAACAGGTTCAGCATCGCGATCCGGTCGCCGTTTCCGATGGCCGCGTTGAGGGTCTCCTCCAGGATCTCCTCCGCCGCCGCCCGGTCTCCCGCGAGGTTGAACCCGAGTACCAGCCGGGAGCGCAGGTAGGTGATCTCGTCGACCGCGCCGATCTCCTCCATCAGGGCGATGGCCTCGTGGACCGCCTCCAGCGCCCGTGCGGGCTCGCCGTGGAGGAAGTCCAGCTCCGCCAGCTCGGCGAGCGCGTTGGCGATGCCCCAGCGGTCTCCGATCTCCCGAAAACCGTGCAGGGCGGCCGCCAGCTCGGCCCTGCCCTCGGCGATACGCCCCATGAAGAAGTGCCTGTACCCCTCGAACAGCCGGGCCGAGGCGATCACCCACGGGTCGGGATGGGCGAGCATGTCGTCGAGGTAGCCGTCGTCGGCCGTGAACACGCCGGTGAACAGCGCGATGATCGGCCCCGCCATCACCACCAGGGGGTGCCACGGCCGGGGCAGCTCCTCGCGCGCCAGCCGTACCACTTCGGTCAGCTCGGCCCGCACCGTGTCGAACTCGATCCCGCCTCCCGCCGCGTTGGCCCCGTAGGAGGCACGGGCCAGGACGAGCGAGGCGAGATCGGCGCCGTCTCCCACCAGTTCGAGCACCTCACGGACGCACCGGGCGCCTTCGATCCGGTAGCCGCGTAGCCACCAGTACCACCCCAGGGCGCCGACCATCCGCAGTGCCAGATCAAGCCTGGTCACCTCGACGGTCCAGCGGAGCGCCGCCGACAGGTTGTCGTGCTCGGCGGCCATCGCGGTGACGGTGGCGAGTTGCCCGCCGCCACGCAGGCCGGGGTCGGACGTCTCGGCCAGTTCGGTGAAGAACACCGCGTGCGCCAGCCGTACCCGGTCGTGCTCGCCCGCCTCCGCCAACTGCTCGCCGGCGTAGACGCGGATGGTCTCCAGCATCCGGTAGCGGATGGAGTCGTCCTGGCTGTGGGCCGCCACCAGGGACTTGTCCACCAACCGGGCGAGCACGTCGAGCACGTCGGCCCGGTCGAGCCCCTGCCCCGCACAGATCGCCTCGGCGCCGTCGAGGGTGGCGCCTCCCGCGAAGACGGACAGGCGCCGGGCCAGTGTCCGCTCCTGCCCGTCCAGCAGGTCCCAGCTCCATCCGACCACCGCGCGGAGCGTCTGGTGGCGGGGCAGCGCCGTACGGCTGCCGCCGGTCAGCAGGCGGAAGCGGTCGTCGAGCCGGTGCGCGATCTGCTCGGCGGAGAGCGAGCGGAGCCGGGCGGCGGCGAGCTCGATGGCGAGCGGCATGCCGTCGAGCTCGCGGCAGATCCGCACCACCGCGGCGGCCTCGGCCTCGGGCCGGTAGCCGGGGCGGACGGCGGCGGCGCGCTCGGTGAACAGGCGCACGGCCGGGTATCCGAGAGCCTCCCCGAGGTCACCGATCGCGGGCGGGAGGTCGAGCGGCGGCACCGGCCAGGTCACCTCGCCGGTGATGCCGAGCGGTTCCCGGCTGGTCGCCAGGACGCGCACCCCGGGGCACGCCGCCAGGATCCGGTCGGCGAGCGCCGCCGCCGCCTCGACCACGTGTTCGCAGTTGTCCAGGACGATCAGGAGCCGTTTTTTGGCGAGACCCGCGACAAGGCGGGCCAGCGGGTCACGGGGGGCGGGCCCGGCGATCGCCGCGGAGGAGGGGGCGGCAGGAGCCGGATCGCGTAGTTCCAGTGCCGAGAACACCGTCTGTGGAATCTGGGCCGGCTCGGCGACCGGGGCGAGCTCGACCAGCCACACCCCGTCGGGCATCCGGCCGGCGACCGCCTCGGCCGATTCGATCGACAGCCGGGTCTTGCCCGCCCCGCCGGGGCCGAGCAGGGTGACCAGCCGGTGGCCGGCGAGGAGCTCGGCCGTCCGCGTCACGTCGCGTTTCCGGCCGACGAAGCTGGTGATCCTGGCCGGCAGGTTGCCCCGCCGCGGAGCCGCCGGCGGAGAGTCGCTCTCACCGTGCGGGCCGCCGCCGGGCGGTGAACCCTTTCCGCCGGCCGATGCGGTCCGGGGACCGTTCTCGGTCCAGTCGCGGCGCAGCATGGAGAGATGGAGGGCGGCCAGCTCGGGCGAGGGATCCGTGCCGAGCTCGTCGGCGAAGACGGTACGGGCCTCCTGGTAGGAGGCCAGGGCCTCGATGTGGCGGCCCGAGCCGTACAGGGCGCGCATGAGCTGGCCGCGGAACCGCTCGCGCAGCGGGTGGGCGGCGATCAGCGTGGGCAGCTCCGCCGCCACCTGGGCCTGCCGCCCGAGCAGCAGGTCGGCCTCGACCCGGTCCTCGACGGCGGCCAGCCGGAGCGCGTCCAGCCGGGCGACCGCAGCGGTGACGGCGTGGACGTCCGCCAGCCCGGCCAGGGCCGGCCCTCGCCAGAGCGCGAGCGCCGCGTGGAGCGCGGTGGCGGCGTCGCCCGGGGCACCCGCCGTGAGCGCCGCGCGGCCCTCGGCCGCCAGCAGGGCGAACCGGTGGGCGTCCACCCGGTCGGGATCGACGGCCATCCGGTAACCGGCCGCACCGGCCTCCACCAATCCCCGCTGATCGGCCAGAACGGCACGTAGTCGGGAAATCAGGGCCTGCAACGCGTTTCCTACGGCGTTCGGTGGACAGTCCTCCCACACCCCGTCGATCAGCCGGTCGACGGGCACGACCCGGCCCGCGTCAAGAAGCAGCAGGCCAAGGAGGATGCGCAGGCGTTGCCCGGTGATCTCGACCGTCTTCCCGCGATGACGGATCTCCAAAGGCCCGAGGATGGCGAAGGTCATTTCCGTGTCCAACCTCACCCCCTCCATGCTTTGATTCTGTCCGATTCCCGAGCATTTCCGCGCCATGGAACCTCGCGATCCGGTCTGCGCATCTTCCAGACCCGCGTAGCATCATCGGGCATGGGGCAGCCGAACACGTCTACGCGCCGCCCGCGGCAAGCCATCGGAATGGCGCTCGCCGCGGCGTCCGTTGTCGTCTCCTCCGGTTGTGGGATGGTGGGGAGCTCCGCCTCCGCCGACAGACTGCAGCTGGAGCCGATCAGCGTTTCGAGTCCCCGGTTGAAGGACGGTGCCCCGCTGCCGTCCGACTACTCATGCAACGGTTCGGCCGGCAATCCGCCTCTGCGGTGGTCGCGGGTGCCGGACAGCACCAAGTCCGTCGCGATCGTGGCGGACAACAACGCGCGCACCGGTGGAGAGGTGAATTGGGTCGTGTTCGACATCGACCCGCGCACCAACGAGCTGGCCGAGAGCAGCATCCCGGTGGGAGCTGTGGAGGGAAGCACGACAGGCGGCAAGGTGGGCTATACCCCTCCATGCCGCGCCCAGGAGAACTATCGTTTCACTGTCTACGCGCTCGACGGCAAGGTCGACCTCAAAAAGGGTGCCTCCCTCGACAAGACCTTGAAGAGCATCGCGGACAAGACGATCGCCTGGGGACGACTCACCGCGGCGCACATCGAGTGACAGGTCAGACACCGGAGGTAGTAGTGGTTACCGATTCTTCACTTAGGGTGTGACAACGCTCATAGTGGTCCGACACAATCAGATCCAATGTCCGAGCGCAGGTGATGCAAGGGGGCAGGTCGCGTCGATGGCCGCGCGACCTCACCGGCGCCGCTGGAAGGCCATGGCCTTGAGGGTGGTGCAATGATCGCGGTCGTAGTGAGTTTGGTCGCCGTCGTGCTCCTCGTGCTCGTCGTCGTGGCACTGGGAATGCGGTCGATGAACCGCAGGGAGAGCGCGCTCCCCGCAGAGCGCCTACGTGAAATGGCGGAGAAGGAGGCGCAGACGCCCGCCACGTCCATCGACGACTTCGCGACGCGCGAGCCGAAGATGAACCACTTCTCGCCCGACCTCACCCCGTTCGACGAGCCCAAGCCGCCGCGGCAGCCGCGGCAGCCGAGCTCGCGCGGCAAGAGGGGCATGAACGAGTTCGGCCAGAACGACGACTACGACGACGACTACTGGACGCGGCTCCAGGCTGACGAGGGCGGTTTCGGAGGGTCCTTGGCAGCTCGGATGGGCGCCAGCCGTCCGGTCGAGAAGGACGATCCGTCGCAGGCGGACGCCAATGCGGCCACCATGCAGGTGCCGCTGCCGAGCAGATCACCCTCCCCCCGGGTGAACGCGGACGCGGACGCGGTGACCACGCAGGCACCACTGCCGAGCAGGACACCGGCGCCCCGGCCCGCACCGGCCCCCGTATCGGCCTCCGCCTCCCTGCCGTCAGGCCTCGCAGACCTCGTCGGGCCGGTGCAGCCGAACCCGGCCCCCACCAGTGCCGCGCTCGCCGAGCAGCGGACGGTCACCTTCGCGGCGCCCACGCCCGGCGCCTTCGAGAGCCGTACGCCGCGCTCGAGTTCCCGCCGGAGCAGCCGTAACTCCGGCTCGGGTGGCGGCTCCCCCTCCCGTCCCGACCCGTTGAACGACCCGCTGGGCGGTTCCTACCCCCGCGGCACGGGCTCGGCGACCTCCAGTGGCTCCATGCCGGCGCTCGGCGGCCATCCCGGCCCGGACCCGCTCGCCCCGATGCCTCCGATGGGCCCGACGACCAGCGGCGGCTTTCCCGCGGCGCCGGGCTCGGACCTGCTCGGAGCGCCCTACGACGCCACGCCGGAACAACCACCCGTCTCCGCCAATCCCTGGGCCCAGGCCACCGCTCCGGGCTCCGGGGGCTGGCCGGCCGCGAACACCGCCGACATACTCGACGACCCCGGGCCGTCCTACAACTCCTACCAGTCGCCGGTGTACGACGCTCCGCCCGCGACCTCCTACGAGGTCCGGCCTGGTTGGGCCACCATCGACGACGACGCGCTCACCGGACCGACCCCGGCGATCTCGACCCCGACCGGCCCCTCCCGCAGCGTGTCCTCCTACGAGGACCGCACGGCCGAGGGACGACCGGGCGGAGGCTACGGCTACGACCCCCACCAGCGCTCCACGCCGGCCGTCTGGCCGGAGCCGGTTTCCGGAGCCGGTGACGGCGCCAACACGAACTGGCCGAGCTACGGCGACCTTTACGGCACCGCTCCCGCCCCCGATGGACAGGGCCACTCCGACTCCCGGGGCAACCACCGGACGCAGGAGCCTGACTATCCCGACTATTACCGCTAATCCCCCCCTCCCTCGGTAAAGGCCACCGGTAACCCGGTAAAGGCCTCCGGTAACCGCCCAGGCGGAGGGAGGGGGCACCGTAGAGTCTGCCCATGGGGGTAGACGCGAAGAGTGACACGACGTATACCGAGAGTCGCTTCAGGTCTGTGGTCCGCCACGATCTGCCCGCCTCTCTGGTGGTTTTCCTGATAGCGGTTCCCCTCTCTCTGGGCATAGCGGTGGCTTCGGGAGCACCGCTCGCGGCCGGACTCATCGCGGCCGTGGTGGGGGGCGTGGTGGCGGGCTTCCTGGGCGGCTCGGCCGTCCAGGTGAGCGGCCCCGCCGCCGGGCTCTCCCTGGTGGTCGCCGATCTGGTCATAACGTACGGCTGGCGCGCCACCTGCATGATCACTCTGCTGGCGGGTGCCCTGCAGCTCCTCCTGGGGCTGTTCCGGGTCGCCCGCGCGGCGCTGGCGGTCTCTCCCGCCGTGGTGCACGGCATGCTCGCCGGAGTCGGCGCGGTGATCGCACTCGCCCAGTTGCACGTCGTGCTGGGCGGCAGTCCGCAGCGCTCCGCCATCGAGAACCTGATCGAGCTGCCCCAGCAGATCATCCACAACCACAACCACGCGGTCTTCGTCGGCCTGCTCACCATCGCGGTCCTGGTCGGCTCGGCCCGGCTGCCACAGCGGCTGCGGATCGTCCCGGCACCGCTGGCGGCCCTGCTGGTCGCCTCGGTGACCGCCGGGGTGTTCGGCTGGGACGTCACCCGGGTCGACCTCTCCGAGAGCCTGGGCGAGTGGGCCACCCCGATCTGGCCGCAGGGCGACTGGCACGCGATCGTCGGGGCGGTGCTGCTGGTCGCCCTGCTGGCCGGAGTGGAGTCGCTGCTCTGCTCAGTGGCCACCGACAAACTGCACGACGGCAAGCGGGCCGACCTGGACAGGGAGCTCACCGCCCAGGGCGTGTCCAACATGGTGACCGGCGCGCTGGGCGGCCTGCCGGTCGCCGGGGTCATCGTGCGCAGCTCCGCCAACGCCCGGGCCGGAGCGCGCAGCCGCTGGTCGACGATCCTGCACGGCGGGTGGATTCTGGTGCTCACGGTCTGCCTGGGGTGGACCATCAGGCTCATCCCCATGGAGGCGCTCGCCGCGCTGCTGGTCTTCATCGGCGTCCAGATGATCAACATGGGGCACCTGCGCAACCTGCGCGGCCACGGCGAGATACCGGTCTACGTCGTCACCATGGCCGGAGTCGTGCTGCTCGGCCTCGCCGAAGGCGTCCTGTTCGGCCTCGGACTCGCCGCGCTGTCCGCGCTGCGCCGCCTCACCTGGATCACCGTACGGGCCAGTCCCGAACCCGACGGCCGCTGGCACGTGCTGATCGGCGGCTCGCTGACCTTCCTCGGCGTGCCGAAGCTCACCTCGGAGTTGCAGGCCATCCCGGCCGGTGCCGGGGTCCAACTGGACCTGAACATCGACTTCATGGACAACGCGGCCTTCGAGGCCGTCCATGCCTGGCGGCAGGAGCACGAGCGCGGCGGCGGCACAGTGGACATCGACGAGGTCCACGACGAGTGGTACGCCATGGCCGCCAGCGGCGCCCGGATGTTCCCCGCCAAGACACCGCCGCGCGCGCCGGAGCGCTGGTGGCTGCCCTGGGCCCACCGAAGGCGGAGACAGCCCGTCCCCGAAGGTCCCCGGGCCCTGATCCGGCAGGCGTCCGCGGCGGGCAGTCCCGCCGTACCGGACCTGCTCGCCGGAGCACGGGAGTTCCACCGCCGTACGGCGCCGCTGGTCCGTCCGTTCCTGCGGGCGATGGCCCGCGGGCAGGAGCCCTCGCACCTCTTCATCACCTGCGCGGACTCCCGGGTCGTGCCGAGCCTGATCACCGCCAGTGGTCCGGGCGACCTGTTCACCGTCCGCAACATCGGCAATCTGGTGCCGCGCCGCGGTTCGGCGGCCCCGGACGACTCGGTGGCCGCAGCGATCGAGTACGCGACCGAGATGCTCAACATCCAGACCATCACGGTCTGCGGCCACTCCGGCTGCGGGGCCATGGCCGCCCTGCTGAGCGGCGGGGAGAAGGCGTCGTGCCTGCCTGCGCTCGACCGCTGGCTGCGCCACGGCAACCACAGCCTGGCCAGGTTCATCGCGGGCGAGAGCGTCGGTGACGACGACGGCCCGTTGGACCGCCTCTGCAGGGTCAACGTGATCCAGCAGTTGGAGAACCTGCGGACCTACCCCGAGGTGGACCGTCTCGTCCGCGCCGGACGGCTGCAGCTGGTGGGCCTCTACTTCGACATCGGCACGGCCCGGGTCCATGTCCTGGAGAGACCGCCGGTCACCGCCAGCCCGCTCTGAGCGGACGGCTCGTGCCAAGGGCGGAGGTCCGGTGCGGGCGCGCCACCGGCTCCCGCCGGCCCGTCACGGCCGGTCGTCGAGGAGTCCCGCGTCGTGGACCAGCAGGGCGATCTGGACCCGGTTGTTGAGGTCGAGCTTGGCCAGGATGCCGGAGACGTGGGTCTTGACCGTGGGGACACTGAGGTAGAGCGTGGCGGCGATGTCGGCGTTGGACCTGGCCTGACCGACCGCGAGGGCGACCTCGCGTTCGCGGTCGTTCAGCAGGGCCAGGCGGTCCCTGGCGTGGGCACGGCGCCGGTCGTGGTCCGTGCCGGCGACCCGGGCGATGAGGCGCCGGGTCACCGCCGGGGAAAGGACCGGATGCCCCCGGGCCACCCGGCGTACCGCGGTCACGATCTCCTCGGGCGGGGTGTCCTTGAGGAGGAACCCGGCGGCTCCGGCGCGCAGGGCGCGCAGCACGTGTTCGTCGGCGTCGAAGGTCGTCAGGACGACGACCTCCGGCGCGTGACCGCGGGCGCGCAGGGTCTCGGTGGCGGTCAGCCCGTCCATCGCGGGCATCCTGATGTCCATCAGGACCACGTCGGGGGCGTACCGGTCGACCAGGGACAGCGCCTCGGTGCCGTCACCCGCCTCGGCGACCACGCGGATGTCGGGGGCGCCGCCCAGCATCATCGCCAGGCCGGCGCGGACCAGCGGGTCGTCGTCGACGATGAGCACGCCGACCGTCCAGGGCTCGGGTGCGGTCATGGCGGCCATGGTAACCAGGCCGCCAGCCGCCAGCCGCCTTCCGCGGTGGGCCCGTACTCCAGGCGCCCGTCGGCGAGGGCGACGCGTTCGGCCAGACCCACCAGCCCCTGACCGGGCCGTCCACCGGGCAGGGGTGCGGCGGCGGACGCGGCGCTGACCACCTCGGCGGTCAGCCCCCGGCCCGGCGCCCCTGTCAGGCTCACGCGCACCTCGGCTCCGGGGGCGTGCTTGCGGGCGTTGGTCAGGGCTTCCTGCACGGTCCGGTAGGCGGTGCGGCCCACCCGGTCGGGGACGGCACCGTGGACCTCCTCGCGCAGGTCCACCCGCATGCCGGCCTGGCCCGACTCGGCGACGAGCTGCTGGAGGTCGGCCAGAGTGGGCTGGGGCAGCTCGCCGACCGGGGCGCGGAGCACTCCGACGACCTCACGCAGGTCCTGGAGTGCCTGATGGGCGCTCTCCCGGATCACCTTGGCCGCGCGGGCGACGTCCTCCGCGGAGGCGCCGGGGTGATACTCCAGCGCACCGGCGTGCACGCTCAGCAACGACAGCCGGTGGCCGAGCACGTCGTGGATCTCCCGGGCGATCGCCTCGCGGGCCTGATGCTGGGCCTGCTCGACGCGGAGGAGTGCCTCGGTCTCGGCGCGGGCCGCGCGGTCACGCAACGAGAGCACGAGCTCGCGCCGGTGGTGGACGAACAGGCCCCAGCCGACCGCGGCACCCTGGAGGGCGACACCGAGCGACAGCAACAGCAGGGGGGACGCATCCGGATCGGGCCGCAGTACGACGTAGACGAGGGCCGTGAGCAGGCTCAACGCGAAGACGGCCATCGTGGTACGCGGGCGCCGGTGCACCGCGACCGTGAACAGCGCCGCCAGCATCGCACCGGCGACCAGCTCGGAGAACGCCGACAGGACGACCAGCGCCACGGCGAGCTCGGCCGGCCGGCGGCGGCGCAGCCACAGAGCGGCGCAGCCCAGCACGCCGGTGAGCTGGTCGAGGTTGAACAGCCACTGCGGCGGCAGAGAGGTCGCCTGCATGCGCTCGACGGATGTCAGGAGCCCGAAGGCGACCGCGAACAGGAACAGGGCGATGTCCACGGCCCAGTCGCGGGGGCTCCGCCGGGGCGCGGAGGCGGTCACAGAACCATTCATCCTCTCCGGAGCGTACGACGTCAGGAGAGGTGTCGGCCATCGCGCGCAGCGGCCGATACCAAAGTCTCGGCAGCCGGTACCTCCGTCGGCCATGACGGCCGGGAGCGGCGACCTCGGTCGAGGGCGGAGATCCCGATGACCGATCCCCGGCCACGGCGCCGGCCTCTAGCGTCGAACCATGGGTAAAGCCATCCAGTCGCTGGGATTCATCATGGTCCTCCAAGGCGTCAGCGGGACCATCGACCATCTGGCCGTCCAGCCCTTCTTCGGCTTGTTCCTCAACTTCTTCAACCGCGTGATCGTCAGCCGCGTGGACTTCCTGGCTGACCACGCGCTCTACGCGAACCTGAGTCTGGCGGCCCTGGGGGTCGTCGTGATGGTCGCCGCCGACCGGAGCCGGTCGTCGTGACATCCTGCTCGGTGCGGTCGCCCCGGCACACGGATCGATCTTCCTCTGCCCGGGGACGGTTGGCCTGCTCCCGCCCGGGGAAACGGTGGGTACAAAGAGAAGAGGCTCCGCCATGACCGATGCTCTGCGCCTGCCGGTGCGGTCCCAGGACACGACGCTGATCCTGCGGCCTGAGGGGGAGCTCGACGTGAACACCGCGGCGCAGTTGCAGGCCTGGCTGGACGACTACCTCCACCGCGGCCCTCATGCGACGACCCTGGTTGATCTGTCCGGCCTGACCTTCATCGACTCTCCCGGGCTGGCGGCGCTGCTGGTCATGCGCCGGAGACTGACCGGCGGCGACGCGGCCGTCGCCTACGCCGACCCGGCCCCGCAGCCCGCACGGCTGCTGCGCCTCACGGGTCTGGCGGTCAGCCTGCCGGTCTTCGACACGCTGGACGAGGCCCTGCAGTCGCTGGGCGCGGGATGACGGCGGGGCCCGGCGATCCGTCCGGCCGGCGCCGCGTCAGGAGCGGGGTCGCAGGAAGGCGACGGCCTCGGCGACGGTGGGCTGCACGGCGAAGGCCTGGACGAGCCCGGTCACCCGGAAGATCCTGCTGAGCCGGGAGTTGAGGCCGGTCAGGACGACGCTGCCGCCGCGCTCCTGCAGAAGCGTGCGGATCGCGAGGAAAATCCTGATCCCGGTGGAGTCGCAGAAGTCCAGCGCGGTCAGGTCCAGCACCAGGTCGCGCTGGTCCGGCGCGAGAACGGTGCGGATGTCGTCGCGCAGCCGCTCGGCGTTGGTGAAGTCGAGGTCCCCGGACAGGGCGACCACGGGCACCGAGGCCACAGACTGCTGCGCGCCGTCTTCGAGGGTGAATCGGACGGCGGTGGTCACCGGGAGATCCCTCCAATCGGAGCGGGCGTGGCGTCGATGTCGTGAAGCCGCCGCAGGCGGCCATGGCGGCCTGCGGGGCGTCCACACCGTTCACCCGCTTGCTCGTGCCCTTCGCGGAACGCTCAGCGGATCGCCCGGCAGGTGGATGATCACTGCGTGGACGGCCACGCACATCTTACCGGCCACCCGGAACGCCTGCTCAGCCGTTACTCCGGCGGTTTCCGGCGTGCCGGGCGTCACCGAGGCCGGCGGCGTGTCCGACGCCGTGTCCGGCGGCCTGCACCGCGCGGCGACCGGCTCGATGTCCCATCGGCGGCTCATCGGCGGCTCATCGGCGATGAGGCCGGTGCGAGCACCACGGGCTCACCACGGGCTCACCTCGGGTACGAGAAGATCTCCGGCACTGATAAGAAGGGTAAGGCCTGCTCTGAAACCCGCAGGCGTGAGGAGACTGTCATGTTGTTCGAGGCCGGCCGTGGCCCGGCGTTCACCCTCTCGTGCGACGTGCGCGAGAACGCCACCGTCATCCGTGTCGGCGGCGAACTCGGTTTCACCTCCGCCCCACTTCTCCGGGAGCGGCTGGACCGCTTCCGGGGGCCCGGCACGACCTTCGTCATCGTGGACCTGACCGATGTCACCTTCTGCGATTCGGTCGGGCTGAGCGAGCTGGTCTCCGCCCTGCAACGCAGCGAGGCCGCAGGCACCCGGTTCGTGCTCAGCGGCGTCCACGGCTACCTGGCGCGCGTGCTGACCATCACCGGTCTCCGCAAGACCTTCGAGATCCACCCCAGCGCCGAGGACGCGCTGCGCCACGCGCCCGCGGCCCGGTCCGACGGCGGACGTTCCGGCTCGCCGGACCCGGACGGCACCCCGCCTCCGGCCGCCCCCACGCCATGACCGGCTTCCGCCGGGCTCCGAAAGACGCCGGGCGGCCGGACTCTGAGGAGCGGAGCAGGCCGCACCGGTCAGAGCGAGGGCGACGCACAGCGTGGCTGCGCCGCCCATCATGGCTACGAGTACACCGGTCGGTTATGACCTATCTGTAATGTGTGTTATTGGCATCCGATAAGGTAAAAAAGTAGTCAAATACTACTTAAAGGATGCAAAAATGCAGCTTGGTTTCACCCGTAAGCTGGTCGGTCTCGCCAGCGCCCTGGCACTCGGCGCGGGTCTCATGGTCAGCACCGCGGCTCCGGCCTCGGCAGCCGGATGCTCCGGCACCCACCTGGACAACTGGCCGATCACCGGCGGTTACATCTCGGTCTGGTACAACTCCTCCACCGGGAAGAACTGCGCGATGACCTACACGAACAAGCCCGGCAAGAAGCAGTACATCCGGGTGGACATCTCCACGATGACCGGCAAGCCTGTCACCGACGCCGGCAACTACACGACCTACGCCGGTCCGGTGAGCGTCTACGCCAAGGGCCAGTGCATCGAAATCTCGGGACAGGTCACCGCGGGCGGCCCTCGCGAGAGCTTCGCCCCCCTCTACTGCGGCTGACCTTCCGGCCCCGTCCGCCATCCGCGGCCCTGTCCACGAGCGTCCATCGCCCGTGCGGGGCCGCGAATGTGCCGCCGGGCAGGGGGTCCGCTCATCGCAATCCCCACTCCGCGCAGACGAACCAGACGGTCTTGCCTCCCGGCGCGGGCTCGACACCCCACCGGTCGGCATAGGCCGCGACGATCGCCAGCCCGCGGCCGTGCTCCTCGTCCGGACCGGCCGGGAACGGGCTCGGCCACACGATGCTGTGATCGGTGACCTCTCCCCGGACGGTCCGCCCGTGCCGGTGCAGGGAGAAGACGATCGGCGTTTTCCCATGCACGATCGCGTTGCTCACCAGTTCGGACACGACCATGGTCACGTCCTCCGCCACGGCGGACATGCCCCAGGCGGCGAGGGCGTCACCCGTGAGCCGGCGCGCCTTGCCGACCACCTCGGAATCGGCGGGCAGCTCCCAGCACGCCTCTTCGATGTTCTCGTCGGCGCTTATGAGAGATGGGGGGGCGGGGTTGGGGTTCTTCATAGGTCAGGGGACTCCGAGTTCCTGATCTACTCCTCGGGCGGTGGTTGCGTCACCACACCCGAGGACGCCGACACTCGTACCGTCATTGCCGCTTGCCCACCTACTTGTCGAGCAGGTATGAGCATGTCAATCGGCGATATATGCGGTAAATGCGATGACTTGCTGCTCGCTCCGACCGCCCATTCACCGGATGAGCCCGTCCGAACTTTTCCGTCACCCATCGTGTCCACCTTTAGTGCCATATCGCCCACTCTCCGTAGCAATAACGGCTAGCCTCATGATGACCTTGAACACCCCTCAATGGCAATACTCAAAATTGGCAATACCTATAAACAAGTTATGTACGGGTGGCCATGGCCGCAAAAAAAGAGAAGGCGACACATGGCATATAGCCTCACGGTCGGGTGGAGGCGGCCGTCCAACGCTCCCGTCGGTTCCGCACGAGTTTCCCCGTCGCAGATCCGGGCGATCTCCGATACCGGCTTCGGTCACCTGAGAAAACAGCTCGATCACACCGCTGCACGTGGAGCCGGGGCAGTATGCGCCGTGCCGTTCACTTCCGGAAGCACGCAGGCATCTGCCGGATCGGTGAAGATCATACGCATTCCTTTGGTGGTGTCCATGTATTCGCGCACCCGGTAGATCAGGCCATCCCGCAGCTCGAAGACGAAGCAGTAATCGTTGGTGTACTGGTTGCCGTTGGCCAAGGTGGCGGTCATCGTCTCTTCGACGACCACGGTGTCACCATCGGCGTAAAAGCCTCGGAAATCGACCGAGACCCCCTCGGTGAACAGCCGGGGGAAGTCTCGGGTGAGGAAGTGGACGATCGCCTCCCGGCCGATCATGTGGTTGGTCACGCCGAGCGCGACGGCGGTCCCGTTGCCCGCCGGGTGTCTCGTTCAGTGCGAGCTGGAGCCGCCGCCAGGTGCGGCCCGAGGCCGCCCCGAACAAGAACGACACCGAGTGCGACCCGTCAGCGATCTCGGCGGGCGTCGAGCCGGGCGACCTGGCGCGTCAGGCTGAATGGCCGCCCCAGGAGACGTTTCCCGGGGCGGCCGCCTTCATCAGGGGTCAGGAGCTCGGTTCGAGGGGGAAGTCGAGTCTGGTGACCTGGTCGAGGTGGAGGTCGGCGGACCGGCTACCGGAGGTGTAGCCGGCCTTGGACGCGGTGAACTTCCGCTGGCCGGTGTCCGGACTGAACAGGGAGTAGACCCCGTCGGTCCCGGTCGTGGCCTGGAGACCGGAAGTGCTCTCGCCGGACACGGCCGCGCCCTCGATCGCCTCACCCGCCGCGGTGACCGCGCCCACCAGCAACGCTCCCTGGACGGGGGCGCAGACCCGATCGCCGAAGAAGACGTCGTCCACGGCCCACCAGCCGGACAGCTGGCCGAGGTACTGGAAGCGGACTCTGACCTTGGCCTTGCCGGCGGCCTGCGGGAGCGGGACGACCTGCGGTTCCGGCCCGCGGGCACCGGGGAAGCCGGCCTTCTTCCACACGTTGGTCCAGGTGCGGCCGTCGTCGACGCTGACGTCGGCGGTGGCGGTGGCGTTGACCCCCGGCTTGAGGTCGTTGCCGAACTGCAGGGCGGGGATCTTCCTGGCGGACAGGTCCACGGCCGCGCTGGTCAGGGTGGTCTCCTGCACGTGGTGCCGACCGTAGTGGTCGGAGTCCACGATGGCGAAGGTGCCCTTGCCTCCTGTCGTGTTGGGGCGGCCCCCCGGGTTGCCGAACGTCCAGCCCGGTTCGTGCTCGAAGCCGGGGAAGCCGGGGTCGGTGTTGGTGATCGTCCAGCCCGCCGGAGCGCCGTTGTCGAAGGTCTCGGTCGTGCCGCTGAGGCTGGCCCGGTAGCCGGGGGCGATACAGGAGAGCGCGACCGTCAGGGCCGCGTCCTCGGTCACCGGCGCGGTGCCGATCCTGACCTACTTGGTGACGGGTACGTAGCCGGGCTGGACGGCGGCCGTGTTCAGCGTGTAGTCGAGATCCGGCAGCACTTCGAGCACGTATCCGCCGGTCGCGGGGTCGGTCTGGGCCGTCCAGGTGTGCTGGTCCTTGTCGGTGGCGGTGACCTTCGCGTGCAGTGGCCAGCCGTGTCCCGACCCGTCCTTGATCGTGCCGCTGACGGCGACCCGCGGGACGGGGACGAGCGACAGGTCCTTCGTGACCGACCCGTCCTTGGCGACCGTGACGGTCGTGGTGAGGTCGGTGTAGCCGAACGCCTTGACGGTCAGCTGGTACTCACCGGACGGCAGCCGCAGCAGGTAGCCGCCGTCGGCGTCCGTCGTGGTCTCCCGAGTGGTCGGGCCGGTCACCGAGACGGCGGCGTCCTTGACCGGCTTTCCCGCGTCGGTGACCGTCCCGGTCAGCGTGCCGAGCCCGCGCTGGGCGACCGAGAGCAGGGCCGCGGCGTCGAGACGGCCCTCGCCGTAGACGTTGTTGTACTCAGCCGGCCCTCCGCACTGGGCGTCGGCGGTGTCGATCGCGCTGTTGTCGAGCAGCGTCCTGGTGCCTTCGAGGTCGCGGACCAGGCCGGGGAAGGCCGACCACAGCAGCGCGATCGCGCCGGACACGTGCGGCGCGGCCATCGACGTGCCCGACATGATCCCGTACCCGCCCGGTATGGCCGAGCGGACATCGCTGCCGGGGGCGGAGATGTTCGGCTTGGTATGCCCGTCCTGGCCCGGTCCCCTGCTGGAGAAGGGGGCGATCACGTTGTTGGCGTCGTAGGCGCCGACGGAGTAGTTGATCGTACGGCTGCCGGGAGAGCCGCTGGTCTTGCAGGCGGATCCGAGGTTGCCGTTCGCCCACACCCCGAAGATGCCGGAGGCCGCCCAGGCCGTCAGGATCTCCTCCAGGAGCGGCTCGTCGGTCGCGACGTCCGAGCTCCACGAGTTGTTGATGATGTGCGGGCGCTTGCTCACGTCGGGGTTCTCGCCGTTGGCGTCGGTCGGCGCCAGCATCCACTGGGCCGACTTGGCCAGGTCGACATCGCTGCAGGTGGCGCAGCCGTTGGCGGCGATCCACCGGACGCCCGGCGCCACGCCGATCTGGTTGCTCTGGCCGTCGTCGCCCGCCATGGTGCCCATGGTGTGCGTGCCGTGGCCGTGGGTGTCGCAGGGTGCTCCGGACGGGCAGTGGCCCGAGGGGTCGTACCAGTTGTAGTCGTGGGTGAAGGTCCCGTCGCCGTTGTTGCCGCGGTAGGAGCCGACCAGAGCGGGGTGGTCGTACTGCACGCCGGTGTCGATGTTGGCGATGACGATGTCCTCGCCGCGTTTGCCGTACTGCTGCCAGACGTCGTCGGCGTTGATGTTCGCGACGCCCCATTCGAGGCCGTCGGCCGTGGCGGCCGCCGTCCTGCTCTGCACCGGCTCGGGCTGTGCGTAGACCCTGGGCGCGCGGACCTCCGTCACGCCGTCGAGCTCGGCGATCTCCTTGGCCTGCGCGGCGGTCGCGCCCTTCACGTAGACGGCGTTCGCCACCCAGTACGACTCGTTCTTGAGGCCCTTGGCGGACAGGAGCTCCCGCACCCCGCGCTGGGACTTCTTCGCCGTGTCCTTGAGCGCGTCGACCACCTGCCGGCCGGGATCGGCTCGGTGCCGGCCGACGCGCTCGCCAGACCGGCTCCGGCGATCAGCGTGAGCGTCACGCCGATCACTCCCGCTCGTAAGCTCGGGTACACCCCTCGCCTGGTTCCGCTCACTCTGTCTCCTGCTGCTTGTGGGGGGTGCGGCCGGTCATGCCTCGACCCAGCCGTCGTCGATCTCGGCGGGGACGGGCTGGATCTCCGGCTGCTCCGCTCCGTCGTCGGACACGTCGTCCTGGACGGGTAGCGGCTCGTTGGCTTCGGACATGCGACAAGAGTCACAGCGGCGATGAATTTCTAGCTATGGGGTGAACGCCCCATTCGACTGGACCGGAACGGCCTAGACCGAGCCGACGGCCTCGTCAGGCAGGTGGTTGGCGAGTGCCGCACGCGAGTGCAGTCCGAGCTTGCGCAGCGCCGCCCCCAGGTGCTTGTCGACCGTCTTGGCCGACAGGAAGAGCTCGCGGGCGATCTCCT
This sequence comes from Streptosporangium sp. NBC_01639, assembly GCF_045209755.1. Lineage (NCBI taxonomy): Bacteria > Bacillati > Actinomycetota > Actinomycetes > Streptosporangiales > Streptosporangiaceae > Streptosporangium > Streptosporangium sp. NBC_01639. The sequence goes on along the minus strand of NZ_CP109272.1, from coordinate 7,327,626 downwards.
TGTTCGTCAGCCCCGTCGCGGCGAGCCTGGCCACTTCGAGCTCTCTCGGGGACAGGGAGTGACCGTAGCCGCGGGTGCCGCCGCGATGCCTGGCGGGCAGGGACAGTCCCTGCCGCCGGGCGATACGAGCGACGCGATCGAGGTCCCAGCGCGCGCCCATATCCTCGTAGGCCGCCATCGCGGCCTCCAGCGTCTGCCGCGCCCGGGTGTCGCCGAGGCCGAACAGCCGCTTGGCGGCCTCCTCCTCCGCCTGCGCCGCCTCGTAGCCGCACTGCAGGTGGCCGTACACGTCCGCGGCGAGCAGGAAGTGATCGGCGGCGGCCGTTCCCTCCGCCAGGAAACCCCGGGCATGCCGCAGCGCGGCGGGAGCGAGCGGCGCGTCCAGCCCGTGCAGCGCCAGCTCGTACCGCTCGACCAGTTCCCCGGCCTCGGCCTGCCTCCCGGCCGCGACCAGGGCCTCCACCAGGGCGGGCATCGCCCGTACCGCGAGCGGCCAGAGCTCCTTCGCCTCCCAGACGGCGAACGTCTCCGCCGTGGTGGCGATCGCCGCCTCGGGCTCGCCCTGCGCCGTGGCCAGCCGGATGACCGCGCTCACCGGGAACGGCAGCAGGTCGAAAGCGCCGCTGGACGTGGTCCGGCGGATCACGTCACGGAGTGCCCCACGGGCACCGGCGTCGCCGCGCGCGAGAGCCAGGCAGGCGGCGACCGTCTCCACCACGATGCTGTTGTGCGGACGGTCGCTCAGCCGCTCCACCAGGAAGACGATCTCCTCGTCCAGCTCGTCCCAGGATCCGCGGCAGAAGGCGACCAGCGCGAGGTCGGTGCGGCAGACGTACTCCGTCTCGCGAGTGCTGTCGCAGCCGTCGGCGGCCGCCAGCGCAGCGGTCAGCAGGCGTTCGGCGAGCTCATGCCATCCGGCGACGCACGCCGCCTGCCCGAGCGAGTAGTACGCGTTCACCTCCCGGCGGCGTCTGGGGGACCCGCCGGTCATCTCCAGGATGCGGTCGGTGAGTCCGGCCCAGCGAGAGTCGCCGATCGAGGTCAGCACCATGGCGACCTTGCCGAGCAGGAAGACGGTGTGCACGGGGTCCTCGATGGAGGAGACGCTCTCCAGCGCCCGGTCCAGCCAGGTCACGTGCTCGGCCAGCGGGACGCCCGGAACCATCGGGACCCCGAGCCCGGTCATCGCCCAGGCCGCCAGGTCGGGGCGATGACCGATCAGGTCCTCGACCGCCTCGGCCATGATCTGCCGTTGCCGTTCCGGCTCGACGCCCTGCCGCTCGTAGAGCAGGCCGAGCAGGAATCTCAGCTGCCCGCGCAGCTCCCCCGGCGGCTCCTGCGCCAGGACGTCCGACAGGAGGTCGATCACGTTGGGTGCGTGCAGCAGTTGGGTGGCCGCCCACCCCAGCTTCACCGCGAGCAGGGTCCGCCGCTCGTCGCCCAGGTTGGCGTGCTCCAGCACCTCTCCGAGCAGGTGCGCGGCCTCGGTGTCGTCGCCCAGTTCGAAGGCCTGGTCGGCGGCCTTCTCCGCGGCGTCCACCCAGGCGTCGACCAGGCCGGCGTGCCGCAGGTGGTGGGCGACCTGGCCGAGCGGCAGCGGGCGCAGCGCCTCGACCGCCGTGGCGGCCCGGCCGTGCAGCGACTGCCGCCGGGGCAGCGGAATGCTCTCGTACACCGCCTGCGCCGCCAGTATGTGCCGGAAGCCCATCATCCCCGACCGCTCGGCGAACAGTCCCGACTGCAGGACCTCGTCCAGCCCTTCCAGCGCCTCTTCCCGTCCCACCCTGCCTGTCGCGACCAGCACGGAGACCGGCACGGCCACCTGGAGCACCGCCGCGGCCTCCGCCACTGCCCGCGCGCCGGGCGACAAACGGCTCACCCGCTCCAGGACCAGGTCGCGCAGGCCTGCGGGCACGTTCAGCTCGTCGATGGTCTTACGGGCCCAGCCACCGCCGCGCCTGATCAGCGTGCCGCGGTCGCGCAGCAGCGCGAGCAGTTCCTGGATCACCAGGGGCAGGCCGGAGGTCCGCTCGCACAGGTACTCGGCGAACTCCTCGGAGATCCGGTCGGCGGCCAGGATGGAGGCCATCATGACACTGGTCTGTTCGACGTTGAGCGGCTTCAGGATGACGTGGGCGCGGGCGACCGATCCGGGGAGCCGCGTCGTGAGGGTCCGGACGTCGAGGCCGACGTCCTCACCGCGGAAGGTGATCACGACGGACAGCTCGGGCGGTGGATCGGCGAGCAGGTATCCGATGAAGTCCACGGTCTGCTCGTCGGCCCAGTGCATGTCCTCGGCCACCAGCACCACGCGGCCCAGCGAGCCGAGGACCTCGGCCAGCGCGCGGAAGACCCGGTGCCGCTCGCCGGCCCTGTCGTCCAGCGGCTCGGGCGCCGCCGGCAGCAGCGGCGCCAGCTCGGGCATCAGCGGGCGCAGCACCCCCGTCAGGGGGGACAGGTTCTCGGGCACCAGGTACGCGGCCATCCCGCGCAGAGCGTCGAGGATCGGGCCGAGCGGGAACGGCTCGCGGATGCGTCCGCAGCCGCCGATGAGGATGCGGTGGCCGGCGAGTTCAGGGCGGGCGGCCAGCTCGGTGACCAGGCGGGTCTTGCCGATCCCCGACTCCCCCTCGATCACCGCCACGGCAGGGGCTCTGGTGACCGCCGACAGCAGTTCCGCCAACTCGTCGTTCCTGCCGACCAGAGTCGGTGAGATCACCTGCCGGCTGGCCATGTTGCTCTGCGGATCCACGTCACCGGCCCCATGTCGTTCGTTTGGTGACATTCAAGCGGCGATCGACGCCGGTTGTCACTAGTGTCTCATTACTCCCTCTTTCACAATGAACATCACCGGTCCCGTTCGGTGTTCCGGGGCGTACGGAGACAGGCCGGCGGCCGGCCGAGCCCCTCCGCGGCCGCCCCCGGCCTCAAGGATGCGGGAAACCACCCGGTGCGCCTGTGTCCACCGACCGACTGGAGCGCCCCTGCCGTCGCCATCCGGCCGGCCGCCCGGCGCCCCGTGCGATCGGTGGACACCGCAGGTCAGAGATCGCCTGCCCCGGCCGGACCCGGATACGAGTTGGCGGGCAGGCGGACCTTGCGGAGGAAAGCCGGCAGCAGCCAGGGGCGGCGCCCGGTGATGACGATTTTCCTGGTCAGCACCGCCTTGGCCGGGCTCACTCGCCCGAACAGCATCAGGTTGAGGGTGACCGGGTCGAAGCGCAGGCGCGCGTCCGCGCCGGGACCCGGCTCTTCCAACGTCACCTCCCCGTCCCGCAGCACCAACGTCACGGGGCGGACGTGCTGGGACCGGAACTCCACGGCGATGCGGCGCGGGTGCGGCGGTTCACCGGTGTCCAGCAGGGACCCGACACCGTTGTGGACGAGACCCGTCAGGAACAGGTCGAAGAAGAGGCCGGCGTCCCTGCGGGGCATCGGCCAGGGAGCGCCGACGGCCCGGGCGATGTCCCAGCCGTGGATCATCAGCTCGTTGACCAGGTGCGCCAGCAACCCGGCCACCGGCAGGCGGGAGGAACCGAGCCAGGTCACCGTCTGGTGCGGATCGAGGCTCTCGCTCATCCGCAGGACTTCCCCGATATGGCGCTGCAGGCGTCCGGCGAGAACCCGTGGGTCCCGCTCGGCGAGTTCCTTCATGACATGGTGGTTGAGCTCGGCGACCCCGTCCACGTCGACGGCGAGGATGCGTGCCGCGAGATCGGGGAACGGGTGGGTGATGTCGTCAGGCCTCAGCAGGGCCGGGTAGTACGCGCCGATGGCGACCAGATGGGCCGCGGTGTCGGCGACGGACCATTCCTTGGTCGCCATGGTCTGGGGATCGGGCACAGCGGCCACCAGTTCGGTGAACCTGTCACCGTTCTCCTCCAGGGCGATGCGGACCTCGCGCCACAGACCCTCCGTGGTCCTTGCTGCCATTCCGGCCTCCAGAGATCCGCTCCACCGCCAAGGTAACAACCACCTGGATCGTCTCGCTTATCCAAAACTGCGACGTCCCGGCCCACCGGCGCGGCGAAGCGAGTGAAAGTTTCACGGCTGGTTGACGGATATGAGGCGACCGCTCATGATCATGTTGCCTCCGGGTCAGGAGGGGGCGTCGAGTGAATACCGCTACCCGTTGCGAGGTGCATCGATGCCAAGAACCCTGTTACGGGCCGCGTCCGCCGTCCTGCTGACGCTGGCCGCCCTGAACGTCCCCACAGCGCACGCCGACGAGGTCACCCCGGTCGAGGTGACCGTCAACGCCCGCGCCGCGCTCGCCCCCGTCCCCGAAACCGGTATCGGCACCAACCATGCGATCTGGGACACCCATCTGGGCGCCGACGAAAGCGCCGACCTGCTCAAGGACGCGGGCATGAAGCTGCTGCGCTATCCCGGCGGCTCATACTCCGACATCTACCACTGGGCCGACCACACCGCCCCCGGCGGATACGTGGCTCCCAACACCGACTTCGACACCTTCATGCGCGGCGTACGGCGCACCGGGGGGCAGCCGATGGTGACCGCCAACTACGGCACCGGCACGGCGGAGGAGGCCGCGGCCTGGGTGCGGCACGCCAACGTCACCAAGGGCTACGGCGTCAAGTACTGGGAGATCGGCAACGAGAACTACGGCAACGGCCACTACGGGAGCGCCTGGGAGGCGGACGACCACGCCGACAAGAGCCCGGCCGAGTACGCGCGCCATGTCGTGGCCTACTCCGACGCGATGAAGGCCGTCGACCCGACCATCAAGATCGGTGCAGTGCTGACCACCCCGGCCAACTGGCCCGACGGGATAGTCGCCGACGGTGACGCCGGAACCTGGAACGATGTCGTCCTGGCGGCCGCCGGATCGAAGATCGACTTCGTGATCCTGCACTGGTATCCCGGCGCCTTCGACAAGACCTCGCACGTTCCCGACCTGATCCAGCTCACCCGCCGGCAGATCGCCAAGCACGTGGGGTCCGGCTCCGAGCGGATCGGCATCGCGATGACCGAGTTCAACACCGGGTCGAGCAGCGGCGGCACGACGACCCAGCCCGGTGCGCTGGCCGCCGCCGACGCCTACGCGACACTGCTGGCCCAAGGGGTGTTCACAGTCAACTGGTGGAACGTCCGCAACGGCATCGGCAACGTCACGCAGGTCGAGGGACACACCGACTACGGCGACTTCGGCCTGCTGTCCAGTGGGACGTGCACCTCCGACGGCAGCGTCTGCGAACCGCAGCTGAACACGCCCTTCGCGCCGTACTACGCGCTCCAGATGGTGAGCAGGTTCGCCCACCCCGGCGACCGGTTCATCCGGGCCGCGACCGATCAGGCGAAGGTCAGCGCACACGCCGTGCGCCGCTCCAACGGCGATCTGGCCGTTCTGCTGATCAACACTTCGTCCGACGTATCCTCCCCCGTCACGATCGGCTACTCCGGCTTCCGCCCGGCGTCCGGGGCTCCCACCGTGCTGACCCACACCAACGGCGCCACGAGCATCACCAGTTCGGCCACCGGCAGCGCGACCAGCCAGACGCTGCCACCGCTCTCGCTGACCACGATCGTGCTGCGTCCCGCCGCCGCCCCGGTCGGCCTGCCGGGCGCGCCGGGACAGCCGACGGTCTCGGACGTGGCGGACAAGGCCGCCACGATCTCCTGGCCCGCCGCCTCCGCCGGTCTGCGTCCGATCGTGAAGTACGAGGTCCACCGCCAGAACGGAGCCGTCAGCGAGCAGATCGGCGAGACCACCGGCACCTCGCTCACCGTGGACAACCTGAAGCCGGGCACGCCCTACACGGTCAACGTGATCGCACGGGACAGCGGCGGTGGCGTCTCGTCGCCCTCCGCGCCACTGACGTTCACGACCGGCACGCCCGCCTCCAGTTCGTGCTCGGTGCGCCTGACCAAGCAGTCCGACTGGGCCAGCGGCTACGTCGGCGCCCTCGACATCACCAACCACGGCGCACCGGTCAACGGCTGGACCCTGAACTTCAGCTGGCCCAGGACGTGGCAGAGCCTGGGCAGCGGCTGGAGCGCCGTCTGGACGCAGAACGGGCAGGACGTCAAGGTCGTCAACGAGCCCGGCAACGGCTCGCTGCCCACCGGCGCGTCGACCACGATCGGCTTCGTCGGCAACTACAGCGGCCCGAACGTGCTGCCTGCCGTCTTCACCCTCAACGGAACCGTCTGCACGACCCGATAGCGGCGGCCAGGGGGCCGTCCGCCATGCGGACGGCCCCCTGACACGCTCATGGACTGCCCACGCCCTCGTCACCGGTGACCTTGACGGCGGCGCCGAGGCCGGGTGCCGCCGTACTGGCCAGCTCGTGGGCGTGGGCCCGCTCTGCGTTCCTCGCGACCACGATGCCCACCCGATCGGGTGCCAGAGAGGCGTGGACGACGGCGTACCGAGCGGCCACCGCCTCGTATGCGGCGATCGCCTCGGTGGGGAGGGCACCGTTGAAGTCGGTCCCGACGGAGATTCCAGGCCGTGCGTCGCGCCCTGTGCGGACTTTCAGCGACATCACGTTCGACAGGGGCCGGTGCCGCTCGCCGTCGGCGACCATGTCCTTGAACAGCGTCATCGCGTCGGCGGCGTCGACCGCGGTGAGCTCGATCCGCCAGCGGCCGGTCTCTTTCGTGGACGCGTCGTCGATGTCGCCGGTCAGCATCCGGCCGTCGGCCGTCAGCGACCGCCACAGCGCCAGTACCTCATCGGCGCGTCCCTGGTCCGCGACGACGGTGAAGGTGACGGTGCCCGCCGTGATCCGGCCGGTGATCATGTCGTGCTCGGCGACGTACCGCCTCAGATCGTTCGCCAGCCCGGTCACGCGGCCGGCCGACGTGCCGTCCTTGAGGATCAGAGTGCCGGTCGCCGTACCTGCGAAGGGAAGCGTGTTGTTCTTGGTCGTGTGGATCTTCGCAACGTCCGGCTTTCCGGCCCAGTCTCCGTTGAAATCCGCGGCAAGTGCGGTGCCCTTGTCAATGGCGCAGCCACTCAATAGCGGCAGGCCCAGTACGAACGCGGTGATCGGCATCAGCCGCCGCAGTATGTCTCGTCGCAGTGTCTCTCCTTTGGAGGAGTGAACCAGCCGGGGCCGGGCCCGTGGCCGGCAACCGATATCCAGCGCTGCTCGCCGAGGAGCACCGTAGCAGGCCCTCCGATCGGGTCGGTGGCGCAAGACGCAAAGGAGCGGTGTATCTCGATGTCGGCGCGTTATGCCAGTTACCCTTGGCATCCACTCACCGGACCGTTCACCGACGTTGGTTCTCAGCACGGGTTGCGGAGCACCGATGGGCAAGGTGGTCTTCCGGGCCTCGTCACGCGACGAGGCGATTCGCATCACGGACTCGCTGTTGCGCACGGCTCTCCCGGTGCTGGTTGAACCAGGGCACGTCTGACGAATCTGGCGGCGTTGCCAGAACGTATCGACGACGGGTGAAAAAAACTGATCCCGTAGCGACGGCCGAAAATGCCCGGCATGAGGCCCTCCCGAACCTGCCCGGCTCAAGGAGGCCGTGGCCGTGCGCATTACGTCGGGCCTGCGGCACGGACAGACGCGGCGAGCTGTTCAACACGACCGTCTATGCTCCATACTCCACGTGCTGCGGGCACCGAGCACGATGACGAACGGACACCGGTGACATACACACTCCAGGAAGTCGGGACGAACGGGTTGCGTGCACTACCCGGAGAGCTGGTGGCGGCATGAGTGGCCTTGGGAGATGGAGCCTCGGTGCCGGCGTCGGGCTCCTGGCGGCGGCCGTGCTGTGCTCGGTGCTGAACCTGGTCCCGATCACGGTGATCACCGGCCTCCTGGGCCTGATCGCGCTCAGCATGGCCGGCTACGACGCGATATACAACTGGCTGGACCGGGCCGACCTGCGCCGTCGGGGAAGCAGGGCCCGCCGGGAACATGAAGGCCGCCAGGACCGCTGAACCGGAGAGCCGGACCCCGTTCCCCCACCGGAACGCCACGTCCACGCCACCCCACGGGTCATCCACGGGTGGCTGTCGCGCGATCCGGTCAGCGTGCCCCACCGGCCGGGGCTCCGGCCCGAGGCGGTAAGACGCACTCGAAGCCGGGCCATGGCGCACTACCGTCCGTGTACGGCATCGGCCGCCCGATCACGACGTGCGACAGCGCTCGGTAGCCGGGCAGAGCATGGCCTTTCTCCCTCAACCGCCATATGGCTACTATTCAGGCCACCAATCGCCGATTTGGCGATTTGTCTTGGGCGCACCGATCGGCGAGGAGAGTGTCCCGCACGTGGCTGGTTCAGGCAGGGTCAGGCGGCGAAAAGCGGGAACCGCGGGCGACGGGAATGGGTTGTCGGGGTCGACCGGCGACCGGCCGCGGCTGACCGGTACTCGCCGACTGCCATTGCGTACCGTGCTGGTCATTGTCGTTTTCGTACCAGGCATGACTTTTGCCCCGTTGTTGGGTTCGGGCATGTACCAGCTGGCCACCCAGTGGCAGGCGGAGAAGGCCCAGATGGAGCTGGCCACCGATACCGTCGGCAGACCTGCGGCCGACCTGTTCTTCGGTCTCGGGCAGGAGCGGCTGCTCACCGCGGAGGCGCAGGCCGACCCCCGTGGCACCGCCCGCGACCAGCTTGCCAAGCAGCGCGTGGTGACCGACCAGGCCGTGAGCGCCTTCCGTCCGCTGGCAGCCCTGGACACCACCGACGGACAGGAGGGGCTCGCCGACGCCATCGCCCGGACCGAACGCGGCCTCGGCCTCCTCGACCAGCAGCGCCAGGCGGTGGACGCCGGTTGGTCCAGCGAGCAGAAGGCGTTCGACTACTACAGCGGCGTCCTCGAGTCGGACCTCGGCGTGTTGACCGCCCTCAGCCGCACCGACCACGCCGAGGTGAGCAGCAAGGCGCAGACGCTGGTCGACCTCTTCTGGGTCGTCGACATGATCGGCCGCGAAAACGCCGTGCTGGCCCGTGGCTGGGAGACGGGGCACCTGACGAGGGACGAGTACGGCCTCGTCGCCGACGCCATCGGCACCAGGAAGCACCTCCTGAAGTCCCGAGTACTCCCCAGCCTCATGGGCAACGAGAGTCAGTACGGAACGCTGACCACCAGCAAGGCCTGGGAGACCATGACCGCTCTGGAGGGGCGGCTGGTCGACTCCGGGCTCAGCACCGAGAGCAGCCAGGTGACACTCCGTGAGATCGGCCCGGCGTGGCGCTCCTCGGTGGAGGAGGTCACCCCGCAACTACTGCAGGTTCTCAACCTCCGGCTGGAAAACGTCAGCAGGATCGGCTACGGCCACGCCGACCAGCTCTTCGTGATCTTCATCAGTCTCACCACCGTGGGCCTGCTCGCCCTGGGCCTGGTCATCGTCACCAGCTGGCGCCTCACCGCCGTTCTTCGCCGCCGCATCCGCCGCCTGCGCGAGGACGCCCAGGAACTCCAGCAGCGGCTGCCCGACGTGGTCGCCCGGCTGGAGCGCGGCGAGGACGTCGACGTGGACGCGGAAGTACATGTGGTCGAGCCCACCCCCGACGAGCTCGGCGAGCTCGGGGAGGCCCTCAATCTGGCCAGCCGCAGCGCCGTCCTCACCGCCGTACGGCAGGCCGAACAGCACCGCGGCTTTCAGCGCATGCTCCAGCGCATCGCCCGCCGTACCCAGATCCTCATCGGCCTCCAGCTGAAGAAGCTGGACGAACTGGAACGCAGGCACGAGGATCCCGCGGTGCTGGAGGGCCTGTTCGACCTGGACCACCTCACCGCCCGGCTGCGCCGCTACGAGGAGAACCTGGTGATCCTCGGCGGCGGCCAGCCGCAGCGCCGCTGGCGCAAGCCGGTACGCCTGCTCGATGTGCTGCGCGCCGCGCAGGGCGAGGTCCAGGACTATCGACGGATCGCGATCGACGTCGAGGGTGACCCCTGGGTGGCCGAGCGTGGGGTGGGACCGCTGGTCCACGTCCTGGCGGAACTGATGGAGAACGCCACCTCCTTCTCCAAGCCGCTGACCCCCGTCGAGGTGCGGGCCGCACCGGTCAGCCGGGGCCTCGCCGTGGAGATCGAGGACCGCGGCCTGGGTATGGAACCCGAGCAGTACGCCGCCGCCAACGCCCTGATGCAGTCGCCCCCGCAACTCGATGTGATGACCCACGCCGACGATGTGCGCCTCGGCCTGTACGTGGTCGCCCGGCTCTCCGCGGGCCTAGGCCTCCAGGTGGAACTGCGACCGTCGGCCTTCGGCGGCACCCGTGTCATCGTGCTGCTCCCGGAACCGCTGGTGGTGGACCGCCCCCGCGCGGTACCCGGGCCGGCCGCGCCCTCCGAGAAGATCCCCCAGGACCCCACCGGTCCGCAGCCCCACCCGCAGGAAGGTACGGCCGCACGCCCGCTCCACGAGGACGCGCAGTTGCCGACTCGCTCCAGGGGACGCGCGATGGCGTACGTGACAGCACCCGCCGCCGGACCACCGGATCGGGGCGACGCGCCCCCGCCGTCCGACCTCGAACCGCTGCCCCAGCGGGTGCGCCAGGCCAACCTGGTCACCGAGCTCAAAGCCCCGCCGGACAGGGACGGACGGACCGACCAGGAGACCTGGGCCGTACGCGACCGGCCCACCCGATCCAGTGCCACGATCGGCGCGTTCCAGAGGCAGTCCCGCAGGCGCCGGACCGGTGACGACGCCTTCCAGCCCCGGCCGGACGGATCCCCCGAGCCCGGTTCCCCTACGACGGAAGATCGATGATGACGCAGCGAACCACCGCCACCGACACGGACCTGGACTGGCTCCTGGACGGCCTGGTCGATCAGGTCGCGGGCACCCGGCACGCCATCCTGCTGTCCGACGACGGCCTGGTGATCAGCCGGTCCCAGACCATCGAGCGCTCGGACGCCGAACGCCTCGCCGCGATCGCCACCGGCCAGCAGAGCCTGGCTCGCGGTGTCGGGCAGCTCTTCAGCGGCGGACCGGTCCACCAGGTCATCATCGAGATGGCCGACCTGTGGCTGTTCATCACGGCCGCGGGCCGCGGCACCCATCTGGCCGTGGTCGCGTCCCAGGAGGTCGACGCCGAACTGATGAGCGTCGCGATGCACACCCTGGTCCAGCAGGTCGGCCAGAAGCTGGGAACCGACGCGCGCACCCCGCAGGCCGATGACGCGGGGAGACACGGGTGAAGCATTGGACGGAGGGCTTCGACGAAGACGCCGACGAACCCCTTGTCCGTCCCTATACGATCACCGGCGGACGAACCACCCCCGAGCGGGACGACCTCACGCTGATCACCCTGGTGACCGCGGTCTCCGCGGTCTCCTCGGAGACCGGACACGGCCTGCGGAGAATGCAGCCGGAGCACCGCACCATCCTCGCGCTGTGCAAGCGGCCCCTGGCGGTGGCCGAGGTCGCCTCCGCGCTGAACCTCCCGGTGTCAGTGACCAAGATCCTCATCGAGGATCTGATCGAGGCCGATCAGATGCGGGCCCGGCCGCCGCTGGCCTTCGCACCGGCAGGCGGCTTCCCCGACATGACGATCCTTGAGGCGGTGAGGGATGGGCTACGCAATCTCTGACCACGGGGACGCCGCTCCCCTGGCAGTGAAGATCCTTGTCGCCGGTGGTTTCGGCGTCGGGAAGACGACCCTGGTCGGCGCGGTGAGCGAAGTCGCCCCGCTACGCACCGAGGAGTACCTGACCCATGCCAGCGTCGGCGTGGACGATCTGGAAGGGCTGAGCGGCAAGTCCACCACCACCGTCGCACTGGACTTCGGGCGCATCACCATCAGCGGCGAACTCGTGCTCTACCTGTTCGGCACCCCCGGCCAGGAACGCTTCTGGTTCATGTGGAACGACCTCGTCAACGGAGCGATGGGCGCGGTCGTCCTGGTCGACACCCGCCGGCTGGACGTGAGCTTCGCGTCGATCGACTTCTTCGAGAGCCGGGGTATCCCCTTCGTCGTCGGCGTCAACTGCTTCCACGGTGTCAGGGACCGGACACCGGAGGAGATCCGCAGGGCACTCGATCTCGATCCGCAGGTGCCGCTGCTGCTCTGCGACGCCCGCGACCGGACGGCGGGCCGCGACGTGCTGCTGGCGCTCATCGACCACCTGATGGCCGCCCGGTCCCCCACCGCCCCGCACCCCGTGGCCTGACCGGGCCATCCAGGACCGGGCCGGCCGTCAACGAGGCGGTCGGCCCGCTCCGGGCCCTCGAACCCCAGGGGCGGGCAGCACCAACCGCGCCGGGATCACCATGACGCCGTTCACGTCGTGGTGAGCGAGTCACGTATCTCGGCGAAGTCACACCGCCCTTGAGCGCGACCCAGCCTCCCGTAACCGATCGCAGGCGTTCATGATCTCGGCTGCGGCCGGCACAGGGTCGAGCGGACGGGGCCGGGGCGGACGATCACTGGAACCGTTTGACCACCCCGTCCGCCAACGCGTCCGCGGCAGTGGCCAGATGCACTCCCGCCGTGTCCAGCCGGCACAGCAGCAGAGTTGCCTTCAGCGTGTCGGCGGTCAGCGGGCGGGCGAGCAGCGCGGAGACCGCGTACTGGTACGCCGTTCGCAGGCCTTGCTTCTTGGCGTGCAGGGCGTGTTCGGCGGCCTGCCGGGGCGCGCGGGGCAGCAGCCGGACCGCATCGCCGAGTTCGCCGACGCCTCGGGTCAGCGCGGCGAGTACGGGGCGGAACGCGTCCTCATTGCCGAGTGCGAACAGGTCCGCCTCGCGGATGAAGTCGCGTACCGCGTCGAGCACGTCGTCGACGGACCGGGACAGCCGGAACAGGTCCTCCCGGTCGATGGGCGAGCTGACGCTGCGGCGCAGCTGGGCGACGAGCAAGCCGCGCCGGGTGTCCCCCTCGTGCTCTATCTCGCCGATTCGGCTCCGGGCGATGTCCGGGGGCAGCTCACCGTTAGCGAGCGCGGACGCCAGCGCGACGCCGTCCGCGGCCGCGGAGAGCTGATCGAGGATCAGTCCGGCGAGCACCTGGTCGTTGCGTCCGGAGAGCTCCCGGAACAAGTGGCTGAGACGGGTCGGCATCATCGGATCGCCTCCAGGGTCAGGTAACCCACAGCGCCGACCGCGAACGCCGTCGGCAGGGTCAACAGCCAGGCGCGACCGAGTCGCACCACTCCTCGCCAGCGCACCCGCCGGGCTCCTCCGGAGAGTCCGGTGCCCACCATGGCGCCGGAAAGTGACTGGGTCATGCTGACCGGAGCCCCGAGCGCGGCGGTGCCGAGGACGACGCCGGCGCTGGACAGTTCGGTGACTACCACTGCATCCGGGCGGCCGCTGGTCAGCTGGCCGGCGAGCGCCGCGGCGAGTCGGGGCAGTCCGATCATGCCGCCCACCAGGAAGCAGCCGGTGACGGTGGCCAGTGCCAGCGGTGATACGGCTAGTGCGTCCGGGCTGCCGCTCTGCACGGCGGCCAAGACTGCCAGCATCTTCTGGCCGTCGTTGGCGCCGTACGCCAGGCAGGTCGCGGCGAGTGCGCCGACGTGCAGCCAGCGCAACCGCCGGCCCGCCCCCTCAGGCGCGGGCAGCGCCCCGACCATTTTGGTCACGGCCAGCGCGGCGAGGGCTCCGGCTACCGGCGACACGGCGGCGACCAGCAGGACGAGCCCGATGATCCGCCAGTTCACCGGTGTCTGAGCGCCGACGCCCGCACCGGCGATGCCGCCGATCAGGGCCAGGGTCAGGCTGGTCGGCAGGCCACGCGCGGACAATGCGGCGGTTACCAGGATCGCGCCGCCAACTCCCGCGGCGACGGCGACACCGGCGTCGGCACCGTCGAAGGCGACCAGGCGCTGGCCGAGGGTCACGGCAACCGCCGTGCCGAGGACCACCGGAGCAGCGGCGACCGCGGCGGCGAGCAGGACCAGGCCGGTGACCGGTCGGAACCCGCGGATCCGCAGGCCTATCCCGACTAGGGCGCCGGCGTCGTTAAAGCCGGTGAAGGTGGCGAAGAGTGCGGCCAACGCGAGTCCCTCCCAACTAATGTCTGCCATTGGCACCTCCGCAGGGCGTCGAGCGGGAACTCCGCGTACGGGCCGCAACGCCCGACGTGCCGCCGGCCGCATGCCGGCGATAATCATCTCTACGTGCTGTTCGAGTCCGGCTCGGCAGCGTACGGCCCGGCGACAACGGCGGCGGCACCGCCTGCATGACGCATCAAAATCTGGTACCGGTCGGCCGCCCACGCACTCGGCTGAGCCTCGCCGCCCCGGGCCGTGTTCCGTCCGCTCAGCCGATCCGGGCGGCCAGCAGCGAGATCAGCCGATCGACGGTGACGGTTTCCAGCGAAACCACCACAGCACCGTGACCGTCGGCCAGCGCCTCGCCATCCTCGGGTACCGCCACGACCAGGCAGCCCGCGGCCAGCGCCGCCGCGATGCCCCGGGGGGAATCCTCCAGCGCCACACAGTTGCGCGGATCAACGCCCAGCCGTTCGGTCGCCGTCAGGTACGCCTCCGGATGGGGCTTCGGGTGGGTCACCTCGTCGCCGCAGACCACGGTGTCGAACATGCCGGGATCGAGCTGGGCCAGCACCTCGTCAACCAGGGCACGGTGGCTCGAGGTCACCAGTGCGGTGGGAATCCCCTGCTGGCGTACGGATTCCACCATGGCCTGGGCAGTCGGCCGCCACGGCACCCCGAGGGCGAACAGCTGTCGGGTACGCTCCAGCAGCCAGGCGGCCGACTCCTCGACGTCGGCCTCGACGCCCAGGTCCTCCTGGACAATCCGGGCGGTGTCTCGCAGATTCCCGCCGATCACCCGGCGGCGGGTCTCGATCGACAGTGTGCCGCCGAGCATCTCGGCCAGATCGGCGAGACTGACGTCCCAGAGGGGTTCACTGTCGAACAGCGTGCCGTCCATGTCGAACAGCGCCGCTTCCAACGGACCGGCGCCCGGGGCAGCTATGTTCGCCGTCACCGGAGGGCCCCGGCAAGCCAGCGTTGCAGAGTACGGGGATCGTCGCTGGTCGTCCCGTCCACGCCGAGCTCGAGCCAGTGCCGCAGATCGTCCTCGTTGCGGGTGGGCCAGCCATGCACCGGGAAGCCCTCGTCGTGCAGTTGCTGGACGATCTCGGCGGTCAGCCCTTCCCCGCCGCTGTGGATCCGGCAGGACCCGGTGTCTTTGATCAACTTCTGGTAGCCGCCTGGGTAGGCCTCGGCGACGGTCCAGCTGGACACGATGATGCCCCGCGCAATCTCCGGCAGCTTCTCGGCTACGGTGGCCATCGCCTCGACCGAGAAGCCGGTCAGGATCGTCCGCTCCGCGTAGTCGGGATGGTGGGGGAAGAAGTCGACCAGACCGTCGATGGCGGCCAGATCCTTGATCTCCAACTGGATCAGCCGCGTCGTTGCCTGATACATCTGCTCCAGCGTGGGCACCCGCTCACCCTCGCCCACATCGACCGAGCTGATCTTCGACCAGGTCAGCTCCGCGACTGGGCCCAGGTCCTTACCGGCGGGCTCGGCCGCGACCCGGTCCAGGGTCGCGTCGTGCAGCATGAAGAGTTGTCCGTCGGAACTGATTCGTACGTCGGTCTCCACCTCATCGACGCCGACCTCTTCCGCCACACGGTAGGACGCAATGGTGTTCTCGGGCGCTTGGGCCATGGCACCACGGTGTCCGACTACGGCAAATACCACGATCTTCCTTTCTCGATGAAACTCTGCTTGTCAATGAAATCTCGAGCTGCCCCGCCCGGCGGACGGCGGCACGAGAGGTCCAAGGTCAGGACGCCACCAGCCGCCGATACTTCGGCAGCACGCGCTGGATGGCCGGGTCGAGCCTTTGGGCCGCTTCACGCAGCACCTCGCCCGGGTCGGCGCCGGAGGCGTACACCTTCTCCAGCGCGATCAGTATCTCGGCGATCGTCTCGTTCACGTACCGGCGCATCACATCCGGCTGGCGGGCGCGGTTCAGCTGATCTTGGGCGATCTGGTACGCAGGGATCTTGGCGTTGCGCTCCTTGATCTTCGATGAGTTGAGGGAGCTGGTGGTTACCGGGAGATAGCCGGTGTTGAGGCTCCACTCGGGCGCACCCTTCACGATGAGATACTTGATCACTTCCCAGGTTGCCTGTTTGCGCGCCTTGGTCGCGTTGCGCATGACCGCCAGTCCGCTGCCTCCGGTCGGTACGCCGGGCGAGTCCTGCTCGGGCAGGAAGGCAGCGCCGAACTCGAACTTGGCCGCCTTGAGCAGCGAGGTGAGCGCACCGGTGGAGTTGCAGATGGTCGCTGTCACGCCGGCTACGAAATCGCCGTTGATGTCGCTGGCCAGGTAGGCCATCTGGTCGTCGTGGATGAACGCCCGATCGAACTCCAGGGCGGCGACGGTGTGCTCGGAGTCCAGCGTCGGCGCCATGCCATCGGAGTAGCCGCCATTGAAGGCCCAGGTCGAGCCCTGGAAGTACCAGTCGTCCTTGCCGGTATAGCCGCGCATCTTGACCGGTGAGCCGCGGTACCTGAAGCCCTTGAGCTGACGGCCCCATTCCCGCAACTCGGTGAACGTCTTCGGTCCGCGGTCGGGCAGCCCGGCGCCGGCGAAGATCTCCTTGTTGTAGTAGAAAAGCGGCGTCGAGCGAGCCCAGGGCAGCCAGTAGACCTGGTCTCGAATGGTGCCCTCGGCCAGGAACCTCGGATGGAACGCGTCGGGGCCGAAGTCGGCGTCGAAGTAGCCGGTCAGCGGTTCCAGCGTCTCGGCGAGGAAGTAGCGGTTCCAGTACACGTCGCTGAGCGTGACCAGGTCGGGAACCTGCGCCGTGGCGAAACTGGCGGCCAGCTTCGAATCGAGCGCGGGGTATCCGGGAAACAGCTGGATCTCGCAGAAGATGTCCTGCTGCGAACTGTTGAACCCGTCGATGACCGACTGCAGGATCGTGGCGTTGTAGGCGGTGAACGCACTCCACAGCACGACCCGCTCTCGGCGGGCGAACTGCGGCGGCACTTGTCCGCTCACCTGGGAGTAATCGCCGCCCCGGCGGCCGACACAGCCGGTCAGCGCCAGGCTGGCCGCGGCCGCGGTGGCACCGGTGAGGAGTCGGCGGCGGCTGAAACTGGTCCCGGTCACACTGGTTCCTTTCTGATCGAACCGGATCGCAGGCACGTGATGATCACCGGCGAACCACGCTGCCGGCCAGACCGGCAACGATGTAGCGCTGTGCCAGCAGGAAGACGATCGCCATCGGCAGGATGACGAACAGGGTTCCGGCCATCAGGGCGCCCCAGTCGTTGATGCCGTCGTTCTCCTTGAGGTAGAGCAACCCGATCGGCAGCGTTCGCATGTTGACCGAGTTGGTCACGATCAGCGGCCAGACGAAGCCGTTCCACTCATCGATCAGGGCGAGCAGTCCGACCGTGATGATCGCCGGTCGGGACATCGGCACGATGAACGAGATGATCGTGCGCAGATGCCCGGCGCCGTCCAGCTGCGCCGCCTCCAGCACCTCCTGCGGAATCGACCGGAAGAACTGGTGGAGCAGGAAGGTGCCGAATGCCGACGCCACGCCCGGCAGGATCAGGCCGGCATAGGTGTTCACCAGATTCAGCTGGCCGATGGTGATGTAGTTCACCAGCAGGGTCACGTGCCCCGGCACCATCAGCGCGCCGAGCATGAAGATGAACAGCCAGCGCTTGCCTGGGAACGGCAGGAAGACGAAGGCGTACGCGGTAGAGATCGCCAACAGCACCTTGAGCACCGTCCCGATCGCGGCCACCATGACCGAGTTGATCAGGAACTGGCCGAACGGGGCCAACGTCCAGGCATTGACGAAGTTCTCCAGGGTCAGCGATCGCGGGATCAGCCGCAGCGGCCAGCTGTTGATGTCGGCGTTGGTCTTGAACGCCGTGCTGACGAAGAGGTAGAGCGGGATCAGGAAGATCAGGGCCGCGGCCACCAGGGCGACCACGCCCCACCAGCGCGTACGCCGAGGACCGGACGATTTCTGCGGGGTGACCTCGGTCGTCACCGCGGTTGGCATGACCGTCATCAGTAGTGCACCCTCCGCTCGACGAATCGGAACTGCAAAACGGTGATCGCCATCAGCACCACGAACATGATCATGGAAGCCGCGCTCGAGGTGCCGACGTTGTTACGGCTGAACGCCTCGTCGTAGATGAACCAGCTCAACGTGGTGGTGGCACCGGCAGGCCCGCCGCCGGTCATCATGGCGATCACGTCGAAGGACTGAAAGGCCGAGATCGTCTGAGTGATCACCAGGAAGAAGGTGGTCGGGGAGAGTAGCGGGAAGATCACCCGCCGGAACCGCGTCCATCGGCCGGCACCGTCGATACGGGCTGCTTCCAGCACCTCAGCCGGAATCTGCTGGATACCTACCAGGTAGACGATCGCGACGAAGCCGAGACCCTTCCAGATGGAGACGATGATCAACGCCCACAGCGCCCAGGAGTCGTCGGTCGTCCAGGCCGGCGAGGCCACTCCGAACGCGTCGAACACCATCCGGCTGAGGCCGTGATTGGGATCGAAGATCAGCAGCCAGATGGTCGCGATCGCCGCCCCGGACAGCACGTGTGGGGAGAAGGCGAGCGTCTGCACCGCGGTGGTGCCCCGAATGCGCTGCGAGAACAACAGCGCCAGCGCCAAGCCGAGCACCAAGGTCACGACAACGACGACGACCACCCACACCAGTGTGCGCAACAGGACCTCGGGGAAGGTCCAACTGCTGAACAGGACCTTGTAGTTGAGCAGGCCGACCAGGTCGGCCTGCGGTGAGATGAAGTCCCAGGTGGTGAAGCTCAGATAGATGTTCTCGATGATCGGCCAGTACGAGAACGCGGCGATCAACGCCAGGTTGGGCAGCGCGAACGCGGCGAACAGCAGGTACCCGCGCCGGCGTATCGCACCGAGTGATCGTTCGGAGGTCGTTCCCTCGACATTGGCCGGCCGGCGGGCGCTGACCGACAGAGCTGACCTCGAACCGAGATCGCCAGGTCCACTGCTCACGGGCTACCACCCATCCGCATCGACGATGAACGCTGGAGACCTTACAGAAGGTCATGCGCTCAACTCTGGTCAGAAGGTGGCAAATCTGTGATTATTGCGCGAACGTTTCAATCATATGTGCAAGGGTGTAAACAGGATGTCCAGCTCGTTTCAGGGCCGTGCCTTCGATCGTCAGCAGCGGATCCTCAGTTACGTCCGGAGCGAAGGCCGTGCGGTCGTCTCCGAGATCGCCGACCTGTTCGCGATCTCGCCCGCGACGCTGCGCCGGGATCTGCGTGCGCTCGAGACGCAGCGGCTGATCGTCCGGTCGTACGGCGTCTTCTACCCCACCGACATCGGCCGCTATGAGACGCCGGTGGATTACCGGCACAAGGCCCGGACCGAGGAGCGGCTGGCAATTGCCGAAGCCGCGGTCGCCCTGATGGTCGACGTCGGCACGGTGTTTCTCGACGAGGGTGCGCTGCCGGAGGATCTGGTCGGGCCGATGCGCCGGCTGCAGCGGATGACTGTGGTGACCCGATCTCTGACCGTTGCTGCCGAACTCGGCCGTCAGACTGATCACGATGTGATCATTGTCGGCGGCCGGCTACGGCCGGCGACCATGGGCACCGTCGACCGATGGGCGACGGTGATGCTCGGAGAGCTGAATGTCGACCTGGCGTTCATGGGCGCCAACGGGGTGTCGATCGACCGCGGGCTGACGACTCCGGACCCGTCCGTGGCGCAGGCCAAGACGGCGGCGATGCAAGCGGCCCGCCAGTCCGTGCTGTTGTGCGAGCACACCCGATTCGGGGTGAGCAGCTTCACCAAGTTCGCCGACGTCGGGCAGCTGACCTGGGTCATCACCGGCAAACAGCTGTCCCGAGCGTCCGCGCAGCGCTACGGCGCAGCTGGACCTAGAGTGCTGCGCGTCTAGCCGGATATCCATACCTTCGGAACATAAACGTCCAATGGCACCGCATCACCACGCTCTGGAGTTGGAGAACGTAGTCAGGAGAGGTCATCTCGACACGGTGGTCACCAAGACGACCATCGCTCACCACTGTTCGCTCAGAAACGAATCGTCGAAGTAATGGGCGTGGTTGACGACCAGATCATCGCACTCGACGCCGAGGCAGGGCCCTGACAGGGTTTCTGCGTCGCCGACGAGCCGACCTCGTCACCGACGACTCGGTTAAAGCCGTGAGAGCCGAGCACGCCTTCGACTTCTCCACTGGCGTGCGCCGGACGCCCGACAGGGCGACTGGCCCCTATATGACGCCCTACCTCCGTTCCGCGAATGTCGGCTACGGGATCCTCGACCTGTCCGACGCGCTGAAGATGAACTACGACTCAGTAGAGCGCGAGAAGTTCCGCCTCCGCTATGGCAACGTGGTGGTGTCCGAGGGCAGCGCAAGTGCGAATGCGGTCGGGATGCCCGCCATGTGGCGAGACGCGCTGCCGGGGCCTGTCCGCACCCAGATAACCCTGCTCCGTCTGCGGGAGCTGGAAGGGGGGTCGACATGGCGCGGTGGTCCAGGAAATCGTCGCCATGGTCAACGCCGTCGAAGGCGGGCTGGTGCGCGCTAACGAGCAGGTGTACCACTCGAATATTGAGTTATGCACTCTGAGCAGTGGTTAAGCGACGTGGTGGTATTCGCTGATCGTGCCTGCGACGACGAGTTTTCGGCGGATGGAGCGCAGGTCGTTGAGGCCGGTCACATCCTGGGCCGGCTGCGTTGCGGTGTCCGGAAACTGCTGGGCACCTCACCAGCACCGCCAGTAGGGCGAACAAGCACCTCACCAATCGGTAGACCAGCGACAACAACACCTTGAGCTTCCCCCCGTAGCACGGCCACCTCACCTGAGTTGACCCTGTGTCGGCTGGGAAGGAAGTGCTTCGTGCCTGCACCTCACCCGATCGAGTTCCGTCAGCGTGCCGTCGAACTTGCCCGTAAGGGCGATAAACCGGTCTCTGTCCTTGCTGAAAACCTGGGTATCAGCGATTCCTGTCTGCGGAGTTGGATGCGCCAGGCCGACACCGATGACAACGGCGGTGCGAAGCTGACCAGCGCGGAGAAGAAGGAGCTCTCCGATCTGCGGCGCCGAACCCGGCAGCTTGAGCTGGAGAATGAGATCCTCAAGCGGGCGGCTGCGTATTTCGCCCGGGAGAACGTGCTCCCAAAATAGGGTACGCGCTGGTCCGTGAACTCGCCGATGACGACTTTCCTGTCGCGGTGGCCTGCCGGGTGTTGAACATTTCCAGATCGGGCTACAAAGACTGGGTTGGCCGGCCGCAGTCACCACGCGACCAAAGAAACACCGAACTACTGAAGCTGATCCGTGACATCCATGAGACGTCACGTTACAGCTACGGCTCGCCGCGGATCCACGCGGAGCTGACGCTCGGCCTGGACCTGGAGGTCAACCGCAAGCGCGTCGAACGGCTCATGCGTGAGGCCGGCATCCAGGGCATCTACCGGCGCAAGGGCCGCCGCAACCTCGTCAACGCCGCCACCGAGGAGGATCTGGTCCGCCGGGCCTTCACGGTGCAAGCGCCGGACCGGCTGTGGGTCAGCGACATCACCGAGCACCCCACCGACGAAGGGAAACTGTATTGCGCCGCTGTCATGGACGCCTATTCTCGTCGCATCATCGGCCATTCTATCGACATACGCCAGACCAGCGCTCTGGTCGTCGACGCGATGGTCATGGCCGTCGCCCGCCGTAACCCGCCCAGCAGGAAGACGATCCTGCATTCTGACCACGGAACACAGTACACATCGTTCTCGTACGGGAAACGGCTCCGTGATGCTGAACTCCTCGGCTCGATGGGAACCGTCGGCGATTGCTACGACAATGCCATGATGGAATCGTTCTGGGGAACGATGCAGCTCGAACTGCTCGACGTTGACAAATAGTCAACAAGAGCCGAGTTGGCCAGCGCGATGTTTGAATGGATCGAGTGCTGGTATAACCCGTATAGGCGTCATTCCAGCATCGACATGAACAGCCCAATCGCGTTCGAGGAGCTCTACAAGCCCTCAGACGCAACCTCGTGATCCCACACCATCGGTGGCTGTAGTACGGGGGGAACCTCAACCTCGCGACGGTCGCAGCTGCTGCCCTGATCGCGCAGCATAGTTCCAGTTCACAGCACGAAACCGTGTTTCTGAGCGGGACACGATCACACCTGGTTCCGACGACACGAACGTCTGGGTGGAATCCTCAACGAGGATCGCAGAGCCGCATAATCATTCAGGAGAAATAGCTGCTTGGCGCCTGTGCGGCGAGCTTTGAAGCACTACAAGATTCGGTAGTGTCTCCGTCGCCGACGGTGGCGTCTCCTTCAATGGGGTCTTTGGTCGCTGCTCGGCGCTCCTGCGTCGTCACAGGCGGCCTTCCCACTGCTCGACGGTGGCTCGGGCGCCGATGCTGTGGAGACTGTCGAGGGCTTTGACATAGGGCTCGACAAAGGCGGGCTGATAACGGAGGTCGCCAAACAACGTTTCGTCCTCGAGGAAGGCCAAGGGGTCGGTGAGCTGGCGAGCTGCTCGGTTCGTCAGGTCGGTTCGACGTCGGTCGACCACGTCGATCTGTCGGCCCCATTCGTCGACTCCTTGCGCGTACCTGGCCCAGCTCGCGACCACCAGGGCGGACCGCCGGACGTCCTTGCCCGCCGCCAGGCGGGCATGGACGACGGGCAGGAGGAACTTGGGGATGCGGTCGGAGGCGTCAGCGCACAGCCGGGACAAGGTGTCGCTGATCTCCGGGTTGGAGAAGCGCTCGATGAGCTGTGTCTTGTACGTAGGCAGGTCGACACCGGGTACCGGCTCGAGCGTCGGGGTCGCCTCCTCCTCCATGTAGGCGCGGACGAATCGGACGAAGGAGGGGTCGCGGCAGACCTCGTGCGCGAATCGGTACCCGGCCAGGTAGCCGAGATAGCAGAGCGTCTGGTGGCCGGCGTTGAGGAGGCGAAGCTTCATCAACTCATACGGCTCGACGTCATCGACGAACTGAACGCCGACGCGCTCGAGTGCGGGCCGGCCAGAAGGGAAACGGTCTTCGACGACCCACTGGCAGAACGGCTCACACACCACAGGCCAGGAGTCTTTGACGCCGAACTCCTCAAGAAGCCGCCGGCTGTCGAGGGGGGAGGTGACGGGGGTGATGCGGTCGACCATCGAGCTGGGGAAGCTGACCTTCTGATTGATCCACTCGCCGAGCTCCTCGTCCTTGAGGCTGGCGAAGGCGCTGAGCGTCCGTTGCGCGACCCGGCCGTTCTGGGGGAGGTTGTCGCACGACAGGACGGTGAACGGCTCAATACCGGCTGCCCGGCGTCGTGCGAGGGCCTCGGTCAGGAAGCCGAACGTTGAGGTCGGCTGCGCGCCGTCGCGCACTTCGGTGAGAACGGCCGCATCGGCTTCGAACTCACCCGTGGTCTGGTTCACGTGGTATCCACCTTCGGTGATCGTTAACGAGACGATCCGGATGGCGGGATCGGTTAGGGCCGTGAGCACCGCTTCGGGGTCATCGGGCGCGAACAGGTAATCGATCATCGACCCGATGACCCGGGGGCGAGGAGGGCGGTCCGCCTCCTTCTCCACCAGCGTGTAAAGGGTGGACTGTTCCCGCAGTGTGTCACGCATCGGTTCGTCCTCGGGACGAACGCCCACACCGATGATGGCGAACTGGCTGGCGTCGGACTCACCAAATGCGTCGGACTCGCTCAACAAAGCGTCGAGATACATTGCCTGGTGCGCGCGATGGAATCCGCCCACCCCAATGTGGACGATCCCGGCGCGAAGCTTTGACCGGTCGTAGCCGGGCACGGGGACACGCGACGCGATGGCGGATAGGTTGGCGGCGGTGAGCTTCATCTGGCCTCCTGAGCTATCGAGGCTGGCTGGCTGGAGTGGGGGACTCTTGGCTTGAGTTGTGACAGGCACGGCGGGTCCGCCCCGCGGCGGGTCACCGTGACCCCAGCGGTCAGGGCGGCGAACGTACCGATGGTCCGCAACGTGTCCTCGGGAAGCCCGCCAGGCCTGCGCAGCGTGTTCGCGAGATCCAGTTCGAGGAACTTGTACAGCAGGCCGGACATGTAGGCGTCACCAGCGCCTATCGTGTCCACCACCCGCGCGGGGACCGAGGGGATATGAACCTGGTGACCGCCGGAGGCCAGCAGGGAGCCATCGGCTCCGGCGGTCAGCCCGACGAGCGACACGCCGAATCCCAGCAGCTTCCCGACCAGTTCTCCGGGTGTGAGGTCGGGGAAGAGCCAGGACGCGTCCTCATCGCTGAGCTTGACGATGTCGGCACGCGCGCAGAGGTCCTCGAACATCCTCCGGACCTCCTGCCGCGGCAGCAGCAGCGAGGGCCGGATGTTCGGGTCGATACTCACCACGGCCCCGCGCTGTCGTGCGGCTGACAGGATCGCTCTTACGCGGCTGGCGCCGGGCTCCAGGAAGAGCGCCAACGAGCCGGCGTGCAGGAGGCCGACCTCGGCCACCGGAACGTCTGCGCGGAGGGCCCACGTGAAGTCCAGGTCGTAGTCCGCCGAGCCGTCGGCTGCCAGCTTCGCGGTGGCCACCGGTGTGCGGGCTCCGACCGGCCCCGCGGACACGACCTCCGCGCCTGCGTCATGGAGATGAGCGAGGATCTGATCCCCGTAGTCGTCCGACCCGAGCGCCGTCATGAACTGGACGGGCACCTCAAGCCGTCCGAGTGCGACAGCGACGTTGAGGGGAGAGCCACCAGGCGTCACCGACCTCTTCCCGGCAGGATCGGCAATCACATCCATAACCGACTCACCGATCACGACGATGGTCGGGGGCTGCTGTGTCATCTCATCGCCTCCGGTAGAGCTGCTGACAGCGGATGTGGTTCAGGGCGACGGCCGCGATGATGACGCTGCTGTACGCCGGTGGGACCCGGGAGAGGCCGAGCACGTGGCCGATCGCAATCACGTCGCGGTTACGGATATGGCCGGGCGCCGGAATCCCTGTCGCCGCGATGTATTCAAGGTCGCCGGCTCTCAACGGAATCGGCGTCATGTTGTGGAGGCCTGGCTGGATGTCAGGCCGAACTGTCGCTTCCGGGCCGAGCCCCCGAAGTGCAGATCGAGTGCGTCGAGAGCGTCGTTGAGCGCGTCGAGAGCGGCAGGGACTCTGCCGGCCATGTCGACGAAGCCGTGTACGAGAGTGGGAAACGGCAGATATGTCGTCGCGACGTCCGCCTCGACGAGTCTGCGCGCGTAAGCCATTCCTTCGTCGTGAAGGGGGTCAAAGCCTGCCGTGACCAGAACGGTAGGAGGCATCCCGGCGAGATCCGTCAGCGCCGCAGGCGTGGCCCGAGGGTCGGATGCGTGCTCGGGATCGCTAAGGTAGCAAGACCAGTAATACGCCATGTCGGCCCTAGTGAGGATGTAACCTTCCGCCATCTGACTCATTGAATCGCTTGCCATCGATGGGTCCAATGCTGGGTACAGGAGCAATTGGGCGTCGACCCGCATGTCGTCCTGATGTCGGCTTGCGGCTGTAAGCGCTCCAACTACATTCGCTCCTGCGCTGTCCCCAATGGCCGCGATCCGGGCATCAGGATGCTTCTTCCCCAGTTCGGCGAGTATGGCAGCGCAGTCGTTGTACGCAGCCGGAAAGGCGTGCTCCGGTGCGAGCCGGTAATCGACAGAGACCACCCGCGCGCATAGCCTGCGGGCAGCGCTTCGCGCTAAGAAATCCGCGCTGTCCAGGTCGCCGACGACCCAGCCTCCTCCGTGCGCGTAGAGCACCACCCGGTCCGGCATCATGATCGATTCTTCGGTGTCATAGATGCGGATGGGGACGGCGTGTGCACCGGCGAGCACATGCCCATCGCGGACGGACGCCACCTCGGGGACCGTTCTCTCCCCTCCGAGAATCGCGCGCAAGACGGTGAACCAGGAGCGGGCCTGTTCCGGGGTGAAATCGTTGAGGCCCTCGGCGCCGGGCTCACCGAGTGCATTCAGCTCGGAGATCACATGACGGACGGCAGGGTCCAAGGATTGATGCATGAAGGAACCACTTTCACTACCGCGGGTGAGCAGGCGTCGGCGCGCATCAGCGTCGGCCGAAAGACACGGGGCGAAATCAGCGTTTGAGAGAGAACATCCGTCCGCGTCTTACGCTGTCGGCGGCGACGGCCAGAACCAGGATGCTGCCGATGATCATATTGGAATAGAGGGCATCGATTCCCGCAACCGCGAGTGCATTGTCGATCTCGGCGAACAGGATCGCACCGAGAGCGGTGCCGGTGATCGTCCCGATGCCGCCGAACAAGCTGGTGCCGCCGATGAGTACGGCACTGATCGCCGTCAGGGTCACCGACGATCCGCCGGCGCTGACCTGACCGCTACCGGTGCGAGCGGCGTAAACGATGCCCGCGAACGCTGCGAGAGCACCGGCCCCGATATAGAGCCAGGCGTCAAGACGCCGGACCGGAATGCCGTTCTCAGTGGCCGCTAGCCGGTTGCCTCCTAGGGACCGCACATTGTATCCGTAGCGGGTGCGTTCAAGGACAAGGTGATAGGCGATACCTACCAGGATTCCCGCGATGATGACGTTCGGCACGCCGAGGGTCGAACCGGTGCCCAGCGCGTTGAACTGCGTGGGAAGCGGTGCGATGTCGATGCCATCCGTGAAGAGGATGACCACCCCGCTCATGAAGTAGAAAGTGCCAAGCGTGGTAATGATCGGCGGCACTCGGAGGCGGTCGATAGTGACCGCGTTCAACGCTCCGATCGCTGCGCCGACCGCGATGCCGAGGAGTATCGCCAGCGGCCAGATGATGCCGTGGGTCATGAAGTACGCCGCTGAGACCCCACCGAGCGTGAAGACCGCGCCCACCGAGAAATCGAAGCCTCCGCCGATGGTCACGAGTGTGAGCGGACACGCCACGATGAAGGTCACGACCGCGGCACGGATGACCTGGAGGAGGTTGTCCGACGTGCCGAAGGAGGGATTGCGTAGTGTGGCAAGAACGCCGACCAGGATCAGGACGGCGATCAGGGTCAGCTCCTGCCGGGCCAGCAGCCGCCGGCCGAGGCTGAGCTTGATGACCGGCGTGTCGATGGCCCCCGGCGCTATCGTCTCCGATGCACCGCCCCTCACGGTCATGCCGCAGTCCCTTGGCGAGCACCGGTGATGTATCCGATGACTTCGTCGCGAGTTACCGTTGCGGCATCGAGGTGAGCGACGGTTCGACCGAGGCGCATCACCGTGATGTCGTCGCAGTAGTTGAAGACGAAGTCCAGGTCGTGACAAATGATGATGATTGCCTTTCCCTTGGCCTTGAGCCGATCGATGATGTCGCCGACGTGACCTCGCTCCTGAATTCCGAGCGCCGCGGTGGGCTCGTCCAGTAGCACGATCTTGCTTTCCTCCAGGCGCACCGCGCGCGAGATGGCAATGATCTGGCGTTGACCGCCCGACAGCATCCCGACGGGCGTCCGAACCGAGCCCACCCGCACGTTCAGATCCGCGAGCACCCGCGCGGCGTCGCGTTCCATTCGCTTGCGATCGACGAAGAACCTCTTCTTCGGGATGTCGCCCAGGTGCAGATTCGTCGCCACGTCCAGGCATTCGACGAGCGCGAGGTCCTGGTAGACGGTGGCGATGCCGTGATTGCGTGCGTCGGCTGGGCTGTCGAAGGAAACGAGCGCACCCGAGATCCGCAGTTCGCCACTGTCTGGATTGTGCAGGCCGGAGAGGATCTTCAGCATGGTCGACTTGCCGGCTCCGTTATCGCCGACGATTCCGTGCACCCGCCCGGCGGACACCCGGAGGTCGGCCTCGTGCAAGGCCTGTACATGGCCGAAGTTCTTACTCGCGCCTGCCAGCGTTAGCACGTTGGCCTGTGCTGTGCCGTCGTTTGTCACAGAAGGCTCCTTACTGCAGGTCGCCGCTCTTGGTGAGAGAGTCGACGGTCGACGCGGTGGCAAAGTCGATCGGCGTCGAAATGTTCGACGGGACCGTTTCTCCCTTTGACAGCTTGATCAGCGCATCGACCGGCGCCCGGCCAATCTCGCACATGTTCTGCAACAGGAAGGAGTACACGATTCCCGCTTTCATGCCCTCCACCGAACCGCTGTAGATGCTGTTCGTGGTGAGAAAGACTTTGCTTACCTGGCTCTTCTGCTTGATAGCCGCGATGATCCCGGGGGTAGCGGCGCCCTCATTGGTGACGAAGTGGTTGAGCTCAGGGTGTGCCGTCATCAGTGCCGTGGCCAGGTCGATCGTCTTGGTGACGTCCCCGCTGTCATACCGCGTGTCGACGATCTTGATACTGCTGTACTGCTTCGCGGCCTCTTTGAACGCGTTGACGAAGATTGCGTCCGGCCCGGTCGGGCCCTGGGTGAGGAACGCAACGTTCTGTTGCCCAGGTTTGGCCGCGACGGTTTTGGCGGCGAGCTGTCCGAACTGCTCGAAGGACGTGCCTGCATTGATGTTCTGGTTCTTGGTCTGACCGCCCTCAACGGTCGCAACATAGGCACCAGCCGCACGGGCCTGTGCGAAGACCGGATCGAACTGCTCAGCGCTGGCCGGGAACGTCACCAGCGCGTCTATCTTGCTGGAAATACCTTGCTGAAGCCGGTCGATCATCAGCTTGGTGTCCATGTCGTTGCCGTTGGGGCCGGCCTGCGAGAAGGTGATCCCGTTCTTTTCCGCCTCCGCCTTCATGCATTGCCCGATCGTCTTCCAGGCAGGGTAATTGGGCAGAGGATTCACGAAGAGCATGGACTTGATCGGCTTGGCCAGCGATGTCGCCGACGACTTGGCGGCGGCAGGACCGGTGGCGGTATCGATCGCGTTGCTACACGCGGTGACGCCGGCGGAAAGTGTGGTGATGATCGCGGTGTTGAGAGCGTAACGCACGTATCGTCGAGCGTGCATGCGCAGGATCCTTCCGGAGGCGACCGTCCCGCCGGGAGATCGGGCGCTCGTTTACAGTGACGTCAACGCTAGGTTTCACCCCGATAACGTGTCTACGGTCGGGTGGCTGACGTTCGCGCCGATTCTTCCGCCAATCGGCTAAGTCAGGTGAACGCAGCTCGGAGCGCTTCGACCTGGTCGCGGATCGCGGCCTGACCTAGCCGGGTCGCGTGAAACGAGTCGAAGGAATGGAACCCGCGTGCATACTGCCGCAGGTCGACCGGAACCTCGGCGCGCATGAGCCGCTGCGCATGCTCCAGGGCTTCGTCTCGCAAAGGGTCGTAGCCGGCGGTGCAGAGATAGGTGGGGGGTGAAAGGGAGACGTCCGGCTCGTGAGCAGGTGAGCTGTGGATCGGGTAGGCGACCTGGCCTGGGCTCCATTGCGGCCCCAGGTACAGGCGCCACATGTCGCGCAGCGTGTTATGCGTCAGAACAGGGGTGTCGGAATAATGCCGCGCGGTGTGTGTCGTGAGACCGGCGTCGAGAACGGGGAACAGCAGCATCTGTAGCACGAGGGCCGGGCGGCCGTCTCCGCTGGAACGGATCGCGGTTCCGCTGGCCAGGGCACCTCCGGCGCTGAGCCCGCCAATGGCGACGCGACCGTTGTCGATGCCGAGTTCATCCGAGTGGTCGCGCAGATGGACCAGGGCCAGGAGGCAATCATCGAGACCCGCCGGAAAAGGGTTTTCCGGCGAGAGACGGTAATCCACCGCGAACACGATGCACCCGGCTTCGGCCGCGTAGCTCTCGCATCGGGTGTCCTCGCTGTTCAGGCCTCCGGTGACGAAGCTGCCGCCGTGGATGAACAGCAGCATCGGAAGCGGGCCACGCCGTTGCGTCCTAGGGCGGTAACGCCGAACGGCCAGGTGGGTACCGTCAGGTCGCGGGACGACCGAATCAGTGGTCTCCACATCGTGGCGGCGATCGGACAAGCGCATGTTCGCAACCAGCGCCGCCTCGGTCGCCCGGGCCCCCGCCACGTCGGCGATGTCGATCCGGGGCATCAGTACCTGCATCGCAGCGAGCTCGGGATCGAGCATCATCCTGCCGGCTCGTCGAGAAGGGTCCGCCCCGCCTCGACTGTCCGGAGCGGATGGTGCGGTCGACATGCGTCGAATCATGGCACATCGCGGCAGAGCAGGTAGCCGCAGCACCACCATCGGCTCGTTCCGCCAGATGGCTAGTAACCGGGGAGGACACCGAGTACAGTTCAAGCCGTGCGCGGCTTGTTGAACCGATTGTCAAGCATCGACTCCAGCGCCGAGCGAGGACTGCAGGTCATCGAGTTCTTTGATCAGCTGCTTTCGCATAGGGCCGATGCGGAGGCGGTCGCACGGGCCACAGCGATCTTGTCCCAGACGACGGCCGGCGTCATCTTCGACGAGATCGGCGAGGTGCACGTTGTCGATCCGGCCGGGCGGACGCTCGATACATCGGGGCCGGGGCTGAACGTCCTCATCAGCGACATCATCGTTGACAATGATCCTGTCGGGCGCGTTTGGCTTGAACGTCGGGATGAGGCAGACGGGCACGAATGGGACGAGCTCATCACTGCGCGGTTCGCGCTCACGATGGCGGCGTTGTATTCGCGCTCCTACAGCGACGACACCCATGTGGGCCTCACCAACCCGGAGCTCCTTCACACGCTGCTGAGCGATCAGGCGGGCGAAGCCGAGACAGCCCGGGCGGCGCGTCTACTCGGCTTCGGGGTGGGACAGCCAGTTCGTGTCCTCGCGGTACATGCCGAGGCCAGGATCGAAAGGATCTTGCCCGCTTTCCGAGCCGCCGTTGCCGGCGCAACAACCGGCCGGACTGTGGCGGCTCCGATGACGAACGACCTTGCCGTGCTCATCGCGGCGGGCGCCACCCCCCGTACTCCGACGCCCCATGGCATCGCGGTCTGTGTCGGCCCCGAGGTAGCGATCGAGCAATGCGGGCGGTCCTGGTCACAAGCCCGACGAGGAATCCGGTTCGCGGCCCTTCGAGCCAACCCGTCCAACTGGATTCTCGCCGAGGATCTGGGCTGCGTCATCGCGCTGGCTGATCTTGATCCTCAAGAAATCATGTCACTGCCCGATGTCTGCGCGGTCGGCGAACTCGCCAACTCTCGGTCGGGAAGTACCGATATGAAGATCCTCGATCAACTGGGGCGGCAGGGCTCGTTGCGTGAAGTAGCCACTGCGTTGCACATGCATCACAGCAGCGTGGCCTATCGCGTCGACCGGATCTCCGATCTGCTCGGTTTTGACGTGCGCTCCAGCGATGGCCGCTATCGCGGACGGACAGCCCTCTTGCTGTGGCATCTGCACGCCGCACCGCGCATGGCGCAACCGGACACCCGCTGAATCGCCCCGGGTCTAGCGGAGGCCGTGGTGTGCCCCGGGTCCGGTGGAGTCGCGTTTCTGGATTGTCATGCCACGATGGTCGTGTTTTCGAACTGGTGCGCCCCGAGTTCGATGGAGCCCGTCGGGTGCGCCGCCCGGTCAAGGTGGTGCTCACCCGCGAGCAGATGTACACCAGAACGGGCTTTCGTCTGGTTACCGAGTACATGTTTACCCTGGGCGCCGGCGAGCGCGGCCGCCTCAGCGCGGCCATGCACGACATCCGCCCCGAGACCTCCACGTATGAGGATTACCGGGAGAAGCTGACCGGCCTGGGCCAGATGGTTGTACGCCACGCCCAACGCCCGCCAGGCCTTGCGCCTGCCGAAAAACCTATCTATGCAGGTCAAGCGGCATGGGAGTACTCGTGGAGGACTCCGCCGAGCCGGTCTCGTCGGCGTACATTCAGGTCGATGATTCGCTCGGGATCCGTGATCGAGTCGGGGGCGGTGCGCAGCGGCACCGCTTGGTCCAGGGCTTGATGTGCTTGGTGCTGGTTGTAGAAGTGTTCTTACTCGCGCAGGGCGTGCTCCAGGTGGATTCGCGGCATCCGGATACCGATGAGCACCGTTTTGATGCCGGTTTCGGCGAGGATCTCATCCACGAGGGCCGGGGACTTCCCATCTCGATCTCGGAGCAGAAAGCGCGCTCGGCAGCCCGCATCGTCCAGATCCATCATCAGACTTCTTCGTCTGGATGATCCAGTTCGCGCTCGGGTGAGCGGTGGTGCCTAGCCGGTGGTTTATTGACATGGGGCTGATGTCGCAGTAAGCCGGTGGATAGGGGTAGTTGGTGCTGTTCGGGGGTGGTCGTGATGGTGACCGCGCGGCGTCCGTGTCCACCGGCTCCGGGTCCGTTGGAGGAGTACGCGACCCGGTTCGATGATCTGCGGTGCTCGCTCGCGCAGCGCCGGGGATTCCGCGAATATCTGGCCGGGCTGCTGCTGCCACGGGACCGCAACAAGACGCTGACCTGCCTGGCCGGTGCGGAGCCGGTGGCCGGGGCCCAGAACGCGGCGGTGCAGCGCTGAACTGTGGGCCGCCCGGTTGCCGTTCGTGCTCGCGCTCAAACCGCACCAAGGATCCTGGGCAGCGGAGAATGCGGCGCACACACCGATCGACGCCGCCCGTGAGTTTGCCTGGGGAGGTCCGCACGCGCCGGGCGCCCGGACCAAGGTCGTGCGGCGGTTTCGCGATGGCCGCACCAGCGTGTGGTGGGCCGCGGACGCGGTCCTG
The DNA here is from genome assembly GCF_045209755.1 of Streptosporangium sp. NBC_01639. Classification (NCBI taxonomy): domain Bacteria; kingdom Bacillati; phylum Actinomycetota; class Actinomycetes; order Streptosporangiales; family Streptosporangiaceae; genus Streptosporangium; species Streptosporangium sp. NBC_01639. Next base: position 7,295,137 of record NZ_CP109272.1, on the reverse strand, counting down.
GGCGGCTACGGCCCACACCAGGCGATCCGGCTGATCGTCGCGACTGCCGACCCGGCGACGCTGCCGGCCAAGGCCACCTGGTATCTGGCCACCAACCTGCCTCGCCCCGGCGGTCCGCGCGCTGCCGCCGCGTCTTTCCCGCCCGCCGACCTGGCCGAGATCGTGCGTCTCTACGGCCTGCGCACTTGGATCGAACAGGGCTACAAGCAGGTCAAGGACGAACTCGGCTGGACCGATTTCCAGGTCCGCTCCGATGCCGCGATCCGCCGCCACTGGGTCCTGGTGATGTGCGCGTTCACCTTCTGCTGGCATGCCCGGCCCGCCGATCCGATCCCGCTACCACACCTCCCGCCCGCCCCGGCCGACGCCGACGGCGGAGAGAGGGGGGCCTATCGCCGTAGCGCCACCCGTGCCCCTGTGCCGGCCCCGGGCCGTCCGCTACATCCGCGGCTGGCTGATCCCCTGCGCACTGCTGCAACGCTGGTGGCGCAACTGGTCGAACAGGACCCCGCCCGCTGAACTACAAGCCCTGGTCACAGCCGTCGCCACAGGACGATCCCTCAACCTCTATGCCTCGCCCTAACAAACCACCGACTAGGGGTGGAACCGGGTCGCCGGAATCCACGGGCTCCAGGAGGGGACGAGTCGGCCTGTGGGCCGGGTCCAACTTGGCCTCCCGGAGCGTTGAGGTGGTCAGTCGTGCCGATGGCCGGTTCCCATCACCGCGTTCGTCATGGAGGTGCCCCACCGACCTGTCGGGTGCCTGACCCGAACGGACCGGCGGAGCGTAACTTCCTGCCTGCCTACGGTGGTGCTTTGGGGTCAGGGCCAGGTGGAGGGAAGGGCCGGGGCTAGGTCTTCCGGCCGCAGGGTGTGGTTTTCGGCGGCGGCGCGGCTCGGGGAGTCGCGCTTGAGCCGGACGGACGTCGGCCAGCGGGATCCGTAGGCGCGGGTGAGGTAGGTGTGAGCGGTGGACGGCGGGACGCACTGAAGGGAGAGAGGGCCGAAGGGCAGTGGACGGAGGTCGTGGAGGTCCTGGTCGGTGAAGTCGGGCCGGGGCCAGGTAAGGCGCGGGCGGTCGTTCGCGTAGCCCCACAGGCCGTCGTCCTGCCGGCGCAACGGGAACAGGTCCACGTGCGGCAGCCGCCGGTCGACCGGGAAGACCTTCAGGCCGACTTCGGTCTCCTTGATGTCGCAGCCGAGGTCGAGGAACAGCGGGCGGGCGTCCAGGACAGCCGCGAGGTCCTGCTCACGGAAGGCGAGGTCGGCGTCGTCGTCCCACGGGATCATGCCGTGGTGGCGGATCGCGCCCAGGAGCGTTCCCGCGATCATCGTGTAAGGGACGCCGAGCTTGCCGAGCACCTCATGTGCGGTACTCAGGCAGCGGTAGATGCCGTCGACGGCCCACTGCGGGTTGCGCGGGAAGCTCCAGTCGGCGGGTGGCGGGACAAGCGGAGCGAGCGTGTCGGGGATCTCCTGCTCCAGCCAGGAGGCGACGACGGGATCGGCGCCGCCGGCCAGGACCTCGTCGTAGGCCGTGTGGTGGAGAGCCAGGGCGTGAGCCTCCCCGCCGTCCGGGCGCCAGGACGTCCAGGGGCCGTCGTCGGTGACGAAGGACCGGAGACGGGCGGCCCACTCCGTTCCGGGCAGCAGATCGTCCTCGAGGATGAGGATGGACTCGAGCGAGCGGCCGCGTGCCGTGGCGACGATCGAGCGCAGCGCCTCGGCCCGGCTGGGCGCGTGGACCGGTTCGGCGAACCAGTCGATGCCGAGCGCGGCCAACTCCCGTCTGCCGCGCTGCCAACGTCGTTGGACGGCGTCGCGGTGCAGGCAGAACACCGCATCGAACCGGGCGTAGGGGTTGGCCGCCTCCCTGCGTGCCAGGGCGAGGGTGGCCGCGGCCTGAGCGGAGCCCTCCGCCTCGAAGAGCTCGTGGAGATGCTTCTCGAACCCGTCGAGGTCCCAGCCGAGTTCCTCGTACAGCAGCACGTAGTTACGGGCGCGGTCGCGCCAGAACGCCGGGTAGCGGGTCCCGCCGGCACGGAAGCCGCGGTGCACCCAGCGGAGGGAGGGCAGGCAGATCGCACGCCCGCCCGCCCGCCGGAACTTCTCGTGGATGTAGCCCTCCTCCCCGCCATGGCCGCGCATGCGTGGGTTGAAGCCGGGCCAGGCCAGGCGGCGGCAGGCGAACACTCCCAGACCCTGCATGGGGATCTCGAACGGTTCGCCCGACGGGTCCTGGCCGCGAGGGTCGCAGGCCCAGCGGCCCCACATGCCGGCTCCCCACTCGTCCTTCAGATGGGTGGCGACGTTGCCCACCATGCTGTCCTGGAGTAGCGGACCCTGGACGATGTCCAGGCAGCCGGGGTTGGCGTCGAAATAGTCGAGCAGAGCCCGGACGGATCCGCTTTCCAGAAGGACGTGCGAGTCGACGCACATGACATATTCGGTCGTCGCCTCACGGAAGATGATGTCCCGTGCACCGGTACTCGCATATCCCCCGAAAGGGACGTACTTACATCGGGGAACACGTTTCGCCAACGTTTCCAGGGCCGCGGAGATCGGCCCTCCCGGATTGTTGTCGAGAATCAGGAAAGCGATGTCATCGATATCGGCCGCCTGTAGCAGCCGGGTCGCCTGGATGGTGAAGTAGACGCCGTCATAATCGTCGTACACCGCCATCCCTATCGTCATTCGTGCCATCTACTCGGAACACTCCAAGATCTTCAGAAGCCGGATCAGGATCAGGAACGTCCCTTGTGCTGGCCGCGGTCGTCGTGGCCGCCGGAGTCGCGGCCGGGCTGTCCGAGGTGGCGTCCGCGGTCGTCATGGTCGCCGGAGTCGCGGCCGGGCTGTCCGAGGTGGCGTCCGCGGTCGTCATGGTCGGCGTCATTACCCCGTCCGTGGCCCTCGTCGTGGCCCTCGTCATTACCTCGCCCGTGACCCTCGTCGTGGCCCCGGCCGTGATGGTCGTCCGGGTCCGGGACGGGCACCGGGGGCACGTCGACGAACTCCGGCGTCGTGGTTGTGGTAGGCACCGGCTCCGGCACGATGAATTCGACGGTGGTGGTCGTCGTCGTGGTCGTCGGAACCGGCTCCGGGACGGGCTCGAAGAACTCGGCCGTCGTCGTGGTGGTCGTCGTCGTGGTCGTCGGAACCGGCTCCGGGACGGGCTCGAAGAACTCGGCCGTCGTCGTGGTGGTCGTCGTCGTGGTCGTCGGAACCGGCTCCGGGACGGGCTCGAAGAACTCGGCCGTCGTCGTGGTGGTCGTCGTCGTGGTCGTCGGAACCGGCTCCGGGACGGGCTCGAAGAACTCGGCCGTCGTGGTGGTGGTCGTCGTCGTCGTGGTGGGCAAGGTGACGGGGTTCAGGTCCGGTACCGGTTCGAAGAACTCCACGGTCGTCGAAGTCGTGGTCGTCGTGGTGGAGGTCGTGATTTCGGATTGGATGCCGCCGTCGCGAGGATAGGACGGTAACCAGGCGAGTACACCGCCGTTTTCGGGGACCGGGACGGTGAGGACGAGTTTTTCGGGTGTCACGGTCATAGCAGTCTCCCGGGAAGCTTCTTGACTTTCGTCGGATAGTAACCTTCCATCCCATACATTGACAGACATATTTTTCTCTCCCTTGTGGAAGGGGTCTTCCTTGCTGCCATTTCGTCCCATTCGTGCAATTATTCTTGCGGCGGGACTGGGAACGCGTTTGGGCCGCCTTAAACCACTCACTCCGGTCGCCGGAGTGCCGATACTGCACCGCGCGCTGGCCGCTTTGGCGTCGGCGGGCGTCCGCGAGACGATCATCGTGACCGGCCACCGCGCGGAAGAGATCGCCGAATCGGTCGGCGAGACGTTCGCGGGGATGACGCTCCGCTTCGTCCTCTCGCCCAGGTACGCCGACACCAACAACGCCTACTCGCTGTGGCTCGCCCGCGAGCACCTCGACACCGACCTGTACCTCCTGGATGGCGACGTCGTGTTCGCCCCCGCTCTGCTCACCCGGCTGGCCGGCACCCCCGGCGAAGCGGTCTCAGCGGTCTTTCCCTGGCGGCGCGGCCTCAACGGCACGGTGCTCGACGTGGCCGATGACGGCCTCGTCCGCCGAGTCCATCTGTCGGGAGCCGACCGGCCGCCCCTCGACCTCGTCCACAAGACGCTCAACGTGCACCTGCTGCGCGCGCGGTACCTGCGCGAGGAGTTCGTCCCGCTGCTCGACACCCTGATCGCGGACGGCGGCGAGCAGGAGTTCTACGAGGCGGTGCTCGCCCGCTCCACCCGCTTCCCGATCCGGGCGGTGGACTGCGCTGACCTGGCGAGCCAGGAGGTCGACGACGCCACCGACCTGGAACTTGCCGACTACCGGTTCGGCACCCCCGACCAGCGGCGCGCGCTGCTGAACGGTCAGCACGGCGGCTACTGGCGGCACGAGGCCATCGACCACGACCTGCTCTACAACCCCTATTTCCCCACCGAAGATCTGATCGACGCGCTCGCGGCAGAGTTCCGCCAAGCCCTGATCCACTACCCGGTCGGGCATGACCGGCTACGCGACCTGCTGGCGTCGGCGATCGACGTCCCCGCCGAACAGCTGATCGTGGCCAACGGCGCCAGCGAGCTCATCAAGGTCCTGCCACGGGTGCTGAAGGACGTCGTGCTCGTGGTCCCCGGGTTCAACGAGTACGAGTCGGTCTTCCCCAGCGCGCGCAAAGTCGCCCTCCTGCCGCCGGAACTCACCGTGGACGCCGAGAGCCTCCACCGGGCGGCGGCCGGCAGCGACGCGCTGATCCTCGACTCGCCCAACAACCCGACCTCGTCCGCGATCCCGCCCGAGGAACTCCTGCGGCTGTGCAAGCTGCTTGCCAAGACCGGGACCCGGCTGATCGTGGACGAGTCCTTCACGGACTTCTGCGCAGTCCGCTACAGCCTGGAGGGACGGCTCGCCGACCATCCGAACCTGGTGATCGTCAAGAGCATGAGCAAGGCCTACGGCGTCGCCGGCCTGCGCCTGGGCTATCTGGCCACCGCCGACACCGAGGTCCTCGCCCGGGTGGCCGCCGAGACGCCGATCTGGAACGTCAACGGGATCGCCGAGTCCTTCCTCCGGCTGCTGCCGAGATACCGGCAGGCGTTCGCCTCGAGCCTGAGCCTGGTCAGGCAGAGCACGGACGCGCTGTACGAGCAGCTCTCAGCGATCGCGGGCCTCGACCACGTCCACCGGCCTGACGCCAACTTCGTCCTGGTCCGGCTGGCGGCCCCAGCACTCGCCTCCGACGTCACCGCCGAACTCTTCCGCAGGCACGGAATCCTCGTGAAGGACTGCTCCGGCAAGTCGCTCGACTCGGCGGAACGGTACGTCCGCATCTCCAGCCGCACCGACGCCGAGAACCGCCGCCTGGTCTCTGCGCTCCGCGACGTCCTGGACCGGGCCGAGTGCCCGCCGGAGACCGTCAGAGCCGACGGCCTCCTGATCCGGCGCTGGCGCGACACCGACATCCCCGCCCGGCACGCCGCGATCACCGCTTCCCGTGACCACCTGCGTCGTTGGCTGCCCTGGGCCACCGCTCCTCTCGATCACGAAGCTCTGCGTGCCTTCCAGCGGCAGTCCGATGAGGCATGGCACTCGGCCCAGTCCTTCTCCTACGGTGTCTTCGACGCCACCGACGGCACGCTCCTCGGCGCGGTCGCCCTCCACGCCCGAATCGGCCGCGGCGCCCTGGAAGTCGCTTACTGGGTCCACGCCGCCCACACCCGCCAGGGCATCATCACCCGCGCCGTCGCCGCGCTCACCGAGGCCGCGCTCCTCCTCGACGAAATCGAGCGCGTCGAGATCCACTGCGACGCGGCCAACACATCGAGCGCCGCCGTCCCCCAACGCCTGGGCTACCGCCTCGGCCGCACCGAACACCGTGCCCCCCGCACCCCAGCCGAATCCGGGCACTGGATGATCTGGACACGAAGTTCGGCACACCTTCCCCAGCGCTAGCCAAGCAGGCGACCTCGTCAGGTTCCTCCAGGTTTCACTGCGGCCGACCCGCTCCACCAAGCCGCTTGACCGTCCCAGCGACACCGCCGGTGCTCAGCCCTGCCTCCGATATGAGCAGGCTGCCGTTTGGTACACCGGGCTTCCCGACGCAGACAAGACCACGATCCGCCTGCTGTCTGCCGGTCAGGCCGTCGACCTGTACCGCGCGATGCGTCCGGACTTCGCCCCTCTAATCCTCCTGGGCGCCGCCGCGGGCCTACGCCAGGGCGAAGCGCTGGGGATGGCTGCCGATCGGATCGACTTCACCGAAGCCATGCTGACCGTGACCCGACAAGTCGTGCTGATCGGCCGCCGCCCCACCTGGCTCTACCGAAGACACGGGCGTCGGTCCGCGAAGTCCTTATGCCCGCCGTCCTCGCTGAGGCTCTCGCCGAGTACACGCCGGCCGATGACAGCGGTTGGAGCTCGCCGCGCGAGAACAACGGCGCAGGTCAGGGGCGGATAGGGCGGATGAGTCGGCCTGTAGGCCGGGAAGAAGCTGAGGGCTTGCAGACCTGTCCGGCCCGTTCCGCTCCCATGGTGTTTGCCCTGGCAGATAGGGCAAACACCATTCAGCCCGTTCCGGCCCGTTGTCCTCCGTTTCGATCCCCTCTGTTGACGCGTTGGTGACGCGTCGAGGTAGGGGAGGACGCAGTAAAACGACGCGATTCCCTAGCTTCAGAGGCTAGGGTTCTCCCAGAACATCGAAAGTCCCGGCGGGTGCTGGAACACCCCCGGGACATGGCACCGGAGGCTCAAACTCCAATGCATGTCAAGCGTAGCAAGCTTCATGGCTCCTACACCCAAGTAGCCAACGCGGTTCTCAGAGATCGCCGCCTCTCCTTCATGGCCCGTGGCATTCTCGTCTTCCTGCTCTCCCTGCCGGATGGGGCCCGGCAGGACGCTCACACCCTCGCCGACCAGCACCCCGGTCTGGGCCGTCGGGGTGTCTCCAAGGCGCTGGATGAACTGATCACTCACGGGTACTACGTGCGCCGCGCTGTCCGCGACCCGTTGACGGGCCGCGTTCGCACTGAGACGGCCGTGTTCGACACCCCGCAGAATGAGACGTCACAGGTGGCCCCGATGACTGCGATGCCGTCCAACGGTGGCCCGACAGGCGGCGATGCGGTCAAGAACCCTAAAGGGTTTAAGACTCAGGAAGAAAACAAAACCCCCAACCCCGCGCCGCCGAGCGAGGTCCGCGAGCCTCTACGGCCCGTAGCCGCTCCCGTGGCAGGCGGAGAGGGCTCTACCACCAGCGACAAGACGGCCGCCTGCGCGGCCCTGGTAGCTCGTCTGGGCCGTGTCGAACCCCGGCTGACGGTTGGCATGCAGGAGATGCCGAAGGTCGCCCCGCTGGTAGCCGAGTGGCTTGACCGTGGCGCTACCGAAGGGCAGATCAGGGCCGTCCTGGCAACGGGCCTTCCCGATGACCTTCGCTCTCCCGTGGCATTGATCATTCACCGGCTCAAAGCCAAGATGCCCGCTCGCATCGTCGCCGCCCCCCAGGTCATCAAGGCCCCGGCTGTCGAATGCCCCGACTGCGCCCGTCCTGTCGCCCGGCCTGGCCGTTGCTCCCTCTGCGTTGCCGAAAGCAGCGGGCGTAAGCCCGGTCCCGTAGCCGATGTGGCCCGTCATGTCGCCATGGCCCGTGAGCTTCTGACTCGCAGGGCTGTAGTCGCTGCGTAGCGCCGCCCACACCAACCCACGTACAGGTCGTTCTTTGGGACATGCGTCGATCACGGAGACGATGGACGTCTATGGGCACCTCTACCCGGCGTCAGAAGAGGTGACCCGAGCGGCGATCGACGACGCGCTCAGCGTTGACACGATCGCTTCTGTTGACAAATCGATGACACAAGAGCAGACCGCATGACCCTTTAGGGTCTGTTCCCGCAGGTAGATGCCAGGTGGGGCGGACGAGTCGGCCTGTAGGCCGGGTTTTGTCCTTCACTCGCGTGAAGGGGCGACCATCCATCTAGGGCCGGCGTTGCCGACGGCCTCAAGCGGTCTACCCGCGCGACTCGGGCGAGCAGCCCTCAGACGCCGCGCGCGGGACGCTCCGAAGAGCGCCCCTTCTTGACCTTGCTCCGGGTGGGGTTTACCGAGCCGCCCACGTCGCCGTGGGCGCTGGTGGTCTCTTACACCACCGTTTCACCCTTACCTCCCTTTCGGGAGGCGGTCTGTTCTCTGTGGCACTGTCCCGCGGGTCACCCCGGGTCGGCGTTACCGACCACCCTGCCCTGTGGAGCCCGGACCTTCCTCGGCGGGTCTCCGAAGAGACCCGACGCGGCCGCCCGGCCGGCTCGTCCGCCGTGTCTCCAAGCCTAACGGTTCCCCAGTGGTCTCCAACCGGGCGGCAAGTCGCCTCCGGTGGAATGGGGAGCAGACGATCCCCCCGGGGTCACGAGCATCCGGAGGACGACCATTGACAGCACGACCGGCCGGGCCGGTGGGCAACCGTACGAGGCCGTACGCATCCGCGCGGGCGGGCGACCGCCGGTTCAGCGCAGATGCGAGGTGTCGTTGAACCCTTTGACCACCGCCGGCCCGTCGGCGTAATACTCGATCCGGGACAGGGCCGCCAGATCAAGGTGCATGCGGTACAGCGCGTCAAGGGGAGCCAGCAGCGCGAGCCGGAGCAGCATCTTGATCGGCGTGACGTGGGAGACGGCCAGCACCGTCCTGCCCTCGTAGCGCTCGACCAGCCGGTCCCCGGTCGCCTGGACCCGCCGCGCCGCCACCTCGAAACTCTCCCCACCCGGCGGCGCGGCGGACGGGTCCGCCAGCCACGCGGCGAGCTCGTCCGGCCAGCGGCGCTGGATCTCGGTGAACGTGTGGCCTTCCCAGTCGCCGAAGTCGGTCTCCCTGAGCCCCTCCTCGACGGCCACCTCCAGCCCGAGCCGGGCCGCGACGATCTCGGCGGTGGCGCGGGCGCGCCGGAGCGGGGAGCTGACGACCACCTGGATGCCGTACGGCCCGCGCGACAGTTCGGCCGCGGCGGCCTCCGCCTGGGCGATGCCGTTGGCGTTGAGCTCGGGGTCGCCGAGCCCGGAGAACCTGCGCTCGGCCGAGAGCGGGGTCTCGCCGTGCCGGAGCAGGAGCAGCGAGGTCGCCACCGTCGTGGGCGGCCGCCAGCCGGTCCCTGTCGTCACGGGGGCCACCGCCTCCTGCCCCGCTGAGACGTCATCGGAGTCGAGGAGGTCGAGGAGGGAGTCCTGTGCGACAGCCGGAGAGGCGGAGGCCTTGGCCTTACGGCCGGGGCCCCCTGCCGGGGAGCCGGCCGGTCCGTTCTCCCGGGAACCGGAGCGACCGGCGGCCGACGGTGTTCCGCCCGCCGGGCCGGTGCCCCCGGACTCGGCGGTCGCGGAACCTGCGCGCCGGGACCCGGCACCGGTGGAGCCGGCACGAGAAGACGCGGCGCCGGTGGACTCGGCGGCCGTAGAACCCGTGCGGGAGGACCCGGTGCCCGTGGAGCCGGTGCCCGTGGAGCCACTGAGCCGCCAGGGGCGGCCCTTGGCGGCGGCGTCCATGGCCTCGTTGGCCAGCCGGTCGGCGGCCTTGTTCTTCTCCCGGGGAATCCACCGCCAGGTGACCCTGAGCCGCCGGGCCAGGGCGGCGGCCTCGAACGCGAGCGGGCGCAGCCCCTCGTTCTTGATCTTCCAGCGGCCGGCCATCTGCTCGACGACCAGCTTGGAGTCCATCCGGACCTCGACGGCCGCGCCGTCCCCGGCGAGAGCGAGGAGGGACTGCAGTCCCGCGATCAGTCCCCGATACTCGGCGACGTTGTTGGTCTGGGTGCCGATCGCCTCGGCGGTCTCGACCAGGACCTGGCCGTCCGCGGCGTCCTTGACGACGGCGCCGTAGCCGGCGGGTCCGGGGTTGCCCCGGGACCCGCCGTCGGCCTCGATGACGTAGGAGGTCACAGCCCCGACTCTGGGGTGCGGACGAGGATGCGGCGGCATTCTTCGCAGCGGATGACCTCGTCGTGGGAGCAGGCCTTGATGCGGTTGATCTCGGCGATGGACAGGCTGGTGCGGCAGCCGAGGCAGCGGGCGCCCTGCAGCATCGCGGCACCCACCCCGAACTGCTCCCGGAGCTTCTCGTAGAGGGCCAGCAGGTCGGCGGGGATGTCGGCGACGATACCCGAGCGCCTGCCCTTGACCTCGGCGCTCTCCTTGTCGATCTCGGCGAAGACGGCGTCCCTGCGGTCTTCGGCGCTGTCGCGGTCGGCGGCGAGCCTGTCGCGCTCAGCGACGATCTTGGCCACCTGCGCGTCGGCCGTCTCCCGGCGCTCCATGATCTCCAGCACGACCTCCTCCAGGTCGCCCTGGCGGCGGTTCAGCGAGGTGATCTCGGACTGCAGGCTGGCCAGGTCCTTCGGGGAGGACACCTGGCCGGAGTCGAGCCGCTTCTGGTCACGCTCGGCGCGGACGCGGACCGAGTCGACGTCCGCCTCGGCCTTGGTCTGCTCGCGGGCCAGGTCGCCCGCCTCGGTCTCGGCGGCGATCGCCTGGGTCGCGAGCCGCGCCACGCGGGCGGAGATCTCGTCGATCTCGGCCAGCTCGGGCAGGGTGCGACGACGATGGGCCAGCCGGTCGATGACGGAGTCGAGTTCGGCCAGGTCGAGCAGGCGCTTCTGCGCCGCCGGGGCTGCTTTCACTTCAAGTCCTCGCACTCTGCTGTTGTTGTCCAGGCGTCCGTGACCGTCTCGGATACGCGCGTCTCAACAGTAATCCCCTTCTCGGCCAATCCGGACGTCAGACGGCGTGCCGCCTCGGTCAGCCAGGGCCATTCGGTGGCCCAGTGGGCGGCGTCGATCAGCGCGGGGCCGTCCGCGGCCTCCATGAACTCGCTCGCCGGGTGGTGGCGGAGGTCGGCGGTGAGGAAGACGTCCACCCCGGCGGCGCGGGCGGTGGTGAGGAGGGAGTCTCCCGCTCCCCCGCTGACCGCGACCCGCCGGACCTCGCGGTCCGGGTCGCCGGCGACCCGCAGGCCACCCGCCGTGCCGGGGAGCCCGCGCGCGGCCTGCCGGGCGAACGCGCGCAGGGTGATCGGGGCGGGTAGCGAGCCGACGCGGCCCAGGCCGCGCCGGGGGTCGTCCGCCGAGGGCTGCAGGGGGGTGAGCGGGCCGGTCAGGCCCACGGCGCGGGCGAGCGCGTCGGAGACGCCGGGGTCGGCGACGTCGGCGTTGGTGTGGGCGGTGAAGAGGCCGACGTCGTTCTTGATCAGCGTGTGGACCAGGCGGCCCTTGAAGGTGGTGGCCGCGACGGTGGTGGTGCCGCGCAGGTAGAGGGGGTGGTGGGTGACCACCAGGTCGGCACCCCACGCCAGGGCCTCGTCTGCGACGACCGCCACCGGGTCCACCGCGAACAGGACCCGGCGCACTCGCGCGGAGGGGTCTCCGCAGACGAGCCCGACCGCGTCCCACGACTCCGCCCAGCGGGGGTCGTAGGCCGACTCGAGCTCTCGGACGACATCAGCGATGGTAGGCACGTGCGCAGACTATCGGCCGGTATCCCCGGGGAGGGGAATCGCTTAATGTAGGCGGATCACCACCCTCGAAGGGCCGGTTCGTCAGTGCCTCCTCCCGAAAGGGTCCGGCTCCGGCCGGACCGTGGGGCTCCGCGCGTCGACCGGCACCGGCCGTCACAGACGACGCAAGGAGAGCGGATGAGCCCGACCATCGCGATCATCGGCGCCGGGTTCGGCGGGCTGTGCATGGCCATCCAGCTGGAACGGGCGGGGATCCGCTCCTACACGGTCTTCGAGAAGGGGAGCGGCGTCGGGGGCACCTGGCGGGACAACACCTATCCGGGTGCCGGGTGCGACGTCCCCTCCCACCTGTACTCCTTCTCCTTCGAGAGATACTCCAGCTGGACCCGCCGCTATCCGGGGCAGCCCGAGATCCTCGGCTATCTGGAGAGGTGCGCCGACAAGTACGGCCTGCGTCCGCGGATCCGGCTGAACACCGAGGTCACCGCCGCCGTCTTCGACGAGTCGCTGGGCAGATGGCGGGTGCGCTCCTCCTCCGGCGAGGAACTCTTCGACGTGGTGGTGTCGGCGGTGGGGCAGCTCAACCGTCCCCAGTTGCCCGACATCCCGGGGATGTCAGACTTCACCGGCGTGGCGTTCCACTCCGCCCGCTGGGACCACTCCCAGGACCTGGCGGGCAAACGGGTGGCGGTGATCGGGAACGGATCCTCGGCGGCGCAGTTCATCCCCCGGGTGGCCGAGGTCGCCGGGCGGCTGGACGTCTTCCAGCGCACCCCGAACTGGGTGATCCCCAAGCCCGACGCGGTCTTCGGCAAGTCCGTCCGGACGGTCCTGCACCGCCTGCCGTTCCTGCAGCGGGGCTACCGCGAATGGATCTACCGTTACGCCGAGGCCACCCTCTACCAGGCGCTCGCGGGCGGGTGGAGCGCCGGGTTGCTGCGCAAGCGTGCCCTGGAGCATCTGCACCGCCAGGTCCGGGACCCGCGGCTGCGGGCCAAGCTGACCCCCGATTACCCGGTCGGCTGCAAGCGGGTCGTCATCGACAGCGCCTTCTATCCCGCGCTGACCCGCCCCAACGTCGACCTCGTCACCGAGCCGATCGTCCGGATCGCCCCTGCCGGCGTCGAGACCACCGACGGCCTCCACGAGGCGGACGTGATCATCTACGCCACCGGTTTCCGGGGCACCGGGTTCCTGTCCCCCGTCGACGTCGTCGGCCGTCAGGGGCGGCACCTCGCCGAGGAGTGGCAGGACGGGGCCGAGGCCTATCTCGGCATCGCGGTGCCGCGCTTCCCGAACCTGTTCCTGCTGTACGGGCCCAACACCAACCTCGGGCACAGCTCGATCGTCTTCATGATCGAGTGTCAGGTCCGATACATCATGGGCTGCCTGCCGCACCTCGCGAGCAGGGGGCCGATGGAGGTGCGGCCCGAGGCGATGGACGCGTGGCGGCGGAGCCTGGAGCGGGCCATGGGCACCATGGTGTGGGGGGCGGGCTGTACAAGCTGGTACAAGAACGCGGCGGGCCGGGTGACCAACAACTGGCCGGCTCCGACACCTCTCTACCGGAGGCTGACCCGGGCGCCCCGGACCGCGGCTTTCCGCTTCGCGCACTGACCCGGACGCCCCAGGCCGCGGCTTTCCGCTTCGCACCGACCCGGACGCCCCGGACCGCGGCTTTCCGCTTCGCGCACTGACCCGTCTGCACGGCGGGGGCGGACTTGTCGATAACGTCGGAGGCGACGAGAGCACTCCGCGAAGAAGGGCCTGCCCGTGTCCGCTGACCTCCATCGTGATGCCGTGGTCGCCGATACCCACAACGACCTGCTGATGGCCGTCACGGCGCGCCCTCCGGGGCAGTGGGCTCCGTTCTTCCGTGAGCGCTGGCTGCCCCAGCTCCGGGAGGGCGGGGTGAACCTGCAGGTGCTGCCGGTCTTCGTCGACGACCAGTACCGGCCCGAGGGGGCGCTCCGGCAGACCCTGCGCATGATCGAGTGTGCGCACACGCTGGCGGAGGGCAACGCCGACGCCGTACGGCTCTGCGTGAACGGCGCGCAGATCGACGAGGCGCTCGGCGAGGACAGGATCGCCCTGGTGCTGGCGCTGGAGAGCGCCCCGGGCCTGGACGCCAGCGTCGAGTTGCTGCCCACCCTGCACCGGCTGGGCGTGCGGGTCGCCTCGATCGCGCACTGGGGCCGTACGGCCCTGGCGGACGGCAGCGGTGAGGACGCCACGGGCAGCAGGCTCACCGCGGCGGGAGTGGCGGCGGTCCGGGAGATGGAACGCCTCGGCATGATCTTCGATGTCTCGCATCTGGGCGCCTCCGGGGTGGGGCACGTGCTGGAGTTGGCCACCCGGCCGGTGATGGCGACCCACTCCTCCGCCCGTGCGCTGCGTGAGCACCACCGCAACCTGACCGACGACCAGATCCGCGCCATCGCCGCGACCGGCGGCGTGGTCTGCGTCAACTTCCTGGCGGCCTTCCTGTCGGAGGACCCGGCCGAATACACCGTGGACCGGCTGGTGGACCACATCGAGCACGTCGTAAGCGTCGGCGGGATCGACCATGTCGGCCTCGGCCCCGACTTCGTCCGCGAGGTCATGCACGACGTCACACCGCCGTGCTGCGAGGGGTTCAGCTACAGCGGCGTCGACGCGCTGGCCGCCGTCCCCGGGCTGGCGGGCCCCAGCGGGCTGCCGCTGGTCACCGACGCCCTGCTCAAGCACGGTTTCGCCGACGAGGAGATCGTCAAGATCCTCGGCGGCAACGTCCTGCGGCTGTTCCGCGCCGAGCTGGGGGTGCCCGCGTGAACCTGGACGTCATGCTCGCGGACCTGAAGGAGCTCGTCGAGTGCGAGTCGTTCTCCGCCGACCACGAGGCGGTGGCCCGCAGCGCCCGGGTGGTCGCCGACCTGGGGGCGCGGCGGCTCGGTGCGCGTCCCGAGACGATCGTGGTCGACGGGGTCACCCACCTGCGGTGGACCTTCGGCACGCCCCGGGTCCTGGTGGTGGGCCACCACGACACGGTCTGGCCGATCGGGACGCTGGCCGAGCACCCCTGGTCGCTGGTGGACGGCGTGGCCCGGGGGCCGGGGGTGTTCGACATGAAGGCGGGGCTGGTCCAGGCGTTCCACGCGCTGGCCGCGCTTCCGTCGCCGGACGGGGTGTGCCTGCTGGTCACCGGGGACGAGGAGGTCGGCTCGCCGTCCTCGCGCGCGCTGATCGAGGAATCGGCACGCGGCTGCGTGGCCGCGTTCGTCCTGGAGGCGAGCGGCGACGGCGGGGCGCTGAAGATCGCACGCAAGGGCACCTCCAACTACGGTCTCACCGTGCACGGCAAGGCGGCGCACGCGGGGCTGGAACCGGATAAGGGGGCCAACGCCACCGTCGAGCTGGCCCACCAGATCCTCGCCCTCGGCGTGATCGCCTCGTCGGCGGACGGCGGGACGGCACCGGACGGCCTGGGGCCGACCACGGTGACGCCGACCGTGCTGTCGGGTGGCACCACCGCCAACACCGTGCCCGCGCTCGCCAGCGTGGAGGTCGACGTGCGGGTGCCCACCGTCGCAGCGCAGCGCCGGGTGGACGAGCTGGTGCGGGCGCTCGTCCCCCGGGTCGCCGGGACCCGGCTGGAGGTGAGCGGGGGGCCGAACCGGCCACCGCTGGAGAAGTCCTCCTCGGCGCACCTGTTCGGACTGGCCTGCCGGATCGCGAAGGATCTGGGCATGGAGCCGCTGCGGGGGGTGGCCGTGGGAGGCGCGTCCGACGGAAACTTCACCGCGGGGATCGGCTGCCCGACACTCGACGGGCTCGGCGCGGTGGGCGGCGGCGCGCACGCCGCGCACGAGCACGTGCTCGTCGCCGAGATGCCGGACCGGACGAGGCTGCTGGCCGGGCTGGTCACCTCGGTGCTCTCGGGGGAGGCCGGCGAATGAGCGGCTCCGTCCGTACGGACCCGTACGCCGACGCGGCGGCCAGGAAGGCGGGGGTGTGTGTCGCCGAGCTGTCCGAGCTGGCCGGCTTCAAGGAGGTCTTCCGGCTGTTCGACGACATCTGGCAGCACGACCCCGGCGATCCGCCGATCTCCGTCGAGCTGATGCGGGCGCTGTCGCACGCGGGCAACTACGTGGCCGGCGCCTACCAGGGCGATCGGATGGTCGGGGCCTCGGTGGCGTTCTTCGGAGCGCCGACGGGGCAGGTGCTGCACTCCCACGTCACCGGCGCCGTGACCGGGCGGGGGATCGGGTTCGCACTCAAGCTGCACCAGCGCGCCTGGGCCCTTGACCGGGGTCTGGACCGGATCACCTGGACCTATGATCCGCTGGTGCGCCGCAACGCCCACTTCAACCTGGTCAAACTCGGCGCCCGGCCGGAGGAGTACCTGCCGTCCTTCTACGGTGCCATGGAGGACGCGATCAACGCGGGGGACGAGTCGGACCGGGTGCTGGCCGTCTGGCGGCTGTCCGAGCCACCGGTGGTGGCCGCCGTCCGGGGCGAGCCGTACCGGCCGCAGGTTCCGCCGGACGCGGTGACCGGGCTGGCCTGGAGCGACGACGGACCGGTCGCCGGACGCCGGGACGCCCGGGTGGTGCTGGTCGCGACGCCGCCCGACATCGAGACGCTGCGGCGTGCCGACCCGGCCGCGGCCGGGGTGTGGCGCCGCGCCGTACGTGACGTGCTGGGCGGGTTGCTGGCGGAAGGCGGCCGGGTGACCGGGTTCACCGGCGAGGGCTACTACATCGTGGAGCGAACCGCCTGACCGGCGGCGACATCGAGGGGAGACGCGGCACAGGCCGCACATCACTATGAAGATCACTGGAATCGAACTGCGGCGGATCTCGTTACCGCTGGTCAGCCCGTTCCGCACCTCGTTCGGCACCGAGACCGGGCGCGACGTGCTCCTGGTCCGGGTCGTGACGCCCGACGCCGAGGGCTGGGCCGAGTGCGTGGCCATGTCCGAGCCGCTGTACTCCGCCGAGTACGTCGACGGCGCCGCCGAGGTGCTGCGCCGCTTCCTCATCCCCGCGCTGCCGGCCCATGTCGACGCCCACAGCGCGGGCCGGGCGATGGAGCCGTTCAAGGGCCACCAGATGGCCAAGGCCGCCCTGGAGACCGCCGTCCTGGACGCCCAGCTCCGCACCGGCGGCCAGTCCCTGGCCTCCTTCCTCGGCGCCTCCGCCGACCGGGTGCCCTGCGGGGTGTCGGTCGGCATCATGGACTCCATCCCGGAGCTGCTCGACGCCGTCGGCGGCTACCTGGCCGAGGGCTACCTCCGAATCAAGCTGAAGATCGAACCCGGCTGGGACCTGGCCCCGGTCAGCGCCGTGCGCGAACGCTTCGGCCCCGAGGTGCTGCTGCAGGTCGACGCCAACGCCGCCTACACCCTGGTCGACGCCCCGCACCTGGCCAAACTCGATGAATTCGGCCTGCTGCTCATCGAACAGCCCCTGGCCAACGACGACATGGTCCAGCACGCCGAGCTCGCGAAGCGGATCACGACGCCGATCTGCCTGGACGAGTCCATCGACTCGGCCGCCCACGCCGCCGCGGCCATCACCCTGGGCGCCTGTTCGATCATCAACGTCAAGCCCGGCCGGATCGGCGGCTACCTCGAGGCCCGCCGCATCCACGACCTGGCCCGCGCCCACGGCGTCGCCCTGTGGTGCGGGGGCATGCTGGAGACCGGCATCGGCCGGGCGGCCAACCTCGCCCTGGCCGCGATGCCCGGCTTCACCCTGCCCGGTGACACCTCCGCCTCGCGTCGCTACTACGCCACCGACATCACGCCGCCCTTCGAGCTGCACGACGGCCACATCGGCGTGCCCACCGGTCCCGGCATCGGCGTCGACCCCGTCCCCGGCATCCTCGACGAGGTCACCACCGCGACGGAGTGGATCACCCTTTAGCCGGCCGACAGGTAGTCCTCGCGGAGCCTGGAGCGGGAGAGCTTCCCGGTGGGAGTGCGGGGCAGCTCGTCACGGAACTCGATGACCCGGGGGTGCTTGAACCGGGCGATCCGGCGGCCGAGGTGTTCCAGCAGCTCCGCGGGGGTGGGCC
Source organism: Streptosporangium sp. NBC_01639 (assembly GCF_045209755.1). Taxonomy (NCBI): domain Bacteria; kingdom Bacillati; phylum Actinomycetota; class Actinomycetes; order Streptosporangiales; family Streptosporangiaceae; genus Streptosporangium; species Streptosporangium sp. NBC_01639. The sequence goes on along the minus strand of NZ_CP109272.1, from coordinate 7,277,563 downwards.
GGGGACCGGGTCCGGGTTGGACCAGCGCGACCACACGGTGGCCCCACTCCTCGTCGGGCACGCCGATGACCGCGACGTCGGCCACCGCGGGATGCTCCAGCAGCGCCGCCTCGATCTCGGCGGGGTAGATGTTCACCCCGCCCGAGATGATCAGGTCGGTACGGCGGTCGCACAGGTACAGGAACCCGTCCTTGTCCATGAAGCCGACGTCGCCGGGGGTGTACCACTCCCCGCGCATGCTGGAGGCGGTCTTGACCGGGTCCTTGCGGTAGCTGAAGCGGCCGAGTCCGGACTTGAGGGAGATCATGCCGGGCTCGCCCACGGGGGCCTCCTCGCCGTCCTCGCCGAGGATCCTCGCCTCGAAGCCGGGGGCCGGGCGGCCGACCGTGCCGGGGTGCTCCAGCCAGTCGTGCGGCTTGACGAAGAAGGCGATGGTCGCCTCGGTGGAGCCGTAGTACTCGTAGAGGACGGGACCCCACCAGTCCATGATCTGCTGCTTGACCGCCACCGGGCAGGCCGCGCCGGTGTGGATCACCTGCCGGAGCGACGACACGTCGTAGGAGTCGCGGACCTCGGCCGGCAGCCGCAGCATCCGGTGGAACATCGTCGGGACCATCATGGCGTTGGTCACCCGGTGCCTGTCGATCAGTTCGAGGACGAGGGCCGGCTCGAACCTGGGGGCGATCACCAGGGTGTGGCCCAGGTGCAGTGCGAACATCGTGTGGGCGCACGGTGCGGAGTGGTACATCGGCGAGGTCACCAGATGGATCTCGTCGCCCGGCCGCAGGTCGCAGACCTCGCCGAAGAACCAGGCGACGAGCGGGATCACCGCCTCCGGCTCGGCCCCGGACAGCGGCCGCTGCACGCCCTTGGGGAATCCGGTGGTGCCCGAGGTGTACCACATGACCGCGCCCGCCGTCCTGTCGCCGGGCGCGGTCACGGGCTGCCCCTCGGCCAGTCCGGCGGTGCCGGTGAGGGCCCCCGGCACGGGGTGGTCCCGGTCGGCGACCACGACCCTGGCGTCGCAGTCGGCCAGGATGTAGGCGATCTCGGCTTCGGTCAGATGCCAGTTGACCGGCACGTAGTACAGGCCGATCTGCCCGGTGGCCATCAGCATGACCACCGCGTCGAGGCCGTTGGGCAGCACTCCGGCGACCACGTCCCCCGAGGTCAGCCCCCGGGCCCGGAGCCCGTGCGACACCTGGTTCACCCTGGCCAGCAGTTCACCGAAGGTCGTCACCGTGCCGTCGGCGTCGATCACCGCCCGGCGACCGGGATCGGCCTCCGCGATCCGGTAGAAGCCGGGGAGCGCGCTGATGTCGGGCATGGGGTCCCTCCTGTCGGCTCAGAGCACCCGGGCAGCGCTCTACAGAGGTAGCAAAAGTGGTCTTTGCCTCCTCTTGGCCGTTAAACACCAGGAATCGGTAATCATTCCTTCAATGTGATCGTCTGATCTCGGGGGGAGATTGGCGTGATCACACGGAAATCACGGTCGGTGCGGACCCGGCTGACGTTGGTCGCCGTCGCCGTGGCCGCCCTGGGCAGCCTGCTCGTCACCGCCGTCCTGACATTCTCGCTGTACAAGGTGGCGAACGGCCTGCGCACGAACGAGGTGGCCGGCGCCGTCCTGGACATCATCCAGCTCGACAGGCGGGCGGAGACGCCCGTCGTCCTGCCGCAGGGGGACGCCGCGGGCGTCCAGGTCCTGGACGCGGCGGGACGGGTCGTCGCGTCCACCGCGTCACTGACCGGCGCCCCCCGGATGGCGGACTTCACCCCTCCCGACGGGAAGGCGCGAGCCGACCGGGAGGTCTGCGACATCCCCGCGTTCCCCGGCCGGTGCATGGTGGTCGTGGCCTTCCGGGTCTACCGGCCGCAGGGCGACCTGCTCGTCTACTCCGCCGACGACGTCGTCCCCTGGTACGTCCAGCCGGAGGTGTTCGCCCTGTTCGTCGGCGCGTCCCTGCTGTTCACCGCCTTGGCCGGGTTCGGCACCTACCACCTGGTGACCCGGGCGCTGCGCCCGGTGAGCGACATCAGCGACAACCTCGCGGAGATCACCGCGACCGACTTCGGCAAGCGCGTCCCGGTGCCCCGGGCACGGGACGAGGTCCGGCATCTGGCTGAGACGATCAACCAGACCCTGGACCGCCTGGAGGCGGCGGCGGAGCAGCAGCGCCGGTTCGCCTCCGACGCCTCCCACGACCTGCGCAGCCCGCTCACCGCCATGCGCGCCCAGGTGGAGGAGGCCCTGCTGTACCCCGAGGACACCGACTGGAACGCGAAGGCCGCCGCGATGCTCGGCAGCCTCGACCGGCTCCAGGCGATCGTCTCCGACCTGCTGATGCTGACCCGGCTGGACGCCGGCACCCCGGCGCTCAAAGAGCGGATCGACCTCAGCGACCTGCTCCGCGACGAACTGGACCGTCGGCCGCGCCGGGTCCCGGTGATCCGGAAGCTGACGGCGGGGCTCGTCGTGGAGGGCGACCGGCTCCGGCTGTCGCGGCTGCTGACGAACCTGCTGGACAACGCCGAACGGCACACCGCGTCACGGATCACGGTGAGCACCGCGGAAGAGGACGGCATGGCCGTGCTCGAAGTGCTGGACGACGGCGAGGGAGTCCCCAGGGACCAGTGGGAGATCGTCTTTCGCCGGTTCACCCGGCTGGACGCCTCCCGGAACAGGGACGCCGGGGGCACCGGGCTGGGGCTGGCCATCGCCAGGGAGATCGCCCAGGCGCACGGCGGGACCCTGGGGCTGGCGGAGAGCTCGCAAGGTGCACGTTTCGTCCTGCGGCTGCCCCTGATTCGCTAGGGTTCCCCTGTGGCACGGGGATTTGGGCGACTACGCCGCGATGATCTGCTCCGGACCGCCGGTGACGTCATCGCGGCCCAGGGATTCGGGCACACCCGGACGGTGGACATCGCACAGGCCGCCGGAGTCAGCCAGGCACTGCTGTTCTACCACTTCGAGACCAAGGAGAAGCTCCTCGCCCAGGCCTTCGCCTACGCGGCCGAACGCGACCTGGAGGCGCTCACCAAGCTGGAGGAGTCGGGCGGCTCCCCACTGGAGCGGCTGCGCGGCCTGCTCCGCCTCTACTCTCCCGCCGGCAGGTCCAAGGCGTGGGCGCTGTGGATCGACGCCTGGGCCGAGTCGATGCGCAACGCCGAACTGGAGGAGATGTCCCGCAGGATCGACCTGCGCTGGAAGCAGGCGTTACGCGCGATCGTCGACGAGGGAACCGAGACCGGAGCCTTCACCTGTGCCGACCCCGACGGCTCGACCTGGCGGATCATCTCGCTGATCGACGGCCTGTCCACCCAGATGACCGTGCACCGGCGCGTGCTGTCCCGGGCCCGGATGGCCGAGTTCGTCCGGACGGCTACCGCGGCGGAGCTGGGCCTGTCTCCCGACGCGCTGTCCTGAGCAGCCTGCCGGGCAGCACGACCAGAAGCATGGCCAGGGCGATCAGCCCTCCGCCCAGGAAGACGGTCCCGGTGAGCGGCTCGCCGTACATCATGACGGCCAGGGCGGTCACCCAGAGCGGCTGGGCCGCCAGGATCACCGCGGCGGCCACCGGCGGGACGTGGCGCTGGCCGAACGAGCGGGCCAGGAACCCCAGAGCGCAGGCCACGATCGACAGATGGCCGAGGACCGCCCAGTCGCCGGACGTCCGGGGCAGCGTGAGACCGTCCGGCGCGGCGAGGACACCCGTCATGATCGCGATGATGCCGAGCTGGATCACCGCGACCGCGTAGACGTCTCGCCGCGACCCGGCGAAGCCGCCGAGCACCAGCGTGTGCGCCGAGTACAGCACCGCCGACAGCAGGGTGACCGCCAGCGCGGGGAGGGAGACGCCGCTCCCCTCCACCTCCTGCAGCAGGGTGAAGGCCGTCAGCGCGGCCAGTGCGAGTGCCACCGCGGCCCAGGTGCGTCCCGAGACCCGGGCGCCGAGCAGGATCAGCCCGAGGACCGGGGTGATCACCACATTGGAGCCCACGGTGAACCCGGAGACCGGCGAGGACAGGTCGTGCAGCGCGACGGCCTGGGCCGTCTGCCCCACGCCGAACAGCAGTCCGAGCAGGACACCGGTCAGCCAGGTTCGCTCCGACAGCCCGCGCAGGCAGGACGGACTGAGGCCGAACAGGACGAGCGCCGCGATACCGTACCGCTCGGCGAGCAGGTCGGCCACCGGTATCCGGATGATGAGATCTTTCATCAGCGGGAACGCCGACCCCCAGGCGGCGCTGACGAACATCAGAAGCACTACTCCCACGAGGGGTCGGGGAGTGGAGACCACTGCCATGACGGCAGGATTGCATCACTGCTAGCTACCTCATGGTCACGGTGCGGATCGGGAGTGGCCTGAATACAACGTTGAGGGAAGGAGTTCACACCGGCCGGGAGAGCCGCCCTTCCCCCTCCAGCCGGGCGGGATCGGAGATCCGGAGACACCCAGGGTCATCGAACCTCCCGCCCGCCGGAACGTGCACCGGAACGCTCACCGGGGTCGCCGGCCCCGGCGCCCGGGCGGGACAGTGGACGTGGCCATTTGAAAGTTTCAATCTAGTTCCGAATATTGTGCAATCACAAAAATAAGTAAGGTAGTCGTAACACGTCGGCAGACCATGGGCTTCATGGACGTGACCCCGCCCCCTCCATGGCCGAACCTCCGAAAGTTTCGGTTATACTCCGTCGCATGCCAGCGAAGAGGCGGGTGACGATCGCCCTGATAGCCGAAGAAGCCGGGGTCTCGGTCCCCACGGTGTCCAAGGTCATCAACGGTCGCCCCGAGGTCGCCCCGAGCACCCGCCGGCGGGTGGAGCACCTGCTCCACAAACACGGCTACCAGCGGCGCGTCAGCCAGAGCGACGGGCCGGTGGGCCTGGTCGACCTGGTCTTCGCCGAGATCGAGAGCCCATGGGCCATGGAGATCGTCCGAGGCGCCGAGACCGCCGCCCGCGAAGCCGACGCCAGCATCGTGATCTCCGTGCTGCACACGCACGCCGGGCCCGGCCGCGACTGGCTGGAGCGCATCGCGGCCCGGCGCACCGACGGAGTGGTCGTCGTGGCGTCGAAGCTCTCCGGCGCGCTGCAGGGCCAGCTCAACGCACGCTCGATGCCCTTCGTCGTCGTCGACCCGGAGGGCGAGCCCGCCCCGCACGTCGCCTCGGTGGGCGCGACCAACTGGAACGGCGGTCTGTCGGCCACCCGCCACCTCCTGGAGCTCGGACACCGCAGGATCGGGATGATCGGCGGCCCGGCCGACATGCTGTGCAGCCGGGCCAGGATCGACGGCTACCGGGCGGCGCTGGAGACCGCGGGCGTCGCCGTCGACCCCGAGCTGGTCCGCCACGGCGACTTCCTGGTCGACTCCGGCCGTGACCAGGGCCACGCGCTGCTCTCCCTCGACGCCCCGCCCACCGCCATCTTCGCCGGCAGCGACCTGCAGGCGTTCGGCGTGTTCGAGGCCGCCCGCCAGCGCGGCCTGCGCGTCCCGGAAGACCTCAGCGTGGTCGGCTTCGACGACCTGCCCCTGGCGCGCTCGGCGTGGCCGCCCCTGACGACCGTCCGCCAGCCGCTCCAGGACATGGCCACCCTTGCCACCCGGATGGTCCTGGCGATCGGCCGGGGCGACTCCGCCCAGACCCGGCGCGTCGAGCTCGCCACCGACCTCGTCGTCCGCGAAAGCACGGCACCGCCCCGCGGCTGAACGTCCTTATCGACACCGTGACCGGCGCCGGTGGTAACACCGGCCCGCCGCCCCCGACGGACCGGCGGTCCTACACCTTGCGACGTAGCGTGCGGTGGACGGCCACCCCGCCGAACACGAGCGACAGGGCGGTCAGGACGGCGGCGTCGGTCCACTGGAACCGCCAGAACCGCGTGGGCGGGTGGTGGTAGACGACGAACCGGTAGCCCTTGCCGAACAGGCAGTTCTCGTACGTCTTCTGGTTCCGGTCGCTCCGCCCGACGTCCACCCTGCGGGGGCAGATCCCCGCGGGCGGGCTCATGACCTCCTTCCCGGCGGGGTCCAGCCAGGCGCTGCCGGTCAATCTGGCGTCGGAGTCCTCCAGCACGGTCGTGCCGGAGAGCACGGCCCGTGCCGGTTCGGCGTAGTGATCGCTGAGGCTGAACAGGGTGAACATCGTCACCGCGATCCCGGCGACGACCAGCGCCATCGCCGGCAGGGTCCGCCGGAACAGCACTCCCGCCAGGGTGCCCAGGGCGAAGGCGTACAGCCACCACGCGGCCGGGGCCACGCCGACCATGTTGAACACGCCGATGTTGCCGAACGCCGAGTCGATCCCGCTGCGGAAGATCGGCCGCCACAGGCTGACCATCAACGAGAGCGCCAGCCCTCCGGTGACCACCGCGCCACCGAGTACGGCGAGCTTGACCGCCAGCCAGCGGCCGGTGGAGACGGACTGCGTCCAGGCCAGCCGGTGGGTGCCGCGTTCGTACTCCCGGCCGAGCAGGGGCGCGCCCCAGAACGCCCCGATCAGCGCGGGGGCGACCAGGGGCAGCCAGCCGAAGATCGTGTAGATCGCGTCGTACCGCTCGCCCAGCGCCACCTCCAGCTCTCCGCAGGCCGGTGCGGGTCCGGGACAGCCCGGCGGCGCGTGGTCGGCGATGTAGACCACGGCCTCCACCGCCGACCCGAGGAGGAGCAGGCCGAGCGCGACCAGCATCCCGGCGGTGACGAGGATCTGCGCCCGGTGCTGGCGCCAGGTCAGCCAGATCATCTCCGCACCCCCGCAGGTCTCGGCAGCGCGGCCGACTCCGGGCTGCGCAGGTATGCCATCACCAGTTCCTCCAGATCGACCTGGTGCGCGTTCCATCGGGGATCGAGCACCGGCGTGTCCCTGACCAGCAGGCTGGCCTGCCTGCCGGTACGGCTTGCGGCGACCACCTGCGCCCGCGCCGCCATCCCGTCGGCCAGTTCGGCGGGGCCGGACAGCATGAGGTGGCCCGCGAGCAGGTCGTCGATGTCGCCGCTCACCTGCACGCGGCCGCCGTTCAGCACGACCAGCCAGTCGCAGGTGTCCCGTATGTCGGTGACGACGTGCGAGGAGAGCAGCACCGTCATCTCCCCGCCGGCGACCTCGGCCATGATCGACCGCATGACGTCGTGGCGGGCCAGCGGGTCGAGGTTGGCCAGCGGCTCGTCCAGCACGAGCAACTCGGGACGCTTGGCCAGAGCGAGAGTGAGGGCGACCTGGGCCTGCTGTCCGCCGGAGAGCCCGGTGACCTTGCGGTCGAGCGGGATGCCCAGCTCGGTCAGCCTGCTCCGCGCGGCCGAGTCGTCCCACCCGGGGTTCAGCCGGCGTCCGAAGGTCAGCATCTCGGTGACCGTGAACCCGTCGTACAACGGCTTGTCCTGGGCCACAAAGGCGACCTCGCCGCTGACCCTGATCGAGCCCCCGGTGGGGGTCTGCAGTCCGACGATCTCGTGGAGGAGCGTGGTCTTCCCGGCGCCGTTGGGTCCGACCAGGGCGGCGACCCGTCCGGCCGGGATGGACAGCGAGCAGTCGCGCAGTGCCCAGGTGCGCCGGTAGCGGACGCTCAGGCCGGTCACCTCAAGAGCGGCGTTCACGCTATGCCCTCCCGAAACGAGTCGGTCACCGCCACGTCGAACAGCGCCTCGATGTCCTCCTGGTCGAGCCCGGCGCCGCGGGCCTGCCGTACCCACTGGGCCAGGCTCCGCCGCAGCACGGTGTGGTCGGCCAGCGTGGCGCCCCCGACGGAACGCTGGACGAAGGTGCCCAGCCCCGGTTTCCCCTCGACCAGTCCCTCGCGCTCCAGCTCCCGGTAGGCCTTGAGCACGGTGTTGGGATTGATCGCCAGATCGCCGACCACCTCCCGCGCGGTGGGCAGCTTGTCGCCCGGCCGCAGCGTGCCCAGCCGGAGTGCCTGCTTGACCTGGTGAACAAGCTGGAGGTACGTCGACACCCCCGATCTGCGGTCCAGATGGAATTCGATCACGCGATAAACACCCTTTCACTAATTAAGTAGTGAAAGGGTGTTGCACGGGACCTCTCCCCGTCAACTCGGCCCCGCGCTCAGGAGGAGTCGGTGCCGGCGAGCAGGTTCATCGCCTCCTCGTCGGTCATGCCGGCCAACTCCTTGATCAGCAGGTCCTCCACCGCCTCGGCGAGGGCCGCGACCGTGCTCTGGGCGAAGATCGTCCGGATCGGGACCTCGACCGCGGTGGCCCGCCGGATGCGGGCGGCCACCCGGGTCGCCAGCAGGGAGTGGCCACCCAGGGCGAAGAAGTCGTCGAAGATCCCGTACGGACCGGTGCCGAGCAGCTCGTCCCAGATCCCCGCCACCAGCCGCTCCGCGTCCGTGCGCGGGAGGACCCGGTCGGCCGCCGGGGTGAGCACCGGCTCGGGGAGCGCGGCCCGGTCGACCTTGCCCCCGGTGGTGAGAGGCAGCGCGTCCAGGTGGACCCAGACGGTCGGGACGAGCTGGCGCGGGAGCGTCCGCTCCAGATGGGCGCGGAGGTCGGCGGGGTCGGCGGCGCCGGTGACGTAGGCGAGGAGCTCCTCCCCCCGCCCCATGACGAAGGCCTGACCCACCCCGGGGTGGGCGAGCAGGCGGCTCTCCACCTCGCCGGGCTCGATCCGGAAACCCCTGATCTTGAGCTGGCCGTCCGACCGGCCCAGGAACTCCAGCTGCCCGTCGGCGCGCCACCGCGCCCGGTCCCCGGTCCGGTAGCGGCGCGCTCCCGGCATGCCGGTCGGATCCGGGACGAAGGCCGCCGCGGTGAGGGCGGGCCTGCCGAGATAGCCGCGGGCCACCCCGGCCCCGCCGATGACGAGTTCGCCGGAGGCACCCGGCGGGAGGGGCTCTCCGCGGGCGTCGAGCACGTGGACCGTGGTCGCGCCGATCGGGCGGCCGATCGGCGGACGCCGCAGGGCCGTCTCCGCACCGAGGTCGGCCGCGGTGGCGATCACCGCGGCCTCGGTCGGGCCGTAGGTGTTGACGAGCCGGACGCCGTCGCCGAACCGCTCGCGCCAGCGCTCGACCGCGGTGGCCGAGACCTGCTCGCCGCCGAGGATCACCAGGCGGAGCGAGGGGGGCCAGGCGATCTCCTCCAGCTCCTCGACCAGCGAGTGCCAGTAGGCGGTCGGCAGGTCGAGGACGGTGACCCGCTCACCCGGGGGCGAGACGAGCAGATCGGGCAGGGTCGCCGCGCCGTCGGGGAGCAACACCAGCGTCGCCCCGGCCGCCAGCGCGGGGAAGACCTCCTCGACGTGGGCGTCGAAGCTGAGCGAGGCGAACTGGACGACGTGGTCGGCCGCGGTCAGGCCGTAGTCCGCGCACATCCACCGGACCCGCGCGGCGACGGCGCCGTGCTCGACCACCACGCCCTTGGGCGTGCCGGTGGAGCCGGAGGTGGTGATGACGTAGGCGGCGTCCAGCGGCGACCCGCTCCGCACGGCGCCGCCGGTCCCGGGACGGCCGGACCCCGTGCCGGTGACCGTACGGACCGCCGGGAGGTCACCGGTCTCCGGGTGGCCGACGGCCGTGGAACCCGTCGGCCCGGTATCGGTGACCGTACGGTCCGCCAAGAGGTCATCGGTCTCCGCCGGGCCGACGGCCGGGAAACCCGCCGGCCCGGCGCCGGTGGCCGTACGGCCCGCCGGGAGGTCGGCGGGGACGGCCGGGTCGACGGCCGTCAGGCCCTCGGGAAGGACCCGCCGGGTGATCACGTGGACGGCCGAGCTGTCCGCCATCGAGAAGGCCAGCCGCCCGTCCGGGACGTCCGGGTCGAACGGCAGGTAGGCGGCACCGGCCCGCCACACGGCGAGCAGCGCGACGATCGCCTCGACCGAGCGGGGCAGGCAGACACCGACGACGTCGCCGGGGCCCACTCCGCCGGCCCGTAGCGCACCGGCGAGCGCGCTCGCCCGGGCGAGGAGGTCGCGGTAGGTGACCGTCTCCGCGCCGCAGACCACCGCGACGGCCTCGGGCGCCCGCCGTACGGCCCGGTCGATCAGCTCCGGGACCGTCTCCGCGTCCGTCCCGGAGAACGGCGCCGGGACCGGAGCCGGTCCGGCGGCGAGGGCGCGGATGTCGGCCAGGTCGGCCCCGGTCCAGATGGGCAGAGCCGAGATCGGGGTGCCCGGGGCGTCCGCGACGGACTCCAGCAGCCGCGCGAACCGGTCGGCGAGACGTCCGACCGCCTCGCCCTCGAACAGGCCCGTGTCGTACAGGAAGGACAGGGTGAGCCCGTTCCCGTCCGACCACGCCTCGATGAGCAGGTCCACCTTGACCTGACGGAACTCCGCGTCGACGACGGTGACGGTCAGCCCGCCGAACGGCCGCCGTGCACCGGCGTCCTGGTTGTGCAGGATGAGCATGGACGGCAGCAGCGAGTCGGCGGGGTGGCTGAGCTTCTCGAAGGGGACGGCGGAGTTGCCCAGCGCGCCCAGGACCTCGCCCCTGGTGCGGGCGATCAGATCGGTGAACGACGGGTCGCCGCGCAGGTCCCCGCGCAGGATCACCGTCTGGGCCGTGTATCCGACCATCGGCTCCAGCTCGACCCGGTCCCGGCCCGCGACGACGCTGCCGACCAGGACGTCCTCCTGCCCGGTGTGCCGGAACAGCAGGGTCTGGTAGGCCGCCGTCAGCACGGCGAACAGGGTGGTGCGCTGCTCCCCCGCTAGCCGTTGCAGTTTCCGGGCCGTCGCGGGCGGCAGCACCACGTTGTGGTGCCCGCCCCGGCCGCTCGCCCCGCCGGAGTGCCGGAACGGCAGCTCGGGCACCGGCGGACGGGCGAGCTTCTCCGTCCAGTACGGCACGGCCCGCTCGGCCCGGCGGCGCTGCCACCGCCCGTAGTCCCCGGCCTGGACGGGCAGCGGGCGGAGCCGGGGTTCGACGCCGTCCAGGCGGGCGGTGTAGCAGTCGGCGAGATCGTCGAGGATGACGTTGAGCGACCACCCGTCCGCGACGATGTGGTGCATCGTGAGGCAGAGCACGTGCTCGTCGTCGGCGATCCGGAGCACCGCGACCCGCACGGGTGGCCCGTCCGCCAGGCCGAACGGCGCGTTGACCCGCTCGGTCACCAGCCGTTCGGCCTCCTCCCGGCCGCGCGGGCTCAGCCATTCGATCCCGGGGGTGCCGGGCTCCACCACCGCCCAGGGCACGCCCTCCTCCTCGGCGAACCTGGTGCGCAGGCTCTCGTGGCGGGTCAGGACGTCGGTGAGCGCCCCGGTGAGAGCGGCCCGGTCGAGCGGTCCGCGCAGGGACCGGACGAGATACATGGTGTAGGAGGCGTTGTCCGGGTCGAGGCGCTGCAGGAGCCAGAGCCGCTCCTGCGCCGGAGACAGGGGCGCCCTCATGCGCCCGGCGCCAGTTCGTCGAAGATGGCGGCCAGTTCCTCGGCACCGAGACCGTCGAGCTGCTCGCGCAGCGCGGCCACCTCGGCCAGGTCCAGGTCGTCGTCGAGGCGGTCCATCTCCAGGGCGAGTCCCGCGACGGTCGGGTGCTCGAAGAGCGCCACGATCGGCACGGCGGCCCCGAAGCGCGCCTGGACCCGGGCGATGATCCGGGCGGCGGTCAGCGAGTGCCCACCGAGCTCGAAGAAGTCGTCATCGACGCCGACGGGCTCCCCGATGCCCAGCACCTCGGCCCACATCACGGTCAGCTCGTCCTCCACGGGGGTCGACGGTGCCCGGTAGGGGACCGTCCTGCCGGATGTCCACTCGGGTGGCGGCAGCGCCTTGCGGTCCAGCTTGCCGTTGGGGGTGAGCGGCAGGGCGTCCACCATCACGAGGTGCGCGGGCACCATGTACTCGGGCAGGCTCGCCCGGAGCCTCTCGCGCAGCGCCGGCCACAGGTCTCCCGGTCCGGCCGGGACCACGTAGGCCACCAGGCGGGGCAGCCCGTCGGGGCCGTCGCACACGCCGACGGCGGCGTGCCGTGCCTCCGGCGCCGACCGCAGGGCGGTCTCGATCTCGCCGAGCTCGATCCGGAAGCCCCGGATCTTCACCTGCTGGTCGGCCCGGCCCAGATACTCAAGGCGTCCCTCGGCGGTGACCCGGGCGAGGTCGCCGGTGGCGTACATGCGCGCTCCGGGCCGGTCGGCGAACGGGTCGGGCAGGAAGCGGGCGGCGGTCTGGGCGGCCATGCCGTGGTAGCCCCGCGCCACCCCCGTCCCGCCGATGTGCAGCTCCCCCACCTCGCCGGGCGCCACCGGGACCCCGCTCTCGTCGAGAAGGTGCAGCGAGGTCTCGTCGATCGCCTCTCCCAGGTCCACGGCCGACGGTGCGGGCCGGACAGGACCGGCGGTGGACCACACGGTCGTCTCCGTGGGGCCGTACACGTTCCACAGGTTCACTCCGGGGCCGAGCAGCGCGTCGGCCAGGTCGCGCGGCAGCGCCTCGCCGCCGCAGAGCCGGGTGCCGACCGTGCCGGGCACGCCGCCGGCCTCCAGCAGGATGCGCCAGGTCGCCGGGGTGGCCTGGATGACCGTGATCCCCTCGGTGACCGCCAGCTCCCGCAGCGCCCGGCCGTCCGCCGTCTCCCGCGCGGACGCCACGACCACGCGCGCCCCGGACACCAGGGGCAGCAGGAGCTCCAGGACGGAGATGTCGAACGACAGCGTCGTGACGGCGAGCCAGCTGTCCTCCGCCGTGAGCCGCAGCCGGCGGCCGAACGACGCGAGCAGGTTGGCCACCGCCCGGTGCGGGACCGCCACCCCCTTGGGCCGCCCGGTGGAGCCCGAGGTGTAGATCAGGTAGGCCAGCCCGTCCGCCGGGGCGGCGTCCGCGGGCGCGGTCCCGTGCCCCGGCCCGGCCTCGTGATCGGCCCGGTGCCCCGGCCCGGCTCCGTGACCGGGTGCCCCCACACGCCCCGGTCCTGCTCCGTGGGCGGCGTCTCCCTGACCCGGGGCCCGTCCGGCCGGGGCGCGGCCCGCCGGGGGGACCGTACCGTCCTGGGCGAGGGTCAGGACATGCGGCACACCGTGCAGCAGGCTCCGGTCCACGCCCGGCTGGGTCAGGACCAGCTCGATCCTCGCGTCCTCGCGCATCAGCCGGAGCCGGTCCTCGGGAAAGGCCGGGTCGAGCGGGACGTAGGCCCCTCCGGCGGCCCAGACGGCCAGGACCGCGACCACCATTCCCGGCGTGCGCTCCATGCACAGCCCGACGGGGACCTCCGGGCCGACCCCCCGCTCGCGCAGCACCGCCGCCAGGTCGTCCACCCGCCGGTGCAGCTCACGGTAGGTCAGCTCGCTCCCGGTGCCGCTGACCGCGACCGCCTCGGGCGTCAGTTCCAGCCAGCGCCGGGTCAGCTCCAGCGTCGTCACCACGGTCGGTCACCTTTCAACTCGGACAGCCGGAGATCGGGGTCGGCACCGGCGCGCTCCACCGTGTCGGAGAAGGCCCGGACCAGGCGCCGCGCGGTCCCGGCGGAGAACAGGTCGCTGTTGTAGTCGAGGGCGCCGCCGAGGCCCTCGGGCCCCCGCCAGACGTCCACCGATACATCGGACTTGGTACGGCCCACCGCGGGAGTCGGGTAGACCTCGACGGCCAGGTCGGCCATCGTCGTCCGCAGCAGGTCGTCCTTGGGCAGGTTGTGCAGGTTGAACATGGCCTGGAAGAGCGGCGGCCGGCTCAGGTCGCGGGGCAGGCGCAGCGCACCGAGGATCCGCTCGAAGGGCACCTCCGCGTGCTGGAGTCCCCTGAACACCGCGATACGGGTGCGTTTGAGCAGCTCGCGGAAGGTGGGGTCGCCGGACAGGTCGGCGCGGAGCACCAAGGTGGTGGCGAAATAGCCGATCAGCGGTTCCAGCTCGGTCCTGTTCCGTCCCGCGACGGGCACCCCGACGCACAGGTCGTCCTGTCCCGCGGCCAGCCCAAGGGTCGCCTGGTAGGCGGCGAGCAGGGCCATGAACGGGGTGCAGCGCTGCCCCCTGGCGACCTCCTCCAGCCGGGTGATCACCTCGTCGGGTACGAGCAGGCTCTCCTGGCCGCCCCGCCCGCTCCAGCGGGCCGGGCGGGGACGGTCGGTGGGGAGACCGAGCGCGGGCACACCGGTGAGCGCCCGCGTCCAGTGGTCGAGGTGCTCGGTACCGGTGTGCTCGGCCCGCCGCCTGTCCTCGGCCACGACCTCGGTGTACTGGGCGGGGAGCTCCGCCAGCAGCGGCTCCCGCCCCTCACGGTGGGCCGCGTAGCACTCGGCCAGCTCACGCATGAGGACGTCCAGCGACCAGCCGTCGACCACGATGTGGTGCAGGACGATGCAGAGCATGAAGTGCCCGTCACCCAGCCGCATCAGCGCCACGCGCAACGGCGGCCCGGCCGCCAGGTCGAACGGCCGGTTGACGAACTCCACGACGGCCGGGGCCGGATCTCCCGTGACGTCCGTCCGTTCCACGGTGACCGGACCGGCGGGGGCGACGATCTGCACGGGACGGTCTCCGGCCAGGCGGAACCGGGTGCGGAGCACGTCGTGGCGCCCGGCCACGCGGGTGAAGGCCGCGGCGAGGCCGTCGGCGTCGACCGGGCCGCGCAGCCGTACGCACCAGGGGGTGTGGTAGGTCGTGTCGGCGGGGTCGAACCGGCTGAGGAACCAGAGTCGTTCCTGCCCGAACGACAGCGGCCAGGCGCTGCCCGCGTCCTCGCCCCCGTCGCCGTCCCGTAGCTGCCTGAGCAGGGCCGCCCGGCGTTCGGGCGACAACGTGGCGAGTCGGTCGAGCAGCGCGGCACGGCGGTCCGGCGCGGTCATCGGCCGCCTCCCTCGGCGACGGCGGGATCGAGGTCCTCTCCAGCCCCGGCCGGACCGAGCGGATTCCGTGTTCCGGCCGGTCCGAGGTCCTCGCCGGCACCGGCCGGATCGAGCGGGTCCCGTGTTCCGGTCCCGGCCGGGGCCGTCCAGCCGGAGGCGGTCCGCACCCAGTCGGCGGGGCGCTCGATCGGGGTGATGCCGCACAGTTCGGCGACCGCGCCGAGGGGCACCTCACCGGCGACGCCGCGCAGCAGCAGCGTCTCCACCCCCCGCAACAGCGTGTAGGCCGTGGAGCGCGGCAGACAGGCGGTGTCGGTCAGCAGATAGAGCTGGCAGGTGTTCGTGGCGGGGCCGGTGGCGAAGAAGACCGTGGCGTCCACCTCCGACCACGCGCCGACGAAGAAGGTCCGGGTCCGCTCGGCGAGGGCGGCGAGCGCGGCGGGGTCTCCCGGCGGGTCCACCCTGGGCAGGTTGGGCCAGTGGCCGATGGTCCGCGCATCGTTGAAGTAGGCCGACAGGTCGACGGGCCCGCCACGTGCGCGGCCGACCTCCTCGCGGAGCGCCATCATCCTGACCGGGTCGTAGTGCGCGTGCCGGTAGGTGGTCAGCGCCTGCCGGTGCCCGGCGCGCACGGCGTCGGCGAACGTCCCCTCCGGCAGATCCAGGACGAAGAGGCCGTCCTGGACGGCCGTACCCGCCATGACACTGGTCCGGGGGTCGTGCCGGTTGGCCACGATGAGCTGCATGACCGCCGCTCCGTGCCCCGTCAGGGCCGCCAGGAGTACGGCGCTCGCGGTGGTCAGCACGCTGGCCGTGCTGACCGACCAGCGTGCCGCCAAGGTCTCCGCGGCGGCGGCCACGGCGGCCGACTCCATGCCCACCCGGACGAACCGCTGCTCCTCCGGCTCCCGGCGGGGGAAGTCGAACAGGGATCTGGGCACCCGCTCCAGTGCCGCCCGCCAGTGCCGGAACGCCCGCTCCCCACGCGCGGCGCCCGCGCCCTCCCGTTCGAAGGCCGACTGGTCCAGTGGCTGCCACCCGGGGTCGGGCAGGTCGTCCCCCGCGAGCAGCCCCTTCCAGTCCGCGGCGAGGATGTCCAGTGCCCATCCGTCGACCGCCAGATGCGACAGGGCGAAGGCCACCGCCCGGGGGCGCCCGCCACCCGTCACGACGGCGCAGCGCAGCGGCGGTTCGGTCGCGTAGTCGAACCCCTTGGCTGCCAGATCGGCGGAGAGCTCCCTGGCCGCGGCGAGCGGCTTCGCCTCCCCCGCGTCGAACACCTCGACCGTCAGCCTGCCCTCGCGGGCCACCCTTTGGACCGGCCCGACCGGGGTCTCCTCGCAGGTCGTCCGGAGGGTCTCGTGCCGCTCGACCAGCCTGCGCAGGGCCAGCAGGACGGTGTCGAGGTCGCGTCGGCCGTAGACGGGCAACGTCCAGGGCATGTTGAAGTACGGGTCGCCGTCGTCCAGCCACCGGGTCAGCCGCCAGATCGCCTGCTGCCCCCAGGTGAGCGGGGCCGCACCGCCCCGCGTGCCGGTGAACTCCACCGCCGCCGTCCGCTGCCACGTGAGACCGCCCGTCACCGGGATCGGGCGATCTCTTCGGCGACGCCGACGACGGTCGGGGTGTCGATGAACACGTCGAAGGGGAGCTCGACACCCATCCGGTCCCGGACGCGGGCGATGATCTGGGTGATCGTCAGTGAGTGGCCGCCGAGGTCGAACAGGTCGTCGTCCGGTTCGATCTCGTCGACGCCGAGCACCTCGCGCCAGATCGCCTCGACCTCTCCGAGCAGCCCGGGGTCCACCCCGGCCGGGGAGCCGGTCACGACATCGGTCACAGTGTCGGTCACGGCGCCGGTCACGGCGCCATGCGTGTGCGCTGCGGCGGAGGGGGCCGGAGCGGGCTCCGCCAGACCTCCGGATACGGCCGCACCCGGCCCCCCGGGTGCGTGCTCCGGGGCCGCTCCGGGAGCGACGGCCCGGCCCGTGTCCCCCATGGGCGCGACGGGCGGCAACTCCCCGATCGGGGCGTCGGGGCGGGCGGCGACGCCGCGCAGCAGAGCCTGCAGGTGCTCGGCGACACGCTCGCAGGCGGCACGGCCGAGGACCCGCGGGTTGAACTGCAGCCGGGCCGTGAGATCGCCGGCGGAGTCCACGACCTGCAGGTGCAGGGTGTTGCGGACCGCGCCGTTGAACATCATCCAGTCGACGGAGGCGTCGAGACCGGCGAAGACGGGATCGGCCGCGGAGCGCCCGCGGTAGCTGACCGAGACCGGGGTGAGCGCGGTCCGGGGACTGATCCCGCCCAGGGCCCGGGCCAGGGGCACCTCACGGTAGCGATAGACGGCGCGGAGCTCCTCCCGGAGGGTGCTCGCGAACTCGGCGAACGTCCCGTGCGGGGTGGAGAGCACGGGCAGCTCGTTGACGAACGGCCCGATGTGGTCGCGCGTCTCCTCGGTCCGGGTGGACAGGTCCACCGCCACCGCGACCCGGTCGTTGCCGTACTTGTGCAGCAGCGTGTGGAGGGCGGCCAGCACGACCTCGAAACGGGTGAGTCCCAGCCGTTCCGCGATGTCGGCCACCTCACCGCCGAGCGCGAGGTCCACGGCCTCACCGGGGGCGGCACGCAGCGACGGCCGGGTGGCGCCGGGGAGGAGGAGGTCCTGGCCGTCGTGCCAGCGGGGGCGCCAGAAGTCCGCCGCCTCCGCCAGCCGGGCGGCCACCCGGTCCTGCTCGGCGTGGGCCGCCTCGCCGGAGGAGACCGGCAGGGGCGGCAGAGCGGCGCCGTCGTAGGCGGCGGCCAGGTCGCGCAGCACGACGTCCTTGGACATGCCGTCGAAGACCGCGTGGTGGGCGACGATCAGCAGCAGGTGCCGCTCGGGCGCCAGCCGGAACAGGGTGAACCTGGCCAGCGGGCCGGTCACCAGGTCGAGGGGGCGGGAGAGTTCCGTCTCCGCGAGTCCGCGCGGACCGGCGAGACCTCCCGGCGGATCCGCGAGGGCCCCAAAGACACGGGCCCCGGAGCCGGAGCCGCCTTCGGATCCGCTGAACAGGCCGGAGCCGCCCCCGGACGAGCCGGAGACGCCCTCGGACCCGGAGCCCGATGAGCCGGAGCCGCCCTCGGACGCGGGGTCCGGTGAGCCGGAGACGTCCTCGAAGCGGATCGGCGGCGGCACCTCGCCGGGGACAAGGCGAACCTGCCCATCCCGCTCCGCCAGAGCCGACGCGAGGACGGGGTGGCGCTCGACGACCGCGGCGCAGGCGGCGAGCATCACGTCCACGTCGAGCGTGCCGTCGAAGCGGACGGCGAGCGGCATGGCGTAGACCCGGCCGCCGGCGCCCATCCGCTCGGTGATCCACATTCCGTGCTGGGCGAAGGATGCCCGGTCCCACTCGTCTACCAGAGATACCGACATCTCACATGCCTTCCGTCTGACCCGTCGCGGCGGCGTCGAAGAGCCCCCGCAACTCCCTTTTGATGACCTTCCCCGACTGGTTCCTCGGCAGGGCGTCGACAACGAGCACCCGTTCGGGGAGCTCGTGCCTGGCCAGCCGTTCCATCAGGAAGGCCCGTAGATCACCGCCGGTGACCCCGGCGGACCGGGGCACCACGGCGGCGGCGAGCGTGGTGCCCAGCACCGGATGGGGAAGGCCCAGCACCGCGGCCTCCGCGACGTCCGCGTGCTCGTACAGCGCAGCCTCGACCTGGAGCGTCGAGACCTTGAACGCGCCCGACTTGACCACGTCGCTCTCCCGGTCGACGAGGTGGAGGTAGCCGCCGGCGTCGAGGTAGCCGACGTCCCCCATCCGCACCCACCCGTCGCGGAACGCCTCGGCGCTGGCCCGCTCGTCCCGGTAGTAGGACCGGGGGGCGGTGGGCGAGCGCAGCCAGACCTCCCCGGTCTCGCCCTCGGGCAGCGGCTCGCCCCCGGGGCCGGCGATGCGCAGCGACCCACCGAAGGCGGGCCTGCCCAGTGCTCCGGGCCGGGCCGGATCGAAGATCATGATGGTCTGGGCGGGGGCGGCCTCAGTGGAGGTGTAGTAGTTCGTGATCGTCGCATTGGGGAAGGCGGCGGCCAGTCGTACCGACACCGAAGGGGGAAGGGCCGAAGCCGCCGACCCCAGCAGCCGGACGCCCGACATGTCGTAACGTTCGTGCAGGCCGGCGTTGAGGAACTCGATCGCCATGGCCGGGACGACGAACACGGTTCCGGCCCCGTACGACTCGATCAGGCGGGCGAACCTGCCGGGGGTGAACCTGCCGAGGGTGAGCATGGCCGGACGGGCGTCCAGTGCGTTCATCAGCATCGTCTGACCGGCGTTGGTGCCGATCGGGAAGGCGTGCAGCAGGTGACGCGAGTGCCCGAACCTGCGGCGGTTCGGTCGGGTCTCGCCGCCGAAGGTCAGGTTGGCGTGGCTGGCGCCCACCCCCTTGGGCAGTCCGGTGGTGCCGGAGGTGTAGAGGATCTGGGCCAGGTCCCCCGGCCTGACCCGCACGTCCACCGGCCCGGCCGCGTCACCCTCCAGCTCCCCCGGCGCGGCGCTCCAGTAGTCGCCGCCGGGCGGGGCGAGGTCGCGTCCGTACAGGACCGCGGAGGCCGAACAGTGCGCGAGCATGTGCCGGACCTCGGCGGGGGCGAGGCGGTCCGAGAGCGGTACGGCGACCGCCCCGGCCTGCTGCACCGCGCAGTAGGCGACGGAGAAGTCGATCCAGTCCCAGCTGCCGAACAGCAGCCCGACCCGGTCGCCGGGCCGTACGCCGCGGTCGAGCAGCCCGTGCGCGAGGGCGCCGGAGCGCCGTTCCCACTCGCCGAAGGTCATCGTCCCGTTGCCCTCGACGACCACGGCGATCCGGTCGGGCTCCTGCGCGGCGCGGAGCCCGAGCATCTCCGGGACGGTCCTCGGGACCGGCACGGCCGGTGAGGTCACGACGTCCCCGCGTCCACGTAGGCGACCAGCAGCGGGAAGCTGTCGAGATAGGGTGCGCCGCCGCCGAGGTCGAGGACGACGTCGAACTCCTCCTCGACGGCGTCGATCAGCCGCAGCAGCGCGAGCGAGGTGACGCCGAGCGCGGACAGGGAGGCGCCGGAGGCGAGGACCTCCGGAGCCGCGAGCCGCCCGTCGCAGGCGGTGGAGATCATTTCAGCGAGCCGGGACGCGAGTTCGCCGGTCATGCCCGTGCCCGCCGCAGGCTCAGCGGGCGCATGTCCGTCCACACCTGGTCGATGTGGGCCAGGCAGTCATCCCGTTCCCCTGCGAAGCCCTCGGCCCGCCAGCCACCGGGCAGCTCCCGGCCGGCGGGCCACAGGGAGTACTGCTCCTCGTCGTTGAGCACCACCAGGAAACTCATCCCTGGACCTCCTCTTTCCTCTTACGGGTACGGCTCCGCAGAGCCTCGAATCCGACCAGGTCGTCGGGGAGCGCGTCGGGGACGTCGGCGTCGAACCGCGCCAGCACCCGCACGCGCATGGCGACGAGCGCGATGACCGCGATGGCCAGGCCGAAGCAGGCGTACATGAATCCGATGCCACGCCCCGCGCCGGTGCCGATCAGCGCTCCGACGGTGCCCGCCAGCGGCCCGTCGGGCGCGAGCAGCGGGTCGAACAGGGCGGCGCCGTACGGCGCGACCAGGCCGAAGCCGATGGGCAGGGTGGACCAGGCGACCAGGGTGTTGAGCGCGATGACCCGGCCGTGGAAGCGCTGCGGCACCTTGACCTGGATGATCGTGGCGTAGACGCCGTTGAGCAGGGTGAGGCAGAACGACATGCCGAAGGCGCCGGCCGCGATCAGCGGGAGGTTCCGCTGGACGCCGGTGACCACGCAGAACACCGCGAGGGCGAGCGTGGCGAGCAGCACCCCGTACAGGCGCCGCCGCCGGGGGCCACCCCAGGCGGTCATCAGCAGGCCGCCGAGGAAGACCCCGAGGCCTCCGGCGAACGCCACGGTGCCCACGTCGTCGAGCGTCGCGAACGACAGCACCAGCGGGGAGATCATCAGGAAGAGCGGCGACAGGAAGACGTTGAGCACCGCGAAGAACACGAGCATGCCCCGGAAGCCGGGGTTGCCCCAGGAGTGGCGGACGCCGTTCATCATCTCGGCCACGACGCCCTCCCGGCGGCGCCACGGCATGGCGGCGGGGAACCGGACGCACAGCAGGACGGCCGTGGCGACGGCGTAGCTGGCCACGTCGATGGCGAGGATGCCGCCGAGCCCGATGGTGGCCATCAGGCCGGTCGCGATCAGCGGCACGATGAGCTGGGCCGTGCCGGTGGCCGTCTGCACGACGCCGTTGGCATGCCCGAGGAACCGTTTGGGGACGATCTGCGGGATCGCCGACGCGTACGCGAACCGCTGGAAGGTGAGCGCGACCGACAGGCAGGCCAGCAGCGGGTAGATGTGCCAGATCTCCAGGTTGCCGGTCCACAGCAGGACGCCCAGCGCGAGCTGGACGCCGCCGGCGGCGACGTCCCCGCAGAGCATGACCCTGCGCCGGTCGTAGCGGTCCACGATCGCCCCGGCGAGCGGCGCCACCAGCATGCCGGGCACCAGTCCCAGCACCGCGAACAGCGCGAACCTGGCCAGCGACCCGGTGGTCAGGTAGATCCAGATGGGGATCGCGAACTCGGTCAGCGCCGATCCGGTGATCGACACGAGCTGTCCCAGCGAGATCAGCAGGAACCGCCGCATGCTGGCCTGCGGCGCCTTCGTGCCACCGGCGGGCCCGGCCCCCGCCTCCCCCGGGGCCGCCCCCGCCTCCCCCGGGGCCGCCTCCGGCTCCTCCGGCCGGACGAGCTTCAACGGAGTCCGCCCGGGGCGGACGGTCTCCGCCGGGGCCCCCTCGGCCCCGGTCTCCGCCGCCTGGATCTCCGCCGTGCCCGTCTCCCGACGCCCGGTCTCCCCTGCTCCGGTACGGCGGGCGGCCCGGCCGTCGAGGCCCTGCAGCCACCAGGTGGACTCCTCGGTGCGCGCCAACGGCGCCGTCTCCCCCGAGGCGATGGCCCGGTGGGTCCCGGTGAGGATGTCGGCCAGCTCTTCCGCCCGATATTTCACGAAAAAGTGTCCGGCCTCGTCAAGCACCACACAGGCGACCGTCTCCGACAGCCGCTGCCATTCGCGGTAGCGCTCCTGGTAGAACTCGGTCGCCGGGTCCCGCTCTCCCACCACCGAGATGACCGGCGCGCGGAACGGGTCGCCCTCCTCCTCGAACAGCCGGGTGAAGTAGCGCTCCGCCGTACGGGTGCCGTGGCGGCGGTTCTCGATGATCAGCTTGAGCTGGTCGCGCTCGAACTCCTCGACGTCGAGACCGGCGGCGGAGAGCGCGTTGATCCGGCCCTGGTCACTGGTCATCCGGTCCATCAGCGTGCCGAGCCACCCCAGGCCGCGGCCCGGCCGCGCGAACGGGAACACGCCCCCCAGATAGATCGCGTCGATGTCGCGACCGGCCGCCTCCAGGCGGCGGGCGATCTCCGCGATCAGCATGACGCCGAGGCCGCAGTGCCCGTAGAGCACCAGCGGGCCCTCGACCCCGGCGAGGATCTCCTCGGCGCATCCCTGCGCGACCTCGTCGAAGGGCCGGGCCTGCTCCCCCAGCTCGTGGCCGGGGACCGCGACCGAGTGGAGCGCCCAGCCGGCGGGGAGGGCGTCGGCCAGCGGCTGGTAGACGACCGCGCTGCCGCCGCCGAACGGCACGCACACCAGGGTGGAGGTCGCGGCGCGGGCCGGGGTGAGCCGGTGCAGCAGACGGCGCGGCCCGTCGTCACCGGCCTCCAGCAGCCGGGCCAGGTCCCTGACCGTGCGGTGCTTGAACAGCTCCAGCACGGTGAGGGTGCGTTCGGGGACCTCCTTGCGCAGCCGGGCGATCACCCTCATGGCGAGCAGGGAGTGGCCGCCCAGGTCGAAGAAGTCGTCGAGCGCGCCGACCCGGTCCACGTCGAGGATGTCCGCCCAGACCGCGGCGACCGCCTGCTCCAGGCCGGGCTCCGGCGGCACGTACTCGCCGGCGGGGCTCTCGGTCTCCGGCTCCGGCAGCTTCGAGCGGTCCACCTTGCCGTGGGACTTCAGCGGCAGCTCGTCCAGCCACAGGTAGCGGACCGGGATCATGTAGTCCGGGAGCCGGTCGGCCAGCCACGCCCGCACCTCGCCGGCCGCCGCCCCGGCGGTCCCGGACAGGTAGGCGACCAGCCGCCCGCCCCGCAGCTCCACCACCGCCTGCGTGACCCCGGGGAAGTCCCCGAGCACCGACTCCACCTCACCCAGCTCGACCCGGTAGCCGCGGATCTTCACTTGGAGGTCGCGGCGCCCGAGGAACTCCAGCTCCCCGCCGGGCAGCCAGCGGCCGAGGTCTCCGGTCCGGTACATCCGGTCGCCGGGTCCGCCGTCCGGGTCGGGCAGGAAGCGGTCCGCGGTGAGTCCCGGCCGGCCCAGGTAACCGCGGGCGAGGCGGTCGCCGCCCAGATGGATCTCTCCGGGGACGCCGACCGGCACCGGCCGCAGATTCCCGTCGAGCACGTGGACGCGGGCACCGGGCAGCGGCGACCCGATCGGCAGTGCCGTCCCGGCGCCGGTGCCCGCGGCGCCGGTGACGCCCGGCTCGACGGCGTAGGTGGTGATGCCGACGGTGGCCTCGGTGGGACCGTAGTGGTTGACCACCCGGCACCGCCCCACCGCCGCCAGCTCGGCCGCCCAGCCGCGCGGCGCGGCCTCGCCGCCGAGGATCAGCAGCCTGCGGGGCAGCAGCTCGGCCGGGGCGGTGTCGGCGAGCAGCGCCGCCAGGTGGGAGGGGGTGATCTTCAGGTAGTCGATGCCGTGCGCGCGGAAGTAGGCGGCCAGCTCGGGGCCCGCCGTACGGGACGGGATGAGGTGGAGCGCGCCGCCGGTCATCAGGCACAGGTAGAAGACGGTGACGCCGAAGTCGAAGGCGAGCGACTGCAGCAGCCCGAACGCCCCGCCCGGCTCCACCTCCAGCCGCTCCCGCACGCCGGCGAGGTAGACCATCACCTGCCGGTGCTGGACCGCCACGCCCTTGGGCCGCCCGGTGGTCCCGGAGGTGTAGATGACGTAGGCCAGGTCGTCGGGCGTGACACCGCTGTCCACCGGCCCGGTGTCCGCCTCGTCGAGGTCGTCCGGGAGGACGGCGGGCAGGTCGCCCGGCAGCCGGTCCCGGAGCCCGGCGGTGGTGACCACCGCCCGTGCCCCGGCGTCGGACAGCACGTAGGCGAGCCGGTCGGCGGGGTGGTCGGGGTCGAGCGGGAGGTAGGCGGCACCGGCCTTGAGCACGCCGAGCACCGCGACGGCCAGCTCGGCGGACTGCTCCAGGCAGATCGCGACCCGGTCGTCCGGGCCGATGCCCCGCCGTCGCAACAGGTGCCCGAGCCGGTTCGACCGCCGGTCCAGCTCCGCGTAGGTGAGCGAGGTACCGCCGGCGACGACCGCGACGGCGTCGGGCGTCCGTTCGGCCTGCGCGCGGACGGCCCCGTGCAGCAGGCCGCTCCCGGCGAGCGTCACGGGTTCGGACCGGCCGAAGGCCGCCACCCGGCGGCGCTCGTCCGCCGGGAGCAGCTCCAGCTCGGAGATCCGCGCGCCGGGGTCGGCCACGATCGACCGCAGCAGGCTCTCGAAGCACGCGGCCATCCGCTCGACCGTGGCCGGGCGGAACAGCGCGGTGCTGTAGGTGAGGTTGCCGCGCAGCCCCTCGGGGGTCTCGAACAGGTAGAGGGCGAGGTCGAACCGGCTGGCGGTGGTCTCGACGGGGAAGGCGGACATGGTCAGGCCGGGGGTGCGCAGCGGCGCCGACCGGTAGTTCTGCAGGGCGAACATGACCTGGAACACCGGTGACCGGCTGACGTCGCGCTCCACGGCCAGCTCGTTGACGAGCCGGTCGAAGGGGAGTTCCTGGTGGGCGTAGGCGTCCAGCGCCGTCTCCCGGACCCGGGCGAGGAGTTCGGCGAACGTCGGGTCGCCCGACAGGTCGGCGCGCATCGGCAGCGAGTTGACGAAGACGCCGACCACCCGCTCCAACTCGGGCAGGTCCCGTCCCGAGACCGGCGAGCCGACCGCGAACTCCTCCTGCCCGCTGTAACGGGCGAGCAGCACCTCGAAGGCCGCCAGCAGCGTCATGTACGGCGTCGCACCGTGGGCCAGCCCGAGCGCGGTGACCGCGTCGCCGAGCCCGGCGTCCAGCGCCAGCCCCCGCACGGCGCCCTCCCACCGCTGCTCGGCCGGGCGTGGCAGGTCGGTGGGGAGCTCCAGTGACGGCAGCCCGTCCAGGTGTTCCCGCCAGTAGCGGATCTCGCGGTCGTAGGCGCGGTCACGCTGCCAGTACGCGTAGTCGCCGTAGCGCACCGGAACCGGCGGGAGCTCTGCCTGCCGGCCCGTCCGGTGGGCGGCGTGCAGGATGAGGAGTTCCTCCATGACGATGTCGCAGGACCAGCCGTCGGTGACGGCGTGGTGCATGGTGAGCAGCAGCACGTGGTCCAGCGGGCCGAGCCGGACCAGGAGCAGCCGGAGCAGAGGCCCCGCGGCCAGGTCGAAGGGGCGGGCCAGCTCCCGCTCGATCAGGGTGAGGTCGTCGGTGGACCGCAGCTCCGCCCTCGGCTCGTCGTCGACGACGAGCTCCGGGCCGCCGTCCTCGGTGGTGCGCAGGCGCGTGCGCAGGCTCTCATGCCGGGCGGTGACCTCGGTGAGGGCGACGGCGAGCGCCTCCTCGTCGATCTCGCCTTCCAGCCTGGCCGCGAACGCCACGGTGTAGGCGGCCGTCCCCGGGGCGTACTGCTCCAGGAACCACAGCCGCTCCTGTGCCGGGGAGAGCGGCGGCGCGCTGCCGGGCGGGCGCGGCGGGATGGCCGCGGCGACGGTACGGCCGGCGAGCCGCTGGGCGAGCAGCGCCTGTTTGGCGGGCGACAGGCTGGTGTGCGTCACGGCACCTCCGTGCGGGCGGGGGGAACATCCGTCGTTCCCCGGCGGTGGTGGAAGGGATCGCCCTCGTGGGCGGCTCCATGACGACCGGCTGGGCCGGCCGCCCGAGGGCGGTCCGATCCGGTGACGTGAAGACGAGCGGCGCGGAATTCCTCCAGCACCGGGGGTGCGGACGCGCCGGCGGAACGGTTGATCCCGTCGGCGCGGTACTGCGGTCGCGCGAAGGAACATGGTGGCATGGGAACGCTCCCACGGAGGAGGCTAAGGATTACGCGCTAAATTCGTCAAGGTTTCAGGATTGTTTTCGGTCTTGACAAACTGAAACTTTCTGACGTTTAGTCAATAACCGCAGGCAGGGGTAGGTCGCAAGGGTTTTCGGATCAGATCGGCCGGATTTCCTGATTGACAGTGATCTCGACGACTCCTACGCTCCGCTGGGAGCGCTCCCATGCTGTCGTGTCATCCGACGGCCGAGCGTGTCACCCCCGGTCGCCGACGCCAGGAGCGCACACGTGATCGTCACCGCACCCATGCCCTCGGGCCAGCGGAACGCACCGTCCCCACCAGCGGACGAGGATCTGGAACTCCTCCTCCTCATCCGGCATTTCGAGCTCGCCCTGCTCAAGCTCTTCGAGGCGGGTGAGCTGAGCGGGACCACCCACACCTGCCTGGGGCAGGAGTACATCCCGGTCGCGCTGAAACCGCTGCTGCATGAGGACGACCACGTCTTCAGCAACCACCGCGGCCACGGCCACTTCCTCGCCCGGCACGCCGAGCCGTACGGACTGCTCGCCGAGATCATGGGCCGGGAGGGCGCGCTCTGCGCGGGGGTGGGCGGCAGCCAGCACATCTACCACCACCGGTTCCTGTCCACCGGCGTCCAGGGCGAGAGCCTGCCCGTCGCGGTCGGCGTGGCGCTCAAACTGAAGGGGACCGGCGCTCTGGCCTGCGTCTACATCGGCGACGGCACCTGGGGAGAGGGCTCGGTCTACGAGGCGCTCAACATGGCCCAGCTCTGGCGGGTCCCGCTGCTGGTCGTCGTCGAGCACAACGGGATCGCCCAGTCGACCCCGACCACCGCGCAGATGTCGGGCGGCATCGCCGCCCGCGCCGCCGCGTTCGACGTCCTGCACCACCGCATCACCTCCACCGAGGTCGACGAGATCCGCGCCGAACTGGCCCCCCTGGTCGGCGTCGTCCGCGGGGACTCCCGGCCGCTGGTCGCCGAGTTCGTCACCCACCGGCTCGGCCCGCACAGCAAGGGCGACGACACCAGGACCGCCGAGGAGATCGCGCTGGCGGACGGCCACGACTGGTACGCCCGCTACGCACGGATGTTCCCCGACCCCTTCGCCCGCATCGACCGGGAGCGGCGCGAACTGGTCGAGCGGATCGCGGCAGAGGTCGCGGCCCGCCCTCCGTCGGTGTGGGAGCGGCCGTGACCCGCGTCTCGGAACACCTCAACCGGGCCCTGCACGACCTGATGGAGGCCGACCCGCACCTGCACATCCTCGGCGAGGACATCTCCGACCCGTACGGCGGAGCCTTCAAGGTCACCAAAGGCCTGTCCACCAGGTTCGGCACCCGGGTGCGGTCCACCCCGCTGAGCGAGGGCGCGATCACCGGGGTCGGAGCCGGCCTCGCCCTGGCCGGGGACCGGGCGATCGTCGAGATCATGTTCGCCGACTTCGTCGCGCTCTCCTTCGACCAGCTGGTGAACTTCGCCGCCAAGTCCACCTCCATGTACGGCCGGCCGGTGCCGATCCCACTGGTCGTCCGCTGCCCCTCGGGGGGCAACCGGGGCTACGGCCCCACGCACAGCCAGAGCCCGCAGAAGCACTTCATCGGCGTCCCCGGCCTCGCCCTGTTCGAGATGACCCCCTTCCACGACGCGGGCGAGCTGTTCACCCGGATGTTCGCACTCGGTCGGCCCTGCCTGTTCTTCGAGGACAAGGTCCTCTACACCCGGCGGATGTACTCCGGCGGGGTCGTGGACGACCTGTTCCGCTACGAGCTCGACGGCGACGTCGCCCGGGTCTTCCTCGACGGCGTGACCGAACCCGACTGCACGCTCATCGCGCCCGGTGGCATGACCCACCGGGCGCTCTCCGCCATGCGCGCCCTGCTCCTGGAGCAGGACCTGGCCTGCGAACTGCTGGTGCCCGCCCGGCTCCACCCCCTCCCCGAACTCCCCGGCCTGGAGCGCGCCCGGCACGTGTGCGTCGTCGAGGACGGCTCGGAGGGCGGAACCTGGGGGGCGGAGGTCGCACGGCTGCTCTACCCCCGGCTCTGGTCCGGCCTGCGCCGTCCCATCAGCCTGATCAGCGCGGCCGACAGCGTCATCCCGGCCGCTCCCCACCTGGAGCGCGAGGTCCTCGTCCAGGCCGGCCGGATCCAGCAGACGATCATGGAGGCCCTGTCGTGAACGAGATCCGGGTGCCCAAGCTCAACAACAACGACGCCGCCTACCTGCTGGTGGAGTGGACGGCCGAGGACGGCCAGGCCGTACGCGCCGGGGAGCCGCTCGCGGTGCTGGAGACCTCCAAGGCCGCCGAGGAGCTGGCCGCCGAGGAGGACGGGACACTGCAGCGTCTACTGGAGGCGGGGGCCGAGTGCGCCCCCGGCCAGCTGATCGCCCGGCTGCTGGCCGCCGGCGAAGAGCCGGGGCTCCCGGCCGGGGTGGGGTCCCCCGGCCGGGAATCCCTCTCCACGGTCGCCCGCCACCCGGCGGAGGAGCAGGAGGAGATCGTCGTCACCGCGCCGGCCCGGCTGCTGATGGACGAGCGCGGCATCTCCATGGCGCAGTTGCGGGGCCTGGGCAAGAAGGTGATCAGGCGGACCGACCTGGAGGGGCTCAACCGGACCGGCCCTCCCCCGGCCGAACGGGACGGCCACCGGCCGCTCACCCCGTCCCCGGCCGGGCCGGGCACCTCCAGCGTGCTCCCCCTTCCTTCAGCGGAACAGGACGCCCCGGGCCCGGCCGCACCGTCGCTGACCGGACCGGCCGAACCGGGCGACCCCGCACTGATCGAGCTGTCCCGCGCCCAGCGGCGGATCGCCGAGGTGGTGGAGCGGTCGCACCGTGACATCCCCGCCGCGTTCACCGTCATGAGAGTGGACGTGACGGACGCGCTGCTGTTCGCCCGCCAGGAGACCAGGCGGCTGCGCGCCCTCATCGGCCTCCCCGAACTGCTGGTGGCGGCGACCGGC
Source organism: Streptosporangium sp. NBC_01639 (assembly GCF_045209755.1). Lineage (NCBI taxonomy): Bacteria > Bacillati > Actinomycetota > Actinomycetes > Streptosporangiales > Streptosporangiaceae > Streptosporangium > Streptosporangium sp. NBC_01639. Next base: position 7,248,697 of record NZ_CP109272.1, on the reverse strand, counting down.
CGGCTGCTCGACCGCTTCCCCCTCTTCTTCGCCACGCCGGTCGACGGCCGCAGCGTCCGCCGGGCGGCGACGGCGGGGGTCGGCGTGACCGTCGACGTGGGCAGGGGGATGTCCGTGCCGGTGGTGCGGGACGCGGGACGGCGCCCGCTGGAGGAGATCGCCCGTGACCTCACCCGGTTCCGTCAGACCGCGCTGAACGGGACCTTCCGGGAGTCCGACCTGCAAGGCGGCACCATCATCGTCACCCTGCACGCCGACGCCGCGGTCGTCCTGGCCGTCCCCGTCGTCTTCCCCGGCCAGATCTGCGCGCTGTCGCTCACCGCCCCGCGCCCGGAGGTCGTGGAGACCCGCGACGGCGGCTTCACCGTACGGAAGGTGGTCAACCTGGGCCTCGCCTACGACCACCGGTACGTCAACGGCCGCGAGTCGGCCGAGTTCCTCGGCGCGCTCAGAACCGCTCTCGAAACCTCCGGCGACGGCGCCCCCCGCCGATGAGCCCGGCCGGCCGCCGGTCCCGCCCCCCACCGGGACGCACGACCACCGGACCGCCCGGTTTCCCGGGGGAAGGCGGCGATGGGAGCATTGCCGGGTAATGACGAACCCGACGGAAGGCCACCACCGGTGAGGCGGCTACTCACGGTCCTGCTGTTCGCGTGCGCCGCGCTACTCGGCGTGGTCACCCCCGCGCAGGCCCACAACGTGCTGATCGGCAGCGACCCCAAGGACGGCGCCCAGCTCGCCACCGGTCCCGGAAAGATCACACTCACCTTCGACCAGGCAGTACGGCAGGGCTTCGCGCAGATCAGCGTGACCGGCCCCGACGGGACCCGCTGGGAGGACGGCACGACGGCCGTCGACGGCCGGCAGGTCAGCATCGGGGTCAGGCCCCTGGGCCCGGCCGGGCAGTACACCATCGGATACCGCATCCTGTCCTCCGACGGCCACCCGGTGGCCGACAAGGTGACTTTCGCCCTCACCACCGCGGGCACCGGCACCGCGTCCCAGCCCGCCCCGGCCGCCTCGGCCGCCGCGCCACAGGCACCCGGCCTGAGCGCCCAGGCCGCCGAGGCCGCGCAGAACGGCGGGGCCGGGATGGCCGTGCTGTGGATCGTCTGCGCCCTGGTCGTGCTGGGCGGAGCCACCGTCGTGGCGCTGCGCCGTACGAAGGAGCAGGGAGCCCAGAGATGACCGTCACCCTTGACCGGACCACCGGAGCGGGCACGGTCAGAAGGCTGCTGGCCGGCGGGCTCGTCTCGGGAGCCGTGCTCGCCGTACTGGCCGCGACGATGTTCACCGCGCAGCAGGCGGTGCCGGGGATCACGCTGCCCGGCCCGCTGGTGGAGTACGGCCTGCCGGTGCTGCGGGTGCTGCTGGACCTGGCCGCGGTGGCCGTGGTCGGGCTGAGCCTGCTGCCCCGGCTGCTCGGCTTCGACGACCCGGAACGGACCGAGCCGGTGATGCGCCGGGCCCGGCCGGCCGCGGTGACGTTCGCGTGGGCCTGGGCGGTGCTCGCCCTGGCCGTCATCGTCTTCCAGACCGCCCAGCTCAACCCCGGGCTCGTGCCGACCCCGGGAATGGTCGCCGAGTATGTCGACAGCGTCGGCGCAGGCCAGGGGATGCTCTTCAGCGCGGCCTGCGCGCTCGTCTACGCCGGGATCGGACTGCTGGCCGTACGGTTCGGCGAGAAGGTCCCGGCCGAGCTGCGGATCGTGATCGCCTTCTTCGGCCTGCTGCCGATCCCGGTCACCGGCCACGCGGTCGACTCGGTCTGGCACGACCCCATCATGATCTCGATGGAGCTGCACGTGATGGGTGCGGCCGCCTGGACCGGCGGGCTGCTCACGATCGTCACGCTGCTCACCGGAGACCGCGAACTGCTGGCACGGGTGCTGCCGAAGTTCTCCCGGCTGGCCACCCTGGCGCTGGTCCTGGTCGGCCTCTCCGGCCTGGTGAACGGCCTCGCCACGATGGCCCTCACCCAGGGGGTGGAGCTGCCGGGCGCGGTGTTCACCAGCGACTACGGGCTGCTCGTGGTGGCCAAGACGGTGTGCGTGGCGCTGCTCGTACCGTTCGCCGCCCACATCCGCTTCCGCCTGCTGCCGCGCATCGCCGCGCGGCAGGGGACGGCGGTCGCGGCGTGGGCGGCAGCGGAGATCACCGTGATGGGTCTGGCCTACGGCGTCGCGGTGGCGCTGACCACGGCCTCCATGTCCTGAGCGCGCAGCCGGTAACGGCGCATGGCCCACTCGCCGCCCACCCACAGGGCGGCGAGCAGGAGGCCGCCGATCAGCATGGTCATCGGCGGCACCAGCGGCGGGGTGTGGTAGGCCACGCTCTGCAGGCGGAGCGCCTGGTCGACGACGACGGTGGCCGCGAGCGAGCCGGCCAGCGCCCGCACCACCGGGATCCGGATCAGGAAGGCCAGGTCGACGGCGAGCGCCCCGGCGATCAGGAAGACCGGCACCGACGAGCGCGGGAAGTCGGTGAGCGCCAGGAGCGGCCAGATCAGGGTGCGGTAGGCGATGTAGACGCCGACCACGGCGGTGGCCGCGAACATCCGGCCGATCATCGCGCGGGCGAAGATCAGAGTGATCATGGCGGCGACCGCGGCGTAGAGCGGGTAGACCTGGTCGGGCACCGGCAGGGTGAAGTTGACGACCATCGTCCGGTCCACCGCGCGGCCCATCTGGTCGGCGGCGAACTGCAGCAGGATGGGCTCGGCCTCCGGACGCCCCTGGTCCCAGGCGGCGAGGCCGAACACCCCGTACTCCTGGTGCTGGGCCGGGAACCAGACGTTCTCGAACAGGAACACGAAGAGCCCGCCGAGGACCATCGTCCGGGCCCGCCCCACGGGCGCGCCCATGAACCAGCCCCGGATCACCCCGCAGATCATGAGGAGCGTGCCGAAGTAGAGCATTATGTGCGACGGGCTCCACGAGGTGATGTCGAGCCCGTTGATCCGGTGGTTGATCAGGTCCAGCGGCACCGCGGTCAGGAAGATCCCGGTGCCCCAGCCGATGAGGCGCTGCGCGGTCCGGTCCACGCCGTAACCGGTGTAGAGATGGATGATCGTGAGCGTCAGGGCGATGACCGTGCCGACACTGTTGAGCAGGTGCGGCGGCGCCAGGTCGTCACGGAGCCACTTGAAGTGCCAGGAGACGTCCCAGGAGGCGCCCAGCACCTTGAAGGAGAAGGCCACCAGCCACCCGAGATACAGCAGCCGGAACAGATCCTCCGGAGTCTCACGGCCTGCCTTCCCCCTGGTCCAGTAGGGCAGGGCCCACTCAATGGCTGGAGTGGCTCTTCGTCTGAGGATCTCGACTGACTTCACGTGTCGAAATGATGCCTGGGCTTTACCTTGCTCCGCAATCGGGAACATCCCTCAGACATCCCCGATCATCGATCGGAGACCCCCTTCCGGCTCCGGGCGACCGCCCGCACGGAGGCCTCGGCGGGCCCGGCCGTCTCAGGTCTCTCTCAGCTCCCCTTAGTAGGCTCTCGGCATGAAACTCGCAGGGAGGCCGGCCACCTGGGTCGCGGTGGTCGCCGTGCTGGTCATCGGTGTCGCGACCTGGGTGCTGTGGCCGTCCGCACCACCGGTGCGCGTCCAGGACCAGAAGATCACAGTTCTGGACGGGCCCGGAGACGACCAGCGGGTCACGCTTGACGCGAGTTTCTTCCCGCCCGCCGGAGGCGGCCGGGCACCGGCGGTGCTGCTCGCGCACGGTTTCGGCGGCAGCAAGGAGAGCGTCCGGGCCGCGGCCGTACGGCTGGCGCAGGAGGGCTACGCCGTGCTGACCTGGTCGGCGCGGGGCTTCGGCCGCTCCACCGGGCAGATCGCACTCAACTCCCCCGACTACGAGGTCAAGGACGTCCGCCAGCTCGTCGACTGGATGGCCAGGCGGCCCGAGGTCCGGCTCGACGCGGCCGGCGACCCGCTGGTGGGCGTCGCGGGCGGCTCCTACGGCGGGGCGATCGCACTGATGGCCGCCGCGTACGACGGCAGGATCGACGCGATCGTCCCCCAGATCACCTGGTATGACCTGGCCGACGCGCTGTTTCCCGACGCGGGTGGCCAGGGGCCGCAGAACGGCGTGTTCAAGCGGATGTGGGCGGGGCTGTTCTTCAGCCGGGGCGGCCCGACGCCGGAGACGGGACTGGGCGGGCCGGCCGGAACGAGCGGTCGCACCGCCGTCCCGCCCGTCACCCCGCAGACCGCGCAGGAGGTCCGGTGCGGCCGGTTCCTTCCGGAGATCTGCGACATGTACCAGCAGGTGGCCGAGACCGGCCGGGCGACGCCGGGCGCGATCGAGACCCTGCGCAGATCCAGCCCGGTATCCGTGCCCGGGAAGATCAAAATTCCGACGCTGCTGCTCCAGGGACAGCAGGACTCACTGTTCCCTCTGGGACAGGCGGACGCCAACGCCAGAGCCGTCGCCGCCACCGGCGCTCCCGTCGGCGTGGCCTGGTTCGACGGCGGCCACGACGGCGGCAACGGCGAGGTCGACTGGATCCACGAGCGAACCCTCGGCTGGTTCGACCGTTATCTGAAGAAGGACACCGGCACGGATCCGGCGGGCAGCCCGTTCACCGTCACCCGCGACGGCGGCCGGGATCCGGGGACCCGCCGCCCGGTCCAGCTGCACGCCACCGCGGACGGCTACCCCGGCCTGGGCGGCACCGCCCGGACCACGGTGCCGCTCAGCGGCGCGGACCAGCAGGTGGCCAACCCGCCCGGCGGATCGCCCTCCTCGATCAGCGCGGTCCCCGGATTCGGCGCTCTCGCGAGCGGCGCCGGAAACCTGAGCGTGTCCGTCGACATGCCGGGCCAGAGCGCCACCTTCGACTCCGCGCCGCTGGAGCTCCCGCTGCAGGTCACCGGGAGCTCCACCGTGAAGGTACGGGTGCGGCCCGCGGAGTCCTCCGCAGGCGGGAGCGCGGAGTCCTCCGCGGGCGGGAGCACCGGAGCGGGCGACGTGACGCTGTTCGCCAAGCTCTACGACGTGGCCGGCGACGCCCAGGCACCGCTGCTGCCCGAGTCGCTCGCCGCCCCGGTCAGGATCGCCCTTCCCGAGGGCGGCACCGGCGAGGCCGAGGTCAGCCTGCCCGCCATCGACCACCGCTTCGAGGTCGGGCACCGGCTGCGCGTCGCCTTCACCACCACCGACCTGGGCTACAGCACCCCCTCGGCACCGGCCGTCTACACGGTCGGCCTGGTCTCACCGGCCGTGACCGTGCCGACCGACGCCACCCTGCGGACCCCGGCCGGCGGCCCCGCCTGGTGGACCTGGGCACTGCCGCTGGCCTCCCTCGTCGTCGCGGGAATCCTGCTGCTCACCGGACGCCGGCGCGGCGGCGACGACCACGAGCCCGCCCAGGACACCGTGCCCCTGCGGATCAACGGCCTGACCAAGGCCTACCGCAACGGCGAACTGGCGGTGAACGACCTGTCCTTCACCGTCGAGCAGGGCCAGGTGCTCGGCCTGCTCGGCCCCAACGGGGCGGGCAAGACCACCACCATGCGCATGCTGATGGGACTGATCCACCCCGACGCGGGCGAGATCCGGATCTTCGGCCGCCGGGTCGTCCCCGGCGCCCCGGTCCTGTCCCGGCTGGGCTCCTTCGTCGAAGGCCCCGGCTTCCTGCCGCACCTGACCGGCCGGGCCAACCTGGAGCTCTACTGGAAGGCGACGGGCCGTCCCACGGAGGACGCCCACTTCGCCGAGGCCCTGGAGATCGCCGGGCTCGGCAACGCGCTGGAGCGCGCCGTACGGACCTACTCCCAGGGCATGCGCCAGCGCCTGGCCATCGCGCAGGCCATGCTCGGCCTGCCCGATCTGCTGGTCCTCGACGAGCCCGCCAACGGTCTCGACCCGCCCCAGATCCGGGAGATGCGCAGGGTCCTGATCTCCTACGCCGAGCGGGGCCGCACCGTCATCGTCTCCAGCCACCTGCTCGCCGAGGTGGAGCAGACCTGTAGCCACGTGGTGGTCATGCACCGGGGCCGCCTCATCACGGCCGGCCCGGTGAGCGAACTGCTGCGCGGCCGTACCTCCGCCAACGGCTCGGGCACCCGCCTGGAGGACGTGTTCCTGGACCTGATCGGGGAAAATGCATGAGTGACGTCCACGGTTCCGGTACGGCTCTGGCCCGCGGTCCGGCGAATGCCGGCTCCCCGGACGGCGGTTCGGCGGCCGGCTATCTGCCCGGACGCACGCTGCCGCTGGCGGTGGAGATCGTCCGCCAGTTCAAACGGCGCCGCACGCTGGCCATGTTCGGCCTGCTGCTCGTGCTGCCGTGGGTCCTGGTGATCGCGTTCACGCTCGGCGCCGGATCCGGGCAGCCCGGTGCCACGCTGCGCATCTCCGACCTGGCGACCGAGGGGGGCCTGAACTTCGCCGCGTTCGCGCTGTCGGTTTCGGTGGGTTTCCTGCTGGTCGTCGCGGTGGCGCTGTTCTGCGGTGACACCGTGGCCAGCGAGGCGAGCTGGTCGTCGCTGCGCTACCTGCTGGCCGCGCCCATCCCCCGTGACCGGCTGCTGCGGCAGAAACTGATCGTCGCGATGGGCTACTCGGCGGCCGCGGTGATCTGCCTGCCGCTGATGGCGCTGCTGGCCGGGACTCTCGCGTTCGGCTGGAACGACGTCCGCGTGCCCGGCACCGGCGAGACCATCGCCGCGCTGGACGTGCTGCCCCGCTTCGGGATCGTGATCCTCTATGCGCTGGTCAGCCAGTTCGTGGTCGCCGCCCTGGCCTTCCTGCTCTCGGTCAGCACCGACTCCCCGCTCGGCGCGGTCGGCGGGGCGGTCGGCCTGGTGATCGTGAGCAACATCCTGCAGGCGGTGGAGGCGCTCGGCTCACTCCGGGAGTTCCTTCCGACCTTCTGGAACACGGCCTGGCTGGACGCCCTGGCGCCGCAGCCCGACTACGGCGGCATGGTCAAGGGGGTGGCCGTCTCGGTCACCTACTCGGCCGTCCTGGTCGCCTTCGCCTTCCGCCGCTTCCGCCGCAGAGACGTCGTTTCCTAGCCTTTAGTCGCCCTTTCCAGTCACTTGCCCTTTCGCCTCACATATTCGTCACGCGTACCTCGGCGGCATGGCGGCATGGCGCCTTTCATATAAGGCGCACCATGTCCGCTTTTTACCCTTTTGAGTTTTTTCATCACGTTCTAGGGTAGGAATCCTGCCGACTCGGAAGCGAAATGCCTCCGACATTCAGCGCGACAGACGCCAGTCCTCAGCGGCGTCTTTCTCCGTCCGGCCGCTGACCGAAGCCTCGTGGACGGACGGATCCCAAGGCGGAGTGATCGATTGGGGAGTGGTGATCGTGAAGTGCGGACCACAGATAGCCCTGGCTGTCGGTGCCGGTTACCTTCTGGGCCGGCATCACAAGCTACGGATGGCGCTCGGGCTGGCAGCGGCCGGCGCGACCGGCAAACTGGGGGCGAGCGGGAGCGACCTGCTGCAGCAGGGCCTGAAGCTGCTGGGTTCCTCTCCGGAGCTGGAAAAGATCGTTAACAGCGTCCGCGGCGAGCTGTTCGAGGTCGGCAAGTCCGCGGCGCGGGCGGCGGCGGGCAAGCAGATCGACACGCTGACCTCCAAGCTCCACAACCGGGTGGAGTCGCTACGGGTTCCGGGCGGAGCCGGCGGCGAGGAGGAAGAGGAAGAGGAGCCCACCCGCGGACGCAAGGGCGGCAAGGGTGGCAAGGCCCGCGCCGCTCGCCCGGAGCCCGAGGACGAGGACGAGGACTACGAGGAGGAGCCCGAAGAGGAGGAAGAAGAAGAGGAAGAAGAGGAGCCGGCCCCGGCCCGCGGGCGCCGCGCCACGGGCGGACGGAGCCGCCCGGCGGCCAAGACCCGTCCCGCACCCGAAGAGGATGAGGAAGAAGAAGAGGAGGACGAGGAAGAGGAGGACGAGGAAGAGGAGGAGGAAGAGCCACCGGCCAAGAGCGCACGGCGCCGGGGCGGCGCACAGCGCGAGAAGGCCGCCGCAGGCAGCCGTCCGGTCCGCCGGGCACGGGGGTGAGCGGGATGGCCGAGAAATCCCGAGCCCAACCGGCAGAGGAAGCCGGGCAGGTGCTGCCCATCGACCAGCTCACCCAGGAACTGCGGAACCTCGCCGAGGCGCTCGGGGAGCGGATCCTGTCGTCCGCGACCGACAAGATCGGCGGGCTGACCGACCGGTTGACCGACTACGCGGGCGGCAGCGGCGGATCGGACCTGCTGGGGGCGATCACCGGAGGCTCGAAGCACCCCATGTTATCCGGGCTGAAAGGGGTGGCCAAGATGGCCGGTGGCGGACTGCTCAAGAAGATCACCGGGGGCGGCAAAGGCGGGAAGAGCAAGAAACTCAAGCTGACCAACATCGTCGAGTCGCTCGACGTGGGCGCTCCCCGGAGGCTCGTCTACGACCAGTGGACCCAGTTCCAGGACTTCCCCAGCTTCATGAAGAAGGTCGAGGGGGTCGACCAGCAGTCCGACGAGAAGACGACGTGGAAGGCCCAGGTCTTCTGGTCGCACCGGACCTGGGAGTCGACGATCGTCGAGCAGATTCCCGACCAGCGGATCGTCTGGCGCTCCAAGGGAGCCAAGGGCTACGTCGATGGTTCCGTGACCTTTCACGAGGTCACCCCCGACATGACCCGGATCCTGCTCGTACTGGAGTACCACCCGCAGGGGTTCTTCGAGAAGACCGGCAACATCTGGCGCGCACAAGGCCGGCGGGCGCGCCTGGAGTTCAAGCACTTCCGGCGGCACGTCATGATGCAGACGGTGCTGAACCCCGACGACCTCGAGGGCTGGCGTGGCGAGATACGCGACAGCCAGGTCGTCAAGGACCACGAGACCGCCATCCAGGAAGAGCAGGAGCAACAGGAACAGGAACAGGCGCCGGAGGAGATCGAGGACCAGGAAGGCGGAGAGGAGGGAGAGGAGGCCGAGGAGCAGGAGGAGCCCGAAGAGGGAGAGCAGGACGAGGAGGAGCCCGAAGAGGACGAAGAAGAAGAGGAGGAGGAACCCGAGGAGGAGCCCGAGGAGGAACCCCAAGCCAAACGCCCGGCACGGCGCGGCCGCCGTACCGCGGAGGCGGAGGAGGAACCGGAGGACGAGGAGTCCGCACCGGCGAAGCGTCCGGTACGGCGCCGACGCGGTGAAACGGAGGCAGGCACGGACAAACGACCGCCGCCGCGACCCGCCCGCCGCCGGACCGGAACCCGGGGCACGTGACCGGGAGACGGGGCACGTGACCGGGAGACGGGCCGCCGGCCCGGCGCCATGGCCATCGCCCGCCGGACGGGCCACGCCCGGCGAACCGCGCGGCACCGCGTCGCGCTTCCCTCCCAGAACCACATCCGGGATCTCCACGCTGGAGGATTGAGATGACCATCGTGCAATCTTCAGGAGGCGGGGCAGGCAGCCGCAGGTCCTCGTCGAGCCTGGCCGACGTCATCGACACGATTCTCGACAAGGGCATCGTGATCGACGCCTACATCAGGGTCTCGCTGGTCGGGATCGAACTTCTGACGATCGACGTGCGCATCGTCGTGGCCAGCGTCGACACCTATCTCCGCTTCGCGGAGGCCGTCAACCGGCTGGACCTCACACAGACCGGCGGAAAGGGCCTGCCGGAGGTCATGGAAGGCATGACGCAGGGCGTGAGCAAGTCGAAGACCAAAGGCGTCACCCAGGGCGCGGTAGAAGCGGCCGGGGAGAAACTGCGCGAGCTCATCGGCGACTCCGATGGGCATGATGAAGATCACGAACCGGTCCCCCGCCGGCGTCGGAGACGGGAGGAATGAAATGCCCGGTTCTACCAGCAGAACGCGGACCGCTGGGACGGAGGAAGCCACCCGGCGCAAGCAGGACAGCGGTTCCTACATCTACGGCATCGTTCCGGCTGACGTCGAACTCTCCCCCGATGCCCGCGGCATAGGCGACCCACCGGGGCGGATCAGGCTGGTACGGCACGGCCGGCTCGCCGCCCTGATCAGCGAGGTCACCCTGGACCGCCCGCTCGGCAGGCCGAACGACCTGATCGCCCATCAACAACTGCTGGACGGCGCGGCGGCCGAGGTACCCGTGCTCCCGCTCCGCTTCGGAGCGGTGGTGACCGGCCCGAAAGCAGTCGTCGACGAACTGCTCCGCCCCTATCACGACGAGTTCCTGGCCGCCCTGAACGAGCTTGAGGGACGGGTGGAGTACGTCGTCAAGGGGCGCTACGTCGAGCACGCGGTGATCGGCGAGGTGCTCGCGGAGAACCCCGAGGCCGCACGACTGCGCGAGGAGATCCACGGCCGGCCGGCGGAGGCGACGTGGGACGCGCGGATCCGGCTCGGCGAGCTGGTCGGCGAGGCGGTCGCGGCGAAGCGTGCGGCCGACACGGACATGCTGGTCGACGCCCTCGCGCCGCGGAGCGTCGCCGTCGTCGTGCGTGAGCCGACCCATGAGCAGGACGCGGTGCACGTGGCCTTCCTGATCGAGAACGACCAGGAGGCCGAGTTCCGGCGGATCGTCGAGAAATTCGGCAAGCAGTGGACCGACCGGGTCGCCCTGCGTCTCCTCGGTCCGCTGGCGCCGTACGACTTCGTCATGACGCGACGGGGGGAGGAATGACGATGGAACTACTGACCATGATCTTCGGCCTGCCATTCGCCCCGATCCAAGGGCTGATCAAGCTCGGCGAGCTGGTGCAGGACCAGGCCGAGCTTGAGACCCGGCACCCCGCGGCGATCCGGCGCCAACTGGAGGAACTGGAGGAGGCCAGGCTCGCCGGTGAGATCACCGAAGAGGAGGAGGCCGAAGCGGTGGAACAGCTCCTCGAACAGATGACGGCCCAGCAGGACCTGCCCGGCATGGCCATGCCGGGCAGGGGTGGAGAAGAAGAGGACGAGGGGGGATGAGCTCGTGCCGGTCAAACGCGTAACCCGCGACGAGCGCGCCACCGAGACGGACGCCCCCGACGACCTCTACGACGAGGAGAACGAGACGTACGAAGACGAGGACGACTTCGACGAAGACGAAGACTCCGACGAGGACGAGGACGAGGACGCGGAGGACGCGGACGCGGAGGAGGACGTTCCGGCCAGGGGGCGGCGGTCACGCGCCCTCTCGGCGGTGACCGCGGGCAAGGCCGGGCTGCGGCACATCAGCGACCTGACGTCGAAGGAGGTCGAGGGCGTCACCTTCGTACGGCCTGCGGAGGACGGCTGGCAGGTCGGGGTCGAGGTCGTCGAGGACCGCCGGATCCCCTCCTCGGGGGACATCCTCGCGCTCTACGAGGTCGAGATGGATCAGGAGGGGAATCTGCTGTCCTACCGCAGAACGCGGCGCTACAAGCGCGGCAGTGGCGACAACAGTTAGCGAGGCGTCGTTGAGATGACCAATCCAGCACGGTCCGGTTACATGGCCCCGCAGAGCTACGGCAGCAGACCGTCCTCCGCCGGTGGGTCGGCCAACCTGGGCGACATCCTGGAGCGGGTGCTCGACAGAGGCGTGGTGATCGTGGGGGACATCCGCGTGAACCTGCTGGAGATCGAGTTGCTCACGATCAAACTGCGATTGCTGATCGCCTCGGTGGACACCGCACGGGAGCTGGGCATCGACTGGTGGGAGCGCGATCCGTGGCTCAGCTCGCAGGACGGTGAACTCGCGGAGGAGAACCGCAGGCTCCGCGAGCGGCTCGCCGTCGCGGAGGGCCGGGAGAGGCGCCGGCCCATCGAACCGCGGAAGGAGGCCGCCCGGGAGCGGCCGTCCAGGGCGAGGGAGCGCGGTGACTGAGGTCGGCACGTACGTCTACGCGATCACACGCGAACCGCACGGTTCCCCTCCGGCGGAGCTGACGGGTGTGGGAGGAGCACCGGTGAGAACGGTCGAGCACGCGGGTCTCGTCGCGTATGTGAGCACCGTCCCGCTGGAGGAGTTCGGGGAGGAGCCGCTGCGCCGCTCGCTGGAGGACCTGGACTGGATCGGGCACACGGCCCGCGCCCACAACCACGTCGTGGAGGCCGTGGCGGAGACGGTTCCGACCGCCCCCGTCCGGCTCGTGACCGTTTACACCAGCGAGGAACAGGTGAGCGAACTGCTGGCCCGGCGGCACGACGATTTCGTCGCGGTGCTCTCCCGTGTCGTCGGACGCCGGGAGTGGGGTGTCAAGGCGTACGCGGAGCAGGAGGCGGCGGCGCCCTCGACCGAGGAGGAGAGCGTCGGCGGGGAGAGTCCCGGTACGGCCTACCTGAAACGCCGGCAGGCGAGCCTGCACAGCAGGGAGGACGCGCAACGCCACACGGTCGCTCAGGCCGAGCGCGTCCACGCCGCACTGGCCGCCGTCGCCGCCGCGAGCCTCCGCCATCGCCCCCAGGACCCGGAGCTGTCGGGCCGTGCCGAGTGGATGGTGCTCAACGGCGCCTACCTCGTCGACGACGACCGCGTCGACGAGTTCACCGCCGCCCTCGACGCTCTCCGCGGACAGGGGATCGATCTGGAGCTCACCGGCCCGTGGGCCCCCTACTCCTTCACCGCTCTCGACCTCGACACGGCCGGTCCGGAGGCATCCGATGCCGTCTAGTGGCTCCCGAGGTGCCGCGCTGGCCGCCGAGGGCCGCCTTCCCTCGCAGCGCGTGGCGCTCGTCGACCTGCTGGACCGGCTGCTGGCCGGGGGCGTCGTCGTGAGCGGGGACATCGTCCTGTCCATCGCCGACATCGATCTCGTGCGCATCTCGTTACGCCTGCTGATCATGTCCGTCCGGGAGTCCGGCACGATCGGATGGGATACCCCGGCCGCGCGGGAGGCCCGACACGAACCGGTCTGGAAGTGAGTCATCGATGAAAGGCACCGGGAAAGACACCGGCCCGCCGGATGCGCGAAGCGGCGCCGCGCGTCCTGACCTCCCACGTCCCAACGCACCGCAGCCGGACGGCTCACGCCAGGACGGCTCACGACCGAGCCCACCGCCGGACAGCCCACGGCAGGACGGCGCACGGTCCGCCGGCTCACGGCCGGGCGGCACACCATCCGCCGGCTCACGATCGGACGGCTCACGGCCGGACACCGCGCGATCGAGCCGCTGGCGCATCGACACCGACTCGGAGAAGGTCGAGCGCGATCTGACCTGCCTCGTGCTCACCCTCGTCGAACTCGTCCGTCAGCTCGTGGAGCGGCAGTGCGTGCGGCGGATGGAACAGGGCGACCTGTCCGACGAGCAGATCGAGACGCTGGGGATGACGCTGATGCGCCTTGAGGAGGCGATGACCGAACTGCGGGAGCGTTTCGGTCTGTCCCCCTCCGACCTCAACCTCGATCTCGGACCGCTCGGGACGCTGCTGCCCACGGACTGAACGGTGGCGCGGTCCCTATCCCCAGTGGGGCGGGCGGTCCTCCAGCAGGCGGGCGTCGTTGTCGTCCGAACCTCGCCATTCGCCCCACCCGAGATCGGTGTCGTCGCTGGTCTGGTCGGGCAGGATCGGTGGCCCGTCGTCGGAGAGATCGACGGGACGCAGGTCGTCGGGCTCGTTCACTGTCACCCGTACATGCTAACCAGCGTCGCGGTGGAGCATTCCTCCCCGGAGGGAGCGTGTCGCCTTACGTCCGCGATGTGAAGGCCGCGCGATTGCGGGCCAAAGGACAGGCAGGGGCGCAGGCGGTACGATGCGGTGTCAGATGTGAGCTACGCCCCCTGTCAGCTACCCCCCCGTGAGGCGGCCCATGGCAACGCCATCAGGATGGCGGCAAGACGGCAATCTCCCCAACGAGCTGACCAGCTTCGTGGGACGCACCAGGTTGCTGACCACCCTCCGGCAACGGCTCCGCGAGCACCGCCTGGTCACCGTGACCGGTATCGGCGGTGTCGGCAAGTCCCGGACGGCGCTGCGCATCGCGCACCTGATGCGCGGGCAGTTCAAGGACGGCATATGGTTCGCCGACCTCGCCCGGCTGCAGGACTCGGGGATGGTCCGGCACACGATCACCTCGGCGCTCGGGATCGCCGACCAGTCGTCCCGCTCGGCGGACGAGACGCTGGTGGAGTGGCTGGGCGACCGTGAGATCCTCCTGATCATCGACACGTGCGAGCACCTGGTCGACGCCTGTGCCTCGCTCTTCGAGGACCTGCTGACCAGTGCCCGCGGCCTGACCATCCTGGCGACCAGCCGCCAGTCGCTGAACGCCAGGGGCGAGCACACGGTCACCATCCCGCCGCTGGCCGTCCCCGGCGAGGTGCCCGGAGAGGACGTCTTCAGCAACGAGGCGGTGCAGCTCTTCGCCGCGCGGGCGTGCGCGGTGGTGCCCACCTTCATGCTGGACGAGCAGAACATCGGCCCGGTGGCCGAGCTCTGCCGCCGCCTGGACGGCATACCGCTCGCCATCGAACTGGCCGCGGTCCGGATGCGCGCGCTGTCGGTGGAGCAGATCCTCGGCCTGCTGGCCGACCGGTTCAGCCTGCTCGCGGGCGCCAGCCGCACGGCGCTGCCCCGCCACCAGACGCTGCGTGCCGCGATCGGCTGGAGTCATGAGCTGTGTGCGCCCGCGGAGCGGCTCCTGTGGGCCCGGCTGTCGGTCTTCGCCGGTGACTTCGAGCTGGACGCCGCCCGCTACGTCTGCTCCGGGGAGAACCTGCCCTCCGAGGACATCCTGGACCTCATCTCCAGTCTGGTGGAGAAGTCCATCCTGCTGAGCGACGGCACGGCCTCGGGCCAGCGCTACCGGTTGATCGACACCCTGCGCCAGTACGGCGAGGAGTGGCTGGAGAAGCTCGGCGAGACCGCAACGATCCGGGAGAAACACCGCGACTACTACCTGCAGTTGGCCAAGAGGAGCGAGGACGCCTGGTCCGGCGCCCGTCAGGTCTACTGGTACGTCCGGATGCGCCATGAGCACGACAACGTCCGGGTGGCCCTGGACTACTGCCTGCGTGAGCCTTCGGAGGTGCAGGCGGGGCTGAAGCTCCTGTCCTCCCTGTGGTTCATGTGGGTGGCCTGCGGACTGGCCCGTGAGGGCAAGGTCTATCTGGAGAAGACCCTGGAGCTGACGCCCCAGCCGAGCCCGGAACGGTGCAAGGCGCTGTGGGTGCTCTCCTACATCCACAGCGCGCAGGGCAACATCGCGGGAGCCGTCGACGCGGCCGAGAAGTGCAGTTCGGACGCCGTCCGGGTGGGTGACTCCGGCGCGGTCATCCTGGCCACCAAGATGCTGGGCACGGCCGCGTTCCTCCAGGGTGACGTGCAGAAGGCCAGTGCGCTGCTGGGCGTCGCGATCGAGTTCCACAAGAGCGGCCGGGAGCTCAACCCGGGGCTGCTCCCTTCGATCGTCGAGCTGTCGATGGTGCTGCTCATGCAGAACGACCCGGCCGAGGCCGAGGTGCTGCTGCGCGACTGCATCATGGTCTGCACCCAGCGTGGCGAGCTGTGGCTGCGCTCCTATGCCATATACGCGCTGGCCAGCGTCCACCAGGCGATGGGCAACGCCGCCGAGGCGATGATCAACGCGCGCGAGGCGCTGCGGATCAAGCGCCAGTTCCACGACGTGCTCGGTATCGGCCTGGCGATCGAGGTGGTCGCCAAGCAGGCCATGGAGAGCGGGCAGCCGCTGCTCGCGGCCCGGCTGATGGGCGCCGGACACGCGAACTGGCGCACTTTCGGGATGCCCCAGATGAACTCGCCGTTCTTCAACTCCGAGCATGACCGGTCCATCAAGGAGTGCAAGCGCGTCCTCGGCGATCAGGCATACGAGGAGGCGTTCGCCCAAGGCAAGAAGCTGAACCTGGAGGAGCTGATCGAACTCGCGCTCGGCGACGACGGGCAGGACGGCCCGCTCTCCCCGCTGCGGTGATCAGTGAGGGGACGCCTCCGGAGAGTGCTGCCGCCAGGCGTCCGTGTAGCGGGAACTGGTCAGCGAGTAGTCGACGCTTCCGCTGATCCAGAACTCCAGGCCGCGCACGTAGGCGAGCACCGCCTCCGAGCCGAGCGCCTCCAGCGAGGGGCGGGCCGCCACCATGTCGGCGATGGCCCGGTTGCGCATCCGGCCGACCGTCTCCATGGCCCGCTGCCTGGAGTAGCGCCGGTGCCTGGCGAGCACGTTCACCAGGTTGTTGCAGGAGTTGCCCCCGCCGCTCTCCTTGGCATAGGAGATGAGGTCGTTGTCCCAGACGACGACGTCGTTGGCACTCTCGGTTATCGCCCGTATCGCCGGGTGGCGCCACTCGTGGGGGGTGAGACGGCAACCGCTGGCGATGTCGATGAGGGCGAAGACGGTGAGCATCGCTCCGGTCCGCCGCCGCATGAAGATGTAGTCGGCCAGGGGCGGAACCACCTCGTTCTCGCGGTTGGCCGCCTCCCAGACCTGGGCGGAGAGATATTCCTTGGTGAGACTGCGCCAGCGGTCGAGCTGGTCGGCGTCGCCGAGGGCGGCGATCCTGCCTTTGATCTCCAGCAACGCCTTCGCGAACACGTCGTCGACCTGCTGGCCCGCTTCCATGTCGTCCAGGACGGCGTGGAAGCGGGGCAGTTCGCGGGCCATGTCCGCGGCGCACCGGTCCGACTCGCAGAAGACGTCGTCGAAGGCGAACAGCCAGACGCACCAGTCGGTCACCAGGCGGAGCGCGTCGTGCTCGGCGTAGGGATACGTCCTGGCCGACAGCCATCCGTATTTCGCCTGCCGGTAGCGCTCCACCGAGTCCTCGTCCTGGAGCATCCGCGAGTCGATGAGCCATTCGAGGGTCTCTTTGTCGACCTGCTCGACGTAGGGGTTCACCTCGCTTGGGAAGGGACAGGGGAGCGGGGGAATTTGGAGATTTTGGACGAACTTATGAGCAGCACGGGTTCCCACCCGTCAAGGATGGCCGAAAAAAGGGTCTTTTCCTATACATCTAACAACACTGCGTCATCAGACGTCCGAATCAGGGCTGAACCAACTGAGGTATTCGTCCTGTCCGAAAATCCGGGCCGCCTCCCGCGCCGAGGGGGTGCCCGCGTCCGGATCGGCGCCGGCCGAAAGGAGTGCCCTGATCACCTCCGGCTCCTTCTTGAAGACCGCGCCGGACAGCGGCGTCTGCCCCCGGTCGTTCGCCCGCCCCGGGTCGGCGCCCAGAGCGGTCAGCGCGCGGACCGTTTCCGGGTGTCCGTGATAGGCGGCGAGCATCAGCAGGGTGTCCCCGCTGTCGTTGGACAGGTTGGCCGGGACCCCGGCCTCCACGTACGTGCGGAGCCGATCGGTCTGACCCGTCCTGGCCAGGTCGAACAGGCGGGTCGCGAACTCCTCCAGCTCCGGGTCAGGCTGCATGGAATCCATTGTGCCCCGATAGGGTGCCATTGACCCGGCGGGAGGCGGAATTCACCGGAGACTCCACGGGTTCATGTGAAGAGACGACCGACGAAAGGCTGGAACACGGTGTTCGACCCGACGGATCTCTACCGGCTCAGCGGAGACGTCCCTGAGCTGACCGATCCGGTGCTGCTCTACCACTTCGACGGGTTCGTGGACGCGGGCGGTGCCGGACGGCTCGCCATCGGCCACCTGCTCGGCGAGCTGGAGCACCGGGTCGTCGCGACCTTTGACGTGGACCGCCTGATCGACTACCGGTCCCGGCGGCCGATCATGACCTTCGACACCGACCGGTGGACCGACATGGAGAGCCTGGAGATCGTCCTCCGACTCGTCCATGACAGCACGGGCACGCCGTTCCTGCTGCTCAGCGGCCCCGAACCGGACCGCGAGTGGGAGCTGTTCAGCGCCGCCCTCGAAGCGCTCGTCACCCGGCTGAACGTGGGCAAGCTGGTGACCGTCCATGGCATCCCGATGGCCGTCCCGCACACCCGCCCGCTGGGCGTCACCGGTCACGCGAGCCGCTCCGAGCTCATCACCGGCCAGACCAGCGACTTCGGCAAGGTCCAGGTACCCGGCAGCGTGGCCGGGCTGATCGAGTTCCGGCTCGGCGCCAAGGGGCATGACGCCCTCGGCTACGCCGTCCACGTCCCGCACTACCTCGCCCAGGCGGAGTATCCCGCGGCCGCGGTGACCGCCCTGGAGGCGATCACCACGAGCACCGGCCTGGTGTTCCCGCTGGAGGGCCTGCGCGAGGCCGCCGGCCGGACCGACGTCGAGATCGCCGAGCAGATCGAGGCCTCCGACGAGCTGTCCACCGCGATCACCGGGCTTGAGCAGCAGTACGACGCGTTCGCCACCGGCTCCCAGCGCACGAGCCTGATGGCGGAGCCCGCCGAGATGCCCACCGGCGACGAGCTCGCCGCCCAGTTCGAGGCCTTCCTCGCCGAGCGCGACGAGCAACGCGGTGACTGACGTCCGCGTCGGCCTCATCGGGTACGGCGTGGCCGGGGCGTTCTTCCACGCCCCGCTGATCGCCGCGACCCCGGGGCTCCGCCTGTCCACCGTGCTGACCGGCAGTCCCGAACGGGCCGCCGAGGTGCGGCAGAAGTACGGCGCGCGGGTCGTCGGCGACGCCGCCGAGCTGTGGGACGTGAGCGACCTCGTCGTGGTCGCCTCGCCCAACCGCACCCATGTCCCGCTGGCCGAAGCCGCCTTGAAGGCGGGCCTGCCGGTCGTGGTGGACAAACCGCTGGCGGCGACCGCGGCCCAGGCCCGTGCCCTGGTACGGCTGGCGCACGATCTCGGCCTGATGCTGACCGTGTTCCAGAACCGGCGCTGGGACGGCGACTTCCTGACGGTCGAGCGGCTGATCTCCTCCGGAGAGCTCGGCACGGTGAACCGGCTGGAGTCACGGTTCGAGCGCTGGCGTCCCACCCCGAAGGGGGGCTGGCGCGAGCTCGGCGGCGCCGACGAGGTCGGCGGCCTCCTCTACGACCTCGGCAGCCATCTGGTCGACCAGGCCCTGCGCCTGCTCGGTCCGGTCACCCACGTCTACGCCGAGTCCGACATCCGCCGTGCCGGGGTCGCCTCCGACGACGACACCTTCATCGCCCTCACCCACGCCGGCGGCGCCCGTTCCCAGTTGTGGGCAAGCTCGGTCGCCCCCCGGCTCGGCCCCCGTTTCCGGGTCCTCGGCTCCGAGGCCGGCTACCTGAAGTACGGCCTGGACGTCCAGGAGGACCGCCTGCGTGCCGGTCTGACCCCTGACTCCCCCGGTTTCGGGGAAGACCCCCGGGAACGATGGGGCACCCTGGGCACCGACGACGCGCACCGGCCCGTCCGCACCGAACCCGGCGACTACCTCGCCTTCTACGCCGCGGTGGCGGCGGCTCTGCGGGACGGCACCCCGCCCCCGGTGGACCCGGAAGAGGTGGTGGAGGCACTCACCGTCCTGGAGGCCGCCCGCCGGTCGGCCGCCGAGCGCCAGGTGATCGCTCTCTGAGCGCGCCCGCAGGCGCCCTGCCGGGAGACACCGGCCGGGCCCTCCCCCGTCGCCGGGAGACCGTCTCCTCTCCCCGGCCGTGACGGCGGGGAGAGTGAGCTCTCGGCCGGTGTCAGTCGCGCAGGCGGGAGCGGAGCGCTCCGGCGTCGGACTCGGTCCACCCCTGGGAGGCGAGCCAGGGTAGGGGTCCGCCGAAACGGTCGTCGAGCACCCTGAGGAACTGCTCGATGTATTTCCGGCGGGGCCGATGGTCGTCGGCCGGGCGGGAGTCGAGATCGTCGCGGTAGGTGGCGCTGGAACGCAGCCGGGCCAGGATGCCCTCCAGCCGGTCTCCCGTCGCGACGTAGTCGGTGACGATCGCCTCCCGAGTGGCTCCGGCGACCTCCAGCGCCAGGGCGCAGACGACCCCGGTGCGGTCCTTGCCCGCCGCGCAGTGCACGACGGCGGCACCGTCGTCGTGCGCCATGGCGCGCAGCGCGGCCAGCACCGAGTCGGGGCGGTCACGCAGGTAGTTGTAGTAGAACCCGGTCACCTTGAGCTCGGCCAGGTCCTCCTCGTTCCGCTCCTGCCAGGGCAGCACCCGGTCGGCGTCGATCCGGTCGACCCGGTCGGCCTCGACGTCGGTGTGCCTGCCTCCCTCGGCGAACAGGGTGAGGTGGTGAATGCTGATCTCCGGCACCGCGGTGAGCGGCCCGGGGCCCTCCAGGAACACCTCGGTGCCGGAGCGCAGGTCGATGACATGACGGAGCCTGAGCTCGCCGACGAGCAACTCGACGTCGCGCTCCGTCAGTCCCTGCAGGTTGTCCGACCGGTACACCCGGCCGAAGCGCGTGGTCCCGCCGTCCACCGTCGCGAGCCCGCCGAGGTCGCGTACGTTGACGGCACCTTCAAGATCGATCCATCGCGTGAAGTCGTTCATCATCGATGAGCCTATACGTCGGGTATGGCCGCGCGGTCAACGTCCGATGTCCGGTTCCGCAACGCCGGCCGGGCAGGAGGGGCCGTAGAGCGCGGGGGCGCCGTCCGTCTCACTCTCCCGCGCGGCGCAGCAGTTCGAGGGTCCGGCCCATCCCCGCCTGATTGCCCAGGCCTCGGTAGATGTCCTGGGCCTGCCGGAGCGGGGGGACCGCCGCCTCGGGATCGCCCGCCTCCAGATGCGCCTCACCGAGGTAGATCAGGCTCCTGGCCATCCACCAGCGGTCGCCAAGGTCCTCGAATGCGTGTACGGCCCGCTGGAGCCATTCCTGCGCCTCCCGGGAACGGCCCAGCCGGCCGTGGGCACGGCCCGCCGACAGCTCGGCCCTGGCCACCCCCCAGGAGTCACCGAGCGCGGTCAGCATCTCCGTGGCCCGCCGTACGTAGGCCAGCTCGCGCAGGCCGTCCGCCGGGTTGCCGACCTCACCGGCCGCGCGCAGGCACCTGGCCTCCTCCCAGACCTCACCCCTGAGCCGGAACGTCTCCGCCGCCCTTTCCAGGCTGAACCCGGCCCGGACGAAGTCGTGCTCGGCCGCCCTGGTCTCCCCGCGGTTCCGCAGCGCCCGCGCGTTCGCGCCCAGCACCTCACCGTAGGCGCGCAGGGTCTGCGCCTCGGAATAGCGGTTGCGGTCGTGCTTGAAGATCTCCAGGGCGTCCTCCAGCAGTTCCTTCGCCTCCTCGGACCTGCGCTGGGCGAGCCGGAGCTCGGCCAGGTTGCGCTGGGTCCTGGCCGACCACCAGCGGTCGTCCTCCCCCTTGAAGGCGGTGATCGCCCCGATCAGGTAGCCCTGCCCCCTGTCGAGGCTGCCGTCGCTGAACAGGCTCATGCCGATCGAGCGCATCGCCCGTGCGGCCCACCACGCCTCTCCGAGGTCGGTGAAGATCTCCAGTGCACGCTCGGCGTCCGCTCTGGCGGCCTGGTGGCTGCCCTGCCCACCGGTCACGGCGGCCCGGTCCAGCAGGGCGATACCCAGGACTCTCGGATCGTCCAGGTGGATCGCGGCCTGGCAGCCGATCTCGGCGACCGTGTGCCAGTCGGACCAGTAGGCGCGCAGCGAGTGGCAGAGCGAGCTGAAGGCCCGGCCCAGCCCCCAGGCCAGCTCCCACATCTCCAGGCTCCGGGCCTGGTTGACGGCGGCGACCAGGCTCAGCCGCTCGGCGTTGAGCCAGTCGGCCGCCGACGCCTGAGCCTGTGTCGTCGACACCGGATCGGTGTTCCTGCCGCTGCGGCCCCAGTCCTGCGGCCAGCGGGCCATCGCCGCGGCCTCGCCCCGGCGACGGTATCCGGACAGCACCCGCTCGATGGCCGCCCGGCGGCGGCCGTCGTCGTCGCCGGAGACGGACAGCTCGCGGGCGAAGATCCGGACCAGGTCGTGCAGCCGGTAGCGCATGACACCGGAGAAGTCGACGCCCGAGCACTCGGCGAGCTGGGCGTCGATCAGCGCCTCCAGCTGGTCGGCACCCTCCAGCTCGGAGGTGGCCAGCAGTTCCCCCGCCACCCAGCCCGGCACGTCGGGGGCGGTGAGCAGGCCGAGCAGGCGCAGCAGCCGACGCTGGAGGTCGGTGCAGTCGTCGTAGCTGAGCTGGAGCGAGGCGCGCACGCTCTTGTCCAGGCGGCGGGCGAGTTCGAGCTGGTCCAGGCGGCGGCGCTCGTCCCTCAGCCGGTCGGCGAGCTCGCGCAGGGTCCACTTCTCCCGGGTCGCCAGGCGCCCTCCGCAGATGCTGATGGCCAGCGGCAGGTGGTCGCACATACGGACGATCTCCTGCGCCGACTCCAGGTCGCTTGCCACCCGGTCGTCCCCCGCCAACCGGGCGAGCAGTTCCACCCCCTGCGCCTCGCTGAAGACCGAGAGCCGCTTGTCGTAGGCGTTGAGCAGGTATAACGGCTGCCGTGAAGTGATCATGACCGTGCAGCCCGGCTCGGCCGGGATCAGATCCTTGACCTGGTCCCCGTTCTGGGCGTTGTCCAGGCCGATGAGGATGCGCCTGCCCTTGGTCCAGGTCAGCCAGAGCTTGCGCAGCTCGGTGAGGCCACCGGGGTCGGTGGTCAGCCGCACCCCCAGCGCGCGCAGGAAACCGATCAGCACCTCCTCGGGCTGGACGGGCGCCTCCACCGTGCCCCGCAGGTCGGCGTAGAGGCGGCCGTCGGGGAACCGGTCGGCGATCTCGTGCCCGAACCTTGAAATGATCATGGACTTGCCCACGCCGCCTCTGCCGTACACCGAGACGACTAGCGGCGAGGTCTCCTCATCGGCGCCGCGGGAACGCCTGCGGCCGGCGAACACCTGGCGCAGCTCGGCCAGCGACTCGGTCCGCCCGGTGAAGTGCGCGACGACCGGGGGCCACTGGTCGGGCGGGCGCCAGGACGGGCTGTCGCCGGCGGCGGGCTCCTCCGTCCGCGTGCTGTTGGTCGCCCAGGTGAGCAGGCCGACCAGGAGGGCGGCGAGCACGGTCACCCCGACCTTGGCCCCGGTGGGCAGGTCCCAGACGTCCAGCGAGGTGGCCAGAATGCTGGCCACCGCGGCGGCGATTCCGGCGGCGGCGGGCGCCGCCAGCGAGACCGACCGCCTTGCCGGTCGCGGACTGCGGTGATCAGGCACGTTCGACGGCCCGGACATCTGCACCTCTCGGAGAAGACCGTGGCACGTCTGCGGCCCCGGCCCAGCCGACGTGTCATGTCAAGATTTATTCAACCAGACGACCGGTCGGCAAAGGGGCGCCTCATAGGGCGTTCACCGGTCGGCGAAGTGACATCTCGGTGAAATCCCGGAGACGGGCGCCTGCGCGCCGGGCGCGGGTGGAGCCGGACAGCGCGCTTCCGGGCCCCACCCGCGCCCGGCCACCAGGGCCACGGCCATCCGCCGGGGTACGGCGTGCGTGCCGTACCCCGGCGGTGGCCCCGCGCCGCTCCGTGCGGCTCTTTCGCGAGGCCCGCCTACCGGCCGATCACGTGACAGGTGGCCTGGGCGGTCTTGGACGGGTCACTTTCGGAGGTCGCGGTCAGCGTGACCTTGGCCAGCCGGCTGCCACCGGAGGCCTGCTGGGCCTTGACGGCCACCGGTGCCTGCTTTCCGAAGTCCGCGGCCACGAGCCGGTTCGGCAGCGAGGCCGTCCAGCCCTTGCCCGCGACGGTGGCCGAGAGCCGGTAGACGTCGCTCTTGAGGTAGACGCTCACGTCTTCGGGGTGCTCCCCCTGGGTGGCGGCGGACCTACCGGTGTTGAACAACGGGAAACGGCAGGAGGACAGACCCTTGCCGTCGGGGATACCGGCGGCGGGGAGCAGCTTGAGGCCGCGTTTCTGCGGCCCGGCGCCGTCCAGGGAGCGGACGGCCACCGTGTAGGACAGGATGCCCTTGCGGTCGCGCTGCACGTCGAGGACGTAGAAGTGGAGCCGGTTGGCCTCGTCCACATACTCGTACTCGGACCCGGAGTCGGTGCCCGCGTGGAACAGGGCGTCCGACAGCTGCCGGTAGTCGCCGATGGTGATGGGTACGGCGGTGCCGTCGGGCAGGACGTAGTCGGTCATGCCGATGTCCTGGGGGTTGGCGTCGACGACCCACTCGAAGGGCGCGCGGTCGGCGTTCTTCGTCTTGGCCAGCAGCACGCCGGAGTCGGGGGTGAAGGAGTCGGCTCCCATCCGGTCGACGACCTCGACGGTGTAGTTGTCGTATCCGCCGCCGTCGCAGTACGGGTCCGTCGCGACGGTGCAGGCGGGACTGCGGTCGCCGTCGCCGAAGGCGATGTTGACCCCGGACAGGCCGGTCGGCCCCGGCTGGGCCACCCGGGCGGTCACCTTGGCCACCACGAGACCGGACTCCGCCAGCGCCCCGCGGGACAGGCGCAGCACGTTCTGCTCGTCCACCATCGCAAGCTTGATCTTGTTGCGGAGCATGTGCTGGGCGCCCATGGATCCGCCTCCGGTGGGCGGGATCGACCAGCGGCTGTGCGGGCCACCGGGTCCGTTGAAGCTACCCCGGCTGAGCATCTCCCAGATACCGGTGTAGGCGCGGCGCGGCGGCACCCCGAACGGGTTGTTGTAGTTGTCGCCGATGCCCAGGATGTGGCTGAGCTCGTGGGCGTAGACGCCCTGGCCCGAGCTTTCCGCCTGGGTGGACGACCCTCCTCCGGCGTTGGGCCAGATGGAGGAGGCCGAGGCCCAGGAGGTCCAGTCCACGTACCGGGTCTCGGCCCAGTTGGGCAGAGCCGGGTCCGGCGGGCCGAAGTCGTCGGTCACCGCCTCCTTGGTCGGGAACTTGATCGGCCCGAACTCCTGCCAGGTGGCCGACTCGTCCTGGCCCGCGCTCAGATAGAAGACGAAGTCGAATCCGGCGGGGATCTCCTGGCCCTCGGCGCCGACCCACGCGGCCCGGCCGTCGGTCCTGATGTCCTTTTCGCAGCTGTCGCCCGCCGGGCAGGCGGTGCCCCCCTGGAACTCCATCGCGTACTCGTGGGACTTGCCCGGCATCTGGTACGGGCCGAAGGAGGTCAGGTCGACGCCGTAACGGCCCCCGGAGTCCTCCATCCAGTACTCGTGGATGGTGTGGCCGCGGTTGAGCTCGTTGGGGGTGTTGAGGAAGTCCTTGTAGAACTGGGCGACCTTCTCGCGTGGGATGTCGTGGGCCTCGGCGCTGGGATTCTTGAAGACCGTCGAGCCCTGCGGCCGAGTGACCACGAACGGCTGGTTGGGATAGTCCAGCAGGACCAGTGCGCCGCGGAAGGTCCTCGTGGAGCCCTTGGCCGCGGGATCGGCCCAGTTGGTGCCGGGCGGTTTCCGGTAGTCGGCCCACGTCATGTGGTCCGGGTTCTTCCAGTCCTGCGGGTCGATCGGAGCCGGACCGCCGGGCTTGGACCGCAGCGTGGCGGCGGGTTCGTCCCGCTGCCACGGCTGGGTCTGGGGCCACTGGTTCAGGCGCCAGGGGTGTTCGGGTTCGGGGGAGGGCTCGGCGGAGGCGGGGAGGGAGGCGATGCCGATGGGGATCAGCACCACCGCTGCGATCAATGCTTTCAGCAACCTGGGGGGACGAGTCACGACAAATGACGTTATAGATCGCTTTGACAGCGATCAATCATCTTCTAGAGGAAGGTCGCCTTGACTTCCACGATCGTCGGGTTGAGGCCGGGCTTCCGAGCGACCCGCGAGCCAGGCGCTCGACAGCGTCCTTCACGTCGGCCGCCACGCTCCCAGCCGAGGGATTCCACTGCGCCGGAACACCGGCTTCCCGCGTGCTTTTCTGGCAAAGTGTCGTGATCATCCCCCCGACAAGGACGACTGATGACCAACCCGTATGACAACCAGAATCCGCAACCGGAATACGGCCAGTACGGCCAGCCCGGTCAGTACGGCCAGCCCGGCCAGCCCGGCCAGCCCGGCCAGGGACCGTACACCCAGCCCTCCTACCCGCAGCAGGCAAACCAGCCCGGCCCCGCGGTGAAGGGGTTCCTCGCCCGCCTTTTCGACCTCAGCTTCGACCACTACGTGACGACGAGCATCGTAAAGATCATTTTCGTCATCCTCGTGGTGCTTCAGGGGATCTGGGCGCTCCTGTTCCTGGCCTTCGCCTTCGACCTGAACCCGGGGTTCGGCATTATCTCGCTCGTCATCGCGCCGATCGCCTGGTTCCTCGCCGTGCTGCTCACCCGCGTGGGGCTGGAATCGCTGGTGGTCGTTTTCAAGATCAAGGAAGATCTGGGGGCGATCCGCAACCGTGGCGGATTCTGAGGACGCGCCGCCGCCCCAAGGGCCACCGTCCCGGATCTCCTGACACGTGGTCTGATATCCGCCGGTCCGTCCGTGGCTCTTGAGTGCCGTCCTTTCTACTGGGACCCGGCCGCCGTCTCCGACGTCTGCCGTCGGCCCGGCGACTGAGCCGGGGCCCAGCGGGCGGGTGGGCCCGCACCGGCCTCCGTCGCCGCCGGCCCACCCGCGATCCCGGTCACCGGCCGGAGGCGAACCCGCTCTCGGCGACGGCCTGCGGGAAAGCGGGAAGTACGGCTGAGCCGCAGATTATGATCACGTCGTATGACTCCCGACGTCACGATCGCCACCCGGGCCTATCTCACCCTGGTCGACGATCAGGCACCAGGACTTGTCGACGGCTTCTATCTCGTCGGGTCGCTGGCCCTCGGCGACTACCGTCCCGGACAGAGCGACATCGACTTCGTCGCCCGGATGGCCGCCGAACCCGCTCCGGAGCAGATCGCCGCCCTCGGCCGTGTGCACGCGGAGCTCAGCACCCCCATGCCCTTCGACGGCGTCTACGTGACCGCGGACGACCTGCTCGGCGACCCCACCCGAAGTGCCGACAGGCCTCATGCCCACGAGGGCCGGTTCGAGGTCGGCGACAGCTTCGAGGTCAACCCCGCCGTCTGGCAGACCCTCGCCCAGAGCCCCGTCGTCCTCCGTGGCGGGCTCCCGCAGGTGTCCACCGACAGGACACGTCTCGACGGATGGACCCGTGACAACCTGCGCGACTACTGGCTTCCGTTCCGGTCGGAGATCGCCGGCGCCGATCCCTCCCGGGTCGTCGACGCCCTCGTCGTGTGGGTCGCCCTTGGCGTGACCCGGCTGTATTACACCCTGGTCACCGGGCTGGTCACCGCCAAGAGCGGTGCGGGAGAGTGGGCGTCGGGCGAGGTCGGGCCGCGCCCGATCCTGCGAGAGGCGCTCCGCCTGCGCGCCGGCGACGGCTCCGGCTACACCTCACTCGCTGAGCGCCGACAGGACCTGCTCGATTACCTGAGCGAAATCCTCGCCCGCGCCGGACAGGTGGACCCTCCGGAGGTGTCCGGGACGGTCGGCCATCGACCGGCAGGGTGTTGACCTCGACGTAGCCGAGAACGCCGGTCGGCGCGGTGCAGGTCCGGGAGCCGAACAGCTCGTGCGCGGCGCGCCGGGCGACGGCGTGGGCGGTCTCGGCGATGGAGGGCGGCGGTCGAGGTCAGCGCGGCCGGATGTCAGGCCCCGCGGGCCGTCGCGCGTACACCTCGATCTCGAGCTTCATCCGGGGATCGGCGAGGCCGCACACCAGCATCGTCGCAGCCGGACGTACGTCACCGAAACAGCGGCGCAGGGTCGGCCAGCACGGCTCGAAGTCCGCGCGGTCGGGCAGCAGGTAGCGCACCCGGACGACGTCGGCGAACGAGCAGCCCGCCTCGGCAAGCGCCGCCCCGATGTTGCGCAGACACTGCTCGACCTGCTCGACCACGTCATCGGAGATCGTCATGGTCGCGTAGTCGAAACCGGTCGTCCCGGACACGTGCACCTGGTCGCCGTCGACCACCGCCCGCGCATACCCGATCTCCTCTTCGAAGGTGGAACCGCTCAAAATCGCACGTCGCTCTGTCATGGGGCAGAGGTTAGGCACCCCCGGGTGATACGTCCAATACTTCGGTATGCATCGTGTGATATCTCTGAGCATATGGACCGTCCCGAGCTGGCACTGCAGCAGCTGCACGCCTTCACGGTGCTCGCCGAGGAGCTCCACTTCGGACGCGCCGCGGAGCGGCTGGGCATCGCGCAACCGCCGCTGAGTCAGCAGATCCGGCGGTTGGAGCTGAAGGTCGGGCATCCGTTGTTCGACCGGCGCCCTGGCCGGATCGCCCTCACCGCCGCAGGACACGAGCTCCTGCCGGCGGCTCGGCGCGCGCTCGACGAGGTCGCCGGCGGCCTGGACGCGGCCCGGCGCGCCGGCACCGGTACGGCCGGCCGGATCCGGATCGGCTTCGCCGCGTCGCTCGCCCTGACCGTCCTGCCGGAGCTGTTACGTGCCTACCGGACCCGGTATCCGGGAGTGGACATGGAGATCCGCGAGATGACCACCGCACCTCAGGTGGCGGCCCTGCACGGGCAGACGATCGATGTCGGGCTCCTGCGGGAGCCACCGGACGGCGAGCAGGGGCTGGCGGTCGAGCCGCTCCTGGCCGAGGAGTTCGTCGCGGTCCTACCGGCCGCCCACCCTCTCGCCGCCCGGCGCGTCGTCCCCGTTGCGGCGTTGGCGGACGAGCCGTTCGTGCTGCTGCCCCGTGCCGCCGGAACGACCGTCCATGATCGGATCATTGACCTTTGCCGTGAGAGGGGCTTCGAGCCGCGCATCGGTCAGCACGCGGTGGAGTGGCAGACGGTCTCCGCGCTCGTCGAGGCGGGGCTCGGCGTTTCGCTCGCCCCGGCGAGCATCCGGCGGATCCGTCTCAGGGGTGTCGCGTACCGCCGTATCGAGCCGGACACCGCGCGCACCGTCGTCGGGATGAGCTGGCGCAGCGACGACCCGAACCCCCTCGTCGCCCGGTTCCTGGAGACTGCCCGCGCGGCCCGCTCCGGTGCGGGCGCGGACGGCCCGGAGAGCCGGACCCGGGATGTGCTCGGCTAGAGCACCCGGAAGGCCAGCAGGCAGATGTCGTCATCGGACTGCTCACCGCCGACCTGCCGGATGATGGATGCGATGTCCTTTTCCAGGTCGCCCTCGACGCACCGGCCCGCCGCGTCGAGCAGCGCGTTCAGGCCCTCGTCCAGATCGCGCCCCCGGCGCTCCACGATGCCGTCGGTGTAGAGCAGCAGCAGGTCTCCCTCGGCCAGCTGGGTCGTGTTCACCGTGTACTTCATGGCCTCGAACGCCCCGAGCATGGTGCCGACGCTCCCCTTCAGGAAGGAGGCGCCGTCGCGGACCAGGATGGGAGGCAGATGGCCGGCGGAGATCCAGTTGAGGATGCGGCGGGACGGGTCGAAGTGGCCGATGATGGCGGTCCCGGTGGCGGTGATGCCCTGGTTGGCGTGGTAGATGAGCTCGTTGAGCCAGGACGCGAGCTGGTCGGCCTCGGCTCCGGTGTAGGCCAGCCCGGCCAGGCCGCTGCGCATCTGGACCATCAGGCTCGCCGCCGTCAGCCCGTGACCCATCGCGTCGCCGATGGCGAGCAGCACCCGGCCGTCGGGCAGCGGCCGGGCCTTGAACCAGTCGCCGCCCAGGCCTTCGACCTCCTCGCCGGGGAAGTATCTGAGCCCCACAAGGAGTCCCGGCAGATCGATCACCCCCTTGCGCAGGGGCACGATCGTGTCCTGCAGCGTGACCACCACGCGGTGTTCCTCCTCCGCCCGGCTCCTGGCACGGGACGCCTGCTCGTGGGCCAGGGCGAGCGCGCGTTCCCTGCGGCGGGCGGCCGTGACGTCCTGGGCCATGATCCGGACCGCTATCGGCACCCCCTCCTGGTCGAGCACGGGCTCGGCGACCAGCCGGAGGTGGCGGATGCCGTGTCGGTGCTGGATCCGGAGCTCCTGCTCCACGGCCTCCCGATACTCCAGCAGCGTGAACATCATCTCCTCCACGAGGGGGACGTCCTCCGGGGGCACCATCCTCGGCAGGCGGTCGAGCGGCATGGGGCCCTCGGCGCTGTCCCAGCCGAACATCTCGTACATCTCGGAGGTCCAGAACACCCGCCCCGTCGCCAGGTTCCACTCCGACCAGCCCAGTCCGACCACCCGCTGGGCGCGCTCCCATCCGTTTATCAGACGTTCCTCGTCGTCGTGGGCCCGCCAGGTGACGAGCACTCCTTCCGCGGCCCGGACGGCCTTGACGCTGACCGAGGCGGGCCAGAGCCGCTCATCCCGGATCTCGACGTATCCGAAAGGCCCCCTGCTGAACGGCTCACCCGTCTCGTAGACCCGCAGATACGCGTCCAGCAACCCTGATCTGACGACTCCGGGGCTGCACTCGACCAACCTGCGCCCGCGCAGGAGATCGGCGGGGCGTCCGGTCATGTCGTACGCGTGGTCGCTGGTCGTGGCGATCAGAAAGTCCACGATCCGGCCGGTCCCGTCGGTGACCGGGGTCAGGTAGGCGGCGGGCAGATGCGCCGCGGCCAAGATCCCGTGCAGCCACGGAGGCACCTCCACCGGCGGATTCCGGGGCATGTCCAGGTGCCGCTCGTCCACGGACCGGGCCACTTCCAGCAGGTCGACCCCACTGTCGTGCGACAGTCGCGCCAGATGCGCGGCGGCCTCGTCAGGACGCACGTTCATCCGTACGGCGAGGCGGCACGTCATCTCGTCGACGGCCGCCTCCCGGCGCATTCGCCCTCTGAGCCGGGCGAGCCTGGCGAGGATCATGGCCTCGACGTCCTCCACCCGTCCGGTCCGCTCGTCCTCCGGCGGCTGCGGGGTGATCATGTTGTCCTCCCCGGGCTGATGCTGACCCTGTTCCCGAGCTGGTCAGCAAAAAGCCAGCAAGACGGACAAATAACGCTTTACCCGGCAACTCGACCTGCCTTTAACGATCGATTACCGAAGTCGTACGCTCTTGGGATGCTCAACACCCGCTATGCGCGCGTCGGAATGGTCTGTACGGTTGATCACCTCGCCTCCCGGGCGGGCGTGGCCATGCTGGAGCGCGGTGGTTCGGCGGCCGACGCGGCGATCGCGGCGAACGCCGTGCTCGCGGTGACCGCGCCGCACATGTGCGGGCTGGGCGGCGACCTGTTCGCGCTCGTCCACGACGGCACCGGAACACCCGCGGCGCTCAACGCGTCCGGACGGGCCGGTTCGGGCGCCGACCCCGAGCGGCTGCGCGCCGAGGGGCACACCCGCATGCCGCACCGCCACGACATCCGCTCGGCCCCGGTGCCCGGCTGCGCGGACGGCTGGCTGAGCCTGCACGGCCGGTACGGCCGGCTGCCGATGACCGAGGTGCTGGCACCGGCGATCGGACACGCCCGCGACGGTTTCCCCGCCTCGCCGCTGATGGTTCCCGGCCTGGAGACGGTGGGCCCGCTGTGCGCGGACTTCGCTGCGGCCCGGCAGGCCGGTGACCTGATCCGGCGCCCCGGGGTGGCACGGGCACTGGAGGCGCTGACCGGCGGCCGGGAGGGGTTCTATCTCGGCGAGTTCGGCGAGGGACTGCTCGCGGTCGGCGCCGGCGAGTACACCGAGGACGATCTGGCCAAGGACGGCTCGGAATGGGTGGATCCGCTCCGGGTGCGGGCTTTCGGGCACGACGTGTGGACGATGCCGCCCAACTCCCAGGGATACCTGCTGCTGCTCGCCCTCGGCATCGCCGAGGGGCTCGACCTGCCCGCCGATCCGGCCGACCCGCTCTGGGCCCACCTGCTGGTGGAGGCCGCGCGGCTGGCCGGGCACGACCGGCCGGAGGTGTTGTTCGAGGGCGCGTCCGTCGACGGGGCGCTGGACTCGGCCGCCGCGCGCCGCGCCCTGATCGATCCGGCCGGCCGGGTCACGGTCCGCGACCTCACCGCGCCGGGCGACACCACCTACCTGTGCGCCGTGGACGGCGACGGTATGGGCGTCTCACTGATCCAGTCGAACGCCGCCGGCTTCGGCAGCCTGGTCTTCGAGCCCCGCACCGGTATCAACCTCCATAACCGGGGCATCGGGTTCTCGCTGATCCCGGGCCACCCCGCCGAGTACGGCCCCCGCCGCCGCCCACCGCACACCCTCGTCCCCGCGCTGGTCACCCATGCCGACGGATCCCTCCGTTCGGTCGTGGGCACCATGGGTGGCGACGCCCAGCCGCAGATCCTGCTCCAGGTCCTGACCCGTCTGCTGCTCCACGGTCAGGCCCCCGGCGAGGCCATCGGAGCCGCTCGGTGGCGGCTGGCCTCCGGCACCGGTTTCGACACCTGGGACGCCCCCGACCAGGCCGTGGTCGAGGTCGAGGACGGCGGCCCGTGGAGCGACGGACTGCGCGACCGGGGACATCCCGTCGGCGCCGCGCCGTACGGCTCCTCCTTCGGCCACGCCCACCTGATCGACGTGCTCCCCTCGGGCGTCCTGGCGGGGGCGGCCGACCCCCGGTCGATCATCGGGGCCGCGGCGGGAATCTGACCGGGGGATTTACCGCCGCATAACGGGTAAGGCGGCGATATGAGTGAAATGCCGGCAGACCGTAAGGGTCTGAGTGACGAGCAGGCGGTCGAGGTCGAGGAGTGGACCGACGACCTCGGCTTCAACCACGAGATCCTTGAGGACGACCCCGGGCACCAGGACACCCTCGACGAGCGTCTCCGGCGCGAGGCTCCGGAGCACACACGCACCCCCCGCGAGGACAACCGCCTGGTGGCGCCGGACGAGGGCACCGGCCCGGACGAGACGTCCGAGGCGTACGCCGAGGACGTCGGCGCCGACGACGGCGACCTGTCCGCCGAGGAGCGTGCCATCCACATCGAACCCGGCGCCTGACGCGAGACCGCGGCCCCGCCGGCCGCCGCCGTCCGGTGGCGGCGCGTTCGGGCCGCGGGGGTCGCCGGCGGTCTCCTTGCGGACTCCGCCGGTGCGGGTCGCCTCAGGGGACCGGCCCGGGGCCGGGTCGACGATGCTCCGGGACGTCAGCCGCCCGTCTTGCGGGTCAGCGCGTCTTGCGGGTCAGCGCGTCTTGCGGGTCAGCGCGTCTTGCGGGTCAGCGCGTCTTGTGGGTCAGCGCCGCCACCAGGGCGTGCAGGTCGTCGACGACATGATCGGCCTCGGCGGCCTCCGGCCGGGCGGCGTGCAGATAGCCCCAGGGGCCCCGGCGGATCAGGGCGGTCCACATCCCGGCCGCGCGGGCGGGCCGGACGTCGTTGTCGAGCCGGTCGCCCACGTAGAGGATCTCACCGGGCTCCCTCCCCGAGACCGCCACGACCTTGGCGAAGAAGGCGGGGTCGGGTTTGGAGACGCCCCAGCTGTCAGAGGTGTGGATCGCGTCGACGGGCAGGTCCATCGCGGTCAGCGCGTCGTAGGCCTGCGGCGGCTGGTTACCCGCGATGATCAGCTCGTATCCCAGGGCACCCAGCGCGGCCAGGCCGGGCCGTACGTCCGGATAGAGGTCGTCGGCGTCGAAGTTCACCCGGAGCCCGTCGGGGTCGTCGCGCTTCCAGGCCTCCTGCTCGGCCTCCACGTCGAAGCCGGGCCTGATCATCTCGAAGGCGTCGGTGTGCGGCCGGTCGAGCGCGGCCACGCCGCCCAGCACGCCGAGCATGGTGAACCGGGGGACGCCGAGCCGGTCGGCCCAGCGCGACCAGATCCTCGTCTCGTCGATCAGCGTCTCCCCGACGTCGAACACCAGCGCCCTGACCACGATGTCCCCCTTCGTTAGGCTTTCTGATCCTATTCAGTACAGCCGGGTCAGACCGAACCGGTCGAGAGGGCATGCGGGAGAGAATCACGACCGTATGCATGTTCCTCCCGTCAACGGGGATTGGATGGCACACTTAGAGTGCCTGTTCGGACACGAAGGGACACAGTCGATGGTGATGACGGTACAAGGACGACTCCCCCGGCATGCCTCCCAAGAGAATCCACCACTTCACCCGGCGAGAGAGCTCTTCGAGTCCCTTCCTTCCACCTTCCCTCTCCGAGCCGAGATCATCGACGGGAACCTCATCTTGAGCCCATCCGGAACCCCCCAGCACGCCCGCATCGCCAGGCGCCTCAGCAGAGCACTGATTCCGGCCGAAGACGCGAACGGATGGGAGAGCTTCTCCGGGGATGTCGACATCTGCATCGAGGGCCCGCGTGACACCATGATCCCTGACTACTGTCTGGTCCACACGGACGCCCCGCTCTGGGGTGACCGGGAGATCCTCTCCTCCGGGCTGATCATGGTGGCCGAGGTCGTCTCACCCGGGAGCTTGGAGATAGACCGGATCTCCAAGCCCAGGATCTACGCGGGATGCGGCATTCCGATCATGCTGCTCATCGACCCGGTCGCCTCCCCGCCGACGGTCACCGTGCTCAGCGACCCCGGGGACGGCGCCTATCGGACCATGATCCACACCGAGATGGGCAAGCCGGTCCACATCCCCGCGCCCGTCGATTTCGAGCTGGACACCTCGATCTTCCTGTAGCCCCTCGTCCCGCCGGCCCGGGTCCCGCTCCGCACCCCTGCGGCCCGGCGCTCCACAGCGGGAACCGGGCCGCCGAGGTGACTCAGAGCTGGTCCATCGCCTTGCGGATGCGCTTGTCGGAGATCGAGTACGGGGTGCCGAGGGTCTGGGCGAAGTAGCTGACCCGCAGCTCCTGGATCATCCAGCGAATCTGGCGGACGTCGTCGTCGGAGCGCCGGGCGGGCGGGAGCTTCTCGACCAGGTCGTGGTAGTCGTCCTCGAGGTCGTGGACCTTGTGCATCCGCTCCTCGTCGCGGAGCCGGTCGTCGGGCAGCTTCTCCAGCCGCCGCTCGGCCGCCTTGAGATAGCGGAGCAGGTCCGGCAGGCGCTTGTAACCCGTGCCGGTGACGAACCCGGGGTGGACCAGGTCGGCCACCTGGTCACGGATGTCCTCGATCGCGGCGGTGGAGCGGCCCTCAGGTAGGAGGGTGGTGATCGAGTGCCAGACCCGCAGGATGCCCTCCACCCGGGTGACCACCTCGGCGGTCGTGTCGAAGAGCTCGGCGCGGACCTTGTCGTGCAGGGCGGTGAAGGCGGACCCGTCCCAGACCGGCCCGCCGTACCGGCCCATCAGCTCGTCGGCGGCGCAGGCGGTGCAGTCGTCGAACAGCGCGACGGCACCGGCGTGCGGACTCCGGCTGAGAGCGAGCTTGGCCTGGTTGTCCAGGCGGCCGAGCACCCACTTGGCCGGTGACGGGGTGTTGAGCAGCAGCAGTCTCCGGGTGCCCTCCCACATGGCGCGGCGCTGCTCGGCCTCGGTCTCGAACATGCGCACGGCCACGGTGGCGCCCTCGTCGGCCAGCGCGGGATATGCCTTCATCCGGCGCTGCTCGAAGGTCTTGGGCAGCTCCCCCACGTTCCATGTGGTCAGGCCGGATTTCTCCAGCCCGTCGGCGGCCCTGGACAGGGTCTGGCGGAGCTTGGGGGCGAGCCGCCGCTTGAGATCGGTCAGATCCTTGCTCTCGGCCAGCTTGTGCTTACAGCCGTCGATCACCCGGAAGGTGATCTTCAGGTGGTCGGGCACCAGGTCGAGTTGCCACGCCTCGCGCGGCACCTGGACGCCGGTCAGGTTGAGCAGCTCCCGCTCCAGCAGGGCGAGCAGCGGCTCCTGGGTGGGTTCCGCCCGCTGGAGCACCTGCCTGGCGTAGTTGGGCGCGGGCACGAAGTTGCGCCGGATGTTCTTGGGCAGCGCCCGGATCAGCGCGGTGAAGAGCTCCTCGCGCAGGCCGGGGATCTGCCAGTCGAAGCCCTCGACGTTCACCTGGTTGAGCAGGGCGAGCGGGATGTGGGCGGTGACGCCGTCGGCGTCGGTGCCGGGCTCGAACTGGTAGGTCAGCGGGAAGCGCAGGCCTCCCTGCCGCCACACGTCGGGGTAGTCGCGGTGACTGACGTCACCGGCCGACTCACTGATCAGCATCGACTTCTCGAAGCTGAGCAGGTCGGGCTGGTCGGCTCTGGCCTTCTTCCACCAGGAGTCGAAATGACGCCCCGAGACGACGTCGGCGGGGACCCGCTGGTCGTAGAAGTCGAACAGGGTCTCGTCGTCGACGAGGATGTCGCGGCG
The DNA here is from genome assembly GCF_045209755.1 of Streptosporangium sp. NBC_01639. Classification (NCBI taxonomy): domain Bacteria; kingdom Bacillati; phylum Actinomycetota; class Actinomycetes; order Streptosporangiales; family Streptosporangiaceae; genus Streptosporangium; species Streptosporangium sp. NBC_01639. Next base: position 7,212,981 of record NZ_CP109272.1, on the reverse strand, counting down.
GCGGGCCCGTTCCTCCAGCTCCTCGACCTCTTCGAGGAGCTTGCGGTTCTCCTTGAAGAACGCGTGGTGGGTCTCCCAGTCGCCCTCGACCAGGGCGTGCCGGATGAACAGCTCACGGCTCAGCTCGGGGTCGATGCGCCCATAGTTGATCTTTCGCTGCACCACGATCGGCACGCCGTACAGCGTGACCTTCTCGTAGGCCATCACCGCGCCCTGGTTCTTCTCCCAGTGCGGCTCGGAGTAGGTGCGTTTGATCAGGTGCCCGGCGAGCGGCTCGACCCACTCAGGTTCGATCTTGGCATTGACCCTGGCCCAGAGGCGGGAGGTCTCCACCAGCTCGGCCGACATCACCCAGAGCGGCTGCTTCTTGGCCAGCGCGGAGCCGGGGAAGATGGCGAAACGGGCGTTGCGGGCGCCGGCATACTCCGTGAACGGCCGGCGCTGTTCGGTCATCGGACGTCGCGGGCCGTCGTTCGCCGTCTTCTTGTCGATGTCCTTGACGCCGACGTGCGACAGCAGGCCGGACAGCAGGGACATGTGGATCTTCTGCTCGTCGCCGGGGGTGCTGTTCGGCGTGACGCCGAGGGACTTCGACATCTGGCGGAGCTGGCTGTAGACGTCCTGCCATTCGCGTACGCGCAGGTAGTTGAGGAACTCGGCCTTGCACAGCCGCCGGAAGGCGCTGGAGGAGAGCTCCTTCTGCTGCTCCTGCAGGTATTCCCACAGGTTCAGGTAGGAGACGAAGTCCGACTCCTTGTCGGCGAAGCGGCGGTGCTTTTCGTCGGCGACCTGCTGCTTGTCGGCGGGGCGCTCGCGCGGGTCCTGGATGGACAGCGCGGAAGCGATGACCATGACCTCGCGGACGCAGCCGTTGTTCTCCGCCTCCAGCACCATACGGGCCAGCCGCGGGTCGACCGGCAGGCCGGCCAGCTTGCGGCCCAGCGAGGTCATCTGCCTGGCCTGGTCGAACGCGCCCAGCTCCAGGAGCAGGTCGTAGCCGTCCTTGACCTGACGCTGGTCCGGCGGCTCGACGAAGGGGAAGGCCCCGATGTCGCCCAGGCCGATGGAGGTCATCTGCAGGATGACCGAGGCCAGGTTGGTGCGCAGGATCTCCGGGTCGGTGAACTCCGGCCGGGTGAGGAAGTCGTCCTCCTCGTACAGCCGGATGCAGACGCCCTCGGAGACCCGGCCGCAACGGCCCTTGCGCTGGTTGGCCGAGGCCTGGGAGATCGCCTCGATGGGCAGGCGCTGGACCTTGGTGCGGTGGCTGTAGCGGGAGATACGGGCGAAGCCGGGGTCGACCACGTATTTGATGCCGGGCACGGTCAGGGAGGTCTCGGCCACGTTGGTGGCCAGCACGACCCGGCGGCCGGAGTGCCGCTGGAAGACCCTGTGCTGCTCGGCCGCCGACAGCCGGGCGTACAGCGGCAGGATCTCGGCGTCCTTGCGTTTGGACAGCGCCTCGGCGGTGTCGCGGATCTCGCGTTCGCCGCTGAGGAAGACCAGGATGTCGCCCGGGCCCTCGGCGCACAGCTCGTCCACGGCGTTGCCGATCGCCTGGATCTGGTCGTCGTCCTCGCCGATCGGCCGGTAGCGGACCTCGACCGGGTAGGTCCGGCCGGAGACCTCGATGATCGGGGCGTCGCCGAAGTGCTTGGAGAACCGCTCCGGGTCGATGGTGGCCGAGGTGATGATGATCTTGAGATCCGGCCGCTTCGGGAGCAGCTGCTTGAGATAGCCGAGAATGAAGTCGATGTTGAGGCTGCGCTCGTGCGCCTCGTCGATGATCAGCGTGTCGTACTGGGTGAGGTCGCGGTCGGTCTGCAGCTCGGCCAGCAGGATGCCGTCGGTCATCACCTTGACGAGCGTGCCGTCACCCACCTGATCGGTGAACCGCACCTTGTAACCCACGGCGTCGCCGAGCTGCGTGTCCAGCTCCTCGGCGACCCGCTCGGCCACGGTCCTGGCGGCGATCCTGCGGGGCTGGGTGTGCCCGATCAGACCCCGGACGCCCCTGCCCAGCTCCAGGCAGATCTTCGGCAGCTGGGTCGTCTTGCCGGAACCGGTCTCACCGGCGACGATCACGACCTGGTGGTCGCGGATCGCCGCCAGGATGTCGTCCCTGCGCTGGCTGACCGGCAGCGCCTCCGGATAGGTGATCGCGGGCACCCCGGAACGGCGGGCGGCCACCCGGCGCTCGGCCTTCTCGATGTCGGAGGTGATCTCCGCAGCGATCTTCTGCTGTGCGGCGTGGTTTCTGACCTTGCGCGCGCCGTCGAGCCGGCGCCGGAGCCGCCGCTGGTCACGCAGCGTGAGCTCGGGCAGGCGCGCGTGGAGGTCGGCGAGTGGAGATGTCAACGGAGGCGTTCCCATACTGCTTCCAGAGTACTTTCAGCCCGCAAGTCAGGAGCCAACCGCCCATCGTGCCCGACCCGCCGCGCGACCGCATCCCAATTTGGGGCTCCCCGCGGCAAAGGGCAGGAGCGCCCGATGTTTTCGACCGGAAACCCGCGGATCGTCAAGGCCGTCCGGCGGACAAGGACGGAGAACTCGGCGCCCCGGCCGCCGTACAAGCCCGACCACCGCACGAGCCTGACCACCCCACTGGCCTGAGCGTCGTACGACCCTGAGCGTCGTACGGACCTGGCCGCCGTACGGGCCGGAAGGCGCTCCGCTCGGTCGGGCCGCTCAGCGGACGGACTGCCGGGTGCCTGTCTCGGCGGATCGCCGTACGGCGTCGAGCAGGCGGTGCAACCGCAGTCCCTCATCGAAATCCGGCGTGGTGCGACCACCGGTGCGGAGGTCGTCGGCGATCCGGACGTACGTCTGGGCCACGTTGACGACCTCGGTTCCGCGGGCCGCCTGGGGGATCCGGCGGTATCCGTCCGGGATCGGCAGTTCCTGCCATGGGCCGCCGACGCCCTGGGAGCCCAGGATGCGCAGCTCGCTCATCTGGATGCCGCCCGGCCCACCGGCACCGGAGACGATCGCCAGGTCGCCCCCGGTCCCGGTGATCTCGATCCGGGTGCGGCCGTCGGTGGCCTTGGCATCGTGGATGTGCGCGGAGATCGCGGCACCACCGGCTGTCGTCGCGTGGAGGACGACCTGGTCCGGGCTGGTCACCTCGATGGTCTCCCCGGTTTCGGAGATGGTCATCCGGGGATGCTGGACCGACAGCCCGGCCGAGAGCTCGGCGATGCGGCCGACCAGTTGCTCCAGTGCGTCGAGCGTGTGGCCGCCGACGACCTCCAGCGTCCCGGCGGCGTTCGCCAGGTCGAGGGTGTACTCGAACCCGGCCGGCATCCGGTCGCCGGCGCCCTTGGCACGTGCCGCGTAGACCGTCGCCGACGTGACCCGCCCGATGTGACCACCGGCGATCAGCTCGCGCGCGTGACCGATCGCCGGGGAGTGGCGGGCCTGCAGGCCGACCGTGGCGTGCACGCCCGCGTCGCGGGCCGCCTCCGCGAGGACCTCCGCCTCCTCGGTGGTGCGGACCAGCGGCCACTCGCAGTAGACGTGCTTGCCCGCCTCAAGAGCCGCCTGGATCAGCTCGAAGTGGAACGGCACTTTGACGGTGACGGCAACGAGGTCCACCTCCGGATGCGCGGCGAGGCTCCGCGGATCGGTGAAGGCGTGCGGAACGCCGAACCGGCGGGCCGCCTCCTGCGCACTGGCCTCGCGGCTGGTGCCGACCGCGGTGATCTCGAAGTCCGGCAGCGCCCGCAGCGCTGGGATGTGCGCCCGCGCCGCCCACCCCCGATCGGGGTTGGCGCCGATGATGCCCACCCGGACCCTGTCCGATCCCATGACGTGTCCTCCCGCTCCGCTCAGCACGCTCACATAAATGGACCAGCTACCTCCGTTTCGGATCATATAATAAACGGACGCAATGTGTCCATTTATGCACAGGATCATCGTATGAGCAGGCCGGACAGTGCCGTGGACCGATTTCCGGCGGACAACGCGGGTCACCTGCCTCGCGCGGACGCACGGCGCGACCTCGAACGGCCGGTGACCTCGGCGAGGTGCTCGGGGACGCCTGCGGACAGGGCAGGACCCCCGGCCGCGGTGCGGCCGGGGGTCCTGCTCGGAGCGGTTGGCGGAGCGTGCGGTTACAGGGCGGGGTAGGCGTTCTGGAGCAGCTGACGGAACTGCGCGGAGAACCACTGGCCGGCGAGCGGGGAGTCCGGCAAGGCGCCGGTCAGGCTGTTGCCGTTGCGCTCGTTGCCGGTGTAGGTCGGGTCGCACATCCGGTCGAAGCCCTTGCCCTCGTCGTTCGGGATGAGCTTGCTGGCGCCGTCGGACTCACCCGGAGGCTTGATCCAGACGTAGGCGTCCAGGCCGGTGGCGGGGCTGGCCTGCGGGCGCTCGCCGAGCCCGGCACCGCTCTGGTTGCACCAGTTGCCGGCGTGGATACGGCGGTCCACCCGCGAGTTGTCGACGAAGGTGTTCATGTCGGTGGAGGTGCTGGGAGCGGACGGACGGGCCGTGCCGCCCCAGCCGTTGCGGGAGGTGTCGATCAGCATGCCGAGGCCCGACTTGAAGCCCTTCTGGATCAGCAGGTTCCGGAAGGCCTGGGCGTAGGAGAGCTCGTCGACGTAGAAGTTCCAGTCGACCCACTTGGACTGGCGGACCGTCTGGCCGTTGACGGTGCTGTTGATGGTGAAGTGCGGCTCCTTCAGAGCCGAGTAGTTGGCGGTGTTGGTGATGAAACCGTCAACGCTGTCGAAGCCCGCCGTGGTGCCGGAGACCGTGCTGGCGAACAGGTCGGCCGAGGGGCCCAAGTTGGTGTCCCAGCCCAGCCAGCCGTGGTGGCCGGCGTCGATGTAGGTGTAGACGTTCGGGATCGCGTGCAGCTTGTTCAGGGCGTAGCGGACACCGTCGACGTAGGCGCCGCTCGACTTGGCCTCCGCGCACTTGGCCACGTTCAGGTTGGTGATCAGGTTGGGCAGCGAGTCGATCTCGATGACCGTCGAGATCCGGAGCGCGGCGTACTTCGACTCCTTCATGATCGAGGCGATCGGGTCGATGTACTCGGTCTTGTAGCGGTTCAAGCCGTTCTCGGCGATGAGCAGCTCACCGTTGGAGGCCAGCGCCGAGCAGTCGCGGTTCGGCAGGTTGTAGATGACGAACTGGATCGTCAGCGGCTTGCTGCCGTTGGCCGCGTCCTGCTTGAGTGCCTCGTCCAGGTGGGCGCGGAGGCCCTTCGCCGAGGCGGTTCCCTCGATGGCGGCGATGCGGTCCAGCCACACGCCGGTCGAGATGTTGGCCACCGCGGAACCGCCCGGCTCCGCCGCGGCCTTCGTCGACCAGTCAGGGTTGACGTAGCCGGTGGCGCCGGCGTACGGGTTCTCGACGTGCTCGCCGGTCGGCGGGGTGCCGTCGTCGTCGGCCTCGGTCGCGGTGACGGAGACGCCGGTGTGCCCGGTGGCCGCGGCCGCGATGGTGGCGGTGCCGTCGGTCTGGTCGGCGTCCTGCGCGGCCGAGACCGTCACGTTCTGCGCCGTGTTCCAGTTGGCGGTGGTGAAGGCCAGGGTGGAGGGCGAGATCGTGAGGTCGGCGTCACCGGTCTTGGTCAGGTTGACCGTGACGTTGCCGGTGGGTGCCTTGCTGAGCCTGAAACCCACCGTCTTGGAACTGCCCTCGGGAACGCTGACCGAGGTCGCGGAGGCGACGATCGACGCGGTGCCGGTGTCGGTGCCCACCGTGAAGGGGACCTCGGCGGTCTCCTTGGTCAGGGCCGGGCTCGCGTTGTCGTAGGCCTTGGCCTTGGCGGTGTGGCTGCCGGCCGCCACGCCCGTCGCCGAGAAGCTGTACGGGGCGGAGGTGTCGGTGTTGACCAGCGCACCGTCGACATAGAACTCGACCTTGCTGACCGCGCCGTCGTCACTGGCCGTCGCCGCGAGCGGTACGGCGGAGCCCGCCGGGATGGAGGCGCCGCTCGCCGGACTGGTCAGGCTGACCGTCGGGGCCTGGTTGACGGGCGGCTGCCCGCCGCAGGTGACGCCGTTGACCGTGAAGGCGGTGGGCTTGGGGTTGCTCCCGCTCCACGACCCGTTGAAGCCGACGCTCGTCGACGCGCCGGTGGCCAGGGCGCCGTTCCAGTCCAGGTTCTTGGCGGTGACCTGGTTGCCGCTCTGGCTCCAGGTCGCCGACCAGCCCTGCTGGAGCTGCTGGCTGCCGGGGAAGGCGAAGCCGAGGGTCCAGCTGCTCAGCGGGTCACCGAGGTTCTTGAGGCTGATGTTGGCGGTGAACCCGCCCTGCCATTCGTTGGTGCTGTATGCGACGTCGCACGAGACTGCGGCGTGCGCCGTGGCGGCCTGCCCGGTGGCGAGACCGGCGGCGGCCACGAACACGGCCGCGGTGGTCGCCGCCCGATTGCGCCAGGCTTGGCGGCGCGGATGAACTCTCATTCGTAATCATCTCCAGGACGAGGGTGGGAGCGCTCCCATAGTCCGGATGTTTCAGGCGTGTGTACAGCTTGTTGCGCTCCGCGGGCGCTTCACCGGGACTGTCCTCGCCCCTGACCTCACCGAACGCTTTTCCGGTTCGATGAAAGTTTCAAAGATCACAGCGGCTCTACCGCCCAGCGGCGGTCGCGGCGGCCATGGCGGCGCCCACGATGCCGGCCTCGTTCTGGAGGGTGGCGGGTACCACGGGCGTGCGCACCTCCACCTTGGGCAGGAACTTGTCCGCCTTCTTGCTGACCCCCCCACCGAGAATGATCAGTGAAGGGGAGAACAGCGCCTCGACATGCTGCAGATACTCCTCGACCCGCTCGGCCCACTTGTCCCAGCTCAGATCATGATTCTCGCGCGCATGGTCGGAGGCCCGCTTCTCCGCGTCCTTGCCCCGGATCTCCAGGTGACCGAGCTCGGTGTTGGGCACCAGGCGGCCGTCGACGAACAGGGCGCTGCCGATCCCGGTGCCGAAGGTGAGCATCAGCACCACCCCGGCCCTGCCCCGGCCCGCACCGACCGCCATCTCGGCCGTCCCCGCCGCGTCGGCGTCGTTGAGCACCACCACGGGCAGCCTCGTCGCCTTGGCGAACAGCGCCCGCGCGTCCTCACCGATCCACGACTGGTCCACGTTGGCGGCCGACCTGGTGACCCCGTCGACCACGACGCCGGGAAAGGTCACGCCGATCGGCCCGCTCCAGGTGAAGTGCTCGACGATCTGCGCGACCACCGCGGCCACCGACGCGGGGTCGGCGGGAACGGGGGTCGGGATCCGCAGACGCTCCCCGACCAGCACCCCTCTGGCGGTGTCCACCGGCGCGCCTTTGATCCCCGATCCACCGATGTCGATTCCCAGCGCTTCCATGACATCCACCTCCTGCCCCGGGCTCCTTCCCCGGGATGGGCCGCTGATGCCCTCCAGGGTCTGCGGTCTGCCGGCAGGTCCGCTGACGGTCGCCTGCAGTGCAGGGTCAACCCCGCTGAAAGCGACCTATCTCAGACTGCGGGCACCACAGCAGGAAAGGATCCCTCCGATGACGCTCCTCCGCTCCCTGACCGGACCCGCCCTGGTCGCCGTCCTCGTCTCGGCCGTCCCGGCCACCACCGCCCAGGCCGCGACCGGCCACTCGGACACCACCGCGGCCGCGGCCGCCCAGTGGGGTCCCGCCTACTCCCCCGGCCGCAGAGCCAAGGCCGTCGGCTCCCTGTCGGTCTCGGGCGAGGATCACGGGGACATCCCCGCGGCCTCGACCGTCCGGATCTCCGGCAACCTCCACGACCTGACCCGCAGGGGTCCGTCCTGCGGATGGGCGGTCTTCCGCATCACCTACCGGACCCATGACGGGAACCTGCCGTTCCGGCACCGCAGCATCAGCACCTGCTCGTACGGCGCGCCGAAGTCCTTCACGTTCGCCTACCATGACGTCTACCAGGTCGAACTCAAGGTCTGCGCCGAGCCCAAGGCCGCCAGGCCGTCGCTCACCTGCCTCTACGCCGGCACCTGGAAGGTGCTCTACCTGTCCAGGTGAACGGGCCCCCTCCGGGAGGCTCCGGCGATCCTCCGGAGGCGTCACAGTGGGAAGGGTGCACCCAGGCGCCCGGGGTGATCTCTTCCTGTGACGCCTCCGTTCCGGATCGGCCGCCGTCAGCCCGCAGCGACACCGGCATCGACATCGGTATCGGTATCGGTACGACGACGCCGGCGGACGGCCAGGGCGAAGGCCCCCAGAAGCAGCGCGGCCAGCCCCCCGACAGCGGCGAACAGGGTCAGCGGACCCAGGTCCGGGGAAACGGACAGACCCATGCCGGCGCGCGGGAAGGTGACGGTGGCGGTGGCCGTCCGCTTCACCATGCCGCTCGCCAGGGTCAGCTCCACCCTCCAGGGACCGTCCGGCATCTGCCGGTCCAATGTCACGGTCACCGGAGCGGAGGCCTCGGGGAGAAGCGTGACGCCCAGGTCCGCAGCGAACGGCCCGGCGCGCAGACCACCCGGCCCGTCCGACAGCGCCAGCGTCCCGCGCATGTCCAGCGCACGCTTTCCGGTGTTGTGGACCAGGGCCAGCAGTTGCGGCCTGCCGTCCGGGGCGCGGGCGGGAGTCAGGTTCTCGATCTCGAAGTCCGACGGCGGTTCGCCCCCGGGTCCGATGTCGAGGTAGACGCGGAGCCCGACCCGGTTGACGACGCGCACCGGGTGGGTGGCGTCGGGCTTGGCGCTGACCTGCGCCCATACGACGCCGTACCGTTCACCGCGCGAGGCGGACGGTGGCACCTGGATCGTGACCTGCGCGGTCTCGGTACGACCCGGGGGTATGTCGATCGAGGTGTGGTCGAGTGACATCCAGCTCGTCAGCTCGTTCGTGGAACGACCCGGCGGCGTGCTGAAACTGTTGCCCACGATGTCGGCACTCGCCGGATACAGCGCGATGCGCTGGATCTCCTTCGAGGCGTTGGAAACCTCCAGCTTCCGCTTGATCGTGGTGCCCGGATGGAGATGGTCGACGACATAGGAAAACGCCCGGGGGTCGTCCCGGTGGCTGACCGGCGCTTCGAGCAGGCGGATGCCGATCGTGCCGTGGGAGCCTTCGTCGACGGTCCGGCTCGCGCCAGCCGGTGCGCCGGCCGCACCCGAAAGAAGTACGGCCAGCAGCATCGGCGCGAACAATCCCGTAAGCCGACTATGCCACCGAATGTCCCACCGTCCCGGTATAAGTGCCCACCTGGGCCGTGATGGGAATCCTGAGGATCAGGTTGGGGATCCAGGTCGCCGTGCTACCTCCGGTGCCTCCGGAGTGGGAGAAGACGGTGATAGGGGTGGCGAAGAAGCTCAAGGGGACGGCGTCACCGGCTGCGGGCTGCCCCGGGGTGAAGGTGCCGCCGCCGGCTTCGGCGGTCGCCTCCCCGGACCAGTAGGAGATGGCGGTGGGAGGGATCTCCAACGCGCCGGAGGTGAAGATCGACCCGTATGCCCGCGCCACCCAGACGGAATCCTCTCCACCACGGGTGTCGGAGACCGAAACCTCGCCGAGTTCCCCGGTGAGCGTGCCCCCGGGAGGGGCGGAACCGAGATCGACCGGACCGGCCGGCACGGTGATGTCCAGGCTGCCCGCCGTCACGTCGAACGTGACGATGGTCTCGCCGCTGGGCAACGCCACCGCCGGCGCCGCCGGGATGAACAGTGACGCCCCCATGGCCGCCGAAGCAAATACGACAGATCTTTTACGCAAGGTCTTTCCCTCCGAATGGCCGAATGTGTCTTCCGAGTAGGCAATAGGCACATGCCTCCCACCTACAGCGATCACGGTAGGACATAGACCATTACGGAGAGCGACGATGACGGCAAAGGGCCGACCAGGAAATGTACCGATGATGATCAGCCCGTTCGCACTCCTATCGATCTTCGGTGTCTCATATCGGAACGCGTCCGAAATGATCAACCGTGAGACGGTTCGAAGGTCGGCCACTCGGCATGGCCGTGGCAAGCATTCGCAATGAGAGAGTGAGCAACCGCAAGAAAGTGACGGCCCGCCGCAAGGTCACTGGCAAGCGTGGGGACTGAGCACCCATTCCGCGCCGGGCAGCGCGGGCCCTCGCGGCGGGAGCCGCCCAATCCGCGCTAACGCTTCACTGGACCCGTCGAGGCCCTGACGACGAGCTCGGGCTCGAAGAGCAGCTCGTCCGCCGGGACCAGGGCCTTGTCGATCTGGGCGGCCAGGAGATCGACGACCGCTCGGCCCATCGCGTCGATCGGCTGGCGCAGGGTGGTCAGCGGCGGGTCGGTGCAGTTCATCAGTGCGGAGTCGTCGTAACCGATCACCGAGATGTCGCCGGGCACCGACAGCCCCGCCCGGCGCGCGGCTCTGATGGCGCCCAGCGCCATGACGTCGCTTGCGCAGATGATGCCGGTCACACCCCGGCGGACCAGCCGGGCCGCCGCCGCGTGGCCGCCCTCCAGGGAGAACATGGTGTGCTCGACGAACTCGGCTTCCAGGCCGGCCGCCGCCAGCTTGCGCCGCGAGGGCACGTGGTCCGGCGGGCCGAGCACCATGCCGATCCGTTCGTGCCCGAGCGAGCGCAGGTGGCCGAGCGCCATCTCGGCGGCGACCACGTCGTCGCACGAGACCTGAGGGAAGGCGAGGTGCTCCACCGCGGCGTTGACCAGCACGGTCGGCAGGCGGCGTTCCAGCAGCAGCCGGTAGTGGTCATGAGAGGCGTCGGCCTGGGCGAACAATCCCCCGGCGAACACCACGCCGGACACCTGCTGCTGGAGCAGGAGATCGACGTACTCGGCCTCGGAGACCCCGCCCAGCGTCCTGGTGCACAGCACCGAGGTGAACCCCTGCTGGGCCAGCGCACCCCCGACCACCTCGGCGAACGCCGGGAAAATCGGATTCTGCAACTCGGGCAGGACGAGCCCCACCAGCCTGGCCCGGTCCCCGCGCAACTGCGTCGGCCGTTCGTAGCCGAGCACGTCGAGCGCCGTGAGCACGGCCTCCCGGGTCGCCTCGGACACACCGGGTTTCCCGTTGAGCACGCGACTCACCGTCGCCTCGCTCATCCCGACCTTCTTGGCCACTTCTGCAAGCCGTCGCGTCATGGCGAAACCATACGGCATTAGACGTAATTATTTGCGGAGTTTTGCGAAATTCGTCGCACATTTCCGGTATAGCGTTGCCCTCGGCGATCACCGCCACCGCCTGCCCCTGTGCTCCGCCGGAGGCACCGGGGCGGTGGAACTCCGCTAGACCTCGGTGATCCGGCCGGCGTCCACGTGGATGTGCCGGTCGGTGTGCACGGTGTCCAGCATCCGGCGGTCATGGGTGACCAGCAGGAGCGTGCCGGGATAGGAGACGAGTGCGGACTCCAGTTGCTCGATGGCGATCAGGTCCAGATGGTTGGTCGGCTCGTCGAGGACGAGGAGGTTCACCCCCCGGGCCTGGAGCAGGGCGAGCGCGGCCCGGGTCCGTTCCCCGGGCGACAACGTGGCGGCCGGGCGCAGCACGTGCGCCGCGCGCAGCCCGAACTTGGCCAGCAGCGTGCGCACGTCGGCGGGGACCATGTCCGGCGCGGCGGCGCCGAAGGCGTCCAACAGGGGTTCTCCGCCGAGGAACAGGCCCCGCGCCTGGTCCACCTCGCCGACGACCACACCGGGGCCGAGCGAGGCGTTCCCCTCCTGGAGCGGAAGCCTGCCCAGCAGGGCGGCCAGCAGTGTGGACTTGCCCGACCCGTTGGCGCCGGTGATCGCCACCCTCTCCGCCCAGCCGACCTGCAGGTCCACCGGACCGAGGGTGAAGGCGCCGCGCCGCACCACGGCCCCGCGCAAGGTGGCGACGACCGCTCCCGCCCGGGGGGCGACGGCGATCTCCATACGGAGCTCCCACTCCTTGCGCGGCTCCTCGACCTCCTCCAGCCGCTCGATCATCCGCTCGGTCTGGCGGGCCTTGGCGGCCTGCTTCTCCGTCGTCTCGGTGCGGAAGTTCCGGCCGACCTTGTCGTTGTCGGACGCCTTGCGCCGCGCGTTCTTGACGCCCTTCTCCATCCAGGCGCGCTGCACCCCGGCCCGCTGCTTGAGCGAGGCGACCGTACCGGCGTACTCCTCGTACTCGTCGCGGGCGTGCTGCCGGGCGACCTCGCGTTCGGCCAGGTATGCCTCGTAGCCACCGCCGTAGACCCCGATCCGCTGCTGGGCGAGGTCGAGCTCGACGACCCGGTTCGCCGTTCTGGCCAGGAACTCGCGGTCATGGCTGACCAGCACCGTCCCGGCGCGCAGGCCGGTGACGAAGCGTTCGAGCCGCTCCAGCCCCTCCAGGTCGAGGTCGTTGGTGGGTTCGTCCAGCAGGAAGACGTCGTACCGGCTGAGCAGCAGGGAGGCCATGCCCGCCCGAGCCGCCTGCCCGCCGGAGAGCGCCGTCATCGGCCGGTCCAGATCGACCGCCAGGCCGAGCTCGGCGACGACCTCCTCGGCGCGGTCCTCCAGATCGGCTCCGCCCAGCGCCAGCCATCTCTCCAGGCCGGCGGCGTAGTCGTCGTCGGCGCCGGGACGGCCCTCGACCAGTCCCTCGGTCGCGGCGTCCAGCTCGCGCTGGGCGGCGGCCACTCCGGTCCGCCTGGCCAGGAAGTCCGCGATCGTCTCGTCGGCCCGGCGTTCCCGCTCCTGGGGCAGGTAGCCGACCACCGCCGATGGGGGGCTGAGCCGTACGGCGCCGTGTTCCGGAGGCATCAGACCGGCGAGGATCCGCATCAGGGTGGACTTGCCCGCACCGTTCATCCCCACCAGGCCCACGACATCGCCGGGGGCGACGACCAGGTCCAGCCCGGAGAACAGCGCGCGATCTCCGTGCCCCGCGGCGAGATCCTTGGCGACGATGGTGGCACTCATGGGAAAACGTTATACGTTGCCGGCCGCCCGGGTGGACGACGACCTCGGCGACGGTACCGGCCGGTCCGACCCGCTCCAGGTCCCGACCGGTCGACGACCCAGGTCGGCGTCCGCGGCAGGCGAATGACCTGTGCCCCGATCGAGGGGGCGGGTGGACGACACGGAGGGCCGGCTCGGCTCGGGACTCCGTTGTTCTTCTTACAAAGTCCCGCCTACAGCCACAGATAGAGCATTACGCTCAGAAGAAGGATCTTCACGACTGTCCAGGCAAGGGGCGAACGTGGTGGAAGAAGAGTGGGCGAGGCGGGGGATCGACGTCAACACCCCGAGTGTCGCCAGACTGTACGACTACTACCTCGGCGGCAAGGACAACTTCGCGGCCGACCGCGCCGCGGCCGAGGAGATCCTCTCGGTCGCTCCTGAGCTGCGCAGGGCCGCCCGGGAGAACCGTGCCTTCCTCGGCCGGGCCGTCAGGCTCGCCGCGGCGGCGGGGATCGGGCAGTTCCTGGACATCGGCACCGGACTGCCGACCCGGGGCAACGTCCACGAGGTGGCGCACCAGGTCTCACCGGACGCACGTATCGCCTACGTCGACAACGATCCGATCGTCCTCGTGCACGCCAGGGCGCTTCTCCGCGGCAACCGGGGCCAGGTCACGGTCGTCCCGGGGGACCTGCGCCAGCCCGAGGAGATCCTGAAATCCCACGAGATCCGGGATCACCTCGACTTCTCCGCGCCGATGGCCGTGCTGCTGGTGGCGGTCATGCACTTCATCACCGAGTCCGACGATCCCCGGCACATCATGGCCACGCTGCGGGACGCCATGCCGTCCGGCAGCTATCTGATCCTCTCCCACGGAACCCGGGAGAGCCGGGCCGAGGCCGCCGACAGGGGGACCAAGGTCTACGAGCGGGCCAACTCACCGCTCGTCCTCCGCACCCGCCAGGAGATCCTCGATCTGTTCGACGGGTTCGAACTGCTGGATCCGGGACTCGTCTGGCTGCCCGAATGGCGTCCGGACGGAGTTCCGCCTCCCGGCGATCCCTCGCAGGCGCTGATCCTGTGCGGCGTGGGGAAGAAGATCTGATGGCCGTCCGCCTCGGACTGGGACTGCCGCAGTACGGCCGGTTCGCCGACCCGGATGCGCTCGTCACCGTCGCGCGGGAGGCGGAGGCGCGGGGTTTCACCAGCCTGTGGGTGGGCGACCGCCTGCTGACACCGCTCGAACCCAGGGACCGCTACCCCGGTGGTGACGGCACGATCCCGCACGCGCACCGCACGTTCCTGGACCCCTTCACGATCCTGGCCGCGGCCGCCGCCGTCACCTCACGGATCCGCCTGGGCACCAGCACGCTGAACGCGAACTGGTATCCCCCCGCGCTGCTGGCGCGATCCCTCACCACGATCGACCGGCTCAGCTCCGGCCGGCTGGAGGTGGGGTTGGGACTCGGCTGGTCCAGCGACGAGTACGCGGCGGCCGGCATCCCGTGGGAGGGACGTGCCGCGCGGTTCGACGCCGTGCTCGACGCGCTGGAGACCATCTGGCGTGACGACCCGGTGAGCCTCACCGACCGGCGGTGGAGCGTCGCACCGAGCCATATCCTCCCCAAACCCGCCCAGTCCCCCCGGCCCCCCATCCATCTCGCCGGTTTCTCACCCGCGGCGCTGGCCCGGGTCGGCCGCCGCGCCGACGGCTGGCTCGCGGTGGCCATGCCGGTGCCGGTGCTGACGGCGATGTGGGGGACGATCAGGGAGTCGGCCGAGCGGAACGGGCGCGACCCGGACGAGGTGCGCGTGATCGTACGGGTCAACCCGATCGTGGCCGGCTCCCCCGCCGCCGACGCCCCGCCGGGAGGCCGGACCGTGGAGGAGATCGCCGAGCACCTCGGCGCCACCGCCGAGACGGGCGTGCACGAGATGTTCCTCGACCTCCAGCAGACCGCGCGCGACCCCGCCCACCTGCTCGATCTCGCCGAGGCCCTGCGTAAGGCGTCCGGCCTGTGAGCCGGGTCACTGGTTGACGTCGCGGCCTCGGGGCAGTCGGACCGCCACACGGACCTGAGGGGACTGCGGCGATGACGACAGGTGACTTCTACGACTACTTCGAACTGCTGGACGAGGACGAGAAGGGCATCGTCCTGCGCGTGCGTGAGTTCATGGCCCAACGGGTCGCGCCCATCGCGGACGAGGCGTGGACCAACGCGCGGTTCCCGCACCAGCTCATCCCCGAGTTCGCGAAGCTCGACATCGCCGGCCTGCCGTACCGGGGGGCACGGAGCCTGCTGACCGGGTTCGTGGTGTTGGAGATGAACCGGGTGGACCCCTCGATGGGGACGTTCTTCGGTGTGCACAACGGGCTGGCGATGGGAAGCATCGACCGGCTGGGCTCCGACGGGCAACGGGAGCGGTGGCTGCCGGAGATGGCCGCGATGGAGAAGATCGGGGCCTTCGCGCTGACCGAGCCGGACGGCGGCTCCGACGTCGCGGCGGGGCTGCGCACCACGGCCCGGCGCGAGGGCGACGTGTGGGTGCTGAACGGGGCCAAGCGCTGGATCGGCAACGCCACCTTCGCCGACCTGGTCGTGGTGTGGGCCAAGGACGAGGCCGACGGACAGGTCAAGGGATTCGTGGTCGAGAAGGGCACCCCCGGATTCTCCGCCACGAAGATCGAGAACAAGATCGCGCTGCGGACCGTCCAGAACGCCGACATCACGCTGACGAACTGCCTGGTCCCCGAGGAGAACCGGCTGCTGAACGCGAACGGCTTCCGCGACACCTCGACGATCCTGCGGCAGACGCGGGGCGGGGTGGCCTGGCAGGCGGTGGGCTGCATGATGGGCGCCTACGAGCTCGCGCTGGAGTACGCCAGGACGCGCGAGCAGTTCGGGCGGCCGATCGCGGGCTTCCAGCTGGTCCAGGACCTGCTGGTACGGATGCTGGGAAACGTCACCTGCTCCCTGGGCATGGTGGTACGGCTGGCGCAGCTCCAGGATGCGGGTGTCTACAAGGACGAGCACTCGGCCATGGCCAAGGCTTTCTGCACCGTACGGATGCGTGAGGCGGTGGGCTGGGGCCGGGAGATCATGGGCGGCAACGGAATCGTGCTCGACTACGGTATGGGCCGGTTCGTGGCCGACTCCGAGGCCATCTACTCCTACGAGGGCACCCGTGAGATCAACAGCCTGATCGTGGGTCGCGCGATCACCGGGGTCGGCGCGTTCGTCTGACCCGCGACCCACCCCTGCCGCTCCCCCGCGACCACGACCGGCCCTCCGCCTCGTTCAGTGGTCGCGGCGGGTGACAAGGCGAGCGAGCACGTCCAGTTCCGCGACCGGCACGGGCACCGACCCGGCCGACCGCAGGTGGCCGAGCGCCCGGGTCAGCAGTTCGTCGGCCCGCGCCTGACTCCAGGCACGACCGCCCACGGCGTCGACGAGCTCGGCCGCTCGGACCAGATCCGCGTCGGACAGGGGATGCTCCCCGTGGTAGAGCTTGGCCAGCTCCCGTCCATCCGAGGTCGCGGAGGTGAGCGCGGCCACGACCGGCAGGGACTTCTTACGGCTACGCAGATCCGAATAGACCGGCTTGCCGGTCACCGAGGGGTCTCCCCATATACCCAGGAGGTCGTCGACGAGCTGGAACGCGAGTCCCAGATCCCTGCCGAAGGCGTTCAGGTGCTCAACCTGTTCCAGACTGCCGCCGCCGAACAGCCCGCCGAGCGCGCAGGCGCACCCGAGCAGGGCGCCGGTCTTACCCGCCGCCATGCTCAGGCACTCGGCGAGCTCGACATCCTGGCGCCGCTCGAAGGCGACGTCGGTGTGCTGGCCCTCCAGCAGCTCCTGGATCGCGACGCTGAAGATCCGTGTCGCCTGCGGGGCGTCCGGATGCCCGCCGGTGGAGAGCACGTCGAAGGCCAGGGTCAGCAGGGCGTCACCGGCCAGGATGGCCGGGCTGACGCCGAAGACGGCCCAGGCCGTGGGACGGTGACGACGGGTCCTGTCGCCGTCCATCACGTCGTCGTGCAGGAGGGAGAAGTTGTGTGCCAGCTCGACGGCGACCGCGGCCGGCAGCGCGGCGGCCGCGGCGCCGCCCACGGCCTCGGCCGCCAGCAGGACGAGCGCGGGACGGAGTGCCTTGCCCGCGTCCGCCTCCGCCGGACGGCCATGCTCGTCCCACCAGCCGAAGTGGTAGCCGGCGATGCGCCGCATCGACGGGGGGAGCCTGTCGGCCGCCGGGCGCAGGGCGGACTCGACCATGTCACGGCTCCAGTCCAGCACCTCGCGTGCCGAACGCCCCCCGGCTGTCACCTCAACCGCGGTCATGTCGTTGCCTCCTTCAGTGGCCGAGCTCGACGTCTTCGAGGATGCCGAGCGCGTCGGGGACCAGCACGGCCGCGGAGTAGTAGGCGCTGACCAGGTAGGAGATGATCGCCTTCTCGCTGATGCCCATGAAACGGACCGACAGGCTGGGCTGGTACTCGTCGGGTATGCCCGTCTGGTGCAGACCGACGACGCCCTGGTTGTCCTCCCCGGTCCGCATGGCGAGAATCGACGTGGTGCGGGTGCCGGTGATGGGGATCTTGTTGCAGGAGAAGATCGGGACACCGCGCCAGGCGGGCACCGTGCCCCCGCCGATGTCGATGCCGAGGGGGTAGATCCCGCGGCTGTTGCACTCCCGGCCGAACGCGGCGATGGCGTAGGGGTGGGCGAGGATGAACTGCGTGTTCCTCCGGCGGCTGAGCAACTCGTCGAGGTCGTCAGGGGTGGGAGGACCGCTCCGGGTGTGGATCCGCTGCTTGAGATCGGCATTGTGCAGCAGCCCGAAATCGCGGTTGTTGATCAGCTCGTGCTCCTGGCGCTCCCGCAACGCCTCGATCGTCAGCCGCAGCTGCTGCTCGATCTGGTCCATCGGATCGTTGTAGAGGTCGGCCACCCGGCTGTGCACGCGCAGCACGGTCTGCGCGACGCTCAGCTCGTACTCACGGGGCGCGACCTCGTAGTCGACGAACGTCCCGGGAAGGTCCGGCTCTCCCGCGTGCCCGGCCGCCATCTCGATGGCGGCCTCGCCGTACTTGTTCTGCGGTCCCTTCGGACCGGCCTGCACCCGGTGCAGGTGGGCCTGGAGCTCCTGGGACTGGTCGGCGAGCTCCTGGAAGGCCTGCCGGGGTAGGACCATCGCCGTCCCCGCGGTCACCGCCTTGACCGTGAACTCCCACTCCGTCTGCGGGCCCGCCAGCATCTCGTCACCGAAATGGTCACCGTTGGCCAGCACCCCCAGGATGACCTCGTCACCGTAGGGTCCCGTGCCGACCTTGTTGAGCTTGCCGTGGGCGATGAGCACCACCTCGTCGGCCGGCTGGCCCGCCTGCGCCAGCACGTCCCCGGGGGCGAACTCCCGCTGGGCGAACCGCTCCCCCAGCGCCTGGAGCAGCTCGGAGTCGTCGAAGTGGCGTAGCGTCGGCAGCTCACACAGCTCCGCCGGAACCACCTTCACCTGCGATCCGACGGTGGTGAAGCTCACCCGCCCGTCCCCGACGGTGTAGCTCAGCCGCCTGTTCACCCGATAGGTGCCGCCGGAGACCTGGACCCACGGCAGCATCCTCAGCAGCCACCGCGAGGAGATCTCCTGCATCTGGGGCGCCGTCTTGGTCGTCGTCGCGAGATTGCGCGCCGCGGCCGTACCCAGACTCAACTGCGCCCTGCCGGCATCGAACTCCGTCACAACACACCACCTGTCCGCACTCGTGTCGAAAGAGAGAAATGAGAGCTCGAATCAGAGCATGAGAAGTCGACCGCCGTCAGAACCGCAAGAGCTTCCCACCTCTGAAACGAAAATCCGGATGCAGACCGCCATCGCGAACAGGACTGATTTTGGAGTTCTCTTAAATAGCCTGTCAAGCATTAAATATTATTTGGCAAAATCAGAATGCCAACATTAATAGGAAATGCGGAGCTAAAGCCGAAAGTCTCGGTTTTGCCGGGTGTTAACCGCATCTGGGCCCTACTGGGCGGTCTGGATCGCCGACGGCGACCGGAGCGGACGGAGGCGGCCGGGAGGGCGCGATCGCCCGTCCCGCGCCGGAACCCGCAGACCTCCGGCGAGCCCGACCCGGGTCCGCGAGGAAGACCGGAGGCCTTCTCGCCCCCACCGGACCGCAGACCGCACGGCAGTGGCCCCGGCCGGGAATTCCCAGGCCGGGGCCACAATGAGACGGCCGACGCCCGGTTGGGCGGGCCGGATGCCGGTCAGCCGGTCGGGTCCGCTAACGGACCCCGCGCCTGCCGTACAGGGTGACCGCCAGGAAAACGCCCGCCGCGGCCAGAACGACCTGGATGAGCAGTTCGATCCAGTCGATCCCCCGGGTGGCGCCCACTCCGAGCGCACGGGCGATCGCGGTGCCGATAAGGGCCGCGACGATACCGATCACGATGGTGAGCCAGATCGGGATACTCTGGCGCCCCGGCACGACCAGGCGTCCCAGTGCGCCGATGATCGCTCCGATGACGACGGCGGTGATGATGCCGGTAACTGTCATGGTCCACACTCCCAATACTTGTCTACTGGTCGTATACCCGCAGAAAGGGAATTGACATCCTTCTGATCCTCCGGACACCGGAATTCCCGGACGGAGCAGGACGACCGGCGGTCCGCGGACGTCTCCGGCGGCTGGAAATCCCCCTGCGCCCGCCTCTTCACCCCCGTGTCGCCGGACGGCGCCGATCCGGCGGTCACCGATACGATCGCCCTGTCCGGCCCCGATCCGGGACCGTCGCGCCACGGTTCCGCGTTCCCTCCCGGTCCCGACACCGGGAACACGGCGGAGAACGGACCGTCCAGACTGCGAACGCCCGGCAAGGAGACCACGTGACCACTGGAGAACAGCCTGGCCGGACCCCGTCTCCCGGCCTCGACGACACGACCGTGGAGGCGCTGGGCAGGCTGTCGGAGGCCCTGGAGACCACCGAACGGGCCCGCGGCCATCTCTACTCGTTCCACCAGCTCACCGGCCACGCCGACCTGCAGCTCGACCGGGCCGTGGAGCTGCTGCGCGCCGCCGGCCACGCCGATCTGGCCGACACCGTGACCACCGAACTGATCGGCCGCGACGTGCTGCCCGGCCGGTGGACCTTCCAGGTCGTGGAGGAGTACGACGACGGCTACTACCGCCCCTTCACCGAGGTGGAGGCGCGGATCAGGGACCGGCTGGCCGGCGGCCGCCGTCATCTCCACGAAGCACGGATGAAGGAACGGCGGCAGAGCTGACGGCCGCGGGATCCGGGCGGCACGTCCCGCCCGCCCGGCTGCCCGGCGGCCACCACGAGACGGCGCCCCGTACAGTGTCGGCATGGGCATGGTCGAAACGGTGGGTCTGGTACTGCACCCGCGACGCGACTCGAAAGTGGCCATCGACACGATCGTCGAGTGGGCCCGCGACCGGGGGGTCACGGTGTACGGCCTGCCCGACGAGATCGGGCGGATCGACTGCAGCGCGGTCGCGGTCGACACCGACACCCTCGTGGAGCGCGCCGACCTGCTGGTCAGCCTGGGGGGCGACGGCACCATGCTGCGCACCATGCGGCTCATCGCGGGACGGCCCACCCCCATCCTCGGCGTGAACCTCGGCAAGCTCGGCTTCCTCGCCGAGATCGACGTCGACGACCTGCCCTCCGCGCTGTCGTTCATCGACAACCACGAGTACACGGTCGAACCGCGGATGGCGGTGCGCGCGACCCTGCCCGGCGACACCTCCGTGACCGCCTTCAACGACATCGCCCTGGTCCGCATCCCCGGTGACGGACTGTCCGCGGTGGCGATCTCGGTGGAGGGCCATCCCTTCGTCCGCTACGCGGCCGACGCCGTCATCGTGGCGACGCCCACGGGATCGACCGCCTACAGCTTCTCCGCGGGCGGGCCGATCGTGTCCCCGACGGTCGAGGGGTTCCTCGTCGTGCCGGCCGCGGCTCACTCGGCGTTCAACCGGGCGCTGATGCTCTCCGCCGACGAGCAGGTCAGCCTTGAGGTGCTCCCGACGAGCGGCCGGCTGGCCGTGGAGGTGGACGGGGCGATCGGCGCCCACCTGTGCCCCGGGGACCAGCTCACCGTCACCGCGATACGCGCCCTCGCCTGGGTCGTACGGCTCGGCAGTACGAGCTTCTACGAGCGCGCCCGCCGCAAGTTGCGCGTGAACGACAGCGCCGAGATCGGCTGACCGCGCGGACCGGATGCGGTCTCCCGGACAGGCGACGCCCCCCGGCTCCCGGTTCCCGGCTCCGGGCTCCGGGCTCCGGGCTCCGGGACGGGCGACGTCCTCGACTCCCGGGCGGGTGACGCCTCCGGCCGTACCCGCCGCACGGCGGTGGGCTGACTCTCCGTTTCATGAAAGTTTCATCGTCGATTGACAGCGGGAAAACGCTTTCCTACCGTGTCATTGTTCGCTCATGTGCATATCGATCACATATGTGAACAGTGAGTGCTCGCTGGGGGGAACCCGAACCGCAGACCACACCGGTCTGCCGGACCAGCAAGGAGCCCGGAAGTGAAACGAAGGATCAACGGAAAGATCGCCGTCGCCGCCGTCGCCGGCGCACTCGGCGCCTCGGGACTGGTCGCCGGCGTGGCCACCGCCGCGGCGGCCGCACCCGCACCCGGGGCCTACACCCTGGTCAACGCCGCAAGCAGCCTCTGCCTCTCCGTACCGGCCGCCAGCACCGCAGACGGCGTACAACTCGTCCAGAACGGCTGCGCCGGCACCGCCGGCCAGACCTGGAACCTGACCGCCGTCAGCGGCGGATTCCAGCTCAAAGCCGCCCACAGCGGCAAATGCGCCGGCGTCAAAGACGCCAGCACCTCCGCCGGCAAAGCCGTCCAGCAGGAAGGCTGCTCGGGCGCCTCGTCCCAGACCTGGCAGCTCACCGCCTCCGGATCCGACTACCGGGTGGTCAACGCCAACGGCGGCAAGTGCCTCAACACCAAGGACAACGCGACCTCGGCCGGCGCCCTCGTCCAGCAGAACTCCTGCGACTCGGTGGCGACCAAGCAGTGGCGACTGGTCCCCGCAGGGGGCTCGGAACCCACCCCGACGCCCACGGTGACGCCCACCACGCCGCCGGGCAACACCACCGGCCTGGTCGGCTGGGCCACCCAGGGCGGCGGCACCACCGGGGGCGGCGGCACCTCGCCGACCACGGTCAGCAGCGCCTCGGCGCTGACCAGCGCGCTCTCCGCCAGTGGCGCGGCGGTGATCCGGGTGTCGGGCACGATCTCCTGCTCCGGCATGCTCAAGGTCGCCTCCAACAAGACCGTCATCGGCAACTCCGGAGCCGCCATCGTCGGCTGCGGTCTCAACATCTCCGAGGCGTCCAACGTCATCGTCCGCAACCTGACCTTCCGCGACTGGGACGACGACGGCATCAACGTCCAGTACTCCACCCGGGTCTGGCTCGACCACAACACCTTCAGCGAAGGCTACGACGGCGCTCTGGACGTCAAGCGGGCCAGTGACTACGTCACCGTCTCGTGGAACAGGTTCTTCAACCACGACAAGACCATGCTGCTCGGCCACAGCGACGACAACGCGGGTGAGGACAGCGGGCACCTGCGGGTGACCTACCACCACAACTGGTTCGACGGCACCAACCAGCGCCACCCGCGCGTGCGGTTCGGCAACCCGGTGCACGTCTACAACAACTACTACGCCAACGTCGGCAGCGGCGGCGGGTACGGCGTGGCCTCCACCGAGGGCGCCGGAGTCCTCGTCGAGGGCAACTACTTCGAGAACACCGACGACCCCTACCACCGTGGCGAGGGATCGTCGGACCCGGGCAACCTGGTCGCCCGCAACAACCACTTCGTCAACTCCGGCGCCGGGGACGCCGGGGGAAGCGTCGCCTCCATCCCCTACTCCTACTCACTCGACTCCGCGGCCAACGTCAAGTCGGTCGTGAGCGCCGGAGCCGGAGCCGGCCGGATCGCCCTCTGATCCCGCCGCGCGCCGTCCGCCGAACTCCCTGAGCGTGACCGGGCCCCCGGGAGCGGGGTCCGGTCACTTGTGGGTACGGTCCGGTACCCCGCACCCGAAGGGCCGAAATACCGGGCGCGCCGGGGTGCCTTCGCTATGCTGATCTCTCCCGTCACAGCGGGCTACAGCATCTGGTCTCAGCGTGGAGGCTTATCCGTGCCCGAATGGCCCTCCACTCTCGATGTGATGGAGCTGACGGCCGGTGGCTGGCGCCCGACCCCGTTCCGCCAGTTCATTCTCAAGATCCACAGCCGCTGCGATCTTGCGTGCGACTACTGCTACATGTACGAGATGGCGGACCAGAGCTGGCGCTCCCGTCCGCGCCGGATGTCCCCGGCGGTCATGGCCGCCGTCGCCGACCGGATCGCCGAGCATGTCCACGCGCACGACCTGCCCTCGGTCGAGGTGATCCTGCACGGGGGCGAACCACTGCTCGCCGGCCGTGATCCGATCCGTGAGGCGGTCTCCTCGATTCGTTCCGCGGTCGGCCCCGCCACCCGTGTCGACGTCAGCCTCCAGACCAACGCGACCCTGCTCGACACCGCCTACCTGGAACTCTTCGACGAGCTGGACGTGCGGATCGGCGTCAGCCTCGACGGCGACGCGGAGATGCACGACAGGAACAGGCGGCGCCCGGACGGCACCGGCAGCCACTCGGCGGTCACCGCCGCCCTGGGCCGTCTCTCCTCCGCCCCCTTCCGGCACCTGTTCGCCGGCCTGCTGTGCGCCGTCGACCTCCGCAACGACCCGATCGCCACCTACGAGGCGCTCCTGGAGTTCGACCCGCCGGCCGTGGACCTCCTCCTCCCCCACGGCAACTGGTCGGCTCCACCGCCCGGCCGGGTGCCCGGCTCGGACGCCACGCCGTACGCCGACTGGCTGATCACCGTCTTCGACCGGTGGTACGGGTCTCCTCTCCGGACGACCCGCATCCGGCTCTTCGACGAGATCGTGCACCTGCTTCTCGGCGGGGCGTCCACGAACGAGCAGGTGGGCCTGTCGCCGGCGGGGATGGTGGTGGTCGAGACCGACGGCGGAATCGAGCAGTCCGACATCCTCAAGTCCGCCTACGACGGAGCGGCGTCCACCGGACTGCACGTGACGCGCGACGCCTTCGACGCGGCGCTGGCACTTCCCTCCGTCGCGGCGCGCCAGATCGGCGAGCTGGCCCTGGCGCCGCAGTGCACGGCATGCCCCGTCGCCCGCGTGTGCGGCGGCGGCCTCTACGCCCACCGCTACCGCGCGGGTGACGGCTTCGCCAATCCCTCTGTCTACAGTCCCGACCTGCTCCGCCTCATCACCCACATCAGGCGAGCCGTCGCCGCTGATGTGTCCACGCTGAAAGGATCCCGATGAACCTCCGTGAACACCGGATTCCCGCGGATACGTTCTCCGAGCTGTCGTCGGGCGGGGGTGGCGTGGCGGCAGCACGCCTGCTCGCGGCCACGCAGTACAGCAAGCACGTGCTCCTGGTGCGCGGGGTGCTGGACACGGCTCAGGCGACCGGGCACCCCCAGGCCGGCGACGCGCGCCGGGGCTACGACATCCTCGCCGCCGTCCAGTCCGGGCATCCGGAGGCCGTGGACGCGGTGCTGCGCTACCCGGCGGTCGGGGCATGGGCCCGGCACACCGCCAGGAAGCTCTCCGAACCCGGCGCCACCGCGGTACCGGCGCAGCTCGGAGCACTGGCCGTCGCCGCGGCGCTGCGATCCGGTACGGCCTGCACGGTCGAGGTGCCCGTGATCGACGGGGTGATCACGATTCCCTCGGTGGGGCAGGTCCTCGTCCCCGGCGGTGCCACCCGGGCGACGGTCCGCTGCGCCGAGGGAGCAGCGGAGGTCGTGGGAGACGGCTTCCGGATCGAGGTCTCCCCGTCCGCCCAGGACGACACACCGGGCTGGCTGCCCCTGAGGGCGTTGGCGGCCGAGACGGACGGCAGGCGCCTGCGGGTCCTGATCGACGACCTCGACCCCTGGCGCATGCCGGGCTCGGCGGGCCTGAGCGGCAGGCTCAACGCGACGCGGGTGGCCTGCTGGCAGTCCACGCTGGACGCGGCCTGGGATCTCCTCGTCCGGTGTCATCCGACGGTGGCCGACGAGGTCGCCGCGGTGGTCTCCGTCTTCGCTCCGATGGCCCCGGAGAACGCAGGACAGTCGAGCGCGTCCTCGCGCGAGACCTTCGGCTGCGTGGCGCTCTCGGAGCCGCTGGACGGATGCTCGCTCGCGGTGACACTCGCCCACGAGGTCCAGCATGCCAAGCTGTCCGCCCTGCTCGACGCCGTTCCGTTGCTCGCGCCCGATGACGGCTCGCGGCACTACGCGCCCTGGCGTGACGATCCCCGTCCCCTGGGCGGACTGCTTCAGGGCGCCTACGCCTATCTCGGTGTCACCGACTTCTGGCGGCGCCAGCGCGCACATGAGAAGGGAAAGGCCGCCGTCCTGGCGAGCGCCGAGTTCGCCCAGTGGCGGGTGGCGGCTCGACTGGTCTCCGGCACGCTGGCGGACAGCGGGCGGCTGACCGCGGCGGGAGAGGTCTTCCTGGCCGGCATGATCGAACGGCTGGACGCGTGCGCGACCGAGCCCGTCCCGGACGAGGCCCTGGCGCTGGCCCGCGAGGCGAGCCGCCGCCATCGCGACCGGTGGGTCGAGCGCAACGGCTGAACGGCCAGGCCCTCGCCTGCGGCCCGGAGCGGGCCGCGGGACGGGATTCAGATGGCGGGCGGGTCGAAGTCGAAGTCGAGGCGGTCGTTGCGGGCCGCCACGAGGACGTCGGGATGGCTCTGGCCCAGCACGCGGTGATAGCGCTCGAAGGTGTCGCTCCGGAGGGCGTCCGCCTCCTCGGCGTGCCCCTCCGCCCGCAGGTCCTGAACCAGGTTGGTGGCGCAGGCCAGGGTCAGCGGGTGGTCCACGCCGAGGACGTCGCGCAGCCGGAGAAGGGTCTCCTGGCTCATGTCGAGCGCCTCGGCGTTCTCACCGAGGACCGCGAGGTCGCTGGCGAGGTTGATCGCACAGGTCAGTGAGTAGTGGTGGTCCACGCCGAGCGTCCGGTTGAGACCCTCCAGCGATATCCGGTCGAGTTGCCGGGCCTGCTCGGCGTCTCCGTGGACCCGGAGCAGCAGGGCGAGGTTGGTGGCGCACCCGTAGTTGAAGGGATGGTTCTCGCCGTACATCGCCGGATAGCGGGTGGAGGTGTCCCTGAGCAGTTCGAGCGCCTCGCCGGTGCGCCCACTGGCGCGCAACGCGTTGGCCAGGCACAGGGCGGCCGCGAGGGTGTCGGGATGGTCCCGGCCGAAGATGCGTTCCTGCCGCTCGAAGGTGCTCTCCGCGAGCTCCAGCGCCTCGTCGATCGCACCGGCCCGGCGTTTGGCGATGGACAGGTCCTTGGCTGTGCGCAGCGTCCAGGGGTGGTCGGCGCCCAGTTCCTGCAGACCGTACTCCAGCGCGTCCTCTCCCAGGTCGCAGGCCTCGAAGTATTCTCCGCTCAGCCGTACGACACGGGCGAGGCCGTTGCGGAAGGCGAGGATGTTCTGCTTGCTGGAACCGGAGCCGGCTCTGCTCTGCACCATGTAGGTTCTCTCGAGCAGCCGGCGGGTCGCGGTGTAGTCGCCGAGCAGGAGATAGTCGATGCTCAGGTTGTTCATCGCGCGCAACGTCCGCCGGTGGTCCGGCCCGAACACCGCCTCGTGCTGCCGCAGGGACTCCTTGTCGTGCTCCAGGGCCGTGGAGAACTCGCCGCGCGCCCGGATGTCGGCGCCGTAGCTGTTGGTGAGCAGCAGCGTCTCGGCGTGCTCCGGACCGAGCACCTCCACCATGCGGGCGAGCGTCACGCGGTTGAGGTCGTAGGCGGCCTGGTACTCGCCGAGCTCGCGCACGACGATGCCGAGGTGGCGCTGGGCCGACAGGACGTACTGGTCGTCGTCGCTGGAGTCCTCCTGCCACTGGGTGAGGAGGCTCTCGACGAGCACCCGCGCCGACTTGAAGTCACCCGAGGAGTAGAGGTAGCGCACGACGTCGAGGACGAACCGGCGGACCTGCGGCTCCTGGCTCTGCGCGACGCGTGCGGGTGTCACGTGGCCGAGCAGCTCGGAGTATCGGGGCCAGGCCGTGTTGTCATCGGGCTCGTCCGGCGCCGCGGCGGCGAGCAGGAGATGCACCTCGTGCCGGAAGCTCCGGCTTTCCTGCGCGTTGAGCTCGTCGCGGAGCAGTGCCTGGACCAGCCGGTGGACCTGGATGGTGCGGCTGACGGAGTCGAGCCGGACCAGGGCGTAGCGGCCGAGTTCGCGGATGGCCCGGCTGACGAGGATGGGATTGCCGAGCAGCGCGCCGAGGCGGGAGTCGGCCTCCGCCTGTTCGGGCAGCGGTGCGAACACGTCCCGGGGGATGGGTTCGGGACCGAAGAAGGCGCAGCAGCGCAGGAGCTCGACCGCCTGGGGCATCTTGGAGACGAGCTGCGACACCGACAGCGACCAGGCCGCGGTCATCGACACCGGATAGTCCGACGGTTTGCTCTCCGCCAGCAGCAGCGCCGTCTGCTCGTGAAGCAGCCGGAGGTATTCGTCGACGGACATGCCGGTCTCGGCCTGGAGCGCACCGGCCTGCTCCAGTGCCAGCGGCAGGTCGCCGAGCTCCTCGGCCAACCGGTCGGCCTCGGCGCGGCTCACCGCCTTGGACACCCGCTTGCTCAGGAACTCGATGCTCTCCTCGCGGCCGAACACGTCGATGGCGACGGTGTCGACGACCCCCTGCCACCGGTGGTTGCGGGAGGTGATCAGAACGTGTCCCGGGCCCCGGGGCACGATCTCGTTGAGGTCCTCCGGCTGGTCGGCGTTGTCGAATATCAGCAGCCACTTGTCGTACGGCTCACCTCTGCGCAGCGCGTCCAGCACGGCTGTGGCAGCGTCCTCGATGCCGGTGGTGGCCGCCGAGGGCAGGCCCAGGTAGGGGGCGAGCCCGGCCAGGGAGGAGCGGACCAGCATGGGCTGGTCCGCCGGGACCCACCAGACGAGGTCGTAGGCGGACCTGTAGCGGTAGGCGTACTCGATGGCGATCTGGGTCTTCCCGACACCGCCCAGTCCGTGGAGGGCGTGCGGGACCACCGCGGTGACCTCGGCGGTGACTCCCTTGCGCAACTGTTCGAGCAGATCGTCTCTACCGGTGAAGTTCTTGTTTCGCTGCGGAACCTTACCCCACACGTCCGGCGATCGTCCCGACGTCCGCGACGTCCCGGAAGAGTGCGAAACAGACACGTGACCGCCTCCACTGACCTGGTTCTGCGCTCATCCTAGAGCCGGTTCAACCGAATGTTTATAAGCCGGTCGGACAGAACCTGCTATTCGACTCGCATAACTTGAAACACTTTCGTGACAACGAAGAACGAAAAGAAGTCTCGGCTCCCGCCACCACAAGTCGCAAAAATCCCCAATAGCGACAAACGTCCTAGTCCATCTGGGGTCGAAGTTGACTTCATAACATGGAAGGATGGAGGCGTCAAGATGTTTGATGAGCCAGGGAGCCCAGGTGGGTGAGCAAGCTACGGATTTCGGCACAGACTTCATCGATGTGACCGACATAAGACTGAGCGACCTCGACGGAGTGGAGGAGTCCGGTCTCACGCTCGCACTGCGCCGGTTGCTTAGCGAGGAGGACAGCGGTCCGGTCGCCGGATTCACATCGTCAATCTAACAAGGCTTGACGGCACCGCCCTGGATGTGCGACACAAGGTGTCACAAAGGGACCTTCCACCAATAACCAGGGCGGTGTCGTGGACGACGCGGACTGGCGGCGCCTGATCGACCAACTCCACCGCGGAGAATGTACGCCTTTTCTCGGCGCGGGAGCCTGTTACGGCACCCTCCCGACCGGTTCTGAACTCAGTAGAAAATGGGCAAACAGCTACAAATACCCTTTTCCTGATGATCACGACCTCGCGCGTGTCATGCAGTACGCGGCGGTGCTGGAAGGCGACCCCGTCTACCTCAAAGAGCAGATCTGCGAATACCTCCGCGCTCGCGGGCTGCCGGACTTCGCCCACCCCGGCGAGCCCCACGCGCTGCTGGCCAAGTTCAAGCTGCGTGTCTTCCTCACCACGAACTACGACAACTTCCTGGTGGAGGCGCTGGGGGGCGCGGGCAAGTCGGCCGCCACCGCGATATGTGCCTGGGCCGACCGCAATCCCCAGGAGACCCCGGAGCTTGCGGAGCCCTCGGACGACGAGCCCCTCGTCTACCACCTCCACGGAAGCTGGACCGAACCGTCGTCGCTGGTCCTCATCGAGGACGACTATCTGGAGTATCTGGCCAACGTGGCGGCGGCCCAGGCCTCCGGCACCCGGACGCTGATCCCCACCCCCGTCCTGCGCGCGATGACCGCCTATCCCCTCCTGTTCGTGGGCTACAGCCTGCAGGACTGGACGTTCCGGGTGCTCTTCCACGGTCTTCTCCGCGGCATACCGGCCGTCCGCCAGCGACGCCATGTGAGCGTGCAACTGCTCCCGCCGGTGAACACGCCGATAGCCGAGGCCGAGGAGCGGGCGAAGCAGTACCTCATCCGCTACCTGGACGCGGGCTGGCGCATCTCGATCTTCTGGGGCACCGCGGCCCAGTTCTGCGAGGAACTGCGGCGCCGGTTGGGACCGGACGTATGACGTCCACGGGGCACGTGCAGAGCGAGACGCAGCCGTACGTGGGGCTGCGCGCCTTCCGGCAACAGGACAGAGGCCTGTTCTACGGCCGCGAGCGGGAGTCGCGGGAGATCGCCACTCTCTGGCAGGCCGACCGGCTGACCGTGCTGTACGGCACCTCCGGTGTCGGCAAGACCTCGCTCCTGCACGCGGGGGTCCTGCCGTTCCTCGGCTCCGACCGCGTCGACGCCCTGCCGGTGGGCCGGGTCGCCCCGGACCCGGCTCTCCTTGTCTCCACCACGCCGGTGCGGAGCGTCTACACCCTGAGCCTGCTGTCCTCCTGGTCCGCCGCGCCCCCCGCGGAACTCGCCGGGCTGACGGTCCGCGACTTCCTCGACCGGCGCCCCGCCCGCGTCGACCGGTACGACGACCCCATCCCGACGCTCATCTCCATCGACCAGGCCGAGGAGATGTTCACCGGCGCCCCGTACCAGGAGTCCGATCTTGAGGAGTTCGTCGCCCAACTGGCCGACGCCCTCCAGGCGAACGCGGGTCTGCACCTGCTGCTGTCGATGCGCCAGGAGTATCTCGCGTCCATCGTGCCCTTCGAACGCGTGCTGGGCCAGGGGTCGCGCGCCTGGTTCCATCTGCTGCCCTTCCGGCGGGAGACCGCGCTAGAGGCCATCCGGCGGCCGTTGGACGGCACCGAACGCAGGTTCGGCGACAGCGCGGCCGAACTGCTCGTGGACGACCTGCAGACCGTGACGATCGACAGCGACCAGGGGGAACGGACTGTACTGAAGGTCAGCGGCGTCGAGCCGGTGCAGCTCCAGGTGGTCTGTTCCGCGCTGTGGGAATCGCTGCCGCCGGAGGTCCACGAGATCACCGCCGACCACGTACGGCTGTACGCCAACGTCGACCGTTTCCTGGTGGGCTTCTGCAGACGGATGTTGAAGGATGTCGCCGAACGTCACAGCGTTCCCGAAGGCAGCATCCGCTCCTGGCTCAGACGTGCCTTCATCACCGAGCACGGCACCCGGGGCACCGCCTACGAGGGACTGCACCAGACCTCGGGCATGCCGAACGCCGTGGTCCGGGCCCTGGAGGACCGTCACATACTCAAGGCCGAGTACCGGGCGGGCGCCCGCTGGTACGAACTGCAGCACGACCGCCTCATCGCCGCCATCCGGCACACCGATCCCGAGACGTTCCTCCAGGCGGCGCGGGTCGCTCTCTCCCGGGCCGATTGGCCGCACGCGCGGGAACTGACCGAGGACGCGGTGCGCACGGCGGAGTTCGACGACCTGGGGGTGCGCGCCGGAGCCGAGGCGATCTTCGGCGACATCGCGGTCGGCGCCGGGGATCCGGAGGCGGCCCGGAGACACTACGGAACGGCGGCCGAGATGTTCGCCGTGCTGCAGCGGGCCGACGGGGTGGGCCAGGTCCTCGCCGCCCAGGGCCGTCTGTCACTGAGGCTGGGCGACTACTCCGATGCGGTGAACACCCTCAGTGCCGCCGTCGCCAGGGTGCCGGGTGACATGTCCGCGCAGACCGATCTCGCGCGGGCTTTCTGGCATGTCGGACAGCCTCGCGCGGCCCTCAACGTCCTGAACGGCGCCCTCGCCGCCGCGGGCGAGACGCTGCTGGACGCGCTGGCCCTTCGCGGGGCGATCCTCGCGGACCTGGACCAGCCCGTGGCCGCGCTCCGCGACCTCGACCTCGTCCGCCAGCGCCAGCAGCCCGCCACCCTGGCGGCCCGCGCGCTGGCGCTGGCCCTGGCCGGCCGCTTCGACGCCGCGGGGCAGGAGGCGGCCGACGCGATCGCGAACGCGGGGAACGACGGCCCCGTGCTGCTCCGCGCCGCCCGTGTCCATGTCATCCTCGGCGACGCCGGGACGGCCGCCGCGCTGGCCGCCCGGGCGGTCAGCGCGGACGACCCCGCTCTTCCCGAACATCTGCGGGAGCAGGCCCGTCGTCTGCTGCCGGACTGACGTCCGCCGGGGTGGCCTCCCGCCAGATGAAGTCGAACTGGCGCACCCAGTAGGAGTACCAGCGCTCGTTCAGCGCGCGACTCAGTTCCAGATGCATCCGCGACGAGGTCGAAGAGTTGTGGAAACCATGGATTTCGACGATCGCCCGCCCTTTCGGGGTGTCCGGATCGATGAGCACGATACTGAATCCGGGATTGTACGACAGGAGCCGATAACGGAACCGTCCCTCCGTCTCCCATTTGCTCATGAGATCCAGCCGCTCGATCGTGCTGTCCAGCGCGGCCGGAAGCCGCTGCACGGGGAAATCGATGGAATCGTCCAACTGCCGGGAGGCCAGCCGCACCGCATCCTTCTCCGCGGGGTCGAGAACCACGACACGGACCGAGCCTCCCGCACGGGCGAGCACGACCTTGCGCAGCACCTCACAGGTGTGGGCGGAGAGCAGATTCACCGCGGACGGCGCGAACACCCTGACGTCGCGCGCGCTGGCCAGGGCCGACGACAACGGCACCGAATCGAAGTCCGACCGGTCTCCCAGAATGCCCGTGGAGCCCTCGTGATGTTCTTCCGGAAAGGTGAGCCGATAGACCAGAATTCCCACGCCGGAAAGAAGGGCCGCCCATTTCAGCTGATCCGGGACCACGTCTCCGAAGATCGACACGAGGGCGAAGGCGAACACGACCACGGTCACGACGTGGGCATCGACGTTCTGCCGGATTTTCAGATCATGGATAAGCCGCCGCAGCCAGACCACCACGCCTCCTCCGGACCTTCTCGCCGCTCGCGGCCCGTGGGTACATTGTCGATGACGGGCATTCGGAATGCGCGTCGTCAGGCGATTCCCTGATGTTTCGGCACAGAATGCACGATGTCTACCCGAACAACGCCCTCGGCCATGGAGCGCCGGAGGATGAATACGTGCGCACGGAAAGGCACCCCTGTGACAGGAGAGAATGCGGACCGGTCCGTGGGCATTGGACCGGCGATCTCATTGGGGTGCGCGAGCCAGATCGGATCCGGGGCCAGGTCAGGCTTCGCCTTCGGGTCCGCCTTCGGGTCCGGGTCCGCCTTCGGGTCCGGCTTCGGTGTGAGCCTCGGCGAGGGTGTCCAGGATCTGCCGGCCGTACTTCGCCAGCTTGTTCTCGCCGACCCCGCTCACCTCACCCAGCTCGGCCAGTGACGACGGAGAGCCGGTCGCGATCTCACGCAGGGTCGCGTCGTGGAAGATCACGTATGCGGGCACGCCCTGCTCCTTCGCGGTGGCGGCGCGCCAGGCGCGGAGCCTCTCGAACACCGCGACGGCCTCCTCCGACAGGTCGGCGGACACGGCGCGGCGGGCCCCGCCGGCCCGTGACGCGGGCTCGGATCTGGTCCGTGCCGCCCGCTCGGGCTCGCGCCGCAACATGACCTGCTGCCGACGGCCCAGCACTTCGGCGCTCGCGTCGGTGAGCAGCAGCGTGCCGTAGTCGCCCTCGACGGTCAGCAGGCCCTGGGCGAGCAGCTGGCGCACCACGCCGCGCCACTCGGCTTCTCCCAGCTCCTTGCCGATGCCGAACACCGTCAGGGAATCGTGGCCGAACTGGGTGACCTTGGGTGTCTCCCTGCCGAGCAGGATGTCGATGATCTGGCCTGCGCCGAACTTCTGGCGCCGCTCGCGCTGGAGCCGGAACACGGTCGACAGGAACTTCTGGGCGGCGATGGTGCCGTCCCATGACTGGGGCGGCGTCAGACACGTGTCGCAGTTGCCGCAGGCCGTACTGTGCTGGCCGAAGTAGGCGAGGAGTCGCACGCGGCGGCATTCGACCGTCTCGCAGAGGGCGAGCATGGCGTCGAGGTGGACGCCCAGGCGGCGCCGGTGGGTGTCGTCGCCCTCGGAGGTGTCGATCATCCTGCGCTGCTGCACGACGTCCTGAAGGCCGTAGGCCAGCCAGGCGACGGACGGCAGGCCGTCACGTCCCGCTCTGCCGGTCTCCTGGTAGTAGCCCTCGACGGACTTCGGCAGGTCGAGGTGGGCGACGAACCGCACGTCGGGTTTGTCGATGCCCATGCCGAACGCGATGGTGGCGACCATGACGAGGCCGTCCTCGCGCAGGAAGCGCGCCTGGTTCGCGGCGCGGGTGCGTGCGTCGAGCCCCGCGTGGTAGGGCAGCGCGGGGATTCCGTTCTCCACCAGGAACGCGGCCGTCTTCTCGACCGACCCCCGTGACAGGCAGTAGACGATGCCCGCGTCCCCGGGATGCTCGGCGCGCAGCAGCTTGAGCAGCTGCCGCTTGGGCTCGTTCTTGGGTGCTATGCGGTACTGGATGTTCGGGCGGTCGAAGCTCGACACGAAGTGGCGGGCCTTCTCCAGGTTCAGTCTGGAGGCGATCTCGGTGTGGGTGGCCTCGGTGGCGGTCGCGGTCAGCGCGATGCGGGGCACCGCGGGCCACCGCTCGTGCAGCGTGGACAGGGCGAGGTAGTCGGGCCTGAAGTCATGCCCCCACTGGGCCACGCAGTGCGCCTCGTCGATGGCGAACAGGGAGATCGTGCCACGGTCGAGCAGCCGCAGCGTCGAGTCGGTCCGCAGGCGTTCCGGCGCCAGATAGAGCAGATCCAGCTCGCCCGCGAGGAAGGCGGACCCGACCTGCCGGCGCTCGTCGAGGTCCTGCGTGGAGTTGAGGAACCCCGCCCGCACGCCCAGCGCGGTCAGGGCGTCGACCTGGTCCTGCATGAGCGCGATGAGCGGCGAGACGACGACGCCCACGCCCTCCCGCACGAGCGCGGGGATCTGGTAGCACAGTGACTTGCCGCCCCCCGTCGGCATGAGCACCAGCGCGTCACCGCCGGCCACGACGTGGTCGATGATCTCCTGCTGACCTTCCCGGAAGGAGTCGTAGCCGAAGACGCGGTGCAGCACGCGCGACGCGTCACTCACCTCGGGATCGCTCACGGGGGAAACCATCGGGTCATTCTACGAGGCCCCCGGCGTCCCCGGAGGAACACCACCCCCACCGGTCCCCACCCGGTCACGCGGATTCCCGGCCCCGTTCTCCGGAACGACGCGTGGCGCCGTTCTCCAGCCGGAACTTCACGTCGGTTTCATCCGTCGTCCAAGAAACAGATCTTTTCCCGGAAAAGGGAGACGCCGATCGACGCCTCACATTCGCTCGCCGGAGGCGGGTGCGAGTTACGCGCCGTCGGAGGATGTCTCTCCGTCGACATCCCGGGACGCCACCCGGTGCGGATTCCGCTGACCGGTCCGGAACGCGGCGCGATGCTGCTCATGTACGGGTATCCGGACATGGGCAGGACCGTGTACGGCCTGGCGGTCCTGGACGAGGACGGGCGGGTCGTCCTCGACTCCCCGGGAGCGAGGTCCCACCAACGGGCGGGAATGTTCGCAGCGGAGATCGGGCTGGCGTACGAGTTCCGGCACTACGGAACGGAGTGGGAGGCCCGTGCCATGCTGGCGCACCGGGCTGCCCGGTGGCACGAGACCGGCAATGACGGGCTGCCCGTACACGACGATCCGGATCCCCTCGCGGTGCCGGGCGAACTCCGCCCGCGGGCCGGGGCCGTCGAAGGGGCGCCCCGCCCGGTGACCGTCCTCTCCTGGGACGGCGACGCGTTCGTGGCGGCCGACCCGGCTTCTGGGAGTTCGGCGCGGATCACGCCCACCGCGTTCTACCACTACCGGTACGGGCAGACGCTCCTCGGCTCCCGCAAGAAGGAGAAACCGAAAATCGTCAGCGGGCTCGCGGTACTGGACGGCGACGGACTGGTGCTCCTCGATCTGCCCGGCGAGTGGTCGGTGCGGGATGTGGCCGGCTTCGCGGCCGAGCGGGGGGTACCGGTTCGCGACGCCCTGGCCGGACGCGCAGCGAGGACACGCGCGGTGCTCGCCGGGCGCGCACCCGGCTGGCGGCGTCTGATCGGGCTGCCTCTCCCCGCCGTCACGCCCCGGTGGAAGAGGTTCGCGATGTTCGGCCTGGGCGTCTCCGGCCTGCTGGTGATGGCCTACCTCGGCGCGACGTTCGGCTGGGTTGCATGGCGGGGCCTGTCCGGCCTGGGCCGACTGCTGCTGGACATCGTCGACGTCAAGTGGCTGCTGGCCTTCTTCAGTCCCCTGGCCGTTCTCCTGGCTCCCGTACGCCGGGCGCTCCATATGACACGCCAGGCGCTCCATATGAGGCGAGGAAGGCGCGGTGCCGTTCTGGGACCGCCCGGCGGCCCCCACCTCTCCGTCAGGAACGGCGTGCTGCGCATCCGGCCGGCCCCACGGGCGAATGTCACCGAGACGTCTGTCGGATGGGAACCCCATGAGGCGGCGGGTCTGCTGGTCTACCGCCACGAGAGCTCCTACGGGCTTTTCGTGGTGAGCAGGGGCGGCCTGCCGCTGTGTCACCTGCCCGGCCCCTGGCAACCGGAGGACGCACACCGCTTCGCCGTACGGCATGACCTGGGGTGTGAGGTCCGCACACTGAGCCGCGAGGAATATCTCGACCTCGCCGGCCGCACCCGCGACGCGCTCCCCTGACCCCGGCCGGAAGACCCGTCCCGCGCGGTGGACCGCCGACGAGGAGCGCGCGGGCAGGCATCCGCGGTTCAGCCGCTCCCTCGGGCGCGAAGAGAGACCTTCGACGCGCTGAAGACCAGGGCGGGCGGGACATTGCGCCAGACCGGACCCGCCGTGTCGACCGTGGCGAAGGTGCTGTCGAGAAGCTCGCGGAACCGCCAGAATCGCCGGAAGGGCATCACGGTCAGGGTGATGACGGTGCTGAACGTTCCGGCCGGCGTGAGCACCGCCGACACCTCATCCAGGACACGCTTCTGCTGACGTTCCTGAAACAGGGTCCACGGGAGCGAGCAGATGACCGCGTCGACCTGTGTCACCCCGACCCGCCGCAGGAGTTCCGCCAGCTCCCCCGCGTCGCCCTCGACCACTTCCAGCCAGGGACGGCTGCGCCGAAGATGGCGCACCATGTCGCCGTTGAGCTCGACGGCGAGCTGCCGTCCGCCCGGCGGAAGGCGGTCCCGGATCGCATCGCTGATCACGCCGCCGCCGGCACCCAGCTCGACGACCACGGCTCCGGGGGTATCCGGGACGACCGACGCGGCCAGCCGGGCGACAGCCTTTGAACTGGGCGCGATCGCACCCAATTGATAAGGATTGCGCATGATCGCACTAAGGAAGCTGCGGGTGTCGCCATCGGGGTAAACAGTCTCAGCACTCATCAATGACTCATTCCCGCAGTTAGGAGCGTTATGCCGGGTTTACCGGCGTGCCGACCGGCATCAGCCGGCACCTCCCGCCGGCTCCCGCTCACCTGACCGAGGGCAGCCGACGGCGCCTCCACCGGCAGCGCGGCCGGACACGGCCTACCGGTCGGCTTCCGTGCCGTTGGGTACGGCCCGGTCAAGGATGCGGGTGTCCGCGAGAGGCTGGTCGGCCGGTGCCGACAAGCCGTCGGACAGCGCCGGAGCGGGCTGCGGGACGGCCTGGCCGGGCTCGGAGGGCGTCGCCCGTTCCAGGAAGCGGAGCAGTTCGACGGGGAAGGGCAGCACGAGCGTGGAGTTCTTCTCGGCCGCGACCTCGACGACGGTCTGGAGCAGGCGCAGTTGCAGCGCGGCGGGATGCATGGCCATCGTTTCGGCGGCCTGGGCCAGCTTCTTCGAGGCCTGCAGCTCACCCTCGGCGGTGATGATGCGGGAGCGCCGCTCGCGTTCCGCCTCGGCCTGCCGCGACATGGACCGCTTCATCGACTCGGGTAGCACCACGTCTTTGATCTCGACGCGGTCGATGTGCACGCCCCAGCCCACGGCCGGGCTGTCGATCATCAGCTCCAGACCCTGGTTGAGCCGCTCCCGGTTGGACAGCAGGTCGTCCAGTTCGCTCTTGCCGATGATCGAACGCAGCGAGGCCAGCGCGACCTGGCGAATCGCGGATTCGTAGTCCTGGACGCCGACGACCACGCGCACCGGGTCGACGACCCGGAAGTAGATGACGGCATCCACGTGGACCGTCACGTTGTCCCGGGTGATGGCGTCCTGGGCGGGCACCGGCATCGTGATGACCTGCATGTTGACCTTCTGCAGGCGGTCGGCGACCGGCGCGATCAGGGCGAGCCCGGGACTGCGGATCTCAGCACGGACCTGTCCGAACCGGAAGACGACGCCCCGTTCGAACTGCCTGACGACCCGGACGCCGGTCTTCAGCCATATCGCGCCCAGCACGAGGACCGTGATCAGCACGGAGATGACGATAGTGATCATTGCGTCCTCCCATGTTCCGTCTCGATCCCGCCATCCCGATGCCACGTGGATCGATGACCGGTCCGCCGGTCGGTGATCTCGCCACCGAGCAGGGCCGCCGCGGACATCGAACCGAGTGTCGTCGGGACCGGGCAGAGTCGCCGGAGCGGACCGGATGACGTGCGACGCGGTCCAGCCACTCCAGATATTCGGACATTTCTATCTTAACTCGACATAAAGCAATCGAGGATTTTCCTTTTCCGCCGAGGGCTCCGCGCTCGCTTCCCGGGCAGGGCTCGCCCCCGGCGCGACCCGCACACCGAGGAACTCCCGGTGGAGCCACCGCGTGGTCGGAGGCGTGGACGCCGAGCATCCCGAGATCTACGCCATCGACAGCTCCGACAACGGATTCGCCGACGTGTGGCACACCGACGTCACGTTCATGCCCCGGCCTCCGATGGGCTCCATTCTCCGGGCGGTGCGCCTGCCGGCCTCAGGCGGTGACACGAGCTGGGCGGACAGCCAACTGGCATACGACTCCCTGGCCGCGCCGGTGCGGGAGATGGTGGACCAGTTGACCGCGGTACACGACGGCAATCGCGAGTTCGGCTACTACCTGGCCCAGCGGCGGGGCGGGAAGGGCAACGTCTGGGAGGGCGAGACCGTCACCCGGCTCGACCCGGTGGAGCACCCCGTGATC
Source organism: Streptosporangium sp. NBC_01639 (assembly GCF_045209755.1). Lineage (NCBI taxonomy): Bacteria > Bacillati > Actinomycetota > Actinomycetes > Streptosporangiales > Streptosporangiaceae > Streptosporangium > Streptosporangium sp. NBC_01639. The sequence continues at coordinate 7,174,589 of NZ_CP109272.1, read as the reverse complement.
CGCGTACATCCGGAGACGGGGCGCAAGGGCATCTTCGTCAACCCGGGCTTCACCTCCCACATCGTCGGGGTTTCGGACGCCGAGAGCCGGGCCGTCCTCGACCTGCTGTACGCCCATCTGACCAAGCCCGAGCACATCGTTCGCCACAGGTGGCGGGCGGGTGATGTGGCGATGTGGGACAACCGGAGCACGGCACACTATGCCAACCGCGACTACGGTGCCACCCGACGCGTCATGCACCGCGTCACCCTGCGCGGCGACCGGCCTTTAGGTCCCGCAACGACCCGATGACCGCCCGCTCCAGCCGGCTACCGGTGTCCGGTCCCGTCCATGGTCGTCGCCACTTGGTCGGTCACCCAGAATGCCTTCCTGGGAAAGGGGCGTCACTCGACATTTTCTTCGCCGACCGAATGTCCGAAACTCTTTTTTGTCGGTGACTGCTGCAATCATGCGGCTCACGTGACCAAAGGAGTGACAATGACAGAGAAGACCGAAGAATTCGCCTGGCTCTCCGGCTGCGAAACACTGGATGAAATCTACTGCGTGTCCTTCGTTCGGGGCATCCCCCCGGAAGAAGTCCTCCGCCGATTCGGCGTGGACGAGAGCACCATGGAGGAGGTCACGTTCGACGAGCTGGACGAGCGCTCAGCGGAGAGCATGCGGGACGACGTGGCCGGTTACATCGGCGCCGCGCAGATCGGTGGCTGGACCCTGGTCATCGAACCGGGGGGATGGCAGATCGCCGTCGACTCCGAGATCCACGGCCGGGTCTCGCAGGGGACCGAGGTCGTGTCAGTCTGCCGCCACGACTATGCCTCGGATACCTTCGCCTACATAGTCGACGGCAAGCCGGTCGTCTGGTTCGACCCGCGCATGCCGGACTCACGGTCGGGCAGCGATCCGGACCGCTTCATCGTGGAGATGCGCCGGGTAGGGCTGGACCCCGATCATGACATCGACGGTCCGGGCATCGCCTTTCCCATTCCGAGTTCGTTCGCCCTGGCGAGCAGAATCACCGGACTGTCTTTCTCCTCCGAAATGCTGGATCTACAGTTCCTCGGCGCAGAAACCCTTGAGGAATGATCGGGCCCCTTTGAAATCGTTCCGGTCGACGGAGCCGGCCGCTCCGGCCTCCACACCGGCGGCACACCCGTTGCCGTCCAGGCCTGTCCACGGTCGTCGTCACCCAGTCGGTCACTCGGGCACGGCATGCGGCCGGACGGCGCGGCGATGACGTGAACGCCTACGTGGGTGAGAAGAACGCCGGAGCAACGGCGTCCATCACGGATGGATCATCCCGTACGGCGCCCGCGAGGCGTATCAAGCACCATGACCGAGTCACCGAAGTCGGCCACGATCTTGAGCTGACCTCCCAGCGCCGTTACGTAAGCGGCCAGGGTGGCCACTTCGCTGATCACTCCGCTCTCGATCTGTGAGATGCGTGCCTGTGACACCCCCATCGCCTGAGCGACATCCTCCTGGCGCAGGCCAAGCTTTCGCCTGGCTTCAGCGAGTTGATAAGCACGCCGGCGAGCTACGAGCTCATCGCGGAGTTGGGCAACCTCCTGCTCGTCCTCGACCATGGCCTGACCCACGGCCCAGACGCTCAAGCATGATCCGGCCTTCGCAAAACCCTTTGCACGGCGGCAGGAACGGCCGTCACACTCTCGGGGTGGTCGAGAGCCTGTTCCCGGACGGACGTGCTGGAATCGATGCGTCGCTGGTGAGACGTCTCCTCGCGGACCAGTTCCCACAATGGAGCAATCTGCCCGTGACGCCGGTCGAGGTCGATGGATGGGACAACCGCACCTACCACCTCGGTGAGGAGATGACGGTGCGTCTTCCGACCGCCGTCGGCTACGCATCGGCGGTGGACAAGGAGCATCGATGGCTGCCGATCCTCGCGCCGTCGTTGCCGGTCGCCGTTCCCGTGCCACTGGCGAAGGGCGTCCCGGGCGCGGGCTATCCGTTCAGTTGGTCGATTCGCAGGTGGCTGGAGGGTGAGACCGCCACCCTTGACCGTATCGACGCCCTGGCCGCGTTCGCGGCTTCGGTAGCCGAATTCATCCTCGCCCTGCAGCGCATCGACGCGACGGATGGGCCTCAGGCCGGTGCGCACAGCTTCTACCGGGGTACGCCGCCGGCGCACTACGACAACGAGACCCGTCGCGCCCTCGCCGCGTTGGACGGCCACATCGACACCGGCCGGGCGGCGGCTGTCTGGAACACCACCCTGGAGGCGACCTGGTCCGGGCCGCCGGTATGGTTCCACGGCGACATCGCGAGCGGCAACCTGCTGGTCAGGGAGGGCAAGCTGGCCGCTGTCATCGACTTCGGAACATCGGGTGTCGGCGATCCCGCGTGCGATCTGGTGATCGCGTGGACGATGTTCTCCGGCGACAGCCGGGAGGCCTTCCGCAGCGTTGTCGGTCAGGACCCCGCCATGTGGGCGCGGGCCCGGGGCTGGGCGCTGTGGAAGGCACTGATCGTCCTGGCCGAGAAGATCGATACGGACGAGGAGCAGGCCGCCGTCCACCGTCGCGTGATCGATGAAGTCCTGGCCGACCACAAGAGCATCGGCTAGGGCCGCTCCGGCTGCCACTCGACGTTTCGACTCCGGTAAAGGCCCGGTTACCGGCGGATCTCCCGCGGCGTGAGCACGACGGTCAGGCCGTCGAGCAGGCGTTCGAGGCCGAAGGCGAACAGCGACTCCAGGTCGAGCTCCGTGCCCGGCTCCGCGACCTGGGCGATCAGCGGCCCGTCGATGGAGAGCCGGGCCGTACTCCACTGCCTGCTGGTCATCCCCGTGTCCAACTCGGCGCCGACCTCGCTCTCGATGTTCACCGCCGTCCCTCGCACATAGTTGACCATCGTGGCGTAGATGTGCATTCGGGTATTCGAGTCCAGGCCGAGGCCGTCGAGCGCACGCAGGGTCCACAGCCCGTATGCCAGCAGCCCCGGCAGCGTGACCGGCCGGGTGATGGACACCAGCCGCGGCAACCAGGGATGACGCTGATAGGTCGCCCACTGCAGCTGAGCGGCCACCCGCAGGTGGGAACGCCATCCCGGTGGCGGCTCCGGATAGCTGATCTCGGCGAACGCGGCGTCGGCGATCAGCTGGGTGAGCTCGGCCTTGGCCTCGAGGTGGCGGTAGAGGGCCATGGTGGCGACCCCGAGCTTGGCCGCCACCGCCCGCATGGAAAGCGCGGCCAAGCCGTCGGCGTCGGCGATCTCCATGGCCGCGTGGACGACCCGGTCGCGTTCGAGGCCCCCGGCCGAACGCGAGGGCAGCCTCCGGGGAGCGACCACGGCGCCGACCCGAGAGGCAGACTCGATGGCGCCTGCATGCTTGAGCGCGGCCAGCGCCTTGGTGGCCGTCGCCATGGCGACGCCCCACTCACGCATGATCGCCCTGGTGGTGGGGATGGAATCGCCGGGCTGCAACCGTCCATCGGCGATGCGTCGCTCGATGTCGGCGACGATCCGGAGGTAGGGCGGTTGCGGATCGTTCACGAGGCCATGTTGCCACGCCTCAGCGGTCAGGCAGCCAGTTGCCGTGCAGACCGAGCGGCACCCTGACAGGGAGGTGGACGCGCGCGACGGGCTCGCCGGTGAAGTCCTGGGCCGAGAGTATCACCAGGTCGCTGGCGTTTCGGAGGGGGTTGTGCACGTACGTGAGCAGGTACCCCTCGTCCTCCCCATGCCCCACGGCGGCGAACGAGGCCTCTCCGACCGCCTCGTCCTTGCCGAACCCGTGCACCTCGGCCGTCCCCCGTTCCATGTCATGCTTGACCAAGGCGTTGGTGAAGGCGTCGTCCGGCGGCATGCCCTCGGGCGTGAACGGGATCCCGTACAGGGCGGTCGCGGCCGAGTAGCCATATCGGTACGGGCGGGTGGCACGCGCGTCGTTCACCCGCGGAAAGTCCTGCGGCCGGTCGTCGATGCGCTGCTGGTGGATCTTGTCCGGCGCGATCGTCCAGCGGTCCAGCATCGGCCGGATCGCCCCGGGGTCGGCGGGATCGAACGGCCCCTCGGCAGTGACCAGGTCGACCACGACCGAGTCGCCGTCGTCATAGGCGTTGAGCGTGTGACTGACATGGATCGGGTCGATGTCCAGCCAGCGCACGTCACCGCCGGTCCGTGGCATGACCCCCACGCGCGTCGGGTGCTCCGGCAGCCACCGGCAATCAAATCCGTCGAAGCCCAGTGGCGTGTCCCACAACACCACGTGCTTCTCGGTGAGCGCGAAGTCGTGCATGAACGGCGTCCGCGGCAGGGGGACGGCGGTGCTCCGGACGACGCTTCCCCCGGCGTCGGTCACGATGTACTGGACGAGGTCGCGGCCCATCATGTACGACAGCGAGTGCAGTTCGCCGGTGAGCGGGTCGTGCTTGGAGTGCGCCCCCGCCGTGAACCCCTCCGCGGTCCCTCCCAGATCGCATACGCCCACGGTGTTGAGCTCCTCGTCCAGCTCGGCGGGCGGCAGGCCCCCCTCCGCCATGGCGAAGGTGCGCTGGGCGTGCTCGATCACGTGCACCATGGGTGCGAAGCCCGGTGTGCGCACGAAGCGGTTGCGATACCACTCGGCCTTGCCGTCACGCAGCCGCACCCCGTGCACCATGCCTTGGCCCATGCCCCAGATGTGCACCACGGGGTCTTCCACGCCCAGCGGGTTGGGCCCGTTGCGCAGGTAACGGCCGTTGAGTTCGGCAGGGATCTGTCCGGTGACGGGCAGGTCGTAGGCGGTGACTTCTTCAGCAAGGGGCGCGAAAGGCCCTTCCAGATACTTCATGTGGACACCGTACGCAGGAGAACGCCTGAGCCTACGTCCACGACGGGAAACGCCATGCTGTGCACTAGTGCACAGCATGAGTGCGCCTGAAACGGGATGGTACGGCGATGAACCGCACCCGAGGCCGTACGGACACGCTCATGATCAACGCACCTCGGATCCATGAGCCGCGATCAAGGGTCACCTCTCTGCCATGTGTCGAATCGGAGGACGGGCGGGTCCATGAATTCTCTGAGCTGCTTTGCCCTGTTCACGCAGCCGGGACAGACGCGTTTCTCAACCGATCCGGCGGTGGCTTCCGGTGCCGGCTCACGGAAAATACCTGACAACGTCCTGCCTATCGGACTCCGGCCTCCCGATCGAGGACATCTCACGGCTCGTCGGCCACCGGAACATGGTGGTCACCGAGACCGTCTACCGGAAGCAGATCCACCCGGTGCTCATGCAGGGCGCGGAAGCCAAGACCGACATCTTCGGAAGTCAGTCGCCCACGCCCCGTTCCGAAGATCAGGAACGGAGCGTGCCGGCTGGTGGGTGCTATTGGGTTCGAATCGGTGAAATCTCGTTTGCAAGGCGCTCAGAACGGATCCTCAGCCAGGCCCTATACCGGCTCTGGCCTGCGGCTACGATCCACGGCCGTCCACCGTTGTCCGGCCCCGTCCAGGGTCGTTGTCACTCAGCCGGTCACCCAGAAGACAGCTTTGGAGCCAGAGTCGTCCTCCACCATTCCCTCATCAAATGAATTTCCGAATCCCTTTTGTCGGTGACGACTGCCACCATGCCGCTCACATGATCGAAGGAGTGATGATGACCTCGTGCCCCGAGGAGTTCTGTTGGCTCTCCGACTGCGAAGAACTGGCTGAAATCTACTGCGTGTCCTTCGTACGAGGTCTCGCTCCGGAGGAGGTCCTCCGCCGGTTCAGCGTGGGCGGGAGCACCATGGAGGAGTACGACCCAACCGATTACATCGGCACCGCGAAGATCGACGACTGGACCCTGGTCGTCGAACCGGGAGGATGGCAACTGGTCGCCGCCCCCGAGATACAGGCCCGGGTCGGGCAGGGAACCGAGATCGTGTCGGTCTCCCGCCACGACTATGCCTCGGACATCTTCGCCTACATCGTCGACGGTGAACCGGTCGTCCAGTTTGAGCCGGTGCTCCCGGACGATCGGTCGGGTACCGATCCGGACCGCCTCATCGAGGAGATGCGAGAGGTCGGGTTGGACCCTGACCGCGACGTCGACGGCCCGCTCATCGACTCCCCGATCGAGAGGTCGTTCGCCCTGGCGAGCAGGATCACCGGCCTCCACTTCTCCCCAGAGATGCTGGAACTGTGCTTCCCCGCTGCGGAACCCCTTGAGAACTGATCGGCATCTCCCAGTCACAGGTCTCCCAGATCGAAAACGGCGACCTCGACGCCATGGAGCTGGAGACCCTCCGGGCCTACGCGGCCACGCTGGGTGGACACGTCGAGGTGACGATCAGTGTTGGTCCGCACTCCGTCAAGGTCGCCTAAGGCGGGTCGGGCTTGGGATAGGTGCAGCCGATCGTAAGCGACCTCAGCACGGCGAAGAGGTCCGTACCGGAGAACGCGACGCTGCCCGCGACCACGCCGCCGACCTCATTGTCTTCCGTGAACCCTTTTCATCCTCGGGCGAGCTCGTAGTTCTGTAGGACGGCGGTGGCCTTGCAGAGGTGTCCGGCCTTATGTGGGCAGCCCGTCCGATGCGGAGAAGGGCGGGGGCGTCCGGTGCTTGAAGGCGTACGGGTCATGTGGTGACAGAGGGCACGGGGGTCTCGGTCGTGGTGGTGAGGTGATCGCGGAGGACGGCGTGACGGAACTGGTAGAAGGGGCCGACCGCGCGCAGGACTCCGAGACGGTGCATGTCGCCCAGGAACCGCATGAGCCGCAGGGGCAGGCGGCCCGACAGGGCGGTGGGCAGCAGGCCGATCGTGGCCAGCAGCCAGGCCTGGCGGGTCTGCTGCACCGCGCCGAGGACGGCTCCGCTGAACAGACCCCAGCCGAGGTCCCGCCAGAATTCCGTCTGCGATGGGCCGAGGTAGGAGGTGATGTAGTCGCCGGTCAACGCGATGACAGCCCCCACCAGCAGTCCGTTGACGAGCCGGAGCCCGAGCAAGGACCGATTGACCTTCCATGAGGTCAGTGGCGTGAGCGCGGCGGTGAAAGGCAGAAGCGTGTCCGTGGGCGCTGGTTTCCGTTTGGCGGAGGGCATCCGGTCGTTCATCACGATCGCCATCCACATGCCCAGCGCGAGTACCAGCCCACTCGCTAGCGCCGCCTTGAACCCGACGGTCGTCGACAGACCAAGGACGATGAAGGTCGGCGGCCCCAGCAGGATGAGGAGAAGCCAGTGGCCGTGCTGGCTGATCGTGGCGGTGATCCGCCGGGCGACCGGGAGCTGGGTGAAGTCGAGAGCGTTCAGCGCGCTGCTCTGGCAGGCGAACCCGAACACCAGCCCCGCCGTCACGCCTAGAACGGGCCCGTCACCCAACCCGGCGGCCAAGCCGACGGGAAGGCCGTAAAGCAGCGCTGCGCAGGACTTCACCACCCACAGGCGGCCTCGCGTGGTCAGCTCCCACCAGGCCAGGTCTGGGGATCCTTCCCCGGACAGGGTGACCAGCCACCGCCGCACCCGCTCGGGGCGGATGGTCCGCTGGTGGGCCTGGAGCAGCGCGGGGACGAGACCATCCAGGAGATGCGTCTGCAGCGAGGCGGCGTCCGTGTAGGTCGTGACCAGCGCCGTCGGGTCCTGGGCTCGGTCGAGGTAGGTGGCCCTGAGCAGCCAGAGCCCCAGCGCCGTCGACGTCACAGCAGCGAGCGCGGGAGCACGTCCCGACTCCAGCATCTCCAGCACCGCCACCCAGGCGGGCGAGGGACGCGGGCCGAGACAGTCGGACAGATACCTATGAGCGTCCCGAGGGGTCAACTCTCTGGGCACGATGACGGCCGCCGCCTTGAGCGCCCGGCGTGCCTCCTGCAACGCCCCGCCGTACTCCGTCGTCCGTGAGGTGACGATGACCTGGTCACGGTCGGTGAGGGTCTCGCTCAGCGCGGCGATGACGCCCGCGCGAGCGGCCGGGGGCAACTCGTCGAGCCCGTCGAGGATGGCCAGGATATGCCCGCCCGAAGCCAGCGTCTCCGCCGTGTCCGGACCTCTCTTGCCGCGCATGGCCAGGTAGTCGGTGCGCAGGCGTTCGGCCACCCAGCCCGCCAGGCGGGGGTGGGTCTCGGTGTTCCAGTCCGCGACGGACAGCAGTACCGGGACGGGCTCGTCGTCGGTGCGGGTCTTGGTCAGTTCGAGCAGGAGTTGTACAGCCAGCGTCGTCTTCCCGGTGCCGGGGCCGCCGGTGATGACCAGGCGGCGACGCCGTAGCCGACGGAACTCGCCCGCCAGGGCGGCGATCTGGTCCGACCGGCCGGTGAAGGAGAGCTCACCGTCGGCGATGAGGTGCGGATGGTCCATGAACCTGGCGCGGCGCGTCACCTGCCACGAGACCGGGATCGGCGGATCGCCGAGTGAACGCCTGGACAGCTCCTGGTGCCAGAAGGTGTCCACCAGGCCGGCCAACCGCTCCTTCGTCTCGGCGAGGGTGCCCATGGGCTGAGGGGCGTACTTCGCTTGCTGGCGGACCGCCCCCGCGGCGGCCAGCGTCAGGACCACGGCGCCAATGGTCCAGGGCCTGCTCCACTGGCCGTCGTCCAGCACCTGGTTGACAGCGACGGCGACCACGGAAGGCCCCAGAATCGCGGCGAGGCCCCAGGCCCAGAAGCGGAACGTCATGCGGAGATTCTGATATTTCATCCCCGGATAACAGGATGGAATTGTGCAAATCGTAATCAATCGCCGAGGGGATGGAGTCGACCTGTCCACTCTCACACCACCGGACATTCGATGATCGCCTTCTCAGCCGCCGCATCAGCGGCCATGGCGACGTCCCCAGCGCCCTTGTCATGATCCGTTCGGGATCCTCAACCGGGGTTCAGGCCGCACCCAGCGGGTGCGATGAGGGGGATGACCAGGGCGGATACCGGACCTGACCTGGGTGTATGGTCCATGTCCGTCCGCCGCTGTCCGGTCCCGTCTGTGGTCGTTGTCACCCAGTTGGTCATCCACGGATTCAGAAGTTCTCGCGCCATAGGTACCAGGGGCCGTAGTAGTGCTCGACGTCGGGCTCGTACCCCTCTTCTTCCGGCAACGGTGGCTCCCCGCGCGGGCTCCATATGACGCCCTGCTGATGGATGTCGTCTCCCCCACCGGCCAGTGCGAAGCGCACCGTGTTCCCCTGTCGCGCGGCCCAGGAGACATCGAACAGCCCCAACGTTCCCGGGCCCATCTTCCAGTCGGCGCTTCCCGCCACCGCCGACTGTGCGACCGTCTCGAAGCTCTTTGCCGACAGAGCGAACCTGGATTTCTTCAGTTCTCCTACGGCGGGCAGCGCAAGCACCAGGATCCCGATGAGCGGTGGTGCCGCCCAGCGCAAAAGGTTCCGCCTGACACCCGGTGAGCTTCCCCCCGTAGCACGGCCACCTCACCTGAGTTGACCCTGTGTCGGCTGGGAAGGAAGTGCTTCGTGCCTGCACCTCACCCGATCGAGTTCCGTCAGCGTGCCGTCGAACTTGCCCGTAAGGGTGATAAACCGGTCTCTGTCCTTGCTGAAAACCTGGGTATCAGCGATTCCTGTCTGCGGAGTTGGATGCGCCAGGCCGACACCGATGACAACGGCGGTGCGCAGCTGACCAGCGCGGAGAAGAAGGAACTCTCCGATCTACGGCGCCGAACCCGGCAGCTTGAGCTGGAAAATGAGATCCTCAAGCGGGCGGCTGCGTATTTCGCCCGGGAGAACGTGCTCCCAAAATAGGGTACGCGCTGGTCCGTGAACTCGCCGATGACGACTTTCCTGTCGCGGTGGCCTGCCGGGTGTTGAACATTTCCAGATCGGGCTACAAAGACTGGGTTGGCCGGCCGCAGTCACCACGCGACCAAAGAAACACCGAACTACTGAAGCTGATCCGTGACATCCATGAGACGTCACGTTACAGCTACGGCTCGCCGCGGATCCACGCGGAGCTGACGCTCGGCCTGGACCTGGAGGTCAACCGCAAGCGCGTCGAGCGGCTCATGCGTGAGGCCGGCATCCAGGGCATCTACCGGCGCAAGGGCCGCCGCAACCTCGTCAACGCCGCCACCGAGGAGGATCTGGTCCGCCGGGCCTTCACGGTGCAAGCGCCGGACCGGCTGTGGGTCAGCGACATCACCGAGCACCCCACCGACGAAGGGAAACTGTATTGCGCCGCTGTCATGGACGCCTATTCTCGTCGCATCATCGGCCATTCTATCGACATACGCCAGACCAGCGCTCTGGTCGTCGACGCGATGGTCATGGCCGTCGCCCGCCGTAACCCGCCCAGCAGGAAGACGATCCTGCATTCTGACCACGGAACACAGTACACATCGTTCTCGTACGGGAAACGGCTCCGTGATGCTGAACTCCTCGGCTCGATGGGAACCGTCGGCGATTGCTACGACAATGCCATGATGGAATCGTTCTGGGGAACGATGCAGCTCGAACTGCTCGACGTTAACAAATGGTCAACAAGAGCCGAGTTGGCCAGCGCGATGTTTGAATGGATCGAGTGCTGGTATAACCCGTATAGGCGTCATTCCAGCATCGACATGAACAGCCCAATCGCGTTCGAGGAGCTCTACAAGCCCTCAGACGCAACCTCGTGATCCCACACCATCGGTGGCTGTAGTACGGGGGGAACCTCAGGTCGTTGTCACCCGGTTGGTCACTCAGGTGTAGCAACCGCCGGTCAATCAGGCAGCAGCCTGAACGCCGATATGTGGCGAGGCCGAACAACCCTGAAGTGTCGATGATCTACCGTGGCGATCTCCTTCAGTCCAAGGCGTTCAGCGATGGTGATCGCTGCCGAGTCGACGAGCCCCAGCGGCAGATCGAGGTAGGTCTCGACGAGTTGCGCCATGCGCGGCAAGTCCTCGTCCTCCAGCTCGGCCACGTGAAAACCGTTATCGCCGAATGACTTGAGGAACGTCACCTCAGCCTGTGGACCCACACGAGAGTCAAGGAGATAGCCAACCTCGCCCATCACCGGAGACGGAACGAGTAGTGGGCCTTCAGCCTGCCGGAGGAGTTTCAGACACGCCTGGTGGTGTTGATCCTTCACGTTACCTGCGGCGAGAAGAACACCTGTGTCACACAGGAGCACCTCAGCGGCCCCACTCCGAGCGGAGGATCTCTTCATGCCGCTCAGCGAGATCGGAGGCGGCCTCGAACGACGCGAAGAACGGAAGGTCGCGCTCACCCGACTCATGCTCACCCAAACGACCGCGGATGAGCTCCAGGGCCGGACGCAGTTCCGCCTCCGGCAGCTGATCTACCAGGTGATGCAGTTCCTCACGCATGACGCTCATACCAACAAGTGTAGGTCGCCTACTTTCCACGCAGCAGGCTCAACCCCAAACCATGATTACAAGAAGTAACCGGATCTGGCCACGCGTGCCTCCAGCAGATGTCTCAGACGTCACATACGAACCGTCAGAAAACCGGAGACATCGTGAGTTACCCATCTCAAGGTCAGCAACCACGATGTGCTCGTCCCCTAAGCGCGCTTTCTCGTCTCAGTTCGGCTGCTGACGCAGCCCGTGGAACCGGAAGACAGCCTCACGTCGTTGCTCGATGGAGCCGATCCCATGGGGCTGGGCCGGTGCGAACACGTCGACTTCCTCAGGCGCCTCGTCCGGTGGTCTGGGTGCCAAGACGTATCCGACGCGACCGTTGGTGAACTGCCGGAGCTGGCCCGATGGCCAGACGTCCGATCGTGCTCCCTGGCAGCAGAGGTTGAGCCCTTCAGCTTCCAGTCGGCGGCGCAGATCGATGAGGCAATCCAGCAGGTCTTCGCCCTCTACATCCAGCAGGAGACTGCGGCACGTGAGTACGAGCCGGGCCGGCACAGCGTCATAGAGCGTGAGGGTCCTACTGACTGGTGGGCACTACTGGGTTCGAACCAGTGACATCTCGCTTGTAAGGCGAGCGCTCTACCGCTGAGCTAAGCGCCCCAGGGATCACGTACGACAGACGGGACAATACCTTACGCCAACCGGGAGGACTTCAGCACATCCTACGACCATGCGGCGCCGGCGTCGGGGATTCCGGCCGCCCGCCAGCCGAGGAGGGCCGCGCCGAGCATGCCCGCGTTGACGCCCAGAGCGGCAGGGCGGAGCGGAGGAGCGTCGCGGAAGGTCAGGCGGGCGCGGAGACGGTCCGTCAGCGGGTCGGACAGGGTACGGCCCGCCTCGGACATGCCGCCGCCCAGGACGATCGCGGAGGGGTCCAGGAGGAGCGTGTAGGTGGCCAGGGCAAGGGACAGGGCCTCGACGGCGTCCCCCCACACCGCCGTGGCCAGCGGGTCGCCGGAGAGGGTGAGCGCGGCGACCTGTTCGGCCGTGGCGGGCGAGGCGGCGCGGGCGGAGTAGCGGCGGGCCACCGCGGAGGCCGAGGCGTAGGTCTCCAGGCAGCCGATCTGACCGCAGGCGCAGGTCTCACCGCTGGGAAAGACCGGGACGTGGCCGATCTCGCCGCTCCATCCGGCGGTCCCGCCGTACGGCTCGCCACCGAGGATCACGGCGCCCGCGATGCCCGTCCCGATGGGCAGGAAGAGGAAGTCGGAGACCTCGCGGCCGGCACCGAGCACGCTCTCGGCGAGACCTCCGGTGCGCACGTCGTGGCCGAGCATGACGGGCACATCGAGCGGGACGAAATCGCCTGCCGGGACGTCGCGCCAGCCGATGTTGGCGGAGTAGAGGGCCGCGTCGGCGGTGACCAGCCCCGGCACGGCCAGGCCGACTCCGGCGGGGGTGCCGCCTCCCGCGACTGCGAGGTCGGCGATGAAGGACCTGATCACCTCGACGACGACGGCGGGTCCCTCGTCGCGCGGTGTCGCGCGGCGTTCGGCGAGCACGATCTCTCCCGAACGGGTGACGAGACCGCCCTTCATGGACGTGCCGCCGACGTCAAGGGCTACAACGAAGGAGCTCATGCACGCATCCAGCAGATCGAAGGGGCGGGATCGAGGCCGACCTTAGCGCACGGAAATATCGACAGATCACACCGTATGCCCCGAATGCGGCCAAAGCTGAGTTGTGGGGATCAATGGACCCGCCTCAGGACCCGGTTCAGTGCGGCTTCGACCTCGTCCGCCAGACCCGGGGCGCAGGAGACGGCGAGCTGCTCACCGGTCTGCGCCGGCCGTACCGACCCGCAGGACCGGCACTCCACCTCACCGAGCCGGCAGATGAGCGCGACGGAACCGCACGAGGAGCACGTGTCGAGGTCGAGATCGTGGGTGCGCTGGCAATCCGGGCAGATGAGCACCTGGGTCTCCCGGCGCACCCCTCGCTTCCAGGGGCTGGCGCCACGGACCGGGTCGGTCTGCCTGGCCCCGCAGGAGAAGCAGGGCATGAGCGCCTCCGGGAGATCCGAGACCGGCGGACGCTCGGTGAGCGTCCGCCGGGTCACCACTTAGGGAAGTTCGGCGAGCACCTTGCGGTACTCGGCGATGTCGCGCGGCTCTGGAATCGGGTTCACGACGTTCCAGCGGATCACGCCCTCGCCGTCGATGATGAAGGTGCCCCGCGTGGCGAGTCCCTTCTCCTCATCGAACACACCGTACGCCTGAGCGACCTGTCCATGTGGCCAAAAGTCGGAGAGCAGAGGGAATGTGTATCCCTCCTGATCGGCCCAGGCGCGGTGGGTGAACACCGAGTCGACCGAGACGGTCAGCACCTGGACGTCCTCGGGCGCGGTAGCGATGAACTCGTCGCGGATGGCGCAGAGCTCACCGTGACAGACGCCGCTGAACGCGAGGGGGTAGAAGATCAGTACGACCTTTTTGCCCTGGTAGTCCGAGAGCTTGACCGGAGTGCCGTGCTGATCCTTCAGCTCGAAGTCCGGAGCCGGGGAACCTACCTCGACTGCCATGTGAAAGGTCCTTTCGTCGGATGACCGGAACGCGTCATCATGCTGCCGTACGGCTCGCGCGAGCCGTACGGCAGAGCGGGAGCCCTCAGCGGCGCGCCTTGGGCGTGGCCAGCCTCGTTCCCGACCAGTCGGGGGCGGCACTGATACTGCTGGTCTGCGAGAGACCCGCGGTAGTGGCATCTTCCCCGATGTCGCTTGGCTCCACGTGCCCGTCCCGCCCGGCCTTGGGGGTCAGCAGCCAGATCTGGCCCCCCTCGCTCAGGTTGGTCAACACACCGCTCAGGGCGTCGAACAGATCGCCGTCACCGTCACGCCACCACAGCAGCACGATGTCGACGACGTCCTCGAAGTCCTCATCGACCAGCTCGTTGCCGGTCAGTTCCTCGATGGAGTCGCGCAGATCGTCGTCGGTGTCCTCATCCCATCCGATCTCCTGCACCACCTGACCCGGCTTGAGACCGAGTCGTTCGGCCAGGCCGCGTTCGCCCTGCGCCTGACCCGCGGTCGCGCTCACGTTTGTCCCTCCTGCTTGGATGGCCCCGTGATTACACGGTGCTCAAAGTGCTTCGGCACAGTCCACACGCTGTGACCCTCGGTCGTCAACGGTCGCCACGGCAACGACTGGGCTACGTATGAATTAGCCCGACAAAAATGACAAACGGACCTGGCGTTCCTGATTGTCGACGTTGAGATCCACAACGGCAATGGACTGCCAGGTGCCCAGTGCGAGCCGCCCGGACAGAACCGGGACGGTGGCGTACGGAGGTATGAGAGCAGGCATGACATGCGACCGGCCATGCCCTCTGGATCCGTGCGCATGCCTCCATCGCTCGTCGGCCGGAAGGAGCTCCTTCAAGGCCGCGATCAGGTCGTCGTCACTGCCCGAGCCGAGCTCGATCAGCGCGACCCCCGCGGTCGCGTGCGGCACGAAGACGTTCAGCAGACCGTCCCCCCCACACGACCGGACGAAGCTCTCGCACTCGGAGGTAATGTCGTGCACCCGCTCGCGGGAACCCGTTACCACCTCGATTGTCTGAGATCTCACATACCCGATCCTACGATCCATCCTGAGCTGGGACGACGACCGCGCGCGGTCCGCACGGCACCGGATGCGCACAACCACCGGCGAACCGCACCATATAAGGGGGTACATACTTTATGTCCCTCTGGCTGAATGATCTTTCTTTGCCGCCCCGGAGGGACTGGTTTCCGGTTTCGGCCGCGCCGCCGTACGGTCCGCCGGCTCGGCCGTACAGGGTCCTGCCGCACCCCCGGAGACCGGCCCGCACCAGGGATTACGGGATTCTTCCACCCCGGATCTCCAGAAACGGGGGAGAGACATGTACCCTTTGGTGGAAATTCGTCCTACCATCGGTGGTCTAGGCCACTTATATGCCCCTGCCAGCAGGGACCTCCTGGTTACCGGTCAGTAGAGATGCACTTTCCGGAGTAAGAGACCAGGATGGAAGACGACCTACACCAGACAAAAGTCCATCCTCGGAAGGCGAGACCCAGTGGCTTCCGGACGCCAGCGTTTCTCGGTCATCAGCGACGGCCTACCCAGCCAGCTCCCTGATGTCGATCCCAGTGAGACCCAGGAGTGGCTCGAGTCGCTCGACAACGTCATCAAGACGGAAGGCCGCACTCGGGCCCGTTATTTGATGCTTCGCCTGTTGGAGCGGGCCCGCGAAAACCAGGTCGGTGTGCCCGGCCTGCGCAGCACCGACTACATCAACACCATTCCGCCGGAACGTGAGCCCTGGTTCCCCGGCGACGAATACGTCGAGCGCCGGATCCGCGCCTACATCCGGTGGAACGCCGCCGTCATGGTGACCCGGGCCAACGCCCGCACCAACGTCGGCGGGCACATCGCCACCTACGCCTCGGCCGCATCGCTCTACGAGGTGGGCTTCAACCACTTCTTCCGCGGCAAGGATCACGGCGAGTCCGGCGACCAGGTCTTCATCCAGGGCCACGCCGCGCCGGGCATCTACGCCCGGGCATTCCTGGAGGGCCGCCTCAACGAGGCCCAGCTCGACGCCTTCCGGCAGGAGCTGTCGCACGGCTTCAAGGGCCTGCCCTCCTATCCGCACCCGCGCCTGATGCCGGACTTCTGGGAGTTCCCCACGGTCTCCATGGGCCTCGGCCCGATCGGTGCGATCTACCAGGCCCGGTTCAACCGCTACCTGCTGAACCGGAAGATCAAGGACACCAGCCGCAGTCATGTCTGGTGTTACCTGGGCGACGGCGAGATGGACGAGCCGGAGTCGCTCGGCGCGATCGGCGTGGCGGCCCGCGAGGAGCTCGACAACCTCACGTTCGTCATCAACTGCAACCTGCAGCGGCTCGACGGACCGGTGCGCGGCAACGGAAAGATCATCCAGGAGCTGGAGTCCTACTTCCGGGGCGCCGGCTGGAATGTCATCAAGGTCGTCTGGGGCCGCGACTGGGACCCGCTGCTGGCGGCCGACGTCGACGGTGTCCTGGTCAACAAGATGAACACCGTCCCCGACGGCCAGTTCCAGACATACTCCGTCGAGAGCGGCGAGTACATCCGCGAGGACTTCTTCGGCGGCGACCCCCGGCTGCGCAAGATGGTCGAGCACCTGTCGGACGAGGACATCCGCAAGCTGTCGCGCGGCGGCCACGACTACCGCAAGGTCTACGCGGCCTACAAGGCGGCCCGTGAGCACGTCGGCCAGCCGACGGTCATCCTCGCCCAGACCATCAAGGGCTGGACGCTGGGCAAGGACTTCGAGGCGCGCAACGCGACGCACCAGATGAAGAAGATGTCCAAGGCCGAGCTGAAGGAGTTCCGCGACCGGCTCTACCTGCCGATCCCGGACTCCGCGCTCGAGGCGGATCTGCCGCCCTACTTCCACCCGGGCGAGAACGACCCCGAGATCGAATACATGAAGGAGCGTCGCGCGGCTCTGGGCGGTTTCCTGCCCAAGCGCGTGATCCGCACCAAGCCGGTCAAGCTTCCGGGCGACGCGGCCTACGCTCAGCTCAAGAAGGGTTCGGGCAAGCAGAACGTCGCCACCACCATGGCGTTCGTCCGGCTGCTGAAGGACCTGATGCGCGATAAGGAGATCGGCCACCGGTTCGTACCGGTCATTCCGGACGAGGCGCGCACCTTCGGTCTTGACGCGATCTTCCCGACCGCCAAGATCTACTCGCCGCACGGCCAGACCTACGACGCCGTGGACCGGGATCTGCTGCTGTCCTACAAGGAGTCGACCGAGGGTCAGATCCTGCACGAGGGCATCAGCGAGTCGGGCTCGATGGCCTCGACGATCGCGGTGGGCTCGTCGTACGCCACGCACGGGGAGCACATGATCCCCGTCTACATCTTCTACTCGATGTTCGGCTGGCAGCGCACCGCCGACCAGATGTGGCAGCTCGCCGACCAGATGGGCCGGGGCTTCCTGCTCGGCGCCACCGCCGGCCGGACCACGCTGAACGGTGAGGGCCTGCAGCACGAGGACGGTCACACCCCGCTGATCGCCTCGACGAACCCGGCGGCGGTGTCCTACGACCCGTCGTGGGGTTTCGAGGTGGCCCACATCGTCAAGGACGGTCTGCGGAGGATGTACGGCGAGCAGCCGGAGAACGTCTTCTACTACCTGACCGTCTACAACGAGCCCTACCCGCAGCCGGCCGAACCCGCCGGCCTGGACGTGGAGGGCCTGCTCAAGGGCCTCTACCGGTTCGCCGCGGCTCCGGCCGCACCGGGCCCGAAGGCGAACATCCTGGTGTCCGGCGTCGCCGGCCCGTGGGCCATGGAGGCCCAGCGGATGCTGGCCGAGGAGTGGGGCGTGGCGGCCGAAGTCTGGTCGGCCACCTCCTGGGCGGAGCTGCGCCGCGAGGCGCTGGCAGCCGAGGAGCACAACCTGCTCAACCCCGACTCCGAGCAGCGCGTGCCGTACGTGACCCAGGCGCTGTCGGCGGCCCAGGGGCCGTTCGTGGGCGTCAGCGACTACATGCGCGCGGTGCAGGACCAGATCGCCCAGTGGGTTCCGGGTGACTGGACCTCGCTCGGCACCGACGGCTTCGGCCTGTCGGACACCCGGTCGGCGCTGCGCCGCCACTTCCATGTGGACGCGGCGTCCATCACGCTCGCCGTGCTGACCCAGCTCGTCAGGCGCGGTGAGCTCAACGCGACGGTGCTGAACGAGGCGATCGCCAAGTATCACCTGAAGAACGGTGTTACCGAGGCGGGCGGCGCGGAAAGCAACGACACTCAGTCCATGGGGCTGTGATCCTTGCCGGGTGGGTCCTTCTTTGGAAGGTCCCGCCCGGTTAGTGTTGAATCGCTTCCCCCGGTGAATGATTCGAGGGGAGCATTCCGTGCGAAAAATCCTGGCGGCCGCCAGCGCGACGGCGATCCTGGCCGGTGCGCTGGCCGCCTGCGGCAACGGTGCCGCGACCGACGGCTACGGTGCCGCGGGTGGCCCTTCCACCCCGGGTTCCGTGCAGAGCCCGGGGGCGAGTTCGGCCGAACCGGCGGGCCCGATCGCCTGGAGCACCTGCACGGACCTCGAGCGTCCGGACGGGCAGGCTCCCGCCAAACCCGACCCGAGCCTGCAGTGCGGAAAGCTGAAGGTCCCGCTCGACTACGCCAAACCCACCGGTGAGATGCTGGACATAGCCGTGATCAAGGTCAGGGCCACCGGCCCCGGCGAGCGGCTCGGTTCCCTGGTCTTCAACTTCGGCGGCCCCGGCGCGTCCGGCGTCGACACCATGGCCAGAGCCGCCAAGGTCTTCGACACGCTGCGCGCCCACTACGACCTGGTCAGCTTCGACCCTCGCGGAGTGGAGCGCAGCTCCGGCGTCAGGTGCGGCGACAACAAGATCATGGACAAGTTCACCTCGATGAACAGCCTGGCCACCACACCGGCGGAGCAGGCCGAGATGGACCGGACCATCAAGGAGTTCGCCGACGCCTGCGGGCAGACCTCCGGCAGGATCCTCCCCTATGTCGGCACGGTGAACGCCGCCCGGGACATGGACCGGCTCCGCGAGGCGGTGGGCGACAGACAGCTCAACTACTTCGGCATCTCGTACGGCACGCAGCTCGGCGCGGTCTACGCGACCCAGTTCGCCAAGAATGTGGGCCGTTTCGTGCTGGACTCGCCGCTCGACCCCAGCGTCGGCCTGGACAAGCGCACGCTGGTCCAGACCCGGGGGTTCCAGCACGCCTACGAGGCCTTCCTGAAGGACTGCGTCAAGGGGCCCGGCCCGTGCGAGATCGGCGCCGACACGACCATCGCGAACAAGAACGTCGACACGTTCCTGGCCGACCTGAGGAAGAAGCCGCTGCAGGTCGGTGCCCGCCAGGTCACCCAGGGGCTCGCCAGCACCGGTATCTCCGCCGCGCTGTACTCCGCCCTGACCTGGCCGCTGCTGGAGCAGGGCCTGACCCAGGGGTTCAAGGGTGACGGCCGGATCCTGCTGACCCTGGCCGACAGCTACAACGGCCGTAAACCCGACGGGTCCTACTCGACCCTCATGAGCAGTTTCCCCGCCATCAGCTGCGTGGACACCGCCGAACGACCGACTCCCCAGGAGCTGGCCGCGGTCCAGGCCGAGGCGGAGAAGATCTCCCCGCTCTTCGCCAGCCAGGGCATGGGCAGCATCTGCCGGGTGTGGCCGGTCCCGGGCAGCGACGAGGCCAGGAAGGTGAACGCCACCGGCTCCGGGCCGATCGTGGTGGTCGGCGGCACCGGCGATCCCGCCACGCCGTACGAGTGGGCGCCGAAGCTGACCGAGAAGCTCACGACCGGGGTGCTGATCACCTACAAGGGCGAGGGCCACGGCGCCTACCTGTCCGGTGACGCCTGCGTGAAGAAGGCCGTCGACAACTACCTGGTCGGCGGGAAGACTCCCGCGAAGGGCACCACCTGTCCCACGTCCTGACCGGCGGGAGACCCGCTGGGGAACCGGACTCCTGGCCGGCCGGGAAGGCGATGGAGGCCTGCCAGGAGCACCTGCCCGGCTACGGGCACGCCGTCCGCCGGGATCGCGCTCGCGAGCTGCGCGTCACGGACCGGCCGGCCCGGCGCTCCTGATCTCACTCGAGATCGGGGGCGCCGGTGAGCACCTGGGGAATCTGCGGGGAGAACCGCTCCGGCGGATGGTCCGGAGAGACCTCCTCGGTCTCCTCCGCCCAGCCGATGCGGTCGAGCCGGAAGATCCGCGCGTCCTGCCGGAGGCGGCACAGACCCACGAGATACCAGTGCCCGCCGCGCCCGCCCACGAAGACCGCCGGTTCCACCTCCCGTGTGGTGGTCCGGCCCTTGCGGTCCTCATACTCGATCCGCAGCACCCTGCGGTGCAGCAGGGCCTGCTCGATGACCCGCGACACCCGGGGATAGGGCTCCGGCTCGATGACCGCGCGCCCCCGGGTGGGCCACTCCCCGTCCCCGCCACCCCCGTCCCCGCCGCCCTCGGAGGGCGCCAGCGCGACGGTCAGCTTGCGCAGGGCGCTACGGGCATGGAGGGCGAGGGGATCCTTGCCCGACCGTTCGAGCGCCGTGGCCACCGCCACCGCCTCGGCCGGGGTGAAGTTGAGCGGAGGCAGGGACAGGCTCTTGTCGAGGACGTAGCAGCCGCGCCTGCCCGGCTCGGTGTGTATCGGCACCCCCGACCGCTGGAGCACCGACAGATCACGCTCGACCGTGCGGACGCTGACCTCGAACCTGGCGGCGAGCTCACGTGCCGACAGGGGCCGGGGCGAGATCGCGCGAAGCTCCTCGGCAAGGGCGTAAAGCCGGTCGGTGCGGTCCACATCTATGACGTTACGCGGCGATACCGACAGTCTCGATCCTTTTACCGTGGTTGAACAGACAAAACTACATCGATAGCCTGTGGCGACACATCTCATTGGAGTTCGATGGCCTCATGACAAGACCACCCAACGCCAGCAGGACGGAACCCCTCACCCATGCCTGAGTCCAAGTCCTCGGGCTTGAAGGCGTCCAAGGTCATCACGCTCACCGGGATCGGTGTCGTCTCGCTGCTCCTCATCGGCTACTGCGCCGCGCAGGACGACTACGAGGAGGTGGGAGCGGACTGCGTGGACCTCGACAGCCGCCAGCCCGACGGGTCCTACACGGTCGTGGACGATGATTACTGCGACGACGACTCCTCCTCCACTTCTCACTACTACGGCTCCCGCGGCGCCTACGGGTGGTACTACGGAGGCGTGAGGTCCGGAACGCGGATCGTGCACGGCACCACCGTCCGCCCCTCGGACGTCCACATCACCAGCCGCAAGGGCACCGTCATCCAGCGCGGCGGCTTCGGCGGGCGCAGCGGCTGGGGCAGCGGGAGCTGAGCCCGGACAGATGAGACGCGACACTTCACTCCCCCGGGACGGCTGGGAGAGCATCATCGAGGGCCACGGCCTGGCCTATCATCGTTCGGCCCATCCCGAGGGCCTCGACCGCCCCTACTGGGACGAGGGCGTGCAGTACGTCTTCTCCATGGACGAGGTCCTCGACCTGGAGAACCAGGTGGAAGACCTGCACCGGATGTGCCTGCACGCGGTCGAGCACGTCGTCGAGCACGGCCGCTACGCCGAGTTCGCCATTCCCGAATGGGTGGCGCCGGAGATCGCCCGTTCCTGGGAGCGGAACGATCCGCACCTGTTCGGCCGGTTCGACCTGCGCTACGACGGGACCGGCCCCGCCAAGCTGCTGGAGTACAACGCCGACACCCCGACGAGCCTGCTGGAGAGCTCGGTCGTGCAGTGGTTCTGGCTGCGGGACCGCTACCCGGACGACGACCAGTGGAACTCCATCCACGAGCGGCTGATCGCCCGATGGCAGCAGATCGCGGCCGCCCTGCCCACCGGACCGGCGCACTTCGCCTGGACCTCCATGGACGAGACCGGCGAGGAGGCGATGACCCTCGCCTACCTTCAGGAGACCGCCGACCAGGCCGGGCTGAAAACGATCGCCGTGGCCATGGAGGACATCGGCTGGGACGGGCTCAACCTGCGGTTCGTGGACATGGAGCGCCGGGTGATCCGCTCACTCTGCAAGCTGTACCCGTGGGAGTGGGCGGTCGCCGACCCGTTCGGCGCCCACGCCATCCGCCAGCAGCCCTCGATGACCTGGATCGAGCCGCTGTGGAAGATGCTGCTCTCCAACAAGGCGCTGCTCGCGGTGCTCTGGGAGCTGTACCCCGGCCATCCGAACCTGCTCCCGGCCTACCTCGACGGCCCCCGCGGCATGTCCTCCTACATCGTCAAGCCCCTGCTCGGCAGGGAGGGTGCGAGCATGCGGATCGTCACTCCGGGCGACCGGGTCGAGACCGCCGGCGGCTACGGCGCCGAGGGCCACGTCTACCAAGAGTTCCAAGCCCTTCCCGTCTTCGACGGCTGGCGTCCCGTGCTCGGCGCCTGGGTCGTCCACGACGAGGCTGCCGGGGTCGGCATCCGTGAGACCTCAGGGTTCATCACCGACGACACGTCGTCCTTCGTCCCCCACCGCATCGAACTGTGAACCTGGAGAGAACCCCATGAGCCCCACCCCCCTGCCCGCACCGCTTCCGAGCACCGTCGACACCGTGACGACCTCCCTGGCCGAGACCCTCGGGCGGGGCGCGCTCGCCGTCGTCTCCTACGCCGCACTCGGCGTGATCCTGCTGGTCATCGGTTTCTACGTGATCGACCTGGCCATCCCCGGCAAGCTCAGCCGGCTGATCAAGTCCGACCGCAATCCCAACGCCACCCTGCTCACCACCTCCGGTCTGGGCGCCGTCGGACTGATCGTCGCGGCCTCCATCTGGTCCTCGGGCGGAGCGCTGCACGAGGGCCTGCTCGCGACCGCGGTCTTCGGGCTGGTGGGCATCGCCGTACAGACGGTGGGGATGGTGGTGTTCGACAAGGTCGCCGGGATCTCGGTCCGCGAACTGGTCCAGGAGCCCGACCTCCAGCCCGGTGCCCGTCTGCTGGCGGTCACCCACCTGGCCATCGGCCTGATCACCGCGGTAGCCGTCATCTGACCCGGCACCGGCGAGCCGCGCCTCCCGCCGTACGGTCCGCGCACCCGTGCCGGCACGCCCCGGCCGTCCGGACCGTACGGCCCCGTCCGGACCGTCACCCGGACGCCCTGCGAGCTGGGCAGACCGGCGACGTTCGGGACAATGGCCGGCGCACCTCACGCGACCTGGCAGTCTTAGTGACGTGAGGGAGCGGAACGAGCGAGCCGGAAAACACAGCGACGTCGTGGTCAAGCTCGACGGAGAAGAGCTCGACCAGGATCGGATACGAGAAGACACCACGCTCAGGCTCGAACGGGCGATGGGCACGCTGGGCACGGCCGCCATGGCGAGGATGGACGAGCGGCTGATGTGGTTCCGTGCCCTGTCGGCCGAGGACAGATCCTGGGTCGGGCTGGTGGCCCAGGCGGGGATCGCCGCGTTCGTGGAGTGGTTCCAGCACGCCGGGGAGGGCCGTCCGACCCCGAGCATCGAGTTCTTCGGCACCGCCCCACGGGAACTGAAGCGCTCCATCTCGCTGCAGCAGACCGTGGACATCGTCCGGGTGGTGGTCGAGGTGGTCGAGGCGCAGACCGGAGATCTGGCCGCGCCTGGCGGGGACGACCAGCTCCAGCAGGCCATGCTCCGTTACACCCGAGACGTGGCGTTCGCCGCCGCCCAGGTCTACGCGCGTGAGGCCGAGGCACGCGGCGCCTGGGACGCGCGGCTGGAGGCGTTGATCGTCGACGCACTGGTCCGGGGTGAGGTCGACGACGGGCTGCACTCGTGGGCCGCCGCGCTCGGCTGGACCTCCTCCCCCATCGTGGTGCTGGCCGGGCAGGCGCCTGACGACGACCCGCAGGCGGTGGTCGACGGGCTGCGCGACCGGGGCCGCAGAACCGGGCTGGACATGCTGGCCGGGGTCCAGCACGACCGGCTGATCGTGATCGTGGGCGGTGCGGACAGCGTCAGCGCCGCCGCCCGGCACGTGCTGCCGCGCTTCGGTCCCGGCCCGGTCGTGATCGGGCCGGAGGTGAACGACCTGCAGGCGGCGGCGAGTTCGGCGCGGGCGGCGATCGCCGGTCTGCGGGCCGCCTCGGGGTGGCCGGACGCGCCCCGGCCGGTCCACGCCGAGGACCTGCTGGCCGAGCGGGCGATCGACGGCGACGCCGACGCCAGGGGGCAGCTGATCGAGAACGTCTACCTGCCGCTGGTGGGCACACCGCTCCTCGACACGCTCGCGACCTACCTTGAGCAGGGCACGTCCCTGGAGGCCACGGCCCGGCTGCTCTTCGTCCACCCGAACACGGTGCGCTACCGTCTCCGTAAGATCACCGAGCTGACCGGATACCAGCCCACAGAAGGACGGTCCGCCTTCACCCTGCAGGTCGGGCTCATCCTCGGCCGACTGTCCGAAACAACCGTAATCTAGAGCCCTCTACTTAACGTCCGTGAAACTCCCACTGTAGGTTTCCTACAAGAAGAAGTGGATAAAGTTCGTTCGTATCCTTATCCGGGTAGCGAACTTCTACAGGGCAGGCTTGATTTCGTGCTCGTCATCGTCGCTCCGGGCCAAGGCGCCCAGACTCCAGGCTTCCTCTCTCCATGGCTTGAACTGCCAGGCCTGGCAGACCGCCTGTCTGCCTGGTCCGACCTTGTCGGCCTCGACCTGATCACCTACGGGACCACCGCGGACGCGGACGAGATCCGTGACACCGCGGTCGCGCAACCACTGCTCGTAGCCACCGGGCTGGCCGTCGCCGAGGTCCTCGGCGCCTCGCCCGGCATCGTCGCCGGGCACAGCGTCGGGGAGCTGACCGCCGCCGCCCTGGCCGGAGTGCTCACCGCGGAGCAGGCCCTGACCTTCGTCCGCGAGCGCGGCCAGGCCATGGCCAAGGCCGCCGCGGTCACCGAGACCGGAATGGTCGCCGTGCTCGGCGGCGCCGAGGAGGACGTGCTGGCGGCCATCGGCAGGCACGGCCTCACCCCGGCCAACATCAACGGCGCCGGACAGATCGTGGCGGGTGGGACGCTGGCGCAGTTGGAGGCGTTCAAGGCGGAGCCGCCCGCGCGCGCCCGGCTGATCCCGCTCTCGGTCGCCGGCGCGTTCCACACCGTGCACATGGCCTCGGCGGTTCACCACCTGCGCGAGGTCGCCGCCGAAATCACGCCCCGCGACCCGTCCACCACCCTGCTGTCCAACGCGGACGGCGCGGTGGTCACCAGCGGCGCCGCGTTCGTGGAGCGTCTGATCGACCAGGTGGCCAGCCCGGTCCGCTGGGACGCCTGCATGGCCACCATGGCCGACCAGGGGGTCACCGCGATGATCGAACTGGTTCCCGGCGGCACACTGGCCGGCCTGGCCAAGCGCGCTCTGCGCGGGGTGACCACCGTTGCCCTGAAGACCCCCGACGATCTGGACGCCGCTCGTAAGGTTCTCCATGAACCGGCGTGAGCCCGACGCGGCAAGCGCCGCGGCCCGCAAGACACACCTGGCTTACGCAGCGAACGAGAAATGGTGAGCGACGGATGAAGACCCTGCAGGGCGCTCCTGGTGCCAAGATCCTGGCTCTCGGCCACTACCAGCCGTCCAGGGTGGTCACCAACGACGAGCTGTCGGCCACCATCGAGACCAACGACGAGTGGATCCAGAGCCGCGTCGGCATCAAGGAGCGCCGGATCGCCTCCGAGGGCGAGTCGGAGATCGACCTGGCCGTACAGGCCGGCGGCAAGGCCCTGGCCGCGAGCGGGCTGTCGGCCGACGACATCGACCTGGTGATCGTCGCCACCTGCACGCTGGAGACGCAGATCCCCAACGCGGCCGGCCGGGTGGCCAACCGGCTGGGCATCGACGCCCCCGGCGCGTTCGACGTGAACACCGCCTGCTCCGGCTTCTGCTACGCGCTCGCCGTCGCCGACGACGCGATCCGCGCGGGCTCGGCCACCAACGTACTGGTCGTCGGCACCGAGAAGCTCTCCCAGTGGATCGACTGGACCGACCGGACCACTGCGGTGATCTTCGCCGACGGCGCCGGCGCGGCGGTCGTCGGCCCGTCCGACGTCCCGCGCATCGGGCCGGTGGTGTGGGGCAGCGCGGGCGACAAGTCCGACGCGATCATCATCAAGGACCGTGACTCCTTCCTGCACCAGGAGGGTCAGACGGTGTTCCGCTGGGCCACCACCGCGCTTCACCCGGTGGCCAGGCAGATCTGCGAACGCGCCGGAGTGGACCCCGCCGACCTCGCGGCCTTCGTGCCCCACCAGGCCAATCTGCGCATCATCGAAGCCATCGCACGCAAGATCGGCGCCGACAACGCCGTCATCGCCAAGGACATCGTGCTGGCGGGAAACACCTCCGCCGCGTCGATCCCGCTGGCGCTGTCCCGGATGGTGGAACGCGCCGAGGTCCCCTCGGGCGGGCTCGCCCTGCTGCTGGGCTTCGGCGCCGGCCTGACCTACGCCGGTCAGATCGTCGAGATCCCCTGAGGTTCCGTACGGCGCGGCCGTACGGAACCCATGAAGCTTGTACGGCTCCGCCGTGCAGAACAAGAAGAAACCGAATTCAAGGAGAACACGCGACATGGCCCTGACCGAGCAGGAGATCCTCGCTGGTATCGGCAAGATCATCAACGAGATCACCGGCATCCCGGCATCCGAGGTCAGCCCGGAGAAGAACTTCGTGGACGACCTCGACATCGACTCGCTGTCCATGGTCGAGATCGCCGTCGCCGCCCAGGACGAGTTCGGCGTCGAGATCCCGGACGAGCAGCTCAAGCACCTCAAGACCGTCAAGGACGTCATCAACTTCATCCAGAGCTAGGACGTCTGAGATTTTCCCGGCTTTGACCCGCGAATCACAAGGAGCGCAGAACGTGAACACAGACCAGGTACGTGTCGTCGTCACCGGGCTCGGCGCGACGACGCCCCTCGGTGGAGACGTCGCCTCGACCTGGTCGGCGCTCCTCGCCGGTCAGTCGGGGGTCCGCACCCTCACCGAGGACTGGATCGACTCGGTCCCGGTGAAGTTCGCCGCCCGCGCCGCCGTGGACCCGACCGAGGTGCTCCCCCGGCCGGAGGCACGGCGGCTCGACCGGGCCGAGCAGTTCGCACTGGTCGCGGCCCGTGAGGCCTGGGCGCACGCCGCGATCGACAAGATCGACCCGGAGCGTCTCGGCGTGGTCGTGGGCAGCGGGATCGGCGGCATCACCACGATCCTCGCCGCCTACGACACCTTCAAGGAGAAGGGGTGGCAGCGGCTCTCGCCCTACACCGTCCCGATGCTGATGCCGAACGGCGCGGCGGGTTGGATCGGCATCGAGATCGGCGCCAGGGCCGGCGTGCACGCCACGGTGAGCGCCTGCGCCACCGGTGCCGAGTCGATCGGCTACGCCATCGAGATGATCCGCTCCGGGCGCGCCGACGTGGTCGTGGCCGGCGGCACCGAGGCGGCCATCCACCCGTTGAACGTCGGCTCCTTCGCCGCCATGCGTGCCATGTCCACCCGCAACGACGAGCCTGAGCTGGCCTCCCGCCCGTGGGACAAGGGCCGGGACGGCTTCGTCCTCGGTGAGGGCGCCGGCATCGTCGTGCTGGAGTCGGAGGAGCACGCCCGCGCACGCGGCGCCAAGATCTACGCGGTGGCCGCCGGCGTCGGATACTCGGCCGACGCCCACCACATCGCCCAGCCGGAGCCGACCGGTGCCGGGGTCATGCTGGCCATGCGCCGCGTCCTGGAGAACGCCGGTCTCACCGGCCAGGACATCAAGCACGTGAACGCGCACTCCACCTCCACCCCCGCGGGTGACGTGGTGGAGACCATCGCGATCAAGGAAGTCATCGGCGCCCACCCGCTGGTCAGCGGCACCAAGTCGATGACCGGTCACCTGCTCGGCGGCGCCGGCGGCATCGAGTCCGTCTTCACCGTCCTCGCGCTGCACGAGCGGATCGCACCGGGCACGATCAACGTGGACGACCTCGACGACGGCGTCGAGGTGGACATCGTGATCGGCGCGCCCCGAGCGCTGCCCGACGGCCAGATCGCCGCGATCAACAACTCTTTCGGGTTCGGTGGACACGACGTCGCTGTGGCCTTCACGAGCATCTGACAAGGAGCCGGTGACGACTGTGCTCGACAACGGGGTGGTGACCGACGCCTCCGGCAAGGAGGTTGTCGATCCTCGTGATCCTCAGGTGCGTCTCGCGGCCCTCTTCGACGAGGGCTCCGTCCGGCTGATCACTCCCGTGGACCGCAGCGGTGTGCTCTCCGCGATGGGCCGTGTCGAGGGCGTACCCACCGTGGCGTTCGTCAGTGACGCCCGCGTCCAGGGTGGCGCGATGGGCAGCGAGGGCTGCGAGCACATCGTGCACGCCTACGACGTCGCGGTCCGCGAGCGCGTTCCGGTCATCGGTGTGTGGCATTCGGGCGGTGCCCGGCTCGCCGAGGGCGTCGAGTCGTTGCACGCGGTCGGCCGCGTCTTCGCCGCGATGACCCGCGCCTCCGGCGTGATCCCGCAGCTGTCGGTGGTGGTCGGCCCCGCGGCCGGCGGCGCCGCCTACGGCCCGGCGCTGACCGACATCGTGATCCTGGCCGACGAGGGCCGCATCTTCGTCACCGGCCCCGACGTCGTCCGCAGCGTCACCGGCGAGCAGATCGACATGGCCGCCCTCGGCGGTCCCGAGCCGCACAGCAAGCGCAGCGGCGTGGTCCACGTGGTCACCAAGTCGGAGACCGAGGCCTATGTCCAGGCACGGCGCCTGACCGTGCTCCTCGGTCACCAGGGCCGGATCCGCACCACCGTCGACGAGGTCGACTTCGGAGACGTGCTGCCGGAGAACCCGCGCCGCGCCTACGACGTGAAGCCGCTGGTCAACGGCCTTCTCGACGAGCCGGGCGTCGAGCTGCACCCCAAATGGGCGCCGAACATCGTCACCACGCTGGGCCGTATCGGGGGCCGGACCGTCGGTGTGATCGCCAACAACCCCATGCGCCTGGGCGGCTGCCTGGATTCCACCTCCGCCGAGAAGGCCGCGCGGTTCGTCCGCATGTGCGACGCCCTGGGTGTCCCGCTGGTCGTCCTGGTGGACGTCCCGGGCTATCTTCCCGGCGTCGGCCAGGAGCACGGCGGTGTGGTCCGCCGCGGTGCCAAGCTCCTGCACGCCTTCGCCGAGGCCTCCGTGCCACGGGTCACGCTGGTGACCCGCAAGGCCTACGGCGGCGCGTACGTCGCGATGAACTCCCGCTCGCTGGGCGCCACCAAGGTCTTCGGCTGGCCGACCACGCAGATCGCGGTCATGGGGGCGGTCGCCGCCGTCCGCGTCCTCAAGCGCCGCGAGCTCGCGGCGGCGCCCGACGAGGAGCGCGCGGCTCTGGAGACCAGGCTCGCCGAGGAGCACGAGATCCTCGCCGGCGGCCTCGACCGGGCCATCGAGCTCGGCGTGGTGGACGAGGTCATCAAGCCCGGGGAGACCCGCGGGGCCATCGCCAGGGTCCTGGCGCAGGCCACCCCGGCCCGCGGCGCCCACGGGAACATCCCGCTCTGACCTGCTTCGACGAGGCCCCCGCCGGCTGCTGCCGGCGGGGGCCTCGTGATCTTCCCGGTCGCATGGTCGAAGCGCTTAACGAAGGGCCCCGGCAGCCCGATGGCGGGGCCCGGCGAAGTCCGGGTCAGACCGCGGCGTGCAACCAGCGGACCGGGGCGCCCTCACCCGCATAACGGAACGACTCAAGCTCCGCGTCCCACTGCTTGCCGAGAAGACGGTCCAGCTCCTCCTCCAGCACCACGCGACCCTGCCGCGCCATGAGCATGGCGGAGCGCAACCGGTCTTCGGGCACCAGGATGTCACCCGTGGCACCGATCACCGCCGTGAAGGCGCCAAGGGACGGTGTGTAGGCATGACGGGATCCGTCGGCGCCCGGCGAGGCGTCCTCGGTGACTTCAAAGCGGATCCGCTGCCAGCCCATCAACGACGAGGTGATGGCCGCCGCCGTCCCCTGACGTGCCTCCCACTCGGCTTGTGCGCGCACATGGCCGGGAGCGGCGGGCTGCGGAGTCCAGGTCAGGTCTACGGGCACGCCAAGGACACCCGCGACGGCCCATTCGATATGAGGGCACAGCGCAGGCTGAGCTGAGTGGACGTAAAGCACGCCACGAGCAGACACCGGACCTCCCGTTTCGTACGAGGTGCGCCTTCCCCAACGGCCTCGTCCCAGGATGATCACAAGTGACTGAAGGAGAGACTACCGTCGGTTGTGACGCGGCACCAGAGGGGGGTCATACCGAGATGTTGTGCGACCGACGCCCCGCTCGGGGCATGCTCGGATGGAAATACCCAGCGACCTGGTGATCACCTCCCGGAGGACCGGATGGACGCCGACATCAAGCGGGTGGAACCCGTTCCCGGAGCGCCTGCCCTGATCAGGCCGGGAGAACTTCTGACAGACGCCGCGGGGGCGGCCGCCGTCGCCCGGTGGACCACCGCCGTGAGCGAGGCCGACGGGATCTTCCGCGTACGGCTCTCGCCCGGGGTGGACGTCTGCGACCTGGCGACCACGGTACGCGCTCAGGGTAATCTCGCCTCTCCCAACCACATCCTGGTAGGGCAGCCGCTCTTCTTCGGCGGGCCCGCCTCCCGCCCCTTTCCGGCCGCTCCCCCTCCTCCTCCCGAGGCTCCTGAGAGCGCCGTGACCGTGGCGATACCCGATACCGGGCTGACCGCGCATCCCTGGTGGCAGGAGCGCCCCTGGTTCCTGGAGCAGCGGCGTGAGGCCGCCGGACCGCCCGACTCGGACGGCGACGGGAAGCTGGACGCCCAGGCCGGCCACGGCACGTTCGTCGCCGGGCTTGTCCTGCGGTCGGCCCCCGGCGTGCGGGTGCGTCCGATGCGGGTGCTGGACAGCCACGGCGTCGGAGACGAGGCGGGGGTGCTGCGGGCCCTGGCGCGGCTCGGTGACGACCCGCCCCAGGTGCTCAACATCTCCTTCGGCGGGCACACCTTCGACGATCGCCCGTCCCCGTTGATGGAGGCCGCGCTGGCGGGGCTGGCGGACACCGCCGTGGTCGCCTGCGCGGGCAACACGGCGTCGGACCGCCCGTTCTGGCCCGCGGCGCTACCCGAGGTGATCGCCGTCGGCGCGCTGGACGCGGCCGAGGAGGAGAGGGCCCCCTTCTCGGCACACGGCCCATGGGTGAACGCCTGCGCCCGAGGCGAGTGGCTGACCAGTTCCTTCATCGATTACGGGGCGTTCCGGGGTTACGCGCGCTGGAGCGGGACCTCCTTCGCCGCGGCCGTGGTCAGCGGGGCCGTCGCGGCGGCGGCCGGGGGCCGGACACCGAAGGAGGCCGCGGCGCACATCCTCGATCCGGCGCGGACCCGGCAAATTCCCGATCTGGGGGCTGTCGTGGCCATCCCAAGGTAAAGTCTCACCCAAAGTATTCACCCGGACGCTCAGCGTGTCCGACGTGACCTCGGGGGCGCCGGTGAGTGACCAGCACGGGATCAGCGCCGCACTGGCAGGTGATCAGGCGGCATGGGACATGCTGGTCAGCCGTTTCTCGGGGCTGCTGTGGTCCGCCGTACGGGCTTATGACCTGAGCGCGGCCGACGCGGCCGACGCGGTGCAGGGGACGTGGCTGCGGCTGATCGAGAGCCTGCACACCATCCGCGACCCGGACCGGATCGGCACCTGGCTGTTCACCACGGCCAAGCGCGAAGCCTCCCTGCTGAGCAGACGCAACCGGGGCGAACGGCTGGTGGCCGACGCCGAGCACGCCCATCCCGACCCGGCGCTGACCGGGCATGTCCACCCCGACCCCGCGGTAGCCGTGCTCACCGCCGACGAGGGCCGCCGGCTGTGGCGGGCTGTCGAGGAGATGCACGAGCCCTGCCGTTCACTTTTCCGGTTGATGGCGGCCGCGCCGGACGCGGGCGTCCACCAACTCGCGGGCCGTCTGGGTATGCCCAGCGGCAGTTACGGCCCCACCCGGGGCCGTTGCCTGAACCGGCTACGCACCATGCTCACCGCCCAGGAGGCGACGCAGTGACCCACCCTCCTTCGATCGACGACGAGTCCCTCATCGCCGCGCTCCGTCTGTCAGGGGGCCGCGACCCCGTGCCGGCCCACGTCGCCGCCGCGGCGCAGGCGGTCTTCGGGTTGCGGCTGCCGGAGGCCGTCACGGCCCGGTCGACGGTCACGACGGCCCCGGCGGGCATCCGATCCTCCGATGAGACACGGCTGCTCCGGTTCGCAGCGGCCGAGCTCACCGTGGACCTGGAGGTCACCTCCATGGACGGTCTGGTGGACCTGGCCGGGCAGGTGTCCCCTCCGCCGGAGGCGGGCGCGCGGGTGGAGGTGCGCACCCTGCATCTCACCGAGGCGCGCGAGCTCTCCCCGACCGGCCAGTTCGCCGTCACCGGCCTGCCCCCGGGCTGGTTCAGCGTGGTGTGCCACCGGCCGGAGCACTCCTCTGTCGCCACCAGCTGGACCCGTATCCGCCTGTAGGTCAACGCGCCCCGCCCTGAGGGAGGGGTCCCATGCTGGAGGCAGCTGGTGATCATTGACGCGGTCGCCGCCGCAGAGCACGCCGTGGACCTCTCCAGCAGGGCCCCGACACGTGCGCTGGCGCTGGCACGCAGTGTGCTCCGCCATGTGTCGGTGGGTGATCCGCACGGGGAGGCCGCCGTGATCGCCTACCGAGCGCTGGCGGTGGCCGCCCGTGAGCTGGGTGACCTGCCACTGGCCGAGGAGCACCTGCGCCAGGCCGTGAGCCTCGCCGTCTCGGCGGACCTGCCGCACCGGGCCGCCCAGGCACGGCTGTCACTGGTCCACATCCGCACCGAACTCGGCCACCCGCAGCAGGCTCTGACCATCGCCGACGCCGCCGAACCCCATCTCACCCCGGTCGAGGTGGCCAAGCTCGGCGTCCACCGGGCGGTGGCACTGGCCCGTCTCGGCAGATACGCCGAGGCCGTCGGCCACTGCGACCGCGCTGTGGAGGCCCTCGGCGACGACGTCGGATTCCTGGCAGGGGCGATGCTCAACCGAGGGCTGGCCCGGGTGTTCCTGGGCGAGTTCGAGGCGGCGGAGGCCGATCTCACCCGGTGCGCGGAGCTGGCGAGAGGGGCGGGCCTGGACCATGTCCTCACGCTCGCCGAGGGCAATCTGCCGTTTCTGGCAGCGAGGCGCGGCGATCTGCCCGCGGCGTTCACGGCCTACCGTCGTGCGGAGAGCAGTCTGTCCGGTTACCCGGAACGGCTTGCCACGATGCGCTGCGACCTGGCCGAGGCGCTGATCTCCGCGCACCTGCCCGGAGAGGCCCGGGTGCTGCTGGACCTGGCGGTGCCGGAGCTGGCCGCGGCGGGAGCGAACATCGCCTTGGCCGAGGCCCGCCTCCTGCTGGCTCAGGCCGAGCTGCACACCGGTGATCCGCATCTCGCGCGGCAGAGCGCGGAGCGGGCCGCCGTCGATCTGGCCGCGCAGGGCCGGACGGTCCTGGCGCCGCTCGCCGCCGAGATCCTGCTGCGTGCCCGGCTCATGCTCGGTCCGCCCAGCGGGGAACTGCTCGCCGAGCTGCTCCTGTGCGTGGAGGCCCTCGACGCCGCAGGCCACCGGCAGGTCTCCCGCGCGCTCAGATTCGCCGCCGCCGAGGTCGCGCTTCAGCTCGGCGCCCGCCCCACCGCCGACGAACAGCTCGCCCACCTGGCGTCCTCGGGTCCGGACGTGGTGACGCGCCAGGCGACGGCGCTGCGGCGGGCGCTGGCGGGAGACCGGCGCGGGGCCTTCGCGGCGGTCCGGGCCGGACTGGCGGAGGTGGGGGCGGGAGCGACGGCTTTCGAGGATCCGATGCTGCGCGCCCACGCCGTCCGGGCCGGTGAGCCGCTGGCGAGATTCGGGCTGGCCCTGGCCTTGAAGACCGGGCGCGGCCGTACGCTCCTGGCCTGGACGGAGCGGTGGCGGGCGGTTGCCGGAGGTCCCGGCAGGCCCGTCGCGCCCGACGTGGACGAGCTGTGTGCGGCGCTGGGGGACGCGGCGCTGGTGGAGTTCGTCCGGCACGCCGACGAACTGGTGGCCGTCGTGGTCACCCGGGACCGTGTCGCGCTACGCCGGCTCTGCCCCTTCCCCGCAGCCGCCGAGGCCACGGTCAGGCTCCGGTACGGCCTGCGCCGGGCGCATCTGCTCGACGGGAGGGCACCCGGGCTGGCCGGGGAGGCGGCGCTGCTGGAGCGGCTGCTCTTCGGCTCGATGCGCGGCCGGCTGGGCGATCGGCCGCTGGTGATCGTGCCGACCGGGGCGCTGCACACGCTGCCCTGGCCGATCCTGCCGATGAACGCCGGGCGTCCGGTGACCGTGGCCGCCGGAGCCGCCGCCTGGCTGGCCGGCCGCCGGACGCGAGCCGTACGGGAGGGTGGCGTCGTGGCCGTCGCCGGTCCCGGGCTGCGGTGCGCGGAGGCGGAGGCGGACATGGTCGGGAGCTGCCATCCGGGCGCGGAGCGGGTCACGGCGCAGCGGGGGGAGGTGCTGGCGGCACTGGACCGCGCCGGGGTGGTGCACCTGGCCGCGCACGGGACGTTCGCGCCGCGTAGCCCGCTGCTGTCCGGCATCGACCTCGACGACGGCCCGCTGATGGCCTACGACCTGTTACGGCTGCGCACCCCGCCGTCGCTGGTGGTGCTTTCGGCGTGTGACACGGGCATGGCGCGCGCGCCTGCCGACGGGGCACCGCTGGGGCTGGCGGGCACCTTCCTGTCGCTGGGCTCGCAGTGCGTGGTGGCCAGCCTGGTCCCGGTGCGCGACGAGGAGACCCTGACGTTGATGACGGTCTTCCACGGGCTGCTGGCCACCGGTCACCCACCGGCCCGAGCGCTGGCCATGGCGAGCGGGAAGACCGGTGTGGCGGGGTTCGTCTGTTTCGGCTACGGAGATCAGCCGGTGGCGACCGGCCGCGAGGAATCGGTGACCCAGTTGGACCAGGATCCGACGTAGAGGGCGGCCGGGATTCCGGCCACCTCCAGGGCCAGCACCTCGTGGGCCGCCGTCACGCCGGAACCGCAGTAGGCGCCGACCCGCACGCCGGGAACGGCGCCGAGGGTGTTGAACCGCTCACGGAGGAAGTCGGGCAGGTGAAAGCGCCCCGCCGGGTCCACGTTGTCGCTCGTGGGGGCGCTGACCGCACCGGGGATGTGTCCGGCGACGGGGTCGATCGGCTCGACCTCGCCCCGATAGCGCTCGGCGGCGCGGGCGTCCATGAGCACCCCGTCGGAGGCGAGCTCCAGGGCCTGCGCGGCTTCGAGCACGGGCATGCCCCCCGGGCGTGCCGTGAAGTCGCCGGGCGAGGTCGTCTGCCCTCCCTTGTCGACCGGCAGTCCTTCGGCGGTCCAGGCGCGGAGACCGCCGTCGAGCACCCGGACATCCGGGTGGCCGAAGTGGCGCAGCATCCACCAGGCACGGGCGGCGATGGTGGAGTCGGCCTCGTCGTAGACGACGACGGTCCGGGAGCCGGACACGCCCAGGCGGCGCATGGCCTCCTGGAACGGCTCGGCGGAGGGCAGCGGATGGCGGCCGCCCGCCCCCGCCGGGGCGGCGAGGTCGGTGTCGAGGTCGCAGAAGACGGCACCGGGGATGTGCCCCTCGCGGTAGGAGTCGATGCCGGGCGGGCCGCCGAGCTTCCAGCGCACGTCCAGGACGGTCGCGTCGGCCAGGCCGGCCAGGTCGGATGCGGTGATCAGCGGGCTCATCGGATCTCCTTGAGCGTGGCGGCCCCGGGGCTCGGCCCCGGGGAGGAAACACGGGACGGCGCCATGCCCTGGGTGCTCCGCAGGCGCCCGGACGGGAGTGGCCTCAACGGGTGCTCACCTCCAGCAAGGGGATGCGCTGCTCGGCAGGCGTGAGAGAGCCGTGGCAGCCGATGAACGATGACTCGTGGGGCTCGGCGACCGAGGCGGTGACGGCGCAGTCGGTGTACGGCACGGCGAGGACGTCGCCGATCCGGGGCAGCCATTCGGCGCGCACCCGCGGCCCGAACCAGCCTGACTCGACGGCCTCGTCCCGGGAGACCACCCATGCCTTTCCGTCCAGGATGTCGCGCCACGTTTCGAGGACGGTCCCCGTGGCGCCCGGGGCGGTGTAGACGTGCCGGGCGCGGGTCTCGCCGCCGAGCAGCGCGACGCCCTCGCGCAGCGCGGGCAGGGTGTCCGCATCGATCCGTTCGGTGACGTTGACCATGCCGTGGTCGGCGGTGACGTACATCACCGAGCCCGGCGGGAGCGTGGCCGCCAGCCGCTCAGCCATCCGGTCGACGACGGCGAGCTGGTCCAGCCACTGCGGGCTGCCCCAGCCGGTCCGGTGGCCGACGGCGTCGAGGTTGCCGTAGTAGACCGTGACGTGGGAGCGGGGCTCGGCCAGAGCGTGGCGTACCCCTTCGACGCGGTCGTCGATCCCGTCTGCGCCGACGAAGCGCACACCGCGGTAGACGGCCTGGTTGAATCCGGTGGTCTCGAACTTCGACGGGGCGACGTAGCTCGCGGAGACTCCCGCCGCCGTGGCGCGCTGGTAGACGGTCGGGGTGGGCTGCCATTCGTCCGGGAGGATCGGCGGGCCCGGGACGGTCCAGCGCAGGCAGTTGAGGAGGTAGCCGGCGCCGGGCACGGCGAGCTGGTAGCCGAGCATGCCGTGCTCTCCCGGCGGCCGGCCGGTGCCCAGGCTGCCCAGGCTGGTGGCGGTGGTCGCGGGGAAGCCCGCGGTGAGCACCCTGATCGGCCGGGCGGACAGGAACGGCGCGGCCTCCGGATGGGCGCGGAGCAGATCGGCGCCCAGGCCGTCGACGAGGAACAGCAGGACCCGCTCAGCCGGGGCCAGTCCCAGCGGGTTGTTCCCGTCCACCCCGACAACGGTGAGCAGGGAGGAGGACAGATCGGCGAGCGAGACCGTGCCGTACGCGGGGATCAGGGGGGTCACGAGGCGGCGCGCGCGGTAGCCTCCGACAGTGCCTTGGCGAAGGCGAGCACGTGGGAGACGGCCTCGGGGCCGTCGGCCGCCTCGCTCACCCGCAGGGAGAGGTCGTCGGCCGTCACGGCGCCGGTGTATCCGTGGTCGGCCTCGCAGTTCTCGTCACCACAGGTGGCCGGCTCCAGGTCGACGTGGGAGATGGCCCCCCAGCCGATGGTGAGCGTGACCTCCGTGGGGGGCACGCCCGGCACGTAGGAGGCGGGGTCGGGGACGACACGGGTGACGGCGACAGACTGGATGCGGCTGAGGCGCACGGCCTCGGTGGTCGTGGAGGCGTGGGAGGCCGACACCCCCTCCACCGGTGGATGCTCGTCGGTGTGGCAGACGAGGAGCCGGGTGGGTGAGAGCACGAGCACGGTGACGTGCCTGCGCACCTCCATCGCCGGGTCGAAGGTGGCTTCGTGGTGCACCACGTAGGCCCCCACCTGCTCCTTGCCCAGGGCGGAGTCAACCGCGTCGGCGACCAGGTCGGGATAGTAGCCACTGCGGTCGATGGCGTCACGCAGGCCGGCGGCCGAGAGTCGGGTTTCCCTCATGGGTCCATCCTGCCCTGTCCGGGGCAGCGCTTTCACCGTGTGCGCACCCGGTTCGGCCGTCGGCGCAAATCGTGACCCTGGCCGACTATGACTGCCTTTACCCGCCACAAGGATTTAATTCGATTCTTTATAGAAATATGTAGGTATTGGGCTGGTCATGAGCCTCTCCCAGGGGACCGGTTGACCGAACCGCGTCAAGCAGGTTCCGTACCCTCGGGCGTGTCCGGCCGGGCCGTCCACGACCGGAACGGGCCGGGCCTCAGCCGAGGCGGCGCGGCCCGCCGTCGCGCCGGGGCCCCTCCGGGCTGCTCAGTACGGCGCGCGCGCCCAGCACGATCACCCCGGTCTCTCCCACCAGCACCGGGTCGAGGTCGAGCCTGGCCACTTCGGGAAGGTCGTCCGCCAGCCGTCCAACCCGGATCAGCAGATCCTCCAGCGCCTCGACGGCGACCGGGGGGTAACCGTACTCGCCGAAGAGCAGGGGGGCCGCACGCGGCGAACCGACCAGTTCGGCGGCGTCCTCGCGGGTCAGCGGGGCAAGCCGGTAGGCCTCGTCACGCAGCAGCCTCGCGGTGACCTCACCGAGTCCGAAGGAGACGACCGCGCCGAACGCGGAGTCCTCGATGACGCCGACCACGGTGGGCACCGCGGGCTGGGGGGCCATCCGCTGCACCGCCAGCACGGCGTCGGGACCGAGCTGCTCCCTCAGACCCGCGAACGCCTCGCGGACCCCGTCGGGGCCGGAGAGCCCGAGACGTACGGTGCCCGCGCGTTTGGCCGCCTCCGGATCGGCCGCCTTCAGCACCACCGGCCAGCCCAGCCGCTCGGCCGCCCCGACCGCCTCCTCCGGGGAGTCCACCACCCGTGCCGGCCACACGGTCAGCCCGTAGCAGGCGAGCAGCTCCGAGGCGTCGATCTCGGCCGGGGCCTCCCCCTCCAGGCCGGCCAGCACGAGCCGCCGCGCCGCCGCCGTGTCGACGTCCTCGATCTCCTCGTGCACGCCGGCGGGCTGCTTGAGCCAGCGTGCGTACCGTACGACATGGGCCAGCGCGCGGACAGCCTCCTCCGGCGCCGCGTAGGACGGGATCGAACCGTGTTCGGGGACGGTGCCGACCTGCAGCTCCGGCAGCATGCCGATTCTGCCCTCGAAGGTGGCCAGCACCGGCTTGCCGCTGTCACGGGAGACGCGCAACAGCTCGGCGGCGACCTCGTCGGCCCCGCCGGGGATCGGCGGCATGTAGATCGCGACCACCGCGTCCACGTCCGGGATCAGCGAGGCGAGGGCCGTGCCGAACTCGGCGGCTCCGGCCCGCGCACCGAGGTTGACCGGCGGGCGTGGTTCGAGCCCGGCCCGCGCGCAGGCGTCGACCGCGAGCAGGGCCAGCGCGTCGGAATTGCTCACCAGGCCGACCCTGGACCCCTCGGGCAGCGGCTGGTAGGCCAGGAGTTGCGCCACGTCGAACTGCTGGATCAGGTCGTCGACCCTGATCACCCCCGCCTGCTCGAACAGCGAGCTCAGCACGGGGTCGGGCAGGCCCAGCACGGGCGCGGCATGGCCGAGGGGCACGCCCTGGGTGGTGCCCCCGCTCTTGACCACCACGATCGGCTTGCGCCGGGAGATCCGCCTGGACAGGCGGGCGAACTTGCGGGGGTTTCCCAGCGACTCCAGATAGAGCAGGATCACATCGGTCTGCGGGTCCTCCTCCCAGTACTGAAGCAGGTCGTTGCCGGAGACGTCGGCGCGGTTGCCCGCCGACACG
Organism: Streptosporangium sp. NBC_01639; assembly: GCF_045209755.1. Classification (NCBI taxonomy): domain Bacteria; kingdom Bacillati; phylum Actinomycetota; class Actinomycetes; order Streptosporangiales; family Streptosporangiaceae; genus Streptosporangium; species Streptosporangium sp. NBC_01639. The sequence goes on along the minus strand of NZ_CP109272.1, from coordinate 7,135,489 downwards.
AACGAGGAGATGCCCATGCCGCGCTGGGCCACCCGCTGCAGCAGCGCCGTCCCCAAGGCGCCGGACTGGCTGAAGAAGCCGACACGGCCCCGCCCGGGGACGGTCGCGGCGAGCGTGGCGTTCAGCCGCACCGCCGGGTCGGTGTTGGCGATGCCGAGGCAGTTGGGGCCGACGACGCGCAGGCCGTACGCGCGGGCGATGCGGACCAGCTCGTCCTGCCTGGCCCGCCCCTCCGCGCCGGTCTCACCGAAGCCGGAGGAGACCACGATCAGCCCGCGCACGCCCTTCTCCGCGCACTCCTTCACCACCTCGATCACCCCGTCGGCGGGTACGGCCAGCACAGCGAGGTCCACCTCACCGTCGATGGCCGTCACACTCGGGTAGGCCCGCACTCCGGCGACGGCCCGTACCTCGCGGTGGACCGGATAGACCGGACCGGTGAAGTCCGCGCCGAGCAGGTTGCGGAGAACGGTCTGGCCGACGCCACCCGGCTCCCGGCCCGCACCGACGACCGCCACCGAGCCCGGGGAGAGCAGCCGCTCGATCGAACGCGACTCGGCCCGGTGCTCCCGGGAGGCGGTCACCTCCTGGGCCGTCTCGGTCGGGGTGAGGTCGAGGGTCATCCGGACCACGCCGTCGGCGAAACGGCTCTGCGCGGTGTAGCCCGCCTGTTTGAGCACCGCCATCATCTTCTGGTTGGCGGGCAGCACGTCGGCGACGAACCGGCCGATCCCGTGCTCCCTGGCGGTCGCGGCCAGGTGCTCCAGCAGCACGGAGGCGACTCCGCGCCCCTGATGGGCATCCTCGACGAGGAAGGCCACCTCCGCCTCTCCGGCCTCGATCCGGTCGTAACGGATCACCGCCACCATCTCCGTGCCGATCGTCGCGATCAGCGCGACGCGGTCGACGTAGTCGACGTTGGTGAACCGGGAGATCTCCCGGTCCGACAGCCGGGGCCGGGGTCCGAAGAAGCGGAAGTAGATCGACTCCTCGGACAGCCGGGAATAGAAGGAGCGCAACCGGTCGGCGTCGGCGGACCGGATCGGGCGCACATGGGCGGTGCCGCCGTCCGACAGGACGACATCCGCCTCCCAGTGAGCAGGATACTGAGAAACCTCCACAGTCCCGAGAGTAAACGCGAATCCCACATGACGGACCAGCGGGGCAAGCTCACGCAACGCTTGTGCATCGACTATGGCCCGGTGTCCGATCCCGACCCCATACGCTTGTCGGAAGCTGTTAAGTTTTTCGCGGCTAGAGGCACGTCAGCATCGAAGGCAGCAAGGTGGTGACATCATGGCGCGGGTGGTCGTGGTGGGTGATCTCATGACCGACGCGGTTGCGCGGGCTCGCTACCCACTGGCCAGAGCCAGTGACACGCCGGCGATCGTCACCATGCACGGCGGGGGCTCGGGTGCCAACATCGCCTCCTGGCTCGCCGTCGAGGGCGCCGAGGTGGCCTTCATCGGACGTCGCGGCGCCGACATCACGGGACGCAACCGTGACATGGAGCTGATGGGCTACGGCGTCGACGCCCGCCTCGTCATGGACCCCGAGCGGCCGACGGGCACCTGCGTGGTGCTCGTGACCCACAAGGGCGAGCGCACCATGCTCTCCGACCCCGGGGCGAACGCCGCCCTGGCCCCCGAGGATCTGCCTCGTGACCTGTTCTCCCCGGGCGGTCACCTGCACCTTTCGGGATACACCCTGATCAACGAGGGTTCCCGCGATGCGGGTCTCGCCGCCCTGGAGATGGCGCGGCGCGCGGGGATGTCCGTCTCGGTCGACTGCTCCTCCTCGGCCCCTCTGGAGCGCACCGGGGCCGAGCCCTTCCTCGAGTGGACCCAGAACGTCAAGCTGCTGTTCGCCAACGCCGACCAGGCCAAGGTCCTGACGGGCCGCGACGATCCCGCCGCGGCCGCGAAGGTGCTCACTGCCTGGTTCCCCCAGGTCGTCGTCAAACTCAACGACGAGGGCGCCCTGTGGTACGCCAACAACCGCACCGATCCGGTCCGGGTCTCGGCGGAGAGCGTGGAACGCGTGGCCGACGGCACCGGTGCCGGTGACGCGTTCACCGCCGGTTTCCTGCCCGTCTGGCTGGACGGCAAGCCCCCCGCCGAGGCGCTGGCCTCCGGCTGCCGCCTGGCATCCAGGGCCATCTCCCACCTGGGCGCCCGCCCCCGCCTCTGATCTCCGTACGGCCCGCCTCTCCGGCTTCGGGTGGAGCCGGAGAGGGTGCCCATCGGCGCCACGGCCGACTACGGTCAGCTCGTCACCGCGAGGGCCAGCGGCAGTACGGCGGGAGCCCCGGCATGGCGGATCATGGCGGCGGCGAGCGTCATGCTCCAGCCGGTGTCGACGCGGTCGTCGACCAGCAGGACCGGACCGCCCGCCCCGGCGATCGCCGCGCCGAGCGCCGCGGGCATGGCGAGCGTGCCGCGGACGGCCTGCACCCGCTGAGCGCTGTTGAACTGGCGGCCGGGCGAGCCCGACCGGTAGCCGAGGTCTCCCAGATAGGTCAGCCGGCCGACCTCCGCCAGCCGCTCGGCCAGGCTGCGCACCAGCTGGGGGCGGCCCGCGGAGGGCATCGCGACCACGGCGACCGGGCGCTGCGCCCACTGCCAGGACGACAGCACGGTGACCACCGCGGCGAAGACGTCGTCGGGGACCGGGCCGTCCGGGGAGCCTTCGGCGAGGAGCCCGCGCAGCCGGTTGCCCCAGCCGATGTCGGTCAGCCGCCCCAGGACCCGGCCCGGCTCGGCGCCCAGCTCGGGCTTGATCCGGCCCTTGAGATCGGCCAGCCCGGTCGGCCACTGCCTGCGCGCCTCGATCTCCACTCCGGGCCGCTGCAGGCTCTCCGCGGCCCGCTCCACCGCCCGCGCCTCGACCTCTGGCGAGCGGTGCGTGCCCGTGCAGTTGTCGCAGCGCCCGCACGGAGTGGCGGTCTCGTCGTCCAGGCGGTGGCGGAGGAACATCTCCCGGCATTCGGTGGTGTCGAGATAGTCGAGCATGGCCCGCTGCTCGGCCTCGCGCTCCGCGGCGACCCGGGCATAGCGGTCGGCGTCGTAGGCCCACTCCTCCCCGGTGGCCTCCCAGCCGCCCTTGACCCGCCGGACCGCGCCGTCCACGTCGAGCACCTTGAGCATGCTCTCCAGCCGGGTGCGGCTGAGGTCCACCCTGTTCTCCAGGGCGGCCGTGGACAGCACTCCCCCTTCTTCCAGAGCGGCGAGCACGGTCCGCACGACCTGCTCGGGCGGAAAGGCCAGCGAGGCGAAATAGGCCCAGATCTCCCGGTCCTCGGCGCCGGGCAGCAGGATCACCTCGGCCCGCTCGACCCCGCGTCCCGCACGGCCGACCTGCTGGTAGTAGGCGACCGGCGACGGCGGCGCGCCGACATGGACGACGAATCCGAGGTCGGGCTTGTCATATCCCATGCCGAGCGCCGAGGTGGCGACCAGCGCCTTGATCTTGTTGTCGAGCAGGGCCTGCTCGGCGGCGAGCCGCTCTGCCTGCTCGGTCTGCCCGGAGTAGGCCGCCACCTCGTGTCCCTGCTCACGCAGGTAGGCGGCGATCTCCTGGGCGGCGGCCACGGTGAGTGTGTAGATGATCCCGGAGCCGGGCAGCTCGTGCAGGGTCTGGGCGAGCCAGGCCAGGCGCTGCTCGGCACCGCGTAGCCGTACCACCCCCAGATGGAGGCTCTCACGCTCCAGCGCGCCGCGCAGGACGAGCGTCTCCTCGCCCATCTGCTCGGCGACGTCGTGGGTGACGCGGGCGTTGGCCGTGGCGGTGGTGGCCAGAATCGGCACGCCTCCGGGCAGGTCCTCGAACATGGTCCGCAGCCGGCGGTAGTCGGGACGGAAGTCGTGGCCCCAGTCGGAGATGCAGTGCGCCTCGTCCACCACGACCAGGCCTGCGCTCTCGGCCAGCTCGGGCAGAACCTGGTCGCGGAAGTCGGGGTTGTTGAGCCGCTCGGGGCTGACCAGCAGCACGTCGACCATGCCCTCGGCGACCTGGCCGTAGACCTGCTCCCACTCCTCGGGATTGGCCGAGTTGATCGTCACCGCGTTGATCCCGGCCCGCTCGGCGGCGGCGATCTGGTTGCGCATCAGCGCCAGCAGCGGCGACACGATGACGGTCGGCCCCTCGCCCAGCTCGCGCAGGAGCGCGGTGGCGATGAAGTAGACCGCCGACTTGCCCCAGCCGGTCCGCTGCACCACGAGCACCCGGCGGCGGTCCATGACCAGTGCCTTGATGGCCGCCCACTGGTCCTCACGCAGCCGGGCGTGCTCACCGGCCAGCGCCCGCAGCCGTCCCTCGGCCTCTTCTCGCAGCATCTGCTCTTCGCTCACCGGTCATTGGTACCAGGTCCCGGCGACTGTTTCCTGCCGGTACGGCCCACCGGCCATAACGGATCGCGCATCGGCGACCGCCCGCGGCGCCCCGAACCCGGGATGAGCACCGTGACCGCGGAGCCGCCGGACGGGATACGGGCGAGCCGGGCGGCGGACCGTCATGCCGCCGACACCGAAAAGGCCGTACCGGCGGCGCATCCGGTTCAGGGTAGATCTTCCGCACCTTGTGGAAACCTGAGCCGCGCGGGCCCACCCGGCCGGCCCCGCGCGCCGTCGCCGGACCGGCTCGTCCTCCGTGCGACGGCCGACCTCCCAGGACGTGACCGGGATATGACCGGGACCTGAAGGGACGGACCGGTCAAGCTCCGCACCGTGGTTTGATGCATCTTTATATGGACGTCACGACGTGGTACCTGGAACAGACCTCACGCTCCGACCTGCTCCCCGCGAGACCACCGGAGGTCGAGGTCGACATCGTGCGTGCCGAGGTCGTCTCACCCGAGTTCAGCCGGTTCCTGAACACGGCCGTGGGCGGCGACTGGCACTGGACCAACAGGCTGCCGTGGACCTGGCAGCAGTGGGCCGACTGGCTGGACCGGGGCGTGGAGACCTGGGTGGCCTACCACCGGGGCACTCCGGCGGGCTACGCCGAGCTGCTGCCCGGCGACGACGCGGCGGTCGAGATCGCCTCCTTCGGCCTGCTGTCCTGGGCCGTCGGCAAGGGGGTGGGCGGCCACCTCCTCCAGGCCGGTACGGCCCGCGCCTGGGATCTCACCGAGCGGCAGCCGGACCGGGAGCCCACCCGGCGGGTGTGGCTGCACACCTGCTCCCTCGACAGCCCGGTCGCGCTCGCCAACTACCGGGCACGGGGGTTCCGGGTCTACGACAGCAGGATCAACGCGCCCGGCGACGAATACGAGGGCCCCGCCCCAGGCCCATGGCCGGGAGCCGGCCCCCGTCACCACCGGGCGTCCGATCTCCCGCCCGCGGACAGCAGGCGGTCCTGAACTGTCGGGCGGCGTGAGTATGGTATCCATTCGCGGCGCAGCATCCGATCATGGTGATCGGGGTTGAGCACGTGGATCAGCCCCGTCATCATCAAGGAGGTGTCCGGCGGCTCCGTTCCCCGCGCGTGAGCGCACAGGACGCGCCGCCGTACGCTACCGCATCGCCACCGGCACGGGATATACCGATACCCCGCCCACCGGCCTGACGCTCCTCCAGCGAGCCGACGACCACCGTTACACCACGCAGACAGAAGGAGGATGCGCTTACCTCTCGGCCTGAAAGCCGAGGTGCCCGCGCAGGAAATCAGATGGCCCGACGGACGACCACACCCCCGACTGACGAGGACTTCGAGGAGCGGATCGTCGACATCGACGTCTCCGCCGAGATGCGCACCAGCTTCCTCGAATACGCATATTCGGTCATCTACCAGCGTGCGCTGCCCGATGCCAGGGACGGCCTCAAGCCGGTCCAGCGCCGCATTCTCTACTCCATGAGCGAGATGGGCCTGCGGCCCGACCGGGGGCACGTCAAGTCGTCACGAGTCGTCGGCGATGTGATGGGCAAGCTGCATCCGCATGGTGACACCGCCATCTACGACGCGCTGGTTCGCATGGCCCAGCCGTTCTCGATGCGGCTGCCGCTGATCGACGGGCACGGCAACTTCGGCTCCCCCGACGACCTGCCCGCCGCGATGCGTTACACCGAGGCCCGGCTCGCCGCCGCGGCCATGGCCGTGGTGCAGTCGATCGACGAGGACACCGTCGACTTCAAGCCCAACTACGACGGCCAGGAGACCGAGCCCACGGTCATGCCGTCGGCGTTCCCGAACCTGCTGGTCAACGGTGCCACCGGTATCGCCGTCGGCATGGCGACCAACATGGCGCCGCACAACCTCGTCGAGGTCGTCGCCGCCGCCCGCCACCTGATCAAGAAGCCGGACGCCACGCTCGACGACCTGATGCGGTTCATCCCGGGTCCCGACCTGCCCACCGGCGGCACGATCATCGGCCTGGAGGGGGTGCGCGACGCCTACGCCAAGGGCCGCGGGACCTTCCGGATGCGTGCCAAGTGCTCGGTGGAGCAGGTCAGCCCCCGGCGTAAGGGCATCATCGTCACCGAGCTGCCGTTCAACGTCGGTCCCGAGCGCGTGGTCACCAAGATCAGAGAGCTGGTCACCGCCAAGAAGCTCCAGGGCATCTCCGACCTGAAGGATCTCAGCGACCGGCACCGGGGCCTGAACCTGGTCATCGAGATCAAGAACGGGTTCATCCCCGAGGCCGTCCTGGAGGAGCTCTACCGGCTGACGCCGATGGAGGAGACCTTCGGCATCAACAACGTGGCCCTGGTCGACGGCCAGCCGCGGACACTGGGCCTGCGCGAGTTGCTCCAGGTCTACGTGGACCACCGCCTCGACGTGGTCCGCCGCCGCTCCGCCTACCGTCGCCGCAGGCGGGAGGAGCGCCTGCACCTCGTCGAGGGCCTCATCATCGCCCTGCTCAGCATCGACGAGGTCATCCAGGTCATCCGCTCCTCGGACGACTCCTCCCAGGCGCGCGAGCGGCTGATGCAGGTCTTCGAGCTGTCGGACATCCAGGCCGCCTACATCCTGGACACCCCGCTGCGCCGCCTGACCCGCTTCGACAAGCTGGAGCTGGAGAAGGAGAAGGAGACCCTGGAGAACGAGATCGCCGAACTGACCGCGATCCTGTCCTCCGAGGACAAGCTCCGCAAGGTCGTCTCCGACGAGCTCGCCCAGATCTCCAAGACCTTCGGCACGCCCCGCCGTACGGTCCTGCTGGAGTCCTCCGGCGTCACCAGGAACGTCTCGGTGCCTCTGGAGGTAGCCGACGATCCGTGCCTGGTGCTGCTGTCGTCGACCGGTCTGCTGGCCCGTACGACCGACGCCTCCCCGCTGGCGGGCGAGGGCGAGCGCTCGGCCCACGACGTGCTGGTCTCCGTGGTGAACAGCACGGTCAGAGGCGAAGTGGGCGTGGTGACCAACCAGGGACGGATGGTCCGCGTCCAGGTGGTCGACCTGCCGACGCTTCCCCCGTCGGCCAACCCGCCGTCACTGGCCGGCGGTCATCCCGTCTCCGAACATGTCGCCCTGAACGCGGATGAGACGGTCGTGGGCATCGGTTCTCTCGATCCCGACGGCCCCGGTCTGGCTCTGGGCACCGCCCAGGGCGTGGTCAAGCGCGTCGTCCCCGACTATCCCGCGAACCGCGACGACTTCGAGGTCATCGGACTGAAGGAGGGCGACACCGTGATCGGGGCGGTGGAGCTGACCGCCGAGGACCACGACCTGGTCTTCATCACCTCCGACGCCCAGCTCCTGCGCTATCCCGCCGCCAACGTCCGCCCGCAGGGTCGCCCGGCGGGCGGCATGGCCGGCGTCCGGCTGGACGGTGCGACCACCGCGATCTGGTTCGGTGTGGTCGATCCGGCACAGGAGGCGCGGGTCGTGACGATCGCGGGTTCCTCGACCGCGCTGCCCGGCACCCAGGTCGGCGGCGCGAAGATCTCCGACTACGCCGAGTATCCCGCCAAGGGGCGCGCCACCGGCGGTGTCAGGGTTCAGCGCTTCCTCAAGGGCGAGGACGTGCTGCTGCTCGCCTGGGCCGGGCCGGCTCCGGCCCGGGCGGTCTCCACGGTGGGCAAGCCGGTCCCGCTCCCCGAGGAGCTGGGCCGCCGCGACGGCTCCGGTGTCCGCCTCACCCACACGGTGGCGGCCATCGGCGGTGCCCTCGGCGCGACCGGTGTGGCCGGCGAGACCGGCGGGGGACCGACTCCCGCGGAGCAGTAGTCCTCCGGGCCTCACGGAGCCCTCAGGTGCGCGGAACGCCCACCCCTCCGGGAGGCCCGGCCCATGCGGCTCGGCCTGTGCTGAGCCGTTCAGTCAACGCAGAGGCAGAACGGATGCCCCGCCGGGTCGAGAAAGACGCGGAAATCGTCCTTCTCGCTTGGTTGGTGCGTGTGCTTGACCGCGCCCAGCGCGAGCACCTCGGTCTCGGCCGTATCGAGGTCGTCCACCGTCACGTCGATGTGGAACTGCTGGGGCCGGTCCGGGTCGGGCCAGTCGGGCGCCTGGTAGTCCTCGGCGAGCTGAAAACAGAGCCGCCCAGGCTGCCCGTCGGTGACGACCACCCAGTCGTCCTCGACAGAGGTGACCTCCCAGCCGAGGAGCGCACTGTAGAAGCGGGCGAGACGACCGGGGTCGGGACAGTCGAGGACGATCGACCGCATCCGTGCGATTGCCATGATCAGCTTACCTCCTTGCAACACCACTGTTAAGTCAATGGCGGTGTTTCCCGAGGATTCAACGGGACACGGTGTCACGCCTTCGCACCGGCAAGGCCCCTCCTGGCCGGTGCCACCGCCAGGGCCTTGATCCCGTTTCCCCGACGGGCGGCCTCAAACCTCGTGCCACCGCGTCTTCCGACCCCGGCGCATCTCGGACGGCCACGGCGACCGGAGCGACACGTCAGGCCAGGTCACGCCAGTTCGGGTCAGTTCGGGTCAGATCAGGTCAGGTCAGGTCAGGTCAGCGAACCTTGCAGGGCGAAACGGATCGCCGCCAGCAACTGCCCGGGCTCACCGGACTCCCAGGATCGGATGAGCCCCACGATCCGCCGGTCCGGCCGGAAGCCGTCGAGACCAGGTGGGCCGAAACATCCGGCCTCAGCGAGAACGGCCACAAGCGGATCGTCGTCACCGAGCGACCGGGTGTAGGCCGCCGCATCGAGCAGAGCGAGCGCCGAACGCGCGTTACGCCCCCCGTCGCGGACTTCCACCCGGTCCAGTTTCCGCCTGCCCTCGGCACGCAGATAGTCGGCCAGGGATTCGATCCTGCTCATGACCCTCTCCAGTTTTCGCACTTTACGTCACACCATGATTACGTACAGCGCGCGGAGGCTGTGGGATCTTCCTCAAGTCGGGCCGGAGAGAGGCACCCAGCAACTCAGATGAAACGGGCATGCGGGATTATTAGCAGGTTGATCCGTTGACCGAGAGGTGTACCCGTGGGTTCCTTCGACGACCTGCTGGCCGCAAACGAAGAGTTCTCCGCCACGTTCACTGACGCCGCGCTGACCGGTAGGGCAGCACGCGGCCTGGCGGTGGTCACTTGCATGGACTCCCGCATCGATCCACTGGGGGTGTTCGGTCTGAAGGCCGGTGACGCCAAGATCCTGCGCAACGCCGGAGCCCGGGTGACCGACGACGTCCTGCGGACGCTCGTGCTGGCGGTCTATCTTCTGGATGTGAAACGAGTGCTGGTCATGCCGCACACCGACTGCGGCATGTCGAAAGCCACAGACGACGACGTACACGGACTCGCCGCCCAGCACGGCGTCGACACCCGGAGCCTGGAGTTTCACACCGTCCCCGACCAGAGGGCCGCCCTGCGCCATGACCTGACACGCATCAGGACCAGCCCGTTCCTCCCACCGGACCTGCCCGTCGGCGGTGCCATCTACGATGTCCGCACTGGCAGGATCATGCCGATCGACATACGGCGTCCTACCGACGATCGGAGCCCGGCGGAGCACTGACCGACCCGGCAATCGCCCACGGGCCTCGGACCCGTGGGCGGAAGCCGGCCCTCGCCCACGGGCGGGCAGCCGCGCACCCTCGCCGGGGCGAGGTCAGGCGTCGATGTGGTCGCGGTCGATCTCGGCCGCGCTGCCCACGATGAACTCCCTGCGCGGCGCCACATCACTGCCCATCAGGAGGGCGAAGATACGCTCGGCCTCCTCGATGTCCTCGATCCTGACCCGGCGCAGGGTTCTGTGGCGAGGCTCCATGGTCGTCTCGGCCAACTGGTCGGCGTCCATCTCCCCCAGCCCCTTGTAGCGCTGCACAGGGTCCTTCCAGCGCTTGCCACGGCGCTCCAGATCACGCAGGACTCGGTGCAGCTCGGCGTCGGAGTAGCAGTAGATGTATCTGCTCTGCCCACGGCCGGGGTTGGAGACCTCGATCCGGTGCAGCGGCGGGACGGCGGCGAAGACACGGCCGGCCTCGACCATCGGTTTCATGTAGCGGTGGAACAGGGTGAGCAGCAGGCAGCGGATGTGCGCGCCGTCGACATCGGCGTCGGCCATCAGGATGACCTTGCCGTAGCGTGCGGCCTCGATGTCGAACGAGCGGCCCGAACCCGCTCCGATGACCTGGATGATCGCAGCGCACTCGGCGTTCTTGAGCATGTCGGCGACGGACGCCTTCTGCACGTTCAGGATCTTGCCGCGGATCGGCAGGAGGGCCTGGAACTCCGAGTCACGCGCCGCACGGGCGGTGCCGAGCGCCGAGTCTCCCTCGACGATGAACAGTTCGCTGCGGTCCACGTCGTCACTGCGGCAGTCCACCAGCTTGGCCGGGAGCGCCGAGTTCTCCAGGGCGGTCTTACGTCGCTGATTGTCCCGGTGCTCACGGGCGGCGATGCGCGCCTTGGCCGCTGCGACGATCTTCTCCAGCGCCGCCCGTAGCTGCGGTTTGAGCACGCGCGACGGGTTGGAGAACAGCTCTTTGATCTCCCTGGAGACGACGTGGGCGACGATCCGGGACGCGGCCGAGGTGCCCAGGACCTCCTTGGTCTGGCCCTCGAACTGCGGCTCCGGCACTCGGACGGTCACCACACCGGTGAGGCCCTCCAAGATGTCCTCCCGGCTGACCGGGGCGTCGCCGTTCTTCAGCAGGCGGGTCTCGCGCAGTTGCTCGTTGAGCGTGCGGACCAGGGCCCGCTCGAACCCGTTGACGTGAGTGCCCCCCTTGGGGGTGGCGATCACGTTGACGAAGGAGCGGACGGTGGTGTCGTAGCCCTTGCCCCAGCGCAGCGCGACGTCCACGGTGAGCTCGCGCTGGACCTCGGTGGGGGTCATGTGCCCCAGGTCGTCGAGGACCGGCACGGTCTCGTGGAAGTGACCGACGCCCTGCAGCCGCAGCACCTGGCAGACGGCTTCGTCACGGGCGAGGAACTCGGTGAACTCCGAGATGCCGCCGTCGAAGTGGAACTCCTCTTCGACGGCCTCCTCACCGCGGCTGTCCCGCACGGCCAGGGTGAGACCGGGGACCAGGAAGGCGGTCTGGCGGAGGCGGACATGGATCTCGTCGAGGGAGACCTCGGCCTCGGGCAGGAAGATCTGGTGATCCACCCAGAAGCGGACCCGGGTGCCGGTGACCTTGCGGGCGAGCGTGCCACCGTCGCGCAGACCGGACTTCTTCTTGAACTTGGCAGTGGGCCCGTCTCCGTCGAAGACGCCCGGGACACCCCTGCGGAAGCTGATCTCATGGATCCGGCCGTCGCGGTCGACCTCGACGTCCAGCCGCGAGGACAGGGCGTTGACCACGGACGCGCCGACACCGTGCAGGCCGCCCGAGGCGCCGTAGGAGCCGCCGCCGAACTTACCGCCCGCGTGCAGCTTGGTGTAGACGAGCTCGACTCCGGCCAGGCCGCTCTTGGGCTCGACGTCGACCGGGATGCCGCGGCCGTTGTCGCGCACCTCGATGGACCCGTCGGGGTGCAGCTCGACCTCGATGCGGGTGCAGTAGCCGGCGAGGGCCTCATCGACCCCGTTGTCAACGATCTCCCAGAGGCAGTGCATGAGACCGCGACTGTCGGTTGACCCGATGTACATGCCCGGGCGCTTGCGGACGGCTTCGAGACCCTCCAGCACCGACAGATGACGGGCTGTATAACCCGTCTCCACGCTAACTGCGGTCACACCCACTCCCACTCTGCTCGAACACGTGTGCGCAGCCTACCGTTCTTCCCGCTGCACCGCGTACAAGCTTGCCATCAGGGAGCCAACGGCGTTACCTCCGGCGTGCTCACCGTTACTTCCGGACACTTTCCGCTCTCGGCGTAGCGGGGGGTCGGTTGGGAAGGTTCCCATGGGGTTAGATGTTCTCTCAAGTGACTGACGCCAGATCCTCCGCAAGGGGATGACCTGAAAGGCGATACGTGACTGGAACCCTCGCCCCCGCCAAGCAGCTGAAGGCCACGGACCGCTGTGACCGGTGTGGCGCCCAGGCCTACATCCGCGCGACCCTGCCCGTAGGTGGGGAGCTGCTCTTCTGCGCCCACCACGGGCGGCAGCACGTAGCTGTGCTGCGAGCCAAGGGCGCCGACATCCAGGACGAGTCGGCGCGCCTCAGCGACACCTCTTCAACAGCAGAAAACAACGAACGGTAGGAGTCATCGGACCCGATAGGGATATCGGCCTGACATCGTGAAGCCCCGCCGCTCCCAGAGCGGCCGGGTCGCGGTGTTTGACTCCACCACGATCAAATATGTCTTCCGTGCGCCTCGCTCTCACCTGTGTGAGAGCGGGGCGCACATCATGTCTCGCATGTCTGCGGCGCCATGACGATGCAGACGTGCTCGAAGCGCGCCATCCGCCTCGGGAGCGGTGCCGTCACGGGCGGAGCGTACATCGCGGCCCGCTGCCGGCGCACCTCATCGCGAGCGTGCCCAGACCTCCGGCCTGCGGTGACGGTCCTCCGGCCTTCGATGGCATCATCGCGGCATCCACCCGATCCCCGCTGTGCGGTCGGCCGGAAAGCCCCCCTCGATCACAGCCTGAGGATCCCGGGATCCGGCCCTCGCACTACGCTCGGCGACTGTGCTGATTCTGCTGCCTCCCTCAGAGGGAAAGGCCAAGCTGGGCGACGGCCCGCCTCTTGACCTGGACCGGATGAGTTTCCCGTCTCTGAACGCGCCCCGTGAGGCCGCTGTGAACGCGCTCGTCGCGCTCTGTGCGGGACCTCGGGCACAGGCCGTGCTCGGGCTGTCTCCAGGGCAACTCGGCGAGATCGGCAAGAACCGCGAGCTGCGAGCCGCTCCCACGTTGACCGCCGCCGAGCTCTACACCGGGGTCCTCTATGACAACCTCGACCTTTCCTCGCTGACCCCCGAGGCGGCCGAGCGGGCGGCGGAAAGTATCGTGATCTTCTCCGGGCTGTGGGGGCTGCTCCGGATCGGCGACCGGGTGCCGCCGTATCGCCTGTCCATGGGCGTGAGGCTGCCGCCTCTGGGCGGGCTGGGGGCCTACTGGCGCCGGACGGTCACCCCCGTGCTCGATGACCGAGCCGGTCTGGTGGTGGACCTGCGTTCCAGCACCTACACACCGGCCTGGCAGCCCGGCACCCGGGCGGTGGCGGTGCGGGTACTGAGGGACGGCAAGGTCGTCAGCCACATGGCGAAGGCCACCCGGGGAGTGATCGCCCGCTCCCTGCTGGAAGGGGACGGCGACCCGCGGACGCCGGAGGACCTGGTCAAGGCCCTGGACAGCCTGGGACACGCCGTCAGCCTCGGTCCGGCTCCCACCGGCAGGCGCCCGTGGACCCTGGACGTCATGGTGTGACCCGAAAGGACGCCCCCGTCCGATGACCTCGGTCGGGGGCTCCTCTCCCGATGATGAGGGGTCCGCACCGTACGGCGCGGACCCCTCATCGGGATGACCTCAGTCCAGATAGTCGCGCAGCACCTGGGACCGGGACGGGTGACGGAGCTTGGACATGGTCTTGGACTCGATCTGCCGGATACGCTCACGCGTCACCCCGTAGACCTTGCCGATCTCGTCCAGGGTCTTCGGCTGACCGTCGGTGAGACCGAACCGCATCGAGACCACACCCGCCTCGCGCTCGGACAACGTGTCCAGAACGGAGTGCAGCTGCTCCTGCAGGAGCGTGAAGCTGACCGCGTCAGCCGGGACGATCGCCTCGGAGTCCTCGATGAGGTCACCGAACTCGCTGTCTCCCTCCTCACCCAACGGGGTGTGCAGGGAGATCGGCTCACGGCCGTACTTCTGGACCTCGACGACCTTCTCCGGGGTCATGTCGAGCTCGCGGGCCAGCTCCTCGGGAGTGGGCTCACGACCGAGGTCCTGGAGCATCTGCCGCTGCACGCGAGCCAGCTTGTTGATCACTTCGACCATGTGGACCGGTATGCGGATGGTCCGCGCCTGGTCGGCCATGGCGCGGGTGATCGCCTGCCGGATCCACCACGTGGCGTAGGTGGAGAACTTGTAACCCTTGGTGTAGTCGAACTTCTCGACCGCACGGATCAGGCCCAGGTTGCCTTCCTGGATCAGGTCCAGGAAGAGCATGCCGCGGCCGGTGTAGCGCTTGGCCAGCGAGACCACCAGGCGGAGGTTGGCCTCCAGCAGGTGGTTCTTGGCACGGCGACCGTCCTCGGCGATCCATTCGAGCTCGGCCCGGACGTCCACCGGAAGCCTGGGCCCGTCGGTGCCGAGCTGCTCCTCGGCGAACAGACCCGCCTCGATGCGCTTGGCGAGCTCGACCTCCTGCTCGGCGTTGAGCAGCGGAACCTTGCCGATCTGCTTCAGGTAGTCCTTGACCGGGTCGGCGGTGGCACCGGCCGCCGCGACCTGCGCCACGGGAGCGTCGTCGTCATCGTCGGAGAGGATGAGGACCTCATCCTCGTTCTGCCCGACGACCTCGACCTTCGGCTCCTCTTCGGTCTCGGTCTCGGTCTCGGCTTCGGTCTCGACTTCGGCCTCCCCTTCGGTCTCGACCTCTACCTCGATTTCGAAGTCCTCGATCTCGACGTCGTCCTCAAGGTCGATGACCTCGTCGTCCTCGCCCCCGGCCGGCTTCGGCTTGGGGTCGGACGCGGCCGCGAGTGCGGGCGCCTCTGATCCCGCCTTCTTCGGCGGGCCGGGGATGGGCTTCTTGGCAGCCGGGGCGACCTTCTTGGCCGGAGCCGCCGGCTTCTTGGCCGCGGGCGCGGGATCGGAGCCGCTGACGACCGCGGTGACGGTCTCCGGCTGCTCCTTGGCCGCCGCGGCGGTCTTGGTCTTCTTGATTGTGGCGGGAGTGGCGGGGGTGCGGCGCTTGTTCGAAGTCCGGGACTTCTTGGGAGCCGCAGAGTCCTCAGCGGTCAGCCGTACGGTGATGCCCTCTTTGCTGAGGCTGCGCAGGATTCCAGCGACCTGCGCCATCGGAATGTCCGCTTCCTCGACGGCCTTGCGGACATCCTCGGACTCGAGGAACCCCTGCGAGCGCCCCCGCTCCATCAGCTGCTGAATGACGGGCTCGTTCAGCTCGGATGGCTTCGAGCGAGTCGAACTTGCAGGCGACACGAACACCTCTCGAAGGAAAGCGTGACGAGAATGGACCCAGATGCCCACTAGGGGCGGATACCTCTAGCTGTCATGATGAACAAGGCCGCGAACCGCGACGCACCTGTCCAGCATTGTGGCACGACACCGTGATCCATACGGCCGCCTCCTGGCGGTTGCCCTCCACCCTAGGCCGACCAAGAGAGTAGTGCGTACGGAAGCGAGGCACCGATACCCGAAAGCAACCCTTATGACTGTTTCATTCAGTCACTCTTCGTGGCTGGAGGAACATGAATCGCCAGCACCGTGACGTCGTCATCCTGCTCATACCCGGACAACATCCGATCTACAAGGAAATCCAGCAACATGTGCGGGCTTCCGACGACTTCGGGTGGCGCTTCGGTCACAACAGAGCAAAGTTCAGCGAGCCCGGCATCCAGCCCACGCTTCCGGTTCTCCACCAGACCATCCGAATACAGGACAGCGGTGTGGCCGGGCGGGACGCAGAACCGGAACTGCCTGCGGCTGGTCGGCCAGCCGAGCGGAGTGCCCGGCTCACCCTCGCACAGCAGCGGCACCCCCTGCGGCGAGACCAGCAGCGGCGGCGGGTGGCCGGCCAGCGCCAGCGTGCCCTCCCCCGTGCCGGGCTCCACGACCATGTAGGCGAGGGTCGTGACCTGCTCTTCTTCCTCCGTGGCCTCAAAGACCCTGTCCAGGCCGGTGAGAACGGCCGCAGGCGGCGGGTTGGTCAGTGCCAGGGCCCGCATGGCGTTGCGAATACGGCCCATTCCGGCTGCGGCCTTGACGCCCTTGCCCATGACGTCGCCGACGACCGCCGCGACCCGGCCGTCCTGCAGCACGAACGCGTCGTACCAGTCACCGCCGACCTGCACGTGGCGGCTTCCCGAGCGGAAGCGCTGAGCCAGCACGAGGCCGCGCACCACCGGCAGGCGGTCGGGCAGCAGGCTGCGTTGGAGCGTCTCGGCGGTGCGGTGCTCACGCTCGAACAAGGTGGCCCGTTCGACGGCCAGCGCGCACTGGCCGGCGAGCGCCTCCAGGAACACGCCGTCTTCCTGGGAGATCTTCTGCGAGCGGGTGAAGGAGAACCGCAGCGCGCCGAGCGCGCGCCCCGCGGCCAGCAGCGGCAGGCCGACCCAGGCCCGCTCATCGCTGTAGACGACGAAGTCGTTGACGGTCTCCTCGTCGCCTCCGGCGTCCACAAGCTGGGAACGCAGGCTTTCCGGTGATTCGGCGAAAACCGGGCGGCGGCTGTTCACCGCCATGGTCATCACGCTGGAGTGCGAGAGCGGGATCTCCTCACCGGGCGCGCCGGGAACATCCGGGATGCCACCGCTGTTGACCAGCTTCAGCACGGCCCGGTCGACATCGAGCAAGGCCACGGCCGAACGGTCGGCCGCCAGTGCCGTACGGCCCACATCGATGATGACCTGGACGACCTGCTCGACGGTCAGCGCCTCGGCAAGCAGCGCCGTGGCGCCCTGCAGCCGCGCTGTCCGCAGCGCGGCGGCGCCGAGCTGGTCGGTCAGCCGGCCGCGCATCTCCTCGGCCTCGCGCTGCGGGGTGACATCGGTGTTGGCACCCACCCACTCGACCACCCGGCCGTGCCGGATGATCGGGACCGCGCGCACCTCGAAGTGGCGGTAACCGCTGGCACGGGTGCGGACCCGGTAGTTCCACTCGAACATGATCCGGCCG
Organism: Streptosporangium sp. NBC_01639; assembly: GCF_045209755.1. Lineage (NCBI taxonomy): Bacteria > Bacillati > Actinomycetota > Actinomycetes > Streptosporangiales > Streptosporangiaceae > Streptosporangium > Streptosporangium sp. NBC_01639. The sequence continues at coordinate 7,118,334 of NZ_CP109272.1, read as the reverse complement.
CGCAGCGCCTCCCGCCAGGCCTCCTCCGCGTGCGGACGGTCGTCGGGGTGGACGGCCTCCAGCCAGCCGTGCGCGAGGTATTCCTCCAGGCCCTGGCCGGTGATGGCACGCCACTGCGGCGCGTCCTCCAGCACGGCCCCGCTCGGGGCGGTGATCCACACGAGCTGGGACTGGGCCTCGACCAGCGAGCGGTAACGCTCCTCGCTGCGCCGCAGGTCCTCCTCGATCTGCCTGCTCTCGGTGATGTCCACGCCGACCAGGCAGACCGCGCGGAGCGTGCCCTTCTCGTCGTGGATCGGGGAGAACGTCAGCGACCAGTGATGGGTCTGCCCGTCCGCGGTGCGCACCCGGATCCGCTGGTCCGTCTCGACGTGGCTGCCCTCGACGACGCCACGGACCGAGTCCTCCACGAGCGCGGTGAGGTCGGCGGAGAGCAGCTCGCCCGGGGCCCGGCCCACCAGGCGCTCGACCGGGAGGCCCACCACGTCGGCGAAGACCTCGTCGACCCGCTGGAAACGGCCGTCGGGGTCGAAGAACGCGAAGGCGAACGGCGACTGCGACAACAAGCCCTGCAACAGGCCAGGGTCTGAGATGTCCATACCCGACTCCCGGGGACGGGGCACGGAGGTCTCGGCGCTCATGGTCGGCACCTCCGTCGCGTGCCAGGGTCTCCCACGAGGCACATCTCCAAACTTGCGAATTGGCGTAGCGCGGCTCCGGGGGACCGGATCCTGCAGTACATCATCGGCGATGGGTGTGTGCGGACGGAAGCCCCGCCCATGATGCGGTCGGCGCATACTACGGACCTTCCCGGTCCGGAGGCCGGGAGTTCCGCGCTAACGCGCCAGGTTCCCGGTGTGGGCATCACCCGGCCACCGTTTCGCCGGAGCCGAACGGCGGCGCCGTCTCCCACCGTGTCCGCCCTCCTCCGAGGGTCGCGGCGGCACCCGCGCCGCGGTGCGGGTGGTCCGGTCCCTCCCGCGTGTCTCACGTCCTCGCCCTCGCCGACCTGCGCCGGCCCGAGCCCGACGCCGCTCCCACTGCCCTTTCGAAACGCCGGCATGATCGTCACCGACGCCATCGAACGTATGCGGCCAGGACCCTAGCAGGATCAAGCCGGACCGTCCCGACAACTGCCCACCTCGTCTCCGCCGGTGCCCCAAGCAAGATCAGGCTACTGACTGATTGGCGATTTGGCTCCCCCTTCGGGGACACTCGTTTACTTCGGAGTCGACAAATCGAGTCAGGATCGGGGTCAGCTTCGGACGTTACGCGCAGAAGGCTTGACACCCGCTTGATAAGTTGTGGAATGAGAACGCACGCCCCGCTGTCCATCCGGGGGATCGCTCCCCGGACAAACCGGAGGAATGCGACACACATGCCCGCTCTCGTCATCAGCTTCGCCGACGGCACAGCGACGTTCCACGACTCCGTGAACAGCGCTCTGACCGCTGAGTTCGTCACCGTTCCGCTCGACACCGTGGCACGGTGTGTGGCCGACGTACGAGCCTGCGCCGAGCATCTGGGGGTCGACGCGACGCCCGAGATAGTCGAGCGTGTCGCTCGCGAGCATCTGCTCGCCCTCGTGAACTCCGCGCCGCCGCCGCGAAGTCCCCGGTAACATCGGGGTCACCGGGCCGTGTTCTACGCACCGTTTGGCCCGGGAATGCGAGAAGGTTGGGGCGTGAGCGAGCAGAGCGAGCGAGCCAATCAGCGCAGCGGCACCAGGCTCATACGGCCGACGGAGGAGCCCGCTTGAGTCGGCGACACCGTCGAGATCCCAGAGAGAGCCAGTCCCCGGACGAGGTGTTCTCCGAGATGTTGGTCGCCGCCCGCGAACTGCTGGCCGTGCGCAGCCCGCTGGACGCCGAGCTCATGGTCTCCGACATGGTCGGAGCCTGGTGGGGGCGGCGTCTCCGGCGGGGGGACGCCGAGCAGGTTCTCGGCGAGGGACTGGTCGACTACGCGGCCAAGGCGGGCTCACCCGCCGCGCTGACCCTGCTGATCGCGCTGGCCTATCTCGGCACCGCCCGCCAGGCCGCCAAGGCCGAGGGAGCGGCGCTGGCGCTCATCGAACGCGACGTGGCCCGGCCCCGCTGGGCCGACCGGCTGGGCGCGGTCAAGCCGACCGGGTGCTTCGTCTCCCGCGACGCCTACGGCGACCAGGACACCGTGGTGTGCACCTTCGCCTACCGGGGCGCCGACAGCGGCGAGGACCGGCACGCGCTGGTCCTGGTCGTCGACTACAACATGCGGGGGATCGCCCGCGACGCCTGGGTCTCCTCGCACGTGGAGAAGCTGCTGGAGCAGGCCGGGGCCGAGGCCGGGGCCAACCCGATGCTGAGGTTCGAGGAGATCGAGCCGCAGCAGGCCAGGGCGCTGCTCGAATCGGCCATGAAGGCCACCCTGGAGTACGGCGACCGCAGGACGACCGCGCCGGTCAGCGACAGCTACAGCGCCTACCACGCCTTCGCCCGGTCCCGGATCAAGGCGCTGCCCCCCGGCCGCAAACGTCCGGCCCCGCTCCACAGTGAGGCTCCCTACAGCCGCGACCGCCGGGCGATGCTGGCGGCGGAGTTCCTCTCCTCGGACGCGGCCGAGCACCTGTCGGACCCCTCGGCGGCCTCGCGATGCGCCGACCACATCATCGACTACGGCTGTGACCAGGATTTCGGCCGCCCGCTGCGGGTGAGCCCGACCAAATGCCGGACGTTCCTGCTGGACTGGCTGCCGCGCAAGGTCATGCTCAGCCCGGCCGAGCAGGAAGCGGTGCCGTACGTGCTGGGAGCCTGGGCGCGCTTCGCCGCGCGCCGGACCGGGCTGGCCGACGAGGGCGTGCGGGCCACGCTTGACGCGATCTGGGAGGCGACGGCCGGTTTCGCCGAGGCCTATCGCGATCCGACCACCTTCGGCCTGGACCGCGACCTGCTGGAGCGGCTGCTGCCGGACGGCGACCTGTCGGCGCTGGCCCGGCGGGTGTTCGCCTTCCCTTTCCTGCTGGGCACCCACGGCGAGGTGAAGCTCGACCTGCTCAACCCGGCGGACGAGACCGACCGGCGGACCCTGCTCGGCATCGACCACGGGGCCGATCTCAACAGACCCGACTACGACGAGCATCTGGCCTGGCACGAGGAGATCGCCGGCCGGCTCTGGGAAGGTGACCCGCCGCAGCTCTGGGAGGCCGCCCAGCGGCTGCTGGATCTCGGTCACGACCGGCACGACGTGTTGCACGTGCTGATCGAGATCGCCGAACGGATCGGCGACGATCCCGAGGAGCTGGCCATCGCCCTTGATGACATAGCGGACATTCCCGACGAACCTCCGATGTAGGTGAGCCATGACGATCGATCTCAACGCCGACCTCGGCGAAGGTTTCGGTAACTGGCGGCTGGGTGACGACGCGGCCCTGCTCGCCGTCGTGACCAGCGCGAACGTCGCCTGCGGGTTCCACGCCGGCGATCCGCTGATCATCCGCCGCACCTGCGCGGCGGCGGTGGACCTGGGGGTGGCCATCGGCGCCCAGGTCTCCTACCGGGACCTGGCCGGATTCGGGCGGCGCGAGATGGAGGTGGACGCGGAGGAGCTCTGCGCCGAGGTGCTGTACCAACTGGCCGCGGTGGACGGGATCGCCAGGGCGATGGGCGGCCGGGTCTCCTACGTCAAGCCGCACGGTGCGCTCTACAACCGGATCTGCCGCGATCCCGAGCAGGCGGAGGCGGTGGTGGCGGCCGTGGTCGACTACGACCGCGGCCTGCCCGTGCTCACCCTGCCCGTCTCCGCCGTCCACGAGATCGCCGCCCGCGAGGGGCTCTCCACCGTCGTCGAGGCCTTCGCCGACCGCGCCTACACCCCCGCCGGGACTCTGGTGCCCCGCCGCTCCCCCGGCGCGGTGCTGCACGACCCCGCCGCGGTCGCCGCCCGCGCCGTACGCATGGCGACCTCCGGGACGGTGACCGCGGTGGACGGCTCCGAAATCGCAGTGAACGCGCGCTCGATCTGCGTGCACGGCGACACCCCGGACGCCGTACTGCTGGCGCGGACGGTCCGTGAGAGTCTGACGGCCGCCGGTGTGACGCTGAAAGCGTTCCGGTGAGGTCATGACGTTCCACCGGAACGACCCCGCCGAGGAGGGGACGACATCTTCCCCGGCCGCCGTCTCCGGCCACGGGACGGTGATCCGCCGGGCCGGAGACGGCGCCCTGCTGGTGGAGACCGGCTCGCTGGAGGTCTCCCATCGGCTGGACGCCCTCCTGCGGGCCCACCGTCCGGCCGGAGTGGTCGAGATCGTGCCCGGCCCGGCCACCGTTCTCGTCGCCGCGCCGGGTGCGGACCTGCCCCGGCTCCGTTCCCGGCTCTCCCATCTGCTGGTCACGGCGCATGACGCGGGTGGCGGTCCCCGCGCATCCGAAGAGATCGTGACAGTCCCGGTGGTCTACGACGGCGCGGATCTCGACGACGTGGCCACCCTGACCGGGCTGTCCGCGCGGGAGGTGGTCGAGCGGCACACCGGCAGGGAGCTCGTGGTGGGCTGGCTCGGCTTCGCACCCGGATTCGCCTACCTCACCGGGCTGGATCCGGCGCTGCACGTGCCCCGGCTGCCCACCCCCAGGATCGCTGTGCCGGCCGGGGCCGTGGCGGTCGCCGGCCCCTACTCGGCGGTCTACCCCTCGACCTCGCCGGGAGGCTGGCGGCTGCTCGGGCGTTCCCTGCTGACGGTGTGGGACGTGGCCGCCGATCCGCCGGCCGTGCTGACCCCGGGCACCCGGGTGCGTTTCCTGGCGGTCGCCGATTCATGATCGAGGTCATCGCGCCGGGCCCGTACGCCACCGTGCAGGATCTCGGCCGTCCCGGTTACGGCCATCTCGGCGTGCCCCGATCTGGCGCCGCCGACGCGCCGAGCCTGCGGCTGGCCAACCGGCTGGTCGGCAATCCGGAGAGTGCCGCCGGCATCGAGCTGACCTTCGGTGGCGCCCGCTTCCGCTTCACCACCGGGGCCTGGGTCGCCGTCACCGGAGCCCCCTGCCCGCTGGAACCGCTGTGGCCCGGCCGGGCGGCGGTGCCGGGAATGGGCGCGCCGTTCTGGGTGCCGGCGGGCGGTGAGATCCGCGCCGCGGCCCCCTCCGCCGGTCTGCGGACCTATGTCGCGGTCCGCGGAGGCGTCGACACGCCTGCCGTGATGGGCAGCCGGTCGACCGACTCGCTCTCCGGCCTGGGCCCTCCCCCGCTGCGCCCCGGCACGGTCCTGCCGGTGGGACCGACCGGCGGTCTGCCTCCCCTGACCGTGGACGCGGCACCGCCGCGCGCGGCCCCACCGGATGTGCTGCGGATCCTGCCCGGCCCCCGTGACGACTGGTTCGTCCCCGGGGCGCTGGCCGCCCTGTGCGCGCGGCCGTACCAGGTGAGCCAGAACAGCAACCGGGTCGGTGTGCGGCTGGAGGGCGCCCGGCTGGAACGCGCCCGCGAAGGAGAGCTGCCCAGCGAGGGCATGGTCGCCGGGGCCCTTCAGGTGCCGCCCGACGGTCAGCCGATCGTCTTTCTCGCCGATCACCCCCCGACAGGCGGCTACCCGGTCATCGCCGTGCTCGTCTCGGCCGACCTCGCCGGAGCCGCCCAGCTCCGCCCAGGTGATCGACTCCGATTCCACATGTGATCATTCGTTATCGTGATATCGCCGATCAGGGAGATCTCATGACGCTCACCGGGCTTCTGGCCCCCCTCCTTCAGCCCGCGTTCACCGTCGCGGGGGCGCCCACCAGCTGGGCCGAGTTACTGGGTTTCGCCACCGGGATCCTCACGGTCTGGCTGGTGGCCCGCCAGCACGTGTGGAACTGGCCGATCGGTGTCGCCAACGTCGTCCTGCTCGGGCTGGTCTTCATGGCCGTCGGACTCTACGCCGACGCGGCTCTCCAGGTGATCTACGTCATACTCGGCCTGTACGGCTGGTGGCAGTGGTTGTACGGCGGAGCGGGACGGACCCGGTTGACGGTCCGCCGGACCGGCCGCGCCGAGTGGGCGGTGCTGGCCGGCTCCGGCATCGTCACCGTCGCCGCCCTCACGTTCGCCCTTGCCGCCTGGACCGACTCGACCGTGCCCTTCTGGGACGCCCTGACCACCGCGCTCTCTCTGGTGGCCACCTACGGGCAGACCCGCAAACTGGTGGAGTCGTGGTGGCTGTGGATCGCCGCCGACCTGGTCTACATCCCCCTCTACGCCTACAAGGGTCTCTATCTCACCAGCGCCCTCTACGTGATCTTCCTCGCGCTCTGCGTCTCGGGGCTGCTGGCCTGGCGCAGCGAACTCACGGTCCGGCGGGTCCGGGTGGCGGCATGAACACGACCTTCGCTCACGGCCTGGTGATCGGGAAGTTCTACCCTCCCCATGCGGGCCACCACCATCTCATCGACACCGCGGCGGCACGGTGCGCCCGGGTGAGTGTGGTGGTCGCCGCCTCGACCGCCGAGAGCATCCCGCTGGCGCTGCGCGCCGCCTGGCTGCGCGAAGCGCATCCGCAGGCCGGGGTGACGATCGCCCCGGTGGTCGACGACGTCGAGATCGACTATGACGACCCGGAGATCTGGTCGGCGCACATCGAGGTGTTCCGGCACGCTCTCGCCCTCGCACACGGCGGCCCCCCGGAGATCGACGCGGTCTTCTCCTCCGAGAAGTACGGCCCGGAGCTGGCCCGCCGGTTCGGTGCCGTCCACGTCGACGTCGACCCGGACCGGGAGCGCTTCCCGGTGAGCGGGACGATGGTCAGGCACGACCCGGCCGCGTGCTGGCGGTGGCTCTCCCCCGGGGTCCGCGGCCATCTGGCGCGCCGCGTGGTGGTCGTCGGCGCGGAGTCCAGCGGGACCACCACCCTGGCCAGAGAGCTGGCCGGCCACTACTCCGCCCGGGGCGGGCCGTGGGCGGCGACCCGGTGGGTGCCGGAGTACGGCAGGACCTACTGCGAGGAGAAGCTCGCCCTGGCCCGCCGCCGTGCCAAGGCCGCGGGCCTGCCCGAACCATGGCTGGACGAGCTGGAGTGGGAGTCCGCGGAGTTCGCGACGATCGCCGAACGCCAGCTTCTCTGGGAGGACGCCGCCGCCCGCACCGGCTCTCCCCTGTTGGTGTGCGACACCGACGCGTTCGCCACCTCGCTGTGGCACGAGCGCTATCTCGGCGTGGCCTGCGCCGTGCATCCGCGGGCCCGGCACGATCTGTGGATTCACACCTCGGTGGAGGGCGTGCCGTTCGAGCAGGACGGCTGGCGGGACGGCGAGGCGGTCCGGCACGGGATGGACGTCCGCTTCCGGGAGGAGCTGGCCCGGCGGAGGCTGCCCCACCTGACCGTGTCCGGACCGCCACGCGCACGGCTGGAGCAGGCCGTCGAAGCGGTCGACGCCCTGCTCGCACGGTGCTAGGCGTTCGCCGCACCGCTCTGAACGGCCGGCGTCCCGGCGCGGAGGATCACCTGCCGTCCCGGACCACCGGCACCGCGCCGGGTCCGGCCGCCGGGCCGACGAACCGCCGCTTCAACCGCCGGACGAGCACCTGAGGCCAGGTCACCGCAGTAGTCATGCGCCGTTCTCGCCACCACCACCCCGGCAGGACCGTGGCAGCGGATCCGCCACCGGGTGAGGACTATTTGACGAAGCCGATGTCCTGGTACTTCAGGTCGTAGAAACCTCGGGCGCCGTAGTTGACGACGGTGTCCTTGACGGCGACGTTCTGCGGGCGCTGGTAGAGGGTCACCACGTTCACCGCCTGCCAGATCAGCCTGTCCGCGGCGTTGGTGTCGGCGATGGCCCGGGTGCCGTCGAGATCGGCGGTCGCCTTGCTCATGGCCGCGTCGATCTGCGGGGAGCCGATACGGCCGAGGTTGGCGTTCCACCGCGGCTGCCCCTTGGCGTCCCTGGTGGCGTCGGCGTACTGGCCGTAGCTGCTGGAGACGGGGAAGGGCGTGCCCACGTAGGCGAAGGCGGTGATGTCGTAGTTGCCGGGGATGATGTATCTGGTGAAGTAGTCGTCGCCGGGCACGGCATGGAGGGTCACCTTGACGCCGAGCTGGGACAGCATGCTCTGGGTGATCTCAGCCTCGGACTTGGTGAGCTGCAGACCGGACGGCATGACGAACCGCAGGGTCAGCTCCTTGCCGTCCTTCTTCCGGGTCTGTCCGGAGAGCCGCCAGCCGGCGGCATCGAGCAGTTGCCCGGCTTTCTGGACGTTGTAGACACCGATCTCGCCGGCGTTGTCCTGGTATCCCTCCTGGGTGTTCATGAAGAAGTGGTTGTTGAGCAGGACGATGGGCCAGTCCAGGCCCTGCAGGTCGGACTGGGCGATGGCCTGGCGGTTGATGCCCATCGCGATGGCCCGGCGGACGTTGACGTCGGAGAGCACCGCGCTCTCGCCGTTCATCGTGATGTGCCGGAAGTCGGGTCCGGCCGCCTGCCGTACGATCGCCCCCGGGGTGCTCTTGGCCCGCGTGTAGTCGGGTGCGGACGGGCCGACGTCGAAGGTGTCGAGTTCTCCGTTGCTGAAGGCGCCGACCAGCGCGTCGCTCTCCAGCGCCCGGTAGATGATCTGGTCCAGCTTGGCCTTCTCCCCCCACCAGGCGTCGTCCCTGACGATGGTGATGGTCTTGGCCGTCTGGTCGAAGGACGCGAACCTGAACGGGCCCGCGGTCACCGGGATCTTGTTCAGCCAGCCGTCGTTGAACGTGGCGGGGGTGGCGTTGGTCGCCTTGGGGTACAGCGGCCCGAACAGCGACTGCCAGTCGCCGAAGGGCTTGGCGAAGGTGACGACGACCTCGTAGGCGTCCTTGCCCTTCCGCACACTCTCGATGTCCTGGTAACCGGTGGTGCCCGCCACGCGGTAGTCGCCGTTCTTGCCGTTCAACGCCTGCCACTGGGCTCGGTAGTCCTCCCAGGTGATCGGTTTGCCGTCGGACCACCTGGCGCTCCGGTTGAGCGTCAGCCTGACGACCTGCTTGGGCCGGTCAGCCGTGATCTTCCCTTCCGACAGGTAGTCGGTGTTCGGCGAGATCTCCCCCTTCTCGTCGGACCGGAAGGCCGAGGGCATGAGCGCGTCGATGACCTTCTTGACCATCGCCAGGTTTCCGTCGACGTGGTTGAGGTTCCAGTTGGTCGGATACTCGTTGAGTCCCCAGCGGAGCAGCCCTCCGTCCCGGACCCGGTCCCGGGCGACCGGGTTGATGTCGTAGGCCTTGACGGCTGAGGCGGAACCGGTCGAGGACTCGTCTCCGTCGCTCGGCCCGCCTCCACCGCTCCCGCCCTGGCCGCCGCAGCCGGCCAGGGCCAACGCGCCGGCCACGCCCAGAGTGGCGGCGAACACGCCCACGCGCCGGATTGATGTCACAGTTCCTCCTGGGTCATACGACTTTTAGCTTCTCGGCGAAATGACATGCGGAGCCGTGGTCCTCCTCAAGCCGGCGGACCTGGGGCTCTTCGTGCACGCACCTTGCCCGGCCGGCCTCGTCGAGGGTCGTGAACAGGGGGCAGCGGGTGTGGAAGCGGCAGCCGGAGGGAGGCGCGGCCGGGCTGGGCAGGTCGCCTTCGAGCAGGATGCGCCTCCTAGAACGCTCCTTCTCGGGATCGGGCAACGGGATCGCCGACAGCAGCGCCTGCGTGTAGGGGTGCAGCGGGGTGTCGTACACCTGGCCGACCTGCCCGATCTCAGCGATCTTGCCGAGATACATGACCGCTACCCGGTCGGCGATATGCCGGACGACGGCCAGATCGTGCGCCACGAACAGATAGGACAGGCCCAGGCGGTCCTTCAGGCCCTCCAGCAGGTTGATCACACCTGCCTGGATGGACACGTCGAGCGCCGAGACCGGCTCGTCCAGCACGAGCAGCCGGGGTTCGAGCGCGAGCGCCCGGGCGATACCGATGCGCTGGCGCTGCCCGCCCGAGAAGTCCTGCGGGTAGCGGGCGGCGTGGCCGGGGTCGAGACCGACGAGATGGAGCAGCTCCCGGACTCTCGGGCCGGGATCCCTGGTCCCGTGTGTGCGCAGCGGCTCGGCGACGATGTCGTAAACGGTCATCCTCGGGTCCAGCGACGCCAGCGGATCCTGGAAGACCACCTGCATGTCCCGCCGGATCGCCATCCGGTCGCGGCGGCCGAGCCTCGCCGTGTCGTGTCCCAGCACCGTTATCGTGCCGCTCTGCGGTCTGGCCAGTTCCAGGATCTCCATCAGCGTGGTCGTCTTGCCACAGCCCGACTCACCGACCAGGCCGAGTGTCTCCATCCGGCGGATGTCGAAGCTGATGCCGTCCACCGCGTGGACCGTGCCGACCCGATGCCGCAGGACCGTCCCTTTCATCTGGGGGTAGTGCCTGGTCAGGTCCTTGACCTCCAGCACCACGTCACGCCCGTCACGCGGCGGCCGTACCGGCGGCGGCCCGGTCTCGTGCGCGTCCGGACCGCCGGACCCCGATCGGTAGATCCGCGCGGGCGTCCAGCCCTCCGCCTCGATCTCGGCCGAGCGGACGCAGGCGGCCCGGTGACCGGGGGAGCCCACCGGTTCCAGCGGCGGTTCCGCCTCGGCGCAGACCGGGACCGCCATCGGACAGCGCGGCTCGAACGGGCAGCCGGGCGGCAGCGCCGCCGGCGACGGAGGGTTTCCCTCGATCGGCACCAGCGGCTGCCCGGCGCCCCGGTCCAGGCGCGGGACCGAGGCGAGCAGCCCCATGGTGTACGGCATGCGCGGGCGGTAATAGACGTCGTCCACCGACCCGATCTCGACGGGCCGCCCGGCATACATGACCAGGACGCGGTCGACAGACCCGGCCACCACCCCGAGGTCATGGGTGATCATGACGATCGCCGCACCGGTCTCGCGCTGTGCCCTCTTCAGCACCTCCAGCACCTGGGCCTGGATGGTGACGTCGAGCGCGGTGGTCGGCTCGTCGCAGATGATCACGTCGGGGTCGTTGGCGATCGCCATCGCGATCATCACGCGCTGACGCATGCCGCCGGAGAACTCGTGCGGGAACGCCTTGGCGCGCTGGGCGGCGCTGGGGATGCCGACCAGGTCGAGCAGTTCGACGGCCCGCTCCGCGGCCCGCCTCCTGGTGACCTTCTGGTGGATCCGCACGGCCTCGGCGATCTGGTCCCCCACCCGGTAGACCGGGGTGAGCGCGGAGAGCGGGTCCTGGAAGATCATTGAGATCGTCTTGCCCCGGAAGGCGGCAAGGGTCTTCTCGGACGCCCCGAGGATCTCCCTGCCCCGCAACCGCACCGAGCCGGTGGCGTGGGCGTGCGGCGGGAGCAGGCCCATCACGGCCAGCGACGTGACCGACTTGCCGGACCCCGACTCCCCGACGACACCGAGCACCTCGCCGGGGCGGACGGTGTATCCCACCCCGCGGACGGCGCGCACCGCGGCGGGACCGGAGCCGAAGGTCACGTTGAGGTCGGTCACCTCGAGGACCGGGTCGGCCAGGGCCGCCGCACCGGACCGGGCCGCCGTGCCCGACCGGCGCTCGTCACACTCTCTCATCGTCCGTCCCTCTTCGCCCCGGGGTCGAAGGCGTCACGCAGGGAGTCGCCGACCAGGTTGACCGCGAGCACGGTGACGATCAGCAGTCCGGCGGAGAACCAGAACGTCCACGGGGCGTAGACGGCCGTCTTGGCACCGTCGGCGATGAGGCTGCCCAGCGAGACGTCGGGCGGCTGGATGCCGAAGCCGAAGTAGGACAGGGAGGTCTCGGTGAGGATCGCGGCGCTGACGTTCAGCGTGGCGTCCACGGCCAGCAGCGAGGACATGTTCGGGATGACGTGCCGGAAGATGATCGTGGCCGGGGGGACGCCCATGAACCTGGCCGCCTGGATGAACTCCCGCTCCTTCAGGGAGATAGTCATGCTTCGGACGATCTTCGAGGTGACCATCCAGAGGAAGAGCGCCAGCACGAACACGAACAGCACCCACTGCCCCTCGGCGAAGAGCGGCGACATGATCGCCAGGATCAGGAAGGCCGGGAGCACCAGCAACAGGTCGGTGACCCAGGTCAGCGCCCTGTCGGTCCAGCCCGTGAAGTATCCGGCGAAGGCACCGACCACCGCTGCCAGCGTGGTGCCGATCACCGCCGCGAGCAGGCCGACGACCAGTGACTTCTGCATGCCGCGCAATGTGACCGCGTACACGTCGGCGCCGGTCTGCAGGGTGCCCCACCAGTGCTCGGCGGAGGGGGGCTGCAGGAACGCCATGAAGTCCTTGTCGGTGTAGCCCCACCTGCCGAGGTAGGGGCCGACGAACGCCAGCAGGAACATCAGGGCCAGGAGCGCGGCCCCGATCCTGCCCTGGGTGGAACGGAGGAAGCGGCCGGCGACCACCCGCAGCCGCGACGGTGCCCTGATTCTGCCGACGGCCGCCGCCTGCTCGGCGAGCTCTTCGTCTGAGATGGTCAACTTCTCGCTCACCCCACCCTTACCCGGGGATCGAGGACGGCATGGAGCACATCGGAGGCCAGAGAGGCCACCAGCACGGCGAAGGCCGCGAAACAGCTGATCGCGGCCACGGTGTTGACGTCGTTGGTGGAGATGGAGTTGACGAGCTGCTCCCCCATGCCGTGCCAGCCGAAGATCTTCTCCGTGAAGGTCGTACCGACCAGCAGCGACCCGAAGGTGAAGGCGAAGTAGGTGACCGCCGGGATCAGCGCCGTGCGCAATGCGTGCCTGACCAGCGCGGTACGGCGGCGCAGCCCCTTGGCCATGGCCGTGCGGATGAAGTCGGCGCCGAGCACGTCGAGCATCATGTTGCGCTGGTAGCGGCTGTAGACGGCGACCAGTCCCAGCGAGAGCGAGAGCGTCGGCAGGATCAGATGCCGGCCCCGGTCCGTCAACTGGGTGAGAAGGCCCCCCTGCAGCCCGGGGGTCGCCTCACCGCTGACCAGGAAGACCTGGCCTCCGACCAGCTCGTTGAACCACACTCCGGTGATGATGAGGATGTTGGCCAGCACGACCGTGGGGACCGCGAGGACGACGAAGGAGGCACCGGTCGACAGCCGGTCGAACGCCCCGTACTGCCTGACCGCCGCACCGGCACCGATCAGTACACCGGCGACACTGCCCAGGACCAGTCCGATGGTGATCAGGCGCAGGGTGACACCGGCCCGTCGCGCGAGGTCGTCCCTGACCGAGTCACCGGTCACCGTCCGGCCGAAGTCACCGTGGGCGACACCACCCGCCCAGGTCAGGTAGCGCTCGAACAGCGGGGTCCGGTCGTTCAGGTTGAGCTCGGTGAGACGCGCGTCGACGACCGCCTGGGGGATCGGCGGGTTGCGGCCCTCGTAGTTCGACCGGGGATCGAGTGCGGCCGCCGCCAGCATGTAGGCCAGGCTCGTGGCGACGACGATCAGCACCAGGTAGTTGAGCAGCCTGCGAAGAAGGAATCCTGCCATCGTCTCCCCTCCGAGATCCTGCCGTCGATGGCCATCCTGCTACAAGTTGCGCCCGAACAACTACAGAGAGTCCTCAATCGGGGGTGCGATCTCGGTCAAGGGCCGTGTCCGCCACCCGCGCCGCGGTAGTCCGCCGGGCGGTGTACGGGTCACCCGCGACGGAACCGGCCGGGATGCGCCCGGTGGGCAGGGCCGTACGTCATGCGGGTCAACACCCGGCGGACAGGGCCGTACGTCACGCGGGTCAACGCCCGGCGAGCTCGTCCACGGCGGCGCGCAGGTCGGCGCTGGTGATCGTGGTCAGATCGGCGGCGCTGGCGGTGCCGCCTCCCAGGGCGGCCAGGCGCACGTCACGGCGCATCGCGGCCCGCTCGAACAGCGAGCGCGCGAACCGGCCGTTTCCAAGGCCGTCGATCAGGCCTTCGTCGCAGACCCAGGTGAAGACCTCGGTCAGATCCCGGTGGGCGGCCTCGTCGAAGCGGTCCCCCGACTGTTCGGCCAGCAGCCCCGCGATCTCGGCCAGCTCGCCCGGCTCGTAGGAAGGGAACAGCACGCGCTGGCTGAACCTGCTGGCCAGGCCGGGATTCGTCGCGAGGAACCCGTCCATCTCCCGCTCGTATCCGGCCAGGATGATCACCAGCCGGTCGCGGTCGTCCTCGGCCCGTTTGAGCAGCGTCTGCACGGCCTCGGAGCCGAAGGCGTCGCCCCCGGCGTAGCCGGTGTTGACCAGGCTGTAGGCCTCGTCGATGAACAGCACCCCGCCGAGCGCCCGGTTCACCAGCTCGTTCGTCTTGATCGCGGTGGCCCCGAGGTGCTGGCCGACCAGATCGGCCCGCTGGGCCTCCACCACGTCGGACTGGGTGAGCAGCCCCAGCGCCGCGAAGATGCGGCCGAGGATGCGGGCCACCGTGGTCTTGCCGGTGCCCGGCGGTCCGGCGAAGACGAAGTGCCGCATCTGCGGCGGGGTCGGCAGGCCCCGCTCCTGGCGCATCCTGGCCACCCTGAGCTGCGCGGTGATCGCGTGAACCTGCCGCTTGACCGGCTCCAGGCCGGCCATCCGGTCGAGGTCGGCGAGCGCCTCCTCCAGTGTGGGTGTGGCCTGGTAGGCGTGGAAACGGACGGTGAGCTCGTCGAAGGCCTTGACGACATCCTGCGCGGAGGTGGTCACCAGGTCCTCGGTCGTGGGTGAGCCGCCCGCACCCACCACCCGCACGTCCCGCGCCTGGGCCGCGGCCTCCACAAGGCTGCGGACGAACCGGGCGTTGCCCAGCTCGTCCACGATCGCGCGCCTGTGCACGTCCTCGAAACGTGCGAGCAGCGCGGGCCCGGCGTCCCCGGCCAGCCGGTCACCGCGCCGTCGCTGCAACAGCTCGGTGATCTGGAGCAGCTCCTCCGGTGCGTAGCTGGGGAAGCGGACCCGGCTGGCGAACCGGCTCGAAAGGCCGGGGTTGGAGGACAGGAAGGCGGACATCTCCTTCTCGTATCCGGCCAGGATGATGATCAGACGGTTGCGGTCGTCCTCGGCCCGTTTGAGCAGCGTCTGCACGGCCTCGGAGCCGAACCGGTCGGGCTGGCCGTCACCGGAGTTGATCAGACTGTAGGCCTCGTCGATGAACAGCACCCCGCCGAGCGCCCGGTCGATCAGCTCGTTCGTCTTGATCGCGGTGGCCCCGAGATACTCCCCGACGAGGTCGGCACGCTGGGCCTCCACCACGTACGGCGTCTCCAGCAGTCCGAACGCGTAGAAAATCTTCGCTACGGTCCTGGCCACGCTGGTCTTGCCGGTGCCCGGAGGGCCGACGAACACGAAGTGGCGCATCGGCGGATCGTTGGAGTATCCGGCCTCCCTGCGGAGACGGGAGGCCTCGATCGAGGCGGCGATGGAACGCACCTGCTCCTTCACCGGAGCCAGTCCGATCATGCTGTCGAGCTCGCCGAGGGCCTCCTCCACCGAGATCGGGGGCGGCGTGGTCCGGTCGCCGGTCACGGCGACCGGCTGGCCGCCCTCGCGGGCCCGCAGCCGGGCCGGTTGTTCCTCCCCACCCAGCGCGGCTCTGACCTGACGGGCCTGGACGAAACGGTAGACCAGCACCGCGGCGGCCACTCCGTACGCGGCCCACAGGACGCCGCCGGGCCACAGCGCGGCGCACACGGGGGCCACCAGGGCAGCCGGAGCCAGCGCCATGAGCGTGGTCAGCCACGGGGGGACCCAGCGGATGAGGTGGGCGGCACCGGCCACGGGCAGGGCGAGGAGCATCAGCCCCGCCGGGGGGGTCGGCTGCGTGCCGTACAGGCTGTGGAAGAGCAGCAGGAACAGCGGCCAGGCGGCCACCACCACCAGGGTCGCGGCGGCGCGGGGAAAGCGGAGGGTCAGGGACATGAAGGCGAGCAGGGTGAGCATGCCGAGGAACGCGTTCAGCGGCGACCAGCCCATGCCCAGTGCCAGGCCGACCGCGCCGATCAGCGGCACCACGTAGATCAGCCTGCGCAGGAAGGGTGACAGCTGGAAATAACGCAGCCTGACGTGTTCGAACGCATCCCGTGCCGCCGCGCGCCCCGCCGGCCGGGCCCTGTCGGGCTCCCGCATCACGCCTCCCCGGTCCGACCCCGGTTATACCGCACCGGGAAGACGTTTGCGCGTGCCTGGGCAACGCGCCACGCCGTCGGACGACACGATCAGATAAACGGATGAGACCGGATGAATCCTATGATCCTGACCGCGCCTTCCGGTGACCTGTCCCACCGTGGGAGGAAGCCGGCTCCCGCCGGGCCACTCGCACCGGTGGCCCGGCAGACCGGAGCGGGCTCGCCCGTCACGGTCCGCCGCCACGGCACCGGTTGCCGGGCATGGGAATGTCACCCGCGGGAAAGGGGTCGCCCGGGTCTCTCGGCCGAGGTCCGGGCGACCCTGGACGCGAGCCGGGATACCCACCTCACCCGGGCCTCACCCGGGCCGTGGGCGACCCTGATGACGGCCGGGATACTCGCCGACCACGACGTGTTCGGGAGTGACCCGGAGTACGGCGGCCTCGGTGTCGCCGACGGCGATGCCCCGCACCTCGGCCCAGAACCGGCGGTCCAGGGGATCCGCGACGAACACCGCCACCCTGGGGTCACGCTCGGCGGCCTCCCACGCGTCGTTGCCGGCGATGAGGCGGAGCTCGCCGTCCGGACCGACCGAGCTGACCGAGCCGACGGCCAGTGCTCGGGGCCCGGTGGAGTCGGCGTAGGCGAGCACCACCTCGCGGGCGTGGGTGAAGGCCCGGCGCACCTCTCCGCTGAGCCCCACCGGGGGCCTGACATCGCCCGGCAGGCGGCGGTCACCGCTCTCGGACATGATCAGGGATGCCCGCCACGGCCCCGGCACGCCCCGCCACCAGGCCCACGCCGACCTTGCGGCGAAGACCGCCACCAGCGCGGCCAGCATCCCGATCCCGATCAGCCGGAACCAGCCGCCGGCCGTTCCGGGAAGTCCCGGTCCGGGTACGGCGGCCGCCGCGCCGAGCGCCAGAGAGGCGGTCGTCAGGAGGGCCAGTGCCGCCTTGAGCCAGCGATCGGCGGCGAGCACCTGGTGGAGGCAGAGGGCAAGACCGCCCCGGGCTCGGGCCCAGCCGAGCGCGAGCGGGACGGCGAGCGCGGCAAAGGCCCATCCCGGCTCGTCCAGGACGACGGTCATCCCCACGATCAGGGCAAGCGCCGACCACGCACGACCCGCCATCAGCCAGAGGGTCACGTCGATGTCCCGCCGGGCCGTACGGTCCCCGTGCACCGCGGTGAACTCGGCCATCGCCCTGACCGGCCGTCCCCGCCACGCCTCGACCAGCACGCGCAGGACGATCACGAACGCGCCGTTGAAGACGACCAGCGCGGCGAGAGCCGCCCACACACCGTCCACCGGCTCCGGCGCGGGACCGAGGAGGGGTGGAAGGGCCGCCCGGGGAAGGGTGGTGATCGCAGCGACGTAGGCGGCGACGGCGAGCAGGGTGATCGAGACCGACACGCCGAGCCACGGATCACGGGAGAGCATGCCGGGGACATAGGGCCAGAGTCTGACCCGGTGGGCCTGCCGGAGGGTGATCACCAGGACGGCGGCCAGCATCGCCCCGCCGCCGATCCCCGCCTCGGTGGTGACACCGGCCCCGAGGACCACCGCGACGACCGCGGTGAGCGACACGGCGAGCAGGACACGGACCTGACGGGACCATACCTCCAGGGCTCGCCTGGCTCTGCCGGTCTCGCGAGGATCGACCGGCCAGGCGGGGTCGTGATGCCCTCGGGGACGTTTCCAGCGCAGGAAGGCCAGGCCGAGGTTGACCCTGGCACCCGGATGGTCGTCCAGGTGGCGTAGCGCGTTGCGGTAGGCGGCCTCCGCACGGCGGTGCTCGCCGCGCAGCAGTGCGAGATCCCCGATGAGTACGTGCGGATCGGGCTCCTCGGGCGCGTAACGGACAGCCCTGGTCGCCTGAGCCCACGACTCCCGCCAGCGTCCCGGTATCCGGCGGAGGGCCGCACCGAGGCGCAGCCGCGCGGTCCAGGAACCCGGCGCCAGCCGTACGGCCTCCTCTGCGGCGGCCACGGCCTCCGCGTCACGGCCGAGCCGTTCGAAGGCGAGGCTGGCGAGGCGGTATCCCCAGTCGGTTCCGGATCCGGCCTGTGGATCACGCTCCACCGCCTGACGGGCGGCTTCCAATGCGCTCTCCGGCCGGCCTCGGTCCAGCCATGCGGCGGCGACAGCACACCATTCACGGGGGTCGTCAGGATCCGGCGGGGCCGGGACCTGAGCGGAGTCCTGCCCGCTGGCACCGCTCACCACGATGGCTCATGGACCTTGCGCTGACTCACCACGACCGCAATGGTCCGTGCGAGATCGCCGTTTGCCTAGATGGCGGATATATGCCTGTATCTCTCTAGAGAGGTCGCCTCTGGCGCACGATGGAGGCGCGCGTCCGTACCAGCGGATCACCCAATGCCGTCTCGTGCAGTGCCCCACTTCGCCTAGGCTGCGACACATGTCCGTCAAGGCTGGTAACTTCTGAGCCGCCCATGACCACTACGGGGATCGTGAGCGGCCCGACTCGCGGCGGAATCGATCCGCAAGCGGGTGGGGCCGGCCGCTGGTCGGTTCTGACACTCCTCTGCTTCAGTCTGCTGCTGATCGCGGTGGACGCCACGGTGCTGCACATCGCGGTCCCGGCGCTGACCGCCGCCCTGGAGCCGAGTTCGGTCGAACTGCTGTGGATCATCGACGCCTACTCCTTGGTGGTGGCGCCGCTGCTGTTGACCTTCGGCACGCTCGGCGACCGCCACGGACGGAAACGGCTGGTGCTCGCCGGATACCTGGTGTTCGGTGCCGCCTCCGCGGCGGCCGCGTTCGCGCCGACTCCAACCACCCTGATCGCCGCCCGGGCGCTCCTCGGCATCGGCGGTGCGATGATCATGCCTGCCACGCTGTCCATCATCCGGCAGGTGTTCACCGACCGCCGGGAGCGCGCGCTCGCGCTGGGTGTGTGGAGCGCGGTCGCGGCTGCCGGAGCCGCCGTCGGGCCGCTCATCGGCGGCCTGCTCGTGGAGCACCTCTGGTGGGGCGCCGTCTTTCTGATCAACGTGCCGATTCTGCTGGTGCTGCTGCCCACCGCCGTCAGGATTCTGCCCGAGTCGCGCCCGCGCACCTCACAACCCTGGGACGCGCCCAGCGCGTTGCTGTCCGTGCTCGGCGTTCTCGCCCTGGCCTTCGGCCTCAAGGAGGCGGGATCCGGACAGCTGGGCGGGGTGGCCGCGTTTCTGTGCGGGGCCGGATTGCTGGTCTGGTTCGTGCGCAGACAGCGGCGGCTGCCCTTCCCCCTACTCGACCTCGGCCTGTTCAGGCAGCGGGCGTTCTCCGTCGGGGTGGCCGCCGTGCTGTTGACCGTCTTCGCGCTGGTCGGCCTGGAATTGATGCTCGCCCAGTATCTGCAGCTCGTGCTCGGTGACAGCCCGCTCGCCGCCGCGGTCCGCATGCTGCCGTTGATGATCGCCTCTGTCGCGGGCGGCCTCGCCGGGGCACGGCTGCTGCGCCGGGTCGGACTACGCGCCACCATGAGCGGCGGCCTCGCACTGACCACCCTGTCCCTGTTCCCCCCGCTGGGCTGGGGCACCGAGCCACATCCCCTGGTGCTCGCGCTCTGCTTCGTCGGCATCGGCTTCGGCATCCAGGTCACCCTGCTGGCGGCCTCCGACACGATCATGTCCTCCGCCCCGGAGTCGCGTGCGGGTTGCGCCGCGGCGATCGAGGAGACCGCCTACGAGCTCGGGGCCGGGCTCGGCGTGGCGGTCCTCGGCACTGTCACCACCATCGTCTATGCGCCCTCGCTGGCCTCGGTGCCCGGCGTGTCCCCCGATCTGATGAGTCTGGCCCGCCAGTCGCTCGCCGCCGCCGCGCATGCGGCGCAGGAACTCGGCGGCGCCGCCGGGACGGCCCTGCTCGGAGCCGCCCGTGTCGCGTTCGTCTCCGGGCTGCACTCCACGATCATCGTGAGCGTGCTCCTGCTGGGTGCGACGACCGTGGCGGTGGCGCTGCTGGTCCCCGGCGACCGGCCGACCCGGGCGGCTTCGGCTGACCGGACTCTTGCGGGGCGCACGCCCGGTCGTTCGGAGCGGATCGGCCCGGAGTGATCCCGTAGAGGCTGGACGGTGCGCTCGGCCACCACGACCGCCTGCCAGGCGTACCGGGCGGCACGGGGAATCCCGGTCCCTTGAGGGCCGGGTGGAGGTCAAGGGTTTGGACGGCCTCTGTTCGGTCAGCTATGGGCAACGACGGGGAATCTGACCAGAATGAGGAACCGTGCGACAGACTCTTCACGATCTCGCCACCTTCGCCGCCAGGCTTGGCGTGGGTGGAATCTTCTTCGCCAACGGCTGGCACAAACTGGAAGCGGGACTGACCGCCACCGGTGACCAGTTCGCGACTCTGGGCGCTCCGGCCCCTGGAGCCTGGGCGGCCACCACGATGTTGATGGAACTCATCGGCGGAGCCCTGCTTGTGGCGGGGCTCGCCGTACCAGCCTGCGGGCTGCTGTTGTTCGCCGAGGCCGTCGCCGTGTTCGTCGTGGCCAGCGGCGAGCAGGGGCTTCCCCTGACCGGCGGCGACGTCAATCTGATCGTGGCACTGGGTGCGGCCTCCATCCTTCTGGCAGTCGGCGGCGCGGGCCGCCTGTCGGTCGACCACATGGTGGTGATCAAACGGCGTGAGGCCGAGGCCGCCGAGGACTTCGCCGCCGATACCGAGGCCGACGACGTCATCGCCGCACTGCGCGAACCCGAATCCGGCGACCTCACCCGGGAGGGGCCGACGCAGGCCGAGAAGCCGGTCCGACGGGAAGACCCGGCCCAGACCACCAGGACGGGCAAGACCCCTCGGGCTGAGAAACCGGCCAGGGACGGCCGTGTGGAGACCTCCGAGACCGGAAAGGACACCGCGGAGTTCCCAGCCGTCCCGTCCCGGCCCCGCCGGAGCACGACGAGCGAGCAGGGGGCCACCTCGCGGCCGAGCAAGGACGCCGACGCCCTGGTAGCCGGCCGGAAAACCGAATCGGCCGACGACTGAACAGCACCGCCCGGCGGACATCCGTCGTACCGGAGAGGGCCGGAATACCCGGAGGCCCGCCGACCGCAGGGGTTGGGCCGATCAATCGCTAGCAATAGAACAGATGCTGCTATTTTCTGGCACTAGCGACATTCTACGGTCAGATTAAATTCTTGCAGGTATTCACCTGGTTTTAGGAAGCTTCACGTCGGCAACCCGCGCCCCGCACGGGTATCACGCGTTGATGGATCTTGAACTTCTGTTCACCATCACATTCTGGTCACTCACTTGCTTCTGGGTACGGAATTCCCTGGTGAAGACATTCGGCGGAGAGAACTGAACTCAACGGACATTCTTAGCGCATATGGGTGCTATCAGGCGTTGAGTGGCGATTCACCAATCCCATCATCAATTCATCTCACCGATCATTCACCAGTCAGATTTCGATCGAGACATGCAGAATTGAGACAAGAGTGGTACAGCAATCAAAAATCCTCCGGGGTAGCCGACTGCTTGCTGTCGCAGTCGCGATGGCGGCCGCCCAAGCCGGCGCCCTGACCGGCGCGACATCCGCGCTGGCCCAGCCGGCCACTACCGCAACGACGGTTTACGCCTGTGTGAAGGCCTACGGGCCTTCCCAGGGAAGGCCCCGCATTCTCGGCGCCGGGATCGCCCTGTGCTACATCGACGAAACGCTGATTCTGTGGAACATCGAAGGCCCCGAGGGCCAACCCGGTCCGCGAGGACCTCAGGGCCCCGTCGGCCCGCAGGGGCCCAAGGGTGACACCGGACCGCAGGGGGCCCGGGGCAGCACCGGACCACAGGGCTCCCGAGGCGACACCGGACCCCAAGGACCACAGGGATCCAATGGTGACACCGGACCACAGGGGGCCCGGGGCAGCACCGGACCACAGGGCTCCCGAGGCGACACCGGACCCCAAGGACCACAGGGACGCCAGGGGCCGCAGGGGGCTGAAGGCCCACGCGGCACCAAGGGCGACACCGGAGCCACCGGAGCCACCGGACCCCAAGGTGACACCGGCCCCCAAGGGCCCAAGGGCGACACCGGCGACACCGGGCCGCAGGGCGACACCGGCTCCCAGGGGCCGCAGGGCGACACTGGACCCCAAGGACCACAGGGTGACACCGGTGACACCGGACCCAGGGGCGACACCGGCGACATAGGACCCCAAGGCGTCCAAGGCGACACCGGACCCCAAGGACCTCAAGGTGACACCGGTGACACCGGACCCAGGGGCGACACCGGCGACATAGGACCCCAAGGCGTCCAAGGCGACACCGGACCCCAAGGACCTCAAGGTGACACCGGTGACACCGGACCCAGGGGCGACACCGGCGACATAGGACCCCAAGGCGTCCAAGGCGACACCGGACCCCAAGGACCCAAGGGCGACACCGGCGACACCGGATCCCAGGGACCGCAAGGCCCGCAGGGCGACACCGGACCTCAAGGCGACACCGGACCTCAAGGCGACACCGGACCTCAGGGGCCGCAGGGCGACACCGGACCCCAAGGGCCTCAAGGCGACACCGGTGACACCGGACCCAAGGGCGACACCGGCGACATAGGACCCCAAGGCGTCCAAGGCGACACCGGACCCCAAGGGCCTCAAGGCGACACCGGTGACACCGGACCCAAGGGCGACACCGGCGACATAGGACCCCAAGGCGTCCAAGGCGACACCGGACCCCAAGGACCGCAGGGTGACACCGGACCGGCAGGTGACACCGGACCAGCAGGACCGCAAGGCGACACCGGACCCGCAGGTGACACCGGAGCCACCGGACCAGCGGGACCGCAAGGCGACACCGGAGCCACCGGACCGGCAGGACCGGCAGGACCGCAAGGCGACACCGGACCCGCAGGTGACACCGGAGCCACCGGACCAGCGGGACCGCAAGGCGACACCGGAGCCGCCGGACCAGCGGGACCGCAAGGCGACACCGGACCCGCAGGTGACACCGGAGCCACCGGACCAGCGGGACCGCAAGGCGACACCGGACCCGCAGGTGACACCGGAGCCACCGGACCAGCGGGACCGCAAGGCGACACCGGACCCGCAGGTGACACCGGAGCCACCGGACCAGCGGGACCGCAAGGCGACACCGGAGCCGCCGGACCAGCGGGACCGCAAGGCGACACCGGACCCGCAGGTGACACCGGAGCCGCCGGACCAGCGGGACCGCAAGGCGACACCGGAGCCGCCGGACCAGCGGGACCGCAAGGCGACACCGGACCCGCAGGTGACACCGGAGCCACCGGACCAGCGGGACCGCAAGGCGACACCGGACCCGCAGGTGACACCGGAGCCACCGGACCAGCGGGACCGCAAGGCGACACCGGAGCCGCCGGACCAGCGGGACCGCAAGGCGACACCGGAGCCGCCGGACCAGCGGGACCGCAAGGCGACACCGGACCCGCAGGTGACACCGGAGCCGCCGGACCAGCGGGACCGCAAGGCGACACCGGAGCCGCCGGACCAGCGGGACCGCAAGGCGACACCGGACCCGCAGGTGACACCGGAGCCGCCGGACCAGCGGGACCGCAAGGCGACACCGGACCCGCAGGTGACACCGGAGCCACCGGACCAGCAGGACCGCAAGGCGACACCGGAGCCACCGGACCGGCAGGACCAGCAGGACCGCAAGGCGACACCGGACCCGCAGGTGACACCGGAGCCACCGGACCGGCAGGACCGCAAGGACCACAAGGAACGGCGGGGGTCGTCGTGGCCCCTCAGGATGTCAACGAGACCGTCGTCGTCGGAAGTGCTGACACCGGGACGGCCAGTGCCATATGCCCGATCAACACCACGCTGATCAATGGCGGATACGAGAACCCGGACAGCCTTCTTATCACCGGCAATCTCGCCAACCTGACCGGCAACTCCTGGACGGTGACAGCCAGGAACCCTGGTCTTCTACCTTCGCAGATCACCTCCCACGCCACCTGCTGGCCGCTGAGCTGATCTGAGTTTCCGATAGTCAACGGGCCCGGCGCGATCATTCGTGCCGGGCCCGCCGCCTGTGCGTCACCGTAAGGTCTGCCCCCGGAGTCCTGTCCCGGTCACACCCGACAGTGAACGGTGCACTTCCGGTAACGAGTGGCGAAGCGCCGTATGTTGCCGATGTGCTGCGACGATGACGAATTTCACCGCCGGAGACGCTCCCGTCCAGGCCGTCGACAGCCTAAGCGGTGGTCGTCTCCTGCGCACCCTGCTGGGTGGGAATTCCGGCCCGGTCGACGATCGCCTCCGCGCCCTCTCGGCGGGCGCAGTGCGCGCAGCAGAACCAGCGCCGGCCGGCCTGGACGCCGTGCCCGACGATACGGACCCCGCAGTGCTCGCATATCGGCGCCATGCGCTGGATGGCGCATTCGAAGCTGTCGAAGACATGCACGACCCCCTGGGCGTGCACCTCGAAGCTCATGTCATAGTCATTGCCACAGACTTCACATTGCGCCATGTCTCCCCCTAAAATCACGGCGACCTGCGGTGAGTCTTCCCAGGCCGGATGTGTCCTACCCCGGGTCGCAAGGGGCCGGGGTTCCCAGGCCGCCGGCACACCGTCTCGTGTGACGCGCAAAGCCCTGCGGGGCGGTCTGCGCCACTGGACGGCCGAGGGCCTCCACGCCCTGAGACGGCGGGCCCTGCCTCCTCGACACTTTTATCGTGTTCATAGGGGTATGCCCTCGATGTGTGCAGGAAACGCAGGCAGAGAACACGTGGCCTTCACGGATGTCGGACCCACCGTCCTCCAAAGGCTCTAGGCGGGACAGACATCGCGGTACGGAACATCGCCGAGGTAGGCACGCCACTCGTCCCGTGACAGGGTACGGCCGGCCCGCTCGCACACCGCGAGCGCCACCGCCTCCGGATCGACCGGCTGCTCGGTCAGGATGCCCGCGGAGTCGACCGCGACCAGTCTGGAGCCGTCGGCGCTGAACGCCAGGGATTGCAGATCCCCGGTCCCCGTGATGATCGGCTGGCCGAGACGGCGGGCGGTCGCGACGTCCCAGAGCGCCACCGACCGGCTGTCGATCCCGGCGGCGATCACATCGCTGTGTGGTGAGTAGGCCAGTTCCGCCCCGGCGCCGGCGCCACCACGGATCGGGGTGCCGACCGGCCTCCTGGAACCGGTCTCCCACACCGACATCCGCCCGACCTGGTCGGCGGTGACGAAGCGGGCACCGTCCGCGCTGAAGGCCAGTGCCTCCACCGGGGTGCCGACGGTCGGCGAACCGTACGCGTCTCCGAACGGTCTCCCGGTCGCCGTATCGAGGAGGCGCTGCTCTCCTCCGGCGACCCCGATGGCTCTGCCGTCCGGGGTGAACCTGAGCTCCTCGACGTAATCCTGGGGGCGGGACCAGCGGTGACGGCCACCGGGCACGTCCCACAGGTGGATCTCCCCGCCGGGTGCCTTCGTCGAGTCGTAGTACAGGACGTAGGAGGCCACGGCCGTGCCGTCGGCGTTCATCGCCAGGGCGGGCACCTGCCCCTCACGCACGGTCTGCACGGTGGCGAGCCGCCTGAATGTGGTGGTGTCCCAGATCGTCAGCCTGGAGCTCTCCCCGCCGGTGTTGACCGCCAGCCGTCCGCCGTCCCCGCTGAAGGCCATCGCGAAGTATCCGTCGGCGCCCTTGGGACCGATGGTCAGAGCCGCGAGGAGCCTGCGCCGCCGTACGTCCCAGAGGCGGACCTCGCTCGCCTGGCTGTCCCTGGAGGCGAGCAGACGTCCGTCCGGACTCAGCCGCGCCCAGCGGGTTCCAGCGCCTTTGAGCGGAACCGGCCGGGTCAGCGCGGTGATGTCGAGGGCGGTGACCGATCCTTCGGAGAGGTAGCGCAGCGTGCGCCCGTCCGGGTCGAAGGCCGTGACCGGCATGAACGCGTCGATCTGCTGAGTGAGCAGGAGTCTGCCGTCCTGAACGCGCCAGAGCTTGATGCTCGTGTCGTCCGTGGCGGACAGGAAACGGCCGTCGGGGCTGAAGCGCAGCTTCCCGCCGTTGCCCGCGGTGAACGGGCGTTCCAGGTCGGTCCCGGTGCGGGCGTCATGCAACCGGACTGTCTTCCCGCGGCTGACCGCGACGGTCCTGCCGTCGGGACTGTAGGCGACACGCGGCCCACAGGCCTTGCACCTGTCTCCCAGTGGGGTCCGGTCGAGGCCGTCCAGGACGAAGACCGCCGCGTCCCCGTCGAGGGTGCCCACCACGAGGCTCCGTCCGTCGGCGGCGGTGTCGAAGTCCAGGCCGGCGGCGGGCGGGAACCGCTTCTGGCCGGTCAGGGGGTTCCAGACGGTGAGGCCCTCCCCCTGGGTGACCAGCACCCGGTTCTCTGCCTGGCCGAAGAAGACCTGGGTGTCACCGCCGGCTTCACGCCCCTGAACGGCCAGGGTCGCGCCGGTCGGCCTGCCCCGGGCCACGTCCCAGATCGTGAGCTCCAGGCCGTTGACCACCGCGAGGGTCCTGCCGCTCGGGCTCAGCGCGATCCCTCGCAGGTCGTCCCCGATTCCCTTGAACCCGCCGACCCGCCGGCCCGTCCGCACATCCCAGATCCGCGCCTCGCCCCCGCCCGCGCTGACGAGTGTGCGCCCGTCGCGGCTCAGCGCCCGGAGCGTCTGGATGGCGGTGGCCGGGTCGTGGAAGGTGGTCGTCTCGCGCTGGGCGAGCGAGCCTGCCAGGCTCGCCCGGGCCTCCACCACCGGGGCCAGCCGCCAGGCCGCCACGCTGAGCAGCATGGCCTTGACCGGTTCGGCCACCCGGAGCGAGTCGGCCGTCGCGGCGAGCTGGCGGGCCTCCGCCTGGTCACGCTGAAGCGCGATGGTGACGCTGCGCGCGCCGGCCACTCTGTTCTGCTGTACGGCGAGCGCCCCGGCGGCCAGCGCGACCACCAGCAGCACGGCCAGCGTCATGGAGAGCAACCGTCCCCGGCGGGCGCGGAGCCTGGTGAGCGCGGCGCCCGCCTCTAGGAAGTCGCGCTCGACCGGGCTCAGGGTGATGGCGCGGCGGCCGGTGGCCGCCCAGTGCATGGCGTTCTCCAGGGTGTCGCCCTGGAACAGGTCACCGTCCCTGCGACCCTGGGACTGCCAGCGCCACGCGGCGGTGAGGATCCCCCGATGAACGGCCAGGCCGTCCCGGTTGGCCTGCACCCACAGGCGCAGCCGGGGCCATGCCTGTGGCAGGGCGGGCCGCGACAGCCAGACCTCTCTGTCGTCGTGGGCGACCAGATAGGCGAAGACCTGGACCACCCGGCGGATGGCGGCGGTCTCGTCCTCGTGCCGCCCGTCGAGGAGTTCGGCCCACTGTGCCCGCCGTACGGCCGGCTCGCCGTCGTCGGTCACGGTGACCAGCCGGAGGAAGACCTCGGGGGCGAGGTCCCGCTCGGCCGGACCGAGCGCGGCATAGGCGTCCTCGGCGAGGGTGCCGAGCGCCGGGTCGGCGGAGACGGCCCGGATCCGGGCTCCGGCATCGCTGCCCGCCGCGAGCAGGCGGGGTGTGTCGAGCCGGTTGTCGCCGCTGACAAGGGCGAGCAGCAGTTCCTTCGCCGACGGTCTGGCCTGCGGTTCCTTGGCGAGCGAGGCCGCGATGAACGGGCGGAGCCGCTCGGGCAGCATGTCCAGCTGGGGCTCGACGGAGAGCACCCGGTGCATGACCCCGCCCAGGCTCTCGGCCCGGAACGGGTCGACTCCGGTTGCGGCGAAGACCATGATCCCGCCCCAGGCGAACACGTCGGCCGGTGTGTCCGCACGCCGGCCCATGAACACCTCGGGGGCCATGTAGGTGGGGGTGCCCGCCACCATGCCGGTCGCGGTCAGCGACATGTCCACCGTGCGGGCGACGCCGAAGTCGATGACCCGGGGGCCGTCCGGGCCGAGCAGCACGTTGTCGGGTTTGAGATCGCGGTGGATGACTCCGGCGTCGTGGATGGCGGTCAGCGCGGTGGCGATCGCGGTCGCCAGGCGGTGCAGGTCGCCTCCGGTGAAGCGGCGCCCGTCGGCGACCGCTCTGCGCAGGCTGGGACCCTCGACGTATTCGGAGACGATGTAGGGCCTGGGCCCGTCGAGGTCGGCGTCGATCACGCCTGCCGTACAGAACGAGGCGACCCGCCGGGCGGCGGCCGCCTCACGTCCGAACCTGTCGCGCAGTTCGGGGTCGGTGCCCGCGTCGCCGTGCAGGACCTTGACCGCGACCCGCGTGCCCTCGGCGTCGTACGCCTCGTAGACCACTCCCTGACCGCCCGCGCCCAGCCGCCCGGCCAGCCAGTAGTCGCCCAGCCGCTGCGGATCCCCGTCGATCAGTCCGGTGCTCATCGAATCTCCGTTCACCGGCTTGTTGAACGTGCCGGTGGACACCATAGTTCGCCCGGTGTCACAGACTGGGAAGATGTCTCGTCCTTGTTGTGTGAACGGCGATGAAGATCTCGCAGCCGAGTTCGAGGCCATCCGGCCGCGGCTGGTGGGCGTGGCCTACGGCCTGCTCGGCAGTCTCGACGAGGCCGAGGACGTGGTCCAGGACGCCTGGTTCCGGTTGGGCCGGGCAGAGCGCGGGCAGCTCCAGGACGTCACCGGCTGGCTGGTGGTGACGGTGTCCAGGCTCGCGCTGGACGTACTGCGCTCGGCGCGGGTGCGCCGGGAGGAGTACGTCGGGCCGTGGCTTCCCGAGCCGGTGGTGGCCGAGGCCGACCCGGCGGACCGGGTGACGCTGACCGAGTCGATGAGCATGGCGATGCTGGTGGTGCTGGAGTCGCTCAGCCCGGCCGAGCGCACCGCGTTCGTGCTGCACGACGTGTTCGGGCTGTCGTTCGATGAGGTGGCCCAGGCGGTCGGGCGCTCCCCTGCGGCCTGCCGCCAGCTCGCCACCCGGGCCCGCAAGCACGTCGCGGCCCGGGCGCCCCGCTTCGAGGTGGACGCGACCGAGCACCGCAGGGTGGTCGAGGCGTTCGCCCGCGCCAGCACGGGCGACGACATCGACGCCTTGGTGGCGCTGCTCGATCCGGACGTGGTGCTCCGCAGCGACGGCGGCGGCGTGGTCCACGCGGCCAGACGGCCGATCCACGGTGCCGAGCAGGTGGCCCGCTTCCTGATCAGGGTGGCCGTTCGGCTCGGTGTCTCCAGCCGGTTCGCTCCGGCAACGGTCAACGGCTGGCCGGGGCTCCTGCGGTTCCGGAACGGCGAGCTGAGCGGCGTCTTCGGGCTGACCGTGGCCGACGGCCGGGTGACGGAGATCTTCATTGTGATGAACCCGGAGAAACTGAGGAGTGTGCGATGAAGGCACGGATCAACGTCGGGGAACTCGCCCCCGAGGGCTACCAGGCCATGCTCGGCCTGGAGAAATACCTGGCCACGTGCGGGCTGCCGCACGCCACGCTGGAACTGGTGAAGCTGCGGGACAGTCAGATCAACGGCTGTGGCTTCTGCGTGGACATGCACAGCCACGACGCCAAGAAGGCGGGCGAGAGCGACGAACGGCTGTTCTCGGTGGCCGCCTGGCGGGATGCCCCGTACTACACCGACGCGGAGCGGGCCGCGCTGGCCCTGGCGGAGGAGGCCACCCGGCTCAGCGACCGCGGGGAGACGGTGCCGGACCACGTGTGGGACGAGGCCGCCAGGCATTACGAGCCGGAGGCACTGGCCGCACTGGTGATCGCGATCGCGGCGATCAACGCATGGAACCGGATTGCCGTCACCACGCGTTCGGTCGCGGGTTCCTTGCGTAACCAAACCGGTTGATCGGCGTCGTGCCACCGGGCTAGGTTGGCTCGCACGGGCATCCGTGCGAGCCGATCGGCCGTACCTGCCCACAGCAGTGGATCATGATTGGCCCGGGGAACGGTGAGCACGAGAGAGCGGGAGAGCGCATCCATGCGACGAATCAGGATCAACCGGCCACAGAGCCGGCACCGTCCCGCCCGCACGCCCGGCCTGGACCTGCGGTCGCCGTCAGGCCGCCGCCTCCCTTACTGAGCGGAACTTTACAGCGGTTTTACGCGTCTCTCTGTAGAGATATCTCGCATAACGGATTCATCACGCCGGGGGGCCCAATGAGGAGATTCGCAGTCGTGCCGCCATATGTCACGCGGCTCAAGATCAGAGATATCCGTTCGGCGACCCGCCGGAAGTCGGTCACGGACGCCAAGGTCGTCGACCTGCGCGCCTACACCGGACGGAACATCCTGCGCTTCCCACTCGCCGGCGATCCCACCCCCGCCGCCTGACCTCACCCTGCGAAAGACCCGCCGCGCGCGGGTCTTTCCCCTTTTCCGGCCCCGGCCGGATGCCGACCGGGGCCGCGTCCGAGGCCGTCGGCCGGAGCCTGACCACGAGAGGGCCCACCTGATCCGGGACCCGGAACAGGGCTCTCGATCATGTCGACGGCTGTACGGGAACCCGGCCCTCCCGACCTGACGTACGGCGCCGGGCAGCGAGAGCAGAACCGGCGAGGCCCACGAGAACGAGCCCGGTGAGGCCCGCGGCCACGAGCAGGGCGTGGGAGGTGCCGTCGGCCGTACCGTGCGCGACGACGCCCATCACCGCCACTCCGAGGATCGCGCCGGTCTGACGTGCCGCGTTGAGCAGGCCGCCCGCCGTGCCCGCCGTACCCGGCGGGGCCATCGCGACGACGCCGGCCATCAGGGCGGGCAGGCAGCACGACAGCCCGAAACCTATAATGATCATTCCAACTATCGAGGGGGCCAGGAGCAGGCCTCCCGTCAGCAGGACGAGACCTGCCAGGATCGAGGGCCTCGGGCCGTACCGGGCGACGAGACGACCGGTGAAGAAGGCGTTGAAGGTCATCGGGACGGTCAGCGGCAGAAACGCCAGTCCCGCCTCCAGCGGGGTGAAGCCCCGTCCGTCCTGCAGCAGAAGGGTGATCACGAAGAGCGCGCCGGAGAAGGCGAAGTTCACCACCGCGCCGGCGAGCATAATCGTCCAGGAGGCTCGGAGCAGCCCGCCGGGCAGCGCGGGCACGGCGGCGCCCCGCTCCAGCAGGACCAGCACGGCGAGCGCCACCAGGGCGAGCGCCCCGGCGAGGACGGAGGCCTCGGTGATCGCCGCGGCGAGCAGTGCGAGAAAGGCGCAGGCCGCGGCCTGCGTCCGCCAGCCGATCCCGCGTGTCCCGGGGCCGGACACCAGCCCCCGGACCGCGACGAGACTCACGAGCGCGAGCGGCGGGTTGATGAGGAAGACCGCGCGCCAGCCGTAGGACTCCACGAGCAGGCCGCCGAGCAGCGGGCCCGCGGCGAGCGCGGTGCCGGTGAGGGCCGCCCACGTTCCCATGGCCCGCGCCCGCCGGGCGGGATCGGGATTGAGCTGGGCGATCAGTCCGAGGGAACTGCCCAGGCAGAGCGCGCCCGCCAGACCCAGCAGCGCCCGCAGGACGATGAGGATCTCCAGGCCGGGAGCGAACGCACAGATCAGGGACACGATCCCGAACCCGGCGACACCCACCCGGAACACCCGGGCCGCGCCGTACCGGTCGGAGATCGCACCACCGGTCAGCAGGGACGCGGCGAAGGCGACCGTGTATCCGTTGACGGCCCACTGCTGCCCGGCGAACGACCCGCCCAGTGAGGCGCGCAGGTCGGGCAGGGCGACGGTGAGCACGGTGGTGTCAAGGAGAACGAGGAAGTAGGCGAGAGAAATCCCGACGAGCCGCCGGGAGGATGATGTCGCGAGCATGCCGCAACTCTGCTGAATCAGACATTCCACCTCAACCGTCGCAGCCGTACAGGGCATTCGGGAAAACCGTATGCTTCACCCATGGATTTGCGACAGCTACGAGGTTTCGTCGCGGTGGCCGGGACGGGCACGATCACCGGGGCGGCGCAACTGCTCGACCTGGCTCCGGCGACGACATCGGAGCAGATCCGCAGGCTGGAGGGGTCTCTCGGGGTCACGCTCTTCGACCGCACCGCGCAGGGCATGCGGCTCACCGAAGCCGGACGGATCCTGCTCACCCAGGCCCGCGGACTGCTCGACCACGCCGAGTCGGTACGGCTCGCGGTGACCGGGCGGAGGCGGAAAGTTCGGGTGGGCGCGCTGGAGATGCTGGCGGCGACCCGGCTGCCCGGCATCATGCGACATCTGGCGGAGCTCCGCCCCGACATCGATTTCGACGTCATCGTGCTCACCCGGCAGCTGATGTTCGACGGGATCGCCCAGGGCACCCTCGACGCCGGTCTGCTGCTCGACTCCGGCGTACAGCTCGGCGCCCTCGGGTTCGCACCCCCGCCGGGACTGGACTTCCTCGATGTCGGAGACGTGCGGCTGGCCATGGTCGCGTCCCCGGCGGAACACGCCGACACACTGCTGACGACCGGTCCGGGCTGCTCGATCCGGATGGCCTGTGACCGGCTGACCGACCTCGGCACCGGACGGCGGGAGCTGTCCAGCGTCGTCGCCGTCAGGGAATGGGCCAAGCAAGGGCTGGGCATCGCCCTGCTTCCCGACTTCGCGATCGCCGAGGACCTGGCGGCCGGCGCCCTGGTGGAGCTCGAATGCCCCGCCCCCGCCCTGGCCCTGCGCCTGGTCTGGCTCGGCGATCGCGAGGAGGCTCTTCGTGACGTGCTCTACGCGTTGAGCTCCTGACCGATCATCGGACCGGCAGCCCGCGGGGCGGGCGTTCCTTCGGCCGCGCGTCTCCTCGCCCTGCTGCCCCATGGCTGCAAAACAGGCAGGCCCCTGATTGTCGACAACCCATCCGGGAGAGGAACGACGCCACGGGGACCCATCGACGACCGACGTGGCCCCGCGCAGGCTCGGCACCCAGACAGGGCGGTCGGCGCGATGGATTTTCTCAGGTTTTTGTTCATCAATAGAAC
Organism: Streptosporangium sp. NBC_01639; assembly: GCF_045209755.1. Classification (NCBI taxonomy): domain Bacteria; kingdom Bacillati; phylum Actinomycetota; class Actinomycetes; order Streptosporangiales; family Streptosporangiaceae; genus Streptosporangium; species Streptosporangium sp. NBC_01639. The sequence goes on along the minus strand of NZ_CP109272.1, from coordinate 7,085,533 downwards.
GGAACATACTGTTCCATTGGTTATATTGGCGTGATGGAGACAACCACCACGCCCATGAACGGGCGCAGAGCCCAGGCCGCCCGTAACGACCAGGTGATCCTCGATGCCGCCCGCGCGGTCTTCGTCGCCGACCCGGGTGCCCCCATCGCGGCGGTGGCGGAGCGTGCCGGAGTGGGCATCAGCGCGCTCTACCGCCGTTACGCCGGCAAGGAGGACCTGCTGCGGCAGCTGTGCTCCGACGGCTTGGAAACCTTCGCCGCCGAGGCGGAGGCCGCCCTGGCCGAGGAGGGCGACCCATGGAACTCCTTCGCCGGCTTCATCCGCCGGATCGTGGACGCCGACGTCCACTCCCTGACGATCAATCTGGCGGGCACCTTCACCCCCGACGAGCACCTTCGCCGCGCGGCCGCCCACGCCTCCGATCTCGCCACGCGGGTCTTCGACCGCGCCGTCCAGGCCGGGGTGCTCCGCCCCGGTCTGGACGCCACCGACATGTCGATGATCTTCGAGCAGCTCGCCGCCCTGCATCTCGGCGACAAGGAGCGCACCTCGCAGATCAGACGGCGGTATCTGACCTTGATGCTCGACGCCCTGCGCCTGACCGAGGCCGCCTCCCCGCCCGGCCCGGCACCGAGCGCCGAGGAGATCGGCAGACGCTGGGTCGTCTGACCCGTCTTCTCCCGGGTCTTCCCGGACCGGCGGCCCGGCTTCTCCGCGTTGGTCGATCGACGGGCAAACTAACCGGAAGGAGGCGGCGGCGAACATCGGGGGACCACCAGGCTGTGGATCATGTCCTTGTCCCTTTCTCCGTCACGGCCCTCTCTCCGGCGGGCACGTGTCCAGGCTCTGGACGCGCTGCGCGGACTAGCGCTGGGCGGCATCCTGGTCGTCAACATCACCCAGCTCGCGCAGATGTACCGCTACGACGCCACCGTCTCGGGGCTCATCGTCGACGTCGGCTTCCACCAGCGGTTCTTCCCGATCTTCTCGTTCCTGTTCGGGATCGGATTCGCGCTCTTCCTGGAGTCGGCCCGAGGGCGGGCCAGACGGCCGAGGCTGGTGCTGCTGCGCAGGCTCGTCATCCTGGCCGGGTTCGGGATACCGCACCACCTCGCGCAGCCGGGTGAGGCGCTGCTGCCGTACGCCCTCTTCGGGATCCTCTTCCTGCTGCCGGCCTCCTACCTGCCGCGTACGGCGGTGCTCGTGCTCGGCGCCGTCGGTTCGGCGGCCGCACTGGTCGTGGCCGGGGGCGGCGTTCTCCTGGTCCCCGGCCTTTTCCTGCTCGGGATGGCCGCCGCCCGGTCCGGCCTGGTCCGGGACGTCGAGCGGCGGCCGGGAATGCTCACCGGGCTGCTGGTGGCCGGACTGGCCATCGCCGTCCCCCTGACGATCTGGTATCTCACGATGCCGCTCCGCGAACGCTTCGCCGGGTACGGCGGGCCGGTCGCCGCCGTCGCCGGACTGTCCGCGGCCATGGCCTACACCGGCGGATTCCTGCTGTGGCTGCGCACCCGGGCCGGAGCGGTCGCCTGCCGCGCCCTGGCGCCACTCGGCCGGATGGCCCTGACCAACTACGTGGTGGCCACCGCCCTCGTACTGCTCCTCATCGGACCGCTGGGGTTGGTGGGATCGGAGTCCTACGGGGTGGTCTTCGCCCTGGCCGCCTCGGTCATCGCGGCACAGGCCGGGTTCAGCGTCTGGTGGCTGGGCCGGTTCCGGTACGGGCCGCTGGAATGGCTGTGGAGATGCGGCACCTGGTGGCAGGCCGTACCACTCCGCGTGCCCGGTCCGGGGGAGCCTCCGGAGCCGGTCGGCTGAGGGCCCGCGCAACGGCTCGGGTCCGGTGCGGCGGCTCATCCGCGGCGGCCTCCGGACCCGGATGAGCTCGCGGATGAACCGGTGCCGGGCCGCCGCCGAGGTCATGTCGGTTTTCCGCCAGCACCCGGAGTGAGCACGGGGAATGCTGACGATATGCATGACGACGTGGCCCGGTGTATCCGGGCGGTGCAGTCCAAGGACGCCCGGTTCGACGGCTGGTTCTTCGGCGGGGTGATCACCACCGGGATCTACTGCAGGCCCAGCTGTCCGGTGGTACCTCCCAAGATCGAGAATATGCGCTTCTATCCCAGCGCCGCCGCGGCGCAGTCGGCCGGGTTCCGGGCGTGCAAGCGCTGCCGGCCCGACGCCAGTCCGGGCTCTCCGGAGTGGAACAGGCGCGCCGACGTCGTAGCACGGGCGATGCGCCTGATCGCCGACGGGGTCGTCGACCGCGAGGGGGTGTCCGGCCTGGCCGCGCGGCTCGGCTACAGCACCCGCCAGATCGAACGGCAACTGCTCACCGAACTCGGAGCGGGCCCGCTCGCACTGGCACGGGCACAACGGTCCCAGACCGCCCGGCTACTGATCGAGACCAGCGCCCTGCCCATGGGCGACGTCGCCTTCGCCGCCGGGTTCTCCAGCATCCGGGCCTTCAACGACACCGTGCTGCAGGTCTTCGCCCTGACCCCGACCCAGCTACGGGAGCGCGCCGCCCACGGACGTCCGGCGGTCACCCCCGGGATTCTGTCGCTGCGGCTGCCGTTCCGGGCCCCGCTCTGCCCGGACAACCTGTTCGGGCATCTCGCTGCGACCGCCGTACCCGGAGTGGAGGAGTGGCGGAGCGGTGCGTACCGCCGTACTCTGCGCCTGCCGCACGGCCACGGCATCGCCGATCTGCGCCCCCTGTCCGATCACGTCGGTTGCCGGCTGGCCCTCACCGACCTCCGCGATCTCTCCACCGCGATCGGCCGGTGCCGGCGGCTGCTCGACCTCGACGCCGATCCCGTCGCCGTCGACGGTCTTCTCTGCGGCGACCCGGTGCTCGCCCCCCTCGTGGAGGAGGCTCCCGGCCGCCGAGTGCCCCGCACCGTCGACCCGTCCGAGTTCGCGGTGCGCGCGGTGCTCGGTCAGCAGGTGTCCACCGCGGCCGCCCGCACCCACGCGGCCCGATTGGTCACCGCCCATGGCGAACCGATCACGGACCCCGCCGGAGCCCTCACCCATCTTTTCCCCGACCCTGCGGCACTCGCCTCGATGGACCCCGCGGCGCTCGCGCTCCCTCGGGCCCGCCGCACCACACTGGCCACGCTGATCGCCGCCTTGGCCGCCGACGAGATCGACCTCGGCGTCGGAGGCGACTGGCATCGAGCCCGCGCCCAGTTGTCGGCGCTGCCGGGGTTCGGGCCCTGGACCGTCGAGACCATCGCGATGCGCGCTCTCGGCGACCCCGACGCCTTCATACCCACCGACCTGGGGATCCGCGCCGCCGCCCGCGTGCTCGGCCTTCCCGTCACCCCTGCCGCGCTCATCCGCCGTGCCGCCGCATGGCGACCCTGGCGCGCCTACGCCGTCCAGCATCTCTGGGCCACCGGCGACCACGCCGTCAACCGGCTGCCTGCCGGCTGAACTCCCGTACCGGCCAGACCGACCCGAAGAATCTCCGATGTCCCAGGTGGGACACGGGCCGCACACCGTGGTGGCCGGCTCTGCCGACCCGTTCACCCACGTGGCGGCCAACCGGCCGCTATCTGTCCCGGTCCCAGCAGGGACCGGGACAGTGCGCTCATTCCTGGGGTGCGGCGTTCATCCGCTCCCGCCCTCGGGTACCGACGAAGGCAGCGCCTACGGCCGCCATGACGATCATGACTACGCCGAAGATCGTCGAGCTGGCCGTCAGCCCGACCGCGTCGCCGAGATACCCGGCGGTGACCGGAAGGAGCGCCGCCGGCACGTAGCCGCCGACGTTGAGAGCCGCGTTGGCCTCGGCCCGGCGGTGCGGCGGCACGGCCACGCCGATCAGCGACAGGCCACCGAACTGCCCAAGCCCCTGGGCGGCACCGGCCAGGACCGCGGCCACGATCAGCCAAGTCGCCGACTGGACGTGCACGGCGAGGATCAGTGCGGCCATCGACACGACGGTGGAGACGCTCCCGCCGAGCAGGACGGAGCGCACGCCCAGCCGTCGCGCGGCGAACTGCACGCCCGTCGCCGCCGCGAACATCACGAACGCCATCCCTCCGGCGACAAGCCGGCTGTCCGTGGCGAGGAGGTCGGCCAGCAGCGACGGCCCCAGCGACAGCACGAACGAGGTCGAGGTGATTCCCGGCGCGAACACCGCGATCCCCAGAGCCACCTGCACGCGGTTTCGCGGCGGCACCGACGGCAGCCGCAGCCATCCTCCGCCCGTATCCGTACCAGGTCGCGACAGCGGCAGCCAGAGCACCACCGCGACGGCGGAGAGCAACAGCACGATCTCCACCAGGAAGATCGTGACAGTCGGCCCCGGCAGTGCCTGCGACAGCAGACCCGCCGACAGGGGCCCCAGCCCGGCTCCGAGGACCATCGCCGTGGACGCCGCCAGGGTGGCCTGCCGGACCCGCGACGCTCCGCCCATGTCGACGACGGCCGCCATGCCCGCCGACACCGTTATGCCGATCGCGATACCGGTCAGCAGCCGCGCGACGGCCAGTTCGGGTACGGAGGTCGCCGTGGCGAAAGTGACGCACGCCGCGACCGCGAGCAGCAGTCCCGGCAGCAGCACGGGCTTGCGGCCGATGCGGTCCGACAGCCGTCCGGCCACCATCAACGCGGCGAGCAGTCCGACGATGTAGCAGGCGAAGATGACCGTCATCGTCCCGGCGGAGAAGCCCATCCGCTGTTTCCACAGCGGATACAGCGGAGTCGGCATGTTGGACAGTACGAAGACGCCGGTCACCGGCCATGCCGCCAGCCAGATCTTCCAGCGCGGCGGTTCGCCACCGGTGGCGACGGCCTTCGCCGCCCGCGCCTCCGGAGCGGGCCGGAGTGTGTCAACGTCTGATGTGCCGGAACCGGTCACCATGAGGTCCTCCCTCGTCCGACGATGTACGAAAAAACTCGAACTTGTACGAGCAAAGTCGAACTTAACACATGTACGACTGAAGTCGTACATGTGTGATTCAATGGGGGTATGGCAGCGAGCTACCGAACGACCATCGCCGGACGCGATACCGCGCCCCCGGACCTGCCCGAGCCGCTACCCGAGCCCGCGCGCGACGAGCTGCGCCTGGAAGTGGTCATGGGCGCGCTGAGCGACCCGCTGCGCATGACCATCGTGCGCAAGCTCCTCCTGGAGGCGGAAGACTTCGACCACACCTGCGGCTGGTTCGGACTGGACCGGCCGAAGTCCTCGCTCACCCATCACTTCCGGGCCCTCCGCGAGGCCGGGCTCACGCGCCAGCGCCAGTACGGCCTCGAACGACGGAGCCGGCTCCGTATCGACGACCTCAACGCCCGCTTCCCCGGCCTGCTGGACCTCGTCGCCGCCTGGACGCCCCCGCAACGCGCCGACCGCTAGAACCCAGCCCCGACCCGGAGCTCCGGTCGACGACCACTGCCCGCAGCGGACTACCGGGCCGGTGACCGGCCTGGGCTCGTGCGCAGGGAATGCGATGGGCGCGGTGCGGGACACGGGACTCTTCCGATAGCACCGCCGGGTATCTCCACGGGTCACCTGAAGCCCGCCGGACCTGCGGACCGCTCCGCACGCATGGATGACTCGACAGCGGTCGAGGAAGGATCCGGCACGGGCGTACATTCTCCGGCCACGGGCGGATACAACGGTTGCAGCACCTGCGACGACAGGCGAGGGACAACCCGAACGGGGCGCCGGCCTGTCGCCGACGCCCCGCCCTGACCAGATGTTTCGCGCCTGAAAGGCGCCCGGAATACTGGAGCAGTGCACTTATTCGAGAGGTGCAGTATTCCTGCGTCATTCACCTCGCTGGCATGGGTCGATGGCGATCATCCTCAGAGTTCCCTTGGTCACCATGAGCATTCCCCCCGCTCCGAGGTCTCGTAGTGCGGCCACCCGGGCGACCGATGATGGGGACCGCTCCAGAATGTGCCCGTCAGACCGCAGGCGGAAGAGCACGCCGCCTTCGCTGGCTACCACGAACCCCTCCCCGTCTCGAACCACCCCACGGACGAGTGGCTGCCTGACGTCCACCTTCCACAATGCCGATCCATCCGCAGGGTCGACAGCGAGATAACCGGCCCTTCGCTCGCGCAGCCACACCACACCACCGGTGAACTCGGCAGCCCAGGGCAAAAGGTCGGCGTCGTGACTGAAGAATTGATCAACGAACTCCGATGACAGTCGAATGCACATAACGGATCGCAGGCCGCACCGCACCAGGCAACGGCCAGAGTCGATCATGGTGAACGCCGGGACATCGTCTACGTCCGTCAATGGCTCCGGCAACCGCCGGCGGACCAGTTCCCGGCCGTCACGTGGATCGATCAGCCATGTTTCCGAACCGCTCCCCAACAGCACACCGCCACCCCACGGCAGAGGAAGCACCGTGGCCATGCGCCGCGGTGTCTGCCACAGAGGCCGTCCGTCCTTCAGGTTGAAAGCAGCCATAGGTGTGTAGCCACGCCAGCCGCCGACGACGACCGTCTCTCCGCTGGCCACGACATGCCCCGAGTACGGCCGCAACCCGGCGCACCACACCACAGATCCCGTCGCGAGATCAAGACAGGATAGTTGATCGGTGTTCTGCGCCACGACCAGGCAATAATCGCCGGCGACCACGACGGCACGCGGCCAGGTTCCTATCGGAATGTCCCAGCGGACCGAGCCGTCGTAACGATTCAGGCAGACGAGCCGGGAGTGACGCTCGTGAATGATGACGCGGTCTTCCGTCACCGCCAACGCCGAAGCGGAACCTCTCTGATGAAGCTGCCGCTCCCACAGTATGTTCCCGATCATCTGCCGAGCTCACCAGGAAAGCGCCGGTTGCACCAGTCGCATCAACAAGGAAAGCCACACCGGCCAAAGCAAGGATCGAAACTCAACCATCCCTGCTTGACCAGGAGCTACATGGCCTTCTGGACTCGTTCACGAAGACTTGGCTGGGTCCCGGCTGACTCCGACCAGTCGCCCCGACGACTTGCAGCATGGCGAACTCCCAGGTACGCGGCGGCTCCTTGCCGGGTAAGTACTCATGCCCGAGGTGTGCGGCGTTCCGCACGCGTTCACGCCAGCCAGATCGCACTGCGGCGATGGGTTGCCGGTGGGACGTCGAAATCTTCCACTGCCTCGACGGCAAGACGGCCGTCGACCCTGGCGTTGACCATCTGGCGGATCACTCCAGCGGAACGGCGAAGGAGCTGTCGTTCCCGACGCTCCTCGATGGCCGCCCATCGAGATACGAATCGATCACAGGGATCGGCCCTCGCCCAGGAGTAGACGACGGTCCTACGGCCGACGAGCGTCGGGTGCGGCCGGCGACCGTCCTGGACGGCCTCCTTCAGACACGCGTCGCCGTAGCGCAGATCGACGAGGGTGATCGACCGCCAAGGCCCACCGGACACATAACCGATGCCGGAACGCGAGCGGGAAACATGATGGACGGTGCGGGACATGGGGCTCCCCGGGTAACACCGCCAGGCATCTCCTGGCGGGCTACCTGAAGCCCGTCGGCCCCGTAGATCGCTCTTCGTTCATCGCCGATGACGATAACAGCCGGAGCAAGGACGATCACGCGACCGTTTCCCGGCGCCTGCGAGACCAGTTACGCCGAATACGACAGCAAGGCTGTAGACGGCACAGACAGGGAACCGAACCTTCGTCCGGTTCCCTGCCCTGACCAGCCGATATAGAGCTTTCAGCGCCTGAAATCAGCTGCAGCCGCTGGTGGAGCCGCAGCCCTCACAGACGTAGCAGCTACCGGCCGGGCGCATCTTGGTGCCACAGGTCATGCAGAGCGGCGCGTCGGCGGTGCGGCCCTGGTGGGACTCCAGGGAACCGACCCGTTCCGGCGCGGCCTGGACCGGAGCCTCCAGCTGCGGCTGCTCGATCGGCGCCGAGGTGGCCAGCTCGGCGATGACCTCGTCGGTCTGGATCGGGGTCGGGTCCTCGCCGCGCTGCTGGGCGGCGCGCTCGGAGGCGGAGAAGATCCCGAGGGCGGCCCGCTCGTCGTAGGGCAGATGATCCAGGGCCAGCCGACGGAAGATGTAGTCCATCACCGAGGCGGCCATGCGGATGTCCGGGTCGTCGGTCATGCCGGCCGGGTCGAAGCGCATGTTGACGAACTTGCCGACATAGGTCTCCAGCGGCACGCCGTACTGCAGGCCGATGGAGATGGCCACCGAGAAGGCGTCCATGACGCCCGCGAGGGTCGAGCCCTGCTTGGACATCTTCAGGAAGACCTCGCCGAGACCGTCGTCGGGGTAGGACGAGGCGGTCATGTAGCCCTTGGCCCCACCCACGGTGAAGCGGGTGGTGGTGCTGGGACGCTGGTTCGGCATCCGGCGACGGGTCGGGCGGCTGATCTCCACGACCTGGATCTCCGGCTCCGCGGGTGCGACCTTCTCCTCGGTCTTCTTACCGGCGACCGAGAGCGGCTGGCCCACCTTGCAGTTGTCACGGTAGACGGCCAGGGCCTTGAGGCCGAGCTTCCAGCCCTCCATGTAGACCTGCTCGATGTCCTCGACCGTCGCGGACTCGGGCAGGTTGACCGTCTTGGAGATGGCGCCGGACAGGAACGGCTGGGCGGCGGCCATCATGCGGACGTGGCCCATCGGGGCGATCGCCCGCTCCCCCATCGCGCAGTCGAACACCTCGTAGTGCTCGGGCCTGAGCCCGGGGGCGTCCACGACGTGGCCGTTGGCCGCGATGTACTCGACGATCGCCTCGACCTGCTCCTCCGGGTAGGACAGCTGCCGCAGTGCCCGGGGAATCGTCTGGTTGACGATCTGCATGGAGCCGCCGCCGACGAGCTTCTTGAACTTGACCAGGGCGAGGTCGGGCTCGATGCCGGTGGTGTCGCAGTCCATCATGAGCCCGATGGTCCCCGTGGGCGCCAGCAACGAGGCCTGCGCGTTCCGGTATCCGTTCTTGTCTCCGACGCGGAGGCATTCCTGCCACTGCTTGGAGGCCTCGGCGTGGATCGCCCCGTCGATCGCGTCCAGCGTGCGCAGGCCGTCGTTCGCCTCCGCGTGCTTGCGCATCACGCGCTTGTGCGCGTCGGCGTTGCGCGCGTAGCCGTCGTACGGACCGACGACTCCGGCCAGTTCGGCGCTGCGGCGGTAGGAGGCGCCGGTCATCAGCGAGGTGATGGCTCCGGCGACGGCCCGGCCGCCCTCGGAGTCGTAGGCGTGGCCGGTGGCCATGAGCAGCGCGCCGAGGTTGGCGTAACCGATGCCGAGCTGGCGGTAGGCGCGCGTGGTCTGCTCGATCTTCTCGGTCGGGAAGTCGGCGAAGGTGATGGAGACGTCCATCGCGGTGATGATCAGCTCAGTGATCTTCACGAAGTTCGCGATGTCGAAGGAGTTGTCGTCCTTCAGGAACTTCATCAGGTTGATGCTGGCCAGGTTGCAGGAGGAGTTGTCCAGGTGGAGATACTCCGAGCACGGGTTGCTGGCGGTGATGCGGCCCGTCTCCGGGCTGGTGTGCCAGTCGTTGATCGTGTCGTCGTACTGGACACCGGGGTCGGCGCACTCCCATGCGGCCGTCGCCATCTTACGGAACAGCGCCCTGGCGTCGATCTTCTCGATGACCTCGCCGGTGAGGCGGGCACGCAGGCCGAACTGGTCGCCCTTCTTCACCGCGTCCATGAACTCGTCGGAGACGCGCACGGAGTTGTTGGCGTTCTGGTACTGGACGGAGACGATGTCCTTGCCGCCCAGGTCCATGTCGAATCCGGCGTCGCGCAGCGCGCGGACCTTGTCCTCCTCACGCGCCTTGGTCTCGATGAACTCCTCGATGTCGGGGTGGTCCACATCCAGGACGACCATCTTGGCCGCGCGGCGGGTGGCGCCACCGGATTTGATGGTGCCCGCAGAGGCGTCCGCGCCACGCATGAAGGAGACCGGGCCGCTGGCTGTGCCGCCGCTGGAGAGCAGCTCCTTCGACGAACGGATCCGGGAGAGGTTGACACCGGACCCCGAACCGCCCTTGAAGATCACACCCTCTTCCTTGTACCAGTCGAGGATGGACTCCATCTGGTCGTCGACGGCCAAGATGAAGCAGGCGCTGACCTGCTGCGGCGAAGCCGTGCCCACGTTGAACCAGACCGGCGAGTTGAAGCTGAAGACCTGGTTGATCAGCGCATGCTTGAGCTCGTGGTCGAAGATTTCGGCATCCTCGTCGCCGGCGAAGTAGCCCTCCTCGATCGCGGTCCTGGTGTAGACGCCCACCACCCGGTCGACGAGCTGCTTCAGGCTCCACTCGCGCTGCGAGGTGCCGACCGCGCCACGGAAGTATTTGGTGGTCACGATGTTGGCGGCGTTGACCGACCAGGAGTCGGGAAACTCCACGTCCCGCTGCTCGAAGTTGATCGAGCCGTCCCGCCAGTTGGTCATCACGACGTCACGGCGCTCCCAGCGCACCTCGTCATAGGGATGCACCCCGGGGGTGGTGAAGATCCGCTTCATCTTCAACCCCTTGCGCAACCGCTTGCCCCCACGCGCGGCTGCGCCACTGACCGTCTCTGTCATGACTTCCCCCTTCCGGAGCTCCGCGGAGCCCTCGAGTCGGACCACATCAACGCGCCGCCTTGTCCCCCGGCGCTCGGGGTGTGATTCAGTCCTGCTCAGCGGGACGATCCGCCCGCAGTTGCATGATCTCGGTCTCGAAATCCGCCAGGGTCTCGAAACTCCGGTAGACCGAGGCGAATCTCAGGTAGGCCACCTCGTCCAGCTCGCGGAGCGGCCCCAGGATCGCCAGCCCGACCTCATGGGCCGCGATCTCCGCCGACCCGGTCGCCCGGATGCCCTCCTCCACTCGCTGGCCCAGCTGGGCCAGCGAGTCTTCACTGACCGGGCGTCCCTGGCATGCCCGCCGGACGCCCGCGATCACCTTTTCCCTGAAGAAGGGCTCGGTCACCCCACTGCGCTTGCTGACCATGAGCAGCACGGTCTCCTGAGTGGTGAACCTGCGCCCACACTCCGGACACGTGCGCCTGCGGCGGATGGCCCCGCCGTCCTCGGTGGACCGGCTGTCGATGACCCGCGTGTCAGGGTGCCTGCAGAACGGACAGTGCACGCGTGTCGCCTCCTTGGCCCGGCCAGCGGCCCACTTCCACAGCGTCCATGCCGAGATGCTCGTGCACACACCTCAAACGGTCGAGATGCGGTAATGGAAACACAATCTATGGTGAAGCGAGCAGATGTTGCCACTAGATGTTGTGGTCCAACGGTAGGAGGGTCGACCCATGAACGCAAGTTGAGAAGCCCCCGCCGAGCGAAGTCGCTGATCAGCGCGCCACATTCACCCGAGTCGGGCGTGTCGCGCCTGAAGGAGGCCACTTCAGGAGGAGGGACCGCCGGGGAGATAGAGCCGGGCCCCCGGCTGGATCACCGAGCCGGACAAGTCGTTGAGATCCATGATCCGGTTGACCGTCGGGGTGAGGTCATTCTCCTTGGTGACCGCGTCCGCGATCTCCCACAGCGTGTCACCGCCACGCACCACGACCCGCGGCAGCCCCGCCCGCCCCTTCTGCTCGACCGCCGAGGCGGCGTCGATGCGCGCGGCAGCCCAGAGCACCCCCAGGGCGATCAGCGCGAGAGCCGCCAGCACCACTCCCCTCCCCCGCCTGGTGAGCCGGAAGGGCGCACCAGCGTATCGGATGTTCCCCACCGGACCCGGCCGCCGGGCGCCCGCCCGCCCGGCTCCCCCTGCCGCCACAGCCGTTTTCATGATGGCCTCCCCCGAGCCTTCGACCTGGCCGAACACATATCGAAGAAAGATCAGCGAATCGAACACGATGTCGATCGAACTCCCGTACGATGTTGTACACCACGCCGCCGCCGATTTCCTGAACGACTCGAACAATTGTTTGAATATGATCTTCAACGGGAGTACGGTCGCCGTGTGCGACGGAAGAAACACAGGCCGGGAGGCGAGGAGATCGTATGAGCGAGCATGACAAGAACGGTTCGGCCGTCAGTGACCTGGCGGTGCGCAGGCGTGACTCCCTTGGCCTCACCCCCAGGCAGCGGAAGATCCTTGAAGTGATCCGCGATTCGGTGCAGCAGCGCGGCTACCCGCCCTCCATGCGAGAGATCGGCGAGGCGGTGCAGCTCACCAGCACCTCCAGCGTGTCACACCAGTTGACGGCGTTGCAGCGCAAGGGATATCTGCGCCGCGATCCGCACCGCCCCCGTGCGCTCGAGGTCCGCCTCCCCGGAGAGCCGGCGTTGTGGATGGATCCCGCCACGGGCGACGACGAGACCCCGATCAGCCGCCCGACCGCCGCCTACGTGCCGCTCGTCGGCCGGATCGCCGCCGGTGGCCCGATCCTCGCGGAGGAGAGCGTCGAGGACGTCTTCGCCCTCCCCAAGCAGCTCGTCGGTGAGGGCACGCTCTTCCTGCTCCAGGTGACCGGTGATTCGATGATCGAGGCTGCCATCGCCAACGGCGACTGGGTGGTCGTCCGCCAGCAGCCCGTCGCGGACAACGGCGACGTGGTCGCCGCCATGATCGACGGCGAGGCCACGGTCAAGACTTTCAAGCGCAAGGACGGCCACGTCTGGCTCGTCCCGCACAACCCGAACTACGACCCGATCCCCGGCGACGATGCCACCGTCCTGGGCAAGGTCGTGGCGGTGCTGCGCAAGCTCTGAGACGGCGCAGCGGAGTTCTCCGCCGTGCCCACCTTCCGGCGCTCCCGTGACGGCCGGTCGTCGCCTCTGAGCGACCAGGTATCGGTGTCGCCGGAGGACTCCCGCCGTCTGAAGGTGATTCCCAGTCCGGTCGCGGGTTCGATCCGCAGTCCGAGCGTTGCGAAGAAATCGTTGTGCCCCGGAGTTTCGAGTCGTCAAACGGGTGATCAGGCTCGGGGCGCCCGCCGTACGGGCGCCCCGGCATGACTACGGGACGATGTTGACCAGCTTGGGCGCGCGGACGACGACCTTGCGAGGGGCGCCGGACAGGAAGGCCCGGACCTTGTCCGAGGCGAGTGCCAGAGCCTCCAGGTCGGCGTCGGAGATCTCCGGAGAGACCTCCAGCCGGTCGCGGACCTTGCCCGCGACCTGGACGACGCAGGTGACGGAGTCCTGGACCAGCAGGGCCGGCTCGACGACCGGCCATCCGGCCCTGGCGACCGAGGCGGGGTGGCCCAGACGCTCCCAGCCCTCCTCCGCGGCGTACGGCGCGACCAGGGAGAGCATGACCGCCAGAGTCTCGGCGGCCTCGCGGACAGCCGGGTCGGCGGCGCCGGGACCGGAGTCGATGGCCTTGCGGGCCGCGCTCGTGAGCTCCATCATGCGGGCCACCGCAACGTTGAACCGGTGGGAGTCGACCAGCTTGGTGACCTCGTCGACGGTCCGGTGGACGACCTTGCGCAGTTCCAGGTCCCCGGTGGCGGCGTCCACACCCGGCGCGGAGGCCGCACCGGCCTCCGCCATCACGCGGAACGCGCGGGCCAGGAACTTCTGCGAGGCGGCCGGGGAGACGTCGGCCCAGTCGATGTCGTCCTCCGGCGGGCCGGCGAACACCATGGTCAGCCGGACGGCGTCCACACCGTAGGCGTCGATCTGCTCCCCCAGGTCCACACCGTTGCCCAGGGACTTGGACATCGCCTTGCCCTGGTTCACCACCTGGCCCTGGTTCAGCAGGCGGGTGAAGGGCTCGGTGAAGTCGACCATGCCCATGTCGTGCAGGACCTTGGTGAAGAACCGGGAGTACAGCAGGTGCAGCACCGCGTGCTCGACACCGCCGACGTACTGGTCGACGGGGCCCCACTGGCGGATCTTCTCCACGTCGAACGGGCCGTCCTCATAGGACGGGTCCGGGTAGCGCAGGAAGTACCACGAGGAGTCGACGAAGGTGTCCATCGTGTCGGTGTCGCGCCGGGCCGGGCCTCCGCACTTGGGGCAGGAGACGTTGACCCAGTCGTCGGCCGACGCCAGCGGGGAGACGCCCTTGGGAGCGAGCGCCTCACCGCGCAGGTCGGGCAGGGTGACGGGCAGTTGGTCGTCCGGGACGGGGACCTCGCCGCAGTCGGCGCAGTGGATGATCGGAATCGGGCAGCCCCAGAAGCGCTGGCGGGACAGCAGCCAGTCGCGCAGACGGAAGTTGACCGTCGGCTTGCCGGTGCCGCGCTGGGTCAGCACCTCGATGATCTTGGAGATCGCCTCGGCCTTGGGGAGGCCGTCCAGCGGGCCCGAGTTGACCAGGGAGCCCTCTCCGGTGGTCGCGACACCGGTCTCGCCCGGGTCGGCCAGACCGGTGTGGACCACGACCCGCACCGGCAGGCCGAAAGCGCGGGCGAAGTCCAGGTCGCGCTGGTCGTGCGCGGGGACCGCCATGATGGCGCCGTGGCCGTAGTCGGACAGGACGTAGTCGGCCGCCCAGATCGGCATCCGCTCGCCGTTGACCGGGTTGATCGCATAACGGCCCAGGAAGACGCCGGTCTTCTCCTTGTCGGTGGCCAGCCGGTCGATGTCGGACAGCTTGGACACCTCCGTCCGGTAGGCCTCGAAGGCCTCCAGCCGGTCGTCCGTGACGATCTCCTCGGCCAGCGGCGCGTCCGGAGCGACCACGAAGAAGGTCGCACCGTACAAGGTGTCGGGACGGGTGGTGTAGACGGTGACCGGCTCGTCGCGGCCCTCGATCACGAAGTCGACGTCGGCGCCCTCGGACCTGCCGATCCAGTTGCGCTGCATGGTCAGCACGCGCTCCGGCCAGCCGCCCTCCAACTGGGCCATGTCGTCCAGCAGCCGGTCGGCGTATTCAGTGATCTTGAAGTACCACTGGGTCAGTTCGCGGCGGACGACGACGGCCCCGCAGCGCTCACACTTACCGGCCACGACCTGTTCGTTGGCCAGCACGGTCTGGTCGTTGGGGCACCAGTTGACCAGACCGCCCTTGCGGTAGGCCAGACCGCGCTCGAAGAAGCGGGTGAACAGCCACTGGGTCCATCTGTAGTACGCGACGTCGCTGGTGTGCAGGCGCCGGGACCAGTCGACGGAGACCGCGTAGCGCTTGAAGGAGTTGGCCTGGGTCTCGATGTTGGCGTAGGTCCACTCGGCCGGGTGCGCGTTCCGGCGGATCGCGGCGTTCTCGGCGGGCAGTCCGAAGGAGTCCCACCCGATGGGGTGCAGGACGTTGTAACCCTTCTGGAACCAGTAGCGCGACAGAACGTCGCTGAGACCGAAGGCCTCGGCGTGCCCCATGTGCAGATCGCCCGAGGGATAGGCGAACATGTCGAGCAGATAGCGCCGCTCACGGGGGTCGGCGGGATCGTCGGAAGCCCGGAAGGGGTCGAGTTCCTCCCACCGCTGCTGCCACTTTACCTGCAGGACCTGCGGGTCGTAGTGCTGCTCGTCGCTCTGCATGTCGGCTCGCTCGCTCACGTCAATCTTCCCTCGGTATACGTCTGCGCAGATGATCTGGCTCATCCGACCCAATAGAAAAACCCTCCGCTCACGCGAAGGGCAGCCGCATCGGCGGGCGTCTAACGCCGGGAAGGCCGATGCGGCCCGATAAGCAGCAGGGTCTCGGCACGCATACGTCAAGACTATCGCAGTCCGCAAGCCGTATTCATGGCCTGGGGAAACAAGTCTGATCACGGTAAACCGGGGACACGGGCACCGGCAGGTCAGCACAATGGAAACCGGTGAGTCCGGGACAGATGGCGAGTCGACGGCGGTACGTCCGTTGTGAGCTCACATGTCTCATCAGTTTACTCTTTTCAACGTGGCACACTCAGTCGAGCCGGGGCAGGGCCCGGATCCATCGGAGGTCGGCCTGCCGATGCAGGACCCGCCCACCGACCCCACCGGGCTCCAGTTCAGGGGGGCGTTCTCCAGTTTCCCTGCAAACCCCCCCGTCTCACGTGAGACCATGCCCAATACCCCTAATTCGGGCGCTCGCCCGGGAGGTAAGGAAGCCATGGCCTCGGAGCAGTCCAGCCAATCCCACCTGCCTCCGGCATGGCCGGAGGCAGCCGATCCGCCGCCCGCCTGGGCGAGAGACTCTTCGGGCACCGGTCCACGGCTCCCCCTTCCTCCGGAGGAGCCCCCCGGAGGCGGCACCTCGTGGCAGGCCAGCGTTCCCGGCAACGGCTCCTGGCAACAGATCTTCGGGACATCGGCCTCCGCCTCCCCGCATCCGCGATCCCCGGATCGGCAGCCCGGCGGCGACTCCCCGCAGGCCGTACCGCAGGGCAGCCCCGACCCCTGGCCGTCTGCCCAGCCCTCCCCTCCGGCCGAGAACGGCGGCTGGGGCACGCCGCAGACCGCTGACAGCCAGGGCTGGAACACGGCTCCGGCCACCGAGAACGGCGGCTGGGGAGCGGCCCAGAACACCGGCAACGGAGGGTGGGACACCGCCTCGACGGCGAGCGGCGGCGGATGGAACGCCTCCTCGGCGACCGACAACGGGGGGTGGGGCAGCCCGCCGGCCGAGCCTCCGAACCACGCCTCCTCGCCTTCGTGGCCGGTCCCCCCGGGTGCCGGCCCGGCCCCCTTCACGGGCCCGGACCCCCTGACCAGCCCCAACCCCTTCGCGGGCCAAGGACACCCCAGCAGCCCCGCCAACCCCAACCCCTTCGCGAACCAAGACCCCCTCACCAGCCCCAACCCCTTCGCGGGCCAAGGACACCCCAGCAGCCCCGCCAACCCCAACCCCTTCGCGGGCCAGCAGGAGGCGTTCCGGAACCCGCTGGGTGACGGCGCCGGCCCGGACGGCCCGCCTGTGTGGACCACGGCGGGAGCAACAGCCCCTCCCGGCGCCCCGGCGCAGGCTCCGCCGTACGATCCCGCACAGGGGGCACCCACGCACGGCCAGCCCCATCCCGGGCAGCCCCATCCCGGGCAGCCCCATCCCGGGCAGCCCCATCCCGGGCAGCCCCATCCCGGGCAGCCCCATCCCGGGCAGCCTCCGATGCAGGGGCAGTCGGCTCCGCCGGGTGGCCATCTGAGCCGGGACCCCTCCGACCCCAACAGGCCCTTCGTCACCGCCGGTCAGATCAGCGGGCCGAAGACCCCTCCGCCGGAGCGTCAACAGGAGCTGTGGAATACGGTCTTCGGCGACAACTACCAGGCCATGGACGACGGACAGGACCTTGACGAACAGGGCAGACCGGTCTGGGTCTTCGCGCTCGCGGGTTCCGTGGCGATCGCCTTGGTCGGTGCCGTGCTCTGGGCCTTCCTGGCCGGTCCGCTGGCCTCCACCGAGGAGGAGGCCGCTCCTGCGGTGAAGCCCTCCGCGACCGCCAAGAAGCCCGCCAGGTCCCAGGCCGTGGGTCGCCTGCCGCGCTTCCCCGGCAAGGCCTCGGCGGTCGCGGGCACCCTGCCCGATCAGGCTGCGGCGATCAGTGTGGCGAGGCTCGGCACTCCCTGGCGCCAGGACCAGCGGCAGAGCATGTCCATCAGCTACGGTTTCACCACGCGTCAGTATGTCCCGGCCGGAACGGACTCCCTGGGCAAGGCCCAGTTCGCCCAGGTGATGTCGGGTGCGCTGTCGCCCCGGCTGAAGAGCAAGTACACCTCGCCGGACAAACTGGCCCCGGTGATCAACGCGGTTGCCTCCGCCGGACGCAAGAAATTCTTCCCCGAGGACAACACCGCGCGCAAGACCGCCCAGCAGACCCTGTCCGTCAACGGCCTGGCCGGGCAGCTCGCCGCCTACGAGATCACCTCCGGCACGTCCAAGACGACCATGGTCGTGGCGGCCGTGAACACCGGCGCCGAACTGCCCGTGATCGTCTACATGTCGGTCCCGGACAGCAAGAAGGAACTGCTGCCCGACATCAACACCGTGTTCAAGTCGATTCGGAAGACGACCACCTGACATCGTCCGGTTCCGAAGAACGGAACGTTCGCGCTCCGGATGCTTGACGGCTCAGAACGCACAGTCCATGTGCTTGATGCCGTTGATGAAACTGGAGTAGAGCCGCTCCGGCCTGCCGCCCTCGATCCGCGGTATGCGCCGGAGCAGCTCGCGGAACATCACGGTGATCTCCCGGCGGGCCAGGTGGGCGCCGAGACAGAAGTGCGGTCCCGGGCCGCCGAAGCCCACATGGGGCCCCTCAGTCCGCTGGATGTCGAACCGGTAGGGGTCGGTGAAGACCGCCTCGTCGCGGTTGGCCGCCCAGTAGTAAAGGACCACCTTCTGACCCTTGCGGTAGAGGTGACCGTTCATCTCGTGGTCGCGGGTCACCTTGCGGCGCATGAAGTTCACCGGGGAGGCCAGCCGGACGATCTCCTCGACCGCGCCGGGGAGGCGGCCGTCCAGATCGGCCAGGAGCAGCTCCCGCTGGTCCGGATTCTGGGTGAGCAAGCGCAGGCCGTAGGAGATGGCGTTGCGCGTGGTCTCGTTGCCCGCCACGACCAACAGGATGAAGAACGACCCGAGCTCCTGAGCGGTGAGCTGCTCCCCGTCGATGTTGGCGTTGACCAGCGACGAGGTGAGATCCCCCGTGGGCTGCTCGACCCGGTGCGCGGCAAGGTCCTGGACGAGCTGCTGCAGCTCCATGCCGGCGGTCAGCAGTTTCTCGGCGACCGTGGTCATGTCGTCGCCGCCGTATTCGGGATCGAACCCGCCGAGGATCACATTGGACCGGTCGAAGACGGAACCGTAGTCCTTCTCCGGGATCCCCATCATGTCGCAGATGATCTTCAAGGGCAGCTTGGCGGCGACCTCGGTGACGAAGTCGCAACCGGGTCCGGTCGCGACCAGGTCGTCCACGATCCGGATGGCCGCCGCATCGACGTCGGCCTCGAACTGCTTGATCATTTTTGGGGTGAACGCCCGGGAGACGATCCGGCGAAGCCGGGCGTGCCTCGGGTCGTCCATATTGATCATCGACCCGAAGTACTCGGTGAACTCCGGCGGCATGTCCGGGATGTTGGTGGCTCCGCCCTCTCCTGAGGAGAACACCTCGGGGTTACGGCTGGCTTCCAGGATGTCGGCGTGTTTGACCAGTGCGTAGTAACCGGGCCCCCGTGGCGCGAAGGAGATCTCCGCCTCCTCGTAGAAGGCGGGGCGGTCCAGGCCGCGCAGGAGCTGGAAGGCGTGTTCCCGTTCCGCCATGGGTCTGGCCCAGAAGTCGTAGTCCGACAGGTCGAAGTCGGCGACCGAGACGATGGGCTTCCGTTCGGCTGGCGTTACGCTCATATCGTCAATCATTTTCGCGAGCAGCCGCTCACGTCAATGGAGCGCTTCCGAAGTCGCAGTCAAGGTGCTTGATGCCGTTGATGAAGCTGGAGCGGAGGCGGTCGGGCTCGCCGACGGAGCGGATGTCCGGGATCCGGGTGAACAGCTCGCGGAACATCACGGTGATCTCCCGGCGGGCCAGGTGGGCGCCGAGACAGAAGTGCGGTCCCGGGCCGCCGAAGCCCACATGGGGCCCCTCGGTCCGCTGGATGTCGAACCGGTAGGGGTCGGTGAAGACCGCCTCGTCACGGTTGGCCGCCCAGTAGTAGAGCAGGACCTTGTCGCCCTTGCGGTAGAGGTGCCCGTTCATCTCGTGATCACGGGTGAGGGTGCGGCGCATCCAGGCAACCGGGGAGGCCAGCCGGACGATCTCCTCGACCGCGCCGGGGAGGCCGCCGTCCAGATCGGCCAGGAGCAGCTCCCGCTGGTCCGGATTCTCGGTGAACAGGTGCAGGCCATGCGAGATCGCGTTGCGCGTGGTCTCGTTGCCCGCCACGACCAACAGGATGAAGAACGACCCGAGCTCCTGCATCGTCAGCTTCTCGCCGTCGATGTTGGCGTTGGTCAGGGAGGTGATGAGGTTGTCGCCGCCTTCGGCGGCCAGGGAGACGACGAAATCCTGGAGGCGTTGCCCGGCGCCGAGGAGCAGCTCGGCCGCGCGGCTGATGTCCTGGATGAACTCCGGGTCGCCGCCGGACAGAATGATGTTGGAGGCGTCGAAGACCGTCTGGTAGTGCTCGGGGCCGATGCCCATCATGTCGCAGATGACCTTCAGCGGCAGCTTGGCGGCGACCTCGGTGACGAAGTCGCAGCCGGGTCCGGTCGCGATCAGGTCGTCCACGATCCGGGTGGCCTCGACCTGGACGTCGGCCTCGAACTGCTTGATCATCTTGGGGGTGAACGCCCGGGAGACGATCCGGCGGAGCCGGGCGTGCCTCGGGTCGTCCATATTGATCATCGACCCGAAGTATTCACCGAACTCCGAGCCCAGGTCCTGGATGGAGGTGGAGCCCCGGCCCGAGGAGAAGACCTCGGGGTTGCGGCTGGCCTCGATGATGTCGGCATGCCTCACCACGGCGTAGTAGCCCGGACCCGGAGGGGCGAAGCTGATCTCCGGCTCGGCGAACCGGACCGGAGCCGCCTGGGCGCGCAGCAAGGCGAAGGCCGCCTCACGCTCGGCCATCGGCCGCTCCCAGAAGGCGATGTCCGACAGATCGATGTCCGACAGTGAAACCGTCACACCAGCCCCCAGTAGAACCAAATTCGGTTTTTCTGATCCTGCCACAGGATCATCGACCTAACCAGTCCAGGATGAGGTCGTTGCCCTTGCGAGGCCGCTCCGGACGGAGAGGGTGATCCGCGCTCGGGGCGTGTGCCATCCTCGCGCGGACGACGCCGACACCGTTGGCGACCGAAGCTCCCTGGGGCGGAACCTAGCACCCGCTCGGCGAAAGGGTCGGCGGTACCCGGAAACCACTCGGGACAACAGAAGTCACCCTGTACGGCGACGCCCCATCCAACAGCGGCCCGTATCGCTCCCCGTGACCATTCACGGAGCTGTGAGGCATTCGTTCATATCTGTGGATGGTCGCGCTGCGGTGGGCTGTTCCGGAAGGGTGAAGGGCTGTTCGCGGTGGGCTGTTCCGGAAGGGTGAGTGGCCGTTCGCGCTGCGGTGGGTGGGTGTTCCGGCCGGCCGTCGCAGTCACCGTCTCGTTTTTCAGGCCTCCGGCCTGGCGGGCGCGACGGTTGCGCTTTTTTATAAGCCGGCCGGAACACCCACCCACCTCCGCGCCAGACGGCCCCGCCGTACGGCGTGCGGACCGTAGCCGCTCCCTTACCGGCCGCCCATGGATCTCACGGACGCTGAAGCAATCCGTACAGGACCGTTCAGGGCCGATCGCCGTAGCTGACGCGTTCCTCTCCGACCAGTGCAGGGCCGAGCAGCGCTCGGGAAGCACGTCTCACCATCGGAACATGATGATCGTCATCGCCGGACGTGGTCCCTGCCTTCCGCCGTTGTACTTCCGAGATCGACGCCTGGCGCGGCACCGGTCCCGAGCAGAGCCGCCGCGTGCTCACCAAGCATCTCAGCCGGATCGCCGACCAGAGGCTTCTCGATGTAGCAGACCTGGACAAAGCCACCCGCCATCTCACCACGCTCATCTGCGATCCGCCGCAGACTCTCGTTCTTTGGTGTCCTGCCCCTCGCCGAGGAGTGCACCCGACCGAGGAGTGACGGCCAAGCGTCCCTCTGCCGGAGCCTCTGATGCGGCGCCATGTGAGCAGCTCTTGACGACCCCGCCCGCACCGTGACGGTGATCGGCCCTGCACTGGTCGGAGAGGAACGCGTCAGCTACGGCGATCGGCTCTGAAGGGTCCTGTACGGATTGCTTCAGCGTCCGTGAGATCGCTGGGCGGTCGGAGAGTGAGCGGCTACGGTCCGCACGCCGTACGGCGGGGCCGTCTGGCGCGGAGGTGGGTGGGTGTTCCGGCCGGCTTATAAAAAAGCGCAACCGTCGCGCCCGCCAGGCCGGAGGCCTGAAACACCAGACGGCAACTGCGACGGCCGGCCGGAACACCCACCCACCGCAGCGCGAACGGCCACCCTGAGCTTCCCCAACACCGCAGCGCGCACGGCCACCCACCCTTCCGGAACACCCCACCGCGAACGGCCACCCACCCTTCCGGAACACCCCACCGCACGGCGACGACCAAGCAGCCCAAAACCCGAGAGCGGCCGTTCAGCGGGTGGAGGCGATGAGATCGGCGGCCCTTTCGGCGATCATCACGGTGGGAGCATGGGTGTGGCCCCGGTTGATGACCGGCATGATCGAGGCGTCGACGACCCGGAGGGCGTCGACGCCGCGGACCCTCAGCGCCGGATCCACCACCGCGTCCGCGTCCTCGCCCATCCGGCAGGTCCCCACCGGGTGGTAGAGGGTCTCGCTGCGCTCGCGAATCCAGCGGGCGAGCTCCTCGTCGCTCTCCGCACCCCAGTACGGATCCATCGGCGCCCCGGCGAACGGGCTGAGCGCTACGGTGGCGAACAGTTCCCTGGCCTTTCTCAGTCCGGCGACCTGCCGCCTGACATCGGCCGCCGCCGTCAGGTAACCGGGGTCGATCACCACGTCGCGGCCGGCGAGGAAGATGCGGCCACGGCTCTCGGGCCGGAGCAGGATCGAGGCGATGGTCAGTCCGTGACCGGGCGGCGGAGTGAGGCCGTGGTCGATGAAAGGCCCCGGAGCGAAGATCAACTCAATGTCAGGGGCGGGCTCGCCGGGAGAGGTGCGGACGAAGGCCACGGCCTCCCCGACGTTCGAGGTCAACATGCCGCTGCGGCCGACCAGAAATCGGAGCAGGTTTCCGGCCGACTCGGCGCCCGTGAGCGTGACCGGCCTGGGACAGTGCAGGATGATGCCCGAGGCCAGGTGGTCCTGAAGGTTTCTGCCGACCTGGGGCAGCTCGTGGACCGGCTCCACGCCCTCGGCACGCAGTTCGTCGGCCGCTCCGACGCCCGACAGCATCAACAGGTGCGGCGAGCCGATCGCCCCGGCCGACAGGATGACCTCCCTGCGCGCCCGAACCACTGTGCCGTCGCCGTAGCGTACGCCGATCGCACGCCCGTCCTCGATCAGCACCACGCTTACGTGCGAGGAGGTCAGCACGGTGAGGTTGGGCCGTTTCATGGCGGGCCGGAGGTAGGCGTCCGCGGAGCTCCAGCGGCGGCCCTGGTGCTGGGTGACAGGGGTCGGGGAACAGCCCTCGTTGGAGGGGCCGTTCAGCTCCTCCAACCGGGCGATTCCCAGTTCCTCGCACGCCCTGAGGAAGACCGCGGTGACCGGGTTCGGGGTGCGCAGCTCGGAGATGTGGATCGGGCCCGCGGTGCCGTACACGGCGGCGCGGTTGGAGCCGGCGCGGCGCTCGGCCCGCTGGAAGTAGGGGACGACCTCGTCGTAGGACCAGCCGGGCACGTCCCAGCCGTCGTAGTCGGCCCGGTGGCCGCGCACCCACATCTGGGCGTTCATCGAAGAGGAGCCGCCGAGCATCCGGCCACGTGGCCAGTAGAGCTCGCGGCCGGACAGTTCGGGCTGTTCGGCGGTGGTGAAGTTCCAGTCGCGGTCGGTCTTGAACAGTTTGGAGAAGCCGGCGGGCATCCTGACCTCCAGCCCGCCGTCGTGCCCTCCCGCCTCCAGGAGGACCACCGCCGTCGAAGGATCGGCTGAGAGCCGGTTGGCCAGCACGCATCCCGCCGAGCCCGCGCCCACGATCACATAGTCGTACTCCATATGGCCAACGACCCTTCGTCGTACGAACGCACCGACAGCCGGCCCACCCCCGTAAGCGAACTTTTATCTGATCTGCTTACTCCCCGCTGCTTTTCACGTCAATTCGTAACCTTAGTTACCTACCGGTAGGTATTTCGGGGCTGCGATTATGGGCGCGTCAGAGCTTGTCCGGAGGAGGACCCCACCATGCTCAACCTGTCGATCACGCTGGAGGACAGCGCCCGCGATCAGCCCGACCGCACCGCACTGGTCTTCGGCGATCTGCGGCTGTCTTACTCCCTGGTCAACACGGTCGCGAACCAGGTTGCCAACCTGCTGGTCTCCAGGGGCGTCGGCAAGGGCGACAAGGTCGCACTGGCCTGCCCGAACCTGCCCTACTTCCCCTTCGTGTACTACGGGATCCTCAAGGCCGGCGCCACGGTCGTACCGCTCAACGTGCTGCTGCAGCCCAGGGAGATCGCCTACCATCTGGCGGACTGCGAGGCCAAGGCGCTGTTCTGCTTCGAGGGCACCCCCGAACTGCCGCTGGGCGAGCGCGGGCGGGCGGGATTCGACCAGGCGGAGGCCACTGAGCACTTCTTCGTGCTGCCCGCCGCCGCGTTCGCCACCGAGTCCGAGCACGGCGAGACGCTGTGGGCGGCGCTGGACGGTGTGTCCGGCGAGTTCTCGACGGTGCAGACCGCACCGGACGACACCGCGGTGATCCTCTACACCAGCGGTACCACCGGCCAGCCCAAGGGCGCCGAGCTCAGTCATCTGAACATGCTGCTCAACGCCATGGTCTCGGATGAGATGTTCCCGCGTGGCGAGGACGGCGACGTCTTCCTGGCGGCGCTGCCGCTGTTCCACTCCTTCGGCCAGACCGTCGTCATGAACCTCGGCTTCCGCCGCGGGGCCACCGTCGTGCTCGTACCGCGCTTCGATCCGGGCCCCGCCCTGGAGTTGATGCGCACCGAGAACGTCACGTTCTTCGCGGGTGTGCCGACCATGTACTGGGCCATGCTGACGAAGATCCACGCCGATGGCGACGAGGTGCCCACCTCCCTCAGGGTCGCGTGTGCCGGCGGCGCCTCCTCACCGGTCGAGGTGCTCAGGGACTTCGAGGCCACCTTCGGCATCGGCATCCTTGAGGGCTACGGCCTGTCGGAGACCTCCCCGGTGGCCAGCTTCAACCAGCTGGGCAGGCCCACCAAACCCGGCACGATCGGCACCCCGCTCTGGGGAGTGGAGATGAAGCTGATCGACAGCGAGTGGAAGACGGTCGAGGGTCAGGGACCCGGCGAGATCGCGATCCGCGGGCACAACGTGATGAAGGGCTACTACAACCGCCCCGAGGCGACCGCCGAGGTCATGAACGACGGCTGGTTCCGGACCGGCGACATCGCCACCCGCGACGAGGACGGCTACTACGCCATCATCGACCGGGCCAAGGACATGATCATCCGTGGCGGTTTCAACGTTTACCCGCGCGAGTTGGAGGAAGTCCTGACAACCCACCCCGAGGTCTCCCTCGCCGCGGTGGTCGGGGTCTCCCACGAGTCACACGGTGAAGAGATCAAGGCCTACATCATCCGCACCCCCGGGGCGTCCGTCACCGAGGAGGAGCTGATTGGCTGGTGCAGGGAGAACATGGCGGCCTACAAGTATCCGCGGATCGTCGAGTTCCGCGACGCCCTGCCGATGACCGCCACCGGGAAGATCCTCAAGCGCGAGCTCAGGTAACCGTCCGGAACGCGGTACGGCCCGTGCCCACGAGGGGCCCGGGCCGTACCGCAGAACCTCGATCAGGGCCAGTCGAGGGAGGGGCGGAGCGGCATGTGCGCCGCGCCCCTGTCGTCGAGCTTCACACCGAGGACCTGGTGGAGCTGAATCTTGTTGCGTTCGAAGCCGACCACGCAGCCGGCCATGTAGAGCCGCCAGACTCTGGCCGTACCCTGACCGACCTCCTCGACCGCCTCGTCCCAGTGCTCGTCGAGGTTGGCGCACCAGTAACGGAGGGTCTGGGCGTAGTGCTCACGCAGATTCTCCTCGTGGCGGATCTCGAAACCGAGATCCTCCATCTGGCGGATCAGGTAACCGACCGACTCCAGCTCCCCGTCGGGGAAGACGTAGCGGTTGATGAAGCCGCCGGCGTTGATGGTCTTCTCGGTGCCGGTCGGCCGGGTGATGCAGTGGTTGAGGATCCGGCCGCCGGGGTTGAGCTTGTCGTAGAGGAACCGGAAGTAGAACGGCAGCTGTTCCTTACCGATGTGCTCGGTCAGGCCGATCGAGCTGACCGCGTCGAATCCGGTCTCCCGGACGTCCCGGTAGTCCATGTAACGGACCTCGGCCAGCTCGTTCAGCCCCGCGTCGGCGATGGCCTTCTGCGCCCACTCGGCCTGCTGGCGCGAGAGGGTGACCCCCAGCGCCTTCACACCGTACTCACGGGCCGCGTGGATGACCATGCCGCCCCAGCCGCAGCCCACGTCCAGCAGCCGCATCCCGGGCTTGAGGTCCAGTTTCCGGGCGACCAGGTCGAACTTGGCGTACTGCGCCTCCTCCAGCGAGGACTCCTCGCCGGGGAAGACCGCGCAGGTGTAGGCCATGGACGGGCCCAGCACCCACTCGTAGAACGCGTTGGAGACGTCGTAGTGGTGGTGGATCGCCTCGGCGTCGCGCTGCTTGGCGTGCCTGCTGCCCATCTTGGCCAGCATGCTGCGCCGCATCTCCTGGGGAGGCAGCGGCACCCGCATCAGCAGGGGCTTGACGCCGAGGGCACGGATGGCCGCCAGCTTCTCGCTCGCCGGGATGTCGTTGATGGTCAGCGACCACATCCGCGACAGCAGCTCGTACATGTCGCCCTGGACGTCGAGATGGCCGGAGACGTACGCCCGCGCGAGACCCAGTTCTCCGGGAGCCTGCGCCAAGTAGGCGACCGCGGCCGGGGACTTCACCTCAACGCTGATGTCCGCGTCTTCCGGACCGACCATGCTTCCGTCATAGGCGGTGAAACGGATGTCCGCTTCATTTCCTATGACCTTCTCGAAGATCTCTGCCAGCTTCACAGAAACAACCTCCTAACGCCCCCGTACACATTTGTCGTAGAGGTCGAGCAACCGGCCACCCGCGTCGTATGCCCGTTTGACCGACCAGTAGGCAATACCGTTATAAAACCGCCAGAAATCATCACGGGTGTAGAACGATGTCGAGTAGAGCGACTTGTGCCCGTCCAACTCGTGGACCTTGTTCTCGATGAGACGGTTGTAGTAGCCGTCGAACTGGCCCCGGGGCAGGGGAACCGTGCCCCAGAAACCGAAGTTAACGTACAGCCGTCCGGGCTCCAGCGGGTAGAGCGGCCACTCGCCGGTGGACTTCAGCGGGCACATCCACACCGGCTCCATGCCGACCTTGTCGTGGAAGAACTCCAGGAACTCCGCGCCGCGCTCCACGGGCACCTCGATGTCCTGGATGACCGACTCCTGGATCGGTTGCCCCCGCCACCGGTCCACTCGGGCGATCACCCCGTACTTGCGGTCCAGGCCGACGAGCTTGCGATAGACGTCCGAGCGCATCCACTTGCGCGGCATCAGGGAGCGCACCAGCGCACTCTGCACGCCGAACGCGCGCGAGCACCAGAACCAGTCGGTGTCCCAGCGCCACAGGTAGTCGCGGATGCTCAGCCAGTCGCGCGTCCTGGTCTGGATCGACCGGTAGTAGATGCGCATGCCGGTGTAGTCGGAGAGATAGGGAGCGCGCTCGGCGAACCGGCCGACGGTCACATAGAGCTCGCCGGGGCCGAAGAACGTGCCGTCCACGAAGTCGATCGGCTCACCGTCGTGCTCGCCGCTCTCGCAGATCTCCTTCATCGCGATCATGCACTTGTCGGCGTCGGTGAACGGGATGTGGGTGAGCCGGACGTACGGCTGCACGGGCTTGAGCTTGATCCGGATCCGGAGCGCGTAGCCGAGCGTGCCGTAGGAGTTGGGAAAAGCGCGGAACAGGTCGCGGTGCTCGTTGTCGTCGCGCGCCACGACGATCCGGCCGTCGCCGGTGAGGATCTCCAGCTCCTCCACGGACTCGTGCGGAAGTCCGTCACGGAAGCTGGTGGACTCGATGCCCAGCCCGGTCACCGCGCCGCCCAGCGTGATCGTCTTCAGCTGCGGCACGACGTACGGCATGAGCCCGTGCGGGAGCGTGGCGTCCACCAGATGCTCGTAGGTGGTCATGCCCTGAACCTCGGCGGTCATGGTCACCGGATCCACCTCGATGACCTGATCCAGGTCCCGGGCCGACAGCTTCGCTCCGGAAGCTCCGTCCCGGAAGCGGAACAGGTTGGTGGTGGCCTTGGCCAACCGGGGCACCGCGCCCTCGGGGATCGCGGCGTAGGACTCTCTGATCTGCTCCACGGCGCGCCGATGCGCCGACATCTGTGTCATCTGTTGCACAGGACCTCACCCCCAGAGCCCTCATAGTAAAGATCGCCCCTAGCACGTTATATCTCGGGTCTCTCCGGGGCCAGGTGGGACACGTTAAACGCGCGAAAACTCTACACGGGCCCCGTTCGAAGGCGACGGCGGGCCACCGGTTCCACTCCGTTGAGCACGCCGGCCACCGGCCTGCCCTCCACCGCCGCCGTCAGATTGTCCAGGACGCGGCGGATCAGACGGCCGGTGGACTGCGGGGTCACCCCGGCCACATGTGGTGACAGCAGCACCCGGGGGCTGTCGCGAAGCGGGTCGCCGGGCGGGAGCGGCTCGGTCGCGAACACGTCCAGTGCGGCGCCGCCCAGGTGCCCGGACCCCAGGGCGGCCAGCAGCGCGGTCTGCTCCACCACCTCCCCGCGGGCGGCGTTGACCAGCAGCGACCCCGCGGGCATCCGGGAGGGGTCGACCAGCCCCCGGGTCTCCTCCGACAGGGCGATCACCACCACGAGCACGTCGGAGCCGGCGACGAGCTCGGCCGGCTCACGGTAGGTGTAGGGCACCTCCCGGGGCCGCCTCGTCCAGTAGGAGACCTCGCAGCCGTGCCCGTGGAACATCCGGGCGCACGCCTCGCCGATCGGGCCGAGGCCGACGATGCCCACGCGTGAGCCGTACAGCTCCCTGGGCCCGAGGTCGAGCTGCGGCCAGCCGCCCGCGCGGACCGCGGCGTCGGCATCGAGCAGCCGCCGCGACAGCGCGAGCGCCGCCGTGAAGCACCACTCGGCCACCGCGACCGTGTTCACCCCGGCGGTGTTGGCGAGCGGCACTCCCGCGGCGGCCAGTGCGCCGAGATCGTGTCCGTCCACGCCCACCGAGGGCTGCTGCACGAACGCCAGGCGCGGAGCGACTCGGACGGCGTCGGCGTCCAGCGCGAGCCCGCCGCTCCAGTCGCCGAGCACGATCTCCGCCTCCGGCAGGGCGGCGAGCAGGGACGCGCGGTCCCGGCCGGCCGGGACGGACACGCTGACCCGATCGCCCAGCGGGCCGAGCAGGTTGCGCAGCGCCTTCTCGGGCAGCGGCGGTAACGCCAGCACCCTCCAGCTCATGTCACTCGCCGCCGCGCGGGTGGAAGCTCTTGAACGCCAGGTTCATCTGACCCAGCTGGCTCTTCCACTCGCTGTCGGTGGTGGTCCAGCTCAGCACCATGACCGTGTCGCCGACCCCGATGAACCGGCGCGTCTCGTGGTAGGTCACTCCGGGACGGGCCCACGGCGCGCCGCCGCCGTCCTTCATCGTCCAGGTGAACTCCCAGTCGAGTCCGGTGCCGTAGGGCAGGGGGACCCGCGCGGTGTCGTCGGAGGCGATCTCGCTCCACTGCTCCGCGTCGGCCTTGACGGTCTCCTGGAACGCGTTCAGGTCGTCGTACGGGCCGGGAAGCACCTCCACCGACAGGTGCGCGTTACCGTCGCGGCGCAGCCACTGGGTGTAGCCCGTCTCGGGGGCCCAGTCCCCCTTCCAGCCGGCCGGATACCGGATGGACCAGTTCTCCGGGGCCTTGGCCTGCCACGGCTTCCACTGCGGTGCGGACTCGGCCGGACGCTGGGATCTCGACGGACGGGGCGAAGGGGAGCGGCTCGGCGGTTCCGTCTCGGCGACCGAGGCCGCGGCGGTGGAGGTGTCCGAGGCGGGAGCGGCCTGCGCGGTGTCCGGCGTGTCGGGCTGTGTCATCGCCACGGCCGCCGCCGCGCCCCCGCCGGCCAGGACCACCACCGCGGCCACGATCAGCGGGATCCGGCCGCGGCTGCCGTCCCGGCGCCGCCGGGTGGGCATCGCCGAGGTGGGCGTCTCCTGCCTGCGGTGCCGCTCGGTACGGCGCGGCGCCTCCGTGGGAGCACCGCCCGCCTCCGCGAGGAGCCTGTCGGCCTGATCGGGACTCAGCCGGTGGGCGGGATCGCGCTGGAGCATGCCCGTGAGCACCTCCCGCATCGCGGGAGGCACCCGGCTGAAGTCGGGCTCCTCGGTGAGGAGGGCGCCGAGGGTGGCGATGGCGGTGGTGCGCTCGAAGGGGCCGTGGCCCAGCAGCGCCGCGTAGAGGGTGGCGCCGAGCGACCACAGATCGGACCAGGGACCGGCTTCGGTGCCCGTGGCGCGTTCGGGCGGCAGGAAGCTGGGCGAGCCCGTCACCATGCCGGTCTGGGTCAGCGAGGCATCGCCCTCCACGGTCGCGATGCCGAAGTCGGTCAGCACGGCCCGGCCGTCGGGGGTGACGAGGATGTTGCTGGGTTTGACGTCGCGGTGCAGGATCCCCGCCTCGTGCGCCGCCCGGAGCGCCGAAAGCACCTGACGGCCGATGTCGGCGGCCTGACCGACCTGCAGGGGGCCGAACTCGTCCAGTCCTCGGGCCCTGACCAGCTCCATGACGATCCAGGGGCGGCCGTCCTGCTCGGCGACGTCGTAGACCGCCACGATGCCCCGGTGGTTGAGCCGGGCCGCGGTCCGGGCCTCACGAGAGGTGCGGGCCAACTGACGCGCGTGCTCCTCCGGGTGGAGGTTCGGCGGGAGCAACACCTCTTTGACGGCGACGGGGCGGTCGAGGAGCGTGTCGTATCCCTCCCACACCACGCCCATGCCGCCCCGGCCGAGCTCCCTCAGCAGTCGGTACCGCCCAGCGACCACCCGTTCACTTTGCGGATATGTCATCGAGCAACCCCTCGGTCCCATTCGGCTAAGGCGCAAGTTTCCCATACACCCACGCGCCACGCGGCCGCATGCCGGATGTCTTGCCACCGAAAGCCGAATGTTGTTCTACTTGCCCCGTGGGGAGGTCGCATGACACCGAGCGATCGTCTGTCGAAGCCGCCCCGGACCGTGTCGAGACCGCACCCGAGGAGATGGCGATGGAGCGCGTGACCAGGAAGGGCCCACTGGCCGGAGTACGCGTGCTCGAACTGGCCGGCCTGGCCCCCGGGCCGTTCGCCGGGATGATGCTGGCCGACCACGGCGCGGAGGTGCTGAGGGTGGAGCGCACCGCCGCCGTCACCGCCGCCGGAGACCGGCCGCGCGCCGACGTGATGGACCGGGGCAAGCGGACGATCGGCCTCGACCTGAAGTCGCCCGAGGGCGTGTCGGCGTTCAAGAAGCTGGCCGGGAACGCCGACGCGGTCATCGAGGTCTACCGGCCGGGCGTGGCCGAGCGGCTCGGCATCGGCCCCGCCGACCTGCACGCGGTCAACCCGCGGCTGATCTACGGACGGATGACCGGCTGGGGCCAGGAGGGCCCGCTGGCGCCGACCGCCGGGCACGACATCGACTACATCGCGGTCTCCGGCATCCTGTCGATGCTGGGCCGCGAGGGCGACAGGCCCACTCCGCCGATCAACATCCTCGGCGACTTCGCGGGCGGCGGCTTGATGCTGGCGTACGGCGTGCTGCTGGCGCTCATCGAGCGGGAGCGGACCGGCGAGGGCCGGGTGGTCGACGCGGCCATGGTCGACGGGGCGGCGACCCTGTTCGCGATGTTCTACCAGGGCGTCCAGAGCGGTTTCTGGGGGCCTCGCGGGACCAACCTGCTCGACACCGGCGCGCCCATGTACGACACCTACGAGACCGCCGACGGCCGCTTCCTCGCGGTCGGGGCGCTGGAACCGCAGTTCTGGGCGGAGATGGTCACGCTGATGGGGCTGGCGGACCTGCCCGACCGGAACGACAGATCCCAGTGGCCCGCCCTGCGCGAGCGGCTGGCCGAGGCGTTCCGGTCCAGGACCCGCACCGAGTGGGAGGCGGTGTTCGACGGTTCGGACGCGTGCGTCTCCCCCGTGCTGGAGATGACCGAGGCCGCCGACCACCCGCACAACAAGGCGCGCGGCACCTTCGTCGAGGTCGGCGGCGTCCGGCAGCCCGCCCCCGCGCCACGCCTGCTCGGCACCGCCGAGCAGGACCTCTCCCCCGCGACCCGGCTGGCGGACCTGTCCTCCTGGGGGCTGCCTGAGGAGGTCGCCGCCGGGCTGCGCGCGGCGGGGGTGCTCGCGTGACCTGATCCTCGCAGCTCAAGGGCGGTACACCTGGCACAGGTGTACCGCCATTTGTCATAGATGTTGTTATGAATGTAGTAGATGTACTACATTCATACACATGAGTACTGCGGTGAGTGTTCGCGGACTGCGGATGACATACGGCGCGGCCGAAGTGTTACGAGGGGTCGACCTTGAGATCGAGCAGGGCGAGATCTTCACACTGCTGGGGCCCAACGGAGCGGGCAAGACCACCACGATCGAGATCCTGGAGGGTTTCCGGAACAGGACGGCGGGCGAGGTGAGCGTGCTGGGGACGGACCCCGCGGACGGCACCGACGTCTGGCGGGCCAGGCTCGGCATCGTGCTGCAGAGCTGGCGCGACCACCCCCGCTGGAGCGCCAGGGATCTCCTTGCCCATCTCGGCGAGTTCTACGACGACCCTCGCGATCCGGACGAGCTGCTGTCCGCACTCGGCCTGACCGCGCAGGCCGGGCAGCGGGTGAGCCGCCTGTCGGGCGGCCAGCGCCGCCGGCTGGACGTCGCACTGGGCATCGTGGGCCGCCCCGAACTGCTGTTCCTCGACGAACCCACCACCGGGTTCGACCCGGAGGCGCGCCGGGAGTTCCACCTGCTGATCGAGAAGCTGGCCGCCGACGAGGGCATCACGGTGCTGCTGACCACCCATGACCTCGTCGAGGCCGAGAAGCTGGCGCACCGGACCGCGATCCTGGTCGGCGGGGAGATCGCCGTGTGCGGGACCCCGGCCGAGCTGGCGGAGGCCGTACAGGCCCAGTCGCACGTCCGCTGGCTGGAGGACGGCCGGGAGCGGGTCGTGACCACCTCGGATCCGTCCCAGACGGCGTGGGAGCTGCACCGTAGGTTCGACGGTCCGGTGCCCGGCCTGGAGATCCGGCGCCCGTCGCTGGAGGAGAACTACCTGAGCCTCATCGGGAGGGCCGCATGAACGTCAAGGCACTGCGCATCGGGGTACGGCGAGGCTGGAGAGAGCAGCTGCACCTGATCAAGGACCGCAAGGAGCTGATCACCAACCTGGTCGGCACGGTGGGGGTCTTCGCCCTGCTGATCCTCTGGATCGGCGACGGCCCGGTGAAGGGGACCGGCGTCTCGCAGGGCACCTTCATAACGATCGGCTTCCTGGCCTTCACCGTCTTCTCCAACGGCCTGATGACGCTCCCGATGGCGATCGCCGCCGACCGTGAGGAGGGCACGCTCCTGCGGCTGCGGACCATTCCCGGCGGGATCCCGGCCTATCTCACCGGGCGGGCGGTGACCATCCTGTGCCAGATCGCCCTGCAGAGCGTGCTGATCCTGGGCACCGGCGTCGCCATGGGCGGGGTGACGCCGCCCCGCGACTGGCTCACCCTGGCGTGGGTGCTGCTGCTGGGCACGGTCGCCGTGGTACCGCTGGGAGCGGCGATCGGCTGCCTGGTTCCCGGGCCGAAGGCCGCGGCGGGGCTGCTGGGACTGCCGATGATGGTCCTGATGGTCACCTCGGGGGTCATGGTCCCCATCACGTTCATGCCCGAGGCCGTCCAGTGGATCTCCCAGGCGTTCCCGCTCTACTGGCAGGGGCTCGGCCTGCGGGCCGCGTTCATGCCCGACACCATGCTCGCCGCCGAGATCGGCCGGAGCTGGCGCCTGCCCTGGGTGGCCGTCGTGCTCGCGGCCTGGACGGTCGTCGGGATGCTGGCGGCGCCGGGACTGATCCGCCGGGTCACCCGCCGCGAGTCCGGCTCCAGGCTCGCCGAGCGGCAGCTCGTCGCCCAGGGCTAGTGAGTGCTGGGAGACTGCAGGGATGTCCGCGGAAGATGTGTACAACCGGATCTCGGTGCTGAGAGCCGAGCGCGGTGTCTCACGCAAGGATCTGGCGGCCGCGCTGGGGGTCCACTACCAGACGATCGGCTACCTGGAACGCGGCGAGTACAGCCCGAGCCTGTTCCTCGCCCTGCGCATCGCCGAGTACTTTGAGGTTCCGTTGGAGGTCGTTTTCTCGTTGCGGCCGTTCCCCCGGCTGGGCAGTGAGGTGAAGTGATGGGTGAGCTGAACCCCGAACGGCTGGAGACCCGCTATCGCGACTGGCCTCCGCGCTCCTGGTACGCCACCCGCAGGAGCCGCCGGATCCTGGTCGGAGCCGGCGCCTGCTCCGCCGGGCTGATCTGGGTCAGCGCGATCGTGTGCTGGTATCTGGCGCCGAGCGACCTCGCCATGTGGACCACCTTCGCCCTGGGAGGGTCCGCCCTGGCGATCTACATCGTGGTCTACTCGGCGCTGGTCGGAGCCACCCGCGGCGTGGTCGGCCTCGCCGAGCACTACCTGGACGAACGCCAGTCCCTCGAGCGTCAGAAGGTCCAGGCCGACGCCCGGCGGGGGACGACGGTGATCCTCGTGGTGCTCGGGGCGGTGTTGACATTCGCCGTGTCCGGGTCCGAGATGACCATCCGGATCCCGAGCGCGGCGATCGTCATGCTCACGTACGCCCTGGTCACGACGCATCTCATCCTGCCGTCGCTCCTGATGGGCTGGCGGATGCCCGACCCTCCGCCGGACGACGAAGACGACCGGGACGACGAGGGACAGGACCGGAGCGGCGAGGCCACCGGCCGGACCGGGAACGGTCAGCCCATCGACCCGAACACCGCCACGTAGAGGTCCACGCCCGCCGGGTGGTGGATCTCCACGTCGGTGGTGAAGGCACGGGGCGGGGTGCCGCCGGACTCGGTGTGCTTCCACACCCGCTGCCACGCCTCCTGGAGCGCTCCAGGCATCGGCCCACGGGCCTCCAGCTTCAGCGCCTGGCTCCTGGGCACCCGGACCGCGACCATGCCCTCGGGCAGCGCGGCGGCGGTCCGGACGGCCACCCCGACGATCTGGGTGTAGGCGCCGTGATGGTCGCTCTCGTAGTCGGTCAGCACGGCGTAGATGTTCTCGTCCACCCGTCCGGGGACATGGGCGAAGGCGCCGGGCACCCCCGCGCGCGCCCACAGCGCGCCGAGCCGTCCCCTGCCGGGCTCCGTCTCATCGGCGTTGGAGGTCCGTACGGCATGGCCGACGACAATCATCTCGGGCCGATCAACGACGATCACAGCGCCTCCTCATGGCCACCCATTGAATTCAAGCAAATGGGATCTTAGCCTCCGTTTCGACTGGTAGATCCCTCTTCGGCCCCCTGAAACAGGGAACGTTCACCATGGCCCATGCACCGGATAAGGTGGACGAACGTGAAATTCCTCAATGAGATGGCGCCCGCTCACGACCTGACCTACAGCGACGTGTTCATGGTTCCGTCGCGGTCCTCCGTCACCTCCCGGCTCGCCGTCGACCTCTCGACCGACGACGGCACCGGTACCACGATCCCGATCGTGGTCGCCAACATGACGGCGGTCGCGGGACGCCGGATGGCCGAGACCATCGCCAGGCGCGGCGGCATCGCCGTGATCCCGCAGGACATCCCGATCGACGTCGTCGCCGACGTCGTCAGCTGGGTCAAGGCGCGGGACCTGATCCACGACACCCCTCTCACGCTCACCCCGCACGACACCGTCGGCGAGGCGCTCAACCTGCTGCCCAAGCGCGCCCACGGCGCGATCATCATCGTCGACTGGGAGAACCGCCCGGTCGGCGTGGTGACCGAGGGCGACTGCAGTGGCGTGGACATGTACACCCAGCTCTCCCAGGTCATGTCCGACCACCTGCTCACCCTGCCCGCCGGCCTCGACCCGCGGGAGGCCTTCGACCGGCTCCACGGGGGCCGGCACCGGCTCGCCCCGATCGTCGACGGCGAAGGCCGCCTGGTCGGCATCCTGACCCGGACGGGCGCGCTGCGTGCCACGCTGTACCGGCCCGCGCTCGACGCCTCCGGCAGGCTGCGCGTCGCCGCGGCCGTCGGCGTCAACGGCGACGTGGCCGCCAAGGCCAAGGAGCTCCTCGAAGCCGGGATCGACTGCCTGGTCGTGGACACCGCCCACGGCCACCAGGAGAAAATGATCAGTGCGCTGCGGTCGGTCAGGGCACTCGACCCGGGCGTGCCGGTCGCGGCGGGCAACGTCGTCACCGCCGAGGGCGTGCGCGACCTGGCCGAGGCCGGGGCCGACATTCTCAAGGTCGGCGTCGGTCCGGGCGCGATGTGCACCACCCGGATGATGACCGGCGTCGGCCGCCCGCAGTTCTCGGCCGTCCTGGAGTGCTCCGCCGAGGCCCGCCGCCTCGGCCGTCACGTCTGGGCCGACGGCGGCGTCCGCCACCCCCGCGACGTGGCCCTCGCCCTGGCCGCCGGAGCGGCCAACGTGATGATCGGCTCCTGGTTCGCCGGGACCTACGAGTCGCCCGGCGACACCCGTACCGACGCCGACGGACGCAAGTACAAGGAGAACTACGGCATGGCCTCGGCCCGTGCGGTGAAACTGCGCACCTCCGAGGACTCCCCCTTCGAGCGGGCCCGCAAGGCGGTGTTCGAGGAGGGCATCTCCACCTCCCGGATGTATCTCGACCCGGTACGGCCCAGCGTCGAAGACCAGGTCGACGCCATCGTGGCCGGTCTGCGCTCCTCGTGCACCTACGCGGGCGCCTCCACCCTGCAGGAGTTCCACGAGCGCGCGGTGGTCGGCATCCAGAGCGCGTCCGGCTACACCGAGGGCATGCCGCTCCACCAGAGCTGGTAGTCCCCGCCAGGAAGATCTCTCCCGAAGTCCCGCATTGTCGGCGGGGTGGGGGGTAGTCGCCGGGCCGGATCACTCCCTACGCGTGGGAAGGCGAACGGACATGGCAGAGCTCTCCACCCCCCTGGCGGCGACTCAGGTCGTCGTGGACCGAAGAGTCCTGGTCGGTTACGACAACTATCTGGCCGCGCAGCGAGCCGTGGACTCGCTCTCCGACGCGGGCTTCCCCGTCGAGCACGTGGCGATCGTCGGCAGCGACCTGAAGCTGGAGGAGACCGTCACCGGCAGGATGACCAACGGACGCGCCGCGCTCGCCGGAGCCGGGAGCGGTGTGGCCTTCGGCGCCGTGGTGGGGATGTTCCTCGGGCTGTTCACCTCGACCACGATGTCGTTCGTCGTGCTCGTCCTCTGGGCGGCGCTCTGGGGCGCCGTGATGGGTGCCGCCTTCGGGTTCATCAACCACTTCTTCACCCGCGGCAAGCGCGACTTCGCCTCGCGCAGCGCCATCGTCGCCGGCCGCTACGACGTGCTGGTCGCGGCGTCCCACCTGGATCACGCCCGCGCCGTCATGGACGGGGCCCCCGGACCGGCCGACACCATGGTCGTCGAGGTCCCGCCGTCCGCCGGACCCTACGATCCGTCAGCGGTGCAGCCCACCGCCCCGAGCCAGCCCCCTCTCACCCAGCCCGGCGTCGCCGAGCAGGCACCCGCCGCTCAGCCGGCCGCGGCCCCCGGCCACGCCCCCGAGCAGAGCACGGGCCCGGTCCAGGCGGCAGCCCCGGAACAGACCTCCGCCGCACCGGAGGATCAGCCCTTGACGCTGCCCGCCAGCAGGCCGCGGACGAAGTAGCGCTGCATCGACAGGAAGACGGCCAACGGGATGACCACCGAGACGAACGCGCCCGAGGTCAGGCGCTGCCACTCGTTGCCCTTGGTGCCGGCCATCTGCGCCAGCCGTACCGTCATGGGTGCGGTCTCGGCGGTGCCGCCGGCGAAGATCAGGGCCACCAGCAGGTCGTTCCAGACCCAGAGGAACTGGAAGATGCCGAAGGTGGCCAGCGCGGGTCCGACCAGGGGCAGGACGAGCTTGCGCAGGATGGTGCCGTGGGTGGCGCCGTCCACCCTGGCGGCCTCCATCAGCTCACCGGGCAGTTCGGCCATGAAGTTGTGGATCAGGAAGATGCCCAGCGGGAGTGCGAAGCAGGTGTGGGCGAACCAGACCTGGACGAAGCGACCGGAGCCCTCCAGGTCCCAGGCGGGCAGGAGGTGGACGCCGAAGACGTCCACGCCCTGGGAGAAGAACGACAGCAGCGGGACCAGCGCCATCTGCAGCGGCACGATCTGGAGGGCGAAGATGCCGATGTAGATCCATTCGCGCCCCCGGAACGGCAGCCAGGCCAGCGCGTAGGCGGCGAAGGTGGCCAGGGCCAGCGGGAGGAGCACCGAGGGGACCGTGATGACGATGGAGTTGATCAGGAAGCTGGCCATCTGCCCGGAGGACGAGGAGGTGCCGAACAGCACCTGCTGGTAGTTCTCCAGGGTGAGCTGCGGGTCGGAGAAGAACGTCCACCAGCCGGTGGACTTGATCTGGTCCTCCGGGCGCAGCGAGGAGAGCAGCAGGCCGAAGGTCGGGGTGGTCCACAGGACCGCGATGACGATCGCCGCGGCACTGGCGACCTTGCCGCTGAGCCCCCGCCGGACGCGCTGCGGCGCGGTCGTGGCCCGGGGGCGCACCGCGGTCTGGGTCAATGTGGTCACGCGGACTCCTTCGCCGGCCACACTGCTGTGGCGCCGTGCATGTCGACCCGCCCGCGCATCCCGGCTCGCTCGCTCACCGGACCTCCCGGCGCTGGCGGATCTGGTAGATCACAATGGGCGTCACCAGGGCGAACAGGAAGACGGCGAGCGCCGCGCCCTTGCCGGTCTCGCCGTAGCGGAACGCCTGGTTGTACATCTCGTTGGCGATGACGCTGGTGTCGAACTGGCCGCCGGTCATCGTGCGCACGATGTCGAACAGCTTCAGCGTGGCGATCGACTGGGTGACCGCGACCACGACCACGGCCGAGCGGATGGAGGGCAGCGTCACGCGGAAGAACATCTGCGCCGGGCTCGCCCCGTCCAGCCGGGCGGCCTCGACGATCTCCGCCGGGATTCCCTTGATCGCGGCGGAGAGCACCACGGTGGCGAAGCCGGCCTGGATCCAGACCATCACCACGATCAGGAACAGCGTGTTCGTCGGAGATTCCTGCAGCCACTGCTGTGGTTCGCCGCCCATGGCGACCACGAGCTGGTTGAGCAGGCCGATCTGGTCCTGGTCGTCGGCGCGGTAGGCGTAGACGAAACGCCAGATGATGCCGGCGCCGACGAACGAGATCGCCATCGGCAGGAAGACCAGCGACTTGGCGAGCGACTCGAAGCGGGTGCGGTCCACCATGACGGCGTAGAGCAACCCGACGGAGGTCACCAGCAGCGGCACGAGCAGGACCCAGATGAGCGTGTTGCGCAGCACGGTCAGGGCTTCGGGCTGGGTGAACATCCAGGCGTAGTTGTCCAGGCCCACCCACCGCATGCCGTCGCCGCTCATGAACGACAGCAGGGTCGTCCGTACGGCGGGCACCACCAGGCCGATGGAGAGAAGGGCGACGGCGGGCAGGAGCAGGATCGTCGCGTGGGTCCAGGCCCGCCGCCGCATCGGGGCGCGGTCGACCAGCAACAGGATCACCGCGACCACCACGAGGAAGGCGGCGACGCCGATCAGCAACTGGACGAGTTTGGGCTGTTCGGCGGCGAAGTCGAAGTCCATCGGAGGGATCTCCCGGGATGATCATGCCGATACGGGCGATGCATCCGGTCGCGTGAGCTGCGCGCGACCGGATGCATCGTCACATATCAGGACTTGGGCCAGGAGGCATCGATGTAGTCGAGCACCGTCTTGGTGTCCTTGCCGTTGATCCAGTCGGTCATGCCCTTCCAGAAGGTGCCGGCGCCGACCGCGGCGGGCATCAGGTCCGAGCCGTCGAACCGGAAGACCGTGTCGGGGTTCTGCAGCATCTCCATGGAGAGCTTGTCGATCGGGTTCTGCGCCAGGGCCGGGTCCACGCCCTTGCGCGCGGTGACGTAGGTCGCCAGCTTCATCCGGGCCGCGGGGAACTCCGCCGAGGCGAGGTACGCCTGCACGGCCTGGACCTCCGGACGGTCGGCGAAGGCCGCCACGAACTCGCCCGCGCCGAGGACCGGCTTCTTGGCCGGGTCGTTGCCCGGCAGGTAGAAGGCGAACACGTCACCGTCCTCGGCCACCTTGGTGCCCTCCGGCCAGAAGTTGGCGTAGAAGGACGCCTGGCGGTGCAGCGCGCACTTGCCCTGCGTGATCGGGACGCCGCCCTCCTGGAAGGCGGTGCTGACGATCGACTTCACCGGACCGTAGCCGCCGTTGACGAACTTCTCGTTCTTGAGGATCGCACCGACCTTGTCCGCCGCGGCGACGACCTTGGGGTCGTTGAACGCGAGCTTGTGGCTCACCCAGTCGTCGTACCCCTCGGGGCCGACCTCGCGGAGGATGATGTCCTCGATCCAGTCCGTGGCCGGCCAGCCGGTCGCGTCACCGGACTCGAGGCCGACGCACCACGGCTTGACGCCGGAGGCCGCGATGGTGTTGGTGAGGGTCATCAGCTCGTCCCAGGTCGTGGGGACGGTCCAGCCCTTCTCCTTGAACATGCCCGGCGAGTACCAGACGAAGGACTTCACGCTGGCGCCCAGCGGCGCGCCGTAGAAGGTGCCGTCGACGGTCGAGTACTTGGCCCAGTCCGGCGACCAGCCCTCGTCGGCCAGTTTCTTCACCTCGGCCGAGGCGGGCTTGAGCTTGCCGGCCTTGGCGAAACGCTCCAGCAGGCCCGGCTGCGGGAAGAAGGCGATGTCCGGCGGATTTCCGCCGTCGGCGCGCACCTGGATCTGGGCCTCGAACTCGCCGGTGCCCTCATATGTGATCTTCATTCCCGTGCATTTCGCGAACGGCTTCCACGCCTGCTCGAACAGGTCGGCCTCGGTGTCGCGGATCGGGGAGTAGATGCTGACGGTCTTGCCGGCGTGGTTACCGTACTTGGTGAAGGCCGCGCAATCAGCCGACGTGCTGCTGCCGCCTCCGCCCGCCGACGGCTTGTTCTCCGTTGATGCGCAGGCGGTGGCGACCAGCGCCAGCCCAATGGTGCCCGCCACCAAGGTGACGCGGTTGGTCCGCGAGAGGAGCGACATGGACCTTCCTCCATATAAAGTTGCCGGGAAGCTTGAGAGCGCTCTCTGGAGAGAGTCGTCTGCGCACATCTCAATGTCAATAACTGTGATATTACGGTTACAGCCCCATTTTTCTTGACATGCAACTCCGACAGACGTGATTCTCAAGAGAGCGCTCTCACAGAACCGCGGAACAGAATGGAGCGGCGAGGATATGACCATCTCCGCTGAGAAATCCCCCGTCCTCAAGGACTCCAGCGCGCTGAGATTCCCCGAGGGATTCGTCTGGGGCGCCGCCACCGCGGCCTACCAGATCGAGGGCGCGGCCCGGGACGACGGCAGGGGTCCCTCCATCTGGGACACCTTCTCCCGGACTCCCGGCAAGGTGCATGCCGGGCACACCGGCGACGTGGCCTGCGACCACTACCACCGCTACCCCGAAGACATCCGCATCATGGGCGACCTCGGTCTGGCCGCCTACCGCTTCTCCGTCTCCTGGCCCCGTATCCAACCCGACGGCTCAGGCCCGGCCAACCCGCGCGGCCTGGACTTCTACGACCGCCTGGTGGACGGGCTGCACGGAGCCGGCATCACCCCGATCGTGACGCTCTACCACTGGGACCTGCCGCAGACCCTGGAGGATCGAGGCGGCTGGACCAACCGGGAGACCGCCGAACGGTTCGCCGAATACGCCGAGATAGTACACGCGCGGCTGGGTGATCGGGTCGAGACGTGGACCACACTGAACGAGCCCTGGTGCTCGGCCTTTCTCGGCTACGCCTCGGGCATCCACGCGCCGGGCCGTACCGAGCCGGAGCTGAGCTTCGCCGCCGTCCACCACCTGCTGCTCGGCCACGGGCTGGCGACCGGGGCGCTGCGCGCGGCGGGAGCGGGCCGGATCGGCATCACGCTCAACCTCTCGCCGGTGCTCGGTGACGACGCCGAGGCGGTGTCCGTCGTGGACGGCCTGCAGAACCGGATCTTCCTTGACCCGGTGCTGCGCGGGGAGTATCCCGCCGACGTGGTCGGGCGGGCCGGCCGCTTCACCGACTGGTCCTTCGTCAGGGAGGGCGATCTGGAGATCATCAGCCGGCCGATCGACCTGCTGGGGGTGAACTACTACAACCCGCAGACCGTGGCCGCCCGCACCGGCGAACCCGCCAACCCCGTCTACCCGGGCAGCGAGGGCATCTCCTTCCCCCGCCCCGACGTACCGAAGACCGCGATGGGCTGGCCGGTCCAGCCGTTCGGGCTGACCGACCTCCTGGTACGGCTGTCGCGGGACTACCCCGGCACTCCGCTGGTCATCACCGAGAACGGCGCGGCCTTCGACGACGTCGTGGAGGCCGGCCGGGTCCACGACACGGACCGCGTGTCCTACCTCGACGGGCACCTGCGCGCCGCCCACGCCGCCATCGAGGCGGGCGCCGACCTGCGCGGCTACCTGGTCTGGTCGCTGCTGGACAACTTCGAGTGGGCCGAGGGCTACGCCAAGCGGTTCGGCATCGTGCACGTCGACTACGCCACGCAGCACCGCACCCCCAAGGACAGCGCGCTCTGGTACCGCGAAGTCGTCGGCCGGAACGGCCTGTGAGGGTCCGGCCGACCCTGGAGAAGGTCGCCGCCCGGGCTGGGGTGTCCCGGGCGACCGCCTCCCGGGTGGTCAACGGGTCCTCCCGGGTCGCCCCGCAGATCCGTGAGGCGGTGAACCGCGCCGTGGAGGAGCTGGGCTACGTCCCCAACCAGGCGGCGCGGAGCCTGGTCACCCGGCGGGCCGACTCGATCGCCCTGGTGTTCCCCGAACCGGCGACCCGCGTCTTCTCCGACGACCCGACCTTCGCCGGGATCATCCGGGGGGTCAGCATGGAGATCGAGAAGGCCGACAAGCAGCTCGTGCTGATGCTCACCGGCCCGGACGGCGGCTATCACCGGGTCGAGCGCTACGCGACCAACGGGCACGTGGACGGTGTGATCATCGCATCGATGCACGGGACCGATCCGCTACCGGGCATCCTGTCCCGGCGGGGCGTCCCGGTGGTCTGCGGCGGCCGGCCCGGCGTGCCCAGCGAGCTGCCGTACGTGGACATGGACAACTCCGGTGGCGCCGAGCGCGCGGTCCAGCACCTGGTGGAACAGGGGCGCCGGCGGATCGCGACCATCGCCGGCCCGCAGGACATGATCGCCGGGATCGACCGGCTCTCCGGCTACCGCAACGTGCTGCGTGACTCCGACCGCCGCTCCATCGTCGCGGTCGGCGACTTCACCCGCGAGTCCGGTGCGATCGCCATGCGCCAGCTGCTGGCCGACGACCCGGAGCTGGACGCGGTGTTCGTGGCCAACGACCTGATGGCGCTGGGCGCGCTGCGGGCGCTGCGCCGGGCGGGCCGGAGGGTCCCCGACGACGTCGCCGTCGTCGGCTTCGACGACATCCCGGCCGCGGCCTATGCCGAGCCGCCGCTGACCACCGTCCGCCAGCCGACCGTGGAGATGGGGCAACGGCTGGCGCGCATGGTGCTGGACCCCGGGGAGAGGGCGCCACTGGTGCTCCCCACCGAACTGGTGGTGCGGGAATCTACGAAGACGCCCTTACGACGAGCTCCGTAGGCATGATCACCGGTTCGGTGGGGCCGTCCGCCAGGAGGCCGAGCAGCAGGCGGACCATGGCGGCGGCCTGCTTCGCGTGCGAGGTGTGGACAGTGGTGAGCGGCGGGTCGGTGTAGCGGGCGGCCTCTATGTCGTCGTAACCGACGACGGCGACGTCGTCGGGGATGCTGCGGCCGGCCTGCCGCAGCGCGTGCATGGCGCCGATCGCCATCAGGTCGTTGGCGGCGAACACCGCGTCCAGCTCCGGGTCGTCGGCCAGCAGCTGGCGCATGGCGATCGCACCGGACTCGCGGGTGAAGTCGCCGACCGCGATGATGGAACGGCGGTCGGAGTCCTGGAGCACCTGCCGGTACCCGGTCAGCCGGTCCTGCCCGCCGATCATGTCCAGTGGCCCGGCGATCGTCGCGATCCGCCGTCGCCCTTGCTCCAGCAGGTGACGTACGGCGACGGCCGCGCCGCCCACGTTGTCGTTGTCCACGTAGGGGATGTCGACCGGCACGGCCGGCCTGCCGTACGAGACGACCGGGACGCGCAGCCGGGTGAGCGCGACGGGCAGCGGATCGGCGCCGTGGCTTGACACGAGCATGACACCGTCCACGTGACCGCCGGCGATGTAGTTCTCCGCCCGCGCGTGACTCTGCGGAGACCCGGCCAGCAGGAGCACGACCTGCATGTTGACGGCCTCCAGCTCGATGCTGGCCGAGCGGATCACGGTGGAGAACATCGGATCGTCGGAGAACACCCGGTTCGGCGACTCCGAGACGACGAGCGCGACCGAGTTGGTCCGCTGGGTGACCAGGTTCCGTGCCGCCCCGTTGGGGACGTAGCCCAGCTCGTGCACCGCTCGCAGGACTATGTCGCGGATGTCCGGAGTCACTGTGGTCTGACCGTTCACCACCCGGGAGACGGTCGACCGGGAGACCCCGGCTCGGGCGGCGACCGCCTCCAAGGTGGGTCGTCTCATCTGGTCCCCCGTAGTCCGTTCCCCTTGATGACCTCGCGATACCACAGCGCGCTGTCCTTGAGCAGGCGGCGCTGGGTGGCGAAGTCGACGTGCACGATGCCGAACCTGCGCCGGTACCCCTCGGCCCATTCGAAATTATCCAGCAGAGACCAGACCAGATAGCCCCGCACATCCGCACCCTCGGCGATCGCCGCGTGTACGGCGCGCAGATGACCGTCCAGATAGCCGGTCCGGCCGGTGTCGTGGACCCGGCCGTCCTCCACGACGTCGTCGAAGGCCGCGCCGTTCTCGGTGACGATCAGACCCACCTCGGGATAGTCGTCGGCCAGCCGCAGGAGCAGCCGGGACAGCCCGTTGGGCACGATCGGCCAGCCCATGGCGGTGACCGGCGCGTCGACCGTGCAGAAGCGGACGTCCTCGCTGCCCGGCCACGCCGCGTCGGCCGCCTCCCCGGGACCGGACTCGACCACACACGG
The DNA here is from genome assembly GCF_045209755.1 of Streptosporangium sp. NBC_01639. Taxonomy (NCBI): domain Bacteria; kingdom Bacillati; phylum Actinomycetota; class Actinomycetes; order Streptosporangiales; family Streptosporangiaceae; genus Streptosporangium; species Streptosporangium sp. NBC_01639. The sequence goes on along the minus strand of NZ_CP109272.1, from coordinate 7,040,700 downwards.
GTTGTAGTAGTTGATGCCGATCGCCTCGATCGGCTGGTTGATCGTTTGGAGGTCGCCGTCACGGATGTGGGCGAGACCGCCGTTGCGTTCGACGACCGCCAGCAGCTGCGCGGGATACTCCCCGCGCAGCGCGGGGTCGAGGAACTGCCGGACGAGCAGGGTGTCGATCCGGTCCACCGCCTCGGTGTCCGCCGCCGACGGCTCGGCCGCCGGGTCGCGCACCTGCTCAGGAGTGATCACCGGCGCGAGGTTGAGCACCAGCGCGACCTCCTCGGCTCCCCCGGCGCGGAGCGCCTGCGTCGCCAGCCCATGCCCCAGCAGCAGGTGGTGGGCCGCTCGCAGCGCGGCGGCGGGGTCCTGCCTGCCCGGCGCGTGGACCCCGTTCCCGTAGCCGAGGAAGGCCGACACCCACGGCTCGTTGAGGGTGCTCCAGTGCTGGACCCGATCCCCCAGCCGCTCGTGTACGGCCCGCGCGTAGTCGGCGAACCGGTGGGCGGTGTCCCGCGCGGGCCAGCCGCCGGCGTCCTCCAGCGTCTGGGGCAGGTCCCAGTGGTAGAGGGTGGCGTACGGCGTTATCCCGGCCTCCAGCAGCCTGTCGACCAGGCGGCTGTAGAAGTCCAGGCCCCGGGGGTTGATCCGGCCGGTGCCGTCGGGCTGGACGCGAGGCCAGGCGACGGAGAAACGGTAGGCGGCCAGGCCCAGCTCGCTCATCAGCCGGACGTCGTCGGCGTAGTGGAAATAGTGCTCGCAGGCCACGTCACCGGTGTCGCCCCCGGCGACCTTGCCCGGCGTACCGGAGAAGGTGTCCCAGATCGAGGGCTGCCTGCCGTCCTCCTTGACCGCGCCCTCGATCTGGTAGGACGCGGTGGCGGCGCCCCAGACGAAACCGGTGGGGAAGTCCGCGCGCCCCTGCGTGAGGGTCGCCCCCCGAATACCCGCGACGGTCATCGAATCTCCTTGAGCGTGGATACCCCCACCTCCGGGCGGGGGAGGAAACGGGAGGAGGTCAACCCTTTACAGCTCCTTGCATGATTCCTCCGATGATCTGTTTTCCGAGCAGTGCGAACACCGCGACCAGTGGCAGGGTGCCGAGCGTGGTGCCCGCCAGCCCGAGCACGTAGTCGTTGACGTATCCGCTGGCCAGTGTGGACAGGGCGACCTGCACCGTCGGGTCCTCCGGGGTCAGGACGACCAGCGGCCAGAAGTAGTCGTTCCAGGCCGACATGAAGGTGAGCATGCCGAGCACGGCCGCCGCGGGGCGGGCGACCGGGAGCACGACGTGCCAGAAGAGGCCCCAGGTGGTGCATCCGTCGACCCGGCCGGCCTCCAGCAGCTCGGTCGGCAGCGCCCGGGACAGATACTGGGTCATGAAGAACACGCCGAACGCGTTGACGAGCGCGGGCACGATCAGCGCGTACATGGTGCCGGTCCACTCCAGCTTCACCATCAGCATGTACAGCGGGATGATCCCGAGCTGGGCCGGCACCATCATGGTCGCCACGGTGAGCACCAGCAGGGCGTTCCTGCCGCGGAAGCGCAGCTTGGCGAAGGCGAACCCGGCCAGCGTGGAAAGGAACATCACCGCGAGCGCGATGGAACCGGAGACCAGGACGGAGTTGACCATCGCCAGGGCGAAGGGGACGGTGTCGAAGACGCGGGCGATATTGGCGAAGAGGTTGCCGCCGGGCAGCAGCGGGGGCGGGACCTCGGCCAGGGCCGCGTTGTCGCGGGAGGCCACCACGACGCTGTAGTAGAGCGGCAGTGCGGAGAAGAACGCCACTGCGACCAGGGTGAGGTAGGTGAGCCGGCGGGCGGCGCCGGAGCGGGGACGCCGGCCCGCGGGGACGGCGGCGCGATGACGCCGGTCGGTGCGGACGGCGGTGCGGGCGTTCACGTCAGCCCTCCCTTCGCGCGGCGGGTGAGCAGGTAGTTGACGCCCGCGACCAGGACGATGAAGGCGAACATCATCCAGGAGATGGCCGAGGCGTAGCCGAAGTCGAGCTTGGTGAAGTTCTCGTAGATGAACAGCGAGAGCGTCTGGTACTGCCGGTCCGGGCCGCCGGAGATGCTGTAGGAGCCGAACAGCAGCGGCTCGGCGAGGATCTGCATCGCACCGATCGTCGAGGTGATGACGACGAAGACGGTGGTGGGCCTGATCATCGGAATGGTGATCTTGCGGAGCTGGGTGAACCCGCTCGCACCGTCGAGGGTGGCCGCCTCGTACAGTTCGCGCGGTACGGCCTGCATGGCCGCCAGGAAGATCAGCGTGTTGTAGCCCGTCCACCGCCACATGATCATTACGGAGATGGCGGCGTGGGAGGTGGCCACCCCCTCGTTCCAGGCGACGCCGCCGACGCCGAACCAGGAAAGCATCCAGTTGATCATGCCGAAGTCGCGGCCGAACAGCTGGCTGAAGATGACCACCACCGCGACCACGCTGGTCACGTTGGGCAGCAGCAGCGTGATGCGGAAGAAGGTCTGCGCCCGCAGCGGCCGGTTCAGCAGGTGAGCCAGCCAGATGGCCAGCAGCAGTTGCGGCGCGGTGGACAGCACTCCGATGGACAGGGTGTTGAAGGTGGCGTTCCAGAAGTAGTCGTCGGCGAGCAGCGTCCTGAAGTTGTCCAGGCCGACGAAGGTCTGCTCATCTGACAGCAGGGTCCACTCATGCAGGCTCACCCAGGCGGTGTAGGCCAGGGGGAACAGCCCGAACGCGGAGAACAACAGGAAGAACGGGGCCACGTAGGCGTACGGCGAGCCTTTGACGTCGAGCTGGTGGACCAGATGGCGGCGGAGACGGCGGGATCGCACCGGCCTGTTCGGTGGGACCGCCAGGCGGTCCGGTGCGCGGGTGGCCATGGCAGCTCCTTTCGGCGATTCGTCGGGGAGGGCAGGTGGCCGGCCGGTGCGGGGCCGGCCGGCCGGGGAACGACGGGCTACTTGATCCTGCCGACGTCCTTCAGCGCCTGTGCCCAGGCCTCCTCGGCGTTCTGCTTGCCCTGCTCCACCCGCTGGAGGCCGTTGTTGAACGCCAGCAGGACGTCGCCGGCCTTGGGACCCACGTGCTGCGCCTTGAGCGCCTTCGCCGCACTGGTGAAGATCTTGCCGATCGGCGCGTTGCCGAAGTAGGGGTTGACGTAGTCCGCCACCGCGGGGTCGTCGTACAGGACGGGCAGCGAGGGCAGCGCGCTGGCCTCCTTGAAGAGCATGATCTGGCTCTCCTTGTTGGTCAGCAGGTCGATCAGCTCGGCGGCCTCCTTGGGGTGCTTGCCCTGCTTGGGCAGCATCAGGTGAGTGCCGCCCTGGTTGCCGCCGCCACCGGGCACCGCGGCGATGTCCCAGGTGCCCTCACCGGGCTTCTGGTCCTTGATCGTGCCGGTCTTCCAGGCCGGGCAGACCATGGTGGCGAAGGTGCCCTTGGCGATCCCGGTGTTCCACGGCGGGGTGAAGGCGGCGAGCTTGGCGGACAACCCCCCGTCAATGATGTTCACGGACATGTCGTAGGCCTTACGCACCTCCGGGTTGGTGCCGGCGACGATCTTGTACTGGTCGTCGTAGAACCCGACGGGGGCCTGCTCGACCATTGCGCGGAAGTGCTCACCGGGGCCGTCGGTGAACTTGGCGCCCGCGACCTTGGCCGCGACGAACTTCTTGCCGGTCTCGACGTAGGCGTCCCAGGTCGGCCAGAGCGCCGACACCCCTTCGCGGTCACTGGGCAGACCGGCCTTCTTGAACAGGTCGGGGCGGTAACACATGGCGAGTCCGCCGACGTCGGTGCCCAGCCCCATGAGCGAGGAGCCGTCGTTGGAGACGCCCAGCTGCCACTTCCAGTCGAGGTATTCGCTCTGGCGCTTGTCCAGGCCGTAGTCCTTGAGGTTGTAGAACTTGCCGGGTACGGGGGTGAAGGCGCCGACGTAGCCGCCCTCGACGGCGACGACGTCCGCGGCGCCCGCGCCGGTGGTCAGCTGCGTGATGAGGTTGGTGTGGTGGTCGTTGAACTGCGAGCGGCGCTCCACGATCTCCACGTTGGGGTGGGTCTTCTTGAACTCCTCATACAGCGGCGCGTAGTGGAAGTCGCTGAAGAGCGCGACGGTCAGCTTGATCTTCTCCCCTGGCTGGGAGGCCGCCGCGCTGCTTCCTGTGGTGCCGCCGCCGCCGTCGCCGCCGCCGCAGGCGGCGAGGCTCATGGCCAACGCCGACACGGCGACCATCGGGGTGAGGAACCGCTGACGTAGCTTGCGCATGGAACCCTCCTAGGGTCCTCATAAGTGATCATGGAGAGAGCGCTCCCTGAGCAGATTGATGGCAGTGGAGTTACCTGTCAACGACATCTCGGATAACGATCGCTGTTATCAATCGACCAAGAATTGGAGAGCGCTCTCCAAAAATGCGTCGGGTTTTCGCAGGTCAAATAGGCGCAGGGAGATCGTTTATGCAATTGTGGGAACGCTCCCATCAAAAAAGTCAGATGAACGTCGCGTGGCGGCCATATTTCGCGGCGGCGGTCCCGGCGCCGCCGACTCTGACCGTCGTCGCCGGCCTCTGATGCGGGGAGCGCTCCCCGTGTTTCTTCACCGGCTTGCCGCGGATCGGCCGACCACCCGCCCGGCTCACCGAACCAGCCGCATCCGCTTCGCGGTCAGCCGCCCGGCTCACCGCATCGCACGCAAGGGGATCCCGGCGGTGGAGCCGCGCCTCCGGGGTGCGGGACCGTACGTCCCCGCCACGGCCTACCTGGGAAGTGCGACGCCGGCCCCGGCGTGTCCCTCTGTCTCTCATCCGCCCGCCGGACCCCGTAGAGTCATCCGGCCGGTCGGAAACCAACCGGCGCGTATCCAACCAAGGAGAACCACGTGGCACTGGAGAAGCCGGAGATCGACTTCCCGGAGGGCGACGCGCCCGCGGAGCTGCAGATCGTCGACATCGTCGAGGGGAACGGCCAGGAGGCCAAACCCGGGCACAGGGTCAGCGTGCACTACGTCGGCGTTGCCTTCTCCACCGGCGAGGAGTTCGACGCGTCGTGGAACCGCGGTGACGCCTTCGACTTCCAGCTGGGCGGCGGTCAGGTCATCACGGGCTGGGACCAGGGGGTGGCGGGCATGAAGGTCGGCGGCCGCCGCCGTCTCACCATCCCGCCCCACCTCGGCTACGGCAGCCGCGGCGCGGGTGCCCGTATCAAGCCGGGCGAGACGCTCATCTTCGTCGTGGATCTGCTCGGCGTCAGCTGACGGGCCGCTGACGGGCCGTCCCTCCGAGGAGGGACGGCCCGTGTCTCCGAGGATCACTCCGAAAAGCGGGATCCGCACTCCCGGAATGTCACCCCCAGCTCTTAGGCTGGGCCTTGTGCTGTTGATCGATCTTGCCCGCACCTCCGCCGCCGTCGCCGCGGGCTCCGCCCGGCTGGCCAAGGTCGGCCATCTCGCGGAGTTGCTCGGCCGGGTCACCCCGGACGAGGCGGAGATCGCCATCGCCTATCTCTCCGGCGAGCTGCCACAGCGCCATATCGGTGTGGGCTGGGCCGGCCTGCAGGACCCGCCGGACCCGCGGCTGGCCGCGACCGCCACCCTGCGCCAGGTCAACGACCTCCTCGACCGGGTCAAGGCCCAGTCCGGTCCGGGCTCCCAGGCGGCGCGTAAGGTCCTGATCACCGAGCTGTTCGGAGCACTCACCCGCCAGGAGCAGACCTTCCTGTTCCGCCTGCTCCGCAGCGAATTGCGGCAGGGCGCGCTGGACGGGGTGATGGTCGAGGCCATCGCGAAGGCGGCCGCGGTGCCGGTGGCCGAGGTCCGCCGGGCACTGACCCTCCGCGGCTGGCTGCCCGCCGTCGGCGCCGCCGCGCTGAGCGGCGGGATCGAGGAGCTGCGCGCCTTCCACCTGGAGGTGGGCCGTCCCGTGTCACCGATGCTCGCGCAGAGCGCCACCTCCGTCGCCGCCGCCATGGGCAAGCTCGGCGGCCCGGTGGCGATCGAGTGGAAGCTCGACGGTGTCCGGGTGCAGGCGCACCGCTCCGGTGACGCGGTGCGTGTTTTCACCCGGACCCTCGACGACATCACCGCCCAGGTGCCCGAGCTGGTCGAGGCGGTCCGGGCGCTGCCCTCCGATGACCTCGTCCTGGACGGCGAGGTCATCGCGCTCCGTCCCGACGGCAGCCCCGAGCCCTTTCAGATCACCTCAGGCCGGGTGTCCAGCCGTATCGACGTGACCGGGGCGCGCGAGAAGACCCCGCTCCGGGTCTTCTTCTTCGACGCCCTCCGGGTGGACGGCGCCGATCTGCTCGAGCTGCCGGGCGAGACACGCCATTCGGCGCTGGTCGCGGCCGTCCCCCCGGAGCTGGTGACCCCCCGTCTGGTCACCGACGACGTCACGCACGGGGAGGCGTTCTTCAAGGAGGTCGTCAGGAGCGGTCACGAGGGCGTGGTGGTCAAGTCGCTGCACACGCCCTACGCCGCCGGACGACGCGGTGCCGGCTGGATCAAGGTGAAGCCCCGGCACACTCTCGATCTGGTCGTCCTCGCCGTCGAGTGGGGCAGCGGCCGCCGCGAGGGCAGGCTCTCCAACCTGCATCTGGGCGCCCGCGATCCGCAGAGCGGTGAGTTCGTCATGCTCGGCAAGACCTTCAAGGGGCTGACCGACGAGCTGCTCGCCTGGCAGACGGAACGCTTCCTGGAGCTTGCCGAGGGCCCCACCGACGGCTGGACCGTCGTCGTCCGCCCCGAGCTCGTCGTCGAGATCGCGTTCGACGGGGTCCAGCAGTCCAGCCGTTACCCCGGGGGAATGGCACTCCGCTTCGCGCGGGTGATCCGCTACCGCCCCGACAAGAGCACCGCCGAGGCCGACACCGTGGAGACGGTGCGCTCCCTCATGCTCTGATCTGCCCTGCCCTGTTTTGACCTGCGCTGCGCCGACCTTGTCCTGATCTGCGCTGCGCTTGCCCTGACCTGTGTCGACCTGGCCTTGCCTGCTCGGACTGCGCCGCCTTGCCCTGTTCTACTCTGCCCTGACCTGCGATGACCCGGTCTGTCCTGTTCTACTCTGACCTGCCCTGATCCGGCCCATGCCGCCCCGATCCGTCGGCCACGTACCGGACAGAAGGGCACGTCGACGTCTCACCCCGGGATCACGATCCAAGACCCGAGGCCGCATCTGCGCGACGTCCTGGATATGGGCCTTCACCGAAGTCTCAGGGGTGCGGTCCATCAATCCTGACCGGACCTCGACGTCGGGCCGCAGCCGCAAATGATCGACATTGCCGATTTTGGCGCGATTTGTCTGATCTTCTCCTAAATGATCCATTTCGTTGACAAAAGTGGTATAAGTCACCATCATTCCATTAACTTGCCTTTACTGATGGTTTGTCGCATATTGTCAACCGCATCGCTGCGGGGCACCCCTGTACCCCCGGCTGCTGAGGTCGGCCCTGGCACGCCCGTCTCCCCTGTGCCATACGGCCTTCCTCTGTCCTGTCCCCGACTTTGGACCGTGGTTTCCTTGGGCCTGCACTCCTCCCCCTCGTCCCCCGGCACCTCACCCTCGAAGAAGAAATCGCCGACGAACCGGCAACTCCTGGCCACACTGGCCGCCGGGGTCATGGTGGTGGCCGTGGCCTCGGCCACCATCTGGGCGCTCTCCGCCGACGGCGACACTTCGCGGACGACCGCCTCCGTCGGTCTGGCCGCCGCACGCTCTCCCCAGCTCGCCTCCCCTACCGGCTCCCCCTCCCTCCAGGAGGCGACGGCAGGGAGCACGACGGCCACCACCGACCAGATCGCCACCCCACCGCCCGGCCCCTCCGCCACCCCCACGGCGACACCGGGCGAGAGCCGTACCTCCCAGGCGAAGGACACACCGGGCGAGGCGGGGACCGCCACGCCGAAGACCAGGCCGAAAGCGGCGAAGCCCCACACCCCCAAGTCCCCCAAGTCCCCCGCCAAGCCGAAGGCCCACGTGGTCTCCACCGGGTCCTGCGGTGCTTCGTTCTACGACGAGGGGCAGATGACGGCCAGCGGCGAGCGCTTCAACCCCCAGGCGATGACCGCCGCTCACAAGTCCCTCCCCCTGGGGAGCAAGGTCCGGGTGACCAACCCCGCCACCGGCGAGTCGGTGACGGTCCGGATCAACGACCGCGGACCCTATGTGGGCGGCCGTTGCCTCGATCTGTCCAGGGCCGCCTTCTCCGCCATCGGCAGCACCGGCGCCGGTGTCATGCGGGTCAGATACGAGGTCCTCGGCACCTGAACGCGCCCCTCCGCCCCACGACATGAGCGGTGTCGAAGCAGCCGGACGCGTCCTCCGCCGTGCGGTATGAGCGGTGTCGAGCAGCCAGGCGCGTCCTCCGCCGTGCGGCATGAGCGGTATCAAGCCGCCAGGCGCGTCCTTCCGCCCTGCGGCATGAACCGATACCGGCCCCGGACCGGACTACTTCACCGGACGCAGCGTGAGCGGATAACGGAAATCGCCTTCGCCCAGGGCCGCCAGACCCCCCACTACGGACAGGACCACGCCTCCGATCCAGAGCACGGGCAGCAGCACGACGCCCACGAAGGTGATCGACAGCAGCACGGTGGCCCCGAGCAGGGTCAGTTGGAAGTTGAGCGCCTCCACCGCGTGCTTGCGGATGTAGGGCGAGGTCCTGCCCCCGGTGAGCATCATGATCAGCGGTCCGATCGCCAGCAGGCCGGTCAGCGGCAGCAGGTGTGCCGCCGCCGCTCCCAGGCGTTCTCCTCCCGTGTCCGCCCGCACCTGGTGGTGGCGGCCCGGTGCTGCCCAACCCGTCACCGGCGGATAGGGGGCGGGGGCGACCGGGCGCGAGCCGTAGAGCTCATGCATGATCGGCAGCAGGTCACCGTGGACGCGTGCCGTCATCGCGCGGTCCAGACGGTCGTCGAACTCGAACTTGTCGAACCGCCCCTCCGCGTAGGCGGCCTTGACATGCTCGACCACCTGCTCCCGATCCTGGTTGCTCACTCTGAGATCAACATGGTCGGGCCGGACACCGGGCGCCGACATGCTCCCGCCCCACGGGCTCCCCGATGGTCTCACTGCGCCTGCCATGGACCGACACCCCTTCTTCCGTCGCCGCTCTGTCTCCCATATTTGTCGACGACTTTCGTCCGGTCCATCCGGACTAACCCTTGGATGTCCCTTAGAGTCCACCCTGACCTTCTGCCATGAAACGTCCTGGAGATGTATACAAGTAGCCATGAGATGGCGGGATCGCTACGGGTTAAGACGTCTTCGCGGGCCGAAGATCGCCAAGTTCGACCGCGAGGCGACCGACGCGGACGTGGAGGCGCTCATCGCCTTCGCGAAGTCCCGTCGTGGTGTGGAGTTCTACGTCGAACCGGAGACATTCGCGACCGACACCACCGCGATGGCCGTCGCCGACGACGGCGAGTGGACCCGGCGGAGAGTCGGCTCACCCGCGGTGATCCGCAAGGTGGCCCGTGACCTGTCTCTTCCCGTCTATGACGTGCAGCTGACCGGTTACCCACCCCGGGTGCGCGCCTACAACGAGCGCCGCAAACGCGCCGAGAGCTGATCTCTCACTCCTCCGTGGCCTCCGGCTCCTCCAATAAGGCGATCATGGGAAGCAGCCATGCCATCCGGGGGCTGCCCATCTCCTCGTCCAGTTCCTCGGGGCTGGGCATCCTCGCTCTCAGCACGTGCGGTGGGAGCAGGTGGTGGAGTGCGTGCCTGAGCAGGTTCGCCATCGAATATCCCGGGGCGATCTCGCATGCGCGGATGACGGCGATGCCGGCCAGCGCGGAGTCGCCGTCACACCAGGCGGCCACGCCGAGCAGGGAGGCGGCCGGAGGCACGAATCTCGGCTCCAGCCGCCGGGTGAGGTCCTGCCAGAGCCTACGGTGGACGTCGTGGGTGTCGTCGGTGAGAAGGGCCCATGCCTCGTCCCTGACCCGGATCACCGCGAGGTCCAGTCCCAGCCTGGCCACCTGCTCGTCGTCGAGTCGCCCACCGCGGGCGTACACGGCGATCGCCCCGCGGACCCGGGCCACCCCGTCGGCGACGAACTCCGCGGCGAACCCTTCCAGGTCCGTGCAACCGGCGAGCCTGCCCCGCAACTCCTCCGTGACGCGGGCCGTGGCCTGGCGCATGGCCAGCCGTGCACTGCCGCCGACGGAGTCGAGCGAGTGCTCCAGGGTCTCTCGGTCGGGCAGGGCGACCAGTCCGTGCGCGACGGCCTCGGCGGCGATCATGGTGGCCTCCTGCTCGTATGGCGTGCCGTCGGCCGGGCAGCAGTCGGAGCGGGAGCAGATGAAGGACCAGTAGCGGCCGTTCTCCGCCCGGAGCGCGTCGACGATGGTGACGTCGCCCCGGCGCAGCAGCGTGAGGGCCGCGTCCATGGCAGGGGTCACCAGCGGACCCGGGCCATAGCCGATGACGATGACCTGACCGATCCGCTCCTTGCGGAGCAAGGTGATGATCTGGCCGAGCCCGGGGGCGACCAGCGGCAGATCCCACCGGACGGTCAGGTGGAGCCGCCCTCGGGGCGGGCTTCCCTTCAGCCCGATCACGATCAGGCTGTCAGCGGGATGGAAGCCCACGAGGTAGGGCACGGCGCCGAGGACGTCCTCGGTGGAGCCGAGAAGCAGATGGGGCTGCGGGTTGGCCGGGGCCGGGATGTCGGTTGTCATGGCCGAGAGCCTCGCCGGATTTCGGCCGGCTCATCGCGCCGAACCTCGATCTGTGGACGCCCGGTCCTTCATGCGGCGCCCCTGTGGAAATCGGCCCCCAGGCCGGCGGGGAAGGCGAGATTCCCCGCTCAGCGGGCACGCCGCCCGCTGAGCGGGCACAGCGGTACAGGGTCGGTCAGACGGGGGCCAGGCGCGTTCTGACCATGATCGTCCCACCTGCGACGGCGGCGGGCATCGCGACCACCGCGCCCAACGGGATGAGGAAGACCAGGAAGAGAAGCCCTCCGAAGCCGAGTGCCGCGGCCTTGTTCCCCCGGAGGACGGCGAAGCGGTTCTTGCGTGCCATTCCCCGGCGCTCCATGGCCAGCGTGGTGAGTTCGACCGTGAGGAAGAAACCCGAGACCAGGGCGCCCAGCACCGGCACCACCGTCTGCCCGATCACCGGCACGAAGCCGAGGAAGAACAGCGGGACGGTGAACAGCAGCACGTATCCGAGAGTGATCAGGCTGTCTCTGACGGACCTGGGAATCGACTTCCAGAGAGGGACTTCGTGCCCGCCCGGCACCTCGCCGTAGCTCTCCTCGACCTTTTCCGAGAGCTTCTCGTAGAAGGGGTCTCCGACGATCAGGGTCACCGCGGTGAAGGTCACCACGGCCAGTACCAGCCCGGCACCGACGATCAGCAGTCCGACCAGGGTCCGGAGGGTGTTCCGCGCCGCCTGGCCCCATCCGTCGGCGAACGGCGTCGCCCACTCGGCGAGGTCTCCCGCGTTGGTACCGAGGAGATAGAGGGCGACCACGTAGAGCACGGACACGATCAAGGCGGGGATCAGCCCGAACAGCCACCACCGAGGGGTGCGCGCGACCCAGCCCAGCCCCTGGAAGAAGAACCTCATGCCGTCCGTAAAGGAGCGGAAATGACCCATGTCCGGAAGATTAGCGGGATCGCAGGATCATCGCGCACGGTGCCGGAGAGCGCCGCACAGCGCTCCGCCGTACCCGGGTCGCGCGAGACGGCAGGGAGCGCTCAGCCGTTCCGCCAGAGAGTGGGCACGGAGACGTCGAGGGCGGCGAAGAGGCGGCGGAGGAGAGGGAGGGAGATGCCCAGCACGTTGCCGTGGTCACCCTCGATGCCGTCGACGAACCAGCCGCCCGCTCCGTCCAGGGTGAAGGCACCCGCGACCCGGAGGGGCTCGCCGGTGGCGACATAGGCGGCGATCTCGGCGTCGGTCGGGGAGCCGAAACGGACGACCGTGGCCCCCACCTCCGCCACCTCCCGCCCGCCGGCGACGTCGATCACACAGTGGCCGGTGAGCAGGCGCCCCGTACGGCCGCGCATGCTCTCCCAGCGTGAGACGGCCTCCTCGGCCGACAGGGGCTTGCCGTAGGCCTGACCGTCGAGCTCCAGCACCGAGTCGCAGCCGATGACCAGGCCGGCGGTCAGGTCCCGTGCCACCACCGCGGCCTTGGCGCGGGCCAGCGCGAGACAGAGTTCGCTCGGACTGTCGGCGACGACGGCCTCCTCGTCCACACCGCTGACGATCACCTTGGGATCGAGTCCGGCGCTGCGGAGCAGGGCGAGACGGGCGGGCGAGGCGGAGGCGAGAACGATCTGGGTCACGTCAATCGAGCCTAGGCCCTGTCCGGCGGACGGCGGACCATCCTGACGACACCGGGGAGGGAAGCCGTGGCCACCCGCTTCTGCCCGGCCCGAACGGCTGGGACGCTTCCGTACCGGGGCGGGGTCACTTCAACCGGATCGAGGTGACCGCGGTGTTGATGTCGCGCCAGTATGCCCGCTGGGTGTCGGGGATCGTCACGAAGACCATGGCGGGTTTGGCACCGGGGACCTCCGTCACGGCGACGGCGGCCATGGAGAAGCGGGACTTGGCCTTGATCTTGTATTTCACCCGGTAGGCCAGCAGCCAGCCGTCCTTGGTCGCCTGGGAGGCGGTCCAGGCGATCGTGCTGCCCTTGGGGTGGTGGTTGAGCGTCCAGCGAGCGGCCAGCAGCGCGGTCTCCTCCGGGCTCTCCTGCACCTTGATGGGCACCGGACAACTCACGACCATCGCCCGGGTGGCCCCGCCCTTCACCTTCGGCAACACCTGCTTGGTGGAGAACGGCGGGGCGCCGTAGGTCTTCCACGGCTTGGCGAGCCGGGCCAGTGAGACGCCCGACTTGGCGTCCTGCAGCCGGAGTTTGGTCTTGTGCTCCTTGCCGGGCAGCCGGGCCAGCCGCTTACCGGGCGGCATCCCGGGAACACGCGGGTCGGACAGGGCCACGACCACGGCCGCGCTCCGCTCCGGCGTCCGGGCCGCGCTCACCGTCGGCGAAGGCGCCGGGGAAGCCGACACCGACGCCGACGCCGACGAAGAGGGCGCCGGAGACGCCGAGGACGAGGACGCCGGGGAACCGAAACCGGGCGAGGGCATCGCGGCAGATGGCGCGGCGATCGGCCCCGACGCCTCCTCGCCCGGTTGATCTGAGGAGCCGGAGTACACGAGTCCGGCCACGGCCGCGACGGCCCCCACGACCACCACGGTGACCGCGGCCAGAATCCGGTAGATGACGCGCATCGGCAGGTCGCCGATGCGGGACCTCTTGACCGGTGATCCCAGCGGATTGATCGATGACTTCGGCGGGCCGTCGACGACCACCTTCGGCAACTCGGACGTATCCGCCTCAGCGGTCACATACGCCGGCACAGAACCCGCCCCCCGGGTCCCCGGAGTCCCACCCAACCCATCGAGCACGATCGGGAGCGTACGACAAATCCGGTTTTCCCGTGCGCGATCCCCATCACACTTCGGGAACGAGTGCCTTCCCAGATGGGGGTGGAACGCCGGTCTGCGCGGGCCCCGCGGTGCTCCTGCCGTACTCCCGGAGAATCCCTCCGGGAGTACGGCCGGGCAGCCCCTCCGCGGCCTGCCCGGCCGCCACGAGAGGAGCGTTCACCCGCACCGTCACGGCGACCTGAGCGGCCCGGAACCCGCGATCCGGAAACCGCCGTGCCGCAGCCACGGCGCGTCCGCGACGACCGTGCACGACCCGGGCTCGACCTCGGTGAACCCCGCGTCGCGGACCACCGGCAGGCCCGAGTCGACCAGCGCGGCCCACCCGGTGGGACCGGCGGTCCGTACGGCGGCCGCCCGCCCCCGGTCCCGCCACTCCTGCCGGGCCCGCTCGCCGCTCCCCCACCAGGCCAGCTGGGCCGCGTGCCCGGCCTGCGCCATCGCCTTGCCCGCCGACATCGCAAGCCCCGGGTTGATCCAGAGCACCACCTCTCCCGATGGCGCCGGGGCAACCGGTGGGACCGAATCGGTCAGGTCGGTGCCGGAGACCTGCAGCCTGGACAGGTCCCTGGGCCAGTCGTCGAGCGGCACCGGCGGGTGGACCCGGACCTCGGCGGTGCCGGAGACGACGGTGATGCCGGGCAGGTCGAGCACCCGGCGCCACTCGGCGCCGCGCGCCCGCCGGACGACCTTCCTGATCCCGATGCTCTCCCAGGAGCGGACCGGTTCGGCCCATTCGCCGTCGCCGAGGGCCCGGGGGTCGTCGAGGAGCGTCAGCACCGCGAGCGCGGCCGCCTCCAGGGCGTCGGTGCGCTCCGGTGGGGCCGCCCGCTCGATCCTGACCACGATCGGGAGCACCTTCTGCCCGGTCATGCGGCCTTCGCCCGCCGCGTGCTCCGGTGCCCGCCGGCTGTCTCTCTTCGCTCGTTCACGCTTTCAAGGATGCCTTCCTGGCGATGGCGACCGACATCAGGGCGGCGATCAGGCAGAGGAATCCGGCGGCGTACCAGGCGAGGTCGTAGGCGCCGAAGTGGTCACGGGTGAGACCCGCGCCCACTGCGGCGACGGCCGCGCCGATCTGGTGGGAGGCGAAGACCCAGCCGAACACCACCGCGCCGTCGGCGCCGTAGATCTGCCGGCACAGGGCCACGGTGGGCGGGACGGTGGCCACCCAGTCGAGGCCGTAGAAGACGATGAAGACGAGCATGCTGGGCTCGGTGGTCGCTCCGAACAGGCTGGGCAGAAGCATCAGCGACAGACCGCGCAGCCCGTAGTAGGCGCCGAGCAGGATCCGCGAGTCGACCTTGTCGCTCAGCCAGCCGGACGCGATGGTCCCGACGACGTCGAAGATCCCAACCAGTGCGAGGAGTCCCGCGGCGGTCGGCTCGGCCATCCCGTGGTCGTGGGCCGCTGGGATGAAGTGGGTGCCGACCAGGCCGTTGGTGCTCATACCGCAGATCGCGAACCCGCCCACGAGCAGCCAGAAGGGCCTGGTCCGCGCGGCGCTCCACAGCACGGTGAGTGCGTGGGCGGCGGCTCCGCCGGCCCTGGCGGGCGGGGGGACCGTGACCGCGGCCGGGTCGGCGCCCAGAGCGGTGGTGCCCACCTCCTCCGGGCGGTCACGCAGCAGGAACCAGACGAGGGGGACCACGACGAGCGCGGCGGCGGTGACCGTGACGGCCGCCGAACGCCACCCCTGGGCGACGGCCAGGTGGGCGAGGAGGGGCAGGAAGACGAGCTGCCCGGTGGCACCGCCCGCGGTGAGGACTCCGGTGACGAGGCCACGGTGGCGGACGAACCAGCGCTCGGTGAGTGTGGCGGCGAAGACCAGGGCCATCGACCCGGTGCCGAGACCGACCAGGACACCCCAGCAGAGGATGAGCTGCCAGGGTGCGTTCATCAGGATGGTGAACCCGCTGCCCGCCGCGACGAGCAGCAGCGCGCCGGACACCACCCGGCGCATGCCGAAACGGTTCATGAGGGCGGCGGCGAACGGGGCGGTCAGGCCGTAGAGCATGAGGTTGACCGAGACCGCCAGCGAGATCGTGCCGCGGGACCAGCCGAACTCCTCCTGGAGCGGGGTGATCAGCACCCCGGGAGTGGCCCGGAACCCCGCTGCGCCCAGGATGGCCACGAACGCGACTCCCGCCACGATCCAGGCGCGGTGCAACCCCCGCGTACGCGTCTGAAGAGTCGTTGTCATGCCGCCAATCATGGAGCCCGCCCCCGGGGGCTCACGAGTGGCCCGGATGCCATTATCCGCAAATATCGGGCCATGCGACAGCCGTACCGGACCCGCCGGCCGACGTACCTGAGACGCCTCCGTCAGGCACTCCTCGCCCTCGCCCGACGGACGGGCGGACGGGCGGCGCGGGGAACAGGGAAAAGAGCCACCCGGAACGGGTCTCCGCACAGAAGTTCCGCACGCGAGATGCGTCCGCAATCCGATATGCGGCGGAGAAAACCCTGCGAAAAAAGAATTCCCGTACAGCCCGCACCCCACAACCCCCACGAGACGGCCCGCGCCACTTCGGGAGAGCACGACGTGAAGGTTGCCGACGACGGGAAAAGCCGATCGGCCGACTACTCTGGGTGATATGGCTTGTGGGTTTCGGTGAGTTTCCCAGCAGGGACAGTCGTGGTTTTTCCACACATCCGAGCCCTTTTGATCACCCGCGCGACTACTCTCCGCTGTCTACCGTACTGGGACTATTCGGTCAAACGTTACGTTTTTCCTGATTTTCACTGATTGGGGAGTTTCGCGCTCTGCGCCCGACTTTGTTACAGCTTGGGGCGGCGCCGGTATCAGGTCTGCAACACCCCAGTCGCCCCACTTGTCCAAGGGAGAGTCCTGGTGCTCAGCTTTGTTCGACCAGTGCTTGCGGCTGACCTCAGACCGGACGATTAAAGGAGTACCGCCGTGTTCCATGCGCGGACATCTGGCAAGTTTCTAGCGGTGGTGGCGGGAGGTGCACTCCTGCTGACTGCCTGCGGGGGCAACGACTCGGCGAGCAAGCCGGCGGCGTCGGGCTCCGCCGCCGCCTCGGCCCCTGCCTCGGCGCAGAGCATCAACTACGCGTTCGACCAGGAGTTCAGCTCCTACAACGGCAACACCAGCGCGGAGAACGCGGCCCGTAACAACCAGCCGCTACAGCGCGTGCTGACCGGTTTCTGGTACTACGGCGGCGACGGCGCGGTGACGCCGGACACGGACTTCGGCACCTACGAGAAGGTCTCCGACGACCCGCTGACCGTCAAGTACACGATCAACCCCGCGGCCACCTGGTCGGACGGCACGCCGATCGACTGTGACGACCTGGCGCTGTCCTGGGCGGCGAACTCCGGAAAGGTCGAGGGCTTCTCCACCGCCGGCACCACCGGCTGGGAGCTCACCGACGCCCCCAAGTGTGACAAGGGCGGCAAGGAGATCACCCACGTCTACTCCGAGCCCTTCGCCGACTGGCGCGGCGGCCTCTACGCCCAGGGCCAGATCATGCCCGCCCACGTGGTGGAGAAGAAGGGCAACATCTCCGAGGAAGAGCTCATCGCCGCCGTCAAGGACGGCGACGCCAAGAAGCTCGCCGACGCGATCAAGTTCTACAACGACGGCTGGATCATGAAGGGCACGCTGCTCAGCGAGGACCTGATCCCCTCCTCCGGCCCGTACAAGCTCTCCAAGATCGACGCCGGTCAGTCGCTGACCCTGGTCGCCAACGACAAGTACTGGGGCGCCAAGCCGGCGATCCAGACGGTCGTCGAGCGCTACATCGCGCTGGACCAGCAGGCTCAGGCGCTGCAGAACGGTGAAGTCAACATCGCCGTCCCGCAGCCCGGCCCCGACGTCCTCAACCAGCTGAACGCCCTCGAAGCCGTCACGGTCAAGTCCGGTCCGCAGTATTTCTTCGACCACCTGGACTTCAACTTCGACTCCAGCCCGTTCAAGGACAAGACCCTGCGCGAGGCGTTCGCCAAGTGCGTGCCGCGGCAGCTGATCGTCGACAACCTGATCAAGCCGCTGAACCCCGAGGCGAAGATCCTGCAGGCCCGCATCACCTCCAGCGTGCAGGCCAGCTACGCCGACATCATCACCGGCCTGGCCGGCGAGGAGAAGAAGTACGACGCGGTCGACATCGACGGCGCCAAGGCCCTGCTGGAGAAGGCCGGCAAGACCGGACTCGAGGTCAAGATCGGCTACAACACCCCGAACCCGCGCCGCACCTCGGTCGTCCAGCTCATCAGCGACTCCTGCAACAAGGCCGGCTTCAAGGTCAAGGACAACGGCGCCGAGGACTTCTTCGGCACCGGCCTGGCCAACAACACCTACGACGTCGCCCTCTTCGGCTGGACCGGTTCCGCCCTGATCAGCGGCAGCACCTCGACCTACACCTCGGTCAAGAAGTGCGACTCCGAGCACAAGGGCAACAACAACGGCTGCTACGCGAACAAGAAGGTCGACGAGCTGCTGAAGAAGGCCAACGCCACGGTTGACGAGGCCGGCCAGACCCCGCTGCTCGCCGAGGCCGAGAAGATCATGTGGCAGGACCTGGCCACCATCCCGCTCTACGAGAACCCGAACCTGACCGCGTGGTCCGAGGGCGTCGGCAACATCGTTCCGAACCCGACCCAGGCGGGCATCGGCTGGAACATGGACAAGTGGACCATCAGCTGATCTCATCACCCCTGTCCGTCGACCGCCTCGGCGGTTGACGGACGCCATCCATGTCAGGGCCGGGACCGGCGAGGCCACGAGCCTCGCCGGTCCCGGCCCTGATCCACGCAGTCCCTCTTCCAAGAACGGGAGGTGACGAAGTGATCGTCTTCATCGCGCGGAGACTGGTCATCTCGTTCTTCGTCCTCCTGGCGGCGACCTTCATCATCTTCGTCCTCACGGCGCTCTCCGGCGACCCTCTTGAGGACCTCCGCCAGGATGCCAGCCCACAGAAGGCACTCAAGATCGCTGACCGCGTCGAGCGGATGCAGCTGGACCTCCCCGTCCTCCTGCGCTACGTAGGATGGCTCGGCAGAATCGCCCGCGGCGACCTCGGGGTGAACCGCGACGGGCAGGACGTCGCCACCTTGCTGGGCGACTCGCTGTCCTCCACCCTGCAACTCGTGCTTGCCGCCACCGTGCTGGCGATCACGGTCGGCATCGTGATCGGCATCGTCTCCGCGCTCCGTCAGTACAGCGGCTTCGACTACACCGTCACCTTCGCCGCCTTCGTCTGCTTCTCCCTGCCGCTCTTCTGGGTGGCGGTCATGCTCAAGCAGTACGTCGCGATCGAGTTCAACAACTGGTTGAAGGACCCGAACATCCCACCCATGGTGATCGGGCTCCTGGCGCTGCTCGGCGGTCTGACCTTCGGTGCGCTCACCATGGGCGAACGCAGACGGCGACTCATCGGCTTCGCCGTGGGACTCGTGGTCAGCGGCACGTTGTTCACCATCCTGTCGGTGACCCGCTGGTTCGCCGATCCGGGCCTGGGCACCCCGCTCATCCTGGCCTTCGGCCTCGCCGCCGCGGTCGGCTTCACCGTCCTGTCCGCCGGGCTGCAGTATCGCGGCCCGCTGTACGCGGCCCTCGGTGCTGCTCTGATCGGCGCACTGAGCTCGCAGGTGCTCGGCTCCGCGCTCACCGACCCGACCTGGCTGGAGATCGGTGGCCTGCTCCTGCTGACGATCGCGGTCTGCGTCGGTCTCGGCTACGCCTTCGGCGGCCTGCAGCGTCAGCAGGCGATCACCGCAACCGTGCTGACCGGCGTGTTCACCGGCGGCATGGTCTTCCTGGACCGGATGCTCCAGGCCTTCGCCACCTTCACCACCACCGTGCGCGGCCGTCCCATCTCGACGATCGGGGCCCGCACCCCCAACTACAACGGCGACTTCTGGCAGCTCAACCTCGACAGCGCCGGCCACCTGCTGCTGCCGACCATGGCTCTCATCCTGATCTCGCTGGCGACCTATACGCGCTACAGCCGGGCCAGCATGCTGGAGGTCATGAACCAGGACTACGTGCGCACCGCCCGGGCCAAGGGACTGCCCGAGCGCACCGTCGTGGTCAAGCACGCCTTCCGCAACGGCCTCATCCCGATCACCACCCTGATGGCCTTCGACCTCGCCGGAGTGATCGGCGGGGCGGTCGTCACGGAGAACGTCTTCGGCTGGCGGGGCATGGGCTTCATGTTCACCAAGGGGCTCCAGGAAGTGGACCCGGGGCCGGTCATGGCGTTCTTCCTCGTCACCGGGACGACGATCGTCGTCTTCAACATGCTCGCGGACATCCTCTACGCCTACCTCGACCCGCGTATCCGGTTGTCGTGAAAGCATCGGAGATCCACTCATGACACTCAGCGCACAAGCGCCGGCGCCGGACAGCGCCGCACAGGGCATAGCGATCGTCGCCCGCACCCAGGCCCAGATGGTCCGACGCCGGTTCTTCCGGCACCGGGCCGCGCTGGCCGGGATGATCGTCTTCGGTGCCGTCATCGTGCTGGCGTTCACCTCCATCGGCTTCGCCGGTATATCCGGCTGGTGGGGCCAGAGTTATCTGACCACCGGCGCGCTGGTGAACCAGGGCAAACCGACGCTCAGTGTGGTCCCCGAGTTCCTCGGCGGGTCCGGGATCCACTTCGGTGCCCACCCCTTCGGCCAGGACGACATCGGCGTCGACTACTTCGCCAAGACCATGCGCGGCGCCCAGCAGTCGATCATCGTCGCCTTCCTGGTGGGCATCGTGGCGACCACGGTCGGCGCCGTCATCGGCGCGCTGGCCGGCTACTACCGCGGCCGGACCGAAGCCGTCCTGATGCGTCTCACCGACGTCATGATCACCATTCCGGTTCTGATCATCGCGGCCGTCGTCGGCCGCCGGTTCGGCGACAGCGGCGTGGTGCTCCTCGGCATCGTCCTCGGTCTGGTGATCTGGCCGAGCATGGCCCGGCTGCTGCGCGGCGAATTCCTCTCCCTGCGGGAGAAGGAGTTCGTGGAGGCGGCCCGTGCGGTCGGTACCTCCGCAAGCCGGATCATCTTCCGGCACATCCTGCCGAACACCGTCGGCGTGATCATCGTCAGCGCGACGCTGGCCATCGCGAACGCGGTGCTGCTGGAGTCGGCGCTGTCGTTCCTCGGCCTGGGCGTGCAGGCTCCCGACACCTCTCTCGGCCAGCTGGTCAACGAGTACCGCAGCGCCTTCAGCACCCGTCCGTGGCTGTTCTGGTGGCCGGGCATCTTCATCATCGCCATCGCGTTGTCGATCAACTTCATCGGTGACGGCCTGCGTGACGCCTTCGACCCCCGACAGACCCGGGTGCGTGCCTAATGACGACTCCCAACGTGCCGATCGAACCCCGCAAGGGCGACGTGCACACCTACGACATCGCTCCCAACGTGCTCGACTCCGCCGGGGAGGTGCACGTCGGCCTGACCCTGGACGCCGTGCGGCCGCCCTCGGAGGAGGAGATCCTCAAGGTCGACAACCTGACCGTGGAGTTCCCCACGGAGGACGGCGTCGTCCACGCGGTCCGGGGCGTCTCCTACAGCCTGCGCGAGCGCGAGGTGCTGGGCATCGTCGGCGAGTCCGGCTCCGGCAAGTCGGTCTCCTCCCTGGCCGTCATGGGCCTGCTGCCCAGGGGCGCCCGGATCAAGGGGCAGATCCTCTTCCGCGGTGAGGACATGCTGAAGATGTCGCCCCGCAAGCAGCGCGGTCTGCGGGGCCGCAAGATCGCGATGGTCTTCCAGGACCCGATGACCGCGCTCAACCCGGTGCACACGATCGGCGACCAGCTCGCCGAGGCGGTGCTCGCCCACGAGCTGATGCCGCGCAAGGCCGCGCTGGCCCGGGCCAGGGAGATGCTCGACCTGGTCGGCATCCCGCAGGCCGAGGCGCGGCTGCGCAGCTACCCGCACGAGTTCTCCGGCGGCATGCGCCAGCGCGCGATGATCGCCATGGCGGTCATCAACAACCCGGACGTCATCCTCGCCGACGAGCCGACCACGGCCCTCGACGTGACCGTCCAGGCGCAGATCCTGGAGAAGCTCCTGGAGGTCAAGGACGCGGTCAACGCGGCCATCGTGCTCATCACACACGACCTGGGCGTCATCGCGGGCATGGCGCACCGGGTGCTGGTCATGTACGCCGGCCGCCCCGTCGAGATCGGTGACACCGATCCGGTGTTCGAGGAGCCCCGCATGCCGTACACGGCGGGCCTGCTCGGTTCGATCCCCTCCCTGGAGAACTCCAGCAGCGGCCGGCTGCGTCCGATCAAGGGCACTCCCCCGTCCCTGATCAACCTGCCGACCGGCTGCCCCTTCTCACCGCGCTGCCCGCTCGCCGACGACACCTGCAGAACGGCCGAGCCGGAGCTGACCGAGACCGACAGCGGCGGGCACTTCGCGGCCTGCCACCACTGGGACAGGCTGGCCGCGGTCGAGGACCCGACCGTGTTCTTCCGCACCGAGAGCGAGACCCTGGCATGAGCGCGACGACCGAGGAGACGCCCGCTCCGGAGCTGGAGCCGGTCGGCGGCGACCACCTGCTGGAGGTCAACGACCTGGTGATGAACTTCCCGGTCAGGGGCGGCGGTTTCCTGCGCCGGGTGGTGGCCCAGGTCCAGGCCGTCAGCGGGGTGTCCATGTACGTGGACGAGGGCGAGACCCTCGGCGTGGTGGGCGAGTCCGGCTGCGGCAAGTCGACGACCGGCCGGGCGATCCTGCAGCTGCACAAGCCCACGTCGGGCTCGGTGCGGTTCCAGGGCAAGGAGCTCACCACGCTGTCGTCCAAGCAGCTGCAGCCCGTACGGCGCGACATGCAGATCGTCTTCCAGGACCCCTATGCGTCGCTCAACCCGAAGATGCCGGTCAACGACATCATCGCCGAGCCGCTGAAGGTTCACGACCGCTGGAAGAACAACGGCGCGGAGCGGGTGGCCGAGCTGCTGCGGCTGGTCGGCCTGAGCCCCGAGCACGGCAACCGCTACCCGCACGAGTTCTCCGGCGGGCAGCGCCAGCGCGTCGGCATCGCCAGGGCACTGGCGCTGGAGCCGAAGCTGCTGGTGCTCGACGAGCCGGTGTCCGCGCTGGACGTGTCGGTCCAGGCAGGTGTGGTGAACCTGCTGGAGGACCTCCAGGAGTCGCTGGGGATCGCCTACATCTTCATCGCGCACGACCTGTCGGTGGTCCGCCACATCTCCGACCGGGTCGCGGTGATGTATCTGGGCAAGGTCATCGAGACCGGCCCCCGGGACGACCTCTACGACCGCCCCGCGCACCCCTACACCCAGGCGCTCCTGTCGGCCGCCCCCACGGCCAACCCGAAGGAGGAGCGCGCCAGGGAGCGCGTCATCCTCACCGGCGACGTGCCGAGCCCCCTGGACCCGCCGAGCGGCTGCCGCTTCCGCACCCGCTGCTGGAAGGCCCAGGAGATCTGTGCGGTCGAGGAGCCCCCGCTCGTCGACCGCGGCAACGGCCATCCGGTGGCCTGCCATTTCGCCGAGGTCACCGCGCGCTGATCGGACGGTCGAAGGCCGCAGGCCGTACGGGATCCATCTCCCGTGCGGCCTGCGGCGTCTCCGGGGCGGATGGGCACCGGCACCCTGACCGCCGATCCAGCGCCGGGCCATGCCGGACATCCATGAATGCCGAGACAACCTGACAACAGGTGACAGGTATGGGCGCGAGGATGGGACCAGATCCCGAATCTCGAGGAGAATCTCCATGCCCCGCGCCACCGGCACCTTCAGCATCGACAGCTGGGAACCCCAGCCCTACGACGAGGCCGAGGGAACCGCGCTCTCCCGTGTCCACATCACCAAGACCTTCGACGGCGACCTGCTGGGCACCAGCACCACCGACATCATCACCGCGATGGCCCAGGTCGAGGGCTCGGCGGCCTATGCCGGCTTCGAGCGCTTCACCGGCACCGTACACGGCCGCAAGGGCACCTTCGTGCTCCACCACACCGCCACCAGCCATGCCGGGGAATCAGCTCTGAGCTGGACGATCCTGCCCGACTCGGGAACCGGTGAGCTGCTCGGCATCCGGGGCGGCGGCCAGATCGTCAACGACGACGGCGCCCACTCCTTCCACCTCGACTACGAGCTCGGGTGACCGGCGCGTCCGCCGAAACGCGAGAAGGGCGACCGGATGGTCGCCCTTCTCGGGAAGAGTGGAGCTATGGGGATTCGAACCCCAGACCTCCTCCATGCCATGGAGGCGCGCTACCAGCTGCGCCATAGCCCCTTGCGGTGTTACGTGATGCCACTGGGTTTCACCCAGCGGCACCACGCCAGTGTATAGGACAACGCGCCCTACCCCGTAATCATCGGCGCCTATCCCAGCGAGGCCGCTCGGCCGATCAGACCGGCGAGATCGGTCACCGTGGCGTCCTCGGTGGAGGCGGCCAGGCGCGTGGCGTGCTCGGCGAGCTCTCCGGCCCCCACCCCGGCGATCTGCTCATGGGTGCGGAGATACTCGGCGAAGGCGGCCGCCACCACGTCCACCTGGAACCTCGGCGACGGCCCGCTCCACAGGGAGGCCGACAGGTCGGCCGACTCCAGGGAACGGCTGGCCTCACCGGGGTCGCGGGTGTCGGGGTCCTGCCAGCGTACGGTGGCCATGGCCAGCTGGCCGGAGGCCCCGCTGCGCAGCCGTACCTTGTAGAGGGCCGTCACCGAGTGCCCCGGGCCGATCTCGCCGCCGTCCTTGGCGTCGTCACGGAAGTCCTCGGTGGCGATCTGCCGGTTCTCGTAGCCGATCAGGTGGTAGGACTCCACAGCCGAGGGATTGAACACCACCTGCGCCTTGGCGTCACGGGCCCGGAGGTCGAGGTTGGTGGCGAGCTGTTCGACGAACACCTTGCGTGCGTCGTCGGCCGAGCCGACGTAGACCGCGGCGCCGTCGCCGTTGTCGGCGAGCTGCTCCATCAGCTGGTCGCCGTAGTCACGGCCGACGCCGACGCAGAGCAGGGTCACCTGCCGGCCGGCGAACTCCTTCACCCGGGTGAGGATGCCCTGCCAGCTGGTGTCGCCGGTGTTGGCCAGGCCGTCGGAGAGCAGGATGACCCGGTTGGTGGCCGCCGGGCGGAAGGCGCGCGACGCTTCGGCGTAGCCGGTGGTCAGCCCCGATTCCAGGTTTGTGGACTCCCGTGCGGCGAGGCGCTCTATGGCCGCGTGCAACGCGTCCCTGCCGTCGGCGGAGGTCATGGGGACGACCAGCTCGGCCTCGCCGCTGAAGGCGACGACGGAGACCTGGTCCCCCGGTCCGAGCTGGTCGACGAGCTTGTGCAGAGCCTCACGGACCAGGTCGAGCCGGCCGGGCTCACCCATCGAGCCGGACACATCCACGACGAAGGTCAGGTTCGCCGGACGCCGCGCCTCCGCGTCCGCCTTGCGGGTCTGCAGGCCGACCCGGACCAGCGCGGTGCCGTTCTCCGGCATGCGGGCGCCATCCAGGTGCACGGTGAACCCGTCGTCCCGGGGTTCCTCGTAGTCCTGGCGGAAGGAGTTGACGAACTCCTCCGGCCGGATCTGGCCCGGTTCGGGCAGCCGGCCCTCCTGGAGGACCCGCCTGGCGTAGCCGTAAGAGGCGGTGTCCACGTCGAGGGCGAAGGTGGAGATCTGGTCGGTGGTGGTGTCCCGCTCCTCAGTGGCGCCGGTGTCCCGGTCCTGCGCCTGGGACGGGGCCGCCTGTCCGGGACCGTTCCCCTGGTCGGTGGCAGGCTTGCTGCCACCGCCATCCGATCCGCCGCAGGCGGCGACGAGCAGCAGAGCGATCACGGTGAGGGCAATGGCGAGCGTGCGCGTGTTCATGTCGCCTCCGTAGGATGCGTGTCACCTCCTACGACGACTCCCCCCGAGAGCAAGTCGGGCACTTCACCCAAGCGACTGCAAACCGTGCTCAGCGCGTGATCAAGGCTTCCGATTCGGGTCGCGCCCGCCGAGGCCGAGCAGCCGGTCGAGCGACAGGACGCCCTCATTTCCGGCAAGCTCCCGGCTGTCTTGAAAACATGCACCATAAGATCCCTCAACATGCGCGTATATCTCGGCCTGGCGGCCAAAAACCCGGAAACCGGTATCCCGGACGCGATGCTGCACGCCGTCAGGGGCGCGATCGACGCCGCGTTCCCCGTCCCACCGGAGGTCATCAGGCCCCGCGAGTGGCATCGTCCCGGTGTCTCCCTGTTCGCCTGGACCAACGAGCCGGACGACTCCCGGCAGCCGGCCCTGCTGTCCGCCGGGCATGACCGGGTGACCGGGGTGAACGGCCATCTGGCCGCGCCCGGCGAGATCGACCGGCTGGCGGGCATGCCGGAGCTGAGCACCGAGGCGGTCGGCGGATGCTTCTCGGTGTTCCGCGCGGGCGGCCGCGAACTGTCGGCCGCCACCGCGATCCACCGGGTCTGCCCGGTCTACTACGCCGAGACCCCCGACGTGCACGTGATCGGCAGCCGTGCGCTGCTGGTCCACCTCGCCGCCCGCGGCGACCGGGTCGAGTGGGACGTACTCGCGCTGCAGTCGCTGATCCGGCAGGGCTACTTCCTCTCCGACGAGACGCCCTACCGGGGGGTGACCGCGCTGCCGCCTTCCTCGGCCGTCACCGTCACCGGCGGCCGCCGTACGATCACTCGGACTCCGCTCCCCACCGCGGCGCCGGCACCCACCACGCGCAGGCAGAAGAAGGCACTCGTCGAGGAACTGGCCGGCGCGCTGCTCGCGACCGTGGAGCCGCTGCGCGCGGCGGGGGAGCCGGTGAACCTGGCGCTGACGGGCGGCCGGGACAGCCGCCTGGTCGCCGCGGTGCTGCACGCCGCCAAGGTCCCGTTCCGAGCGACCACCAACGGCCTGGACGACCACCCCGACGTGGTCATCGCCGGCCGGATCGCCAGGGCACTCCGCGTCGAGCACACGGTCATCCCCCCGGTCCGCGCGGAGAAGAAGGACGCGATCCTGGTCGAGCACCCGCTGGCGCGGACCTACGAGACGCTGCGCGCCTGCGAGGGCATGACGTCGGCCTACGAGTCCATCGTCGGCTACCTCCCCTACAACGCCAGGCCGACCATGTCCGGGCAGAGTGGCGAGGTCCTGCGCGCGGGGACCTTCCTGCTGCTCCAGGCGGACCTGAGCGCCAAGGCGCTGGGCCGCCGGGTGGACGCCACGTTCCTGCGTGATCCGGCGCTGTTCGGCGAAGCGGCCAACGCGCACGCACGCGAACTGGCCCGGCCATGGAAGGAACGGCCGGGGCTGGAGGCGCTCGACCACATGTATGTCTCCTACCGGATCGGCCGCTGGCAGGCCGGCTCCCGGGCGGGAGCCCTGCGCCGGGGCGATCCGATCTGGCCCTTCCTCGACAACCGGGTGGTACGCGCGGCGCTGGGCCTCGACCAGACCTGGCGGCTGTCGGAGGAGGCGATCTACGAGCTCATCGCCGGGTTCGCACCGTCGCTCCGGAACATTCCGATCGAGGGCAAGCCGTGGCGCTTCACCGTGGGCAGGCGCTACCACCCCTGGCAGCGGAGACCGCAGTCTCTCACGGCGCCGAAGACCGGCGCCGGCTGGAACTGGCGGACCGGCCCCGGAGAGGCACTAACGGCCGTGCTCCGCGAGCATGTCCTCGACCACCTCGACCTGCTGACCCCGATCGTCGACCCTGACGAGGTCCGCAGGCTGTTCGCCGAACCGGTGCTCAAGAAGCCCACCCAGGCCTGGCATCTCTACACCGTGGCCACGATGCTGGCGGGCGCCTACCCCGGCAAGGCGCCCGAAGGACTCGCCCAGATCCGCGTGCCCATCCCCGCTTGATCTCCTCCCCACGGCTGACGCCGGGGATTCCCACCCTTGCCGGTCGGATCTCCTGCTGCACCGCCGGTCGCCCGGCAGGAGCTCAACTCACGGACGGGTGATGGCCTGCTCGATCAGGCCCTGGAGGACGCCCTGCTGCTCGGAGGTGAGGCCGGCCAGCGGTGAGTCCTGGGTGAGGAGTTCGAGGAGCCGTTCGCGGAGCGCGGTGCCCTCCGCGGTGAGGACGAGTTGCTTGGCGCGGCGGTCGGTGGGGTGCGCACGGCGCTCGATCAGGCGCTGTTTTTCGAGCTTGTCGACGACGAAGGTGGCGTTGGAAGGCTCGCAGCTCATGCGCTCGGCGAGTTCTCCCATGGTCATCGGCCCGGCCATCTCCCGCAGCGCGGTCCCCTGGGCCGCGGTGAGGCCCAAGGCGACGGCGCGTTCGCGCAGGTGATCGGCGATCTGCTGGGCCAGTCCGTTCACCAGACCGCACAGCCGCCGCTCGGCGATGGCCTGCGGCTCTGAGGACGTCGTCATGCATCCCATCCTAGCAAGTCCATCAAGCCATAATATTTACAGCTTGAACATTCCTAGCTTTATGCTTACTGTGGCCTGGTCGCCGCCGGGAGACGCGGCGACGACCTGACGACGAAGAGGAGAGGGACCATGGCGAACTCCGTGGTTGACCAGGACCAGCGACTGCGGCGGCCGGCGGGCATCCGCTCGGTATGGCTGGGCGACACGAAGGTGTCCTACGTGCCGGACGGGGCCGTGCAGGGGAGGCCGCGCGACTGGCTGCCGGACACCACCGATGAGACCTGGGCCGCTCATCCGGAGTACCTGGACGCCTCCGGCTATCTCGTGGCGAGTATCGGCGGCCTCCTGGTGGAGCGCGGCGACCGCGCCCTGCTGATCGATGCGGGATTCGGCCCGCAGTCGCTGCCGGCCGAGCCGGGAAGTCCGAACGGCGCCATTTACGGTGGTGCGCTGCTGGACAGTCTGGCCGAGCTCGGCCGCAGGCCGGCGGAGATCGAGGCGGTGGCCTTCACCCACTTGCACATCGATCACCTCGGCTGGGCCTGGCATTCGGTTCCGGGCGGTGACCGGCCGGTGTTCGCCCATGCCGAGTATGTGGTGGCCGAGCCGGAATGGGCCCAGCGTGACCTGCTGGAGGCGGGGGGTACGACCAAGGAGATCGTCGCCGCGCTGGCACCGCGCGTGCGTACGGTGACCGGCGACCAAGAGATCTTCCCCGGCGTCGAGATGCAGATCACCGGTGGTCACACGGCCGGACACGCGCAGTACGTCATCACCGGGGGCGGAACCCGGCTGATCGCCTTCGGCGACGCCCTGCACTCGCCGATCCAGGTGGACCACCCCGAATGGGGCTGCGTCTACGACGACGACCGTGCCAGGTCCGCCGAGCATCGCCGTCATCTCGTCGCCGAGTTGGAAGAGCCCGACACGATCGGTTTTGGCATCCATTTCGCCGATGTGGTGTTCGGGCAGGTCCGGCGGGATGGCGACGGCCCCGCCTGGCGGCCCCTGAACGCCTGATCCGGCGGGTTCCCGTGACAACGGCGATCACCTCCAACCCGTCCACCCGCTCGCCCGTACGGCACTGGCCGGGAGTTGTCGCGACCGCGCTGATCACGACCGTCGCAGTGATGCCCGGCTTCACCGTCGGCGCCCTCGCCCCGGCCATCGAACAGGACTTACATGTCTCCCGTACCGCCGTCGGACTGACGATCAGTGCCTTCTACGCTGCCACGGCCCTGGGCTCGCCCATCACCAAGCGGGCGGCGGCCCGCCTGCCCACACCCGTGGTGCTCGCCATCGCCGCAGTGGTCGCCTGCGCCGTGATGCTCATCGTCGCCCAGGCGAACGATCTGGCCGCGATGACGGCAGTCTTGGTGGCGGGCGGGCTGAGCAACGGCCTCGTCCAGCCTGCGGCGGGCAGACTGATCGCGGCACGCGTCCCCAGGCGCCGGCGTTCACTGGCCGCCGGCACGATCGGCGCGGCGCTGGGCGCTGCCACTCTCGTCCCTGGCCTGCTCGTCGCCATCGTCGTGCCGGCCTACGGATGGCGCACAGCCATGGTGATCGCCGGCCTGATCGCCCTCATCCCGGTCACGCTCACCCCGCTGACCCGCGGCCTGCTCGACCCGTACCGGGGGCGGGTCGAGCAGGCCGCCACCGCTCGAAGGACCAGCGGCGTGCTGGTGCTGTGGGCTCTGGCCGCCGCCCTATCGGCGACCGGCAACAACGCAGTGGCCACGTATTTCATTCAACTCGGCACCCACTCCGGGCTGCCTGCCACCGTCACCGGGAACCTGCTGTCGCTCAGCGCTCTGCTCGCCATCGCCGTACGACTCATCGCAGGCGCCCTCACCGATCGCGCCCCTCACCGCAACCCAGCGCTGATCACCGCGATGATGCTCACTGGAAGTCTCGGGCTCGTACTCATCGCGATCGGCACGCCGGCGACCTTCGTACTCGGCGCCGCGCTGGCATTCTCCGCCGGGTGGGGCTGGACCGGGCTCCTCCTCGCCACCACCTTGCGACTGGTGCCCCATAAAGCCGAGAACGCCGGCCACACCGTCCAGGTCGGCGTCTACACCGGCGCCACCATTGCCCCCTACACCTTCGCCGCGCTGTCCAGCACCTTCGGCTACGCCGGCGCCGCCCTCATCGCCGCCGTCGCCGCCTTCGCCGCAGCCGCGGCCATGATCACCGGAACGCTGCTGTCCCGACGCCTCGACGAAAGTCCCATCCGAAAGCGGCGATGCCCCCGAGGAGGAGCCGAGCAGGGCATGACTCTCAATTAAGGGTTCGACGGTCAGGGCAAGGCACCGGTCGATGCCGGACCCGTCTGAGCGATGCGGTCGAGAAAGCCGTTGATGAGTGCCAGTTCCGCGGAACTGTAGTCGGCGAGGACGGTCGCGAAGTGCCGGCCCTGCTCCGTGTACAGCGGCGCCAACTCCGTCTCGGACTTGCCCTGATCGAGAACGACGAGGACCTTACGGCGGTCGGCCGTATCGCGTTCGCGGTGGACGAAGCCTCTCCGCTCCAGCCGGTCGACGACTCCGGTCACCGCGCCGGTGCTGAAGCCCGTCAACCGGGACAGACATCCAGGGGTGAGAGGACCGTTCAACTCCAGCAGGTGGAGGAACTGCCCGTCACTCGGACTCAGTCCGATGGTGTCGGCGGTCCGGGCGTTGAAAAGCACCGTGTTCACGATCACCTGCCGCAACGACCGAGCGACCGCCTCCACCGCCGATCGCCGCTCCACATCACTCACAACGCGACAACTCTCTCTTGAAGCAAGACACTCTATAAACGAGTCATCCGTGAAAGTAAATTCTAGACGGTGGCGGCGCGGGTAGGTGCGTCCACCCGAAGGCATTCACGATCGACCGCGACCTCCCCGGCACCCCTACAGGCCCGCACTCCGGGCCGCCGAGTTCGGCCCCATCGGCGCGCGTGTCGACACGATCCCATCGGGTGCCATCCGTACGCCCACGGACGACGGGTCCGAAGAGCATGCGGCCGAGACGATGATGCGCGGCACAGCCGCCATGGCCTGATCGCCGCCCCCCATCCACAGACGGGACACGCAACCGACCTCCTTACAGGAAAAGAAAACCCGGTAATCCCACTTGTTAAGTAGGTATTGTGCGCATTGCACATAAATGTTTAGCTTCTGGTATGCCGACCGAGATCGATCTGACCAGACGGTTGCACATTGATCTGATGCGGGCCGGTGCCACCCGCCGCCTTACCGGCTGAGCACGCCGACGGCTCCCGCGCCTGACGCCGTCCTTCCCTTCGAGCCACGCAGCACGGTTCCGCTTCCACGGGTTCACGATGACCAGGGCCCTGTTCCGCCCTCGCTTCCACCCTTTCGAAGGAGTCGCATGCCCGCACGCCCGCTCCTACGTCAGCTCATTGCAACCCTGCTCGCTCTGACCGGTGTCACCGCACTGACGGCGGCCGCCGCCGCACCGGCCGGCGTACTGGCGGCCAAGCCCAACGTGGTCGTCATCATGGTCGACGACATGAACGCGGCCGCCCTGCAGTACCTGCCCAACGTACGGTCGCTCCTCGCCACGCCGGGTACGACCTTCGACAACAGCGTGGTGTCCTACTCGTTGTGCTGCCCGTCGCGCAGCACCTTCCTCACCGGGCAGTACGCGCACAACCACGGGGTGCTGGGGAACAAGTTGCCGGACGGCGGGTACGAGAAACTGCCCGCCGCGGAGACCCTGCCGGTCTGGTTGCGCCGGGCGGGCTACGCCACCGCGCACGTCGGCAAGTTCCTCAACGGCTACGGCCGCGAGCGACCCACGGAGATCCCGCCGGGCTGGGCCGAATGGTACGGCTCGGTAGACCCGAGCACCTACCGCATGTGGAACTACACGCTCAACGAGAACGGCACCCTGCACACCTACGGAGTGGCCGGAGCGGAGAATCCCGCGCTGTATCAGACCGACGTCTACGCCCGTAAGGCCGTCGACTACATCCAGCGCAAAGCGCCGGCCAACGAGCCGTTCTTCCTGTCCTTCGCACCGCTGGCGCCGCACGGTGAGGGGGCCGCCACCGGATCCGACCTGTCCCAGCGCAACCCCCGCCCCGCGCCCCGGCACCGTGGTGATCTGGAAAGCGTGAAGCTGCCCAAGCCACCCAGCTACGACGAGGCGGATGTCTCCGACAAGCCGGCAGCCATCCGCAGCAAGCCCCGGATCACCCCCGAGAACGAAGACCGGATCGAGAACGTACGGCTCAAGGGGCGGTTGGAGTCCCTGCTCTCCGTGGACGAAGCGGTCGCCGACATCGTGGCCGCGCTGCAGGCGTCCGGCGAGCTGGCCAACACGCTCATCGTGTTCACCTCCGACAACGGCTGGATGCAGGGCGAGCACCGAATCCAGAGCGGAAAGATCGTTCCCTACGAAGAGTCGATCAGGGTGCCACTGATCATCAGAGGACCCGGCCTCCCGGCCGGCGGACACGTCAGCACGCTCGCCGCCAACATCGACCTCGCACCGACGATTCTCGACGTCGCGGACGCGAGCGCCGGGGTGACCGTCGACGGTCGCTCGCTCCTGCCGATCGCCGCCGACCCCGCGTCATCGGCCCGGGGCATCGTGATCGAGACCGGTCCCAAACAGAGCGGCAAGTGGTACGCCGGTCTACGGACCCCACGGTGGAAGTACGTCGAGCACTCAACCGGCGAACGAGAGCTGTACGACCTGCAGCAGGACCCGTACGAGCTCGCAAGCGTGCACAACGACCCACGCTATGCCGCCACGCGGCGGGCACTGGCCGATCGGCTCGCGACCCTGCGGACGTGTGCCGGCGCCGTGTGCCGACAGTGGACCCCGGTGCCCGCGCCGACACTCTGACCGGCGCCACGTCGGCCGACTGCCCGGTCCGTGACAACTTCGCGCACGGGCCGGGCTGCTTACCGACCGAGACCGAGGCTGGTCTGCGGAACATGATGGACACGGTCCAAATAACCCACACACGACATTGTACGGATATAAGTCGCTTATTATAATCGATCGCAACGAAAAGAAAATTGGACACTAAATGGCGATTGAAATTCACGGCAAGTAAAGAAACGCGCATGCGTCGCCAATTATATTCACCATTCTCGAATGGCATTTCTTTCATTTTCGCCCGACCGTCAAAAGAATTATCGTGAGGCGTTTTCTTCGAATGCGATGGGATAGACAAGGCACGTGTCTACTCTCATGAAACGGACCCTTGCGGGCGGTGCTCTCGCCGGGGCCTTCCTTCTTCTGCACTCCCCTGTTCCTGCCTCTGCCTCTACAGATTCGCGACTTCTGGCATCGACGCAGACCCGTCACGGAGCAGCCGGATTCGTCGATTACTCATCGCCGGATCCCTGTGCCCCGCACTATCTCACCGTCTGCCAAAGCCTCGTCGCCGTGCCCCAGCTGGTTCACTCTTATAGCGTCTGGGACACCCAGGTAGTCACTCCTACCCCGTCGGCGCCATCGACGGAGCAGACGGGTTACATTCCGTTGTGCAAGCGACTGGGCTTGCCGATCTACCTCTGCAAGATTCCCCGAGGGCCGGCCGGACCTGCTGGTCCTGCAGGTCCGGCAGGACCGGCGGGTGCCAATGGTCTCCCCGGACCTGCAGGACCGGCAGGACCGGCAGGACCGGCAGGGGCCGACGGCCTCCCCGGACCCGCAGGACCGCAGGGACCGGCAGGGGCCGACGGCCTTCCTGGGGCTCAAGGACCGGCAGGCGCCGACGGCCTCCCCGGTGCTCAAGGACCGGCAGGACCGGCAGGGGCCGACGGCCTCCCCGGTGCCCAAGGACTGGAGGGACCGGCAGGACCCCAAGGACCCGAAGGACCGCAGGGACCGGCAGGACCGGCAGGGGCCGACGGCCTTCCCGGGGCTCAAGGACCGGCAGGCGCTGACGGCCTTCCTGGGGCTCAAGGACCGGCAGGGGCCGACGGCCTCCCCGGTGCTCAAGGACCGGCAGGCGCTGACGGCCTCCCCGGTGCCCAAGGACTGGAGGGACCGGCAGGACCCCAAGGACCCGAAGGACCGCAAGGACCGGCAGGACCGGCAGGACCGGCAGGGGCCGACGGCCTTCCCGGGGCTCAAGGACCGGCAGGCGCTGACGGCCTCCCCGGTGCCCAAGGACCGGCAGGGGCCGACGGCCTCCCCGGTGCCCAAGGACTGGACGGACCGGCAGGACCCCAAGGACCCGAAGGACCCCAAGGACCGGCAGGACCCGCAGGACCGGCAGGACCGGCAGGGGCCGACGGCCTTCCCGGGGCTCAAGGACCGGCAGGCGCTGACGGCCTCCCCGGTGCCCAAGGACCGGCAGGGGCCGACGGCCTCCCCGGTGCCCAAGGACTGGACGGACCGGCAGGCGCTGACGGCCTCCCCGGCGCCCAAGGACTGGACGGACCGGCAGGACCCGAAGGACCCCAAGGACCGGCAGGACCCGCAGGGGCCGGCCTCCCCGGACCTCAGGGACCGGAAGGACCGGCAGGACCCCAAGGACCCGAAGGACCGCAGGGACCGGCAGGACCCGCAGGGGCCGACGGCCTCCCCGGCGCCCAAGGACTGGAAGGACCGGCAGGACCCTCGGGCGCCGGCCTCCCCGGACCTCAGGGACCGGCAGGACCCCAAGGACCCGAAGGACCCCAAGGACCGCAGGGACCGGCAGGACCCGAAGGACCGGCAGGACCCTCGGGCGCCGGCCTCCCCGGGCTCACCGGACCGCAGGGGCCCGAAGGCCCCACCGGTCCCACGGGACCCCAGGGAGTTCCCGGACCGACAGGTGCCATAGGCGCCACGGGACCCGCCGGACCGGCAGGACCGCAGGGTCCGGCCGGAGCGACGGGCACACCGACCTCGACGGGCGCACCCACCTCGGGTGGCACGCCGACCTCGGGTGGCGTGGTAGGAGTACCGGTTTTCGGTCCTCTGAACATCTGCCCGACCGTAACGGTCTGCTCGCCCATGGCCGTCTGCGCTCCCACAAGGTTCTGCTGAGATCCTGGGAGGCCCGGTCGGCCTCCAGTCGGACACGCCGCTCCGGAGTCCTCTGAACCGGACCGCTGTCCGAACGGCTCAGCAGTACAGATGACAAGCAAGTAGGACACCGAGAGGTGCGGGGCGTCATCGCCCCGCACCTCTCCGTTTTTCCGGAACTCGCCGTCGGCACCCCGGTCCGTCACCGGCGCAGGGCCTGCCGGGTCATGGCGGATGTGCCCGTCAGGTCTCCAGGAGTGGTGAGGACCGTGACATCCGGCAGGGCCGGTGGCCGCGAACGTCCCGTCCGCCGGCGCGCATCGGTTACTTGATACGACCTATGGACAACAGAGAGTTTTCCCACAACATTGGTTGGGTACCGGTCCCGGCCTACAAGTCCAGGAGTCCACCGTGCCGCTCATTCAGCCCGACCCCACGTTCTACCCTTCGGCCCGTGAGGCCATGCTGGCCCCTCGGGAGGGGCTCGCCTACGTCGCCCTACTGGACGCCACCGGGGAAGGACGTCCCGACGGGCTCGCCACGATCGACCTGTCCGACGGGACGATCGTCGACGTACACGACATGTCCGTCCCAGGCGATGAGCTCCACCATTTCGGATGGAACGTGTGCAGTGCGGCGCTGTGCCCGTACGCCCCGCATCCGCACGTCGAGCGGCGCTATCTCGTCCTTCCGGGGCTGAGATCCAGCAGGATCTACATCTTCGACGTCAAGGACGACCCCCGGCACCCCAAGCTCGTCAAGACGATCGAACCGGAAACGATCTTCAAAAAGACCGGCTACAGCCGCCCGCACACCGTTCACTGCGGAACCGACGCGATCTACATCAGCGCGCTCGGCAACGTTGACGGTGACGCCCCCGGCGGGGTGTTCACGCTTGACCACGACACCTTCGAGCCGAAGGGCCGCTGGGAGGTGGACCGGGGCTCACAGGAGCTGCACTACGACTTCTGGTGGCACCTCGGCCACGACACGATGATCACCAGTGAGTGGGGCACCCCCAACCAGATCGAGGCGGGGCCGTCACTGGAGCTGCTGGTCGGCCGCCAGTACGGCCACAAGCTACACGTCTGGGACCTGTCCAAGCGCAGGCACCTACAGGAGATCGACCTGGGCGACCAGCACCAGATGGCCCTGGAACTGCGTCCCGCCCACGACCCGGCCAAGACCTATGGCTTCGTCAACACCGTGATCAGCGTCGAGGACCTGTCGGCGAACATCTTCACCTGGCATCTGGAGGACGGCCTCTGGAAGGCCCGCAAGATCATCACCATCCCGGCCGAGCCGGCCTCGGCCGATCTGCTGCCCGAGCCGCTCAAGCAGTTCGGTGCGGTGCCACCTCTGGTCAGTGACATCTCGCTGACCCTGGACGACCGGATCCTGCTGGTCTCCTGCTGGGGCACGGGCGAGCTGAAGGCCTACGACGTCTCCGACCCGTTCAGTCCCCGTGAGACCGGCTCGGTCCGGATCGGCGGCATCGCCGATCGCCGCCCTCATCCGGCCGACCCCGGGAGGGCGCTGAACGGCGGGCCCCAGATGGTCGAGGCCAGCAGGGACGGGCGGCGGGTCTACTTCACCAACTCGCTCTACCGCTCCTGGGACGACGCCTTCTATCCCGACGGAATCTCCGGATGGATGGCCAAGGTGGACATCGCCGACGACGGCTCGCTCTCCCTCGACCCCGGCTTCTTCGTCGATTTCGCCTCCGACGGCCGACGAGCCCACCAGGTCCGCCTGCAGGGCGGCGACTCCTCCTCCGACTCCTACTGCTTCTCTTGACCGCTGCTCGGCTCATGGCATCGGCGGGGCACGCGTCATGGATCTGACCTCCGCGCTGATCCTCGTCGGACTCGGCGCCTTCCATGGTCTGAACCCGGCCATGGGCTGGCTCTTCGCCGTCGCCCTCGGTCTGCAGGAGCGCTCACGGGCGGCGGTGCTGCGCGCACTGCCGCCCATCGTGCTCGGCCACGCGGGATCGGTGCTGATCACGCTCGCGCTGGTTTCGGTCGCGCGCCTGGCCGTACCACCCAAAATCATCTCGTTCGGCGTGGCGGCTCTGGTCTGCGGATTCGGGGTCTGGCGGCTGGTGCGGCGGCGCCATCCCCGCTGGGTCGGGATGAAGGTGACCCGATGGCAGCTGGCCGGCTGGTCGTTCCTGATGGCCACCGCCCACGGCGCCGGCCTGATGGTGGTCCCCATCACCCTGCACAACGGGCACGGCACCGCCGAACTGGCCTCGCAGAGCCTACTGGCCACCGCGATCCACACGCTGTCGATGCTCGCGACGACCACCGCCGTGGCCATGCTCGTCTATGAGCGGCTGGGAGTCGCGGTGCTCCGCAAGGCATGGTTCAACCTCGACTACGTGTGGGCCGTCGCCCTGATCGGCGCGGGGGTCTCCGCCGCCTTCACCTGATCACGGCGGGCCGGCGCCACCGTCGACGGCGCACACCGGAGACGGTGGGCCGGCCGGGACCGGCGTCAGAGGGAATCAGGGGAAAAGGTGAGCAGGCCCGCGTCGACCACAGCCCGGCCGAAGATCCGGGCCAGCTCGGCCAGCCGGGCGAGTTCGGCGTCCGAGAGCGTCGCGTAGGCGGGAAGGGCCAGTTCGTCGGTGCGGTCCTCGATCCGCTGCCGGAACGTCCGGCCCTCCTCGGTGAGCTCGCCGCCGTCCAGCAGACCGCGCCGGCGCAGCGACTCCTCGGCCGCCGCCCATTCCTCCTCCGGCCAGCCCCGGCTGGCCTTCAGGAAGACGGCCGGGGCGCTCCCGGTCGCCCCGTGCAGGATCAGCGCGTCCAATCCGCCGACGCCTTCGGCCAGCAGCGCCGCGACATGTCCGTCGCCGCGGAACTCGCGCAGCAGGGTCTGGGCGTGCCAGAGCTCTAGCACCGGGTGGTCCGGCCAGGGCAGTGCGGCGTGCGCGGCGAACAGCGGCCGGCCCGGCAGGTGCTCCACGGCCCTCTCCGCGGCCCTCCTGGCCAGCGCCGTGGTCTCGGCGAGTTCCGCGATCTCGTGGACACCCGCCCGGCGCAGGGCCGCGGCGGCGGCGTCGAGACGGGCCGCGACCACCTTCTCCGGGGTCGTGATCTCCCAGGCGGCCGGGAGCGCCTGCCGTACCAGGGTGGGGCAGAAGTTGTAGAAGGCCGCGATGACCAGTTCGGGCGAGGCGGCCCCGAAGGCGGCCCCGCGGGAGGCGAAGTAGCCCGCGCGGCCTTTCAGGCCGAGGGCCGCGTAACGCTCGGCGGCCTCGGGCACGAAGTAGATCATGCCGTGCAGTGGTTCCAGGCGGCGCCAGGCCTGACGGGCCAGGTGGACGTCGGACATCAGGCCTCCAATGAGTCGACGAAGCGGGCCATGCCGGCCAGCCAGCGATCCGGATCATCGGCCTTGCGCCGGACGAACTCGGCGACCTCCGGATGCGGGAGGATATGGAACCGTTCGGCGGCGAGGCCCTCGATCACCGTGCCGGCCACGGTGTCCGGATCGAGAATGGCGCCGGAGGCGCCCACCGCCCTGGCCGTGAGATGGTCCTCGGCGATCCCCTGCTGGAACATGCCGGTCCGCACGCCCTGCGGGCAGAGCACGCTGACCTTCACCCCCCTGGTCGCGTAGTGGATGGCCACCCACTCGGCGAAGGAGATCGCGGCCGACTTGGTCACCGCGTAGGGGGCGTCGCCGGGGCAGCTCACCAGCCCGGCCGCCGAACAGGTGCTGAGCAGGTAACCCTCACCGCGCTCCACCATTCCGGGGATGACCGCCCGCGCCGCGTAGACGTGGGCCAGGACGTTGACCGCGATGGTCCGGGTCCACTCCAGGTCGGTCGCGTCCAGCCCGTGGCCGGTGACGATCCCGGCGTTGGAGCAGAACAGGCCGATCGGTCCGAAGGCGCTCTCGGCCGCGGTGACCAGGTCGTGCACGTCGTCCTCGACGGACACGTCGGCCCGTACGGCCACCGCCCTGTCACCGATCTGCTTGGCCACCTCGGTCGCGCCCGTTTCGTCGAGATCTGCCACCACCACCCCGGCGGCGCCCTCGGCGGCGAACCTCAGGGCCATCGCCCGCCCGATTCCGCTCGCGGCCCCGGTCACCACGACGACCTTGTCCCGCACCCGCATTGCAGCTCCCTTAAACCGACCAGTCGGTATCTGGGAACCTATTCTTACCCGCGAGTAGCCGTCAACGGCGGCGCAGCACGAAGACACCCCAACCGAGGTACCGCCTGCCATACTCCACGTGAGAGCGGCGCTCGCGCTCCAGGAACGCGCGCACCTCCGCGGCGTCGGGGTCGGCCGGGTTGTCGCGCAGCCAGTCGCTCAACGTCCACCAGTGGCCCGCCACGTAGCGGTCCCAGCTGTCGGGGTCGGCGAGGACCATCTCCAGCACCTCGACCCCCGCCGCCTCGAACCGGTCGAAGGTCCCAGCCAGCGAGGTGAAATCCGCCGGCTCGGCGCCGAACGCCTCATAGGCCCCGGCAGGCGGTTCGGAGAGCCAGTACGGCTCGCCGACGAGGAGGACACCGTCCTCCTTCAGGGCGGGGAGCATCAGTTTGACGGTGCCCTCGAGACCTCCCCCGATCCAGGTCGCCCCGATGCAGGAGACCACGTCGAATGCCCCCGGATCCGCCCGGTGGGCCCCCGCGTCGCCCCGCTCGAAGCGCACCCGGTCCTCGACGCCCAGTTCGCGTGCCCGTTCCCCGGCCGCGTGCAGGAAGACCTCGCTGATGTCGACCCCGACACCCTCGATCCCGTGCCGCAGGGACCACTGGCAGAGCATCTCCGCCTTCCCGCAGGCCAGATCGAGCTGGCGCATGCCGGGTGCGAGCCGGGCGACCTCCCCCAGCAGCGTCAGCTTCTCGGCGGTGAACGGATTGAGGATGCGATGACCGCTCTCGGCGATCTCATGGAAGCGCAGTGACATGGCGACCATGATTTCGCGGCGTGCCGCTCCGGCCAACCGGTTAAATCATGGACGCCCACCGCGCCGCGGGCCGCTCAAGCCCCGCCGCCCAACTCTGCCATCCGGGCCTCACCGCTCATGCCCCGCCGCTCAAGCCCTGCCGTCCGGGCCGGTCGTTTCGGGAACGCGGACGGTGATGCCGCCGGGCACGACTTTGGCCTTGAGCTCGGTGACGGTGTCCTTGGCGCCGCCGTCCAGCTCGTAGGTCATCGGCGCGCCCAGCTTGACGTCGATCTTGCGGGCCCGGGTCATCCGGACGAAGGGCGACTCGTCCGAGCGCCCGGAACTCATCCGGCCGAGCAC
This sequence comes from Streptosporangium sp. NBC_01639, assembly GCF_045209755.1. NCBI lineage: Bacteria > Bacillati > Actinomycetota > Actinomycetes > Streptosporangiales > Streptosporangiaceae > Streptosporangium > Streptosporangium sp. NBC_01639. Next base: position 7,000,691 of record NZ_CP109272.1, on the reverse strand, counting down.
CCGCGCCCACTGGATCGGCCCCTTCGCCGTGGTCACGCCGATCTCCAGCCACCCGTCGTCGGGACGCGCGTCGTCGAAGGCCTCGATACCGCCGGTGATGGTCCCGACGTTGCCCAGCAGCAGGCAGCTCGCCTCCCCCTCGAACCACTTCGCCCCGTCGAGCTTGACCTCCATGTGGACGAGCTCTCCCCGGACATGCCGGAGCCCGGTCCAGACGTACGCGGCCCGGCCCAGCCTGTCCTTCAGCCCCCGGTCGGCATCCTTGATCATTTCTGCGTCGAAGCCGAGACCCGCCATGACGGCGAAGTGCTCTCCGTTGACCTTGCCCAGGTCGAGTTTCCTGCTCTCACCGTGGAAGGCGATCTTCACGGCCTCGGGGAGATCCTCGGGGATACCGAGGTTCTGCGCGAAGAGATTGGCCGTCCCGGCGGGGAGGATCCCCACGGTCACCCCGGAGCCGGCGAGCACGTCGACGCAGCGCTGCACCATGCCGTCTCCGCCCCAGATCAGGACCAGATCGGCGCCTTCCTTGATCGCTTTACGTACCTGCTTGGGGGCCTTCTTGCTCTTGGGCACCTCGTACCAGAGCAGCTTGCCGGGCTGCTCGTCGGCGAGGAGGCTGCGCAGCTCGTCCAGCCCGCCGCCGAACGACTTCTTCTGGTGGGCGATCACCGCGACCGTGCCGGGTCCGTTCTTCTCCCGCAGCATGGACATCCTCCTGTAGCGCCACCTTGGATACAGCGACGGCTGCCCCCACACCCGGGCCGCAAACGCCGGACCGCGTCCCCCGCTCCGACGCGCCCGCCCACAGCCGGCCCGGCTGCCAGGTCCCGGCCGCGACCAGGCGGGGCAGCCGCGCCACTTGCCCGACCTGGAGTGGTAAACGCAATTTGTGCGATAGGCGTCACATCTGATGCATGCGACATCTGTCGCAAGAGAACCCGCCGGACATGGAAAGGACCGCATGCTGCCATTACGCGGTGTGACCCAAGGTGAACCGTTCACCCACCCCCAACTCCCCCAGCCTCCGCTCCGCACGACACTGCACCGGTTGATACGACGTGCGTACGGCCGGGTCCAGGCGAACGACCTGGGCGCGTTGCGGGTCGCACTGAACAACGTCGGCGTGGCCACCTACGTCCAGGGCGCCACTCCGCTGAACTACACGACCGCGGCGGCCAACGACACCCTGGAGAAATTGATCGCGGTCTTCGAGGACAAGGTCCCGTACGTCATGCAGGCGGGAGCCCGGCAGCACCAGCCTCCGGCGGGCACCGGTCTGGCGGTGCTGAAGACCATGGTGGACGAGGTGACCACCGTTTTCGACCAGGTCGCGGCGGGCAGCGCCGACGCGCACATCGTCACCGTCTTCAACCTGCCGGACAACACCAAGGTGCCGGAGATCAAGAAGACGTTCACCGAAGCCTCGAAAGGGCTGAAACGTCTCCACGACGGCCGGAGGCTCCTACTGGACAACCGCGGCGAACTGGCCATCCAAGGTGCCGGTGCGGTGACCTCACCCGAGATATCGATCCTTCCCCATACGTTCACGGACGCCCGGACCGACGACCGGGTCCGCACCCTGCTGCACGAGTCCTTCCACATCGTCAGCGAGAAGATCACGGATCACAACTACTTCGGCGCACCGGGCTTCGCGGCGGCCGACTGGCCGACCATGAGCACCAACGCCGACCACTACGCCGAGGTGGCCAGGCGCCATGCGGGCCTGAACCTGCCCGCGCCCGCACCGCTCGCCGTGCTCGACCCGCCGGCCGGCCCGGCCCTGACGCTCGCGCAGCAGACCAAGGTGCGCCAGGCGATGACGGAGGCGCAGGAGCGGCTCACCCGGGGCTGGGCCCGGTCGTTGTGGGTGTGGCAGAACATGGGATACGTGCAGCGGTACCAGAACTCCTACCTGTGGCTGGGCGCCGCGCCGGGTGAGCTGCTGCTGCGGCAGCTCATGCTGGAGTCGGAGCAGGTCTCGATGACCCTGCACTACGGGGCCGGCGGCCGCGCCACCACCCGGGCCGACGTCCCGCCGGTGCTTCCCATGATCACCGCGTACGATCTGGCGGTGCTGGAGGAGGTCCTGGCCGACCTGCACCAGCTGGTGGGGTGGGGCCGCGGGCAGCACACCGTGCACGTGCTGCCGGCCGGGGCGGCCCTGCCCGCGGGGCACGCGGCCTACCTGTGGGCCGCGGACGTGACGAACGCGGCGACACCGATGACCAACCTCGCCGACCAACTCGTCGGTCAGGCCACCCAGTCGCCGGCCAGCCCCTGGCTGCCGACCCCCGCCGCGCTCAAGACCCTGGTGGACGGCATGCGCGTCCGCTACGCCCAGATCTAAAGGAGCAAGTCCGAACTCGTCCAAGCTGCGGACGCGACGAAGGGTGTTGAAGATCCGTCTGAGGCAACCGGCCCCGACGCCCTTCGTACCGTGCCCCACGTCAGGATCGACGACGGGCGGCGGTCCGGCACCTCCGCCGGTGACGCACCCGCTCGCACGAGCCCGTCGACGACCCCATCAGCCGGGGAAACGACGAGATCCCGCCCGATCAGGTCGATCGAGTAGGATCTCGTCAACTTCCTTCAAACCGTCCCGAGAACGGCCCCTCTGCGGGATGTTCACGAGTGGATCCGACCTGGAGATGAACCGAGGATTGGTTGATCGCTTCTCAGAGCCGGATGATCGCTTCTCAGAAGGGGTGAGCCGAAGGGCCTCCACTTACGCCGCAGAGACAGGGAACCATCATCGGCATGCTTGAAGCAGATCTCTCGCTCGCCCAGAAAGCTGCTGTCGCCGGCGCCGAGGTGGGGATGCGGTACTTCGCCCGCGTTCAGGAGCTCCCCCATGAGCAGAAGGTCGACGGTTCGGTGGTGACCAAGGCGGACCTCGCCGTGGAGGAGGAGGTACGCCGCGTCCTGCTCACCGAACGGCCACGGGATGCGTTCCTTGGGGAGGAGACCGGCGAACTCGGAGACGGGAGACGCCGGTGGATCCTTGACGGCATCGACGGGACGCTGGTCTTCGTCCAAGGCGACGATCGTTGGCAGACGCTGATCGCCCTGGAGGAGGACGGCCAGGTGGTCGTCGGGGTCGCAATCGTGCCGGCGCAACGCAGGATCTGGTATGCCGCGCGCAACCAGGGCGCGTTCGTCGCTGACGTGGTGAACGGGCGGATAACCGGCCGGCGGCGCTTACAGGTCGGCGAGCCCTCCTCAGGACTGGAGGCGTGCCGAGTGGGAGTCCTCCCACCGATCGAGATGATCCCCGCACGGTATCGAGCCGAGGTGGACCGATTGGCGAATGCCGCCGTGGTGAGCGACTGGTCAGTGCACGGTGCCTTGCTGGTGGCCTCAGGCGAGCTGGATATGGCGGTTCAGGTGGGTGGGAAGGTCTGGGACTACGCACCGCTGTCGTTAATCGTCACCGAGGCCGGTGGATGCTTCAGCGGAGATCGCGGCCAGCACCATCCAGTCACCGGCACCGCGGTGTTCTCCCGTGATGAGAGGGTGCACAAGGCCGCATGCGAGGTCCTGATCAGTGATGGCACCGGGAGCTGATCTGACGACCTGACCGACCCGGGAACCGGCTCGCCCGCGGCCCAACGAGCCTTCGGACGGCCACGCCAGCCGGGAAAACGGCGAATCCCGTCCGATCAAGCTGATCGGACGGGATCTCGTCGACATCCTTCGGCCATCTCAAGAACGGCTCTCTGTGGAGCTATGGGGATTCGAACCCCAGACCTCCTCCATGCCATGGAGGCGCGCTACCAGCTGCGCCATAGCCCCTTGCGATGCAGATGAAATCTTAGCCGACGTCGGACACCCCGCGCGCCATCATTCCGGCCACGAGGGCGACGGCGGCGGAGGCCACGGCGCTCACCGTGATGATCGCGAAGGACAGGACATAGGCGTCGTGTGACGGGACGGCGGTTCCGGCAATGGTGATCGAGGTCAGCAGCGCGGCGGTGACGGCACTGGAGACACTGCCTCCGATGGCGCGGACCAGGGAGTTGATGCCGCTGGCGATGCCGGTCGAGTCCATCGGCACGTGCTGTACGGCCAGCGCGCCCAGCGCCGCGTAGGCGATCCCGAAGCCCAGCCCCTGCAACGCGTTGGCACCGATCAGGTCGAGCACCGAGGCGTTGAAGAGAGTGAACCAGCCGAATCCGGCCGCGCACAGGGCCGCGCCGAGGGCGAGGGAGCGAGCCGGGCCCAGGCGGGCGGACAACCGCCCGGCCATGAATGAGGCCCCCAGCATGGTCACGGTGCTGGGGAGCGCGTAGAGGCCGACGTCGAGGACCGATCCGCCGAAACCGTATCCCGCGGACGCCGGTGTCTGGACGAAACCGGAGACCAGGGCGAACGAGCCGAACATCGCGAAGCCCAGCAGCAACGAGGCCAGGTTGGCGGGCAGGGAACGACGGCCGACGAGCAGATGGAGCCGGACCATCGGCGCTCGGAGGCGGAGCTGGCTGAACACCCAGACCGCGCAGAACACCGCCGCACCCGTGAACAGCCCGACGACCCGCCCGGAACTCCAGCCCCAGTCGTTGCCCTTGGATATCGCCAGCAGCAGGCAGACCAGCCAGGCGGAGAGCAGTACCGCGCCGACGAGGTCGGGCCGGCCGCCGGCCCGGGCCCCGGTGTCGTGAGCGCTCAGCGCGATGAGCACGAACGCCGCCGCGGCGAGCCCCGCGGTGATCCAGAAGACCGGGTGGTGGCTGGGGGTGCGATCGGCGATGATCCCGGTAACGATCATGCCGAGGTTTCCGCCGACTCCCATGGTGGCGCTCACCACGCCGATGGCCATCATCACCCGGGTGTGCGGGAAACTGTCCCTGATCATGCCGATGGCCAGCGGGATCAGCGCCGCCGACGCGCCCTGCAGAGCTCGGCCGGCGATCAGCACCGCCAGGGAACCGGACAGGGCGCAGATCACCGAACCCAGGACGAGCAGGCCCACGGTGAACAGGATCATCCGCTTCTTGCCGTACATGTCCCCGAGACGGGACAGCAACGGCGTGGCGACCGCGCCGGCGAGCAGCGAGGCGGTGAAGACCCAGGTGACCTCCGCGACCGGCACCCCGAAGGAGACCATCAACCGGGGCAGCAGCGGGATCACCACGGTCTGCTGGACGGAGACGACCATCCCGGCGATGGAGAGCGCCAGCAGGGTCAGCCAGAGCTGCCTGCCCTGACGCACCGTACGTCGTTCGGCGACGGCCATCCCTGTCACAGCCCACCCCTTTGCCGCCGACTTCCGCTATCAGATCGTAGATCATGCGGAGAAAACGTCACCGGCCGGATCATGTCACGCCATGGCCACCGTGATGCGTCTTTCTCCTATGGCCGTTGTGCGCTCGGGAGACACCGCGGCCTGCTGACCGGAGTCGCCTGCCGGACGCCTCACTCGCGCCTGCCGGGCACACCTGGTCCAGATCGGGTTGCCGGTAGGGCGGGGCGAAACCGGAGGGGGACGCGCACGGGCGTACGGCGGCCCGGCCCGCCGCGGCGGGGACTCCTAGCCCGCGGCTGTGTGCATGGTCAGCTCGGAGCCGTCGCCGGACAGCTCCAGGGTGACGGTGAGCGCGCCGAGCTCGGAGGTGCGCGACAGGTGCGTGCCGCCGCAAGGGATGGCGACCTCGCCGCCGGGCAGGCCGCAGTGCCAGGTTCGGCGGGCGGTCAGCTCCGGGCCGGGGCTGTCGATCCAGACGGGGGCGTCCGCGGCGACCCACTCCTTGAGCCGGTCGCCGGCCCGCTGGGCGATCTCCGGCAGTTCCTCGGCCAGTCCCTCGGCGGTGAAGCCCTTGCGCCGCAGGGACTTGCCCAGGCGGTAGACGTCGCGGCTGCCGCCGGGCAGGATCCGGGAGGAGGCGATGGCCGTCTGGTCGAAGTCGGGGTGGCCGAGCGCGTCGCATGGGACCTCCTTGCGCCACCGGCCGGCCAGCGCCGCGTTGAGCGCGAGCGCGGCCAGGTGGCAGGCGGTGTGCCCGGCCGACAGCGCGTGGCGGACCGCCGCGTCCACCACCAGCTCGACCTCTCGGTCCGGCACCGGCGCGTCGGTGACGTGGACGACCAGCCAACTCCAGCCGGGGGTGCCGCGACGCACCGGGATGTCCTCGCCCAGACGGACGGTCTCCCCGCCCTCCTCCACCGCCCCGGTAACGCAGTCGACGACCGCCAGCCCGCCGATCGTCCCGGTGTCGGCGGGCTGGTCCGGCCAGGTGTGGTCCAGCGGGTGGAACGGAGTCTCGGCCACGATCGTCCCGTGCCGGTCCCCCACCGGCACGGTCCCCACGACCGCCGACCGTCCCCGAACCTCACCCTCCGGATAGCTGACCAGCGTCGATCCACCGATATCCATCCCCACATCATGCCAGTACGGCCTGCGCCGCCCCCGAAGGGGCGCAGGCCGTACCGGCAGGGAGAGTCAGCCGGCGAGGACTCGCTCGTCCTCCAGATAGCGGGAGCGGCCGGCGTACCAGCCCGTCGCGAACTGCACGCCCACCACGACGAACAGGAGCAGGAACGGCAGCGTCCAGCCGCCGGTCGACTCATGCATCACGCCGACCACCAGGGGGCCGGCGCCCGCGATGAGGTAACCGGCGCTCTGCCCGAAGGCGGACAGTGCGGCGGTGGCCTCCGGAGTGCGGGTACGCAGGGCCAGCATGGTCAGCGCGAGCGGGAAGGAGCCCATCCCGACGCCGACCAGCATCGCGAAGACCCACGCCAGATCCGCTGGGGCCAGCCAGAGACCGAGGAAGCCGACCAGGTAGAAGACCACGAACGCCGCCACCACGGGCCGCTGGTCGGAGAACTTCGAGGCGATCCAGGGCACGACCATCGAGACCGGGATGCCGATCGCGGTGAAGACGCCCAGCACCAGCCCGGCCTGGCCGGTGGTGTAGCCGCCGTCGATGAGGATCTTGGGCAGGAAGCCGAACATGATGTAGGCGACCATGCTCTGCGTGCCGAAGTACGCGGCGACCGCCCAGGCGAGCTTGCTCCGGACCAGGGCCCGGGGCCCGAGATCCCTGCTGCCCGTGTCCCGCTCCGGCTCACTGCGCAACAGCGCAAGCCACGGAATGGCGGCGACAGCGGCCAGCGCCGCCCACACCCCGAGGGCAACATGCCAGTTGCCGTCGGTGGCCCGCTCGATCGGCACGGTCGCGGCGGCCGCGAGCATCGTGCCCACTGCGAGAGCGGTGGTGTAGACGGTGGTCATGGTCCCGGCCCGGGCCGGGAAGTGGCGCTTGATCAGGGTCGGGATGAGCACGTTGCCCACCGCACCTCCGGACAGCGCCAGGGCACTGCTGAACAGGAACACCCCCGCGGAACCCACCATCGCCCGGATCAGCAGGCCCGCGCCGAGAGTGATCAAGGCGAACAGCAGCAACCGGTGCTCGCCGACCTTCCTGGCCAGCGTCGGCGTCACCGCACCGACCGAAGCGAAAATGAGAACGGGTAGCGTGGTGAGAAGCCCGACGCCCACCCCCGACATGCCCAGACCGGACCTGATCTGGTCGAGGACCGGCCCCACGCTGGTGACGGCGGTGCGCAGGTTGAGCGCGGCGAGGACGATGCCCGCCACGAGCAACCAGGCCAGGGAGCCCGTCGTCTTACCGGTGCGGCCCCGCGTCTCCTGGGTTAGCACGGTCATAGGGGTGTCAGTCCTCCTTCAGTCCGGTCGCCCAATCGTAGGATGATTGGGCGACCGCAACTGTAACAGGAGGGCAATGCCGTTCTGTTCCCGCCCTCACGAAGCCCTGACATCATGCAAGCCGGGCCACGCCTCTCCTTACATGGCGTGACCCGGCTTTTTCGACGTCAGACGCGGCCGTCAGATGAGCGGCCCCGGCGCCGGCGGCGACTCCTCGCCCGGCCGGCGCCCGGCCGGCGGCAGCGGGCCGCTACCGGGCGGCGGCAGCGGGCTCTCCGGCGGATACTCCCCGCCGACCGTACGCGGGGGCGCCGGCTCGTCGAGACCGTAGCCGCTCCCCGTCCCGCCGAAGGGACGCTCGGCCCCGCCCAGGCCTCCACCGCCCGCACCCGCGCCCGGACCGTCCGCACCGCGGTCCTGCGGACCGGGCACGTCGCCGCGCCAGGCTCCGGTCTCACCGCCGCGCGACTCGATGAACGTCTTGAAACGCTCCAGGTCGCCGCGGACGCGCAGGCGGACCAACTGCAGCCAGTCCCCGACGGTCTCGACGACGCCCTCGGGCTCGTACTCCAGTTGGAGCGTGACCCGCGTGGTCTCGGGGCCGAGGTGGTGGAAGGTCACCACTCCGGCCTGGTGCGGCCGGTCGATGGACTTCCAGGCGACCCGCTCGTCCGGGTGCTGCTCGGTGATCTCGGCTTCGAACTCGCGACGGACTCCGGCGATCTCGGCGACCCAGGCAGTACGGGTGTCACTCAGTTGCTTGACCGACTCGACGCCTTCCATGAATTCGGGAAAGCTCTCGAACTGGGTCCACTGGTTGTACACCGTCCGGATCGGGATGTTCACATCGACGGACTGTTCGATGGTGCTCAAAACTCTGCCTCCCTCTCTCTGCGGGTTCGGGGAGCAGACCTGCCCGTGAGCCTCCGGCCCTAACTAGCGACGGCGCAAAAGCCAGTAAAGACCGAGGATCGGCAGCACCAGCGGGATGAACACGTAACCCCTGCCGTAGCCGGACCACACGGTGGCGTGCGGGAACGCCCCGGGGTCGACCATGCTCAGGGTGCCGACGACGAGCACCCCGGCCAGCTCTATGCCGCAGGCGGTCAGCGCCAGCCGCCGGTTTCCCCGCGCCAGTGCCACGGTGAGCACGATGTACACCACCGCGGCGAAGGCCGAGAGCGCGTAGGCCAGCGGAGCCTCACCGAACCGCGTCGCGATCTGCACGCCGGCACGCGCACCGGCGGCGAGGGCGAACACTCCGTATATCGCGACCAGTGCCCGTCCCGGCCCGCTGCCGATCGCCGGCTCGCTCATGCCGCCCCCTGCCAGATCTGCAACAGCCGCCCGACCATGACACAGACCGTGAAGCCCGCCACCGCGATCACGGCCGGTCCCCAGCGGGAGCGTTCACCGACCCCCCAGAAGGCCGCGGCCGGCGGGATCACCAGGGTGCCCGCGAGATAGCCGATGAAGGTCGCCATCTCATCCGGTCGCTCCCCCCGGACCAGCCCGGCGATCGCGAACCCGGCCTGGACCAGCAGGCCGACCTCCAGCACCCCGAGCACCACGAGGAGGACCGTTCCCATCGGCCTGTTACGGGCGGTGGTCACCAGGCTGATCGCCACGACCACCAGGGAGAGAACGATCACACCGGTCGCGAGCGGGCCGATCATCGAGACATCACCGGGACAACGGACATGAGCAGTAGGGTACTGCCCGCCCACCTCGCCCTCCCTTCCGCGGCACGTAGGCTGAGACCGTGGAGAAGATCATGGTCAGCGCCTGCCTGATGGGGAGGAAGGTCCGTTACGACGGAGCCGCCAAAACGAGCGGCGACGCACTGCTGGCCACCTGGCGGCAGGAGGGCCGCCTCGTCCCGTTCTGCCCGGAAGTCGAGGGTGGACTGCCCGTCCCCCGCCCGGCCGCCGAGATCGAGGGCGGCGCCGGTGGCGCGGCCGTGCTCGCCGGGACCGCCCGGGTGCTGGCCGCCGACGGGACCGACGTCACGCGGGCCTTCCTGTCCGGCGCCTGGGCGGCGCTCGCCACCGCCCAGTCCCTCGGCATCAGGGTGGCGATCCTGAAGGAGGGTAGCCCCTCCTGCGGAAGCCTGACCGTCTACGACGGCACCTTCGCCGGTCTCCGCCTGCCCGGCAGCGGCGTCACCACCGCGCTGCTCGAACGGCACGGCATCTCGGTGTTCGGCGAGGACCGCATCTCCGCCGCCGGGGTACGGCTCCGCGAACTCGAAGGAGATCGACTTCCTCCCCGGGGCTGAAGCCCGATGCCCCGGTACGGCGCCGCCGGCGGTGCGGCCCGCTGAAAAAGCAAAATCCCGCCCGATCAGAACGATCAGGCGGGATCCCGTCAGCCGCTCCCCAGCCAGCTCAGGAACGGTCTTGCTGTGGAGCTATGGGGATTCGAACCCCAGACCTCCTCCATGCCATGGAGGCGCGCTACCAGCTGCGCCATAGCCCCTGGTCACCGCTTCGAGTGCTCTCTCTGCGGCGCTCCGGAAGCATATAGGGACATCGACATGTTCACCTAATCGACGGCCGTACGGCTCGCGCCCGCCATTTCGAGCGCAAGCCGTGCCACCAGATCAGTCTTCCGTGGCCTCGGGACTGTCGTCGCTCTGGACCGGCTCGGGAAGCGTTCCGGCGTTGTGCTCAAGCAGGCGCCAGCCCTTACGCCCCTCCTCCAGCACCGACCAGGAGCAGTTTCCCAGTCCTCCCAGAGCGGGCCAGAGCTCCTCCGGAAGGCCCATCAGCCTGGCGATGCCGAGCCGGATCGCCGCCCCGTGGGAGGCGACCACCAGCAGGCCGTCGGAGTCGAGCTCGGCCGCCCAGCGGCGGATCGACGTCGACACCCTCTCGGCCACCTCGGCGACCTGCTCGCCGCCCGGAGCCTCCCAGGAGACGAACTCGCGGGGCCATCCGGCGGAGATCTCCTCACGGGTGAGGCCCTCCCACTCGCCGCCCCCGCGCTCACGCAGGTCCTTGTCCACGGTCACGTCAAGGCCGGCGACGCGGCCGAGCGCCGAGGCGGTGACCAGTGCCCGCTGCAGGTCGGAAGAGACGATCATGCTGGGGCGGAGCGAGGCCAGCAACGAGGCGGCACGGGCCGCCTGTGCCACACCGGTCTCGTCCAGCGGAATATCGCTGTGGCCCTGGAAACGGTGTTCGACGTTCCACAGGGTCTGCCCATGCCTCAGGCAGATGACACGGCGACTCACTCAGTTACCGCCTCGCGGGCACGCTGGGCGGCGGCCTGCCGCACGCTGTCCGGCAGGGAGATGGAAGGACAGTCCTTCCACAGCCGCTCAAGAGCGTAGAAGGTGCGGTCCTCCTCGTGCTGGACGTGCACGACGATGTCGATGTAGTCCAGGAGAACCCAGCGGCCCTCACGCTCCCCCTCACGGCGGACGGGCTTGGCGTCGGCCTCGATCCGCAGCCGGTCTTCGATTTCATCGACGATGGCACGGACCTGGCGGTCGTTGGTGGCGGAGCAGAGCACGAACGCGTCGGTGATGACGAGCTGCTCGCTCACGTCGTAGGCAAGGATGTCGTCGGCCAGCTTGTCCGCCGCGGCCTCGGCGGCAAGCCTGACGAGCTGTACGGATCTGTCGGTTGCGGTCACGGTGTCGGTTAGTCCTCCTGTAGTCGGCGCTGTCACCTATCAGAATGCCCGTTCGGGCACCTCTTGAAGAGGTGCCGTATAGGTATACAACGCCTGTCGTGTGCCACCCGATTCCATGCCGCAGACGGATCAGCGACCCGATCAGGGGCTCACGGAGCGGTAAAGACCGCGCTTGTTGATGTACTGAACGATACCGTCAGGCACCAGATACCAGATCGGCCGTCCGGTGACCACCCGCTCCCGGCATTCCGAGGACGAAATGGACAGTGCCGGGATCTCCACCAGGCTGACCCTGCCCTCCGGCAGCCCCGGATCGTGCAGAGGATGTCCGGGCCGGGTGGCGCCGACGAAATGGGCGATGGTGAACAGTTCGTCGACGTCGCGCCAGCTCAGAATCTGGGCGAGGGCGTCGGCTCCGGTGATGAAGTACAGCTCGACGTCCGGACCCCAGGCCGTGGCGATGTCGCGCAGGGTGTCGATGGTGAAGGTCGGACCCGGACGGTCGATGTCCACCCGGCTGACCGAGAAACGCGGGTTGGAGGCGGTCGCGATGACCGTCATCAGATAGCGGTCCTCGGGCGCGGACACCGTCTTGTCGGCCTTCTGCCATGGGCGTCCGGTCGGCACGAAGACCACCTCGTCAAGGTCGAAGTGGTGGGCGACCTCGCTGGCGGCGACCAGGTGCCCGTGGTGGATCGGGTCGAAAGTGCCGCCCATGACGCCCAGTCGTCGCTTCCCATGACCGGTAGGCGCGTTCATCATCACGAAAGGACCATACGCGTAAGCCGTGCGGGGGGTTTTGGCCACCCCCCGCGCGTGCCCGACAGACCCGACGTAGCATGCCGGTCATGACCACCACCCCGGATCGCAACCGCGTGCAGCTTCCCGGAATCAGCTCACGCGCCTACGAACATCCCACTGACCGGTCCGCGCTGGTCGCCCTGCGCTCGCTCAGCGGATTCGACACGGTGCTCAAGCAGATGTCCGGACTGATCAGCGAGCGCCGTCTGCGCCTGATCTATCTCGCCTCGGCCGTACGCACCAGCGACACCCAGTTCCGCGTCCTGCACGACATGGGCCGCGACGCCGCCTACACACTCGATCTCCACCGCATTCCGGAGATCTACGTCCAGCAGAACCCGCTGGCCCAGGCGAAGGCGATCGGCTTCGACGACCCGTTCATCGTCGTCTCCACCGGCCTGCTCGACCTGATGGACTCAGAGGAGCAGCGTTTCGTCATCGGGCACGAGACCGCGCACATCCTCTCCGGCCACGCCGTCTACCGCACCATGCTGGACATCCTCACCCGCCTGGCCACCCGGGTGGCCTGGATCCCGCTCGGCTACATCGGCCTGCGCGCGATCGTCGCCGGTCTGGAGGAGTGGCATCGCAAGTCCGAGCTCTCCGCCGACCGTGGTGGCCTGCTCTGCGGCCAGGACCCCGATGCCGCCCTGCGGGCGCTGATGAAGCTCGCCGGGGGGTCGCGCCTGCATGAGATGAACATCGAGGCCTTCCTCGACCAGGCACGGGAGTACGACACGGCGGGCGACGTCCGCGACGGCCTGCTCAAGGTTCTCAACCTGCTCGGCACCACCCATCCGTTCGCGGTCTCCCGGGTGGCCGAGCTGGACAAGTGGCGGCGCAGCGGCGAGTACGACACGATCATCGGTGGCGCCTATCCCCACCGCGCCGACGACGCGAACGCCAAGATCTCCGAAGAGGTCCGAGCCGCCGCCAGTTCCTACCGCGAGTCCTGGTCACAGTCCCAGGACCCCTTCATCGGCGTCCTGCGCGACGTGGCCGAGGGTGCGGTCAACGCCGGAGAGCGCATCTTCAACCGCTTCTCCCGCCGTGACGGTAACTAGACGCAACCCACGAAAAGGTCCAGAAGACCATCTTCTGGACCTTTCTGGCGACAGGCCGGCAGCCTCAGATCAGGAGAGCGATCGCACGTACGGCTGCCGCGCACAGGGCGACGAATCCGCCCAGCACGGCGAGTGCCCGCAGGCCCTCCTTGCGGAGTTCAGGGATCTCGGAGCTGATCCGCTCGACCTCACGCCCGATGATCCCGCCGCAGACGACCCCGAACACGATGCCGGCGGCGGCGACAGGCGCGGGGCGCAGCCACCACTCCGGTGGTAGGGATCCACCGAGGATCAGCCACAGCACACCGCCTGCGAGCCCCGCCGCCGGCAGTCCCGGCCAGGCCAGCGCGGCCAGCAACGACACCAGGAAGGTCAACGGGAAGCTCACGACCCGCAGGGCGCCGCGGACCCTGGCCGACGCGTGCTTCCTGACCAGCCAGTGCCCGACCCAGACCGTACGGGCCAGCACGGCGAAGACGCCGGTGACGGCGAAGGTGGCCAGCGGCCACAGCAGGGTGGCCACCACGCACGGCACGGACAGCACGGCCAGCAGGATCAGCGCCGCGCTCCCCGCGGGCAACGGTCCCGCCCGGCCGCCCGTCGCGGCCCCCGCGCCCTTCGCCTGCCGCCTCTTGGACACCTTCCGGACGGACTTGGCCCCCGCCCCCGCCCCCGCCGCGCCGGATCCCGGCCGGGCTCCCCGGGCCGGCTCGCCTGCCCCGGAGGCCGGTCGCCCACCGCGCGTGCCACCGTCCGTCCCGGTGGCGGATCGCCCCGCCCGTACGGCACCGTCGGTCCCGGCCGCGGTCCGCCCCGGCCGCGGCGGCTCACCGGCCAGGGTGGCAGCCGCCCGGCCGCTGCGGGACGTCCCGTCTCCACCGGCGGCCGGACGCGTCACGCGTTCGACCGCGGACGGCTTGGCAGCCGACCGGCCGCCCTTCGACGCCTCGTCCCCCGCCTCACCCCTGGCCCCGGCCCTGGCCCGCGCCTCCGGCTTCTTCGCGGCACCGGAGCCGGCCCGCTCCGCGAGCAGCCGGCCCGTCTTCGGCGGTGCCGGATCGGAGGCGGCGGCTCGGGCGAGACGGGTGAGGCGGGCGGCGAGGAGAGCCGCAGTGGGACGTTTGGCCGCCTCGCGATGGAGAGCGGCCCGGATCAGCGGGAGCAGGGATACCGGAATGCCCGTGAGATCGGCCTGACCGTTGAGGATGGCGTACATCTGCGCCTCAGCCGTACCGCGGCCGAACGTGGGACGACCGGTCGCGGCGAAGGCGACCGTGGCCGCCCACGCGTGCACGTCGGCGGGCTCGCCCACCGGCTCGTCCACGAAGAGCTCGGGAGCGGCGTAACTCGGCGTGCCGAGGAAGGTGCCGGTCATGGTGAGCCGGGTGGCGTCCAGGACCTGGGCGATGCCGAAGTCGATCAGGACAGGTTCGTCCTCGGCGTTGACCAGCACGTTGGCGGGCTTGAGGTCGCGATGGACGACCCCGGCGGCATGGATGATCGACAGGGCGGTGGCCAGTCCCTGGGCGAGGGTGACCAGAGCGGTCCCCTGGAGCGGTCCGTCGCGTCGCACGCGTTCGAGGAGAGTGTCTCCCTCGATGTGCTCCATGACCAGATAAGGCCGTTCGCACGCGAGATCGGCGTCGACGACACGCGCGACATAGGGGCTCTCGACCCTGCGGAGGGCCCGGACCTCACGCTCGAGCCGTATCCGGGCCTCCGAGTCGGCGTCGACGGCGTCATGGAGCATCTTGAGCGCGACGCCCTCACCTCGGCGGTTGGTGGCGAGATAGACATCCCCCATGCCGCCCCGTCCGAGGCGCTCCACCAACGTGTAGGAGCCGACGCGCCCGAGACGACCCACGTGACCTCCTGCGTCGGCCACATGGTCCAAGACCGCTGTGCCTATCGGGTTGCTCGCTCCCGCTCGCTTCCCTGCTCTCCAGCCATAGGAGACAACACCATAGCGGGCAGGTGTGACGAATTTCCGACGGCGCGCCGTACTCGCGGAAACATCAGCGTGACCGGCGTCCGGCGTCAGGCGGCTCGGGGCGGGTGCCCTCCGGTCCGATCGGCGGCTGCGGCTGAGTCGTGACCGCCGCGGCCGGTGGCGGCTGGGCCGCGCTCTGCGGACTCCGCGTCGCGGACTCGTCCTCGATGGGCGGTACGTACGCCGGCGCGTTCTCGCGGTCCCGGCGGCGCTGCCTGCGCCGGCCGAAGATGAGGTGGTCCAGGCTGATCCGGCCCGCGCCTGCGGCGGCCAGCAGCAGCGCGGCCGAGCCCAGTGCCCCGACCAGTTCGAACCCGCCCTCCGAGATGAACACGCCCTTGCGGGAGTGCACGAAGATGAACGCGCCGATCATGTCCACGGCGATCAGAAGACCGACGAGTGGGGTCAGCAGCCCCAGGATCAGCAGGATTCCCCCACCCAGTTCGACGGCCATGGCGAAACCGGCGGATATGCGGGGCATGGGCACACCCGTCGAGGCGAACATGGCGGCGGTGCCGTCCAGGCCCCCGTTGCGGATCTTCTGCCACCCGTGCGCGATGAGGATGACGCCGAGGACGATCCGCGCGATCAGCGCCGCCAGGTCGTACAGGGACCGCCTCATGACCGGCGCTCACGATCACGGAGCGGGCCGCCCAGCAGTGTGTCCAGCCCGGCGGTGGGCTCGGCCGACAGGGTCCGGCGGCGGGTGCGCCGCCAGCTCACATGTCCCCGCGACTCCAGCCAGAGCATCAGCCGATCGAAGCTGAACAACATAAGCGCGACAAGCAGGAACGTGATCACTATTTCCATGAAGCCCAGTCAAACCACAGAGGACCACCATTACATGGAGCGACACGCCGATACCCAGAGTAACCATCAAGGGGTGTGCCTCATCGGCCGCTCACGCCAGG
This sequence comes from Streptosporangium sp. NBC_01639, assembly GCF_045209755.1. Taxonomy (NCBI): domain Bacteria; kingdom Bacillati; phylum Actinomycetota; class Actinomycetes; order Streptosporangiales; family Streptosporangiaceae; genus Streptosporangium; species Streptosporangium sp. NBC_01639. The sequence continues at coordinate 6,984,617 of NZ_CP109272.1, read as the reverse complement.
GCGGCTCTCCTAGGACGAGTACGTCCTCAGTCGTCGGGGTGCGGGAACGACGAAGGGTGTTGACGATCGAGGTGTGCCGAACGACCTCAACACCCTTCTCACCGCCTGTATGTGGAGATCGACGACGAGACTCAGATCGGACTGATCCGCATCGAGCTGAAAGCATCATCCGCATGACTCGGATCCTCGCCCACCATGACTTGATCGCCCTACTCGACCCGAACGCCTGCATCGAGGCTTTGCGCGATGGCTTCACCCGAAGCGATGCCGTGGCCATCCCGGGGCAGCGTATCCGTACCGACCTGCCGTTCCCGGGCACCGCCACCGCACTGATCCCGGGACTGCTGCCCGGGATCGACGCCTACACGGTGAAGGTCAACGCCAAGTTCCCCGGAGCTCGGCCCGCTCTGCGCGGGGTCATCTGCCTGCACAGTGGCCAGGACGGCGAGCTGCTCGCACTGCTCGATTCGGCGACCATCACCGCTTGGCGCACCGGCCTGGCCGCGGCGCTCGGCACCCACGTCCTGGCCGCCGACGCAGGGGAAAGTGCCGTCCTCGGTGTCATCGGCGCGGGGGCCCAAGCCGAGCTGATGGTTCTCGGCCTGCGGCGGCTTCGTCGCGTGAGCGGACTGGTCGTGTACGACGTCGACCCGGCCCGCGCGGTTTCCTTCGCCACCCGCCACGGCGGCCACAGCGTCGGCTCGGCTGCCGAGGTCGCCGCCCGCGCCGACATCGTCTTGCTCGCTACGTGGTCGCGCACCCCGCTGCTCCACCTCGCCGACACCCGGCCAGGGCAGCACATCACCAGCCTGGGCGCCGATGAACCCGGCAAGCAGGAACTCGCCCGCGACGTGCTGGAGACCGCCCTGCTCGCCGTCGACGACCGGTCGCTCGCTGCCGCCATGGGCGTGCTCGCCGCGGCCGGACTTCCAGCGGAGGCCGCTCATGCCACTCTCGGCGAGATCTTGCGCGGGGAGTGTCCCGGCCGCACCGATCCCGGCCAGCGCACCGTCTACGCCCCCGTGGGGCTGCCGTGGCAGGACCTCGTCCTGGCCTGGCTCGCCTACCAGCAAGCCGAGCGTCGCGGTCTCGGTCTTGAGGTTGACCTCCTCGGCTCCTCATCCAGGTCAGTGTCGCCCGGGAAAAACCAGAGGTAGGTCCTGTCGGGTCAGTGGTCGTAGGCGATCAGTGATCGGGTGATGGACTGGCCGGTGGCGCGGTTGTGCCAGATCGCGGCGGTCAGCGCGAGGACGCGCTGGGCGACGCGGGCGGCGACGCCGCAACGGATCTCCGCACTCGTTCTGACCTTTAGGACGTACTCGTCTAGCCGCGGTCCCCGTCACCGGCCCTGGAGGCGATGACCGTACCCGCGCCGGTGCGCAGCTGCCCCTCTCCGGTGTAGACCCACTTGGTGGAGGTCAGCTCGGGGAGGCCCATGGGGCCGCGCGCGTGCAGCTTCTGGGTGGAGATGCCGATCTCGGCACCGAAGCCGAACTCACTGCCGTCGGTGAACCTGGTCGAGGCGTTGACCGCCACGGCGGCGGAGTCGACCAGGGCGACGAACCTGCGGGACGCGGTGACCGAGCGGGTGACGATCGCGTCGGTGTGGCCCGAGCCGTACTTCCTGATGTGCGCGACCGCGTCCTCCAGCGAGTCGACCACGGCGGCGGCGATGTCCAGCGAGAGGTACTCCTCGCGGAAGTCCTCCTCGCCTGCCGGCACCACGTCGCCGTAGCCCGAGATCCGGGCGTCTCCGTGCACTGTCACCCCCTCCTCGGCCAGGGCGGCCAGGGCGCGCGGCACGAAGGCGTCGGCCACGGCGGCATGCACCAGGAACGTCTCGGCGGCGTTGCACACCGAAGGCCGCTGGATCTTGGAGTTGAGCAGAATCGCGATCGCGAGGTCGATATCGGCGTCGGCGTCGACGTAGACGTGGCAGTTGCCCACCCCGGTCTCGATGACCGGGACCGTGGACTCCTCGACCACCGAGTCGATCAGAGATGCGCCTCCGCGCGGGATCAGCACGTCCACCAGGCCACGAGCCCGCATGAGCTCCTTGACCGAGTCGCGGGTCTGGCCGGGGACCAGCTGCACCGCTCCCGCCGGGACTTCCGTACCCGCCAGCGCGTCCTGCATGATCCTGACGAGGACCGTGTTCGACTCGTAGGCGCTGGACGATCCCCGCAGCAGGGTGGCGTTGCCGCTCTTCAGGCAGAGCGCGGCCGCGTCCACGGTCACATTGGGACGGCCCTCGTAGATGATGCCGATCACGCCGAGCGGCACCCGGAGCTGACGCAGCTCCAGGCCGTTGGGCAGCGTGTTGCCCCGGATCACCTCGCCCACCGGATCGGGCAGGTCGGCGACCTGGCGGACCGCCTCGGCGATCGCCCCGACCCGGTCCTCGTCGAGCCGGAGCCGGTCGATCATGTATGCGGAGACGCCGTTCTGCCGGGCCTTCTCCACGTCCAGCGCGTTGGCCGTGACGATCTCAGCCGATCGGGCCACCAGTGCGTCGGCGATCACCCGGAGCGCGATGTCCTTCGGAGCCCTCGGCAGCGGGGCCAGCTCGGCGGCGGCCTCTTTAGCCGCCCGGGCTACTTTCAGGAAGTCCTCGGACATCTCGCGCTCCAATGGAACTAGTGGTGGGACTCCAGTATGACGATGTCGTCACGGTGGATGAGCTCGCGTTCATATTCCGGACCGAGGCTGGTGGCCAGCTCGCGGGTGGAACGGCCGAGCAGCTCCGGGATCTCCGCCGCGTCGAAGTTGACCAGCCCGCGGGCGACCACCCGGCCCAGCGGCCCGCACAGGTCCACCGGGTCGCCGGCGGCGAACTCACCGTCGACGGCGGTGACTCCGGCGGGCAGCAGCGACTTGCGGCGGCCCACCACGGCCTCGACCGCACCGGGATCCAGGTGGAGCCGTCCACGGCCGGTGGTGGCGTGGGCCAGCCAGAGCAGGCGGGTGCCGGGGTGGCGGCCGTCCGGATGGAAGTAGGTGCCGACGTCGTTGCCCGCGAGGGCATGGGCGGCGTGCGCGGCCGCGGTCAGGACGACGGGCACTCCGGCGCCGGTGGCGATCCTGGCCGCCTGCACCTTGGTGACCATCCCGCCGGTGCCGACCGCTCCGCCCTTCCCCAACTCGACCCCGACCAGATCGTCCGGCCCGCGTACGTCGCCGAGCCTGCGGGCACCGGGGCGCCGCGGATCGCCGTCGTAGAGGGCGTCCACGTCGGACAGGAGCACCAGCGCGTCCGCGCGGATCAGGTGCGCGACCAGAGCCGCGAGCCGGTCGTTGTCGCCGAAACGGATCTCGTCGGTGGCCACGGTGTCGTTCTCGTTGACCACCGGGACGATGCCCAGCTCCAGCAGCCGGCCCAGAGTGCGCTGGGCGTTGGCGTGGTGCGAGCGGCGCATCATGTCGTCGGCGGTCAGCAGCACCTGGCCGACGCGCAGGCCGTACCGGGCGAAGGAGGAGGTGTATCGGGCGACCAGGACTCCCTGGCCGACCGAGGCGGCTGCCTGCTGGGTGGCGAGGTCACGCGGCCGGGCAGGCAGGCCCAGCGGGCCGAGACCGGCTGCGATCGCCCCGGAGGAGACCAGCACGACCTGCGTCCCGGTCCGGCGCCGGGTGGCGAGCACGTCGACCAGGGCGTCCACCCGGTCGACGTCGATCGTCCCCTGTGCGGTGGTGAGCGAGGACGAACCCACCTTCACGACGAGGCGTGAGGCCGTACGGATCCGATCGCGCACAGACTCCACAACACACACCTTTCTCCCGAGAGCCGGGTGAGCAGTTATCCGAGCCGGTTGTCGGTGCCCCGCGGCCCCTGGTGGACCGCTTCGGCGTTGAGCGTCGGCTGCCAGTCGAAGATGTAGCCGTTCTCCATGGACCCGATGATCACCTCGGCCCCGGCGGTGGCCCCGGCCTTGGTGAGCTCCTCCTCGACGCCGAGCCGTTCCAGCCGGTCGGCCAGGTAGCCGACCGCCTCGTCGTTGGTGAAGTCGGTCTGGCGGATCCAGCGCTCCGGCTTGACCCCGGTGACCTGGAAGGTGTTGTCGTCGACCCGGCGCACGGTGAAGCCCGCGTCGCCGAGCTGCCTGGGCCTGATGACCAGGCGGGTCGGCTCGACCACCGGCGCGGCGGCCCGGGCGGCGGCGACCATCTCGCCCATGGCGTAGGTCAGCTCCTTGAGGCCCTCGTGAGTGGCCGCGGAGATCGAGAAGACCCGCAGTCCCCGCTCTTCGAGCATCGGCCGGACGATGTCGGCCAGGTCGCGGGCATCGGGCACGTCGGACTTGTTGAGAACGGCCAGACGCGGACGGTCCTCCAGCTTGCCGTACGCCTTGAGCTCGGTCTCGATCGCCTCGTAGTCGCTGATCGGATCGCGGCCGGGCTCCATGGTGGCGCAGTCGATCACGTGCACGAGCGTGTTGCACCGCTCGACGTGCCGCAGGAACTCGTGGCCCAGGCCCTTGCCCTCCGACGCGCCGGGGATGAGACCGGGCACGTCGGCCACGGTGAAGATGGTGTCACCCGCGGTCACCACACCGAGGTTGGGCACCAGGGTGGTGAAGGGGTAGTCGGCGATCTTCGGCCGGGCCGCGGAGAGCGCGGCGATGAGGGACGACTTACCCGCGCTCGGGAAGCCCACCAGCGCCACGTCCGCGACGCTCTTCATCTCCAGCATCACGTCGAGCTCGTCACCGGGCTCGCCGAGCAGCGCGAAGCCGGGGGCCTTGCGCTTGGCGGAGGCCAGGGCGGCGTTGCCGAGCCCGCCGTGCCCGCCTTCGGCGATCACGTAGCGGGTGCCGGCGCCGACCAGGTCGATCAGGACCTCGCCGGTGTCGGCGTCCTTGACCACGGTGCCGTCGGGCACCGGAAGGATGATGTCACCGCCGTTGGCACCGTCCCGGTTGGCGCCCGAGCCCTGCTTGCCGTTGTCCGCCTTGCGGTGCGGACGGCGGTGGTACTCCAGCAACGTGGCGGTGTTCGGGGCGACTTCCAGGATCACATCGCCGCCGCGACCGCCGTTGCCGCCGTCGGGGCCACCCAGCGGCTTGAACTTCTCCCGATGCACAGAGGCGCAGCCATGTCCCCCGTCACCGGCCTTGATGTGCAGGACCACCTGGTCCACAAAGTCCGGCATGTCTGCCCTCCTACCCGTCTGCGGAAATATCCGCTTACAACACCAACAGGGGTGGACCGCTGTATGCGATCCACCCCTGCCGTTAACGTCTGTCGGTGCGGATCTACTCCGCGACCGGGACGATGCTCACTGCGCGACGACCGCGCTTGACACCGAACTGCACGTGACCCGCGGCCAGTGCGAACAGCGTGTCATCGCCACCGCGGCCGACATTGTCGCCCGGGTGGAAGTGGGTGCCGCGCTGGCGGACGATGATCTCACCGGCGTTGACCAGCTGACCGCCGAAGCGCTTCACGCCGAGCCGCTGTGCGTTGGAGTCACGGCCGTTCCGAGTGGACGACGCGCCCTTCTTGTGTGCCATCTCGCAAAACTCCCGAAACTCAGGCCTGGTCGATGCCGGTGATCTTCACCTGCGTGTACCGCTGGCGGTGACCCTGGCGCTTCTTGTAGCCGCTCTTGTTCTTGTACTTGAGGATCCGGATCTTCGGACCCTTGGTCTCACCGAGGATCTCGGCGGCAACCATGAACTTGCCCGCCTCGGTGGTCACGTCGCCATCGTTGACGACGAGCACCGTCGGCAGCGAAACCGTGGAACCGACCTCACCGGCGACCTTGTCCACCTCGAGGACGTCACCGACGGAGACCTTCTGCTGCCTGCCGCCGCAACGAACGATCGCGTACACCGCGGAACCCTTCTTCTGACTACTTGCTCGCCGGATGCTGCGCCCCGCAGCCGACTATGGTCACTGATTGACCGACGGACCAGGTAGGCGCGCGAACAGGGCACGCCACGAGCGCACCGGTTCACCAGAGTACCGGATTACCGGTGCCCTGGTCGAACCGGGCGGAACGTCGGAGGTCGCCGACCTGACGGTCGGCTAGGTCTTACCTGTGCCGACCTAGTCGGCCGACTTGGCCTTGCGGGAACGTCGCCGCCCCCGGCCAGAAGCCTGTATGGCCTGCGCGTCCTCAACTGGAACGTCATCAAGCGCATCGGTCACCGTATCACGGCCAGACTGGCCGCTGGCCGCAACCGCATGGCCCGGGTCCTTACCGAGCCTTTCGGCGACCGCCTTCTCCACGGCCATCTTGCCCTGGGTGCCCCGCGGCTCCGGCTTGCTCTCGACCGGCTCGGCCGAGACGTGGAGTCCCCGGCCGTTGCAGCACTCACAGACGGTCGAGAAGGCCTCCAGGAGGCCCTGTCCGACCCGTTTGCGGGTCATCTGCACCAGACCGAGGGAGGTGACCTCGGCCACCTGGTGCTTGGTCCGGTCGCGGGCCAGGCACTCCAGCAGCCGCCGCAGCACCAGATCCCGGTTGTTCTCCAGCACCATGTCGATGAAGTCGATGACGATGATGCCGCCGATGTCCCGCAACCTCAGCTGGCGGACGATCTCCTCGGCCGCCTCCAGGTTGTTGCGGGTGACGGTCTCCTCGAGGTTGCCGCCCTGGCCGGTGAATTTACCGGTGTTGACGTCGACCACGGTCATGGCCTCGGTCCGGTCGATCACCAGCGAACCACCGCTGGGCAGCCAGACCTTGCGCTCCATCGCCTTGGCGATCTGCTCGTCGATCCGGTAGGCGGCGAACACGTCGGCGCCGTCCTCCCACTTGGAGAGCCGGTCGGCCAGATGCGGGGCGACATAGCGGACATACTCGTCAACCGTCTCCCACACGTCGTCGCCCGCCACGACCAGCGAGGCGAAGTCCTCGTTGAAGACGTCGCGGACCACCCGGACGGTCAGGTCAGGCTCGGAGGACAGCAGCTCCGGCGCACTGGCCGACTTGGCCTTGCGCTGGATGTTCTCCCACTGGGCCGACAGCCTGGCCACGTCACGCCCGAGCTCCTCCTCCGACGCGCCCTCGGCCGCCGTGCGGACGATGACCCCGGCGTTCTCCGGCATCACCTTCTTCAGGATGCTCTTGAGACGGGTGCGCTCCTTGTCGGGAAGCTTGCGGCTGATACCGGTCATCGAGCCGTCGGGCACGTAGACCAGGTAACGGCCGGGAAGGCTGATCTGCGAGGTGAGCCGCGCGCCCTTGTGCCCGATCGGATCCTTGGTGACCTGTACCAGCACCGACTGGCCGGACTTCAGCGCCACCTCGATCCGCTTGGGCTGACCCTCCAGCCCGGCAGTGTCGAAGTTGACCTCACCGGCGTACAGGACTGCGTTGCGCCCCTTGCCGATGTCGACGAACGCCGCCTCCATGCTCGGCAGGACGTTCTGCACCTTGCCGAGATAGACGTTGCCCACGTAGGACTGACTCGCCTCACGGTTGACGTAGTGCTCGACGAGGACGCCGTCCTCCAGCACCGCCATCTGGGTCCGGCCACCGGTGCGGCGGACCACCATCATGCGCTCGACGGACTCCCGGCGGGCCAGGAACTCCGACTCGGTGATGATCGGCGGACGTCTCCGGCCGAGCTCGCGACCCTCACGACGGCGCTGCTTCTTGGCCTCCAGGCGGGTTGAGCCACGCACACTCTGGACCTCGTCCACCGAGGTGCTGCGCCCGGCCCTGGGGGCACGGATCCGCACCACCGTGTTCGGCGGGTCGTCCGGGACCTCGCCCTGCTCCTCGGTGCCCCTGCGCCGCCGGCGGCGACGGCGACGCGAGTTACCGCCCTCCGCCTCCTCCTCCTGGTCGGCATCGGAGGTCGTGTCCTCGGACTGCTCGGAGTCGTCCTCCGCCTCGTCCAGGTCACGCGTCTTACCCCGGCCGCGACCGCCTCTGCGGCGGCGACGACGACGGCCACCGGCCTCGTCGTCACCGTCGACGTCGTCATCGTCCTCGGGCTCCTCGGCCTCGGCGGCCTCCGGTTCGGGCTGCTGCACCGCGGGAGGCTGCTGCACCGGCGCGGCGGGCCGGGAGACGGGCTGCTCGGCCCGGTGCGGGTCGGGAGCCTGGAACAGCGGCTGGAACACCGCCGCCGGCGCCTGGAAGGTCACCGAGGGAGCCTCGGCACGCTCCTGCCCGGCCAGCCCGAACGGGTTGACGAACAGTCCCGGCCGTTCCTCGGCGACGTCCTCACCGGCCGGCTCGTCGTCCAGCGGCTCGTTGGCGGGCATCGTGAGCAGCAGCGCCGCCGCGACCTCCTTGGCCTCGGCCGTGGTGATGTCACCGATCGCCTCCGCCTCGACCGGCTCCTCCTGCGGGACGGCCTTCTTGCGGGTACGGCTGCGCTTGACCGGCGCGGGAGCCTCCTCGGCGACCGGCTCCGACCCGGTGACCGGTTCCGACACCGCCGCGCTCTCCGCGATCGGCTCGGAGGCGACCTCGGCGACCGCCTCGGTCTTCTTGGCGCGGCTACGCCGGGTGGTGGTCGTGGACTCCGTCGTGGCCGTCTTACGCCGGGTGGCACGCTTGGGCGCCGGTTCCCGAACCGGCTCGGGCTCGGATTCCACGGTCACCGCGGGGTTCCCGGGCCCCGTGGTCACCTCCGCGGTGACGTCAGGCGCGACGGTCACCGCGGAAGGCGGCTCCGCCACCGGCGGCGGGGCCGACTCGGGCTCCTCCGGCGGAGGTCCCGCGGGCCGGCTGGCAGCCCGCCGCCGACGTGTCGGCTCTGTCTTTTCCTTCATGTCCCCATCAGGGCCATTGACCCCGACGTTGGGCTCGTTGTCGAGCATGCGGGCGTTCTCCCGTCAGCTCCCGGGCGCGTCTCCGCGCCGCGCGGGAGCTCTCGTCTCTCGCTGTACGCCGGGCCTGAGCCCGGCGCCAAGTCCTATAGGTCGCCGCCGATGTACGGGCCCACCGGTTCCGTTTCGCCGCCGCGCGTAATGTCGCGGTCCAGGTCGAACGGGTCGGTGGGCTTACCGGTGTGCACGTCCAGTGGTCCCTGCGCCAGCCTGGTTACCTCGGGGGGCACCGGCGGCGCGAAGTCAGCCACAAGACGCATTCCAGTAAGAACATCGTCGGGTCGAACGGCAGGAGTTGCGTGCCGTACAACCATGCGAAGTATGACACATGGCTGACTGGTCGCCTGACCTGCTGTTGTCTCACTTCCCTCAATAACCTCAAGGCTCAGCACCGCCTCGCGCGCATCGAAGCGGCGCGGCCCTTTTTTGGTCAGGCGCTCCACCTCGATCCGCTCGGTGGTGACGAACCGCTCGACCGCCGCCCGGGCGAGGGCAGGGTCGGCTTCCGGCAGCCGCAACTCCCAGGAGGAGCACTCCAGCCGGTCGGCCAGGCTCCCACTACCCGCCTCGACGACGTCGAGCACGTCGAGACCGGGTGGGAGCGAGGTGTCCAGCGCGGCGCGGAGCCGATCGGGATCACACGCGCGCGTCACGCCGATCTCGAGGTATTCGGCCTCGCTGGCGACTCCGGTGGGTGCCACCGCGCCCACATAGGAGATCCTGGGATGAGGCGAGAAGCCCGCGCTGAAGGCCACCGGCACATCGGCACGCCGGACCGCGCGTTCCACGGCCCGGGAGATGTCGCGGTGGCTGGTGAAGCGCAGGCGCCCGCGTTTGGCGTAGTGGACGCGCAGGCGCTGCGCCACGGGCGCGGGCGGAGGCCCGTCGGGAGCGGGTTTCAGGGTGGTGTCGTCCTTCCCAAGTCGTGGTCGTCGTTTCGGTGCGAACCGCGCTCACGCACGGCCTATCTCAGACAACCGTCAGTGGCAGCAGCTTCTTCCCGGTCGGCCCGATCTGGATCTCCGTACCCATGGTGGGGCAGACACCGCAGTCGTAGCACGGGGTCCATCGGCAGTCCTCGACCTCGACGTCGTTGACGGCGTCCCGCCAGTCCTGCCAGAGCCACTCGCGGTCGAGGCCGGCGTCGAGGTGGTCCCAGGGCAGGACCTCGTTCTCCTCGCGCTCCCGCGTGGTGTACCAGTCGACGTCGATGCCGGCCTTGACGGTGGCGTCCATCCAGCGCTGGTAGGAGAAGTGCTCGCTCCAGCCGTCGAAACGGCCACCGTCCTCCCACACCGCGCGGATGACGTCACCCACCCGGCGGTCACCCCGGGAGAGCAGGCCCTCGATGATCGAGGGCTTGCCGTCGTGATAGCGCAGGCCGATGGCCTTGCCGTACTCCTTGTCGCCGCGCAGTGCGTCCTTCAACGCCTTGAGCCTGCGGTCCACGGTCTCGTGGTCGGCCTGGCCCGCCCATTGGAACGGGGTGTGCGGCTTGGGCACGAACCCGCCGATGGAGACGGTGCAGCGGACGTCCCGCGATCCGGTGGCCTCCCGACCGGCCTTGATGACCTTCTTGGCCAGGTCCGCGATGCCCAGGACGTCGATGTCCTCCTCCGTGGGCAGGCCGCACATGAAGTAGAGCTTCACCTGCCGCCAGCCCTGGGTGTAGGCGGTGGAGACGGTCCTGATCAGGTCTTCCTCGGTGACCATCTTGTTGATCACCTTGCGCATCCGCTCCGAACCGCCCTCCGGGGCGAACGTCAGGCCCGAGCGGCGGCCGTTGCGGGAGAACTCGTTGGCCAGATCGATGTTGAAGGCGTCGACCCGGGTCGAGGGCAGCGACAGCGAGGTGTTGGTGCCCTCGTAACGATCGGCCAGCCCCTTGGCGACCTCGCCGATCTCGGAGTGATCCGCCGACGAGAGCGACAGCAGGCCGACCTCGTTGAACCCGGACGCCTTGACGCCCGCGTCGACCATGTCGCCGATCGTGGTGATCGAACGCTCCCGGACCGGCCGGGTGATCATCCCTGCCTGGCAGAACCGGCAGCCACGGGTGCAGCCGCGGAAGATCTCCACGCTGAACCGCTCGTGCACGGTCTCCGCCAGCGGAACCAGCGGCTTCTTCGGATAGGGCCACTCGTCCAGGTCCATGACCGTGTGCTTGTGGACCCGCCAGGGCACGCCCGACCGGTTCGGCGCGACGCGCCGGATCCGGCCGTCGGCGTGGTAATCGACGTCGTAGAACTTGGGCACGTAGACCCCGCCGGACTCGGCCAGCCGCATCAGCAGCTCGTCGCGTCCGCCGGGCGAGCCCTCGGCCTTCCACTCACGGATGACCTCGGTGATCGCAATGGCGATCTGCTCCCCGTCGCCCAGCACCGCGGCGTCGAGGAAATCGGCGACCGGCTCGGGATTGAAGGCCGCATGGCCGCCGGCGAGGACGATCGGATCGTCATCGCCTCGGTCCACGGCCGCCAGCGGGATACCCGCCAGGTCCAGAGCGGTCAGCATGTTGGTGTAACCCAGCTCGGTCGAGAACGAGAGCCCGAGCACATCGAACGCCCGCACCGGCCGGTGCGCGTCGACCGTGAACTGGGGAACGCCCTCGGACCGCATGAGCGCCTCAAGATCGGGCCAGACCGCGTAGGTCCGCTCGGCCAGTGTCTCCGGCAACTCGTTGAGGATCTCGTAGAGAATCTGAACGCCCTGGTTGGGCAGGCCCACCTCGTAGGCGTCCGGGTACATCAGCGCCCAGCGGACCGAGGTCTCGTCCCAGTTCTTGACGGTCGAGTTGAGCTCACCTCCGACATACTGGATCGGCTTCTGCACCTTGGGCAGGAGCGCTTCCAGGCGGGGAAACAGCGACTCGACAGACATACGGTCAAGCCTATCCGTCTAGAAGAGGTGCCACAGGCGGTCGTCCCCCGCCCGCAGCGAGTCGAGCCGGTTCCGCAACTCCTCGCGGGCGCCGGGATCGTGGTGGGCATTGCGCAACACGGCGCTGAGCGTCTGTAGTTCACGCACGTCACGCAGCACCGGGTAGCCCGCCCAACGGGTCACGTCGTAGCCGTAAGCCTCGCTGAAATTGGACCGCTGCCGCTCGGTGAGCCCGAAACGCGCCCCATGCAGGGTCGGGACCAGGTCGATCTCCCGGGGCCCCGTGCACACCTCGTCCCAATCGCACAGCAGGAAGCCGCCAAGGGTGCGGATCATGTTCCGGTGGTGGGCGTCTCCGTGCGTGAGCCCGTACGGCAGGGCGAACTCCACCCGCTCGTAGTAGGCCTCGGCAAGCGAGTCACACCGGTCGAGCAGCCAGTGGCGGTCGTCCTCGTCGAGCGTCTGCCCGGCCAGAATCGCCTGGCGCACCGCCCCGAACGGGTCGTGGGCCGGCAATTCGAACGGTACGGGCGGCAGGTCGTGCAATCTCCGCAGCAACGGGCCCAGCTGCGCGGGATCGGGAAGCGGTCCGATGTGCTCCTCATGGCGCCAGAAGCTCGCCAGGAACCCCTCCGCGACGACCGGTTGCTTGACGTTCAGCGGCCTGACGGCGGGGAACCCCTGCTCCGCCAGCCATCGGGTGACCCGGACCGACGTCGCCAGCCGGTCGAACCTGCCCGGCGTGGCCGCCTGCGCCAGCCGTACCACCACACCCTGGGCGGGCAGGTGGTAGACGGTGCCGGCGAAGTCACGCAGCAGTACGGGGCCGGCGTCGTCGAGACCGACCTCCCGGCATGCATGGCCGAGGGCGACGGCCGCCTGGGTGAGAAGCGAGCCGGGGCCCTGGCTCACGGACATGCGGGCGGCTCTCATGTCGGCCTGCCTAGAACTGCTGTTCACGGATGTGGATGGCTTGGAGCAACCCCACGGCGATCATGTTGGCGAAGGTCGCGGTGCCGCCGTATGAGACGAACGGCAGGGGAAGACCGGTGATCGGCATGATCCCGATCGTCATCCCGATGTTGACGAAGGACTGGAAGGCCAGCCAGCAGACGATCGCACCGGCGGTCAGCGCGCCGAACCGGTCGTCGCACTGCCGCGCGATCCGCATCCCCCGGAGCAGGACCACACCGAGCAGGGCCACCACGGCGACCGAGCCCAGGAAGCCGAACTCCTCCCCCGCCACGGTGAAGATGAAGTCGGTGTGCTGCTCGGGAACGAACCGGCCGGTGGTCTGCCCGCCGTCGAACAGCCCCTTGCCGAACACTCCTCCCGACCCGATGGCGATCAGCGACTGGGTGCTGTTGTAGCCCACACCGCGCGGATCACTGGCGGGGTTGAGGAAGGCGGTGAACCGGGCGATCTGGTACGGCTCCAGCACATCGAGGAACCAGACGGCCACTCCCGCACCGATCACGCCGAGGGCCAGACCGCAGATCCAGCGTTTGCGGACTCCTGCGATGACGAGCGCGGCAGCCGTGATCACTCCGAGGACCATCGTGGTGCCCAGGTCGGGCTGGAGCATCACCAGGCCCATGGTGAAAGCGGCCACCGCCAGCGCTATCCCGATGTCCAGACCCCGTGGCCTGTCGGCGCCCGTGGCGGACGGGGCCAGCAGCATGGCCAGCATCAGCAGCAGACCGAGCTTGGCGAACTCCGACGGCTGGAAGGCGAAGCCTCCACCCACCATGATCCACGAATGGGCCCCGTTCACGCTGGAGCCGAGGGGCGTGATCACCAGGAACAGCCCGAGCAGGGACAGGCCGTACAGCAGCGGCGCGTAGGCCCGCAGCCTCCGGTGGTTCACCATCGACGCCAAGCCGGTCAGGGCGGTTCCGATGCAGAGGTTGAGGATGTGCTTCTTGACCAGCCCGGTGGCTCCGGGCGCCCAGGTCCTGGTGGACGACCAGACGAGCATCGTGCCGATCACCGCCAGGGCCGCTACGGAGACCAGCATGACCCCGTCCATCCGGCGCACCGCCGAGGACGCCGTGGCCGCCCTGCGGGCGAAGGCTCCTCGCTGCGGTGCCGTCATCGTGCGGGTCATCGCGCCGTCACCGTCGCATACCGGTGAGAACGGCTCCGCCGCTTCGTCGTGCGGGTCCACGGCGTCGTCCCGATGTGACGGAAACGGCTCCACGGTCCCGCTGCGCGGATCATCGGGCCACCGTGCCGTCCCGTTTGATCATCGGTGGTTCGGAGGCGGGACGCCTTGCCGGTAGTGCCGCCGCGGCAGGCCCTCCGGTGGGAGTGAAACCGTAGATGCCTTCGTAGATCTTCCGGGCGGCCGGAGCCGCGGTCTCGGCTCCCATCCCTCCCTGGGAGACCATGACGACGACCACGAAGCGGGGCCTTTCGGTCGGTGCGAACGAGGCGAACCAGGAGGTGTCCGCCTTGCCGTAGACCTCGGCGGTCCCGGTCTTACCGCCGATCCTCACCTTGTCCATGGGGAAACCGACGAATGCTCCGGCAGCCGTGCCGTCGGAGGGAACATCGCTCAGCGCCTTCTTGATGTAGGCCCGCTCCGTGGTGGAGATCGGCAGTCTGCGCACCACCGGCGCCTTGATCTCCTTGACCATGCTGCCGTCCGGCCGCACCAGCGCCCAGCCCAGCCGGGGGCTGCGCAGCTTGCCGTCTCCGACCAGTGCCGCGTAGGCCGCCGCGAGCTGCAACGGGGTCACCAGGACGTCGCCCTGGCCGATGGAGAAGTTGGCCGCGTCACCCGGCCGCCACTGGTAACCCTCGACGCAGTTCTCGTACGCCAGTTGCTTGAGGAAGGCGGCCCGGCTGGGATCGCCCTTGGCGACCTCCGGATATCCGGACTTGGCCCGCTTGCAGTTGTCCGCTCTGGTGACCGCCCACAGGTCCTTCTTCCACCGCCGGTCGGGGATCCGCCCCGCCGACTCGCCCGGCAGGTCGATGCCGGTGGGATGACCGAAGCCGAAGGAGCGCGCCATGTTCGCCATCGGCTCCTTGATCTTCGTCTTCCCCTTCAGCCCGCCGTCGCGCAGCCACTGCTCGTAGGCCGCCCGGTAGAAGATCGTGTCGCAGGACTTCACCAGCGCCGTATGCAGGGTCATCGTGCCCAGCCCGATGCCCCTGAAGTTGTTGAACGGCCGGCTGCCGACCATGAAGGAACCCGGGCAGTCGTACTGGCCGTGCAGGGGATAGCCGTCTTTGAGCATCGCCGACACCGACGAGACCTTGAACGTCGAGCCCGGCGCGAACTCGCCCTTGATGGCGCGCGACACCAGCGGCTTACCGGCCTTGCCGGACAGCAGGCGCTGGTAGTCCTTCTCCGAGATGCCCCCAGTCCAGATCGCCGGGTTGTAGGTCGGCGCGCTGGCCAACGCGATCACCCGGCTGGTCCGCACGTCGAGCACGACCGCCGCCGCACCGTCGGCCCGCGGAGCGGACTTCATGGCCTCGGCCAGTGCCTTCTCCGCCACGCCCTGCACCTTGGCGTCGATGCTGGTGATGAGCGTGTCCCCAGAGGTGGGCGGCACCTGCCGCTCCACTCCGATCACCTTGCCGAGCCGGTCCACCTGCACTCGCCGCAGACCGGGCACGCCCCGGAGCGCGCCGTCGTACACCGACTCCAGCCCGTCCCTGCCGACCAGGTCCACTCCGGAGAACACCGTTCTGGATCCGGCCCGTTTCTCCATCTCGGCCTGGGTGATCGGCTGCAGGTAACCGAGCGCCTGCGCGCCCGCGGTGCTGCCCGGATACTCCCGGACCGCCTGCACCTCGGCGGTCACCCCGGGAAACTCCTCCTGACGCTCCAGTATCTGCAGGGCCTCGCGGGTCGTGACGTGGTCGTCGATCGGGATCGGCTGGTACGGCGATCCCGGCCAGCAGGGCCTGGCGACCCCAGGACCGCATGCCCTGATGCGTTCGCGCAGGTCCGCGGGCCGTCGGTCCAGGACCGCGGCCAGCCGCTGGAGCACGGACCGGCCGTTGCCCTCCATCCGGTTCAGGCTCGTGCGGTCCACCGAGACCACCAGCCGGGTGCGGTTACGCACCAGCGGCCGTCCCGCCGAGTCGAGGATCTGCCCGCGCACCGCGGGCACCACCACGTCGCGGGTGCGCGTCTCCATCGCGGCCGTCACGAACTCCTTACCGCGTACGACCTGCACCTGCCAGAGCCGTACGGACAGCAATACCAGCAGTGAGACCACCAGCACCTGCAGCACGACCAACCGGCCCCGTATCCGGATCATGTCCGCTCCTCGCCTGACGGCGGGTTCGAGCATGAGGGGAAGACGTCGTGCTCGCCGACTCGCCCGTTCATGTGCGGCTCCGCGCCGGATACCTCGTCAGCTGCAAGGCCCGCGTCCGGGGTCCTCGGACGACTCTCGTCACCGCCCACACGATCAGCGGTGCGGCCAGCACGTTGTACAGGACCATCTGGGGCAGCACCGTCGTGAGCATGGACTGGCTGATCCGCTCGTCCCCGAGCAGCCCACCCACCGCCACGGCGACCACCGGACCGACGGCCGCACAGGTCAACGCCGTGATCTGCATGGTTTCGGGGTAGTTTTCAACCATTCGACCGGCCATGAACCCGATCAGGCACAGCACCAGCGCATACTGCCCGAGCACATGCGCGGCGGGTGGCAGTATGTCGCTGAGCAGCCCCCCGCAGAAGCCCATGACCGCTCCGGCCACGGCCCCGCGGACCAGTGCGTAACCCACCACGGTGAGCAGCACCAGATCAGGCGCACCCAGCCCCGGAAGCGGCAGCCGGTTCACGACCGTCATCTGGACGACCATGACCAGCAGGAGCATGCCCACCGAGACCACATCGCGGCCGCCCACCGTCAGACCCCCTTCCGCGGCAGGTCGAGCCTGCGCGACGCCTCGGGTTTCCGCGACGCCTCGGGGCTGTCCGGCTGGTCGGGCCTGCCCGGGGTGTCGGGCCGCACCGCGTCACGCGGATCGCGTCGCGGCGCCTGAACCACCACACCGACCACATCCAGCGCGGTGAGGTCCGCGTACGGCCGCGCGTAGGCCATCCGGGTCAACTCCCCAGGCGTGGCCTCCACCCGCTCCACCACCCCGATCGGCACTCCCGCGACGTACGGCACGCCACGCTGGGAACCGAAGCTCACGATCCTGCGGCCTGGAGCGACCTGAGCGGTCGAGTCGAGCAGCCGGAAACGGACCAGACGGCCGTTCTCCCCTACTCCGTGCACCACTCCGATCTCGTTGCTTCCCTCCAGCCGGGCCCCGACCGCCGAAGCGGGATCACTGAGCAGGACCACGGTCGAGGTGGAGGCCCCCACATGGACCACCCGGCCTACCAGGCCGGCGCCGTTCAACACGGTCATCTCCGACCGCACCCCGTCGGCGCTGCCCACGTCGAGCTCGACGGCCTCCTCGAACCCGGGTGTGCCACGCCGGGCGATCACCTGAGCGGACACGATCCTGTATCCGGCGGTCCCGGCGACCCGGAGCAGGCGTCTCAGCTCGGCTGAGTGCCGCCGATCCATGCTCTGTGCCATCAGATCATGCTTGAGCCGCTGGTTCTCCGCGTTCAGCGCGTCGATGCGGCGCTGCGCGTCGGGCGCTCCCACCATTGCCTCAAAGAACTGCCCGACCGGCCGGACGACACCGGCCCCCGCGCTCTCCGCGGTGCCGAACAGCGCTGTTCCCGCCCCCCGGAGAGAGCTGAGGGGAGAGTCGTCTCCTGCCCGATGGTCCACGGTCATGAGCACGAGTGCCGCGGCCAGCAGCAGCCCTAGGCTCATCCGTGCCCGACGCGTGTCTTTCATCAGTGCCGCGGCTCCGGAACCAGGACCTGCTGCAGGGCGTCGAAGTCCTCGACGCACTTACCCGAGCCGAGAGCGACGGAGTCGAGTGCGTTGTCCACCAGATGAATCGGCATACCGGTCTCGTCCTTGAGCCGCTCGTCCATTCCTTTGAGGAGTGCGCCGCCCCCGGTGAGCGCGATGCCCCGGTCCATCAGATCCCCGGAAAGCTCCGGCGGGCACTTGTCCAAGGTGGTCTTGACCGCGTCCACGATCGCGTTCACCGACTCCTCGGTAGCCTTACGGATCTCATGGGCCGACACGATGATCGTCTTTGGCAGGCCGCTGACCAGGTCACGGCCCCGGATCTCGGCATGCCCCTCATCCGGGAGGACACAGGCGGAGCCGATCGCCATCTTGATCTCCTCAGCGGTCCGCTCGCCGAGCATGAGGGAGTATTCCTTCTTCGCGAAGCTGATGATCGCCTGATCCAGCTCGTCGCCGCCCACCCGGATCGATTGGCTGGTCACCACACCGCCCATCGAGATGATGGCCACCTCCGTGGTGCCTCCGCCGACGTCGACCACCATGTTGCCGGTCGGCTCGTGCACGGGGAGGCCGGCACCGATCGCCGCGGCCATCGGCTCCTCGATGATGAAGACCTGACGCGCTCCCGCCTGGTAACCGGCTTCCTTGACCGCGCGCTGCTCGACCCCGGTGATCCCGCTCGGCACCGCGATGATGATGCGGGGCTTGGCGAAGTGGCGACGCTTGTGCACACGCTGGATGAAGTAGCGCAGCATGCGCTCGGTGACGTCGAAGTCGGCGATGACGCCGTCCTTGAGCGGCCTGATCGCCACAATGTTGCCCGGTGTCCGGCCGATCATGCGCTTGGCCTCGATACCGATGGCGACGATCTTCCCTGAAGTCGTGTTGATCGCGACGACGGACGGCTCGTTGAGCACGATGCCGCGACCTCGGACATAGACGAGTGTGTTGGCGGTGCCGAGGTCGACTGCCATGTCGCGGCCGAGAAAAGAAAGCATGCTGCTCATGGGGAAGGCGGCCCTCCTTCCGTGAGGTCGTCGGCGAAAACTACAGAACGCACTCGAATCGTAACGTGACGTACCCACACTTGAGCGCAATGAGCCCGTCAGTTCCAGGAAAATCTTAAGACGTGCCAAATACGTCGAGCCTCGTCACTCCCTGAGTGACGAGGCTCGACGGCGTCAGAGGCCGATAAGACCTAGAAACGGTCCGGGAAGAAGATCTTGATTTCGCGAGCGGCGGACTCCGGCGAGTCGGAGCCGTGGACCACGTTCTCACCGATCTCCAGGGCATGGTCGCCGCGGATGGTGCCGGGGGCGGACTTGACCGGGTCGGTCAGGCCGGCGAGGGCGCGGAAGGCCTCGATGGCACGAGGTCCCTCCAGAACCAGCGCGACCAGCGGACCGGAGGTGATGAACTCGACCAGCTCCCCGAAGAACGGCCGCTCGGAGTGCTCCGCGTAGTGGGTCTTGGCGGTCTCGACGTCCAGAGTGCGCAGTTCCAGCGCCGCGACCTTCAGGCCCTTGCGCTCGACCCGGGCGATCACATCGCCGATGAGACCACGCGCGACACCGTCGGGCTTGATCAGGACAAGAGTGCGCTCGGACACTGAAGTTCTCCTTTAAGCAAATATGGTTCGTGAACGGTGTTGACCGCGCGAAGTTTACCGTCCTCCACCCGATTCTCCGTGGTCGACGACATCACGGGCGGGCGGGGCCCTCTTCCGGTGTGTCCTCCGGAGAGGGGGCGGGTGGTGGCACCACCAGCGACGTGCCGGTCTTAACCGGCCGCGGGTCCGGCTGTGGCTCCGCTCGGCCCAGCCCGCCGGATCCTTCCGTGGAGGACGGTCCGCCCCAGGGGTCGCCGCCTCCAGCCACCGGTGTCCTCACTCCATCGGATCCGACACCGGAAGAACGACGGCTCAGGACCGCGCAGAGCACGATCGTCACGACCACCAGGCCGCCGCCGATCAGCGCCCACAGATGGAGTGCGCCCACGAACCCGTCGACCAGCGCCTGAGGGGTCTTCGCGTCCTTCAGCCAGATGAACTGGACACCGCCGCCCAGCAGGAAGCCGGAAAGCACCCCGGGGAAGAGCAGCGACAACCCGAAGAGGGCCACACCGGAGCCGCACGAGCGCAACGCGGAGGTGAGGGCCACCGAGGCGCCGACCCCGACCAGAACGAACGGGAGGATCAGCACGGGTCCGTCGGAGGTGGGAAGGAGCAGCCGGACGGCGCACAACCCCGCCACCACGGTCACCAGACCTCCCGCGCCGACCAGAAGCATGCCGCCGTCGCCCATCCGGCTCACCAGCACCGCGGCGACAACACCGATTGCTCCGGCGACCGCGAAAGCGGGCCACAGACCGGACAGGCCAGGCCCGCCCAGACCGCCGAGCTCGACATAGGTGACCTGGGCCGCGGTGGGCAGGACGACGACGCCCACCACGAGCATCGTGTAGGCGGGGGTCCTGCCGCCGGCACCGTCGAGAGCGACCAGGGAAGCGGATCCGAAAAGCGCGAGAACCGACAGCAGCGCCGCGAGGACCAGCAGAGGCGACGGCCAGTCGAAGGTGCTTCCCAGCGCCAGAAGGGCGATGCCCGCAGCGGGCAGGGCCGCCATCAGCAGCGGCCCGCGCTCCGCGGTGCCCGCCCCGCTGCCGCTCCCCGCGCCCTCGCCGCTCCTCATCCAGAGCACAAGGTAGAGAGCGGCCAGGACGAGCGCGGCTCCCGTGAGCATCGGGTACGGCTGGAGCGTGACCCTCCAGGACCTCACCTCGTCAAGCGGCCACAGGGCGAGTGCCTGCGCGGCCAGGAGGCTCAGCGCGAGCACGCCTCCCCACACCGCGCGCAGGAACGGCGACCTCTCCCAGACCGCCATCAGCGTGGCGGGCACCAACAGTCCCGCTCCGATCCCGTGCAGGACCCGCAGGATTCCCACCATCGGCGCGGAGTCCGCATAACCCCCCGCGGCATCGGCCACCGCGAGCAGGGCCAGGCCGACGACCAGGGCCGGCGCCGCCCGCATCCGGCGCACGGCGAGGACAGCCAGTGGCACGGTGAGCACCATCGCGGGCAGCGCCAGCCCATGTGCCCGCACCATCGCGACCTGCGAGATCTCAGGCGGCAGCAGAGCGGCCACCACCGAGATGGTGTTGGGGATGGCGACGACCGCCAGGGGAAGCACCACCGCGACGAGCAACCCGAGAACGACATCGAGCGCCACGGGGACACCGAGCGTGCGCGACAGGCCCTTGGGCCCGGCGGTCACCGCCCGAGTCGGCTGAATGGGAGGCACGGCCATGTTGGCCGACTTTAGCGGGAAGTCACGCCCTCGACACGGCGAGCGACGAATATCGCCGTGATCCACAGCGCGGTGAAGATCACCCCAAGGAAGAACATGGTGGGGACCAGGAAACCCGCGGCAATGGCGAGCACCTGGATCAGACTTCCCAGAACGTAGGCGAAGGGGCGCTTCAACATACCGGCGGCCAGGACGCACAGGACCGCCAGACCGATCCCGACGGTTACCGCCACAGCCGGTTCGATGTCCTGGGT
This sequence comes from Streptosporangium sp. NBC_01639, assembly GCF_045209755.1. NCBI lineage: Bacteria > Bacillati > Actinomycetota > Actinomycetes > Streptosporangiales > Streptosporangiaceae > Streptosporangium > Streptosporangium sp. NBC_01639. Next base: position 6,963,530 of record NZ_CP109272.1, on the reverse strand, counting down.
GTTGATCGCCACCGGGGTGAACAGCCCGATGACGATCGCCTCCATGCCCAGCACACTGGCGCAGAGCCGCCGCATGCCCGGAGTAACTGTGATCATCTCTCGCCTTTCCGCTGTCACCCGGCTCACGTGGCCCTGTCGGCCTTGAGCAGCAACCGTGCGTCTCCCGCGGTCACCACCGAACCGGTGATCAACACCCCTGCTCCGCTGAACTCTCCCAAGGCGTCCACCATTTCAATCGCCCGGTCGATGGCACCGTCCAACCGCTCGACCTGGTGGACCCGGTCCATCCCGAAGATCTCCTCGGCGAGCGCCGCGAGCTCGTCCACATCCATGGATCTGGGCGAGGAATTGCGGGTCACCACGATCTCGTCCATCAGCGGCTCCATCAACTCCAGGATGCCCTGGACGTCCTTGTCCTCGAACACCGCGACCACACCGATGAGCTTGGCGAAGTCGAACGACTCCTGAACGGCCTCCAGAGTGGCCTGAATCCCGCCCGGATTGTGCGCGGCGTCTACCAGCACCGTGGGCCCCCGCCGGACGACTTCGAGCCTGCCCGGCGAACTCACCTGAAGGAACGCCTGCCGGACCAACTCGGGATCGAGCGGGTCCTCCCCCACGCTCAGTGCCTCGACCGCGGCGAGCGCGCAGGCGGCGTTACTCGCTTGGTGTGCACCGTACAGCGGGAGCATGATGTCGTCGTAGGTGCCCTTGAGGGTCTGGAGACGGAGCGACTGCCCGCCGATCGCGATCTCTCTGCTGAGCACGCCGAACTCCAGTCCCTCACGCGCCACCGTGGCCCCCATCTCGGCCACCCTGCGCATCAGTACCTCGGCTGCGGGAAGTTGCTGTTGAGCGAGTATCGCCGTCGCACCTGGTTTGATGATGCCAGCCTTCTTCTCCGCGATCGTCGCGATGTCGGGGCCGAGATAGTCAACATGGTCCAGGGAGATGGGGGTGATGACGGCCACCGCGCCGTCTGCGACGTTCGTGGCGTCGAAGTCGCCGCCCATCCCGGTCTCGATGACGGCGACGTCGACGGGGGCGTCGGCGAAGGCCGCGAAGGCCATCGCGGTGAGGACCTCGAAGAAGGAGAGCCGGCGTCCCCGGGCATCGATCATCCCAAAGTAGGGGGCGATGTCCTCGTACACCTCGACGAAGCGCTCCTCGCTCAGCGGGGCACCGTCCACGGAGATGCGCTCCCGCATGGAGACGAGATGCGGGCTGGTGAAACGGCCGACGCGTAGGTTACGCTCGCGCAGAATCGTCTCGATCATGCGGGTCGTGCTCGATTTGCCGTTGGTCCCGGCGACGTGCACGACCGGATAGGAATGCTGTGGGGAACCGAGCAGGTCCATAAGCGCGGCGATCCTGTCGAGAGTGGGCTCGAAGTTCCACTCGACGCCGCGTTCCATGATCGCCCGCTCAACCGCTTGATAGTCCACACCTCAAGCCTACTGACCCCGCCTGCGGGTCCTTGACAGGCCTGGGAAACGTGACCTGCCCGGGAACAGGCCCAAGCCGGGAAATGTGATCAGTCACGGGGAACGCGGCCGGCCCAAGAACAGGCCCGGGAAACGTGACCTGCTCGGGAAACCGCCGGGGGAACGTGGCCGGCTCAGGAACGTGGCCGGGCCGGTAAACGTGACCGGGCCGGGGGAAGGTGACCGGACCCGGGAAAACAGAAAAGGCCACCCCAACCGGGATGGCCTCAACTGCGACAAAAAATTGTCCGGCGGCGACCTACTCTCCCACACCGTCCCCGGTGCAGTACCATCGGCGCTGAAGAGCTTAACTTCCGGGTTCGGAATGTAACCGGGTGTTTCCCCTTCGCCATAACCGCCGTAACCCTATGAAACTGTCAAACACGAGAACGTGTCTGCTGTCTCAGAATCGCATAGTGGACGCGGGCAACAACCTTGGTCTCGCGCTGCTCCGGACCCGGCGAAGGGACAGAGCGCTGCAGAAACCAAGCTTATGCTTTGTGGTCAAGTCCTCGGCCTATTAGTACCGGTCAGCTCCACACGTTACCGTGCTTCCACCTCCGGCCTATCAACCCAATCGTCTATTGGGAGCCTTACCCACTCTCGTGGTGGGAGACCTCATCTCAAGGCGAGCTTCCCGCTTAGATGCTTTCAGCGGTTATCCCTTCCGAACGTAGCCAACCAGCCGTGCTCCTGGCGGAACAACTGGCACACCAGAGGTTCGTCCGTCCCGGTCCTCTCGTACTAGGGACAGCTCCTTTCAAGTCTCCTGCGCGCGCAGCGGATAGGGACCGAACTGTCTCGCGACGTTCTAAACCCAGCTCGCGTACCGCTTTAATGGGCGAACAGCCCAACCCTTGGGACCTACTCCAGCCCCAGGATGCGACGAGCCGACATCGAGGTGCCAAACCATCCCGTCGATATGGACTCTTGGGGAAGATCAGCCTGTTATCCCCGGGGTACCTTTTAGCCGTTGAGCGACGGCGCTTCCACAAGCCACCGCCGGATCACTAGTCCCAGCTTTCGCTCCTGCTCGACCCGTCGGTCTCACAGTCAAGCTCCCTTGTGCACTTACACTCGACACCTGATTACCAACCAGGCTGAGGGAACCTTTGGGCGCCTCCGTTACTCTTTAGGAGGCAACCGCCCCAGTTAAACTACCCACCAGACACTGTCCCTGATCCGGATCACGGACCGAAGTTAGACGTTCAAAACGACCAGAGTGGTATTTCACCAATGACTCCACCACCACTAGCGTGACAGCTTCACCGTCTCCCACCTATCCTACACAAGACGTTCCAAACGCCAATGTCAAGCTATAGTGAAGGTCCCGGGGTCTTTCCGTCCTGCTGCGCGTAACGAGCATCTTTACTCGTAGTGCAATTTCGCCGGGTCTGCGGTTGAGACAGCGGGGAAGTCGTTACGCCATTCGTGCAGGTCGGAACTTACCCGACAAGGAATTTCGCTACCTTAGGATGGTTATAGTTACCACCGCCGTTTACTGGCGCTTAAGTTCTCAGCTTCGCCACACACGTGCGACTAACCGGTCCCCTTAACGTTCCAGCACCGGGCAGGCGTCAGTCCGTATACATCGTCTTACGACTTCGCACGGACCTGTGTTTTTAGTAAACAGTCGCTTCCCCCTGGCCTCTGCGACCCCCACCAGCTCACAGAGCAAGTCTGATCACCAGCGAAGGCCCCCTTCTCCCGAAGTTACGGGGGCAATTTGCCGAGTTCCTTAACCACAGTTCACCCGATCGCCTTAGTATTCTCTACCTGACCACCTGAGTCGGTTTGGGGTACGGGCCGCCACGGCACTCACTAGAGGCTTTTCTCGGCAGCATAGGATCACCCACTTCGCCACAATCGGCTCGGCATCACGTCTCAGGCTCAATGTGCCGCGGATTTGCCTACGACACGCCCTACACGCTTACCCCAGGACTACCATCGCCTGGGCTGGACTACCTTCCTGCGTCACCCCATCGCTTACCTACTACCAGATCAGGCCAGGCGTTCACCCTCACCCCAAGCCCGAAGGCTTTAGGGGGGTTAAGGACCCTTAGTATCACTGGATTCAGTATTGGCGCACCATAGCGGGTACGGGAATATCAACCCGTTGTCCATCGACTACGCCTGTCGGCCTCGCCTTAGGTCCCGACTTACCCTGGGCGGATTAGCCTGGCCCAGGAACCCTTGGTCATCCGGCGCAGAAGTTTCTCACTTCTGATTCGCTACTCATGCCTGCATTCTCACTCGCACAGCCTCCACAACTAGATCACTCTGCTGCTTCGCCGGCTGCACGACGCTCCCCTACCCATCCACACACCTAGACAGACAAGCTGCCAAGCTAACGTGTGAATGCCACGACTTCGGCGGTGTACTTGAGCCCCGCTACATTGTCGGCGCGGAATCACTTGACCAGTGAGCTATTACGCACTCTTTCAAGGGTGGCTGCTTCTAAGCCAACCTCCTGGTTGTCACTGCGACTCCACATCCTTTCCCACTTAGCACACGCTTAGGGGCCTTAGTCGGTGGTCTGGGCTGTTTCCCTCTCGACTACGGAGCTTATCCCCCGCAGTCTCACTGCTACGCTCTCACTTACCGGCATTCGGAGTTTGGCTGACGTCAGTAACCTTGTCGGGCCCATTAGCCATCCAGTGCTCTACCTCCGGCAAGAAACACGTAACGCTGCACCTAAATGCATTTCGGGGAGAACCAGCTATCACGGAGTTTGATTGGCCTTTCACCCCTAAACACAGGTCATCCCCCAGGTTTTCAACCCTGGTGGGTTCGGTCCTCCACGCGGTCTTACCCGCGCTTCAACCTGCCCATGCCTAGATCACTCCGCTTCGGGTCTACAGCATGCGACTAACAACGCCCTATTCAGACTCGCTTTCGCTACGGCTACCCCACACGGGTTAACCTCGCCACACACCATAACTCGCAGGCTCATTCTTCAAAAGGCACGCAGTCACATCACAAACAGGCAAGCCTGCTTACGCTCCTACGGCTTGTAGGCACACGGTTTCAGGTACTATTTCACGACCCCTCACCGGGGCGCTTTTCACCTTTCCCTCACGGTACTTGTTCACTATCGGTCATCAGGGAGTATTTAGGCTTACCAGGTGGTCCTGGCAGATTCACACAGGATTTCTCGGGCCCCGTGCTACTTGGGATCCCCTCAAACAGTCGACAAGATTTCGCCTACCCGGCTCTCACGGTCTACGGCGCAACTTCCCAGAAACTTCGACTATCCCATCGATTTCTCACTGTCTGGAAAAACGGCAGTTCCTCCCAGAGGGTCCCACAACCCCGCACACGCAACGCCTGCCGGCTATCACACGCATACGGTTTAGCCTCTTCCGCTTTCGCTCACCACTACTCACGGAATCACTATTTGTTTTCTCTTCCTACGGGTACTGAGATGTTTCACTTCCCCGCGTTACCACCAACCGCCCTATACATTCAGGCGGAGGCAACACCACATGACTGGTGCTAGGTTTCCCCATTCGGACATCCCCGGATCAAAGTCAGGTTGGCGACTCCCCGGGGCTTAACGCAGCCTCCCACGTCCTTCATCGGCTCCTGATGCCAAGGCATCCACCGTGTGCCCTAAAAAACTTGGCCACAAAGATGCTCGCGTCCACTATGCAAATCTCAAACAACAAACAGCAACCACACCCACCCCACCACCAACACCCACCAAAGGCGAGCTGGTATGACAGGAGGCTGGTCCCGCACGAGGTCAAACAGACAGCAAGCCCGCCACAGCGGGCCCACCAATGTCCGTTTCCTCAGGACCCAACAGTGTGTCCGAACCCATCCGCGCCCCCCAGCCGGCGTTCCCACTCCCGTCCCCCGCGAAGGGTTCAGGCGGTACCAACCGACCCGGGCAGACCCAGATCATCCGATTAACCAGTGCTCCACTAATGAGCGCGCCGAGCGTGAGACATTCGCCCACGGACACGGCTGGACCACGAACCACCAGGTGGCCGCAGTCGATGCTCCTTAGAAAGGAGGTGATCCAGCCGCACCTTCCGGTACGGCTACCTTGTTACGACTTCGTCCCAATCGCCAGCCCCACCTTCGACCGCTCCCCCCAGCAAGCTGGTTGGGCCACGGGCTTCGGGTGTTGCCGACTTTCGTGACGTGACGGGCGGTGTGTACAAGGCCCGGGAACGTATTCACCGCAGCGTTGCTGATCTGCGATTACTAGCGACTCCGACTTCATGGGGTCGAGTTGCAGACCCCAATCCGAACTGAGACCGGCTTTTTGGGATTCGCTCCACCTTACGGTATCGCAGCCCTCTGTACCGGCCATTGTAGCATGTTTGCAGCCCAAGACATAAGGGGCATGATGACTTGACGTCATCCCCACCTTCCTCCGAGTTGACCCCGGCAGTCTCCAATGAGTCCCCACCACCCCGAAGAGCGTGCTGGCAACATTGAACAAGGGTTGCGCTCGTTGCGGGACTTAACCCAACATCTCACGACACGAGCTGACGACAGCCATGCACCACCTGTCACCCGATCCGAAGAGGCACCCATCTCTGAGTGTTTCCGGGCGATGTCAAGCCTTGGTAAGGTTCTTCGCGTTGCGTCGAATTAAGCAACATGCTCCGCCGCTTGTGCGGGCCCCCGTCAATTCCTTTGAGTTTTAGCCTTGCGGCCGTACTCCCCAGGCGGGGCGCTTAATGCGTTAGCTACGGCGCGGAAACCGTGGAAGGTCCCCACACCTAGCGCCCAACGTTTACAGCGTGGACTACCAGGGTATCTAATCCTGTTCGCTCCCCACGCTTTCGCTCCTCAGCGTCAGGTAAGGCCCAGAGAACCGCCTTCGCCACCGGTGTTCCTCCTGATATCTGCGCATTTCACCGCTACACCAGGAATTCCGTTCTCCCCTACCTACCTCTAGCCAGCCCGTATCGAATGCAGACCTGGAGTTAAGCCCCAAGCTTTCACACCCGACGTGACAAGCCACCTACGAGCTCTTTACGCCCAATAATTCCGGACAACGCTTGCGCCCTACGTATTACCGCGGCTGCTGGCACGTAGTTAGCCGGCGCTTCTTCTGCAGGTACACGTCAACTTCGTCCCTGCTGAAAGAGGTTTACAACCCGAAGGCCGTCATCCCCCACGCGGCGTCGCTGCGTCAGGCTTTCGCCCATTGCGCAATATTCCCCACTGCTGCCTCCCGTAGGAGTCTGGGCCGTGTCTCAGTCCCAGTGTGGCCGGTCGCCCTCTCAGGCCGGCTACCCGTCGTCGCCTTGGTAGGCCGTTACCCCACCAACAAGCTGATAGGCCGCGAGTCCATCCCCAACCGAAAAACTTTCCACCACCATCCCATGCGAGAAGTGGTCGTATCCGGTATTAGACCCAGTTTCCCGGGCTTATCCCAGAGTCAGGGGCAGGTTACTCACGTGTTACTCACCCGTTCGCCGCTCGAGTACCCCGAAGGGCCTTTCCGCTCGACTTGCATGTGTTAAGCACGCCGCCAGCGTTCGTCCTGAGCCAGGATCAAACTCTCCAAACAATGTTTGAGAAGTTCTCCCGGCTGAAAGCACCCGGCACCAAATGCCGGATGTTCAACCAAAGGAATCCGTCCTCCCACCAGAAGATGGGTGGGACGGGAGTTGTGCTTCATGCACTGGCTTTTAACACACTGTTGAGTTCTCAAGAAACGGACGCGTTCTCCGTCTTCCCGGCCAGTAGGCCCGGTGTCGGGGCGTTTCGTTCGTTCCGTTGTGCCTTTATTCTTTCAGGCCCGCGTTTTCGTGTCAAACCGGCCCGTTTCGAACCACTTGACTTGATCTCGCCTGCCTTACCGGAATTCCGGCCGCCCCGTTTCCGGAGCAACCCTTCTAACTTACTCCGACATCCCGTTGTTGTCCAATCGATCGGACGCAACCGGATATTTCGGTGATCTTTTAGAGAGGCTGCAGGAACTCGTCCTGCTTGAAGAACTGTAGCAGTCCACTCGAGCTGCCATGACCCAATCGGCGGTAACAACTAGGTCTTCCCTGAGTCAGCGACCTCCAAACGCAAGAGTCCGGAGCCGATGGGCTCCGGACTCTTGATCAAATCTCTGCCTCAGATGCGTGATCAGCCGGCCGGGAGCGCGGCAAGCTGAGCGGCCAGGCGGGCGATGTCCTGGTCTGCCTGTTCCGCACGAGCGCGCACCTTGGTCACCACATCGTCGGGCGCCTTCGCCATGAACTGCTCGTTCCCAAGCTTGGCGGCCACCTGAGCGGCCTCCTTACGCGCCACGGCGAGATCCTTCTCCAGACGCTTACGCTCGGCGGCCACGTCGATCGTCCCCGCAGTGTCGATCTCCACAACGATCCCGCCCACATCAAGGCGTGCGGTGGCGGAGAACGACTCCAAAGGCGGATCAAGCCGGAGAAGCGACCGGATGGCTCCCTCCTGGGAGGCGAGAGCGGTACCCGCGAGTGACAGCTGGGCGGCGACACGCTGGCCGGGCTTGAGTCCCTGATCGGAGCGGAACCTGCGGACTTCGGTGATCAGGCCCTGAACCGCGAGAATCTCCTCCTCGGCCGGAGTGTTCCGCAACGATTCCTGGACCGTGGGCCACGGCGCGACCACGATCGACTCGCCTCCGGTGACCGCCCGCCACAGCTCTTCGGTGACGAATGGCACGAGCGGATGGAGCAGCCGCAGAAGCGAGTCGAAGACATGGCCCAGCACCAACCGGGTGTGCTCCTGGCCGGAAGCAATCTGGATCTTGGCAAGCTCCACGTACCAGTCGCAGACCTCGTCCCAGGCAAAGTGATAGAGCAGGTCGGAGACCTTGGCGAACTCGAATTCGGCGAAGGCCGCGTCCACCGACGAGACGATCTCCTGGAGCCGGGAAAGGATCCATCGATCGGCCGCGGTCAGCTCCTCGACCGGAAGCTCACCGACCGCGGCGCCGTTCATCAGCGCGAAGCGGGTGGCGTTCCAGATCTTGTTGCAGAAGTTGCGGGAGCCACCGGCCCACTCCTCGCTGATCGCGACATCCGAGCCCGGATTGGCGCCGCGCAGCAGCGTGAAACGGGTCGCGTCGGCGCCGAAACGATCGACCCAGTCGAGCGGGTCCACAACGTTGCCGAACGACTTGGACATCTTCTTGCCGTACTGGTCGCGGACCATGCCGTGCAGGGCCACGGTTTGGAACGGGGGCTGACCGTCCATCGCGTAGATGCCGAACATCATCATTCGCGCCACCCAGAAGAACAGGATGTCGTAGCCGGTGACCAGAACGGATGTCGGGTAGAACTTGGCCAGCTCCGGTGTCTTGTCCGGCCAGCCCAGAGTGGAGAAGGGCCACAGCCCAGAGGAGAACCAGGTGTCGAGGACATCCGGATCCTGGACATAACCGGCGGGCGGCTCCTCGTCCGGACCGACGCAGACGACCTCACCGGCCGGGCCGTACCAGACCGGGATCCGATGTCCCCACCACAGCTGCCGCGAGATGCACCAGTCATGCATGTCGTCGACCCAGTCGAAGTAGCGCTTGGCCAGCTCCGGCGGATGGATCTTCGTCTGGCCGTCACGGACGGCGTCGCCGGCGGCTTTGGCGAGTGGGGAGACATTGACGAACCACTGGAGCGAGAGCCGGGGCTCCACCACGGTCTTGCAGCGCGAACAGTGACCGACCGAGTGGAGGTAAGGCCGCTTCTCGGCGACGATCCGGCCCTCTTGGCGCAGGGCGGCCACGACCGCGGGCCTGGCCTCGAAGCGATCGAGCCCCTGGAACGGGCCGTGAGCGGTGATCACTCCGCGCTCGTCCATGACTGTCAGGGACGGCAGGGAGTGGCGACGGCCGATCTCGAAGTCGTTCGGGTCGTGCGCGGGGGTGACCTTGACCGCGCCGGTGCCGAAGGCAGGGTCGACGTGCTCGTCGGCGACGACCGGGACCCGACGCCCGGTGAGCGGGATCTCCACCTCTCGGCCGATCAGGTGTGTGTAGCGCTCATCGGAGGGGTGCACCGCCACGGCGGTGTCACCGAGCATGGTCTCGGCCCGGGTCGTCGCGACGACGATGGAGTCCTCGCCGTCGCCGTACCGGATAGAGACGAGTTCACCCTCGTCCTCACTGTGCTCCACCTCGATGTCCGAGAGCGCGGTCAGGCAGCGCGGGCACCAGTTGATGATGCGCTCGGCACGGTAGATGAGCCCGTCGTCGAAGAGCTTTTTGAAGATCGTCTGAACGGCGCGGGAGAGCCCGGGGTCCATGGTGAAACGCTCGCGGGACCAGTCGACCCCGTCGCCGAGCTTTCTCATCTGGCCGAGGATCCGGCCGCCGGACTCCTCCTTCCACTGCCACACGCGCTCGATGAAGGTCTCCCGGCCCAGGTCGTGCCGGGAGAGACCCTCTTTGGCGATCTCCCGCTCAACGACGTTCTGGGTGGCGATGCCCGCGTGGTCCATACCCGGCAGCCAGAGCGTCTCCTGACCGCGCATGCGGGCTCGACGGGTCAGGGCGTCCTGAATCGAGTGGTCGAGGGCGTGGCCGATGTGCAGGACACCGGTCACGTTCGGCGGGGGCAGGACGATGCTGTACGGCTCGCGTTCGCTGCTCGGGTCCGCGGTGAAGTATCCCTCCGATACCCAGTGCTCGTAGCTCCGGGTCTCCACGTCGGCGGGTGTGTACTGGGTGGGCAGCTCTGGCGTCGTCACGGTGTCCAATTCTAGGGACGTCCGGGTAGTCGATGTCCCATGGTCTCGGGACTTGCGGAAAGGGGGCCCGTACCGCTGGTTGCGCACCCGGTGCCCTCGCGGGGCCGCAGACCCTGTCGCACCCCTGTTACGGGACCGATGAAAGTTCTGGGTGCCGGTCGGCGGCGCGGGGCCGAGAGGAGACGGCACGGCTGACGGCGATGCCGCCGGGTCGGTGCCTGAGAACGGCGGCGCCCCCGCGAGATCCTCGCGGGGGCGCCAGCCGTACGAACAGATTTATGCGGACTTCTCACGCGGCGTGCGCTGCTGCTTGTTGAGCTGGTCGCGCGGCACCAGCGTCGGGTTGACATGCTCCAGCACCGACTCGCGGGTGATGACGACACGCGCCACGTCCTGACGGGAAGGCACTTCGTACATCACGGACAGGAGGACCTCCTCCAGGATGGCTCGCAGGCCACGGGCACCTGTGCCACGGAGGATCCCCTGATCGGCGATCGCCTCAAGGGCGTCGTCGGTGAACTCCAACTCGACGTTGTCCAACTCGAACAGCCGGCGATACTGCTTCACCAGGGCGTTGCGAGGCTCGGTGAGAATCTGGATGAGAGCCTCACGGTCGAGGTTCTGCACACTCGTGATGGCCGGAAGACGACCGACGAACTCGGGGATCATGCCGAACTTCAGCAGATCCTCCGGCATGACGTCGCCGAAGATGTCGGAGGTGTCGAGGTCTTCCTTCGAGTGGATGATGGCGTTGAAGCCGATGCCCTTCCTGCCGACCCGGGACTCGATGATCTTTTCGAGGCCGGCGAAGGCACCACCACAGATGAAGAGCACATTGGTGGTGTCGATCTGGATGAACTCCTGGTGGGGATGCTTGCGTCCGCCCTGAGGCGGCACACTCGCGGTGGTGCCCTCCAGTATCTTCAGCAGGGCTTGCTGCACGCCCTCGCCGGAGACATCCCTGGTGATCGAGGGGTTCTCGCTCTTACGAGCGATCTTGTCCACCTCGTCGATGTAGATGATGCCGGTCTCGGCCTTCTTGACGTCGTAGTCAGCGGCCTGGATCAGCTTGAGCAGAATATTCTCGACGTCCTCGCCCACGTAGCCCGCCTCCGTCAGGGCGGTGGCGTCGGCGATGGCGAACGGTACGTTCAGCATCTTCGCCAGCGTCTGGGCGAGCAGTGTCTTGCCGGAGCCGGTCGGGCCCAGGAGCAGGATGTTGGACTTGGCCAGTTCGAGGCCGTCGTCGCGCCCGCGCTCACCGGACTGCACACGCTTGTAGTGGTTGTAGACCGCCACGGAGAGAGCCTTCTTCGCCTGGTCCTGACCGATGACGTAGGCGTCGAGGAACTCGTAGATCTCTCTCGGCTTGGGCAGACTGTCCCACTTGAGCTCGGAGGACTCACTGAGCTCCTCTTCGATGATCTCGTTGCAGAGATCGATGCACTCATCGCAGATGTATACGCCGGGTCCGGCGATGAGCTTCTTGACTTGCTTCTGACTCTTTCCACAGAAAGAGCACTTCAGCAGGTCTCCCCCGTCGCCGATGCGTGCCACCCCAGATACTCCTTTGCGTGGGACCGCCCTGGCTGTCGCGGTCCGTTTCTTCCGACCGGCCCGATACCCGGTACGAAAAGTCATCCCGCTCAGGTTTCGACGTTACCGTCTTCTGGGCCCTCAGTGAGCCCCCTAGCGGCGAGTCGCACCGGAACGTGCCCAATTGGGCACCGTTCCGGTGCGATAGGCCTCGTTAAGAGGCTATGGCCTTGGCGAGCTTCTTGCGGGACGGGATGATGTCGTCGATCAGCCCGTACGCCTTCGCCTCCTCGGAGTCGAGGATCTTGTCGCGCTCGATGTCCTTGCGGATCGCCGCGGGGTCCTTGCCCGAGTGCCTTGCCAGCATCGCCTCCAGTTGCGCGCGCATCCGCAGGATCTCGCGCGCCTGGATCTCGATGTCGCTTCCCTGGCCGCCGCCCTCGGTGGAGGGCTGATGGATCAGGATGCGGGCGTTCGGCAGGGCGAACCTCTTGCCCGGGGTGCCACCGGCCAGCAGCACCGCCGCAGCGGAGGCCGCCTGGCCCAGGCAGACCGTCTGGATCTCCGGCCGGACGAACTGCATCGTGTCGTAGATCGCCGTCATGGCGGTGAACGAACCGCCCGGCGAGTTGATGTAGATGCTGATGTCGCGGTCGGGGTCGAGTGACTCCAACGTCAGCAGCTGAGCCATGACGTCGTTGGCCGAGGCGTCGTCCACCTGAACGCCGAGGAAGATGATGCGGTCCTCGAACAACTTGGCGTACGGGTTCATCTCCCGCATGCCGTACGACGTGCGTTCGGTGAAGGACGGAAGAACATAGCGGCCGTTGATGTCTCCCGGCCGGATCAACTCACTCACCTTGTGCCCCTTCAGGAGACGGCGCCCGAAGAGGGCACCTGTCGAGCGCTGCGCACGACCTGGTCGATGAAACCGTAGTCCTTGGCCTCCTCGGCCGTGAACCAACGGTCACGGTCGGAGTCGGCCTCGATCTGGTCGAGGTTCTGGCCGGTATGGAAGGCGATGCGCTCGGCAAGAGTCTTCTTGACGTAGAGCATCTGCTCCGCCTGGATGGCGATGTCGGCGGCGGTGCCGCCGATGCCTCCGGACGGCTGGTGCATCATGATGCGGGCGTGCGGCAGGGCGTAACGCTTGCCCCGCTCGCCGGCGCAGAGGAGGAACTGGCCCATGGAGGCGGCCAGGCCCATCGCGACCGTGCACACATTGTTAGGCACGTATTCCATCATGTCGTAGATCGCCATACCGGCGGTCACCGATCCACCTGGCGAGTTGATGTAGAGCCAGATGTCCCGGTCGGGGTCGTCCGCGGCGAGCAGGAGCAGCTCGGCACAGATCCGGTTGGCGATCTCGTCGTTGACCTGAGTGCCCAGCACGATGATGCGCTCACGCAGCAGCCGCTGGTAGAGCTGGTCTTCGAGCCTGAACGAGCCGTTCGGCTGGCTCATCGACTCGGGCCCGGAGCCGGTCGGCTGGTAGAAGGTCGGCGGGCTGGTCACAGCGTCACCTTCCGATGCGTCGTAATCGATTGGCTTTGCTTGTGACCTTAACGCGCGCCGCCTACCGGACATGCCCCCTCAACGTACTGTTCGCTGACGGCGCATGCTCACCACCTCGCCCCAAGCCCGTTCCGCCGCCCCTTCGAGCCCCTTTTTCGCCCGTGCCGTCCAGCGTGTCGGCGCTCATCTCGGCCTTCGGACCCGGCCTCCGAAGCCGGACCTCATGCTTGACCGACTTTTTCCCGTCTCTCGCCGTTCCCGGGAGGAAACCGCCTTCCGGCAGGCGCACCGGCCCCTCGGGGGCCCAGACGACCGCGCACGCCTCGCCACCGGGACGGGGCGCCACAGGCCGGAAAACGACGACGACGTCCCCGCCACAGCCGCGGCGGGGACGTCGTACGCGTCGGAGCTGAGCCTACTTCGCGGCCTCAGCTGTCTCCTCTGCCGACTCCTCGGTCGGCTCCTCGCCGGCCTCTTCACCGTTGATCTCGGTGTAGATGGCCTTGAGGTCCACCTCGTTGCCGGCTTCGTCGGTCACCTTGGCGGCGTCGCCGACAACGCCCTTGGCCTTGTCACGGACGATCTCGACCATGGCCAGCGTGAGCTGGTCGTTGTCGGCCAGGTGCTGGGCGAGCGTGTTCGGAGCCACGTTCATCTGCATGGCGCGGCGCACCACGAAGTTGGTCAGCTCCTGCTCGCTGACACCGAGCTCCTCGGCCTTGACGATCTTGTCGAGGACGAAGCCGGTCTTGAGCGCCTTGGCCGCACTGTCGTCGAACTCGGCGTAACGCTCTTCCTCGGTGGTCTGGTAGAGGCGGAAGTACGCCTCCTTGCTCAGTCCACTCTCGGCGATCTGGTGCTCAAGGTTGTGCCTGCGGTTGTCGACCTCGACCTTGAGCGCGCTGTCCGGCAGCGGAATGTCGATCTTGGCGAGGAGGGCGTCGAGGGCGTTCTCGCGGGCCTGGACGACCTGGTCGATCAGCTTGTTGCGGCGGGCCTGCTCCCGGACGCTGTCCTTGAGCTCATCGAGGCTGTCGAACTCACTGGCGAGCTGGGCGAACTCATCGTCGAGCTCAGGGAGGACCTTCTCCTTGACGCTCTTGATGGTGATGGTGACCACGGCCTCTTCGCCGGCGTTCTCGCCGCCGACCAGGCTGGTGGTGAACTCCTTGGTGTCACCGGCGGACATGCCGACCAGCGCGTCGTCCAGGCCCTGCAGCACCGAGCCGGCGCCGACCTCGTAGGAGACGTCGTTGGCCTGCTGCTCCTCGATGTTCACACCGTCGATCGCGGCGGCGAGGTCCATGACGACGTAGTCGGCGTTGGCGGCGGCGCGCTCGACGCCGGTCAGCGTCGCGAAACGCTGGCGCAGGCCGTCCAGCTGGGCGTCGATGTCCTCGTCGGACACCTCGGCGGCCGGAACCGTGACCTCAAGGCCCTGGTAGTCGGGAACGTCGAAGTTGGGGCGGACGTCCACCTCGGCGGTGAACTCGACCTGCTCGCCGTCCTCGATCTTGGTGACCTCGATCTCCGGCTGGCTGACCGGGAAGATGTCGCTCGCGTCGACGGCCTGGCCGTAGAGCTTGGGCACGGCGTCGTTGAGGGTCTCCTCCAGCACCACCGCGCGGCCGAAGCGCTGCTCGATGATCCGGGCCGGAACCTTGCCCGGCCGGAAGCCGGGCACGCGCACCTGCTGCGCGACCTTCTTGTACGCCGCCTGCAGGCTCTCGCCGAGCTCCTCGAACGGCACCTCGACAGTGAGCTTGACCCGAGTCGGGCTGAGCTCCTCCACAGCGGTCTTCACGGGGTGGTCTCCTTGATCAAGCTTCGAGTGATCGCGGGCGCGTCAAGTCGTACGGCTACCGCGGCAAGCTCGCGCGCCGCGCCCACATGAGCGGCACCGGGCACAGCCGTCGAGACATGCGAGATTAGGGCATGCTCCACTGTGGCGGGTGTCCAGCGCCGCTGGCCAGTCTAGGGCAGACCTACACCTCGGAGCGACCGCTGCCTGTTCAGTTCTCCTTGATAATGCGCCGCAGGATGTCGATGGTCTCCTCCGGGGTGGTGCTTACCGCGCACAGCCGTTCCATGACCTCGCTGTAGCGGTCGACTTCCTCGCGTTTGTCCAGGTAGAGGGCACTGGCCAACTGCTCCACGTAGACCACGTCGGGCAGTTCGTGGTCGTGGAAGCGCAATATGCTGAAGGCGCCGCCCTCGGCGTTGTGGCCGCCGAAACTGAACGGCATCACCTGGATCGTGACATTGGGCCGGCGCATGAGGTCCATCAGGTGCTCCAGTTGGGCCTGCATGACCTCGGTGCCGCCGATGGGACGCCGCAGTGCCGCCTCGTCGATGACCGCCCAGAAGAACGGTCCGTCGGCCCGATTGAGCACCTGCTGGCGCTCCATCCGCAGGTCGACGCGGCGGGCGATCTCCTCGGGGGCGATCCCGGCGCTTCCCGCGGTGATGACCGCCCTGGCGTAATCCTCCGTCTGGAGCAGGCCGGGCACGAACTGCACCTCGTAGGTGCGGATCCGGGACGCCCCCTCCTCCAGACCGACGTAGGTCTGGAACCATGAGGGCAGCAGGTCGTTGAAGCGGTGCCACCAGCCAGGTTCGTTCGCCCTGAGCAGGAGGTCCATCACCGCCGACCGCGCCGCCTCGTCCTCGACCCCGTAGAAGGTCAGCAGGTCCGCGACATCGCGCTCTCTCAGGCCGACCCTGCCGAGCTCCATCCTGCTGATCTTGGATTCGGAGCCGCGGATCAGGTGGCCCGCCTCTTCCCGGGTCAGCCCCTTGGCCTCACGCAGCCGCCGCAGCTGGGAACCCAAGAGGATACGCAGTGCTGTGGGACCTGATCCCGGTTGAACCTGCGTCACTTCGGCTCCCTCTTGACTTGGGCCAGCGCACACAGTGTCACTACTTCCGGCCTCGATGACAAGGTCTCAAAACCGTGGCCGATTCACTAACTCGGCGCTGCAACCGCCCATGCGGTTGCACATTGCACCTGCACGTGCATTTGGGCCTTGCAGCAGACGTTCCAGTGACCCATGATGGCCTAGTGCATATTGGGCTTATGGTGCACAGGCTCTGAAAACTCACAATTGGCACGGAGACTCACGATGGCAGCGGGAGGTACCGGCAGGATGGTGGAGGAGCCACAATCGGCTGTCGACTACCTGCAGGTGACCCGCGACATCGGCTTCGACGACCTCCTCGTGGCCAATCATTCCGACGCCACGGCGTGCCCGCTCCCCAGACAGGCCGACTCGGTGAAAACCGCCCGGGACGTGACCAGGGCGACGCTGAGCGACTGGGGCCTGTCGGAACTGAGCGATGACGCAGCGCTAGTGGTTTCGGAGCTTGTCACGAACGCGGTCCGCTACGCACTGTGCCCGCCCAGCCAGATCGAGACCACCCCGATCACCCTGATGCTGCTGCGTCTGAGCCCCCATGTGCTTCTCGCCGTGGCCGACCCCAGCAACGAGGCCCCCACTCCCAAGAAGCCGGACTTCGTCTCCGAGCACGGCCGGGGACTCTACATCGTGGAGACCTACAGCCAGTGCTGGGGCTGGGACCACCTCAACCGGGGCGGCAAGGCCGTCTGGGCACTCTTCCGCGGCACCGTCTGAGCCGCTCGTCCCACGGACTGCTCACAAGGCCGTTCCCCGTCGTATGACCGGTCGCCCGAGACGTCGGGGGCCGCCTCCGAACATCGGAGACGGCCCCCGACGGTCCTCCGCCGGGTCAGAGGTCGGCCGGGAAGCCGCGCATCGTGAACGCATCGCGGAGCTATCAACCAGGGCTCGCAGGATCGGTGTCACAAGAAAGCACCAGATAGGGAGTGTTCCCATGTCCACCACCGCCACCGTCGTCACCATCCTGGCCGCCCTCTGGGTGGGTTTCTCGGCCTTCTCTCTCCTTCGCCGCGCCGAGTGGGTCGTGAAGCCGCTGATGGACTACGGCGTCCCCCGCTCGTGGTGGACCTGGCTCGGCGCGGCCAAGGCCGCAGGGTCCGTGGGCCTGCTGGTCGGCCTGTTCGTGCCGGTCATCGGCGTCCTGGCCGGGATCTGCCTGATGCTGTACTTCGCCGGGGCCGTCGTCACCGTGCTTCGGGCACGCTCGTACTCGACCGTCGTCTTTCCCCTGCTGTACCTGGGCCCGGTGATCGCCGCCCTGATGCTGGGACACGTCGCCTGACAGCAACGCGGAAGCGTAGTCACGCAGTCGGTCACTCAGAAGCCGGAAGGGGCCGCTTCCGAAGATCGGAAACGGCCCCTAGCTGGCACTACATGTCGGGGTGACAGGATTTGAACCTGCGGCCCCCTGCTCCCAAAGCAGGTGCGCTACCAAGCTGCGCCACACCCCGGTCCGTCGAGTACGCGCACGCTCCGGAACTCCGGTACGATTACGCCCTGACGCCGGATGAAGTCTAGACCAGACGGAGACCGGCTCGCGCGGACGTAGCTCAATGGTAGAGCCCCAGTCTTCCAAACTGGCTACGCGGGTTCGATTCCCGTCGTCCGCTCAGATGGCAGAAGGCCAGGTCAACCGAGTTCGGGAGACCTGGCCTTCTGCTTTCCACATAAACTTTATGATCTTTCGTGCCCGTGGCGTACCCGATGGTTTCTGTGCCCGTCGGCCCGCGTCTTTTCGAAGGCTTGCCCGAGTGCCCGCGCGACGGCCTCGTCCCGGTCCTTGCTCGCGTGCCGGTGGATCAGCGCCGTCCGGGTCGTCCGCGTCGGCTAGCTATAGTCGCGGGCCGTGACGACGATCGACGAATTGATCCGCCTCGTGCCGCCGCCCACGGAACCGGTCGACGCGCAAGGCGACTGGCGTGAGGTCGAGGCCGCCCTCGGGCTTGGGTTGCCCACCGACTTCAAGACACTCATCGAGCGATACGGGCGCGGCCAGTTCGTTGACCTCATCACACCGCTGACTCCGTTCGGCGCTCATGACCTGCTGATCCAGCGTGCTCAGCGGCTGCTGGACAGAGAGCGGTCTTTCCGCGAGAAGCATCCCGACGAATGCCCTTACCCGTTCCATCCGGAGCCCGGTGGTCTGCTGGAGTGGGCCGGCACCGACAACGGCGACTCGCTCTGCTGGCTGACCAAGGGGGAACCGGACGGCTGGGGCGTCGTGGTCTGGAATCCGCGCAGCGTCGCCTACCACGCGTATGACGTCGGCGCGGTGGAGTTCCTCCACGGCTGGTTGAGCGGGCGGATCACCACGCCGATATTGCCCGACGAGGTCGAGATGTCGCCGTGGTTCGAGCCGTTTCGCGAGCGTGAACACGTCTACATCAAGCTGTCCGAGGGTGAGTCGCCCTACCTCGACAGGCTGTGGATCCTGCGCGACGCGCTCGCGCCCACGGCGGACCGAGGCGGCTGCCGCGACGAAGACGGCGAGCGGCAGGACCATTTCGCCGCCACGGACCTCGGCTGGTCGCTGACCTACGAGACGGTCTACGATCATCAGATCCGGGTCGCCTTCCCGCCTGAGGACGAAGAACGGGTTCGCGTCACCCTGTTCGACGCGGCCCGCCGCATGGGCTGCCAGGTGTTGTCGACGACGACGCGCCTCGGAGAGCCTGTCTGGACCTAGGATCCGCTCCTCCGCTCCTCCGGTTCTCCTGCCCGCCTCCGTCCGCTTCGGGACCGTCACCATCTTGATCATCCGGCTCCGCAGCCGGGCCGCGGTGCCCACGCGCCGTGCGGACGGCTTTCATCGTTTGCGTAGGCATATCCATAGTCGTGGGCGTTGCCGCGGCTGACGGTCGGAGAAGTCGCGGGGTTTCGGGAATTCGACGCGGGAGGCCGATCGATCCAGCCGTGACAGAGGGTGGCTCCCTTGCGGTGGAGGCGCGATGAGTGCGAAAGCCTACGATTTCTACACAAACCTCACATATCGGTACATCATCACGAGATCGACAAATATTTAGAAATCTCCGTCAAATGCGGGCTTCGGCATAGATCGTTCTTTACGATTCTCCAGGAAGGGCAGTCAAGTCGCACTGGAGGAGAACGTGACGGAGTTCGACGGCGTCATCATCGGTGGCGGTCACAACGGGCTCACGTGCGCCGCCTATCTCGCCAGGGCGGGTCTGTCCGTCGCGGTCGTCGAGCGCAACGACGAGGCGGGCGGCGGCTGCAGCACTCAGGAGCTGACCCTTCCCGGATTCCGGCACAACACCCACAGCAGCTACCACTTCCTGGAAGAGGGACCGGTCCCGGCCGATCTCGAACTCCAGCGGTACGGCCTGCGTTACGTCTATCCCGAGACCCAGCACTCCACGATCTTCAGGGACGGCCGGGCGATCACGGTCTACACCGACGCCAAGCGCACCGCCGAGTCCTTCGCCCGATTCTCCCGCGCAGACGCGGACCGGTGGCTGGAACTGCACGAGCGCTACGCCGAGGCAGCCCGGGATCTGATGAACGGTTTCCTGTACTCCAGACCGCTGCCGCCTCCTGTGCTCGCCGAACGGCTCCAGGGCGAGTTAGGCCGGGAGCTGTTGAGCTACATGCCCCTGTCGCTGTATGAGGCGGTGGACAGGAACTTCGAGAGCGAGCAGGTCAGGGTGCTGTTCAAGTCCTTCCTACATGCCATCTCGATCGAGAACGTGCCCGGGACCGGCGGTTTCTTCCCTCGCCTGCTCTCCCGGATCGCCAGGCTCGGCGTGCCCGTGGGCGGCGCCGTGAACGTGGCGAACGCGCTGCGGGGCGTCATCGAGGAGCACGGCGGCACAGTGATCACCGGAGCGCACGCCGAGCGGATCCTCGTCGACGACGGCCGGGCGGTCGGAGTCAAGCTGGCCACCGGTCCCCTTCTCCGTGCACGGCGGTTCGTGGCCAGTGCCGTGGACGCCCCCCAGACGGTACGGCTGGCGGGCCCGGAGAACTTCGGCGCCGAGATCGCGGCCAAGGTCGAGGACTACAGATGGGCCGGGCACAGTCTCGTCACCCTGCATCTCGCCCTGGAGGAGGCGCCGCGCTATCGGGCGGCCGAGTTCGAGCCCGATGTGGACCGGGCCTTCCTCGTCGTCCTCGGCGCCGACGACAGCGAGCAGCTCGGCCGTACCTTCGACCAGATCCACCAGGGACGACTCCCCAACCGGCTGGCGGGCAACGGCGCGTGTCCCTCGCTGTTCGACCCCTCCTACGCTCCGGACGGCAAGCATGTGGCCTTCTGGTGGCCGTGGGCCCCCTACGACCTCGACGGTGATCCGGAGAACTGGGACCGCCAACGCGTGGAGGTGGGTGAGCGGCTGCTGTCGGAGTGGGCCGAGTACGCGCCCAACCTCGCCAAAGGCGCGGTGCTCGGCAAACGGGTCTTCTCCCCGCTCGACATCGAGCGGCACTGCGTCAACATGGTCCGCGGCAGCCACCACGTCGGTGCCTACGAACCCGTCCAGCTTGGCGGCAACCGGCCGGTCCCCGAGCTCGGGCAGTATCGCACCCCGATCGACGGCCTCTATCTCTGCGGCGCGAGCAGCCACCCCGGCGGCTCGGTCTCCGCTGCCCCCGGGTACAACGGCGCCAACGCCATCGCCGAGGACCTCGGCCTCACCACCTGGTGGACTCCCGTCCCGGCCCCGCGGTGGAGCGAATGAACCGTCAATTCGTCACCAAGGACCCGGCCGCCGCGGCACCTCGGATGAGCAGCCCCGCCACCATGCACGAGCAGCTGTCCCTGCTCAACGCGGCGAGTAAGCGGATCGGCAGCACCCTCGACATGTTCGAGACCGGCAGGGAGCTGATGGACGTCGCCGTGCCGCGCTTCGCGGACGCGGCGGGCATCCTGGTCCAGGACCGGCTCATGACCGACGGGGAGTTCCCGCAGCGCAGTACCGACGGCACGGCACTGGTGCGGCGGATCGCGGTCGGCGTGTCCGACCCCGAGCCCGGCGAGTACGCCAGGGCGTTCCCAGTCGACGAGGTCGCCGTCTACGAGGCGTGGACGCCCTATGCCCGGTGCATGGCCACCGGCAATCCGATCCTCTACCCCCGGCTGGGCCGCCGGACCGCCGAGGAGATCGGGCGGTTCTGGAAGCGCGACTCGGTGTCCCGGGTGCTGGAAGACAGCTCGTTCCTGGTGGTTCCGCTGAAGGCGCGCGGCCAGGTGCTGGGATTCGTCATCTTCACCCGCAGGCCCGACACGGAGCCGTTCGAGGAACAGGACATCGCCCTCGCCGAGGAACTGGCGGCCAGGACCGCGGTCTGCCTGGACAACGCCCGGCTCTACAACCGCGAGCGCCGTACCGCGCTGACCCTGCAGAGCAGCCTGCTCCCGGCCGACCTCTACCATCCGCTGGGTCTGACGATCGCCTCCCGCTACCTGCCCGCCAGCGACCTGGTGGGGGTGGGCGGCGACTGGTACGACGTGATCCCGCTGCCCGGCTGCCGGGTCGCCCTCGTGGTCGGCGACGTCATGGGGCACGGCATCAGGGCGGCCGCCACGATGGGCCAGCTCCGCACGGCCGCCCGCACCCTGGCCAGCCTCGACCTCAGCCCGGCCGAGGTGCTGTTCCGGCTCAACCGGATGAGCCAGGACCTGGACGCCACCCAGATCGCGACATGTGTCTACGCCACCTACGACCCGGTCACCAGGAGCTGCGCGATCGCCTCCGCGGGGCACATGCCACCGATTCTGGTACGGCCGGGTGAACGGCCCGAACGGTTGGAGCTGCCCCCCGGGCTCCCGCTGGGCATCGGCAACGAGACGGTCGAGATGCACGAGCTCGTCCTTCCGCACGACGCCCTCCTGGCCTTCTACACCGACGGCCTGGTGGAGAGCCGGGAGCGTGACATCGACGAGGGCATCGGCATGGTGTGCGATCTGCTCGCCGACCGGAACCAGGACCTGGAGGAGGTCTGCGACCGTACGATCGACGCGCAGCGCCCGGGGCACGAACGCGACGACATCGCGCTGCTGCTGGCCCGGGTACGAGAGCTGGGCGAGGACGACATCGTCGAGATCACGCTCGACCCGGACCCCCGTTCCGCCTCGACGGCCCGCCGCTCCGTCCGCGCCACGCTGACCGAGTGGCGGCTGGACGCGATCGCCGACGCCACCGAGCTCATGATCAGCGAACTGGTGACCAACGCGATCAAGCATGGTTCGGGCACGGTCGGACTGCGCCTGCTCCGCGGTCCCACACTCGTGTGCGAGGTGACCGACCACTCTCTCGTGATGCCGGTCATGCGTGAGGCCGGCAGCGAGGACGACACCGGTCGCGGACTCCACCTCATCAACTGGCTGGCCCACCGCTGGGGCTCCCGCGTCACGCCGAAGGGCAAGGTCGTCTGGGTGGAGCAGAGCCTGCCGTGAGACCAAGCGCCGAAGGCGCCGAGCATGCCACTTGGGCACGATGACGACGCTCCTCCCAGGAGTTACGGTCGAAATGACGACTCGGGAGGACATGATGACTATCGATGCCCGTGAGGCCTACCGACGCGCGCTGGACCACTTCGGCGCCCTCGTACACCAGATCAGGCCCGAGCACTGGGACAACCGGACACCCTGCGTGGACTGGGATGTGCGCGCCCTGGTCAACCATGTGGTCGGGGAGAGTCGATGGGCCTCCCACCTGCTTGCCGGACGGCCCGTCGCGGACGTCGGTGACGCCTTCGATGGCGACCTGCTCGGTGACGACCCCGTGAAGGCGTTCGACATCTCGGCGATAGCCGCCGTCCAGGCGATGGGCGAGGAACGATCGCTGACACGCGTCGTCCATCTGTCGTTCGGTGACGTGTCCGGCGAGGAGTACATCAACGAACTGTTCGCCGACGCCCTCATCCACACCTGGGACCTCGCACGCGCCATCGGCGCCGACGAGCGGCTCGACCCTGAGCTTGTCGAGGCCTGCGCCATCTGGTCCGCCGATGCGAAGGAGACGGGCGACCGCCCGACCGCGACCACCGGAGAGCCCCGGTCCGCGGCCTCGGCCGCCGACCTCCAGACCAGGTTGCTCGCCTCATGGGACCGGCACGGCTAGTGGGCCGCCGGCCGCCTGCCGTGGTTGGCCTTCCGTTTCCTCCGTGCCCGGCTCTTACGCGCCCGCCTGCCCATGCCGACCGCCCTTCTTCCAAGGTCCGGCCTTCACATTCCTCCCTGCCTGCCCGCCGTACAAGGCCTTGGATAGATCTGTACGGTTATGGCCCATTCATATTGGTTTTCTGGGGTTTTCCTGCCGACCGGATCCCCGCCGGCCCCGGCAGAGCGGTCGACACGACCACCGGCCATGGTTTTAGGGTTCGCACATGAGTACGGAACTGATGGACCGCTGGAGAGCCCTGGCCGGACCCGAGGCGGAGAATCTCGGCCGGGAACTGATCGCCCGGTACGGCGAGCCGCACCGCAGCTATCACACCGCCGACCACTTGAAGGCCACCCTGGCCCACATCGACATGCTGGCCCAAAACGCCGCGGACCCCGACCTCGTACGGCTCGCGGCCTGGTTCCACGACGCCGTCTACGATCCGCGGCGCGACGACAACGAGGAGCGCAGTGCCCGGCTGGCGGAGCGCGCGCTGCCCGAGATGGGGCTGCCCGCCGATGCGGTGGCCACGGTGGCACGGCTTGTCAGGCTCACCGCCACCCACGACCCCGCACCCGACGATCCGGACGGCGCCGTGCTGTGCGACGCCGATCTGGCGATCCTGGCCACCTCGCCCGAGATCTACACGGCCTATGCGGCGGCCGTACGTCAGGAGTACTCCTTCGTCCCGGACGACGCCTTCCGGGAGGGCCGGGCGGCCGTGCTGCGCTCGCTGCTTGACCGGCCTGCGATCTTCCGGATCGCGGATCTGGAGGCGCAGGCCAGAGCGAACATCCATGCCGAGCTTGACCGGCTGTGAACAGCTATTCACCAGGATTCAACACCGGCAACCGATGGGACTTGTGATAATTTGGTGGAATCTGTTTGATTAGGGAGTGGTCAATGCTCGCCCAGCAGCGGCAGCAGGCGATTCTGGACCGGGTTCGCAACAGTGGCGGGGTCAGGGTCGCCGACCTCGTCCGCGAGTTCGGCGTGTCCGACATGACGATCCGTAGGGACCTCGAAGTACTGGCCGAACGCGGGCAGGTGGCGAAGGTGCACGGCGGAGCCACCGCCGCCGGGCCCGGTTCGACCGAGGAGCCGGGATTCGCCGTCAAGTCGATGCGCCAGCAACCGGAGAAGGAGGCGATCGCCCGGCACGCCGCCCGGCTTGTCCGGCCCGGCACGGCGATCGCGCTGTCGGCGGGGACGACGACCTGGACACTGGCCCACTTCCTGGTCGACGTGCCCGATTTGACGGTGATCACCAATTCGATCTGGATCGCCGACGTCTTTCACCGCTCGCCCCGCGCCGACCGCACCGTCGTACTGACCGGCGGCGTCCGCACCCCCTCCGACGCGCTGGTCGGCCCGGTCGCCGTGGCGGCGATCCGCCGGCTCCACGTGGACACCCTTTTCCTCGGCGTACACGGAATGAGCGCCCGCGCCGGGTTCACCACCCCCAACCTGCTGGAGGCGGAGACCGACCACGAGCTGGTCGCCTCCGCGCACCGCCTGGTGGTGCTCACCGACCACACCAAGTGGGGAACGGTCGGGATCAGCACGATCGCCGAACTGGCCCGGGCCCACGTGGTGATCACCGACCCGGGCCTGCCGGACGAGGCCCGCGACGAGCTCGCCGCCCAGGTGGGAGAGCTGATCATCGCTCAGCCGCAGCCAGAGAACGAGGCCCTCATCCGATGAAGCGCACGATCACCCACCTGGCGGACGGCCGGGAACTGTTCTACTTCGACCGGAACGACGACGCCGACCGCGGCGCGCTCGACGAGCGCGATCTTCCGCCCCGCCCACCGGCCTCCGAACTGCGCTACGACCCGCTCACCGAGGAGTGGATCGCGGTGGCCGGACATCGCCAGGGCCGCACCTTCCTCCCACCGGCAAGCGAATGCCCGCTCTGCCCGTCCACTCCCGGCCACCCGACCGAGATCCCTTCGGGGGCCTACGACGTGGCCGTCTTCGAGAACCGCTTCCCCTCTTTCTCCTTCCAGACGGGTGAACACATCGAGGTCGGAGGGCTGAGCGAGGTCCGCCCGGGGATCGGCCGATGCGAGGTGGTCTGCTTCACCTCCGATCACGACTCGTCCTTCTCCCGCCTGTCCGCCGACCAGGTCGAGCTGGTCATGGAGGCCTGGATCGACCGTACGGCGGAGCTGTCCGCGCTTCCCGGCGTGGAGCAGGTGTTCTGCTTCGAGAACCGGGGCGCGGAGATCGGCATCACCCTGGCCCACCCGCATGGCCAGATCTACGCCTACCCCTACGTGACCCCGCGCACCAGGCTGTCCCTCGGCGCGGCCGGGCGACATCGGGAGCGGACGGGCGGCAACCTGTTCGCCGACGTGCTCGCCGCCGAACGCGAGGCGGAGGTCCGGGTGGTGGCGTCGAACGAGCACTGGACGGCCTTCGTCCCCGCCGCGGCGCGCTGGCCCGTGGAGGTCCACCTCTACCCGCATCGGCAGGTCCCGGATCTGTGCGCGCTGGAGGCCGCCGAGCGGGCGGCGTTCGGCCCGCTCTACACGGACGTGCTCCGCCGTCTGGACGGATTGTTCGGTGTGGCCATGCCGTACGTCGCGGCCTGGCACCAGGCGCCGGCGCGTGTCGGCCGCGACCTTTCCTACGCGCATCTGGAACTGTTCAGCATCCGCCGGGCGCCGGACAAGCTGAAGTATCTCGCCGGATCGGAGGCCGCCATGGGCGCCTTCGTGAACGACGTCCTGCCGGAGGAGACGGCACGCCTGCTGCGATCGATTGTCACAGGATGATCACTGATTGATCTCGGATTAAGGTCGCATTACCTCGTATTTACCACTACCATCCTCACCCATCGGACCTTGTGTCCGATATGCCTAATTCCGGGCGCGTCGCCCGGGAGCCGGGGAACCACCGCATCTGGGGTGAACCACTTCGGTGGAAGGGCTTCCTCCAGCCCGAACCCGTCAGCTAACCCGGCAGGCGTAAGGAGAGGAGAGTCGTGGCGGCTCTGTCCCCCACGTTCCGTCGCCATGCGGCCTTGACCGTTTCCGTGATTTCGGCCCTCACGTTCACCCTGGGCACCGTGTCCACCGGCAACGCGGCCCCCAAACCGGACGAGTCCCAGCTCCGTGCCGAACTGACAACGTTGAACAAGAAGGTCGACAAGCTCATCGAGGCCTACGCGGCCAAGCGCGAATCCCTCAAGAAGGCCCAGGACGCCGAGGGAACGGCCAAGACGGACCTGCGCAAGGCCGAGGAGGCCTACGCCGAAGCCGAGCAGCGGGTCGACTCCATCGCACAGCTCAGCTATCAGAGCAACACAGGCGACCTGCCCTCGCTGCTGTTCTCCACCGACCTGAGCGGTGCTGTGATCATGGAGCAGTTCGCCGCCCAGGAGAGCGCCTCCCTGCAGGGCTTCGCCCGGAGCCGGGACCTCAGGAAACAGGCGGCGGACAGGGCGTCCCTGCTCACCAAGCAGATCACCGAGGAGGCCGGAGCGGTGGAGGTTCAGCGCAAGGAGGCCGAGAAGGTGATCGGCGACATCGAGAAGAAGCTCGACGCGCTCGTCCCCACCGGCTCCGGCCGCCGTGCCGACGGCACCTGGTCTCCCCAGTTGCCCACGGGTGCCGACAACATCACCGACCGCACCCGGATCATGCGCGGAGCCGTTCAGAACCGCTTTCCCCTCCCCTACGAGATCGGCTGCTACCGGGCCGAGAACGACGGCGGCGAACATCCGCTCGGCCGGGCCTGCGACTTCATGATGAGCACCGGCGGGTCGATGCCCTCCGCGGCCCACGTCGCCCTCGGCGACGAGATCGCCGCCTGGGCCATCAAGAACAGGGCCACCCTCGGGGTCAAATACGTGATCTGGCGCCAGCGCATCAACTCCGGCTCCGGTTGGAGCTCAATGTCCGACCGCGGCAGCGTCACCGCCAACCATTTCGACCATGTCCACATCTCGATGCTCTGAGAAGGGGTCGAACAGCATCTGATGCGCGATGGTGTCCAGGGTGAAACAGGTCTCGGTGAGAGATGCCGCACACCTGGTGCTCGCGAACGGCGTGGTGCCGCTGCATCCGCAGGACGCGGTGTTGACCGTACGGCGCGGCACGCGCCGGCAGTG
Organism: Streptosporangium sp. NBC_01639; assembly: GCF_045209755.1. Lineage (NCBI taxonomy): Bacteria > Bacillati > Actinomycetota > Actinomycetes > Streptosporangiales > Streptosporangiaceae > Streptosporangium > Streptosporangium sp. NBC_01639. The sequence goes on along the minus strand of NZ_CP109272.1, from coordinate 6,936,160 downwards.
GACTCCGACCTGCCCAGGCGAGATGACTCCATCTCATGGATCGGAGCTGACCGAGGCGGACGACGGCCGCACCGAGATCAACCCCTCGCCCTCGCCCCGGTCAGGCCTCAGCGGGGCCGCTTGTCCGTCCATTCGGTCTGCATTGTGACGGTCCCCTTCGTGGCGTGCGTCAGACCGCCGCTCCAGGGGATATAGAAGCTGGTGTCCCGCAACTGCGCGGCCTCCGGGTCCACGACCAGCTCGACCTGACTGGACGACAGGGTGACCTGAAGCCTCTGCCCACCGCCGTCCGTCTCGCCCAGGCTCCGCACGTTCGGCAACGACGCGATCGCCCGGAACGCGGCGGCGCGGAGGTCCGGTTCGACGGGTGCTTGGCTGATCAGCGAGGTCAGCGCGTAGAAGACATAGTCGTCCTGGTCGCCGTCGGACGGCCGCCCGGCGCTCGTCCTGATATCGCCGCTGTCGACAGCGTCGGCGATCCCCGTCCGCAGCCGCTCCACCAGCGCGTCTGGATCGGCCGGGAGCCGACGCAGTTCCTCATAGCTCATTTCCAGGGGACCGAGCCGGAACGGCCGCAGACCGGTGAAACGTAGTATGGTCTCCTTCCGGCTCAGGGACGGTAGCTTGGCCCAGCTCCGACCGTCTCGCCGGAACCAGTACTCCGCCTGCTTGTCTGCGATCACCTGGCCGCTGTCGTCCTTGTACACCTCGGTGACGTGCCAGTATGCGCCGGACGGTTCGGGCAGGTTCTCGGCGGTGGTGGCGGCTACGAGCAGGACATGTGCGGCGGACAGCGCGGACGCGGGAGACTGCGTGGGTTGCGTGGACTGCGCCGATGGCGCCGGGGCGGTGGGGGACATCGAGCCGGTGACGACCACGATCACGGCCGCCGTCGTGGCCGCCACAGCCAGGCCGCCCGCCAGCCAGCCCGGCCGCCGCCGGGACGGGGTGCGGCCGCGCATCGTGCCTTGGAGCCGGCGCCTACCGCGATCGACCGCCTCTCGCGGTGGCTCCGGCTTGGCCAGGAGAGTACCGATCTCGCGCAGCTCATCCATGGAAGGCCTCCTGATCGAGGGAATCGTTGATCTTCTTGCGGGCCCGGCTGAGCCGGGAACCGACCGTCCCGTAGGAGACGCCGAGCGCCTCGGCCACCTCCTGGTGGGTCAGCTGGCCCAGGGAGACGAGCGTGATGACGTCGCGCTCACCCTTGTTCAGAGTGGCGAGAGCCTTGGCGAGCTGCGGCTTCATGCGCTGGGCGGCCACCGAGTCGACGACCGAGTCCTCGTGGCCACCGGCCTCCGGCTCGGCCGACACGCGGGCCAGTGCCCGATAGTGACGGGTCTCCTGGCGCCGGTGCCGGGCCATCAGGTTCGTGGCTATGCCGAACAGCCACGGGCGCAAACCACCGCGTGCAGGGTCGAACCGGTCACGGTCTCGGAATGCCAAGCAGAACGTCTCCGCTGCTATGTCCTCGCCCGCCTACACGTCCAGCCGTCCGGCGACGTACAGGTAGATGTCGCGGAAATAGCGGTCGTAAACGGCCGTGAACAGTTCCGGATCGGCTCGGAACCAGTGCACGAGCTGGGCGTCGCTCACTTCCTCGCGGGTTTCGGCGGTCATGTGCTGATTTCTGTCATACGGGCATCTCCGGCACAGGGCTCAATCTCGGGTATCACGAATGCTGTCACCGGTACTTCGCCGTAACGCGAGATCTCTTTCCCGCTCATCACGCTGACGGCGCTGCGCGCTCGTCGCGCACATGGACGAGGAACTCACCGAGCTTTTCGGCACCGTCCTACGACGCGGCGGGCGCCCGGTCGGCAACGTCTGGAGCTTCGGTCCCTGACAACATGCCGCCCGGTGGGTTCAACCGGACCGAGGCCGATCCTGATGGCTGCCATTCACACACGCTGAAAAGACCCCCCGCCACCAAAGGCGCATCCGGCAGATAACGATGTGACAGTGACCATGCACCCGGTCATGATGGGGCCTCATGACCGACCTCCGCATTGATCCCCCCTATGTCGCCGACGAGCTCCCCATGCTGCACTCCTGGCTGGACTGGCATCGGGAGACCCTGGCCACCAAGTGCGCCGGCCTGTCCGAGGAGCAGCTCCGGCTACGCGCGATCGCACCGTCGACGCTCTCCCTGCTGGGGCTGGTCCGCCACCTGACCGAGGTGGAACGCTACTGGTTCGGCGACATCCTCAACGGCGAGAACAACCCGGCGCTCTACTGGACCGAACAGGAGCCGGACGGCGACTTCGACCTCGTGGACACCGCCTCCGCCGAGGAGGCGTTCGCCCGCTGGCAGGCCGAGATCGACCGCGCCCGTGAGCTCTCCGCCGGCCTGCCCTCCGAGGCCGTGGGCAAGCAGCAGCGCAAGGGAGAGAACGTCTCACTGCGCTGGATCCTCATCCACATGATCGAGGAGTATGCCCGGCACAACGGCCACGCCGACGTCATCCGCGAGCAGATCGACGGCGTCACCGGGGAGTAGTGGGCTCCGAGGTCCCCTCGACCGCCTCGGCGATCATCTGGTCGAGGTTGACCAGGTCTGCCGGATGGGCCACGGCCGCTTTGGCGAAACGGGTGAGCAACCGGGCGAAGATCTCACGATCCGCCTCATCCCAGTCGGCGATCAACCCGTCCAGGTAGATACGCCGGTGCCGGACGACCACATCCAGCACCCGACGCCCCCGGTCGCTCAGCACCAGCCGGGCGCGCCGGGCGTCCACTTCCGACTCCTCGCGTTCCACGAACCCCGCGCCGATCGCATCGTTGACCAGCCTGCTGGCCGTGGACGGATCCACGTCCAACTGCTCGGCGACGGCACCGACGGTCACCTCGGGCAGGTCCAGGCTTAGTTTGTGTACGGCGTGGACGACCATCACGTTCGACAGCTGCACCGGCCGCTGTGGCTCTCCCGGCTTGCGGGAACGCAGTGGCCGCGCCCAGATCCGGCGCAGGCGGAACAGCGCCACGTCGATCGCCGCTCCCGGCGTCCCGTCCCTCACGAGCAAACCCTACCGGTGGGGACGGTCCGGCCCGTGCCCGTCGCGGCCCGGCAGGCCGGCCGGGTCAGCCCGCGAGGCGGATCGGGTTCACCAGGTCGGCGTAGAGAAGCAGGCCGAACAGGATCATCATCGTGAAGGCCAGCGCATAGGTCAGCGGGAGCACCTTGGCGATGTCCACGTGCGCCGGCTCCGGCCTGCGGGTGACACGGGCGAAGGCCCGCTTGATCCCCTCCCAGAGCCCACCCGCGATGTGGCCGCCGTCGAGAGGCAGCAGGGGGATCAGGTTGAACATGCCGATGGCCAGGTTGAATCCGGCGAGCAGGCTCAGCAGGGCGACGAACTTGTTCTCGGCGGGGGCGGCGGAGGCGGCGATCTCACCGCCGATCCGGCCCGCTCCGACCACGCCGACCGGGCCGTTGGGGTCACGTTCGTCCCCGGAGAAGGCGGCGTTCCAGACGCCGACCATCTTCTGCGGCAGATCGACCATCGACTCGGCGACCCTGCCGGTGAGATCCACCATGTGGCCGACCACGTAGCCGAAGTTCTGTCTCTCCATGACCTGCGTGGGCGCGACACCCAGGAAACCGACGTTCTTCTCGATCTTCTCCGGGTCGTCGAGCGTCGGCCGGTCCTGGGAGATCAGGGTGACGTTCAGCGTCTGCGGTCTCCCGTCCCGCACGATGCCGAGGGTGATCGCCCCGGCCCCGTTCGCCCTGATCTTCTTGGTGGCCTCCTCCCAGGAGGAGACCGGCACACCGTCGAACGCCACGATCCTGTCGCCGGGCTTGACACCCGCCTGCGCCGCGGGCGTCGGCGGGTCGGCGGGGGTGCACGACCGGCCCGGCTTCAGCGACTCGCTGTAGGGGATGACGCACTTGGTCATCCCCGAAACGACCGGCTTCAGCACCGGGACGCCGAAGCCCATGATGACGATGGCGAAGATGACGAACGCCAGCACGAAGTTCATCGCCGGGCCGCCGCTCATGATGATGACCTTCTGCCACCAGGGCTTGCGGTAGAAGACCCGGTCCTCGTCACCCGGCCGGACCTCCTCCAGCGCGACCTCGCGGGCGTTCTCGATCAGGCCCTGCCACGGTCCGGTGGCGGTCGAGCGCACCTTGCCCGGAGCGTCGGTGGGCCGGGGCGGGAGCATGCCGATCATGCGGATGTAGCCGCCGAACGGGATCCACTTCACGCCGTACTCGGTCTCGCCCCTGCGCCACGACCACATGGTCGGCCCGAAGCCGATCATGTACTGGGTGACCTTGACGCCGAACCGCTTCGCGGGCACCAGGTGGCCGATCTCGTGCAGCCCGATCGACACCACCAATCCCAGGGCGAAGACGATGACCCCGATCAGGAAGAGCCAGCTCACAGGTCCATACCCCCGGTTGCGGATTATCGACGACGCCCCATACGAGATTAGCCGAAGTATTCGGGACCGGAACCCCCCGGCGGCAAGGCCTGTCGATCGCGCCACTTGCGCGAACTTTGCGAAATGGAGACACTTTGTTTACGTTACGCAGTCGTTTGATCACCCATAGATGACGAGAGTGCGAGGAGTGCTTTGATCGGGATCCTGGTGGCCGAGCACATTCCACTGGTACGGCGAGGCCTGGTGGCGGCGCTGGAGTGTGAGGCCGACCTGAAAGTCGTCGCCGACGTGGACAGCGGAAAAGACGTCGTGCCCTCCGTTCTGGAGCACGGGCCCGATGCGGCGGTCATCAACCTAGATCTCCCCGGGGTCGACGGGTTCACCGCGGCCCTCCGGCTGCACGAGAGCGCCCCCGGCTGCCGGGTCCTGCTGCTGTCGCGAGACCCCAACCCCGGTCAGGTCCGCCGGGCGTTCGCCGTCCACGCGCTCGGATTCATGAGCCTGAACGTGGGGCCCGAGCAGCTGGCCGAAGGCGTCCGCCAGGTCGCGGCCGGCCGGCGGACGGTGGACTCGGAGCTCGCGGTGGCCGCCCTGGAGTCGGCCGAGAACCCGCTGACCCCCCGAGAGCTGGACGTCCTGCGGCTGACCGCCCAGGGGGCGCGCTCCAACGAGATCGCCGACCAGCTGTTCCTGTCGGTGGGAACGGTCCGGAACCACATGTCACGGATCATGTGCAAGACGCACGCCCGCAACCGCCTCGACGCCGTGCGGATCGCCGGCGACTCCGGCTGGCTGTGACGGCGCGCGGATCCACGCCCTCAGGGAGGGCGGACGTGCTCGCTGTGACGGCGCGCGGATCCACACCCTCAGGGGCGGTCGTGCTCAGGGACGCCAGATGAGGATCAGGGCGCAGTCGTCGTTGTGCCCCGCCGACATCGAGGTGACCAGCTCGCGGGCACCTTCGCGGAACCCGGAGGGCAGCATCCGTTCGGCCTCGCCCAGCAGACGGTCGAGGCCCGCGTCGATGTCACGGCCGGGCTGCTCGATCAGCCCGTCGGTGTAGAGCATGAGCGCCTCGCCCTTGCGGAGCGTGCCGCGGTCCGGCTCACAGTGCAGGTCGGGGACGATGCCCAGAACCACGCCCTTGGCCGGAGAGACCCGCCAGGTGCCGGCGCCCGCCTCGAACTTGACCACTGGCGGGTGCCCGGCCGAGGTGATCACGTATTCGCCCGTGACGAGGTTGAGCCGCACATGGACGGCTGTGACGAAGCCCTCGGCCTCGCGCAGACGGTGCAGGTAGGTGTTGCAGGCGGGCAGGAAGTCGGTGACCGAGCCGAGCAGCCCGCCGAAGGTGCCTGACAGCATCAGGGCCCTGGTGCCCGCGTCGACGCCCTTTCCGGACACGTCGACCAGGGCGAGCTCCACCGTGTCGCCCTCGCGCATGGAGACCAGGAAGTCACCGCCGAAGGAGGAGCCGCCGGCCTGTTCGAGCACCACCCGCGAGTCCCAGTCCTTGGGCAGCGGGGGCAGCTCGCTCTGGCTCTTGAGCCGGTCACGCAGCTCCAGCAGCATGACGTCGCCGCGCAGTCCCTGCACGCCGAGCTTGCCCCGGGTGCGGGCCATCAGCGCCGCCAACACGGTGGTGAACCCGAATGTGGCCAGCAGGCCCGGACCGATGTGTCCCACTCCGCGCACGATGCCCACATAGAGCAGGGCGGCCGCGACCGCGCACAGCAGCTTGGCCAGGCTGCGCAGCCTGAGCTGGAGACCACCGACGAGAGTGATCGGGATCATGAGCGCCGGTGAGAACCACTCCATGGAGAACCGGGCGGCCAGGCCGCCGAGCACCAGGCTCAGCACGATCAGCGTGATGAGCAGGTTGCGGTCGCGGGCCAGTGGCCCACGGCGCAGGAAGCGCACGATGGGCACCAGGAGGGGGACCCGCACCAGGAACGCACGGAGCCCCGGAGGGATCAGCGGCACGGGACGGGAACTCATGATGGGTTCGACTGTATAGGGCCGCTCCCCGTTTGGGCAGCCCACTTGACCAATGCCTTGATCATTAAGGGCGGATATTGAATGGCCGGAACGGTTTGCCCCATCTACCGTAGGAAAAATGAGCCTTAATCTGCGCCCGATGACCGAGAACGAGTGGTCCGACTGGATGGCGCTGGACGAGGAGGCGTTCGGCAACGCCGTACCCCCGCACAGGGCGGAGCTGTACCGGGGCACGACCGAGTTCGACCGTTCGCTGGGCGCATTCGAGGACGATCTGCTCGTGGGCGTCACCGCGGTCTGCAGTTTCACCATGACGGTCCCCGGCGGGCCGATCCCGGTCGGCGGCGTCACCGCGGTCGGCGTGCTGCCCTCGCACCGCCGCAGGGGAATCCTGTCCGCGCTGATGACCCGCCAGCTCAACGACCTGCACGAGCGGGGCGAGGCGGTGGCCGCGCTCTATGCCTCCGAGGCGGCGATCTACGGACGCTTCGGCTACGGCAGGGCCGCCGACAACCTCTTCTTCGACATTCCCACGCGGGGTGCGACCTTCGCCGGCCACGCCCCGACCGACCCGGCGCTACGGCTGCGCGTCGTCAGGCCCGCCGAGACCAGGGCGGTCTTCGAGAAGGTCTTCGAGGCCGCGCTCGACAGCCGTCCGGGACTCTACGCACGCACGCCCGGACGCTGGGACGTGGTGCTCTCGGACCACGAGGCCGACCACAGGGGCGCCGGGCCGCTGCGCGCCGTGGTCGTCGAGGACCACGGGGGTCCTCGCGGCTACGCGCTGTTCCGGATCAAGGCGGGTGCCACCGAACACGACATGCCCGACGGCGAGCTGCGGCTCAGGGAGCTGTTCGGCCTGGACCAGGCCGCCTACGCGCTGCTCTGGCGGCACCTGCTCGACCGCGACCTGGTCGTGCGCGTCCGGGCCGCGCAGCGTCCCGTCGACGATCCGCTCATCCACCTGCTGGCCGAACCGCGCCGGCTCAACGCGGGGTGGCTGGACGACCTGTGGGTCCGTGTCGTGGACGTCGAGCGGGCGCTGCCCGCGCGCCGCTACTCGGCACCCGTGGACGTGGTGATCGAGGTCGAGGACGCGCTCTGTCCGTGGAACGCCCGCCGTTGGCGGCTGTCGGCCGACACCTCCGGTGCCCGGTGCGTGCCCACCGAGGAGCCGGCGGACCTGACGCTGCCGGTCGACGCGCTGGGCGCGGCCTACCTGGGCGGCCGTCCGCTCACGCCGCTGCTGGCGGCGGGTGCGGTGCGCGAGGCGCGGGCGGGAGCCGTACGGGAGCTGTCCGTCGCGATGTCGTGGGAGCCCGCTCCCTGGGCCGGTCTGGTCTTCTGACCGGACCGGCGGTGAGCGTGGCACGCGGGGCCGGCGGGTAAGGGTGACGGCATGGCGTTGCAGAGCTTGCAGATAAGCGCGATCACCGCGATGCGGGCCAGGGATGTCTCCCGGCCCACGCAGGAGCAGCAGGACGGCGCCGACCGGCGCCCACTCCGTGACGAGACACCACGCCGGGAGCCCGCACGCAGGGAACCGCCCCGCCCCAGGCCGGCCCCCTCCTCCTGAAGCCCGCCGGGGGAAAGGCCCGGCCGTCGAACCGCCTGCCCGACCGCGACGGGCGAGCGGGCGGGTTCCGGCGGAGGGGCCGGTCCGGGCCTACGGCGAGCGGGCGGGTTCCGGCGGAGGGGCCGGTCCGGGCCTACGGCAGCGAGGGGAGCTGGCCGATGGTCTCGTAGGAGGTGAGCTGCGCGATCCGGCGGTTGTGCCGCTCGGCGCCCGAGTAGGCGGTGCCCAGGAAGACCTCGACGAACCGGGTCGCGTCCTGCTGCGTGTGCATCCGCGAGCCGACGCTGACGACGTTGGCGTTGTTGTGCTCGCGGGCGAGCGTGGCGGTCTCCTCGCTCCACGCCAGGGCGGCGCGGACGCCGCGCACCTTGTTGGCCGCGATCTGCTCCCCGTTGCCCGAGCCGCCGATGACGACTCCCAGGCTGCCGGGGTCCTCCGCGACGCCTTCGGCCGCCCGTAGGACGAACGGCGGATAGTCGTCCTCGGGGTCGTAGACGAACGGCCCGCAGTCCGTCACCTCGTGGCCGTGCTCCTTCAGCCAGGAGACGATGTGATTCTTGAGCTCATAGCCGGCATGGTCGGCACCGATGTAGACGCGCACCCGCCCAGTTTCGCAGGTGTGTGTGGACGGCTCGACCCCCACCCCCACTAGAGTAACGACCGGCATGCCATTCCAACCCTTACAAGAGAGAGTCCCCATGCGTGACATCCGAGTGGTCGGGGATCCGGTCCTGCGCACGCCCGCCGAGCCGATCGTCGACTTCGACCGTGACCTGCGCCGCCTGATCGACGAGATGTTCGCCGCCATGTACGCCGCGCAGGGCGTCGGCCTGGCCGGTCCGCAGGTCGGCGTGGCGAAGCGGGTCTTCGTCTACGACTGCAGCAACCGCAAGGGTCATCTGATCAATCCCGTGCTGACGGTCGACGACGACACGGAGGTCCTCGACGAGGAGGGCTGCCTGTCCGTGCCCGGCCGCGAGACCGGCACACCGATCTACGCCAGGACTCCCCGGGCCGCCGGGGTCACCGTCCGCGGTTTCGACCGTCTGGGCCGGCCGGTCCAGCACAAGGCGCGGGGCCTGCTGGCGCGCTGTTTCCAGCACGAGAGCGACCACCTCGACGGGCGGCTCTACGTCGACCGCCTCGCCAAGGACGCCGCCCGGAAGGTCCTCCTCCAGGCTCCCTGACCGGGCGCCCGGAAGGTCCTCTTCCGGGCTCCCTGAGCGGGCGGGCCGGGCGCCGCGCCCTCAGCCGGCTGGAGCCGCGGCGGTGCTCCGGCGCAGCGGCCAGGCCGCCAGGCCGAGCCCGGCCACGAGGAGCAACGCGATCATGACCCACTCGTTCGAGCCGCCGGGACCGTAGACGTGCCCCCGGCGGCCGGTGTCGAAGGCCCTGACCACCTGCCCCGGGACGAGTGTCCCCCGGTCGGTGCCGTAGAGCGCGACCTCCGGGCGCGACTGCCGGCCGCTCCGAAACTCCCCCAGCCAGCTGCACTGCTCGTGGCCGGGATGCTGGACGCACTCGACCTGACGGGCGGTGAAGGTGCCCCAGGTGCCCTCACCGCGCAGTGCCGCCAGGGCCGGCCCGAGGTTCTGTACGGCGAGCAGCACCAGCGCCAGCCCACCCACGATGATCACCAGGTCGAACGCGCCCAGACGTTTGGTGCCCAGTTTCATTCGGCGCCCTTCGGAGAGGCAGAACATTCCTCAGGACTGGTTTACCCGGAACCTCCCGCGACGGCCATCCCTGCGGCGTCGCTCAGCACTTTCGAAGAAACCGGCAGTGGCCTCCCGGGTCACAACTGAATCGACTTGATCTCCAGATACTCCTCGAGTCCGAACTCGCCCAGCTCACGTCCCAGGCCCGACTGCTTGTAGCCACCGAACGGGGCCAGGGGGTTGAACTGGCCCCCGTTGACGGCCACCTGGCCGGTGCGCAGTCGTCGCGCGACGGAGATCGCGTGCTCCTCGTCGCCCGCCCACACCGCACCGGCCAGGCCGTAGGGAGTGCCGTTGGCGATGGTGACGGCCTCGTCCTCGCCGCGGGTGTAGGGGATGATCGTCAGGACCGGGCCGAAGATCTCCTCCTGCTCGATCACCATTCCCGGCTCCACCCCGGCGAAGACCGTGGGCTCCACGTAGAAGCCCCGGTCCAGGGGCCGGTCGGTGCCTCCGGCGACCAGCCGGGCGCCCTCCTCCTGGCCCCGGTTGATGTAGCGGACGACCCGGTCGCGCTGCGCGGCGGAGACCAGCGGGCCAAGGCGGGTGAGCTCGTCGAAGGGATCACCCACGGTGTATTTTCCGGCGGCCTCGACGGCGAGCCCGACGGCGTCGTCGTACTGGTCCCGATGGACGATCATGCGCGTCCATGCCGAGCAGGTCTGGCCCGAGTTGAGGAAGGCGTTGGCCACGGTCACCTTGGCCGCCACGGCCAGGTCCGCGTCCGGCAGGACCACACTGGCCGACTTGCCGCCGAGTTCCAGGGCCACCCGTTTGACGGTCTCGGCGGCGAGCGAGGCGACCCGCCGGCCGGCGCTCGTGGAGCCGGTGAACGACACCATGTCCACATCGGGGTGGGTGACCAGCGCCTCCCCCGTCACCGGACCGTAGCCGCTCACCATGTTGAACACCCCGGCGGGCAGCCCGACCTCGTCGAAGATCCCGGCGAGCGCGAAAGCCGCCAGCGGCGCCACCTCACTGGGCTTGAGCACCACCGTGCAGCCTGCGGCGAGAGCCGGACCCACCTTGCACACGATCTGGTGGAGCGGGTAGTTCCACGGCGTGATGGCGGCGACCACACCGACCGGTTCGCGGAAGACGCGGGAGTTGCCGACCCGGCCGCCCTCGAAGTCGTAGGTCTCGGCCAGCTGGCCGTAGGAGGCCAGCACCCCGGCCGGCATCAGCGTCTGCACCTTCATCGCCACGCCGTACGGTGCACCCATGTCCGTGGCGATGATCCTGGCTATCTGGTCGGAGCGTTCTCGGATCAGCTCGGCGGCCGCGGCGAGGAGTTTGCCCCGCTCGGCGGAGGGCGTGCTCGACCACGAGGGCAGGGCGGCACGGGCCGCCGCCACGGCGGCCTCGACGTCGGCCGGCGAGCCCGCGGGCACCCTGTCGATCGTCTCCTCGGTCGCGGGGTTGACGACGTCGATGCTCTCGCCCGACGCCGACGCCCGCCAGGCTCCGTTCAGATAAAGGTGACGCATGACTCTCATCCTTGCGTGTGAACTGTCATAAGGCGAGAGCCCAGCAGGTCACGGAAGACCGACTCGACCGCATCGAGATCGCAATTTGGCCGAATACGGCTTTCCCGCTTCGAGTCTGTGGCCGCCCTCCGCGAGGAGGGTACGGCGAAGCACCCTTATAAGTAACAAATTACCGAGATACTTAAAAAGTTGTAATATTCGGATAAGAGTGAATGATCACCTTCACCGAGAACCCGTCCCACCCGGTCAGGCGTTCCAGGAAGGACGGGTCCCGCAGGTCAGTCGAAGATCGGTCCCCGGGTGCGGGAACGCTTGAGCTCGAAGAAGCCGTCGACGCCGGCCACCAGGCGGACACCGTCCCAGAGCCTGCCGGCCTCCTCGCCCTTGGGCGCGGGTGAAACGACCGGGCCGAAGAACGCCACGTCCTCAACCGAGATCACCGGGGTGCCGACCTCCTGGCCGACCCGGTCGATGCCGTCGTTGTGCGAGGCGCGCAGAGCCTCGTCGAACTCCTCGGAGTCCATCGCGTCGGCGAACGCGCGGTCGAGCCCCGCGGCCTCCAGCGCCTCCTCGACGGTCTCGCGGAGCGTGTCGAGCTGCTTGAGCCGGCCCTGGTTGTGGAAACGGGTGCCGAGCTCGGTGTAGAGCCGGCCGACGGTCGCGGAGTCGTACTTCTGCTGCACGGCGGTGACCACGCGGACCGGGCCGAGAGCCTTGCCGATCATCTCGCGGTAGCTCTCGGGCACGTCCTTGCCCTCGTTGAGCACGTTCAGGCTCATGATGTGCCAGCGCGGCTCGATCGGCCGCACCTTCTCCACTTCCAGCAGCCAGCGGGAGGTCATCCACGCCCAGGGGCAGAAGGGGTCGAACCAGAGGTCGACCGGGGTGCGCTCAGTCATCTCTCAGCTTTCTGATCGTGAAGTTTCTTCACGTAACGACAACCCACGGCGCCGAGTTTCCTATTCCGCTTATCGGTTATCCCGTTGACTGGCCGCTTTATCCCCAGATGAAGTGATCTGCTCGTCTCAGGGCCTTCCGGGCGACGATCTTCTGTCTCACGTGGCAAGATTCAGGAACCCCTTCGCAACGGAGCGGGGGAAGTTGTGACGAGGGAGCGGTAGTGGCAGGCAATCTGACCCGTGACGAGGCTCGTGCGCGCGCGCGTCTGCTCAGTGTGCAGTCCTATGCGGTGGAGCTCGACCTGACCGAGGGTGAGGAGCGCTTCGAAAGCGTCACCACGGTCCGGTTCACCAGCACCCGGCCGGGCGCTGACACGTTCATCGACCTAGCCGACGCCAAGGTGCGCAAGGTCGTGCTCAACGGCACCGAGCTGGACGTGAGCGCCTACGACCAGGAAACGGGGCGGCTGCCGCTGCCCGGACTGGCCGAGACCAACGAGCTGCGCGTCGACGCCGACTGCTCCTACACCCGCACCGGTGAGGGCCTGCACCGCTTCGTCGACCCGGTCGACAAGAGCGTCTATCTGCACAGCCAGTTCGAGACGGCCGACGCCCACAGGATGTACGCCTGCTTCGACCAGCCCGATCTGAAGGCCACCTTCGAGCTGACGGTGCTCGCGCCCTCCTACTGGGAGGTCATCTCCAACTCCGCGCCCGACTCCGCCGAGGAGCTGGTGGAGCACCGCGGCCGTCACGGTGCGCTCCAGGCCGCCAAGCGCTGGCACTTCCCCGCCACCCCGGTGCTGTCCACCTACATCACCGCCCTGTGCGCCGGGCCGTACCACAAGGTGACCTCCGAGCACGACGGCATCCCGCTCGGCCTCTACTGCCGGGCCTCGCTCGCCGAGCATCTCGACGCCGACAACCTCTTCGAGATCACCCGGCAGGGTTTCGACTTCTTCCACAAGGTCTTCGGCGTCCGCTACCCGTTCAAGAAGTACGACCAGCTGTTCGTGCCCGAGTTCAACGCGGGCGCGATGGAGAACGCCGGCTGCGTGACCTTCCTGGAGGACTACGTCTTCCGCTCCCGCGTCACCGACGCGATCATCGAGCGGCGCGCCGAGACGATCCTGCACGAGATGGCGCACATGTGGTTCGGTGACCTGGTCACCATGCGCTGGTGGGACGACCTGTGGCTGAACGAGTCGTTCGCCACCTACGCGTCGGTGCTCTGCCAGGCCGAGGCCACCCGCTGGGGCCAAGGCGCATGGACGACCTTCGCCAACGTGGAGAAGTCCTGGGCCTACCGCCAGGACCAGCTGCCCTCGACCCACCCGATCGCCGCCGACATCGTCGACATGCACGCGGTCGAGGTCAACTTCGACGGCATCACCTACGCCAAGGGCGCCTCGGTGCTCAAGCAGCTCGTCGCCTACGTGGGGCTGGACAACTTCCTGGCCGGCGTCCGCGACTACTTCAACGAGCACGCCTGGGGCAACACCACCCTCGCGGACCTGCTGGCCGCGCTGGAGCGCACCTCGGGCCGCGACCTGTCGTCGTGGTCCAAGGAATGGCTGGAGACCTCCTGGGTCAACACACTGCGCCCGTCGTTCACCACCGACGCGGAAGGCCGTTTCCTGGAGTTCGAGGTGCTGCAGGAGGCTCCGGCCGACTACCCGACGCTGCGCTCGCACCGTGTCGCCATCGGCCTGTACTCCATGCAGGGGGACGCGCTGGTCCGCACCAGGCGGGTCGAGCTCGACGTGGTCGGCGCGCGTACGGCGGTGGCCGAGCTGGTCGGCGAGGTCCAGCCCGATCTTGTTCTGATCAACGACGACGACCTCACCTACGCCAAGATCCGGCTCGACGAGCGTTCGCTGCGGACACTGGTGGACGGTGGCATCGCCCGGTTCACCGAGTCGCTGCCGCGCGCCCTGTGCTGGTCGGCCGCCTGGGACATGACCCGTGACGCCGAGATGTCCACCCGCGACTACGTCGCCCTGACCGTCTCCGGCATCGCGTCGGTCAAGGACATCACCGTCGTGCAGTCGGTGCTCCGCCAGGCCCGCCTGGCCGTCCAGCAGTATGCCGACCCGGCCTGGCGTGCCCAGGGGCTGGCCCTGCTGACCTCCTCCCTGCGCTCCCTGGTCGCCGGGGCCGAGCCCGGCTCCGACCACCAGCTCGCCTACGTCAACGCCCTGTCCGCCGCGGCGACCTCCGCCGAGGACCTGACGTTCCTGGCGGGCCTGCTGGACGGCTCGACCGTGCTCGACGGCCTGACCGTGGACACCGACCTGCGCTGGACACTCATCCAGGCCCTGGTCTCCGGCGGCGTGCTCGGCGAGGACGACATCGCCGAGGAGCTCCTGCGCGACGCCACCGCCACCGGTGAGCGCTCCGCCGCGCTGTCGCGGGCGGCGATCCCGACGGCCGAGGGCAAGGCGAAGGCCTGGGCCGCGATGACCGAGGGCAAGCTGAGCGGCGCCGTGCTCCGCTCGACCATCCTCGGATTCATGGACCCGCGTCACCCGGACCTGCTGGAGCCGTACGCCACGGAGTACTTCGAGGCGATCGGCCGGATCTGGAAGACCTGGACCTTCGACAGCGCCCAGAACTTCGCCATCGGCTGCTATCCGGCCCTGGCCATCTCCCCGGCGACCGTCGCCAGGACCCAGGACCTCATCTCCGCCGAGGAGCCCCCGCACGCCCTCAGGCGCCTCCTGCTGGAAGGCGCCGACGGCATCGGCCGCGCCCTGCGCGCACAGGCCAAAGACATCTCTGCGGCCTGACACCCACACTCCGAGCGCCCTCCGCCGCCAGGCGGGGGGCGCTCGCGTGTTCACCGGCCCCGGAGCGACCGAGCCGGTCAAGAGGAGCACGACGCGCATCGCCGCCGTCGTCATCGCACCCTTCGCCCGGTACGGCGACCACCCGCCGATCGGTGGTAAAAATATGCTTTACCTGGGAGAACGGATTAAATCCGTACTATGCGTTGATAGCGCTATTTGCCATTCGGACGCCATGAGAAGGTGATCAAGTGGAATCCGCACGTGATCTACTCGTCTCCCTGGCGCGCCGGTATGCCTTCGGCGACCTCGGAGCGCTCGCCCCGGGCATCGTCGAGGACGCGGGCGAGATCGAGGCGGTGTGCGAGTTCGGGCAGCGACTGCTCTCGCTCGACGCCGAGGACTTCGCCGTCGAGGCGCGGGCCGTACCCAACGACCTGAGGCGCCGGGCACGGGCGTGCACCATGCCGCAGACCCCGCGAGAGCAGCCGCGTGGCGCACTGGAGTCGCTGCGGCCCGCCTACGGGCTGCTGCTGGAGACGATCGCGGTCCGGTGGCACCGGCGGGAGCTGAGCCCCATGGTCGCCGCCGTGCACATCGCCAGCGAATATCTGCCGCTGCTCGCCTTCGAGCCGGTGCTCGGCCACGCGGGCGACCCGGTGCGCTGGCCCCCGGGTCTCAGCGCGCCGGACAGCAGGTTCGGCGTGATCGGCGACCGCGCGTGCGACCACACGAAGTCGGAGCAGTCGGCCGCCAACCGGACCCTGCGGGTGGCCGGGGAACCCGCCGAGGGCTGGCGGGCCTACCTGGACCGACAACACAGCCAGGCCTCGGGCGCGTTCGCCACCTGCGTGGCCACCTGCCGCAACCCCTGCGCCGCGATGGACTGGGTGGAACCCGGCCGCCGCGAAGACCTCTCCGTACGCGCCCGGGTGGCGCTGACCTTCGCCGACACCCCGCTGGTACGGCTGCGCCACGCGGCACCGGTGGGCCACGGATTCGGTGTGCCCTCCCCCGAGGAGGTCCTCGAAGCCTGGCAGCGCAGCCAGACGATCCTGAGTAAGAACGAGGTGGGCAACGAGGCGAGCAGGGACGACGGCTTTCCCCTGCCGGGCCTGCCCAGCCTGTTCTCCGCCATCGCGGCCGCACCCGTGCTCCCCTCGACGGTCCTGAAGGACACCACCGCCCATCTGGTGAAGCTCCTGCGGTCCTGAGGGACCGGGGACCGGAACGTCCGCCGCCGCGGACCTGAGACCGGAGACCGGAGCGTCCGCCGCCGCGGACAGCACGACCATCCGCCCCCACCGGAACGGACACCGCATCTCGACGGGGAGAGCGGGGCACAGTTTTGCATTGATCGATGTAAAACGTGTAGCGTGCCCCCATGGCTCGACCGAGGACATTCGACGAGGAACGGGTGCTGGACGCGGCGATGCGCGCCTTCTGGGCCAACGGCTACGAGGCCACGTCGACCCGGGACCTGTGTGACGCCGTCGGCCTGGACCGCAGCAGCGTCTACAACGCCTTCACCAGCAAGCACGAGCTGTTCAAACGCGCGCTGATCCGTTATATCGACACCATGACCACCGCCCAGCTGGAGATCCTGGAGGACCGGGGGCGGCCGGCCACCGAACGGATCCGCGCGCTGTTCGCCAAGATCATCAATGACGAGTCCGAGAACCGGCGGAACGGCCGCGGTTTCGGCTGCCTGACCGTCAACACCACGGTGGAGCTCGCCGGACGCGACGCGGAGATCACCCGACTGCTGGATCGCGACATGACCAGGCGGCTGGAGTCCTTCCGGGCCGTCATCGAGGCGGGGCAGCGCGACGGCGACATCGCCTCCACCCGGGACCCGGACGCCCTCGCCCGGTTCGTCAACACCGTGATCGCCGGAATCCGGGTGGCCGCCCAGGGCGGCGCGGACCGCGCCGCCCTGGAATCCGTCGCGGAAACGGCACTGGACGCCCTGACCCACTGACCCACCGACCCACCGACCCACCGACCCACCGACCCACCGACCCACCGACCCACCGACCGGTCGGTCCACTGCGGACGCCCCGCGGCGCATCCGCATGCCCGAATTTTGCATCGATCGATGCAAAACAATGGCCACGAACACAGGAGTACCCCTCATGCCCCGTGCTGTCTATGTGCTGGCTCTTGGCATCTTCGCCTTGGTGACCAGCGAGTTCGCCGTCGCCGGACTGATGCCGCAGATGGCCGTCGGACTGGACGCCACCATCCCGCAGATCGGTTATCTGATCACCTATTTCGCGGTGGCCATGGCCGTCGGCGGGCCGTTCCTGACCATCGCGGTGCTCAAACTGCACCCCAGACCCGCGCTGACGGTCCTGTTCGCGATCTTCCTCGCGGGCAACCTGCTGGCCGCCACGGCGCCCTCCTATTCGGTCATGGTCGTGGCCCGCGCCATCACCGGTGTCGCCTCCCAGGCGTTCTTCGGAGTCGCCATCTCGCTGGCGGTCCAGCTGTCACGTCCGCAGGCCCGCGGCCGGGCGATCGCGGTGGTCATGAACGGGTTGATGGTGGGCACCCTGCTGGGGCTGCCGCTGTCCACCCTGATCGGAGAGCAGCTGGGCTGGCGGGCCGCCTTCTGGGCGGTCAGCGCCCTCACCGTACTCGCCGCGCTCGCCACGATGATCGGTGTGCCCCGGCTGGAGCGCGCCGAAGGCCACGGCGGCGGCTTCCGGCAGGAGGTCGCCGTCTTCCGGAACCGCAGGCTGTGGCTGGTGTTCTCGACCAGCACCCTCATCATCGGCGCGACCTTCTCCGCCTTCAGCTACTTCAACCCGATCCTCACCCAGCTCACCGGCTTCAGCGCCGGAACCGTCCCGCTGCTGCTCATCGCCTACGGCGCCGCCACCGTGATCGGAAACCACATCGTCGGGCGCCTCGCCGACCGGCACACCGTCGGCGTCCAACTGTGCGGTCTGGCCCTGAACGTGGTCTTCCTCGTCGGCTTCGCCCTGCTCGCCCACCTCGGCGCCCCGTCCGTGGTGTTCATGCTGGGCATCGGCCTGGTCGGTGTCACCATGAACCCCGCGATGGCCACCCGCGTCCAGCGCACCGGCAACGCCGGGCCACTGGTCAACACCGTCCACTCCTCCTTCATCACCCTGGGCATCATCATCGGCTCCTCGGTCGGCGGAATGGCCATCGACGGCTTCGGCCTGCGGGCCCCGCTCTGGCTCGGCGCCGCCCTGGCCGTACTCGGGCTCCTCACACTCCTTCCCGAACTCGCCCGCCACTCCGTTCCCACCCCCGCGGCCGACGGGCCCGTCCCCGACAGGGCGGAGCAGACGGCCTGAGACCTCCACCCGGGACGGCCGGGCACGACGGCACCCGCCCGGCTCCTCACGCTTCGAGGTGGCCGCCGGAGGCGTGCCCGCCTTTCACCGCCGGAAACCGGCGGCCGGCCGGTCAGGAGCCACCACAGGCGCCGGAAGGGGCGCAGGGGCCCGCCGCGGGCACCGGCTGGACGGCCGGGGCCATCGGCCTGCCGAAGAAGTCCCACACGGTGATGGCCTGGCCGACGGCCAGTGAGAGTGCGCAGCAGGCCACGGAGATCGTCAGCAGGACCGTCCCCCTCCGGACGTAGCGCTTCTTGGCGTCGGCGACGGCGCTGAGGGCCCTGATCCGCAACACGAGCCGATCGGCCCGGATGCGGGTGTCCTGGCCGGCCGTGCGCGCTCGCAGTTCGGCGAGCGCGCTGCGGGCGAAGGCACCGGCCCGGGAGTCCTCGGGTCCGGTGTCATCGGCTTCCACACTCTCGGCGGGCGTACCGGCGGTATAGGAGCGACGGCGCTCCACCGCCCGTCCGGCGAGCCGGGCGCTGTGCGGATAGAGGGCTCCGACCAGCATCAGGATTCCCGTCACGCAGAAGAAGACGCCCGTCCACCAGAGCCACTCCACCTCGCTGGGCAGCCTGTCCGGCCGCCAGCCGTTACCCAGCAGCAGACCGGCGACGGCCGCCGTCAGGAGCACGGCGGCCTTCCGGTTCGCCGTACCGATGTCGGCCCGCACGTCGGCGAGCACCGCTGTGATGTAGGCCGAGGTCTCGTCCTGGCCCTCCTCCACCATGCCTCCCTCCGAGCTCCGGCCCGCCGGCGTGTCCCGTACGGTTTTCAGCACTACCCGATTATGCGAGAAGACGGCCTGCCACGGGCCCCGAGGGAATCGCGGTCCCCGCCGCCGGCCCCATGCGCCGCACCGGACGCGGGGCTTTGCGAGACGGCTCACCGGGAGCGGGCGGCCAGGTCGGCGAGCAGTCCCACGCCGACGACGAGTCCGCCCGCCAGGTCTCCCGCGCCAAGGGCGTGCGCCATCCTCGTGGCGGCCAGACGGCACTCCCCGTCCGGCAGCCTCCATCTGGCCAGCGGCCCTGTGACGATCTCCAGGGCTCTCCCGACCGGGTCGACGAAGACGAGCACGGCCCGTGCGGCCTCCTCGCCCAGTGCGGCGTGCAGCCGTTCGGAGAAGTGGCGGCGCGGGCCGACGGCCGACCCGAGGTAGGCGGCGAAGCGCAGACCGCTGCGATGTTCGGCGACGCGGAGTGCCTCACGGACGCTCTCGGCCTGGGTCGGGCTCAGTGCCCCCATCGCCCTCACCATCCGGCCGACGCCCCGCCGACATGCCGGCCCGGCTCGGAGAGCTCCGCCAGCGAGACCCAGTCCACCTGCGACTCCCGCGACCGGAGGTCGTCGCCGTCCACCGGCATCGGGGCGCCGGCGCTCTCGCTCCGCTCGCTGCGGAACGGGCCGCCGAACCACACCACCCCCACCGAGGTGGTCCGGGCCGCGTTCCGGCGCGCCCTGCCGGGAAGGACCACCAGCAAGGTGATGAGCAGGAACAGGCCCGCCGAGGCTCCGACGAGGAAGCCGAGGACCTGGATCGCGTCCACACCACCAACGGTAGACCTGCGGTGAGGACGCGTCGAGGGCGCTACCGGGCAGCGGGCCGGCGCTCCCCGGAAACCACCGCGCACCGCCTCCGGTGTGGCGCCTCCGGGCTGCGGCCCCGGAGCGGAAACACGGCGCGGTGCCGCGCGGTTTGGTAGGTTCGGGCCCGTCCGGCTGCGGCTGTGGAGAGGAAGTCGCGTACGTGAGTCACGCCCCCGCAGGGCAGGCGCAGGCGGCCCGGTTCTCTAGAGAGGAAATGCGTAGATACCCGGATCAGAACGGCGCCATGCGAGTGATGGTGGTCACAAAAGTATGAGATACCCAATACTAGGCACCCCCGAGGACGTCAGCTACCGTGAGTGACGTGGATTCCGGTCAGGTACCAGAAGACGGTAACACTACGTCACCTATTTGGGTCAATGACCGACCGGCCGAGGACAGGCCGCCGTCTCGACCCACCGCACCCGCGTCTACTTACGCACCCGTTGAGCGCGCCTCGCTGCGCAGCCTGCTCGACCATCCCAAATACCTTCACCTGCGCCGCCGCCTCCTGATCGCGGTCGGTGTGGGCGTGGTCATGGGCATCCTGCTGTCGAGTTGGCGGCTGGGGGTGACCGCCGCCGTCCTGGCCGCGATCGTCGACACGGTGTTACGCGCCCGTACCACCTCGACCGTGCCGGCCTGGCGGCGCGCCTCAGTCGCGGAGCGGCGGACGGAAGCCCAGCTCAAGAGGCTGGAGCGAGGTGGCTACCGCACCCTGCACGCCCGTGCGATCCCCGACAGCGAGGCCCAGATCGACCACCTGGTCGTGGGCCCCACCGGCGTGTACGCCGTGGACTCGGAGAAATGGGACAAGCGACTGCCGGTCCGCGTCCAGTCGCATCGCAAGCTGTTCCACGGGCCGTTCAACCAGAAGCCCCGCCTCGACGAGGCACGCTGGGAGGCGTCCCAGGCGGCCGAGCTGATCGGCACGGCGCTCGGCCACGAGGTGACGATCGTCCCGTCCCTGGCGATCTACGGGCCGGCGATCCCCTGGAAGATCCTCAACGTCCGCGAGGTCGATGTCTTCGACGGCAGTCGCGTCCGTAAATGGATCACCAAGCGGGAGCGGTCACTCACCGACACCGAGATCCAGCGGATTTACGAGGCGGCCGAGCGGGTCCTGCCCGCCCGCTACCCCGAGTCCTGACGCCGCGCCGTCTTCGAACTCCGGCGGGAGCCGTCCTGCGGGACGGCTCCCGCCGGAGTGTCCACGCCCCGAACATCTCGCGTCGTGGACAGACGTCTCACGCACCGGGCGGTGGCCGTACCATTTGAGGACACGGTTTCAATGATGGGAGAAGCCTCATGCCCGCCCTCAGGTCGCGTACGGTCACCCACGGCAGAAACATGGCCGGAGCCAGAGCCCTGCTCCGGGCGACGGGCGTAGCCGGCGGTGACTTCGGCAAACCCATCATCGCGGTGGCCAACAGCTTCACCCAGTTCGTCCCCGGGCACGTCCATCTCCGCGAAGTGGGCGACGTGGTCGCCGGGGCGATCCGCGAGGCGGGCGCGATCCCGCGCGAGTTCAACACGATCGCGGTCGACGACGGCATCGCGATGGGCCACGGCGGCATGCTCTACTCGCTGCCCAGCCGCGAGCTGATCGCCGACGCGGTCGAATACATGGTGAACGCGCACTGCGCCGACGCCCTCATCTGCGTCTCCAACTGCGACAAGATCACCCCGGGTATGCTGCTGGCCGCCTTCCGGCTCAACATCCCCACGGTCTTCGTCTCCGGCGGTCCCATGGAGGCCGGCAAGACGCCCAACGGCAAGCTCGACCTGATCGACCCGATGATCGCCGCGGCCGACGACTCCGTCTCCGACGCGGAGCTGCTGGAGATGGAGGAGAACGCCTGCCCGACCTGCGGTTCGTGCAGCGGGATGTTCACCGCCAACTCGATGAACTGCCTCGCCGAGGCCATCGGCCTGGCGCTGCCGGGCAACGGCACGATCCTGGCCACGCACAAGGCACGCAAGAAGCTGTTCCAGGACGCCGGGCGCCAGCTCGTGGAGATCACCCGCCGCTACTACGAGCAGGACGACGAGACGGTCCTGCCGCGGAGCATCGCCACCAAGGACGCGTTCGAGAACGCCATGACGCTGGACGTGGCGATGGGCGGCTCGACGAACACGATCCTGCACATCCTCGCCGCGGCCCGCGAGGCCGAGGTGGACTTCGGCCTCAAGGAGATCAACGAGATCTCGCTGCGGGTGCCGTGCCTGTGCAAGGTCGCCCCGGCCACCGCGAAGTACCACGTGGAGGACGTCCACCGGGCCGGCGGCATCCCCGCCATCCTCGGCGAGCTCGACCGGGGCGGTCTGATCCACCGCGACGCCTTCACCGTCAACGGCGGCACGATGGGCGACTACCTCGCCGCCTGGGATCCGCAGTCGGCCACCGCGCTGCCCGAGGCGCTGGACCTCTGGCACGCCGCTCCCGGCAACGTCCGGACCGTCAAGCCCTACTCCCAGGAGGCCCGCTGGGAGTCGCTCGACCTCGACCGGTCCGAGGGCTGCGTGCGCGACGTCGAGCACGCCTACACCCGCGACGGCGGCCTGGCCGTCCTCTACGGCAACATCGCCACGGAGGGCTGCATCGTCAAGACCGCCGGGGTCGACGAGTCGGTCTGGAGGTTCTCCGGGCCCGCCGTGGTCTTCGAGTCCCAGGACGACGCGGTCGAGGGCATCCTGAACAACAAGGTCGCGGCCGGTGACGTCGTGGTGATCCGTTACGAGGGGCCGAAGGGCGGGCCGGGCATGCAGGAGATGCTCTACCCGACCTCCTTCCTCAAGGGCAAGGGGCTGGGCAAGGCCTGCGCGCTGGTCACCGACGGGCGCTTCTCCGGGGGCACGAGCGGGCTGTCCATCGGCCACGCCTCGCCCGAGGCCGCCGAGGGCGGCACCATCGCTCTGGTCGAGGACGGCGACACCGTGGAGATCGACATCCCGGGCCGTTCGATCGAGCTGAAGGTCTCCGAGGAGGAACTGGCCGCCCGCCGCGAGCGGCTCGTGGCCGAGCTGGGCGGTTACCGGCCGCGTGACCGCCAGCGACCGGTGAGCGCCGCGCTGCAGGCCTACGCCGCACTGACCACTTCGGCCTCCACCGGCGCCTCCCGGGACCTGTCTCAGCTCTCCCGCTGACGCCCGTCAACCTGTCGGGTACGGCATGCCCCGTACCCGACAGGATTTTCGAAAAATGTCGGTGCTGAGACGTAATATCAGAGTATGGCTACCGTCTTGAAGCCCTCCGCCAGCCCGCTGACAACCGCCGAGATCGCCGCCCTCGCCCTGTCCCTGGCACATCTGGGTTCGGGCCCGCAGGCCACCGCCGCCCGCAGCGGCCTGCGCCACGCGTTCGAGCATCTGGAGCTCGACGACGACGTCATCCTCTCCACCCTGTCGACCCTCACCGACCCGATGCCCGGCCCGGTCGCCGACCGGGCCCGGACCATCGCCGGCGCGATCACCTCGCGTCTCGTGATCCGCCTGCACTACCGGGACGTGTCCGGCCGGATCACCGTCCGCGACGTCGACCCGGTGACGTGCATGGTCCACCGTGACTACTGGTATCTCGTGGGGATGTGCCGCATGCGCGGTGCCATCCGGGCCTTCCGGTTCGACCGGATCGTCGCCACCGAACCCACCTTCATGCCCGCCCAGCAGCATCTGGCCGACCACTTCCTGCCCTTCCAGGGCAAGCGCGCCGTCCAGAGCAGGCACGCGGCCTAGCCGCAGCAGCCTCCACCGCAACATCCGCCGCCATCGGCCGGCCGGGGAGCCGGAGCACCGGACCCGCCGGTGACGGCGACCGTGGACAGCAGCTTGACGGTGTCGTCATGGCCCTGCGGGCAGAGCGCCGGGTCGCCGGATCTGGCCATCGGGCGGGAGAGTTCGAAGGTGGATCCACAGGCACGGCAGCGGAAGTCATAGCGCGGCATGACACCCAGGTTACCCAGGTTGCCGAAGATCCGCCGACCATCTCGGGCCTCAGGGCCCCGCCGGCCGATCCGCCTGATCGTCATCACCCGGATCGGCCGGCGGGGCCGTTCGCGGCGGGAGGACGTCGATCAGGTGAAGCGGATGAAGGCGTAGTCGGCCACCGGCCGGTAGCCGATCGCCTGGTAGATGGAGTTGGAGGTGGGATTGGACAGGTCGGTGAAGAGAAGCACGTCCGTTGCTCCGTCCGCCAGCGCCTTGGCCGTCGCGGCGTGGGTGACCGCCGCGCCGTAGCCCTTCCTTCGAGACTCGCGCGGTGTGTAGACCGGGCCGATCCGGGACATGCCCCCGATGGGTGCGGAGACTCCGGCGAACGCGACGGGCCGCCCGTCCGCCTCCCACAGGACGAGCTCCTCACGGCCGATCCTGCTGGCCACCAGCGGGGTCAGGTTGACGGGAGCGACTCCGCCGGCCTCGACCTGGAAGTCGTTGGACCACTCGACCAGCCGTTCGAGGTCGGCCGGGACGGCCGTCCGCGCGGCCTCCCCCGGCCAGGCGGGAGGCGGCACGAGTGCGTCAAGCCGGTAGAGCCGTTCGGAGCGGCGCTCCGCCTCGGGCCGCCACCAGGCACCGGCGAACGCCTCCGCCTGCGCGAGGGGCCCGGAGACGCCGGAGACCACCCGTTCGGACTCGATCAGCCGGGTGGCGAGGTCGCGGACGGTCTCGGCCGGGATGTCGGCGAGCAGCAGGGGATGCGGGGGCGTCTGGCTCGCCGCCGCGACGGTCTCGCCGTCCCGTTCCAGCCAGGCCAGCAGCACGTCGTCGCCCCACAGTCCGTTGCGGATCCCGCGCAGGACGGTGAGCGGGGCGGTGTTGCGGACCGGATCCTTCAGGAGCCACGGCTCCGCCGCCCCGGCATACACCTCGACATCGGAGGTGAACATCCATCCCATACGTCGATTGTGCCGAACGGGATGGGCCGGGGCGAACGGATGTCGCTCCGCGGTCAGGCCGCGCTCTCCACCAGGTAAGGCGCCCATAGGGGATCGCCGACGCCGTGCGCGCCGATGAGCCGCCAGTGGACGCCGCGTGGCACCACCGGGACGACGCTCAGCGTCCATCCCAGTTCCTCCAGCATCCGGTCCGCCTTACGGTGGTTGCACGTTGTGCACGAGGCGACGCAGTTCTCCCACGTGTGGGGGCCGCCTCGTGAGCGCGGGATCACATGGTCGATGGTCTCGGCCCGCTGGCCGCAGTAGGCGCACCGGTAGTCGTCCCGGCGCATCAACGCGTTACGGGTCAGTGGGATCCGTGACCGGTAGGGGATACGGACATATCGGCGAAGCCTGATCACCGACGGCACGTCGAGCGTGCGGCTCGCCGAGCGGAACACGGCGCCCCGCCCGTCGCGATGCACGACATCCGCCTTCTCCCTGAGCACGAGCACGACCGCGCGGTGCAGGGAGAGGGTGGTCAGGGGTTCGTAGGTGGCGTTCAACAGCAGGACCTGGCGCATCAGCGGGCCCTTCCCGCTGCACTACGCGTCAATTGAGGGGGCACGCTGCCACGTGCCCCGGTTGGCGGCCCCTCCTGGGGCCCGGATGCTTCCGTCACAAGGACCTCCGCCGGACGGCCCAGCGGATGGTCACCACGGCACCGTCCTCAACCAATTTTGGCTTCTGCATCGTCGTTCCCGCCACCCATAAACGAGCCACCCATACATGACTGAAGGGAGGCCTGGTACGTTTTATGCCCGCATTACTGGTTTTTAACTCCTCTGGTGGCGGATCGGACGCACCCCATGCGCAATGGGCCCGTGCTGTCGTCCGGAGGTCGTAGGGTTCCTGCCATGACGCGACAGCCATACCCTCTTGCCGGCCGCGACGGACTCGTCGAGAACCTGCACGGCACCCCGGTCCCCGACCCCTACCGGTGGCTGGAGGATCCCGACGACCCGGCGACCAAGTCGTGGCTGGCCGATGAGGAACAGCTGTTCACCGCCGAGATGGACGCTCTCCCGGGGAGGGAGGGGTTCAAGGCGCGGATCGCCGAACTCCTGCGGTCCGGCTCGATCGGCGCACCGGTGTGGCGCGGTGAACGGCGGTTCTTCATGCGCCGCACCCCCGAGCAGGAGCACGCCGTGCTCTACACCGTCGACCCCGACGGCACCGAGCGAGCGCTGCTGGACCCCATGGCGCTCGACCCGACCGGCCTCACCACCCTCGACTCCTGGCAGCCCGACAAGGAGGGCCGCCTGCTCGCCTACCAGGTGTCGGTGGGCGGCGACGAGGAGTCGAGCCTCTACCTGATGGACGTCGCACTCGGCCACCGGATCGAGGGCCCGATCGACCGATGCCGCTACTCCCCCGTGGCCTGGCTCCCCGGCGGAGACGCCTTCTACTACGTGCGCAGGCTGCCCTCCACCGAGGTGCCCGAGGGAGAGGACCAGTTCCACCGCCGGGTCTACCTGCACAGGGTCGGCACCTCCACCGAGGACGACTTCCTGATCTTCGGTGACGGTCTGGAGAAGACCAACTACTACGGCGTCGCGGTCTCCCGCGACGGCCGCTGGCTGCAGATCTCCGCCTCCCGCGGCACGGCCCCGCGCAACGACCTGTGGGTGGCCGACCTGTCGGTCTCCTCCCTCTCCTCGCCGGAGCTCGTCGTCGTCCAGGAGGACGTGGACGCCCAGAGCGCCCTGCACTTCGGGCGTGACGGCAGGCTCTACGTGTTCACCGACCGCGACGCCCCGCGCGGGCGGGTCTGCGTGACCGACCCCGCCACCCCTCAGTTCGAGCACTGGCGCGACCTGGTCCCGCAGGACCCGGAGGCCGTGCTGTCGGACTTCGCGATCCTCGACGACCTGGACCGGCCGGTCATGCTGGTCGGCTGGACCCGTCATGCGATCAGTGAGATCTCCATCCACGACCTGGTCACCGGCGAGCGTTCCGGGGAGGTGCCGACGCCCGGCCTGGGCACGATCGGCGGCATCAGCGAACGCCCCGAGGGCGGTCACGAGGCCTGGTTCGGTTACACCGACAACACCACCCCGCCCACCATCCAGCGCTACGACGCCCGCACCGGTGAGACCACCCTGTGGGCCGCCTCCCCCGGCGCGGTCGAGGTGCCCGCCGTCGCCACCGAGCAGGTGACCTACCGCTCGGCGGACGGCAGCGAGGTCCACATGCTGGTGATCTCCAAGCCCGGTTCCGAGGGACCGCGGCCGACCATCCTGTACGGCTACGGCGGCTTCGGCATCTCGATGACCCCCGGTTACTCGGCGTCGATCCTGACCTGGGTCGAGGCGGGCGGCGTCTACGCCATCGCCCAGTTGCGCGGCGGCGGCGAGCAGGGCGAGGAGTGGCACCGGGCCGGAATGCTGGCCAACAAGCAGAACGTCTACGACGACCTGCACGCGGCGGCCGAACACCTGATCGCCACCGGTGTCACCACGGCCTCTCAGCTGGCCATCTCCGGCGGTTCCAACGGCGGCCTGCTGGTCGGCGCGGCGCTGACCCAGCGACCCGAACTGTACGCGGCCGTCGTCTGCTCGGCCCCGCTGCTCGACATGGTCCGCTACGAGCTGTTCGGCCTCGGCGCCACCTGGAACGTCGAGTACGGCTCCGCCGAGAAGCCCGACGAGTTCGCATGGCTGTACGCCTACTCGCCCTACCATCGGGTCCGCGAGGGCGTCTCCTACCCGGCGACGCTCTTCACCGTCTTCCAGTCCGACACCCGGGTTCACCCGCTGCACGCCTGGAAGATGTGCGCGGCGCTCCAGCACGCCCAGGCCGGAGACAGGCCGATCCTGCTGCGCACCGAGACCGAGGTGGGTCACGGCGCCCGCGCGGTCAGCAAGACCGTCGAGCTCGCCGCCGACCAGCTCACCTTCCTCGCCCGTCACACCGGCCTGACCGCGTAGCCGGAGACGGTCCGGCTCCCGGGGACCTTGCTTCCTGTCCCGGGAGCCGGACCGGCGCGGCGCGGCGACCTGACGGTCCCCGAAGCGCGGTGACCACGAACGTTCACCGGTGTCCGGGACGGCCCCCGCCGAAATCGTCTCCGGGGCGGCGTGCCGTCGAACCCGGTGAACGCCTCGCTAGCGCGGAAAGACGATGGTCTTGTGGCCGTCCAGCAGGACGCGCTGCTCGGTGTGCCACCGTACGGCGCGGGCCAGCGCCTGGCACTCGACGTCGCGGCCGATGGCGGCCAGGTCCTCGGCCGAGTGGGTGTGGTTGACCCGGGCGACCTCCTGCTCGATGATCGGGCCTTCGTCGAGATCGGCGGTCACGTAGTGGGCAGTCGCCCCGATCAGCTTCACCCCGCGGGAATGGGCCTGGTGGTACGGCTTGGCCCCCTTGAACGACGGCAGGAACGAGTGGTGAATGTTGATCACGTTCCCGGCGAGCTTGACGCAGAGGTCCTCCGACAGCACCTGCATGTAACGCGCGAGCACCACCAGATCGGCCCGGTAGTGATCGACCAGAGCAACGATCTCCGCCTCCTGCCGCGGCTTGGTCTCGGCGGTGACCGGCAGGTGGTGGTAATCGATGCCGTATGACTGGGTCAGCGGGCGCATGTCGGGGTGGTTGGAGGCCACCGCGACGATCTCGATGTCGAGCAGGCCGGAGCGCGTCCGGTAGAGCAGGTCGTTGAGACAGTGCCCGAACTTGCTGACCAGCACCAGCACACGCGGCTTGACGGCCAGGTCCCGCAGCTTGACGTCCATGCCGAAGTCGGGGGCGAGCGCGGCGAAGGCCGTATGGAGTTCTCCGTCGGAGAGGGTGGAGGAGAACTGCACCCTCATGAAGAACCTCTCGGCGATGGGGTCTCCGAACTGCTGGCTCTCGATGATGTTGCAGCCCCGCGCGGCCAGGAGACCGGAGACGGCGGCCACCACGCCCGGCCGGTCCGGGCAGGACAGCGTCAGCACATACTGGGTGACGGGGTTCATACGGCCTCCTCGTCCGACAGCCCGGAGGCCGCGCCCGGCCTGCTGACTCGCTCACTCATCGATTACCTCCAACATGGAGACCTCCGCCTTCGAGGGGTTTGATGACGTATTCACCCTCGGCGCGGTCGGATCTTAGGGTACTTTCAGGCTGACCTGGGCAGGGTACAGCGCGCCGGCCGCCCCTGCCCGCACCCTGTCACGCTGGGTCAGCAGTCGATCACCAGGAGGTCGCATGGCCGGTTCGAATGGCGCGGTCCGGCCAGGACGGCACATTCCCGGCCACGAGGCCTGCCCGGCAGACAGGACACCCGGCGCACCCCGGCCCGGAAACCGGGAGCTCACCGTCCATCATCCGGCCGGTCTCTGGGTAGGCCTCTCCATAGTCGGTGCACGGGGACGCGATTCCCCGGCACCACGAGCGAGGCAGCCGTCCGCCTGTGAGGTCATGGCCGGACCACCCCGTCCTTCGCCCGCTGTCCGGTGGGAGGTGGAAGCGTGAGCGCGGTCGCCCTGTCATCACTTGCCGGACTTTTCGCGATCGTCACCGGGGTCAACGACGGCGGTGCGCTGCTGGCGACCGGCCTGAAGATCTCCAGCATCCCTCCGCTCGCCGGCGTGCTCGTGATGACGGTCATGGTCGCGTTGGTCCCCCTCCTGACCCACCAGGTCGCCACGACCTTCACCACCGGGCTGGCGAGCGCGGAAGGGCCTTCCGGACAGGGCGTGCTGGCCGTCGCCGTGCTCGCCGCGCTGGCCGTCGTCGCGATCCTCAACAACCGGGGGCTGCCCACCAGCCTGACCCTCGCCATCGTGGGCGCCCTCACCGGCGCGGGCCTGGGCTGGGGTCTGCCCGTCTCCGGCGGAACGGTGCTGTTCGTGCTCGTGGTCGCACTGGCGGCGCCGTTCGTGGGAGCCTTGCTGGCGATCCTGGTGCGCCGGTGGCTCATCCACCGGACGCACGGCCGCATGCTGCGGCAGTGGCACCGGGCCGGGTTCACCCTGCAGTGCCTGGCCTACGCGGCCAACGACGGTCAGAAGATGCCCGCCGTCTTCATGCTCGCCCTCGGCCTCTACGCCCCTCCGCTCTCCGTCTGCCTGATCGTGGCGGTGCTGTTCGGGATCGGCGCCCTGTACGGCCTGCCGCGCGCCGGCCGTACCCTCAGCCGGACGATCATCGCCTCGCACCCGCTGGACGGGGTGACCGCCGAACTGGCCAGCGGAGCCGCCGTGGTCGGCTGCGCCGCGATCGGCGCGCCGGTGAGTATGACCCAGACGATCGCTGGCGCCCTCGTCGGAGCGGGGACGGCCAAGGGCTCGGGCCGGGTGCGCTGGCACTCCGCCACGAAGATAGCTCTGGCCTGGACACTGACGCTGCCGGTGAGCGGGCTGCTCGCCGCGACGGCGGCACTCGTCATCCGGGGGGTGACCGCGTGAAACGACTGCGGCGTGTGCGGGATCTCCTGGCGGGCCGGATGGACAGCGCGCTCACCGAGGCACTGATCGGACAGCTTGAGGCCACGAAGGAGGGTGCCTGGCTGGCCATGGCCATGATCGGCGGGGACACCGCCCGCACCGACGCCCACGAGCAGATGCGGGCCATCGAACACCGCGGCGACACCGAACGGGCACGCCTGGTGGAGGAGCTGTCCGAGTCACTGGTGACGCCGATCGACCGTGAGGACCTGTTCCGGCTGTCCCGCTCGATCGACGACGTGCTCGACTCCCTCCGGGACTTCGTCCGGGAGTCGCATCTCTACCGTGTCCGCGACCAGCAGCGTTTCGCCCCCATGCTCGATCAGGTGATCGTCGGTATCGAGGCCCTGGAAACCGCGGTCCGCGACCTGGCGTCCCGTCCTTCCGTGATCACCCACGACGCACTGGAGGCGAAGAAGGCCGGCGGTACCCTCCGGCGCATGTACCAGTACGAGATCGCCCGGATCTTCTCCGGCACGATCAGCGCGGAGACCATGAAGGAACGGGAACTGGTCCGCCGTCTGGAGATCGTCGGCGTCGCGATCGGTGAGGCGGCCGACGCCATCGCCGACGGCGCGATGAAACGCTGATCCCCGCCCGTCCGGTGCCCCGCTTCACCGGCGGGATCCAGAGCGGTCGGAGCCGGGTGCGGGCCGTCCGGTACGGTCCGCACCCGGCGGGTCAGGTGACGCGGAGGTCGTCGATGGCCCAGTACCAGTCGTTGTCGGCATTGGAGTAGCGAAAACGGACGGTCATCCGGGTGGCACCAACCGGGACGGCAACGGGGATGGACTCGACCTTGGAGACGGCGTCGGCGGTGTACGCCTTCACGACCTTGGTGCGACCACGGTCGAAGGAGACCAGGACCTGGGCTTTCTGGGCGCCGCCCTGCCGGTAGTGGGTGACGTAGCCGATCCTCGCCGAGCGACGGTCCGCCAACGGATACGGTGCGCTGGCAAGGGTGGAGCCGAAGGTGCCGGTGCCGTGGGGGCGGTCGTCCCACTCGTCGGAGTCGGCCACCGCGAACACGCCGCGACCGCGGACGAACAGCTCCCGCCACTGGTCCCGCTGGGCGCGTGACCAGAACTCGTCCGTCGTGAACGACCAGCCGCGCCACTCCTCGACGCCGCCGGAGGGCAGCCCCCGGTTGTCCACCGACCAGCCGGGCGGCGCGGTGTGCGTGAATCCCCTGATCCCGGCCGGGACGCCGGTCTCCTGGACCCGTCTGCGGAGCGGGAGCCGGTCGAACGGATCGGTCGAGCGGAACGCGATGGACCTTCCGTCCAGGCCCGCCGGACGCGCAAGCCCCAATTGGCCGAAGACCGTGGCGGCCACGTCGACCAGGCGGATGCCCGCGGGGGTGGCTCCGGCGGGGATGCCGGGCCCGGCCGCCAGGACGAAGGTGCGGCGCTCCTCGACGGTGGAGCCGCCGTGGCCGCCGGCGTCGGTGTGGCCGTGGTCGGTGGTGACGATCACCGTCCATCGCTCGTCATGGTAGGTGGAGCGGCTCTGGACCGCGGCGAGGAGCCGGCCGACATAGGTGTCGACGGTCGCGATCGCGTTCAGGTAGGCCTGGTCGGCGGCACCACTGTCGTGTCCGGCGATGTCGACGTTGCCCAGGGAGACGAAGGCGACGTCCGGGTTGCGGTCACGGAGCACCTTCTCGGAGACCGCGATGATCCGCCCGTCCTCGACGGGGTATCCGTCGGAGTCCCCGTCGAGGACGATCCGCGCGTCGATGCCGCTGCCGAAGGTGCCCTGGTCGCCGAGAGACCGCCAGTCCATGGCGGCGTAGGTGGAGTAGGACGGATCGATCTTCTCCAACCTGGCGAGGAAGCCGGGGTAGAGGTCGTAGCGCTTCCCCGCGAAGGTGTTGTTCCTGACCTTGTGCTTGTCCGGCCAGGTGCCGGTGGCGATCGTGGACCAGCCGGGACCGCTGGAGGTGGCCGCCATCGGTGCGGTGTAGAGCAGGCTGGTGCCGAAGGTGCCGTGGGCGATCAGCGCGTCGAGATTCGGCGCGTCGGCTGCGGCGATGCGGTCGTGACGCAGACCGTCCAATCCGATCACCAGGACCTTGTCGGCGCTGGTGCCGTCCGGGACGGCCGGCACCGGAACAGGTTCGGCCTGGGCGGCCGTGGTGTTCACGGCCTTCGCGGAGACGAGGGCAGGGCGGCTGGGCGTCGGAGCGCCGGATCCGGCCAGAGCGGCCGTCGGGATCAGGATCATGACCGCGACCGCCGCCCCCATCGCGTTGCGTAGACGCATGGAACGTCCTTCCTCACTGGCCGGAGCACTCCGGCTCTACGCGAGGACCTCCGGCACGGTTGACCGCGTAAAGGCTGCCAGGACGAGGGCGTCTCCGCAGGTCATCAGGCTTTTTGGCAGTCGTTATGGAGGCGTTGGAGCAATAGATGGTGATAGCGTCCCAGGCCTATGAGTGACTCACAGGCGAGCGCGAACGACTCACCGGCGAGCGACTCCCCGGCGAGCGACCGGGCAGCGGCACGAGTGGTCTGCGTGAACGGCGAGGGCCGGGTGCTGCTGATGCACTGGCGTGATCCGGTCAGCGACACAACCCTGTGGGAACCGCCCGGTGGCGGGATCGATCCGGGCGAAACGCCCTTCGAGGCGGCGCGACGGGAACTGGCCGAGGAGACCGGCCTGCCGGGTGGGGCGGTTCTGAACCGGTGGCTGCCGGTGCGCCGGGAGTTCGACTGGCTCGGCACCCACTACGTGAAGACCGAGCGGTTCTATCTGGCCAGGTTCGAAGACACCCCCGAGGTGATCCCCACCGCGTTCACCACCGAGGAGGAGGACACCTGCCTGGGATCCGGCTGGTTCTCTCCTACGGAGATGGCGGAGCTTCCCGGCAGGCTGGAGCCGACAGACCTGGCGGAGGTCGTCTCCCGGCTCTCCCGGCTGGCGTAACCTGCCGAAAGTCCCTGACCGACCGGCCGGGGACGGTGGGGACCAGGCGACCGCCGGACGCCGCCGATGCCGGGGCAGCGGATCCGTACGGTCGCGAGGAGGGCCCTCTCACCCCTTGTGGATGACGCTGGATGCCCCTCTCAGCCGGGTGGTGCCAGGTTTGTGAACAATGATCTTCTTCATCGCACCCCCACGGGAAAATGACAACAGGTACGAAGAATAAATACTCTGGTATTTCACTAGATCGCAATGTTTAACTATAAATAATCAGTGAAATCACTCAAACTGACCATTATGCGACATGGCTGCGACGAGATCTTTTTCTCCGTAAAGCACGACGCATCCGCCGCGCTCTTCTCTGCTGATCTCACGCCAGCCGTACTTGCGGTAGAGCTCGATCGCGGCCGGCTGGTTCAGCGTGGTGTCCCCGCAGAGCCGTACGTAACCCAGCTCGATGGCCCGCGCCTCCAGTGCCCCGATCATCTGAGCGCCGAATCCGCGCCGCTGAAACTCCGGATGAACCCGCATACGGCACATCTCGGCGGTCTGGTCGTCGATGCGGCGGAGCCCGCCCATGACGACGACACGCCCGCCGGAAACCTCTCCGACGAGGAAGTCGCCCCGGTTGGCGAGGTAGATCTCGTTGATCCGCGGGAAGTCGTCCTCGTAGTAGACGCCGTCCCCCGGAGCCAGACCGACCTGGGCGAGACAGATCTGGTGCAGTGCCCAGACAGACTCCAGGTCGGACCAGCGATAGCGCCGTATCCTCATATATCGACCTCGGCCGGATCCGCCACCGGTGGGGTGCGCAGCGCTTCCTGATAGACCTTGAGCTCGGGGTGGCCGGGATCCTTGGCCTCCACCGCCTTGGCCACCTCGTGGGCACGCTGCATGAGAATGTCGGGCCGGCAGCCGTCGGCCAGGCCGGCAAGCGCGAGTTTGGCGATGGACAGCGCCTCGTCGAGGTCACCCTCGAGGAGCTTGCACGTCGCCCTGTCGAAGTTGATGAAGGTCGGGTCGAGCCAGTCTGCCGGGCCGTACTTGGTGAGGGCCTGCTCCAAAATGAGATCGGCCTCCATCGCCTGCCCCAGCTTCACCAGGGCGTCACCCTGATGGAAGTAGAGCTGGCGCTCGGTGTAGCCGAAGGTCGAGTCGTCCTGGTCGGCCGCGGCCATCTGGGAGAACGCCGCCCGGGCCCGGGACAGTGCCCGCTTGGCCTGGTCGACCACTTCCTTCTTGCCGGAATTCGACATCATCGCCAGCGCACGGGCCTCCACGACCGGGGCCATGGCCTGAGCCGCACAGGGCGTCTGACCGGCCAGGTCACGGCTCTTCCTGGCGAGGTTGAGCGCCTCGCGCGGGTCTCCGTAGTAGAGCGGGACGAGGGCCTCCCTGGCGATGACCCAGGCCCGCAGCGCCCGGTCCCCGGTGTCGTCGGCGGCCGTCCGGCCGGTCCTGAAGAAGGACCGGGCCATCCGGTGATCGCCGAGGTTCACCATGATCATGCCGCTGAGTCCGGAGAGCTGGGCCGCCATCCGGCACAACCGCTCCTGCAGGTCCACCGGCTGGCGTCGCTCCATGGCCTTGCGCACGGCGCTGAACTCCAGCAGCACGTCGCAGAGCAGCCGCAGCGGCGGGGTGTTCATGTACTGCCGGCCGAAGCCGATGGTGGCTTCCTCCCACTGGTCGAGCATCGCGGGCGAAACGGTGGCCGACACCAGGGTCTCGTCCATCCTTCTGCGGATGTTCTCCACAGATCCGAGCACCTGTCCGTCCAGCGCGATGCCGGTGCCGGCCAGGAGCTGTAAAAGCGTCCTCCGTAGCACGTTCTCGTCCTCCTCACCCCTGTCCGCGGAGGGGTCGCCGCCGGTCGGCTGGATCGACAGCTCGCGCGAACCAGGGGAAGTGTCAGGTCTTCCATCCTGGAGATCGCCTCGGACGACACCGGGCATCTTGTGGCCGTGACCGCAGATGCAGGGGCCGACGTAACCGAGGGAGGCGGGCTCGACCCGGTAGGCGGTGCACAGGTAGTGGAGGTATTCGGGACCCGGTCTCTTGAGCCCGCTCTCGTAAGCGGACAGGAGCGTCTCCCCGATGCCGGGGGCCGCCTTGCCGTCGCGCTCGAACAACGCCCTTATCTGCTCGATCACGTCGGCGAGAGCGACGCCGTGCGCGAGGCGGTGACCCTTGATCCGCGTGGTCCCGAACTGCGGACCGCACTTCTCATAGATCTCCTCGGCTATCTGCGCCGAACCACGCCCCGCAGCCAGGCCTCTGGCCCGGATCTGCCTCGCTAACTCCGTCTCCCTGTGTTGCCTGCCGGACATACCGGCCCCTCTCTCGTGACCAGCTGGGCTGCCTGGCACACTGGTTCCTGACCGGTTCGGTCCCGCTGACTCAGTGTGACGCTAATGTCGCACTGTGCCTACCGAGAATGATGGACCAACTTTGGCTTATCCGGAACGCATGAATAGTGCTATCGGCTAAGGATCGTCCACCACCGGACTGTTTCTTTCAACCCACATGGGAGAAGGCATACCCCAATCTCGATTTTCCCTCCGTTGACCCGCCGGGCCAAGTGAGTCATCTTTGGCCAACCAGCATCGATTCACGCAATGAAGCGAACACGATTCGGTGCGGGAGCAGGCGACTAAGAGGAGGGGCGAGGTGGGGGAAGACGACTTCGGGCACCTGGAGCGACTGGTGTCGGAACTTGACTCTCATGGGCTGCATGCCCGAGTGGTGCGGACCCAGTCAGGCCGTGCCTTCGTGCGCGTGATAAATCCGAACGCGACCAGTCTGGCGGAGAACGTCACCTGCCGAGCACAGGCCGCCCCCAACCCCCGGGATTGGTACTACTGGTGGTCCTGGGGAGAGCGGATGCACACGGCGCACGACCCCGCCGGTGCCGCTACCAAGGTCGCACGCGTGCTTGCCGCGGTGGGGGAGTGAGATAGCGGCGGCCCGGAGGGGGTCGCAGCCATCCGGGCCCGCCGCACTCACTGCGGCTCAAAGGGCCGGCGGGGTGTCCGGTGCGGAGCGTCCTCGGACGCTGGACACCCCGCCGAGTCCGAGACAGCTCACCACAGTCTGCCGTCCGGACCCGTCCGGACGGTGATCGGAGGGATTCCTCTCGGAACGGCACGGGACAGGCTTCCGGGTGCGTGTCCCGTGCCGAGCCGTCTGTCACCGGGGCATCCGGACCCACCCCCGCGGCCCGGGTCCGGATGTCCCCGTCTTCCCCGGCGTGATGTGACGGCGGCCGGTTCGGTCGGCAATATGTATAGGCAAGGTAACTTGCCCCCATGCCGGCTGCCCCGATCCGAGAGGGATCCACTCCGTGTTCCTGTTCGCGTCCGCCCCCACTCCCCCTCCCACCGGTGATTCCGGGTTTGATGAGCTCATCAGAACAGGTGTGGGCTTAACCAGGGGGTGTGAGAACGGGGGTGGGGTAATCTGCGGCCTCATGCAGTCCTTCCTGCCGGACGCCTGGGCACCCGCGATCGCCGGCGCGCTCGCCATCTTGCTCATCGTGGTCATCGCGCTGATCCTGCGTAAGATCGCCAATCGGCTGATCACGAGGGTCGTGCGGCGTGCCTCCTCCTCCAGTGGCGGCTCGATCGCCGGACGGCTGCGCGGCAAGCAGACGACGACGCTGGAAGGACTCGACGCGGTCGCCGCCGAGCGGCGCAGGCAGCGCGCGGAGACCATCGGCTCGGTGCTGCGGCCCGTCGCCTCGATCGTCATCCTCGGCACGGCGGTCCTTACCGTCCTGGACCGGCTCTCCATTCCCATCGCTCCCCTGCTGACCAGCGTCGGCATCGTCGGCGTGGCCGTCGGCTTCGGTGCCCAGGAGCTGGTGAAGGACTTCATCGCCGGCATGTTCATGCTCCTGGAGGACCAGTACGGCGTGGGCGACGTGATCGACGCGGGCGCCGCGGTCGGCACCGTCGAGGCGGTCACCCTGCGCATCACCCAGCTGCGCGACGTCGACGGCCGGGTCTGGTACGTCCGCAACGGCACCATCACCCGCGTCGGCAACGAGTCGCAGGGCTGGTCCCGCGCCACCGTGGACGTCCCGGTGGCCTACGCCTCCGACATCCCCGCGGTCCGCGACCTGCTCAAGGACGTGGTCGAGGAGATGTGGAACGACCGCTCCTACCGCGACAGCGTCATGGTGGAGGAGCCCCAGGTCTGGGGGATCGAGCAGATCTCCGACACGGCCATCGTGTTCCGGATAAGCGCCAAGACGATCCCCGCCCGGCAGGCCGAGGTCGCCCGCGAGCTGCGCGTCCGGATCAAGTTCGCCCTCGACCGGGCCTCCATCCCGATCGTGGGTTGACCTGGATCCCCGGGGCTGAAGCCCGGGGTTTCCACGCTCGTGGAGGCCCCGGGCTTCGGTCCCGTCGCATCGGACGGGGCGGGCCCGGAGCGGTGAGGAGGCCGAGTCGCTTAGGCTTGGGGCGTGTCCGCCATCCCCGAGGAACCCCAGTCCTTCTACGACGCCGTCGGTGGCGAGGTGGCCTTCCGGCATCTCGTCCACCGCTTCTACCAAGGCGTCGTAGGTGACCCGTTGCTGCGACCGCTCTACCCCGAGGACGACCTCGCCGGAGCCGAAGACCGGTTGCGCCTCTTCCTGATCCAATACTGGGGCGGTCCCGGCACCTACAGCGCCCAACGGGGGCATCCGCGGCTACGGATGCGGCACAATCCTTTCGTCATCGGCGCGGCCGAGCGCGACGCCTGGCTGAAGCACATGCACGACGCGGTGGTCTCGCTGCAGCTCCCCGACGACCTGGAGAAGCGCCTGTGGGACTACCTCGTCTACGCGGCGCACAGCATGGTCAACGCCCCTGACGCATAAACCCCGCCGGCTGGGGGCAATCCATGCACATGGAAACCCCCTGGTGGCGTGATGCCGTCGTCTACGAGATCTATGTTCGCAGCTTCGCCGACGCCTCAGGAGACGGCGTCGGCGATCTGACCGGTGTCCGGCAGCGTCTGCCCTACCTCGCCGAGCTGGGCGTGGACGCGATCTGGCTGACCCCTTTCTACCGCTCCCCCATGGCCGACGGCGGCTACGACGTCGCCGACTACCGCGACGTCGATCCGCTGTTCGGCACATTGGCCGACTTCGACGCGCTCGTCGCCGACGCCCACGGTCTCGGACTACGGGTGATCGTGGACATCGTGCCCAACCACAGCTCTTCCGAGCACGAGTGGTTCAAGGCGGCGCTGCGGGGCGAGGGGCGTGACCGCTACCTCTTCCGCGACGGCGGGGACCTGCCGCCCAACAACTGGCAGTCCACTTTCAGCGGTCCGGCCTGGACGAAGGCACCCGACGGGCAGTGGTACCTGCACCTGTTCGCCCCCGAACAGCCCGACTTCAACTGGCGCAATCCCGAGGTGCGGGACGAGTTCCTCGATGTGCTGAGGTTCTGGCTGGACCGGGGGGTGGACGGGTTCAGGATCGACGTGGCGATGGGTCTCTACAAGGCCGAGGGCTTGCCCGACACCCCTCCGGAGGACCAGGCGTTCAAGGCCGAGTCGCCGATCTGGGGGCAGCCGGAGGTGCATGAGGTGTACCGGGATTGGCGCAAGGTGCTCGACTCCTATCCCGGTGAGCGGATGGCCGTCGGCGAGGTGTGGACCGACTCTCCCGAGGATCTCGCCCGCTACGTCCGTCCCGACGAGCTGCATCAGAGCTTCAACTTCTCCTGGTTGGAGGCTCCCTGGTCCGCCCAGGCGTTCCGGACGGTCATTGACGACACCCTGGCCACCGTCACCGCTCCGACCTGGGTGCTCTCCAACCACGACGTGGTCCGCCACGTCACCCGGTACGGCGAGGGCCTGGTCAACTCCACGACGGGCCTGGCCCGTGCCCGGGCGGCTCTGCTGGCCATGCTCGCCCTGCCGGGCTCGGCGTATCTCTACCAGGGGGAGGAACTCGGCCTGCCCGAGGTGCGGGAACTGCCCCCGGAGGCACGCCAGGACCCCATCTTCGCGCGCTCCGAGGGCACTCTGCCCGGCCGGGACGGCTGCCGGGTCCCCATTCCCTGGTCGGGGATCGCCGAGCCGTACGGCTTCTCACCCGACGGCACCCGGCCCTGGCTGCCCCAGCCGGCCGAATGGGTCCCGCTGACCGCCGAGCACCAGGCGAGCGACCCCGGTTCGACGCTGGGCTTCTACCAGGAGGCCCTGCGTGCCCGCCGTGAACTGCGCGGCTCGCTCAGCGACGAGATCACCTGGTTGGACTCCGCGGAGGGCGCGCTCTTCTTCAGCCGCGGGCCGTTGACCTGCGTCATCAACTGCGGCTCCGAGCCGGTACAGCTTCCGCCGCACGACCGGGTCCTGCTCGGCAGCTCCCCCGTGGACGGCTACCTGCTCCCTCCGGACACCGCGGCCTGGCTCCTCACTCCGTAAGGGCCCTCCTGCTCCCGGCAAACGGCAGCGAGTGCCCGGCTCCCACCGGACGGTGGGAGCCGGGCACTCGCTGTGCGGGCCGCGTCAGTCGCGGGTGAGCTTGCGGTAGGTGACGCGGTGCGGACGGGCCGCGTCGGCACCCAGCCGCTCGATCTTGTTCTTCTCGTAGTCCGCGAAGTTACCCTCGAACCAGAACCAGTTCGAGCCTTCCTCCCACGCGAGGATGTGGGTGGCGATGCGGTCGAGGAACCACCGGTCGTGCGAGGTGATGACCGCGCAGCCCGGGAACTCCAAGAGGGCGTTCTCCAGGCTGGAGAGCGTCTCGGTGTCGAGGTCGTTGGTCGGCTCGTCGAGCAGCAGCACGTTGCCGCCCTGCTTGAGGGTCAGCGCCAGGTTGAGCCGGTTGCGCTCGCCGCCGGACAGGATGCCCGACTTCTTCTGCTGGTCCGGGCCCTTGAACCCGAACGCGGCGATGTAGGCGCGGGACGGCATCTCGACCTGGCCGACCTTGATGTAGTCGAGCCCGTCGGAGACGACTTCCCAGACGTTCTTGGCCGGGTCGATACCACCACGGCTCTGGTCGGCATAGGAGATCTTGACGGTGTCACCGACGACGATCCCACCGTCGTCGGGGGTCTCGCTACCGGTGATCATCCGGAACATCGTGGTCTTGCCGACGCCGTTGGGGCCGATGACGCCGACGATGCCGTTACGCGGCAGGTCGAAGGAGAGACTGTCCATGAGGACCCGGTCCTCGAAGCCCTTGGTGAGCTTCTCCGCACGGATGACCGTGGTGCCCAGGCGCGGGCCCGGCGGGATCTGGATCTCCTCGAAGTCGAGCTTGCGGTGCTTGTCGGCTTCGGCGGCCATCTCGTCGTAGCGCTGCAGACGTGCCCGGCTCTTGGTCTGGCGGGCTCGGGCGTTGGAGCGGACCCACTCCAGCTCCTCCTCCAGCCGCTTCTTGCGCTTGGCGTCCTTCTGGCCCTCCAGCTTGAGCCGTGCCGACTTGGCCTCCAGGTAGGTGGAGTAGTTTCCCTCGTAGGCGTGGCAGCGGCCACGGTCGAGCTCCAGGATCCACCCGGCCACGTTGTCCAGGAAGTAACGGTCGTGGGTGACCGCCAGGACGGTGCCGGGGTATTTCTCCAGATGAGACTCCAGCCACTGGACACTCTCGGCGTCCAGGTGGTTGGTGGGCTCGTCGAGCAGGAGGAGGTCGGGCTGCTCGAGCAGCAGCTTGCACAGTGCGACCCGGCGCCGCTCACCACCGGAGAGCTGGGTGACGTCGGCATCGGGCGGCGGGCAGCGGAGCGCGTCCATCGCCTGCTCAAGCTGGCTGTCGAGATCCCATCCGTTGCGGTGGTCCAGCGCGTCCTGCAGCTTGCCCATCTCGTTGAGCAGTTCGTCGCTGTAGTCGGTGGCCATCAGCTCGGCGATCTCGTTGAATCGATCGAGCATGGCCTTGGTCTCGGCGACGCCCTCTTCGACGTTGCCGAGCACGGTCTTGGATTCGTTGAGCGGGGGCTCCTGCTGAAGCATGCCGACGGTGAAGCCGGGCATGAGCCGGGCGTCGCCGTTGGACGGCTGCTCCAGACCCGCCATCATCTTCAGCAGCGTCGACTTTCCGGTGCCGTTGGGGCCCAGGACGCCGATCTTGGCGCCCGGCAGGAACGACAGCGTCACGTCGTCGAGGACGACCTTGTCGCCGTGCGCCTTGCGCACGCGCTGCAGTGTGTAGATGTACTCCGGCATACCGTCTAGCTTAGGGCCTGTCGAGCTTAGCTAGGGGCGGCCTCGGAGCCGGGCCTGCGAGCCGGGGGCACAACCGTCGCGGGCAGGCAGATCCGGTCGCGGCCAAGCTCCTTCGCACGGTAGAGGGCCAGGTCCGCCGCGGCGAGCAGCTCTATCAGGTCGTCGCCGTGCATGCTCATGACCGCCACTCCGACCGAGATGGTCACAGTGATCAGGTTGTCGTCCGCCGGAACCGCCATCCGGCCGATGCGGGACCGCAGCCGCTCGGCGACCCTGCGCGCCTCGGTCACGTCGGCCCGGGGCAGCAGGACGACGAACTCTTCGCCGCCGAACCGGCCCACCACGTCGTAGTCACGGAGCTGGCTGCGGATGGTGGCGGCCACCCCGATCAGGACCTGGTCGCCGATCAGGTGGCCGTAGGTGTCGTTGACCCGCTTGAAATGGTCGATGTCCACGATCAGCAGGGCCAGCGTCTCGCCGGTGCGGCGCGCTCTGACGATCTCG
Organism: Streptosporangium sp. NBC_01639; assembly: GCF_045209755.1. NCBI lineage: Bacteria > Bacillati > Actinomycetota > Actinomycetes > Streptosporangiales > Streptosporangiaceae > Streptosporangium > Streptosporangium sp. NBC_01639. The sequence continues at coordinate 6,894,373 of NZ_CP109272.1, read as the reverse complement.
GTGTCCGCTTCGCGCTGCCAGGCCGCGGCGTTGAGCAGGCCCGTCTTGGAGTCGGTGCGGGCCGCCGCCTGGAGCTGGGCGTGCAGCAGACTCCGCTGGAGCAGGACCACCGGGGGCAGCGCCAGCACCAGCAATGCCGGGTTCAGCCCGCAGGTGATGGCGACGAGGACCCCGAGGCAGAGCTCGACCACGTCGAGCAGCAGGCTCTCCCGGTTCCACAGCACCTCCCGCCAGCGGCTGTCGGGGGCGGCGGTGTGCGCGGCGACGGCGATCAGCGCGGTGTTGAGCACGGTGAACAGCACGGCGGCGCCGACGGCGGCGGCGATCGTCAGGCCGTCGCCCGCGGTCAGCGCGGCCAGGTCTCCGGCGACCGTGTGGAACAGCACCGAAGCGGCGCATCCGGCCAGGCCGATCGCGGCGGAGCTGAACACCCGCCGGTAGAGGACGGTCTCCCGCACCCGTTTCTGCAGGAGGATCTGGAGCGGGATGGGGGCGAGAAGCGCGTAGACGGGTGGCAGGAGCAGCGCGGCGGGCAACCACCAGGCGGACAGCAGGTCACGGGAGACACCGGCCGGCATGCCGAGCCTGCGGGTCGCCTCGATGCAGACGGCGCCGCATGCCATCAACGCGGCGAAGGTCGCCAGATCATGCCAGCGAAAATCAGTCGACAGGGCGAAAAGCCCGATCGCGACGAGATCCAGCGCCACGATTCCGCAGAAGTAGACGACCAGTGCGCGACGTTGCCCAAGCAAGGGCCACCGATCGACCAGGACGGTCACACCGCTGCGGGGTTTGACCGAGGTGTGAATGGGTGCCGCCATGTCGCCCCCTTCTCCGACTAACGATGTGTAACACGATAGTTGCGGAGTGTGCGGCGCGCGACGGTAACCGCTACCTTTGGCAGGGTGGGCCTCCTCATCAGGTGGCTCACCACTGGGAATCGCTCACTCTACGAGCGGACCATGAGGGAAGGAGCAGCCATGCTGCGGGGCGTGACCTGGACCTGACAGATGCTCCGAGCATCTGACACAGGCAAGATGACCATCGGCCTGTTTTCTCGGCGTCGCCGCCTTCCTGGCGGGGCACCGACCGCGCTCGGCCGATGCCCCCTCCTCTTTTCGGCCCTCTCCGGAGACCTGCGCACAGCTCGTGTCCGGTGCCGCGCCACTGATGGCCGTCTCAGGCCACCATGTGCGCCTCTGCCGGCCACGGCGTCTCGTCTCTGGATTCTCCGTCTCTCGTCGTCTTCCCGTCGATCATCTTCTCCTGTCCGGCGTCCGTCTCCCTCTCGGACACGCCGTGATCTTCTATGTTGACTCCGTTTCCAGCGGTGCCCTCCTGCGGCAGGCCGCTCCCCGCCTCATCCGTCTCCCCGTCGCCCGTCCCCGCCTTCACCAGGCTCAGGACACCGGAACCGCTCGCCGCGGCGGAGGCGGCGCCGCCCAGCGCCCAGTCGTGGGTCTCGCGGTCGAGCTCGGTCCGCTCCCTGCGACCCAGCGCGGGGGCCGCGCCTCCCCGCTGGGGTTTGCTGAAGCTTCCCAGGCCCCAGCGCAGGTCGTGCCCGAGCGAGTTGGCCTCCACCTCTGGCATGAAACGGCGCTCACCCTCGTGGGTGAACTCGCGGATCCGCAGCCGGCCCTGGACGACGATCGGCTGGCCCACCTGGATCGACTGGGCGACGTTGTCGGCGAGGCCGCGGAAGCAGCGGACGCCGAAGTAGGTCGTCTCGCCGTTGCACCACTGCTGGTTCTCCCTGTCGAAGTAACGGCTTGTGGAGGCGACCTTGAGTGAGGTGACCCGTGACCCGTCGGGGAAGGTGTGCTGGCGCGGCGGAGCCGCGACGTTGCCGGTCAGCGTGACGTGGATGTCGTTCATCGTGTCTCCCTTGAAAGCGGGCGGACTGCCCGTGACATGGAGGACACGATGGCCCGTGCCGTCGCTGGCAGGAGCCGCCGAACCACGCTCTGTGGATTACCTCACGCGGATGCCGCAGAGCTGTGGACGGCAGGGACTAAGCCCGCACACCCCGTAGCGCGGAAGAGAACTCGTTGTATCTGGCCAGTTCGCGCTCCACCGGTTCGATGACCATGGTCGCGGCCACCCCGCCGACCCTGCGGCGCATCTCCCGTTCGAGCCGGTCCCGCTCGTTCCCCGCGCCGAGCGCGACGAAGTTGCGGCTGGCCACCGCCGTGAGCAGGCCGAGCCCGAGGACCGAGCACACCATCAGCACCACCCACGGCAGCGAGGCCACCTCACCGAACACCGCCAGGCCCTCCGGCAGCGTCCCCGCGCCGAACACGCCGTAGGCGAGAGCCGTACCGATCCAGGCGAGCCCCGCGACGGACAGCAGGACCAGCAGGTACTGCCAGACGAGGAGCAGCCGCCACCAGCCGGGAACCCGGTCCAGGCGTGGCGCGATCTCCGACAGTTCCTCGGAGAGCACCTGGGGGAGCTGGACCGAGCGCGAGCGCGCGGCCTCCTTGATCCCGTTGCGCCAGGACTCGTGCATGCCGGAGGTCAGCCCGTCGGCGAGGGCCTGCACCGCGTTGTCCACCTCGGCCGGCTGCGCGCTGACCGAGCCGCCGGCGACGCCCCGGATCTCGTCCCGGAGGTCACCCAGACGCAGGCTGTTGAGCGGGTCGGACCGGAACCTGGCGACCCATCGGGTGTACGGCCAGCCGACCCACTCCATGGATCGCACGCCGTACACGTTCTCCATCGCCTCACCGACGGCAGGCACCCCGACCGCGTCGCAGAGCGCGTCGGTCAGGCCGATCCGGCGGGCGTCGTCGATCGAGGTGGAAACGGCGGGGGTGCCGTCCGCGGGCACGGCCTTCGTCAGGCGGAGCGTGAGCCGGTCGAGGTCGGCTTCCAGACGCTGGACGGCCGCCCTGCGCCTGACCACGGTCTGGGCGAGGACCGCCTTGAGACCGTCCACCCCCCTGCCGGTGATCGCGGAGGTGGTGACGATGACGGGCTTTTCGACACCCTCGCGGCGGAGCAGATCCTCCAGGTCCGCGACGCACTCGACCAGCTCCTCCGGCTCCAGGCGGTCGGCCTGGTTGAGCACGAAGATGGTCACCGCTTCCTGCCCGGCCAGTTCGGTCACATAGCGGCGGTGCGTGGAGGCGTCGGCGTACTTCTGCGGGTCGAGCACCCATACGACCAGGTCGGCGACCTGGATCAGCCGGTCGGCCTCGGTGTCGGTGAGCGCCCGGATGGAGTCGTGGTCGGGCAGGTCGAGCAGGATCAGCCCGTGGAGCTGGCTCTCTCCCCTGTCCAGGGCACTGGCCCTCGCGAAGCGGTGCCGCCACTGGATCTGCAGCCAGTCGAGCAGCGGGCCCGCGCCGTCCAGCCCCCAGACGCAGGCGTGGGTGCGCGCCGTGGTGGGGCGGCGGACCCCGGTCGGCGACAGCTCCAGCCCGGAGATCGAGTTGAACAGCGTCGACTTGCCGCTTCCGGTTCCTCCGGCGAGGGCGACGACGGTGTGCTCGGAGGAGAGCTTGAGCCGGTCACCGGCACGGAGCAGCAGCTTTCCCGACTCCGCCAGGAGCTTGGGGTCGACTCGGCCCGGCCCCATTTCCACGATCCGTGCCAGCGCGGCGAGCCGGCTGCCGAGACCTTGACGGGTCTGGGTGGTGCCAACAGTGGTCATGGCTCGCTTACCGTTCCTTTTTTGCTGCGCGGATCGCTCGGCCCCCGCGGGCCGTGATACCGGGGACACGCCCGGTGAAGGCCGTGCTCGCCACGTCGGCTCCGCCCCCTGCCCTCGATCGCCGCCCCCCGCCCGCCGGTGACGGGCGTGCGGAGAACACCGCGCCCGTCACGGCGGATCCATCCGTCATCGGGCGACCTCAAGGTTGTAGGTCGCCCGATGAAGGCGGGTGGCGGCGGACTCGTCGGGGATGCCCGAGCCGTCGAGGGCCTGGACGTAGCGCGACATCTCATCGTCGAACAGCATGCCGATCCGGGCCCGCAGATCGCTGCGGACCTTGGCGCCGATGGTGCGGAGCGACTCGGCGCCGAGGAGCGCATGAACCAGCCGCTGCGGCAGTGCGCCGGTGACGACCCCCTCGCCCTCGGTGGCGCCGTCTCCGAGAAGCCCGATCGCGAAGATCAGCGACAGGGACTCGACGTCGAACGACACCAGCCTGGCGACCGCCCGTTTGGTGACGCCCTCGGTGCGGATCAGCTCGATGATGTGGTCCTGCCAGGCCGCAACGGTCCGGCCGGTCCTGCGCAGGAGCTCGTCGGAGGCGTGGCCGAGGCCCGGGACGGCCGCCAGAGTCTCTCCGGCGCCGGAACGGTGCAGCCAGCGTGAGACGCTCTCCTCCGCGGCCCGCTGCGCCGCCGAGACGATGAGGGACTCCACCGCGGCCCGGAGGGCGGACTTCAGCGCGCTGAGCCGCTCGGGAGCCTGGTGACTCGCCTTGCCCGCGAATCGGCCGGGCTTGCGCAGGTGCAGTGTCCGCATGAGGTCGCCTGAGGCGGCGAAGTCCTGCCACCGGGCGAGCACCTCACCGCGGAGCAGCGAGCCGTTCCCGGTCGCCTGCTCGATCTCGGCGAGCGCGGCGGCGTAGGCGGCGTCCACGTCACCGCGGAGCTCACTTCTGAGGACCACCTGGGCCTCCAGCTGCCTGGCCAGGGCGGGGATCCGGGTGCGGAAGCTGTCCAGCACCCCGGACAGGGTGGCCTGTACGGCCTGCGCCCGGCGCTGGTCGTCGACCGACAACTCGGTCAGCCACAGCCGGAGCTCGGTGACCTCGTGGTCGGGGAGCATGCCGTCGGTGACCTTGCTCTCATTGATGACGAAGCGGTCGGCATCGCCGAGGCCGTACTCGGTGAGCATCCTGAAGAAGTGCTTGGTGACGACGTCCCGGGACTTGGGCGGCACCCGGGAGAGCACGATGACCAGCCGGGCTCCGCGCTCCTTGGCCAGGCGGAGGAGCCGCCAGGCGGGGGCGTCGGCGTAACGGGCGGCGGTGGTGACGAAGATCCACAGATCGGCCGTGTCAAGCATCCGGTGGGCGATCTCGTGGTGCTCCTCGACGACCGAGTCGATGTCGGGGGTGTCGAGCAGAGCCACGCCCGGAGGGAGGCGTTCGGTGGAGACGAGCACGAGACTGCCGGGAGCCGCCTTGGGATCGGGCTCGGCCTGCCGCCGCAGGCTGCCGAGCAGGTCACCGTCGGCGAACCACTCGTGGTCGTCGGGGTGGCAGGCGAGGACCGGGGTGCCGGTGGTCGGGCGGCGTACGCCGGTGGCGCTGACCTTGGCGTTGGCCAGGGTGTTGAGGAGCGTGGACTTGCCCGCCCCGGTGGACCCGGCGACCACGACGAGCGCCGGCGCGGTGCTGGTGCGGATCCGCGGGATCACGTAGTCGTCGAGCTGAGCCAGGATCTCGCTCTGGGTCCGTCTGGCCTCCTCCGCACCGGGGAGGTCCAGGCCGAAGCGGAGGTCGGTGACGCTGGTGCGGAGAACGGCGAGCGCACCGGTCAGGGCTTCGGAGACGACGTACGGCAGCGGCGTCTCCCGTACTCGGCCACGCCGCGTCCATTCGGCCTGCTCGCCTGGGTAGGCGTCGTCTCCGGCGTCGTCTTCGGCGGTGTCTTTGGCGTTGTCGTCGGCGGCGGGCTCGAAGGCACCTCGGTCCGTGCCCGCGTAGGCTCCGGCCGGGGCCGCCTCAGGATCTTCCTCCCGGTCCGCGTGGATGGGAGGAGCACTCGCACCGGCCTGGGAAGCGGCGGAGGCGTCGTCAGCAGACGGGCTGTCAGGCCTCTCTCCGCGCTGCGGGGGGAGGGCGGGGCCGTCGGCATCCGCCTGGAAGGCGGCGAAGGCGGAACCGGGGGACGGAACGCCCGCGCCGGCCGGCGGAGAGGGGACTGTGGTGCTGTCCGGGGCGGAGCCGGGGGCGTCGTCCTCCTCGTGGGAGCCGGCCGCGTCACCGGTCAGCGACGCGATGGTCGCCTCCGCCGCAGCGGCGGCCGCACGGAAAGCGGCGAAAGCGTCATCCTGCGACCCGCCCGCACCCTCCGCCCCCCGCGAAGCGGCAGCGGAACCCGAAGCAGCACCACCACCCGGCCACGCGGACGAGGACGAGACCCCACCGGCACGGGAAGGACCAACCCCACCCTCCGGAGACGGGTCGGCACCACGCTCACGAGAAGAGGACCCACCAAGTCCACCAGGTCCAGCGGTCCTCAACGACGGAGCGGCATCACCACTCCCGACCGCACCACCCGCACGACCAACTGAAGAAGAGGCGGACCCATCACCCGAAGGAGAAGCGGCCCCACCACCGGTCAGCGACGCGATGGTCGCCTCCGCCGCAGCGGCGGCCGCACGGAAAGCGGCGAAAGCGTCATCCTGCGACCCGCCCGCACCCTCCGCCCCCCGCGAAGCGGCAGCGGAACCCGAAGCAGCACCACCACCCGGCCACGCGGACGAGGACGAGACCCCACCGGCACGGGAAGGACCAACCCCACCCTCCGGAGACGGGTCGGCACCACGCTCACGAGAAGAGGACCCACCAAGTCCACCAGGTCCAGCGGTCCTCAACGACGGAGCGGCATCACCACTCCCGACCGCACCACCCGCACGACCACCCGAAGAAGAAGCCGCCCCACCACCCGCACCACCACCCGAAGGAGAAGCCGCCGCACCATCGGCGCGACCACCCGCACCACCACCCGAAGGAGAAGCCGCCGCACCACCCGTCAACGACGCGATGGTCGCCTCCGCCGCAGCGGCGGCCGCACGGAAAGCGGCGAGAGGGTCGTCCGGAGCCGTGGCGGTCTCCTCACCGGCGGCCGGCGGGCGGGACGCCGAGGCCGCATCGTCGTCGGAACGGATGGCCCTGAACGTAACCGTCTGTTCGTCCGGGAACTCGGTGTCGCCCGACGGGGTGCCGCCGGGCGCCCCCTGGGGGGAGCCGGCGGGGTGGGTGGGCCTGTTGGCAGCCGACTTCACGGTACCCGCTCCGCTCGAACCATCTCGACCTCCTGGCCGACCTTCACGACATCGCCAACGATCACGATCGCAGGTGGCCGGATCCCAGCCGCGGTCACGCGCTCCGCCACGGTGGAGAGCGTGGCGTAAAGAGCGCGTTGGGTGGGAAGAGTACCGTCCTGTACCACCATTACGGGAGTTTCTGGCGAACGTCCGTCACGGATAAGCGTTTCGGCAATCGTTTCGATCCGTTCGACGGCCATCATGAGCACCAGGGTTCCACCGGAACGTGCCAGATTCGGCCAGTCGACGGTGGATCGGTCATCACCGGGTGGGACGTGGACGGAGATCACGTGGAACTCCTGGCTCACGCCACGATGGGTCACCGGCACGCCGGCCGCCGCAGGCACCGCGACCGGGCTGGTGATCCCGGGGACGACGGTCACCGGGATGCCCTCACGGGCGCAGGCGAGCATCTCCTCACCGCCCCTGCCGAAGACGAACGGGTCACCGCCCTTGAGCCGGACCACGAACCTGCCCTTTTTCGCATGCTCGACCAGCAATTCGTTGATCCTCTCCTGGGCCATGTAACGGCCGTAGGGGATCTTCGCCGCGTCGATCAGCTCGACGTCCGGGGAGAGCTCGTCGAGCAGGGCCTGCGGTGCGAGGCGGTCGGCGATGACCACGTCCGCCTGGGCGAGCAGTTGACGCCCTCTGACGGTGATCAGGCCGGGGTCGCCGGGACCGCCGCCGACCAGGGCGACACCGACCGGCTTGGTGCGGTTACGCCGGGCGTCCACCGTCCCGTCACGCAGTGCCTCCACGACGGCGTCCCTGATCCCGGCCGCCCGGCGGGGATCACCACCCGCGGTGACGGCCACGCCGACCTCTCCCACGCGCCCCGTGGCCGGGGTCCAGGCCGCCGACGCGTCCTTGTCGTCGGCGCGTACGCACCAGATCCGCTTGGCCTCGGCCTCGGCGGCCACCGCGGTGTTCACCGCCCGGTCATCGGTGCAGGCCTGGACGAGCCATGCCCCGTCCACGTCACCGACCTGGTACGGCCTAGCCTGCCAGATCACCCGTCCGGTCGCGATGAGATCGTCGAGGGCATGCGTGACACTCGTGGAGACGACGGTGACCAGAGCCCCCGCCTCAAGCAGCGCCGGAACCCGCCGCTGAGCGACGCGCCCTCCGCCCACGACGAGCACCCGCCGCCCGGAAAGGTGCAAACCGAGCAGATAGGGCGACATGGTGACAGATCTCCCGTTCGAGATTAATCGTGAAGCACGACGTGTTAAGAGGTAAACCTACCGGCTAATGGTCCACTGTTTGCTGCCCCCGTGTTAACAGCGTAAAGAAGCGCCTGACCACAATTCACCGGCAGGGTCGTAACCTTTGGCGGATCACGCCTCCTTGTCGGTGACTCCGGCGGAATCAAAGGTCGCCACCTCATGCATCACCCTGACCGCGGCGCAGACGAGCGGGTGGGCGAGCAGCCCTCCGCTGCCCTCTCCGAGCCGGAGCTCCAGATCGACCAGAGGACGCAGGCCCAGGTGGTCGAGCGCTGCGCCGTGGCCGGGCTCGGCCGAGCGGTGCCCGGCCACGCAGTGGTCCACCACGCCGGGGGCCAGCGCGGCCGCCGCCAGCGCGGCCGAGCCCGCGATGACACCGTCGAGGATGACCGGCACCCGCAACGCCGCTCCCCCCAGGATGAATCCGGCGATCGCCGCGTGCTCCAACCCGCCGACCGCGGCCAGCGTCTCCAGCGCCGACATGGCCCCACCGGTCGCCGCGCGCTCCCGCTCCGGCGTCTCGGAGCCGTTCTCCACTCCGCCGTCCAGGCCGTTCACCCGTAGCGCCCGCCGGACCACCTCGATCTTCCGGCTCAGGGTCTCATCGTCGATCCCGGTGCCCCTACCGGTCACACCGGCCGCGTCCAGGCCGGTGAACGCGCAGATCAGGGCGGCGGATGCGGTGGTGTTGGCGATGCCCATGTCCCCGGTGACCAGGCAGCGGGCCCCCTGGTCGACGAGCCTGCGGGCCACCTCGATCCCGGTCTCCAGCGCCGCGACCACCTGCCGGGCGGTCATCGCCGGCCCGCAGGACAGGTCGGCCGTGCCGTACGCGACCTTGCTGACCGTCAGACCCGGCGCGGGGGGCAGGTCGGCGGCCACCCCGACGTCGACGACGGTCACCGAGGCACCGATCTGGGCGGCGAAGGCGTTGGCCACGGCACCGCCCGCGAGGAAGTTGGCGACCATCTGCACGGTGACCTCCTGCGGCCACGGGCTCACCCCTTGAGCATGGACGCCGTGGTCGGCGGCGAAGATCGCCAGAGCCGCGGGGACCGGGAGCGGCGGCGGGCTGACGGCCGCGGCTCCGGCCAGCCGTACGGCCACCTCCTCCAGCACGCCGAGGGCGCCTCGGGGCTTGGTCAGGCTGTCCTGGTGGGCCCGGGCGGCGGCGAGGGCCACCGGATCCGCGGGCCGGATCGCGGCGACGGTCTGCTCAAGAACGGTCATACCACCCAGTGTCCCCTGAGAACGGCGCCGCCAGGGAAGATCACCAGGTGATCCCGCTGAGCGCCTCCTCGTAGCGTTCGACGACCACGTCGGCCAGGCCCTCGCAGTCGCCGATGACCTCGGCGCAGCGGACGTCGAGATCCGGGTGGCCCGCGGCGTAGGCCATGGCCTGGGCCCAGACGCGATCCAGCACGCCACCGGCGAACAGCAGGTAGGGGACGACGATCACGCGCTTGGCGCCCAGGCGGCGGCAGCGCTCGATGCCGCCGGGCACACCGGGCGGGGTGAGGGAGACGAAGGCGGTCTCCACGGTCATGTACTCGTGGGCGTGGGTCTCCCAGAACAGGCGGGAGACCCGGTGCACGTCGGCGTTCGTCTCGGGGCTGGTGGAACCGTCGCCGACCAGGACCACCGCGGTCTCGCCGATCTCGATGCGCTCGGGCTCGTCGTCGAACGGCACGGCGGCCGCGGGGACCAGGCGGAGACTGGCGACCTCGGCCGCGGCGTCGGCCAGGCGCTCGGCGAGCAGGGCCAGCACGCGGGGGTCCGCACCCAGGGGGCGGCCGTAGTCGCAGGTGAGCATGGGATGACGCTCATGCTCGCGGGCCATCGCACCGAGGACGTCGGCGCCGAGCCGCGCGTCCCCGGTGAGACTCAACGACAGCGCCACCATGCGGTGGTGTCCCCGCGCCACCAGCGAGGCGACCGAGTCACTGAGGCGTGGCCTGGCCTTGGAGATGTATCCCCCGGAGACCTCGGCCGCCGTCTGGTCGAGACGGCAGCGGAGCCTATGGACGAACCTGCCGAATTCAGCAGATCCATTGTCATCGTGTGAGCCCTGCCCGATGAGCAGCAGCGGCGGTTTCATCGAAACAGGACTCCAATGACCTTGACCTGGGGATACGCAACGGCGAATCGCGAGGATATCCGATAACGGCACGGCATGGACAGGTAACGGTTCTGCAAAGGTGTGGCCGGTCGCGGCCATGGGCACCGTACGACGCGGACGGCCCATGGTCAGGGGAGGTCGGTTCTGAGCAGGCCGAACACGACGACGTCATGAGGGCCGTCGTCCTCCAGTTCGGCGGCGCGCAGCACCCCCTCCCTGACGAACCCGGCCTTCTCGGCCACCCGGAGTGAGGCGGTGTTGTCCAGGTTGGCGCGGAGCTCGATCCGGCGCAGGGAGGTGGTCGCGAACACCCAGCGGGTCAGGCCGCGCACGGCCTCGGGGGCGTAGCCGCGTCCCCGGTGCAGCGGGTGCACGCCGTACCCGACCTCGGTGGTTCCGGCTCCCCACAGTGTTTTGAAGAGGCTGATCGCGCCCACGACGAGCCCGTCGGCGACCATCGCCAGGTGCACGCCCTGGCCGGAGCGGTGCAACTCGTGCACACCGCGGGCGAGCCACTGGGTGATGCCGGACCGATGGCGGGGCGCGCCCGGCGGGAGGAAGACGTGGCGTGCCTCGATCACGGAGCGGATCCGGTCGGCGTCGGCCGGGGCGAAGGGGCGGAGCGCGAGCCGTGCGGTTGTGACGGATGGATCGGGCATTGACGCGGTCACACGCTCTCCTGACACGGAAACGGGTGACGCACAGCTCACCCCAGCGGGGCATGCCCGCGCAACCCGAGCTCACCCCAGCGGAGCGCGCCCGCGCAACCCGGCGGTTCGACCTCGGGAGCACGGAGTGACAGGCGCGACCTCGGGAGCACGGGGTGACGGACGCGCGGGGTGACGGGCGCGGTCTCAGCGGACGATCACGACCTCCAGCGTGCGGGGGCCGTGCACGCCCTCGACCCGGTTCAGCTCGATGTCGCTGGTCGCCGAGGGGCCGCTGATCCAGGTCAGCGGCCGGGCCGGGTCCAGTCTCCGTACGGCCTCGGGCACGCCCGCGACGATCTGGCCGGCCCGCACCACGCACAGGTGGTAGTCCGGCACCAGGGTCAGCGCCCGCCGTCCCTGGCCGGGGCCGGCGTCCAGCACGATCGTGCCGGTCTCGGCGATCCCCAGCGCGCACCCCGTGACCACACCGTCGGCCGCGTCCAGCGCCGCCGCACTCAGTGCGGGCTCGTCCCCCATGACCGCGGGGGCTCCGGGCCCGGCGGATCCGTCTCGCGTGGCCCCATCGGGTCCGGAGTCGGGGTCGGGTCCGAGATCGGTGTCAGGTCCGGAGTCGGGGTCGGGTCCGAGATCGGTGTCAGGTCCGAGATCGGTGTCAGGTCCGAGATCGGTGTCAGGTCCGGGGTCGGGTCCGGGATCGGGTCCGAGGTCGGGTGCCACGTGCCCGGGCCGGCCGGCCGCCGCCTCGACGACCGCTCGCACGGCTCGCGCCCACTCCTCCGGCAGCCCGCCGGGGACGACCAGCCGGGTCGCCCCCCGGCGGCGCAGCGCCGCCGCGATCGCCTCCGCTGCTTCGCCCTCGTCCACCAGGTGGACGACGGCCCGGTAGTCGGCCACCCGCTCGGCGAACAGCTCCACCACGCCGTCCGTGTCCGGCGACGTGCGGTAGGCGCGGGTGATCGCGACATCGGGGGCGCCGGCCACAGCCGCGCGGATCCGCGACAGGATCAGCTCCCTGGCTCCGGTGGCCGCGCCCGTCCGCGCGTCCCGCGCCTCTCGTCCGTTCATCGGGCGCCTCCGTCGGTACGGTTCCACCAGCCGCGGAAGGACTCGGCGGGGATGTCGGGGATGTCGCGGGTGTCGGTCCAGGCGGACAGCGGACCGGGCAGGTGGCCGGGGACGAACCTGCGCAGCCGGCCGCTGAGACGCTGGGCGCCGGCCAGCCGTGCCGGGCGGTCGAGCACCCAGCCGGCGGCGCGCATGCCCAGGCGTTCGGCACGCGGATGCCGGGCCTTGCCGCGCAGGTGGACCAGCACCTCGGGGATGTCGATCGCCACCGGACAGGCCTCGAAGCAGGCACCGCAGAGGGTGGAGGCGTACGGCAGGGAGGCGTCCAGCTCCGAGCTCATGCCGCGGAGCTGCGGGGTGAGGATCGCGCCGATCGGGCCGGGGTAGACGGAGCCGTAGGCGTGACCGCCCGCACGCTCGTAGACCGGGCAGACGTTCAGGCAGGCCGAGCAGCGGATGCAGCGCAGCGCCTGACGGCCGACCTCGTCGGCGAGGACCCGCGTGCGGCCGTTGTCGAGCAGGACCAGATGGAACTCCTGCCCTTCGACCGCACCGGTCCAGGTGGAGGTGTAGGGGTTCATCCGCTCACCGGTCGAGCTCCGGGGCAGCAGTTGGAGGAAGACCTCCAGGTCCTGCCAGGTCGGCAGCAGTTTCTCGATGCCGACCACGCTGATCAGCGTCTCGGGAAGGGTCAGGCACATCCGGCCGTTCCCCTCGGACTCCAGCACGACCAGTGTGCCGGTCTCAGCGATCATGAAGTTCGCACCGGAGATCGCGACCTTGGTGGACAGGAAGCGTTCTCTCAGGTGGAGCCGGGCGGCCTCGGCGAGGGCACGCGGCTCGTCGGTCAGCCCCTCGGGGGCCGCGCGGCCGTAGGAGGCCATCTTCTCCTGGAAGATCTCGCGGATCTCCGAGCGGTTCCGGTGGATCGCGGGGACCAGGATGTGCGAGGGCCAGTCGTCGCCGAGTTGCACGATCAGCTCGGCGAGGTCGGTCTCGTAGGCGGAGATACCCTGTTCCGCAAGTGCCTCGTTGAGGCCGATCTCCTGGGTGGCCATCGACTTGACCTTGACCACGGTGGTCTCGCCGGTCGCCTTGACGAGGTCGGCGACGATCCGGTTGGCCTCATCGGCGTCGGCCGCCCAGTGGACGTGCCCGCCGGCCGCGGTGACCGCCTCCTCCAGCTGGAGGAGGTAGCGCTCCAGGTTGCGCAGGGTGTGGTCCTTGATCTCCTTGCCCGCGGTCCGGAGCTCCGCCCAGTCGGGCAGTTCGGCCACCACGGAGGCCCGCTTGCCGCGGATCGTGTGCGTGGCCTTGCGCAGGTTGAACCTGAGCTGGGAGTCCTGTACGGCCGCCGCGGCGTTCTGGGGGAACGCGGGCATACCCAGGAACGTGTTGCCGCCGCTCATCGGGCGACCCCCGCCCCGGATGCCTTCTGGCTGTGCGGGGCCCGGTCCGCGGGACGGACCGGGCCGCGCGGGACGTCGATCATCGGGTGGCCTCCGTGGTGGCGAGGATCTCGGCGAGGTGCATGATCCGGACACCGGCGCGCTGGCGTCTGAGGGTGCCGCCGATGTGCATCAGGCAGGAGTTGTCCGCCGCGCAGAGCACCTCGGCTCCGGTGGCCATGATGTTGCCCACCTTGTCGCCGCACATGGCCGCGGAGACGGCCGGGTTCTTCACCGCGAAGGTGCCGCCGAACCCGCAGCACTCCTCGGCGCCGGGGAGCGGGACCAGTTCCAGCCCTCTGACCTGCTCCAGCAGGCGGGTGGGCCGGTCGCCCAGGTGGAGGCCGCGCAGGGAGTGGCAGGTCGGGTGGTAGGTCACCCGGTGCGGGAAGGACGCGCCGACGTCGGTGACGCCGAGGACGTCGACGAGGAACTCGGAGAGTTCGTGGACCTTCGGCACCGTCGCGGCGGCCTCGTCGGCCCCCACCAGCCGGGGGTACTGCTCCCGGACCATCGCGGCACACGACCCCGACGGCGCGACGACCGCGTCGTATCCGGCGAAGACGTCCAGGAAGTGCCGCGCCAGCCGTCTCCCCTCCTCGGGGTATCCGGTGTTGACGTGCATCTGGCCGCAGCAGGTCTGCGCCTGCGGGAACTCGACGTCGCATCCGAGGCGGCGCAGCAGCGTCACGACCGCCCGCCCGGTGCCGGGGAACAACGTGTCGTTCACACACGTGATGAACAGGGCGACGCGCACGGTACTCCTTCCTCTGTTTGGTCAGACCACAGTATGGTCTGACCATATTTCGCCACAAGAGGAGGTCCCTTGAGCGGATGGCAGCCCGTCCGGCGCACCCGGGCGTTCGAGGACGTGATCGCCCGGATCGAGGAGCGCATCGCGGGTGACGGGCTCACGGTCGGCGACCGCCTGCCGGGCGAACGCCAGCTCGCCGAGCAGCTCCAGGTCAGCCGGTCGTCGGTGCGCGAGGCGATGCGCGTGCTGGAGACGCTGGGCGTGGTGTCCTCACAGGCCGGACGGGGCCCCGACGCGGGAGCCGTACTCACCTCCCGGCCCGCCGGGGCCCTGACCGACCTGCTCCGGCTGCACCTCGGCCTGTCGAGCCTCTCCCTTGAGGAGGTCATCGACGCCCGGCTGATGATCGAGCAGTGGTCCGCCGCGCGCGCCGCCGCCCAGCGGGCCGATCCGTCGGCCCTGCGCGACGCGCTGGAGCGGATGGACGGCGCGGCGACGGCCGAGGATTTCGTGGAACACGACACCGCCTTCCACGTCGCCGTCGCCGAGGCCTCGGGGAACCGCCTGATCGCCGCCATGATGCGTTCCCTGCGCGACTCGGTCCGCCGCTACGCCATCGAGGCGGTCGAACGCCTCGGCGACACGAGCGGGCTCAGAGCCGACCATCATCGGATCCATCGGGCCATCGTCTCCGGGGACCACGCGGAGGCGGCGGCCGCCGTCGAGATCCACCTGCGGCGCGCCTATCCGGACATCTCACCCACCCCGGTACCCCCGCGGATTCCGGAGGCCGAAGACCGGGGGCCCGAAGACCGAGGACCCGAAGACCGACTCGGGGCCGAAGAAGGGCGCGGCGGGCGGCACGAGGAACGGCGGCGGCGCGACGAACGGCGGCGGCCGGACGGAGTCGGCTGAACGGCAGGTCGCGCCGGAGCAGACCGCCAGGGCGTCGAGCTGCTGCTCGAACTGGGCGATCACGGCGGGCGCGACCGTGGCCGCGAGGTTGTACAGCTGGTACGGGTCCCTGGTGAGGTCGTAGAGCTGGTACTCACCGGTCGAGTAGCGGACGAAGGTGTGCTGGGAGGTGCGCATGCCCTGGTAGGCGGGGACCGGCGTCTGCCGGCCCGACTCCTCGCTGGTCGGCCGGTAGAACTCCAGCAGGACGTTCTGCCGCCAGGGGGAGGGCGGCCGGCCACGCAGGAGCGGGAGCAGGGACCGGCCCTCGGTGAAGTCGGGCAGCCGGACCCCGGCGAGCTGGGCGAAGGTCGGGGAGAGATCGACGTTGGCGCCCATCTCGCTGACGACGCCGAGCGGCTTGATCCCCGGCCCGCGGACCACGAGGGGCACTTTGATCGACTCGTCAAACGGGGTCGTCTTGCCCTGGGCGAGGCGGTGCTGACCCAGATGGAACCCGTTATCGGAGCTGAAGAATATGTAGGTGTTCTCCAGTTTCCCCGTCACCCGCAGCGTCTCCATCAGGGCGCCGACCATGTCGTCCACGCCGAGCATGGCCCGGAGCCGGCGACGGTAGCGCTCGTCGATCTTCTGGACCGTCCGGGGGGTGAACCTCGGGCGCGAGCTCAGCCAGCGGGGCTCGCCGCTCACGTCCGGCTGGTCGAAGGACGGGGGCCGGGGGGCGAACTCGTCGGCGAAGGCCCCGGCGTGCCGGGGCGCGTAGTTGGCCGGGTTGTGCGGGGCGATCGGGGCGAGATAGAGGAAGAACGGCTCGGTGCTCGCCTGGGAGACGAACGCGCCGGCCTTCTGGCTGAGCACGTCCTCCAGATAGTCCTCCGGCTCGTAGCCGTGGGCGCGCAGCAGTCCGTTCTCATTGAGCGTGTAGCCGTACTCGTTGTAGAGCTGGCGGACCGGAACGTCCCACTCGTCCCAGCCCGGCGGCACATACGTGGCGCCGGCGGCCCCTCCGGGATAGTGATTCAGATATTTGCCCATCAGTCCGGTGCGATAGCCGGCCGACTTCATCCATGTGCCAAGGGTAGAACGTTCCAAATCGGAATTATGGAACTTTGTGAACCCTCCCTCGGGTGCCGTGTTGGTCAGTACGCCATGGCTGTGTACGTACTGGGAACGCAGGATCGACGAACGCGAGGGGCAGCACCAGGAGTTCGACACGAAGAACTGCTCGAAGCTGGTGCCTTGCAGGGCTATTTGGTTCCATATATTTGGAAATTTACTTAAATCGCCGGCCTCCAGATCGTCGACGAGGATGAACACGATGTTCGGGCGTTCGACGTCCTGCGCAACGGCGGGAGCCACCCCCGAAGCCGCGAAAACAGCCAGCAACAGCAGACACAGGGATTTGCGGACAGCATTGAGCACAAAGGCTCGTTTCCCAGAAGCCCGAATATCGACACCTCCCTCTCGACCGGCCAAGGTAGAACGTGTTCTAATCAAGGTGCGTTCATCCGTCTGGAGGCCCCCTGTGAGCACTGACCTGAAGCTCGGCCTGAACCTCGGTTACTGGCAGCGGAACGCCGACGACGCCACCGAGACCGTCCAGGCCGCGGAACGGCTGGGCTACGACTCCGTCTGGACCGCGGAGGCCTACGGCAGCGACGCCTTCACCCCACTGACCTGGTACGGCGCACGCACCTCCCGCATCAAACTGGGCACCTCCGTGGCGCAGATCTCGGCCAGGACGCCGGCCGCGACCGCGATGACCGCGATGACCCTCGACCATCTGACCGGCGGACGACTGCTCCTGGGCATCGGCGCCTCCGGACCGCAGGTGGTCGAGGGCTGGTACGGCATGCCGTTCCCCGGCCCGCTCGCCCGGACCCGCGAGTACGTCGAGATCATGCGCAAGGTCTGGCGCCGTGAGGAGCCGGTGACCAGCGACGGCGGTCACTACCCCCTCCCCTACCCGGGCGGCGCGAACCTCGGCAAGCCGTTGAAGCTGATCACCCACCCGCTGCGCGCGGAGATCCCGCTCTACCTCGGCGCCGAAGGCCCCCGGAACGTGGCGCTCGCCGGCGAGATCGCCGACGGCTGGTTGCCGCTCTTCGCGCTCCCGGAGAAGGTCGAGCAGATGTACGGCCCGTCGCTGGCCGGCGTCAGGCACGGCTTCGACATCGCCGCCATGGTCATGGTGATGATCACCGATGACGTCCGGGGCGCGCTGGACGGGGTGAAGATGATGCTGACGCTCTACATCGGCGGCATGGGCGCCAAGAGCCGCAACTTCCACGCCGACATCATCGGCAGGATGGGATACGCCGAGGCGGCCCAGGAGATCCAGGCGCTCTATCTGGCCGGGCGCAGGGACGAGGCGTTCAACGCGATCCCGGACGAACTGGCCGACGGCATCTCGCTGGTGGGCCCGGTGGACCGGATCCGCGAGCGTCTGGAGCCGTGGCGCAAGAGCCCGGTCACCAGCCTGCTGGTGATGGGGCCGCGCGACGAGGCCTCCCTGCGGACGGTCCGCGACCTCGTCCTGGGCTGACCCGGAGCGGCTCCCGCCCCGGTGCGGCCCCGCCGCCCCTACCGGCCCTGGTGCGAGCCGTCGGCGGGCGGGGCACCGAGGGGCCCGGCCCCGTCGCGGACGGTTTCCCGGCGGAGCACCACCAGACCGCTGAGCAGAGCGGTCAGACCCAGCTCGAAGGTCTCCTTGGCCCGGTCGGGGCGGTCCCCCTTGAGCGCCGCGGCCAGTCGGGGCACGGAGTTGCTCTGCTCGGCCGGATCGATCATGATGCTGGGCGCGACCAGGTCGAGGGCGGAACCGATCGCGAACGACTCGATCACCGTGAACACGGAGACCACCTGGTCCCTCGGCCAGCCCGCGTCTTCCAGCAGGATCACCACCCGTTCGTACATCTCCAGCGACAAGGGTGTCCGGATCGTCGTCGTGGCCAGCAGCTTGGCCGTGTTGGGATGCCGGGCCAGGGCGGCCATGTAGGACCTGGCCCAGGTGGCGAGCGACTCCTGCCACGGGCCACCGCCGAGGACCGCGATGTCCATCTCGGAGACGACCAGCCACCGGATGCCTTCGACGATCTCGTCGCGCCCCGTCACGTGGTTGTAGAGGGAGGCGGCCTGGACGCCCAGCCGCCCGGCCAGCCTCGCCATGCTCAGCGCGTCGGCGCCTTTCTCATCCACCAGGGCCAACGCCTCGGCGAAGATGCGCTCCCGGCTCAGGAGGGACTGGCGAGGCCTGCCCACTCAAACCCCCTACCTCCAGATTTTACCCTTATGGGATTTTTCCGGTCCGAACTCGGCACTACGTTCATGAGAACAAACTAACGCAATTAGTTTAGGAGTGTCCATGGGTGAGAGCCGGAGCTTGGCCCGCAACGCGATCGGCACCGCCGACCTGACCTTCCTCGTCGTGGCGGCCGCGGCGCCTCTCACCGTGATGGCCGGAGTCGCCCCGCTGGCGATCAGCATCGGCGGGATCGCCGCCCCACTCGGCTATCTGCTGTCAGGCGTGGTCGTGGGGCTGTTCGCCGCCGGATTCACCGCGATGAGCGGGCACGTGCGCAACGCCGGCGCCTTCTACGCCTACGTCGGCCGGGGCCTCGGCCGGCCGGCCGGACTCGGCGCGGCCTATGTGGCCGTCATCTCCTACAACCTCATCGGCATCGGCCTGACGGCCGTCTTCGGCGTCTTCGCCGCCTCCACGGCAGCCGACGTCTTCCATCTCAGCGTGCCGTGGCAGGTCTGGACTCTGCTCTGCGTGGCCGTCGTCGGTGTGCTCGGCTACCTGAAGATCGCCTTGAGCGCCAAGGTGCTCGGCATCGCCCTGGCCCTGGAAGTGCTGATCCTGCTCGTCTTCGAGGCGGCGGTCCTGGCCGACGGGGCCCCGTTGTCCGGACAGTCGTTCAACCCGGCGGGACTCCTCTCCGGCGGTGCGGGCGGCATGTTCGTCCTGTCCATCGGAGCCTTCATCGGGTTCGAGGCCACGGCCATCTACGCCGAAGAGGCCCGCGACCCGCAGCGCACCGTACCCCGTGCCACCTACGCCGCCGTCGCCTTCCTCGCGATCTTCTACACCTTCACCGTCTGGATGATCATCAATGCCGTCGGCGCCGGCAGAGCCGTCTCGGTCGCGAGCGGCGCCGGCGGCGCGGACATGGTGTTCGCCTCCACCGCGGACTTCGCGGGCAGATGGGCGGCCGACGTCATGCACCTGCTGATCGTGACCAGCTGTTTCGCCGCCGCCCTGGCCTTCCACAACGCCTCGACACGCTACTTCTACGTCCTCGGCCGCGAAGGCGTCCTGCCGCGCCCGCTCGCCAGGATCTCCCCCCGGCAGGGCTCGCCCGCCGCGGCGGTGGCTCTGCAGTGCGCCCTCACTCTGATCGTCATCATGACCGGGATCATCATCGGATCCGACCCCTACACCGTGATCTTCCTATGGACCAACGGCACCGGGATCGTCGGTGTCATGGCGTTGCAGGCATTGACGGCACTGTCCGTCGTGGCCTTCTTCCGCGGCGACCGCAGGGGGTACGGCGCCGCACGGGTGGTGGTGATGCCCGCCGCCGCATTCCTTCTCCTCATCGCGATCATCTGCCTCGTCCTGGCCGACTTCACCCTGCTGACCAACGCCGCAACGGCCGTCAACGTGCTGCTCGTCGCGCCCATCCCGCTGGTGTTCGGCATCGGCGTGGTGCTCGCCGCGCGGATCCACCGCCGCGACCCCGCCCGCTACGCCGTACTCACCGGCACCGACCTGGAAGAGCCCGTTCATGTCTGACCTGCTGTTCGCCAATGGCACGAGCTGGACCGGGACCGTGACCACCGACGTGCCGGCCGTCTCCGGCGGCCGTGTCACAGCCCTGGGGAAGCAGGCGCTACGGCGAGGTGGCCGCCTCGCCGATCTCGACAGCGGTGCTGCGCGCGTACGACCACCACACCGTCTGGTGCAACACCGCGGGACGTGGATGGCCGGCGAGCGCATCCACTGACACCTCTCCGCACCACCGATGAAAGGTCGATCATGGACTGGATTCAGCAAGCGATCTGGCTGCTCGAGGAGATCGAACGCACGCAGTCGGCGGCCGTCGCCGCGGCGGCCCGACTGTGTGCCGAGACGGTCGCGCGCGGCGGTTCGGTGCACGTCTTCGCCGCCGGACACCCGCACGGACGGTTCGAGGAGATGTTCCCCGACCGCGACGAGCCCCCGGCCGCCCGGCCGGTGGCCACGCCGCCGGGGGTCTCCTGCTCCCGGGCGATGAACACCGCCACCCATCGCACGGTCATGTCCGCGGGGCCGTCCGGGGGATCGGCTGCGGAGATCTGGGCCGGTCTCAGGCTGCGCGACACCGACACGATCATGGTGTGCGGCGCCGGCGAGTCCACCCTGCCGGCCGAGTTGGCGGCGCTCGCGCGCGAGCGGGGCCTTCCGGTGATCGCCGCGATCAGCCCGGCCGAAGCCGGGACCGGCCGGAGCCGGGACGCTTCCGGCGTCCGGCTGCGCGACCACGCGGACATCGTGATCGACCTCTGCGTTCCGGAGCCCGACGCACTGTGTGTGGTGGACGGTGTCGACGCCCCCGTCGGGCCCGGGTCCACGCTGGCGGGCATCGCCGTCGTCAGCGAGATCAAGGTCGAGGCCACCGCGCTCCTCGCGGCCGCCGGTGCCCTTCCACCCGGGACGAACGACGCGGAATGCCCGCAGGAACCGCCCTGCCCGCCCGCCGGGAGCACGGCCTGTCATGCCCCGCAGCCACTGCGGAAGACCGGCGGCCGGCAATCGCTCGGTGCGTTCTTCTCGCGCCGTTGAGCGGACGGACCACAACTATGCCGTCCTCTTCGGCGTCCTGCGTCCCGGCCGGTGCGGAGCCGAGGTCCCCCGCGGCCTGGCGGGGCATCGCTAGTCCGGGCGGGGGGCGGGGTCGGTCGTGACGGAACGCAGCAGCGGGGCACTCGCCGCACCGGCCCCGATCACCCCGGCGAAACCGAGCACCACGCAGCCGAGCAGAGTGATCACGCCGGTGAGGTTCATCACGGAGTACGCGAACGGCAGCGCGCAGAACACCCCGATCGCGATGGCACCGCCGCCCATGACCGTCAGCGGGATCAGCGTCTCGGCGCGCCGGGCCCTGTTCAGCACCTCCAGCGGGGTCCCCGCCAGGCGGAGCAGGGCGTAGGTCTGCCTGCGGTCCAGGATCGAGGAGGCCGCGGTGATCCCGGCGCTGGCGATGGCGACCAGGAACGAGACCGCGAGCACGGTGACCGTCCCGGTGCCGATGTCGCCGAGGAGCCGGTTCGACCGCTCCTCGTCCGCGGCCGAGGTGGCGGCGTGCCCCGGCACGAGGCCGTCGAGCGCGGTGCGGGCCCGGTCGACCGTCTCCGTGTCGCGCTCCTGGAGTGAGGCGGTGAGCACCCTGGTCCTCCCGTCGCCGCGGACATCGACGCCGGCGAGGATCCCCGCCGAGGACAGGCGCTCACGGGCCTCGGTGGTCGCCGCGGCCACCTGGGACGAGGGGACGGACAGGTGCAGGTCGGTGGCGTTCGCGGCGCCGAACAGACCGCTGTCCGGGCTGAGGAAACCGATGAACCCGGCCACGAACCCGGTCATGGCGACGCCGCTCACGGTCCGCCAGGCGGCCCTCGGATCGTCCATCAGGCGCCGCCCGGCCAGCAGGCGGGCCGGGCGGCGGGCCGTACGCGCGGTGATCCGGCCGATCAGGGCGACCACCCACGGGCCCACCAGGTTGACGGCCAGGAAGGCGAGGCCCAGGACGACGGCGATCATCCCGGCTCCGGCGCCCACGCCGAGCGAGGGCACCACGGCGAGGATCGCCAGCAGCGCGACGACCCTGACGAAGCGCATCGCCGGAGGCGTCTCCCGTCTGGCGACGCCGAGCGGGCTGACCACGACCCGGCGCAGGCCGATCACCGCCGACAGGCCGACGAGCAGCGGCACGGCCACCAGGGCGGCGAGTACGGGGAGCACCCCGGGCCACGCGTCGGAGACGAACCAGGTGCCACCGGCGATCTCGATCCCGGTGATCAGCGGGATCGACAGGCCGTAGAGCACGGTGCCGAGCACCGCGCCGCCGAACGCGGTGATCACCGCCTCCGTGACGGTCATCGTGACCACCTGGCCGGGGGTCGCGCCCACCAGCCGGAGCGCGGCCAGGCGCTGGTCCCGGCGGGCCACGGTGAGCCTGGCCGCCGCGCCGCCGAACACCAGCAGCGGCACGACCATGAGAACACTCGCGACCAGCCCCAGCGCCTGGTACGCCGCCGCCGTGCCCGTCGGCTCCCCGGTGAAATCGGAGATCTTCGTCGGTGGGACGGCGGCACCGGCGGGCGCGGTGGTACCGGCGATTCTGCCGTCCGACCCGGTCATCGGCCGGGAGTCCGGCCGCTGCCCGCGGACCGCGACCAGCTCGCCGGGGTGGACCAGCGCCTCGTCGCCGACCGTCCCGCCGACCTTCGCGGGGAACCGGGCGGCGAGCTGGTCGGCCGGGAGCCTTCCGGCGAGCTCGGCCAGCCCGGGAGAGAACCAGACCTCACCCGGGGCGGGGAAGCGGGCCAGTCCCGGGGGCGGGGGCGCCCCCGGCTCCAGCGCCGCCAGGTCCACCACCGTGATCGTCTGGTCGCGTACGTAGTCCGTGTGCACGGCTTCGATCGCCACGGCCTTCCCGGTGGCCCCGACCGGGTTGCGCCACGCCTCCCGGTCGGCCCGGCCCTGGAAGGCGAAGTTGGCCGTCACGGCGAAGAGCAGCAAGGCGGTGGAGACCGCCACCGCGATCACGGTCAGCGCCGCCCCCAGCAGGCCACGGCGGCCCCCGCCGCGCAGCAGCCGCCAGGTCAGACCCATCAGCCCGCTCATCCCGTCATCCCGGGAGTACCGGGAGCCCTCAGCGCACCGGGAAGGAGGGGGGCGGCCGGCGGCCGCGCGGCGTCGCGGCCGGGAGGCGGCGGCTCGCCGTACCCGGCGGGGATGATCTGACCGTCGCGGACCTCGACCACCCGGTCACACCAGCGGGCCACCTCCACGTCGTGGGTGACGACCACCAGCGAGGCGCCGTTGTGCTTGGTGGCCTCCACCAGCAGGCGCATCGTGTCGTGGCCGGTGCTCTGGTCGAGCGCGCCGGTCGGCTCGTCGGCGAAGATCACCGCCGGTCGGGTGACCAGCGCGCGGGCGATCGCCACCCGCTGCGCCTGGCCGCCGGAGAGCTCCCCGGGCCGGCGTCCCTCCATGCCGCCGAGGCCGAGCGGGCCGAACCATTCGCGGGCCCGCCGTACGGCGTCGGCCCGGGACACCTTGCCGAGCATCAGGGGCAGCGCGACGTTCTCCTCGGCCGGAAGCTCCGGCAGGAGCTGGCCGAACTGGAAGACGAACCCGAACCGGCTGCGGCGCAGGGCGCTGCGCTCCCGTTCCCCCATCGTGTCGACGCGCCCACCGAGCAGGTTCACCTCACCCGCGTCCGGCTTCATGATCCCGGCGAGGCAGTGCAGCAGGGTCGACTTGCCCGACCCGCTCGGCCCCATGATCGCCACGGCCTCGCCGGCGTGGACGGCCAGGCCGACGCCGCCCAGCGCCACGGTCGGACCGAACCGCTTGACCAGGCCGGCTCCTTCAAGAACAACGCTCATGCCGCCGACCCTCCCGCGCGGGAGCGGTCCGGCAGATCGGCCGACCGTCCGATTGATCGGGGCCGGTATCGTCCGAAAGTCCGAGAACCATGACGAGCTGGCAGAATCCGTCAGGTGACGATTCGGGTGCTCATCGCTGACGACCAGGAGCTGGTCCGGACCGGTTTCCGGATGATCCTGGATGCCCAGGAGGACATGGAGGTCGTGGCGACCGCCGGGAACGGTGCCGAGGCGGTCGAACACGCTCGGAGGCTCCGGCCCGACGTGTGCCTGCTCGACATCCGGATGCCCAAGCTGGACGGCCTTGAGGTCACCCGGCTCCTGGCCGGTCCGGGCGTGGCCGATCCGCTGCGGGTGGTCATCGTCACGACCTTCGACCTCGACGAGTACGTCTACGGCGCGCTGCGCGCGGGCGCGACCGGGTTCCTGCTCAAGGACAGCGGTCCGGCACTGCTGATCGAGGCGATCCGGGCCGCCGCCGCCGGGGACGCACTGGTGTCGCCGTCGGTGACCGTGCGCCTGCTCGAACAGCTGGCCCACCCCCGGGTCGGCGCCGGCCGGCCGCTCGCCGATCCGCTCACCGAGCGCGAACTGGACGTCGTCCGCCTGGTGGCCAGAGGCCGGACCAACCAGGAGGTCGCCGCGGAGCTGTTCGTCTCACTGTCCACGGTCAAGACGCACCTGGGGAGCATCCAGGCGAAACTCGGCGCCAGGAACCGGGTGGAGATCGCGGCATGGGCCTGGGAGTCGGGCGTGGTGAGCTGAACCGCCGAGTCCGGGGAGCGGATTAGCGGAGGAGCGGACGGGATAGAAAAAGGGCAAGTCCTTCAGCGCATGCCGGGGGGAGACACACATGCGCTTCATCCCATCTCTGCAAAAGTCCGTTGCGACCGTCTATCTGACCCTTTCCGGCCAGGTGACGGCCGCTGCCGCGTTGACGGTCTTCGAACAGGCCCGCGGCCGCCGGCTGGCCCAGGAGATCTCGACGCTCGGAGGCGACCCCCACGCCCCCGGTGCGCAGGCCGTCGTCGGCGCGGTCACCCTCTTCGCCGTCCTGATCATGCTCGTCGCCGTGACCACGGTGGCGGCCGTCGCGGCCTATCTCACCTGGCTGGTCCAGGCCCGCCAGAACGCCGACCCCCGGGTGCGGACGGCGCCGGCCCTGGCCGCATGGCTCGTGCCGGGGGTCAACCTGGTCGCCCCGCCGCTGCTGATGTATCGCCTCTGGTGGGCCTCACGTCCGCCCGCCGACCGTCATGGCCGCTGGGTGGCGCTGCTCGCCGCCTGGTGGCTGAGCTGGCTGGCCGCGCTCGTCCTGGTCCCCGTACGGCTGTCGCTCGACAGCGTTCCGGGGGAGGCCAGCCTGACCGGCCTCGGTCTGCTCGAACTGGCCGCCGTCGCGGTCTCCGCCCTGTTGTGCGCGGCGACCGTCCGGCAGATCACCCGGATCCAGACCGCGGGCACCCGCTACCCACGCCCGGCGCAGGAGGATCCGGTCACTCCGTGGGCCGACCCGGCCGCGCCGCAAAGTGTCCCGCAGCTTCTCACCAGGCAGGTCCCCGCGCAGCAGGCTCCGCACATCGGGCGCTGACCACGCGGGCACCGGCACGGCCGGGGCGTCAGTCCCACGCCCTCATCAGCAGCCAGCCCTCACCGGCGGTGTCGAAACGGAGCTCGTAGGTGCCGGGGTCGGCCTCGACCCGCCAGAACCGGCGCTCCCCCGGATCGGTCTCGGAGAGCTTCCACCCCTCCCGCGCGACGACCCAGTGGTCCAGCACCCGCCGGACGGCGTGCAACCGGTCGCGCCAGAGGAACTGGACCGGCCGGCCCTCCTGGGTCCACACCTGGATCGGATCCCCGTAAAGTCTGCTCAAAACCTGCTTCTCTCCCGTGGCCTTCAATTGGGCACCCGGGGGAAGACGGGCTCTGCGTATCGAACATACGTTCTCACAGGGTCGGGCGCAAGTCCCCCACCCGCCGCACCAATAGACCGGCGTCCAGTTCTCACGGAGTCGGGCGCAAGTCCCCCACCCGCCGCACCGATGGACCGGCGTCCACGGAGTCGCGGATCCCGAAGATCACGCCACCCGCGCGGCAGTGGCCGTCGGACCACTCGACCGGACGGTCCTCGCGAGTGATGGTGACCCGCCCCTGCCGCACCGCGGGCCGCCGGATGGCGGCGGTGGCGGGCGATGCGGCGGCGCCGTACGGCGTGCTGACCGTCGGCAGCCGTGAGAAAGTGAATCTCACACTGTTGCGGCTGCTGACGGCGGGGAAGATCTCGGTAAGCTGAGCCACTTCATCATGTGACGGTATATGCGGTTAGGTAAGACGGTGGACGACCTCACTTCGGATGATCCCGTGCAAATCGGGCGATACCGCGTGCTGAGCAGGCTGGGCCGGGGCGGGATGGGCACGGTCTACCTCGGCGACTCCCCGGAGGGGCAGCGGGTCGCCATCAAGGTGATCAATCCGGAGTACAGCCAGCACGACCAGTTCAGGATGCGTTTTCGCCGGGAGGCGGACGCCGCCCAGCGGGTCCGCCGGTTCTGCACCGCCGCCGTCATCGAGGCAGCGCTCGACGGGGACCAGCTCTACGTCGTCACCGAATACGTCACCGGGCCCAACCTTGAGGAGGCCGTGCAGTCGGGGGGGCCGCTCCGCGGCTCCAGCCTCGACGCGCTGGCGGTCGGTGTGGCGACCGCCCTCACCGCCATCCACGCCGCCGGGGTCGTGCACCGCGACCTCAAGCCGTCCAACGTGCTGCTCTCCCCGTTCGGCCCCCGGGTGATCGACTTCGGCATCGCCCGCGCGCTGGACACGCTCAGCGGGATCACCGGCACCGGGGAGGTCGTCGGCACGCCCCGCTACATGGCACCCGAGGTCCTGCGCGGCGAGCCGGTCTCCCCCGCGTGCGACGTGTTCTCCTGGGGCTGCCTCATCGCCTTCGCCGCGAGCGGCAGGCCGCCGTTCGGCGGGGAGGCG
Source organism: Streptosporangium sp. NBC_01639 (assembly GCF_045209755.1). Taxonomy (NCBI): domain Bacteria; kingdom Bacillati; phylum Actinomycetota; class Actinomycetes; order Streptosporangiales; family Streptosporangiaceae; genus Streptosporangium; species Streptosporangium sp. NBC_01639. Next base: position 6,867,523 of record NZ_CP109272.1, on the reverse strand, counting down.
CTGGCCTCGGTGGTGTACCAGGTGATGAACACCGAGCCCTCCCTGGAGAACCTGGAGCCCGCTCTGCGCGAGCTGGTCACCTACGCCATCGCCAAGGACCCTCGGAACCGGCCCACCTCCCAGCAGCTCCTAGACCATCTCGTCGGCCGTTCCGCCGCCCCCGAGCAGACCGCCCACTCGGTCCAGACCGTCTGGCAGCAGAGCCCGCCCACGGTCCACGGGACCGGCTCGTGGGCGGAGGCCCTGGCTGCGGGGCAGCACACCGGTCCGGGTCTGGGAGCCTCCTTCGCGGCCGGACTCGCCGGACGGTCGGCACGGAGGAGGAAACTGATCGCCGGAGCGGCGGTGGCCGGCCTGGTCACGGTGGGCGGCGCCCTCGCCCTCTACCTCGCGCTGTCTCCTCCCGGCCCGCCGGAAGGCCTCTCCTCGATGTACCAGGACGACTTCACCCAGAGCCGGAGCGGCTGGAGCGGCGGCATCTACGACGGGAGCGGCCCCCAGGGCTACGCCCCCGAGGGTTACTACGCCGTCGACGTGGACGGTGACGATCCCGTCGTGCGGCAGAAGGCGCCGATCCCCTTCCTGACCGCTCCGCCCGCCACCCCCGACCCCACGGCCAGCCCCACCCCGGTCATACCGGGACGGCTGCTGCTCGGCGTCGATGTCGGGATCCGGGACGGCAGCAGCGGCCTGGGCGAGTACGGGCTGTTCTGCCGGGGCGAGGACGCCTATGACGCGACCCGCTACGAGTTCCTGCTCGACACCTCCGGCGGCGCCCGCATCCGCAAGAGCGTGAAGAACGCCGGAGGGGAGCTCACCAAGGCCGTCCAGATCGATCTGCCCAAGGGCGAGCCCGCCCGCCTGCAGGCCGAGTGCTCCGGCACTCCTGACGGCGTGCAGCTGACCATGTGGGTCAACGGCGAGCAGGTTCAGTCGGTGCTGGACACCGGCCCGCTGCCCCCGGGCGAGGTCGGCCTGCTCGCCCGGGTCGGCGAGAACGGCAGATCCCAGCTCAGGGCGTCCTTCGACAACTTCACCCTGCATGGCGCGCTTGACGGCGCGGCCTCCACGAATCCCTGAACCGAGAACGCGACCCGCCGACCGGGAACAGCGAGTGACCGCCGCGAGGTTGGGGAAGATCGAAGCACCCGACTGAGCGAAGGAGTCCAGCACGATGCGCGCCATAGTCGTCTCCGCCACCGGCGGTCCCGAGGTCCTCGTCTACACCGACCATCCGGATCCCGAACTGAACCCCGGTGAGGTGCTGGTCGACATCGCGGCCGGCGGGGTGAACTTCGTCGACGTCTACCAGCGGATGGGCCGCTACCCGCTCTCCCTCCCCTTCGTCCCCGGCAACGAGGGGGCGGGCACCGTCGCCGCGGTCGGCGAGGACGTGCGGGGGATCTCCGTGGGATCCACGGTGGCCTGGGCGAACGTGATGGGCAGCTACGCGGAGAAAGCCGTGGTGCCCGCGTCCCACCTGGTCGCCGTGCCCGACGGTGTCACGGCGGACACCGCGGCGGCCCTGATGCTCCAGGGGATGACCGCGCACTACCTGACCCATTCCACCTACGAGGTGAAACCGGGCGACGACGTGCTGGTGCACGCCGCGGCCGGAGGCATGGGCCTGCTGCTCACCCAGATCGCCAAGCTGCGCGGCGCCCGGGTGATCGGCACGGTCTCCACCGAGGAGAAGGAGCAGCTGGCCCGGCAGGCGGGCGCCGACGAGGTGATCCGCTACGGCGGCTTCGCCGAGGCGGTCCACGAACTGGCCGGCTCCGGCGTGCACGTGGTCTACGACGGCGTGGGCGCCGCCACCTTCGAGGGCAGCCTCGCCGCCCTGCGCCCGCGCGGCATGATGGCCCTGTACGGCCAGGCCAGCGGCCCGGTCCCGCCCGTCGACCCGCAGGTCCTCAACAAGGGCGGCTCCCTCTTCCTGACCCGGCCCACCCTCGTCCACTACATCGCCACCCGCGACGAGCTGACCTGGCGGGCCTCCGACCTCTTCAACTGGGTCGCCTCGGGACAGCTCAAGGTGCACATCTCACACCGCTACCCCCTGGCCGAGGCCGCCCGCGCCCACGAGGACCTGGAGGCGCGCCGGACCACGGGCAAGCTCCTGCTCATCCCCTGAGCCGCCACCCCCGCGTACGGCGGTGGGCTGATCTTCAGGACCGTGAACCCGAGCTGGGCCGCCGGAGTGGCGAGCAGAGCCGTCTCGCTGAATGACCGGGCAGCGGACAAGGCGGCCCCGGCCCGGGCCGATCGTCAGACGATCCACCCAGGCGGATGATCAGGACAGCGGGTGGGCGGGCCAGTCCAGCAGCCGGGCGCCCAGCACCGCGGTCTCCAGGGTGAACCGCTGGGTGGGGTCGTCGGGTGAGAATCCGGTGAGGCGGCGGATCCGCTCCAGCCGGTAGGTCACCGCCCGGGTGCTGACGCCGAGCCTGCGCGCGGCGGCGGTCTGGTTGCCCTGGGAGGCGAAGACGGCCTCCAGCGTGCCGAGCAGCGACTCCGGTCCGCCCCGGGTCTCCAGCAACGGGCTGAGCACGGTCGTCACCAGATCCTCGATCGCCGCCCTGTCCCGCAGGAGCACCGGGAAGACCAGCAGGTCGGCGGCCTTGAGCACGGAGGCCCGCAGGCCCAGCCGGTCACCGAGCTCGATGGCGCCGGCGGCCTCCCGGTAGGAGGTGACCACCCCACCGGGCCCCCGGTGGGGCCGCCCCAGCCCGACCCGCCAGCCGGGCGCGAACAGCTGCCTCACGTGGTGGGTGAACTCCCCCGTCGCGACGGTGAGGCTGCCCGGCACGACGCACACCAGCCCGCCGTCGCGGACCGCGACCAGCACGTTGTGCGAGCCGAACCGGGAGACCATCGCCTCCTCGATCCGCCGGGCCGTCGTGTCGCCGTCGCCCGGCGGGCCCGAGGGGCGGGCGACCGCGACCACGTAGGCCTCGGCCAGCCGGAGGCCGAAGTGCTCGGCCCGTTCGGCGAGCCGGTCGGCCCGGCCCTGGAGCAGGTCGTCGACGAACTCCCGGCGCGCGGTCTCCTCCTGGCGCAGGGCCAGCCGCTGGGCGTTCTCGTAGCCCTCCATCAGGGCCGAGACCGTCCGTCTGAGCGCGGGGAGCGGGACCGGGGCCACGGATTCGGCCATGAGCAGGGCGGCCTCGACGAGGGCGCGCAGCGGCACGCCCGACTCGGCGGCCCGGGTGCCGGCGGCGCGGTAGTCGTCCAGCGCGTCACGGTCGGGCAGCCACCCGGTCGCGGCGGCGGCCTTCAGCACACGGAGGTGCCCGCCGAGCAGGTCGGCGGGCACCCCCGGGACCTCGTCCATCAGACTCCTACGTCACGCCGATCGAAGGCGAGGATCGCGGTCAGCAGCAGCACCACCGTCGCTCCCGCGAGAATCAGGTAATCACCGGTGGGGAAGCCCTGGTGGAGAGGCCTGCCGTCGAGGTAGTAGTGGAACGGCGAGACCCACCGGAGCCAGGCGATCGCGTCCACGTCCCTGCCCAGGGTCTCGATGACGTAGCCGCCCACCACGGCCACCCCCACCACGGCCATGGCGATGTTCCTGCGCCCCGCCGCGGCGCCCACCGTGAGGGCCAGCGTGCCGAAGAACAGACCGAGCAGGAGGATCCCGGTGTGACCGGCGAGGATCCGGTCGGGCGCCACGTTCAGCCCGACGGCGGCCGTCAGCGCCCACACCACGAGGAACGTCACCACCGCCAGGCCCAGCAGGCCGAGGGCGAGGGCGGCGAAGCGCTCGAAGACCAGCCGCCTGCGGTCGATCGGCAGCGTGAGGGTCAGTTCCAGCGTGCCGGACTCCTCCGGCTGCGCGAGGGCCCGGTTGCCGAGGATCGCGGCGCAGACGACGAACAGCATCGGCCCGAACAGCTGGTAGACCACGCTGTGCAGATAGCCCACTCCGCTGGTGAAGTCCTCCATACCTCCCATCAGGTCGCGCATGGCACCGGGGAACTTGGCCAGCGCGGCCTGGCCGTACACCTCGGGGTTCCTGGTCATGCTGGGATAGAACGACAGGTACATCCCGCAGAACGCGGTGATGCCGATGGCCCAGCCCACCAGCGCCCTCCGGTAGTCCCGCAGGCTCTTAGACACCAGTACGGGCATGGCGCTCCCCCTCCTCGCTGTAGTAGGTGAGGAAGATCTCCTCAAGATCGGGATCGGCGCTGACCATGTGCACCACCGTGAACCGCGCCGCCGCCTTCACCAGCGCGTCGGGACGGCCGTCGATCGTACAGCGGACGCTCGCGCCCTCCACCCGCAGGTCCCGCACGCCCGGGAGGTTCTCGAACGCCTCGCGGGGCACCGGCGCGTCGAAGTGGAACTCCACCAGCCGCACCGCCTTCTCCCGCAGCGCGGCGATGTCCTCCACCGCCACCAGCCGTCCGGCGCGGACGATCCCCACCCGGTCGGAGACGTCCTCCACCTCGGCGAGCACGTGTGAGGACATCAGCACGGTCCGGCCCGAGGCGCGGACCTCCCGGACCATCGCCAGGAACTCCTGCTGCACCAGCGGGTCCAGGCCGCTGGTCGGCTCGTCCAGGATCAGGAACTCCGGCTCGTGCATGAAGGCCTGGATCAGGCCCACCTTCTGCTTGTTGCCCTTGGAGAGCTTGCCCATGGGCACCGACAGGTCGGCTTCCAGCCGTTCGGCCAGCCTGGTGATCCGCTCCCTGGGCACGCCGCCGCGCATCCCGCCCAGGAAGGCGAGATAGTCCTTCGCCTTCTCCCTGCCCTCCAGGGTCAGCTCCCCGGGCAGGTAGCCGATCCGGCTGCGCACCCTCGCGTCGCGCGGGTCGACGCCGAGCACGGTCACCCGGCCGGCGGTCGGCCTGATCACGTCGAGGAGCAACCTGATCGTGGTCGTCTTCCCCGCACCGTTCGGGCCGAGGTACCCGAACACCTCTCCGGGATGGATCACGAGGTTGAGATCCTCGAGTCCCCGGCGCCTACCGTAGAACTTGGTAAGTCCCTCGGTCTCCACTACCGCTGTCATGCCGTCGATGGTGCCCGCCCGTCCCTGCCCCGGCCATTACCGGAGTCGGACAGTTGGCCGCCCGTTCGTTGCCCGTATCCGGAGCCCACCGCCCGATCTCCGGCCGCACGGCGCCGCCGCACGGCCCGCACGACCGGGTGGCCCGGCCGTACGCGGCCGCGGTACGCGGTATGACCCGCCACGCGGCCGTGCACGGCCGTACGGCTACACGGCCCGCCGTACGCACCGCCGCACGCGGTACGGCACCGCGACGTGGCCGGGGGTCAGCCCCGCATGGCCCGCCACACCACGGCCGGCCGCATCAGCGCCGAGGGCGGGTCGAGCAGGCCGCTCACCCGGCTGAAGGCGACCGCGACCCGCGGATCGCGCGCGGCGACCCGCTGCAGCCTGCGGATGTAGGCGTTGAGCGCCCGGACCTGCAGGGGCCGCGCCCCCTCGGCCTCGCGCAAGGCCAAGTCGGCGCCGGTGGAGAGTTGCCAGGCGGGGTCCAGGGCCCTGGCGACCGCCGCGAAGTAACGGTGGGCGAGGTCACGGGTGCCCTCACGCAGGCAGTCACGGAGTGCGAGCGCGTCCAGCGCGCCGACCGACATGCCCTGGCCGTAGATCGGGTTGAAGTTGCAGATCGCGTCCCCGGTGACGAGCAGTCCCTCGGGGAAGCGGCTCAGCCGTTCGTACCGGCGGCGCACGCTGGTCGGGATCCTGGCCGTGCCGATCTCGCCGAGAGGTTCGGCCGCGCGGACCGCGGCGGCCACGTCGGCGGGTGCCACCTCGTCGATCCAGCCGAAGAACCCCTCCGGATCGGTCGGCGGGCGCACCCCCGCGTTGCCGCCCAGCGTCACCAGCCAGCGGTCGCCCTCCACCGCGCAGAGCGCGGCCCCCTTGGGCTGACCCCGGTAGGTGCCCACGAGGACCATGCGATCCTCCCCCAGGGCGCCCTCGGCGAGCCTGAGATACCAGGTGGCGTAGGCCACCTCGACCTTGACGGTCTCCTCCTCCGGCCGGTCGAGCCCCATGGACTCCAGCCAGGCGAGGGTCCGGCCGCCCCGGCCCATCGCGTCGACGACGAGGTCGGCGGGCAGCTCCCGCTCACCGTCCTCGTCGGCGATCCGCGCTCCGGTGACCGCGCCCTCCCCGGTCAGGATCCCGGTGACCTGGCTGCGGTCCGCCGTCACCAGACCCGGCAGGTCGCGCACCCTGCGCAGGACATGACTCTCCAGGAACGGCCGGGTCGCCGACACCCCCTTCTCGCCGGTCGGCATCCGCGCGAACTCGTGACCCCCCATGATCATCCGAAGCTGCACGATCATCTCGTACGGCATGGCGCCCCCGGCGACCAGTTCCCCGGTGAGGCCGGGGAACAGCTCCTCCAGGATCTGCAGGCCGCGCGGGAGCAGGGCGTGCGCGTGGAAGCCCTGCGGCACCCCCTTGCGGGGGAGGCCCACCCCCAGCGCGTCGCGTTCGACGAGGGTCACCCGGCCGTAGAAGTCCGTCAGCACCCGGGCGGCGAGCAGGCCGCTGATCCCGGCCCCGAGGACGATCGCGTGCTCTCCGACTTTACGGATCATTCGGGCCTCCACGGCGGCGGGGATGGTGCCTTGCAATCTGCCGCAAAGAACGAGAAAGATCGAGACTTGACGATCTCCACGATGTGGGGGCGGCCGGGCAGACCGGGTCTATCGTGAAGTCATGAACGTGGATACGGCCTTCGTGCTCGGCGGTGGGGGGGTGCTCGGCGCGCACGAGGTGGGCATGCTGCGCGCGCTGGACGAGGCGGGCATCAAGCCGGACGTGATCGTCGGTACGTCCGTGGGCGCGCTGAACGGCGTCATGCTCGCGGCCGCCCCCGGTGACGCGGTCACCGCCCTGACCGAACTGTGGAGCTCCGACGTGGTCCGCACGGCCTTCGGCGGGTCGTGGATGACCCGGCTGTCCACCCTCGCCAGGAGCGGCACCCACCTGCACTCCCCCAGCCCGCTGCGCGACCTGCTGACCGGGATGCTCCCGGTCTCCCGCATCGAGGACCTGGCCGTGCCGTTCCAGTGCGTGGCCGCCTCCATCGAGCGCGCGACCGCCCACTGGTTCACCGAAGGCCCCCTCGTCGACGCGGTCCTCGCCTCCTGCGCCGTCCCCGGGCTGCTGCCCCCCATCCGCATCGGCGACGACCACTTCCTCGACGGCGGCCTGGTCCACAGCATCCCGGTCGGCCGCGCCGTGGCCCTCGGCGCCCGCCGCGTCTACGTCCTGCACGTCGGCCGGATCGAGCGGCCCCTGGTCGCCCCGCGCCGCCCGTGGGAGGTCGGCCTGATCGCCTTCGAGATCGCCCGCCGTCACCGTTTCGCCGAGGAGATGGCCACGCTGCCCGCTGACATCGAGGTCCACGTCATGCCCACCGGCGGCGAGACCCGTCCCGGAGTGGATCTCTCCCAACTGCGCTACCGGGATTCATCGCGTATATCTGGATATATAGAGCGTGCCTATCAGGCTTCGTCCCACTACCTGGCCCAGCATTCGCCCGGCTGAGCCAGTCCGACCGGAGACCGGGCCGCCACCGGGACCTGCCGAGCCGTCAGGTCCGCCGGGCCGTCAGGGCGTACACCGCTCGCCGGCCCACCCAAGCTCCGCCGGGCCGTACGGCGCAGGCAGACCTCACCGGGTCCGCCGGCCGGGCCTGCCGGGCAACGTCCAGGAAGGAGAGGCCCGTGCTCCCTCCACGTTTCCTGCGCCGCCTGATCCTCGCACCGCTCGTCATCGTGCTCGCCGTGGCCGTGGTGATCACACTCCCCGTCTGGCTGCTGGTGGTGGCCGCGGCCTCCCTGCGCCTGCCGCCCCCGCAGCGGCGCGGCACCCGGCTGGTCTGGTTCGCGGTGGCGTGGCTGACGCTGGAGACGATGGCGCTGGTCGCCTGCTTCGGCATCTGGGTGACCTCCGGATTCGGCGGGCGGCTCAGCCGGGACGAGTACGAGGAGCGGCAGTACGCCCTCATCCGGTGGTTCCTCGCCAAGGTGTACGCGGCGGCCGAACGGATCTTCGGCCTGCGCGTCGAGGTCGACGGTCCGCCGCCGGTCCCGGACGAGCTCGCCCGGCGCCTGGCCCGTCCGGTCATCGTCCTGTCCCGCCACGCGGGTCCGGGCGACTCCGTCCTGCTGGTCCACCATCTCCTCAGCGTGTACGGCAGGCGCCCCAGGATCGTGATGAAGGCGGCCCTGCAGCTCGACCCCTCCCTGGACGTGCTGACCAACCGGCTGCCCAACGCCTTCGTGCCCCGCAACGTCGATACGAGGGGCATCATCGCCGAGATCCGCCGGCTGGCCTCCGACATGGACGCCGACGACGCTCTGGTGATCTTCCCCGAGGGGGGCAACTTCACTCCCCGGCGGCAGGCGCGGGCCATCCGCCGGCTGGAGCGCAAGGGCCTGGCCAAGGAGGCCGCCCGCGCCCGCCGGCTGAACCATCTGCTCGCCCCCCACCCCGGCGGGGCCGTCGCCGCCATCGACGCCTGCCCCGCCGCCGACGTGGTCTTCGTCGCCCACACCGGCCTGGACGACCTGGTGACCCTCGGCGACCTCTGGCGCAAACTGCCCGTGCGCGCCGAGGTCAGGGCCACCTGGTGGCGGGTCGACGCGGCCGACGTGCCCCGCGACGAGGAGGGCCGGATCCGCTGGCTCTACGACCACTGGGAGCGGATCGACGCCTGGATCACCGAGAACCACCGCACCCCGGCCACCGAAGCCTGAGAGCCGTCTCCCCGCCGGGGGCACACCGTGCCGTCCGACCCCACTCCGACCACCGGCCGGCGAAGCCTGCGAACCGTCTCCCCTACCGGGGCCGCGAGCGGCCGGAACCGCCTGGGCCGCCGGGAACGGCCGCAGCCCCGTGCCCCGGCTGCCCTACACGCGCGTGACCTTCGTGGTCGGGTGGAGCAGGTGGACGTTGTGCAGCTCCTGATGGGAATCGGCCAGTATCTGCAGTCTCCGCTTGCCCGCGAGCGGGGCCAGATCGAGCACGGGAGCCGTCCCCAGCAGGTACAGGAGCCGCAGCGAGTCCAGGTCCGCGAGCGGCGACAGGTCCGCCACCTGCCGCGATCCGTCGAGGGAGAGGTGGCTGAGCTTCGGAAGACCGGACAGCGGGCCGAGATCGGCGACGGCGGACCCATGGAGGATCAGCGCTTCGAGGTTGCGCTGACGGGCGAGAGACGCCAGGTCGGTCACCCTCGGGCACCGGGTCAGTCCCAGCACGGTGAGGTCGAGGGCGTCCAGTGAGGCCAGGTCGTCGAGCCGGTCCGTGTCCCGGAGCCGGAGTCGCCGCACCCCCCGGCTGTGCTCGACGAGAGCGGCGAGGCCACCGTGGATGTCCACCTCGCTGAGAGTGATCTGCTCCAGGTGGGGAAGACCGGCCAGGAGCGCGGCGTCCTTCAGCTGACGCGCTCCGAAGAGGGACAGGCCGCGGAGCGTGGCGTGCCGGGCGATCGGGCCGAAGTCCCGGACCGAGTCGACCTCGCCGAGAGCGAGCGAGTCGAGCGGAGGGAGCGCGTCGAGGAAAACGAGGCTCCCCGCGAAGTCGACATTCCCCAGGCTCAGTTCCCGCAGCTCGGGCAGGTGGGCGAGGAAGCCGAGGTCGGCCCGGCGGCGTGCCGTCATCTGGATGTACAGCCACCTCAGCTCCGGCAGAAGTCCCAGGTCGGCGAGGTCGGCGTCGCCCACGTGGTGCAGGGAGAGCCTGCGCAGCGGCGGTGCGGACCGGAAGAACCGGACGTCCCCGATGACGGGGCAGCTCACGAACAGATTTCGCACGTGCCCGAGGTGGCGGAGGCCGCCCAGCAGGCGCGGGTTGTCCACATCCAGCGTCCCGCCGGGCAGAGGCGCGTCCGCGAGGACCCGGGTGGCGTACTCGTCCCGGCCGAAGTACTCCCACCCGGTGACCAGCTCCCGCTGGACGTCCAGGCGGGGATCCCGCGAGTATCCGGCGAGTTTCCGCAATGCCTCGGCCCCGTTGATCAGCCAGCAGGCCCGCACCGTCGCCGCCGCCCGTGCCTCCGACAGGTCACCCAGGTCGTCGGGGAGGCGGCGGAGCACCTCCTCACCGGCGAGCGCCAGCACTCTCGCCTCGGCCATGTTCCTGGGCGGAATCACCGTGGCGAGGCAGCCCTCGACGCGGTCGCGCAGGTCGCGGGGGAACTCCTGGATCGTCTCCAGGCAGCCGGCGACCAGCAGCCGCAGCTTGCGGCCGTGCCGGTCTCCCCCGTCGATCCGGTCGAGCAGCCCGTGCAGCAGCTCCCGCCGTACGGGCGCGTTGGCGTGGCCGGCGGCCATCACCACCGTCTCGCGCCACTGGTCCAGATGCGCCCGCTCGACCAGCGGCTCCATGTCGGCGTCGTCGGCGGCCTGCTTGGCCGCGAGATACTCCTGCACCGTACGGTGCACGAAGTCGACCCGGCCCGGTGCCGGTTCCCGGATCACCCCGCTCCGCTGCAGCAGATGGTCGAGCACGGCCTCGGCCGTCGCGTCCACCCGGGGCATGGTCCGGATCTTCTCCTCGACCCGTTTCAGCGCCGTGGCCTTGGACAGCTCCGACCGCCCCCATACGGCGAGCTGCCAGGCCAGGTCCTGCAGCACCCGCACCTTCTGCTCGGGTTCGAGGGCGACCTCGGCGGCGATCCCGCGCTCGGCGTCGCGACGTTCCAGCAGGAGCTCCAGCGCCGCCGCGTACAGCCCCATGCGGCTGCGCGGCAACTGCTTGCCGCGGTCCAGGTTCAGCGCGCACAGCATCGCCGCGAGCAGCGGCGCCGAGGCGAGCATCTGCAGGTGCGGACTGCTCTCGAACCGGGCGAGCAACGCGCCCTCGTACTCGTCCAGTCTCTCGGGGGCGCACGGCAGGCTCGGTGACCCGCGCATCGCCGCGTGCCACTGCCGTACGAGCTCGCGCAGGTCGGTCGGGGTCATCGGCTCCAGCGTCACCGGCGAGAAATCCTCCTCGGCTAGCCAGCGCGTGTCGGCCGCCGCCGGGCGGGAGGTGACGACGGTCCGGGTCCCGGGGTAGGCGGCGAGCAGGTCGCCCAGCCACTTCCTGACCGCGGGCCGGTGCCGTACGGCCAGCTCGTCCACCCCGTCGACGAGCAGCAGCGCCCGGCCCGCGTCGAGCACCCGGTGCACCCACCCGGCCGGCATCCGCCCGGCCATCGGTCCCGCGACGTCGGCGAGGAAATCCTCTGGGTCGGGGAGGCCGCACGAGGGGTGGCTGCGGAGCTTGACGACGAACGGTACGGAACCGTTCCACGCGGCCAGGTCGCCGGAGAAGCCGCCACGCGCCACGGTCACCGACAGCCAGCGCAGCAGCGTGCTCTTGCCCGATCCGGCGTCGCCGCGCAGCAGGGTCCGCCGGGAGCGGCCGAGGGCGCTCTCGACGCGCAGGGTGGCCGGCTCGTACTCCACGCCCGTCTCGCCGGCGTCGGGACCGGTCAGCCCGGCGAGGCGCATCCGCTCGGGGGCGCGGGGGCGCGCCGGTCCCTGCGTCGAGACGCTCAGGCTGATGTAGGCCACACTCAGCGTCGCGCGGGGACGGTAGTTCTCCACCCGGACGCCGAACAACTCGACCTCGTCGAGGGTGCGGCTGAGGTGTTCCAGATAGCGGCGTTCGAACTCCTCGTCGTCCTGGGTGCCGACGGGCGCGTCGAGCGAGCGGACCGGGAGACGGCCGAGCGCCGCGGAGACCTGCTGCCCGAGTGCGGCGATCCGCTCTTCGACGGACGACAGGCGGCCGAGGACCTCGGTGGCGGCCCGGGGCAGATACTGCGGGAGCTGCTGGAGGATCCGGACCAGGCAGTCGAGGCACTCGTCCAGCAGCACGTCGTACAGCCGTGCCCCGGCCTCCCCGAGCTGCCGGGCGGGGTCGGGCAGGCCGGACCGGATCTCCTTCGCGAGCTTGATCGTGTCCATGTCGGCGGCCAGCACGGCCCGGTCGGAGAGGTCGGCGGCCTCAAGGACCGCCACGACCTCGTGCAGGACCGCCGCCCGGTCGTTCTCGGCGAGCCCGCCGTACTCCCGCTCGACGAGCACCGCGAGCCGCCGTTCCACCCCGTCGGCGACGGCCGCCAGTTGGCGTTCGAGGCTGCGCCGGACGAAACGGTCGGGGAACCCGCTCCGGATCAGCGTCGCGAGGTCCGCGGTCCGCTCCTCCCTCGCCGCCCGGACGGCGAGCCCCTCCCGCAGGGCACGGCCCGCCACGGCCTTTCCCGCTGCGGCGACGACGGCTTCCAGTCCGGACATCCTGCTCCTCGGCGCGCGGCGACGTTCGCCTCCAATGATCACCGAAAAAGCCCTGAAGTACGGAGAAATCCATCAATCGAGGAGCGCCGGGTCGGGGTCGTGACATGATCCGCGACCGGGAGCGCCGGGCCGAGGCCGTGACGCGATCCGCTACCAGTCCTGGGAGAGGCCGGACATGCGGCGGAGGTATTCGTCCTCGTCGATCTCACCGGCGGCGTAACGGCGCCGGAGAATCTCACGGGGGTCGTCGGAGACGGGCTTGGGCCTCCTGGACGCGCGCAGCACCAGGGCGACGCCGAGGACCACCGCGGCGACCACGGCGATGATGAAGAGGAACAGCACGATCCGGGTCATCGTCCACCTTCCATGGCTCCATTGTGCGAGAAATCCGGTGCTCCGCGCGGCGCTCCACCGGGAGGCAGGAGGGGCAGGCCCGCGGGGGCACCGCCCTCCAGCAGTCGTAGCAGGGCATCGGTGTCCACATGCCGTTCGATCAGATCGCCGAGGGCGTCCAGCCGTTCCTCGCGCGACGCGGCGAAGGAGACGCCGGGGGCGGGGACGAAGTCACGTCCGGAGACGGCCGCCACGTCGGCGAGGAACGCCCGGCGGAAGTCGTCGTTCTCCAGTGCCCCGTGCCAGGTGGTGCCCCAGACGGGACCGGACCGGCAGCCGTCCAGGAACGGGTCGCCGCCCTCGGCCGTCACGACGCCGTGATGGATCTCGTAGGCCGCGACGCGGCAGCCGTACGCCTCGCCGACCGGGCGGCCCAGCGTCTTGGCCGCGGCGAACTCCACCGTCGCGGGCAGCAGGCCGAGCCCCTCGACCAGTCCCGCTCCGGACTCGACGTCGTCCCGGATCGTCCGGGCGAGCATCTGGTAACCGCCGCAGATGCCCAGTACGGCCCGGCCCGGCAGGGCGTCGGCCAGGCCGGTGGCGCGCAGCCAGGCCAGGTCGGAGACCGTCGCGCGCGAGCCGGGCAGCACCACCAGGTCGGCGTCGTCCAGTTCGGCCGGCGAGGTCACGTAGCGGACCAGCACACCCGGCTCGCAGGCCAGGGCGTCCAGGTCGGTGAAGTTGGAGATGCGCGGCAGCCTGACCACCGCGACCCGCAGGCTCTGCCCGCCGTACGGTGGACGCGCCCCGATCGCGGGCCGGTTGTCCAGGGCGAGGGAGTCCTCGACGTCCAGCCAGAGGCCGTCCAGCCAGGGCAGCACGCCGTACACCTCGCGGCCGGTCAGCTCCCTGATCATGTCGAGGCCGGGTTCGAGGAGCTCGCGCGCCCCACGGAACTTGTTGACCACGAACCCGGCGATCAGCGCCTGGTCGGCGGGCTCCAGCAGCGCCACCGTCCCGTACAGCGAGGCGAACACCCCGCCGCGGTCGATGTCGCCGACCACGACGACCGGCAGGCCGGCGGCGCGGGCCAGGCCCATGTTGGCGATGTCGCTCCGGCGCAGGTTGATCTCCGCCGGGCTGCCCGCGCCCTCGCAGACCACCACGTCGTAGGTGTCGCGCAGCCTTTCCAGCGCGTCCACCGCGACCTGGCGGAGGTGCTCCTTGACGTCCCAGTACTCCATGGCGTCGACGTCGGCCAGCGGCCTGCCCATGACCACGACCTGGCTGCGCCGGTCGCTGCCCGGCTTGAGCAGGATCGGGTTCATGTCGGCGGTGGGCTCCAGGCCGCAGGCGGCGGCCTGCATCGCCTGGGCCCGGCCGATCTCGGCGCCGTCGGCGGTGACGAAGGAGTTCAGTGACATGTTCTGCGCCTTGTACGGCGCGACCTTCACACCCTGCCGGGCCAGCCAGCGGCAGATCCCGGCGGTGACGACACTCTTGCCGGCGTCGGAGGTGGTCCCGGCGACCAGCAGGGAGCCCCTCACACGCCCCTCACCGGATACGGCCGGGCGGAGATGGTTCCGGCAACGGCGGAGACGGTTCCGGCGTCAGCGGAGGCGGTTCCCGCGACAGCGAAGACGGTTTCAGCACCGGCGGAGGCGGTTCCGGCGTCGGCGAAGACGGTTCCCGCGACGGCGGAGACGGCGGGCCCGGTGGCACCGGGACCGGACAGGATCACGGGCGACTCCCCGGACGGATCGACAATCATGGTGACCAGCATGACGCGCCCCATGCCCGACGGCCACCCGGGCCCCGCACCCCTACCGGCGCGGGCGGCGGAACGCCGCGAGCACGGCCAGGCCGGCGGCGGCCAGGCCCACCGCCCGTGCCAGCCGTACGGACCTGCGGATGTCGGCGACCGACGGTCCGGGCCCGTCGCCCATCTCGGGCCGGTGCTCGACGCGGTGGCCGTAGACGTTGGTGCCGCCGAGCGTGACGTCCAGCGCACCGGCGAAGGCCGCCTCGCAGCGGCCCGCGTTGGGGCTCGGGTGGCGGTGACCGTCCCTGCGCAGTACGGCGGCCGCCCGGCGGGCCGAGCCGCCGGCCAGGGGGGCGGCGAGGGCCGTCAGCGCTCCGGTGATCCGCGCGGGGACGTAGTTGGCCACGTCGTCGAGGCGCGCCGAAGCCCAGCCGAACCGCTCGTAGCGGGCGTTGCGGTGGCCGACCATCGCGTCCAGCGTGTTGACCGCCCGATAGGCCAGCAGTCCCGGCACCCCGGCCACCGCGCCCCAGAACAGCGGTGCCACCACGGCGTCGGAGGTGTTCTCCGCGATCGACTCGACGGTCGCCCTGGCCAGTCCGGGGGTGTCGAGCAGGGCGGGGTCACGCCCGCACAGGTGCGACAGCCTTCCGCGCGCCCCGGTGAGGTCGCCGGCCTCCAGGAACCGCGCCATGGCCACACCTTCGCGCCCCAGCGTGGTGCCGCCCAGCACCGACCAGGTCGCCATCGCGCTCAGCGCCCCCCGCGCCACCGGGTTCCCTGTCCGGGTCGCGGCGAGGCCGAGCAGAGCCACCGGACCGACGCACAGTGCCGTGTAGAGAACCCCCTTGGGCCGGGCGTCGCCGTACACCCGCTGTTCCAGGGCTGCGGCGGCCCGTCCGAACAGCGCCACCGGATGCCCGCGCCGGGGGTCGGCGAGCACGGCGTCGACGGCCACCCCGGCGAGCATGCCAAGCGCCTCGGCCCGTCTCGACGCGGATCGGCCAGGATGGGTCCGTCCGGTCGCCTGCCGGGGAGCGGAGCGGTCAGATGAGATGCGCATGGAGCTCATCCTGGTGGGTCTCCAGCCAGGCGCAGGCCCGGCGGATGCGCTCCCCCGCGCCGCCCGCCCACATACGGGCCCAGCCGCCGCCCGCGGTGGCGGCCTTGACGCGCATGGCGTGGTAGGAACGGTCGAAGCGGAGCCGGGCGAGATCGAGCAGGCGGCGGCGCTCGCGCGGGGTCAGCCCGTAGGCGTCGCAGAACAGCCGCAGCCGCGCACCGACCGCCAGATCACGCCGGATCGGCTCCAGGTCGAGGGGGTCGGCGATCGGGGCCCAGTGCCGCAGGGCGGTCACCACGTCGAACAGCCGGGTCGTCGGCCGGGCCATGTCGAAGTCGATCAACGCGAAGGGGAGCCCGTCACGGAAGATCACGTTGTCGAGGGTGATGTCGCAGTGACCGACCAGCTCAGGAGCCGCGTCGTCGTTGGACCCGGCCTCCCATGCGGCGTCCGGCGGCGGAACGAAGCTCGCCGAGGCGTCGTGGAAGCGACGCAGCAGCGACGCCAGAGCGGCCAGCGACTCATCGGTGACCGCCCATGACGTCAGCGGAGCGGTCGCGGAGTCACCGTCGACGTAGGTCAGGATCTCCCGGCCCTGGCCGTCCAGGCCCACCACACGGGGCGCACCGTCGAACCCCGCCGCCTCAAGGTGGCGCAGCAGCGCGTGCACGGACGGTGTGGAGGGCCGGACGGGCCTGCGGACGGTGTCACCGACCCGCACCACCCCGTCGGTCACGTCACCGCCCAGCAGGGGAATCTCCTCTGAGGCGGTGACGGCGGACATGGCATCCGAGCCTAGACCGACTTCGGATGGTCCGTCTGCGCTCTTGCAGATCTCCGGACTATCCGTAAAGCAGTCCTGCCATGAAGGTTCCACAGTGCCGGCTCCCGGCCATCGGCGCCGGTCAGCCGCCGGAGAGACGCTCCTGTCACCCTGTTCACACGGCCGGCCGCAGGCACCGTAGAGTGATCCTCGCGACACCCGTGCCGATCCGTTGCATGGACACTCCCCGGATCATGCACAATTAGGCGGGAGCGCCCTTAGCTCAGCTGGATAGAGCATCGGACTTCTAATCCGACGGTCGCAGGTTCGAATCCTGCAGGGCGCACCACCGAGACCAGGTCATCCGTACGCTGACCTGGTCTTTTGCATGTGTACGGCCCGCATGCCTCATGCAGCCGCAGGCAGCGAAAAGCAGCCGTATGCCAGTGGTTGCGGAACATACGCGGAATGCTCACGGCCTCGTTTCCCCAGGTGGGGCCGGGAGTTTTGGAGGACTGCGGAACGATTCCTGGGCCGAAACGACGAAGGACCCCGAGGGTCCCGGGGTCCTGTCGTTGTGCGGTGCCGATGTCATGCGGCGAGCGCATCCAGGATGCGCTGGTTGGCCACGTCACGTTGGCCGTCGATGCACTTGGCGTAGACCTTGAGCATCACGTCCACCCCGTGGCCGGCCCGTTCGGCCGCTTCCGGCGCATGGACTCCGGCGTTGAGCCAGAGGGAGACCGCCGCGTGCCGCAGGTCGTACGGCCTGCCCGCCAGAGGTGAGGCGACCTGGTCAGGTGTGAAGGCGTAGGTCCGGGCCTCCTTCCAGACCTTGGCGTACGCCGATCCGGAGATCAGGCCACCCGTGCGAGTCCGGAACAGCCGGCCGTCCTCGCCGGCCCCGTGCTTGTCGATGTGTTCCCGGAGGATGGCCACCAGCTCCGGCGGGACCGGGACCTCTCGGGTCTCCTTCGTATGCCGGTGCTTGAGGCCACGATCGTCATGGGTCTTCCCCGAGTCGGTGAACCGCTTGTTGCTCTGCGGCTTGGTCTTCTCCAGGGTGAGCAGGCCCCAGCCGGTCGCCGGAAGGTGACAGTCCTTCTTACGGAGCCCCGCGGCCTCAGCCGGACGCAGACCTCCGAAGTACATGCAGGCGAACATGGCCGCCAGCATCAGCCCCCGCGACCGGCCCACGTAGGTCACGGCGGTGAGCAGCTCACGGGCTTGAACCGGGTTGACCACCGAGCGCCGGTCGATCTCCCCGTCGGACTTGGCCTTGCGGAGCTTCACCTTGTGCAGCGTATTCGCCGAAAGCTCCTCCAGTTCCACCGCATACTCCAGCACGTGATGGAACACCGCTCGCTTGCGCCGGTAGGTCGAGGTGGCCGCCGCCTTGCCGTCCAGGAGCAGCGTTAGGCCCTCCAGAGCCGCCCGCGTGTGCTTGGCCTCCTCCAGCGCCTTGAGAGGCAGCGAGGCCGCTTCCAGCCACCGCACCGCACGAGCGACCTCCGGCGAGAGGGCCGGGCGACGGTCCTCGGGGAGGAAGGAGAACTCACGCTGAGGTTCCCCCTACAGGACGGATAAAGGCGCTACTGATCCGCGCCCAAGAGGACGGTTGGTGGCACTTCGAGTGCTTCCTGCGTCATTGATGCTTGGCGTAACGCCTAGCGCCGCCTCAGGCAACGTTCGCCCTGTCGACGATGTGTAGGCGCCGGTCGCCGGCATGGTTGTTGTGCCAGATGCTGCAATGGCGGATCCGGCGGATTGAGCGGTCTTTGCCACAGGGGCAGTTTTCACGCACCGTCGAGGGGTTGCGACCACAACGTGATCTTTGTCTCCGAAGATAGCCGGATGGATATAGACAAGGTGCGTCTCCGAGTTGAGGAGTTGTCCCAGCGGTTTGATGTCAACCCGCCTGACGTGATCTACGGTGAACCGCCCCAGGGGGCGGACTGCACGCTGAAGAGACGCGGGAAGAACTCGCTGATCGTCATCGGAGCCACTTTTGACGTTCTGCCGGAGCATATGCAGGACGCGGATCTCGCATGGGCGGTTGCGGCATCCGATCGCACGCGCCTTCGTAAGGAGGGGGCATCAACTCAAACCGCGGCTGGCATCGGCGCTGCGGCTGGCACCGTGGTGGCCTTTCTGTTCGACTTGCCCGTTCCGGTTGTGGTGGCCATGCTGGCACTTCTCTGTGTGGCCGTAGTGCCGATCATCGGCAGACAGCAGATTTATGGGATGGACCGCCGGGTGGCTGAAGTCTGCGGAGAAGAGACAATCCATTGCGCCCTGAAGTACTACCAGGAGCATCCGCCTCAGATGCGAGGTCTCTACCAACTCGCGATGAAGATACAGCCCTCCATGGTAAAACGAGCTGCCCGGATAGGCTGATCCTCCCCTCGTACTGTGGAGATCCGACCTCCCCTTTAGGTCAGATCTCCACAGTACGAGGGGAGGGTCACCCAACATCCCCGACGTACACGGGCATCAGTATGGAGCTACACCTACTGGAGAAGACAACGGGATCGCACCACAGATGATCGGAAGCATCGGCTACGAGCGGCCAGCTCCGAGGGCCCTCATCAGGATGAGCGGCACCGAGCCGGGTTCAATCTCAGCAGGCAGATCATCCAGATCGTGAGCGTAACCCGGAGGCACATCGGATCCTGCCAGCGATAACAACTGCACCGCTAAGCCACGCAGACCGGCTGGATCGCCTTCGATCGTCACATAGTCATCATCAACCAGGACCTGCAGAAAGTAGTCATCCGGCCACAGCCGAGGCAGCCCCCGGTTCGCAGAGTACTTCGGCACCTCAAGCGTGATCGGCTTCGTTTCTATCTCATCCATCACCATACGATGCCGGACACCACGAACAACCCGCACATCATCTGAGGTTCCCCCCGTACGACAGCCACCGATGGTGTGGGATCACGAGGTTGCGTCTGAGGGCTTGTAGAGCTCCTCGAACGTGATTGGGCTGTTCATGTCGATGCTGGAATGACGCCTATACGGGTTATACCAGCACTCGATCCATTCAAACATCGCGCTGGCCAACTCGGCTCTTGTTGACCATTTATTAACGTCGAGCAGTTCGAGCTGCATCGTTCCCCAGAACGATTCCATCATGGCATTGTCGTAGCAATCGCCGACGGTTCCCATCGAGCCGAGGAGTTCAGCATCGCGGAGCCGTTTCCCGTACGAGAACGATGTGTACTGTGTTCCGTGGTCAGAATGCAGGATCGTCTTCCTGCTGGGCGGGTTACGGCGGGCGACGGCCATGACCATCGCGTCGACGACCAGAGCGCTGGTCTGGCGTATGTCGATAGAATGGCCGATGATGCGACGAGAATAGGCGTCCATGACAGCGGCGCAATACAGTTTCCCTTCGTCGGTGGGGTGCTCGGTGATGTCGCTGACCCACAGCCGGTCCGGCGCTTGCACCGTGAAGGCCCGGCGGACCAGATCCTCCTCGGTGGCGGCGTTGACGAGGTTGCGGCGGCCCTTGCGCCGGTAGATGCCCTGGATGCCGGCCTCACGCATGAGCCGCTCGACGCGCTTGCGGTTGACCTCCAGGTCCAGGCCGAGCGTCAGCTCCGCGTGGATCCGCGGCGAGCCGTAGCTGTAACGTGACGTCTCATGGATGTCACGGATCAGCTTCAGTAGTTCGGTGTTTCTTTGGTCGCGTGGTGACTGCGGCCGGCCAACCCAGTCTTTGTAGCCCGATCTGGAAATGTTCAACACCCGGCAGGCCACCGCGACAGGAAAGTCGTCATCGGCGAGTTCACGGACCAGCGCGTACCCTATTTTGGGAGCACGTTCTCCCGGGCGAAATACGCAGCCGCCCGCTTGACAGGGCCCCGGCAAGTTGATGTTTTGAACGGATTCGTTCGTATTCGTCCAGCGGCGTAAGTAGGGGCGGGTAAGGAAATACCAAGCCCGCAACGACGGAAAGGCACGGCTCCCGAAGATCAGAGGTGTCTAAAGCCGCCTGATCGAATGAGGAAACCGTGCCTGTCGCGCCATCATCGCTGATCAACGCTGTCGGCTGCGAGCAAGTTGGGCAAACGGATACCGATTCTTCCGCCCGGCTGAAGCTCACCGACCGGTTCGCCCTGATTTCCGACCCACGCTCAGCGCGAGGGCGACGCCACTCGCTGGCCTCGATCCTGGCGATCGTGGCATGTGCCACCGTGGCGGTGGGCGGCGACTGCCTGACCGCGATCGAACAGTGGGCCGACAACGCCCCCCAGCAGGTCCTGGCCGACCTGCACATCTGGCGCGATCCATTCACCGGCCTGCACCAGCCGCCCAGCGAACGCACCATCCGCCGCGTCCTGGCCGGCTTGGACGGTGACGAACTCGACGCCTGCCTGGCAACCTTCCTCGGCCAGCCGCCCACCGTCGAACCGCACGAGCGCGCCCCAGCACCGGTGAGCCGGCGCACCGAGCGCGAAGCCCGCCGCGCCGCTCGCCGATCTCCCGCGCAGACGCCGGGCCTATTGCCGGCCTACGCCGTCGACGGCAAGCGCCTCAAAGGTGCCCACCACCCCGGCGGCGGCCGCGTTCACTTGATCAGCCTGGCCGCCCACCTCGACGCCACCGTCCACGCACAACGCCAGATCCCCGCCAAAAGCAGCGAGATCAGCGCCCTGGACGCGCTGCTGCGTCAGGCCACCGACACCGAACTGACCGGCGCTGTCATCACCGCCGACGCCCTGCACACCCAGCGCGCCTCCGCACGACTGCTGATCGACGACCATCACGCGCACTACGTCATGATCGTCAAAGCCAATCAGCCCACTCTGCGCGCCGCCGCCATCACCGCACTGACCGGCCCCGACGCCAACTTCATTACCGTCACCCACCGCGAGTTCGACCGCGGACACGGCCGCACCGAGCACCGCATCCTTCGCACAGCCCCGGCCGGCGACATCGATTTCCCCCATGCCGCTCAGGTCTTTCGCATCCTGCGCCATCGAGGTGGCCTGGACGGCATACGTCACAGCAAGGAAGTCTGCTACGGCATCACCGATCTGACTCCGCGGCAGGCCGGACCGGCCCAGCTCGCCGCCTACGTCCGCGGCCACTGGAAGGCCATCGAAAACGGCGTCCATCACGTCCGCGACGTCACCTTCGCCGAGGACGCCTGCCAAGCGCGGACCGCCACCTTGCCCCGCGCCTTGGCTGCTTTCCGCAACCTCGCCACCGGCACCCTACGCCGAGCGGGCCATGTCAATATCGCCCATGCCCGCCGCGATTACGGCTACGACCACCAGCGCGTCCTTGACCTGTTCAACCTCGGACCGAAGTGATCACACCGACCAAATCACAAACTTGCCGGGGCCCTGACCCGGAACCGGCTCGGGTTTGCCCTGGCCGAGGAGATGAGCATGCGGGAACGGCGCGCCAGCGCGGACCCAGCGGCCCCCGCTGCTCCGCAGCCGTCGCGCGCCAGTCCGGCTGTGACGTGTCGTCAGGTCAGCTGGATTCGCACAGCCTCTTGAGTTCCGCGACGTCTGTATTGATATCCGCGATCACCTGGTTGGGATCGCCGCCGGTCATGCCGATCAAGCGGAAGTTCAGTTCCTGGAATTCGACGCCCAGCCGACTGATCGTCGCCCCCACCACTCCTTGCGCGTCGAGGACTGCGCCCATCAGGTCGAGGTATGTCTGGTGAGCCGCGGCTGCCTGGCTGCTGCGGGTAGTTCCGGCGTTCCGGCGGTATGCGGTCAGCGCCGCCGCCGCCTCGTCACAGCCTCCGGGCCGGACCGCTGACAGCAGTGGGGAGGAAACCGGGACCGCTCGCGTGGGGCTTGGCACCGGTCGCTGGGGCGTGCTGGACTCAGGCGACGGACTCGGAGTCGGCGGTTCGGGTCGGATGGTGACCTGATCTGGTGACGATGACTGCGAGGCCGAGGTGGTGACTGCCGGGTCGGTGTGGGGCTGCGGAGACGGAGCCGGCTGAGGTTCCCCCCGTACTACAGCCACCGATGGTGTGGGATCACGAGGTTGCGTCTGAGGGCTTGTAGAGCTCCTCGAACGCGATTGGGCTGTTCATGTCGATGCTGGAATGACGCCTATACGGGTTATACCAGCACTCGATCCATTCAAACATCGCGCTGGCCAACTCGGCTCTTGTTGACCATTTGTTAACGTCGAGCAGTTCGAGCTGCATCGTTCCCCAGAACGATTCCATCATGGCATTGTCGTAGCAATCGCCGACGGTTCCCATCGAGCCGAGGAGTTCAGCATCACGGAGCCGTTTCCCGTACGAGAACGATGTGTACTGTGTTCCGTGGTCAGAATGCAGGATCGTCTTCCTGCTGGGCGGGTTACGGCGGGCGACGGCCATGACCATCGCGTCGACGACCAGAGCGCTGGTCTGGCGTATGTCGATAGAATGGCCGATGATGCGACGAGAATAGGCGTCCATGACAGCGGCGCAATACAGTTTCCCTTCGTCGGTGGGGTGCTCGGTGATGTCGCTGACCCACAGCCGGTCCGGCGCTTGCACCGTGAAGGCCCGGCGGACCAGATCCTCCTCGGTGGCGGCGTTGACGAGGTTGCGGCGGCCCTTGCGCCGGTAGATGCCCTGGATGCCGGCCTCACGCATGAGCCGCTCGACGCGCTTGCGGTTGACCTCCAGGTCCAGGCCGAGCGTCAGCTCCGCGTGGATCCGCGGCGAGCCGTAGCTGTAACGTGACGTCTCATGGATGTCACGGATCAGCTTCAGTAGTTCGGTGTTTCTTTGGTCGCGTGGTGACTGCGGCCGGCCAACCCAGTCTTTGTAGCCCGATCTGGAAATGTTCAACACCCGGCAGGCCACCGCGACAGGAAAGTCGTCATCGGCGAGTTCACGGACCAGCGCGTACCCTATTTTGGGAGCACGTTCTCCCGGGCGAAATACGCAGCCGCCCGCTTGAGGATCTCATTTTCCAGCTCAAGCTGCCGGGTTCGGCGCCGTAGATCGGAGAGTTCCTTCTTCTCCGCGCTGGTCAGCTGCGCACCGCCGTTGTCATCGGTGTCGGCCTGGCGCATCCAACTCCGCAGACAGGAATCGCTGATACCCAGGTTTTCAGCAAGGACAGAGACCGGTTTATCACCCTTACGGGCAAGTTCGACGGCACGCTGACGGAACTCGATCGGGTGAGGTGCAGGCACGAAGCACTTCCTTCCCAGCCGACACAGGGTCAACTCAGGTGAGGTGGCCGTGCTACGGGGGGAAGCTCAGCGGGGCCGGCGGCAACAGGTAGGCGATCAGCGCGACCACAGCGGCAACCGCCCCCGCTAGTGCTGTGACCGGATTGGTTCGCCGGGTTGGTGGTCGGGGCGGTTGGATGTGCGGTGACGTCCGATCCGACCCGTGGAGGTGCGGTGGCCGAGCCTGTCCGTGTGCGCAGACTGACCGACCAGGAAGGGCAGAAGCTGCAGCAGATCGTGCGCCGGGGTAGCACCAGTTCGGTTCGCTACCGGCGGGCGATGATGCTGCTGGCCTCGGCCGGCGGGAACCGCGTCCCGGTCATCGCCCAGCTGGTGCAGGCGGACGAGGACACCGTCCGCGACGTGATCCACCGGTTCAACAAGATCGGCCTGGCCTGTCTGGACCCTCGCTGGGCGGGAGGCCGTCCCCGCCAGCTCACTCCTGACGACGAGGACTTCGTCGTCGCGACGGCCACCACCCGCCCGACCAAGCTCGGCCAGCCCTTCACCCGCTGGTCCATCCGCAAGCTCGTCATTTACCTGCACCGGGTCCATGGCCGCGTCATCCGGATCGGCCGCGAGGCGTTACGGTGCCTGCTGGCCCGCCGCGGCGTCACCTTCCAGCGCACGAAGACCTGGAAGGAGTCGCCCGACCCAGACCGTGACACCAAGCTCGACCGGATCGAGCACGTCCTGGACCGCTTCCCCGACCGCGTTTTCGCGTTCGACGAGTTCGGTCCGCTGGGAATCCGGCCGACCGGCGGCTCGGGGTGGGCAGCTGCCGGGCACCCTGAACGGCACCCCGCGACCTACCACCGCACCCACGGGGTCCGGTACTTCCACGGCTGCTACTCGGTCGGTGACGACACGCTCTGGGGCATCAACCGGCGAAAGAAGGGCGCCGGCAACACGCTGGCCGCCCTCAGGTCGATCCGGGCGGTCCGCCCAGACGGCGCCCCCATCTACGTGATCTTGGACAACCTGTCCGCGCACAAGGGCGAGAAGATCCGCGCCTGGGCCAAAAAGCACCAGGTCGAACTGTGCTTCACACCGACCTACGCGTCCTGGGCAAATCCGATCGAGGCGCACTTCGGGCCGCTGCGGCAGTTCACCATCGCCAACTCCAACCACCCCAACCACACGGTCCAGACCCGGGCTCTGCACGCCTACCTGCGCTGGCGCAACGCCAACGCCCGCCATCGAGATGTCCTGGCGGCCGAACGCCGCGAACGCGCCCGTGTCCGCAGCGAGAAGGGCGTCCGCTGGGGCGGACGAGCGCAGATGGCAGCCTGATCACTCGCTGACATCCAAGGTCGCGTGGTCCGCGACTCCCAGTTCAGACAGCACAGCCCAGAGCCGCTCCAGGACCGCGGTCGCGTCCGAGCCCTCCGCGATCTCAAGGTCAAGATGGCAACGACCCATGCCGCTGCCCGCGCCCGTGATCTCGCCGTCGAGCTCGAACGCCGCTTCCAATGCCTCCTCGACCTCATCACGGTCGATCGGCAGCCCCACGAAGACGATCTCCACAAACACCACGGTCCTCCGTCTCAACCCGGCGAACCATAGCGGTCACGGCACTAGAGCGCTCGCTGCCGTCCAGTTCAGGCGTGAGCCTGCTCCTCCGCCCGCCGCCGGCGGCTGCGCTGATCTGTTCTCCGTCATGCCCTCATCGTGGCCGAGCCGCCGAGCTCGGTCCAGAATGCCTCCTGCTGATCTTCTTGAACAGAACTCACCTATAAAGGCGGGGGCGGTGAAGGGCTTCGGCGGCGGAAGGGATCGGTGGGAAGAACGGCGACGCCCTGTAAAACCGTCGCCATTGGGCGTGCGTGCCCGTTGCATGTGGCAATCCCCTCGTACCGTGGAGGTCCGACCTCCCCCTCGGGTCAGATCTCCGCAGTACGAGGGGAGGGTCAGTTCGGGAAGGTGGCGCGCGGGCTGCGGTCAGCGGTCGACGGCTGCCTGTACCTCCCCTAGCAGGGCGGCCGCATCGGCGACGGTCTGCTCGATCTGCTGCGTTGACCCGCCAACGTGGCCAAGCAGCCTCAGCGCCCGTACGGCGAAGTCCTGCGGAGCCATGGGCAGGCGGTCGGCCGAGGCCACCATGCCCTTCTCGTTGATCAGCCACTGGCCTGCGTGACCGTGCAAGGCCTGGCAGGCGACGCCGATGGCGCGAAACAGGCAGCCGGCCGCGTAAGCGGGGTCGGTGCCGACCGCTCCGTACCGCGCCAGCGCTACAGAGAAGTCCGCCTCCCACAGCCCGTCCACCAGCGCAGCGCTCAGCGCCGCAGGGTACGTGCGGGTACTTTCCCGCAGGTCGGTAAGCTCCCCGCTGGGATCGGCCAGCACCCGGCACAGCGCCACCTCGCCGGCATAGGCGTGGGAGTAGAAACCCAACGGATGCCCGGCCTGGGCTCCGACTTCGTAGCGGCCTTCCTGGCAGTCGGTCCAGACCCGGTGGACCCGGTCCAGATCGCGGTAGATCCAGTCGACCCGCCAGCCGTCGATGGTCAGCCAGCCGCCGCCGTTGACCCATGGCCCCCAGCCACCCGGCGCGGTCATCTCGGCCCGTTCGCCAGCCTCCTGCACGGCCAGCGCCCGCAGCGCCGTCACGTCCAGATCACCTCGGTAGTACAGCCCCAGATCGATGTCCGAATCTGGGCGGTGCGTGCCACGGGCCCGACTACCGCCGAGCACCACCGCGACCACTCCGGGGATATCTACCAGCCGCTGCGCGAGCGCCCCCAGCGCCACATCGTCCACAAGTGGATATTGGATCACACCCGATGTCTCCGCTTACGTGGTCTGAAAGGAATTTCGCCGCAGCTGTCACAAGCCCAGGGGCTGTCCGGTCTTAGCTGGCGGCCGGGTGGCAACGAGATGGCCCGGCGGACGAAAGGGATTGCGATGAAGATCGTGGTAATCGGCGGGACGGGCCTGATCGGGTCGAAGCTGGTGACGAAGCTGGGCGAGCATGGTCACGAGGCGGTGGCGGCGGCGCCGAACACCGGCGTCAACACGCTGACCGGCGAGGGGTTGGCCGAGGTACTGGCGGGTGCGCAGGTGGTGGTCGACGTGTCGAACTCGCCGTCGTTCGAGAGGGCTGCGGTGCTGAAGTTCTTCGAGACCTCCACGGGCAACCTGCTGGCGGCGGAGGCGGCTGCGGGCGTAGGCCATCACGTCGCGGTGTCGATCGTGGGCACGGAGCGGATGCCGGACAACGGCTACTTCGCGGCGAAGATCGCTCAGGAGCAGCTGATCGAGAAGTCAGGGATTCCGTTCTCACTCGTGCACTCGACCCAGTTCTTCGAGTTTGCCCGTGGCATCGCCGACGAGGCCACAGTGGACGGCAAGGTGCACATGGCGCCCGTACTGTTCCAGCCGATCGCGGGTGACGACGTGGCCCAGGCGGTCGGCCGGACTGCGGTCGGGTCGCCGCTGAACGGCAGGGTCGAGATCGCCGGGCCCGAGCAGCTCCGGATGGATGAGTTCTTCCGCCAGGCGCTGACCGTCTGGGGCGACCCGCGCGAAGTGGTCACCGACCCGCACGCGCGCTACTTCGGCAGCGAGTTGAGCGAGCGGTCGCTGGTTCCGGGTGACGGCGCCACCCTCGGCACGATCCGCTACCGCGACTGGCCCGGCCGGAACGTGACCGGAAAGTAGCCCTGGGCGCTCGTAGCTCACCAGAGGTGGCTTCTATTCCCGCTCCGGACGGCGACCACTTTCCCACCCAGCGAGAACTCATCGCGCTGCTCGCCGACGCCGGGTGCAAGCAGATCGAGCAGCCCAGCCAGACGCCGCTGTCGTGGTCGCGACGTGCCCAGCAGGTAGCGGCCCCAGCAGGTAGCGGCGGTCGTCGTGACCGCCACCGAGCCCACCCGGCCTACGAACTGGTGGCTCACCAGGATGCGCGCTTCACCCGCCTGTTCGCCGCCGGCCAGATCAGCGTGCAACCGATCCACGTGGCCGGCCGGACATCCACCCAAACCACGTATGGAGGAATGATGAGCACTCCGAGCGGCGAGAACGACTCTCTGCACGAGCTCGAAGTCGAGATCAAGGCGGAAGTGACCCTGGCCGAGTCCAGTCATCCGGAGGAGTTCGCCAGCCTGTCGGTCACCGAGTGGCTGTTCGATCCGACGGATGTCGAACGCGAGGAGATCGGCCTGCGGGGTCTGCTCGACGCGGTCGAAGTGCTGGAGGACGGCTCAAGGCCGGACGATCATGCCGCGTGAGACGCGGATCGACACGCTCGACAGTCTGCGTGAGCACCTGAAGTGAGCGGTCGAGCTGGAACACGCGACGTTGCCGCCGTGCCTGATGGACCGTACGTTGCGAAGCTACAGGAGCGAGACCTTGCCACCACCCGGCACCACCATCCGGATCCGAGTACGGATGAGCGCGCGCCCCATCGATGAGCCGCACCGCGTTTCGAGCCAGCTCGAGCTGTTGTTCGATCTCACCTTCGTGATCGCGGTCGCGGCCGTCACCGCTCAGTTCGCGCACGGCATCGCCGACGGTCATGGCCTGGCCGGGCTGGTGCCGTTCCTTCAGGTGTTCTTCGCGATCTGGTGGGCGTGGATGAACTTCACGTGGTTCGCCTCGTCCTATGACACCGACGATGTCGCCTACCGGCTGCTGACCATGGTGCAGATGGCCGGCGTACTGGTGCTGGCCGCCGGCGTGCCCGCCGCGGCGGGCCATTCCGACTACGGGATCATCACGCTGGGCTACCTCATCATGAGGATCGGTCTCGTCGCGCAATGGCTGCGGGCCGGTTTGGAAGACCCGGCGAGCCGCCGTACCGCGCTTCGCTACGCCGCCGGCATCGCCATCCTGCAGATGGGCTGGCTGTTTCGGCTCGTCCTCGTGGAGACGGGCGCCTTGCCCTCGTCCTTCGGTCTGCCGTTCTTCGTCTGCCTGGCCGTCCTGGAACTCGCGGTGCCACGGTGGGCGGAGCGGACCAGACCCACCAACTGGCACCCACACCACATCGCCGAGCGTTACGGCCTGTTCACGATCATCCTGCTCGGCGAGAGCGTCCTGGCTGCCAGCCGGGGAGTCGAAGGAGCGCTCGAAACGGGCGAGATCAGCGGCCCCTTCGTCGTCATCGCCGGCTCGGGTCTCGTCCTGCTGTTCGCTCTTTGGTGGCTGTACTTCCTCGGACCAGCGGGGGACGGTCTCAGTGACCGCCGTCATCGGTCCTACCTGTGGGGATACGGCCACTATGGCATCTTCGCAGCCCTGGCTGCCCTCGGCGCCGGGCTCGAAGTGGCGGTGGAGCAGAGCGGGCACGGCGGTGCGGCGTCACCGCTGGCACTCGGCTACGCGGTCGCGGTTCCGGTCGGCGTGTATCTTGCCCTGCTGTGGGTGGTACATGTGCTTGTCAGTGCAGAGCCCGTCATATTTCCCGCCGCGGTTCTGGGATGCGTCATCGTCGTCATGCTGTTGCCACTGGCGACGCCTTGGATCGGTGTGGCCGCCGTGGTCGCGGCGATCGCAGCCGGTTGTGTGCTGCTGGTCGCCGTCACGATCTGGACGGCAGCCGCCCGGCGTGGCTCGGGACGGGTTGACCTACCCGGCTATCCGTGACGCGCCTCCCCACCGGGAAACGAGCGGCGCGCACGACGCCGCCGCCGGCGCCGCCCGGCACGGCGTTCTGGGAGCCTGGCGGCGACGTCACCTGTGAGTCCCTGCGGAAAGGAAGCACATGAGCAACACGTTGAATGGAAAAGTCATCCTTGTCACCGGAGCGTCGTCGGGCATCGGCGAGGCCACTGCGCTGGCGTTCTCAGCGGAGGGGGCCCGTGTCGCGGTCGGGGCCCGACGCGCCGACCGGCTGGAGGCTCTGGTGGGCAAGGCGCCCGGCGAGATGCTGGCCCTCGAACTGGACGTGACCGACCAAGGGTCGGTGCGGGCGGCGGTCGCCAAGACCGTCGAGTACTTCGGCGCACTGGACATCCTGGTGAACAACGCCGGGGTGATGCTCGCCGGTCCGATCGCAGGTGCGGACACCGCGGAATGGACGCGCATGATCGACACCAACCTGCTCGGGTCGATGTACATGGTCCACGCGGCGCTGCCGCACCTGCTGGAGCGCAAGGGCGCCGTCGTACAGGTCTCCTCGACCTCGGGCCGGGTCGCGTCGGCCGGAAACGGCGCCTACGCCGCGACCAAGTTCGGCATCACCGCCTTCTCCGAGGCGCTGCGGCAGGAGGTCACCACCCAGGGCATGCGTGTCGTGGTCGTCGAGCCCGGCTTCGTCGCCACCGAACTGACCGACCACATCACGGACCCCACGATGCAGGCCGCCGCGCAGAACATAGCCGCCTCCATGCGGACCCTGCAGCCCGAAGACATCGCCAATGCCGTCGTGTATGCCGTCACCCAGCCGGAGCACGTCGCGGTCAACGAGATCCTCATCCGCCCCACCGACCAGACTCGGTAGGCGAGCGACACCGGTCCGGCACGGCGAGCTTCGCCGCGCCGGACCCACCACGGCCCGGCACGGCCTCGACGAGTACGCAGCCTCTCCAACCGCAGGTCGATCACCACACGGACTGCTCACTCCGATCTCGTCTGCTGCCGGCCCGCCCGTATCGACATACGCGTGGCTGCGCCGTTGACGCCGTTCACGGTGATGCTGAGGGTTCTCGCCGACCAGCCGATGATGCGGCGAATGCTGCTGGGGATCCCGAGCGGGGCCGAAGCCCGACGCTGACGGCCGGACGACCTAGCGGGTGACGTCGGCGGCGAGCAGTTCTTCCAATTCGGCGAGGTCGCCGGTCTGTGCGGCGGCGAGGAACGTCCGTACGAGGCGCCGGTGTGCGGTGGTGCTCACCTGGTGGCGTCGCTCGGTGGCGAGGTGGTCGCGGGCGCGTCGCACGAGTTGCCGTGCGTGGTCTTCACCCAGGTGGAGGATCTCGGAGATCCGGCGGTAGGGGTAGTCGAAGGCCATGCGCAGGAGATAGACCGCTCGTTCGGCGGGGGTCAGTCTCTCCGACAGCAGCCGGATCGCGGTGTCGACCGCCTCGCGTCGTGCGGCTGCCGTCTCGGGGCTGACAGAGGGGTCGGTCGTCTCGGGAAGCCAGGGGCCGGCGGAGGTCTCGCGGCGCCTGCGGGCGGACTGGGTGACATTGATGGCGAGCCTCGTCGCGGTCAGCGCGAGGAATGCGGGCGGACTGACGACGATCGAGCGGTCGGCACGGGCCCAGCGCAGCCATGTCTCCTGCACCACGTCCTCAGCCTCGTCCGCGTCGTGCAGGACGCGCAGACCAATCGCGAAGAGCCGGGGTGCGGCACTGACGAACACCGAAGTGGCTCCGTCCCATCTTCTGATCGAATGGTCATCGGTCTGCTCCGCGTGGTCTCTGTGTGACTCCAGCAGGTTCATGGTCACGATCGGCTCCGTTCACCCCCAGCATCCGGCGATGCCACTGCGATCACATTCGTTCGTTGAGCCCTTCCATCGCGCCCAGGGAAGAGCCTGGTCGATACCCTGGGCCGGACCACCAGGGTTCCGGGTAGGAACCCGGGACCGGACCATCAGGGTTCCGGGTAGGTACCCGGGCCGTAGGCACCAACCGCTCCACTCATCGAGGTCCACGGCGGTGCCACCGGAAACCTCAGCCGGCAGCCGGCACGTCGCGTTCAGGGACCGACGGTCATCGTCCCCGTGATCACGAAAGTCCGCCGAGGGGCGGGCGCGAGGCGGCGCCGCACACTGTCCGCCGGTGTGGACCTGCTCGGCAAGCAGGGTCTGCCAAGGCGCTGACGGCACTTGCCCAGGTCTTCGCGAAGCTCGACATTGTGTCCCGCGAACAGATCAGCACGACGCTGCTCGACGGCACGGCGACCACGGCCTGAGGCTCTGTGGCCTGCCGGCGGTCGGCTGTGCTACTCGACGGCGCGCAGGTAAACGGGGAGTTCCTGGTGACCGTTGCTGATGAGAGTGGATACCGGCCGCAACGCGTCGGCCGGTGCCGCGAGTGACATGGCAGGGAAACGCTCGAAGAGCTGACGCAGGGCTTCCGCGACTTCGAGGCGGGCCAGGGGAGCGCCGAGGCAGAAGTGCACGCCGTAGCCGAACGCCAGGTGGTCCTTCACCTTTCGGGTGACGTCGAAGGCGTCGGCGTCCGGCCCGTGCCAGTCCGGATGACGGTTGGCGGCCCCGTACGCGGCGAGGATGGGGTCTCCCGCCGCGATGACCTGCCCGTCGGGCAGCTTGATGTCGGTCACGGCGAAGCGCAACGGCAAGTACTTGATGGCGGGCTCGGCGCGCAGGGTTTCCTCCACCACGTCCTCCCAGGTGGCCCGGCCGGTACGGACGAGGTGGAGCTGGTCGGGGGACGCCAGCATCGCAAAGACGGCCTGGTCGATGACGTTGACGGTCGTTTCGTACCCGGCGTTGATCATCAGAATCATCGTGTCGCGCAGTTCGACATCGGTGAAGCCGGTGCCGTCCGACTCCTCGTCGCGTGCCGCGATGAGGAGGGAGGTCATGTCGTCGCCGGGGTTGCTGCGCTTGATGGCGATCAACTGGTCGGTGGTCTCGAAAAGGCGTGCGGTGTTGGCCGTGGCCTGCTCAGGCGTGAGCGTGCTGTCGAAGACGTTGTCGACGAGCTGTCGGAAATCGTCCCGCTGGTCTTCCGGTACGCCCATCAGGTGGCCGATCACGGCGATGGGCAGCGGGTAGGCCAGTCGCTCGCGCAGGTCCACCACCTGGCCGGGGGGCACCGCGGCCAGGTCGTCGATCAACTCGGTGACCAGGGATCGGATGGTCGGCTTCAGCTCGGCGATGCGGCGGGCGCTGAAGGCGGGAGCGACCATCCGCCGTAACCTGCGGTGGTGGGCGCCGTATGCGGTGAGCATGCTCTGCACTTCGATCCACAGGGCGAGCGGCCACGTACCGATCGTCTGCTGAAAGGCCGGGTAGTGAGTGCGGCCGTTCTTAGAGACATCGGGGCTGGTGAGCAGAGTCTTGAGAAGGGCAGGGTCGGTAACCGCCCAGGCGCGCAGGCCGAGGATGTCCACGGGGGTGGCCGGGCCACGAGCCCGCAGGGCTTGGTATTCGGCATGCCGGTCGGCACCGGTGGGATCGATGACGAACGGGAAAGACTGGGACATGTTTCTTCTCCTTGAGGTTGCGGCAATGAAGCGGAGATGAAGGGTCCTCACGGGCGTGCAGGATCGCTCTGGCTCACCACGTCGGTCCTGCTGCTCGTTTCGGTAGGAGATATGCGATGCCGTCCGGTGTTCACGATCGCAGCTGAGCACCGTTCTCCGGTCGGTCCTCAGCGGTGCCGGCGATGAGATACGGGACGTCGCCGGCACCGGCCTTCGTGGACTCACACTCGATCAGGCGCGGCTACCATGTTTGGTCGCCGGCCCGAACCAGCATCTCGTTGACGGCGATCCGCCGCTCTCGCGTGACGATGTAGCTGATTGCGTCCGCGATGTCCTCCGGCCGCAGCGCTTCGATTCCGCCGATCTGTCGGCGGGCCGCGTCCCGGGTGGTGTCGCTGAGGTGGTTCACCAGTTCGGTGTCCACGGTGCCGGGCTCCACCACGCTGACCCGGACGCGTTCGCTGAGCAGTTCCTGGCGAAGCGATTCGGTGAACGCGTTCAGGCCGAACTTGGTCAGGCCGTAGACGCTGCTCCCCGGCCGGGCGACTCGCCCGGCCGTCGAGCTGACGTTCACCAGATCCGCCACCTGCCGCGGGGATGTCGACGCCGCGTAGATCAGGTGCGGGATGGCGGCGTGCGTGACGTGCAACAGCGCCGCCACGTTGAGCGAGATCATCCGATCCCACTCCTCGATGGTGGTGTGCAGCGCTGAGTCGAGCAGCATGATCCCGGCGTTGTTGACCAGGATGTCCAGGCGCCCGAACCGATCCAGCGTGTCCTGCACCATGTCGTCGGCGCGCTCCGGTTCGGTGATGTCGGCCTCCAACACGACCGCCTCTCCGCCCAGCTTCGCGATGTCGCCCGCGACCTGGTCCAGGCGGTCGCGGCGACGGGCGACCAGGACTACCGCCGCACCCTCGCGGGCGAGGCGGCGCGCGGTCGCCGCGCCGATTCCGCTGCTGGCGCCGGTGACGAGCGCGACGGCTCCGTCCAACGGCTGGTCGTGCATGACTGCCTCATTCCCTCGGGTCGAGGACGACGCGGAAGCGGGCGTCCCCGCGGATCATTTGCTGACAGGCCTTGGGCGCCACACTGACCGAAGCACGGCACCGGCGGCGGCATCGACGCGCCCGACGTGGCGACGACCGCCGCCGACGAGCCGGGCTTCGGTCACCTGCGCCACCCGGAGGTCCTCACCGGCGCTGATGTCGGCATCGAGCCGCCGGCCCAGGCCGTGTAGAAGTTCTCAGCCCGGCCACGACGACTTCAAGCTTCGTATCCATGACAGCTCTTCCTGCGCTCGGACGAAATGCCGACACGATGAGACTCGCGCAGCCGGCCGCCACGTCGCACCAGGGACTCTCACTGGTCAACCGGGGCCAGGGAAGGCCACGGGTCCGAATGGCCGTCCGTCGGCCCGATCCTGAACGGGCTGACAGCTCAGGAGGAACGACATGAAGTACCTGGTCACCATGGCCCGCGGCTGCCGGACAGAACATCGACGCACGGTGTGGACGGCATCCAGACACGTGAAGCCGCGCATATACGTGACCTGACCGCACCGGTTCTGCACCGAACGGCCTGCGCCGGTCGGCCACGTGCCGGTCGGCTGGGGGCGGCCCGATCTACGGCTTATTCCCTGGCCTTCACTGCGTCATGGATACCCGCCACGGGACAGGGCGTCACCGAGCTGCTTCCGGGAGCTGATCCTGAGCTTGACGAAGATCTTGCGGAGGTGCCATTCGACCGTACGCGGGCTCAGGAAGAGACGAGCTCCGATCTCCGGGTTGGAGAGGCCGTCCCGTACGAGCAGGGCGATCTGTTTCTCCTGCGCCGTCAACTCGTCGCTCGTCGAGGCCTCGTTCCTGCGCTTGCGGACGGTCTCGCCCGTGGCGAGAAGCTCGCGGCGGGCACGCTCGGCGAACGCCTCCATCCCGATCGACACGAACATCTCGTACGCGGTACGCAGGTGAGCCCGCGCCTCGGCCCGCTGACGGTTCCGGCGCAACCACTCGCCGTACAGCAGGTGAGCGCGCGCCAGTTCGGGGCGCAGGATCGTCCGGCCCAACCGCTCGATCGCCTCGCGGTAGAGGTCGTCCGCGGCATCGTCGTCGCTCAGCAGTGCGCGGCAGCGAGCCAGGATTCCCTGTGCCCAGTCCGTGTCGCACGGTTCTGCCGCGTCCGCCAAACCTTCGAGCGCCCCCCGGGCGGCCGTGTCGTCTCCGACGCGTGCCGCCGCCTCGACGAGCTCGGGCAGCGCCCATTGGGAGACAATCAGGTTGGCGCTCCGGGTGGTGTCCTGGGCCGCCGGCAGCGCGAGCCCATAGCGGGCGAGGCCGTTGTAGAGGACCGCGGCCGCCCAGTGGGCGGACGCGACGCCGTTCAACTGACCGCTGGCACCGGCCTCCTCGATCGTGGCGGCGATCAGCGCCGAGGCCTCGGCCTCCTTACCCTGCATTGCCGCCAGCAGGAGCTGGGTGTGCTGCGTCATGGGCACGCCTGTCGCGTCGGCGACGGCTTGGGACTGGGCGACGAGCGCGGCTGCGGTGGCGAATTCGCCGCTCAGCGAGATCGGTACCCCCAACGCGTGGAGATAGATGGGAAGCTCGGACAGAGCGCCGGCCGTGCGCACCTCCTCAAGCGCCCTGGCGGGCGTCTCGGGCATGATCCGGTCCTCCCAGAGGAGCGCGCTCACGCCACAGGCCGCCCAGCCCCATTTCAGGAGGTCCCGCACGGGATAGTCCGCGAGCGCGGTCTTCGCCCTTCGCAACGTGGGAAGCGCGGCGCTCCTGCCGTCGGTGATGAGCAGCGCGTAGCCATCGAGCACGAGATCAAGGGCACGCGGACTGCCTTCGGGAGAGGGGAGTTTCCTCATCGCCCGGGAGATGGCCATGAGGCTGTCCCGGTTTCCGGCACCGAATGACGCGGAACCCCAGGCGATGAAATACGTCTCCCGCGCCAGGTCCATGTCGAAGGGCTCCAGCCGCTGCGCGGCTGTCAGCAACATCAGCGGCGCCTCGTTGTTGAAGCCGGCCGCGAACGTGATGTGACCGCGTGCCAGGTGGGCTCGCACCCGTTGGAACTCGCTCTGGGCATCCCGGTCGGCGATGTCGACGAATCGGCGCGCGGCTTCGATGTCGCCCGCCCGAAGGCTGGCGTCCGCGGCCGTCAAGGCACGTTCGGCACGCCGCGAAGTGTCGATGGTCAGCGCCACGGATCGCTGCAGGAACGCCGCTGCGGCGGCCAGCCCGCCGCGGGCCTGTGCCCGGTCGGCAGACCGTTCCAGTTCGGCGGCGACGGTCTCATCGGGCACGGCCGTCGCCGACGCGAGGTGCCAGGCACGACGGTCCGGGTCGATCTGCGCGTCGGTGACCTCCGCCAACGCGAGATGGACCGCCCGGCGGTCCCTCTCCTTCGCCGAGCCGTACACGGCCGACCGCACGAGCGGGTGACGGAAGATCACCCGTACGTCGAATTCCAGCAGCCCGTCCGTCCCGCTCGCCAGGACCGTCGCCGGTGTGACGCCGAGCCGTTCGGCGGCACTCCACACCAACGAGGGGTCGCCGACCGGCTCGGCGGCGGCGATCAGCAGGAGCAACCGGGTCTGCTCGGGCAAGCCTTCGATCCGGGCCAGGAAGCTCTGCTCGATCCGGCTCGGCAGCGTGTCGGCGTCCAGGAGGCCGAATCCGCCCGCCATCTGGGTCACGGCCAGCTCACGCGGTAGCTCCAGCAAGGCAAGGGGGTTGCCCCTGGTCTCGGCCACGAACCGATTGCGGATGTCTTGATCGATCTGGACGTGCGTCACCGAGCTCAGCAGAGCGTGTGCGTCTGCGGCCTTCAGCCCGGTGACCTCCAGCTCCGGTAGTCCGAGCAAGTCCTGGGCCCGCCGGCGAGAGCCGAAGACGAGGGCGACTGACTCCGCCAGCAGCCGCCGTGCGACGAAGCCGAGGACTTGCGCCGAGGCCCGGTCCATCCACTGCGCGTCATCGACCACACAGAGCAGGGAAGCTCCCTCTGAGGCGGCCGACAGCAGACTCAGTACTGCCAGCCCGACCAGGAAACGTTCTGGCGGCGTTCCCCCTCGCATCCCGAACACCGTCTCGAGCGCATCGCGCTGCGGCGCGGGAAGGGTCACCAGCCGATCCAGCAGCGGCGCACATAACTGATGCAATGTGGCGAAAGCCAACTCCATCTCGGACTCGACACCGACCGCACGTAGCACCCGCATGCCGGTCGCCGAGTTCGCCGCGTACTCCAGCAGCGCTGACTTTCCGACTCCCGGCGCGCCGTGCAGCACGAGCACGCGGCTCTCCCCCATGCGGACGGCCGCGATCATCTGATCGAGGAGGGCGCACTCCGACTCCCGCCCGAGCAGCCCGACGTTCCTACCGTGCCCGGCGCCCCGCTTGCGTTGGTCCACGCTCCCCCGCTTTTGTCTTGATTGCACAAATTTAAATACACCCAAGACGCTCGCCAGGCCAAGCTTCCGGACACGTTGACAAGATCGATGTGACGATGGCTGCGGCCTTCAATCCACGGGTGGTTCAACGATGCCGGGCCGATCTCGTGAAGGGCAGGCCGCGCGGGTGGTTCACACGCATGGGCTGACATTCGCCGGATCCGTGTTCACCAAGCGATATGCATCGTAGAACCGCACCGAACACCACTGGAGTGGATGTCCGCCCACGGGTCGAGCTGCCCGAGAATCGGTAATCTGCCGCCCCGGCACTGTTCACCAGTGGCAACAGTTTCTCTACCTCCATGCCCAGCAGCCAACCGCGCTGCTGAGCGATCTCCCACTCCTCAGCGTCGGCACGGCGGTGCTCACGGCGCTGGGCCCGAGTAGCCCGACGTAGGCCCTTCGGATGAGCCTGTGGAGGACGCAACACCAACAGCAGGCCCATGCCGATGAAGGTACTCGCAAGATCCGGCACATGCTCGGAATGATCTTTATCAGGTCGCAGGTGCCTGAAGGCCATGCGCAGGTCAGCAGGCAGACTGCCCTAGGAGAATTTCCAGAGTGCCGCGGTGGCGTCGTCGTGGGCCTTGCTCCGAGGCCACCGGGAGCCGTCCGGATCACCGTGCTCGGCCTCGCGGACGTGGCGGATCAGTTCGGCCGGGCCGGAGCCGTCGAGCAGGTCGAGGGCTTGGCGCCAGGCAGCCAGGTGGAATCGGTCGACGAGCCGGGAGGCTCCGTCGTTGAGCAGCGCGGCGCGCCGCCGCACGGCCCTCCGCTCACCCGCCGTCCGAGCGTGCGGCGTGGGCGCCGGTCCCGAACCTCTTTG
Source organism: Streptosporangium sp. NBC_01639 (assembly GCF_045209755.1). Classification (NCBI taxonomy): domain Bacteria; kingdom Bacillati; phylum Actinomycetota; class Actinomycetes; order Streptosporangiales; family Streptosporangiaceae; genus Streptosporangium; species Streptosporangium sp. NBC_01639. Next base: position 6,829,700 of record NZ_CP109272.1, on the reverse strand, counting down.
AACGCCTGCTTGAGCGATGACCCTCTTCCCTCTCCGTTCCCCGAGGGAAGAGGGACCCCTTATTGCGTAAGACTTGCAATAAAGTATTCAGGGCATCTGTGAAGCTCGTGAAAGAAGTGACCCATGCTTGATGCCCCGGTCAACACCAACGAGGACGATGGAGCCCTGCCGGAAGTGGCCGAGGCCTGGGTACAAGGATGGACGCTCTCCCGCGCGACCGCGCCACCGGTGGCGGTGCCTGGCGGTTACCGAGTCGATGTGGGACTGCCGGGCCATCTCATCCGCTACGTACTGCCTCGATTCGATCCAGCGGTCCTCCGCTGCCTGATGGGGGAACCGGCCGCGCCGGGAACCTGGCTCAAGGTCTGCGCCAGACCGGAGACCGTGGCCGCCGTGCTGCCGACCGGATGGACGGTAAAGGACCCTGAATACATGATGACGGCGTCCCTGCGCTTCACCGAGTTCCCCACACCGTCCGGTTACAGACTGCAGGTCACGACACAAGGCGCCATTACCGATGCAGAGGTCCTTGACACCGACGAACAAGTGGCCGCCAGAGGCCGGATCGCGCGAACCGGGTCGTTCGCAGTCATCGATCAGGTGGAGACCAGCCCATCACATCGCCGTCGTGGGTTGGGTCGCCTCGTCATGGGCGCCCTTGGCCACCGTGCCGCGACCCAGGGAGCGCGAACTGGCGTCCTTGTCGCGACTCGGGACGGACGCGGGCTCTACCAATCCCTGGACTGGACACTGCATGCGCCTGTCACCGCAGCCGTCTTCCGCCCCGAAGAGGTCGCACCTCCAGCGCGCTGATCCGGACGGCCCCCGACAGATGACCGCACAGGACGAAAGGAATCCCGTTGCACTTCCAGTTACAGTCGAGGCCGTTTCAGACCGTTCAGGATGAACCGCATATACCCGCTGACAGCATTGAACTGTTTGGAATCGCTCAAGATCGATCTTCTAATCCGACGGTCGCAGGTTCGAATCCTGTCCCGCTCGGAAACACGATTTCGTGCTCTGAACTGGGGTTTTGCTGCATGATCAGGGCGGCGGCTGCGACCATCACGGGTGTTGTCGCTGGTCTACCGGTTGGCGAGGTGCTTGTTCAGCTTGCTGGCGGTGCTGGTCCGCGCTGATCTGTCGAAGGACGTCGAACTGCTGGCGCTCCGTCACGGGACGACCTCAACGGCCAGCGATCCATCCGCCGAAAACCCGTCGTTGCCGACATGATCAGCGAATATCACCACGCCGCTTAACCGCAGCTCAGGTCACGTAACTCAATATTCGAGCGGTACACGATCACATGCCCTGCCGGATGGCCTGATAGGGAACACGTAACCCCACCTCTGTTCCGCCGGGCGCACGCAAAGGGCTCTGTGTACGAGCAACCATCTCGTCGAGACGATCACTTGCGCATTCAAGACGATCACTTATTGGCCACCTCTTCCACTCCCCATAGCGTTTGCCTTGGCTGTGAGAGGTCATTGGCCGCGATGCCTCACCGGTGGTGATGTTGAGTCATATTCCCCGGGTCGGCAGAACTTGCGTCATTTGGCTTATCTCTCAGTGTGCAGGTCAACAAGACATCAACCGGAAGGTCTGCAAAATGCGCTTGAAGAATCGCTGGACGGCAACGTTTGCCGTGGCCGCCGCACTCACCATGGCAGGGACGATGTCGGCTTCCGCCAGTACGGCTCAGGCCGAGACGTCGACGGCCATCATGCGGGTACGTGACCTGAGCGACTGCCCTGTCCACTGGGTCTGCATCTGGGAATGGCCGCAGTACTCGGGTGCCGGAACCAGGTACATCGGAGCGGGAACGAGGAATCTGGGCGATTACGATTGGCGGGACCGCGTGAGCAGTGTCTACAACCGTACGGACGCAACGGTGACGCTGGTCGACAGCCGCTCCTTCTTGGAGTCGGACAAAACACTCGCCGTCCATGCGGGATCGCTCATTCCGGACCTCGGGAACGTCTCCTATCCCGGGGGCGGGACCTGGAACAACAAAGTCGACAAGATCGAGCTTGGCTGATCGTACCGATCGTCGGTCGAGGGTGGATGCCGAACCATCCATAGCGGATACCGAAGCAACCGAGCATTGAATTCTGGCCGCTTCACGAAAGTGACGTGTTTCCTGCCGCGGACAGCGCGTGGGATGCCGGCACGGTGTTCGGCTACGGCAGGGCACCGGTCCTGAGCCCTGCCGTAGCCGGTCGCCGTACATGCCGCTGCCCCGGACGCTGGAATCTTCAGCCCTCTGCGGTAGCGGCGTGTACGGACGGCACGTCCAGGAGTTCTTTTTCCATATGCCGTCGCGGGGCCCATCGGTCTTCACCGAGGGCTTCTACGAAGTTGTCGCAAACGTTCGTCCCCCGGCGAGGTAGTGGTCGATACGCGTCCGGTCAGCGTGTTCTCCAACGGGTCGGGCGACTGGCCGGGCGACCACGGATCAGTGCGGCCTCGGCTCTTCGGAGAGAAAGCCAGCAGGATGAAATCCCGGCCCTCCCGGGTGAATGGAGAACGAACTGATGAAAAGCACAATCCAGTGGAGCAGCCGGTCATATCGCGCCGCCTTCTGGAAAGCCGCCTTCTGGAAAGCCGCCTTCTGGAAAATGGTCACCGTGCTGATGGTCGCGGCATCATCGATGGTGGCACCACCGTTCATCGCGGCAGCCGCCACCATCCCCGATGGACACGCGGTGTTCACCAACGGGGAACGGGAGGATGGCGCCGCGGCCGCGTACGTCTGCTTCCGGGCCCCCGCCGTGGTGAAGGCCGGCGATGGAGGCCTGCTGGCCTTCGCCGGAGCGCACCTCGATGATTGCGGCGACTCCAGCCCGGGCGACATCGTGCTGAAGCGGTCTCTTGACGGGGGCAGGAGCTGGGGCCCATTGCGAGTGCTCGCCAGACACAGCGCGACGCCGCGGGTGTTCGCGCACAACCCCGTGCCGATCGTGGACACCACAACAGACCCGCATCGGATCGTGCTGCTGTACACCGAGAACCATGACCGGGTTTATGTCCGTACCAGCGATGACCATGGCGCCACGTGGGAAACCCGGAAGGCGATCACGAAGGAGATCTGGAAGCCCGCTTGGGGAACCTGGCAGGAAGGGTCGGAGGATACTCCGGGACAGATCGGCACGGGCCCCGCGCATGGCATCCAGCTCACCAGGGGCGCCGACGCCGGCCGCCTGGTGGTGGGCGTTACGGTTCGCGTCGCCCCGGGAATCTACAAGCAGTCCGCACTCGGCGGAGCACTGATCTACAGCGACGACAACGGCGCCACATGGCGCGCCGGTGCGTCCTCGCACGGCGCCGAGCCCGCGATCGGAGCGCAGGAGCTCAGCCTTTTCGAGCGGGGTGACGGCAGCGTGTTCGTGACGGCGCGTAACGAGGAGGGCACCGCGGCGACAGTGAACAGGGCCGCATACGCGATCTCTCGTGACCAGGGCAAGACGTTCGAGGCCGACTTCGCGTTGCTTCCGCCGCTGGGGCTGCCCGACATCGGCACCCAGGCATCCACCCTGGCCATCAGGGCCAAGGACCACGACGGCTACGACCGGGCGCTGCTGGCCGCTCCGGCCGGCTCGACCCGGGCGCACCTCACCATTCGTTCCTCCTTCGACGGAGGCCACACCTGGCAGGCGCCCCAGGACGGATTCCTGGTGTACGACGACATCTCTGCGTACTCCGACATGATGGACTTAGGTGGCGGAAGGTACGGCGTCATCTACGAGGGCGGAATCACCGATCAACACGAATTCGTCAACTTCGCCACCTTCACCGAGGCCGACCTCGACATGCCGGACAACCCGACCAGCCTGACGGCCGCTCAGTACACCGGCGCGCTGGCCACCACAACCCCGAATCAGCTACACCTCTTCGCCCCCGCACCCGGTGGCGCCCTCGGCCACTGGTTCGAGGAGCCCGACGGCACGGTCAAGCGCGGGACCTGGGGTACGGCCGTCGCCGGTGAAACGGTCGCCTACCTTGCCGGTGCCCAGCAGCACGTTCTGGTGCGCGGCACGGATGGGAGCCTGCGGCACCGCTTCTGGGACACGGGCCGCGGCGGGTTGGTTCAGGAAACCTGGCTCCCCGCCGGCACCGTGTCAGGAGCGCCCGCGGCCGTCACGACGCCGGGTCAGCAGCACGCCTTCGTCCGTACGCCGGACGGCCGGTTGCTGCATACCTGGTGGGACTCCGGTGCCGAGTCCCGCCGGGAGCAGACCTGGACGGCGGCGGGCACCGTGGCCGGTGATCCGGTCGCGGTGGTCTTCGGCGACCAGCAGCATGTCTGGGCCACGGGAACCGATGGCCAACTGCACCACTGGTGGTGGACCAAGGGGCCTGGCGTGCGGCACGAGACCTGGGCGGGGACCGCGCACGGCACCCCGGCGGCGTTCGTGCACCGTGGTCAGCTCCACGTTTTCGCGGCCGACGCGCAGCGCCGGCTGTCGCACTGGTGGTGGGACTCCGGCACCCAGATGGTCGAGCGGCAGACGTGGGCCGGTCCGGTCCCGCTAGGCGGACGCCCCTCCGCGTTCGTGTACGGCGCCCAGCAGCACGTCTTCGCCCGCACGAGCGACGACACCTTGGCGCACTGGTGGTGGGATCCCGCCTACGACGAGCCCCGTTACGCTGTGTGGCCTGGGGCGCTGCACTCCGATCCGGTGACGAACATGGCCGGTGAAGCTCAGCACGTCTATGGGGCGTCCGCCGCCGACGGAGGGGTCACCCACTGGTGGTGGGACCGTATCGGTGGCGTCCAGCAGGAGAACTGGGGCGGTCAGATCGCCTCCACTCCGCGCTGGTGACCTGACACCACGGCTCCGCCGTGGCCTCAGGAGAGCGATAGTCGCCGGGTCGGACGGAGGTGTACAGGTCCGCCTCCATCCGACCGGCGATCGTCACCGGCCGGAAGCCACGGAGCGGACGGCACTCCCAGACTCCGGCCCGCTACCAGTCGCGCAACCGGCACCAGCAGGTCATCCCCGAGCCGAAGCTCAGCTCCTGGGGCAGGAAATCCCACGGGATCGCGGTGTAGAGCACGAACAAGATGCCGCACGAAGCCTTGCGGTCATCGAACCGCTTGCGTCCGGGATGTCGATAGCGGCGCTCGATCTTCGGCAGCAGCGGCTCGATTCGCTCCCACAGCTCGTCCGAGACGATCCAGGGCAGCTGTCCACCCTTCCTCATACAAGGAACAACACGTACGCGACACAATTCATTCTGTTAGGACTTCCATTGCCGCGGCGCGGTCAAAGGCAGCAGGACCTCATCCACGATCGCCTGGACCTCTGCCTGGTCGACGGCGTCTTTCTCCAGGGATTCGGCGATGATCAAGCGGGGGCCCACGGAGGCGACACGCGGTGTGACGCATTGAGGGGCCGCCTCGCCGCGCTCGGCCGCGGCCCGCAGGGCGGCCAGGAGGATCTGCTGGTGCGGCCAGACGACCAGGCGATGGACTTCGTCGAAGATTTTGGGATGGCGGGGGCGCTGGATCACCAAGGGCCGCAGAGCTCGGCCGCGCGACTCGTCCAGGACGCGGGCGAGGCGGCCGAGCAGGTCGATCAGGTCTGCGCGCAGGGAACCGGTGTCGGGAGGAGCGGGAGGAGCGCCGAAGCCGGTGGACGGATCGGTCAGGGCGGCGAGGACCAGTTGCGCGGGAGTGGACCAGCGACGGTAGAGGGCCGACTTCCCGGTACCCGCCAGCGGCGCGATCTTGTCGAAGGTGAGCTCTTCGAGACTGGTGCGGGCCAGTTCCTCCAGAGTGGCCTGGTAGATCGCCCGGGTCAGGGTCTCACCGCGACGTCGGGTGGCTCTGGGGGCCGCGCGGTCCCCGGGACGCGGGCCAGCCGTGGTCTCGGTCGCACGGGCGGGTGTGGGGCCGGGAGGTATGGCAGAAGGGGACATGGCGGTCACCTTTCCGGTTAGAGCGGCCCAGCGACAGGTGCGTCGAGCAGGAAACAGGGTGTACGGTCCCCATAGTGTACAAAACTGTTCCTTATTGGGGAAGGTGTCCGCCTCATGACAACGCCTGCCAAGACCGCCCTGACCAATGTCCGCGTTTTCGACGGCAACCGGCTCACCGAGCCCCGCACCGTCGTCATCGACGGTCGGCTGATCGGCATCGACCCTGCCGACGCGCGGGAAATCGATGCTGCCGGCGCGGTGCTCCTGCCCGGCCTGATCGATGCCCACGTCCACCTGAACAGCCCGCAGAACCTGCACGCGCTGGCCGCCTGGGGCGTGACCACCGGGCTGGACATGGCCTGCTGGCCGACCGAGCTGGTCGCCTCCCTCCGCCAGGTCACCGGATCGGCCGACTTCCGCACCGCGGGCGTTCCGGCGATCGGCCCCGAAGGCAACCACGCCCGCCACATGCTGAGCCTGCCGACAGAGGCGGTCATCCGCGTCCCCGACGACGCCCGTAGGCACGTCGCGGCCCGAGCCGCCGAGGGCAGCGACTACATCAAAGTCGCCGCCGAGGCTCCCGGCGCCGGTGGGCCCGCTCAAGAGACCCTGCGGACCTTGGTCACCACCGCCCAGGAGCACGGCCTCAAGACCATCGTGCACGCCGCCACCGCTGGCGCGTACGCGATGGCCGTCGACTCCGGCGCCGAGTTCATCACCCACATCCCCCTCGACGGCGTCGTCCCGCCCGAAGACATCGCCGCGATGAAGGCCGTCGGACAGGTGGCCATCCCCACGATCACCATGATGGAAGGCATCCTGGCCGGCAAGGCGCCCCTCACTCATCTCCTGGCCAGTGTCACCGCCCTGCACCAAGCGGGCATCGAGATCCTGGCCGGCACCGACGCCAACACCCAGCCCGACTCGGTCAACGCCGTTGCGCACGGCGAAAGCCTGCACCACGAGCTCGAGCTCATGGCCCGCGCCGGCATCGGCGCAGTCGACATCCTGCGCTCGGCGACCATCCTGCCGGCCCGCGCCTTCGGCCTGAGCGACCGCGGCGCCGTCGAACCCGGCCTACGCGCCGACCTCGTCCTCATCGACGGCGACCCGACCACTGATATCACCGACACCCGCAAGATCCGCGCCATCTGGTGCGCAGGCCACCCCATCACCCCGGCCACCAGCGCCTGACCATCCATTCGATTTGATCACCGAGACGGGGACGCCAAGCCCGCCTCGTAGGCGAGGATGACGAGCTGGACCCTTAAGACTTGCAGATGATTGACTCGCTGAGCTGATCTCTTGTGAGTAGGCATCGCTGAGCTGGACGAACTCAATGGCGTGTACCTGGTTGCGCGAGTCTTAGTGCGCCACGAGGCGCTGTTGTTCCGAATGGAGGTGAAAGACCGTCCATCTCCTCGCCGTCGTAGCGGTGGGGTGAAGCTGGAGGCAGCCTGAGCCGGGAGTCGCCGGGGAGGGTGGGAGCAGCCTCGACAAAGTCGCGTCGGTCCAGCACTACCGGATGGGCCGGGCGCGGTGAGCGAGACGGGAAGGCATACGCGAGGAACCGGTGTCATTACGCCTCTTGACTTGCTACCAGCTCTAACCCGGTGGATTCGGGCTGGGAAGCGGCGCGCACTCGCCCTCCTCCTGACGAGGGCGGGGAACTCCGAGCAGGGTCTTAAGCGCCTGCGCTCGGAGGTCACGGTGAAGGACTACGGCGTAGCCGTGACGATGCCGCAGGGGCAGAGCCGGGTGCCTAACCCGTCGATCGGACAGCAGTGAACGTGGGAACCCTCCGTGATCGGTCCCGCCCGAACGCCCTGGCCAGGGGCGTGGGGCGGGATAGGCCCGACGTCGGCCGAAGACGCGGAGGGGGCGGAGCCGCCGTAGTACTCCGAGCGCGGGAGAGCCGCGTGCATGGGGAAGGGCGGCAGCGTGTCAGTCGATGAAGGGAATGCAATGTCCGAAGACGCGCCGGTGAATACCGGTGCCAGCGGTTGGCCCGACCCGTGGTCGGCCGAGCGTGCGGTACGGAGGATGCAGACCAAGTTGCACCGTTGGGCGACCGATGATCCCGGCCGCCGGTTCGGTGACCTGTTCAACCTCGTCCACGACCCGGCGTTCCTGAGACACGCGTGGGAGCGGGTCTCGCGGAATGTCGGGGCGAGGACTCCGGGGATCGACCGGGCCACGGTGGTCTGGATCGAGACCGTGATCGGGGTCGAGGACTTCCTGGGCCAGCTCCGGAACGCGCTGAAGTCGGGCGAGTTCCGGCCGGTCGAGGTGCGGCAGGTGATGATCCCCAAGGCGAGCGGCAAGCTTCGCAAGCTGGGGATCCCCACCGTCGCCGACCGGGTAGTCCAAGCGGCCCTGAAGCAGGTTCTCGAACCCATCTTCGAGGCGGACTTCAAACCGTGCTCCTATGGGTTCCGCCCCAACCGGCGAGCGCACGACGCGATCTCCGAGATCCATCACTTCGCCTCCGAGCCGGTCAACTACCGGTGGGTGTTCGAGGCGGACATCAAGGCGTGTTTCGACGAGATCGACCACACCGCCCTGATGGACCGTCTCCGGGCGAGGATCAAGGACAAGCACGTGAACTCGCTGGTCAAGGCGTTCCTGAAATCCGGGGTCATGACGGCCGACGGAAACCGGGAGGAGACCTGGACCGGAACCCCGCAAGGCGGGATCCTCTCCCCGCTGCTGGCGAACATCGCCCTGTCTGCGCTGGACGATCATTTCGACCGGCAATGGCACGAGGAGATGGGCACCAAGCGGCAGCGGCGCAGACGCAAGGACCAAGGCCAGGGCAACTGGAGATTCGTCAGGTTCGCCGACGACTTCGTCCTGATGGTGGCGGGCGACCGCCATCACGCCGAGGCCTTGCGCGAAGTGGTGGCCGGCGTGCTCGCCCCCTTGGGACTGCGCCTGGCCGAGGAGAAGACCCGTGTGGTCCATATCGACGAGGGGTTCGACTTCCTCGGGCACCACATCCGCCGCCAGCGGAAACGAGGAACGAACAAGTATTTCGTCTACACCATGCCGTCCAAGAAGGCCGTTCAGGCGATCAAGGACAAGGTGAAGGCGAAGACGCACAGGTCGACCCGCAACCAGGATCTGGCCGAGCTGATCCTCAGCTTGAACCGGATGCTGCGCGGGTGGGCGACCTACTTCCGGCACGGAGTATCCAAGGCGATCTTCGGCGCGATCGACGCCCACGCGTGGGGCCGGTTGATGCGGTGGATCCGCCGGAAATATGCGGGCAAGGCCCGCCTCGGCATGCCCGAGTTCAAGCGTCGCTTCTGCGACCGAGACTGGAGGATCGCCCACCAGGGGACCGCTTTCACAGGCGCGTCACCGGTCAAGATCGAACGCTACCGCTATCGCGGAACCAAGATCCCGACCCCCTGGACCACCGAACCCGCAGGAACCTGACCAGCGGGAAAGGCACGTGGAGCGCCCGGTGCGTGGAGACGCGCACGCCGGGTGCGGCGGGCGGGCCGGGGAAACCCACCGTGAGCAATCACGGCAGGGCACCCCGGTCCGACCCAACCCGAAGCTCTACCTGGTCAGACCCCTTATCGCGACTTTTCGGTCCAATGCCGGTCGAGCTCCGTCGCGGCGCGTTCATGGGGCGCCGTTAAGAAACGCGCCATGAGCCACAAACGGTAACCTCTCCGCTGGTCAGGCAAGATGTCTTCCGTAGGGGCATCGACTCGCAGGGACTGCCATGACTCTCAGACGCAAGCCGCAGACCTGCGTCTTCTCGCCCGTTTGAGCCTGGTAACAGGTTTCTTGACAGCACTCCAATTCCTTGCCGAGCTCCACGCTACCAGCGATCATCTTCCGAAACTTTGACTGCGGCCGGAAGAGAGCCGAGCTCAAAACCCGGCCCCGTTACGGCCTCATCGTTCCCATCGCGCTGGTGACGCCGCGCCTCGGACAGATCGCTGGGATAAGGCTTGCGCTTGCCCATGCCGCCGGTCCATCGCAGCCGTATCGGATGTCAACTCTCCGTCATGAGATCCTCACTCCGGGGGAATCTCATACGAGAACAATCCCTCTCAAACGGTGGGGGCGTTGTGGTGGACGGCGATGGAGCACTGGCCACGCTGGTCGGCGAGGAGGGCGAGGGCGACACCGATGACGACCCAGGCCGTGAGCACCAGGACGGGGAAGCCGGCGTCTGTGCCGTCGAAGAAGGCGTTGGCTCGTAGCAGGCTGCCGGAGGCGCCTGGGGGGAGGAGTTGGCCGAAGGTGGCCCAGCCGTTGGGGAGCCAGTGGGGGCCGGTGGCGAGGCCCGAGAGGGGATTACCCAGCAGCATCATCAGTGCGCCGCCGAGAGCGAACCCGGCCATGCCGAAGAAGGCTTGGAGGCCCAGGAGGGTCGTCGACATGGCGGCTATGCCGAGGATGACTCCCAGGGCGGTGAGCCAGTAGTTGCCGTCGATCGAGTGGGTGGCGAACTGGAGGACGGCAGCGACGGCGGCGCCCGCCACGACGGAGAACATCAGGGCTCCTACGAGGCGGGTCCGCAGTCCGCGGTGGCCGGGGAAGACGCTGCTGAGGATCAGGACGGGGAAGATGCCGCCGAAGATCATGGGCAGGAGTGCTGAGGTCAGCCCGGTTCCATGGGGGTCGTCCTGGGTGAACGGCACCAGGTCGTGGACGGATGCTTCTGTCATGTGCTGTGCGGCGACGCCGTCGCCCAGCGCGGTGAGGGCGCTGGTTGCGGAGGGGCCGCCGGCGTTGGCGGTGTAGACGTCGACGCCGTGATCGGTGACCGCGAGGCCACCCGCTATCGCACGATCTTTGACCGCGGACTGGACGGCGGCGGGGGTCTCGTAGACGCGGACGTCCCACGCGTCTTTGTCGGCGTTCTCCCGGAGAGCGTCGGTGGTCTGCTGGGGCCCGGTGACGCCGACGGGGACGTGGCGTGGGCCGCTGTGGAGCGAGGGCAGCGCGAAAGCACACAGCATCGTAGTGATCAGGGCTGCCAGGCCGAGAACGACCAGGGCCAGTTTGCGTCGCGTACCGGGCAGGGCGAGGTGGTTCGACATCGTAAGGCTTTCTTTGCTTCGTGCCGTACGTGGAGAGGGCGGAGCCCCTTCTCGGCTGGGGTGGTGGAGAAGCCGGATGGGCGCTGCGCGCCCGAGACCGCGTACGCCGAAGCGGGTGGTCTGTGTCGCCTTGATGCGGTCGGCAGCCGCGCGGCTGCCGACCAGACGTCGGGCCGCATGGCCCACCGGGGCCGAGTTGCCTGACGTCTGGTCGAAGACCTCAGACGCGGGCCGCCGCGGCCGCGATGATCCAGTTCCTGAACTCGACAGCGTAGTGCCGGAGGTGGTGCTCCAGGATGTCCGGCGGGCACGTGGAGGGCATATAGATCGTCAGGTTTGCGGTGAAACCGTCAGCGGTGTCACCGAACTGGATCAGCGCCCGCCCGACAACGGTGCCGTCAGCCAGGAAGAGGTTCGAGGACATCTTGTGCGGAAACTCGGACTCCGGGAGGAGTTCGTTCGCATCCGCGGCCCAGGCCATCGCGTCCGTTCCCCAGCCGCCCATATAGAAGGAGCAGACATGGGGGCCGATGTTCTCCACCACATTGGCCGATCCGTCGGTGGTCATCACGTAGTGCTCGGGGTGCGCCGCGAGAAGCGCGTTCTCGTCTCCGGCGAAGGCCTTCTCCATCCAGGCTAGGAACGCGCCCGAGGTGAGGCCTCGCGTCGCGAGCACCGTCGTGCCTGCCTTGAAGCTGCCGTCGGAGGCGCGCGCGCTGTCTCGTAGGAAGGCGTTGCCTTCCTCGATGTCCGCGGCCAGGAGGTCGAGCAGGCCCTGGCGTCCCAGCCGCGTCCGGAAGCGGTCCAGGGCACGGCGGGCGTAGAACAGCTCGAAGTCGTCGATGCTCCTGGCGCCGGTGGGCCCTGACTCGAGCGTCACGGTCACGGGCGGGGAAGTCTGGTTGTCGGTCATGGTCGAACCTCCGGTAAGATGTGAATGTGAATTCATGTTCGCTTTATGAGCTTACCCAAAGGAGCGCACCACTTGTCAAAAGGACCTGCTGAGAGCGCCGCGGATACCATGCAAGACATGACTGACGAGCCGGACCGCCCACTGCGCTACCGGGAACCCCAGCAGGCACGTAGCGCCGCGACACTGGCTCGCGTGCTGCGGGCGGCTGAGGAAATCGCCTCCTCGTCCGGCCTGGAGGAGATGACGATGACCGGCGTCGCAGAGCGCGCCGGCGTCTCGGTCGGCACGATCTACCGCCGCTTCGAAGACAAAGAGCAGCTGATCACCGCCCTGACCGAGCGGATGCTGGAACGGCGCGAGGACTACGTCGCCGAGCAGCTGCGTACGGCCGAGCCGTCACTCTCCGGCGTCATGGACGCCTACGCGCACGCCCTGCTGCAGTCCTTCGCCGACAGCAGCAACCTCTTCCCCGAGCTGCTGCGCGCCCGGGGAACCAAGTCACTGGACCGCGGGGCCAGCACCATCACCAAGATCCACCGCATCCTGCTCGAAGCGGCAGCCCCCTACGCCGACCAGATCCGGCGCTCCGACTCGGAAACGGCGCTGGACACCGCGGCGCGCGCGATCCTCGGCGCCTGCTTCCACAACTCCATACGCCCCGACCCCGCCACCGGCGAGGCGGCCCAACGCCAGTACGCGGACGAACTCAGCGACATGGCGATCGCCTACCTCCTCACCCCTGACCACCGCCGCACCGCCCCTGAGCCCCCCGCGCTGCCAGGTGATCTTCACGGTGCGGATGCCGCCTACTCCTCCTCGTCGTCGAGTTCTGGGGCGTCCGGGTCGCGCAGCGGCCGCAGGCCGCCGCCGGCCGGGGTGGAGGCGGTGAAGCTGTAGCGGCCGAGCACGTTGAGGTTGCGGTGCTTGGGCGGGGACAGCCGGGCGATGTCCTCATCCCGGATTTCGTGGCTCTCCGCGCGCAGCTGGACAACCGCCGCGTCACAGGCCCTAGAGGGCGAGGGTTTCCGGGTCTACGGCGTTGGCCATGGCCTGGGCGCCTTTGTCGTTGAGGTGCACGCCGTCGCCGCTGTCCAGGGCGGGGTGGATGTAATCGGGCGCTTCAGGGTTCTCGACGGCTCGGGCCACATCGAAGACGGCGTCGAAAGTGTCGGTGGTACGGATCCAGTCGTTCACCTCGCGTCGGGCGGCGAGGCCCTCGGGGGTGCTGATCCCGGGGTAGATGGCGCCCGCGAAGGGGCCGATGGTGGCGGCGAGCATCTTCAGGTCGGCCGCGTGGGCGCGGTGGGCCAGGGTCTTGAAGCCTTCGATGAGGGCGTCGGAGGTGACGGGAGACTCACCGGACATGCCGGGGAGGCCGAGGTCGTTGATGCCGAAGTGCACCAGGACATGGGTCAGGCCGGGAATCGAGAGGACGTCGCGGTCGAAGCGCGCCAGCGCGTGCTCGCCGACCTCGTCCCGCAGCAGGCGGTTTCCGGCGATGCCCTGGTTGACGACCCATCCCCGCTTGAGGCGCCGGTTGAGGACGTCCACGGAGCGGTTGTTCGCGCCGACGGTGGAGCCGACCCCTTCGAACCAGGAGTCGCCGAACGCCACGGCGATCGCGGTGTCGTCCGGGGTGAGCACGTCGACGCCCGAGACGTAGAACCTGGCTTCTACCTGCTCGGCCTCAGGAAGCGCGGGAGAGGTGACGTGGTTCCCGCCGACGATGTGAGCGGTCTCCATGGGCTGGTGGGAATAGGTGGCCAGGCCTGTCTCCTCAGGGAGATAGAGGCTGAGGAACAGGTCGGCACCGGAGGCAACGGGGAGACTTACCGGGTCGCCGGCGGCCTCTTCTCCCGGCGGGATGGTGAGCTTCTCGGCGCCATTGAAGGTGAGGACGGCCTGCCCGTGCTCGGTGGCGGCCGTCGCGGCGGCGATGGTCAAGGGGGTGCGGCCGTAGAGGTTCGTCAGGCGTACGCGGAGGCGTTCTCCACCGCCGGCCATGTGGAGCACCTGGCGCACTGTCTGGTTGGCGAAGCCACGCGGTTCGGTGAACTGGATCTGCTCGTAGGGACTGATCACGGCGGTGCGGAAGCCGGCTGTCCAGATCATGATCGCTCCTTGACTGCTATGGGGAACGGTGTCGCTCAGGCGGTGACCAGGACGGTCTTTCCGACCGTCCGGCGGTGGCCTCGTCGTGGACGGCGGCCAGGTCGTTCAGGAGGTGCCGCTCGACTGCCTCGATCTTCAACCCATCGGCGTCGACGCGGGCGATCAACTCGATGAGCTGGGTGGCGTCGCTGCGCGCGAATTTCAGCGCGCGGCGCGGGCGGGCGATGGACGTCGCGGCTGTTACTCGCGGGCCAGTTCGCTGGTGGCGTCCTGGCCGGCGGTGGTGGTGCGGCGGAGAAAGTCGACGAACAGGTCGAGTTCGGGGTCGGTGTACCGGTCACAGATCTGGTCCATGACCGAGTTCATGCCGGTATAGAGCGCGAACAGTTCCGCGTTGCGATCGCGGAGGGCGCGGACCTCGACGGCGCGGCGGTCGGACGCCTGCGGGTCGCGGTCGCGGGTGACCCAGCCGTCGCGCTGGAGTCGATCCAGAATGCCGGTGATGGTGGCGGGGTGCAGGCCGGCGCGGCGTGCCAGCGCGGTGGGGCTGAGCGGGCCGTACCGGTTGATGATGTCCAGGCAGGACAGATCGACGTCCTTGAGGTCGACGTGCGCGCTGACCTGACGGTTGAGCAAGGACAACTGGATGCTCAGTTCGCGCAGCGACTCCTTTATCGCGTTCGTCGCCCGGCGCCGACGCCGTGCCGACTCGGCCTCTTCGAGGGCGGAGGACGTCATGCGATAGGCCTTCCCGAGATCAGGTATGGCCATCGTATTATACGCAGTTCAAATGACGGGGGCGGTGAAGAGAGCCGACGTGATCGCTAGGACACGTCGCACGGGTGGATGAACTCTCGGATGATCTGAGCGAGCCTGGTCGGCTGGTCCAGAGGGATCAGCGTGCAACTGTCGTCCACCTCGACCAGTTGTCCTCGTGGGAGGAGTTCGGCGAGGCGCCGGCCGTGTTCGGGCGGCATCACCCGGTCTCCCTTCGCCCAGACCACGAGGGCGCGACGGTCGAAGCCCGGCAGTCGTTCGGCCGCGGCGAGCAAGGAGCCGGCGCCGTTCACCGCCGCGCGGAGTGCGCGTACGGCGTCGCGGCGGATCTCCGGCTGCGTCAGGACCGGCTTCAGCCAGCGGGCGGTGGCGGCGTCTCCGCGCAGCGTCAGCCACCCGAACGCGAGCGGGAGCCGCCGGAGCATCCGGATCCGCATCTGCTGCATGAACAGCCCGAACATCTGGGGCGGGAGCTTGCCGGCCAGCACGAGCGTCCTGCCTGTCAGCCCTGGTGGGAAGTTGTCGAACGCATCGCATGAGGCGAGCACGACCCGCTCCACGCGTGCGGCGCCGTCACCCATGAGCAGTTGGACGAGTGCTCCGCCGGTGTCGTTGCCGACGAGGGTGACGTCATGCAGATCGAGGCGCTCAAGGAACTCCGCGACCAGCCGCGAGACCCCGGCAAGCGACAGGTCGGCGTCGGCGTGCACGGCGTGACGGTGGGCCCCCAGGGGCAGCGTCGGTGCCACGCATCGGTGGTCGGCGGACAGGTCGGCGATCACGTTCTCCCACAGCGAGGCGTCCATCATCAGCCCGTGCAACAGCACGAGCGTGGGCCCCTCGCCGGTGTCCTCGTATGCGATCGTCCCGGCGGACAGCTCGATCTCCTTCACCTGCGTCCGCCCTCGTACGTGCGGGCGGGGGCGGAGTGGTCCGCCTGCGACCGATCGAGCAGGTGCCGGTGCAGGAAGGACTGCTTGGCATTGACGACGGTGGCCGCGACCAGCAGGGCGAAGGCGAGTACGGCCGCGACCGTGCGCACCGCGTGGGCGATCTGCCAGCGATCACGGATGTCGGCCCAATCGGCGGGAGGCGCCGTGACGCTCCAGCCGACCTGAACGCCGTTGATGGGGAGGTTGACGATGAGCGTCGTGACGAAAACGGCCACCAGCAGGACGAGCGCCGCCGCCGTCAGCCAGAAGGCACGGCCTCTCCCCCTGACCGCGAGGGCGACCAGGATCGCGGTGGTGATCAGTGCCGGAATCAGGGTGACGGAGGCGAGGATGTCCAGGCGGTCGAGTTCGATCTGCCGGACCTGGGTGTACACGGATCCGCCGTGGTTGCGCAGGGACAGCTCGAAGACGAGAACCCCGTTGACGAATCCGGCGAACAGCCCGGCGAAGGTCAGGCTCAGGAAGCGTATGTATCCGGTGAGCGAATCCATCCTCATGATCGGTTTTCCTTCTGCGAGCAGAGGTGAGCCTGACTCAGCGTGTCGAGTGGATGATGGCGGCGGGTTCCGGTCCCTTGTCCTCCTGGACGAAGTGGCCGGGGTTCTCGATGGTGGTGTGCGCCTGTCCCGCGGCCCCCGCGACGCGGTTCCGCAGGCTGTCCGGGCTGCCACCTCCTCCGAAGTCCCTGTCGCTGAACGCGACCGGGAACGGGATAGGGAGGCTCTCCAGCACCTCCCACGCCGTACGGTTCGCGGGCGCCGCCTCGAAGCACGTCTTCGGCGTGCGCGACATCTGGATGCCCTGCTGCGAACTGTGCTCTGCGTCGACCATGGTCTTCTCCTCGGTCTCTGGACGGTGTCAGTTCTGGAAGGCGGCAGCGTGGTCGGCGACCCACGCGCTGAAGGTGCGCGCCGGGCGGCCGAGGATCTTCTCCACCTCGCCGGTGACGCCCTCGGCGGGCCCGGCGCCCCGGGCGTACCTGGCCATGAGGGCCTCGACGAACGGCTTCGGGAGGCCGCGCTGGATCATGCTCTGCGCGAATGCCTCCGGTGGGATCTCCTGATAGCGCAGCGGCCGGCCGATCACCTCGCCGATGGCCGCCGTCAACTCTTCGTGGGACAGGGACCGCGGACCGGTGAGCCGTACCTTCTGGAAGGTCAACTCGGTGCTGAGCAGCGCGCGAGCGGCGACCTCCGCCAGATCCCCTTCGTGGATCAAGGGCTCGGCGAACGCGGCGTACGGGCCGCGGACGACGTCACCGGCACGGACCTGAGGGGCCCACGTGCGGAGGGTGTTGACGGCGAAGGAGGCGGACCGCAGGCTGACCCAGTCCAGGCCGCTCGCGACGGCGGCGTCCTCGGCCTCCTTGTTCCTATCCCCCTGGAAGCGGGACGGCTGGTCGGCCAGGTCGTCGTCGACGTTGACGGCCGAGAGCGCCACCACTCTCCCGACGCCGCGCTCCTTGGCGAGCGCCAGCAGGTCGGCGGCCGCTTCTCCCACGGCGCGCGGGTGGAAGAAGACGGAAGTGACGCCCTCCAGGACCGCGCTCATGGTGTCCGGCCGCGACGGGTCGCCCACGACGACCTCGACGCCGGTGGGCAGGCCGGCCGCCTGCGGGTCGCGGGTGACGGCACGCACTTTGACGCCTTCGCCGGCGAGCACGCCGACCAGGGGGCGTCCGACGGTGCCGGTGGCACCGGTTACCAGGATCATGACAGGCCTTCCTCGATCGGACTTTCTATGAGATTCATATTATATGAACCAGATACAGAGTGCGCGGCGAGGATCGGCTCGTCGCGTTGGCGGACGGGTTGCACCGCTGGGGCGTGAACCCGGTGGCGATGGATGGCACCGGCGATCACCGGACGGCGCCCTTCTCCGATTGGAGGTCGAAGGATTCGCCTGCGACCTGCTGGACGCCACGCAGACCAAGGCGCTACCCGGCTGTCCCAAGACCGACCGGGCCCGCCGGACGGCAATGAGTGGGGGTTCAGTGCCGGACGGTGAGGACGATCTTGCCGATCTGGGCGTTGGATTCCAGGTGACGGTGGGCCTGGACGACGTCGTCGAGGTCGAACGTCCGGTCGATCATCGGCGAGAGGGTCCCGGCGCGCAGGCCCGCGTTGATGAAGTGCTCGGCGCGGCGCAGCTGCGGCCGGTCCATGGTGAGCTCGAAGAAGGAGTACCAGTGGACGGCCCGGCCACGCAGGTCGGCGGCGATCGGCATCGGGATGGGGACGGGGTCGAGGGCGCCGTACATGATCAGGGTGCCGCCGGGGACCACCGCCGTGGCGACCTTGTGGATGGCCTCGCCCGCGACAGAGTCCACGGCCAGCGCGGTGCCGCTGCCGCCGGTGAGGGCGTGGACCTGCTCGACGACGTCGTCCTCCTCGGTCGCGATGACGTGTGCGGCGCCGGCCTGGAGCAGGCGTTCCTTCTTGGCACCCGTCCGGGTGGTCGCGATGGGGATCGCGCCGAGGTGTCTGGCGATCTGGATCGCGGCCAGGCCGACGCTGCTGGAGGCGGCCGTGATGAGCACGGTGTCACCGGAACGGATCCGGCCGATCTCCACCAGCATGCCGTAGGCGGTGGTGTAGGCCATCCACGTCGAAGCGCCGGTCACCGCGTCGATGCCGTCCGGGCGGCGGACGATGGCGGAGGCGGGCAGGATCGCCTGCTGGCCGTAGGTGCCGTATTCGTTCATCAGGAATGCCGGGACGGAGCCGACCAGGTCGCCCGGGGCGAACCCGTCCACTCCCTCGCCGACGGCCTCCACCATGCCGGCCGCCTCGTATCCGAGTCCGGCGGAGGGGAAGGACGGCTGGTAGAAGTAGCGGCCCGCCCGGAACAGGGCTTCCGCGCGGTTCAGGCCGATCGCGTCCACCCGGATGCGCAGCTCGCCCTTCCCCGGCTCGCCGACCGCCACGTCTTCGACCCTGAGCACCTCCGGTCCGCCGAGTTCGTCGAAGACCACTTTCTTCGTCATGAGCAATGCCTTTCTCACGGTTGAGGCAACCGTATGGCTGGCAACTGAGATGGCCAATGAGCAATCGTCTTACATATGCAAGTGATCGTCTCGTCGAGTAGGGATATGTACACTCTGACTATGGACGTGCTCAGCGACGCGGTCACCGCCATGCGCGTCGGCAGGCCGCACTCGACCTGCCATCGGCTCTACGCGCCCTGGGGCATGGGCTTCCCCCCGATCGAGGGTGGGGGCTTCCACATCGTCCTGCAGGGATCGTGCTGGCTCATCCCGCCGCGGCCGGACCCGCCACTCGCACTGAGTGCGGGTGATGTGGTGTTCATCCGCGGGCGGCACTCCCACGGCCTGGCCGACAGCCCGTCCACCCCACTCACCGCGCTCGAGTCCCTCACCGGCGAGACGCCCTTCGGGCGGGTGCGGGGCGAGGGGTCTGGCGCGGCCGCCACCCTGCTGTGCGGCGCGTACATGCTCGACCAGAGCAAGGCGCATCCGCTGATGTCGCACGTCCCGCAGATCGTCCACCTGCCGGCGCAGGTCGGGCGCCACCCGTCCCTGCGCACCGCCGTCGAACTACTGGGCAGCGAACTCGCGCGGCCACAGCCCGGGGCCGGCGCCGTCATCCCCGCGCTGCTCGACACGTTGCTGCTCTACATCCTGCGGGCCTGGATGGAGCGAGAGTCCCGGCACGGCAGGACGACCGGGTGGATCGCGGCGCTGAACGACTCTTCGATCGCGGCCGCGCTGACCGCGATCCACCAAGATCCCGCTCACCCGTGGACGGTCGAGGAACTCGGCACCCGGGCCGGACTGTCCCGGGCGGCGTTCGCCCGGCGGTTCACCGCGCTGATCGGGCAGCCGCCGCTGACATACCTGACATGGTGGCGGATGACCACCGCCGCCCGGCTGCTACGCGAGTCCGACGCACCGCTGCGGATCATCGCCGCGCAGGCCGGATACTCCTCGGAGATCGCCTTCGCCGCCGCGTTCAAACGACAGTACGGCCTCACGCCGGGGCGTTACCGACATCGCCCCGGCACGTCGGCGGGTGAGGCGAACCGGTTCCCTGCCGTCCGTCGGCCGTCAGCGGCGCCCGCACCGTTGAGTTCGCCCTGACCGCCAGGCCGGCGGAGGTGTTGTCGTACAGCGCCGCCTCTTGCCGGAAGCCGTACATGCCGCTGTTGTACAGGATGCGCCCGTCGTGGTTCCAGACGGCGTGGCCTTCGTTCGAGCCGCTGCTGGTCAGGCGCCGGAAGCCGGTTCCGTCGGGGCGGATGGTGCACACGTCGAAATTGGTGGCGCTCGTTTTGCGGGTGAAGAGGATGAGCCTGCCGTCCGGGGACCAGTCGGGCAGGTTGTCGTACTCGCCGGTGAGGACGCGCGCCACCCTTCCGATGACCGTCCCGGCGTGGCCTGGCCGCACCACCGAGTCACCCTTCCGAGGTGCCCTCGTACCGCAGGGTGAAGTACGCCGCGGCGGTATCGGCGGACGCTCATGCACACGATGCAAGGTCATGGCGGAGGAGACAGGGGGCCCTGGACAGATCCTCGATAAATCCGGAACATGATCTACATTCAGAAGTCGTTCCCCAACGAGCCCAGTTCCACAACGAACCCAGCGGGCGGACGTCTGGCGCTTCAGCGGAGGACGCCGGGCGTCGGTGAGCGGCTCGTCACCGGCCGCCGCTCAGGACCGGCCAAGCCCCCAACCCGGCTCTGATTCCGCCCCCACGGCCCGGCACACCCTCATCAGCACCATCCCCCCAACGTGAGGATCCGAGGATGACCCGTTCAAGGGCCCGGCTTTCCGTGCTCGCCATGACCGCGTCCATGCTGCTGATCAGCGGAAACGCCCGGGCGGACACGGACGTGCCGTTACCGTCGGCGATCTTCCGTGCCACGCACAACAGCTATTCCGGCAACCTCGACGGTGCCAGGAACTCCATCACCCACCAACTCGACCACGGCGTTCGCTTCATCGAGCTCGACGTCCATGACAACGGGTACGCGACAGCGCACGACTACGCCATCGGCCACGACTCGCCCGGTGATCTGGTCGACCACTCCGGCAACCCGGCTTCGAACCTTCTGCGCGACTGGCTGAACGTGATCAACACGTGGTCCGAGCAGCATCCGACCGCCGCACCGCTCGTCGTCATGCTCGACCTCAAGGACGACCTGACCGACAACCCGTCGTTCGCCGCCGGCAACCTGGCCGCGCTCAACCAGGAGCTCGTTTCCGTCTTCGGGCCGCGGCTGCTGGCGGCCGAGGACTACCCGGCGAGCCCGCCGCCGCTGGACACGGTGCGTGGCCGCGTGCTGCCGCTGCTTTCCGGCAACGGGAAGAGCCGCACGGAGTACAGACGCGACCTCGGCCGTGACCCGGCGATCGCACTCAACGCGAACGGGCAGATCGTCGAGGTGCACGACTCCGGTTCGGGGGTGCTCTGGTACTGGACCGGCACGTACGACGACGGCCGGGTGACCTGGCTCCGCCACGGGAGGTACGACAACGGCCGGACGCCCGCTGTCGCGCTGAACGACAACGGCGACCTGGTCGAGGTCCACCAGTCCCAGAACGCGACCACGCTGTGGTATCGCGTCGGCCGTCTCGGCACGGACGGCGAGATCAGCTGGTCCTCCAGCCGCCAATACGACAACGGTGTCCTGCCGTCGGTCGCGTTCACGGACCCGGCCGGCACGCGGCTGCGCGAGATCCACCGTAGCCAGGGCAGCAGTCAGAACTGGAACTGGGACGGCGTACTGGACACCGGCACGTCGACGGTTTCGTGGAGCGGGAACGCGAAGACCTCCGACGCCCGCTTCGACAGAACCACCTCGGTCCGCGGCACGTCGAGCGTGCACGTGTGGACCGGGGCGGACGGCCCGACCCCGGCGCAGACCCTGCGCGTGGACACCGACCGGTTCGCCGGCGATCGCATCCGCTACCGGCAGACAGCCTTCGACGAGTTCCAGAAGGGCGACAGCGCGGAGCTCCAGCAGGGCGCCCTGTTCTACGCCGCACCGGCGACCGAGTCCGCCTTCATCACGTCAGCGCGGCAGTCAGGGCGGCTCGTGCGCGGCTGGGACTTCGACACGGCGGCCCTGGCGACGACCCCGCCGGCCACCTATCCGGCGACCAACCATCCCTACGACGCCTGGTACGAGAACCTTCTCACCCAATCCGGCGCCGTCCGGTAGCGCCCCTGTCGGCCCCGAACACCACAGGTCCCGTCTGCCGGCACCAGGCCGCCAAGGTGGGACCTGTGGCGGCATTCGGATTACCTGGCGGCCGGAGTAGCCGCCGTCGTCTCAAGGCGGCGGCGCGGCGCGGCGCGCGGTTCCGGTCGCCTACTCGAAGAGGGACGGGTCTCCGGTGCCTCGGCGGAGGATCTCAGGCTCGCCCTGCGAGAAGTCGACGACCGTCGTCGGGGTGGCGCCGGACTCGCCGGAGTCGATGACGGCGTCCACCACGTGGTCGAGCCTCTCCTTGATCTCCCAGCCCTGCGTCAGGGGCTCGGTCTCATCGGGCAGCAGCAGGGTGCTCGACACCAGCGGTTCGCCGAGTTCGGCCAGCAGCGCCTGGGTGACGACGTGATCGGGGATCCGGACGCCGATCGTCTTCTTCCGGGGATGCAGCAGCCGACGCGGCACCTCCTTGGTCGCGGGCAGGATGAACGTGTACCCGCCGGGGGTCGCCGCCTTGACCGAGCGGAACAGCGCATTGCTTACACGTACGAACTGGCCGAACTGGGCGAAGTCCCTGCAAACCAGGGTGAAGTGGTGGTCACTGTCGAGGCTGCGGATCTCCCTGATCCGGTCGATGCCCTCCTTGTTGCCCAGCCGGCACCCCAGCGCGTAGCACGAGTCCGTCGGGTACGCGATCAGCCCGTCCGCATGCAGAAGCTCGACCACCTGGCTGATCAACCGAGGCTGAGGACTGTCCGGATGCACATCGAAGTACTTCGCCATACCTCAGAGCTTAGAAGCGGACACTCCACCCCATGACACACGGCCCGCGAAGACGGCCCACAGGTGCCGGGTGAGGTGAAACCTTCGTCCCGGTCACTGTCGCGGTGATGTCATCGAGGGCGAGCCGGACGATGCCCGGAGGTCGAACCTGCCAGGCCCTCCCCCGGGCCCTGAGGTTCAGCCTTGGGGTAGATGATCAGAACGTCCTCGCTCGACTTGAGCCGGATGGGTTCCCTGGGGACGGCCAGGACGAACGTGTCGCCTTCGCGCCTTCCTGCCAGTACATAGAAGCAGTCAGGGCGCTCAGTCAAGATCCAGACATCCCTGTATCTCATGGTGTAAGTGCTGTTCTTCACCTCCTCGGCTCTGAACCTGCTGGGAAGGATCTTACCTTTGGCCCGTATCTCGACTACCTGGTCGGTCGGAGGGTCGGCCAGCAGTCGGCGTCCGTGCTGTTGACCGGCGAAGGCTCCGTACAAGGCCATTGTGGCGATCAGGAAAATCGTCGCTACGACCGCGGACATGCCGAAGAGAAGGCGCTGTTTCGCCCGGGACGGCCACACGATGCAGACCATTCCGAGGCCCAGCAGCGCAAGAACCAGGGCGCTGTTCAAGTCACCGAGTGCACTTCGGTGGCCTAATCCTCGCATCAGCAGGATTACCAGGCCCGACGCAAACAGTAGTCCGCCGAGCAATCTTGAGTTGCAAAACGCTCCTATCATCGGGAATCGGCCGATCACTCGCCTGCGAATGCCGGGCAAGAACGTCGCGATGACCATCAGAATCGCGAGTACCGGCAAAACCGGTCCAGGAATGGCGCTCAGTCCGAAAAACGCATACTCGTGCGGGCCGAATCCCATACGGATGGCTGCTAGATGAAACGGCTTCAGCATCCCGGTCATGTATTCCCAGCCGGTATAGATCAGGCCGCCCAGTCCCGCGGTGATTGCGAGTCCCACCACGGCCACCTGGCCCTCGTGGATTTCCGTACCGGTCGGAGGGGCCGCAGGATCGGGAGAAAAGCTGCGGTGCAGCCGGCTCCGAAACCGCCGGCTTATGGTCTGGCCATCGAGGCCCCCGGCGTCGGTCACTGCGTCGCCCACTCGTCGCTGCCATCGACGCCGGACGGCCAGGCCGAACCGAGATCCGAGAACCAACCGTCGTCTGATCCTCCGCCGCCTGATCCTCCGCCGTCTGCAGAGGAATCGTCGCCGCAGCCCGCAGACAGCGCTACGAGCAGTGCGAGCACCAACGCACCCACGCCGAAGCGAGTTTTCTTACGCATCAGCCACCCCCTGCCGACCCTGGCGTCGGCGTTCGATGAACTCCGGTAGATAACGCCGCGCAAAGCGCCGCAGTTCCTATATAGGCGGCAGGAAAGCTGTCCGGCTGGCCTTGGTGGTGTCCGGCCTGAGAAACTGCGGACGTCCGAGGTGTCCGGCAGGCTCGCCGTCCCAGGGGTGGTCACGCTGAAGGCAAACAGATGGGGTCAGTTGCGCGGGGAAACCGTCGAGGGCCGCGACCTCGCCAAGGCCTTGCGGGATCTGTTGGAGGAACGCAACCTGTCGACGCGGGATCTGGCTGCGAAGATCCATCACAGTAAGACCAAGATCTCCGACAATCTGAGCGGAAGACACCGCCCGGACTGGGAGTTCGTCAAAGCGCTGATAACGGCATGTGCAGGCGAGGACGCCCAGGCACGGCTCATCCTCGTGGCCCGGTTCAAGCGCCTGTGGGAGGCTGCGGATCCGGCTCACGCGACACTCATCACACCCGATGATCCAGTCGAGTCAATCGAAAGTCAGCCGGAGGATCCGGCACCGGACGCCATCGATGCCACGCAAGAAATACCCGTGGTCCCGCCCATCGGTAGGCGAAAAACCAGAGGCACGGCAGTACTCGCGCTGCTCGCGGTCGCGGTATCGGTGACCCTGGTCATGCTCTTTTGGCCCGTTGACGCTACCAGCGAGGTACGGGGGTGCCTGACCGGGGTGTGGATACTGGACAAGGCAACATCCACGGGACCCGATCACGGGCACGTTGTCAGCTACCACATCAAAGGAGGGAAAGCCCTGATAACGTTCAACGACGACGGCAGTGGAAACGTCAAATACCACGGCCTGCAAATTGAAACAGCCTACAGCGGAGACCCTCCATGGGCTCCGATCCTGGACGGCTTCGAAGGCGTGAGCACATTCCGCTACACCGTCAACAGGGATCGAGAGGACCGCACCAGGATCTCCTACGAGGAGATCAAAAACTCCGTCGCGACCGGTAGCGAAGGGGTCGGCATCTCGGGCACCTCCGCACACCGGCCGCCGGTCTGGCTTACCAGCAGCTACGTCACCTGCACCAGAGAGTCCCTCACCCTGCGGGCACCGGATGAAGGCCGGACGGATAGCTACATTCCTGACAAATAGGCGCCAGGCCCAAAGCGATGGCCAACCACAGGTTCAGGCGCGGCGGAGTTCGTGGCGGCCTGGGCGGGCACGCTCCGGCACCCGGTCATGGTGCGGTTCGACCACGTCGGTAATGCCGATGAGACCATCTGTGAACTGCCGGACGCGCTGACCCGCCGGATCGGGTCGTCACTTCTCATCCGGCGATCGCAGGTCTGCGGGTACCGTCGTCGGCTGTGCAAACCATTCGCTTCGATCACGGAACGCGTATCACCGTCTACGACGGCAGTGACGAACTCCCGCCTCATGTCGAGCCTGTTCCGGTGTGGCTGGCGGACGAGCCTTGCCACCGCCCAGCCACTTACCGGATCGACCGGTTCGGGAATGAGGAGCGAGGATGCATTGCGGTGTGGCCGAGCGGAATCGAGCCACCCAGCGCGGCCGACGAGATCGAGGCTTGGACGGTTGGAGATCTACAAGGTGTCGTACTAGCGGTTAATCGTCTTCACTGTTGTTTCGCCTGCCGCGCATGGCACGAAGTGCTTTACGTAGAGGTCGGTGTCATGCCTCAGACGATGGAAGGAGGGCCGCATCGGCACTCCTACGAGTCAGGATGCCCAACGTGCGGAGCCGGGTTTGTGACATCACGACTCGGAGGGCTCAGGATCAACCCGTCCAGGGCTCGATGAGCTGCACACGATGGGTGCGGTACCCGGCGGCCCACTCGCGATCTGGCCACAGGCGGGATCACACATACCTAACTCGCCATGGGTTCCCATATGGGGGAGAGGTACGGCAGGCGGGCCGAGCGGTAGAGCACGACAATCAGGGCCGCGATGGCCGCGAACCAGGCGATGAGCGGGACAAGTCCCAGGTTGGCATAGCCGTACCCGGCCAGTATGCCGAGCGTGCCCAGGCCGACCACGGCCCAGCGCAGCACGTCGAGGAGGGCGGCTCTGGAGGTGTCTCCGCACGGACGGATCCGTCTGATGATGGCGTCGACAGACAGCCAGACGGCGATCAAGGCACCGGCTGTGTTGGCGAGGCCGATAACGTGCTTGACGGGGAAAACCATCAGGGGGTAGTTCCAGGGCACGACGGACGCGAACATGGGGCCAAACGAGACGCAGACCATGACGATGGCAAAGGTCCTGGCACGGCCGAAGGGGTCGTCGACGGACCGCTGCAGCTGAGCCAGCCCGGACGCGCACAAACCCCATCCGACGGGATCGAGCAGCAGGTCGAAGCCGTTGAAACGGAGGGCGCCGAAGGCGAAGACGAAACCGGTGGCGATCTTCGTGACGGGCCGCATGCATCACAACCTTCCAAATTTGTCATTGTCCACGGATAGCCGGCTGTCACCACTTCGGGCTCACCGCGTCATTGCAGACCTTGCCGGCGAGAGCTCGCTGCCAGGCGATCGGGAGACTCCCCGCAGGTCCTGTCAGCCGCGCTGAGTCCCACGTCACCTCCGCCGCCCCTGAGCCCATCCAGGTCCGGTAGGTGAAACTGACCGGCTGGGGCTCGTGTGGCACCGCCGCGCAGTCGGTGATGACGATGCGCCCCTCCAGGGTCCCGTGACCGCCGCCCGCCACGATGACCACGGGATGCTCCTCTTTCGCCTCGTCGGCTGGTAGCAAGCGGAGCCCCGGCATTTCTGCCGAGATACCGGTGATGGCGAAAGAGGCCAGCCCGTCGTTTTCAAGCTCGATAGGCAAGGTGGTGGACAGGACGCCGTTCTCGTCCACCTCGGCTCGGAGGAAGAAACCGACAGTGCTCCAGCGGATATTCGGGGTTATCGCCCCTGAAAACCACAAGACTGCTGTAACAACCACCAGCGCCAGGCAAATGGACATCACGATCCTGGGCAGCGACCGCGCATGCTGGGCGCGCCAGGTAGCGACGCCGAATTGCTGCCATATATCGCCTGAATTCACGAGATAAAATCATATATGGTGGCACTTCGTGACGATACCCCCGATGGTTTTTGGGATAGCCGCTGTGATCAGCGTGCTCGCAGCAGCCGTGCCGGTCACACAGGAGCGGCTCACCAGATTCGCCACACTGGTTGACCTTTCCGTCACAGCGGCCAACGCCCGCCAGGTCATTGACCATTTCGCCGACCTGCGCCGGTGGCGGCTGATCGCCCTCATCATCGCCGCTCCCCTGACTTGCTTTACCAATGACCCGTTTTATCTGGTCCTGGGCTGGTGTTCCGTTTCCATTCTTCGCGATGTACGGCTGCCGACCCGGGTGCCGCATACTCACGACGACGCGAAAATCTATCGGGGGGTATGGCTGCTCGGTCTGGGCGGCGCTGTGGTGGCAGGCGTCTATCTGCTGACGGACCAGGGCGTTTCTCCGACGCGTCTGGCTCATGCCGTCATCGTGATCGTGGTGGCTGCAGCCGTACCGCTCGCGGCTCGGAACCTGACCGCCAGGCCGACACCCGAAGCATCGGATGAGACGACCCAGGCCGAGTCGGCCATCCGCCGATGGTCAGTACGGAACCTCTACCTTGCGGGGACCGCGGTCGTGCTATCGGGCGCGCTGCTGACTCCCGGGCAGCCGCAGTCCGAACTGCCCGAATACTCGATGCCCAGGTCGTTCCCGGAGCACATGGCCGTCTTCACGACGGTGAACGAATTTAAAGGGCCTACCTGTCCATGGTTCGATCAGATGGACGACCCCTGCCGGTCGTGGCTGGTGAACAAGCAGCCGTTCCCACAGGCCGCGCCGTACGTCATCGGGAAAGGTGGCGCACCTCAGCGGGCGCCGTTCGTGCGCAGCCCCGACAAGAAGGCCGTCGTCTACCTGGACAGGCACGATCGCCGCATGGTGTACCAAGACACCGAGGGCATCCACCATCTCACCGGCAGTCTGGCCGACACCGAGGTGCCCACGCCCACGTTCGCCCGCCAGGGCAGGTATGTCGCCCTGGCCAAGGACGGCGCGCAGATCACCGACACCAAGAACTGGACCACGGTGTCGATCCCCGGGGCTCGACAGGTTCATGACCTCAACGAGAGCGGGATCGTGGTCACGACGGCCTCGCAGGTGCTCGTGCTCGACCGCCGAGGAAAGACGCGGATGAGCCTTCCCCTCAGGAAGATCAAAGATGCTCCCGAGGACACCTATCACCTCCGGCCGGACGGAAGGCGCTTCGTGGTCATCCGAAGCCGTGAGATGGGTGTCGAAACCTTCAACCCAGAGACCGGCAGGCGTGTCTCCAGCGTCATTCCCACGTTCCCCGGCGACGACTACCTTGACATCGGCCTCGGCTGGTCGAAGCGGGGCCCCTTCCTGGTTCGCGGCTACGAGAGCGAACGTGTCTACTACCTCGACCTGGCGACGGGCAAGCTCTGGAGACGGGAGAGGTGAACCACAGGCAGTGGACTGCCGAGGACGGGCACGCCCGGTGAACGCCGACAGACGTTGCCGGGCCATCCCCCAGTGCTGGAGCTCCGGCGGCCCAGCGTCTTCGGCGGGGACGAGACCTCGCCCGAGTTCGTTCTCCTGCACGGGCTTCCCCTCGACGGGGAGTCCTGGCAGGGAGTGCTCGGCGAACTGGACGAAGCACCCGCCCTCGTCGCCGACCTGCCGGGACTCGGCTGTTCGACCGCACCGGCGCCGCCTGACGGCCACGGGTGTCCGTCAAGCGGCGGCGAGGCGGTCAGCCGACCTGCGCGACAGCCTGCGGCTCTCGGAGCGGGAAGTGGCACGCGGCCGAGTGCCCGGGATCGAACCCGAGCAGCACCGGCTCCTCCTCAGCGCACCGGGCCTGCGCGCGTGGGCACCGGGTGCGGAAGCGGCACCCGGACGGCGGATCGAACTGGCTGGGCAGTTCGCCGGTGATGTCGACCCGGTCGTCGGCCTCTCCCGCGCCCGGGTCCGGCTCCGGGATCGCGGCCATCAGGCCGGCGGTGTACGGGTGCACGGCACGGAGATAGATGTCGTCCGCAGACCCGATCTCGACCAGCTTGCCGAGATACATCACCCCGACCGTGTCCGCCATGTACCGCACGACAGTCAGATCATGAGAAATGATGACGTAGGTGAGCGCGTGTTTGGCCTGGAGCCGCTTCATCAGATTGAGCACCTGGGACCGGACCGAGACGTCCAGCGCGCTCACCGGCTCGTCGGCCACGATCACGCGCGGGTTGAGCGCCAGCGCCCTGGCGAGCGCGATGCGTTGCCGCTGGCCGCCGGAGAACTCGTGCGGGTAGCGTTCCAGCACGCTGTGCGGCAGTCCGACCTCGTCGAGCAGCTCCCGGATCGCCTCCAGCTGCTCCGCGGCCGTGCCGATGCCCTGGGCCTCGAACGGCTCACGCAGGATGGCGCCGATGCGCATGCGCGGATCGAGCGCGTCGAGCGGATCCTGGAACATCATCTGCAGGTTGCGCCGCTGCCGGCGCAGACTCCGCCCGCGCAGCTCGTTCAGCTTGCTGCCGAGGGCCGTGACGCTGCCCGAGGAGGGCGTCTCCAACGCGACGATCATCCTGGCCAGGGTGCTCTTGCCGCAGCCGCTCTCGCCGACCAGCCCGAAGGTCTGGCCCGGCTGGACCGAGAACGACACCCCGGACACGGCCTTGACGCTGCGCGCCGAGCGGCGGAACGTGAAGCGCCCGGCCGCGCCGTACTCCTTGACGAGGTCGTCGACGGCCAGCACCGTGTCGGCCGGGCCGGCGAGCCGGTCCTCCGCCTTCGAGGCGGTCGCCGCCGGATGTGTGTCCGGGCCGAGCGGGCCTTCGACCGGGTGCCAGCAGGCCAGCGGGTGTCCCGGCCGTGAGTCGGTGAGCGGGGGCGCCTCGCGCTCGCAGCGGTCGGTGGCGTGCGCGCAGCGGTCGGCGAAGCGGCATCCGGCCGGTGGGTTGGCCAGGTCCGGAGGGGACCCGGGAATGGTGAAGAGGGTGTGCTCGCGCTGCTGGGTCAACCGCGGCGTGCACGCCAGCAGCGCCTGCGTGTACGGGTGCCGCATGCTCGTGAAGAGCTCGTCGGTGCGGGCGCTCTCCACGATGCTTCCGGCGTACATGACGCTGACCCGGTCGGCCCATCGCGCGATCACGCCCATGTCGTGGGTGATCAGCAGCATGGCCATCCCCAGGCGGTCCTTGAGGTCGTGGAGCAGCCGCAGGACCTGTGCCTGGACGGTCACGTCGAGCGCCGTCGTCGGCTCGTCGGCGATCAGCACCTTCGGCTCGCAGGACAGGGACATGGCGATCATGACCCGCTGCCGCAGCCCGCCGGAGAGCTGGTGCGGGTAGTTGCCGAACCTTTCGGCGGGACGGGCGATGCCCACCAGCGCGAGCATCTCGAGTGCCCGCTCACGCGCCTCCTTCGGGCTCGCGCCGAGGTGCAGCCTGATCGGCTCGGCGACCTGCTCCCCGATGGTCTTGGTGGGGTTGAGCGAGGTCATCGGGTCCTGGAAGACCATCGCGATCTCGTTGCCGCGGATCCGCTGGTAGTCCCGCTCGGGCAGGCCGACCAGCTCCCGGCCCTCAAGCTTGATCGACCCCTCGGTGACATGTCCGCCGGGCGGGAGCAGGCCCATGATCGACAGACCGGTCATCGACTTCCCGCTGCCGGACTCGCCCACCAGCCCGAGGGTTTCGCCCCGGCGCAGGCGCAGGTCGACGTTGTTGACAACGTCGACGGCCGACTTCCTCAGCTGGATGCTGGTGGACAGTCCTTCGATGGCCAGAACGTCACCGTCGTCGGGCATCGCTTCGCCCCTTTCCGTGCGAGCGGCCATCAGCGCCGCCTCAGCCGTACGTCGATCGAGTCGCGCAGCGCGTCTCCGACGAAGTTGAACGCCATGACGACCAGGACCAGGCAGCCGCCGACCGGGTAGATCAGCCACCAGGCGCCTTCGAACAGGTAGCTCACCCCGTTGGAGAGCTGCGTCCCCCATTCGACGTTCGGGTAGTTGAGCCCGAAGCCGAGGAAGCCCAGCAGCGACACCGCGATGATCGCGTCGGCGACCTGGAAGGTGATGTTCACGATCACGACACCCAGCGCGTTCGGGATCAGGTGCCGGGTGATGATCCGCAGTTTCGTCGCCCCCATCACGGTCGAGGCCGCGACGAACCCCCGGGAGCGCAGGGAGAGGACCTCGGCCCTGACCAGCCGGGCGGGTGCGAGCCAGGAGAACGCGCCCAGGATCAGGCTGAGCGACAGGACCGTGGAGCTGAACCGGGTGGCGGCGATCAGCACGATGAACAGGAAGGGGATCGACAGCAGCGTGTCGACCACGCGCATCATGATCCCGTCCACCACGCCGCCGATGAGGCCGGCGACCGTGCCGTACAGCGTGCCGATCGCGGTGGCGATCAATGCCGCGAACAGTCCGATCTGCAGCGACGCCTGGCCACCCTTCATGATCCGCCCGAGCACGTCGAACCCCTGCGCGTCGGTGCCGAGCGGATGACCGCCGTCCGGCGGCAGCAGGCTGCTGACCGGATCGACGGAGACCTGGTCGGTGACGTAGAGGTGGGGGCCGACGAAGCAGAAGAGGGCGAGCAGGACGATGGTGCCGAGGCCGATGACGGCGAGCCGGTTCTGCACGAACGACCGCATGGCGAGTCGCCATCCGCTCGTGGCCTCCGGCATGATCAGCGCCGGTGTCTTCTGGTCCGTTACCGTCTCGGTCATGCGCGCTGCGTCCTCGGGTCGCTGGCCGCCACCAGCAGGTCGGCCAGGAGATTGCCCAGTACGGTCAAGGTCGAGGCGACCAAGGTGTAACCGAGCAGGACCGGGTAGTCCTGGTTGTTCAGACTGTTGAAGAACAGCAGTCCCAGGCCCGGGTAGTTGAAGACCGACTCGACCACGAGGTTGCCCGCGAGCAACAACGGGATCGTCATGCCGATCAGGGTCACCAGCGGCAGGCAGGCGTTGCGCAGCAGGTGGCGGGTGAGAACCATACGCGTCGACAGCCCTTTCGCCCGCGCCACCCTGATGTAGTCCTGCGCGAGCTGGTCCAGCGCCGCGGAGCGCTGGTACCTGGAGTACAGCGCGACCGTGACGCCGGTCAGCGTCAGCACCGGCAGCAGCATGGCGCGTGGCTCGGTGAAGATCACGAATGTGGAGCTTGACTGCGAGGCCTGAGCGGGAAGGATGCCCAGCCCCAGCGCGAAGACCTGGATCAGCAGCATCGCGAAGAGGAAGACGGGCATCGAGTAGGCGACGAAGGTGAGGGTGGTCACCACGTTGTCGCCGACGCTGTTGCGCTTCACCGCCTGGAACACACCCAGCGGAACCGCTATGACGATCGCCAGAAGGAGGGCCACGCCGGCCAGCATCGCGGTCCGCCCGGCGTTCTCGGCCAGCAGCGCGTTCACGCTCTGGTTCAGCTTGTACGAGTAACCGAGGTCACCGTGAAGGAGCTTCCCCAGATAGCTGAAGTACTGCACGACGATCGAATCGTCGTAGCCGTTCTCCCGGTTGAAGGCGGCCACCGCTTCCGCGCTCGCCTGCACGCCGAGGATCGCCCGGCCGGGTGATCCGGACATCCCATGCAATATGATAAAAGTGATCACTGAGACGCCCAGGACCACGATGGCCGACGTCGCCAGCCGTCGCAGCACATACTGGATCACGCTGCCCCTCCTTCCTGTCGTTCTGTCGTGCTACTTGAGGTACCAGTACTCCGGGGTCAGCACCGTCGTCGGCAGGGCGGCGAAGGTGTCCTGCGGACCGGACAGCGTGTTCTTCCAGGCCCAGATGGTGTGCGCGTTCGGCAGCCAGAGCACGGGCAGGTCGGTCCGCAGGTGCTCGATCTCGGCCTGGACGGCCTGGCGGTCCTCGCCGTGCACCGAGGCCTGGATCAGCTCGTCGGTCTTGGGGTCGTCGTAGGCGCCCACATTGCCCGAGCCCTTGGAGTCGAACGTCCCGGTCATGGTCGGGTACGGAGTGGTGCTGAAACCACCCCAGGTCGACATGGCCCACTCACCGGCCTTCGACGGAGCCGCCGGTACGTTGTAGTTCTGGATCAGGAAGCTGAACGTCTTCGGCGCGACCGTGATCGTCATGCCCAGCTTGCGGGCTTCCGAGGCGAACGCGGTGCTCACCGCGCTGTGCAGTTGCGGCTCGCTGCGGTGGAAGAGGTTGAACTTGATCGTCTGTCCCTGCGGGATCCCCTCGCCGCACTCCGTCGCTCCGGTGCCGGGGCGTTCGCACGTCGTGGCGCCGTTCGGCACCACCTTCCACCCGTGGTCTTCGAGCAGCTTGCGTGCGGCGTTCGGGTCGTAGGGGTACGGCGCGGTGGCGACGGTGTCCGACGCGTACGGCGAGCTCGCCGGCGCCGTGCCGTAGCTCTCCGCGGCCGCGCCGTTGTACATGCCCTTGCTGGCGATGTAACCGGGCTGGTCGATCAGATGCTGCAACGCCTGCCGGATGTAGAGCTGGCCGATGAGCTTGTCGACGTTGTCAGTCGTGTCCTTGAAGTTGAGCATGATGAAGTTGAAGCCCATCCGGGGCGCGCCGTAGACGTTGTAGCCGGCGGCCTTGAGGGCCGACACCTGCCCCACGTGGCTCTGGTCCACCGTGGCCATCGTCAGGTTGCCGCTCAGGAGCTGGTTGAACTTCGCGGTCTCGGAGGTGAACGGCCGGAAGTTCAGCGTCTTGATGCGGGGCTTCTGCGAACCGGTGTACGCCTCGTTGGCGGTCATCGAGTAGAAGTTCGTGGTCACGTCGAAGCCGCTCAGCCGGTATGGGCCGTTCACCGTCTGCCAGAGCGGGTTCGTCGCGAAGCTGGCGGGATCCCGCGACGCCTTGTCGAGGTAGGTGTAGATCGCTTCGGCGTTCTTCGGCGAATTGTGGTCGAGGATCGGCCCGTCGGCCGACGCCCGGGCCCACTGCTTGGCCGGCAGCGGGATGACCGAGGTCAGCTCGTCGGCGGTGAACCACTCGGGGTTGTACGCCTCTTTCAGCTTCAACGTCAGGACGTTCGCCGAGGTCGCCTTCGCGCTCGTGACGTTGTCGGGGAACTGGCCGGGCGTGTAGCCGCCCCAGTTCGCCGCGTTCTTCTTGAGCGCCGCCTTCAGCAGGTTGATGAAGAAGACCACGTCGCCGGCCTCGACCGCGGAACCGTCGGACCAGGTGTAGCCCGGCCGCAGCTTGATGGTCACCGTCTTGTTGTCGTCGGAGAACTCCGGCAGCTCGGCCAGGCTGAGCGCCGGGTTGACCTTGGGGCTGGCGCCCTCAGGGAACCAGTAGAGCGGCCGGTACATGAGCCGCTGGAACTGGTACGTCACGTAGGTCGAGTTGAACGCGCCGGGCACGATCGGCAGCACGTAGTACGGCCCGGCTCCCGGCTGCTGCGCGATGTCGATGGTGCCGCCGTCCTTGGGCGTACCCGACTCGGCCGGCAGTTCGCCGAAGGTCTGGGATCCGGACTTGCCGCCGGCCGGGGCGCCGTTGCCGCCGGCGGCGGCCTTGCCGTCGTCGCTGCCGCCGCTGCACGCCGCGAGCGGCAGGATGGCGGCCAGTGTCGCCGTGACGAGTGCACGCCGGGTGCGACTGCTGCTCATACTTGCCTCATCGCGGCTTGATATCCGTTGTATCGATCGGTGTTCACGTCGCCCGCTCCTCTTGCCGTGTGCGGGGGGAATGTCACGACTCGCTGGTTGGCGGCCGTCAGCTCCCCCAGACCGCCTTTGCGTAGGTGTAAAAGTTCCGGCCGAGGATCTTCTCGATCCTGGCCGACGAATAGCCGCGCTTCTCCAGCAGGCGTGCCAGCTCTCGGAACTGGTCGACTCCGCGCAGGTCGACGACGAACGGGTAGGTGTCGCTCCGCTCCCCGGCCGCGGACGCTCCGGCCTGGCGGCGCTGTGCCACATGCTCGGCGAGCCGGTCCCGGTAGGCGTCCAGGTCGTCGATGGCGGTGATCGTCCCGTCGGTGCCGATGCCGACCTGGTCTTCGCCGCACACGTTGACCGCGTGCACGATGTGCTCCACCACGTCCGCGGCCCGGGCGTGCCCGGAGGCGTTGAGGAACGGCATGAAGTAGATGCCGACGAAACCGCCCTGCGAGGCGACCAGCCGCAGCTCCTCATCGGTCTTGTTGCGCGGCAGGTCGACGAGCGCCCGGCAGCCCGTGTGGTTGATCGAGACGGGCTGCCGGGACACCCGCGCGGCCTCCAGGCAGGTCTGCTCCCCGCTGTGCGACAGGTCGACCATGACGCGCTGCTCGTTGAGGGCCTCCACGACCTCTCGCCCGAGCGGCGTCAGGCCCCGGTTGCCCGGCGCCATCGAGCCGTCGCCGATCTGGTTCGCCTGGTTGTAGGTCAGCTGGATGACCCGGACGCCCCGGTCGGCGAAGGTGGCGATCCGCTCGGCCCGGTCCTCGACCGCGGCGGCGTTCTGGAAGCCGTAGATGATGCCGATCTTGCCCTGCCGCTTGGCCTCGAGGATGTCCTCGGCCGTGCGGATCTGCACCAGGTGCTCGTGGTGGGTGCGGATGATCCCGTCCCAGGTCTCGATCTCGTCGAGGGTGTGCTGGTAGGGCGGGAAGTCGCCCATCGTGTAGCCCAGGGTGACGTTGATCGCGGTCACGCCCGAGGCGTGCGCCTCCGCCAGGGTGCGCGCGTCGATGGTCAGCTGGTCGCTGGTCTGGATGAGCGCGCCGGACGCGGACGCGAGGACGTTCGGGTTGTCCAGCCCGCCGAGCGCGTTGACGACGATGTGGTCCAAGATGTCGACGCTCATCCTCGCGTCCCTTCCTTGATGATCGCGGCGGATGCCCGGTCGTAGTCCGCCCGGTCGTGGCGCCGCCCGCGCTTGACCGTCGTGACGATCTGGCGGAGGTTGTCGATGTCCTCGTACGGGTCGGCGGCGACGATCAGCAGGTTGGCCAGCTTGCCGGCCTGGACACTGCCCGTCGTGGCCTCCAGCCCCAGGCTGGCCGCACCCGCGAGCGTGGCCGCGCGGATGACCTCCTGGGGCGGCATGCCCATGGCGTGGACAAGGTAGTGGAGCTCGTCGTGGAGCGAAGGGTACCTGTCGCCGGAGGGTGCTTCGTAATCGGTTCCGGTGCAGATCGTGACGCCCGCATGGCGTGCCCGGTCGATCAGCCGCCGCAGCACGTCCTGCGCGATCCCGGCCGCGCCGGGCGGGCTGAGCGAGATCCTGGACACGACGCTCGCGGTGGCGTCGAGGATCGTGCCGTGGCGCCGCATGTCGTCGAACAGCGCGTCGACGTCTTCCACCGGCGCGTCCAGGAAGCGCTGGTAGACCACCGCGTGGTGGTCGCGCTGCCCCCGGTACACCGAAGGCTGCACGCCGGCGAGGTGGTAGGCGAGCATATGGGCGTGCGACACCACGTCGACGCCGGCCGCCACGACCTCTCCGGGCATGGCGGGGAACACCGTCGCGTGCGCCCACACCTGCATTCCCTGCCGATGCGCCTCGGCGGTGATCCGGGCGACCATCGAGGCCTCGAGATCGGCGTAGATCTTGATGGCCACGGCTCCGGTGCCCCGGGCCCTCGCGACAGCCAGTGGGAGGTCGGTCTCCTCGTCGATCGCCTGCATCCACGGCGCGGTGCCGGGTGTCGTTCCCTGCGTCACCTGCCAGGTGCGCGGATCGCTGAAGAAGCTCGGGCCGGCCATCAGCGCGGCGGAGTAGATGTCGGGGCCGGCGATCTCGCCGATCAGCGCGGCGCGTTCCAGGTCCGCCATCTGCCGCAGGTCGCCGGCCATCTCACGGATCGCGGTGACGCCGCCGTACAGCTGCCGCCGCATCGTCTCCTCCGCCTGGTCGCGGTTGGGCGGGGTGGAGAGATGCTGATGGGTGTCGATGAGGCCCGGCAGCAGGAACGCCCCCGCGATGTCGACCACCTCGGCGCCGGACAGATCCGACGAGCCCAGCTCGGCATCCGGGACGACCGCTTTGATCGTCGGCCCGTCGGTCACCACTGCCATGCCGCGCCGCACGGGCGCACCGGTCCCATCGATCAACGACACGTCGCGGTAGACCGTCACCTGTCCCGGCGCGGCGGCCGCGAACGGGGTGGGGGCCGGGTCGGTGCCCGCGATCGGTCGTTCTTCTCTGTCTGCCATGGCGATCGCTCGGTCTCCGTTCCAGAACTTCGCGGGGCGGGGGATCCCCCCAAGTCACTCTGTTACATACAACGTAACAACTGTTGCAACAGTAGCAACGTCTGATAACATGCGTCAAGCATGGAATGATGACCTCAGTGACCGTGGAGGGGGACGTTGCCCAGACCGGCCAGCTCTGCCGTAGACAAAGCCCTGGACCTGATTGAGATCGTCGTCCAGGCGAACCGCCCACTGCGCCTCAGCGAGCTGGCGAACCAGGCGGGGATGCACCGCGCCACCGCCTACCGCATCCTGGTGGACCTGGTCCGCCGCGGCTGGATCATGCGCAGCCAAGACCACTACCTGCCCGGGACCATCGTGCTGCAGTTCTCCCAGGCCGCGGCCTCGAACTCGCTCGTGGTCCTGAGCCGCCCCGTGCTCCAAACGCTGTCCGACCAGACAGCGATGATGGTGAACCTGCAGGTCCTGGAGCCCGAAGGCGGGCGGGTGATCGACGTCGTACGGCCACCGCGGCTGGCGATGATCACGGACCTGGCGGGAGAGCTGCTGCCCATCCACAAGTTCGCCGGCCCCATGGCGCTGGTCTCCGCACTGGATGACACCGCCCGGATCCCCTACCTGCGCGTCGCCGAGCAGCAGGGCCATCCCCCGGCGGCCAGGGCGGAGCTGCTCAAGGACATCGACCTGGCCCGGCGCACCGGCTTCGCGCTGGAGCGCGGGCGCAACGAAGAGGTGATCGCCTCGCTGAGCCGCGCGGTGCTCACCGGCAACGACCGGCCGATCTGCGCGCTCACGATCGTCGGCCTGGACAGCGAATTCGACGATCCCACGCTGGCGAAACTGAAAGACCACCTCACCGCCGCCACAGACGAACTGCAACGCACCCTGAGCGGCATGACCCCCGGAGCCGACCTTGACTGACACCGCAGTGAGCGGAGTTCTCGTCCTCGACCGGAACCAGACCAGGGCGGCGTTACCACCCGACGAGCTCCTCGCGGCGGTGCGCACCGCTCTGATCTCCATCAGCCGCGGCGACGCCTCCGTCCCGCCGCGCGTCGCGGCCCGCGCGCCGCAGGGACTGCTGGGTGCGATGCCGGGCTACGTCCCCCGGCTCGGACTGGCCGCCAAGCTCGTGACGGTCTTCTCCGCCGTCACGGCGGGGGGGCACGGCGCCCACCGCGGCATCGTCGCCTACTTCGACGAGGAGAACGGCCGGCCGCTGGCGGTCATGGACGCCGAGACGATCACCGCGGTCCGCACCGCGGTCACCGCGACCATCGCCATGCGGGCTCTCGCGCGACCGGACGTCACCCGGATCGCGGTGATCGGCACCGGCACGCAGGCTCGCGCCCAGATCGACCTCATCGCGTCGATGACGTCCGCGGAGCTGCTGGTCGGCGCACGTAACCGGTACAACGCCGAGCGCCTCGTCGGGGGGCTGGCCTCGGGCACCGCGACCAGCATCGAGGCGGCGGCCAAGGACGCGGATGTCGTCTTCTGCTGCACCTCCAGCCGGGAGCCGGTGCTGCACCGGTCCTGGCTCGCCGACGGCGTGCACCTCAGCTCGGTCGGCGGCTCCGACGGCCCGGAGTTCGACGCCGACACCCTGCGGGCGTCATCGCTGTTCGTGGAGTGGCAGGGCGCCGTCACCGAACCACCGCCAGCCGGCGCCTGGGAGCTCCAGGGCACCGACCCGGCGGACGCCAGCCTGATCGGAGCCGTGCTCGACGGAGGGCACCCGGGCCGACGCCTGGCCGAGGAGATGACGATCTTCAAGTCCACCGGGCACGCGGCGCTCGACGTCGCGGCGGCGTCGGTGGCTTATCAGGTGGCCCGCGAGCGCGGGCTGGGGTTCAGCGTCGACCTGTGATCCCCTATGGTGCCCCCCGTCAGACGGCGGGCGGCACCGCGGTGACCGGCCGGTTGGCCAACGGACTAGAAAAGATCATCGTGCTCGACGGCTTGCCGTAGGCGGCCAGACGATCGATCAGGGACTCGAACGCCGCCATCGAGGGCACCGCGATCTTGAGTACGCTGCACACATCCCCGGTGACCCGGTGGATCTCCCGGATCTCCGGCCAGGTCTGCACCTGAGGATCACGGAGCACACAGGTCGGCCCGTAGCAGGTCATCTGCACGAACGCGGACACCGCCCAGCCGGCCCGCCCGAGATCCACCGCCGCGTGATAGCCGGTGATCACTCCGGACTCCTCCAGACGCCGGACCCGATCGGCCACCGCGGGTGGTGACAGGTGGACCCGGCGCGACAGTTCGTTGAAGGAGAGCCGCGCGTTCTCCTGGAGTTCACGCAGCAGCTCCCAGTCCATGACGTCCACCAGGGGATCCTTTCACCCGAAACCGATATGACCGATATCGATACCAGATATAAGGCTTTTCAGGAAAAGGCCGTTGAACTGGTATTCCTTCTACCCCTATCACCGCATCATCATGAAGTGTTAACGCGTGAGAGGAGTGCGACACATGGAACCGACGGGACGGGTACGGCCGACCTCGGCCAGCGAGCGAGCCGAGCGGGCCAGGGCGGGGGGCGGGCTGCCGACCCTCGAATTCGAGCAGGAGGTCCCCTACGACGCCTACGTCCGCACCGACATCCTGCACGATCTGCAGCGTCCGCTGAGCGACGCTCCCGGCGAGATGTCGTTCCTGGTGATCACCCAGGTGATGGAGCTCTACTTCAAGCTCATCACCTTCGAGCTGAGCGCCGCCCAGGAGTCACTGCGCGCCGACCGGGTGCGGGACGCGCTCGCGGCGCTGCGCCGTACGGCCCTGCATCTGGAGGGGCTGAACGCCAGCTGGCGCAGCCTGCGCTGGATGACGCCCTCGGACTTCAACAGGTTCCGCGACCAGCTCGGAGAGGCTTCCGGGCTGCAGTCGAGCATGTACCGGCTGGTGGAGTTCCGGCTGGGGCTGAAGAACGAGGCACTGATCCGGCCGTTCAAGCGCAGTTCGAAGGGCGATGTCCTGCATCGCGTGTTCGCCGAGCCGAGCGTCTGGGACGACACCATCGCGCTGCTCGCCCGGCACGGCTACCACCTCCCGGACGAGGTGCTCAACCGGGACTTCGGCACCGAGTACGAACCGCACGAGGCGGTCGAGCGCGCCTGGGTGGAGGTCTACCGTGACGACTCGGCGAAGAACGACCTGGTGGCGCTCGGCGACGCGCTGACCGAGGTCTCCGAGCTGTTCGGCGACTGGCGCTACCAGCACGTGGCGGCGGTGCGCAGGTCGATGGGCGCGAAGCCGGGCAGCGGCGGTTCCAACGGCCTGGCCTGGCTCGAACGCAGCATGGCGAGAGTGGTCTTCCCCGAGCTCTGGTCGGCCCGTACCCACATGTGAGGAGGCACCCTCTCCGAGGACATGCGGCGGCGGGACGCCGAAGACCCCGGACATCGATCCCGACGGCTTCGCCGTGGTCACCCGCGCGCGCCGGAGTCGTCCTCCCGGAGTTCGGCATCATCGGCCGACCCCCCGCACAGGGCCGCCACCAACG
The DNA here is from genome assembly GCF_045209755.1 of Streptosporangium sp. NBC_01639. Classification (NCBI taxonomy): domain Bacteria; kingdom Bacillati; phylum Actinomycetota; class Actinomycetes; order Streptosporangiales; family Streptosporangiaceae; genus Streptosporangium; species Streptosporangium sp. NBC_01639. Next base: position 6,789,036 of record NZ_CP109272.1, on the reverse strand, counting down.
CGTCGACGTGGGGTTGGGGGCGCCGCCTGAGGACGGTGGCCACGCCGATGTACCGGGTGGGCCGGGGCGGCCGGATCGGCAGGCTGAGAGCGGCCGGGTCGAGGGAGACCCGGGGCACGAGTGAGACGCCGACTCCCGCGGTCACCAGCGTCTGGGCGAAGAAGTAATCGGTGGTGCTGCCGGAGATCTGCAGTTCGAATCCGGCACGGGTGGCATACCGCCGCAGGAAGGCTTCGGTCTTCAGGCAGCCCATCACCCACCGCTCACCGGCCAGTTCGGTCAGGTCGACCGATTCGCGGCCGGCGAGGCGATGCCCCGGCGGCAGGACGACCGACATGCCGTCCTCCATCAGCGGCGTCCACACCAGGCCGGATCGATCGCCGGGCCCGACCGGAAGCGGTCCGTCGAAGTGGTAGGCGAGCGCGAGATCGGCCTGCCCCTGCCGGACCATCGGCACGCTGTCCTCCGGTTCCCGCTCCACCACGTTGACCTCCACATCGGGCCGCTCGGCGACGAACCGGGCGAGCGCCCGCGGCAGGAGGTGGCGTCCGCCGCTGGTGAACGTGGCGACCGTCAGCCTCGTCCGGCCGGCCGTCAGCCGTCCGATCTGCTCCTGCGCGTGATGCAGCTCGGCGAAGACGGCCTCGGCCGCCTCCACGAGAAGGCGGCCCGGTTCGGTCAGCACGACACCGCGGGTGCTGCGCTCGACGACGGCGGCTCCGACGCCGCGCTCCAGGGCGGCGATCTGCTGCGACACCGCCGAGGGGGTGAAGCGCAGCACGGCCGCGGCTCTGCTGAAGCTCCCGTGCCGGGCCACCTCGCGCAGGACGCGCAGCCGCTGTGTGTCGATCATCAGTTTTCCTAACAGCCGGTTAAGCAACGAGCCACTTCTGCTAACGATCGTAGCCGGGCAGGCTGAGCGCATGAGAAACGTGTGCGTCATCGGCGGCAGCCGCTACTTCGGAAGACACCTGATCGAGTTGCTGCGCGCCTCCGGGGCCCGGGTCACGGTCGTCAACCGAGGTTCGAGTGCCCCGCCGGACGGGGTCGACCACGTCATCGCCGACCGTGACGACGAGGACGGCTTCAGCGCGGCCCTCGCGGGCCGGACCTTCGACGTGGTGCTCGACCAGGTCTGTTACCGGCCGCAGCAGGCCGCCATCGCGCGGCGCGTCTTCGCGGGGCGCACCGGACGCTATGTGATGACCTCGACCATGGAGGTGTACGACCCGGCCACCTCCGACCTGCTACGGCCCTCCCGGCCGGGCGTCGCGGTCACCGAGCGGTCCGTGGACCCCGGTGTCTGGCCCGCCCGGCCCGTCCACACCGCGGACGAGGCCGTCGACTACGCCGAGGGAAAGCGCCAGGCCGAGGCGGTCTTCACCCGCGATCCCGTTTTCCCGTACGTCAGCGTGCGCAGCGCGCACGTCCTCGGCGGCGGCGGCCGGGACTTCACCGGACGGCTCACGCACTATGTGCGGCGCGTCGCGGCGGGCGAGCCGGTCGTCATCCACCGTGACCCGTTCCCGACCTCGTTCGTCAACGACCGGGAGATCGCCGAACTGCTGTACTGGGCGGCCGGCGCCGAGTTCACCGGGCCGGTCAACGCCTGCTCCGACGGCGAGCTGAGCGTGACCGAGCTGTGCTCGCTCGTCGCGGCACGCGTGGGCAGGGAGCCTGTCTACCAGGTGTCCGGCGACGGGCACGCCTCGCCGTACTCCTTCGACCGTTACTACGCCATGGACAACGGCCGGGCCACCCGGCTGGGATTCACCTTCTCGAAGGCGGCCGAGTGGCTGCCGGACGCCATCACCGAAAGCCTGGAGGCCTGACATGCGGAACCGTCGGATCGGCGACATCCGGACAGGCGCGATCGGCCTGGGCGCCATGCCGCTGTCCATCGAAGGGCGACCCGATGAGGCCCGGGCCATCGCCACGATCCACGCCGCGCTCGATGCCGGGGTGACCCTCATCGACACGGCCGACTCCTACCAGTGGCACGCGGACGAAGTCGGCCACAACGAGGAGCTGATCGCGCGGGCACTGGCCGCCTACGGTCCCGGCGCGGCCTCGGTCCTGGTCGCGACCAAGGGGGGACGCGGGCGTCCGGGCGACGGTTCGTGGACCGTGACCGGAACCCCCGACCATCTCAAGCGCGCCTGCGAGGGTTCGCTCAGGCGGCTCGGTGTGGAGTCCCTCGGCCTCTACCAGCTCCACAAGCCGGACCCGGCGGTGCCGTGGGCCGAGTCCGTCGGGGCGCTGCGCGACCTGCTCGACACGGGCAAGATCCGGATGGCCGGGCTGTCGAACGTCACCACCGAGCAGATCCGGCAGGCCCGCCTGATCCTCGGCGACCGGCTCGTGTCGGTGCAGAACCGCTACTCCCCCGCCGTCCGCGACAGCGCGCCGGAGCTGCGGCTCTGCGAGGAGCTCGGGATCGCCTTCCTGCCGTGGAGCCCGCTGGGCGGTGTCTCCCGCAGTGCCCTCGACGGTCCCTCCCGGCTCGCCTCCCCGGACACCGCCTTCCACGCGGTCGCCGCCGAACGCGCCGTGAGCCCGCAGCGGGTCGCGCTCGCCTGGCTGCTCGCCCGGTCCCCGGTGGTCGTCCCGATTCCGGGTGCCAGCCGTCCGGAGACGATCCGCGACTCCGCTGCGGCGGCGGAACTGCTCCTCACCCCTGACGAGCTGGCCCGGCTGTCCGGTGATCACGTCCCGGCCTCCCGGTGACAGGCGGCCGGCGCCGACCGGCCGGCCGCCCCGTCCACGGCCCGTCAGATCACCACGGCCCGTGGACCTTCTGACGGCGCATCCGGTTCACCGGACACCCCCGCTCCGGTTTCACTGACCGCAGCGCCAGACCGTCGGCCGGGTGTTGGTGGTGTTCGGGATGGGCTGGGAACCGCTGATCGTTTCGTCGTTCCCGACGACGTATGCGTTGCTGTCGGCGTCGCCGAGGATGGAGTCGAACGTCCAGAGCCGCCAGATGCTGTTGTAGTAGCTGTAGTTCGCCCCCTCGTCGGAGCTGGCCTTGATCAGGCCGTTCCGGTTGATGCTTTCGGCGGAACTGGTGCCGGGCAGCAGGTGCAGGCTCCTGTCCCTGTCCCACATCACGCCGTCGGAGTAGTACTTGCCCGCGGAATCCTGGCGGGTGACGTCGCCGACCACCCGGCCGTTGGAGATGTCGCGCACGATGGTGCGCGTCGCCCCCGGCACCGTGGGCAGGTAGGTGGTCACGCCGTCGCGCAGCAGCCCCACCGCGTACGTCCCCTGGCTGCCGTTGAAGTTGAGCAGCATCGTGCCGTCATCGTCGATCCCCACGAGGACGCCGTCCTGGGGAAGGGCGGGCAGCGCTTCGAACTTGTCCGGCTGGCCACCGGGCCAGCGCACCTGGATGGTCTGGTAGACACCGTCGATGTTGCCCCAGACCCAGCCGATGATGTCGCCGTTGTCCTTGATGGCCCTGGGAGTGGAGACGTACGTACCGGGCGGCTTCGGCAGCGGCTCCATCTTGCCGTTACGGGTGCGCCAGCCCTCGCTGCTGGGGAGCGTGCTGCCACTGGGGTTGACGCCGATGACGGTCCCGGCGGGATTCTGCCCCACCACAACGGTCCGGACGGTCCCCGTCCCGTAATCGGTGGTCGTCCCGTTCTTCCACGCCACCACCCGGCGCTTCCCGTCGGCGCCCTGTGCCGTACCGGCGTAGCCGCCCTGATCGTCCGTCACCGAGACCGTGCCCGACGTCGTGCCGGCGGGCAGCGGCAGCGCGCTCGCCTGCCATACGCATCCCACGGCGGCGACCGCCGGAGCGGCCGTGGCGGCCGGGGCGTACAGGACGCCGGACAACAGCGCCACGGACAGCGCCGCGCCTCCCAGAACTCTGGATCTCACGGTAATCCTTCCCACGTCGCGGTGGGCACGGTCGTGCCCACCGCTAACTCTGGGCGCGTGCCACGCCTTCCTCGACCCCGGCGACACCCCTGCCCGTCCCCGGCTCCGGCCGGCTACGGCCACCGCCTCGGTGACCGGATCACCGTGACCGCCGGAGAACTCCGGCGATCCTCCCCCGGAGCGGCCTCTGCTCGCCGCCGGAGGGGTACGCCACGGCCGGGAGGCCGCCGCCCTCGAAACGCCCGGCCTTCGAGGAGGGCCGGATCCCGCCGGGATGGCATGCTGACAGGGTGGTCGAACCTGACGTGTGCCTGCGTATCGACAGCGAACTGCTACTGTTCCTGCCCACGAGCCGCCGACATGAGTGGCAGCGGGTGGCGTCCGACGGGACGTCGACGCTGGGGCACGTCGTGCAGTCGGTCGGCGTCCCGCTGCCGGAGGTGGGGTCCATGACCGTCGACGGCGTGCTGACCGGCCCGTCCTACCAGCCGGCCGCCGGTGACGTGGTCCATGTTCACGCCGTACCCCGCCCCCAGCGGGTGCCCCTCGAACCCGGGCAGCTCGCGCCCCGCTTCCTGCTCGACGTCCATCTCGGCACCCTCGCCCGGCGGCTCCGGCTGCTGGGCATCGACGCGAGCTACCACAACGACATGGACGATCCCTCACTGGTCGTCGAGGCGAACGCCGAACGCCGCGTGCTGCTGACCCAGGACCACGGCCTGCTGCGCCGCCGGGCGCTCTGGTTCGGCGCCTACGTGCGGGGCATCAGGCCGGATGACCAGCTCGGCGACCTGCTGGAACGGTTCGCGCCGCCGTTGCGGCCGTGGACCCGCTGCACGGCCTGCAACGGGGAGCTGACGCCCGTCGACAAGGGCGAGATCGAGCGCCGGTTGGAGGCCGGCACCCGGCGCTCCTACGACGCCTACGGCCGGTGCCCGGAGTGCGGCCGGATCTACTGGCGAGGCGCGCACAGCGAACATCTGGAAGAGATCGTGCGGTCGGCGGTGCGGGCGGTCGGCTCTCCATCCTGAAGGTGGGACCGGGCGCCCGCCGGTCCGCGTGGGTGTACGGCTTCCGCCCGCCGGGGCGGAAGCCGTACCGACTCACGGCCTGGAGAGGTGGACCGGCCCGCCGCCGGAACGCCTGCGCCCGTCCCGGACAAATAGGAAATCAGCCTGCAAGCGGCCGGTCGTACGGTCACGCCATGACGACCAAGAAATGCTTCATCGTATCGGCCCTCGGTCTCACCCTTCTGTCATCCGGCTGCGGTGGCGGATCCGACGCCACGTCGGCACCGGACGGTCAGGTCCAGGACCGTCAGACGGTGACGGCGTCACCGGCTCGGGACTCCTGCGGCGGGATCGCCGGCACGGTCGAGCAGCACATCCGGCGAGCCGCGGTCGAATCGGTGACCGTGGCGGGCCAGTGCACGTCGGTGTCGGTCGAGACCGGCCTCGACGACGGGGAGACCGCCGCGGCCAAGCGGATATGCGAGGCCGCAGCCGAAGTGGCCTACTCCGGCGACACCAACGCCATCCGCGTGCTGGGCAGGTCGGGCAAGGAGCTCGCGATAGGGGTCGCCGGCGCCGGGTGCCTGGTGGAACCGTAGGCTCTCGCTCCGCCGGTGCCCGGAAACGGCGCGCGGTGCCCGGGAAACGGTGCGCGCGGTGCCCGGGAAACGGTGCGCGTGGTGCCCGGGAAACACCGTGCGGCGGCCGTCCGGCCCGGCGGACCGTCCGGGTGGTCCGCGACCTCGACCTGGAAGTCCGGAATCGTGGTCGGGACACTAAAGTCCGTGGCTATGAACTGGTCCCCACAGATTGAGGCGCTCTGCGCGCAACTGGTCGAGCGCTACGTCTTCCCCGAGGTCGGGACGGAGGTCGCGGAGATCCTGCGGAAGCGGCTGAACGCAGGCGCCTATGACGAGATCGCAGGAGACGAGGCCTTCGCCGCGGCGGTGACCGAGGATCTCCAGTCGGTCAACGGCGACAAGCACCTACGGCTGATCTACAGCATCGACGAGGTGCCGGTCGACGACCCGGTCGACGCCGCCCTGTACCGGGCGGAGATCTCGCTGTCCGGGTACGGCTTCGCCCGCGTGGAGTGCCTGCCGGGAAACATCGGATACATCGACACGACGACGTTCTGCCTGCCCGAACTGGCCGGCGACCGGGCGGTGGCGGCGATGACGCTGGTGGCCGACACCGACGCGCTCGTGTTCGACGTACGCCGCAACCTGGGCGGCTCGCCCGGCATGGTGGCGTTGATCTGCAGCTACCTCTTCGGCTTCGACGAGCCCACCCACCTCAACTCCATCTACTGGCGCGCGACCGGCGAAAACCACCAGTCCTGGACCCTGCCCTACGTCCCCGGCCCGCGCTTCGGCCCCGACAAACCGATCTACGTCCTGACCGGCCCGCTGACGTTCTCCGGAGCCGAGGAATTCGCCTACAACCTGCAGACCCGTGAGCGTGCCACGATCGTCGGCGAGCGCACCAGAGGCGGCGCCAACCCCGGCACCCGCTACCGCGTCGGCCCGCACCTGAAGTCGGCCGTCCCCTCGGGCCGCGCCGTCAACCCGGTCAGGGGTGACAACTGGGAGGGCGTCGGCGTGGCGCCGGACATCGAGACGACGGCCGAGGACGCGTTCGGCCGGGCCTACGGCCTGGCGTTGCGACACGTCCTCACGCTGGGCGAGGACGGCGCCCGCCGCGCGGTGGCCGCCGAGGCCCGCGAGGCCCTCGCCGCCCTCTAGAGCAGCGCGTACGAGCATCACACCCGGTCGTTCGATCTTCCCAGCTCGACTCCGGACGTGGCCTGGCCGGTCCCGCCGCTCATCCGCTGACCCGGTTGAGCACGTCAAGGATCGTGCAGGCCTCCGCGCTGTTGACCTGGTCGGGCACACAGATGTTCCGCTGGTACATAAAACTGCCTCCTTCCGCCGGCACTCCCTGGTCACAGACGATGGTCCCCGTAACAAATGATCCTCTGAGGGCACGTTTGACGACTGCAGGCGTTTGAACACTCCGGCCGGACCGCGCCCTCAAGGAAGGTCGATCATGAAAGTTCAAGAGAAGGACCAGGCTGTGACAGTCACGTTCAACGAAACGACGCGCAAGCTGCTCGACGGCAGGAACTTCGCAACGGTCGCCACTCTCAACCCGGACGGCGGACCTCAGTCCTCGGTGGTGTGGATCCTGCGCGAAGACGACACGGTGCTGTTCTCCACCACCACCGGGCGGCGAAAAGCACGCAACCTCGCCAAGGACCCGCGGATCAGCGTCTCGGTTTTCGAGACCGAGAACCCGTACAACTCCGTGGAGATCCGTGGCACCGCCGAACTGGTCGAGGACGGAGACAAGGCGTTGCCGCACAGGCTCTCGCACAAATACCTCGGCGAGGACCCGCCGCCGGAGCCCGACGACGTGATCCGCCTGATCGTCCGCGTGGTGCCGGAGCGCGTCATCAATTTCTCCATCTGAGGCCCCGTCGGCGATCCCGGCCGGCCGCCACCGCAATCCGGGTGAGCTGAATTACGCGGTCAACGGGCACTACGCCACGGGGTTCACCGTCCATCGCCCAGGAGAGCGGTGGGGCAGCGTGCCTGACGTATCGATCTTGGCGCTGGTCGGCCGGGTGACGGGCCGGGAACTGGACAGGGAGTGGATGAACGGGGAGCACACTCGCTACGTGGTTCGCGAGTAGTACGCCGCCACGCGGGATCGATCAGGAACTCAGATGCGGGTCATCGGCCGTTCGTGGATACTGCGGGAATGTTCTCCGACGCCGACGCAGCCGAGCTGTACGACCTGCTGAATCCGTGGGATGCCGTGCGGCATCCCGGCGATGCGTTCTACAACGATCTCGTGATGGCCGCGGACGCCGTACTGGACGTGGGCTGTGGCACCGGCAGCATGCTGCACCAGGCGCGCGAGTACGGGCATTCCGGGCGGCTCGTCGGGCTGGATCCGGACCGGGCGGCGCTTGAGCGGGCTCGGCGGCGCACCGACATCGAGTGGGTCGTCGGCGTTGCCGCCGAAGTGGCCTGGAAGCGAGAGTTCGACCTGGTGACCATGGTCAGTCACGCGTTCCAATGCCTCGTGGGCGACGACGAGCTGCGCACGTCGCTTGCCGCGATCCGGGCGGCGCTGCGTGACGGTGGCCTGTTCGCCTTCGAGACGCGCCACCCTCAGGCTCGCGCGTGGGAGGAGTGGAATCCGTCGAACGCGTCCGAGGTCATGGACGCGGCCGGCCGCAAACTGCATGTGGCGCACCACGTCGAGTCGGTCCTCGGCGACGTCGTGACGTTCACCGAGACGACCAGCGACTCGGACGGTACCGTCCTGCGTGTCGACCGCGCGAGCCTGCGTTTTCTGGACGTGCCGACGCTGGGGGCGTTCCTGGCCGAGGCCGGCTTCGCCATCGAGGCGCAATACGGCGATTGGCACCGCGGCCCTGTCACCGACACCAGTCGCGAGATCATCGTCCTCGCGCGCCGCGTCTAGATCAGACTTCCGGTCATCTCGGCTCCTCGTCGCAGTCGCGCGGCGTCTCACCATAACTTCCTGCCCAGCTCAAAGAAGTGGACATTCTCCAACCGGCTACCGCACAGGGTTGGGGGTGATCGACGATCTGGTGCTTTGTTCTCACCGAGCTTCGTCCCGGCTGCCTATGACACCCTCTGATCCATGGCGATCAAAGCTTTCCTGTTCGATGTCGACGGAGTGTTGCTGGATTCCGGCGCGACGCACCGGCGAATCTGGGACGCCTGGTCTGACATGCGCGGGCTGGACCGAGACCGGGTGTGGAGTCTCACCCACGGCCGTCGGCCCGAAGACACCATTCTCGATGTCGCACCCACCTTCGATCCCGTCGCCGAGCGCCAGGTGTTGAATGATCTGATGGTCAGGGAAGGTGATGCCTTCCCGGCGGCGCAGGGGGCTGCAAGCCTGTTGGGCAAGCTGGATCAGCACCTTTGGGCATTGGTCACTTCAGGCAGCCAAAGCCCGGTTCACCGCCGCTTCAGGCTCGCCTCGCTCCCGTTGCCCACGGTGCAGATCTATGGCGAGGACGTCAAACGGTCAAAGCCTCATCCCGAGGGTTACCTCAAGGCGGCCGGACTTCTCTCAGTGGATCCAGCCGACTGCGCCGTGATCGAAGACGCACCTCATGGGATAACCGCCGGAAAAGCGGCCGGATGCACCGTGATCGCTGTGGCCACCACCCACACACGTGATGATCTGAGCAAGGCGGATGCATGCTTCTCCTCGCTGGAAGAGGCGACGCCGCACCTTCTTACGATGATCAGGAATCACTGAATACCGCGACCGAGGCACACGATCGCTCACGTCCACACCCGCCCAGCGCGACTTCCAGTCCTCGGAGAGGCTCCGGAATCCGCCGACAGGTCCGTATGGACCGGCGAACCGGTTTTCTGGCCGAGGGATGGAAACGCGTCAGCTGTGATGCGGTCCGCTCAGCACCGATCATGCGTTTGAGCGCCTTGTCATGATCATTGGCCTACAGATGGGCCCACGCCATATCCGGCTCATGGTGCGCCGCAGGTTGCCGTGATGGTAGCTCGGCTGGTTGATCGTCTCACCTCCGCGCTCGATCAGCCCCTGTGACGACCCTCACCCTATCTTGGCGTTGACAAGATAGGGAACTTCCTCCAATCTTGGCGATGACAAGATTAGAGGAGGGAATAGTTCCCTCCATTGCCCTGATCGCCGGCTTCGAGGTCTTTTTGCGCTGTGCGGCGCTCCCGGCCTGATGTCCGTCGTCAATCGAGCAGACGGTCGCGCTACCGCACTGGTTCCACCGGCCGCTGATCGACACGCGGCCACCCCACCCCGTGCGACCTCTTTGTTCTTCGCCGTGAAAGGTCCCCTTATGCCCACCATTCCATGGATCCGCGTCGAACCCCCCGTCGCTCCCGAGGCCCTGGTCATGGCCTCCCGCCTGGAAGTGAAGTCGCTGCGCCAGGTTCCGGGTTTCCTGATGGCCTCCGTGACATTGTTGCGTCAAGCCCGTCGATCGCCGGGTGCGCTGGGCGTCGCCTTGAAGGCGGAGTTGTTCAAGCGCACCTTCTGGACGGTCTCCGCCTGGACAGACAGAGCGGCCGTGCAGGCCTACGCCGTTACCGAGCCGCACAAGTCGACCATGCGCCGTAAGCGCGCCGTGATGCGTGAGTCCACGTTCGTCTTCTGGACGGTGCCCACCGGGGAGTTGCCCATCACGTGGGATCAGGTGCGCCACCGCCTCGCCCGGGAACGTGACGCGGACCGCGGATCCACCCCCGCGAGCAGGTGAACGCAGATCCGGCCCATTCGACGATCAGCCATGAACCGGCGGCGCGCAGGTGGCCGCACTGGAACCCCGGCCAGGTCAGGGACATCGCACTGTTGGAGATCTTCCTACGGCCGCAGAGCCGAGCCGGACTCCCGTCGAGCATGGCGGGACGCCCCGGATCGTCGGGGGCTGGATCACGAGGCGGGGCGCCTCAGGCCGCGTGACCCTTCTTACTCCGACACGTTTCCGCCCAGCGGGCCGAAGACAAGCTGGATGAGCGAGCGGGCAATCTCCTCCGGATCGCCCTGGGCGCTTTCGGAAAGGGAGCCACTGAGCCACAAGCCGGCGAAACCGTGGGCCAGCGACCACGCGGCGATCGTGGTCAGCCTGTCCTGCGCCGGGCTCGGCGACAGTCTGCCGGCGCTGGTGACGAGCACATGGGCGGCACGATCGCGCGCGGATTGCATGCCGGGATCGTCCGCGCGATACAGCTCCGGACGGAACATCACCTCGAAATAGGGCCTGTGGTCGATGGCGAAGCGCACGTACGCCACCCCCACCGCCAAGATGTCCCCGGTCGCGCGTTCCAGGCTGTCGGCGAACAGCTCGAACCCCTCGGCGGCCACGGCCGTCAACAGCCCCGCCTTGTCACCGAAGTGGTGAGCGGGCGCGGCATGTGAGACGCCCGCGCGCCGGGCCAGCTCACGCAGGCTCCATCCGGCGGGACCGGACTCGCCGATGGCTTGAAGGGCAGCGGCGACGATGGCCGATCGCAGGTTGCCGTGGTGGTAGGCCGATTGATTGATCTTCCTCACCTCCGCGCTGCACGACCTTCTGGGTAACGTGCCCTCACCATATCTGGACATTGACAAGATGGCGAACCTCCTCCAATCTTGTCGATGACAAGATTGGAGGAGGAGATGGTCTCGTTCATCGCCCTGATCGGGGGCTTTGTCGCCTTGCGACTGCTGGGCCTGGTCGGCCTCGACATGCTGGACGGCTGGCAGCCCGCGCTGCGCGGCGCCCTGGCCCTGATGTTCGTCGTCACCGGCGTACCGCATTTCCTGCCCTCATGGCGGCGTGACTTCGCCGCCATGATCCCCGCGGCGTTCCCGCAGCCCGCCCTGCTGGTCAGCATCACCGGGGTGCTGGAACTGGCCGGCGCCGCCGGACTGCTGCTGCCGCCGCTCGCGCCGTTCGCCGCGATCGGGCTCGCGCTGCTCCTGATCGCCATGTTCCCGGCCAACGTCTCGGCGGCGCGCCGCGGCCTCACCCTGGCGGGAAAGCCGGTGCTCCCGCTCCCCGCCCGCACAGCCATGCAGTTGCTCTTCGTCGCCGCCGCCATCGCAGCGGCCACGTGACCAGAGCCGATCACTTCTCGGCACACCGTACCCGCACGTCATCGACCCCGAGAGGGGAACGACCATGAACGCGTCCGGCACGACCCCCGACATCGACTACATCGATCACACCGTGCTCATCACCACCGACCTCGCCGCGACCTCGGCCCGTTATGAGGCCCTCGGCTTCACACTCAGCCCGATCTCCCCCCACCTGCTGGCCGAACGGCCCGGCGGGCCCCTCCTGCCCACCTGCACCGCCAACCGGTGCGCCTACTTCGGGCAGTCGTTCATCGAACTACTCGGCGTCGTCGACCCCGCCGCACCCGACCCCTGGGGCGTCCACCAACTGCGGGAAACCTACCGCGGGCTGCTGATGACCCTCGGCTCCAGCGACATCCAGGCCACCGCTCATCGGCTGCGCACCGCAGGTCTGGCCTCCACCGGAATCCGCGCGCTGGAGCGCGAGGTGCCAACCCCCGAGGGCCCGCGGACCGTCCGCGCCGACAGCGTTCGCATCGACCCCGTCCACACTCCCGAGGGCGCGCTGCAGGCCACCCAGCATTTCACCCCCCAGTACGTCCACCAGCCCCACTACCTCAACCACCCCAACGGCGCGGTCGGCCTGCACAGCGTGCTGCTGGTCGTCCCGGACGACGAGGTGGACACCCACGAGGAGCACTACGCGCAGCTGCTCGACACCGACGTATGGTTCGAGGGCCCCAAGCACGTACTGCCCCTGCGGCACGGCCAAGTGGAGATCGTCCCGCAATCCGCGCTCGACGACCTGCTGCCCGGACACACCCTGCCCGCCCTGCCCCTGCTGGCCGCCCACACCATCGCCGTGACCGACCTGGCCGCCGCGCGCAAGCTCATCGAAACCAACGAGATCCCCACCCACGCCACGCCGGACGGCTTCTACGTCGCCGCCCAGGACGCTTGCGGCGTCCCGCTCGCCTTCACCCAGAGCTGACGCCCCCGCCCACCGCCGTGCTCCGCTCGGTGGTACGCCACACTGGGCCGCAAACCGTCAACACAGCCGATCACGAGCGACAGGATCACGCCCGGCCTGCCGGCCCGCGAGCGCTTCACCAGCCCGGGCGCAGCGGACAAGGAGGCGACCGGGGTGTGCCCGACAATGAACCCATGGATCTCCAGCACGCGGTAACGCACTACCGGCGCCTGATCAAAGAGGTCGGATGGCTGGAGGAGGGGATGGCATGGACCGTCATCCTGCCCATCTCGGGGAGAGTCTCTCCGCAGGAGGCCGCTACACGCCTGATCGGCGGTAGCCGTCCCGAACTCGGCGAACTCGACCCGGGCTTACCCGATGTCGTCTCCTTCGGCCGGGCAGGGGCGGCAACGATGCTCTTCGAGGCGACCGGTTTCAGCCACGCCGAAGATACCCACGTTCTGGAGCGGCTCAGCGAGAACGCCCGCGTGTGGCATGTGTCCTGGAACATCACCGGCAGACGCATACTCGTTCATGCCGCCCAGGGGAAGGTGCTGGCCCAGATGCTCGATTTCGACCCCGACTGGCTGCATGGCATCGACCCCGGCTCCTTGCGGGAAGAGGCGGCGATTCTCCGTGGCATCGGCCGGCACAGGCCGCCGACCAGGTACAAGACCAGGGTGATGGCGATGGTGGAACACCGCACCGGAGCACGCCTCGACAAGCAATGGCTCGACCGGCCTCAGCCGGCCCTACCCCTCGGCTGACCACCCACCGAAGGCATCCAGCTCACCTGATGCGGACACATTGCGCCAGATCTCATGAGCTTGCTCCGCTCCGGCTGAGCTTCCCCCCGTAGCACGGCCACCTCACCTGAGTTGACCCTGTGTCGGCTGGGAAGGAAGTGCTTCGTGCCTGCACCTCACCCGATCGAGTTCCGTCAGCGTGCCGTCGAACTTGCCCGTAAGGGTGATAAACCGGTCTCTGTCCTTGCTGAAAACCTGGGTATCAGCGATTCCTGTCTGCGGAGTTGGATGCGCCAGGCCGACACCGATGACAACGGCGGTGCGCAGCTGACCAGCGCGGAGAAGAAGGAACTCTCCGATCTACGGCGCCGAACCCGGCAGCTTGAGCTGGAAAATGAGATCCTCAAGCGGGCGGCTGCGTATTTCGCCCGGGAGAACGTGCTCCCAAAATAGGGTACGCGCTGGTCCGTGAACTCGCCGATGACGACTTTCCTGTCGCGGTGGCCTGCCGGGTGTTGAACATTTCCAGATCGGGCTACAAAGACTGGGTTGGCCGGCCGCAGTCACCACGCGACCAAAGAAACACCGAACTACTGAAGCTGATCCGTGACATCCATGAGACGTCACGTTACAGCTACGGCTCGCCGCGGATCCACGCGGAGCTGACGCTCGGCCTGGACCTGGAGGTCAACCGCAAGCGCGTCGAGCGGCTCATGCGTGAGGCCGGCATCCAGGGCATCTACCGGCGCAAGGGCCGCCGCAACCTCGTCAACGCCGCCACCGAGGAGGATCTGGTCCGCCGGGCCTTCACGGTGCAAGCGCCGGACCGGCTGTGGGTCAGCGACATCACCGAGCACCCCACCGACGAAGGGAAACTGTATTGCGCCGCTGTCATGGACGCCTATTCTCGTCGCATCATCGGCCATTCTATCGACATACGCCAGACCAGCGCTCTGGTCGTCGACGCGATGGTCATGGCCGTCGCCCGCCGTAACCCGCCCAGCAGGAAGACGATCCTGCATTCTGACCACGGAACACAGTACACATCGTTCTCGTACGGGAAACGGCTCCGTGATGCTGAACTCCTCGGCTCGATGGGAACCGTCGGCGATTGCTACGACAATGCCATGATGGAATCGTTCTGGGGAACGATGCAGCTCGAACTGCTCGACGTTAACAAATGGTCAACAAGAGCCGAGTTGGCCAGCGCGATGTTTGAATGGATCGAGTGCTGGTATAACCCGTATAGGCGTCATTCCAGCATCGACATGAACAGCCCAATCGCGTTCGAGGAGCTCTACAAGCCCTCAGACGCAACCTCGTGATCCCACACCATCGGTGGCTGTAGTACGGGGGGAACCTCAGGCTCACCGAACACCGTGTGAGCTTGATGTCTCGGCCATAATGGTGGCAGTGACATAGAAGTCGTTCAGAGCGATCTGCGTTATCACGTCAAGCTGTACTCGCCCCTCTGCCAGAGTGACCATGTGGGCCTCGAAGTACCGGTAGCTGAGATCCTGTAACCAGACCTGTTCAAGGCCGGCCCCGATCTCCGCCTCCGAGTGTCCGCAAACAGGGACGCAGGTGGCCACGATCAGGCTGTTCGTGTCACCGGTATGGCGGACCTTCACTTCCCTGACCACAGGTGAGTGCCACAGATAGGCATCAAAATCCATCGACATACCGTCGAGGTCGTCTCCACTGCTGGGGAACGCCTCACGCATCAGGCGCTGCTTCGCCGCGAGGAACTCGGAAGACTCCATCGGCATAGCCTGTCACCTCCGCGCCCAGACATGATCACCCGAGGACAGGGCTCCAGCTCTGATCGCAATCCAGCGTCGTCCCGTTCCTGATGGACCACCGAGCCCTGCCTCTGTCGCGGCGGTCGAGTCGTGCCGCGGCCGGGCCGGACATCGCTCACCCAAATCGGGAACCCGTCCCGGGGTGGAGACGACCTGGATGTTTCCGCTGTCCGGTCGACGGTGCTCGCTCGGCGCTGTGTGCTCGCGCCACCGAGTGTCAGCGGGACGTAGCCGATACGGACGCACTTGGTTGTTGCGCCCGAGGTAGGGCGGTAAAACGCCGGGTCGAGATGGCCACGAGGAGTCCGAGTGCGGCGTAGGCCGCGCCGAGCAGGCTGGCGGCCGACCATCCCGCGGTGCTGTAGGCCCAGGTGGTGGTGATCGCGCCGAGCGCGGAGCCGAGGGAGTAGAAGGCCATGTAGGCGCCGATGACGCTGCTGCTCTGGTCGGGGCGGGCAGTGGTGAGCAGGTGCTGGCTGCTGACGTGAACGGCTTGCACGGCGAAGTCCAGGACGATGACGCCGACGATCAGCAGCCACAGCGATGACCTCGCTTGGGCGATCAGCAGCCACGAGGCGGTGAGCAGGGCCAGCGACCAGCCGGTGACCGAGGGCGCCAGGCCCCGGTCGGCCCATCGGCCGGCCCGGGCCGCGCCCAGCGCCCCGGTGAGGCCGGCGAGTCCGAACAATCCGATCTCGGTAGTGCCGAAGTGCCACGGCGCGTCGCCAAGCGGGAGCGCCAGTCCGCTCCACAGCGTGCCGAAGGAGGCGAACAGGAAGAACGTGACCAGTCCGCGGCTGAGGAAGAGCCGGTCGCCGACGACCAGACGGCCCAGCGATGACAGCAGCTGCCCGTACCGGGCTCGGGGGCGGCGGATGTCGGCCTTGAGGGTGACTCGGGTGGCGAGCGCGAGCACCGCGCAGAGCCCGGCGAGTACGAGGTAGACCATGCGCCAGTCGGCCAGCTCGCCCAGTGTGCCCGCGACCACCCGCACTCCGAGGATCCCGATGACCACGCCTGAGGTGACCGCTCCGATGTTGCGGCCGCGCTCGCCGGCCGGTGAGACGGCGGCGACATAGGCCACCGTGACCTGGACGACCACGGCGAACAGTCCGGCCAGGGCCAGGCCCGCGATCGCGATGCCACCGCCGGGTGCGGCGGCGACCACCCCCGCACCTACCGCAGTGAGCAGCAAGTGCACCGTGATGAGCCTGCGGCGGTCGAACAGGTCACCGAGCGGGACCAGCAGCACCAGCCCCGCGAGATAGCCGACCTGGCCGGCGGCGACCAGCCACCCCAGTGCTCCTTCCCTCAGCCCGAGGTCCTCGCCCGCGGTCTCGAGGACCGGCTGGATGCCGTAGATGGTCGACACCGCCACCGCGCACACCAGCGCGAGCACGACCCGCTGCCTCCCGGTCAATCCTGACGACATATCACCCTCCAATGAGTTGCAAAATGCAACCTATCTGAAGCTAGGGCATACTGGTTTCACATTGCAACTCATCACGGAGGGGGCCGGTGGACGTCACACTCGCTGCAGGAAGCGCTTGGACCGACCCGGCCTGCCCGGTCGCACGGACCGTCGACCTGGTAGGCGACCGGTGGAGCCTGCTGATCATCCGCGACGCGATGGACGGGGCGACGGCCTTCACCGAGTTCCATCAGCGACTGGGGATCGCCCGCAACATCCTCACCGACCGGCTCCGCAAGCTCGTCGAGCACGGCATCCTCGACAAGGGCGCCGCCACCGACGGCAGACGACACACCTACCGGCTCACCGAAGCCGGGCAGGACCTCTTCACGACCGTCGTCGCCCTCCGCCAGTGGGGCGAGCGCCACGCCTTCGCCCCAGACGAGCCGCACTCCACTCTCGTCGACGGCCAAGGGCGGGAGCTTCCCGAACTCCACCCGCTCGGCCAAGACGGCGTGCCGCTCTCCGCCGAGGCGTCGCACGTTCGGAAAACCACCTGAGCCCGGCCGCGCCGGAACCCGTCCCGTCGAGGCCGGTACTGTGCCATGGTGCTCGCCGTCCGGATGAACGAAACAGCGGCATCCGCGCTTCAACCGCCGGCAATCGTCGATCCACCACCCGCCGTTCCCCGTCTCAGCCAGGGACTCCGTGACAAGCTCGCCGGAGGGCTCGCCTACAACGAGGGCGCCTGGATATTCGCTGAGCACGTCGGTCAATGGGTGGCCGCGCCGGCTTCCGCTTCGGCGGCGATCGCCGAGATGGGTTGGCAGGATCTGTCCGGCTACGAGTGGCACGTCAACGCTTTCCACCTGGAGGACCACGCGCCGGTACAGGTGGCGGACCTCGACGGGCAGCCTCGGATCAGCCATGAAGATCAGATCGTGTTGCTACGGCTCGGCCTGGTTGTAGCCGACGGTGTGTTCGGTCTCGTCCGGGTGCTACCGGAGCCGGTTCCCGTCCGATGCGTCATCGGTGCGAACGAGACCTGTGCCGTGTTTCGCTTTCACCAGATTCGCTCAGGGGACGATTGGATCGACGGCCCTTTGAAGCAGGACGGGCCGGACATGATGGTCGTCGTTGACCGTCATCCCTGATAAGGGATCGGCTCCCTGGTGGTGGGCCCGTTGCAGGCCCGTTGGAAGGGGGGATCAAAGGAGACTCGCGGGTGATTGGCTCTACCGGTGCGATGACTCCTGGTAGGCGTGGCGACGCCGTCCCTCCGGTTGGATTCACGCCGCCACGCCCGTCCATGGGCTACGACCCCAGCCGGGCAGGGGCACGTATCCAGGTCTGGTTTTCAAGCCGGATTTCGGCTTCCAGGTTGCGCGCCAGTTCGACGAGGGTCGCTCCGCAGCGGACATCGGACAGGCCGCGCTCGCGTCCGTGAGTCGAGACCGCCACGCGCCGCACGGCATACCAGCCGCCTCCGATCGCGTCGGAGACCACCCACGTTCGCCCGTGGCGCGTCTTCAACTCGGCAAGGGTCACCGCACCGTTCCCTTGTGAGGACTCGGTGCTCACCGGGTCTCTTGATCCGGCTGAGCGGCAAGGATCAGATCGACCACCTGTTCCGGGTGCTCGCTCCGCACGATCTGGGGGTCGGTCGTGCTGCGCAGAGACACCAGGTAACAGCCGGACCGCGGACCCATGGTCACCGTGACATCGCAGCAGCCCTGAGGACCGATCACCGTCAGTTCAGGCGGATACCGGTCCAGCCACGATCGAAACGCTGGACGGTCGGGCCAGGTGACCTCATCGGTGCGGTCGGCGAAGAGCCCGAGGCTGATCGTGTGCTGACACCAGGCACGGATTCCCCGCTCCCTGAGAAGCCGCTGCACCATGGCAAGCGCCTTGCCCTGATCCTCCGCCGTGGCTTCGTCGATCGCCCCCGGAGTTCCAGCCGTTACCGTGTGCCGTGTCACCCGTCCTCCAAGGTCGGAATCATCGGATTCGGACAACGATGACCGTGGCTCTCGCTGCCACGGTGACCTTAGAAACGGTCAAGGGGACTGGTGTGCACGAGTTGTGCACACCAGCCCCCTTGACAAGTTGCCGTTAGAGAACCATGCGGCTTTCCAGTCCTCGGAGAGGCTCCGGAATCCGCCGATAGGTCCGCACGAGTTGACGAACCGTTTCTCTGGCCGAGGGATGGAAACGCGTCATCTGCGGTGCGGTCCGCTCAGCACTGATCATGCGCTTGAGTGCCTTGTCATGATCGTTGGCCCACAGATGAGCCCGCGCCATATCCAGCTCATGGTGCGCCCGACGTTCGTTGGAGATGTCTCGCCGGGACAGGTCGACTCCTTGATCCAGCCGTGTCGCTTGATCGGAGTCACCCAGTTCGACAGCCACCGCGCATCCGTGGATGGAAGCGTTCCCCGGATTCATCTGCAGGCCGTACGGGTCACGCAGATCTCTCGGATTGACCCGCGCCGCCGCCTCGGTCGCGGTCCCATGGTGCTCCCACGCATCCGCCGCCTTCCCCGCTCGTGCGGCGGCGATGGCCGCACTGAGATGAAGCGAGCCGAAGACTTCTGTTGACACCGGGTTGTCCTGGTCGATGCCGTCGGCAGCTTTCTTGATCATCTTTACCGCGACGTCCCATGAGCCGAGCGTCATCAGCAGCCGCGCCCGGCCCAGAGTGACCAGATGCGGCAGGTAAGGATCTTCGGCGCGCTGGGCGGAGATCGATGTCCGCTCCACGACGACCTGCGCCAGGTCGTTGTAGCCCAGCCGTCGCGCCAGGGAACCGGCGAGACTCTGAGCACGGTTGAGCATGCGCCAGGCACGAGGAGCGTCCGATTCCATGACATGTACGGCCAGTTCCTCCAGAACCGCAGAGAGGAAAGCACCGAGCAAGGCATGGGATGCGGCTTTCTGAAGCTTCTGAAGCTTGACGAGCTCAGTGGCCAGTTCGTCGAGCGTCCGAGGAGGCATGTCCAACTCGGGTGCGACCTCTACATACGCCAAGGCCATCCGGATGGCGGGGATCGTTGCGTGCACGGCATCACTGCGCTTGTCCGTGCCCCGGTACGGCTGGCCGTTGATCTCCGCCGGGTCCACGGAACAGGCCCGTGCGACAGCGGCGACGAGAGAAGGGGTCGCCGGTTTCGAGCCGGATTCGACCTTGGCGATGAGGCTCCGAGAGACGTTCGCCAGGGTGGCCAGGCCCTCCTGGCTGAGATTGCGGAGCTTCCGCACTCTGGCTATCCGCTGCCCGGTGTGCTCACTGCGATCGGTGTGCGCTAGATCAGGATTCCAGTCATGCCCAGTCATCTCGACTCCTCGTCGCAGTCGCGCGGCATCTCACCATAACTTCCTGCCCAGCTCAAGGAGGTGGACATTCCTCAGAGGCGATATCTGCCCGCTGTGGGGAAAGCCGCTCACGATCGGCATGCCGGCTCCCGAACGGGCGATCCGGGACCGCTTTCCGGGGATAACTGTCGGGGCGCTCTGGTACATGTGGGCCATGGGTGTGAACGTCGATGAGTTCTTGGACATGTTGGACAGGCTTCCCGAGGTCCAGCAGAGCGAGGGCGGCAACTGGGTCTCGCTGAAAGTGCGCGGCAAGGGCTTCGGCTATCTGTGGCAGGAGACGCAGACCGTGGGGCTCAAAGCGACGATCGACGAGCAGATCGCGCTGGTGGCGGAGCGCCCGGAGGTGTTCGAGGTCCAGTTCACCACGGGCCGGTTCGGCTGGGTCGTGGTGCACCTTGCGAAGATCGATCCGGACGAGCTGTTCGAGCTGGTCACCGAGGCGTGGTGCCTGACGGCGCCCAAACGGCTGGTCGACGCCCACGAGACCGGGCGATAGCCGTCCGGCGAGCGGCCAGGCCGGAGATCGGGCGGGTGTGTTCACGGCTCCATCCGTGCCGACCCGCTCCGCACACCGTGAAGGCCGTACGCGCGGCCGGCGTGCCGGCCGCGCGTCGCCCCGTCGACCCGTCGACCCGTACGGGTCACAGCGCCGGAACGGGCCTTCCCGGATGTCACCGGACGGCGTCGCCCCGTCGACCCGGGCGGATCACGGCACCGGAACGGGCCCTCCCTGATGTCACCGGAGGGCATCGTCCCGCGGTCAGCAGCCCCGGACGGCGAAGGCCAGGAACTGCGTGATCTCCCGGTCGTCGAAGTTGTCATCGGAGCCGATCACCAGCGTGCACTCGCCCGTGGTGAGGCGCGGCCCCCAGGCGAGGCTCTCCAGGTTCTGCACCGGCGGGTGGAACGAGCCGAGATCGTAGAGGAGACGCTTGGAGACCGAGCGGTACGGCACACCTGCTGACAGGCTGTCCCTGGACAGCACGTTCGTGGCGCCGCGCAGGTCGATCTCGTACAGCTTGACCCGGTAGCCGATGCCTTCGATCCAGGAGCGTTCGAGTGCGAGATACCGGTGGTCGTCGATCGCCAGGATCTCCGACACTCCGCTGTCGGTGATCCCGGACGGCGGGACGGGTGCCGCCGGCAGCGGATCGACCGGATAGGCGTACTGCCCGCGCAGTTGTCCATGGCGGTCCCACACGGTGATGCGGGCCGGCGCGCCGTGCTCGACGGTCGGGGTGTCCCCGTCCTCGTACCGCGGGCCCTCCACGATGGCCGCGATGCCGTGCGGGGTGAAGGTCAGGCCCTCGAACCCGAAGTTGCGCCGGGGACCGGCGGCGGTCGCGGTCAGCTTCAGGTTGCCGGGGATCGGCAGCTCGCCGAGGTGTTTGCCGCTGCGGTCGGCCCAGCGGACGGACGGGTCGGAGACCGGAATGGTGGAGTGCGTCTCATCCGGCCGGTCCCCTTCGTCCCCCCACAGGACGCGACGGCCCCACCGGTCGAAGCGGATGGTCTCGGGATCCGCGGAGTCGGGCTGACCGTACGCCGGGTAGGGGCTTCCGTCGGGACGCAGGAAGGTGGTGACCCCGGTGAGCTTCACCCCGCTGAACTTCCCCGTCACCCGATCGATGTCCAGCCGGCCGGTGTAGAAGCGGGCCGGGTTGTAACGCCACCGGTCGTCGGAGATGAAGTACCAGGTGCCGGTGCGCGGGTCACGGTCGATGCCGGACAGGCCGCCGACGGTGGTCCCGGCGAACTGCGCCTTGTACGGCAGGCGCTGCTCACCGAGGAACCGGGTGATCCGGAGCTCCTCCGGCGGCATCGCCCCCGCCGCCGAGAGCCGTACGTCGATGATCCCGAGGCCTATTGTCGCCGTGAGCGCGACGGCGATTCTCAGCATTCTTCGCGAATTTGTCATGCGTTTCTCACATCCCGCGATGGGTCCACAAGGGACTGGCGGGAATATGAGACCGCAGATCAAAGTGAATGTCCACGGAAATCGACGCCACGGCGCTTTTTGACCTGTACAAAGGACAGAGTCGACCAGCCGGTGAGCACTTTATCGATAAAGCCGACAATGGCCGGGAACAAGCATTTGATACAAAAAATCAGCACCCCGAACCAGCACTCGGCGGGATGCTCCGAGATGAGGCCCCGCCCAAGCAGAGGCTCCTACCGGCTGCGGCGCAGGAGCATGGGGACGATCCTCGCGCGGGCGTTCTTCGCGAAGTCGGCGGTGTCGTTGATTCTCGGGAAGGGCTCGTCGGGCACCGGCACCCCGAGGAACCCGCAGAGCGGCTCCCAGCCCTGGCGGACCTCGTAGACGAGCAGCCGTTCGGGCGGGATCACCGCGGTCACCTCATTGGTGTGCGCCCGGAAGCTCTTCAGCAGGTGCTCGGGGTCGTATCCGCCGCCGCCGAAGGACCGGCCGTCGACGGTCAGGCCGGTCATCTTGACGAACGCGGCGAAGTCGGTGCCCAGCAGGGCCGAGAGCCGGTACATCGCGCGACCCCGGAACCTGCCACCACGGCCGCGCTGCTTGAGGATGGTGGCCTGCATGCTGGCCAGCCACCGTTCGGGATCCCGTACGGTGAGGACGACCTTCGCCTCGGGATAGTGCTCGGACAGCTCGCGCCAGTAGGCGGCGGACGGCCAGTCCACACAGGAGTCGTAGCCGCCCAGCAGGTCGTCCCAGTCCACCGGCCGCCCCTCCCCCAGCGCGATCCACCGGCGGATCTGCTCCGGCCGCTCCATCACCTCCGTCATGTGGTGGCACGGCCCGAAGCCGAGCCGCTCCAGAGCGGTCTTGAGAGAGAGGGTTCCCGTACGGCCGAAGCCTGCCCCGATGACCCGCATTATCCCCACCATTTCGATCGGGAACTGCCGAATACCTACATCGGCAATGTTTCACCGCGGGCGGGAACCGGCAAGGATGCCGGGTGACCGGTGGTGCTCGTGTCCGTACCGAATGCGGGCATCAGGCGGGGCGGCAGCGCGCGACCATGCTCCTTGTCACCTGCGGAAGGCCGCCCCGGGGTGGCTCTCCGGCAGCCGGTGGACGCCCTCTCCCAGCAGACGCTCCCGCAGCGTGCCGTCGTCGTAGGACGTCCGGTAGCGACCGCGCCGCTGGAGCTCGGGCACGACGAGCTCGATGAAGTCCTCGGCCGTGCCGGGGGACAGATACTGCATCAGGTTGAATCCGGCCGCGCCCGTCTCGTCGGCCCAGCGCTCGATCTCGTCGGCCACCCGCTCCGGCGTGCCCGCCACGAAGAACGGCCCGCCCTGGCCGATCCTGCCCACGGAGTCGAGCACGTCTCCCACCCGCAGGCCTCTGCCCACCAGGTGGCGTACGGCCCGCTCGGTGAAGTCGCCGCCGCGTGCCACGATGTCGTCGATGCTGTCCGCGGGGTCGTAGGCGGCCAGGTCGATGCCGCTGCCCCGCTGGGCGAGGAAGCCCTGCGCCCTGATGTGGCTCTGCAGGTCCGCGACCTTCGCGTCGGCCTCCTCCTGGGTCCTGCCGACGATGACCGAGGCCCCGGGGAAGACCTTGACGTGCTCGGGGTCGCGCCCGTGTGCCGCCGCCCGCCGTTTGACGTCGGCGATCTCCTCCCGCAGCGCCTCGATCGACGGGGCGCCGGTGAAGATCGCCTCGGCGTGCCTGGCGGCGAAGTCCTTCCCGCGTTCGGAGTTACCCGCCTGGTAGATCACCGGGGTGCGCTGCGGGGAGGGCTCGGACAGGTGGGGTCCGGCGACCCTGAAGTGCTTTCCGACGTGGTCGATCGGATGGACCTTCGACGGATCCGTGTAGACGTGCCGCTCCCGGTCGCGGACCACGGCGTCGTCCTCCCAGCTGCCCTCCCAGAGCTTGTAGAGCACCTCGAGGTACTCCTCGGCGATCTCGTAGCGCAGGTCGTGCTCGATCTCGTCGTCCAGCCCGAAGTTCCTGGCGGCGCTGCGGAGGTAGGAGGTCACCACGTTCCACGCCACCCGGCCCTTGGTGAGGTGGTCGAGCGTGGACATCCGGCGGGCGTGCGCGAACGGTGGCTCGTAGGTGGTGGAGAACGTCACGGCGAAGCCCAGGTGCCGGGTGACGGCGGCCATCGCGGGCACCACGAGCAGCGGGTCGTTCGCCGGAATCTGCACCGCCTCGCTGATGGCGGTCTCGGGCCCGCCCCGGTAACGGTCGTACGCCCCCACCACGTCCGCCAGGAAGACCGCGTCGAACAGGCCGCGCTCCAGCAGTTCGGCCAGCTCGGTCCAGTATTCGATGTCGGTGTAGCGGTGCCGGTTGTTGTCCGGATGCGCCCATAGCCCGTGCTGGATGTGGCCGACGCAGTTCATCTCGAAGAGGTTGAAGTGGATGATGCCGGTCAACTTTCTCTACTCCTGGAATCGAAGGGGCGGGCGGGGGCGATGCCGTTGAGGTGGAAGTTGCCGACGTCGTGCACCTTCGTCCGGCGTGGGTCGTGCATGGTGTGCGTGCGCGCGTTGCGCCAGTGCCGGTCCAGGTTGTGCGAGCGCAGCGAGGCGCTCGCACCCGCGAGTTCGAACCACTCGCTGGTGACCCGGTTCGCGGCGGTGTCGGCCTGGGCGCGGGCCGCCGCCATCGCCACGGCCGCCGCGGTCTCCCAGCGGGCGGCCTCCTCGGGGTCGTCGGTGCCCGCGATTGCCGCGCGAGCCTCGTCGACCACGTTCCCCGCGCTCTCCAGCAGCGCGCGGGCGGCCCTGGTCAGTACGGCCAGCTCGCCGAACCGCTGCACCACGACGGGGTCGTCGACGACCCGTGCAGCCTCGTTGCCCGGCCAGCCGCCCTTGACGTAGCCGCGCAGGAAGGCGGCGGCGTCGGCGAGGGCGCCCTCCGCGATGCCGGTGTCGATCGCCGCGTGGATCAGCAGGCCGAAGCTGCGGAACGTGCTGGGCCGCTCGTTGCCGCGGTGGCCGGCGATGATCCGGTCGGCGGGCACGTGGACCTCGTCCAGCAGCACGGTGCCGCTCGCCGTGGTGCGCTGGCCCATGCCGTCCCAGTCGTCGACGACGGTCAGGCCGGGCGCGTCGCGCGGGACGAACGCCGTGCGGTGCCGCTCCTCGTCGTCGAGGGCGATCACCGGGATCCAGTGCGCGAAGAGCGCTCCGGTGGAGTAGATCTTGCGACCGGAGATCAGGAAGCCGCCGTCCCGCCCCGGGCGCAGCCGGGCGTGCTCACGCGACCCGTCGGGCGCGCGGCCGTCCACCGCGGCGTTGCCGAACTGCCTGCCCGCCAGCACTTCGCGGTAGAAGAACGCCAGCTGGTCGGGGGTGCCGTTCTCCCTGAGCGCGTCCACGTACCAGAAGTGGTTCTGCGGGATCTGGCCGATGCTGCCGTCGGCCGCGGCCAGCTCCCTGATGACGGCGCCGAGCGTCGCCGTACGCACCCCGGCACCGCCGTGGTCGGCCGGCACGGTGATGCCGAGCAGGCCGCTCTCCGACAGCGCCTCGAGCTCCGCGACGGGCAGGATCCGCTCGGCGTCCCGCCGCGCCGCGCCCTCGGCGAACCGCCGGGCCAGGGCGCGGGCGACCTCGACGGCCTCATCGTCTGTCTTGATCACATGAACCATGGTCGACTCCTCATGCCGCCGTCAGTTTGGGGATGGCCGCGATGAGCTCCCGGGTGTACGGATGTCCGGGCGAGCGGAACACCTTCTCCACGGTGCCCTCCTCGACCGCCTGGCCGTCCTTCATCACCAGGACGCGGTCGCAGGCGTGGTAGATCACGCCGAGGTCGTGGGAGACGAACAGGTACGCGACCCCCGTCTCCTGCTGCACGTCCTCCAGCAGGTCGAGCACCTGCGCCTGTACGGACACGTCCAGCGCGGAGACCGGCTCGTCGCAGACGATCACCGCGGGTTCGGGCGCCAGCGCCCGTGCGATGGCGACGCGCTGGCGCTGGCCGCCCGACAGTTGCAACGGCCGCCGCTCCAGGTGCTGCGCGCCGAGTCCGACCAGTTCGAGCAGCTCCACCGCACGCCGTCGCCGCCGGTCACGGGGCACCCCGGACACCGCCAGCGCCTCGCCGAGCACCTTCGCCACGGTGTAGCGGGGATCGAAGGCGGCCAGTGTGTCCTGGTAGACGACCTGGATGTCCCGGCGCAGCGCCCTGCGGGTGGTGGAGTCGAGCCCCGCCCAACCCTGGCCGTGCACCTCCACCGACCCGCTGTCCGGTTCGGTCAGTCCGAGCGCGATCCTGGCGGTCGTGGTCTTGCCTGATCCCGACTCGCCCACGATGCCCACCGTCTCGGCGGCCCGCAGGGAGAACGACACATCCCGGACGGCCGCGCGGACCCGGCCGTCCGGTCCGCGGAAGGACTTGCCGACCCCCTCGGCGCGCACCACGACGTCACCGGGCGTGCGGCGCCTTCGAGGCGCGGAGCCGGCGCCCGAGAGCCGGGTGCCCTTGGTGTGTTCGGCGGGGATCGCCGCCAGCAGCTGCCTGGTGTACTCGTGCTCCGGCCGGGAAAGCACCCGGTGGGTGGGGCCGTGCTCGACGATGCGGCCGTCCTTCATCACGGCGACCCGGTCGGCGAGCCTGGCCACCACGGCCAGGTCGTGACTGATGATCAGCAGCGCCCTGTCCTGGCTCTTGAGACCGGCCAGCAGGTCGAGCACCTGCGCCTGGATCGTCACGTCCAGCGCGGTGGTCGGCTCGTCCGCGATGATCAGCTCGGGGTCGCCGGCGATGGCCGTCGCGATCAGCGCCCGCTGCCTGAGACCGCCGGACAGCTCGTGCGGCAGTTGCTCGGCGCGCAGTTCCGGCTCGGGTACGCCGACCTCGGCCAGCAGCTCGACGACCCGGTTCCGGCGCTCGGTGCCGGACAGCCGGGTGTGCGCGGCCAGGACCTCGGCGATCTCCTTGCCGACCTTGCGCAGCGGGTCGAGGGAGACCAGGGCGTCCTGGAGGACGAAGCCGATCCTGCCACCGCGGATGCTCCGCCAGCCCCGCTCGCGCAGCCCGGTCAGGTCCTCGCCCGCGAAGGTCAGCTCGTCCGCGTGGACCTCGGAGCCGGAGCCGGTGAGCCCGACGATGGTCCGGGCGGTGACGCTCTTGCCGGAGCCCGACTCGCCGACCAGGGCCAGGCACTCGCCCCGCCCGACCTCGAAGGAGATGCCGTCCACCACGGGCGGCCCGCCGAAGCCGACCCGTAGGTTCTCCACTCGCAGGACCGTCACCAGGTCCTCCCCTCTGATCGCAGTCTGAGCGCCCGGCCGACGACGGTCA
Source organism: Streptosporangium sp. NBC_01639 (assembly GCF_045209755.1). Taxonomy (NCBI): domain Bacteria; kingdom Bacillati; phylum Actinomycetota; class Actinomycetes; order Streptosporangiales; family Streptosporangiaceae; genus Streptosporangium; species Streptosporangium sp. NBC_01639. The sequence continues at coordinate 6,761,976 of NZ_CP109272.1, read as the reverse complement.
CGCTGATCACCGTCAGTGTGATGGCCGCGCCGGGGAACACGCCGTACCACCAGGCGCGTGAGATGAAGTTCCGCGCGGTCGACAGCATCGATCCCCACTCGGGTTCCGGCGGGGGCGTGCCGAGGCCGAGGAAGCTCAGCGCCGATCCGGCGACCAGGGCGGAGCCGACACCGATGGTGGCCAGGATCAGTACGGGCTTCACCGCGTTCGGCAGCACGTGCCGCAGCACCACCCTGGATGTGGAGAGGCCCAGGGCGTGGGCCGCCTCGACGTAGCTTGACCGGCGGATCGACAGGGTCTGCGCGCGCACCACTCTGGCGTAGCCCGGGATGTTGGCGACACCGATCGCGAGCAGCGCGTTCGACGTGCCGCCGCCGGCGACGGTGATCACCACCAGGGCCAGCAGCAGTTCGGGGAAGGCGAGCCCGATGTCGGAGACCCTCATGATCAGGTTGTCCACGACCCGGTTGCCCAGGCCCGCCGCGACGCCCAGCAGGCCGCCGCCCACCAGGGCGATCGCGATCGCGCCGAAGCCGAGCAGCAGCGAGGTCCTGGTGCCGAAGACGATCCGGCTGAACACGTCCCGGCCGTTCTCGTCGGTGCCCAGCAGGTGGCCGGCGCTCGGCGGGCTGAGGGTCCGGGCGCTGTCGACGGCGAGCGGGTCCTGCGCGGTGAACAGCTGCGGCGCCAGGGCGGCGAGGACCAGCAGCAGGAGAACGGCCGCGGCGACGTAGGTGCCGGGCCTGGTGCCCAGCCGGAACCTGAGGCGCCGGGCGGTCACCGGGGTCATGGTCGTCACGCGGCACCCTCCGCAGCCGGGCGGGCGATCGCGGGCACGTCCCGCAACCGGGGGTCGATGACCAGGTAGAGCAGGTCGACGACGAGGTTCACCAGCACGTAGACCCCGGCTGAGAGGAGCACGACGCCGAGCACGACCGGCAGGTCCTTGGCGTTGACGGCGCTCAGCAGCAGCCGGCCGATGCCCTGCCGGGTGAACAGCGTCTCGGTGATGACCGCGCCGCCGAGCAGGGCGCCCACCCAGTAGCCGCTCATCGTGACGAGCGGCACCAGCGCGTGGCGCAGTGCGTGCCGCAGCCGGACGGTCAGGTCGGGGAGCCCGCGGGTGCGGGCGCTGACGATGAACGGCTCGTCGAGCACCTCCTCAAGCGCCTCGCGCAGCACGTGGCCGAGCACTCCCGCGATCGGCAGGGCCAGCGCGAGAGCGGGCAGGACCAGCGACGAGAACCCGTGGCTGCCGGTGGCGGGGAACAGGCGCAGCCCGAAGGAGAAGACCGTCAGCAGCAGGATGCCGAGCCAGAACGACGGCGTCGACGCGATCGTCAGCTCGGAGCCGGAGGCGATGCCCCGGATCCAGCGGCGGCGCTTGGCCGTCGCCAGCGCGACGGTCACCGCCAGCGCGAGACCGACGACCGCCGCGGCCACCGCCAGTTCGACGGTCGCGCCGGCCTGCTCGCCGACCGCCTGGGTCACCGGCGTGTGCAGCCGGTAGGACGTGCCGAGGTCGCCGCGGAGCACCCGCCCCAGATGGGACAGGTACTGCGCGTACCAGGGCCGGTCCAGGCCGTACTCCGCGGTGACCTGGGCGATGACCTCGGGGGTGGGGGCCGCGTTCTCCCCGCCGACGATCGCCTGGGCCGGGTCGCCGGGGGTGAGGTAGAGGACCAGGAACGTCAGGGTCGCCGCACCCCACAGCACGCCGACCCCGGCGACCAGACGCCACCCGATCAGGCGGAGGACCGTGTTCCTCATCCGTCCAGCCAGGTGTCGTAGAAGTAGGGCGACGGGTAGGCGGGGGTGAAGGCCAGGTCGCGGACCTTCTTCTGGAAGGACACCGGCCGCGGGTCGTTGTAGAAGGGGACGGCGGGCGCCAGTTCGATCAGCCTGGCCTGCGCCTGGTTGTACAGCTCGGCCCGCTCCGCCGCGTCGGTGGTCTCCCTGGCGTCCTGGAGCAGCTCGTCCACCTTGTCGTCGGACAGCCGGGCGACGTTCTGGCCGCGCCGCTTGTCGGTGGTGATGTTCTTCGACGAATACTGGATCCACAGCACGTCGGCGGTGTTGGTGGCCCACAGGCCCGAGGCCAGGTCGTAGTCGCCGGTGAGGGAGCGGTCGCTGACCTCCTGGGTGGAAGGGGTCTGGATCCGGATGTCGATGCCGGCCTTCTTGGCCGCCGCCTGCGTCTGTACGGCGATCTGCATCCGCTGGGCGGGGAAGCTCGGATCGATGGGGAAGTACGCGGTCAGGCGTCTGCCGTCCTTGGTGCGGATGCCGTCGGCGTCCTTGGCCGTCCAACCGGCCTCGTCGAGCAGCCGGTCGGCCTTGGCCGGGTCGTAGGCGATCGTGCCTTCGAGGCCGGCGGCGTAGCCCGGCGTGGACGAGGTGACGAAGCCCTGTGCCACCTCGTACTGGCCGAACGAGATCCCCTTGATGATCGTCGGGCGGTCCACCGAGGCCAGCAGCGCCTGCCGTACCTTGACGTCGTCGAAGGGGGCGCGCGAGGTGTTCAGCCAGAACGACATCGGGTGGCCGGGCCGTACGGCGGTGAGGAAGCCGAGGTCCGGGTTGGCCTTCACCTCCTCGACGTTCTGCGGCGGGGTGAAGTCGATCGCGTTCACCTCGCCCGCGACCAGCGCGTTGTAGCGGGTGGCGTCCTCGCCCAGGAAGCGGATCTCCAGGCCGTCCAGGTAGGCGGGCCCGGTGTGCTTGGCCCCCTTGGGCCCCCAGTTGTAGTCCGGGTTCTTGTGGTAGGTGATGCTCTGGCCCTTGGTCCACTTGTCGAAGACGAACGGCCCCGAGCCGATCGGGTGCTCGCAGACGGTCTGCGGGGCCTCCTTGATCTGCTTGGGCGAGATCATGCCGAGATAGCCCTGGGCGAGGATGTCCAGGAACGGTGAGTACGCCGAGGACAGGTGGACCTCGAGGGTGTGCTCGTCGATGACCTTGCTGTCCTCATACGGCGCGATGTAGGCCGCCGCCAGCGGCGACTTCGTCGCCGGGTCCTTCATGTGCTCGAAGTTGGTCTTGAGCGCCTCGGCGTCCCAGCGGGCGCCGTCGTGGAACTTCACCCCCTCGCGCAGCGTGAAGGTGTAGGTCAGCCCGTCGTCGGAGACCTTCCAGCGCTCCGCCAGCCACGGCTGGAGCTTGCCGTCCGCGCCGAACCAGACCAGCGAGTCCGCCACGGGGACGGTGGTCACCGGCCCGTCGGAGCTGGCGTTGCCGTGCGGGTCGAGGCAGGTCGGCTCCTGGCCGTTCTCGCCGAGGATCAGGGTGCCGCCGGCCTTGGGTGTGCTCTCGCCGCCGGCGGCGGTGGTGGTGGTGGTGCCGTCGCTGGTTCCGCACCCGGCGAGCAGGAGCGCGGCACCGAGTACGGCGGCGGCCATGCGTGTCATCGTCGTCGTCATCGTCAGCCCAGCCAGGTGTCGTAGAAGGTGACCGCGCCGTACGCGTGGTCCCAGCCCAGGCCCTGGACCTTCTTCTGGAAGGACACCAGGCTCGGCCGGTTGTACAGCGGGACGGCCGGCGCGAGCTCGATCAGCCGTGCCTGCGCCTGGGCGTAGAGATCGGCTCTCGCCTTGCCGTCGGTGGTCTCCCGGGCCTGCTTGAGGAGCTTGTCGAGCGGGCCGTCGGACAGCCGGGTGGTGTTCTGGCCGCGCCGCTTGTCGGTGGTGATGTTGTCCGAGGCGTACTGGATCCACAGCACGTCGGCGGTGTTCGTGGTCCAGATGCCGACCGAGATGTCGAAGTCACCGGTGGCCGTGCGGTCCGAGGCGACCTGGGCGGTGACGTTCTGGATCTGGATGTCGATGCCGGCCTTGGCCGCGGCGGCCTGGGTCTGCACCAGGATCTGGGTGTTCTGCGGGTTGACGCCGGTGTCGAGGGCGATCGCGGTCAGGCGTCTGCCGTCCTTGGTGCGGATGCCGTCGGCGCCCTTGGCCGTCCAGCCGGCCTCGTCGAGCAGCCGGCCGGCCTCGGCCGGGTCGTAGCCGATCCGGCCTTCGAGAGCGCTGGCGTAGTCGGGTGTCGACGGCGTGACGAACCCGGTCGCGATCTTCCACTGGCCGAACGAGACGCTGTCGATGATCGCCTTGCGGTCGACGGCGAGCGTCAGCGCCTGCCGTACCTTGACGTCGTCGAAGGGCGCCCGGCCGGTGTTGCGCCAGATGGAGAACGGGTGCCCGGGACGGTCGACGGTGCTGAAACCGAGGTCCGGGTTGGCCTTGACGTCCTCGACGTTGGAGGGCGGGGTGTTGTCGATGACGTTCACCTCACCGGACAGCAGGGCGTTGTAGCGGGTGGCGTCCTCGCCCAGGAAGCGGATCTCCAGGCCGTCCAGGTAGGCGGGCCCGGTGTGCCCGGCGCCGGGCGGCCCCCAGTTGTAGTCCGGGTTCTTGTGGTAGGTGATGCTCTGGCCCTTGGTCCACTTGTCGAAGACGAACGGCCCCGAGCCGATCGGGTGCTCGCAGGTGCTCTGCGGGGCCTCCTTGAGCTGCTTGGGCGAGATCATCGCCAGGTATGACTGGGCGAGCACGTTCAGGAACGGTGAGTACGGCGCAGACAGGCGGACCTCGAGGGTGTGCTCGTCGATGACCTTGCTGTCCTCATACGGCGCGATGTAGGCCGCCGCCAGCGGCGACTTCGTCGCCGGGTCCTTCATGTGCTCGAAGTTGGTCTTGAGCGCCTCGGCGTCCCAGCGGGCGCCGTCGTGGAACTTCACCCCCTCGCGCAGCGTGAAGGTGTAGGTCAGCCCGTCATCGGAGACCTTCCAGCTCTCCGCCAGCCACGGCTGGAGCTTGCCGGTGGCGTCCTGCCAGAGCAGGGAGTCGAAGATCGGGCGGTCGATGACGGTGGTGTTGGTGGTGCTGAGCTGATGCGGGTCGAGGCAGGTCGGCTCGTCGGCGTTCTCGCCGAGCACGAGGCTGCCGCCGGGTCTGGGGGCGCCGCCGCCCGGGGCGGCGGCGGCGGAGACGTCGCCGGAGCCGGAGGCGTTGTCGGAACCGCAGGCGGTCAGCGCCACCAGGGACGCGAGGAGCGTCGCGGCGAGCAACGGTTTCGGACTGGTGAACATGGAGGTCCTTCGTCGGGGGGGACTAGTGGCGTCGCGTGGGATGCGTGCGTCAACAGCGGCCGCTGGCCGTCCGGAGGAAGTCCACGACGCGGCGCCGGACCAGCTGTGTGCCTCGGCTCATGGCGACCGACTTTAAGCACCGAATGTCATATGTGTCATGGCATTGTGAGACGAATCACATATTGCCTACCTGTTTTGCAGGGATTAGGTTGACCCTAACGTAACGAGCAGAACGGACGGCATCATGAGCATCGACAGCGCGCACTCGCGCGCTCCAGGCAGACCGGCCGCGCATGTGATCACCGACGACGCCGAGGCACTGGCCGTGGCCCGCGAGCTGGCGGAGGAGTTCGCCGTGGAGGCGGCCCTGCGCGACGCGGAACGCCGCCTGCCGGGGCCGGAGCTCGACCGGCTGTCGGCCAGCGGCCTGCTCGGGGTCACCGTGCCGCGCGAGTACGGCGGAGCCGACGTCGCCGCACGGACCATCGCGGAGGTGTTCCGGCTGCTGGCCGCCGCCGACCCGAATATCGCGCAGATCCCGCAGAGCCACATCGTCTACGTCAACGTGCTGCGGCAGCAGGGCACCGGGGAGCAGCAGGAGTTCTTCTTCGGCGAGGTGCTGGCGGGCAGGCGGTTCGGCAACGCCCAGTCGGAGGCCGGCACGAAGCACGTCCAGGACTACCGGACCCGGCTGGTCCCCGACGGGGCCGGCGGCTACCTGCTGAACGGGACCAAGAACTACAGCACCGGCGCGCTGTTCGCCGACTGGATCCCGGTCCTCGCCCGGCACCAGGACGACACCCTGCACGTCGCGTACGTGCCGCGCGACGCCTCCGGGCTGACCGTGATCGACGACTGGGCCGGCATGGGACAGCGCACCACCGCCAGCGGCACCGTACGCCTTGACGACGTGCCCGTACCCGCCTCCCGCGTGGTGCCCCACCACCTGACCTTCACCGGTCCGCAGCTGCACGGGGCGCTGGCGCAGCTGCTGCACACCGCGATCGACGTGGGCATCGCCGGCGGCGCGCTGGAGGAGGCGGCCGCGTTCGTGCGGACCAAGGCCCGGCCGTGGTTCGAGAGCGGCGTGGCGAACGCCGCCGACGACCCCCTCGTCATCCAGCGGGTCGGCGAACTCGCCGTCAAGGTGCGCGCCGCCGAGGCGTTGCTGGACGCGGCGGGCAGCGCGGTCGACGCGGCCCGGGCGGACCTGACCGACGCCTCGGCCGCCGCCGCCTCGATCGCGGTGGCCACCGCGAAGGCGTACGCCGACCCGGTCGCGGTCGAGCTGGGTGGCGCCGTCTTCGAACTGGGCGGCACCCGATCCAGCCTGGACGGGCTCAACCTGAACCGTTACTGGCGCAACGCCCGGACCCACACCCTGCACGACCCGGCCCGCTGGAAGATCCAGCACATCGGACGGTACGTCCTCAACGGACAGCTGCCTCCCCGGCACGGCCTTCTCTGACCCGGCCTTCGCCGACCGGCACGGCCTTCTCTGACCTTCTCCACCGGCACGGCCTTCTCCAAAAGGAAACACCGATGACTCTGACGTTCCACTGGTTCCTGCCCACCTACGGCGACAGCCGTGACATCGTCGGCGGCGGCCACGGGCTCCCCGCGGGATCGGCCGGCGGCGCCCGGCCCGCCACCCTGGCCTACCTGCGGCAGATCGTGCACGCCGCCGAGCAGCTCGGCTTCGTCGGGGCGCTGACCCCCACCGGCGCCTGGTGCGAGGACGCCTGGCTGACGACCGCGATGCTCGCCGAGACCACCGAGCGGCTGAAATTCCTGGTCGCCTTCCGGCCGGGCCTGATCACCCCGACGCTCGCCGCCCAGATGGCCGCCACCTTCCAGCGGCACTCCGAGGGGCGGCTGCTGCTCAACGTCGTCACCGGCGGGGAGAGCCACGAGCAGCGCGCATACGGCGACTTCCTGGACAAGGACGCGCGGTACGCGCGGGCCGACGAGTTCCTGCACATCGTGCGGGCGCTGTGGCGGGGCGAGACGGTCGACTTCACCGGCGAGCACCTGCGGGTCGAGGAGGCGCGGCTGAACCGGCTGCCCGACCCGGTGCCCGACATCTACTTCGGCGGTTCCTCCGCCGCGGCGGGACGGGTCGCCGCCCGCCACGTCGACACCTACCTCACCTGGGGCGAGCCGCCCACCGCGGTGGCCGAGAAGATCGCCTGGGTGAACGGGCTGGCCGCGGCCGAGGGCCGTACCCTCAGGCAGGGCATCCGGCTGCACGTGATCAGCAGGGACACCAGCGAGCAGGCGTGGGCGCAGGCGGGCCGGCTCCTCGACGGCATCGACTCCGCCACCCTCGAAAACGTGCAGGCCGGGCTTGCCCGCAGCGAGTCCGAGGGACAGAAGCGGATGCTCGCGCTGCACGGCGGCAGCCGCGACAAGCTGGAGATCTATCCCAACCTCTGGGCGGGCGTGGGCCTGGTCCGGGGTGGAGCGGGCACCGCGCTCGTGGGCAGCCACACCGAGGTCGCCGACCGCATCGAGGAGTACCACCGCCTCGGCATCACCGAGTTCGTCCTCTCCGGCCACCCGCACATCGAGGAGGCCTACTGGTTCGGCGAGGGCGTCCTGCCCATCCTGCGCAGCCGGGGACTCTGGCAGCACCCGCAGGCGTCGCAGGACGGCGGCGAGCCGGCCTCCGTCCCGTTCGCCCCGGCCGCCGCCCGATGAGCACGCCGAACGCGGGCGCTCCCAGCCCCGGTGCGACGGACGCGGGCACCGCCGGCCCGAATGTGACGGACCTTTACCGGCGTGCCGCCGAGATCCTGCCCGAGCTCGCCGACGGCGCCGCCGAACGCGAGCGCGAGCGGGTACTGCCGCACGCGCAGATCCGCAGGATCGCGGCCGCGGGGCTGTTCACCTTCAGGATCCCCCGCGAGTACGGCGGGGCGGGCTCGTCGGCGCAGGAGCTGTTCCGCTTCCTCATCGACCTGGCCACGGCCGACTCGAACATCGCGCAGGCGGTCCGCTCGTCCTTCGGACGGGTGGAGAGCCTGCTGGCGGGATCGGAGCACGAGCGGGAGAAGTGGTACCCGCGCTTCCTGGCCGGCGACGTCTTCGGCAACGCGGGCTGGGAGGTCGGCGGGGCCAACGGGGCCGTCCGTTCACGGATCACCCGGCACCGTGACCACTTCAGGGTCAACGGCAGCAAGTACTACAGCACGGGCGCGCTGTACGCCGACTGGATCGGCGCCGCCGCCCTCGACGACGACGGGGAGAAGGTGTTCTTCACGCTGCCCCGCGACCGGGAGGGGCTGCGGCTCGTCGACGACTTCGACGGCATCGGGCAGCGGCTGACCGCCAGCGGCACGACGGACCTCCACGACGTGACCGTCTATCCGGACGAGATCATCAAGCCTGACGGCCGGGCGGGACGCTCCCCCGTCACGCCCTTCCTGCAGCTGTATCTCGCCGCGGTCGAGGCGGGCATCGCCAGGAACGCGCTCGCCGACGCGGTGGCCTTCGCCCGGGAACGTGCCAGGCCCATCGTGCACAGCAGCGCGGAGCGCTCGGTGGACGATCCGTACGTCCAGCTCGCGGTGGGAGAGATCTCCGCGAGAGGTTACGCCGCCGAGGCCGCGGTGCTGCGCGCGGCGGCCGCGATCGACCGGGCCTGGGAGTCCGGGCTACGGCCCGACCTGCTGACGGAGGCGTCCGTGGAGGCCGCCCAGGCGCAGTTCTTCGCCGTGGAGTCCGCGCTGAAGGCGGCCGAGCTGCTTTTCGACGTCGGTGGCGGCTCGGCCGTCGCCCGTGGTCACAACCTCGACCGGCACTGGCGCAACGCGCGCACGGTCGCCAACCACAACCCGCGTCACTGGAAGGCGGGGGTGGTCGGCGCCTACCGGCTCAACGGCACCGAACCACCGGTGAACGGGCTGTTCTAGCTCCCCGGCGGCCGTCCGCCCAGGCCCGTGGCACCGCTGCGGTCCGCGGGGGCGTGGTCAGCGGCGGACGATCATCGTGCCGGTGTTCTCGCCCCGCGGCACCCGGGGAAGGCCTGCGGCGCGTTCTCCGGCCGTCTCCTTCCCGTCCGCGGGACGGAAGTTCAAGGGACGTATGGGGCCGTGGTGTCTTGCCGAATGCGCCCGCAGATGGCACGTTCGAAGGTGGCTCTGCCGATGAAGTCTTGGGGGTGCTTTCCCGGCCATGGACGACCACACCACCGGAATCAGCGACCACACCGACGATGACCTGCCGAAACTGCCGTTCGTGCGAGACAGTCCGCTCCGGGTGCCGGAGGCGTACCGCGCGCTGCGGGCCGCCCGGCCGGTGACCCGGGTCCGGACCCGGGTGGGCGACGTCGTCTGGCTGGTCTCCGGATACGAGGAGGCCAGGCAGGCCTTCGCCGATCAGCGTCTCGGCCGTTCGGCCCCCTTCCCGGAGCGGGCCGCCCGGATCTCCGACTCGGTCCTGATCGGCGGGCCGCGCGGCGACATCGCGACGGAGAAGGCCGATCACGACCGGATGCGCCGGATGCTCGTGCCGGCCTTCTCGGCCCGCCGGATGACCGCGATGGAACCCCACGTCCAGCAGCTCGTCGACGGTCTGCTGGACCAGATGGCGGAGCTGCCGCGCCCGGCGGACCTGCGGCAGGAGCTCTCCCTGCCGCTGCCGGTGCTGGTGATCTGCGAGCTGCTCGGCGTGCCGTACGACGACCGCGCGCACTTCAGGAAGCTGGCCGACGCGATCACCGACCTGAGCGACCCGGAGCGCGCCGGGACGGCGATGGACGGGCTGACCGACTACACCCGCGCCCTCCTGATCGGCAAGCGGGCGCAACCGGCCGAGGACGTGTTCTCCGACCTGGCCACCATGGACGCGCCCGACGAGGAGGTCGCCAGGCTCGCCGCCGGGCTGCTGTTCGCCGGGCACGAGACGACGGCCAACCAGATCGACTACGGCACGCTGCTGCTGCTCACCAACCCGGAGCAGCGCGACGCCCTGCGCGCCAACCCGTCGCTGGCGGGGACGGCGGTGGAGGAGATAGTGCGGATGTCCGCACCAGGCGATCACGGCCTGCCCCGGTACGCCCACGAGGACGTGACCATCGGCGGCGTGACGATCCGGCGCGGTGAGGCGGTGCTGATCTCCACCGCGGCGGCCAACCGCGACGAGCGGGCGTTCCCCGAGCCCGAGCGTTTCGACATCGGCCGCGCCCTCGGCGACCCGCATCTCGGGTTCGGCTACGCGGGCCGCTACTGCATCGGGGCGAGCCTGGCCCGGGTGGAGCTCCGGACCGTGTTCGGCACCCTGTTCCGCCGCTTCCCGGACCTGGCGCTCGCCGTGCCCGCCGAGGAGCTGGTGGAGCGTGAGGCCTCCCTCACCGGAGGCTTCACCCGCATCCCGATCACCTGGTAGCGGGACACCGGACGTCGGGCGGCCGCGGATCAGGCGTTCGTGGCCGCCCTCCTGGTGTTCAGCTGGTCGAACCCGACCGCGACGAGGATGAGCACACCGATGGCGATCTGGAGGTAGAAGGCGTTGATCGCCAGGAGGTTGCCGCCGTTGTTGAGGACTCCCATGATCAGTGCTCCGGTGGCGGCGCCGAGTGCGCTGCCCTTGGCGCCGAACAGGCTCGCGCCGCCGATGACGCAGGCGGCGATCGCGTTGAGCTCGAAACCGGTGCCGGCGGTGGGGATGCCCGCCCCCAGCCGGGAGGCGAGCAGCACCCCGCCGAGCCCCGCGAGCAGACCGGAGATCGCATAGACCGAGATCGTCACCAGGCGCACGGGCACACCCGCCAGGCGGGCCGACTCCGGGTTGGAGCCGACAGCGTAGATGTAGCGGCCGAAGACCGTGCGGGCGAGCACGAACCACATCGCGCCGGTGACCAGTGCCGCGATGAGCAGCAGGTTGGGGATGCCGAGGATCGTGCCGTTGGCGATGTCCTGGAACGCGGTCGGCAGGCCCTGCACGGTCTGGGCGTCGGTGGTGACCAGCACGATCCCACGGGCGATGCCGAGCATGCCCAGGGTCGCGATGAACGGTGGCAGCTTGGCCTGGGTCACCAGCAGGCCGTTGACGATCCCGAGCACGGTGCCGATCCCCACCCCGAGCAGCAGCGCGGGCCAGATGGGCATCCCGGCGACCAGGAACTGCGCGGTGGACGCGCCGGCCAGGCCGAGGACCGAACCGACCGACAGGTCGATCCCGGCGGTCAGGATGACCACGAGCTGGCCGACCGCGATGATTCCGAAGATCGCGACCTGCCGGGCCAGGTTGGCCAGGTTGTTGCCGGTGAGGAACTCGTCGCTGGCGAGCGTGAGCGCGCCGACCGCCACGAGCAGCACGACGAGGCCGCCGCTCTCCCGTCCCGCGATGTCCCCCAGTGTGACGACCCGGCGCGGGGCCTCGGCTCTCGCCTTCGGTTCGGGCTCCGGCTCCCTGGCTCTGGGCACCGCGTCCGGCCCCGGCCCCTCACCCGCCGCCCGGCTGGTGATCGTGGTTGTGGTGATCGGCTCACGCCAGATCAGCTTAGGCATCTCGGCTCACCTCTCCTGGGCCGTCCGCGGGCGCCGCGGTCTCCTGCGTCCCCTGCCGGGGAGGGGGCACCTGTTCTTCCAGCGCGGAGGGCTCGCCGCCCCGCCCGCCGCTCGCCAGCCGGAGCACGTCCTCCTCGGTGGCGGTTCCGGGGAGCTCGCCCGCGATCGCGCCGTCCCGCAGTACGAGGATGCGGTCGGCGAGTCCCAGCAGTTCGGGAAGGTAGGACGAGACCACGATGATGCCCAGTCCCTCTGCCGCCAGATCCCCGATCACGGCGTAGAGCTCGCCCTTGGCCCCGACGTCGATGCCCTTCGTCGGCTCGTCGAAGATCAGGACTTTCGGCTTGGTCAGCAGCCACCGGGCGAGCAGGACCTTCTGCTGGTTGCCGCCGGACAGCGTCGACACCGGCTGGTCGTAGGAACCGGCCCGCAGCCGCAGGCTGTCGAGCAGCCGGTCGGCCTCCTCGCCCTGCTCGCGGCCGGGCAGGAGACCGCGCCGGGAGCCGCTGCGAAGGCTGGCTATGGTGACGTTCTCCCTGATCGACAGCTCCGGCAGCAGCCCCAGCACCTTGCGGTCCTCGGTGAGCAGCCCCACCCCGGCGTTCATCATGACGCGCGGCCCGGACGGTTTCACCGGCCTGCCCTGGACCTCCAGCTCTCCGGCCACGATGGGGTCGGCGCCGAAGATGGACAGCAGCAGCTCGCTCCGCCCCGACCCGAGCAGACCGCCGATGCCGAGGATCTCCCCGGAACCGACGTCGAGATCGATGCTCGGCGAGTCCGCCGTCCGGCGCAGTCCCCGGACCCGCAGCGCGGGCGTTCCGGGGTGCCGGTGGGTCTGCGGATAGAGCGAGCTGATCTCCCGCCCGACCATCGCGGTGATCAGGCGGTCCTCGTCGTAGTCGCCGATCGGCCCGGCCTCGGACAGGCTCCCGTCCCGCAGCACGGTCACCCAGTCGCCGATCTCGAACATCTCCTCCAGCCGGTGGGTCACGTACAGCATCGCGATGCCGCGCCCGCGCAGCCGCAGGATGTGTTCGAGGAGCCGCGCCGACTCCGCCTCGGTGAGTGCCGTGGTGGGCTCGTCGAACACGATCGCCTTGACGGAGTCGGCGGTCAGCACCTTGGCGATCTCCACGAGCTGGCGGGTGGCCGCCGGGAGCCGTTCCACGATCGCGTCGGGGCGCAGGTCCGTCAGGCCGACCTCGTTCAGGGCCTCCCTGGCGCGGGCCCGCAGCCTGCTCCTGGCGATGATCCCGCTACGCGCGGGGAGGCGGCCCATGAACAGGTTCTCCGCGACCGACAGGTGCGGGAGCAGGCTGAGCTCCTGGTAGACGGCCTGGACCCCGGCCGCGCGCACCGATGCGGGGGTGGGCGCGGTGACCGGCCGGCCGTCGATCTCGTAGGAGCCGCCGTCCCGGCGCAGCGCGCCCGTCAGCACCCGGATCAGCGTCGACTTTCCCGCGCCGTTCTCCCCCGCCAGGCAGTTCACCTGGCCGGGGACCAGGCGGAGCGAGACGTCGGTGAGTGCCTGGACCGGGCCGAAGGCCTTGGAGACGTCACGCAGTTCGACGACGGGCCGGTCCATCATTCCGCCTTCATTGTCGGCGGGTTGAGCAGCAGCTTCACATCGGGGGCGGTCATGTTCTGCTTGTCCGCCACGACCGCGCCGGGGTCGATGTCACGCGGCGGGATCCGGTCGACCGTGGCCATTCCGGCCGCCAGGACGCCCTGGTAGCCGAAGAAGTACGGGTTCTGCACCACCAGCGCGTCGATGGTGCCGGCGGTGAGCGCGGCGTTCTCCTGCGGGTCGGAGTCGAACGCCACCACGGGGACGGTGGCGGTCGCCTTGTTGTCCTGGATCGCCCGGGCCGCGCCGACACCGGAGGTGTTGTTGTCGGCGAACACCCCGGCCAGTTCCCGGTTGGCGGTCAGCGCGTCGTTGACCTGCGACGCCGCGGTGTTGATGTCGTTGTTGTTGTAGCGCTGCAGTGCCACCTTGACCTGCGGGCAGTTGTTCGCGAGGCCCTGCTTGAAGCCTGAGTCCCGGTCGACCAGCGACTGGATGCCGGCCACGGATGACTCGATCATGACACTGCCGCTCGTCTTGTTCTGGGCCTTGAGCAGCTCGCACATGCGCTTGCCCGCCTGCGTCCCGGCCTTGACGTTGTCGGTGCCGATGAACCCCTCCGAGGGGGTGGTCACGCGGCTGTCCACGGTGATGACCTTCAGGCCCGCCTTGCGCGCCCGGTCGATCGCCGAGTTCAGGGCGCTGGAGGAGTTGGGCGCGATGACGAGGCCGTCGACGCCTCGGGAGATGGAGTTCTCCACCAACTGCACCTGCTGGTCGATGTTCGTCTCCGAGGTGGGACCGAAGGTGCTCACCTTGAGGCCGAAGTCCCCGCCGGCCTGCTTCGCTCCGGCGATCATCGTCTGCCAGAACGAGGAGTCGCTCGCCTTGATGATCACATCGATCTTCTTGCCGCTCACCGCTCCGGCCGCGCCGCCCCCCTTCGACTGGCTGGCCGAACTCGTCGCCCGGCCGCCCACCACTCCGAGCACCAGCGCCACCAGCGCGATGGCCGCGACGAGCGAGAGGGAGAAGACGATACGTGAGCGGGCCATGACGACCTCCTGAACACGGCTCAGGGGGGATCGCGGCAGACGCCTCGGGCGGCTGCCGCTGCGGATCTACAGATATTGACGGCCGCATGGAAGGTCGTTGAAGAACCTTTTCGTTCGGCAATGACGCATGACAGCCGGTTGTTTCCAGTAACGCCCCGGAAGTGTTTCGGCGGAAACCAGCAAAGGGGAAAGAAGTCATTACCTGGGCGCCTGCCTTCTCCCCACCGGGGCGGGGCTTCCCCGGCGGGACCGTCCGCCCGGTCCCGTCAGGGAAAAGGTTCTTCCTGACACGCGCGGCGCCGCCGAAACGGGAACGGTCCAGGAAGGGTTACCGTCAGGAATGGCAGAACCCGGGGAAGCCGGTGGGGCGTCCTGTGCACAGACCACCTCGGCACACCGTCTCAGGACGCCGCTGCGCGCGTTCCTGCGCACCGAGACCGGCAGTGCCGTCGCCCTGCTCGCCGCGACGCTGGCCGCTCTCGTCTGGGCGAACCTCGGCCCGTCGTACGACGCCGTCTGGGGGACTCCGCTGTCCGTCAGCACCGGCGGGTTCGGCATCTCCCTGAGCCTGCGCCAGTGGGTCAACAGCGGCCTGATGACGTTCTTCTTCTTCGTCGTCGGCCTGGAGGCGCGTCGCGAGTTCGACATGGGAGAGCTCCGGGACCGGCGGCGGCTCGTGCTGCCGCTCGCCGCGGGGCTCGGCGGGATGATCGTGCCCGTCGCGATCTATCTCACCATGAACGCGGGCACCCCAGCCGCGCACGGCTGGGGTGCGGCGATGTCGACGGACACGGCGTTCGCACTCGGCATGCTCGCACTGTTCGGGTCCCGCTTCCCGGCACGGCTACGGACCTACCTGCTCACGATCACCGTGGTCGACGACCTCGCCGCGCTCGGGGTCATCACGATCTTCTACAGCGAGCAGGTCAGGCTGGGGGCGCTGCTGGCCGGGGCCGGGATCTTCTGCCTGATCCTGCTCGTCCGCATGGCCGGTGTGCTCCGCGGGCTCCCCTACGCGCTGCTCGGAGCCGCGGCGTGGGTGGCACTCCTCGAATCCGGCGTCGAACCCATCGTCATCGGCCTTGCCATGGGACTGCTCACCTACGCGTCCCCGGCCGCACGCGATGACCTCGAACGCGCGACGGACCTCTTCCGGCTCTTCCGCGAGCAGCCGACACCGCAACTGGCCCGTTCGGCGAGCATGGGACTGGCCTCGACGATCTCACCGAACGAACGTCTGCAGCAGCTCTACCACCCGTGGGTGAGCTACCTGGCCGTACCGCTCTTCGCGCTCTCGAACGCGGGGATAACGATCAGCGGCGAGTTCCTGACGCGGGCCTTCACCTCACCCGTCACGCTGGGAATCCTGCTGGCCTATGTCGTGGGCAAGCCGATCGGGATCATCGGATCCTCCATGCTCGTCACAGGGCTGAGCCGTGGCCGCATCCGCCCGCCCGTCGGCTGGGCCGCCGTCACGGCCACCGGCACGATCGCCGGCATCGGCTTCACCGTGTCCCTGCTGATCGCCGCTCTCGCCTTCCGCGGCCCGCAACTGGAGGAGGCGAAACTCGGCATCCTCACGGCGGCGCTCTGCGCGCCCGTACTCACCTGGATCGTCTACCGGGTGACCGCGCTGCTTCCCAAACGGCGCCGGATCCGGGCGCTGCTGGGCACCGCCGAGAGCATCGTCGACCTCGCCGCCCCCGTCGATCCGGACCGCGACCACCTGCGCGGCCCCGAGGAGGCGCCGGTGACCGTGGTCGAGTACGGGGACTTCGAGTGCCCCTACTGCGGCCAGGCGGAGTCGGTCGTCCGTGAGCTGCTCGCCGACCTCGGCGACGTCCGTTACGTGTGGCGGCACCTGCCGCTGAACGACGTCCACCCCCACGCCCAGCTCGCCGCCGAGGCGGCGGAGGCGGCGGCCGAGCAGGGGGCCTTCTGGGAGATGCACGACCTCCTGCTCGACCACCCGAACGCTCTACGGGTCCGCGATCTGATCGGCTACGCCGAGGAGCTCGGGCTCGACGTCGGACGGTTCCGCGACAGCCTCCGCGACGGCGCCGGAGCCTCCCGGATCGCCGAGGACGTCGACTCCGCCGACCTGAGCGGGGTGTCCGGGACCCCGACGTTCTTCGTCAACGGACGACGGCACCACGGCGCCTACGACGTCGCCACCCTCTCCTCGGCTGTCCGGGCCGCCCGGGCGCGCGCAGCCCTGAAGTCATGGTCATGACCTCGGAGGACCACGCTCCGGTCAGGCCGGGCCTGGCGTCTTCCGGTGCGGCCAGGCCGGTGCGGTCGCGGTCCGAACGGGGCCCGGCCTGGCCGGTCAGTCGACGTCGACCCAGTCGAGGGTGCGCTCGACGGCCTTCTTCCACCCGGCATACCCCTCGGCCCGCTGCTCGTCGGACCACTGCGGCTGCCAGCGCCGATCCTCGTTCCAGTTCTGCTTCAACTCCTCGGTCGACTTCCAGAACCCGACCGCCAACCCCGCCGCGTACGCCGCGCCCAGCGCCGTGGTCTCGGCCACCACCGGCTTCGACACCGCCACCCCCAGCACATCGGCCTGGATCTGCATGCACAGCTCGTTGGCGGTGACCCCGCCGTCGACCCGCAACACATCCAGCGCCACCCCCGAATCCCGCCGCATCGCCTCCACCACATCCCGGCTCTGATAACAGATCGCCTCCAGCGTGGCCCGCGCGATATGCGCGTTGGTGTTGAACCGCGACAGCCCGACGATCGCCCCCCGCGCGTCCGACCGCCAATACGGCGCGAACAACCCCGAAAAAGCCGGCACGAAGTACACCCCGCCGTTGTCGGCCACCTGCCGGGCCAGCGCCTCACTCTCGGCCGCCCCCGAGATGATCCCCAGCTGGTCACGCAGCCACTGCACCGCCGAACCGGTCACCGCGATCGACCCCTCCAGCGCGTACACCGGCCGATCCGCCCCGAACTGGTAGCAGACCGTGGTCAGCAGCCCGCTTTCCGAGCGCACCGGCTCATGACCGGTGTTCAGCAGCAGGAAGTTGCCCGTGCCGTAGGTGTTCTTGGCCTCCCCCACCTCGAAACACACCTGCCCCACGGTGGCCGCCTGCTGGTCACCGAGATCACCCGACAGCGGCACCTCCCCCCGCAACGGACCGTTGCTCCTGGTCAGGCCGTAGAAGCCGGGGTTGGAGGAGGGTTGGATGTCGGGCAGCATCCGCCGGGGGATGCCGAAGAAGGACAGCAGCTCCTCATCCCAGTCCAGCGTCTCCAGGTCCATCAGCATCGTCCGGCTGGCGTTCGTCGGATCCGTGACGTGCACGCCACCGTCGATCCCGCCGGTGAGGTTCCACAGCAGCCACGTGTCGGTGTTGCCGAAGATCGCCTCCCCCGCCTCGGCCGCCTTCCGCACCCCGTCGACGTTCTCCAGGATCCACTGGATCTTGCCCGCCGAGAAGTAGGTGGCCGGCGGGAGCCCCGCCCGGCGGCGGATGACGTCGCCTTTGCCCTCCCGGTCGAGTGCGGAGGCGATGCGGTCGGTCCGGGTGTCCTGCCAGACGATGGCGTTGTAGTAGGGGCGCCCGGTGATCCGGTTCCAGACCACGGCCGTCTCGCGCTGGTTGGTGACACCGAGCGCGGCGAGGTCGGACGCCGACAGGTCCGCCCTGTTCAGCGTCGTCTCGATCACCGCGCGGGTGCGCTCCCAGATCTCCAGCGGGTTGTGCTCGACCCAGCCGGCCCGCGGCAGGATCTGCTCGTGTTCGAGCTGGTAGCGGGCGATCTCGTTGCCACCGTGATCGAAGATCATGAAACGGGTGCTCGTGGTTCCCTGGTCGACGGCTCCGACGAAGTCAGCCATGGGTGCTCTCCTTCAAGCGTGGGTCGGCTGCGGGGGCAGCGCCTGTCAGGCGTTCTCGTGATCGGCCGGTGACGGCACCCGGCCCGCTCCGGGGTCCTCTTCCGGGGGCAGGAAACGGGCCACCAGGACCTGGTAGAGGCCCGCCCCGAGCAGCCCGCCGATCACCGGTGCCACGATGGGTACCCAGAAATAGAGCTGGCCGTACTGATCCTGCCAGGCCGTTTCGTAACCGGTGAGGAACGACGCGAGCCGGGGCCCGAAGTCACGCGCCGGGTTGATCGCGTAGCCCGCGTCGGTGCCCCAGGCCATGCCGATCGCCACCACGATCAGGCCGACGATGAAAGGGGCGAGGTTGGCGGCGGGAGCGGAGTTGCGCGCGTCGGTGACGGCCAGGATGAGGAACAGCAGGATCGCGGTACCGATGATCTGGTCGCGGAACCCGCCCCAGGTGCCGACCGGCAGTTCTCCGTTGCCTGGCAGGGTGGAGAAGACGCCCTGGGTTTTGACGGTGAACCCGGGGTCGACTTTGGCGAGCACCTCGGAGTAGTTCCACCGCACGATGAGGGCCGCCACGAACGCGCCCGCGGTCTGCGCCAGGGAGTACGGCAGCACCTTGCGCCAGGAGAAGCCCTTGAAGGCCGCGAGGGCGATGGTGACCGCCGGGTTGAGATGCGCCCCGCTGATCCGGGCCGCCACGTAGACGCCCAGGGTGACACCCAGTCCCCACGCCCACGCGATGCTGTCGTGGTCGCCGAGTCCGCCGGCGACCACCTGGGCGACGACGCCCACGCCGAACAGAATCAGAATCATGGTCCCCGCGAACTCGGCGGCCAGCTCACCGAGCAGTCCTCTGGCTTTCAGTCGTTCCGCCACGTCTCCTCCTCACGGTGCCGTACTGCTTCACCAGCTCGCGCCGGGGCTCCATGGAGAGCCGGGTGCCGGCGGGTGGCCGTGCGGGAAACCGCCTGAGGAGGCGGTCCTCTCGGCTGTTCGGGACGTTAGGCGCGAAGCAGGAGCGGGTCAACGGCAGGCTGACGACAATGTCGAACACTGGTCAGGAATACCTGTCGGTAGTAAAATCGGCGGGCTCTGAGACAGCGCTCGAAACCCGGTGACGCCGGAAGAGCGAAGCCCGTCTCCCGAGAGGCGCCGACCTTGCCTGACGACCGCCGTCCCGTTCACCTCCGTCCTCATGCCCGGCTCCGTTCAGTCGATTGAGCGCGCGGCGGCCATCCTGCGGCTGCTCGCCCGGAGCCCTGGACAGCTGGGCATCGGGGAGATCGCCGGCTCCCTGGGCCTGGCCAGGAGCACCGCCCACGGCCTCGTGCGCACCCTCCAGCGCGTCGGTTTCGTGGAGCAGGACCGGGCGACGGCCAAATACCAGCTGGGCGCGGCGCTGCTCCACCTCGGCACCAGCTACCTCGACGTCAACGAGCTGCGTTCACGCGCGATCAACTGGGCCGACGCCCTGGCCGCGCGGAGCGGTGAGGCGGTCAGGATCGGGACGGTCCTCGACGGCCAGGTCCTCGTGGTCCACCATGTCTTCCGGCCCGACGACACCCTTCAGACGCTCGACGTCGGATCGCTGCTGCCCATGCACGCCACCGCGCTCGGCAAGGTGCTGCTGGCCTACGACTCCGGGGCCGCCGCCGCGCTGCGGGACGGCGACCTGGAGGCCCGCACCCGCCGGACCATCACCACGCCCCGGGCTCTGGCCAGAGCTCTGGCCAGAGCCCGGGAGGTGGGCTGGGTGACCGAGGTCGAGGAGATGACCGTCGGGGAGGCCGGGGTCGCCGCGCCGATCCGCGGTTACGGCGGCCTGGTCGTGGGGGCCATGGGCGTCTCCGGCGCGGTCGAGCGGATCTGTGACGGCAGAGGGCAGCCGAATCCTGTTCTGGTGACCTATGTTCGAGATGCGGCCCGCGCCGTGTCCCGGGACCTCGGGGCGTCCCGGTACTGATCGTCCCGCAGCCGCCCACGTTCCGGATAAGGACGCCATGCCCACGCGCTACGTGATGGCCATCGACCAGGGCACGACGTCGACGCGGTGCATCCTCTTCGACCATCGGGGACATCTCGTCTCGGTGACCCAGCGAGAACACCGGCAGTACTTCCCCCGGCCGGGATGGGTCGAGCACGACGCCGTCGAGATCTGGCGCAACCTGGAGCGCATCGGGCCCCAGGCGCTCGCCCAGGCCGGGGCCGGTCCCGAGCAGGTGGCGGCCATCGGCATCGCCAACCAGCGGGAGACGACCGTCCTGTGGGACAGGCGGACCGGTGTCCCGGTGGGCCGGGCCGTCGTGTGGCAGGACACCCGGACCGACGCCCTGGTGGAGGAGCTCTCCCACCGGCCGGACGCGGAGACGGTGCCGGACCGCTGCGGCCTGCCGCTCGCCGCCTACTTCTCCGCGCCGCGCATCCGCTGGCTCCTCGACCACACCCCGGGGCTGCGGGAGCGCGCCGAACGCGGCGAGGTGCTCTTCGGCACGATGGAGAGCTGGCTCATCTGGAACCTGACCGGCGGCCCGGACGGCGGCGTCCACGTCACCGACGTCACCAATGCCAGCCGTACCCTGCTGATGGACCTGGCCACCCTGGAGTGGGACGAGGGGCTTCTCGCCTTCTTCGACGTCCCCCGCCGGATGCTGCCGCGGATCCGGCCGTCGGTGGAGACGTACGGCACCGCCCGGCGGATCTTCCCCGGGGTGCGCATCGCCGCCGCGCTCGGCGACCAGCAGGCGGCGCTGTTCGGGCAGAACTGCTTCGCCTCCGGTGAGGCCAAGTGCACCTACGGCACGGGCGGCTTCCTGCTGCTCAACACCGGGACCGTACCGGTCCGCTCGGCCCACGGCCTGCTGACCACCGTCGGCTACCGGATCGGCGAGGAACCGGCGGTGTACGCGCTGGAGGGGCCGATCGCCGTCACCGGCGCGCTCGTGCAGTGGTTCCGCGACGGGCTGGGCCTGATCAGCAGCGCCCCGGAGATCGAGACGCTGGCCCGGACCGTGCAGGACAACGGCGGCTGCTACATCGTTCCCGCGTTCGCCGGGCTCTTCGCACCGCACTGGCGCAGCGAGGCCCGCGGGGTCATCGTGGGGCTGACCTCCTACGTCACCAAGGGGCATCTGGCGCGGGCCGTGCTGGAGGCGACCGCGTGGCAGACCCGTGAGGTGGTCGACGCGATGAACGCCGACTCCGGGCTGGCGTTGAAGACGCTCAAGGTCGACGGCGGCATGACCGCCGACAACCTCCTCATGCAGATCGTCGCCAATGTGCTGGACGTGCCCGTCGAGCGTCCGATGGCGGTGGAGACCGTGTCCCTGGGCGCGGCCTACGCGGCGGGGCTCGCCGTCGGATACTGGCCGGACCTCGAGGTGCTCCGGCGCAACTGGCACCGGGCCGCGCAGTGGAGCCCGCGGATGGATCCCCGGCTCCGGGTCGAGGAGCACGACAACTGGCAGCGGGCCGTCGAACGCGCCCTGGGGTGGGTCAGACCGGTGTCCGGCCCCGGCTGACCGCCGCCCCGAACCGCCGAGGCCCGTGTCGCCGGGCATTGGGCGCCGTTCCGTGCCCGGCGGCCGGGGTCCGTCCGGTCACCTGACACCGCCGGGTGGGCGGGGAGTTCCCCGTCCACCCGGCGGCTTGCGGATGTCTTCGATCAGCGCAGGTTGAAGAGCCTGGTGCTGGTCTGCTTGAGGGTGTTGCCGTCGGCGTCCCAGGCTTCGACCTTCAGGCTGACCGCGCCCTTGGTCTCACGCAGGGACGGGTAGCGGGTGTTGGCGGTGTAGGTGCCGTCACGGTCGCGCTTGACCGAGACGGGGGTCCACCTGGCGCCGTCGTCGGTGCTCATCCACAGCTTGAGCCCGGCGATCTTCGGCATCTTCGCCGCGGACGGCGAGTGGTAGGCCTCGACGGTGAACTTGTGGGATCGGCCGGCGCGGACGGTGTTGTCCAGCGCCAGGGTGTCGCCCAGGTCGTAGCCGGCGAAGACGACCGGGGTGGGCCGGCACTGCTCGGTGACGCCCTCGATGATCCAGTACTTGCAGAACGATCCCGGCAGCGTGTGCTCCTTGGCCGGCGGAGCGCGGAACGTCCACTCGGTGTCGTGCTGGGCGTTCTTCGCGGTCAGCCGGTAGGTTCCGGAGCCCTTGGGCAGGGTGAACGCGGGGAGCTTGTCCAGGCCGGGCACCGTGACGCGCGGGATCTCCTTGCTGTCCCGATAGAGGTGGAGGTCGTAGTCCGGGGTGAGGAGCTGGCCGGTCTTCCAGAATCCGCTGCTGGTCGGATGGTTGTCGGTCGTGCCCGCCGGGACGAACTCGGCCCAGAGGGTGTCACCCTGCACACAGATCGCGCACACCAGGTCGATGCCCTGCGTGGTGAGGGGCGGCGCGTCCTTGTCGGCGAGCGCGTAGACCTTCTCCGACGCGGTCTGGGCGCCCGGCGTCAGGCCCGCGGTGAACCACTGCTGCCGGGTGCGGCCGGGCCGGTCGAACACCTCGACGCGGAACAGGGTGTCGTAGAAGGACGTCCGGTCGAGGTTGGACGAGGACATGCCGTGCGAGTGGATGACCGTGGGATCGACCGGCCCGATCCATTCGGTACGGCTGGTCGGTCCGGTGAAGCCCATCGCCCCGAAGTCCGAGGTGGACGTCATCGTGGCCAGGACGTCGTCCTGCTTGTAGACGGTGCGCCAGTTGTTGAACCTGGCCGGCTGGGAAGCGTGGACGTCCAGGTCGACTTGGGCGAGCTGCCTGTCGGTGAAGGTGTAGTGCATGGACTTCGGCATGCTGCCCTCGGCGTACGGCTTGAGGACGTAGGTGTAGGGCGTCTCCGGCGTGCCTGTCACCCGGACGGAGACCGGCTCGCTCGCGAGCAGCGCGCGCAGCTTCAGCCCCTCCTTGTTCGACAGGGAGACGTTCGGGATGCTGATGGGCTTGGGATCACCGGTGTTGATCTCCTGCTCGACACCGATCGGAAGGGTGCACAGGCCGCCCGTCGACGGGAAGATGGCCAGTCCGGCCGCACCCGCTTCGCGGATGGGGATGATCCGGCTGATCCAGGCCCAGCAGTTCACGGTGCCGTCCGGCGCGAACCCCGTCTCCATGAGGATCAGCTTGCCGCGCAGGTCCTTCCCGGCGATGTCCTCGGCCCGGCCCGCGCCGACGTCGACGAGCGGCAGGTTCCGCGTTCCGGTGAACGGCTTCCAGTCGGGCTGGTTGCCCTGGATGAGCCCGGTCCCGAAGTCGATGTGCTGGGGGGCGACCGGGTTCAGAGTGATCGGCTTGTGCCTGCCCGCGGTCATGGTGACCTGGGCCTGGCCGAGCGTCCATTGGCCGGCGAAGCGGAACTTGCCCTTGGTGACCGGCTTGGTGGGGATGGCCCACACCTTCGCCCACGCGCCGTGCTGCACGCCCGAGGACACGGTGCCGCCGTACGTCTGGCCGTTGGCGATGGTCCGCTGGGTGGTGACGACCCAGATGTTGTTGAGCGGCTCGGCCGGTTTCGGAGTGCTGAAGCGGACCTGGGAGGCCTGCCGGGCGTCGAGCGTGATCTCGGTGTCACCGGTGACGGTGACCTCCGGGTTGATCAGGAACACCTCGTTGGACCGGTCATCGGAGTCCACCCAGTTCAGCAACTGCATCACCGAGTGCGTGCCGACCGGAACCCGGGTGACCGTGGTCCCCTCCCGCGCCACGATGGTGCCGTCGAGGTATCCCTTCGCGCCGTCGACGTCGAGGGTCTGCTGGTACCACGGTGTGGCGGGCTTGCCGTCCCTGCCGATGGTGTGGACGGTGAGCTGGACGAGCGGAGCCTCGCGCACCATGCCCACCGGGGTGGTCAGCCGGACACCGTCGGCCTCGGCCGTCACGGAGCCGGAGTAGTCGCCGAACTCCAGGCCGGTCGTGTCGAGGGTGACGGTCGCCGAGGCGGTGCCGCCCGCGGGCACGGTGAGGGTCGGGCCGGTGCTCAGCCTGCCTTCCACCGCGGTCCCGCCGACGGTGCGCAGGGCCGGGGTGAGGGTGAGCGTGACCGGCTGGTCGGTGAGGTTGGTGTAGGCGAGCTCCCGCTGCAGGGTCTTGCCCTCCTCGGTCACCGAGGCGAAGTCGATCCCGGCGGTGGTGGCGAAGACCCGCTGGGTGTACGCCTTGGCGAGGTCCACCCGCCCGGCGCCCTGCTCGTACACGGTGAAGCCGTCGTCCTTGGCGGTGGATATCAGCGCGGACTTGAGCAGCGGCCCCTTCCAGTCGGGGTGCAGCTGGGCCATGATCGCCGCCGCGCCCGCGACGTGCGGTGTGGCCATCGAGGTGCCGGACGCCCCGGTGTAGTGGTCGTCGACGGGGGTGCCCATCACGGTGCCCGCCGCACGGGCGGCGGCGATGTCCACGCCGGGCGCGGCGATGTCGGGCTTGAGCCCCGAGTCGCCGAACCGCGGACCCCGGCTGGAGAATTCGGCCAGCCCGTCCTGCTTGTCGACCGCGGCGACGGTGAGCGCGGCGTCGGCCGTCCCGGGGCTGCCCACGGTCCTGGCAGCGGCGCCGGCGTTGCCGGCGGCGATGACGAACAGGACTCCGGTGGAGGCGCTCAGGTTGTCGACCGTCTGGCTGAGCGGGTCGGTGCCGTCGGTGGGCCCGTCGCCCAGGCTCATGCTGACGACCTTGGCGCCGCTGGCGGCGGCCCACTCCATGCCTTCGATGACCCCGGAGTCGGTGCCGGAACCGCTGTCGCTCAGCACCTTGCCGATGACCAGCTGCGCGCCCGGAGCGACACCCTTGTACTTGCCGCCGGACGCCGCTCCGGAACCGGCGATGGTGGAGGCCACGTGGGTGCCGTGGCCATGGCCGTCCTTGACTGACGCGTCGGGGACGAAGGACCTGGAGTCGGCGATCTTCCCTGCGAGGTCGGGGTGGGTGGCGTCGACGCCGGTGTCCAGCACCGCGACCTTCACCCCGGTGCCGTCGTGGCCCCCGGCCCAGGCCTGCGGCGCGCCGATCATCGCCACGCTCTTGTCCAGGACGGCCTTGACCTTGCCGTCCAGCCACACCTTGGCGATCCCGCCGCGCAAGGTGTCGGGCATCGCTCTCATGCCTTCGCCCGGGCCGGTGGGCACGGCGCGCACGGCGTTCCAGAACGCTCCGGACTCGGCCTTGGCGACGTTGAGGGCGGAGGCGTGGATGCTCTCCAGGTCGTGGGTGGGGACGCTCGCCGGGATCGCGTCGGCGGCGCTTCTGGCCGCGGCGAGGCCCTGCTTCTCCGGGTACTGGACGATGACCGGGACCTGCTTGGTCCGGTCGTCGGCGTAGCCGTTCTCCGCCAGATACTTGACGTTGAACAGCCGCATGTCCAGCCGCCCCGCCTGGATGGCGGGCATCGCGTCGGTCGGGAGGACGAAGACGCCCTCGGGAGTGGTCCGGGTGAGCAGCTTCGGCCGGTGGCCGTCCTGGCGGACGGCGGGTTCGGTCTGTACGTTGAAGCGGCTGGCCGCGGCCTGGGTGAGCGTGACCTTGTCGCCGGTGATCAGGGTGATGACGTGCGGGCCCGGGCCGATGCCCTGGAGGGCGACGGGAGCCGCCGGGGGCGGCTGCGCGGGCTCGGCCGCCAGTGCCGCCGACGTCGGCGGCAGCGCGGTCGCGGCCAGCGCGAGAAGCGAGGTCAGCAGGACGGCGCGCCTCACGCGGTCCTCCCAGTGGATAACGGCCGGAATCCGTTCTCGGACATGGCGGGGCACTGCCTTTCTGCGTGATCTCGATGAGGGGTGAGCGGGGAGAGCCGGATCACAGAGGCTCGAACCCCTCGGGGAGCCGGGGTACCACGGTGACCGGTTGGGTCACCTCCTCGGGCTGCGCCTCGTGGCCGGGGCCCTCATCCGATGTGGGTTCGGGCGCATCCTGGTCAGACATGAGGCAAGCATCGCCGCCACCCCCTCCGGGGGGTATGGGGTGACAGATGGGGTAAACGCCCCAACTTTCCCGATCAAGGTCCTGCGGGGTGGTCCAGGTGGCGGGCGAGCTCCGTGCGCGAACGCGCGCCGAACTTGCGCATCGCCGCGCCGAGATGCTTGTCGACGGTCTTCGGCGACAGGAACATCTCTCTGGCGATCTCCTGGTTGGTGAGTCCAGCCGCGGCCAGCCGCGCCACCTGCTGTTGCCGTGCCGACAGGGAGTCGTTCGCCCCGTCGCGCGACGGGGCGGGAGGAGCCGGGCGCAGGCCCCATCGCCGGGCCAGCCGGGTGGCCCGATCCAGGTCCCATCGCGCGCCCATCCCGCCGTACACGGTGATGGCCGCCTTGAGGGTGGGTTCCGCGGCGGGGTCGCCGAGAGCGAAGAGGCAGGCCGCGGCCTGCTCGTCCGCCTGGGCCGCCTCGTAGGGGGCCGGTAGCCGCCGGAAGTCGGCGGCGGCGGCCGTGAAGTGCTCCGCGGCCTCGCGCCACCGCTGCTCCGCGGCGGCCATGAGCCCGCGGGCCTGCCGCAGCCCCGCCGGAGCCAGCGGCGCGTCCAGCCCCAGCAGCCGGGACTCGTACCGATCCACCACCTCGGCCGCCTCCGCGGGCCTGCCCGCCGCCAGCAGCGCCTCGACCAGCGCGGGAACCGCCCGGACCCCCACCGGCCAGAACCCCTTGGTCTCCCACAGGGCGGCGGCCTCCGTGATCTCCACGATGGCCTTGCCGGCCTCACCGCGGGCGGTGGCCACCCGCAGCAGCATGCTCACCGGGAACGGGAGCAGATCGACGTCCCCCATGCCCAGCACTCGTTGGACGACCTCGCGGAGCAGGTCCTGGGCGGCGTCGAGCCGGCCGGGAGCGGGCGCCAGGCAGGCCGCCACGGCATCCAGGAGGGTCAGCTCGACGGGGCGGTCGCTGCGCCTGTGACGCAGCATGTCGATCGTCTCGCCCAGTCCGTCCCAGTCGCCTCGGCAGTAGGCCACCATCGCCAGCGAGGCATGGCAGCGGAACTCCGCCCCGCCGGTGACGTCGTAGCTCGACGCGCCCTCCCGCGCGATGGTCAGCAGCCGTTGCGCCACCTCGTGGTGCCCACTGAAACAGGCTTCGCCACCGATGGAGCGGTAGGCGTTGACCTCCCCGCGGCGCCGGGCGAGACCACCGGTCTCCTGCACGACGCGTTCGGTCAACCCGGCCCAGCGCGGGTCGCCGACCGCGGTGAACACCATCGCCACCTTGCCCAGCACGAGGAGACGGGTGGCGGGATCGTCGATCGCCGGCAGCGTCTCCAGCGCCTGATCCAGCCACGCCAGGTGCTCGGGCAACGGCACATCCGGCACGGTCGGCAGCCCCAGGGCCACCATGGCCCACGCCGCCAGCTCGGGCCGGTCGGCCAGATCCCCGAGCGCGTCGGCGAACATCCGATACCTGGCCATCAGATCGGTCCGGGTCACTTCGAGATGCATCCCGAGCAGGAACCGCAGCTCACCGCGGACCGGCGTGGGGAGGACGTGTTCGAGCGCCTCCGAGAGCAGGCCGGTGACGTCGGGCACATGCAGCAGCTCCGAGACCGCCCACCCCAGCCTGATCGCCAGGATCGCCCGGCGCTCGGGTTCCAGGTCCGCATGGCGCAGTACGTCTTCGAGCAATCGTGCCGCCTCGACGTCGTTGCCCAGCTCGAAGGCCCGGTCGGCGGCCTCCGCGGCGACGTCCACCCATTCCCCGAGGCGGCCGGCCTGCCGGAGATGGTGTGCCACCCTCCCCAGCGGCACCGGGCGCAGGCCTTGGACCGCGGTCGCGGCGGCGGCGTGCAGTGCCCGCCTGCGCCCCAGCGAGACGCTCTCGTGGACCGCCTGGGCCGCCAGCACGTGCCGGAACCTCACCACCCCGTCCCGCTCGGTGAGCAGCCCGGCCTCCAGGACCTCGTCCACCGCGGCCATCGCATCGGCCTCGGGCAGCCCCGCGACCTCGGTGAGCACCGCGACCGGCACCGCCAGGTGCAACACCGCGGCCGCCTCCGCCGCCGCCCGCGCCCCGGCCGACATACGGGCCACCCGCTCCTGCACCGAGGCCCGCACCCCGATCGGCACGTCCAGAGAGTCGAGGGCGCGGCGTGCCCAGCCGCCCTCCCACCGGATCAGCGTCCCCCGTGACCGCAGCAGCGCCAGCAGTTCCTGGATCGCCAGCGGCAGGCCGGAGGCCCGCGTGCACAGGTGCGCGGCGAACTCCGCGGAGATCTCCGCACCGTCCAGGATCGCGGCCGCGAGCGCGCGGGTCTGCGTCTCGTCCAGCGTCGCCAGCGCGATGTGCTCATGGACGACCGTGTCAGCCGGGCGCGCGGTCAGCGCCCGTACCCCGGCCGGCGCCTCCTCGCCCCGATAGGTCAGCACGACCGACAGCGCACCCGGCGGATTCGCCAGCAGGTACGCCAGGAATTCGACGGTCTGCTCGTCGGCCCAGTGCAGGTCCTCGACCACGAGTACGGCGGGACCGAGCGCGGCCAGCACCGCGCCGAGTCCGCGGAACAGCCGATGCCGCTCGGCCGCCCGATCGTCCAGCGGTTCGGGCGCTCCGGGAAGGACGTCCGCCAACTCGGGAAACAGGGATCTCAGCGCACCGGCCACCGGCGACAGCGCCACTCCGGCCAGGTCGCCGCCGCTGGACCGCAGCGCCTCGACGAGCGGCCCGAGCGGGAACGGTTCCCTGATCTGGCTGCACCCGCCGTGCAGAAACCGCAGCCCCGCCGTCTCCGGCCGCGCCGCCAGCTCCGCGACCAGGCGGGACTTGCCGATGCCCGCCTCGCCCTCGACCACGACCACCGAAGGCGGCGCGGCCACCGCGGCGGCCAGCCGTGCCAGCGGAGCCTCACGCCCGACCAGAATCGGAGAGACCACCCGGCCCACGACCCTACGCTCGTCCGCGCTCATCGCTCCGCATTCAGCCCCCGGTCCCGCCATTTGGTCCTCGCCGTAACCAAGCGATATCTAAGTCCCTAATGCCACAAAAGTCACTATTGCCAGGACCTCCCGCCGGTCAGAGCGGGAGATCCGCGCACGATCGAGGCGGCCGGTCGCCCGTACGGCGAGGGCGGCGGTGGCCGGTGCCGTGCTACACGGCGAAGACGGCGTTGTAGGTGACCTCCGCGAGCACCTGCTGGCCGGAGGCGTTGGGGTGGAAGTAGTCCCAGGTGCTGATCTGGGAGAGGGCGAACGGGTAGCCGAAGACGGCGCCGCCGTCGTAGCGGCAGGTGATCTGCTCGGCGCAGACGGCGGCCAGCACCGCGTTGAACTCGGTCACCCGCGTGCGTACCCGCTCACGCCTGTCGACGTCGGCCTGGGCGGTGGAGCGGGGGTTGGCCAGCATCGACTTGCAGATGCCGAGGGTCGCCCAGGCGGCGCGGGCCGAGGAACTGTCCTTGCCGACCTCCCAGAGCCGCTTGATGTCGGGGATGCTGGAGACGAAGATCTCCGCGGTGGGCAGGCCGGTGGCGAGTGTCTGCATCGCCGTACGGAACCTGGCCTCGAAGTCGGCGACCGAGGTCATCCCCGACTCCGACGAGGTGCAGGCGTCGTTGGCGCCGATCAGGATCGTGACGTAGCCGGCCCCCTGGGAGACGGCCTGCTGGGCCTGCCCGGCCAGGTCGGCGACCTTGGCGCCCGACCGGGCGTCGTTGTGGGCGACGACGGAGGGGTTGTCGGCCCGCAGGCGCCGGTAGTGGCTGTCGACCGCCGAGTTGGACCCGGTGGACCAGGATCGGGAGGGGCAGTCGAGATAGAAGCCGCAGGCGTTGAACCCGCGGGTGATGGAGTCGCCCATCGAGGCCATGGCGCCGATGGCGGCCGACGAGGTGTCCGCCACCGCGGTCGCCGGGACGGACGTGAGGATCGCTGCCGCGATGAGCGTGAGGGTGCGGCGGGGGACGTTCAATCTGGCCTCCAGGGTTTTCCCCCGATCGACTCTGCTGACCAGAATGTCGGCCCGTTGCACCGGTCTGACAAGAAGCCATTACATGTTACTGACGAGTTAGTAAGGACTCTTTTCGGCCACGCCCGGACGTGGGCGGGTCATTCCCCCCGCATCCGGGCGAGCGCCGCCTCGAAGGCGTCCATCTCACGCTCGACGCGGCCCAGCCCCGCCGAGGGCAACCACGGCAGCACGACGGCCACCCCGGCCTTCTCGCACTCCTCGAGAACCGCGGGGTCCGAGGGCACCGACATCATCACCACCTGGACGGACCGGCCCACCTCGTCGGCGCGCCTGAACAGCTCCGCCGCGCGCTCCAGGACGCCGGGGCCGTAGTTCGGCAGCCAGCCGTCGCCGTAGGACAGCACGCGGTCGAAGACCGTGGGTCCGGTGCCGCCGACCAGCACGGGCGGGTAGGGCCGCTGGGCCGGCTTGGGCCATGACCAGATCGGGCCGAAGGACACGAAGTCACCGCGGTAGTCGGCCTCGTCCCGGGTCCAGATCCGCTGCGCCGCCTCGACGTGCTCCTTCATCACCGCGAACCGGCGTGCCGGATCGACCCCGTGGTGACGGATCTCGGGTTCGAGCCAGCCGGCGCCCACGCCGAAGACGAACCGCCCACCGGTGAGAGCGTCGACGCTCGCCACCGACTTCGCGAGGGTGATCGGATGGTGCTGGGGGACCAGGCAGATGCCGGTGCCCACCCGCAGCCGTGTCGTGGCCAGGCCGGCGGCGGTGCACGCCACGAACGGGTCGTAGGTGTGCCGGTACTTACGGGGCAGCGGGCCGCTCTCGGGCCGCTGGGGCGGCGCACCGACCGGGATGTGGGTGTGCTCGCTGAACAGCAGCATCGCATGGCCACGCTGCTCGATCATCCGGGCGATCTGGGCCGGATCGACCGCGTCATGGGTCGCGAAGTAGCCAAAACCGGAGTCCATCGCCCCAACGTATCCCGGCACGGCCGCATGTTCCGGGCGACACTCCCGCAGGGGAGCGACCGAGGACACGCGGTCCCGTCGAGGTCCTCCGTCAGGAGGACCACCCGTGGGGAGGCGACGGCCCGAGGACAGGCGGCCCCGTCGAGGCCCTCCGCCAGAAAGACCGCCCGTGGGGAGGTGACGGACCGAGGAAACGCGATCTTGTCGAGGTCCTCCGTTGCGAGGATCACCCGTGGGGAGGCATGGGGCTCCACTAGGGTCTTGCACACTTATACGCCTCATCACGGAGTTTCTCCTCATATGACCACCGCGTTCCGGGCCACGCTGGCCTTCGCCCTCCTCGCCGGCTTCTATGTCCTGGTCGGACTCGTCCTGGCGGCCGCCGTGTTCTTGGACGTCTCACTGTTCGTCGACTTCCACGCCCGCGCGCTGCAGTTCGGCGCGCTGCTGACCCTCGCGGCCGGCGCGCTCGTCCGCGCGCTGTGGATGGTCAGCCGCAGAAAGAACGGCGAGCAGCCCGGCGTGGCGGTCTCCCGGGAGCAGGAGCCGGAACTGTGGCGGACGGTCGAGGAGCTGGCCCAGCGCGTGCAGACCTCGCCGCCCGACGAGATCCGCCTCGTCGCCGAGGTGAACGCCGCGGTCTCCGAGGACACCCGCCTGCTCGGCCTGCGCGCCACCGGGCGTCGCATGTACATCGGCCTGCCGCTGCTGCAGATCCTCACCGTCGACGAGATGCGCGCCGTACTCGGCCATGAGCTGGGCCACTACAGCGGGGCGCACACCCGTCTCGGCGCGCCCGTCTACCGGGGCAGGGTCGCGCTGGTCGCGGCCGTCCAGGGACTGGGCGGCCATCCTCTGGTGCAACGGCTGTTCTTCACCTACGCGAAGCTCTACCTGCGCGTCTCACAGGCCGTCTCGCGTAAGCAGGAGCTGGAGGCCGACGGATTCGCGGTCGCCATCGCGGGCCGGAAGGCGATGGCGGGCGCGCTGCGCGAGATCCACATCGCCGCGCTGGCCTGGGAGCGGTTCATGGACCGCTACATGGCCCTGGCCGGAGCGGGCGGCAACCGTCCGGCGGAGGTGCTGGCGGGCTTCCGCGCCCTGCTGAACGACCCCGCCGGGCAGGCCGAGCTGGCGAGGGCCGGCGAGGCGCCCGAGGAGACCTCCCCCTACGACTCCCACCCCAGCCTGCGCGAGCGGCTCGCCGCGATCGCCCTGCTGCCCGAACCGGGGCACCCGCCCGACCCCCGCCAGGCGACCGCGCTCCTGGTCGACCCGGCGATCGCCGCGGCGGCCGTCGAACTGACCGTCTGGAGCCCCGAGGCGCTGGCCAGGCTGCGGCCGGTGTCCTGGGATGACCTCGTCGCGCAGGGGATGTACGGCATGCGCAACGCCGAGGCGCTGCACGACCTGTCCGTCGCCGGCCAGCGGGTCATGGGAACTCCCCGGCCCTACCTCGACGCCGCCTTCGAGGCACTCGCCCGGGGACGGCACGCCGCACTGGAGGCCGAGCTGCGGCAGCTCGGCTGGAAGCCCTCCGACGCACTGCTGGCAGACGTGCTGGGAAAGGCGCTGGAGGCGACGCTGATCCAGCATGGCCAGGCGCGGTGGACGCTCTCCTGGTCGACTCCCGCCCGGCTGCTGTTCGCGGACGGCGAGGAGGTCACGGTGACCGCGTATGCGGCCAAGGTGGCCGCCGAACCCTCGGAGGTCCCCGGGATGCGCGCCTGGCTGGCGGAGCTGGGCGTCGCGCCCGACTACGCCCCCGCCTGAGGCGACAACCCCTTTCCGGGGACCACGGGATCCTCACCCGAGTTTTTAGCATCCTTGTGACAGCCGACGGCGGTGGACGGAGGAGAATAAGGACAGATGCCGCAAAGTGGGCGAAACATATCTTTTCGCCACGCCGAGAGGACGCACCGATGATCACCATCGATATTCCGAACTGGGCTGCTCGGATGCGCGCCTGGAGGCGTGGCCGCCTGTGGAGCCGGAGCGAACTCGGGGAACGGCTGGCCGGCACCGCGGACGAGGCGACCCGCGACCGCCTGCCCGCCCAGGAGGAACTCGCCGGGATGGTCCGCTCCTGGGAGGCCGGAGAGCAGCGACCCGACGAGCTGTACGCGGAGCTGCTGTGCCGCGCGTTCGACATGAACGAGGCGGAGCTGTTCAGCGGAGAGGCGGCCGGCACGACGCTCTGGCATCACCTGACCGGCATCCCGCTGCTGGCGGGGGCGTTCTCGGCCGAGGACGAGGAGCGCGCCGGCCGGGCGATCGAGAATCCCCACCGGGCCGACGACCAGACCGTGGCCTACTTCCAGACCGTCCTGCGGGCCTACTCACGATCGGATCTGCGCCCCGCCCGCGCGGTCGGCGCCCTGTCCCCGCTCTTCACCGCGGTCGACGGGCTGCACCGCGACGCGGGATCGGGTGTCCGCCAGGCCCTGCTCATGCTCAGCGCGGAGGACGCCGAGCAGATCAGCCGCATGCACTACGAGGCCGGCGACCTCGACGAGGCGCTGGCCTGGTCGGACCGGGCCATACTCGCGGCGCACCAGGCCGGGGACGAACGGCTCGTGGCGTACACGCTCGCCCGCCGAGCCGGTCTCCAGGACGCCCGGAGCAACCCCGAGCAGGTGATCGGCCTCGCCGTCGCCGCCCGTGAGCACCTTGACTCCCCGCATCCGCTCGGCCGTTCTCCGCATCCGCTCGACGCCATGGCACGCAGCCACGAGGCGCAGGGCCACGCCCTGGCCGGAGCCGAGGACATGTGCCACCGCCGCCTGGAGGAGTCCGCCGAGGAGTCCGGACAGGTGCCCGAGGAGAGCACGGAGGACGACACGCTCAAGGTGTCCGACCAGCTTGCCGGGCTCCACAACACCCTGGCCGCCGGATGTCTCATCCAGCTCCACCATCCCGCCGACGCGATCGAACTCCTGGAACGGGATCTCCACGAGGCTCCGTCCACCTACCTCACGGCCTACACCATGGCCTGTCTCGCCCACGCCTACGCCGACGCGCACGAAGCCGAGCGTTCGGCCGGAATCGCCCGCCAGGCCCTGACGCTGTCCCGCCGGACCGGTGCGCGCCGGGCCCTGGAAGAGCTCCGCCTCGTCCGGGGCGGCCTCTACCAGCGGCCGCACCCGCGGTGACGGCCGTCCGGCGGCACGCTCAGTCGGGACGGTCCGGCGAGACCTCCCGGGACGACCGGAACACCCCGGCACGGGCCGCGGCGAGGGCCGCGGCGGCGGCACGGTCGGCCACCTCCTCGTCCACCGGCTCCCCGCTGATGAACAGCCGGTAGTACACCGGTGCGACGGCGGTCCGGACCAGGTCGGCGGCATCGGTCCCGTCGGGCAGTTCGCGGCGCTCGATCGCCCGGGCGACGAGGATGGCCGACTGCTCGTGACGGGCGGCGAAGAAGGCGTGCAACGCCCCGGCCACGACCGGGTTCCGCGATGAGGCCGCGATGAACGCCGTCGAGACCGGACCCGCCTCGGGGTCGGCGAAGCCGGTCACCACCAGGCGGGTGAGCTCCCGCAGGTCCCCTTCGATCGTGCCGGTGTCGGGAACCGGCCACGGCTCGCCGCCCGCCAGGTCGAGGGCGTCCGCGGCGAGCCCCTCCACGCTGCCCCAACGCCGGTAGACCGTGGTCTTGTGCACGCCGGAGCGCAGGGCGACGCCCTCCACGGTCAGGCCATCGAACCCCTTCTCGGCCAGCTCCGCGAGGGTGGCCTCGCGCACGGCTCCGCGCACCCGGGCGGTGCGCCCGCCGGGCCGTGCCGTCCCGTGTGATGTCACGTTCACCTCCGGTTGCATGAGTTGCGGCACATCAGGCATACTCCATCTTAATGCAACTCGGTAGCATTAAGAAGAGAGCAAAGGAGCGCAGCGGCCATGGACCTTCTGTCCGGCACCACCACGACCTGTTCACCTCGTCTTCCGGAGGACCGTCCTGTCCACTCAGCTCACCCTGCAAGGAATCTCCAAGTCGTACGGCGAGCGGCCGGTTCTCGACCACGTCTCCTTCTCCGTCAGACCCGGTGAGCGCGCCGGGGTCGTCGGCGAGAACGGGTCGGGCAAGTCCACCCTGCTGCGGCTGATCGCCGGTGCCGAGACGGCGGACGACGGCGAGATCACCGTCGCCGCCGCCGGGGGGATCGGCCACCTCGGACAGAGCATCGGCCTGCCCGCCGACCAGACCGTCCAGCACGCCGTCGACGCCGCGCTCGCGGAGCTGCGGTCCATGGAACGGCGCATGCGCGCCCTGGAGGAGGACCTCACCGAGGACCGGCTGGCCGAGTACGGCGACCTGCTGAGCGCCTACGAGACGCGTGGCGGTTACGAGGCGGACACCCACGTGGACAAGGCGCTGCACGGCCTCGGGCTCGGGCACGTCGGCCGCGACCGTCCGCTGGGCGGACTGTCCGGCGGGGAGCAGGCCAGGCTCGGACTCGCCTGCCTGCTGGCCGCCTCCCCGGAGATCCTGCTGCTCGACGAGCCCACCAACCACCTCGACGCGGCCGGGACGGCCTGGCTGGAGGAGCGGCTGCGGAAGCACCGGGGCACGGTCGTCGTGGTCTCCCACGACCGGTTCTTCCTTGACCGGGTGGCCACCTCGATCCTGGAGGTCGAGGAGGGCAAGGTGACTCGGTTCGGCGGCGGCTACGCGGGGTTTCTGGCCGAGCAGGCGGCGGCCCGGCAGCGGTGGGAGCAGGCCTACGCCGACTGGTGCGAGGAGATCAGGCGGGTGGAGACCTTCGCGGCGACCACGGCGCACCGCGTCGCACCCGGGCGGGCCATGAAGGACGGCAACAAGATGGCCTACGACCGGGACGCGGGCCGGGTGCAGAGCTCCGTCGCCGGCCGGGTCCGCCAGGCTCAGGAACGCCTGCGCCGACTGCGGGCCGATCCCGTGCCCGAGCCGCCCGCGCCGCTGCGCTTCGGCGGCGTCTTCGGGCGCGGCACGGCCGACGGACCGGTCGCCGAACTGCACGCCGTACGGGTTGGAGCCCGGCTGGCCGTGGACTCCTTCGCCGTCGAGCCAGGACAGCGGCTGCTGGTCCACGGCTCCAATGGCGCGGGCAAGTCCACTCTCCTGCGAGTCCTGGCCGGCGACCTGCGGCCCGACGGCGGTGCCGTACGGCGCCGGGGACGGATCGGCTACCTGCCGCAGGAGTCGCCCCCGGTCCGGCCGGGGCTGAGCGTGCTCGACGCGTTCGCCGAGGGCCGGGCGGGCCACCGGGAGGAGCACGGCGCGCGGCTGCTGTCGATGGGCCTGTTCCGGCCCGACGACCTCAGGACGCCGGCCGAAGCCCTGTCGGTCGGTCAGCGACGGCGGCTCTCCCTGGCCAGACTGCTGGTCGGCGAGGCCGATCTGCTACTGCTCGACGAACCGACCAACCATCTCTCGCTCACCCTCGTCGAGGAGTTGGAGGAGGCCCTCGACGCCTATCGGGGCGCCCTCGTGATCGTCTCCCACGACCGGACGCTGCGCGGCCGCTTCACCGGTACCGAGATCGGGATGCGCGACGGCCGTCTCGTCTGACGTCCGCTCGCCAAGCCCGTCACAGACGACCTCGGCCCCGGCGGCCGAGCCCAGGAAGGATTCACCATGTCACACGACCTGACCGTCTCACTCGAAGAGCTCTCCGTGTCCGGTCCGGACGCCGGGCCGTACGGGATCACCGCCGGCCCCGACGGGGGGATGTGGTTCACCATGAACCAGGCGAACGCCATCGGCCGGATCGGCATGGACGGAGAGATCGGCTCGCATCGACTCGATCCGGGCTCCGGGCCGACGGTCATCACCTCCGGCCCCGACGGCGCGCTGTGGTTCACCGAGACCGGGAGCCACCGGATCGGCCGGATCACCACGGACGGGGAGATCGGCTCGTTCGCGCTGCCGACGCCGGACGCCGGGCCGTACGGGATCGCGACGGGAGCCGACGGCGCGCTGTGGTTCACCGAGATCAACGCCGGTCGGATCGGCCGGATCACGACCGAAGGCACGGTCGCGGAGTTCCCGCTGCCGGTTGCGGGGGCGTTTCCGTCCGCGATCGTCACCGGTCCGGACGGGGGGATGTGGTTCACCATGAACCAGGCGGACGCGATCGGCCGGATCGGCGTGGACGGCGGCATCGCCGTTCACCCGCTGCCGACCGCCGGGGCCGCTCCCGTGGGCATCGCCGCCGGGACGGACGGCGCCCTCTGGTTCGTCGAGATCGGCGCGGGCCAGATCGGGCGGATCGAACCGGGCGGCCGGATCGACGAGTTCCCGCTCCCCGACCGTGGAGCACGTCCCCACGCCATCGCCGCCGATCCGCACGGCGACCTCTGGTTCACCGAATGGGGGGCCAACCGCGTCGGACGGATCACTCCCGGCGGCCGGATCGACGAGCACGAGCTGCCGACCCCGTCCTCGGAGCCACACGGCATCGCGGCCGGGCCGGACGGCACGCTGTGGGTGGCACTGGAGATCGGAGCGCTCGCCCGGATCATTCCCGCCACTCTCCATTGAGCGGGCCGTATCGAGTTTTCCCCGATTGCCGACACGGTTCTCCGTAACATCCATCACAACAATTCTCAAATTGTGTGAAGCATGGGCACATGGGACAGTTGATCTAAATGATGTTGTAGAGGGTTGGAGTGACCGCGTTGGGCGCCGACAGGGCGGGAGACCAGAGGACTACCCATGAGGGTGGAGCTCCAAGGCTCACTCGGGGAGCGTTGGAGGGCGATCGGCGGGCGGCACGGCTTCGGAGCCGTCGTTCGACCGGACGACCGCCTCTGACCGAGCAGGAGGTGCATAGGTGACGGAGCCCGGCTACTCCGTGGAGCGTTCGGCGCTGGACCGGAGGGCCGCGATCGCCGGGGAACAGCGCGATAACGTGATCCGGGCACGGGAGGTGCTGCGTGCGGCCTTCGACCGGGATCGGCGCACCCTCGGAAACGATCAGTACGGGGCCGAGCTGGAGAAGCAGCTGCCCGAAATCGAAGCCGGGATCTTCGGCGCCTTCGACGTCTGCATCTACGGGCAAGATGAAAGGGCCGCCGGGCTGCGTGCCAGTGCCGGAAGGTACGGGCAGGCCGATGACCCCGGTGGCAGTGGCGGCTGATCGCCTGTGGGGTTCGATGGGATTCTGACCCCGGATTGGGCCAAGCCGTATATCGGCTGGGTGGTCGGGATGGACTGGCCCGAGGGGGACGAGGAGGGGTGTTTCCGGCTCGCCGACGCCTGTGTGATCGCCGCGCATGAGGTCGTTGCGGGCACCTGGGCCGACCTGCCGCGGAGTGCGGACAAGATCGGCCAGGCGTGGGACGGTGCGGCGCACACCGCTTTCGCCGAGCATGTCACCCGGGTCGCGGGCGGGCAGGTGGCCGATCTGGTCAACCGGCTGATCGGCGCCGCCGTCAGGTTGAACAACGTCGGGGTGCAGATCCAGTACGCCAGGTACATGATCGAGGCCACCGTGTGGCTGCTGATCGTGCAGGTGGGCTACCTGCTGGCCATGGCGGTGGCCAGCGGGGGCGCGAGTCTGGCGTTCATCCCGGTCCGGGTGCGACTGGCCCGGCTGGCGGTCGGGCAGATCGTCCGGCGGGCGCTGGCCAACATGGTGCTGTTCGCCGCCATCGTCGGCGGGATGGAGGGCGGGGTCCAGGCCCTGCAGATCGCCCGGGGCCGCCGCGACGACTTCGATGAACGGCAGCTGCTGATCTCCGCGGTGACCGGCGGGGCGATGGGCTTCCTGATGGGCGGGTTGTCGGGTGGGCTGACCCATCTGGCCTCCCCGGCCCTGCGGGCGGGGTTGTCGCGGGCGGAGATGAGCGTGGCCGAGAAGTTGCTGGCCGCCGCCACCAGTTCCCTGTTCGGGCAGGCCGTGCAGTACGCGCTGACCGGTGGCCTCACCACCGCGGGCGGCATGTTCATCAGCGGCGACTTCGACTGGGACCTGCTCGCCAAGGCCGTCACCTCCAGCGCGCTGGGCGCCGACGGCCAGCATTTCACCACGACCCTCCCCCACGGCAGCCCCCCACATGGTGGCCCCCCACCGCCGCCCGGAAGCTCCCCGCCACCCGGAGGCCCCCCGCCTCCACCCAGTGCAAGCACGCCCGGCGGTCCTCCCCACAGCGGCCCCCTACCCGGCGATGGCCCGTCTCCATTCGCCCATCCCGAACCCCCCGCCCCTGACTCCCCGCCCGGCCCCGGTCCCCTGCCCGGTCTCGAACCGTCCAGGGTTTCCGAACCCCCCAGGAGGGACCCCGAACCGTCCAGGGATTCCGAACCGTCCGGGAGGGGTTTCGACCCCCTCACGGGCACCGCCCGTGACACCACGTTGAGCAACGCCACCACCCCGGAGACGACGTCCTTCTCCTCCGCTGCTCACGACGGCCCGCACCCTGACCGTCCTCATCACGACGGCCCCGCGAGCACCAGTACGACCACCGTGGCCGCAGGACCGCTGAACACCCACTCCGGCGGTGCCGCCGAACCCGGGACCAGCCCACGCGCCCCCGGCGACACGGGCACGACCAGTCGCGAACAGCGGCCCGCCACCGCGCCCGCACGCCCCACCGACCAACCCGCCGCATCCCACCAGCCGTCGGCGGCCCCACCCCGGGACCCGGCACCTCCTGCGGGCAAGCCCGACGAGGTGCTCTCCCCCTCCCGCACGGCGGACGCTCCACGAGACCTCGATGCGACGACCCCGCCGGCACGGGCCGGTGGGGACGCCCCGCCGGTGTCCCGTCACAGAACCTCCGGTGACGAGGCTCCGGCCGGCCGGATCGAGCGGCTGCTCAACCCCACCGCGAAGCCCCCGGCCACCGCGCTCTCCGACAGTGCCGGACCGCCCGCGCCCGCCCACCCGCACGTGCCCGGCACATCCGGCGGGGCCGAACCCGCCGGCCCGGTTTCGAAGGGGACTCCACCGGCCGCCGAGATGGCCATCACGCGCGTGTGGGGGGCCGACGGTGCGGTTCCGGAGCAGGTCGTGCGGCAGCTCGCCGATCTACGCCAGACACCTGAGCGCCTGGAGGAGGTGGCCCACCGGATCGACGCCCAGGCCCACGCCGCCGATCCGCACCGGGTCGCCGCACTGATCGACGCACAGCACGCGGCGTGGTTCGCCGACTCCCGGGGCCGAGCCGTCGTCGAGGCCGGAGAGGGACGACTCGGCCACTTCAGCTGGGTGCCGAGCGGACCCGACAGGGCGGATGGACTGATATGGGTAGACAGGCCTGGCTATCCGAGAAACGACTTCGCCGCGTGGATCCGCGGGATCGGGCCCGAGCCGGGGCCGCGGGCCAGGATGAGCTGCTGGGAGGCCGCCATGTTCATCGCCTACCTGGCCGGTGGGATCGACAAGGCCTGGCTGGAACGCATTCATGCCGAGGCGGCCGCCGCCAGATGGCCCGATGGCGGCGGAAACTACTACGGCACAATGATGGATCGCCTTGTCCCCGGCTCGCGCGAGCCTTACGTGATCGATCCGGCCACCGGGATCGGCGGACCCGACATTCCGGCGGGACATGTGATCTTCCTTGATGACATGTTCCATGTCGTGACCAGCGCCGGCACCCGTGACGCGCAGGGCCGGCAGGAGGTCCTCAGCCACTGGTTCGGCCCGGAGACGGGCCCGAACCCCGACGGCATGATGGAGCGGACGACGCTGGAAGAGCTGCTGCCGAAAATGAAAGAGGAAAAAGAGCTGGCGCGGAATTTCACCGAGACCGTCGTTGAATCCGGGATGCCACCGTGGTTGTTCGAGGGGCGGTAGGCCACGGCATGGACGATGGGCATCCTCACCAGGGCGAGAATCGCGTCGCCCCGCCCGACTGGACGGCACCCGACGCCGACGAGCGGCAGCGCCACGACGTCCGACCGGACCGGTGACGGGAATCGGTGCCCGATGCACGGGTATGGATACCGGATGAGCATTCAGCAGGAACTTCATCAAGTCGAAGAGGATCTGAAGAGGCTCCGGGACGAGGTGGCCGAGATGCGCGGGCAGGTCGGCGATCTCGGGCCGACGGACCCCGCCGAACGGTCTGCACTGATCAACATGGCCGACGAGCAGGAGAATCTGGCCAACGAGCTGGAGGCCCGGCGCGACGGGCTGCTCAAACGGATCGGCGACAGCGGTCGCATCGACTCCCAGCGCCCCTGACCCGGTCCGTCCGGATTCGATACGGCGGGCAGCTTTTTCGGACATCCGGTTACATGTGACACCGAATGGTAACGATAACAACGAACCATCATCGGGGGGATGAAATGATCAACAAGCTTCACAAAATGGGCCTGAGATCCAGCACGATGTACATGGCTGGACTCGTGTCGATCGGCATGTCGGTCGCGGCATGGCTGGGCTCGGAGTCGCTCGAACACGCCGGAAGAGACCGGGCGGACCGGTGGGGAATCTTCATCGGCGAGTGGGCACCGACGTTCTTCGCGATCGGGGTCGCCCTGCGGATCGAGGAGACGCACGCCGACACCCAGGCGGTGAGCGGGGAGATGATGGAGGAGACCTACAGCGAGGGCCGGATGCCGTCCCGCGCCGGTGTCTGACCGGACGAACACGGGCGAGCGGGTCGCGATCCGGGGGACGCGGCCCGCTCATCCACACCCACTCCCGGCCGGTGGCCGGTCTCACGGCCTCCTGACGATCGCCGGATGCCTGGGATCGTCGACGCGGACCACGACGTCAGCGGTGCCGACCGGCTCCGCCTCACGCTCATAGCGCGCATAGGCGGGCAGCGTCCACTGCTGTTCCGCACCGGTCCGCCGGGCCAGCGCGCCCGGCGAGAGCCACAGGTGAACGGTCAGATCGAAGGGCAGCCCCCGCCCCAGCAACAGCGCCCCGTCCAGTAGCAGCACCCCACCCCGAGGCACGGTGACGTACGGCGCGCGTGTCGCCCTATCGACGACGCTGTCCCACAACGTGGGCAGGATCTTGCCGGAGCGGCCCGGTTCGAGCGGGCCGAGCACTTCGCGGACCAGGGCTCCGGAGTCGAGCCAGTCGGTGTAGAAGGCGTCCGGATCGGTTCGGCCGTATTCGTAGCGCAGCGACGCCGGGCGCAGGAAGTCTCCGGAGGAGACCCGGAGGACCTCGCGACCACGGAGGCGGAGCGGGTCCACCAGCGCGTCCGCGAACTGCTCCGGCCGCGCCGCCGGAGCGCCGTCGAAGGCCACCCGAACCCAGGAGCCCGGAGCCGCCGAGGCGACCCGGTCGGCCAGTTCTTCGACCAGCAGGGCGGGGGAGATGGGCCGTATGTCCATAAAGCCCATCTTCCACCGACACCCTCGGACGTCGCGGTGCCTCGGGCGCGGAGCGTCCCCGGCGAGTCACAAGAGCCCCTCCGGACGCCTCCCCGCCGACGGCCCGTGCCCCCATTCCGGTACGGCTCGGCCGAAAGCGGAAGGGAGAAAAAGCTCCGTTCACGCGATATGGGTCAGTCAATCATCATGATCCAGTCAAATTCGGGCGTTATCCGGCTCAAAAGTTGGCGCAGCGTGTTGTCAGTCGATTACTGGCGGTAACGATTCCAGTGGATCGTACTGGCGTGGCCGCGACGGAACGTCGGCCTTCCGATCGTGGACCGCCTCCAGGGCGCACATTCGGGAAGTCGGCGGAACCTCCGCGCCCTCTCTTCACAACGATCTCGGCAGGCCACTCATGGAGACAGTGATGTCAGGAGAACTTCAATGATCAAACGCGGTAAACCCACCAAGAACGGGCAGGTAAAGATCACCTTCACCGTGCCGGCCGAGCAGCCTCTGGGCGGGATCTCGCTCGTCGGCGACTTCAACGACTGGGATCCCTACGCCCACCCGATGCAACGCAAGAACAACGGCACCTACCAGGTGAGTCTGACCGTTCCGTCGCAGCAGCCCATCCGCTTCCGCTATCTGGCGGACGGCGGTGTGTGGTTCGACGACGCCGACGCCGATCAGCACGACGAGCACGGCGGGCACCTGAATCCGGTGGCCCGATAGGACCAACGGAGGAAGCGTCGCAGCATCCGCCTCGCGAAGATCGCCACCACGGCCATCCGCGGTTCCGGCGGACCGCGCCGCAGGACAGAGTTCCGCCGTCTCCACGATCGCCATTCGCCGGGACGGCCTCCCCCCTCCTGTCCTGCACGACCTGGAGACGGTCTCCATCACGCGGTTCCCGCCCAGCCTCACGTCCGGGCGGCGTCGTTGAGGTGGTTCACCGCGAGGACGAGCACGGCGCCGTACACCACATGACCGGCCGCCATCACCACGGGACGGCCCGGCCGATCCGCTGAGATCGGCGGCAGGATGCCCATCCGTGGCACCCACCCCTGGTAGCTGACAAGCCAGATGGCCAGCCCGTAGCCGACCCCGAGGAGCGCAGGCGGACGTCGTCGCCGGCAGACCAGGGCGAGCAGGGTGCCGCACGCCGCACCGAAACCGACATGGGTGACCGCGCCCAGCACGCCCTCGCCCGGCTTGGACCGGTGTTTGCGGCCCGGCAGGAAAGCACGCGCAATCCGCTTCGGCGGCTGGTCCGGCATCAGGCCCACCCGGCTTCCGGCGAGCATCACCGCACTCATGGCCGCGGTGGCGAGCGCACCCCCGACGGCCCCGTTCGTCAGTTCACGCACCATGACCTCACCCCCGTACAAATCTTCGCGTCACCCGGACACGTCTGCGGACGTCCCGCCGATCGCGGCGGTGGTGTCCCGGGCGAGCTGCAACTCCTCGCGTGGCCGTACCACCAGCACCGGCACGGCGGCATCCGGCGAGCTCACCGCCCCGTCGGTCTCCG
Organism: Streptosporangium sp. NBC_01639; assembly: GCF_045209755.1. NCBI lineage: Bacteria > Bacillati > Actinomycetota > Actinomycetes > Streptosporangiales > Streptosporangiaceae > Streptosporangium > Streptosporangium sp. NBC_01639. The sequence goes on along the minus strand of NZ_CP109272.1, from coordinate 6,718,278 downwards.
GGTCGGCCCCCGGAGCGGCACGGGCGGGCGGATCGACGCCGAGAAGTCCGAGCCTGCGGCAGACGGCCTCCCGGACCTCCGGCTGGTCCCAGCCGATCTCCCCGGTGAACACCAGCGCGTCCAGCCGATCCAGACTGGTCGCGGCGGCGGCGATCTCCCGGCTCACCCGGTGGGCGAACACCTCCAGCGCCAGCGCGGAGGCCCGGTCACCGGCGCTCACCAGGTCCCGTGTGTCACCGGATCTGCCGTCCGACAGCCCGAGCAGCCCGGACCGGTGCTCCAGCCCGTCGCGCAGTTCCTCAAGGGAGAGCCGGTCGTCGGAGAGGAGCCACAGCAGCATGCCGGGATCGACACTCCCCGATCGCTTACTCATCGGCACCCCCTCAAGGGGCGTGAAGCCCATGGAGGTGTCCACGCTGCGGCCCTCCCGGACCGCGCAGACCGAGGCGCCCCCGCCGAGGTGGGTCAGCACGAGGTGCAAGGTGCCGGCGGGTCGTCCCAGCAGTTCCGCCGCCCGCCCCAGCGCCCAGGAGTAGGACAGCCCGTGGAATCCGTAACGACGCAGGCCGTAGCGGCTCCTCCACTCCGACGGCAGCGCGTAGGTCGCGGCGCTCTCGGGCAGGGCGGCGTGGAAGGCGGTGTCCGGGCAGAGCACGTGCGGGATCCCGGGCAGCAGGCGCCGGCAGGCCTCGACGAGCGCGAGGGCGGGCGGCACGTGCAGCGGAGCGAGATCGGCGTACCCGCGCACCGCAGCCAGCACATCGTCGTCGACGACCGTCGGCCGCCGTACGGCGTCGCCACCGTGCACCAGGCGATGACCGACCGCCACCGGCTCACAGCCGGGCTCGGCGTCGAGGAATTCCGACACCGCCCGTTCGACACCGGCCGGATCGGGACTCTTCTCACTGTGCGCGGTGCGCAGGACCTGGCCGTTTCGGGCCAGGTGGAGCTGGAGGCTCGATGATCCCGCGTTGACGGTGAGCACCGCCGGACCGATGGTTGCCATGGTTTCCGGGTGCCCGCAACGGCACGAGGCAAACGACCCACCGGATTCGGATGACCGGTCCGGGCCTTCCTCGGGGAGATCGTCTCTCCCGCCGGACACGAGACGTGCGCTCGAACGATTACTCATAGTAACTATTTTCGGCCGGTCATCGGGGCACGGACGCGAGCGCCCGGCTCCCGGCCGCCACCCGGGCCGGCCGCCCCCTCCGGAGAACGCGCCACCGGCGCCCCGCGGGAAGGATCTCCGAACGGTGGCGGCCACCCCCGAACAGCCTGGCCGGAGCATTCCCCTCGCCCCGTTGAAGCACCCCGAACCATCGGCGTACGGTGGTGACAGTGGTTTCCGTTTCGCGGCTCCCCACAGGGGTGCTGTCTCCAACAGCCGTGGACAGCGGGGCATCATGACTCGACTTTCCATCACGGTGAGCGACCACCCGCGGTTCTCGGTGGTGTCGCTCACCGGCGATCTGGACAAACCGGCGGCGCCGCCGCTTGAGGAGGCGCTCACCGCGCTGCTGACACGCGGACACGTCAGGATCATCATCGATACGACGGAGCTGGGTTTCTGCGACTCCACGGGAGTCTGGGTGCTCCTGGCGACCATGCGCCGCGCCTACGAGCAGAACGGCTGGCTCCGCCTTGCCGGGGTCAACGGGTTTCTCGGCCGGATTCTGGAGCTGACCCGGCTGCGCGCGGCGTTCCCCATCGACCGGGATGTGGACGAGGCGCTGCGGCGGCTCGCGGAGAAGAGAGACGTCCCGGTCCCCCGATGACCTCCGGAGCCATCGCAGGCTCCCATCCACCGCGACCACTCGGATGACCTCCGGAACCGCCACGGCCCCGTACATACCGCGACCACTCGGATGACCCCGGAACCGTCACCGGCTCCCGCACACCGCGATCACTCGTCCGGCCGAGCCGGAGACACGTCCCCGCACGGTGCGTGACCAGCGGCTCCGCGCCTCCTAGTCTGATCGCACAGGTATGCCGATCCCGGGGGGAACCGAGGATGTCCCGCGTCCGTATCACCATGGACAACGCCGCCCTGCGCGACGTGGCCATGCGCGCCGCCACCGGGAAGAGACCGCGGTTCGACGCCCGCACCACCCAGGTGGTGCAGCGGATCATGGCCTCCCACGGCGGCGCACCGGTCGACGAGGTGGACAGGGCACTGCGGGCGGCGCTGCTGCAGCTTCCCGGGATCCAGCAGTTCGACGGAGCGCAGATCCGTGGGTGGGCCATCCAGATCAGCCTCCGGCAGGACCCGCTGGCAGAGACCTGACCTCCTCCCCGGCCCGAGGTCCGAAATTCTCCCGTCGCGTCGCGGTTGGGCAGCGCGCGAGGGTGGCCGGGCATCGGCCGCGAAGGAGGGCGGACCGTGCAGGGCTGCCGGCCGCCAAGGAGGACGGGCCGTGCAGAGCTGCGGCCACGAAAGAGGGCGGGCCGTGGCGACGTCAGCCGGGCAACGCGGCGGACCGCGGCGACGTCAGCCGGATAAGGCGGCGGACCGGACCGTGACGGGAGTCACCCGCGCATGATGGTGAGCCGGACCGTGGAACCGGCCGGATCACACAGGATCTCCACCTCGTCGCACATCTGGCGCATCAGCCAGAGCCCGTAACCGCGACGGGATCCGACCGGCGGCGGGGTCATGCCAGCCTTGGTGTCGGTGAGCCGTCCCGCCTGATCGCTGATCTCCGCGACCACCTGATCGGCGGTGCGGCGCAGGGTGACGGCGCCGGCCGTACCGGCGTGGTCGAGCACGTTGTTGATGGCCTCGCTGACGGCCAGGAGGAAGTTCATCTCACGCATCTCGTCGAGCCCTGCGGGCTTCAGGAAAGCACGCACCTGGCCACGGAGCTCCGCGAGGCCGCCGACGATCGGGAAGGACAGGGTATGAACGCCCTCCGCATCGGACCATGCGACCTCCGAAGCCGTCCCGGTGTGCTCCGTACCGGCCTCAGCCACGAGACTCTTCGACAATCCGGATGACCTGGTCGAGGGCGGAGACCTGAAAGAGCGCCCGCAGATGCCGGCTGACGCCGGAGAGGACGAGCTCCGTGTCCAGGCGCGCCGCGTCGGCGTGCGCGTCGAGCAGGGCGACGATGCCGGAGGAGTCACAGAACCGCACGTCGGTCAGATGGATCACCAATTTGCCGGATGGGGAAGCGAGGCTCTCACCCACCGCCGCGGCCAGAGCCTCCGTCGCCTCGCGGTCAAGATCTCCGGTCGGGACGAGAACCGGGGAACCGTCGGGATCCGTCCGTCTGTCAAGGCGAATGCCCATGTCCTCACCGTTGGATCTCGTTGCGAACCAGGTATCGTCAGATTACCTGATACGCGGGGAGTGAGATGCAGAAGGAGACCCCCTTCGGCGGGGAGATGGGCGAGCGGATCCGCGCATACGACTGGGCCGCAACTTCCCTGGGAGCGATGGATCAGTGGTCCACTCCCCTCAGGGGCGCCGTCGACATGGCGCTCTCCTCCCGCATGCAGATCGTCCTGTTCTGGGGACCGGACTACATCGCCGTCTACAACGACTCCTACATCCCCACCATCGGCGCGAAGCACCCGGCCGCTCTCGGCCGCCCGGCCGTGGAGAACTGGCAGGAGACCTGGGACGTGCTGCGTCCGCTGCTCGACCGGGTCCGTGAGACGGGCGAACCCTTCTGGCACCAGGACCACCCTTTCCTCCTGGTACGGCACGGCTTCCTGGAACAGACCTACTTCGACATCTCCTACGGTCCCATACGGCTGGCCGACGGAACGGTCGGCGGGGTGCTGTGCCTGGTCAGCGAGACGACCGGCCGGGTTCTCAGCGAGCGCAGGCTGCGCGTACTGAGCCGGGTCGGCGCGGCGACCAGTGGCATGGTCACCCGGCAGGAGGTGGCGCAGGCCGTCGTCGCGACCCTCGGCGAGGCACCCGACGACGTACCGCTCGCCCTCGTATATCTCCTCGGCGACGACGGTGAGCTGCGGCTGGCCGTACCCCATGACACGGCTCCAGCACGGATCGGCCAGGACGACCTCCGGTGGCCCGCCGGCAGCCGGGACACCGTCACGGAGCTCCCCGGCGAGCGTTTCGGGGTGCCCGGCCAGGTGATCGCCCTGCCCCTCACCTCGGGAACCGGCGTTCTGGGCGCGCTCGTATGCGGCACGAATCCGCTGCTGCAACCGCACGGGGGCTACCAGGAGTTCTTCGAAGTGCTCGCGACGAGCGTGGCGCGGGCGCTGTCCTCCGCCGAGACCCACGAACAGGGGCGCCACCAGGCGCAGGCGCTCACCGAGCTCGACAACGCCAAGACCGCGTTCTTCGCCAACATCAGCCATGAGCTGCGCACTCCGCTGGCGCTGATCCTCGGCCCGCTGCAGGAACTGCTCGACGACTCCTCCCTCTCCGCCGAGCACCACACGGTCCTGCGTGTGGCCCGCCGCAACGCGCTGCGGCTGCTCACACTGGTCAACGACGTGCTCGACTTCACCAGCATCGACTCCGGCCGCGCCCGCGCCCGCTACCAGCCGACCGATCTGGCCGAACAGACCGCCGAGCTGACCAGCCTGTTCCGCTCGTCGATGGAGAAGATCGGGCTCACTCTGCGCCTGGAGGGCGGACGGCTGCCGGAGCCGGTCCACGTCGACCGGCGCATGTGGGAGAGGATCGTCTTCAACCTGCTCTCCAACGCGTTGAAGCACACGTTCACGGGCGGCGTCACGGTCGGCGTCCGGTCCAGCGCGGGCCACGCCGTGGTCACGGTCTCCGACACCGGGGTCGGCATACCCGACCACGAGCTCCCGCACCTCTTCGAACGCTTCCACCAGGTCGGCAACTCGCCGTCGCGCGACCACGAGGGGACGGGCATCGGCCTGGCCCTCGTACGCGAGCTGATCACCCTGCACGGGGGGCGGATCGAGGCCGACAGCCGGGTCGGCGGGGGGACGACCTTCACGATCACCCTGCCGTACGGGTCGGCTCACCTCCCCCACGACCAGATCGACGACGCGGCGACGCCGTACCGGCCGGGACAGAGCGAGACGGTGTGGCTGCCCGTCCCGGACGAGCCGGCGGTGGTCCGGGGACCGGCCGCCGCGCCCGAGACGGAGCCCGGCGCCGGCCGTCCCGCCCGTGAGCGGATACTCGTGGCCGACGACAACGCCGACCTGCGCGGATACCTCGTCCGCCTGCTCAGCCCGCACTGGACGGTGACGGCGGTCGCCGACGGCGCCGCCGCGCTGGACGCGGCCAGGGAGCAGACCCCCGACCTGGTCATCGCCGATGTGATGATGCCCGGCATGGACGGGCTGGAGCTGGTGCGCAGGCTGCGCGCCGACCCCGGCACGCGGAGTGTGTCGATCATGCTGCTGTCGGCGCGGGCCGGTCAGGAGGAGTCCCTGACGGGTCTCACCGCGGGGGCCGACGAATACCTGGTGAAGCCGTTCTCCGCCCGGGAGCTGCTCACCCGGGTGCGCGGCGTCCTACGGCTGGCCGCCGCGCGTTCCCGGCACAACCGCCAGCTGCGCGAGCTGACCGAAGCCGCGCTCGCGATCAACGAGGCGTCGACGGTGCGTGAGGTGCTGGCTCTCACGGAGAAGTACAGCCGGCTGCTGACCGACTCCCCCCAGGCGAGGGCGGCACTCGGCGACCTGCCGGCCGAACCACCGGGCATCGCCGTCCCAGCCGAGACCGCCGATGCCGACGACACGGTCCTGCGGCAGCTCTCCCAGCTCACCACCGCGCGCCTGGAGAATCTGGAGCAGCTGGAGGTGGAGCACCGGATCGCGACCACGCTGCAGCACGCTCTGCTGCCCGAGGTTCCCGCCATCGACGGTGCGGAGATCGTCGGCCGCTACCTCCCGGGCAACGACGACTCCAGCGTCGGCGGCGACTGGTACGACGTCATCCGCGTCTCCGACGACGAGGTCGTGCTGGTGATCGGCGACATCGTCGGCAAGGGGGTCAAGGCCGCCGCGAGCATGGGCCAGATGCGCAACGCGCTGCGCGCCTACGCCCTGGAGGATCCCGACCCCGGCCGGACTCTCGGCCGTCTCAACCGGATGACGACCGGCCGCTACGACCGCATGCACGGAACGGTGCTGTGCGTGCAGCTCTGGCTGTCGACCGGGCGTCTGCGGTATTCCAGTGCGGGTCATCCACCCGTCCTGATCTGCAGGGCGAATGGCGAGGCCGACTACCTCGACGGCGCGCTGGCCCCGCTGATCGGCGCGAAACCGTCCACGGTCTTCTCCACCGCCGAGACCCGCCTGACCCCCGGCGACCGGCTGCTCCTCTACACCGACGGCATCGTCGAGAAGCGGTCCGCGGACATCCTGACCGGCATGGCCAGACTCCGCGACGAGATGGCGAGAGCAGCCGGCCTCGGCCTCGACGCCCAACTGGAGTCGCTGCTCGCCCTGATCGACGGCGAGGACCACCGCGACGACGTGGCCCTGCTCGGCCTCGCCCTCGCCCTCGCGTGAGAACCCGCCCGGCGGAACGGCTCTCCCACCGGTGAGAGCCGCGCGGAGTGGTCGCCGAGCGGCCGTCCGGCCGCGTCCTCGCCCGTCCCCCTCCGCTGTCCCCGCCTGGCCCCGCGTCCCACTCCCGCCCCGGCCTCGCCGAGGCGAACCGCCGGGCTCAGTTCTGCGGCACGATCCGGACGAACTCCTCGAAGGAGAGACGTCCGTCACCGTCCGCGTCGACATCCCGGCTCAGTGCCCCGATCGCCTCGGCTGTCAGGTCGGGGAAGCGGTCGGTGAACTCCTGCTCGGTGATGAAGCCGTCGCCGTCGGTGTCGATGACGGCGAAAACCTGCCTCAGCTCGGTCAGCCGCTCACCGGTGGGCTCTGTGGACATGGGAACCGCCTTCCTCAATGATCTGTGTTCGCTCGTCGGACAACCTACGGGAGCCCACTCCCACGCGGCCAACCGGTGTTTTCGGTGGTGGTCGGGGCCCATCCGTGCCGGACCGCATACCCCGAAACCATAAACTTTCACTATGATCCGCCCCGCAACGCCGGATGACGTCCCGGCCATCATCCACATGATCCGCGAGCTCGCCGAGTACGAGAAGGCACTGGACCAGGTCGAGACCACCGAGGAGCAGCTCCGCGAGGCGCTCTTCGGTCCCGCTCCCGCCGTGTTCTGCCACATCGCCACCGACGGGGACGGCGGGGTGGCGGGGTTCGCGCTCTGGTTCGTCACCTACTCCACCTGGCTGGGCAGGCACGGGATCCATCTCGAAGATCTCTTCGTCCACCCCGGCCATCGGGGAGCGGGACACGGGAAGCAGCTCCTGATCGAGCTTGCCCGCGTCTGCGTCGAGCGTGGTTACGGCCGGTTCGAATGGTCGGTCCTCGACTGGAACACCCCGTCCATCGAGTTCTACCGGGCTCTCGGTGCGGAGCCGCTCGACGAATGGGACATGTACCGGCTCACCGGATCGGCACTGGAGAAGCTCGCCGCAACCGAGAGCCCGCGATAGGACCGGTGGCGGGTAGCTCAACCACCGGGCGGTGGCCAGGCGGCTGTCGGGGCCGGCGTCCGTGCAGACTCGGGGCTGTTTCCGGCCGACCGGAGACGCAGAGACGATGCGAGACCAGCCCCAGCGCTTGATCCTCCTCTCGGAAACGAACCAGGTCATGCCTTTTGCGGCTGCCGTCCATCCCACGATGGACGGCGGATTCACAATCCTGAGTTTTCCCAAGTCGCCCGATCCAGACACCGCGTACGTTGAATATTGGCAGGGAAGCGGCTATTTGGAAGACCCGTCGGAAGCAGACGCATATGTCCTGCTTTCAAGTATCTGCGCGCGAGTTCTCGGGCCGGCTCTGACGCCGCCGGACGAGCCAGTGGTTCAGTGGCGTCCACGTCCACGCACGACCACCGGTTGCCGCACCTTCGGGGGACCGCTCGTTGGCGAAGGCCTCCATCTGCTTGATCACGAGGTCCACGACCGAGAAGAACGCCGACCATTCACCACTGCCTGGGACCACAGCCGCCCGGCGGAGTCGGGTCAGAGTTGATGTCACCGTATGACGCCATGCGGCCAATGCGTGTCCGTTCGATAGGGCAGCCGACTCTTCAAGATCGATGTCGAGGCCATGCCGTACGAGTAGGACGCGCAGACGCCCGCCGTACAGGGGCATGGTGGTGTAAGTAAGTCTCTGTAGATCCTGTTGAGTAGCCGCGACCGTCTCACGGCGATCATGAGTGGTGGGGATGTGGACCGTGGAGAAACGGCTCATCGAGCTTGAGGTGGAGAATTTTCGGAGCTTGCGGAGCATCAAGCTCCCTCTGGGGCCGGTAAACGTGCTCATCGGCCCGAACGGCGCCGGCAAGACAAACGTGCTGAAAGTCTTCCGGTTCCTCGCCGACATGATCCGCACCGATCTGATTCCGGCGATGGATGAGCACGGCGGCTTCGACGAGATCCTGTTCCGAGGGGGTGGGAGCATCCCTGACCACTTCCGGATCAAGCTGAAGGCGGCGTGGACTCCACATGCCACCTTTGAGGATCCTGATGAGTATGAACTGGCCGTTACTCTGAACGACCCCGCGCCTCAGGGACAGCTCACCAGATTTGAGCGATTCAAATTCCCGGGGCCTCAGGGCGGTAACGAGATCCTCGTCAGCAGCGACGCAGTCGAGGTGCGAGCCGTCTCAGTGCGTCACACTCCGTCCGTCCTTGATGTCGTTCGACCCGACGCGCACATGCGCACCACGGGGATCAGCAGCCTCAGCAGTGGCCTGTCGACCTTGCCGCGGCTTTCGGAAGAAGCCGGAGCTCGGGAGGTCCGTGCCCTGTCCTCGCGGCTCGGCGAGTTCCGAGTCTTCGATGTGAACGTCGACGCCGCACGGCGACCGTCCAGGCTTCTCCGGAAGGGTGGTGATCCTCTCGAAGACGACGCAGCCAACCTCGCCGCCTTCCTGCTCATGCTCCGAAAGGATGACAGCGACGCCTGGAGTCGCCTTGAGGAAGATGCCGTCACAGTGCTTCCCCAGCTTGAGTCCATCGACTTCGAGTATCCGTCGGGCGCGGCACGAGAGGTCGTCGTCGTTCTCCACGAACGCGGGCTCCGCCGACCTACCCAACTCGCTGACGCCTCTTACGGCACGATCCGGCTTCTTGGTCTCCTGGCACTGCTCTACGATCCGAGGCCCCCTGCGCTGACCTGCGTGGAGGAGATCGACCACGGCCTCCATCCGCAAGCACTCGAACTACTCGTGGAGAGGCTCCGCGAGGCAAGCGAGCGGACCCAGTTTCTCATCGCCACCCACTCTCCGGCCTTCGCCGACCGCCTGAAGCCTGAAGAGCTGGTGATCTGCCAGCGGCAGGACGACGGATCCTCCGCGATCCCGGCACTCTCCGCCCAGCGCATCATCGAGATCGTGCAGGCGAGCGAGGGAGAACCGCTGGGCGAGCTGTGGTTCGCCGGAGCGCTGGGGGGCGATCTGTGAGGCGGAAGGGCGGCACACGGATAGCGGCGACCAAGTGGCCGATCGTGGTGCTCGCCGGAGAGGACAGCAACGACCGCAAGTGCCTGCGCATTCTCCTGGAGGCGTACTGCCCTGACATGCATGGCCGCCTCGTGGAGATCAACGGCACGCTGCGACTCTGCGACGCGACGGGCGCCGAACTTGAACGGCGGGTCGAAAGGCTCCGAAGGCTCGTGAACGCGCGAGCCGCGAGAGACAACGCCGAGGTCGCGTGCGTGTTCATTCACGAAGACCTCGATAGGACAGACGGGACTGATTACCATCCCATCCGAGAGCGTGTGGAAAAGGCACTCGGGAAGGCGTTCGGCTCCGCTCATCACGTTCTGGCCGTTTGGGAGACAGAGGCGTGGCTCCTGCTGTTTCCCGATGCTCTGGCGGCGCTGGTAGCGGGATGGAAGCTTCCACAGAAATACTGGGGAAAGGATACCGGCAGGCTCACCGATCCCAAGCGGATTCTGATGGAAGAAATCAGCAGGTCGGGCCGGAAGTATCGGGAGTCCGACGCGCCTGATGTCCTGGAGAAGGCCATCGCCCTCGGTAAGCTCGGCAATCCTCTGGGCTCGAATCGTTCCTGGAGTCAGCTACGGGATGACGTCGAACGTTGCTGCTCAGAGCACATCTCAGTCTGAAGGCCCTGCGCCGACGGAGCGACAGATCACTTGTTCGCCTGGGGCATGGGAAGGCCGTGCACGGACCTCTGCTCTGATCGACGATCTTCATGGAGAAAACGACGGCCCGCCAGGGCGCTGGGCCATACCTCCGCCTCGCCCCCTGGATCCGCCCTGTCATGAGCGCTCCTCCCCGAGGTGACGGCATCGCACCGAGATCCTTTTCTCCGTCAGGGGCATCTGCCGGTCAGGACCCGGCGGGACTCCTGAATGTTTCATGCGCCGTATCCCTTTGGCGCCTTTCTGACCTGCACGGACGCCTGGTGGCCCAGCATCGGAAAAGCGTGCCGTTTACACCTCGTTAACAGCGACCTAGAGTTCGTCTCGCGTGAGCGCCTCACCGCCATTGATCAGTAATTCCTCATCCTCCGAAAGGGAGGGTAGTTCTGTGAGTAAATGGCGAAGTATCGCTGTCGCCGCCGCGATCGCGCTCATGTCCACCCTGCTCGCCGTCGTCCTTGTGCCCGGCCCGGCCTCGGCGCACGGCGCCATGATGGTGCCGGGCAGTCGCACCTACTTCTGCTGGCAGGACGGCCTGTCGTCGACGGGGCAGATCATCCCCATCAACCCCGCCTGCCAGGCGGCGGTGGCCCAGAGCGGGCCCAACTCGCTCTACAACTGGTTCAGCGTCCTGCGGTCCGACGGTGCCGGGCGGACCTCGGGGTTCATCCCCGACGGTCAGGCGTGCAGTGGCGGCAACACCGGCTACAGCGGGTTCGACCTGCCGAACGCCGACTGGCCGGTGACCCACCTGACCGCCGGATCTCAGATCCAGTTCAAGTACAACAAGTGGGCCGCCCACCCCGGCTGGTTCTACCTCTACATCACCAAGGACGGCTGGAACCCCAACCGGGCGCTCACCTGGGGCGACCTTGAGTCGCAGCCCTTCCACACCGCCGACCACCCGGACAGCGTCGGCTCCCCCGGCACCAACGACGCCCACTACTACTGGAACGCCACGTTGCCCTCGGGCAAGTCCGGCCGCCACCTCGTCTACTCGGTCTGGAAGCGCTCCGACTCCAACGAGACGTTCTACAACTGCTCCGACGTCGTCTTCGACGGCGGCAACGGAGAGGTGACCGGCGTCGGCCGGCCGGGGCCGACCCCGACACCCACCCCCACCGTGACCCCGACGGCGACCCCGACACCCACGGTGACCCCGACCTCGACGCCGACTCCGGGCGGGAGCGGTTGCTCCGCCACCTATCGGACCGTCGGCTCCTGGCAGGGCGGTTACCAGGGCGAGGTGACCGTGGCCAACCAAGGTGCGTCCAGCCTCAACGGCTGGACGGTGAAGTGGACGCTCGGTAGCGGCAGCACCATCACCAGCCTGTGGAACGGCACGTACACCACGTCAGGATCCGCGGTAACCGCCAAGAACGCCGACTGGAACCGCACCATAGCGGGTGGCGGCTCGACCACCTTCGGATTCACCGGCGGGGGGACCAGCGGTTCTCCCACTCTCACCTGCACCAGCCCCTAGCAAGAGCGGGGCCCGGCCGGTCGGCCGGGCCCCCGGCCTCTCACGGAAGGGATCTCCCGTGGCGTCCGGAAAGAGGGTCGCGTCAGTGCTGGGGCTCCTGTCGATGGGAGCCGCGGTGGCCCTGGTCGCGGCGGCCTGCCTCGGCGGGACATCCGCACCCCGGCACGCCGCCGCGCACCCGGCGGTCCCCACCTCCGTGCGACCAGTGGTCCCCACCTCCGCGCACCCGGGGGTTCCCACCTCCGTGCGACCGACGGTCCCCGCCTCCGGGTGCACCGCGACGGTCACCCTCGTCGAGTCGTGGCCGGGCGGCTACCGGGGCGCCGCGACCATCAGCAACGTCACCGACCGGCCGATGAACGACTGGTACATCCAGTGGATCCTGCCGCCAGAGGTGCGGCTCACCCAGGCCTGGAACGGAACCCTCATGCAGAGCGGCCCCGTCGCGATGATCCACGCACCTGTCGAAAAATCTTCACTTCCCGCGGGCTCCACGGTCTCCGACATCGGCTTCGTGGGCGCCGCCGCATCCCCGCCGGCCTTCACCCAGATCACCTGTGGCTGAGAAGAACCTGTCGACTTTCCGGCTACGCGGTCGCCCATGAACGGAAACGGTCATCGACCGTGGACCACGAGCCGTACTCGGCAGGCGGGTCCCGCCACGGACGCCGACGCGGAAATGCCACCTCGCGGCGTTGAACCGCCGCCGCAGATCCGGGATCGGCCCCCGCTCGCCCAGCGGGTGACTCCCAGCTCACAGCGCGAGCCCGCGTTTCTGCGCAGGACACCGACTGATCATGAAATGATCAACTTGTGGCCGACCATCTGAACGCAAGCGTGCATGGGATCAAGCGTGTCGCAGCCGATCTTGATCCGATTCTCGAGCAACTCAGACTACTCAAGGAAAAGGTGCCCGAGACCGGGCTCTCGTGGCATGCGCTGGGCGTGGTCGGCGTACCCGCCGCTTTGCGTTACGGCTCCGTCGTGGACGGGTTCGGCGGCAAGGTGGGCGACCGCATCACGCAACTGGAGAAGCTGGCAAGCGATCTTGTGACCACGGCGGACGGCTATGTGAAAACCGAGAACGCCAACCTCCGGATACTTCTCAACCAGTTTAGAACTGCGTTAAATGACTCCCGAGTCAATGCCCACGGGCAGGAGGGATGGAACGAGCCGGGGATCTCCGACGACATGCTCTCACCGCATCACCTCCTGGATATCCGAAGCTTAGGGCTCTTCGGCGGAATGGCGCTCGGGACCAGTGGCGGAATGCTTTCCTATCCCATGATCAACGACCGCGCCAACGCCCTGCATTTCGCAAGAGAGCGCGCTCAGCGAGCGCGAAGCTTCGGCTTCGTCAACGACAAGGCTGAGGGGGAACTCTCCAAAGCGGCGAAGCTAAGCGCCCGCTCCAACGCCGTCTTCTCGGGCGCCAGTAAGCTCACCGTCTCCGCGCTGCTGGGTTTGGCGCTCTCGCTCGCCACCGCCATCCCTGACGACTACGTCCTCGACACGGCGATCGACCGGTGGACCGAGATCGCCGACGAACTCGATGACATCTTCGGCGCCAACGGCCTGAGCCAACGGGAGGCGCTCGCCCAGGCGTGGGAGAGCGAAGCGCTATCACCCGCAGACAAGAAACTGCGTGACTTCTTTACCGTTGGGTACCATCTGGCCGATGAGGCGGTGGCACAGGCCAACGCGCTACAGGATCTCGTAAAGGCGCAGAACCGCCTCCACGACATCGCATTGGTCGTGTCCTACACGGAGTTCATCATCATGCTCGGATTGTCCGTCGTCAGCTTCTTCAATCCTGCGGGGAAAATCGCGCTGGCCGTGGAAGGTACCAAGCTGACCAACTTCATGATCTTTATTCACGCGGCGATCGCGGCGGCCGGCGCGGCGTATCTCGCCACCATCGTCAAGGGAAACCCCGGCGACGCACCACCCGCCGTCGAGGTTTGACGAGTCCGGCGCGTTCGCAGCCGATGGTGTGGACCGCCGCGTGTCCCCTGCCCGCACTGATGATCTACTTGTCGATGGGTGGTGATGAGGAAGACCACCGGCAGGGCGAGCGAGAGAGCGCCTCAGAAAGGCTGGAGGTGAGGCCGGCGTCCACAGCGCCCGGGATGACGAGCATCACGCCGTTGTCGGTGACCTCCTGGAACGGCTGACCCCGGAGGAACCGTAGCGCTGCTTGAAGCGCTCCACCCGGCCGGCGGTGTCGAGCACCCTGCCGCGGCCGGTGTAGAAGGGGTGACTCGCGGACGAGACGTCGACGTCGACCACCGGGTAGACGTTGCCGTCCTCCCACTCGACGGTCCGGTCACCGGTCACCGTCGAACGGGTGAGGAAGGAGAAGTCCGCACTCGGATCGCGGAAGACGACCGGGCGGTAACCGGGGTGGATTGCCTGCTTCATGGTTATCGGTCCTCTCGGAACGGGACGTGCTCGCGGATGATCGGGTCGTACTTGGTGAGCGTGAGCCGGTCAGGGTCGTTCCGCCGGTTCTTGCGGGTCACGTAGGTGTAGCCGGTGCCCGCGGTCGACCTCAGCTTGATCACGGGGCGTAGCTCGTTCCTGGCCATCTCTGGCTCCTCACTGGTTGGCGGACCACCTGATGGGGTCGATAACCGTTTCCACCCCTGCGGCATTCCCGCCCGGAGGACCCGGGTTCGCTCTTCCGGTGCCTTCCCCGTACCCGTGGCCTCCCTCTCCTTCAAGGTCGCAGGATGAGGCGTCCCCGTACCCCGCCCGACTCGATCCGCCGATGGGCGTCCGCGGTGGCCGACAGCGGCAGCTCCTGCGCGATCCGTGTGGTGAGGGTGCCGGCCCGGAGCATCCGATTGATCAGCTCGGCGGCCTCGGCGAGGTCGTCGGCACGGGCCCTGCTGATCACGAAGCCGAGCATGCTCATGTCCCGGACGTAGAACGCGCGGACCGGCAACTCGGTCGTGTCGTCGGTCGCCGCCGACAGCAGGACTTTCCCCCCGGTGGCGACGACCCGTACCGCCAGATCCAGGTCATGCCGTCCGGAGGTGTTCCAGAACACGTCGACACCGCGCGGCGCCAGCCCGGCGAGCCGGTCCGCGAGACCGGCGTCCCGGTAGTCGACGGCGTGTTCGGCCCCGGCGGCGAGGCAGTCTCGGTGATCGGCGGTCCGGGCACCGGCGAGGACCCGGGCACCCGCGGCCACGGCCAGCTGGACCGCGGCCCGGCCGACGTTTCCGGCGGCCCCCGCGACGTACACGGTCTGGCCGGGGCGCAGCCGGGCGTGTACGAACCAGCCGAGGTAGGCGGTGGCGGCCGGGTGCGCGATCGCCACCGCGGTGACCGGGTCCGCCTCCGGCGGCAGCGGGTAGAGACGGTCGGCGGGCACGACGGCGAACCCCGCGAACGATCCCTGCCGGCCGTCGTGGCCGAGACTGTTGCACCAGACCCGGTCACCAGGCCGGAAGGGTGACTCCGGCGAGCTGGCGAGGCGTACGGTGCCGGCCAGATCCCGGCCGACCACGAACGGGAAAGGGGTCGGGGTCGGATAGCGTCCCGACCGGACCAGCGTGTCCACCGGGTTGACCGTGAGGACTTCGACCTCGACCAGCACCTCGCCGGGGCCCGGAACAGGGACCGGAAGCTCGCCGAATGTGATCAGCTCCGGTCCGCCCAGCGCGGTGACGTAGGCCGCCGGCATGACCTCGGGAAGTTGCGACGGGACACTCTTCATCACGACCACCAGTGTGGCAAGCGCCCGGACGCGCCGGGAAACCGACGCGCCACCCGATGAAGGCCCGGCCGTACGGCATCGCCTTCCGGCCGGAACGGCTCGACGTCCTCCACCCCCGCGCCCGGTGCGGCCGATGAACACGGGTTCGATTCCCGCACCCGCCATCGGCTCTCATAGCCCGTAGCCGGGCGCGGCCGGGTCCCTGTGCCGTGCGGCGGGACCCGGCCGCCAGGGTTTACCTCAGGCCGGCGTCCACGGCGCCGGTCAGGGTGCCGGGGTCACCGGACATCTCCCAGATCATCACCCCGAGCAGGCCCTTGCTCCGCAGCCACGCGGTCTTCTTGCCGATCGACCAGGTGTCGTCGAAGGTCCACCACTGGCCACCGTTGCCGGTGAAGCAGAAGGTCGCCACCGACTGCTCGTCGTGCTTGACGGTGCATCCCGGGACCCCGGCCACCAGGTTGGCGTAGCCGCGGGTGCCCGCCTCGTCCGGGAACTGCCCCGGCGCCGCGCCGGTGGCCGGCTGCCACTCGCCGGACCTGCCGCCGTCGGCGACACCCTGCCATCCCCGCCCGTAGTAGGCGAGGCCAATGGTGATCTTGCGCGGGTTCACACCGGCCTGCAGGTAGGCGTCTACCGCGTTCTCGACGCTGAAGTGGAAGGAGTAGGGGTCGTCGGTGTCGGTGTACAGGTTGCCCTGGTGACCGGCCCGGTTCGGCTCCCACGAGTTGTCGCTGCCGGCGCCGTGGAAGTCGTAGCCCTGCACGTTGAAGATGTCCAGGGACTTGGCGACCTCCGGCAGGTCCCAGCCGGCGGCGATCTTCGCCGGGTCGGCCGGGGTGAACGCGGTGAGCTGGTAGCGCTTACCGGTCTCCTGGGTCAGGGCGTCGAGCTGCCTGCGGAACTCGGCGATCAGCAGCGTGTTGTTCGCCTTGTCGCCTGCGCCGATGTGGTTGCCCGGGTGGCCTTCGGAACCCGGCCACTCCCAGTCCAGGTCGATGCCGTCGAAGATCCCGGCTGCGCTGCCCGGACCGCCCGCGGCGTTGTAGACCGGCAGGTTTCCCTTGATGTAGGTGTCGATGCAGGAGCTCACGAACTTCTTCCGGGCGGCGTCGGTGGCCGCCACGTCGGAGAAGTACTTCGAGTAGGTCCAGCCGCCGAGCGAGATCAGCACCTTCAGGTTCGGATACTTCGCCTTGAGCTTGCGGAGCTGGTTGTAGTTGCCGCGCAGCTTCTCCCAGCCGGTGTCGGCGACGCCGTCCACCGACTGTCCCGCGCTCATCGGCCTGCCGTAGTCGGCGTCCGCGTCGCCCGCGCCGTCGCCCTGGTTCGGATCCTGGGGGTTGGCCGTGGTTCCCTTGGTGACGCCGTGCAGGCAGGTCAGATTCACCGGGTCGATGTTGCCGAAGGCGTAGTTGAGGTGGGTCAGCTTCGCCGCGACGCCGGTCGTGTCGAGGTTGCGCACGAAGTACTGCCTGCCGTAGATGCCCCACTGCACGAAGTAGCCGACCCTGGCGTAGCCGCTGCCGACGATGTCGTCGGTGCTCACCTTCAGCGCGCCGCTCGCGGCCGAGAGGTTGTCGTACAGGTCGCGGGCCTTGACGGTGAAGGTGTACTCGGTGGACGGCGACAGCCCGTTCACCGTGGCCGAGGTGTCGGTGACCGTCGCCGCCAGGGTCGTGCCGGCGTAGACCTCGTATCCGGCGATGCCCTTGTTGTCGGTCGAGGCACCCCACGCGAGGGAGACGCTCGATGAGCTCTTGCCGGTGCTGCGCAGGCCGGTGGGGGCGGTGGGCGGCTGGGTGTCGTCACCGGCGTTGTTGGTCGTCACCTTCAACGCCGCACCGACCGGGGAGAGGGTCCCCTTCCGGTCCCTGGTCCTGACGGTGAAGGTGTATTCGGTGTTCGAGGTCAGGCCGGTGAGGGTCGCGGCCGTCCCGGTGACCGTCGCGGCGAGGGTGGCGCCGTTGTAGACCTGGTAGCCGGTGATCGGGAGGCTTCCCGGGGTCGCGGCGTCCCATGCCAGCGAGACGGTCCTGGTGGTCTTGACCGGTGAGCGCAGGTTCCCCGGCGCGGCGGGTGGCGTGTCGGCCGAACCGTCGCACCGTACGTCGTTGATCCGGCAGTTCGCCGGTTCGGCGGACGCGCTGCTGAGCGTGAACGAGGGGCTGTACGGCTCGGTGGACCCGTGTGCCGCCACCGTCGTGTTGTAGTGGGCCGGGCTCAGCGTGACCTGGCGCCCGCTCTGGCTGAGTGAGGCGTTCTGGGCTCCGCTCGCGGTGACCCCGGTGGGCAGGTCGAAGGTGATCGACCAGCCGTTGAGGGCCGTGTCGGTGTTGTTGGCGACGACGAACGTTCCCTGCGTCCCGCTGCCCGAGTAGGTGGCGGTGACGGGCGCGTCCGGCGGCGGCGGATCGCCGCTGCCGTCGCAGTTGGCGCCGTTGATCGTGCAGTTCGTCGGCTGGGCCGCCGCACTGAGGGTGAACCTGGGACTGTACGGCTCGGTGGTGCCGTTCGCCCGCACGGTGTTGATGTAGAAGGCGGGAGTCAGCTTGACCCGGGTTCCGCTCTGCGAGGTGGTGGCGTTCTGGGCCCCGCTGACAGTGATCCCGGGGGGCAGATCGAAGGTGATCGACCACCCGGTGACCGGAGC
Organism: Streptosporangium sp. NBC_01639; assembly: GCF_045209755.1. Taxonomy (NCBI): domain Bacteria; kingdom Bacillati; phylum Actinomycetota; class Actinomycetes; order Streptosporangiales; family Streptosporangiaceae; genus Streptosporangium; species Streptosporangium sp. NBC_01639. Next base: position 6,700,251 of record NZ_CP109272.1, on the reverse strand, counting down.
GGTGCCGGGATTGCTCACCACGAACGTGCCTTGGTTGCCGGTCAGGGTGAAGGCGGCCGTCAGGCGGGCGGCGGCGTTGGCGGGAGCGCTGATGGCGGCGAGGGCGGTCGCCAGGACGAGAACCAACAGCACAGCGGCGGTTCGGCGCATGCGGGGACTCTTTCTTAAAGGAAAGTTTCCTAACAATTACGCGGATCGTAAACCTGGCATCTCCCACCGGCAAGGCCCAAAACGACAGGGGCCAACGGCCGCCGACACACCGGGCGCAGCATGGCGTGACGCCTCGGACGACCCACTATGACGTCACATGAATTTATCGATGACGTCATTCAGGGTTGCGCTGACGTCAAAGTGACGTCATAGTGATGCTTATGGACGTCACGCCCTTCGTCGAGAACCTCCGCCGCGCGCTGGCCGCGTCGGCGGCGGTCGCCGACCCGGAGACCCGAGCCGCCGTGGAGAACCTCACGACGGCACTGGACTCCGCTGTCAGACTCACCCTCATCGACGCGCTCTCCGCAGCCGCCGACGAGGTCACCCGCGAGCTCGCCCCGGGCTCCGTCGAGGTACGGATCCGCAGCCGCGAACTCGAGTTCGTGGTGACGCCGCCCCCGGCGGCGGACGTCTTCACCTCACCCGTACCGCCCCTGCCCCCCGGCCCGCCGCCGCTTCCCGAACCGCCCTCGCCACCCGGCGACGCGGGCACCGCACGCGTCACGCTGCGACTGCCCGAGCCGCTCAAGGGCCGGATCGAGGAGGCCGCGGGCATGGAGGGCGTCTCCGTCAACGCCTGGCTGGTCAGAGCGGTCTCGACGGCCCTGACCGCACCACAGCGCGAGCCCCGCACGCCCGTCGCGGGAAAGCGCATCAGCGGCTGGGTCCGCTGACCCAGCCTCTCCCACAACCTCGTACACCCCCGCAACCCGCAAGGGAGATCTCGTCATGCCCGCATTCCCGGCCGAAGGTCCCGTCACCCTCCACGTGCAGTTCCCCGCAGGCGACCTCGACATCGCGGCCACCCGGCGCGAGGACGCCGTGGTCGAGGTACGGCCCGCCAACCCCTCCCGGTCCGCCGACGTCCAGTTCGCCGAGAAGACCTACGTCGAATACGTCAACGGCACCATCCACATCGAGGCTCCCGAGCGTCCCCTGTCGCTGGGCCGCGGCCCCAGGCTGAAGATCCTCATCGGTCTGCCGGAGAGGTCGCGGGTCGAGTTCGCCACCTCCTCTGCCAACGCCCGGATGACCGGCCCCCTGGGCGATGTCTCCGTCAGCACGTCTTCCGGCCACACGCGGGTCAGCCACTGCGCCACATTCGACGTCAATACCGCCAGTGGTGACGTCACCTGTGACGTCATCGAGGGCGACGCCCGGCTGAAGTCCTCCTCCGGAGACATCGAACTGAGCGAGGTGTACGGCACGGCGACGGTCGGCCTCGCCTCGGGCACCCTTGATCTCGGCATGGTCGGTGGCGCCGCCAGCGTCAAGACGTCCTCGGGGAACGTCCGGATCGGCCAGGCCGACGGATCGGTTCAGGTCAAGTCCACATCGGCTCGGGTCACCATCGAGACGATCACCGCCGGGGACGTCTCGGTGACCAGTTCCTCGGGGAACGTCCGGATCGGCCGGGCCAGTGGGTCCGTCCAGGTCAAGTCCACCTCGGCCGGAGTCACCATCGAGACGATGACCGCCGGGGACGTCTCGGTGACTAGTTCCTCGGGGAACGTCCGGATCGGCCGGGCCAGTGGGTCCGTCCAGGTCAAGTCCACCTCGGCCGGAGTCACCATCGACTCGATCACCGCCGGGGACGTCTCGGTGACCAGCGACTCGGGGAACGTCAGAGTCGGCGTGGCCGAGGGCACCAGTGCCTGGCTGGACGTCTCCTCGACCTCCGGCAAGGTCGCCTCCTCCCTCGAACAGACCGACAAGCCCGACGACGGTGAGCGGGCGGAGATCCACGTCCAGACCATGTCCGGCTCCGTCTCCATCACCCGCGCCCACGCATAGCGCACCCGCGAAAGCGATCCACGGTGACTTCCTCCCCAGAGCTGAAGCCCGGGACCTCCACGCGCAAGGAGATTCGATGAACGACTTTCAGACCTACACCTTCTTCCGCTCGCGGCACGCCGAGTTGATCGCCGAGGCGGAGATCCGGCGCAACCTGCCGAAGCATCCCGGTGCCTCGCGCCGGCGGATGGCCGAGGCCCTCCACGGGCTCGCCGACCGGATCAGCCCGGCGGCCCCCGGCGGCCACGGCCGCCGCTCCACCCCCCGCATGCCGACGACCGCCTGAGCGTCGCCCGGTGCCGACCTGCCCTCCGGACTCCTGCACCGTCCGCGCGGCAGCACGCGAGACCGCGACAGGGGATGCGGTGCCCGGCACGCATTCCCCGTCCCACCTCGCCCGCCGGCCCGCTCGATGTTCCCGTCCGGATGACAGCCGGGGCTCCCCGTCCATCACGTCGGCCCGATGTCAGGGCGACGCGGTAGCTTGGTCCCTGCTCACCGCGGCTGCCCACCACGGCTGCCCGACCATATGGGAAGAGAGACAGTGACGACGTCTATTCATCAGCGGATCGCCGAAGAGCTGGGCGTGCGCGAGCGGCAGGTGCAGGCGGCCGTGGATCTGCTCGACGGTGGGGCCACCGTGCCGTTCATCGCCCGCTACCGCAAGGAAGCCACCGAGATGCTCGACGACGCGCAGCTGCGCACGCTCGAGGAGCGGCTGCGCTACCTGCGGGAGCTGGAGGAGCGGCGGGCCGCGATCCTGGAGTCGATCCGCGGTCAGGGCAAGCTCGACGACGCTCTCCAGGCGCAGATCGCCGCTGCCGACTCCAAGGCCCGGCTGGAGGACATCTACCTTCCCTACAAGCCCAAGCGGCGGACCAAGGCGCAGATCGCCAGGGAGGCGGGGCTCGAACCCCTCGCCGACGGCCTGCTCGGCGACCCGTCGGTCGACCCGCAGGCCGCCGCGGCCGCCTTCGTCGGCGAGGGGGTGGCCGACACCGCCGCCGCGCTGGACGGGGCCCGGGCGATCCTGGTCGAGCGGTTCGGCGAGGACGCCGACCTGGTCGGGGAGCTGCGCGAGCGGATGTGGGGCAAGGGCCGTCTGGTGGCGGCGGTCCGCGAGGGCAAGGAGGAGGAGGGCGCCAAGTTCTCCGACTACTTCGACTTCGCCGAGCCGTTCACCAAGCTGCCCTCCCACCGGATCCTGGCGATGTTCCGAGGGGAGAAGGAGGAGATCCTCACCCTCACCCTGGAGCCGGAGGCCGAGCCCACCGGCACCTACGAGGGGCGCATCGCCCACCGGTTCGGCATCTCCGACCAGGGGCGTCCCGCCGACAGATGGCTGGCCGACACCGTCCGGTGGGCCTGGCGCACCCGCATCCTCGTCCACCTCGGCATCGACCTGCGGATGCGCATGTGGCAGGCCGCAGAGGACGAGGCGGTGCGGGTGTTCGCCGCCAACCTGCGCGACCTGCTGCTCGCCGCCCCCGCGGGCAGCCGCGCGACCATGGGGCTCGACCCCGGCCTGCGCACCGGGGTGAAGGTCGCCGTGGTCGACGCCACCGGCAAGGTGCTGGCCACCGACACGATCTACCCCCACGAGCCGCGCCGCCAGTGGGACCAGTCGCTGGCCACCCTGGCCGCGCTGGCCAAGAAGCACGACGTGGAGCTGGTCTCGATCGGCAACGGCACCGCGTCGCGGGAGACCGACAAGCTCGCCGGCGAGCTGGTGAAACTGGTCCCCGGACTGACCAAGATCGTGGTTTCGGAGGCGGGGGCGTCGGTCTACTCCGCCTCCGCGTTCGCCTCCCAGGAGCTGCCCGGCATGGACGTGTCGCTACGCGGCGCCGTGTCGATCGCGCGCCGGCTCCAGGACCCGCTGGCCGAGCTCGTCAAGATCGATCCCAAGTCGATCGGCGTCGGCCAGTACCAGCACGACCTCGCCGAGACCAAGCTGTCGCGCTCACTCGACGCGGTGGTCGAGGACTGCGTGAACGCGGTGGGCGTGGACGTCAACACCGCCTCCGCGCCGCTGCTGACCCGTGTCTCGGGCATCGGCTCCGGCCTGGCCGAGAACATCGTCCTGCACCGCGACACCAACGGCCCGTTCCGCTCCCGGAAGGCGCTCAAGGACGTGGCCAGGCTCGGCCCCAAGGCCTTCGAGCAGTGCGCGGGCTTCCTGCGCATCCCCGGCGGCGACGACCCGCTCGACGCCTCCAGCGTGCACCCGGAGGCCTACCCCGTGGTGCGCCGCATCCTGTCGGCCGCCGGCGGCGACATCAGGAAGGTGATCGGCAATGGCACGGTCCTGCGGACCCTGCGCCCGCAGGACTTCGTGGACGACACCTTCGGCCTGCCGACCGTCACCGACATCCTGTCCGAGCTGGAGAAACCCGGCCGCGACCCGCGTCCGGCCTTCAAGACCGCGACCTTCAAGGAGGGCGTGGAGAAGCTCTCCGACCTCCAGCCGGGCATGCTGCTGGAGGGCGTGGTCACCAACGTCGCCGCCTTCGGCGCGTTCGTCGACGTCGGCGTGCACCAGGACGGTCTCGTCCATGTCTCGGCCCTGTCCCACACCTTCGTCAAGGACCCTCGCGAGGTGGTCAAGCCCGGTGACATCGTCCGGGTGAAGGTGCTCGACGTCGACATCCCCCGCAAGCGCATCTCGCTCACCCTCCGACTGGAGGACGAGCCGGCCAAGGGCTCCGGCCGGCGCGACCAGCCGGACGGCGGGCGGCGTGACGGCGGCGACGGCAGGCGGGGCGGCCGGCAGGACGGCGGCGGCCAGCAGCAGGGACGCGGCGGCCAGCAACGGCAGAACCGCGGCGGCCAGCAGCAGGGACGCGGCAACGCGCCGAGCGGCGCGATGGCCGACGCGCTGCGCCGCGCCGGCCTCGACGGTTCCGGCGGCAACCGCTAGACGCCTCCCACGGCCGCCGCCCTCACCGGCGGCGGCCGTACGGTCCCCTGAGCGAGGGCCGGTCCGAGCGGCGTCACGGCCCTGCGGGCGCCGTACCCGCCTCCTCCCTGTGGTGACGGATCAGCGCTACGGCGACCGACGCCACCGGGGCTGCCAGGAAGGCTCCGACGATCCCGCCGAGGACGCTGCCCAGCGCGATGATGATCAGAATGACCGCACTGGGCAGTTCCAGCGCCCTGCCGTAGATCTGTGGTGCGAGCACGTGCCCTTCGAGCTGCTGGACCAGGACGGTGACCGCGACCACGATCAACGCCACCCCCCAGCCCTTGGCGACGAAAGCCACGACCGCCGCCAGCAGACCCGCCGCGAACGCGCCCACGACCGGCAGGAACGCTCCGGCGAACGTCAGCACCGCCAGCGGCAGCGCGATCGGCACACCCAGGATCCACAGCGCGATACCGATGAAGAAGCCGTCGACCAGGCCGACGACCGCCACTCCGCGGATGTAGCGGCTGACGACATCGAAGATCACTCGGGCGCTCTCCCGCAGGGGACGCCTGATCCGGGCGGGCGCAAGGTCGGTGATCCACCAGACGAGACGGTCACCGCCGTGCACGAAGTAGATGGACAGGATCATGGCCAGTATCAGGCCGACCAGCAGCTCCCCCACCGTGCGCGCGCCCGCCAGCGCACCGCTGGCGATCTGCCCGCCTTGTTTGCTCAGGTACTGCTTCGCCTGCTCGAACAGCTCCGCGGCCTTCTCTTGGCTCAGGCCGAAGGACGTCGCCACCGACTGCAGATCGGCGGTCGCCTTGCCGAAACTCCGCCCCAGTTCGGCGACGCCGGCGATCGTGGGCGGCACGAGCAGCGCGCCGAACGCGACCAGGAAGAGGAAGCCGCTGAGGCACACGACGACGGTGGCGAGCATCCGGCTCAGCCCGCGTCTTCTGAGCCATTGGTAGGGCGGCATCAAGAGTGTGGTGATGGCCACCCCGAGGATGATGGGGATGGCCACCGTCTGAACCAGGTAGAGAACCCACAGAACCACCGCGGCCAGGGCGATGACCCCGAGCATCAGCCAGGCCGCGCTACCCGCTCTCCACAGCCTGCCGTCGTCCTCGGCGGCTGGGCCGATCCGCTCCCCCATGCTGGGCCTCTTCCCAGCGCGGATCATCAGCAACCGCTTTGAGCTGGGCGGATACGGCCCCGACGGCGGGTAGGAGCGCAGCCGGTGGCCAGCACCAGGCCGAGCACGACCAGCACCGCCACCTCGAAGACCACCACCAGCCGCTGGGTGACCCCGGCGGGAATGTCGTCGTTGGTCAGGTCGAGGCCCGCCATCCGCATGACGTACGGCAGGACCACCAGGACCAGCACCCCCAGAGAGGCCATGCTCAGCAGCCGCACCGTCCGGGCGTAGGGGCTGGTGGCGTAGCGCCGGGCCAGCATCAGGCCCGCCACCGGCATCGTCAGGAAAGCGATGAATGCCGCGTACCGGTGGATGCCACCGGACATCGACAGCGGCACCCCGGGTTCGTCGGTGGGAAAGGCGCCGATCAGCAGCATGCACAGCCCCCAGACCACGACCAGCAGCGCGGCCTTGCGGTTCTCGCCGCGCCGGGCCAGCGCGGTCCCGAAGACCGTCGCGCCCACCGCGAAGAACGTGAGCGAGACGGGCAGCAGCCACCCGTCCGGCTCGAACGCGTACTCACTGATCACGGTGTGCACCGGATCGAGGCCCGCGGCCAGGTGCAGCCCGAGCATCGCGACGGCCCCCGCGCCGATCGCCGCGTAGCCGCCTATGATCACCTTGGTTCCTGAAGAAACCCGACTCTCCATGGCTCAACCATGGCGACGGGCCACCTCTCGGAGTACCGGAAATGATCCCCACTCGCCCCTGACTGATCCCGGAGAGGTCCCAGGGCCGGGTAGTGCCCGCACCCCCGGGGGACGGCCCGCCATCACGGCCGTGAACTGGGTAAAGGCGGTGGATGGTAGAGCCTGCCCCCTCAGGGTCGCGGCTTCCGGGGGACCCCGCTTGACTTGGAGCGTGCTCTAAGGAGCAAAGTGGTGTCCATGGGGATCACCATCCAGGAGGCCTCGCGCAAGTCGGGGCTGAGCGCGCACACGTTGCGCTACTACGAGCGCATCGGGCTCATCCACGAGGTGGACCGGGGCCCGAACGGGCACCGCAGCTACGCGGCACCCGACCTGAACTGGCTCGACTTCCTCACCAAACTACGCGCGACCGGCATGCCGATCGCGGCCATGTGCCGCTACGCCGAGCTGCGCAGGCAGGGCTCGAAGAGCTTCGCCGAGCGGCGGCGGCTGCTGCAGGCCCATCGTGAGCGGGTCAAGGCGCAGATCGCACAGCTCACCGGGGATCTCGCGGTCCTCGACCACAAGATCGACTTCTACACCGCACAGGAGAATGAATGAACAGGCGTCATCTCGGTCAGGGCGGCCCGGAGGTCTCCGCCGTCGGACTCGGCTGCATGGGGATGTCGGAGTTCTACGGCGCGGCCGACGAGACCGAGTCGATCGCGGTCATCCACCGGGCACTCGACCTGGGAGTGAACTTCCTCGACACCGCCGACGCGTACGGCCGGGGCCACAACGAGGAGCTGGTCGGCCGGGCGATCGCCGGCCGCAGGGACGAGGTCGTGCTGGCCACCAAGTTCGGCATCATCAGGAGCGACGACCCGGCCTTCCGCGGCGTCGACGGCAGCCCCGCCTATGTGAAGCAGGCGGCCGAGGCCTCGCTCAAGCGGCTGGGACTGGACCACATCGACCTCTACTACCTGCACCGCCGCGACCCGAAGGTGGCCATCGAGGAGACCGTCGGAGCGATGGCGGAACTGGTCGCCGAGGGCAAGGTCGGCCGGATCGGCCTGTCGGAGGTGAACGCCGAGACGTTGCGGAAGGCGCACGCCACACACCCGATCTCCGCGCTGCAGAGCGAGTACTCGCTGTTCACCCGGGGGCTGGAGGAGGAGATCCTGCCGACCGCCCGCGAGCTGGGCATCGCCCTGGTGGCCTACTCACCGATCAGCCGGGGACTGCTCGGCGGCACCATGACCTCCGCCGAGGAGCTGCCCGACGGCGACTTCCGCAAGCACCTGCCCCGGTTCACCGGGGAGAGCGGGGCCCGCAACGAGACACTCGTCGGCGAGGTCCGCAGGATCGCCGGGGAGGTGGGCTGCACCCCGGCCCAGCTCTCCCTGGCCTGGCTGCTGTCCCGGGGTGAGGACGTCATCCCGATCCCGGGCACCAAGCGGCTGCGCTATCTGGAGGAGAACACGGCGGCGGCCGACATCACGCTGACCCCCAGCCAGCTCGCCGCGCTCGAAGCCGCCGTACCGGCCGGAGCGGTCATGGGGCAGCGCTACCCGGACATGTCCACCATCGAGCGCTGAGCCGTGCGGGGCCGTACCGCACGCCGTACCCGCGGCTCTGACGGGTCCGGCGTGCGGGCCCCTCTCCCACTGGGCGCGGGCAGACGGGCGGGCCCGGCAGCAGAAAGTCACAAAACCCATGGAACGGACAGATAAGCGGGCGATAAGGATTCCGTAACCCTAAGGCAACCTCGAATGGTTACTCTGCCGTCACATGCACAGTAAGAAGCTCGCCATCGTCGGCATGGCCACCCTGGCGGCCATGGCCGTCCCGGCGGTGGCGTACGCCTCCCCCGATCCGTCGGTGACGGTGACCGTGATGGGCACCTCGGACCTGCACGGCAACACCCTGAACTGGGACTACTTCAAGAACAGCGAGTTCACCGACGGCAAGGGCAACGTCGTCGGCCTGGCCAGGGTCTCGACGCTGGTGAACAAGATCCGCGCCGAGCGCGGAGCCGACCGGACCCTGCTGTTCGACTCCGGCGACACCATCCAGGGCACCCCGCTGGCCTACTACTACGCCAAGATGGAGCCGGTCAACGAGACGGGCGAGGTCCACCCGATGGCCCGCGCGATGAACGCCATCGGATACGACGCGGTGACCCTGGGCAACCACGAGTTCAACTACGGTCTGCCGCTGCTGTCCACGTGGGTGAAGCAGATGAAGGCCCCGGTGCTCGGCGCCAACGCGGTGAACGCCAGGACGGGCCTGCCCGCCTACCAGCCCTTCACCATCAAGACGATGAAGATCAAGGGCGAGAAGCCGGTCCGGGTCGGCGTGCTCGGCCTGACCAACCCGGGCGTGGCGATCTGGGACAAGGCCAACGTCGAGGGCAAACTCCGCTTCACCGACCTGATCAAGAGCGCCAAGAAGTGGGTGCCGGTCATCCGCGGGCTGGGTGCGGACGTGGTCGTGGTCACCGCGCACGCGGGCGACAGCGGGATGTCCTCCTACGGCGGCGATCTGCCCGTCGAGAACGCCTCGGCCATGGTCGCCGAGGAGGTGCCGGGCGTGGACGCGGTGCTGTTCGGGCACGCGCACAACGAGGTGGCCCAGCGGTTCGTCACCAACAAGGCCACCGGCAAGCAGGTGCTGCTCACCGAGCCCGGCAAGTGGGGCCAGCGGCTGAGCGTGATGGACTTCCGGCTCACCAGGAAGCACGGCGCCTGGGCGGTCACCGGTGCGTCCTCCGCCACGCTGAACACCAACACGGTGGCCGAAGACCCGAAGATCGTCGCGCTCATGAAGGAGCAGCACGACACCACGGTCACGTACGTCAACACGGTGGTGGCCCAGTCCAAGGAGGAGCTGCTGGCGGCCGAGTCGCCCTACAAGGACACCCCGATCCTGGACTACATCCAGAAGGTCCAGACCGAGACGGTGAAGAAGGCCCTGGAGGGTACGGCGGACGCCGGACTGCCGGTGCTGTCGATCGCCGCGCCGTTCAGCAGGACCGCGACCTTCCCGGCCGGGCCGGTGAGCGTGCGTGACATGGCGGGTCTTTACATCTACGACAACACGCTGATGGCGGTGAAACTCACCGGCGCCCAGCTCAAGGACTACCTGGAGTACTCGGCGAGGTACTACAACCAGCTCGCCGCGGACGCCCCGGTCGACCTGGCCGCGCTGACCAACGCCGGCAACACCCCCGACTACAACTACGACCAGTTCTCCGGCGTCACCTACGACGTGGACGTGGCCAAGCCCGCCGGCCAGCGGATCGCCGCCCTGTCCTACCAGGGGCAGCCGGTCGCCGCCGACCAGCAGTTCGTGGTCGCGATCAACAACTACCGCCAGTCGGGCGGAGGCGGCTTCCCGCACGTCACGACCGCTCCGGTGGTCTACAACGCGCAGGTGGAGATCCGCCAGGCGCTGATCGACTACGCCACGGCGACCGGGACCATCGACCCCGCCCAGTTCGCCGAGTCCGGCTGGAAGCTGACCCGCGACGGCAAGCCGCTCTTCTGACGACGGGCCGCGCCGCAGGCGTCTTCGGGGAACGGCCGGAAGCCCGGCCGCTCCCGTCTCAGGAAGGCACCTCGCAACCCCGATCACGGACCGCTACCTGAGCAGCCTGGCGGGACGGCTTACGCGCGTCCGCACGGTGCCCGCGCCTCCCGCCTCCGCCTTCGTGAGCAGCCAGTGCACCTCACCGGGATGGTGGAGGGTGACCGCCGGGCCGCTCTGGGAGTGATCCGTGATCGGGGCGAGGCCGAGGCGCCTGGCCGCCGTCTCCAGTACCTCGGCCACCATGGAGGTACCGGTGTGCAGGTAGATCATGTTGTGGCTGTTGCCGAGCCCGGAGAGGAGAATGCCCATGCGCCACAGTGCGACGGCCGCCTCGGCGTCCATCTCGGTGTTCGGATTACGCGGATCGAACTGTCGCCGGGCGTCCCGCCATGCGTTGGCCAGTGCTCGCAGGACCAGGTGGTACAGCCCTCTCGGCACCTCGACGCGTACGCCCGGCGCCCGGCCGGGACCGGTCTCGACCGGGGTGACGATGGCCCAGGCCAGCCCCGACAGCAGCCGGGCGATCCGCGCCGCCACCGCCTCACTGCGCGTCTCCACGACGGGCAGGTGGCGCGGCACCGCGGCGCCTGCCCCTTCACCGGTGTTCGCGCGCTCGGCGGGCCGCAGCAGCTGCCAGGCGAGCGCCGCCTCCAGCATGGCGTGGCCGCCGACGGGAGCCTCCGCGAGCGTGTGGTGGATGGTGGCGCCCCCGCGGCCGGAGCGTCCGGCGTACGGTGACCGCACCGGCATCGTGGAAGGGCGCGACGCGACCGGACGATGGACACGGTCGGCGGTCGGGGTGGTCGTCATGGTCTCTGTTCTCCTGCGCGGTCAGTTTCTGGGGATCGGCTTGTCATCGGCGACGATCTGACCGTTGTGGATTCGATAGGCCCACACCGTGACCGACGGATCGACGAGCTCGCCGTCGTCGTTGAATCGGATCTCTGTGGTGATGCCGGTACCGGAGTAGTCGTCGACGAACTTCTCCATGTCGGGGCGCCGTGTGCTGCCGGCGTCGATCCCCCGGAGGAAGACGGTCGCGGCGTCGTAGGCCTCCGCGCTGTAGGTACCCGGCTCGTGGCCGAAGCGGGCCCGGTACTGCCGGGCGAACTCGGGGTCCTTCTCCGGCGGCCGGCATGGGCAGATGAGGACCGCGCCCTCGGCGGCCGCGGCTCCTGCCGTACGGACGAACCCGTCCTCCTTGACCGCGTCCCCCGAGACGAACGTGGCGGTCACCCCCGCGTCGCGCAGCTCGCGCAGGAGCTGGCCGGCCTGGGCGTAGTAGCCGCCGAAGAACACCACATCGGGCGCGGCCGACTCGACCTCGGCGGCCAGTCCGTGGAAGTCGACCAGATTCAGCTGGATCGAGGAGCTCTGCACCACCAGCGGGCCGAGCTCCTTCATGACCAGCTCGCTGAGGCCGTGCCCGTAGGGACTGGCGTCGTCGATGACGAACACCTTCCGCGCGCGCAGCGTCTCTCTGATGTACGAACCGGCGGCCGGTCCCTGCGCGGCGTCACTGCCCATGATGCGGTGGAACACCGACCACTCCCGGTCGCTGAGCCTGGGTTCGGTGGCCGCCGGAGTGATGGTGCTGACCCCGCCCTGATTGAGGATCGGGTTGCCGGCCTGTGACTCGCCGGAGAACGCCGGCCCGACGACACCGACGATCGTCGGATCGGCGACGACCCGCTGGGCAAGCTCGGGCGCCTGTTTCGGGTCGCCCTGGGAGTCGACGGCGACGAGTCCGACGGTGCAGGCCGGATTCCCGGCGTTGTGCCGCTCGACGGCGAGCAGCGCGCCCTCGTGCATGTTACGCCCGAGATTCATGGACTCACCGGTGAGCGGACCGAAGAAAGCGATGCGCAGGCCGCAGCGGCCGGGCTCCGGAACGAGAGCTCCGGTGCCGCCGCAGCCTGACGCCGCTGCCAGCAGCGCCGTCACGGCGAGAGCGGTCAGCCGGCGGACGCCGCGCATCGATCACCTCCAGGCACCTGACTTGCCCGGCCGCCGGGTGACGGATGCCGCGGCATCGGGATGCGCGCCTTACCGCACACCTTCACGACGAATTCTGCAATGATGATCATGAGGATTAGATGAGAAACGAAATAGGAGACATACAGTGATCCCGCCTGGGTCCAGGCTCTAAATAAGGAACCCAGGACATGAACCTTTTCGCATGATTTGCGAAATTTCACAATTGATTTATGCAATCAGATATGCGCGAACGGTATCCAGCCGGTGCGCGGACACCGGGGTGCCCGCGCGATCGGTTCCGCGGCGGCTGGTTGAGCCTCGTGGAGATCGCTACTCTCACCCCATGCGTGTACTCGTTGTCGACGACGATCCCGACGTGCGCGGTGCGGTGGTCACCGCGCTGCGTTCGGCTGGTTTCGCCGTCGACGAGGCAGCCGACTGGAGCCAGGCCGACCTCAGCATGAGTGTCAACGACTACGACTGCCTGGTCCTCGACCGGATACTCCCGGAAGGCGATTCCGCCGACCAGCTCTACCGGCGCCGCCAGGCCGGCATGGCCGTACCCGCGATCATGTTGACCGCGCTCGACGACATCAGCCACCGGGTGGCGGGCCTGGAAGCCGGTGCCGACGACTACCTGACCAAGCCGTTCTTCACCGACGAGCTGGTCCTGCGGGTACGCGCCCTGTGCCGGCGCCGCACCACGATGATCCCGCCGATCCTGTGCGTCGACGACGTCGAGCTCGACGTGGCCCGCCGCGAGGTCCGCCGGGCGGGGGTGCTGCAGACCCTCACGCCCAAGGAGTTCGCGGTCCTTGAGACCCTGCTGGCCCGTCAGCCGGCCGTCGTCACCCGCACCGAGCTCATCGAGCACTGCTGGGACGAGCGAGCCGATCCGGCGTCCAACGTGGTGGATGTCGTCGTCAACCAGCTGAGGCGCAAATTCGGCGAGCCCGCAGTGATCTTCACGGCGCGGGGCGCCGGCTACTGGGTCGGGTCCCCATAGCCGTGAAACCGCTACGCCGGCGAGGCCGCGGGCCCGGCGGGGGCCGGAAGCGCACCCAGCCCGCACCGTTGCAGACGGCCAGGCGCCTCAGCACGCTGCGGGGCCGTCTGGCCCTGCTGCTGATAGCCCTCAACATGGTGGGACTGGCCGGCATGGGAGCCGTCGCGCTGATCGTCGACCAGCGGCAGCGCGACGATCTCGTCGAAATGGAGCTGGACCGCACGGCACGGACGGCAAAAGCCCTGCTGCACTACGAGTCCGGTGTCCTGCAGTTGGACCGGCTCTTCACCGATCCGGCGTCGGAGGGCCCGACCGGGGTGTACGTGTACGAGGGCACCCGCACCGACATCCGCCTCGTTTTCGGCTACCCGTCCAGCCTGCCGGTGATCGCACCAGAGGTCCTGCGCGGTCCCGCCCGGCTCGTGTGGCGGGGCCGCGGCGAGTTCGCCACGACCGTGGCCGCCGAAGGGCGTCGCGCCCGGCTGCTCGCGGTGCCGTTCGCGCACGCCGTCACCGGAGCCGTGGCGGGCACGGTCGTGGCCGTGGTCGACCTCGGGCCGGTTCAGCAGGCCCATCAGAAGCTGGGGTGGGCCCTGTTCACCGGGGGAACGGTGTTCACGCTCCTCGTCGGCCTGGGCGGATACCTGCTGGTCCGGCGGGGCACCCAGCCCGCTGTCGAGGCGCTCGGCCAGCAGGAGCAGTTCGTCGCCGACGCGGCGCACGAGCTGCGTACCCCCCTGACGGTCATCCGGGCGCTGTCGGAGGCCGCGCTCAAGGATCCCGGCCGGCAGCGCCAGGCGTTACGGCAGGTGCTGCGCTCCACCGAGCGGCTGGCCGACTCGGTGGAGGCGCTGCTCATGCGGGCACGGCTCGTCGCCGGGCTGCGGGAGCTCCAGCGGCAGCCGTTCCGCCTTGACCAGCTGGCCGAGGATGTGGTGGCCGAGACCGTGCAACCGCCGCATACCGCGGAGGTATCGGTCTCACCCACGGTGGCGAGCGGCGACCCGGCCCTGGTCAGCATCGCCATCCGCAATCTCGTCCACAACGCCGTCCGGCACGGCCGGATCGGTGCCGAACCCGCGGCGGTCACCCTCATCGTCGAGACCGGCATGATCACGATCAGGGACACCGGTCCGGGCTTGGACGACCGGCCCGCGCAGCGATTCCGCAGCAGCGTGGCGGACGGCACCGGTCTCGGACTGACCATCGCCCAGTGGGTGGCGGAGCTGCACGGCGGGGCGCTGCGGCTGCACCCGGCGCCCGGCGGGGGGACCGCCGCGGTCATGACCCTGCCCGACCCGCCGGCGTCGGATGGGCGGTGACGTCAGGGGGCGGGGTGACCGGCCTTGGCACCGGCAGGGGAGATCACGGACCAGCCGTCCCGGCCGTGCCCGTTGACGTCGCCGGGCATGCGGTCACCGGCGTAGCCGTACAGCGGCCATCCCGCAAGGGTGAGCTGCTCGATGCCGTCGGGTCTGACGACCTTGCCCACCTTTCCCCGGTCTATACCGACGATCCGCAGTCTCCCGATGTCGCCGGCCGGCATCGGACGCCACATCTTGACGCACTCGCCGACGCAGGCCGGACGCGACGGATTCACACCGTCGGCGTCGTTGCGGTAGAGGACATACCCCTGGACGTCGATGACGATGGGGCCGTCGAGTCCCTGCGAGTTGACGGCGAACAGGCCGGGACCGCGCGCGGGATCGGTGGGGTTCGGCACGCCGGCCGGCTTTCCGCCGGGCTGGAGGACCCCGTAGCCGACGGTGCAGCCCACCGCCGCCACCAAGGCGGCGACGGGCGCCGCCAGAAGTGCCGCCCGTCGTGGCCATCGCTTCATTGGCACAGTGTGCCCGGTCAGGCTGCCGGCCGCGATCCCTGACCGGGTGCTCTCTCCGGGGCGCGCTGCGCCTCGCAGGCCTTCCTCGCCGGGTGGCCCCGCGACGGACCGTTCCACGGGTGCACCACGTGGATGCCCGCCGCCCCGGTATGAAGATCTTTACGGGGAGACGGTGACGGGTTCGGCCATGTACCAGCGGGCGTGTTGCTCGCCCCGGGTGAGGGAGTCGAGCCTGCGGGGCAGCTCACGGCGGGAGAACGGGTCGGCTCCGGCGTTACGGATGTGGATGCCCACCGCGTACATGTCCCGGACCTCCATGAGGGTGGAGTAACCGGGCCAGGAGCGCAGATCGCTGCCGTAGGCGTCGGCGAAGGCGTCCACGTCGGCGGCGGTCAGGCCGAAACGGCGCTGGCCGTGGTAGGTGTGGACCAGATCCCACTCGCGGGGGCCGACCGAGACGCCGTCCCAGTCGCAGAGCACCACGTGGCCGTCGGCGCAGCGCAGCAGGTTGTCGATCCAGGCGTCACCGTGCAGCAGCACCGGGGAGCCGTCCACGTCGAGGTCCGACCAGCGCTCGGTCAGCTCGGCGATGCGGTCACGCAGCCAGGCCCGCTGGCAGGAGGTGAGCACCGCGGACCGGTCCACCGCGCGGCGGATCTCGGCGAGCGGGTCGGCGAACCGGTTCAGCGCCACCGGCGGCACCGGCAGCAGGTGCAGGCTCCGCAGGATCTCGCCCAGCTCGGTGGTGGTGGGACGGCCGCTGGCCGGGACGTAGTGCCAGAAGGTCACCACCCTGCCCTCGTGCACCACGGGCTGGTCGGAGATCTCATCGGCCGGGCGGACCGCGGGGAACCCCTGCTCGGCCAGCCAGCGGGCCACCGCGAGCACCATCGGCAGGCGGGTCAGCGCGTTGGGCGCGGTGGCGATCCGCACCACGATCTCGCTGCGCAGCTTGAAGACCGCGTTGCTGCGCACCCGCAGCAGTTCGGCGTCGCGGTGGTCGATCCCGAGGTCGTCGCAGACTTCACGCAGGACCGTGAAAGCCTCCTCCGCGAGCGACCCCATCAGCTGGCCGGCGTGGCGTCGACGAGTAGCTCGGTCAGGCGACGCACCGCCGCCGCCTTGTGCCGGGCGGCCGGCACCTCCGACAGCAGCGCCCGGGCCCGGTTGAGCACGATGGAGGTGCGGTGCTCCGGCGGCACCTGGAGCAGGGCCTTCTGCGCCAGGTCGCAGGCGTCCTCGACCTTGCCGTCCCGGATCAGGTGCGCGGCCTGGTCGAGCAGGATGAGCACCGGGTCGATGGCGTAGGGGCCGGATGGGCCGGGCGTCCAGTCGACCTCCTCCCCCAGCTCGATCAGGGTGCCGATCCGGTAGAACTGCAACCGCCGTTCCGAGAAGCGGAACGCCAGATGGTCGTGGCCCTCCGGCGGCATCCTGGAGAAGATCCGCTCAGCCTCGGCCAGCGCGACCCTGGCGGCCTTGTGCTCGCCCATCCTCGCCAGCGCCCGCGCCTCCGCCGCCGCGCCGAGCGCCGCCGGGGAACTGGGCGCGCTCCCGGCGAGCATCCGGGCCTCACGCGCGAGCCGTACGGTCTCGGCCAGATCGCCGTAGTAGTACGGGAGCATCGCCTCCTGCGCCCGGACCAGGGCGCGCAGCCGCAGGTCGCCCATGTCGTCGGAGGCGATGCGCGCGGTGCCGTACCAGGCGTGCGCCTGACGGGTGTCGCCGAGCTTCATCAGCGCGTCGGCCGACAGCAGGGCGAGCATCACAGTGGCGCTGAGCAGGCGGCGCTGGGACATCGCGGGCTGCCGGGTCGCCGACAGCGCCCGCACGTCGGACAGCTCCAGCATCAGCCGGTAGAGCATCGGCAGGGGCGCGCTGGTGATGTACTCACGGCGGTAACGGAGCACCTGCTCGTCGAGCCGGTCGAGCTGGTCCTCGGAGACGGTGGCCAGGGCGAGCGTGCGGTCCAGGTCCTGGCGGGTCCGCTCGACCTCGGCGAGCAGCCGCCCGCTCATCGCGGACCGCGAGCCGATCAGCGCGTGGTGGAACAGCGCGCGCCGCTCGATGTCGTCGTCGATCCGCTCCTCCGCCTGGTACGGCGAGCGGCCCTCGACGCCGGAGACGACCACGACCTTGGTCCCGCCGTCGTCCTCGCAGTAGTCGCCGGAGAGACCGAGCCGCACCGCGTTGGCACGGTAGAGCCGCGCCAGCAGATCGATGGTCTGCGGCCGGGGCCGGGCCCGGTTGTTCTCCCACGCGTTGAGCAGGTCGATGCTGGCCCGCGCCTCCCCCAGGCCCTGACGCTCGCACAGCTCCTCCAACTCCTGGACGGACTGCCTGGCCGACCATCCCCGTGCCAGCCGGTGCGCCTTGAGCAGGCTCACCCCGCAGCAGCCGTGGACGGCCTGCGTGGTCTGCCAGAGCGTCCACTGACGGGCCGCGGCCTGCTCCCGCCAGCCTCGCGCACACGCGGGGGAATGCTCACCTCGGGCCATGCTGCCCTCCCGTCGCTGTTTACACAAGATTAATGAGAGCGCACCACAGCGTAAGCGTGCCTGTGCATTGCATTCCCTTTAATCGCGGGTTTTCCACGGAACATCGGTGACTTTCCGGTCTATTCCACTGATCCCACCCCCTGGCCGGACGGAGACCGATTGCCTGACCTGCCACGAAACCCCACTCTGCAGAGTGAAAGCATCGTCGTCTTCCAGGAGCAAGCCGGATGAGGACAGACCACGGCGACGCCGCCGATCACCTACGGCGGCTGGCCGTCCAACTGGAGGCGCACTCCTTCCAGGTGCGCCTCAAAGCACCCGCGGGGCTGTTCCCGCGTCTCCACGTGATCAACCCGATGGTCCCGGCCATGACAGAGGACGTCCTCGCCGCCCACGAGGCGGACGGCGAATGGTGGTTCTGGCTGTCATGGGCCGGTCGTATAGGACATGCCGAAGATGTCGCCACAGCTGCGGAACGTGTGGCTAGTGTGCTTCATGTGATACGCAGATAGGTGATTCTTGGGCTTCACATGGGTAACACCCGATGATCAAGCCCTCGAGAGGAGCAGGATCGTGAAAAGGATCCAGGTCATCCAACGCCCGCGTCCACCGCGTGAGCCTGCGCCGCTCGACCTGCGGAGCCCGTCCGGCAGGCAGTTGCCTTTCTGACGGACGCCACCGCCGGAAAGGCCGTCTGCACAGCGCCGGACGGCTTCTTCGGCACGTGTGCGCCGACCCGTGAATCCGGGTCGCACGTGTTGTGCACCCACCTGGGAATCCGGATCGCACCCGTTGTGCACCGACCCGGGAATCCGGGTTGTAAGAGCCCGTCAAGCATCCTGCAGGTGCCCCGGGCGACTTTGTAGCCATGACCGATGCCTCTTTCCCCGTCAGCGTCAGCGTGGTGGTTCCCGCACTCAACGAAGCCGCCAACCTGCCTCACGTCTTCGCGACTCTGCCCGCCTGGATCGACGAGGTCGTCCTCGTCGACGGCAACTCCGTGGACGACACCGTCGCCGTCGCCAGAGCCCTCCGCCCCGGGCTGCGTGTCGTCACCCAGACCCGCAGGGGCAAGGGCAACGCTCTCACCGAGGGGTTCGCCGCGGCCACCGGCGACATCATCGTCATGATCGACGCCGACGGGTCCACCGACGGCCGGGAGATCATCGCCTTCGTGACCGCACTGGTCGAGGGCGCCGACTTCGCCAAGGGCTCCCGCTACGCCCCCGGCGGCGGATCCGACGACCTCAGCCCGATCCGCTCGCTCGGCAACAAGGTGCTCACCATGGTGACCAATCGGCTGTACGGCACCCGCTACACCGACCTCTGCTACGGCTACAACGCCTTCTGGGCCCGTCACCTCGACGTCATGGCCCTCGACTGCGACGGCTTCGAGATCGAGACCTTGATGAACGTCCGCGCCGCCCAGGCCGGCCTCGTGATCCGCGAGGTCCCCAGCCACGAACACAGCCGCATCCACGGCGTCAGCAACCTGCACGCCGTACGGGACGGACTGCGCGTGCTGCGGACCATCCTGCGCGAGCGCACCCGCCGGGCGGACCGGCCCGTCACCATCCTGCAGGAGCCCGCCACCGCCTGATTCAGGCGGACTGCAACAGTCTCGGGTCATGCGATCACGCCGCGAACCAGGCGATCAGGGAGCGGAAAGTACTCGCACGATCTCACCCTGAAGCCAGTCTGGGTCTAGACAGACCAGACAGAAGGTGACTCATGAACGAATGGCAGGTTCAAGAGGCGAAACAGCGCTTCAGCGAGGTCGTACGGCGTGCGGTGAGCGAAGGCCCCCAAGTGGTCACCCGGCACGGGGAGGAGGTGGCCGTCGTCATCGACATCGCCGAATACCACCGCATCAAAGGCGACGCCCCCGACTTCAGGCAGTTCCTTCTCGCCGACCCCGACTGGGATGACGACCTCGAATTCCCACGGAACCAGGACCTTCCCCGAGAGATCGACTTCGGCTGATGGGCATCGGCTGTCTGCTCGACACGAACGTGGTCTCCGAAGCACGCAAGAGGAACGGCAGCTCCCAGGTCAAGGACTGGATCAGCGCAACGCACGGACCCACTCTCCATCTCAGCAGCCTGACGGTCGGCGAGATCCGCTGCGGAGTCGAACGCTGTAGACGCCGGGACCCCGTACAGGCGATCTCTCTGGAGCGCTGGCTCCACGACCTTCACCGGCAATTCGGTGATCGCATCGTCCCCGTCACCTCGGAGGTCGCCGAGGAGTGGGGGCGGCTGAACGCCGTACGCCCGCTCCCGACGGCGGACGCTCTGATCGCCGCGACGGCCCGGGTGAACGGCTGGACCCTGGTCAGCCGGAACGTCAAGGACTTCGATGGCACGGGGGTGTCCGTCGTCAACCCGTTCGATGTGCCGAACTGATCAGGCGAACTTCGACTTCGGGCGATCCTGCAGAACTCCGTCGATGTAGACGTCGACCTTCTCGTCGTAGAAGGAGACCAGCCCGGCGATGCGGCGGCTCTCCTCCAGCGGGGTCCGGTAGGACCACGCCAGGTCTACGCGACCGTTCACCGACCAGTATTCGGCCGTTCCCTTGTACGGGTAAAACCTTCACTGAGGCTGTCATTTCAAACGGTGCTTATTCTGAGGAGGAGATCAGCATCGGGCTCAGCCGAACAGGTCGACCAGCACCGCCCATGCTCTGGGGGAAGGCTCCTCCCCGGGAAAAAAACTGCGCACACAGGCGGATCGCGTCCTCCGCGGATACGACGTTGGCCAGCTCTGCCAGATGTCGGAGATCGTCAACATCGCGTGTCCGTGCCGCCATCGCCTTCATCGCGAAGATGTGCTCCGGTGAAGCCGCCATCACGCGGAGGCCCGGATGGTCGAAGACTCTTCGCTTCCCCGGATCGTCTTTCCCGGAGATGTAGACGCTGGCCTGCTCGTTCAACCACCATGGAGGTAAGCCGAGGTCCTCAGCGACCCGGCGGGCCTCTTCCAGAACCACTCCGTGCGGTACGAAGAGTGCGTCCACGTCACGGGTGACTCGGACCGCGTCGTAAGCGAGCGCCATTGCGGCTCCGCCCACGACGAAGAGATCCGCGACGACGCCCCGGCGCATCAGTCGCTCCCCCAGTGCAGTGAAGCCCGTTCAAGCTCCGCCCGGCCAAGCAGTCCGTCGTCTGTCCCGCTCATGCCGCCTCGAGATCCTTACTCGAAAGGTAGACACCGTGCTTGCGGAAGGCTGCAGGAGCCCAGACCAGCGCATCCACGCGCTGACTGGCCAACTCGGCAGGGAACCAAGGGTGGCGCAACACCCGCAGTGCCGTCCATAGAGGGGGGGCAAGATCATGCTTCGCGGCGAGATGCTCCGCGAGCGCGGCCAGCAAGGCATCCCACCGTTCGTCACCCACGGATTCCGGCTCGGATCTGAGCAACGCCGGCTGGGCATCGGACGTCTCCCAGCGATATTCCTCGAGGAACTCCCACACGAGCTTCCAGCGAATCTTTTCGTTGGAATTCGCTTTCATGCGCGCGGCGAGATCGACGAGGGTCATCGGGCGATAAACCATGTCATCCCTCCCGTTCGCTCAGACAGAGTTCGATGCTATCGCTACATGCCAGCCCGGTTCAGACCAGACGCCGCAGGTCGCGAGTCAGGCGAACTTCGTCTTCGGGCGGTCCTGCAGGACTCCGTCGATGTAGACGTCGACCTTCTCGTCGTAGAAGGAGACCAGCCCGGCGATGCGGCGGCTCTCCTCCAGCGGGGTCCGGTAGGACCACGCCAGATCCGCGCGACCGTTCACCGACCAGTATTCGGCCGTCCCCTTGTACGGGCAGTGGGTCACGGTGCCGGTGGGGGTGAGCAGGTCCAGGCGGATGTCGGTCTTGGGCAAGTAATAGCGTGGTGGCAGACCGGTCTCGAACAGGATCCGGGGGCTGTGGGAGTCGGCGACCGTCACCCCGTCGACCTCGACGCGCACATGGCGGGAGGAGGGCAGCACGTCCACCCGGGTGTAAGGATCACGAGCGTGCACGTAGACCTCCTCGTCCTCCTCGAACCAGGCGTCCACCGCCTCCCACTCGAACCGCACATGATCGCGCAACTCCTCGATCGGGGAGCCGGGATAGGCCAGCGCCGCGTCAGCCACGCCCTCGACGTCGAACAGCACCGCCTCACCGCGGCTGGGCGAGTGCACGGTCCGGCCGCTGGGCTTCAACTCGACGGCGACGTCCTGCCGGGGGAAGTAGTAGGTCGGATAGTAGGGCACCTCCCAGACCAGCAACGCCCGGACGGTGTCGGCGATCGCCCGGCCGCCCAGGAAAACCCGCACCCTCTTGGCGGCCCGCTCGATGCGGACCCGCCCACGCGTGACCGGCTCCATAACCGCGCCAACCCCACTCCCCCACGACGCTATTCCCTGGCTGCGGCCAAGAAGGGCCGGGTCGCGCCGCCGGCCGCCAGCCGAGCCGGGGGTGAGGACGGCGGAGCCGATCATTCAGCCGACCGAGGTCGACGGCCCTCCAGGTGTGACGGGCCGCATCGACTCGCCCGCGAGGCGGCCGCCCTGACCGTCTCCCTGGTTCTGATCACCTCGGGACCGGAGATCCCCGCCGGAGGCATGCCTCCACCTGCCGCCGCCCGCGACCTGTGCGGGATTCGGCGGCAAGCGGTTTATACGGCTGCGGACCATTTCCTATGGACGCCGAGCATGGCACGATAAGTGATCGCGTGAAGTTTTCCGAAGCAAGAGAAAGACCTGCGGTAAACCTGGTCGACCCGGCACACGACGCAACGCACGGCGCCTCTGCTATCGATGATCGCATCAGTTCTACGACCTGCGGAAAGGGGTGCGACCCATGCCACCTGCAATCGTCGGGCGTGAAGGCCCTCTCACCGGACAACGGTTTCCGATCAGCGATGTGCCGATCACCTTCGGTCGCAGGGACGACAACAGTGTGGTGATCGCCAGCGGGAGAGCCTCGCGCTTTCACGCGGAGGTGCGTCACGAGGCCGGCGGTTACGTACTGTACGACCGGGGAAGCCGTAACGGGACGCTGGTCAACGGGAGCCGGGTGAAATCACACGTGCTCCGGCCGGGTGATCTGATCACGATCGGCGATGAAACATTCTGTTTCGAGGCATCCACCGAGATGGAGACGATCGTGGATGCCCTCGTGCTTCAGTCGTTCATCAAATCCGCTGTGTGCGTCGAACCGGGCCAGGTCTTGCATGTCACGATTTCGGGCGGCGGCCCTGTCGGGCTGAGTTTTGCCCTGCTGCTCGAAAACCTCATGGGCCGGCGAGTGGCCATCACATTGTATGACGGCCGCTGGATTCAGGACGGGGCGCGCGTCATATGGAAGAACGAAGCGCAGGGCAACATCCGGCGGCAGCAGGTGGTGACGGTCCAGAGCCGCCAATACCTCAATCTCCCCGAGGAGGTCCAGGCGCGGCTGTTCAGCCCCGGATCGTACTCCGAGATGTGGCCGACCGGTCCCGATTCCATCCGTGGCTACAGCCCGCGGAACATCCGGGTCGCCTATATAGAAGACAAGCTGCTTGAAATAGCGAACGAGAAATCCGACTGCATCCGACTCGTTCCTGCCAACTTCGACCCGACCGAGCACCGTGAGGCTGTGGTCAAGGACCATGTGCTCGCCATCTGCGAGGGAGGACGCTCGCGAACGCGGGAGTTCTTCACCGACAAGTTCGGCAACGCCGACAAATCGATCTACTCGCTGAACGGTCAGCACGTGCAGGATGTCGTGCTGGGCCTGCGGGTGAAGTCCGACCTGTCAGACCCCATGACCGTCTTGCTGACGGTGGCCCAGAATCGTTTTCTCTTGAACGCCTTACGCGGTGAAGGCTTTCTGAACATGCGCCTGACCGATGCCGAGGCTGAGGAGGTCATCGGGATCGACCCCGTCCGGCATGTGTTCGAAGAGTGTATCGCCTCCCGTCCATGCCTGATGGGAAGGACCGACCAAGGCGAGTTTCACTGCTCCACCCACAGCACACTGTTTCTGCCCGCCCTGGTCAAAAGCTCGGCACTGTGGAAACGGGTGATGGAGGGGTTGGTGTTCTTCGGCGTCACGGAAGAGAACCTGAGCGCCGTCACCGCATTTCGACTGGACATGGTGCAGCGGCCGCGGTTCAGTGCCCAACTGTATTCCGCGACGTCGACCACCCCGGGCACCTATGGGTTTCTGCTCGGGGACGCCGCCAATTCGATCCACTTCTGGCCGGGACGCGGGCTCAACAGCGGTTTGGCGTCGGCCATCTCACTGGCGCGGTCTCTCCACCACGGCTGGCGCGGGAGAGCCTTTCGTGATGCGAACTTCCTCCGCCACGAAGCGGCGATGTCGATGCTCCAATACCGGCATAAGAGCCGCGCCTGGAAATCAATGGTGACCACCGACGAACACGGGGTCACCTGTACGATCAAAGACAAAATCGTCCAGGGCATCGAGGAAGGGGGTAAGAGTCCGGACAAGGATGCGGACATCGACGCGCTCATGGAACAGCTGCGACAGATCCGGAGCCGCCTGTCGCCACGTATTCCCGGCATGCCCGACGACGCGACCCTCGACAATCATCTGCGAAAGCTACAGGCCGAGACGGTGCGAACCCTGCTGGTGAGCGGAGCATGGGACACATTGATCGTCGGAGGCGAAGAGGTCGATATCGATATCTTCCACCGGCACGACTCGCCGGACGCACCCGTACTGAAAACACCCCGAGCCACGGCGCACGTCGAAGAACTGCACGAACATACCAAGTTCATCCCCAGAGGATCGAGCGATTCGATAGCGCCGGGATGACACGGACGCCCGCCCGCGCTCACGGCCGCACCAGGGCGACGGACGTCACAGACCTTCGACGATCAATCGTCTGCTGTCGGTATTGCGGCTGCGCAACGGTGCGATCTCCTGGTAGGCCGCTGACTCGTTCCAGGAACGCGCGGCCTCGACGGTCGGAAACTCGACCACGACAAGCTGTCCGGGCTCCCAGTCGCCCTCGACAACCGTGACCGGCCCGCCGCGCGCAAGATACTTCCCGCCGTACGGCTCAAGCGTCGCGATCACCTTGGAACGGTACTCGGCCAGTTCGTCCGCATCTCCGGTCAGCCTCACATCTGCGATCACATAGGCAGTCATGTCAGATGACACTACTCACCATCCTCAGCGCAGCCGGAGGCCGTACCCGGTGAACGTTCATGGTCATCACATGGTGACGCGGCGCCAGGCGGTGCGCGCAACGGCGGGGATGCGACCGTGCGCGGCGAACAGGTGGACAGATCGATCAGAAATCGAGAAGCACAGGTCACGGAGCCGCCCCTAGCCTGAGGTCATGGACATCACCATTCACACGAGCTTCCTCCCGCATGACGACCCGGACGCGTCCCTGGCTTTCTACCGCGACGCCCTCGGCTTCGAGGTCCGCAGCGACATCGGACAGGGCAGGATGCGCTGGATCACGGTCGGCCCCGTCGGCCAGCCCGGCACGTCCATCCTCCTGGCGCCGCCGGCCGCCGACCCTGGGATCACCGAGGACGAGCGCCGCACCATCGTCGAGATGATGGCCAAGGGCACCTACGGCTGGATCCTGCTGGCCACCCGGGACCTCGACGGCACTTTCGAGAAGCTGCAGGCCGGCGACGCCGAGGTCGTCCAGGAGCCGACCGAGCAGCCGTACGGCATCCGTGACTGCGCCTTCCGCGATCCCGCGGGCAACCTGATCCGCATCCAGGAGTTCCGCTGAGCCGTCCGGTCATCGAGCACCTCGCCGCCCGCGTCGGCATACGACCCAGGTGCTCGCGGACATCGATGAAAAGGAGTTCTCTCATGTGTCACCCTTCGTGGGCGCACGCACGCATCGCGGCGCAGCGCCTGAGCGACCTCGCGCGACTGCGCCGCGTCCGCGACCGGATCGATCGGGAGTACGCGCAGCCGCTGAACGTCGAGGCGCTCGCCCGCGACGCGCACATGTCCGCCGGGCACCTCAGCCGCCAGTTCCGGGTGGCCTACGGCGAGTCGCCGTACGCGTATCTGATGACGCGTCGCATCGAGCGCGCCACGGCGCTGCTGCGCCGTGGCGACCTCAGCGTCACCGAGGTCTGCTTCGCGGTCGGCTGCTCGTCGCTGGGCACTTTCAGCACCCGCTTCACCGAGCTGGTCGGCATGCCGCCCAGCGTCTACCGGCGCCGTGCAGCGGGAGCTGTGGCGGGGATGCCGCCGTGTGTGGCGAAACAGGTGACACGACCGATCAGAAATCAAGAAGCGCCGGTCGCCGAGCCGCAACCAGCGTGACGACCATGACATCCATCGAATCCGTCACCCTCGACGTGGCCGACCCCACGGCCGCCAAGCGCTTCTACACCGCCGCCTTCGGTCTGGAAACGCAGATACGCCTGCGGACCTCGGAGGCACCCACAACCGGCTTCCGCGGGTTCACGCCGACGCTCACGGTGTCCCAGCCGGCCAACGTCGGCAGCCTCATCGGCGCCGCCCTCGATGCCGGCGCCACGACGCTGAAGCCTGCCGCGAAGTCGCTCTGGGCTACGGCGGGGTCGTACAAGCCCCGGACGGAACGATCTGGAAGATCGCGACCTCGGCGAACCGACCGATGACCGACGGAGCCCGTCCCATGGGGGAAGGGCTCTCCACCAAGTGACTGGAGGAAGCATGACGGACGCGCCGCCGCGTGGACCCGAGGAGAGGCTGCGGGACACTCGCGCGAAACTGGAGAGCGACGTCGATCTCTGGGTCGCGACGTCGGGCTCCCCGGGCGGCGTTCACCTCATCCCGCTCTCGTACCTCTGGGACGGGACCGCGTTCCTCATCTCGACGCCGCGCGCCTCGGTCACCGGCCGCAACCTGCTGGCGGACGGCCGGGTGCGACTCAGCCTCGGGCCGACCCGCGACGTCGTCATCGTCGAGGGCACCGCCGAGCCGGTGGACCTCGCCGACCTCGCCCCTGAGACGGGCGACGCGTTCGCGACCACGACCGGTTTCGACCCGCGCGAACTCAACGGCTACCAGTACTTCCTGATCCGGCCGTGGCACATCCAGGCCTGGCGTGAGGCGAACGAACTGCGGGGACGCGACCTCATGCGCGACGGCCGCTGGCTCGGCTGACCGCCGCACCGTAAGGTCCCGCCGGGCCACCGGGATCAGCCTCGCGGCGCTCTTCGTGCTGCTGCTGCCGGCCAACGTCTACGCCGCCCTCGCCGATGTGCCGTTCAACGGCGGCGAGGCGTCCCCGCTCTGGTTCAGGATCCCCGAGCAGGCCCTGTACATCGCCGTCGCACTCTGGGGGACCCGGTCGGCGCCGCACGGATGGCCGGCTTTCTCAGGGTCACGTCGTACGTGGCCGGAGTCGGCGGGTCTGCGCGGGCCCGAAAGGGACCTCACCTCTCGTTGACCTGAGATTCGACCGGCACAGCGTCCTGCGCGCAGTCGTACGGAGCCGCGGTGGAGCGGCGCTCGACCAGGGTCGGGGCGACGGAGAAGCGCACCGACGACGTACGGCCGCCGATGCGTTCCAGCAGCAGGCGTCCGGCGGTACGGCCCATGACGGAGCCGTCCTGGTCGACGCTGGTCAGCGAGACGTTGGGCAGGGCGGTGATCCGGATGTTGTCGTAGCCGGCGACCGAGACGTCACCGGGAACGGACAGGCCGGCCTCGTGGACGGCCGCCAGCGCGCCGAAGGCGGCCAGGTCCGCCCCGGCGAAGATCGCCGTCGGACGTGGTGAGCGGCTCAGCAGCTCACGGGCACCGGCATAGCCGCCGTCCTCGGTGTAGGAGGTCGTGCTGACCGCGATCTCCTCGTCCAGGCCGTGCTCGCGCATCACGCGCCGGTAGGTCTCCGCCCTGATCGTGTGCAGCAGGTCCGCGGGGTGGCCCCGGCTGGCGTCCTTCTGCCCGATGTGTGCGATGCGGCGGTGGCCGAGCGCGATCAAGTGCTGAACGACGAGTTCGGCGCCCGCTTCGTCGTCGTCGAAGACCGAGTCGTAGACGGCCGATCGCTCATGTCGTCCGAACACGACCGTGGGCATGTCTTTCGCCACCTCCTCCAGGACCGTCTTGGAGGTGAGCGGGGCGACCATGAGGATGCCGTCCACCTGCCGGTCCACCAGGGCGTCGATGGCCCGCGCCTCGGCCTTCGGGGTGGACCCGCCATGGATCATGATCGCCTGATAGTCGGTGTCGGCGAACTGCTCCGTGACGCCGTCGAGGATGTCGGCGAAGAACGGGTTCCTGATGTGCGGCAGCAGCACGCCGATGGTGAACGTGCGTCCGCGCATCGCCCGGGCCGCGGCCTGGGGCCGGTAGCCGAGCTCCTCGATGGCCGCCTTCACACGATCGCGCATGGCCGGGCTGGCCCCGTAGGCGTTGCGCAACACCTTCGACACGGCGGTGGTGGAGACCTGAGCGTGGTTGGCCACGTCGACGATCGTCACCCGGCGCCGCCGATCGTGCGTGCCCATCGCTCCCCCTTCGTCGTGACGAGATCCAATTGTACGAGCTTCAAGCATCGACAAGGTGGGTAACGTTACCCATTTGGACTGGGAAGATCTTGTTATTTCTCGTGCTGACAGCGATAACAATCGAGGACCGTTGCCCAAACCGCCTCTTGACGCTCTCCAATGTGACGCCTACGTTAACCCGCATCGGGGGCCCTAAAACGATTCAACGGACCCGGAGGGGCACCATGAGAACCTCTCACCGCATGCTGGGAACGGCCGTGGCCGTTCTCGCGATGGCGGCCCTGACCTCCTGCGGCTCGGGCTCGGAGCCCGCCGCCGACGGCACGGTCACCCTGTCCTTGCTCGTGGACAACAGCCAGGCGAGTGTGGACACGGCCAAGGCGCTCACGGACGCCTTCATGCAGGCCAACCCCACTGTCAAGATCGATACGGAGACGCGGCCGGGAGGCAGCGAGGGCGACAACATCGTCAAGACCCGGCTGTCCACCGGCGACATGTCGGATGTCTTCTGGTACAACTCGGGGTCGCTGCTGCAGGCGCTCAACCCGGCCCAGACCATGGTCGACCTCACCGGTGACCCGGTGTTGGCCAACGTCCAGAAGGACTACCTGCCGGTGGTGACGCAGGGCGGCAAGGTCTACGGCGTCCCCGTCGGGAGCGTGAACGGGGGCGGCATCCTCTACAACCGCAAGGTCTACGAGAAGCTCGGCCTGCAGCCGCCCAAGACGTGGGCCGATTTCACGGCCAACAACGAGAAGATCAAAGCAGCGAAGATCACCCCGGTGATCACGACGTTCAAGGACACCTGGACCTCGCAGCTGTTCGTGCTGGGCGACTACTACAACGTGCAGACCACCGTGCCGGGCTTCGCGCAGGACTACACGGCCAACAAGGTCAAGTTCGCCACCACGCCGGCCGCCCGCGCGGGCTTCGACCACCTGGCCGAGGTGCATGCCAAGGGCTACGTCAACGAGGGCTTCGGCACGGCCACCTACGACCAGGGCCTCAAGATGCTGATCGAAGGCGAGGGCGCGCACTACGCGATGCTCAGCGGCAACGTGCCGCCGCTGCTGGCCACCCACCCGCAGGCGGCCACCGATGTGGGCTTCTTCGGCATCCCCGGCGACGATCCCGCCAAGCACGGCGCCACCGTCTGGGAGCCCGGCGGCCTCTACATCGCCAAGACCACCGAGCGCCTCGACGCGGCCAAGAAGTTCCTCGCCTTCGCGGCCTCACCCGCCGCCGCCGACGCGATCAACAAGGTCGTCCAGCCATCCGGCCCGTACCGCATCCAGGGGGCCAAGCTGCCCGACAACGCGATCCAGGTGGCCAAGGACCTGCAGGCCTACATCGACAAGGGCGCCAGCGCGCCCGCGCTGGAGTTCGTCTCCCCGGTCAAGGGCCCGTCCCTGGAGCAGATCACCGTCGCGGTGGGCTCCGGGCTGACACCACCCGCCGAGGGCGCCACCCAGTACGACCGGGACGTCGAGAAGCAGGCCAAGCAGCTGGGGCTCGCGGGGTGGTGACCAAGCAGGAGGCCGAGCCCCGCTCGGGGCCCGGCCCGGCACCCGAACGGCGACCCGCTCGCGCCGCCGGTTCCCGACCGCAGACCGCCTACCCGTACACGCTCTACCTGCCAGCCGCCGTCGTCTACACCGTGATCTTCCTGGTGCCGACGGTGATGGCGTTCTACTTCGCGCTGACCCGCTGGACGCTGTTCGACAGCACCTTCGTCGGTCTGGACAACTTCCGCGACTTCCTGGCCGAGCAGAACCTGCGCATCGGCTTCCAGAACACGATCGTCTACGCGGTGGTCACCAGCGGCCTGAAGGTCGTGCTCGGACTGCTGCTGGGTGTGCTGCTGACCTCGAAACTGCGCCTGCGCGGCTTCCTGCGCTCGGTGGTGTTCTTCCCCGTCCTGGTCAGCACGGTCGCGGTCGGCATCACCTTCAGCGTGCTGCTCAAGCCCGACACCGGCCTGGTCGACCAGGCCCTGGCCGTGGTCGGGGTCTCCGGCCCCGACTGGCTCGGCGACGCCACCACCGCGCTGCTGTCGGTGGCGCTGGTGGACGTGTGGAAGGGCGTGGGCCTGGCCACCGTCATCTACATCGCCGGGATCCTGTCCATCCCGCAGGACTACTACCAGGCCGTCGCCGTGGACGGCGGCACCGCCTGGCACCGCTTCCGGCACGTCACGCTACCGCTTTCCTGGCCGGCGACCTACTCGGTGATCATCCTGTCGTTCATCGGGGGCCTGCGCTCGTTCGACCTGATCTGGACGATGACCCGCGGCGGTCCCGGCTTCACCAGCGACACCATCGCCTCGATCATCTACAAGCAGTACCAGGCCGGCTTCTTCGGCCTGTCCACCGCGGGAAACGTGCTGCTGTTCATCGTCGTCACCGTCATCGTCGTCCCCCTCAACCACTTCCTCGGCAAGAGGCAGGTCACCGCATGAGAACGCTGAGAAGGCTCGGCGCCGAGACCGTCGCGCTCGTCGTGGCCACGGTCGTCTTCCTCATCCCCTTCTCCTTCATGCTGCTGACCGCGATCAAGGGCGAGTCCCAGGCGGCCGACCTGGACTTCGCCTGGCCCACCGAATGGCCGATCGTGCAGAACCTGACGGAGGTGATCGAGGCGCGCGACTACGTACTGCTGCGCGCCTACCTCAACAGCACGATCCTGACCATCGTCTCCGTCGCGCTGATCGTGGTCTTCGCCGCGATGGCCGCCTTCGTCCTGCAGCGCCGGGCCGGCAGGATCGGCGCTCTGGCCAACTTCCTGGTGCTGTCCGGGCTCATCATCCCACCGGCGATCGTGCCGACCATCTGGCTGCTGCAGGCGATCGGCCTGTTCAAGACCATGCCCGGGCTCATCCTGGTCGAGGTCGCCTTCAACCTGTCGTTCGCGGTGATGCTGTTCCGCGCCTTCATCGCCGCCATCCCCCGGGAGCTGGACGAGGCCGCCATGATCGACGGCTGCAGCGGCCTGCAGCTGTTCTTCCGGGTGGTCTTCCCGCTGCTGCGACCGGTGACGATCACCGTCATCCTGACCGGCTCGGTGGCCGTCTTCAACGACTTCGTCAACCCGCTGTACTTCCTGCCCGGCGACGACAACGCCACCGTGCAGGTCACCCTCTACAACTTCTCCAGCCAGTACAGCACCCAGTGGAACCTGCTGTTCATGGACATCGTGCTGATCACCGTTCCGCCGCTGCTGGCCTTCGTCTTCTTCAACCGCAAGATCGTTGCTGGTATGACCGGCGGCGCCATCAAGGGCTGACCGACAAGGAGCACCACGACCGTGACCTTCCTGCGTGCCGAACCACCTACCTTCGAACACCACCTCCTTCCCTTCGGGATCGGCGAGAGCGCACCCCGGCTGTCCTGGACTGTCACCACCGACATCCCCGGGTGGACCCAGCAGGCATACGAGATCGAGCTCAGCGACGGAACGTGCACCGGCCGCGTCGAGTCACCGGAATCAGTGCTTCTTCCCTGGCCGGGCGGGGAACTGGGCTCACGCGAGCGGCGGGCCGTACGGGTCCGCGTGCACGGCCGCGACGGCTCGGCCGGCGACTGGAGCCCCTGGTCCTGGGCCGAGACCGGGCTGCTGGACGCCACCGACTGGCAGGCGGGCGCGGCGGCACCGCCGCTGGAGCTGCTCGGCCCGCCCGACGGCCCCGCCTTCCTGCTGCGCCGCGACTTCACCCTGCGAGGCCCGGTCGGTCGGGCCCGCCTGTACGTCACCGCGCACGGCCTGCACGAGACCGAGATCAACGGCCGGGTCGTCGGCGACGAGGTCCTGGCTCCCGGCTGGACCAGCTACGGCCACCGGCTGCGTTACCGCACCCACGACGTCACCCATCTCCTGCGCGAGGGCGCCAACACCGTCGGCGCCACCCTCGCCGACGGCTGGTACCGGGGCCGGATCGGCTTCCGCGGCGGCAAGTCCGACGTCTACGGCGAGCGCACCGCGCTCATCGCCCAGTTGGAGATCACCTATGCCGACGGCACGACCGACATCGTGGTCACCGACGGGACCTGGCGGTGCGCGCCCGGCCCGGTCACCGCCGCGAGCCTGTACGAGGGCGAGAAGTACGACGCCCGCCTACTGCCGGCCGGCTGGTCGCGGCCCGGCTTCGACGACGCCACCTGGCTGCCCGCCGACGCGCTGCCGCACGACCCGGCCCTGCTCGTCGCGCCCACCGGGCCTCAGGTGCGCCGGGTCGAGACGCTCGACCCGGTCGAGACGATCACCGGGCCGGACGGGGAGACCATCCTCGACTTCGGCCAGAACATCTCCGGCCGCCTGCGCATCCGCGTCCAGGGCCCGGCCGGCCACACCGTCACGCTCCGCCACGCCGAGGTCCTGGAGAACGGCGCCCTGGGCGTACGGCCGCTTCGCACGGCCCTCGCACTCGACACCTACACCCTGCGCGGCGACGGCACGGCCGAGGTGTGGGAGCCCCGCTTCACCGTTCACGGCTTCCGCTACGCCCAGATCGACGGCTGGCCCGGCGAGCTGGACCTCGCTGCCGTCCAAGCCGTCGTCTGCCACACCGACATGCGCCGCACCGGCGACTTCACCTGCTCCGACCCGCTGCTGACCCGGCTGCACGACAACGTCGTGTGGAGCATGCGCGGCAACTTCGTCGACATCCCCACCGACTGCCCGCAACGCGACGAGCGCCTGGGCTGGACCGGTGACATCCAGGTCTTCGGCCCGGCCGCGGCCTTCCTCTACGACTGCACCGGCATGCTGAGCTCCTGGCTGCAGGACCTGGCCGCCGAGCAGCGCCAGTACGGCACCGTTCCCCTCTACGTGCCCTGGGTGGATCTGGGGCCCTTCACCAACGACGAGCCGACGGCCGTCTGGGGGGACGCCGCCGTCGTCCTGCCCTGGACCCTCTACCGGCGCACCGGCGACCTCGACGTGCTGCGCAGGCAGTACCCGAGCATGACAGCCTGGGTGGATCAGATCGCCGAGCTGGTGGGCGAGTCCTTCCTGTGGGACGAAGGCTTCCAGCTCGGGGACTGGCTCGACCCCACCGCCCCGCCGGACCGTCCCTTCGACGCGCAGACGGATCCGGGCCTGGTCGCCACCGCCTACCTGGCGTACTCCGCCCGGCTCCTCGCCGAGACCGCCGCGCTGCTCGGGCACGCCGAGGACGAACGCCGTTACCAGGAGCTCGCCGGGCGTGTCCGTGCCGCCTTCGACGCCGCGTACGTCTCACTCGAAGGAAAGGTGGCCGGCGACTCGCAGACGGGCTACGCCCTGGCCCTGCGGTTCGGGCTCATCGACGGTGCGGAGCGCCGCGCCCATGCGGGCGAGCGCCTCGTCGAGCTGGTACGGGCGAACGGCCACCGCATCGGCACCGGCTTCGTGGGCACCCCGCTCATCTGCGACGCCTTGGCCGAAGCCGGGGCCTGCGACGATGCCTACCGGCTGCTGCTGCAGACCGAATGCCCCTCCTGGCTGTACGCGGTGACGATGGGTGCCACCACCGTCTGGGAGCGCTGGGACAGCATGCTGCCCGACGGGGCGATCAACCCCGGCGAGATGACCTCCTTCAACCACTACGCCCTCGGTGCGGTCGCCGACTGGATGCACCGCACCCTGGCCGGCCTGGCCCCAGCCGCTCCCGGTTACCGCCGGATGCTGGTGCGTCCCCGCCCCGGCGGTGGCCTCACCCACGCCCGTGCCACGCACGTCACCCCGTACGGCCGGGCGGAGGTGAGCTGGGAGCGTTCCAGCGGACGGCTGACCCTGCACGTCCTGGTCCCGCCGAGCACCATTGCCACCGTTCACCTGCCCGGAGAGCCGGACGAGCCCATCGAGGCCGGCCCGGGACGGCACGTCTTCCATTGCGCGTTCAGGAACCCCAGCGACGACCCGGTCTCCGGCCCCGGCGGAATACGCCGCGACTGACCCGGAACACGGGTCCACCGGGACCAGGAGGTGGGCTTCCTCCCGGTCACCCGGCCGGTGCTCTTGTCGCTCGCGGCCGGGACCACTCAGGTGTACACCTCCGGCCGAGAAAAGGAGCAACGACAGCCGTACCTGCCACCGTGCATCCAGGTGACCCATGCGACGATCCGCGATCTACTGCCGGATCAGCCAGGACCGCGAGGGCGCAGGATCGGGCGTCGCCCGCCAGGAGGCCGACTGCCGGGCGTTGGTCGAACGAAAAGAGCGGACCGTGGTGGACGCCTACCCCGGCAACGACGTCAGCGCCTACTCGGAAGCACCATGTCCCGCCTCCCAGCGGAAACAGTTGGCCCCATCTGCTCACACTCATAACGTTTTCCCGGCCGCTGACCAAGAAGGGATGTAATCGACGAAGGGAGCACGGCCGGTGCGTCGCAGACAGGCGAACATCGCTACGGATCCGGAGGCTTTCGAGGCCTTCTACCGGCGCCACGTCGACGCGATCACGTGGTTCCTCGCCCGCCGGGTCGATGATCCGAACACGGTCGCCGACCTGGTGGCGGAGGTTTTCGTCGCGGTGCTCGACTCCGCCCACACCTACCGGCCCGGACTCGGTAGCGAGATCGCGTGGTTGTACGGCGTGGCTCGCAACACCCTCTCGGCCGAGCGGCGGCGGGCGTTCAAGGAGACGAAGCTGGCCGATCGCGTAGGCGGACGAAGGCCGCTCGACTCCGACGACGTCGCCCAGCTCGAAGAGCGGATCGACGCGGAGAGCGTGGCCAGGCGGGCCTTCCAGGCCATGGCCGGACTACCAGACGGTGATCGCGCGATGCTCGAACTGGTCGTCATCGACCAGCTCACGATCAGCGAGGCGGCCACCGCTCTGGGCATCCGGCAGGGAGCCGCCAGGGCCAGGCTGCACCGCGCCCGCCGCACGCTCAGGAATGTGCCGGGGATAGATCCCTTCGTCATGGAAGGAATGCGATGAAATTCAAGGAGCACGTGCTGATGGAGCTCAAAGCCGAGATCGTCACCCGGAACAAGGCTCGACGCCTGCTCGTCAGGCGGCGCCTGCTCGCCGGAGCGGCGGTGGCCGGGATCGCGGCGGCGGCGGCCGTCGCGGTGCCGTTCCTGAACGGGTCGGGGACCCCGGCCTACGCGGTCACCAAAAACACCGACGGCACGATCACCCTGAAGATCAACGAGCTCAGGGACCCCGCTCAGGTGGAGAAGGACCTGGCGGCACTCGGCCTGGCCGCCGATGTCTCCTACGTCAAGCCCGGCACCCGGTGTGCCCCCGACCGCGGCCACACCGACGCCGGCCCCTCGTTCTCCAAGGAGGAGCTCAACAGCAAGGATCCCGAGGTCCGGAAGAGGATCAGGGAAGCCATCGACAACTCGCCGAACAGCAAGGCGTTCAGGATCGGCGGCGGCGAGGTGCGGATCAGTCCGCAGCACATCAAGCCGGGGCAGACAGCCGTCATGGAGTTCACCGAGAACGAGGACCAGACCTCGGGCCCGGAGAAGCCCAGAGCCCTGTGGCAGTTCGGCGGCTACCTCGTCACCGGTCCGGTCAAGCCCTGCAAGGTCGTCGACGACCCGTCCTGGAGCAGGATGCCCGACCCCAGGACGAACCCCGGGGCATACCCGCCGCCCGGTAGCTGACCTCACCGGACAGGAGCACGGCAGACGCCACCTGATCCGCCGGGGCGAGCGACTGAATCAGGGAACGTTGTCACTGGAGACGATTTCCTCCAGGACCGCCGGCCACGCCGGATCGTCAACGGCGACGAGCTCTTCCACCGTTCGCACCCCGGCATGGTGCACGGAGGATCTGGTGGAGCGGGATCGACGCAGCGGCGCCGTACAGCAACCGCCTTATACGATCACCCGCCACCAACCCGCATCCACCGCCCGACCGGGGCACGAGTCCACCGACCTGAGACGTGCCGTTGACTCGTGATGAAGGGGTGCACGACGACATCAGGACGGTTGTTTCGTCCAAGATGCGGAAAATGAGCAACTTGGCCACGTCTGGCGGCAGGACAGCTCACGCTCGGAAGATGATCGTGAGCTGTCCTGCTGAAGCCGGGAGTGCTCCTCCTCGGTCGGGACCAGGCCCGTCTGGCAGGCGCCCCACCGGGACGGGTCACTCAGCTTGACGTCGGTGCCGCCGATGCCGCAGTAGCCGCCGGGTTTCTTGAAGATGTACCGCCGGTGGTAGCGGTTCGCTTTAGCCGGCAAACCATTCTCACCGTCACCCAGCCTCGGCGACCCGCTAACCAGCTCGGAGGGCGGCGACCGACTCGACCAGACCTGCTTTCTCCAAAGCATCGAGCACATCGTCTATGGCCTCCGGCGGGTTCACCCGCGAGTCCGCGATCTGCTGAACACAGGACCAGACCACTCGTCCATCACGATCGATCTGGTCCAGCACGAAGTCATCGGGAGACTTGGCCTCAATCTCCCAGGGCGCCAAGCACTCTGAAGGAAAGTCCCTGAGATTTGACGTGACGATGACCTGTGCTCCTACTTTGATCGCCGCAGCAAGCACATGCCGGTCATCCGGGTCGGGTAGCTTCAGGCCCTCGATAAGGGGTTCGTACCCCTCGACCAGGCAGTCTCGGACTGCGGAGTTCATGAGCAGGCGAAGCTTGCCCAGCTTCTCCTCCGGAATGTCTGGACGATCGGCGGCAAGATTACGCTGCATTTCGTCGAGAATCCTGCTGGTCCACTTGGCCTGGAACCGTCCCGTCATGGCCAGGCGGATGAGCAGATCGCGAAGTGTGTTGCCATAAAGCACGTTCGCGTCATAGACCACCACAAAGCTCATGCTCAGATGCCCAGCTCCTGGCCTAGCGCAGCAAGTTGATCGGCAGCCGTACGGCGCTTGGCATCATCGCGACGTCTGTACTCCTGAAGGTCTTCGTACGTAACACGCCTGTGCTTGCCAACCAAGCGGAAGGGGATCTTTCCTTCCTCCAGAAGCTTGATCAGATGGGGGCGTGAGACGTTCAGCATGTTCGCCGCCTGCTGGGTCGTCAGCTCGGCATGAGAAGGGATGACCGTCACCCCTCGCCCTTCAGCCGCCTGGGCAAGGATGAAGGCCAACAGGCTCACAGCTTCCCTAGGCAAGATCAATGGCTCCTCAGCACCGTGTTCCCCCACAACACGGATGGCCGATTGCTCGTGAGACCGCATGAGGTAGTCCTTGATGCGGCGCACAGCACGGCTGGCCATCTCAGCATCAATGCTTCCCGGCTGTATCCGTTTGGCCTGCACATCTGTCATCGCCATGCCTCCTTCTTGCAGTATCCGCAACAAACGAAATAAACGCAAGCGATGACGGCAGGTAGTGGAGTTACTCCTCGGGCGGAACCAGGCCCGTCTGGCAGGCACCCCACCAGGACAGGTCACTCAGCTTGACGTCGGTGCCGCCGTAGCCAGTCCGTCTAGTGCTGTGACCGGATTGGTTCGCCGGGTTGGTGGTCGGGGCGGTTGGATGTGCGGTGACGTCCGATCCGACCCGTGGAGGTGCGGTGGCCGAGCCTGTCCGTGTGCGCAGACTGACCGACCAGGAAGGGCAGAAGCTGCAGCAGATCGTGCGCCGGGGTAGCACCAGTTCGGTTCGCTACCGGCGGGCGATGATGCTGCTGGCCTCGGCCGGCGGGAACCGCGTCCCGGTCATCGCCCAGCTGGTGCAGGCGGACGAGGACACCGTCCGCGACGTGATCCACCGGTTCAACAAGATCGGCCTGGCCTGTCTGGACCCTCGCTGGGCGGGAGGCCGTCCCCGCCAGCTCACTCCTGACGACGAGGACTTCGTCGTCGCGACGGCCACCACCCGCCCGACCAAGCTCGGCCAGCCCTTCACCCGCTGGTCCATCCGCAAGCTCGTCATTTACCTGCACCGGGTCCATGGCCGCGTCATCCGGATCGGCCGCGAGGCGTTACGGTGCCTGCTGGCCCGCCGCGGCGTCACCTTCCAGCGCACGAAGACCTGGAAGGAGTCGCCCGACCCAGACCGTGACACCAAGCTCGACCGGATCGAGCACGTCCTGGACCGCTTCCCCGACCGCGTTTTCGCGTTCGACGAGTTCGGTCCGCTGGGAATCCGGCCGACCGGCGGCTCGGGGTGGGCAGCTGCCGGGCACCCTGAACGGCACCCCGCGACCTACCACCGCACCCACGGGGTCCGGTACTTCCACGGCTGCTACTCGGTCGGTGACGACACGCTCTGGGGCATCAACCGGCGAAAGAAGGGCGCCGGCAACACGCTGGCCGCCCTCAGGTCGATCCGGGCGGTCCGCCCAGACGGCGCCCCCATCTACGTGATCTTGGACAACCTGTCCGCGCACAAGGGCGAGAAGATCCGCGCCTGGGCCAAAAAGCACCAGGTCGAACTGTGCTTCACACCGACCTACGCGTCCTGGGCAAATCCGATCGAGGCGCACTTCGGGCCGCTGCGGCAGTTCACCATCGCCAACTCCAACCACCCCAACCACACGGTCCAGACCCGGGCTCTGCACGCCTACCTGCGCTGGCGCAACGCCAACGCCCGCCATCGAGATGTCCTGGCGGCCGAACGCCGCGAACGCGCCCGTGTCCGCAGCGAGAAGGGCGTCCGCTGGGGCGGACGAGCGCAGATGGCAGCCTGATCACTCGCTGACATCCAAGGTCGCGTGGTCCGCGACTCCCAGTTCAGACAGCACAGCCCAGAGCCGCTCCAGGACCGCGGTCGCGTCCGAGCCCTCCGCGATCTCAAGGTCAAGATGGCAACGACCCATGCCGCTGCCCGCGCCCGTGATCTCGCCGTCGAGCTCGAACGCCGCTTCCAATGCCTCCTCGACCTCATCACGGTCGATCGGCAGCCCCACGAAGACGATCTCCACAAACACCACGGTCCTCCGTCTCAACCCGGCGAACCATAGCGGTCACGGCACTAGACAGCGCCGGATACGAGCCTGCGGTTCCACGCTCAAAGTCGTTCGGGTAAGAGGGTGAACGCACCTACATGCCGGGGCCGTACAACGGTGAAATGACGACGATCGAGCGTGGCCACCTCGGCCAGTCCAAGCCTCTCAGCCACTGCGATCACAGAGGCGTCGACCGCACCCAGCGGAAGGTCGG
Organism: Streptosporangium sp. NBC_01639; assembly: GCF_045209755.1. Classification (NCBI taxonomy): domain Bacteria; kingdom Bacillati; phylum Actinomycetota; class Actinomycetes; order Streptosporangiales; family Streptosporangiaceae; genus Streptosporangium; species Streptosporangium sp. NBC_01639. The sequence goes on along the minus strand of NZ_CP109272.1, from coordinate 6,661,056 downwards.
CATAGACCTCCACCAGATCGCTCATCCGGTACAGATCCTCGTCGGTGACATCGACCAGAACCAGGCCGGACCGGAAAGAGCCCAGGAACGCCGCTTCCGCCTTGCTTTCCTGACGTTTCTCGACGAGCTGGCAGACTTCCGTGACGACCGTCACGGGAACGAGCAGCGGACCCGGATGGCTCCGCAGCAGTGTGTCGCAGGATTCGTGGTGTTTGTCCCGGATATTTATCGCTGCGACCGAAGGCCCCTAATCAATGACTATCACGAAGAGTGATTGTCCTCCGAGCGCAAGATCTCTTCATAGCGTTCCGCGAAATCCGGCTCAGCCTCCAGCATTCCGATGAACGGCAGGTCACGGCCAGCAGGCTGTTCGTCGAGCTGATCTCGCACAAGGCGAAGCAGAGGCGCCACTTTCTCCTCGGGCAGGCGATCCACCAAATGGTGCAGCTCCTCGCGCATCACACTCATGCATTGAGTGTAACCAGACATCGGTTCAGCACACCCGGCCGAGCCACGACGCAGACCGTCGCGACGAAACGGCCCATGGCTGAGAGATCGGCTTGCGTGCTACGACTGCCACTCGACGAGGGCCACCCTGGCCGTGACCAGATCCGCCTGACAGGTGCCCCACTCGGACGGGTCACCCAGCTTGACGTCGGTGCCGCCGATCACGCGGTGGCCGGTCGGTAATTCGAAGAGCCGTTGACGTGGCAGTGCCCCTCGGGAGACAACTCGCTTCCCGCATGTCGGCGGAGGGTGCGTCCCCGTGCTTTGGGCCGTCCCGAGCGGCACCGGCTCTCGTACCATGTTCATGTGCCCTCCGTTCTTCGCTCCGTGTGGGACGAGCCCGGTCCCCCCGACCCTCCGCCGCGGGTATGGCGGGACTGGGTGCTCGTGGGAGTGCTCGTGCCGGTCGCGGTGCTCGAAGGGCTTCTGCGGCCGGAACTTCCGTGGCGGACCGTCTCGGTGATCCTCACTGTCGGCCTGGTGCCCACGTTGTTGTGGCGCCGGACCAGGCCGCTGCCGATGGTCGCGATCGCCTTCGCCACCACCAGCCTGGCCCCGCTGCTGACGGGCGGCGACTCCGCAGAGACGTACACGATGGCGTACCTGCTGATCCTGGTGTACTCGCTGTTCCGGTGGGGGTCGGGACGCGAGGTCACGCTCGGGTTGACGATCATGATCGTCGCGGTCTCCCTCTCACTGCTCTTCGGCCGACTCACCCCCGGCGACATGGTCGGCGCGTTCGCCGTCCTGTTCTCGGCCGTCGCCCTGGGCGGAGCACTCCGGTACCGGGCCAGGGCGAGGACGCGCGAGCTCGACCAGATCAAACTGCTCGAACGCGAACAGCTCGCCCGCGACCTGCACGACACCGTCGCCCATCACGTCTCGGCGATGGCGATCCGCGCCCAGGCGGGCCTCGCCACGTCGGAGTCGCGACCGAACGCCGCCACCGACGCGCTCCGCGTGATCGAGGTCGAGGCGGCACGCGCCCTCGACGAGATGCGCGCCATGGTCCGCATCCTGCGCCGGGACCAACCCGCGGACCTGGTGCCCGGCCGACGCGTCACCGATCTCGAACAGCTCGCGAGCCGAGGCCGTTCCGGCCCCTCGGTCGAGGTGGAGATCTCCGGCGACGTCGACGGCCTCCCCCCGCCGGTCGAGGCCGCGATCTACCGTCTCGCCCAGGAGTCGGTCACCAACGCCCAGCGGCACGCCCGGCACGCCACCCGCATCGAGGTCCGCGTCACCGCCGACGACACATCGGTGCACCTGCGTGTGAGCGACGACGGCGACAGCGGCCCCATACGCCCGGCCGCACCGCCGGGATACGGGCTCATCGGCATGGTCGAACGCGCCGACCTGCTCGGTGGCACCTGCGAAGCAGGCCCCAACCCCGACCGAGGCTGGACCGTGACCGCCGTACTGCCCCGGAGCGGAGCGGCGACATGAGCATCCGAGTGATCGTCGCCGACGACCAGGAGATCGCCCGCACCGGGCTGGTGATGATCCTCGACGCCCAACCGGGCATCGAGGTCGTCGGCGAGGCCGCCGACGGACGGCGAGCCGTCGAACTCGCGCGGCGCCTGCGCCCCGACGTGTGCCTGTTCGACATTCGCATGCCCGTCCTCGACGGCATCGAGGCCACCCGCTCCCTCGCCGGACCGAACGTCGCCGACCCGCTCGCCGTCGTCGTCATCACCACCTTCGACCTCGATGACTACGTCTACGCCGCCCTGCGAGCCGGTGCCCGGGGTTTTCTGCTCAAGAACGCCGGCGCCGCCATGCTCTCCCAGGCCATCCACGCCGCCGCCACCGGCGACGCGCTCATCGCCCCGAGTGTCACCGCACGGCTGCTCAGCGCCTTCGCCGGCGCCGGGCCCGTCTCACCGCCGGCGCACCCCGTCGAGACACTCACGGACCGGGAAGAGCAGATCCTGGCCACCGTGGCACGCGGACGGACCAACAACGAGATCGCCGATGCGCTCCACATCTCCCTCAGCACCGTCAAGTCCCACATCGCCAGCCTGATGGCCAAGCTCGGTGCCCGCAACCGCGTCGAGATCGCCATGTGGGCCTATGAGACCAACCGCGTCAAGAACTGAGCCGGGTACGGGGCCGGACGGCCGATCGCCTACGAATGATCCATTCGGCCACGGCGAGGTTGATCACCCAGCCCGCGCCCACGAGCAGCGCTCTGGGGAACTCTCCGGGCGTGCCGAAGAACAGGAACCAGAACAGGTGGGTCAGCGCCTGCGTACCCGCACCCAGGCCGATCGCATAACCGCGGATCATCCAGGCGCGGTGCCGGGCGACGTTCCGCCGCCGGATCGCGGCGAAACCGAGAACAAGGGCCAGGACCATGGCCGAGCCGAACAGGAGCCGGAAGACGGCGAGGAGATCGCCGTCACCGTCAGGGCGGGGATAGAACAGGGTCATCCACAGCCCCGAAAGCGCTGCGACGAGTCCGCAGGGGACCAGGACCCGCCCGGCGAGGCGGTGCCAGCCGGGCCGGCGGCGGCGGAAACGGGGGACGAACTGAAAGGCCCCCAGCACGCCGTACAAGGTGGCGCTGATGATGTGCAGCACCACGGGCAGGGGCACCGCGAAGAACCGCGCGTTCTCCGGCGTGATCTCCGCGCCGCCCGTCAGCTCGGTCAGGCGGACGGCACCGGCGATCACAGGAACGGCGCTGAGCACGATCAGCGCCGCGGGCACGAGCCACTCCGCCCTGGTGGAGGAGGCTACGGCGGACGTTCCTGCCGTGTTCCGGTCATCCGCCGGCCGGCCGCTCCGCGGCGACTGCGGAGACCGGAGCTGTCCTGTCACGCTCTCATCGGTCATGACCTGATCGTGGCGGCTGAGACGGCGGCGGCCCATCGGCAGAACGGTCTGACCTGAGTCGGCCGATCATCCACCGATCAGGCGTACTTTCGGCTGATGGGTCCTCTGCGCAGGCCTTCTCCGCTGATTTTTCGTGGCTCGGGACACACGTGCCGCTGTCCGGTCGGCGATACCTCCGTCTTCTCACTGTCACAGGTGCTCACGAGGAGGCCGGTGTAGGCACTCAGCGGGCCGAGGCGGTCTGTCCGGTGAGTGAAGCTCGGGTGAGGTTCCCCCCGTACTACAGCCACCGATGGTGTGGGATCACGAGGTTGCGTCTGAGGGCTTGTAGAGCTCCTCGAACGCGATTGGGCTGTTCATGCCGATGCTGGAATGACGCCTATACGGGTTATACCAGCACTCGATCCATTCAAACATCGCGCTGGCCAACTCGGCTCTTGTTGACCATTTGTCAACGTCGAGCAGTTCGAGCTGCATCGTTCCCCAGAACGATTCCATCATGGCATTGTCGTAGCAATCGCCGACGGTTCCCATCGAGCCGAGGAGTTCAGCATCACGGAGCCGTTTCCCATACGAGAACGATGTGTACTGTGTTCCATGGTCAGAATGCAGGATCGTCTTCCTGCTGGGCGGGTTACGGCGGGCGACGGCCATGACCATCGCGTCGACGACCAGAGCGCTGGTCTGGCGTATGTCGATAGAATGGCCGATGATGCGACGAGAATAGGCGTCCATGACAGCGGCGCAATACAGTTTCCCTTCGTCGGTGGGGTGCTCGGTGATGTCGCTGACCCACAGCCGGTCCGGCGCTTGCACCGTGAAGGCCCGGCGGACCAGATCCTCCTCGGTGGCGGCGTTGACGAGGTTGCGGCGGCCCTTGCGCCGGTAGATGCCCTGGATGCCGGCCTCACGCATGAGCCGCTCGACGCGCTTGCGGTTGACCTCCAGGTCCAGGCCGAGCGTCAGCTCCGCGTGGATCCGCGGCGAGCCGTAGCTGTAACGTGACGTCTCATGGATGTCACGGATCAGCTTCAGTAGTTCGGTGTTTCTTTGGTCGCGTGGTGACTGCGGCCGGCCAACCCAGTCTTTGTAGCCCGATCTGGAAATGTTCAACACCCGGCAGGCCACCGCGACAGGAAAGTCGTCATCGGCGAGTTCACGGACCAGCGCGTACCCTATTTTGGGAGCACGTTCTCCCGGGCGAAATACGCAGCCGCCCGCTTGAGGATCTCATTCTCCAGCTCAAGCTGCCGGGTTCGGCGCCGCAGATCGGAGAGCTCCTTCTTCTCCGCGCTGGTCAGCTGCGCACCGCCGTTGTCATCGGTGTCGGCCTGGCGCATCCAACTCCGCAGACAGGAATCGCTGATACCCAGGTTTTCAGCAAGGACAGAGACCGGTTTATCACCCTTACGGGCAAGCTCGACGGCACGCTGACGGAACTCGATCGGGTGAGGTGCAGGCACGAAGCACTTCCTTCCCAGCCGACACAGGGTCAACTCAGGTGAGGTGGCCGTGCTACGGGGGGAAGCTCACGGGATGCTCAAGGCCTCCCTCAGCTCTCCCCCACCGCGGACGCCGACGGTCATCGCCACGTGGCCCGTAAGCCTCAGACTCCGACGACCTTGACGGTTTTCCCGCAGAGCCTGGCCATGTCGTCCTCGTCGGAGGTGAGCACGTCTGCGTTCACGGCTTCACCAAGCAGCCCTGGACTCAGTTCCCCTTCGAGGGAGCTTCGATCTTCATCGGCGACTCCTCGAACAAGCTGCCCGACCTGGGAAGGTCGTCGGCCTCGATGACCAGATCCTCGGGCGGCGGCTCGATGGTCACCTGGGCGCCCCAGCCGGTGAAGCGCAGGTCGGAACTGAGACCCAGCTCGTAGTTGTCATTCGTCCGCTGAGAGGTCGTGGTGGTCAGGCGGGTGACCCTGCCCTTGGCATCGAACCAGAGCGCCCAGGCAACCTTCTCGCCGCGTCCCGACCACCCACCGAAAGGCCGACCGGGGATCTTGGAGGTATAGATGGTGCCCTTGGCTGCGCGCGAGCCGATGGAGGAGGCGGTGGCGAGCAGCGCCCGCAGCGTACCCGGCTCGAAGAGATCGACCGTGGCATCCATGGGACTGGACTCGGGCCATCGACTGCGCACCCACTTCTTGCCCGGTGGCAGCTTGCCGATCAACTCGCCGCCCGAGGTGTAGTACGCACCTTCGACTTTAATGAGCAGTGTCGGGAAGAGAGCGTCTGCTTCCAGACTCTCGGAGAGAACCGGCGAGTAAAACGTGCTGATGTCATCCGTTTCCACCAACCCTCCCTTACGGAATCCGGCGACGCGCGTAGTCCGGATGGTGGCGAATTGCTTACCGTCGGCCGACATACGGGTGATCAGAGAGACGGTGACGCCCCTGCCGGGCACGATCTGCGTGCGGAGCGCTTTGATCGGATCGGGAGTATCAGCACGGGCGGGCAGCGGCGTGAGCAGGATGAGGCTCACGACGAGACCGGTGGCGATCCTTCTCATTCGATTTCCTTCGGTGTCCGGAGAAAAAGGAGATCTTTTCAGTCGAAGATCACGCTGTCGTCTCAAATATGAGCCCGGCTTATAAGATCCTTCCCGGAGATCGACGAGTTGCGAGAGGCCCGCTCCCTGCTCGCCCATCTCCTGCCTCAGGAGTTTCCCCGGCAGCGGGCGACGTCCCCAGGAGGGAACCGACGGGCAGCGTGACGATCCGGGACACCGCCCACCGGGTGCGGCGGGGCGGCGTCGGCGGCGTCGGCGGCGTCGAACTGTGGTCGTACGCACTGCCCGTCGAACCGGTCGGGTGAAAGGCGTTCGGGCCCGGAGGCCGGCGGAGCAGCGCCCGGCGCAGCACGGCCACCCGTTCGGCGGCGGCCCGCCGGCTGACCTCCGCGTCGGGCACCATCACGTCGAAGCCATGGAAGGCCCCGGGGTAGAGGTGGAACTCGGTGGAGACGCGGTCCCCTCGCAACAGCCGGGCAACCCCACTGTCACCGGAGGCCGCACTCGGCCTGTCGGAGAGCGGCGATGGCCGCCCGAGCCGGAAGGCAGGGGCAGGACGGCTCCCCGTGGTGACCGCACCCGCTCCGCCGGGCGGTCCGCGGTTCCCCTAAGCGGCTTCGAGTCCCCTAAGCGGCTTCGAGCGCCTCGGCGACGGAGGGGAACACCTCGAACACCTGGGTCAGGCCGGCGAGGTTGAGCCGTCGTGCCAGGTTGCCCTGGATGCCGGTCAGGATGAACCGGACCCTTCTGACCTGGCCCTGATGACGTGCCTGGAGCAGCTCCCCGATGCCCGAGGAGTCACAGAAGGTGAGTGCCGAGAGATCGAGGATCAGGGTCTGCGACTGCAGGGCGGCCCAGGCCCTGTTCATCTCCGCCCGTAGGATGGGGGTGTGGTAATGATCCAGCTCGCCACTGGCCCGCACGACGAGCGTCGTACCGTGCAGGCCGGATGTGGCGGCGAAACTCGGCTCCGGCTCGTTTCCGACTAACATGATCAACCCTCTACCCCGGCCTCTCCCAGCCATGTAACTTTCTCACACGGCACAGGTCCCCTTGACAGGCCGGGTATGGAGGCGGCGGCCTCACGACCTCACCAGGGCCGAGGACGTACAGAGTTGTCGGTGAGCTGACGTAGTCTCTCTCAAACTCCAACAAAAAGGAGTATGAGGTGAAAAGAGTACGGATCGTTCATAGGCCCCGACCGCCCCGGAAGCCCGTCCCTCTTGACCTCCGCACGCCCTCAGGGCGCCATCTTCCGTTCTGAGTCTCCCTCGGGACGGTCGCCCTGTCCCACCAGAAACAGCCGGTTCACGAACCAGAGAACCACACCTACGGCGATCAGCCCACCCGCCCGGAGATAGACGTCGCCGGCGCGCCCCGTGAAGGGCAGCGCCAGGACAAGGCAGACCACCGCGCCCAGCACCGGCATCCAGCTCGGCGCCCGGTAGTGGCCGTGCTCCACCCGGTCCTTGCGGAGGACCAGCACGGCCACGTTGACCATGGCGAACACACACAGCAGCAGGAGCACCGTCGTGTCCGCCAGGTTGCCCACATCACCCGTGGCGACCAGCACCGCGGCGATGCCCACGGTGAACACGATGGCGACCCACGGGGATGACCTCGTGGGATGGACCGCCGCGAAGACCTTCGGCACGATCCCCTCACGCGCCATGCCGTACACCAGACGTGAGGCCATGAGCATGTTGATCAGCGCGGTGTTGCCCACCGCGAGCAGCGCGATCAGCGCGAACAGCTTGGGTGGGAAGGCCAGCCCCGCGACCTTGACGACCTCCAGGAGCGGGCCGGTCGAACGCTTCAGCGTCTCGGTGTCCACCAGCATGGTCGCGGTGAACGCGACCGCCAGGTAGATCACCGCGGCCACGATCAGGCCACCGAAGAGCGCACGCGGATAGTCGCCCTGCGGGTCCTTCGACTCCTCCGCCAGGTTGACCGAGTCCTCGAAGCCGAGCAGCGCGTAGAAGGCGAGGGCGGTGCCGCCGAGGACACCGAGGAACGCGCCGTTGACCGGATGGAACGAAAGTGCCCTGGCGGGATCGCCCGCGCCCGACAGCAGCGCGTAGATCCCGATCGCGATGACGACCAGCAGGCCGAACGCCTCGATGACGGTCAGGACGACGTTGACCTTGATCGACTCGGAGATCCCGGCGAAGTTCACCAGCGCCACGACGCCGAGGAAGATGAGCGCGCCGACGACGACCGGCAGGGTGACGAACTCCCCCAGGTAGTCGCCGCCGAACGCCCGAGCCGCGGCGCTCGCCGAGGTGATGCCGCTCATCAGTACGGCGAAAGCCACGATGAAGGTGACAAAGGGTATGTTGAACGCCTTGTTCGCATAAAGCGCCGCTCCGGCGGCCTGCGGATATTTCCCGACAAGCTCGGCATAGGCCGACGCGGTCAGCGCGGCCAGCACGAAGGCGACGAGGAACGGTGCCCACAGGGCCCCGCCGACGTATCCGGCGACCTTCCCGACCAGGGCGTATATCCCCGCGCCGAGGATGTCGCCTATCACGAACAGCAGGAGGACCCGGCGTCCGATCACCCGCTTGAGCGAGTGCTGGGCAGGACCAGGACCAACGATCGCCTCAGCCATACATCCCTCTTACCCCACGCACATCAGGAATTACCCTGAGTCACAAGAATCTCTTTCTGTAAGCGTGCTGAAAGTGATCCGCAAGGACGGCTGCCTACTGTCCCCTCTGTCACGAAATGCAATGAAAGGCAGAAATGCTCACCGCTCTCACCTCCCGCCGTATCGCCGTCGCCGTCGCGGGGGTCGCTCTTCTCTCGATGACCGCCGCCTGCGGCTCCGGCAACGCCGCGCTCTGCACCGAGGCGCAGCAGCTCATCACGGGCTACACCTCGTCCATGGCGGCCAACGTCGGCGACCTGGAGAAGTTCAACCAGGCGAACCAGAAGCTCGGCGAGGACCTGAAGGCACTGGCCGCCAAGTCCGACGGCGACGTGGCCTCCGCGCTGAACGACGTCGCCACCTCCATGGGCGGCCTGAAGATCGACGCCAAGGACCCGTCCGCGGCCGCCGCCGCGGTGCCGGAGTTCAGCAAGAAGCTGACCGAGGCCGGCGTCAAGCTCCAGACCTCCTGTTCCTAGCGAAGCCCGTGCCTCCCAGGAACGGGAGGCACCTCCCGGTACGGCCGCCGCTCCGCCTGCGGGGGGCAGCGCGGCGCGGCGGCCGTACCGGCCAAAGCGGAGAGCTCCTGCCACCGCGGCAGGAGCTCTCCGCTTTCCCGCCCGCACCGTACGACCCACCCGCGCCGTACGACCCGGCCGACGACCGGGACGGCCGGCGTCAGCCCCGGCCCGTGCGAGCCTGCCGGTAGCACTGCTCGAAGCCCTCCAGCACCGCCGGCCACGAACTGCGGACGGGCTCGGTCTCCCGGTTGTGCGCCGCGATCGACTCGCGCAGCTCGCGGTCGCCGACCAGCCTGGCCACCGACGCGACCAGATCGTCGAAACTCCGCCCGAGCAGCCCCTCCTTGCCAGGACGGACGAAGTCGGCCACCCCGCTCTGAGCCCGCGCGACCACCGGGATGCCCGCCGCCCTGGCCTCCAGTGCGGCCAGGCCGAAGGACTCGCGGGGCGCCGGGGCCACGAACACGTCGGCCGAGGCGAGCAGCTCGCGGATCCGGTCACGGCTGTAGCGGCCGGGCAGCGAGACCCAGTCGCTCATCCCGTTGGCCCGCAGATAGCGCTCCATCTGCGAGCGCGCCGGGCCGTCCCCGACGACGGTGGCCCGCATCCGCGTCTCCTGCGGCACCCGGGCGCGGGCCTCCTTCAGCAGCCGGAGCAGCCGGACGGGCTGCTTGCGGGGGGCCAGCCGCCCCACCGCGACGACGTGGACGGCCCCGTCACCGGGCTCTCGACGGACCAGGGCGGCGGAACGCCAGCCGGAGACGTCGAGGCCGTTGGAGACCACGTGCACCGGCACCCGGCGCCCGGCCACCCCGCGGATCGGCAGCGCCGCGGCTTCGCTCACCGCGGTGCCCACCAATCCCCAGCGGTGCCACTCGAACACCAGCCGCAGCCCCCGGTAGAGCGCCCGGGTGACCGGATCCCACATGCTGTGCACGGTCACGACCACGGGCAGGCCCATCCGCACGGCCGCGCGGACACCCATCCAGGCGAACGGCGAGACCGCCCCGGTGTGCACGTGCACCACATCGGGGCGCCGCGCTCTCATCAACCGCAGCAGGTGCCCCACCCCGAACGGATGGACCGGCAGGTCAGCGGGGAGCTTGGCGACGATCCGGTAGACACCGGACAGGGGCTCTCCGGGAGTCGCGGTCGCCACCTCGACCTCGTGACCCGCCTCCCTCTGCATCCGGACCAGATCGCCGACCTGCACCTCGATCCCGCCGAGACGCGGCAGGTAACAGTCACTGACGTGGAGGATCCTCACCGTGCCAGCGTAGCCCCGCGTGAGATCATGCCTGCGTGCCCATAAGGGCGGACCCCTCCCCAGATGACACGAACGGAAGTGAGCCGCGATCAACACCGTCAAAACAGCCGTGTTCTTCCATGCCCATCCCGACGACGAGGCCCTGCTGACCGCGGGCACCATGGCGATGCTCGCCGCCGAGGGACACCGCGTGGTGCTCGTCGTGGCGACCTCCGGCGAACGCGGTCAGGCCGACCTCGAACCCGGCGAGGCCCTGGCCGCCGCGCGCATCGCCGAGCTCTACAAGTCGGCGGCGGCGCTCGGCTGCGCCCGGGTGGTCAACCTCGGCTACGGAGACTCCGGGCTGGCACCCGGCGGCGGGATCGCCGACGACCGGCCGGACAACGCGTTCATCGACGCCGACGCCGAGAACGCCGCCCGGCGGCTCGCCGCGATCCTCACCGAGGAGGACGCCGACCTGCTGACGACCTACGATCCCGCCGGAGGCTACGGGCACCCCGACCACGTCCAGGTGCACCGGGTCGGTGGCCGGGCCGCCGAGCTCGCCGGCACCCCGATCGTGCTGGAGGCCACGGTCAACCGCAACCCCCTGCTCAAAGGGCTCCGGCTGGTCCGCAGGTTCTACCCCCAGTTGGACATCCGCGCCTTCGAGCAGGCCTACTCTCCCGGTGAGGAGATCACCCACCGGGTCGGCGTGCGGCGTTTCGCCCGCCAGAAGCGGGCGAGCATGGCCGCCCACGCGTCCCAGGCCACCGGCGCGGACACCCGCACGCTCGGTGTCATGCTCAAGGTGCCGCATCCCCTCTACCGTCTCGTCTTCGGCACCGAGTGGTACGTCCGGCGCGACCTGCCGCCCGGCACCAGGATGAGCCACCCCTTCGATGTTCCTTCCAAAGGTTGAGCCGCCAACCGGCAAACTGGTGTGAGGAGGTTACATGAAGAACAAATGGGTCCAGATCGGGCTGTCGGTCGTGTCCCTGGCACTGGCCGCCACACTCGTGCGCTTCCTGCCGCAGATCGTGGCGGCGCTGACCGGCAAGCACGTCTCCTGGTCGCAGATCGGCGCCCAGTTCTCCAGCCTGAGCTGGCAGACGGTCGCGCTGATGACCGTCGTCTGGCTGGCCAGCCTGATGGCCTACACGTTCGTGCTGACCGCCTCCCTGCCCGGCCTGACCCATCCGCAGGCGCTGGCGCTGAACGCGGCCGGCAGCGCGGTGAGCAACCTGCTCCCGTTCGGCGGCGCGGCCGGAGTGGCGATGACGATCGCGATGACCAAGGGATGGGGTTTCCCGCTCCGGGCCGTGGTGGTCTCCACACTCTCCAGCGGCATCTGGAACACCTTGTTCCGGTTCGTCCTGCCCGCCGTGGGCATCGTGGCCCTGCTGGTCAGCGGCCAGCGGCTCAGCCCGGCCGTGACCAACGCCGGCTGGGTGGGCTCGCTGTCCCTGCTGGCCCTGGTCGCCGTGGTGGCCGCCGCCCTCTACTGGGACCGCGCCGCCACCGCACTCGGCCGCGCCCTCGACGCCGCGGTCCGGCCGCTCCCGCACCGGTTCCGCCCCGCCGAGCACGCCCTCTCCGGGGCGCTGGCGAAGTTGCGCGCCGACACCTCCGAAGTCGTACGGCACCGCTGGCCGGGTCTGACCCTGGGCATGATCTTCTTCCTCGGGCTGCAGTGGCTGATACTGGTCTGTTGCCTGCAGGCCACCGGCGCCTATCCGGGGCTGGCGCAGTCGATCGCCGTGTTCGCTCTGTCCAGGGTGCTGACCAGCGCTCTCGTGACCCCGAGCGGTGCCGGGATCATGGAGGCGGGGACCGTCGGCGCGTTGGTCTTCTTCGGCGCGCCACTCGATTCCGCAACCGCCGCGGCACTGCTTTTCGGCTTCTGGACCTACACTGTCGAAATCCCCTTCGGCGGCCTGGCGCTCGGTGCGTGGGCGCTCCTGCGCCGGCGTGAGAACGCCGCTTCGGCCTCGGCGAAGGAGCCGATCAGCCGCTAGATTGGGAAATACCTTGTGCGTGATCCGAAGGCCCGCATAGCGTGGCGGCTGACATGGTGGCGTTCCGGGTTCTCGGTCCGGTCGAGGCGCATTCCAGCGATGACGAGCTCGACCTAGGCGGGTTGCGGCAGCGTGCTGTCCTGGCCCGGCTGCTGGTGGCACGCGGGCAGGTGGTGCCCGTCGACTCCCTCCTCTACGACCTGTGGGCCGATGACTCCGCCAAGGGCGCGCAGTCGGGCCTGCAGGTCTACATCTCCCGCCTGCGCCGGGTCCTCGAACCCGGCCGTCCGCGCGGGGGGCCCAACCGGCTGCTGGTGACGGTGGCCTCCGGCTACGCGCTCCGGGTCGCTCCCGAGCAGGTCGACGCCCTCCGCTTCGAGGTGCTGGTCCGCATGGCCGGAGAGCATCTGGAGAACGACGACCCCTCGTCGGCGCGAGGCCGCCTGGGGAAGGCCCTGGGGCTGTGGCGCGGCACCCCCTACTCCGACTTCGCCGACCAGCCGTGGGCCGAGGCCGAGGTCAACCGGCTGGCCGAGCTGCGTCTGGTGGCCCGCGAGCGGCACGCCGACAGCGGTCTGCGCCTGGGCATGGCCGCCGAGGCGGTGCCCGATCTGGAGGCGTTGACCACCGAGCACCCGCTCCGCGAGGAGGGCTGGCGGCTGCTGGCCCTCGGCCTCTACCGGTGCGGGCGGCAGGGTGACGCGCTGGCCGCGCTGCGCAGGGCCCGCACGATCCTCGCCGAGGAGCTGGGCATCGACCCGGGGCCGGCGCTGCGCAGACTGGAGTCCGACATCCTGGCCCAGGATCCGGGCCTGCAGCTCGCCACCCCGCCGACCGGCCGGCAGCGCCCTCCGGTGTCCGCCGACACCTGGCCGCCCCGGCCCACGACCGCACCGGTGGAGCTGCCGCCGCTGGAGCCCGAGCCGTTCGTCGGCCGGGACGCCGAACTGAACCGGCTGACCACGGCCGCAGCCCGGACCGGCCGCTTCACGGTCGCGGTGATCGGCGGCGACGCGGGCGCGGGCAAGACCACGCTGGTCCGCCAGCTCACCAAACGGCTCTCCGACGACGGCTGGGGCACCGCCTCCGGTGCCTGCCCCGACAGCAGCGCCACCCCTCCCGGCTGGGCCTGGGTGGAGATCCTGCGCACCCTGGTGAACGCGGCCGGGCCCGGAGAGTACGCCCCGCTGCTCGCCCCGCTGCTGGACGACGCCGCTCCCGCACCCGACGACGACCAGGTCTCCGGCGGTTTCCGGCTGCACCGGGCGGTGGGCGGCTACCTGGCGGCCGTCGCCAAGGACATCCCGATCCTGCTCACCCTGGAGGATCTGCACTGGGCCGACGACCAGACCCTCGCGCTGCTGCGCGCGCTGCCGAGCCTGCTGGCCACCAGCAGGGTGCTGCTGGTGGTGACCTGCCGTGACAGCGAGCTGAGCGACCAGCAGGCCGACGTACTGGCGGCGCTGGCCCGGCTCGGGCCCGTCCGGGTGGGCCTGACCGGTCTCGACCCCAAGGCGGTGGCCGAGCTGGTCCGGGCGACCTGTGTGCGTGAGGTGGACGAGGAGGCGGTCAACAGCATCGTCGAACGGACCGGCGGCAACCCCTTCTTCGTCCGGGAGACGGTGCGCCTGCTCGACGCCGAGGCCGTGAGCGACCGTGCCACGGCCGCCGAGGTGATCTCCGGGGTGCCATCCGGCGTGCGCGACGTGCTGCGGCGGCGGATCTCCCGGCTGCCCTCCGCGGCCCAGCAGACCCTGCTGCAGGCTGCGGTGATCGGCCGTGACGTCGACGTGGACGTGCTGGTGGAGGTGACGGGCGACGAGGACGCCGTGGTCGACGCGGTGGAGGCGGCGCTGCTCGCCGGGCTGGTCACCGAGCCGGGGCCCGGCATGCTCCGCTTCGACCACGACCTGGTCCGCGACACCCTTTACTCCGACGCCTCCCGGCTGCGCCGCTCCCGGCTGCACGCCTCGGTGGCAGCGGTGATCGAGCGCCGGAACCCCGGTGACGTGGCCGCCCTCGCCCACCACTACGACGCGGCGGGCACCGCCGAGACGGCCATCAAGGCGGTGCACTACGCCGGGCTGGCCGCCGAGCAGGCCGAGCGCCGTTTCGCCCACCGGGAGGCCGCCTCGTTGTGGGAGCAGGCCATCGCCGCCTTCGACCGGTCCGGCATCACCCACACCCCTGACAGCACCAGGGAACGGCTGCTGCTGACCCTGAGCCTGATCAAGGCGCTGGCGCTCTGCGGTGACATGGCCGCGGCCCGCGGGCGGCGGCGCGAGGCGATGGACGCCGCCCTGCCGCTGGGCAACCTGGAGCTCACCGCCCGGGTGGCGGCCTCGCTGGCCGTACCGCACAAGGGCATGGCCCGCGACTTCACCCGCACCGCGTGGGAGATCGTCGACGTCGCCGAGCAGGCGCTGGTCGAGCTGCCCGCCGCCGAGCAGTCGCTGCGCGCGAGCCTGCTGGCCACGCTCGCACTGGAACTGGAGGGCTCGGCCACCCCCCGTGGCGAGCAGGCCTCGCTGGAGGCCGAGGAGCTAGCCCGGCGCAGCGGTGACCCGGCGCTGCTGGCGACCGCGCTGAGCGGCCGGCTACGGCAGTCCTACGGCATCACCCCGGTGGGCGAACGCGAGGTCATCGGCAGGGAGCTGCTGGAGGTCGGCAAGCGGACCGGCCAGGTCGCGGTCCAGGCACTGGCCCACCTCGTGCTGATGGAGTGCGCGGCCGCCTCGGGCGCGTTCGCCGACGCCGACGCGCACGTGGCCGCCGCCGAGCGGCTCGCCCGGCAGTACGGCCTGCCCGCACCGGCCGCCGTCTGCACCTGGTACGCCGGGCAGCGCCTGATGATCGCCGGTGACTTCACCGGCGCGGAGGGCGCCTACCGCGACGCCGCCCGGCTGACGGCCCGGGCCGGAATGCTGGAGGGCCGCCAGGACCTGCCGCTGATCACGACCTTCTGCCTGCGCCTGGTCAACGGCCGGGCCGCCGACATGGTGGAGCCCCTCGCCGAGGCCCACCAGCGCGGGGCCAAGTGGACCCTCGACGCCTACGCGGTGGCCCTGGCCTCGGCCGGGCACACCCGCGACGCGCGGGCGGTCATCGCGGTGAAGACCCCGGTCCGCCCCGACTTCCTCTACGAGCTGGCGATGATCTGGCGGGCTCTGGCGGGCATGCTGCTGGACGATCGGGAGCGGATGGTCGAGGCCTACGACACCCTGAAGCCGTTCTCCGAGCGGATCGCCGGAGCGGGCACCGGTGTGGTGGCGCTGTGGCCGGTGGCACTGACCCTCGGTGACCTGGCTCTCCGACTCGGCTTCACCGAGGCGGTGAAGCCCCATTACGAGAAGGCTCTCTCGGTGGCCCAGCGGGTCGGCGTGGCCCGCTGGGTGGAGGCGGCGCAGCGGGCTCTCAGCAGCTGACGAGAAACTTCTCGCTGCGCAGCCGGGCACCGCCGGAGACCGACAGCTCGGCCCGGTACCAACCGGGGTTGTCGATCACACTCGGCCGCCACCTGGCGGTCTGGCTCGGGCCGGCGAAGCCTGCGTTCCTGGTCAGGTAGGTCCGCCAGTTCCGGGTGGCCGCGCTCCAGCGCTGCAGGCGCCAGCCGTAGGAGACGACGCTCTCCGGGTGGGGATTGTCGACCATGCCCTGGATCAGGTAGGACTTCTCACACGGCCGCAGAGCGGCGAGCGTGTCCACGGTGATCGTGCCGGCGGCCGGTGCCTCCGCGGTGACGAGTGGTGCCGACTTCGACGACAGGCTGACCGTCCGCACCGGGGCGCTCCGCGCGCTCACGCCCGCCCGGGCCGGGGCAGAGGCGCTGTGGGAGACCTCCACCCCCAGGTAGGCGCCGGTGAAGGCCAGCGTGGCCACCAGCAGCTTCACGACGCTCGCGGTCCCACTCGCCACCACCGGCGCCACACTGCTTCGCGGACTCATGACACACACCCTTCTTCGTTGCTACAGGTGTATGCCTCGATGGTTGATCTCCGGTTGCCGTCCGCTTGCAGGGGCGTGTCACCCCCTCAGGTAAGCCTGACCTAATATTGAAGTCGGGCAGGCCGAACGATGTGGCGGTGGTGGTCAGGTGCGACTCCTTGTGGCGGACATCCCCGACCCCACATCCGCCTCCTTCCTGGGGATGCCGCTGTGGCTCTGGGTCATCCTCGGCGGGATCGCCCTTTTCGGTGTCTTCCAGGTCTACTACTGGATCGGCTACAAGCTGGGGCCCCGGCTCTACGCGTCCCGGCTGGGCCGGAAGATCGGCGAGAAGAACATCCTCACGGTGGAGAACGCCGTCAGGAGATGGGGTGCGCTCGCCGTCTACGGCTGCTTCTGGGTTCCGGGGCTGCGGCACACGCTGCCGTGGGTCGCGGGGGTGCTCCGGGTCTCCTATCCCTGGTACGTCGTGGCCAGCGCGCTCGGCTGTTTGACCTGGGTGCCGGTGACGTCCTTCGGCCTCTATTCGCTGATCTGGGGCTGGCTGAAGCTGGCCGCCGAGTCCCCGATCCTGGCGGGCACGGCCGCCGTGGCCGTGGTGGCCGTGATCGCCGTTCTCGTCCACCGCCGCAGGGTCTCGCGGCGGGCGGAAGGCGAATTCACCAACGTGTGAGCTCCTGTACCGCCGGCCGGACACGGAACTCGCCGCGCTTGTCCTTGGTGATCACGAACTTCCCTGGCATGTCTTTCCCCCGAATCCGACAAAGGCCCGACGGGGCTGATTTCCAGCCCGACATTGTCCATACGACTCGGATGTCAACGTTTTAATAGCCAAAACGCCAAGATCCGCATATCGACGGTCGGCTCTGCCACCATGTCCCTCATGCAAAACGGGGGATTTCGCCTCATCATCTGCGCCACTCTGGCCGCCCTGGCCCCTCTGGCCACCGGGCTCGCCACGCCCGCCCACGCCCAGCAGGACGCTCGGCAGCTCTTCCGGAACGTCGCCCGGCAGGACGCTCCGGCGGTGGCCGCCCGGGCCGCCTACCTGGTCGACACCACCACCGGAACGGTCCGTTTCAGCAAACGGGCGACCCAGCGGCTGCCGGTGGCCAGCCTGACGAAGGTCATGACGGCGTACGTGGTCCTGCGGGAGGCGGAGCTGGACGACGTGGTCACGGTCAACTCGAGCGACGTACGGCACGCGACGGCGAACGGCGCGACGACCGCGGCCCTGCGCGCGGGTGAGCGCCTGACCGTCAGGGATCTGCTGTACGGCGCGATGCTCCCCTCCGGGGCGGACGCCACCCATGCGCTGGCCCGCGTCTACGGCCCGGGTGACAGCAGGTTCGTGGCGAAGATGAACGCCGCGGCCCGCTCCCTCGGCCTGACCGGCACCCGCTACGGCAATCCCGACGGGCTGCCCAAGCCGAGTCCGGGCTATTCCACCGCCCAGGACCAGGCCAAGCTGACCGAGACGGCACTCGGTGACCCGGTGCTGCTGGCCATCGCCTCCACCGCGCGCTACACCGTGCCGGCGTCGAAGGTGCACCGGGCCCATGTCTGGACCAACAGCAACAAGCTGCTCGGCAAGTCGGCCGGGGCCGTGGGCCTCAAGACCGGTTACACCCGGGCCGCCGGTTACTGCCTGTCCTTCGCCGCCGACCGCGACGGCCACCGGATCGTCGGGGTGATCCTCGGCGAGTCCAACGCCGACCGGCGCTTCCAGACCGCCGGCCGCCTGCTGAACTGGGCCGGTGAGCAGCCGACCAGTGACGTCTGACCGCCGAGGACGCGTTCCACGGCCAGGTCGGGTCCGGGCACCCGCCGCACGCCGGCACAGCGGGGACCGTCGTGGTCGGCCCCGCGCCGGTGCGGCACCGGGCCACCGGCGACCCGGTCCCGATTAACCGGTCTCCGGCGGAGAGGTCTCCGAGACCTCGCCAGGTGTCACGTCAGAGGTCGTCGATCCGGATCTCCAGGGTTTCGGCGTCCGGTTCGGCGAAGCGCAGCAGGGCGTCGGCCTCCCGGGTCAGGTCGGAGACCGCGCTCTCGGACAGGGATTCGAAGGGTGTCAGCCGCAGGACCGCTGCCTTGCGCCTCCGCTCCACCTGCCAGGTGCCGCGCACGGAGCCGTCCCAGAGGAACGTGGCCCGCACACGCAGGTTCTTGGTGACGACCTTCTCCCGATACTCGTCGGCGATCACGCGGGTGCGGTCGGCGTGCGCGAGCACCAGGTTGTCGAAGTCGGGCAGGAACCGCGCGGGCGCCGGGACGTCCTCGTCGGGGCGCGGGGCGTCGGGGAGGTCGAACAGCTCACGGCCCTGCTCGTCACGGAAGACCCGCAACCGGGGGCGGAGACCGTCCAGTACGGCGCGCAGTCCCTTGATCCCGGACCAGGTCTGCGCGTCCGCCGAGGTGGCAGGGCCGAAGGCGGCCAGGTAGCGCAGCACCAGCCGCTCGACCGGCTCGCTCGACAGCTCCGAGCCCAGCCAGTCGTCCGCCGGGGTGAAGGCCGCCGTCCGGGGAAACGCCCACCGGTCCTCGGTGGGCACCATGACCAGCGGTAGCTGAGTCCGTACGGCATACCCCAGCCCCCGCTCGTTGGCCTCCGGAAACTCCTTCTGGAGCAGGCCACGCAGCGTGGTGAAGTCGCGGGGTCGCTCCAGGAGGAGCCGGTGGGCCACCGGGAGCAGCCTGTCGAGGTCCAGGCCGTCGAACAGGCCGGTGCGTCCGGTCACCGCGGCGGCGAGCGCGGGCCCCAGCGTCAGGCGGAACGCCATATAGTCGGCCGCGCTCATCAGGTGCAGCGTCGCGCGCATCATCGTGGCCCGCACGAGGAGGCGGTCGTGCAGGGCCCGGTGCAGGTCCTCCCGCCGGAACCCGTCGACCCTTGACCACAGGCCGGTGAACGGGTGCCTGGCCTCCTGCGCCTGCATGCCCCCGAGGCGCTCCACGGCCGCGACGACATCGGTCTTCTCCCGCTGGAGCAGCATCTGGCGGGCCAGCGTCGCGCGGTTGAGGCGCCGGGTCGTGAGGATGTCCATGCGCCCATGCTGGCAGCCATACCTGACAGCTAATGTCAGATACGAACGGCCGGATGGGCCGCCGCAGCCGATCGCCCGGCACCCGAGAGCGCCGCCTCCTGACGGATTCGGGACACCGACCACCGCAGGGGAGGCGCGGGCGGGCTCGGTGCCGCGGTCAGCCGCGCCGGTGGGCCGGGTCTGCCGAGCTGCCGCGCATCAGGCCGTGACAGGCGATCGCGGCGGCGGCGACCACGTTGAGGGAGTCGACGCCGAGGTCCATCGCGGCCGGGCTCATCGGGATGCAGACCGGATGGTCGGCCTCGTGCAGCCAGCGCGAGGAGAGCCCGTCGCCCTCGGAGCCGAGCAGCAGGGCGACCCGGGCGGCCATGGCGACCTCGTCCATGGGCACCGCGGACTGGTCGGGAGTCAGCGCGAGCGTCTGGAAGCCCGCCGCGCGGAGCTCGGCCAGGCCGTCGTACCAGTTGGTCATCCGCGCGTACGGGACGGCGAAGACGGCGCCCATCGACACCTTGACCGACCGCCGGTAGAGAGGGTCGGCGCAGCGGGGCGACAGGATCACGGCCTCGACGCCCAGCGCGGCGGCGCATCGGAAGATCGCTCCGACGTTGCCGTGGTCGACGAGGTCTTCCAGGACGAGGACCCGCCGGGAGGCTCCGCGCAGGATCTCGTCCGTCCCGGTCAGCTCACGCCGCTCCATGGCGGCCAGCGCGCCCCGGTGCACGGGGAAGCCCGCGATCTCCTCCATGACGTCGTCGTCCACCACATGGACGCGGTCGCCGAGCGGGTCCAGCAGGTCGGCGAGCGGGTCGGCCCAGCGCCGGGTCAGCAGCACCGAGCGCACCGGGTAACCGGCCGCGACGGCCCGGCGGATCACCTTCTCCCCCTCGGCGATGAAGAGGCCGTGCTCGGCCTCCAGGCTTTTGCGCAGCTCGACGTCGCGCAGGTTGGCGTAGTCGGCGAGGCACGGATCTGAGGCGTTAGACACCTTCGAATACTGCCATGGCCCGCCTGAGCTGCCACATCAGCGCGTAGAGGAGCAGCAGGGCGCAGCAGCCGGCCACCACTCCGGCGCCCACTCTGGTGATCGTCTGGGCCCAGCCGACGGCCGGGAAGGCGACCGGCCAGACCGCCGCGCCCAGCGCGGTGCCGGCCAGGACCGCCAGGATCACGCCGCGCCGCACCCCGGCGGGGAGCGTCAGCCGCTCCGGCACCGCCGTCGGCTCCATCCGCGACAGCCCGCGCCAGGCCCACCAGGCGACGACGGCCAGGCCGGCCACCGTGGACAGATACTGCAGCAGGCGGAACACGGGGAGTGGGCCGACCGCCGGGGCGGCCAGCCACTCCCAGCCCCATATGCCCTGGCTGTAGTGGTGGGTGAAGGAGTCCCACAGCTTGTGGGTGCAGGCGCCGACGATGCCGCCCGCGAGCACGGCGGGCAGCCGCCGCACGCCGTATCTCCCGGGCGCCAGCGAGGCGACCCTGCCTGCCAGTGCGGGAGGGAGCAGCGCGGTCAGCGGGTCGCGGAGCAGGCCGTGGAAGGCGGCGAGCAGGATGACGACGGCGAGCGGGGCGATCGTGAAGACGCCCCGCAGGGAGTGCCAGACCATGTAGTCCGGCAGAAAAGGCAGGAAGATCGCCAGGTCGGGCACCATCGAGCCCAGGGCGAGGGCCCAGGGGTCGAGCAGCCGTCGCATCCGCGCCGAGGAGACCAGCGGCAGCACCGCGGCGACGTGACTGGGGGTGAACGGCACGGACTCTCCCTTGTGGATCTACCGGTCTCTTTCCCGGGAGACTACGTGGCGGCGGCTGCCGTCGAGCGCTTTCCCCTCCCCTCCTCACCACGTGGAGAGGCGGTCCATCGCCGGGGTCGCGACGGCCGTACGGGACGGCCGGAAGGCGGGCGCGGGCGCTTCCGCCACCCCGGATCCGGCGTTCTCCACCGGAACACAGATGTTGCTTACCGACGCGTACAGTGATCGTCGTACCAAAAGGAATGTTTTGCCACGGTAAGTCTTCCCAGTACAGTTCCCTGAACATTGCGGAGAACCTCCCTGTAAGGTGACCCGCTGGCTCCAGGACATCGAGACCGAAGAGGGCATCGTGGGCGGACGTCACCGGACGGATGAACTCGACGACGGCTATGCCTCCTATCAGGAGACGCCCCGGCGGCGGCGCAACGGACCGGGCACGGTGCTCGTCCCGCTGGCCGGTTCCGTCGCCCTCGCGGTGCTGCTCGGTGTCGCCGCTTTTGTGATCATCAACCGGGACCGGGGATGCGCCGGGGACGAGGTCTCCCTCCGGGTCACCGCCTCTCCCGACATCCAGCCCGCGGTGTCGCAGATCGCCGATCGCTTCAACAAGGCCGGCCACGACACCGGCGGGGGGTGCGCCACCGTCACGGTGACCAAGGGCGCACCGGCGACCGTGGCCTCCGGGCTGGCCGCCGGCAAGGCCGGCGCGATGGACGTGTGGATCCCCGACTCGACCCTGTGGGTGGCCAACCTGCGGGTCAAGCATCCCGAACTGCCCGCGCCCGGCGCGTCCGTGGCCCAGTCCCCCATCGTCATGGCGGCCTCCGGCTCGGTGATCCCGAACCTGCGGAAGAGCTTCGGTGCGGCCAGCTGGGACGGCATGATCAACGCCGCGAACGTGGCGAACGTCGAGGGTCCGGGCCGCAAGGTGCGCGTGCTGGCACTGGACCCCTCCTTCAACGCCGCGGGACTCGGCGCCCTCCTGGCCGCCGCCGGGACGGCCACGGCCTCGGGCGCCGGCCAGGAGCAACTGGTCGGCGCGCTCAAGGCGCTGTCCGGATCGACGGTCCGCGACCAGGACGCACTGCTGTCCAGCCTCGGCGTCAAAGGCAGCCGCGCCCCGCTCGGCATCGCCTCGGAGCAGGGCGTCTGGGCGTTCAACACCGTAAAGAAGCCGGAGGTGCCGGCCGTACCGCTCTATCCGGCCGAGGGCACCCTCAACCTCGACTACCCGGTGGTGGTCACCGCCGAGGACGCCGCAGTCCGCAAGGCCGCCGAGGCGTTCCAGCGGGAGTTCGCCACCGACGCCGCCAGGAAGACGCTCCACGACCAGGGCTTCCGCACTCCGGACGGCAAGGGCGGCAAGGCGGTCGCCGACTCCGGCGGCTTCCAGGCCAAGGCTCCCCGTGCGCTGAAGACCCCCGACGCCAAGACCGTCGCGGGGATGGCGCAGTCCTGGTCCCGGCTCAACCTCGGCACCCGGCTGCTGGCGCTGCTGGACGTCTCCGGCACGATGGCCCTGCCGGTCCCCGGCACCGGATCGGACCGGATGCGGGTGATCTCCAGAATCGCCACCGAGGGCATGCGGCTGTTCCCGGCCAAGAGCGAGATCGGCGTATGGGAGTACTCCACGCACCTCACCGCCGACGGCACGGACTTCCGCAAGACCGTCCCCGTCGGCCCGCTGGCGGAGAGCATCGGCGGCGTCCTCCGCAAGGACCTGCTGGCCCAGAAGTTCGCCGCCATCCGGGCCAAGCCCACCGGCGACACCGGCCTGAACGACACGCTCAAGGCGGCCTACGGGCAGATGACCAAGGAGTACCAGGGCGACAAGATCAACACGGTGCTGGTCCTCACCGACGGAGCCGGCAACGACGACCCGGACGGCGGTGTCTCCGACGCGGAGATCCTGCGGTACCTGAAGAAGACCTACAACCCGGAGAAGCCGGTCAGCATCCTGCTCATCGCCTTCGGCCCCGAGGCCGTGAAGGGCAGGAAGCAGATGGACGCGCTGGCCAAGGCGACGGGCGGAGAGGCATTCATCGCCACCGACATCCTTCAGGTCCGCAAGTTCTTCCTGAAGGGCATGGAGCGCCGCCTCTGCACGCCCAACTGCTGATCGCCGGCCGTTCCGCACCGTACGGCCGGCGCCCCACAGGCCCCAGCCGTTTCATTCTTACCAGTTAATACCCGTCCGGCATGGTATCGACCGGTTAGGACAACCCGTCCCGGCCAGGTGGCGTCCTACGTGTGTGGGGTCTCGGGCATGGCCCGTGAACGCGCTTGTCCTGCGGGGAGGAATGTCCGTGCCCGGATGGCCGGCCGTCGGCCGAACCGACGACCAACAACTCCTGGAGGCGCTCCGGCGTACCGACGCCGCGGCGCCCGCGAGCCTCTACGACTCCTATGCCGAACGTCTCAACGACTACGCCTACGCACTGCTGGGGGACCGGGACGGCGCGGCCGAGGCCGTACACGACGCCCTGGTCACCGCGCACGGGTGCGTCGACCGGCTACCCGAACCGGCCCGGCTGCGCCCCTGGCTGTACGCGCTCACCCGCTCCCGGTGCGCGGCCGGGACGCCGGGGTCACGGGGACCGCGGGGTCCGGCGGCCGCGCCGGACTCCGGCGACTACGACACCCCCGAGGAGCGCGAGCTGGCCGCGCTGGTGCACGAGACGCTGGCGGAGCTGAGTGGGCCGGAGCGCGAGGTGCTGGAGCTGTCGCTCCGGCACGACCTCGGCACCGGTGAGGCCGGCGCGGTGCTCGGGCTGACCTCGCGCCAGGCCACGACGCGGCTCGGCCACGCCCGCGAACACCTGGAGAACTCGGCCGCCGCCGTGATACTGGCCAAGGTCGGCCGGGCGCACTGCCCCGACCTGTCGGCGATGGTCGACTCGTGGGAGGGCCCGCTCACCACGATCCTGCGCAGGCGGCTCTCCGGCCACATCAGCCGCTGCGAGGTCTGCCTCGAACGGCGGAAGCACCATGTGTCGGCCGACCGGCTGCTCGCCATGGTGCCCATGGCCTTCCCCCCGCTCTCCCTGCGCCGCCGGGTCATCGAGACCTGCGTGAACCCCGGCCGGGCCGGGGAACGCGCCGCCATCGTCGAGGCGGGTGGCCGCTTCGACCGGACCGGGTTCCCCACCGCGGCCGACCGGCGCGGGAGGGGACGCCGGGCGGGCTCACCGCCGCGACGGCGCAGACCCTCCCGGCGGACGGCTCCAGTGATCGCGGCCGTCGCGTGCGTGCTGGCGGCCGTCGGGGCCATGGCCGTGATCACCGGTAGGGACGCGGGCGGCGGACAGGTGACGCGGGCCGAGGCCGCACCGGACCGGGAGCCCGCGTTGATCACCCTGGAGCCCGGGCCGGAGCCCTCGCCGCCGGAGCCCTCGCCGTCGGACCCGGAGCCGTCTCCGACGGCGACCCCGGCCGGCGAGCGGAAGAAGGAGGTCGGGAAGACCGGGTCTCCCGCCCCGGCCCGATCGACGCCGGCCCGGCGGCCGGTGCCCACCCGGCCGCGCGCCACCCGTGCCCCGGCCCCTCCGCCGCCGGCCGGGCGGCTGGCCGTCTCTTGCCCCACCGACATCGGAGAGGGGGCGGGCACGATCCGGCTCTCCGCGCGCAACGCCGCGGTCTCCTGGTCGGCGACCACCTCGGGTGGCCTGAACGTCCACCCTCAGCACGGGCGGCTCAAGGCCGGCGCCAGTGGCGTGATCTGGGTCACCGCCGCCGACCCCGGAGAGAGCGGGAGCGGGCGGGTGGCCTTCAAGTCCGTCGGAGGCAACTCCAGTTGCGCGATCTCCTGGGAGACCGCCGAGCCCGAGGTCACGGACCCACCGGAGGACCCGCCTCCGCTGCCAACATCAACACCAACATCAACACCTTCCTCTACCTTCGGAACATAACTAGCAAAATAGGATATTTAGTACATAGAGCGATTTTTACAAGTCCGAAAATGACATTTTGAATCGACCCATAAGAAACCCTGACTTGATTTTTGCAACCGGGTAAACCATCGACTGATGCCAAGCGTCGGCGTTGACGTATCGCGAAGTGGTTGGTCACATGGATATGTGATCAACCACTTGATCATCAGCGGGGAGTCAGTGATGTTCACCGGCCGCGGAACAGCACGATGGGGGCTCGTTCTGGCGTGTGCAGCGGGAGTTCTGCCTGCGCTCGCTGACGTCGACACTCCCCTTCGGGCAATTTTTACCCCTTTGTTCCTTTTGGCGGTTCCTGGGATCGCCGCAGGGGGACTGTTGCGTGATCGTGACCCTCTTACTGCAATATCAGTAGGGGTGGCGACAAGTCTTCTGGCAAACGTTCTCCTTGCCACCGCGATGCTCATTTTCGGCGCATGGTCGCCCCGAGCCGGAGTGGTGACCATCGCGATGCTCGGCGGCTTCATATATGTCCTGGGCCTGCTGTACCGGGGGAACGGAAGCCTGCTGGCCGGACAGGGGGGCGGTTGAGGGTGAAGATCGGCGTTGTGCGCCCACGAGATCTCGGCGAGTCCGAGATCTTCCGATGGCGTGAGATCCAGAAAGCCTCTCCCAGCCTCGACAACCCCTTCCTGTCCGTGGACTTCACCCTGGCCATGGGAAGGCTGCGCGACTACGTCAGGGTGGCGGTGATCGAGGACGGCGGCGAGACCGTGGGGTTCTTCCCCTACGAACGGCACGGCTTCGGCATCGGCAAGCCCCTGGGCGGATTCCTCACCACCTGCCACGGGTTGATCTCGGTGCCCGAGCTGAAGATCGACCCACGCGACCTGCTCCGGGCCTGCAGGTTGTCGGCCATCGACTTCGACCACCTCGTCGCGGGCCAGCCCACATTCGCACCGTACGAGACAGACGTCCGGCCGGCGCCCCTCATGGACCTCAGCGGCGGGTTCGACGCCTACCTTGAACAGGTGCGCGCCGCCTCGGCGAAAAACTACAAGACCGTCCGCTACAAGGAGCGCAAACTCGGCCGCGAGCAGGGCGAGATCCGCTTCGCGTGGGACTCGCCGGACATCGGGGCACTGCGCACGCTCCTGGACTGGAAGTCCGACCAGTACCAGCGGACCGGGCGGGTCGACCGCTTCGCCCAACCGTGGATCGTACGGCTCGTCGAGGAGATGCACTCCCACCGGTCCGACGACTTCGCCGGCGTGCTCACCATGGTCTACGCCGGAGACACCCCCGTCGCCGGGCACTTCGGGCTCCGTACGGCACACACCCTGGTGGGCTGGTTCCCCGCCTACGACCCGGCCTTCGCCCGCTACTCCCCCGGGATCATGCACCACCTGCACATGGCCGAACACGCCGCGAGCGCGGGGTTGCACCAGGTGGACATGGGCAAGGGGGGCCGGGAATACAAGGAGTGGCTCAAAACCGGCGCCCTGATGGTCGCCGAGGCCCGCGTCGCGCGGCCGTCCCCGGTGGCCGCCGCCCAGTGGCTGGGCCGGGTCCCGGTCAACAGGCTCCGCACCGCCGTAGTGGACAACCCCACCCTTTTCCGAGCCGCGGACCGGCTTCTCAAGGGTTACGGCAGGGCGAGATCGGCCATCCAGTCACGCTCCGGCTCCGAACAACCGTCGAAGACGCGGTAACCGCATCCTTCTCCGCACGACCGTTCTCCCTCAGGCCACGTCCCCGCAGACCATGTCCCTCAGACCGTGTTCCCGACAGCCCATCCAGTCCCCGACGCAAGGCATTCCTCGATCACAGTCGCGCCGTTCTCCTCGCACCCGAGAGCACGCGCACGGAAGGACCAAAGGAATATCCGCCATCATGAATCCCGAGACCGTCAGGCAGAACGGTAAGCAGCTCGGCGTGTTGCGCTCCATGCCGCCGATCGAGCGGTTCACACCGCTCACCCCTCACATGGCCATTTCCCCGACCGTCAGTGTCGTCGTGCCCGCGATGAACGAGGCGGAGAACCTCCCGCACGTCTTCGCCACCCTCCCGCAGTGGATCGACGAGATCGTGCTCGTCGACGGCAACTCGGTGGACGACACCGTCGCCGTCGCCAAGCGGCTGCGGCCCAACGTACGGATCGTCACCCAGCGCGGCAAGGGCAAGGGCGACGCGCTGTCCGCCGGTTTCGCCGCGTGCACCGGCGACATCATCGTGATGATCGACGCCGACGGGTCCACCGACGGCCGTGAGATCATCCAGTTCGTGGGCGCCCTGGTCACCGGGGCGGACTTCGTCAAGGGGTCCCGCTACGCCGCCGGCGGGGGCAGCGACGACCTGACCTTCAGCCGCCGGGCCGGCAACAAGGTCCTCACCACCCTGGTGAACATGATCTACGGCACCCGCTACAGCGACCTGTGTTACGGCTACAACGCCTTCTGGGCCCGGCACCTGGAGGCGCTCGATCTCGACTGCGAGGGTTTCGAAGTCGAGACGCTGATGAACATCCGCGCCGCCAAGGCCGGGCTCCGCGTGCACGAGGTGCCCAGCCACGAACGGTGCCGGATTCACGGCGAGAGCAACCTGCGCGCGGTCCGTGACGGCCTGCGCGTGCTGCGGACCATCATCCGCGAGCGGCGTCAGCGGCCGGTCGCGCTCACACCCGAGCCGGCGGCCACTCCGGCTGCGGATCAGGGCGCGGCGTAACCATGAAGAGCAGTGTCGTCATATGCGTCTACACCGAGGAACGCTGGGAGGACATCCGGGCGGCCGTCGAATCGGTCGAGAACCAGCGGCGCAGGCCGTACGAGATCATTCTGGTCGTCGACTACAACACGGACCTGCACCTGAGGCTCAAGCAGGAGTATCCCGGCGTCACCGTGGTGGAGAACACGAACGAGAAGGGGCTGTCCGGCGGCAAGAACACCGGGGCGGCGACCGCCTCGGGTGACATCGTGGCCTACCTCGACGACGACGCGGTGGCCGAACCTGGCTGGCTGGAGGCTTTGGAGGAGGGTTTCCAGGACCCGACCATCGTGGGGGTGGGCGGGCAGACCAGGCCGCTGTGGGCCACGGGGCGACGTCCCCGCTGGTTCCCGCACGAGTTCGACTGGACCGTGGGGTGCACCTATCGGGGCATGCCCACGGTCCGGGCGCCGATCCGCAACGTCATGGGCGGCAACGCCGCCTTCCGCAGGGAGGCCGTCGGCGCCGTCGGCGGCTTCCACACCGGGATAGGCCGAAGCGTCCAGGGACGCAAGAGCCGCCCGCTCGGCTGTGAGGAGACGGAGTTCTGCATCCGGCTGTCCCAGAGCCGGCCCGGCGCGGTGATGCTGTTCGAGCCGGACGCGGTGATCGGGCACAAGGTCTCCGCACAGCGGGCGGGATTCGCCTACTTCAGGTCACGGTGCTATGCCGAGGGCCTGTCCAAGGCCCTGGTCGCGTCGAGCGTCGGCACCGACGACGGCCTGTCGAGCGAACGGGCCCACGCGATGAAGGCCCTGCCGCTGGGGGCGCTGCGCGGTGTCGGCGAGGCACTGCGCGGCGACCTCCCCGGGCTCGGCCGCGCCGCCGCCATCGTGATCGGCCTGGCCTGGACCACCTGGGGTTACCTGGTCGGTACGGCACGTCTGAAGCTGGGGCGATCATGATCCGTGTCCCCATCCTGATGTACCACTCGGTGAGCGACCACCCGAACGACGAGACGCGCCCGCTCGCGGTCTCGCCGGGACGGTTCGCCGACCAACTGGGCATGCTCCGCGACCGGGGTTTCACCCCGATGACCCTGTCCGACCTGGTCGCGGGGATGCACAGGACCTCGGCGATGCCCGACAGACCGGTGGCCATCACCTTCGACGACGGGTACGCCGACTTCCACACCGAGGCACTGCCCGTCCTGGAGCGGTTCGGCTATCCGGCGACGGTCTTCGTGACCAGCGGCTGGGTGCAGGACTCCGGCCCCGCCGAGGCCGGACGACGACTGGCTCCCATGCTGACCTGGAGCCAGGTGCGCGAGGCGGTCTCCTGCGGAGTGGAGATCGGCGGTCACAGCCACAGCCACCCGCAGCTCGACCAGCTCCCGGGCGGAGAGCTCCGCAACGAACTGCGCACCAACAAGGCCATGCTCGAAGACCAGATCGGCCGTCCGGTGGCCACCATGGCCTATCCCTACGGCTACTCCAGCGCTCGGGTCCGCCGGGAGGTGCGCAAGGCGGGCTACTGGACCGCGTGCGCGGTGGCCAACGACACCGTCCGCGAGGACGACGAGATGCTCGCGTTGCCCCGCCTGACCGTTACCGAGCAGACCTCGATGGCCAAGTTCAGCAAGGCCATCGACGGGCAAAGTCTCTCTATGATCTACCTGAAGGAACGAGCCCTGACCAAGGGATACGCGGTCGTACGGCGGACCCGTTACGGACTGCGGCGAATCTCTTCAAAGTACACATCTGGTCAGGCATCGGGCAGTGACTGAC
Source organism: Streptosporangium sp. NBC_01639 (assembly GCF_045209755.1). Taxonomy (NCBI): domain Bacteria; kingdom Bacillati; phylum Actinomycetota; class Actinomycetes; order Streptosporangiales; family Streptosporangiaceae; genus Streptosporangium; species Streptosporangium sp. NBC_01639. Next base: position 6,631,639 of record NZ_CP109272.1, on the reverse strand, counting down.
ACGGATCTCCGCAGAGGGGCGGCGGGCCGGCGACAGGGGACGCTGCACACCCTGTGGAGCCGTCTTCCCAAAGATCTGAACGATCCCCTGTTGCGCAACGCCTACTCGCTGATCGTCAATGCGGGGGCCGCCGGAGTGCTCGGCCTGGCCTACTGGACGATCGCGGTGCGGTTCTACAGCGAGGGCGACTACGGCCGCTCCTCCGCGCTGATCGCCGCGATGCGCCTGCTCGCGGCGTTGACCGCGTTCGGGTTCGTCGGCGCGCTGACCCGCTTCCTCCCCGAGGGGGGCAGGGCGACCGGGCGCCTGGTCGGCTACGCCTACCTGGTGGGCGGCGGCGCGGCGTCGGTCGCGACCGTGGTCTTCCTGGCCACGCTGGACATGTGGGGTGCCAACTACGACGGGCTGAACGGGCTCGGCATGGCCGGCTGGTTCCTGCTGTCGGTCTTCCTGTGGTGCGTGTTCACGGTCCAGGACGTGGTGCTCACCGCGCTGGGCAAGGCCACCTGGGTGCCGCTCATCGGAATAGCCGTCGGACTGTCGAAGATCGTGTTGCTGGTGGTGCTGGCCCCGGTCTTCCCCGGCGCGGGGATCTTCCTGGCCTGGACGATCCCGGTCGCCGTGACGGTCGTCCCGATCAGTATCGCGATCTTCGGCAGGCTGGCCCCGCTGGCCGCCATGCGCAACGCCCATCAGGCCCCGCCCCGGTTCCGGCGGATAGGCCGCTTCCTCGCCGGGGACTATCCCGGCACCCTGTTCATCCTGGCCAGCGTCTACCTCATGCCGGTGCTGGTGTTCGCGGGAGTGGACGCGCGGACTGCGGGTTACTACGCCGCGGCGGTCACCCTTGTCGGCGTCTTCGACATGCTCGCGCTCAACATGGCCATCTCCCTGACCATCGAGGGCTCGGGGGATCCGTCACTTCTCGCGGGCAAGTGCATGCTGGCGCTCCGGCGGACCATGATGCTCCTGGTCCCGGTGGTGCTGCTGGCCGCGCTGGCCGCGCCGCTCATCCTGCGGCTCGGCTGGGGTCCGTCATTCGCCGAGCACGGTGCGAACGTGCTGCGGCTGCTGGCCCTGGCCTCCATCCCGCACGCGGTCATCGAGATCTATCTGGGGGTGCTCCGCGCCCGCAGCAGGGTGCGGGCGCTGCTCGCGCTCCAGGCGCTGCTGTGTGTCCTGGTCGTGGGCCTGTCGTTCGTCCTCTTCCGGTTCTACGGCATCACCGGTGTCGGCATGGGCACCTTCGCGGCCCAGGTGATCGTCATGGTCGTCGTCGCACCGGGCCTGGTGAAGGTGCTGCGCGGAGCGCGGGCGACGGGCGTCGAGCTCTCCCCGGACGAGACTCCGACGTTGGTGATGATGATCGTCGACGCGCAGCCCACCCTGGCCTCCGCCCCCGCCAGGAGGCCTCCCACCGAGGCCGCGGCACCCGCTCGGCCCCGCGCACCGTGGCTGGCGCAGGCGGCGCGTTGGCTGCCACCGCTGATCACCGCCGAGGGCCTGCTCGTCGTCATACTCGGCTCCGTCGCCTCGGGACCGTCCGCCTTCCCACCGGCCGCCGTGCCGGCCCTCGGCGGTGTCGGACTGATCGTCGTGGCCTTCGCCGCGGAACTGGCCATGGCGCGCAGGCAGGCGATGCTGTGGACGCAGCTCCTCGCCGTGACCGTCTGCCTGCACGGGACGGAGGCTCTGAGCGGCTCAGTCGGGAGCCTCGCCGCAAAGGTGACGCAGATCATGGCCACCGGGAAGGCCCCCGACGGCGACTGGCTCCTCGCCCTGCCCGCCTTCTTCGCCCGTGCCATGGGGATCGCCGACCCTACCCCGGTGCTGGTGTGGGCCCCGGTCCTCTTCGCCGTGACGGCGCTCGTCCCGGCGCTGCTGGCGGCCAGAGCCGTCCACCGCGACGAGCGGTTCCACTGGCCGCCGGTCATGGTGGTGACGGTGGGGCTCTGGATCGCGCCCGCCGAGCGCGTCCAGACGTCTCTGCTCTGCCTGCTCGGCCTCTGCGCCCTCGCCCTCGCCCTGGTGCTGGCGCGCAAAGGGCGTCGGCGCTCCGAGACGGCGGCGGCGGACGACGACCGGACGCTGAGAACGGCGGCCTAGCTGGACACGCCGACGATTTTCACCGCCTGACCTCCGACTTCGGAAAGCCTTAGAGAAAGGACCCGCCGTGGACCACTGGCCGGCGATCACCGCTGTGATCCCGACCCGCAACCGCACCGGACTGCTCCAGGAGACGATCGACTCGATCCTCGGCCAGGACTATCCGGGCGAGCTGACCTGTGTCGCCGTCTTCGACCAGAGTCCGCCGGACGGGTCGTTCGCCCGCGAGGCCCCGGGACGCAGGGTCGTGGTGACCGCGAACACGCGCAATCCCGGGATCGCCGGGGCGCGCAACACCGGCGTGCTCTCAGACGACGGCGAACTGGTCGCCTTCTGCGACGACACCGACCTGTGGCTGCCGCACAAGCTCCGGTCGCAGGTGACCGCTCTGGGCACCGGCCACTTCGTGACGTGCGGGGTGGAGCTGTTCAACGACGAGGTCTCCTTCGCCAGATCCGTGGCCGCGCCGTCGGTGACCCTGGAGGACCTGCTGCGCAAGCAGCTTCCCTCGATGCACCCCTCCACCTACCTGATGCGCCGGGACGCGATGGTCAACGGGTTCGGGCTGGTCAGCGAGGAACTGCCCGGCGGGTACGGCGAGGACTACGAACTGCTGCTGCGGGCCGCCCGATTCGGGCCGATCACCAACCTGGCCGAGACGGGGGTGCGGCTCAGGCTGCACAACAGCTCCTACTTCTCCATCGTCAAGACCTGCGGAACGATCTCCTCCGCGCTGCGCTGGATGCTGGAGCGCTACCCGGAGTTCGCGGGGGCGCCGGGCGGCTACGCCCAGCTCTCCGGGAAGATCGCCTTCGCCGAGGCCACCCTGGGACACACCTCGCAGGCGTTGCGCTGGATAGGCAGGACCGTGCGTCGCCGCCCCTGGGAACCCCGCGCCTACCTGGCGCTGGCCGTCGCCGCCGGAGTGCCGGCCGACGCGATCGTCAGCCGGCTGCACCGGATGGGCCGCGGCATATGAGGGTGGACGTCATCCGGCCGCAGGAACTCGGCCCGTCCGACGTCGCGGCATGGCGCGAGATGCAGCGTGCCACCCCGCACCTGGGCAACCCCTTTCTCAGCCCGGACTTCGCGGTCGCGATGGGCGAGGTCAGGGCCGAGGCACGGGTCGCGGTTCTCTCCGAGGAGAGCGGGCGGGTCGGATTCTTCCCCTTCGAACGGCACACCGGTGGGGTGGGCACCGCGCTGGGCGCCTGGGTGTCGCTCTGCCAGGGGGTCGTCCACGCGCCCGGCGCGCAGTTCGACGCGGAGACCCTGTTACGCAGATGCGGACTGCACGTGTGGGAGTTCGGCTGCATGGTCGACGGGCAGCCGTGGTTCCAGCCGTTCGAGGTCCTGCGCCAGGAGGCGGTGATCCTCGACCTCGCCGACGGCTACCCGGCCTACCTGGAGGGGCTGCGCGAACGTTCCCCCAAGTTCCTCAAGTCCACCCTGTACAAGGAGCGGAAGCTCGGCCGCGACATCGGCGAGCTGACCTTCGACTTCGCGGTCCGCGACGAGGAGCAGTTCCGCCTGCTGCGCCGCTGGAAGTCGGACCAGTACCTGAAGATGGGCCGGCCTGACCGGTTCGGCAGGCCGTGGGTGGTGGAGCTCGCCGAGCGGCTGAACGCGATCGACACCGACGACTTCGCGGGCCCGTTGTCGATGCTCTACTGCGACGGCAAGCCGGTCGCGGGCCACTTCGGCCTGCGCTCGGACACGACCCTGGTCGGCTGGTTCCCGGCCTACGACCCCGCCTTCGCGAAATACTCCCCCGGCCTGATCCAGCACCTGAAGATGGCCGAGGCCGCCGCGGCGATCGGGCTCCGGGCGATGGACCTTGGGGTCGGGACCGGTTCGGAGTACAAGGAGTCGCTGCGCAGCCGGGGTGAGCCGGTGACCGAGGGATGCGTGCGGCGCCGGTCGGCGGGCGCGGCGGCGCACTGGCTGCGCACCACGCCGATACGGCGGGCGCGGCAGTTCATCCTCGACAGCCCCGCCCTGTACGGCGCGGCGGACCGCGCCATGAAGCGCTACGGCGACCTGCGGACCAGGACGAAGGCACGATGAGCAGCACACTTGAGTCGATCATGCGTGACCGCGTGGGGGCTCCGTGCCTGCACGTGCCGTCGGCCAGATTCGGGCTCTACCTCGCCCTGCGGCACTGGTTCGGTGCGGGCGACCGGGTGCTGATCTCCCCGACCAACTGTGAGACCGTGCTGTTCATCGCGCTCGCGGCGGGTCTGCGGCCGGTCATGGCGCCGGTGTCCCCCCTCGACGGCAACATCGACCTGCCCCGGGTGGACTGGAGCGGTCTGTCCGGTGTGCTCACCACACACCTGTACGGCCAGCCCGACCGGGTCGCCGGATTGCGGGCCGAATGCGACCGCCGCGGCCTGACCCTGATCGACGACGCCGCACACGCCATGCTGACGACGGTGGACGGCCGCCCGGCGGGCACCTTCGGCACGGCCGGGGTGTTCAGCCTGGCCAAGCACGGCAGGGCGATGTCGGGCGGGTTCCTGGTCGTCGCGGATCCCGCCGCGCTGCCGGAGCTGGTGAAGCGGCGTGACGAACTGCTGCTCGACGGCGGAGCGCGCGGGCAGATCCTCGGCACGCTCCGCCCGATGCTCCGGGAGACGATCTACCGGACCGGGCTGGTCGGGCCGATGTGGCGGGCGCTGAGAGCGCTCGGTGTGATCGAGTGGACAGGTCACCGCTGCGCCCCCCGCGAGGACGAGCTGCGGACCGCCGTGAAGCCGCCGGCGGAGCTCGCGGCACTCGACTACTGGCTGAAGATCGACCTCGACGACTGGCGGATGCGGCAGGGCCCGCTGCTGGAGCGTTACCTCCGTTCCCGGTTCCGGGTGATCGACCGGGAGCGGGAACGCCGACTGGCCGGCGTCGAGCTGCTTCGCGGCACCCCCTGGGCGGCCCGGGGCGTGCGTGAGGCGCCGCCCCAGCCGCTGCTGCGGGTGCCATTGATGGTGAAGGACCGCGACGAGGTCATCACCCGGTTGGAAAGGCACGGCATCGTGCCCGGATTCGTTTACGACCCGCCGCTGGACGACTATCTCGATTTCGTTCCCGCCGGGCCCACTCCCGAAATCGCGCGCTGGTGGACGAGCCACGTGCTCCCGGTCGATCCGCTCCGTGCCAAGCGTGTCGCCACACTTTTGACCAGGCTAGAGGTTCGTACGGCCGTCGAGCCGGGGCCGGAAGCGTAGGGTCACAGAAAGCTGGCAATCCGTAGCGCGGACGCCTCTTTTTATGTTGACCATAGCTTTTTCCAGCCATGATTCTGTAGAAAAATTAATTAAATTTCAAACAAACGGAAAGTCGCGCCTCATGCTGGTCCTAACGACTCCACCGGCACCGAACGCCTGGATGATCACATGACTACGCCAGACAAGAGACGGAACGCCCGGCATGCGGCGAGGTTCCCGACATCGCGATGGATCATCATCGGCCTGGTCATCGCTCTCGTGGCCGTGGCCGGTATCTACGCGTACACCTATGTGGGACGGCAGACCCCCGGCGCCCAGGCGCCGGTGGTGCCGGGGGGCGAGGCCACGCCCAGGTCGTGCACACCGACCGACAAACTCGTGCCGCCCTGCGGAGCTTGGTGGGGCATGCACGTGCCGACCGGTGAGAACCGCAACATGAACGCCGACGTGATCGCGATGGAGCAGAAGATCGGCCGCAAGCTCGACATCACCATCAGCTACCACGACATGTCCAACAGCGACTCCGGACGGTTCTTCCGCAGCGACGAGAACAAGATCGCTGCCGACCGTGTCCTTCTCCTGGCCTGGGAGTCGTCGATCTGGCAGGAGAACCTCGACATCACCTGGCGTGACATCGCGGCCGGGCACTACGACCAGGCGATCACCGACCAGGCGGCGCAGGTGAAGACCTACGGCAAGCCCGTCCTGGTCGGCTTCGACGGGGAGAAGGACCGCGACGAGAGTGGCCAGACCCCGGCGGAGTACGTCGCGGCCTACAAGCGCATCGTCGACGGTTTCCGGAAGGCGGGCGCGACCAACGCGCTCTGGGTCTGGGGAGTCACCGGCTACTACCCGTTCCGGGACAGGTGGAAGGCCTACTACCCGGGCGACTCCTACGTCGACTGGATCAGTTACGACCCCTACAACTTCGCGGTCTGCCGCGGCGCCCAGTGGCAGGACTTCAAGCAGACCGTGGGCCCCACCTACGAGTGGTTCCAGCAGAACGGCTTCGCCGACAAGCCCCTGATCCTCGCCGAGTACGGCACGGAGAGCCACAAGAGCGACACCTCCGCACGCGCCGACTGGTATCTCGACATCCCCGACGCGATGCGGACGATGCCCAACCTCAAGGCGATCATCCAGTGGAACAACACCGACGCGGACAGGTGCGACTTCTCGCTCACCGGTCCCGGTGTCCTGGACGCGTTCGCCAAGGCCGGCAAGGATCCCTACTTCCAGCAGCCCATGGTCCGGCAGTCGACCGGCTGAGACCCGGATCGGGCACCCGCCCGCCCACCCTCCTCGCCTGATCGGTAGAGGAGGAACACCCGGCCTGGCCGGGTCCGTTCTCCGCTGTCCGCGCCGGAGAACGGACCCGGAGACGGGCCGGTCGACATGCCGCTACTTTGAGCCCTTCCCGCCCGCACGCGGAGTAAAGTCTGGCCCAGGCATTCGCATCGACCAGACCTGGAAAGGGTGCGTGTGGAGGGCAGGAAGGCCGAAGAGGTAATCGACGAATCGATCACCCGCCCCACAGGTCGATCGGCCACCGGCCCGGCCCGGCATCCAGAAGACGCCCGGCCCGCGGCGAGCGGCGCATCCGAGGCCCCCGAGAGCGCGAGCGGAGCGTCCGGGGCCCCCGAAAGCACAGAGAGCGGAGCGTCCGAGGCCCCCGAAAGCACGGAGGAGCCCGAAGACCCGTCCGGCGGCGAGGAGGTCACCGAGGCCGCGGCTCCCGGCGTCCCCCAGGAGTTCACCGGCACGGAGGACACCGAGGACATCGAGGACACCAGGGACTTCAGGATTCCCGCGTCATGGCGGACCCTGGAGGAAGCCGAGGACTCCCTCGCCCGGCCGACACCGATCACCCGGCCCCTCAGTCCGGAGGGGCCGGAGGGGCCGGAGGGGCCGGAGGGGCCGGAGGGGCCGGAGGGGCCGGAGGGGCCGGAGCAGTTGGAGCAGCCGGAGCTCGACGCTTCAGCGGAGTCCGGAGCCGACGGTCCGGAACGGGCCGAGACCGACGGCGCGGGGGCCGTCGCAGGCGCCGAGAACACCGGTGCGGGCACCGCGCCGACGGCCGGAACCGCCCCGGAGACGACGGCGGACGAGACCGTACGGGAGATCGGGACCGCCCCGGAGGAGCCGGACGCGGACACCGGCCCGGAGGAGCCGGACGCGGACACCAAGGAAGTGGTGCTCGCCCTGCCGATCGCCAAGGAGGTCTCCTCCGTCACCACCTGGCGCATCCCGGACCAGGACGAGGAGACTCCCGCGGCGGAGACCGCTCTCCCGTCCCTGTCGGTCGTCATCGTCAGCGGCTCTCCCGACGCACGCCCCCGCCTCTCCGCCACGGTCGAGGCCCTCCGTGCCCAGCAGCCGGCTCCGGAGGAGATCGTGCTGGCCGTCGTCGACTGTCCCGAACTGGTCGCCTGGGCCGGGAGCACTCTCGACGACGTCGTGGTCGTACACGGCGCGGAGGTCACCGGCGTCGCCTCGGCGCGCAACCTGAGTCTGGCGAACGTGCACGGCGACGTGGTCGCGTTTCTCGACGACTGCTCCTCCCCCGAGCCCGGCTGGTCCGCGTCCCTGCTGTCCGCCTACGTCGACGACGACGTGACAGGAGTGCGCGGCCGTCTCGCGGTGCGGTGGAGTACCGGCAAACCCGACTGGTTCCCCATCCAGCTGGCTTGGGTGCTGGGAGTGCCGTACACCGGCGCATCGGTCGAGGCGGGCCCGATCGACGACCTGTACGGCGGGGCCATGTCGTTCCGCCGGGAGGCGCTGGCCGAGGCGGGGGGCTTCCCCGAAGAGCCCGAAGCCGTGCCCGGCGACGCCATGGCCGAACCCTCGGGCGGGGCCGCGAACGAGCTCCGTACCCGGCTGCGCGAGCTGAGACCTGACGCGAAGCTGCTCCAGCAGCCCTCGGCGGTCGTACGGCTGGACGTGCCCGCGCGGCGGGCCCGGCTCTCCTCCTTCCTGGCCCGATGCGTGGCCGAGGGGCGGTCACAGGCCGGCGTGCCGCGGCGGACCAGCGGACGGGAAGGGCTGTCGGCCCGTCTCACCCCGCTCAGGAGGGGACTGCCCAGGGCCGTCTTCCGGGCCGTGACCTTCACCGGACCCGCCGACGTGAAGGGCTGGAAGGCCCTGCTGGTCATGCTCGCCGGTCTGATGGCGCTCGGCCTCGGCTACGCGACCGGACGGCTGCGCACGACGCGGACCGAAGGGACGGCCCGGCAGGCGTCCGTCGTGACGTGGTTCCTCGCCCGCACGGCGCTGCCGGCCGCCGCCGTGCTCTGGGGACTCTCGCTGCGCCAGGTCAACCTGGGCGGGATGACCGACCTGGGACTGCTCACCGTCCTGCCCGCCACATTCTGGATCGCGATCGTCGTCATGGTGGTCGGGTTCGTCGCCCTGCTCGGCGACCGGCGGGCCCTCGAACTCTGGCACGCGGGTTACGCCCTCGTGCTCATCGCCGTACTGCACGCGACCCCCGCGCTGCTCTACCCGTCCCTCCGCTACTCGTGGGCCTGGAAGCACGTCTCGGTCATCGACTACCTGATCCGGCACGGCGCGACCGACCCCGAGATCAGCCCGCTGTCCGCCTACCACCAGTGGCCGGGGTTCTTCTCGTTCTTCTCCCTGATGACCGAGATGACCGGCCTGGACGACTCACTGAGCATCGCCGTCTGGGGTCCGGCCGCCTTCAACGCCGCGATGCTGCTGCCGCTGCTGCTGCTCTTCCGGACGGTGACCCGCAACCGCCAGCTCGTCTGGGGCGCGGTGTGGGTCTACTTCTCCTGTTCCTGGGTCGGCCAGGACTACTTCTCCCCGCAGGCCACCACGCTGGTGCTCTACCTGACCGTGCTCGCGGTCGTGGTGCGGCGCTTCCGGCGGGGGCCGATCAGGGCGGGCGACGATCCGCGGGGCCTGGCCGCGGAGCCGCCCCCCGTCTCCGGGAGGTTCACCCGCCTGGTCTGGACGTGCCTGCTGATCGTCCCGATCGTCGCCATCGCCTCGTCCCACCAGCTCACGCCGCTGGTGCTGACGGCCGGGCTCTTCGCCCTGTTCCTGATCCGCCGCCATCGCAACCTGGGCATCCTGCTCGTCACCGGTATCGCCGTGGTGACGTGGGACATGGTGGCCGCCTGGCAGTTGCTGGAGAGCAGGTTCAGCGACATCATCGAGTCGCTCGGCGACGCGGGCGGCAACCTGGACGACGGCTTCATCACCCTCGGCGCGGCCTCCCCGGGCCAGGTGATCGTCGCCTACGCCGACCGTGCCCTCTCCGGCGGGCTGTGGTTGCTCGCCATCGCCGGTGCCTTCGTGCGCCGCGACTGGCTCAGGCGTCCGGGCCTGCCACTGCTCATGATCGGGCTGAGCCCGCTGCTGTTCCTCGCCGCGGGGAGCTACGGCGGCGAGATCATCTTCCGTGTCTACCTGTTCACCCTGCCGCTCACGGCGTTCCTGGCCGCGGCCCTCTTCCTGCCCTCCCGCCGGGTCTGGGTCCGCGCCCTGGTCCTGCCCCTGGTCTTCCTGCTCATGGTCACGGGCTTCTTCTTCGGCAACTACGGCAAGGAGCAGACCAACTACTTCACCGCGGACGAGGTCCGGCTCGTCCAGCAGCTCTACCGCGTGGCGCCGACCGGCTCGGTGATCGTGGCACCGACGTTCTTCCTTCCTGGAGCGTACGACTACTACGAGCGCTACGACCACGCCTGGCTGGACGAGCTGCCGCCGTCGCGCACCGCCGTACGCGGTCTGCCGAAGTTCGTTCCCACCCTGCCGGAACTGATCAAGAACCCGCTGCCGTCGTTGATCAACCTCATGTCGGTGGTGCCGCCGGGCGGGAAGTCGTACCTGGTGATCAACCGGGTGCAGAAGATCGCCACCGAGACCACGGGCATCTTCCCCAAGGGGACGATCGACCGGCTGAGCCGCGAGGTCGCCGCGTCGGCCCGTTTCAAGGTGCTGACCCGCAACCCGGGCGGCACCGTCTACGAACTCATCCCGAAGACCCCGTGAGCTCCGAGGACATCATGAGCAGATCACGCTGGCCGCTGCTGCTGCCGCTCGCCGTCTCCGGATGGCTCACACTGCTGGTCACGCAGGGCGTGGAGGCCGGCCCGCTGCGCATCACCGTTTCGGTGGTCTTCCTGCTCACCTGCCCGGGTGCCGCCCTGCTGGCCCTGGTACGTCCGCTGCTGGACCGGCGCGACCATACGGGGGACGCCATGGAGAGCCTGGCGCTCACGGTGGCGCTCAGCGTCTCCACCGGCATCATCGTGAGCGAGGCGTTCTTCATGAGCGGCACGTTCACGATGCGCGCCGCGGTGACGGCACTGGCCGCCGTCACCTCGGCCGCGGCCCTGGGCGCGCTGTTCACCGGGTGGCTCGCCCGGCGCAGCCCCACCGGACGCCGCGCGCGTAAGGAGCCGGCCGACGCACCGGGCGCCGTCTGACCCCGTCGATCATCGCCGCTCGGGCGAGCCGGCCGGTGGATTCCCGGGGTTCCGAGCCGTCCGGGGCTCCCCCGGGATCTCCGGTGTCTGCTCCCTCACCGCTCGTCCAGCGCCCGGTGTGCCCTCTCGATCAGGGTCGGCACGGAGGCGCCGATCTCCTCGAAGCCCTCGCCGACGGTCTTGCCCTGGGTGAACCGGGCGTGGATGCCCTCCACGATGACCGCGAGCTTGAAGTTGCCGAACGCCAGGTAGAAGTCCAGGTCGGCCAGATCGGCCCCGGAGACCTGCGCGTAGTGGGCGGCGAACTCCTTGGCGGTGAGGAAGCCCGGGGTCAGCGTGATGTCACCCGCCACCGGGATGGAGGCGCGCTCGATGTCGTCCGGGTCCTGCCAGTAGGTCAGGGTGAGGCCGAGGTCCGCGACCGGATTTCCGAGGGTCGACATCTCCCAGTCGACCACCGCGCGGATCTCGGGAACGGCGCCCGGTGCCAGCCGTACCAGTGTGTTGTCGAGGCGGTAGTCGCCGTGCACGAGAGCGGCCGGGGAGCTGTCGGGCAGCCGCCGTCGCAGCCGGTCGGCGAGCCGGTCGTACTCGGGGAGTTCACGGGGGCTGGAACGTGTCCACTGCTGACCCCACCGTTCGAGCTGACGGGCCATGTAGCCGTCGGGGCGGCCGAAGTCGCCCAGGCCGACCGCGTCGTAGTCCACCGCGTGGATGGCCGCCAGCACCTCGGCGAGCCGTTCCGACAGCGCCCTGGCCTGGTCCGGCGACAGCTCCGCGTCCTCACGGTTGCGTACGGCCTCGCCTTCGACGTGGCCCATCAAGTAGAAGGGCGCTCCGATCACGTCCTCGTCGGTGCAGAGTGCGACCGGCTCCGGCACCGGCACCGCCGTCTCGGCCAGCGCCGAGATGACCCGCCACTCCCGGCGCATGTCGTGCGCCGTGGGCAGGACATGACCGAGCGGGGGGCGGCGCAGCACCAGCGGGCGGCTCGGCGTTTCGATCCGGTAGGTCAGGTTGGACCGGCCACCGGAGATGAGGGCGATCCCGGTGGGCTCCCCCACCTCGGCGACGTTGGCGGCCATCCAGGCGACGAGGCGGGACCAGTCGATACCAGGCGTACTCATAGCCCACTATTAGAACGCCACTCGGCTTTAGTTGGCCAGCCGGGAGCCGATCAGATCGGCGATCACCGTGATCCCGCGCCGGACGTCGGCCAGCGAGGCGGAGCCGTACCCGATCACCAGCCCGTGCCGGCGCACCTCGCCGTGATGGTGCCGGGCCGTCGAGTCCAGCAGCACACCGCGCTCCGCCGCCTCCGTGAGGAGGGACGGGATGATTCCGGCCGGGAGCTCGATCATGACGTGCAGTCCTGCGGTGTCGCCCATCACCCTGGGGCCGAGGACGTCCACGATGGCGGCGCGGCGGCGGGCGTACTCCAGCCGCATGCGGCGCAGGTGCCGGTCCAGGTCCCCGCCCTCCAGCATGACGGCCACCGCCTGCTGGGCCGGCCCGCTGGTGCGGTCGCTCAGCCGCGCACGGGTCGCGGCGACGGCGGCGAGCAGGTCCGGCGGGGCGACCAGCCAGCCGACACCGATGTCGGGGGCGAGCGACTTGGAGAGCGTGCCGAGCAGGACCACCCGGCCCGGGTCGAGGCCGTGCAGGGCGGGCAGCGGAGCGACGTCGTAGCGGAACTCGGCGTCGTAGTCGTCCTCCACGATGATCGCGCCGGTACGGCGGGCCCAGTCGAGAAGGCGTTCTCTGCGCGGGACGGGCAGACGCCCTCCCAGCGGGTACTGGTGGGCGGGCGTGGTGTAGAGGACGCGCAGGCCGTCGGGGAGCCGGTCGACGACGACACCGTCCTCGTCGACCGGGCAGGGCACGATCTCGGCGCCCCGCGCGGCGAAGACGTGCCTGGCGACGCGGTAGCCGGGGTCCTCCACGCCCGCCCGGTGCCCGGGGCGGAGGAGCGTGGCGGCGACGAGGTCGAGACCGTTGCCGGTGCCCCGGGTGACCATGATGTTCTCCGGCCCGACGGCGATCGCCCGGGTCCTGCGCAGGTGTACGGCCAGGGCCTCACGGAGGGCCGGGAGACCGTAAGGGTCCGGGCTGTCTCCCGGTGGCAGGTCGGCCGCCCTCCGCCACGCCCTGCGCCAGGCCGCCTGGTCGTAGTCGCGGACCCACGGTTGCCCGGGCCGCAGGTCGACCGGCTGCCCGCCGCGCCCGCCGGCCGCGGGCGCCCCGGCGGGACCGTCCGGTCGCCCTGGGCGGACGCCCTCACCCCGCCGGCCGGAAGAGGACAGGCCCGGTAGGGCGGAGCCGTCGGCCGGGCCGGGGCCGGAGGCGGTGTCCCCGGAACCGGGAGGACGGGGAGCCGCGGACGGGGTGTGGATGACCAGGTCCGCCACGTAGGTGCCGGAGCCGTGGCGGCCGTCGAGCCAGCCCTCGGCGTAGAGCTGCTGGTACGCCTCGGTGACGACGGTGCGGCTGATGGACAGCTGGCGGGCGAGGGCGCGGGTGGAGGGCAGGCGTTCGCCGGATTTGAGGGTGCCGTCACGCATGGCGGTGCGGAGCCGGTCGCCGAGCTGGACCGTGAGGGCCATGGGAGCCGCACGGTCCACCGATACGGGCAGGTCAACAGGGATGCGTGGCAAAGTGGTCTCCTGGAAGCAGGAAGAAGTGGATGTGTTCTCGATATCCACTTCTTCCTAGGGTAGAGCCATGCTCTCCATGACTTCCCGCACCACGCTCAACCGCTCCAAGAACCGGGGCCGGACCGATCGCGAAGATCTGTACGCGGTGCTCGACGCCGGCCTGATCTGCCACCTGGGTGTCGTGGTCGACGGATCCCCGAGGGTCGTCCCCACCGGCTACGGCCGGATCGGCGACACCCTCTACCTGCACGGATCCACCGGCGCCAGCTCTCTGCGGGACAGCGGCGACGTCTGCGTCACGGTGACCCACCTGGACGGCGTCGTGCTGGCCCGCTCGGTATTCAACCACTCGCTCAACTACCGCTCGGCCATGATCTACGGCCGGCCCCGTCGCGTCGAGGAGGAGGGAGAGCACCTGGCCGGCCTGCGTGCGATCACCGAGCAACTCGCCCCGGGCCAGTGGAACACCGCCCGCCTGCCGAGCAGGAAGGAGCTCGCGGCGACCGCCGTGCTCGCCCTCTCCCTTGCCGAGGCGTCGGTGAAGGTGCGGCAGGGCCCGCCGCTCGACGACGAGGAGGACTACGCGCTGCCGGTCTGGGCCGGGGTGCTGCCGCTCCACTCGTCCTGGGGGACTCCGCAGGCCGACCCCGCCATGACCGTGGACCTGGAGGTCCCTGGGCACATCGCGTCCCGAACCATGACCCTCGGCTGACGTTTTCCCGGTGTGGGCGCCGGAGACTCCGGCCCTACACCGACTCAAGGGACAAAGCTCGCAAAACCGTACATATGATGACAATTCCCCTGGTATGAGACCGTTTACAGAATGATGAGCAAAAGTTGATTGGCCGTCGCTAAGCTACGGTCCGTCTGTTATGGGTGGGGGCCCAGACCTAGGAGACCGTATGTACGGCATGCCATCAGCCTGGCGAGTCCCTGGATACACCGAGATTCGCGAGTTGGGCGCAGGAGCCGCCGGGCGCGTGGTGATGGCACGGCACGACGCCGATGACATCCTGGTAGCGATCAAGTACCTGTCCGACGAGCTCAGGAACGACGTCGGCTTCGTCGCGCGCTTCCGGCACGAGGCACGGGTGCTCAACACACTCGACAGCCCGCACGCCGTCCGGCTCTACGACTACGTCGAGGCCGGCGAGGGCGCGGCCATCGTCATGGAACTGGTGGACGGCGTCGCCCTGCGCACGCTCCTGCGGTCGGAGGGACCGACCGGCCCCGAGGCGGCGCTGCTCGTGCTCAAGGGCGCCCTGCTCGGCCTGGCGACGGCGCACACGGCCGGCATCGTGCACCGCGACTTCAAACCAGAGAACGTGATGGTCGAGGCCGACGGCACGAGCAGGCTCGTCGACTTCGGCATCGCGGTCCGCTCGGGTGACGGGGACACTCCCGCGGGCACGCCGCCCTACATGGCCCCCGAGCAGTGGGCGGGCGCCCCGGCCGGACCGTCCACCGATGTCTACGCCGCGACCGTCGTGTTCTTCGAGTGCCTGACGGGCACCAGGCCGTTCCGCGCGACGAACCTCGCCGCGCTGGCCCGGCAGCACCAGGCCACGCCGCCGCCGGTCGAGGAGGTGCCGCCGGCCCTGCAAGGCCTGGTGGAGCGGGGCCTGGCCAAACATCCGGCCGACCGGCCGCCGACCGCCACCGCCTTCCTCACCGAACTGGAGGCGGTCGCCGCCGACGCCTACGGGCCGGAGTGGCAGGAGCGGGGCCGCCGCCGTCTGGCCGGGCTCGTCGCGATCCTGGCGTCGCTGCTTCCACTGGAGATCCACGAGCCCGAGTCCAGCACCTCGCTGGCCCAGACGGATCTCGGCGGACACGATGCCACGTCGACGTCCGGCGGTGGTCGCGCCACGCACGCATCCGGCAGGACGTCGGTGCTCCGCAAGAGCAGCACCAAGTTCCTGATCGCCCTCGGCTGCGTCGCGGTGATCAGCGGGGTGAGCGCGGTGCTGGTCAACACCGGCGACAGCACCGTGATCCGGACGCAGGGCGTGGCCGGCACCCCGAGCGCGTCCCCCTCGGAGCCGGTGGAGTCGGTCTTCTCGACCGACGAGCCCGACGAGCTCACGCAGGAACCGACTGCGGAGACCACACCCTCGCCGACCACGAGCCCCTCCGCCGGCCCGCCGGCCGTACCCAGCGGCGAGCCGACCTCGGCACCCACCTCCTCACCGACGGCCACCGGGAAACCGACGAAGAAGCCAGCAAAGAAGCCGACGAAGAAGCCGTCCTCACCGACCTCGTCGGCGGAGGAGAGCTCTCCTTCCGACACCGTGAACGCCACTCCGTCCAGGCGCCCGTCGACGCGGCCGACCCCCACCCCGACGGCCGGCCCCACGCGGACCGCGCAGCCCACGGCACAGCCGACAACACGGCCTACGACACGGCCTCCGACACCGCAGCCGACGGACACCGGCTCCCCCTCGGCGTCGACCAGCCCGACGAGCAACCCCACCCCCTCGGACTCGGAGGGCGGAGGGAATTCCAACACGCCCTCACGCTCGGCGGACAGGGAGAACCCCGACACCCCCGCACGCTCGGCGAGCGTGGGGAATTCCGACACCGCCTCGCGCTCGGCGGACAAGGAAAACCCCGACACCCCCTCGCGCTCGGAAGGCAGGGGGAACTCCCACACCCCCGCGCACTCAGCGGACAGGGAAAACCCCGGTGACGAGGGATCGTCGGCACCGGCCCGTACGTCCCGCGTCGAGACGCTTCCCTCGGCGGTCCTGCTCCTGGGACTGGTGACGGGCGGTGCCGTTCCGTTCACACTGACGGTGAAGGGCGGGGTGGCCGGACGCCACCGAAGGCGGCTTTAGACGGCGGAACGGGCGCGACGATGAACAACGACCCAGGAGGCTTAGCCGGATTCCGGCTCACCCACCGGACCAGGACGGACGAGCTGGGCACCTGGTCGTCGGCGGTCGCGGCCGATGGGCGGCCGGGCAGCGCCCTCAACTTCGACCCACGGCTGGTCGCCGATCCGGCGACGCGTGAACGCCTGGTCGCGGCCGTGGTCTCCGACCGCCGGTTGGCCCAGGGCGGCGTGACCGGGCTGGTCCCGGTCGCCGACCTGGTCGCCGCCCAGGGCGAGGTCTGGCTGCTCACCACCGAACCGGTCAGCCCCGCGGTGACCGATCTGCTGTCGCGGACGCCCGGCGTTCCCCGGCCCGACGCGGGCAGCGCGGCCACCGTCCTGGCGGAGGTCGCGCAGACGCTGCTGGCCGTACACGCCGCCGGGCTCGCCCACGGTGCGCTCCACCCCGGCACCGTGGTGATCGCTCCGGACGGGTCCGCGCTGCTCGCCGAACGGGGCCTGGCCGATGCGATACACGGGCGACCCCCGGCTCCGGAGCGTGACGTCGCGGCCTGGGCCTCGCTCGCCCGGGGCCTGGCGGCGAGCTGGAGCGCCGCCTCACCGGGAGCGGCCGGGCTGTTCGACCGGGCGGCGTCGACGGCATCCACCCATGGGCTCGCCGCGGCCCGTGACGTCCTGCTCGCCGGAGGCGACCTGCTGCCGCCGGGGTTCGCCACCCGGGACAGGCTGGTGGAGACCATCCACCGGTGGTCCTCGGACGGCCTGCGGACCGGGGGCGGACAGCTCGCCCCGGCGCCGCCGGTCCCGGCCGCTCCGGACGAGGGTGACATCGTCACGCTGCTGCACCCGCCGAAGAGCGGCGACGACGTGGTCATGCGGTTCGGCCCCGGCGTCCCGGTGGAGTCCACGGCCGTGCGGCTCTGGCGGGCCGGCCGGGACTCCCCGCTGACCGAGCCCCCCTCCGGGAGGCTCCGGGTGCCGGCTGCCCGGGCCAGGCGACGGCGTCGCCGTACGGCTCTGTCCTCGGCGATCCTCGCGCTGATGGTCGTGGCCGCCCTACTGGCCTGGCTGCTCCGTTCCTCGCCGGCCCCGCTGGAGGTGACGGCGATGAAGGTGATCGCACCGAAGAAGACCCAGGGATGCGGCACGGCCGTCAGGATCAGGGGCGTGCTCACCACCAACGGCTCGGCCGGGGAGATCCACTACCAGTGGAAACGGAGCGATCGCAAGGAGGCGATCAAGCAGACGGACACCGTGGCGGCCGGGAAGTCCTCGCACGAGGTGGTCCTCCTGTGGTCGGCCAAGGGCGAGGGAAGTTTCACGGCAACGGCCACGTTACGGGTGCTCTCTCCGTTGCCCAAGGGGAAGAAGCTCCAGGACAGAGCGACTTTCACCTTCAAATGCTGATAGATGACCATCAAGGTCAATAATGCACAGCAAACCGGTTCTTACTACTCTGGCGGCCATGACCACGCAGACCCCCTCCGGGTGGTATCCCGACCCCTACGGTTCACCCCAGTTGCGATGGTGGGACGGCAACCAGTGGACCGATGCCACCCACCCGGCGGACGTGACTGCCGAGCAGGCCCTACCTCAGGCTCAGCAGACCGGGCCGTCACCTCAGCCCGCGCCCCCGCCCGCAGGAGCCCCCGGTGCCACCGGGCCGTGGAGCCGGCCCGTTCCCCCGGGAACGGGCCCGCACTGGGCCGCCGGCCCGCCCAGCGGGGCGACGATGCAGATGCCCGCCGAGGGGTACGGCCTCCCCACCGGCCCCCCGCCCGGCAAGAACAGCCCATGGCCGTGGATCCTGGGCGGCGGCGCGGCGGTGGTCGTGATCGTCGGGATCGTGATCGCCGCGATGTTCCTGATCGATCCCGACGGCAGGCCGGTCGCGAGCGACCCCAGCCCCGTCCCGACGGTGACCACGCAGGATCCGACCTTCGAACCGACCCCCGAGCCGTCGGACCCGCCGTCCGACGAGCCGGACAGCCGCACCACCGACCTGCCCCAGCCGCAGGGCGGGCGCCTGAAGGACCCGGTGACCGGCCTGTCCTTCGCGTTCCCCGGTCCCCCCTGGAAGGTTCCGCCCGGGATCGGCGGCGGTGTGCTCGACTTCACCTGGTCCAGCGCGGCCGTGGCGGTCTCCCAGGAGGACTACGACGGCCAGGGCAACGACTGGGTCGGCAACATCTTCGCCGGAGAGCTCCCCGACAGGTTCGGCTACAACGGGGTCGCCACCATGCAGAAGACCGCCGCCTCGCTGCTGCTCGCGACCGAGGAGAACTTCTACAGCCCCGGGCACGGGCGGAAGGTCGTGAGGAACAAGGCCGTCAAGGTGAGCGGCAAGGACGCCTGGGTGCTCATGTTCGATCTGGACTTCTCCAAGGAGTCCGCGGCCAAAAACTGGAAGTGGAAGAAGGAACGGGGCGCCTTCGTGATCGTGGACCGGGGAGAGGGCGCACGTCCGGCACTGGTTTACGTGTCCGTGCCCGACAATCTGGACGTCTCGGTGGCCAATCGAGTCGTCGACTCGCTCAAGCTCTCCTGAAGGGAGGACTACCCTGAAGGCTATGAGTGACCTGCTGGTCTGGATCGACTGTGAGATGACCGGGCTCGACCTCGGCCGCGACGCGCTCGTCGAGGTGGCCTGCGTGGTCACCGACGGCGAGCTGAACCAGCTCGACAAGGGTGTGGACGTGGTCATCAAGCCACCGCCCGAGGCGCTGGAGCAGATGTCGGAGGTGGTCAGGGAGATGCACACCGCCTCCGGGCTGCTCGACGTGCTGGGCGGCGGCGTCACGCTGGCCGAGGCCGAGACCCTCGTGCTCGACTACATCAGAAGCCACATCCGGGAGCCGAAGAAGGCACCGCTGTGCGGCAACTCCATCTCCACCGACCGGTCGTTCATCTCGCGTGACATGCCGGCCGTGGACACGTTCCTGCACTACCGGATGATCGACGTGTCCTCGGTGAAGGAACTCGCCCGCCGGTGGTATCCACGGGTCTACTTCGCCTCGCCCGAGAAGCAGGGCGGCCACCGGGCGCTGGCCGACATCGTCGAGAGCATCCGCGAGCTGCGCTACTACCGCGCGGCGGTCTTCGTGGCCCAGCCGGGGCCCGACTCGGCCACCGCCCGTGAACTGGCCGAGGGCGTCTCCACCCCGGCGTCCTGAGACCACGCCGAAAACCGAGTACGAACCGACTCCCGGAAACCGCTATACTTTTCCATGTGCTGCTGCGGCGGACATGGTGGGCGTAGCTCAGTTGGCAGAGCGCTAGGTTGTGATCCTAGATGCCGGGGGTTCAAGTCCCCTCGCTCACCCCAGAAGAGGGGCCGGTCCTACGGGACCGGCCCTTCTGTTTTCTCATCACTTCCGACTTATCCACCAAAAGTGGATATTGCGAGTTATGCTCGCTGCTATCGCTACGCCGTAAGTCCGGGGGTTTCGGCGACCTGACTGTGTTGCAGCCACGGAGGCCGGATGAGAGTCGACAACGCCCCCTTCGACGCGGAGCCCAGGGTCGAGACGGTCCTGAGCAGGCGGGAGGCCGAGGTCATGGAGCTGATCGCCACTGGCCGCTCCAACGGGCAGATCGCCCAGCACCTGTTCCTCAGCGAGAAGACCGTGAAGAACCACGTGAACCGGATCTACGCCAAACTCGGCGTGGACTCCCGGGTCGACGCGATCGGACTCTGGCAGCGCCGGGCCGACCGTGAGGACCCTTCGCGGCTCTGAAGCCGGCCGGTGGCTTCGAGCGTCTCCCCTCCGGCCAGGAGAAACGGCCTGACCTGGGTGCCGGTGGCCGTCCCCTCGGCCGCCAGGACGGCCCCACTGCCCCTTGGAGGCCCTCCACTCGGGTCGGCGCCATCAGGGGCAAAGTAGCTGCGGATAAGCGTGGCTACGGATTGTGATCGGACTCAGCCTGTGCCATTCGCGGGGCTTGTGGCTCGCAGGTAGCTGTAGGCGTTTCGCGGCTGATGCCGAACTCCTTGGCCAGCGCGGATTTGCGCTCACCGGCGGCGGCGCGCTCCCGCAACCGGCGGGCCTGGTCGGGGTGAGGGCGGGTTTACGGCCGGTGTAGACGCCGCGCTGCTTGGCCGCGGCGCTGCCCTCCTTCTGGCGCTCCAGGATCATGGGCGCGTTCGAACTCGGCGAACGCGCCCATGACCGACAGCAGCAGAGTGGCCATCGGCGAGTCCTCGCCGGTGAAGGCGAGCACGGGCTTGCACGGTGACTCCAACTCGGTGAACTGGACGACCCGCCCCCAGTGGCCATCTCGGCCTTGTTCCGGGTATGCCTGCGTTGCTCAACGGGAAGCCATTGGGTGTTCGGTCTGGGAGGGGCCGTCTCTCGATCGGGGCAGTCGGAATGAGGTTGCCGGGCAGGCAGACGTCCTGGTGGTCCTGGAACTCCTCACAACTCGGTGAGCCGCCCGGCTTGAACAGGTGTTCGGCACGCGGGTAGGGGTATGGCGCGTGTCCTGCCCGGTGCTTGGGTGGCGGGGCGGCCTATCGGAGGTTCTGCTGGTCCAACCAGGTGGAGATCGCTGCGGCGATCGTTTCTGGCTGGTCTTCGGAGGCGTGGTGACCGGCTGGGCCGCAGTGTTCGATCCGGAGGCCGGCGATGTTGTCCTTGCACCAGGCGGCGAGTTCCGGGGTGATGAGCAAGGTCGGTGAGGAGTCGAAGGTAAGCAGGAGTTTGGGGACGTCCTGGCTGTCGGCCAGCCAGGCGCCGTAGGCGTCGATCCGGGCGGTCACGTCGGCGGGGTCACCGTCGATCGGCAGCGAGCGGGTCCAGTTCAGCAGCGGACGACGGCTTTCTCGGCTGGGGTACGGCGCTCGGTAGAGGTCGAGTTCCTCGTCGCTGAGCGGGTTCAGCACACCCCCGGTGTAGGCGGTGTCGATGAGGAAGTGTGAATCGAGCACCAGGGGCTCGCCCTCGGTGGTGCGCAGCTTCGCGGTATGGGCGCGTGCCTGCTCGGAGAGTTCGTTCGAGGCGATCGGACGCACGATCGTCTCGAAGAAGACGAGACTGCGCACCCGATCGGGGTACCGGGCCGCCCAGTCGAAGGCGAACGAGCCGCCCCAGTCGTGGCCGACGAGCACGACCTCGTCCAGACCGAGCGCGTCGAAGAACGCCTCGAGGTAGCGGGCGTGGTCGGCGAACCGGTAGTCGCTGACGGGCTTGCCCGAGCGGCCCATGCCGATCAGGTCGGGGGCGATCACCCGTCCCGCTCCGACCAGGGGCAGCACCTTGCGCCACATGTGTGAGGAGGAGGGATTGCCGTGCAGGAAGACGACGGTGGCTCCGCTGCCGTGGTCTTCGTAGTGAATCGTCGAGTCGAGAACGTCGATCGTGGGCATGAGGTGGATTCCTTGTGTGAGATGAGGGGTTTCAGGCGCCGGCTGGCACGGCGTTGGCCCTGCCCAGGGCAATGCTCAGGACGCGGCCGTCGCGTAGGAGACCCGTGGCGGTCACCTCGGTGATGCGCTCGGCCACCGATGTTTCGCCGAACTTCGTGGCACCGCCGACCCGGTGGATGAGCTCAGCACGGTCGATGGTCCCGCCGTGGACCACGGGTCAACGTGAGGGGCACCCACTGGGGAGCATTCGACCTGGTTGTGAGGTCGCTATTGAACTGTCGAAGTTTCTTCCTGCCGGTGGCCGGGGGCAGGGGCCAGGTGGAGCCGCATGACGACAAGGTCGCCTGCTCCCCGGCGTGTCCCCGGCCTCCCGGAGGTCAGTTCTCGCGGATCCAGGCGGGCGTGATCCGCTGCTCACGGAATCGCCAGCCCGCCGACGTCCGCACCACGGTGCCCGCCATTCGCAGGCCGCCTGTGAAGTGGGGTGCTTGGCCGTCGCGGTAGTAGTACACGAGCGAATACGCCGAAGCAGCCGCCTGATCGCCGTCGACGTCCACCAGCAGGTCAGTGGTGATGTGCTGGGCTTGCTGCCCCTCGACCTCACTCTGTCGCATAAAGCCGACGACCTTGTCGATGCCGCGGAGTTCGCCCCCGCGCGGCGAGTGCACCGCCACATCTTCGGTGAAGACGGTGCCTGCATCCTCCCATCGCTTCTCGTCGAGCAGCCGCGCGAAGCGGGCGAACAGGTCGGCGATCTCGATGCGGTCGGCGATCAGAGTATCCGTGGACATGGCGCCCTCTTTCATTCGCTGTTTTAACGTTTATCTCTCTAACGTTTATGTCATGAACGAATCTATATCGTTAGTCGGACTAACGCAACAGGGTAGGATCAGCGTCATGAGCAGCAGAGCCGAAGCCGCGGACATGCCGCACGACGGCGAGACGAAGACGCCGGACAGACTGCGCCGACGGGCCAGTCGCCTGCTGTCAGGCATGACCGCACAGTCGGACCGGCTGATGAACGAGGGGCTGACCCGGGTCGACGCCCGCAAGTGGCACTACGCCGTGCTCGCCTCATTGCAGGAGCACGGCCCGGGCAGCCAGGCGACGCTGAGCCGACGCACCGGCATCTACCGCAGCGACATGGTCGGCGTCCTCAACGAACTGGCCGCGCGCGGCCTCGTCGAGCGGATGCCGGATCCCGACGACCGCCGCCGCAACGTCATCACGATCACCGCCCAGGGCCGCCGGCACCTGCGCCGCCTCGACAAGGTCCTGGACGACCTCCACGACGAGTTGCTCGCCCCGCTGGCCCCTGCCGAACGCGACCAGTTCGTGCAGCTGCTCACCCGCCTGTTGGACCACCACACCCAGCAGACACCACACCCCCCAATCTCCTGACACGAAACCGACCCTCGGCCACGCGCGCGGCAGCTCCTGCCCATCCAGCGTCCAGCAGTCGAGGAGGTCTTCCAGTTCCCACTCGCGCCGCATCTCGGCACCCTTCCTCTGATGCACCCCGAAGGCCAGAAGAACGATGATTCGTAGTCATACGGCTACCGAACGATATCTGCGAGTCGCGATAGTCGCGTATCGAATTTTTAACGTAACTCTCAGTTGCTTTTCCCCTGGTGGCGTCAACCCGAGCGGTGGGCCCTGGATCCGGCCGCCCGCTCTGGAGAAAACACGGCGTCAGGCGGAGATCCGCAGATCCCGGGAGGCCTCCAGGGCACGGCCGATGGCGTCCGCGCCCTCCTGCAACTCCTCGGAGGTGACCGAGAGCGCGGGGCGCAGCCGTACCGACCGCTCGCCGCAGGGCAGCACGAGCACGCCCTCGTCGTGCATGAGCCGGGCCACCACGCGGTCGCGTTCGACCGGATCCGCCAGGTCGAACGCGCACATGAAGCCACGCCCCCGGGCGTTCTGCACCGTTTCCGGGAACCGGGCCTGGATCTCCAGCAGCGCGGTGAGCAGCTCGTGACCGAGCTTCCGGGCACGCGGGATCAGGCCGTCGCGCTCCACGATCTCCATGATCCGCCGGGAACGGACCATGTCGACCAGCCCGCCGCCCCAGGTGGAGTTGATCCGGCCGCTGATCTGGAACACGTTGTCGGCGATCAGGTCCACCCTCCGGCCCGCCATGATCCCGCCGACCTGCACCTTCTTCGCGAAGGCCACGACATCCGGGCGGAGGCCGAGCTGCTGGTAGGCCCAGGGGGTGCCCGTGGTCCCGGCGCCGGTCTGCACCTCGTCCATGACGAACAGCGCGTCGTGCTCGTGACAGAGCGCCTCCATGGCCTGCAGGAACTCGGCACGCATGTGGTTGTCGCCCCCCTCCCCCTGGATGGGCTCGGCGATGAAGCAGGCGATGTCGTGCGGATGGCGCTCGAAGGCCGCTCTCGCCTGGGCCAGCGCCCGCTCCTCGGCCGCCTCGACGTCGCCGAAGTGGATGGCCGGCACCTCGATCCGCGGCCAGCCGAACGTCGGGAAACGGTCGGTCTTGACCGGGTCGGTGTTGGTCAGTGAGAGGGTGTAGCCGCTGCGGCCGTGGAAGGCACGAGTGAGGTGGAGCACCTTGGTGCCGAGCTCCGGGGAACGGCCGTGCGCCTCGTTGTGCCGGCTCTTCCAGTCGAAGGCGCACTTCAGCGCGTTCTCGACGGCCAGCGCGCCGCCCTCCACGAAGAACAGGTGCGGCAGCTCGGGGTCGCCGAGGACCCGGCTGAACGTCTCGACGAAGTCGGCGAGGTGGGCGGTGTAGAGGTCGGAGTTGGCAGGCTTGTTCGCGGCGACCCGGCCGAGCACGGCCAGGAAGTCAGGCTCGTCGTCGAACGGGTTCACGCCGAGCGGCGCCGACGCGAAGAAGGTGTAGAAGTCCAGGTAGCTCCGGCCGGTGCGGGAGTCGACGAGCCGGGAACCCCGGCTCCGTTCGAGGTCCAGCACCAGCCGGTAGCCGTCGACGAGTAGGTGACGGGTAAGGCGGCCGTGCACGTCCATGTCCCCTCCACAGTGAGTCGGACAGATGATTCCCCGCCGATGAGGCATCTATATGGAGACATTACGCATGCAGTCTTATTCTTGTGAAGATTCTTCGGCATTTACCCGATGTGCGGAACGGTGCCCGACCCTCCGGGCCTGCGGGAGCCCAGCGCCTTGACCCGGAAGGCCAGCACCACCAGGGCGACGCCGTACACGATGGCCATGGTGGCGATGAGCCAGACGACGGCCAGCGCGCCCGAGGCGGGCCAGACGAACAGCAGGATGCCGAACAGCACCGACAGCACGCCGCTGACGATGAACATCCACTCTCCCGTCATCTCCTTGCGGAGCCTGATCGCCGCCACGATCTCGACGATGCCGGTGACGACGGCCCAGCTCGCGATGACGAAGAGCAGGGCGAGCGCGGTCATGCCCGGCCAGACGAAGGCCAGAATGCCGGCCAGGACGCTGAGGACACCGTAGACGATCATCCATGTCCGCGAAGCCGAGCGCCCCGAGCCGAAGATCGCGAACACGCCGTTGAGAATGGCGTAGGCGCCGAAGACGATGACCAGGGCAAGGACCGTGATGGCCGGCCAGAAGACGGCCAGCAGACCGAACAGGATGGCGCACCCCCCGCGGACCAGATGCACCCACCAGGTACGGGACAGCCTCTCCCTCGCGATCTCCCCCGTGCGAGGCACCTCTTCCATGCGCCCTCCCCTCCGTCACGCGCCTTTCCGATGTGGTCGATTCCTTTCCAGAAGATCGCCAACACGAGACCGCAATTCGGTCAAATCAGGGTTATTGTCGGCCTTAGGTTGCATATCCCTCCATAAGGAGCTTTCGTGTCCCTCCGCGAATCCGCTGCCGACATGCGGGACGAGCTGGTCCGTCTCCGCCACGCACTGCATCGTCAGCCCGAACTCGGTCTCGACCTGCCACGGACCCAGGAGAAGGTGCTGACCGCGCTGTCGGACCTCCCCCTTGAGGTACGGCTCGGCGAGCGGCTGAGCTCGGTCACCGCCGTGCTGCGGGGGGCACGGCCGGGCCCGACCGTGCTGCTCCGAGGCGACATGGACGCCCTGCCGGTCGCCGAGCGCGGCGGGGAGGTCGTCTCACAGGTGGACGGCCGGATGCACGCGTGCGGCCACGACCTGCACACCACCATGCTGGCCGGAGCCGCGCATCTGCTGGCGGCCGGACGTGACCGGCTCGCCGGGAACGTGATCTTCATGTTCCAGCCGGGCGAGGAGGGGCCGGGCGGCGCGAAGATCATGATCGACGAGGGCGTGCTGGACGCGGCGGGCGAGCGCCCGGTCGCGGCCTACGCCCTGCACGTGATCAGCTCGGTGCTCCCCCAGGGAATGTTCGTCACCAGGGGCGGCCCGATGATGGCCGCCGCCGACCGGCTCGTGGTGACCGTGCGCGGCGCGGGCGGCCACGGCTCGACCCCGCACCTCGCCAAGGACCCGATCCCCGCCGCATGCGAGATGGTCACCGCGCTGCAGGCCATGGTCACGCGGGGGTTCGACGTGTTCGACCCGGTGGTCGTCACCGTCGGCAGCTTCCACGCGGGCACCGTCGACAACGTGATCCCGGACGAGGCCCGGTTCGAGGCGACGATCCGGTCGTTCTCGGCGACCTCCCACGCTCTCGTCCAGGAGCGGGCGGTAGCCCTGGTCAGGGGTATCGCGGCGGCCCACGGGCTGGACGTGGACGCCGACTACACGGTGAACTACCCGGTCACCGTCAACGACGGCGCCGAGGCCGACTTCGTCGGCGGAGTCGTCCGCGAGGCGTACGGCGAGGAGCGGTTCGTCACGGCTCCCCAGCCGTTCACCGGTTCGGAGGACTTCTCGTTCGTCTGCGACCAGGTGCCGTCGGCCTTCGTGGCGCTCGGCGCGTGCCCGGCGGACACGGATCCCGCCAAGGCCGCCTACAACCACTCCGCCGAGGCGCGGTTCGACGACGCCGTGCTGCCGGACGGCGCCGCGCTCTATGCGGAGCTCGCGACGCGCCGCCTCGGGCTCGCGGCGAGCTGACCCGTCCGGGACGCTACGCCGCCGCGTAGACCACCAGGGACACCGCGACGTACTGGGCCACGTAGGCGGCCACGGTGAGGGCGTGGAAGACCTCGTGGAAGCCGAACCAGCGGGGCGAGGGGTCGGGGCGGCGCAGGCCGTACACGACCCCGCCGGCCGTGTAGAGCAGCCCGCCCACGAAGATCAGGGCCACCGCCGCCACCCCGGCGCCCTCCAGCAGCTGGGGCAGCACGAAGACGGCCGTCCAGCCGAGGCCGATGTAGAGCGCGGTGGACAGCCAGCGGGGGGCACCGATCCACAGCACCCGGAACAGCACCCCGGCGACCGCGCCGCCCCAGATCACGCCGAGGACCACCGCCCTGGCCGGTCCGGACAGGGCGAGCATCGCGAAGGGGGTGTAGGTGCCCGCGATGATCAGGTAGATGTTGGCGTGGTCCAGGCGTCGCAGCACCTCCCCGGCACGCGGGGAGAGCGTGCCCCGATGGTAGGTGGCCGAGATGCCGAAGAGCAGGCCCGAGCTGATCGCGTAGATCACGGCGGCGAGCCGCGCCTGCAGGGTGGGCCCCAGGGCGACCAGGACGAACCCGGCGACGAGCGCGACGGGCAGGGTCCCGGCGTGCAGCCAGCCACGGAGGCGGGGCTTGATCGACTCTGGGAGTGTGAAACTCTCCGGGGAGGTCGTGGTCATGAACCTACGCTAGCGTAACTTACGCCAGCGTAGGTAGTGATCTGCCCTACAGCCGCCGGCGATGACGGCGAGCACGACAGAGGCGAGTACGAGGACCGCTCGACTACGCATACGGTTTCTCCCTGGGACATCCCCCAGCGTTACCCATCCAAGGGAAGAGGAATCAACGGTGATGGTCAGGCGGGAACCACCGAGGCCGATGCCAGGCCGCTATCCGGTGACCTTCGGGGAGGTCGACCTGCTGGGCGATCTCGACCGGCCCTCCGGCTGGGTGATCTCCAAGGACGGGGTGCCCCAGTCCTACGTCGACCTGGACGACCCCACCTATCTCGACTTCGAGTACGTCCAGCTGATGGCCCTCGTGATCGACCTTCTCGACGAGGGCCCGCTGGACGCCGTGCACATCGGGGGCTGCGGCTGCACCCTCCCCCGCTACGTGGCGGCGACCCGCCCCGGGTCGCGGCAGATCGTCGCCGAGCCGGACGGGGGGCTCGTCCAGCTCGTCAGGGACCAGCTCCGGCTGAAGTCGGTCGCCCGGCTCAAGGTCAAGATCCTCGACGGCCGTACGGCCACCGCCGCGCTCCAGGACGCCTCGGCCGATCTGGTGGTGCTGGACGCCTTCAGTGGCGCCACGATGCCGCTGGACCTGGCCACCACCGAGTACATGGGCGAGGTCGCCCGCGTCCTGCGCCCGGCCGGGACACTGCTGGTCAACGTCGCCGACGGCAAGGGGCTGGCCTTCGCCCGCCGGGTGCTCGCCACGGTCGGCGCCACCTTCCCCCACATGGCACTGCTCGCCGACCCCGGCGTCATGCGGGGCCGCCGCTTCGGCAACCTGATCGTCGCCGCCTCCCGCACCGGCCTTCCCCTCCCGGGCCTGACCCGCCGGGCCGCCGGTGGCCTCGCCCAGGCCCGGTGCGTGTACGGCGAGGACCTGACCAGGTTCGTCGCCGGCGCCCTCCCGCTCAACGACGGCACCCCCGTCCTCGTCCCCGTGCCGCCTCCGGGGGTGTTCGGCTGAGGAGCCGCACCCCGGCCCCATAGGCCGTACCGCCGGAATCCCGCGCGCGAAAGATCCCCCGCTCTCCGCCACCGGGTGGCCCCGTCGATATATTCTAGATATTTCCTACTTGCAATGAATGATATTCCTGACACGCCGGGTACCGCCGACGTGCCATGTCCACGGTTCACCGTGCGGGGGTGCACATGTCCGAGGCTCCGTCCTATGGTTTCCCAGGCGTGTCCGGAGGGAGATCCGCCGGGTGGCAGAGGCCACCCGCCGAGCTGGCGATGTCTCCGGACGACATGAAGTCGTCCATCACGAAGGCGTTCGACACCGAGAGCACCGACCTCACCGGCGCGCTCATCAAGAGGGTGAACGAACTGATCGCGGTGGGTGACTTCTGGGGCGGCGACGAGGCGGGCATGAAGTTCTACCACGGCGATGCCGACGTGCCCGGCTACGCGGCGGCGGCCGAAGCGGTCATGACCGAGGCGAGCGCCGTCTCGTCCTTCTACACCGGTGTCGCGGCCCGCCTTCACACCATGGGGAGAAACGTGGAGGACGCCGACTGGGCGAGCATGGCCGAGATGCCCAGGATCCTCCAGTGAGGCTCAACCGCTCGGCGCTGTTCCCGCTGGGAGCGGCGGGCATGATGGCGATCGTCCTCAACGACATCTACCAGCGGTGGCCGGAGGGCGATCCGGACGGGGCACGCCAGGCCGCCGCCGTCTGGAGGTCGATCGGCACACTGGTGGCGACATCCCAGGAAGACATGGAATCGCAGGCCATGCGCGTGTGGCGGGACAACCCCGGCGAGGGCAGCGATGCGTTCCGCGCCTTCTGGTCGGGCGGCCTCTTCAGTCCCCTGCCCTCCGGTGCCCAGGGTCCGACGGCCCGTTTCTCCTTCCCCGACTACGCCGAGGCGGTCACCGCCCACTGCGAGCGCACCGCCGAGGGATGCGAGGAGTACGCCGAGGGGGTGGAGGCCACCCAGCACGCGCTCACGGTCATCGCGGCGACCGAGATCGCACAGCTGACGTTCGCCGGAGCCTGGCCGCTGGTGGGCGGCCCCGGCACCGCCGCCATCAAATGGGCGGCGGACAAACTGCGCAGGCAGTACCAGATCGAGTATCTGATGATGCTCTTCCAGAGATACGTCGCGAAGATCGTTCGGGAGAAGCTGGCGAACTACGCCGCCGGAAGCGCCTTCTTCGCCCTCGCCGACACCACCATCTCGATCGGCACCAAGGCGGCGTTCGGCGACGGTCCCGGATCGTTCCAGGACAACGCCGCGATGACCATGAAGGACTTCGCCGCCTGCCTGGTCTTCTTCGGCGTCTGGGACCTCACCAGGGTCGGCCCGCTGGGGAAGGCGCTCGACAACGACGCGGGCAACTTCGCCTCCTTCTACATAGGCTCGAACTCCTACACCGTGGCGTACAACGCGATGGACGGGAAGAGCGGAACGGACCTGTTGCCCACGTTGAAACAGCTGATGGCCAAGGCCGCGGTCGGCACCATGCAGGGGGCCAAGACGCCGGGGTGAGCCGCACCGTGCAGGAGAACGGGACACCGGGCGGGGCTCGCCGGACGGCTCCCTCAGCCGGGCATCGGCACCCAGGCCCGGAGCCGGGTGCCCTCCCCCGGCCCGCCGGCCAGGTCCAGTCCCCCGCCGAGGGCGGACATCCGATCGGCCAGCGGGCCCAGCCCCCCGCGGCCGGCCGCCGCCGGGTCGAACCCCTTCCCGTCGTCGGAGACCACCACCTGCAACCGCCCACCGGCCTGCGTCAGCCGTACCTCGATCCGGGAGGCCGCGGCGTGCTTGAGCGCGTTGGCGATCGCCTCGCTCACCGTGAAGTACAGCGCGCCCTCGATCTCGTCGGGAAAGCGCCGTGCCCGCAACCCCGTATCGGCGGTCACCGTCGTGGCCACCGGCAGGCGCGAGCAGCGCTCCTCGACCGCCTCCACCAGCCCAGCCTGGCTGAGCACGGACGGGTGGATGCCCGCCGCGAGCTCCCGCAGATCGGTGAGGGTCTGCCGGGCCTGCTCGCGCAGGAGTGCCAGGGCGTCGGGACCGCCACCGGTCGCCCGGGCCAGCTCCAGCCCGGCGATCAGCGCCACGAGCTGCTGCTGCGCCCCGTCGTGGATGTTGCGCTCGATCCGCCGCCGCTCGGCCTCCTCCGCGTTGACCAGCCGGGCCGCCAGCCCGGCGCTCTGGATCGCCAGCCCCACCGGCACCGCCAGCGCCCGGAGCAGACGGCGGTCCTCGGCGGTGAAACGCCCCGCCGTCCTGGGACCGCACGCGATGTGCCCCAGCCCGGCCGGCACGGTCAGCACGGCCGCACCGTCCTCGTCGCCCGACACCACCCGGGTGCCGTCCGCGAGCGCGACGGCCGCCCAACGGGCCTCCAACCCGGCCCGTACGGCTCCCGCCAGCCTGCCCAGCTGTTCCGCCGGCTCGGCCTCCTCCAGTGCCGGCCCCAGCTCCGTCAGCAGCTCGTCCACCGTCGGCCGGAGGTCGAAGACCAGGAAGATCCGGGAGCCCCTGATCCCCACCCCGATGTCGAGGAGATTGTGCCGGAACACGGTCGCGATGATCGCGACGGCCGGCGAGGCCATGGCGCCCAGCAGGCCGAGCCAGGCGCCCAGAGCGAGACCGGTCAGCCCGTAGGCCGCCACCAGCACGGCCCCGCCGAGGGTTCCCACGACTCCGGCGATCATCCAGCGGAGCCTGCGGCGCTCGGTCGCGGCGCCACGCCGCAGGCGCAGGACCAGGGAGACCAGCACCGACAGCGCCACCAGGAAGGCCACGATCTGTCCCAGACCGCCCACGGACGCGGCGACCAGCCCGGCCGGCCCGCTGAGCCCGAGCGGGTTGCCGCCCGGTACGGCGGCGTAGACCTCGTCAGGGCTGAGCAGTACCCCCGCCCACTGCGCGGCCATGGCCGCCCCGGCGACCCAGACACCGGCCCGCCAGCGGCGAGAGGGCAGCCGCCCGTCGGGGAAGAGGAGGGGGATGAAAATCCAGGTCAGGCCGTAGAAAACGGGGAACAACGAGGCAAGCAGGGCGGCGAGGATCGCGAAAGGGCCGTGGCCGGTGGCGTCCCTGATCAGGAGACCGACGCCGAGGATGCCGAGCCCCAGGCAGTCGGCGGCGGCCAGGAGCAGCCAGCCGTAGACGTTGTCGGGACGCCGGACCGCGACGAGCCAGCCGATCGCGGGCAGCGCCAGGCACACCACGATGAACAGCCACTGGCCGAACGGCGCGGGCAGGCCGCTCTCCAGCAACGCTCCCGCGGTGATACCGGCCATGGCCACCACGGCCGCCGACGCGGCCGGCACACGGGGGAAGAGCGCGGGGGACATGAAACGCAGCCTGACCTGCCAGGGAGTCACCGTCTATGGGGTTGTCCGCAAACCTAGTGCAGTCGGCCGCACCGTGCGGAACGGAGGGTGGCCGGATGGTACGGCGGTGCGGCCCTGCCTAGTTTGGAGATCACGGCCACCGCAGGAGACGGCGGTGACGCCCGATCCGACAGAGGAGCTCCCATGCGACTTCCGTTCCGGCAGACCCGCGTCCTGGCCCTCGGCCTCGCCATGGCGGCCGTCCCCACGGCCGCACTCGTGAGCGGTGCCCCGGCGACGACGGCCGCCGTGGTCACCGCGGCCCCGCAAATCCCCGACAGTCCGGTCGGCCGACAGCTGAGCTGGTTCCTCGACGCGGTGCCGAGGGCCCCCGTCCCGGTCGCCGAGCTGGAGGAGCACCTCAACGCGGAGTTCCTCAAAGCCATCCCGGCCGACGACTTCAACGCGTTCGTCAAGGGCCTGAAGGGTCTGACGCTGGAGAAGCTGACCACCGTCCAGCCCACGACACTGGTCGGCCTGGCGTCGGTCGGCGGGCACACCTACGTCCTCACCATCGCGGTGGACGGCGAGGGCAGGATCAACGCGCTCCGCCTGGACCCCGGGCCGGCGCCCGTCCCTCCGGCTCCGTCGAGCTGGACCCGGTTCGACGCCCGGCTGAAGAAGGCCGCGCCCGAGACCGGCTCCGTCACCGCCGAGATCGACACCCGGGGCCGCTGCGAGGTCGTCCACGGCAAGGCCGTGGACAAGCCCCGGCCGCTGGCCTCGATCTTCAAGCTCTACGTGCTGGGCGCGGTGGCCGAGAAGATCCGCGACGGCGGGCTGAGCTGGGACACCAAACTCACGATCAAGCCCGAATGGAAGAGCATCGGCCAGGGCGGCCTGGTCGACCGGCCCGACAACAGCACCACCACGGTCCACGAGGCGGCGAAGCTGATGATCTCGATCAGTGACAACACCGCCGCCGACATCCTCATCCACACGGTCGGGCGCAAGGCCGTCGAGGCCAAGGTGCGCGCGTGGTCCGGCCACGCCAAGGAGAACATCCCCTTCCTCACCACGCGCGAGTTGTTCCTGCTCAAGGGTGTGAACTATCCCGCGCAGGCCAAGGCCTACCTCGCGCTCAGCCCCGCGAGGAAGCTCGACTATCTCCAGAAGACGGTCGCCGGGCAGTCGCTGTCGGACATCAAGGTGTGGACCACGCCTCGCGAGAACGACACGCTGGAGTGGTTCGGCTCCCCGCGTGACGTCTGCCGCGCCTACGCAGGCCTGGTGAAACTGAACTCCAAGCAGCTGAACGAGACCCTGGCGGCCAACGACGGCAGCCTCAAGCTCAACCCGGCGAGGTGGCCGACCGTCTGGTTCAAGGGAGGCTCCGAGGTCGGACTGCTGAACATGAGTTACCTCGCCCGCTCCGCCAAGGGGAGGGTCTACGTCGTCACCACCCTGACCGCCGACCCCAAGGCCGCGATCGACGAGAACACGGCGGCTCCCGAGCTCATCTCGCTGAGCCGGGGCGCGTTCGCACTGGTAAAGACGGGATAGCCGGACGGGCTCCGGGACGCGTCCCACCGGCTCCGGGCTGTTCCGGGAGTGCGTGGCTCCGGGACGCGTCCTGACAGCTCAGCCGTGACTCCGGGCCACGTCCTGACAGCTCGGCCGTGACTCCGGGCCGCTCCGGGAGCACGTGTCTTTGGGCCGGAGTCGAGAGCGCGTGGCCCGGCCTGGAGTCGGGGCCCGCGGCGTCCCTGGCGCCGCGGCCTCTCGGCGATGGAATAGTTGAAGAATCAACTGAGTTGACGTCAACGAATTCCACAGAAGGAGCCTCAGATGCCCGCCGTGACCGTAGAGAACCCGCTGACCCTGCCCCGCCTGCCCCAGCCGCTCGACGCGGGGCGCGAGCGCGAGGTGCTGACCGTGACGACCGCGCCCAGCGGCTTCGAGGGCGAGGGCTTCCCCGTCCGCAAGGCCCTGGCGACGATCAAGCCCCAGTATCTCGACCCGTTCATCATGATGGACCAGATGGGCGAGGTGGACTACGCGCCGGGCGATTCCAAGGACTCTACCAGTTGGGGGAGTATCTCGACGGATGCTCGCTGACCTGCGGAAACTTCTACCTAAAGGAGTCGGACCCATGCCTGCTGTAACCGTCGACAACCCCTTGTCCCTCCCGCGCGTGGCCGCGTCGGCCGACGCCGTGGCTCGTCCCGTGCTCGGTGTGACAACCGCGCCGAGCGGGTTCGAAGGTGAGGGTTTCCCTGTTCGCCGGGCGTTCGCGGGGATCCACTACCGCCGTCTGGACCCGTTCATCATGATGGATCAGATGGGTGAGGTGGAGTATCAGCCTGGGGAGCCGAAAGGGACCCCGTGGCACCCGCACCGCGGCTTCGAGACCGTCACGTACATCATCGACGGGATCTTCGACCACCAGGACAGCCAGGGCGGTGGCGGCACCATCACCAACGGCGACACCCAGTGGATGACGGCCGGCTTTGGTCTGCTCCACATCGAGGCGCCGCCGGAGTCGCTGGTCATGTCCGGCGGTCTCTTCCACGGCCTCCAGCTGTGGGTGAACCTGCCGGCCAAGGACAAGATGATGGCGCCGCGCTACCAGGACATCCGCGGCGGACACGTCCAGTTCCTCACCACCCCCGACGGCGGCGCGCTGCTGCGCGTCATCGCCGGCGAGCTGGACGGGCACACGGGACCCGGCATCACCCACACCCCGATCACCATGGTCCACGCGACCCTCGCGCCGGGTGCGGAACTCACTCTTCCGTGGCGCGAGGACTTCAACGGCCTCGCGTACGTCCTCGCAGGCAAGGGCGCGGTCGGCGCAGAGCGCCGCCCGATCCACCCGGGCCAGACCGCGGTCTTCGGCGCGGGCTCCTCGCTGACGGTCCGCGCGGACGAGAAGCAGGACGCGAACACGCCGGACATGGAGGTCGTGCTGCTCGGCGGACAGCCGATCCGTGAGCCGATGGCACACTACGGCCCATTCGTCATGAATACCAAGGACGAGCTCCAGCAGGCGTTCGAGGACTTCCGAAAGGGCCGTCTGGGCACGATCCCGGCGGTGCACGGGATGTCTGAAGGCGGAATCTAGAGTCCTCCGGGGGCTGGAACAGCCGATGGCTCAACGGCCCACTGCTGAGCCCAGCCAGGACCGCCGTGTACAAGGGCTCAGTGTTGGACCGCCTTCTTGGTTTCCTAGTAACGGGGCGGGTCGGTAGCCTGCGGCGATGAGTGCCGCAGGTCGCTGGTCTGGCCTTTTGCTGCTGGCTTGCGATGGGGCGCGATGGTCCTGATTGGGTGTCTTGCGGACTGTGTGCGAGCTGGGCAGGGGCTGATGCGATCTCACTGCACGGTTCTCGGCGCAACGCTACGGTGAGCCGTACGGCCGCTGACAGCACGATGCCACCGAGGAACACATGAACGAGTCTGTTGCACCGGATGCTGCTGCTCGATCCGAGGGTGAGACGACATCTGGACCCGCCGCTGCTCCCCAGGATGCGACCGCCGGAATCATCTCCTCGCGCCAGCGAGCCCGTATCGCGACCACCCGGAATTTGCGCACGACGAAGTCCGGAGGTACGCAACCGCCATCCTTCTCGTCCGTGGCCAGAGCCCGACCGAGTTGTTACAGGCAGCTGGTGCGCCCCGGTGGGCGCTATCGGCCGCCACTCTTGCGCGCAAGGGACTGTTGAAAGCACCAGATGCTCGACCTGTTCGGAAGTTCATCGAACTGCGCTCGCAATTTGAGGTGTATGCGGCAGCACACGGACTTCGATGGACTGACGTTCCAGTGGAGGCGGTTCTGGAGACGCCATTCACGTATGAATGCCTGAAGTCAGCTACCCGTGGCGTGCATTGGGTTTCCGAGCTCTGCATTCAAGATGGACGTGTCACGGTCAAGCAGTCGTGGCTCTCGAACAGCTGGCTCAAGGAAATTCGTAGGACGGCCGAGGAGCTCGGTGAATTGGACGAGTGGCAGATGCTCGTCGACTCCTTGGTCGTCGCCGGAAATGAGGGGCTGACACCGTACAGCAGGTGATGCCTCAGGGGCTCGCCCGACCTCTCGTGAGACTTCCGGATCGTGGCATTATCTGGCCGATCATGTGAGTACATTGCGCCGGAAGCGAACGAGGCAGTAAGTCGCGCGGGTTGCATTCGGTGAGCGGGACGCGCGATGGCATTGGACAGAGAGGCAACGGCCTTGGTGCCTTCATGACGCGCGAACGACCGTGGCTGGCGTATGCCTGTTATGAACGGTCGCCCTGGCAAATAGTCGTGCCGCTATTGCCAGCCGCCAAGGGAGACCTCTGAGCCTCCCCCTAGATAATGGTGGAGGGCGCTTGAGGTCTGTTCCGATCGTACGAACTCGACCGCCGCCCGCTTCTCGACGGGAGTCGACCTTCCCGCACCGGTCGCCTTGGTGACTGTGACCCTGCGCACGAACAACTTGACGAAGTCCCGACGCTCCTGGGTCGTAGCCGCCTCCCACCACGAACCCTCGCTTACCGGATCGACGTCCCCCGCGTCCAGGGGCAGCCACAGGTGGATCGGGAGCGTCGACGTCGCAGCCTCTTCCAACTCGATGAGACGGGCCTCCGCCCGCTCCATACGGTCGAGGAGCCGTTCCCTGCGCTCCCGGAACCGGCGCCGTCCGACGGGGTCGTCGTAGTCGCCGGCCTCCTCCCTGTCGTACAGCTCTTCCAACGCGTGCTTGGCATCGGCCCGTTCGGTGACGAGGCTTCGGCGTTCGCCCACGATCTCCGGCTGTTCCGTTTGCGCCGCGTACCGCCGAGCAGCCTCGGCGAGAATGACCGCCGTCTCGGGGTCGTCCTCGGCCGTCTGGATGAGGGCGAAGATCCGCCGGGCGACGTACAGGTCCAGGGTCTGCATGCTGATCGTGCACTCGCCCTCGTGCTGGCCTGGCAGCGCTTTCCGACGGCGGCAGCGGTACGCGGCCTTGTTGGGAGTGGTGGCACGGTGCGACGTCATCACCGCCTCGCAGTCGCAGAACAGGACGTCCATGGCGGAGAGGACGGCGTGTCCGCGCGACAGGCCCTTGCCCTGGCCCCGCCCGTCGAGCCATTTCTGCAGTTCGTGCCAGTCGTCCGGCGGGATGATCGGCGGGTACGCCTGAACTGGCATCATAGTCTCGGGGTCGCGCTCGATGCGGTAGCTCTCGATGGTGCTGGTCAGCTTGCCGTCCTCCCGGCGCTTGTACACCGAGGTCGCCGCATAGCCCGCGATGCGTGGGTCCCGGAGGATGCGCATGGCTGTCTTCGGATCCCAGACGCTGTCCTTCGTCTTTTTGCCGACCCGCTGCCCCTTCGTCGGCACGCCGTCGGCGATCATCTGCGCACAGATGCCCGTGAGGGAGCCCGGGTGTCGGCGTCCCCCTCCGGGCCTGTAGGGCATGTCCTTGTGCTCCTTGATCCGCGCCCACATGTCCTGAATCACCGGCACCTCGTCGGGATCGTGCTCCAAGATATGGACTACGACGGGCCTGCCCTCGGGCGTCATGCGGATCACCGGCACCATGCGGAAGCCGTACGGCGGCTTGCCGCCCACATAGCCACCGAGTTCGCGAGCCGTCTTCTTCGCGCCCCGCACCGCGTCGCTTTTGTTCTTGCTCTCGCTGTGGGCTGCATCGAGCCGCAGAATCAGATGGATCAGATCCATCAGGTTGCCCTTGCGGAACTCGCCCTCGGTGAGGCTGACGATCGTCACGCCAAGGTTGAGCAGCTCCGTGACGATGGGGATGGCGTCGAGCGGATCCATCCGGGACAGGCGGCTGATGTAGTAGACGACGATGAGGTTGATCCGGCCCTCGTGGCAGTCCTTGATCAGCCGGTCGAAGTCCGGGCGTCCGTCGCCCGTGAACGCGGATATGCCGAGGTCCTCGTACTCGGTGATACTGACGGCACCGCGCCGCTTCGCCTCGGCCACACCCGCCGCGCGCTGCGTGACCGTGCTGACCTCGGATTTGTTGGCCCGCCCCACGGACTGACGTCCATAGACCCCTGCATGGATGTCCATGCCGGTCACCACCCCTGGCCTGATCATAGGAGGACTCTAGCTGATTTTTTAGCCCCCCAACTGGTTTCACCCAGGGCAATCCCTGGCACCCGCACCGGGGCTTCGAGACCGTCACTTACATGATCGACGGCGTGATGGACCATGCCGACTCCCATGGCGGCGGCGGCACGAGCTCCGACGGCGACACTCAGTGGATGACCGCCGGCGGCGGCATTTTGCATAAAGAGGCACCCCCGGAGTGGCTGGTCCAGAAGGGCGGCCTGTTCCACGGCATTCAGCTCTGGGTCAATCTGCCGGGCAAGGAGAAGATGGTCGAGCCGAAATATCAGGACATCGGCAGGTCCAACGTCGTCCTGCTCAGCAGCCACGACGGCGGAGCACTGGTCCGGCTGATCGCGGGCGAGGTCGGCGAGTTCAGCGGCCCCGGAAGCACCCGGACGCCGATCACCCTGTGGGCGTCCGGGACCCAAGAGAGCCGCAGCCCCAACCTGGAGGTCATCGTGCTCGGCGGCCGTCCGATCGGCGAGCCGGTCGCACACTACGGCCCGTTCGTGATGAACACCCAGGAGGAGCTCGTCAAGGCGTTCGAGGATTACCAGGCAGGACGTCTCGGCACCGTCCCCGCCGGCCACGCCTGATCCCGGCCGCCTCGGGCCAGGTCACAGCAGCCCGTGATACAGCCGCAGCGCGTCGTCCAACGCGTCCAGTTCGTCGTCTTCGAGAACGCCGACCCACTGTGTGAGCCTGGCGACCTCCACCGCCAGTGTCTGCTCAAGCAGAATCCGGCATTTGCGGCCGTCGATCTCCGCTTCCGGGCGGGTCAAACTCGCCCTTACAGCCGACGCGCGCCGGAACGGGTCGGCCTACTGTTCGGCGAGGGAGACGCAGGCGACGCGGGGGCCCGCGGTGCCCGCGTCGGCTCCGGTCTTCACGGTCGGCTGGGCGTGGATCACCAGAGAATGGGGCACCCGGCCGGGAGCGAACGCCCAGTCCTGCTTGGCGGTGGCGGTGGCGGTGCCCTGGTCGTCGGTGGTGAAGTCCAGCCACACCTCGTTGGTGGCGCTCGCGTGGCTGTGGACATGCTGGTAGTGCGGGCCCGAGTCGTCGGGCTTGAGCCCGCAGGGGTCGACGTGCAGGTGCGCGCCGTAGGTCCGGTTGGGCAGCAGCCCCCCGACCGTGACCGTGGAATTGGCGAGCACCGCCCCCGACTCGGCCACGACCTCGGCCGAGGCTCCCAGCGGCGCCAGCTTGGCGTTGTAGGTGACGGCCGACGCCTTGGGCATCGGCTTGGTGAGCGTGCCGCCTCCGGCGAGGCGGACGCCGGTGGGGCTCGGATCATGTGCGACCGGATGGGTGGTGACCGTCGTCGACTGGCCACCACAGGCCACACTCAGCAGACCGACGGCGGCGAGAGCCACGAGAACGCGCATCCAACATCTCCTTGACCAGACATGGACCAGACACGGCGAGCAGGAATCCACTGTAACGAGTGATCAAGCGATCACAGTGGGTATTCGCATTGTCGGATTCGTGCGAGTCCCGTGGCCCTCGGGTCGGTCAGGTGTGGGATGCGGCGATCTCGTCGATGCGGGCGGCGAGGGTGAAGTCCATTTCGGTCAGGCCGCCTGCGTCGTGGGTGGAAAGGGCCAGGTGGAGGGTGCGCCAGCGGATGTCGATGTCGGGGTGGTGGTTGAGCTTCTCCGCCTCGACGGCGATCTCGTCGACGATGCGGATCGCGGTCGGGAAGTCGGAGGCTTTGATCGTGCGGCGGATCTCGTCGCCTTCGCGTCGCCATTCGGGCACGTCGGCCAGGCTCCGGTCCACCGCGGAGTCGTCAAGCAGGTCCATCGGTCCAGGACATCACGTCTCCCGCCGACACGCCAGGCAGAGTCGGCCCGCCGCGCCGCGTCACCAGCCGGGCGGTGCTCACTTCACCGCGCCGGAGGTGAGACCCGACTGGATCTGGCGCTGGAAGATGATGTAGACGATCATGACTGGGATGATCGACATGCTCAGCGCGGCGAACATGCCCGGCCAGTCGGCCTCGTAGCCGGCGTTGGTGGAGATGTTCGCGACCCCCTGGGTGATCAGCCACTTGTCCTCGACGTTGCCGGACAGCAGCACGATCGGCAGCAGGTACTGGTTCCACTGGCCCAGGATGTTGAAGATCGTGATGCTGATCAGGCCGGGCCGGGCCATCGGCACCATGATCTGGAAGAACGTCCGGGTGTGGGAGCAGCCGTCCATCATCGCCGCCTCGGCCACCGAGGTGGGCAGCGTCTTGAAGAACGCCGACAGGAAGAAGACGGTGAACGGCAGCGAGTAGGCGGTGTAGACCAGGATCACCCCGAGGTGGGTGTCGATCAG
This sequence comes from Streptosporangium sp. NBC_01639, assembly GCF_045209755.1. NCBI lineage: Bacteria > Bacillati > Actinomycetota > Actinomycetes > Streptosporangiales > Streptosporangiaceae > Streptosporangium > Streptosporangium sp. NBC_01639. The sequence continues at coordinate 6,591,505 of NZ_CP109272.1, read as the reverse complement.
GCCGAGGTTCTTGACCACGAAGAACAGCGGGACCAGGGCGAGGAAGACCGGGAAGGTCATACCCGAGACGAACAGGAAGTAGATCGCCCGGTTGCCGGGGAAGGTGTACCGGGCCAGGACGTAGGCGGCCATCGAGCCCAGCAGCATGGTCGCGGCCGTGCTGCACACCACGACGAAGACGGTGTTCAGCATGTACTGGCCGATGTGGGCCTTCTCCCAGGCCCGGCCCCAGGCGTCCCAGCCCAAGGAGGCCGGCAGCGTGATGGGGTCGCCGAAGATCTCGGTGTTGGTCTTGAAGGAGGCCAGGAACGTCCACAGGATCGGGCCGATGATCAGGATCGCCCAGACCAGCAGCGCGAGGTGGGACAGGGAGCCGAAGACGCCCAGCGGGCTCCTCCGCCTCTTCGGCCGGCCGTGGGCGGTGCCCGGCCGGGTGACCGGCTTGCCAGCCGTGTCCGTTGCCATCAGAACTCGATCCTCTCGCGCCGGGTCACGCGCAGGGTGAGCGCCGCGAACGTGATGGTCATGAAGAACAGCGCCACGCCCATCGCCGACGCGTAGCCGAACTTGGAGAAGTTGAACGCGGTCCGCCAGATCTCCATCGGGAGCACCGTCGTGGAGTTGTCGGGGCCGCCGCGGTCGACCGAGAGCACCTGGACCAGCGCGAAGCAGTCGAAGGCGGCGATGCCCAGGTAGACCCAGGCGACTTGCATGGTGTCCCACAGCAGCGGGAGTGTGATCTTGAAGAACAGGGTGAAGCGGCCCGCGCCGTCCAGCGCTGCGGCCTCGAACACGTCGCTGGGGATCGAGGACATGCCCGCCGAGAACAGGACCACGTAGAAGCCGACGGCCTGCCAGACGACCACGCCGATGATCGACCACAGGGCGAGGCCGGGCTCGATGAGCCAGCCGACCGGCTCGATTCCGATCTTGCCGAGCAGGCCGTTGATCACGCCGGACCCGTCCGGGCGGTAGATCGTCTGGAAGAGCACGCCGACGATGGCGACGGCCAGGACCTGGGGCAGGAAGAAGATCACGCGGTAGACCTTCGAGCCGCCGATCCCGGTCATCCTGCCGCCCCGCTGCCCGCCGCTCAGATTGAGCAGGAAGGAGAAGAACAACGCGATCACGATGGTGACCAGCGGCATGGCGAGTAGCAGGACACCGTGGTGACGCACCGCTGCCCAAAAGACCTCATCGTCCAGCAGACGGGAGAAGTTCTCCAGGCCGATGAAGCGGGGATTCGCCGAGACGCCCTTCCAGTCGGTCAGCGAGATGTAGAAAGCCTGGAGGTACGGGCTGACCACGAAGACGACGTAGAGGAGCACCGGCGCGGCGAGAAAGCCGATGATGAACGGATACCTGCCATGCCGCATCGGGACCTACACCGTCCGGTTCTGCTTGGTGATGGACGAGTCGGCCTTGCTCTTGTCGGCTGCCTTCTGCATCCTGTCGCAGAACTCGTCGGCGGAGATGCGGCCGAACATCAGCGCGTTGGTGTGCTTGCGGAGCTCGGTCTCGAGCTCCTTGTACCAGTTCTCGAAGCTGCTGTAGGTGACGATGTTCACGCCCGCGGCGGTCTGCGCTGCGCTGAGGCTCGCGTTGCCCGGCGACAGCTCCAGGCCGTCGGCGGCACCGGTCACCACGGTGATGTTGCCCGACTTCTGGGTGAAGCCCCTCGCGCCCTCCTTGGAGAGCATGATGCGCAGATACTCCAGGCCGCCCTTGGGGTTCTTGGCCTTGGCGGGGACGATGTAGGCCTCACCGGCGGCGGCGCGGATGGCCTCGAACGGCATCGCGTCGGCCGCGGTGACGCTGGGGGTGGGCGTCAGGGCGTACTTGAACTCCTTGGGGGTCTGGCTGCTCTGCTCGTTCTCCAGCCAGGAGCCCGACGGGTAGAGGGCGATCTTCCCCTGGTTCTGCCGGGTCTGCACATCGGTGTGGATCAGGCCCTCGAAGGACTTGTCCATGTACTTGCCGATCTCGGCCCAGGCGGCGGCGGACTGCTTGACCGAATCCCGCTTCCAGACGCCGTCGACGAGGTTGTCGATGTCGACCAGGAGCTGGTTGCCCTCGATCTTGGCGGCGGAGATGAGGATCATCCAGTAGGCGTAGTAGGAGGCGTTCTTGCCCGCGTAGGCGAACGGGACGATCCCGGCGGCCTTGACCTTCTCACAGAAGGTCTTGAACTCCTCGAAGGTCTTCGGCGGGGTCCAGCCGTTCTTCTCGAACAGGGCGGAGTCGTACCAGAGACCGTAGGCCGAGAAGACGTAGTTCATCAGGTAGGGCTTGTTCGCGATGAGGCCCGACTCGACGGTGCCCGGCGCGACCATGTCGCGCACCTTCTTGCTCGGGTCGTCGATGGAGGGGGCGTCCCACAGCTCGGTGAGCTCCAGGAGCTGTCCCTCCTGTTGCAGGGCGCCGTTGTCCATCAGGTCGGTGCCCGAGTTGGCGATCATGTCCGGGACCTCGCCGCTGGCGAAGCGCGGCTGCAGGGTCTGTGCGATCTGCTGGGTGGCGACGTGCTTGACCGTGGCCTTGGGGAAGGCCTTCTTGTACAGCGGCTCGTGGACCTCGGTGGCGTAGCTGTCGCCGAGGCCTCCCTTGAAGATGACGACCTCGAGCGGGGCGTCGGTGGCGACACCGAAGGGGTTGGCGGCGGAGACCGCACCGCTCGCCGACGGAGCGGCGGAGGTGGCGGGCGCGGGGGAGGTGCCGCTGGTGGCGCAGGCGCTGAGCAGCCCGGCGCCGGGACCGGCGACCAGAGCGGTCAGACCGATCCGGCGGAGCATCTGCCGCCGGGTGATATCTCCTGGCGTGCCGGCCATGTTGGACATCGCAACCCTCCTGAGCGGGGGACAAGTTAGGAAAGTTTCCTAAATGTTGGCCCGAAGGTACGTATCCCCGAAGTCCACCGTCAAGAGGTCATAGCCGGTCTAGACCGAGCCGTGATGTCCGCGCGACATATCAGAGGCAAAGCAACGTCAAAAAAGGTCCTTCACCTCACATATTGGCATATATCTCTCTGAATACCCAGCGAGGTCGGCGACGGACGGCTCCCTCGGGAGCGGAGATCACCGCCTCCTGATGACCACCGGTCTAGACCAGCTGACGAAAGTTTGCCGCATACCACCACAAGCCCATACTTTTACTGACATGTTGCTGGCGGAGCAGCGCCGTCTGCTGTGTGAATACGGCCGCAGGGCCGCCGAGACCGGACTGGTCGTCGGCACGGCTGGAAATCTGAGCGCCCGCGTCGGCGAGCTGGTCGCGGTGACGCCCAGCGGAGTCCCCCTCGACCGGCTGGAGCCCGAGGCCTGCCCGGTGGTCGACGTGGCGGGCCACCTGGTCGAGGGAGAATCGCAGCCGTCCTCCGAGACGCCCATGCACCTGGCGGTCTACACGGCCACCGGCGTCCAGGCCGTCGTGCACACCCATTCCACCTTCGGCACCGTCGTCGCCACCACCATGACCGAACTGCCGCCGATCCACTACACCGCGCTGCTGCTCGGCGGCACCGTCCGGGTCGCCGACTACGCCACCTTCGGCACCCCCGAGCTGGCCGCCTCCGCCATGGCCGCCCTCAAGGACAGGCGTGCCGCGCTGCTGGCCAACCACGGCGGGGTCACCGTCGGCGACGACCTGGACGGGGCGTTCGAGGCGACCCGGCTGCTGGAGTGGCTCTGCGAGGTCTACGTGCGGGCCAAGGCCGTCGGGGAGCCCCGGGTGCTCACCGAGGAGCAGCTCTCCGCGGTGGTTCAGCGCGCCTTCTCCCCTCCCGTCTTCCCCCGCCGGCCCCCGGTCTCGTGAGAACCGCCCCGCGCCCCTCCCCCGGTCTCGCGAAAACCGTCCCGCACCCCTCCCCCGGTCCCTTGAGGACCGCTCCGCACCCCTCCCCCGGTCCCTTGAGGACCGCCCCGCACCGCACTCCCCCGACTCCCGAACTCGTGAGGACCGACCCATGCCCCTGCAGCTCACCGGCACCCCCGGCGACCCGGACCTGCTCCGCCTGCCCTGGGACGTCCCCCTTGAGCAGTGGCCGGCGCACCACCTGGTCTCGTTGCCGCGCGGCATCTCCCGTCACGTGGTGCGCTTCGCCCGGCTCGCCGGCCGGGTCTACGCGATCAAGGAGATCAGCGAGTACTACGCCAAGCGCGAATATCGCCTGCTGTGGGACCTGCACCGGCTCGACACCCCCTCGGTGGAGCCGGTGGCCGTGGTCACCGGACGGACCGGCGCGGACGGGGAGCCGCTGGACTCCGCGCTGATCACCCAGCACCTGCAGTTCTCCCTGCCCTACCGGGCCGTCATGTCGGGCACGCTCCGGCCCGACACGCTCAACCGGCTGCTCGACGCGCTGGCCGTACTGCTGGTCCGGCTGCACCTGGGCGGTTTCTACTGGGGTGACTGCTCGCTGTCGAACGTCCTGTTCCGCCGGGACGCGGGCTCCTTCGCCGCCTACCTGGTGGACGCCGAGACCGGCGAGCTCCACCCCATGATCAGCGAAGGCCAGCGGCTGTACGACATCGACGTCGCACACACCAACATCTTCGGTGAGATGCTCGACCTGGAGGCCGGCGGCCTGATCCACCCCTCCATCGACCCCGAGGAGGTCGCCGACTCGGTCTGCTCGCGCTATCACGCGCTCTGGAACGAGCTCACCTCCGACGAGATCATCGAGGAGGTCGACTGGCACATGATCGACCAGCGGATCCGCCGGCTGAACTCCCTCGGCTTCGACGTGGCGGAGATGATGGTCCGCCGCAAGGCGGGGACGGGACGGCTGATCGTCCGTCCGAAGGTCGTGGACGCCGGTCACCACCAGCGCAGGCTGCTCCGGCTCACCGGGCTGGACGTGGAGGAGAACCAGGCCAGGCGGCTGCTCAACGACCTCGACTCCTTCCGGGTGTCGTACGGCCTGCGTTACGAGGACGAGGCGATCGTGGCGCACCGCTGGCTGGCGGAGGTCTTCCATCCGACGGTGGAGGCCGTCCCGGAGGATCTGCGACGCAAGCTGGAGCCGGCCCAGGTCTTCCATGAGGTGCTCGACCATCGCTGGTTCATGTCCGAGACCGCTGGGAACGACGTCGGACTCCCCGCCGCCGTGGAGTCTTACGTGAAGAACGTTCTCGTCTTCAAGCCGGACGAAAAGGCACTTATCACCGAAGATTGATGGACGTTTCCCCTCCCAGGGGATAAATCCTTATACGCGGTTATTAAATCATTCACCTCCGCGCGCATCAGTTTCAAATGGGGCGCATGGTTCCTTCGGGTTATCCCTACGCTGGCCGGGCGACGTCGTGAAGTCGTTGGCGAGGGAGCCCCCGTGCTTGGAATTGAAGACTGCCTCACCGAGGTCATGGCCATCCCCGGAGCGCTGGACGCGATCCTGATCGACCAGACCAGCGGGACGGCCGTGGGAGTCGGCGGTGACCACCAGGCCGACACGGAGCAGTCGGCCGCAGGGCTGAGCGAGACCCTGCGGGCAACCCTGGACGGACTCGCCGCAACCTCCCCCGGCGGAACGGTCCGGATCAGCGACATGATCATAACCACGGATAACGGACATCATTTATTAAAGCCATTGGAGACGGTTTTCGATGGCCCCTTGGTAATTTATGTCCGGCTCGATCTGGAGCGATCGAATCTGGCCTTGGCCCGGCATCGTCTTCAGTCGCTTTCCGGCCGCCTGATAACGATGTGAGCCATGCCGACCACGGAGAACGTACTCAGTGGACTGGCCGGCGACCGCGCCACCGGCGTGCTGCGGCTGGGCAAGGCAGGGGCGCTCTACCTCACCGGCGGCCGGGTGACCTATGCGGAGAGTCCGGCCGCCCCCCGGGTGGAGGATCTCCTGACCTCCGGCCGCAGGATCTCCGCCCAGGCCGTACGGCAGGCCAGGCAGGCCGCCACCGAGGACCGGTGGGGCGGCGAGCTACTGGTCGCCCAGGGCGTTCTCACCCGGGGCGAGCTGGAGTTCTGCGTGCTGAGCTCGGTGCTCGACGCCGCGTACTTCCTGTTCGAGGCCACCGGTCACCGGCCCAGGTTCCGGCCGGGCGACCGGCACTGGCTCGGACCCCAGTGGTATTTCGACGTGACCGGTCTGCTCCGGGAGTGCAGGCGAAGGAGGGCACAGTTGAACCAGGCCTGGCCGTCTGAGGAACTGGACGCGCTCCCGGTCGTCCCGGTGGGGCGCGTCACCGCCCAGCGGGTGGTGCTGACCTCGCTCCAGTGGGAGGTGCTGGTCGGCGCCGACGCCACGGCGACCCCGGGGGACCTGGCACGCAAGCTCGGCCGCCCGGCCTACTCCGTACTGCTCGCCGTACGGCAGCTCGCCGCGGCGGGACTGCTGCACATGCCGCAGGCCGGCGCGGACGCCACGCCCGGTGCGCTGCCCAAGCGGGTGAAGAACGGCGCGGAAGGCCCCAGAGAGCCGCCGGACACCGCGGCGGGTCCCGCCCGGCCGTCGGCGGTGCTCCCCCTGGCGACGGGGGACCCCACCGACATCAACCTGCTCATCCGGCTCAGGAACGCATTGGAGGCATTGACGTGAGCCTGGTCCGATGCCGATAAGGCTGCGGACGTTGAAGCTGCTCGGAAAGAGGGTGCCAGTGGAACTGCGTGACGAGATACGGCAGGAGATGGCGCTGCTGCGCGAGCGCATACCCGATGTGAACGGGAGCATCGCCTGCAGTGTCGACGGCCTGACGATAGCCAGCGATCTGAGGGACGACGTCGAGCAGACCGGTGCGCTCTCCTCTGCGGTCCTGGCCCTCAGCCGCCGGCTGGTGAGCATGGCCGGCAAGGGCACTTTCGAGGAGACGTTGATCTCCGGCACCAACGGTTACGCGGCCTTCTACGCCGCAGGCCCAAAGATCGTCCTCACAGTGCTCGCCCGCCCTGGCACCAATCTCGGGCTGTTGCGACTGGAGGGCCGCAGAACGGCGGCGAACCTGGCCGCCATCACCTCCCGTATGTCGATATCTCAGTGAATCGGAGACACAAATGGGCAACATGGATATCTCGCTCAAAGAGATGATGGCAATCGACGGCGCCCTCGGCGCGGTGGTCGTCGACTACAACAGCGGCATGGCGCTCGGCGCCCTCGGCGGCTCCAAGGACCTCGACCTCCAGATCGCCGCGGCCGGCAACACCGAGGTCGTCAAGGCCAAGCTGCGGACGATGGAGTCGCTGGGTCTCAAAGACGGCATCGAGGACATCCTCATCACGCTCAGCGGTCAGTACCACGTGATCCGCCCGGTCGCCGGCCGGGGCGGCAAGGGACTCTTCCTCTACGTGGCGTTCGACCGCGCCCGGGCCAACCTGGCGCTCGCGCGGCACACCATGCGCGGCATCGAAGAGCGGCTCGAGGTCTGATCCTCCGGTACGGCCCGCGCCCCGGGAGGCGCGGGCCGTACCGGAGCCCGTCATCCCGCGGCGGTGAGCTCGTCGATCGCGTCGACGAACTCGGGCCAGAGCGGGCGGGGCAGGTCGTGGCCCATGCCGGGAAAGGTGATCAGTCTGGCCTCGGGGATCGCCTCGGCCGTGGCGATCCCACCGGACAGCGGCACGAGCTGGTCGGCCTCTCCGTGCAGGACGAGAGCGCGCACCGCGAGCTCCTTGAGCAGCGGGGCGCGGTCACCGGAGGCCATGATCGCGGTGAGTTGCCGGGCCGTTCCGGCCGGGTCGTGGCACCGGTCATAGCTCAGCGCGGCGACCCGGGCGATGCGCTCCCGGTCGAGCGGGTATCCCGGCGAACCGATGGTCTCCCAGGTCAGCAGCGCCTGCCGGATCACGCTCTCGCGGTCGGCGGCGCCCCGCGTCATGAGCACCGTCATCGCGGCCTCGGTCGGCGGGGCGGCGCGCGGGCTGGGAGTGGACATGATGGAGGTGAGGCTGCGCACCCGGTGCGGGTGACGGATCGCCAGCGACTGGGCGATCATGCCGCCCATCGAGGCGCCCACCACGTGGGCGGACTCCCAGCCGAGCGCGTCGAGCAGCCCGGCGGTGTCGTCGGCCATGTCGTCCAGCAGGTAGGGGGCCGGCCTTCTCGCACCGGAGGCGGGCACCGCGGCCTCGCGGAAATGGGTGGACTCGCCGGCGTCCCGGTTGTCGAAGCGGACCACGTGGTGCCCGCGATCGGCGAGCAGCGCGCAGAAATCGTCGTCCCAGTGGATGCGCTGGGCGCCCAGTCCCATGATCAGAAGAAGCGGACGCTCTCCGGGCGGGCCGAAGGTGTCGTAGGCGAGCTCGATGCCGTTCGCCGGAGCGCGCAGGGTCATGGCACCCCTCCCCCGCCGGTGCTGTCGGATACCACGCTGGTCATGCGCAACAGAATGTCATTCGGTAGAAACGACGGCAAGAGCGGCCCCTGCACGGGACCGCTCCAGTCCACGGCCGGCGGACGGGCCGGCCGATGCCCACGGGGAGGGGCTCGTACCGACTACTTGTTGACCACCTTGGGCGGGGTGGCCGGGTTGTTGTCGATGCGGCCCCACGCGCCGGCGGAGAACGGCACGGGGCGGTTCTTCTTGCCGGGGCCGGTGCCCCACTTCGTGATCACGTAGTCGACGTCGATGTGGCCGGCGCCGCCGTTGCCGTCCACCCCGAGCGTCTCGGAGTTGAACGTGCCGCCGGTCAGCTCGGCGAAGGTCTTGGCGTCCAGGTCGATCATGACGCCGCTGCTGGAGGGCACGCCGGGACCGCGGTCACCGACGAAGAACTTGGCCTTCTTGCCCTTGTAGACGACGTAGCCCTCGGTCATCAGCGGCCAGCTCGGGCTGGCGATCATGCCCTTCTGCATCGGCTTGCCGCTCGCGGGCAGGCCAGTGTCGCCGGCGCGGCCGGAGGAGTCGTCCCAGAAGTAGGAGGCCTTGGTCGAGCCGTTCAGCAGGACGACCTCGGAACCGGACTCGGAGCCGGGGGTCGAGGAGCCGGACTTGACCAGGGTGGAGGTCGCCAGGGACGCGCCCTTGACCGCGATGGGGAGGGTCGCGGAGGCGGTTTCGGCCGTGGCGGGGAGCATCGAGACGACGCCCGTGGAGGTGAGGACGCTCGCACCGAGCAGGGCGGCGGCGATGTAACGGTTCTTGCGTATGCCAAGGGAGAGGCGCATGGGAGAGAGACTCTTTCGCGAGGGAACGGGGAAGCGCGGGTGCCACGCAGATGGGCACAGGCGGATACGCGCTCACAGAGAGAGAGGAGTGCCGGCGATCCCGGGCACTACGCGAGGCGCGTTGGGGGGCGCCGCGTTCTAGCGCGGCAAGGAAGTCTTAGCGGGCTGATACGGATGAGGCGGGTACCAGCGGGAAGGGAGCACAGCGTCCCATGAGTGATGTCCTCTCCATCTCGTCTACCGGGTTAGCTGACGGATTCGGGCGGTGGAGTTGCCCTACCGCCGCATGGTCGCGGCGGATTCACCCCAAGAAGTGGGTCCCCGGTTCCCCTGGCCGTGGCGGCTTCCGGGATTCGACGTCGGCCGGCCGCTCCTTCTGCTGAAGGGCAGGTCGCCAACCGAACACAAATAGGACACTAGCGCCCATTCGAGGACAAAGCAAAACAAAACCCATGACAGACCCAGAAGATCTACCTTTATCGGCCAAGAAAGCCCTATTAGCCGTCACTTGACCTTCCGACCGGCGTGTCGGATCGGCCGCGACCGTCGGGGGGACCAATGGGCGACATCCGCCGATCAAGCCTCCGACCTGGGCATTCTTCCCGAGAATAGCCAAAGGAGGGATGATTCGACGAATATTTCCACGATCGATATGAGGACCACGGAGATCGGTGCACCGACTCCTGGGTCAACGGTTCTTTTTACCTCCTCACCGGCCCATCGATCAGCCGAATGACACATCAGCGGGTTGATCCAGGCTTTTGAGAAGATCCACAAGCGCCGGAGGGGCCCCGTGCAAAGCCACGGTCATGGAGGTCCGCTCCCGCCCCGAGCCCCGCCACGCCCCCTCGTCCCGACCCCGCTGCGTCCCCCTCGGCTCGCCCCCGCCACACTCCCTCGTCCCGACCCTGCCAGTCCCCCTCGCCTCGACCCCGCCACGGCCCGGTTCCCGCCGTGGCCCCGTCCGGCGCCCTGGACCCCCGCCGAGTCCGCGGACCCCGCACGATCTCCCTCGCCCGCCACCCGGAGCGGCCCTCGGGACACCGCGTGGGCGGTCAGTCCCACCAGAACGACCAGGCGTTCCTGCCTCTGATCTGCTCCGCGTAGTCGACCAGCGTCCCCGCGCTGTAGATGACGCTGTCGGGGCAGAACGTCCAGTGCTCGGCGGCGACGTGCAGGGCGTGTTCCGGGGTGACCGGAGGAGCGGCGACGCTCAGGTCCAGGGTGTTGAAGCCCATGCCGACCACCCGCACGCCGAACCTGTCCTCCCAGCTCCGCACCACGGCCGCGAGCGGGACCATCCACTCGTTGTGGTTCAGTGCGCCCTGCCAGCCCATGACGGCCAGCGCGTCCGCCCCTCGCTCCGCCGCGACCAGCCCGAGCGGGGTCCTGCGCTCGGCGACCATCCCGGCGTACCAGTCGGCGACCACGCCGGGATCGGCGGCGAGTTGGCCGGACGGAGCCGGGCCGGGGCACCGGGGGCCGAACGGGTCCAGCAGCTCCAGCTGGTCGGCATGGACCTTCTCCGTCCAGTCGGCCCACACCTCGGCCATGAACGCGGCAGGATGGTAGTTGTCGATCTCGGCGACCGCGTCCGGAGCGATCTGTCCAGCCGACCACGGCTGGACGGAGTCCTCAAGCAGCACCGGCCACAGGCCCGAACGCCCGTGCTCGCCCCGCAGTTCGGTCCAGAGCTCACCGGCGACCGCCTCGTCGCTCAGCCAGAACGCCGGACGTTGGCCGGCCGTCGGCCCCGCGTAATCGGGATCGGCCCACACCACGTCTCCGGGCGGCAACGCGGTCGTAAGCGTGCGCCCCTCACCGCCGTCGGGGAACAGCAGGCCCAGCACCGGCGGAAGTTGCCCGCGCTCACAATCGCCCATCCCTACCGATCCGATCCTGACCACGGACCAATTTTGGCGTGTCGGCGCCCCGAGCGACAGTTAGCCCCCGAGACCAGGCGGAAATCGACGGTATCCGGCCGGACGGGTGAGGCGGTCACCTCGTCGCCGACGGCAGGGAGATCCTCAGGATCGTTTCCGGCCGGTCCCGCCTCAGGGCCCCGACGGTCTTCTGTACGGCGAGCAGCCGGTTCAGATCGGCCTGGAAGATCGGTTCTGCGGCCTTGGCGAGCGCCTTGACCTGTGGCACCGACCCTTTGTCGATCTCTTTCCTGGTCGCGACCAGGGCCGTGCGGTGGCTGTAGATCATCCACTTGGTCCAGGCCCTGTCGAACTCCGCGCCGGACAGGGCGTCCAACTCCTTGGACTTGGCCTGCTGGCGCGCCGTGGGCTGCGTGGGCAGGGTCGCCTTCAGGCGTTGTGCGACCTGCTGGAGCCCGCTGTCGAGCTTGGTGTGGTCGGCGGCGAGAAGGGCCCCGGCCGAGCGGACCTCCTTCGACTTCCCTTTGCCCTGCGCGGACCTGCCCGCGGCGATCTCGGTGAGGTTGCTCTGGTGCGCCTGGATCAGGTACTTCATGTCCTGCTCCGCCACCCGGTGTCCGTCCGAGGAGGTCGGCGTCGGCTTCGGCACGGGTGTCGGCGCCAGGGCCGCCACCGGCGAGCCGCTCATCAGCGCCAGCGCGGCGACGGAGGCCGCCGTGATCGCCGCGGGCGGAGTGGGTGGTGTCATCGCTGCCTCCTGGAACGCGTCGGGCGGATTTTCCGCCGCCACTTACGCCCTTCCCGGCCCGGAAGGTTCCATGTGGACAAAAACCCACAAGAGCCCCAAACACCTCAAACGCATTACATTACCCACCAGTCCCCCTTCCGACCCGGCAAACGAACCAGGCCGGCCCGCACCCGGCTTCCGGCCCGGCATGCGGACCAGGTCGGCCCGTGCCCGGCACGGTGATCGCACCCGGACGGGGCGACGGCGGAGATCCGGGCATCGCATCGGTAGAGGCGTCCCGGCACCCGGACACACGGCGGCGGTGTGGCGATCACTACTCGCCACACCGCCCCGCACCGGACTACGGCCTGCCCGGCATGTCCCCTCTACCTGGCATGTCGGATCTCCCCGGCATGTCAGGCCTGCCTGGCATGTCGCCTCGGCCAGGCATATCAGATCTACCTGACATGTCGCCCCGACCAGGCATGCTGTCATGGCCTCCTGGCAGCTTGGGCATCTTCCGGGCGGCCAGCGCCATCGCCGCCAGACCGAGCAGCAGGATGACGAGGCCGGTGATGACGTTGTTCCAGATCGTCGCCCTCGTCGCCGAGCCCGTGAGCCAGGGAGCCAGGATGGTCCAGATCCCGATGATCGGCACGATCCAGCTCAGCCCGTAGGTCCGGCCGTAGGCCGAAGCGAACCCCGTGGCCAGAGCGGCAAGCGCCACACCGGTGACCAGGTTGCTCACAGAGAGCCTGGACAGGCCGTTGAAGCCGACCACCCAGGGAGAGATCGCCAGGTACAGCCCCGCGAGCATGGTGAGCCCTTCGGTCACCTGGGCCGGCCTGCTGGAGCCCGCCCGCTCGTACCTCTCTCGCATCTCGATGAGATCAGGATGGTGTTCTAGGCTTGCGGGTCTGCTCATGACCCATGCCCCCTTCCGACATACGTACGGAATGGATTTATACCCATATACCCGACACAAGCCGACAAATAGTGCACAGCACTATAAATCTCACCATTCCGGAGATTCTTTCCCTGCTTGGGCTACGCCTCGCGTCCCGCCGCCCCGCTGCAGATCGTGTGGGGCCTCTGCTCCCCCGGTCGTCCTTCACCTACCCCGGCGGCGAGTCGGTGCCGGGGCGAGGACGGGGTCGAAGGCGCGGACCGGACGCCCCCGGTGGGAACGTCCGCCGGCTGCCGATCTAGATTACCTCCGTGATCGAGCACCGGTTTGAAGTCATCTGCGAGGTCGAGCCGCCGACCCGGCCCGACCTGAAGCACGTCCGGCACCAGATCGGAACACTGGCCAAGGTCTCCGACGCGTTCCTGATCCCCGACAACCACATCGGCCGGGCCACCGTCTCCAGCGTCGCCGTGGCACACGAGGTCGAGGCGATGGGAGGCCGGAGCATCGCCTGTCTCAACTCCCGCGACCGCAACCTGCTGGGCTTCCGCCGGGACCTGCTGACCGCCGCCGCCTATGGGGTCGACCAGTTCCTTTTCGTCTACGGCGACAAACCCACCTCCGGCGGGCGGACCGGCGAACTGAACGTGCGCGCGATGATCGAGGAGGTCCGCGCCACCGCGCGGGATGCCGCGTTCGCCGGGACCCGGCCGTTCCGGGTCGGCACGGCGGCGGCTCTGCGCCCGCTGCCCACCTGGAAACGGGCGGCGGACTTCGTCTTCGTCCAGGTCAGCTTCTCCACGGAGGCCCTGCTGCGGTGGCGTGAGGCCACCCCGCTGGACGCGCCGGTGTACGCCGGGGTGATGGTCCTCGCCAGCGAGGCCCACGCCCGCCGGCTCGCCGCGGCCATCCCGGACATCGACATCCCCCGGGACCTGGTGGAAAAGGTGTCCGGAGACCGGAACGCCGGGGTCGAGGCCGCCTGCGAGCAGGTGCTGCGGATCAGGGAGTCCGGGGCCTTCGCCGGGGTCCACCTCATCCCGGTGGCCCGTTACCGCGAGGTGGCGGCGCGGCTGGAGTCCATGCTCGGCTGACCGGGCGGGCGAAGCGTCATCGGCCGTTTTGTTGCCGCTCAGGCCTCTGGTACGTCGGCATTGAGCCGGACCCCGAGGGCGGCGAACAGCTCCAGCTGGTCGAAGTAGAACTGGTGGGTGACGATGAGGTCACCGTCCATATTGGCCGTGCTGCACCCGCGCACCGTGATGCCTCGGCCGGTCGCATCGAGTGTGCCGCCGCCGGGCACGAGGAAAGGGCCAAGGTGGGTGCCGGTCAGCGTCCATTCGAGCATTGTCACGCCACCAGTGGTGATCTTTCTCCAGAGCGTGGCACGTACGTCCGGAAAGCCGTTGAACATGTGCTCGTAGTAGGCGGCGATCTGCTCGCGGCCCTCGGCGATGCCTCCTGGGGCCACAAAGACGGCCTGCGGGCTGTAGAACCGTACTATCTCTTCCAATGTGTGATCGTTGATGGCGTCGGTCAGCGCATCACCGATCTGGCTGCCCTCTGACATCGCCCCTCCTTTAGCCAGATATTCAGATATTCAGATAAGGGCGACGCTATCGAATCACTGGCGCTGACCTCGGCATCCGCCCGACAGACACGCTCATCCATTCGGGCTGTCGGCTCAGTGGAACTGCTCGGATGCCGATCAGGAGACAGGTCCGGCTCCGGCGGTCGGGCGAGCCGGTCGTAGTCAGCGAAACGCCCGCCGGCTGTGCGCGAGCAGCTCGCGCACCGCCGGGCCGTACGTGCTCTTCCAGACCAGGGCGAGCAGGGCGGGTGTTTCGACGTCGTCGATGACGCGGGCGGTGAGCCGGTCACGGTGACTCGCGGCCATCGAGTCGCTGAGAACGGCGATGGCGAGCCCGCGGGCGGCGAGGTCGGCGACGGCATCCGCGGCGCTGGCCTGAAACGCGATCACCGGTTGCAGGCCCTGCGCCGCGCAGGCCTGGTCGAACACCGTGCGCAGGCCGGTGCCGGGCGGCATGCACACGATCGGATAGGCCACCAGATCACGCAGGGTGACCCGGGGCCGCTCCGCCAGGGGGTGCCCGGCCGGGACCGCCGCGACGAGCCGCTCGCTGATGATCGTCAGTGCGCCCAGCCCTGCGGGGGTGGCGGTCGCGGTCCCGATGAGGGCCAGGTCGATCGTGCCGCCGCGCACCCCTTCGACGAGCCGGTCGGAGTTGTCCTCCACCAGTGAGATCTCCACACCGGGATGGGCCCGGTGGAACGCGGCCAGGGCGTCGAACAGCGGTGTGACGGTGCAGCCGATGACCATCCCGACGGTGAGCCGGCCCCGGATCAGGTCGGTCACCTCGCCCACCGCCTGGCTGACCGCCCCGGCGGCGGCGAGCGCGGCGCGGGCGTGTTCGAGCGCGGCCTTTCCCGCGACGGTGAGGGTGGCGGCGCGCGCCGACCGGTCGAACAGCTCGGCACCGAGCTCGCGTTCCAGCTGGCGGATCTGGGCGCTGACGCCGGACTGGCTGATGTGCACCCGCTCGGCCGCCCGGGTGAAGTTCTGCTCCTCGGCCACCGCGACGAAGTATTCCAGCTGCCTCAGGTCCATGACTGGAAATTCTAGCTCCTATCAGATCCATCTGTTGGACTTCTGGATGGTGGTCGGCCACGCTGGAACGCATCGAAGTCCGACGACCGGAGGAATCCATGCCGGAGTACGAGAAGGCCATGCGGCCCGAAGACATCACCCGCCTGTTCGTCGAACGGTCCAACGCCGGCGACGCGGCCGGCGTCGCCGCCCTCTACGAGCAGGACGCGGTGCTGGCCTACCCGCCGGGCGGCCAGACGGTGGGCCGGGAGGCGATCCGCGCGCTCTGGGAGAAGGTGCTGGCCAACCGTCCCCGCTTCGAGCAGGAACAACCGCTGCCGACGCTGGTGAGCGGCGACATCGCCCTCACCTCGACCCCGCCGAAGGACGGGACCGGCGCCCGCGCGCAGGTCGTCCGGCGCCAGCCCGACGGAAGCTGGCTCCGCCTGCTCGACCAGCCCGAGTTCGTTCCCCCCGCCCCCTGAACCGTCCGCGACCGCCGTGGCCGGCCACCGCCGACGGCGGTCCGCCCGAACACCTCCATGCCGCTCGGGCAGCCCGTCGCAACCGGCCGGCGCGGCACCACTCACCTGTCGACGCGGCGATGCCGCTGGCAGCCGATACCAGGAGCACGACTTTGGCGACCTTCGTTTTCATTCCCGGCATGTGCCACGGTGGCTGGACCTACGAGCCGCTCACCGAACAGCTCCGGGCCCACGGCCACCGGGTCTACCCGCTGACGTTGACCGGGCTCAGCGAGCGCGGCCATCTGCTGAACGCGGGAGTGAACCTCGAAACGCATGTCCAGGATGTGGTCGGCGTGCTGGTGGCCGAAGAGATCGAGGAGGCGGTGCTGGTCGGCCACAGCTACGGGGGGATGGTGATCACCGGGACCGCGGACCGCGTGCCGGAACGGGTGGCCTCCCTGGTCTACCTGGACTCCGTCGTGCCGCAGCACGGCGACTCCTTCTGGACCCTGGTCTCCGACCAGGAACGGAAATGGTTCATGGACGTGACGGAGACCGGCCATTCGGTGCGGCCGCTGCCGTTCTTCGACTCCCGTGCCACGCCCCATCCGCTCGCCTCGCTGCTCCAGCCGATCCGGCTCACCGGCGACCTCGCGAGGTTCCGGAGCAGGGACTACGTGTACGCGGCGGGGTGGGACGGCGAGTCGCCGTTCACCTCCATCTACCAGCGGTTGCGCGACGACCCGCAGTGGACGGCACACGCACTGGACAGCAGGCACAACCTCATGCGGGACGCGCCGGACGACCTGCTGAAGATCCTCCTTGGGGTCGTCCAACCCGGCTGATCACCGCTCGGCCCGATCCCTCGCCGCACCCCAGATCGGGCGGCTGCTGACGGGCGCGGCCAGCGTGGCCCTGGTGCCGGCCGCGCTGTCGGGAGCGGTGCTTCTGCTAGCCGCCGACCTGACCGCGCAGCTCCTCCTGGCGCCGGTCGCGCTACCGGTGGGCGTCGTAACGACGGTCATCGGCGGGTGCTACCTCATCGGCCTGCTCGTGAGGAGGACCTGGCGGAATGGGCGGGGATGAGCCAGGCTGCGGGAGAGCCCCGGCAGGATGCCGCGAAGCCGGGCCGCCGCCCGCGCACGAAAGCCGTCGTGCATCGGGGGCGACGGCGGGTCACGACCTGCTCTCGCCCGGGCCGTGGCGGCGGGTTGACGTGCGGGACGAGGCCCCGCGGGGCCTCGTCCGCAACGCGCACGTCACCGGAGAACCGATCGCGACGATCGGCTCGGCCGGTCAGTCGTCGTCCTGGCCGTCCTTCTCCTGGGCGTCGTCGGCGTCGGTGTCGGCCGCCTCGGAGGTGATCTTTCCGGTGGTCGCGTCGATGACGATCTCCCGCTCGGCCCCCTTGCCGTCGGCGACCTCGACCTCCCACGAGGCCGTGCCGCCCTCGGTCTCCAGGTCGGAGGAGACGATCCACCCTCCGCTCACCCGGGACAGCGCGGTCTGCTGCGCCTGCTCCGCCAGTACGGCGGGCTTGCGCGCGGTGCTCGTGCCGTCGCCGGTACCGGGGGTGGCGGTGGCCGTCGGGGAGACCGGGTCGGCCTCGTTCTGGTCGGCGAAGGCAACGCCGCCACCGGCCGCGAGCCCGGCGAGGGCGAGTCCGGCAAGGATGATCACTGGCTTGCGCATCAGCTGTTCTCCATATCCGTGAGGAGTCGCGATTCCGGGGGATCCGCGATGACTCCTCGAGAATGCCCGCCCGGGTGATAGCGAGATGCTGCAAGATTCCTAAGGAATGGTTAAGCCTGGCCGGGGCCGAGGTCGAGGATGACTTCGGCCCCTCCCGACGGCGGCGTGCGCACGTGCAGCCGGCCGTTCGCGTCCTCCGCCGTACGGCGTGCGATGTCGAGACCGAGCCCGGTGGAGGCCCCGCCGCTCGCCCCGCGGTCGACGAGTGCCGGATGAGCGAAACCGGGCCCCTGATCGGCGATGACCAGGCGGGCTCCGCCCTCGGGCCGGGCCGTCAGCTCGACGGTGAACGGCGTGCCGTCGGGAGTGTGCGCGAACACGTTCTCCAGCAGCAGGTCGACGCAGGCCGCCAGCTCGGGCCCGCTCACTCCTACCGTGATGGGACCGTCCGCGAGGGTCAGCCGCAGCGGCCGGTCCTGGTCTTCGGCCAGTGCCGACCAGAAGGCGACCCGGTCGCCGACCACCTGGGTGGCATCGCAGCTCGGCACGGCGTCCCGGTCGAACCGGCGTGCCTCCCGGATGATCTGGTCGACCATGCGCTCGACGCTGTCGACGGCCTGCCCCACCCGGGTGGCCTCGCCCCGGTCGCGCATGCCGTCGACCTCCAGCCGGAGCGCCGTGACCGGGGTACGCAACCGGTGGGAGAGGTCGGCGACCGCCTCACGCTCGCGGGTGAGCAGCTCGCGGATGCGGGCGGCCAGATGGTTGAGCGCGGTGCCGACCTCGCGGATCTCCGGCGGGCCCGCCGGGTCCACCCGTGCGTCCAGATCACCACGGGCCAGCCGCCGGGAGACCTCGGCGACCTGCCCCACCGGCTGGATCAGCGAACGGGCGAGCCGGTCGGTGACGGCGATGCCGACGGTGAGCAGCACCAGCCCGATCAGGCCGAGTACCAGCCAGGCCCACCCGACGCCCTGGCGCAGCCGTTCGGTGCCGACGAACGCGCGCACGACCAGGGTGCCGCGCTCCCCGCCTTGGACGGCCACCAGGATCTCCCGGCCCGCAGGCGTCTCGACGGTGATGCTGCGCCCCCGCGCGGCCAGCTCGACGCCGGCTCCACGAGCCGCCGGCGCGCCGAGGAATCGGTGGCCGGGCAGGAAGACCGTGATCGGTGTCCCGCCGGAGCCGTTGGCCTGCCGTACGGTGGCGTCCAGGATCTTCTGATCGTCCAGGGCCGCCGCGGTGGCGACCGACTGCGTCCAGATGGTGGCGGCGGCCGTGGCCCGCTCGGCGGCCAGCGTCCTCACCAGTACGGCGAGCGGCACGAGGAAGGCGATCAGGACCAGCGAGGTGGTCGCCACCGCGAGCAGGGCCAGGCGTCGTCTCATCCGGGCTCCGCACGGCCCGGGTCAACGATCTTCACACCGACCCCGTGGACGGTCTGCAGGTAGCGAGAGCGTTGGGCGCTCTCGCCGAGCTTGCGGCGCAGCCAGGACAGGTGGACGTCGACGGTCTTGTCCGCCCCGCCGTACGCCATCCGCCACACCTCCGCCAGCAGTTCCCGCTTGGAGACGACCTGGCCGGGGCGGACCGCGAGGTAGTGCAGCAGGTCGAACTCCTTGGGCGTCAGGTCGAGGAGGGCCCCGTCGAGGAACGCCTCCCTGCCCGCCGGCTCGATGAGCAGCCCGCCGACCCGTACCGGCGCCGCCTCGGTGCCGGCATCGCGGCCACGGCGCAGCACGGCCCGGATCCGCGCGTCCAGCTGGGCCGCGCTGAACGGCTTGACCACGTAGTCGTCGGCACCGGCGTCCAGCGCCCGGACGATCTCCGGCTCGGCGTCACGCGCGGTCGCCACGATGACCGGGACGGCGCTGACGGCCCGGAGCATGCGCAGCACCTCGCAGCCGTCGAGGTCGGGAAGGCCGAGATCGAGCACGACCAGGTCGGGCCGGTCCTCCAGCGCCCGGGTCAGCCCCGGCATGCCCGCAGCGGCTGAGATCACGGCATGACCGTGGTCGGTGAGCGCGCGGCTCAGCGCGGAGCGCACCTGAGCGTCGTCCTCGACGAGAAGCAGGTGAGCCACGGTGAAGCGCCGACCCTTCGTGGATGGGTAGTGATGCCGAGATGGTGGAAGGTTCCCCGCAGAACGCGAAAGACACCGGAGGACGGGTGACCGATGCCGGTGGGCGGGCAGGTGGTCCCGGCCCGGGGGCGCCGGCGGTCCCCGGCCACCGACCGACCACCGACCGGCTACCGGCCGAGGGAGGGGGCAGTGGTGAACCGACGCACGCTGCTGGGGGTGGGAGGCTGGCTCGCGGCCGCCGTCCTCACCACGCTCGGCGCCACCTGGGCGGTCTCCCTGATCGGCACCGACATCACCGGCCAGGCCGTCCGCTCCATGACCCTGGAAGAGGTCGAGCGATCCCTGGCCACCGCCTCCGCGGTCCCGACCGTCGCGCCGCCCGCCCGGTCCGGCCCCTATGGGGAGACCGGCAATTTCTCCTACGCCGCGGGATCGGTGACCGCCGCCTGCGACACCGGCCGCGCTCTCCTGCTGTCCTGGACACCCGCCCCCGGATACGGCGTCGACGAGGTCGAGCGCGGCCCCGCCCCCACCGCCTCGGTGGTCTTCGAGTCGGACGACCGGAAAACCACGATCAAGCTGACCTGCCCCTCCGGAGCACCCGTCGCCACGGTCCGCTCCGTGGCCGAGCACGACGACGACTGATCCGGAGCGGTACGGCCTGCCTCACCCCCCAGTGGCGGAAGGCCGGCTGTCCGGCGGCTATGCCGCGGAGAGGGCGTCGACCGGCCGGGTGCGCAGGGCGCCCATGGTCGTCGGGATCGTGGCCACCATCACGAGCAGGAAGGCGCCGCCGACGATGGCGAGATACATCCACACCGGACCGGAGGCGATCGGCGAGCCGGTTTTGACCAGGCTGTACGGCACCGTCGTGGCCGCGGCGGCCACGGTGCCCAGCACGACGGCGATGCAGGCGGTCACGACGGCCTCGACGGTGACCATCTTCAGCACCTGGCCACGGGTGGCGGCGGACAGCCGCAGGAGGCCGAACTCGCGGCGCCGCCGGCGGGTGGCCGCGACGAGAGTGTTGATCACCACGATCGCCGAGAAACCGATGATCATGATGACGATCAGGTAGTTCACCGGAGCGAGCTGCCCGCTGACGTCGCCCGCGGCGACGGGTCCGCGATGGATGCTGTCCTCCGTGCTCTGCATGTACAGGGTTCCGGCCGCGATGCCGACCAGGAGGATCAGCGGCGACGCCACGCCTGCGCTGTGCTTCGCCCGCACGTGGGCGTTGCGGGTGGCCAGCCGGGCGGTGGCTCCGATCCGGGCCTGGGAGAGCCACCGGACGGGCAGCAGGGCCACCGGGCTCAGCAGGGCGAGCCCGACCGCGACGGCGACGCCCGCCGGGCCCGCGGTACTGGAGAGCAGCGGGCCGTTCTCCATGAAGAGGGTCGTCGCCGCCAGGCTCAGACCGACGGCCAGCAACCCCAGGCCGCTGATCGCCCGAACGCGGGTGAGCGCCCGGGTCGCCGACGGCGACGCCTCGCTCAGCGCACGTACCGGCGGAATGGACGCGGCCCGTCTGCTGGAGATCAGGGCGGCACCGACCGCCGCGACCAGGGAGGTGCCCGCGCCGATCGCGACGCAGAGCCAGCCCGCGGTCAACTCGACGGAAGCCTCGACCAGGGTGGCGTCCACCAGCCGCCCGAGGACGATCGCCCCGAGCCCGACCCCGGGCAGCAGGCCCACGGCGACCGCGGGCAGTGCCACGATCACCGTCTCCAGCACGACGCTCTGCCGGATCTGCCGCGGGGTGGCGGCGATCGACCGTAGCAGCGCGAGCTCCTGCTCCCGGTGCTGGATCGTCAGGGAGATGGTGGAGACCACGCCGAAGGCCACGATCGCCACCGTCCACCCACCCAGGATGGCAGGCAGCATGATCAGGAATCCGGAGCTGCGGCCGGTCTCCAGGCCGGTCTCCAGCAGGCTCGCGAACGCGGTGAGCAGGGCGGTCCCCGCGGCCAGCACGGCGGCCGAGGCGAGGTACGACCCGAGGTGGGCGCGGACGGTGCGGAAAGGCAGTCGCCACATCATCGGACGCCACCGTCCCGGTGGCCCTGCCCGGCGGCGGCCGTTCCGGCGGATCGGGCCGCCGCGGACAGCTGGGCCATCCGTGCGGCCACCGCCTCGGGATTCGGCCGCGACATGTTGTCCACGATCTGCCCGTCGGCGAAGAACACCACCGTGTCGGCATAGGAGGCGGCGACCGGGTCGTGGGTCACCATGACGATCGTCTGCCCGCTCAGGCTCACCGCCTC
Source organism: Streptosporangium sp. NBC_01639 (assembly GCF_045209755.1). Lineage (NCBI taxonomy): Bacteria > Bacillati > Actinomycetota > Actinomycetes > Streptosporangiales > Streptosporangiaceae > Streptosporangium > Streptosporangium sp. NBC_01639. The sequence goes on along the minus strand of NZ_CP109272.1, from coordinate 6,569,759 downwards.
CCGCAGGATGCCGAGCACTTCGCGCGCGGACTGGGTGTCCAGCGCACCGGTCGGCTCGTCCGCGAAGACGACGGCGGGCTGGGAGAGCACGGCGCGGGCGATGGCCACCCGTTGCTGCTGGCCGCCGGACAGCTCCGCCGGTCGATGGTCGATCCGTTCGGCGAGCCCCAACCGGGCGAGCAGCGCCCGTACGGCCCGCCCGTCGGGACGGCGGCCGGCGAACTCAAGGGGGAGGACCACATTCTGCGCCACCGTCAGCGTCGGGACGAGGTTGAACGACTGGAAAATGAACCCCATGCGATCGCGTCGCAGCCGGGTCAGCGCCGTTTCGTCCAGGTCGCTCAGCTCGTGACCGTCCAGCACCACGGATCCGGCCGTCGGCCGGTCGAGTCCGGCGGCGCAGTGCAGCAGGGTGCTCTTCCCCGAGCCCGACGGGCCCATCACCGCGGTGAAGGTGCCCCGGGGGATGTACATCGTCACCCCGTCCAGCGCGGTCACGACGGCATCGCCATGCCCGTGGCGCTTGATCACTTTATGCAGTTCAAGGGCGTATTGCGAGGTTTTCTGCGGTGCGTTTGAGTACGCCGTACGAGTCATAAATACACCGTACTACATTCCGGGACAAATAGCAGATTGGTAACAAAATAGCAGGTCAGAGCAGATATAAAGATCACACACGCGTTCATCGCTATACTTTCGTCACGAAATGCGTTTTGTGACGAAAATCAGAGGAGGCCGTCGAGCGTGCCGACATGTGAGATGTGTGGACGGACGTTGCGCCCCGCCGTACGGGGGCGGCCGCCGCGATACTGCTCGCGCGCGTGCCGGGCACGCGCCTACCGCATGCGGGTCGCGGACCGTTCGGCGGACGACGCCGGAGCCGATGTCCAGGCCCAAACCCAGACCCAGACCCAGGCCCAGGCCCAGGATCGAGTCCGGGACCGGGTCGAGGATCGGCGGGTGCCCGAGCGGGACGAGGCCGGTGCCCCGGAGGGAAGTCTGGATCGGCCGCTCATCGTGCGCACCGCGATCGAACTCGCCGACCACGACGGCGTCGCCGCGGTGTCCATGCGGCGCATCGCCACGGAACTCCGGGTGGGCGTGATGTCGCTGTACCGCTATGTCGCAAGCCGCGAGGAACTCAACGATCTGATGGTGGACACCGTCTTCGGGGAACGGCCGCTCCCCGAACCGGGCCCGGACGGCTGGCGGGCAAAGCTGGAGCTCTCCGCCCGTGAGGAGTGGGCGCTCTACCGGGACCATCCCTGGGTGTCGCATCTCGTCGCGGCCACCACCCGGCCGCCCATCGCCCCGAACCTGATGGCGTACACGGACTGGCGCATGCGGGCCGTGGCCGGTCACCGGCTGGACTTCACCACCATGGTCCAGGTCGCCATCATGATCGGCACGTACCTGCAGAGCGCGGCCATGCCCCTCGCCCACGAGACACAGGCGGCGCGGGCGTCCCGCCACACCCGGCAGCAGTGGGCGGACGCCCGGCAGGACGCGCTGCACCGCACCATGCGCACCGCGCGGCTTCCCATGGTGTCGGAGTTCGGCAGCGAGGCGTTTCAGGCATCCGAGCCGGAGAACATCTTCGAGTTCGGTCTCCACCGCATGCTCGACGGCGTCGCCACTCTGCTCGAATCGGGCAAAAGCGGCAGGTGAGGCGTCATCGGAGTCTCCCGTGGGGCTGGAGCACCGACAGGTCGGGCATTGACGAAATTTAATTACATGTTATTCATGTGAAAGGTCAGGAAATTTCGTGTAATCGCACCACCTGACCGGGGACCGTCGGAGCCCACCCCCCAAGGAGGATGCGCATGGCGCGCAACCAGCCCACCGACCCGCCCATCGACTTACTCGCAGCCGTCCGAGGAGAGGTCTCCTGGTTCTGCTGCGGCACGGCCTGGGGGCCGTGCAGCAGCACAGGCAAGGGTGCCTGCGGCACCTGCAACTCCGGGAACCTGCAACACGCCTGGCCCAACACGTCCGACGCCTGCTGGGCGATCACCCGACCGGACAGCTGCGGTTTCGCACTGAGCCGGCGGACCTGTGGTTTCCAGCACCGGATCACGGCACTGTGCAGCGGCACCAGCGTCGTCACCGCCATCGCCGACTGCGGTCCGCAGACGGACCTGTTCTGCGGCGAGCGCAGCTGCTGCGGCGCGACCTGCGCCACCGACCGCCTGATCGACCTGACCCCGGCCGCCTACAGCCGGATCGCCAGCCTTTCGACCGGCCTCCGGCCATGCGAGATCTCGACCCCTTAGGAGGCCGTCGATGACCAGCAGAAGACAACTGCTCAAGTCCGCCGTTCTCGGGGGCGGGGTCGGCATCGTCGCCGCGACCGCGCTGGGATCACTCGGCCCGGAGGCGGCCTTCGGCGCCACCGCACCCGACGTCGAGCCCGGCGCGCCCGACCCCAACTTCGCCGAGGGCCGGATCCGTTCCATCAAGGACAACACGCTCCTCGTCCTGGGGTCGAACCTGGTGTTCCACAACATCAGGGTCGTCGACGGCACGAGCCTGTGGAAGCTGGGCCCCACCACCTTCGACCAGGCCAAGCCCGGTGACGGCCTCTACGCCCGGGGTGTTCGCATGCCGGACGGGGTGCTGGCCGCCGAGTCGGTGTGGCTCAACATCGTCAACCTCAAGGGCCACGTCAGCAACATCACCAGCGAGAAGCTCCATCTCGACCACAACGGGCAGGAGGTCCTCTGCCACCGCGTGGCGGGCAAGTCGATCGCCGTCTACTCCGACGCACCGCCCTCCGCCGACCTGTCGCCGCTGCGCGTGGGTCAGCACGTGCAGATCCTGGGCGCCTGGCGGCCGGGCACCAACGAAGTCGACATCGCCACGGTCTTCTCCCCTCACTAGGAGCGACAGATGTATGGGATCGCCGCGCTGCAGCCGTACGTGATCGGCCTCTTCCTGCTCTGGGCCGCCCTGATGAAACTGCTCGACCGGCGGATGCGGGCGCAGGCCGGGCAGACCGCCCTGGGCCGGCTGGTCGGCTCGGCGCGCGCGGTCCCGGCTCTCCGGCTCGTCGGAGTGCTGGAGCTCGCGGTGGCGGCCGCGCTGCTGCTGCCACCCGCGCTCCCCGTGGAGGGTGCGGCCGCCACCGTGCTCTCCGCGGGATTCCTCGCCTATCTCAGCTACGCGCACCTGGCCGCGCCCACCTCGTCATGCGGCTGCCTGGGCGCGCACTCGCGGCCGGTGAACTGGCGCGGTTTCACCCGGGCGGGCCTCCTGCTCGCCATGAGCCTCGCGGCGGTCTGGGCACGGCCGTATCCGGCGGACCCGTGGCTCGTGGCGCTGGGCCTGGCGGAGGCCGTCGCCCTGCTGGGGCTCTCGGCCGAACTGGACCGCCACTGGCTGATGCCCCTGCGCCGGCTTCTCGTACGGCTGCGCAAGCCGCTCGCCGTACCCTCACCTCAGGAGATCCCGCTGGAGGTCACCATGCGCCTCCTCTATCTCAGCCCCGCCTACTGCTCGGCGTCCGTGCAGCTCACCTCGGACGTCCAGGACGTGTGGGACGAGGACGGCCTGCGGTTCGTGGTCTACGCGGCCGGAGAACGCACGGCGGTGTTCGCCGTTCCGGTCCCCGGCGACGATCCGTCGGCCGTCCGTGTCGCCCTCACCGACGAGCCCGCACTCATCTGACCTGCCGCCGACCTGCCGCCCGTCCGGCGAGACCGCCGGTCTGCTCGTCTCCCCGGTCCCGCCCGACGCACCGTTCGGGGCGGGGCCGGCGCCGTCACGCTCCGCCGGCCAGGCGGGCGATCTCGTCGCGTACGGCGCGGCTGAGCCCGTCGAGGAGCCGATCGGCACGGCCGTCCGAGGTCGCGGACAGCAGTTCCGCGACGACGGCGGGCGGCACGTATCCGAGCACCCGGCAGGCGCGCCGCATCGTCATCGCCTCCACCAGGCGGACCGCGGCGGGGACGATGCCGAGCGCGCCGAGGACGGCGGCCATGACCCGGTCATCCGTGTGCGCCAGGATGCTCGCGCTCCGGCTGGGGGGCATCGCGCCCACCAGCCGGGCCGCCCGGTGCGGGGTCATGTGGTCGATCACCCGCGCGGCTCGCGGCAGCGGCAGCAGTGCCAGCACCTCGGCCGCCGCGCCCGCCGCCTCCGCCGCCCCGTCCAGGAGCCGCCCGGCGGCCTTCGGCTCCATCGAGCCGAGCAGGGCGGCGGCCTCCTGGCGGGGCCGATCAAGCAGCGGGTTTCCACCGTCGCGGCCTTCCCCCGCCCGACCCGGCCCTGAATCGCGCGCACCGTTTCCGCGCCGCGCCTCCCGACCCGGTCCTGAATCGTGCACATCGTTTCCGCGCCGCACCTCCCGACCCGGATCCCGGACCGGGCCCGAGTCGTGCACATCGTTTCCGCGCCGCACCTCCCGGCCCGCTCCCGAGCCGGGGCGCCTCTTCGGCTCCTCCCGTTCGCGGGGCCGCGGATCCCGTCCTCGGGGCCGTGACGCCGGGCCCGCGAGGATCGTGTCCAGCCGCCACCCCAACTCGGCCGCTTCCATCCGCCGGGCGGGGACGGTGACGAGCAGGCCGGTGATCGCGTCGGCGAGCGGACCCGGTCGCCGGAAGCGCGGAGGACGCCCGGCGGTGACCGCCCGCGTCGTTTCGATCAGGCTGTCACGGAGGAACGGCGAGTAGCCCTCCAGCGCGCAGAACAGTGTCACTCCCAGCGACCACAGGTCCGACGCCGGCCCCACCGCGTGCCCGTCGATCCGTTCCGGCGCCATGAACTCGACGGTTCCGAGCAGCATGTTGGCCGAAGTGAGGCCGCTCTCCCCGGAGATCCGCGCGATTCCGAAATCGACCAGGAAGACCCGGTCGCCGGGATCGACGATGATGTTGGCCGGTTTCACGTCCCGGTGGAGCACCTGTGCGTCGTGTACGGCGGCCAACCCGGCCAGCACCTCGCGCCCCACCCGGGCGATCTCCCGCTCGGAGAGGATCTGCCGCTCGATCCGGCGGTTCAGCGCCGTGCCCTCGATGTACGCCATGACGATCCACGGCGATTCGTCGTCCATGAAGGCGTCGTAGATGTCGACGACCGCCGGATGCCGGATCCGCGCGGCGGCACGCGCTTCGAGCATCGCCCTCTCCCGCCGCACGACCATGTCCTCGCCGTGCGGCGCCAGCACGACCTCTTTGAGCGCGACGGATCGCCGCAGCGTCCGGTCCCAGGCGAGCCACACCGTGCCCATGCCGCCTCTGCCGAGCCGGGACCTCAGCTCGTACCGGTCTTGGATGATTCGTGCCGTCATCCGGTGACCTCAGTCCTCGTCGGGGAGCAGCTCGATCCCGCCCGAGCGCTCCGCACCCGGTCCCGTCCTCCGCAGGATGTGGGTCTCCGTCATGCCACGCAGGGCCTGGTCTTCCAGGGGCCCGTACTCGTAGCCGGGTTCGGTCGGCTCGGCCTGGGTGCCGTCCGGTCCCCGGGGTGGCTGCGCCTCCGCCCCGAAGGTGGCGCCGGGCCGTCGCGGCGCGTCCTCTCGGGGCGACCAGATGCGCCAGACGCTGTCCGACCCGCCGGGCTCCGTCGACCGGGACCGGGACCGGGACCCGGCGCGGACGCCGAACTCCTCGCGTATGCCGTCCAGCTCACGGCGCTCGGCGAGCGCGAGCGCCTTGTCGTAGATGCCGGGCCGCTGCATGAGCTTCACCGCGACCGGCAGGCATTCGATGAGCAGGAACAGTGCGAACAGCAGCAGCCGGGCCATGCTGAGCGTGAGGTCCTTGCCGGTCAGCTCGTTGAGCGCCCGGAGCCGGGTGAGCAGCCCGTCGGTGGCCAGGTTGTCCTCGTCGAAGGACCGCTGGATCCAGGTCTGCTGCTCGACCGCGGCGTCGAGCTGGCGCTGGACCTTGGGCAGCGCCTCCTTCGCGGCGGCGAGCCGGGTCTCCTTGGCCTGTTCCCCGGTCGCGTTCAGCTCCCGCTTTCGGTTCTCGATCTGCCGGGTGAGCAGCGCGATGCGCTCCTTGTCCTTTTCGTAGGAACGCCGGCTCTCCTGAGCGAGTGGACCCGGCCCCTTTTTGGGACAGTTTGCACCACCATAGAGCTGACACTGCCACTCTTTGTAGTGTTTGTCCGCTTGCTTCTGCTCATCGGCGCGCTGGGCTGACAGCGCCTTTATCTTCGGGTCCTGTTCCATGTCAAGGGGAATGTCGCCGCCGGAGGAAATCACCTGCTGCAGATCGGCCACCTCCTTGCGGAGCTGGTCGACACCCTTCCCCACCGCGCCCTGCTCCTGCCGTACGGCGAAGGTGTCGGCGCGCTGCTGTTTCATCTCGGCGATCTGGGTGTCGATCTCGGCCTTGAAAACCTGCAGCACCAGCGGAGTGGAGATCACCAGGCCGAGCACGAGGGCGATGAGGATGCGCGGCACGGCCAGCGCCCAGCGGTTCGGCGCGTCAGCCCTGATGGTGGAGACAAGCCACCGGTCAAGGCTGAGGATCGCCAGGCCCCACAGCAGGGCGATGGCGACGGCGACGACGATGTTGACGCCGAGCGCGCTGTTCAGGGCGAACGTCATGGAGACGACGGCGAGCACGCTCGTGGTGAGGACGGCGCCCCCGATGCCCTCGAATTTGCCGCGTTCGGTCGGGCACGTCCGGAGAACCTCGGGGCGCGCTCCTGACAGCGCGATCAAACCCGCAGACAGCGCGCTCAGGAAACCTCTCATGCTCCTCCTTGGGAAAGGGACCCCACCGCGTCAGCGTCGATTGGAACAGCGCCGGGCCACCGAAGGGGTTATCATAAGCGCCCAATGTCGCTTTTACCGATACCCACTCGAATTTCATCGAGGAAGCCCGACACGACACCTCCCCCCAGCAGCCCTCATAGCGTTATATACGCTGACTAATCGGAATTCTGGGGACATAGCGCAGCTAATACGACATACCTATGGAGAACTCCTCGTGCCGGAGCCCGACAGGGATCTGAACAGGAAGGCGATCGCCCAGGCCCTGGCCGACCTCGCCGACACCGACAGCCTCATCCTGGTGGAGGTCGCCGCCGACGGCATCACCACGTTCCTGCTCCACCGGGACGACAACGGTCGCCCCCGCGGCCGGAGCTGGTCGGTGACCTGGCCGGGCCTCGCGGGCGAACGCGGATGGGACGCCGATCCGGCCAGGGCCCGGGAGGCCGTGCTCCGCACGGCCCGCGCCTCCTCGACCTCCGCCGACGTGATCCTGGTAGCCGAGTCCTCCGCCGATCCGAGGGTCGAGCAGGCCCTCGCCTGGCTGCGCGCGGCGCATCCCGCCTCGCAGGTGCTGCAAACCGGCGCCCCGATCGCCGCACGGATCCGGGAGGTCATGGCGGACGACCCGCTGACCAGGTCGTACGAGCTGGTCGTCCTCGTCGACCCGGGCACCGGCCGGCCCCGGCTGACCAGCAGGCAGCTCTTCCCCCTCGGCTCCCGCCCGGGGGCCCGGAGCCTGGTCTCCCTCCGCTGCGAGGCCGCGGGCGCGCACGGCACCGCGTTCGCCGTGGTCACCTGGCAGGGTCCGGAGCCGCGGCTGCTGTCCGTCCAGTCCGCCCCGGTCACACCCGGCCGGTATGAGGTGACCGCCGAGCTGGTCCGGCCCGGCCGAGTACGGTTCACCGGCCTGCCCGCGCTCTCGCCCGACCCCCGGGACTGGAATCAGCTCGTCGCCGCGCTCCCGGATCGGCTGGCGAGGGGCACCGGCCCGGCGCATCTCGTCTGCGCGGTGGAGGTCTGCGGAGCGGACGACCAGGTCGCGGAGCGGCTGGGCCGGGCACGCCAGATGATCAGCTCTGCCTCCGGCGCGCTCGGCGGCCTGCTCCGGGTCTCCCTCCTCTCCTACGCGGCGCACTCCTACGACCCGTCGGCACCGGAGTTCCCGGTGCGGGTCGCGGCCTGGGAGGCCGGCGCGGGAGAGGCCCTGGACGCGCTCGGCACGCTGGAGGAGCAGGGAGCGATGGCCAGGGGATATCCGTACCATCCCCATGCGGCGCAGCTTGAGGACATGCTCGCTGTGGTGGTCGAACGGCTCGGCCGGGCGGATCCGGCGTCCGCCGTCATCCTCACGGTCGGCGGCCGCCCGCCGCACCCGGCCCGCACCGACCAGTCCAGGATCCTGCCCTGCCCGCACCGGCACGACTGGCGGAAGCTGCTCGCCGCCCTGCGGCAGCGGCAGGGCACGGTGCTGGGCGCGATCTGCGACCAGCCTGCCGACCAGGCGCACCAGGCGTGGCACCGGATCGGCGCGACGGCCCTGGCTCATCTGGAGGCGGTGGACGTGCGCGGCCTGGCCGCCGAGCTCGGCCTGGTCGCCCCCTCCCCCGTTCACCTCCCGTTCCCCCTGCTCGACGAGAAGGAGTGACGACGCGCATGCAGCCCGATCCGAGCCGGGGACGTCCCGATCACAACATCGTCATGTGGGGTGCTCCCGGCAGCGGCAAAACCACCCTGCTGGCGGCGTTGTTCATCGCCCTGACCAGGAGTGACAACGACTGGAAGATCATCGGATCCGACCCCGCGTCGTCGGACTACCTGATCGAGAAGACCAATGCCCTGTTGCGGGGCAAGGTGTTCCCCGAGGCGAACATGGCCATGGAGCGCTATCACTGGACGCTGATCGGCCCCGCTCTCCGGAAGCTCGGCTTCTGGGGCAGGAAGGCCAAGCCACGGCCGCCGACCCGGATAGGAATCGGCATGACCGACGCTCCCGGCGGGTGGTTCGGCACGGGACGGCGCCCGGCGGGCGGCCCGAGCGCTCCGGACGGCTCGGGAGACCCGCGTCGGCAGGAGCTGCTGGACAACCTTGAGCGGAGCCGGGGCCTCGTCTTCCTCTTCGACCCGATCAGGGAGTTCATCTTCGGGGACGCCTTCGACCACATGCACGCCCCGCTCACCCTGCTCGCCGAGCGGATGCTCGCCGCCGGCGAGTTCGCCGACGGGAAGCTGCCGCACCACATCGCCGTGTGCGTCACCAAGTTCGACGACCCCCGGGTGCTGGAGACGGCCGAGAAGCGAGGGCTGCTCACCGTGGACGTCGACGATCCGTACGGGCTGCCCCGAGTGACCAGCGAGGACACCCGGGAACTGTTCCACGAGCTGTGCCAGGTGTCGGCCAGCGGCAACGCCGACATGGTGCTCAAGTCGCTCGACCAGTTCTTCCACCCGGATCGGATCCGCTTCTTCGCCACGTCCTCGATCGGCTTCTATGTGGATCGGCGCACGAAGCACTTCGACTGGGACGACTTCCAGAACATGGTCCCCGGAGAGGCGGACGAGGACTCACGCATCCGGGGGCAGTTGCATCCGATCAACGTGGTGGAGCCCATGCTCTGGCTGGGGCAGCGGCTCGCCGCGGCCCGGGCGGCGACGGAGGGCTCGTGACCGGCCGCGAGATCGGATTCGAGTGGGCACTGGAGGGGAAGCGGCCCGGCGCCCATCACGACTACGAACTGCTCTCCTGGAGCGACGACCGCCTCGGGCCTGAGGTGTTCGAGGAGATCAGGAGCAGATATGCCATGGGTCTCTCGGCGGATCTGCCGCAGGTGACGATCGCGGTCGCGGCGACCAGGGAGCGCGAACGGGTGTCGCGCCACATCGTGCTCGCGGTCCAGAAATGGTCCGGGCACCGGGACGCCACCAACCGCAAGATCGTCCACACCCACTGGTTCTACGTCCCGTACCAGGAACTGGCCGCCCATCAGGTGTCCTACGAGGCGCTCTACCACGCCCTCGCGAACCTGCCGGTGACCCCGTCCCCTCCGCTGACCGTACGCGTGCCGGAGCTCGACCCCACGGCTCTCGGCCCCGGGCCGGACGCGCGGTGCGCCGCCGCGCTCCTGCTGACCGGGCGGCCCGTCTGCGTGGTGGGCGCGGACCGGGTCCCCATGATCGAACGGTTGCGCTTTCTGGACACCGTCGCCGCGCTCCTGCCGTACGGCATGCGGTCCAGGCTGACCGCGGCGACCTGGACCAGCAGCACGGCCCGGCACAAGATCAGGCTGTCCTTCGCGCGGCACGCGCCGGAGAACGCCCACGAGGTGCGATGGGGTCACGGAGCGGAGATCACCCGGCGGGACAGCCTGGCGAACGTGTGCCTGGACCTGCTGACCCGGCCCGATGTCCGGCTCCCGGACATGCTGCGGAGGCTCGCCGGGCTGACCGATCCGCTGTCGTTCGGTCCCGAGGACGTACCGGTCGCCGTACGGCTGCTCGAACACGCCGGCTATCCCGAACTGCTGCCCCCCGCCGCCACCGGCGCGTCGCGGGGGCCGGAGCACGTCGACTCGAAGGCCCCCCGGACAGGGAGTTCCAGTGCGGACACGGTCGTCGCGGCGGGGCGGCGAAAGGCCTTGCCCGGCCCCGCTGCGTCCGGTCCCGAGAACCGCGGGCCGGTTCCGGGCGGAGGCGGCGGCGTTCCGGGAAGAGGAGGCGGCGTCCCCGGAGGAGGCGTTCCGGGCGGAGGCGGCACCCCAGGAAGAGGAGGCGGCGTTCCCGGAGGAGGCGTCCCGGGCGGAGGCGTCCCGGGCGGAGGCGTCCCGGGCGGAGGCGGCATCCCCGGAGGAGCCGGCGGCGTTCCGGGTCCCGAGATAGTCCCACCCGCGCCGGGACCGGTTGAGCGGTGGCTGACCTCGCCCGTACGCCGGCTGCGGAAGCGGCTGCGCCCGGGCGCCGGTGAGGGGCCGGCCGTACCCGCACCCGGTGTGACGCCCGGCGCCGTGCCCGAGAGCCGGGGCACGCCCGCCGCGGCGACCGTGCCCTACCGGCCGACGGCCGCCGCGGGCCCGAGCGCCGTACCGCCCTCGATGCAGACCGCGCTCGGCGGGCTGGAACCGGCCGACCGCGGGAGACGGTTCCGGCCTGGCTGGGGGCTGAACGGCAAGGCCACCGTGGTCGTGGCTTGCACGGCACTGGCCCTCACCCTGATCGGCACCGGTGTCGTCGCGATGCTGCGCGCTCCCGGCGGCGGTCCCCCCGCCGAGGGGGACGCGGCTGGAATGGCACCGGGCACGGTCGTCGTCCAGGCCCCGTCCGGGCAGGAGGACGCGTTCGCCGGCAATGTCGTGACCGAGGTCGTCCGGCAGATGGGCTACCGGTTCGAGCTCCGGCTGAGCGAGGCTCCCACCGTGACCGCGCCCGTCGCGGAGCCGGCCGTGGTCCTCGTGGAGATCCCTCCTGCGGATCCCGGCCTCTCGGGTGCCCAGCCGGCGCAGCCCGCTGATCCGCTGGCGGCGCAGGGATACTCCACGGTCGCCGCCATCCCGGTCCCGAACCGGGACGTCCTGGTCTACGACGCCGGTCTGATCGGGCCGGACAGGTTGACGGCGGCCTTCGCACGTCCGGACGACGAGATCCGGATCTCGGTGCCGGACGCCGCCGAGGAGGGGCCCGCCCGGGAGGGGACCGAGCAGATCCTGCGGCAGCGCCATCCCTGGCTGCGGCTGAAGACCGTCCCGGCGCTCGACCCGCTGCGCGCCCTCCGGGACAAGGAGGTGCAGGCCGCCGTCGTGCCCCGCGAGGCCGCCCGTGACAGCGGTTACCAACGATCGGAAGCGCTCGCCGGGCTGCCGGGCCGCTCGCTGCTCATTCTGTGCAACCAGGCCGACGGCCACCCGCTGCGCGACGCGCTGGCCACGGTCGCCCGCTCCGTCGACCCCGGCAGGCTGGTATCGGAGGACTTCGATTCCCCGGTGACGGCGGCCGCCCGGCTGGTCGAGTCGGCCTTGCCACCGCCGTCCGTCCCCCAAGCCGGGGACCGGGGGCGGGGCTCCATCTGGCCCGCCCTCTCCCTGATCGCCGCCGGGGGCGCCGCCGGGTTCCTGGCCCTCCTGCTGGCGGTACGGCTGCCGGCCAGGATCGAGCCGCACCGGCACCCGCCGCGCCCGCCGTCCGCGCCGGGCGCCTGACCTCGGCGGCCTGCCGGATGAGGCTGCGTGACCGGGCCATTAGCCTGTGCTGGTGCCCAAGACATCGACCGAAGACCGTGAGTGGATCGCCGAGGCCATCCGCCGGGTGGAAGCGGACACCAACCGCAGCGCCGACACCCACCTGCACGTCGTCAACCTGCCCGGCCCACCCGGAATCGACCTTTACCTCAAGGACGAGTCGGTGCACCCGACGGGCAGTCTCAAGCACCGGCTGGCCCGCTCACTGTTCCTGTACGCCCTGTGCAACGGCTGGATCCACCGCGACAGCACGGTCGTCGAGGCGTCCAGCGGCTCGACGGCGGTCAGCGAGGCCTATTTCGCCAGGCTGCTCGGCCTGCCGTTCATCGCCGTGATGCCGGAGGCGACCAGCAAGGAGAAGGTCACGCTGATCGAGTGGCACGGCGGCCACTGCCACTTCGTGAAACGCTCCTCGGAGGTGTACGACGAGGCCCGCCGCGTCGCCGCCGAACGCGGCGGCCACTACATGGACCAGTTCACCTACGCCGAACGGGCGACCGACTGGCGCGGCAACAACAACATCGCCGAGTCCATCTTCGAGCAGATGGCCGCCGAACCGCACCCGGTACCGTCCTGGATCGTGGTCAGCGCGGGCACCGGCGGCACCTCGGCCACGATCGGCCGTTACGTCCGCTACCGCCGCCACCCGACCCGGGTGCTCGTCGCCGACCCCGAGGGCTCGGCCTTCTACCAGGGCTGGAGCCGCGGCACCTCCGACGTCACCATGTCCGCCCAGTCACGCATCGAGGGCATCGGCCGCCCGCGCGTCGAGCCGTCCTTCGTCGGCGGGGTCATCGACGACATGGAGCAGGTGCCCGACGCCGCCTCGATCGCCACGATGCGCTGGCTGTCGGCCCGGATGGGCCGGATGGTCGGCGCCTCCACCGGCACCAACGTCTGGGCCGCCCTGTGCCTCATCGAACGCATGCGCCACGCCGGTGAGCAGGGCAGCGTCGTCACGTTGCTGTGCGACGCCGGCGAACGGTACCTGAGCACCTACTTCGACGACGGCTGGCTCGCCGGGCACGGCATCGACATCGCCCCCTACGCGCGCCTGCTGGACGCCTATGACGCGACGGGCGAACTCCTCCCTGCCACGGCGGTCCGCCTCTGACGATGTTTCCCCGGGACGAGGAGCCGGCGGATCGCCCCGACGTCCGGGCGAGCGCCGCCCGCATCGGCGAACAGGCGGAAGAAGCCCGCCGTCAGCTCACCGACAGCCCGCCGATCTCGGCCTGGTCCGCCTCGCTCCGCGCCCCGCGGGCGCGCCACTCGTCGGCGAGCACCGACCAGACCGCGATGTCGATGCGCCGGCTCTCGCCCGGGTAGGCCTGCCGCAGGGTGCCGTCGTGGGTCATGCCCAGCCGCTTGGCGACGTTGATGCTGCGCACGTTTTCGGCGTTGGCACGCCACTCGACGCGCTGGATGCCGCGCTCTCTCACCGCCCAGTCGACGATCCGCTCGACGGCGCGGGTGATCAGCCCGTTCCCCTCCGCACCGGGTTCGAGCCAGCAGCCCGCCTCGCAGACGCCCAGCGCGGGGTCGAACGACACGAACATCACGCCACCGACGAGTGTGCCCTCCAGCCAGATCCCCCAGATGCCGCCCGCGTCCTGTGACCACTTGTTGGCGTAGCGCCGCAGCACCGCACCGGCCTCGGCGAGGTCGGTGGCGACGAATGTCGGCGACACCCACGGCGAGATGTGCTCGCGTGCCCGGTCGAGATGGGCGAGGAACTCCTCGGCCGACCACGGCTCAAGCGGCCGCAGTTCGGCGCGGGCGGTGAGGGGAAGGGCGAACATCGGGCCTCCGCAAAAGTTCATAACAAACGTTCGGTATGTAGACTAGTAGGTCATGAGCCCCGCGCGCACCGACCATGAGGCACGCCGCCACGACGTCTCCGAGGCGGTCTGGCGGGTCCTCGCCGAGCACGGGTTCGCCGGCCTCACCCTGCGCGCGGTCGCGGCGGCCATGGGGGCTTCCACCGGGCTCGTCACGCACTACTTCGCGGGCAAACACGAGCTGATCGCCCATGCCCTCGCCATTCTGGAGGCACGCACCCAGCAGCGTCCGCGCCTGAAGGCGCCCGCGATCGGACTGCCCACGCTGCGCACCCGCCTGCTCGACATGCTCCCGCTGACACCGGAGGGTGTGGCGATGAACCGGATCTGGGTCGGCTCCTGGGACGTGGCGCTCTCCGACCCCGCGCTCTTCAGCGCGCAGGCCACCCGGTATGAGCGCATCCGCGCGGGGCTGTGCACCGCGATCGAAGACGCGCGGCACCGGGGCGAGCTGCCCGCTCGGGCCGATGCGCAGCGGCTGGCGACGACTGCGCTGTCCTTCACGCACGGCCTGGTGGTGCAGGCGCTCTTCGCCCCGGAAAGATTCCCGGCGGAGCACCAGATCGAGCTCGTCGACGACTTCCTCGCCACGCTCACCGCCGAACGCGACCACGAATGACCGACGGACCCGCCAGAGTGCCCGTGAAAGCAAGAAAGCCCAGGTCAGCTGGACTGACCTGGGCTTTCTGCCGGTGCGCCGCCAGGGACTCGAACCCCGGACCCGCTGATTAAGAGTCAGCTGCTCTAACCAACTGAGCTAGCGGCGCTTGAAGCTCTTGAAGGATAGCGCATTTCGCCGGACGCTTCGAAATCAGCGGAGATCAGCGACTAAGGTAGAACAACATTCTGTCCTGTACTGGGAGTGCACATGTGGTTCGCCTCGCCCGCCGACGTCCGGGAGCGGCTCAGCGCCGTGGACTACCTCACGGATGACTCCATCGCGACCTCGGTCTTCCTGGCCGGCGCGCTCGGCAAACCGCTCCTCGCCGAGGGGCCGGCGGGGGTGGGCAAGACCCAGCTCGCCAAGGCCGTGGCGGCGGCGACCGGGGCACAGCTCGTCCGGCTGCAGTGCTACGAGGGGCTCGACGAGGCCAGGGCGCTGTACGAGTGGAACTACAAGAAGCAGCTCCTGCGCATCCAGGCCGGGAACGGCGAGGACTGGGACGCCACCCACGACGACATCTTCACCGAGGAGTTCCTGCTGGAGCGGCCGCTGCTGCGGGCCATCCGGTCGCAGGAACCGACGGTCCTGCTGATCGACGAGACCGACAAGGCCGACGTGGAGGTGGAGGGCCTGCTGCTGGAGATCCTCTCCGACTACCAGGTCACGATCCCCGAACTGGGCACGATCACCGCCGTACGGCGGCCGTACGTGGTGCTGACCTCCAACGCGACCCGCGAGCTGTCGGAGGCCCTGAAGCGGCGCTGTCTCTACCTGCACCTGGAGTACCCGACGCCGGAGCGCGAGCGCGACATCGTGCTGGCCCAGGTGCCCGCGATCGAGGCGGGCCTGGCCGAGCAGCTCGCCCGTACGGTCGCCACCCTGCGCACCCTTGAGCTGAAGAAGTCCCCCTCGATCGCCGAGACCGTCGACTGGGCCCACACGCTGCTCGCACTGGGCCGGACCGAGCTGGACGGAGCGACGGTCGGCGCAACCCTCGGCGTGGTGCTCAAGCACGCCTCCGACCAGACCCGCGCCCGCAAGGAACTGGCGCTGTGAGTCTTCTCGACCGGCATGTCGGCTTCGTGCACGCGCTGCGCGAGGCCGGGCTGCCGGTGTCGCTGGCCGAGGGGCTGGACGCGGCGCGGGCGCTGCAGGTGATCGACCTGGCCGAGCGGGAGTCGCTGCGCGCCGCCTACGCCGCGACCCTGGTCAAGCGGCCCTCATACCGGCCGGGTTTCGACACGCTCTTCGACCTGTGGTTCCCCGCTTCGACCACCGGCCTCTCCCGCCCGCGCCCGGAAGTCCCGGGAGACGGCCCGGACGTCGTCGACCTGGAGACCGCCGGGGTGCCCGAGCTCCGGGACCGGCTGGCCGAGCTGCTGCTGGGCGCCGACGGGATGAACGAGTTCGCGCGGGCCATGGTGGAGCGGTTCGGACGCCAGGCCGCCGGGCCGGGACGGCAGAACTGGTTCTCCTACCCCGTACTGCGGGCGCTCTCCCCCGAGACGCTCATGGCCCGGCTGCTGGCGGAGGTGCTGGCCGGTCAGGAGCGCGGCGGCCTGGCCGAGAAGGTCGCCCGGCAGCGGATCGGGGAGAACACCAGGCGGTTCACCGACGCCGTCTCCACCGATGTACGCCGCCGGATCGCCGAGGACTCCGGCATCGAGCGGATCGCCCGCTCCGCCGTACGGTCTCCGCTGGAGCAGCTCGACTTCCTCCGGGTGACGAAGGCCGACCTGGCCAGGCTGCGGCGGGAGGTCCACCCGCTCGCCCGCCGGCTGGCCACCCGGCTGACCGTCAAGCACCGGCTCGGCCACCGGGGCCGCCTGGACTTCCGCCGGACCGTGCGGGCCTCGCTGTCCAGCGGCGGCGTGCCGCTGACCGTCTTCAACAAGCCGCGCCGCCCGCACCGGCCCGAACTGGTCGTCCTCTGCGACACCAGCGACTCGGTCGCCTCCTTCGCCCACTTCACACTGCTGCTGACCTACGCGCTGCGCGAGCAGTTCGCGAAGGTCCGCGCGTTCGGCTTCGTGGACACCGTGGACGAGATCACCCGGTTCTTCGTCCCCGGCGCCGATGTGGCCGAGGCGATGACCAAGCTGGCCGCCGAGGCCGACATGGTGCGCTTCGGCCGGACCAACTACGGCAACGCGTTCGAGAAATTCGCCGAGCGGTACGGCGACGCCGTCGGACCGAAGACGTCGCTGCTGATCCTGGGCGACGCGCGCTCCAACTACCAGCCGCCCGCGCTGGAGACGCTGAAGCGGCTGACCAAGGAGGCCCGGCACGCCTACTGGCTCAACCCCGAACCGGTGAGCCAGTGGGACACCGGCGACTCACTGGCCACCGCTTACGGCGGGGTGGTCCCGATGCACGAGTGCCGCAACGTCGTCCAACTCGCCGCCTTCATCGAGGAACTCGCCTGACGGTGCGAACCGGCCGTCACACGATCCTCTGCGACACCGGCGACTCGCCGGCCACCGCCCACGGCAAGACCGCCCCGATGCCGGGCGTGCCAAAATCGATCAACAGCCGCCGGGGGGCGCGGATATCATTTGCGCATGTGCACATACGCGATGGTCACCTACAAGGTGCACTACGTGTGCGTTCCCTGCCGCCAGAGTCACAAGTTCCTGTGGGACGGGGCAGGGCACCTCTGCACGCGCTGCCGTACACCGATGGTCTACGCGGGCCACGACTTCGCCGCACCGCGTAAGACCGATGGCCGCCGGTGGGCGGCAGTGGCCGCCGTCCTGGGGGCAGGCCTGAGGTACGACGGATTCGAGCTCTGCGGCTGTTCCAAAGATCCGAAGTACCGTCCACGCACCAGTGCACAGGTCCGGGCACGCCGCCGGATGGCGGCTCGTAAAGGGCTGACCGAGGCCGAAGCGCTCGCGCTACGCGACCCCGCAGACGCGTAGGTGTGACCAGGCCCATGCCCGGCGAACTCTGAGCCGGCTTGGTGGCAGCCGGCCATCCCCGCGGATGCCGCCAGAGACGACCACTTACCCTGGGGCCGTGGAGTTCGATGACCGCGCCCCAGGTGGTGCTTCCGAGGAGCACCACGACGAGCCTCGGCTTCCCAGACACCTTGCAGCACTCGTAGGCGCGCTTCAGGGGCCACCGGAGCTCGGCGCACACCATGACAGATATCTGATGCATCCCCATGGGGAAGAGCCCGGCGGAGTGGCAACCGCGTGATCCTCTGCGGTACCGGGCCACGGGAGATCGCTCGCCCCTGTGTCGCCGAGGTCTTCGCTCCGCTCATCCCGCCACCGTAACCACCCGCATCCCCTACCGCACCGGCCAGCGCCGGCAACTGCCCTCATTCGTTGCCAACGTACCAACTTGGCCAATAAAGTTTACTCATCAGTACAATTCTCTCAAGGAGACCCCGGGTGAAGACTGTCGTGATCACGGGCGGTACGGACGGGATCGGGAAGGCGCTCGCCGCCCTCCGCCTGCAGCGAGGTGACACCGTCGTCGTCATCGGCCGCAGTGCGGAAAAGGGTCAGGCGTTCCTCGGCGCCGCCCGGGAACTGGGCGCGGGAGAGCGGGCCTTCTTCGTCCGAGCGGACCTGAGCCTGACGGCGGAGAGCAGCAGGGCCGTCGCGGAGATCACGGCCCGATTCCCGGTGGTGGACACGCTGGTGCTGTGCGCGCGGCACTACCGCACGGAACGCGTGGAGACGGCCGAGGGGTTCGAGGAGAACTTCGCGCTGTTCTACCTGAGCCGCTATCTGCTCGGGCACGGTCTCGCCGCGTCGCTGGAGAAGGCGGACAACCCGGTCGTCGTGAACGTGGCCGGACCCGGTGCGAGCCTGTCCGTGGTCAACTGGGACGACCTCGAACTCAGGCGCGGCTACCACGGCGGCACGGCGCTCGGGCAGGGAGGCAAGCTGAACGACCTGCTCGGCGTCGCCTTCGCCGAGAAGTACGGGGCGAGCGGCATCCGATACGTGCTGATCCATCCGGGCGTCACGGCGACCGGCTTCTCCGGCGTGTACGACGCGAGGACGCTGGAGCACATCAACGCGATGAAGAAGTCCGCGAAGCCGGTGGAGGCGGCCCTTCCCCCGATCACCACCGCCCTCGACGCGCCGCCCGCGCAACCGCTGAGCGCCTTCGTGGAGGGACGGCGGATCAGCGTGGAGGACAGGTCCTTCGACCCGAGCGCGGCGAGGCGGCTTCAGGCCATCACCGAGAAACTCCTCCCGGCACGCTGACGGACCGCCTACACCTCTGGGATCGGCCCGCCACAACGACAATGCAGGCCGGTCGATCTGGTTCCAGATGGCGGAACAGTGATCCGGTGGAGTCCGTGCGGATCACATCCACCACCGGCCTCTAGGAGAGGTTCAAATACTTGTCCCGCAGCACCTCTAACGGAACCCATGCACCTTCAAACTGGATCTTCCAGAAGGTCCATCCGTTGCAGGACTGGCGCTTGAGAACGACCTGCCCGGCTTTGGAAGGGGACGTGCAGAGTTGACCGGAGGCCAGGCGGACACGTCCGTCAGGTGCGACTGTCGCGGAGAACCGCTCGTTGCCACGTGTCCCCCGTATTTCGGCACCTGCCTCGATGAGCTTCCGCTCGATCAGATCGCGCATGTGGACACCGTAAGGCTTCGTGCCGAACTCCCAATCGCCAAGCGGGGACTCGATGGATTCTCCTCCTCCGTCTACAACGATCTCAGGCTCTTGGTCAGTGAGTTCCTCACTGATCCTGGGAGCAGGCCCTTCCGCAGTGAGTGCTCCTTCGGGAGACTCCTGAAGGGCGATGAGAATCGCCTCGCACGTCTGCTCCACCGTCGCAACCGCATCGGTTACTTCTTCGGCTGTGATGTCGGTCTTGCGACTAGCGTCATCCGCGACCCGGTCGGCTTCGTGGGCGATCCTGTTTCTACGGGCCACAACCTGGTGCAGTTGTTCTTTGGCCTTGCCGGCATCCAGCTTCAGGTCACCGGCTGATTGCTTCTGATTGATGATCTCAGCGACTCTGTCCCAGAGCGTGATACTCGTGACGATCGCCAGGCCGTCCTTGATGCCGTCCGGCTGCTGAAAGGTGTTCTTGGTGACAAACTTTCGCAGGTGTCCCCCCAGGGCCTCCTCAAGGGGAATGCGATGGTGGTGCACATCCTCGAAGACTGCCATGGGGATGGCGAAATCCCGGAACTTCTTCGGCTTCTCGATGCCGGGCTCCCGGGCGAGGCGGATCGCGCGAGAGTAGATCTCCTGACTGACCCAGTAATCCAACGCGGCGACCGCCTGCACCCATGCCGCCCGGTACAGGTCTCCCACGTCGAGATTCGCGGGCTTGAACGTGGCCAGGCTCCTTCCTGCGCTGATGAGCTGGTGCACGTACTCCAGATTGCGCTCGAAGTTGTGGAACGCGGGGGTCTTCACGACGTCGGAGTCAGACACGACTGTCCTCACAAAGGTGCTGGCTAGCTTTAGAATGATCACATTGTGCACGATATGATCGCTCTTAGCGCCGATATTTCATACAAAAAACTGGATGGTAAGAACAGCTCTGCCATCAAGCACGGTCTAGGCCAGACGGATCGAATTTCCCGCGCCAGGTTCTACTGATCACTTGGCAGTGATCTCTCATCTCGAATAGAGCGACCCGTACTGCGCGGCCCGGTGACGATCCTCTCACCTGGCCGGGAAACGGTGCCCCGCCGCTCCTTGGTGATCGGCGGCGGGGCGGCAAGGCCGGCTTGTCCGGGGCGGGCCCTGGACCGCGACCTACAAAGGCGCGTCGATCAAAGGGCTTCGCTGGACGGGTTGCCGGGATCCCGCGACGCCGCGCGGTTCTGCAGGGCCTCCGCGATGGCGGCGAACTCGCTTAGCGCCGCCTCCAGGTCGTCGACGATCTCCTGTGCGATGATCTCGGGCGGCTGGAGCGCGTCGGCGTCCTCCAGGCTCGGGTCCTTGAGCCAGAAGATGTCCAAGTTGCACTTGTCCCGCGCGACCAGCTCGTCATAGGTGAACTTCCGGAACCGTTCAGTCTCCACCCGCTCGTCGGGCGACCTGCCCGGCAGGTAGGAGTCGACGAAGTCCTGCAGGTGCTCACGGCGGAGCGGGTTCTGCTTGAGCGTGAAGTGCTGGCCGGTACGGAAGTCGTACACCCAGAGGTTCCTGGTCCACGGCTCCTCGCTGGCCGGTTTCCGGTCGAAGAAGAGCACGTTCGCCTTGACCCCGCCCGCGTAGAAGATCCCGGTGGGCAGCCGGAGCAGGGTGTGCACGTCGTACTCCATGAGCAGCGCACGGCGGATCCCCTCCCCCGCGCCGCCCTCGAAAAGCACGTTGTCGGGGAGGACCACGGCCGCGCGGCCGGGGATCGCCATCAGCCGGGCGATGTGCTGGACGAAGTTGAGCTGCTTGTTGGTGGTGGTCTGCCAGAAGTCCTGCCGGTCGTAGGCGACGTCGTCCCGAGTCGCCTTGCCGTCCAGGCCGATCACGGTGATCGCGGACTTCTTGCCGAACGGCGGGTTGGCCAGCACCAGGGAGGCGCGGACCGCGGGGGAGGTGGCGAGCGCGTCCTCGGCGGCGATGGGCGACTCGCCGTCCGCCTGGCACATGCCGTGCAGCAGCATGTTCATCGCGGCGAGCCGGGCTGTGCCGTCCACCAGCTCGGTCCCCAGGAACGCCTCCCCGTGCGTCAGGCGGTGCCGCTGGCCGGGCGTCAGCTCCGTGTGATGCCTGCGGATGTAGTCGTTGGCGGCCAGCAGGAAGCCGCCGGTGCCGCAGGCCGGGTCGATGATCGTGTCCCCGGGGGTCGGCTGCGCGCAGTCGACGATCGCGTTGATGAGCGGGCGCGGGGTGAAGTACTGCCCAGCCCCGGACTTGACGTCGGTGGCGCTGCGCGCAAGGAGCTGCTCGTAGGCATCACCCTTGACATCGGTGCCCTGACGTCCCCAGGTCTCGTTGTCCATGAGGTCAACGATTAGCTTCCTGAGCAGCGCGGGCTCCTGCACCCTGTTCTGCGCCTTGCGGAAGACGACCCCAAGGATGCCCTTCTCCTTGCCCAGCTCGGTCAGCGCCTCCCGGTAGGCCTCCTCCAGCTCCGCGCCGGTCAGCTTCTTCAGCGTCTCCCAGCTGATCTCCTTGGGCAGGATGCGCCCCCCGCCGAGGCTCTCCGGGAGCTTGGCCCGCTCATCGGCCATCTTGAGGAAGAGCAGGTAGGTCAGCTGCTCGACATAGTCGATCGCCGACACCCCCGCGTCGCGGAGCACGTCGCAGTAGCTCCACATCTTGTCCGCGAGCCGCCGCGCCTCCGCATGCCGCGCCGCCTCGGCCGACCGCTCGGCCTGCTCGCTGTCGGGCACGGTCGTCGTCACAGCAGTTCTCCCTGCTCGTAGGTGGTGGGGGTACGGCTCGCATCGGGCCATTCGGTACGGCTCGCGGCCGGTGATTCAGCGGGGCTCGCGGCCGACGATTCCTTGGGCTTGGTACGACGTGCACGCTGGGGTTTGGGTTGTGCGGCCCGTTCGGCCTTGATGCGCGCCAGCAGCTCGGAGGCAGGCTCATCAGTCGGATCTTGCTGGACTAACCGCCCGGAAAACGCCTCTACTAAGAGAGACCTACGAAGAGAGGTCGCCCAAATCAAAGACTTTCGAATTAAAGCTTCACTGCGATCCAGAGCAGAAAGTCGATCTTCGGCCGTCGACACAAGTTTTTCCTGTAGCGCTCGCGGAGGAACAGGCACAGGGAACATTTTTATCTTTGATAGGCTAATGGAGGCGAGGTTAACACTCTGCTTCCCGTTTACCTCAAACCACTTCCGCCCCGATCCATTGGCATGCCAAGCCAATAGTTTAGGATGAAGGATGTCATTTTTAATGCGCGCCCGGAAAACATGATTCTGATGTATGCAGCAATCGATTTGCTCCTCCCAGATCCATCCTCGCCCTAGCTTGTCACGGTCACCTCCTTCATTGAGAAGCACATCGCCGCGTTTCAGCATAAGCTTTTCTGCCTTCTCTGCGGGGACCCTTATGTAGCTCACTTCTGACAATTCGAGACGGCCACGCTGAACATTGGCAACACGAAGGTAGGGAACCAGCGGGATGTTCGGGTCCGATTGCTTCTTAGCGTCCTTTGTTATGCCGCCTACCACTTCGGCCAAATCTCCTAGACGGACCCATAGCCACGAACCTGGCAGGGCAGGAAGGTCACCATCGGCTGCTCCAACACCAACAGGCTCATCAGCAGATGACCCATCCGATTCAACATCCAGACTTCCCTCGCATGCCGCCGCCATTATGCGCTCACGCATGCCTTCTATCCTCAACAACAATTTCTGCATCTGAGCCATACCAGAGTCAAGTCGGGAAGAATGACCTTCAAGGGCCGCGACTATCCGCAGTTGCTCGCTCAGCGGAGGTAAGGGGATCGGCAGCTTCTTGATGGCATCAAGTCCGAGTCTTGGGCGGCCCACACCTTTAATTAGCGAAACGGATCGATTACGACTCTCGGGCGACATAAGCGCATAGAGAACCCATCGGGTATCAACTTCTGGATGAATACGAGCTCGAATGCAATCGGCCTTAACGATGGCTGGCCCTATGTCCGGAACGATACAGGCGCGAGGAAGGATCTCCCCTAGGGACGCCAAAACAAGGTCGCCCCTCTTAACCTCATGAGCACGAAGCTCTTCAAAGTAATCAGCGCTAATGTAAGCATGCTCATCACGGAATACACCGTCTCCAATATTTTGGAGACGGATAACGCGAGCCCCATGCGCTGTGTAGTGCTTTGATGCCAGCTTAGAGCCGAAAGGACCATCAGTGATCGCTCGGTCTTCCGCAGCGAGCAAGTCTTCCAGTGTGGCCCATTCCCAACCGAGGGGGAGATCGGTCACGCGGTCAGCTCCTTGTTGAGTTCTTCGAGAATGGATTCCGCGCGGTCGCCGAAGGCGTCGGCGAAGCCGTAGATGCCGCCGCGCTGGTCGAACGGCATGCCGTGCAGGTCTTTCACGGTGACCTCGACGCTCGTGGCGATCACGCCCACGATGCGGTCGAGATACCAGCGCTGCTCCGAGGTGAAGGTCACCCCGGCACGCTCCTGGCTCGCGCGCCAGGTGGCGTAGCGCTCCTCGATGATCGACCGGAAGGGACGGACCTTCTGGTCCACGCCGAGTTCGCGGCGGAGCAGGGAGACCAGGTCCGTGACGGTGGCCTCCCCCTCCCCGAGGGGCGGTGCCTCGCCGAGCACCTCGTACGACTTCCAGAGGAAGTCGACGTTGTAGACCTTCGGCAGCCGCTTCACCCGGCCGGCCAGGTCCTGGAGTTGCGCGTACGTCAGTCTCGGACCGCTGCCGTGGCGGAGCTGCTGGACAATCACCTCGTCCTGGTGCTCCTTCAGGAACTGGCGGAACGACTGGACCGCCTCTTTGGCGACGTCCACCCCCTCGGCCGAGATCAGCTCGTCGGCCGAGTGCACGTCGATGACCGTGTCGCGGTCGTGGCGGATGTCGAGGATGCGCCGGCGCAGGTCGGGATTCGCGGTGAGGGGGGCGACGGCCTCGCGCAGCCGTCGCTGGACCGCCCTGTCCCCACCCACGTCCTGGACTGCGATCAGCTCGTCGGTGTCGACGGCGTCAACGAGCCGCCGGACGATGTCGCGCAGTGTGGTGCCCTCGGAGACCCGCGCGATCTCCTCGCGATCGGCGTCGGTCATGTCGAGGTCGAGGCGGGCGAGCCGGGACGCGAGAGAAGCGATCTCGTGCTCGTCGATCGAGAGGTTGGCCGCCTTGGCCAGCAACTGTTTCAGGCTGAGCGACGGCGTCCGTTCGAGCGGGCGCGCGTCGCACAGCGGGCTGTCGGTGACCCCGACCGCGTCGATCAACAGGAAGCGGTCCTTGCGGCGAGCCGACCGGTCGGGGTTGACCTGACGGAACTCCGTCTCGTCGACGGTACGGGCACCGCGGCCCTTCATCTGCTCGAAGTAGACCGCGCTCTGCACACCGCGCATGAAGAACACGATTTCGAGCGGTCGCACGTCCGTCCCGGTCGCGATCATGTCGACGGTGACGGCGATCCGCAGGGCCGCGCTGGTGCGGAAGAGCTGCAGCAGTTTCTTCGGGTCGTCACCCACGTCCTTCGACTTGTAGGTGATCTTCGCGGCGAAGTCGTTGCCCTTACCGAAGACCTCCCGGACGATCTGCACGATGTCGTCGGCGTGCTCGTCGCTCTTGGCGAAGATGAGCGTCTTGGGGACAATGGTCCGCTTGCCGTACTGCTCGGGGAGGACCTTGTCGCGGAAAGTCTTGAGGACCAGCCGGATCTGGTCCTTGGCCAGCACCGAGCGGCCGATCTGCTCGCCGGAGTAGGTGAAGTCCTCCTGCAGCTCCTCGTAGCGCTGCATTCGCGTGCGACGGTCCCGGAACGGGACGACCGTGCGGGTGCCCTCCTCGTCGAGGGCCGGGATGCGGCTGCCGCTCTCGCTGATCTTCGTACGGATCCGGTAGACGTCGTAGTCGACGTTGACCCCGTCGGCCACGGCCTGCTCGTAGGTGTATGCCGAGGCGACGTTCTGGTCGAAGAAGCCGAGCGTCTGGGCGGTCGGCGTCGCGGTGAGGCCGAGGATGGGCGCGTCGAAGTAGTCGAGCACCGCCCGCCACTTGCCGTAGATCGACCGGTGGCACTCGTCGACGATGATCAAATCGAAGGTCTCGGGTGGGAGCTGCGGGTTGTACTGCGCGTCCACCGGCCGGTCGGGCACGTAGTCGTCGACTCCCTGGTCGTCGTCGTCCGGCGGAAGCTGCTCACCACGGAGCGCGAGGCTGAGCCGCTGGATCGTGGTGATCACGACATTCGTCGACTCCAGGACGGTCCCACCGGCCAGCCGCTGAATGTTGTACAGCTCCGAGAGCTTCCGGCCGTCGTCAGGCGTGATGTAGTTGCGGAACTCCGCCGTCGCCTGGTCGCCGAGGTTGTTCCGGTCGACCAGGAACAGCACCCGCTTCGCGCCTGCATGCTTGATCAGCCGGTACGTCTGGGTGACGGCGGCGAACGTCTTTCCGGCACCGGTGGCCATCTGGACGAGAGCGCGGGGAAGGTTCCGGCAGAGGGAGCTCTCGACGCCCTTGACCGCGTCAATCTGGGCAGGACGCAGCCCCGTCTCGACGAGTGCGGGCATCTGCCGTACCCGTGTGCGGAGGGTCGGCGCGGCCGGCCGGTCGTCGGCCTCGGTCATCCAGGCGGCTACGGTCTCGGGCCGGTGGAACGAGAAGACGCCACGCGACCGGGGATCGGGATCGAGGCCGTTGGTGAAGCGGGTCTCCACCCCCGTGCTCTCGTAGCGGAACGGCAGCGGGATGTCCCTGCGCCAGGTGGCCAGGGCATACGCCTTGGGGAGCGCGGCGGCATATCCGGCGCTCTGCCACTCCACCCCGGTCAGCGAGGTGCCCTCCCGCTTGGCCTCGATGACGCCGACGAGCATGCCATCGACGTAGAGGGCGTAGTCCGACCTGCCGTGGGCGAAGGCGAACTCCCGTACGGCCACACCCGTGCCGGCCAAGGGGTTGAGCTGAGCCAGGTCCTGCACGACCCAGCCGGCCTCGCGGAGCATCCGGTCGATCTCGCGGCGTGCCTGCGCCTCGGTGAGCGGTTCCGGCGCCCGCGCCTGCTCGATGAAGAGCCTGCGCCTGGAGATCGGGACCTTGTCCGGCGTCCGCTCGTCGAACTCCGATCTGAGCTGTTGTGCGGTGCCCTGCAACGCCTTTAGCTGCTCGGTCAGCCGGTCGCGTTCGCGTAGCACGCGGCTGAGCTCGTCCTCGGCCTTCGCCCTGGCCTCGGAAACCGCCTCCGCGTGCGATCGCTTGCCGTCCAGGATGAGCCGGGCCTCGGTGAGCTCGCGCTTGTAGCGTTCGAGGTCCTCACGGAGTCGACCGGTCACGTCGACGGGCGGCTGGGGCGGAACGAAGGTGATGACCTGGCGGTCGCCCGTGATGGCACGGTGCAGGAGCAGGCCGAGTTGGAAGCACTTGTTCACCGAGTCGAGAGCGGCCCTGGTGTCGGCGTAGTGCTCGTGGACGGCCTTGTTTCCGACCCTCCGGATCTCATGAAAGGCGTCGGCTCCATCTCGGAGGATGACACCGTTGTCGGAAAGGGCATGGATCCGGGTCCCCAACCGACTGTCACCAGCCACTGTGATGCCGGTGCGGCGCATCATGACGGTCGCCAGGACCTCGATGAACTGACGGCATTTGACCAGGGCGCCATTGGGGTCGGTGAAGACGGACGTCTCAGCGCCTGTTCCGTACACCACGAGCAGCGGCTCATGGGCGAGCAGGAATCCGAAGTTGGGAGACCCGCCGGCCAGCCCACCGACCCCATCACTCATTCATCCTCACAGACGTCACGCCGGATTCAACAAAGCCTTGCAGAATACATCAAATCGCACAGCGCGAAACAGGAATTCTCAGACTTCTATCCCAGGACCGCTCAGCACCGTTACGGAGACGCAGAAAACCCCCGATCGGTTGTCCGATCGGGGGTTGAAGACAAAAAGGATTGAACGGTGTCCCAATTAAGGACAGACCGAAACCAGCTTAATTCCGACAGTCAGGACGAATGGTCGAAATCTCCGGCTCTGATGCCGCCGACGAAGGACCGCCACTCGGCAGGGGTGAAGAGCAGCGCGGGACCGTCAGGGTTCTTGCTGTCACGGACCGCGACCGCACCCGGCAGGTTCGAAGCGACCTCGATGCACTGCCCACCGTTGTCCGAAGACCGCGACGACTTCCGCCATATGGCGGCGCTCAGGTCCATCCCGTCTCGATTCCTCGGTTGTGGAGAGATCAGGTCAGCCGGTCGAACGCACCCGACTTGACGCCGCCGACGAAGGACCGCCACTCGGCGGGGGTGAAGAGCAGCGCGGGACCGTCGGAGTCCTTGCTGTCACGGACCGCAACCGCACCCGGAAGATCGGAAGCGACCTCGACGCACTGACCGCCGTTCGGGCCGGAAAGCGATGACTTCCGCCACACGGCATTACTCAAGTCCATCGCTGCCTCGCTTCCTCGATCATTTTGAGAGACATATGTTCAGGATAAGCATGTCGACGTAGTGCCTCATATTGGTTTCTGACCGAAACCACGAATTCACGCTCGGCCGTAACCTGCCCCTGAACTGAGGAATCCGCGTGAATGACGTCCGGCTGCCCGTGTGGGAGTTCAGCGATCATGAAAGCACCTGACATGCCCGATAGACACTGCGGATCGACGACTTGTACGGAAATAGCCGATCGCTGAACTATCTCCAACAGATGATCGAACTGCTCGCGCATCACTTCTGGGCCTCCAACCTCACGGCGCAGCACCCCCTCATCGATAAGGGCCGTGAATAAGGGGGGATTCTCCCTGTCGAGAACTTTTCCCCGCTGCATGCGCGACTGCACGCGCTCCTCCACCTCACTCGGAGTGATACGGGCGCTATGGCTGAGCACATGCCGAGCATAAGACTCGGTCTGGAGGAGGCCAGGGACGAGTAGAGGATCCCAGGATTGCAGGACCAGGGCAGTGGGTTCGATCTCCTCTGCCCAGCTCGTGAACCAGTCCGGGCTGCCCGGCCGGGCGAGGATGCGCCGGTGCAGCCCGGCAAAAAGCGTGCCGCCGCCCGCGCCGAAGAGCCGGTCCAGCCGCTCGGCGTCGGACTTCGACGGGGTCCGGGTGGCGGCCTCCAGGCGGCTCACCTGGGTCTGCGTGCATCCCAGCCGGGCGGCCACGGCACCTTGAGAGAGCTGGGCCTCCTCGCGCAGGCGGCGCATCTCGGCACCGAACCGCACCCGCGGGGAATCGGGGCCGGAAAAAGGATCGACATTCATCGCATCCCTCCCCAAAAGAGAAAAACGGACTTTCTACTCCGACGGCAATACCAGCGGCCGGTTTCGACAGTCCGGTACCTGACATTCCCTGCCATCCCTCAGTCCACCTTTCCGGCCATTGTCTCACCTGCCGCAAGGGCAATCTAAGCACACGCCTTCTCTTTCCGACAGGAAGGAAAAGAAAGCGGGAAGAGCCCCCTTCCGACAGGAGAAAAACGAGCGATGCACGATCAGGAAAACGGCCTTTCCCGTTCTGCTGACGGTCGCCGGAGGCCGCCGGGTCCCACGACCGCCGAGCAGCAGGAGCGGTTCATCCATCTGGTGCGGCTCGGCTGGGACCTGCGCACGCTCGGGGTGCGCACCTCGCTGGTCCTGCCGGTGACCGGGCAGCCCATCCTGGAGATCCACTCAGCGGCCGGCATTCTGGCCCGGATCACGGTCGTCCGGCGCTACTGCGGCTGGGTGTTCACCTGGCGGCCGTGGTGGGCGCGGCTGTGGCGGCGGAGCGAATGGGTGCTGGCCGAGGCCGACAACGCGGCCGACATCGTGATGGCCGAGGTGACCCCATGAGATCGCAGGAGCAGACCGGCCCTCACGACGACGCACCCTCGGGATCATCCGACCCATGCGCATGGCACAGGGAATTTCCCGGCGAGGTGTCCTCCGTACCGGCCGCCCGCGCCTGGGCACACGGACTGCTGGCCGTACGGCTCGCCCCCACGGCGCTCGACGACGTCCTGCTGCTGCTCAGCGAGGTCGTCACCAACGCGGTCACCCACTCCGACTCCGGCCGTACGGCGGGCGGCCGGGTGACCGTCCACCTGACCTACGGCCCAGAAGCCGTCCATGTGGAGGTCACCGACGACGGCTCGGCCACCAGCACCCCGGCCGTGCATGTGCCGGACGCCGATGCCGACGGCGGCCGGGGCCTGTGGCTGGTCGACCTGCTCGCCACCGCCTGGGGATCGTCACGCCACGACGACGAGGCGGGCCGATCGGTCTGGTTCCAGGTGGCGGGGTGACCTCTCATCTTCAGAAGTCGCTCAGACCATGAGATCTTCAACCCTGGCTCCCAACGCCTTGAGAAGGCTCAAAATGGTGAAATACCCCGGCTCGACCACCGCCGCTGTTTCCATCTTCCTGAGAGTCGACAGCTCTATTTCCGCGCTGGTCGCCAGTTGCTGCTGCGTGTAACCCCTTTTTAGGCGAAGTTCCCTCAGTTTTGGCCCCAGGCGTGCCGCCTGTTCGGCATACCTGCTCTCAGCTCGCTTTCTCCGCCCAGAAGTCACCGCACCACCGCTCAAAGCGATAAATTAATACCGCTCAAAATTTGTCACCTCTGTGACGCGAACCCGACTCCCCAGCATGCCGGGGTCAAGGGAGGCACCGTCATGGCCAACACGTACCGTTCTTTTCAAACAGTGGGGGCGTACCCCGAAAGCAGGTGGTCGACTGCTCGACGGGCGCACCTGGGACGAACTCCCCTCCCAGCAGCAGCCATCCGGCTTGCCGAAGTCTCACGTCGTGGCAACCTGACCATTATTGGATAGATGGATCGGTGGACCGCTCCGCAAAGACGGGTGGAAAGTGAAACATGCCTACCCCCAAGGCCCCCCCTATGGCTCTGCCGCCCCCACACTCAAGCCAAACATGAGCTGTTACGCCGATGCCTGGAGGCATGACTCCCCATATTGCTCCAGGGAACTCACGCGCGCGAGTGTGTGACATACGCGGAAGCTTCGCGTCTGATCGGCGGGGCGGGACCGCTCATTCCGCTGTGTCCGCCGGTACGGCGGTGCCGCGCTAAGATCACGTCCCGTGCCTTCGAATGGTTTCTGGCGAATTATCAGGATTGGATTAGTAGGCCTGGTTCTTGCGGCGGCGGTCGCGGGCCTGGTTTTCGACGACGCCTGGCTCTGGATGGCCGTCGAATGGTCGCCGCCGGCCTATGCGGAGTTCTATGCGCGCAGCGGGTTTGACACCCCGACGACTGTGGTGCTGATCATGGCCGCCCTGGTGAAGGCCGCGCTCCTGTGGCTGATCCTGCGTGCCCCCGCGCCGGGACCGCTGGACCGCCGGGCGAAGGCGCTGCGCCGACTGCTGTATCTGGCAGTGGCGTACACCCTCGTGCTGTGGTATCCGATCGCGCTGCTCCCCGACGCGGTCGACATGGCATTCCAGCTTGCGCTGTGGACCGCGATCGACGTCCTCTACCTGCTCGTTATCCGCTGGCGGTCCCGCATACTGCGCGCGGCGGCCGGAGCGATGTTCGCGATCGAGCTGGCCGGGATGGCCAACGAACTGCTCGACGAACTCGACCTCCCAGAGTTCGGATCGGGCGACATCGTCGAATCGGGCTTGATACTGGGTGGAGTGGCGGCGACCATCATCACGGTCGTCGGGCAGCGGCGCGACGGCCGGTGGAGCCGCGGCACGCAGGTCGCCGGATGGTTGTCGCTGGGTGTCTACGCGCTGGTGATCCCGCTCAACATTCTCTTCGGAAGGATCTCCAGCGGCAGTCTGGCGATTCTGGTCATGATTGACGCGGTAGGGCTCATCACCACCGTGTGGATTGCGGCGACCGCCCGTGAACTGCCCGCTGAGGGCCGCCCGGCGGACCTTCCGCCCGCGCGGCGGCGCGTGATCCGCGTCGCGGTGGCGGCCGTGGCCGTACTGCCGATCATCGCACTGATCCACCCGGAGCAGACCCCGCACCTCACCTACACCGGCTGGTCGATGGACTGCTATGACCGGCCCAGCTTCGGCGACCTGAAACCTGCGGAACGCGACGCCGCATTCCTGTGCCAGGCGCGGAGCACAGAGGGCGGGGTCCCGCCCATGTTCCCGGACAGCCTGTCGGACCAGGGAATCCTCGCGTACGGGCGGGCGCTGTGCCGTACAAAGGGCCGCGACGAGCAGGAGGCGATCCTGACGCGGGCCGGGAGCGCGCGGCCCGCCTGGGGCGCGGACCCGTGGGACCTCGTCTACGTCTGCCCGGAGATCGTCGGCGCAACCCATCCCGAGTTGCTGCGGTCGACCACGGAGACGGAGGAGGCCAACACCGCCTATATCGCCGAGGAGAACGCGAAGTGCCGCGACCCGTGGCCCCGGACGAAGGGTGTCGTCCAGGCCACGGCCAAATACTTCCTGTTCGTCGACGGCGATCCCGGCTATTCGATCTACGACCCCGAAGACGAAGCGGCCGAGGAGGCGGCGGAGCAGGCGATGGACAAGGCCTACGACGACAGCGCCCTCATCGGGGTGGCCGGCAGTTCGGTGCTCATCGGGCACGTCGAAGACGTCGTTGATCTGTGCCTTACAGTGAAGGCCTTCCGCACCGCGCCGCCACAGCGGACGGCCGGGTGGGATCAGGTCAACGAGGTGCCGATCATCAGCCGCAGCGGCCGGCTCACCGTGCCGGAGATGGGCGAGGGCGGAGACGTGGGCGCGGGTGCCCCGATGCCGAACCTGGCGATCGCGGGGAAGGGCCGCTACCGGCTCCGTGTCTACGTGCGGGTCGACGACGCAGGGGAGGAGCAGCACCTGGTCGTCGTGTTCCCGGGTGCGTCGAAGAAGCGGCTTAAGCTGAAGCCATGAGCGGTGGCGGGGCGCGTACGACTTCCGCGACCCCGGAAACCAGCGGTCACGCACCCGCCGCGCCACCACTCGGAAGAGCCGTGGATGCCTCAACCCCGCTTGACTTCGAAGAGCCCCGATCCCGGTCCTGCCGTACAGCGGGGCGACGCAGGCCGGTCAGCCCATCCGGCGCAGCACCCGGGCGGCGGTCCGGACGAGCAGTTCCACCTGCTGCTCGTCGAACTCCGCCCGGGGCCCCTGTGTGATCCAGCGGGCCACCAGGCGCGGCTTGAGCAGCGTGAGCCCCTCGGCGGTGACCGTCCGCCGGATCTTCCCGCCGTGTACGGCGAGCAGCGGTTCGATCGTGACGGGGATGCCGGACTCGCGGGAGAGCACCTGGGCCAGTGCGTCGGAGGCGTCGACGAGCGCCTTGGCCACCTTGGTGCCGTACTTCTCGCCGAGGAACAGCCGCTCGCCGTACCGGGCGATCTCGGTGTCCGGGTCCCACGCCTCGTTGTCGACGACCCAGATGCCGCCGGGGCCGATGACGAGGTGGTCGATCGACGCCTGGCCGGGCACGGCACGGCCGTCGAGGACCTGGTAGCCGCGCCTGCGGAGTTTGCGGCGGAGCAGCTTGCCGGTGATGTTCTCGCCGCGGCGCCTGCCCCGCCAGACCGCGGTGGCCTCGTAGGAGTGCCAGGCCCAGAACGCGTCGGCCGCGCCGACCAGCAGACCGGCCAGGATCCCGATCACCGGGGGGCTGGGCAGCGCGAACCGGTAGGCGAGCACCAGCCCCACCACCAGGCCCACCGCGGCCTTGACCATGCGCATCTTCCGGCGCTGGTCGGCGTCTTTGATCCAGAACTGCTCGTACATGACCTGGGGTGACAGCCCGTGAACCTGGTCGTCGGGCGTCACGTAGATTGATCCGCCGGGCACAGCGAACTCCCCAAGGGTCGGTGGGTGCAAGAAGACGGATCTGCGACGCTGAAGATCCCTGACTATGAAATACCCGAGTGGGGGCTCCAAGCATCCGAAGGTGATGCAACTAACACACCTCGGATACCCGTCCATGGGTTAACCGACCAGTCGGTATGCTATCCGCACCACATTTTGGGGGAGACCGATGACTCAGGACCAGGAGCCGGTACGGCAGCGCCTGCTCGCCGAGGCCACCCGCCTGTTCGCCGAGCGGGGCTTCGAGAGCACCTCGGTGCAGGAGATCGTGACGGCGGCCGGCGTCACCAAGGGCGCCATGTACCACTACTTCGACTCCAAGGACGACCTGCTCCACGAGATCTACGGGCGGGTGCTGCGCATGCAGATGGAGCGGCTCACCCACTTCGCCGACGGCCCCGGCCCGCTGGCCGAACGCCTGCACGCCGCCGCCGCCGACGTCGTGCGGACCACGGTGGAGAACCTGGACGACTCCAAGGTTTTCTTCCGTTCCATGCACTCGCTCGCCCCCGACACCTACAAGAGCGTCCGAGCCGAGCGCCGCCGCTACCACGAGTGCTTCCGCGACCTCGTCACCGAGGGCCAGCGTGCGGGCACCTTCAGAGACGACACCCCCGCCGAGATCGTCGTCGACTTCTTCTTCGGCTCGGTCCACCACCTGGGCACCTGGTACAGCGCGGAGGGCCCGCTCTCGGGCGCCGAGGTCGGCGGGCACTTCGCCGACCTGCTGCTCACCTCACTGCGACCGGATCGGCCGGCGCCCCCCGGGTGACCCTCCGCCCGACCCCGACCCCGGCTCTGGCCCCGGCTCCAACCCCGGCTCCGGCTCCGGCTCTGGCGCGCTCGCCGTCCGGATCGTCGACACCCTGATGTACGTCGGGCCGGCCCGACGGGCTACCCGCCGGCGGCGCGGGTGAAGCGGGCGCCCAGCTCGCGAAGGTGGTCGGCGAACTCGGGCGGGCCGAGCACCTCGAACTCCACGCCGATGCCGCCCAGGGCCTGCGCCGGCCAGTCGAGCACCTCGGTGGCCATCCGCACCCGGCATCGCCGGTCGTCGACCTCCTCGACCGTCCCCCACCGGCCGACCATGGAACGGACCGTCGCCGCGGGCGCGTGCACCAGCGCCTCGACGGTGTAGGCCGGGGAGACGTTGTCGTTCCCGGCCCGGACGAACGCCGCGGCGTCGGTGGCGGGCAGTTCGCGCGGCCGGAACCGCTCCCCGGTGCTGCGCGGATCGTCGAGCCGGTCGAGCCGGAAGCTGCGCCAGTCGTGGCGGACCAGGTCGTAGGCGACCAGATACCAGCGGCGCCCGAGTGAGACCAGCCGGTGGGGCTCGACATGGCGCGCCGTCTGCGCGCCGTCCCGCGCCGTGTAGGAGAACCGCAGCCGCTCCTCGTCCCGGCAGGCCTGGGCGACGGCCGTCAGTGCCTCCGCGCCGACGGTCGAGCCGGGCCCCGAGGGGGCGGGCACCGTCACCGCGCGCAGCGCGTCGACCCGCCGGCGCAGCCTCGGCGGCATGACCTGCACGACCTTGGTGAGCGCGCTGATCGAGAACTCCTCGATCCCGGCGACCGCCCCCTGGGCGGCGGCCTGCAGCCCGATGGTGAGTGCGACCGCCTCGTCGTCGTCGAGCACCAGCGGGGGAAGCACGGCACCGGCGGCGAGCTGGTAGCCGCCGTCGACGCCCCGGTGGGCCTCCACCGGGTAACCCAGCTCGCGCAGCCGGTCGACGTCGCGGCGCAGGGTGCGGACCGACACCTCAAGCCGGTCGGCCAACTCGCCGCCCGGCCAGTAGCGGTGCGTCTGCAGCAGGGAGAGCAGCCGCAGCGTCCGTGAACTCGTGTTCGCCATGTCCTCACGATCCCGGCTATTCAGGTCAGAAACTGACCTTTGTCGACCCTAACGTGGTTCTCACGGCCGGAACGAGGGTCCGGATCGCGGACCATCGACCGGAGAGACGACCTCAGGCCAGAAAGACAGCTCATTGCGGAATGAAGCATTCCGTTCTGATATTATGGAACAGCTCGAATCGTTCCGCCAAAAAAAAACCCCGAACGCACCAACGATCGCGGGAGTACCGCTCCCCCGTGGCGCCGCGTCCCCCATCCGATCTGCTCTGGAGGAGCGATGACGACCCTCGACACCCACCCGGCGCAAGCCCCCGGAGGCGCCGAGGTCGCGCCGTACAGGTGGCGCTGGCCGGCCCTCTTCGTGATCCTCGCCGGCTCGGTGATGGAGCTCCTCGACGCCACCGTCACCAGCATCGCCGGTCCGACCATGCAGGCCGACCTCGGCGGCGGGAGTTCGATGATCCAGTGGCTCGGCGTGGCCTACACGCTGGCCATGACGGCCGGGCTGCTCACCGGCGGGCGGCTGGGTGACATCGTCGGCCGCAAGCGGATGTTCCTCATCGGCGCGACCGGCTTCGTGGTCGGCTCGCTGCTCTGCGCCGTCGCCGTCTCACCGGAGACCGTGATCGCCGCCCGGGTGGTCCAGGGCCTGTTCGGAGCCGCGATGGTCCCGCAGGGGCTCGGCATGATGAAGGAGATGTTCCCGCCCAAGGAGCTGCAGTCGGCCTTCGCGGCGTTCGGCCCGATCATGGGACTGTCCGCGATCGGCGGGCCGATCCTGGCGGGCTGGCTGGTCGACGCCGACTTCTTCGGCACCGGCTGGCGCATGATCTTCCTGATCAACCTGCCGATCGGCCTGGTCACGGTGCTGGCCGCGATGAGGTTCCTGCCCGCCACCGGCCGGTCCCGGACGGTCCGGCTCGACCTGCCCGGCGCGCTGCTGGCCTCCCTCGGCTCGCTGCTGATCGTCTTCCCGCTCGTCCAGGGCCGCGAGCACGGCTGGCCGGTCTGGACGTTCGCGATGATGGCCGCTTCGGTGGCGGTGTTCGCCTTCTTCGGCTGGTACGAGTCGCGCCGGAGCCGCCAGGGCGGTGACCCGCTGATCGCGCCGAGTCTGTTCCGCAAGCGCGCGTTCATCGGCGGCATGTTCGTCGGCACGATCTACTTCTCCGCGTTCACCGGGTTCGGCCTGGTCTTCAACCTCTACACCCAGCTCGGCCTCGGCTACACCCCGCTGAAGGCCGGTCTGGCCGGTGTCCCGCTCTCCGCGGGCATGATCGTCGGAATGGGCGTCATGCAGGCGGTCAAGCGGCACGGCCGCAAGGTGCTGCTGGCGGGCGCCGTGATCATGACGGCCGGAGTCGTCGCCCTCCTGCTGCTGCTCGGCCCCGGGACCGGTCCCTGGCAGCTCGCCCCCGCCCTGCTCGTCACCGGCCTGGGGTCGGGCCTGGTCATGGGCCCGTACTTCCAGATCGCGCTGTCCGGCGTCGACCCGCACGAGACCGGCTCCGCCTCCGGCACGCTGACCGCGCTCCAGCAGCTCGGTGCCGCCCTCGGGGTGGCCCTGCTCGGCACGGTCTTCTTCGGCGCGCTGGGCGGTGACCCCACCGTCGCGGCGCAGCACACCTTCTGGGTCGTCGCCGGGATGGTCGCGCTGACCTTCCTGGCCGGTTTCCTCCTCCCCCGGTACGCCCGGGAGGACACCGAGCCCGTGCACTGACCTTCCCGGGAGGTACGGCCGGCACTCGGGTGCCGGCCGTACCTCTTTGCGGTCACGATGACCGGCTCGGCCGCGAGCAGCCCATCCCCACCGCGCAGAACGGGACCGTCTCGCAGGAAAGCCACGAGACGCGGGCGGGTTGCCCCGGTCGCGTCACTCCTCGCCGGAGAACCGTCAGGCGGGGGCGGGCAGGTCCGCGAGGACGGCTAGGGCGTCCCGGTGGGCGCCGGGGGTTCCGAGCGCGATCCCGGTGGACTTCGCCCGCTTGAGATACAGGTGGAGGGGGTGCTCCCAGGTCATCCCGGTCCCGCCGTGGAGCTGCACGCCCTCCTCGGCGACGTGCACCACCGTCTCCGAACACCAGGACTTCGCCACCGCCGACGCCGCCTCGATCTCCACGGCCGCCGCCGCGTCCGGGGCAGGAGGGGCCGCCAGCAGGTCCGCGGCGTTCCTGGCCGCCGCACGGGCACGCACCACGTCCAGCCAGAGGTCGGCCATCCGATGCTTGATCGCCTGGAAGGAACCGACCGGCCGGGCGAACTGGTGACGCTCCTTGATGTAGGCGAGCGTCGTGTCCAGGCACCACTCGGCGACCCCGAGCTGCTCGGAGGCGAGCAGCCCCGCGCCGAAGGACAGCACCTTCCGCGCGTCGAGATGGCCGATCACCTCACCGGGGGTGTCGGAGAACGTGACGGTGGCGATCGGCCGGGTCAGGTCGAGCGACGGCACGACCTCGATCCGGACGTGCTCCGCCGCCACCCGGTAGAGCGCCGTGCCGACGGGGACGAGCAGCACGTCGGCCACGTCCGCGCCGGCCACCGCCCTGACCTCCCCGCTCAGCGTCCCCCGGTCGGTGACCGTGACGGTCGCCGGCAGCGGCCGGTACGGCGAGGCCGCCAGCGAGACGGCCAGCGCCGCCGTGGTCTCACCGGAGGCGAGCTCCCGGATGAGGTCCTTCTCGCCGGCCTGGAGCAGGGCCTGGGTCGCGAGCACCGAGCTGGTGAGGAACGGCACCGGCGCCACCGCCCGGCCCAGCTCCTCCAGCACCACCGCGGCCTCCCGCGCCGACGCCCCCGCGCCGCCGTACTCCTCGGGCACGAGCAGCCCCGCCACCCCGATCTCCCGCGACAGCGTCTTCCACAGATCCATGTCGTATGGCGAGGCGGACTCGACCCGCTTCAGCACGGCGTCGGGCCCGCAGCGGTCGGCGAGCAGGTCGCGCACGGAAGCCCGGAGCTCCTCTTCGACCTCGGTGTACAGCAGTGTCATCGGTCGCTCACCACTCCTCATTCGCCACGCGGGCCACCGCGCTCAACGGGGCAGGTCCTTCCAGGGCACGTCCTTGTCGACGCGGGGTTCGGACGGCAGGCCGAGGACCCGCTCGGCGACGATGTTGCGCAGGATCTCCGAGGTACCGCCCTCGATCGAGTTCCCCTTGGCGCGCAGATAGCGGTATCCGGGGCCACGGCCGAAGAAGTCGACGCTGTCGGAGCGGCGGAACGTCCAGTCGTCGTAGCCGAGTCCCTCCTCGCCGCGCAGCTCGACGTCCAGCCCGGACAGCGCCTGGTTGAGCGAGGCGAAGGAGAGCTTCATGCCCGAGCCCTCCGGTCCCGGCTGGCCGGCCGAGAGCTGCTCGCGCAGCCGGGCGCCGGCCAGCCGCGTCACATCGGCCTCCACCCAGAGCCGGAGCAGCCGCTGGTGCAGGTCGTGGGTGCGCAGTTCGGGGCGGGACCGCCAGGTGTCGGCGACCAGGCCGATCATGCCGCCGCCCCGCCGTACCGGCGCGCCGCCGATCGCCACCCGCTCGTTCATGAGCGTGGTCTGCGCGACCCGCCACCCGTCGCCCACTTCGCCGAGCCGCAGGGAGTCGGCGAGCCGTACGCCGGTGAGGAAGACCTCGTTGAACTCGGCCTCGCCGGTGATCTGCCGCAGCGGCCTGACATCGACGCCGGGGGCGTGCATGTCGCACACGAAGTAGGTGAGGCCCCGGTGCTTGGGCACGTCCACGTCGGTCCGGGCGACCAGGATCGCCCAGCGGGCGTGGTGGGCGCCGGAGGTCCACACCTTCTGCCCGTCGACGACCCACTCGTCACCGTCCCGGACCGCCCGCGTGCCGAGGGTCGCCAGGTCCGATCCGGCGCCGGGCTCGCTGAAGAGCTGGCACCAGATCTCCTCCCCCGTCCACAGCGGGCGCAGGAACCGTTTCTTCTGCTCCTCGGTGCCGAACGTCAGGATCGTCGGCGCGGCCATGCCCAGCCCGATCGCCTGTACCCCGGTGTCGAGCTGCGGGGTTCCGGCGAGCTCCCGCTCCACCACCTGCTGCAGCTCCCGGGGGGCGCCGAGCCCGCCGAGCCCTTCGGGGAAGTGCACCCAGGCCAGGCCCGCGTCGAACCGGGCCCGCAGGAACTCCAGCCGGTCGGCCGGGTCGTGCCCGGCCAGGAGCGCGGCTACGCGCTCCCCGATCGTCTCTCCGTCCACCACGAACGAACACTCCTTCCGTCGAAGATCTGGCCCCGCCCGGACACGGGAACGCCGAGGTGCCACCGGCCGCGGCGAGGCGACCGGAGGCATGCGAGCTCAGGTCATGTACTTCTTGAGCTCGCGGTAGGCCAGCGAGCGCTTGTGCACCTCGTCGGGCCCGTCGGCGAGCCGCAGGGACCGCGCGCCCGCCCAGAGGCCGGCTAGCGGGAAGTCCTGGCTGACGCCTCCGGCGCCGTGGGCCTGGATGGCCTTGTCCAGGATCCACTCCACGTCGCGCGGAGTGGCGATCTTGATGGCCTGGATCTCGGTGTGGGCGCCGCGGTTGCCGACGGTGTCCATCAGCCAGGCGGTCTTCAGCACCAGCAGGCGGAGCTGCTCGATCTTCACCCTGGACTCGGCGATCCAGTCCTGGACGACCCCCTGCTGGGCGATCGGCCTGCCGAACGTGGTCCGCGACAGGGTGCGTGTACACATCAGCTCGACGGCCCGCTCGGCCATGCCGATCAGCCGCATGCAGTGGTGGATGCGGCCGGGGCCGAGGCGTGCCTGGGCGATCGCGAAGCCGCCGCCCTCCTCGCCGATCAGGTTGTCCACCGGCACCCTGACGTCGTCGAACGCGATCTCGGCGTGGCCGCCGTGGTCGGCGTCGGAGTAGCCGAACACGCGCATGCCCCGCCGGATGTCCAGGCCGGGCGTGTCACGCGGCACCAGGACCATGGACTGCTGCCGGTGCGAGGACGCCTCCGGATCGGTCTTGCCCATCACGATGAGGATCCTGCAGTTGGGATTCATCGCGCCGGAGGCGAACCACTTGCGGCCGTTGATCACGTATTCGGAGCCGTCCCGGACGATCGACAGCGCGATGTTCGTGGCGTCCGACGACGCGGAGTCCGGCTCGGTCATCGCGAACGCCGACCGGATCTCCCCGCGCAGCAGCGGCTCCAGCCACTGCTCGCGCTGCCACTCGTTGCCGAACATGGACAGCACTTCCATGTTGCCGGTGTCCGGGGCGGCGCAGTTGGTGGCGGTGGGGGCGATCCTCGGGGAACGGCCCATGATCTCGGCCAGCGGGGCGTACTGCAGGTTGGTCAGCCCCGCGCCGTGCCCGCCGGGCAGGAACAGGTTCCACAGCCCCCGTTTGCGCGCTTCCTGTTTGAGGTCCTCCAGCAGCGGGGGGCTGGCCCATCCGCTCTCGGCCGCCTGGGCCTCGAAGGCCTCCTCCGCCGGGTGGACGCACTCTTCCATGAAGTCGAGCAGTTGCCCGCGCAGCTTCTCGGTCGTGGCGTCGAACGCGAAATCCATGGGTTCTCCTCACGGTCTCCCAGGAGCGTACCGACCGGACGGTATGAGTGTCGACAGCTCTCCCGAACCTGACGCCGCGTCATCCGTGCCGCCGCGCCCCCGAAGGGCGTCCGTGCGGCTCAGGAGGGGGAGCCTCGCCGAGCAGGCCGTGCAGGGACGCCTTCAGGTTCGCGACGAAGGCGTCCCTGACCTCGGGGGCCACCAGGTCCAGGGACAGGTAGGGGTTGAGGTCCTCCAACTCGACCAGCAGGAGCTCGCCGTCCTGGGTACGGCAGGCGTCCACGCGCTGGATGCCGTGCCCGATGTCGTTCCAGTCGACGAAACGCTGCGCGAAGACCAGGTCCGGCGCGGTGGCCTCGTACGGTTCCAGCTCCCACCGCTGATCGGGCCGGGGCGCGTAGAGGGCGTACTGGAAGGCATGGTCGATGAAGTAGAACGAGATCTCGTGCCGGAAGCGGATGCGCGGCTGGATGAGGACGCCGTCGTGGGTCAGGCTCCCCAGCCGGTCCCGGGGAACGAATTCCAGGCCGATGGAGTCCGCGCCGAACGTGGGCTTGACCACGTACTCGTCCGACTCGGGCAGGCGGCCGACGTCCTGGGGGCGGTCCACGGTCGGGATGACCGGATACCCCGCGGCGCTCAGGTCCGCGAGGTACTGCTTGCCGACCATGTCGGCCTTGCCCGTCAGCTGGTTGTAGACGCGCACGCCGCCGCCGAGCGCCCGGTCGCGGAAGGCGTCGTACGCCGCCCGGTAGTTCAGCACGGGCCCGCTGTTGCGGACCACGACCGCGTCGAAGGCGTCCATCAGCGCGACCGCGTCCAGCGGATGGCACAGGGCGACGTCGAACTCCGCACGCAGCTCCGAGGTCAGGAAGATGTCCTCGTCGCAGTATCGGCGTCCGCGGGCCTGGTAGGCCAGGTCGCTGACGTACAGAAGGCGGGACTGGGCGGCCGGCATGTCTCTCCTGGAAAGTCGAGTGCTCGCCAAATTACCGCCCCTCCGGCACAGACCGCTCCGCGCCCCCGGGGTTCGCCGACCGGCGATCCTGGGCTACTGTTCTAGAACAGTCGAGAGAGAGAAGACGGTCATGGACGAGATGTCCTGGTCCGGCCGGCAGGGCGTCATGGTGCCCGCCGCCGCCCGCGCGATGAGCGACCCCGGCGCCACCGGCCGGTTCGGCACCTATGGCGGGCGGTACGTGCCGGAGTCGCTGATCCCGGCCTGCCACGAGATCGAGACGGCGTTCCGTGAGGCCTGGAGCGACCCCGAGTTCCGCGGCAGGCTCGACACCCTGCTCACGGTCTACGCCGGCCGCCCCACTCCGTTGACCCCCGCCTGGCGGCTCTCCCGTGAGCTCGGCATCACCCTGTTCCTCAAACGCGAGGATCTCGCGCACACCGGCTCACACAAGATCAACAATGTGATCGGCCAGGCGCTGCTCGCTCACCGGATGGGCAAGGAACGGCTGCTGGCCGAGACCGGCGCGGGCCAGCACGGCGTCGCCACGGCCACCGCCGCGGCGCTCCTGGGCCTCAAGGCGACCGTGTTCATGGGCGAGCGCGACATCGAACGGCAGGAGCTCAACGTTCTGCGGATGAACGTGCTGGGCGCGGAGGTCGTGCCGGTCACGACCGGGAGCCGCACCCTCAAGGACGCCTGCAACGAGGCGATGCGGCACTGGGTGTCGTCGGTGGACGACTCCTACTACTGCATCGGGTCGGTGATGGGCCCGCATCCCTATCCGTGGATGGTGCGCGAGTTCCAGCGGGTGATCGGTGAGGAGGCCCGCGCCCAGTGCGCCGCCGAACTCCCCGTCGGTGTGCCCGACTACGTGGTCGCCTGCGTCGGCGGCGGCTCCAACGCCGCGGGCACGTTCGCCGGCTTCGTCGACACCACCGCCCGGCTCGTCGGAGTCGAGGCCGAGGGCGGTGCGGCGGCGACCTTCGGCAGGGCCGGGGTGCTGCACGGCTTCCGCTCGCTGGTCCTCCAGGACGAGGACGGCCAGGTGACGGAGGCCCATTCGGTCGCGGCCGGCCTCGACTATCCGGGGATCGGCCCCGAGCACGCCCAGCTGCGCGACGGGGGACGCGCCCGCTACGAGACCGTGAACGACGAAGAGGTCGTCCAGGCGCTGCTGCGCCTGGCCCGCACCGAGGGGATCCTGGCCGCGCTGGAGTCCTCGCACGCCGTGGCCTGGGTGATCCGGGCCGCCGAGTCCGGCGGGATCGCGCCGGGGTCGACCGTGATGCTGACTCTCTCCGGCAGGGGAGACAAGGACATCGCCTCCATCAAGGAGCTGCTGTGACCGGGTCCCTGGAAGAATTCCTGATCGCACGCCGTGGCATGGGGCGTCCCCTGCTGGTGCCCTATGTCACCGCCGGGGTCACCCCCGGGTGGACGGACGTCGTCCGTGCCTACGCCGACGCCGGAGCCGACGCCGTCGAGCTGGGCTTCCCCTTCTCCGATCCCATGCTGGACGGCGTCACGATCCAGGAGGCCGCAGACCGGGCGATCGCGGCCGGGACCACGGTCAAGGGGATCCTCCAGGAGGTCGCGACGCTCGACGTCGACGTGCCGCTCATCGCGATGACCTACAGCAATCTGGTGGTGCAGCAGAGCACCGCGGAGTTCTGTGCGGCGCTCACCGCGAGCGGGCTGCGCGGGCTGATCGTGCCCGACTCGCCCCTGGAGGAGGTCGGGGAGCTGGCGGACGCCGCGGCGGCCGAGGGCCTGGATCTCGTGCTGCTCGCCGCTCCGTCCTCCTCCCGGGCCAGACTGCGCGAGATCACCGAGCGCAGCCGGGGCTTCGTCTACGCCCTGACCCGCATGGGCACCACCGGCGAGCGCGGCGAGATTCCCGAGCAGGCCGCCCGGCTCGGCCGCGAGCTCAAGGGACTCACCGACCGGCCGGTCCTGTTCGGTTTCGGGGTCTCCAACCCGGCGCAGGCCGCCGATCTGGCGGGGCACGCCGACGGCGTCGTGGTGGCTTCGGCGCTGATGCGCAAGCTCCTCGACGGCGCCCGGCCACGCGAGTTGGGAGAATATGTGGCGAGCATGCGACGCGCACTCGACCAGGGAGCCAGATGAGCAGTACGCCCCGCTACCGCGCCATCGCCGACGACCTGACCCACAAGATCAAGTCGGGCCGCTACCGCGCGGGCGAGGCGCTGCCCGCGCAGCGTGAGCTCAGCGCCTTCTACGGCGTGACGATGATGACGCTGCGGCAGGCGTTGCAGGTCCTCAGCGGCGAGGGTCTGATCGTCCAGCGGGCCGGCCGCGGCACTTATGTGACGCCGGCCAGCGCGGAGTACCCCCTCGACACGCTGCGCAGTCTCGGCGACGACCTGCGCAGGCAGGGTTACCCCCTGCGGACCGAGGTGCTGTCGGCCGCGATCCGGCAGGCCCCGCGCTCGCTCACCCGGCTGCTGGGCGACGCGCCGGCCGGCCGCCGGGCCCTCCGGCTGGCACGCGTACGGCATCTGCTGGGCCGACCCGCCGTCCACCAGATCTCCTGGATCGTCGAACCGTACGCGTCGGCGATCAAGGGGATCGATTTCACCGAGACCCCGTTGTACACCGCGCTCACCGACGTCGGCGCGCGAGTGCACCGGGCGACCGAACGGGTCAGGCCGGCCCTGCTCACCACCCTGGTCGCGGCGCGGCTGCAGCACCCGGCGGGCAGCCCGGTCTTCGTCAGCGAACGGGCGACCTATGACGACCAGGGCGCCCTGGTCGTCATGGACCACGCCACGATCCTCGGCGAGTGGATGGAGATCAGGGCCGAGCGCAAGGCCACGGACCTGTCGCTGCACTGGGTCTCCCAGCACTGACCGTTCGCGGTCTGAGGAGAAGATCCAG
This sequence comes from Streptosporangium sp. NBC_01639, assembly GCF_045209755.1. NCBI lineage: Bacteria > Bacillati > Actinomycetota > Actinomycetes > Streptosporangiales > Streptosporangiaceae > Streptosporangium > Streptosporangium sp. NBC_01639. Next base: position 6,525,724 of record NZ_CP109272.1, on the reverse strand, counting down.
ACGGCGGCCCCCGGGCGGGCATCCCGCGGAGTGGCCTCCGAGGACCCGCCCGAAGTGGACCTTCCGACCTGTCCACCATCAGCCCTAGGGTCACTTCCATGACCGCGAACATGCCCGATCCCGTCACCCTCGAAGGCGATGCCGTACGGCTTGAGCCGCTGACCCTCGCCCACGTTCCCGACCTGTTCCTGGCCGGCGGTGCCGACGAGGAGGTGTGGCGCTGGCTGCCGACCGCCGCACCGCAGAGCGAGGACGAGCTGGCGGCGACGGCGGAGCGGCTGATCGGCGACCCGGAGCATGTGCCGTTCGCGGTGATCCTCAAGGAGACCGGCCGCGCGGTCGGCTGGACCACCTACATCGCCACGCCGGGATACGCCGACAGCATCGAGATCGGCTGGACCTGGTACGGCAGGGCCGTGTGGCGCTCGGCCGTGAACACCACCTGCAAGATCCTGCTGATCGACCACGCCTTCGACAAGCTCGGCGTGAACCGGGTCCAGCTCAAGACCGACAACCTCAACACCCGCTCGCAGGCCGCGGTCCGGCGCATCGGCGGCGTCCCCGAAGGCGTTCTGCGCCGCCAGCGCCGGCGCACGGACGGCACCTGGCGCGACACCGCCTACTTCAGCATCCTCGACGACGAGTGGCCCGCCCACCGCGCCCGCCTCACCGGGTCCGCCTGACCCGATCCGCGACCACCGCAGAACCGGGGCCGCGGGTGAGTTCCTCCCCCATAGCGCCCAACGGTTTTCCGCACCGGGGTGACGTGCGTCACAGAGGGTTCCGGCCTGCATCCGGAAAGGGACTCCCCGGGGTGCAGGCTCAGGGCGTGCCCAGCATGCCTCTCAGCAGTTCCTCGACCCCGCGTCTCAGGTCGTCCGGGGTCGGCTCCGTGCCGGCCCCGGCGATGGCGTCGAACATCACGCCCTCGCCGAAGGCGACCAGTTGGCGGCCGTGCCGTACCGGGTCGGCGGACCCGGCCGCGGCGAGGAGCTCGACCGCGAGCGCGCGGAAACGCGCCCCCGCCTCGTCGTAGATCTTGCGCAGCTCGGGACGGCGGGTGGCCTCCAGGGCCAGCTCGTAGCGGGCGACCGTCCGGCGGCGGTCGACGGTGAGCTGCACCCACAGCATCCGGGCGGTCATCTCGGCGAGCGCCCCGAGCGCGACCTGCTCCGCGAGCCCTGCTCCGGGCACGACCTGCTCCGCGAGCCCTGCTCCGGGCACGACCTGCTCCCCGAGTCCCGCTTCGGTCGCGACCCGCCCGCCGGCCCCGGCGAGCGGGTCGAAGACGGCGATCTCCAGCTCGGTGAGCCGTTCGAGGGCCAGCTCCAGCAGTGCCAGGCGAGTACGGGCCAGGTTGGACGCGGAACCCGGTGGCAGCCCGGCCGCCTCGTCCACCGCCCGGTGGGTCAGGCCGCGCATGCCCCGCTCGGCCAGCAGGGTGACGGCAGCCTCGGCGACGACTTCGGCACGTGGGGACTTCACCCATGAATACTACATTTGTAGTTAGACTACGAGCGTAGTAACGTCCACTACATCCGTAGTGAGGGAGAAGGTCATGGCGCGCGCAGTGGTCATCGGGGCGGGGATCGGCGGGCTGACGGCAGCGGTGGCGCTGCAGCGGCGCGGCTGGGAGGTGACGGTGTTCGAGCGGGCGCCGTCCCTGGAGCCGGTCGGGTCCGGACTGGCCGTCGCCGCCAACGCGCTCAGAGCCCTGGACACGATCGGCGCCGGCGACGAGATTCGTAAGCTGTCGGCGGTCCAGGGTGAGGCCGGCGTACGGCGTGCGGACGGCAGATGGCTGATGAGGACCACCGAGGAGGCCACCTCCGCCGAGTACGGCGACTCCGTGGTGCTGCTGCGCCGCACGGAGCTGGTCGACGCGCTGTGCGCGCGGCTCGCCCCCGGAACGGTCCGGCTTAACACCACCGTGGCGAAGGTGGACCCGGACAGCGGCCGGGTGACCGTCCGGGCCGCGAGCCCGTGGCCCGATCCGGCGGACGGCCCGGGAACAGGGTTGGAGCCGGACGCCGGAGTGGCCCCGGCAGGCGACCGGGGAACCAGCTCCGGAGCGGCCCCGATGGCCGGCCGAGAAACAGGCTCCGAGACGGTTCCGACGGCCGACCGGGAAACAGGCTCCGGAGCGGCCCCGGCGGACGGCGCGGAGGCCGTGGGAGTGAGTGAGGTGACGGCCGACCTGGTGGTGGCCGCCGACGGCATCCACTCCCCCACCAGGTCCGCGCTGTTCCCCGGACACCCCGGACCGCGCTACTCCGGGGTGACGAGCTGGCGGCTGCTCATCCCCGGCGGTGGCCGTCCCGGCCAGACCTTCGAGAGCTGGGGCGACGGCAAGGTCTTCGGAGTCATGCCGCTGGCGGGCGGCGTGGCCTACTGCTACGCCACCGACACCGTCCCGGCGGGCGGGGGCGGCGGGGACCAGCGGGCCGAGCTGCTCCGCCTGTTCGGAAAGTGGCACGACCCGATCCCGGCGCTGCTCGCCGAGGTCCCGCCGGAGAACGTGCTCAGGAACGACGTCCACTACCTCGCGACCCCGCCGCCCGCCATGCACCGGGGCAGGGTCGCGCTGCTCGGAGACGCGGCCCACGCCATGACGCCCAACCTGGGGCAGGGCGCCTGCCAGGCGATCGAGGACGCGGTGGTGCTGGCCCACATCGTGGGAGACGGTGAGGCGGCGGGCACCGTGGACGGCCTGAACCTGGACGGCTACACCGCCGCCCGGCTGGAGCGGACCGCGAGGATCGTGGCCCGGTCCGCGGGGATCTGCCGGGCCACCCGGATCCGCAACCCGCTGGCCGTACGGCTGCGCGACGCGATGATGGCGCTCACCTGGCGGCTGGCGCCCACACGGCTGAACGGCGCGATGGACGAGGTGCTCGGCTGGGCGCCGCCTACACCGACCGCGACGACTGCGACGCCGGAGTGACCGGCGGGATCTCGGGGACGGGGGTGCGGCCGTGGTCCGGGGAGAGCCGGCCCAGGGTGACGGTCCCCCAGATGAGCAGGGCGGCTGCGAAGATCGCCGGGATCACGTCTGCCAACCTGGTGGGCATCGCCTCGTCGAGCAGCAGCACTCCGGCGAGGATCGAGGTGGCCGGGTCCACCACCTGCACCGCCGCGTAGGCGATGCCGAAGTAGCCGACCTCGTAGGATTTCTGCAGCAGCACCACCGCGCAGATCAGCAGCACCGGGATGGCCAGCGTGAACCAGCTCAGCAGCCTGCTTAAATCACCCTGAAGTCCGCCGCCCACCACGCGGACGAAGGTGGACACGCTGGCCGTCACCGCGCCCGCGCCGACCGACAGCAGCAGCGCCTTGGCCGGTCCCCCCACCTTCCGCGCGGCCAGATGGGCCACCAGCACGACCAGTCCGACGCAGCCGAGGAAGCCGAACGCCTCCTGGCCGGTCATGTGCGGTGTCACGTTGTGCGTGGGGACGAGCAGCATCAGGCCGAGCAGTCCGATGGCCACCGCGATCGACCCGAGGATCTCCGCCCGGTGCGGCCGCCTGCCGTGCAGCATCGCGGCGAGCGGCACGGCGAACACCAGCGTCGCCACGCTGATCGGTTGTATCGCCACCAGCGGCGCGAAGCTCAGCGCCACGGCGTGCATGGACGCCCCGGCGAATCCGATCACGCCGCCCAGCCACCAGCGGGGTCGCTTCATCAATTTGAGCGAGGCACCCGCGGACACCGCCTCGAACTGCTGGAGCGCGGCGCCCAGTGCGTAGCCCAGCGCGCCGACCAGGGCGATGGACATCCCGACCCACATCATCGCCGCCCATGGGGGGCGCGCAGGCATGGGTAAAGAAACGACAGTTGGGTCATCCCGCAAGCTTAGAGTGCCCGGCGAGTGGGTAACGGGCGGTCCAAGCCGGAGCCGGCAGCCCCCAGGGGAATGAACCTCCTCCCGGCCGCCTCTGTGGTCGGCCGGGGTGAAGGGTTTTCCCGCACCGCGGCGAAGGGCCGCGTGCGGTGTCTAATCCCGGGTCGGGCAGACGCAGAACAGGTGACCCTCGGGGTCGGCGAGCACCACCCAGCCGCCCTCGCCGGGCTGGAAGTCGGGCTTGGTGGCTCCGAGCTTCAGGTACTCCTGGACCGCGGCCTCCACGTCGGGGACGCGGGTGTCCAGGTGGAACTGCTTGCCGGCCCCCGGCCAGGCGGCCGGCTTGCGGTCGAGGTTCTGCTGGAAGTAGATGCTCATGGTGCCGTCGCCGATCCCGGCGTAGGTGTCCTCGGCGTACTGGACCTCGTAACCGAAGACGGCAGCGTAGAACTCCGCGAGCTTCTTCGGCTCGGCGCAGTCGATGTTGATGGCGAGAAACTTCGCGATCGTGGTCATGAATCTCATCCTTCCGCCCATACCTGTCAGGTGACGTCAGGTATATCGACGGAGTCGGATTCCGGACGGTCCGAAGCCTCGACGAGGCCCCGCCGCGCCGGCCTCCAGGACAGCAACCGGCCGCCTGCCAGATCGGCGGCCGACTCGCCCGCCGGCCACGGTGACGAGGGACGCCCGGCCGATAACCGTTGGCCGAGGTGCCGGTCGCCGGGCTAGGGTCGGCCCGTGACGATACTCATCATGTCCCCGCCGACCGCCCGCTAGCGGGCGCTCCTCTCTCCTGACAGACCGGATCGAGCGATCCGGTGGGTGGCTGCCGCCCGCATACGTGCGGACTGACGACAACCACCTCATCTGGAGAGATATCCATGACGCACGTCTCCGTACGGCGGGGCCTGCTGTACGTGTCGATCGCGGCGACCGCCTGGGGCACCGGGGGTGCCGCCGGGGCACTGCTCCACCGGGCGGGCGCCCTCGGCCCCGTCCCGGTCTCGTTCTGGCGGTTCGCCTCCGGCGCGGTGCTGCTCCTGCTGGCGTCCCGCCTCCTCGGCCTCGGACGCGCCACCGATCGCGGACGCACCGGCCCCGGACGGCCCACCGACCTCGGACGGATCAGTCCTGGACGCCCTGCCGACCTTGAGCGGATCGATCCCGGACGCCCTGCCGACCTTGAGCGGACCAGTCCCGGACGCTCCGCCGGCCTCGGACGGATCAGTCTCAAACGGCCCGCCGACCTCTGGCGGATCGTGGTCACGGGTGTGGCGATGGCCGTCTACCAGACGGCCTACTTCTCATCGATCGCCGAATCCGGCCTGGCCGTGGCGACCGTGATCACGATAGGCGCGACCCCGGTCTTCGTGGCCGCCGGTGCGCGTCTGCTGCTGGGTGAACGGCCCGGTGCGACCGGACTGGGCGCGGTGGCGCTCGCCCTGACCGGTCTGGCCATGCTGACCCTCGACGGCGGATCGGCCACCTTCTCGGTGGCCGGCATCGGCTGGGCGCTGCTCTCGGCGGCCGGCTATGCGGGGGTGACCCTGCTCAACCGGGCCCGTCCCGGCGAGCCGTACACCACGGCCATGGGCGGATTCGTCGTCGGCGGGCTCTGCCTGCTGCCCGTCGCGCTGGCCCAGGGCCTGTTGCCGCAGGGCGACCCGCTCGCGTCCTGGTCGGCCATCCTCTATCTCGGCGCGGTCCCGACGGCTCTGGCCTACGGCCTCTTCTTCACCGGCCTGGCCGCGGTACGGGCCACCACGGCGTCGGTGATCTCCCTGGTCGAGCCGGTCGGCGCGGCGGCCATCGGGGTGCTCCTCCTCGGCGAGCGGCTCACCCCGCAGGCCGTCGCGGGCGCGGTCCTGCTGCTTGCCGCCGTGGGCCTGCTGGCCCTCGGCGAGAGACGCGGAGCCGTGGAACCGGTCGCCCTGTGAGGCGGCTTCAGGATTTTCCCCATGGCCGAGAAATAAACCATACGGAAAGGAAAACCCGCCCGCCAACATTTCATTCAAGGAAAAGACAATAACCAAACAATTGCTTATTCAATAATAATCCTGCTCATATCGTGGCTGTAGAGACCCGGCCGCCGCGCGGTCTCCGCCGGCGGCCCGACCAGAGAGGAGGCGCCATGGACGGTGAACGGCGCCTGGCGCTCATCGGCTCGGCATTTCTCCTCGCCTCCGCCCTCGGACCGGCCGCGATCTCCCTGTCCCCGGCCGCATCGGCCTCGGGCCGGGCGGTCGTGGCAGAAATTCCGTACGGTGGGGCGGCGGGGAGCGAGACGGCCACGGTCGGGGCCCTGACTCCGATCTCCGACGAAAAACCGGAGGCGTACCGGAAGGCATACCAGAAGGGTTACGACGAGGCCGGCCGGGACTGCGGCAAGGGAGAGGGTTTCTCCTACGGCCAGTCGGCGGACTGGGACAGAAAGGGCTGGGTGGACGGATACAACGCCGGTCACGCCCGGTTCTGCGAGAAGGACCGCTGAATCCCGGCCGACCCGGAAAAGGCCGGAGAGGCCCGGGGTTCCGACCCCGGGCCTGCGGCGGGAAAGGGAGAGGTATTCAGCCGAACATGTCGGGCTCGGCGGCGGTGATCTGGTCGTAGAGGGGCTGGAAGTTGATCCAGCCGACCAGGTCGTTGCCGATCTGGCCGTGGGTGAGCTTGGCGTTCTCGTGCTCGATCGGCACCGTCGGCCCGGCGGCCTTGGCCAGGAGCTGGGCCTGGCACGAACGCTCCATCGTGATGAACCACCAGGCGGCGGCGTCCACGCTGTCGCCCACCGTCAGCAGGCCGTGGTTGCGCAGGATGACCGCCTTGTGTGAGCCGAGGGCCGTGGCGATGCGACGGCCCTCCTCGGTCTCCACGACCACACCGGTGTAGTCGTCGAACAGGCCGTGGTCCTCGTAGAAGGCGCAGGCGTCCTGGGTCAGCGGCTCCAGGAGCGTACCCAGCGACGACAGGGCCTTGCCGTGCACCGAGTGGCTGTGCGCGGCGGCGACCGCGTCCGGCCTGGCCTGGTGGACCATCGCGTGGATCGCGAACGCGGCCTGGTTGACGTGGTGGCGCCCCTCGACGACCTGCCCCTGGTGGTTGACGAGGATGAGGTCGCTGACCCGGATCTGCTTGAACGACATGCCGAACGGGTTCACCCAGAAGTGGTCGGTGTGCTCGGGGTCGCGGGCGGTGATGTGCCCGGCCACGCCCTCCTCGAAGCCGAACCGGCCGAACAGCCGCAGCGCGGCCACCAGCCGTTCCTGGCGGTGGCGGCGTTCGTCGGCCACGTCGTCGAACTTCTGCGGCAGCCGGAAGACGAGCTGGTCGGTGGGGATCGGCTGCAGGTCGGACAGGCTCATCGTGCCTCCAGGGCGGAAGGGTCGAGGGCGGCGGGTGTCCGGCACGTCCATCTACCACCAGAATATCGTTCGGCGGGGCCGGAGGGTTTCTTCCGGAGGACTTCGGATCGTCCCCACGGCGGCTCCCGCAGCCGCTCCCGGTCCCGCGTCCGGCCCGCTCCCGGCGCCGGGAGCGGGCCGGACGCGGCCGACCGCGGGCGGACGCGGCCGGTGGAGCGGTACCGGACCGTCTGGGGCGCGGTTGCCCGGCGGTCCCCCGGGGCGGATGATCTATCCGGTCGGTACCGTGATGTGACAGCGGGAACGTGTTCCCGAGAACGGGCGTTGGAGGAAACGTGGCCTCGATAACTCAGCTTTTCAGGCGTTTCCTGGAGCGTCCCGGCTCCATCGACCTGGCGCCGTTCGAACGCACCGTGACCGCCGCCGGGACCCGGGAGAAGCGGCTTGAGGAGCTTGAGGAGCTGCCCCGGCCCTCGGGGGACGACCTGGTCGAGCTCTGCGCGATCATGCGAGAGACCGCACGCCGCACCCTGAGCCTGAGGCCGTACGACGTGCAGCTCGTGGGCATGCTCGCCCTGTTGTCCGGCAACGTGGCGGAGATGGCCACCGGTGAGGGCAAGACGCTGTCCGGGGCGATGGCCGCCGCCGGATACGCCCTGCAGGGCAAGCGAGTGCACGTGATCTCGGTCAACGACTATCTGGCCCAGCGGGACGCCGAGTGGATGGGCCCGCTGTACGACGCGCTGGGCGTCTCGGTCGGCTGGATCGCGGAGAGCTCCACCCCGGACGAGCGCCGGGCCGCCTACGCCAAGGACGTCACGTACGGGGCGGTCAGCGAGATCGGCTTCGACGTGCTCCGGGACCGGACCCGCACCGACCCGGCCGACCTGGTCGTGCCGGAGCCGGGGGTGGCGCTGGTCGACGAGGCCGACTCGGTACTGGTGGACGAGGCCAGGGTGCCGCTGGTGCTGGCGGGGGCCACCGACCCGGGTGACGCCGTGCCGGAGATGGCCGCACTGGTCCGCCAGCTGGTCAAGGGCTACCACTACGAGCTCGACGACCAGGCGCGCAACGTCCACCTGACCACCAAGGGCATCGACACCGTCGAGCAGGCCCTGGGCCTGGAGCTCTACGACGACGCCGCCACACTGACCGAGGTCAACCTGGCCCTGCACGCGCACGCCCTGCTGACCAAGGACGTCGACTACATCGTGCGCGACGGCAAGGTCCACCTGATCAACCCGTCCCGGGGCCGGGTGGCGCTGCTGCAGCGCTGGCCGGACGGCCTGCAGGCCGCGGTCGAGGCCAAGGAGAAGCTGGCCCCGTCGGAGACCGGTGAGATCCTCGACTCGATCACCGTCCAGGGACTGATCACCCGTTATCCCGAGAAGTGCGGCATGACGGGCACGGCGGTCGCGGTCGGCGACCAGCTCCGCGAGTTCTACGACCTCAAGGTGGCCGTGGTCCCCTCCAACCGGCCGTGCGTGCGGACCGACGAGCCCGACCGGCTCTTCGAGTACGCCATGGACCGGGACCACGCGCTCGTCGACGAGATCGTCGAGGTGCACGAGTCCGGGCGGCCGATCCTGATCGGCACGCTGAACGTGGCCGAGTCCGAGCGGCTCTCCCTGACCCTGGCCGGACGCGGCCTGGAGTGCGTGGTCCTCAACGCCAAGAACGACGCCGAGGAGGCGTCGATCATCGCCAGGGCCGGGGAACGCGGCGCGATCACCGTCTCCACCCAGATGGCGGGGCGCGGCACCGACATCCGCCTCGGCGAGGGCGTGGACGAGCTCGGCGGGCTGTACGTCATCGGCTCCGGCCGGCACACCAGCAGCCGCCTGGACGACCAGCTCCGCGGCCGCGCCGGCCGCCAGGGCGACCCCGGCGGGTCGGTCTTCTTCGTGAGCGGCGAAGACGAGCTGATCACCCACTACGTCGCCGACGAGTACGCCAAGGGCGTGCCCGACCGTGCCCTCGTGGGCCACGCCCAGCGCGTCGCCGAGGGCGTCAACATGGAGATCCACCGCAACACCTGGCGCTACACCCGTCTCCTCGAAGACCACCGGAGCAAGGTCCTCGGCCTGCGCGAGAAGGTCCTGCGCGGCCACTCGGCCGGTGACGCGCTCGCCGGGGCCCTTCCCGAACGATGGTCGGAGCTGGTGGACACCGCAGGCGAGGAGGTGCTCCAGGAGGCCGCCCGGCAGATCGTGCTGTTCCATCTCGACCGCGGCTGGGCCGAGCACCTCGCCTTCCTGGCCGAACTCCGCGAGGGGATCCACCTGCGTGCCCTCGGCCGTCTCAGCCCGATCGAGGAGTTCAACAAGGAGGCCAAGCTCACCTTCGAGCGCCTGCTGGCCGAGATCGAGTCCCGCTCGATCGCCACCTTCGAGACCGCCGCCATCACCGCCGATGGTCTCGACCACGACGGCGCGGGCCTCCGGCGCCCCACCGCCACCTGGACCTACCTCGTCCAGGACAACCCCTTCGGCACCGAGTGGGAGCGCATCCTCAACCGCCTCAGCACCAAGGTCCGCCGCCGCCGCTGACTCCACGGTCCCGGCCGAACGCGTCTAACGCGACCGGTAGGCGTCCGCCCGGTGCTGAACGGTGATCACCTGAACCACGATCCGGCCGTCGTCGATCAGATACAGAACCCGGTAGTCGCCACGGCGGGCGGACCATTGGGGGGCGAGAGGTTCGTCAAGAGGTTTGCCGACCCGGCGAGGGGTGTCCAGCAGTGGCCCGGTGATGAACTCCCAGACCGCGGGCACGACCTTCGCGGGCAGGCGCTCGGCGAGGTCCTGTTTGGCACGGCGGGTGAGGTGAAGTTCGTAGCGCCCGGTCACAGGCGGCCGGTCCGGCGCAGCTCGGCCTCCACCTCCGCCGAGGAGTGGGTGCGCCCCGCTTCCAGGTCGGCGAGCCCCTCGTGGATGGCTGACACGGTCTCTTCGGAGGCGAGTATCTCGATCATCTCGCGCATCGTCTCGTAGTCGTCCGCCGCCAGCAGCACGGCTGCGGGCAGACCATTGCGAGTGATCTCAAACCGCTCGTGGGTGCTGACAGCGGACTCGATGATGCCGGACAGCCGGGCACGTGCGTCGGCCAGCGGAAGAACTGTCATGTACATAATTATAGTCATCGATGGCGGGAGATGGCAGATCCTCGCCGAACGCGGGCGAGCGGGACGCCTGCCCCGGCTCCGCCGCGACAGAGCCGGGCCGGTGACATCACGGCGTTCGTTACGTGACCGGTAATGGTTTCACCAAGCCGTAGCCGGTTATCGTGTGATTTGTGACCTCCACCAGCGTGGCCCGACCAGTCGGTGAACTTCTGCGCCAATGGAGGGAGCGCCGGCGGATGAGCCAGATGGACCTCGCCATCCAGGCGGACATCTCCACCCGGCATCTGAGCTTCGTGGAGACCGGCCGGTCCAAGCCGAGCCGGGACATGATCCTGCGCCTCGCCGAAGAGCTGGAGCTTCCCCTCCGCGAGCGCAACCATCTGCTGCTGGCCGGCGGGTTCGCACCGGTCTACGCGGAGACGCCGCTCAACTCACCGCAGATGTCCTCGGTCAGAGAGGCCCTCGGCCAGGTGCTGAGCGGGCACGAGCCGTACCCGGCCGTGGTCGTGGACCAGCGCTGGAACCTGGTGGACCGCAACGCCGCCACCGGCGTGCTGCTGCGCGGCGTCGCGCCGGAACTGCTCGTCCCGCCGGTCAACGTGCTCCGGCTGAGCCTGCACCCCAAGGGGATGGCCCAGCGGATCATCAACCTGGGTGAGTGGCGCGCCCACCTGCTCCACCGGCTGCGCCGCCAGATGAGCCTCACCGCCGACCCCGAGCTGGCCGCGCTCTGGCACGAACTCGACGAATACCCCTGCGACCAGCCGGAGCCCGAGATAGAACGGCCGGGCCCCGGGGACATCGTGATCCCACTGCGGCTGCGGCGGGGCTACCGGGAACTCGCCTTCTTCAGCACGATGGCCACCTTCGGCACCCCGCTGGACATCACCGTCGCCGAACTGGCCATCGAGGCCTACTTCCCGGCCAACCCCGAGACCGCCGCCTACCTGCAGCACCAGCACCACCCGGACTGACCTCCCGGCACGTGACCGGTTCGGCGTCGAGAGCCTGAACAGGCGGCCCTCCTTCAGAGCCGGACGGCTTCAAGAGCCGCCGATGCCGGCCTGCAGGAGTTTGGCGAGGATCGCGCTCAGTTGGCCGCGCTCGTCGTCGGTGAGGGCGTGGAAGGTGTCCGCGAGGAAGGCGGGGACCGCGGCCTGGGCCTCGGCGAGCCGCCGGCGGCCTGAGTCGGTGATGGTGACGGCGTAGGAGCGCCGGTCGCGGGGGTTGCGCTCCCTGCGGACGTGGCCTGCCCGCTCCAGGTCGTCGCAGACGCCGACCATGACGCTGCGGTCGATCCGGAGCTCCTCGCTGAGCGTCTGCTGAGAGCAGGGGCCGACGGCGCCGAGCATCTGGAGCACGAGGTGCTGCCCGACTCCGATCCCTTCTCTGGTGGCGTGCGCGTCGGCGGCGCGGGCCACGGCGGCCGAGGCCCGGCACAGCGCGATGTCCAGCCGCTCCGCGGCGAGCTGCGGAAAGTAGGCCGTCCCGCGGTCCGTCGTTCTGGTCGTTGCCGCCATCGCTCTCCTCTTGCGTTCAGCCGTCAGCCTACCGCAGGTCCATCTCCAGAAATACTGTTTGACGACAGATGATTTCTCGGCATACGGTCTCCTACGGCGGGCTCCTGCTGCTCGGCCGCCGGATCGCGTTCCTGACAGCGTGTGGCTTCTCCCTGCTCGGCGCCCTCGTCGCCGCCTTCGGCCTGCGCTCCCGCCGCTCCGCACCCGTACTCACCGCCTGAAGGAGACATGTCATGACACTGGATCTCGCCCCCGACGAACTGCTGAGCACGACCCGTGCCGTACGCAAGCGTCTCGACTTCACCCGCCCGGTGCCGCGCGAGCTGATCGAGGAGTGCGTGGACCTGGCCGTGCAGGCACCGACCGGGCGAAACCGGCAGCGCTGGCACTTCCTCGTCGTCACCGAGCCCGCTCAGCGCCGGGCCGTGGCCGACATCTTCCTGCGCGCCCTGGCCGTGGCCGGCGACCAGCCGCTGACCGAACGCGACCTGTGGCGGATGAACTACCATTCCGGCTCCACCGAGCGGGTCTTCGACGGCCTGCGGCACCTGGCCGCCAACATCCACCGGGTGCCCGCGTTCGTCATCCCGGGCGTGGAGGGACGCACCGACCACGCCCCGGTGACCGTGCAGGCGGGAGCGTGGGGATCGATCCTGCCCGCCGTGTGGAGCTTCATGCTGGCCGCCCGGGCGCGCGGCCTGGGCACAGTGTGGACCACCGCGCAGGGACCACTCGAACGCGAGCTGGCCCAGGTGCTCGGCGTGCCGTACGAGGAGGTCATGCTGGCCGCGTTCATCCCGCTGGCCTTCACCCTCGGCACCGACTTCAAACCCGCTCCCCGCATTCCGCGGGAGGAGGTCCTGCACTGGGACCGGTGGTGAGCACGCTCCCGGCCTCCCGGGCATGCCCCGGACCGTCCCCGGCGGTCGCCTGATCGGTCCGGACGGCACGCTCAGAAGGTGAGGACGACCTTGCCGAGCAGACCCCCGCGCTCGAAGCGTTCATGGGCATGCCGTACGGCGTGCACGGGGTGGTGCTCGGCGACGCGCAGGCGGAGCTCTCCCGAGTCCACGAGGGCGGCCAGCTCCGCGAGCGCCCGGCCGTCCTCCTGGACGTAGCTCTTCGCCGCTCCGGGTACGTCCGGCAGCGGATCATCGGAGATGGCGACATACCGGCCGCCCGGCGCGAGCGCATGTTCCACGGCCGCACCCGCCGTGTCGAACACCGCATGGTAGACGCCGCTTTCCAGCATGCCGGGGTCGTGGACGACCGTCTCCGCGCCCAGACTCCGTACCTCCGGAACGTGCGCCGCGGTGGAGACCAGACCGTCGACGACGGCGCCCGAACGTCGAGCGAGCTGTACGGCGAGCCCGCCCACCCCTCCGGCGGCACCGGTGACCAGCAGCCTGTCGCCGCGCGCCGGGCGGATCCGGGCCAGGGCCTGCAGGGCGGTGAGCCCGGCCAGGGGAAGGGTGGCCGCCTCGGTGAGGCTCGTGGCGGCCGGGGCGGGTGCCAGCAGACCCTCGGGCAGGGCAACCAGATCGGCCCAGGTGCCCAGGCCGGTGGCGACCTGTGCGGACATGGCGATCACCCGGTCACCGGGCCGGTAGCCGGAGGTGCCGGCGGAGATCACGATCCCGGCGAGGTCCCAGCCCAGCGTCATCGGAAACGCGGGCCCGATGTCCCAGGCGCGGGTCTTCCAGTCGACGGGGTTGAGACTGCTCGCGACGGTACGGACCAGGACCGTCCCGGGGGCGGCGACGGGTTCGGGCACCTCACGGAGGGTGAGGGCCTCCGGGCCGCCATGGCGGTCGATCTGGATGGCACGCATGGGCCGTTCCTCTTCTTTCGTCGGTTCCGGATGGATCTCAGGTGGCGGGGACGGCCGCGGCCGGGTGAGCGGTACGGCGGGGCACCGCGAGGTAGGACAGCCCGAGGCCGAGCGCGCTGAGCACCGCGCCGGCCAGACCGGTCCAGCGCAGCCCGCCGCCGGCGACGATGACCCCGGCGACGACCGAACCGAACGCGATGGCGAGGTTGAACGCGCCGACGTTGACGGAGACCGCCAGCATGGGCGCCTCACCGGCGTGCCGCAGGATGATGCCCTGCAACGGGGTGATGGTGGCGGTGGCCAGCAGACCGAGGGCGAGTACGGCCGGCACCGCCGCCGGCTTCCAGAGCACGGCGAACGGGGTGAGGACGAGCAGCACCGTGAGGGAGCCGAAGACTCCCCGGAGGGTGGCGCTGGGGAAGCGGTCGGTGAGCCGCCCGGCGGCCAGGTTGCCCAGGACGCTGCCCATTCCGTAGGCCAGCAGCAGCGCGGAGACGACCGGTGGGGCGAACCCGGTGATCTCGGTCAGCATCGGTGCGATGTAGGTGAAGACCGCGGCCACTCCGGAGTAGCCGACGGCCGTCGTGACGATCGCCATGATGACGGGCCTTCTGGCGAGCACCCCGATCTCCCGCCGGAGGTCGGTCACCGTGGCGGGCTGCCGGGGCAGGGTCAGGGCCAGCAGGACGATGCCGGCCCCGGCCAGCACGACCAGCACCGCGAAGGGGGCCCGCCAGCCCGCCTGCTGCCCGAGCAGCGTGCCCAGCGGCACTCCCAGCAGCGTGGCGACCGTCATGCCCGAGATGACGAAGGCCATCGCCCGACCGGCGCGTTCGGCGGGCACGGCGCTGACGGCCACCACCAGGGAGAGCGCGAGGAAGGCGGCGTGGCTCAGCGAGGACATCACCCGGCCGGCCAGCAGGATCTCGTAGGACGGGGCGAGGGCGCAGACGGCGCTGCCTGCGGCGAACAGCGCCATCAGCCCCAGGGCGAGCCCTTTACGCGGCAGCCGTACGGTCAGGATGGTCACGATCGGACCGCCGATGACGACGCCGAGCGCGTAGGCCGTGACCGCCTGCCCGGCGGCGCCTACGGATATGTGCAGGTCGGACGCGACCTGCGGGAGAAGCCCGGCGATGATGTACTCCGCGGTGCCGACCACGAAGGCGCTCACGCTGAGGGCGAGGAGAACGAGATGACTGCGTCGCATGCCGGTGACGCTAAACTCTCACATCTGTGTGAGAGTCAAGCCTGTGTGATGGAGGCCACATGAGGATCGGAGAGCTGTCCCGGCGGACCGGGGCGAGTGAGCGGCTGCTGCGCTACTACGAGGAGCAGGGGCTGCTGCGTCCGGCCCGGCTGCCCAGCGGCTATCGCGTGTACACCCAGGCCGATGCGGACACGGTGCGCCGGATCCGCACCCTGCTCGTCGCCGGGCTCAACACCGCCACGATCGCCCAGGTCCTGCCGTGCGTCCGCGACGACGGCGAACGCCTCGTCCCCACCTGCTCCGACCTGCTTGCGGACCTGCACAGAGAACGGGACCGCATCACCCGTGCGATGGAGGACCTAGAGTCCTCCCGCGCCATGCTCGACACCGTCATCGCCGCCGCGCCGCCGCGTGTCGCCGAGGGGGCGGGAAACGTTCCCCGCCCCCTGCGGTCTGTCTGAACCGAGGCGATATCCGAGCGGGTGCTCGCACCGCAGACGGCGGTGAGCACGGTGAGCGACGGCGCCACGACCGCGGCACACGTCCGTCGACGACCCGCCCGCGAAGGCCCTGCCCGGCCGACGCGGCCGGGGCAGGGAGGCATTGTCAGAAGGGCTTCAGCCGCAGTGCCGGTTCGTCTGGTATTCCGACACGCGATCCTTGCTCTTCAGGAATTTCTTCATGGCGTCGCTCATCCCCCCGATCGCGCCCGCTCCCCCTCCGATCCCCCCGATCGCGCCCCCTCCGATCCCTCCGCCGATCCCCGCCCCGGAGGAACGCAGTCGATCGGCTCCCGCCCCGGTGGAACGCATTTCACCATAGAAGTTGATGCAGCTGCCCTTCGCGTATACATAGACCGGCCCTGCGTACTGGGTGTAGTTCTTACCGGGCCCGTCCCATTCCCAGCGATTGGATCCGCTCTTGCTCAGTGCGGCGGTGATGTGGTGGAACGTGCCCCGCGGGTAGCGGGCGTTCGGGGACACGATGATGCAGTTCTGTCCGGTGGAGTTGCTGTAGTAGACGTCGATGCCGCCTACCTCGATTCCCGCCTGCCGGATCGGCCAGGTCTTGACGAGGCCGAAGGAGCTTCCGCAGAGGTTCTGCTGCGTGGCGGCGTCCGCTCCTGCCGGGGAGAGCACGATAAGGCCGGCGGCGGCCAGCACGGCGGCGTGGGTCAGGGCCGCGGCGCGGCGCGACCAGGTGGGCGCACGGTGTCCGCCCGAGACCGGGCGGTTGGACAAGAGGGAGATCACGGCAGCCTCCGGAGGGTGTGGGAAACCTGTGGAGACCACGCTGCGCCGGGCCCGATTGTCCGTCAACAATCTCGCCGGAAATTGCGTCTAAACAGCGGACAATACGTTTATCGCGGACAATCGAGGAGGTGCGGCGTATGGGTACTCCGGGGCGTCCACAGGGAAATCCGAAAGGCGAGACGGAACAGGCCAACGCGCTGGCGGATTTCCTGCGTGAGCTCACCGTCGGCGTCACCGTCCGCCAGTTGGGCGAACGGTACAGAAGCGGAAAGACCAGCTGGGGCGAATACCGGTCCGGCGCCAAAGCCATCCCGTTCCACCTGCTGGAGCGGATCATCAACGACCGCGAACACGATCCCCGTCTCCGTACCACCCTGCTGGCCAGGGCCAGGCACCTGCACGACGAGGCCGAGGCCGCCGGGAATGGCCCCCGCCCCTGCGGCTCGACCGGCTGACGCCCTTCCCGCCCATGGTCCGGCCCCGGGAGCCGTCTCGCATGCGCCACCGGACGCCGTACTAGCCTGGGCGTTCGAACATCCCCGGGCGGTCACGGATGCCCTCACCGCAGTCGAAGGAGTGTGATCGTGCCCCTTTCCACCGACGATCTGCCGGAGTACCGCAGCCGGGTGAGAGGCTGCCTGCTAGGCGGCGCGCTCGGCGACGCGCTGGGAGCGCCCGTCGAGTTCGAGTCGATCCGCAGGATCCGGGAGCGGTACGGCCCGGAGGGCCTGACCGGACTGGCCGCCGACTGGCGCGGCAAGCTCGGCCTGATCACCGACGACACGCAGATGACACTGTTCACCGTGGAGGGCCTGATCCGCCGGCCGGAGGTCGCCGGCCTGCGCCGGGCCTACCTGCGCTGGCTGGACACCCAGCAGCACCCCGCCCCTCCCCCGGCCAACGGGGTGATCCGCACCGGCTGGCTCCGCGAGCAGACCTGGCTCTACTCCCGGCGGGCTCCCGGCAACGCCTGCCTGTCGGGGCTGCGCAACGGGCAGGCCACCGCCCCCGCGCCGTTCGGCGAGCGGGGGCCGGTCAACCCCGACTCCAAGGGCTGCGGGACCGTCATGCGCTCGGCCCCCTTCGGCCTGCGCGCGCCGAGTCCTCAGCACGCCTTCGAGCTGGCGGCCCGGTGCGCCCAGATCACCCATGGCCACCCCACCGGCTATCTCGCCGCCGGCGCCCTCGCCGCCGTCGTCCACTTCCTGGTGGCGGGCGAGCCGCTCGCGGAGGCCGTACGGCGGGCGGCGGATCTGCTGCTGACCTATCCCCGCCATGAGGAGACCACCCGGGCGCTGCGCGCCGCCGTGGACCTGGTGGCGACGGGCGCTCCCGGCCCGGAGAAGGTCGAGTCGCTCGGCGGGGCGTGGGTGGCGGAGGAGGCCCTGGCCATCGCGGTCTACTGCGCCCTGGCGTATCCGGAGGCCGGCGACCTCCCGCAGGCGTTGCTCCTCGCGGTCAACCACTCCGGCGACAGCGACTCCACCGGAGCGATCTGCGGCAACCTGCTGGGAGCCCTGCACGGTGAGACGGCGCTCCCCGTCGGATGGCTCGCCCAGTTGGAGGGCCGCGACGTCATCGCCGAACTGGCCGACGACTTCACCGCGCAGCCGGCCAGGGGGCCGGGGCACGAGAAGTATCCCCGCGACTGACGCCTACCGGGGCGCCGGGGCGGGAACGCGCAGCGGTGGGAGGCTGGGCGGCGTGGCGGTGGAGAAGGCGCCCGTCAGCATCGTGGAGACCGTGTACACGTTCCAGACGGCGTCCATCCGCCGTTCGGGGAAGGCCGCCGACAGGGTCGCCGCGCCGGTCTCGTCGAAGACGTGGGCGAGTTCACCGGCCGTGTCCGGACCGGCGATGCCCGCCCACAACAGGTCGGCCAGCTCTCGCGAAGGGCTCAGCCGCCAGTTCCAGGGTTTCCCGCCCGCCCCGGGCAGATCGCCCACGGCAGGACGGCCGAGCGCCCGCCACCGCAGGCGGAGCCGGTCCATCAGCGTGCGGTCGGGATGCTCGGTTTCGAAGCGCCACGAGCTGCCCTCCACGGGGACGCCGCGCAGCTGCGGCGCGAAAGCGGTGATCACGTCGTGGACGACCTCCTCCGAGCGCCGCCACAGCGGGTCGATGCCCAACGCGGCCCGGACGACCAGGTTGTCGAGGAACGGCGGGACGGGATTGCCGGTGCGCAGCAGCGACGCGCGTGACGCGGCGTGCCAGCGGCCGACCCGGTACGTCAGATACAGGTGGTCGAGCACCCGCACGCCGTCCGCACGGCAGCGGTCCTGCCACGGGGCGGCCAGCGCACGGCCGTGCTCCCCGGCCTTCCGCGTCAGCAGGTCGGCGTTCTTACCGAAGAGGGTGTCCACCCGGCGCAGGACGGCCCCCGGGTCCAGTTCGGCCTGGTTGTACAGAAAGCCTCCCCGCAGGATCTCCCCGCCGTGCCCGGACATCCGGGGCGTGGGATCGAACCGCGCGGCACCGGGGACGTTCTCGTACGCCGAGATCATGCCCTCGCCGGCGGCCAGCGCGTTGTGACTGCGGACGAGGGGATGGGGGACGATCAGATCGGCGCCGTCCTCGGACCGTTTCGGCTCGGCGGCGCGGTGCTCGACACCGAGCGCCGCCGCCACCCGCCGGGCGATCACCACGTCCGGGTGGCCGTCGGGCCCGGAGGTCGCCGTGGTGAACGGGATGCCGGCGCTGTGCAGCAGCGCGGCGAGCAGCCGGCTGTCCCGGCCGCCGGTGAGCGAGAGCCGTACCGGCTCCGGGGTGTCCCGCAGTGGTCGCACCGCGGTGAGCAGCGCGTCGGCGAGCTCGGCGACCTGGGCCCGCTTCCCCTGCTTGGAGGCCGGTTTCGGACGCGCCTCGGGGAGTGGGGCCACCGTGATGGTACGGCGGCCCGCCGCGATCCTTATCTCCGCCGCCGGCGGCAGCGCACCGACCCGGTCGAACGGCGTCTCGTCGGAGAGGAAGTAGCCGATCCGCACCATCGACTGCAGCGCGGGCAGGTCCCAGACGATCCCGGGCCTGCTCGACGCGGTCTCGGTGGCGCGGGCGACGAGGTGGACGAGTAGCGCCCGGCTGCCGACGACGTGCACGTCCGAGGTCTCGGTGTGGAAGACCGGGCACGCCCGGGTGAACCCGGTGGCCGCGCTCAGCTCCTCGTCATCGGCCCGGAAGATCGAGAAACAGCCGCCGGTACGGAGGACGGCCGCACCCAGCCGGGGGGCGGCCAGCAGCCGGTCCGCCTCGGACGGTTCGGCCAGATGCCCGGTGAGGCCCGCCACCCGGCCGCCGGCCGAGCTGATGATCGGCGGCCCGTGGCCTTCGGGTTCGTTGGACCAGGAGAGCAGCGCCGTGCCGCCGGTGGCGGAGTGCCACTCGCGTGCGGTCACGGTCGCGGCCGGTACCGGGAAGGCCCGCGTGATCGCCTCGCGGGCCACGGCGAGCACCGTGGGAGGCAGCGGGGTGCCCGGACGTTTGACCGTGACTGCCAGATGGACGCGCAACGGGGACTCCAGTTCTGTGGCCTACCCCCTTACTCCGCCGTTGCCGCGATCCTCTTTCACGCCTCACCATGATCCGCCGGTCGAGCGCGGCACGGCCACCCGCTCTCAGCCGATCACACGGAGGGCCCCCGCCGGTGGTCGTGGTACTCCAGGACCCGGGCGAGCAGCCGGGTCAGCTGGTCCCGCTCCTCGGACGACAGGGGGGCGAAGATCGCGTCCTGGACCCCGGCGAGGATCTCGTCGAGCTCTCGCAGCCGCTCGCCCCCGGCGGGGGTGAGCGTGATGACGTTGCGTCTGCGGTCCGCCGGGTCGGGGTCGCGCTCGACGAGTCCCCAGGCGGCGAGTTCGTTGATCGCCCCGACGATGTAGCTGCGGTCGATGCCGCAGCGGCGCCCCAGGCTCGCCTGGCTGGCGGGACCGAACTCCTCCAGTGCGGCGAGCAGGGCGTAGTGGTAACGACGGGCGTCGGTGGTGCTGAAGGCCTCCCAAAGCAGCCGGCCGGCGTGGGTCGCGGTGTGCGTGAGAACCCAGCTCGGAGTGCCTTTCAGCCGGGCGGGGGTGGCGTCGTCGGCCGTCGTCTCCATGCGTTCCAGCCTAACAAACTTGTTGGCCGCACCTACGACTGTTACCGTTGGCCTCAACAACGTTGGCGACGCCAACATTAAGTCGTTCCCCTGAGGTGTTCCATGAGTACAGCCGTCACGGCACCGGCCCCACCCGACTCGCGACGCTGGCGGGCGCTGGGCGCGATCGCCGTCGGCCAGTTCATGATCGCGGTCGATGCCACGATCATGAACATCTCGCTGCCCTCCGCGCAGCGGGCCCTGCACCTGTCCGACTCCGGCGCGCAGTGGGTGATCACCGTCTTCGCCCTCTGCTACGGCGGGCTCCTCCTGCTCGGCGGCAGGCTGTCCGACCTGATCGGCCGCAGGAACTGCCTGCTGATCGGGCTGGCCGGGTTCGCCGCGGCCTCGATCCTGGGCGGGGCCGCCGTCAACCCGGCCATGCTCCTGCTCTCCCGGGCGCTGCAGGGAGTGTTCGGCGCCCTGTTCACCCCCTCCGCCCTCGCCCTGCTCGGCACCACGTTCACCACCCCCGCCGAGCGCGGCAAGGCCTTCGGGATCTACGGAACCGTGATGGGCAGCAGTTCCGGCATCGGCCTGATGCTCGGCGGGGTCCTCACCGACACCCTCGGCTGGCGCTGGAGCATGTACGTGAGTGTTCCCATCGCGGTCGCCGCGGCGGCCGGCATCGCCCATGCCGTCCGGCCCGCCCCCCGCCTGGCCGGAACCCGGGTGGACGTCGCCGGCGCGGTCCTGGCCACCTCCGGGTTCATGGCACTGGTCTTCGGGCTCACCCGGGCCGGCGCAGACGGCTGGTCCGCGCCCCTCACCCTCGGCTGCCTCGCGGCGGGCGTGGCCCTGCTGGCACTGTTCGTCCTCCTTGAGAGCCGGGTCGCCCAGCCGCTGCTGCCGCTGCGCGTCGTCCTGGACCGCAGCCGGGGCAGCGCCTACCTCGCGGTCCTGTGCATGGCGGTGGGCAACTTCGCCGCGTTCTTCTTCCTCACCTTCTTCATGCAGACCGTCCTGAAACTCTCCCCCCTCGTGACAGGACTCGCCTTCCTGCCGTACACCGCCGCAATCATGCTCGCCGTACGCCTCGCCAGAAGGCTCCTGGAACGCGCCCCGGTGCGGCTGCTGCTCTGCTCGGGACTGCTGTCGACCGCCCTCGCGCTCGCGCTGTTCGGCCTGCTCCGTCTCGACAGCGGCTACGCGTTCCCGCTGCTGCCGATCCTCGTACTGCTCGGAGCCGGCAACGGCTGGGTGCTGGTGCCCGCCAACGGGACCGCGACCCTCAACGCGGGGCCGGACACCGCGGTGGCCGGGGCCACCGTGATGACCTCGATGCAGATCGGCGCCTCACTAGGCATCGCGCTGCTCGGCACCGCCGCCGGTACGGCGACCGCCGCCTTCCTCGGCTCCCACCCCGCGGCCACCGACCTGGCCGGACGCGCCACCGTGCACGGCTACGGCGTCGCCGGCATGGCGGGCGCCGCCTTCCTCTGCCTGGCGGCCCTCACCGTCTTCCTCGTCGCCGGACCGAAGGGATCCGCCGGGCGATGAACCGGCGGGCCGCGGAACGGACCCCGCAACCCGTCAGCGATCATGGAAACAGACTTTCCGCTTTCGACCCGACGGTCCCGCACCCGGGACCCGTCCACCAAGGAGACAACAATCATGATTCTGGTAACCGGCGCGACCGGAAACGTCGGCCGCAACGTGGTACGGCAACTGCTCGACGCGGGCGAGAAGGTACGGACGATCACCCGCAACCCGGAGAGCGCCGGGCTGCCGGACGGCGTCGAGGTGCTCCCCGGCGACCTGACCCGGCCCGAGACGCTGCCCGCCGCGCTGCGCGGGGTCGAGCAGGCCTTCCTCTTCCCCGTGTTCGGCTCGCTGGACGACTTCCTCCGGATCGGGAAGGAGTCCGGGCTGGAGCAGGTCGTGCTGCTGTCCTCGGCGGCGGTGACCTTCCCGACGTCCAACTGGATCGGGGACCGGCACCTTGAGTGCGAGCGGGCGGTTGAGGAGTCCGGCCTGTCGTGGACCCATGTGCGGCCGGGCATGTTCATGGCCAACGACCTCGCGTGGGCCGCGCAGATCGCGACCGGCGACGTGGTCCGCGCGCCGTACGGGGACGCGGCCGCGGCGCCGATCGACGAGCGCGACATCGCCGCGGTCATCGTCCGCGCCCTGCTCGACCGGCAGGCCGGGGAGGCGCACCTGATCGGCGGGACGGAGTCGCTGACCCAGATCGAGCGGGTGCGGATCCTCGGCGAGGCGATCGGCCGCCCGCTGCGGTTCGAGGAGCTGCCGAGGGAGCAGGCCAGGGAGCACATGATCGGCCATCTCCCCCCGCAGGCGGTCGACTTCATGCTCGACGGGCTCGCCTCGGCGGTCGGCCGGCCGGCGGAGGTGTCGTCCGTCGTCGAGAAGGTCACCGGGCGCCCGGCGCACACCTACGCCCAGTGGGCCGCCCACCACGCGGACGACTTCCGCCGCACCTCGGCCTGAGGACCGCCGAACGCCCTGGCGGGCTCCCCCGGCCCGGTCAGCCGAGGGAGCCGCCGGGGCGCCGTGGCGGACGCACACCCGCTCTCCTGTGCCTACCGCCCCTCGAACAACCACGGGGGCATCCCGAACTCGATGACAAGTTTTGTGTACCTCCCCTCCTTGTTCGCCATCGCCACCCACTCTTCCAGAGTCGTCTGCGGCCTCATGCCGTCGGGGACTGGGCCCGTCTGCGGGCCGTCCGAGTGGTTGAGGATCTCCTGCCGGCCCTGCGTGTCACGGGTGCCGGCGCTGGTCACGACATGGACTGCGCCATTAATGAAGATCACATACCCTGCCGGGATGTCGGGTCCGCCGACTCCGGTGATCGGATCGATCACGTAGGGCTCGCGCGGGCCGGGGACAAGGTGGCCCATCAGCGTTTCGTAGTAGTTTCCGGAGCCGGTCCGACTGGCGGTGGCCGCCTCGGCATGAATGTATTCCAGCCAGGCCTTGTCGATCCCACCTGCCAGGTAGGCACTGAACATGGCGGCCTCCCAGCAGCTCATCGTGGCCGTGAGCCCCGGCTCGGGCCCGACCCCGCGGAGCCACGCGGCGAAGTCGTTTCTCGGATAGTCAGACCTGTCCATACGTATCTGCCAATCCCTCCTGTCGAGTCCGCTCGGCGTCCAGCGGAGGTTATCGATCAGTCTCTTTCCGGCCTCGACGACGGCTCGGCCCCGGGAGTCGGCGAACCACGCCGCGTGCTGTGCGTCGATCAGTGCGGCGACCCGGTGCGGATCGGCGGCGTGGGCCTGGGCATCGATCCGGTGGGCCACCTCCTCCAGGCGCTCAGGTGTCTGGCGCAGATCGGCGAGCTGCCGCACGACCTGCTCCGGAACCGCACCGTCGGCCCCCCACACGCGCGTGATGGCCGTCTCGGCGGCCGGTGGAGTCCCCTTCGCAACCGGGCCGGCGGGTTCGGCCCCGCCGGATGTGCCGGGCACGTGCGGGTGGGTGGGCGCGGGCGGTCCGGCACTGTCGGAGAGCGCGGTGGCCGGGGGCTTCGCGGTGGGGTTGAGCAGCTGCTCGATCCGGCCGGCCGGAGTCTCGTCACCGGAGGTTCTGTGACGGGACACCGGCGGGGCGTCCCCACCGGCCCGTGCCGGCGGAACCGACTCAGGCAAGTCCCGCGGAGCATCCGCCGCGCGGGAGAGGGAGACCGGATCACTGGTGCTCGCGGGGCCGTCGTGATGAGGACGGTCAGGGTGCGGGCCGTCGTGAGCAGCGGAGGAGAAGGACGTCGCTTCCGGGGTGGTGGCGTTGCTCAACGTGGTGTCACGGGCGGTGCCCGTGAGGGGGTCGAAACCCCTCCTGGGCGGTTCGGAATCCCCGGGCGGTTCGGAATCCCTGGACGGTTCGGGGCCCCTCCTGGGGGGTTCGGAAACCCTGGACGGTTCGAGACCGGGCAGGGGGCCGGGGCCGGGCGGGGCGTCAGGGGCAGGGGGCACGGGATGGGCGAATGGAGACGGGCCACCACCAGGCGTGCTGCCACCGGGCGGAGCGCCACCGTGGGGAGCGCTGCCGGGCGGGGGGCCTCCGGGTGGCGGGCTGCCGGGTGGCGGGGAGCTTCCGGGTGGCGGGGGGCTGCCGTGGGGGAGGGTCGTGGTGAAATGCTGGCCGTCGGCGCCCAGCGCGCTGGAGGTGACGGCCTTGGCGAGCAGGTCCCAGTCGAAGTCGCCGCTGATGATCATGCCGCCCGCGGTGGTGATACCACCGGTCAGCGCGTACTGCACGGCCTGCCCGTACAGGGAGCTGGTGGCGGCGGCCAGCAGTTTTTCGGCCACGCTCATCTCTGCCCGCGACAACCCCGCCTGCAGGGCCGGGGTGGCCAGATGGGTCAGTCCACCCGACAACCCGCCCATCAGGGCGCCCATCGCCCCGCCGGTCACCGCGGAGATCAGCAGCTGCCGTTCGTCGAAGTCGTCGCGGCGGCCCCGGGCGATCTGCAGGGCCTGGACCCCGCCCTCCATCCCGCCGACGATGGCGGCGAACAGCACCATGTTGTCCCGCACCCGCAAGGCGATCTGCCCGACCATCAGCCGGGCCAACTGCACCCGGACCGGGATGAACGCCAGACTCGCGCCCCCGCTGGCCACCGCCATGGCCCGCAGGTAGCCCACCTGCACGATCAGCAGCCACACGGTGGCCTCGATCATGTACCTGGCGTACTGGATCTGCACCCCGACGTTGTTCAACCTGACGGCGGCGCCGATCAGCCGGTTGACCAGATCGGCCACCTGCCCGCCCGCGACCCGGGTGACATGCTCGGCGAAAGCGGTGTGCGCCGCACCGTCCCACGCCTGGCCGATCTTGTCCGCACTCCGCGGCAGGTCGGCCCAGGTGCCCGCAACGACCTCATGCGCAGCGGTCACACAGGCGTCGGCGAGCCGGAAACACCCCTCCTCGTCCCCCTCGGGCCAGTCCATCCCGACCACCCAGCCGATATACGGCTTGGCCCAATCCGGGGTCAGAATCCCGTCAAACCCCACAGGCGATCACGGGCCGGCATCGCCCGCATGCTCTACCCCTCATGGGCCTGCCGATCCTGACGGCTACGCCGTTCAGAGACGTGTTCGATCCCCGCACGGAACACATCGGCCGCCACGGCCACCCCATCCGTCATTCCAGTTCCTGCCGCACCTCACATTATTTTAAAGCGCCCAAATTGCTCAGGATCCCGACATGCGTACCCTCTCGGCACAGGCGCCGGCCCAGTCGAGCAGGGAGTGCACACTTCCTGCTGCCGGATGCCGTCCCTGGCTTGACCCCCGGTCTCGCCCTGCTTTGCAGCAAAGTACTTATACGTCCTATGTCTCACGAGAGGCTGACAGAGAGGGCTCCGGAACATCGGGATCGCTACCGCGTCGTGAAGGCGCCGCCGTTGACATGGATGGTCTGACCGGTGATGTGCCTGGCACCGCGGGAGGCGAGGAAGTAGACGGTCTCGGTGATGTCGTCCAGCGTGCCCGGCCGCTTGTTGTGGGTCTCATGAACGAGCGCGCTGTGACGTTCGTCCGTCATCTGCCCGCGGAAGAAGTCGGTGCCCGCGACATAGCCGGCGGAGATCACGTTGCTGGTGATGCCGCGTGGGCCGACCTCGGCGGAGAGCGAGGCGTTCCAAGCGGCGAGGGCGGCCTTGGCGGCACCGTACGAGCCGCCGCGGCGCTCCGCTCCGATCGAACCGATGCTGATGATCGAGCCGCCGGAGGTGAACCTGTCCTGGACCGACGCGGTGGTCAGGACGGCGCTGAGCAGATTCTGGGCCAGACTGACCTGCCACTGGACGGACAGCGCCTCCAGCGGCGAGGCGTCAGCGGGCGCGGGTTCCGAGCCGGCCAGGCCGCCGGCCGCGTTGACGAGCACGTCGAGCGTCTCGCCGAGTCGTACGCCCAGCTCCGCGACCTGCCCGGGGTCGGTCGCGTCGCAGACGACGCCGTGCACGCCCAGCTCCTTTGCGGTCCTCTCGACGGAGTCGGCGTGCCGTCCGGTGATGAAAACCTCGGCCTGGTCGGCGGCGAACCTCGCGGCGACGGCTCTGCCGATGCCGCTGGTGCCTCCGGTGATGAGCACGCTGCGGGTCAAGGTTCCTCCTGCTCGTCAGTTATGTTTAGACCTAAACATAACTGACGCCGACAGAGGACGCACCATGGTCGAAACCGTTCCGCCGGCGGAGGACGCCGTGCCCGCCCCCTATCCCGTCGCGGAGATCGCGGCGGCCTGGCGACGGGAACGGCCGGGCACACCGACCGAGTCGATCGAGATCGTGACACCCATCTGGCGCCTGGCGAAGCTGTTCGCGGACGACCGCAACCGAGTCCTGCGAGCGGCGGGGATCGACGCCGCGACCCTCGATCTCCTGTCCGTCATCCGCCGCTCCGGGCCGCCCTACACCCTCAGCACCCGCGAGATCGCGCAGCGGACACTGGTGACCGCCGGAGCGATCTCCCAGCGTGTCGCCCGAGCCGAACGCGACGGACTCGTACGGCGGAGGCCGGGGACGACCGGGCGGCGAACCGTCCTGGTGTCGTTGACGCCCGAGGGGCACGCGCTCATCGAACGCTCCGTCGACATGGTGCTCGGCCGCGAGGCGACACTCGTCAGCTGCCTGTCCGGGCCCGAGCGCACCTCCCTCATGGAGTTGCTAGAGAAGCTGACCGTCGACGCCAGACGCCGCACGACCGGCCCGCCTGCGGACGGCGGGTGACCTGCCGGCCGACCGGCGCGTCATGACCACGCAGAGTCACTGATCGAATATCTTCTGCGACATGATCTTCTTCGGCTCCGGTATCACCTCAGCCGTCGGTGTCTCCCCGTCACCTCATCGTCCCGTGAACGGTGCACCCAGGCTCAGCGCGGCCCGGCCTTTTCCCGCCAGGCAGACAGGAAGGCGAACCCCTTGAAAATGATCCCCGCAGCCATGACGGCCGCGATGCTGGTCACCGCCGTAGCGGCTCCCGCCCAGGCCGCACCGCAGCCGCTGGAGTGGGTGGCCCTCGGTGACTCCTACACCGCCGGAGCCATCGACGCGGCCGGGCCGGAATACGAGACACCACGTGACGGCTGTGTGCGCACCACGCTGTCCTACCCGCGGGTGGTCGAGGCCGAGCTGGCCGAGCAGGTCCACCTGCGCAACGTCAGCTGCGGCAACGCCACCATCGCCGACATCGCCGAAACGCAGCAGGTCCCGATCGGTCACCACCTGCCGCCCTTCTCCACCGACCCCGACCACCCCTTCAAGGCGGTGGCCCTGCAACTGGACGCGGTGAGCCCGGACACCGACGTGGTCACCGTCGGCATCGGCGGCAACAGCCTGGGCTTCGGAGAGATCATCTTCACCTGCGTCCAGCTGGGCATCGGTTCCAAGGGCGAAGGCACTCCCTGCAAGGACCAGCTCGGGAGCGGGATGGCGGCCCGGCTGGAGAGGGTGAGCGACGAGTACGAGCGGATGCTCACCGCGATCCACGGCAAGGCGGCCGACGCCAGGGTGATCACCGTCGGCTACCCGCGCATCGTCCCCGACGACGCCACCGCATGCCGTTTCGACAACCTCGCGGACTTCTCCACCGTCACCCCCGGCGACCTGGACTGGCTGCGCACCAGTGTCCTGGAACCGCTCAACACCGTGATCAAGTCCCGCGCCACCGCCCGCGGCGACGCCTACGTCGACCTGTACGCCTCCAGCCAGGGCCACAGCGTCTGCGACAAGGCCGACGGCGGCAACTGGGTGGAGGGTCTCCTCGACACCTCCGGCCGCTTCGCCCTGGTCCACCCCAACGCCAAGGGCCACGCCAACGCCGCCGCCCGGGTCAAGGAGGCCATCCTCGGCCAGTGACCGGTGCCGCCCCGGCGGCGACGCCGGAGCCTGTAAAGGCTGCGGATCCCCGGTGCTCAGCGGGCCGGGTACGGGCTCATCGGTGGGGAACCTCCCTGGGATTCCCACCGGTGAGCCCGTCTCCCTTCCTTCGTTCTTTGACAGATACGTCTTATACCGAAATGATCACGCCTCCCCGCGGCATGAATCGGTCCAACGGACCGTCGGACAATGCCCAGCATCATTGAGGAGAGGACGGCGATTGTCCGTGACGGACCAGGAGCTTGTCACCGAGCTTCGCGAGCTCGCCGATCACCCTCGTTTGGCGGCTCGCCAGGACCAGTTGCGTGACCTAACGGACGCGATCGCCGACCCCGGCAAGGCCGGACGCTGGTGCGAGGTCGACCTGTTCTCCGCCTTCTCCCCCGACGACATCGTCCTCGTGGCGGGCGGACCGGCGGGGACCGCATCCCCGCCGGGAAATCCGGGACGGCGTCACAGGTTCGGCACCGCCATCGGCCCCGTCCTCGTCTTCGTGCCGATCCTCATCACCTGGCTCGGGCTGATGATGGCCACGGGCGCCTACGGCGACGTCCTCGCCGCCGACGGGCTGGACGCGGCCCGGCGGCCTTTTCTCGAGATGTGGCAGCAGGGCTTCGACGGCAGGCTGCCGGGGTTCTTCAAGTTCGACAACATCGCGTTCTGCACCCTCGCGGCCATCTTCTGCCTCATCTTCTGGACGGTGTTCGAGAACATCACCAGGAGCAGCAGGGAAGAGGCCTCGGACCGGGACCTGGCGGCCCTCCGGAGCCGGCTTCGCCGGGCACTGACCCAGGCGAGCCTGATACTCGGCGGAGTCCGGCTCTCCTCCCCCGCCCGGTTCGGGACCGAGCTCACCAAGGTGGCGGCCGATATCGGCTCCGTCGGCACCATGGCGCGCAAGGTGCACACCGAACTGGTCGAGGCGCTCACCCTGGCCCTGGAGGCCACCGGAAAAGCCACCGACAAACTGGCCGCCAGCGCGATCGACGTGGGCAACGCCGTCGAACTCCTCGGCGAGCACCTGGCGGCCATCAACAGCACCTGCGACGACCTCACCACCGTGGTGGCGCGGGCCTCAGTCATGATCGACAGCGCCGGATCCAGGACCGGTCAGGCCGTGACCCGCGCGGGGAACCAGTTGTCGACGACCATCTCGCAGACCACCCTCGACATGCGGCGTGCGTTCAACGACGAGCTCGTGCGATCCATGAAGTCGGTCCAGGGCGCCGTCTCCCGCCTGGACAGCCGGGTCGACAAGCTGGTCGACGCGACGGTGGACGTCGGCTACGCGGTCGACCGCGCGGCCGGTGCCCTCAGGGTCCCGGCGCCCGTTGACGGTCCCGGGGACGACGAAGGCAACGGCCGGGACTCCCAGCAGAGGGCCCTGCGGTGACCAGCCGTCAACGGACCTCGACCCTGCTGGCCGGCTGGCTCTTCGCCGACCTGCTGCTCGGACTCACGATCATCATGCTGGGAGCGCAGGCACCGTCCCCCTCACCCCCCCGGACCCCGGCGGACGCCGCCCGGCCCCGGCCCGACACCGCTCACCCCTCGCCCCGGCCCGACACCGCTCACCCCTCGCCCCGGCCCGACACCGCTCACCCCTCGCCCCGGCCTGACACCGCTCACCCCTCGTCGGACACCGCCCGGCCGTCACCCGAGAACACCCGGCCGTCGCCGGAAACCGTCCGGTCCCCTGCGGAGGAAAGCCCCGCATCCGCCCGTCCACGTCCCTCCCCGAGTCCTTCGGCGACGCCGTCCACCTGCGTCGGAGGCGTCCGGGCGAAGCCGGTCACGCTCTCGTTCCGGGTCGTGCCCGGCGCCGATGACGACGCGCTGGCCACGCAGGTCCGACAGGAACTGCGCAAGCACCGGGATCGCCTGACCGGACGGCACGCCGGCATGGTCCTGACCTTCGGCGCCGACGGCGGTGCCGGAAACGGTGTCCGCCTGGCCACACGGGTCAACACGGCCATCCGCGCGGCGTACCCGCGCATCTTCGGGACCGCCGTGACCCGGAACTTCCACGACCTCGCCGCCCCGAGCGGGTCGATCTCCATGGAGATCTACTTCGTGACCTACGGCTGCTCCCCCGCCCCCGAATGAGATTTCACCTGTAGCCCTTTGCGAGCACCGTCGCGGTATCGCGGGTGACCAGGGGGCGAGAGCGGGGAGCACGGCGGGCGGCGGGCGCAAGGGTTTCGGTCGTTGATCTTCAGTCGTTGTAGAAGGGCCGTCCGGCTCTTCCGCCGGAGACCGACCAGACCTCGGTGATGAGGCCGTCTTCGATGCGAAGCATGTCGATCCCGCTGATGCACAGGTCGCGCCCGGTCTCGTCGGTGAAGCGCGCCAGATAGGGCCGGGCGATCTTGCCGTGAGCGACACCGTCGATGAGGCGGACATCTGCAACGGCCTCGCCGTCGGGGGCGAAGTGCAGCCCGGAACGGGCCGCCTGGAACTGGGTGATCATCTCGGCCAGTTGTGCGGGATGCCGGATCTGGTCGAAGGCGTCCGTGCCCGGCTGGGCGTAGCGGAGCCGGAACTGCGGCGCCATGATCTGCTCGGCCAGGCCCAGCTCGCCGTTCCACAGCGCGGACCACAACTCGAAGATGCGGACGTTGAACTCCTCGACATCAACGGCCTGAATGTCGGTACTCATCGCATTCCAATCATCTCATTGATACGGTATCGATGGGACTGAAGATATCCTCTCGATGAGACGATGTCAATGGAAGGATGTGACGGGTGCCAGAGCTCACCTCGCCCGAGTGCGTGGTGCTCGGGCTGATCGCGCGCCACGGCGCGATGACGCCGTACGAGCTGAAGGCCAAGACGCAGGAGTCGGTCGACTACTTCTGGCCGATCCCGCACGCGCAGCTCTACCGGATCCCGGCGCGGCTGGCCGAACTCGGCCTGCTGCAGGAGGAGACCGAGCACACCGGCCGCCGTCGCCGCGTCTTCCACCTCACCGACGCCGGCCAGACCGCGCTGAAGCAGTGGCTGGCCGACCCGCACGCCCCCGAGCCGGAGACCCGCGACCCGGCGCAGCTCAAGCTTTTCTTCGCCGACCTGGGCGAGGCCGGCGACGTGGTGGCCCTCGCCAGGGAGCAGGTAGCGCAGCACCGCCACTGGCTTGAGCTCTACCGCTCACGGCACGCGGAGATGAACCCTTCCGACAAGGTGGGCCTGGTGTCGCGGGCCCGCATCCTCAGGCTCGCGATCCTGCACGAGCAGGCATACGTGGACTTCTGGGAGTCCCTCTCCGCCGACTCCGCCCCACTCGACCCGGCGGACACCGACTGAGCAAGGCCTGGCCCGAGACTATGCGGAGCCTGTCGAGAACCGCAACCAGAGGTCGGAAGACAAGCGGCGCGGCGGCGCGCGATTCGGTGACGTGTTCGGCGGTGGCGATGACCAAGCCGCTGCCTGCGTGATCGGCGACACCCCCGCCGCCGGGCCGGCGGCGAGGTGAAACGCCGGTGGAGCCGGGATAGGACCCCGATGGACATCCCGCCGGGCGAGCGGCGGTGAAACAGGAAACCTCACGGGCGGCCGTGGGAGCCTCCTCCCCTCGGGAAGGGGAGGAGGTCACGTCAGTTCTCCTGATCAACCGACAGCACGCATGAAAGGTCACATTTTTTAACGGAGCATCCAGCGTTCGAGACCATCCGCGTCGAGCGGCAGCTCCGCGGACAGCACCTCGGCGCCGTCCTCCGTGACCAGGAGGTCGTCCTCGATGCGGACGCCGATCCCGCGCAGCTCCGGCGGGACCGTCAGGTCGTGGGCGTGGAAGTACAGACCGGGTTCGACCGTGAGCACCATGCCGGGGGCCATGAGCGCGCCCTGGTACGCCTCCGGGCGGGACTGGGCGCAGTCGTGCACATCGAGGCCCAGGTGGTGCCCGATGCCGCAGACGAGGTAGCGGCGGTGGTGCTGGCCGTGTTCCGACAGCGCCTCGTCCACGGAGACGGGCAGCAGGCCCCAGTCGTGGAGCCCCCGGGCGATGACCTCCATCGCGGCATGGTGGAAGTCGGTGAACCGGCGGCCGGGAGCCACCTGGGCGAGTGCCGCCCGATGGGCCTTCTCCACCAGGTCGTGCACCTGCCGCTGCGCCGGGGAGAACCGGCCCGAGGCGGGGAAGGTCCTGGTGACGTCGGCGGTGTAGTGGCTGCGGACCTCCACGCCGAGGTCGAGCAGCAGCAACTCGTCCGGCAGGACGGGGCCGTCGCAGCGCACCCAGTGGAGCGTGGGGGCGTGCTTGCCGCTGCCCACGATGCTGGCGTAGCCGGGGCCGTTGCCGTACGTCCTGGCGTGCCGGTCGAACGTGCCCTGCAGCCAGCGCTCGCCCCGCCCCTCGACGGCCGCGGGGATCTCCGCGAGAACTGCGGCGAAGCCCTCGACCGTGCGGTCCACGGCCTCGCGGAGCCGTTCGACCTCCCAGCCGTCCTTGATCATGCGCAGCTCGGCCAGGACACGGCGCAGCTCTTCGGGGTTCTCCACGGAAGGCGCCTCGTCGAGCGGGCGCACCTCGATCCCGAGGGCAGCCGACCAGTCGGCCAGTCCCGGTGCGGCGCCGACCCACAGCTCGCCGTACGTGCCGTCGCTGAAGAAACCCGGCTCGCCGGGATACGCCGGCGGCGGCAGGTACAGGGTCGCGTCACCGCCGCGCAGCACCACCACGCCGCCTTCGACCGGGCAGCCGGTGAGCCAGTAGAAGTCGCTGTCGGGCCGGAAGTCGTACGAGGTGTCGTTGCTCCGGACCGGGGCGTGACCCGCGGCGACCGTCACGTCCCGGCCGGGCAGCGCGGCCGCGAGCCGCGCCCGGTGTGCGGCGGCGGCCTCGGGAGCGCCCGGGACGACGGGCGGTGTCCGATCCGGGGTCCCCCATCCCTGTCCCATGTACGCGTTGAATGCCGGGATCTCGGCGAGCCTGGGGAGCTTACTCACCTGTTCCTCCTCCTATGTCGTGGACAAGCCCGGTAAGGCGGGCGAAGACGCGGTCATCGCCGATGCCGTCGTGTTCGTACTCGTTGGTCACCCAGACCTGGGTGTTGCCGACCCGGGCCGCCGTCTCCAGTTGCAGGCCCGCGTCCACGTACATGTCGTCGAAGTAGACGGCGGCGGCGACCGGAACCTCGTTGGCGGCCAGCCGGTCCACGTCGTACAGCGGCGGCCAGTCGTCGCGCCCCTCAAGCGCCTCCAGCGCGGGACGGAACGGCCGCAGCTCGCGGATCTCCTCGAACATCCAGGGATAGATCATCTCGCCGGTGAACAGCAGCGGCCTGGCGGCCTCCGCGAACCGGGGATGCCGGGAGCGTTCCCGCTCGGCCGCCGCCCAGGAGCCGCGGCCGTAGATGGCCTCCTGCAGCGCCGCGAACAGCGGGTTGTCGCTGTAGGACGAGCGCGCGAGCACCTGGTGCAGGAAACCCGACGACAGTTCGCCCTCGTTGAAGGCCTCGTCGAGCAGCCAGTGCATCCGTTCGTATCCGGGTTTCATGCCGAAGTCGATGCCCAGCGACTGCAGCCGGCGGACCGTGAGCACGTCGCCGTCGGGCAGCAGGACGTCGCCTTCGGCCAGCCGGTCCGCGATCCGCGCGACCAGCTCCACGTGCTGCGGATAGCGCCGGTAGAACTCGGCGTTCTTCGCCTCGACGCGGGGATAGGTGCGCCGGTAGACCTCGGCCGCGTCCGGGTCCAGGCTGGGCAGGCCACCGGTGACGTAGCACGCGCTCAGGCCCTCCGGCGCGTACGACAGGTAGGTCATCGTGAGGAAGCCGCCGTAGCTCTGCCCGAGCGTCGCCCAGCGCCGCCCGCCGAAGACGGACTTCCGCAGGTGCTCGGCGTCGGCCACGATCGAGTCGGCGCGGAAGCAGGCAAGGTGGTCGGCGGCCTTCGCCGCGTCGTCGAACCTGCCCATCGTGCGGCCGTCGACCCGGGTGCTGCGGCCGGTGCCGCGCTGGTCGAGCAGGACGACCCGGTGGGTCCGCAGTGCCTGCCCGATCCACCCGTCCGCCCTGAGCGGGCGCGGCCCCTTGCCGCCGGGACCGCCCTGCAGGTAGAGCAGGCACGGCAGGTCCTCTCCCCGCCGCGCCGGGTCGACCAGTTCGCGGGCGAAGACGGAGATCGTCTCCTTGGGGTCCGCCCAGTCGAGCGGCACCTCCACCACGTGCTCGCGCACGTGCATGCCCGGGATCGTGTAGTTCACCTGGCGGCCCTCCTCCGCTGGTCCCACTCGGGGTTGATCCGGGGGATCGCGGCCAGCAGCGTCTTGGTGTACGGGTCCTGGGGGCCGTCGAAGACCTGGGCGCACGGGCCCTGCTCGACGACCCGCCCCTTGCTCATGACCGCCACCCGGTGGGCGATCTGGCGGACGACGGCGAGATCGTGGGCGATGAAGATGTAACTGAAGCCGCTCTCCCGCTGGAGGCGCCGCAGCAGCTCGATCACCTGCGCCTGCACCGACACGTCGAGCGCGGAGACGGCCTCGTCGCAGATCACCAGCTTGGGGTTGACGGCGAGGGCTCGGGCGATCCCGATGCGCTGCGCCTGCCCTCCGGAGAACTGCGCGGGATAGCGCTGCGAGTGATCGGGGTTGAGCCCGACCCGCTCCATCAGCTCCTTGGTGAGCACCCGCTTCCCGCCTCTGGGCTCGATCCCCTGGTAGACGAGGGGCGCCATCAGGATGCGCTCGACGGTGTGCCGGGGATTGAGCGAGGAGAAGGGGTCCTGGAAGACCACTTGGACGTTGCTCCGGAACCCGGCCAGGTCGACGCCCCTCACCTGGGTCACGTCCCGGCCCTCGAACTCCAGGGTGCCCGAGGTGGGCTCCATCAGCTTGGCCACCATCCGGGCCGTGGTGGACTTGCCGCAACCCGACTCCCCCACCACCGCCAGGGTCTCGCCGAGTTCCAGGTCGAAGCTCACCGTGTCGACGGCGGTGAACTCCGCCTTCCGCCCGAGCGGGCCGCGCACGGCGAACCGCTTGGTCAGGTCACGGGCGCGCAGCAGAGGTTCACTCATGACACCACCTCGTCGTCGATCCGCGGGATGCTCTCCAGGAGCATCCGGGTGTACTCGTGCCGTGGCTCGGCGAAGACCTGCTCGGCGGTGCCGTACTCGACCTGCTCGCCCCGGCACATCACGAGCACCCGGGTGGCGATCGAGCTGATCACCGCGAGGTCGTGGGTGATGAAGACCATCCCGGTGCCGGTCTGCCGCTGCAGGTCGGCGAGCAGGCGCAGGATCTGCGCCTGGACGGTCACGTCGAGGGCGGTCGTCGGCTCGTCGGCGATGAGCAGCGCGGGAGAGCAGACCAGCGCCATCGCGATCATGATGCGCTGGCGCTGGCCACCGGAGAACTGGTGGGGGTAGTAGCCCGCCCGCTGGTCCGGCTCGGGGATGCCGACCTGCGCCAGCGCCTCGACGACGACCCTCCTGGCCGCCTTCCGCGAGCCTCCCCGGTGGGTCCGGTACATCTCCTCGATCTGCAGGCCGACGGTGTAGTACGGGTTCAGCGACGACAGCGGGTCCTGGAAGATCATCGAGGCCTGCTCGCCCCGAATCCCGCGCATCTCCCGGTCCGTACGGCCGAGCAGCTCGACGCCGTCCAGCCGGATGCTGCCCTTGGTCACGCCTCCGCGCGGCAGCAGGCCCATGATGGCCAGACTGGTCATCGACTTGCCCGAGCCGGACTCGCCGACGATGCCGACGGTCTCGTCCCGGCCGACCGTGAACGACACGTCCTTGACCACGTCCACGGGACCGCGCGTCGTCGGGAAGGTCACCGTGAGGTTCTCCACGACAAGCAGTTCGCTCAACGGATCCTCACTCTCGGGTCGAGTCCGGTGTAGACGAGGTCGACCACGACGTTGCCGACCACCACGAAGAACGCCGCCAGGAGGGTGACCGCCATGATCACCGGCTGGTCGTTCTTGGCGATCGAGTCGGCGGCCATCTTGCCGACGCCGTTGAGGCCGAAGACGGTCTCGGTGATCAGCGCGCCACCCAGCAGCGCGGCGAAGTCCATGCCGAAGATCGTGGTGACCGGCGTGAGCGCGGGCCGCAACGCGTGCCGCCGCATCGTCAGCACGGGGTGCAGGCCCTTGGCGCGGGCCGTGCGCATGAAGTTCTCAGCCAGCGTGTCGATGACGTTGGCCCTGGTCAGCCGGGCGTAGAGGCAGGCGTACCCGGTCGCCAGGACGATCCATGGCATCAGGTACGACTGGAACCACAGGGCCGGGCCGTCGGAGAACGCCACGGCCGAGGGGAACGGCAGCACCTGCAGCTTGACCACCAGGACGTACTGCAGAGCCAGCGCGAGCACGTAGTTGGGGATGCTGGCGCCGCCCAGGGCGAGGTTCATCAGGGTCCGGTCCCACCAGGTGCCCTCCTTGACCGCGCTGAACAGGCCGGCGCCGATGCCGACGAGCAGCCAGAGCACGGCCGCGCCCACCGCGACGGTGGCGCTGACCGGGAGCCGGTCCAGGATCATCTCCCACACCGACTGGTTGGTCTGGAACGAGTATCCGAGGCAGGGCGCCTGGCAGTGGATGAGGTTCACGCCCGACCCGTAGTCCCGCCCGGCGAACAGCCCGCTCAGGAAGTCCCAGAACTGCGTGAGGAACGGCTCGTCCAGCCCGAGAACCGTGCGGATCTGCAGGATCCGTTCCGGCGTGCAGGTCTTGCCGCAGATCATCACCGCCGGGTCCGGGGACAGCTTGAAGAAGATCAGGTAGGTGAACAGGCAGACCAGGAAGAGGATCAGCACGAGCCCGGCGATCCGGCCTGCGAGATAACGGGCCATCAGGAGGCCTCCCCCGCGTCGGTGACGGCTCGGATCCGGTCCCCGAGCACGGTGAGGGACAGCACGGTGAGGAAGAGGAAGAGCCCGGGGACCGCGAAGTACATCGGGTCCACCGCGTACCAGCCCACCGAGCTGGAGATCATCTGACCCCACGAGGGGGTCGGCGGGGTGACGCCCACGCCCAGGAAGGACAGCCCGGCCTCGGTGCCGATGTAGCCGGGCACCGACAGGGTCGTCATGACGATGAGCGAGTTGCGCAGGTTGGGGAGGATCTCCTTGAACACCAGGGCGCCCGTGGAGGCACCCGACGCGCGGGCCGCCTCGACGAACTCCCGGTTCACCAGCGTCAGCGTCTGCCCGCGCACCACCCGCGCGAGGTACGGCCAGCCGAACACGCTGATCACCACGACCAGCAGGATCGACCGGTTCCCCGACGGCAGCGACGACAGAATCGCGATCATGAAAATCAGCGACGGGAAGGCCATCAGGAAGTCCATCACCCGGGAGATCACCTGGTCGACCCAGCCCTGGTAGAACCCGGCGAGCATGCCGAAGACCACCCCGAGCAGGGTGGTCAGCACGGTCGCCGAGATCGCGATCAGGAACGACACGCGAGCGCCGTACACGATGCGGGCCAGGACGTCGCGGCCGTTCTGCGGCTCGACGCCGAACAGGTGCTCGGCGCCGATGCCGCCGAACGAGCCCCGCGGCACGCCGCCGAGGTCGGTGTTGACGGCGGCCGGGTCGAACTCGTTCGGCCCGTGGCCGGTGAGGGCGGTGATCAGCGGCGCGCAGACCGCCATCAGGATGACCAGGACGAGGAATGCCGTACTGAGGGCGGCGGCCCAGTCGTGCAGCAGCGCGCCCGCGATCCGGCGTCCCGCGGAGGCGGGCACACCGGGTGTGCCCGCCTTCGGACCTGCCTTCGCATCACGTGAGGGTGCGGCAGTGGTCATTACGTGTGCCTACTTGCTCGGGTCTTTGAGCCCGACGGAGACCAGGTCGATGCCGCCGGAGAACGAGTCGTTCAGGTAGGCCCCGGCGATGTTGCCGCCGATGACCGTCACGTTCTTCTCGTACACGAGAGGCACGATCGGCGCCTTCTCCATGATCTGCTTGTCCAGCTCGCTGTACGCGGCGTTGGCGGCGTCGATGTCGGTCATCTCAGCGATCTCGTCGATCCGCTTGTTGATGGCCTCGTCGTCGATCTGCGCCAGGTTCGAGTTGCCCTTGGCGACGATGTTGCGGCCGTCGAACAGCGGCGGCAGGAAGGTCGCGCCGGACAGCCAGTCCGGGCACCAGCCGGTGAGGGCCGCGTCGTGCTGCTGCGCCGGGGTGCCGATCACTTCGTAGAAGGTGGAGGTGTCGATATTGTTGATCTTGACGTCGATCTTCAGCGGCTTCAGCGCCTCCTGGATCGCGACCGCCATGCCCTGCTGGCGGGCCACCGGCCGGACGTCCAGGGTCAGCTCGAACCCGCCGCCGAGCCCGGCGTCGTTGAGCAGCTGCTGCGCCTTGGCCATGTCGGTCGGGTAGGGGTCGTAGTCCACCCGGCCGACGATGGTCGGCGGCTGGATCGAGGTCGCCTTGACGGCGAGCGTCGTCCCGCCGTCCCCGGCGACCACGGTGTCCTTGTTGACCGCGTAGTTGATCGCCTGCCGGACCCGTACGTCACCGAGTTCCTTCTTGGTGGTGTTCAGGCTCATGTACGTGGTGCAGCCCATGTAGCCGGAGAGCGTGCGTTCCTTGATCTGCGGGGTCTGGATCCGGGCCACCGTGGCCGCCTGGATCGCTCCCGCGATAGCGTTCGCGTCGGCGCCCTGCCCGGCGAGCATGCGCTCGTCGATGGTCGCGCCGTCAAGCCCGAAGGTGAACTCGAACGCGTCCGGCTTGGCCGCGCGGACGGTGTCGGAGGCGGCCTTCCAGTGCGGGTTGCGGACCAGCTTCAGCGACGCGCCGCGCCGGTAGCTCTCCACCTTGTACGGTCCCGACGCGATCGGCTTGCTGTCGAACGCGTCGGCCGCCCCGGTGCCCTTCGGGAAGGGGACGAAGTTGGGCTGCACGAGCGCACTGGCGAAGTCCGCGTACGGCTTCTTCAGATGGAAGACGACCGTCTTGGCGTCCGGGGTCTCGATCGTGTCGAGGTCGCCCGACACGTACGGGCCCTTGTAGTCCTTGGGCGCGTCGATGAGCAGCTTGGCGTACGGCGAGCCGATCCCGGCCTCCGGGTCCCAGGCGCGTTCGACGCCGAACTTCACGGCCTCGCTGGTGATCGGCTTGCCGTCCTCGAAGAAGATGTCGTCCTTGAGGGTGAACGTCCACGTCTTGTTGTCGTCGGACGGGGTGCCGGTGGTGGTGGCGAGGTCGGGGACGACCTTCGTGCCCTCCGTTCCCGGGCCCGCGCCGAACGTCGTCAGTCCCCGGTAGATGAGCCGGTAGAAGTTGTTGACGCCGCCGTCCCAGCCCCGGACCGGGTCCAGGTGGGAGTAGTCGGAGCTGAGCAGGAAGTGGACGGTGCCACCCGTGCCCGCGCCGGCGGCGGCCGGGTCCCCGGCCCCGGCCCCGGCCCCGGCCCCGGAGACCGGGGTGGAAGCGCCGCCACACCCGGTGAGCGCCAGCGCGGTGAACACCGCGACGGTGGCGAGAACTGCCGATCTCCTCATTTCGCCTTCTTTCAATAAGTGAAATCGAAGGGTCACGCGTTGCGGACCCACACGCGCATGGCCTCAGGCCGGCGGTTGCCCCAGAGGAAGTGGGCGACGAAGGTCACCGGAACCGTCCTGCCGGGTGCCGTCTGTTCGGCCGGCAACTCGGGGTAGAGCTCGGCGGACGGCGGCGGCGCCACCCCGCCCGTCACCCGGAGGACGACCGCGCCCGGCGTCCCGACCTCCGGCTTCGCGATGTTTGCGTTAACAATTTGCTGCCGAGAAAGGATGAGGTCGTCCACCGAGACCGGGCAGTCCTGTTGCTCGACGCAGTAGACGAGCGGGCCGCGGGCGACGCCGACCGCACCGCGGGTCGCGTCCAGGTGGGGGTGCGAGCCGTGCGCCCTGACCGGCATCGGCAGGTCGAACCGGAGCTCGTCGCCGGCCGCCCAGACACGCTCGACGGTGAGCCAGCCGTCCTCGGCCCCTTCGACCGGCCGGCCGTTCACGGACGCCGTCGCCGATCGGGCCCACGCGGGGACGCGCAGCCGGATCGCGTACGGCTCGTTCGACGCCCGCTCGACGACGATGCGCACGGCGCCGTCCCAGGGGTACTCCGTCTCCATCGTCAGCGCGATCGCATCGGTCTCGATCAGCGCCCCGGCATAGGTCGCGATGTGCAGCGCGCCGTCCCGCTCGGCGGCGACGTAGTCGCCGAGCTGCGCCATCCATCGGACGATGTTCGGCGGGCAGCAGGGGCAGCCGAACCAGGACCGGCGCAGCATCTCGCCGCCGGTCTCCGCGCCGCTGCGCTGCTCGTGGTCGGGGCGGCGCTGCAGCGGGTTGTCGTAGAAGAATGCCCTGCCGTCGGCGGACAGGCCCACCGCGTACGCGTTGAACAGCACCTGCTCGAACACGTCGAGGTACTTCGCGCCGCCGGTCGCCTGGAACATCCGCCAGGCCCACTGCATGGTGGCGATCGCGGCGCAGGTCTCGGCGTAGGCGCGCTCCGACGGCAGCTCGTAGCGGTCGCCGATCGCCTCGTCGGAGTGGCGGCTGCCGAGGCCGCCGGTGATGTAGAGCTTGGTGGCGACCATGTCGTCCCAGAGCCGGTCGAGCGTCTCGAACAGCGAGCGGTCGCCGGTCTCCAGGTAGATGTCGGCCGCACCCGCCGCGAGGTAGGTCATCCGTACGGCGTGCCCGGTGACCGTGGGCAGCTCACGGAAGGGCAGGTGGTCCTGGAAGTACTCGGGGGGAAAGATCGTGTGCTTCAGCTTGCCCCGGCCCCGCCGGTCCACGAACAGGCCCGCCTGGACGAGATAGGCGCGGTCGCCGGTCTCCCGGTACAGCTCGACCAGGGCCATCTCGACCTCGGGGTGGCCGCAGACGGCCTCTTCCTTGCCGGGCCCGAATTTCTCCACCACCAGGTCGGCGAACTTCACCGCCACCGAGAGCAGCCGCCCGTCGCCCATCCGCCGCCTGGCGGCGACTGCGGCCTGGATGAGGTGGCCCAGGTTGTAGAGCTCGTGGCCCCAGGAGAGGTCTTCCCACGGCTTCTTCGCACACGCCGGGTCCTGGAAGAAGGAGTTCAGGTAGCCGTCTTCGGCCTGCACGCGCGCAAGCAGCTCAACGACCTCGTCGAAGAACTCCCGCGCCTCATCCGGCGCGGTGCCGGCGCCGATCTCGTACGCCACCCCCTCAAGGGTCTTGTACAGGTCGGTGTCCAGGAACGGATAGCGCCCCCGGTACGGTGGGGCGTCCGCCACCAGGAGACGCTTCAGGTTGTCCACATTGCCGGCGGAGCGCAGCTGCTCGATGGTGTGCGGCACCGTCGCCGTGCGGTTGCGGACCTGCCATTCGTGCAGCAGACCACCGATGATCTCCGTTTTGACCTGCTCAAACGTCATTGAATCCCTCTGTGCTATGTAGCATTGCACTGCACCTTAGGGGTATTACGGAGAAGCCGCCAAGGGCGCGAAAATATTTAAGTGGCGATCCGTATCTGAATAGTTGCCAAACCGTAATGTGGACGACCGTCGGCGTCAACGTGTGCCGCGGCCGCCACGGGAGCCGGTTCCGCCACCGATGTCATTGGCGATCGCCTCGATCGAGGCCTCGGGCCCGTCGCGGGCGAACGCCCGCTCGGCCGCCTCCGGCGACGGTCCCGATCGAGCTGCGAGTCGGCCCGCAGGGGAAAATTTCGGCAGGCGCAGGGATGTGTTGATCAAGAACGGTGTGTGGCAGGAGTGACCGGCCGAGGAAGTGGATGAGAGTCGTGACGGTCATAACCCAGCAAGGCACCGGAGGAAACCGTGGCACGCTTCTTCACCAGGACCGGCGGCCTGACCGCCATCGCACTGCTCACCTCAGCGATGCTCGCCCCCATGACGGCCGCGCCCGTCCAGGCCGCCGCGGTGCGCCCGTGCGCGATGCCCGCGTCCGCCCCCGCCGTACCCGCCGACGCCGCTTCGGCCTCGCGGACCGCCGCGGCCGAGCCGGTCTACTTCAAGATGACGACCGTCGGCTCCGGCGAACCGTTCATCATCGAACTCACCGACCCCGCGCTGATCGAGCACGCCAGGAAGATCCTCCGGGGCGAGGAGACCGAGAAGACCCATGTCATGGGCCGGATCATCAAGCGGCCGGCCCCCTACAACCCGCGCTACAGCTTCTACCTCGACCCGAAGACGATCAACTTCTTCCAGGTGGCCATCGAGGTCTGCGACGCGACGCTGAGCTACACCGAAGACCACCTCGACGAGGCCTGCGGCGCCTTCCTGCCCGGCTGCTACTTCTGCCCCTGGACCTCCAAGCTGGTCGGCGAGGTCTCCGCGCCCTGACCTCTGACCTCCGCCCGGCTACCCGGGTGGAGGGCCGTCTGGACCTGTCCGGCGTCGCCTGAACGCAACTTCTGGTCCTCCTGGCCCTCGTCACCGCCCGGCCGCCGCCCGAGCGCCCGCCACCACGACCCTTTGACGGTTTTACCGCGGTAGACGACGTCGTGACGGCGCGCCGCCACCCACGCGGTGGCGGCCCGCTCGACCTTGTCGCGCGGATACGTCGTCGTAGGCGCTGCCGAAGATGCGGCTCTCCCAGCGCCACCGGTCCCCGCCGGGATGGGCGGTCAGGCCGCCGTTGCTGGTCCCGGTGACGAACTGGGAGAGGTAGGCGCCGTCCTTGCCGGCCGCTCGAGGATCGCCGGCTCGCCCACCAGGCGGTCGGGATGGAAGTTGAGCGTCATGTGCAGGCCGGGATCGACCGGGCCGCGACGTGGCTGAGGGCGGGTGTGCGTGCCGTACCCGACATGTCTGTCGTCATCATGACCCGTCGGTCGCGTGCAGGACGAAAGCCAGCACATCGGCGAGCAGTGCCTGCTCCTGGTCTCGGGTCGAGCCGGCGCCGTGACCGCCGTGCTCCTCGACGCGCAGCAGCACCGGCCGGCCGGAGTCCGTGGCCGCCTGAAGGCGGGCGGCCAGCTTCGCCGGCTGCCACGGCGGCACCCGCGCGTCGCGCAGGCCGGTGGTCAGCAGCACCGCCGGGTACGGCACGCCGTCCCGGACCCGCAGGTAGGCGTCGATGATCAGCAGGGCACGCAGGCCCTCCTCAGTGGTGACGCTGCCGTACTCGGGCACGTTGATCGGCCCGCTCTCGCCGAACTCGTTGCGCGTGGCGTTCACCGTCGGCACGTGCATCGCCATGGCCGCCCACAGATCGGGGCGGCGCACCAGCGCGCCGCCGGTGGGGATGCCGCCGCTGCTGGCGCCCTCGGCGGCCAGCCGCCCCGGACGGGTATAGCCCAGGGCGATGAGATGCTCGGCGCAGTCGATGAAGTCCGTGATGGTGGCCTCCTTGC
This sequence comes from Streptosporangium sp. NBC_01639, assembly GCF_045209755.1. NCBI lineage: Bacteria > Bacillati > Actinomycetota > Actinomycetes > Streptosporangiales > Streptosporangiaceae > Streptosporangium > Streptosporangium sp. NBC_01639. Next base: position 6,482,309 of record NZ_CP109272.1, on the reverse strand, counting down.
GCTCGCCGCGCCCGGCCTCATGCCACTCCCGGCCGTAGGCGCCGCCGCCGCGTAGGTGCGCCACGGCGTAGACGCCGCCACGCTCGTACCAGGCGAGCATCTCGGGATGGAACTCCGCCCAGTCGGTGAGCCCGTGGGAGCCGTAGCCGGTGAGCACGGCCGGGTTGTCGCCGTTCAGCTCCAGGTCCTTGTGGTGGATGACGGTGAGCGGGATCGGCGTCCCGTCCCGCGCGGGCGCGTGCAGGGTGCGGGCGTGCACATCGCCGAAGTCCACCGGTGAGCGGGGCGCCAGCCCGGTGTCCTGGAGAGACTGGCTGTCGTAGTCGTAGCGGTAGAGCCGTGGCGCGTCGGTCCAGCCGGCCATCAGCAGCAGGGCTTCGGGCCGCTCGGGGTGGGTGGTCCACTCCAGGATGGTGCCGTCCACCGGCAGTGGGAGGTCGGCGGGCTCGCCGCCGGACAGGGGCACGTGCCGCATCCGGCTGACGCCACCGTCGAGATCGCGCACCAGCAGCCGGTCGCCGACCACCCGCACCCCCTCCACCGCCCGTTCACCCGCGGGCACGACCACCCGGGCGCGGGACAGATCTGGTTCGGCAAGCGGAACGGCCAGCACGCGGGAGCGGGGCGCGTCCCGGTGGGAGACCAGGTAGAGGGTGTCGTGGCTGGTGGCGAAGGCGGTCACGCCGTCCGCCACGCCTGCTACCTTCCGCCACGAGCAGGTGGCCGGGTCGGCCAGTCCGGTCCGCGGCGCCACGTACACCGTGCAGTCGCTCAACTGCTCGCTGGTCCAGGGGCCGAGCGCGCCGTGGGAGATGATCGCCAGCATCCATTCGCCGTGCGGCACCACCAGGAAGGGCCGGTCCTGCGGGGTCAGCTCGACGTGGGGGTTGAGGCCCCGGGCCAGCACCACCGTGTCCTGCGCCGGATCGGCGCCCAGCTGATGCAGGAAGGAGCGGCTGTCCAAGCGGTGCTGCTCCACGTAGCGGTGATAGACGAACGACCGGCCATCTTCCAGCCAGCTCAGGAAGGCGAAACGCGTCGTGGGCGGGATCGTCTCCCGCAGGGCTCCCGAGTCGGCGTCGATCACGTGGATGGAGCTGTCCTCCGACCCGGAGGCGGAGACGGCGCAGGCGACGTGGCGGCCGTCGGGGGAGGGCACGTACCAGTCGATGGCGTGGTGCCCGTCGCCGGGCACCGTACCGGGGTCGAACAGGACCCTGCTCGCTCCGTCGGCCTCGGTCACCGTCAGCACCGGCACGCGGGCGTCCGGCTCACGTACCAGGGCGAAGACCCTGTCGGCTGCCATCGCGAGGCCGAAGTACCGCGTGAGCTCACCGCCCAGTTCGCGGATCCGGGTCAGCAGGCCGGCGCGGTGCGGCAGGGCGTCCAGGTGCTCGCGGGCGTGCCCGGCCTGGCCGTCCAGCCAGTGGTGGAACTCCTCGCCTTCGGCTTCCATCCACCGGTAGGGGTCCTCGAGTGTGATGCCGTGCAGGGTCTCGCGCACGACGTCCACCCGGGCGGTCGGAGGTTCGATGAGGTCGCTCATATGCGCATGATCATATGCCGGAGATCCAGCGACTTGTCGGACGTTGGATCACGCGTCCCTCCGCCGGACTCGGCGTGGGTGAGTTTCAGGCAGCGCCGGCAGGTGACCGCGCCCCGGTCGGGATGGGCCGCGCCGGGGTCCCAGCCGCTGACCCCGACCATGCAGGCCGGGCCGGGCATGCGCTCATCGGCGAACCAGCGGGTCATCGCGACGTCGTGCACGATGCCCGACGACCGGACCCGCAGATTGAAGCCGTCGGCGTAGGCGGCCCGCGCCGCGGCGGCGATCGTGGCCAGCGCCTCGTGCAGGCTCGGCGTCGAGCCGGGTTCCTGCATCAGGCGCCCCCGCCGAGGATGGATGCCATCCGGTAGGCGGCGTGACCGTCCAGCTTGCGGCGGCCGCGGTTGTAGCGCTGGGTGGTGACCGGGGAGGCGTGCCCGAGGAGCTCCTGGACGGACGGCTTAACGATCTTCAACCGACTGACCAGCAGGTTCGCTTGACAACCCCAGACAACAATCGAGCCAGCCACCGCGCATCCCTGTCAGCAATCACACGAAAACGCCAGGTGAGCGATCGAGCCTCCGGGTGCTGCTACTTCTCACCGACATTCCGGGCCCGATCAGCCCCCGAGTGCTGTCCAAACTGACCGACAAGCGCTGCTGCTACTCACCAGCAAAATCACTGCCCGGACCGCCTCCGACCGGTTGTGTCGACGACGGGGGTCCCGATAGCGACGGCGAAGAAAACAAGGGATACGCCGCGTTCGCCAAGCTGCCGCGTGCCGTCGCCCAAGACAGCCGCCTGTCCTACCGGGCCCAGGGGCTACTGGGTGAGCTGTGGTGCGACCAGCCCGGTTGGACGTTCACCATCGAGCACCTGGCCCGCACCCGGGGCGCCGGGGTCGAGGGCCACAGCGCGATCACCGGCGCCGTGCGGCACTGGCTCATCGGGCCGGAATCCAGCGGGGAATCAATGCCCGTCCTGCGATTCCGAATCGACGACGGAGTGAAAGCAAGCGGATACCGAGAGTGCCGCTTCCGCTGGAATCCGAAAGTGACATCGCCCCCCCCCGATGGAATCCGGAGCCCGGCACCTGCGCTTTCTCCGGCCCCTGCAGAAATTTGGCACGTTCCAAAAACAACGGTCACTACCGCTGAGCTCTGCCCAGCCGTTCGGTCACATCCACACGGCAAAGAATGTTAAAACGAATGGTGTTATATCAATCAAGATATCGATACCCTTTACCCGCGCGTCCGGGAGTGATCTTCAGGTCGGTGTCAGTGACGTGACGGTCGCCGCCCCCAGGCTCATGCGGCCGAAAGCCCTCGGCCGCAACCGTCTTGGACGCGTGTTCACGAACTCGACTATTCCTATTGGGGATGTGGTCATCAGGTGTCGATTTCATCTGGCTTCATGAGATCAACCCAGGCCGGCCTCGCGGCTGCCGTCGCGACCAGACGCAGATTCCTGACGGTGACCGGCACGGCCGCCGCCTTGGCCTTGACGGGCAACCTTCCCGGCATTCGCAGTGCCCACGCGGAGTCCGCGACGAAGGCGGACCGTCAACCCCTCTTCACCCTGGGGATCGCTTCCGGCGACCCGCTGCCCGACGCGGTGGTGATCTGGACGCGGCTGGCGCCGGAACCACTGGCGCCGTTCGGCGGGATGGACCAGCGCCCGGTAACGGTCCAGTGGCAGGTGGCCGAGGATGAGGCGTTCCACCGTGTCGTGCGCCGCGGCACTGCGACCGCCCGGCCCGAGTACTCCCACACCGTCCATGTCGATGTCCAGGGCCTGCGCCCGTGGCGGCACTACTTCTACCGTTTCCGGGTCGGGGGGCAGATCAGCCCTGTCGGCCGCACCCGTACCGCTCCGGCCCCCGGCGACACCATCTCCGCGATGTCCTTCGCCTTCGCGTCCTGCCAGGCGTGGTTCGAGGGCTACTACACCGCCCTCGCCGACATGGCCCGCCGCGACCACGACGTGGTCCTCTTCCTCGGTGACTACATCTACGAGTTCGGCGCGGACAAGGGTGTACGCCCCGACTCCGCGGAACCTCACGCCATGCGCCAGACGGTGACACTCGACGACTACCGGGAGCGGTACGCCCTGTACAAGATCGACCCGGATCTGCAGGCCGCGCATGCCGCCGCGCCCTGGGTCGTCACGCTCGACGACCACGAAGTCGTCGACAACTGGGCCGACGACGCGCACCCGAGCGCCCCGCCGGCCAGTTTTCTGGTCCGGCGCGCCAACGCCTTCAGGGCCTATTGGGAACACATGCCGCTGCGCCTGTCACAGCTGCCGAACGGGCCGGACATGCAGCTGTACCGGCGCCTGCGCTATGGCACCTTGGCTGAGTTCAGCATTCTCGACACCCGGCAGTACCGCTCGGACCAGGCCGGCGGCGACGGCGAGAAGCCGCCCAACCCGGGATCGCTGGACCCCAGCCGCACCATCACGGGCGAGGAGCAGGAACGATGGCTGCTCGACGGGCTGGCCGCCTCCGGAACACGATGGAACGTCATCGGGCAGCAGAACGCCATGGCCCAGCTCGATGTCCAGGCCGGGCCGGGCATGGTGGTGCCGATGGACACCTGGGACGGTTACGTCGGCTCTCGCAACCGGGTGCTCGGCGGCGCCCACGAACGCGGCATCAAGAACCTTGTCTCCTTGGGTGGAGACCTCCACCGCAGCGTGGCCTCCGACCTCAAACTCGACTTCGCCGATCCCGCATCGCCCACCGTGGGTGCCGAGTTCGTCGGGACCTCCATCACCTCCGGGCTTGACGGCGCCGACCACGACCAGGTCGGCCTGACACTGCTCGCCGAGAACCCGCACATCAAGTACCACAACTTCCAGCGAGGCTACGTCACCTGCACCGTGACCGAAAAGGAGTGGACCTCGGACTACCGGGTGGCCGACCGTGTCACGACCCCGGGAGGCACCGTGACGACCCGTGCGAAGCTCGTCGTCGAAGACGGCCGAGCCGGCATCCAGACCACCTGAGTCTCCGCAACGGACAGGATCTCCATCATGCTGAAGCAGCGCATCACGCGGACCGCTCTGCCATCCCTGGCTCTGTGCACCGCCATGGTCGCCGCGCTGGCCATGGCGTCTCCGGCGAACGGGGCCTCCGGCGGCTCGAAGCCGAAGGACCAGATCACCGTGGCGGCCAATCCGGCCGCGCTCGACGTCATCCCGCTGCCATGCTTTTCCGGCAGCTTCCAGGCCACCATGACCAACACCGGACCACAGGCTCAGTTCGCCGATATGACACTGAGCGCCCAAAAACCGATCACGCTGTCCCGGGACATCTTCTCCAGCTACCTTCCGGCCGCCGATCCCGACCAGCCGGTGAGCATTCCGGTCGAGGTTCGCGCCCCCCGGGACACTCCACCGGGCACCTATGACGTCCAGCTGGCCATGAACAAGCAGGAGCTCCGCGTGCCGGTTCGGGTGCAGGAGCCTCCGACCAAGGGGCCCGGCGACAACGTGGCGCTGGGAGAGCAGGCGTTCGCCTCATCTTCTCATGGTAATTTCCCAGTCTGCGGTGGTGTCGATGGGAACAAGGACCATGCCCAGTGGGGCACCCGCACCGGATGGAACGACGCCACTCCGACGATCTTTCCCGACAGCTACGGAGTCCGTTTCCCGACACCGCAGCGGATCGACCAGGTCGAGCTCCTGACCATAGACAGTGCCGGGTCCCCGGCCGCTCGCTTCGGGGTGAAGGACTGGGACGTCCAGGTCCTCACGGACGGCCAGTGGCAGACGGTCGCCCAGGTACGTGGCAACACCGCTGGACTGGTGACCTCGCAGTTCGCCGCGACCACCGCCGAGGCCGTACAGGTCGTCATCTACGCCTCGAACGACGCCAGGTACTCGCGCATCATGGAGTTGGAGGTCCGCGGAGCGTAACCCCGGGCCCGGTCGATCCGGGATCCTGGTCATACGAGTCCGAGAACGGGGTCCGGGCCGGCCGGCCCGGACCCCGTTCTCGGAAGTACTGAGCCGGGTGCCGGGACCGGTCCGTGCCGTGTTCCCGGAAACCGGTGAGCTGAGGGCTTCCGGGAACACGGTCTTCTCAGAGGTTGGCGCGAGGTGGTGTGGACACCTCGGCCCAACCCGATCTCCCGTGCAGCGGCCGGCGGGTGCCGGGCCGTCCCAGACGTCAAGATCGAGATACACCACTGACTGGACACACCCTCAGGCTGCGCTCCCGGCAGGGGGAAAACGTTCTTGCCAAAAGTCGGCGATGGCGTCCCGTCCCGTGATCCAGATGTCGTCGCGCGCGCTGATCCGGTCGAGCACCCGTAGCAGGCCCGCCAGCCGGGCCGGTCTCCCGATGATCCTGGGGTGGAGCCCGATCGACATCATCCGTGGATGCCGCGCACTCTCGGCGAGCAGGACGTCGAAGCAGTCGATGGCATAGCGGGCGAAGTCGTCCGCGGTGAAGAACTGCCCCTTGTAGAACTTGGTGTCGTTGACGTCCAGCGAGTAGGGGACGATGAGGAACGGCCGCCCGTCGACCTGGTCCCAGTACGGCAGGTCGTCGCTGACCGAGCCGGCGTCGTAGGCCAGGCCGGCCTGTGCCAGCAACGAACGGGTGTGCACGGTGTTCGGCGGCCGGGTGAACCAGCCCTTGACGGGTCGGCGGATGAGACGCTCCAGTACGGCGACGCAGTTCTCGATGTTGCGGCGTTCCTCATCGACGGTCATGCCGGTGTGCGGGATCCACCGGTAGCCGTGCCCGACCACGTCGCACCCCCGCTTGATGATCGCCTCTGTCACGGGCGCGTTCCGCTCCAATGCGAGGGCCGAGGCGAACACGGTGGGGGTGACGCCGTGATCGTCCAGCGCCTGGAGTATCCGCCAGATGCCGACGCGGCTGCCGTACTCGAAGGTCGACTCGGCGAAGAGCTCCCGCTCCCCCTCGGGGACGTCGTACTTCGCCTCGACCAGGGTCTCGCGGGTGGTGTCGCCGTCGAGCGCGTTGCGCTCCGCGCCCTCCTCGTAGTTGATCACGAAGTTGACGGCGAGCCGGGCGCCGTTCGGCCAGCTGAACTCCGGCGGGTTCTGGCCGTATCCGACGAAGTCACGTGATGCGGTCACGGTCGGCTCCTTCATCGCCATGGGGCGTGGTGGGTGAGGTGCGAGGAGGGAAGAGGTCCTCGGCGGACAGGCCGGCGGACAGGCCGAAGAGCAGTCTGAGCCGTGCCTTGGCCGGCGACAGAGTCCGTGCTGCGAGCACTCCTTCGCCGAGCAGGTGCGTCTCCGATCCGGGGCCGCCGTAAGTGCGCCGAAGGATCGGGCCGTCGCCGCAGCGGCTGGTCAGGACGGTGGACCGGCCCGACCGCACCGAACGCACGACCGCTTCGGCCAGCGCCGGGGAGAGATGCCCGGCGCCGGTGCCCGCGACGACGAGCCCGGCCACGTCGCCGGCGATCGCGTCGACCAGCGTCCCGTCGGAACCGGCCACCGCCGTGACGAGCTCCACCTTCACGTTCGGCGGAGCCGTGGCCGTCAGCCGGTCGGGCTCCGGTGGGGGGCCGAGCAGGAGCTCGACCTCGTTCTCGATCACGAATCCGACAGGCCCGGCTGACGGGGAGGAGAACGCCGCGACCCGGGCGCTGTGCTGTTTGGTCACCAGCCGGGCCACGTGGATCTCGTCCTGGAACACCACCACCGGGCCGTACCGGGCCAGGGGCCTGTGGAGCGCCGCGACGACGGCGGCGACGAGGTTGGCCGGCCCGTCAGCACCGGGGAGATGCGGGGCACGCATGGCCCCGGTGACCACGATGGGAACGGCGGTGTCCACGAGCAGGGCCAGCGCGTAGGCCGTCTCCTCCAGAGTGTCCGTGCCGTGTGTGATCACGACGCCGTCGGCGCCGGCGGAGATCTGACGGCGTACGGCCTCGGCGAGCGTCCACATGTCCGCCGGCGTGACGGCCCGGCTGGAGATGGTGCGCACGTCGCTCGCCCGGATGTCGACCGGCAGGGCTCCGAGCATGCCCGCGAGATCGGCGGCTCCGTGGTGCGGGGTGGCCCTGCCCGCGGTGGGTGCGGTGGCGATGGTGCCGCCCATGGCCAGCAGGCTCACCACTGCCCTGGTCATGGCCCTTCCTCGAACAGGTCGGCGCAGTCGGCGACCGCGAGCAGCCCGTCGAACCGTTCCCACCATGCCGTCGCTGTCCGCCGGTCGCCGACGAGCATGGCGAACTTCTCCTGGTGCTCGGCCTCGGTGAGGGGGCGCGTGTGGTGACCGCGCGGATTCTGTACGGTCGCGGCCGCGGAGCCGTCATCAGTCACCACGGTCACCCGCGCCGGGGCGGACTCCGGCCACTGGGCCTCGAACTCGGGCAGTACGCTCACCTGCACCTTCTCGGCCACGGCGGCGACCTCGGGGCGGAAGCGGAACGCCGCCACGTCGCTGCGGCCGAGGACGAGCGCCGTCGCCACCGCGTAGGGCAGCGAGAACCGGCCGGACAGGTCGTTCGCGGCCGGCTGCCGGTCGATCTTCAGGTTGACGGCTACCGTGTCGACCCGCACCTGGCGGATCTCCTCCGGGCGAACGGGCGTGATGGCCAGTGCCGCCTCCACGGCGCTGTGCGACAGGGCGCAGGCACTGTGGACCTTGAAGTAGTTACGAGAGATGCCGAGGTCGTCATAGCGCAACGGCTCGGTGAGCACCGACCCGTCCACGATCTCGCCCGCTATCTGGCCGAACGCCACCTCCAACGCGTCGGCTGAGCCGGTGAACTCGGCGCGGGCCAGGGCGGAGGCTCGCACCCCGCTCTGTGCGGCGTATCCGGTGTAGGCGTTGCGCGCCGTCGCGCCGTCATAGCAGGCCTGCCACACGGACAACAGCGGACTGGTCGCCGCGATCGTGGCCGCTGTCACCGGATCGGTCCCGTCGAGAAGTGCCACGGCGACCGCGGCGCCGACCGCGCCGATGTGCCCGTGCGGGTGGACGCCCTGCCGCAGGCGGAACGCGCGGAAGAGCCGGCTGCTGACCTCATACCCGGCGAGGACCGCTCGCACGAGGTCGGCGCCCGGCGCGTGCACACGTTCGGCGACAGCGAGGGCCGCTGGGACCACGTGCATTCCGGGATGGCCCGTGGGCCGCATGCCCTCGTCGAGTTCGAGGCTGGTGCCCGCGGTCGCGTTGAGGAACGCGGCGTACGCCGGATGGGCCCGCAGGCGCGGTGTCGTGAGCACCGTCGCCGTGTGCCCCGCGCCGGCCCGATCCGCCGGGGTTACCAGCGCGTCGTGCTGGTCGAGGGCCACCAGTGCGGCGATCTCCGCCGTCCTGGCCCCGGCGGTGGCGACCGCGACGGTGTCGGCGATGACGAGCCGGGCGCGGCGCAACGTCTGCTCGGGGACATGGGCGAGGTCCAGCTCACTTGCCGCCCGAACGGCGGTATCGATGCTGAGCACGGTTCTCCTCACCGCTCAAGGTTCAGGTGCCGGGTCTCACCGAGGGCCCACACCGCGGCGGCACTGATGATCGTGACCAGCGCCACGTAGGCGCCGACCGCGTACATGCCGACCGCGCTGAACAGCGCGATGGCGATGAACGGGGCCACCGCCGCGCCCAGCAGCGATCCGCCCTGGTTGGCGGCGGTGATGCCCGAGTAGCGGGTCGCGGTGGGGAACAGCTCCGCGAAGTAGACGCCGATCGGGGCGTAGGCACAGCCCACGGGAAAGGCCAGGAGCGCGAGACCGACGGTGAACAGGACGGGTGAGCCGGTCTCGATGAGAGCGATCGAGGGGAAGACGACGACCAGGATCCCGCAGAATCCCATCAGCAGCGCCGTCCGACGGCCGCGCTTGTCGGCCACCCCGGCGGACAGTCGCAGACCGATGCTGTACGCCCCCGCCGAGAGCAGCACCGCGGTGAGCGCCGCCGCCTGGCTGATCTCCAACGGCCCCGTGGCATGGGAGAGCAGGAAGACGAAGGCGACGTAGAAGGTCGCGCTCACGGTCACGTACGCGAGGGTCGCGAGGACCACGACGCGCCGTGACTCGCGCAGCAGGGTCGCGATCGGAAGACGCGTGCCGGCCGTGTCGCCGGTCTTCTTGCCGGCCTGGAACACCGGCGACTCATCGAGGCGCAGCCGCATCACCAGCCCGACGACGATCAGTACGGCACTGGACAGGAAGGGCAGCCGCCAGACCCACTCCACGTAGGTCTCCTTGGGGACCAGAAGGGTCACGGCCAGCAGGACGGCCGTCGACAACGCGAGACCGGCGGTGACGCCCTGCTGCGCCCAACTCGACAGACGAGCCCTCCTGCCGGGCGGCGCGAACTCGGTGGCCATCAGGATGGCGCCACCCCATTCGCCGCCCACCGCGGCACCCTGCACGAAGCGGAGCAGGACGAGCAGGGCTGGAGCCAGCGCACCGGCGGTGGCATAGGTCGGCAGCACGCCCACGAGCATCGTGCTGATGCCCATCAGCATCAGGGACGCGATCAGCGTCGTCTTCCGGCCGATCCGGTCGCCGTAGTGGGCGAAGATCAGGCCGCCGATCGGCCTGGCGATGAAGGCCACCGCGATGGTCGCGAACGAGGCGAGCGTCGCCGCGACCGGGGACATCGCGGGAAAGAACTGCGTGCCGAACACGAGCGTCGCGGTGCTCGCGTAGATGTAGAAGTCGTACCACTCGATCGTGGTCCCGATGAACGCCGCCTTGGCGACCCGGGAGGCCTCCGCCGGAGTCGGGGTTGCGGTGTCGGGGCCACCGTCACTTGCATCTATCCGCGTCAACATTCGTCTCCTTCAACAACCGGCGAGGACCCTCGCAGCCGAGCGGCTATGTCGGCGAACGCCCGATTCTGGGCGTCCGGGTCGATGTGCACGTCGAACAGAACCGGCCCGGTCTCCTCGGCCAGCACCCGCGGCAGGATGGCGAGATCCGCGGTGCGTCCGATGGAGTGGGCGGGTATTCCGAAACCCCGGGCGATGTCGGCGATGTCCGGCCACGCATGCTCGGACTCCGTGACGGGGAGCCCCTTGGCCTTGAGGCTGTGACGCTCCTGGCCGTAGCCCCCGTCATTCATGACCACCACGGTCAGCGGAAGCCCGTAACGCCGCACGGTGGCGAGCTCGTTGAGGCTCATCATCAGGCATCCGTCGCCGAGCACCACCGTGACCCGCTCGCCCTCCCTGGCGAAGGCCGCGCCGATGCTCACGCCCAGGGCCTGGCCGATCGCGCCGAAGTCGTGCGTGAAGGCGTATCGGCGGGGATCCCAGCTGCGCAACGTCTGCTGCGCGTATGAGCCGAAGTGACCGGCGTCGACGACCAGCAGACGATCCTCGGGCAGCGCCGCGTCGAGAGCGTCGACGACGTCCTGCGGGTGGACCGGTGAGGTGTCGGCCGCGGAACCGGTCCGGCCGTTCTCCTCGGCGGGAGGTGTCCAGCCGGTGCGCGCACCGGTGGCGGTCAACCGGTCGCGCAGGACGGCTGCGGTCTTGGCGGCATCGCCGACGACGGCGACGGCCGCCCGCGAGTGCCTGCCCATCGCTTCGGCATCGTGATCGACGTGGACGATCACGCCGCCGTTCAGGCCGCCGTCGGTCGTCCACGGGTTCGCGGTGGCGCCCAGCACGAGAACGCAGTCGGCGTCCGCCAGCGCGCGGGAGGCGGGGCCTGCGCCGAGCCCGCCGGCCACGCCGAGGCTGCGCGGGTGGGTGGCGAGCAGCCCTTTGGCCTTGAGCGAGGTGGTGATCGGGGCTCCCAGCAGGTCGGCGAGCTCACCGACCGGCGCGGCGGCGTCCCCGGGCGGCACGCCACGGCCGACGAGGATCACCGGCCTGCGCGCGGCGGTGAGCGCCGCCACCGCGGCATCGACGGCCGCGGGGTCCGCCGCCGGTCCTGCCGGTGGTTCGGCCGCCGGCTGGTAGGGCGCCGTGTCGGGCGGCAGCGGGGCGAGCAGCACGTCGGTAGGGGCGTTCAGCACCGCAGGACCCTTGCCGAACCGGGCATGCCGGAACACCGCGCCGGTGTCGGCGTGCACCGTGTCGGGCCGGTGGAGCGGCCGGAACATGGCGCCCGTCGACCGGATGAACGACTGCTGGTCGAACCGCTGCGGATGGTTCAGGTCTCCGGTCGGGGTGTCGGGGGCGATGAGCACCACGGCGGAGTGAGCGGCCACCGCGGTCAGCAGCGACGTGGCCGTATTGCTCAGACCAGGACCGTGGGTCACGCTCGCGACTCCGGGTTTCCCGGAGAAACGGGCGTAGCCGTCGGCCATCGCGACCGCGCCCTGCTCATGGCAGGCGTGCACCAGCTTGATCCGCCCGGTCATCGAGACCTTCGTGAGCAGGTCCAGGTTTCCGTCACCCATCAGCGCGAAGACCACCTCGGTGCCTTCGGCGACGAGCGCTGCTGTGACAGCATCCACAACCGTTCTATCTCGCATGGAATTCGACTGTACTCGACCGCATTCCTTCTCACAAGGATGAGTTTCTCCCGACGCCATAGGCTCTCTACGTGCGGAAACAGTTCGATCCATAGCCCGACTTCCGCCTCGCGCGAGTCCGAGAGCAACGATGAAGAGCCACTTGGAATACAAAGGTATTCACATGTATTCTCTGATGCATGGACGAACCCTTCGAGGCTCCCGTCGACGCGTCGGCGATCACGCTGCCCGGCAACAGGCCCATTGCCGATGAGCTGTACGACTACCTGCGGCACGCGATCATCCGGGGCGAGCTGCCCGAGGGCATACGCGTGGTCGAGGGCGACATCGCGACGCGGGCCAACGTGAGCCGCACGCCTGCGGGGCAGGCGCTGCGCCGTCTCCAGTCGGACGGCCTGCTGCGCGCGTCGCAGCACGGACTGCTCGTCAACGAGCTCTCCGCGGACGAGCTGTCCGATACGTGCACCGTCCGCGACTCGCTGGAGGCGCTGGCCGCCCGGCTCGCCGCCTCCACCCGCACCGATCTTGACGTCGCGCTGATGGAGGAGCTCACCGAGCGGTTCGAAGCGGCCATCGGCGGCGACGTCTCCGAGATCGTCGAGCTCAACCACGCCTTCCACGACGCGGTCTGGGACGCGGCCCGCAACTCCGCGCTCAGGCGTTTCCTGCTGCAGACGCGCTCCCTGATCGAACGGCTGAACTCCACCACCCTGAGCTCAGAGGCCCGCCAGAGACAGGCCCTCGACGAGCACCGGGCGATTCTCGCGGCGATCACCGCACGCGACGCCGACAGGGCGGAGAGCGTCGCACTGCAGCACTTCCACAAGGCGACGGCCATCCGGATCCTCTCCAAACGAGTTCATACGCGGACGAATCCGACTGCCGGCTGACCCATCCCACCAAGACCAGGAGGATCTTCATCCATGGATTTCCACGCGGACGTGATCGTCGTCGGCACAGGCAACGCAGGGTTCTGCGCCGCGCACGCGGCCGCCGAACGGGGCGCGCGGGTCCTGATGCTCGAAAAGGGTCCCGAGGGGACCATCGGCGGCAACACCTACTTCACAGCCGGAGCGATCCGCACCACCTACCAGGACATCGAAGACCTCGCGGACGTCATCGACGACCCCGACGAACGCCTGCCGTACACCGACATCGATCCCTACGGTCCTGCCGACTTCGCAGCGGACATGCGCCGAGTGACGCTCGGACGGTGTGATCCCACACTGACCGACGCGATGGTGCACGGCGTCGCGGACACCGTGCGGTGGATGCGCGGCCACGGAGTGCGCTTCCGCCTGCAGTACGAGCGCCAGGCCTACGAGGTGGAAAACCGCTTCCGGTTCTGGGGCGGCCTGCCGCTGGCCACCGTCGACGGCGGGAAGGGACTGGTGGCGCAGCACCTGGCGGCGGCCGAACGTGCCGGTGTACGGGTCCGCTGCGACACCGCCGTCGACCGCATCCTGCGCGATCCCGACGGACGTGTCGTCGGCGTGGCGGCGGGCACGACGGAGTTCAGGGCGGGCGCCGTGGTGCTGGCCGCCGGAGGGTTTCAGGCCAGCAGGATGATGCGCGCGCAGTATCTCGGGCCCAACTGGGATCTCGCGAAGGTGCGCGGCACCCCGCACAACACCGGCGGCGTGCTCACGGCCGCCCTGCGCGCGGGCGCGCAGCCGGCGGGTCACTGGAGTGGCTGCCACGCCGTGGCATGGGACGCCAAAGCGCCCGAGAGCGGCGACCTCGAGCTCACGAACCGCTTGACCAAGCAGTCATATCCGCTGAGCATCGTGGTCAACACGGCGGGCCGGCGCTTCCTCGACGAGGGGGCCGAGATCCGCAACTACACCTACGCCAAGTACGGCGCGGAGATTCTGCGCCAGCCGGGCGCCCTCGCGTTCCAGATCTTCGACGCGAAGACGGCGCCCCTGCTGCGCGTGGCCGAGTACGAAGCGCCCGGCGTCTCCCGCTTCCAGGCGGATTCGATCGCCGAGCTCGCCGAGCAGGCCGGCATCGACGCCGCCGGGCTGACCGCCACGGTCGAGGAGTACAACGCGGCCACCCGCCCCGGCCCGTTCAACCCGGCCGTCAAGGACGGGCTCGGCACGACCGGACTCACCCTGCCGAAGAGCAACTGGGCCCAGCCCCTCGACCAGCCTCCCTACCTCGCGTTCGCCGTGACCTGCGGCATCACGTTCACCTTCGGAGGCGTGAAGATCGACACCTCCGGTCGCGTCATCGACGAGGCCGACGAGGTGATCCCCGGGCTGTTCGCCGCCGGGGAGATGGCGGGCGGGCTGTTCTTCCACAACTACCCCGGCGGCAGCGGCCTCGCCGCCGGCTCGGTATTCGGCCGCCGGGCAGGCGCCGAAGCCGCCGCACTCGCGTCGACCGGCGTCCTGACCTCCTGACGCACCTGGCGAATCCCGGCACGGCGACGCGGCCATCAGGCGACGCGGGTCGCGACGATCTCGATCGCGACCCTGAGCCGTCTGGTGGCCATGCCCGCCTTTCGTCGGGCCGAAGGCCGGCGCACGGCGCGGGCAGGCGACCTGCCGATGGTGCGAGCGCTTTTGAAGCTGGGAGCTGACCGGTCACTACAGGACCACGATTACGACGCCACCCCGCTGGAGTGGGTGCAGTTCGGCGGCCTCAGCGCTCACGGCCTGCATCAACTGCTCGAAGACGCCGGCCGGCTCCCGGTGCCGCTCGCGGCAGACATGTAAGAGCGAGGCTCTCCGCAGGAATCGTCGATCACCATTTGTCGGTGATGAGGTGCTTGGGCGGGGCCGTGATCCTGACGGGGGTTCCCCATCCTCGATAGATGATGTTCATCGTCATGGCCTCGACGTCACCACCCTCCGGCCGGGTGAACCTCATGACGGCGTGGAAACGTCTCGGCAGGTTGTCCGGACCCACCCAGAGTTTCCAGGTGATCCGCCCGCCCCATACCCCACGGCCCTCCTCGGTCCCGAAGAACATCCCGGTCTGCCTCTCCCCCAACTCGGGAACCGTCACGGTTCCGCTGTGGAGGGTCGTGGTAACTCCCTCGAAGGTTCCGCCGTCAGCGCTGGTCGCACCGCGGGAGGCGACCAGCTTGAGAAAGCCCGGGTTGATCCCGTTGACCAGGTCCTCTCTCCATATGACTCCGCTCAGGTTCCGCGCCGCGATCCATTTCCCCACCGCCGACGGTGTCTTCGAGATGTACTTGCCGTCCTTGGAACGCACGACGTTCTGCGTATAGCAGTCCCGGCCGATGCTGATCACTCGGTACCGGCCCGTCCCCCATTTGTACTGAGAGGTCTCCGTGGTATCGGCGGCGAACACACCTGAAGCCGTAAAACGGTACGCACCGGACGTCGAGATCACCTCCGCGACCTCGGAGGGCCCACCGCGCCGCTTGACGGAGAAGCGCACGCTGCTCTTCTTCACGAACTGCTTTTTGACTGCTCTGACGACGGAGTCGAGAGAGCTCGATTCGGGGGCCGCGTGAACGGCGCCGCCGGGAATCGCAACGCTCAGCAGACCGGCTACCACCAGCACGACGCTCATGCGTTTCATGCGCCGATCATCACGGATGATCATCTCGATCTCGTTACGGCAAGTCCCTCGCCCAGCCTGATCGGCCGGATCAGAGAGAAGCCGGTGATGGTCTACCCAACTCTCGGGAGACCTGGGACGCGGAGAACCGACGACCGCCTTACTGACGGCATCGCGTATCACGGTGTCGTGAGTTGGTTGGTTGGTCTAGCGCTGGTGGGAGGTATCGGTAGCCCAGGAGCGCGCCCATGCGCTGGGGGCGAGAACTGCGGCTGTCTTCGGAACCAGAGGCCAGTAGTGCTCGGCGAACAGCCGTGCGACGAGTTCGCCCCGGCTGGCGACCTCTGCCTTGCCGAAGACGGCCTTGAGATGGTCGCGCACGGTGTGCGGGGAGATGAAAAGCGTTGCAGCGATCTCGGCGGTGGGTTGCCCGCGCGCGATGAGCTGGGTGACCTCGAGTTCGCGCGGCGTCAGGCCGTAGGCCTCGGCGATCATGACCGCCAGGTCGGCCGCTGCCGCGTGTTCGATGACGAGCGCCACTGGACCGGGTCGCCCGGCGGGACCGCTGAGACAGGAGGCGTGGCAGGTCAGCCAGCGGCCGTCAACGGTTTGGATGCGCACCCGCGCGCCGCCTCGGTCGCGGCCCGCGGCGATCGCCCGCGCCTGCAGCGCTGTGGCGACCATCCAGATGGGCAGCCGCAGGCCCAGCGAGGAGGGGATGGACGGGCCGTCCGGGAGCAGCGACAGGTAATGCCGCGCCTCCTCATTGACGGACGTCGCCTCGCCGGAGGGATCGAAGAGCATCAGTCCGGGCGTGGGCGCGTCGGCTCCGCCGCCAGGCGCGGACGGGCGGGCGAACCGGCGCAGCCGCGCGGCCAGCGGACCGGACAGACCGGCGAGCAACGCGATCTCGTCTGGGCCGAACGGGGCGCCATTGCCCGTACGGAAAAGGCTCACCACCGCCCATGGCCGGTCGCCGACCCGCAGCACGGCCCGTAGCTCGTCGTCCACGCCCTGGTGCCCGAGCAGCCGTCGGAAGCGCGCGCTGCGTTCGGGCAGGTCGCCGGTGGCCGCGCGCAGGCCGGCCGCCGGGACGGCGGCGCGGGCGAGGTCCCGGAACGGGACGACGTTCTCCTCCAGGAGCTCGTTCTCCCAGTAGTCGGCGCAGCCTTCGCCGGAGCCGAGGTTCTCCACCAGCATCGGCGCGGTAATGAGGCCGGTCTCCGGGTCGGTGGCCGCCCACACGGCCGAGTCGAACGGCATGAGCCGCCGCAGCTTGGCGGACGTCCGGCTGAAGAGTTCGAGTGCGTCGGTGACCCGCTCCGCACCTGACATCACCTCGGCGCGGCGACGCGGGTCGATCATCGAGATCCCTCCTGCGGTCTGGATGCCGGTCAGCCTGCCCGGTCTCCTCTCCTGTGCCAACCCCTCGTTTGAGGGGGTCATTCCCGGCCGATCACCCGCACGCGGGGGATGGGGCTCGGCTCTGGCGGCGGTCAGGCTCAGAAAGGCCCTGGACCCTTTCCGGTGGCGACCTGGAAGACGAAGGAAAACATGGACATCGCAATCGTTGGAGCAGGCGCGGCCGCGGTCGGCCTGCTGGACGCGCTGGCGGCCACCGCCAGCAGGCCCGGCGAGATCACGATATTCGAGCCGTCCCCGCACCTGTGGCGAGGCCGCCCGTACGGCCCGGACCTGGACACGGTGCTGGTCAACTCACCACCCGCCCTCATGTCGATCCGCCACCAGGACTTCGGGCACTACGCGGCCTGGCTGGGCGCGCGTGGCGCTGCCCGTCTGGACGAACTGCTGGGGCAGCCGTTGGTTCCGCGCGCGCTCTACGGCCAGTACCTGGCGCACACCGCCGAGACAGCGTTGGCCACTCTGCGCGAGGACGGCTGGCGCGTGCACATCGTCGCCGCCCGCGTCACCGGGGTAGCCCGATCCGGGGCCCGCCTGGTGCTTCGCACCGAGGACGGACGTGGGCATGATGCCGACCACGTGGCCCTGTGCGTGGGCGGGGGGACGCCCCAAGACCACTACGGTCTCGGTCGATCCTCCGGTTTCGTGGGCGATCCGTACCCGCTGGTACGCACGCTCGATCGGGTCCCGCCCGGCAGCGACATCGCGGTTATCGGGAGCGGCCTGACTGCGGTCGACGTCGTCGTGTCGCTCGCCGCACGGGGGCACACCGGGCAGATCACGTTGTTGTCGCGCAGCGGTGTGCTGCCCCACGTCTGGCAGCGCCCGGTCGGCCACCGGCCGCAACACGTGACCGCCGAACGGGTGGCGGCGCTGTACCGGGAACACGGTGTCGTCACACTCGACGACCTCATCGGGCTGCTGCGCGCCGAACTGGCGGAGGCGGGGGAGGACTTCGAGGAATTCGTGGCCGAACTGCTGGCGACCGAGACCGAGGAGCCGGTCCGGCGGTTGCGGGCGCAACTGGCCGCCACGGCCGGCCCAAGGATCGGCCGCCGGTTCCTGCAGGAGACGGCGCACAGCGTAGGTCCGTACGCGTGGCGGCTGCTGCCCGAGGCCGACCGCATACGGCTGCGGCGTCATTTCCGCGTGGCATCCAGCATCGCCTCGCCGATGGTCCCGGTGAACGCGTCCGCCATGATGCGGCTGTTCGACTCCGGGCAACTCACCGTCGCCCCGGGCATCCGCAAGATCGAGGCGGCGAACGGGCTGTTCCACGTGCACTGCGACGACGGCGAACGCACGGTCGGCGTCGTCATCAACGCCATCAATCCGCAGCCGCAAGCGATACCCCGCGCGGCCGAGAAACTGGTCGAATCCTTGCTGGCAGACGGCTCGGCCACGCTTCACCCGTCCGGTGGTCTGGTCCCGGCTGACCCACGCCTGCACGTGGTCGGAGACCTCGCCGGAGGCGGCCCGTTCATCACCTCAAGCATTCCGGGCATCGCCGCCCAAGCCGCGCGGGCCGTTCAGGCGGTCCTCGCCGCACAAGACGCAGCGCGGGTCACCTGACCTAGACGGCGAGCAGGCACTCTCTTCTCCCCCGGATACCTCACCATGACTCGGCTGAGACCCATCATGTCAGGAGGGCGCGCCAGCGGTCGGCCGACTCGATCATGTCCAGGCTGACCCGCTCCAGGAACGCCCCTGCCTTGGCCAGCCGTTGTCCCACCGGGCTGTCGAGCCCGAACGTCTCAACTGCCGCCATCGTGGCCTGCACCGTCTCGAGTGTCTGCCGCCTGCCGGTCACGATCGAGTTGTACCAGGCCTCGTCGTCGACCACGTAGATGTCGCGACGCCGCTGCGGATCGCGCTCGCGCCGAATGAACCCCTGCTCGACCAGGTAGTTCACGGCTACGGAGACGGAGGCCGGGCTGATCTTCAGTCTCTGGGCCAGCTCGGCCGCGGTGCGCCTGCCGGCCTCGGACAGTAGCAGGTCGAGGTGCACGCGCGCGGTCATCCTCGGCAGCCCCGACCTGACCACTACCTCGATGAGTTCCTCTGTCATCGTGCCGCCCAGCGATCCGGCCGCGCGCGGGGGTGCCGGTATGCCGCGCCGCGCCCGCTGGGTCGTCGCCTGGTGCGCCTGCTGGGGCCGGTAGCCGCTGGGGCCGCCGTTGCGTCCGATCTCCCGGGTGATCGTCGAGGTCGGCCGGTCGAGTCGCCTGGCGATCTCGGCGTAGGAGAGCCCGTCGGCGAGTCCGGCCGCGATGCGCTCGCGTTCCTGCTGGGTCAATCGTCCTCCTGGCATGCCGCCAGTATTGCCTTCGCTGTCACCCATTGCAACTCGTCATTGCATTCGAGTCCAGCGTCATTGCATCAATTTGCCGCTATTTACCTGGGCAGAAGCGTTTCGATGGATTGACGGAATTTCGAATGCAACATAGCTTTCGAGTTGCTCCAAACACGTACTGTCGCGAAGCGAGGAACAACCATGAGTGAATCCCTCCCCATTGCCAAGAACACCAGGGCCCGAACACCGCGGGTCTCCCGCCGCGTGGCGGTCGCGGCGCTGGCGGCCGCCCTGGTGGCCGGGGCGGCCACACCTGCGGCGGCCACCCCGGCCAGCACCGCGGCCAGCGGGGCCGTGCCGAAGGCCGCTGCCGGGCAGGGTCGCCCGGAGCTGCAGAAGGCCATCCAGGAGTGGGTCGATTCCGGTCTCGCCGCCGGGATGCAGCTGCGCGTGCACGATGAGCGGGGCGAATGGGTCGGCAGCGCGGGGGTGCGCAAGCTGGGCGCGGCCGCGAAGCCGCCGACGAACGGGCGGTTCTGGACGGGTAGCGTCGCCAAGACCTTCACCGCGACCCTGGTGCTTCAACTGGTGGCGAAGCACAAGATCGGGCTGGACGCCCGGGTGGCCGACTACCTGCCCCAGTACAAGCTGGATCGGCGGATCACGGTGCGGATGCTGCTGCAGCACACCAGCGGGCTGTTCAACTACACCGGCGAGTTCTACGACGACGGGACGTACGTGCCGGGGGTCCCCGGCGCGGGCAAGGAATGGGTGGACAACCGGTTCAAGTCCTACCGGCCGGAGGAGCTGGTGCGGCTGGCATTGTCCAAGCCAGCTAAGTTCGAGCCGGGGACGGGCTGGAGCTACGCCAACACCAACTACGTGCTGGCCGCGCTGCTGATCGAGAAGGTCACCGGCCACTCCTATGCCGAGGAGATGAAGCAGCGGATCCTGCGGCCGCTCGGGCTGTCGGGCACCGAGGTGCCGGGCACCCGGACGGACATCGTCGGGCCGCACGCCTACGGCTACTACCGGTATGAGGACGCCGGCCAGTGGAAGGTAGTCAACGTCACCCGCCAGAACCCCTCCATACTGGGCGCCGCCGGTGGCATGATCTCGACCACCGAGGATCTCCACACGTTCTTCTCCGCGCTGCAGGGCGGCAAGCTCGTGCCGGCCCCGCTGCTGGCCGAGATGCGCAAGCCGCACCCCAAGAGCGGCGGCATCTACGGCCGCTACGGCCTCGGGACATACGTGCAGGACACCGGCCCGGACTGCGTCGGCACCATCCTCAACCACAACGGCAGCGCCCCCGGGGGCTACGCGGCGCTGATGTACAGCACGCCCGACGGCAAGAAG
Source organism: Streptosporangium sp. NBC_01639 (assembly GCF_045209755.1). Lineage (NCBI taxonomy): Bacteria > Bacillati > Actinomycetota > Actinomycetes > Streptosporangiales > Streptosporangiaceae > Streptosporangium > Streptosporangium sp. NBC_01639. The sequence goes on along the minus strand of NZ_CP109272.1, from coordinate 6,461,726 downwards.
ACCCTGACCGCCTCGATCACCACCGGGGACGCCGCAGTCGACCAAGCGCAGGTGTTCCCGAAGGCGCTGGACAAGCTCGTCAAGCAGGTGTTCTGCAGCGGGAAGACCGCGGGCTGACGGGGCCGTCTTCTCTAGGTCCTGTTCTGGGTCGTGATCACGAGTTCGGTGGATCGCCTGCGCGGCACGGGGCGTTCTTGATAAGCCATCAGGCATGGCGCGGGGCGATCTCACCGACGAGCAGTGGGCCCTGGTCGAGCCCCACCTTCCCCTGAGAGCCTTCGGCCCCATCCCCGACCTGCGAAAACAGTTCAACGGGGCGATGTGGCGGTCCCGCACCCGTCCAGCAGCGGTCGCTGCCGACAAGGCGTACTCCTCCCGGCGCAACCGCAACTACCTGCGGCGACGCAGAATCCAGGCGGTGATCCCGGAGAAAGCGGACCAGGCGGCCAACCGCAAGAAGCGAGGCTCGAAGGGCGGCCGCTCGGTCAGCCACGACGCCGAGCTGTACAAGGAGCGCAACACGGTGGAGCGCTGCATCAACCGGCTGCGGAACTGGCGCGGTATCGCCACCCGCTACGACAAGACCCCGGACAGCTACCTGGCGGGACTCCGTCTGTGCGGCACGATGCTATGGCTGGGCAGCATCACCAGACGAGGATGATCCAGACTTCGAACAGGACCTAGTACGCGCTGGACGTGCACGCGGGCGTAGTAGGGCGAGGCCGGGAAGACGGAGAGCTCCAGGTGGTGCTTTCCGGTGGTGACGTCGATCATCGTTCACCCGCTCCTGGTCGGCGCGTCAGGTGTCAGGGCATAGGACCGGCACCGTTCGCAGACGGGGGCGGCTGCTCTCCCCGCACGGGGGCGGCGGGGGCACGGTGCCGGTCCTACGGAAGGCACGACCGGGGAGCGGCAGGGGGCTGCCGGGGGTCGTACCGCTTGCGCCGGGCGGACACCCGACAGGGGTGGGCCGCGTCGGGAGGGAAGATCGTCCGCCCTGCCGACTGGGGAAATCATGCGTTTCGCCATCCGGAAGGCGCCCGATCCGAAAAGCTTGACTCTCAGAGCATGCGGCAGCCCCCTACGGTGCGCCTGCGACGCCTGGCAGCCGAACTGCGCCGTCTCCGGCAGAAAGCCGGTCTGTCCCAGGACGACGTCGCGGAGAAGACCAACGTCAACAACGTCACGCTCTACCGGATCGAGACGGCCAAGACCAAGCCCCAGTTGCGCACCCTCATCGCCCTGCTCGACGCCTACGGCGCCACAGGGGAGGAACACGACAACCTGATAGTCCTCCAGAAGGAGGCCAAGCAGCGCGGCTGGCTGCACAGCTTCGAGGCCGACCTCCCCGACCAGTACACCGCCCTCATCAGCCTGGAGGCCGAGGCCCAGCAGGCCATCAACTACGATTCACTGTTCATCCCGGGGCTGCTGCAAACCGAGGACTACGCACGGGCGGTGATTCGGGGTGTGCTGCCGACCGCTCCCGAGGCAGAGGTCGAGAACTTCGTCACCGCCAGGATGCAGCGCCAAGCCTTGTTGGAGAACGAGACGCCGTTGCGGCTATGGGCGATCATCGACCAGGCCGCCCTGTGCCGGATAGTCGGTGGCGAGGTGGTCATGCGCGCCCAGCTTGACCACCTCATTCGGCAGGCTCAACGTCCGCACATCACCGTTCAGGTGATCCCGTTCCCAGCCGGAGCCCACCCGGGGATGCCTGGCAGCTTCATCGTCTTGAAGTTCCCTCTGGACGATCCCGACGTGATCTACATCGACAGTATGGCGAGTGATCTATTTCTTGAGAAAGAAGGCGAAATTCAGCTGTATAACGATATTTGTGAGCATCTTCGCGCGATAGCGCTCAGCCCCACCGACACCGCCGCGCTACTCGCATCCCTACGCGAAGATCACTAGCGGAAGGAAGCAGGATGCAGGAGCTCGACCTCTCCAGCGCGCGCTGGCGCAAGAGCAGCCTCAGCGGTGACGGCCCGAGCTGCGTTGAGGTGGCCTTCGTCAACGACGCTGTCGCCGTACGCGACACCAAGGACCGCGACGGCGGCACCCTTCTCTTCGGCCGCGGCGAGTGGGCGAACTTCATCGGAGGAATCAAGGCCGGCGGCTTCGACGGTCTCTCCTAAGCGCGACAGCTACTTGTACAACTAGTTGTACAAGTAGCTGTGTGTAATGCTATCTTCACAGCATGACGAAATTCGTGCACGTTGAACCGATCTCCTCGGCTCGCGCCCAGTTGAGCGAGACCATCGCCCGCATCGGGGAGCAGGGACTTCACGCCGAGCCGGTCGTCATCGGCCGCCGCTACAAGCCCGAGGCCGTTCTCATCAGCTTCGAGCTCTATGAGCGACTCGCCGACCTCATCGATGAAATCCAACTCGCCCCCCTCGTCCGGGAACGACTCGCCAACTCGGCGGCCAGCCCCGATCTCACACTGGAGGAAGTCGCCGACTCTCTCGGAATAGAGATCAAGGAGCGTGGCACTGGCCCTTCGGGCGGACACGAGTCGGCCGCATAACGCGATATCGCGATAACACCTCCCGAGAGTAGTCATCCGACTACTCTTCGGCCATGTCTCCCCGTGAACGTATCTTCGAGGCCCGTCTGAGGCCCGAGGTCCACGACGACCTCAAGAATCTTCCGACGCACCGCCTCCGCAAGATCGCAGTCCTTCGGATCCAAAACCTCATGTACGGCGACGAGCGCGGCAGGGAACTCATCGGCACGGCCGAGCCGGACCTCACCGGGTGCCGCCGTCTCTACTTCGACGAAATCCCCAAGCTCGCACGATGGCGCATCGTCTACCGCGAACTACCTGCTCACCGAGCTGGCATGCTTCCGGTCATCCAGATCCTCGCCGTGGGCCCTCGTGCCCAGATGGACGTCTACGAACGTGCGGCTCTCCGCCTCGGGCTGCTCAGCCCGGATGACCTGACATGAGATCTGCTTGCCGTATGGCAGGGGCCACGTTGGTACGGCTGGGCGAGCTTGCGCTGAATGGGTGAGTGGCTCCCGAGCCGGCCGGAAGCAGCCGGGGGAACGGATGACCTCCGGAGACCTCCACCAGGATTGAGAGTGTGATCATGCTGGAGCAGGAGATCAGGACCCCCGAGCACATCTACACCTGGGTCGATGTGGACGCCCATCTCGCGGCCCTGGCGGCCGACGGCCAGTGGCCGGACTGGCTCCACGAGTGCGACGCCTTCTGGGACGGCCTCGATGTGACGATCGCTCCGCACGCGCTGCCGCAGGAGGCCCTGTCGTGGCTGGGTGACGTGTTCGGGGTCGGCTCGACGATGTCCCATGAGGGTGAGAACGTTCTCCGGCTCGACGACGTCCCCGGTCACCCTTCCGCCAGGCTGCTCCCGATCTCGGTGCGTCAGCAGGAGTTCGAAACGCCCCGGCGGGAACCCCGGTGGCGGGAGCGGCGCATCGTCCGCAGCCTCGGTGAGCCGCTCCCCCGGCCGGAGGCCCCGTTCCCCGGCAACGTGCGGATCGCGGCGCTGCACTCCTTCAAGGGCGGGGTGGGGCGGACTCTTCACGGGGTGGCTCTCGCCGACGCCGTCGCCCAGCGCGGCGATCGGGTGCTGCTGGTCGACGCCGACTTGGAGGCCCCGGGGATCACCTGGATGTTCGGCGCGCACGGCAGGCGTGTCGACTTCGGCTACGAGGACTTCCTGGCGCTGCTCCACTCCTCCGAGGACGGCCGCCCCGGCGACGCGGTGACGCTGGGCGCGGCCTACCTGCCGAACCAGATGATCGGCAACGTGGTCGTCATGCCCACTCGGCGCTCGCTGCGGGACATCGCCCCGCCCCGGCTCGAACCCACCGACCTGCTGACCCCGGATCGCTCGATCTACTACCTGACCGAATCCCTCGCCGAGCTCGCCGACCGGCTCGGCGCCCGGACGGTCCTGATCGACCTGCGTGCGGGAAGCAGCGAGCTCGCGGCTCCCGTACTGCTCGACCCGCGCGTCCAGCGGATCTTCGTCACCACCGTCAGCGACCAGGCGTTGTACGGCACCGTCCGCACCATCCAGGAGCTCGGCCGGCGCGCGCCGACGCGGGCCGACGACCCGGCGAGCGTGGCCGTCATCACCCAGTTCCGGCAGGAGGGCCACCGGGAGCTGGCGACCTCGGCCGCGACCATGCTCCGTGACGCGATCTCCGGGACACTCGAACAGACCGCCCCGGAGGACGAGGACCGGACCGTCGACCGTGACGTCACGCTGGAGCCCATCTTCAGCGTGTTCCAGGATCGGCTGCTGGCGTTGCCCGCCTCCTGGGAGGCCGTCGTCGACGTGGTCCGCCGCCAGCAGCTCGCGCAGACGCTCGCACCGCTCGTCGAAGGGCTGACACCCCGGGAGGAGATGAGTCTCAGCGAGGGAGCGCCCCTCATGGGCGCGGTGCCTTTGACGGAACCCGATGACCTCGCCTACCGGCGCGGGATCCTGAGCGATTTCGCGGGTCGGCTGGCGTACGCCGAGACGGCGGACGACACGGACTTCCTGCCGACCGAGTCCCTGCGGAACATGCTCGCCTCCCACCGGACCGAGCCGCCGCTGTGTGCGGTCACCGGAGCCAAAGGGTCGGGGAAGACCTTCACCCAGCTCCAGATGTGCTTCCGGAAGACCTGGCGCGAGTACGCCCAGGACGTCGGCGTCGAGAGCGTGACCCTGGACGCCCTCCTCACGCCGGTGCTGGTCTCCAAGAACCTCAGCGACTCCGCACGTGAGCGGATCAACAAGATCCAGCGGGATGCTGCCGTCTCCCCGGAGGCCGAGCCCGCACCCCAGCTCGAACTGCTCGATCTGATCGACGGCGCGCTGCGTTCGAAGCTGACCAACGTGCAGTGGCGGCGGATCTGGCTGACCTGCATGGCCCGGGCCGTGGGGATCGATGCCTCCCCCGACGACGTCGAGGAGAAACTGGTCGACTTCGGCTCCGCGAACACCAGGATCTTCCTGTTCGACGGGCTTGAGGATCTTCTTCAGGATCTCCTCGACAGCGACGTCCAGCGGCAGGCGCTCCGCGTCCTGCTCATCGACTGTCTCGACTGGCTGCGCAGCCTTCGGGGCAGACCGCTCGGTCTGGTGATCTTCGTCCGGCGCGATCTCGTCCAGTCGGCCATCCGGCAGAACTACGAGCACTTCTTCGCCCGGTACAGAGACTACGAGCTCAAGTGGAACCATTCCGAGGCACTGCGGCTGGCCCTATGGGTGGCGCAGCGTTCCGGAGCTCTTCAGGGCCTCACCCCCGAGGAGGTGGCCGCGGTGAAACCTCAGGGTCTCAGCGCGATGCTCCACCCGCTCTGGGGAGAGAAGATGGGCTCTCCCAAGTCACGCGAGGCCCGCTCGGACGGGTGGTTCCTGGCGGCGCTCTCCGACTTCACCGAGCAGATCCAGGCACGCGACATCGTGATCTTCATCAAGGAGTCGGCCGCCTTCTCGGTGGAGGACAGCCGCTGGCCGACCCGTCTGCTCGCCCCGGCGGCGATGCGGAAGGCGCTCGTCCAGTGCAGCCTGGTGAAGATCCGCGCCATCACCGAGGAGAGCCCCCAAGTGGGCGAGCTGCTCAAACACCTCGACGGCCTCACCTGGGAGAAGAAGAGGATCCCCTTCAGCCCCGAGACGGTCGAACTGTCCAGCCAGAGCCTGGAACTCCTCGCGGCCAACGGAGTCGTCTTCCGCGAGGAGGACCAATACTGGATCCCCGAGATCTTCCGCCACGGCCTCTCCTTCAAGGCCACCGGCCGGCCGAAGATCCTGGCGATCGCCAACCTCGTCCGCCAGCAGAACAACCTCGACTGACAGACGGAGCCTCTGTGGCCGTACTACGGGGGGAAGCTCACTCCTGACCAGGGGGCTGGCAAGTGTCGTCCTGTACGCCGTCGATCCTGAGACCCAGGAGTTCCTTGGTGGGCGGCAGGCCGAGATCCGGGACCTGAGGCGAACCAACCTCACGACCACCGACCAGACGGTGAAACACCCGTGAAAGACATGATCGCGAGTCTCGGCGACCGTGATCGCTTCAGAGCCGCCTGCGCACCGGGAGGGGTGCGGGAACCGCCACTACGTGGGGTGTGACACCGTGGACATATATCTCGTTGACCGCATACGCCACCTCCACCACGGGGGCGCCGACGCGAAGAGGAGAGGTCATGTCGAAACCGCCGCTTCCCGAGGAAGCAATCGCCATGCTGAGGAAGCCGAATCCCGCCGTCATCGCGACGCTCCGGCCTGACGGCCAGCCGGTGTCCACGGCCACCTGGTATCTCTGGGACGACGGCCGAATCCTGGTCAACATGGACGAGGGCCGAAAACGGCTGGACCACCTGCGCGACGACCCCCGGGTCACGCTCACCGTGCTCGACAAGGACGGCTGGTACACGCACCTCAGCGTCATCGGGCATATCGCCGACATACGCGACGACAAGGATCTGACCGACATCGACCGGCTGGCCCGGCAGTACACCGGGAACCCTTACGGGCAGCGGGACCGCGACCGGGTCAGCGCCTGGATCGAGATAGACAGCTGGCACGGCTGGGGCGCGCTCAAGGACAACAGCCAGCCCGGCTGACGCCCACAGCGGGTCACTGGTCGCCGAGGCCCGCGAGGATCGCCCGCACCTCCGCCACGTCCGTGTGCTGCGAGCCGTACATCCGCTCCAGGTCCGGCAGCAGGCCGACCAACGTGCCCTTCGCCCGTGCCCTGTTGCCGGAGCCGAACTCCATCAGCCCGATCTGGCAGCGCAGTTCGAGGACCCGCTCCCGGTCGGCGCCGAACCGTATCTCGTCGGCCAGCAGCCTGCGGAGCTGGGCCAGGGCGAGATCGGTCTCCCCCACCGCCGCGTGGCAGTTGGCCTCCATCAGCCGGCAGCGCAGGGCAAGGTTGTTGTCCGGGCCCTCCACCGCGGCGACGTCGGCCGCCAGCCGCTGGAACTCGGGCACCGCGCGGCGGTAGTCCCCGGCGAGGAAGAGCGCCTCGGCGAGCTCGATCCGCAGGTCGACCACGTCGGAGCTCGTCGGTCCGAACCAGCCGGCGGCCAGGCCCACGATCTCGGCCAGCACGTCCGCCGCCTGGCCGAAACGGGAGGCCGCCTTGAGCGCCTCGGCCTCCTCGCGGGCGCGCTGGACGTCCTCGCGCCCGATCTGTGCCAGCCCCCCGGCCTGCCTGATCCGCGCCGGCCGTACCGGATGGGCGGGCCGCCGGTTGCCGACCGGCGGCGGGGAGGTCATGCGCCCGACGACGGTGGCGTACATGCGCACCGGGTGGGGCGCGTCCAGGTTCACGTAGCCGGGGAAGGTCGGCAGTTCGTGGCAGAAGTCCAGCAGCCGCTCGTAGACGACGTCCGCGCTGCGGGGCCGCTTCTCCGGTTTCTTGGCGAGCAACCACAGGACGAGCCGTTCCAGCCCTTCGGGGACGTCGCGCCGTCTCGTGCGCAGCGGCCGGGGCGTGGCGTCGGTGTGGTTGCGCATCGTGGCGAGCGCCGTGGGGGCGGCGAACTGGTTGTCCCCCGCGAGCATCTCGTCCAGGATCACACCGAGGGAGTAGAGGTCGCTCTGCGGGCCGGCCATCCCGGTCATGGCCTGCTCGGGGGCCATGTACGACGGCGTGCCGAGCACCTCGCCCGTCCTGGTGAGCGTCGTCGTGTCCGTCGTGGCGAGCGCGGCGGCGATGCCGAAGTCGAGGACCTTGACCGTGCCGTCGGGGCAGAGCATCAGGTTGCCCGGCTTCAGATCCCGGTGGACCAGTGAGTTGGCGTGGGCCACGGCCAGAACCGAGCACACCTGGGCGGCGATCGCCACGGCCCAGGCGACGGGCACCCGGGTCTCGTCGAGCAGCGCCGAGACGGGGCATCCCTTGACGAGCTGCATGACCATGTAGAGATCCTCGCCGTACGGCCCGCAGTCGTAGACGGTGGGAACCCCCGGATGTTCCAGCCGGGCCGTGATGCGCGACTCGCGCACGAACCGTCTGGCCAGGTCCTCGTCCGGCCGGCCATCGGGAAATCTATCGGCTCTGATGAATTTGATGGCGATCTGCCGATCCAGACGGTTGTCGTAGCCGAACCAGACCTCCCCCATTCCGCCGGAGCGACGGGAGTGGGGATCCAACTCGTAACGGCCGTCAATGATCGTCCCTCTGCCCAAAACGACTCGCCTTCCACAAAGGCTTCGACTTCTCGGAAAATCCAGAGAGCCCCCGGGAAGAAAATACCGCCTTGTGCGGCAGACCGCGGACCAGGCCTCATCAATGATGATTTACCGTTATACCTCTGGCGGCCGGGCGCCCGGCTTCTCCTGTGCCGACGGCGCCGCCGGGACCTCTTCGGCGAAACCATCGTGGTCGGCATGAAAAACGACAACCGCCTCTTCCTCAGGGCAGACGGCCTGCCGGGACGGGCCGGCTGCGACTTCCGCCCGCCATTCGCATACCATCCGCCGTCGCGCGGTACAACCCTTCGCAACCGCAGCCGGCGGACTTACCGGAATCGACGGAACGGCCGGCACGATTGTTTTCACCAATATCCGACTCCTATCCGCCGCGTGGAATTCCTCGAATAGCGCCTGTCCGCACTGAGCGTCGAGTTCGGCGCTGAGCCGGTATGCGGGTACCGGGACCACCCGATGGGCCGCTCGATGACCTCTTGATCAACAGCCGGGAACCGGCCACAATGTTGGGAACTATGGTGCATATGGGGCCTGCGGGAGAACTGGGCGAGGGGGAACTCCAGGTCGACAGGAGGGCCCTGGCCAACGCCGCCTGGGACCTGTGGGAGGCGGCCGACCTGCTGGAGCGTCACACCGACACCTTGCTCGCCTCCTTGGCCCCGAGCGGGCGCTCGCCGTGGGGCCTGGGCATGATCGGCATGGTCATGGACCAGGTCAACGAAATGGTCGGTCAGGCGTGCCGCCACATGCACGCCAACATCGGCCAGACGGGTACCGGCCTCCAGGAGATGGCCGACCTGCATGGCGCCGTGGAGCACGCGCTGTCCGATGCCATCCGCCCCGGCGACGCCGTCCCGCCCTGGCACGGGCAGCGACCGTCCGGCTCCGCCGAGCCGCACGTGCCTCGATGACCGGTCGGCCGCCGGTCGTGGACCTGGGCGGGAGCTCCGTCTGATGGCGATAATGCTGCCGGCCGAGCTGGAGACGGCGTTCGGGGCGCTGGGCGTGCCCTGGCCCACCGAGGACGAGGACGGGCTCCACGACTGCGCCGCCGCCTACCGCATGTGCGCGGCCACCCTGGTCGGCGAGGTCATCCCGCTCGCGCACGGCGCCATCCAGCATGCCGCGACCGGTAACCACGGCCTCGGCATGGACGCCGCCACCGCCTCCTGGGCCGACTACAACCAGGAGGACGGCGACGACGGCCATCTGCCGAGCCTGGCCGCCGTACTGAACGCGCTCGCCAACGCGCACGACGTGATCGCCGATATGGTCACCGCACTCAAGAAGCTGCTCATCGTCCTGGCCGGGTATGCGGCGGTCGTCTTGGCCTGGGCGGCCACTGCGGCCGTGGTCACGGGCGGCACGGCCGCGATCCAGGGGCGCCTCGCCCTCACCGAGCTGCGCGTCGGCGCCGGACGCGCCGTGACCGCCTTCCGCCGCGAGCTCGAACGCTTCTTCAGCAAGGCCCTGGTCAACGGTGTCGAGACGCGCCTGCGCCGTATCCTCGGCGCCGTCGCGCCCGTGACGCGCCGAGCCAAAGGACCCGTGATCGTCGACCCGTCGGGCTATCGGAACACCTCTCGAGAGCGCGCGTTCGCCGGGGCGTCGCGCAAGCAACTGCGGGACATGCGCAGGCATCGCACGCCCCTGGGCATGGAGCCCAAGTCGTGGCAGACCGCCGTGGCCGAACTGCGGGAGGCGCTCGCGGCCGAGAACATCCTGGACGGCGACGTACGACTGAAGGGGACGTCGGCCCGCTTCTTCTCGGGCGACCCCGCGAAGACCTTCCCCCAGACGGAGGACGAACTGCGCGCGACAGTCGCCCGAACCCATGGTGACCTCGCACCGGCCGAACGGGCGCGTCGCGTCGAAGACGCCATCGCGGCCTACCGCCAGGCCGGATACGGTGCGAACGGCGCCAAGCCCGCCGTGGCCTTCTTCGACAGCCGCCACAAGCTCGGCCTGTCGCAATGGCCCAGCGACTACGACTTCCAGCTGTCCAGCGACGTTCTGGCCGAACGCTTCAAGTGCTTCGGCGAAGCGAATCCGGGCGTCAATGTGCATACGAAAGGCGACTGGTACAACCCCTACCTTCTCGACCGGGTCGCCCCCAAGCTGAACGACTGGGTGAAGCGCTGGGAGGAGGCGGCGGGGCGATGGGTCAGCATCGCCACCTACGACCGCGCGTATCTGGAGCGCACCGCGCAGCCCGACGACTGGGTCGTGCTGTGACGAAACCGCTGACCCGCGGCGCGGATGTCCGCCGAGCCGCCCTCCGGGCCGGCAGCCGGCAGAGCCCGCCATTCCCTTCTCCTGCCCCTGAGCATCCAGGCCGATATTCCGGCCCGCCACGTTGAAGCCGCCGGAAGCCTGTGTAAATGACGCCAAAAGATCTTGAATTACCAAAGTCCTACTAGCTCCAGACGGCCTTTCTGAGAGTCTTCTCCAGACCGGGAGTTCTCCGCCGGACGAAGACCTCGTCCTGCACCGGTCACACCGGCGACGCCGCCCCCAAGCCCGCGCCTGCCAATGCCACTACCAGGGACGACACCTCAAAAGATCGATACGCGTTGCTGGAGTGACGGGGTGGCGAAGACTACGATCACGTACGTTGCAGCGCCCGCAGCAATTCCGGCCAAGCGCCTTTGTTCGGAATACGCGTCCTACAAGCCATTCTCAAGTCGTCGACGCTCGGGTGAAAGCGGCCCGCCATACACATGAGACGCAACAGCGAACCTCGCGTGAAAGGACCATTTCCATGGGCCGCGCTTCCCGTTCACTCCTCGGCCTCGCCGCCGCCGTCGCGACGGCCGCCGCGGCCTTCGCCGTACCGGCCGCCGCGCAGGCCTCCACCGCCGGCCGCGCGTGCAACGCCTCCCTGGTGGCACCTGAAGGCAGCCTCATCGGCGGCCTGTGGCGCTCCAACGGCGGCGAGAACAGCGTCTACGGCTGCCCCGTCACCAAGGAGTTCGGCTACCCCGACAAGCGCGGCTCCTGGCAGGAATTCCGCAACGGAAAGATCGTCTGGTCTCCGAACCTCGGCAACGGCACCCTGGTGCGCGTCTACGAATCGGGGCAGAAGATCGTCTTCAAGTGGAGCGGCCTGGGCCGCGACTGGGACTTCTTCAACGTCCGCTGGAGCAAGGACGCCGACCTGGGCAACAGGACCGTCCAGGTGCGGGTCGCCCGGCAGACCCCGTGGAGCGGCATCCTGTCGTTCCACAAGGACCTGAGGGACGTGGCGTTCAAACCCGGTGAGCCGGAGATGCTCGACGACCACGTCAGCCACGGCAGGTCGACGGACCGGTGGAGCTTCACCGTCCAGGGCTGCGACCGCGGCGTCTTCAGCTCCGACTGCGGCCCGTGGAGCATCACCAACATCTACATCGACAAGTAGCAGAGCGTGTGCAGGCGTACAGGTCGCGGCCGTCACCGAAGACGTCGAACACATCGGCGACGGACGCGTCCTGGTCGGCTCCGATCAGGCGGCCACCTGGGGAACGGCCCAAGAACACCTGCCCCATCCCGCCCACGCCCAGCCACCCCACCAAGACGGCAGGATCGAACGTTCCTCCGCGTCAGAGGCGATCAGCCACAGTGCTCCCACGGGCTCTCATAGGAGGAGCTCCCGTAGGCGCCGCCCCATTTGATGCATTTCCCCGGGGCCTTGGCCTTGGCCGGACCGGCGTAGTAACGGTAATTACCGGCGTCGAACGCGCCCGGAGTGTTCCACACGTTCAGTACGGCGTCAACGTAGGTGGTGTTGCCCGCGTACGAGCCCTTCTTCCAGGTGACCACGCAGTTGGTGGAGCCGTTGTAGAGCAGGTAGACGGTGGCGTATCCGCCCAGGGCGTGGCTGTCGATGACGTGGTAGCTGCCGCCGCCACAGGCCGCGGCCGGCGACGACGCCGCCATGGCCGGGGCGCTCAGAGCCACAGACGCGGCCAGCGTGGCTGCCATACCGAGTGCGAGCGCCGCAGCCCGCTTGACTTTACTCATTCGGCACTATCTCCCATGATCGTTTGAGGGGGAGTGTAACAGCGGAAAACCCCCAAAACGGCGCACTCCATAAGTTGTCGCAGCCCAGTTGATTGACTGGCTGTCGCCAGACAGCTTGGCGAGACGCTCGGCCGGAGTGTCCCAGTCGAGCGTCTCCCGTGGGCGGCCGTTGAGTTCAGCCGGACCGGGCGGTCGTCAGGCGTCCCTCCGGCTGATCGCGACCGCTCCGACGGCCACCGCGACGGCCGCGTAGCCCAGCAGCACGAGCAGTGCCACGGCCGGTGGGAGCACCCCGTCGCCGAGTCGCGAGGAGATGCGCTCGCCGGCGATCTAAGGACACCCCGCCGGCCGACATGCTGGCCGCGATCAGGGTGGTGGCCGCCGGGGAGGCGCTGCTCGCGCCGACCGTGACGCGCAGGCTGATCGAGCAGTTCGCCCGCATCCCCGTCCAGCCGGTCGTCCGCGGGCTCGACGGGGTGACCGAGCGGGAGCGGGAGGTGCTCACGCTGATCGCCCGCGGCCTCTCCAACACCGAGCTCGCCGCCCACCTGCGCCTGAGCCTCGCGACGGTCAAGACCCACATCGGCCGCCTGCTCACCAAGCTCGACACCCGCGATCGCGCCCAGCTCGTCATCGCCGCCTACGAGAGCGGCCTCGTCACCGCGCGGGGCAGCCGATCCGTCCCGCCGCCCTGACCTCACATCATCCGTGGGAAGAGGTCAACCGGGCAGCACGTTGATGTCGCCGGAGCCCGTGGTCATCGTCACCTTGTGCGGGGAACTCGCGACGTTCTGCACCGAAACCTGGATTTCGCCCGATCCCGCCCTGGTGCTCACTTCGTACGGCCCGTCGGGGACGTGGAGGGTCGCGTTGCCCGAACCGGTCCTCACGTCGACGCTGCCGGGGACGGCGGCGTACTTCAACTCGGCATCGCCCGAACCGGTCTTGACGGAGACCTTCTCTCCCGCCAGCCCCGTGCCGTTCACATTGCCCGATCCCATGAAGACGCCGATCGGCCCTGTCAGGGACGTCAGCGTGATGTCACCCGAGCCGCTGTCCAGGTCCACCCGCAGCCCCTTGGGGATCTCAATCTTGTAGTCGACGCCGCAGTTGTCCCACTTGGCCGGGCAGTTGTAGGACATGGACAGCAGGTCGCCGTCGACCCTGTGCTCGGTCTCGGGCTTCTCGTCGCTCCACCGGAGCGTTTCGACGACCCGGACGGCGTTCCCACCGGTCTCGGTGATGTCCGTGTCACCGGACCCGCTCTTGAGCTTCAGCCCGGTTACCTTGTCCGTCACCCGGTAGGTCACGGTGTCCTGGTTGGCGGGGCCGCCGATGTTCGCCAGCCCGCATCCCGTCAGCAGCGCCGCGGAGACCAGCAGGCCGCCTGCCATCACGATCGTCTTCATGATGTGGATCATTCCGCGGACGCCGCCTCCGCACATCGGGGGACATCCCTGAAGGGCCCCTCGGGGAACCCTGAACGTGCGCCCGAGCCGCCGGGCGCGACGGGTGCCACAGCCGCCTGCCGGAGGCCCTGGTATCAGGGCCTCCGGCAGGACTGTCCTCACCCGCTTTCACCCCGGATGAGCACGGCTCTCGCCCAAGGCGCCTCAGCCGCAGTGGACCCCGTACACATCGCGCTTGGACTTGCCGATCCACCCCGAGACGTTGATGCACTTGTGCTTGGCCGAGAGGTACACCGGGCCCGCGTACTGCGAGAACTGCCCGTAGTCATGGTCGGCGAAGGTGCCCTTGGAGAGGCTGATGGTCACCGACTTGTAGGTCACGCCGACCTTGGAGCCCCGCGCGATGGCGCAGTTCTTGCCGTTGGCGGCGTTGTAGTAGAGCTCGATGACGCCCTTCTTCGGGCCGCTCTTGGGGATGTTGTAGGTGTCGATCAGGCGGTAGCCGCCGCAGGGGACGGCCGCGTTCGCCGCCGGGGCCGCACCCGCCACCAGACAGGTGGAGACCATCACTGCGCCCGCCAGAGCCGCGAACCTGCTCCGAGTGTTCATGCGTTCCTTTCCGATCATCGACGTCCCACCGAAGCCCTGGGGCTCCGCGAGGACCGAAGGAACCAGTGATCCTATAGGGGTATTTGTCAGGACGGACTACCTCGCCATCAGCACGGAGACGAGGGCAACGGCGACACCGAGGGCGAGGATGGCACCCAGGCCGAGCAGGAAGCCAGGTCCTCCGAACCCCTTCCTGCCGGGACCTTCAAGATCGACCACGATGGTTCCGGCGACCACGTCGTGCAGGCATCGGCGTTTCGGATCCCCGAATATCCACAGCGTGTCGACCACGTTGAGGAACACTCCGAGATAGGGCGCCGACGTCAGGACGGGGTAGACAAGAGCACGGATTCCCGCGTGACGGAGACCCGGCGGTTCTCCGGTCGCGCCGGACACCACCTTCAGACGGCAGAGCCGCTTGCCGGGCGTCTGACCCCACAGCGCGTGTTGCAACCAGAAGTAGACGGCGAGGAGGACCGTGACCGCCACCTCGATCGGCCAGTTCGGGTCTCCTGCGTAAGGGTTGAGGTAATCGGCGAGGATCGACCCGCCGGATGCCTCGACTTCCTCAGCGGGTAGCAGATAGATCGGCGAGGCCATCACGTAAAAGATCAGGCTGTCGATAAGAAAAGCCGAAAAACGATGACGTCTCGCGGCAAGAGTCGGCGTCGCCTGGATTTGGGGGGTGATCGTCATGCCAGTCAGTGTGACGGATGATCTTGGCGCTTGAGATCGGAGCGGTCAGGAGAACAGGAGATTCCGAAACAGCCTCCGATCTTTGTCTTCGTTCTCCGTCTCCGGTCAGCCGGTCGATCCGGCCGGGCAATGCCCAAGGCTCGCGGGTCGGCCTTTGCGAGCGCGCGGAGGGCGTGTTTTCCCGAATGACGTGAACTGGTCCGGCAGCGCCGCCTCGCGAACGGCCGCTATTCCGGTATCCGGGCACGCAGCGCCTGAATGAACCAGTCGAACACCGGGGCCAGGCTTTCCGGGGCCGGCCAGCCGTTGATCACCGCGAGCAGCCGAAGGTACCGCTCCCTGCGAGGGTCGTTCGCGGTCTCCAACCGGGTCAGCAGCCGACGCCGGAGGCCGACGTCGTCAGGGCAGGCGAAGATGTGCGCGTACTGGGCGGTGACCGCCGCGACGACCGGATCGGCCTGGGGCGAGGCCGGGTCGACGCCGGCCGCCAGGGCGGGACCGGCCTGGTCACGAACGATCGCGGCGGAGTCACGGCGCAGGGTCGTGGTGTCGCCCTGGGCGCGCTCGGCCGCATGGTGCTCAGCCACGCGCCGCATGACGGCGCGGAACTCCGGGTCCTGGGACAGTTCGGCCAACTCCACCCACGCCTCGACCTGCTCGGCCTCGGGGTTGTCAGGCAGTTCGGGGGTCATCGAGCGCCTGATCCCCGCGAATCCGGCGTCGTCCTCCAAGTCGTCGAAGGCGGTGTCGAGGAAATCGCCGATCAGACGTCGGCGTTCATCCTCGGAGAGCTTGGCCAGCTTGTGCATGAGATCCATCTCCTCAGGGGTGGACCCGCGCCTGGCCACCGCCGTCAGCACCGCGCGCCGCAGGCGCAAAGTCCGGATCTGCACCGCCAGTGCCTCGGCGTGCGCCGCGGCGACCTCGGGAAGCGAGATCTCCCGGTCCACGACCTTCCGGACCGTGGGGAGGTCCAGCCCCAGGTCGCGCAGCGTCCGTACGAGATCCAGCCGTGCGACGGCGTCGATGCCGTAGAGGCGGTAGCCGGCCGGGCTACGGTCGGCCGGCGGCACGATCCCGCAATCGGAGTAGAACCGGATGGCCTTGACCGTCAGTCCGGTCCGCCGGGCCAGATCACCGATCGAGTAGAGCGTGCCGCCGTCCATGCCCCCACCCTCGCACCTCCCCTTACGGGAGACTCAAACCCATCCACCTGCCGGCGGCGGACCACGCCTCGTCCAATCGCGACCCGGGCCGGTGAGCTGAACTACCTGGTCACCACGGCCTTGGACGTGCGGGACGGTCCGGCCACGACCTTGGCCGAGAATTGCCATCAGCGCGCGGTCGCCCTTTCGTCGTTATATGCGTATTTACTTATATAAGCAGAAGGTGAATAATCCTGGGGTGCACGCATTCGATGTTCTCGGTGATCCGGTGCGGCGCCGGATCCTGGAACTGCTCGCCGAGGGCGAGCGGAGTTCCGGTGAGGTGACCGCGGTGATCCGGCAGGAGTTCGGCATCTCCCAGCCGGGGGTCTCGCAGCATCTACGCGTGCTGCGCGACAACGGGTTCGCCAGCGTGCGGGTCGAGGGCACTCGGCGGCTGTACGCCGTAGACGCGGCACCGTTGCGGGAGGTCGACATATGGCTGGAGCGCTTCCGCCGGTTCTGGGAGCAGCACTTGGACGCACTCTCCACCGAGTTGGCCCGAGGCAGACGCGCCCGCCGGACCGAGAAGGAGTCCCATCCGAGAAGTGAGGGTTCATGAGAGACATCGTCGACGAGATCGACCGGGTCCACCGCGAGGTGGGCACGGACGGCGAGGCCAGGACGGTCCTGGTACGGCGCCGCTACGACGCCGAGCCGGCGGACGTCTGGGACGCCTGCACCACCCCCGAGCGGGTCGCCCGTTGGTTCTATCCGGTCACTGGTGACTTCCGGGTGGGAGGCCGTTACCAGCTCGAAGGCAACGCGGGCGGTGAGATCATCGCCTGCGAGCCGCCCACCCACCTGAAACTCACCTGGGACTTCGGTGGCGGCACCTCCCAGGTCGAGGTACGGCTGGCCGAGGACGGCGACGGCACACTGTTGGAGCTCCTGCACACCGCGGTCGTCCCGCCCGCCATGTGGGACGAGTACGGTCCCGGCGCGGTCGGCGTCGGCTGGGACCTGACCCTGCTGGGTCTTGGCCTGCACCTGGAGACCGGCGAGGCGAAACCTGACGACGCCGACGCCTTCGCCCGGTCCGCCGAGGGCGCGGGCTTCATCACCGCCAGCGGCCGGGCCTGGGGCGATGCCCACCTGGCCGCCGGAGCCACCGCGAGACAGGCCGCCTCGACGACCGAGAAGACCATCGCCTTCTACACCCCCTGACAGGAGTTCACGTCATGTCGCAGAAGATAACCACTTTCCTGATGTTCGAAGGTGCCGCCGAGGAGGCGATGACCTTCTACATCTCGCTGTTCGACGACGCCAAAATCCTCGCCGTCACCCGTTACGGCCCCGAGGGCCCCGGCGCGGAGGGCAGCGTGCAGCACGCCACCTTCACCCTGGCCGGGCAGGAGTACATGGCCATCGACAGTTCCATGCCGCACGCGTTCACCTTCACCCCGGCGATCTCGCTGTACGTCCAGTGCGACTCGGAGGAGGAGATCGAGCGCCTGTACGCGGCGTTGTCGGAGAAGGGCGGGCCGCTGATGCCGCTCGACTCCTACGGCTTCAGCAGGCGCTTCGGCTGGGTCGCCGACCGCTTCGGCGTCACCTGGCAGCTCAACCTCCCCTGACCGGCCTCACCCCGCCGTACCGGATTCCATGACGCACGATCCCGGTACGGCCGGCCGACAGGGCCAGTAGGCAGGATCCCGGCGACGGCGCGGAGGCCGCCGCCGGAACCCGCGGTCGAGGAAGGCGTCCGGACCCGTAGGCGAAGAAGAGGCGGGCCACCGCGTCCACCGAGCGGAGGCGGGCCGCTTCACCTACCGAGCGCCGGTCGCACTCCGTACGCCGGGCGGCTGCGCAGCGCCTCCGGCAGCACCCGGCCAGCCGACTGGGTGACCGTTTTCGCCGGGCCGGGGATGCGGCGCATGTGCTTGTTCAGCGGCGTCAGAGCACCCGGTTCGCCGTGAGAGTGCCGTCCTTGACGGTGGTGAGGAAGGCGTCCCACTCGGCGGGGGTGAAGGAGAGGACCGGGCCGTCGGGGTCCTTGGAGTCACGGACCAGGAAGAGGCGATCGGGGTCAGTTCCGGGGTTGGGGGTGTCGGTTAGGGCGACTTCGACGCAGTTGGAACCGTTGCCGCTGAGGGAACTCTTGTTCCAGACACCGACCTCAACGCATTGGCCACCGTTGGCGTTGCTTCTGCTGGACTTTCGCCAGATCACATGGGAAAGATCCATCATGGACGTGCTTCTCCATCCACTCATGCTTCCCGTATAGCCTGCGCGATCAGGCTCCGAGTCTGATCCGGTCCGAGAGCTCGCGCGCGCAGATGGTTAAAAAGCAGGACGTATGCGTCTATTTCCGACGGATCTTCCAAATAGACACTTCCCTGCCAATATTCAACGTACACGGTGTCTGGATCGGACGGCTTGGGAAAACTCAGGATTGTGAATCCGCCGTCCATCGCGGGATGGACGCCAGCCGCAAAAGGCATGATCTGGATCGTGACGTGGTTCGTTTCCGAGAGATGGATCAAGCGCTGGAGCTGATCTCGCATCGTCTCCGCGTCTCCAACCGGCCGACGAACGACCGACTCGTTGAGGATGAACCACATCTCAGGCGGGTTCGCGCGCTCAAGCACTCGCTCCTGCCGCTTCATCCGGATCGAGAGCCGTCGCTCCAGCTCACCTTCGGGTGGCAACACGGGTGCGGATCGCATGACGGCCCGCGCATAGCCGCTGGTCTGGAGCAGTCCGGGCACGAACTCTGACTGGTATTCCTGGAAGGTTGCCGCCTCTTCCTCCAGACCTACATAGCTTTGGACCCACTCGGGGATCGCCTCGGACACCTTGTACCACCAGCCGCGCTTGCGCGCGTCGCGGGCGAGTTGCAGCAGCGCTTCACGGCGTTCATCAGTGACTTCATAGAGATCGAGCATCATGGCCACGAGAGCAACCGTGGCAGCGCTGGCGGCCGATTCAATTCGGGTGACGGTGACAGGCGAGCATCCAGCATGCTCGGCCACCTGGTCCCGTGTCAGCCCTGACTCCTTGCGGAGGCGGTGCAATTCCGCAGCAAGACGGCGCCTACGGACCGAAGGACTTCGCTGTGCACCCACACGACTCCTCTTTGTAGTCAATCCCGGCAAGTCTGCCGCAGTGATCTTCATGCAGCAAGGTGCACAAAGTTCATTCTGATTCTTGTTGCCAGAGGAGCAAGGGGCGTGCAAACTGAGCACGCAGCGTGATTGCTTGGCTGTGAAATGTGACGGTGCGACTTGCCGCTGGACGACTCCGAATCCGCGAAGGGCAGGCGAGGGATGAGAGTGCGCGATCTTGAGGGGTGGGGCGGGGAGTTGGTGGAGCTGGCCTGGGAGTTGAACGATCTCGGGTTCGACTCCGTGGTCAGGCTCGCTCCCGGCCGACGGCCGAGTGTGGAGATCTTCGTCCCACCGGGGGCGCGGGTCACCACCACGCAGCGGGGCCGTACCTCGGTGTTCACCTGGGACCGGCACCACAGCCGGGCGAGCCCTGACCGGCGAGACCGCAATCAGCCGAGCCGCGGCCAGCCCGGCCGCAGCAGGATGCGGGAGGCGGCCGAGCGGCTCATGGAGGTGGCCCGGTGAGACCGCCCTGCCTGCTGGGACAGATCTGCTTACCCGCCCAGGTCGACTCCGTCCCCATCGCCCGACAGTACGTCCGCCTCCTGCTACAGGTGGTGGAACACCCCCAAACCGACGACGCGCTCCTGCTCGTCAGCGAACTCGTCACCAACGCGGTGCGCCACTCCGACTCCGGACGCCTCCCCGACGGACGGGTCGCCGTGGCCGTCGCCAACCATGATGGAACGCTCCACATCGACGTGATCGACGCCGGATCGACCGGAAACCAGCCCCGAGTCTGTACGGACGCCGGCCCCGACAGCAGCGGGGGACGCGGCCTCTGGCTGGTCCAGGAGTTGGCATCGGCCTGGGGCTGGCAGGAGACCCCGACCGGCCGCGTCGTCTGGTTCCAACTGACGGGACCGTGAAACGGCTTTCCCTATGACGCCGGGGAACGGACCGAGTCACCGCGCACTCGGCTCGTCCCGTCACTTACCGGGCGTGCAGGCGTAGAGCTGGCCGTAGCGCTTCTGCGCGATCCGCATCAACTCGATCATGTCCCTGATCCCATCCCTGCCCTGGGCGACCTGGGCCAGGTAGAGAGTGATGATCCTCTGCTTGCCACTGCAGGAAAACCTGGCAACCACCTGATATGGCTGTTCATCAACTCCTGCATATGCAAGGTGTACCGCTAGACCCTCACCAAGCTCAGCGGGCAAAGTAGCTGCTCCATGCCTGGTAAACACCTTGCGTCTGTCATCCATGACTCCGTCCAAGTACTCACGCGTCGATTCGGGAGCCTCCCTCATCCATGCGACGTCCAATGCTTTGGGTATGGCCCCCGGGATCCCACAGTCGCCGTTCGCTTCATTGCCATTCGTCTTCTCGCCCAGAAAGCCTTTTACGCCGCTGACCAGCCTGAACGCCTGGTCAGGCACAAGCTTGCAGACATAGGGAGGCGAATCAACGAGCACGCCTGTGTTGACCGACGCCGGCGTAGAGAGAGCCGCGTCCCCTGGAGTGCATGCCCCGGCGAACACCATGGCAACGGTGAGCACAACCAGGATGTTATAGAGCCTCACTTGCTCCCTCCCGAAGAGGAAGGAATATGGAGGTTGAGATAGTCATCTACCTCGCTAGTTATGCGGAAGGTGCCCCTAAAGCGGTCATGCAAGTCCTTGCCTCTGCCGTTTTCGTGGACCCACGTAAGAAATTGACTGTACTCAGCCGGGCTCATCTCGGCGAAGGGCTTGATCGTCGGCGGAGTCCCGGTCGTGAAGGGTTGGCCTTTCAGGTCGACCTCATCGAGCATGCCCTTGTTCAGCATGGCGGTGGCGATCATCTGCTCTGCCAGTCTCTCCGTGGCGAGCCGGTTGTCGGCCAGGCTCTGGTACGTCTCGTCCAGATTCAGCCCCTTCTTCGACACCTGCCCGGCAACCCACTTGGCAGCCGTGTCATATCCGGCCCCGGTCGCCTTGTCGTACTGGTTGGTGAGCAGCGACCCGAAAGCACCAGTGGCCAGTTCACCCACCTGTTTGGCACCCGGCACCGGGATCAGTCCGACCGTGTCACGGACCATGGTCTGCAACGCCTCGCTCACCTTCTTGTCGTCCAGCCCCTCGGCGATCAACGCCTGGCGGCGGATCTCCACGATGTGCGAGAAGGGGCGTGCCTCCCCCACGATGTTGTCGACGAGGAACTGCCCGACGTCGGCCTTGCCGATCCGGCCGTCCTCGTCGAAGTCGAACGTCTTGAGGTCGGCCTTGGTGAAGCCGAGCTGCTTGAGGTTGGAGCTGTCGAGGCCCACCGGGGGCATACTGTCGAGCGCCGCCTTCATGTGCTCGGTCTGCGCCCGCATCAGCGCCTCGAACCCGGCGTCGTCGCGGGTCGCCAGGGCCAGCGCGTAGGACAGGTCCGTGGCGTCGGCTCTGCCGAAGGTGGCGTGGTTGAGCAGCAGGTTGGAGACCTGGTCGATGTTGGCCGCCACCGCGCGGGCCAGCGGGTAGCGCAGCGGGGCGAGCCGATCGAGCACGGCCCTGTCGGTGACCTCCAGGTTCCCGTCGCCGGCCTTGCCGAAGGCGCCCCGGACCTGGTCGGCCAGGGACTTGGTGAGTTCGGCGGCCAGCTTCTTGGACGTGGCGTCCTGGCCAGTCGTGCCGGCCAGCAGCACCGTGCTGAACGATCCGTAGCCACCGGTGTAGTCGAAGGCGCCCAGCCTGGCGGTCAGCAGGTGGTCGAGCACCGGCTCCTTCCACCCCGCCGGAGTGTGGCTCAGCAGCGCCTGGGATGCCTCCTTGCCGTACTCGGCCGCGTGGAGCAGGTCCTCCACGACTGCTGCCTTGACCGGCTTGACCCACTTGCCGGAGCCCGTGGCCGTCCCCGCGCCCGGTCTCAGCAGCGATCCCAGCCCCAGCGTGGCGGCCAGGTCGAACAGGGGGACCTGGCTGCCGCCGACGGCCTTGCCGAGCGCGTCCTGACTCGCCGCCCACCTGTCCTTGTACTGCTCCTTCTCGTAGGCGACCGCGTCGCCGCCGACGGTCTGCATGAACGTCGCGGAGAACGGCGTCTTGCCGTCATGCGCGCCCCAGACCAGCGCCTGGGCTTGATACCCCGCATACGTCACGTCGCCGACGACATGGTCCGCGCGGCCCTGCTCGGTGAGCTCCTTGAGGAACCCGGCACCCACATAAGCCGTGTTCTTCGGATCGGTTCCGGCGGCCAGCGCCGTACTCAGCAGGCGCAGGGTCTGCTTGCCCTGGGTGGAGAGGTCGTTCACCCGCGCCGACTCCCCGCGCTTCGCGGCGTCCCGGATCCGCGCCGCGAGCGTGCCGGGCAGCTCGGTGACCCCCTTGGCCCCCAGCTTCTTCAAAAACACCCCGGCGAACTCCGGATCGGCCGCCCGATCGGCGTATTTTCGCAGTTGGGCGAGGGCCTTGGCATCCCCGTCCGCGGCACCGCGCGCGAGCCGGGCGGCCAGAGTCCCGTCCAGCAGCCCCTGGGCGGCGTCCAGCCCGTCGGGCATCTCCAGGAAGGACCCGGCGGTCGTGGAGGTCCCGAAGCTGATCTTCTGCTGCTCCATCTCGCGGATCAGTGCCTGCCGCCGCCGCAGGTCCTCAGCCTGCTTGCCGACCCGGTCGGCCAGCTCGCGCAGGCGCAGCGCCGGAGCGGTGTCCAGCCCCGCACCGCGCAGCTCGCCGTACAGGCTCTCTGCGAGTTGCTCGATCCGCCCGGCCGCCTGGGTGTGCCGACCGGTCATCGTGTCGAACTCGGGCTGCCTGACCCCGCTGAACTCCGCGCTGCCGGTCATACCGTGCCCGGCAGCGAGGCCAGCCTGCCCTGCGCGCTGTGCACCGCCCTGGCGAGCAGGTCTCGCAGCTCCCGCTGGTCGGCGTGGATCTGGGTGCCGAACCGGGCGCCGGTGGGCCCCACCCACGCGTCGCCCTCCATCAGACGGCAGGAGGGGTCGAGTGCCCACCAGTGCTCGTCCGACAGCCGCTGAATCCGCTCCACCACCGCCCGCATCGCCTCGCGATCGAGGTCAGCCACCACGAACTCCTCGTATGGCGCGCCGTACAGAAACAGATGCCGCACAGAAACAGATCAAGAGGCGACGTCCCCCGTGCCCGTCACAGATTAAACAACGGCGGACCGATAAAACAACCCTGCAAATGGATGAATGACGGAACACGTCTAATGCGGTAAACGAAATTTCATATTACGAAAATCCGGCAACTCATCCGATTACCCCGGCGCCTTCCAGTGACGCTCCTGGTCCCTCGGCCGGAGGCGCCAGGGACGGCGGCACCCCTGGGCGCCTCCGGCCGAGAGGCCGCGACAGAATGTCCGTCATGGAAGCCCGCATCGCGATCGCCCCATCCGCCGAGGTGGGACAGGCCTACGGCCGTGCCAACTCCCCCGACATCGACCACCTGCGTTCGGAGATCGAGAAGGCCGTGGCCGCCGGGGGCGGTGCCAACGTCCCGCTCGACGAGGCCAACGGTCTGGTCTGGCTCATCCCCGGTGAGCCGGAACAGCTCCGGCAGGCACTGGACGATCACCCCGGGATCGGGTGGGTGCAGTTCCCGTGGGCGGGGGTGGAGAAGTTCGCGCCATCCGGCCTCTTCCGCCGCCCGGCCGTCTTCACCTGCGCCAAGGGCTCGTTCGCCGGGCAGGTCGCCGAGCACGCGCTGATGCTGACGCTGGCCTGCCTGCGCAGTGTCGTACGGCAGGCGCGGACGCCCCGCTGGCATGCGGTGGATCCCCGGTCGCTGCACGGTCTGCGGGTGACGATCCTCGGCGGCGGCGGCATCGCCGCGGAACTCGTCCGGATCCTGCAACCCTTCGGCTGCCGGATCCGGGTGATCCGCCGCCGGGACGAGAAGGTCGAGGGCGCCGAGGAGACGCTGCCGCCGACGGCGTTGCACGCCACACTTCCCGAGACCGACGTCCTGGTGGTGGCCCTCGCCCTGACCCCCGAGACCAGGCACGTCATCGGCGCCGCCGAGCTGGCGTCGCTGCCGCCGCAGGCCGTCGTCGTCAACGTCGCGCGCGGCGCGCACATCCAGACCGACGCGCTCGCCGAGGCTCTGCGCGCGGGGACGATCTCCGCCGCCGGTCTGGACGTGACGGATCCCGAACCGCTCCCCGAGGGGCACCCCCTGTGGGACGACCCCAGGGCTCTCATCACCTCGCACTGCGCGGACTCCGCCGAGTACGTCCTGCGGATGCTCTGCGAGCGGGTCGAGCGGAACGTGCACCACCTGCGGGAGGGCCTGCCACTGGAGGGAGTGATCGATCCCGCCACGGGATACTGACACCCGGCCGTAGGGACGGCCGGATCACCGCACCGCCGCAGCACTGGAAGTCGCGCCACTCGTCAAACCAGGCGGCCGTCTCGGAGTCCGGGACACCAGCGCGCCGCGCCGGCTCGAAGAACGCGTCTGCGGCCTCCTCCCGCCTGACCGTGTCGATGATCTCGTGGCGTTCGTCGATCGCGTTGAGTCTCTCGACGAGGTCCCAGAGGATCGGCCGCGCGCCGGCCGCCACGATCGCGCCGCCGCTCGTGCAGCCGGTCGCGCCCGCGGACGTGGCCGACGTCCTCGCCGAGATCGCGGAGGGCATCGTCGTGCTCCTGCAAGACGGTCGGGCACCGAGGTTTCTCAATCACGGGGACATGCGATAAAAGATCGTTTGTTCTTATCATCTCTTCTTGAGGTACATGTGAAGCTCCTTCGACTTCTTGCTGCCCCGCTGTTCGCCGCGGCCCTCGTTCTCACCGCCTTCTCCGGCCCCGTCCACGCCGACGTCCCCGAGAGCGATGCCGAACTCGCCGTCGAGTGGCAGGCCGCGTGGGACACCTACAGGTTCTACGACTCCACACCTCCCCTTCCGGGGTCGGGGCGGAGCCGGGACAAGGCCCGCATCTCCATCGAGATCGACGCCCCGGTGGAACACGTGTTCGCAGCGTATTCGGATATCAACCATCACATCGGCATGCATTCGTTCCTGAAGCGAGTCGTCACCCACGACGACCGGTCTCAGGCCTGCATACGCACCATCAACTTCACGGCCGTCGAGGAGATCCCGTACCAGGGCACGATCGTCACCAGCAACACGCACGCGCAACAGCGCATTGACCACGACGGCCTCAGGTACGAGACGGACACCTGGTCGCTGCCCGGCGTTGTCACGCACCAGAAAATCCTCTTCGAGGAGCTGGCCAACGGGAAGACCGAGGTCACCGAGTATCTCGTCTTCGATGCGGACACCTCGCTGATCGATTTCGTCGTCACGAACGGCGTCGCCTCCCACGAGGCGACGCAGGCGGCACTCAAGCAAGCGATCGAAAGCGGCGAGCTCTGATCCACCGCCGGGCGGGGCTCGCTCCTCGGACGCGCCCCGCCCGGCCCGCCGGGCCTGTCGGACAGGGTGACGGAAGAACCGCACCGCCGGGTCGCGCGGTGTGCTCCGGTCGTCATCCGGTGAGGGGTACGGTGCCCGTCGCGGTGGAGATCATTTCCTGGTAGACGAGCGGGTCGGTGGTGGAGGCGCCGAGCCGTACGGTCTTGTTGACGCCGTGATAGTCGCTGGATCCGGTGACCCGGAGGCCGAGGTCACGGGCGAGGGCGCGCACGTGCGCGCGGTCGGCGGGCGGGTGGTCCATGTGGTCGGCCTCGATGCCCCACATTCCCGCCTCCGCCAGCTCGGCGATCAGCGTGTCGGGCACGATGTGGCCGCGGCTGCTCGCCCTCGGATGTGCCAGCACCGAGACGCCACCGGCCTCGTTCACCAGCCGGACCGCGGTGAACACGTCGATGTCGGCCTTGGGCAGCCGGTAGCGGTGGCCCAGCCATTCCGGGGCGAAGGCCTCGCTGACGGTCGCGACCAGGCCACGTCTGATGAGAGCCTGGGCGAGGTGGGGACGGCCCACCGTGCCACCGGCCGCGTACTCGCGGATCTCGGGGACCGTGACGTCGATGCCGTCGGCGTTCAGCAACGCCACGATCTTGTCCGCCCGCTGCTCACGGGATCGGCGTACCCGGGCCAGCTCCGCGGTCAGCGGCCCGTGGCCGGGGTCGAACAGGTAGGCCAGCAGGTGCAGTCCCACCGTCGGCTCGGCACCGTACCACCGGCCGGACAGCTCGGCACCGCGCACCAGTGTCCGGCCGGGGGGCAGCGCGGCGGAGGCGGCCTCCCATCCGGCGGTCGTGTCGTGGTCGGTGATCGCCACCACGTCCAGCCCGGCCGCGTCCGCGACCTCCATCAGCGCCCCGGGAGAGTCGGTGCCGTCGCTGGCGGTCGAATGGGCGTGCAGATCGATGCGCATACGACCACCCTTCCAGCAATCCGATCGGCATGGGAAAGATCCGGCCGGAGGCCGCCGCAGAGCCCTCCCCGCCTCCCGATCCTCCGGCTCCAGCCGATGGGAGAGAACCGGCCGGAGGCCACCGCAGGACCCTTCCCACCTCCCGATCCTCCGTCTCCGGCCGATGCGCTATGCGGGATTCCGCCGGTTTCCGTGACGACTTTCACGGAAACCGGGCCGGATCAGGGGCATGGTGACGTGAATAGCGGGGACGGTGACGCGATGAAGTCATCGGAGCCACTCGGGCACGTCGCACTCCCCGGAGACGCCGCATCCGTTCCGCAGGCCCGGCGATACGTCCGCGGCCTGCTGGAACCCACCGACCATCCGCGGACGGACGACGCACTTCTTCTGGTCACCGAACTGGTGAGCAACGCGGTGAGACACTCCGACTCCGGCCGCCGCCCCGGCGGGAAGATCACGGTGATAGTCGTCCACCGCGCCAGGTCGATCCTGGTCAACGTGATCGACGACGGTTCGGCCGGCAGCATCCCCCGCGTCCGGCGCGACGTCGACGCCGACAGCGGTGGGGGACGGGGATTATGGCTGGTGCGGGAGTTGGCCACGGCGTGGGGATGGCACGACAGCCCAGCAGGACGGGTGGTCTGGTTCCAGATGGCGGAGGAAGCGCCGGAACATCCCGTGCTGGCGGCATCAGGAGGGCTGAGCATCGGTTTACGAGGTCGCTGACACGCGTCGGGGTCCCGTACCGGTGGGCTCGCCCGTTCAACGGTCGCGAATCGCGGGTGCAGGCACGCTCGATGGAGAACGAACTCGTCACGGTGCGTGCTCAGGCGATGCGAACCCTCGATGCCAACGCCTGGTCAGGCGGCCCGACGTTCATTCGCGCGGGACGTCGTCCCCCGTCGTCGGCGCTCACAGCCAGTCGTGTTCACGCGCGTACCGCGCCGCTTCGTGCCGGGTCCTGGTCTGGGTCTTCTGCATCGCATTCGAGAGGTAGTTGCGCACCGTGCCCGCTGCCAGGTGGAGTCGGGTGGCGATGTCGGCGACCGAATAGCCTTCGCCGGTCACCCGCAGCACATCGATCTCGCGGTCGGTGAGCGGGCAGTCGTCGACGACGGCGAGCGCGGAGACATCCGGGTCGATCCATCGCTTGCCCTCGTGCAGGGTTTTGATGACCGAAACGATGTGCGCCGGTTCCGCGGACTTGCTGACGAAGCCCTGGACTCCGAGCTTCAGCGCCTTGCGCAGCACTCCGGGCCTGGCATGGCGGGTCAGCATGAGGATCACCTGCTCCGGCCGCGCACGGCGGATCTCCGCGACGGCGCCGAGTCCATCCATACCGGGCATCTCCAGATCGATGACGAGCACATCGGGCAGGTGCCGCAGCGTGGCCCGGACGGCCGCCGCACCCTCTTCTGCTTCGGCGAGCACGGTGATCTCGCCCTCCAGTGGGAGCAACGACGCCAACGCCTTGCGGAGGAGCACCTCGTCGTCGGCGAGCACCACGGTGGTCATCGGTCGTCCTTCCCGCTTTTCAGAGAGCAGCGTCTGACCGACCGTGCGGGAATGCCGCAGCCGTCAGGAAACGCCCGTCTTTCTGCTCCACCGTCAGCTCGCCTCCGTTGCCCACCACTCGTTCCCTGAGCGTAGCGAGCCCCCGCAGTTCGGGAAGCGGAGCCTCCCGCACGCCGTCGTTGACGATGGCGATGCCCGACTCCGAGAGGGTGATGCGCACCTGCTCGGCCTGTGCGTGCCGCAGGATGTTGGTCGTCGTCTCCCGCAGTACCTGGCCGAGCAGCTCGCCTGCGCGCGCGTCAACCTCGGCCGTACGGTCGACGCGTACGCGGATGCCCGCGGCCTCGAAGAGGTTCTTCGCGTTCTCCAGTTCCGCGGACAGGTTGAGCCGCCGCTGCGCGTAGGCGAGCTCCTTGGTCTGGGTGATGGTGTCGCTGACCAAGGCATGCACCTCGCGCAGTTCCTGCTCCACTCGTTCGGTGTCGCTGTGCACCAGCTTCTGGGCCAGCGCGATCTTCAGCTTCACCACATGCAGCGTGTGGCCCTGGATATCGTGCAGATCACTGGCGAAACGCATGCGCTCCCGGATGACGGCCAGCTCCGCGTCGCGTTCTCGTGCCTCCTCCAGCTCCGCGACGAGGCCGTAGAACCTCTGGTTGGGGAACATAAAGCCGGTCAGCACCGCTGTGACGCCCGCGGGGACGATGACGTATGCGATCAGAACATCGGAGACGTCTTCCTGTGTGACCAGCAGTCTCGCCGCACCTGCCACGGCGACGTAGGCGATCAGCCCCAGGGCTGCCGCGCTCCGGTGGCGCGGCAGCTGGGGGACGGCGAGGGAGCCCACGATCGAAATGCCGTAGAACGCCGTGTCACTGCCCACCACCAGCGCTCCGAGGGCCCATACGGCCGCGGCGACGATCAGGCAGGGAAGTGCGACGCGGGAGATGTCACGCGCCGCCCACCGCACGAAGGCCACCAGGGCCGCGACCACGCCCAGGCTCAGGACTGCGACGTGCCACCAGGTCCGGGCATCGATCGCCACCAGCAGCGCCCCTACGGCAGCGAGCAGCGGGAGGAACATGGTGAGGTTGAGGCTGCGCAGCCGTCCCCGCGTCGCCTGGGTGTGCTCGGGCATCGTGTGCGCCGCTGCCCGGGTCAGCCTCACCGGTCCTCGCCCGGCCGCTGAGCCGTCAGGCTGAGCGGCGGGACCGCCGCGGCGCCCGCCGTGGTGAGGACCGCGGCTGTCCACGTCGGCCACCGGTTGTTCGCACCGTCAGGCAGGAGACCGGCGCCGGGGCGATGGCGGAGGAACGCTGCGCAGACCAGCAGGAAGACGGTCATGTCGACTGCCGGCAGCATGCGCAGGGGTTCGGTGTCCATGGGTGGCTCTCCGGAATCGAACAGCAGAGACTGCCCAGTATTCTTCCGGTTCCGTGGTGGCACCACTGACGCTGCGTCATACGTTCACCCGAGAAATGTCATGGCGAGGTCATGACGTGGTCGCACTGCCCGGTGAGCGCGGCGGCTGCTGAGATCGACGGCATGTCCTCGACACCGGTCATCGACGTTGAACGCCTGAACCTCTCCTACGGCGACTTCCCTGCCGTGAAGGACCTGTCCTTCCAGGTGCAGCGCGGGGAGCTCTACGCTCTGCTCGGCACGAACGGGGCGGGGAAGACCTCGACCCTGGAGACCGTCGAAGGCCACCGTACGGCCGACTCGGGCACCGTGCGGGTCTTCGGGCAGAGCCCACGCGACCGGCAGGCCGTGCGGCCCAGGATGGGCATCATGCTGCAGGACAGCGGGTTCTCCCCGGACCTGACGGTGCAGGAATCGGTCCGGCTGATCGGAAAGCTCACCCGGCGCACGGACACGGCCGAACGCGTGCTCGGCGTGGTGAATCTCACTCGCCAGGCCGGCACCAAGGTGTCCCGGCTCTCCGGCGGCGAGAAACGACGGCTGGACTTCGCCACCGCCGTGTACGGAACGCCTGAGCTGATCTTCCTGGACGAGCCCACCACCGGCTTGGACATCCAGTCCCGGGACGAGCTGTGGGACACCGTGGACAAGCTGCGCGAAGACGGCTGCACCGTCGTTCTCACCACGCACTACCTGGAAGAGGCGCAGCAGCACGCCGACCGCATCGGTCTCATGCACAGAGGCACCCTCTACCGGGAGGGGACCGTCTCCGAACTGACGCAGACCCTGCCGGCCGCCATCCGCTTCTCCCTTGCGGCCCCCGCACCGGTGCCACCGCTGCAGGCCACGCGCGAGAGTGACGGAACGTTCCTCATCGAGACCTTCGGCCTGCAGAAGGACCTGCACACCCTGCTCCGCTGGGCGCAGGACCACGCGGTGGAACTGCGGGAACTCCAAGCCGGACCGACCCGGCTCGACGACGTCTTCCGCGCCATCGGCAGCGACTAGCCCCGCTCCCGGAACTTTCCAAGAAAGGACCTTCGCCATGCTCTCGATCGCTCTCAGCGAGCTGGTCCAGATCTTCCGGAACCGGCTGGTTCTGGTCACCAGTCTCGTCATGCCCGCAGCGGTCAGCGCGTTGTTCATCTACCAGCACGAAATCTTCGCGGCCTTGGGCAGCCTCGGATACATCGCGGCGATAGTGATGTTCACCGTGGGGGCGTTCGGGCTCTACACCACCACGGTGACCACGCTGGCCGCACGCCGGCAGAACCTCTTCCTCAAGCGGCTGCGCTCCACCGCGGCGGGCGACACCGGCATCCTCTTCGGGCTGCTCCTCCCGATCACCGTCATCTCACTGGTCCAGGTGGCCGTGATCATGACCGTGCTGGCCGTGATCACCGGCGAGCCGGACAATATCCTCCTCCTGGCTGCGGCCGTCCTCTCGATGGTGATCATGATGCTCGGCCTGGGCCTGGCGACGGCGGGACTGACGAACTCCCCCGAACACGCCCAGGTGACCACGCTGCCCATCAGCGTCGGCACCATCCTCGTGGCCAGTTGGGTGGGGACCACCGGCACCGAGGAACTCACCCTGCTCAAACGGCTGCTTCCCGGCGGCTCGGCCACCGAACTGGTGGTCAACGCCTGGAACGGCGGCGTTCCCGTCACGGACTCCCTGGTTCTCCTGGTGCCCACACTGAGCTGGGTCGTCGTCGCCGTCGCGCTGGCCTCCCGGATCTTCCGCTGGGAGCCGCGCCGATGACGACTCTCGGCGTGGGTCATCCATGTCGAACACGCGAGCGCACCGGACCGGGACTCCGCGTCAGGGCACGCCGGTGCCGCCGATCACGTGCGCGGCGGCGAGGTAGGCGGCGAGCAGGCTCTCGGCGACCGCCGTCACGGCCTCGTCGTCAGGCAGGAACTCCGGAGTATGCAGGCCTGACGACGTGTCGACCCCCACGAACATCATCAGGGACGGTACGACCGAGGTGTAGCGGGCGAAGTCGTCGGCTCCGCAGGAACGCAGCGTGGCGGGGGCGTGGTGGCCGTACTCGGTGTCCAGCTCGGGTCCGGTGAGCCGGGCGAGCAGGTAGGCGGTCTCCTCGGCGAGGCGGGCGTCGTTGACGAGCACCGGCTCCCCTCGCGAGATGAGCACCTCCGCCTCGCAGCCGTGGGCGCGGGCGATCCCGTCGGCGATCACCCGGAGCCGTTCGTGGAGCTGGCCGCGCCAGGTCTCCGACATCGTGCGGAGGGTGCCCCGCACCACGGCGTCGGCGGGGGTGACGTTGGGGGCGGTGCCCGCGGTGACCGTGCCGAAGGTGACCACGGTCGGCGTCATCGGGTCGGAGTTGCGGCTGACGAGCTGCTGCGCGGCCACGATGACCTGGGCGACGGCCAGGACCGGGTCGCGGGAGAACTGGGGGTAGGCGGCGTGCCCGCTCTGCCCCCGGATGGTGAGGGTGAACTCGTCGGCGGAGGCGTTGACCGCGCCGGACGTGCAGGCCGTCTCACCGGCGCCGAGCACCGGCTGGACGTGTGCGGCGACCATCGCGCCGACCTGGAGCCGGTCGAGCGCGCCGGACTCGATGATGTCGAGGGCTCCGGAGGGGTGGGTCTCCTCACGCGGCTGCAGCACCGCGACCATCGGTGCGGGCGCGCCCACCCGGTCGACCGCCCTGGTCAGCGCCACCAGCGCGGCGAGGTGGACGTCATGGCCGCAGGCGTGCATGGCGCCGTTGCGCGCGGCCCACGAGACGCCCGTCCTCTCGGCGATCGGCAGGGCGTCCAGTTCCCCGCGTACGCCGACGGCCGGGCCGTCGCCGCCGACGCGCAGCAGCGCGCCGGTGCCGGCCACCTGCTCCAGCGCGGCGCCCTCGGGCAGCGCCTCCAGCACGCGTCTGAGCGTCGGCTCCTCCTTGCCGGAGACGCACGGTTCGGCGTGCAGTTCGCGGCGCAGGAGGTGGGCGGTGGGCAGTTCGGCACGGAGCGCGGCGTGGAGTCGCTCATGGACACCGTTCACGTGACCTCCCGGGCCCGGTCTCCACCGGGAACGCGGCCCCGGACGGAAGCGCCGTTCACGCGGCGTCCCCCGGGCCGGTCTCCACTCGGGACGCGGCCCCGGACGGAAGCGCCGTTCACGCGGCCTCCCCGAGGCCGTAGACCCGGCGGGCGTTCTCCGCGCCGATCATCGTGGCGACCCGTACGGCCTGCGCCTCACTCCACTCCCCGTCCGCGACGAAACCCGACAGGACACGGGTCATCGCGCGACGCCAGAGCAGAGCGCCGAGGTGGTGGAGTTCGGCGGGACCCCAGGCGTCCGAGGAGAAGAGGATCTTGGCGAACGGCGCCGTCTCCAGGCTCTCGGCCACGACGGCGGTGCTGCGCGCCCCGGTGTGGTTCACCGCCAGCCCGACGTCGAAGTGGACATGCGGATAGGCCTGCGCGAGGAACCCGGCGTTGCGGTGGAAGGGGTAGCAGTGCAGCAGGACGAAGGGGACGCCCCTGGGCTCGGCCAGCTCGATGAGACCGCGTAGCAGCAGCGGGTCGGAGCGGCGGAGGTCGACGTCGGGGTCGCCGTAGCCGGCGTGGAACTGCAGCGGCAGACCACGCTCGATCCCCTTCCAGATCAGGTGGCGCAGCAGCACCGGGTCGTCGACGCGGACCTTCTCGGCCTCCTCGGACCTCCACAGCCAGCGGTCGGCGGCCGCCGTCACCTCCGCCAGGGTGGGCGGGCCGGGCTCGAAGTCGAACCCGTGGCGGTAGGCGACGACGGTCTTCAGGCCGCGTGCCGTACGGCTGCGCTCCCACAGGGCCGTCTCGAAGGCTGCGGCGAACCCGGCGGCTTCGACCCCCTCGGCGGCGACCGCCTCTGCGACCGCCTCCAGCCGGACGATCTCGTCGGCGGGCCTGCCGGTGACGGCGGCCATCCGCGCCGGGTCGAGGATCTCGTCCCCCCGGTGGCCCGTCTCCACCAGGAAGTGGCCGACCCCGCCGGCGGTCAGCAGCCGCCTGTTGACCTCGTCGGCCCCGAGCCGGTTACGGCGGGCGAGGTAGGTGTCCGGTTCGGGGTGCGGGTCGAGGCCGAGCACGGGCGCGCAGTGGCGCAGGACGGCGAACCCGAGCTGGGAGTCGAAGAAGGTCATCCAGGAGGGCACCGGCCGGTCGGACTCGGTGATCATCTCCTCGAACTCCCGCCGCGACACATCCCCGGCCAGCGCGCCGTGAACATGGTGATCCACCAGCGCGATCGCCTCGACCGCCCGCTCCAGGGACTCACCCCGACGCGAGGAAGCCACCGTCTCCACCCGTTCCCCTCCCGATCCCCCGGCCCCGCCGCCGTCCCGGGCTTCCGGACATGTCCCCGACCCCGTCCTCCTACCCACCGACAGGTCACCGGCATCCGGTACGGCATGCCGGAGGCCTTTCCCGGACCGCCCTCGCCTGGGCCGGCGCCACCGGAAGACCCCGTACGGCGAAGTCATGAAAGCGTGAAGGGTGTTCGCCTCCCACGTCCGATGTCAGCTCTGTTCACCTCCAGGCTGCCAGGTTCCGGCCGGTCACCTCGCAGCGCCCCGTCAACGCCGGCGACCGGGTCACCCCCGACGGCCTGAGGTTAGCCGGTGGGTCCAGGGAAACACCGCCTACGCCGGATGGGAGCCGCCGAATGTCCCCGCTCGGTGGCGGCGCGTCTGATCCGACGGCGCCGCGTCACCCGTCGACGGGATGGGAGTCGATCGAGCGGTCAGGCCAGGCTCGCGAGCGCGACATCAAGACCGAGCAGGGGTGCGTGCGTGCGGGTTTGCGCCCACAGCGTCACGGCGGTAAGCCCGCCCGCACCGGCGAGTACGCTCGCCACGGCGATGGGGCGCGGGGGCCGGATCCTGCTCATCAGCCCAGGCTGGCCCCGTTTTCCGCACGTCAGGGATTGTTCAGGTAGGTGAGGACGGCGAGGACGCGGCGGTTGTTGGTGTCGTCATCGGTGATGCCGAGTTTGCCGAACAAAGAGGTGGTGTACTTGCTGATGGCGCTTTCGCTGAGGAAAAGCCGCTGGCCGATGGCCTGATTGGACAATCCCTCCGCCATGAGGCCGAGCACGGAGTGTTCGCGTTCGGTGAGCTGTCCGAGCCGTCGATTCGAAGACCCGCTGGACAGCAGTTTGGCGATGACGGCCGGGTCCATGGCGGTCCCGCCGTCGGCCACGCGTTCCAGGGCATCGACGAACTGGTCGGCGTCGAACACGCTGTCTTTAAGGAAATAGCCGATGCCACCGGAGCCGTCGGCCAGGAGTTCGCGGGCATACAGCTGTTCGACGTGCTGGGAAAGAATCAAGATCGGCAGTCCGGGAACCTCGCGGCGGGCGGCAAGAGCCGCCTGCAGGCCCTCATCCGACTGGGTCGGCGGCATGCGGACGTCGACGACGGCAACGTCCGGCCGCCAGGTCAGCAGCGCCTCCAGCGTCTCGGGTCCGGTGGTCGCCGTCGCCACCACCTGGTGCCCGTACGCCTGGAGGAGGCGGACCATCCCGTCGCGCAGGAGGTAGAGGTCTTCGGCTACAACGATTCGCATGGGACCATCATTCTCACACGGGTCGGACCGCCTGCCGGGCTGGTGATCTCCACGGTGCCGTCGAAGACCGCCAAGCGGCGGCGTAGCCCATCGAGCCCACCGCCGGCTCGCTCGTCGACCCCGCCCCGGCCGTTGTCTTCGACCTCCACGACGATGCCGGTGTCGTCCCGGGCGATGGAGATTCGTACTCGGGTCGCGTGGGCGTGCTTGGCCGCGTTGGTCAGCAGTTCGGCGATTCCGAAGTACATGGCGGACTCGATCGGCGGGTCCAGGCGTAACTGAAGGTCGGCGTCGACCATCGCTTCGAGCGGGCTGTCCAAGGCGAGAGCGCGGACGGCGTCAATGAGCCCTCGTTCGGTCAGCACCGGCGGGCTGATTCCCTTGACCAGGTCGCGCAGTTCGGTCAGTGACGTGGTGGCGCCGGCTCGCGCCTCCCGCATCAACGCCCTGGCCTGGTCGGGGTCGGTTTCCATCAGCTTCTCCGCGGTCGCCAACGACAGCCCGAGCGCGACGAGTCGGGCCTGCGCTCCATCGTGGAGGTCCCGCTCGATCCGGCGGATCTCGGCGGCCTGCGCGACCGTGGTATCGGCGCGCTGGGCCGTCAGCTCGTCGACCCGGTCGGCCATTGTCATCGCAGGCGACGGGCGCAGGAAACGGACAGCTACCGGCTCGAGGGACCGCCAGGTGTACGGGGCTCCGCCAATCGCCACGGCCAAGCCGAGCACTCCGATCAGGCGCGCGGGGAGCGCCGGCTGGGACAATCCGAGGACCGCCGCCGCGACTCCGGTGAGCGGGATCGCGCAGATCACTCCCGCGGTGACCGGTGCGATCGCGGTGAACCGCAGGTCCCGCCAGGTGGCGGGATCGCGCCACCTGGTTCGCCATTGCTGATCTAGGTGGGCGTCCCGGCTGGTGCGCTCGTAGGAGTAGCCGTTCCACCAGTACCCGGTTGACATCCGTGCCACTGGCCCGGCCTGCCGATATCCGGTGGGAATGACGGTGCCCGTCCACTTCGCGACGAGGGAGCGGACCGTCCGGCAGACCGGGCGGGACAGGGCGAGCGTGCCGATACACGCCCACATGAACGGCACTATCCCCGACCACGGGTCTCCGTCCCACCACCACATCCACAGCGCCACGGCGGCGGCCCACACGGCCGGAACCAGCATGGTGACGACCACCACGACGCACGCTCGCGCGAATCCCATGCCGGCGCTTGCCAGCTGCCTCATGATTCTCCTTATTCCATGACCCGACCGTGGACATCCGCGGGTTCCCGCGCTGTGCCGAACCGACCGAAAACGGTGTGGTGAGTCCACTGTGCAGCGCACGAAGCCCGATTCTCATCAGATCGGCGCTGAAGTAGGTCTAGACCCACCCAAACGTACGTCCAGGCACATACCGCCCCACCCGTGCCCTCCCCAACTTCGCGATCATCGCCATCGACAGCATCCCCGGCGCCCTCCCACCGTGGTTCGTCGCGATGCGGATCGCAGGTGCTCTCACCCGATCCTGACGCGGATGACCTGCGGCTTCACACGGGCCTGTACCCGCGCCCCGTGGCGCCCCGCAGACGAACGGCGCCATCCGCGGGGTGGTCCCGCGAATGGCGCCGACGTGCCGCTCTCCCACCTACCTCCGCTCGACCTTCCAAGCCTTGGTGACGGTCTGGTCGATCGTGTTGCCGGCGGAGTCGGTGGCCTGCACCCGCAGGGTCACGAACTCGCCCTTGCGTGGCGCCTTGGCCTCGTACCCGGCCGTCTTGCCGCCGTCGACCTTGCGGCTGCCCAGATCGGTCCACGTGACCCCATCGTCACCGCTGACCCAGGCGCGCACGTTGAACTTGTCCGATCCGCTGTATCCGCTCTGGTGGGCGGGGAGCAGCTTGATCGAGTACTCCGACCCGGCCCGGACCGAGTTGTTCGGGGTCAGCGCCACGTCGTAGTGCACGTCGACCATGGGCAGGACCTCGTTGCCCTCTTTGCCGTCCGCCCCCTGATTGTTGAATCGGACGGCGAACTCCCAGGCCGTACGGCTGGCCGTGGACAGCGGCCTGAGCGACTGCTTCGTGTCGAGCTCGATCCGGTACCGGCCGGGCGTCGTCGGCGTCTGCAGGGTGCAACTGCCGAGGTACGCCGTTTCGCAGAGCACGTTGCCGTCCTTCAGGAACCGGAGGTGCGTTTCCGGCCACTCAGGCACGTAGTGGTACCCACTGCCGATCCGGAGCGGGAGCAGGTCGAACGAGAGATAGCCATACCCCCATTGCGGGAACGACGACGCCGTCAGGCTCGGCACCTTGCCGGGCCCGGGCGCCATCGGCGCGGCGAAGTAGTCCTCGGTGACGCGGGCACCGGCCACGTAATCGGTCGAGCTCTCCTCGCGGAGCATGTTCGTCTGGCTGACGAACTGCCGGCGCACGCCCGGCGAGACGTACTCCGTGCGGGTGAACGGAGCGGCGACCTTGGTGACTGCCTTGATCATTTGGTTGGGAGTGATGCCGTCGACGTTGTACAGCATGCCAGGGGTGTCCGCGTGGTACCGGGCCGTGATGGTGGCCAGATCCTTCGGGCCCGTCTCGAAGACCGTGTCCGTCGGCATCTTGTCCTTGACGGTGAAGGACAGGTCGTACAGGTAAGGAGAGACCGGGGTCCCGCCGGTGGTCACGGTGGTCCGGCCCTTGGCGATGGTCGCGCCCAGGCGCTCGCCCTCGTCGTGGGTGAGCACCGCCACCGGCACCGTGGTCGGCTTCTCCACGGCGCGGCGGGCCGGCCCGTCCTCGGTCACGGCGACCAGCACCCCGGCCGCGCCTGCCGCCGCGGCGTCGGCCGCCGGCTGGTCGACCAGCGTGATCGGACCGAGTTCGTCTATGACGACGGTCGCGTCGATCAGCGCCAGCTTGCCCCGGACGCCGGCCGCGGCCAGCTCGGCCGGGCTGCCCTTGCCGGCGTCCACCACCTGGTACGACCCGGGTGACCGGAACGTGGCCGTGCATCGCAGGATAGCGGTGCAGGTGATGGAGGACTCCAGCGGATAGGCGGGATGCAGCTCGGGCGCCCGCGGGCCGGTGACCTTCATGGTCAGGGTGGGAGCGACCAGCGCCGTGCCGAATCCCATCGTGAAGGTGCCGGTGGTGGCCTTGGTCGTGCCGGGCAGCACGTAGACGTCGGCCGAGCCGGTGGCGCCGTAGAAACTCTGCCCGATCCGGCCGAATTCGTGGCCGGTCGTTCCGACGCGCCGGAGCCAGTTCACGGCCATCAGGTCGACCGGCTCGGTCGGCTGCCGGGTGGGGTATTTCACGCGCTGGGCCTTCCGCGCGTCGAACACCAGCTCCCGGGGGCCGTCCATGAGCAGTTCCGGCTCACCGGCGATGGTCTCCGACAGCTTGAAGACCGGCTCCTCGGCGGTCCAGTCCGAGATGTTGGTCATCAGCGCGTACCGGTGGCCGAGCACCAGCATCGGGTCGTAGCCGAGCCCGACGAAGTACGCCGAGCCCTTGTCGTACAGGCCGAGCCAATCCTGGCCGGTCTCCAGGTCCATCAGGCTCAGCAACGAGCAGCACGTGGTGTGCGCCGGGGCGCCGGTGCGGTCGATGCCGCGGACCTTCAACGGGGCACGCTTGGGGTCCTTGGTCCAGCCGAGCGTGGTCCGGACCACCGTGTCACCGGATCGGGCCTCAAGGAAGCCGTAGTAGGACCCGAGCTCCAGAGTCCCCGGGTCGACCGTGACCGTGACCGTGGCGGTGCCACCGGCCGGCACGTCCACCGCGGACGGGGTCACCGTGACCGCGTCGCCGGGCGTGAACGCGGTCGCCTGAAGCATCCGCTCGTCCATCTTGGTCAGCGTGAGACCGAGGGTGGCGTGCACGGCTTCGGCGCCGGTATTGCGCAGGGTCACCGTCTTGCCGGTCACCGGGTACGGATCTTTGATCATCCCCAGGTTCAGGGTGCCGGTCGCGGTCAGACCACCGGCTACGGCCTGAGCCAGGTCCATCATGCCGCCGCCCTCGCGGGTCACCTCGCCTTCCTTGCCCGGGTTGGCCGTGCTGACCAGCGCGTCCCGGATCTGCTCGCGGCTCCAGTCCGGATGCTGCTGCGCCAGCAGCGCGACGCCGCCGGCCACGTGCGGCGTGGCCATCGAGGTGCCCGACATCGACTGGTAGTCGCCGTCGTCGACGTCGTTTCCGAGTTTCGAGCCAGCCGCCCTGGCGGCGGCGATGTCCGCCCCTGGCGCGGTGATCTCCGGTTTGACCGCGTTGTCGCCCAGCCGCGGGCCCCAGCTGGAGAAGAAGCTGCGATCGTACGGGGCGGTCTTGTCCACGCTTCCCACGGTCAGCGCCTGGTCCGCGCTCCCCGGGCTGCCGATCCAGTACGGCGCGTAGGTGTCGCCGTCGTTGCCCGCCGCGACGACGAACAGCGCGCCGGTGGCCTCCGAGATCCGGTTGACCGCCTGCGACAGCGGGTCGGTCCCGTCGCTCGCCCGGCCGCCCAGGCTCATGTTGATCACCTTGGCGCCTTGGTTCGCCGTCCACTCCATGCCGGCGATGATCTCGGAGTCGTAGCCGGCGCCTCCGTCGTCGAGCACCTTCGCGACCACCAGCTCGGCATCCGGTGCGACGCCCCGGTACTTGCCGTCGGACGCCGCGCCGGACCCGGCTGCGATCGACGCGACGTGCGTGCCGTGCCCGTTGCCGTCAGCCGCGGAGGACACGCCGGTCACGAAGCTCTGCGACGCGGCGATCCGGCCGGCGAAGTCCGGGTGGTTCGAGTCGATGCCGGTGTCCACCACACCGATCTTCACGCCCTTGCCGGTCAGCCCCGCCGACCAGGCGGCAGGCGCGCCGGTCGCGGGCACGCTCACGTCCAGGGACGCCTTCGCCCGGCCGTCCAGCCAGACCTTCTGCGTGTCTCCGCCCTTGAGCGCCGCCCACGCGTCGGCCGTCTTGGTCTTGTCGACCGCGAGCGCTTGGCCCTTGACGCTGTTCAGCGTCCGCTTGCGGGACGTGCCCTTCGGCGCGGCGGGCACCGCGGCCCGCCCCTGCGCCGACGTGTCCTTGTAGGTGGCGATGACCGGCAACTGCTTGGTGTGCGCGTCGTCGTAGCCGTACTCGGCGAGCCTGGTCAGGTTGAACAGCTCGCGGTCCAGCTTGCCCGCGGCGATCTGGCGGATCGTGTCGCCGGTCAGCGCGTAGAGGCCACCGGACATCTGCTGGAAGGTGACGTCGCTCCGGGGGGCGACATCCTTGACGACCTCACCGATCGCGCTGCCGTCGGCCGCGGTCCGCAACCGG
Source organism: Streptosporangium sp. NBC_01639 (assembly GCF_045209755.1). Lineage (NCBI taxonomy): Bacteria > Bacillati > Actinomycetota > Actinomycetes > Streptosporangiales > Streptosporangiaceae > Streptosporangium > Streptosporangium sp. NBC_01639. Next base: position 6,421,447 of record NZ_CP109272.1, on the reverse strand, counting down.
ACCACGTCACCGGTCAGCAGGGTGAAGGTCTTCTCCTCCGGCGGCTTGGCGGCGGCCGAACTCGCAGGGGGCGACGGCGGCGTGGAGGCGGGGGGCACCGCAGCCGCGGCAGGCCCGGCGACCGCGGCCATCAACACGCCCGCTAAAACAACGGGCGCCCTGAAACGGAGAACGCGCATGGAAACCCTTTCGGTGCTTTGCATGATCTGGGGAGGGAGATCGGTCCTCAGACGTGGTACCTACGGCAGCTCACAGCGGCACCCACCCGTCCTCGTCCGGGTCGACGGGTTCGGCGGCGGTGGGTTCGGCCGGCATCGCAGCCGCCGGCTCCGCTGACGGCAGCCGCCCGTCCCGGTCGCGATCGGTCGGTCCGATCTCGTCGTCCGGCGCTGATGATCTGTCCACTTCCACACGGACATGATGGGAGAACGGGTGAACCGCTAGCTATTGGGGAATCCCCCATCTTTGCTCGCCGCGTCCCCCAGCAGGCGCTCCAGCTCCGTGCGTGAGCGGGCTCGCAACTTGCGCATCACCGCAGCGAGGTGCTTCTCCACCGTCTTGGCCGAGACGAACAGCGCCTGCGCGATCTCCTTGTTGGTCCGCCCGTGGGCGGCCAGCTCCGCCACCTGACGCTCGCGGGGGGACAGCTCCGCACCGTAGCCCTGACGCCCGCCACGATGGCGGGCCGGGAGCGCGACCCCGTACCGCCGGGCGACGCCGGCCGCCCGGCCGTGGTCCCATGAGGCGCCGAGCCGCTCATAGACGGCCACGGCGTCCCGCAGCACCGGGCCGCCCCGCGGGTCGCCGCCTTCGAGCAGCAGACCGGCCGCGCGTTCGCTCGCCCGCGCCGCCTCGTACGGGGCGGACGCGTTCTGGTACTTCACGACCGCCGCCAGGAAGTCGTCGGCGCGGCCGTCCAGCACACCCTGGGCGTAACACAAGGCGGCGGAAGCCAGCGGCGCGTCCAGGTGGCGGAGCTCTCGCTCCACCCGCTCGGTGAACCGCCGCGCCTCATCGTGCTCGCCGGCCGCCGTCCACACCTCGACGGCCGACGGCAGCGCCCAGCCGACCGAGGGCCAGTAACCCCACTTGTCGAGCTCGTGTCGCAGCAGCCGGAGGCAGTGGAGCGCGCCTTGCGTGTCACCACGTGCCAGCCTGGCCCGTGCCCAATTGCCGGCCGCCGCCGGCACGACCTCGTACGCCCCGATCTCCACCGCCAGCTCGGTGACCTGCCGCAGCCGCTCATCCGCCTGGTCCACCGCACCGTCCGCCAGGTTGAGGCAACCCCCGGCCAGCTCGACGTCCATGCGGCTCGGCGCGTAGTGGGCGACGTCGGCGAGGAGGTCGTCGACCTCGCCGCGCAATCCATCCCAGCTGCCGCGGCAGTACCGCGACAGCGTGAGTCCGCTGCGGAGCATGACCTCCAGCCGCCGGTTCTGCTGCACGGCCGACGCGCGCAGCCCACTGGTCAGCATCGATTCGGCCGTGTCGAAATGGCCGGCGTAACAGGCGGAGACACCGACCGAGTAATGGGCGTTCGCCTCGCGACGCTGCTGAGGGGAGCCGCCGGTGATCTTCAGCATGCGATCGGCCACGTCACGCCACACCGGGTCGCCGATGTCCAGGAAGACGGAACCGGCCTTGCCCAGCACGAACACCTCAAGGAGACGGTCGTCGACCTCGTCGACCAGTTCGAGCGCGCGGCTCAGCCACCGCACGTTCTCACGGATCGGTTCGTGCGGACGGGGCGTGACGCCCAGGCCCACCAGCGCCCACGCCAGCAGATCCGGGCGGTCCTGGAGGTCGTCGATCGCGGCCATGAACAGCTCCCGCTGCCGGGCCGGGTCCCGGCCCGCCTGGCCCAGGGCGACGGCGACCAGGAACCGCAACTCCCCGCGCACCGGCCCGGCCAGGTCATCGTCCAGAACGTGGTCCAGCAGCGGGATGACCTCCCGCGCGCGCAGCGTGTCCAGCGCGGCCCGCCCGAGCTTGACCGCGACCCGGCCGCGCCGCTCGCCGGTCATCGGCGCATGCCGTACGACATCTGCGAGCAGGCGGACGACCTCGTCCTCGTGCCCCAGCGCGACGGCCTGCCCGGCCGCCTGCTCCACGGCCACGACCCACTCGGCGAGCCGGTCCGCCTGCTTGAGGTGATGGGCCACCTGACCGAGCGGAACGGGGTCGAGGGCCCGCAACGCGTCCGCCGCCCGGCCGTGCAGCCGGCGCCGGCGGCGACCGCTCAGGGTCTCGTAGACCGCCTGGGCCGCCAGCGTGTGGCGGAACCCGAACGCTTCGCCGTCTTCGATCAGCAGGCCGGAGCCGACTGCTTCCTCCAGCCCCTCGATTCCACCCACGTCCTCGGCGACGGACAGCAGAACCGGTAGCGCGACGGGGGTCTGCAGCACGGCCGCGGCCTCGGTCAGCCGGTGAGCGCCGGCCGGCAGCCGGGCGACCCGTTCCAGCGTCGAGTCCCGGACCCCCCGGGGAACCTCGAGCTCCTCCAGTGCCCTGCGGGTCCAGTAGTCACCGCGGCGTACCAGTAAACCGCGCTCACGCACCAGAGCCAGCACTTCCTCCACCGCGAACGGCAGCCCGGCGGTGCGTTCCCACAGATACCGGGCGAACTCCTCCGACATTCGGTCGGTGTCCAGGATCGCGGTCGCCAGCGCACCGGTCTCGCCCTGGTTCAACGGCGCCAGCACAAGATGGGCCTGACTCGTACCGGGCGGCAGCCTGACCGTCGACGCCCGCACCGCCGCGCTGACCTCCGCACCCCGATACGTGAGCACCACCGTCAGCCCAGGCGGTGCACCGCCCAGCAGATAGGCCACGAAATCGGTGGTCTGCTCCTCCGCCCAGTGCAGGTCCTCCAGCACCAGCACCGCCGGCGAAGCCGCCACCAGGACATCCATCAGCCCCCGGAAGACCCGGTGACGCTCGGCCATCCGATCGTCCAGCGGATCGGGTGCGGCCGGCAGCACCTCCGCCAGTTCGGGCAACAACGGCCGCAACGCTCCGGCCACTCCGCTGAGACGCAACCCCCGCAGCTCATCCCCGATGCCACGCACCGCCTCGATCACCGGGCCCAGCGGGAACGACTCACGAAGCGGGTGGCACCGGCCCAGCAGCACCCGGCGGCCGGCGACCTCGGGCCGGCCGAGCAGCTCCGACACCAGCCTGGTCTTGCCGACCCCCGCCTCGCCCTCGACCGACACCACCGCCGGCGGACCGGTCACCGCCGCCACCAGTGTCGCCAGTTCCTCGACGCGCCCGACCAGCGTCGGCGACACGACTCGCTTCCCGGCGGTGCTCCGCGCCGCCTGCACCAGCGGGCGATCCGACGAGTCATGCGGCGGTGTCATCCTCACACCCCTACAAAACCCGCTTTATGATCATTTTAGGTGAATTTCCGGTAAAAATGGACTACCGATGGGCTGGCGCCTTGGTGTGCTCGCGCGTGAGCGCCGCGAGCCTTCATCGCTCGGCTGACCTGGGACTACGGCCGCCTCGCGCCTCGACGCGATGACGCCGCTCCGGGTACGGCCCGGCTGACCGTGGCCGTCAGCACCATGAGGACCGCGATCGCGCCGCCGCACACCATGACGGCGGACGGGGAGGAGGCGTCCACCACGACGCCCCCGAGCAGGGCTCCGACGGCGATGGTGGCCTGGAAGGACGAGGTGAAGAGGATCGAGGCCGCCTCGGTCGCGTGCGGGGCCGAGGTGGCGAACCAGGTCTGCGAGCAGACCGGGACGGCGCCGTAGGCCAGCCCCCACACGATGAGCAGCACGATCGCGCCGACATCTCCCCCGCCGAAGACCGGAAGCAGCAGGGTCGCGCCGGCGATCATGCAGCCGACGACGACGAATGTGGCCCGCAGGCCGCGTGTCACCGTCGCACCCGCGACGAAATTGCCGACGATGCCGGCGACGCCGTACACGAGCAGGAAGGTGGTGACCAGACCCGGGCTTACCCGGGTGACCTGCTGAAGGAAGGGGGTCACATAGGTATAAGTCCCGAAATGGGCCACCACTATGAGAAACGTCAGAACGAGTCCAACTCGAACGCCGACGTTGCGGAACAGGCCGACGAGGACGTCCAGCCGCGTCGCCTGGACGGCGGGCAGCGGCGGCACCAGCACGATCAGCGCGAGGAGCACCCCCACCGTCATCACTCCCATGACGACGAAGGCCGTCCGCCAGCCCGCGAGGTGCCCGATGAGGGTGCCCGCGGGTACGCCGAGCACGGACCCCAACGGGACGGCCGAGAAGATCACCGCGGTCGCCGTGCCGACCCGCTCCGGCCGCACCAGCCGTACGGCGAGGCCGGCGCCGATCGACCAGAAGCCGCCGATGACCAGCCCGACCAGCACCCTGGAGATCGCCATGACCCAGTAGGCCGGTGCGGCGGCCGCGAGGAAGTCCGCGACGGCCAGCAGGAGCATCAGGGCGCACAGCATCAGGCGCCGGTCGAGTCGCCCGGTCGCGACGGTGACCACCGGCGCGGCGATCGCGGCCAGGATGCCGGGCACGGTCAGCATCAGGCCCGCCGCGCCGTCGGAGACGTCGAAGCCGGCTCCGATGGACGTCAGCAGGCCGATCGGCAGAATCTCGGCGGTGACGATCGAGAAGATCCCGAGCATCACCGAACCGACGGCCAGCCAGCCGATCAGCGGTGATCTCGTCGGCGCGACAGGGATGGTGGAGGTGGCGACGGTGGACATGCGCTCAGTCCAACAGCCGTCACCGCCGTGCGCTGGCGGGTTTAGGACCTCACCACCGCACTCCGGAGCCGGGTGGACAGGGACGCTTTTCCCGGACGGGCAGGCGGAACCGCCCCGCCGCAGAGCGTTCCCGGGCGCATGGAGACGGCGAGCCGTTTCCCGGCGCACCGTGCCGAGCAGCATGCCGGTGGAGTGACCACGGCACGATCGGCAGGATGCATCAAACTTGATACATATCTTCTGATGTATTGTCATGGACATGAACGGAGTCGAGCTGTTCCTGCTGGGACGGACCCTGATGAAGATCGGCGAAGAGGCCCTCCCCACCGAGGGGCTCGACGCACAGCCCGGCGGCCATCGGTCGGTCCTCATCGTGGCGAGCGACATCCGCGAGCATCCCGACAGCTCCGTCGGCGAGATCGCCGTGCGGACCGGCCTCCCGCAGAGCCAGGTGTCCACCTGCGTCGCCCGGCTCCGCGAGGCGGGCTCCATTGTGACGGCGGCCGACCCCAAGGACCGCCGGCGCCTTCTCGTACGGCAGGCCCCCGAGATCTCCGAACGGGTGGCCGCGGTCCGCGCGGCCCCCATCGACAGCGCGCTGACCGCCGCACTGGGCACCGACGACCCGCAGCGGGTCGGCGAGGTCACCGCCGCCCTGGAGACACTCGCACGGCACCTGTCCCCGCAGGCGCTGACCCGCCTGCATTCGGGAGACCCCGGCCAGTAGGAGGCGGCCGGCCGATCCCCCTGTGACGGATGGTGGCTGGAAGGGGCGTCACAGAGAGCGCGGAATCCGAACTCGAACCCGTGGCCGTACTCGACCAGCAAGTCCTACTGGTTTTCTGTGGGAAGCACCTGCTCCATATTAAATTTCTCCCGGGACCCGTCAGGTATGCGGTAGAAAGTGCGGGTCGACGTCCACCATTCCCGGTCGGCGAAGCGTCCCGTGATGCGGCCCATCATGCAGAAAAAAAGATGCACGTCCCAGTGCATGCCTTTCCTGCCAAGTTCCAGCCCTGCCGTATAGGGTCGGTAGTCGGCGAGGTCCATGTCTCCGCCTTCCTCGAACGGCGGGGTGACATCACCGAGTCGTTCTCCGTCATAGTTGAGGTACAGCGGCTCAAGCCCCTCGCCCACTTCTCCCGCGAAGTAGATCTCGAAAACGCGTCGCTTTCCCAGATTGCGGATCGCGGGATGGAACGAGTACGCGCCAAAGGCGAAGATGTGCGTCCAGCCGGGCGCGTGCGCGCTCATCCAGATGCCCACCTCACTCGGGCTGCCATCCATACAGGCCAGCGTTTTAAGATCGCATTCCAGGCGCGAGCCCGGATCCACCTTAAGCAGCCGGGCCAATTCCTCTTGATCGTCGCCTTCCACCCAGAGGGCGTGGAACCCGAGCTCGATCCAGTGCCCGTACTCGACCAGCAGGTCCCACTGATTCTCTGCGGGAAGCACCTGTTCCGTATTCATTATTCTCTTCCTCACATCGAACGGGAAATGCGGGGCCGCACTCGGCGACCCCGCATTAAAAATCCATTAATCCGCGATTTTCACCCAGAACGGACTGTCGCTGACCTTGGTGATAGTGTTGACAGGGTCATAGGTAAGAAGGCGATAATGGCCATAAAACGCCTTGAGCGCATCTCCATGTTTCCAGTTATGATCTGCCCGGACTCCCCGAACAGAGTAGTTAATCTTATCTTTAGCCGCCCCCTCTTGAGTGGAGGCGAAGGGATACTCGTCACACTGCACTTCTGTGTAGCCGTATTTTATATAGACATCCGAAGTGTAGTACTTGCAATAGTTCGAACTGTAGTAGTTACCCAGGCGGAAATTGTCCTGGGGTACCTCGAATGCATGCTGGGAGAAGATCTTCCGGTTGTCCTCGTAGCCCGTATCCGCTCCCCTCCACAGCGGGGCGCCCTCAGGTGTTTTCGGTGGCTTCGCGTAATTGCCCGGGATGACCTTCGGCAGTTCGTTGCCCAGCGGCCCCTTGACCAGCGGGAGGTTGATATCCCGTCCAGCGGTGGTGTCTCCGGGGCGGTACGGCGGGTAGGTACCGGCGTTCGTCGCCGGGTTCAGCGCCTTCTCGATGTGGAGGATGACGTCCAGGAATTCACTACCCCTGCTCTTGGACATCGTGAACACCCGGCCGGCTCTGATGTAGATACAGCCGCCGGTATTCCCACCCCCCTTCTTGCCAACTCCAAGCTTCTTCCAGTCGCAGCGGAAGCTGGGGGACCACAGGCTGTTGCTCGGGGTGCCCTGTCCCCATCGCACCACGCCGAGCCGCTTGCCTCCACTGCCCAGAAGTTCCTGGTCCCATAGGGGAAGCCTGCCCTTGTTCTCCTTGTACTGGGTGATGGCGGGCATGATGGAGCAGACTTCTCGGTCGTGTGCCGCCGGCTTGGACGTATTGATCAGATACTCGAGATACGGCGTCGCGCGCCGGCCCGCGACCGTCTTGAGCTGGGTGGGATTCCCCTGCTCGATTTGGCATCCTTGCGTGGCCCCGGCCTGAGACGCGGACGCCCCAGCCCGGGAGGACTGGGCGGCCGGGATCGTCAGGAGAGCAAGAACCTGCACTGCGTCGAGCGGCCGTGGTAAACCTGGACCTCATCCAGGTCGCCCTGCACCCTGCTGCCCAACGCCATGGCAGTGTCCGCGTGCCACACCGTGAAGCTCACCGGCTCGGTCTTGACCAGGCTCCCATTGAGGTAAAGCGAGGCCGTCTTGGTCTCCGCGTCGTACACGCCGGCGAGGTGGAACCATTCGCCCGTCGGTGGTTCGACGTCGGAGAGCACGCCCTCGGTCGTCGCGTCGGCGGTGTCGGCGCTGGTGAGGGTGAACACCAGCCCGCGGTCCGGGGTGTTTCCTAGCCGGAAGGGCGCCTGGTGGGTGCCCTTCTGCTCGATGACGGAATAGTCGCCGTCCTTGTCGCTCCAGCGCAGCCAGACGGTGGCGGCCAGTTGCGGGGTGAGTGAGGTAACCGTGGTGACGCCGGACACGACCTGGGCCGGGGTGACGGTCAGGGCGTTGATCGTCGGCGCGGAGACCGGGCCGGTGCTGGTGACGGTCAGCTTAGTGGTCGGCTCCGTAAGTTCTTCCGGGGGTCGACTGTGGAACCGGTCGTGTGCGTTGGCCGGTCAGATGCCGGGGGTGGTGAGGTAGAGGCCGTAGGCGCAGTCCGGAATGTCTTCGGGGTGCCGGCGAAGCCGCCGCTAGGAAAATCTCCAGCGATGCTTCGTCCTCGCTCGGTTGCTGCGGGCAACAGCGGGCAGTGAGGTGGTGGTCGGCTACCGCCGATGAAGCCACGTTCTGAAGTCCTCATCGTCGCCGGGCACGTTTTAGCCCATGCCCGGGACCTGCCCCGTGTTACTGGCCACCACCGAGATGGCAAACGCCTCCCCATCGGCTCTGGGACGCGTTGAACAGCGGCAGGGTGGGAATCTCGTGATCGCTGAAGGTGTTGCACCGCCCATCAGTAGCAGTCGTGTGAAGGGCTCTCCCGTGCGTGCCATACAGATCGATCGCTTCGGCACACCCGACGTTCTCAGTCTCGTCGAGGCTTCCCAGCCTGAACCAGGTCCTGAGGAGGTGGTGATCCGGACAGTCGCGACCAGCATCAATCCGGTCGACGACAAGACGCGGGAGGGCGCCATCGGCGAGGGAACACCCCCGCTGCCGATGACGCTCGGATGGGACCTGGCCGGCATCGTGGTCGACGGCGGCAGCAGCGATCTGCGCGCCGGGGAACGCGTCATCGCGATGTCGCACCAGCTCAGTTCCGGCCGGGGAACCTGGGCCGATCTGGTCTCGCTTCCGGCGCGGGCGGTAGCCGCCGCGCCGGAGGCGGTCAGCCTGGTCGAGGCAGCCACCTTGCCGCTTCCCGGGCTGACGGCCTTGCAGACACTGGACTGGCTTGCGGTGTCTGCTGGAGAGCGGCTGCTGGTCGCCGGTGCCGCAGGTGCGGTTGGAGGGCTGGCCCTGCAGATCGCTCGCGCACGCGGCGTCGAAGTCGACGCTCTTGTCTCCAGGGACGCGCAGGTCGCGTTCGCCCATGGCCACGGCGCGGGCCTCGTCACCACCGACAGTCGCGATCTTCAAGAGCGCAGCTATGACGCGGTTTTCGACACCTTCGGGGCTTTTGTGACCGAGGCTGTGGCTGACGGCGGCCGATATGCGTCGATCGCCACTCAAGCCGGACCGGTCCCCGACCTGTCCGCACGCGGTGTCCGTACCACCGTCAACCAAGTGCAGGAGGATGGCGCGGGACTGAACGAGCTCACCAAGCTCGTCGACTGCGGCTCTTTGCATCTGCGTGTGCACTCCACCTTCGGCCTGCACGAGATTCAAGCCGCACACGAACGCTTCCTCCAAGGCAGCCTGGCAGGAAAGATCGCTGTGACCTTCTGAGTCTTCTGATCCTCCGGCGTACCCCCTAGCCGGAGGATCAGGGCAAGGTACTCACCCCGGACGGCTCACCCGGCCCCTGATCCCAGACTGGTTATCGGGCAGCCATCCCCATGACACCGGCCCGTTGGACGGCGGCCGATGCGTGAGGAAACAAGGCGAGCAGGGCTGAGGAGTCCCTGAGTAAGGGATATTGAAGAGCACAGTCAAGCGCGGCAGGTGGACCCGCCCCCGTAGCGGCCGGGACAGGCTGCGGCTTGCCAGTGATCCACTTTGGCCGATCGGTTCGCCCGCCATGCCCGTTGGCCGCACTGCTTGTCCGATAGCCCTGAGCGCCGCCGAACGCGTGCGGTTGAAGAAGATGGCCTACGGCCATAAGACCGAGCAACGGTTGCGGGTGCGTGCGCATGTGGTGCTGCATGCCGCGCGCGGACGCTCCAACGCGCGCATCGCTCGGGAGACGGGGCTGCACCTGGACACCGTGCGCCGCTGGCTGGCCGAGGACGCCCTCAAGCCCTGGCGACACCGCTCCTGGATCTTCATCACCGATCCGCAGTTCCGCCCCAAGGCCCAGCGCGTGCTCGACCCATACGCCCGTACCTGGCAGGGCGAGCCCCTTGGCGAGGGCGAATACGTCATCAGCGCGGACGAGAAGACCTCCATCCAAGCCCGCTGCCGCTGCCACCCCGCCCTCGCCCCCGGCCAGGCCCGCGCCATGCGCGTCAATCACCCCTACGGACGCGGCGGCGCCCTGGCCTACCTGACCGCCTACGACGTCCACCACGCCAAGGTGTTCGGCCGGTGCGAACCCCGCACCGGCATCAACCCGTTCATGAATCTGGTCGCCCAGGTCATGGCGCAGGAACCCTACGCCAGCGCCAAACGCGTGTTCTGGATCGTCGACAACGGCTCCTCCCACCGTGGCCAGAAGGCCGCCGACCTCTCCGGCCGGCGGGGCGTGGATCACGACCGGGACGGTTTCACCGGAACTCCAGGACCGGCCTGAGCACGGGGCACCGGCGCGGAGCGGGGAGGGCGATGGTGAACCAGACGACCTTGCCGCCCGCGGGGGGCCAGGTGACGCCCCAGTCGTCGGCGAGGGTGTCGACGATCTGCAATCCCCTGCCGCCGGTGGCCTCCGGGCCGGCCTCGCACACCGCGGGCGTCCCCGCGCCCGGATCGAAGAGCTCGCCGTACACGTGGTGCCCGCTGCCGCTGATCCTGAGCGCACAGGCGGCGCCACCGTGGCGGACGGCGTTGGTGACCAGCTCGCTGACGACGAGCACGCAGTCGTCGATGAGGTCGTCGGCACCCCAGAGGGAGAGCTCGCGGCGGACCATCGAGCGGGCGTCGCGCACGCTCGTGGGGACCGCGGGCAGCAGGCGCTCGGCCGCGCACTCGGGGGCGGCGTTGAGAACCGCGGGTGAGTTGTGGTGGAGAGTCAACTGCGCCTCCTGTCGATGGGAGCGCTCCCACAGACCAATGTAGAACATTCCCCCCAGGCGTGTGAATTGATTGGGAGATAATTGTTTCCACCACATGTCTCGGAAATGAGGAAAATTCACTTCTTTCCAGGTCGAAACGGCCCGGCGACGCCCGCCCCGGGCCGCGGACCGGCCCGGGGCTGATCACGGGGGCGTCAGCGGAGCTGGGGAAGGACCTTCGCGCCGAAGGCGTCGATGTAGGCGTTCTGCTCCTGGCCGACGTGGTGCAGATAGATCTCGTCGAAGCCCAGTTCCGCGTACTCGTTGATCCAGGCCGCGTGCCGGCCCAGGTCCGCGGAGACGTTGACCCCCTCGGCCACCTTCGACGGCGGGATATCGGCGGTGACCGTGTCGAAGAGTTCGGCGGTGTCGAGGTCCCAGCTCACCGGCGGGCCGAAGACGTTGCTCCGCCACTGGTCGTGTGCGATCGCCAGAGCCTCGTCCTCCCTCTCGGCCCAGCTCAGATGGACCTGGAGGGCGGCCTTCCCGCGTCCGCCCGCGTCCCGGTAGGCCTCGATGACCTCGCGCAGCGTCTCGATCGGGGCGTTGACGGTGATCAGACCGTCGGCCCACTCCGCGCACCAGCGGGCGGTCCGGGCGGTCACGGCGGCCCCGACCAGCTTGGGCGGGACGTCCGGCCGGGTCCACAGCCGGGCGCGGTCCACGGTCACCAGGCCGTCATGGCTGACCTCCTCCCCCGCCAGCAGCGCCCGGATGACGTCGACGCACTCCCGCAGGCGTGCCGTACGGACGTCCTTGCGCGGCCACCGGTCGCCGGTGATGTGCTCGTTGCTCGCCTCCCCGGTGCCCAGGGCCGCCCAGAACCGGCCGGGGAACATCGCCCCCAGGGTGCCGATCGCCTGGGCGATGATCGCGGGGTGGTAGCGCTGGCCGGGTGCGTTGACCACGCCGAAGGGCAGCTCCGTGGCCTGGAGGGCGGCGCCCAGCCAGGACCAGGCGAAGCCGGACTGACCCTGCCGCTTGCTCCACGGAGAGAAGTGGTCGGACGACATCGCCGCCGCGAAGCCCGCCTGCTCCGCCCGCGTCACCGCCTTCAGGAGCTCGGCCGGGTGGATCTGCTCGTGTGATGAGTGAAAGCCATAGGTCGCCATGGCCTCCGGCTACCCGGTCTGTGGCGTTCCACGCAGGACGCCCCGTCCGGGCACTCGATGATCTCTCCGTAGGGGCGGACGGGGAGCGTGCCGGCCGCGAGAGGCGGGGGACGGCCGCCTCCGCACTTCGCCGGAACGCTCCAGAAAAGAGCCGGAACCGATGGGCCGCGCCATAAACGGATGGCCGTTTCCCCATGTGAGGACGGGATTTTTACGACGATTCCGGGAGGCGAAGGAGAAAATCTTCATCGCGTCCCCGTCTTTTGTCAAATGTCTTTACATGACCAGATTTCATTACTTACCGTGTCAAATCTCCGGGCTTTCCGATCACCGGAAGGCTTCCCCCCTGGAGGAGGATCCATGGTTTCTGTCCAGGTACGCCGGTCGTACCGCCTCGCGGTGGCGTCCGCCGGCCTGCTCGCCGTCATGCTGGGCACGCTCAGCCCGCCGGCCAGCGCCGCTCCGGCCGAACCGCTGGCCGACGCCTTCACCCATGCGGCCGCGACCTACGACGTGCCCCGTGACCTGCTGGTCGCGGTCGGCTACGCCGAGACCCATCTCGACGGGCACCGGGGCGAGCCGAGCGCCAGCGGCGGCTACGGGGTGATGCACCTGGTCAGCAACCCGACCGTGCACGCCCTGGAACAGGCCGCGGAACTGACCGCCCAGCCGGTGGAGACGCTCAAGAGCGACGACGCGGCCAACGTCGCCGGCGGCGCTGCGGTGCTGCGCGCCCACGCCGATGAGCTCGGACTGGACGCGACCGCCCGCAAGGACGCCGGGAAGTGGTACGCGGCGGTGGCCGAATACGGCAACGCCTCCTCCCCCGAGGTGGCCCGGCTGTACGCCGACACCGTCTACGACCTGCTCGCCAAGGGCGTCACGGCGGCCACCCCGAGCGGCACCGTGACCGTGCAGGCGCAGGCCGTGACACCCGAGCGCGGCACCTACGCCCAGGCCCCCGACCTGAACGCCCCCCGCCTGGCGGCGGCCGTGGACTACCCGGGAGCCAAATGGGTGGCCGCCAGTTCCAGCAACTACACCGTCTCCAACCGGCCGACCAGCAACGCGATCGACCGCATCGTCATCCACGTGACCCAGGGCTCCTACGCCGGCACGATCTCCTGGTTCCAGAACCCCGCCGCCCAGGTCTCGGCGCACTACGTCGTCCGCTCCTCCGACGGTGACATCACCCAGATGGTCCGCGAGAAGGACCGGGCCTGGCACGCCCGCGACTGGAACAGCCGCTCCGTCGGCATCGAGCACGAAGGCTACGTCGACAACGCCTCCTGGTTCACCGACGCGATGTACCGCGCCTCGGCCGCGCTGACCCGCAACATCGCCGACCGCTACAACATCCCCAAGGACCGCACCCACATCGTCGGGCACGTCGAGGTGCCGGGCAACGACCACACCGACCCGGGCCCGCACTGGAACTGGACCACGTACATGCAGTACGTCACCGGTGACACTCCCCCCACCTGGTCCACCATCGTCGACAACGGCACGGCGGGGAAGTTCACCGCCAGCGCCAACTGGGGCACCTCGACCTACTCCACCCAGCGCTACGGCACCGACTACCGGTTCGCCGACCCGGTGAGCCTCAGTGACACCTCCTGGTACCGGGCCACCATCCCCAGCGCGGGCTCCTACCGCGTCGAGGCCTGGTATCCGGCCCTCTCCGGTTACAACAGCGCCGCGCCGTACATCGTCGCCACCTCCGCGGGCAACACGACGGTCTACGTCGACCAGCGCACCGGCGGCGGGTCCTGGCGCAGCCTCGGCACCTTCACGCTGAACGCCGGGGACCAGAATGTCGTCGGCGTGAGCCGGTGGACGTCCGGCACGGGGCTCGTCATCGCCGACGCGGTCCGGATCACCCGCCTCTGACGGCACGTCGGCGCCCCCGGCGAGGGTTCGCCGGGGGCGCCGACGGCCGCCGGTCCGGTACGGCGCGCCGTACCGGACCGGCGGTGGGCGGTGGGCGGTGGGCGGTGGGCGGTGGGCCTCAGCGGCCCCCGACCCTCAGAAGGCCGAGGTGTAGGTGCTCAGGGAGGGCTGGTCCACGCGGGTGCCGCCGTTGTAGCAGACGACGTTGCGGACGATCGCGACGTTGCCGGAGGTGTTCCAGAGGGTCACCAGGTTGCAGAACTCGGGGCCGGTCCCGTAGGCGGTCACCTGGACGTGGTCCTGCAGGACGCCGACCTTCGGGAAGGTCACCAGGCGCTGGCCGAGCCCGGCGGTCTGCACCGTGTTGGTCCCGCCCTGGGAGTTGTAGTTGACCTGCGGCGGCACCGGCGCGTAGGGGCCCGGGTTGGCCGGGGTGTTGTCGAAGGTGTAGGCGAAGTTCTTCGGCGGGACCGCCGCCCCTGTGATGGCCCGCTCACGCTGGTAGGTCAGCGTCCAGCCGGTGGCGAGCGGGACGTTCGTCGCGTTGTGGCAGCGCACCTGGACCGTCTGCGCACCGAGCGCCGAACTCCATCCGCCGACCTTGCAGCGGGCGGGCTGGTTCGAGTTGACCGCGGTCACCTGGACGTTCCCGGCGAGTCCCGACGAACCCAGCCCCGGCAGGGTGACATTCCAGACCCCCGCCACCACGGGGAGGACACTGTTGGCCGGTCCGGCCGAGTTGAACTGGGTGACGATCGAAGAGCCGTCGTGGTGGACGTAACCGAACGCCTGCGGTGCGGGCAGGATGCCCGTGCTCTGCTCGAAGACGATGCTGTACGGGGTGAACACCGGTCCCCCGCCGTACTTGTAGCACTGCACCACCGCGACCAGGTCGGCTCCCACCGGGCCCCACTTCTGCGCCTGGCACCAGTAGGCGGTCTGGGCGATGGCCGTGACGTGCACGACGCCGCCGTCGATCGCGAGCTGGGGGAACGTCACATAGGTCTGACCCACCCCACCCGGAGCGACCGAGACGTTGAATCCGGGCGCCCAGCTCCCCGCCTGGTGGGCGGGGTCGGGGATGCCCGAGGTGAGGTTGACGTGGGCGAACCCCCACCGGTTCGGGACGGAGGCCTGCGCGCCGGTGGCCACGGCGGTGAGCCCTGCGGCGAGCACGCTCAGCACACAGAGGATTCGAATGATCGCTTTTCGTAACCGGTGCACGTCGGCCTCGTTCCACTCGGGGGGCATGAAGAACCGGACACGCCCGCGACGCCGTACGGCATGCGGGTCGCGGCGCTGGGATGCCTGGTTCACAACTGGTTCTGAGCTCTTGATAGCTCGCCCGCCACCCCTTGAGAAGACCCAACCTTTCTTACGGCCATGACCGAACCGGGTCCCGGGAAGTCAGTATTCGGCCCGCATCGGCACCATGGACCGCGAAATCCGTTGAACCCCCTTCGAGGGCCTCCGCCCCGTACCGCTCCCGACTGTGAACGGACCTCGAAGATCGCCGCCGACGGACCCTGAAGATCCCGAACGGACTGTGGAGATCGGCAAAAAGTACCGTAATGAGAGCTTTGTGATCAACTGTTCCGAAGGTGCTAAATCAGAGTTAATACGGGTTAATGCGTGGCTGGTAGGTGCGGGCAGCACCATCTCCAGCCCTCATCCGGAGGCTTGGGAGCCTCCGCGGGAGGCGTGTTTCAGCGAGCCGAGCACGTCGGCGTCGATGGAGAAGAAGGTGTAGAGATCGGTCATCCGCAGCAGCCGCTCGAAGTGGCCCCGGACGCCCGCCAGCCGGAGCCATCCGCCCGCCTCGAAGACCGTGGTCATTCCACTGAGAAACGTCCGCAGGCCGTTGGAGTCACAGAAGGTCATCTCCCCCACGTCGAGCACGATCTGGACGTGCCCGTCGTCGACCAGTCCGCGGATGCTCTCCCTGAGGAGCGGGCTGGAGTTACGGTCGATATCGCCCATGACAGTGATGACGGCGCACCCTGCCTCCTCATGATGGGTGACGCGAATGACCAGGTCTCTACTCATCGCTTGACATCTCCCATGCGGCAACGGCCCGGCCGTCGTCTGGACTGATCAAGGTATACCCGCCGAGCCTGGCAGGTTCGGCGACGGTCAGGAGACATGTGCGTAACGGCCGCGCGTCGTGAGCCGTGCCGCCGGACCCGCCCGGGTCAGGCGGCACGGCTCACGACGCGCGGCCGGACCCGCCCGGGTCAGCCGACGTGGACCAGGGGGCGGCGTTCCGCCACGGGCTCGGCCTGGCGGAGGACCTCCCGGGTGAGCGGGGGGACGTCTCCGCCGCCGAAGACCAGGTAGCGCAGGAGCGCCCCGATGGGGTTGCCCTCGGCCCAGTGGAAGTAGACGTTCGGCAGCTTCCCCGTCTCATCGCGCAACTGGAGGAGGATGGCCGCGATCGCGTTGGGGATGGTGGCGCTCTCCACCCGCAGGATGCGGAAGCCGTACCGCTCCTCGCCGATCACCCGGAGTTCCGAGGTGAACTCGGACGCGTCGGGGACCGTCACCTCCAGAAAGATCAGCCCCTCGGCGCGCCGGAGCCGGTGGCGCTCCCAGCCCTCCCGCGCCTTGTCGACGTACTCCCTGCAGTCGCGCACGTTCGGCTCGTTGGCGATCAGGTGGATCTCGGCGGCCTCGTTGATGTATCGGCGCGCCTCGTCGTTCATGGTGATCCGCGTGACCCGCAGCTCGGTCGAGCGGGTGGCCCGGGAGACCAGCGAGGTGACGACGATCGCCAGGACGAAGAAGAGCGCGATCACCAGGCCGTCGGGGCGCTCGATGATGTTGGCCACCGTCGCGTAGGCGAAGATCAGCGTGATGATCCCGAACGGCACGGCGACCTTGGTCCGGCCGTGCTTCAGCGCGGACAGCGTGACGGCGACCGCGGCCGACAGGATGAGGGCCAGCACGCCGGTGGCGTAGGCGCCGCCCTGCGACTCTACGTCCGCGCCGAAGAAGAGGGTGATCGCGAAGGAGACGAGCGTGAAGACCAGCACCATCGGCCGGGCGGCACGTGACCAGTCGGGGGCCATGCCGTACCGGGGCAGGTAGCGCGGCACGATGTTGAGCAGGCCGGCCAGTGCGGAGGCTCCGGCGAACCACAGGATGGCGATCGTGCTGACGTCGTAGACGGTGCCGAACCAGTCGCCGAGGTAGCCGTGGGCCAGGTAGGCCAGGGCGCGCCCGTTGGCCTTTCCGCCCTCCTGGAACTCCTGCGCCGGGATCAGCAGGGTGGTGGCGAAGCTGGAGGTGATCAGGAAGACGCTCATGATGAGCGCGGCCGTGGTCAGCAGCTTCTTCGCGCCCTTGATCCGCTCCGGCAGCTCGCCTCTGACCAGCGGCATCACCGCCACGCCGGTCTCGAACCCGGACAGGCCCAGGGCGAGCTTGGGCATCACGTACAGGGAGACGGCGACCATCGCGATCGGGCTGGAGTGCTCGGCGGTGAGCGCCGTCCGCCAGTCGGTGATCAGCTCGGGATCGGCGGCGACCCGCTGGACGGCCACGGCCAGCACGACCACGTTGAGGAGCAGGTAGACCACGACCAGCACGACCGCGATGGAGATCGCCTCGCTGAACCCGATGAGGAACACCCCGCCGAGCAGGGCGATCAGCACCAGGGTGACCGGCACCTGCCAGCTCTGCCAGGCGGCGGGGACGAACGGGTTGTGCAGGATGTGGGCGGTGGCGTCGGCGGCCGACAGGGTGATCGTCACGATGAAGGCGGTGGCGACGAACCCGAGCAGGAACAGCACCAGCAGTTTGCCTCGCCAGCCGGGCAGCAGGCTCTCCAGCATCGACAGCGAGCCCAGGCCATTGGGGCTCTCCCTGGCGACCGCGCGATAGGTGGGCAGCGCGCCGAACATCGTCAGGGCGACGAGCAGCAGGGTGGCGACGGGACTGAGGGTCCCGGCCGCGAGGGCGGCGATGCCGGGCTGGTAACCCAGGGTGGAGAAGTAGTCGACGCCGGTGAGGCACATGACCTGCCACCAGGCGTGCTGCCGGTGCGGTGTCTCCTCCTGGTGCGGTCCCGGCGTTTTGAGGTCCGGCCGGTGCAGGCCGTCCAGTAACCATTTTCGGATTCCGGACCCGGTATCCGACGAGGTCGACGTGGTCAACCTGGGCTCCCCTGCGTTTGAAAAACGTCAATAGCCGTCAAGAACAGAGGAACACTACCCAAACCGATTGAGGGGCCCCTTACCAGCCGCCTCCTTTCTTGTGTTCACGGCCGTGACCTGTGAGAACCCTTCGCGCACCGGCATGCGAAGGGTGGCCGGGATCGTCACTCCCGGCCACCCTGTCTGTTGACCTGTCCCGGTACGGCATGGCCCCGGCCGGTCACGCGCGGTCCGGCCGGCGGTGCCGGCCTGCACGCCCGTCTCCCACCCGGTCGCCTCGCGAGCCGGCCGACCCGGCGGCTCAGCCGAACGGCAACCGCACCCCGGTGGCTCAGCCGAACGGCAACCGCACCCCGGTGGCTCAGCCGAACGGCAACCGCACCAGCGAGCGGTCACCGGTGCCGAGGGTGGTGGTCCCGCCGCCGATGGCGTTCCAGACCTCCACTCTCACCCGGCCGCCGGACAGGTTGCCGTACGCCCCGGACGAGGACTGCGGCCCCGCCGCCTGGGTGTAGTGCTCCCAGCCGGTCACCGGATCGGTGGCGAAG
The DNA here is from genome assembly GCF_045209755.1 of Streptosporangium sp. NBC_01639. Taxonomy (NCBI): domain Bacteria; kingdom Bacillati; phylum Actinomycetota; class Actinomycetes; order Streptosporangiales; family Streptosporangiaceae; genus Streptosporangium; species Streptosporangium sp. NBC_01639. The sequence continues at coordinate 6,403,123 of NZ_CP109272.1, read as the reverse complement.
TAGCGGTAGGTCTCCACCCGGTCCCAACTGCCGTCGCCGGTCAGGTCGTAGGAGATCCGGGCCTGGGTGCCGTTGGCGACCGTGGTGCCCGCGTCCAGGAAGAGGTCGAAAGCGGTGGTCCCGCCGTTGTGGGTGGCGGTCAGCCCGGTCGCCGTGAAGACCTGCGCGTTCACCGGTGTGCCGTCGTGGTTGCCGTTGGCCGCGGCCAGTACGGCGGTGCCCGCCGTACCCGAGGTGCCCGGCAGCGCCCCGCCCGTCTGCAGGTAGCGCGTCGCGGCGAAGGGCCCCGTGGTCGGGGTGGGGGTGGGTGTGGGTGTGGGCGTCGGGGTGACGGTCGGCGTGACGGTGGGGGTGGGGGTCGGGTTGGCGCCGCCGCCGGCGTTTCCTCCGCTCCAGCTCTGCGCACCCGAGGCGACCGTCTTGCCCGCCGGCACGTTGAGCGTGGTGCCGTTGGAGAAGGTCACCATGATCGCGGCGCCGGTGATGTTGGACGCCACGTAGGTGCGGGCGCCGTTCTTACTGAACACCTTGGCCAGCGGGTGGTTGGCGGTGACGGAGGTGTCCACCGTGCCCAGCGCGGCCAGGTTGCGGATCCAGTGGAAGGTGTGCGCCCTGCTCTCCCCCTCCTCCGGGGTGAAGCCGCCCGCCGCGCGGAGGTTGGCCAGCGCGGTGTCCCCGTTGCCCAGGGCGAGGAACTCCCAGATGATGTCCTGCCACACCGTGGGCGGCCCACCGTTGTTCCTGGTCAGCTCGGTGTAGTTGGTGGTCACATAGGCCGGGTTGTCGCCCAGGTAGAAGTGGCCGCCGGTGACCGGGAGCATGTTGATGCCCTGGATCATCTCCGGCTCGCCGCTGAACCAGGTGGCGTAGGCGGCGCCGTCGCCCCAGACCATGCCGACCGTGCTGTGCCCGAAGGCCGCGGGGAAGTTCTGGTTGCGCACGTCGAACCAGTACTCCTGGATCGCCGCCGCCTGGGTCGTGTAGATGTAGACGCCCGCGTCGCGGACCGCGGTGTTCCCGGTGGCCTGGCCCCACTGGATGAGGGCGTTTGCGAAGTTCATGCCCTCCGACGAGGACTCCTGGTTGTTGCCCGCGCCGAACGCGCCGTGGCCCGAGGCCCAGTCGTGGCCGGCGTAGATGTCGAAGTCACGCAGGTAGGGGAAGCGCGTGTCGGCGCGGTCGTAGTTGTTGGCGTCGCGGATCAGCAGGTCGACCATGCCGCCGTACTGGCTCGCCTTCGCCCAGTTCGGGTCGAACTTGGCCAGGGTCGCGGCGGCCGCCACGTAGTAGCCGTAGTGGAAGTGGTGGTCGTTGAGCTCCTGGTCCGAGCCGTAGGAGGCGGGGTAGCCGATCAGCGTGCCCCAGGTGGGGTTGAGGTAGAAGACCCGGGAGGTCTTGCCCGGCGAGGCGGTGAACCAGTCGTTGAGCCGGGTGCGGATGGCGTTCAGCGCCGAGTCGCGGACCGAGGTGAGGTTGAGCTGGTCGGCGATCTCCGCGATCCGGGCGGCACGGCCCAGCCCCTTGCCGGTCCAGTAGGTGTCGTCGCCCCGGATGTCCATCGGGTTGGCCAGTTCGGCGTTGAGCAGGCCGGTGACCGTGGCGAGGTCGGCGCCGGAGCCGTCGCCGACGGCGGGCACCTCGGGCAGCACGCCGGTGTACTTCATCGACGTGGTGAACTGCGTCCCGGTGACGATCTTCATCTGGCCGCGTGCGGAGGTGTAGGTCTGCGCGAGTGGAGTGGAACCGGTCAGATGGTTCCACTGGTGCGGGTAGAGCGCGATGACGGTACCGGTCGCGCTGCCCTGCCGGGCGGTGGTGGTGAAGGCGTACGTCGTGCTCAGCGTGCTGCTGCCCGGGTTGTAGGAATAGGAGACCCGGGTGCCGGTGACGTGCGCGTGGGCGTACTGGCCGTAGGTGCTCGCCAGGGCGGCCCGGTCGCCGCCGGCCGGCAGCACCGCCACCGAGAAGAAGCCCCTGCCCGCCAGGGACGAGCTGATCGTCGTCCCGCCGACCGTCCAGGTCGCGCCCGTCGGGGCGTAGGCGACGTAGTCGTGGCCACCCGCGGTGAAGCCGATGGTGGCGCCGTTGTTGGACCACACCGCCGGGGTGCCCGAGGTGGTGATCTGCGCGTCCCCGCCGGTGATCTGGAAGTAGCCGAACGGCAGGCCGTGGCCGATGGTGGCCTTCATGGTCCGGCCGCCGCCGCTCCAGTACGGCGTGACGGTCCAGTCGCTCCAGCCGTCGACCTTGACGTCGGGCGAGTTCAGGCCGGCGACGCCGACCAGGATGTCCTGGACGTAGGGGTAGTGGTACTCCCCGACCCCGGTCGCCGTGCCGCTGATCGCGGGGGTGGTGGTGTAGGAGAAGCCGAGGCCGCCCGCGAGGGTGTCGTAGGAGATCGGGTGGGCGTGGAGCGGCTCGCCGTACGAGCAGTCGGTCTTCTTGTAGAGGATCGACGACCACCAGTCGTTGGTCGGGACGGCTCCCGAGGGCGCGTTGGCGGTCACCCACTGGCGCGGGTTGGTGGAGACGGAGCCGCAGCCGGTCGGCAGCGAGCGGCCGGCGGGCAGTGTGTCGGCGTAGCTGCCGGCGCCGACCGTGGCCGCCTCGGCGGAACGGGCCAGGCCGGCGCCGAACAGGGCGCCCACCAGCGCGAGGGCCACGCCGACGGCGAGGGCGCGCACGCGGGGGCGGGAACGGTGGGTGAGTCGTCTTTCGCGGGGCTGCGGACTGTCCGGACCCGTGGTCGGGATCGAGGGATCCATGGGGGTGCCTCCGGGGGAGGGGTTGCGGATCTGCGGCGGACCGATTGAGAGAGCGCTCTCTGACCGCGAAAGTAACAGCCCCCGTCATGAACATCAATGTTTCACGTCGATAACAAAAAGGTAACTCGCCGAGACCAAGGCGGAAGGGAATCTCCGTGAAAACCAGGGATTTCTTCACGGGAGCCACCCATCCACAGCGCGCAACCGCTCCAGCCTGGCGGATACGCCATCCGTACCGCGTTGTGAGAGCGCTCTCTCTATCACGTCGCGTACTGCGGTCGCGATGACTCCCTGCACAGAGTGCCCGACCGGCGCAACCCACTCCGGGGTGACAGAACCAAGGCTGGACACTCAAAGTAGCGGACTGTTTACTTTGCGTGACCATTCCTGCATCTTCTGTCATAGGAGAAAGCATGCGAAGCAAGAGGCTCACGACCATCGCACTGGCCGCCCTCGTCGGCTGCGCGGGCCTGACGACCCTGGCCACGACGTCGGCCTCCGCCTCGGCCCCCGGTACGGCCGCCGCGGCCGACTTCTCCGGCTACCAGATCGTCAAGCTGCCCAACGCCAACGTCCCCAACTTCAGCCGGCGCACGGTCCGGTGCCCGGCCGGCAAGAAGGCGGTCGGCGGCGGTGCCGAGGCCCAGGGGAACGGCGCGATCCTGGTCGGGTCCTTCCCCACCGATGACGGGGCCGGCTGGATCGGCCTCGGCCGGCAGATCGGCTACAACGACGTCGGCATCAGCGTCTACGCGATCTGCGCCAACGTCAGCTAGCCCCCTCCCCCCTGGCCAGACCCCCGCCGGGTCCGGCCAGGGGTTTTTCATGGGTGGACCCGCCGAGCCGGCCGTGGCCGGCGGCCTTCCCGCCGTGCCCGGCACCCCCGCCGCCGCCCGTCGGGCTACGTCACCGGAACGGCGGAATCCCCCGGACCCCGTCGTGGGGAGCGCTTCAGGACGAGGCGTCCTTGATCTCGCAGATGGCGGCACCGGCGGTGACGGTCTGGCCGACCGCGGCGGTCAGCCCGGTGACGGTCCCGGCCTTGTGCGCGGTGAGCGACTGCTCCATCTTCATCGCCTCCAGCACCACGACGACGTCGCCTGCGGCGACGGTGTCCCCGTCGGCGGCCACCACCTTGACGATGGTGCCCTGCATCGGACTGATGAGGGTGTCACCGCCCGCGGCGGGGGTGCCGTTGGCCCTGTTGGAGCGGCGGGGGGCGCGGGGAGCAGGGTCCGCGGACCCGGCCCTCGCCCCCACCCCGGCGGGGAGGGTGATTTCGAGGCGTTTGCCGGCGACTTCGACGGTGATGGTGTCGCGTTCGGTGGGTGGGGGGGTGTCGGTGGGGGTGGGGTAGGGGGGGATCTGGTTGTCGTATTCGGTTTCGATCCAGCGGGTGTGGATGGTGAAGGGTTCGCCGGTGAAGGCGGGGTCGGTCAGGACGGCCTGGTGGAAGGGGATGACGGTGGGCATGCCGTCGATGGTGAGTTCGCTCAGGGCGCGGCGGGAGCGTTCGATGGCTTCTTGGCGGGTGCGGCCGGTGATGATGAGTTTGGCGATGAGGGAGTCGAAGGCTCCGGGGACGGTCATGCCGGTGTCGTAGCCGGTGTCGAGGCGGACGCCGGGGCCGGTGGGGGTGCGCATCGCGGTGATGGTGCCGGGGGCGGGCAGGAAGCCGCGTCCGGGGTCTTCGGCGTTGAGGCGGAATTCGATGCTGTGGCCGCGGGGGGTGGGGTCGTCGTAGCCGAGGGGTTCGCCGGCGGCGATGCGGAACTGTTCGCGGACCAGGTCGATGCCGGTGACTTCTTCGGTGACGGGGTGTTCGACTTGGAGGCGGGTGTTGACTTCGAGGAAGGAGATGGTGCCGTCTTGGCCGATGAGGAATTCGCAGGTGCCGGCGCCGGTGTAGCCGGCGTGGCGCAGGATGGCTTTGGAGCTGGTGATGAGGAGGTCGTGCTGGGTGGGGGTGAGGAAGGGGGCGGGGGCTTCTTCGATGAGTTTTTGGTGGCGGCGTTGCAGGGAGCAGTCGCGGGTGGAGATGACGACGATGTTGCCGTGGGTGTCGGCCAGGCATTGGGTTTCTACGTGGCGGGGGCGGTCGAGGTAGCGTTCGACGAAGCATTCGCCGCGGCCGAAGGCGGTGAGGGCTTCGCGGACGGCGGAGTCGTAGAGGTCGGGGATCTCCTCCAGGGTGCGGGCGACTTTGAGGCCGCGTCCGCCGCCGCCGTAGGCGGCTTTGATGGCGATGGGCAGGCCGTGTTGGTGGGCGAAGGCGGTGATTTGGTCGGGGCCGGTGACGGGGTCGGGGGTGCCGGGGACGAGGGGGGCGCCGACGGTGTGGGCGATGTGGCGGGCTTGGACTTTGTCGCCGAGGGCGGTGATCGCGGTGGGGGGTGGGCCGATCCAGGTGAGGCCGGCGTCGATGACGGTTTGGGCGAAGGTGGCGTTTTCGGCGAGGAAGCCGTAGCCGGGGTGGATGGCGTCGGCGCCGGTGGTGCGGGCGATGCGCAGGAGTTTGGTGATGTCGAGGTAGGTGTCGGCGGGGGTGGTGCCGCCGAGGGCGTGGGCTTCGTCGGCGACGCGGACGTGCAGGGCGTCGAGGTCCTGGTCGGCGTAGACGGCGACGCTGGTCAGTCCGGCGTCTTTGCATGCGCGGGCGATCCGGACGGCGATCTCACCACGATTGGCGATCAGAATCTTTTTCATTGTTTGATGTGATCCGTCCGGGCGGTCAGCGGATAAGGGTGGAAGACCAGGAGAGAGGGGACTGGTAGCCCGTCGGCTTCCAGTCGGACGCCGGCACCCGCGTCCCGTCGTCCTCCGGCTCTCGTGCCGCGATGAGGTGGAGCACCCCGACGAGCGCGACCAGTTCTTCGTCCGTCGGGTCGCCGGACACGATCCGGAGCAGGTCGCCGTCCATCACATCGGGGGGTTTCCGTGCTTGCGCTGCGGCGCGGGGGCGTGCTTGGCCCGTAGCAGGCCGAGCGAGCGGATCAGCGTGATCCGTGTCTCGCATGGATCGATGACATCGTCGACCAGGCCGCGCTCCGCGGCGTAATAGGGATGCATGAGCGTCCTCCGGTAGTCCTCGACCCGCCTGGCCCGCATCTCCGCGGGGTCGTCCGCGGCGGCGATCTCCCTGCGGAAGATGATGTTGGCTGCTCCCTCGGCGCCCATGACCGCGATCTCGTTCGTGGGCCACGCGAAGGACAGGTCGGCGCCGATCGATCGCGAGTCCATCACGATGTAGGCGCCGCCGTACGCCTTGCGCACGATCACTTGGATGCGCGGTACGGTGGCCGCGCAGTAGGCGTAGAGCAGTTTGGCCCCGTGCCTGATGATCCCGTTGTGCTCCTGGTCGGACCCCGGGAGGAAGCCCGGTACGTCGACGAGGCTGACGAGCGGGATGTTGAAGGAATCACACATCTGGATGAACCGGGCGCCCTTCTCGGACGCCTCGATGTCCAGCACCCCCGCCAGGTATGCCGGTTGGTTCGCCACGATGCCGGTCACATGGCCGTCGAAGGTGGCCAGCCCACAGATCAGGTTGGCCGCCCACCCCGCGTGGAACTCGAAGAACTCCCCGTCGTCCACGAGCTCCCTGATGAGCTCCAGCATGTCGTAGGACTGCGTGGGATTGGCGGGGACGAGGTCGAGCAGCGCCTCGTTGCGCCGTCCGGGGTGGTCGGTGGTCGGCACCTTCGGGGGCAGCTCGCGGTTGTTGGCGGGCAGCAGCGAGACCAGGTAGCGCACGTCCTCCAGGCAGGAGACCTCGTCCTGGTGCACGAACCCGGCGACGCCGGAACGCGTGCCGTGCACCGAGGCGCCGCCCAGGTCGTCGTGGCTGATGTCCTCGCCGGTCACCGCCCTGACCACGTCGGGCCCGGTGATGAACATCTGCGAGATGTTCTGCACCATGAACACGAAGTCGGTGAGGGCCGGGGAGTAGGCAGCTCCCCCGGCGCACGGCCCGAGCATCACGCTGATCTGCGGGATCACTCCGGAGACACGCACATTGCGCTGAAAAATCCCGCCATATCCGGCGAGCGCGGTGACACCCTCCTGGATCCGGGCTCCCGCACCGTCGTTGAGACTGATCAGCGGCACGCCGGCCGCCTCCGCCATGTCCATCACCTTGTGGATCTTCTCGGCGTGCGCCTCACCCAGCGCACCGCCGAACATCCGGAAGTCATGGGCGTAGACCATGACCTCACGCCCGTAGATCTTCCCCCATCCGGCCACGACTCCGTCGGTGTGCGGACGGCGCTGCTCCAGGCCGAATCCGGTCGCCCGGTGCCTCCGGAACGCCTCCACCTCCACGAACGAGTCGACGTCGAGCAGGATGTCGAGCCGCTCGCGCGCGGTCAGTTTGCCCTTGGTGTGCTGCCTGATCGTTGCCTCGGGATCGGGCCCCTGGTGTGCGCTCTCTCTGACGAGCCGCAGTTCCGTCACCCGATCACGCATGGTCTCACGTGGCAGGTCGGTCACCGGTGTCGGGACCATCTCCGCCTCCTTCTGCACGTGCATGCGATCTCCTCGCGCCGGGTCTACTCCTTTAGGGCACGGTAAGACCGGTAAAACGGTCAGGACATCCCCCTAATCACCCCGGAGGCCGGACGCGCGCCGCCCCGCCCGGCCGGTGTTCCTAGGGGTCGACCCGGTTCAGCTGGGAACGGGAGCCACCGAGGTCGAGACTCGACGGAAGGTCCGCGCGGCGGGTGATGTTGAGCTTGCGGTAGGTCCGCGTGAGGTGCTGCTCGACGGTGCTGACCGTGAGATAGAGCTTGCCGGCGATCTCCCGGTTGGTGTAGTCGGAAGCCGCGAGTATGGCGACCCTGCGTTCGGCGTCACTCAGCACGGCGGCCAGGCCTTCCGTCTCCGACAGCGCCGCGACGACCTCACCCCCGCTGTCGCCGTTGCGGGAGAGCACCCTGGTCAGCGGGTCCGCCTGACATTCCTGGGCGACGGCCTCGGCCCGGCTGCTGATCATCCTGGCCCGCCTGAACTCACCGAGCTCCTGGTAGGCCGCGGCGAGGTCGCACAGCGTCTTCGCCATCTCATAGCGGTCTCCGCCCGCCTGGAGCAGGTCGGCCGCCTGGCGGAGCAGCATCGGCCGGTGCCGTACCTCACCGGTCGCCGCGAACAGGCGCATGGCCATGCCGTGCACCCTGGGTGTGGCGGGCCCGCACCGCTTGAGCTGGTCCTCCGCGAACCGGCGTGCCTGCTCGGGCTGCCCCAGGCGCAGGCAGGCCTCGGCCGCGTCGACCCGCCACGGCACCAGGCCGGGAGCGTCGATCCCCCAGGTGCTCATCAGCTCGCCGCAGAGCCGGAAGTCGCGCAGCGCCGGGCCGGGATAGTCGGTCGCCAGGTTGTAGCGGCCCCTGGCGTACAGGTAGTGCAGGCCGTACCTGCTCTGGAAGATGGCCTCGGGCACCGGGTGGGAGAGGTGCTCGTGCACGACGTCGTGCTTCCCCATCGCGGTCGCCGCGATGATCAGGCTGCTCAGCGGCCCGCCGACGGCGACACCCCAGCTGCTCATCGGGATGATCTCAAGGGCGGTGCGCGCGTGGTGCTCGGCCCCCGGCATGTCACCCTGGCGCAGCGCTATCTCCGCCCGGATGGCGGCGAGTCTCGCCTGCCGGCTCGGTGCGTGCCGCATACCGGCCTCCGCCATGAAGAAGTCGCACCAGGGGGCGGCCTGTTCCGACCACCCGCCGTAGGTGAGCGCCAGCAGCGCACTCTCCACCGTTCCCATGGACATCTCGTCGAGGTGGCACTCGCGGAGGATCCGCTCGGCCGTCTCCACGAGCCGGCCGTTCCGCTCGCCCACCAGCACACCCGCCAGCGCGAGGGTGGCCTCCAGCCGACGGTCGGCGGCGACCGAGGCGATCACCGGCCGGGGCTTCTCACCCAGCGTCCGGCGGAGGTGGGCGTGGAAGGGAGGATAGGTGCAGCGTAGCCACGGGCGGGCGATGAGGAGCTCCGTCCCGGTCTCCAGGTCGCCGTCGTTGCCCGATTCCTTCAGGTATTCCAGCACCTCCCGCGCGTCGTCGAAACGGCCGTGCCACAGCAGGGCCTGCGCCAGCACGATCGCGTCGCTCCCCCGCAGGCTGCCTCGTTGCAGACCGTCGGTGAGGTCGGCGAGGTGCCCGGCGGGCGCGCCCGGGTTGATCCGCCACTCGGCCCGCATCAGCGTTGTGGTGATCTTCATGCGCTGCTGCTCGTCGGCGCACTCCCGCCAGGCCAGCCGGAGATAGGCCACCGCGGAGTCGACGCGCCCCTCACGCAGCACGAGCCGGGCCGCGTCCTCCAGCAGGGGGACGACCCAGGGCGCCTCGATCCGGCTCCCCTCCAGCAGGTGATCCGCGATCACCTCGGGAGAGGCCCCGCTCTCGTGCGCCAGTTCGGCGGCCCTGCGGTGCAGGTCCATCCGCCTGTCCACGTCGACATCGCCCAGCACCGCCGCGCGGGCCACCTCGTGCCGGAAGCAACCCACCCTGAGCAGGCCGGTCAGGGTGAGCGAGTGCAGCGCCTGGGACACATGGGCGGCCCCGCCGGCAAGCAGCCGATCCAGCATGGCGGGATCCCCGAGGACCGCGAGCCCGCGCGCCACCTGGAGCGTCTGCGGCTCACCGCGCTGCAGGCAGGACACCACGGCCTGGCCGTACCGGTCGCCGACGACCGGCTCGGCCGGGGACTCGCCGGAGGCGCGGACGAAGTCCTGGTAGTCCTCGATCAGAGCGCCGACCAGCAGCGGGTTTCCTCCGCTCAGCCCGTGCCACTCCGCGGCGAAGCGAGCGGCCGGCTCCTTGCCCACCCGCTCGGCGGCCAGGGTCGCCACGCCCTCCTCCGAGAGCAGGGCGAGCTGGACGCGCCGGCAGTGGGGCTGGCGCATCAATTCGGTCTCGAGGAACGTCTCGACGTACCGGCCGTTGTCGGAGTGGCTGAAGACGGCGGCGATCCTGGCGAACCTCAACCGCCGCAACAGGTAGGCCAGGCAGAGCTGGGAGGCCCGGTCCGCGAGGTGGATGTCGTCCACGACGACCAGCAGCGGATAGCGCTCGGAGAGTTCGAGGAGCACCGTGCACAGCGCGTGGACGACCTGGGCGTCGACCGGTTCCAGGGTCTCGGCTCGGGGGTCGCCCGACATGACCGTACGGGCGCCCTCCTCCAGCAGGGCGAGGGCCCGGTCCCGCTCCTCCGCGACCAGCGGCGCGTCGTGGATCAGCTGCCCGAGCACGCCCATCGGCAGGTCCCGCTCGACGCGGGACCCGGTGGCGGTGATGGGCAGGGCACCCAGCTCGATCGCCTGCTCGGCGAAGGAGTGCAGCAACTCACTCTTGCCGCTCGCGACCGTGCCGCTGATCAGCACCGCCCTGCCCTTGCCCGTCACCGCGCTGGTGAGCAGGCCTTCCAAGGAGGCCAGTGCCTCATCTCTTTCGACCAGGCCCATGATCAGCCTCCCTTTCCTCGACGGACGCCGTCTCGGTACCGGCTACACGTATGACGCTAGGTTCCGCTCACTTCGGTTTCTTATCGAGCCGCTATCAGCGGCCTCCGACGGACTCCGGCCTGCTCGGAGCCCTGCCGGGGCGACGCCCGTGGACACGACGGGCAGCCGGGCGAGCGTCGCCCTGACCACGGCGGACCGCACCGCCGCCACCGAGGCCGCCTCGACGTCGGCCTCCAGGCCCGCGCCCCAGAACACCCGCCCGTCCATCACGCACTCCGCGTAGACGGCGACGTCCGACCGGCCGGTGCCGGGCCGGGCCGTCGCCAGTCCGGTACGGTGCACCGCGCGGACCTCGAATCCCCTGGCGGTGAGCACCGACCTGACGGACTGGATCGAGTCGGCCCGCGCCGCGCCGACGTCGAACCCGCCGCCGTCGATATACAGCGAGGTCCGCACCGGCTGCTCGCCGCGCGGCAGCGGCACGGCGGAGTCCGTCATGTACTCGTCCTCGAAGAGCCGCCTGACCCGGCTCGGGGTGATCTCCTCGCCGTCGGCGTCGGCCCGCGACTGGACCACCTTCGCGAAGTCGACCTGCAGGTCGCGCGGCAGGCTCAGGCCGTACCACGCGCTCATGATGTAGGCCACGCCCCCCTTGCCCGACTGGCTGTTGATCCGCACGACGGCCTCGTAGGTGCGGCCGAGGTCGGCGGGGTCGATCGGGAGGTAGGGCATCTCCCACGGCAGTTCGCCCACCGGGACGCCCTCTTCCGCGGCTCTGCGCTCAAGCGCGTCGAAGCCCTTCTTGATCGCGTCCTGGTGCGAGCCGGCGAAGGAGGTGTGCACGAGGTCGCCGCCGTACGGATGCCGGGGGTGGACGGCGATCCCGTTGCAGTCCTCCACCACCCGGCGGACCGTGTTGATGTCGGAGAAGTCGATGCCGGGGTCGACGCCGTGGGTCAGCATGTTCAGCCCCAGCGTGACCAGGCAGACGTTGCCGGCCCGCTCGCCGTTGCCGAAGAGGCATCCCTCGATGCGGTCGGCCCCGGCGAGCAGTGCCAGCTCCGAGGACGCGACGCCGGTCCCGCGATCGTTGTGCGGATGGATGGACAGGCAGACGTGCTCACGCCTGGACAGGTTGCGGTGCAGCCACTCGATCTGGTCGGCGAAGACGTTGGGCAGCGAACGCTCCACGGTGGTCGGGAAGTTGAGGATGATCTCGCGGCCCGGCTCCGGCTGCCAGACGTCCATGACGGCCTCGCAGACCTCCAGGGAGAAGTCCGCCTCGGTGTCGTTGAACAGCTCGGGAGAATACTGGAAGCCCAGGTCGCAGTCCCGGAGGGTGCGTTCGGCGTACTTCATCATCAGCTGGGTGCCGCGCACGGCGAGATCCTTGCACTCATCCCTGCTCATGTCGAAGACCACACGCCGGAACAGCGGAGAGGTGGCGTTGTACAGGTGGATCGTGGCCCGGGGTGCCCCTTCGAGGCTCTCCACCGTGCGCCTGATCAGCTCGTCGCGGGCCTGCACCAGCACGGAGATCCGCACGTCGTCGGGGATGCGGTCCTGCTCGATCAGCACACGCAGGAAATCGTGGTCGTCCTGGCTCGCGACAGGGAACCCGACCTCTATCTCCCGGTAGCCCATGCCCACGAGCAGCTCGAACATCGCCAGCTTGCGCTCGGGGGTCATCGGGGCGGCCAGTGACTGGTTTCCGTCGCGAAGGTCTGTCGAGAGCCAGCGCGGCGCCGAGGTGATCGTGTTGTCCGGCCACGAACGGTCGGTGACGATTATCGGTCTGAACGGACGGTACCGCCCGGCCGAGGTTCTTTTGGTCTGCACTACCGGATTCCCTTCACTACCATCCTGCACATCAATTGGATGACCCGAGGTAGGCCGAATAGGAATGAGGAGAGAGCAGCACCTGGATCTGGTAGGTGTCGACCTCGTTCTCAATCCGGAAAACCACGCTGATCTCGGGGTAGGCGGCGCTGAGGCCCAGGCCCACAAAGTAGTAACCACTGTCCAAGACGATTCGATAGAGACCACGCTTGAGCTGCCGGCCGCCCCACTCCTTGATGTAGCCGTCACGGTCGGTGACGGCGTCGACCGTGGCCTGCCAGTGTCCGTTGTCGACCTGCTCCAGAGTCGCCCGTACGCCGGCGGCGGCCCGGCCATAGACACTGTCCAATGCCTGCACGGTGATAGCCATGTAAAAACACCAATCTGCCGGGCGATCGCATACCCGGGCACCGATATCCGCCCGGAGAGGCCGGCGCCCTTCTGGAGGGGACGTACGCATCCATCCGGGTGGACACTCCCGGCCGCTGGCCGTTCTCGCCTCATGCCAGGTTGCCGGAAGGCGCTATTCATTCGCCTTCCGCACGCTATCGGCCGCCCATCGATTCACCGGGAGGTTTTCCGAGTTCTGATTCGACCGCTTTACGGGATCAACCGGAAAAGCGGACCGATAGAAATCCACCGACGGTTCGATAATGAGTGGATGGCAGCGGTTCCTACGTTGAGAACAGATCGGCCGACCGGCTGGTTCGCACCAGTGAAGGGGACCCACAATGAGCTACGTCAGCCGCCGTTTCATCCGGATCGTCACCTCTGTGATCATCGCCGCAGCCGGCACCGCCACCATGTGCGTCTCTCTCGGGCACGGTTCCGCCATGGCCGATACCTACGAGCCGGGCGCCTCCACCCCGACGCCGACCCCGACGCCGACCCCCCAGGGGGGCCACAACCCTTGGGGGTGATCACCATTAGGGGGCAATCCCGCGATCGGAGGCCTGGCCTCCGATCGCGTTCTTTCTTGGTTTTCCTGCAGGTTACAGGCAGTTTTCCGCAAGGATGACTGGGCGACAAACCAGCCAACAAATCGTCATTTTTAATGATCTACTATGGCAAAGCACCTATGCAAAGTAGTACCATCGCGGACGTGACATAGGGTACGCACGGCGTACTATGACGGGGCGCTGTTGCATTGCACACCCACGGAGGTCACATGCAACTCGGGGGCCGGATGACCGATACTTCTCCCATCTCGCAAAGCAGGCTTTCGCATGACCGCGAGTTTCTGACGAGGGAATGCGGTGGAGTTTTACATCCTGGGTCTACTTGAAGCCGTCCGGACCAACGAACGATTAGATCTTGGGGGTATCAGGCAGCAGACGGTGCTGGCCGCCCTTCTGCTGGATCCCAACAGGGTCGTCACCACCAGAAGGCTGATGGAGGCGATCTACGGGGACGATCCTCCCTCCACTTCCCGGGCGCAGGTGCAGATCTGCATCAGCGCACTGCGCAAGCTGTTCGCCGGCCACGGCGACAGTGACCTCATCTCCACTCATCCGCAGGGCTACTCCATCCGCGTGCCCGAGGAGCAGATCGACGCCAAGCGCTTCGAGTCGCTCCTCCTGGCGGCTCAGCTCGCCCGCAGGACCGAGAACCTGGCGGAGGCCGTACGGCTCTACCGGCAGGCGCTGTCCCTGTGGCGCGGACCCGCGCTCGACGGCATCGACAGCAGGCTCGTGCAGTCCGCGGCGGGCCGGCTCGCCGAGCACCGCATCACCGCGAACGAGGACTGCGTCCAGCTCGAACTCGACCTCGGCAGGCACCATGAGGTGATCGCCGAGCTCACCGAGCTGATCGAGGCCTACCCGCTGCGCGAACGGCTCCGCGGCCAGCTGATGACGGCCCTGTACCGGAGCGGACGGCAGGCCGAGGCCCTGCAGGTCTACCGGCAGACCCGGCAGGCGCTGATCGAGGAGCTGGGGATCGAGCCCAACGAGCGGCTCCAGCAGCTCGAGCACGCCATCCTCACCTCGGACGAGAGCCTCGGCGCGCCGGCCCAGCACACCGTCGAGGTGACCGCCGCCGTGCCGAAGGTGCCGGGCATGCTCCCCACCGACATCGCCGACTTCACCGGACGCTCGGACCAGATCAGGGACCTGCGCCGGCACCTGCTGCGCGGCCCCGAGGGACGCACCGGCTTCGCCGTGCCCATCGCCGTGATCGGCGGCAAGGCGGGGATCGGCAAGACCACCGTCGCCATCCACGTCTCGCACAGCGTCGCCGCGCACTTCCCCGACGGCCAGCTCTTCGCCGACCTGCACGCGGACGCCTACCGCCCGGTGAGCCCGATGCAGGTGCTCGAACGGTTCCTGCGCGTGCTGGGCGTGCACGGCGCCGCGCTACCCGACTCCCTGGAGGAGCGGGCCGAGATGTACCGCGCCCAGCTCTCCGGGCGCACGATGCTGATCGTGCTGGACAACGCGGCCTCGGAGAGCCAGATCCTGCCGCTGCTCCCCGGCAATCCGGACGCCGCCGTCATCATCACCAGCCGCAGCAGGCTCGCCGGGCTCGCCGGCGCGCTCCACGTCAGCGTGGACAGCTTCGACTCCGAGCAGTCGGTGGCCCTCCTCTCCAGCATCGCGGGCACCGAGCGGATGCAGTCGGAGCCCGACGCCACCGCCGCACTGGCCGAGCTCTGCGGGCGCCTGCCGCTCGCGCTGCGCATCGCGGGCGCCCGGCTGTCCGCACGCCCCCACTGGAGCATCGAGCAACTGGTGGAACGGCTGGAGGACGAGACCCGCCGCCTCGACGAGCTCAAGCACGGCGACATGGCGATCAGGGCCAGCATCTCGCTGACCTACGACAGCGTCGGCGAGGACGCACGGCGGCTGTTCCGCCGGCTCGCGATCCTGGACTGTCAGGTGTTCTCGGCGTGGGTCGGCGCACCGCTGCTGGACCAGACCTTCACCGACGCCCAGGACCTCCTCGACGACCTCGCCGACGCCCAGCTCCTGGAGACCACGGGCATCGGGCGGGGAGTGCACACGCAGTACCGCTTCCACGACCTCATCCAGGTGTTCGCCAGGGAACGCCTGGCCGCGGAGGAGTCGGTCGACGAGCGCAACGCGGCACTCTCCCGGGTGCTCGGCTCCCTGCTCTTCCTCGCGCAGTCGGCGAGCCAGCGGGAGTACGGCGCGGACGCCCTCATCCAAAGCGAGATCTCCTCCAGCCCGCTGCCGGCGCGGCTGGTCGACCAGCTCATCTCCGCACCGCTGGCGTGGTTCGAGCGGGAACGCCCACTGGTCGTCTCCGGCATCCGCCAGGCGGCCCAGGCCGGTTACGTGGACCTCTGCTGGGGCCTCGCCATCTCGGCCGTGACCTTCTTCGAGTCGCGGGTCTACCTCGACGACTGGCGGGAGACCCATCAGATCGCGCTCGTCGCCGCGCAGCAGGGCGACGACAGGCGGGGCCAGGCGGCGATGCTCTACTCCATGGGCTCGCTCGCCATCACCGAGCAGCGCTTCAACGACGCACGCTGCTCCTTCGAGTCGGCCGTCGAACTGTTCAGCGAGATCGGCGACGCCCAGGGGATGGCCGTGGCCATCCGCAGCATCGGGTTCCTCGACCGGCTGGGCGGTGACTTCGAGGAGGCGGCGGCGAACTACAGCCAGGCGCTGGAGATCTTCCGTGACGCCGGGAACGAGGTCGCGGCCGGCTATGTGCTGCACAACCTGGCCCAGCTCAGACTGGAGTGCGACGAGCCCGCCGAGGCCAAGCGGTTGCTCATCGAGGCGCTGGACCTCAGCAAGGAGGGCGGCGGCAGGCGGGTCGAGGCACAGGTACTGCACCGGATGGGCCACGCGCATCTCTCACTGAACGAACCGGATCTCGCCGCCGAGGTGTTCGAGCAGGCGCTGGAGATCGTGCGGGCCATCGGGGACTCCACCGGGGAGGCGCACACGCTCCACGGGCTGGGCATCGCCCGGCTGCGGAACGGCGACCTCACCGGGGCGGGCACCGCACTGGACCATGCCCTCACCCTGGCGGCCAGCTCCAGCCAGCGCCTCGTCGAGGCATGGGTGTTGAGCGGGCTCGGCGAGATGGCCCTCCTGGACGGTGACCCGGAGCTGGCCGTGGCCCACCTCCAGCAGGCGATGACGGTCTTCCACGGACTGCACACGCCGCTGAACGAGGCGCGCGCGCTGATAACGCTCGGCGACGCGCACTTCGCCGCGGGTGACGCCGGGGCGGCGGGTGAGGCACTGACCAGGGCACTCGCCCTCACCGACAAGATCGGCCCACCGATGGGGGACCGGATACGCATCCAGGTCGCCGCCAGACTGGGGGAAGAGGAAATCGCGCCCTGAATACGCCGTCCCCTAGCCGGGCACCTAGGGCCCTTATGCCGGTCCCGCAGGCCCGAGACATTCCGCCGGATCATTCACCTGTAAATAGGCCGGTCATACCATCGCATTGTGACTAATGGCCAGAAAAACGGCGGAAGGCTGCTCGCAGTCAGTGACCTGCACGTGGCCCACCAGGAGAACCGGCAGATCGTGAAAGACCTCCGGCCCGGGTCGGAGGCCGACTGGCTACTGGTCGCCGGTGACGTCGGCGAACTCGCCTCCGACATCGAGTGGACGCTCACCCTGCTCAAGGAGCGTTTCTCCACCGTGATATGGACGCCGGGCAATCACGAACTCTGGACGCCTCCCTACGATTCCGTCGACCTGCGCGGTGAACAGCGCTACCGATATCTCGTCGAAATGTGCCGGCGGCTCGGAGTCGTCACACCCGAGGACGACTACCCCGTCTGGACGGGAGCGGGCGGCCCGGTGACCATCGCCCCGCTGTTCCTCCTCTACGACTACACCTTCCGTCCTCCCGGCATGTCTCAGGAGGAGGCCATGAAGTGGGCGCACGAGTCGGGTGTCGTCTGCACCGACGAGTATCTCCTCCATCCCGAGCCGTACCCGCACCGGGCGGCCTGGTGTCACGCCCGGATCCGGGAGTCCCAGCGCCGCCTCGCCGAGCGCGACACGGACATCCCCACGATCCTCGTCAACCACTGGCCGTTGACGAGCGAGCCCACCAGGGTGCTGCGCTACCCGCAGTTCGCCCAGTGGTGCGGCACCGAGCACACGTACGACTGGCATCGGCGCTACGACGCGTTGGCCGTGGTCTACGGCCATCTGCACATCCCGCGCACCACATGGCAGGACGGCGTGCGATTCGAAGAAGTCTCCCTCGGCTACCCACGCGAGTGGCGCCGGTGGAACCGGACAGGGTCTCCCATCAGATCCGTGCTGCCCTATCGGGAAATATCATGATCAGAGCAATCCTGCCGCCGAACGTCGTGGCCGTCGACACCGTAGAAGACTCACTCGAAGGAACGCTGTTCCCCGCCGAGGAGCAGGTGATCAGCCAGGCGGTCGACAAGCGCCGCCGGGAGTTCACCACGGCACGGCTGTGCGCGAGGAGAGCGCTCCGCATGCTCGGCAAGCCGGAGGCGCCGATCCTGCCCGGCCTGCGCGGTGAGCCGCAGTGGCCGGTCGGGGTGGTCGGCAGCATCACCCACTGCGCCGGCTACCGCGGGGCCGTCCTGGGCGACTCCACGCTCATCTCCTCGATCGGCATCGACGCGGAGCCGGACGAGGAGCTGCCCTACGGCGTCCTCGACGCCATAGGGCTGCCGTCGGAGCGTGCCGCGGTGCAGACCCTCCTGCGCCGTCACCCCGGCGTGCGCTGGGACCGCCTGCTGTTCTGCGCCAAGGAGTCGGTGTACAAGACCTGGTTCCCGCTGACCCACCGATGGCTGAGTTTCGAGCACGCCTCGGTGACCATCGACCCCGTCAAAGGCACCTTCACCGCGCGTCTCCTCGTGGAGGCCCCCGTCATCTACGGGCAGCGGCTCAAGAGCCTCACCGGCCACTGGCTGGCCGCCGACGGCCTCCTCATCACCGCGATCGTCCTGCCCACCCCCGTGGTGCCCCCCGCGGCCCCGGTGCAGCAGCGACGCGCCGACGCGCGGACCTGAGCCGCCGTCCCGTACGGCGGGCCGGGCCCGGTCCAGGGCGCCGGTAGGGATCGCCTCGGCGCGATGGTAGGGACAGCCCCCGGAGAAGTGTCGTGTCCCCGTGACTGCCCGCGGACCCTCAACACGCGAGAGTCATGGGTGTAGCTCCTCACGACACCCCCTGGAGGATCCCATGAATGCAGCACTGCGAACCGTGACGGTCCCGGCGGGCGCGGCCGTACTCGGACGGCTCTCGCCGACCGAGCGAGCGGTCTTCGTCCTGCGTGAGTCCTTCTCCTACGGTTTCCGCGAGATCGCCGGCATGCTCGATCTCTCCGAGGCCTCGTGCCGGCGGATCCACCGGGCCGCCCGCCGTCCCGGCGTGCGGAGCCCGGAGCCCCGGCGCCACCGGCTCGCCCCGCTCGACGGACGGCACGACGAGATCGTCGACCGTTTCCTGGCCGCCGCGGCGAAGGGCGACCTGGACGGTCTGGAGCCCATCCTGGCCGACGAGGTCGTGGCCCGCGCCGACGGCGAGGAGACCACTCTGATCCACGACCGCAAGGCCGCCGCCCGCCGCGCGGCGGGGCTGCTCGCCGGCTTCGGCACCCGCGCCGAGGTGGAGCGCGGCGAGGTGAACGGGCAGCCGGCCCTGGTCGCCCGGGTCGACGGCGAACTGGCGGGCGTGATCATCATGGAGATCGCCGAGGGCCGGGTCAGCGCGCTCTGGTCGGTGCTCAGCCCCGCCCGGCTCGCCCCGCTCCGCTGACGGATAGGGGTGGCCCGGACGACTCTAGGGGGTGAATCACCTGCCGGAGCCCGTGCCGCTGTGCCTTTAATGAAGGACGGACGTGAACTCTCCTCCTCACCGCGTGAAAGGCGTCAGGTAAAGATGGCTGACACACATGCAGCGGTCGGCTCGTGGATACGACGATTCCACCCGGCACCGGACGCCCCGAGCCGCCTGGTGTGCCTCCCCCATGCAGGAGGATCGGCCCCGTTCTTCTTCCCCGTCTCGCGGACGCTGTCCCCGGCGATCGACGTGCTCGCGGTCCAGTATCCCGGCAGGCAGGACCGGCGCGCCGAACCGTGCGTCGACGACCTGGGCGAGCTCGCCGACCTGGTGACCCGCGAGCTGCGCGGGTGGCTCGACCGGCCGATCATGCTCTTCGGCCACAGCATGGGCGCGACGCTGGCGTTCGAGGTCGCGAGGAGGCTGGAGCAGGAGGGCACCGTACCGCTCGGGCTGTTCGCCTCCGGCCGGCGCGCGCCGTCCCGTCACCGCGACGAGCGGGTGCACCTCGCCGACGACGACGGCCTGCTCGCCGACCTGAAACGGCTGAGCGGGACCAACTCCCAGGTGCTCGGAGACGACGAGATGGTGCGGATGATCCTCCCCGCCGTGCGGAGCGACTACCGGGCCGCGGAGACCTACCGCTACCGGCCCGGACCGCCGCTGAGCTGCCCGATCGTGGCGCTGACCGGCGACGACGACCCTCACGTGACGATGGAGGAGGCACGGGCCTGGAGTGAGCACACCGCCGCGGACTTCTCGCTGCGGGTGTACCCCGGGGGGCACTTCTACCTCAACACCCACGCGGCCGCCGTCATCGGCGTGATCTCCGGCCACATCGCCGGGCGGGTCGCCACCGGCTGACAGACCTTCCACAACGACGGGGGCACCCCCGAACCAGGAGCCATCGCGTGCCGACGCGGTGGCTCTCATCACGAAAGGGAGCGGTAGTGAACAGAGCCGATGATGTGGTTCAGCTGCATTCGGTACGGAAGGTCTACGGTCGCAGCGGCGGAGCCGTCGTGGCGCTGGACGGGGTCACGATCGGATTCCGCAAGGGCACCATGTCCGCGGTCATGGGGCCGTCCGGATCGGGCAAGAGCACGTTCCTGCAGTGCGCGGCCGGGCTCGACAAGCCGACATCGGGCTCGATCTCCTTCGAGGGGCAGGAGATCACCGGGCTGGACGAGGTGCGGCTGACCAAGCTGCGACGGGAGCGGATCGGCTTCATCTTCCAGGCGTTCAACCTCCTGCCGGCGCTGACCGTGCTGCAGAACGTCACGCTGCCGCTGCGGCTGGCGGGCCGTACCCCCGACGACGGCAAGGTCGCCGAGGTGATCTCACGGGTCGGGCTCACCGAGCGCAGGAACCACCGGCCGCACGAGCTGTCCGGCGGGCAGCAGCAGCGGGTCGCCATCGCGCGGGCACTGGTCACCGAGCCCGCCGCGATCTTCGCCGACGAGCCGACCGGCGCGCTGGACACCCGCACCGCGCTCGACGTGCTGGAGCTGCTGCGCGAGTCGGTCGAGGGGGCCGGCCAGACGGTCGTGATGGTCACCCACGATCCGGTCGCCGCCTCCTACGCGGACCGCGTCGTGTTCCTGGCCGACGGTCACTTCGTGGACGAGCTGGCGCAGCCGACGGCGGAGCAGGTCGCGGACCGGATGACCCATCTGGGCGCATGGGACGCGTTGAAGGTAAGGGGGCGGTACTGATGTGGCGGCTGGCACTGAGCAGTCTGCAACACCGGCTGGGCGCGTTCACCGCGACGTTCGTGGCGATGGCGCTCGGCGTCGCGATCGTCTCGGCCTGCGGCGGCCTGATGGAGACCGGTATCCGCCTCGACATCCCGCCGCAGCGGCTCGCCTCGGCCCCGATCGTGGTCACCGGCGACCAGTCCTACATCCTGCCACGTGCCCCGGCAGCACCGGTGAGCAGGACAGACGAGGACGAAGACGAGGAGGAAGACGAGACCGAGTGGGGGACCCTCACCGAGCGGGTCCGGCTGGACGCCGGCCTGACCGCCGTGATCGCGGCGGTGCCGGGGGTGGCCAAGGCCGTCGGTGACGTGTCGTTCCCGGCCATGACCATCAAGGACGAGGAGCAGGCGAACGGTCACGGCTGGGCCTCCGCCGAGCTCGGGCCGTACCGGATCGGACCGGGTACGGCACCGGCCCAGCCGGGCGACGTCGTGCTCGACGCGGGCCTGGCCGAGCGTTCGGGCGCGCGGGTCGGCGACCGGATCCCGATCGCGGTCGGCGGGACGACCAAGACGTTCAGGGTCACCGGCGTCGCCGCCCTCGCCGGAGAGGTCGAGACCACCGAGGCCGCCATGTTCTTCACCCCCGCGGAGGCCGACGCCCTCTCGGGTCACAGCGGCCGGCTGGACGCCATCGGCGTCGTGCCCGCGGCGGGAGTCGCCCTGGAGGATCTCCAGCGGCGGGTCGGGGACGCGCTGCGCGGCAAGTCGGCGGTCCTGCTCACCGGCGACCAGCGCGGCCTGGCGGAGTTCCCGCAGGCGACCAACAGCAGCGAGGACTTGATCACCCTGGCGGCGGTGTTCGGCGGCCTGCTGATCATCGTCGTCATGTTCGTGGTCGCCAGCACCCTCGGCCTGTCCATCCAGCAGCGCCGGCGTGAGATGGCGCTGCTCCAGGCGATCGGCGCGACACCGGGCCAGATGCGCCGGATGGTGCTGGGCGAGGCGGCGACGATCGCCGTGTTCGCCACGGCCGCCGGCTGCCTGTTCGGACCCTACCTGAGCGGGTGGCTGTTCGACCGGCTGGTGGGGACCGGCATGGTCCCGGGGGTGGTGGAGTTCCGCCAGGGCTTCGTCCCAGCCATCGTCGCGGCGGGCGTGTCCGTGATCACCACACTGGTGGCGGCCATGATCTCGGCCAGGGAGGCGACCCGCAGCAGGCCGTCGGAGGCGCTCGTCGAGGCCGCCGCCCAGCGGAGCACGGTCGGCCCGCTGCGGATCTCGCTCGCCCTGCTGTGCTTCGCCGGCGGTCTGGCGCTGGCCATGGTGACCGTGCTCGTGATGAGCGGTCCCGAGTCCGCCGCCACCGCAGGACCGGCGGTGCTGCTGTGGGCCATCGGGCTCGCGTTCATCTCCCCCGCCGTCACCAAGGGCCTGATCGCCGTCTTCAGCAGGCTGATCGACAGGTTCTCCGGACCGCCCGGATACCTCGCGATGCTCAACGCGCGCGCCAGGACCGCCCAGATGGCGGCCGCGGTGACGCCCATCATGCTCGCGACCGGCATGGCCACCGCGAACCTCTACGTCCAGACGACCCAGGTGGACGCGGCCAAGGCCGCCTACGTCGAGAACCTCCGCGCGGACGCCGTCCTCGCCTCGGCCACCGGCGGTCTCGCCCCCGGCCTCCTCGACGGCGTCCGGCGCATACCCGGCGTGGCCGGCGCCTCGGAGTTCGTCACCAGCACGGGCTTCGTGGAGAAGCCCTACGACCCTTCCCAGTCTGAGGAGGGCTGGACGCTGCAGGGCATCACCGGTGACGGCGCGCAGCAGACCACGGCGGTGTCCGTGACCGCCGGCGCGCTCGCCGACCTGCGGGGGGACACCGTCGCGCTGGCCGCCCGGCACGCGCGCGAACTGGGACGCAAGGTGGGCGACACGATCACGATGCGGCTCGGCGACCGCGCCGCGGTGCAGTTGCGGATCGTCGCGCTGGTGGCCGCGGAGCCGGACGCGCAGACCGTCCTGATGCCCGCGGACGTGCTGGCCGCGCACACCGCGGCCGGACGGCCGCCCCAGATCCTGGTGCGCGCCGCGCCGGACGCCGACACCGGCGAGCTGACCGACGCGCTGACCGCGTTCGTCGCGAAGCGGCCCGACGTGCGGGTGACCGACCGCGACGCGCTCACCGCGGAGTACGGCCGGCGGCAGGACACCGGCGCGTGGGTCAACTACCTGCTGGTCGCGATGATCATCGCCTACACCGCGATCTCCGTGGTGAACACCCAGGTGATGGGTACCACCGACCGGCGCAGGGAACTGGCCCTGCAAAGGCTCACCGGCTCCACGCCCGAGCAGGTGATGCGGATGATGGGCGCCGAGGCGC
The DNA here is from genome assembly GCF_045209755.1 of Streptosporangium sp. NBC_01639. NCBI lineage: Bacteria > Bacillati > Actinomycetota > Actinomycetes > Streptosporangiales > Streptosporangiaceae > Streptosporangium > Streptosporangium sp. NBC_01639. Next base: position 6,380,220 of record NZ_CP109272.1, on the reverse strand, counting down.
TGCTGATCGCCGGCGTCGGGATCCTGCTCGGCACATTGGCGTCGATGATCAGCCTGATCCCCTTCAGCATCGCGGTCAGCGGGACGCCGTTCCCGTCCGGCCCGGTGTGGATCTACCTCACCGTGGTCGCCTTCGGCTTCCTGCTGACCCTCGGTGCGACCTGGGCACCGACCTGGACGACCCTGCGGTCCCAGCAGGCGAGCGCGGTGCTCGCGGCCCGCTAGGTGTGGTGACCGCAGCGGTCGAGCACGGGGGGATGTCCGTGGTTTGAGGGAGGGTCTCCGGGTTCGGTGTGGATCGCGACATCTCCACCGAGCGGACGGAGGCCCTCCTGCACCGCGATGCCTCGTTGAGCCAGAGCGGGAACTGTCGGTAGGACACCGAGTCGGCGGTCGGGCTGGCGTGCTCCCGGCGATCCGCGACCTTCTCGGCAAGTGATCACGGAGGGCTCTCGGTCCGTCGTGAGCCGGTCTCGTAACCGAATGTGACCACGAAGAGGTTGTCGAGATTCGAGGGTTCGGCGTGTCACGGGCATGCTGACTCTTGAGACCCGGCTCACGACGGGCGTGGGCGATGTCGGCGCGGCCGGGCGGGCGGTGCTGATCGCCAGGTTTCCGAAGTCGGCGAGCGCTCGGGGTGCGGTTCCCGTCCCGACTTTTCGCCGTGCGCGCTGCGGTGGGTGGGTGTTCCGGCCGGCCGTCGCAGTCACCGTCTCGTTTTTCAGGCCTCCGGCCTGACGGGCGCGGTGGTCGCGCTTTTTTATAAGCCGGCCGGAACACCCACCCACCTCCGCGCCAGGCTGCCTGACCGTACGGCGTGCGGACCGTAGTCGCTTGCTTTCGGGCCGCCCGGCGGGCTCTTTGATGCTGAAGCGATCCGTGCGGGGCCGCTCGGGGCCGGTCGCCGTTGCTGACGCGTTCCTCTCCGACCAGTGCAGGGCCGAGCGCCGCAGAGAGGAGGATCGGGAGGGAAGTGCGGGCTCGCCGATTGGTGATCGTTCGTTGGGAAGTGCCAGGGCGCCCAGGCGGTCGGCCCCGCCGCGCGCCTGGTTGAGCTCGGCAGAATCCGGCCGCCGGAGCCATATGGCGACGACGGCGTCCCGAACGTGATCGTTCATGTGGTCATCTGCCCAGCACCTGGTCCACCCAGCTTGTATAAGCACTATTATATAAGTGCTGTTATATTGACGCCATGACGTCCTCGGACCCCGCCGCGCCACCCGGCCGACGCCAGGCGTTTCGTGTCATGCGAGACCGGATCCTCGCCCACCGCGACGGGCCTCGTGCCGACCCGGCGCCCGCGACTGCTTCCCCATCGGCGGAGCGGTGCTCGTGACCTGGCGCGAACGGCTGATCGACCTCCGCCCTCTCCACACCAGCAGGCCGTTCCGCGATCTGTGGATCGGGTCCTCCCTCGCCTCACTCGGTCAGCAACTCGCCGTTGTCGCCGTCCTCCTGCAGGTCTGGGACCTCACTCACAGCTCGCTCTGGACCGGTGCCATCGGGCTTGCCACCGCCGTACCCCTGCTCGTCCTCGGGCTGGTCGGCGGATCACTGGCCGACGCCGTCGACCGCAGGACCCTGGTCCGTGCCACCACCGCGGGCCAGGTCCTGACAGCGGCAGGCCTCGTGGCGCAGGCCGCCGCGGGCAACCGGTCGGTCCTGCTGCTGCTCGCCCTGGTCGCCGCACAGTCCGGCTGCGCGGCACTCGGAGCACCGGCACGGCGCACCTTCCCCGTCCGGTTGCTCCCCGCCGACCAGGTCGCCGCCGGGCTCGCCCTGCAGAACGTCGCCTTCCAGGCCGCCATGCTCGCCGGACCCGCCCTCGCCGGCGTCGTGCTCGCCCAGTGGGGATATCCCACCGCGTACGCGATCCAGGCCCTCGCCGGTGTCGCGTCGCTGATCGCCGTGGTCCGGCTGCCTCCGATGCCCGCCCAGCGCACCACCGGCGACCGGCAGCCCGTGGACGGCGCGCGGCGACGTCGCGGTCCGACCCGAGGGGGCTGGCGGATCATCTTTCAGCGCCCCACCCTGTGGGGTTCCTTCGCCACCGACCTGGCCGCCACCGTGCTGGCCATGCCGATCGCGATCTTCCCCCTGATCAACGAGATCCGCTTCGAAGGCAGCCCGCGGACCCTGGGGCTCTTCCTGTCCGCGGTCGCGGTCGGCGGGCTCAGTGCCGGTCTGCTCTCCGGAACCGTCACCCGGCTGCACCGCAGCGGTCTCGTCCAGCTTGTCGCAGCCACGGTCTGGGGCCTCGCCCTCGCCGGCTTCGGACTGGCCGGACCTCTCTGGCTCGCCCTCTGCTGCCTCGCGGTCGCCGGTGCGGCCGACACCGTCTCCGTGGTCACCCGAGGCGCACTGGTCCAGCTTGAGGCACCCGACCACTACCGCGGGCGGGTCTCCTCGGTCGAGCACGTCATCGGCATCGCCGGTCCTGAGGTCGGCAACTTCCGTGGAGGACTTCTCGCCTCTCTGACGTCCGCACCCACGGCGCTCATCGCGGGCGGCCTGGGGGCCGCGCTCTCCGTTGTCGCCGTCGGCCTGGTCAACCGTCCCCTGCGCGATTACCGAACCCCGTCCGGAGACGGAGGCCCGCCCCCACCCGACGTGCCATCGGCGCCACCCGCACAGGAGACCGTTCTCGACGAGACACGCTGACTTCCTCCGTACGGCTGAAGCCCGGCGTCCCCACGTCCAAGGAGATTCGATGAGGCAACGGCTCCCTCGTCCGGTGACCGGTCGGGCCGTGACCGTAAGGGGAGCACCGGGACGCGGATGAGCGGGTACGGCCGGCGGCCGTACCCGCTCATCCGCGTCCGGTTCGTCGCGCCGCCGGGGCGGAGCGGCGTCTCACCGGGTGACGCCGTTGCCCCTGCTCTCCGCGTCGGCGACCGGGACCGGCTCCTGCGCCGCCTCCTGCTCGCCCTTTTCCGAGCCGTCCGCCGATCCCTTCTCCGGGCCGTCCGCCGAGCCGCCTTCCGAGCCGTCCGTTGAGCCGTCCGTTGAGCCGTTCTCCGCGTAGGAGATGTGGCGCAGCCGTACGACGGTGACGACGGCGGCGACCAGGGCCACACCCACTCCCACCAGGGCGGCGGTGGTGAGCGACGCGGTGAACGCCGCGCGGGCCGCGGTGAGCAGCGCCGCTCCCTGCTCGCCGCCCAGCCGTCCGGCGGCGGCGGTGGCCGCGCCGATCGTCTCGCGCGCCGCCTCCGGGACCACCGCGGCGACACCCTTCGGCAGGTCCGTGATGAGCGCGCTGCCGTAGACGGCGGCCCCGATGCTGCCGAAGACGGCGATGCCGAAAGCGCCGCCGAGCTCCTGCGCGGTCCGCTGCAGCGCCGCCACGGAACCCGCCCGTTCGGCCGGGGCGACCGAGACGACCATGTCGGTGAGCAGCGGAAGGACGACCGAACTGCTGACGCCGATGGCGGCGGCGCCGCCGAGCACCAGCAGCAGGTTCCGGTCCACCGTGAGCTGCGTCATGGCGGCGAACCCCCCGACGCCGATGAGGAACATCACCGCGATCACGTAGGCCGGGCGGACCGTGTTGACCAGGTTGGTGGCGATCGGCGCGAAGACACCGGCCAGCACGGGTGTGATCAGCAGCCACAGTCCGGCCTCCATCGGGCTCATGCCGAGCACCTCAAGGAGGTACTGCGTGGTGAACATGCCGAAGCCGACCACGCAGAAGAAGGACGCCAGAGTGAGAAAGAGCGTCGGTCCGAAGCCGCGGGACCTGAACAGCCCGGGGTCGATCATCGGATGGGACAGGTGTGTCTGGCGGAGGACGAACACCGCCGCGACGACCAGACCGATGACGATGGATCCGGCCGAGAACGTGCCGATGCCGCTGGTGGCGGCCTCCTTCAGTCCCCACACCAGGGCGAGCGCGGCGACGAGCGACAGCAGCGAGCTGAGCACGTCGAATGAGCCGATCTTGGCCTTGGGCGTGCGGACCTCCGAGACCAGCAGCGGGATGGCGACCAGCAGGACCGCGATGACGGGCACGTTGATCAGGAAGACCGAGCCCCACCAGAAGTTGCTCAGCAGCACGCCGCCGACCACCGGCCCGAGGCTGACGCCCATCGCCGAGCCGATCGAGAAGACGGCGATCGCCGAACGGCGCTGCTTCTCGTCGTGGAAGGTGTTGCGGACCAGCCCGAGCGCGGACGGCATCAGCGTCGATCCCGCGAGTCCCTGCAGGGCGCGGGCGACGATGAGCATCTCGGGGCTCGTCGAGAACGCGGCCAGGGCCGAGGCCAGGCCGAAGAGGGCGGAACCTATCATGATCAACCGTCGCCGGCCGATGATGTCACCGATGTTGCCCATGGTGATCAACATTCCGGCCAGCACGAACCCGTAGATGTCGATCATCCACAGCTGCTCGACGCCGGTGGGCTGGAGTGCTCCCGCTATGGAGGGGACCGCGAAGTAGAGGACCGTGATGTCCATGGCCACCAGGAGCGGCGAAAGGGTGAGCGCGGCGAGCGCGAACCATTCCCTCCGGCCGGCCGAAGCGTTTGACGAAGTCATACGACCACCGTTATCTCAATTGACAGAAGCGTTAAAGGCATGTGCGTGAGATCGGGCATTCTGATCGGCTTCAAAAAGGAGATCGCGGTGTCCGTCAGCCGCGTTTCCCCACCGCGAGGAGCATGTCGGCCGCCTCACCCGCCAGCCGTCCCCTGTCCACCTTCCGGTTGGAGTTCAGCGGGAACTCCTCGACGTGCCGGTAGTGCCTGGGCTGCATTCCCCGGGGAAGGAGCTTGCCGACCTGGCGGGCGAGTTCGGCCGGGGCGGCGGGAACCCCGGTGTAGAAGACGACGAGCTCGGTTCCGTTCTCGGTCTCCCTGGTCACGGTGACCGCGTCGTCCACGCCCTGGCACTGGCTGATCGCGTGGTCGACCTCGGCGAGCTCGACCCGCCAGCCCTGGACCTGGACCTGGGCGTCCAGGCGGCCGAGGTAGAGGAGCTCGCCGTTCGCGAGGCGCCGGACCCGGTCCCCGGTGCGGTACCAGGTGCGCCCGTCGTACGGGAGGAACCTGCCCTCGTCGTCGGCCGGGTCGAGATATCCGGCGGTCATCTGCGGGCCCGTGATGCACAGCTCGCCTTCGGCCTCGGCGACCTGCCCGTCCGGGGCCACCAGGATGTGGTCGTGGCCCCCGTGCACCGACCCGATGGGGACGAGGCCGTTCACGCCCAGCTCGGGGGAGGTCTCCGCGGCCCAGCGGTGCCCGGTCACGGTGATGGTCAGCTCCGTCGGGCCGTACAGGTTCTCCACGGCCGAGCCGCTCGCCGCCGCCTGCCAGTCCGCCGCGTCCGAGGACTTCAGCGCCTCCCCGGCGAACAGGCTCCAGCGCAGCGTCGGCAGCGATCCGGGGGCGAGGCCGCCCAGCCTGCGCACCAGTGAGATCGCGATCGGTGTGGAGAACCACACCGTCATCCCCCTCTCCGCGAAGAAGGCGGGCATGTCCCGGTAGGCCTGCGCCGGCACCGAGTGCACGCTCGCCCCCGCGCCCCAGGCGCAGAACAGGTCGAACATCGCGCAGTCGAAGTTCAGGTCGAAGGTCTGGGAGAAGACGTCGTCGGCGGTGAAGTCGTAGCGCTCGTCCAGCAGCCGGAAGTAGTGATCGGTGCTGCCGTGCGTGATCGGCACGCCCTTGGGACGGCCCGTCGAACCCGAGGTGAACAGCACATACGCGACGTCGGACGCCTGGACGGGCCGGGGCTCGCCGAGGGAGTCCGCCGGTGAGATCGGGACGGTGCGGAACGGCCCGCCGTCGGCACCGCCGATCGGGAGCACCGGGACCTCCGGCCACGGGCCGGAGAGCTCCGACAGCGTGGCCAGTCCCTGGCCGTCGGCCAGCAGCGCGGAGACCCCCGCCGCCTCCAGCATCCGCTGGGTGCGCGCCGCCGGGAAGTCCGCGTGCAGCGGCACGACCGTGACGCCGGCGTAGAGCCCGGCGAGGATGGCGACGTAGGTGTCGATCCCCCTGCCGGCCAGCACGCCGACGGCCCCGGATGGCTCACCCGGACCGGCGAGCAGCGAACCCGCCCACTGCAGCGCCTTCTCATGGGCCGCCTCGTAAGTGATCGTCTCGGCGCCGACGCGGACGGCGGGGCGTCCCGCCGACACGGCGAGTCCGCGCAGGAAACGCGCGTAAAGCGCGTTCTCAGTCGCCACGTTCATCATTCCTCCGAGAAAAGGGGTGCGACAACGACTTGTCTTCTGCGTTGAACCAAGCTTATCTTTCTCATCGGAGAAAGAATCCCGATATAGTTTGGAGCCACTATGTGGGACGATGAGTTCGAACAAATCCTGCGCACCTCCCTGCCGTTTCTGGGAGATGACGAAGAGCTGAAGGAGGACACTGACCTGCGGTCTCTCGGCCTGGACTCCATGGGCACGGTCGACCTGCTCGCAAAGCTGGAGAAGAAATACGACGTGCGATTCCTCGACGAGGCCCTGAGCATGGAAACGTTCGCCACACCACGCAGCCTGTGGACGACCCTCTCAACAATGACCGGGTCGACAGTCTGAAATGGAGCGGAACTGCCCTCCGAGCAATCGGACGGCATTTCCGCTCTATATTCATGTCACCACGCTCAGGCGACGGCACGGCGTGGCCGCAGGGCCGCCCTGGGGTCGATCGGGACGATCTCGAAGTCCCGGGTCGCGCACTCCACGCGTCCGAAGAGCCGGTCAGGGCCTGATATGTAGAGCGTGCCGACGTTCAGCCGCTTGAAGGTGGCCAGGACGTCCGGCCAGCACACCGGCCTGACGAACCCGTCCAGCAGCATGGTCCGCACGTCGTCGCCGGTGGTGAGCACCGCGCCGTCCTGGTCCGCCACGACGGGGATCCGCGGGTCGGCGAACCGGAGGCCGGCGAGGACCTCCTTCTCCATCAGGTCGCGCAGCGGGGCCAGCGCCCTGGTGTGCATGGGGGGGCGCATGGGGTAAAGGGGCAGGCCGCCGTGGGCCCGCAGCCGTTCCTTGAACCATTCCAGCCGGTCCTCGCGCAGGGTGACCATCGAGAAGTCGTGGTCCACCCGGCACGAGATGTCGTACCACTCGCCCTGCTCCTCCAGCTCGTCGAGCACCCGCCGGAGCACGTCCTGCGGGGTCCTCGCGAAGGACTGCGTCACCAGGTCGCGGCACTCGCGGCCGGCGAACTCGTCCAGGCCGCGGGCGAGGAGGGACGTCATCGAGACGGCGTCCTCGAAGGTCAGGGCGCCGGAGTAGGCCGCCGCGACCTTCCCGCCGAAACTGGTGCCGGCGCAGACCGCGGGCTGGACGCCGAACCGGTCCGCGGACCACTCGGCCAGCGCGAGGCAGACCACCAGGAACGCCACCTGCGCGTGTTCGGTGTAGTCCCCCTTCGCCTCCCGGTAGCTGTCGAAGAGCGAATATCCGAGCACCTCGTCCGCGTCGGCCAGCAGCCTGCGCGCCACGGGGTTGATGAGTAGGAATCTGGCCACACCGTCGAAATCCGACGGGCCCATGCCGGGAAAGACGATCGCGGGATCCGGCCGAAGATCGGTTTCCATCGTGGTATCTCCCTTCGCCTGTCTCCCTCAGGACTGGGTCGCAACTGCCACCCAAGCAAGTCTGTGTGGGAGGCGGCCTGTTCCAGAACCCCTAACGGCCCTTACTTCCACCTCGCGACAAGCACATTTCTCTCGTGCGCGCTTCTTCGAATAAGGGGACCAAGGGGATCGGACAGGGGATGACAGGGAGCCCGTTCCACATTGAGATGGTTTAGTGCCAGTACTTCACCGGCAGGATTATGCCTGTTCTGGAATCGTTCAGGCGATCGAAGGGCGACCATCGCATGACTGAAAACAGCAACGAGCCCCCTGTCTTCCCCATGGCCAGGAAGTGCCCGTTCGACCCGCCACCCGAGTACGCGAAGATGCGTGCCGAAGACCCGGTCACCAAGGTGAAACTCCAGTGGTCGCAAAAAGAATTCTGGGTGGTCACCCGGCAGGAGCACGTACGGCAGGTCCTCAGCGACTCGACGATGAGCTCGAATTGGAAACTGCCGCATTATCCGCTTCAGGTCCCCGTTCCCGATGAAATGCTCCAGCAATTGGAGCTGCCGCTGGTCGGCACGGACCCGCCGGAGCACAGCCCCCGGCGCCGCATGCTCATCCCGGAGCTGACCGCCAAGCGGGTCCAGGCCCTGCGTCCCCGCATCCAGGAGATCGTGGACGATCACATCGACGCGATGCTGAAGGCCGGCGGACCGGTCGACCTGGTGACGGCCCTGGCCTTCCCGGTGCCGGCCCTGCTCTTCTGCGAACTGCTCGGCGTCCCGGCCGAGGACAGCGACTTCTTCCGGTCGGCGGCCGAGACGCTGGTCAGGACCGACGTGGAGCAGGACGAGATGATCCGGTCGCAGATCGCGCTGGAGGCCTACCTCGACAAGCTCGTCACGCGGAAGGAGACCGAGGAGGGCGACGACCTGCTCCGCAGGATCGTCGTCAAGAACCGCGAGACTCCGACGATCGAGCGGCGTGACATCGTCAACCTGGCCAAGAACCTGCTGTTCGGCGGGTTCGACACCACCTCCAACATGATCGCGCTGGGCGTGCTCGTCCTGCTGGAGAACCCCGACCAGCTCGCCGCGGTCAGGGAGGACCCCTCGCTGCTCCCCCAGGCGATCGAGGAGCTGATCCGCTACCTCAGCATCGCCGACTCCAGCCCGGCCAGGGCCGTGCGGCAGGACATCGAGGTCGGCGGGGTCCTCATCCGCGAGGGTGAGGGCATCATCGCGCTCACCGCCTCCGCCAACCGCGACGAGTCGGTCTGGGAGGACGCCGACACGTTCGACATCTACCGCAAACCCATCATGCACTCCGCCTTCGGCCACGGGATCCACCAGTGCCCCGGCGCCAACCTCGTGCGCTACGAACTGGAGATCGTGTTCGGGACCCTGATCAGCCGCATCCCCGGCCTGCGGCTCGCGGTGCCGCTGGACGAGATCGCCTTCAAGAGCGGCACCCTCGTCCAGGGCGTACACGGCGAACTGCCCGTCACCTGGTGAGGCCGGGCGGACCCGCCCGGACACAGAGCGAAGGGATTGCCGAGGCACCGGCAATCCCTTCTTCCGTATGCCGAGGACGACCCCGGCCTCACGCACACAACTTGGTGAAACTCTCCTCGATCCTGGTCAGCAGGTCGACGATGTGGGGCAGCCGCAACGGGTCGGCGGCGCGCAGCGCCTGCCGCTGCTCCTTCGCCGTGTCGCCGTAGAGGATGCCCGTCGCGATCTTGACGCGTAGCGCCTTCTCGCTGTCGCCGAGGTGGTGGCCGCCGAGCACCGCGATGCCGTACGAGTCCAGGAGGTGCTGGGTCAGCGAGGCGGAGTCCGTGACGCCGCGCCGGGTCAGCCGCTCACGGACCGGCTCGAAGTCGGGATAGATGTAGAACCCGCCGGTCGGCTGCCGGCACGAGGCCCCGGCGCCGACCACGATCTCGTGCATCGCCCGGGCCATGGCGCCGTGCAGCCGCGCGCAGTCCGCCAGGTGTGCGCGGATCTCGGGCGGTTCGGACAGCGCGTACGCCGCGACGTCCTGCATGGGGGTGGCCAGGGCGGACCACACCTCGCTCGCGAACGAGGTGACGCCCGCCTGGATCCGGCGCCCCCACGCCCCCGAGGGGAAGCGCGCCAGGCCGATCCGCCAGCCGCCGACCGCGAGGCTCTTGCTGAGTCCCGTGGTGACGACGGTGCGTTTCGGCACCACCTCGGCCGGGCTGAGCACGGGATGGTAGGGGTCGTGGACGATGTCCCGGTAGATCTCGTCGGAGACGATGAGCAGATCCTCCTCCTCGGCGATCGCGCAGAGTTCGCGCACGAGCGCCGGTGAGGCGATGGTCCCGGTCGGGTTGTCGGGGAGGGTCATGACCAAGATCCTCGGATCGTGGTCGAGCACCCGGGCCGCGTCGATCGCCTCCCTGAGCGCCTCGGGTTCCGGCACGCCGCCGCACTCGTCGGGGATCGGCACGCTGATCGCCGTCTTACCCGCGAGATGGGCCTGCGGTGCGTAGCTGTTCCAACTCGGGCGGGGCAGCAGCACGTCACCGGGGACGACCATGTTCAACGCCATCAGCAGCGGTTTGCTGCCGGGGGCGACGATCACCTGGTCCGGTCCGGTGGGCATGCGGCGGCGGGTGAAGTAACCCGCCGCCGCCTCGCGGACCGCCACGTCACCGGCGACGGGGCCGTAGGCGTTGCGCCCCGCGCTGGTGACGAGCCGGTCGATCAGAGCAGGGTGAACGGGCAGGCGCGCCTCGCCGAACCCGAGGTGGACGATCTGTTCACCTCGGGCCTTGCGTTCCGCGACAAGCTGATTGAGGGCTAAATTGGGCGAGATTCTTCCACTGGCCAATGCGAGATCCCTTCATGGGTGCCGTCTGACGGCCGCCGTCAGGTCGGCATCGGTCGCCGGGTCGAGTTCGAGGTCGTCGAGCCACGAAGCGCTGCTGGAGAATCGCGCTCGGAACGGCCGGCCGACCAGCGACGGGTCACGCGCCTGCAGGAAGCGGAGCTGGAAGAAACGCCCTTCGGACGTCTCCTCCACCCCGTCCACGGCGACCTTGCCCGGCGTGGCCGACATGACCGGCCCGCGCACGGTGCGCGCCAGGCCGGGAAGCCTCTGGTACGCCTCGCGGAAGATCTCCTGCGAGCGGGCCAGCGGAACCTTGAAGTAGCCGTGCGGGCCCGTGTCCCGCTCCACGAACATGTAGTAGGGCACCGCTCCGGCCGCCAGTTCCGCGCGCCACAGCTCGCTCCAGACATCTGGATCGTCGTTGACGTGAGCGATGATCGGCGCCTGGCAGTAGACCAGCGCGCCGGTCGTCCTGATGCGGGCCACCGCCTGCCGGGCCGGTCCGGTCGCGAGTTCGCGCGGATGGCTGAAGTGCGCCATCACCGCGAGGTTGCGCCCCGAGGCCACCACCTCCTCATAGAGCCGCAGGACGTCGTCGGCGTCCTTGTCCGTGACGAAGCGGTGCGGCCAGTAGGCGACCGACTTCGTGCCGATGCGGATGGTGCGGACCGTGTCGATCGCGAGCAGCGGCTCCAGGTGGCTGCGCAGCCGCTCGGTGGACATCACCATGGGGTCGCCGCCGGTGACCAGCACGTCGCTGACCTCCGGATGCCGGCGCAGGTAGGAGACCAGCTGCTCGGGACCGGGCGCCGCGAAGCGCAGGTCCGCGTCCCCGACGAACTGCGCCCACCGGAAGCAGTAGGTGCAGTACGTGTGACAGGTCTGGCCCTGGCCGGGGAAGTACAGCACGGTCTCGCGGTACTTGTGCTGCATCCCCGGCAGCGCGGCACCGTCGTCGGTGGGCACGTTGAGCTCGCGCTGGCCGGACGGATGCGGGTTCAGGGTCTCCCTGATCCGCTGCACCTCCGCCTTGAGCCCGGCCCGGTCGCCGGCCGCGTCCGCCGCGGCGAGGCGCCGGAGATCGTCGTCCGCCAGCATGCCCCGCTGGGGGAAGACCAGCTGGAAGACGGGATCCTCGGGGATCCGCCGCCAGTCGATGAGTTCTGACAGGACGTACTCGTTCACCCGGAACGGCAGCACCATCGAGATCAGCCGTACGGCCTCCCGGACGTCGTCGGGGAGCCCGTACCTCTGGGCGATCTCGTTGATGTGCCGCGGCCCGTAGGCGCGGAAGCGAGTAGTCTCGGTGGGATCGAGGGTCAGCAGGGACATCCGACCAGTCCTCCGGTCTTGTGGATCATGTGGTCACCTGTGCCGCCAGTGCCACGCGGTCGAGCTTTCCGTTGTCGGTGACCGGCAGCTCGTCGAGGACGTGCAACTGCTGGGGCACCATGTACTCGGGCAGGGTCTGCGAGCAGAAGTCACGCAGCTTCAACTTGTCCAGCGCCCCGGCTGAGACGACGAACGCGTTCAGCACCGGGTCCCCGCCCTGCCGGGGCACGACCAGCGCGGCCGCGGCCGCGACGCCGGGGAACTCCCGCATCCGGTGTTCCACCTCGCCGAGCTCGACCCGGTTACCGCGGATCTGCACCTGCGAGTCGACGCGGCCGCAGTAGTAGAGCTCGCCTTCCGGGCCCCGGTAGGCGAGGTCACCGGTACGGAACACCACCTGTCCCGACCGGGGGTCGTGGGGATCGGGCACCAGTGCGGCCCGGGTCAGCTCCGGATCGCCCCAGTAGCCGTTGAACAGCGACGGGGTGCGCAGGTGGATCACGCCGACGGCACCCGGTTCCTCGACGCTCGCACCCGCCTCGTCGATGAGCACCATCTCCGAGCCCGGGTAGCCGGAGCCGATCGAGAGCCTCTCCATGTCGTCGGGGATGGGATCGGGGACGTAGGTCAGCGAGGCCGCCATCACCTCGGTGGGCCCGTAGCAGTTGACCACGCGCAGCTCGGGGAGCAGGCTCCGCAGTCGGCGCAGCTCGGCGAGCGGGAACTCCTCGCCGGAGAACAGGATGCCGCGCAGCTGGTCGAGCCCGGCCAGCTCCTCGGGCTCGTGCCTGAGCACCGGCCGCCAGATCGAGGGAACCCCGTCCACCTGGGTCGCCCGGGTGTCCCGCAGGAAGCGCAGGAACTTTCTGGGCCAGCGCAGCGAGGCCCGCGGCACCGGCATGATCGTCGCGCCGCTCCCCAGCGCGAGTCCGATGTCGAGCAGGGAGAAGTCGAACTGCAGCGGCGAGGTGGTCGCCACCCGGTCGTCCGGGGTGACGATCCCCCGGCGCAGCATCCCCCGGTAGAAGGAGAGCACGCCGCGGTGGCTCATCACCACGCCCTTGGGGCGGCCGGTCGTGCCCGAGGTGAAGATGATGTAAGCGGGATCGGTGGTGATGGCCTCCCGTCTGAGGCGGGGCCGGGCGGCGGGCCGGCGTTCGACGTCCAGCCCCGCCGGGCCGAACCTCCCGGTGCCGATGTGCCCGGGGATCCCCTCACGGCGCCCGGCGGGAGTCTGGACGTGCAGGGCGGGCTCGGCGGAGGACAGGATCCACTGCAACCGGCCGGACGGCGTCTCCGGGCTCACCGGGATGAACGGCAGTCCCAGCGCGGAGCAGGCGGCCAGCATCGCGATCGCGGAACCGGAGTTGTCGGATTCGATGACGACCCGGTCACCGGCGTTCAGCCCCAGTTCGGCGAGCGCCGCCCGGTAGTCGTCGACCTGGTTCTCAAGCTGCCGGTAGGTGACGACGCGGAGACCGTCGTTCTCTCCCTGCTCGATCACCGCGGGCTTGTCGGGAGTCGACCCCGCAGCCGACAGCAGGAACGTGTGCATTTTGTCGAAGTGCATCAACGTCTCACCTTCACCAGCTACTCGGAGGTTTCGAGTTCGTTGTCGAGGATGTCGAAGAGCTCGGCCGCGGAGACGTCGATCAGGTCGTCGTCGATGACCGGCTTTCCCTTGTCGAAGAGCTCCGCCCGCAGGTGCCCGGCGACCGCCGAGACCGACGGGTAGTCGAAGACCAGCATCGGGATGAGGCGGCGCCCGGTGACGGCGACCATCCGGTTGCGCAGCTCCAGCGCGCTGAGCGAGTCGAACCCCATGTCCAGGAAGCCCCGGTCGACGTCGACCGCCTCTGGACGGTCGTGCCCGAGGACCGCGGCCGTGTGGCTGCGCACGATCTCCAGCAGGGCCCGGTCGCGTTCGGCCGCCGGCATGTCGGCCAGGCGCCGCATCACGTCGGTGCCGCCCGCCGTACCGGCCGCGGCGGCCTGCCTGGCGGGTAGCCGCACCAGACCGCGGAGCAGGGCCGGGATCTCGTCCGCGCGGGTGCGCAGCGCGGCGGCGTCGACGCGCATCGGCACCGTCACGGCACGGTCGGCGTGCAGCGCCGCGTCGAACGCCGCCAGGGCCTCCTGCGCGGTGAACGCGGGCAGCCCCTGGCGCCGCATCCGGGCCAGGTCGGTGTCGCTCAGCCAGCGGCTCATACCGGTCTTGACGGCCCAGGCCCCGAACGCCAGCGAGGTGGCGGGCAGTCCCCGCGCCCGGCGGTGTACGGCGAGCGCGTCGAGGAACACGTTCGCCGCCGAGTATCCGGCCTGCCCGGCGGCGAGCACCATGCCGCCCGCCGAGGAGAGCAGCACGAAGGCGGAGAGGTCGAGGTCCGCGGTCAGCTCGTGCAGGTGCCAGGCGGCGTCGGCCTTGGGCGCGAGCACCGCGTCCACCCGTTCCGGTGTCCAGGAACCGACCAGGCCGTTGTCCACCAGGCCCGCCACGTGCACGATCCCGGTCAGTGAGGGGATCGTGCCCAGCAGCTCGGCGAGCGCGTCCCGGTCCGCGACGTCACACGCGGCGATCTCCACCTCCGCGCCGAAGCCCGCCAGCTCCTCGCGCAGCTCCGTCGCCCCCGGGGCGTCCTGGCCGCTCCGGCTGGTCAGCAGGAGGCGCCGCACCCCGTGCTCGGTCACCAGATGACGGGCCACCAGGGCGCCGATACCGCCGGTGCCGCCGGTGACGAGCACCGTGCCCGTTCCCCAGTCCGGTGTCCCCGAGGCCGTCACCGCCGCCCTGGTCAGGCGGGGTACGCGGGGCTCGCCCCGGCGGACCGCGACCTCGGGCTCGCCCAGGGCGATCACCCCGGGCAGCGCCCGCGCGGACTCCTCCGTCCCGTCGACGTCCACCAGCACGAACCGGCCCGGATTCTCCGCCTGAGCCGCACGGACCAGACCCCACACCGGCGCCTGCCGCACATCGAGGTCGTCTCCGTCGTCCACCGCTCCCCTGGTCACGACGACCAGCCGCGAGGTGGCGAACCGCTCGTCGGCCAGCCACTCCTGGACGGCGCCCAGCACCCCGCCGAGCGCCGACCGCACGCCGGAGAGGACGTCCCCGGACGGGGTGGCGGCCTCGACGACCACCGCGTCGGGCACCTCGGCGCCCGCCGCGACGGCCCTGCCCAGGGTGGCCAGGTCCGGGTAGGCGTCGGCGTCGAGGCCGAACTCGTCCACCCCGGCCACCACCCACGACGGCCCGGCCTCGGCTGGCAGGTCGCCCGGCGACACCCACTCCACACCGAACACCGGCTCGTGCCGGCGGGAGGCGCCGAGCTGCTCGGCCGAGACCTCACGGAAGGTCAGCGACTCCACCGACGCCACCGGCGCCCCGGACAGGTCGGCCAGCCGCATCGACACGGTGTTCTCGTTCAGCCACGACAGGTGGACCCGCAGTCCCGTCGCACCGGCCGCGTGCAGCGACGCGCCTGCCCAGGAGAAGGGCAGCAGGGTCCGTTCGTCGGTGGGCTCGCCGGGCGCCTGCGCAGCGACGCTCAGCGCGTGCATCGAGCTGTCGAGCAGCGCCGGGTGCACCCCGAACCGTCCGGCCTCCTCATGCCCTCGCTCCGGCAGGGTGACCTCGGCGAACACCTCGTCCCCCGATTTCCAGGCGGCGGTGAGCCCCTGGAACATCGGGCCGTAGCCGTACCCCTGCTGGAGGAGCAGGTCGTAGGCGTCCCGCACGTCCAGCTCGGTGGCGCCCTCCGGCGGCCACGCGCGGAGGTCGAAGGACGGCGCCGGGTCGCCGGGGGCGAGCACACCGTCGCCGTGCAGCGTCCACGGCACGTCCGAGGGGGCCTCCTGGTCGCGGGAGTAGATGCGGAGCAGCCGCCGTCCGGAGTCGTCGGGGCCGCCGACGGCGACCTGCAGCGCGATCCCGCCGCGCTCCGGCAGCACCAGCGGCGCCTGGAGCGTCAGCTCCTCGACGACCTCGCAGCCGGTCTGCGCACCGGCCCGCAGCGCCAGCTCCAGGAAGCCGGTGCCGGGGAGCAGCAGGCTGCCGAGCACGTCGTGGTCGGCGATCCACTGCTGGCCCTCAAGTGAGAGCCGGCCCGTCAGCACCGCGCCGTCGGTGTCCGGCAGCGCGACGACCGCACTGAGCAGCGGATGTTCCGCCGGTTGCTGGCCGTGGTCGGTGGCCCTGCCCGTCACCTGCGAGATGACCCAGTACGGCCGGCGTTGGAAGGCGTAGGTGGGCAGATCCACCCGGCCGACCCCGAACCCGGCGTAGAACGCCCCCCAGTCCACCCGCACACCACCGACGTACAACCGGGCCAGCGCACCCAGCAGCGTCGCGGCCTCCCCACGCCCCTTACGCAACCCGGAGACCACCGTCACCGCATCCGGATCCACGATCTGCTGAGTCAGCGCGGTCAACACCCCGTCCGGACCCACCTCCACGAACCGGGCCACCCCCCGCTCCGCCAACCAGCCCACCCGATCGGTGAACCGGACCGCGTCACGGACGTGCCGCACCCAGTACTCCGGATCCTGCGCCTCCGCCAGGGCGATCGGGACCGTCGGCGGGTGGTAGGTCAACCCTTCGGCCACCGCCCGGAACTCCGCCAGCATCGGCTCCATCAGAACCGAGTGGAACGCATGGGAGACCTTGAGCCGGGTGGTCTTACGGCCTTCGGCGGTGAACCGGGCGGCGATCTCCACCACCGCGTCCTCCACCCCCGAGATCACGACGGACCGCGGGCCGTTGACCGCCGCGATGCTCACCTTCTCGGTCACCAGCGGAAGGACTTCCTCCTCGGTGGCCTGGATCGCGACCATCGCACCCCCCGCCGGCAACGCCTGCATCAACCGGCCCCGAGCCGCCACGAGTGTGCACGCGTCCGGCAGGGACAGCACCCCGGCCACATGCGCCGCCGCCAGCTCCCCGATGGAATGCCCGGCCAGATAGTCCGGCCGCACCCCCCACGATTCGACGAGCCGGAACAGCGCCACCTCGACCGCGAACGTCGCCGTCTGGGTATAGACCGTCTGGTTCAGCAGGTCGGCGTCGTGCCCCCACATCACCTCACGCAGCGGGACATCCAGGTGACCGTCGAGCTCGGCGAGCACCGCGTCCAACGCCTGCGCGAACACCGGGAAGGCCGCATACAGCTCCCGGCCCATGCCCAGCCGCTGCGCACCTTGCCCGGTGAACAGGAACGCCGTCGAACCCTTGGCCCGCGCCAACCCCCGCACCACACCCGGACCATCGCCGGCCACCGCCGCCAGACCATCCAGCAACTCCTGCCGATCACCGGCCACCACCACCGCCCGCTGCTCCAACGCCGCCCGCGTCGTCGCCAGCGAAAACCCCAGATCACCCAGACCAAGACCCGGCCGCTCCCGCACAAAATCAACCAACCGCCGCGCCTGCGCCGCCAACGCCTCAGGACTACGAGCCGACACCACCACCGGCACCACCGACAACCCCGGCAGCTCTGGCAGCACCGTGCCATCAGATCCCGGCTCCGGCTCCGGCTCGGCCGCCTCGATGATCACATGCGCGTTGGTACCGCTCAGCCCGAACGACGACACCGCCGCACGACGCGGACGATCACTCTCCGGCCACGAGACCGGCTCTCTGAGCAGTTCGACCGCGCCGGATTCCCAGTCCACCTGCCGCGTCGGTTCCTCGATGTGCAGGGTGCGGGGCAGCACTCCGTACCGGATGGCCTGGACCATCTTGATGATGCCCGCCACTCCGGCCGCCGCCTGGGTGTGCCCGACGTTGGACTTGATGGAGCCCAGCCAGAGCGGCCGGTCTTCGGGCCGGTCCTGGCCGTAGGTCGCCAGCAGCGCCTGCGCCTCGATCGGGTCGCCCAGCTTCGTCCCGGTGCCGTGCGCCTCCACCGCGTCCACGTCGGCGGGAGTGAGTCCGGCGTTGGCGAGGGCCTGGCGGATCACCCGCTGCTGCGACGGGCCGTTCGGCGTCGTCAGGCCGCTCGACGCGCCGTCCTGGTTGACGGCGCTGCCGCGCACGACCGCGAGCACCGGGTGGCCGTTGCGCCGCGCGTCCGACAGGCGTTCCAGGACCAGCATGCCGACGCCCTCGGAGCAGCCCGTCCCGTCGGCCTCGACCGAGAACGACTTGCACCGCCCGTCGGCGGCGAGGCCCCGCTGCGTACTGAAGTAGACGAACATGTCCGGCTCGGTCATCACGGTCACCCCGCCGGCCAGCGCCAGCGAGCACTCGCCCGAGCGCAGCGCCTGCGCCGCCAGGTGCACCGCGACCAGCGAGGACGAGCAGGCCGTGTCCACCGTGACCGCGGGCCCCTCCAGACCGAGGGTGAACGCCACCCGCCCGGTGACCAGGCTGCCGTCGCTCGTGCCGAACCCGTAGTCGTGGTACATCACCCCGGCGTAGACGCCGGTCCTGCTGCCCTTGAGCGAGGCCGGGTCGATGCCCGCCCGCTCGACGGCCTCCCACGACGCTTCCAGCAGCAGCCGCTGCTGGGGGTCCATCCCGAGCGCCTCGCGGGGGGAGATGCCGAAGAAGTCGGGGTCGAACTCGGCCGCGTCGTAGAGGAAGCCCCCTTCGCGGGCGATGCTCTTGCCCGGCTTGCCCGGTTCGGGGTCGTACAGCCCGTCGAGGTCCCAGCCGCGGTCACCGGGGAACCCCGAGACCGCGTCCACCCCGTCGGCCACCAGCCGCCACAGGTCCTCCGGCGAGCTGACCCCGCCCGGATAGCGGCAGGCCATGCCCACGACCGCGATCGGCTCGCCGGCCGCCGCGACGAGTTTGCTGTTCTGGCCGCGCAGCCGCTCGTTCTCGAGCATGGCCGCGCGGAGCGCCTCGACTATCTGGTCTACTGATGCGTTCACGGGTCAGCCTCTCGCTCAGTTGGAGTCGCCGGTCGCGAGGGCCGCGCGGACGAGGTCGTCGATCGCCATGTTCCTGATCGCGTCGCTCTGGTCGGCGGCCGGTCGACTCGGCTGGGCCTGGTCGGGTGTGGCGAGTCCGAGGAGCGCGTCAAGCAGCCCGGCCTCGCGCAACCTGGTGATCGGGATCCCCTCGATGGCCGCGCGGATCTCGCTCTCCTCCATGTCCACGGCCGGTGCGTCCTCGATGTCGGGCAGGAGCTCGGCGAGCAGGAAGGCGGCCAGCGCGGACGGGTTGGGGTAGTCGAACATCAGCGTCGCGGGCAGCCGGAGCCCGGTGGCGGTCTGCAGCCGGTTGCGCAGCTCGATCCCGGCCAGCGAGTCGAGTCCCATCTCGGTGAACCCGCGGTCGGGCTCGATCGCGTCGGGCTCGTCGTGACGCACCGCCGCGACGTGCGTCCGGACCAGGTCGAGCAGGACCCTGTCCCGCTCGGCCCGGCCGAGCCCGGCGAGACGCTGCTCCAGCGGCACCGGGCTCGCGGAGGCCGCGGCCTGGGGTGCCCGCCGGGGTGCGGACCGCGTAGGACGGCGGCTGTTCGTCCGGACGATGTCGCGGAACATGGCGGACACCTCGGCTCCCGAGGCGGCGAGCTTCTCCGCGTCCAGCCGCATCGGGACCAGTAGCGCCTCGCCGAGACCGATGGCCTCGTCGAAGAGCACCAGCCCCTCGGCCGACGAGATCGGCGGCATGCCCTGCCCGGCCATCCGCTGCTCCTCCGTCCCGGCGTCGACCGCCGTCCCGCCGAGCCCGGTCTGCGTCGTCCACAGTCCGTAGGCCAGTGCGGTGGCCGGGAGACCCGCGGCCCGGCGCTGCCAGGCCAGCGCGTCGCCGAACCTGTTGGCCGCCCCGTAGTTCGCCTGCCCCGCCCCCATCACCAGTCCGGAGACGGAGGAGAACAGCACGAACGCCGACAGGTCGAGACCGGCGGTCAGCTCGTGCAGGTTCCAGGCGCCCGCGACCTTGGGGGCGAGGACGTCGTCGAACTGCCGGGAGGTGAGCGATTCGAGCAGGCCGTTGTCCATGACGCCGGCGGCGTGCACCACGCCGCGCAGCGGGTGCGCGTCCGGGATCGACGCCAGCGTCTCCGCCAGGGCGTCCCGGTCGGCGACGTCGCACGCGGCCACGGTGACGCTCGCGCCCAGCCCGCCCAGTTCCTCGCGCAGCTCCGCGACCCCGGCGGCGTCGGGGCCCCGGCGGCTGGTCAGCAGCAGATGCCTGACTCCGTGCACGGACACGAGGTGCCGGGCCACCAGGGCGCCCAGTCCGCTCGTCCCCCCGGTGACCAGGACCGTGCCGGAACCGTCCCACGGCGCGGCGCTCTCCACGTCGCTCGCCGGCACCCCGGCCAGGCGTGGCACCCGTACGTCGATGCCACGCACCGCGATCTCCGGTTCGCCGAGTGAGGGCAGGTAGGACGGCATCCGGTCGTCGTCGAGGTCCACCAGCAGGAACCGGCCGGGATTCTCCGCCTGGGCGCCGCGGACCAGGCCCCACACCGGCGCGAGCCGTACGTCGACCTCGTCCTCCTCCGCCACGCCGACGGCGCCACGGGTGACGACCACCAGCCGGGAGGAGGCGAACCGCGGTTCGGTGAGCCAGGACTTCAGCGTGCCGAGCACCCGATCCAGCACCGAGCGCACGGCCGCGGACATCTCGCCGGCGGGCGCGGGGCAGGGCAACGCCACCAGTTCCGGTACGGCGGCGCCGCCGTCGACGGCTGTGACCAGCGCGTCGAGGTCCGGGAACACGGCCGCGCCGTCGAGGCCGAGGCCGTCGGTGCCGAGCACCGCCCAGGCGCCGGGCGCGGCCTCCGCGGCGGTGCCGACCGGCAGATGACTCCAGCCGACCTGGTACAGCGACTCCCGCTGCCTGGTGCCGGTGGAGGCCGCCGCCGCGGCGGCGATCCTGTCCGGTGTGACGGGCCGGACCACCAGCGACTCCACGGTCGCGACGGGCGCGCCCGTGCTGTCCGCGAGTTCCAGCCGCACCGAGTCCGGCCCGATGCCGGTGATCCGTACCCGCATCCGCGGCGCACCGCCGGAGTGCAGCGTGACGCCGGTCCAGGCGAAGGGGAGCTGCGAGGCTCCGATGTCCTGCGGCATGCGCCCGCCGAGGAAGTCGGTGGCGCTCAGCGCGGCGTCGAGCAGCGACGGGTGCACGCGGAACTCGGCCGCGTCGGTCCACGCCTCGTCGGGGAGCGCGACCTCGGCGAAGACCTCCTCACCCCGCCGCCAGACCGAGCGCAGGCCGCGGAACATCGGGCCGTAGTGGTAGCCCTGGCTGGTGAGGTAGTCGTAGACGTCGCTGATGTCCACCGCCTCGGACCCGGCGGGCGGCCAGACGCCGGACCCGAGCTGGAACGACGCGGGGGTCACCGGCGTGTCCTCTCCGGCGGCGAGGACACCCGACGCGTGCCGGGTCCACGGCACGTGCGGTGGCGCGTCCTCCACTCTGGAGTACACCGTCAGGGGGCGCCTGCCGGAGCCGTCCGCCTCGCCGACGACGACCTGGATCGCGGTGCCGCCGGTCTCGGTGAGCGTCATCAGCGCCTCGATCGTGAGCTCCTCGACCAGGTCGCAGCCCACCTCCTCACCGGCACGCAGCGCCAGCTCCACGTATCCGGTGCCGGGCAGCAGGAGGGTGCCCTGCACGGCGTGGTCGGCCAGCCACGTCTGCGTGTCGATGGCCAGCCGGCCGGTGAGCACCACGCCGCCCGCCTCCGGTGCGGCGACCACCGCGCTCAGCAGCGGGTGCTCCGCCGCCTGCTGGCCGCTCATGACCACGTCGCCGCCGGTCGTGGGCAGGGCGTCCAGCCAGTAGCGGCGCTTCTCGAACGCGTACGTCGGCAGTTCGACCCGGCCGGGGCTCCATCCGGCGAAGAACCTCCCCCAGTCGGGGCTCGCGCCCGTCCCGTGCAGCCGGGCGACCGCGGTGACCGCGGTCTCGGCCTCCGGCCTGTCCCGGCGCAGCACGGGAACCAGCGTCCGGCCGGACCCGGTGAGGCAGCTCTCGGCCATCGCGGTGAGCACGCCGTCGGGGCCCAGCTCGACGAACCAGGTCACCCCTTCCGACTCCAGGTGGCGCACGCCGTCGGCGAAGCGGACCGCCTCACGCACGTGCCGCACCCAGTAGTCCGCGTCCTGCGTCTCGGCCAGGCCGCCGGTCAGGTTGGACACCACGCGGATCCTCGGCTCGTGGTAGGCGAGCCGCCGGGCGACGTTCCCGAACTCCTCCAGCATCGGCTCCATCAGCACCGAGTGGAACGCGTGCGAGACCCGCAGCCGGGTGGTCTTGCGGCCCTCGGCGGTCAGCCGTGCCGCGATCTCCTCGACCACGTCCGCCACCCCGGACACGACCACCGAGCGCGGCCCGTTCACCGCCGCGATACTCACCCGATCGGTCACCAGCGGCAGGACCTCCTCCTCGGTGGCCTGCACCGCGATCATCGCGCCCCCCTGCGGAAGCGCCTGCATCAACCGGCCGCGAGCCGCCACCAGGGTGCAGGCGTCCGGCAGGGACAGCACCCCCGCCACATGGGACGCCGCCAACTCCCCGATCGAGTGGCCCATCACGACGTCGGGGGCCAGCCCCCACGACTCGACGAGCCGGAACAGCGCGACCTCGACCGCGAACAGTCCGGCCTGGGTGTACACCGTCTGGTTCAGCAGGTCGGCGTCGTGCCCCCACATCACCTCGCGCAACGGCTGCGGGAGATGCGGGTCCAGGTGTCCGCACACGGTGTCCAGCGCGTCGGCGAACACCGGGAAGGTCTCGTACAGCTCCCGGCCCATGCCCAGCCGCTGCGCGCCCTGGCCGGTGAACAGGAACGCGGTCAGCCCCGTGGCGGAGGCCGATCCCCGCACCACGTCCGCCGGTTCCTCGTCCCGTGCGAGCGCGGTGAGCGCGCGCAGCGCGGCCTCGTGATCGGAGGCGAGCACCACCGCGCGGTGCTCCAGCGCGGCCCGGGTCGTCGCCAGTGAGAAGCCGACGTCGACCAGGCGCGAGCCGGGGTCCGCGGTGAGGTGCTCCCGCAGCCGTTCCGCCTGCGCGGGCAGGGCCTTCGCGGTCTTCGCCGACAGCACCAGCGGCACGAGCGGCGGTTCCGGTACGGCGTCCGCCGGCTCGGTGTGGTCCGCCCGTGGCGCCTGCTCGACGATCACGTGCGCGTTGGTGCCGCTCAGCCCGAACGACGAGACGCCCGCCCGCCTCGGGTGGCCGTTCTCCGGCCACGAGACCGCCTCGGTGAGCAGCTTCACGTTCCCCGCCGCCCAGTCCACCTGCGGCGACGGCTCCTCGGCGTACAGGGTCGGAGGCAGCGTCCCGTTCCGGATGGCCTCGACCATCTTGATCACACCGGCCACGCCCGCCGCCGCCTGCGCGTGACCCATGTTCGACTTGATCGAGCCCAGCCAGAGCGGCCGGTCCTCGGGCCGGTCCTGACCGTAGGTGGCCAGCAGCGCCTGGGCCTCGATCGGGTCACCCAGCCGGGTGCCGGTGCCGTGCGCCTCCACCGCGTCCACCTCGGAGGTCGTCAGCCCGGAGGCGGCCAGCGCCCGCTGGATCACCCGCTGCTGGGACGGCCCGTTGGGAGCCGTCAGCCCGTTCGACGCGCCGTCCTGGTTGATCGCCGAGCCGCGCACGACGGCCAGCACGGGGTGGCCGTTGCGCTCCGCGTCCGACAGCCGTTCGAGCAGCAGGACACCGATGCCCTCGCTCCAGCCCGTGCCGTCCGCCCCGGAGCCGAACGACCTGCACCGGCCGTCCGCCGACAGGCCGCGCTGGCGGCTGAAGTCCACGAACACATCCGGCGTCGGCAGCACCGTCACGCCGCCTGCGAGCGCCATGGAGATCTCGTTCTGGCGCAGCGCCTGGCAGGCCAGGTGGATGGCCACCAGCGAGGACGAGCAGGCCGTGTCCACGGTGACCGCAGGGCCTTCGAGGCCGAGCGTGTAGGCGACCCGTCCCGAGGCGATGCTCGCCGCGCTGCCGTTGCTGAGGTAGCCGGCCAGGTCGTCCGGCACACTCGACAGCCGGCTGCCGTACTCGTGGTACATCACACCCGCGTAGACACCGGTCTGGCTGCCGCGCATCGACTCGGGGTCGATCCCGCCCAGCTCGAACGCCTCCCATGCCGCCTGGAGCAGCAACCGCTGCTGCGGGTCCATGGCCAGTGCCTCGCGCGGCATGATGCCGAAGAACTCGGGGTCGAACTCCGTCGCGTCGTGCAGGAACCCACCGCGGCGCGCGTAGGTCTTGCCCGGTGTGCCGGGCTCGGGGTCGTAGACGCCGTCGACGTCCCAGCCGCGGTCGGCGGGGAAGTCCGAGGTCGCGTCCACCCCGTCGGCCACCAGCCGCCACAGGTCCTCCGCGGAGCGCACGCCGCCGGGGAACCGGCAGCTGATCGCGACGATCGCGATCGGCTCGTCCGGCGACACCGTGGCGGTCGTCGTGGCGGCCGGCACGGGTGCCGTGACGGCCACGCCGGAGAGCTTCGTCTTGAGGTGGTCGGCAGCCGCACGCGTGGTCGGGTAGTCGAACACCAGTGTGGCGGGCAGCTGCAGGCCGGTGGCCGATCTCAACGCGTTGCGCAGTTCCACCGCGGCCAGCGAGTCGAACCCGAGTTCCTTGAAAGCCCGGTCGGGACCGACCGCTCCGGCATCGGCGTGGCCCAGCACGGTCGCGACGTGGGTGCGCACCAGTTCCAGCAGCGCGCGGTCGCGCTCCGCCTCGGTGAGCCCGGCGAGCCGGCGGGCCAGCGCGTCGCCCTCCCCTTCCTGGCCCGCGCCGCTCGCCATCCGGCGGGCCGGGCCGCGCACGAGTCCGCGCAGCAGCGCGGGGATCTCGTCGGCCCTGGCCCGGAGGGTGGCCTGGTCCACGTTGACGGACACCACCGCGGCCTCTCCGGTGGCGAGCGCCGCGTCGAACGACGCCAGTCCCTCTGCCACGGTCAGCGCGGGCAGCCCCAGCCGCCGCATCCGGTCCAGGTCGGAGCCGGTCAGCTCGCCACCGAGGCCGGTGTTCACCTCCCAGAGGCCGAAGGCCATCGCGGTCGCGGGCAACCCCGACGCCCTGCGATGCGCCGCCAACCCATCCAGGAACACATTCGCCGCCGCGTAATTACCCTGCCCCGCGGCCAGCACCAGACCACCCGCCGAAGAGAACAACACGAACGCCGACAACCCCAGATCCGCCGTCAACTCATGCAGATGCCACGCCGCGTCCGCCTTCGGCGCCAGCACCGCATCCAACCGCTCCACCGTCAACGCACCGACCAACCCGTTGTCAGCCACCCCCGCCGCATGCACCACACCGGTCAACGAACCAATCCCCGCCAGCAACTCCGCAAGCGCCTCCCGGTCCGCCACATCACACGCCGCGACCGTGACCTCGGCACCCAACCCGGACAGCTCCCGCTGCAACTCCACCGCACCCGGAGCACCCAGCCCCCGACGACTGGTCAACACCAACTCCCGCACCCCGTGCTCCACCACCAGATGACGAGCCACCAAAGCACCCAGACCACCCGTACCACCCGTGACCAGCACCGCACCCGTCCCCCAGTCCGGGACCGCCGCCGTCACCGCCACCCTGGTCAGACGCGGCACCCGCACCTCACCCCGGCGCACCGCCACCTCGGGCTCATCACCCAGCACGCCCACCAACCGGGAGAGATCCTCCGTCCCGTCGACGTCCACCAGCACGAACCGGCCCGGATTCTCCGCCTGAGCCGCACGGACCAGACCCCACACCGGCGCCTGCCGCACATCGACGTCCTCATCCGGCCCCACCGCGACCGCACCCCGGGTCACCACCACCAACCGCGAAGCAGCAAACCGCTCCTCAGCCAACCACTCCTGAACCACACTCAGCGCGTGACCACCCACCGTGCGCACATCGGACAGAACCTCACCCGACGGCGCAGCACACTCCACAACCACCACCCCGGGCACCACACCACCCAGCGAGGACAACTCCTCACCCGCCCCCACCACGACCCAGCCATCCACCTGAGCCGTGGGTGCGGCTATCTCGGTCCAGTCCACCTTGAACGGTGACCGGCGCTGATCGCCCTGCGCGGCGTTGAGCTGTTCGGCCGAGACGGGCAGCGAGACCAGCGAGCCGACCGACAGCACCGGCCGGCCGGTCGCGTCGGCCACGTCGATGGCGGAGACCTCCTCGCCGCGGATCCGGCGGATGCGTACCCGCAGCTCGGTCGCCCCCGCCGCGTGCAGGGTCACCCCGGCCCAGGTGAAGGGCAACAGGGTCCGGCCCGCCTCGGCGAGCAGGTCGGCGTGCATCGCCGTGTCCAGCAGCGCCGGGTGCAGCCCGAACCGCCGGGCCTCGTCGTGTGCCTCTTCGGGGAGGGCGACCTCGGCGAACACGTCGTCGCCCGACTTCCAGGCCGCCTTCAGCCCCTGGAACAGCGGCCCGTAGCCGTAACCCCGGGCGGCCAGGTGCTCATAGGCGCCCTCGACCTCGATCGCGGTCGCGCCACGCGGCGGCCACTGTGCCAGGTCGAAGGTGGGAACCTCCGCGTCGCGGGCGAGGGCACCGGTAGCGTGCCGGGTCCACGGGCGGTCCCCTTCGTCATCCCTGGAGTAGATGTTGATCGGTCGCAGGCCCGTCGTGTCCGGCTCGCCGACGACGACCTGCAGGGCGAGGCCGCCGCGCTCGGGCAGCACCAGCGGCGCCTCCAGGGTCAGCTCGTCGATGCGCCCGCAGCCCACCTGGTCGCCCGCCCGCGCCGCCAGCTCGACGAATCCGGTGCCGGGCAGCAGGATCCGGCCGAGCACGCCGTGGTCGGCGATCCACGCCTGGGCGTCCAGCGACAGGCGCCCGGTCAGCACCACTCCGCCCGAGTCCGGGGCCACGAGTGCGGCGCTGAGCAGCGGGTGCTCGACCGGCTCCAGGCCGGCCGAGCCGACGTCGCCGGTCTGCCTGCCCGCGACGTCCAGCCAGTACCTCTTCCGCTGGAAGGCGTAGGTGGGCAGGTCGATCCCGGTGACGGCGGCTCCGGAGAAGAAGGCCTTCCAGTCGAGCGCGATGCCACGGGCATAGGCCCGGCCCAGCGCCGAAAGCAACTCACGCCGCTCGTCACGGCCCCGACGCAGCACGGAGACGAACGCCATACCGTCCTCATCGGCGACGCCACCGGCGGCCATCGCCGACAGCACCGCGTCCGGACCCAGCTCGACGAACGTCACGGCCCCGCGCTCCGCCAGCCACGCCACCCGATCGGTGAACCGGACCGCGTCACGGACGTGCCGCACCCAGTACTCCGGATCCTGCGCCTCCGCCAGGGCGATCGGGACCGTCGGCGGGTGGTAGGTCAACCCTTCGGCGACCGCCCGGAACTCCGCCAGCATCGGCTCCATCAGAACCGAGTGGAAGGCGTGGGAGACCTTGAGCCGGGTCGTCTTACGGCCCTCGGCGGTGAACCGGGCGGCGATCTCCACCACCGCGTCCTCCACCCCCGAGATCACGACGGACCGCGGGCCGTTGACCGCCGCGATGCTCACCTTCTCGGTCACCAGCGGAAGCACTTCCTCCTCGGTCGCCTGGATCGCGACCATCGCACCCCCGGCCGGGAGCGCCTGCATCAACCGGCCCCGAGCCGCCACCAACCGAGCCGCATCCTTTAAGGACAGCACCCCGGCCACATGCGCCGCGGCCAGCTCCCCGATCGAGTGCCCCGCCAGATAATCCGGCCGCACGCCCCACGATTCGACGAGCCGGAACAGCGCCACCTCGACCGCGAACGTCGCCGTCTGGGTATAGACCGTCTGATTCAGCAGCTCAGCGTCCTGCCCCCACATCACCTCACGCAGCGGGAGATCCAGGTGCCCGTCGAGCTCGGCGAGCACCGCGTCCAGCACGTCGGCGAACACCGGGAAGGCCTCGTACAACTCTCGGCCCATGCCGAGCCGTTGGGCACCCTGACCGGTGAACAGGAACGCGAGCCTGCCCGACCGGACCGAGTCCTGGACCACACCCTCGCCCGCCGACACCCCGGTAGACCCCTCGGCCAACACCGCCAGACCGTCCAGCATCGCCGCACGATCCTCGCCCACCAGCACCGCCCGATACTCCAACGCTGCCCGCGTCGTGACGAGCGCAGAACCCACCGCCGCCAGCCGCTCCTCCGGCAACGACTCCACATGGGAACGAAGCTTCCCCGCCTGCGCCCGCAACGCCTGCGGCGACTTACCCGACACCACCCACGGCATGAGCGACCCGTTCGTGACAGGCAACCCGGAAGCCTCGACCGCCGGCGCCTCCTCAACGATCACATGCGCGTTGGTACCACTGATACCGAACGACGAGACGCCCGCCCGGCGGGGACGGCCGGTCTCCCGCCACTCGACCGGTTCCCGCAGCAGTTCGACCGCTCCGAAGGACCAGTCCACCTGCGGCGAGGGCTCCTCGACGTGCAGGGTGCGGGGCAGCACGCCGTGCCGCATCGCCTGGACCATCTTGATCACACCGGCCACGCCCGCCGCCGCCTGCGCGTGTCCCATGTTCGACTTGATCGACCCCAGCCAGAGCGGCCGGTCCTCCGGCCGGTCCTGCCCGTAGGTCGCCAGCAGCGCCTGCGCCTCGATCGGGTCGCCCAGCGTGGTGCCCGTACCGTGTCCTTCGACGGCGTCCACGTCGGCGCCGGTCAGACCGCCGCTGGCGAGGGCCTGGCGGATCACCCGCTGCTGCGACGGGCCGTTCGGCGCGGTCAGCCCGTTGGACGCGCCGTCGGAGTTGACCGCGGACCCACGGACGACGGCGAGGATCCGGTGGCCGTTGCGCTCCGCGTCCGACAGTCGCTCAAGCAGCAGCATGCCGACGCCCTCGCCCCAGCCCGTGCCGTCCGCGCCCGAGCCGAACGACTTGCACCGCCCATCCGCCGCCAGGCCACCCTGCCTGGCCATGTCCACGAAGGTGTCGGGGGTCGACATGACGGTCACGCCGCCGGCCAGCGCCAGCCCGCACTCGCCCCGGCGCAGGGCCTGCATCGCCCAGTGCATGGCGACGAGCGAGGAGGAGCAGGCCGTGTCCACCGTCACGGCCGGTCCTTCGAGACCGAGGGCGTAGGCGACGCGGCCGGACACGACACTGGCCAGGCTGCCGTTGCCGTGGTAGCCGGCGACGTCCTCCGGCAGCGGCCCCAGCCGCAGTCCCCAGTCGTGGTACATCACGCCGGCGAAGACGCCGGTGTCGCTGCCCTTCATGGACGCGGGGTCGATGCCCGCCCGTTCGAAGGTCTCCCAGGAGATCTCCAGCAGCAGCCGCTGCTGCGGGTCCATGGCCTGGGCCTCACGCGGGCTGATCCCGAAGAAGTCGGCGTCGAACTCGCCCGCGTCGTAGAGGAAGCCGCCCTCGCGGGTGTAGCTCCTGCCCGGCTTGCCCGGCTCGGGGTCGTACAGGTCCCTGCCCCAGCCGCGGTCCTCGGGGAACGGCGAGACCACGTCGGCGCCCTCGGCGACCATCCGCCACAGGTCCTCGGGGGAGGTCACTCCGCCGGGGTAGCGGCACGCCATGCCGACGATCACGATCGGTTCGTCGTCGGTGGCCACGGCGGGCCTCGCGGGCCGGGACGTGTCCTCGCGGACGCTGAGCACCTTGGCGGCCAGGTGCCTGGCCAGCGCGTCCGGGGTCGGGTAGTCGAAGGTGAGGGTCGCGCTCAGCCGGAGGCCGGTGGCGGAGTTGAGCCGGTTGCGCAGCTCCACGGCGGCCAGGGAGTCGAAGCCGATCTCGTTGAACACCCTGGTCGCGTCCACGGCGTCCGGTCCGTCGTGCCCGAGTACGGCCGCGGCCTGCGTGCGGACGAGTTCCAGGAACGCCTCGTCGCGTTCGGTGTCCGGCAGGCCGGCGAACTGCTGCGCCAGCGACAGCTCCACGGAGACCGGCCCGCCGGTGGCGGACCGGCGGGCGGGCGGCCGTACCAGGCCGCGCAGCATCCCCGGGATCTCCCCGGTACGGCCGCGCAGTGCCTGGAGGTTCACCCGCACGGGCACGACGGCGGGCTCGTCACCGGCCAGTGCCCTGTCGAAGAGGGCGAGGTGCTCGTCGGACGACAACAGGTCGAGACCCAGCCGCTCGACGCGCCGGATGGCGGCCTCGTCGAGCTGGTCTCCCATGCCGCCGTCACCGGTCCAGACGCCCCAGGCCAGCGAGGTGGCGGGCAGTCCGGCGGCGGCCCGGCCGGCGGCCAGGGCGTCGAGGAAGGCGTTCGCGGCCGCGTAGTTGCTCTGTCCCGCGCCGTCGAGGATCGTCGCCGTCGAGGAGTACGTGACGAACGCCGAGAGACCGAGGCCGGCGGTGAGCTCGTGCAGGTTCCAGGTCGCGTCCACCTTCGGGCGGAACACGGTGTCCAGCCGCCCGGGGGTCATCGACCCGATCACGCCGTCGTCCAGCACGCCCGCCGTGTGCACCACCCCGGCCAGCGGGTGCTCGGCAGGGATCCCGGCCAGCACCTCGGCGAGGGCGTCCCGGTCGGCCACGTCACACGCGGCCACCGTGACGGACGCGCCGAGCGCGGTGAGTTCGGCCGACAGCTCGGCCGTTCCCGGGGCGTCGCCGCCGCGCCGGCTGGTCAGCAGCAGATGCCGCACGCCGTGCCCGGTGACCAGATGCCTCGCGACGAGCGCGCCGAGGGCACCGGTGCCGCCGGTGATCAGGACGGTCCCGTCCGGGCCCCACGGGGACGGCTTCTCCGACGCCGGGACCGGGACCGTCACCAGCCGCGGCACGCGCGGTTCCCCGCCGCGGACCGCCAGTTCGGGTTCGCCGGAGGCGACCGCGGCGGTGAGGGCGGTGTCGTCGAGGGGCTCGCCGGGAGCGCCCTCGACGTCGACGATGACGAGACGGCCGGGGTTCTCCACCTGGGCCGCGCGGATCAGGCCCCACACCGGCGCCTGCCGTATGTCGACCTCCTCGCCCGGCTCGGCGGCGACCGCGCCGCGGGTCACGACCACCAGCCGGGAGTCGGCGGTCCGCTCGTCGGCCAGCCAGCCCTGGACCGTCGCCAACACCTCCTCCGCGACCGCGCGGACGGCCGCGGGGACGTCGCCCTCGGGTCCGTCGGGGCACCGGTACAGCACGGCGCCGGAGATCTCACCGGTGAGGTCCCCGAGGTCGGCCAGGGCGGCCGGGCCGTCCTGCGCGGTGGCCTCAGTGGCGAGCCGGGTCCACCGCACCTGGTACAGCGGCTCGTTTCCGCTGCGGGCGGCGCGCAGCTCCTCCGCCGACACCGAGCGCACGACGAAGGATTCGACCGACGCGACCGGCTCGCCTCTCATGTCGGAGATGGTGAGCGAGATCTCACCGGGGCCGGTCGCGACGATGTGCGCGCGTACGGCGGCGGCGCCCGTCGAGTGCAGCGTCACACCGTTCCAGGTGAACGGCAGGCGGACGCCGTCCGCCGGCGGCTCCTCCTCGGCGAAGTCCATGGCGTGCAGGACGGCGTCGAGGAGGGCGGGGTGCAGGCCGAAGGAGGCGGCCTCCGCCTTGTTCTGCTCGGGCAGCGCCACCTCGGCGAAGACCTCGTTGCCGCGCTTCCACACGGCACGCACCCCGTGGAAGGCCGGGCCGTATCCGTAGCCCTGGCGGGCCATGTCGTCGTAGAGACCGGTGACGTCCACCGGCTGCGCGCCCTGCGGCGGCCAGACCTGTCCGGCCGCGACCGTCACCGGCTCACCGCGCCGCGCCAGCACACCACTGGCGTGCCGGACCCAGGGGGCGTCCTCGGGGGCGTCGTCGGCGCGCGAGTAGAACTCGACCAGGCTGCGCTCCTCCTCGTCGGCCGCCTCGACGACGACCTGCAGCGCGACGCCTCCACTCGCGGGCAGCACGAGGGGGGTCTCCAGGGTCAGCTCGTCCAGCAGGTCGCAGCCGATCTGGTCGCCGGCCCGCAGGGCGAGCTCCACGTAGGCGGTGCCGGGCAGCAGGACCGTGTCGGAGATCACGTGGTCGCCCAGCCACGGCTGCGAGCGCACCGAGATCCGGCCGGTCAGCACCGTCCCGCCGGAGTCGGCGAGGTCCACCACGGCACCGAGCAGCGGGTGCCTGGCGGCGATCTGGCCGAGTGCCGGGGCACCGCCGCCGGCCGCCGAGGGGCTCAGCCAGAACGGGCGGCGCTGGAAGGCGTAGGTGGGAAGGTCGATCCTGCGGGCTCCGCTTCCGGCGAAGACCGCCTGCCAGGTGAGCCTGGCGCCGCGCGCGTGGGCGAGGGCGACCGCGGAGACCAGCTCGCGCCGCTCGTCGCGGTCCCTGCGCAGCGCCGGGACGAACGCGATGTCCGCCGCGTGCTCGGCCAGGCAGTCCTGGCCCATCGCCGAGAGGACGCCGTCCGGGCCGAGTTCGACGAACGTCTCGACGCCGTTGCCGGCCAGCCACCGGACGCCGTCGTGGAACCGCACGGGCGCGGACACGTGCTCGACCCAGTACTCCGGCGAGCACAGCTCCTCGGCGGTGGCCAGCCGGCCGGTGACGTTCGACACGACGGGGATGCGCGGCGGGGAGTACTTCAGGATCTGCGCGATCCGGCGGAACTCCTCGATCATCGGGTCCATCAGCGGCGAGTGGAACGCGTGACTGACCCGGAGCCGCTTGACCCTGCGTCCCCGCTCCGCGAAGCCGGCCGCGATCCGGAGCACGAGGTCCTCGTCGCCCGAGACGACCACCGAGTCGGCGGAGTTGATCGCCGCGATGCCCACCCGCCCGGCGAGCAGCGGCCGGACCTCGTCCTCCGTCGCCTGCACCGCGACCATCGCCCCGCCGGGGGGAAGCTCCTGCATCAGCCGGCCGCGTGCGGCCACCAGCGTCGCCGCGTCCTCCAACGAGAGCACCCCGGCCACGTGCGCGGCGGCCAGTTCGCCGATCGAGTGGCCGGCGACGAAGTCCGGCCGCAGTCCCCACGACTCGACGAGGCGGAACAGCGCCACCTCGACGGCGAACAGGGCCGCCTGCGCGTACACCGTCTGGTCGAGGAGGCTTCCGTCGTCGCCCCAGAGCACGTCCTGGAGCGGCTGGTCGAGCTGGATGCCGAGGTGCCCGGCCGCATCGTCGAAGGCGCGGGCGAAGACCGGGAACGCGGCGTGCAGCTCGCGGCCCATCGCGAGGCGCTGGCTCCCCTGGCCGGTGAACAGGAACGCGAGCCTGCCCCCCGCCACGCCCTGGGACACACCCGGCACGGTCTCGCCCCCGGCGACCGCGGACAGGCCGCGCACCAGTTCTCCGTGGTCGGCGGCGACGATGACGGCCCGGTGCCGCATGGCGGCGCGGGCGGTGCCGAGCGTGTGGCCCAGGTCCGCCAGGTCGGTCTCCGGACGGGCCGCGACGAAGGACAGCAGCCGCTCGGCCTGGGCCCGGAGGGCGGGTCCGGTCCTGGCCGAGATCGTCAGCGGGACGCAGCCCGCCACCCCGTCCCGGGGGCCCGCGGGCTCCTCCTCGGCGGGGTCCGCCTCCTCGATGATGACGTGGGCGTTGGTGCCGCTGATGCCGAACGCGGACACGCCCGCCCGCCTGGGGTGGCCGTTGCCCTCCCAGGGGACCGGCTCGGTGAGCAGCCGCACGTTGCCCGCCGACCAGTCGACGTTCGGCGTCGGCTCGTCCACGTGCAGGGTCCGGGGAAGGACGCCGTGCCGCATCGCCATGATCATTTTGATCAGGCCGGCGGCGCCCGCGGCGGCCTGCGCGTGCCCGAGGTTGGACTTCACCGAGCCGAGCCAGAGCGGCGCCTCCGGCGCGCGTCCCTGGCCGTAGGTGGCGATCAGAGCCTGCGCCTCGATCGGGTCGCCGAGCATGGTGCCGGTGCCGTGCGCCTCGACCGCGTCCACCTCGCCGGGGGTGAGGCCCGCGCCGGCCAGGGCCTGCTGGATGAGGCGCCGCTGGGAGGGGCCGCTCGGCGCGGTCAGGCCGTTGCTCGCGCCGTCCTGGTTGACCGCGGACGCGCGCACCAGGGCCAGCACCGAGTGACCGTTGCGGCGGGCGTCGGAGAGGCGTTCGAGCACGAACAGGCCGATGCCCTCGGAGAAGCCGGTGCCGTCGGCCGAGGCGGCGAACGCCTTGATGCGGCCGTCGGGGGCGAGCCCGCGCTGCCGGCTGAACGCGGTGAAGGTGCCCGGCGTCCCCATGACGGCGACGCCGCCGGCGATGGCGAGCGAGCACTCGCCCGTGCGCAGCGCCTGGCCCGCCAGGTGCAGGGAGACGAGCGAGCCCGAGCACGCGGTGTCCACGGTCGCCGCGGGGCCCTCCAGGCCCAGCACGTAGGCGACGCGGCCCGAGATGACGCTGGGCGGGCTGCCGGTCATCAGGTAGCCGTCGAGTCCGTCGGGGGCCTCGTGCACCCGCACGCCGTACTCGTGCACCTCGGCGCCGACGAACACGGCGGTCTTGCTGCCGCGCAGCGAGGTCGGGTCGATGCCGGCCCGCTCCAGCGCCTCCCATGCCGTCTCCAGCATCAGGCGCTGCTGCGGGTCCATCGCCAGCGCCTCGCGCGGGCCGATGCCGAAGAAGTCGGCGTCGAACGTGGTGGCGGTGTCGAGGAATCCGCCCTTGTCGACGTAGGTCGTACCGGGGGCGTCCGGGTCGGGGTCGAACAGGCCGGCGAGGTCCCAGCCGCGGTCGTCGGGAAAGTCCCCGAGCGTCGTCCTGCCCTCGGCGACCAGGTCCCAGAGGTCCTCCGGTGAGAAGACCCCGCCGGGGAAACGGCAGGCGACGCCCACGATGGCGAGCGGCTCGTCGTCCGTGACGGGGGCGGGCACCGGCGCCGCGGTCTCCTCGGGCAGGCCGAGGACCTCGGTCCGCAGATAGGCGGCCAGCAGCTCCGGGGTGGGATGGTCGAAGGCGACCGTCGGCGTCAGGGCCAGCCCGGTGGCCGCGTTCAACCGCTTGTGCAGGTCCACCAGGGCAAGGGAGTCCAGGCCCAGCTCGCGGAAGGCGCTGCCCGCGTCGAGCGCCGCCGCGTCTCCCCCGGCCTGGCGCAGAGCGGCGAGAGCCTGCTCGGAGACCAGATCGAGGAGCACGTGCGCCTGCTCGGGAGCCGGCAGCCCCGCCAGCCGACTCAGCAGCCGCTGGGCGGCGCCGTCGTCACCGGAATCGCCAGAAACGAAACGTCCACTCTCGCTCACATGTGTCATTTCTGTCCTTTCGGGCAGACACCGTCCAGAGTCGGCCACGACATTAGATCGCACGATATATGGGGAAAAATAATGGCAAAAACCCCTAGCGTTCCCCTAGGGCCGCTCTTTCCACCCGCCCCGCCATACCGCGACAAATAATTTGTTCATTCCGTACGGCGGGCACGCCGACAAAGGGGGGCGCCATTGTTTTCCGGCACCGCGAGGATGCGCACTGTCGGCCGTTGGGCCCGCCGGTTCGATCGACCGGCGGGGTCCGGCGCGAGGGAGAGGTCTGTCCGGTCCGCTGACCTGTGAGTCCGAGGGCTGCCGGGACGCGGGGGCAGCACCGGGGATACGACGGATGGCCTGGTCGACGTCGCCGGCTCCGGTGAGTCCGGCGAGGAACCAGGCCATGTCCGTCGTGAGTGCCGGCCGTCCACGTCAGGGACGGCGGGCCGAGCGGACGCTCACATGCCTTGCTTGACGACGGCGCCGCCGTCGACCTTGAGGTGCTGCCCGGTGACGTAGCGGGACTCGTCGGAGGCGAAGTAGGTGACCGCGTGCGTCACGTCGCTCGGCTCGACGTACGGGATCGGCATCGCCTGGACCATGGGGAAGCTCAGCTCGGCGTCCTCCCTCGTCGGGCTCTCCAGGTCGGGCCGCCAGATCCGGTAGATGTCGTCGTTCTGGATCATCGCGGTGTTGACGTACCCGGGGTGCACGGCGTTGATCCGCCGCTTCGTCGGGGCCAGGAACGGCGCCATCCAGTTGACGTAGTCCACCATGGCCTGCTTGGCGTAGGCGTACCCGGAGCCGCCCGGGCCCATCGGGCCGGGCTCGCCGTACTTGGTGATGAAGGGGGCGATCGATCCGATGATGACGATCGAGGTGCCGTCCTCCAGGTGGGGCAGGGCCGCGTGCACCGTGTTGAGCGTGCCGCTCAGGTTGACGTCGACGGTGTCGGTGAAGGCGCTGAGCGGGCGGTCTCCGGCCGGGAAGATCCCGGCGTTGGCGACCACCACGTCCAGCCGGCCCAGCTCGGCCACGCCCTCGTCGACGGCGGCCTTCAGGGCCACCCGGTCGCGCACGTCGGCGTACTTGAACACGATCCTGCGACCGGTCTTGCCCACCAGGCGGGCCGTCTCCTCGGCGTCCTCGCTGCCGGCCAGCGGGTAGGTGGCGGTGTCGAGGTTCTGGCCGAGGTCGACCGCGATGATGTCGGCGCCCTCTTCGGCCAGCCGTACGGCGTGGCTGCGTCCCTGCCCGCGCGCCGCACCGGTGATCAGAATCACTTTGTCTTGCACCCGGCCCATGAGGCCCTCCGATGTCTGAATTCCGCGCATTTAATCGCATATCAACGATTTCTTTGTAACGGCTACCCAGGGAAAAGGAGACCCCTAACCCGGTTGTTAGGGGAGCCCGTCCAGGTATTCGCGGACGACCGCGATAAAACGCTCGGGCTCCTCGAGATTCGGCATGTGGCTGGATTCGGCGAACATCTCCCAGCGCACGTCGGGGATGAGGTCCTGGAAGGGCTGCACCGTCACCGGGGTCGCCTCGTCGTGCGCACCACTGATCAGCAGGGTGGGCACCTCGATGTCGGCGACGCAGTCCACCACCGACCAGTCACGCAACGTGCCGATCACGTGGAACTCGCTCGGGCCGTTCATCGTGTAGTAGACGGTCGGGTCGTTGTACACCTCGTAGAACGACGCGAGATAGTCGCGCGGCCACGGCTTGAGCCGGCACACGTGCTTCTCGTAGAAGACGCGCATGGCCTCGAAATACTCCTCGCTGCCGGTCGTACCGGCCGCCTCGTGGCGCAGGAGCGTCTCGTTGACCCCCTCGGGAAGACGGTCCCTGAGCACCTTCATCTCCTGCAGCCACAGCGGGTAGGAGGCCGGGGAGTTGGCGATGATCAGGCCGCGCAGACCGGCCGGCCGCGCGGAGGCGTGCTTGGCCGCCAGCAGCCCTCCCCAGGACTGGCCGAGCAGCACGTAGCCGTCGTCGATCCGCAGGTGCCGCAGGAGGTTGGCGAGCTCGTCGAGGAACAGCTCGACCGTCCAGAAGTCCGCACCCCGGTCGGGCAGGTGGCTGGATCCGCCGTTGCCGATCTGGTCGTAGTGCACGACCGGATGGCCGTGCTCCGCGAGCTTCGCGATGTTCAGCAGGTAGTCGTGCGTGCTGCCGGGACCTCCGTGCACGACGACGAGCGGCGGGCGCCCGCAGTTCAGGTCGCCCGTGACGCGGTACCACGTCTCGTGTTCGCCGTACGGGACGGTCCCCTTGGCGCTCGGCCTCGGTGACTGGGACAAAGTAACCACCTCTATCTGGGTTCTCAGGCCACGGTCCGCAGCCATTCGTCGATGACCCCGGCGGTGGCCTCCGCCTTGCCCTCCAGCATGCTGAAGTGGTTGGCCTGGACTGTGCGCACCGCGTGGGACGGATCCCAGGGGGCGGCGCGCCAGTCGCCGGGCCCGCCCCCGAATGCCTCCTGGCACTGGATGAAGAGGACCGGCGCCTCGACACTCTCCGGAACCATGTCGATGAGCAGTTCGCCGTAGCGGCCCATCGTGGTGAGCCGGGCGCTGTCGAAGCCGCCGAACGTGGGCTCCATTTCGAACATGCCCAGCACCAGCTCCTTGGCCAGGCCGGCCTTGCCCCCGCCTTCGCTCCGGTAGGTGTCCAGCAGGACCACCCCGGCCGGTCGGACGCCCGCCGCCTCGAGATACCGGGCGGTCGCCATGGCGAAGACGCCTCCCGCCGAGTAGCCGACCAGGACGAAGGGCTCGCCCTCCGCGGCCAGGATCGTGCTCTCGGCGACGACCGCCACCGCCGCCTCGATGGTGGTGGGCAGGCTGTCGGCCGGGTCGAACCCGGACAGCGGCACCGCCGAGACCGGTCGTACGCCCCGGAAGTAGGCGGCCAGGCGGGCGTGCTGGTACACGCCGCCGGTCGCCATCGGCGTGCTGAGACAGATCAGCCGGGGGCGCGCCGGGCCGTCCGCGAGCGTCAGCGGGACGGGGACGCGTTCCAGGTCGGCGGGTGACGAGAAGCTCGGCCGGATCTTCGCCGCCGCGGTGAGCAGGTCGAAGCCGCGCTCCAGCCGGTCCGCGAGGACGGCCCCCCTGAACAGGTCGCTCAGTGTGTCCCCGGATCGCGTCGCGGAGACGGTCCGCTCCGGCCCGGCCGCGCTCACCCGCGCGGCGAGTTCGGCCCGGATGGAGCGGGTCAGCTCGGCGGGGGTCTTGTTGGAGAAGACCACCATCGGGGGCAGCCGCAGCCCGGTCGCCCGGTTGAGGCCGTTACGCAGCTCCATCGCGGCGAGGGAGTCGAACCCCGACTCCAGGAAGTCGCGCTCGGGGTCGACGTCCTCCGGGCCGTCGTAGCCGAGCAGCGAGGCGGCCTGCCTCAGGACGAGGTCCAGCAGCACCTTCTCCTGGTCCTGCTCGTCGAGTCCGGTGAGTCGCCGGAGCAGGGTGTCGGCATCGACCTCACCAGCAGAACTACGGCGGCGCACCACAGGCACCAGACTCCGATAGATCGGCGGCAACTCCTCCCCCGCCTGACCCAGAACCTTCAGATCCAACCGCACCGGCACCACCGCCGCCGCATCCAACCCGACCGCGGCATCGAACAACGACAAACCCTGCTCAACCGACAGCGCACCGACCCCGATACGACCCATCCGCTGCAACTCCACCTCACCCAGCGAACCCGCCATACCACCACCCTGCGCCCACAACCCCCAAGCCAGCGACTGACCCGCCAACCCCCGCGCCCGCCGATGCACCGCCAACGCATCCAGATAAGCATTCGCCGCCGCGTAATTACCCTGACCCGCGTTACCCAGCACCCCCGCCACCGAGGAGAACACCACGAACGCCGACAGATCCATCCCCGCCGTCAACTCGTGCAGGTTCCACGCCGCATCCACCTTCGGCCGCAACACCACATCCATCCGCTCCGGCGTCAACGACCCGACCATCCCGTCATCCAGCACGCCCGCGGTGTGCACCACCCCGCCCAACTCCCGGCCCGCCAGCAACCCCGCGAGCGCCTCCCGATCAGCCACGTCACACGCGGCGACCGTGACCTCGGCACCCAGCCCGGCCAGCTCCCGCACCAGACCCGATGCCCCGGGCGCATCCAACCCCCGCCGGCTCACCAGCAGCAGCTCCCGCACCCCGTGCTCCACCACCAGATGCCGGGCCACCAGAGCACCCAGACCACCCGTCCCGCCGGTCACCAGCACCCGGCCCGCGAACCGCGACACCGGCCCATCACCCGCCGGCACCGCCCGCACCAACCGCGCACCATGCGTGATGCCCTCGCGCACCACGACCTGCGGCTCACCACAGGACACGATCGCGGCGACGTCCGGCTCGGAATCAAGGCCGGCGGCATCGTCAAGGTCGGCCAGCACGAACCGATCGGGGTTCTCGACCTGCGCGGCCCGCACCAGACCCCACACCGCCGCACCGGCCAGATCACTCACACCCTCACCCGGCAGCGCCACCGCACCCCGGGTCAGCACCAACAACCGCGAAGCGGCGAACCGCTCCTCCGCCAACCACTCCTGAACCACACCCAGCACCCGATGCGCCTCGGCATGCACCCCGGCCACATCCCCGGCCGACCCGCACTCCAGCACCAGCACCTCCGGCGCCTCCGTACCCGGCGCTTCCCAGAAGGCCCACGACACCGGCACCGATGACACCGGCACCGGCGACCACGCCACCTCGAACAACGACTCGGCCGACGACGACCCCACCGCCGCCAGCTGCTCCACCGAGACCGGCCGTGACACGACCGACCCGACCGAGAGCACCGGACGGCCCGCCGTGTCGGCCACCGCCAGCCCGATGGACTCCGGTCCCGAGCGGGAGATCCGCACCCGGACCACCGACGCGCCCGCCGCGTGCAGGGTCACCCCCGACCACGCGAAGGGCAGGACCGCCTGGTCACCGCCCTCGCCGTCGACCAGCACCGCGTGCATCGCCGCGTCCAGCAGCGCCGGATGCACCCCGAACCG
Source organism: Streptosporangium sp. NBC_01639 (assembly GCF_045209755.1). Taxonomy (NCBI): domain Bacteria; kingdom Bacillati; phylum Actinomycetota; class Actinomycetes; order Streptosporangiales; family Streptosporangiaceae; genus Streptosporangium; species Streptosporangium sp. NBC_01639. The sequence goes on along the minus strand of NZ_CP109272.1, from coordinate 6,340,416 downwards.
CCCGGCCGCCTCCTGGGCGTGCTCGGGCAGGGCGACCTCGGCGAAGATCTCATCCGAGTCGCCCGATCTCCAGGCCGCCTTCAGCCCCTGGAACGCCGGGCCGTAGCCGTACCCCTGATCGCGCAGGACATCGTAGGCGTCCGTCACGTCCAGCGGGATCGCGCCGGCGGGCGGCCACGGGACCGGCTCGAACGGCACCGCCGCACCACCCGAGGCCAGCACACCCTCAGCATGCAACGTCCACGGAACCGACTCCCCACCACGCGAATGAACCGTCAACCTCCGCGCACCCGACTCCTCGACACCCCCCACCAACACCTGAACCTGAACCCCACCACGCACCGGCACCACCAACGGCGCCCGCAACGTCAACTCCTCCAACACATCACAACCGACCTGATCCCCCGCCCGAATCGCCAACTCGACGAACCCGGCACCGGGGAAGATGACGGTCTCCCCTACCGTGTGGTCGGCCAGCCAGGGCTGGTCGTCCAGTGAGAGCCGGCCCGTCAGCACCGCGCCGTCGGTGTCCGGCAGCGGGATGACCGCGCCGAGCAGCGGGTGCTCCGCAGACTCCTGTCCGAGGTCGGCGACGTTCCCCGCGACCGGCATGGTCAGCCAGTACGGCCGGCGTTGGAAGGCGTAGGTGGGCAGATCCACCCGGCCGACCCCGAACCCGGCGTAGAACGCCCCCCAGTCCACCCGCACACCACCGACGTACAACCGGGCCAGCGCACCCAGCAGCGTCGCGGCCTCTCCACGACCCTTACGCAACCCGGAGACCACCGTCACCGCATCCGGATCCACGATCTGCTGAGTCAGCGCGGTCAACACCCCGTCCGGACCCACCTCCACGAACCGGGCCACCCCCCGCTCCGCCAGCCACGCCACCCGATCGGTGAACCGGACCGCGTCACGGACGTGCCGCACCCAGTACTCCGGATCCTGCGCCTCCGCCAGGGCGATCGGGACCGTCGGCGGGTGGTAGGTCAACCCTTCGGCCACCGCCCGGAACTCGGCCAGCATCGGCTCCATCAGAACCGAGTGGAACGCGTGGGAGACCTTGAGCCGGGTGGTCTTACGGCCCTCGGCGGTGAACCGGGCGGCGATCTCCACCACCGCGTCCTCCACCCCCGACACCACCACCGACCGCGGACCGTTCACCGCCGCGACACTCACCTGGCCGGCGAACCCAACCCCCGAAACGACCACCGACTGCGGACCGTCAGCAGTCGCAGCACTCACCCGGACGGCGACCTCCGTCCCCGAGACGACCGTCGACTGCGGACCGTTGGCCGCCACGGTGCTCACCCGCCCGACAGCCTCCACCCCCGGACCCGCCTCGCCATCGATCAGGGCGAGCACTTCCTCCTCGGTCGCCTGGATCGCGACCATCGCACCCCCGGCCGGGAGCGCCTGCATCAACCGGCCCCGAGCCGCCACCAGCGCGCACGCATCCGACAGCGACAACACCCCCGCCACATGCGCCGCCGCCAGCTCCCCGATCGAATGCCCCGCCAGATAATCCGGCCGCACCCCCCACGACTCCACCAACCGGAACAGCGCCACCTCAACCGCGAACGTCGCCGTCTGAGTGAACACCGTCTGATTCAGCAACTCCGCGTCGGCGCCCCACATCACCTCACGCAGCGGAACATCCAGGTGCCCGTCCAACTCGGCCAGCACCGCGTCCAACGCCTGCGCGAACACCGGGAAAGCCGCATACAGCTCCCGGCCCATCCCCAACCGCTGCGCACCCTGACCGGTGAACAGGAACGCCGTCGAACCCTTGGCCCGCGCCAACCCCCGCACCACACCCGGACCATCACCGGCCACCGCCGCCAGACCATCCAGCAACTCCTGCCGATCACCGGCCACCACCACCGCCCGCTGCTCCAACGCCGCCCGCGTCGTCGCCAGCGAAAACCCCAGATCACCCAGACCAAGACCCGGCCGCTCCCGCACAAAATCAACCAACCGCCGCGCCTGCGCCGCCAACGCCTCAGGACTACGAGCCGACACCACCACCGGCACCACCGACAACCCCGGCAGCCCCGTGCCATCAGACCCCGACCCCGACCCCGGCCCCGAGCCCGATTCCGGCTCCGGCTCCGGCTCGGCCGCCTCGATGATCACATGCGCGTTGGTACCGCTCAGCCCGAACGACGACACCGCCGCACGACGCGGACGATCACTCTCCGGCCACGAGACCGCCTCGGTCAGCAGTTTCACGTTCCCCGCCGACCAGTCCACCTGCGGCGTCGGCTCGTCCACATGTAGCGTCCTGGGCAGCACGCCGTTCCGCATGGCCTGGACCATCTTGATGATGCCCGCCACCCCGGCCGCCGCCTGGGTGTGACCCATGTTCGACTTGATCGACCCCAGCCAGAGCGGCCGGTCCTCCGGCCGGTCCTGGCCGTAGGTCGCCAGCAGCGCCTGCGCCTCGATCGGATCGCCCAGCTTCGTCCCGGTGCCGTGCGCCTCCACCGCGTCCACATCCGCCGACGTGAGTCCGGCGTTGGTCAGCGCCTGGCGGATCACCCGCTGCTGCGACGGGCCGTTCGGCGCGGTCAACCCGTTGGACGCGCCGTCCTGGTTGATCGCCGTACTGCGGACGATCGCCAGCACCGGGTGGCCGTTGCGCCGCGCGTCCGACAGGCGCTCCACCAGCAGCAGACCCGCGCCCTCTCCCCAGCCCGTGCCGTCCGCGGCGGCGGCGAACGACTTGCACCGGCCGTCGACGGCGAGACCCCGCTGACGGCTGAACTCGACGAACACCTCAAGCGTGCCCATCACGGCCACGCCACCGGCCAGCGCCAGCGAGCACTCCCCCGAGCGCAGCGCCTGGCAGGCCAGGTGCAGCGCCACCAGCGAGGACGAGCAGGCCGTGTCCACGGTCATCGACGGGCCCTCGAAGCCGTGCACGTAGGAGATCCGGCCCGACGCGATGGCACCGGCGGCGCTGTTCAGCGCGTAGTCGTGGTACATCATCCCGGCGAAGACGCCCGTCTTCCCGCCCTTGAGCGAGGCCGGGTCGATGCCCGCCCGCTCGAACGCCTCCCAGGACAGCTCCAGCAGCAGCCGCTGCTGCGGGTCCATGTACAGCGCCTCGTTCGGGCTGATCCCGAAGAAGACCGGGTCGAACTCCGCCGCGTCGTAGAGCCATCCGCCCTCACGCGTGTACGTCTTGCCCTCGACACCCGGTTCGGGGTCGTACACGCCGTCGACGTCCCAGCCACGGTCGCCGGGGAACCCCGAGACCGCGTCCACCCCGTCGGCCACGACCCGCCACAGATCGTCGGGTGAGGCCACGCCGCCCGGATAGCGGCAGGCCATGCCCACGATCGCGATCGGCTCGCGTGGCGCGGCCAGGAGTTTCCGGTTCTGCTGGCGCAGCCGCTCGGTCTCCTTCAGAGCCGAGCGGAGCGCCTTTACCAGCGTTTCGTCAGGGTTGGCCATCTCGATTCACGCTTCCTGTGTCGCGTCGTCGGAGTCGAAGCCGTTGAGCGCCATGCTGATCAGGCTCTCGGTGTCCATCGTGTCGATCGATTCCTGCTCTTCGTCCGCGTCTTCCGACGGTGGTGCGCCGGCGCCGCCGAGTTCGAGGATCACGTCCATCAACCCCGCCTCACGCAGCCGGCTGAGCGGGATGGCCTGCAGGATCCGCCTGATCTGCTCCTCTCCGGTCTCGTGCTCACCGCCGGTGCCCGGTTCGGGGGACAGCTCCGTTCCGAGGTGCTCCGCCAGGGCCACGGCGTTCGGGTAGTCGAACACCAGGGTCGGCGGCAGGCGCAGCCCGGTGGCCGCGTTGAGCCGGTTGCGGAACTCCACCGCGGTGAGCGAGTCGAAGCCCAGCTCGCTGAAGGCCCGCTCGGGCTCGATCGCGTCGGATCCGCTGTGGCCGAGGATCGCGGCCACGTGAGTGACCACCAGGTCCAGCAGTACCGCTCCGCGCTCGTCCGCGTCGAGTCCGGTGAGTCGCCGGAGCAGGGTGTCGGCATCGACCTCACCAGCAGAACTACGGCGGCGCACCACAGGCACCAGACTCCGATAGATCGGCGGCAACTCCTCCCCCGCCTGACCCAGAACCTTCAGATCCAACCGCACCGGCACCACCGCCGCCGCATCCAACCCGACCGCGGCATCGAACAACGACAAACCCTGCTCAACCGACAGCGCACCGACCCCGATACGACCCATCCGCTGCAACTCCACCTCACCCAGCGAACCCGCCATACCACCACCCTGCGCCCACAACCCCCAAGCCAGCGACTGACCCGCCAACCCCCGCGCCCGCCGATGCACCGCCAACGCATCCAGATAAGCATTCGCCGCCGCGTAATTACCCTGACCCGCGTTACCCAGCACCCCCGCCACCGAGGAGAACACCACGAACGCCGACAGATCCATCCCCGCCGTCAACTCGTGCAGGTTCCACGCCGCATCCACCTTCGGCCGCAACACCACATCCATCCGCTCCGGCGTCAACGACCCGACCATCCCGTCATCCAGCACGCCCGCGGTGTGCACCACCCCGCCCAACTCCCGGCCCGCCAGCAACCCCGCGAGCGCCTCCCGATCAGCCACGTCACACGCGGCGACCGTGACCTCGGCACCCAGCCCGGCCAGCTCCCGCACCAGACCCGATGCCCCGGGCGCATCCAACCCCCGCCGGCTCACCAGCAGCAGCTCCCGCACCCCGTGCTCCACCACCAGATGCCGGGCCACGACCGCACCGAGCGCGCCGGTGCCGCCGGTGACCAGGACGGTGCCCTCGGGGCCGAAGGCGGTGGCGGGTGTGCCCTCTTCCGCCCGCGCCGACGCCCGGGCGAGCCGTACGGCATGCACCACGCCCCCGCGGATCGCGACCTGCGGCTCACCGGAGGCCATGATCGCGGCGACGTCCGGCTCGGCGTCGAGGTCGGCCAGCAGCAGCCGGCCCGGGTTCTCCAGTTGCGCGGCCCGCACCAGACCCCACACCGCCGCACCGGCCAGATCACTCACATCCTCACCCGGCAGCGCCACCGCACCCCGGGTCAGCACCAGCAACCGCGAAGCAGCGAACCGCTCCTCCGCCAGCCACTCCTGAAGCACACCCAGCACCCGATGCGCCTCGGCATGCACCCCGGCCGCATCCCTGGCCCCATCCCCGGCCGGCCCGCACTCCAGCACCAGCACCTCCGGCACCTCCGTACCCGGCGCCTCCCAGAAGGCCCACGACACCGGCACCGATGACACCGGTCCCCGGGTCGGCGCCCAGGTCACCTCGAACAGCCAGTCGTGGGCCGCGGTTCCAGCCGCCGCCAGTTGTTCGACGGACACCGGCCGGGAGACCAGCGAGCCGACCGACAGCACCGGACGGCCCGCCGTGTCGGCCACCGCCAGCCCGATGGACTCCGGTCCGGAACGGGAGATCCGCACCCGGACCGCCGACGCGCCCGCCGCGTGCAGGGTCACCCCGGTCCAGGCGAACGGGAGTACCGCGGGGCCGTCACCCGCGCCCTCGACGAGCACCGCGTGCATCGCGGCGTCCAGCAGAGCGGGGTGCAGCCCGAAGCGGGCCGCGTCCTCATGTGCCTCCTCGGGCAGGACCACCTCGGCGAACACGTCGTCGGCCGAGGTCCAGGCCGCCTTCAGCCCCTGGAAGATCGGGCCGTAGCCGTACCCCCGTCCCCGCAGGACCTCGTAGGCGTCCGTCACGTCCACCGGGGTCGCACCCGCCGGGGGCCACGCGGTCAGGTCGGCCCGGGGCTCGGGGGCGCCGGGCGCGAGCACACCCTCGGCGTGCAGGGTCCACGGCGCCGACTCCTCGCCGCGGGAGTGGACCGTCAGCCGTCGTGTGCCGGAGTCGTCGGCGGCACCGACCGCCACCTGGAGCTGGACCGCGCCGCGGGCGGGCACCACCAGCGGTGCCTGGAGCGTCAGCTCCTCGATCACCTCGCAGCCGACCTGGTCACCGGCCCGGATCGCCAGGTCCACGAAGCCGGTGCCGGGGAAGACGATCGTCTCGCCCACCTTGTGGTCGGCCAGCCAGGGATGCGTCGCCACCGACAGCCGGCCGGTGAACACCGTCCCGCCGCTGTCTGCCAGCGTCACCGCCGCACCGAGCAGCGGGTGGTCGGCCGCGCTCAGCCCGGCGGACGTGACGTCGCCCACCGCGCGCTGCGCGTCCAGCCAGAACCTCTGCCGCTGGAAGGCGTAGGTGGGCAGTTCCACCCGGCGTGCGCCGCTCCCGGTGAAGAACGCCTCCCAGTTCACCGGCACGCCGTTCGCGTACAGCCGGGAGATCGCCACGACCAGCTCGTGCTCCTCGGAGCGGTCGCGCCGCGTGGCGGGGACGAACAGCGCGCCGACGTCGTCACCGACGCAGCCGTGGCCCATCGCGCTCAGCACGCCGTCGGGGCCCAGCTCCAGGAAGCGGGTCACGCCCCGGTCGGTCAGCCACCGCACACCGTCGGCGAAGCGGACCGCCTCACGCACGTGCCGCACCCAGTAGTCCGCGTCCTGCGTCTCGGCCAGGCCGCCGGTCAGGTTCGAGACCACCGGGATCCGGGGCACGCCGTACGAGAGCCCTTCGGCGACCTGCCGGAACTCGGCCAGCATCGGCTCCATCAGCACCGAGTGGAACGCGTGCGAGACCCGCAGCCGGGTGGTCTTGCGGCCCTCGGCGGTCAGCCGTGCCGCGATCTCCTCGACCACGTCCGCCACCCCGGACACGACCACCGAGCGCGGCCCGTTCACCGCCGCGATACTCACCCGCTCGGTCACCAGCGGCAGGACCTCCTCCTCGGTCGCCTGCACCGCGATCATCGCGCCCCCCTGCGGAAGCGCCTGCATCAACCGGCCGCGGGCCGCCACCAGGGTGCAGGCGTCCGGCAGGGACAGCACCCCCGCCACATGGGACGCCGCCAACTCCCCGATCGAGTGGCCGGCCAGGTAGTCCGGCCGTACACCCAGCGATTCGACGAGCCGGAACAGCGCGACCTCGACCGCGAACAGCGCGGTCTGGGTGTACGCCGTCTGGTTCAGCAGGTCGGCGTCGTGCCCCCACATCACCTCGCGCAGCGGGAGATCCAGGTGCCCGTCCAGCTCGGCGAGCACCTCGTCCAGCGCGTCGGCGAACACTGGGAAGGTCTCGTACAGCTCCCGGCCCATGCCCAGCCGCTGCGCGCCCTGACCGGTGAACAGGAACGCCACCGATCCCTTGCCGCGGGCGAGTCCCCGCACCGTGCCGGGCCCGCCCTCGGCCACCTCGGCCAGGCCGTCCAGCAGTCCCTGCCGGTCACCGGCCACCACCACCGCGCGATGCTCCAGCACCGAGCGCGACGTGGCCAGCGAGAGGGCCACATCGGCCAGGCCCAACTCCGGTCGCTGCCCGACGTGGTCGAGCAGCCGCTCCGCCTGCTCACGCAGGGCCTCCGGGGTCTTGCCCGACAGCGCCCACGGCACGAGTGCCCCGTCCGCGGACGGCTGCGGCACCGGCTCGGTGGCCTCCGGCCCGGCGGGGGCCTCCTCCACGATCACGTGGGCGTTGGTGCCGCTCAGCCCGAAGGAGGAGATGCCCGCCCGCCGGGGGTGGCCGTTCCTGGGCCACCCGACCGGCTCCCTGAGCAGCTCGACCGCGCCGGAGGCCCAGTCCACCTGGGTGGACGGCTCGTCCACGTGCAGGGTGCGGGGCAGCGTGCCGTACCGGATGGCCTGGACCATCTTGATGATGCCCGCCACCCCGGCCGCCGCCTGGGTGTGACCCATGTTCGACTTGATCGAGCCCAGCCGGAGCGGCCGGTCTTCGGGCCGGTCCTGCCCGTAGGTCGCCAGCAGCGCCTGCGCCTCGATCGGGTCACCCAGCTTCGTCCCGGTGCCGTGCGCCTCCACCGCGTCCACGTCGGCGGAAGTGAGTCCGGCGTTGGCGAGGGCCTGGCGGATCACCCGCTGCTGCGACGGACCGCTGGGCGCGGTCATGCCGTTGCTCGCGCCGTCCTGGTTGACGGCCGAACCGCGGACCACGGCGAGTACGGTGTGGCCGTTGCGCTCCGCGTCCGACAGCCGTTCCAGGACCAGCATGCCGACGCCCTCGGAGCAGCCGGTGCCGTCGGCCGCGGCGGCGAACGACTTGCACCGGCCGTCTGCGGCGAGACCGCGCTGGGTGCTGAAGTAGACGAACATGTCCGGCGTGGACATGACGGTCACGCCGCCGGCCAGCGCCAGCGAGCACTCGCCCAACCGCAGCGCCTGCGACGCCATGTGCAGCGCCACCAGGGAGGAGGAGCAGGCCGTGTCCACCGAGACGGACGGGCCCTCCAGCCCGAGCGTGTAGGAGACCCGGCCGGTGACCAGGCTGCCCGCACTGGTACTGCCGGCTTCCCTGCCCAGGCCGTAGTCGTGGTACATCACCCCGGCGAACACGCCGGTCCTGCTGCCCTTCAGCGCGGCCGGGTCGATGCCGGCCCGCTCGATCGCCTCCCAGGACGTCTCCAGCAGCAACCGCTGCTGCGGGTCCATGTACAGCGCCTCACCCGGGCTGATCCCGAAGAAGCCCGGATCGAACTCCGCCGCGTCGTAGAGGAACCCGCCCTCACGCGCGTAGGTCCTGCCCGCCGCCCCGGGCTCGGGGTCGTAGACCGCCTCGTCCCAGCCGCGGTCGGCGGGAAACTCCGAGATAGCGTCCACACCGCCGTCCACCAGCCGCCACAGGTCCTCGGGCGTCGCGATCCCGCCCGGGTAACGGCAGGCCATCCCCACGATCGCGATCGCGTCGTCGTCCACCGGGGTCCGTACGGTGGCCACGGTCTCCACCGTCCGCACCGTGCCGGTGAAGGCGGCGCCGAGGTGATCGGCCACCGCCTCGGAGCTCGGGTAGTCGAAGACCAGCGTCGCGGGCAGCCGCAGACCGGTCGCCTCGTTGAGCCGGTTGCGCAGCTCCACGGCGGTCAGCGAGTCGAACCCGAGCTCCTGGAACGCGCGGTCCGACTCGACCGCCTCTATCGAGGCGTGCCCGAGCACCGCCGCCACCTGCCTGCGGACCAGGTCCAGCAGCACACGGGCGCGCTCGTCCTCACCCAGTCCCGCGAGCCGTCGCTCCAACTCGCCGCCGCCGGCCGCGGCACCCGCCCGCGCCACCTGGCGGGACGGCAGCCGCACCAGGCCGCGCAGCAGCGCCGGTATCGCGTCGGTTCTCGTACGCAGCGCCGCCGGGTCGATGCGGATCGGCGCGAGCGCGGCCTCTCCTGAGGCCAGTGCCGCGTCGAACAGGGCAAGACCTTCCTCTCCGGTGAACGCGGGGAGCCCCTGACGCTTCATCCGCGCGAGGTCGGCCTCGCTCAGCCAGCGGCTCAGGCCGGTGCCGACGCCCCAGAGGCCGAAGGCCATCGCGGTCGCGGGCAACCCCGACGCCCTGCGATGCGCCGCCAACCCATCCAGGAACACATTCGCCGCCGCGTAATTACCCTGCCCCGCGGCCAGCACCAGACCACCCGCCGAAGAGAACAACACGAACGCCGACAACCCCAGATCCGCCGTCAACTCATGCAGATGCCACGCCGCGTCCGCCTTCGGCGCCAGCACCGCATCCAACCGCTCCACCGTCAACGCACCGACCAACCCGTTGTCAGCCACCCCCGCCGCATGCACCACACCGGTCAACGAACCAATCCCCGCCAGCAACTCCGCAAGCGCCTCCCGGTCCGCCACATCACACGCCGCGACCGTGACCTCGGCACCCAACCCGGACAGCTCCCGCTGCAACTCCACCGCACCCGGAGCACCCAGCCCCCGACGACTGGTCAGCACCAACTCCCGCACCCCGTGCTCCACCACCAGATGACGAGCCACCAAAGCACCCAGACCACCCGTACCACCCGTGACCAGCACCGCACCCGTCCCCCAGTCCGGGACCGCCGCCGTCACCGCCACCCTGCTCAGACGCGGCACCCGCACCTCACCCCGGCGCACCGCCAGCTCGGGCTCCCCCGAGCCGGCGATCCGGGGCAGGACCCGGGCGGAGTCCTCCGTCCCGTCGACGTCGACGAGCACGATCCGGCCGGGGTTCTCCGCCTGAGCCGCACGGACCAGACCCCACACCGGCGCCTGCCGCACATCGACGTCCTCGTCCGGCTCCACCGCGACCGCACCCCGGGTCACCACCACCAACCGCGAAGCAGCAAACCGCTCCTCGGCCAGCCAGCCCTGGATCGCCGCCAGCGCGTGACCGCCCACCGTGCGCACATCGGACAGGACCTCACCTGACGGGGCGACGCACTCGGCGACCACCACGTCCGGCACCGGATGTCCCGCGCCGACCGCCTCGCCCAGTGCCGCCATGTCGGCGAGCACCGTGATCTCGTCACCGAGGCCGAGCCCGCCGGGCCCCACCGCGACCCAGACGTCTTCCACGGCCTCCTGCGGGGACAGCGCGGGGACCTCGATCCAGTCCACCTTGAACAGCGACTGGCTCCGGCCGTCCCGCGTGGCGGTGAGTTGCTCGGCCGAGACCTGCCTGGACACCAGCGAGCCGATCGACAGGACCGGCCGGCCGGTGCCGTCGGCCACCTCCATCGAGAGGCTGTCCGGTCCGGCGGGGATGTTGCGCACACGCAGTTCGGTGGCGCCGACGGCGTGCAGGGCGACCGCGTTCCACACGAAGGGGAGCACGGTCTCGCCGTCGCGGCGGCCGTCGTCGTCGAACAGGCCCACGTGCATGGCCGCGTCGAGCAGGGCGGGATGCAGCCCGAACCGCCCGGCGTCCGCCCGTGCGTTCTCGGGCAGGGCCACCTCGGCGTACAGTTCGTCGCCGCGCCGCCAGGCCGCCTTCAGTCCCTGGAACGTCGGACCGTAGCCGTAGTCCTGGGCGAGCAGGACGTCGTAGGCGCCCTCCAGGTCGATCGCGGTGGCACCCTCCGGCGGCCAGGCGGTCAGGTCGAACCCCGGAGTCAGAGCGCCGGTGGCGAGCAGGCCCTCGGCGTGCAACGTCCACGGCAGATCCGCCTCGTCGTCCCTGCGGGAGTGGATGGTCACGGTTCGCGCACCCGAGCCGTCGTCGGAGCCGACGGCCACCCGCACCTGCACGCCGCCGCGCTCGGGCAGCACCAGTGGCGCCTGGAGGGTGAGCTCCTCCAGCACCTCGCAGCCGACGTGGTCACCCGCGTGGATGGCCAGCTCCACGTGGCCGGTGCCGGGGAAGACGACGGTCTCGCCCACCTTGTGGTCGGCCAGCCAGGGATGCGTCGCGAGCGACAGCCGGCCGGTGAAGGCCACTCCGTCGGACTCCGGCGAGGCCAGCACCGCGGCCAGCAGCGGGTGCTCCACCGAGCCGAGCCCGATGGACGCCGGATCCCCGCCGCCCGTGGCCTCCGGCAGCCAGAAGTGCTCGCGCTGGAAGGCGTAGGTGGGCAGGTCGATCCCAGTGACGGCGGCTCCGGAGAAGAAGGCCTTCCAGTCGAGCGCGATGCCACGGGCATAGGCCCGGCCCAGCGCCGAAAGCAGCTCACGCCGCTCGTCACGGCCCCGACGCAGCACGGAGACGAACGCCATACCGTCCTCATCGGCGACGCCACCGGCGGCCATCGCCGACAGCACCGCATCCGGACCCAGCTCGACGAACGTCACAGCCCCGCGCTCCGCCAGCCACGCCACCCGATCGGTGAACCGGACCGCGTCACGGACATGCCGCACCCAGTACTCCGGGTCCCGCACCTCGGCCAACGCCACCGGGATCGCGGGCGGGTGGTAGGTCAACCCTTCGGCCACCGCCCGGAACTCGGCCAGCATCGGCTCCATCAGAACCGAATGGAACGCGTGGGAGACCTTCAGCCGGGTCGTCTTACGGCCCTCGGCGGTGAACCGGGCGGCGATCTCCACCACCGCGTCCTCCACCCCCGACACCACCACCGACCGCGGACCGTTCACCGCCGCGACACTCACCCGCCCGGCGAACCCAACCCCCGAGACGACCGCCGACTGCGGACCGTTGGCCGCCACGGTGCTCACCCGCCCGGCAGCCTCCGCCACCGGACCCGCCTCGCCATCGATCAGCGCGAGCACTTCCTCCTCGGTCGCCTGAATCGCGACCATCGCCCCACCCGCCGGGAGCGCCTGCATCAACCGGCCCCGAGCCGCCACCAACCGAGCCGCATCCGGCAGAGACAACACCCCGGCCACATGCGCCGCCGCCAACTCCCCGATCGAATGCCCCGCCAGGTAGTCCGGCCGCACGCCCAGCGATTCGACGAGCCGGAACAGCGCCACCTCAACCGCGAACGTCGCCGTCTGGGTATAGACGGTCTGGTTCAGCAGCTCAGCGTCGGCGCCCCACATCACCGTACGCAGCGGGACATCCAACAGCGGATCAAGCTCGGCCAGCACCGCGTCCAACGCGTCGGCGAACACCGGGAAGGCCGCATACAACTCCCGGCCCATACCGAGCCGTTGGGCACCCTGACCGGTGAACAGGAACGCGAGCCGACCCGACCGGACCGAGTCCTGGACCACACCCTCACCCGCCGACACCCCGGTGGACCCCTCGGCCAACACCGCCAGAGCATCCAGCATCGCCGTACGATCCTCGCCCAGCAGCACCGCCCGATACTCCAACGCCGCACGGGTCGTGACGAGCGCAGAACCCACCGCCGCCAGCCGGTCCTCCGGCAACGACTCCACATGGGAACGGAGCTTCCCCGCCTGTGCCCGCAACGCCTGCGGCGACTTACCCGACACCACCCACGGCCCGAACGACCCGTCCGTGACAGGCAACTCGGGAGCCTCGACCGCCGGCGCCTCCTCCACGATCACATGCGCATTGGTGCCACTGATACCGAACGAGGAGACTGCCGCCCGCCGAGGACGGCCGGTCTCCGGCCAGGAGACCGGCTCGGCCAGCAGCCGCACGTTGCCCGCCGACCAGTCCACCTGCGGCGTCGGCTCGTCCAGGTGCAGGGTCTTGGGGAGCAGGCCGTTCCGGATGGCCTGGACCATCTTGATCACACCGGCCACGCCCGCCGCCGCCTGCGCGTGTCCCATGTTCGACTTGATCGACCCCAGCCAGAGCGGCCGGTCCTCCGGGCGGTCCTGCCCGTAGGTGGCGATGACGGCCTGCGCCTCGATCGGGTCGCCGAGCGTCGTCCCGGTGCCGTGCGCCTCCACCGCGTCCACGTCCGCCGTGGTGAGCCCCGCGTTGGCGAGGGCCTGGCGGATCACCCGCTGCTGGGAGGGGCCGTTCGGCGCGGACATGCCGTTGCTCGCGCCGTCCTGGTTGACCGCCGTGCTCCGGACGATCGCCAGGACCGGGTGGCCGTTGCGCCGCGCGTCCGACAGGCGCTCCACCAGCAGCAGGCCCGCGCCCTCCGCCCAGCCCGTGCCGTCGGCGGAGGCGGCGAACGACTTGCACCGGCCGTCGGCGGCGAGGCCGCGCTGGCGGCTGAACTCGACGAACATGTCCGGCGTGCCCATCACGGCCACGCCGCCCGCGAGGGCCAGCTCACACTCACCCGTGCGCAGCGCCTGGATGGCCAGGTGCAGTGCCACCAGCGAGGACGAGCAGGCCGTGTCCACCGAGACGGACGGGCCCTCCAGCCCGAGCGTGTAGGAGACCCGGCCGGACACCAGACTGCCGCCGCTGGTGGTGCCGGCCTCCTTGCCCAGGCCGTAGTCGTGGTACATCACCCCGGCGAACACGCCGGTCCTGCTGCCCTTCAGCGCGGCCGGGTCGATGCCGGCCCGCTCGATCGCCTCCCAGGACGTCTCCAGCAGCAACCGCTGCTGCGGGTCCATGTACAGCGCATCGTTGGGGCTGATCCCGAAGAAGCCCGGGTCGAAGTACGCCGCGTCGTAGAGGAACCCGCCCTCGCAGGCGTAGGACTTGCCCTCGATGCCGGGTTCGGGGTCGTAGACGCCGTCGACGTCCCAGTCCCGGTCGGTGGGGAAGCCGGAGACGGCGTCCACCCCGTCGGCCACCAGCCGCCACAGCTCCTCGGGGGTGGTGACCCCGCCCGGGTAACGGCAGGCCATGCCGACGATGGCGATCGGGTCGTCGTCCACCGGGGTCCGTACGGCGACGGCGGCCGAGACGCCGCTCGCCGTCCCGGACAGGGTGGCGCCGATGTGGTCGGCCACCGCCTGGGAGCTCGGGTAGTCGAAGATCAGCGTCGCCGGCAGCCGCAGGCCGGTCGCCGTGTTGAGCCCGTTGCGCAGTTCCACGGCGGTCAGCGAGTCGAACCCGAGCTCCTTGAAGGCGCGATCTGACTCGACCGCATCCGTGGAAGCGTGCCCGAGCACCGCCGCCACCTGGCCGCGCACCAGGTCCAGCAGCACCCGGGCACGCTCGTCCTCATCCAGCCCCGCAAGCCGGCGTTCCAGCTCGCCGCCGCCACTGCCACTGGCTGCGGCGCTCGCCCGCGCCACCTGCCGTGCGGGCAGCCGTACCAGGCCGCGCAGCAGGGCGGGGAGCTCGTCGCCCCGGTTGCGCAGGAGCGAGGTGTCCACCCGTAGGGGCACCAGGGCCGCATGCTCCGCCCCCACTGCGGCGTCGAACATGGCCAGGCCCTCTTCCGCGGGGAGCGCGGGCAGGCCCAGGCGCCGCATCCGCTCCTCCGCCTCGGTGAGAAGCTGGGTCAGCCCGGTCTCGACGCCCCAGAGGCCGAAGGCCATCGCGGTCGCGGGCAACCCCGACGCCCTGCGATGCGCCGCCAACCCATCCAGGAACACATTCGCCGCCGCGTAATTACCCTGCCCCGCGGCCAGCACCAGACCACCCGCCGAAGAGAACAACACGAACGCCGACAACCCCAGATCCGCCGTCAACTCATGCAAATGCCACGCCGCGTCCGCCTTCGGCGCCAGCACCGCATCCAACCGCTCCGCCGTCAACGCACCGACCAACCCGTTGTCAGCCACCCCCGCCGCATGCACCACACCGGTCAAAGAACCAATCCCCGCCACCAGCGCGGCCACCGCATCCCGGTCCGCCACATCACACGCCACCACCGTGACCTCGGCACCCAACCCGGACAGCTCCCGCTGCAACTCCACCGCACCCGGAGCACCCAGCCCCCGACGACTGGTCAGCACCAACTCCCGCACCCCGTGCTCCACCACCAGATGACGAGCCACCAAAGCACCCAGACCACCCGTACCACCCGTGACCAGCACCGCACCCGAGGGATCCCACACCGGGACCGCCTCCGTCACCGCCACCCTGGTCAGACGCGGCACCCGCACCTCACCCCGGCGCACCGCCGCCTCGGACTCGCCCAGAGCGATCACCCCGGGCAGCGCCCGCGCGGACTCCTCCGTCCCGTCGACGTCCACCAGCACGAACCGGCCCGGATTCTCCGCCTGAGCCGCACGCACCAGACCCCACACCGGCGCCTGCCGCACATCGACGTCATCCCCGTCATCCACCGCGACCGCACCCCGGGTCACCACCACCAACCGCGAAGCAGCAAACCGCTCCTCAGCCAGCCAGCCCTGGATCGCCGCCAGCGCGTGACCACCCACCGTGCGCACATCGGACAGAACCTCACCCGACGGCGCAGCACACTCCACAACCACCACCCCGGGCACCACACCACCCAGCGAGGACAGCTCCTCACCCGCCCCGACCACGACCCAGCCATCCACCTGAGCCGTGGGTGCGGGCAGACCGGTCGGTGCGGACCACTCGATCCTGAACAGGGACTCGTGGCGCCGTGCGGAGTCGAGTTGCTCGACTGACACGGGGCGGCCCACCAGGCGGTCGACCGACAGCACCGGCCAGCCGGTCGCGTCCGCGACGGTCAGCGCGATGTCGCCCTCTCCCACGGACGCGATGCGGACCCGCAGCTCCGAGGCGCCGGCCGCGTACAACGACACCCCGTTCCACACGAAGGGCAGGACGGTCTCACCGCCCCGGCGGCCATCGTCGTCGAAGAGGGCGGCGTGCATGGCCGCGTCGAGCAGGGCGGGGTGCAGCCCGAACCGGGCGGCGTCCTCGTGCGCCTGCTCGGGCAGCGCCACCTCGGCGAACACCTCTTCACCGCGCCGCCAGGCGGCCTTGAGCCCCTGGAAGGCCGGGCCGTAGCCGTAGCCCTGGCCGTGCAGGAAGTCGTAGGCGTCCGTCACATTCAGCGGGGTCGAGCCCTCCGGAGGCCAGACGGCCAGATCGGCCTGCGGCTCCGTGGCACCGGTCGCGAGCACACCCTCGGCGTGCAACGTCCACGGCAGGTCCGACTCGTCGTCGCCCCGGGAGTAGACGCTGACCGAACGCCTGCCGGAGGTGTCCGGCGCGTCCACGATCACCTGCACCTGCCTGCCGACCGGCGCCGTCAACACCAGCGGCGCACGCAGCGCCAGCTCCTCGAGGACGTCGCAGCCGACGTGGTCGCCCGCACGGATCGCCAGCTCCACGAAGCCGGTACCCGGCAGGAGCACGCTGCCGAGCACGTCGTGGTCGGCGATCCACGACTGGACGTCGAGCGACAGCCTGCCGGTGAACACCACCTTGTCCGAGTCCGGCGAGGTCACCACGGCACCGAGAAGCGGGTGGGCGACCGCTTCGAGCCCGGCCGAAGCCACGTTGCCGGCGTCCTCACCGAACCACGAGCTGATCAGGTAATCCCGGGCGTCCAGCCAGTACGGCTGGCGCTGGAAGGCGTAAGTGGGCAGGTCGATCCGGCGTGCCCCACTCCCGGCGAAGAACGCCCGCCAGTCCACCCGCGTGCCGTGGACGTGCAGCCGGGCGAGTCCGCCGACGAGCATCCGGGCCTCATCACGGTCACGGCGCAGGGCGGGGACGAAGGTCACGCCCTCGTCGTCGGTGACGCAGTCGGCGGCCATCGCCGACAGCACCGCGTCCGGACCCAGCTCGACGAACGTCGTGACACCGGAGGACTCCAGCCACGCCACCCGATCGGTGAACCGGACCGCATCCCGGACGTGCCGCACCCAGTACTCCGAGTCCCGCACCTCCGCCAACGCGATCGGGACCGTCGGCGGGTGATAGGTCAACCCTTCGGCCACCGCCCGGAACTCCGCCAGCATCGGCTCCATCAACACCGAATGGAACGCGTGGGACACCTTCAACCGGGTCGTCTTACGGCCTTCGGCGGTGAACCGGGCGGCGATCTCCACCACCGCGTCCTCCACCCCCGACACCACCACCGACCGCGGACCGTTCACCGCCGCGACACTCACCCGCCCGGCAAACTCAACCCCCGAAACGACCACCGGTTGCGGACCGTTAGCAGTCGTGGCACTCACCCGCCCGGCAGCCTCCACCCCCGGACCCGCCCCGCCATCGATCAGGGCGAACACTTCCTCCTCGGTCGCCTGAATCGCGACCATCGCCCCACCCGCCGGGAGCGCCTGCATCAACCGGCCCCGCGCCGCCACCAGCGCGCACGCATCCGACAGAGACAACACCCCCGCGACATGCGCCGCGGCCAACTCCCCGATCGAATGCCCGGCCAGGTAGTCCGGCCGCACCCCCCACGATTCGACGAGCCGGAACAGCGCCACCTCGACCGCGAACGTCGCCGTCTGAGTGAACACCGTCTGATTCAGCAACTCGACGTCGGCGCCCCACATCACCTCACGCAGCGGAACATCCAACAGCGGATCAAGCTCGGCCAGCACCGCGTCCAACGCCTGCGCGAACACTGGGAAGGCCGCGTACAACTCCCGGCCCATCCCCAACCGCTGCGCACCCTGACCGGTGAACAGGAACGCCGTAGAACCCTTGGCCCGCGCCAACCCCCGCACCACACCCGGACCATCACCGGCCACCGCCGCCAGACCATCCAGCAACTCCTGCCGATCACCGGCCACCACCACCGCCCGCTGCTCCAACGCAACACGGGTCGTGGCCAGCGAGAAGGCGACGTCCGTCAGGCTCAGCTCAGAGCTCTGGCCGATGTGCTCCAGCAGCCGTACGGCCTGCTCCCGCAGCGCCTCGGGGGTCTTGCCGGACAGCACCCACGGCAGAGGCGCACCGTCGGCGGACTGAGGAGGCTCAGGCTCGTCCTCGGCCGGAGGCTGCTCCAGGATCACGTGGGCGTTGGTGCCGCTCAGCCCGAACGACGAGATGCCCGCCCGCCGGGGGTGACCGTTCCGCGACCACTCGACCGCCTCGGTCAGCAGCTTCACGTTCCCCGCCGACCAGTCCACCTGCGGCGTCGGCTCGTCCACGTGCAACGTCCTGGGCAGCACCCCATGACGCATGGCCATGACCATCTTGATGATCCCGGCCACACCCGCCGCCGCCTGGGTGTGACCCATGTTCGACTTGATCGACCCCAGCCAGAGCGGCCGGTCTTCGGGCCGGTCCTGACCGTAGGTCGCCAGCAGCGCCTGCGCCTCGATCGGATCGCCCAGCGTGGTGCCCGTACCGTGCGCCTCCACCGCGTCCACACCCGCCGACGTGAGTCCGGCGTTGGCGAGGGCCTGACGGATCACCCGCTGCTGTGACGGGCCGTTCGGGGCGGTCAGCCCGTTGGACGCGCCGTCCTGGTTCACCGCGCTGCCCTTGACGATCGCGAACACCGGGTGCCCGTTGCGGCGGGCGTCCGACAGCCGCTCCACCAGCAGCATGCCGACGCCCTCGCCCCAGCTCGTGCCGTCGGTCGAGGCGGCGAACGACTTCGCGCGGCCGTCGGGCGAGAGTCCGCGCTGCCGGCTGAACTCGACGAACACCTCGGGGCTCGCCATGACGGCCACGCCACCGGCCAGCGCCAGCGAGCACTCGCCCGAGCGCAGCGCCTGGATGGCCAGGTGCAGTGCCACCAATGAGGACGAGCAGGCCGTGTCCACCGAGACGGAAGGCCCTTCGAGCCCGAACACGTACGACACCCGGCCGGACGCGATCGCGCCCGTGCTGCTGTTGGCCGCGTAGTCGTGGTACATCATCCCGGCGAACACGCCGGTGGTACTGCCCTTCAGGGTCGCCGGGTCGATGCCCGCCCGCTCGAACGCCTCCCAGGAGGTCTCCAGCAGCAACCGCTGCTGCGGGTCCATGACCAGGGCCTCGTTCGGGCTGATCCCGAAGAAGGCGGGGTCGAACTCGTCCGCGTCGTGCAGGAAGCCGCCCTCACGCGTGTAGCTCGTGTTGGGACGTTCCGCGGTCGGGTCGTAGAGCTGCTCGACGTCCCATCCGCGGTTCACCGGGAACTCGGAGATCGCGTCCACCCCGCCGGCCACCAGCCGCCACAGGTCCTCCGGGGACGTGACCCCGCCCGGATAACGGCAGGCCATGCCCACGATCGCGATCGGTTCGTCGGTCGCGGTCGTGGTCGCGGTGACCACCGCGGCCCGCACCTCCGCACCCGATACCTGGCTGAGCAGGAAGTTCGCCAGGACCACCGGCGCCGGGTAGTCGAACACCAGGGTCGGCGGCAGGCGCAGCCCGGTGGCCGCGTTGAGCTGGTTGCGGAACTCCACCGCGGTGAGCGAGTCGAAGCCCAGCTCGCTGAAGGCCCGCTCGGCCTCCACCGTCTCCGGCCCCGCGTGCCCGAGGACCGCGGCCACCTGGATCAGCACCAGCTCCAGCAGCGCCGCCTCCCACTCCTCCTCGGGGAGGGCCGCGAGCTTCTGCCGCAGGGCGCTCGGCCCGGCCTGACCCGGCTGGCCGGCCACGCTGCGCCGCCGTACGGAGGGGACCAGGGCGTGGAACAGCTTGGGCAGGTGCTCGCCCTGCGCGCGCAGCGCGGCGAGGTTGAGTTTGGCGGGGACCACCACGGACGCGCCCACGCCCGGGGCAGCGTCGAACAGCGCCAGGCCCTCATCGGTGGGCAGGGGGATCACGCCACCCTGGGAGATCCTCGACCGGTCACCGGCCGACAGCGTGTGCGCCATTCCTCCACCGGCCTGTGCCCACAGGCCCCAGGCCAGCGATTGACCCGCCAACCCCCGCGCCCGCCGGTGTACGGCCAGCGCGTCCAGGTAGGCGTTCGCCGCCGCGTAGTTACCCTGGCCGGCGTTGCCCAGCACACCTGTCAGCGAGGAGAACACCACGAACGCTGACAGATCCATTCCCGCGGTCAGCTCGTGCAGGTTCCACGCCGCGTCCACCTTCGGCCGCAACACCGCGGCCACCCGCTCCGGCGTCAGCGACCCGACCACTCCGTCATCCAGCACGCCCGCGGTGTGCACCACCCCGCCCAACTCCACCCCCGCCAGCAACCCCGCGAGCGCCTCCCGATCAGCCACGTCACACGCGGCGACCGTGACCTCGGCACCCAGCCCGGCCAGCTCCCGCACCAGACCCGACGCCCCGGGCGCATCCAGACCCCGCCGGCTGACCAGCAGCAGCTCCCGCACCCCGTGCTCCACCACCAGATGCCGGGCCACCAGAGCACCCAGACCACCCGTCCCGCCGGTCACCAGCACCCGGCCCGCGAACCGCGACACCGGCCCATCACCCGCCGGCACCGCCCGCACCAACCGCGCACCATGCGTGATGCCCCCACGCACCACGACCTGCGGCTCACCACAGGACACGATCGCGGCGACGTCCGGCTCGGCGTCGAGATCGGCGTCGAGATCGGCCAGCAGCAACCGGCCCGGGTTCTCCAGTTGCGCGGCCCGCACCAGACCCCACACCGCCGCACCGGCCAGATCACCGACATCCTCACCCGGCAGCGCCACCGCACCCCGGGTCAGCACCAGCAACCGCGAAGCGGCGAACCGCTCCTCCGCCAACCACTCCTGAACCACACCCAGCACCCGGACCACCCCGGCATGCACCCCGGCCACATCCCCGGCCGGTCCACACTCCAGCACCACCACCTCCGGCACCAGCCCACCCTCGGCCGACGCCTCCCAGGAGGCCCACGACACCGGCACGGATGGCACCGGCGCCTGCACCGGCGACCACGCCACCTCGAACAACGACTCGGCCGACGACGACCCCACCGCCGCCAGTTGCTCCACCGAGACCGGCCGGAGGGCCAGGGACCGCACGGTGGCCACCGGCCTACCGTCGCCGTCGGCCACGCTCATCGCGAGGCCACCGGCTTCCGAGGGCGACAGCCGTACCCGTGCGGTGGAAGCACCGCTGGCGTGCAGGGTCACCCCCGACCAGGCGAAGGGCAGGACAGCCTGGTCACCGAGCAGTCCGGTGAAGGTCGCGCCGTGGATGCAGGCGTCCAGCAGCGCGGGGTGCAGCCCCAGCCGCTCGGCGTGCGAGACCGCCTGCTCGGGCAGGGCGACCTCGGCGAAGACCTCATCCGAGTCGCCCGACCTCCAGGCCGCCTTCAGCCCCTGGAAGACCGGACCGTAGGTGAGGCCGCCCTCGGCGAAGCCGGCGTAGAGCCCGTCGAGGTCGATCGCGGTCGCGCCGGCGGGCGGCCACGGGACCGGATCGAACGGCACCGCCGCACCACCCGAGGCCAGCACACCCTCAGCATGCAACGTCCACGGAACCGACTCCCCACCACGCGAATGAACCGTCAACCTCCGCGCACCCGACTCCTCAACACCCCCCACCAACACCTGAACCTGAACCCCACCACGCACCGGCACCACCAACGGCGCCCGCAACGTCAACTCCTCCAACACATCACAACCGACCTGATCCCCCGCCCGAATCGCCAACTCGACGAACCCGGTGCCAGGGAACACGACAGCGTTGCCGACCACGTGGTCGGCCAGCCACGGATGAGTCGCCAGCGACAACCGGCCGGTGAGCACCACCCCGTCAGAATCGGCCAGCATCACGGCGGCGCCGAGCAACGGATGATCGGCCGAGGTCAGGCCCGCCGCTGTCACATCTCCAGCCTTGGACGGCGCGTCCAGCCAGAACCGCTGCCGCTGGAAGGCGTAGGTGGGCAGCTCGACCTGCTCGGCCCCGCTCCCGGCGAAGATCGTCTGCCAGTTCACGGCCACGCCGTCCGCGTGCAGCCGGGCGAGCGCGGTGAGCAGTTCGGGCTCCTCGTCGCGATTACGGCGCAGCACCGACACGGAGGTCACGTCCTCGCCGGTCACACAGCCGGCGGCCATCGCCGAGAGCACCGCGTCCGGACCCAGCTCGACGAACGTCGTGACACCGGAGGACTCCAGCCACGCCACCCGATCGGTGAACCGGACCGCGTCACGGACGTGCCGCACCCAGTACTCCGGATCCTGCACCTCCGCCAGAGCGATCGGGACCGTCGGCGGGTGGTAGGTCAACCCTTCGGCCACCGCCCGGAACTCGGCCAGCATCGGCTCCATCAGAACCGAGTGGAACGCATGGGACACCTTCAGCCGGGTGGTCTTACGGCCTTCGGCGGTGAACCGGGCGGCGATCTCCACCACCGCGTCCTCCACCCCCGACACCACCACCGACCGCGGACCGTTCACCGCCGCGACACTCACCCGCCCGGCAAACTCAACCCCCGAAACGACCACCGGTTGCGGACCGTTAGCAGTCGTGGCACTCACCCGCCCGGCAGCCTCCACCCCCGGACCCGCCCCGCCATCGATCAGCGCGAACACTTCCTCCTCGGTCGCCTGAATCGCGACCATCGCCCCACCCGCCGGCAACGCCTGCATCAACCGGCCCCGCGCCGCCACCAGCGCGCACGCATCCGACAGCGACAGCACCCCCGCCACATGGGACGCCGCCAACTCCCCGATCGAATGCCCCGCCAGATAATCCGGCCGCACCCCCCACGACTCGAACAGCCGGAACAGCGCCACCTCGACCGCGAACGTCGCCGTCTGAGTGAACACCGTCTGATTCAGCAACTCCGCGTCGGCGCCCCACATCACCTCACGCAGCGGAACATCCAACAGCGGATCAAGCTCGGCCAGCACCGCATCCAACGCGTCGGCGAACACCGGGAAGGCCGCATACAACTCCCGGCCCATCCCCAACCGCTGCGCACCCTGACCGGTGAACAGGAACGCCGTCGAACCGGTCGTGGCCACCCCACGCACCACACCCGGACCATCCTCGGCCACTGCCGCCAGACCATCCAGCAGCTCCTGCCGATCACCGCCCATCACCACCGCACGGTGCTCCAGCGCCGCCCGGCCCGTCGCCAGCGAGAACCCGACGTCGAGGGGGCGGAGCTCCGGTCGCTGCTCCAGGTGCGCCAGCAGCCGTCCGGCCTGGGCGCGCAGGCCCGCGGCGCTCCGCCCGGAGACGAGCCAGGGCAGCGGCGCACCGGCCGATCGGCCCGCCGGGACTACGGGTGCATCCGTCTCCTCCGTCGGAGCGTCGTCCTCGACGACCTCTTCGATGATCACGTGCGCGTTGGTGCCGCTGACGCCGAACGACGAGACACCCGCGCGGCGCGGGTGGTCGTTCTCCGGCCACGGGACCGCCTCGGTCAGCAGCTTCACGCTCCCCGCCGACCAGTCGACGTGCGAGGAGGGTGTCTCGGCATGGAGCGTCTTCGGCAGCACCCCGTGGCGGATGGCCATGACCATCTTGATGATCCCGCCGACGCCCGCCGCGGCCTGGGCGTGGCCGATGTTCGACTTGATGGAGCCCAGCCAGAGCGGCCGGTCCGCCGGCCGGTCCTGGCCGTAGGTGGCCAGCAGCGCCTGCGCCTCAATCGGGTCGCCCAGCGTCGTTCCGGTGCCGTGCCCCTCGACCGCGTCGATCTGCCCGGCGGGCACGCGCGCGTTGGCGAGGGCCTGGCGGATCACCCGCTGCTGCGACGGACCGTTCGGCGCGGTCAACCCGTTGGACGCGCCGTCCTGGTTGATCGCCGAACCGCGGACCACGGCGAGCACCGGGTGCCCGTTGCGCCGCGCGTCCGAGAGCCGCTCAAGCAGCAGCACCCCGGCTCCCTCCGACCAGCCCGTGCCGTCCGCGTCCTCGGAGAACGCCTTGCAGCGACCGTCGGGGGCCAGTCCGCGCTGGCGGCTGAACGCGACGAACGGCGCCGGGGTGGACATCACCATCACCCCACCGGCCAGGGCCATCGTGCACTCCCGCTGCCGCAGCGCGTGCGCGGCCAGGTGGAGGGCCACCAGGGAGGAGGAGCAGGCGGTGTCCACCGTCACGGCCGGGCCCTGAAGGCCCATTGTGTAGGACACCCGGCCGGAGATCACCGCGGCGGCGCTACCCGTGCTCATGTACGCCTCGGCCTCCGCGGGAGAGGCGTCCATCAGGTCGGCGTAGTCCTGGATGCCGGAACCGGCGAACACCCCGACCTGGCCGCCGCGCATGGAGTCGGGGTCGATGCCCGCCCGCTCGAACGCCTCCCAGGACAGCTCCAGCATGAGGCGCTGCTGCGGGTCGGTCGCGAGGGCCTCGCGCGGACTCATCCCGAAGAAGCCGGGGTCGAAGTCCGCGACACCCTCCACGAACCCGCCCTCGCGCACGTAGCTCGTACCGGACTGGTCCGGGTCGGCGGCGTGCAGCCGTTCGAGATCCCAGCCCCGGTCGGCCGGGAACTCGGAGATCGCGTCCACCCCGCCGGCCACCAACCGCCACAGATCCTCCGGGGACGTGACCCCGCCCGGATAGCGGCAGCTCATCGCGACGATCGCGATCGGCTCCAGATCCTCGCTCTCCACCTCACGCAGTCGCCGCCGAGTCTGGTGGAGGTCCGCGGTGACCTTCTTCAAATAATCGAGGAGCTTCTCGTCGTTCGCCATGTCAGCTCACGAGGTCCTTTCGTTACGAGGTCAGGCGAGCCCAAGTTCACGGTCGATGAAGTCGAAGACGTCGTCGGCGGACGCGGCGTCGAACCGGACGGCGGCGTCGGCGTCAGGGGTGTCGTTGAGCCTGGCCAGCAGAGCCTGCAGGCGTCCGGAGATCCGGGTGCGCTCGATCTCGACCTGGTCCGGCTGGAGCGCGGCCACCGCCTGTTCCAGCCGGTCCAGTTCGGCGAGCACGGGGAGGACCTGCGCCCCGCCGTCCTGGCAGAGCTCCGAGCGGAGATACTCGGCGAGCGCGGTGGGGGTCGCGTGGTCGAACACCATGGTGGTGGGCAGTTTCCTGCCGGTCGCGGCGCTCAGCCTGGTGCGCAGGTCGACCGCGGCCACCGAGTCGAACCCGAGGTCGTCGAAGGCCCGGGCGGGGTCGACGGTCGCCGGGTCGTCGTAGCCGAGCAGGACCGCCACGTGCGAGCGGACCAGGTCGAGCAGCGCGTGGCCCTGCTCCGCGGGAGCCATGCCGGCCAGGCGTGACGCCAGTTCCTCCCCGCCGGACGCGCCGGACTCGGTATCGCCGTCGAGGACCGCACGGGCCTCGGACAGGGCGTCCAGCAGCGGGCGAGGACGGGCGAGCGTGTAGGTGGGCACGAAGCGCGGCCAGTCGAAGTCGGCCACCACCGGGTGGCTCTCGTCACGGCCGAGCACCTGCTCCAGGGCGCCGATCGCCAGCCTGGGCGGCATGGCGGGGGCTCCGATCCGCCGCATGACGGCGCTGAGCTCGGCGTCGACCATGCCGCCCTCCCAGGAGCCCCAGGCGATGGAGGTCGCCACGAGTCCACGTGATCTACGCAGGTGAGCGAGGCCGTCCAGGTAGGCGTTCGCGCTGGCGTAGGCGCTCTGTCCGGCGCTGCCCCAGATCGCGGCGCCGGAGGAGAACAGCACGAAGGCGTCGAGCGGCCGGTCGGCGAGTAGCTCGTGCAGATGGGCGGCTCCGAGGATCTTGGCCTGGCCGACCTCGGCGAACTCCTCCAGCGTGAGTTCGGGCAGCGAGGCGATCCGCTGCGACACACCGGCGGCGTGCACGACGGCCGTCAGCGGCAGGTCCTCGGGCACGGAGCCGAGCAGCCCGGCCAGCGCGTCGCGGTCGGCGACGTCGCATGCCGCCACCGTGACCCGGGTGCCGAGCGCGGACAGCTCGTCGGCCAGTTCCGCGGCGCCGGGGGCGGCGAGCCCCCGCCTGCTGGTGAGCACCAGATGTTCCGCGCCGTTGCCCGCCAGCATGCGTGCCACGTGGGCACCCAGTCCGCCGGTCCCCCCGGTGATCAGGACCGTCCCGCGCGGTCGCCAGGATCCTGCCCGGCCGGCCGGCGCGCGCACCAGCCGGCGGGCGAAGACACCGTCCGGGCGGATCGCGAGCTGGTCCTCGCGGCCGGCCCCGGACAGGACGTCGCACAGCCGGTTCACGGCCTGTCCGTCGGGGGCGACGGGCAGGTCGACGATCCCGCCCCAGGTGTCGGGGCTTTCCAGGGCGAGTCCGGTGGCCAGGCCCCAGATCGAGGTCAGGGAGGGGTCGACCGGCTCTCCGTCCACGGCCACCGCGGCGGAGGTGACACACCACAGGGGTGCGGTGATCCCGGCTTCCCCGAGTGCCTGCGCCAACGTGACCGTGTCGGCGCAGCCTCGGGTCAGCTCCGGGTGGTGCGGGTGCGGGCGATCGTCGAAGGCGAGCAGGGAGAGAACCCCCGCCGGGGCCTCCTGCGCCGCCAGCCGTACGGCGAGCTCCGCGCGGTCGTCACCGGCCACCTCGACGGGCACGACCCGTGCCCCCTGCGCGGCGAGTGCCTCCGTGATCGCGGCTATCGGCCGGTCCTCGCCTCCACCGGTGGGAACGGCGACGAGCCATGCCCCGTCGAGCCGTTCCCGTGGCGGCTCGGCCACCGGCTGCCACTCCACGCGGTACCGCCAGGAGTCGAGGACGGTCTGCTCCCGGTGCCGCAGCCGCCAGGCCGTCATCGCGGGTGCGACCTGGCCGAGCACGGACGCGTCGACGTCCATCTCGCCGGCCAGCGCGGCCACGTCCTCGCGGGCCAGTGCGGCCCAGAAGGCCGCGTCCGCCGGGTCTGCGGCCGGCTGTTCGGTGCTGTCCGCCCAGTAGTGGCGCCGCTGGAAGGCGTAGGCGGGCAGGTCCGCCCGTACGGCCCCGCTCCCGGCGAAGAACGCCCGCCAGTCCACCCGTGTGCCGTGGGCGTAGGCGAGGGCGAGCGCGGTGAGCAGTTCGGGCTCCTCGTCGCGATTACGGCGCAGCACCGACACGGAGGTCACGTCCTCGCCGGTCACACAGCCGGCGGCCATCGCCGAGAGCACCGCGTCCGGACCCAGCTCGACGAACGTCGTGACACCGGAGGACTCCAGCCACGCCACCCGATCGGTGAACCGGACCGCGTCCCGGACGTGCCGCACCCAGTACTCCGGATCCCGCGCCTCCGCCAGAGCGATCGGGACCGTCGGCGGGTGGTAGGTCAGCCCTTCGGCGACCGCCCGGAACTCCGCCAGCATCGGCTCCATCAGCACCGAATGGAACGCATGGGAGACCTTCAGCCGGGTCGTCTTACGGCCCTCGGCGGTGAACCGGGCGGCGATCTCCACCACCGCGTCCTCCACCCCCGAGATCACGACGGACCGCGGGCCGTTGACCGCCGCGATGCTCACCTTCTCGGTCACCAGCGGAAGCACTTCCTCCTCGGTGGCCTGGAGCGCGACCATCGCACCCCCGGCCGGGAGCGCCTGCATCAACCGGCCCCGAGCCGCCACCAACCGAGCCGCATCCTTTAAGGACAGCACCCCGGCCACATGCGCCGCGGCCAGCTCCCCGATCGAGTGGCCGGCCAGGTAGTCCGGCCGCACCCCCCACGATTCGACGAGCCGGAACAGCGCCACCTCGACCGCGAACGTCGCCGTCTGAGTGAACACCGTCTGATTCAGCAGCTCCGCGTCGGCGCCCCACATCACCTCACGCAGCGGGAGATCCAGGTGCCCGTCCAGCTCGGCGAGCACCTCGTCCAGCGCGTCGGCGAACACCGGGAAGGCCGCATACAACTCCCGGCCCATCCCCAACCGCTGCGCACCCTGACCGGTGAACAGAAAAGCCGTCAGCGCGTCCGGCCGTGCGACGCCCGTCGGCACGGAGGAGCTCTCAGCCGAGCCGTCGGCCAGCGCCCGCAGCCCGCGGAGGAGCTCATCGCGATCACGGGCGACCAGCACGGCGCGGTTCTCCAGCGGAGCCCGCGTGGTCGCCAGCGAGAATCCGATGTCGAGCGGGCGGAGCTCCGGCCGGGTCTCGACGTGCGCCACCAGCCTGGCCGCCTGATCGCGCAGGGCGGCGGCACTCCTTGCCGCGAGGGGCATCGGCACGACCGTGTCCCGAGCCGGCCCCGGGTCCACGGCGGCCTCGACCGGCGGGGCCTCCTCCACGATCACGTGGGCGTTGGTGCCGCTGAGGCCGAAGGAGGAGATGCCGGCGCGGCGGGGGCGCCCGAGTTCGGGCCAGGGGACCGCCTCGGTGAGCAGCCTGATGTTCCCGGCGGACCAGTCCACCTGCGGGGTCGGCTCGTCCACGTGCAGCGTCATGGGCAGCACCCCGTGGCGGATGGCCATGACCATCTTGATGATCCCGCCGACGCCCGCCGCGGCCTGCGCGTGGCCGATGTTCGACTTGAACGAGCCCAGCCAGAGCGGCCGGTCCTCCGGCCGGTCCTGACCATAGGTCGCCAGCAACGCCTGCGCCTCGATCGGATCGCCCAACCTCGTCCCCGTGCCGTGCGCCTCGACCGTGTCGATCTGGTCGGCGGACAGCTGGGCGCTCGCCAGTGCCTGCCGGATCACCCGCTGCTGCGACGGGCCGTTCGGCGCGGTCAGCCCGTTGGACGCGCCGTCGGAGTTCACCGCGCTGCCGCGGATGACGGCCAGCACCGGGTGCCCGTTGCGCTGGGCATCCGACAGCCGCTCGACGACCAGCACGCCGACGCCCTCGCTCCATCCGGTGCCGTCGGCCGCCGCGGCGAAGGACTTGCACCGGCCGTCGGGGGCCATCCCCCGTTCCTGGCTGAAACCGACGAAGGACACCGGGGTGGCCATCACGGTCACCCCGCCGGCCAGCGCAAGCGAGCACTCCTCCGCCCGAAGCGCCTGGATCGCCCAGTGCAGCGCGACCAGCGACGACGAGCACGCCGTATCGACGGTGACCGCAGGCCCCTCCAGGCCGAGGTTGTAGGCGACCCGGCCCGAGGCGACGCTGGCCAGACTGCCGATGTCCCCGCTCGCCGAGTAGTCGTGGTAGACGATCCCGGTGAAGACCCCGGTCCTGCTGCCCTTGAGCGACGTCGGGTCGATGCCCGCCCGCTCGATCGCCTCCCACGACGCCTCCAGCATCAGCCGCTGCTGGGGATCGGTCCCCTTTGCGTCCTTGGGGCTGATCTTGAAGAAGTCGGCGTCGAACTCGCCGGCGTCGTGCAGGAACCCGCCCTCTCTGGCGTACGTCTTGCCCGGTGTCGCCGGCTCGGGGTCGTACAGCGCCTCGACGTCCCAGCCACGGTCGTCAGGGAAGGGTGTGACGCCCTCCCTGCCCGAGGCGACCAGATCCCACAGCTCCTCCGGCGAGCTGATGCCGCCGGGGAAGCGGCAGCTCATCGAGACGATCGCGATCGGCTCGTGCTGCCTGTCCTCCACATCGCGCAGCCGCCGCCGGGTCTGCTGGAGTTCCGTGGTGGCGCGCTTGAGGTATTCCCGCAGCTTCTCGTCGTTCCCCATCGAATCCCTCAACCCATCTCTGGCGTTCGTACTACGAGATTCCGAGTTCACTGTCGAGAACCTCGAACAGCTCGTCGTCGGTGGCCGATCCGTAGTCGTGATCGGGCTCTTCCTGCGTGGACCCGCCGTGCGCGTCACGCCATCCGCGCAGCAGCGCCTCCAGCCTCGCGGTGACCCTGGTGAGGTCGGCCTCGGCCGGCGAGAGCTCGGACAGCGCCGCCTCCAGTCGCTCGACCTCTCCGAGCACCGGCTGGAGCGGGTCGGCGGACTCCGGGTCGAGCGCGGCGGCGATGTGCTCCGCTACCACCCGAGACGTCGGGTAGTCGAAGATCAGGGTCACCGGGAGCGTGACCCCCGTGACGGCCTCCAGCCGTTTGCGCAGTTCCACTGCGGAGAGCGAGTCGAAGCCCAGCTCCTGGAAGGCGCGGTCGGGTTCCACCTCGTCCACGGACGCATGTCCGAGGACCCCCACGACGTATGTCCGCACGACCTCCAGCAGGATCCTGTCGCGCTCGTCCCCGGTACGCCCGGCCAGACGTTCGCGGAGATCGGCGGCGGCCTGGGCGAACCGGTCGGCGCCCGGCTCCGTGCCGTCGGTGCCAGGCGGCGGATACTCCGCCGGCACCTGGGCGAGGTCCGACATGCCCGCCGGCGACAACGCCGTGAGCCAGTACGGCCGGCGCTGGAAGGCGTAGGTGGGCAGGTCCACCACGCGCGCCGCGCTGCCGTCGTAGAACGCCTCCCAGTCCACGGAGGTGCCGCGGGCGTGAGCACGGGCCAGCGCGGAGACCAGTTCGTGTTTCTCGTCGCGGTTGCGGCGCAGCACCGGGACGAAGGCCGTGCTCTCGCCGGTGGCGCTGTCGGCGGCCATCGCCGACAGCACCGCGTCCGGACCCAGCTCGACGAACGTCACAGCCCCGCGCTCCGCCAGCCACGCCACCCGATCGGTGAACCGGACCGCGTCACGGACATGCCGCACCCAGTACTCCGGATCCCGCACCTCCGCCAACGCGATCGGGACCGTCGGCGGGTGATAGGTCAACCCTTCGGCCACCGCCCGGAACTCGGCCAGCATCGGCTCCATCAGAACCGAATGGAACGCGTGGGAGACCTTCAGCCGGGTCGTCTTACGGCCCTCGGCGGTGAACCGGGCGGCGATCTCCACCACCGCGTCCTCCACCCCCGAGATCACGACGGACCGCGGGCCGTTGACCGCCGCGATGCTCACCTTCTCGGTCACCAGCGGAAGCACTTCCTCCTCGGTCGCCTGGATCGCGACCATCGCACCCCCGGCCGGGAGCGCCTGCATCAACCGGCCCCGAGCCGCCACCAGCGCGCACGCATCCGGCAGCGACAACACCCCCGCCACATGGGACGCCGCCAACTCCCCGATCGAATGCCCCGCCAGATAATCCGGCCGCACGCCCCACGACTCGAACAGCCGGAACAGCGCCACCTCGACCGCGAACGTCGCCGTCTGGGTATAGACCGTCTGATTCAGCAGCTCAGCGTCCTGCCCCCACATCACCTCACGCAGCGGGAGATCCAGGTGCCCGTCGAGCTCGGCCAGCACCGCGTCCAACGCCTGGGCAAAAGCCGGGAAGTGCGCGTGAAGGTCCTGGCCCATGCCGAGCCGTTGGGCACCCTGGCCGGTGAACAGGAACGCCGTCCGCCCGCCCGTGGCCACACCGGACACCGCACCGGGTCCGCCGTCGCGGGCCACGGCCAGGCCGTCCAGCAGCTCCTGCCGGTCACCGGCCACCACCACCGCACGGTGCTCCAGCGCGGCACGGGTCGTGGCGAGCGAGAGGCCGACGTCGGTCAGGCCCAGCTCCGGCCGCCGTTCGAGATGCGTCAGCATCCGATCGAGCTGCGCCGTCAGCCCGGCCGCGCTCTTGGCCGAGACCACCACCGGCACCACCGGCAGAGCCACGCCCGCGGTCTCCCGCTCCGGCTCCGGCTCGTCCTCGGGATCCTCGATGATCACGTGGGCGTTGGTGCCGCTCAGCCCGAACGACGAGATGCCCGCCCGCCGGGGCCGACCGGTCTCGGGCCAGGGGACCGCCTCGGTGAGCAGCTTCACGTTCCCCGCCGACCAGTCCACCTGCGGCGTCGGCTCGTCCACGTGCAACGTCCTGGGCAGCACCCCATGACGCATGGCCATGACCATCTTGATGATCCCGGCCACACCCGCCGCCGCCTGGGTGTGACCCATGTTCGACTTGATCGACCCCAGCCAGAGCGGCCGGTCCTCGGGCCGGTCCTGCCCGTAGGTCCCCACCAGCGCCTGCGCCTCGATCGGGTCGCCCAGCTTCGTACCGGTGCCGTGCGCCTCGACCGCGTCGATCTCCGACGCCGACAGTCGGGCACTGGAGAGCGCCTGGCGGATCACCCGCTGCTGCGACGGGCCGTTCGGTGCGGTGAACCCGCTCGACGCGCCGTCCTGGTTGATCGCGCTGCCCTTGATGACCGCGAGCACGGGATGTCCCTTGCGCCGGGCGTCGGACAGCCGTTCCAGGACCAGCATGCCGGCGCCCTCGGAGCAGCCCATGCCGTCCGTCGCCGCCGAGAAGGACTTGCACCGGCCGTCTCTGGCGAGACCGCCCTGCGTACTGAAATAGACGAACATCTCCGGCAGCGACATGACGGTCACGCCACCGGCCAGCGCCAGCGTGCAGTCTCCTCGGCCGATCGCCTGGCAGGCCATGTGCAGGGCCACCAGGGAGGAGGAGCAGGCCGTGTCCACCGACACCGCCGGCCCCTCCAGCCCCAGCGTGTAGGAGACCCGGCCGGTGACCAGACTGCCCGCACTGGTACTGCCGGCCTCCTTGCCCAGGCCGTAGTCGTGGTACATCACCCCGGCGAACACGCCCGTCCTGCTGCCCTTCAGCGACGACGGGTCGATACCGGCCCGCTCGATCGCCTCCCAGGACGTCTCCAGCAGCAACCGCTGCTGGGGATCCATGACCAGGGCCTCGTTCGGGCTGATCCCGAAGAAGCCCGGGTCGAACTCCGCCGCGTCGTGCAGGAAGCCGCCCTCACGCGCGTAGGTCTTGCCCGGCCTGCCGGGCTCGGGGTCGTAGACCGCCTCGTCCCAGCCGCGGTCGGCGGGAAACTCCGAGACGGCGTCCACGCCGCCGTCCACCAGCCGCCACAGGTCCTCGGGTGAGGTCACTCCACCCGGATACCGGCAGGCCATCCCCACGATCGCGATCGCGTCGTCGTCCGGTTTCCGTGCGGCTTCGGCAAGACACCTGCGAGCCTCGCGCAGGTCGGCGAGTGTTCGCTTGAGGTACTTGAGCAGCCTTTCCTCTTCTTCGGTCACCGACGACCATCCCTTACTCAGTCGGCACTTGAACGGACGCGCACACCACCGTCACGTGCGGTCGGGTGCGTCCACGCGTTGTCCGGGAACGGGCGGGAACGCGGGGACCGGGTTGAGCAGGTCCCCGAGTTCCGGGTACTGCGCGAGCGCCTCTTCCGCGCTGAGCGGAGGCCGGCGCGGACCGCGCATGACGGCCCACATGATCGGGGGCGCCATCATCTCGCTGGGCTGCGCGCTCAGTGCGGTGACCGCGTAGGTCGCCGACGCGACCATGGGGTTCTCCGCCGCGGTGCGCGCGAAGCGCACGTTGAAGCGTCGCATCATCGAATCCGTCATGCCGGCGACGTCGAGGCCCAGCACGCGCTTGCCGGTCAGGTTGGTCTCGACCTGCGGGAACCACCGGTCGTTGCCGATGGCCATCTGCCAGGGCCACTCCCCTGCCTTGATCACGGCCGTCTGCACGGAGCGGGACAGCCCGGGCCTGAGCCCGCCGCCCTCCAGCCCTTCGTGCAGCGCCTGCGCGCCGAAGGCGGCCATGGACATGCCGGTCGCGTAGTTCGGGCTGAGCACCATCGCCGCGTCACCGATGGCCACGAATCCCTCGGGCACCGGCAGGCGGTCGAAGTACTTGCGCCGGTCCGCCATGGCCCGCGACGCCCTGATCGGGGTGAGCGGGCGGGCGAGGGACAGCAGGTCGGCGATGATGGGGTGGCGCAGCCGCTTGGCGTACGCCATGAACCCTTCCTCGTCGCTCGGCGGGGTGTCGCCGCGGGTGCCCATGAGCGTGACGATCCAGCGACGGCCCTCCTGGAGCATCAGCGCGGCGCCGCGTCCGGGTTGGCCGGTGCCGGGCTCGGTCTGCATCAGGACCCCGGGGAAGTCCTCCCGGGTGCCCTCGGGAACCTCGTAGAACCGCCCCGCGTAGGAGAGCCCGGCGTCGACGAACTCCTCCTCGACCGCGGGCAGGCCCAGTTCGGCGAGCCACTGGGGGGCCTTGGACCGGCTCCCGGTGGCGTCCACCACGAAATCGGCGGTGATCTCCGCCGGGCTCTCCTGGCCCTGCTCGAACCGGACACCGCGCACCCGGCCGGCGTCGCCGACGAGCCCGACGACCTTGGCCGACTCGATGACCTTGATCTTCTCGTCGCGGAACGCCTGGGCGCGGACCACGTGGTCGACCAGCGGCCGGGTGCAGTTGATCACGTAGGCGTCGCTGTCCACCCGCCGGAACCAGCCCTGCGCGGACAGCGTCACCAGCTGGCCGATCTTCCGGTGGTAGGCACCGGCCGCGTAGAGCAGCGCCGTGGTTCCGGGCAGCAGCTCGTCGATCGCGGCGGCCCCGCCGCCCATCAGCATGTGGTTGTGCTGCGCCTGCGGCACACCCTTGCGTGAACGCGGCGAGTCGGGATAGCGGTCGCCTTCCAGGATGACGACCTCGTCCACGTACCTGGCGAGTACCGACGCGGCCAGGGCCCCCGCCAACCCGCCACCGAGCACAACGGCGCGTGTCATCGGTTGCTACCTGCCTCCGCGGCGCGCCGCTGGGCCTCCTGAGCCAGCGCGGCGAAGGTGTGGTGCATGTCGCGGCGCATGGACTTCAGCCAGAACAGCCGGAACACCGGACCGAACGGACCGTGCACCTGCACGCTCTTGCCGACCCGCACCTGACCGGCCCCCACCGGCTCGAACGTGGCGGTGATGCACATCTTGCCGAACGGCATCGCGGACTCGGTGGCATAGGACCGCTCGTGCTCGACCTTCGTGACTGTGAACGGGCCCTTGGTGCTCTTGGGTGTGTTGGGCAGGATGGTCCAGCCGGACGAACCGGGCGCGAAGGGACCCTCGAAGCCGGAGTCCACCAGGTGCGGGTCCCATGCCGACCAGGACGCCGCATCGATCGCCGTCTGCCAGATCGATGACAGCTCGCCGTTGATCGTGGCTGATTCGGAAAACGCCAACATCGGAATCTCCTGTGTGCTCGTTACCGCCCGGGGGCGGGGGCGGGGGGCGCTTGCATGTCGGTCATGATCACGTAGTCGGAGACATCCGTGGTGTTCGGCTCGATCCGTCCCAGCGCTTCCTTGATCGGTACGGCCAGCCGCTCCTGCTTGGCGGCGTCGCCGGCCTCGCGGCGTCCGGCGAACTCGGGGATGACCTCGCTGCCGAACAGCTCCAGCGCCTCGCAGATGTGCTCGTGCTTGGTGGTGCCGATCTGCGTCTGGAAGATGATCTGGTCGACGCCCGCGTCCTCGTAGGCCCGGATCATGTCCTTGAGCTGGCTGGGCGTTCCGATGCCCATGCGGAGCGAGTCGATCCTGGCCTTGAGCTCCGGGTTCAGGTCGACGTTCGAATTCCTGGTCAGGCCGACCATTTCCCGGGCCTGCGCGAATTCCGCGGCGAGGTCCGTCTTTCCCGGGTAGTGCTGGCCGTTGAGGTAGTAATGCATGAATCCGTAGAAGAGGGAATAGGCTCCGTCGAGGCCCCGGTCGAGTGCCGTCTCCGCGTCGGAGTGGCACATGAACGGCATGACCACACTGAAGTTCGGGTTCACCGCCTTGCCGATGGGCACGCACTCGTCGGAGGCGATCAGCTCGTAATAGGAGCGGACCCATTCCGCGGCCTCTTCGACGGTGATGAACGCCAGGGAAAGGGCGCCCATCCCGTAGCGGGCGGCCGCCGCGATGGTCTCCGGGGAACTGCACGCGACCCAGAGCGGGGGGTGCGGCTTCTGCTTGGGCTTGGGGAGCACGTTACGCGGCGGCATGTCGATCCACTGGCCCTGGTGGCCGGTGAACGGCACCTCCGTGAGCATGCGGGTGATGACGGTGATCGCCTCGCGCCACTGCTCGCGCTTGGTGGCCCGCTCGACCCCGAAGCCACCGAGTTCGTGCTGCGTGCTGCCCTGCCCGGAGCCGAAGTCGACCCGGCCGCCCGAGACGAGGTCCAGCATGGCCAGCCGCTCGGCGACGCGGGCCGGGTGGTTCACGGCCGGCGGGAGGGTGACGATGCCGTGGGCCAGCCGGATCCTCTCGGTCTTGGCGGCCGCCGCGGCGAGGAGCACCTCGGGGGCCGAGGAGTGTGAGTACTCGTCCAGGAAGTGGTGCTCGGTCGCCCAGACGTAGTCGAAGCCCACCCGGTCGGCCAGCTCGATCTGCTCCAGCGCCTCACGGATGACCTTTTCCTCGCTGCCCTCCGTCCACGGACGGGGAACCTGGAGGTGGTAGAGAAGTCCAAATCGCATATTAACTCCCGTGTCGCCTGATCTACCCGCGGTGCCCGAGATGGCGCCTTAGTGAGTATTTGTTTGTGGGATATGTCGGCACAAGGGCCGAGCGGATTGCTAGGACGATGGGGCGGGAATGTTAGGGGCCGGTAGGGGTTATTTCCTGCCCACGCGAATTCGGGCGCCAAGAAGCGCCGGCGTGATTCCCGCGAAAAAGCCGGTTGTTTCAGCGGATGGGTGTGTGAAAACCTCGCTGGTACCAGAGCAGGGCGTCGCGCGGCCTCCCCATCCGCACCTCGGCAAGCGCGCCGACGAGCAGGTCGTGGTCGCCGATCGGCACCGCGTCCCAGGTGATGCAGCGGAACGAGGCGTTCGCGTCGGGCAGGCACGGCAGCGCCGAGCCCGGCCACTCGTCGAAGTCGCCGTCCGCGAACCGGTCCACCCCGTGGGTGGCGAACTTCTGTGCGAGGTCCCGGTGCCGGTCGCCGAGCACGTTGATCACGAACTCGCGGGAGGAGAGCAGGGCCTGGTGGCAGCTCGACGTTCGCGCCACCCCGACCAGCACGAGTGGGGGGTCCATCGAGCCCGAGGTCACCGAACTGGCGGTGAACCCCCAGCGGCGGCCGTCTTGGTCCAGTGTGGTGATGATGGTGATGGGCGCGGCGATCAGCGTCATCGCGTCACGGAACTGCTGCCCATCGACCAGTGATTCGGTGTGTGGCGCCGGTATGGTCACGAGTCGCCTTCCGTCCGGGTTGGTATGCGGCTCAACGGAAACTGCCGCGCCGCCGTACCGGGTGGCATCCCGCCACCCCCGCAGGGGAGAGCGGGACACGACGCCGGCATGGCTACGGCCCGGCAAGGTCGCCGTTGATCCCACCGGGCACATTGAGTGTCATCTGGGGCATCCTGCGCAAATAACCCCTTCTCCTCCCCTATGCGGACCCGGCTACCTGGAGCCGTGCGAGGGCCGCACCGTTGCCCCGGTCTGGGGACAGGTCAGCCCACCGCGGCCGGCCTGCCCGCCGAGCAGGGAGACCGTCGATCGGAGCACCCCGGCCGTGAACGTCGCCACCGGCCCCTGCTCGCGCGGTCGCCTCCGAGGCCGAGAGGATCGCGATGGTGGTGGTTGTGCAGCGCGGGACGTTGCCGAAGGAGGTACGGGTGACCTTCTCGCCTGCGACGCCGCGAACAGGCCGACGATCTTGATCTGCGGCAACCACCCCCTCTTCCCCTGACCAACCGGACGTTCCTGCGGCGACGCTCGTGGCAGAGGGCACGTGTGGCGGATGGCGGAGGAGTGCAGGGGCGGCTGTACCGACGTGCGGAGAACAGGCCGGGTGGGGTTGGTAACTGCTCAGGGTTGAGTTGACTCTAGTGTGCGTTGCAGCCGCTGAGCGGGTGTTACGTTCACTGTGTGAACCTCAAGGAAGGGGCGGTGGCGAACGGGGTGCACCCGCATACCGCCTATCGCTGGTTCCGTGAGGGCACGCTGCCGGTGCCCGCCGAGCGGGTACAGCGCATGATCCTGGTGAACATCGAGGCGAACTCTTCCTCACCGCCCGTGACGGGTGGTGTGGGGTTGTATGCCCGGGTGTCGTCGCATGATCAGAAGTCGGATCTTGAGCGGCAGGTCTCCCGGTTGGCCCAGTGGGCCGCGCGGGGCGGTCACCGGGTGGTGCGGATCGAGGCTGAGACCGGCTCCGGGATGAACGGCGGCCGTGCGAAGGCGAAGCGGCTGCTGGCCGATCCGGACGTGACCACGGTGGTCGTGGAGCACAAGGACCGGCTCGGGCGGATGAACGTAGAGCTGATCGAAGCCGCCCTGTCGGCCACGGGCCGGCGCCTGGTCGTGCTGGATGACGGTGAGGTCGAAGACGATCTGGTGCGCGACATGGTGGAGGTCTTGACCTTGTTCTGTGTCCGCCTGTACGGCCGCCGCTCCGCGAAGAACCGGGCCCGGGCCGCTCTGGAAGCAGCGGCGGCCGGTGGCTGAGCCCAGTAGGCGACTTCGCACCGTCGCGCCGTCGTTCGTCGCTGTCGGCCCGTCGGGTGTGTCGATACGCGACCGCCTCAAGAACCTGACCCCGCAGGATGAGAAGGTACTGAGTCTGCTCGGCGCGCATCTGGGGTCGCTGGCGTCGAAGGACCTCAAGGCGCGCTGTGCTGATGGGCTGGAGCACTCCGCCACCACGTGGGCGGGACGCAAGCGGGATTTGACCGCCGTGTCGTCGTCTCGCTGGGCCGGGAGCATCACGAAGGCGACACACGATCAGTGGGCGCTCGCCCGGCGCGGGCAGGCCGCGCATCTGCAGGTGCTGGAGGCCGGTGCCGCGACTGTCGCGCACCGCCTGTCGTTACCCATCGGCTCCAAGGGCTCCA
The DNA here is from genome assembly GCF_045209755.1 of Streptosporangium sp. NBC_01639. Taxonomy (NCBI): domain Bacteria; kingdom Bacillati; phylum Actinomycetota; class Actinomycetes; order Streptosporangiales; family Streptosporangiaceae; genus Streptosporangium; species Streptosporangium sp. NBC_01639. The sequence continues at coordinate 6,302,122 of NZ_CP109272.1, read as the reverse complement.
AGCGGGCCCCGGTGGTTACCGGTCCAAGGGCGAGTGGTTCCACAAGAGGCGTCGTCTGCACATCCTCCAGGGTCGCCTCGCCGAGGTTTCGGCGGAGCGTGAGGCCGGTGTCGTGCACGTGGCGCGGGGTGGGCGCAAGCTGCTCAACACCCGGCACAACCTGGATGCGGCCCGGCTCACCGAGCCCCAGTGGCGTGAGAAGTGGGAGACGGTTCGCTGGTTTTTGTCCGCTGAGGGGGAGTCAGGCAAGCGGTTCGGCAACGAGACGATCCGGATCACGCCCGAAGGTGAGGTCAGCATCAAGCTGCCCGCGCCGCTCGCTGATCTGGCGAACGCCAAGCACGGCCGGTACACGCTGGCCGCGAAGGTGTCGTTTTCGCACCGGGGCACCGAGTGGGCCGACCGGGTGGAAGCCAACCGGGCTGTGGCCTACCGCATCCACCATGACGTGGCCCGGCAGCGCTGGTATGTGGACGCGTCCTGGACTTTCCCCGTCGTCGCCGATGTCTCGATGCAGAGCGCGCTCGCTCGGGGCGTGATCGGCGTGGACACCAATGCCGACCACCTCGCCGCCTGGCGGCTCGACCCGCGTGGCAACCCGGTCGGGCAGCCCCGCCGGTTCTTCTACGACCTGTCTGGCACCGCCGATCACCGTGACGCCCAAGTGCGGCACGCCCTGTCTCGGCTGCTGAACTGGGCACGGACCTGCGGCGTTGCCGCCATCGCGGTCGAGGATCTGGACTTCGATGACGCCAAGACACGGGAAAAGCACGGCCGTAAACGCCGCTTCCGACAGCTCATCTCCGGCATGCCCACGGGTAAGCTCCGCGCTCGCCTCATCTCGATGGCCGATGCCATCGGTATCGCGATCATCGCCGTCGATCCGGCGTACACCAGCAGGTGGGGAGCGCAGCACTGGCAAAAACCCATGCACACCCCCACCCGAAAGACCAGCCGGCACGATGCTGCGAGCATCGCCATCGGCCGGCGCGCCCAAGGGCACCCGATCCGGCGACGGACGGCACCGCCCCGTAACGACCAGAGCGATCGTTGCGGGCATCGGACCGTCCAGGCCCGACCGGAGACTCTTGGGCGTGAGGAAACCCGCCGCCCCGTCACGGACCGTGCACACGATGCACACGCCCGGACGGGGACACAACCACGTACGCGGGCGACCAGTGCATCCACAACCGTTCGGGATGCGCGCAGCGATCAGGGAGGGGTCCACGACTCACTCCTGCTTACTGATCAGGAACGGTTAAAGGCTCCGCAGGTCGCGCACCCGCAGGCCGAAGGCGGACAGGCCCTGCTCGTGGTGCTCGATCAGGTCGAGACGGCGGTAGAAGGCGTGGTTCGCGGGGCCTTCCGGGGTGGATTCGTGGTCGGTGGTAAGAACGAAGTAGCGGCAATGCGCGTATCGGTCCTTGAGGTGCTCCAGCAACCGGCGGCCGATGCCTTCGCCGTGGTGTCGGGCGTTGACCAGCAACTCCTGCACATAGCAGACGATCTCGTCGTCGGACACCGTCCGCGCCAGGCCGAGCAGCCTGCCCGACTCGTCCCTGGCGGTGATGACCAGGTGCGAGTTGGCCAGGCTCCGGCACACCCGGGCGACGTCGCGCGTCCAAGGGTGCCAGCCGACCGAGTCGTAGAGCTCAAACACCTCGTCCTCGTCGAACGACGTCTCCTGCGTGATGATCACCAATTACGGGGTTCCCTGATGTTCTCGGCGTGGAGTGACGCGTCCGAGCCTATTCAGTGGAGGGCCCACCCGCAGGGGACTCGCGGATGCGTACGCGACCGGCAGTCCGGCCTACCTCCCGGGCGCGGGCGCCCCGATGGTTCTTCGGGCGCACGGTCCCTTCGGCGGCCTTCAGCTGAGCTGTTCGGCCAGTCCGACGATGATGCCCTCGGGGCCGCGGACATAGCAGAGCCGGTAGCTGTCCTCGTACTGCGCCAGCTCGCCGACGAGTTCGGCGCCGTGGGTGCGCAGGCGGGCAACGACGTCCTCGATGTCGTCGACGGCGAACATGATGCGACGGATGCCCAGCGTGTTCACCGGTGCGTCCTTCGGCTCGGCGCTGATCGCCTTCGGCGTGTGGAACATCGCCAGTTCGATTCGGCCGTGGCCGTCCGGGGTCCGCAGCATTGCGACGTCCTGTCGGACGTCGTCGATCCCGATGACATGTTCCACCCAACGTCCCTCGATCGGCATCTTTCCCTCCAGCTCCATGCCAAGTTCGACGAAGAATGAAATGACAGCGTCAAGGTCGTCGACAACGATGAGGACGTTGTCCATCCGCTGGATCGTCATGCTGGGTTCTCCTTGGTGCGGTACGGCCACGGCGGCCGCATCCATTCTGAGACGGAGCTGCCAGGCCGTTCTCGACATCCTCCGCACCATCTTCTTCGAGGGCACCGGCCAGTGCGGTGATCGCGGAACGCATGCCCTCGGGTGAGCTGGAACGGCCACGGAAGAGGGCGACCATCTGGCTGGCACCTGGTGGAGGCCGCCGGTGGCCGGGCAGGACCACCGCCCTGCCCGGCCACCGACGTGCCCATGTGGACATGCCGCCATGGACTGCTACCGGCGCGGCTCGTGTCAGTCGGTGCGGGCGATGTCCAGTTCCCGTTCCCGGATGGACTTGCTGCTGCTTCGCAGGGAGCGCAAGGCACCGCCGATCACCGGGAGCCGGAGGCCGCGCGCCATGACCGGCCGGAGAGCGATCTGCCGCTGGTTGCCGGGGGTGAAGAAATACCGTTGTTCGACGCCGTTGGCCTGGTAGTAGGTCATGTGCGGGCGGAGCTGTGCCTCCCAGGCGTGCAGCGCGCCGCGGATGTCGCCGGGGTGACGGTGCAGCATGCCGGCGAGCAGGTCGGCTCCGGCGAGGGCGGCGGAGATCCCCATGGCCGCGTACAGGCTGGGGCACCACGCGGAGTCGCCGACCAGCACGACCCGGCCGTGCGACCAGGCGTCCATGCGGGATTGCTCCACTGAGTCGAACAAGAACTCGCCGGCGGTGTCGAGCGCGTCAAGCGCCTCGCCGAGCAACCGGCCCATGGGCTGAGGTCCGTACGCGGCGCGGACCTGTTCGGCGGGCCGGCCGGTGAACTCGGCGTCGATGTCGTCGGTGCGGTACGAGAAGAGCACGGTGGGCGGGTGGTCGGCGAACGGAAAGACCCACATGGCCCGGCCGGGCTCGAAGAGGCTCGCTCCTTCGTGCGGGAGGAGACCGCCGATCGGGCCCGGCAGCATCGTCGCCGCGATCATGTAGCCGAGCCGATGCAGATATCTGTGGTGCGGGCCGAAGACGAGACGCCGGACCGTGGACCGCAACCCGTCGGCGCCCACGACGAGGTCGAATCGCTCGGTCACGGATCCACCGTCGTGTTCGAGCGTCACGTCGACGCCGGAGGCGTCCTGCTCGATGCGGGTGGGGGTCGTCGCGTAGCGGATCTCCACGTCGTGCGGGAGCGCGGCGAAGGCGGCCCGTTCCACGTCGCCACGCAGCATCGTACGAGGTGAGACCGGCAGATCCTCCAACCCCAGGCCGGGTTTGCGGACGCCGGCGCGATCCACCGTGTAGGTGATGCCGCCGGGCGGCGATCGGTCGGGGAGGGCGTCGAGAATGCCGAGCCGCCGCGCCGCGGCCTGGCCGGCGCCGAACAACATGACGAAGTAACCACCCGATCGACGGCCCGGCGCTCTTTCCACGATCACCGGATCCCAGCCGATGCGCTGGAGGCCGATCGCCGTGGCGATGCCGCTGACGCCGAGACCCACGACCAGGGCCCGTCTCCTGCCGCTGCTCAACGAAGTCATGATTTCCTTCAGGGGACGAAAACGATGCGGTCGTCGGTCTGGGCGGTCCACGCCTGCGTGACCTGGGCGAGGGGTATGGCGCGGGCCCGTACGTCGATCGCGCCCGCGGCCACTGCCGAGGCCAGCTCCGGCAGCTCGGCGAGGAAGTCCCGGGCGGGGACCGAGCCGATGCCGCTGCCGACGATCTGCAGGCGGGCCGAGCGCAGCGCCGCGGAGGGGATCGACGCGCTCTGGCCGGCGACGGATCCGAGCTGGATCCAGGCCAGCGGGGCGGTGCGGTCGGCGCGGGCGGTGAGCAGCGGGATCATGGCGCCGGCGGTGGGTTCACCCCACACGTAGTCGATGACCACGTCGACGTCGGCCGCGCGGCCGATCTGATCGAAGGTGATCGTCTCGTCGGCGCCGAGCGCGGTCAGCGCCTTCAGGCGGGTGGCGTCTCGGCCGGCGGCGATGACCTGGGCGGCGCCGAACAGCTTGGCGATCTGGACCGCCATCCGTCCGGCGTTGCCGGTGGCGCCGAGGACGAGGACGCGCTGGCCGGCGTGGAAGCCGACGCGCCGGCGCAGCGCGACCCAGGACGACATGGCCGGGTTCATCGCGGCGGCGATCCGCACCGGGTCGATGTCGTCGGGCAGGATCACGCTGCGGCGGGGGTCGATGAGGGTGCGGTCGGCGAACGTCCCCAGGGCTGTGTCGTCCAGGACCGCGTAGCGGAGGTTGCCCTCCTTGTCGCGTACGACGCCGTCGACGCCGGGGACCAGCGGATACATCCCATTGCTGGAGTAGTGCGAGCCGTTCGCCTTGGACCTGGTCAGATGGTGCAGGCCGGCCGCGAGGACCTCGACGACCAGCTCGTCGCCGTGGCGTGGCGCGGGATCGGGATGGTCGCGATAGACCGGCGGGGCATCGGCCGCTGATATGACGGCAGCGTGCATGGTGGCCTCCAAAGATGGTTGGAACTTCCAACAACCATAATGGTTGGAAGTTCCAACCATGTCAACCACACAGGGCGCGCTCGGGATCGGGTCGCGAGGCGTCTCCGGCCTTCCTCGCTCCGACATGGTTGGCGATTCCAACCATGTCGAACTAGCATGACGGCATGACCACCACCGACGATGTCCTGGACGCCCTCGTCCGGACCACCTTCGAGGTGGCAGGCGTACTGACCCGCATCGGTGGCGAGCACGACCTGTCGCTCACCCAGCTACGGGTGCTCGGCATCCTCCGCGACCGCCGCGCCCGCATCACCGAACTGGCCGCCTACCTCGGCCTGGACAAGTCCACGATGTCCACCCTCATCGCCCGCGCCGAGCGCCGGGGGCTGCTGACGCGCGGCAAGAATCCCGATGACGGCCGGGTCGTGGAGGTGTACATGACCCCAGCCGGGCTCGAACTCGCCAAACGCGTGGAGGACGACATCCGGCGCGCCCTGGCGCCCGCGACCGGTCGCCTGGACCCGGAGCAGTTCGCCCGGCTCGTCAACCTGCTCGACGTCGTCTCGGCCCGCTCGTCGCGTACACACGCCGTACCGGAGCCGACGGCCACGCGCTGACGGGCGAACAGGGCCACGCCCGCTGCGGCGGGCGGCCCAGCGTGGCGAGGGGCGCCCAGGCGTGCGCCGTTCCGCGGCAAGGCACTTGCCTCACGCCTTGATCTCGGCGAGCGCGCTCCAGCCGTGTTCCAGGAGGTCGAAGGCCCGAGTGATGGCCTCGCGGGGGTTGTCGTGGGCGTAGGCCGCACGGGGGGCTTCGAGGGCGAAGTGGGCCAGGGCGGCGCAGATGGGGTCGCCCACGGCGAAACCGCTCTCCTCGGCGATGGCCTGGGCGAGTGCGGCGGCGTGGCGCAGCCACATGTTCTGGGCATAGTCCCGCAACGCGGGGGTGCCGGCCACCAGGTTGGTGAAGGCGGTGAAGGCGGCGTCGCCGTCGGCGGCGGCCAGCCGGGTGGTCAGCGCGTGTTCGCGCAGCGCGGCGGGGATGGACCGGCCTTTGGGCCGCTTGAGGACGGCGGCGAGCAGGCGGGTCTCCTGGTCGGAGTCCTCGTCGAAGACGAGAGCTTCCTTGACCGGGAAGTGCTTGAACAGCGTGGTGGTGGACACGTCGGCGGCGTCCGCGATCTCGCGGATGCCGACCTCGTCGTATCCCCGCTCCAGGAACAGGCGCAGCGCGGCGTCGGCGATGGCCTGGCGGGTGGCGGCCTTCTTGCGCTCGCGGCGCCCCACCGGCGCGGGAGAGGGACCTGTCGCGGTGTCGGTTGTGGTGCCGGGCATACCGGCACCCTACCTCTTCGGTTAATCGACTTCAAAAGTTGACTTGTTGCACTTATTGAGTTGGTGTGTTTTTCTGGTGCGGCGGTTTTGAGGCATCGCCTGATCGCCTCTTCTCGTCGAGGCCCCGCCCTCCCCACGACCCAGGCACCCCCTTCAGCACGGCAGCCACGTACTGCCGCACGAACCGAACGGAGCTCCACCATGAACACCACTCCGACACCCCGCATCGCCATCATCGGAGCCGGCCCCGGCGGCCTGACCTGCGCTCGCATCCTCCAGCAGCACGGCATCACCGCCGCCGTCTACGACCGCGAAGCCGGCCCCGCCGCCCGTGACCAGGGCGGCACCCTCGACCTGCACGCCGACAACGGCCAGATCGCCCTACGCGAAGCCGGCCTCCTGGAGGAGTTCTTCCAACTGGCCCGGCCCGAGGGCCAGGAGATGCGCCAGATGGACCCGGCCGGCACGATCCTCTTCCATCACGTCCCTGAGCAGGGCGAGCGCTTCAAACCGGAAATCGACCGCGGCCATCTGCGCGACCTGCTGCTCAACTCGCTTCAGCCCGGCACCGTGCGCTGGGGCCACGCCCTGCAGACCGTCGGCGGCCCCGCCGAAGGCCCCCGGCAGCTGCACTTCACCGGCGGCACCACCATCGAAGCCGACCTCGTCGTCGGCGCCGACGGCGCCTGGTCCAAGGTCCGCCATGCCGTCTCCCAGGCCACCCCCCGCTACAGCGGCGTAAGCTTCCTGGAAGCCTGGTTCCACGACGTCGCGACCCAGCACCCCGACATCGCCGAGCTCGTCGGCCAAGGCAGCGCCGCCGCAGCCGACGGCGACCGCGGCCTGTTCGCCCAGCGCAACAGCGGCGACCACATCCGCGTCTACATCATTCAGCGCGTCCCAACCGACTGGATCACCGCCGGCGGTCTCATCCCCCAGTCCACCGGGAGCATCCGCGCCCTTCTCCTGGAGCGCTACCGCGACTGGTCTCCCCGCCTGCGCCGGCTGATCACCGACAACGACGGCTCCTACGTCGACCGCCCGATCTTCGTTCTGCCCGTCCCGCATGCCTGGGAGCACAACCCCACGGTGACCCTGCTCGGCGACGCCGCCCACCTCATGCCCCCGCTCGGCGTCGGCGTCAACCTCGCCATGCTGGACGCATGTGAACTCGCCCTCGCCATCGCCCACCACGACACCATCGACGAAGCCATCCACGCCTACGAGAAGACCATGCTTCCCCGCTCCACGGAGATGGCCCAGCTCCTCGACGGCGCCGCCGAAGAGCTGCTGTCCACCGAGCTACCCGACTTCGCCACCGCCGACGACCACTGATCGTCCCTCACAGGGGAGTCGGATGCCGGCACGCTCCACCGCAAACCCTCCCCGGCGAACTGGGCCGGACGATGAAGAACAAGGTCAGGTCACCAGGCCCTTGCGATAGGCGTAGACCACCGCCTGCACGCGGTCACGCAGGTCGAGCTTGGTCAGGATGCGCGACACGTAGGTCTTGACGGTCTCCTGGCTGATCACCAGCGTTGCGGCGATCTCGCTGTTGGATAGGCCAGCGGCGATGAGGCGCAGCACGTCCAGCTCTCGCGGGGTCAGCGGGACGTCCTCCGCAGCGCCCTCGGCGGGGCGGATGCGCGCCGCGTACCTGCCGACGAGCCGCCGCGTCACCTCCGGCGCCAGCAACGCCGCGCCCGCCGCCACGGTGCGGATGCCGTGCAGGAGCTGCGCCGGTGGGGCGTCCTTGAGCAGGAAGCCGCTCGCCCCGGCGCGCAGCGCCTCGTAGACGTACTCGTCCAGATTGAACGTGGTCACCACGAGCACCTTGACGGGGTCCGCCACCCCGGCGCCGGCCAGCAGGCGGGTCGCCTCGATACCGTCGAGCACCGGCATCCGCACGTCCATCACCACCATGTCCGGCTTCAGCCGGCGGGCCAGGTCGACCGCGGCGCGGCCGTCGCCGCACTCGCCCACCACCTCCAGGTCGGGCTGCGCATCGATGATCGTTGCCAAGCCGGTGCGGATCAGCGCCTGGTCATCGCAGACCAGGACCCGGACCGACGCGCTCACGACGGGCGCCCCGCGGGGATGCGGGCCCGTACGACGAAGCCGCCGCCCGCCTGCCGGTCGGCCTGGAACTCGCCGCCCAGGGCGTCCACCCGCTCGCGGAGCCCGGCCAGGCCCCGCCCGCTCCCGCTGGGGGAGGCGGCGGCCCGGGAGCCGGAGCCGTCGGTGCTCACCACCACGCTGATCTCCTTCTCGCCGTAGCGCACCCCGATCACGGTGCGACTGCCGTGGGCGTATTTGAGCGCGTTCGTCAGGGCTTCCTGGACGACCCTATAGGTCACGAACTCCGCGCTGCCCGCCGATTCCGCCGGGCTGCCCTCCTCGGTGAGCTCCACCGGCTGCCCGGCCTGGCGGGTCTGCTCCACGAGCGTGCGGAGCTCACCGGCGGAGGACATGCTGACATCGGAGTCGTGGTCGGCTTTGAGCAGGTCGAGCATGTGCCGCAGGTCGGTGATGGCCCGCCGGCCGGTGTCGGTGACGGCGCTCAGCGTCGCGTCCAGGCGATCGGGGGCGGCGGTCAGGTAGCGTGCGGCCTCGGCCTGGATGACCATCGCCGTCACGTGGTGCGTCACCACGTCGTGGAGCTCGCGGGCGATGCGGGTGCGTTCGGCGGCGCGGGTGGCCTCGGCGATGTGGCGGCGGCGTTCGGCCTCGGCGGCCCGGGTGGAGCGCAGCCAGGCCCCGATGCCCCACGCGAGGGCCAGGGCCAGGTAGAACACCACGTAACCCTCCACCCTCTCGGTCGCGCCGACCCTGCCGAGCGTGAGTGCCAGCGGCAGGTACGCCATGGAGAGCAGGACCACGGTGACGCGCCGGTGACGCTCCAGATGGGCGCCCGCGCTGATGAGCGCGATGGGCATCGCGTTGCTCGCGAACACGTGGTAGCCGCGGAGCTGGTCGAGGACGAAGCCGAGCGACACCAGAGCCAGACACACGGCCGGCCACCGCCGTCGCACGGTGAGCGGAAGAGACTCCAAAGCGATCACCACGAACGCCAGCGCGTCGAAGGGGCGGACCGGCAGGTCGCCGACCTGCGTCCCCTTGCCATAGAGCGCCGGCAGGAGCGATGCGACGGCCAGCAGCAGCCCCAACGGTAAGTCCCGGACCACGACGTCGCACCGCCGCCACAGGTCCGTGACCCGCCGTAGATCGATCATCGGGCGAGCGTAGCGGTCACGCCGCGCCGGAACGGGACCACGTTGCCGCGCCGGCGGGCCAGCCACATGAAACCGACCATCAGCAGCAGGCCGAACACCACCGCGTACGGGCTCGCTTCCGGCCCGAACTCGCCGCCCGTCAGCAGGGCGGGACCAGACGTCACGCCGTGCAGCAGACCCTGCGTCGCGCCGTTGCCCGAGACCTCGGTGCCGAAGATGCCGGCCGCCGCGAAGTTCCAGCCGAAGTGCACGCCGATCGGCACCCACAGGGTACGGGTGGCGGCGTAGGCGGCGGCGAGCATGCCGCCCGCCTCGATCGCGATGGCGATCGCACCCCACAGGTTGGCATGCGGGTTGAACAGGTGCGACAGGCCGAACAGCAGGCCGGTCAGCGTCAGCGCGATCCACGTCCCCGTACGTTCTTCGACGATCCTGAACAGGATGCCGCGAAACAGCAGCTCCTCCGTCACCGCGGCGGCGGCCATGAAGCCGAACAGCCCGGCCGCGCCCGCCGGCGAACCCAGGCCGTCGACTCGGTAGCCGCCCACGAGAGCGATGTTCACGATGACGGCCGCGAACAGCGCGACCCCGATCAGCGCCCCTCGTGCGATGGCACGGGAGGCGCCTTGCGCTGCCACCTCCACCGGTGTGCGGCGCTCGGACCACCGCACCACGCGGGCGTACACGAGTACGGCGAGCACGGCCGTCGCGACGCCGAGCAGCAGGGTGAGGAGCGGGCTTTCCTGCACCGCGCCCATGACCGTGCTGCCGGCGAAGGCGACCACCGCGACGGGCACGAACTGTTTCAACAACCGCATGACGGCTCCTTATGTGGGGGCTCCGCGACGGGACACCGCCGCTATGTCCAGCAACGCTAGGGATTCGGCGGTCTGGAATCGTCCCCGCACGGTGGACATTCGCGGGTAGCTCGCACGGGGGACAGGCGCGCATGCGATTCGTCGTACGACGCCGCTGCGTTCGACGTCGCCGTGGATCGCATACAGCTCCGGCAACGTCCGCACCGCACGATCAGAGCGCGGTGATCGCGGCCCTCACCGGCAGACCGCACTCGTCCCCCGCACGAGCTACCGGCGAATGTCCATCGTGCGGGGACGATTCCGGCCCGCCCGATCCGTAGCGTTACGGCCCAGTCACGGCGCTCCGTCTGCTTTACCGCTACACCGCCGTGCGCATCATCCCGGCGCCGACTCCCTCACGGGAGGACCTCATGCTCCGCAAGCTCAAGACATCCGTTGCAGGTCTGCCGCTTAGATCGCGGTGAACCTGCCGTCCGCCGCGACCACGGCGCCCGTGATGAAACCTGGAGCGCGGCCAGGCGAGGAAGCAGAGCACCTCGGCGATCTCCTCAGGCTGGGCCACCCGGCCGGGTGGCTGAGCATGGGCGGGGTCATGTCCGCATGACGGAGGCGAGGAGCGCCAGCTTGTCAGCACTGTCGGTGCCGGGGTCCGGGTGGAGGACGACGAGCGTCTGGCCTGTCGCGCCGCTGACGCCCAGTCTCTCCCGGTTCAGCCACAGGCCACCGACCTGGGGGTGGTCGATGTGCTTGGGTGTGCCTTCGCACGTGTTCACGTCGTGGCGGGCCCAGAGCCTGCTGAAGTGAGGGCTGGCGAGAGAGAGCTCGCCGACGAGCTCGATGAATCGGGGGTCGTCCGTGTCGGTGCCGACGGACTCGCGGAAGCCGGCGACCATGCCCTGCGCGGCGTCCTCCCAGTCCGGGTAGAGGGCCTGCTCGGCGGGGTCGAGGAACACGTCCCGCAGGCGGTTGCCCCCCGCCACGAGTCGCGGCGACAGAGCGGTCGCCAGCGCGTTGGCGGCGAGGACGTCGAAGTAGCGACCCTCCATGTACGCGGGGAGCGGAAGCGTGACGATGAGCTTGGCGACGCCCGGAGGGACGGTCTCCTTCCGGGACCGCCGCCGTCGCCGCCGGGGTTTTCCCGCCCCGAGGCGTAGCAGGTAGGCCGTTGCGTCGTCGTCGAGCTGCAGCACGCGGGCGAGGGACTCGAGGACCTGCGCGGAGGGGTTGCGGTCGCGGCCCTGCTCCAGGCGCAGGTAGTAGTCGGCGCTGATGCCGGCGAGCATCGCGACCTCCTCCCGGCGCAGGCCCGACACGCGCCGTACGCCCACGGAGGGGATGCCGGCCTGTGCAGGAGTGACGAGCTCCCGGCGGGCGCGTACGTAATCGCCCAGAAGGTTGAATTCGCCGCTCATGTCCCCACTGTAATCCGCGCACCTTCGTGCGTGCCTGGTCCTGTCACCCCCAGGAGCGCGGGGGCTCTGGCTCCGTCAGCGGGTGAGCGGAAACCTCACTTCCAGGACGAACATCGGCGAAATCGGTCGGTGGTTCCCTTCCGCGAGCAAGGAGCTACACCATGTCAACATATTTGCTGGTACACGGGGCCTGGCACAGCGGGCAAAGCTGGGAGCGGGTGGTCCCGTCGCTGGCATCGGCCGGGCATCGGGTGGTCGCGCCGTCGCTGACCGGCTTCGGCGACAAGGCGCATCTGCTCGGCCCCGAGGTAGGGCTGGACACGCATGTCGACGACATCGTCAGGCTGATCACCGAGGAGGACCTCACCGACGTGATCCTGGTGGGCCACAGCTACGCCGGGCTGGTCATCTCGTCCGCCGCCAACCGAATCCCGGATCGGATCGCCCATCTGGTCTATCTCGACGCGATGGTCCCGGAGGACGGCGAGAGCGCGGTGGATGTCCATCCCGTGACCCAGGCCCTCATCGACCACGCCGCGGAGTCCGAGATCGGCTGGCGGATCCCTCCGATGCCCGAGTTGCCGCCGCCCCTGGGCCTGTTCGGGGTCACCGACCCGGCGGACGTGGCGTGGCTGCGGGCGATGTTGTCGGATCAGCCGGTGCTCTGCCTCACGCAACCGGTCCGGCTCGACAACCCCGCCGTACGCACGATTCCGCAGACGCACATTCACTGCGTCGCAGGCGTACCGGAGGGCATCGAGCGGCGGCCCGTCCCAGCGGTACAGCCCAACGGCAGCCCGGCACAGGTGTGGGAACTGGAGACGGGCCACGACTGCATGATCACCATGCCGGCCGAGCTCACCGAGCTGCTGCTCAAGCTCGGCTGACCCGCCCACCTGAGCGCGCGGGGCTGCTCCCGGCAGCCCCGCGGCTCGGTAGCGGGCCACCGAAGTGACGGCTACGCTTCCGGTCCAGCGAGGCCCGGAAGTGTCTGATCTCCGGTGGAGCTGATCTCGGTCTGACCGGCCGAGCGTGATGGTTCGGGAGAAGGCACCACATGCCCGCGGCGGCAGCGGTCAGCAGCCCGGCCACGGCCACGGCCAGACGTCCTCGGCGGACATACGGGGCACGGCGCCCATGCCGTCGGCGGCGAAGGGAATCCACTGGGATGCCACCAGTTCCCGAAGGCCCAGCCGTTGTCGCGCCCTTCGAGGATTCTGGTGAGCATCCGGTAATAGCTGTCAATCTCCTCAGGGGGCGACAACCATTCGTGCCGCGGGATGAAGGTGGCTCCCGGCCGGATGATCGTTCCGGCGCTACGACAGCATTCGAGCAGCCATGAAGTCAGCATCGGGAACGAACCGGCACAAAATAAAACGTCCGAAACGCGACCAGCGCACCCACGGAAATCGTGGATGCGCTGGTCGCAGTGGTGTGCGCCGCCAGGGACTCGAACCCCGGACCCGCTGATTAAGAGTCAGCTGCTCTAACCAACTGAGCTAGCGGCGCTTGACCTCGACAACACTACCGGATCCGGGCCCGTGGTCCGTCCATGAGACGACATATGCGGATAACTTCACGGCAAGGGCGCTGTGGCCGGTGCGTCACCGGTGTAGCGGGCCCCGATGCCGGACGGCCGCCACCGGCGACGGCTCCATGACCAGGAGAGGCGGGGCCGTACCGGACGGTCCGGGCCCGCCGGACGCCCCTTGATCGGTCACCCCCCGACGGGCACAGGTCGCGGCGCGAATCCCCTGCGGATAGGCGCATCCCGTTTAGGCCCGCTGTCTCGGGTACGAGGAGTGAGCCCGGAGAATCAACCCAAAGGGAGATACGAATCATGTCGTCAGAGCTCTGGACCTATCGAACGGATGTCCACAACACCAACACGAGCCTCGACATCGCGGGCTACCACGTCGAAGCCACCGACGGAAAGATCGGTTCCGTCGACGAGGCGACCTACGACGTGGGTGAGAGCTACATCGTGGTCGACACCGGCCCCTGGATCTTCGGTAAGAAGGTCATGCTGCCGGCGAGCACGGTGACCCGGATCGACCCGCAGGAGCGCAAGGTCTACGTCGCGCGCACCAAGGACGAGATCAAGCACGCTCCGGAGTTCGACGAGGCCACCTTCAAGGAGCCTGCCTACCGCGACACCGTTGGCGACTACTACAACCGCTTCCCCCTCGGCGGCGGTCCTGGCGCCGCATACTGACCTCGCGCGGTGAGTAGGAAGGGCCCCGCCTCGGCGGGGCCCTTCTCCTTGTGTACGGTCCCTGCACTCGTACGCGGCCCTTGGGCTTGTATGCGGTCCCTGAATACAGCTCTCCTTGTCCGCGCCTCCGCGCCTCCGCGCCTCCGCGCCTCCGCGCCCGACCGGCCCTTCCCCTTCCCCGGAAGCCGGCGCCGATCGATGATCCTCCCGCTACGTCCCCGCACCGCGAACGTCGCGGGCCCGGACCTTCCGGCATGCCGTTGATCCCGCCGTACGGCGAACGGCTCACCGCCAGGGGTTTTCGCCCTGGCGGTGAGCCGGCCCGCGCAACCGGTGGAAAATACAGGCCCGCGACGTTCAGGCAAGCACGGATCGGTGGAAGATCCGGGCCCGCGACGCTCAGGGCCAGGACGGATCGCCCACCGGTTTGACCGGGCCGGGGATCACTTCAAGGCGCTCCAGCAGGGTCAGGAAGGTGAACGCGTACGGCGAATCCTGCACGACCGCGGCGACCCGTTCCCAGTCGACCTGCTCGCGCAGCGCCCGCACCTGGGGCAGCAGCGAGCCGTAGTCGCAGCTGTGCTCCGAGAGCGGCAGCAGCCACGAGATGACCAGGTCGGTGGCCTCCAGAACGGGCAGGATCACGGCGGAGGCCTTCATCGGCTCGGCCCGGTCCAGCAACGCCGGCGTGACGGGGTGGTCGCAGATGGAGAAGATCAGGTCCACCAGCCTGCCTTCGTCGTAGGCCTTGACCAGCCAGTCCTCCGGAGGCTTGGCCGTTTGGAAGCCGAGTTCGCGTAGTGCCGCAAGGGCGGTTGGCACGTCCTCCTGCGGGAGGACGAAGTCCACGTCGTGCAGCGACGGCGCCGCACCGCGCGCGTATGCGGCGCAGCCGCCGGCGAGCGCGAACCTGACGTCCGCGTCCTTCAGCCCGCTACTCGCCCGCTTCAGCGTTTCCAGGATCGCGTCGGTTACCTCATGGCTGTGGCTTCCCATGAACCTCGCTTACCCTCCAGATTCCCAGGTAGGCATAGCAGCCCAGGCCCCGGGTAATTGGGGCTCATGATTCAGCCCAAAAAGGTGCAAAAACAACCGGAGTCAGCCGTGCCTCGAAATGAGGGGGAGCTGGAGGTGCCCGATGAGTCCCCACCTGACGGAGTACCGGACCAGTCCGGCGCGAGCGACCTCAGGGAGGAAGCGGAGCCCGGCGAGAGCCACAAGGAACGGGTGGACCGTGAGCTCGGCGAGCTACTTCAGGGGTTGCGGGTCGCCGTCACCGGCGTTCAGGTCCTTTTCGCCTTCCTGCTGACACTGCCGTTCGCGGCCGGCTTCCACAAGGTGGACTCCCTCGGTCGCTGGCTCTTCTTCGTCGCGCTGCTGAGTGCCGCGCTGGCCTCCGTCTGCTTCATCACCCCCGCCGCTCAGCACCGCCTGCTGTTCCGGACCGGGCTGAAGGAGAAGATGCTGCACCGCGCCAACGAACTCGGCGTCGCCGGGGCCGTCGGGCTCGCGATCGCGATGACCAGCTCGGTGGCACTCGTCGCGGAGACGGTCATCAACGCGTGGCCGGCCGCGATCTTCGGCGGGGTGATTGCGCTGGCCAGCGGGTGGCTCTGGATCCTGCAACCCATTGTCGATCTATATAAGACCAAGGATGTTAAGTCTTGAATTGTGAGGGCAGGGGCTACTCATGGCTACTTTGCTTTGGATCATCGCAGTCGTTCTCGTCATCGCCGGGATTTACGTCATCCTGGCCCGCCGCGACCTCCTCTGGGGGATCGTCCTGATCGTCCTCGGTTTCCTCGTCGGCCCCGGGGGTGTGAGCATCTTCAATGTCTGACGCGGGCTGATGCCCCGCGGAAAGCACCGTCAGAATTCACATCGCATTTCAAGTCGCCCCGAATCATCACCAGAAGCCTCAGCGGGCCGGGTCTCCCCGGCCCGCTTCTTCGTTGTCCGCACGCCTCTGTGTTCGTGTGTTCTCACGGGTCGGTTTCCAGACGACGTCCCTCCGACATCCATACGCCGGTGCCGGTGCCGGTGCCGGTGCCGGTGCCGGTGCCGGTGCCGGTGCCGGTGCCGGGACCGGCTGACCCGACCTTCTGACCGGCCTGACCCGATCCGACCCGGCCCGGCCCGACCTGACTCAGCCTGACCCGGCCCGGCCCGACCCGGCCTGAACCGACCCGGCCCGACCCGGCCTGAACCGACCCGGCCGGTCCGACCCGGCCGGGCCCGACCCGCCCTAAAGGCAGTAGACCCCGTATGCCCGTCCCAGCACCGGCAACGCCGCGTTGCGCACCCTGATGCCCCCGGGTGTCACGCCCTTCTCCGTCCCCGCGTGCGCGTGGCCGTGGATGATCAGATCGGCCCCCTCCGCGTCCACCGCCTCGGCCAGCAGGTAGCTGCCCAGGAAGGGATAGATCTCCAGCGGCTCCCCGTGCAGGGTGTCCTTGACCGGTGAGTAGTGCGACAGCACGACCCGCCGGTCGGCCTGGAGCTCCTTGAGCGCCACCCGCCAGCGATCGGCGATCCGCTTGGTGTGCCCGATGAACGCCTTGATCTCAGGTTCACCGAAGTCGCTGGCGCACTTGCCCGCATACCCTCCGCCGAAGCCCTTGCCCCCGACCACGCCGAGCCGTACTCCGTCGATGTCGAGCACGGTCGCGTCGTCGTGCAGGACCGTGATCCCGGCGTCGGACAGCAGGGCCGCGATCTCCGCGGGCAGGTCGGAGTGGTGGTCGTGGTTGCCGAGCACGGCGACCACCGGGATCGGCAGGCCGCGGAACTCGTCCGCCACCACCCGTCCCTCCTCAAGGGTGCCGTGCCGGGTCAGGTCTCCGGCCAGCAGCAGCACGTCCGCGTGCTCATCGATGCCGTCCAGCTGTTCGCGGTAGCGTCCCCTGAGGCTCTCGTCCAGGTGAACGTCTCCGACCGCCGCTATCCGCAGCTCTCTCACAGCTTCTCCTCCCTTCCGGGGCCCCTGACCTCCATGACGGTGATCTCGTTGCGGACCGTCAGGCCGGGAGCGGCTTCACTCGCCACGTCAGCGATCAGCGCACGGCGCTCGTCGCCGGGCACCTGACCACGCAGGAAGAGCTGCTCACCCCGGACGTCCACCCGGATGCCGAGTTCGTTGGTCCTCTCGTCCTCGGCCAGCGCGCGTTGCACGCGCGCGGCGACGTACTGCGGAGCCTCCATCGTCGAACTCCTCTCGCTCAAAACGGTCGCGTTCCCGAGAAACCCGAGGTCAAACGCGTTTAAAGCGTCTCCTGAGGGAAGAAGACTGCATTGGATGCCTAAGACGCAGGCACGGTGTTGTCGCATGTCACGTCACGGAGCCGTGCCTTATGAAGATCGCTATGGTGTCCGAACACGCCAGCCCCCTGGCGACCGTCGGCGGCGCCGACGCCGGCGGACAGAACGTCCACGTCGCCGCCCTCTCCCGTGCACTCGCCGCGCGGGGACACGAGGTGACCGTCTACACCCGCAGGGAGGACCCCGGTCAGCCGGACGAGGTCCCCTTCGCCCCCGGGGTGACCGTGTCCCACGTCCCGGCCGGTCCCGCGGTGACGATGGCCAAGGACGACCTGCTCCCCTGGATCCCGGACTTCAGCCGGTGGCTCGCACAGCGCTGGCACGCCGACCCGCCCGACATCGCGCACAGCCACTTCTGGATGAGCGGCCTGGCCACCCTGGCCGCCACCCGGGACACCGCGGTGCCGATGGCGCACACCTTCCACGCCCTGGGCATGGTCAAGCGCCGTCACCAGGGGCAGGCCGACACCAGCCCGCGCGAGCGCGTCGAGACCGAGGCACTCGTCGCCCGCCAGGCGGACATGGTCATCGCGACCTGCGCCGACGAGGTGGCCGAGCTGGGCCGGATGCGGATGCCCGGCAACTCCGTGAGCATCGTCCCCTGCGGCGTCGACCCGGACGCCTTCACCCCGGCCGGTCCGAAACTGGACCTCGGCCCCGGGCCGATCCTGCTCGCCATCGGCCGGGCGGTCCCGCGCAAGGGTGTGGAGACCACGATCCGGGCCCTGCGCCACGTGCCGGAGGCCACCCTCGTGATCGCGGGCGGCTCCCCGGGTGAGCCGGAGCCGGCCCGGCTGGCGCGGATCGCCGGAATGTACGGCGTCGCGGACCGTGTCCGGTTCCTCGGCAGGGTGGCCAGGGAGGACGTCCCGACGCTGATGCGCTCGGCGGACCTCGTGGTCAGCGTGCCGTGGTACGAACCGTTCGGCATCGTGCCGCTGGAGGCCATGGCCTGCGGCGTTCCGGTGGTCGCCTCGGCGGTCGGCGGCCACCTGGACACGGTCGTCCCCGGCCGCACCGGCCTGCTGGTCCCCCCGCGCAAGGCGGCGGTCCTCGGCCGCGCCCTGCGCGGGCTGCTCGCCGACCCGGCCCTGCTCACCTCGTACGGCCTCGCCGCCGCGGAGCGGGCGAGATCCCGCTACACCTGGGACCGGGTCGCCGCCCGGACCCTCGCCGTCTACACGGACGTGCTCACCTCTCGCGGCCGGTCATCCGGCCTGACCCGCGCCTGCCCGGGTACGGACGCCGCCTGAGGCGATCGGCTCCCTGCGGACATGAGGAACCCCCGCCCCTTCGAACGCATCGGGGCGGGGGTTCCTGCCGCCGGATCACTTGCCGGTGGCTCTGTGGATGCTCCGTGCCGCGGACCTGTCGATCGCGGCCCTGACCACGCCGAAGATCGCTCCTTGGATGGCCGACGCGACCAGGATCTCCTTCCAGCCATACTCGTCGGAGTTCGCCTGGGGCGCGTCGTCCTTGCCCGACGCGAGCTTCCAGACCTGCTTGAAGATGGCTCCGGCGATGACACCGCCGAGCATTCCGCTTACGGCGCTCGTCCCTCGGGATACGGCCCTGCTCAACGTCCCGTCCTCCGTTCACATGGTGACTGAAAGACCCCACCTACCCGACACGATCAGGCGTTAACCGATGCGGCCTGATCAGGGCGGATGGGCAGGGCCTTTCACGGCTCCGGCGCCGGGCGCCGGACGGCGACCCGGGTCAGACGACCGGCGGGTCGTTGTAGCCACGCTCCTCGTAGACACGGCGGTGGGTGACCGGGTCCTCGACCACGGTGGTCGTGGTGGGTGCCACGGCCCGGCGGGCGATGCTGATCCGGTAGATCGCGAACACCAGCCACACAAGACCGCCGAGCATCAGGATGACGCCGACGATGTTGATATCGAACCCGGCGATGTCGAACTCGACCGCCCAGGTAAGAATGGCGCCGAGCATGATGAGAACAATTCCACCTGCGATGGTCATGGGGGTTCCCTCCTTCGAGCCAACCCCCCTTCCCTATCCCCCACACGGATCTCAAACGTCGAACCGGGCAGCGACCGTACGGCGCGGCCCCTGACCGTCGCCACAGCGCCGTCACCACAGAGGGAAACGTCCGGCGAGAGGTCTTTTCCCGCCGACCGCCAGGGACGGTCACCGGCGGGCGGACCGGACCGCTGCCCCGTGTCCGTCCTGGCCGGCCGGTCACTGGCCCAGCAGCGCCAGCATCTGCTCGATCTGCGCCGCACGTGAGGCCTCGATCCGCGCTGCCAGCGCCTTGACCTCGGGGTTTCGCCCGTCGGCCGTCTCCGCTCTGGCCATCTGGACGGCGTCGTCCTGCTGGGCGATCAGCATGTTGAGAAACGCGGTCTCGAAGTCGGCCGGGACGGCGTCCGCGACCGCGGCGATCTCCACCTCGCTCAGCCCCGGCATGCCCCCGTGGGCGGCGTGCTCGCCGGCCTCCGCGGTGACGGGCCGCCCCCAGCCGATCAGCCGGTCGGTCATCGACGTGGTCTCCGCCTCCTGGGTCGTTGCGATCGCCGCGGCCAGCGTCCGGACCTCCGGACGGGCGGGCCGGTCCGACACCAGCCGTACCAGCTCCACGCCCTGGCCGTTGTGGGCCGCCATCATCTGCAGGAACATCACGTCGGCGGGGTTGAAGTCCGCGCCCGCGCCGGGCACCGCAGGCGCGGCGTGCCCGGCACCGTGCGCTCCGGGCCCGGCACCGTGGAGCTCCTGGATGCTGTGGGCCCCGCAGCCGGAGAGGAGGAGGACTCCCAGCACGACCAGGGCGGCGCGCTTCACCATGGACTCCTTTCCGAGGATGGTGCGACCGGGACTTTCCGAGGATGGTGCGACCGGGACGGCAACGGCCGCCCCGGTCGCACCGGGATCAGACGCGCTGCCAGAGTGCGGGGACGTTCGGCGGCTCCCAGCCCGGCAGCGCGGTGTGCGGCTGCAGGCACTGGTAGGTCAGACCGCCGTAGGTCACACGTGCGCCCGCCGCGTAGACGGTGCCCGCGGTCCAGCTGCCACCCGGCTGGGTCGGTGTGGAAGTCGGGGTCGGCGTGGCGGTCGGCGTGGGAGTCGGGGTGGGCGTGGGGGTCGGGGTCGGGGTCGGGGTGGTGGTGCCGCCGAAGTCCACGTCGGAGCAGGTGTAGAAGGCCTCGGTGCTGCCGACCACGCGCTGCCAGATGGAGTAGATGAGCTGGCGGCCGCTGCGCTGCGGGATGTTGATCGTCCAGTTGGTGAACGTCGTGGGGTTCTGGTTGTTGAACGTCTTGATGGGTTCCAGGTCCGACCAGCGCAGCGGCTGGGTCGGATTCCAGCTCTGCTTGGTGATGTAGAACTCGAAGTTGCTGTTCGAGTGGGGTGCGGTCGCGTGATAGGTGATCGTCAGCGGCCCCGGGGAGACACGTGTGGCGGGCCAGTCGGCCCTGGTGAGGTCGAGGCCCCGATACTTGTCGCGCCCGGCGCTGCACAGCTTGCCGTCGGGGATGATCGCGCGGTGGTTGCCGCCCGCCTCAAGCCGGGAGACCTCGTTCCAGTCGTAGAACGCCTGGGTGCCGCCGGCTGCGACGGCCGCCTTGCACGCCGCCGAGGAGGGGTTCTCCGGGCCTTCCGTCTTGCAGACGTAGGCACGACTGGGGGGGTTCGACATGGTTCCATGGGCGGCTGCCGGCGCGGACGGCAGCAGGGCGAGCAGGGAACCGACGGTGAGCGCGGCGGCGGCGGTGGCCACCTTCTGTCGTAGGTGCACGCGGACTCCTCCTGCAGGGGGTGGAGGGAGGGACATGTCCAACGGCCGACGGATAGCACGTTATTAATAAGAAACCTTACTAAGAATTAGGCCTCCAATGCCATACCTCACAGCGCATCACCAGAAGAAACCCGCATTCAGCCGCAAATGATCATCAACCGCCGTCGGCCGGAGCCTGCGAGGCTCTCGCCGTACAGCCGGCGACACGGCGGCACCGACCCCGCTCCCGGCCCCGCACCGTTCCCGCGATGGAGCCAGGTCACCCCGGCGGAGGCGGGCACCCCGCGGCGAGGTCAGTAGAACACGTAGCACTCGACTTCGGACCGGCGCCGCGTCAGCCCCTCCTTCACCGAGTGCTGGACGCACGCGGCCTCCCGCTTGCTGAGCGTCAGCTCCCCGCAGACCGTGACCCCGGAATACGTCCGGCAGTCCAGGGCGGAGTCCCCCTCCCCGACGCGGTAGGTATTCCTGACCGCGGCCCGGCACTCGCTGCGCAACCGCGCCGAGTCGGCGTACCTGCACTGGTTGATCAGAGCCCGGTACTGGTCCCGGTCCACCGGCGTCTGCCTGTCCGACGCCTGTGCCGACACCCCCATGACGACGATTCCCAGAACGGCGATCACGGCCAGCACCGCCGCATACATGAGTTTTCTCACCATGGCTCCCCCCGCCATACGGCCCCCTAGAACGGACTTTACAGGGGAAATGTCACTTTTTGTGCTCGTACCACCTACTTATCGTGGTCAAACCTCGGAGCCCGAAGCAGTCCCGGACGATGGACACCGAGCCGACCGAGCCACCGTCGAGGGTCGGAAACGACTGCGGGCGCCTCCACCATCGGTGGAGGCGCCCGCAGTCGTTGTGAATCACGGTGCGCCGCCAGGGACTCGAACCCCGGACCCGCTGATTAAGAGTCAGCTGCTCTAACCAACTGAGCTAGCGGCGCTTGCAACGGAGATAACTCTAGCAGCAGCCCCGGCGGCGGCGCACCTCAGACGGTTGCCCGGCGGCTCCCGGAGACGGCCTTCCGGATCTTCCGGACCGGACGCGGGACCGGGCGGTTCTTCGGAAGATCTCCACGCACATCGGGAACGGCGCCGCCGCGCCGGCGGGTACGGCGGGGCCTGCGTCCCAACGGGGGCCCGCGCCTCAACGGCGGAGCCCACGTCTCAACGGCGGGCCCGCGGCTCAGGGGACGACCAGGACGACCTTGCCGCGGCCGTGGCGGGTCTCAAGCTCGCGATGGGCGTCGGCGGCCCGCTCCAGCGGATAGGTCCGGCGGACGTGGAAGGTGAGCCTGCCGTCGGCGTAGAGCTCGGCGAGTTCGGCGAGCCGGGAGGCCAGTCGCACCCCCCGGGTCAGCTGGACGCCCAGTTCCTCCGCCCTGTCGTGCTCGACCAGCGTGACGATGCGGTCGCCCTTCACCAGTTGCAGCGAGACGTCGAGCGCCGCACCGCCCGCACCGTCCAGAACCATGTCGACCCCGCCGGGGGCCAGGGCGCGCACCCGCTCCAGCAGGCCCTCGCCGTACGCGACGGGGATCGCGCCGAGCGAGGCCAGGTAGTCGTGGTTCTCCTCGCGCGCGGTGCCGATGACCGTCGCCCCCCGCAGCCGGGCGAGCTGCACCGCCGCGGTGCCGACCGAGCCGGCGGCGGCGTGGATCAGGATCGTGTCGCCCTCCCCCACCTCCAGCTGCGCCAGGGCGATGTGGGCCGTCTGGGTGCCCGCGGTGAAGCCGCCCGCCACCTCCCAGGGCATGTTCGCGGGCTTGGCCGTGACACTGTCGGCGGGGACCACGACGTATTCGGCATAGGACCCCAGCAGCTGGAAGCCCAGCACCTCGTCGCCGACGGAGACCTCGTTCACCCCCTCCCCCACCTGGTCGACGACCCCGGCGAACTCGTTACCGGGGATGCGGGGCAGGTCCCCGGTCGCTCCCGCCGGAGTCCATCCCTCGCGCACGGCCAGGTCGAACGGCTGCACCCCGGCCGCCTTCACCCGCACCCGCACCTGGCCCGCACCGGCCTCGGGGGTCTCCAACTCCATGACCCGCAACACCTCGGGCCCGCCGAACGTGGAAAAAGCAGCGGCTTTCATGGAAATCCCTTCGATTGTTCCGTCGAACCTCACTGTGCAACCTCGACCATGATTGAGGTCAACCGGTGCGAAGGGATCGGTGCGCTCCGGCCGGCGACCGGACCGCGATGGGAATCCCAGGCCGGCGGCGCGACCTGGGGTTCCCGTCCGCGGGCCCCGCCGCTGCGGGCCCGCGGGGCCTATCTGCCGTAGACCTCCGTTTCCCAGAGGGAGTAGCCCCAGGCGGTGGCACGCTGCGTGCCGTACACCCGCACGTGACGGGCGCTCACCGCCGGGAAGGTGATGTCGTCCACCCCGCCGTCACTCGCGGTGGTGGAGTAGGCCGACGACCAGGTCACCCCGTCGGCCGACGTCTCGACCCGGTACGCCCTGCCGTAGGCCGTCTCCCACTGCAGCCTCACCCTGCTGACCTGCTTGGCCGAGCCCAGGTCCACCGAGATCCACTGCGGGTCGGAGAACGCCGACGACCAGCGCGTCCCGGCGTTGCCGTCCACCGCGTTGCTCCCGGCGAACCCCGCGTTCTCCGTCGAGGAGACCGAGACCGGACGGCCCGCCGACAGCAGCACGACTCCCGGTGTCGGGGTGGGCGTGGGGGTGGGCGTGGAGCCGCAGTCGGCGGGGGCCACCCCCGCCGCGTAGCGGACGCCGCCGTACAGGTGCGCCCGGAAGTTCGGCTCGGTGTAGGAGTCGGCGGTGTGGCCGAGACCGGTGTACCAGGCCCGGCCTCCCTGGTACGGCTTGCACCAGGCGATCGGGTGATCGGCTCCCATCGACCCGCCGGAGTAGGTCGACTCGTCCAGCGTGGCCAGCACGTGGGCGGTGGAGCGGGGGTTGGTGCGGTAGTTGTACAGCTCGTCGGTACGCACCCAGGCCCTCGGCAGGTGGGCCGTCGAGGGATGCGCGGTGTCCTCGACCCGCACGGTCGCCTGCTGGATGGCCGGGTGGGAGGCGAAGTAGGCGCCGACGAGGCCGCCGTAGAAGGGCCAGTCGTACTCGGTGTCGGCGGCGGCGTGGACGCCCACGTATCCGCCCCCGCCCGCGATGTAGGACTCGAACGCCGTCTGCTGGGTGGCGTTGAGCACGTCGCCGGTGGTCATCAGGAAGACCACCGCCCGGTATCCGGCGAGGTTGGCCGTGGTGAAGGCGCCGGCGTCCTCGGTGGTGTCGACGGTGAAGCCGTTCTCGGTCGCCAGGCCCCGCAGCGCGGTGATGCCCGCGGGGATGGCGTCGTGGCGGAACCCGGCCGTCTTGGAGAAGACGAGCACCTTGTAGGCCGGGTCGGCCGCCATCGCCGGCAGCCCGAACCCGAGCACGACGACGAGCAGCGCGGTCGCGACCGCGATGACGTTACGCACCGTAGACCTCCATTTCCCATAGGGAGTAGCCGTACTGGGTGGCACGCTGCGTGCCGTACACCCGCACGTAGCGGGCGTTCACCGCGGTGAGGGCGAGGTCGTCCACGCCGCCGTCGCTCGCGGTCGTGGTGTAGGCCTGCGTCCAGGTGGTGCCGTCGGTCGAGGTCTCGATCCGGTAGGCCTTGCCGTAGGCGGCCTCCCACTGCAGCTTCACCCGGTTGACCTGCTTGGCCGAGCCCAGGTCCACGGAGATCCACTGCGGGTCGGAGAACGCCGACGACCAGCGGGTGCCGAGGTTGCCGTCCACCACGTTGGACGCGGCGGTTCCGGCGTTCTCCACCGAGGAGGCCGTGACCGGGCGGCCCGCCGACAGCAGCGAGCCCGTCGGCGGCGTCGATCCGGTGGTCAGGGTGAAGTCGTCGACGTCGAACAGCGCGCCCGCGCCGCCGGTGAAGACGAGATAGAGCTTCGTGGTGCCGGACGGCGCGCCCGACAGCGTGGCGGAGACGTCGGTGAAGGTCTCCCAGCCGCCGGTGGGCGCCACGGCCGCGCTACCCAGCAGCGTCCCGGTCGGCGACCCGGCCCTGACCTGGATGGTCCCGCCGGCCCCGCCCGAGGAGACCCGGGCGGTGAGCTTGGTGACGCCGGCGAGGACGTAGGGGTCGAACGCGATCCAGTCCCCGTTCTCGATGTTGCCGACGGTCTTGGCACCGTGCGCGGTGGGCTTGTCGAACAGCCCGACGCCCTGGGCGGTGGTGTAGTGCTCGGCCTGCCGGTTCTTCGGCTGGGTGACGTGCTGGGTGTGGGTGGTGAGGCCGCCGGTGTCGGTGTACTCGGCGTCCCAGACGCCGAACAGGTTGGCGGCGCCGTCGTGCTCGCCGTTCGGGGGCGTCTGGATGGTGCCGCTGCAGCCGTTGGCGGTGGCGAGCGGGTGGCCGTGGGTGTCGTGACCCAGGATGTAGGTCATCTTCACCTTCGTGCAGTCGATCGTCGTGTCCTCCGGGTCGGTGGCGGTGATCCGGTACGGCACGGCGTCGTTGAAGTTGAAGACCTGCCCGTTGAGCGGGAGGTCGATCTTCACGGTGGGCGCGGTGTTACCGACGTTGATCTCGACGTTGGCCGTCGCGGTCAGGCCGGTGGCGTCCCGGACGGTCAGTGTGACGACCCGCCTGCCGTCGGTGGTGTAGGTGTGGCTGGGGTTGGCGGCCGTGGAGGTGCCGCCGTCGCCGAACGTCCAGGAGTAGGTGAGGGCGCCGCCGTCCGGGTCGGAACTGCCCGCCGAGGAGAACGCCACGGTCAGCGGCGCCTTGCCGGACACGCGGTCGGCGGCGGCCTTGGCGATGGGCGCCCGTCCGCCGGTCCCGATGTGCTCGATCCGGTAGAGCGCGGAGTGCTCGTTGCCGTTGAACCAGCCGGTGCCGTAGTCGAGCACGTAGAGGGCGCCGTCCGGGCCGAAGGCCATGTCCATCACCAGCGTGCCCGCCCACGGGAAGGGCTGGATGGTGCCGCGGCTGCCGTCGGCGTTGACCTCGATGTCCTTGATCCACTGGCGTTGCAGCTCACCGGCGAGGAAGTGCCCGTGCAGCGCCTGCGGGAACTTGATCGGCGAGTTCAGGGCGGCGTCGTAGCGGTAGACGACGCCGCCCATCGGCGACTCGGCGCCGCAGCCGAACTCCGGCAGCCCGCAGCCGTCGTAGGTGATCCAGGCGGGCTTGGCCGCAGGCAGCTTGACCTGGCCCGTGTTGTTGCGCGAGGTGTTCTCGGGCCCGCCCGCGCAGTCGTACTTCGCGCCGACCGTCGCGGTGGCGTAGTTGTAGCGGGCGTAGGTCTCGGCGGGCGTGTTGTTGCCGGTGCAGTACGGCCAGCCGTAGAAGCCCGGTCCGGTGATCCGGTCGAACTCGACCTGCCCGCCCGGCCCCCGGGGACCGGCCGCGCCCGCGTCGGGCCCGTAGTCGCCGAGGTAGACCACGCCGGTGGCCTTGTCGACGCTCATCCGGAACGGGTTGCGGAAGCCCATCGCGTAGATCTCCGGACGGGTGTTCGCCGTTCCCTGCGGAAACATGTTCCCGGCCGGGATCGAGTACGAGCCGTCGGCGTTGACCTTGATGCGCAGGACCTTGCCGCGCAGGTCGTTGGTGTTGGCGGCGCCGCGCTGCGCGTCGAGGAAGGGGTTGCGGCCTGCCCGGTCGTCCAGCGGCGCGTAGCCGTCGTTGAAGCCGGGCTCGGAGTCGTCCCCGGTGGTCAGGTAGAGGTTGCCCGCGGCGTCGAAGTCGATGTCGCCGCCGACGTGGCAGCAGGCGCCGCGGCTGGTCTTGACGTCCAGGACGGCCTTCTCGCTGGTGAGGTCGAGGGTGCCGTCGACGTTCAGCCGGAAGCGCGACAGCCGGTTGACGCCGTCGAAGCGGGCGATGTCGGCCGCGGTGCCGTCGAGCGGGGCGTTTCCCGGGGGTGTGGACAGCGGCGGCGCGTAGTAGAGGTAGACGAACCTGTTGGTGGCGAAGCCGGGATCGACGCCGACGCCCTGCATGCCCTCCTCGTCGTTGAAGTAGACGGAGAGCTTGCCCGAGACCTTGGTGGTCCCGGCGGCGTCGGTGATCCGGACCGTGCCGTCGCGGGCGGTGTGCAGGACCGAGCGGTCCGGCAGCACGGCCATCGACATGGGTTCACCCACCTCGGCCACGCCCTTGGCCAGCGTCACCTGCTGGAAGGCGGCGGGGTCGACGGGCGGGGCGGCGGCGGCCGGGAACGGGTGCAGAATCGTGGTGAGGGTCAGCAGGGCGGACAGAGGTGCCAACCATCGGCGGATCGAGGCCATGGCGAGACTCCAGGACTCTGGGGGGTGGACCGGTGCTCGGGTCGGTGCTGTCTTCTCGTCGGAGCCGTCCACGGGCTGTGGTGTCCGGCAAGGGTGCTCGTGGGCGGTGCTTTTCGGGGTGGTGCCGTCGCGGATCCAGGACTTCCCGCGGAGGCCGGCGGCATGGGCGGGGAGCCCGCGCCGCCGGCCGGGTGTCACTGGTAGACGCGCACGTAGTCGACGAGCATCTTCTGCGGGAAGACCGTGCTCGCGTCCGGCGGGCCTGGCCAGTCACCGCCCACCGCGTTGTTCAGGATGATGAAGAACGGGTGGTCGAAGACCCACGGGCCACGGGTGGCCTCCAGCGTCGCGCGGTCGACCTCGTGGATGAGGTTGCCGTCAACGGTGAACCTCATGCCCTTGCTGTTCCAGTCCACGGCGAAGACGTGGAAGGCGTCGTTGAAGTTGCCGGGGATCGTGTACGCCTTGCCGAACCCGCCGGCGCCGAAGTAGGCCGGGGCGTGGATCGTGGAGTAGACGTTGTGCGGCTCCTTGCCGATGTGCTCCATGATGTCGATCTCACCCACGTACGGCCAGGGCCTGCCCTGGTCGAAGAAGTCGGCGCCCAGCAGCCAGAACGCGGGCCAGATGCCCTTGGTGCCCGACGGCTTGATCCGGGCCTCGACCCGGCCGTAGGTGAAGCTGAACTTGCCGTAGGTGTTGAGCCGCGAGGAGGTGTACTGGCAGGTGGTGCTGCCGCCGCTCAGCGGGTCGGGCGGGCAGGCCGAGCCGGGCGTGGCCTGCCTGCGGGCCTCCATCACGAGGTTGCCGGCGCCGTCGGTGGAGGCGTTGTCGTTGTTGGTGTAGTACTGCAGCTCGTTGTTGACGCCCGGACCGATCTCGGGCTTCCACTTGGCCGCGTCGGGCTTGGTGCCCGCGGCGCCGTTGAACTCGTCGCTCCAGACGAGCCTGGGCGGGACGGCGGGGTCGGGCGGCAGCGGGGGCGGGGTGATCGGGGCGCCGCCGGTGCCGTAGACCTGGAACTCCCACAGCGAGTAGCCGTACGGCGTGCCGCGCTGCGTGCCGTACATCCGCACGTACCGGCCGGTGCCGGTGACGTTCAGGGTCTGCTTGAAGCCGGTGCCGGTGGTCGTGGAGTAGATCGAGGTCCAGTTGGCCGCGTCGGGTGAGACCTGGATCTGGAACGCCTTGGCGTAGGCCGGGTCCCACTGCAGGACGACCTTGCTGAGCTGCGCGGTCGCGCCGAGGTCGACGTAGATCCAGCCCGGGTCCACCCAGCCGGTGGTGGAGCTGGTGGCCCAGCGGGAGGCCGGGTCCCGGTCGAAGGCGCGCGCCGGGGTGCACTCCCAGCAGTTGCCGTCGCTCTGCGAGGTCGAGGCGACGCCCTGCCTGCCGTAGGACAGCAGCTTCTCACCCGGCGGGTTCGTCACCGTGGGGGTGGGGGTGGGGGTGGGGGTGCCGCCGATGGTGCCGTAGACCTGGAACTCCCACAGTGAGTAGCCGTACTGGGTGGAGCGCTGCGTGCCGTACATCCGCACGTACCGGCCGGACCCGCTGACATCGAGGGTCTGCGTGCCACCCGTTCCGGTGGTGGTGGAGTGGATCGGGGTCCAGTCCGAGCCGTTGGCCGAGACCTGGATCTGGAACGCCGTGCCGTAGGCGGTCTCCCAGTTCAGCACCACCCTGGTGACGCCGGCGACGGCGCCGAGGTCGACCTGGATCCACTGCGGGTCGCTGAAGGCGCTGGACCAGCGCGTGCCGGGGTTGCCGTCGACCGCGGCGGTCGCGGGGAAGGCCACGTTCTCCGCCGACGACGCCGTGACCGGCCTGCCCGCCGACAGCAGGGTGTCGGCGGCCATCGCGGCCGGGACGGTGAACAGGGACAGGACAAGGGTGGCCGCCGCGGCGACCAGCAGGATCAGACGGTGCCGGCCGGGGCTTCGGGACGAGTGCATCGCGTCTCCTCGCGAGGTGGGGGATGCCGGGGCAACAAGTCGGAGAGCGCTCTCTCAAGCAGAGATTGCTCTTGTCGGGAAGGACTGTCAAGAGCCCGGTTAACCTCATGGAAACAGCGCGAACATTGGCGGAAAACTGTCTGCTTCCATCAGGGAGCGCTCCCTGATAGACGAGTTAAAACGAAACAACCGCCTTTGAGCTGTAGCTATGAAGATCTGTTTAAGGGAGCGCTCTCCCAGCTACGAACGGCGCTGGCCGCCGGATGCGGCAGACCTTTACCGGGTGGGACGGCGGCAGGCACGGCGAACGAATCACCCCCAAGCAGGGAGCGCTCTCTCCCAATGGGTGTCCGCGGCCCCGCGGAGACTGGGCTCCGGGCGGGTTTGGTGGCGGATCAGGCCGGTGCCCAGGCGGGTGATCTGGTGGATGACCATGTTGGTGTGGCGAGTGCTGGTGATCAGCCCACTGCGGTGCAGCACCTGGGCGTGAGCACTGGCCGTCGATAGCGAGGTGCCGGTTCGGCGGGCGAGTTCGCTGGTGGTGCAGCCGGTGGTGGCGGCGATGCAGCGCAGGATGCGGACTCTGGTGGTGCCGAGCAGGTCGGGCAGCGCGTCGGGGTCGAGGTGGGCGTCGGCCGGTGGGCGGAGTTTGGGGAAGATCAGGACGGGGGGCAGTCCATAGTCAGCCAGCGCGACCGGGGCGTCCCGGCAGAAGGAGGAGGGGATGAGGGTCAGGCCGCGTCCGCGCAGGTGGAGCTCGTATCGGCCGGCGGCGTAGCAGGCCTCCAGGACGGGAGGCCGCCAGCGCATCGACGGTCCCAGGCCGGCGAGCATCGCATCCACGCCGTGGTCGGTGAGCAGCCGGGCCAGGCGGGCGCGTTCGCGTCCCAGGGTGTCTTCCATCGTGGTGCGGTGGGGGGCGAAGGCGATCTGGCAGTATTGGCGGGTCAGGCCGGCCAGGGCGCGGATGGAGCGGTTGTTGCCCCGGGCGAGATCGTCGAGGGTGGCGGGCACGGCGACATGCGGACGCAACTGGTCGACCTCGCGCCGCACCCGTGACGGCGGGGTGTCGGCCAGCGCGTCGATGCCGTGCTGCAGTCCGGCTTGACCTTCGGGCGGGGTCAGGAAGTCGGGGAAGTAGGCCTTGACGGGGACCAGCGGTACCAGCGTCTCCCGGACGGCCTTCAACAGGCCCGCCTCGGCCAGGTCATCGCGGACCTGCCGCCGCCAGCCGGTCATGGCCGGGCCGCCGCCGCGTTCTTGCAGGCGGCACAGGCTCATCGCCATCTCCCACAGCTCATCGACGCGCGAGGCGATGCGCACCCGGGCCAGATCCTCACCGGTAAAGATGATCTTCAAGATTCCCCTGGTCATATCCGCATGCTCCGTCGTACGGATCACAAAGCAATCAACGACCACTCGACGGCGCCGGGTGCGGGGGGCTGCGAGCTGGGTGTTCCGGCTCAGGCTGGAACACGGTGACGGGCGGGGGCTGCGCACTGTGAACTGACCTGGACCGACCGCCGACAGCAGAAGAAGGCACCCCTCAATGATCGAAAAGGAGCATCCATGACCACGAAGAGAGTCACCACTGCCGCAACCGCTCTGTGCGCTGCCGCGACGGCCGCTCTGGCACTGGTGGCAGCGTCCCCGGCGTCGGCCGGAGAGACCACTTACCATGGATGCAAGGCGGGCAATGTCTGCCTGTACAACGGCAACCTGACCGAGGACTACCTGTCCTACCAGACCCCTGGGAACGTCCCGGATGGGAAATGGTTCTGGGTGCTCGTCAACAACGGGCGTGAGCAGCCAGGCGGCGACCATGTGTACTTCGAATACCAGCTCGGCGGCACCTCGACGTGGTACTCGAAGTGCCTGCACTTCTACCCCGGCAGCGGCTTCAAGCTCGACCTGCGCGACGGGGCGGTGCCTGCGAAGATCAGAAACATGTACTGGGGCGGCGAGTGCTAGCCGACCGGTGACATCAAGGTCATTGCATGGTGATGCGTTCGCCCCTTGAGACCGCCATCGAGACAGCGCTGGCCAAGAGCGACTTCGAGCTTGCCCTTGAGGCCCTGCAGCGCGGCGGCTCGCTGTAGCTCTCCGGCCGGTGCACAGATATAGCTGGGCCGCTCCTGGGAACGCAACCTTCTCATAACTGATTTGGGACAGAGCCGGAGCCACGGTTGCGCGCTGGGATTCTGGCCACTGCCCTGGAGCTGGCGATGCCAGAACATGGCTCGTTCTTACCGAATAAGGCAGAGGTCTCCCGGACATGAGCCGGGGCCGGACGGTGCTTCACGTCCGACCCCGGGCCTTTGCACAAGACTCGGGGCCAGGCAGTCCCCCAACTGCCTGGCCCCGGCCTCCTCGCGGGCCTATCCTTCGTCTCCCCCAAGACTCCGGTGGCACCGCTCAGTGACGCGATCCCCCTCGCGTCCTGTATCCGGTGAAAGTCTCTGCAATGCTCCCCCCGGGCCTCGCAGAACCCCTTGACCTGCTTCAACACTACATAACCAAATGTAACGAGCACGCCATCCGCGGGTTGATTTTGGCCCTACACCCAGGCTTGACCCATTATTGCCAGACCAAAGGCAGGGAATGCCCGGACAAGGACGAAGCGGCCGACTGACCCGGCAGAGCGCTATTGGAGCGGCAGTTCGAGCCGGACCTCGCTTTTCTCCCTCAGGGCCCGGCTCACCGTGCAGTATTTCTCCTCCACCCGCTGGGCCACCGCGCGGAAGACCTCGGCCGCCTTCTCGTCCCCCTCCGGCAGCTCCACGTCGTAGGTGACGGTGATGGGCCCGAGCAACGTGGGCTCGGCCTTCTCGGCCTGGACGGTCATCGCCAGGCGGACCAGCCGATGGCCACGCTGCGCGGTGAGCGGCTCCACGGTGACGATGTTGCAGCCTCCGAGTGCCGCGAGGAGCAGCTCGACAGGGGTGAACACCCCCTGCTCGTCACCGCCGCCCATGGCGACTTCGGCCCCGCGGTCGTTGCGCGCCACATACCCGTCGTCGGTCCGCTCGACTCTCACCTGTGCCATGACGCTCCTCCCGTGACGTTGCCGGTCAGACTATCGACACGGGCAGAGCGGTCGAGAACCTAGGCTTCGGGATGTTTCGAGAGATAGTCGATGTAGAACGGGCGCAGTGCCTCGCCGAGTCGTCCCTCACCGGCCGCCATGGCGTCGCTGAGCAGGGCCGAGACCCTGCTGAGGTCGTTCGCCGTCTCACTCTCGTTCCCGGCGGACGCCTCAGCCGCGGGAATCACCTTGAGCAGTTCCCACAGGAAGGCGAAATCCCCGTGGTGTACGGCGTAGCGGACCGCGCGATCGTGTAGCTCCTGGGCGGGCAACCTCTCGAGTTCATCCGTCTCCAACTGACCCACCTCCTTTCGCCCCTCCTGCCCCAAAATTGTGACGATCATGCACAATCAGTGAACCAACCGGACGATCATCTTGCCGGTGTTGGCCCCGCGGAGCATGTCGATGAAAGCCTTCGGGGCGTTCTCCAGGCCGTCGACGACGGTCTCCTCGAAGGTGATCCTGCCGTCGCGGAGCCAGGCGCCCACCTCTTTCACCATGTCGGGCATCCGGTCGGAGTGGTCACCCACGATGAACCCCCGCAGGGTGAGCCTCTTGCCCACGGCCAGAAAGAGGTTGCTCGGCCCGGGGACCGGCTCGGCGGCGTTGTAGACGGAGACCGCCCCGCACATCGCGGTCCTGCCGTACGGCTTGAACGCGTCGAGGGCCGCCTCCAGGTGGTCGCCGCCGACGTTGTCGAAGTAGACGTCGATCCCGTCGGGCGCCACCTGGGCGAGTTGCCTGCGGACCGGGCCCGTCTTGTAGTTGAAGGCGGCGTCGAAGCCGAGCTTGCCGGTCAGGTAAGCGATCTTCTCCTGCGAGCCGGCGCTGCCCACGACCCGTGCGGCGCCCTTCAGCCGGGCGATCTGCCCGACCAGGCTGCCCACCGCACCCGCCGCGCCGGAGACGAACACCACGTCGCCCTCCTTGAAAGCGGCGATGTCCAACAGGCCCACGTAGGCGGTGAGGCCGGGCATGCCGAGCACGCCGAGGTAGGCCGAGAGCGGGACGCCGGGGATCTCCTCGATCTTGCGGGCCTCGCCGGCGTCCATGACGGCGTACTCCCGCCAGCCGTACCCGTGCAGGACGAGGTCGCCGGCGGCGAGGCCGGGCGCGTTCGACTCGACGACCTGGCCGACCGCGCCGCCGGCGAGGGGCGCGCCGAGTTCGAAGGGCGGCACGTAGGACTTGCCCGCGTTCATCCGTCCCCGCATGTACGGATCGACGCTCATGTACAGGTTGCGGACGAGCACCTGACCTTCACCGGGAGCGGGCGGCTCCGTCTCGGCCAGCTCGAAGTTCTCCGCCGTAGGCCATCCGGAGGGCCGCGAGGCGAGCCGGATCTCCCGCGACACCGTACGGCCGGCGGGTCCGGAGTGGTTGGACGTGTCATCGGACATGGTGAAGCTCCCTAGGCAGCGCGCACTCTCTTCCGAAGCCATTCCCCGCCGACGGTAGGGCGACGGACCATGGACGAAAGCTTTAACATCCGTGTCCACCGAGGTCGCCGGGAAAGGCGTGCCGCTCTCTTTCCGGGTCCGGCCGACCACCATTCCGGCGAGTCCCGTGACATAGCGTGTTTAGTGTCCCTATATATCCGCTTTTAGCGGAGTCAATCTATCGCCCATCCGATCTTCCATGCGAGGATGCCAAGCTGTGAAAATCATCGTCAAGATCCTGGCCGTGGCAGCCGCCCTCTGGGTGGCCACCCAGCTCGTCGCGGGCATCACGGTGTCCGCGGAGACCACCGTCAAGCAGATCGGCACCCTCCTCGTGGTCGCCCTCCTGTTCGGCGCCGTCAACGCGGTCCTCAAGCCGATCATCAAGACCCTGGGCTGCGCCTTCTACATCCTGACTCTCGGCCTGTTCGCGCTGGTGGTGAACGCCGGCCTGCTCCTGCTCACGAGCTGGCTCGCCGCCCAGTTCCACCTGCCCTTCCACGTGGAGGGTTTCTGGGCCGCCTTCTGGGGGGCGATCGTCGTCGGCCTGGTGAGCTGGCTGCTCGACCTGGTGCTCGGCGACTAGCCCGATGACCGTTGTCCTCGACGGCACGCGCCTGACCTGCGAGCAGGTCCACCTGGCGGCACACGGCTCCGGAGTCCTGCTGGGCTCCACCGACCGCGCGGAGACCTCCTGGCAGACGGCCCGTGCGCTGAGCGGGCCGCGGTACGGCCAGACCACCGGAGTGGGCGCCAACAAGGACGTCACGGTCGAGGCCACCGGCCTGGACCTGCTCCGCAGCCACGCCGGCGGCGGTGGCCCCCTCGTCGGGGAGGCACGCGCCCGCGCCACCCTCGTGGTCCGTCTCAACCAGCTCCTCGTCGGCGGCTCCGGACTCAACCCCGGCCTGCTGCCGGTGCTCGCCTCCGCCGTCAACCGGGGGTTCACTCCCCCGATCCGCACCTACGGCGCCATCGGCACCGGTGACCTCACCGCGCTGGCCACCACCGCCCTCTGCCTACTCGGCGAGCATCCCTGGAACGCGCCCTCCGGACCGGGAGACGGCGTCGCGCCCCGGTTCCCTCTGACCTCCGGCGACGCGCTCCCCTTCATCAGCTCGGGCGCGGCGACCCTGGCCGACGCCGCACTGGCCTGCCACCACCTGAGAGTCGTGTTCACCGCCATGACAGCCGTCGCGGCCCACTCCTTCCGGGCCGTCGACGCCTCGCTCGAACCGCTGGCGCACGCCGTACAGCTCCGGCCGGAGCAGGCGGCGGTCGCGGCCGACCTGCGTGCGCTGGTCGGCGTCACCGCCCCGCGCCGGGTCCAGGACCCGTACGGCTTCCGCGCCTTCCCCCAGGTTCACGGGGCCGCCCTGGCCGCCCTGGAGCGGGCGGAGCAGGTCGTCGGCGAGGAGCTCAACATCGCCCCGGAGAATCCGCTGATCACCGGGGGCCGGGCGTGGCACAACGGCAACTTCCACTCGGCACGGGTGGCGCTCGCCCTCGACGCCCTCAGGGCGGCTCTCGTGCAGACCGCGTCACTGAGCGCCGCCCGGCTCGCCACCATGACCGACCCCGCCCACACCGGCCTGCTGCCCTTCCTCGCCGAGCGGCCCGGCCTGTCCGGCGTGATGATCCTCGAATACGTCGCCCACTCCGCCCTGGCCGACCTCCGCCAGCTGGCCACCCCCGTCACCCTCGGCAGTGCCGTGCTCTCCCTGGGGACCGAGGACCACGCGAGCTTCACCCCCCAGGCCGCGCGGTCCACGCTCGGCGCCGCCGAACCGCTGGAGACGGTGCTGGCGTGCGAGCTGGTCACGGCCGTCCGGGCACTGCGCCAGCGCGGCCTCCCCTGCGACGTCGACCTGGACCCCCGGATGACCGACCGCCCCCTGGACGGCGACCTGGACGCGGCACGCGGGCTGCTGCCCGGCCTCGCCGGCCCGCTCCCGGCATGGGCCGGCGGAGGACGGTGAAAGCGGTGCCGCTCAGCCCACCGAGCCGCGTTCGCGGAGTTCGGGGGCCTGGACGATCCGCCGACGGCGGGTGTTCCCGTCGACGGCGGCCACGACCGCGCGGACGGCCGCGCGGACGATGCCGTCGATGTCCCAGTCGACCGTGGTCAGCCCGGGGCTGAGCAGCCCCGACATCGGGTGGTCGTCGTAGCCCATCACGGACACGTCGGCGGGGATCCGCAGGCCCTGTTCGGCGGAGGCCGCATAAACCCCGTAGGCGATGGAGTCGGCGAAGCAGAAGAACGCCCGGTGGCCGCCGGCCAGCAGGTGCCGGGCGACGTCCGTGGCGGCGGCGAGCGCCTGGGGCGCGGTGATCACCTCGATGTCCAGCCCCAGCCGCCCCGCCTCGGCCAGGACGTGCACGTCGGCCGGACGGTCGGGGGTGCTGGCCTGGGTGGGGGTGAGGACGGCGATGCGGCGGTGACCGCGCTCGCGCAGGTGCTCCAGAGCCAGGGTCACCCCGGCCCGGTTGTCGAACACGACCTCTCCCGCCGTGCGCGCCCCGGCCAGCGCGTCGCCGATCGACACCACCGGCAGGCTCTCGCACAGCTCGGCCCAGAACGACGCCGCCGGGTCCACCGGCTGCACGATCAGGGCGTCCACCCGCTGGTCGCGGAGCTGCCTGGCCAGTGTGCGCTCCCGGCCCGGGTCGCCGGCGGCGTCCAGGATGAGCGCGTAGCGGTCGTTGTCCTTCAGCGCCCGCCCGATGCCGACGGCCAGGGCCTGCTGCCAGAGGTCCTCCAGGGAGCCGCAGAGCAGGCCGATCATCCCGGTACGGCCGCTGGCCAGCGCGCGGGCGATGGGATCGGCTTCGTACCCGAGCTCGGCCGCCACCTTGCGAACCCGAACGATGGTCTCCTCGGAGACCTGCATGCCTCGCAGGGCATACGAGACGGAGGCCGGGGAGAGACCGGTGGCCTTCGCCACCTCGCGTATCGTCGCTCGCTTCCGTGGCTGCGGCATCCGACCAGCTTATGCCTCTGAGCCGCCCGAAGAGCGTTATCCACCGTATGACGGCGATTCAGGGCATTGACAACCGCAGAGGTGAAGCGGTTCACTGAAACGGTTCACTGAAACGCGTCACGTGGAAACGTGACAAGGTCAGGCCAGTTACCTATATTGTAGGTAGGAAATACCCCGAAGGGAGGTGGGGAAGTGACCGTTGACGTGCACCAGCACCTGTGGACGCCCGCGTTCGTGGACGCGCTCCGGCGTCGCACGGCCCCGCCGCGCCTCGACGGCTGGACCCTTCACCTGGACGGTGAGCCTCCCTACGAGGTCGATCCCGGTGATCACGACCTCGCCAGGCGCCTGGAGCTGAACGGCGGACTGGAGAAGGCCCTGGTGTCACTGTCCAGCCCGCTCGGCATCGAGTCGCTGGACCCCTCGGACGCCTGGCCGATCATCGACGCCTACCATGAGGACGCTCTCGCCCTGCCCGCCCCGTTCGGAGTCTGGGCCGCGACCTGCCTCAGTGAGATAGACCCGGCCAGACTCGCCAAGGCCCTCGACCAGGGGCCGGTCGGGCTGCAGTTGCCCGCGACGGCCGTACGGAACGGAGACGACCTCGCCAGGGTCGCCCCGCTGCTCGACGTCCTCACCGACCGCGACCTGCCGCTGTTCGTGCACCCCGGGCCGGCGGCCGAGGTCCGGGGGCCCGGCTGGTGGCCGGCCGTCGTCTCCTACGTGCAGCAGATGCACGCCTCCTGGTACGCATTCTCGACCTTCGGCCGTCCCCGCCACCCCGGGCTGCGGGTCTGCTTCGCGCTGCTGGCCGGACTGGCCCCGCTCCACTCCGAGCGGGTGATCAACCGCAGTGGCGAGGGCCGGGGTCTGGTGGACCCGGACCTGTTCCTGGAGACCTCCTCCTACGGCCCGCGCGCCATCGACGCGGTGGTCCGCGAGCTCGGCATCGACGTCGTGGTCAACGGCTCCGACGAGCCGTACGCCAGGGCCCCTGACCCCGCGCTCGGCGATGCCGCCCGGCACGCCGTCGCGGTCACCAATCCATATCGCCTGCTGAACCGGAAGGAGTCGCGCAAATGAACGTGAACCAATACCTGGGCCGTGAGCGCTGTGCGCTCCAGGGAGGCCGGCGATGAGCTACGAGACCCTGCCCGCCCGCGCCCTCGACCGTCGCGAGCTGCGCGACCTGGTCGACGAACTGGCCGCCGACCCGTCCCGCTGGGAGGCGGAGGTGGACTTTCCCGAAGATGGCGGCCGCCACTACGCCTCCCTCTATCGGGACGCCTACGTCGACATCTGGCTGCTGTGCTGGCGGCCGGAGGACGACACCGGCTGGCACGACCACGACATCTCCTCGGGCGCGGTCCGGGTGGTGGCCGGGACGTTGCTGGAGTGCAACCCCCGGATCGGCGGCGAGCACCTGGAGAACCTGGTCTCGGCGGGCGAGTCCTTCTCCTTCGGCCCCGACCACATCCACCGGCTGAACGGCGCCGTCGACCACAGCGTCTCGATCCACGCCTACTCGCCGCCGCTCTGGCGTCTGGGCCAGTACTCCATCAGCGACAGCGGCGTGATGCGCCGCGTCTCGGTCAGCTACGCCGACGAGCTGCGTCCCATGGACGAGGCCGCCCTCGTCTGACCGGACGACCGTCGGCTCCACCGGGGCGTTCCCGCGGCACGGCCCTGTTCCAGTGCCGGAACAGGGCCGTGTCGGCGTCACGGCTACCGTCTGTGGCTTTCCAGGGCTCCGAGGCCGGGCGTCCCGGAGCGCCCGGCCTCGGCCGTGAGTGGTCAGGGCACCGGGACATATCACCCTCCCGCTCCATCCCGGCGGCCGCGTGCTCGCCGTGCCCGGTCAGGGTCGCGGAGCCGTGTCGTCCTTCGCGCCCGAGCCGATGGCTGCGTGCTCGTCGTGGCCGTGGTCGCCGTCGAGCGGGATCTTCTCGCCGCCGTAGACCTTGCTCAGCTTGGCGCGGAGCCTGCCGAGCGGGCCACGCGCCTCGTCCGACGGGACGCCGTCGGCGCCGGCGCCGGTTTCTGCGATCATCGGGACCGGCTGCTTGCCGCGCACGTGGGCCTCGATGCCCGCGTCCTGTGGGACGTGGACCTCGATGTACTCACCGTTGGGCAGGCGCTTGATCACACCGGACTCCACGCCGTGCCCGATCACCGCGGCGTCGCTGCGCTGCAGGCCCAGGCAGATCCGGTAGGTGATGAAGTAGGCCACCGCCGGGCCGACGAAGATCAGCACCCGGCCGATGTAGGTCGTCCAGTTCAGCGAGACGTGGAAGAACGCGGCGATCTCGTCGTTCGCCCCCATCAGCCACAGAATGCCGTAGAACGTGACCGCGGAGATGCCGATCGAGGTGCGGTGCGGGTTGTTGCGGGGGCGCTCGGCGACGTGGTGCTCGCTGCGATCCCCGGTGACCCACCGCTCGATGAAGGGATACAGGGCCAGGCCCGTCATGATGATCCCCATCGGGACCAGCGCCGGGATCAGCACGCTCATCGGCAGCGTGAAGCCCAGGAAATTGATCTCCCATGCGGGCATCAGGCGGAGTGAACCCTCCAGGAAGCCCATGTAGAAGTCGGGCTGCGAACCCGCCGAGATGTCGGACGGCGTGTAGGGGCCGAACAGCCAGATCGGGTTGATCTGCGCGAAGGTGCCCAGCAGCGCGATGACGCCGAACGTGAACATGAAGTACGCGCCCGACTTGGCCATGAAGGACGGATACATCGGGGCGCCCACCACGTTGGTGTTCGTGCGGCCAGGACCCGGCATCTGGGTGTGCTTCTGCACCCACATCAGCATGAGATGAGCGGTGATGAGCGCCAGCAGGATGCCCGGGATGAGCAGGATGTGCATCGCGTAGAACCGCGAGACCACGTCCTCGCCGGGGTATTCGCCGCCGAACAGGAAGAAGGTGATCCAGGTGCCGACCAGCGGCAGCGAGATCATCACACCCTCGGTGATCCGCAGACCGGCGCCGGAGAGCAGGTCGTCGGGGAGGGAGTAGCCGGTCAGACCTTCGAGCAGGGCCAGCGTCAGCAGCCCGACGCCGATCAGCCAGTTGAACTCACGCGGCTTGCGGTACGCACCGGTGAAGAACACCCGGAGCATGTGCACCATCATGCCGGCGACGAACAGCAGGGCGGCCCAGTGGTGCATCTGCCGCATCAGCAGACCGCCGCGCACGTCGA
The DNA here is from genome assembly GCF_045209755.1 of Streptosporangium sp. NBC_01639. Taxonomy (NCBI): domain Bacteria; kingdom Bacillati; phylum Actinomycetota; class Actinomycetes; order Streptosporangiales; family Streptosporangiaceae; genus Streptosporangium; species Streptosporangium sp. NBC_01639. The sequence continues at coordinate 6,262,349 of NZ_CP109272.1, read as the reverse complement.
AGCTGATGTGCAGCGACGAGGCGTAGGCCTCGGACATCATGACGCCCCTGAGCGGCTCGTAGGAGCCGTCGTAGACGACCTCACCCATGCTGGGCTTGAAGAAGAAGGTCAGGAAGGTGCCGGTCAGCAGCAGGATGACGAAGGAGTACAGCGCGATCTCGCCCAGCAGGAACGACCAGTGGTCGGGGAAGATCTTGCGCAGGTTGCGCTTGAGGAAGTTTCCCGCACCGATGCGGTCGTCGATGAAGCTGCTCGTGCTCGCTATGGGCTTCGGAATGGTTCCGCGGCTCACGCGTGGCCTCCGTTCTCACGGGCCTCGACCTCGGCGGCACCATGCTCCTGGCAACCAGAACTGACAGGACGACACAGCACATTGAGGATAATTAGCCGTCTTCCATCATCTACGGCGAACCACAGGCTCAGGCAAAGGCCGGACGACCGAACAGAAGATAAATCTGTCGATGTCAAAACTGCCGGGGTGGCGCAGTCCCGGGCCGCTCCGCCGAGGTGACCGGACGGCGGCCCTGCCTGTTCGAGCGGCCCGGCCTGTTCTGCGGCCCGGCCTATTCGGCGGCGGTCACGCGATGCGCCCGCTCCGCGCCCACCGGCGCCGGACGTCCCGCCAGGAACCCGGCGACCGACTGGAGCACGCACGCGCCGAACCCGGCCAGCAGCGGCAGCGTCCAGCCGCCCGAACTCTGGTGGAGTGCGCCGATCAGGAACGGCCCGAGCGCCGCCAGCACGTATCCGGCGGACTGCGCGACGGCCGACAGCGCGGTGACCGAGGTGGGGTCGGGGGCGCGCAGCGCGATGATCAGCAGGGCGAGCGCGATCGAGGCTCCCTGCCCTAGGCCCAGCACGATCATCCACAGCCAGGGGACGGCGGTCGGCGCGACCATCATGCCGACGTATCCCACGATGGTGAGCAGGACCGCGGCCGTCACATGCGGCACCTGCGACCGTGCCCTGCCCGCGAGGACCGGGACCGTGAGGGTGGCGGCGATCTGCGCCAGGTTGGTGAGGCCGAGCAGGTAGCCCGCCTGGTCCGCGGGGAGTCCCGCGTCACGGAAGATCGTGGGTATCCAGGCCAGCATGATGTAGAAGGTCAGCGACTGAAGGCCCATGTAGGCGGTGACGGCCCAGGTCATCCGGGCGCGCAGCAGCGCGCGGAACGGCCTGGGCGCGTTCCCGGCCCGCGCGGGGGGCCGTAGCGTTTGGGGCAGCCAGAGTACGGCCGCCGCCACGGCCGGGATCGCGGCCATCGCGGTCACCTCGCGCCAGCCGTACCCGGTGGCGTGCTCCAACGGCACCGTCAGTCCCGACGCGACGGCGGCCCCGAGCACCAGGCCGGAGACGTAGACCGAGGTGAACAGGCCGACCTGCGAGGGGAAGTGCTGTTTGACCACGCCCGGCATCACCACGTTCATGATGGCGATGGCCGTACCCGCCACGGCCGCTCCCACGTAGAGGGCGGGGATGCTGCCGGCGGCACGCAGTACCACCCCTGCGGCGAGGACCACCAGCCCGGCCAGCAGCGTGCGGTCCAATCCGAACCGGCGGGCCAGCAGCGGAGCGAGCGGGGCCAGGACGCCCAGGCAGACCACCATCACCGTGGTGATCGCGCCGCCACCGGCCGCGCTCAGCCCGAGGTCGGACATGATCTCGCCCAGCACCGGTGAGATCCCCGCCAGGGCGGGCCTGAGGTTGAGTGAGGCGAGTATCAACCCCGCGATCAGCAGGATCCGCGACGCTCTGATTCCCCGATCGGTCATTGCCTTACCTTCCCACAGCCCGGATATCGATGATCAGAGAGGTATCGAGCGACATATCGTCATATGGGACTGACAGACGTTCCGGTCTGCGCGGCAGGGCCCGGCACGCCGATGACAACGTTGTCGGCAGGCCGTACTTGGGCGATGATCGGATCGTGACCGACAGTGTCCGCGGACGCCCCACCATGAAAGACGTCGCGGCGGCGGCCGGGGTGGCGCTCAAAACCGTCTCCCGGGTCGTCAACGAGGAGCCGGGGGTCAACCCCGCCACCGCCGAACGGGTGCTGTCCGCCATCGAACGGCTCGGCTACCGGCGCAACGAGAGCGCCCGCGTGCTGCGCCGGGGCCGGACCGCGACCATCGGCCTGGTGATCGAGGACGTGGGCGACCCGTTCTACTCCGGGATCAGCCGCGCGGTCGAGGAGGTGGCGCTCCGGCACGGCTCGCTGGTGCTCAGCGGGTCCTCCGGGGAGGAGCCGCTACGCGAGCGGGAACTCGTCCTCACCTTCTGCTCCCGCCGGGTGGACGGTCTGATCATCGTGCCGGCCGGGACCGACCACGGATACCTCGGACCCGAGCTTGACGCGGGCGTCGCCGCCGTCTTCGCCGACCGTCCGGGTGGGCTGGACGTGGACACCGTGTTCTGCGACAACCGGAACGGGGCGCGCACCGGGGTGACCCACCTGATCCGGCACGGCCACCGCCGCATCGCCTTTCTCGGCGACCGGGCGTCCATCTTCACCGCGGCCGAGCGCCTGTACGGCTACCGCCGTGCCCTGACCGACGCGGGCCTGCCCGCCGACGAGTCCCTGGTCGCGATGGGCCCGCCGGAGCAGGCCGGGCCCGCGCTGGAGCTGATGCTCTCCGGCGAGGACCCGCCCACCGCGGTGTTCACCGGCAACGGCCGGATCACCGTGGCCGTGCTGCGCAGCGGGCACCGGCTCGCCATGGTCGGTTTCGACGACTTCGAGCTCGCCGACCTGCTGGTGCCCGGAGTGACCGTGGTGGCCCAGAATCCCTCCCGGCTCGGCCGGACCGCGGCCGAGCTGCTCTTCCGCCGCATCGACGGCGAACCGGGTCCCGCCCGCCGGATCGAGCTGCCGACCCGCCTCATCCCCCGTGGCTCGGGCGAGCTCGGCCCGTAGAGCACCCTTTCCCCGTCAGGTCAGGACGGCTTCCACCGCTTCCCCGTCAGGTCAGGACGGCTTCCACCGCGGCGTCCGTTCCCTTGTCGAGCGCGCGCCGACCGGCCTGCTGGATGCCGGGAACCAATGCGGCGCCGGCCCCGCCTGCGACGGCGGCCCTGGCGAGCGCGGCGGCGACAAGGCCATACTGCAGAAGCGTGACGCCTTTGTGCGCGAGCACGATCCCTGCGCTCACCTGGAGGCCGAGCCCGGCCACCCGGATCCCGCTGACGGCGTCCCCGATGTTCCTGTTCGCCCCTTCGGGATGGTGGAAATTCTGTACGAAGGCGGTGACACCGGCTCCGCGGCTGGTGGCGGCGACGGCTTCCGAACTCCCGGTTCCGTCGGCCAGGTGCTCCCGCAGACGATCGGCGTGCCGGTCGTGCCCCCCGCCCATGGCCACGAGACCGTTCACGTCGCCGTCCGGGAAGAGATGCCCCAGGAAATCCCCCACCGCGGAGAGCGGCCCCTCGGGAAGCTCAAGACCCACTCGGCATCACCCTCACGTGAGAAGACCGTCGACGTGTTCACCGGAGAGCTTCTCACCCGACCGGTACGTGGCGGTCATCGCCTGCAAACCGCCCGCATAGGCGCGGTACTCGTCCAGATTGCTCTGCACGCAGTCTTTGATCGCTTCGTACGCGCTTCCGTAGCACATGCCGATCGCCTCACCGACGGCGTTGTTGACGCCCCATGGCTGGCCGTAGGACACCACCCCTTCGAGAAAGGCCAGGGTCTCGGCCTGAGCCCGCGCATGGGCATCGGCGATCCCTTCTCCCGAACGCCGCAGTTGCGCGTAGTCGACCTCCAGTTCGGCGCCCACGCCACCCTCCTGTCTCCCCGCCGTCGATCCCGATCTCCCCGCCGTCAATCCCGAGGCCGGATACTCCCCATGAACGCATTCAACGCCTGCCCGTACACCCGCAGCTGCGTGACACCCGACTCCTGGAGCTCCCCGATCCGAGCCATGATCTCGTCAGGGCCGGCTCCGCGGCGCTCCTGGAGCTCCTGGAGTCCGTCGACGGCCTGGTTGACCGCACTCACCAGGTGGTCGCACAGCTCCGCCGTCCCGCGCATCGCCCGCTGCTGGATCGTCACCGACACGAGCCTGGGGCCGGGCCCGCAGACCACCCGGACCATCTGCCGGGCGGCGAGTCCTTCTCCCAGCGGTTCCTCCGCCTCGTCATGGGACGCTCCGCCGACGGCCTCCAGCACGTCGATCAGCTGATCGAACATCTGCCGGAAGTCCAGGCTCGGCACCTCGGCGGCGACGTCCGCCTCCTGCCGGAGTTTCCGGGCGCTCGCCTGTATCGAGCCGGTGACATGGCCCATCTGCACGTCGAAATCATCTCGGATCTCCCGGAACTGCCGGGCCAGGGCCAGCGGATCGACCGCCGGGAAGGGATCCGGACCCGACTGGTCGACGATGTCGTCCAACGCCGCGTTCACGGCCGCCAGCACGTGACCGGCAAGCTTCTCCGGGGTCAGGGACAACGATCGCGCGTCCATGGTGAGCGATGCCAGCCGTCCATCGACGACGACCGCCCGGACCGGGCCCGCCTCACCGCTGCCGCGCACCCCGAACTCCCACCCTGAACCCGCGTCGATCCCGGCAACACCTGATCGCTCGGCTGACCGCGGCCGACCCTTCGGTCGCCCCCTGCGAGGACCGCGCCCACGAGCCTGATGTCCGGGAAGATGCCTCTTGACCGCCTGATATTCAAGCAGTAATCGCATCGACTGTCATGGAAACGTGCCATATCTCCCAGTGTCGACACCGGTCACCGCTCACCGCGCAGATCACACTACGGTGTGGTGATTTTCATGCCTACCATCGGGAGTTTCAACCCGGCTCGGCGTAGTGGGTCCGGAGTCGGGAGGACCTCACCGGCTTTGAAACCGAGATGTTCGTAGAATCCGACCGCGGGTGTGTTCAGCGCCACCTGTAGGTCCACGCTCGTCGAGCGGGGAAGGCCGGTCAAGCCTCTTTCGAGCAGTTGCCGCCCTATACCGAGGCCCTGGACTTCTGGATGGACGTACAGGCCGCTGACCGTTGCTCCGGTCTTGTGCCGCGTGACCTCGCAGAACCCGACGACGTTCTGGCCGGACCGGGCGACAAGCAGGCCCTCGCCACGCGCCGCCCGCTCCCAGTCACCCTTCTTGCGAGGCGCGAGGTCGTCTCTGACGAACCGGGCGAGGGCTTCACCGTCCATCCCCGGCACCCCGGCGTAGGCGTCCTGAAAGGCATCCAGGTGGACCCGCAGGATGCCCGCCGCGTCATCGGGTCTTACCGGGGCTATCTGTATACCGGCCGCCCTGCTGCCGCCGGCCCGTTTCGCGGGCAGCCGCAGAAACCCTCCGACGACCGCGAAGAGGCCTCTGTGGCCGCCGACCGGAAACCTAGGCATCGGCGACGACCATGGTGATCGCGGTGGTGCGGAGCAGGTCGGCGGCCTTCGGCACCGCCCCCGTGACCGCCGTGAGGCGGGAATCGACGACGTGGGACACCCTGGCTCCCGTCCTTCTCATCATCCGACGTGGCCGGCTCCGGGACCGGACCACACGTCGCACCCGCCCGCAGAGCCACGCCCTGCGCACCGCAGATCGTCCGGCCCCGTTGAGATCCGACGGTCCGCGTACTTTATCGAAGACCTCCGGCGTTGATCCGCAGCCATGTCGGCCGCCGGTCAGCCCTTCAGCGCTCCGGCCATGAGACCGCGCATGAAGAACCGGCCGAGCAGGACGTAGATCACCATGGTGGGGACGGAGGCGAGCAGGGCCGCGGCCATCTGCTGGCTGTAGGGGACGGTCTGGGCTCCGGCGATGTTGTTGAGCATCACCGTGGTGGGCCAGCTCTGCGGTCCGGTGAGGAAGACGGCGAACAGGAAGTCGTTCCACATCGAGGTGAACTGCCAGATGATCACCACCGCGAAGGCGGGCCCGGAGACCGGCAGCACCACCGACCGGTAGGTCCGCAGCATCCCCGCGCCGTCCACCCGGGCCGCCTCGATGAGCTCGTCCGGGATGGTGACGTAGTAGTTGCGGAAGATCAGCGTGCAGATCGGGATGCCGTAGACCACGTGGGTGAGGAGCAGCCCCGGGATCGCGCCGTAGAAGACGCCCGGCACCCCGGTGAGGTCCTGGGTGATCTCGTTGAACTTCACCAGGAGCTGGACCAGCGGGATCATGACGCCCTGGTAGGGGATGAACATGCCGAACAGGAACAGCGTGAACAGCACGTCGGCGCCGGGGAAGCGCCACTTCGACAGCACGTAGCCGTTCATGGAGCCCAGCGCGGCGGAGATCAGCGCACCTGGTACGGCCAGCAGCACGCTGTTCCATATACCGGGTGCGAGCTTCTCCCACGCCACCCGCCACGGCTGCAGCGTCCACACCTCCGGCAGTGCCCAGGCCCGGCCGGGGTCGGCCTCGGTCAGCGGCTTGAAGCTGGTGACCAGCAGCACGTAGACCGGGATCAGGAAGATCACCAGAAAGGCGACCAGCAGCGTCAGCCGGACGCCGCGCGTCCAGCCCGCCCGCCGTCTGGCCCGCTCCCCGGACGCCTGTGCCCCCACCGGAGGGATCCGGGTCTCGGTGACCGTCATGACCGCTTCTCCTTGCGAAGGGTCCAGACGAGATAGGGGATGACGAAGAGGCTCACCGCGAGCACGATGTAGGACGCGATGGTGGCCCCCTTGGCCGGGTCGTGGGAGTCGAAGACCGCGACCCACATGAACACGGCGGGGACGTCGGTGATGATCTGCTTGCCGGAGACCGCCATGATCAGGTCGAAGACCTTCAGCGAGATGTGGCCGAGGATGATCAGCGCGGACAGCGTCACCGGCCGGAGCAGCGGCAGCACGATGTGCTGGTAGACCTGCCACTCGGTGCAGCCGTCCACCCGGGCGGCCTCCCGGAGGTCCTCGGGGACACCCCGGAAGCCCGCCAGGAACAATGCCATGACATATCCAGACATTTGCCAGATTGCTGGGATGGCCATGGCCGCCATCCCCCAGTCCGGGTTCCGGAACCACTCCCACTGCAGGAAGTCCAGGCCCAAATTATCGAAGAGCCGGTTCAGCCCGACCGCCCGCTCGTCCTGGCCGGAGTTCATCAGCCAGCGCCAGACCACCCCGGTCGCCACGAATGAGATCGCCATCGGGAACAGGTAGATCGTCCGGAAGGTCCCCTCGCCCCTGATCCCCTTCTCCATCAGGAACGCCAGCAGCCAGCCCAGCACCAGCGCCCCGGCCACGAACACCACGGTGAAGACGATCGCGTGGTCGACCGAGATGCCCCACCGCTTCTGGTCCCAGAGCGAGACGAAGTTCTCCAGGCCGACGAAGCTCCCCTCGGAGACCTCGTCGTGCTTGTCGGTCATGGCCAGCCGGAAGTTCCAGCCGAGCATGCCGTACACGAAGACCGCGATGGCGATGATCGACGGCGTGACCAGCAGCAACCCCGGAAGCCACCTGCGCACCCGTGTCACTTGCACCCTTTCTCCGGATTGGGGGAGGTACGGCCCGCGGCACCGCGGGCCGTACCGGGTATCACTGACCCGAGCTCTTGGCGGCCTCGGCCAGTGCGGCCTGGAGCGCCGCCACGTCCTTGTCCCCGTGGAACAGGCCGACCGCCTCGTTGATCGAGACGCGCCAGGCGTCGTTGACGTTGACGCCGTGCTGGATGGACCCGGCGAGCTTGTTGCTCCCCCAGTCCTTCAGCGCGTCGGCGAGGTAGTCGGTGTAGAGGGAGGTGTCGGCGTCCTTACGGGCCGGGATAGACCCCTTCTTGGGGTTGAAGGCGTCCTGGCCCTCCTTGCTCGCCGCCACCTTCAGCCAGGCCACCGCCCCGTCGCGGTTCGGTGCGCCCTTGGGCAGGGTGAAGCTGTCCGACAGCCACATGAAGGTGCCGCCGGTGCCGGGCGAGGGCGCCCAGTCGAAGTCGGTCTTGGACGTCTTGCCCAGGCCGCCGTCCGGCGGGTTGTGGAAGTAGCCGTAGGCCCAGTCGCCCATGATCGTGAACGCGGCCTCACCGTCGGCCACCTGCTTGGCGGCGGGCTGCCAGTCGTCGGCCGGGTCGCCGGCGTAGGACAGGACCGTCTTGAAGTCGTTCAGCGCCTTGGTCATGGCCGGACCCGACCAGTCGGAACCCGCGGTCCAGAGCCGGTTGTAGGCGTCGGTGCCGAGGGAGCCGAGCAGCACACTCTCCAGCAGGTGCACCATGGTCCACTCGGAGCCGATCGCGAGCGGGATCTTGCCCGTCTTCTTGACCTTCTCCAGGGCCGCGACGAACTCCTCGATCGTCTTGGGGACCTCGGCGACACCCGCCTCCTTGAGCACGCCGGGGTTGAACCACATCACGTTGGAGCGGTGGATGTTGACCGGGACGGAGTAGATCTTCCCTGCCACACTGATCTGATCGATCAACTGCTGCGGGAAGACGTCCTTCAGCTTGAGCTCGTCGTAGAGGAAGTTGACCGGCTCCAGGTCGCCGGCCTTGATGTAGCCCTGCAGTTCCGCGCCCGCGTGCCCCTGGAAGGTGTCCGGCGGCGTGTCGGCCTGCAGTTTGGTGGCCAGCAGCGCACGGGCCTTGTCGCCGGAACCACCCGCCACGGCCGCGTCGAAGAAGGTCAGACCGGTGTTCTGCTTCTCGAAGATCTCTTTCATGGCCTTCAGGCCGTCGGCCTCGCCTGGTCCGGTCCACCAGGAGAAGACCTCGACCTTCTTCTTCGCGTCAGCTTGCGGGCTCTGCGCGGCACCACCGCCGTCACCACAGGCGGTCAGGGTGAGCAGGCCTGCCACGGTGACCGCGACGGCCGCCATCCACCGTCGTCGCATAGCTTCCCGTCCCTTCGGGGTCGAGGTTTCACAGATTCCCCCCGAGAAAGATGACAACGTTGTCAGCATTGCTATCAACCCACTTCACACCGAGCGACGTCAAGGTGCGCGCGGATAACTTCTCCGCATTTTGATCTAGGCCGTACCCCGTGAGGCAGAGGGGATCCCGGGCTGCACGTGGGTGGCGTCGTAGCCGGCCCGGGCCGCCCGCAGATCGTCGTCGTGGACGACCGCCCATCGGCTCAGCACGAGCAGCGACTCCCGTAACGAGTGGCCCAGATGGGTGAGCGTGTACTCCACCCGCGCCGCGGCACCCGGGTGGGCGGTACGGCTGACCAGGCCGTCCCGTTCCAGGGTGCGGAGCGTGCGGGTGAGCATCCGCCGGCTGAGGCCCTCCACCGAGCGGTCCAGCTCGTTGAAGCCGCGGCTCCCCCCGGCCAGCAGAGACAGGACCACCGGGGTCCACTTGTCGCCGACCCGGCGCAGCACGGCGGTCGCCGGGCAGCTCTCGTGCTCGTCCGGCGTGACCGGAACGGCGACGCCGACATCGGTCGGGTGGTCGTGGGGAGGGGACATCAATGTGCCTTCTTTCGCGGACGGCCTCTGCACGTCGATGCTCAAGGCTACGTATCACCCCATAATCGAGGAGCTTCATATGATCGTGGTGAGCGGAGCGTCAGGAAACCTGGGCCGCCGCATTGTCGAACACCTTCTCCAGCGCGTCGACGCCTCCCGGGTGACGGCGCTGTCGCGTACCCCCGACAAGGCCGCCGATCTCGGGGTCGGGACCCGGTTCGCCGACCTCGCCGATCCCGGCAGCCTGATCGGCGCGTTCGACGGTGCGGAACGCCTGCTCATCATGAGTCTCGGGCCCGTCCCGCAGCGGCTGAGCCTGCAGACCGAAGCGATCGACGCCGCGGTCAAGGCGGGCGTCGGCCATGTCGTCTACACCTCGATCGTCCGGGCCGGCGAGCCGGGCAATCCCGTGCGGGTCGCGGCCGACCACCGCGATACAGAGCGGATCCTGATGGAGTCGGGGCTGCCGTTCACCGTGCTGCGCTTCAACACCTGGCCGGAGATGTGGACCCTGGCGGGGATAGCACCATGTGCGGTCGCCGCCGGTGTCCTGCCCAGCAACACCGGGCAGGGCCGAGTCGGCTACATCACCCGCGACGACAGTGCCGCCGTGGCCGCCGCCGTGCTCGCCGAGGGTGGCAGCAGCGGGCAACTGCTGGAGGTCACCGGACCGGAGGCGGTGACCGACGCCGACATCGCCGCCGCGCTGACCGAGGCCACCGGCCGGCGGGTCCGCCACCAGCCGGTCAGTGACGAGGAAATGGCTCCGGCGCTCCTCGCACAGGGCGTACCGGAACCCATTGCCCTCGGTTGGAGCGCGACAGGAGCCACGAAACGGGATGGATGGTTTGATATCACCACGCACGCGGTCCAGCGCCTGACCGGCCGGTCACCCGCGTCGATCACCGAGTTCTTCACCTCGCATCGCGAGGAGCTGCTCGGCGACTGAACCTCTCCCCCCGCGCGGAGCGGCCCGGCGGCTGAACCTCTCGCCCCGCGCGGAGCGGCCCGGCCGGTCCACGCGATGCCTAGACGCGCTGGACCGCTCCGTCGAGCAGGGCCATCACGGTGACGCCGAAGTCGTGGATGGTCGACGACAGTTCGAGAGGCGAGAGGCCGGGGGCCACCACGACCAGGGCGCCGCGCATCAGGGCCAGCCCGACCAGGGTCGTCATGGCCAGGGTGTTGCCCGCCAGAGGCCAGGTCACCAGCAGGACGTCCGACTTCTCCAGCACGGCGAGCCTGTCCAGCTCCCGCATCCGGACGATCAGATCATGGTGGGTGAGCAGCCCCTCGTCCTCGGTCAGCAGGGCGGGCTGCACGGACGGATCGAACAGGGGCAGCGGGCCGGGTTCGAGCAGCAGCAGATCGGCGAAGTCGACGGTGTCACGGGCCGGGCCGAAGGCGATCACCTGCCGGACCCTGGAGTCCTCGGCGGCCTGCAACGACGCCTCCGCCAGATCAGGGGTCGTGATGAGCAGCCGGGCGTCCCACCGGACCAGCAGCCCGGCCATCTCGCCGCTGCCGAACCCCACCGGGGCCGCCACCCCGCCGGCCGCGATGACGGTGTGCACCGCCAGGGTCTGCGCGGCGGCGTTGTCCACGTGGATCCCCGCCACCTGACGGCGCCGGGCACCCCGCCGGACCAGACCCGATGCCCCTCGCGTCACCTCGTCGGCCAGGCGGCGGTGGCCGTACACCACTCCCGCGTCGAGATCGATCAGCGCGGGCCGGTCACCCCGCTCGTACGCGTAACCGAACACCGCCTCGGTGAGGGTGCCCTTGATGGACGAGGTGGGTCTCATACCGCCGACGGTATGGGCGGCCCCTTCGCCCAGGCATCGGCAGATGTATGTAGATGGGTATGTATTCGAAAACCCGCTCCGCCGGGGAAGGCGGGCTCGAGCCCTGCGCGACTCGAGCCCGCTGCCACGTGCTCCCTGGCCTTCGGTCCCCACCCCTCCGAGGAGACCTCAGCCGTCGGCGGGACACGCGACGTTCCCGGCGTGCTCGACCGAGACGCCGGGGATGGTGTGGGCCTGCCGACACCGGGCCGCCGCTGCGGCGAGCACGGTGCGGAAGGCTGGGCGCCTTCGGTCGAACACCAGGGAAACGTACGGCGGCAGCCGGTCCCGGCGCATGCTCCGGAGTGCGTATCCCGAGATGTATCTATGCGGCCCCTGATGTGTAGACACAATATGTAGCAGGGCGTCTCAACTGCGGTTCTGCTCGATCACCCAGGTGGCCACCTGGGTGCGTGAGGAGAAGCCGAGCTTGGCCAGGATGTTGGCCACGTGCCGGGCCGCGGTCGCGGGACTGATCACCAGTTCGTCGGCGATGGCCTTGTTGCTCAGCCCCCTGGCGATCAGCCCGGCGATCTCCCACTCCCTGCCGGTGAGCGTGGTGAGCGGAGCCGCGGCCGGGTGCCTGCCTGTCATCATGGGCACGTCCGACTGCTCGTCGCCCTGCAGCGCGTAACGGACCGCCTGCTCCTGGGACATCTCCTGCCCGTGCGCCCAGAGCTGGGCGACCAGCGCCTCACCGAGCCGCATCCGGGCCGGCTGGAGCAGCTCCTCCATTCGCGCGCCGAAGCCGGAGGGGAGAACGGCACCGCTCATCGCGCTCCGGATCGCGGCGGAGGCCCCCGCCAGGCGCACCGCCCGGCGGTCGTCCTCCTCGGCCAGCGCGAGCTGCGCGAGTGTCTCGATCCGCCGGGCCACGCCGAGGCGCTGGCCCGTCCCCTGGCAGAGCCGCAGGCTCTCGATCAACCTGACACGCGCGGTGGCGAGGTCGCCCTGGGCCAGGGCGATCCGGCCCAGACCCGACAGGCAGGTGATGGCCTGCCAGTGCGCGGTGATGTCCTGGAGCAGGTCGAGGGCCTGTTCGTAGTAGGCGCGGGCCTCCGCCAGATCACCCCGCAGCCAGGCGACCTGGGCCAGGCCGATGAGCGCGACCGGGGCGGCCCAGTGGTTGTCCAGCTCGTGCGCGATGGCCAGGGCGGCCTCGAAGGAGCGCCGTGACTCCTTGGCCCGTCCCTCGGACAGGGCGAACGTCCCCTCCATGGAGCGGATCACCATCTCGTGCCACGGGTCGTCGACCCTGTGCACGGCCTCCAGCGCCTCGTCCAGGAAGGACCTGGCCCGCTCGGGCCGGCGCTGGTAGATGGCCACCCAGGCGAGGATGGCGAGCGCCCCGCTCAGCGGTCCGTGCAGGCCCGTCTTCCGGCACAGTTCGGCCGCGGCCGTGCAGGCGACCTGCGCGGTGCCGGGATCCCCCTGCCCGAAGGCCACCTGCCCGCGCAGCACGAGGGCGTTGGCCCGCACGCTCGGCGTCAGCTCCGCCATCTCCATCGCGAGGAGGCGGTCCAGCCACTCGTCCGCCGGGGTGAACCTGCCACTGGCGATGATCGGCCAGCGGAGCAGCACCAGCAGACTGAGCGCGCTCTCCGGATCGTCCGCCTCGGCCGACCAGCGCACTGCGGCCCACACGTTGGACTGCAGCTCGTCCAGCATGACCAGCATCGGGGAGATCTCCGCCCAGGTCGGACGGGGGCGCCGGACGATGGTCTGATGGATGCGCCCGGCGACCTCGATCATGTGGTCCCGGTGCCGCCGCCGCAGCGCGGCCTCCTCCCCGGAGGTGTCGAGCTGCTCGGCGGCGTACTGGCGGATCGTCTCCAGCATCCGGTAGCGCGTCTCGCCGGCGACCTCCGCGTCGGCCAGCACCAGCGACTTGTCGACCAGGTCGCAGAGCACGCTCAGGACGTCCTCGGCCCACAGCCCGTCGCCCGCGCACACCTGCTCGGCCATGTCCAGCGTCCATCCTCCGGTGAACGCCGCCAGCCTGCGCAGCAGGATCCGCTCGGGCTCCTTGAGCTGCTGGTAGCTCCAGTCGACGGTCGCCCGGAGCGTCTGATGCCTGGCCGGGGCCATCCGGTCACCGGCGGACAGCAGGCGGAAACGGTCTCTGAGCCGGGCGTGGATCTGCTCCACGGTCAGCACCCTGCACAGCGCGGCGGCCAGCTCGATGGCCAGGGGCATCCCGTCGAGCGCCTCGCACAGGCTCGCGATGTCGCCGGTGTTCTGGTCGGTGACGGCGAAGCCGCGCGAGGCGGCGGTGGCACGGTCGACGAAAAGGCGCACGGCCTCGCCGCCGGTGGGGTCGTGGGCGTCGGTCCGGGGCAGCGTGAGGGGCGGGACCCGCCACACGGTCTCCCCCGCCACCCGCAGCGGCTCCCGGCTGGTGGTGAGCACCCGCACCCGCGGGCAGACAGTGAGCACCGCCCGGCAGAAGCGGGCCGACTCGTCGATGAGCGACTCGCAGTTGTCGATGATCAACAGCAGGTTCCGGTTGCCGAGCGCGTCGATCAGCGTGTCGGCCAGCGGGCGCGAGGGCTCGGCCTTCACCCCGAGCACGGCGGCGACCCGGGGGGCGATCAGATCGCCGCGTACGGTCTCCGCCAGCTCCACCAGCCAGACCCCACCGGGGAACTCCGCCGTCACCTGGGCGGCCACCCGGATCGCCAGCCTGCTCTTGCCGATGCCGCCCGCACCGCACAGGGTCACCAGCCTGGCGACGCCCAGCAACTCGACAAGCTCCTCCACGTCACCCTCACGGCCGACGAAGGCGTTGGGCTCAAGAGGAAGATTGCCACCGGTAAGGGCGGCACTGCCGGGAAGGGGCACGTGTGCGGTGTCCTGTGTCATCGGCTCTTTGGGGGGAGGTCGCGGGCTGGCCGTCACGGAAAGTGTGGCACCAATTACCGTGCCGTGCCCAGTCTTAGCCCCATTTCGCACGCCCGGATTACCCGGACCGCGTCCAACGCGTCGTCGCGACGGGCTCGCATGGGCGCCGGGGAGGCCGCCGCCCGCGGCTCCGCCGCGGCCCGCCCCCGAAGCCGGCCACTACCGGAACCCGCGACCGGCCCGGCGACGACGGGCAGGCGACCCGGGGCTCCACCGACCGCCGTGACCTTACGTGGTCAACCGATGGCAGATTGTCAGTGCCGCGGTTCACACTGCGTCCATGGCCGACACTCCCCCGAAACCCGCGTCTCCCACCACACCCAAGCAGGGCGCCTCTCCCGACCCCTCCCCCGCTGCCGAACTCGGCGAGCTCAGCCTCTCCGAGTGGCACGCCCATATAGGAAAGATGACCGGCATCGGCTTCCTGACCATCGCGCGCCGGCTGCCCGCCCTGGTGTCCCAGGCCATCCGGCTGGCGTGGCTGGCCAGTCCCCGTGACACCGTCATCACGATCGTCCTGAGCCTGCTCGCCGGTGTGTTCACCGCGTTCGGGCTGCTGGCCACCACCGGCGTCCTGTCGGCCCTGTTCGCGGCAGGACCGACCCCGGATCGGGTGGTGGCCGCCCTGCCCGCTCTGGTCCTGGTGGGTGCGGCCGGCACCCTGCGCACGCTGACGCAGGCGGGCGCGGGCTGGGCGCAGTCACGACTGGATCCCCAGGTGAGCCGGATCGCCGAGGAGCGGCTGTACGGGCTGACCAGCCAGGTCGGCCTGGCCGCCTTCGACGACCCCGACTTCCACGACGCGCTCCAGCGCGCCAGGTCGCGTGGAGTGGCCATGGCGGACGTGGTGGTCGGCACCACGGTCAACGTGCTGACGGCGATCATCGGGATCCTCGCCGCCGCGGGTGTGCTCGGGGTGCTCCACCCGGTGCTCGTGCCGTTGCTGGTGCTGGCGGTCCTGCCGGACGCGTGGGCCGCGATCCGCTCGGCGCGGATGCGCTACACCACGATGTACGCGCTGATCCCCGCCAGCCGCCGCAAGTGGATCATCGCGGAGCTGCTGGCGGAGCGTGAGGCGGCCGCGGAGGTGCGTTCGTTCACCATGCGGGGCTTCCTGATGCGGATGTACGACGCGGTGGCCACCGCCGAGCAGTCCATCCTGTTGAGCCTGGCGCGGCGGCAGACGTTCACGAAGATCGTGGGAGAGGGGCTCGGCGGGGTCGGGACGGCTCTGGTCTACGTCGCCCTCGGCCTGCTGCTCGCCCTGGGCGCGATGCCACTGGCCGTGGCGGGCACGGCGGTGCTGGCCATCCGGTCAGGTCAGACATATCTGGCCAATCTCATGTATGCCACCAACCGCCTCTACGAGGAAGGCCTCTACTTCACCGACTTCCTCGACTTCTGTGCCGACGCGGAGGGCCGGCTGCGGTCGGAATACCCCGGCCAGGCTCCGGAGACGTTCGAGCGGATCACCGCCGAGGATGTCGTCTTCACCTACCCCGGGTCCGGCACCCCCGCGCTCCAGGGGGTGTCGATCCGCATCGACCGGGGCGAGGTGATCGCCCTCGTCGGTGAGAACGGTTCGGGCAAGACGACACTGGCCAAGATCCTGTCCGGTCTCTACGGACCGGACAGCGGGAGCGTCCGGTGGGACGGAACCGATCTGGCCGACGTCGACCCCGACCGGCTCCGGCACCACATCGCGGTCATCGCCCAGGACCACACGCGCTGGCCGCTGACGGCCCGACACAACATCAGCATGGGCACCGACAAGGGGGAGGCGGCGCTGATCTCGGCAGCCGAGGTGGCGGGCGCCGACCAGGTCGTCGCCGAGCTGCCCCACGGCTACAGCACCCTGCTCGACCGGCGGTTCAAGGACGGTCAGGAGCTGTCCGGCGGCCAGTGGCAGCGGATCGCCGTCGCCCGTGGATTCCACCGGGACGCGCCGCTGCTGATCTGCGACGAGCCCACCGCCGCCCTCGACGCCCGTGCCGAGCACGCCCTCTTCGAGCGCATCCGGCGGCACGCCGACGGCCGCACCGTCCTGCTGATCACCCACCGGCTGGCCAGCGTCCGCTATGCCGATCGGATCTATGTCCTGGACCACGGCAAGGTCATCGAGGAGGGCACCCACGACCGGCTGATGGAGGTCGACGGCCTGTATGCAGACCTCTACGGCCTCCAGGCCGCCGCCTACTCGGCCTGAGCCCCGCCCCGACCGGAACGACCGTACGGCGGGCGCACCCGGCCCGAGCGTCCACGCACCATACAGGGCAGGTGCCTACCCGGCCCGCGTACCCACACCCCATACGGCCCCGCGGCCGGCGGAGCACGCCGTACGGTCCCGTCAGCCGGCGTCTCCCAGCAGGGCGCGCATGACGGCCCTCCCCACGGGGGCAGCCACCTGGCCGCCCGCTCCGCCGCCCTCCACGAGGACCCCCACGGCCACCCGGGGGTCGGCGGCCGGGGCGAAGCCGGTGAAGACCGCGTGGTCGCGCCCGGAGGCGGTGCTCTCCGCGGTGCCGGTCTTGGCCGCGACATCGATGCCGGGGAGGGTGGCGGCCTCGCCGGTGCCGCCGGGCCGGGTGACGGTGACCATCATCGTGGTGAGGCGGTTGGCCTCGCTCTCGTCGAGTGTCCGGCGATAGCGCGACGGCTCGGTGTCGCTGACCACCGTGCCGTCGGCGAGGCGGGTCTCCGCCACGAGGTAGGGACGCATCAGCACGCCGTCGTTGGCGATCGCCGCCGACATCATCGCGATCATGAGCGGGGTGACCCGGTCGTCGAACTGCCCGATCGCCGACATCGCGGTCTGCGCCCGGTCCATTCCCCGCGGATAGACGCTCCTGGCCACGGGCATGGGGACGGTGAGGTCGCCGTCGTTGAATCCGAACGCCTCGGCCTGCTCGCGCAGCGCGTCCTGGCCGAGGTCGATGCCGATCTTCGCGAACGGGGTGTTGCACGAGACCTTGAAGGCGTAGGCCAGCGGCGGGTTGCCGTCGCCGCAGGTCGCTCCGCCGGAGTTGCGCAGGTAGGTGTCGGTGCCGGGGAGCCGGAGCTCGGGCGGTGCGCCGACCTTGACGGTCGGGGTGTACTTCCCCGAGCTGAGCGCGGCCGCGCTGGTGACGACCTTGAAGGTGGAGCCCGGTGGGTAGTTCTGCTGGAGCGCCCGGTTCAGCAGCGGATCGGCCGGATCGCCTCGCAGTCGCCGGTCCGCCCTGTCCAGCCGGGTGCCGTCGAAGGTGGTGTAGACGTTCGGGTCGTAGGTGGGGAAGGACGCCATCGCCAGGATCGCGCCGGTGGCGGGGTCGATCGCGACGGCGGCCCCGGGCCTGCCGGTGGCGCGCAGCGCCTCGTAGGCGGCCCGCTGCGCCCGGCTGTCGAGGGTGAGTTCGAGCGTGGCCCCGCCCTCGATACCGTTCACCAGCGAACGGACCTTCACCGGGGGGTCGTCTCCGGACAGCGCGGCGTCCTCGGCCTCCTCGACGCCGGTCTGGCCGTACAGCGAGACATAGCCGGTCACCGCGGCGTAGAGCGGGCCCTGGGGGTAGGTCCTCCGGTATCTGAACCGGCCGTCGTCGTTCCTGAGGCTGGCCGCGATGAGGGTGCCGTCGCCGAGCACGATCTCGCCTCTGGGGCCGTCGAATCGCGCCATCATGATCCGGTGGTTGCGCGGGTTCTCGTTGAGCCGATCGACCTGGAACACCTGGATGTAGGTCACCTTGGCGAGGAGGGCGAACAGCATGACACCGCAGATCACGGCGGTGCGCCGGAGGGGGATGTTGATCCGGCGCGCCCGTGGTGCGGCGGCCATGAGCCCCTCCCCGATCCCGCTGCCGGTCACTGGCCTACCGGTCTAACAGCCGGACCGGAAAGGGGGGGCCGCCCGGGGGCAAAGCGGTCGTGCGGTTTCTAGCCGGCCACCGTACGGTAGTACCCGATCTTTTTCTGGATCGCCGTCTGCTGTTCGCGCAGGTTGTCCACCTGGGCCTGCACCCGCCGGTCATGGGCTTCGAGCAGGGCGATCCGGTCCCGGATCGTGTGGTCGCCGGCCCGGACCAGCTCGGCGAAGCGGAGCATCTCCGCGATCGGCATCCCGGTGTCGCGCAGGCAGCGGATCGTGCCGAGCCAGCCGACGTCGTCCTGGGTGAACCTGCGCTGCCCGGCCGCGTTGCGGCCGACCCGCTCCAGCAACCCGATCCGCTCGTAGTAGCGCAGGGTGTCAAGACTGAAGCCGGTCTCCTCGGCCACCTGCCCCGGTGTGTACACGCTCACGTCCGGCAGCATCCCACCTGGAGCCCACTCCAGGTCAAGCGAAATATCAGCACTTGACCTGGAGTGAGCTCCAGCCTGCAGGGTGATGCCCATGACACGACTTCCGCTGGCACTGGGCACCATTCCGTTCGGCACCGTCCTGGACGACAGGGCGACCTTCGCGATCCTCGACCGGTTCGCCGACGCCGGAGGCTCCCTGCTGGACACCGCGAACAACTATCCCTTCTGGAAAGACGGCGCCACCGGCGACGAGAGCGAGCTGGCCATCGGCCGGTGGCTGGCCGCCCGGGGCAACCGCGACCGGGTCGTGCTGAGCACCAAGTGCGGCGCCCGGCCGACGGTCCCCGGCGACCGGACACTGGGCTCCGCCGAAGGGCTGTCCGCCGCCGCGATCGGCCTGGCCGCCGAGGGCAGCCTGCGGAGGCTGGGGACCGACCACATCGACGTGTACTGGGCCCACATCGAGGACCGGTCGGTCCCCCTGGAGGAGACCCTCGGCGCGTTCGCCGAGCTGGCCGGTGCGGGCAAGGTGCGCGAGATCGGGGCGAGCAACATCGCAACCTGGCGCCTGGAGCGCGCCCGCGCCCTGTCCAGGGCCAACGGCTGGCCCGCCTACACCAACGTGCAGCTCCGGCACACCTACCTGCGGCCCCGGCCGGGAGCACGGCCGGCAGAAGGAGGCCATGTCCTCGTGCAGGACGAGACGATCGACTACCTGCGCTCCGAGTCCGGCATCACCCTGTGGGCCTACAACACGCTCATGTCCGGGGCCTACACCCGGCGTGACCGGCCGATCCCGGAGATCTACGATCACCCCGGCACCACCCGCGGGCTCGCCGTACTGCGCGAGGTGGCCGGTGAGCTGGGGGTGACCGTCAACCAGGTGGTGCTGGCCTGGCTGACCGGCGGTGACCACCCGGTCGTCCCGATCGTCGGGGTGAGCTCCCTCGCCCAGCTGGAGGAGGCCTTGGGCGCCGTGGACCTCAAGCTCGACGAGGAGCTCCGCACCCGTCTGGACTCCGTCCGATGACGTCGGCCGGGTAGCCGGCGGACCGGGCGTCAGCTCTGAGGGAGGTGATCGGAGAGGTAGCGGCGGACCAGGTGCTTGCACTCGGCGATCAGCTCGGGGTCCCCGTCGGGCCGGGCACGGAAGGCGAGCTTGAGCACGGCGTCGGCCGCCTCGACCGCGACGACCAGCGCCCGGTCCAGGGCGGGGCCGATCGGGGCGCCGAGCAGTTCGATGGTGATCGCGCGGAGCCGGTCGGCCACGATGGCGTTGTTCTCCAGCGCGGCGTCGAGCATCCGCTCGGTCCCCTTGAGCGCCGGACCGCCCGGCGAGGTGAGCACCTCACCGAAGTCGACGACGGCGAACCCCGGGGTGGTCCGCTTCATGGCGACGAACTCGTTGATCGACAGGTCCACCACCTCGGTCCAGTCCGAGAGCCGTACGGCCGAGAGCCGGGTGGTGACCCGGCCGAGGAAGGCCTCCAGGTTGCGCAGTGCCAGGGCGCGTACCAGCCCCTGCTTGTCGGGGAAGAACTGGTAGAAGGTGCCGATCGGCACCTGTGCGCGCCGCGCGACCTCCTTGGTGGTCAGCGCCTCGTATCCCACCTCGTCCAGCAGCCCCGCGCACTCGTCCAGCATGCGCTCGACCCGCTCCAGGCTCCGTCGCTGGGCGGGGCGGCGGCGGAGCGTCCCCCCGGAAACGTTCGTCATCGCTCCATCATCGCCTACGCGGCTCCGCCGAAGATTAACATGAGCTGTACTCATACCATTGGGAGGTCACATGTTCCTCTGGGGTACGGCCACCGCGTCCTACCAGATCGAGGGCGCCGTCACCGCCGACGGCCGGGGCGTCTCGATCTGGGACACCTTCACCCGCGAGCCCGGCCGGGTCCGGGACGGGCACACCGGCGACGTGGCCTGCGACCACTACCGCCGCTGGCCCGAGGACGTCGCGCTGATGGCCGGGCTCGGGGTGACCTCCTACCGCTTCTCCATCGCCTGGCCCCGCGTCCAGCCCGACGGCGGCGGCCGGGTCAACCAGGCGGGCCTGGACTTCTACGACCGGCTGACGGACGCGCTGTGCGAGCGGGGCATCGTCCCGGCGGCCACCCTGTTCCACTGGGACCTGCCCCAGCCCTTGGAGGACGCGGGCGGCTGGCTGAACCGCGACACCTCCTACCGGTTCGCCGAGTACGCCGCCGTGCTGGCCGACCGGCTGGCCGACCGGATCCCCATGTGGATCACCTTGAACGAGCCCTTCGTGCACATGGTCTTCGGTTACGCCCTGGGCAGCCACGCGCCGGGACGGGCTCTGCTCCTGGACGCCCTCCCCGTGGCCCACCACCAGTTGCTCGGGCACGGCCTCGCCGCGGCGGCCCTGCGCGAGCGGGGTGCGGAGAAGGTCCTGATCACCAACAACTGCACGCCCGTCTGGCCGGCCTCCGCCGACCCCGCCGACCTGGCCGCCGCCGACGCCTACGACACCCTGCACAACCGCCTGTTCAACGATCCCGTGCTCCTTGGGAAATACCCTGATTTATCGGCTTATGGGGTAGGTCTGGACTGCGTCCGGGACGGTGACCTCGAACTGATCGGCAGCCGCCTCGACGGTCTCGGCGTCAACTACTACAACCCCACCCGGATCGCCGCCCCCACCGCCGAGGGCCTCCCCTTCACCGACACCGGGATCACCGGCCACCCCACCACCGCCTTCGGCTGGCCGGTCGTCCCCGACGGCCTGCGCGAGCTCCTCACCGGCCTGAAGGCCCGGTACGGCGACGCCCTCCCACCCGTCTACGTCACCGAGAACGGCTGCTCCCAGCCCGACGTGCCCGGTCCGGACGGAGTGGTCGACGACCAGGACCGCATCGCCTATCTCGACGGGCACATCGGAGCCGTCGAGCGGGCCCGGGCCGAGGGCGTGGACGTGCGCGGCTACTACGTCTGGTCCCTGCTGGACAACTTCGAGTGGGCCGAGGGCTACCACCAGCGCTTCGGCCTCGTCCACGTCGACTTCGCCACCGGGGAACGCACCCCGAAGGCCTCCTACCACTGGCTCGCGGAGCAGATCGCGGAACGCGGCGGAACCCGGTAGGGCGGACATGGAACCCGGTCGGACCGGCGTGGAGCACGGCGAGACCCGGTCCGGTCGGCACGGAACGTGGCAGAACCCGGTCGGACGGCGCGGAGCACGGCGAGACCCGGTCGGACCGGCCTCGGCGGGCGTCGCGCGCTCAGCCGTTGAAGGTGTCGGGATCCGGGCCAGTGCGGTGGCCCTCGTCCAGCCGGGCGATCGCCGCCATGTCGTCCTCGGTGAGGGCGAAGTCGAAGACGTCGATGTTCTCCTTGATCCGTGCGGGGGTGACCGACTTGGGGATCACCACGTTTCCGAGCTGGACGTGCCAGCGCAGGACGACCTGGGCCGGGCTCTTGCCGTACCGGTCGGCGATGCCGGTGATCAGCGGGTCCTTGAGCGAGGCCCCCTGGGCCAGCGGGCTCCACGCCTCGGTGACGATGCCGTGCCGGGCGTGGAAGTCGCGCAGCTCGGCCTGCTGCAGGCCCGGGTGGAGCTCGATCTGGTTGACCGCCGGGACGACACCGCCCTCATCGAGGAGACGCGTCAGGTGGGCGGGCTGGAAGTTGGACACGCCGATGGCCCGGACCCGGCCGTCGACCAGCAGTTTCTCCATCGCCTTCCAGGTCTCGACGTACAGGTCCCTGGCCGGTGTGGGCCAGTGGATGAGATACAGGTCGAGCTGGTCCAGGCCCAGCTTGGCGAGGCTCGTGTCGAAGGCGGCCAGAGTGGAGTCGTAGCCCTGGTCGCTGTTCCACAGCTTGGTGGTGACGAACAACTCCTCGCGGGGCAGGCCGGAGGCGGCCAGCGCCTGGCCCACGGCACGCTCGTTGCCGTAGGCCGCGGCGGTGTCGACGCTCCGGTAACCGGCTTCGAGTGCGGTGGTCACCGCCTGGGCGGTCTCCTCCTCGGGCACCTGGAACACCCCGAAACCGAGCTGCGGCATCGGGACACCGTTGTTCAGGGTGATCATCTGCAGTCCTCCGTTCCGGGCGGCGCCCGCGGACAGCGACCCGTTCAACGGTTGCGGGCGCCCACCAGTGGCGCGTACCGCACTGAGAGTGCCCCGACATGGCGTGGACTACCACCCGCCACAGCACTCCGATAGCCAAATATCAGGAAATTTCATTACATGATCAGGCACAACGGCGTACGGTACGACCGCCTGGAGCTGCCGGAACCGGGCCCCGCGCCGACGCGGGACCGGTGACCCGATCCGGATGCACCGCAGTCCCCCATCAGACCGGGGCGACCATCATGAGAGCAGTCGGGTGGACCCCCGACACCCGCACCGCCCGGTGTGCAATGACCGTTCAGTCCGGAGTTTGTCAGCTTGGGCGCTTACGCCGACGAGGCGGCTTGGCGAGATCACGACAGCGAATCACCAGATCATCTATTTCCGGCAGGTTCGGGTCCGCGCCACCGTCGTCACAACAGGCGGGTTTGGTACGTTCACCCACCGGTGGTGCGTTCAGCCCGCATACCTCCCACAGCGAGGTGTAGACATCGTGCGTCCGGTTGCGCTCATCATGAGGTCCCAGCATCAGAACCCATGCATGACCCGGCTCTTTGAAGGCGACCACAACGCGCATGGCGTCTCTCAAATGCTTGACGCACAGCCGGCTCACCGGGAGTTCCCCCGTGAGCCGATATCCAAGGGCCGCACAACCCCGCGCTTCCAAATCACCGACAAAGGCGACGAACGACCTGAGATCCGCCCCGCGCAAGGTCTCAGCGTGCTTCTCCGCGAGAACCGAGAGGTAGACCTCAGTCTTCACTGGCAGTCAGCTCCGAATTCTTGGAACTCCACTCCGCCCTGATCTCCCGCCACGGACGGCCCTCGCCCTGTTCCATCTGCCGAACACCGTCGGTCAGCTGATCGTTCTCCAGAAGCTCTCGGTCCTGCAGGCGCTGCCAGACCGCCTCGACCAGATTCCGGGTGCGGCCGGCCCGGCGTAGATCCTGGACGAGTGTTGCCACGGTATACAGACGCTCGGCTTCAAGCATCAGGCGGGGTCTTCCCCTGACCGGAACGAGCAGCCCTTCCTTGGCCCACGCGCGAACCGTCTTCTCGTCAACACCGAGAATCTTCGACGCGATCGTCGCCCGCACCGGCTCGGCGTGAGCGAGCAGATCCTGGACGACCTCCCGGACCGTGTCACGAGTGCCGGTCTCATGAGTCCTGGCAGCCACCCCGTCCAGCCGTTGTGCCTGCTCGAACAAGACCAGCGCCGCCCGCTCCTCGATCTCTTTCCTACGAGGAGCCTGCGCCGTGCCACCCGTCTCATGATCACTTTTCAGCGGGAGCGTCCGATGCTTTCGCTTCTTAGCCGCTCCCGGCGAAGACTTCCGGGGTCTGACATCAGTCATGAGGCTGGTTCTCCTTCCCCCTTTCATACTACTCCCTGTTTCAGGCCCAAAATCGGGAGTCAAGCTTTGATCTTTTGGCAAGACGGGTCGCCTGGCTTGACGTTGGTGCCGACCAGTGCATCATGTCCGCTTTTTGCGCGACATGGCCTTTTTTTCTGTACGTCATAGATCTGTTCCAGTAAGCTCCGTGATCAACCGGTTCCGTGGACGAGGGGTGTCGAGGCGTCCTGCGGGTCACCGGAAGGGGGCGAGGCGAGCCCGTACAGCTGCGCTCACCTCGGACGGTCGTGTGGAGGTGCACTGTGGCGGAGCCTCAAAAGGATCATGCCGAAGACAGCAGCTGGCTGGCGTCATGGCCGGGACTCGATCCCAAGCCGGACGAGATCGAGCACGAGCCCATCAAGCTCAGGAACCTCGCGATAGAGCTCCAGACCATGCTGACCCGCCTGCAGGGGAGCGAGACCGGTTCCCTCAGCGACGTGACCATGCGTACCACCGTCATGCCGTTGCCCACCGTGACCGAGGACTGGCCGGCGGGCAAGTTCCTCTTCGAGACCCTGGAGAACGGAAACAAGGAGTTCACCAAGGTGTACCAGGAGATCATCGACAAGCTCACGGCCGCCATCGCGCTGGTTCAGGCCGGGGCGGGCATCTATGACGGCGTCGGTCTCGCCAACGGCGGCAAAGAGCAGGTCTAGGCCCGTTGGAGGGGTGCCGACATGGATATTTCCAAAACGACGCATTTCATCAAGACCTCCTGCGTCGACTTCACCGTCAGGGGCAAACAGCCCGTGGCCAGGGTCAGGCAGATCGTTGAGGGCCTGGACGGCCATGCGGTCGAGAAGGCGGGAACCGCCTACCTGGACGCGTGCTCCCTGCTGGCCGAGTGCCGGAACGTGATCGAGGACGTCAGCAAGGCCATGGCCGAGTCCTGGGGGGACAAGGCCTCGGTCGAGGCCCAGACCGCGCTGCGGTACATCCACGCGACGGTCCGGGAGCTTTCCGGCAAGGGCAATGAGATGGGACGGCCCCTCGAGTCGCTCGGCAAGGTCATCCACGAGTACAAGAACACCGGCGACTCCTTCTGGGTCGACTCGTGGAATAACGGCGGTACCACCATGGACAACGACATAGTGGGCTGGTACGCCACCAAGAACCACGGCAAGGAGTGGGGAACGGAGAACGGGCTCGCGAAGCAACATCTCGAGGAGCTGACCGCAGAGGTCAAGAAGTGGACCGACCTGCTCCCCGACTCGCTGCGTAAGGAACTGCCCAAGATCGAGACGCCGACCGCCCCCGACTCCGACTACAAGACGCTGAAATACCCCACCGACGGCAACCCCTACAGCGGAAACAATCCCTACAGCGGGAACAACCCTTACGGCGGGAACGATCCTTACGGCGGGAACAACCCCTACGGCAGCGGGAACGCGTCCGATCCGAACGGGCCGGGCAGCATATCCGCGGGCGGCTACCCGACCGGGAACGGAAGCTCGGGTCCCTCCGGACAGCTTCCCTCCGGACAGGAGTATCCGGACGGAACGCAGGGGCCCAACGGATCGGGTGCGGCCGGCATCGATCCCAACGGGGGCGTGACCGATCCCTCCAAGGGCTTGACGGACCCCACCGCGGGCTTGACGGACCCCACGAAGGGCCTGACCGACCCGTCTGGAGGCGCGAACGACCTCGGCAAGGGGCTCGACGCCAACGACTCGCGGTCCACCGACCTCGCCGCGTTCAACCAGCCCACCCTGCCGGACAGCACGGCCAACCCGTATCAGAACGCCTCCACATCGAACCCCTACAACGCTTCCACCACCACCACGACGCCGTCCACGAGTTCCCCCACCACCTCGGGCAGCGGAACCAGCAGTGGAATCGGCGGCAGCGGCGGGCTGGTCAATCCCGCCGCCGCGCGAGCCGGGGCGGTGAACGGCATGAACGGCATGCCGATGATGCCCATGGGCGGAATGGGCGGCGGTGCGGGCCAGGAAGGGCAACCGAGGGAGACTCAGACCTGGCTGCACCAGGACGATGACGTGTGGTCCAGCGACGAGACAGGCGTCGTCAGCGACAAGATCGGATAGCACGCGCCGCCGGGCCGCCTATGAACGATCTTCTGCACTGCCGCGGCACCGATGCCCCTGGGTTTGCGAAGCCGGACGTCGATGTTCTCGAACGGCAACGTATCGACGTGCCGCCCGTGGAGCCCGCGCAGGGCGGTGACGGTCGGCCGCGCCGGTCGCGTACCTCCGGCGCGCCGGAGGTACGCTTCACGGTCCGGTCGTCGAGCGAGGGCTCATGAGGGGGCGTCAGGCGTCGAACCCTCATCCGCTCGAGCGTGATCGGCCCCGGCCCCGGCGCCGACGGCGGTTCCGGCCGGAACGGCGGCCGGCTGCTCCGATGCGGCGAGACGGTCGCGCCGCGGCCCGGCGAACCGCCGCATGATCGGGCGCTCGACCAGGGTGAACAGCATCCAGGAGAGCGCGAGCGTGAGGGCGAACAGCAGGACGACCACGCCCAGCGCGACCGGGGTCGACAGGCCTCGGCTCCCGCCCAGCCACTGGCGGCCGTACGTCAGCACCAACTGGTGCCACAGGTAGAGGGCGAAGGAGATCTCGCCGAGCCGGACCGCGACGCGTCCGGCCAGGCTGGTCGGCGGGTGGGGCCGGGCGGCGGCCGCGCCCGCCGCGATGACGAGGCCCAACGGCACCACCATGACGGCCGTCAGGGTGTAGACCCATGGGAACAGCGGCGCGAGCGCGTACGCCGCCACGGCCAGCGCGACCGAACCGCCGAGGTCCAGCGGCAGCCGCCGGCGGGTCATGACGATCCGCGCCAGAATCATCCCGAAGACGAAATCCAGCATCCGCACCGGCGGGAACTGGTAGATGAACCAGAAGTCGTAGGACGAGTTGGTCCCCATCGGAAGGAACGGCTCCCGCGGCAGCAGGCTCGACACCGCCGGGACAAGGAAGATCACAACGGCCACGCCGGCTGCCCATGCCCACAGCCGGTCGGGCCGGATCGCGCGGATCGGCCGGATCAGCAGAGGGAACGCGAGGTAGAACAGCATCTCGCAGGAGAGTGACCACGCGACGCCATTGAGGCTGGCCCGGATCTCGAGCTGGGGGAACCACGACTGCACCAGGAGCAGGTTGAGCAGCGCGTGCCCGCCGTCGACATGGACCCCCGCCGCCCAGGTCAGCAGCACGAAGGCGACGACCAGGGTGACCAGGTGATTGGGGTAGATCTTGAAGAAGCGCCGCCGCCAGAACCGGCGGGCCGGGCGCCCCGGGCGGTCCGACCAGGTGAGGACGAAGCCGCTGAGCACGAAGAAGAAACCGACACCCGTCCAGCCGGCCTGGGTGAAGACGGAAAGGAGGGTCTGCTGAGCGCCCTGGTCCGCGAAGAACTGCTGCATGGCGACGTGGAAGACGAAGACCATTGCCGCAGCGACGAAGCGCATCGTGGTCAGCGTCGGCAATTGTCGCGGTAGGGGCGGTGGGGAAGGCGGCGCTCCGGGAGGCTCATCGAAGGTTTTGGCCCTTACGATCATCAGAAGGCTCCTTACTTCATCCTGATCGTTATCGGAATCGTTCGGCCGACGGTCTCGCGGCCATTCTTCGGTGCTTCCGGAATCGCGTCCGCCGGTTTGACGCCCTTAGGGTGTCGCCCCTCGGCTCTGACGGCATCTTGTCAAGTGCTGAATTCACCGCCAGTTGGGAGCATGGCAATGCGGGAGATGCGCCGAGGCCGGTCGGCGGCGACCATACGGCGCGAGCGAATCAGCCGTGAAGGACATGTTCCGCACCGCTCTTCCTGCCGGCTTTCAGCACGATGCCGCAGCGGCCGTGCCAGGCGTGCGAGGTCCCCGTGCGGCGGGCGACATGCCGCCCGCCGCACTGCCGCGTACGACCGGGCGAGCGGCCGGCGTGTCCGCTGCCTCGGCCTGCTCGCCATGGGTGGTGTGCGGTGGGGTTCAGGAACGGCTTGCGGCGGCCCAGTGCTCGTCGACGAAGCGGCGGATCTCCCGGGCGTGGTCGCGGTCTTCGGGGGCTTGTCCGAGGAACACGCCGTGGCCGGCGGCTTCGAAGACGTGCAGTTCGGCGGGTACATCCGCGGCGCGCAGGGCTCGGTGCATGCGGATGGTGTCCGACAGCAGCAGGTCGCGGGTGCCGGACAGCAGGATGGTGGGCGGGAAGCCCTTGGTCAGGTCGCCGAACACCGGCGACAGGTACGGGTCGCGCAGGTCGTGACCGTCGGCGTAGAGCAGGATGGCCGGCATCAGACTCGCGGTGAGCACGATGTCGAGGCCGAGGTTGGTCTGCCAGGTGTCGCCTGACATGGTCAGGTCGGTGGCCGGGGTGCTGAGCATCGCCGCGGCCGGGAGCGGCAGACCCTCGTCACGGGCCCGCAGGATCAGCGCGGCGGCCAGGTTGCCGCCGGACGACACGCCGCCGATGATGATCTCCTCGGGGCGGTGCTCCTGCAGCAGTGCCCGGTAGGCGACCAGACAGTCGTCCAACGCCACGGGGAAGCGGTGGTCGGGCGGCATGCGGTAGTCGACCGACCACACTCGGGCCCCTACCAGGGCGGCGGTGGCGGCGGCGACGGCTCGGCACATCTGCCCGCCGCCCAGGGTCCAGGAACCGCCGTGAATGTCGAGATACACGCGCCGGTCATCGGACGAGACGCCTTCCGGGGTGACCTTGTAGACCGGGAAACCGCCGAGGTCGATCTCCTCGACGCCGTCCCCGCCGGAGGTCAACGCGGCGCCGAACAGCTCCAGCATCGCTTTCTGCTGTGCGGCGATCATCTCCCGCCAGCCGTCCACGTCGTCGATCGCGGGCAGCGGCGCGGCCGGCGGCCACTGATAGGGCGGTCCCACGATCCCTCGGGCCAGTACGGCCTGGGCCTCCGGGCTCACCGATGTGGGTACCGCGATGTCGCGGGCCGGCAGATGGAATGTCGGGCGCGCATCATCAGCCATGGTCGTTTCTCTCCTCGCCGTGATTATCGCTCGGGGATTCACCCCGAAATGGGGGCACCGACTTTCATGCAGCGATCAGCACCTTATCCGGCTGCCATTCATATCGGAGGGGGCTGAGGCATTTCGGGCGAGAATGCTTCCTGCGCGCGGTGCAGCGGGCGATCCACCTGAAGATCGCCAGACGGGCCTCACGGGCCGGGGCCCACCGTTCGACACCTCGCGAAGTCGCGCGCTTTCAGGGAATGGACAGGCACCCGGATCCCGGTTTCACTCTGCGGACTCGCACTGCGATTCTCCTTCCGCGGCAGGACATGGCCGGGTGGGCTGTCACGGTCGTCGGCGCGTCCGCTCCTGTGAAACCAGGTCCTGCTTCGGCGTTTCCGGACGTTCGACACGGATGGGGTCACCGCGTACGAGCTCATCGTGGACGCGCCGGCGGGCGGTGGTGACGGCGCGCCCCGCCGCTTCGTCGCCGTGCTCGATGCGCTGTCGCAGCAGCCGCATGGCGATACGGCGGTTGAGGCTGAACTGCCGCTCGGTGTCGACCACGACGACGATCCCCGAGGGCCGGTGGGTCGCCCGTACCGCCGTACTGGCCTTGTTCCGATGTTGACCGCCGGGGCCGCCGGTGCGGCAGGCGACGATGTCGACATCCGCTTCCGAGAACGTCGTGCGCGGGATGTCGACCTGGCACGGTCGGGCGATGACGTACCAGTTCTTCCGGCCGGTGCCGGCCCGGTACGGGCTGGGGGCCTGCCAGCACAGAGTCCCGGTCCACGAGGCGGCGAACGCCTCGGCGCCGGCACCCGAGATCTGGATCAGGACCGATCGGTAGGTGCCGGGCCGGTCACCGGGAACGGTCTCGGCCCGATGGGTCTCCACGTTCTGCCGGGTGGCGTCGGATTCCAGGCGGCGCAGCAGCCGGGCCAGCGCCCAGGCACACTCCTGCGGGCCACGCCCGGCCGACAGGAGCAGGTGGACGCTCATCGCCGGCCTCGCTTGCGGCGCTGGTCCCGCTGGGGTGCGGACCCGAGGTCGGGCGTCTTGTAGGTGACCAGAGGAACCGTGGTGGCCACGGGCGTGGCCAGGTCATGCTCGACGAGGTCGGCGATCACCTGCTCGATGCGCTTGTAGGCCGTCGGCGCCTCCTCGAAGAGCAGTTGGCGGTCGCCGCACACCACCAGCGACCCCACCGGCGTGCGGCGCAACTCCTCGACCGTGTGCTTGGCCCGGCCCCGGCGCAGGGCGTCCGCCCGCGACATCTTGCGGCCCGCGCCGTGCGCGACGGAATGGTTGGCGTCCGGCCCCGCGTGGGCGGCCACGAGGTAGGAGGGGGTGCCTCGCGTGCCGGCGATGAGCACGTCGCGGCCGTCACCCGGTGCCGCCCCCTTGCGGTGCAGGTAGACCCCGTCGCGGATCTCGACCAGGTTGTGGCACTGGTCGACGAGCGGCTCGGCGGGCTCGGCCCCCAGGGCATGGGCGACCCGGGCGGCCATCAGCCGCCGGTTGAGCGAGCCCCAGCGTACGGCGTCGTCATGCATCGCCAGGTAGGCAGCGGGATCAGGGGCGGGGCCCGCGCCGTGGACCGCGGTGTGCGCCCGCAGAATCCGTTCGCCCAGCCCTCGGGAACCGCTGTGGACGATGAGAACCAGGTCGCCGTCGGCGAGTCCGAGACGGCTCGCGTGGCCGGGCTCGAAGACGGTCCCGATCCGCGCCAGCTCGACGAAGTGGTTGCCCCGGCCGACCGTCCCGAGGCCCTCGACGTGACCGGCGGGGATATCGCCCTTCACAACGGCCCAGGCCGGGTCGTCGGCCTCCTGCTCGGGATCCAGCGCACGATCGAGATCGGGGAACCGGGCGGCGAGCCTCTCGGGTACGGCGCGCTTGAGCTTCATGGGGAACACGGCGATGCCGCAACCGATGTCGGAGCCCACCAGGAACGGGTACAACACGGTCGACGCCATGGCGGCGCCGATGGGGGCGCCCTTGCCGGGGTGCAGGTCCGGCATGGCGGCGACGTGCATCATGCCGTCGAGGGCGGCCACCTGCCGGCACTGCGCGAGGGCGTCGGACTCGATCCAGCTCGCGGGGGAGGCGAACACGGTGACGGTTGCCGACCCCATGGCCGCGGTGGACGGCAGCGGGGACTCCTGCGGGGAGTGTTGCTGAGACAAAAAGGCTCTTTTCCCTTAAAAGGGTATGGGCTGACGACGTTGCGCGGCGCGTCGGCGCCGTGGCATCTCGGAGTGGCGGGGTGCTGTCCGTCAGAGCGTCATGGACATCACGTTCCCTGAGCCCACCGCACGAGGCAACCGGTTTTCGGTCGTACGAGCCTGTATGCCTGCCGTTGAGACGGCTGGGATCAAGGAGCGGTCGGCACGCTTTTCAGAACATCGAGATCTGATCCGCCATGGCGACCGACCTGCAGTGATCTCTTAGAACACGTTCTGAGCTGAACTTTTGGCGTTCACTGGTTCTCATCGTTCCGTAGTGCTTCTCGCGCCCATGTGCCCTGGGTGTGCCCTGCCCTCGTAGATCCGGGTGGCCCTGGACGAGCGCATCAGCTGACCCGCCTTAGCCGGCGGAACTCCCACTGCCTGGGACTACGAAACGCCTCCGAGATACCTTCCGTTTCCCTGATCACTATCCGGTGTTGGCTCCGCAGCACCGTCACCAGACGTCGCGACTAGCCGATCCGCCAGTTCTGGACGCTCGTAGCCTCGGAAGACCTTGTCCAGCTGGTGAATCAGGAGTCGGCGGTGTTCCGGTCCCAGCTCCGCCAGGAAGAGCTCGACAAGCTCGGCCACGGACGTCTTCCCCGCCCCCGGCATGCTCGGCCGCGTGCCGTGGCCGTCGGAGACCAGGTTGATGGCCTTCTCGAACTCGTCCCCGTGTTTCACCAGCTCCATCAGCTTTTTCGGATCCGATTGGAGCCACCACAGCCGTGCGATGGAGCCATCCCGCAACATCGTGTCCCGCAGGGCCGTCAGCCGGGTGACCTCGGCCTGCTGCGCCATTCGATGCCGTTCGGTCTCCAGATCTCTCGCCATCTGCTCACGGGCGAACTCGACCGCCTCGGCCTCGACGCCGAGCACCGCACGTGCTCGGCGGAAATAGGGATGGGTCTCGACACGGCCCAGCGCCAGGTTGACCGCGCTCTCCGCCTCCTCCCGGTGGAGCACCGAGAACGGCGTGGCCGCCTGACAGGCGGCCACGATAAGTCTGTCACACACTGAGGTTTCGATATCGACGGGCAGTTCCGTTCCCCAGGGCAGGAGCCATGTGAGCGTGATTCGCGCCCGGAAGTCCCGGTTCTCCCGCTCGCTGCGTAGCACCTGCGCGAGCTCTGTATGGTGCGGGACGGAGTCACCCCGATGCCTGCGGGCCAGAAGCGTTTCCAGCCAGTCTAGGAATCCCACTCGGTCGTCTCCTCGACATCGTAGGCGTCCAGCAGTGAGATACCGGAGGTGAGCCTGTCCGCTTCACCGATCCGTCGCATCAGCTCGATACAGAGGCTCTCGCGGTCGACACCGTCCTCCGGGGCGGTGCGTGCCCAGTGCCAGATAAGGGGCGCGAGCACACCGACGTCTATGCTGGACCTACACGCCTTGGCTAAGACCTGGCAGATGACCTCGCCGTCGGCGACGCCCTGAGCGACCTCTTCCAGCCAGGCGACAGCCGCCGTCTTGGCCTCGTGGGAGCTCGCGGGGTCGCGAAGGCTCGCCCGCCATCCGCTGGCAAGATCGCCGATGAGCGTCTCCTCCCGCGTCGAGTGTGGCATCAGTACCAGACGTCCTTCGCCTGAGCGCAGGGCGGCCAGCTTCACGAAGGCACGCAAGCCGGTGCGTTGGACCTGTCCTGCGGTGCCAGTCCACTTCACGATCTCTGTCACGGTTGGAACGCGTAGTTGCGGACGAGTGACAAGCCCAGCCAGCGCGGTGAGCACTGCGTCTTTGACCCGTTCGGAGTCACGCCCGGCCAGATGCTTCAGACGAGTGAGTGCAATTCGGTCGAATACGTCGGCCATCGGACCGCCACAAACCGCCGCGACCACCAGATGAAGTGACTCCTGGTTCCCCTCCCGCGCCCAGACATACATCCTGCTGCGTACTGCGCGGCCGAGCTCGTCGCTCATCGCCGCGGCCGTCAGCATGTCGACTGCCCGCTTCGGATCTGTCCCCGACCACCCCTGGACTGTCTCCAAGACCAGATCGGTCAGGCCGTGGCGCATCGCCAGGCGCAGGAGTATGGCGGTGGGCTGATCCTCGCGTAATTTCGTGAGCCAAGTGGTCAGATGGCTCTGGAAATAAGGCCGATCCTCCCACACATGATCCAATACGGCCACACCGTATCTGGGACGGGTGAACTCCACCCGTCCTTTCACATATCGGGCATCGACATCCTGCAAATGATCACTTACGCCCGGACCGATCAGGCCTCGGCCAGGGGGATATGGAATGCCGACGGCCTTGCATAGCATGTCGGCCGCGTCGAAGACCTCCGCTACGGACGAGCCTTCCATCGTGGCGACCGACAGCAGGAGAGCACGCTGGTATCCCTGCTCCGGCCCTTTGGTTTTCGCAAACCAGCTGTCGAGCTCCTTTTCCCAATTGCAGTAGGCGGCAAGAACCTCCTGCGCTCCCTCCTGCGGCGTTCGGTGTCCTGACTCGCGCACGTGCTCGGCGAGCGTCACGGCGTCCTGCGAAGAAGCGCCGGTCAAAACACCGCTGATCCGATCGTCAGCCGCCCAGACCTGGGACTCTTCGCGCGAGCGCCACTGGGCCAAATGCGCGAGGAACACCTCGCGCGCGTTGCTTGCGCTCAGCTTGACGATTTCGGGTTCGACGGCGAGGTCGAGCGTCCTCAACTCACGCTCCGTGGCCAGTACAACGAGGTAGGAGCCAACCTCGCGCAAGCGCGCGATGTAATTCGCCAACTCCTTCCCTACTGTGGGGATCACCTCTGGGGCGCTCTCCTGAAGGTTCAGCAGGTAGGTCTTGTGCCCCTTGCCGTGCAGCGAAGCGTAGACATCCTCCTCGTCGATGACCAGCCACTCGGGGGTCATTCCAAGGTCGACTGCTATGTTCACCGCAGTGATGCGCCGGCCGTTCCCTGGTTCCGCGCATAAGATGACGGCTCCCCTCTCACGTGCCGCGGCGATGGCACGCGAGAGGGTGTCGCCACACGGCACGTAGATCGCCCGCATCCTGTCGACGTCTTCCGGGTTCAACCGTCGCGTGGTAATCAGTTTGCGTAGGTTGAAGTTGAAGTCGCCGTTGAAGGTGCCGCCTATGAAAGCTGCCTCTACCCGTTCTCGGAACTCGGCGTTTGGATACACGCTTAGCTTTCCCGGTAATTGAAGTCGCCGTGGAACGTTCCGCCGGTAAATGCCTGGCCGACCCGCTCATGGAAGACCGCCGAAGCGCCCGTAGCCTGCTCCCCTGTGCTAGGGCCTGTCCTGCGGATCATGAGAGCCAGTCCAGGGTGGCGATGAGCAGGATCTGGGAGCGGTAGATGAGGGCGCGTTTGGCGTAGCGGGAGGCCAGTGCGCGATAGCGCTTGAGCCGCGCGATCGCCCGCTCCACCACGTTGCGCCGCTTGTAGATCTCCGGGTTGAAGGCGTACGGCCGGCCGCCGTGTGAGCCGCGTTTCCTGCGGTGGGCCAACTGGTCCTTCTTCTCCGGGATGGTGGCGGCGATCCGCCTGCGGCGCAGGTAGCGGCGGGTGCTGCGGGCGCTGTAGGCCTTGTCGGCGATCACCCGAAACCGCCAGCCCCGGCGACGGGCGGTAGGGGCGGGCGCGATGACCTGGTCGATCAGCGGGATCAGCCGCGGGTTGTCACCTGCCTGGCCGGCGGTGAGGACGACGGCCAGTATTCGGCACCCGGCGTCCACCGCCACGTGCAGCTTGCTGGTCAGGCCGCCCCGGGAGCGGCCCAGCGCCTCCCCGTCGACGGCCGCCACCGTCGCTCCCGAGACGCCGATGGCGGCAGAGCCCCCTTTTTCCGGGCGCCAGCGGCATGCTGGTGCGCCCGGGTGACGGTGGAGTCGACCGACACCTCCCACAGTTCGGCCGCGTCGTCCTCCTCGGCGAGCTGGACGTTGTCCTTGACGTGCTGGAAGATCGCCTCCCAGGTGCCGTCCGCGGTCCACCTGCGCAGCCGCTCATGCAGGGTCTTCCACGGCCCGTACCGGTCGGGGACATCCCGCCACGGCGCACCGGTCCGGGCCTGCCACAAGATCCCGTTGATCACTTGCCGATGGTCACGCCACTGACCGCCCTGCCCGCCGCCTTCCGGCAAGACCGACTTGATCATCTCCCACTGCTGATCGGTGAGTTCCCCCCGATGAACCATGCCTTCAGCATGACCGACCAGGCCAAATGCTCTGACCGAAGATTCACAGGACAGGCCCTAGCACGTGACTGCCCTGTGCGCCCTGCCGCAGGAGCACGTCCCCGGCTTCGTACCGGCACGGCGTGCCACTCTCGATCAGAGAGTGCCAGACGGGCTGGGAGAAGGGCCGCATGATCCATGCGTACGTCGGGTACGCCGTTTTGGCAATCACACGAGCGTGTCAAAGGGCCAGTTGGATCACCGCCGAGCCGACCGTCGACCCGATAGAGATCAGAAGCAGCCAGAAGCCCCACCGGATGAGCAGGTACTTCCTGGTGACGATCACGCTGACTGCTCGGATCTGTTCGGCCAGACCGGTCAGATCGTCATTATCGTGGTTGCGCAGCGCGTTGGCGATTTCTACCGCGGAGCCGTACCGCCTGATGTCACCGAAGTAGGCGATACCGAGCGCGCGCTTTGTGATACGCGGGTATACCGCGCTCGCCAGGCAGACCAAGGCTGCGAGCGCGCATGCTGCCCCCACCCACCACAGCCATTGCAAACCTGCGTGCAACTTCAGCGGCGACCAGTTTCCCGCGAGCAGGCCACCGGCAACCGCGCCGATGCCTAGCCCCGCGACACCGAGAAGTACTTGCGCCTTCGTGTCTGCTCGATTGAGTTCTTCACGGGCTTCGGCGAACAGTTGGACACCATGAATACGCGCCTGCGCATCATGGTCCTGCGGCGGCGGTACAGACACGACCGCCCTGGTCATCCACCGGAACACCTGTGCCCCCTGGGTGAGTGAACCTTGAGTCATCCGGCTGTGGAGATGGCGAAGGGCATCGAAGACCGATTCATGACGAACGCTCTCAATACCCTTTGGGTGGCACTCTACGTGACGATCAACGGCTGGTGCCGAATACGGCTATTGCCGTTCTCGGACGCGCTACTCCTGCTCACCCACTGTGGTCGCTGAGTTGCGTACACCACCTCCGCAGACGCAACCAGTTGCGCCTTGCCCTCGTAGATCTGGGTGATCTCCGACCCCGGACCTGACTACCTGCGGCAATCACTCGATCATGTGGCTGAGCAAGCATTACGCTTGCGGACGCCTCACATCACCTCTCGCTGTTTCGACGCTCCCACGGAACAGCGACGGAACACGGCACCTCATCAGCTGGGCGGCCATGCCTGACCGGCCTGCAGATTCATCGGGTGCAGACGGCCCAGTTCCTCGAAGAGCTCCTGTTCACCGATTCACCGAGCTCGTATGGCGCGAACTCGTCGAGGTCCAACTGAGCGTAGGTCAAACCGCCGTACTGGTCTTCATCATGCTCCGTGTCATAGGCGATCACCGTCCCATCGGCGTAGGCCTCGACGTTGAGGCGCCCAGCAGATTCCAGACTTCTGTCAGTTTATGTAGCCGACTGTCCGGAATCTGCTGGACACCTCAACGGTCTTAAGCAGAGTGCCGGTTCGCAACAGCAGGCGCGTGGTCAGCTGCAGATGAATGGCATCAACGATTGTTTCTGAAGCAGTGTGCGTGCGGGAGTGACTCCTCAGAAGGTGTTAATCGTGGCGTCCGCCTGGGCACTTTCGTCTACCCTGTCGCGAGAGCGTGTCTGTGGGGAGGAACCGGAGTGGCGAAGACGTTCGAGAGTGGCGACATTCCACTGGCGGACCTACTCAACCAAGCACACCAGGGAGTACTGCAGCTACCCGATTTCCAGCGTGGGTGGGTCTGGGACGACGACCACATCGTAAGTCTGCTGGCCTCGGTCTCCCGCTCGTTCCCGATCGGCGCCGTGATGACGTTGGAGACTGGAAACGCTGACGTGCGATTCCAGCCCCGGCCACTTGAGGGAGTTCCGAGTTCGGCGACGAGCGCCCCGAGGTACCTGTTGCTCGATGGGCAGCAGCGCGCGACCTCGCTCTACCTGGCGCTCCGTTCCGGAGCACCGGTCCCAACCAGGGATACCCGGAAGAAGGACGTTGAGCGTTGGTACTTCGCCGACATCGATGCGTGCATCGACCCGGACGCAGACCGGAATGATGCCATCCTGTCGCTACCGGCGGACAAGCGACGGGTGAACGCCCGCGGCGACGTCGTGCTCGACGCCTCCACGACCGAGGCACAGGTGCGAGCTGGGAAGGCCGGCCTCTTTCCGCTCGGCATCGTGCTCGACCCGGCTGCCATCACCGATTGGCAGGTTGCCTATTTAATGGCGGGACCACCGCAGGAGCAGGTGAAGATCTGGAAGGGATTCCAGGAGACGCTGATCCTGCCGTTCCTCCATTACAGCGTTCCGCGGATCGCGCTTGATCAGAAGACGACCAAGGAGGCCGTCTGCCAGGTCTTCGAGAAGGTGAATACTGGCGGTGTCGAGCTGACGGTCTTTGAGCTGCTGACGGCGACGTACGCCGCTGAAAACTTCCGATTGCGCGACGACTGGGAGAGTCGGCAGGCGACCTGGGCGGACGAGCCGCTGCTCGTAGACCTGGACGCCACGACCTTCTTGCAGATCGTCACGCTGCTCTGGACTCGTAGCCGCTGGGAGGAGCGCACTCGGGAACGTGTTCGCGGTGACCGCGTCCCGGCGGTGTCGGCCAAGCGCCGCGACATGCTGTCGCTTCCACTGAGCGAGTACCGGCGCTGGGCCGGTGCCGTCACTGAGGTGCTGCAGGGGGTGGTGCGGTTCTTCCACGGTGAGCGCATCTTCTGTGCCCGTGACCTCCCGTACAGCACCCAGCTCGTTCCCTTGACGGCGATCCTCACGTTGCTTGGCGAGCTCGCGTTCACGCCGAAGCCGATCGCGAAGTTACGTCAGTGGTACTGGTGTGGGGTGTTCGGTGAGTTGTACGGCGGCACCACTGACACCCGCTTCGCCAACGACCTGCAGGACGTGCTCGCGTGGATTCAGGACGACGGCGAGGAACCGCGCACGGTCCGCGAGTCGCAGTTCCAGGCTGAACGGCTGCTGGGGTTGCGCACCCGCAACAGCGCCGCCTACAAGGGCCTCTACGCACTCGTAATGAAGCGGGGCGGTCGCGACTTCCGTACCGGTGAGACGATCGACGCGAAGGCGTACGCGGCCGACTCGATCGACATCCGTCACATCTTCCCGCAGAAATGGTGCGCAGCGAACGGCATTGACAGCGCGTACGCCAACTGCATCGTTAACAAGACCGCCATCGACGGGCAGACCTGGGGATATACGGGCGCGAGCGCGCCGAGCAAGTATCTGGCTGCGATCGAGATCGGCGTGCCGGTGGATCCGCAGGACCTGGACGCGATCCTCACCAGCCACGACATCGACCCGGTTGCACTTCGTCAGGACGACTTCGGCGCCGTCTTCGACGCGCGCTACGAACGACTGATCCGTCAGCTCGAGGATGCGACCGGCCGGCCAGTGAACCGGAGCGACGGTCAAGGTAGCCCATTCGCCGGGCAACGCGGCGGTGACGCGCTGGCACGCGATATCCAGTCACTGATCAAGACAGGGGAGAGCAAGGTCGTCGAGTTCAAGTCGACCGGCCGCAAGAACCTGGACACCGGGCAGAAGGATCGGGCGATGGAGTGGGCAGTGATCAAGACGATCGCCGGCTTCATGAATGGTCACGGGGGGACGCTGCTCGTCGGCGTCCGGGACGATGGGTCGGTGCTGGGTCTGGAGGAGGATTTGACTGTCTTCTTCAAGAAGAACACCGACGGCTGGGAGCAATGGCTGACCGAGCTGCTAATTCAGACCTTCGGGAAGGCCGTGACGGCCAACGTGACTGTCGTGTTCGGCGCCATTGACGAACGCACGATTGCCCGGATCGACGTCGCGCCTGCCTCAGGGCCGGTATATACAACCAGGACGAAGACCGGGGCGAAAGGAACAGTATTCCTCGTCCGGCTCAACAATACGACACACGAGTTCGACGGGCCCGAGGCATCCAAGTATCAGCATGACCGGTGGTTCAAATAGTTGTGGGCCGAAACGATACGTTCGAAGTTCATGATGGCGCCCTCTCATCAGTATCCACAACTGTTGCTGGTAGGAACCATAAGCAGATCGGCCTGTAGTCCACGGAGTCTAGTCGCGTAGTTAGACACGCAAAAGGCCCTCACGATCTTTGTAGGGGCCTTCTGACCTGGAGCCCCTTGGGGAATCGAACCCCAGACCCCTTCATTACGAGTGAACGGCGAAGCCATGGCAGGAAGCTTGGCGCGCTGGCCAGGCGTGCGTCGTTGTACTTATGTGCTATACAGCAGAGGCGAGAACGCCATATGTCCAGTGACAAGCGAACGTACCGCAGAGGCTGCCCAGGCCCGAGGAACGGAAGCCGCACGGCAGCAAAGACATCGCCTATGGAGAGTGACTTCCAGTACCCGTGGCCTACCTCGTGAGGGTGTCGGCGAGAGTCTGTGTCGCAGGGGCGTGTTGAATCGTTCGCCTACCTCGTTGGGCAGGGAGAACGGTGGCTAGAGCTGGATTAGGCCCCTGCGTAAAGGAAAATGTCATCCTGACTTCAGTCGTTCAGTGCGCGATTGTAGCGAAGTGATATGTTCCCCCGCATTCTCGTATGCTTTCCACGCTGCTCTAAGACGATCCAGTCATTGATCGTCCAGTTCGGTGTATTGAGTGATACTTTAAGGGGCATTCCAAATTTTTCATCCAACAACTCTCTGCAGACTTGTGGCGCTGTTCTGCCGTTAATCCACTCGAGTTGCAAGAGCACTTCATGTTTCATTCCGCCACTGAGGTGATCTCAGCAAGATCAATAGGGGCAGTTGCGATTCGATGCCTTCAAAGCGACGTCGGCAGACATGAATCGGGATGGATCGCGATGCCCCTGAAATAGGCGTGGAGCTTTCGGTAGAAGAGGTCTCACCACAAGCCGTCTTCAGTCCAGAAAGCCCCACGTGATCACCTATCGTGCCACGCTCGACGTCCCTCGGGAGCTGGTTTGCCACCTCTCCCTGCTCCTGGCGGCCGAGCGCCGCCGACTGGGCACCCGCGCGGGTTCTCGGGCGCTGACCTGCTTTGAGCAGGCGGTGATGGGGTTGCGCTGGTTTCGCGACCGCACCGACCGGGGCGCCCTCGGCCGTGACCACGGCGTCTCCCGCGCGACCGCCTACCGCTACATCGACGAGGTCATCGAGGTCCTGGCCGATCAGGCGCCCGACCTGCACCAGGCCTTGCGGCGCGCCGTCGATGAGGGCCTCACCCATCTGATCCTGGACGGCACCGTCATCGCCACCGACCGCTGCGCCGAGAAGACCATCAGCGTCAAAGGCGAACCCATCGACCTGTGGTACTCCGGAAAGGCCCGCCACCACGGCGGCAACATCCAGGCGCTGTCCGCGCCCTGCGGCCTGCCGCTGTGGGTCTCGGCCGTCGAACCCGGATCGGTGCACGACCTGACCGCCGCCCGCGCACACGTCCTGGGAGCGCTGTACAAAGCCGCCGCCGACGGCCTGCCCACCCTGGCCGATTCCGGCTACGACGGCGCCGGCATCGGCATCTTCACCCCGGTCAAACAACCCTCCGACGGCCGACCCCTCGACCTCGACACCCGTACCCGCAACGCGCTCCTGCGCGCCCTGCGCTGCCTGGGAGAACGCGGCTTCGCCCTGCTCACCCAACGCTGGCGCACCCTCCAGCGCATCACCGCCAGCCCCAGCAGAATCGGCGACATCATCAAAGCCGCGCTCGTTCTCACCCATTTCGAACACGGCTACCTGACATGAAAGTCGCTGAGATCACCTCACTGTCCCATACGTCAATCCATCTAGGCTTTTTGTCGCCTCCTGGTTCCGGATA
The DNA here is from genome assembly GCF_045209755.1 of Streptosporangium sp. NBC_01639. Lineage (NCBI taxonomy): Bacteria > Bacillati > Actinomycetota > Actinomycetes > Streptosporangiales > Streptosporangiaceae > Streptosporangium > Streptosporangium sp. NBC_01639. The sequence goes on along the minus strand of NZ_CP109272.1, from coordinate 6,221,371 downwards.
GAAGACATGCACTCTGCGCATAATCCCGCTACAGAGGCGCGAACCTCCTATGCGGTTGATGCGAAAGAACTCGATAGCCTCAGCTTCATGCTTCGTTACTAAATCCGGCGACTCTCTGTGAATGTAGTAGGGACTTTGAACGAGGTCCTCTGCGATTCTCAACGCCTTGCGCCATTGTGATCGCATGATCGTCTCACGAGCACCGCGAAGACGTATACATGAGTTACTGCCAGGACGGTAGAGGCTCATGTGTCGCTCATGAATCTCACACCTTAAACCCGGTATGCCGAGTATATTGCCATCGTCTGCTGCTTGAGCGTGAGGGATGATTGCGGATAGAACGCCTGGGAGATCGTCCCTAGTTACAGCTACGGTTAGGCGCTCAGCTTCCGGCTGTACGTACGATATGAGGGCCAGATTGCTACGACTTGACTCCGGTACGTCGTTCGCAAAAGTGCTGGTTGACAACGTTTTACGCATGGCGAGCAAGAAATCCGTTTCCAGAATTTCTTGATCGAGAGAGTTTGCGTACGGTATTGAAATAGTGCGCGGGGAGCTTCCTTCAAGAGACTGAAGCACCGCACGAAACGGCTCTCCTGTGTATATAGCTCGCTTCCGCGCGATGTCGTGGATGTGAACGTACTTCATCGTCGTGGTGGCTTTCCCTGTGAGCAACGGTCGAGAATATCTGTGCTCCAACCCTGGAGGAGATTGATGATCGCCTTGAGGTCATCCCTCCGGCTCCCTATGAAGGGGAGGATTGCGAGAGCTGGAAGCATCGGCAGGACTACCAGAACGAGGGGAATGTGGGCGAAAACAGCAATAGCTGTACGTGCCCACGCCGCTGTGAGAATGGTCTGCGGCTGGAAGAGGTCAGGGAGCTGCGGATTGGCAACCATCGCACACCGATCAGGACTGCCCGGTCTCAGTCGCAATCAGGAACGACGGCCACGTGTAGCAACTCATGTCGGTTGTGGGCCTGACCGCCAGTGGATGACCGGGAGCACTAGCACAGGCAGGTGACCGAATGCACCCTGTCGGGATACTACCGCAGGCAACTGGACGTCGTACGACATTCCCGGAAGCGGCGCCGCAGCCCCGCCCATGACCTTCCACTTTTCAGGCGGACCAATCACCTTGGTCGGGTAGCGGAGACCGTGGTCAGAGGGTGGTGGACGGTAGCCGGAGTGAGTCCGCGTGTGGGGACGTTGCTGTCAGCGCTGCTGTCACCGCTCCGCCGAGACCTGCCAGATCGTTCCGGCCTGTAGGACCATGTCTTCATGTCAGTGATCGAGTTCGCCGGCGTGACCAAGGATAAGCATCTCGGTATCACGTCCAAGGGAGGGCTGTACGAGTTCCGGACCGAGGAGGGTGCCCACATCTACCTTCACGACACCGACTTCAGGCGCCTGACCTATGACCCCGGCAGGCCGCCGACGTTGGAGCTGGAGTTCGTCTACGACCCACAGTGGACTCCACCCGAACTGTCGAATACGCCTGTCGTGGTCTTCCGGTTTGAGGACGTCCGCCTCGTCGAGTGGCACGAGGACCAGGAGGGCCACGATTCCGTGAACGCTCACCCTGACGCTCCACTGGGGCAGGTCGAGCTGTTCGACTGGGACGGCACCAACCGGTTCACACTGGACACCTTCATACTGCGCTTGGTATTTCACGCGCCGCGAGCAGCGGTGACCATGCGCGCCAAGTAGAACTGGAACCTCACGGCTTTCCTGTTCAAACCCATATCCCTTCATGACGAGTGAACGGCGCGTCCCAGGTGAGCAGGCTGACGTCCTGGTCAAGCGGTAAATGCGGTTCGGTGGCGTGTGATCGTGTAAGGCGGTGTTGCTGTATGAGCTGCTGTACAGCACTCCCCCGCGGAACTACGGCCTGGCCGCTCGATCACCGCTCGGCGTGCAATATCTCCATCGCCTGAAGCACGTCAGTGACGACGTGATCCGCGTCGTGTTCGTGGCCCGGCCATGTTCCTCGGTCGATCCAGATCGTCCGTAGACCGGCTGCGCGTCCTCCGCCGGTGTCCGCAACGAGATGATCTCCGATCATCCATCCCCCGGCTATGAGCGTCACGCCGCAGCGCTCGGCGGCGATCTCGAACAAGCCAGTGTCGGGCTTGCGGACGCCCTCGACTCCGGACAGCGCGTAGGCGTCCACGGCCTCAGCCAGTCCCGTGCGTTGGATCTTGCCGAGCTGATTGTCCGCCGTCCCGTTGGTGACGATCGCCACCCACCAGCCCGACGCGCGTAGCCGAGACAGACCGTTCATCACCTCGGGCCGGCAGTGAACGAGGTGCGGTATGCGCCGACGGTAGCGACTCCACAGCTCGTCGACCGGCTCGGCCAAAGCGAAGTGCTCGCGTGCCTTGGTAAAGAAGACCTCACGATGCGGGTAGCCGACCCGGTCCAGAGCGATCAGCCAGCCAACCGCCTCACGCCCCAGGCCGTGCTCGCCGGCGAACTCCCCCGCCCACACCTGGAACGCCTCGTCCAGGTTGATGAGAGTGTTGTCCAAGTCGAAGAGCGCGAGGGGCTGCATGGCAACCCACCCTAATCAGGTCGCTTCCCTGAGCTTGCGGGGTGTGAGGATTTCTCCACGCAGTCATAAACAGGTCTTAGAGCCTGCTGACGAAGGCTTAAGCACTCGCGGGGATGGGGCCGTAGAGGGCTGGTCCGATCTTGTTGATGTAGCCCTGGTGTGACCATTGGGACAGCTGGACGCGGAAGCTGTTGATGTTCGCGATTCCGAGGATGGCGGCCAGTTCAGTTCCCTTCCAGGCCCGCCAGGGCTGGGCGGCCAGGAGTTCCAGGACCTTGCCGCGCCGGTCGGGACTGGACAGGTCCGCAAGCGGGGGCAGGTCGCTCCAGCGGCCATGAGGCGGTTGGCCTGCCAGTTCGCGGGTCAGACGGCGGGTCATCTGGTGCACGGTGGCCCACCAGATCAGGGCTTCGTGGTGGTCAGAGCGGCGTTCGTAGATCCGCACCAGCCGGCGGTAGCGGCCCAGCCAAGCGAATGTTCGTTCTACCACCCATCTGCGGGGCAGGACGACGAAGCCGCGCAAGTCGTCGGAGCGCTTGACGATCGTCACGACCAGGCCGAGGACCTGCCTGGCCCAGGCCTGCAGACGTCCGGCGTAGCCGCCGTCAGCCCACACCAGCGCGATGGTGGAGAACTTCTCCCGCAACAGGGCAAGCAGCCGGGGCGCGCCATCGCGGTCCTGGACCGACGCAGCGGTGACGATCACACACAGCAGCAGCCCGAGCGTGTCGACCGCGATATGCCGTTTCTGTCCCTTGATCTTCTTGCCCCCGTCATAACCGCAGGCCGCAGCCCCGACGGTCTCGGCGACCTTGACCGTCTGGGAGTCGATGCACCCGGCCGTCGGCAACTCGCCGCGTCCGGCCATGACCCGCAGGCGGCCGCGCAGCCGCCCGGCCAGCCGTTCGGGCAGGCCGCGCCCAGACCACCGCAGGAAGAACGCATACACCGCCTCATGCGGCGGGAAGTCAACCGGCAGGGCCCGCCACTCGATCCCGTATCGAACCAGGTAACCGATCGCGTCCAGCACCGCCCGCAGATCATGCACCATCGGCCTGCCCGTGGCCGCGACCAGCTCGGCCATCACCGCCCGCGCCTCGCCTTCCAGCACCGCCCACTCGGCATCGGTCAGATCCGACGGATATGACGGCTTGCGGCCATGACATCGGCACCCCGGTGAGGCGCAACCACTGGCGTCCGAGGACGCGGACGTGTAAACAGACAACCACGGGCTCCTGGCCGCCGAGATGCGTAGACAACACCTCAGCTACCAGGAGCCCGCTCCTGTCCGCGGGCCTATCACTCGAAGATGGCCTCGACCAGGGCATCCCTGGCCCCGGCCTCAGCGACCAAATCCTTTGTCAACAGGCTCTTACAGACCGGCGGCTCAGAACATCGAGATGTGGACGTGGTCCATGTGGTTGGCGGTGTTGCCGCCCCGGTTGGACATCAGCTTCCAGCCGGTACCGGTCCGGACGTCGTAGTACCTCTGCTGCCAGATGATGTACATGACCCCGATCCTGGGGCCGTTGGTGATGGCCCACTGGGCCAGGCGGTCTCCGCGCTCCTTCGCCTCGGTGGTCGGCAGCCGGCCGCCGGTGCTCATCATGAAGTCGCAGGCCCGGCCGCTGCCGTGGTCGCCCGGGTCGCCAGAGCGCAGGCAGCCGTAGCCGTAGGGCATCGGGAAGTTCTGCAGCACCAGGTTGCGCACAGTGACCGTGCGGGCGGTCAGGCCGTCGCTGCCGGAGGGGGTCTGGAACCCGTACTTGGCCAGCAGCCCCTCGATCCGGACCCGGTCCTTCTTGAGCTTGGCGATGTCGTTCTTGAGATTGACGATCTTCGCTTCGGTGGTCTTCTCCGCCGCCTTGGCCTTCTTGATCAGTCCCTGGATCCGGCTGAGCTGGACGGCGCGCTGGTCGGCCAGGTAGGACTTGATCGCCGCCTGGCGGAGGACGGAGTCGGCGTCGCCGTCGAAACTCAGCATGTTGGTGTCGTCCAGGGCGCCGTTCATGTAGCTGGTCTGCGCGAAGCGGATGATGTCGGCCTCCGCGGCGGCCAGCGCAGCCCTCAGGCTCTTGGCGTTGGCGGTGGCCTTGCCGGCCTGGACCCGGGTCTCCTCCAGGCTCTGCACCTGGCCTCGGTAGTCCTTGTTGAGCTGGCTCGCCTCGCGGGTGAGCTTGCGGAGCTCGACCTCGGGGTCGGGCTTGGCCGCGCGCTGCACGGCGGCGCCTGCCATGACCGGGGTCAGCAGCAGCAGAGCGGACACGGCGCCCAAGACGGCCGAGCGAGCCGATCTCACGCTTCGCTCACCTCCGGGGGCCCCTCATGGACGGAGCGAAACTATAGAAGACGATCTTTACTACCGCCACCGAAACGGGGGAACTCGTGCACCATTGACGAACTATCTACCGTTCTGTACCACCTTGGTCAATGCGACGGTGGAATCGCCGCCCGGCGCGCTCCCCCTTGTCACTGTTGACAGAACATGATTCGGTTTTAGCCGTGGCAGGCCTTGTGGAGCCCTTCAACGGGGACAAGACTGTCCAAGCAAGCGGTGGTTCGATTACCGACTCCGGCTCCCCATCAGGAGGCAACACATCATGCGCCAGTACGACACGCTGTTCATCGGGGGCGACTGGGTGGCGCCTGCAGGCACCGGGACCATCGACGTCGTCTCGCCCCACACCGAGGAGGTCGTCGGCCGCGTCCCGGACGGGACCCCCGCCGACATGGACCGCGCGGTGGCCGCCGCGCGCCAGGCGTTCGACCACGGCCCCTGGCCCCGGATGACGATGGCCGAGCGCGCCGCCGTCGTCGGCAGGCTCGCCGAGATCTACGCGACCCGGCAGGCCGAGATGGCGGAGATCATCACACTGGAGATGGGCTCCCCGATCACCTTCTCCAACCTGGCCCAGGCCCCCCAGCCACTCGGCATGCTGCAGTACTACGCCGAGCTCGGAAAGACGTTCGCCGTCGAGGAGGAGCGGCCGGGCACCTTCGGCCCGGTGACCGTCCGCCGCGAGCCGGTCGGCGTGGTCGCCGCCGTGGTCCCGTGGAACGTCCCCCAGTTCGTCATCATGATCAAGCTGGCCCCGGCCCTCGTCGCGGGCTGCACGATCGTGGTGAAGCCCGCACCCGAGACCCCGCTCGACTCCTATCTCCTGGCCGAGATGGTCAGGGAGGCGGGCATCCCGGACGGCGTCGTCAACATCGTCGCCGCGGGACGCGAGGCCGGCGAGCACCTGGTCTCCCACCCCGGCGTGGACAAGGTCGCCTTCACCGGCTCCACCGCGGCCGGCCGCCGTATCGCCGCGATCTGCGGCGAGCAGCTCAAGCGGTGCACCCTGGAGCTCGGCGGCAAGTCGGCCGCGATCATCCTGGACGACTGCGACCTGCCCTCGGCGATGGGCTTCCTGTCGATCGCCTCGCTGATGAACAACGGCCAGGCGTGCGTCGCCCAGACCCGCATCCTGGCCTCGCGCAACCGCTACGACGAGGTCGTGGACGCGGTCGCGGGGATGGTCCGGAGCATGCCGGTCGGCGACCCCGCCGACCCGGCGACCGGCATCGGCCCGCTCGTCGCCAGGCGGCAGCAGGAGCGCGTCGAGGGCTACATCAGGATCGGCATCGACGAGGGCGCCAAACCGGTCGTCGGCGGCCTGGACCGTCCCCACGACCGGGGCTGGTACGTGGCCCCGACCGTCTTCGCGGGGGCCACCAACGAGATGCGCATCGCGCGCGAGGAGATCTTCGGCCCGGTCCTGACCGTGATCCCCTACGAGGACGAGGCCGACGCGGTCCGGATCGCCAACGACAGCGACTACGGCCTGCACGGGACGGTGTGGACCGCCGACACCGGCCACGGCATGGAGATCGCCCGCCAGGTGCGCACCGGCTCCTACGGCGTCAACCTCCTGATGATCGAGAACAGCTCACCGTTCGGCGGCTTCAAGAGCAGCGGCCTCGGCCGTGAGCTCGGCCCCGAGGGCCTGTCGTCCTACCTGGAGTACAAGTCGATCGCCCGCCTGGGCTGAACCGGGCCAGGCCGGAACCCCCCGTCGTGCTTGTACGGCTCCGCGGAGCCGTACAAGCACGACGACGGACGGATGGCCCACCACGCCCCCGCGACGCTGGGCTACCGCCTGACTACTCGAAGTATGTCCCATGGACACCGCTACGCGATGGTTCGCGGCCCATGGACTTCTCCCAGTGGATTTCATCCATCCGCTGTAGGTAGACGCCGTTTATCCGCGATTGGTTCGCGAAATAACCTCAAGAGTTTGGCGGGCGATTTCCAGCTCCTCGTCCGTGGGGATCACCGCGACCCGCACGGCCGCGCCGTCGGTGGAGATCAGCCGGTCCCCGCGCCGGTTCCGCACCGGGTCGACGACGATGCCCAGCGCCTCCAGGCCGGCCAGCGCGGTCTCCCTGACCAGCGACGAGTTCTCGCCCACGCCTCCGGTGAACGCGATCACATCCACCGTGCCGAGCACGGCGTAGTAGGCGCCGACATACTTGCGCAGCCGGTGGCAGTAGACCGAGAAGGCGAGCCGGGCGTCCGGGTCTCCGGCGGCCAGCCGCTTCTCCACCGCCCGCATGTCGTTGTCTCCGCAGAGGCCCAGCATGCCGCCGCGCCGGTTGAGCAGCGTGTCGATCTCGTCCGGCGACATTCCGCCCGTCCGCCCCAGATAGAGCACCACCGCGGGATCCAGGTCGCCGCTACGGGTGCCCATGACGAGCCCCTCCAGCGGGGTCATGCCCATGGAGGTGTCCAGGCACCGCCCGGCCGACACCGCGGAGGCACTCGCCCCGTTGCCGAGGTGCAGCACGATCACGTTGCCCATCGGCCTGTCCACGGCGCGCGCGGCCTCGCGGGAGACGTAGGCGTGTGAGGTGCCGTGGAAGCCGTAGCGGCGGATGCTCAGCCGCTCGGCCAGCTCACGGTCGATCGCGTAGGTCGCGGCGGCCGGGGAGATCGTGGAGTGGAAGGCGGTGTCGAAGACCGCCACCTGCGGCAGGTCGGGACGGAGGCGCCGGGCGACCTCGATGCCCGCCAGGTTGGCCGGGTTGTGCAGGGGGGCGAGCGGAACGAGCTCCTCGATCTTTTTGATCACCTCCTCGGTGATCAGCGTGGGCTCGGTGAAGGTCGTGCCGCCGTGCACCACCCGGTGCCCGATCGCGGTCAGCTCGGGGGAGTCGAGCCCGAACCCCCCGTCGGCGAGCTCGGCCGCGACGGTCTTCAGCGCCGCCCCGTGGTCGGCCGCCGGGGAGCCGGCCTCGCCGATCCGGTCGACCATCCCGGACGCCAGCCGCTCCGCACCGGACAGCAGGCGGTACTTCACCGACGACGACCCGCTGTTGAGCACCAGTACGCGGCTCATCGAGCCTCCTCCGTCCGCGGGGTCGCCGGCCTGGGCGGACGGCCGGCGCCGCCCGGCGCTGACGGCTGGTTCACGAGCTGACCTCCTGGGCCTGGATGGCGGTGATGGCGACGGTGCTCACGATGTCGGTGACCAGTGCGCCCCGCGACAGGTCGTTGACCGGTCTGCGGAGCCCCTGCAGGACGGGCCCGATCGCCACGGCCCCGGCGGAGCGCTGCACGGCCTTGTAGGTGTTGTTGCCGGTGTTGAGATCCGGGAAGATCAGCACGGTCGCCCGGCCCGCGACCTTGGAGCCGGGCAGCTTGGCGGCGGCGACCCTGGCGTCCACCGCCGCGTCGTACTGGATGGGCCCCTCGACCAGCAGGTCCGGCGCCCGGTCCATGACCAGGGCGGTGGCGTCGCGGACCTTGTCCACGTCGGCGCCGCTGCCGGAGTGGCCGGTGGAGTACGACAGCATCGCGACCCGTGGTTCGATGCCGAACCGCTCCGCCGTGCGGGCGGAGGAGACGGCGATGTCGGCGAGCTGCTCGGCGTCGGGGTCGGGGTTGATCGCGCAGTCGCCGTAGACGAGCACCCGGTCGGCCAGGCACATGAAGAACACCGACGAGACGATCGAGGTCCCCGGGACCGTCTTGACGATCTGGAACGCGGGCAGGATCGTGGCGGCGGTGGTGTGCGCGGCACCGGAGACCATGCCGTGCACGGCTCCGCAGTGCAGCATCATCGTGCCGAAGAAGTTGACGTCGGTGACCACGTCCCTGGCCCGTTCGACGGTCATCCCCTTGTGCTCCCGCAGCGCGAAGTACTTCCGGGCGAAGGACTCGCGCAGCGGGGAGGTCAGCGGATCGACGACGGTCACCCCGGACAGGTCGAGGCCCAGGTCGGCGATCCGCCGGCGGACCACCTCCTCCCGGCCCAGCAGGGTGAGGTCCACGATGCCGCGCCGCAGGAGGATGTCGGCGGCCCGCAGGATCCGGTCCTCCTCCCCCTCCGGCAGCACGATGTGCCGCCGTGCGGCCCTGGCCCGCTCCAGCAGGGTGTGCTCGAACATCATCGGGGTGACCCGGTCGGAGCGGGCCAGCTCGATCCGGCCGGTCAGGCCGGCCGTGTCCACGTGCGCCTCGAAGTGGCCGAGGGCGGTCTCGGCCTTGCGCGGGTTGTCGGCGGTCAGCCGCCCCTCCAGCCCGCCCAGGGTGGTGGCCACGGTGAAGCTGTCCGCGGCGGCCGACAGCACCGGCATGCCGGGCGCCAGCCGGGCGGTGAGCGTCCTGACGGCCTCCGTGGGCTCCTCCCCCAGCGTCAGCACCACTCCGGACGGCCGCGCCGTACCGGCCGTCTCGGCCGCCACCGAGACGAGCAGCAGGTCCGCCCGGTCGCCCGGGGTGATCACCAGTGCGCCGTCGGCCAGGTGTTCCAGGAACACCGGGAGCGTGGCCCCGCCGAACACGAACCCGAGCACGTCCCGGCGCAGGCCCTCCTCGTCCCCCTGGAGCTGCCTGGCGTTCACCGCCCGCATCACCTGGCCGACGGTCGGCGCCGACAGCACCGGGTTCTCCGGGATGACGTACCAGGGCACCGGCAGGTCGAGCTCGACGACCGTCCCCTGCGGCGCCCGGTTGGCGACCACCGCCAGCACCGTGCTGCCCAGATCGGAGAAGACCTGGTAGCCGGTGCGCATCTCCATCGCGATCTCGTCGGCCTGCTCGCCGTACGCCCCCACCACCACGATCACCGGGGCGCCGAACTCGGCGGCCAGCCGGGCGTTGAAGGCCAGCTCGCGCGGGAGCTCGTCGGTGTCGAAGGAGCTGCCCAGCACCAGCAGCGCGTCGCACTCCTCCTCCAGCGTGTGGAACCTGGCCACCAGCCGGGCGACGAGCTCCTCGACGCCCAGCCGCGCGTAGATCTCCGCGGCGTCCTCGGCCGTGACCCCGATCGCCGAGGCCGCCAGGCGGTAGCGGGAGTTGAGCAGTTCGAGGGTGCGATCGTCCTCGTCACCGGTGATCGGCCGGAACACCCCGACCCGATCCACGTGCCGGGTGAGCAGCTCCATCAGGCCGAGTTCGACGATCTGCCTGCCGTCTCCACGCCCGAGACCCGCCACGTAAACGCTGCGCATGCGCACCACCACTCCTTGTTCCGACATCTCCCTCGTCACCCCTGATCGCCGGAGGTAAACACTTCCTGGTGATCGGAAGGTCAGGAGTTGGCACGCACCCATTCTCCGATGCGGCGGACCAGCCCCGGGGTGGCCGCCGACTCCGCGTGGCCGTACCCGGGTTCGACCCACAGCTCCTTCGGCTCCCGGGCGGCCTCGTAGATCTGGTACGCGTGGTCGAGCGGGAAGAAGCCGTCCGCGTCCCCGTGCACGACCAGCAGCGGGGTGGGCGCGATGTGCGCGGCCGCCTCGTAGGGCGCCGACGGCACCGGATCCCACACGCCCTTCCTGATCCGCGTCCTCTTGCCCACCCGCGCGGCCCAGCGGCCCAGCGGCTGCTCGATCGCCCAGTGCACCTGGCGCATCGGCCGGGTCCCCCGGTAGTACCACCGCGCGGGCGCGCTGACCGCCACCACCGCGTCCGGCCCGCCCCGTGGCCGGCCGTGCCCCTCCGCGGCCCCGGCCTGCCCGTGCCGGCCCGCGTGCCGTACGGCCACCGCCGCGCCCATCGAGAACCCGACGACGGCGACCCGGGTGTAGCCGATCGTCCGCGCGTGCCGTACCGCCGCGTCCAGATCGAGGATCTCCAGATCTCCCACGGTCGACTCCCCGCCGGAGCGGCCGTGTCCCCGGAAGTCGAACGAGACCACTCCGCCGAACCCGCTGAGCACATGGGTGATCCGCCGGGTGGGGCGCTCCCGCAGCGATCCGGTGAACCCGTGCGCCAGCACGATCCCCAGGTCATCCGCGCCGCGCGGCGGGGTGTGCGCGGCGTCGATCCGGATGCCGTCCTCGGTCGTGAACATGGCGGCGAACGATGGGGCCAGAGGCATGTCCCGAGCTTAGGACGGTCGCCGCCGCCCCACGGACCCGGCCGGGTGCCGGAGAGCGGGGACGGCGCCGGGTGGAAAACCCGTCGTTCCCGGTCACGGGCCCTCCGGACTGCGGGACTCGTCGTTCCCGGTCGCGGGCCCTTTCGGACTGTGGGACTCTCGGAAGGTCGGAGACGGCCCGTACGGAGGCCGGCGGAAGCGTGTTCCGGCAGTTCCGCTACCGAAGAATGTCCGCAAACCACGCGTCCGGCGAGTGGCCGCGAGGTGAATTGGCACGCTTCGTACGGTGGACGAGTGAGAGCGATTGCGCGGATCAACTAAAATGGTAGGGCCGCACAGTCCGCGGTCAGCCTCCACGATCACAGAGTGAGACTCCATCATGCCTTTGAACAGCCGCGACGACCTGCGGAACATCGCGATCATCGCGCACGTCGACCACGGCAAGACCACTCTCGTGGATGCCATGCTCTGGCAGTCCGGAGCCTTCCGGGCCAACCAGGACGTAGATGACCGCGTCATGGACTCCAACGACCTGGAACGCGAGAAGGGCATCACCATTCTCGCGAAGAACACCGCCGTCAAGCACGGCGACATGACCCTCAACATCATCGACACCCCCGGGCACGCCGACTTCGGCGGCGAGGTCGAGCGCGGCCTGTCGATGGTCGACGGCGTCGTGCTGCTGGTGGACGCCTCCGAGGGGCCCCTGCCGCAGACCCGGTTCGTGCTGCGCAAGGCGTTCGCCGCCAAGATGCCGGTCATCCTGTGCATCAACAAGGTGGACCGCCCCGACTCCCGGATCAAGGAGGTCGTGGACGAGGTCTACGAGCTCTTCATGGATCTGGACGCCACCGAGGAGCAGATCGACTTCCCGATCGTCTACGCCTCGGCCAAGGCCGGCCGCGCCTCGCTGAACCGCCCCGACGACGCGGGGATGCCCGACTCCGAGGACCTGGAGCCGCTGTTCCAGGTCATCAAGGACACGATCCCGGCTCCGGTCTACGACCCGTCGGCCTCGCTGCAGGCGCACGTCACCAACCTGGACGCCTCGTCCTACCTGGGCAGGATCGCGCTCTGCCGCGTCCACCAGGGCACCATCAAGAAGGGCCAGCAGGTCGCCTGGTGCCGCACCGACGGCACCATCCAGAAGGTGAAGATCACCGAGCTGCTGATGACCGAGGCGCTGGAGCGCAAGCCCGCCGAGCAGGCGGGCCCCGGCGACATCATCGCCATCGCCGGCATTCCGGACATCATGATCGGTGAGACCCTGGCCGACCCCGACGACCCGCGGCCGCTGCCGCTGATCACGGTGGACGAGCCGGCGATCTCGATGACCATCGGCACCAACACCTCGCCGATGGTCGGCAAGGTCAAGGGCTCCAAGGTCACCGCCCGCATGGTCAAGGACCGGCTTGAGAAGGAGCTGGTCGGCAACGTGTCGCTGCGCGTCCTGCCGACCGACCGTCCCGACGCCTGGGAGGTGCAGGGCCGTGGTGAGCTGGCGCTGGCCATCCTGGTCGAGCAGATGCGCCGCGAGGGCTACGAGCTGACCGTCGGCAAGCCGCAGGTGGTCACCAAGACCGTCGACGGCAAGGTGCACGAGCCGGTCGAGCGCGTGACCATCGACTGCCCCGAGGAATACCTCGGCGCGATCACCCAGCTCCTGGCCGTCCGCAAGGGCCGTATGGAGCACATGACCAACCACGGCACCGGCTGGATCCGGATGGAGTTCGTGGTCCCGGCCCGCGGCCTGATCGGCTTCCGGACCGAGTTCCTGACCGAGACCCGCGGCACCGGTCTGGTGCACCACGTCTTCGAGGCCTACGAGCCGTGGTTCGGCGAGCTGCGCACCCGTAACAACGGCTCGCTGGTCGCCGACCGCTCCGGTCCGGTCACCGCCTTCGCGATGACGAACCTGCAGGAGCGCGGCATCCTGTTCGTCTCGCCGACCACCGAGGTCTACGAGGGCATGATCGTCGGTGAGAACTCGCGCTCCGACGACATGGACGTGAACATCACCAAGGAGAAGAAGCTCACCAACATGCGCTCCTCCACGGCGGACGTGACGGAGACCCTGATCCCGCCGCGCCAGCTCTCGCTGGAGCAGGCGCTGGAGTTCATCCGCGAGGACGAGTGCGTGGAGATCACTCCGGAGACCGTGCGCATCCGCAAGGTCGTCCTGGACGCCGCGGCCCGCGGGCGCTCCGCGGCCCGGGCCAAGCGCGCCAACTGACCCTCCTCGGGGAGACCGTACGACGGAGGCGCCGGACCATGGGGTCCGGCGCCTCCTCCTGCCGACCCTCAGGCGGCCGGAACGGAGCAGGGACGGTCAGGGCAGACGGATACCGGAGATGATCTTGTCGAGCTCGGCGACGAGCGGCGTGCTGGCCATCACGGTGACGACGACCCCCTTCCGCTCGACCCAGCCGACGTACCGCCCGGCGCCGAGCGCACCGTCGCCCTCCTTTGTCAGCACCCGGCGACCACCGATCGTCGCGGTCTTCACGTCTCCGGTGAAGGTCCCGTAGGTCACGGGGAGGCGCTTCAGGTTCGCGAGCTTCTTGGCGTCCGGCCAGCACAGCACGCGCACCCACAGACTCCGCTGTTCGAGGTCGGCGTTCGCCCGATCGTCCCCCCACTGGTAGCCGTACTCGGTGACGCCCCCGTGCCTGCCGGCCACCACCCCGCCGTAGGTGAAGCCCTTGGGGATGTGGCCGACGCGTACACCCTTGACAGCGGTGGCACCCCTCGCGGGCTTGTCGACCTTGGAATCATAGGAACGCTTGATCTCCGCCTTGCTCGGAGTGGGGCAGGCGGCCTTGCTTCCGGTGGCCGCGTGGGCGGAGGGCGCGGCGAACAGCGTCGCGGCGGAGGCCACGGACAGGGCGGCAATCGTGAGCGTCTTCGTCATTGTGTTCATGTACGGATTTGATGCGGCGGACGGGACAGAAGTTCGCCCCCTTCCACCACTCGGGACATCGTCGCGGCCCGGCAGGATCACGACCGCCAGGACTGACGCTGCGGCAACACGGCGGCGGCCGTACGTTCACCCCTCCTGTCCAGGTGAAACAGCCGCCGTCCGATACTCGGAAGAGGAGAAACCATCCAGGCTCCCACATGACGGGGCCGCGAAACGTACGGGGGGATCTCATGCTTCCCATGCCTCACCTGGCATTGGCGATCGCGCTCAGCGCGGGTGTGGCCGGTGTCGGGGGCACCGCCGCGGCCACACCGACGCCGCCGCCCGCCCCGCCCGGCACGTCCGTGTCGCCCCCGCCCGAGCCGTCCGGCCCGCCGGAACCGTCCACGCCGCCGGGCCAGGCCGACTCGGCACGTGCCCTCATCAAGGACGTCCAGGGCAACGTCGTCGGCATGATGCGCGTCGACAGCAGGGACGGCAAGACCCGGATCAGGGTCGCCGTCAGGGGACTGCCACCGGGATTCCACGGCTTCCACATCCACAACAAGGGCGTCTGCGATCCCAAGTCGACCGATCCCGCCACCGGCAGCCCGTTCTTCAGCGCGGGCGTCCACCTCAACCCCGGCTCGGACTCGCACCCCGGCCACTCCGGTGACCTGCCGTCCCTCCTGGTCGGCAAGGACGGCGCCGGTAGGGCCACCGCCGTGACCGACCGTTTCCAGGTGCGGCAGCTCCTCACCGGGAACGGCACGTCCATCGTCATCCACGCCCGGCCGGACAATCAGGCCAACATTCCCGAACGCTACGGCGTCAACGGCTCGCCCGGCCCGGACGCCGAAACGCTCAAGACCGGCGACTCCGGTGCCCGTATCGCCTGCGGCGTGATCAGCGCGCAGTAGCAGCCCGGATCGGGAGGCCCGCGACCGACGCGTCATGACCGCGATCGCGGGCTTTCCTGAGCGTCCACGTCCGGTGGCCGCCGCCGGGATGAACGTATCGGTGCGGATCAGCGCATCGCGCCCAAGCAGATGAGATTTTCCGCCGCTTTGAAATGGTTACCGGGGTAGCGTATCCAGACACGGCCCTTCACGGACTTCACCACCGGCGGCATGCCGGCGATCGCGAAAACGGTCTGGCCATTCGAGGTCATCTCCGTCGAGACGTCACCGCCCAGCATGCCAACGGCCCTCAACGAGAGAATGGCAGAGGAGAGATGGACTCGAACGATCTCGCGTGGCGGAAATCGAGCCTCAGCGGCAGCAACGGCGGCGACTGCGTCGAGGTCGCCGCGCTCGAGGACACCTCCTACCGGCCGGTGCACAAGCAGGGCGCCACCCATGCCGTGCGCGACAGCAAAGACCCGTCCGGCCCCGTCCTCTACTTCGACCTGGTCGAGTGGAATTCCTTCATCGACCGCGTGAAGACATCTGAATTCCACCTTGCGCCGCTGACCGTTCCCTGACATTCGATTCCCGCGGGCAGGTCCCCCGGGTTTTCACGATCCGGTGTTCCTCAACCGGATGGATTCCCGGCGCTCGCCCGCGGTCCGCCGGTCGAGTTCGGTGTCTCCGAAATACTCCCTGCCCGGGGTGAGCGCCTTGCCGTACATCTCGGAAAGTGTCACGAACGTGTAGCCGGCGGCGGTGAGCCGCTCCAGCACCTGGGGAGCGGCCTCGACGGTGGTGGGGTGGATATCGTGCATGAGCACGACGGAGCCCCGCGCGGCGCGGCTCGCACGCTGGATGACGACCAGACTGTCGCGGTCGCGCCAGTCCATGGTGTCGAGGCTCCACAGGATCTGGGCGAGGCCCTTGCGGCGGGCCACCGCGGTGACGCGCTGGTTGGTCGCTCCGTACGGCGGGCGCATGAGGCTCATCCAGCGGCCGGTCGCGTGGTGGACGATCTGCTGGGTGCGGCTCAGCTCGCCCCTGACCCCGGCGTCCGACAGCGCGGTGAGCTGGGCGTGGCTCCAGGTGTGGTTGCCTATCTCGTGCCCTTCGCTCACCATCCGGCGGAGGGTGAGCGGGCCGTCCGCCGCCACCATCTGGCCGATCACGAAGAAGGTCGCCCTGGCGTGGTATTCGGCGAGGACGTCGAGCAGTCGCCCGGTGTACGGTCCCGGGCCGTCGTCATAGGTCAGGGCCACGCACCGGACCTTCCTGCAGTCGATGTGGCGCTCCGCCGGGGAGGCGGGATGCCCGTTCCCGGGCCACTGGGGCTGGATCGCGGTCAGCTTCTCGGCCAGCGCCCTGGGGTCGACCCGCGGAGGGGTGAGTGCGGGAGGGGCCGGCGGAACGTCCTGGGACCTCATCCGGGCGATGGGAGGGGCGCATCCGCCGAGAGCCAGGATCAGAGCCATCGGAACGATCCATAGCCGCATGCTTCCCCCAAGAAAGCAGCGCGGGGCTACGGATAATCCTCAGCCGCGTCACCCCGCAAGATCTTGGCCAGGTCCTCCCACCAGGATGGGACATCGCCCTGTAATTCGGTGTATCGACGCGCCACCCGAACGGCACATCCACCGGGATCCGTACCCAGATGCCGACGTTTTACCTGACCTTCCTGCCAACGGTAGAAACCGTCTCTGAAACGTATGACCAGCCCTATCCATACGGACAGGATTCCGTCGTCCCCCACCTCATGGACACCGGTCACGCCGAGCTCTTTCAGCTCGATGCGGAGCCGGTCTATCGCGGCCTGGGGCTCGCTCACCGGTCACCTCGTGTGTCAGATGGACGAGTGCGGCTGGGCACGTGTTCGCGGCCCGGCGGAGTCGACACGCCGATACGGAAGACCGAAAGCGACATAGTGTAATGATGCGGCTTCGGCTTGTGGTCGGAAAGCCGTTCAACACTATTGGTCGGGAGTCCCCTGAGGCTCCGTGACCACCATGGTGAAGCGCAGCGGCACGTCTCCGTGGTTGGCGTATCTGTGCGGCCGGTCGGCACTGAACACCACCGCGTCGTCCACCCGGACGACGTGGCTCGCGCCGTACACCGACAGGGTCAGCTCCCCGGCGAGGACGGTCAGCATCTCGCGGGTGCCCGGCGGGTGGGCGTCACCGTCATAGTGCTCGCCCGGGGCCTGACGCCAGTCCCACAGTTCCAGGATGGACGGCGAGTCGGTGCCGACCAGCAGCCGCGCGGAACTCGCCTCGCCGTGCGGGAAGGTGACGACGTCGGCGGCGTGGACGACCTGGACGACGGGGGTGTCGGAGACCTCCACCATCCGCGCGACCGTCACGCCGAGCGCGTCGGCGATGCGGGTGAGCGTGTTGATGCTGGGGTTGGTCCGCCCCTGCTCGACCTGGATGAGCATGCCCCGGCTCACCCCCGAGCGTGCGGCAAGCTCGTCGAGCGTCATCCGCCGGTGGGCCCGCTGGGCCCGGACGTTGCTGGCGACCGCCGCAGTGATCGTCTCTGGATCCATGAGTCCAGTCTAGTGAACTGGATTTGCAGTGGAGTGCCCTCCATCTGATGTACTAGGAGTTCAATCTATTGAACTGGGGTGAAGGATGAGCGCTGTGGTGCTGGCGACGGTCTGCGCGGTGGTGTACGGCACCGCGGACTTCTTCGGCGGCCTGGCCACCCGGCGCTCGCGGGTGCTGGCCGTGGTGGTGCTCGCTCAGACGGCCGGCCTGGCACTCGTGACCGCGCTTCTGCCGTTCCTGCCGGGGGCCCTCACCATACGAGGACTGGCCTGGGGGGTGGCGGCCGGATTGTCCGGCACTGTCGGGCTGGTGCTGTTCTACCGGGCGCTCGCCACCGGCGTGATGTCGGTGGTGGCGCCCATCACCGCGACCACCTCGGCCGCGCTGCCCGTGGTGTTCGGACTGGCCACCGGGGACCGGCCGGAACCGATGGCGCTGGGCGGCGTGGCACTCGCCCTGGCCGCCATCCTGCTGATCAGCCGCGACTCCTCACCTGCGGCGGCCGGCCGCGGCCCGGTCCTGGCCGCGCTCGCCGCGGGGGCGGGTTTCGGAGGCTTCTTCGTCCTGCTGTCGCAGGCTCCCGACGACAGCGGCATGTGGCCGCTGTTCGGCGCGCGGCTGGTTTCGATCACCGTCATCGCCCTGCTGGCCCTGGGCACCCGCCGCACGCTGCGGCCCGGTCCGGGCGCTCTGCACATCATCGTCGCCGCCGGGAGCCTCGACATGGTCGCCAACGTGCTCTTCATGCTCGCCCAGCAGCGCGGCATGCTGAGTCTCGTGGCCGTCGTGGTCTCCCTCTATCCGGCGAGCACCCTGCTGCTGGCCCGTCAGGTGCTGGGCGAGCGGCTCAACACGGTCCAACTGGTGGGAATCGGCTGCACGCTCGCCGCCGTGGCGCTGATAGCGGCGAGCTGAAGGACCCGGACACGTCCCGCGGGGCGGGAAGAGCGGGGAGTCAGGCGGCCTGCGGCTGCGCGGGGATCCGGAACCCGCCCTCTTCGACGGCGTAGTCCTCAAGCATGGTCCGGAGCTGACGGCGGCCCCGGTGCAGGCGGGACATGACCGTGCCGATGGGCGTGCCCATCCGCTCGGCGATCTCCTTGTAGGCGAAGCCCTCCACGTCGGCCAGGTAGACCGCGACCCGGAAGTCCTCGGGCAGGGAGCGCAGCGCGTTCATCACGGCACTGTCGGGAAGCTGCTCCAGAGCCTCGGTCTCGGCGGACTTGAGCCCGGAGGACATGTGGGACTCGGCGGCGGCGAGCTGCCAGTCCTCGACCTCCTCGGTGGCCGAGAGCTTGGGCGAACGCTGCTTCTTGCGGTAGTCGTTGATGAAGTTGTTGGTGAGGATGCGGTGCAGCCACGCCTTGAGGTTGGTGCCCTCACGGAACTGGTGGTAGGAGGCGAACGCCTTGGTGACGGTCTCCTGGACGAGGTCCTCGGCGTCGGCGGAGTTGCGGGTCAGACGCATCGCAGACGCGTAGAGCTGGTTGGTGACCGGCACGACGTCGCGCTCGAACCAGTCCTGGCGCTGCTCTTCGGTCATCGTGATCACGCGTTCCCCCTCGTACTGTTCCCCCCGTCACCGGCCGGCACAGGCATGACGTACCCTTCCCGACGGCTTATGGCATGCTCGCAGGCTCTCCGTAAAGGTGCCGTTAAGAGCGGTCATGGCTGGTCAGGGGGGCAGATGGTCGCTGAGCCGATGGCGGGTGCAACACGCCCCACAGCCAGACAAGTCTCATTAGCGTAACATCTCCCTCCAAAATTCACCGATCGTGTGTCCATCATCACATAACCCCAGCTAGCGGTAGCTTTGCGCCATGGAATCCATGGATCGACACGACCTCGGAACCCGCCCGTAGGTGGCCGAGGCCATCCGCCGAGTCGGGGCCGCCGCTCATCGGCGCTGCGACACTCATCTTCACGTCTTCCCGCTTCCCCCGCGGCGGGAGGTAAACCTCTATCCGAAGGACGAGTCCGGCCACCCGCCCGGTTCCCTCCCCGGCTCCCGTATCCAGGGCATCGACCGCCGAACGCGGACCGGACGGCGCCCCCACCCGGAGGAGCCGAGGTCCCTCCCCACCCGGCTCCAGCCTCGATCCCGTCAGGCGCCGTCCCGCTGCGCGTTCTTCCTGGCGATGGCGTCCACGACCTCGGAGACGTGGGGACCGCACACGGGGTCGAGGGAGCGACGGCCGGAGAACCAGGTGGTCTGGATCACGAAGTCGGCCGGATGTCCACATAGACACGTACCGGGAAATTCCGGGTCTGCCGGTAGGACCGCTGAGCGGTGAGTCACCATGGCCCTGACTTTAGTCCGCTTTGACCGGGTGCCTGAAAGAAGCGGGAAACTCGGCGCGGGATCCTCAACGGAGGGTCCCGCCACCTGCGCCGTCAGACCGCTTGCACGGCACAGGCGGCCGGGTCGGACACTCCTGGAGTGTCCCCGGCCGCCTGTGACCGGACGGGTCAGGCCGCCTTCGCCGGATCGACCTCGAAGGTGGTGGCGAGGTCGTCGAGGATGGCGTGGGCGCCCTGGATGCCGACGGCAGTCATCCAGGTGACGTCGGCCACGTCGTGCTTGGTGCCCTTGAGCTTGTCCCAGAGCGGGTTGGCCTCGAACTTCTTCTTGATCGGCTCGACCGCCGGGTCGGCGTAGGCCGCGACGAAGATGTGGTCGGCGTCGAGCTGGGAGATGTTCTCCTGGCTGATGTTCACGGCGATCGTCTCGGTGGTGGTCGGCTGCCCCTCGGGGCGGGGGAACCCGACGTCCTTCAGCACCAGGCCGGAGTAGGAGTTCTCCACGTAGAGGCGGACGGTCGGCTCACCGGCGAAGCGGACCACCGAGACGGTGGGCAGCGCGCCGTCCTTGGCCTTGATGGACGCCCCGATCGTGGCGGCACGGTCCTGATATGCCGTGATCTTCTGATCGGCGAGGTCCTCCTTGCCCAGGGCCTGCCCCACGAGCCGGAGGTTCTCCTTCCAGATGGCACCCGTGGTCTCGCTGAACACCGTCGGCGCGATCTGCGACAGCTTGTCGTACAGCGCCTCATGGCGGACCTTGGCAGAGACGATCAGGTCGGGCTTGAGCGCGATGATCTGCTCCAGGCTCGGCTGCTCCAGGGTGCCGACCGGCTTGGCCTCCTTGGCGTGGCCGAGGACCGGAGCCAGATAGTCGGGAAGCTTCTCATCGATCGCCCGGTAGGTGGTGAAGCCGACGACGTCGGTGTCCAGGGTCAGCACCGCGTCCACGAAGCTCTGGTCGAGGGCCACGACCCTCTTGGGCTGGGCCGGGATGCTCGTCTCGCCCATGGCGTGCTTCACCGTGCGGGGGAACGCCGTCGCGCCGCTCGCCGCCGGTGCGGCGGTCGTGTCACCGGCACCGGCCGCCGGGCTGGGAGTGCTCGACCCGCAGGCGGCGAGGCCGACGGCGAGTACGGCTCCCGCCACCCCGGCGGTCAGGGCGCGCAACGCTCTCATTTCAAGGATCCCCTTCAAAGTAAGGCCAACCTAATTTAGCTTAGCCATACCTAAACTGACATACTTATCCAGGATCCGGCAAATGAGGGAGGAAAACGGGTGAGCACCGCGGTAGCCACCGCGCGGCCATTGCCGCCCGGCAGGCCTCGAAAGTCCGGAAGGAAGCGCCTGGCCGTGCTGGCCGTGCTGCTCGGCGCCCTCCTGGTGACGATCGTACTGAGCTTTGCGATCGGTGCGAAGCCGGTCCCGCTGAACGACGTGTGGCACGCGCTGACCGGTCCGACAGGCACCGAGAACGACATCGTCATCAGGTCGCTGCGCATCCCCAGGACCGCCGTCGGCGTGCTGGCCGGGATCGCGCTCGGCGTCGCGGGCGCGCTCATGCAGGGCCACACCCGCAACCCGCTGGCCGATCCCGGGCTCCTCGGCGTCACCCAGGGCGCCGCGTTCGCGATGGTGCTCAGCATCATCGTGCTCGGCGTCACCAATCTGTACGGCTACATCTGGTTCGGCCTGGCCGGAGCGCTGGTCGCCAGCGTGGGGGTCTTCGCCCTCGGCATGGCCGGCGGGCGCGGCGCCCCCACCCCCGTGACGCTGGCCCTCGCGGGCACCGCGGTCAGTGCCTTCCTCTACGCCCTCACCTCGGCGCTGGTCCTGATGGATCAGCAGGCCATGGACGTCTTCCGCTTCTGGCAGTCGGGCTCGATCGCGGGGCGGGGCACCGACGTCGTCTGGCAGGTGCTTCCGTTCATCGCCGTCGGCCTGGTCCTGGCCATGGTCAACGCGCCCGGCCTCAACGCGCTCTCCCTCGGCGAGGACGTCGCCCGTTCCCTCGGTCAGAACGTCACCCTCACCCGGACCGTCGGCGTGACCGCGATCACGCTGCTCAGCGGGGCCTCCGTCGCGGCCTGCGGCGCGCTGGCCTTCCTCGGCCTGATGGTCCCGCACCTGGCCCGCCCGCTGTCCGGGCCGGATCACCGGTGGCTGCTGCCGTACTCCGGACTGATCGGCGCCGCCGCCCTGCTCGGCGCCGACGTGGTCGGCCGGATGGTCGCCCGTCCCGGCGAACTGGAGGTCGGTGTCGTGCTCGCCCTGCTCGGCGCGCCATTCTTCGTCGCCCTGGTCCGTCGCAGAAAGCCGATCCGCCTGTGACCTCTCCCTCCGTACGGCTCACGCACGAACGGCCGCTGCGGGCCGGCTCGGCCTCCTGGCTGCTGCGGGTGCGTTCCGTCGTCGTGGCGCTGATCCTGCTGGCCGCCGCGGTGCTGCTGATGGCACTCGGCATGCGCATCGGCGACATCCCGATGAGCGTCCCCGAGGTGTTCCAGGCGATCACCGGCGACGGCTCGAACCACTTCGTCGTGATGGAGCTCCGGCTCCCCCGCGCCCTGACCGGCGTCCTCGTCGGCGCGGCCCTCGCCCTGGCCGGCGCGATCACCCAGGCCATCGCCCGCAACCCACTGGCCAGTCCCGACATCCTCGGCGTCACCACCGGCTCCAGCGTGGCCGTGGTCGCGGCCATCGTGACCGCCGGAAGCACGGCGGGCGGGGCCAGCGGCACCCTGGCCTCCGTGGGCGTCCCCCTCACCGCCCTGCTGGGCGGCCTCATCGGGGCACTGGCCGTCTATCTGCTGGCCTGGCGCAAGGGACTGGACGGTTACCGCCTGGTGCTGGTCGGCATCGGTGTCTCGGCGGTGTTCACCAACGTCAAATACTGGCTGCTGACGATCGGGGACGTCACCGACAGCAGCCGGGCCATGGTCTGGATCAGTGGTTCGCTGAACGGCCGGGGCTGGGAGCACGTCGTCCCGGTCACGCTCGCACTCGCCGTGCTCGTCCCGCCCGCGCTGGTCGGCACCCGCTCGCTCGGCGCGCTGCGCTTCGGCGACGACACCGTGACCGGGCTGGGGATCCGGATGAACCTGGCCAGGGGCCTGATGATCCTCGCCGCCGTCCTGCTCGCAGCGGTGGCCACCGCCGCGGCCGGGCCCATCGCGTTCGTCGCCCTGGCGGCTCCGCAGATCGCGCTGCGGCTGGCCGGGGTGGCCCAGCCGCCGCTGGTCGTCTCGGCCCTCGCCGGAGCCGTGCTCACCGCCGCGGCCGACCTGATCGCACGGACCCTGTTCAGCCCCGCCGAACTGCCGGTGGGTGTGGTCACCGCGGTCCTCGGTGCTCCCTACCTGATCTATCTCCTGATCCGTGTACGCAGAAAGGGACGATCGTGAGACTACAGGCCGTCGACGTCAAGCTCGGCTACGGCGACCGCGTGATCGTCGAAGGGCTCGACCTCGGGATCGAGCCCGGGACGGTGACCACGATCATCGGGCCGAACGGGTGCGGCAAGTCCACCCTGCTGCGCGCGTTGGGACGATTGCTGCGGCCCTCGGGCGGCGAGGTGCTGCTGGACGGCAAGCGCATCGACAAGATGCCCACGAAAGAGGTCGCCAAGGTCCTGGGCGTGCTGCCGCAGGCGCCGACTGCCCCGGAAGGGCTGACCGTGGCCGACCTGGTGACCAGGGGACGGCATCCGCATCAGACGTGGTACCGGCAGTGGTCGTCCGACGACGAGGCCGCGGTCAATGAGGCGCTGTCCATGACCGGCCTGCTGGACCTGGCGGAGCGTCCGCTGGACGAGCTGTCCGGCGGGCAGCGCCAGCGGGCGTGGATCTCGATGGCCCTGGCCCAGGGCACCGACCTGCTGCTGCTCGACGAGCCGACGACCTTCCTCGACCTGGCCCACCAGGTCGAGGTCCTGGAACTGGTCCGCAGGCTCCACCGTGAGCACGGCCGTACCGTCGTCATGGTCCTGCACGACCTCAACCTGGCCGCCCGCTACGCCGACCGCCTGGTGGCCATGCGCGACGGCAGGATCATCGCCGCCGGACCGCCGCACGACGTGCTCACCGAGCCCCTCCTCGCGGAGGTCTTCGACCTCGACGCCAAGGTGATCGAGGACCCGGTGGCCGGGACTCCACTGGTCGTCCCGGTCGGCATCCGGCACTGACCGGTCGCGGGACCCCCACCCGCGTCACGGGAACCGACCTCCGTCACCGTCCGGGCACGGACTCGCCCGCGTCACGGGAACCGGCCTCCGTCACCCTCCAGGCACGAGACCCCACCCGCGTCATGGGAAGGGACGGCGCCGCCCCGTGGGAGGCGACGGACGCTCCCGCACCCGCCGGCGGCCCCGCAACCGGCGGCCTGACGCCGAGTCAGGACCGGATGCGGCGATTATCGCGGCGGCCCTTGATCCGCTGTTGGTCCGAGCGTATGTTCCTCCCAACATTCGAGTGCGCCTCATGTTTTGGGGGTTCTCACATGCACGCACGTCTCCGGCGGAC
The DNA here is from genome assembly GCF_045209755.1 of Streptosporangium sp. NBC_01639. Taxonomy (NCBI): domain Bacteria; kingdom Bacillati; phylum Actinomycetota; class Actinomycetes; order Streptosporangiales; family Streptosporangiaceae; genus Streptosporangium; species Streptosporangium sp. NBC_01639. The sequence continues at coordinate 6,197,278 of NZ_CP109272.1, read as the reverse complement.
GATCACAGCGGCCTCAGCGCTCGCGATCTTCGCGCTGGCATCCCCCGTCGTGCCCGCATCCGCAGCCACCTTCACCACCGACGACTACTGCCTGGGCCAGTGCGCCGACGTCATGACGCCCGGCGAGAACGGCAACGCGACCCTGGTCGAGATCCTCGCCAACCAGGCGGCGGGGACGAAGCCCCGCCACAGCGACGACCAGCTCGGCAAGTACGCCAATCTCATCTCCGGCTACACCGGCCTGACCGAGGACCAGATCACCACGTTCTTCAACGACAGCTCGTTCGGCGTGCCGGCGGGTCAGGTGGAGAGCACGACAAGCCCCCGGTCGGACGTGACGATCGTCCGCGACAGGGCCACCGGCGTCCCGCACATCACCGGGACCACCCGGGAAGGGACGATGTTCGGCGCCGGGTACGCCGGAGCACAGGACCGCCTGTGGGTGATGGACCTGATGCGGCACGTCGGCCGCGGCGAGCTGACGCCGTTCGCCGGCGGCGCGCCCGGCAACCGCGCGCTGGAGCAGAGCGTCTGGCGCAACTCCCCCTACACCGAGGCGGACCTGCAGGCACAGATCACCAGGCTCCGGGACTCCAGCCCGCGGGGGGCGCAGCTCTACGCCGACGTGCAGAACTACGTGAGCGGGATCAACGCCTACATCGACCGCTGCATGGCCGACCGGAACTGCCCCGGCGAGTACGTCCTGACCGGGCATCTCGACGCGATCACCAACGCCGGCGGACCCGAGGACTTCACCCTGACCGACCTGGTCTCGGTCTCCGGGGTGATCGGCGGCCTGTTCGGCGGCGGTGGCGGGGCGGAGATGCAGTCCGCGCTGGTACGGGTCGCGGCACGGGCCAAGTACGGCACGGCGGCCGGCGACCTGGCCTGGGCGGCTTTCCGGGCGCAGAACGACCCGGAGGCCACGCTCACCCTGCACGGCGGCCAGAGCTTCCCCTCCGGGAACGTGTCCGGCGCCACCGGGACGGTCCTCCCCGATCCGGCGACAGCGCCGGTGGACATCACCCAGAACGAGCGCGGATCGGCCACCACCTCGGTCTCGGCCACCAGGGGCGTGCTGGACGGCCTGCTCGTCGACAACTCCAAGCCCGGTATGTCCAACGCGGTGGTGGTCTCGGCGGCCGAGTCGGCCTCCGGGCACCCGGTCGCGGTGTTCGGTCCGCAGACGGGATACTTCGCCCCCCAGCTCCTCATGCTGGAGGAGCTCTCCGGCCCCGGTATCCGGGCGCGGGGCGCGGCCTTCTCCGGGCTCAACCTCTACGTGCTGCTCGGCCGGGGCACGGACTACGCCTGGAGCGCGACCTCCAGCGGCCAGGACATCACCGACACCTACGCCCTCCAACTGTGCGAGCCCGGCGGCGGCCCGGCGACCACGGCGTCGGAGCATTACCTCTACCACGGCACCTGCACGGCGATGGAGACGCTGAAGAAGACCAACACGTGGAAGCCCACCGTCGCCGACTCCACCGCCGCCGGTTCATACGACCTCGTGATAAAACGCACGAAGTACGGCCTGGTGAGCTGGCGCGGCACCGTCAACGGGCAGCCCACCGCCTTCGCCACCCTGCGGTCGACCTACCGGCACGAGGCCGACTCGGCCATCGGGTTCCAGATGTTCAACGAACCCGCCCAGATGGGTGACGCGGCGGCGTTCAGGAACGCGGCCGCAACCATCGGCTTCGCCTTCAACTGGTTTTACGTCAGCTCCTCCGACGCGGCCTACTTCATGTCGGGCAACACCCCGGTGAGATCCGCGGTGTCCGACCCGAACCTCCCGATGACGGCCGACGCGGCCCACGAGTGGGCGGGCTTCGACCCGGCCGCCAACACCGCGACCTACACCGCCCCCGCCACCCACCCGCAGTCGGCCGACCAGGACTACTACGTCAGCTGGAACAACAAGCAGGCCAAGGACTACGGCGCCGCGGACGGCAACTTCAGCTTCGGCCCGGTCCACCGCGCCGACCTGCTGGACGCCCCGGTCAAGGCGGCCCTGGCCGGACCCGGCAAACTCGACCGGGCGGGCACCGTGAAGATCATGGCCGAGGCCGCCACGACCGACCTGCGCGGCCGGAAGGTCCTGCCCGACCTGCTCCGAGTGATCAACAGCAGTGCGGTGACCGACCCCGCTCTCGCCTCGGCGGTCTCCAAACTGTCCGCCTGGGCGTCGTCGGGGGCCAGGAGGCGCGAAACCTCCCCGGGCAGCAAGGCCTACGCCGACGCCGACGCGATCCGCGCGTTCGACGCGTGGTGGCCGAAGCTCGTCCAGGCGCAGTTCAAGCCCGGCCTGGGTGACGGCCTCTACCAGTCTCTGGTCAACGCCATCCAGATCAACGAGTCCCCCTCCGGCCACCAGCAGGGCGACGTCTCCAGCCTGCCCGGCTCCGCGAACGAGGCCCAGGCGCACAAGGGCTCGTCGTTCCAGTACGGCTGGTGGGGCTACGTGAGCAAGGACATCCGGACTGTGCTCGGCGATCCGGTCTCCGGCCCGCTGCCCGTCAGGTACTGCGGGAACGGCACGGTGGCGGGCTGCCGTACGGTCCTGCTGAACAGCCTGTCGGCGGCGCTCACCGAACCCGCGACGACCACCTACCCGGCCGACGACGCGTGCTCGGCGGGCGACCAGTGGTGCGCCGACTCCATCCGGCACTCACCGCTCGGCGGGATCAAGCAGTCGCTGATCTCCTGGCAGAACCGGCCGACCTACCAGCAGGTCGTGTCCTTCCCCGCTCACCGGGGTGACACGATCACCAACTTCGCGGTCGGAGGCACGGCGAAGGCGTCCAGTTCGGAGTTCGTCCTTCTCTACCCGGCGGGCAAGGCCGTCGACGGGGATCCGACGACCCGCTGGTCGAGCGCGGCCGGCGACAACCAGTATCTCCAGGTCGACCTCGGGTCCGCCAGGACCGTGGCCCGGACCGTACTGCGCTGGGAGGCGGCCTACGGGTCGGCGTACTCGATCCAGACATCGTCCGACGGCTCCACCTGGAGCACCGTCTTCTCCACGACCACCGGGAACGGCGGTGTGGACAACATCACGTTCAACCCGGTCACCGCCCGCTACGTCCGCATGCAGGGCACCACGCGCGCGACCTCCTACGGCTACTCCCTCTACGAGATGGAGGTCTACTCCCGGTGAGCCGACCCGGAATGCCGGGACGCCCCTGACCGGAGGGACGTCCCGGCATTCCGCGAACTCAGGCCGGCTTCCGGGAGAAGACGGGTCCGGCTCCCGGGGTGGGCTCAGTCTCCGAGGAGCGCGTCGACGAAGACCTCGGGGTCGAACGGGGCCAGGTCGTCGGGGCCCTCGCCGAGACCGACCAGCTTGACCGGGACGCCCAGCTCCCGCTGGACGGAGATGATGATGCCGCCCTTGGCGGTGCCGTCGAGCTTGGTCAGGGCGATGCCGGTGATGTTGACGACCTCGGCGAACACCTGGGCCTGGCGCATGCCGTTCTGACCGGTGGTGGCGTCGAGGACGAGCAGGACCTCGTCCACCGTGGCCTTCTTCTCGATGACGCGCTTGACCTTGCCGAGCTCGTCCATCAGACCGGTCTTGGTGTGCAGCCGCCCGGCGGTGTCGACGATCACCACGTCGACCTTGTCCTGGATGCCCTTGGCGACGGCGTCGAAGGCGATCGAGGCGGGGTCGCCCCCCTCCGGACCGCGCACGACCTCGGCTCCGACCCGGTCTCCCCAGGTCTGCAGCTGGTCGGCGGCGGCGGCACGGAAGGTGTCGGCCGCGCCGAGCACGACCTTGTTGCCGTCACCGATCAGCGAACGGGCCAGCTTGCCGCTCGTGGTGGTCTTTCCCGTGCCGTTGACGCCGACCACCAGCACCACCGCCGGACGCTCACCGTGCGGCGAGACGTGCAGGGTGCGGTCCAGGTCCGCGCCGAGCTGGGTGAGCAGCTCCTCCTTGAGCAGCTGGCGCACCTCCTCGGGCGTCCGGCTACCCAGCACCTTCACGCGGGTGCGCAGATCCTCGACCATCGCCTGCGTGGGCGCGATGCCGACGTCGGCGGTGATCAGGGTCTCCTCGATCTCGTCCCAGGTGTCGTCGTCGAGACGATCCCGGGAGAGCAGGTCGAGAAGGCCCTTGCCCAGGGTGCTCTGCGACCTGGCCAGCCGGGCGCGGAGCCGTACCATCCGGCCGGCGGACGGCGGCGGGATCTCGATGACCGGGCCGGGGACGACCACCGGCTCGGCCGGCCGAGCCGGCGGAGGCGGCAGGGTGGTGGTCGCCGCGTCGTCGTCGGTCGCCCCCCGGGGAGGCGCCTCCTCCTTGGGGATCGGCCGCACCTCGGGCGGAGTCACCGGCGGCGGCGCCGTCCGGCCTCGCGGCCGCAGCAGCAGGAACATGCCGCCTGCCGCGAGCAGGGCGACGACGAGAACGATCGCGATTATGCCGAGATAGGCTTCCACAAGACCATAGTTTTCCAGACGGCCCAGGATGCTCCGACCCCCGGTGTCAGACCGGGTCGTGTTCCCTGAGGCGCTGGCTGATCACCTGCGTGACGCCGTCTCCCCGCATGGACACCCCGTACAGCGCGTCGGCGATCTCCATCGTGCGCTTCTGGTGGGTGATGATGATGATCTGCGACGTCTGCCGCAGCTCCTCGAACAGGGTCAGCAGACGCTGGGTGTTGGTGTCGTCCAGCGCGGCCTCGACCTCGTCCATGACGTAGAACGGCGAGGGCCGCGCCTTGAAGATGGCGACGAGGAAGGCGACGGCGGTCAGCGACCGTTCACCGCCGGACAGCAGCGACAGCCGCTTGACCTTCTTACCCGGCGGCCGGGCCTCGACCTCGACCCCGGTGGTCAGCATGTCCTCCGGGTCGGTGAGCAGCAGCCTGCCCTCACCGCCGGGGAACACCCGCGTGAAGATCGTCTCGAACTCGCGGGCCACATCGTGGTAGGCGGCGGTGAACACCTGCTCGACCCGGTCGTCGACCTCCTTCACCACGAGCAGGAGATCACGCCGGGTCTTCTTCAGGTCCTCCAGCTGCGAGGTGAGGAAGGCGTGCCGCTCCTCCAGCGCGGCGAACTCCTCCAGCGCCAGCGGGTTGACCTTGCCGAGCTGGGCCATCTGGCGGTCGGCCGCCTTGGCTCGCTTCTGCTGCTCGTCCCGGACGTAGGGCACCGGGTCGCCGTCCGCGGTGGAGACCGGCTGATCCGGGCCGTATTCGGCGATGAGGGTGTCGGACTCGACGCCGAACTCCTCCACCGCCCGGGTGTGGAGCTGCTCAAGGCGCATCCGCTGCTCGGTCCTGGCCACCTCGCTGCCGTGCGCCCGGTTGACCAGCTTGTCCAGCTCCCCGGAGAGCTCGCGCACCCGGAGCCGGACGGACTTGAGCGAGGCGTCGATCTGCCCGCGCGCCTGCTCGGCCTCGTCACGCTCGGCCGCGGCACCGGCCAGTGACACCTCCAGGGTGCGCAGCGTCAGCTCGGTCCCCCGGACCACCGCCTGGGCCACCTGTGCCTGCCTGCGCCGCCGCTCGCGCCGGTCGGCGGCCCGGGACCGCTCCTCACGCTCCCGCTCGGCCGCGCGCACCAGCTCGTCGGCTCTGCCCGCGAGGCTCTTGACCCGCTCCTCGGCCGTCCGTACGGCGAGCCGGGCCTCCATCTCCGACTGCCGGGCCGCGGAGCAGATCTCGGCGAGCTCGTCACGGATCTCGGTGGTCGGTTCGTCCTCGGCGTCTCCGGTGTCCTCCGCGGCGGCAAGCCGCTCCTCAAGCTCGGTGAGCCCGGCCGCGTCCCGGTCGCGTGCCTCCTGCGCCGCCCGGACCCCTCCGGCCAGCCGCTCGCACTCGTCCCGGGCCGCCTTGGCCGCGGCACCGAGCTGGGCGAGCCTCCTGGCCGCCGCGGCGACCTGCTGGTCGGCGTCCCGCTGCCGGGCCCTGACCTGGTCCAGAGCGGCCTGCGCGGCGTTGACCCCGGCCTGCGCGGTCTGCACGCCCGTCTGCGCCTCGGCCACCTTCGCCTGGGCGGACTCGACCGCGGCCTGCGCCTCCCCCTCGGCCTCGGCGGCCTCCTCCATCGCCGTCGCGGCCTGCTCGGCGGCCGACCTGGCCATGGTCAGATCGGCCGCCGCCTCGTCCAGCGCGGCCCGCATCTGCAGCGCCGACGTGCCACCGGCCGAACCGCCCTTGGCGGCGTAGGCGCCCAGCAGGTCACCGGAGCGGGTGACGGCCCGCAGCTCCGGCCGCTGGTCGACCGCCTTCCTGGCGGTCGGCAGATCGTCGACGACCAGCACGCCCGCCAGCAGGTGTGCGGTGGCGGCTCTCAGCTCGGCGGGGACGGTGACCAGGTCGACAGCCCATTCGGCGCCGGACACCGGCACCGGTCCCGACGGGCTCCGCCCGCCGTCGGCGGCGATGACCATGGTGGCCTGTCCGCCGTCGGCGCCCCGGAGAAAGTCGATGGCGTCCGCCGCGCTCTGCAGGGACTCCACGGCCACGGCCTCGGCCGCCGCGCCCAGCACGGTGGCGATGGCCACCTCGGCGCCCGGCCGGACGGTCAGCATGGTGGCCACCGGGCCCAGCACGCCGGCCAGATCGGCGGCGAGCAGCGTCGCACCGCCGTCCGCGCCCCTGGCCAGGCTCAGCTCCAGCGCCTCGAACCTGGCCTCCAGCGCGGCGACCTGGCGCTGTGCGTCCTGGTCTGCCTTGCGCGCCGTACCGAGAGCCGCCTTGGCGGCGCCGAGAGCCGAGTTCGGGACCGTGACGGCCGCCTTGGCCTCCTCCACCACGGCCCTGGCCGTCTCGACGGTCTGCCGGGCCGCTTCCACGGCCTCCAGGGAGATCTCCAGCTCCTCGGCGAGAGCGGGATCGGCCGCCGGGTCGGCCTGTTCCTGGCGGTCGTGCTCGGCCTGGGCGCGCTCGGCGCGCTGCTCGGCCTCCTCCAGAGAACGTGCCAGCCGGCCGATCTCCTCCTCTGCCGCCCCCGCGCGGCTGCGTACGGCTCCGACCTGCCCGCGGAGCCTGGCCAGACCCTCACGCCTGTCGGCGGCGGCTCTGGCCAGGGCGGCCAGCCGCCGCTCCTCGGCCGCCAGCGCGCCCTCGGTCTCGGTGCGCTCGGCCACCGCCCGGGCCAGTGACTCCTGTTCCTCGGCGAGCAGCTCGGCCAGGACCCGCTCCTGCTCGCGGACCTCCTCGGCCTCGCGCTCGAAGTCCTCCGGGTCGCGCCCGCGCCGCTCGACGGCGGTGTCGGTGGCGTTGCGGTGCCGCTCGGCGGCCAGCCCGGCCAGGCCCCGCAGGCGCTCACGCAGCGAGGAGAGCCGGAAGTAGGTCTCCTGGGCGGCGGCGAGACGCGGCTGCGCCTCGGCTTCGGCGGCCTCCAGCTCGGCCTCGGTGAGCTGCCCCTGCTCCAACTCGGTCTCCACCGCCGTACGGCGGGCGAGGACGGCCGCCTCGTCGGCGGTCTCTCGTTCCAGGGTGGTCCGCAGGGTCAGCACGTCGTCGGCGAGCAGCCGGAGCCGGGCATCGCGGAGGTCGGCCTGGATGACGGCGGCTCGGCGGGCGATCTCGGCCTGACGGCCCAGCGGCTTGAGCTGGCGGCGCAGCTCGGTGGCGAGGTCCTGGACCCGGGTCAGGTTGGCCTGCATCGCGTCGAGCTTCCGCAGCGCCTTCTCCTTGCGCTTGCGGTGCTTCAGGACGCCCGCCGCCTCCTCGATGAACGCGCGGCGTTCCTCGGGTCCGGCGTGGAGCACCTGGTCGAGCTGCCCCTGCCCGACGATGACGTGCATCTCGCGGCCGATACCGGAGTCGGACAGCAGCTCCTGGATGTCGAGCAGGCGGCAGACGTCGCCGTTGATGGCGTACTCGCTCTGCCCCGCCCGGAACATCAGGCGGCTGATCGTGACCTCGCTGTAGTCGATCGGGAGCGCGCCGTCGGTGTTGTCGATGGTGAGCGTGACCTCGGCACGGCCCAGCGGCGCCCGCGAGGAGGTCCCGGCGAAGATCACGTCTTCCATCTTGCCGCCGCGCAGCGACTTGGCGCTGTGCTCGCCCATCACCCAGGCCAGGGCGTCGACCACATTGGACTTGCCGGACCCGTTGGGGCCGACGACCGCGGTGATGCCCGGCTCGAAGCGGAGGGTGGTGGCCGAGGCGAAGGATTTGAAACCGCGCAGGGTGAGGGTCTTCAGGTACATACGGAAGGTCCCCCCTGCCGGTGTGTGGTGGCGACCGGGGCGCCGCACCGCGCGCCGCGGCCCGGGCGCCGGCGACGGGTGCCTTCCCTCGTCGCTCACCTGGCCTGCCCTGCCTGGGAAGACTACCGTTCTTCCCCCGCGCTCGCCTGTGCACCGCCTATGGTGCCCTCCATGAATGCGGAACGCGGCCAGGGTGAGGCTCCACCACCCCTTGGAGCGGGGAAGACTCCCCTCAAACGGCGCGCTTTTCTCATAGGCGGCGGACTGGCCACCCTGGGAGTCGGCGGCGTCGCGCTGGCGTCCGGCCCGGAGGGCGTCCGGGAGGCGTACGCAAAGATCGTCTGCGGTGCGATCCCCGAGCCGCCGGTGACGGCGCCGGGCATGCTCCAGCGCAGCAGGGTGAACGGCCGCCGGGTGGTCATCGGGCTGCCGCCGGACGCGCGGGGCGTGCTGTCCGTTGTGATCATGCTTCACGGCGCCACCGGGAACGCGCGCACCCCGTTCGACCGCTATGCGATCGCCCGCCATCTGGCCGCGAGCGGCGGGCACTTCGCGGTGGCCTCCATCGACGACTGGCCATCGGCGGACATCGCCGGGACGCTCCTTCCCTACCTGCGGGAATGCGGCCTGGACATCCGGCGGATCGGGATTCTGGGCTGGTCGTCGGGGGGCGCCGGAGCGCTCAAGCTGGCGGCGGAACTGGGCCCGGAACGGGTGTCGGCGGTCGCCGCGACCGCCCCTGCCGTCACCGCGGCGCGGGCGCCGTTGCAGGAGCTGGTGGACATCCCGATCTGGCTGGGCTCCGGCGAGCGCGACATGTGGGCTCCGCAGACGGAGACGATGTTGAAGGGCCTGAAGGCGCTGGGCGCCACGGCCGAAGGAGGGATCTCCGGCGGATGCCGGAATACGGCCTACCGCCGCCGGGTCCTGCCCGAGCAGCTGGCCTTCTTCTCGCGTCACATGGCAACGGCCCCGGCCTGAAGACCAGGACGGCTCCGCGAGGACCTGGCGACGTCGCGCACGAGGTCATGTGTGACCCTGGGTATGACAAGGGACGCCTCTAGAGGCGTCCCTGGACGGTGGTTGCGTCCCGGCCCTTTAGGTAAGGGCCGGCTCACGATCCTGCAGGCGGTTGAACGCTTCGTCACGGGTGTTGGCCGCGAGTTCGTCGTTCTGGGCCTGGAGCCGGGTAAGCTCTGCCTCAAGATCACGGATACGCTGCTGGAGACGGCGCATTTCCGAGACCATTCGAGGGTCAGGACCGCCGACGTGGCCGAGTAGAGCCTTCGCCATGGTTAAGGGTCCTCCACGCTGAGTGACCAGACTGGTTCGCGCACTTCTTGCCGCGGGAGGGGTGCGCGTGGTTCTTATCAAGAGTCGCACTGGTGAGGGAGACGGTCAAGTTGAACGCTCCACTCGGATGCACCTTCGGGCACTCCCAACGGTAAAATATACCTCATTTCAGGGGGTTAAAGGAACGGTTAGCGTTCCTCAAAACCCGAGATCCCCTCCTTGGCCTCGCTCCAGCGCTCCACGACCCCGTCGACACGGCCGGGCGCGCCACCGTTCCGGAGCAGTTCGAGCAGCCGGGCGCAGGACTCCCGCGAGCCCTCCGCCACAATCTCCACCCGCCGGTCAGGGGTGTTCCTGGCCCAGCCGACCAGGCCCAGCTCCAGCGCCCGCGCCCGCGTCCACCAGCGGAAACCCACGCCCTGCACGTGCCCCCGGACCCAGGCGGTCAGCCGGACGTCCGTCATGACACGGCCTTCCTCGGGCGGGGCTGGCAACGGGGGCAGCTGTAGGAGGAGCGGTTCATGAAGGACTCTCTGATGATCGGCGTGCCACATCTGGGGCAGGGTTCGTCCCGCCTGCCGTACACGGCGAGCGACCGGTCGAAGTAACCGCTCTCGCCGTTGACATTCACGTACAGACTGTCGAAGGATGTGCCGCCCTCCGACAGCGCCGCCGCCATCACCTCCCGGGCCGCGGTCAGCAGCTCGGTGATCCTGGGCCGGGTCAGCGCCCCGGTGGGCCGGGCACCGTGCAGGCGGGCCCGCCAGAGCGCCTCATCGGCGTAGATGTTGCCGACCCCGCTGATCAGCGACTGGTCGAGGAGGGCCCGCTTGACCTCGGTCTGCCGGGCCCGCAGACGGCGGCTGAACAGCTCCTCGTCGAAAAGCTCCTCGAAGGGATCGGCCGCGATGTGCGTGATCGGCTCCGGCACGGCTCGGCCGCCCGCGTGAGCCAGCGCCGTCACCAGCACGTGGCCGAAGGTCCGCTGGTCGACGAAGCGCAGCTCCGCGCCTCCGTCGGTGAAACCGATCCGGACCCGGAGGTGCTTCTCCATCGGCGAGCCGGGCTCCACCACCAGCAGCTGGCCGCTCATGCCCAGGTGGGCCAGGATCGCGTCGGAACCGTCCAGGGGCAGCCAGAGGTATTTACCCCGGCGCTCGGCGACACCGACCGTGCGGCCCGTCAACCGGGAGGAGAACTCCTCGGCTCCGGGGACGTGCCGCCGGACGGCCCGCGGGTGCAGGACCTCGGCATGGACGATGACCCGCCCGGACACCCAGCGCTCCAGGCCACGCCGTACGACCTCGACCTCGGGCAACTCGGGCATGCGGTCCCTCCTCGAAGGGGTCAGCCGGCTTCGCGCTTGTCCCGGCTCTGGCGGATGCGGTTCCAGGCCGCCTCGGCGGCCTGCTGTTCGGCTTCCTTCTTCGAGCGGCCCGAGCCGGAGCCGTAGTCCTCGCCGCCGAGACGGACGACGGCGGTGAAGGACTTGGCGTGGTCGGGTCCGCTCTCCCCGACGTGGTATTCGGGCACGCCGAGCGACTCCGCGGCGGTGAGCTCCTGCAGGGAGGTCTTCCAGTCGAGACCGGCGCCCAGCGAGGCCGAGCGGGTGATGAGCGGGTCGAAGAGCAGATGGACGACGCGGAACGCCTCGTCCAGGCCCCTGTTGACGTAGACCGAGCCGATGAGCGCCTCAAGGGTGTCGGCGAGGATCGAGGACTTGTCACGCCCCCCGGTGCCCTCCTCGCCCCGGCCGAGGCGTAGGAAGCGGCCCAGGTCCAGCGTACGGGCCACGTCGGCGAGAGCGCGCATGTTGACCACCGCGGCCCTGAGCTTGGCCAGCTGCCCCTCGGGCAGGTCGGGGTGGTTGCGGTAGAGGGTGTCGGTGACCACCAGGCCCAGCACCGAGTCGCCCAGGAACTCCAGGCGCTCGTTGGTGGGCAGGCCGCCGTTCTCGTAGGCGTAGGAGCGGTGGGTCATCGCCCGCTCCAGGATCGCGATGTCCAGCCGCACGGCCAGGAGCTGCTCCAGCTCGTCCCTGACAAGCTCGACGGCCACCGGCTTGACGCTCGTACCCATGTCTTCTCCTCGCACTTCTTTCGTCGAATGTGCGATGGCGAAGGGGAACACGAGAAGTGCCCGAAGATGTGGTGGGCGCCGGGAGGGTGCGGTCCTACCGCGAGACCCGGCGTCCACCACAGCCGCGGGCGGACCGCCATCGCATGGTGTGCAGACGGTGACGCCGACCGGGGCCAGAAGGACCCGGCCGGCATCCGTCAGTCAGAATGCGATCAGGCGGAGGGCTCGATCACCTGACGGCGGTTGTAAGTGCCGCAGGTCGGGCACGCCATGTGCGGCCGCTTCGGCGAGCGGCACTGGGGGCAGCTCACGAGCGAAACCGCGGCGGCCTTCCACTGCGACCTGCGGGAGCGGGTGTTGCTCCGCGACATCTTGCGCTTGGGGACAGCCACGTCAGCTCTCCTGATCGTTGTTATGTTCCGGAATCAGACCTTGCAACTTGGCCCAGCGAGCGTCGACCACCTCGTGCTTGTGACCAGGCTCGGCATCCGCCAGCCTGACCCCGCATTCCACGCAGAGACCGGTGCAGTCCTCACTGCAGACCGGACTCAGCGGCAGTGTGAGAACCACCGCGTCGCGGAACGTGGACTCGAGATCGAGAAGTTCACCGTCGAGGATCGAGTCACCCTCGGCGGCTTCGTCCGCCGAGTAGAAGAACAGCTCCTGGAAGCCGACCTCGGTCTCCGAGACCACCGGCTCCAGACAGCGTGCGCACTCCCCCCGCAACGGGGCTCGTGCCGTGCCCGTGACGAGCACACCTTCCATGACCGCCTCAAGCCGGATGTCCAGCTCGACATCGGCGTCTTTGGGGACGCCGATCATGTCAACGCCGATCTCCGCCGGTGCCGGGAGAGTGCGGGTCATCTGAAGCATCGACCCCGGTCGCCTGCCCAGGTCGTGGGTGGAGATGACCCAGGGGGCTCGAGGGTTGAGACTGTGCAGAGTCATTCCGCTCTCATCAGGCATGGCGAATAACCGCCGTTGTGCAAGGCCAAAACAAGAGAATACCAGTGCCTAGCCCCTGAGCCGTTCGACCAGGAGTTCCTGCACGAGGTCGGGGACCAGCCCGGCCACGTTCCCGCCGTATCGGGCGATCTCCTTGATACGGCTGGAGGACAGGAACGACACCTCCGGCCCGGTCGCCATGAACAGCGTCTCAACGCCCGACATCCGGTAGTTGAGCTGGGCCATCTGGAGCTCGTAGTCGAAGTCGCTGACGGCGCGCAGACCCTTCACGATGGCGGGGATCTCCTGCTGCCTGCAGTAGTCCACCAGCAGGCCGTGGAACTTGTCCACGCGCACATTGCCGTACTCCTTGGTCACGGTCTGGAGCATCTCGATGCGCTCCTCGACCGTGAACAGGCTTTTCTTCTCGATGTTGATCAGGACGGCCACGACGACCTCGTCATACTGCCGGGAGGCCCGGCCGATGATGTCCAGATGGCCGTTGGTAACGGGATCGAACGATCCCGGACAGACAACGCGACGCAAGGCGAACCCCCTGGTCTATGGATTCCCGGCGGCGCGACCGTACCAAACGGACGCTTCGCCGTAACGACGGACCCTCTCCTCTTCATATCCGGCGGGCCATATCAGGTCATTACCCCGGCTCTCCCGTTCCACCGCGACCAGCGCGTCCGGGGCCAGCCAGCCGTGGTCCCGGAGCTGCCCGAGCATCGCGTCCACCGCCTCGCCGGTCACCGCGTACGGCGGGTCGGCGAACACCAGGTCGTACGGCTCCGCCGCGTCCCGCCCCAGCACCCGCTCGACCCGGTCGGCGGCGAGCACGGCTCCGGGCAGCCCGAGGGAGTCGATGTTGGCTTTGATCGTCCTGGCCGCTCTGGCGTCGGACTCCACGAGCAGCGCGTGGACAGCGCCCCGCGAGAGCGCCTCCAGCCCGACCGCGCCGGAGCCGGCGTAGAGATCGAGAACCCTCGCCCCGTCCAGCGCCCCGAACAGCGATCCCACCGTGGAGAAGATCCCCTCCCTGGCCCGGTCACTCGTGGGACGGGTCCCCCGCCCCGGCGGCACGGCCAGCCGTCGTCCTCCTGCGCTTCCCGCGATGACTCGACTCACCCGTCCATTGTCCCAGCACCGATCAGGACGTCCGCCTTCGTGCCGATCGAGGCGGCTCCGCACCGGCCGGAACAACCGGCACAGGACCCCACCCCTCGGTGCGCGGCAGCACGGCGTGTCGCGGCGGATTACATAACCGCAGGTCAAAAGGGTCTGGGTAGGTGATCTAGGTCAAGAGTGGGCAAGGAGTGGCGACGAAAGCGCAAGGGTCGTTCCACCCACTCCCGACGCCTTGCATGATGAGTGCTGCGGCCTTCAAGTGACCCAGGGGGAGGCCGACCGGCGTGATCGTGAGCCCTTCCGCACGCCGGTGCTCTCGGCACCTGACCCGAGAGTGGGCCCAGGCGGGGACGGCATTCGGGGGGAGGCCGTCCCCGCAGCTGGGCATTCGCCCACGCGCGTTCTTTCGACACCCGTCTTCCCCGGGGTGTCGCGCCCTCAGGTCTTCTCGAGGTATTCCGCGCGCTCGTCGGCGAGGAGCCTGTCGATCTCCGTCCGGAGGACGGGATGATCCGCCAGCCCGGGATCCGCCTCCAGCATGGCCTCGGCGTCCAGGCGGGCCGCGTGGATGACGTCCTCGTCACGGAGGAGCTGGAGCATCTTCAGCGACGATCTGCGGCCCGACTGGGCCACCCCCAGCACATCGCCCTCACGGCGCTGCTCCAGGTCGACCCGGGACAGCTCGAAGCCGTCCAGCGTCGCCGCCACGGCGTCGAGCCGCTGGCGGGCCGGGGTGCCGCCCGGGGAGTCGGTCACCAGCAGGCACAGCCCCGGCAGGCCGCCCCGGCCGACCCGGCCCCGGAGCTGGTGGAGCTGGGAGACACCGAACCGGTCGGCGTCCATGATGACCATGACCGAGGAGTTGGGCACGTCCACGCCGACCTCGATGACCGTGGTGGCCACCAGGACGTCGATCTCACCCCGGGTGAAGGCCCGCATGACCGCGTCCTTCTCCTCCGGCGGCAGCTTGCCGTGGAGCACCGCCGTACGGAGTCCGCGCAGCGGCCCCTCCGACAGCATCTCGGCCACGTCCAGCACCGCCAGCGGCGGGCGCCGCTCGTCGTCGTCCTTCGACAGGTCGCCCTCGTCGCCCTCCAGGTCGCCGATGCGGGGGCAGACGATGTAGGCCTGCCGTCCGAGCTCGATCTCCTCACGCAGCCGCGTCCAGGTGCGGTCCAGGAAGTGCGGTTTCTCCGCGGCGGGCACCACGTGGGTGGTGATCGGCGCGCGGCCCGAGGGCAGCTGGGAGAGCGTGGAGACCGTGAGGTCGCCGAAGACCGTCATGGCGACCGTGCGCGGGATCGGGGTGGCGGTCATGACCAGCACGTGGGGACGGCCGCCCCCGGCCTTCTCCCGGAGCGCGTCCCGCTGCTCGACGCCGAACCGGTGCTGCTCGTCCACCACGACCAGGCCGAGATCGGCGAACTGGACGCGCTCCTGGAGCACCGCGTGGGTGCCGACCACGATCCCGGCCGTCCCCGAGGCCGCGTCGAGCATGGCCGAACGGCGGGCCGCCGCACCGAGCGACCCGGTCAGCAGGGCGACCGCGGTCCCGCCGAACATGCCTCCGGCGGCCAGGTCACCGAGCATCCCCGAGATCGACCGGTGGTGCTGCTGGGCGAGCACCTCGGTGGGCGCCAGCAGCACGGCCTGCCCTCCGGCGTCGACCACCTGGAGCATGGCCCGCAGCGCGACGACGGTCTTGCCCGCGCCGACCTCGCCCTGAAGCAGCCGGTGCATGGGATGGGCGAGGGCCAGATCGGCCGCGACCTCCTCCCCCACGCTCTGCTGCCCCTCGGTCAGCTGGAACGGCAGGCGCCCGTCGAAGTCGGCCAGCAGCCCGTCGCCGCGCGGGGGCCGGGGGGTGGCGGGCCAGGAGGCGGCGGCCATCCGCCGCTGCAGCAGCACGGCCTGGAGCAGGAACGCCTCGTCGAACTTGAGCCGCTTGCGCGCCCGCGTCACGTCGCCGTGATCACGTGGCCGGTGGATGGCGAGGAGGGCCTCGGCCAGGCCGGGAAGCCCGTGCCGGGCCCGCAGGCCGGCGGGGAGCGGATCGTCGAGGGCACCCATGGTGTCGAGGACGACCCCCAGGGCGCGGCGGATCGCCCAGGGCGTGACATCCTTGCCCGCGGGGTAGATCGGCACCAGCGCGGCGGCGAACTCCTCGGCTCCGGCTTCGGTCTCGTCGAACATCTCGAACTCGGGATGGGAGAGCTGCCACCGGCGCTTCTCGCCCTGGCCGAACGCGCCGACCCGGCCCGCGAACATCCCCCTGGCACCCGGCCGCAACCGCGATTCCGCGAGGTGGGACGTCCTGCCGAAGAAGGACAGATAGATCTTGCTGCGCCGGCCGTCGACGACCTCGACCTCCAGCCAGGTGCCGCCCTTGTTGCGCATCGGCTTGCGCATCGCCCTGGTGACCTCGCCCACCACGGTGACGTGCTCGTCGACCTGCAGGTCGTCGAGGTCGGTCAGCTCACCCCGCTCGGCGTAGCGCCGGGGGTAGTGCCGCAGCAGGTCACCGACGGTGCGCAGACCGAGGACGCTGTCCAGCAGCTTGGCCGTCTTGGGGTCCAGTGCCTTGGCCAGCGGCTCGTCGAAGCTCGTCACCCCAAGTTTCTACCGCGTCCGGACGACAGAATTCACGCGGCGCCCGCATCCGCCCGCCACCGGACACCGGCCGGCCGTACGGAGAACCCGCTCACCGGACACCGGCTGACCGTACGGAGAACCGCTCATCGCCCGCCGCCCGCCGTACGGAGAACCCGCTCGCCTCTGGCCACGGGGAAGCCTCCCCGGCCGCCCGCCGCCGTCCTGCCGCGCTCGGTTCACTCGACGCCGATGAGCAGCGGATAGCCGCCCTGGCCGCCCACGTAAAGGACGACCTCGACATCGGGCCGGGTCGCGGCCAGGTGGTCCCGTACGGCCGCGGCCAGCCCCTCCGGCGCGTTGACGCCTTCGAGCATGGTCACCAGCTCGCTGCTCGGCGACACCATGCGGCGGACGGTGTCCAGGGCGGTGCCCACCAGGTCCGTGCCGATCACCGCGGCGTCGCCGTCGATCACGCCCAGCACGTCTCCCGGCCCGGTCAGGCCCGCGCTCGTCATGACCTCGCGGTCGGCCACCCAGACATGCCCGTGGCGGGTGTGCGCCGCGGCGTCCGTCATGGCCACCACGTCGTCGTCGAAGCGCCGTAGCGGGTCGTGGACGGCCAGCGCCGCCAGGCCCTGCACGGAGGCCCTGGTGGGCAGCACGCTGACCGTCAGGCCCTCCTCCCGGGCGATCTCGGCGGCGGCGGCCGCGACCTCGCGGGCTCCGCCGTCGTTGGGCAGCACCACGACCTCCGAACCCGCCTCGCGGATCGCGGCGAGCACCGCCGCGAGGGGCGGGCCGGCGCCGGGCTCCCTGCGGACCACCACGGCGCCCGCCTGCTCGAACACGGTGGCCAGCGCGGGGCCGGCGGCCACGGCGACCACGCCCCTGCCCCGGGCCGCCGGATGGGTCCGGCCGGAGTCGGCCAGGTAGGTCACCCTGATCCGGTGGGGACGTCCCGCCCGGATGGCGGCCTCGATCGCCGCGCCCGCGTCGTCGGTGTGGACGTGCACGTTCCACAGGCCGTCACCGCCCACGATCACCAGGGAGTCGCCGAGCGCGTCCAGCTCCCGGCGCAGCACGCCGACCGCGGCCTCGTCGGCGTCCAGCAGATGCATGACCTCGTAGCCGGGGCCCTCCTCCGGCTCGGGGGCGGTGATCCGGCGGGCCGGTGCCGGGATGTCCGCCCGCCCGCCGTAGGAGTCGGTGACCACCGCGGCGAGGCTCTCCAGGATGAGCGCCAGTCCCGCTCCGCCCGCGTCGACGACGCCGCTGCGGGCGAGCACGTCGAGCTGGCCGGGGGTACGGCGGAGCGCGGAGCGCGCCTCCTCCGCGGCCCGCCCGGCGATCGAGGCGAGATCTCCCGGCAGGTCGCGCACGGCCCCGGCGACCGCGGTGAGCACACTGAGCACCGTGCCCTCGACCGGCCTGGCCACCGCGTCGCGGGCCAGCTCGGCCGCTCTGACCAGCCCGCGTCCGAGGTCGGCGCCGCGTCCCTCGGTCACCCTGAGCACCTCGGCGAGGCCGCGCAGCGCCTGGCTGACGATGACGCCGGAGTTGCCGCGGGCACCGAGCAGCGCCCCCTGCGCCAGGGTCTGCCAGGTGGTCGCGGCGTCGGCGTCGCCGGGCAGTCCGTCGAGCGCCTCGGCCGCGGAGAGCATGGTCAGGTGCAGGTTGGTGCCCGTGTCGCCGTCGGGCACGGGGAAGACGTTGAGCGCGTCGATCTCCTCACGCGCCCTCCCCAGGGACTCCGCGGCCAGCCGCGACCACCGGCGGATCGCGGACGGGTCGAGAACCTGCAGCATGCCTGCCCTCCGCCCTTCGGGGATGCGCTACGGTTGCTCCGGAGATTATCCCCGTTCGGCCAGTCATGGCGGCCCCGTGTTGGCATGCATGGCCGGACATCGGATACCCTCGTATGGCCAGCCGGTTGTCCCGGCGTGCCCGATGACCGCCGCTCATACGGCGGATCGAGCCTCTCGACTGATCTAAGGAGCGAACCGTGGCTTCCGTCTGCGACGTTTGCGCTAAGAAGCCGACCTTCGGCAACAACGTCTCCCACTCGCACCGCCGCACCCGCCGCCGCTGGAACCCCAACATCCAGACCGTGCGTGCAGTGGTGAACGGCGCGCCGAAGCGGCTGAACGTGTGCACCTCCTGCATCAAGGCCGGCAAGGTCACCCGCTAGTCAGACCTTCGCGCAGCCCGCCGCTCCCGCAGGGGAGCGGCGGGCTGTCGCTTTTCCCACGAACCGCCTTCCCGTGGACCGGCACCTTCGCTACGGACCACTTCCCACGGACCGGCGCCCCGCCCTCGGACCGCCTTCCCGTGGACCGGCACCTTCGCTACGGACCGCCTTCCCACCGACCGTCGCCTCGTCCGCGGACCGCCCGTCTTCACCCGTGGGCGAGGATCACCGGCACGGCCTGTTCCACGTGTCCCGGGCGACGATCACCCGCGCAGTCGCCAGGCGTGGTCCACCGGCCCGATCCCCCCGCCCAGCGGGAACCCGTGGGCGATCGCGCCCGTGACATACGCCTTGGCCTTCTCCACCGCGGCCGGGACGTCCTCGCCGAGCGCCAGGTAGGAGGCGATCGCCGAGGCGAGGGTGCAGCCGGTGCCGTGGGTGTGGCGGTTGTCGTGGCGCTCGGCGGTGAAGCGGAACTCCCGGCTGCCGTCGGTCAGCAGGTCCACCGGGGCTCCGGGCAGATGGCCGCCCTTGATCAGCGCCCAGGCGGGGCCGAGCTCCAGGATCGCGTCGGCGGCCCGGCGCAGGTCCCTCTCGTCCTCGACCTTCACCCCGGTCAGCTGGGACACCTCCCAGAGGTTGGGGGTGACCACGGTGGCCGTCCGCAGCAGGCGCGACTTCACCGTGTCCACCGCCTCGGGGGCGAGCAGCGCGTCACCGTGCTTGGAGACCCCCACCGGGTCCACCACGACCGGCGCGTCCACTCGGGCCAGCACCTCGGCGACCGTCTCCACCAGCACGGGCGAGGCCAGCATCCCGGTCTTGATCGCCTGCGCGCCGATGTCGCCGAGCACGGAGTCGAGCTGGGCGCGCACCGCCTCCGGGGACAGTTCCCAGTATCCCTGGACGCCCAGCGAGTTCTGCGCGGTCACCGCGGTGATCACGCTCATGCCGTGCACGCCCAGGGCCAGCATGGTTTTCAGGTCAGCCTGGATGCCCGCACCCCCACCGGAGTCGGAACCGGCGACGGTCAGCACGCGAGGAGGGGTTGAAACGGTCATGTCCCCATCCAACCAGCTCCACGTCAGACGACCGCGCACTCCGCCTGGGCGCTCTGGCAGGTCTGGGGCTGCTCGGCCCGGCCGTACGCGGTGAAGGTGAGGACCAGGTCCTCCCCCGCCTCCAGGTCGGCGGTCGGCTCCAGCACCAGGGTGGTGCCGTCCTGCGTCCAGCCGGCCCCGCTCACCGAGGCGACCTCCCCGCCGACCGGCAGGCTCAACGTCAGGCCGGCGAGCGTCTCGTCGGCCGTGACCACGAGCCTGGCGGTGTAGATCTCCTTCTTCTCCTTCACGACGCCGAACCCGACCCTGAGCGCCGCCGCTGCGGCGGCCGGGGCGGGCGAGGTCTCGGGGACGGCCGTCTGGGCGGGCGGGGTGGCCGGAGACTGGGTGGCGGTCGGGGCCGGTTCCTGCGTGCGGGTGCCGGTGACGAGCGACTTGTCGGTCGAACTCGGCTCGGACTCCGGGCTCTCGGTGCGCCGGGCCGGCTCGCTGCGCCGGGCGGTATGCGTGGCCTCCGGCGTCGGGGTGGGCTTCGCGGTGGCGGTACGGCCGGGCCGCCAGCGGGTGACCGAGGGGCTGGGAGTGGGGCTGGTCTTCTCCTTCTTCGCCGTCTTCTCGGGCTCGTCGGTCGGCACGGGCTGCTCGGCCGGATCGGCCTGCTCGGTGGAGGAGGGCTCCGTCCGTCCCGGCGTCTCCGCCAGGCAGCTGCCGGTCGGGCAGTCGGCGCTCGGCTCGGCCGCACCCATCATCTGGACGCCGGCCACGGTCCCGCCGAGCACCACGGCCATCGCCGCGACGGCCAGCACCACCGTCCTGACCCGTCCGCCGGGCCGGCGCTTCTCCTCGGGCCAGACCGGCTCGGACAGCTCGGTCGTGGCCGACCATCCCGACCCCAGGAAACCGGTCTGGGTCTCGGTGACCGCCGACTCCTCGGGCCGGAGCCGACGTCCGACCGACCTGTCGGAACGGTCGGGTTCGGGTCCACGTTTACCCCGGTTACGGGGGGCGTCTTCGCCATGTCCACCGTGACGGCCCATGGTGCCCCTTTCTCTAGGGAATATCGGCCGCCCATCTTCATACCAGTTCAGTAACCGTTTGTCGCAAATTTCACTGATGCCACATGGGTGGCAAACGTCACTTTCTGAAGTGGTCCCAGCCGCCGCGCTCCGGCGAACGGCCTCTGACCTGCACACCGTCGCCCTCGACCACCTGGCCGACCACCGTCCACTCGGGCGGGAGCCGTACTCCCTCCGGGAAGGTCGCGGCGAGGGCGTGGTCGTCCCCGCCGGAGAGCACCCACTCCAACGGGTCGGCCCCGAGCAGCCGGGCCGCCTCCTCCATGAGGGGAGGTACGGCGAACGCCTCCGGGGCGAGCATGATGCCGACCCCGCTCGCCCGCGCCACGTGTCCCAGGTCCTGCAGCAGGCCGTCACTGACGTCGAGCATGGAGGTCGCGCCGAGCGCCGCCGCCTGGGGACCGCGGGCGTAGGGCGGTTGCGGACGACGGTGGGCGTCGATCAGCTCCACCGGCTCCGTCCGGCCGCCGTGGAGCAGCGCGAGCCCGGCGGCTGCGTGCCCGAGCCGGCCGGTCACCGCCACCACGTCGCCCGGACGCGCCCCCGCGCGGGTGACCGGCGCCCGCCCGCCCAGGTCTCCCAGCGCGGTGACGGCGACCACCACCAGATCGCACCGGGTGACGTCGCCGCCCACCACGCTGGCGCCGACGAGGTCGCACTCGTCGCGGAAGCCGTCGGTGAGATCGTCCAGCCAGTCCGTGGCCGCCTCGGGGGGCAGACCGAGGCCGACCACGATGCCGGTGGGATCGGCGCCCATCGCCACGACGTCGGCCAGATTCTGCGCTGCGGCTTTTCGACCTATTTCGTAGCCACTGGACCAATCGCGACGAAAGTGCCTACCCTCGATCAGTAGGTCCGTTGTCACGACGACCCGTCCGTCAGGAGCGCTGACCAGTGCGGCGTCGTCTCCAGGCCCGAGTAATACGGCCCCGCCCTGAGGCAATCGTCCAGTGATACGTGCAATAACTCCGAATTCGCCGAGATCTCCGACTGCGATGACGCACCTCCCGTTCGTCACAGGGTACGGTGGCCCTTCGGCACTGATCCAATCGCCCGGGAGGACGTTATGGTGCAGGCCTACATCCTTATCCAGACCGAGGTCGGCAAGGCGGCGAACGTGGCCGGCGAGATCTCCGGGATCTCCGGTGTCACGCAGGCCGAGGACGTCACCGGCCCCTACGATGTGATCGTCCGCGCCGAGGCACGGAACGTGGATGAGCTAGGCAAACTTGTGGTGGCTCAGATTCAGGCGGTCGAGGGGATTACGCGTACCCTTACGTGTCCCATCGTCCATATTTGACCTTTCGGGATCCTACGATGTCACTCCGGTTCACTCGATGGACGGCCTGCGCCTGCGCCCTGCTGATCCTGGCGGGATGCGGTGGCACGGTCCGGGTGGATCCCCCCACCCCGGAGGGAGCGGCCGCCGCCGGGTGCGACGCACTCGGCGAGCGGCTCCCGCAGAAACTCGACGGCGCCTCCCGGGTGGAGAGCACTCCCGCGTCGCCGTACGTCGCGGTGTGGGGAGAAGGGGAGATCGCGCTGCGCTGCGGGGTGCCGCGACCGGCGACGATGACGGCCACGCAGCAGGTGCCCGAGATCAACGGGGTGGCGTGGTTCTCCGACCCCGCGAGACCGCTGCTGTTCACCGCCATCGGCCGGGAGGCCTACGTGGAGGTGACGATCTCCCGGCGGCACACCCCGGAGAACATCCTCGTCGACCTCGCGGCCCCCATCAAGGCGGCGCTACCGTAGGCCGGGCGAGCGCTGCAGCGCCAGCTGGATCAGCCGGTCGACCAGACCGGCGTAGGGCAGGCCGGTGGCCGCCCACAGCTGCGGCGCGACCGACATCGCGGTGAAGCCCGGCATCGTGTTGATCTCGTTGAGGATCAGACGGCCGTCGGGGGTGTAGAAGAAGTCGACCCGGGACAGGCCCTCGCAGCCCAGTGCCTCGAACGCACGCACGGCCATGGCCCGCAGGTTCTCGGCCACATCGGCGGGGATGTCGGCGGGCACGGACAGGGACATGTCGTCGCCGATGTATTTGGCCTCGAAGTTGAAGAACTCATGCCCGCCGTGGACCAGCACCTCACCGGGCAGGCTGGCCCGTGCGGCCTCGTCGCCCAGCGACTCCAGGACCGCGCACTCGATCTCGCGGCCCACGATCGCGGCCTCGACCAGCACCTTGGGGTCGTGCTCGCGGGCGGCCTCGACGGCCCGCTCCAGCTCCGCCAGGTCGTGTGCCTTGGAGATGCCCTGGCTCGACCCGGCGCGAGCCGGCTTGACGAAGACCGGCCAGCCGAGCTCCTGGACCTCCTTGAGGATCCGGTCGCGGTCGATCCGCCAGTCACGGTCCCGGATCACGACATACGGGCCGACGGGCAGGCCGGCGGCGGCGAGCACGATCTTCATGTAGGCCTTGTCCATGCCGACCGCGCTGGCCAGCACCCCGGAGCCGACGTAACGGACCCCTGCCATCTCCAGCAGACCCTGGATCGTTCCGTCCTCGGCGAACGGCCCGTGCATCACGGGGAAGACGACGTCCACCTGGCCGAGCTCGACCGGGATGCTGCCGGAGTCGTAGGCCACCAGCGAGCCGCCACCGGACGGCAGCGCCAGACCGGCGCCGTCGGTCTCGACGGACGGCAGCACGTCGTCCTCGATCGCATAGCGCTGGTCGCCGGAGGCGAGCACCCACCGCCCGTCCTGGGCGATCCCGATGGGGATCACTTCGTACTTGGATCGGTCGATGGCCTCCAGCACGCTTCCGGCTCCAAGGATGGAGACCGCGTGCTCGGAGTTACGGCCACCGAAGACGATTGCGACCCTCGGGCGGGTTCCGTGCTGCTCGCTCATGATGACCGAATCTACCCCCTCTGGGGGGTCAAGCCTCCTGTCAGACGCGCCTATCCGACCGTTTTGGGAAGGGAACCCGGGACGCCGGTCGCATCCCGCCCCCACACCGGCGGGGAGGTGCCATCCCGCCCCGGCGCGGGTGCCGGCTCACCCGCCGTACCGTTCCGGCCTGGGAGCCCGGGACATCAGCAGCGTCCCGGCCTCGCTGGGCGGCATCCCGTCATGGACGACGGCCACCACGACCTCGGTGATCGGCATCTCCACATCGTGCTTTCTGGCCAGCTCCAGCACCGACTCGCAGGACTTGACGCCCTCCGCGGTCTGTTTCGTCGCGGCGACGACCTCGGACAGGGTCATGCCCTGGCCGAGATTCTTACCGAACGTACGGTTCCGGGACAGCGGGGAGGTGCAGGTCGCTATGAGGTCGCCCATCCCGGCGAGCCCGGCGAAGGTGTGCGGATCCGCGCCGAGCACCTCGCCCAGCCGGGAGGTCTCGGCCAGCCCGCGCGTCATCAGCATCGCCCCGACGTTGTCGCCGAGCCCCATGCCGGCCGAGACACCGACCGCCAGGGCGATCACGTTCTTGACCGCTCCGCCGAGCTCCACACCCACCACGTCGGGGTTGGTGTAGGGGCGGAACCACGGCGGCAGGTGGCAGGCCTCCTGGAGGCGCTCCATGACCCGCTCGTCGGTGCAGGCGACCACGGTCGCGGCGGGCTGTCCCCGGATGATCTCGCCGACCAGGTTGGGACCCGACACCACGGCGACCTGCTCCTGCGGCACCTCGGCGACCTCGCAGATCACCTCGCTCATCCGCTTGGTGGTGCCCAGCTCGACCCCCTTCATCAGGCTGACCAGCACCGCGTCGGGCGGCAGGGCCGCCTTCCAGGCGATCAGGTTCGACCGCAGGGTCTGGGAGGGGACCGCGAGCACCACGAAGTCGGCGCCGTCGAGCGCCTCGGCGGGGTCGGTCGTGGCGCGCAACGTCTCGGGCAGCGTCGCACCAGGCAGGTAGTCGGGGTTCTCGTGGCGCCGGTCGATCGCCTCCACGACCTCCGGGCGCCGCCCCCACAGGGTCGTCCGGGTGCCCGCCCTCGCCATGATCATCGCGAAGGTGGTGCCCCACGATCCCGTGCCGAATACAGCCGCCTTAGTCATCTCATCACCGTATGCCGAATTCAGCGGTCAGCAGGTTTCCCGAACGGCGCATCGGGCGCCTCCTCCTCGCGCAGCTCGGCGAGCAGGGACGTGATGGCCGCCATGATGTCGGCGGTCGCATCACGCAGGACGTCGGCGCTGAGCTCCTGCCCCGTGTATTTCGACAGGTCGACCGGCGGCCCCGTCAGCACGCGGAAGGTCGTACGCGGGAGGAGCCGGGGCTTCTTGCTGCCGTAGGGGAGGATCTCCTGGGCTCCCCAGTGGGCCACCGGGATCACCGGCGCGCCGGTGGCCAGGGCCAGCCGCGCCGCACCCGTCCTGCCCTCCATCGGCCAGAACCGGGGATCGCGGGTGCAGGTGCCCTCGGGGTAGAACAGCACGCACGCCCCGTCGGCGATCCGCTCCTCCGACTCCTTGAGCGAGCGGGCGGCGTCGGCGCTTCCCCGGTAGACCGGGATGGCCATCAGCGACTTCACCATGTGCCCGATCACCGGCACCGAGAAGAGTCCCGACTTGGCCAGGATCGTCGGCCAGCGCCCGTTGGCGTAGAGGTAGTGCGACAGCAGGATGGGGTCCAGCCACGAGAGGTGGTTGGTCGCCAGGATGATCCCGCCGGACCCGGGCAGGCGGTCGGCCCGGCGCCAGTCCTTCTTGACCAGCAACCACGCGATCGGCTTGACGATCGTGACGGCCACGGTGACCCAGAATCGGGAAGGCCATCCAGGACGTCTCATGGGCTCCTCCAATTGAGCGGGATGCGCCACAAGTGTCCCGGTTGGCTCTGTGGGATGTCGAGGCGAGATGCTAAGGCTATGCCTGCATCGGAGAGCTCTGGCTGGACCCTCGTCGTCCCGGTCAAGACACTGGTCGCCGCCAAGACACGGCTCTCGGAGGCGGCCGGCCCGCACCGGGCGGAGCTGGCCGTGGCGATCGCCTGTGACACGGTCGAAGCCGCGCTGAGCTGTGCGCTCGTCACGCGGGTCGTGGTGGTGACGGGTGATCCGGTGGCGGCCGAGCCGCTCGACGGCGTGGGCGCCCATGTCGTCGGCGATCCGGCGGCGGGGCTGAACGCGGCGCTGCGGCACGGCGCCCAGGAGGCGGTACGACTGGCGCCCGGCGCCCCCGTCGGCGCCCTCCAGGCCGATCTGCCCGCTCTCCGCCCGGCGGAGCTGGCGCTCGTGCTCACCGCCGCCGCGGAGTTCGACCAGGCGTTCCTGCCCGACGCGACCGACGTCGGCACGACCTTCTACGGCGTACGGCCCGGCATCCCGTTCACCCCCGGGTTCGGTGGCCCGTCACGCGACCGCCACCTGCGGCGGGGCGCCAAGGAGATCTTCCTGGACGGGATCGACTCGGTCCGCCGGGACGTCGACACCCCCGATGACCTGCGGGCGGCCCTGGCCCTCGGCCTGGGACCGCGCACGCTGAAGATGGTCGCAACGATCAGAGGAGGGTCCCCCGCCGGAGGACCCCCCGCTCCGTGACCTCGGCGCTCGGTGGCCGGCCCGTCCGCGGCACCGCCGATCAGTGCCCCTCGATCGCCTCTTCACGCGCCTTCCGCGGCAGCAGGAAGGCGGTGACGAAGGTCAGCAGCAGCATTCCGGCCACCACCCACAGCACGACCCGCATCGCACCGGCGAGGTCGGGGTTCGGCCCGCCGGCCACCAGATCGAAGAAGACCGTGCCGAGCAGGGCGACGCCGAAGGCTCCGCCGAGTTGCTGGACGGCGGTCAGCGTGCCAGAGGCCGAACCGGTCTCGTGCTGCTCGACGCCGGCCAGCACGATGTCGAAGAACGGCGCCATCAGCAGGCCCATGCCGATGCCGGCGACCGCGAGGGCCGGGACGAACTGCCAGGCGGTCACCGTCGCCCCCGCCATGGTGATCGTCAGCAGGACGCCGAGCGTGCCGAGTGTCATGACGAGAACACCGCCCTGCAGGACCTTGCGGCCGAATCTCGCCACCGTCTGAGCCAGGCCGAAGCCGGCGACCATGCCCAGCGACCAGGGGATCATCACGAGACCGGCCTTGAGCGTGGAGTAGCCGAGGCCGATCTGAGTGTAGAGGTTGAACACCAACATGAAGCCGGACATCGCGGAGAAGAAGACCAGACCGGTCAGCAGGCCGCCGGTGAAGGCCCGCTTGCGGAACAGGCTCGGCACGACCAGCGGGTCACCGCCCGTGCGGCTCTTGCGGGATTCGAACCATCCGAAGCCCGCGAAGACCACGGCCGAGGCTCCCATCATGACGAAGGACCAGACCGGCCAGCCGTCCTCTCTGCCCTGCACGAGCGGGAAGACCAGGAGCAGCCCGGCCATGGAGGCCAGGATCACCCCGGGGACGTCGAGCCTGAGCGGGTGCGGCGAGCGCGACTCGGGCAGGAAGCGCAGTCCGGCGATGACGGCGGCCAGGCCGAGCGGCAGGTTGATCAGGAAGATCATTCGCCAGCCGGTGCCGAAGAAGTCGGCGTCGATCAGCCATCCGGCCAGGATCGGGCCGCCCACCGAGGACAGGCCCATGACGGGGCCGAACATGCCGAACGCCGCGCCCATCTCCTTCGGGGGGAACATCTCCTTGATCATGCCCAGTCCCTGCGGCAGCATCACCGCGCCGAACAGACCCTGCACAACGCGGGCGCCGACGAGCAGTTCGGGTGACTGGGCGATCGCGCAGAGCAGTGAGCCCACGGTGAATCCGGCCGCACCGATGAGGAACATCCGCCTGCGGCCGAAGATGTCCCCCAGCCGTCCGCCGGTGATCAGGCCCACGGCCATCGAGAGCGTGTAGGCGGCGCCGAGCCACTGGATCGTGGCGGCGGTGCCGCCGAGTTCGGCCTGGATGGTGGGCGAGGCGATGTTGGTGACCATCGCGTCGAGCAGGTCCATCACCTCGGCGGCCAGGATCACGGCCAGGGCGGCCCAGCGCCATCGGTAGGCGGGCGGTTCCGCCACCGGTCGAGCCGGAACCGTCACGTCTGCGGCCATGGGGGGACTCCTTGTCTGTCTGTCGAATGTCGTCGTGCCAGTGGGAAGGGCACGTGTTCCGAGATGCCACGCGGGGCGTTCGCCGGGAGACGCCCGGCATGGGAGAACGCCGTTCACCATACATGAACGCTGATACTTTGATGAACAGTGTTCTTCGATACGTTCAGCGTTCTCAAGATATGTCGCAACGAGCCCACAGACAAGATATGTCGCGAAAATGAGCAGCGTTCTCTTCGACGATCGGTGTTCAGCCGAAGTTACACTGGCGACATGAGTGACGAGCTGCCCGCGCTGCCCTGGGAGCGGACACGCCGGAGGACTCCCCCCGCGCGGATCCCGCTCACCCGTGACCGGATCGTCGACGCCGCCTACGTGGTGCTCGACCGCGAGGGATACGAGAAGCTGAGCATGCGCCAGGTCGCCGCCGAGCTCGGCGTGGCGGTCTCGGCTCTCTACGCCCACGTGCGCAGCAAGGACGAGCTGTTCGATCTGATGTACATCCGGACGTTCCGCGGATGGACCCTGCCCGATCCCGACCCCGCGCACTGGCCCGAGCAGATCATGGAGTTCGCCAAGGGCAGCCGGGCCCGGCTGCGGGAGCACCGCGACCTGGCCAGGATCTCCATGGGCTCCGTGCCGTTCGATCCCGAGGTGCTGCCGCAGCTGGACCGGCTCCTCGGCATCTTCCGGGCGGCGGGGCTCCCCGACCGGGTGGCGGGCGCCGCGGGAGACGTGATCTCCACTTTCATCGACGGCTTCGCCTACGAGGAGAGCATGTGGGACGACCGCCGCCGCGAGTCCGAGGAGGTCACCTGGAAGGAGCTCCAGTCCAGCCTGGAGCAGTATTTCAAGGACCTGCCGGCCGACCGCTTCCCCAACCTGGTCGCGCTCTCGGACTTCCTGCTCGACAAGTCCAACGACGACCGGTTCACCCTGGGCATGGAGATCATCATCCGCGGGCTGGCGTCCTTCGCCGCGGAGACCGGGGCCTCGAAGTCTTCCGACGCACCGGAATCAGGCGAGGGGCAGGGCTGAGACCGAGCCCTCCTTCGGCTCCTCGGCCCGCGCCGCCTCCGTACGGACCTTCAGCTCCGTCCTCGCCTTCTCCTTCGCCTTCCGGCTCTCGGCGAGGTACACCGCCAGCATGCCGCCGAAGCCCGCCAGACCGATCAGGATCATGCCCGCGATCACCGGCCACTGCCACGGATTCGGCATGTACAGCGCGAGAAACCACAGCCGGTCCGTCGAGCCGCTGAGCTTGATGCCGAGCGGCACCAGGCCCTGCGGGAACAGCCCGAGGATGCCGATGGCCATGCCGCCCCACATGAGGAACTGGTTCTTGGCCCCCATCGTCTCGAACACCGACGGCGCCTTCGCCGTCCCCAGGTCGTCGACGACGGCTCGTTGCCTGCCCGACCGCATCAGCTGCAGCAGGTCGGGGCCCTTCTCACGCAGCCGCCGCGCGGCCAGGGCACCGAACCACACATAGCAGACGACGCCGACCAGTAGACCGGTCGGCACGCTCGCCCACAGGAGCAGGGGCCGGTCGAGCAGCTGCCCCGCGAGGGCCACGCCGAGCGCGGGGAGGACGGCGGCCAGCGTGGGGAAGAACATCAGGAACGACTGGCCGGTGACGTCTCCGTGGTCCAGCGGCGAGTTCTTGCTCCTGTGCGGGTCCGGCCCCGGCACGAGACTCACGACGGAGATCCAGACCAGCAGGCCGGCACCGCCGCCGAGCGCGGCGAGATCGGCCGCCAGCGCCCACGGCACCAGGGAGAGGTCCCCGTGCAGGACCGAACCCGCGGCCGTCATCACGAGTGTCATGGGGCCGAACACCGTCAGCCAGGCGAGCTGCCGGGCCCGTACGTCGGCCTTCTCCTTGCCGGGCAGCATCAGCGTCATCCACAACGCGGTGCCGTCCTGCCCGTAGAGGTTCGCGCACGTCGCGGCACCCATCAGCGCGGTGGCCGCGCCGACGAACGGGAAGAACCCGGTGAAGTCGAGCATCAGCGGGAACAGCGCGGTGATGACCGCGTACGCGGCGGGCATCGCGATGTTCTGGGTGCGCAGCGGATCGCGCCACCACGTGCGCATCTCCTTGAGGTAGAGCGCGCCCAGATCACTGCGCGCGGCCCAGCCCCTCGGCGCCGCCCGCTCCGCCGAGGACCCGCGCACCACCGCGCGAGCGAGCCGCTGCGGTCCGAGCAGCCTCGTCCACACCAGGAACAGCACCACGACGAGGACGGCGAGCGCCACCAGCGGTCCGACGGTCCACCACCAGTCGCCGCGGCCTGCGGCCTCCACGGAGAGCAGGCCCCAGCTGAAGGGCAGCGACCGCAGGACCGTGGAGAGCCGGGGCGGGAACCCCTGCTCGAGCAGGACGTAGATCCCGATGAAGATGATCCAGGAGAACGAGGCCAGTGCGATCATCGCCGCGGTCACCGTCGCGGTGACGACGCCTCCGAAGCGGGACCTGGCCAGCGCGCCGAACAGCAGCGAGACCACCCGCGACAGCAGCACCACCAGCAGGAGCAGCAGGATCACCGCCGGGACCGAGACCACCACGGCCCTCAGGTTCAGCCGGGCGGCGAAGACGATCAGCGAGGTGAACGCGAGGAGTGTGACCGCCGTGGTGACGGCCACCATGGCGGAGGCGAGCAGGCCCAGGGCCAGGGTGCCGCGCGGTATCGGCTGGCGGTGGAAGTGCTGACCGTTGAGCGGAGGTTCACCGGCGAATGTCGGGCCGACCATCCAGCCCAGGGCCCACAGCGCGAAGGTCACCGCGAGCAGGTCCATCAGCATCCGCGGATGCGCGAAGTCGAAGAATGCCAGGACGACGGTGGCGATCGCCAGGCAGAGACCGACGGTCCCGCCCACGACGACCCACGCCGTCTTGCCGGCGGTCGCGGTGTTCCGCAGCACGGCGAGCTTCATCCGGATCAGGACACCAACCACGACAGTCCCTCCCCGCCGCCGATCTCGACGCCGACCAGGTCGACGAAGGTCTCCTCAAGCGAGCGGCCGCCGCGCACCTCGTCGAGCGGCCCCGCGGCCACGACCCGGCCCTTGGCCATCACCCCGACCGTGTCGCACAGCTGCTCGACCAGCGCCATGACGTGGCTGGAGATCAGCACCGAACCGCCGCCCGCGACGAACCGCTTGAGGATCTGCTTGATCGTGGCCGCGGAGACCGGGTCGACGGCCTCGAAGGGCTCGTCGAGCACCAGCAGCTTCGGTCCGTGCAGCAGCGCGGTGGCCAGGCCGATCTTCTTGCGCATGCCCGTGGAGTAGTCGACGACCAGGGTGCGCTCCGCCGGGCCGTCGAGCTCCATGACGGCGAGCAGCTCGCCGCTGCGCTGCGCGGCCTCGGCGGCGTCCAGACCGTGCAGCTGCCCCAGATAGGTGAGCAGTTCCCGTCCGGTGAGCCGCTCGGGCATCGCCAGCCCGTCGGGCAGCACCCCCATGAGCCTGCGGGCCCGCAACGGCTCCTTCCACACGTCGACGCCGTAGACCGAGGCGCGGCCCTCGTCCGGCCGCTGCAGCCCGACCGCCATGGACAGCATGGTGGTCTTCCCCGCACCGTTCGGCCCGACCAGCCCGTAGAAGGACCCCGGAGCGACCGTGAGGTCGGCGTGGTCCACCGCCGTGTGCTCGCCGAACTTCTTGTGCAGACCCACCAGGCGGAACGCCGCCACCTCATCCTCGCCGGACGCGGCGGTGGCCGCCTTCTGCTCCGCGGGCCGCGAGATTCCTGAGTGCACGCCGATTCCCTCGGTACCGGGCCCCGTGCGAGGAGGAGATGTCATGGTCCTCGACGCTAGGGTTCGCACCCGGCACGAGGAATGGGCGTATCCCCCGAGTGGGGGTGTACCTAGCTACACGGCCACTCGGCCCTCCTGGCTCTGCGGATCGTCACGAGGGCCCGGTCGCACCGCACACCGGCGTCTCCGCTCCGCCGTACGCGGAGGTGATCATGCCGGCCCTCCGCAGGGCGGACCTTTTCCGCAGGGGCTACGCTGGTCGGGTGCAGGCGACGGTGCGGACCTTTGACGCGGCGACCCGGTCGGGGTCGGTGTTTTTGGACGACGGGAGCGAGATCCCGTTCGACGCGGCGGCGTTCGACGCCGGACCGCTGCGGCTGCTTCGCTCAGGTCAGCGGGTGAACATCCTCGTGGCAGGCGAGCGGCTCACCTACATCACGCTCTCGACCTTCCCGCTCCCGGAACAGGCCTGACTCTCTTCCCGCACCCGGAGAGCGGGCCCGAGGTCTTCCGCGGCCGCGGGGCGGGTCCACCGGCACCCCCTGACGGGCCGGACCCCGGCATCCGGTGGGACGGGCCTCGCCCGCTCACCCATGCCAAGCCGGACGCCCGCTCATCCGCGAAGAGCCGGACGCCCGGACTCCCCGATGGGAATCCGGGCCGCCCATGTGAGGCCCTACTTTTTCTTCGAGGCCTTCTTTCCCTCCACGTTGACGAGCTCCTTGAAGTCGGAACCGGGCCGGAACTTCGGGCCCCAGCTCTCGGCGACCTTGATCTCGGCACCCGTCGAAGGGTTCCGTGCCGTGCGAGCCGGCTTGTGCACCATCTCGAAAGCACCGAAGCCGGTGATGGAGACCTTGTCCCCGCTGGCGACAGCCTTCTGGATGGCGTCGAGCACCGCGTTCACGGCCTCGGTGGCTGTCTTCTTGTCGCCTACCCGATCAGCGATCGCGTCGACGAGCTCTTTCTTGTTCATAAAGGTTGCTCCCCCTGTTACCGATGTCTGGGAGTGGGTCATGAGGCAGAAAACCCGTCTCACCCGATTTGTCACGGCACGGGGTCTCAACAGAGCGAGAAACCCCTTGCCGCTTGAAATTAGGGGACGGAGCCGTGCGACTCAATCACCTTCCGCAATGTTTCCAGCACTCGGCGTATCTGAAACCAGAGCATCAAGGTCGAGAAGGAATAAATCAAGACGCCCCGCTGCATGACTGAGGTCACGCTTGGCGACATCACAGATCGAAAGCAGGCGCTTGGTCAGACGTTCCCTCTGCGCAAGAGGCGCGCGCAGTGAACGGACGCGGCGATGCGCCTCGCGCAGTCGCCACGCCAACTCATTCTCCGAACGCGTCAGACGGTCGTCGGCAGCCATGACTGCCGTCCATTCTCGTATGTTTCGACGGCATCGGCATTGCGGAGGGTCAGCCCGATGTCGTCCAATCCCTCCAGCAGTCGCCAGCGGGTGTAGTCGTCGATCTCGAACGCGGCGATCTCGCCCGCCCAGCGAACCTGGCGCTCCCCCAGGTCAACGGTGATTTCCAGCGCGGGATCCGCGTCCACGGCCGCCTGGATCGCCTCCACCGTGGCGGCCGGAAGCACCACGGGCAGCAGTCCCATCTTGGTGGAATTATTACGGAAGATGTCGCCGAAACGGGCCGCGATCACGACGCGGAAGCCGTACTGCTGCAGCGCCCAGACCGCGTGCTCGCGTGAGGAACCGGTGCCGAAGTCGGGTCCGGAGACGAGGATCGAGGCGCCCTCGCGGACGGGGTCGTTCAGGACGAAGGCCGGGTCCTCGCGCCAGGCCGAGAACAGCCCCTTCTCGAATCCGGTCCGGCTGACCTGCTTGAGCCAGACCGCCGGGATGATCTGGTCGGTGTCCACGTTGCTGCGGCGCAGCGGCACGGCCCGGCCGGTGTGGGTGGTGAAAGCTTCCATGATCGGTTCTCCTAGGCCAGGTCGGCGGGCGCGGTCAGTTTGCCGGTGACGGCGGTCGCTGCGGCGACCTGCGGGGAGACCAGATGCGTACGGCCGCCCTTGCCCTGACGCCCCTCGAAGTTGCGGTTGGACGTCGAGGCGCTGCGCTCGCCGGGGGCGAGGGTGTCGGGGTTCATGCCCAGGCACATGGAACAGCCCGCCTCGCGCCATTCGGCGCCCGCAGCCTTGAACACCTCGTGCAGCCCCTCCTGCTCGGCCTGGAGCTTGACCAGCATCGAGCCGGGGACGATGAGCGTGCGGGTGACGACCTGACGGCCGCGCAGCACGTCGGCCACCGCCCGCAGGTCCTCCAGGCGCCCGTTGGTGCAGGAGCCGACGAAGACCGTGTCCACCGCGACCTCGCGGAGCGGGGTGCCCGCGGTCAGGCCCATGTACTCCAGCGCGCGCTCGGCGGCGGCCGGGTCGTCGGTGTCCTGCGGGGCGGGCACCGCGGCCCCCAGGGGAGCGCCCTGGCCCGGGTTCGTGCCCCAGGTGACGAACGGGGTCAGCGTCGTGGCGTCGATCTCCACGACCGTGTCGAAGACGGCGTCCTCGTCGGTCGTCAGCGACTTCCAGTATTCGACCGCGGCGTCCCAGTCGGCGCCGGACGGCGCGTGGGGGCGGCCCTTCAGGTAGGCGAACGTGGTCTCGTCCGGAGCGATCATGCCCGCCCGGGCGCCCGCCTCGATGGACATGTTGCAGACGGTCATCCGGCCCTCCATGGAGAGCTTGCGGATGGCCTCGCCGCGGTATTCGACGATGTAGCCCTGACCGCCCCCGGTGCCGATCCTGGCGATGACCGCCAGGATCAGGTCCTTCGCGGTGACCCCGGCCGGCAGGTCGCCGGAGACCTCGATGGCCATCGTCTTCGGACGGTAGGCGGGCAGGGTCTGGGTGGCCAGCACGTGCTCCACCTCGGAGGTGCCGATACCGAAGGCGATGCCTCCGAAGGCGCCGTGGGTGGAGGTGTGGGAATCGCCGCAGACGATCGTCATGCCCGGCTGGGTGAGGCCGAACTGCGGCCCGATGATGTGCACGACGCCCTGGCCCGCGTCACCCATGGGGTGCAACCGGATGCCGAACTCGGCGCAGTTCTTGCGCAGGGTCTCGACCTGGGTGCGGGACACGGGGTCCTTGATGGGACCGAGTACGGTCGGGACGTTGTGGTCCTCGGTGGCGATCGTGAGATCCGGCCTCCGGACGGGACGCCCCGCCAGGCGCAGGCCGTCGAACGCCTGCGGGCTGGTCACCTCGTGGATGAGGTGAAGGTCGATGTAGAGGAGATCGGGTTCTCCGTCGGCACGTCGCACGACGTGCTGCTCCCAGACCTTCTCCGCCAGCGTTCGGCCCATGTCGCCTCCTTGCGATCGGCTCTTCCACACCTCACTTGCTTTCTCATATGTCGAGACGGCAATATCGGTGTATGGACAACTCTAGCGGAGTCGGCGTACTCGACAAGGCCGTGCTCGTGCTCAATGCCCTCGAAGCCGGTCCGGCGTCCCTCGCACAGCTCGTCCAGGCCACCGGCCTGGCACGCCCCACCGCCCATCGGCTCGCCGTCGCGCTGGAACACCACCGCATCGTCTCCCGGGACACGCAGGGCCGGTTCGTACTGGGCCCGCGACTGTCGGAGCTGTCCACGGCCGCCGGGGAGGATCGGCTGCTGGCCGTCGCCTCGCCGGTGCTGGCCCAGCTCCGGGACCTGACCGGGGAGAGCGCACAACTTTACCGGCGGCAGGGTGACGAGCG
This sequence comes from Streptosporangium sp. NBC_01639, assembly GCF_045209755.1. Lineage (NCBI taxonomy): Bacteria > Bacillati > Actinomycetota > Actinomycetes > Streptosporangiales > Streptosporangiaceae > Streptosporangium > Streptosporangium sp. NBC_01639. The sequence continues at coordinate 6,162,254 of NZ_CP109272.1, read as the reverse complement.
GGTGTGCGTGGCGGCCGCCGAGCGGTCCAGCGGACTGCGCGACACCGTGCCGGTCGGCTCGGCCCTGCCGATGCTCGCCGGATCGGCGGCGCAGATCCTGCTGGCCTGGGAGGAGCCGGACCGGCTCCACCGCGGCCTGCGCGGGGCCAAGTTCACCGCGGCGACGCTGGCGAGCGTCCGGCGCAGGGGCTGGGCGCACAGCGTCGGCGAGCGCGAGCAGGGCGTGGCCAGCGTCTCGGCTCCGATCCGGGGCACGGGCGGCAAGGTGGTCGCCGCAGTCTCGGTCTCCGGACCGATCGAGCGCCTGACCAGGACTCCGGGCAGGATGCACGCCGCCCCCGTGGTCACCGCCGCAGAGCGGATCACCGAGTCGATGCGACGGGCCAACTGAACCATGCGATATGGGGAGGCGAGCACCCTTGCGGCCCCCTAGGCTGGGGAGGTGACAGATCGCATCGAGGCCGCTGCCGTTGAACTGCGTCCCCTGCTCCAAGAATTCATCCTCTGGGCGCGCGAGAACGCACCCGGCAGCGATTCCACCCTGGTCGGCCCGGTGGCCCTGTGGCACCGGCTGATCGCCTCAGACGACGTCGGCCGCTGGAGGCAGGACGATCTGCGCACCGTGCTGCTCGACCGCATGCCGCAGGTCGTGGAGGACCCGGACACCGCCGCCGACGGCATGGTGCCGTCGGTCCGCGCCTACCTCACCTTCCTGTCGGAGACCGACCGGCTGGTCAGGGGTTCCGCCTCGCTCAAGGATCTGCTCGCCGAGCTCGACGACCTGGAGGACGACTTCGTCGACGCGATGGAGGACCTCGTCGTCGATCAGGACGACGACGAGGAATACGACGACGAGGAGTCCGAGGGGCTGGGCGACTTCGAACCGTTCGCGGACGAGCTCGCCGAGCTGCCGACGATCCGGCTCCGCCCCGATGCCGAGCTTGCCGTGGCCACCCGGCGGGCGCCCCTGATCGCCAAGGCGCGCGACCTGGCGATCTGGGTCGGGTCCGAGCGGCAGGTGGGCGAGGCGAGCCTGCTCACCGACGCCGAGATCCTCCAAGCCCTGGCCGCTCTGGGACTGCCCGCGCCCGAGGACAGCGGCAAGCCGCTGTCCGACTCGGTGCCCGCGCTCTGGAACATCTGGAACCTCGCGATCGACCTGGACTTCCTCCAGCCCGAGGGCGAGGACACCGTCAGCGCCGACGCCGACACCGCCGACTGGCCCTTCGACGAGGACGACGACGCCCTGGACGTCTGGATGGCCGGTCTCCATTCGGTGGACTACGGCGATCCCGAGCTGGAGGACGAGGACGCCACGATCGCCCTGTCGGGGCTGACCCGGGCGCTGCTGGTCCGGGTGCTCCTGGCGACCGGCTCCAAGGCGCTGGACGAGCTCCGCACCGAGCTGGCGGAGGCCGTCGCCGAGTACGACGAGCAGGGTGCCGACGCCTGGACCGCGGCCACCGCGCAGTACGGCGACCCGCTCGCCCCGGTGCTCGACTGGCTGGCCGGCTACGGCATGGTCGAGGTCGAGCACGATCAGGTACGGCTGACCCCGCTCGGTATGGAGGGCGTGGTCCACCTGGCCGACGACGCCGACATCGAACTGGACGCCCGTCCCGCCATCGACGCGATGACGGCCCTGGACCTGCTCTCCTTCAGCGCGGAGCTGCCCGAGGAGGAGGCGGACGCCGAGTTCGCCGCCTGGATGGAGCTGCGCGAGCCCGACCAGGCCGCCAAGGAGCTGCTGGAGGCGGCGGCCGAGGACGACGCGGACGCCCTGGTCCGAGTCCAGGCGGCCAGCATGGTGGGCTCGCTGGGCGAGGCGGCCGTGCCCGCGTGGCAGGACGCCCTCGACGAGCCGTCCCTGCGCCCCTACGCGGCCACCCATCTGGCCCAGCTCGGCGTCGACGACGCTCCCCCGCCCACCCAGGCCGACACCCACTGGCTGATCCTCGACATGCTGACCATCTCCGCCGGTCTCGGCCGTCCGGAGTTCGTCAGCAGCCTGGACGACATCGGCAACGTGCCCAACCTGGTCAACCTGCTCGACGTGATCTGGAAGGTGCCGCACCCGCACCTGGAGGAGCTGCTGGAGGCGATCGGCAAGGCCCACCCGGACAAGCAGGTGGGCAAGGCCGCCAAGCGCGCCCTGTTCAAGGCCCGCTCCACGCACAACTGACGTCCTGCCGGCCGGGCCGGCCTGGAGCCGGTCCGGCCGGCAGGACGCCCACCGGCCCGCCGGACGTGCGGACAGGTGCTGCGCCGTCTGGTCGGTCAGCTCGCTCACGAGGATCGCCGCCCCGTACGGCACGACCGGTCCGTCGATCTTCTCCTCGCGCCCGCCGACCGGAAAAGTGATCGTCTTCAACCCTCATCGGACAGCAAGGGCATCCAATAAGGGAATGACTCCGGCAACCGGTCCGGAAAAGCAGAAAACCCCCGAAAGCAGATGCCTTCGAGGGGGTTCACCGATGTAGCCCCGACCGGATTCGAACCGGCGCTACCGCCTTGAGAGGGCGGCGTCCTAGGCCACTAGACGACGGAGCCTTGCGAAATGACAGTGGTAGTCCCGACCGGATTCGAACCGGCGTTACCGCCTTGAGAGGGCGGCGTCCTAGGCCACTAGACGACGGGACCATACACACTGTCGTCGGATCCGGGGGGCCGGATCCGCAGCACCCTCCAAGAGAGGGTGCAGCTGGGGTACCAGGACTCGAACCTAGAACAACTGAACCAGAATCAGCCGTGTTGCCAATTACACCATACCCCACCGCGCTTGACCCCCTTGCGGGGCTCGTTGGCGACTCCGAAAGAATAGCCCAGGTTGGGGGCCAAGACCAAAACGATTGGCGACGACCCGACCCGGGTGACGCCGGAGTGCGGCCGCGGGTCCGTTATGTAACGCTGCTAGCTGAGATCTATCCGCATGTGAGGAGCCTGTCCCTTGGCTGAGAACCCCTTCTTCGCCCCCAGCGCGCTGCCCTACGCGCTGCCGAACTTCGGTGAGATCCGGGAGGAGCACTACCTGCCCGCGTTCGAGCGCGGCATGGCCGACCAGCTGCGGGAGGTCGAGGCGATCGCCGGTGATCCCGCCCCGGCGACCTTCGCCAACACGATCGAGGCCCTGGAGCGCTCGGGCCAGATCCTGAAGCGGACCGCGACGGCCTTCTTCAGCATCGCCTCCTCCGACGCCACCGACGGCATCCGGAAGATCGAGACCGAGATCTCCCCCCGGCTGACCAAGCACGGCGACGCCATCCACCTCAACCGCGCCCTCTACCGGAGGATCAAGCAGGTCACCACCGAAACCCCGGAGGAGGCTTGGCTGCTGGAGAAGTACCGGGTGGACTTCGTCCGGGCCGGCGCCGACCTGTCCGAGTCCGAGCAGGAACGGCTGAAGGGGCTCAACGAGGAGCTGACCAGGATCGCCACCGCCTTCCCGCAGAACCTGCTGACGGCCTCCACCGCCTCGGCGCTGGTCGTCCAGGACGTCAAGGAGCTCGACGGTCTCTCTGCGAGCACGGTCAAGGCGATCGAGAAGGACGGCACCTACACCCTGCCGCTCCTCAACTTCACCAACCAGCCCGCCCTCGCCGAGCTGACCGACAGGCGGACCCGCCGGAGGCTGTACGAGCTGTCGGTGAACCGGGCGCCGGAGAACTTCGACCTGGCCGTCAAGCTGGCGACGCTCCGCGCCGAGCGGGCCGCCCTGCTCGGCTACCCCAACCACGCCGCCTACTCCGTCGCCGACCAGACGGCCAAGACCACCGAGGCGGTCGAGGAGATGCTCGGCAAGCTGGTGGGCCCGGCGATGGCCAACGCCCGCCGCGAGGCGGAGCTGTTGAGCGAGGAGGCCGGCTTCCCGATCGAGGCGTGGGACTGGTCCTTCTACGCGGAGAAGGTGCGCAAGGCCCGCTACGACTTCGACAGCTCCGAGCTGCGCCCCTACTTCGAGCTGGACCGGGTGCTGCGGGACGGTGTCTTCCACGCGGCCGGCGAGCTGTACGGGATCACCTTCACCGACCGGGACGATCTGGCCGGCTACCACCCGGACGTGCGGGTCTTCGAGGTGTTCAACGCGGACGGCTCAGCGCTGGGCCTGTTCCTGTTCGACCCCTACGCCCGGCCGACCAAGCGCGGCGGCGCGTGGATGAACAACCTGGTGGACCAGTCGCACCTGTTCGGCGACCTGCCCGTGGTGATGAACAACCTCAACATCACCAAGCCCGCCGAGGGCCCGACCCTGCTGACCTTCGACGAGGTCAACACCGCCTTCCACGAGTTCGGCCACGCTCTGCACGGCCTGTTCTCCGACGTCCGCTTCCCGCGGGTCTCCGGGACCGAGGTACCGCGCGACTTCGTGGAGTACCCCTCGCAGGTCAACGAGATGTGGGCCACCTGGCCCTCGGTGCTCGCCAACTTCGCCAAGCACCACGAGACCGGCGAGCCGGTGCCCGCGGAGCTCCTGGAGAAGATGAGGGCAGCCGAGAAGTTCAACCAGGGCTTCGCGACCGTGGAGTATCTCGCCGCGGCGCTGCTCGACTGGGCCTGGCACAAGCTGGCCGCCGGAGAGACGGTCGAGAACGCCGAGACGTTCGAGACGGCGGCCCTGGAGCGCGCCGGGATCGCCTTCGACCTGGTCCGCAGCCGTTACCGGACCAACTACTTCGCGCACATCTTCTCCGGCGGCCTGGGCAGCTACAGCGCGGGCTACTACTCCTACATCTGGAGCGAGGTGCTGGACGCCGAGAGCGTCGAGTGGTTCAAGGAGAACGGTGGCCTGCTGCGCGGCAACGGCGACCACTTCCGGTCCACCCTGCTGTCGGTCGGCGGCTCCAAGGACGCGCTGGAGGCGTTCCGCGACTTCCGCGGCCGCGACCCGCGCATCGAGCCGCTCCTGGAGCGCCGCGGCCTGGCCTGACGGCGCCACCGCACGTACGGCCCGCCCACCGGACGGGCCGTACGGCTCCACCCTCCGCGTGCCGCTTGACCGCGACGCTCCACGGCGTCGAGCTCGTCGAACATTCGTCACGCATTCGTGGAACGACCGTCGGGATCAGCGGCCGAGTTCGGCCAGCGCGGCCCTGAGCCACTCCTTCTCGGCCTCGCCGGTGGCTCGGGCGATCAGGAGCATGCCGCGGTGGAACGGATCGGGGACCTCCTCGGCCCGCAGCGGCCTGCCCCCTTCGTAGAAGAAGCTGGCGGGAGCCTCCAGGAAGTCGAGGCGACGGCGGAGCACCCGGGCCCGGTCGGTGCGGTCGGGGAGCTGCGACAGGAAGGTCAGCAGGCCGAAGAACCGGGTCTGGTCGCTGATGTCCAGGTCCGCGGGCTCGCGGAGCCGGCGCAGGAGCTCCGCCCGTCCCGCCTCGGTCAGGGTGAGGACCTGGCGGCGGGCGGCGCCCGCCCCCTCCTCCTCGTGCCGCTCCAGCAGCCGGGCCTTCTCCAGCCTGGCGATCGCCGGGTAGAGGGCTCCGTCGCTGACCGGACGGAGGTGGCCGCTCAGCTCCAGAATCCGGGTTTTGAGCTCGTAGCCGTGCATCGGTCCCGCCCCGAGAAGACCGAGGATCGACAGGGTCAGGTCGCCACTTGCCATGAAAGCATCGTAACGCTATACCTCTAAAAGAGATAAATCGAAACGAGGTATAACTGTGAAGCTGGTCCGCCTTGCCCTGCCCGTCTACGTGGAGTTGCTGACCGCCGTGGTCGCGGTCGGCCTGATCGACCTGCTCTGGGTCTCCGGCTTGGGCAGCCGGGCCGTGGCCGCGGTGACGGTCGCGACCACCGCCGAACACCTCGCCCTGGGCGTCATCCTCGCCGTCCAGACCGGGACCACCGTCCTGGTCGGCAGACGCGACGGCAGGGAGCCGATCCAGCCGGTGATCCGTACGGCGTGGCTGCTCTGGGCGGTGACAGCCCTGGTGGTGGCGGTCCCCGGCGTGCTGCTGCGTGAACCACTCGCCCGGCTCTTCACCGCCGACGCGGTGACGGCCGGCCTGACGGCCGACTTCTTCCTGGTCTCCTTCGCCGGGATCCCGGTCTTCTTCGCCCAGTCACTGGTGGACGGGATCTTCAAGGGACGCGGTGACACCACGACCCCGATGCGCACCGCCCTGCTCTGCAACGTGCTGGTGATCGGACTCGACCCGCTGTTCATCTACGGGTTCGGCTTCGGCGTCCAGGGAGCGGCGGCGGCGACCGTGCTGGCGCGGGCGGTCACCCTCGCCGTCGCGCTGATCCTCCTGGCACGACGGACGCCCCGCGACCGGACGGCACGGGCCAACCGCGTGGACGCGGTGGCCATCGTCCGCACCGGCCTGCCCATGTCCGGGGACTTCCTGGCCAGGTCCCTCGTCGGCATGGTCCTGGTGGAGGTGATCGGCGGGTTCGGCACCGTGGCACTGGCGGGCTACGGCATCGGGACGAAGATCATGCTGGCCGGGGTGATGGCCTTCTACGCCCTCCGCCAGGCCGCCATGGTCCTGACGGCCCGCTCAGGCGAACCGGGACCCGCCCTCCGGTACGGCCTGACCGCGGGCCTGGCCGTCGCCGTCGTGCTCAATGCCGTCGCCGTGCCCGTGGCCGGTCTGTTCACCGGCGACCCGGCGGTGGCCGCCGAGGCGGTGAGCTTCCTGCGCTGGATGACGCTCTATCTCGTCCCGTTCGGCGGGCTGATCTCCGTGGGCGGGGTGCTCCAGGCGAGCGGGAGGGGGAGCAGGCTGCTCACCGCCACTCTGGCGGGTTTCGCGATCCAGCTCCCTCTCGCCTACGTCCTCAGTGCCGTACTCGGTCCCACCGGCGTCTGGCTGGCGATGGCCACCGGCGCCGCGCTCACCCTCGCGCTCATCGGGGGCCCGGCCCTCCGGTCCCGGCCCCCGCGCGACGGTGCCGGCTCAGCCCTGGAGCCGGGTGAGGGCGGCGCGGATCCGGTCCATCGTGCGCTCCCGGCCGAGCACCTCGATCGACTCGAACAGCGGTAGGCCGACGGTCCGGCCGGTGACGGCCACCCGGACGGGCGCCTGGGCCTTGCCGAGCTTGAGGCCGTGCTCGGCCCCGACCTCCTCCAGTGCCGACTTGAGCGACTCCGGGTCCATGTCGACCTTCTCCAGGCGGCCGAGGTAACCGGTGAGAATCTCCGCGGCGGAGGTCTTCATGGCCTTGTCCCACGACGCCTGGTCGAAGACGGGCTCGTCCAAGAAGAGGAAGTCCACGTTCGCGGTGATCTCCGACAGGACCGCAATGCGGGTCTGGGCGAGCTCGGCGACCCTGGTGAAGGTCTCCCGGTCCCAGTCGGGCTCCAGCCACGGCTCGCAGCGGGCGACGAAGGTCGCGAGCGGCAGCGCCCGGATGTACTCGCCGTTGAAGGCGCGGAGCTTCTTCTCGTCGAAGAAGGCGTTGGAGGAGATGACGTTCTCCAGGCGGAACAGCGGGACCATCTCCGACCACGGCATGATCTCGCGGTCGCCGCCGGGGCCCCAGCCGAGCAGCATCAGGTAGTTGACCATCGCCTCCGGCAGGTAGCCCTCGTCGCGGTAGGACTCCAGGGCGACCTTGTCGCGGCGCTTGGACAGCTTCTTGCGCTGCTCGTTGACGATGACCGGGGTGTGCGCCCAGACGGGGGGCTGCGCGCCCAGCGCGGGCCACAGCAGCTCCTGGCGGGCGGCGTTGGGCATGTGCTCCTCGCCGCGGATCACGTGGGTGACCCGCTGCGTGATGTCGTCGACGGCGTTGGCCAAGACGTAGAGCGGGGACCCGTCGCTGCGCGCGACGACGAAGTCCTCCTGCGCGTCGTTGGGGAACTCCACCCTGCCCCTGATGACGTCGTCGACCACGGTGACGCCCTCGTCTGGGGTGCGGAAGCGCACCGCCCCACCGGTCAGGCCCCTGTCGCGGCAGAAGCCGTCGTAGCCCCGGTGCTCGGAACCGGTCCGCGCCTGGACCTGCTCGCGGGTGCAGTCGCAGTGGTAGGCCTTGCCGTCGGCGAGCAGCTTGGCGACGGCCTCGCGGTGCTGCGGCTCGTAGGCCGACTGGAAGTAGGGGCCCTCGAAGATCGGGTTGTCGCCGTCGATCCCGATCCAGGCGAGGGCCGAGAGGATGCCCTCGGTCCACTCGGGACGGTTGCGGGTGGCGTCGGTGTCCTCCACACGCAGGATGAACGTGCCGCCGGACTGCTCGGCCAGCGCCCAGTTGAACAGCGCCGCGCGGGCGCTGCCGACGTGGAACATGCCGGTGGGGGACGGAGCGAAACGAACCCTAGTCACGGGAGACCACCCGGTTGGTGAGAGTGCCGATTCCTTCGATGCCGACGCTGACCTCGTCGCCGACGTCCAGCGGGCCGACCCCGTCGGGCGTCCCGGTGAGGATGACGTCGCCGGGGATCAGGGTCATGACCGCGCTCACGTGGGCGATCAGCGTCGGGATGTCGTACATGAGCTTGGAGGTGCGGGAGCTCTGCTTGACCTCGCCGTTCACCGTCGTGGTGATGGCCAGGTCGGCCGGGTCGAGATCGGTCTGGATCCACGGGCCGAGCGGGCAGAACGTGTCGAAGCCCTTGGCGCGGGTGAACTGCACGTCCTTCTTCTGCAGGTCCCGGGCCGTGACGTCGTTGGCGCAGGTGTAACCGAACACGACCTCGTGGGCCCGCTCGGCGGGGACCTCCCGGCAGAGCCTGCCGATGACCACGGCCAGCTCACCCTCGAAGTCGACATGCCGGGTCAGCCCGGTCGGGTAGGCGATGGCCTCCCCCGAACCGATCACCGAGGTGGACGGCTTCAGGAAGACCAGCGGCTCGTCGGGGACCTCGCCGCCCATCTCACGGGCGTGGTCGGCGTAGTTCTTGCCGATCGCGACGACCTTGCTGGGCAGCATCGGCGCGACCAGTTTGACCTGCGAGAGCGAGTGACGCTCACCGGTGAGCTGGATCGGGCCGAACGGGTGCCCGGAGATCGCGGCGATGAACTCCTCGCCGGGTCCGCCCTCGACCACACCGAAACCGACACCGTCGCCTGTGGAGAACCTCGCTATACGCACACGACAAGGCTAACCGCGCGCGGAGTGCCGCCGGACCACCGCCCGGGTGCCGGGCCGGGGGCGCCGGGCACCACCGAGGACGTATCACATATCACTATATAAACCATCAAAGCACATACAAACCATACAAAAGTTATTAAACATATCAATCATGTACATACAGGATTTCCCCAGGAAAAGGTATGTGATGGTTGCTGTTCTTATGGGGGGTATGACGCCTTATAGGCAATATGGGGAAGCACACGATCTTCCCCCCGGGGGAAGGAACCGACGTGACCGAAGCCAACACGGTGAACACGCCGTCAAGGGGCGACGAGACATCGGTGCCGCGAGCTCGGCCCGGCACCGGCGGAAACCAGGGGAACCTGGTGACCTCCAAGGGAACCACGACCATCGACGGCGGAGTCGTCTCGAAGATCGCCGGAATGGCGGCCCGCGAGGTGTCCGGTGTCTACGACATGGGCGCCGGCACCGCACGGGCACTCGGCGCCGTCCGCGGCATGGTGGGCGGCGAGAAGAGCGTCACCCAGGGCGTGTCCGTCGAGGTTGGCGAGCGACAGGCGGCGGCCGACCTGGACCTGGTGGTCGAATACGGAGTGGCCATCCCCGACGTCGCCGCCGCCGTGCGCCGCAACGTGATCATGGCCGTCGAACGCATGACCGGGCTCGAGATGACCGAGGTCAACATCAAGGTCAACGATGTCCACATGCCCGGCCAGGAGAAGGAAGACGAAAAGGGGAAGGCCGAGGAACTCGAACAGGGTCCGCGCGTCCGGTGAGCGATCTCGCGCAGGAGATAGCCGACACCGTACGGCGATGCCCCGATGTCGCCGACCTGTCGAGCGGCCCGTTCGGCACCGTGGCGACATATCTGCCCGGCGAGAGGGTCTCCGGCGTCGCCGTCCGGGACGCCGACGTCGAGGTGTCCATCGTCGCCCAGTTGGGGCGGCCGCTGCCGGAGATCGCCGAAGAGGTGCGGACGGCGGTCGCCCCGCTGGTGGGCGACCGTCCGGTGAATGTCTATATCGGAGGTATTCGATGAACCAGTTCCCCGTATGGAGCGTCGCCGGCATGTTCGTCGGCATCATCCTGGGTCTCGCCGGAGCCTTCGGCGGTCTCGGCGCGTTTCTCCTGGTGCTCGTTCTGGGCGCCGTCGGACTCCTGGTCGGCCGCATCGTCGAAGGCGGCGAGATCGACCTGTCCCGGATGGGTGTGAAGCGCCGATGACCACCCCGGTCGAGCACCGCGCCGCGTCTCCCGAAGCGACCGCGGACACCCACGACCTCCCCGCCCAGCGGCCGGAGGGCGACTCCGCCATGGAGGCGGCCGGGCAGTCCATTCGGCCGGTGCGGCCCGCCGTACCGGCCGAGCGGCGGGGGAAGACCGACATCCCGGGGCGGGTGGTGTCACGTATCGCGGCCCGCGCGGCCGGAGAGGTCGCGGGGGTGCGAGAGGTCCGTGAACGGAAGCCGCTGGCCTTCGGGGGAGGCACCCACGCCGCCGTGGACGGAGAGCTCACGACGCTGCACCTGGACGTGTCCGTGGAGTATCCGACTCCGCTCCTGCAGGTCACCGAGGCGGTCCGGAGGCACGTCGCCGACCGGGTCCACATGCTCACCGGGCTGCACATCGGCCATATCGACATCGACGTGACCGACGTGCTGCCGCCCCAAGGAGAGGATCACGGATGACGGTCCCCGCCTCCTCGTCGCCGACCCCGGCCTCCGGTGCGCATCCCGCGCCGGAGAGCACGACCGCACCCGGCGCGGAGATCATGGAACGGCCCTCGCCCCCGTCCGCCGGAGTCCCCAGGAACCGGGCGGCGGACCGGGCGGCGAACCGGGCCTTCCGCCCGCGCCGGGTGGTCCCCGCTGTGATCACGGCCGCCCTGATGACCCTGCTCGGCGTCCTGGTCGCGGTGGAGGCGGTCTCCGCCCTGCTGGGCAGGTCGGTGCGCTGGATACCGTACGACCGGATCCTGGGCTGGGCGTCGTCGACGCCGTGGAACAGCCCGCAGGTGCTGCTGGGCGGGAGCGTGCTCACCGCCCTGGGCCTGCTCCTGGTGCTGCTCGCGCTGGTTCCGGGGCAGCCCCGGCTCATCCCGGCCAGAACCGGCGACCCCGACCTGATCATCGGCATGCAGCGCCGGGGCTTCACCCGTTCCCTGGCCCACGCCGCCCGGCAGGTGGAGGGGGTCGACCACGCCCGGGTGACGCTGCACGGCAGGACCGCGCAGGTGCGGGCGGACAGTTCCCTGCGGGACACCACCGGGCTGGCCGAGGCCGTCCGGCAGGCCGTCACCGGCCGGATCGCCGCGCTCTCTCCGGTCGACGACCATCCCGTACGGGTGAATGTGCGAGGACGGTGATCGCCATGGACAGGAAGACCCCGAGGGGCAACCGGCTGGGACTGCTGATCGTGGGACTGCTGCTGACGGTCCTCGGCGGCCTCGCCGTCGCCCGTGGCACGGGTGCCTTCTCCCGGATCGGAGGTCCGGCCGGGGAGCCGCTCGTCAACGGCCCGGTACGCGACACCTTCATCCGCTCCCCGTGGCTGTGGTGGGTGGTCGCCGGTGCCGGAGTCGTACTGGCCCTGCTCGGCCTGCGCTGGCTGCTGGTCCAGGGACGGCACTCCAGGCTGGGCGACATGCGCCTGGCGAGCGGCCCCGGCGGTTTCACCGACGTCCACACCGGTGGCGTGGCCGCCGCGATGGCCGCCGACGTCAGCGCGCACCCCGCGATCCTCGGCGCCAGCGCCGCGATGGTCGGCACGGACGCGCATCCGGCGGTACGGCTGCGCGTGGTGGCCGACGAGACCCTCCCCATGGAGGCGATCCGCGAGCAACTGGACGGGGTGGCCATCCCGCGCATGCGCCGGGCGTTGGAGACCGAGCACATCCCGGCCGTCGCCCAGGTGAGCCTGGAGGAACCGCCACGGAACCGCAGGACCGTCGCCTGACGGAGCGTTGACCGTAGAGTGGTCGGCGGAACCAACGCTTCGAGGAGACGATGTGCCTTCGGTCGTGAAGATAAATGCACTGACGGTTTCGGCGGAGATGCGCCAGGAGCTGGAGCGCCGATTCTCCGGGCGCGCCGGGATCGTGGAGTCGGCGGACGGGTTCGAGTGGTTCGAGCTGCTCCGCCCGGTGGACGGCACCGACCGGTATCTGGTCTACACCCGCTGGCGCTCCGAGGAGGACTTCAAGCGCTGGACCGACAGCCAGGCCTTCCAGAGGGGTCACGCCCAGGCCGGCGGACAGCAGGGGCCGGAGGGGCAGCAGGGTCACGGCCACGGCCAGGGACCCGCCGGGCAGGGTCACGGCCACGGCCAGGGACCCGCCGCCAGCGGGGCCGAACTCTGGTCGTTCGAGGTCGTCCAGAGCACCGGTCCGGCGTCCGGGTCCTGACCGTCGGGCGAGCGCGCCGGCTCAGCGGTCCAGCGCGTTCGCCTCGATCCGGCCGGCGAGGCCGTCACGGACGAACCTCGCCGCCAGGCTGTCCGGCTTGCGTCCCGCCTGGTCCCTGAAGCACGCGAGGAACTCCTCGCCGAATCCCAGCCGGGGGTGGCGCTCCAGCACCTCGGCCCGGAGCCCGGCGGGGAAGTCCTCCGGCCGCCGGCCGGAGACGTCCAGCGCGGTGGAGAGCTCCAGCAGGTGACCTTCGGGGTCCTGGGCGACGTCCACCTCGTCCCACATGTGGCGCACGATCACCTCCGAGGCGCGCACGCGCCGCTCGACCGGCCAGCCGGCCCCGGCGCCGAAGACCCACGCCAGGTGCCCACCGGCCTCCTCGAACGGCACGGTGTGGCTGTCGAACTCCTTGACCAGGCCGATGTCGTGCAGCATCGACGAGACGTACAGCAGCTCGGCGTCGAAGGCGATGCCGTTCATCGTCCCGTAGGCCGCCGCCCACAGGTAGGCCCGCACGGAGTGGTTCAGCAGGGCGGGCGGACAGTAGGCGGTGGCGACCTCCAGCGCGCCACGGGTGGCGGAGGTGTCGGGGATCACGATGTCGGCGAATCTCATGGGTCCACCCTGCCGTGGCGGGGAACGGCAGGCGAACGACGCCCTGTCCGCTCGTGCCCCGATGCGCCGCGAGGCCTTCGGCGGGCCCGCGTCGACGGACGTGGCGGTCCCCGTGCCCGGCTGATGAGCCGGAACTGGCGCGATCATCGTGCTGGATGGCCGGAATCGCTCTCCCGAGTACGGCCGGCGCCGGCGGACTGTCAGACTGGAGTAATGAAGCGAGCACTGATCGTTATCGATGTCCAGAACGAGTACTTCACCGGCAACCTGCCCATCATCCACCCTCCGCGCGAGGAGAGCCTGGCGGCCGTGCTGACCGCCATGGACACCGCACGCGAGCACGGTGTCCCGGTGATCCTGGTCCAGCACACCTCACCCGCCGGAGCTCCGCTGTTCGGCGCCGGCGGCCACTCGTGGGAGCTGCACAAGGAGGTGGGAAGCAGGCCGTACGACCACCTGCTGGAGAAGACGATGGCCTCGTCCTTCGCCGGGACGGATCTGGCCGGGTGGCTGGACACCCGGGGGATCGACACGCTGACCGTCGCCGGCTACATGACGCAGAACTGCGACGAGTCCACCGCCCGCGACGCCTACCACCGGGGCATGACCGTGGAGTTCCTGTCGGACGCGACCGGCACGCTCGCCCTGGCCAACCGGGCGGGCAGCGTGACGGCCGAGGAGCTGCACAACCACGTGCTGGTGGTGATGGACTCCAACTTCGCCTCGGTGGCCACCACCGCCGAGTGGGCCGCCGCCGTCAAGGCCGGAGAGCCCCTGCCCCGCCCCAGCATCTGGGCCAGCACGCGGGGGACGGGCGGATGAGGGAGCCGGGGGAGATCGCCGCGCACCGGTGCCGGTGATCTGATTCAGAGGGCGTCAAACGTCGGGTGCGCATCTAGTTGCTAACGATGTGCTGGAAGAGGTCCGTCCAACTTGACCGGTTTGATCGTATTCGGACAGCATGATCCGCCCTCTTCGTTCGGCCCGGAAGGAACTGGCGTGCGCCGCCGCACCGAAGCATTCGTCCTCTCGCTCATCCTCCTCGTGACCTGCGGCGCGGTGACCGGCGCGGCAGGAGCCGCGGCGCAGGTCAAACGCACGACCGAGTGTCAGGGCGACTGGTTACCGGCGACCCCGATATCTCCGGACATCATGAGCGGCGAGCTGGGGTTCCTGGACCTCGATCCGGTGAAGGTGGGCAAGAACGTCAACTGGCGTACCGACCCTTACCACAACCGCTCGTGGAGCATGGTGTTCCACTCCCTGCGCTGGATGGGCCGCCTGGTCGCCGACTACGAGACCACCGGGGAGGCCGCCTACCTGACCCGTGCCACCGAGATCGCCAAGGACTGGGTGACGGACAACCCCCGGCGCGGAGGTCCCAATGCCAGCCCCTACGCCTGGCAGGAGCACCCGATCGCGCTGCGGGCCCCCGCCCTGGTCTGCCTCAGCAAGCACGTCAACGCACCCTGGCTGTCCAGGAGCCTGGCCGAGCACGCCGCGATGCTGTCCGACCCGAAGCTGTACGAGAAGGGCCACAACCACGGCATCGACCAGGACATCGCACTGCTCGGCATCGGCTGCCGGTACGGCAACGGCACGTGGTCCGGGCTCGCCGTCAAGCGGCTGACCGAGACGGTGAAGCTCGACGTCGACTCCCAGGGCGCGCTGCGCGAGCAGGCCCCGCGCTACGCGATCTACGTCCATGAGCGGCTCAGCGTCGCCATGGACAGGATCAAGGCGTGCGGCCGGAAGGTGCCCGGCGAGATCACCCGGCGGTGGCAGTCGCTGGAGGACTTCATCTCCCACTCCACCCAGCCAGGCGGGTTCATGGTCCCGATCGGGGACGGCGGCGCGGACGTACGGCCGGTCGGGTACGACCACCCGAAGCAGACCGTGCGGGTGTTCGGCAACGGCTACGTCTACGGGCGCACCGCCTGGGAGAAGCCCGAGTCCGCGTTCTACTCCATCCGCTTCGGTCCCGGCCAGAAGTACCACGGCCACGAGGACCACCTCGGCGTGACCTACTACGCCCAGGGCCACGACGTCCTGGTCGACGTGGGCTTCCACTCCTACGAGAACACCGGCTACCGCCGCTGGACGATGTCCACCGAGGCGCACAACACGCCGGCCGTCGCCGGCGCCGCGTTCCGGGGCGGTACGGCCACCAAGCTGAGCAGATCCTCGATCGGGGACGACCGGCAGAGCTACCGGCTGACCGACAGGGCCTACGGCGTGCCCAGGACCCGTTCGGTGCTGGTCAACCACGAGCAGGACGTGATGGCCGTGCTGGACACCGTCCCCAAGGGTGCCAAGGTCACCAACCTCTGGCACCTCGCCTCCGAGCTGTCGGTCGTGTCCGACGGCGGCGGCCAGGTCGTCGTCAAGGACAAGGCGGGCTGGAAGGCGACGCTGGTCCAGGTGTCGATGCCCTCCTGCAAGCCCGTCAGCGGCCTGAAGGTGGTCCGTGGCCAGTCGAACCCCTACCAGGGCTGGGTCTCCCCCGCCTACCTGCAGAAGCAGCCCGCTCCCACGGTCGTCTCCCCCGCCTCCGCGGACCCGCTGCTCACCGTCGTGGTGCCCGGCACCGACAAGCCCTCGGTCTCCTGCTCCGGTGGCAAGGTGAAACTGGAGACCTCCACCGGCCCGGTCAGCTTCCGGGTCGGCGGCGCTGACCTCTCCTGAGCCCTCCTCGGAGCCCGCCCGGGGTACGGGCCGGCCGTACCCCGGGCGGGGGCGGATCAGCCGGCGGAGTGGCCCGCCTTGAGCAGCCCGTAGGTGACGGCCTGCTCAAGGGCCTGCCAGGAGGCCTCGATGATGTTCTCGTCGACGCCGACGGTGGTCCATGCACCGGTCGCGTCACTGGAGGTGAGGAGCACCCGGGTGACCGCGTCGGTGCCGTGGGTGCCCTCCAGGATCCGGACCTTGAAGTCGGTCAGCTCGACCTCGGCCAGCTCGGGGTAGAGCTGCTCCAGCCCCAGCCGGACGGCCCTGTCCAGGGCGTTGACCGGGCCGTTGCCCTCGCCGGTGGCCACGATGCGCTCGCCCTTGGCGTGCAGCTTGACGGTGGCCTCGCTGACCAGCTCGCCGCCACGGGTGCGCTCGACGATCACCCGCCATGACTCCACCTCGAAGTGGCGCCTGCGCTCGCCCGCCACGGTGTCGCGCAGCAGCAGCTCGAAGGAGGCGTCGGCGGCCTCGAAGGTGTGGCCCCTGGCCTCCAGGTCCTTGACCCGGTCCACCAGCTCGCGCGACGTCTCGGGAGAGAGCTCGTAACCCAGCTCGCGCCCCTTGAGCTCGACGGACGCGCGACCGGCCATGTCGGAGACGAGCATGCGCATGTCGTTGCCGACCTCGACCGGGTCGATGTGCTGGTAGAGGTTGGGGTCCACCTTGATGGCGCTGGCGTGCAGCCCCGCCTTGTGTGCGAAGGCGGAGACGCCCACGTAGGGGGCGTGCGAGTTCGGGGTGACGTTGGTGACCTCGGTGACCGCGTGCGCGATCCGGGTCATGTCGGCCAGCGCCTCCCGCGGGACGAGGTCGAAGCCCCGCTTGAGCTGGAGGTTGGCCACGACGGTGAACAGGTTGGCGTTGCCGGACCGCTCGCCGTACCCGTTGGCGCAGCCCTGCACGTGGGTGGCGCCCGCCTTCACCGCGGCCAGGGTGTTGGCCACCGCGCAGCCGGTGTCGTCGTGGCAGTGGATGCCGATCCGGGCGGAGGTCTGCACGGCCGCGTGGACGACCTCGGCGAGCTCGTCGGGGAGCATGCCGCCGTTGGTGTCGCACAGGGCGATGACCGAGGCGCCCGCTTCGGCGGCGGTGCGCAGGACCTCCAGCGCGTAGGCCGGGTTGGAGGCGTAGCCGTCGAAGAAGTGTTCGGCGTCGAGGAAGACCCGCTGCCCCTCCGCACGGAGGTGGGAGACCGTGTCGCGGATCATCGCGAGGTTCTCCTGGAGAGTCGTGCGGAGGGCCAGTTCCACGTGCCGGTCGTGACTCTTGGCGACAAGGGTCACGACCGGCGCGCCGGATTCGCGCAGGGCGGCCACCAACGGGTCGTCGGCTGCCTTCACTCCGGCTCGGCGGGTCGCGCCGAACGCGGCGAGCTGCGCGTGCTTCAGGTTGAGCTCTGTTTGAGCCCGTCTGAAGAACTCGGTGTCCTTCGGATTGGCGCCGGGCCAGCCCCCCTCGATGAAACCGACGCCAAGACCGTCCAGATGGCGTGCGACGGCCAGCTTGTCGGTCACCGTGAGGTTGAGACCCTCCTGCTGGGCGCCGTCACGCAGTGTGGTGTCGTACACATGGAAGCGGTCGTCGGCCATGTCAGTCTCCTTCGCGGGTTCGATGATTCGCCGCGCGCTCATCCGGCTCTGAGAAACAAAAAAACCCCTCACGGACGTGAGAGGTCTGCGCGCTGGCGGTGTCCCTTTTCAGCCAGCGCGCCTGCCGATAATGAGCAGACCGTAGAACATGATGCTTCGGAGTCTGCCATACGCCGACACCATTTGACACATCGATCTCAGGATCCGAGATGTACGGCCCGCCGGCCCGGCGCCGGACCGCTCCTTCACGGCCGCCGACACGGGGGCGGGTTCCCGCCCCGGGCCGGCGATCGATGAGGAGAATGGCGGCCATGAAAGCGACTTATCTCGACCCGGCCATCGGGCAGTACCTCAGCGCGCACACCACCCCGCCCGACGACGTCCTCGACGCGCTCGCCATGGAGACCCGCGAGGCCACCGGCGAGAGCGCGGGCATGCAGATCTCCCCCGACCAGGGGCGGTTCCTGACCATGATCACCCAGCTCGGCCGCGCACGGAACGTGGTGGAGGTGGGCACCTTCACCGGCTACTCCTCCATCTGCATCGCCCGGGGACTGCCCCCCGGCGGCAGGCTGAGCTGCTTCGACGTCAGCGAGGAGTGGACGGCGATCGCCCGGCGCTACTGGGAGAAGGCGGGGGTCGCCGACCGCATCGAACTGCGGGTCGGCCCCGCCGCCGAACGCCTGAAGGAGCTCGCGCCCGAACAGGCCGTGGACCTGGCGTTCATCGACGCCGACAAGATCGGCTACCCCGTCTACTACGAGGCCCTGCTGCCCCGCCTCGCCCCGGGCGGCCTGATCCTCGTCGACAACACCCTGTGGAGCGGGCGCGTCGCCGACCCCACCGCCGACGACGACAGCACCCGGGCCATCCGCGAGTTCAACGACATGGTCATGGCCGACGGCCGGGTGACCTCACTGATCCTGCCCATCGCCGACGGGCTCACCATGATTCGAAAGCACTGACGAGAACTTCCCCGAACCCCGGGCGGGCGGGAATCTTTGCGATTACTTTTAGTCGCGTGTCAAACACGTTGCGCCCACCCGCGCGGAGGGGAAGATGAACCCATGGGACTGCTCATGGACAGACAGGTCACCTACCAGATCAACGATCGAGCAGAGGTCGAACGGCTCTACCTGGAGCTCGTCGATCGATTCGAGAAGCATCGGATCGAGATCATCGACGGCCGGATCGTGGTGAGGGAGTTGCCCACGCTCACCCATGCTCGAATCGTCTACCGGTTGCTGCTCCAGCTCGTCTCGGTCGCCATCGAGCAGGGGTGGGAGCTCCTGCAGGAAACCAAGATCTTCCTGAACAGCCAGGCGGATCGCTATGAGCCTGATCTCATCGCCGTCCCGGCCACGGCACGTCAGTGGGATCCCAACCACGTGTACGCGGACGCCACCTTCCTGGTCGTCGAAGTGGTCTCTCCAAGCAGCATCCACGATGATCATTTCGTCAAGCCTCGGAACTGCGCCCGAGCGGGCGTTCCGCTCTATCTGGCCATCGACGCACTTGAGAACAGGGTCAGGCTGCTCAGTTGTCCAAGTGAGGCTGGATACACCGACGAGGTATCGGTGAAACTCGGTGATCCCCTCGATCTTCCGGCACCGTGGAATCTCACGATCGACACCGGCAAGCTGATCGAGGAGTAGGCCGTACGCACAGGGAAGCCCGGCCGGGTGGGAGGCCGGGCTTCTCTCGTGTGCCGGTCAGCAGATCTTGTGGACCCAGCTGTGCGCGTCGGGGCGGGAACCGTACTGGATGCCGACGAGCTCCTCGCGGATCCGGGCGGTGACGGGACCCTGGGTGCCGTCGCCGACCGTCCAGGCGCGGTCGGCGCCCTTGACCGAACCGACGGGGGACACGACCGCCGCGGTGCCGCAGGCGAAGACCTCGGTGAGCTCGCCGGACTCGCAGCCCGCCTGCCACTCCTCGATCGACAGGCGCCCCTCCTCGGCGGTCAGGCCCAGGTCGGCGGCGAGGGCGAGGATCGAGTCGCGGGTGATGCCGGGCAGGAGCGTGCCGGTGAGGGCCGGGGTGAGCAGACGGTCGCCGTAGACGAAGAACAGGTTCATCCCGCCCATCTCCTCGACATAGCGGTGCTCGTTCGCGTCGAGCCAGACCACCTGGGCGCAGCCCTGTTCGACGGCCTGGCGCTGGGCCACGAAGGCCGCCGCGTAGTTGCCGCCGCACTTGGCGAAGCCGGTGCCGCCCGGGGCCGCGCGGGTGTACTCGGTGGACAGCCAGACCGAGACGGCCTTTTCGGCGCCGAAGTAGGCGGCCGCCGGGGAGGCGATCACCATGTACCGATACTCCCTGGAGGGGTAGTTGACACCCAGCGCGGCCTGCGTGGCGATCATGAAGGGGCGCAGGTAGAGGCTATGGCCCGGGGCGGTGGGGACCCACTCGCGATCGGTCTGGACGAGGAGCTCCAGCGACTCGACGAACGTCTCCTCGGGCAGCTCCGGCATGGCCATCCGCTGCGCCGACAGGTTGAACCGGGCGGCGTTGGCGTACGGCCGGAAGGACGCGATCGCGCCGCCCTCCTGGCGGTAGGCCTTCAGTCCTTCGAAGAACTCCTGGGCGTAGTGGAAGACCGCGGTCGCCGGATCCAGGCTCAGTGGTCCGTACGGCATGAGCCGCGCGTCATGCCAGCCCTCGCCCTCGGTGTAGTCGATCGAGATCATGTGATCGGTGAAGGTCTGCCCGAAACCCGGGTTCGCCAGTACCTGCTCGCGCTCGGCTGCGGTGCGCGCGTGGTCGGAGGGCTGCACGTCGAAGCTGAGCTTCTGAGCGGTGGTCATGACGGAAATCCTTCTCTTTGTGATGGTCTGCCGTTGAGTCCATTCTGCAATGGACCGGCTAACGGGAAACTACTGCATTGATGTCGCAAACCGGCAGGGCCGGGACAGACGAAGACGCGCCTGGCGGCTCGAGAGCCGCCAGGCGCGTCTGAGGTGGAGGAAGGCGGCTCTCTCAGCCGGTTACTCGGGCGGCGATGTCGTCGCCGATCTCATCGGTGGTCCGCCCGGCCCGGCCGGCCAGCCGCTCGACCAGATCATCGGCCACCGCCTGCTCGACCCTGGCGGCCTCGCCGGACAGGCCGAGGTGGTCCAGGAGCATGGCGACGGACAGGACGGTCGCGGTCGGATCGGCCTTGCCCTGGCCCGCGATGTCGGGGGCACTGCCGTGCACCGGCTCGAACATGCTCGGCGCGGTGCGGTCGGGGTTGACGTTGCCGCTGGCCGCCAGGCCGATGCCGCCGGCGATGGCGGCGCCGATGTCGGTGAGGATGTCGCCGAACAGGTTGTCGGTGACGATCACGTCGAACCGCTCCGGCTGGCTGACGAAGAACATCGAGGCCGCGTCGACGTGGCAGTAGTCGGTCTCGACGTCGGGATATTCCAGGCTGACCCGGTCGAACGTGCGGGCCCAGAGGTCACCGGCGTAGGTGAGCACGTTGGTCTTGTGGACCAGCGTCAGCTTCCTGCGCGTCCGGCCGAGCGCCTTGTCGAAGGCGTAACGGACGACCCGTTCGACGCCGAAGGCCGTGTTCACCGAATCCTGGGTGGCGACCTCGTGCGCCGTGCCCCGGCGCAGCACGCCGCCGGCCCCGGCGTACGGCCCCTCGGTGCCCTCACGGACGACGATCATGTCGACGTCCTCGGGGCGGGCCTTGCCCAGCGGGGACTCGACCCCGGGGAAGAGCTTGACCGGGCGGAGATTGACGTAGTGGTCGAGCTCGAAGCGGATCTTGAGTAGCAGATCGCGCTCCAGGATGCCCGGGGGCACGCTGGGGTCGCCGATCGCGCCGAGCAGGATCGCGTCGTATCCCCGCAACTCGTCCAGGACCGTCTCGGAAAGGATCTCACCGGTCTTGTGGTAGCGCTTGGCGCCAAGATCGTAGGTGGTGGTCTCCACCTTCGCGCCGACCGCTTCGAGGACCTTCAGGCCCTCGGTGACGACCTCTGCTCCGATCCCGTCTCCGGGGATGACTGCCAGGCGAATGTTACGCGCGTCCATACCGGAACCCTACCGCCCCGTCTCGGTAGACGAACACCCATCTCACCCATCGGACAGTCTGCGCCCGCAAAACCCCCTGATCGTTTTGTCCGCTTTTGCGCGGTCTTGACCCTTTCGTGAAGTTTCGTTATGGTCCTCTGCATTCGAACCGATGCCTAATCCGTGCAGGTCGTCCCCCCTTTCGGTCTGCACGGAGCCGGGGAACCACTTCCGGGGTCCACGGCCGCCCGGGACATCGCTCCGCATGCCGGAGCCGTGTCTCAGGCCGCCTGCACGGGATCCCTTGGGGCGAATCAGCGCTTTTCTCGCGCCGTAGGGCGGCCTCCACGCCCGAGCCCGACAGCTAACCCGGCCGGCCTTATGGAAGGAACCATCTTGTCCGGCAAGATCTACCCCCGTGTCCTGCCCCTT
Organism: Streptosporangium sp. NBC_01639; assembly: GCF_045209755.1. Classification (NCBI taxonomy): domain Bacteria; kingdom Bacillati; phylum Actinomycetota; class Actinomycetes; order Streptosporangiales; family Streptosporangiaceae; genus Streptosporangium; species Streptosporangium sp. NBC_01639. The sequence continues at coordinate 6,140,444 of NZ_CP109272.1, read as the reverse complement.
TTCGTGGCCGGCGCCGCCGTGTTCGCGACCCCCTCCCTCGCCCTGGCGGACGCCCCCCTCCCCTCCCCCGAACCCGCCGCCGAGGCTCCGACGATCCCCGGCGCCAAGCCCGCGGCCGAGATCCCGATGCTCACCCCTCCCAAGCCCGCGACCGGGACGCAGACGCTCACCGGCGCCAAGCTGAAAGAGGCCCTCACCGCCAAGGCCCCGGTCCCCGCCTGGAAGAAGGCCGTGAAGTGGGCCCTGTCCAAACGTGGCACGCCGTACGTCTGGGGCGCCACCGGCCACGGCGGCTTCGACTGCTCCGGCCTGATGCTCCGTGCCTACGGCGCCGCCGGGATCAAGCTGCCCCGCGTCACCTACGACCAGTACGCGGCGTTCTCCAAGAAGGTCTCCTGGAAGAACCTCAAGCCCGGCGACCTGGTCTTCTTCCACGGTCTCGGCCATGTCGGCATGATCAGCAAGCCCGGCTACATGGTCCACGCCCCGCAGACCGGCGACGTGGTCAAGGAGGAGAAGCTCACCGCCTGGCGCCGTGACAGCTTCGCCGGCGCCGTCCGCCCCGACCGTGAGGGCGTCAAGCTCTCCATCGAGCAGGCCAAGCTCGCCGCCGCACCCGCCCCCACGACGCTCGCGGCCCAGTCCTGAGCAGTGGGGCGCCGCGTGAACGGGAGGCGAGGCACCCGGCGCATCGGGTGCCTCGCCTCCGTGTACTGCGGCTATTCCTTCTTCCACTCGCCGCATTTGACGTCGCCTGTGCGGTACTTGACGCACGCCCGGACACCGTATCCAGGATTGGACAGGTACTGGACCCCCGCGAAGTAGGTGCCGTCCCCTTGCGAGACCACCGTCTTCGGTCCGCAGATCCGCCCGTCGGTGCGCTCCAGGTAGATCTTCATTCCCTTCCACTTGGTCGTTACCGTGGCAGCGTTCTTGTCCGAGATACGCAGCTGTGAATGCTTCACCTTGGTCGATCCGAACGTAAAGCTGTAGGGAGAGCCGAAGGTGTAGGAGTAATCCGGATACCCCGGTCCTGATGCACACTTGCTCGCCGCGGCGAACTCTCGATCTTCTGTCATTTCAGCATGTGCCGCGGGCCCAACGGACAGTGCGACGACCGAAGCCAAAGCCGTGACAGCGGCCGACCTCCATCGGTTCATGCCAACCACCCCTTGCCGTGTTCGGCACCGCAGTTGCGATGCCTCCACCACCGTCTCCGGCGGTGGCCACGAGTGACAAGCGGTTCATCGTCCCGTGTCGTGGTGGGACATCCGTGCACGCGACTACCAGCCATTTCGTCCCGAGCGCGGGACGGCATCATCGGCCCGATAAGTGATCAGCAAGGGCGTCTCGGTCACCCGAATCGAGTCGCCTGGTCGCAGCGCTGCGGTCGTGCCGTCGATGCCGGTGAGTGATTCGGCACCGGGGCCCGCAGTGGTATCCGCCGTACCCGTATGGGTCCAGCGGACGATCAATCGGCGGTCCGTCTCGTCGATGAACTCACACTGCCACGCGTTGCCGGGCAATCCTGCGGGAGACCCCTGCCCGCAGCCGCGCAGCCGGGTCCCGACCAGCCACCGCTGGAGCGTCTCCACCGCGAGTCCCGCCCCGGTCGGCGGGGTCCCCTCCGCCTGCAGCACCAGCGGTAGCCGACCGGATCCCCAGTTGTAGAAATACATCCGCGCCAGGCCGAATTCTCTGCCGTAGAGCCCGGCGAGATAGAAACGCATCGCGTAGTCGACGGAGCGTCGCCGATCGAGCGAGCCCTGCAGGGGGATGTCATACGTGGTGCCCGTATTCCACAACGCAGGATGGACGCCGGCCGCGTGCATGGTGCTGTCAATCTCGGTGAGCAGCCGCACGAGCGTCTCCGGCGGGTCGGTGGCGTGGCGCTGGTGCAGCTTCACGCCGGCGGCGTCGCAGTGCTCATAGCCTCCCAGCTCGGCGAACCTGCGCAGGATGTCGCGCCCTTTGGCCTGCCACAGCTGTCCCATGGAGGGGCACACGATGACAGCGTCGGGGTCGGCGGAACGCACAATCGTCGCTGCCCTTCGCGTCATCTCCACCAGAGTGTCGACCGACCCAGAGTAGAACCTCGGGTCGGTGGCATAGGCCCACAACTCGTAGGCTTCCAGCCTGCCCCGATATCGCTCGACGAGAGCACGGACGAATCGGTCCCAGTCGGCTAGGTCGTCCGGCGGCGCGGTACGCGAACCATCAGGGTAGGCGCCTTTCGGCGAGTTCGGTGCTGCCCACTGCGGCGTACCGCCCAGCACGAACAGCGCGGGCAGGTCCGCGTGCCGCGCACCGTCGACCAGCCTGTCGAGCGTGGCCCAATCGAAACGGTCCCGCTGCGGCTGCAGGTTCGCCCATCGCGTGTGGCTGTCCCACAACCGCACGCTGCCAACCCTGAACGACGGCATCGCGCCGGTGGTGCTGTTCGTCGTCACGCCGAACAGCGCCGAGGGCACCGAATCCGGATCCGTCACCCAGGAGAGAGCGGCAATCGGTTCGGTGGACGCGACACCAGTCGTGTTCGGCGTGCTCGAATGGACCAGGAGGAACGTGAGTAGGACAAGCGCGGCGAGCGCCCCGACCGTCAACCGCCTGTGGCGCCGACCGGCGGCCTGTGGCCTGCTTGCCCTTATGGCGGGCGGGTCCTTCATCGGTCGCGACGGCTGCGGAGATTTCCCGGTCGAGCACCGCCACCGGAGTAGCAGGTCGTTCAGCTCCTGGCCGGAGGCGCCGCATGCCTGACCGATCTTCGCCACCAGTTGGTAGTCCGGCGGGTTGCCACGCCCGGTGCAGTAGCGATGCAGCGCGGAGCTACTGGTGTAGGTCCGCCGGGCCAACTCCGCATAGCTCAGGCCGCTGCGCTGCTTCAACTCCGACAAGAGCCCGGCAAGGTCATCCCGTTGCCGCTCCACGGCCATGCCGATGCCCCCCGTGGCTAGCGCCTCCGCGACAGGCTGCCACGATATGTCCCATCGTGAAGCCGAAACGGCGGACTAACTAATGTCCTGCGCCGTAAATCCTTCGGGTTGTGCGGCAGGGTCCACGGCTGGCTGATGGTCGCAGTCATCGTGCTGCTGAAGGTTCGACCCCTTCTGGTCGTGTCGCTCGATCCGGGTCCGCAGGTCCTCGAGGGATGAAGATCCACGACTGGTACTGCCAGGGCTTGAGTGCGTCGGCGGCCAGGATGCGGCGGACGGTGTCGACGTTCACTCCTTGGCTGATGCGACTGCGCTACGGAGGCTCAGCCCACCGCTGGGACTTTGCCATCTATTCGGCAGGCAAGGACAGCTATGAGGACCGGATCTGGTCCACCGGCAGCCCGCAAGAGGCCCTCGACCTTGTCTGCGACATCTACGCCACGAACACCTGGCCGCTGAGCCAGCCCGGCACATGATCAGCTTTCAGGTCAACCGCCGAGACTTCCAAAGTCGACCACTTAGCCGACATGGCGCAATGATTCGCAACATAACAAGATATTTCACAACTTCGGGCGTACCGTCGCAGCCAACACCCCCCAACAGTGACGAAGTGGCTCGATGGCAACCTCCACACGCATCGACGAGGCAAAAGGCATTCTCGCGGCGCGTCTGCGCGCGCTCCGCTCGGACGCCGGCCTGACCGGGCGGGCACTGGCCGCGCGGACCGGTCTGGACCACACGAAGATATCCAAGATCGAGAACGCCGTTCAGATGCCGAACCAGACGGACATCCGGGCGTGGTGCAGGGCGTGCGACGCCGACGAGCAGGTAGTCGATCTGATCGCGGCGGCCCAGAACATCGACGCCATGTACACGGAGTGGCGGCGTCTGGAGGAGACGGGACTCGGACGTGTGCAGCGTTCGTTCCAGCCTCTGTACGAGAAGACCAGCCGGTTCCGCGTGTGGCAGCACTCGGCGATCCCCGGCCTGCTCCAGACCGCCGGATACGCGCGGGGACATCTGCGGACCGTCATCGACTTCCGCAACATCCCGGACGACATCGACGCAGCGGTGGCCGCACGGCTGCGGCAGCAGGGCGTGTTGCGTGACGGCACCAAACGGTTCGCGTTCATCGTCGGTGAGCAGGCGCTCCGCACACCGCTGGTCGGGCCGGCGGAGATGATCACCCAGCTGGAGCGGCTCGCCGAACTGACGAGCGGCGTCGCGAACCTGTCGTTCGGGATCATTCCGGCGTCGGCGAAACCGTCGATGATGCCGCCGGAGAACTTCTGGATCTACGATGCCGCGCGGGTGCGCGTCGACACGGTGCCCGGCCAGATCCAGCACAAGGCGCCCTCGGACGTCGCCGTGTACGAGAAGGCGTTCGAGGCGCTGCACAGCACCGCGGTGTACGGCGAAGCCGCCCGCGCGGTGCTACGGACCGTGGCGAGCGGGTTCCGCGCAACATAACGCAACATCATTGATGCCGGCACGCCGGTTACCTAGCGTCGTTAGCGTGCTCTCGCCCCCCTTTCCCCCGGCTGGCCCGTCCCAGGACGGGATCATCCGAGTCCCGAGGATGGTCTGTCATGGCCGCCGGGCGTGACCCCGAGAAGATCGACGCGGCCGCCAGGATCCAGGCGGACGCGCCGGGCTGGCTGGTCATGTGGCGACCGTGGCGGCGGTGCTTCACCGCGTTCGAGTGCCGCGACCCGCGACAGGTCCGGATCGTCGAAGCCGGCACCGCCGACGAACTGCGCGATCTCATGCAGCACGTCGAAGTCGAACTCTGGCAGACCCTGCCCCCGGCCGAGTCGCCCGCCACGCGCGACCTGCCGCTGAGGTCCGCCAGGTAACAGCCCTGTGGCCCCGGGGCGAGGACTCGTTCTCGGAGGGGTGCTCTTCAGGGAGAGGGGAGCCTCCCGGGGCCACAGGCGCCACCACCGTCCCGCCGGGTCATGGGCGGGACTCGTCCTCTGAGAGGGTCACCGGGTGGGAGCGCCTCCGTTGTCCCGGCGGTCCAGCGCGGTCTGGAGGGCGTCGGCCGCCTCGTCCTCGGTCTCTTCGGGACGGTTCCAGGGATACATGTCGTACATGGCGATTCTCATCTCGGTCGCATGCGAGCAGGGAGATGGCCCGGACTCCGGTCGGGAGCCCGACCGGGCCTGAATGTCGCGGATCCGGGTCGCGGATCGGCGACGAGGCGTGGAACCGGCGAGCGCCGTGACACCGCGGCGGGCCGCCGGTCTGTCCTGTCAGACCCCGCCGCGGCAGGTAATGAGTACGAGAACCTGGCGCATTTCCTACCACGGTACCCGCTCATGGACATACGGTCTCGCCCACCGTACGCATTTCTCACATGCTGAGACGCGTACGGCTGCCGCCCCGGTCTGCGGGGCGGCAGCCGTACGGAGTGAAAGCTATTCGGCCAGGTCGACCGAGCGTCCGCTGTCGGCGCCGATCTCGGCACCGATCTGGTCGATCACGTCGGCCGGGATGCCGGTGTCGACGGTCAGCGCGATGAGGGCCTTGCCGCCCTTCGCGTCCCGGGCCACCTGCATCGAGGCGATGTTGATGCTGTGGTCGCCCAGGATGCGGCCGACGACGCCGACGACGCCGGGACGGTCGGTGTAGGAGAAGAACGACAGGTGGTCGGTCGGCTCGATCTCCATCTGGTAGCCGTTGACCTCAACGATCTTCGTGATCTGGCGCGGGCCCGACAGGGTGCCGGAGACCGAGACCGTACGGCCGTCGGCGAGGACGCCGCGGACCGTCACGACGTTGCGCCAGTCGGGGCTGTCCGAGCTGGTGATCAGCTCGACGGTCACGCCGCGGTCCTTGGCCAGGAGCGGGGCGTTGACGTAGGTGACGGAGTCCTCGACCACATCGGTGAAGATGCCCTTGAGCGCGGCCAGCTCCAGCACGCGGACGTCCTGGGAGGCGATCTCGCCGCGGACCTCGACGTCGAGCCTGGTGGCGACCTCGCCGGCCAGGGCGGTGAAGACCCGGCCGAGCTTCTCGGCCAGCGGCAGGCCCGGCTTGACGTCCTCGGCGACGACGCCGCCCTGGACGTTGACCGCGTCCGGCACGAACTCGCCGGCCAGGGCGAGCTTCACGCTGCGCGCGACCTGGGTGCCGGCCTTCTCCTGGGCCTCATGGGTGGAGGCGCCCAGGTGCGGGGTGACGACGACCTGGTCCAGCTCGAACAGCGGGCTGTCGGTGACGGGCTCCTTGGGGAAGACGTCGATGCCGGCGCCGGCGACGCGGCCTTCCTTGATCGCGGAGTAGAGGGCGTTCTCGTCGATGATGCCGCCGCGGGCGACGTTGATCAGGCGCACCGACGGCTTGACCGTGTGGAGCTCCTTGTCACCGATGAGCCCGATGGTCTCCTTGGACTTGGGCAGGTGCACGGTGATGAAGTCGGCCTCGCGCAGGGCCTCCTCCAGCGACACCAGGCGGACGCCCATCTGCGCGGCGCGGGCCGGCTGCAGGTAGGGGTCGTAGGCGATCAGCTCGACGCCGAACGGCTGCAGGCGCTGGGCGACCAGCTGCCCGATCTTGCCGAGGCCGAGGATGGCGACGACCTTCTCGTCGAGCTCGACGCCGGTGTACTTCGAGCGCTTCCACTCGCCGTCCTTGAGCGCGGCGTGCGCCTGGGCGACGTTGCGGGCCGAGGCGAGAATCAGCGCGACGGTGTGCTCGGCGGCGCTGGTGATGTTGGAGGTGGGCGCGTTGACGACCATGACGCCGGCCTTGGTGGCGGCCTCCACGTCCACGTTGTCCAGGCCGACGCCGGCGCGGGCGACGACCCGGAGCTTCGGCGCGGCGGCGATGGCCTCGGCGTCCACCTGCGTGGCGCTGCGCACGATGAGCGCGTCCACGTCGGCGAGAGCGGGCAGGAACTGGGCGCGGTCGGCGCCATCGGTGTGGCGGACTTCGAAGTCCGCGCCCAGGACCGCGAGACCGGCTTCCGAGAGTTCCTCTGCGACCAGTACGACGGGCTTGTTCACAGGCTGGATCCTTTGAGACGTGGAGGCTGCTGCACGGACCTCACGTAGTCTATCGGCGCTTGTGAATGCGTTCACGAGTGTCCCGCGATCCGAGACGGTTACCCGCCCCTGTCACAACTCATGCGTAGAAAATTCAAGTTGGTATTGATCCGGAGAAAACTTCACGATTACCCTCATAAGCCGTGGTCCCCTACCTATCGTTCCTCATATGAGCATCGGGAACCCCGCCCTCGGCGATGTGCTCGCACAGCACGGCGGCCCGCACCGGCTGCTGGCAGCGCTTGCCGAATGGGGACTCCTGGTTGCCGTGCGACCGGATCGCTCCGTCGTGCTGGGCACGACGCAGAGCGGTGATCGGGTGCTGCTCGGATACACCTCGGCGAGCACCTACGCACGGCACCGTGGCAGCCACTCGTTGTCGGCCTGCGACGCCGACACCATCCTCGACATCCAGCGCGTCACCGGTGTGCGGGAAATCGTGATCGACGCCGCGGGCCCGGCGGCCGCCGCCGTGCCCATCGAGGATCTCCAGCGCTATCTGCGCTCGACCCGCACCGGCCCCACGCCGGCGCTGTCGGGCACGACTCCGACGGCGTACGCGACCGGGGCCATGGCCACGGTCCCGCGCTCCCCGGCTCCTCCCGTGACCCGCCCTCCGGCTCCCCCGGTGGCGCGTCCCCCGGCTCCCCCCGTGGCGCGCCCCCCGGCTTCCCCCGTGGCACGCCCCCCGAGGACCCCGGACCCGGCCCCGGTGGCTCGGCGGAACTCGGGGCCGGCCGCGCCCGCCCAGCCGTGGATCCCCTCGCCCCGGCCCCATCTGTCGGGGCCGATGCAGATGGTGGACCCCGGCTACCGGCGGTGCGAGCACCCGATTCTGCCCGCGCTGCGCGTCGCGATCTCGCACCTGCTCGCCGACTACCCGCTCGTCCACCACGTGTGGATCTCCGAGTCCCGGACCTCCTCCGGCGCCCCGGGCATCATGCTGCACGTCAAGGTGCACATGTCGGCGGCCGAGGACGTGGTCAGGGACATCCACCGCGGTGTCCGGGCCCGGCTGCCGCAGCTCGCCTCCAGCGAGGCGCCGATCCTGATGGCCAGGGTCGCCGACGCGCACAGCGAGCAGCGGATGGTCGAGCTGGGCGCCCACGTGGTCTGCGCCGACGTCACCGACTGAGGACATCACCGGCCCGGGGTCGTCGTCCGCCGGACGACGGCCCCGGGCTTATTTGATCAAAGTGTTCGCGACGACGATGGCCAGGCCCAGCAGCATGTCGACGCACCCCACCTTCCAGGCGGCCGGCCAGGAGCCGCCGGAGGCCCTGGTGGCCCACATCCCCCAGCCGAACAGCGTGACCGCGTTGAACACCAGGACGACGCTGACGGCGGTGTACGGATCCCACCACCCCGCGTGGGCCACGAGGAGCACGCCCGCGGTCGGCAAGGTGGCCACCACTAGCGGCCACTCGGTCAGCACCGAACGCGCCGCGTGAACAAGGGGCTTGTCGCCGGTCACGGTGTGGTGGGCGAGCACGTGCGCGTACCCGTGGGCGACGGCTGCCACCAGCCCGGAGATCAGCACCCACAACGCGTCGTATCCGGGATTGGCAGGGGCCTGGTCCAGGGCGGCTGCCAAGCTGCTGGCCAGAACGGTGCCGTAGACGGCGCCGAACAGCAGCCTTTCGGACGGCTCGCGCCGCCGGATCCGGCCCAGCATGCCCGAGCGCCTGGGGGATCTGAGATGTTCGGTGCTGTCGGCCATCGTCTCGCTAGCTGCCGTGAACTGGGATACCACCACACCTACCAGCTCTCCCGCCCGGCCCGGCGTACCCTCGCCGTCGCCCGGCCGGAAGCTTCGCCTACCCCATCCGGCGGGTCAGCGTAGTCCTGGTCCTGGCGAACGCCATCGCGATCAGTGCCGCCAGCGGCAGGCCGATCCCCACGGCTGAGCGTGCTGCGCGCCCTGGCTCGCCCGATTCCGCGCCGGGAGATGCGCAGCGCTGCGAGGAGGGCGCTCATCGGACGCTCTCCGGAGTGGAGGTGGAACCAGAGGTGGGCAGGTCGAAACTCATCGTTGTGTCTCCTACGTTCGGGGAGGCTGCCGACGGGCTCACCGCTTCCTCGCGGGGCCGTGAACCGAGATCAGGTGTGGCGGCGGGTGAGCAGCATTTTCGTCCGGACGCACAGCGCCACCATCAGCGCCGCAAGCAGAGGCAGGCCAACCAGCACACTCGCCAGCGCGAGCCACGGCACGTCGACCTCGGAGGCGAACGAGCCGACCGGCCCACTGTTCACCCACACTCCCTCGACCCGACCTCCGGAGAACTTGCTGAGGTAGCCCACCACGCCGAAGACCAGCCCGATGAGCATCCCTCCCGCCACACCCAGACCGGAGACGAACGCGGCCTGACCCGCGACGAGGAGACGCTGGACGAGGCCCGTCGCCCCCACAGCCGCCAGCGTGGCCCTGTCGGGGCGGCTCTCCGCCGCGGCCAGCCCGGTCGCGGCGAACGTTCCTCCGAGAACCAGGACGGCCGCACCGAGGGCGAGGGCGAGCAGCATCGCGGCGCTGCCGTCCTGGAAACCCCGCTCGGTCCTGACATAGGCCGAGCGGCTGAGGGTCCGCACGGCGGCGTCCAGCCGTGCCTCCTGCTCCGGCGTCACACGCGGCGCGGCCGGATCGACGATGAGAGTGTCGTACCCGACGGTGAGGCCAAGCTGGGCCGCCAGCGAGACGGGCAGTATTGCGCTCACCAGCGGCTCACCCTGAGGGCGCCGGACGACGGCCGGCACCGAGTGCGAGGTGCGCTTCTGCAGCTCGGCCGTGAAGACGAGCATCCCGTCGCGCAGCACCCGCGGGTCGAACACGACCGCCTTACCGGCCGCGAGGGCGGCCTCCGCGACGGGGTCGGGGCCGCGCAGGAAATAGCGGGCCAGGTCGGTCCCGCCCACGAGCGGCTCCCGGAACCCCATGAAGGGTGTCGGGCAATCTCTCGTGCAGCCGGGTTGAACCACGATATTGACATGCGAGAAGCCGGGCTTGGCGAACTCTCCCGCCTCGATCAGCGGCACTCCCGGCAGGGCGGAGGCGGTGGCTCGTTTGATCTCGCGCCAGATCGCCGGGCTGGACCCGTTGGAGGTCACGACCGTGCTCCCCATCAGGTACTGAGGCTCGTACCTCGTCCCCCTCTGAGCGCTCTGACTGGAAATCACCACCGCCACACCTGCGAAGACCGCGGTCGCGGCGAGCACCGCGGCCACGGCAGGGGCCGTGCGGCCCCGGTTGCGCGCTGCGTCCCTGGCGGCCATCCGGAACGGCAGCGGCAGCCGCGTCGCCAGGCGCGCGGCGGCGCCGATCAGCCACGGCGTCAGCAGGACCAGCCCGAGTTGCCCGAGCACCGCGCCCGCCAGCAGGCTGACCTGGTACAGCCCGAAGCCCATACCCCGCCTCGGCAGGACGGGGCCGATGACGATGATCGCTATCGCTCCCGACAGCAGCACCAGGCCCAGCACCGGCAGGCCCCGGCGTTCCCTGGCCCGGCCCCGGCGACCGGCCAGCGCCTCCGCCACGTCCGCCCTCGACGCCTGGACCGCAGGGACGACCGCCGCGAGCAGGGCGCTCACCACCCCCAGGAGCACGACGATCGCGATCCGGCCGATGGGCACCTCGAAGGGGCCGTGCAGAGCGAGCGGCGTGACGGCCGCGCCGATCCCGATCCCGCCCGCAGCTCCGAGCAGGGAGGCCGCGAACCCGAGGGTGAGTCCGTCGGCGAGGACGACGCCGCGCAGGTGGCGGGGCGAACCGCCCTGCGCGGCGATCAGCGCGAGCTCGCGCTGGCGGCGCCGGATGCCGACGGCGAACGCCGGGCCGGCCAGGAGGACGACCTCCAGCCCGATGATGATGGCGCCCAGGGCCACCGTCGTGATGTCGGAACCGTCCACCGCCCCTTGGGGGACGGGGTCCTCCGGGCCGTTCCCCGAGGGCGGAGCATCGACCACCTCTCGCGAGAGGACCGCGACGCCGTGCCGGTTCATCTCGCGAACCCGTTGCCAGGAGACGGGGGCGGGAGTGTCGATGAGCCAGTTCGTGCTGACCTTCCTGCTCCCGTCGAACACGGTTCCCGGAAGCGCGACGATCTCCGGACGTTCGGGCTCGCGCTGGGGTTCGACGACGCCGACCACGGTGACGGCGGCGGCCGTACCGCTCACCGTGACGGTGCTTCCCTCCCGCAGCTCCGCGCCGGGACTCGCCGCGACCTCCCCCGCGACCCGCGGCAGGCGCCCGGACAGAAGCTTGTACATGCCCTTGGTGATCGGGTCGCGCAGGTCGATCTCCCGGAAGTCGTGCTCCCGGTAGCCCTTCGCCCCCTGGTAACCGGTCCAGGCTAGGCGCGAGGGGACAACCCGGCTACCCGGCCCGAAGAGGGTGAGAACCTCCTGCTCCGTCAGATTCCTGTACTGGACGCCACTGCCTCTCGCGTCGATCCGAATAGACCCGTCGGCGCTCTGCCTCACCGGTTTGCTGGAGGCCCTCTCCCGGACGTGGGCATCGGCCGCGCCGATGTTCCAGTCCAGCCCCTCCCTGGTGGTGACGTCCCCGGTGGCCTGCCATGTCACGCCGACAGTGAGCAAGAGCACCGGCAGACCGATCATGACCATGATGAGCGCGCTGCGCGCTCTGGCCTGCCCGATCCCCCGGCGAGAGATCCGAAGCGCGGCGAGGAGAGCGTTCATCGGGCACTCTCCAGGGGCGTGGCGGTGGAATCGGCGATCTCGCCGTCGCGCAGGAAGATCACCCGGTCGGCCCAGGCGGCGTAGCGGGGTTCGTGGGTGACGAGCAGTACGGTGGCCCCCGCGTCGCACCGGGCGCGCAGCAGTTGGAGGACGTCGTCGCCGGTCGGGGTGTCCAGGGCGCCGGTGGGTTCGTCGGCCAGGATCAGCCGCCGCTCGCCGACCAGGGCGCGGGCGATCGCCACCCGCTGGCGCTGGCCGCCGGAGATCTCGTCGGGGAAGCGGCCGGCGATGTCGGCCAGACCGACCTCGGCGAGGGCGTCCCCCGCCTCGCGGCGGGCCTGCCCGGCTCTGATTCCGTCCAGCTCGCGCGGGAGCATGACGTTCTCCGCCGCGGTCAGCGACGGGATCAGGTTGAGGTCCTGGAAGACGTAGCCGATGTGGCGGCGGCGGAGCCCGGCGAGCTCTCCGGCCGACATGCCGGACAGCGGTGTGCCCTCCACCACGACCTCACCCGAGGTGGGCCGGTCCAGCCCGCCGGCGAGGTTGAGCAGGGTGGACTTGCCCGACCCCGAAGGCCCCATCACCGCGACCAGCTCTCCGGCGGCGACGTCCAGGCTCACCTCACGCAGCGCCGGTACGGCCTGCGGCCCGTCTCCGTGTACGCGGCTCACGTCCGCGAGCCGTACGACCGGATCGAAACTCATCGAATCTCCTTGGGCGTGGAGACCCCGGGCTTCAGCCCTGGGAAGGAAGTCAACTCTGCTTCTCCTGTGTCTGGGGGGAGGCCGTGAGCACGGCCTCGCAGTGGTCGAGCCAGCGCTGTTCGGCCTCGGCCTGGAAGATCATCGAGTCGAGCACCAGCCGCTGCGCGGGACCCGCCGCGCTCGCCCGCTTGGCGCGGGTCAGCTCCTGCAGCGTGCGCATGGTCGTGGTGCGTTGGGCCTGGATGACGGGCCGCACGTCCGCGGACGCGGTGACCGCCAGCGCGAGCTTGATGACCAGCTCGTCCCGGGGCCGGTCGGACTGGGTGACGGGGGTGCTGAACCATCGCTCCAGCTCGGCCCGACCGGCCTCGGTGATCGTGTAGACGACCCGGCCCTGATCGTCCTGCTCGCCGGGGGCCACCAGGCCGTCACGTTCCAGGCGGGAGAGCGTCGTGTAGACCTGGCCGATGTTGAGCGGCCAGGTCGCCCCGGTGGACGCCTCGAACTCGGCCCGTAACTGGTAGCCGTAGCGGGGGCCCTGACTCAGCAGGGCGAGTAGGCCTTGTCGGATCGCCATAGATACTGAGTATGCATACTCAGTATGTCCTCCGCAAGAGATCCGCATATTCTGGACAGGCTCCGCCCCGGGGGCTGATACTCGGGGGATGAGCTCGCCCCCTCCCCCGTCCCGCGCGTCCGACGGGGACCGCGATCGTGCGATCAACGAGCTCCGCGACCGCGCCGTGGAGGGCCGGCTCTCACATGACACGTTCCTCGGCCGCGTCGACATGGCGCTGCGCGCCCGCAGTCAGGGCGAGCTCGACGACCTGATCGCCGACCTGCCGCCCCGGGGCCGGTTCCGCCGCGCGGTGACCGAGATCGTCTCCTCGGCCTCCGACTTCACCAAACGGGTGGAGTCGGCCTGGCGGCGCCCCCGGCTGCCCCGGCTCGCGCTGCCCGGCGACAGCCGCATCCGCTACGTGGTCGGCCGCGGTTCGGCCTGCGACCTGGTGCTGGCCGACCTGACCGTGTCCCGGGTGCACGCCGAGCTCCGGCGCGACGAGGACGGCTGGATCGTCATCGACCTCGGCTCGCTCAACGGCACCCGGCTGAACGACTGGCGCCTGGTCGGACCGGCGAAGGTCCGTCCGGGCGACGTCCTCTCCTTCGGCGACTGCATGTTCCTGGTGATCACTGCCCAGCTGATCTGAGCGTCTCCGCGTTCAGGGTGTAGCGCATCGTCAGCAGGACGCTGATCCCCGCCAGCAGCGCGGGCAGCAGCGTGGCCCCGTAGAGCGCGGCCGTGATCGCCGACTCGGGCTGGGCGACCGGGGTCGCGGGGTCGGACTCCACGAATCCGGTCGCGCCGAGCAGCCAGCCGAGCACCAGCGCGCCGAGCGCGAAGACCACGGTCTCGCAGGCCGTCCAGAGGCCGGTGAACACCCCGGCGCGGCGCTTGCCGGTGACCGTCGCGTCGTAGACGATCACGTCCGACAGCATGGAGAACTGCAGGAGCTGGAACCCGGCGTAGCCGACGCCGACGACGAGCACGCACGCGTGCGCGTACACCGACCCGAACTGCTCGGCGAACGCCATCCCGACCGTGCCCGCGGTGAACAGCGCCGCCCCGAGGATCATCGCCCCGCGCTTCTCGTAGCGCTTGGACAGCCAGACCCAGGCCGGCATCGTGACCAGCAGGGGACCGACGACGCACACGAAGAGCGTGGTGGTCGTGCCCGGGTCGCCCAGGACGTAGGTGGCGAAGTACGGCGCGCCCGCCAGCAGGATGCCCGCGGCGAACATCTGGGCGCAGCTCAGGCCGAGCAGCACCATGAACGGCCGGCTGGAGCGGGCCGCCGCGAACTGGGCCCGGATCGACGTCTCGGCCTCGACCCTGGCGACCATCGGGGCACGTGCCGTACCCGCGAAGGAGGCGAGCATGGACACCAGCAGCACGCCCCCGATGATCAGGCCCATCAGCCGGTAGCCGGAGGCCTCGGTGCCGGCGATCACCGGTGCGACGGCTCCCGACAGCAGGATCGCCAGGCCGACGAAGAACATCTTCCACTGCAGCAGCGACGAGCGCTCGTGGTAGTCGTCGGTCATCTCCGCGGCCATCGCCTTGTAGGGCACCTCGTAGAAGGCGTACGCCGTCGCGGTGAGGAAGTAGCAGACGGCGACGTACAGCGCGGCGGGCACGCCGGTGAGCGGCGGGCCGGCGAACGTCAGCGCGAACGTCACGGGCAGCGTGACCGCGCCGACGAGCATCCAGGGGCGGCGCGCGCCCAGCCGGGAGACCGTGCGGTCGGAGCGCTGTCCCACCCAGGGGTTGACGAACATGTCCCACAGCTTGGGCAGGAAGACCACGAGGCCGGCCAGCCACGCGGGGACCGCCAGCACGTTGGTCATGTAGAACAACAGCAGCAATCCCGGGACGGTGGAGAACGTCGCGGTGGAGACTGAGCCGACGCCGTAGCCGATGCGGACGCCGCGGGGCACGGTGACGACGGCGGGAGCGGGCTCCGATGTGACCATGCGCACATTCAATCGCAGCAAGCAACCGCTTGACAGGCCCGAAAGATACGAACATTTCCGTATTGTCGCCAGGCCTGCGATTCCTCATGATCTCCGCAGACACCTAGGCACAGGGAGAAACCGTGCGGTCCTCGCGACGAACCACCATCTCCGTATCCGCCCTCCTGCTCGCCGGTCTCGCCTGGAGCTCGGCCCCGGCGAGCGCACTCGAACCCACCTCCGGCGTCACCGACCTGGTCAAGGACATCGACCAGATCCTCAGCGACGCCCGGTTGGCCCCCGGTCGGACGGGGGTGGTGGTCAAGAGCGCCGCCTCCGGCGAGAAGCTCTACTCCCAGGATCCGGACAAGATCCTCACCCCCGCCTCCAACGCCAAGCTGGTGACCTCGGCCGCCGCGGTCGACTCCCTCGGCCTGGACTACCGTTTCACCACGAGCGTGCTGTCCACCGGTCGGCGCGCCGGCTCGGTCCTCACCGGGAACCTGTACCTCAAGGGCACCGGCGACCCGACCATGCTCGGCGCCGACTACGACGCGCTGGCCGCCCGGGTGGCCGCCTCGGGGATCAAGGTGGTCACCGGCAAGCTGGCCGCCGACGACACCTGGTTCGACTCGGTGCCCCTGGGCACCGACTGGGCCTGGGACGACGAGCCGTACTACTACTCGGCGCAGATCTCCGCACTGACCGCCTCGCCCGACACCGACTACGACGCCGGGACCGTCATCGTCTCGGTCTCCCCCGGAGACGCCGCCGGCAAGCCCGTCAAGGTCTCCACCACCCCCGAGACCGGCTACCTGAAGTTCGACAACCGGGCGACGACCGGGGCCGAGACCGACGTGACGATCGAGCGGCAGCACAGCACCAACACCGTGCTGATCACCGGGACCGTCGCGGAGAAGTACGACGACTGGGTCACCGTCGACGACCCCACCGGATACGCCACCTCGCTCTTCCGCAAGGCGCTGTCCAAGCACGGCGTGCGGGTGCTGGGCAGCACGGCCCGCGAGGCCGCTCCGGCGGGGGCGGCCACCGTGGCCTCGCACGATTCGATGCCGCTGAGCGAGCTGCTCATCCCGTTCATGAAGCTCAGCAACAACATGCACGCCGAGATCCTCACCAAGGCGATCGGCCGCAAGGTCTCCGGCGCGGGGACCTGGAGCGCCGGGCTCGCCGCCGTCACCTCCTTCGGCCAGGCCAACGGCATGCCGGCGCTGCGCATGCGGGACGGCTCCGGCCTGTCCCGGGTGGACGGCCTCACCCCCGACGGCATCACGAACCTGCTGACCGCGCTGCGCGCCAAGCCCTGGTTCTCCACCTGGTACGACGCGCTGCCGATCGCCGGCGACCCCGACCGGATGGTGGGCGGCACGCTGCGGAGCCGGATGCGCGGCACCCCGGCCGCCGGGAACGTCCGCGGCAAGACCGGCTCGCTGACCGGCGTCACGTCCCTGTCCGGCTACGTGACCAGCGCGGACAACGAACCCCTGGTCTTCTCCGTGATGCTCAACCAGTTCCTGTCCGCCTCCCCCAAGGACATCGAGGACAAGATCGCCATCCGGCTCGCCCAGTTCAGCCGGACCGCCCCCGCCGACGTCGCGACCGTCC
The DNA here is from genome assembly GCF_045209755.1 of Streptosporangium sp. NBC_01639. NCBI lineage: Bacteria > Bacillati > Actinomycetota > Actinomycetes > Streptosporangiales > Streptosporangiaceae > Streptosporangium > Streptosporangium sp. NBC_01639. Next base: position 6,123,926 of record NZ_CP109272.1, on the reverse strand, counting down.
AGCTCCGCCAGGTCCGGCAGGACTCCGCCGACGTCGAGTGCTCCTGGCTGAAGCCCGCCGAGTGCTGATCCACCGACCTGCTGACCGCTGACCTATCGACCCACCGACCCACCGACCCACCGACCCACCGACCCACCGACTCACCGACTCACCGACAGAAGAGAGTGCAGGACACGGCGGCGCCCCCGTGACGGTCATTCGTCGCGGGGGCGCCGCCGTGTCCCCCGGAAGCCGCCCCCCGATCTCCGCCGAACAGCCGGGAGCCGGCGATCCGTAAGGGGGTGCCGCCCGACACCGCTGGATTTTCCTGCCCGCCGGCGTGCGGCCGGGAGCGGTCCCAGACGCCTCTGGAGGCTCTTCGGTTTACCGGTAACTCAAAATTAATGTCTGAAATTTGATGACAAAGGGTATCCATCACCGGCAGAATGCGGGGCCATCCAGCGTCCCTTCCACTGGAGGAACCGATATGCGTAGACCGCTAGGGGTACTCGCGTGCCTCGGGAGCCTGGCGGCGCTCAGCACGCCGATCGCCACGGCCCAGGCCGCGACAGCGCCCCAGAGCGTGTGCGGCGTGTACGCGGCCGCTCCCCACGTCACATCCACGGGTAAGATCCAGGCGTCCGCCGCCCGACTCGGCTGCAAGGACACCGCCCTGGTCCGTGTCCGGATCAAGCGCGCCGAGGCCGGTCCCGACCCGATCGTCAGGAGCGCGTCCAAGAGAGGCGGCAACGGTCGGGTCACCGTCGCGCTGCGGTGCACGCCCGGCGTCTACTACACGGTCGTCACCGACTACCGCGGTCACTCCGGCACGTCCAAGGCGGCGCGGCTGTCCTGCTCCCCCGCCGGGACCCCCTCCCCCGTGCCCACCGCGACGGCCAAACCCACGGCGAAGCCCACCGCCACCCCCACCACACCCCCGCCCGCCAGCACGGTCGGCACGGCCGACGAGAACGAGGTCCTGCGGCTGGTCAACGCGGAGCGGGCGAAGGGCGGCTGCCAGCCCCTCAAGCACGACGCGCAGCTCCGCAAGGCCGCCTACGGCCACTCGGCCGACATGGCGGCCCAGAACTACTTCAGCCACACCTCCAAGGACGGCCGCAGCTTCATGGACCGCATCCGGGCGGCCGGCTTCACCGGCGGGTCACGCTGGGCGGAGAACATCGCCGTGGGACAGACGACCCCGGCCGCCGTGATGAGCTCCTGGATGAACAGCTCGGGTCACAAGGCCAACATCATGAACTGCAAGTACACCCTCATCGGTGTCGGCGTGGCCAAGAGCTCCAAGATCTACTGGACCCAGGACTTCGCCGCCAGATAGGCGCCGAGTCTCCCACCGGAAACAGCGGCGCCCCCGCGACGGTCATCCGTCGCGGGGGCGCCGCCGTTCACCCCGAAAACCGCCCCAGGGGCGGGATCCGTCCTACTTGAGCCAGCTCATCATCGGGCGCAGCTTGGCACCGGTCTTCTCGATCGGGTGCTCGGCCAGCTCCTCGCGGTAGGCGGTGAACTTCTTCTGGCCGCTGTCGAACTCGTCCACCAGCTCCTTGGCGAACTCGCCGGACTGGATCTCGGCGAGGATGCGCTGCATCTCCTTCTTGGTCTCCGGCGTCACGATGCGCGGGCCACGGGAGTAGCCGCCGTACTCGGCGGTGTCGGAGACCGACCAGTACATCTTGGAGACGCCGCCCTCGTACATCAGGTCGACGATCAGCTTCATCTCGTGGAGGCACTCGAAGTAGGCGACCTCGGGCTGGTAGCCGGCCTCGATCAGGGTCTCGAACCCGGCCTTGATCAGCTCGGACACGCCACCGCAGAGCACGGCCTGCTCACCGAAGAGGTCGGTCTCGGTCTCCTCGGTGAAGGTCGTCTTCAGCGCGCCGGCGCGGGTGCCGCCGATGCCCTTGGCGTAGGACAGCGCGAGGTCCCAGGCCGCGCCGCTGGCGTCCTTCTCGACGGCGACGAGACACGGCACGCCGCGGCCCGCGGTGTACTGGCGGCGGACGAGGTGACCGGGGCCCTTGGGGGCGACCATGGCCACGTCCACGCCCTCGGGCGCCTCGATGAGGCCGTAGCGGATGTTGAGGCCGTGGCCGAAGAAGAGGGCGTCGCCCTCGACGAGGTTCGGGGCCACGTGCTCGGCGTAGAGGTGACGCTGGATGTGGTCCGGCGCCAGGATCATCGTCAGATCGGCCTCTTCGACGGCCTCGGCGGGAGTGAGCACCCGCAGGCCGTCGGCCTCGGCCTTCTCCCGGCTCTTGGAACCTTCGGGCAGACCCACCCGGACGTCCACGCCGGAGTCACGCAGCGACAGCGCGTGGGCGTGTCCCTGGCTTCCGTATCCCAGGACGGCCACATGCCGGCCCTGGATGATCGACAGGTCGGCCTGGTCGTCGTAGAAGATCTCAGTCACTTGCTTAACCTTTCGGGTTTCTCGTACGGCTTACGCAGTCCGGTCCAGGGCCCGGAGAGAACGGTCGGTGATGGAACGGGCGCCGCGGCCGATGGCCACCATGCCCGACTGGACCAGCTCCTTGATGCCGAACGGCTCCAGGAGCTTGATGAAGGCCTGCAGCTTGTCCGGCGTCCCGGTGACTTCTATGGTCACCGCGTCAGAGGCGACGTCGACGCAGCGCGCGCGGAAGAGGTTGACCAGTTCCAGCACGCTGGAGCGGGTGTCGGCGTCGGCACGCACCTTGATCAGTGTGAGCTCGCGCTGCACGGCCTGCGCCGGGTCGAGCTCCACGATCTTCAGCACGTTGACCAGCTTGTTGAGCTGCTTGGTGACCTGTTCCAGCGGCAGCTCCTCGACGTTGACCACGATGGTCATCCGCGAGATGTCCTCGTGCTCGGTCGGCCCGACCGCCAGGGAGTCGATGTTGAACCCCCGGCGGCTGAACAGCGACGCGACGCGCGCGAGCACGCCGGGCTTGTTCTCCACCAGCACGGAGAGCGTGTGCCTGCTCATGCCTTCCTCCTCGCCTGGCGGCCACGCATGCCCGCCCGCCCGCTTCGATCACTCACAGCTGGTCCTCGCCGTCCCAGGCCGGCGCCATGTCGCGCGCGAACTTGATCTCGTCGTTGCTGGTCCCGGCCGCCACCATCGGCCAGACCATGGCGTCCTGGTGGACCACGAAGTCGATCACGACAGGCACGTCGTTGATCTCCATCGCCTTCTGGATGGTCGCGTCCACATCCTCGGGACGTTCGCACCGCAGGCCGACGCAGCCGTAGGCCTCGGCCAGCTTCACGAAGTCCGGGATCCGGCGGACCGTCTGCAGGTTGGTGTTGGAGTAACGCTGGTTGTAGAACAGCGTCTGCCACTGCCGGACCATACCGAGGTTACCGTTGTTGATGACGGCGACCTTGATCGGCACACCCTCGATGGTGCAGGTGGCGAGTTCCTGGTTGGTCATCTGGAAGCAACCGTCACCGTCGATGGCCCAGACGGTGGCGTCGGGGCGGCCCATCTTGGCACCCATGGCGGCCGGGAGCGCGAAGCCCATCGTGCCGGCCCCGCCGGAGTTGATGAAGCTGCCGGGGTTCTCGTAGCCGATGAACTGGGCGGCCCACATCTGGTGCTGGCCGACGCCCGCGGTGTAGACGGCGTCCGGTCCGACGATCGCACCCAGCCGCTCCATGACGTACTGGGGAGCGAGGGAACCGTCCTCGAACTCCTCGTAGCCCAGCGGATAGGTCGTCCGGTAGGCGTCGAGCTGGGTCCACCACTCGCGGTAGTCGCCCTCGCGGCCCTCGTTGCGCACCGCGACGATCAGCTCGGAGATGACCTCCTTGCAGTCGCCCACGATCGGGACGTCGGCCTGCCGGTTCTTGGAGATCTCCGCCGGGTCGATGTCCGCGTGGACGATCTTGGCATGCGGGGCGAAGGTGGAGAGCTGCCCGGTGACGCGGTCGTCGAAACGGACGCCGAGCCCGATGATCAGATCGCTGCGCTGCAGCGCACCGACCGCCGGCACCGAGCCGTGCATGCCGGGCATGCCCAGATGCTGGCGGTGGCTGTCGGGGAAGGTGCCGCGCGCCATCAGCGTGGTGACCACCGGGATGCCGGTCAGCTCGGCGAACTCCAGCAGCTCCGCGGCGGCCCCGGCCTTGTGCACGCCGCCGCCGACGTAGAGCACGGGCCGCCTGGCATCGGCGATCAGCTTGGCCGCCTCCCGGATCTGCTTGGAGTGCGGCCGGGTCACCGGCCGGTAGCCCGGCAACTGCATGACGACCGGCCACTGGAAGGTCGTCTTCGCCTGGAGCGTGTCCTTGGCGATGTCGACCAGCACCGGGCCCGGCCGTCCGGTCGAGGCGATGTGGAATGCCTCCACGATCGTCCTGGGGATGTCGTCCGGGTCGGTGACCAGGAAGTTGTGCTTGGTGATCGGCATGGTGATGCCGCAGATGTCGGCTTCCTGGAACGCATCGGTGCCGATGGCGTCACTGGCCACCTGGCCGGTGATCGCGACGATCGGGACCGAGTCCATGTAGGCGTCGGCGATCGGGGTGACCAGGTTGGTCGCACCCGGACCGCTGGTGGCCATGCAGACCCCGACCCGGCCCGTGGCCTGCGCGTAGCCCTGGGCCGCGTGCCCGGCGCCCTGCTCGTGCCGTACGAGCACGTGCCGGATCTTGGCCGAGTCGTAGAGAGGATCGTAGGCGGGGAGAATCGCGCCGCCCGGGATCCCGAACACGGTGTCGACCCCGACGTGCTCCAGTGCTCTGACGAGGGCCTGGGCACCTGTCATCTGTTCGGTCATCGGCTCGTTCCTTGTGGCTCAGCATGTTTGGCGGCATAAAAAATGCCCCATTCCACCGGAGACGGCGGAGCTGGGGCGGCGCGCAGGTCGAAGTGCTTCGCTATCGGCCTGCGCGCCGGCGAAGTACTACGAGAATCCCACTGTGATGCATGGCTCCACCATGACCGACAGACCCCGTCCACGTCAAATTCATGGGACGGGAGTCTCAATATCCGAGATGGCGATCAGGGTCGCGACGCCCTCAGACCCCGCTGTGCAGGCTGGAGAGAGTGGTGGTCATAAGACCGTCGATACCGCGAGCGGCCATCGGCCGGGCCACCAGGAAACCCTGACCCCGGGTGCAGCCCATCTCACGCAGCAGTGCGAGCTGCTCCGGGCGCTCGATGCCCTCGGCCACCACGACCAGCCCCAGGTCGTGTCCGAGCCGCACGATCGTGCGGGTCAGCAAGGTGAGCGTCTCGTCGCGGCCGAGCCCGGACACGAACGACGGATCAATCTTGATCATGTCCACCGGGAGCTGCCGCAGGAACGCCAGCGAGGCGTAACCGGTGCCGAAGTCGTCGATGGCCAGCCGTACCCCGAGCCTGCGCAGCTCCGAGAGCCGCGTGATGGTCTCGTCGGCGTCCTCGACCAGCATCTCCTCGATGACCTCAAGGGTCAGCGCGCCAGGCGGCAGGCCGCTCTCGGTCAGCGCCGACTCGACGGTCTCCACGAAGCGCGGCGCCATGATCTGCCGGGCCGACAGGTTGAGCGACAGCCCGATGTCCCAGGAGGACGCGCGCCATGCGGCCACCTCGCGGCAGGACTCACGCAGGATCCACTCACTCAGCGGAACGATCAGACCGGTGTCCTCGGCCGGACCGAGGAACTGCTCGGGTGGGACGAACGTGCTCCCCCGCCACCAGCGCACCAGCGCCTCGACGGCGGTGACACGCGACGTGGCCAGATCCACCACCGGCTGGTACTCGATGACGAACTGGTTCTCCAGCAGGGCCCGCTGCAGGTCGGCGGCGAGCTCCAGACGGCGCACCACATCGGCGTGCATGTGCGCGGCGAACACCTCGACCCGCCGTCCGCCGAGGTCCTTCGCCCTGGCCATCGCCACGTCCGCGTTCCGGATCAGATCCGCGGAGGACACGTCGTCCTCGGCGAAGGCCACCCCGACGCTCGCGGTCAGCGCGATGTCACGGTCGGCCACCCGGAACGGCTCGGAGGAGACCGTGCGGACCAGCCACTCGGCCAGATCCACCGCCGTCTGGGCGTCCACCCCGGCCTCCAGCAGCACCGCGAACTCGTCGCCGCCCCAGCGGGCCAGAGTGTCGTCGGCCCGTACGGCGGCCCGGAGCCTGCGGGCGGCCTGGCCGAGCAGGTAGTCACCGCTGGCGTGGCCGACCGAGTCGTTGACTGCCGTGAAGCCGTCGAGGTCCAGGAACACCACGACGGCGCTGCTCGCACCCGGACGGGCCAGCACCTCGCGGGTGCGCTCCTCGAAGTAGGCCCGGTTGGGCAGGCCGGTGATGCCGTCGTGGAAGGTCAGGTGGGCGACCTGGTTGCGCAGTGCCTCCTGGTCGCTGACGTCGCGGGTGGTGACCAGCAGCAGTTCCTCGCCGCGCACGTGGCGGGTGGCGACCGACTCGGTGGGCCGCCAGGTGCCGTCCGACGCCCGGACCCGGCAGGAGATCATGCAGGTGCCCGGCCCCTCGACCGGATCCTCGTCCAGGCTCATCGCACGGAGCGCCACCTGGATGCCGGGCACGTCCTCGGGGTGGATGTAATCGAAGATCGTTCCACCGACCAGCTCGTCGGGGCGGTATCCGTACGTGATCTCGACGCCCTCGCCGATCTCCCGGACCACGCCGTCCTGGTCGCACAGGAAGACCACGTCACCGGTGCTCTCCGCCAGATCCTGAAGCTGCCGCTCGCCGAGGTCCACCAGGCGCCGCATCCGGCTCGACTCCACCAAGGTCACGAACAGGCGGACCACGAGGACTCCGACGACCGACGCCGAGACGAGTGCCAGGACGCCGACCGGGCCCTGCACCCTGCCTCCGAGCACGCGGAAGAGCAGGACCGCGGTGGCCACGACGACGAGGATCAGCGGAACGGCGGCGATCAACGAGGAGGCGGTGTGACCGACGGACGGCTCCTCCTCGTCCTCCGGGTCCTGTGCGCGTGCCGTACGGGACCGCCATGGGATCACCGCGAGCACCAGGAAGGCCACCGGGACCGGCCACATCCCGATCGGCGACGGCGTGTCGCCGTTCACCCGGGCCAGCGCGGTGGCCGTCTCGGCCGCCGTGATGGCGGCCAGTACGGCCAGCGCCGCCAGGCCCGCCGGCCAGGCGGACCGCCGTACCGGCACCACCGCCGGGCCCACGGCGCACGCGAGGATCAGGCAGAGCAGCGGTGGGGCGATGGTGGCCGCGAAGGTGCCCGCGTCGTCGGCCTGACGATAGGCCGGACCGAGCAGGAGGACCCAGCCGATCACGAAGAGCGAGGCGGCGCACACGTACGAGTCTGCGAGATCACGCAGCAGCGCCCGCCGCCGGGCGGGCCGGGTGGCCGACAGGCCGGTGCCCACCGTGAGCATCGCCGTACCGACGAGAACGACCAGGTCGGCGAAGGTCACCGCGAAGGGCGTGCCGTCCGCGAGCGGTCGCACCCCGACCCCGACCAGCCAGGTGACCGAGCCACCGGCCAGCCAGCGCCAGGCCGGCGCCCTGCGCCGGTCGGTCCCTCGCAGGAGCGTGGTGAACAGCGACGCCGCCGCGAGGGCGGCGGCGACGACACCCGCGACCAGGCCGACGATCACGGCCGAGGCGCCGCTGAGAAGAGCGGCAACGAGCCCCACCGCGCCGGTTCCGGCGGCGATGGTCAGCGGTACCCGGGGGTCACGCCAGCGGATCAATGTCGTCTGCCCATCAGTGTCGGTTCGTCTCGCTTCCGCGACGGCACACGGTCAGTCTCTGCTCTCCAACCGGTGCCGGTGGTGACAACGCCGTAGTCGTCACCGATCTGATAACCACGCGAGTGATCGAGGTGGCAGAATTCACCGTACGTACTCCAGGTCACGAGGCAGCCACGTTCGGGATTCCTTTCCTGGTCGGTACGGATTCCAGTGGGTAAAGACCTGGTCAGCGGGGGTTCAGGGCGGCGCGGACGCCGATCAGTATGATCCGGTGATGATGTTTTTGAGTGGTTCGCCCGCCAGATAACGCAGAAGCTGGGAGCGGAGCAGCCGCAGCATTCGACGCCCGGACGCCGGGGTGCTGCCCGCCACGTGCGGGGTGATGAAGACCCCCGGTGCCGTCCACAGCGGATGCCCCGGAGGCAGCGGCTCGGGGTCGGTGACGTCGAGCGCCGCCAGGATCCGCCCCCTGCCCAACTCGGCGACGAGCGCGCCGGTGTCCACCACACCGCCTCTGGCGGCGTTCACCAGCAGGGCGCCGTCCTTCATCGCGGCCAGGAAGCCCGCGTCGACCAGCCCTGTGGTCGCGGGGGTGGACGAGACCAGCAGCACCACCACATCCGCCCCGGGCAGCAGCTCCGGCAGTTCGTCCTGGCCGTGCACACCTTCCCGCGCGGTCCTCGCCACCCGGACGACGTCCACCTCGAACCCGCCCAGCCGCCGCTCCAGCGCCTCACCGATCGAGCCGTAGCCGACGATCAGCACCGTGGAGTCGGCCAGCACACCCGTGTGGTGGTAGGTCCACTCGCCCTCCCGCTGCGCGGCGGCGAATCCCGGGAACTCCCGGAGCACGGCGATCATGGCGCCCACCGCCCACTCCGCGGTCCCCGCGTCGTGCACTCCCCGTGCGTTGCACAGCACCACGTCCTCGGGGAGGTGCGCCCGGTAGGCGTCCACCCCGGCCGTGACGGTCTGCAGCAGCCGGAGCCGGGACATCCGGCCGAGCAGTTCCGGGGTCCGTGCCACCGGCATCAACGGCGGGATCCAGACCTCGACCTCCGCCGCCCCGTCGGGGGCCGGTCCCGTGCCGTCGTAGACCACGCACTCCACATCGGGTAGGTCACTCAGGACATCGGCAGCGGCTTTGGAGGGGACCCAGATCTTCATGGCGACATTATCCAAGGGATCGTCCGGGAACCTCCTTCCACGGGGAACCGTAGAAACGGAGAAGGAGATTCCATGATTCAGATGACACGACTGACGTCCCTTTTCGCGGCGGCCCTGCTGGTGGCGGGATGCTCGGCGACACCGGCCGACACGGCGCGGGATCCCACTCCCGCCGCCACGGACACCGGCGCCCCCCTCGGCGAGCCGCGCACCGTGGTGAAGGATCTGGCCGTGCCCTGGGGAATCGCGTTCCTGCCCGACGGCGACGCCCTGGTGACCGAACGCGACACCGCCAGGCTGCTGCGGGTCACGGCCGCGGGAAAGGTCACCGAGATCGGCACGGTCGACGGCGTACGGCCCGACGGCGAGGGCGGCCTGCTGGGCGTGGCGATCTCTCCCGTTTTCACCGAGGACCACTACGTCTTCCTGTACTTCACCTCTGCCCATGACAACCGGATCGTGCGCTACCGCTACGACCGGGGTCTGACCGAAGCCACCGTGATCCTCGACGGCATCCCCAAAGGCTCGATCCACAACGGCGGCCGCCTGGCCTTCGGCCCCGACGGATACCTTTACGCCAGCACCGGTGAGACCGGGAACCGCGCCCTCGCCCAGGCCCTCGGCTCCCTGGCCGGAAAGATCCTCCGGATGACCGTCGACGGCAAGCCCGCCCCCGGAAACCCGTTTGCGAACGTGCTCTGGAGCTACGGCCACCGCAACGTCCAGGGCATGGCCTGGGACCCGTCCGGACGCATGTATGCCAGCGAGTTCGGGTCCAACTCGTTCGACGAGATCAACCTCGTCAGGAAGGGCGGCAACTACGGCTGGCCCGAGGTCGAGGGCGTCGGCGACGACCCGCGCTTCATCAACCCACTGATCACCTGGAGCACCGACCAGGCCTCTCCCTCCGGCATGGCCTACGCCGACGGTTCCCTCTGGGTGGGCGCACTGCGGGGCGGCAAGCTCTGGCAGGTTCCTCTCGACTCCGGCGGCAGGGCCGACACGCCCGTCGCCAGGTTCGACGGCCGCTACGGCAGGATCCGCGCGGTCGCCGTCGCCCGTGACGGCTCCCTGTGGTTCGGGACCAGCAACAAGGACGGCCGGGGCTCCCCCACTGCCGACGACGACCGCATTTTCACCGTGACCCCGTAGCTCGGTTGCGGGTGTTTCGGTGCGCGCTGCGGTGGGTGTTCTCTTGCGCTGCGGGGTTCACTGGCCGCGGGGTGTTTCCGGGGGTGGGTGGCCGTTCGCGCTGCGGTGGGTGGGTGTTCCGGCCGGCCGTCGCAGTCACCGTCTCGTTTTTCAGGCCTCCGGCCTGACGGGCGCGGTGGTTACGCTTTTTTATAAGCCGGCCGGAACACCCACCCACCTCCGCGCCAGACGGCCCCGCCGTACGGCGTGCAGACCGTAGCCGCTCACTCTCCGACCGCCCATGGATCTCACGGACGCTGAAGCAATCCGTACGGGACCGTTCAGGGCCGGTCGCCGTAGCTGACGCGTTCCTCTCCGACCAGTGCAGGGCCGAGCACCGCAGAGACAGGAGTCCGACCGGTGCAAGGAACCGATGCCCGGCTCAGCCGCGCAGAAATTCCACTAGTACGGGCACGAGCTTTTTAGGGGCCATAACCACGGCGCCGTGGTTGAGGCCGGGCAGGGTACGGAGTTCGGCATCGGGCAGGATGTCGGCGAGTGCTCGTGCGGCGTTGTGGAATCCGGCCGGGCTCTTGCCTCCGGTCAGCACCAGGGCGTGCGCTTTCGCGGCCGACCAGCGGTCTGCCTCCAGCGGCTTGCCCTGCTGGGTCTCGCCCATCACCGCGGCGTCGTAGGGCAGCGTGTGCGCCAGTGCCTTGAGGTTCGACCACACGCCCGGCATCAGCCGCATCATGGTCACCATGAATGCGGGCATGCCCTGGGCCTTGGTCATGAAGTATGTGACCGCGTCGCCGCGCCGGTCGGCCGCCAGCAGCGCGTCGAGATGCCGGGCATAGTCCTTGGGCGGGCCGAAACCGTCGTCGCTGATCACGAACGGCGGCTCGTAGAGCGCCAGTCTCTCGATGGTGAGCCCGGCCGCCGCAGCACGCAACGCCAGCACCGCCCCTGACGAACTCCCGAACACCGACGCCGAACCCCCGACATGGTCGATCAACGCTGCGATGTCCTCGACCTCGCGTTCGGTCGCGTAACCGGCGGCGTCGCCGCTGGTGCCCCGGCCACGCCGGTCGTAATTGATCACAGTGAAGTGCTCGGCGAGCAGGCCGGCCAGCTTACGGGCGTCGGAGCGGTCAGCCAGTGCCGAGGACACGAGGATGACCGCAGGACCGGCACCGAGCCGCTCGAACGTGATCTCGGTTCCGTCCCTGGAGATGACTGACGCGTTCACCGTGACCGCCTTTTCGCTGGTCGTAGACATGATTGTTCTCCGTTCTGGGCGTTATGTCGCGTTCTTTGCTCTATGACGGCGCCTAGTGCTGTGACCGGATTGGTTCGCCGGGTTGGTGGTCGGGGCGGTTGGATGTGCGGTGACGTCCGATCCGACCCGTGGAGGTGCGGTGGCCGAGCCTGTCCGTGTGCGCAGACTGACCGACCAGGAAGGGCAGAAGCTGCAGCAGATCGTGCGCCGGGGTAGCACCAGTTCGGTTCGCTACCGGCGGGCGATGATGCTGCTGGCCTCGGCCGGCGGGAACCGCGTCCCGGTCATCGCCCAGCTGGTGCAGGCGGACGAGGACACCGTCCGCGACGTGATCCACCGGTTCAACAAGATCGGCCTGGCCTGTCTGGACCCTCGCTGGGCGGGAGGCCGTCCCCGCCAGCTCACTCCTGACGACGAGGACTTCGTCGTCGCGACGGCCACCACCCGCCCGACCAAGCTCGGCCAGCCCTTCACCCGCTGGTCCATCCGCAAGCTCGTCATTTACCTGCACCGGGTCCATGGCCGCGTCATCCGGATCGGCCGCGAGGCGTTACGGTGCCTGCTGGCCCGCCGCGGCGTCACCTTCCAGCGCACGAAGACCTGGAAGGAGTCGCCCGACCCAGACCGTGACACCAAGCTCGACCGGATCGAGCACGTCCTGGACCGCTTCCCCGACCGCGTTTTCGCGTTCGACGAGTTCGGTCCGCTGGGAATCCGGCCGACCGGCGGCTCGGGGTGGGCAGCTGCCGGGCACCCTGAACGGCACCCCGCGACCTACCACCGCACCCACGGGGTCCGGTACTTCCACGGCTGCTACTCGGTCGGTGACGACACGCTCTGGGGCATCAACCGGCGAAAGAAGGGCGCCGGCAACACGCTGGCCGCCCTCAGGTCGATCCGGGCGGTCCGCCCAGACGGCGCCCCCATCTACGTGATCTTGGACAACCTGTCCGCGCACAAGGGCGAGAAGATCCGCGCCTGGGCCAAAAAGCACCAGGTCGAACTGTGCTTCACACCGACCTACGCGTCCTGGGCAAATCCGATCGAGGCGCACTTCGGGCCGCTGCGGCAGTTCACCATCGCCAACTCCAACCACCCCAACCACACGGTCCAGACCCGGGCTCTGCACGCCTACCTGCGCTGGCGCAACGCCAACGCCCGCCATCGAGATGTCCTGGCGGCCGAACGCCGCGAACGCGCCCGTGTCCGCAGCGAGAAGGGCGTCCGCTGGGGCGGACGAGCGCAGATGGCAGCCTGATCACTCGCTGACATCCAAGGTCGCGTGGTCCGCGACTCCCAGTTCAGACAGCACAGCCCAGAGCCGCTCCAGGACCGCGGTCGCGTCCGAGCCCTCCGCGATCTCAAGGTCAAGATGGCAACGACCCATGCCGCTGCCCGCGCCCGTGATCTCGCCGTCGAGCTCGAACGCCGCTTCCAATGCCTCCTCGACCTCATCACGGTCGATCGGCAGCCCCACGAAGACGATCTCCACAAACACCACGGTCCTCCGTCTCAACCCGGCGAACCATAGCGGTCACGGCACTAGCCGGAGAAGGAATCGGCCCTGTCACGACTTATCGCGACCAGGGTGACCGGCCCCGGTCCCGGGCTCCGCAGCACGCGCAGTGGCAGGCCTGCCAGACACAGCACCGCGCCGACGCCGAAGCGATGCCAGGTGCCGTCGATCGTCTCGAGTTCGACTTCCCCGCCCTGCACCCAGACGATCGCGTCGTGCCAGGCAGCCACGTCGTAGCCGCGGACCTCACCGCAGGCCAAGACCACCTCGCGCCGCCGGAACCCGGCGCTCATGACAGGACCAGGGGTAGGCCGAACGCGGCGAAGTAGCGCGGTTCAAACGACGTGATCGCAGTGATCCGGCCACCATCGATCCGCAGCACATCCAGCACCTGGCCGCGGAACTGTCCGGCCAGGTGCTGGGTCTCGTCCGCTGTGGGGTGTTCGACGTAGTGCGCCACCGCGGGCTGCAGATTCGCGCCGGTGACGACGCTGCGCCAGCGGCCGTGCGACCACTTCGAGCCGGTATCGAAAACCTGTCCGGTAAGAGTCAGCAGCGCACTCCGCCCGACCAGCCACGCCGGGTGCGGTGGCATCGTCATCTGTACGTCCTCGGCGAGCATGCCGGTGAGCGCGCCCAGATCGGCTCGCTGGTGCGCCTGGACATAGCGTCGCAACAGCGCGCGCTCGTCCGCGCTCGGCTCGGCCGGCGGCGCCCAGTCCTCGCGCCGCTGCGGAAGATGCTGCTTCAGCGTCGCCCGTGCCCGCTGCAACGCGCTCTTCACCGATGCCAGGCTGGTGTCCAGCAGCGCGGCCGTCTCGGCGGCCGACCAGCCCAGCACATCCCTGGTGATCAACACGGCCCGCTGCCGGGCAGGCAGGTGCTGGATCGCCACCAGGAAAGCGAGCTCGATCGTCTCCCGTGCGACCGCCGCCGACTCCGGCCCCTCGGCATTGTCGACGACCGGCCCCAACAGCCGATCCGGGACCGGCTGCAACCACGACACGTCAGCGGGCGGCCGCACCGGCGCGCCCGAATCGACCAGCGGCGGAACCTGGTAAGGGGCTGCCCGCCGCTTGTTCCGGTCGATCATGTCCAGGCATGCGTTCGTCGCGATCTTGTACAGCCAGGCCCGGAACGTCGACCGCCCCTCATAGGTCTCCCGGCGACGCCACGCCCGCAGGAACGTCTCCTGAACGATGTCCTCCGCATCGTCGTAGGAGCCGAGCATCCGGTAGCAGTGCACCCGTAGTTCCCACCGCAAAGGCTCGACAAGCGCTCCGAAGGCCCCCTCGTCACCGGCCACAGCGGCACTCAGCACCGCCTCGTCCTCCACCCGACCATCACTGCCTCGGTCCTCGACCACGGCTACCTCCACCTGCACCGAAACGTGCCAACGACCATAAGACGGCCACCACCACCAGAAGGAATCGGATCGCCCACAGCCTCAGAGGCCGTAGCGCCCACCCAAAAGGTGACACAGAGACTCTTGTCGGCATTGAGAGCCAAGGAATCGAATCGCCCACAGCCTCAGAGACCGTAGCGCCCACCCAAAAGGTGACACGGAGACTCTTGTCGGTATTGAGGGCCTTCTGAGAAGGTGATCCAAATTGCGAAGATCGAAAGGCTGCGACCCGTGACGATCTCCGTCATCTCATCAGCCGGAGGCTTCCGGCGATCCTCCGTTCAGGGCTCGCTCGCCGCACTCGCCGTCGGCGTACTCGCGGCTCTCGTTCCCGCCTCACCCGCCGCGGCCCTGCCCGCCTGCCCTCAGATCTTCGGCCATGGCGGCTATCCCAGCGGGGCCAAAGGTTCGGACACCTGGAATCGGGACAAGGTCCGACAGCCCAACCACCCGACCGGCATCCAGCAGCAGAAGAGCTGGGGCGCCGCCGGGGTGGAGGCCGATGTGCAGCTCACCAGGGACGGCACCAAGGCGGTGATGTGGCACAACACCTCGACCTGGGGTCTGGACGGGGTGAAGAGACCCATCACCGAGATCTGGTGGGCCACAGGCAGCGACAAGCTTCAGGGGCGGCACATCAACAGGGGTGTGTACGTCGGCGAGACCGTTTACACGCTCCGGGAATGGCTGGACTCCGCGAAGTCCAAGAACATGATCGCCCTCCTTGAGCTCAAACCGGAGGCCAGGCAGTCCCTGTTCAACAGTGATCCTGCGATCAAATCCCGCGCCTGGTCGGAGGTCCTCAGCCCGATCAAGGAAAGGTACGGATCTCAGGAAATCATGATCTACTCGCACGACGCCGCCATCTGGACCGAACTCCAGAACCGTGCCAGCGCCCAGGGCCTCTCAGCCGTACTCCACAACAGACCCACGTGGACAGACGCCCTCGCGTGGGAAGAGCCGCCCTCCGCGTGGACGGGGAACGTCTCCAAGTGGCAGCAGGTCCTCAACCAGGGACCCAAGCGCGTGGCCACGACCTACACCGACGACTACCGCAAATGGCTGACAGGAAAGTGCGGATAGGACACGCCCCCTCATCGGGCGCCCCGACCCTGGCACCGCTCGGATTCCGGCGGTGCTCAGCCCTGGCACCGGCCGGATTCCTGTCTCTGCGGTGCTCGGCCCTGCACTGGTCGGAGAGGAACGCGTCAGCTACGGCGACCGGCCCGAACGGTCCCGTACGGATTGCTTCAGCGTCAGCGAGATCCATGGGCGGCCGGAAAGCGAGCGGCTACGGTCCGCACGCCGTACGGCGAGGCAGCCTGGCGCGGAGGTGGGTGGGTGTTCCGGCCGGCTTATAAAAAACCGTAACCAGCGCGCCCGTCAGGCCGGAGGCCTGAAACACCGGACGGTGACTGCGACGGCCGGCCGGAACACCCACCCACCGCAGCGCGCACGGCGAAAACCGAACACCCACCCACCGCAGCGCATACGGCCACCCACCCCCGGAAACACCCCGCAGCCAGTGAACCCCGCAGCGCAAGAGAACACCCACCGCAGCGCGAACGGAAAACCCCGGAACAGCGTGAACAGCCAAGCCGGAAGTCACTCGTCCTGAGCGGGACCCGACGTGGAGGTGCATGTGAGATTGCTCTCGGGCTTGTAGACGGTCTTCTTCGTCTCCCGCTTGACCTCTTTGCCGTCCTGCTTGAAGATCCGGGTCACATCGATCGTGAACCCCTGCTGGCCGGTCATCGCGATGCAGGACGGACCGCTGTCGGTGGCGTTCTCGAACGGGGTGATGTCGTAACGCTGGGAGGAGATCGATTCAATGTCGTAGCGCTTGGTGCTCCAGAAGGCGACCGTGACCGAGGTGGCCGTGGAGGAGGTCTTCACCAGCACGCCGTACTTGGAGTCGTTCTTCCATCGGAAGTCCGGCTCAGGCCAGGAGACCGTGGACTCCCGGCCGGCCGGGTAGCGCGAGATGTAGAACTCGTGAGCCACGTGCTGGACATCCTCGAGTCCACCGAAGAAGACCGCGTTGTACATGGTGGTGACGTACTGGGAGATGCCGCCACCCACCGAGTCCATCAGCCGGCCGCCCTGGATCATGGGGGCCGGGACGAAGCCGCGGGCCGTGTCACGCTGACCGATCACGTCGTTGAGGGAGAAGGTCTCGCCGGGCTTGACCAGGTATCCGTCGAGGAGCTTGGCGATCGTACGGATGTTGGTCGCCCGGGGCACGCAGCAGTCGTACGTCGTGGTGAACTCGCTGATCTTCTCCTTGATCCCGAGCTTGCGCGCCTCGGCGTCGGAGACGCGGGGCTTGACGTTCGTGAGGGCGACCGGGATCGTCCGGTTGCCTCCCTCGGCGACCATCCGGCTCACGGCGTCGGCGAGCTTCTCTGCGTTGACACCCTTGCCGGGACGGCCGGGGATCAGCTCCGGCGTGACGCCGACGATCTGGAAGGTGGGTTCCCGAGGCGCCTGAGCGGGGTCGACGAGCTTGCTCTCCACGGTCGCGAGCGCGTTCTTGGCGTCGAACACCGGGACCATGGTGCCGGCACTTTCGGCCTCGAAGGACAGGTGGGCGGCGAGGGTCTCCACCGGGAGTTGGACCTGCCGGCCGTCGGAGGTCAGGGTGACCGGGCCGGACAGAGCCTCGGCGGCGTCGTCGGCGGCCTTTTCGACCGTCTCCTCCGTCACCTTGGGCTTGATCACCGAAACCGGCAGCTGGACCTCGGCACCGGTGCCGAGGAAGGCCTTCCTGAGGACCTCGGCTGTGGCCGTCTGCTCCAGCTCGCGGCCGTCACGAGGGGAGACCGCGACCGGCTTGGTGTCCTTGAAGGTGACCTCGCCTTCGCGGACCTTGAGGTCGATCTTCTTGGCGAGGGCCGTGACGGTGTCGTCCATGCGCCCGGAGTCGACGGAGATCTGAGGGGACAGCTCGGTGGTGCCGGTCAACGCCCGCCAGACGTCCGTCGGGGAGGGGAAGCCGCTGGACGCCTGACCGATGGTGGCGACGACGTCGAACTCCAGGCCGGCGTCCTCGGGATCGAGGGAGTATTTCCGGCCCGCGGCCAGGAGGGTCATCTCCTTGCCGGCTTTACCCGGCAGCCGATCCCGGAGCCTGTCCGCAGCCTCGGTCGCGGTCAGCCCGCCGATGTCGACGCCGTGGACCCGGGTGCCGGGCAGCATCTTGCCGGACATGACGATCGCCGGTATGGCATAGGCGAGGCCGGCCAGCAGGAGCAGGACGGTGACGACGAGGAGAAACCTGCGTCCCCGGCGAGGGGGAGGCTCCTCGAAGCGTGACAGGTCGGGCTGCTGGGGACCGCCGGACGCGGACAGGAGTTCGTCATGCTGCGAGGATCGCTCCGGCGGGGCGGCCATCTGCCACGGCTGGGGCGGGGATGCCGCGGGCGGCAGTCCGGCCGGGCCCTGGGCGGAACCGCCGAGCCGGCCGAAACCGGAGGGTGCCGCGGGCTGACCCGGCCCGGAGGAGCCGAAGATGTCGGGCGAGACTCCCGGGGGGAGTCGCGAGCCCCCCTTGGACTGCTCACCGGGAGATGCGTTGGGATCGCGGGCGCCCGGCCGGACCGGGCGTGAAGGAAGGGGAACCGCCGCGAACGGGTCCGTCGGTGGGTCTATCGACGCTCCGGCGTTCCGCACGGCCTCCGTCTCCTCCTGCTCCGCAGTTTTTACCTTTGTTAACCCTAAACCACGTTCATCAGTCAAGAACCGAAAAGCAGTAACGAATCAGCCCGTCCACCGGTAGCGGTGTTCGGGTCGGCCCGCCGTGCCGTACTTCGGCCGGAGTTCGGCCTGGCCCGTCGCGCAGAGATATTCCAGGTAGCGGCGGGCGCTGACCCGGGAGAGGCCGGTGAGCGCCGCCGCCTCGGCGGCCGACAGGTCGGTGCCGGTCTCTCTGAGCGCGTCGGCGACCAGGCCGCAGGTGGTGGCCGACAGCCCTTTGGGGAGCGGTGGCGGCCCTCCTCTGGCGTTGCCGAAAACCCGGTCCACCTCGTCCTGGCCGATCGTGGAGCCGATCGCGGCGAATCGCCTGCGGGTGTCGGCGTACTGTTCCAGGCGTTCGGTGAGCGCGCCGGCGGTGAACGGTTTGATCAGGTAGTTGACCGCGCCGCCGCGCATGGCCGCGCGGACCGTGGCGACGTCACGCGCGGCGGTGATCACCAGGACGTCCACCGGGTGGGAGACGCCCCTGAGCGTCGTGAGCACATCAAGGCCGGACATGTCCGGCAGGTAGATGTCGAGGAGCACCAGGTCGGGCCGGTGCTCGGCCACGGCGGCGACCGCCGCCCCACCGGTGTGCACGGCGTTGACCACGGTGAACCCGGGCACCCGGGCCACGTAGCCGCTGTGGATCCGGGCCACCATGAAGTCGTCGTCCACGACGAGTACGCGGATCACTCCGGCCTCCCCGTGGAAGCCGGTTCTTCTCGCGCCCCGTCCGTCGCGCCGCCCGGCCCGGCGTCGTCGCGCCGGGGCAGCAGGGCCGTGAAGACGGCGCCGTCCGCGTTGTGCACCCGCACCCAGCCGCCCCTGCGCGCACATGTCTGACGGGTCAGGGCCAGGCCGAGTCCGCGCGGACCCGCATGAGCGACCTTGGTGGTGAACCCCTCACGGAACACCTCCTCGGCCAGGCCCGGGGTGATCCCCGGCCCGGAGTCACCGACCCGGACATGCAGGCCGTCGGCCTCGGTGCGGACCGAGACCTCGACCGTGCCCCCGATCCCCTGGAGCGCGTCGAGGGCGTTGGCGACCAGGTTGCCGACCACCAGTACGGCGTCGCGGGGGTCGCCGAGCGTGTCCTCCTCCACCCGGGCGTCTTCGGCGAGCACCAGGGAGGCGCCCCGCTCGGCCGCTTCGGCGGACTTGGCCAGCAGCAGCGCGGCCAGTGTCGGGTCGGCGACCTTCTCCCGGATGCCGGACGCGTGCCGGCCGTATGCCTCGGAGGTCTGGGTGATGTAGTTGACGGCGGTCTCGTGCTCGCCGAGCTCCAGCAGCCCGACCACGGTGTGCATCCGGTTGGCGAACTCATGGGCCTGGGCGCGCAGCGCGTCGGTCGTGCTACTGGCCCGGTCGAGCTCACGCGCGAGCTCGACCAGCTCGGTGCGGTCGCGCAGGGTGACCACCCAGCCGCGTCGCTGCTCGCGGACCGCCACCGGGGTGCGGTTGAGCACCAGCACGCGGTCGCGGTGGAGCACCACCCGGTCGTCACCCGCGTCGACACCGTCCAGCACGTCCCGCATCCGTTCCGACAGGGGTATCTCGTGCAGGCCCCGGCCGACGTCGTGGACGGACAGCCCGATCAGGTCGCGGGCCGCGTCGTTGATCAGCGTCACCCTGCCCTGGAGGTCGAGGGCGAGCACCCCCTCCTTCACCCCGTGCAGCACCCCTTCGCGCTGTTCGAGCAGGGCCGCGATCTCCCGGGGCTCCAGTCCGAAGGTCTGGCGACGGACCCGCCGGGCGATCAGCCCGGTGGCCGCGGAGCCGGCGAGCAGTACGGCGAGCACGGTCCACAGCAGCGGCGGCAGCGCCGAGCCGAGCTCGTCGGCGACGGTGTCCTGGAGCACGCCGACCGAGGCCAGGCCGATGACCTGACCGGAAGGACCGAAGATCGGGGCCTTGCCGCGGACGGAGCGGCCGAGGGTGCCCGTCTGGATGCCGGTCCAGGTGTGGCCGCCGGCAAGGATCTCCGAACCGTCGGTGGACAGCCGTTTGCCGATCAGGGCCGTGTTGGGATGGGCGTAGCGGATCTGGTCCCGATTGGCGATCACCACGTAGTCGGCGCCGGTGGCCGCCTGCACTCCCACCGCGATCGGCTGCAGGATCCGCTCGGGACGGGTCTGCGCGAAGGCCTCGCGGACCTGGGGCAGTCCCGCGACGGACTCGGCGATCGCCAGCGCGCGCTGCTGGTACTGCCGGTCGAGCTGGCTGCGGGTGTGCTCTACCCAGACGCCCGCCGTACCTCCCACCGCGAGAAACACGATCACCGTCTGCAGCACGAACAGCTGGGTGCCGAGGGAGGCGTTGAGTATCCGTCGCACAAGTGAACTCCCAGGTCAGGCTGCTCATGAAAGCAGCCGGAGGTAACGGCGGGGTCGCGGTGGCCGTGGCCGACGTGACCAATACGACCGATACGACGGCAACCTCACAAAGGATCGACACGGCTGCCTGCGGCGCCCAGCATCCTCACCACGCTTTTCTTTCCGTTGTTTGGAGTTGACCATGCGCCTTCGGAGACTCGCCGCCCTGGCGGCCCTGTCCCTCGCCGCTCTCACCGCGTGCGGCTCGGGCTCGGGCTCGGGCGTCGGCACGCTGAAAATCATGGCTCCGGCGTCGCCCGGCGGAGGCTGGGACCAGACCTCCCGTACGGCGGAGCAGGCCTTCAAGTCGGCCGACCCGTCCCGCACGGTGGAGGTCTACAACGTCCCCGGTGCGGGCGGAACCATCGGCCTGGCCCAGCTCGCCGCCGCGAAGGGCAACGGCAACCTGCTGATGACCATGGGCCTGGTGATGGTGGGCGCGGTGGAGCAGAACAAGTCGAAGGTCACCCTGGCCGAGACCACGCCTGTCGCGAAGCTCACCGAGGAGTACGAGATCGTCGTGGTCCCGGCGGCCTCGCCGTACAGGACGCTGGCCGATCTGGTGGCGGCGTGGAAGGCCGATCCGGCGAAGATCGCGATCGCGGGCGGGTCGGCCGGGGGCACCGACCACATCGTGGCGGGTCTGATGGCCAAGGCCGCCGGGATCGATCCCGGGCGGGTCAACTACATCGCCCACTCGGGTGGCGGTGAGGCCCTCAACGCGCTGCTGGGCAACAAGGTCGCGCTGGGGATCTCCGGAATCGGCGAGTTCGCCGAACACGTGAAGTCCGGCAAGCTCCGGGCGCTCGGTGTGAGCTCGCCCGCCCGGGTCGACAGCGTGGACGCGCCCACCCTGAAGGAGGCGGGTCTGGACGTCGAACTGGCCAACTGGCGTGGGTTCGTGGCCCCGCCCGGCCTGGATGACACCGCCAAGAAGAACCTGACCGACCTGGTCACCAGGATGCACGACTCGCAGGCGTGGAAGGACGCGGTGGCCAAGAACGGCTGGATCGACTCCTTCCAGACCGGCCAGGAGTTCGCCGACTACCTCGCGGCCGAGCAGACCAAGGTCAAGACCATCATCGCGGAAATGGGACTCGTCTCCTGATGGACTCCACCGAAGAGCCGACCGGCGCCACCGACGGTGGCGCCGGTCCGGCGTACTCATGGCGGCGGCCGGAGCTCGCCCTGGCGCTGACCGTCCTCGGACTGGGCGTGTTCGTGATCGTGGGGACCGCCGACGTCCACGCCGCGGGCTCCGCGCTGGGGCTGGGTCCCCGGTTCTTCCCGGTCATCGTCGGTTCCGCGCTGCTGCTGATCGGGCTGTTCTATGCGATCGACGTGGTCCGGGGCGGACGCGGTGAGCCCGAGGAGAGCGAGGACGCCGACGCCGGCGCGCGGGCGGACTGGCGGACGGTCGCGCTGGTGAGCGTGATCTTCCTGGCCTTCGCCGGGCTGCTGGACCTGCTCGGCTGGATCATCGCGGGCGCACTGCTCTTCTTCGGCCTCTCGCTGGTGCTCGGGGCTACCCGGCGCCTGCACGCGGGGGTGATCGCGATCGTGCTGTCCACCGTCACCTACCTGGCGTTCGTCAAGGGACTGGGCGTGACGCTGCCCGCCGGGCTGCTGGCGGGGGTGATCTAGATGGAGTCGTTCCAGCTCCTGATGGACGGGTTCACGACCGCGCTGACCCCGGTCAACCTGCTCTACGCGCTGGTCGGCGTCACCCTCGGCACGCTGGTCGGCGTACTGCCCGGCATCGGCCCGGCCATGACCGTGGCCCTGCTGCTGCCGATCACCTTCACCGTCCCCCCGGCCAGCGCGTTCATCATGTTCGCCGGGATCTACTACGGCGGCATGTACGGCGGGTCGACCACCTCGATCCTGCTCAACACGCCCGGTGAGAGCTCCTCGATGATCACCGCGCTGGAGGGCAACCAGATGGCCAAGCGGGGGCGGGCCGCCCAGGCGCTGGCCACCGCCGCGATCGGCTCCTTCGTCGCGGGCACGATCGCCACCGGGCTGCTGGTCGTCGCGGCCCCGCTGGTGGTGGACTTCGCGATCTCGTTCGGCCCCGAGGACTACTTCGCGCTGGCCGTACTGGCCTTCACCGCGGTCTCGTCGGTGCTGTCTCGCTCGGTCGTGCGCGGGCTGGCCTCACTGGGAATCGGCCTGGTCATCGGGTTGATCGGCATCGACCAGCAGACGGGGCAGGCGCGGCTGACCCTGGGCATTCCGCAGTTGCTCGACGGCATCGACATCGTGATCGTCGCGGTCGGCCTGTTCGCGCTGGGTGAGGTGCTCTACGTGGCCTCCCGGCTGCGGCACGGCACACCGGAGGTCATCCCCGTCGGCCGGGCCTTCCTCGGCCGCTCCGACTGGTCGCGGTCCTGGCGGCCCTGGCTGCGCGGCACCGCCCTCGGCTTCCCGTTCGGGGCGCTGCCGGGCGGCGGAGCGGAGATCCCCACTTTCCTGTCGTACTCGATCGAGAAGCGCCTGGCCCGGGGAGTGGCCCGAGAGGAGTACGGCAAGGGCGCCATCGAAGGCGTCGCCGGTCCCGAGGCAGCCAACAACGCGTCGGCCGCGGGCACCCTCGTCCCGCTGCTCACCCTGGGCCTGCCCACGTCGGCGACGGCTGCGATCCTGCTGGCGGCATTCCAGCAGTACGGCCTGCAGCCCGGCCCGCAGCTGTTCGACCACAACCCGGCACTGGTCTGGGGCATGGTCGCCTCGCTGTTCGTCGGCAACGTCATGCTGCTGGTACTCAACCTGCCGCTGGCCCCGCTCTGGGCGCGGGTGCTGAACATCCCCCGCCCCTACCTCTACGCGGGCATCGTGCTGTTCGCCGCCCTGGGCGTCTACGCGCTCAACTCCTCCTGGGTGGAGCTGGTCATCCTCTACATCCTGGGCATGCTGGGCTTCGCGATGCGCCGCTTCGGGCTTCCGGTGGCGCCGGCCGTGATCGGCATGATCCTTGGTCCGATGGCCGAGATCCAGCTCCGCAGGGCCCTGGCGATCGGCGCGGGCGACGTGACCGTGCTGGTGCGGAGCCCGATCGCGGTGGCGCTGCTGGTGGTCTCCGTTCTGGTGCTGCTGGCCCCGGCGGCCAGGAGGCTGTTCACGCGTCCGTCGCGTGTCACCACCTCGGGACGGGAATCCGGGGAGTAGGACCGTTCTCCCTTCCTGGAAAGGACGCCTTTCCAGGAAGGGAGACACCGGCGGGCAGGCGTCACGTCGCAGAGGGCCGGCCCGGCGGCGGCGTGACCGCTCACCCCGCGACCCGTCGGACTACTCGGAGACGCCGAGCTTCTCCAGCAGCAGCTCACGCGCCCGGCCGGCGTCGGCCTTGCCCCGGCTGGCCTTCATGACACCGCCCACCAGCGCACCGACTGCGGCGATCTTGCCGCTGCGGACCTTCTCGGCCGCCGCGGCGTTCTCAGCCAGGACCTGGTCGATGATCGCCGTCAGCTCGCCCTCGTCGTTGACGATCTGCAGACCGCGCGCGGCCACCACCTCGTCCGGGGAGCCCTCGCCGTTCAGCACGCCCTCCAGCACCTGGCGGGCCAGCTTGTCGTTCAGTGCTCCCCCGGCGACCATCGCGCACACCCGGGCGATCTGGTCCGGGGTGATCCGCAGCTCGCTGAGCGGGACCGCGGCCTCGTTGGCCCGGCGGGCCAGCTCGCCCATCCACCACTTGCGGGCGTCCGCGGGCGGGGCCCCGGCGGCGACGGTCGCCTCGACCAGGCCGATGGCGTCGGCGTTGTGCATGGCCTCCATGTCGAGGTCGGAGACGCCCCACTCCTGCTGGAGCCGCTTGCGCCGGACGCTCGGCAGCTCCGGCAGGGCCGCCTTGAGCGAGGCCACCCACGCGGTGTCGGGAGCGATCGGCACCAGGTCGGGCTCGGGGAAGTAGC
This sequence comes from Streptosporangium sp. NBC_01639, assembly GCF_045209755.1. NCBI lineage: Bacteria > Bacillati > Actinomycetota > Actinomycetes > Streptosporangiales > Streptosporangiaceae > Streptosporangium > Streptosporangium sp. NBC_01639. The sequence continues at coordinate 6,099,736 of NZ_CP109272.1, read as the reverse complement.
GGTAGTCCTGCGCCTCCTCCTTGGAGCGGCCCGAGGTGGTGGTGCCGGTGTTCTCGTGGAAGTGGCGGGTCTCCTGGAAGATCCGGCCACCGCCCGCCAGGATCGCGGCCTGGCGCTCGATCTCGCCGCGGACCGAGCGCTCGACGCTGCGCAGCGAGTTGACGTTCTTGGTCTCGGTGCGGGTGCCCCATTCGGAGGAGCCACGCGGCATGAGGGAGACGTTCACATCGAACCGCATGGAGCCCTCCTCCATGCGCACGTCCGAGACGCCGAGGCCGCGCATGACCTCGCGCAGCTCGGTGCCGTAGGCACGGGCGATCTCGGGAGCGAGCCGGTCGGTCCCCGGGATCGGCTTGGTGACGATCTCCACCAGCGGGATGCCCGCGCGGTTGTAGTCGACGATCGAGTAGTCGGCGCCGTGGATGCGGCCGGTCGCGCCACCCATGTGGGTGGACTTGCCGGTGTCCTCCTCCAGGTGGACCCGCTCGATCTCGATCCGCACCGTCCGGCCGTCCACCTCGACGTCAAGGTAGCCGTCGAAGCAGAGCGGCTCGTCGTACTGGCTGATCTGGTAGTTCTTCGGCATGTCCGGATAGAAGTAGTTCTTCCGGGCGAAGCGGCACCACTCGGCGATCGAGCAGTTGAGCGCCAGGCCGATCCGGATCGTCGACTCGATCGCCGCGACGTTGGCCGTCGGCAACGCGCCGGGCAGGGCCAGGCAGACCGGGCAGACGTGGGTGTTCGGCGGGGCGCCGAACGTCGTCGGGCAGCCGCAGAACATCTTCGACGCCGTACCCAGCTCGACATGCGTCTCCAGGCCGAGCACGGGCTCGAAGCGCTCCAGCGCCTCGTCGTACGGCATGAGCGTGTTGGTGGTGCTCACAGGTAACCAAGTCCCTTCAGTGCGTTCCTCGTCTCGGCGACCCAGTCGGCGTACGCGGGCACCTGGGCCAAGACCGCGAGATCGATGTTCCGTCCTATGTATTCGAAGTAGTCGCGGATCGGCTTTCCCCGCTGCGGAACGGTGGCGGCCAGGATTCCGGCCGGGTCGGTGATCCGCTCGACGTCACGGGGGCGGGCGGGCAGCAGGCCGAGCTCGCTCCCCTCCAGACCGGCCCACACCCCGCGGTCGGCGAGCAGCCAGGCCTCGGTCTCCCCCAGCCCGATCACCGGGACCAGGTAGTGCGAGTGGTAGCGGACCCCGTCCGCCTTGCCGCCCACTTTTCCGCGCTCCCGCAGGTCGTCGTGGGTGAAGAGCAGATGGCAGTCCGCCGCGAGCTCCTCCAGCGCCGTGACCATGTGCTCCCGGTCGCACGAGACGACCTCCGTCGCCTCGACGTCGACCGCGTAGGGCGACATCCAGGTGAGCTCGCGGAGCTGCCGGGAGATGACGATGCCGAGGAAGCCCTCGTCGGCCTCCCCCTCCGCGACCAGACCCGGGACCAGCGGACGGCTCATGCAGCCGCGCCCAGGTATTTGCGTACTTGCCGGGGTGAGACGAACGTGCCCGGCTCGCCGTCCGGCAGGATGGGCTTGGCGACGGTCACCCGTGAGACCCGGTCGTTGTCGGGGTCGACGCGGACCGCGGTGTCCAGGAAGGTCAGCGCGTCGGGATCGGTCTGGTAGATCTCGGCGACCACCACCGGAGAGTGGCTGGTGAGGATCACCTGCCGGAACGGTTTCACGCCACCGGGCTCGACGACGCGCTGCCGGATCCGGCGGATCAGCTCGCCGAGGCTGCCCGGGTGCACGCTGTTCTCGATCTCCTCCACCAGGAGGGTGCCCGGGTGATCCGGATCGTGCAGGGCGGCGAGCAGTCCGAGGGTCCGCAGGGTCCCGTCCGACAGCAGCGCGGCCGGCACCTTCCCCTGACCGTCGACGACCAGTTCGAAGGAGCACTCCTCACGGTCGACGCGGGGCAGCAGCTCGACCACGTCGGGAAGCACCCCGGCGAGGTCGACCCGGAGATCGACCAGCGCCGCCGATCCCGCCATCCGCCCGAGCACCGCGGCGAGGTTGGCGCCGTCCGCCGCGAGCGGGCCGCGGTCGGCCGGGGAGCACCGGCGGCGCATAGCGGCCGGCGACGGGACGTAACGGCGCCACGACTGGACCGTACGGCGAGGCGTGATCTCCGGTTCCGGATCCTCGACGATGAGCTCCAGCAGCTCCTCCGGGAGCGGTTGGACCGCATGGCTGACCACGGGCCCGCTGGACCTGGGAATCCTGAGCACCATCTCCGCGCCCACGTCGAACCGGATCGGCAGCAGCGCGCCGGGCTCCGGGGAGACCAGGGCCTCCACGGAGACGACGAACCCGGGGATCGGGGCTCCCCGCGCCACCCGGTGGAACTGCTCCCCGGGCAGGCCTCTGCGCGCGTCGAGCAGCCCGCCGGAGCCGGCGATCTCGTCCGCGACGAACGTGACGGCGTCGAACAGGTTCGACTTGCCGCTGGAGTTGGGACCGACCAGCGCGAGGAAGGGCGGCACGTCGAGGCCGAAGTTCAAGAAGGACTTGAACCCGTCGATCTCGATCCGAGTGATCATGCCGCCTTTCCCCCCTGTCGCCCTGTCGCTCTGTCGCTCTGTCGCCTTGAAGCCCTTAGAGCGCCGGGGCCTTGGACAGCAGGCTGCCGCCCCAGCGCCCTTCGAGGGCCTTCTCCACCGCGGCGCCGACCCGGTAGCAGCGGTCGTCGCCGAGCACCGGAGCCATGATCTGCAGACCGACCGGCAGGCCGTCCTCGTCGGCCAGGCCGCACGGCACGGAGATGGCCGCGTTGCCCGCCAGGTTGGTCGGGATGGTGCACAGGTCGGCGAGGTACATCGCCATCGGGTCGTCGGCGCGCTCGCCGATCGGGAACGCCGTGGTCGGCGTGGTCGGCGAGATGAGCACGTCCACCTGGTGGAAGGCCGCCTCGAAGTCACGTGCGATCAGCGTGCGGACCTTCTGCGCCTGGCCGTAGTAGGCGTCGTAGTAGCCGCTGGACAGCGCGTAGGTGCCGAGGATGATGCGCCGCTTGACCTCCGGGCCGAAGCCCGCGGCCCGGGTCAGCGCCATGACCTCCTCGGCGCTCCGCGTGCCGTCGTCGCCGACCCGCAGGCCGTACCGCATGGCGTCGAAGCGGGCCAGGTTGGACGAGGCCTCCGACGGGGCGATCAGGTAGTAGGCCGGGAGGGCCGTGGTGAACGACGGGCAGGAGACCTCGACGACCTTCGCGCCCAGGGACTCCAGCAGCTCGACGGTCTCGTGGAAGCGGGCGAGCACGCCCGCCTGGTATCCCTCGCCGCCGAACTCCTTGACCACGCCGATGCGCAGCCCGGCCACGTCAGCGTTGCGCGCCGCCTCGACGACCGAGGGCACCGGGGCGTCGATGGAGGTCGAGTCCATGACGTCGTGGCCGGAGAACGCCTCGTGCAGGAGCGCCGCGTCCATGACGTTGCGGGCGAAGGGGCCCGGCGTGTCCAGGGAGCTCGCGAAGGCGATCAGGCCGTAGCGGGACGAGCCGCCGTAGGTCGGCTTCATGCCGACGATGCCGGTGACGGCGGCGGGCTGGCGGATCGAGCCGCCGGTGTCGGTGCCGGTGGACAGCGGGGCCTGGTAGGCGGCGACCGCGGCGGAGGAGCCGCCGGAGGAACCGCCCGGGATCCGGCCCAGGTCCCACGGGTTGCGGGTGGGGCCGTAGGCCGAGTTCTCCGTGGAGGAGCCCATCGCGAACTCGTCGAGGTTGGTCTTGCCGAGGATCACCAGGCCGGCCTCGCGCAGGCGGCGGGTCACGGTGGCGTCGTACGGCGGGCGGTAGCCCTCAAGGATCTTGGAGCCGGCTGTGGTCGGCATGTCGACGGTGGTGAAGACGTCCTTGTGCGCGATCGGCACGCCGGCGAGCGGGCCGAGGTCCTCCCCCGCGGCCCGGCGTGCGTCGACCGCACGGGCCTGTCCGAGAGTCGTCTCCGCGTCGACGTGCAGGAAGGCGTTGATCTTCGGTTCGACGGCGGCGATCCGGTCGAGGTGGGCCTGGGCGACCTCGACGGCCGAGACCTCACCGCTTGCGACCAGCGCGCCAAGCTCGGCGGCGGACCTGTGGACGAGGCTCATGCTTCCTCCCCGAGGATGCGCGGAACGCGGAAACGGCCGTCCTCGACTGCCGGGGCGCCCGAGAGCGCCGCCTCAGGCGTCAGGCCGGGGCGTACCTCGTCGGGACGGTAGACGTTGGTGAGCGGGAGCGCGTGCGAGGACGGCGGGATGTCGTCGGCCGCCACCTCGGCGACGCGGGCGACCGCACCGATGATCACATCGAGCTGGGCGGCGAAGTGGTCGAGCTCCTCGTCGGCCAGCGCCAGCCGGGACAGCCGGGCGAGGTGAGCGACCTCGTCGCGGGTTATGGCGGACATGAGTCGTTGAACCCGTTTCGTGGAATGGCAATTGGACACTGTCATCTTAGGGCTCGTGACCTAACGTGCCTGACTCATTAACCGCCCGATAACCGCCCGGGGCCCGTGGCCGGGAGCGAGGCGCCCGCATCGGCGGGCCATCGGCGCGGAACCGCAGGTCTCCGGGCCCGTCCTCGGACCGGGGAGCGCGGGCTCCCTCAGGCCCGCTGGGAGTCGAGCACCTCGGCGGAGCTCAGGAGATAGAAGCCGGGCGTGGCCGGGGCGCGGTGTTTGCGGAGCCAGGCGGTGGCGTCGGCGGCGGACATGGGTTCGGCGAACAGCCAGCCCTGGGCGAGGTCGCATCCCATCCGGGTCAGGCGGGTGGCCACGTCGGCCGACTCGACGCCCTCGGCCACGGAGCGCAGGCCCAGGGAGCGGACCAGGTCGACGATGGAGCGGACGATCCGCTCGTCGTCCTTGGACTCGCCGATCCTGCGGACGAACGAGGAGTCGATCTTGACCTCGGAGACCGGCAGACGCTGCAGGCGGACCAGCGAGGAGTATCCGGTGCCGAAGTCGTCCAGCGCGAGCGGCACACCGAGTGAGGTCAGGGCGCGGACCGCGTCCGCGGTGTATGCCTGGTCGGTCATCAGGATGCGCTCGGTGACCTCGAGCTGGATGGCCTTGGGAGGCAGCCGGTATTGGGCGAGGCCCGCCTCCAGCCGGTCGGGCAGGGCGGAGTCGAGCAGATCCCGGGCGGAGATGTTCACCGACACCTGTTCGTGCAGACCGGTGTGCCACCAGTGGGCCGTCTGCTCCAGCGCCGCGTCGATGACGTACTGGGTGAGGTGCCGCATGAGATACGACTGCTCGGCCATCGGCACGAACTCTCCCGGAGAGATCATCCCCCGTTCGGGATGACGCCACCGCAGCAGTGCCTCCACCCCGCGCACCTGCCCGCTGGCCAGGTCGAACTTGGGCTGGTAGTGGAGCCGGAGCTCGGAGCGGTCGATGGCCCTGCGCAGGTCGCCGATGAGGTTGAGCCGTTCCGGGCTGTTGCGATCCTTGTCGGCGACGTAGATCTCGACACCGGTCCGCCCCTCCTTGGCCAGATACATCGCCACGTCGGCGCGTTGCATCAGCAGTTCGAAGTCCGGTGCGTGATCGGGGTGGAGGGCGATGCCGACCGAGGCGTCCAGGTCGAAGGTCATCCCCTCCAGACGGACCGGCTCGGTGAGGGCCACCCGCAGCCGCGCGGCCACCTCCCGGGCCGCGCCGTCGTCCCTGACCGAGGGCAGCAGCACCGCGAACTCGTCGCCGCCGAGCCGGGCCACCACGTCGCCCGGCCGCACGCTGTGGGTGAGCCGATGCGCCACGATCTGCAGCAGCCGGTCGCCCACCGGGTGGCCCAGCGTGTCGTTGACCTCCTTGAACCTGTCGAGATCGAGCAGCAGCAGGCCGACCCGCTCGCCCGTCCGCGCCTCGGCGAGCGCCTCCTGGGTGCTGAACACCAGCATCTTGCGGTTGGGCAGGCCGGTGAGGACGTCGTGCGTCGCCTGGTGGTCGCGGCGGAGCGACATGGTCGCGGTGATGTAGACGGCGGCCAGCGGCGCGATGAACAGCGGCACCAGCGCCGGGGAGTGGTTCATCACCACCACGACCAGCGGGGACATGCCGAGCAGGCCGGCGTAGACCAGGCTCTGGTGACCGATGGTGGTCCTGATCACCCGGCTGATCGACCGGCGTTCGTGCAGCGCCACGGCGCCGGAGACCAGCAGCCCCCGGACCACGAAGTAGGCGACGCCGGCCAGCCCGATGGCGAGCAGGTCGGGCCCCCTGGGCACCCAGGACGCGTCCGGCGCCGGACCGCCCCGGATCAGCGCGAGCACCACCCCGGCCGCGGAGCAGGCCAGGGTGGTCTGGGCGATGTTGAACATGACGCGATGCCACGCCTTGCGGGTGACGGCGCTGTTGACGATCATGCCGACCGCCTGCATCAGCACGGCGACCGGCAGGCCGTAGTGGAGCAGCGCGGCGAAGGTGAACATCGCCGACGGATAGGTGCCGCCCACCGTCACCGACGACGACAGCAGCACCGGCCGCAGGTCACCCAGCACGACGAGGACCGCCAGCATCCAGAACAGCGGGCTGTGCGCCAGGTCCGCCATCTCCGATGGGCTGATCCACCACTGGGCCAGGACGAGGGTGCTGAACCCGATCGTGATGACGGTGGCGAGATAGGCCCACAGGGGTGACCCGGCACGGGGTCCGGTGTCGCGTGTGTCATTTGGGTCGGCCATGAGTTACAAAACCCCCATTAGTTCACTATGGGAGAGTACGGCCTCTGGGCCACTTCGCGAAACCGGTTGGGCACGTTCCGTTACCGGTCATTTGAAACATTTGCGACACCGCACCCCTTGTCTCCTGACTATTCTTCCGGCTTGACCGCCACCTCGGCCGCCGCCTCCGGCCCTTGATCCAGGAGGACCCCCAGGCCGCTCTCGTCGAGGACCGGCACGCCGAGCTTGGCCGCCTTGTCGAGCTTGGACCCGGCGTTCTCCCCCGCCACCACGAAGGAGGTCTTCTTCGACACCGAGCCCGACACCTTGCCGCCCCTGCTCGCGAGCACCGCACCGGCCTCGTCGCGGGTGTAGGCGGCCAGCGTGCCGGTCACCACGAAGGTGAGCCCGGCCAGGATCTGCGGGAGCCGGTCGGCGGGCGCCTCGTCCTCCATCCGGACCCCGGCGGCCTTCCACCGGTCGACGATCTCCTTGTGCCAGCCGACCTGGAACCACTCGTGGATCGCGGCGGCCACCCGCGGGCCGACGCCCTCGACCGCGGCGAGCTCCTCCTCCGTGGCCGCCGCGATCGCGTCGATCGAGCGGAACTCGGCCGCGACGGCCTGAGCGGTGGGCGGCCCGACGTGCCGGATGGAGAGCGCGACCAGAATGCGCGCGACCGTCGTCTCCTCCTTGGTCTTGGCCCGCTCCAGCTCCTGGAGCATCTTCTCGGCGTTCCTGCTCAGCTCACCGCTCTGGTTGGCGAAGAAGGAGACGATCTTCGGCTCGCCCGTCTCCGGGTCGGTCCTGGGCAGCCCGGTGTCGGGGTCGCGGACCACCGAGCGGATCGGCAGCAGCCGCTCGGCGGTCAGCTCGAACAGGTCGGCCTCGGTGCGGACCAGCGGCTGCTGCGGGGGCAGCGGCTGGGTCAGCGCGGTGGCCGCCACATATCCCAGGCCCTCGACGTCGAAGGCCCTGCGCCCGGCCGCGAAGAAGATCCGCTCGCGGAGCTGGGCGGGGCACGCTCTGGTGTTGGGGCAACGCAGGTCGGCGTCGCCCTCCTTCTCGTAGGCCAGCTCGGTGCCGCACTCCGGGCAGTGTGTCGGCATCGTGAACTCCCGCTCGGTGCCGTCACGCAGCTCCTCGACCGGCTTGACGATCTCCGGGATCACGTCGCCCGCCTTGCGCAGCACCACGGTGTCGCCGATCCGCACGCCCTTGCGCTCGACTTCCGAGGCGTTGTGCAGGGTGGCGCGCTCGACCGTGGAACCGGCCACCACGATCGGCTCCATGACGCCGTACGGCGTGACCCGGCCGGTGCGGCCGACGCCCACCTGGATGTCGACGAGCCTGGTGTTGACCTCCTCGGGCGGGTATTTGTAGGCGATCGCCCAGCGCGGCGCCCGGCTGGTGGAGCCCAGGTTCCGCTGCAGCTCGACGCGGTCGACCTTGACCACGACGCCGTCGATCTCGTAGGCGGGGTCGTGGCGGTGCTCGCGGTAGAACTCGACGAAGCCGTCGATGCCGTCGAGGTCGTCGACGACCCGGTAGAGGTCGCTCACCGGCAGGCCGAACTCCCGCAGCCGCTCGTAGATCTGCGACTGGGTCGGCGGCAGCGGGACGCCCTCCCACGTGCCGACCCCGTGCACGAGCATCCGCAGCGGCCGCCGCGCGGTCTCCCGGGGGTCCTTCATCCGCAGCGAGCCCGCGGCGGCGTTGCGCGGGTTGGCGAACGGGGACTCGCCCTTCTCGACGAGCCGCTCGTTGAACCTCTCGAACCCCTCGACGGGCATGTAGACCTCGCCCCGCACCTCGACCAGGTCGGGCACGCCGTCGCCGGTCAGGCGGTGCGGCACGTCGGCGAGGGTGCGCACGTTGGCCGTCACGTCCTCACCGACGCGGCCGTCGCCGCGGGTCGCCCCCCGCACCAGGCGCCCCTTCTCGTAGACCAGCGCGATCGCCAGGCCGTCGATCTTCAGCTCACACAGGTAGGGGGCCGGGTCGCGCTCGGCCAGCCGCTCGGCCCGCGTCCGCCAGGCGGAGATCTCATCGGCGTTGAACGCGTTGTCCAGGCTCTCCATCCGCCGCAGATGCGCCACCGACGCGAAGTCACTGGTGATCGGCGCGCCGACCTTCTGCGTCGGCGAGTCAGGGGTGCGCAGGCTCGGGTGCTCCTGCTCCAGCCGCTGCAGCTCGCGCATCCACGTGTCGTACTGGGCATCGCTCGCGGTCGGCGCGTCGAGCACGTAGTAACGCCAGTTGGCCTCCTCGACCAGCTCGGTCAGCTCCGCGTGCCGCTCCAGCGCCGCCACCGGAACACCTTCGACCTCAGCAGCCATCGCCCAGCTCTCCCCTCGTCGATCCGACCAAGGGAAACGCTATCGCCGGGCACCGACATCGTGAGAAGTCCTTACCCGGAGGTGGGAAGCCTCTTCCTGAGCCCTGGAGCCCCGGAGGCCCGGAGCGGCCGGAGCCCTCCGGGTCACCGCTCGGGGTCGTCCCTCAGCACCAGGGCCGCCTCCCGGACCCTGGCCAGCGCGGCCCTGGCGTAGGCGGGCGAGGCCCCGGCCAGCCCGCAGGCGGGAGTGAGCACGACCTGCGAGGCCAGGGTATCGGCGGAGAATCCGAGCCGGCGCCAGAGCTCGACGGCCGGCCGGGCGACCACGCCGACGTCGGGCAGCCGGGAGTCCACCCCGGGCACGACACCGAGGAAGAGGGCCGTCCCGGCTTCGATCGACTCGCCGATCGCGTCCTCGTCCCGGCGCCTGAGCAGGGAGAGGTCGAGCGAGACGCCCCCGGCGCCCGCGGCGCGCAGGACGGCGAAGGGCACCTCCGGAGCACAGCAGTGGACGACCGTGAACGTGCCGGCGGGCAGCACCGAGCCGAGCCGCTCGGCCGCGATCGAGGCGTCGACGGCGGCGAGCCTCCCGAAACCGGACGCGGTCGGCACCCGGCCGGTGAGGACGCCCGGCAGTCCGGGCTCGTCGAGCTGCACCACGATCTCGGTGGCTCCGGGCACCCTCCGGCGTACGTCGGCGACGTGCGCGGCCAGCCCATCGGCGAAGGAGGCCATGAGATCGCGTACGGCTCCCGGGTCGGCGAGCGTCTTGTCGCCGTAACGCAGCTCGACCGCCCCGGCCAGCGTCCACGGCCCGCACACCTGGATCTTGAAGGGCCCCCGGTATCCCTGGACGGCCTCCTCCAGCGCGTCGAGGTCGCGCACGAGGTGGTCACGGGCCCGCTTGGCGTCGCGCCCCGGCCGGTCGGCGAACCGCCAGCCGGACGGCTGCACCTCCACCGGCAGCTCCACCAGCAGCGACGCGGTGCGCCCGATCATGTCGGCGCCCACCCCGCGTGCGGGCAGCTCCGGCAGGTACGGCAGCGCGGGCAGCTCGCCGAAGACGACCCTGACCGCCTCCGCGTGGTCTGTTCCCGGGTGCGACCCGACACCGGTCGCCGCCGCCTCACCCCACGGATATCCACTCATGTCCGCTGCTCCCCGCCACGCTCGTCGGGACATGGGCGATCGCCGCCGGACCCGCTGGCCCGCCCGCCTCGCCCATCCACGACAGCCAGCTTAGGACCGCGGACGCCGCGTCCGGCTGGGCGATCTCTCTCTCCCGTGACGGGAGTTGATCGAGTTGAGTATGGTTCTGTCCGGTATTCACCCGCCTTAGGGGGACGCATGGTGATCGGTCGGGCGCTCGTCGCGGTGTCGGTACTGGTGGCGGTCACGGCTCCGGCCGCGCCGGCGGCCGCGGAGCCCGAGAAGTGCCAGCCCGAACGCGGCACCGGGACCATCGCGGAGTCGTGGGGCCAGCGGCGCCTCAACCTGCCCGACGTATGGCAGCTGACCAGAGGTGCCGGGGTGACCGTCGCGGTCGTCGACAGCGGCCTGGACACCTCGCATCCCCAGCTGACGAAGGGCAGCACGGAAGACGTCACCGGCACCGGAGGACTCGACTGCTACGGCCACGGCACGGCGGTGGCCGGCATCATCGGCGCCGCCCCGGTGGCCGGCAGCCCCTTCGTCGGGGTGGCGCCGTCGGCGAAGCTGATCTCCGTCAAACACACCACCGGCCGCGAGGGAGACGTCGGCAAACTGGCCCAGGCCATCGTGAAGGCCGCCGAACTCGGCGCCGGTGTGATCAACGTGTCGGTCCAGGCGAGCGACCAGCCCGATCTGCGCACCGCGGTCAACTATGCGCTGGCCAAGGACGTCGTGGTGGTCGCCGCGGTCGGCAACGTCCAAAAGGACGACGACTCGCCCGCGCCCGCCTATCCGGCCTCCTACCCCGGGGTCCTGTCCGTCGGCTCGGCCGGCCCCGACGGGAGGCGGGCCGACTCCTCGAACCCGATCACGCCCGTCACCGTGCTGGCTCCGGGCGTGGACCTCACCAGCACCTGGCCCTTCCGGGTCTACAAGGACAAGCTGGAGGGCACCAGCTTCGCCTCGGCGTACGTGAGCGGGACCGTGGCGCTGGTCCGCTCCCGCCATCCGGCGCTGACCAACGAGGAGGTACGGCGGCGTGTCGAGCTCACCGCCGACGGCGGCTCGGGGACCGGAAGCGGCGCGGGCATGGTCAATCCGCTGCTGGCGGTCTCGGCGATCGTGCCCTCGGAGACGGTCGCGCTCGCGCCGCAGGAGCCCGCGCCGCTGCCGGCCGACGCGATCCGGCCCGCGCCGCCGAAGGACTCCCGGAGCATCTCGATCGCGACCTGGGTCGCCCTGCTCGCGCTGGCGGCGGCCATGGCGATAACGCTGGGTAGCATCGCGATTCCGATGGGGAGACGCCGCAGGTGGCAGCCGGGGCCTCTGGAGAACGGTTCGTGAAAGAGATGTGAAATCGGTGAACGAGAGGTCCGACATTTGCTTTGATATACGCGGATAAACCTATCAGTAGCTTTAACGGTAGTTGAGGTGGAAGGAATCCAATGGGGGATTTGAACCCATTACTGCCCGAGGATCCGGAACGCGTCGGCGTTCACATCCTCGTCGGGCGACTCAGCCAGGACCCTCAGCAGGCCGTGTACCTAGGTCACCTGCCCGACGAGGACACCCTCCGCGTCATCCGCGTGCTCGCCCCCCGCCCGGAGGCCACACCCCAGGCCCGCGAGCAGATCACCAACGGACTACACGCCGCCAAACGCGTCTCCGGCGCCCACACCGCCAAACTCATCGACGTCGGCTGGTTCGACGACGCCCCCTACATCGTCCGCGAACACGTCGAAGGCCGCACCCTCCGCGAAGCCGTCACCACCGACGGCCCACTGACCGGCGACGCCCTCGAACGCCTGGCCATCGGCACCCTCACCGCACTCACCGCCGTCCACCTGGCCGGCCTCACCCACGGCGCCCTCACCCCCGACACCGTGATCCTCGGCCCCGACGGACCCCGCGTCTGCGACATCGGCCTCAACCTCACCACCCCCGAACCCGACTACCGCGCCCCCGAACACCTCCACACCGAACTCAACCCCGGCAGCCCCCCCATCCCCGGCACCGGCACCGGCCGACCCGGCGACCTCTTCTCCTGGGCCGCCACCCTCGCCTACGCCGCCACCGGCCAACCCCCCTTCCAAAACCAGCCCACCCACGTCATCGAAGGCCCCGCCAACCTCACCGGAATCCCCCCGGAACTGGCCCCCCTCCTCATCGCCTGCCTCGACAAATGGCCCGCCCAACGCCCTGACACCAAAACCGCCATGCTCCGCCTCCTCGGCGAGGAATCGGCGATCCAGATCACCGGGGACGACGAGTGGCAGGACGAGGTGCTGGCGGCCGTACCGCAGCAGCCCGTCTCCGAGCAGCCCCATCCGACCGCGCCGTCCGGCTGGGGCGCACCGCCGCTCCCGCAGGACGCGCCCCCGGCACAGACGACGTTCGTGCTCCAGGGGGCGGCTCAGTCCGCCGACCGCCCGAAGAAGAAGGGCGGCGTCTCCCTGGTGCTGGCCGCCTGCGTCGGTGTGGTCGCCCTGCTGTCCGGGCTCGGCCTGTGGGCCGCCGGAAGCTACTCCTCCCTCGGCGACACGCAGCAGGCGGCGGCCAACGAAGCGGCCCCCCATGCGTCGCTGGGGCTGGTCGACCAGTCCCAGAACCCGACGCAGGGCAACGTGACCGGGAACGACAGCGGGAACGGGAACGGGCAGGGCATCGGGAGCGAACCGACCGAGAAGGTGACCGTACCCTGGGTCTCCACGGCCGATCCGGAGGTCCCGGACGTCGGCCCCATGCAGCTGGCCACGGAGACCCCGGCGGTCCCGGTCCCGTCGTTGACCTCGTTCGTCACCCCGCCGCCGATCCCGCCGACCATCGCGCCCACGGTGCCGAGCACCACTCCGGCCCCCACCGCGACGGCCACCACCCAGGCACCGGCCACTCCGGCGCCGACGGCGACGGTCACCGCGACCGCCACCGCGACGACGACGGTCGAGCCGACCCCGGTGCCGACCGCCACCCCGAGCGAGCCGCCGACCCCGGAACCGAGCGCGACCCCGGCTCCGCAGCCGAGCGAATCCGCCGCACCGGAACCGAGCGCGAGTGAGACGCAGCCGGCTCCGGCACCGACGGCCACCGCCAAGCCGACGGCCAAGCCGACCGCCACGGCCACCGCCAAGCCGACCGCCAAGCCGACGCCGACCCAGCCGACGGCCACGGCCAAGCCGAAGCCGACGGCCACGGCCAAGCCGACGCCCCCTTCGACCCCGCCGACCATCAAGCCGACCTTGACCGCCAAGCCGACGCCGAAGCCCTCCGCGTCGACCCCGCCGGCTTCGCGTCCCAACCCCTACAGCCCGCAGCAGGTCTGTGGTTCGGGCTACTCCGTGCAGCGGTCCGCCTCCTTCAGCGGCGGAACCACCTACCAGCTCTACAACAACTCCACCGGCTCCAACTGCGTGGTCACCATGAAGAGCGCCGGCGTGGGCACCGCCACCTCCGTCTTCGCCACCCTCGAAGTCCAGGGCGGCGGAACCAAGACCGACCGCGGCAACTACGAGTACTACGCCGGACCGGTCTACCTTCCCGCCAAGGGCAAGTGCGTCCGCTTCTCCGGCGGCGGACCGGCCGGCAGCACCGGCACCGCCTCCTGGGCCAACTGCGGATGACACCCGGTCAACATCTGAACAGGACCGGAACCCTCTCCTGACCTGACGGAATACCCCGATGAAGGCCCCCTCCCCCGACCGGGGAAGGGGCCTTCGCCATGGTCCGGGCAGCTTACGGACGAGGTCGGCGGGCGAGCCGGAGCGGAGTCGGCGTCCGAAACCGGAGATACGGATGTGACATCTTTGGTTAAATACTGCTAGTTGGACCGATGGTGACAGTTATCGGTAGTTGAGGTGGAAGGAATCCAATGGGGGATTTGAACCCATTACTGCCCGAGGATCCGGAACGCGTCGGCGTTCACATCCTCGTCGGGCGACTCAGCCAGGACCCTCAGCAGGCCGTGTACCTAGGTCACCTGCCCGACGAGGACACCCTCCGCGTCATCCGCGTGCTCGCCCCCCGCCCGGAGGCCACACCCCAGGCCCGCGAGCAGATCACCAACGGACTACACGCCGCCAAACGCGTCTCCGGCGCCCACACCGCCAAACTCATCGACGTCGGCTGGTTCGACGACGCCCCCTACATCGTCCGCGAACACGTCGAAGGCCGCACCCTCCGCGAAGCCGTCACCACCGACGGCCCACTGACCGGCGACGCCCTCGAACGCCTGGCCATCGGCACCCTCACCGCACTCACCGCCGTCCACCTGGCCGGCCTCACCCACGGCGCCCTCACCCCCGACACCGTGATCCTCGGCCCCGACGGACCCCGCGTCTGCGACATCGGCCTCAACCTCACCACCCCCGAACCCGACTACCGCGCCCCCGAACACCTCCACACCGAACTCAACCCCGGCAGCCCCCCCATCCCCGGCACCGGCACCGGCCGACCCGGCGACCTCTTCTCCTGGGCCGCCACCCTCGCCTACGCCGCCACCGGCCAACCCCCCTTCCAAAACCAGCCCACCCACGTCATCGAAGGCCCCGCCAACCTCACCGGAATCCCCCCGGAACTGGCCCCCCTCCTCATCGCCTGCCTCGACAAATGGCCCGCCCAACGCCCCGACACCAAAACCGCCATGCTCCGCCTCCTCGGCAAGGAGCCGACGGTCCAGACCGGCGGAGAGAATCGGGAGGGCCGTACGGCCGGCGCCGAGGCGGCACAGGACTCTCCGGACGGGACCGGACCCGCAGCGGGAACCGCTCCGCTCGCCGAGACCGAGGCCGGAACCGGGACCGTGACGCCACAGCCGGTGACGCCGCAGCCGATGACGGCGCCCGCCTGGGGCGCTCCGGCGCTGCCGGCCGATGCTCCTCCCGCGAACACCGCGCTACCGATGGACGGTCCTCCCGCGAACCCGGCGTCGCCGGCCGCGCCAGCCGGGAAACGGCCGAAGAGCGGTCGCTTCCTGCTCGTGCCCGCCGCCTGTGTCGGCGTGTTCGTCCTGCTGTCCGGGCTCGGAGTGTGGGTCGCCGGTAGCTCCACCTCGCTCGGCGACACGCAGCAGGCCGCGGCCAACGAGAAGATCATCGACGTCCTCTCAGCACCGGCGGTCCAGCAGCAGCGCGGGGATGCCCCCGTAGGCCCAGTAGACAAGGTGACCACGCCCGGAGGCACCACGGCCGATCCGCAGGTCCCGGACATCGGCCCCATGCAGCTGCCCAAGGAGAGCCCCGCGGTCCCGTCGCCGATCGCATCCGTCGCCCTGCCGCCGATCACGGTGCCCACCGGACCGGTGCCGACGATTCCGGTGCCGACGGCGCCGGCGCCCAGGAAACCGGGTACCGGAAAGTCCCCTGCGCCGACGGCCAAGTCCAAGAAGGCACCCAAGAGCACGGGGAGTCCCAAGTCCGGCCGTACGGCCAAGCCGACCGCCAAGCCGACCAGCCGGACGGGCAAGCCGACCGCCAGACCGACCAGCCGGCCGACCGCCAAACCCACTTCGACGCGGGCTCCCAAGACGGACCCGACGCAGAAGCCCTCGCAGGCTCCAAAGCCGACCAAGTCCGCGCAGCCCACCAAGTCCGCGCAGCCCACCAAACCGGCGCAGCCGACCAAGTCCGCGCAGCCCACCAAGTCGGCGAAGCCCAGCACCGCGCCGAAACCGACACCTAAACCGACACCGAAGCCGACGCCCAAGCCGACGCCCAAGCCGACACCTAAACCGACGCCGAAGCCGACACCGAAGCCGACACCACCGCCTTCGCGTCCCAACCCGTACAGCCCGCAGCAGGTCTGTGGTTCGGGCTACTCCGTGCAGCGGTCCGCCTCCTTCAGCGGCGGAACCACCTACCAGCTCTACAACAACTCCACCGGCTCCAACTGCGTGGTCACCATGAAGAGCGCCGGCGTGGGCACCGCCACCTCCGTCTTCGCCACCCTCGAAGTCCAGGGCGGCGGAACCAAGACCGACCGCGGCAACTACGAGTACTACGCCGGACCGGTCATCCTTCCCGCCAAGGGCAAGTGCGTCCGCTTCTCCGGCGGCGGACCGGCCGGCAGCACCAGCGCCGCCTGGGCCAACTGCGGATGACATCCCGGGCGCGGTGAGACCATTCCTTGATCACGCTTCTATGCTGATCGGTGACACCGCGCCCGGCGAAGTGGAGGTGAGATGCAGACCCGTCGCGATCTTTATCAGGCGTACAAGCTGATGACTCAGCGGATGGGCCTGGCCCTGCTCCAGGGGGAGCCGGACCTGGCGGAGTCACCGATGCGCAGACAGAACGTGGCGATGTTCGGCGGCATCCTGGTCGCGGTGCTGGTGGCCGCCGTCTTCGGCATATTGGGCCTGCTCCGTCCGGGCAACGCGACCGCCCTCACCGACCCGGGGACCGTGATCGTGGAGGAGGAGACAGGCGCCACCTTCGTCTACAGCGATCCGCAGAAGAAGATGATCCCCGTCACCAACGTGACCTCCGCCAGGCTGCTGCTGGGCGACCAGGAGGTGAAGGTGCGCACGGTCACCGCCGCCTCGCTCGCGAAGTACGCACGCGGCAAGCTGGTGGGCATTCAGGGCGCCCCCGAGTCGCTGCCCGCCCACGACCGCCTGATCCGCACCCCGTGGTCGGTGTGCGTCGCCGAGGGCGTGGACACCAACGGCGAGCGCAGGCCGTACACCTCGCTGATCGGCGGGTACGGCGTCGGCGGCACCCCGATCGGGCAGAATACGGCCATGGTCGTCCATGAGGGCGGGCAGGCCTGGCTGCTCTGGGCGGACCGGCGGTTGCGCGTGCCCGTCAGGGGTGTGCGGGCGCTGACCCAGGAACAGCCTCGCCAGGTCCCGGCGGCCTGGCTCAACGCGCTGCCCGAAGGACAGGCCTTCCAGAGCCCGTCGATCCCGGGTCTCGGCCGAGCGATGCGCGGGCCCGACGGCAGGAGGTCCGCGGTGGGCAGGGTCTACACCGTGCCGGCGGTGACCGGTGGACCGGTGAAGTGGTACGTCCTGCTCGCCGACGGCCTGGCGGACCTCACCCCGACGCAGGCCACCCTGCTGCTGGCGGACCCCGCCATCAAGAAGGCGTACGGCACCGCGGAGCCGCTGCCGGGCGAGCTGGCTCCTGCGACCGCGAACGGAGCGCGGCAGTCGGCCACCCGCCTGGACGGCAGCGGACTGCCCACGACCATGCCGAGGATCACCCCGTCGTCGCCGGCAAGCCCCCTCTGCGCCGTCTACTCCGACACGGAGCACGGCTCGACCCGGGCGTCGTTGACGGTCGGCAGCACCGCGCCGATCCCCCAGCCCCCCAAGGGGTGGTTCAACCAGAGCACGGTCGACCAGGTGACGCTCTCGCCCGGTTACGGCGCCCTGGTGGGGGTGCTGCCGGGGAACGGCAGGACGGACGCGGTGACGTCCCTCTACCTGATCGGCGACCAGGGGCGGCGGCACGCCATCCTGTCCGCGGATGTGCTGTCGCGTCTCGGCTACGCGGCGGAGGACATCGCCCCGCTTCCGGCGCAGCTCGTGCACCTGATCCCTGAGGGGCCCGCTCTCGACCCCGCGGCCGCTCTCAATCCCATCCAGGCCAACCCGGCTGCGACGACTCCCCCGCAGCGGTAGGCAGCCGGGTGTCCACCGCTTCCGCGGGCCTCGCTCTACGGGCATGGGGGCCCGCGTGGTGTGACGCCGGGAACGACGCCGCCCGTCGGCGGTGACAGCCTCGCGGCCTAGGCGATGACCTTCTTCCTCAAGCCGAACTCCTCGTCGTACTGCAGGCCCACCTGGGTGAAGTCGGGCTCCTTCTCCGGCATGGCCTTCATCCCCAGGAACAGATGCTTCTGGTCATACTGGAAGCCGTTGACCGCTGCGAGGACGGCCCCGGCGCCGGCGACGAGCGTCATCTTCTTATTGACGACGGCTTTGACGACGGCGTCGATCCGGTTGAGGACGGGATTGATCATAAGATTCACCGCCGCCCTGAACTGAGGAGAGGGGTAGCTGATGAGGTAGGCCGCCGCCATCATGCTCATCGCCGCGGCCACGGCGGCGGCGAAGTCGGCACCCACGTGGTAGGCGAACGCGGTCTGGTCAAGGGTGTCGGCTGCGCAGGTGCGATACTTATGGTCCTCGTCCAGCGCCGCAAGGAGTGCGTCCGCCGCGGCGTTGAAGGTCTCAGCGTCTTCGCCCTCCCAGTGCTCGTCCGCCTTGATCTTGTTCTTCAGGCTGGTTATCTCATTTCTGATGCGGTGGGCATCGGCCTCCGTGCCGCTCTTGCCCTCGCCCCGCCATTCCACCGCGCACTTCTTCATGCTGCCGGGGTTGGACACCATCAGGCCGATCGCCAGGGAGATGGTCAGCGCTTTCTTGCGTTTGAGGATCAGTGCCGCTCCGGCCGTCGTCGCCGCCGCCGCCGTGTATTTCCAGACGTCGATCTCATACTCCACGACGACTCCTCTCCGTCCCGCCACCCCGCCGCATCACGCCTCCTGGCCGAGCACCGGGACGGTCACGTCGATGTCGTCGTCCCAGTCGCTCTCGTCCCCGGTCAGCACAGAGGACGTTTCCTGGCCGCCCTGGTTGCCGGCGGGGGCGCCTCCCATCGGGGGCATCATGGGAGGCATCATCGAGCTGCCGTTCATGCCCGCCGCACGTGGGCCGGCCAGCGGAGAGGCACTGCCGCCGCTTCCCGATCCGCTGGGGATGGTGGTGCCGCGGGCCGTCGCGCCGGCTCCCGTGGACTCTCCCGGCGATGTTCCGGCGTCCGGAATCTTCACTTGAGGTGTCTCGGGCATCTGGGGCATCTGGGACGCCGCCGGGTTGTTCGGATCGACGCCGGCCAGGTCGGTCAACCTCGGATCCTTGGTGGCGAGGTCGCCCAGGTCTGGACTGGGCAACTTGGTGGCGGCGCCGTTCGCACCAAGGTCCGGGGTGTTGGGGATGTTCGGGTTGAGGGAGTTCGGGTTGAGGGAGCTCCCCAGATCATCATTCGTTCCCGGCATATCCGGCACGGTGTAGTTCGGGTCAGGCACCTTGAGGTTCCCCTGGTCCGAACCGGGCAGCGCGCCGAGATCCGAACCCGATGGCATATCTCCGAGATCGTAACCAGACGGCGAACCCCCACCGAGACCCGAACCCGGCGACATGCCTCCGAGATCGTAACCAGACGGCGAACCCCCACCGAGACCCGAGCCCGGCGTCGAACCCGACAAGATATCTCCGAGATCAGAACCTGTACCCGTTTTCTCACCCGTTTTGGCGCCGGACTTATCCGAAGCAGATTTCTTGCCACCGGATTCGGTCTTTTCCTGCCCCGTCTTGTCGGAGATCGAGCTTTTCTCGTCAGCCGTCTTGTTGTTCCGTTCCACCTGTGCAAGGGCCGTCTTCCATGACTCCAGCACAGACGCAGCGGCATCGAGGGCGTCGGCCGATCCCGCACAGGTGTTCTCGTAGGCGAGATCCAGCCCAATGCCAATAACACCGCATTTAGGAAACTGCAAACTGTTGTTGCGGGTTTTGTTGGCTTTTTCTCTTACGTCAGGGGCATACCCGCCGATGGAATCGCCCAGGCCCTTCACCTTGTCCTCGGTGAAGCTCACCTTGTCCGATTTCTGACCCATCTCACCCCTCCGTTTCACGCCTCCCAGGAGGATTCCCGGATCTCCGAGGCGTGATCACATCATTGACGCAGACCGGTCGGATCCCGTCGCCGCCCTGCCGATCGCCGCCGCCGACCAGGTCGGCGGCGGCGTCGCATGGGAGCTAGCAGAGCAGTGGAGGAGTGCCGTTCTGACCGCAGCCCCAGACGTCGTGGACCTCCTTGTGTCCGGGGCGGGACATGTCGTTCTGCTGTTCCCCGTCCGCCGGAGCGCCACCCATCCCCGACATGAAAGGCATCATCGGCGCACCGTTGCTCATCACGCCCCGCGACAGCACCGGAGAGGTCACTCCTCCCGCGCCAAACCCCGCTCCGGGGAAACTGGTGCCCGCTCCGGGCCCGCCCAGCACCGGCGAGACGTTCGGAACGCCGGTCGTGATGTGCGGAAGGTTGGTCGTCGGCCCGACAGTGTTGAGCGGTGACACAAGGTTCGGCGTCTGCGGGGTGTAACCCACCGTCTCGGTGCTCCGAGGATCGTGCCTCTCGTCCCCGCCGATCACCGGCGACACGGTGCCGTCGCCGTCCTTGCCGGTGCCGCCGTCCGAACCCGAACCACCGGATCCCTGGCCACCGGAACCGTCCGCACCAGCACCTTCCGCTCCGGAGCCGTCCGCCCCCGGGTCGGTCGAGCCAGGGCCGTTCGCTCCCGGGTCGTTCGCATCGGAGCCGTCCTGGCCGGAACCGTCGGACCCCACCGGGTCACCGGCGCCCGGACCGTTCGCCCCCGAACCGACGGAACCCGGCCCGTTCGCACCAGAGCCGTCCGAGCCCGTGCCACCCGTGCCGCTGCCTCGGGAGGAAGCCGCCCCACCCGATCCGTCGGATCCGGAGCCTTCCGGCCAGGGGGAGGAGCCGCTCCCGCCCGTGCCCTGCGGACCGGACCCGGGGGCGCCGCCCTGGTAGGCCGGGCCCCCGCCGTAGTCGACGTTCTTGTGCTCGGACGTTCCACCCGGTAGCGACACGGTCGGCAGCTCGTACGACACGTAAGGGGGGACCTGGATGCTGTAGATCTCGACGATCTTCTCGTTCAGCTCGCGCATCGCCTTGCGCGCCGTCTTGGTGTCCTCCGATTCCATCCCCGTGCCGGCGAGCTCGATGAGGTCGAGGCCGGGAGGGAGTCCGGCGACCTTCGCCCTGGCCTCGGGAAGGTAGGTCTCGCCGTACAGCCGGAGCGCGGTGGACATCATGTCCATCTTGGAGGACAGCTCGGTGCCGGTGGCGTGCAGCAGCTGCATCGCCTTCTGGACCTCGATGGCGGTGTCCCCGCCCCATACCCGCGCGAGCTCCTTGGCGACCCGCTGGATGGCGCCGCAGGCGAGATCGACCGTCGACGCCGCGTGCCCGTAGGCGAACCCCGCGTCGTTGACGGCGGCGGGCGCGGTGTCGTTCAACCACTTCTGGATCTGGCTCCTCGATGCGACGACCTCGCCCGCTTCGGGGACCGCGGCGCCAGATCGGATCAGCAGGAATTTCGATTCGCTACCCACAACGACCTTCCCTACGCCTTCGTGCTGTTCCCGCCGTTGTTCGCCTGGGCGGCCTTGCCATACTCGTCGGCGTTCGCGTGGATCGCCTTGACGACCTCTTCCAGCCGGGTGATGAACAGGTTGTACACGATCCCGAGGGCCCTGCCCCCGTTCTCACCTGAGGAGGAACCCACCGTCTGGACGAGCGCGCTCGCCGCCGGCCAGGCTCCCAACTCCGCCTCGGTCAGCAGGCGGTCCCCCTGAAGCCCTTCCTTTGACCCGGTGGTGTAGCCCTCCGAGTAGGCGGGTCCCTTCATCGACCCGATGTACTCTTCCAGCTCGCCCGCGAGCGTTCGCAGCTTGACGGGGTCGAACTCGGAGACGGGAGCGCCCCCGTCCAATCCGGGCCAGCGCGGGTCGATCGGAAGAGGCTCCGCCCCTCCGGACTCCATGGCGTCCTTGCTGGTCATGTTCCTCCTTCAGCGGGAAGCGGACCACGGGTCGTTCAGACGTGCCGGATACGAA
Organism: Streptosporangium sp. NBC_01639; assembly: GCF_045209755.1. Lineage (NCBI taxonomy): Bacteria > Bacillati > Actinomycetota > Actinomycetes > Streptosporangiales > Streptosporangiaceae > Streptosporangium > Streptosporangium sp. NBC_01639. Next base: position 6,077,959 of record NZ_CP109272.1, on the reverse strand, counting down.
AGATCTCGGCCACCGCATCCTGCGCGATGACCGAGAGAAAGACGATCATTCAATGACCGAGTCAGCCGGCGGACCAGATGGCCTTGTTCCTCGCCTCGGCCGCCCGGTAGTTCGCAGTGGCGATGCCGAGGGCCTTGGCGGCCTCGCTGAGCTGGCGCCCCATCTCCTGCTCGGCCTGGTCCCACTTGGCCCTGTGCTGCTCGAAGTATTCCGATGCTCCACCGGACCAGCTCTCCTCACCCAGAGTGTTCCTGAGCTGGGTGATGAGATTGTCGGTGACTGTGTCCATGGCCGTGACGACCTTGAGGAGCTCTCCCTCGACTCGCTCCATCTCCACGAAGTTGACCTTCGTGTAGTCGGCCGCGAAACCGCCCTTGGTGTAGTCGGTTGACTGGCTCATTCGGCTCCCCTTACCCGTTCCTCGAACCGTCTGCGTTGATCTGCGCGTCGACCGAGCCGGTGTTGATGAGCGCGTCGACGCGCCCCATACCCGACTGCACGTCCTGGTCGGCTGCGCTATAGACGACGACGTTCTGGCCCATCCGGTCGGCGATGTTCTCCAGATCGTTCCGAACAATCAGCATCTGCTTGTCCCAGGCGGTCATCGCCTGCAGGAACTTGGCCGACGCCGTTCCGAGCCACCCCGAAGCAGTCAGCTCCTGCGTGGTGACCGAAACTCCCCTACGCAGACCTTCGACATGCTGCGCGGCGTCAGCAACAAGCCCCGCCCCTGTTCTGATCTTATCGGGGCTAGCACCGTAAAATTCCACCGGTCACCTCCGTGACATGGGGCCGTCTATTCGTCGCGGTGCCATGCCCTCACGCCGGTCCGATGACCGTGGCATCGCACAGACGGACAGACGGGACTACAGCCGCGAACATCATCGAATGGCATGTTAGCGATCTACTGCCCCATAGATAACATGCATATATGTCACGGATATATAACGCTTTGATCTCTCTAAGAGAAACGCCCAGGTCGGAGGCTCGCCCCTAGGCAGTGGGCCCTGTGGCGCAAGAGCTCTGACCGATGCACGGAAGGTAGAGATTTCTACCTTTCTGTACGGCCTAGCATGGTTGGGCTACTCTTGGCGATCATTTGAAGGGCCGCGGGGTGGAGGCTGGGCTTGGCTGGCAATCTGGACATCGACAAGTTGCTCAACTGGGGCGACACTCCCTCCGATCTCCCCACCACCGGTCCGGTGGAGATCCACCATCCCGAGGTCGGTGAAGCCGGAGCCCCCTCCTCCTTCGCCGAAACATTCGAACCGGCCGTGTTCTCCACCCCTCAGGAGGACCAGGCGGTCGACGTCTTCGGCACGCAGTCCGGGGCGTCCGATCCTCCTGACGACGCGTCCCGGTCGCTTTCCGCCGACGCCGGAGACCTCCCGGATGACGGGGCCAAACATGAGGTCATCACCGACCCGTACGCTGCGGACCAGAACGGCCCGCGCAGCGAGGCGCAAGGATCGGATGACGGACAAGGCCCGGTCGACGACGCGCGGGACTCGGACGGCGTGCATGAGGTGGGCGGCGGCGAGGGGCCGGAAGACCTCGAACCCGGCCAGGTCGAGCCCGGCGAACCGGATGACGGGGCCAGCTCCGACAGCCCGGACAGCCCGGCCGATGAGATCTACCCTGACGATCCGAACGGTGATGTGACCGAGGACCCGAATCCTCCCGCCGAGGACGGCTCGGGCGACTCCGACGGGTCCGGGGATTCCGACGGCTCCGGGGAATCGGATGACCCGGCCACCCCCGAGACCCCGGGCGGCTCGGACGATCCCACGGATCCCACGGATCCAGGAGTCCCTGTCGATCCAACGGACCCGGAAGTCCCCGGCGACCCCACGGACCCGGACGACCCCACGGATCCCACAGACCCGGAAGTCCCTGTCGGTCCAACAGACCCGGAAGTCCCCGGCGACCCCACAGATCCGGATGACCCCACGGATCCCACAGATCCAGAAGTCCCCACAGACCCAGAGATTCCAGAGGTCCCGGACCCAGAGGCCACAGACCCAGGGGGCACGGATCTCCCTGCGGGTTCCGGCGGGGCCGGCGACGGTTCCGGCGACCCGTCGGTACCGGACGTTCCCACATCGTCCGGCGGCGGCGGTGGCATCCCGGGTGCGTCCGGTGGCGTCCCGAGCGCGACCGGTGGAACTCCCAATGGCGGCGACACAGCGGCACAGGAAAAGGCAGCGCAAGAGCAGGCGGCGCGAGAGCAAGCAGCGCAAGCGCAGGCGACTGCCGCTCAGCGGCGGGAACAGATCCTCACAGACGGCGGCGTGGAGGGTGGCTGGCGCAATGCCGATGTCGATTCGATGGACAAACTCGGAAATAAAGTAAAGGCCATCGCCGACGGCGGAGAGATGTCCAAAGTGGATAGCGGCGCCGAGGGGCTCGGCATGGGCTTCCCCGGGTTCGGCGTGATAGGCATGATGGGGCTCACGTCCGCACACCAATCTGCCCGCACCACTACCATTGAATACATCAAAGCCGCCCAAAAACAACTGGGCACAGCGTGGGTCGATCAGCTCAAGGGCGGGGCCAGCACCATAAGGGCGGCCGACGAAGCCAGCACCGTTAAAGAAAGCTGACAAGAACGCTCATGGATACTTACCAGGCTGGCTCCACCATGTATCTCACCGGTATGGCCTTGACCGGCGCCGCCATCAGAGTGGGAGGCCTCGGCAATCCTCTCTTCTCGCTCACAAGCAGAACTTCGCTGATGTGCATGGGCTCCTGCTATTCCAGTCCGAGCGACATCCAAGATGATGTACAGAGACGGGAAAAGCTGAACAAGGACGTCATCGACGTGAACACTGCGATCGACGCCGCCAGTTCGGCGGTGACCGAGGAGCAGTGGAAGAAGATGGGGAGAGAGGAGTTCGAGAGATCGAAGGCGTCGTTCAAGGAGGAGAACGATAAGTTCACGGAATACAACACGGACATGAGTCGTGCCCTGAACGGGATCGCCAACCTGTCGTTCGGGGGGGCGGTCGTCACCTTGGCGGGAGGTGGCGCGCTCCTTGGGTGCGCATTCGTGGTAAGAGCCAGCGCCGCCGGCGGACCAGTCACTCTGGTGATGGGCAGCAGCGCCGCCGCGTTGGCCTCCGCAAGAGTTCGGATGACCATGGCAAACATGCTGAGGAGAGGCGTGATGGCCTGGGGTGTGGGAGCAACAATTGTTTATATGATCGACAGTCAAATTTCATCGATGCTTCAGGGAAAGCTCAGCAAGACGGAGTCCACCGGTTCGGGCACCGCACCCGCGTTCGAGCAGGTCTTCATCGAAAACCTGAAGCAGCCGGTTTCGGGGCAGTCGCAGTCATCGGCTCTGGGAGAGTCGCAGTATCCGACCTCGGGTCAATCGCAATACACGAGCACCGGACAGTCGCAGTACCCCACCACGGGTCAATCGCAATACACGAGCACCGGACAGTCGCAGTACCCCACCACGGGTCAATCGCAATACACGACCACGGAGCAGCCATCCAAGAACGTGTAGCCGGGCCCCTCGCATCCCGTCCTGCAGACAGACCGGATTGCCAGATCGGAAGTTCACCGATGTGGCAATCCTCTGCGGCTACAGGTCGAGACGGCGGCGGATGCGGTCGAGCTCGCCCATCACGTCCTCGAACGTCCGGTTGTAGGCGGCCTCCGCGTCCTTGATCTGGTTGAGCGCCGCGTCCGGATCGTTGATGAATTTCATCGGGTTGTCCTCTTCACCGAACACCTCGCCCATGGCCTCGTTGACCTGCCTCTGCAGATCCTCAGTAGCGGCGGCGATGACCATCTTGATCTTCTCGGCGAGTTCGCTCGCGCCCAGCCGCAACGCCTTGGGATGGAGCACGAGCTCGCGGACCCCTTCAGCCGCGTACTCCACGGTGACCAGGCGGTCTTCGTCCTGCGCGTGCCCGACGAGCGTCCCCATGCTTTTCTGGAGCTCTTCCATCTGGGCGAACTGACTATCCGCCCCGTTCAGCAGCTTCTCAATGTCAATGTTGGCGAAATCGCCGAAACCAGCCGTCATCGACCGTTCTCCCCCTGCTCGGGCATCGCCGGCCCCATAAGTAACAACCGGCCACTTCCGGAGCAGGCTAACCGCACCGCCTGTTTCTTCGCAATCCAGGCACCGGCTACGGTTTCGGCTCGTCAACCTTGGGCGCGATCCAGTCGAAGTCCTGGTAGTCCTCCGGGAGCCGGCCCGGGGCGGGAGGCTGCTGGTAGGACGGATACTCACCGGAGTCGATGGTCGCCTGCTCGAAGTCCACCTTCGCGTCGCCGGACGGCATGATGTAGCCGAACTGGTGGTCCTTCTTCAGCATGGTCGACATGACGTCGCCGGCCGCCTTCAGGGCCGATCCCAGCGTCAGGGTCAGGACGGCGACCGCCCCGTTGGCCGCGGTCGCGACGAACTTCTCCAGCAGCATCCCCCAGAACGTGGTCTGCGGCATGAGCTGCATGCGCTTGGCGAAGACCAGCAGGGTGACCGTGGTGACGCCCAGCTCCGCGAGCCTCAGCCAGTAGCTCCGGTATCCGGCGGCCACCTCGTCGAGCATGCCCCCGATGTCGCCGAAGATGCCGCGCAGGACGCCGATCTCCCGGTGGAAGAGCCAGATGACCCGCTCGAACTCCTGCTGGTCCATCGCGATCCAGTTGGTCCGGGACGCCGCGACGATCTGCGGGAGAAGCTGTTTGATCCCGTCGTCCAGGCGGCCGGCGATGCCGTACTTCCAGTTGCTCGCCGCCTGTGCCATACCGGGCTCGTTGACGATCGCCGTACTCGCGATGACGATCGCCGGAGCGAGGTACAACGACCACTTGCCGACCTTCTTCAACGCCTCCAGCACCTTCGGGCCGATCGGCTCCGGCATCTGGGGAGGCGGCCCGAAGACCCCCTGCGGGGGCTGTGCCACACCGTAAGAAGAATTCCCATAAACCGACACATACGGATTCGGCACATGGGGCTGCGGTACCCCGCCGTAGGGAACGTTCCCATAACCCGACATCAGCGATACCGGACGATGCTGTGATCCTCGGCCGTCCGCCAGTTGCGCTCCGCGACGACGAGTGCCTGACACCAGCTGTCCACGGCCTTCTCCGCGTCGCCGAGCAGCGCGTCCGCGTCCCGGCAGATGCCCTCGTAGGCGCCGCTCATCAGCATTCCGCCCACGACCCCGAATCCGGGGGAGTCGACGTGCACCGTGCCGATCAGGCTCCGGACGAATTTCACCGTCCCCTTGAGCTCGTTCTCGACCCGGCTGCGCGTGTGGGAGATCGTCGCCGACGTGATGTGGATCTCCTGGCCGGCGGAGCCAGCGGGCGAAGAGGTGATGACGGCACCGGTTCTGTCCATAATCCGATCCTCACCGACGGCCCGCTCGGCTTCGAGTCCCACCAGGGGAACTTCGTGATCATTTAACCGTCCGGACAGCCGGTGATGGCTGCCGATTAACCCTGAGCGGGTGGCCTGACATGCTATGGAATCCAATGACCCAGAGTTCCGCCTCGACGAACTCGACCAGGTCGTACAGGACAGCGAACGCTCCCTGCGTGACCTCGCCGCCGCGATGACCGGTCTCGGTGAGGTCACCGGGTCGGGCGAGAGCCGCAGTGGCCTGGTCTCGGCGCGGGTCGGCGCCGACGGCCGGGTGACCGATGTGGCGATCGCCTCTCGGGGGATGCGGCTGGACAGCGACGCCCTGTCCAAGGAGGTGCTGGAGGCGGTGCAGGCCGCGCAGGACGCCCAAGGACGGCAGGCACGGGAACTGGTGGCCTCTCCGCTCGGCGGGGAGGACGCGGTCCGGACGATCCAGCGTCAGTTCGAGGAGATCCAGGAGTCCTTCGCCGCGGAGATGGGCGAGCGGATCAGCCGGTGGGAGCGGATGAAGAACCGCGACCACTGGGAGCGGTGACACCCACCGCCCCTCAGCCGGCCTTCCGCCCGCCACCCCTCAACCGGTCCCCCGCCCAGCGCGGCTCAGCCGGTCTCCCACCCACCGCGGCTCAGGTCCCCCGCCCACCGCGGCTCAACCGGCCAGGCCCCGCACCCAGGAGTAGACGTCCAGCACACCGAGGGCGAGTGGGAACAGCGAGATGATCAGCAGGAGTTCGACGATGTCCCCGGCACGCCCCCAGAACGGGGACGGCTTCCCCGTCTGCAGCCACAGGCCCATGCTCGCGGAGAGCGCCGCCACACACAGCAGTCCCATCAGCACGGCGATCGCGATGGCGCCTCCCACCCCGGCGGCCTGCATGATCGCGAACATCGCGAGACCGGCGAACCCGGCGATCGTCAGCCAGAGCCGCTGGCCGGCCCCCTGGAAGACGCGGATGCGCAGCAGGAGGACCAGCGACAGCACCAGCGCGTTGACCACGGCGATCCAGTGGCCGTCCAGCAGGAGGTATACCTCCGCCACCAGTGCCACCAACGCGATCCCGACGACCATCCCGGTCGAGTAGGCCCGCGCGTGCCCGGTGCGCTCCTTGATGTCGGCGCCGTCGACCTTCTGGTTGTCGCTGCGCAGTTCCTCGGCGCTGGTCGGCATGGCGGGCATCGGCAGGCCGGCGAGCCGGAACGACAGCATCGGGATCAGCGAGCTGAACCCCACCAGGATCGACAGGGCGACCGCCGCCACCCCGGCCGGAGGGGCGGCGGACACCATCACGATGGCGGCGCTCACCGCTCCGACCATCGCGGCGATGGCGGACCCGAGAAAGAGCGGCACACCGTCGGCGATCGCGATCATGCTGACGGTGGCCACGAGACCGACGGAGGCGAACCCGGCGAGCATGTGCGCCGAGCCGAGCCCGGCCAGGCTCCCGGTGCTCATCGGCGCGAGGAGGCCGGCCAGGAAGCCGTACGGCAGAGCCGCGTAACCGACCAGCGCACCCGCCGACGAGTCGCCCACCACCCGGGACATCAAGGTACCCGCGACGATCATGAGGAGGGCGAACACCCCTGCGATCACGGCGGACACCGACCACGGCGGTCCCGCCAGCACCAGCGCGGCCACTCCGGTGAGGAGGAACGCGACCGCCGTACCCACCCCGACCAGGCGGGTGTGCCGCGGGGTCCACTTGTCAGGCCCCTCCTTGACGCCCGAAGCGACGACATCGGGCACGTCGTCGTACAGGGTCGGGGGCAGTTCGGCCTCACGTGGCCGCAGATAGAGCACCTCGCCGTCGAGCACACCCAGAGCTCCCAGGCTCTGACCGAGATCGAACGGGGTGCCACCGAGCCGCTGGAGCACCCATCCCGGGCCCGACGCCGCCTCCCCGCCGACCTCTCCGACCGCGCGGAGCAGGCCGGGCAGGACGTGGGGCAGCGGAATATCCGCAGGCAGTGCCAGGTCGGCCTTCTTGCGCGGCGCCACGATGGTGACATGGCACAGCGGCGCCAACGGCGCGGCGAACTGGGCCAGCGCACCCTGCGGCATCGGCCCCTGAGCGGGCGTTTGAGCCAGCGACCTCACAGACGTACTCCCCGTCAACCACAAGCATCACGGACATCACCGACATCACGGATACGGTATCGGGGAGAGTGGGGCTCCCGCGCGACGGCCGCAGATAACCGTTTTCTGGTAGAAGTAGCGCAAACGATCAGGAAGGCGATTTCAGGGTGAGCATCGTCATCGTACGGCGCCCAGAGCGACGGCCGCCGCCCAAATCTCCTCGGGGCGAGATCCTGCTCGAGTCACCGCCGGAGGTCCCCGAGGTCCAGTCGCAGGGCTTCACCGCGGTGCTCACCTACCTGCCGATGGTCGCGGGCGCCGCCGCGATGGGCCTGATGTTCACCTCCAACGGGAACAGCAACCCGATCATGTACGTCTCGAGCGGCCTGTTCGCCATATCCATGCTGGGCATGAGCCTCGGCCAGATGGGCCGGCAGTCCGGCGAGCGCAAGCAGCAGCTGAACGGCCAGCGCCGCGACTACTTCCGCTACCTGTCCCAGATCCGCAAGAAGGTACGGCGGGCGGCGAGGCAGCAGCGCGAGGCTCTCGAGTGGAGCGGCCCCGCCCCAGACACGCTGTGGTGGGTCGCCATGAGCCAGCGGCTGTGGGAACGGAGGGCCCGCGACGAGGACTTCGGCACGGTACGGCTCGGCACCGGTGTCCAGAAACTCGCCATCCAGCTGATCCCCCCGGACTCCAAACCGGTCGAGGACCTGGACGCCCTGACGTCCGGGGCGCTGCGGAGATTCATCCGGGCACACTCGACGGTGTCCGGGCTGCCGGTGGCCGTGGCCCTGCACTCCTTCGCGCGGATCAACCTGACGGGCGATCCGCTGGCCGTACGCGAGCTCGTGCGCGCGATGATCGCCCAGATGACCGTGTTCCACTCCCCGGACGACATGCGGATCATGGTGTGTGCGAACAAGGAGTGGATGACCCAGTGGGATTGGGTCAAGTGGCTCCCCCACGCGCTGCATCCGGACGAGGTCGACGCCGCCGGCCCGGTGCGGCTGATGGCCGACAACCTCGCCCAGCTCGACCAGCTGCTCGGTCCGGAGCTGAAGGAGCGGGCCCGGTTCCGGCCCGGCGCCTCCGGCGACGCGCTGCCGTACCACGTGCTGATCATCGATGGCGGGCACGTGCCGCGCGACTCCCAGCTCGGCATGGACGCCATCGACGGCGTCACCGTGATCGACCTGTCCGGAGCGTCGGGGCCCATCGAGGAGAAGAACACGCTGCGGCTGGACATCCAGCCGGACGGCTTCTTCATGATCAAGATTGACCACGCGGGCAAGAAGACCTCGACCCGGCTGGGCGACCCCGACAAGCTGGACTTCCTGCGGGTGGAGGGCCTGGCCCGGCAGCTCGCCCCGCTGCGCGTGTCGACCGCGAAGGGAGGGGAGGCGCAGGACGTCCTGGCGATGAACACCTCCCTGACCGACCTGCTCGGCGTCGGTGACCCGGGCCGCCTTGACCCGGCGGCGACCTGGCGGCCCCGGGCGGGGCGCAACCGGCTCCGGGTGCCGATCGGTCTCGGCGTGGACGGCCGTCTGGTCGAACTCGACATCAAGGAGTCGGCGCAGGGCGGTATGGGGCCGCACGGCCTGGTCATCGGCGCCACGGGATCGGGCAAGAGCGAGCTGCTGCGGACCCTGGTACTCGGCCTGGCGATCACCCATTCGTCGGAGATCCTGAACTTCGTCCTGGTCGACTTCAAGGGCGGCGCCACCTTCCTCGGCCTCGACACCCTCTCCCACGTCTCGGCGGTCATCACCAACCTCGAAGACGAGCTGCCCCTGGTCGACCGCATGTACGACGCCCTGCACGGGGAGATGGTCCGCCGCCAGGAGCTGCTCCGCTCCGCCGGCAACTACGCCTCCCTGCGCGACTACGAGCGCGCCCGCGAACAGGGCGTCGACCTGCGGCCGATGCCCACGCTGTTCGTCGTGATCGACGAGTTCAGCGAGCTGCTCTCGGCCAAACCCGAGTTCATCGAACTGTTCGTGATGATCGGACGGCTCGGCCGCTCGCTCGGCGTCCACCTCCTGCTGGCCTCCCAACGCCTGGAGGAGGGACGGCTGCGCGGCCTGGACACCCACCTGTCCTACCGCGTCGGTCTGCGGACATTCTCCGCGATGGAGAGCCGGGTCGTGCTCGGCGTCGCCGACGCCTACGAGCTGCCGTCCGCCCCGGGCAACGGCTACCTCAAGTTCGACACCACCGGGATGACCCGGTTCAAAGCCGCCTATGTGTCCGGCGCCTACCAGGCGGATCCCCTCATGGCGGCGGCGGTGGACGGGCAGGGGCCGATCCGGCAGGTCGTGGAGTACAGTCCGGAGTTCTCCCCGGTCCCCGTGGCGGAGGAGCCGAAGAAGGAGCTGACGGCGGCGGAGGACGCGCCGGCCGACAGAGGGGCGCTCAGCATGCTGGACGTCGTGGTCAGCCGGTTGAACGAGCACGGACCGCCCGCCCACCGGATCTGGCTGCCGCCGCTGGGCGACGCCCCGACCCTCACCCACCTGCTTCCGCCCCTGTCGGCGACACCCGAGTTCGGCCTGAGCACGACCGGATGGGCGGGCCGGGGACAGCTGCACGCCGTCGTGGGCATCATCGACAAGCCGTTCGAGCAGCGGAGTGACCCGTTCTGGCTGGACCTGTCGGGAGCGACCGGACACGTCGGCGTCGCCGGGGGGACGCAGAGCGGCAAGAGCACGGTGCTCCGCACGCTGATCACCAGCATCGCGCTCACCCACACCCCACGCGAGGTGCAGTTCTACTGCCTGGACTTCGGCGGCGGCGCCCTCTCCTCGCTGGAGGGGCTGCCCCACGTGGGCGGGATCGCCAGCCGCCTCGACGGCGACCGCGTCCGCCGTACGGTCGCCGAGATCGCCACCCTGCTCCAGCAGCGGGAGCGCGACTTCACCGAACAGGGCATCGACTCGATCGTCACCTACCGGCAGCAGGTCGCCGACGGGACGATCCAGGGCGACCGGTTCGGTGACGTCTTCCTGGTGGTCGACGGCTGGCTGACCGTACGACAGGAGTTCGACTCGATCGAACCCGTGATCACCGACCTGGCCGCACGCGGGCTCGGCTACGGCATCCACGTCGTGGCGGCCACCAACAAGTGGTCGGAGTTCCGTCCCGGCATCCGCGACCTCTTCGGCAACCGGATCGAGCTGAAACTCGGAGACGCCTACGAATCCGAGGTCAACCGCAAGGCGTCGCTGGCCGTGCCCGAAGGCGTTCCGGGCCGGGGACTCACCCGGGAGGGTCTGCACTTCCTGTCGGCCCTGCCGCGGATCGACGGCGTCCAGAAGGCCGAGGACCTGTCAGCCGGGGTGCGCACGCTCGTCCACGCCGTCCGGGAAGCCTGGCAGGGAGCCCCCGCTCCCGCCGTACGGCTGCTGCCGGCCGTGCTGCCCGCCGAGACGTTGCCCGACGCGACGCAGAGCGGGCCGAACCGGATCCCGATCGGCATCGACGAGGCCAACCTGGCGCCCGTCATGATCGACTTCGAGGTCGACCCGCACTTCGTCGTGGTGGGCGACACCGAAAGCGGGAAGTCCAACATGCTGCGCCTCATCACCGAGGGCCTGGTCGCCCGGCACACGCCGCAGGAGGCCATGATGATCGTGATCGACTACCGGCGGGCACTGCTGGACTCCGCCGCCACCGAGCACCGCATCGGCTACGCCGCCTCCAGCGCGGCGGCGACCGACCTGATCCAGGACGTGCGCAGCGCACTGCTCAAACGGCTGCCTCCGGCGGATCTCACACCCGACCAGCTACGGGCCAGGAACTGGTGGCAGGGCTCGGACCTGTACATCGTCGTCGACGACTACGACCTGGTGGCGACCTCGTCGAACCCGCTCCAGCCGCTGGCCGAACTGCTGCCGCAGGCCCGCGACATCGGCCTGCACCTCGTCATGTCCCGGGCGATGGGCGGTATCGGCCGGGCCATGTTCGACCAGGTCATCCAGAAGGTCAAGGACATGGCCAGTCCCGCCATGATCCTGTCCGGCAACAAGGACGAGGGCTTCGTGTTCGGCAACGTACGCCCCCAGCCCTTCCCGCCGGGCCGGGGCATCTACGTGGACCGGAAGTACGGAGCGCGCCTGGTGCAGACCGCCCTCATGCCGCCCCCGGAGGTCGGCTGACGGATCTCCCACCGGTCCTCCCGCCTCCTGGCCGGAGGACCGGCGGAGCCCGTTGAGCGCGTGCCGGGCGGTGACGGGGTCCCCGTCGCCGCTGTGGTGACCGCGGGCGGCGATGCGGTGGTGCAGGTTCGTGTCCGGGCGGATCCCGTGCACCCGCAGGTGGTAGGTGACGGTGCCGGTGCCGGTCCACGCGCCGTCGGCGTGGAAGCTCAGCGGCACGACCTGCCCGCGTGACGGCTGCAGCCGGTCGACGTCCAGGCCATCGGCTTGAACCGGTCCAGGACGATGAACCAGCCGAAGCCCACGAACGATCAGACGTCAGCGGAGGAAAGAGAACTCGCCTGGTTGGCCGCCTCATACACCGCGGCATTCGCCCTCAACCGCTCTTGGACGTCGCCGATCTCCTCGATGTAAGCGTCGAAAGCGTCGAATATCTCCTGCTTGACGCGTGGGAGGTTCTTCTCCAGCTCCGCGCCGTACTGGTCGTCGCCCAGCGGACGGCCCTCTCGCAGAAACGCCTCATTCAGTGCGGCGTACTCCTCCCGGAGGAAGTCGCGCTCGTCACCGTAGTACTGGGCTCTGCGGCGCAGTCCCGCCCACTCCGCGTAATAACCGCCGGGCACCGTCACCGTCGGCTCTCCGACTCCCTGGACGGCAGCTCCACCGGCTGTGGCAGGAACGACTCGAAGCTCGCACCCTCTCCGAAGAGCTCCTCGTACGGCAGGCCGTCCGGCACGAAGGGGGCCATCAGCTCCTGCGTCCGAGCCGACACCTCACCCGTCGCCGCGCCGATCTGCTCCATGATCGACTGTGCGAGCTCCGACGCCGACAGCTTCCGGTAGACACGCGGATCAAGCTCGATGTTCTGCACCTGACCGCGCGGCCCCACCGTCACGGTCACCATCCGGTCCTCCGAACGGGCGGTCGCCACCAGCTCGTTCAGCTTGCCGTACGCATCACGGAGCTGCGCCGCCTGCCGGTTGTACTCGTCGGCCAGCTCATCGATGGCCAGCCGAAACTCATCACTCACCGCGATCACCCCTGATAAGCCGATAAGTCACAAAATTACCAATTACCTCACAGATACCAGCTATTTTCCAGCGGAGCGGACCTGGGCACCCGGGAATCCCTGTGACGCTCCTCGCACCCGGTCAACAGGCTCAGCGTGCAGCCCGCCTCCATGCCGTCTCCGGAGCCCGGACGCGTCCACCCGCGCTCCTCCGCCGCGGCGGCTCATTCGGCGAACGGCGTCTACGCCGACGGGCCCGGACGACGGCCGACGGCTTCCCCAGACTCCTCATTGCTCTCATTGGTCTCCGTGAGGACGGCGGCGGAGGGACCACTCCAGTTGATCAGCCCATCGATGCGATTCAGACCTGGGCGCACGGGCGGAGCGTCGTCCGGTACGGCGTGCGGCGGATTCGCCGCCGCGGCGGACTCGTCCCCCCTGCGGGTCGCCGGGCCGCCCTCAGGGCCAGGGGGACCCGACCAACTGCCGTCGGCCGGGAGGCTCACTCGCTCCGCGGTCTCGCCGTTCGGGCGTTTGATTCTCTCCCAACCATTGGGAATCGGGTCATCCGGCAGGAATATCTTCATCTCCCCGCGCCCGCCGAGGTCCAGCGAATCGCTGAAATTATCGCGGTTATGGGGTTGCATGCTCTCGGGTCCGCCATACCACAGCACATCAGTGGAGGCGATCACCGCCCGCCCGGTCCCCTGGGACAATTTCACCCCGAAAGACACTTTTCCTCCGCCCAAATTGCAGGAGTAAAGGAAGATCGCGTCGTTCGGCCGCAGGCCGGGCTCGTTCAGCAGCAGCGGTACAAATCTCCGGGGGGAAAGTCCCCGATGACCAATCCCGAGCCTCCCCCGGCCTCCATGAGCGAGCGGCTGGAATGCACCATCCACGGGGAGCAACCGGTCGGCTAGAGGTTTCAATCCCATGTCATGTTTGCTCCCCTGATCGCGATACCACACTCCCCCATTAATTTGTTCTCGATGCGCTTTGAAATGATGGGCGTTCTCTCCGGTGAGCTTCGGAGGAGCGTGTGCGACCTGGTTCTTCTCTGCAGCGGAAACGGCACGCTGACTTACCTCACCATGGGTCAGGAAGTAATGCCTGTTGCCATTCGGACTCTCGTGGATCGCGAGAACCCGGAACGGCGAGTCCGGACTGAAGACCACCTGATGCGGCCTGCCCGAGATATCCGAAACCGGGATGATGTCGTCGGAGCGGATGGTCAACCGTACGCTTCCCTGCATGTCCGGCAGGTAGCCAGGGTCATCGACCCCCTCGAGAAGTCCCTTGAAGGTGAAGGTGCGACCAGCGGCCAGATCGCCCGGCATCCAGTCCGCCGGCACGCGCACCTGGACGTGTCCCTCGCTGCGCGGCCGCGAAGCCAGCTCCAGCGCCGCTCGTTCCACCCAATCATGTGCCCTGGCCAGTTCCGCGGGGTCTCCCCGACCGGCCGCCGCCTCGTTCACCTGGCGGAGATTGTCACCCATCATCAGGCGGGGCAGCACATCACCGGGATTCACCGTTCGCGGGTCGCGCATGGACCACTGGAAGGGATTCCCACCGTGATCGCGACTCGCCTCGCGTACGGAGGCACCATCGGGGTCTCTTAACAGGGGGCGATCCCCATCGGCGTTGCGCGCGACGTGCCCGAACCGGTCCATGACATCGTCATGCCAGTCCAGCCAGTCCAGCCAGTGCTGCCAGTACACCTTCCTGCTTTTGATGTCTCTCCCGCCTTCGATGTCCAGCCTGCGTTTGAGCTCCGGCCTGAGTGCCTCCAACCGCTCCGCCACCGCGGCGACATCCACCTGACTCAGCGCGTTGCGGCCGAACGCGAAAGAAGTGGATCCTTTGCTCTGCTCACCCTGGAGTGGGGTGAGAAACTCCCGCGAGAGTGCCGGGTCCAGCGCGGACAGACGATCGGCGTCGATCGTAAGGCGGCGGGCACCGCCGCCGTCCGGACCCTCGGCCCAGGAGCCCTCTCTTGTGGTCAGCACCCTGTGCAGGGCAAGCGCCACCCGCTCGTCGGCCGTCGGGGAGGGGTGGGTGAAGTAGACGGCCGTCTCGCTCGCGCGGAAGACCCCGCCGCCCGCCTCGCCGACGGATCCGTGCGAAAGGAGCGCCGCCTCATGGTCATCGGCACCACGCGAATCGTTGTGCTCGAAGCGGAAAGCCTGGTGTCCGTCGTTGAAGGTGACGAGTTCCCGTGCTTTACCGTCCTCGCCCATGACCTGCTCGAAGCGGAAGATCCCCGTCGCGACGCTTCTGCCCAGAGCGCCATTGTCATAGCGCAGATAGAGAGTGTCACCGGAACGGCGACTCGGGACCTCCTTCAGCCCGAGGACGCGCCCGACCATCGCCGACGCCTCAACCTGGAGGGCTTGTCCTCCGGTGAAACGGACTGCGGACACCCCGTCGTTGAAGGTGACGATCTCCACCTCTCCGAGGTTGCCGCCTTTGATGACGCGAGTGTCGCGGATACCGGTGTTGACGCTGCGTTCCAGCCGCCCGCCGGGATCCAGGACAGCGGGATCGGGAGTGGCGGCCCGATCCGCTTGTCCGCCCTCGCTCAGGGACCTGACCTGCTGCCGGTCTCCGCCGGGAATCGGGGTGTCGGGCAGGAATATGCGCAGGTCTTCGCGCTCGGCGAGTCCCCGCGGACCAGTGTTCCCCTCAGCGGGGTGGACGGTTGTGGCACCGTGCCGCGTCTCGGGCACCCCCGCGGTAACGGTGACTACCACGTGCCCGGTCCGCTGGGCCAGTTCCTGTGCGAAAGCCGTCTGGCCCAGGCCCCCGTTGTCGTGGTGAAGGAAGATCGTCGTGTGGGGACGCAAGTGGGAATCGTTCAGCAGCAGCGGCGCGAACTCAGCGGCCGTGAGCTGCTTTCCACCGATGAGAACCCCGTTCTGGTCTCCATGGACGAGCACCTGGAACCCGCCGTACACCCGGCGGAGCGCGCCGGCCGCCGCCCACAGGTAATTTTCATGGGGGTTGCCGGAATCGAGGTACAAAATCCCTTTGTTGAAGGGTCGTCGATGCGATTTAAGGTGATCAGCGTTCTGCCGGGTGAGAACCGGAGGAGTGCTCGCGCTCCGGGCCCCCTCTACGGCGGAAGCGGCGCGCTGGCTTTCCCCGCCATGGGCCAGGAGGTAATGCGTGCCGCCGTTACCGTCCTCCTCGGCGAGCAGCCGGAACCGTGAGTCCGGGCCGAAGAGCACATGACGCGGCCTGCCCGAGATATTCGAAACCGGGATGATGTCGTCGGAGCGGATGGTCAACCGCACGCTCCGCTGCACGCTCTGCTCCATGTCCGGCAGGAAGAAAGGGTCATAGACCCCTTCGAGAAGTCCCTTGAAGATAAAGATGTGATCAGAGCCCGGATGGGTCAGATCACGAGAAATCCAGTCCGCCGGAACCCGCGCATGGACGATCCCCTCACCGCGCGGCCGCGAAGCCAGCGCCAGCGCCGCTCGTTCCACATAATCGTGTGCCCTGGCCACTTCCGCAGGGTCCCCCCGACCGGCCACCGCTTCGTTCACCTGGTGGAGATTGTCGCCCTCCAGCAGACGGGACAGCACCTGACCGGGATCCACCGTTCGCGGGTCACGCTCAGACCATCGAGGGACATTTCCACCGTGATCCGCACCGCGATCACGGCTTCCTTCGTCTACCGAGACACCGTCGCGGTCTCTCGGCAGGGGCCGATCACCGTCGGCATTCCGCTGGCCATGGGGGCCGGGCGGGCCGCCGGGATCGTGGTGCGCCTCCGCGCCGGGTCGAGCGGGTTGTCCATCCCCCCGACCATGTTGTCCATTCCCCCAGCCATGCGGATTGGGCGGGTTTTCTGCGGGGTTGTGGTGGTACATCACCGCGCCGTCCGGTAGCCCCGGGTAGCCATCCGGCCGAGGATTGCCCCTGACCGGCGGCCCGATCACCGTGTAGGGCCCTCCCGTCGCCCGGATGTCGGAGACCGTCGTGGTCTGCCTTTCGGGTACGGAAGGCTGCCCGGCCGACTCCCCCTCACGAGCGGGAGGTGCGGTGTCGGGCCCGGGGTGGGACGGTACCAAGCCGCCGTCGTGCCCGGCGGCGGGCACGACCGGCCCGCCCTGCTGGGCGGCCGTGTGCGGCACCGCCTGACTGCCTGAGCTGTCAGTTGCCCGAGGTGCGGGCTGGCCGCCGTGTCCTTCTGCCGTCTTGGGTGCAGTCTGACCGTTTTGCTCTCGCGCCGGCCGGGGTGGGGCCTGGCCGCTCTGCTCGGCGGGCGCGTGCGGCGTTGCCGCGCTCCCGGCCGCGGGCTCGTCGACCCCGGTACGCGCCGCAGGGGCGCCACCCTTCGCCGGACGGGCGGGCAAGACCTCATCGGCGGCAGCGGCGGCCTTCTCTCCCGGCGCGCCACGACCGGGCACCCCGTCGCCGCCTTCCGGCGCCACCCGCTCACCCGGCCTGCCGGCGCCCTCCGCACCGACCCTGCCCACCGGATGCGCGGGTGTGGCTTCACCGGCCGCTCCATGGGCGGGCGCAACCCCGTCGGCCCCCGGACGGGCGAGCACGACTCCCACGCCACGATCAGCACCCACCTGACCAGTCGAACCGCCGCTGTCGCGGGACGCCACAGCGTGATCACCGGCGGCGCCCCCCACGTCAAGCGCGGCCAAAGACGTCCGGTCCGACGACACCGGCGACCCCGGCCCCGGCGACTCCGGCCCCGGCGACTCCGGCGACACCGGCGGCGAACCCTCCGGCGGCGGTGTCGGGCCCCGCCCCTCAGGCACGCCACCGGACCTATCGCCGGACCCACCGCCATGCCCACCACCGCCACCGCCACCGTGCTCGCCGCCGGACCCGGGAGCGCCGGTGACCGCGTCCGGATGCACCGCGGTCGGCCCCACCCCCCCCAACACACCCGAGACGACGGAGTAAAACAGGTGCTCGGAGTCCAACTGCCCGTTCATCGCCAGCATCGGCACACTCGCCACGATGGCCGCCGTCCCACTCAGCGCCGCCTGCCCCGCCACCGTGTTCGGCGCCCCCGCCAGCAGGCCACGCACACTCCCGGCCCCGTCCTTGGCGACCACCCCGACCATGTCATCGGTCACCAACTTCGACGCACCGAACGTCATCCCACCAAACAGCAACCCGGTCAACGCCCCCGTGCCCGCCGACCACACCAGCGAGCCGCCATTGAACTCCTCCCGGTGCCCGGCCAGCCACTGCCCCCCCTGCACACCGGCATCCAACCCGCCCATGATCCCGCCGAACAACCCCATGTTCTTCAGCAGATGAGCCTTGATCATCTGGTTTTCCATCCGGGTGAACGCCAGCCTGCTCCAGATCAACGGCGTGACCCCGGGATTGGCCAGGGCGAAGATCCGCAACTTCGCGATCATCACAGCGGCCAAAAACGCCCCCACGATCATCATCCACTGGGTGTGATCGATATCGGTCGCGTGCCGCCGCGTCGCGGCCGCCTCCCGGCTCACCAGATCCTTCACATACGCCAACACCGCCACCGGATCCCCACCACCCGGCCCGCCACCCGGCCCGCCACCCGGCCCGGCCGCACCACCCGCCGACGCCACCAACCTGCCGAACAGCCGCGCGAACTCCTCCTTGGCCGCCCCGTCCCACGCCCCCGCCTCCAGCAGATGAGCCACCGCCGCACCCGACTCCAGCTGGAAACGCCCCAACGCCTCCGCCAACCCCTCCAACTCCGCCGCCTTAGCGGAGATCTGCGCGTAAGACCCCTCCGGGAACGCACCCCCCGCGATGAACGGCCAGAACGGCTTGATCAAATCCGGCACGAAAACATCCGGATCCATCAACGCCCCCCGCCCACAGGGCCCGAAACCCCAGCGCCCGCACCCGCAGCACCCGGGCCCCCAGCATCTGGGCCCCCGCCCCCCAACTTGCTCACCATGTCGCTCAACGCCAGCAACTGACGCTCGGCATAGGCCATACCGTCGAAAGAGCTCAAGAGGCAGCCTTCCTCGTCAGCCCGCCGCATCCCCGGACGCGACTCAGAGGGCGACCGAAGGGCGAGCGGCCCGGCATACAGGGTGAGTCTGAAAGTCCCGAACGATCACTTTCCATCCAGCTGGGCTGTGAACGCAAGCCGTAGGACCGTTCCAATCGCCATTCCCCCAAAACGGACCGTCACGATCCATGGTCAACTCAGGAGGCGGGACCGGTAGGGGGGCCATCGATCGGGTAGCCGGTGTCCCCTCGCCGAGCTGCGCCGCCTGCCGGTCGTACTCATCGCCGGCCGACCGAAAGTCGTCACTCACCGCGATCACCTCTAATAAGCCGAACAAGCCCCTGCGTCACAGAAACAGCAATTGACCCAGAATTATCAGGTGATATCCGCCAAAGCGAGCATAGAAGGGCAGAGCGGCCAAGGATCACATGTCTTGGTCGAAGTCGGCGGTCTCACGGCGCATCTGATCGAGGATCGCGAACTCCTCGGGAGTGAGATCGGCCGCGACGCTCAACCTCCCCGTCGAGGTCTCCAGCACGATGGGCGGCTTCGACGCATCGGGTGCGGAGACGACCGTGAAGACGGACGTGACCGGATCCATGTCTTCGCTCATGGCGGATCCTTGAAATAGAGAACGGACCGTACATCGTCCCATTCTTCCGGGTGGCGGACGACGGCCGCCGAGGACCACAGGTCCGGATTCCGGTCTGATCGACGCACCGGCCGGACTCCCCCGCCGCGGCCTCCCCCAGAAGATCTCTGTCCACTATCATCGGCTTTCATCGGCTTTGCGCCAAGCCGGAAGGGGGCAGCTGGGTGGCTGGTACAGATATCCACTTCGACGCGCTTGAGCAGTGCCGCACGACCACGAAGAAGCTGGCCGGGAAGTACGGCGACCTCGCCGACACGTACCCCGCCACGTCGACCGACTCCTCCATCTTCGGAAGGTTGACGGACTCCAGCTCGCTGGCCAGTGCCATCGACACGATCGAGAAGACGATCGACGATGAGCTGGGCCAGGTCAAGAGCAAACTCGAAGGCGTGGAGCGCGCGCTGGACACCGTGCAGGAGAACGTCCACCTTGCCAACAAGGCTTCCGGCGGGGAGGACGGCTCATGACGGCAGGCACCGTACCGCTGCTCACCAGAAGGATGGTGCCCCAGTGACCGACAGGGGTGGCGACAGGGAGCCGATCACTCCCACCGTTCCGGGCAGCTCGGAACTGCTCAACATCGCCATGAAGGTCAACGGCGACAAAACGTCGATCACCGCGATCGCCACCCGGTGGCGGGCCGCGGCGGGCAAGGTGAACGAACACGCCCGCGAGCTCGGTGGCGCGGTGAACGTGGTGGACGGCGCCTGGGAGGGTGAGTCGGCAGACGCGTTCGACACGTATATGCGCAAGTACGGCAAGGCCGGCGACGCGTTGCACGATGCGCTGTCACACTGCGCGCTCTCTCTCGACACCGCCGCTGGAACGCTCGCCACCGCCGAGACCAAAGTGAACAACCTCGTCGGCAACCTCGTCACCCAGTGGAACAACTACTGCGCCGACAATCCCAAGAAGACGGAAGCGGAGCTCGCGCCGGGGATCAAGGGGGCAGTCGACCAGGCCGTCAGCGATGCCCGCGTCCATCTCGCCGACGCCGACGAGGCCGTCTCCACGGCGGTGACCGATCTCAAGAAGCACATGGACGAGCGGTCGATCACCTTCAAGGACATTCCCGCGCCCGGTGACGAGAAGTTCGTCCCGGCGCCCGGGCGCACCGTCGTCTGGAAGCCGACCCCCCAGCCCGATCCGGGACGGACCACGCTCGCCGGTGCGAACGGCGGTGGCTCCGGCGGATACGGCGGATATAGCGGATACGGTTCCACCACTTCATCGGGTGGGACCGTGCCCCAGCCGAAAGAGAAGGTCGTGGATTGGATCAAGCAGGCAATCACGATCATCAAATCGGACGAAATGGCGGGCATCCTCAAAAAAAGAGGGATTGACGTCAGCGATCTAGACCCGAACGACCCGAAGGCCATCGATCGGATCTGGACGATCATCTATCACGAGTCCGGCGGGAACCCCAATGCCCAGAACAACGAGGACATCAACGCACGCAACGGCGTCCCGTCCCAGGGGCTGATGCAGACGATCCCGCCCACGTTCGACGCGAATGCCCTTCCCGGCTACAACAAGATCAAGGAACCGGTCGACAACATCATCGCCGGTGTCCTGTACACCTACAAACGCTACGGATCTCTCGCCGAACATCCCGGAATCTATTCCTTGGAGAATGTCCCCGGGGGCGGGTACAAGCCGTACTGACGGCCGGACGGGATCGGCCAAGGCGTCCCGGTTAGGCTGTGGTGATGAAACTAACCAAGTTCGGCCACGCGTGCGTCCGTCTGGAGAAGAGCGGCTCGATCCTGGTCGTCGACCCGGGCTCCTTCAGCGAGGAGTCCGCACTCGACGGAGCGCAGGCCGTCCTCATCACCCACGAGCACTTCGACCATGTGGATGCCGACCGGCTGCGCAGAGCCGCCGAGGCCAACCCGGCACTGGAGATCTGGACCAACGAGGCCGTGGCCGCCACACTGGCCGACGTCCCGGCGAAGATCCAGGTCGTACGGCACGGCGATGCCTTCGACACGGCGGGGTTCGGGGTGAAGGCCGTCGGCGAGTGGCACGCCCCCAACCACCCGGACCTGCCGATCGTGGGCAATGTCGGTTTCCTGGTGGACGAAGAGGTCTTCTACCCGGGCGACGCGCTCACCCCGCCCGGGGTCGAGGTCCCCACCCTCCTGGTGCCGACCAACGCGCCGTGGCTGAAGGCGTACGAGATGGTGGAATACCTGCGCCTGGTCCGGCCGGCCAGGGCCTTCTCCACCCATGACGGCCTGCTCAACGACATCGGTCTCGGCTTGATCGACTCGTGGCTGGGCATGGAGGCGGACAAGCAGAAGGCCGAGATGCGCCGGCTGAAGCCGGGCGAGTCGGTCACGCTGCCCTGAGAGCCGCCCCCGGGTAACCGCACCGGCCCGGCCCCGAGCGGCACCGCCGCGGCCTCCTCACGCCGCCGTGGCGATGGTGGCCGACCCGATCACGGTGTCGCCCAGGTAGAGCACGGCCGCCTGACCGGCCGCCACCCCGGTGGCGGGGGTGTCCAGCGTGATGTGGACCTCGTCACCGGAGAGCTGGGCGCGGCAGCCGTACACCTCGCCGTGGGCGCGGAGTTGGACCGTGCAGGCCAGCGGCTCGCGCGGCTCGGCGGCCGGGCCGTTCCAGACCGGCCGGGTGGCCACGATGGTGGTGACCTCCAGCGCCGAGCGGGGGCCGACCGTGACCGTGTTGGAGACGGGCTCGATGGACAGCACGTAGCGGGGGCGGCCGTCGGCGGCCGGGCGGTCGATGTGCAGGCCCTTGCGCTGGCCGACGGTGAAGCCGTACGCGCCCTCGTGCGCGCCGACGACCGCACCCGACTCGTCCACGATCGGGCCCTCGGCCGTGCCGAGGCGGTCGGCGAGGAAGCCGCGGGTGTCACCGTCGGCGATGAAGCAGATGTCGTGGCTGTCGGGCTTGTCGGCCACCATGAGCCCGCGCCGCGCGGCCTCCTCGCGGACCTGCGCCTTGGTGGAGTCGCCCAGCGGGAAGATCGCGTGCTTGAGCTGCTGCCTGGTCAGCACGCCGAGCACGTAGGACTGGTCCTTGCCCGCGTCGGGGCTGCGGCTCAGCACGCCGTCGGCGATCCGCGCGTGGTGCCCGGTGGCCACCGCGTCGAAGCCCAGCGCGAGGGCCCGGTCGAGGACCGCCTCGAACTTGATCTTCTCGTTGCAGCGCAGGCAGGGGTTGGGCGTGCGGCCCGCGGCGTACTCGCTGACGAAGTCCTCGACGACGTCGCGGTGGAACCGCTCGGCCATGTCCCAGATGTAGAAGGGGATGCCGATCACGTCGGCGGCCCGGCGGGCGTCTCGCGAGTCCTCGATCGTGCAGCATCCCCGGGCACCGGTCCGGTACGACTGGGGATTGGCCGAGAGCGCCAGATGCACGCCGGTCACGTCATGGCCCGCCTCGGCGATGCGGGCGGCCGCCACGGCGGAGTCGACGCCGCCGGACATGGCGGCAAGCACACGGAGTCTCATAACCCCTTGAGCCTACCCGCGTCGGCGGACGTCCGTCGTGCGGGAGATCCGGTGGCCGTGCGGTCCGTGCCGCTCCTCCGCTGACGGCCTTTCCCGGCACCGGGATCCGGCATCAGCTCAGGCCCGCGCGGCGGGCCCGCTCGACGACGAGGGCGATGACGCCGACCAGCCGGTCGACGTCGGCCGAGGTCGAGGTGTGGCCGAGGGTGAAGCGGAGGGAGCCCCGCGCCCGGACCGCGTCGGCGCCCATGGCGAGCAGGACGTGGGAGGGCTGGGCCACCCCCGCCGAGCACGCCGAACCCGTGGAGCACTCCACCCCCTTGGCGTCCAGCAGCATGAGCAGCGCGTCGCCCTCGCAGCCGGGGAAGGAGAAGTGGGCGTTGCCGGGAAGCCGGTTCACCGGGTCGCCGTTGAGGATCACATCGGGCACCGCCTGGCAGACCCGGCGGATCAGATCGTCGCGGAGGCCGGTCAGCCGGGCCGCCGTCTCGGCCTGACGGGACACCGCGATCCGCACCGCCGCCGCGAAGCCGGCGACCGCCGGGGCGTCGAGCGTGCCCGAGCGCACGTCGCGCTCCTGGCCTCCGCCGTGCAGCACCGGAACCGGGTCCACGCCCCGGGCGAGCAGCAGCGCGCCGACGCCCATCGGGCCGCCGACCTTGTGCCCGGAGATCGTCATCGCGTCGACGCCGGAACCGGCGAACCCCACCGGGAGCTGACCGACGGCCTGGACGGCATCGGTGTGGAAGGGGATGCCGTGGTCGCGGGCGATTCCGGCGAGCACCCGGACCGGCTGAACGGTGCCGACCTCGTTGTTGGCCCACATCACGCTGACCAGCGCGACACTGTCCGGGTCGCGCTCGATCGCGGCGCGGAGCGTCTGCGGGTGCACCCTGCCGAACTCGTCGACGGCGAGGCGCTCGACGGTCGCACCCTGGTGCTCCGCCAGCCAGTGCGCCGGGTCCAGCGCGCCATGGTGCTCCACCGCGCTGATCAGGATGCGGCTCGCGCCCTTCGCCCGGCGGGCCCAGTAGAGGCCCTTGATCGCCAGGTTGTCGGCTTCGGTGCCGCCGGCGGTGAAGACCACCTCGCTGGGCCGGGCGTCGAGTGCGTCCGCGATCGTCTCCCGCGACTCCTCCACCACCCGGCGGGTACGGCGGCCCGCCGCGTGCAGCGACGACGCGTTGCCGACCCGGCCGAGGTGGGCGGTCATCACCTCGATGGCCTCGGGAAGCATCGGCGTGGTCGCCGCATGATCGAGATAGGCGGACTCCACGACCGCACTCCCCTCCCAGCTCTGTTCTGCCTTCCAGGCAAGGGTATCCGTGCTCCCGGTGAACACCGTCACGGGTTTGACCGCTAAACCGTCCAGACGGTACAGTAATCGGCATGAGACGGGAGGAGTTGTTGGACGCGGCAGAGGATCTGCTCTGCGACCAGGGCTCCGCAGCGCTCACCCTCGCGGCCGTCGCCGAGCGCGCCGGATGCAGCAAGGGTGGCCTCCTTTACCACTTCGGCACCAAGGAAGCCCTGATCAAGGGCATGGTCGAGCGGCTCATCGAGGACTTCGACCAGCTCGTCGCCGCCCAGGGCCGCGGCACCTACACCAAGGACTATCTGGCCGCCACGTTCGCGGCCGTGCAGAGCGGCCGGCTGAGACGCTGGGCGGTGGTCACCGGGGCGTCCGGCAACCTCTACCTGCTCGCCCCGCTGCGCACCGCGATGGCCCGTTGGCACCGTGAGGGACTGGACACCGAGCCCGACCCCGTAGCCGCGCAGATCGTCCGTCTCGCCTGCGAGGGGCTGTGGGACGTGGCCAGCCACGACCCCGATCTCTACGACGACGCGCACTACGCCGCGTTGAAGCAGCGCCTGCTGGACCTGCTGCCCGCCTAGCCGGGATCACTTTCCGCACTGTCTGGTGGTCGCTTCCGCTTACGGAAGCGACCGGTTTATGTGTGCCCGTTTTCACGTGGCAGAAACATCATTGAAGGGACTTCAAGCATGACCCGCGACCTGAGGACGGCCCGCACCGGTGCGGTTCTCACATTCCTGCTCGCCGGACTTATGTGTGGATCGATGACCGTGCGCATCCCCGCGCTGTCCGACAAACTCGGCCTTTCCGAGGGGTCGGTCGGCGTCATCCTCCTCGTGTGGGGTCTGGGAGCGCTGGTCACCATGCAGTCGATGCGCGGCGTGATGACGCGCTTCGGCAGCCGGAGCATTCTGCGGGTCGGCGCCCCCCTGTGCGCGGCCGCTCTGACCCTGATGGCGTTCGCACCGACGTTCCCGACGCTGCTGGTGGCCGCCGGGCTCTTCGGCATGGCGTTCGGCGCGGTGGATATCGCGATGAACGCGCAGGGCTCGACGGTCGAGCGCGCCTATGGCCGCCCGCTGATGAACGGCATGCACGCGGGCTGGTGTGTGGGCGCGATCTCCGCGGGTCTGCTGGGCACCGCGGCCATCGCGGCGGGACTGTCGTTCACCGCCCACCTGACCCTGATCGCCCTGCTCTCCCTTCCCCTGCTGATCGCCATCAGCCGCACCTACCTGCCGGATCCGGCCCTCGCCGACGGCCACGAGACGGGTGCCCGGCGCCGGCGGATGCCCCCGGTCGTCTACCTGCTCGGCGTGATCGCGTTCTGCGCGTTCATGGTGGAAGGCACGGTCGCCGACTGGAACGGGCTCTACCTGCGTAACGTCCTCGGCGCTCCCGAGGCCGTGGCCGCACTGGGGTATCCGATCTTTGAGGTGGGCATGCTGCTCGGCCGCCTCACCGGTGACCGCGTCCGGGCCCGTTTCGGCGCCCGCGGCATGATCATCACCTCCGGGCTGGCCACCGCCGCCACCTTCAGCGTGGTCATCACGGCCTCGACGGCCCTGGTCGCCATCTCCGCCATGCTCTTCGTGGGCGTCGCGGTGGCCACGGTCTCCCCGATGGCGATGTCCCTGGCGGGCGACGCGGTCGACAACCCGGGCCCGGCCATCGCCCAGACCGGTGCGATGGGCTACGCCGGACTGCTGCTCGGCCCGGTGATCATCGGCTTCCTGTCGGACGTGGCCACACTCGGGACGGCACTCGGCATCGCCGTCGTGCTCGGGGTGCTGATCGCGCTGGTCGCCCGGTTCCTCCCCCGGCGCGGCGCGGCCTCCGCCCCGGCCGGGTCCTCGGAGCGCGAATTCTCCATGGCCGCCTGACCCGTCCCCGCGCCGGAAAGACCGGGCCGGTCAGACCGGTGCACGGCCCGGCCCCCCCGGCGGCCCCCGGCGGTGCTCCGGCGGTGCTCCGGCGCCCCCGGCGGCGCTCCGGCGGATCCCGCTCTCGCCTCTCCGACGGACGCGCACCGTTCCACCGCATCCCCAGCTGGCTCCATAGCTTCTTATCTCATCATTTAAGACAATTTGGCTCAAAAAATGAGATTCTTCTATGGTGTCTCCATGAGAACCCCCAACCGTTGGGCCATGCTGAGCCTGGGCGTGGCCGCGCAGGGTTCAGGCTGCGTGTTCATGTACGGGCTGCCGTTCCTCCTCCCCGCGCTGCAGGCGGAGCGGGGTCTGAGCCTGGCGCAGGCGGGAATCCTGGTGGGCGCGCCCAGCGCCGGGATGCTCTTCACCCTCATCGCCTGGGGCTGGATCGCGGACCGCTACGGCGAGCGGCTGGCCATGACCACCGGACTGGCCCTGGCGACGGTCTTCCTGGCGCTGGCCGCCCTGACCGGCACGCCGGCCGTACTGGCGATCATGCTGGCGCTCGCGGGAGCCGCCGGCGCGTCGGCGAACGCGGCCAGCGGCCGGGTCGTCCTGGGCTGGTTCCCCAAGGAGAGACGCGGCGTCGCCATGGGCTGGCGGCAGACCGCCCAGCCGCTCGGGGTCGCCGTCGCCGGGGCCGTCGTCCCACCCTCCGTCCACCTGTGGGGAGTGCGGGGCGCGCTGCTGGTCATGGCCGCCATCACCCTGGTCACCGCCGTGTCGGTCGGACTCCTGGTCGTCGACCCGCCGAGAGGCGACCGGGCCGCGGGCGAGCGTACGGCCTCGCCGTACCGCGACCCGGCCCTGTGGCGGATCCACGGCGCGAGCATGCTGCTGGTCGTACCCCAGTTCGTGACGGCCGGGTTCGCCCTCACCTATCTGGTCGCGGCGCGCCACTGGGAGGTGGCCTCGGCCTCCCAACTCGTCGCGGCGGCCCAGTTCGGCGGCGCGGCCGGGCGCCTGCTGTGCGGCAGGTGGTCGGACCGGGTGGGCAGCCGGGTCCGGCCGATGCGACAGCTCGCCCTGGTCAACGGCACGGTGATGGCCCTGCTGGCGACGGCCACGCAGATCGGTGCCGACGCCGCCACACCGCTGCTGATCGCGGCACTGATCATCTCCATGAGCGGCAACGGCCTGGCCTTCACCGCGGTCTCCGAACTGGCCGGGACCTCCTGGGCCGGCCGGGCGATGGGTGTCCAGAACACCGCCCAGAACCTCGTCTCCGCCGCCACCCCCGGAGTGGTCGGCGCCCTCATCACCGGAACCGGCTTCGCCACGGCGTTCGGGCTGGCCGGCGCCCTGGCACTCGCCGCCGCCCTCGCCACCCCGGGCCAGGCGGGGAGCAGCCCCGAGGTCCCCACGCCTCAGGTCGCGACCGGCAACTGAACCCCGGTGCCACCGACCCCGCAGTAGCCGTTCGGCACCTTGAACAGGCATTGCTGGTGGTAGCGGTGCGCTTCAGGCAGTAGATGGTGATCGTGCGTCGATCTTCAGTCACGAAGTTTGCGAAGTCGCTGCGCCAGGTCGGGGATGTCTTCCAGCTCGCCTGTGGTTACGGCGATGACGAGCCTTTCGGCTTCGTCCACGTCCCGGTACTCCAAGATCTCCCCGTTGTCCTCCAGAAAGACGACGGCCGCCGCCCAGGCGAGCCGCTTGTTACCGTCCACCAGCGGGTGCCCGATCAGAATGCTCTGCATCAGAGCCGCCGCCTTCTCCCACAGGTCCGGATAGGCGTCATCGCCGAAGACGGTGGTCTGCGGGCGCAGCACCGCTGCGTGCAGTTGGCCACCATCGCGGAGAAGGACCTCCGGCAGCACCACCTCGGCCAAGGCAAGAAGGTCCGAGGTGGTCGGATAGAGCGTCATCGAGCGAGCCGCTCAAGCAACTCCCGGTCCCGCTCAGCGACCTTCCGGCCCATCGCCTGGTAGCGTTCCCGCCTCCGTCGGGCGATGTATTCCTCGATGGCCACCACCATCGCCGAGTTGACGCTCTGCGCGTCACCGCCGGCGATCTGCTTGATCTGCTCGTACGTCTCATCCGGCAGCCGAAGCCGTGTCTCAGCCATACGACCGACGGTACCACTTTTTGGTACCACTTCTCGGTGACATGACGGGCCTTGAACCCCCATTCCTTCGAACCGGTCTTGCTTCAAGCGAAGTACCCATAGTGCAGCGTGGCGGACAGGGCTGCCCCAGGCCGGGCATGAGCCCCGGCGAGCACAGACCGAACGGAGCAGCTCCGCCTGCCCGTACTGGCCCCGACCCTCGGCCGGCTCGCCTTCGCCTGGATCGCTTGAGGGCGACGACAAAGTTGCACAGGCAGATGTCGCTCACACCCCGGAGGCGCGTGAGCTGCAATAGGAAAGTCGACGCTACTCCTCCCTCAGTACCAGACCCGTCTGACAGGCGTTCTACCCGGACGGGTCACCTAGCTTGCCGTTGGTGCCACCGACCCCGCAGTGCCCGTCAGGCTCTCAACAGCGTGACGGTGGTTTTCGGGTGTATTGGAGCTCAGCTCAAGCAGCGGGAGCCCGAGGCGTCAGACGGACCTCGACATCCGCATCCAAAGCACGCGCCAGGCGCTCCAGCACCGGCAACGTCGGGATCGTTCCGCCTGCCTCGAATCGCGCCACCGCCGACTGGGTCATGCCGGCCGCGCGCGCCAGGTCGTTCTGACTCCAGCCTCGCCCTTCACGCATCGCCCGGACCGTCTTACCCAGCTCGTAGGCGATACGTGTGGCCTCGTAGGCCTCAGCCGCACCTGGCTCGGCCATCCGGCGATCTCTGAGCTCTCGCCAGCTCCCTTGCCCGCTCATACCGCTTCTTCTCCCTCATCGACGGTGTGCGCCAGCTCAGTACAGCGACGCATGGCTCGCCGAGCCCGCTCAACCTCACGATCATCGCGCGTCCGCGTCTTGTGGAACACGGTCAAGAGCACGATCCGGCGGCCGGTCGCGATCCAGTAAGTGATTCGCACAGCGAACTCGTCGAGGTGAAAGCGGAGCTCGCGAAGCTTTCCGTCAAGTTGCTTCGTGTAGGGCTCCCCCAGCACAGGGCCCTCCGCCGCCAGCAGATCGACATAGAAAGCCACCCTCGCGAACGACGCCGCAGGCAGATCTTCGAGCCACTTCCGAACTTCTGGTTCCAGCTCTACGGTACCCCAGCTCATAGCGTTGATGCTATGAGCCGTACCTCTGTCGTACCTTGCTTTCGCCTCAACAGGCGCTCCACTCGGACGGGTCACCTAGCTTGACGCTGGTGCCACCGAGGCTGCAGTAGCAGGTATGTGCATACGACATGAAATGCTCACGGCACAGTCCGCAGTCGTTGCGCGTGTGCGGACAGTGCGGAACGGGATACGAGACCGGCCAGAGGTGGGGTACCGGTACCGCTCGGTCCTGCGGTCTTGCTGGAACGCGTCACCCGCCGGCATCCCCGGTTCGCTGCCCGCCGGGCATGGACCGCATGTCACCGGTGATCAGGATGACCAAGAACGGAGTGACGAGAGACCGACCTCAGCCGTTTTCCCTCGCGATCGCTTCGCGTACGGCCGGGACGATCTCCCCGGCCCAGCGGCCGAGGGTGCCGATGTCCTGGGCGCCGTGATCGGTCGAGAAGAGAATGAAGCCCGACGCGTCGTGCTCCAGCACGGCTCCGGTCAGTTCCTCGACCCACTGGCCGACCGAGCCGCCGATCCATCGGCCCTTGTGGTCACGGGTGGCGGGCAGTGGCCGGTCGGTGATGCGGCCGGGGAAGTTGTAGATCGTGCGAATCTCGCGCGGATCCCGGTTCACGACTGCCGCCGCCTCGTCGATGATCGGCCGCGAAGTCCGGTAGCGCTCGCTGAGCCAGTCCGCCGCGTGGCCGGGGATCCAGCCGTCGGCCACCCGGCCGGTGGCAGCCAGGGATTTCGGCCCGTTCGATCCCGTCCACACGGGAGGCGCGGCCACGGGAGCGGGCTCGATCTGGTGCACCTGGTAGTGGCGGCCCTGGTAGGTGACCGGCGATCCACCGCCCGACAGCTTCTTGACCAGGACGATCGCCTCCTCGAAGGCGTCCACCGCATCGGCCGGTGGCAGCCGGGGCACACCCATGTCGGCGATCCGGTCCCACAGCCCGCCCGCGCCCATGCCGAGCACGACGCGGCCGCCGGACAGCGCCGACAGCGACGTCGCGGTCCTGGCCAACATGGGAGCGGGCCGGGTCGGCAGGTTGGTGACATTGACGAGGCCGGCGATGTGCTGTGTACGTCCGAGGATGAAGCCGAGTGCGGCGTAGGCGTCCAGTCGTTCGCCGATGTAGGGATGGTCCGACAGCGAGAAGAGGTCGAGCCCGTCGCGGTCGGCCTGCTGAGCCATGCGCGTCAGCTCTGGCGCCTCGCCGATGCCGCTGTGCGCGCCGAAGCCGAAGACGACGTCGTGTCCGAACAAGGGTCTGCCTTTCCTCAGTGGTGTCCTGGTGTCTGGTGAGTGTGGCGGCCGAGCGTTCCGAGCCGCCGCGGAAAGCGCGATCCGTCGCCTTCAGGCGGAGCTGAACTGTTCGGTGAAGCGGCCGGGGAACAGGTCGGCCCCCTTGTACTGGACAACCGTCTCGGCCTGGACGCGGACCACCGTGCCCCGGGTCAGGAATTCGGCGTAGGGGAAGAACATGTTGCTCCCCCAGTCGGGCCGGGTCAGCGTCCGCAGCGATCCCGCCGTGTTGACGAACGCGTCCCCGGGATCGATGAGGACGACCTTTGTCTCGGCGACCAGCGCCTTGGCGAGTGCCGACCCTCCGTAACCGCCGCCGGCGACCGCCACTGTACGGCTCATGATGCGCACCCCGATCGACAAAAGAGATTGAGTTCGCGACACGAACCATATTAGTTCGTGTCGCGAACTGCAACCCGGGGCGATTTCAACGTTCGCGTTCCGGGGGTGCTCCCCCGCCGGGCTCCAGGAAGACCACGGGGACCTTGTTGTCCAGCACGACGCGGCCGAGCAGGTCGGCGAACGTGTCGCGGTCGGCGTCGGCGAGCCCCGTCGCCAGGTTCTCGATTCGCCCGCAGGCCTCTCCGTAGAACTCCTCCGCGAGCCCGTCCCCCTTCCTGGTGAGCGCGATCCGCACCGCACGCCAGTCCTGCGGATCCGGTATGCGTCGAACCAGGCCGTTGCGCTCGGTGCGGTCCACCAGGCCGGTGAGGCTCGACTTGGCCAGCCCCAGCATCGCACCCAGCTCGCTCATGCCGTACGGCTGCGCCATCAGTACGCACAGCAACCGCCCCTGCTGCGAGGTGAGGCCGTACTCTCTGGCGGACTCGGCGTACACGGCGTTCACCAGGAACGTGGACCGTACCAGCGCGGCCACCACGCCGATCCGTCCCTCGTCATGCTTTCCCACGCGTTCAGGGTAACATTCAAATGCTTTATAATTCGCAGGACGAACTACCATCATCGGTGGGCCACCGATGCCGCGATGACCGTAGGAATAGCAAGCCATGAATCCGGCTGATCAGGCCCTTGGCAAACCGCCGTGCGCGATCGACTGCTGTCAGCTAAGCCAGAGAACCCGTAGGACAACTACGCGCAGTTGGTCTTCGAGTATGAGATAAACGGCCAGGCCTTCTCGACAATCACCAAAGGCGTGCGCACGCATGTTCGCATCGGGACGTTTCCTGTTATAGGAGTCCCCGCTCCACGGATGGATCTCAAGCAGGTCGACGAGCGACGCGAACGATAGCAGCCCTTCCTTGGGAAGGGTTGCTATCCCCTCGGCCGCGCCGTCCTCGATCTCCACCGCATACATTTACAGCCCCAGCCGCGCCTTGGTCTCGGCCCAGGATCGGGCGGCCACGTTTTCGCCCCGGACCAGCCGATCCGCATGGTCGAGCATCGCGCGGTGGCCCGCGACGTCAGCCGACGACCAGGCGACTCGCCACCATCGCTCGACGAACGAGGTCACCGCCGTTAGGTCAAGGGTCTCCGTCGCCTCGGCCATGACAGCCCGGAACTCCCGGTCGAAATCTCCGACTTCTTCGGGAAGCAGAGCGGCCCGGATCGCACGCGGTGTCTTGTCCGGCGCGGGCAGAAAAGGCGCGACAGCCCTGTTCCCGTGTGGTTCTGCGGTCATCATGTCGGTCACCTCCTTCCGTCAGGCTAGAGGATCCTCCCGACACTTCACAGGCAACCCGGCAGGCCGATCGGCCACAACATCCATGACGCCTCTCGGAGCCACATGGCAGAAGCCTCCGGTCTTCGGCAAATCAACCATGATGGAAGACCCGCAGCCTCAGTCGTCTCGCTCGGACGGGTCACCTGGCTTGACGTGGGTGCCGCCGAGGCTGGGGTATCCATCGGAGCTCCGGAGGCCGCCGCGATCCGAGTGGGAGATCACCTGATCGGATTCCAGCCTTCGGCTTCAGACATCGGTGTCCTTCGGGTGACGAGGTGATGCGTAGACGACCCAGACAGTTCGGGTCGCGTCGTCGACGACATAGCGGACGCACCCGCCGCTGGTGACTTCGAATTCCCATTGCTCCAGTTCATGGCCATTGTGGCGATGAGTCGCGAGGTCGCCGCGTAAGCGATGTTGACGCTCATGATCAGCCCGTGAGCGTGGATCGGCGCGCAGTACCTCAAAACACCGGCGCGTGTTGGCCAAGGCGTGACGGCACAACTCCTC
The DNA here is from genome assembly GCF_045209755.1 of Streptosporangium sp. NBC_01639. Lineage (NCBI taxonomy): Bacteria > Bacillati > Actinomycetota > Actinomycetes > Streptosporangiales > Streptosporangiaceae > Streptosporangium > Streptosporangium sp. NBC_01639. The sequence goes on along the minus strand of NZ_CP109272.1, from coordinate 6,045,305 downwards.
CCACCCCTTGACCGCGTCACTGCTACCGAACCGGATATCCCACTCGTCATCCGGAGGCGGGACCGTGACCCGATCACCACGCTTCGGACTCATCCTGAGACCTCCACCGGTCCGAAGTCACCGCTTGTGGCCTTGTCAGCCTGGGCGTAGCGCACAGGGTCGGCCTTGATCCGAGCGGTCGCCCGCCAGCCCGCGATGACTTTCTGGGTGGTGACGTCGACATCCAACTCCGCGGCGTCGGAGAGCGCCTCTACCAGTTCGAGGGTGAAGGCACGCAGTTCGGCGGAGGTGAGGTGGCGAACCCAGGGGAAGACCTCGGGCATGGCGATGACCAGAGCGCGGGCGGTCGGGTCGTGCTTGATGAGGGCGAGGAACAGACGGGATGCGGTAGCCAGTGTCTGCCCGCGCTGATCCTCGCGGTCGGCGGCGGTCAGGTAGAAATCGGGAGCGTCGCGGTGAGTGACGCGTACTCGACCGAGGCGCGCGGCGCGTTCGGCGACGGCTCGGGGGTTTCTCGACAGGTCCGAGAAGGTGACGGCGTCGGCGTTACTGGTGCTCACCCTGCCATCGTAAGTCAGAACACATTCTGATAGATGGTGAACCACTGGAGAGAATGCCCTGCCGTCGCCTGCCGTCGAAGCATCCGGGAATGGAGAACGGCGCCGCACGTCAGGTGCGGCGCCGTCTCCCTGTACGGCCGGTAGGGCCCTACTTGCGCTTGACGACCTCGTCGGTCAGCTGCGGGACGACCTGGTTCAGGTCACCCACCACACCGAAGTCGGCGAGCTCGAAGATCGGCGCCTCGGGGTCCTTGTTGATCGCGACGATCGTCTTGGCGGTCTGCATGCCGGCCCGGTGCTGGATGGCACCGGAGATGCCCGCCGCGATGTAGAGCTGCGGCGACACGGTCTTGCCGGTCTGGCCGACCTGGAACTGGTGCGGGTACCAGCCGGCGTCGGTGGCGGCGCGGGAGGCGCCCACTGCCGCGCCGAGCGAGTCGGCCAGCTTCTCGATGATCGAGAAGTTCTCCGCCGAACCCACGCCACGGCCGCCGGAGACCACGATGGCGGCCTCGGTGAGCTCAGGGCGGGCGCCCTTCTCCTCCTTGACGCGCTCCACGACCCTGGCGCCCTTGGCGGCCTCGGAGACGGTCACCGAGACCTGCTCCTCGGCACCGGCGCCCGCGGCGGCCTCGATCGGCGTCGCGTTGGGGCGGACCGCGACGATCGGGGTGCCCTTGGTCACCCGCGACTGGACGTTGACGCCGCCGCCGAAGATCGACTGCTCGGCGATCAGGCCGTCCTGGAGGCCCACGACGTCGGTGAGGACACCAGAGTCGATCTTGATGGCCAGCCGGCCCGCGATCTCCTTCGCCTCGGCCGTCGCGGCGACGAGCACCGCGGCCGGGGCCTTCTCGGAGACGAGCTGGGCCAGCAGCTCCGCCTTCGGCGCGACGACGTAGTCGGCGATGTCGGCGGAGTCGGCCAGGTAGATCTTCTCCGCGCCGTACTCGGCCAGCCTGGCCTTGGCGTCAGGAGAGTAGCCCGGCCCCGTCCACACGGCCGACGGCGTGCCCAGCTTGCGGGCGAGCGTCAGCAGCTCCAGCGTGACCTTCTTGACCTGGCCTTCGACGTGCTCGACCAGAACGAGAATCTCAGACATGTCAGCCAACCCCCGTTCTCAGACGAACTTCTTCGACGCGAGGTAGTCGGCGGTCTTCACGCCGCCGTCGCCCTCGTCCTTGACGACCGTGCCGGCCGCGCGCGGCGGGGCGACGGCGAAGTCGGCGACCTCGCTCCAGGAGTTGGCCAGGCCGACCTGGGCGGCGTCGATCTCGGCGTCGGCGAGGCCGAGCTTCTCGACCGGCTTCTTCTTCGCCGCCATGATGCCCTTGAAGGACGGGTAACGCGGGTCGTTGATCTTCTCGACCACGGAGACGACGGCGGGCAGCGATGCCTCCACCTTGTCGTAACCGTAGTCGGTGACGCGCTGGACGGCGATGGACGAGCCGTTCACCTCGACCTTGTTGGCAAAGGTGAGCTGCGGCACACCGAGACGCTCGGCCAGCATGGCGGCGAGGACGCCGGTGCGGGCGTCGGTCGACTCGGAGCCGAGCACGACCAGATCGAAACCGATCTTCTTGAGCGTCTGTGCCAGGGCGTAGGAGGTGCCCAGCGCGTCGGAGCCGTGCAGTGCGTCATCCACCAGGTGGACCGCCTTGTCGGCACCCATGGCCAGGGCCTTGCGAATGGTGTCACTGGCCTTGTCGGGGCCCATGGTGAGGACGGTCACCTCACCGCCGTGGGCCTCCTTCAGGCGCAGCGCCTCCTCGACCGCGTACTCACACAGTTCGTTGATGACGCCGTCGGCGGCATCGCGGTCGAGTGTCTTGTCATCGGACCTCAGCTTGCGCTCGGTCGCCGTATCGGGGACCTGCTTCACGCAGACGACGATGTTCATGGCCGGTGGCCGACCTCCCGTGTTCACGTGCGCCACCGCGTCGCTGCGGTTGGCGCCGGATGCTCGGTACGCACACGCGGGGCACGTGCGCGCGATGCCAAGACTGCCAGGTGCCCGAGGGCGGTATGACAGTGGGTGGCCCGGACGGAAACATACCCGCCCTGACTCCCGCCATCATGTTACCCATCGGTAGCTTAGGTGCAAACCACCAGGCTGTACGGCTCGCACCGGGCAGCCGGTGGCCCTCCCACCATACCGAACTATGTTCCGGAATTGGTGCGCGAATCCCCGCCCCCCGGCGAGCCGTCGGGAACACCGGAGGATCTCAGCTGGCTATCAGGATCGCCACCAGGACGAAAACCACCGTGCCGAGGGCCAGCGCGAGGGTGAGGGTGCTGAAGAACGCACCGAGGACGGCCCAGAGCACTACGGCGCCGGCGGCGCTGCCCAGGTCGACGATCATGCGCGGACGGTTCCGCCGGGCGAACAGGGCGATCGCCCCGTCGACGAGCGTCACCAGGCCGTAGCCGGTGAGCAGGAGCAGCGCCACCTCGGGAAGCGGCTCCCTGGCCGTGGCGGCCATCAGAGAGACGAGCAGACCGGTGCCGACGACCCAGCGGCGGTGCAGGACCACCCGGCGGCGCTCGCGGAGCTCCTCCGCCGAGAGCCTGCCGGACACCGGCCGCCGCCCGCGACGCCACTCACGGGTGGTGAGCTCCTGTACGGCGTTCCCCGCCCCTCCCGCCTCGTGCAGGGCGACGTCCTGGACCTCGGCGGGCTCCCGGCCTCCGACGGCCTCATGGACCCGGGTGGCGACCGGGGAGGGCCGGGGCCGGGGCCGCGGGATCACCGTGTGGGCGGCCGGGCCCGCGGCACCCAGACGGTCCAGCAGCTCGCCCGCGATGGGCCGGTCGGCCGGATCCCGCCGCAGGCACTCCTGGAGCACCGGATCCAGCCAGCCGGGCACCCCCTCCAGGTCGGGGGCCTGATGGACGACGCGGTAGCCCACCGCCGAGGCCGGACCCGTGCCGAACGGATGCCGGCCGGTGGCCGCATAGGCCAGCGTGGCGCCGAACGAGAAGAGGTCGGCCTCCGCCCCGGAACCAGTGCCCTCGATCACCTCGGGCGCCAGGTAGCCCGGTGTGCCGAGAATCACACCGGACACGGTGACCGAGACGGAGTCGAGCGCGCAGGCGATGCCGAAGTCGATCACGACCGGCTCGCCGTCGGTCAGGATCACGTTGGCGGGCTTCAGGTCGCGGTGCACGACCCCGGCCGCGTGCACCGCGGCCAGCGCCTCGGCCAGGCCGCGCGCCAGCCGTACGAGACCGTCGCCCTCGACCGGCCCGTCACCGGCGACCACCGCGCTGAGCGGACGGCCCTGCACGTATCGGGTGACCAGGTAGGGGCGATCGCCTTCCAGCGAGGCGTCCAGGACCTCGGCGACGTGCGGGCCCTCGACCCGCCGCATGGTCTCCACCTCTCGGGCCAGCCGCGCGAGGGCCGTCGCGTCGGCCGCGACCTGCGGGTGCAGGATCTTGACCGCCACCGTGTGCCCCTCGGGGTCCAGCGCCAGGTGGACCTCGCCGAACCCGCCCGCGCCCAGTGTCGACAGCAGGCGGTACGGGCCGAGGCGTGCACCGTCCGGCGCTCCCATGCGACTCCCTCCGGCGTGTCTCCCCCCATCGTGCCCTAGAGGGGCCGATCTCGCACGATCACCGTCCGAAGGTGAGGAACCCGAGGCCGAGGCTCCGCATCAGGTCCTTGACGAGACCGCCGACGAGGTCGATGACACCCATCTTGCCGTTCTCCACCTGGAGCTGCCACTGTCTGGTGAGTTGCTTCACCACGTCGCTCGGCTGGTCCCACGGGGTGAAGGACGCCTCCACTCCCAGGGTCGCCATCACCGCGAAGAACGCCAGCGTGCCCAGGATGATCGTGGTCACCATGGCCGCCCCGGGGCTGCGGATCACGCCGGTCAGCGTGCGGGCGACGGCCTTGCGCGGCTTTCCGCCGCCGGGCAGCACGAACAGCCCGGCCACGAACCCGCCCGCCGCGTAGGCGGCGGCCGGGTCGGTGTCCATCTTCACGCCGTAGGCCAGCACACCCCACACGCACATGCCGAACATCGCGGCCAGCGGGGCCGTCAGCAGCGTGGCGAGCACCGCCTTGATGAGCGCCCACGGGGTGCCGAGCACCGCCAGCAGCGGGTCGGTGGCGCTGTTGCCCCGCACCGAACGGCGCTGGGCCAGATCCCCGAAGAGGTATTCGCCGACCCGCAGGCAGGCCACCGCGACCAGCGCGAACGCGCTGACCATGACCGGCAGCACGCAGGCCAGCGCGACGACGATCGTCAGCAGCAGCAGCGCGGCCAGCGGGTGGCCGGTGCGGTAGCGCGGACGGTCCTGCGGCGGCTGGACGGCCGGCGGGGTATGGGGCCGGGGCTGGGTCGCCGGCGGGGCGTACGGCCGGGCCGGGCCGGTCGGCGGGGGCGGCGGGTAGCCGGCGACCCGCTGGTCGGCGTAGGGCGGCGGCGGTGCGCTCCTCGACTGCCGCGCCGAGGGCGATGCCGGGACATAGGGCGGGGGCGGGGTGGCCGGGACGTAGGGCGGCGGGGTCGTGGAGCGGGCCGGCTCGGCACGCGGCCTGCGTTCCCGCTCCCGCCGCTCAGGTCGGGCGTACTCCACCGGGGTCAGCAGGTCGGAGTAGCTTCCGTCCTGCGGCAGCGCCCGGGTGCCGCTCGGCGCGGGCTGCCCGGCCGGCGTGGACGGGGTCTGCCCGTCCAGGATCCTGGTGCCGTCGGCGTTGAGCTTGGCGCCGTCGATGTCGAGCACCCTGGTGCCGTCGGCGTTGAGCTTGGCGCCCTCGGTGTCGAGCACCTTCGTGCCCTCGGTGTTGAGCACCCTGGTGCCGCTGTCGGGGACGGCGGTGGCCGACGTCTCCTGGAAGACCGTCACCGAGGGGTCGAGGGCCCGCGCCATCCGGTACAGCGCCTGCGCGCTCGGCCGGGCGGCGGGGTCCACCGCCAGGGCCTGGCGCAGCCAGCCGCGCAGCCAGGCGGGCGCCAGGTCGATGTTGGCCCGCCCCTCCATGATGTTGAAGCAGACGACCTCGAAGCTGCCCGTGCCGAACGGCGGCTTGCCGGTCGCTCCGAAGAAGACCGTCGAGGCCAGCGCGTGCACGTCGGCGGCCTGGGTGATCTCGGTGTCCCGGATGATCTCCGGGGCGAGGTAGCCGGGTGTGCCGACGAACATGCCGGTCTGGGTCAGCCGGGTGGCGTTGACCAGGTGCGCGATGCCGAAGTCGATGACCAGCGGCTCGCCGTCGACGATCATCACGTTGGACGGCTTGAAGTCACGGTGGATGACGTCGGCGGCGTGGATCGCCACGAGCGCCGCGCACATGCCCCGGGCGAGGTTGATCACCTCTTCGGGCGAGAGCGGCCCGTCGGTGAGGACCGTCTCCTCCAGCGTGCGGCCCGGGGCGAAGCGGGTCACCACGTAGGGCTGCTTGCCGGACAGCTCGGCGTCGAGGACCTCGGCCACCTGCGGGCTGCGCACCCGCCGCATGGTCTCCACCTCACGGGTGAGCCGATCGCGGGCCTTCAGGTCGGCGGCCACGTGCGGGTGCAGGACCTTGACGGCCACCTCCCGCCCGTTCTCGTCGAGCCCCAGGTGGACGACCCCCATGCCGCCCTCGCCGATCTTTCTGAGCAGGCGGTACGGTCCCAGCCGCTCAGGCGCCTGCGTGTCCCCCGTCATCGCGCCGCCTTCCGTAGATCCGTCAGTTCCGTCACCACCGTCCCGACATCGACCGGCGCCCACAGCGCCTGCCGTGCCCCGCCTCTCACGGTGCCGATCGCAAGAAAGATCATGAGTACGGCCACCGCACCCAGCACCGAGACCATGATCATGGCCGCGCTGCGTGAAGGCAGCGATGATGCCAGCGTACGTCGCATCTGGCGGCTGGGGCCCTCCACGCCGGGTCCCGCGCAGACCGTCCAGAGCGCGACCGCCGCGCCCCAGCTCAGCGCGTTCGCGGCGGGCATCCTCCCGACGACCACGGTGAGCAGCAGTGTCACCGGCAGGCCGAGGATCAGCGCGTACGGCACGAGCGCGACGGTGATGCCCACCGACTTCAGCAGCGCGGACGGCTGGCTGAGCACCCGGAGCACGTCCGCGGCGGCCGCACCCGCCGGGCGGCGGGTGTTGAGCCTGGGCTGGGCGATGTCGGCGGCGCGGAGCAGGACCGCGACCGGGATCGCCACGACGGCGACGGCGACCGGCATCATCACGGCCGCGGCCGTCATGACGATCAGCATCATCGCGCTCGCGACGCCGTACGCCCTGGAGCGCTGCAGCGTGTGCCCCGGCCGCACACCGAGGTGCGGGGCCGCGGGCATCTGCGGCTGGGGCGGCTGCGGGTGCGCGTACGGGTAGGGCGGCGGCGCGGGCCGGACGGGTGGCGTCTGCTCGAACAGGGCCTGCTGCTGCGGGTACGGCGGCGGGGCCTGGCCGGGCTGGGGAAAGTTGTTGCGGACGTAGTCCTGCAGGTCCTGCGGGCGGACCCGCTGGGTGGGGACGTCGTCGCCGGCCATCGGGGCGGCGGCCTCCCGCCGGTCGGGAGGGGCGGCCTCCGGTCTGGCGGGAGGGGAGGGCCTGAACTGGTCGCCGGTGGAGAAACGGCCCCGGCTGGGGATGTCCTCCGGGCTGAGCACGCCGGTGGGCAGGTCGCGCGGGTCCTGCTGGGCCGCGGCCTGGCGCAGCTCCTCGGCCGTCACCCGGCGGGTGGGCGACGGGTCGGGGGGCTGCTCGCCGAGCAGTGAGACGTATTCGCGCGGCTGTGCCGCCGGGGCCGGGGGCCACGGCGAAGACTGCGGCGGGCCGCCCGGTCGGGAGGCCACCGGTGTCGGCATGTCGCCCGGATCGCCGAAGTGCGCGACCGTGGCGGTCTCGTCGGACACCCGGGGACGGCCCGGGCGGGGCAGCAGGCGCTCCACCTGGGCGGCCAACTCGGTGGCCTTGGGCCGCTTGGCCGGGTCGCGCTGCAGCGCGGCCCGCAGCACCGGCCGGAGCTCCGGCGGGACGGCGTCCACGTCCGCCTTGCCCGCGGTGATGTTGTAGAAGATCATTTCCAGCGTGCCCTTGCCGAAGGGCGGCTGGCCGGTGGCCGCGAAGATCAACGTGCCCGCCCAGGCGTGCACGTCCACCTCGGGGCCCGCCTCGTGGCCCTCGATGATCTCGGGGGCGAGATAGCCGGGCGTGCCGATGAACATGCCGGTCTGGGTGAGCCGGGTGGCGTCCACCGCCTGCGCGATGCCGAAGTCGATGAGGACGGGCTTGCCGTCCAGGATGAGGACGTTGCCCGGTTTGAGGTCGCGGTGGATCACTCCGACGGAGTGCACGGCGGCGAGCGCCGTCGCCACCCCGTACGCGACCTTCAGCAGCCCGGACAGCCCCATCGGGCCGTCCTGCTTGATCAGCTCGTCCAGTGGCTGGCCGGGGACGTATCGGGTCACGATGTAGGGCCGCAGACCGGTCACATCGGCGTCGAGCACCTCGGCGATGTGCTCGCTGCGGACCCGCCGCATGGTCTCCACCTCGCGCGAGAGCCGTCGGCGCGCGACATCGTCGCCGGCCACCTCGGCGCGCAGGACCTTCACGGCCACCTGCCGCCCCTGTGGGTCGACCGCGAGGTGGACGACACCCATACCGCCCTCACCGAGCCGCCGGAGCAGTCGGTAGGGGCCCAGTCGGTCGTCCTGATTCATGGCATGAAGAACCATACCGGCTTAAACACCGCCCATGAGATGAACCATCAGGCCATATTCTTCAACTGAACAACGTGTGCCAGAGCTCAACGGTTTCCCAAACACCGGCAACACTCAATCTCTTTTCGGCGTCAGTTGGCCAACCGGAGCACCTCGGCGGTTTTCAGGCCGGCGAGCACCGCACCCGGGACCGCCAGCTTGGAATGCCGGACGCCACTGCCGATCACGACCCCCGGATGGGCCGCCACGGCCTCGTCCACGAGCACCGGCCATCCCTCGGGCAGTCCCAGCGGAGTGATCCCGCCGTACTCCATCCCGGTCAGGCCGACCGCCTCCTGCTGCGGCGCGAAGGAGATCTTCCGCGCGTCCAGGTGCCGGCGGATCACCCCGTTGACGTCCGCCCTCGTCGTGGCGAGCACCATGCAGGCCGCGTAACGGACCTCCCCGGCCCGCTTGGCCGCCACGATCACGCAGTTGGCCGACTCCCCCGGCGCCACGCCGTAGCGCTCGCAGAACGCCGCCGTGTCCGCCAGCGCCGGGTCGATCTCCGCGACCTCGACCCCGTCGAGCCCGGCGACCGCCCGTGCCACCGGCTCCGCCAACAGGTCGGGCCGGCCGGCCGCCCCCACCCAGTCCAGTGTCCCGATCGCCATCGTCGCCCCCCTCGGATCATCCGTACCTGAGAGACTGTACGGCCCCCGCGGACGACTCAGGACGGCGTCCGGACAACCCGGCGGTGGAGTTCGGTGACGGCCTTCCTCGCCGACTCCATGGCGCCGGCCTGCCATGCGATCAGGTGGGTGAGCCAGTCGCCCGCGAAGTGGACCCGGCCCGCCGGGCGCTGCAGGAGGGTGAAGGCGCCCTGGTGGGAGGGCCAGGCGACCCAGCCGCCCTCGATGTGCGGCTGGCGGTGCCAGGCCATCGAGACGCTGGAGCGGAGCTCGCTGCGGTATTTCTCACCGTGGATCTTCTTGCCCTGGGTGAGCGCGCGGTTCAGCCGGTCGCGGTGGGACATCCCGCCGTACCGCACGGCGCCGTCCCCGGTGTTGTAATAGCCGACGACCAGGCCGCTCCTCGCGTGATAGCCGTAGGAGGGGTACCAGATGTGGGTGATGTCCAGGTCGGTCTCGGTGATCCCGCCGTAGATGCGGTCGTCGATCTCCCACCACCGCCTGCCGTACTCCAGGCCGATCTTGCCCGCGGCCACCGGGACGGGGGTGCGGAGCGCGGCGGTGACCGGGGTGCCCAGGTTGTGCGGGATACGGGCGAGCAGATGGGGCGGGAGGGTGGCGATGCAGTAGTCGGCGCGGAGCGTGCCGCCCCGGTGGGTCACCTCGACGCCGTCGGGCAGGTCCTTGATGCCGGTGACCGGGGCGCCCGTCTTGATCCGGTCGCGGCCGACCTCCCGCACCAGCGCGGTCACGATCGCGTCCATGCCGCCCACCGGCTGGAACATGGGCATGGCCTGCTCGTAGCCGAAGTCCATGGTGAGCGCCCGGCCCGTGCCGGCGGCGAGCACGTCGGTCAGGGAGGGCGGCGTGCCGGCGGAGACCCCGCCGGTGACCCCCGGGTAGGTCTCGAAGCCCCGGCGGGTGGAGCCCCGGTAGGTCAGGTCGGGTCCGAGGTCGCCGAAGCTCCGCAGGAACTCCGCGAGCCGGTCGCGGTCGTCCTTGGTCAGCCGCCGGTTCAGCGCGCCGGTGTGGGCCGCCTTGGCCAGCAGTTCCGCGATGTACCCGTAGGCGTCGGCGCGGGCCGTCCGCGCCCGCGCGGGCGCGGTCATACCGGCCGTGTAGAGGTAGGCCGAGGCGTTGTTGTTGACGAACGCCTCGATGGGCACGCCCAGTTCGCGGCAGTAGTCCAGGGTGACCATCCACTGCGCGATCCGTCCCGGTCCGGCGTTGAAGTAGGTCCCCTCCTCGAACTCCGCCGTCTGGGTCTCCCCGCCCGTCTCGGTCAGCCGGTCCCCGGCGCGCAGTGTGAGGTTCCTGCCGCCCACCCGGTCGGCCGCCTCCAGGACGGTGCAGTCGTATCCGGCCTTGCCCAGCTCGTAGGCACAGGTCAGACCGGCGACCCCGGCCCCGAGGATCACCACCTTGGCCGCGCCCCTGCCGTGCAGGGAGAAGTCGGAGGGCCGCGGCGGGACGAAGGCCTTCTCCTGGGAGTCGGGGGCCAGGCCGAGCGCCCCCATGGCCGCGAACATCGCCCCGGCGCCGCCCGCCGCGCCCACGCCGATCAGCAGTGCCCGGCGTGTCATCACAGAGTCGGTCATCGCGCGTCAGCCGTACCCGTGGCTGCCGCAGGCGATCTGGCCGCCGATGGTGGCGAAGAGGCCCATGAGACCCATGATCTGGGCGAAGTCGTCGGTGGTGAACTCGGTGTGGCGGGGTCCGGCCGACCGCACGCCGGGAATGAGCGCGCAGCCGGCGGCGATCGCGGTGGAGTTCCACTCGACGCCGAGGGTGAACGGCGGTTCGGGGGCGCAGAGGCGGAAGTCGGCGACCCGGTTGAGCGCACGGACGGTGGCCTGGTAGATCCGGGCCTGGGCGACGGCGGGCGGCAGGAGCTCGGCGGAGAACCGGTTGACGCCCGTCTTGACCGCGACGGTCTCGACGTCGCCGAGCAGTTCGCGGGCCTCCTCGCAGACGGCCTCGTCCCCGGTCACCAGGGCCACCGGCACGCCGAGCGACCCGGCGAACGACGCCACCAGGCGGGTCTCGCCGCAGACCTCGCCGTTGAGGTAGACGTTCTGGATCTCCTTGCCCATCCAGGTGTGGTTGAGGACGCCGTCCGGGACCCCGGCCCGCGCGTGGTATCCGGCGAAGCAGGCCGCCCGGTGGCTCCGGTCGAGTCCCTGTCCCATCCGCAGCGGCTTGCCCGGCCCCCGGATCAGCGTGGCCCGCTCGTCGAGCAGGTCGATCCTGAGGTTCTTGGTCGATCCGTGGGCGTCGTTGACGCGTACGGCCTCGGCCCCGGCGTCGAAGGCGCCCCGGATGACGGCGTTGGCGTCGGCGGTCATCAGCTCGCAGCCGCGCTCGTAGCCTCGGCCTCCGGCCTGCATCTCCTCCGGGTCGGTCAGACCCGTGACGCCCTCCATGTCCACCGAGACGTAAACCTTCACGACATCCCCCAGGTCTCGACGCGGCGCGCCTCGTCGTCACTCATGAAACCGATCTTCTCTGCGACGAAGTCACGGACCTGCTTGCGCCACGGCTCGGGGATCTCCTCGATCGCGGGCGGGTAGCAGCGGTCGAGCCAGGCCGTCGACGCCTCGGTCGCGCCCAGGAACGCCGCGGCTCTGCCGAAGAGCGTGTCCTCGATGCCGGGCACCCGTGCGCAGCCGTACTCGATCATCTCCTGGCCGCCGTACGGCGGGGGCTCCTGCCATTTTCGCGCGACCGGCCGGCCCGGAGCGACCGTGGTGCGCAGCGGGCGGCGTTCGACGGCGGCCTGGATGAGCTCCTTGTAGAGGCACTTCCCGCAGGTGCCGCAGGGGCCGTTCACGCCGCGCAGGCACCAGCGGACCTGCTCGCGCAGGTCCGACTCCAGGGCGAGGCGCATGGTGACGGCCTCGCTGACCCCGCCGACGGGGAGCACGATGTGCAGGCCGGCCGCGGCGAAGGCCCGGCCCCAGGCGCCGTCCGGGGACCACATCGGGTTGTCGGGGGTGTAGCGGAGCAGGTAGCGGTCGCCGCCCAGCCAGCGCGAGCCCAGCTCGTAGCCGAAGGCGAGGCCGCCCAGGTCGAGCTCGTCGGCCAGCAGCAGCGCCCCGGCGGCCACCGCGTGGTGCTCGGGGTAGCCGGGCCGGGGCTCGGCGAGGGTGAACTCCAGGTCGGAGCGGACGACGGTCAGCTCGCGGCCGGTCTTCTCGGCCAGCGAGGCCAGCACGTCGGCGCGGTAGTGGGTCCAGCGGTTCGGCACCCGCGGGTGGGAGACCCGTTGGAAGTGCACGAACGGCGCGTCGGGCAGCATCGCGGCCACGGCCGCGGAGTCGGCGCCGCCGCTGTAGGAGATCGCCAGCCTGCTGCCGGTGCGCACGACCTCGCCGACCGGTCCCGCCTCGACCCCCCAGCCCGCCTGGATCGCCGCGGCGAGCTCCGGCGAGATCGGCCGGTCGAAGGCGATCGCGCGCCGGGTCCACGGCGCGACGACGGTCCACGCGGCGAGCGCCGCCAGGTCGGGGTGGACCGCGCGCGGCTCGCGCGGCAGCTCGACCCGGAAGGAGTTCGTGGCCAGCTTCAGGGGCTGGCCGTCGGCGCAGAACCCGGTGATGGCGTCCTCCGGGTCCAGCCGGAAGACGAGATGCCACACGGCGCCGTCGGCCGTCCAGGTGGCCCTCATCCGGCGCTCCCCGGGAAGCGCACCAGGCTCACCGACGCCGGACTCCCGGAGGACGGACTGCCGGAGGACGGACTGCCGGAGGACGGGCTCGCGGAGGACACGCCTCCGGGGAGGCGGTCCACCGCCTGCCAGAGCATGACCTCGTTCTGGAGAACCCCATCCAGCGCGGTCGCCGTCTCCCGGGCCAGCCGATGGGCGTCGTCCCAGCGCTCCGCCCGGTCCTGGGCGACGCCGGACTTGGCCACCTGCGCCCGGAGCCGGTCGACCTCGGCCCGGAGCGCGGTCACCTCCCGGCCCAGTGTCTGAACCTCCCAGAGGGCATCCTTGATGTCCTGCCGGTGATCGGCGAGGGAGATGTACCGGGAGTCGAACCACCCACGCACCGCCCGCCGTAGCCGGGCGGGCACCAGAGCACGCTTCACCAACCGAACCATAATCCGGCACGATACCGGCAAAGCTTGATCTACCAGGACGGTCCTGTCACGGATTGATTCCAGCGGCCGCAAGAGAGCGGCATCGGTGGCCGGTGAACGCGGCCCGGACCCGCTCCGCGAAGGCGCCCACCGGCCCCGGCACCGTCGCCGGACCGCAGCTCAGCGGCCGGTGGAACATGGACCGGGCCTCCCTCTCGAAGGCCGCGCACCCGACCCCGGCGCCGCCTCCGAACCGGATCTCCCTCGAAGGCCGCACACCGACCTCCGGGCCGGAGCTCAGCGGCCGGTGAACGTGGCCTGAGCCTTCTCCGCGAAGGCGCGCATGCCGATCCCGGCGTCGTCGGTGGCGAACAGGGCCGCGAACTGGAGCCGCTCGATCTCCAGGCCGGTGGCCAGGTCCACCTCGAGGCCGCGGTCGACGGCCTGCTTGGCGGCGCGCAGGGCCAGCGCGGGACCGCCGACGAACCTGGCGGCGTAGGAGAGCGCCTCGTCGTAGACGTCGGTGTCGGGGACGACCCTGTCGACCAGCCCGATCTCCAGCGCCTCCGCGGCAGGGACGTGGCGGCCGGTGAAGATGAGGTCCTTGGCCCTGGCCGGGCCGACCAGCCGGGGCAGCCGCTGGGTGCCGCCCGCGCCGGGGATGATGCCGAGCAGGATCTCCGGCTGGCCGAACTTGGCCGACTCGCCGGCGATCCGGATGTCGGCGCAGAGCGCGAGCTCGCAGCCGCCGCCCAGGGCGTAACCGGTCACAGCGGCGATGACCGGCTTGCCGATTTGCGCGACGGCGGTGAAACAGTCCTGCAACGCCCCGGAGTGCACCGACATGTCGGCATAGGACATGCCGGCCATCTCCTTGATGTCGGCCCCTGCCGCGAAGACCCGCTCCCCGCCGTAGACGACCACGGCATGGACGCCGGTGTCGGCGTCCACCTGCCGGGCGCACTCCGCGATCTCCTCCTGCACCTGACGGTTGAGCGCGTTCATCTTGGGCCGGTCCAGCCTGATCGTCGCGATCCCCTTGGCCGTCTCCACCCGCACGAACTCGCCCATGACCGTCCCTCCGCCGAAAATGCCGTCCCCCCAACATAGGGCGCGCGTCAGTTGACGGGCAGTGCCAGATCCCTGGTTTCCCCAGGAGGCTCGACAAGCCCTCCGGTCAGCCGGCAGTAGATCCTCTCGTACTTCTCGCTCATCGCGTCGATGCCGAACCGGCGGGCGACGTGGGACCGGCACGCATGCGGGTCGATCATGTCCGCCCCCTCGATGGCCTCGGGGAGCTCGTCGGCACGGGCGCGGACGAAACCGGTGATCCCGTCCACGACCACCTCGGGCACGGCTCCCCGGCCGAGCGCGACCACGGGCGTCCCGCAGGCCATGGCCTCGATCATCACCATGCCGAACGGCTCCTCCCACAGGATCGGGAAGACCAGGCAGCGGGCCGCCGCCAGCAGCTCGCGCTTGCGGTCGGCGTCAGCCTCGCCGACGTACTCGGCGTCGGCGCCGAGCCGGGGCCGGACGTACTTCTCGAAGTAGTCGTGCTCCACCTGCTCGGTGAGCTTCCCGGCGAGCAGGATCCGCCGCCCGGCCGTCCGGGCGGCGTCGATGGCCAGGTGGGCGCCCTTGTCCTCGTTGAACCGGCCCAGCCACAGGACCCAGTCGTCCTTGTGCTCCCGGAAGGGGAAGGACTGGGTCTCGACGGCGTTGTGGACGACTCCGGCCCAGTTCAGCTTCGGGGCGAGCCGCCGCTGCGCCGTGGAGATGGCGACCATCGACACGGTTTCGGAGAGGACCCGGTAGTACGCGCCGAGCTCACCGTCCACCTCGCCGTGGCAGGTCACCAGGGTGGGCACGCGCCGGGTGGCCGCGGTCAGCGGTCCGGCCAGCGAGTGGTCGTGCACGATGTCGGCGTCGAGGTCGGCGATGATGTCCTGCGCCATGGCCGCGTGCAGCACCTCGGGCATCGCCTCGCCGATGCGCCCGGAGGGCGCCGGATCGTAGGTGCATAGGAAACGCGCGGGTGTCCCCGGCTTGCCCGCCCCGATCAGGGTGATGTCGTGCCCGCGCCGCGAGAGCCCGGCGACGAGTCCGGCCAGCATCGACTCGATGCCGCCATAGCCCAGGGGTGGCACGTCGTACCAGGGCGGCGCGATCATCACGATGCGCATCCCGCCGCCGCGCCACCCCTGAAGTTCTGTTGTGGAGATCATGCCCACCTCGCTTCCGGGCCCCTCGGCCCTCGGGAACCTCTGGATTAACCGATCAGGGTGTCGGGGGAGGTCCGGCAGTGAGCCGACATGGGTGGGCGCGGCTCGTTGCGCAGGGTCATGCCCTTGGGCAGCCCGGTGACGGACACCTTGCCGCCCTTGACGTCGATCGTGATCCGGGAGTCGGCGAAGGGGAGCGCGGTGATCCGTATGTCGTCCAGGCCGGTGGGGTCCAGCCAGACCTGGCCGTAGGGGACCCACGGGTCGAAACGGAGCAGGTTGCGGACCAGGTGGATGGGGGTCGCGGCGGCCCAGGCCTGCGGGGAGCAGGAGGTGGGATACGGCACCGGCATGGGGAACTGCGCCCGGTCGAACCCGCAGAACAGCTCCGGCAACCGCATGCCGAAGGCCTCGGCCGCGTCCAGCATGCCGTAGGCGATCCGCTGCGCCTCCTCGACGAAGCCGTAGCGCATCAGGCCGGCGACGGCGATGGAGTTGTCGTGCGGCCAGACCGAGCCGTTGTGGTAGCTCATCGGGTTGTAGGCGCCCATTCCGGCGGCCAGGGTGCGCATGCCGTACCCGGTGAACATCTCCGGAGACAGCAGGTGCCCGGCGACGGAGGCCGCCCGGTCCTTCTCGATGATGCCGGTCCACAGGCAGTGCCCCATGTTGGAGGCCAGGCTGTCGATGGGGCGGCCTCCGCCGTCGAGCCCGATGGCGTAATAACCCCGGTCCGGCAGCCAGAACCTCTCGTTGAACGCCTCCCGGATCCTGGTCGCGCGGCCGATCCAGTGGTCCTCCCGGTCCTGGTCGCCGGCCTCGTGCGCGAAGTGGGCACGCGCGTTGTAGGCGGCGTAGACGTAACCCTGGACCTCGGCCAGGGCGATGGGCGGGCGGGCCAGGGTGCCGTCGGCGAAGTTGACGCCGTCGAAGGAGTCCTTCCAGCCCTGGTTGACCAGGCCGTGGTCGGTCCTGCGGCGGTAGAAGAGGAAGGGGTCCGCGGATCTGGTGATCCAGTCGAGGGCGTCGTCGGCGTGCGGCAGGAGCTCCTCGACCTCCTTGCCGTGCAGGCCCCACCGCCGCAGCTCGCCCAGGAGCATCACGAACAGCGGGCTGGAGTCGACCGACCCGTAGTAGGCGAGGCCCCCGTGCGGTGAGACGCCGGCCTGCACCCCGAAGCGGAGCTCGTGCAGGATCTTGCCCGGCTCCTCCTCGGTGAGCGGGTCGTCGACCCTGCCCTGCAGCCGGGCCAGGCGCCGCAGGGTGCCGATCGCCAGCGACTGGTCCAGCGGCAGCGCCATCCAGGACGCCAGCAGCGAGTCGCGGCCGAACAGGGTCATGAACCACGGCGCCCCCGCGGCGATGCTGGGCGGTTCGTCGGGCTGGTCGGGATCGAACAGCCGCAGCGCCCCGAGGTCCTCCCTGGAGCGGTGCAGGATCTGGGCCAGCGCACGGTTGGAGGTGCTGACGGCCGGGCTGTGCCGCCGCCAGTCGGCGCGGCGCCGGACGGGCTCGGCGTGCTCCAGCGGATGGCGGGTGGAGAACCAGCCTGGCGTCTCCTCCCCCTCCAGGATCGGGTTGACCTGCAGGGTGACGGTCCAGTCGGCTCGGGCGGGAACGACGATCCGGAAGATGAGCATGCCGGGGACGGCGAACGGGGCGGGGTCGGCCAGTACCCGGGTGCCGCGTGACCGGAGGGCGGAGAAGATCATGAATCCTGACCGGTCGGGCGTCACCTCCACATCGGCCACATAGTGGACCCGGCCGCTTTTCACCTCGAACAGGTCGGCCATGTCGGAGCCGACGTACATGTCGAGCACGCATCCGGCCGGTTCGTCGGACAGGTTGCGCAGGGTCAGATCCTCCCGGAGGCCCGCGCCCACATAGCGGTCCCTGATCACCAGCAGGGTGCTCTCCACCCGCCCCGGCCGGGGAGCGGCCCGGCCGACGAACGTCGCGTGGTACGGCTCACCTGCGATCACGGTGAGCGGCTCGACCGGCGCCTCGTCCACCCGAAGCTCCCAGCGCGACACCAACCGGGTGTCGGCGTGGAAGATCCCCTGTGCTCCGCCCTGCACGATGTCGCCGTTGCCGGCGCACACGCAGAAGGACCCGTTCTCGACCAGGGTCACCGTGGTGTCGCCCAGGGTGCCGGGCTGACCTTCGAAAGTCCACCCGTCCAATGGCTTCTCCCGGTGTGAGTGGATGCCCCTGGAGAACTTCCCCCCTCACACGGAAGAGGAACGGCACATCAGCCGCTCACCGCAACGTTTTGCCTGATCAGAACGGTTATCACGCCTTCTCCCACCAAGAAGGACACGCGCGAGCCAGACTCTCTTCAGCCCGAAGGTCACCCGGCCGTGAGCGGATTGAACCAGTCCAGCTTCGGGAAACGGGCGAAGTCGGAGTCGGCAGAACAGACACCCATGCCATGCTCGATCGCAAGTGCGGCGAGATGAGCATCCGTGACCATGTTTCCCCTTAGGTCACCATCGACGAGAAGCTCGCGCAACACCTCGGCGTGCCGACTCGTCGGCACCGGAATCCATACGGCCTCAGCAGCCAGCCACTCTTCGACGAAGCTCCACGCCTCGCTTATCGCCAGCGGATTGGCCGACGCCCGTGGATGGGTCGAGATTCTCAGAAAGGCGGACAACGAGTTCCACGGCAGGCCGACACGGACCGGACCGTTGAGGGCAGTTTCCAGCCACGCTTTCGAGGCGCCGTGAAACGGGTTTCCGCTGTCCACCGCATAAAGCAGGACATTAGCGTCCACGATCATCAGCTGTGATCCAGGTCATCGAGCAGGTCGAGGGCCTCTGCCACATTCGACACATCCACCCGCAGCCCTATCGCCCGTGTCCGCTGCTGGAAGGGGCGGCGTTCAGGGCGGGCACGCATGCCCGCGCGGGCGAGCTCGTTGAGCGCTTCGCTGAGGCCGATATGCCTTTCATGCCTCAGCCGCTCGACTGCGGCGATCACATCCTCGTCAAGACGCACAGTCGTCCTCATTTCATGAGCCTGACATCAGGGATGCCTGCAATCAAGCATCAAGATGAGCCTCGACTCTACATCAAATGATTACTCTCCGTTTGCGATCGGGCGCTGTCGGCAACCGATCCTCCTGGTAGGTCTGACGCTCACCGGGACGGGCCAGGGGCGGCTCAACCTCGTCGACCCCGGATGGTGAAGGAATTCTTCGCTAACCGTCACAAATATGAAGAAACTTATTGACATCGCGATCTTAACTTCGCAGTCTGACTTGCACCGGATCCCCCAGCCGAGGAGCACCCCCATGCAACGATCCACGCCGCTCCGGATGGCGGTCGCCGCCGTCATGGCCGTCGGCGGCCTCGCCCTCATCCAGCCGGCGTCGGCCCAGGCGGCTCCCGACGACCGGCAGGCGGCCTTCACCCAGGCGGCCGAAACCTACGACGTGCCCGAGAGCGTCCTGCTCGGCGTGTCCTACCTGGAGTCCCGCTGGGACGCCAACGCGGGCCTGCCGAGCAACTCCGCCGGTTTCGGCCCCATGCACCTCACCGACGCCGCCGCGCTCAACACGGCGCCCGCCGCCGACCACCACGGTCAGGGCGAGGAGGATCCCCGCGGCGACGACAGCCGACCGCTCACGCTGCGCGAGCACCTGGCGGCGCCCGCCGCGATCCCCGCCTCCCTCCGGACGCTGGAGAAGGCCGCCGAACTCACCGGCGCGAGCCGCGAGGAACTGCGCGCGGACCCGGCCGCCAACATCCGCGGCGGCGCCGCGCTGCTGGCCGACTACCAGAAGCAGCTCGGCGCGCCGCTCAGCGCCGACCCGGCCGAGTGGTACGGCGCGGTGGCCCGCTACTCGGGCGCCGACGAGGCCGACGCGGCGAAGTTCTTCGCCGACGAGGTGTACGCCACGATCGAGTCCGGCGCCGAGCGGGTCACCGACGACGGGCAGAAAGTCGGCCTGAAGGCGGTGCCCGGCCTGAAGAAGATCGAGAAGTGGCTGGAGAGGCTCGGGCTGCACCCGGCCCGCCGCGACGGCGTCGAGTGCCCGCCCACGATCTCGTGCGAGTGGGTCCCGGCGCCCTACCAGGCCCTGCCGAACGACGACTACGGCAACCACGACCTGGCCGACCGGCCGCGGAGCCAGAAGGTCGAATACATCGTCATCCACGACATGGAGGGCTACTTCGACCCCTCCGTGCGGCTGGTCCAGGACCCCACCTACGTGAGCTGGCACTACTCGCTGCGGTCCAACGACGGCCACATCGCCCAGCACGTCAAGACCAAGGACGTCGCCTGGCACGCGGGCAACTGGTACATCAACTCCAAGTCCATCGGCCTTGAGCACGAGGGCTTCCTCGGCGAGGGCGCCGCCTGGTACACCGAGGCGATGTACCGCACCTCGGCCAGGCTGGTGCGTTACCTGGCCCTGCGGCACGGCGTCCCGCTGGACCGCGCGCACATCATCGGCCACGACAACGTGCCGGGCACCATTCCGAGCACCGTGCGGGGCATGCACGAGGACCCGGGCCCCTTCTGGGACTGGGCGCACTACTTCGAGCTGCTCGGCAGGCCGCTGCACGGCTCCGGCGGGCCCAAGGCGGAGTCGGTGATGATCCTGCCCGACTTCGACAAGAACCAGCCGTACTACTACGGCTGCGACCGCAAGAACCCGTCGGCCGACTGCGTGCCGCAGGGCTCGTCGTCGGTCTGGCTGCGCACCGAGCCGCGCGAGGACGCCCCGCTGGTCAAGGACATCGGCAAGCACCCGACCGGCGACTCGCTCTACAGCGTCTTCGACCACAGCGCCCGCGCCAACACCGGCCAGCGCTACGCCCTGGCCGACCGGCAGGGCGACTGGACGGCGATCTGGTATCTCGGCCAGAAGGCCTGGTTCCACAACCCGGCCGCCCAGCCCACCGCGGTCCCCTCGCGCGGCCTGGTGGTGACGCCCAAGCCCGGTCTCGCGAGCATCCCGGTGTACGGCAGGGCGTACCCGGAGGCGGAGGCCTACCCGGCGGGCGTGCCGTACCAGGCGGTCACCCCGCTGCAGTACACGTTCGCCGCGGGCCAGCGTTACACCCTCGGCCTCGCCGCCCAGAGTGAGTACTACCGGGCGGTGACCTTCGACGCGTCCCAGCACCTGGTGGTCCGCGGCAAGCTGAAGTACTACCAGATCCAGTTCGGCCACCGGGTGATGTTCGTCAACGCCGACGACGTCGTGGTGTCCGTCGCCTGATCCCGGAACGGCCCCGAGCGGGCCGGGGGAACCGGGCGTGCGCCCCGCTCCCCCGGCCCGCTCATCTCACAGCCCGACGGCCCCGGCCGGACGGGGTTTCTCACCCGTCCGGCCGCCCGCCTCAGCGCAGGGTGCCGTTGGTCATTCCCGCGGGTTCCTCCGGCACGGCGATCAGGCCGAGCTCGGAGGGCGCCGCCATCAGGGGATGGCTGGGGACGACCCGGACGGTGTAGCCGAAGGCTCCGGTGCGGTCCAGCGGGATGGTGCCGCCGAAGACGGCCTTGCCGTCGTCGCCGACCGTCTCCAGGGCGAGGTCCGCGTACGCCGGGCCGACCAGCTCGTCGTGCAGTCCGACCAGGCCGTAGGCGGCCTGGACCCGGATGTCGCCGGGCTCCAGCTCGCCCAGGGCGATGGTGGCCCGCAGCTCCAGCGCCGCCCCCACCTCGGGGGTGTCCGCCAGGTTGGAGGCCTCGACGTGTTCGACCCGGATCCCCGGCCACGCCTGGGAGACCTTCAGCCGCCACGCGGCGAAGGCCTTGGCCGGCTCGTACCCGTCCGCCAGCAGAGCCCGCGCGGACTCGGCCGCCGGGGTGTAGAGGCCGACCACGTAGTCGCGGAGCATCCGGCCGGCCAGCACCTTGGGACCGAGGGAGGTCAGGGTGTGCCGGACCATCTCCAGCCAGCGCAGCGGCAGGCCGTCGGAGGCGCGGTCGTAGAACCGGTCGGCCACCTCGTGGTCGATCAGGTCGTAGAGCGCGCCGGCCTCCAGCTCGTCACGGCGGTCGGGGTCGGTGACGCCGTCGGCGGTGGGGATGGCCCAGCCGTTGGTGCCGTCGTACCACTCGTCCCACCAGCCGTCGCGGATCGACAGGTTGAGCCCGCCATTCAGCGCGGCCTTCATCCCGGACGTGCCGCACGCCTCCAGCGGGCGCAGCGGGTTGTTCATCCATACGTCGCAGCCCTGGACGAGCAGCTGGCCCAGGGCCATGTCGTAGTCGGGCAGGAAGACGATGCGGTGCCGGACGCCCTCGGAGTCGGCGAACTTCACGATCTGCTGGATGAGCTTCTTGCCGCCCTCGTCGGCCGGGTGCGCCTTGCCCGCGATCACGATCTGGACCGGCTTGTCCGGGTCGAGCAGCAGCTCGCGGAGCCGGTCGGGGTCGCACAGCATCAGGGTGAGCCGCTTGTAGGAGGGGACCCGGCGGGCGAATCCGATGGTCAGCACGTTCGGGTCGAGGGCGTCGTCGATCCAGCCGAGCTCGGCCTTGGAGGCGCCCCGGTCGAGCCAGGAACGGCGCAGCCGCTCGCGGGCCCCCTCGACCAGCCGGGCCCGCAGCCGCCCGCGGATCTCCCAGATGTCGGCGTCGGAGATCTTGTTGACGCCCTCCCAGCCCTGGGCCCGCTCGACCAGCGTGGGCAGCTCGCGGCCGGCCAGCTCCATGATCTCGCGGCCGACCCAGGTGGGCGCGTGCACGCCGTTGGTGATCGAGCCGATCGGGATCTCGTCGAGGTCGAAGCCCGGCCACAGGCCTTGGAACATCTCCCGGCTGACCTCGCCGTGCAGCTCCGAGACGCCGTTGACCCGCTGGGCCAGCCGCATGCCCATGGCGGCCATGTTGAACTTGCCCGGCTCGTCCTCGGCGCCGAGTGCCAGGATGCGGTCCACCGGGACCGTCGGCCAGGCGTTGTCGCCGCCGAACTGGCGGGCGATCATGTCGCTCGGGAAGCGGTCGATGCCGGCGGGGACGGGGGTGTGGGTGGTGAAGACCGTCCCGGCGCGGACCGCCTCCAGAGCCTCGTCGAAGGAGAGCCTGCTCTCGGTGAGCTCGCGGATGCGCTCCAGCCCGAGGAAGCCCGCGTGGCCCTCGTTGGTGTGGAACACCTCGGGCTCGGGGTGGCCGCTGACCCGGGAGTAGGCCCGGATGGCGCGGACGCCGCCGACGCCGAGCAGCAGCTCCTGCATCAGCCGGTGGTCGGTGCCGCCGCCGTACAGGCGGTCGGTGACGTCCCGGGCGGCGTTGTCGTTCTCGGCCACGTCGGAGTCGAGCAGCAGCAGCGGCACCCGGCCCACCTGGGCCACCCAGACCTGGGCGTGCAGCGTGCGGTGCTCGGGCAGGGTGATGCCGACGCGCACCGGTGTGCCGTCCTCCTCCTTGAGGAGGGTCAGCGGCAGGCCGCCGGGATCGAGGGACGGGTAGTGCTCCAGCTGCCAGCCCTCCGGCGAGAGGGACTGGGTGAAGTAGCCGTGGCGGTACAGCAGGCCGACGGCCAGGATCGGCACGCCGAGGTCGCTGGCCGTCTTGAGATGGTCGCCGGCGAGGATGCCCAGGCCGCCGGAGTACTGCGGCAGGGCGGCGGCGATGCCGTACTCGGGCGAAAAGTAGGCGACGGCCCGTGGGGCGTCGGGAATCGTCTGATACCACCGCGGCGCGGTCATGTACTCACGGAGGTCGTCCGCCGCGTCGGCGACCCGCCGGAGGAACCGGCGGTCGGCGGCCAGCTCGCGCAGGCGCGCCGGGTCGACGGCGCCTAGCAGGGCGACCGGGTCGTGGCCTACACGCTCCCAGACGACCGGGTCGACCTCGGCGAAGAGATCAAGCGTCTCGGGATGCCACGACCAACGAAGATTGTGGACAAGCTCGCCGAGGGAGGCCAGCTCCGGAGGAAGGACGGTGCGGACGGTGAACCTGCGGATTGCTCTCACGCTGCCAGACCCTAGTTACTCAGCGCCACGAGGGCGACCCCAACACTCACGCGACTCCCCCTCACCGCTATCAATAGCCCCCAAACACCCCGAAGTCAGGTTGATCGTGGCCCAGTGCAACGCGCCGGGAGGAAGAGGTCCCGCATTCTTCCTCCGACAGGCATGAAGATGGACTATTAGGGCAACGCATCTATGGACTGCAGTGCTCTGCTCCCCGGACCCGGCCGTTCGCAGGGGGAGCGGGACGCCGACCCGCCCCCGGGGCCGATGGCGGGGTGTTTGAAAACGCGAAGATCTTTTTTGCCGACTTTCTCCGGCGGTACCGGGCGTGCCGTCGCTACCTTGAGACGCGATGATCGGACGAATCCCAATCCAGGACATCCAGCCCACGGTCGACTGCGGGCGCCGCCCCGCCAAGGCTGCCGCGGGCGAGACCTTCGAGATCGCCGCCACCGTGTTCCGGGAGGGACACGACGCGGTGGCCGCCGGAGCCGTTCTCATCGGTCCCGACGGCGTGCGCGGCCCGCTGCTGCGCATGAGTGAGCATGCTCCGGGCACCGACCGCTGGGGCGTCGAGGTGACGCTGCCCACCGAGGGCGACTGGCACTTCCGCGTCGAGGCGTGGAGCGACCCCATGGCCACCTGGTTCCATGACGCGGGCATCAAGATCCCACGCGACATGGACGCCGAGCTCATGTGCGAGGAGGGCGCCCGGCTCTTCGAACGCGCCGCCAGGGCCGTACGGCCCGCGGACTGCGGAGGTGTGCCCCGCAGACCCGCCGCCAGGCCCGGAGCCGCGGGCGGCGGGGCCGCGAAGGGCAGAACGGCGAACGGCAGGACGGCGAAGGGGGCGAAGACTCCGGGGAAGGCCGCCCGCGGCGTGACCCTGAGCACCGGGCGGGCCGAGGCGGCGGTGCTGGAGGCGGCCGCGGACGTCCATGTCTGCGGGCACCGGGCCGCGTTCCTGGCGGTGGCGGCCAAGCTGCGCGACCGGGATCTCGACCCGCGCGCCCGGTTCTCGATAGCCCAGCTTCCGGAGACGGCCGAGCTGCTGCACGCGCACCCGCTGCGCGACCTGGTGACGAAGTCGCCCCGGCGGATGATCCGGGTCGACCGGCGCAGGGCGCTGTTCGGATCGTGGTACGAGTTCTTCCCGCGCTCCGAGGGGGCGATCGTCGAACAGAGCACCGCCCCCAAGTCCGGAAATTTCACGACTGCTGCGAAGCGGCTGCCCGCGGTCGCCAAAATGGGCTTCGACGTCGTCTACCTGCCGCCGATCCACCCGATCGGCCGCAGTTTCCGCAAGGGCCGTAACAACACCCTGACGCCCGAGTCCTACGACCCCGGCTCCCCCTGGGCGATCGGCTCCGAGGAGGGCGGCCACGACGCCATCCACCCCGATCTCGGCAGCTTCGACGACTTCGACGCCTTCGTGGCCAGGACCCGCGAGCTCGGCATGGAGGTCGCCCTCGACTTCGCCCTGCAGTGCGCGCCCGACCACCCGTGGGTCAAGGAGCACCCGGAGTGGTTCAACATCCGCGCCGACGGCTCCATCGCCTACGCGGAGAACCCGCCGAAGAAGTATCAGGACATCTACCCACTGAACTTCGACAAGGATCCGGAGGGCATCTACGCCGAGGTCAAGCGGGTGGTCCGGCTCTGGATGGACCACGGCGTACGGATCTTCCGGGTGGACAACCCGCACACCAAGCCGGTGGCGTTCTGGGAGCGGCTGCTGGCCGACATCAACTCCACCGACCCGGACGTGCTGTTCCTGGCCGAGGCCTTCACCCGCCCGCCGATGATGCAGGCGCTGGCCAGGGTCGGTTTCCACCAGTCCTACACCTACTACACCTGGAAGAACTCCAGGCAGGAGGTCGAGGACTACCTGGGCGAGCTCTCCGGCGAGACGTCGCACTTCCTGCGCCCGAACGTATTCGTCAATACCCCCGATATTCTCCACGAATACCTCCAGCACGGGGGAGTCCCGGCATTTCGCATCAGAGCGGTCCTCGCGGCGATGGCGATGCCGACCTGGGGGGTATACGCCGGATATGAACTTGCGGAGAATGCCCCGGTTCGTCCGGGTAGTGAAGAATACCTAGATAGCGAGAAATATCAGTACAAACCTCGCGATTGGGCAGCAGCCGAACGTGAGGGCCTTAGCCTGGCTCCCTTCATCACGCAACTTAATTTGTTGCGAAGAGCACACCCGGCGCTCCAGGAACTGCGTAACCTACGGTTCCATAGCGTCGACCATCCGGACGTGGTCTGCTTCTCCAAGCGGCTGCCCGGCGCCCATGACACGGCCACACGACGGCACGGCATGGGCGACGTGGTTCTGACGGTCGTGAACCTTGATCCACACAACACCCATGAGGCCACGGTGTCCTTGGACATGCCGGCCCTCGGTCTCGACTGGCGTGCCGAGTTCGTCGTGGACGACGAACTGTCGGGCGAGTCGTATCGCTGGCGGCAGGACAACTACGTGCGCCTCGATCCCCATATCCACCCAGCGCACATCTTCACTTTGCGTGCCGCGACGGCGAACCAGCGGTGAGCCGGCCGGGTGCGCGATACCGGCAGAACAGCGGGGAGTCCACTGGTGAGTCAGCTACCTGAGCCCATTCCGAACACCTTCGACGAGGAGAAGCCGCGCGATCCCTACTGGTTCAAGCGCGCCGTTTTCTATGAGGTGCTCATCCGGGGATTCGCCGATTCCAACGGAGACGGCACCGGAGACATCCGCGGTCTCATCAACCGGCTGGACTATCTCCAGTGGCTGGGGGTGGACTGCCTCTGGCTGCTGCCCCTGTACGAGTCTCCGCTCCGCGACGGTGGTTACGACATCGCGGACTTCATGAAGATCCTTCCCGAGTTCGGGGATCTCGGGGACTTCGTGAAACTGGTGGACGAAGCGCACAAGCGGGGCATGCGCGTCATCGCCGACCTGGTGATGAACCACACCAGCGACCAGCACCCCTGGTTCCAGGCCTCCCGCCACGACCCCGAGGGGCCGTTCGGCGACTTCTACGTCTGGAGCGACTCCGACGAGAGGTACCAGGACGCCCGGGTCATCTTCATCGACACCGAGACGTCCAACTGGTCGCACGATCCGGTGCGGGGCCAGTACTACTGGCACAGGTTCTTCTCCCACCAGCCGGACCTCAACTACGAGAACCCGGATGTCCAGGACGCGATGCTGGAGGTGCTGCGGTTCTGGCTCGACCTCGGCATCGACGGCTTCCGGATGGACGCCATCCCCTACCTGTTCGAGCAGGACGGCACGAACTGCGAGAACCTGCCCAGGACTCACGAATACCTCAAGCGGGTCAGGGCCGAGGTCGACCGCCTCTACCCGGACAGGGTGCTGCTGGCCGAGGCCAACCAGTGGCCGGCCGACGTGGTCGAATACTTCGGCGACCCCGCGACCGGCGGCGACGAGTGCCACATGGCGTTCCACTTCCCGCTGATGCCGCGCATCTTCATGGCCGTCAGGCGGGAGTCCCGCTACCCGATCTCGGAGATCATGGCCCAGACGCCGAAGATCCCCGAGAACTGCCAGTGGGGCATCTTCCTGCGCAACCACGACGAGCTCACGCTTGAGATGGTGACCGACGACGAGCGCGACTACATGTACTCCGAGTACGCCAAGGATCCCCGGATGCGGGCCAACGTCGGCATCCGGCGGCGGCTGGCACCGCTGCTGGAGAACGACCGCAACCAGATCGAGCTGTTCACCGCGCTGCTGCTCTCCCTGCCCGGATCTCCCGTCCTCTACTACGGCGACGAGATCGGGATGGGCGACAACATCTGGCTGGGTGACCGCGACGGCGTCCGTACCCCGATGCAGTGGAGCCCCGACCGCAACGCCGGGTTCTCCGACTGCGACCCGGGGCGGCTGTATCTCCCGGTCATCATGGACCCGATCTACGGCTACCAGGCGATCAACGTCGAGGCGCAGCAGAAGAGCTCCGGTTCGCTGCTGCACTGGACCAAGCGGATGATCGACATCCGCAAGCGGCATCCGGTCTTCGGGCTGGGGGCGTTCACCGAGCTCAACTCCTCCAACCCGAGTGTCCTGGCCTACGTGCGCGAGCTGGGCGACGACCGCATCCTGTGCGTGAACAACCTCTCGCGGTTCCCGCAGCCGGTGGAGCTCGACCTGCGCCGGTTCGAGGGATCCGTCCCCGTCGAGACCATGGGCGGGGTTCCTTTCCCACCGATTGGTGAACTTCCGTATCTTTTGACGCTCCCTGGGCATGGGTTCTACTGGTTCACTCTGCCGCCCTCAAACCAGGAGGCGTAAAGCCGTGTTGACGGAGCTCCTTACCGGCTGGATCACCCATCAACGATGGTTCGCCGGTAAGGGGCGGCCGATAGACGAGCTCGTCGTCGACTCCGACATCGAGCTCGCCCACCGGCTCCGTCATCTGATCATCTCGGTCCATCAGGCCGGGACGCACGACCGCTACCAGCTCCTGCTCGGCACCGACGGAGACACCTCCGGCCGCTACAGCCACTCCCGGATCGGCGACGGCTGCTACGACGCCGCCTACGACCCCGACCTCACCGCCACCCTGCTCACCGGGATGGCCGAGGGCCGCGACCTCGGCCCGCTGCGTTTCCGCCACCTGGAGGGGGTGGAGATCGACACCTCCCTGCGCAGCCTGGTGCTCGGCGCCGAGCAGTCCAACACCTCCCTGGTGTACGGCGACACCTACATCTGCAAGCTGTTCCGCCGGCTGATCCCCGGCCTCAACCCCGAGCTGGAGATCGTCACCGCCCTGGCCCGGCACGGCTCCCAGCACATCGCGCAGCCGTACGGCTGGATCGAGACCGAGCTCGACGGCGCGCCCACCACGCTGGCGATGACCCAGGAGTTCCTCGCCACCGCCAACGACGGCTGGGCCCTGGCCCTGGCCAGCGTCCGCGACCTGTACGCCTCGCTCGACCCCTCCGCCTCCGACGCGGGCGGCGACTTCAGCTCCGAGGCCTACCGGCTCGGGGTGGCCACCGCCGAGGTCCACCACGAACTGGCCGCCGCGTTCCCCACCGACGTGATGGACGGGCAGGAGGTCAAACAGATGATGGAGGACCACCGCCGCCGCCTGGCCGCCGCGATCCGTGAGGTGCCCGAGCTCGCCGAGCACGCCCGGGTGGCCCAGGAGGCCTACCAGCGGGTCGCCGACGTGGTCTCCGAGATCCCGGTCCAGCGCGTCCACGGCGACTACCACCTCGGCCAGGTGATGCGCACGACCGGCGACTGGGTCGTCCTGGACTTCGAGGGCGAGCCCGGCCAGCCCCTCGACGAGCGCCGCGCCCTGTCCTCGCCGCTGCGGGATGTGGCCGGCATGCTGCGCTCGTTCGACTACGCCGCCCGCCACCTGCTGGCCGACCACCCCGACGCCGAGGAGCTGCGCCCCCGCGCCGTCGAGTGGGCCGAACTCAACCGCTCCTCCTTCCTGGCCGGCTACTCCGCTGGCGGCGGTCGCCTGCACGCCGAGGACGCCGTCCTGCTCCGCGCCCTGGAGCTGGTGAAGGCCGTCTACGAGGTCACCTACGAGGCCCGCAACCGCCCGACCTGGCTCCCCATCCCGCTGGCCGCCTTCCAGATGGGCCGCTGACGTCCTGCGGTGGTATGTCGTATGTTGGGACCCGGTCCGCCATCTCTCCTTACCACGGCGCACCACGACCGTCCCAGGACCGTCGTTTCCGGCGGCTTCCCGCTCCCGGGGCTCAGGCCGCCGTGGCGCGCAGCGCCGCGATGAACCACTCGAACGCCGGAGCGCTGGACGGGAACGGCGGCCGGCCATTGATGATCCCCATCAGCTGCCAGTAGCGCTCCACTCGCCGGTCGGTGAACGTCTCCAGCTGGTCGGCCAGCCGTACGCGCTCGTCGGCGGGGGTGGCGGCGTCGACGATCCGGCCGAGGACGGCCCCGCCCTCGGCGGAGTCCGGGGCGATCCCCGCCGCCACCGCGCCACCGGCGTGCTCCAGGACCGGTGCGGGGTCGTACGGCCGCTGCTCGGCCGGCTCCGCGCCCGTCACCGCCATCTGCCGCACACGCTGCTGGAACGCCTCGTCGGCGACGAGCTCGGCGAGCTCCACCCAGGCGTCCACCTGCTCGGTGGTGGGGTCGTCCGGCAGCTCCGCCGGCATCTGGCGCATCGACCGCGCGATGTGGGTCCCCGGCGCGTCGGGGGCGAGACCGGCGAAGGCCTGGTCGACGAAGTCGTCGATGACGCGCTGCCGCTCCTGTGCGGACAGCCGGGAAAGCTTGTGCATGAGTCTCATCTCCTCGGTGGTGCTTCCTCTGCGTGCGACCGACCGCAGCACCGCGCGCCGTAACTGGAGGATCCGGATCTCCGCGTCCAGGGCGTCGGCGTGTGCCCCGGCGAGGTCGGCGACGGTGCCCTTCCCGCGCAGCACCCGCCGGACCGTGTCCAGGTCCAGGCCCAGTTCGCGGAGCGTCCGAACCAGGTCCAGGCGGGCCGCCGCCTCGGCGTCGTAGAGCCGGTAACCGCCGGCCGAGCGACACGTCGGCGGAACGACGCCGATGTCGGACCAGAAACGGATGGTCCGCACCGGCAGGCCGGTGCGATGGGCGAGCTGTCCGATGGTGAACAGCTCGGTGCGGTCGTTCACGGGACCAGCTTCGACCTTCCAGCCACTGGAGACTCAAATTCATTATCGCGCGGAGTTCTACCGTCCGACGATTTCCCCATGGCGCCCGGTACCGGACAGGCCCGAGACTGGTCCCGATGCGCACGACGGCACCGGAGTCGGACCGAGACGGCGGAGGCGGCTCGACTCCTCCCCACGGCCGAAGCCCGGGGTCTCCACGCTCAAGGAGATTCGATGACGACCGAGCCCACCGGACCACCCCCGACGGTGCGGCGACCGGAGCTGGATGCGATCCGCACCCTTGTGGTGGTCGGACTGGTGTTCTTCCACTCGGCGCTGGTGTTCGACACGCGCGACGACTACTACGTCAAGAACGCCGACACCACCGAGGTGACCACGATCCTCGCCGGCCTCGGCGTGGTGTGGGCGATGCCGATGCTCTTCCTCATCGCCGGCCTGGGCTCGTGGTATTCGCTGCGCAGGCGCGGCCCCGCCGGATCCGCGACCGGCTGGCCAGCACGGCGGAGCGGCGCGGCGCGATACTGCTGCCTGCCGTCCCGGTCGCGGCGGTCAGCGCGCTGGCGGGCTTGGAGGAGGGGTTCGCCGCCTGGAGCCGCTGGGCGTACCTGCTCTTCTTCCTGTACGGCTTCGTGCTCGCGGCCGACGAGCGGTTCTTCTCGACCGCCGCCGCCCGGCGCCGGACACCGCGCGGGGTCCGGCGGACAGCCGTAACCAGGAGCGGGGCCGGGGGCGTCGGCTGTACGGCTATCTGGCCGCCGCCGCGCTGCCGCTGTACGTCCTGCACCAGCCGATCGTCGTCGCGGTCGCGTACGGCGTGGTCGGCTGGCATGCGCCGATCCCGGTCAAGTACGTCGTGATCGTCGCGGTCTCGCTCACGCTGACCGTGGCGGCGTACGACCTGCTGGTACGGCGCACCCGGGTGACCCGGTCCCTGTTCGGGATACGCGGGTAGGCGCCCCGGCCCGTGACACGATCCACCGGCCGCCGGCTCCCGGCCTTGTTCGGCAACGAACCTCGACTACTACGAAATTTCTTGAAATCGACTGAAAAGTAGGGCATATGACATCGAAGCAGGCACTCATCGTGCGGGGCGGCTGGGACGGCCACCAGCCCGTCGAGGCGACCGACCTGTTCATCCCCTTCCTTGAGAAGAACGGCTACTCCGTCCGCATCGAGGACTCACCCCGGATCTACGCCGACACCTCCGTCATGGGCGGTGTCGACCTCGTCGTGCAGTGCTTCTCGATGGGGTCGATCGAGCCGGACGCGCTCAGCGGGCTCCGGTCCGCCGTCGAGGCGGGCACGGGTTTCGCGGGCTGGCACGGCGGCATCACCGACGCCTTCCGCGACAACCCCGACTACCTCCAGCTGGTCGGGGGCCAGTTCGCCTGCCATCCGGGGAAGCCCGAGGCCGAGCGGACCGGTGAGCAGAGCGACAACTACGTGCCGCACCGGGTGAACATACTGCCTGCGGCGGCCGACCACCCGATCACCCGGGGGATCGAGGACTTCGACCTGGTCACCGAGCAGTACTGGGTGCTGGCCGACGACTACTGCGACGTGCTGGCCACCACCACCCAGGCGGTCCGCGACTTCGACCCGTGGCACCGGCCGGTCACCTCGCCGGCGGTCTGGACCCGGTCGTGGGGAGCGGGGAAGGTCTTCGTCTGCACCCCCGGACACCGGGTGGAGGTCCTGGAGGACCCCAACGTCCGGACCATCGTCGAGCGCGGTCTGCTGTGGGCCGGCCGGTGAGCACGGTCAGCGCACCCCTCGGAATCGGGATCGTAGGTTGTGGCCGCTCCTGCTGACACGCCGGTGTCGAACAGGACAGCGGGGGCGGCGTATCCGGGCTTTTCCCACGATGCCCACACCCTCTGTAACATAGGGAAACGTATCGACTACGCTAGGTGACCATGCATGAAGATCATGCTTGGCTGGCGAGCATGACACTGAACAGGGGTTTCATCGCGATCGCGATAGTGGTCGTGATCACCGGAGGGGTGGCGGGGTCGGGGTCCGCCATCGACGGTGCCGCCCGGAACGCCGTCCCGCGGGTCGCCACCCGAAGTACGGTCCCCCAGGTCGAGGCATACCTTGACGCCATCCGCCACGAGCCGGGGCGGCTCCGGGAGTTCGTGTCCGATCTCCCCAAGGGCGCCGACCTGCACGCGCACCTGTCGGGCGCCGTGTCCACCGAGTTCCTGCTCCGCTCCGCCGGACGCGACGGGCTGTGCGTCGACACCACCTCCTTCGCCGCGTCGGCGGCACCGTGCGGTACCGGCCGGCGACCGGCCAAGGACGCGACCACCGACACGCGCTTCGCCGACGAGGTCATGCGAGCGTGGTCGATGCGGGGGTTCACCCCGGGGACCGAATCGGGCCGCGACCACTTCTTCGCGGCGTTCGGCAAGTTCGAGGCCGCGAGCTCCCACAAGGGAGAGATGCTGGCCGCGTTCGCCTCCCAGGCCGCGGCCCAGCACGAGTTCGCGCTGGAGGTCATGCTGTCCCGCCAGTCGGCGGCGGTCCACAAGCTCGTCAAGAAGGTCGGGGCCGGCACCGACCTGGCGCAGCTGCGCAACCGGCTGCTCGCCGGCGGCGCGATGGCCAAGATCGTCAAAGCGGCGCGCACGGACGCCGACACGGACATCGCCCGGATGCGCACCGGTCTCCGCTGCGGCCGTACGGGCGCCGACCCCGGCTGCGAACTGCCGCTCCGTTTCATCTTGCAGGTCACCCGCACCTCCGCGCCCGAGGTCGTCTTCGGCCAGATGGTGCTGGGATTCGAGCTGGCCAAGGCCGACAAGCGCCATGTCGGCGTCAACCTCGTCGCCCCGGAGGACGACCCGGTCGCGCTGCGCGACTACCGGCTGCACATGCGCATGCTCGGTTACCTGCACAGCCTCTATCCCAAGGACCCCAAGGCCCACATCGCCCTGCACGCCGGTGAGCTCGTTCCCGGCCTGGCTCCGGCCGCGGACCTGCGGTTCCACATCCGCGACGCCGTGGAGACCGGCCACGCCGAACGCATCGGGCACGGCGTCGACGTCAGCGGCGAGGACGACCCGGACGGCCTGCTGACCGAGATGGCCCGCAAGCACGTGCTCGTCGAGATCGCCCTCACCAGCGACTGCCAGATCCTCCGGGTGTGCGGGGCCCGGCACCCGTTCGCGACATACCGCAAGGCGGGCGTGCCCGTCGCCCTCGTCACCGACGACGCGGGGATCGAACACACCGACATGACCGACGAGTACATCCGGGCGATCACCGACTACGGGCTGCACTACACCGACCTGAGGACCATGGCCAGGGCCGCGCTCGACCACAGTTTCCTGCAGGGCCGCAGCCTCTGGCGGGCGACCGACGACCACACACCGGCGCCGGAGTGCGCGGGCTCGCCCCTCGGCGGCGCCAAACCCGCCACGACCTGCCGCACGTTCCTGAAGGGCAGCGCGAAAGCCAGAGCCGAGTGGCGGCAGGAGGCCGCCTTCGCCACGTTCGAGACCCGTTACGACGGCTGACGGCGAACGGCACCCGGCGACCCTGTCCATCGGGTGATCCACCCCGGCGGAGACGGGCACCCGGGGTGCGGGAGTAGGAGGCCCACCTGCGGGGAGACTTACGCCGAGGAGGGGCGATGCCGAGCACATCGACGGTGGACGGGTTCCGGCTCCGCTACGACGTCGCGGGCGAGGGACCACCTGTCGTGCTGCTGCACGGGTGGCCCGGTGACCGGACCGACTACCGGCACGTGGTCCCCCTGCTCGCGTCCACCCACCAGCTCGTCGTACCCGACCTGCGCGGATTCGGGGAGTCCGACAAACACCTCGCCGACCCGTCGGAGCAGTACGGCGCCGCCGGGCAGGCGCGCAGCGTCGTCGGCCTCATCGAGGAGCTCCGGCTCGACCGGCCGGTGCTGGGCGGGTACGACATCGGAAGCCGGATCGCCCAGCAGGTCGCGCTGACCCGTCCCGACCTCGTCGGCGGCCTGGTCCTGTCTCCGCCCCTGCCGGGCATCGCCGAGCGGGTGTTCGGCGAACAGGCTCAGCGCGAGTTCTGGTACCAGGCGTTCCATCGGTTGCCGCTGGTCGAGCACCTGATCGACGGCAGGCCCGAGGCCGTACGCGCTTATCTGACACATTTCTGGTCACACTGGTCGGGTCCGGATTTCGAGCCCGACATCGACCACCTGGTCACCGACTACGCGGAGCCGGGGGCGTTCGCCGCCTCCATCGCCTGGTACCGCGCCGGCGCCGGGACCGTCGCCGCGTCGGCCGCCGAACGCCAGCCCGACCCGGCGCGTCGCGTCGCCACCCCGGCCATCGTGCTGTGGCCCGAGCACGACCCGCTCTTCCCCCGGGACTGGTCCGACCGGCTGACGGCCTTCTTCAGCGATGTCGAACTCCGGCCGGTCGACGGAGTCGGCCACTTCATCCCCCTGGAATGCCCCAGAGAATTCGCCGATGCC
Organism: Streptosporangium sp. NBC_01639; assembly: GCF_045209755.1. NCBI lineage: Bacteria > Bacillati > Actinomycetota > Actinomycetes > Streptosporangiales > Streptosporangiaceae > Streptosporangium > Streptosporangium sp. NBC_01639. Next base: position 6,011,049 of record NZ_CP109272.1, on the reverse strand, counting down.
GTGACGGCGGCCGGCCCCTGACCCCGGTGGCGGGTTCGGAGGCTGTCGTGAACCTCGTCGGCGATCGCCGTCAGCTTTCCAGGAGTGGCAGGACCACGATCGTCATCGCCGGTCCGGGTCGGCGACGTGCAGAGCGAATCCGCTGGTGCCGGGAGATTCTCGACCCGGTACCAGCTCCGAACCGTCCTGGTATGTCAGGCCGGTGTAGTCGCCGCCGGACTCCGGGCGGTACGGGATCGGTTCGGTGGTGAAGGCGGTCGCGAGTCGTTGCCGGTACCGTTCGGCGATCTCGGTGTAGTGCTGGTCGTCCAGGTGGCCGGCACTGTGCTCGACGAACGGCGGCAGCACGTCGAACCCGGTGAAGGACAGCACGCCGTGGTTGATCGGGAACAGCAGGTCGTCGATGGGGCCGTTGACTCCCCGTTCGGTGTAGTGCCCGATCCTGCCGCCTACGGTGGTGGCGACCATGGCGCGTTTGCCGACGAACGGACCCGCACCGTAACGCGGTATCTTCGCGCCGTACGCGAAGTCGTAGGTGAACACCCGGTCGATCCATCCCTTGAGGATCGCGGGGGCGGTGAACCACCACAGCGGGAACTGCAGGATGACCAGGTCGGCGTCGAGCAACTTCTGCTGTTCGGCGCGGATGTCCTCGGTGAGCCGCCCGGATCGGTAGGCCTCTCCGGAGGCATGCATGAAATCCGGACCGGTGATGTCGTCGAAGTCGGTGAAGTCGGCCGCCGCCTGCCATTTCATGGCGTACAGGTCGGTGACCACGACATCGTGGCCGTCCGCGCGCAGGGCGCTGACGGCGAGGTCCTTCAGGGAGCCGGTCAGCGAGTTCGGGTCGGGGTGTGCGTAGACGATCAGTACGTTCATGCCGACGATCCTGCGCCCGCCGCCGGGCATCGGCCAGAGACCTCGTTGTCCACCGGACACGGGTTCCTAGGACTGGCAGGGCCACCATCGTCACGACCGGTCCGAGTGATCTATGGGCATACTGGGATGTATGGATGACCTCGGGGATCTCGGCGCATTCCTGCAGTCGCGTCGAGCGCACGTGCCGCCGGAATCGGTCGGCGTCATCGTCGGTGGCCGCCGACGGGTGGCCGGTCTGCGACGCGAGGAGCTGGCGCACCTGGCGGGCGTGAGCGTCGATTACTACACCCGGCTTGAGCAGGGCCGGGCGACACAACCGTCGGAGCAGGTGCTGGACGCACTGTCACGGGCGCTGCAACTCGACGACGTGGCCCGCGAGCACCTGCACAAGCTGGCCAGACGGCGCAACCGCCGGCCGCAGCCGACCAGCTATCCGGCCACGACGCGGCCGCACCTGCGGCAGCTCCTCGACACGATGTCGGAATATCCAGCGATGATCCTCAACCACCGCATTGACGTGCTGGCGTACAACCGGCTGGCCGGTCTGCTGTACTGCGATCTGGACCAGGTGCCGGTCGACGACCGCAATCTGGCCAGGATGATCTTTCTCGACGCCGACCGCTTCGACCTGTACGCCGATCGACCGTCGTGCACCGCCGACACCGTGGCCCACCTGCGCCACGCCGTCGGCGAGTTCCCCGATGACCCGGAGCTGGTCGCGCTCATCGGTGAGCTGTCCATCGGCAGCCGCCGGTTCAGCGAACTGTGGGCCGCCGCCGAGGTCAGCGTGCGCGGTCACGGATCGCAACGCCTTCGGCACCCGATGGTCGGCATGATCACGTTGCATCAGGAACGCTTCATGCTGCCGGACGGTTCCGGCCAGGAGCTGATCACCTTGATTCCCGAACCGGGCAGCATCGATGAGGACAATCTTCGACTGCTCGCCAACCTGGGCGCCGACGACACCGGCGCACCGCGGTCGCGGCCCTCAGTCGACCGGTTTGCTCTCCCCGACCGGATCTCGGACGGTGAGCCGTCCTTCTGACGTGTCCGGTGCAGATGGAGGCTGCAGCGCTGGCCGCGGGTGACCAGCGGGGCGAAAGATGTGCCTTCACGGAGCCGCCGACAAGCGTGCAGATCTACCTTGCGGATCCGACGGGCGGCGACTCGTCCGGACGACCTGTCGGGCGCAGAGTCTGTGTCAATGGACGGCCACGCACTCAGAGGGATCCGCGGTGGACCTGAGCTCGGTTCGCGATCAGAAGATCGCGATCGGATTGACCGCGAGCCCCGTGGTGCCCGTGATGCGAGGCGGCGCGAGAACGAGCATGAAGCTCCACCGCTGCAGGGAGGCGCACCGGTCGGCGAGGTCGTCGAGGTCGGCGGCGTCCACCAGCGGCAGACCGAGCCGTGCCAGTGCGACCTGATGCATCGGCATCGGGAAGCTCGGTGGGCGGGCGTCGCTGATGTCACCGATATAGAGGGCCGCACCGTGCTCGTCCAGCCAGTCGACGGCGCTGAGGTCCAGCCCTGGTACGGGCTGCGTCATGGGCTGGTTCACGTCCCAGCCACCGCGGACGACGATCGCGTCGCCTGGGTGCACCGACGTACCTGCTCGGTCGAGCGCCGCGTCGAGGTCTGTTCCGCTGACGCGGTAGTCCGCGTCGAGACTCCCGCCATCGGGGGCCAGGTCCAGGAGGACGCCCCGCGTGACGATGCCCCCAGCGGCGTGGTCAGCGGAGGCGTGACGTACCCCGGTTGGTGTGATGGCGTCCTGCAGCGGGACGCCGGGATAGACCTTGTCGCCGACAGGAATGTGAGAGAGCGCGTCGAAGTGCGTCAGTCCGGCGTTGTGCGTGTTGATGAGCAAGGAGTCCGTGAGGGCCATGGGTCGGGCTCCGTTGAAGTTCACGACCTGCATGACGGGTGCAGGCATCGTGGCGGGACTCCCAACGGGCGCGAGGCCGGTGGTGAGCGGTATGGGGGTAGTGGGACGCGCAAGGCTCACCGAGGTCGCGTCGTGTACTTCGGCCGCGGCGCGTGACCGTGCCGCGTCGTCGATGAGGTTCAGCGCACCGATCTCGTCGGTGTCACCCCAGCGTCCCCAGTTGAGGGGCAGATCGTTCTCGGTCATCCGAATCTCTTTCCTTGTGTCCGGGGGCTTCGCCGCAGCATCGTGCCGCGGCGGAGCCCCACCGAATCCACCTGCCCTGCGTGCTCCCTGCGACCCGGAGGGCGGTATCCGTTGATCACGCGCGTGCCGACTCCGGCGTGTGGAGGCTCGTCAGCCGGTTCAGGGCGGCGCGGAGGCTGGTGCCTCCGGTGCCACGGGCGCTGAGGTAGCCGTCGGGGCGGACGAGGATCCAGTCCCCGTCGGTCGCGGCCAGTGTGTCGTGGACCCGGCCGTCGGGGTCCCACACGCCGTGGTCGTCGTCCGGGCGCTCCCGGCTGATCGTCACGGTGCCCACCCAGGCCGGTAGCGCCCCGGTCTCGGCGGTGAGGTGATCCTGCCCGGTGGTGTCCTCGCTCCCGGTGAAGACGAGCAGGTGCCAGGCAGGCGACCTGAGTTCCGCCCGCAGGATTGTCCAGCCGGGTGACTGGGCGTCGGCAGCTGAGAGCTGTGTGAGTCGCTCGCCGGGTCGCGGACCCTCCCCCGGTTCGTCGCCGGCCACCGTCAGAGGGCTGTCAGGGTAGGAGATGGCCAGACCCGACATGTTCCGGATGAGCTGGCGCTGGAAGCCACGAGCGGTGTCCACGGAGTGCGTGGAGCCTTGGGTGTCGTGAGTCGTGTCGACCATGACGGTGTTCATGACCTCGCCGGTGGAGGCGAGCAGGGCCTGGCCGATGGGCACGCGCTCGGCGTCGTAGGTGTCGAGCAGCGTGGCATCGGCGTGGCCGTGAATGACCATGGCCAGCTTCCATGCCAGGTTGTACGCGTCCTGGATGCCGGTGTTGAGGCCCTGTCCGGACGCCGGGGAGTGGACATGGGCCGCGTCTCCCGAGACGAAGCACCGTCCGACGTGCATCGCGGGGACCGCGCGCTGCTGGATGGTGAACTTCGACGTCCAGCTGGGACTGTCCACGACGGTGTCGCGCCGCAGGGCCTGTGACAGCTTGGTGCTGAACTGGCGGGCGATCTGCTCGGGGTTCTCCGGCTGCCCTTCGCCGGTCGTGTCCAGCAGCCGCCACTTGCCCGGCTCGGGGAACGGGAACAGCATCAGCGTGCCGCCCGGCGGGAACAGCCAGTGCACGCCATCGATGTCCACATCGGTGTGCACGATCGCATCGGCGATCAGCCACGTGTGGGCGGGTTCACCCGTCAAGGGGAGCTGGAGGGTCTTGCGGACGGTCGAGTGTCCGCCGTCACAGCCCCACAGGTACCGTGCGCGCACGGTCTCCTTGGCCGCTCCGGCGCCGTCGCCGCTGCGCAGCACGGCCGTGACGGCGTCGTCGTCGTGCTGGAACGACTCCAGCCTCGTGTGCCACTCCACCGCGACCCCGGCCGACGCGGCATGTCCTCTAAGGACGCGTTCGATGATCACCTGATCGACGTTGAACATGTACGGGAAGCGCGTCGGCAGGCCGGCGAAGTTGAAATCGAGCCGATTCGAACGACCGTCCTGATGGATGACGAACGTGTTGATCCGCGTTCCGTGCGGCGCGATCTCGCCGAGAATCCCGAGTTGGTCGTAGATCTCCAGGCTCCGGGCATGGCAACCCAGCGCACGGCTGGTCGTCGCCGGGCCAGCCGCAGCATCCACCAAGCGAACCGACACCCCCGACCGTGCCAGCGCTGATGCCGCCATCAGCCCCACTGGACCGGCCCCTGCCACGAGGACGTCGACGTCATAGCCTGTCATGCAACCACGCTCCCTGCGTTAGCTTAGCTGACACAGGGACGACATCTCACGAGCGAGGAGACCCGCGAACCATGACGGCTGAAGATTCCTCGGAGGCATACCTGCCGCTGCCCGCACTCATGCAACGAGGCGTCAGATGGTTCTCCGACGAGCTCGTGGCGCGCCTGGACGCCGCGGGAGTGGCCCTCGTGACGCCGGCGCACACGACCGTGCTCGCGCACCTGAATCACGACACGTCCCTGAGCATCGCCGAACTGGCCCGCCGTGCCGGCGTCACCCGCCAGACGATGCACCGTGCCGTCACGCAGCTCATCGACGAAGGCCTCCTGACCAGCACACCGGGGCCCGGGTTTCCGCGCAGCACCCTCATCCGGCTGACCGATGCGGGCTGCCAGCGTCGTGACGTCGCCCTAGGAATTCTTCGTGACCTGGAACAAGTTCTCGGTAGCCAGCTGGGATCTACGACAGTGGCGGAGCTTCGCGACACCCTGACGCGAGCGTGGCCGCGCTGAAGGCTCGCCCACGCCTTCGACGTCACCTGGGACGACGCCCACCGCAGGCCGCGCAGCAGACGTTCTCCACGGAGCGCGACCCGCGAGATCCGTACCACCGGCCGCTCCAGCGCGACGTCCTCAGCGATCAGGACGCGGCCGTGCTGTTCCAGGCTGCCCGTTTGCAGTTCGACTTTGCGGGTGTGCCCGCTGACTACCTCGGCTCGGCGGGCGCCAGGAGTCGGCGAGCGCCCAGTGCGCGATGGCGTCACCGCTCCGGTCGGGCGGGCTGTAGGGGTAGGTGACGTGGTTGGCGACCTCCGCGAAGAACCGGGCCTGCTCGGCTTCGGTGCCGCCGGCCGAGGCCGGCAGCATCATCGCGCGCCGATAGCGCACCGAACTCGTGCTGCCCCGCCGTACGATCTGCTGCAGCTTCTGCCCCTCCTGGTCGGTCAGGCTGCGCACACGGACAGGCTCAGCCACCGCGCCTCCAGCGGTCGAATGGGCGTCACCGCACATCCAACCGCCACAACCGCCAAGCTATGCGGTCAGAGCACTAGCGTGTGATTCAAGGAAAGCCCCTGCGGCCAGGGGCTTTCCTTGCTTCCTGAGGTTGGGTTAGAAGTCGAACTCGCCCTTCTTGGCTCCGTCGACGAAGGCGTCCCAGACACTGGCGCTCACCACGAAGGGCGCCTGCTCGGGGGCCTCGGTGTCACGAAGACCGACCCGGCCACCCGACAGCGGAGCCACCTCAAGGCAGTCGCCCTGGTTGGACCCGCTCTTGGTGGCCTTGCGCCAGGCCGCGGTCTTCAGTTCCTCGTTCAGGTCCACAGCTTCTCCGCCTCTCTGATCAACGCGATGGACGCATGCCGAGGCTGCGCCTCAGCTCGCAGGGCGTCATATCTGCTCTGTATAACTTCGACATCTTCCAGGCGATTTGTCACGTGCCCGTTGGTCGCGGAATCGATGTAGACCGTGTCCGGGCTTCCGGGAAGCTGGGCGATCACGAAGCCGCCGAGGATTCCCGTCGTCATGCCCAGCTCCAGCGGGACGATCTGGATGCCGATCCGCGGGGACTCCACCGCCTCCGCGAGGCGTTCGAGCTGGCGACGCATGACCTCCCGGCCGCCGATGGGCCGATGCAGGACACCTTCGTCCAGCACCGCGCGGAACAGCGGCGGGTCGGCGCGGGTGAAGATCTCCTGCCGCTCCATGCGGGCGGCGACGGCCCGCTCCACCTGCCGCTCCGAGATGCCGGGCTCGCCACGGATGACCGCCCGTGCGTACTCCTCGGTCTGGAGAAGGCCCGGCACGACGAGCGGCTGCCAGGTGTGCAGGGCGCGCGCCTCCTGCTCGACGTCCAGCCAGCCCCGGAACCACCGGGGGCTGGCGTCCCGGGTGGCGTGCTCCCAGAGGCGGACGAGCTCTCCGCCCGCCTTCAGGGCGTCGTCGCAGCGCTGCGCGAAGTTACGGCTCGGCGTGCGCTCACCTCTCTCGATGAAGCCCAACAGGCTCCTGCTGAACTGTGTTATTTCAGCTAAGCATTCTTGCGTTAGATTGGCCGCTTTTCGGCGCCTGCATATTTCAGCACCGAAGAAGACCAGCGGCTTCATCGTGGGGTCAAACTCGGAAGATGCGGACATTTTTGCTCCGTCCGACGGGGGGACACCGTCCGGGCACACTGATGGCACAGCTCCGCTACAAACTGTCGCACTGATGTGCCTCGACTTCTACTGCACAACGTAGCCGGTCGGGAGCACTCTGTGAAAGGGCTTCGGCAGCCCGTTGGGCCACCGAACGGGCCCTCTCGTGACCGCCGACAAGACTCTTATAGAGCCCTCGCAAAAATCACGGTAAATGTCCGGATTAAAGGGACGAAAAATGGGCGACGGGGTCGTGGAAATGCGTGATCCACCGGGACGTACGCGTGGTGCGAAGCAACAGAGATGTCACCTGCGCGTCAGCCGTACGAACACTGACGAAAGCCACCGAGCGGTTCGAGCGCGCACCGAGAGGTGACGGGGCGGACACCCGGCACGCGCTCCGCAGATCCCACACGAAAACGGGGCCCGCCACGGCATCACAGGCCAGGCGAGCCCCTTGACCGGACACAGGAGGTCCGATCCGATGCACCACCATAAAGGTTTCCGCCCCATCCGGGTCCGCTGGCACGCAGATCGGCCGCCCATGCCGCTCGGCTGCCGCTGGTGCGGGCACCCGCCGTACGCCCACGAGGCCGCGAGCCTGCCGCACCGCACCCACCACGACTGGCACCAGCCCACCACCGCCCAGGTCCACGCCCGGATGTCCGTACGGCGCCGCCTCGGCCTGGGCGGCCGTCCACCGGCCGTGACACCGCCCCGCCCCGCCCACCCCGGCACCCCGCCGCACCGGCCCGAATCCCCACCCCGCCCGCCATACCGGCCCAGCCTCCCGCCGCCCGGCCCCGGCACCCCGCCACCGCACCGGCCCGAACCCCCGATCCTCTCCCCCGGCAGACACCGGCGGCTGGAACGGCCCGCGACCCCGGCCACCGGCCCGTATCGGCACGGCCGGCCACCCGGCACCCGGCCCCCGTCCGATGCGCGCGGGCCGTACGGGAAGGAGGTGACGGTGTGAACGGGGCATGGCGGAATGGGCGGCACCGGCGGGGGCTGCCCGCCATACAGGTCCGCCCGGCGGAATGGGATGTCGCCGACCGGGCGTCCGCCGAGCAGCTGGATCGGCTGGAACCCACCTGGGCCGTCTGGTACGGCGTGGGCGCGCGACGCTTCTACGCCGTCGCCGCCTGGCCCGCGCCCGGCCCCCTCCTCGTATGCGCCCGCACCACCGCCGAACTGCGCGACCTCATCCGCCAAGCCGAACAGGCGCCGGCCTCCAATGCCCTGAATGCTCGTCCCGCGCTCCGCCGACCGCAGCAGACACCCCTGGGAGCCCCGATGCCCGAGACCCCGGACGGCGCGCAGACCGTCTGCTGGCAACTGCCGCACGACCTGTCGGTCGTCGGCAAGGCCCGCGCTCTGGTGAACGAGACCCTCACCGCGTGGAAGCTGCCGGACCTCGCCGACGACGTGGTCCTGGTGGCCGGAGAGCTGCTCGCCAACGCGATCGGCTACGGCGAACCGGTGGTCGGACTCGCCCTGCGGACCGGAGACGGCGAACTCCGTGTCGAGGTCGGCGACCGCGGCCTCGATCTACCGCGCCGCCTCGACCTCGGCATCGAAGCCGTCCACGGCCGCGGCCTGGCCATCGTCGAAGCCCTCGCCGACGACTACGGCGTCACCCCGTTCCCCGACCGCCCCGGCAAGGCCGTCTGGGCCCGCTGGCGCCTCCCCCGCTGATGTCCCGGCCCGTCCGGCGAGCGTCCGCGCCCCGACGGGCTCGCCTCCGTGGCGGGAGCCCGACCGTCCTCAGGTGTATGAAGGGTCGGGGTCCGCCTGTTTCGTGTCGGCCTGAAGAAGTGCCATCAGTTGCCAGCTGTCGGTCGAAGGGTTCCTCGAATGCTCTTTTCCGTCGGGGTCGAGCCTTCGAGCCCTGTCACACGCGGCGTCGGACGACCCCCAGATCTCAGCGATTCAGCCGCCGTCGAAACGGAAGATGAAGATCTCGTTGTACGTGATGGATCTGCCGGTTGGCGGGCCGTCCGTCAGGGCGCGGTCGGCCACTCAGGCTCCCCATAGCCCATGAGCACTTGCAGCATGGAGGCCGGCAGGAAATTCCTCAGCTGCAGGATCCGCCGCTCAACCGAGAAGACCCTCGAACGCGCTTGCCGTCCGGCATGGGTGCAGCTCTTCTACAGGGACTGGTTCGCCCGGCTCACAGGGCCTCTACAGAAGAGCTGCACCTTCTTGCCGCGGATCATGACGGTGGGGGGTGGGGAACGCCGATGTTGATCAGAGCCAGGAGGCGGTCAAGGAGACCAGTGTCTGCGGGGGTCTGCTCGCTGGCCCAGGCGATGGCGTTGGCGAGCATGAGGAGGTCGGCTATGTCGAGCTGCGCAGGGGAGTTGCCGTGGTGTTGAGCGCGGCCAAGTAGGGCGGTTCCGGTGGCGTGGATCATGTGGTGGCAGGCGGCCAAGGCGGTGCTGGTCTCAGGGGTGGGCTGGGCGATCATCTGGGTCGCGACCAGACCCCGCATGGCGGTCGCGTGGCGGGCGATGGCACGTAGCCAAATGCGCAGCGCCTCGTCTGGGGACGGATGTTCCAGCAGTTCACGGCCTTGGGAGCAGAGGGCCTCGACGTCGCCGCCAATGATCGCGACCAGGAGGGCTTGCAGGTTGGGGAAGTGGCGGTAAAGCGTGCCAGGTCCGACGCCCGCCCGTTGGGCGATCTTGTTAAGTGAGGCATGGGGGCCTTGTTCGGTGAACACGGCCCGTGCCGCCTGGAGGAGCCGCTCACGGTTATCGCGGGCGTCGGCGCGCTGTGGACGACGACCGTCCCCAGGACTGCTCTTCATGGATGCCCCCGGGTTGATAAGCGGAGAAGTTCTCCGTACTCTAGCCGAACCTAAGCGGAGACATTCTCCGTATGTGAGAGGAGCGGCAGGATGAGGATCGGGTTGGCAGTTGGCGATCTGCGGGGACCGGTGACGGCTGCGGAGCTCGTCGGCCAGGTTCGCAGTGCCGCCGAACGCGGGTTGAGCGGCGCATGGGCGTCTCAGGCATTCGGTTGGGACGCTCTGACCGCCTTGGCGGTGGCTGGTGTCCAGGTGCCGGAGATCGAGCTGGGGACGGCGGTCGTGCCTGTTCCGCAGCGCCACCCCCTCGTCCTGGCCAGTCAGGCGCTGAGCGTCCAGGCGGCCACAGGCAACCGGCTCACCCTGGGCATCGGGGCGGGGATCTCGATGATGGTCACCGACATGTACGGCCTGCCCGCCGATCGCCCCGCCGCTCGGATGCGCGAGTACCTGTCGGTCCTGGGTCCGCTGCTGCGGGGCGAGGCGGTCTCCCACCAAGGCGAGACCCTGACGGCCGCGGGCCAGGTGGGTGTCGCGGGTACGACGCCGCCGCCGGTGCTGCTGGCCGCTCTGGCTCCTGCGATGCTGCGCCTGGCCGGAGAGCTCGCCGATGGGACCGTGACCTGGATGACCGGCCCCCGGACCCTGGCCGACCACATCGTGCCCTCGATCACCAAGGCCGCCGAGGCCGCGGGCCGCCCGTCGCCGCGCGTAGTCGCCGGGCTGCTGGTCAGCGTGACCGACGACGAACACGGTGTTCGCGGGCGGATCGCCGAACAGTTCGGTCTGGCCGGCCAGGTCCCTGAGTATCGGGCGGTCCTGGACCGGGAAGGGGCCGCCGGTCCCCAGGATGTCGTCATCGTGGGGGACGAAACCCAAGTCGAACGCCAACTTCGACGGCTTCAGGACGCAGGAGTGACCGACTTCTTCGCCGCACCCTTCGGCAGCCCGGATGAACAGGACCGCACCATCGAAGTGATCGCGGCCCTGGCCCAAACCAAGCGCCACCAGAGCTGACCCGGCACGGCCCGTGAGCTACCCGCAGACGGCGGCACCGCATCGGACTCGGTGATTGGCTGAGCTGGGTGGACAGGTTCCTACAGAAGAGTCACACCCGTCCGGCATGGATATCCATTTGAGGTCGCCGCCTCTTTCCGGTTCGCACGGATCGGGGATGCCACCCGGGATTGGGCCCTATGGCGGATATGAGCACACGATGCCTTCCTGGCTCCGTGAAACAGGAGGTCGTTCACCAGCGGGACTGTGAGATGCGATCGAGCGTGGCCCTGGCCTCAGCGGGGTCGAAGCCGTCCAGCGCCTCCCGCATCAGGTCATCCGCCTTCCGCCCGGCGTCTCGCTGCGCCTGCTGGACGGCCGACAGCACCTCCTCGGCCAGCGTCGCGCTGTCCAGCCGGAGGGACCGAGGTCCGAACGTGACGTCGAGCACCTTCCCGTCCGCGGCGACCTCCGCCCTGACCTGACCGGACGCCCCTTCGCCCACACCGACGATCTCGTCCATCCCGGCCTGTGCCCCTTCGAGCCATGCCACCATCGCATCGGCCTGGCGAGCGGTCTGTTCCAGGTCTTCGTCGGGGACGTAACCAGAGTCCATGGGATCAGGATTCACCCTTCAGGAGCTCACGGGCCACTTGCTCCACCCGTTCACGGACAAACGTCGCATCCAACGGCTCCGGCAGGGTCGCGGTGCCGTCCAGAGCCACGCCCACTATCTCTTGCGTCTGGCGCTCCGCGTCGGACTGGGCCTGCTGGAGCGCGGCCACCACCTCCTTGCCGAGGGCTGAACGGCCGAGCCGCATCACACGGGGATCGAACCGAACCTCGGTGATGCCGCCCCGCCCGTCGGAGGCGACCCGGATGAGGTCGTTCGCACCCCGGCCCTCCCCGACGACGCGGCGGACAGCCGCCTCCGCCTCCTGAAGCCTCCCCATCGCCTCCCTCGACTGCTTCAAGATCTGTTCGAGCAGCTCGTGGTCATCCTCGGGCCAAGGTGTCATTCGTCGGACTCCCAGCGGTTCAACGTCCGTCAAGCGGCCGGTCCGGTACGGGGCCGATGACCGAATCACGATGGTAGATCCTTAAATCGAGCGAAGGCGACCGATCCCGTGATGATCGCGTTAACGTTGGCGGCATGAGCGCAGAGCTGTACCTGGACCACAGCGGGGTGGAGGGGTCCTCCCGCGAGATCGCACTCCATGGCGAGGACTACCGGACGCACGCCGGCACAGGTCAGGGCCTGAGCGGTGACTCCTGGGGTGACACCAGCCTGATCCGTGGCTTCGTCGCCGAACTCGACGACTGCCCGTTGACCGAGGTACGGCAACGCCTCGCCGCGTTGGTCCTTCAGACCGGCGACGACCTGAACACCGCCGTCGGCCGCTCCCGGGACGCCGAGACCGCCAACTGGCAGGCCGCCCGGCGACTGGAGGAGCGGCCATGACGATCACCGAGCCGCACGGACTGCAGCCGATACTCAACGCCATGGGGGTAAGCGTCCCCCGCATCGACACGGACGGCATGCAGCGTGGCGGCGCCGAGCACGCCGGCCGGCAGGCCGGCACCGACCAGGCCGCCACCCACACCCTGGCCACGATCGACCGCACCATCGGATCGGCCGGGCAGAGCGGACCGGCCTACACCGGTGACGCCGCCGACGCCCTGGGCCGTCATTCCGCCCACACCCGAGAGCTCCTGGCCCAGACCAGTGCCGCCACCCAGCACATCCCCGCAGTGCTCAACGGCGCGGCCAAAGTGGTGACCAGCGCCCAGACCGCGGTCATCGCCATAGCCGTCTCCACCGCCGTGTCCGCCTATGTGAAATCCCTGTCCGGAGGCCCTCTCGGCCCCGCACAGGCGACCGCCGTAATCCTTCAAGGCCGCCAGAGAGCGGGACTGGTCCTGAACGAAGCCAGTCACGGCGCCAACACCACCATCGCCGGCATCTTCCGGCGGCTGGTGACCAAGCCGCTCCAGAACGTCCTGGAACGGCTGCGGTTCCCCTCCGGTGGGGGCCCGCTCCCGGCCACCGGCCCCACCATCTCCCGCACCGGTCCTGTCAGATTCGGCGGAAACATCCAGCCGAACCGCGGCCACACCCTGCAAATGAAGTGGGGTAAAAACAGGGGCGGAGATGGTGCGTCGAACACCCCTTCCAAAGAATTGCTGAATAGCGATCCCCTGGTAGGCAAAAATGGGAGTGCAAAAATAACGTCAAAGGTGGAGGGGCACGTTGACGATAACAACACGGCAGCGATCAGAGCGGCGAATGAGCGTGATGCCATAAAGGAAATGCCATTTCAAACTTCTAGGATGAAAGGTAGAGCAAATGAGCTCGATGAAGACGTCAAGAGCCGGCAGAGGGGACCGAATTGAGATCACCACGATGCCGGACGCCGACAATCCAGAACTTCGCTGGCCGAATTTCCGAGGCCGCCGTCTCAGATCTTTCGCGGCCATGAGCGCGATACCGCCCATGTGAAGTTGATTTCCCGGGGCCGGCGTCGCGGCACCCGTAGCATGCAAACGGCCCGGCCGGCGCCGGGTGTGACCCGTGACAACCCCTGGCGGGCCGGGGACGGGGACTTTCCTCCGGCGGGACGGTGGGCGGACGGGCTGCCCGCATGGAGACACCCCGCCCGCCTCACCGGCGGGCCGCGCGGCTCAGTTGATCCTGGTCATGGCGGAGTCGTAGCCTCCGCCGCCCGGATAGACCCAGGCGCCGGAGACGGTGCCGCCGTCGGCGCTGAAGGTGCCCCGGTAGTACGCCGGAGAACCCTTCTCGCCACCCCAGATGGTCAGGGTGTCGCCGTCGAGTTCGTAGACGTAGTCGAAGGTGTTGCCCTGGCTGTCGTAGAAGCGGGACTTGATGTCCTCGCCGGCCCTGTCCGCGCCGAAGGGCTTCTCCCGGCCGATCACTTCGAAGCCGGTGATGCGCCGGCCGTACTGTTCCAGCTCAATGTCCTGGATCAGGAAGAATCCTCCCTCCAGTCGGCGGAAGGTGACCGTGCCCTCCGCGCCGCCGCTCACACGCCAGGAGCCGATCAACCGTTCCAGCGCCTTGACCTGCTCGTCCGGCTGCGCGACCTGCATGTCCTCGGTGGTTTCCGGCATGGTGTTCCCTTTCTCGCGTTCCGTCATCGACGCCGCATTGCTGCGTTGTTGCCGATATGACAGCCAGGGTCGGGAAAAGGAATCGGTTGGCGGAAGCGACCCGTGTCACACACCGATCTCCGGAACACGGTCGTCAGGTGCGTTCCGATCAATGCCGCCGTGGCCCCGGGTGCGGCGGATGCGCCGGGGCCACGGCGGCGGCGGGTCAGCAGCGGACGAGTAGGCCCGTGATGGCGGAGCAGGTGGCGGAGGCGGTGTCGTTGGCAGGCTGGGGATCGGCCGGGGTGCTGTCGAGGCGGGCGGCCGTGACGGTGAGGTGGTTGCTGATGGTGAGGAGTTGGGTGTGCAGGCCCAGCGTCCTGGTCACCGAGCCGCCCGCGGGGAGGGCGCCGAGGTCACAGGTGGCGGTGCGGGCCGAGGTGTTGACGGTGCAGCCCGGAGCGCTCGGCTGGGCGAAGCCCTTCGGGTAGGTGAAGCGCAGGCGTGCCGCGGTCGCGGCGGCGGGGCCCTGGTTCTTGACGGTCGCGGTGAAGGTGGCGTAGAGGACGCCCAGGTTCTTGGGCGAGGCGTTCAGCGAGACGGCGAGGTCGGCCGCGGGCGGGATGGTGTTGATCGTCAGGTCGCCGAGGTCGGTGGGGACGGGCCCGTCGTCGAAGTTCTCGGTCAGGGTGGCGTGCAGCGGGACGGAACCGGACGCGGTGTTCTTGAAGGGGAGATAGACGACGGTGCGGTTCGTGTCGCCCGGGTCGAAGGAGCTCCAGCCGACGGTGACGGTGCGAGTCACGCCGTCGCCGGTGACGGTCTGCGTGTGGCCCTCCGGGTCGGGCGACCACCAGGAGAGGCTGCCCGCGTCGAGGCTGCTGTCGGCCTCCGGCGCGAAGGTGATCGTCAGCGAAGCCGCCCCGATCGCCCGGCCCGAGGTGTTGGTGTAGTTGAGGTCCAGCAGGGCCTCGTCGCCGGGGGCGACGGTCTTGGGCGCGGTGAGCGTGATGTGTCCGGGCTGCCCGATGGTGATCGTGGTGTCGTCGGCGGCGGCGGGCTGCGGGCCCGCCAGGCCGACGGCGGCCAGGAGCGCCAGCAGGACGCCCGACACCATGGATATCCGGCGGGTACGGCCTGGCGCGGTGCTTGTCGTCGAGGACACGTCTTCTCCTTGGTTCGGCGGAAACAGCCCGGTGGCCGCCGTGCGCGGAGCTCGCCGGTCCCGGTCCGGCACAGGGCCGGAGCGGATGGGTGAAATCGCTCCGTACATGACGACATGCAGAGTGTGACGAATCTTCGTGAAAGAGGAGGCGGTTCTGGCATTTCAGATGAGATCGGCATGATTTTTCTTCAGTCGGAGCGAGCCGCCGGCTGCCGTTCAGCCATCACCGGCTCGCCGTTCGACCGCCGCCGATTCGCCGTTCGACCGCAGCCGGCTCGTCGCACGGTCACCGCCGCCACCGGCCCACCGCACAGCCGCCTCCACCGCCGCAGTGGAATCCCACCGATTACCCGTTCGGGATGACCAATCGTTACGGCGCGACTACAATGCGCGATCATAGGTCAACAATCGGTAAAGAGGTGCTCGTGGGGCGACGGCAGATCATGATGGCGCTCGCAGGGGCGGGGGTGGCCGTCGCCGCCGGGGCGGCGTTCCTGCTGTCCGCCGGACAGGGGTCGCAGGCGGCCGGGGTCGCCCCGAGAGCACCCGCCCCCGGGGATCCGCTGACCGGCGCGGAGGTCGCGCGGGCGACCACCATCGCGTCGGCCACTCTGCGGGCGCACATGACCACCGGGCAGGTCGACCTGCTCTACGTCGAGCGTGACGACGACAAGGACGCCGAGCAGCGGCGGCGGGCCGACGCCTACCTGTACGACTACGCCGGCGACAAGCTGATCGTGCGGACCGTGGACCTCGCCCAGGGCAAGGTCGTGGAGGAGACCGCGACGCGGGGGGTGCAGCCGCCGCCCTCCCCCGCGGAGGAGGTCAGGGCCGCCGAGCTGCTGCTGGCCGACCCGTTGTACGGCAGGGGCGTGCGCGAGTCCTACACCAGGGCCTCCGGCGGCGGGCGGTTGCGGTCCGCCGCCGACCTGGGACTGCGGGGGCTGATCTTCGTCCCCGGTCAGGAGGGCGGGGGTGCGGCGTGCCGGACCCACCGGTGCGTGCGGCTGTTCGTCCGCCTCCCCGGTGCCACCTGGCTGGACACCAGCCGGATCGCCGTCGACCTGTCCGCCAAGAAGATCTACACCCTGGAGTGGTGACCGTGTTCCCGCGCCTGGCTCTCTCCCTGCTCTCCCTTTCTCTTTTCCCGCTCGTCGGCGCCCCCGCCACCGCGCACGCCACTCCTGCCGCGCGTCCCTCGGCCGCAGCCTCAGGACAGGCCCTCGCCCCGGTCTCAGGACAGGCCATCGCCCCGGTGCCCGCCGCGCGTCCTCTGCCCGTCCCGCCCGTACCCGCCGCACCGACGCCCGCCGGGCCGACGCAAGCCGGACGGGCGCCGGCCGTACGGGCACCGCAGGCTCCGTGCAGCGCGCCGTACCGGGTCGACAAGACCCTGCCGAACGGCGCACGCTGGCAGCTCTGCTGGGAGATGCGCACCGTCGAGGGGCTGACGCTCACCAAGGTCGTCTACACGCCCAAGGGCAGCCGCCCGGTCAGCGTGCTGCGCAGCACCGCACTGGCCCAGATCCACGTGCCCTACGACAGCGGCAATCCCCGCTACCACGACATCGGCGCCCTCGGCCAGGCCGCCGTCCCGTTGCAGGCCGCCGACTGCCCCGGGGGCGAGCGCCGGGGGCAGTACGTCTGCGTGACGACCCGGGCGCGCGGCCACGCCTATCTCAAGTCCGGCTTCGACGGGCCGAACAGCTCGGCGCAGGGCCGTGACCTGGTGGTGTTCGCCGCCTTCCAGGTGGGCTGGTACACCTACCTGGCCGAGTGGGCCTTCTCCGACGACGGGGCGATCACCCCCCGCGCGGGCGCGACCGGCTCGCTGGCGGGGACCACCACCGCGCCCGAGCACGGCTGGCCGATCGGCGTGGGCAGCACGGCCTTCGAGGAGAGCCACAGCCACAACATCTTCTGGCGCCTCGACTTCGACATCCAGGGCGAGGCGGGCGACGTCGTCGAGCAGTACGACTTCACCGGGTCCGGTACGGCCAAGCGGAGCCTGAAGCGGACGGCCTTCACCACCGAGACCAAGGCCGTCAACAGCCGGATGCGGTGGTGGCGGGTGCTGGACAGAGGGGTGCGCAACGCCGACGGGCACCCCGTCTCCTGGGAGATCAACAACTCCGACAGCGCGGAGTATCGCGGCCCGGCCGGCGAGACCTTCACCCGCGCCGACGTCTACGTCACCCAGTACCGCTCGTGTGAGCGCCTGGCCACCGTCAACCCGGCACCCGGCTGCGCCACGTCCGTCGACCGCTACGTCAACGGCGAGCGGCTCGCCGATCCCGTGCTCTGGGTCAACGTCGGCTTCCACCACGTCGCCCGCGACGAGGACGCCGACCCCATGCCGACCCACTGGCAGGGCTTCCGGATCACCCCCCGCGACGTCACGGCGAAGAACCCGTACTGACTCACGGGCAGGGCTTCCGCGACGTCACGGGATCACTTCCGTGACGTCACAGCGGAGGACCCGCGTCGACCCACGCGCGACGGCCCTCCTGATACCCGGTGATCCGCAGCACCACCAGGATCGCGAGGACCGCCGCGAGCAGTGTGGGGGCGAGGACGCAGAGCTCGAACCCGAGTGTGCCGCGAGAGAGGGCCCGCCCTCTCATCGCCATGAGCGCCCCGGAGAGCGGCGGCAGCACCCAGATCCCCAGCAGCCAGGACACCCACCAGGCCCAGACCAGCCAGGAGTGCGTCTCCCCGCCGATGTGCTCGCCGCGCACGCCGCCGGGCCTGGACGACACCCAGACGTCGTCCACGATCTGCTTGGGGATCCACCAGTTGACGACCGGGAGGAACCAGCCCAGCACGATGAGGACCCGGAACCAGCGGTGCCGGGCCTGGCTCAGCGTCTCGGCGTTCGCCCGTGCCCGGAAGAGCCAGGCAAGGAAGGCGGTCCCGCCGACGAGGTAGGCGAAGGGCCGCAGGAGGAGCAGCACGACCACCGGCAGATCATCCCAGCCGGTCAGGAAGCCGTCCTCGGACGCCCTGAGCAGCAGCACCTCGAGGCCTGGTCCACCGAGCGTCCAGACGGTGTCGGCGAGGGCGGCGACCCCCAGGGTCACCACCGCCGCGGTGGCGAACCCGCGCACGGGCCGCAGGGTACGGGGTGGTGGGGGGAAGGAATGCATCGCCGTCCTCTATGTGATCAATGGATCGGCGACAGTATTTCCGTAAGCGGCAAGGGCTGACAATCACGATTTCGCCGCTCGCTTCTCTGCACTTTTCACGACACGCATGGTGATAGTGGACAGGGGCATGGGATGGAGCGCCCGGATAGGGCAGGGTTAGGGGATACCGATCAACGGGAGTAATCCATGAACGCGCACTTGGACCTGGAGCGCCTCGCGGGTGGGGCACACCACGACCCGCACTCGATCCTGGGAGCACATTCCGGGCGGGGCGGCGTGACAGTCAGGGCGCTCCGGCCCCTGGCCAAGAAGGTCCAGGTCCTCGCGGACGGCCGGGAATACGACATGAAACATGTCGCCCACGGGGTGTTCGCGGTGACGATCCCCGACCTGGACAAGATCCCCGACTACCGCCTGCGGGTGACCTACCCCGGGGCGGAGCCGTACGAGACGGGGGACCCCTACCGGCACTGGCCCACGCTGGGTGAGGTGGATCTGCACCTGATCGGCGAGGGGCGCCACGAACGGCTGTGGGAGGTGCTCGGCGCGCGGGTGATGCGGCACGAGGACGTGGACGGCACGGCCTTCGCCGTGTGGGCGCCCAACGCGCGCGGCGTCCGGGTGATCGGCGACTTCAACCACTGGGACGGCACCGCGTACCCCATGCGCTCGCTCGGCAGCTCCGGCGTCTGGGAGCTCTTCATCCCCGCCCTGGGCGCGGGCGACCGTTACAAGTTCCAGGTTCTCGGCGCGGACGGGGTCTGGCGGGCGAAGGCCGATCCCATGGCCCGGCGGACCGAGGTCCCGCCCGCGACCGCGTCGGTGATCGAGCGCTCCTCCTACGACTGGCAGGACGACGCGTGGCTGCGGGAGCGCACGGACCACAACGCGCTGGGCCGGCCGATGAGCACCTACGAGGTGCATCTGGGCTCGTGGCGGCCGGGCCTGTCCTACCTGGAGCTGGCGGACCAGCTGGTCGACTACGTGGTGGACATGGGGTTCACGCACGTGGAGCTCATGCCGGTGGCCGAGCACCCGTTCGGCGGCTCCTGGGGCTACCAGGTGACGTCCTACTACGCGCCGACGGCCCGGTTCGGCAGCCCGGACGAGTTCCGTCACCTGGTGGACCGGCTGCACGGGGCGGGCATCGGCGTGGTGGTCGACTGGGTGCCCGCGCACTTCCCGATGGACGACTGGGCGCTGGCCAGGTTCGACGGGACGCCGCTGTACGAACACGCCGACCCGGCGCGGGGCGAGCATCCCGAATGGGGCACCTACATCTTCGACTTCGGCCGCCGGGAGGTGCGCAACTTCCTGGTCGCCAACGCGACGTACTGGCTGCGTGAGTTCCACATCGACGGGCTGCGGGTGGACGCGGTCGCCTCGATGCTCTATCTCGACTACTCGCGGCGTGAGGGCGAGTGGACGCCCAACGAGTACGGCGGGCGGGAGAACCTCGACGCGGTGGCGTTCCTGAAGGAGATGAACGCGGTCGCCTACCGGGACCAGCCGGGGATCGTCACGATCGCCGAGGAGTCGACCGCCTGGCCGGGGGTCTCCCGGCCGGTGCACCTGGGCGGGCTGGGCTTCGGTTTCAAGTGGAACATGGGCTGGATGCACGACACCCTGGCCTACCTCAAGCACGAGCCGGTCTTCCGGCAGTACCACCACCATCAGATGACGTTCTCCCTGATGTACGCCTACTCGGAGAACTTCGTGCTGCCGCTGTCGCACGACGAGGTGGTGCACGGCAAGGGGTCGCTGCTCGGCAAGATGCCGGGCGACGAGTGGCAGCGGTTCGCGAACCTGCGCGCGCTGTTCGCCTTCATGTGGGCCCACCCCGGCAAGCAGCTGCTGTTCATGGGCGGGGAGTTCGGCCAGGGTTCGGAGTGGTCGGAGGAGCGCGGGCTCGACTGGTGGGTGCTCGACTTCGACGGGCACAAGGGGGTCCAGCGGCTGGTCCGCGACCTCAACCGGGTCTACCGCGAGACTCCGGCCCTGTGGAGTCTCGACGCCTCTCCCGACGGTTTCCGCTGGATCGACGCCGACGACGCGGCGGGCAACGTGTTCTCCTTCATCCGGCGGGCCCCGGACGGCTCGGCAGTGGCCTGCGTGGTCAACTTCTCCGGTTCGCCGCACGAGGACTACCACCTCGGCCTGCCCTTCGGCGGCTCATGGGACGAGGCGATCAACACCGACGCCTACGACTACGCGGGCAGCGGCGTGGGCAACCTCGGCCTCGTGACGGCGGTGGAGGAGCCCCACCACGGCCTGCCGTACTCCGCTCGCCTGCGTGTCCCGCCGCTGGGCGCCGTCTGGCTCAGGCATGCCGGCGACAACGTCGTGGAGGTGCCCGTCACGGAGGTCGCGGCCGTCGAGGCGGAGGCGGAGCAGATCCTGGAGGACGCCGCCAACGGGGAGGCCGTGGACGGCACGGTGCCCGGTACTGCCGCGGAGGAGCCCCGGACGGTCGCGGAGGAGCCCGCCGCGGCCGTGCCGTCCCTGTCGCCCGTCAACCGGGCGGAGTAAGTTTTTCCACTCGGTTCCGCAGGGCTGCGGGCCGGTCACGCACCGCGTGACCGGCCCGTTTCGCATCCGGCGAAGGTACGGCGGGCGTACGGCCGGCCGGCGGCGCTCGGAAGACCATTGACCGCCCGGAAACGAGAATCTACTCTTTAGAAATTAATAGGAAACTTTCCTATGAATACGGGGGCTCGGCACTCTCTGACCTGGAGCGACCCTTGCGACGAATCACCATCGGCTCCCTGATCGCAGCCGCAGCGCTGCTCATCCCTTTGGGAATGAGCAGTGCCACAGCCGCCACTCCGGCCACCGCCGCCTACGCCACCGTCACCGACTGGGGCTCCGGCTTCGAGGGGAAGGTCACCGTGAAAGCGGGGACCAGCGCCCTGACGAGCTGGAAGGTCGAGTTCGATCTCCCCGCCGGCATCTCGATCCCCTCCGCGTGGGACGCCGACCTCACCAGGAGCGGCAGCCACTACACCTTCGTCAACAAGTCCTGGAACGGAGCGGTGGCGGCGGGAGCCTCCGTCAGCTTCGGCTTCAACGGCGCGCCCGGCGGGCTGACCGGGGTGCTGAACTGCACGCTCAACGGCGCCGCCTGCACCGGCGGCGGAAACCCCACACCGACGCCCACCCCGACCCCGACCGTCACCCCCACGGTCACTCCGACCCCCACCCCGACGCCGACCGTCACCCCGACCGGCGGCCCCTCGGGTAAGAAGGTCGTCGGCTACTTCACCGAGTGGGGCGTCTACGGCCGCAACTACCACGTGAAGAACCTGGTCACGAGCGGTTCGGCGGCGAAGCTGACGCACATCCTGTACGCCTTCGGCAACACCGCGGGCGGCCGGTGCGCGATCGGCGACTCCTACGCCGACTACGAGAAGGCCTACACCGCCGACCAGAGCGTCGACGGCGTGGCCGACACCTGGGACCAGCCGCTGCGCGGCAACTTCAACCAGCTCCGCAAGCTGAAGAAGGCCTACCCGAACCTCAAGGTGATCTGGTCCTTCGGCGGCTGGACCTGGTCGGGCGGCTTCACCCAGGCCGCGGCCAACCCCGCCGCGTTCGCCGACTCCTGCTACAACCTGGTGGAGGACCCGCGCTGGGCCGACGTCTTCGACGGCATCGACGTCGACTGGGAGTACCCCAACGCCTGCGGTCTCACCTGTGACAGCAGCGGCCCGAACGCGTTCAAGAACGTGATCTCGGCGCTGCGTGCCAAGTTCGGCGCCAACGCCCTGGTCACCGCGGCGATCACCGCCGACGGCTCCAGCGGCGGCAAGATCGATGTCGCCGACTACGCCGGCGCGGCCTCGAACCTCAACTGGTTCATGCCGATGACCTACGACTTCTTCGGCGCCTGGGACGCCACCGGCCCGACCGCTCCGCACTCCCCCCTCACCTCCTACACCGGCATCCCCAAGGCCGGCTTCAACTCCGACGCCGCGATCCAGAAGCTGAAGTCCAAGGGCATCCCCGCGAGCAAGCTGCTCCTCGGCATCGGCTTCTACGGCCGAGGCTGGGCCGGCGTGACGCAGGCGGCTCCGGGCGGCACCGCCACCGGCGCGGCCCCGGGCACCTACGAGGCCGGCATCGAGGACTACAAGGTCCTCAAGACCAAGTGCCCGGCCACCGGCACCGTCGGCGGCACCGCCTACGGCTTCTGCAACGGCCAGTGGTGGAGCTACGACACCCCCGCCACCATCGCCGGCAAGATGACCTACGCCAAGAACCAGGGGCTGGGCGGCGCGTTCTTCTGGGAGACCAGCGGCGACACCGCCAACGGTGAACTCATCAGTGCGATCGCAAACGGCCTCAACTAATATTTCGATCACTCGGCCCTCCGTGTGCGTCACGCCGCGGGGGGCCGAGCCGTTTGTGAAAAGATCCTGATAATCCGGATCAAGCTATTCACTCGCGACAAAAGGCTGCTTAGACTCCGAATCGCCCGTTTGATCCCCCGGAGGACGTGTGCGACTTCGAGCCCTCGTGGCCCTGGCGATCGTGTGCACGATCGCCCCCGGTGTTCCCGCGTCCGCCGACACCCCGTCCGCGCCTCCTCCGGCCGTCGCCCAGGACCCTCCAGCCTCCGTGACGACGCCGGCCCCCACCGAGCCACCGGCACCCGTGACGACGCCGCCGCCCACCGAGCCACCGGCACCGGCACCCAAGTTGGAACCCGGGCTCGCCGCCGACGGGGACGGCGCCCGGGTCATCGTCGAGGTGACCACCCCCGCGGAGGCCGTACCGGTCGCGGGCGAGGCGCGGGAACTGCCCGGTGCCGAGGTCGTCCTCCAGCCGCCGGACACCTCGTTCATCGTGGTCGACGGCACGGGCGAGTCCCTGGCCGCGCTGGCCGCCGACCCCCGGGTCGTCTCGGTCCGCCGGGACCGCACCTACTCCCCCGTCTCGCTGGCCTCGGGCCTGACCCTGATCGGTGCCGACCGGGCCCAGGCGGAGGGGACCACCGGCGAGGGCAAGATGATCGCGGTCATCGACACCGGGATCGACCGGGACCACCCCGCGCTGAACGGCAAGGTCGTCGAGGAGGCCTGTTTCTCCGCGACGGACGACGGTGCGAAATCGCTGTGCCCCGGCGGCGGAGAGACGCAGACCGGCCCGGGCTCCGCCGACGCGGAGACCCCCGCGTGCGTGAACGGCTCCGTCAACCTGTGCGACCACGGCACCCATGTGGCGGGCATCGCGCACGCCGTCGCGCCCGGCGCGGAGATCGCGGCCGTCCAGGTGTTCAGCCGCATCGACGACTGCGACGAGGGGGGAGCCTGCCTGAGCGCCTACGAGTCCACGATCCTGCTCGCCCTCGACCACGTCGCCAGGCTGAAGGACACCCACCCCGGCCTGGTCGCGGTGAACATGAGCCTCGGCGGCGGCCTCTACGACGGGGCGTGCGACGGCGAGGCCGAGGTCGGGCCGATGAAGGAGAAGATCGAAGCCCTCCGCGCCAAGGGCGTGGTGACCGTCGCCGCCGCCGGGAACGAGGGGTTCGCCGGGGCCGGCGCTCCGGGATGCGTCTCCAGCGCGGTGACCGTGGGGGCGACCGACGACGGCGACCGCATCCCCGAGTGGTCCAATCGCGGGTCCGTGCTCGACCTCTTCGCCCCGGGCGTCGAGATCGACTCCTCGGTACCGGGCGGAGCGACGGCGGTCTACAGCGGGACCTCGATGTCGACCCCGCACGTCACGGGCGCGCTGGCGGCGCTGGCCCAGAAGTCCCCGGGCGACGCCCCGGACGCACTCGTCGGCAAGCTCACCGCGGCGGGCCGTCCCGTCGTCTACGACGGGGTGACCACCCCCCGCCTCGACCTGTACGGCGCGCTCACCGGCCGTGCCCCCTCGCCACCCGCCACCCAGCAGCCCGGCTTGGACGACCCGGCTCCGGACCCGGACCCGAGCTCCGGCCCGTCGCCGGAGCCCGATCCGGCGGACACCCCGGCGCCGGCCGACCCCGCCCCGATCCCGCTGCCCACGGTGACGGTCACCGTGACCGTGACCGCCACCCCCGCCGCAACCGCCGCCGCGCCGGCCGTCTGCACCCGGGGCACGGCGAAGAAGACCCTGACCGCGGCCCGGTGGGCCACGGAGATGACCCGGGGCAAGGGGGAACTGACGGACGGGACGCTCGGCTGTTATCTGCGGCTGGTCGCGAAGGCCAGCAAGGTCTTCCCCGAGCTGACCCGCGCCGCCACGCCGGGTACGGCCTACCGGGTGCTGCGGCCCGCCGCGAAGACCAAGCTCACCGGGAAGATCAAGCTGGAGAGCGAACTGCTGGCCGCGTGGCTGAACTGGGCGCACGGCGGGGTCAACTTCACGGCGAAGATCAACGAGTCGACCACGGTCAGGCAGGCTCTCACCGCGGCGGAGCAGCAACGGCTGAAGAGCACTTACTCCTCTAAATACCTCACCATGCTGAAAAAACATGTGAACTCGCGACGTATCGCGTAAGCATGGGATGGGTCGCTTAGGGTGATATCCATGGATGCGACCAAGGTGATCATCGACGGCGTCGACCGGTTCCGGCAGCGGCGCACCGCTCCACTGGTTCTTGAACTCGACCTCACCGAGGGCCTGACCGAGGGTCCTCCGGCCGATCCGCTCAGCGCGCTGCTGGCCATGCGCAGGACGAGCCTGACCGACGTGCTGTCGGCGCTGAAGCGCGCCCGTACCGACCCCCGGGTCAAGGCGCTGATCGTCAAGATCGGCACCCGGCCGCTGGGACTGGCGATGGTGCAGGAGCTGCGCCAGGCCGTGGTCAGCCTCAGGGCCGCCGGCAAGCTCACGGTCGTCTTCGCCGAGACGTTCGGCGAGTTCGCCACCGGGACCATCCCCTACTACCTGGGCAGCGCGTTCGAACGCGTCTACCTCCAGCCGTCCGGCGACGTCGGGCTGACCGGCGTGGCGATGGAGCAGCGCTTCCTGCGCGGCGCGCTCGGCAAGCTCGGCGTCGAGCCCCAGATGGGCCAGCGGCACGAGTACAAGACCGCGGCCAACACCTTCACCCAGGACCACATGACCGACGCCCACCGCGAGTCGATGGGCCGGATCACCGAGTCGGTCACCGAGCAGGTCGTGGCGGGTGTCGCCGAGGGACGCGGGCTGGAGCCGGCCCGGGTCCGCGAGCTCGTCGACCAGGGCCCGTTCATCGGCGCCGAGGCCGTCGAGGCGGGGCTGGTGGACCGGCTGGCCTACCGGGACGAGGTCTACGACGAGGTCAAGCAGGCGGTCGGCGACGACTCGCTGCTGCTCTACGTGGGCCGTTACGGCAAGGGCCCGATCGCCAAGAAGCTCCCGCGCCCCGGCGAGCAGACCGTCGCGCTGGTCCACGGCCACGGCTCGATCCGGCTCGGCCGGAGCGGGCGCAGCCCGCTGGGCGGTGGCAGCTCGATGGGCTCCGACACCGTCTGCGCCGCGCTGCGCGCCGCCCGCCGCGACGAGCACGTGAAGGCCGTCGTCTTCCGGGTGGACAGTCCCGGCGGTTCCTACGTGGCCTCCGACGCCATCTGGCGCGAGGTCGTGCTCACCCGCCGGGCGGGCAAGCCGATCGTGGTCTCGATGGGCGACCTGGCCGCCTCCGGCGGCTACATGGTGTCGATGGCGGCGGACGCGATCGTGGCCCAACCGGGCACGCTCACCGGTTCCATCGGGGTGTTCGGCGGCAAGGCGGTCATCGGCGGGCTGCTGGAGAAGCTCGGCGTGACCTCCGAGACGGTCGGTGAGGGCGCCAACTCCGCGATGTTCTCCCCCACGAACGGCTTCTCCGAGGCGCAGTGGGCACGGATCAACGCCTGGCTCGACCGCGTCTACGACGACTTCGTGAACAAGGTGGCCGAGGGCCGCGGCCTGACCCGGGAACGCGCCCACGAGCTGGCCAAGGGCCGGGTCTGGACCGGCGCCGACGCCCAGGCGGGCGGGCTCGTCGACGAGCTCGGCGGCCTGGAGGACGCCCTCGCCCTGGCCCGGCGGAAGGCCGGCCTCGCCGCCGACTCCCCGGTGCGCGTCTACCCCAAGCTCAACCCGCTGGAGCGGCTGCGCCCGGCGGAGTCCAGCGAGGACAGGACCGCCGCCCTGGCCAGGGTCCGTCTGGAGGCCTGGGGTCCGCTCGCCCACCTGGCCACCGAGCTCGGTCTGCCGTCCTACGGCCCGCTCATGCTCCCCGGCTCCTGGACGATTCGCTAGGACCAATTGATCGACGCCGATAGCCCCATATAGGTTGATCCGCGCTGCCCACCCGGGCGGCGAAGTGCGCAATCGGGGGTCAATCGATTCTGGGCGCTCAAGCCTCTCTGACGCCGGGCCGGGCGGCGTTCCGCCGTGGCACCGGCGCTGCCGGCCGGTACCGCCGGGTCAGCCGACCGGGCGGTACCGGCCGCGGAGCCGTACGAGCGGGAGGACGCCCGGGTTGACGTAGCTCACGTCCAGCACCCGGGCGATGTAGAGGGTGTGGTCACCGGCCGGGACGACCTGGGTCGTCTCGGCCTCCAGGGCGGTCACGCCGCCGTCCACGACGAGCGCCTCGCTCAGTTCCCCCCGGTGGTGCGGGGTGCCCGCGAGCAGCAGCCGGGCACCGGGCCGGCCGGCGGTGGCGAACCGGCTGGCGATCGCCTTCTGCCCG
The DNA here is from genome assembly GCF_045209755.1 of Streptosporangium sp. NBC_01639. NCBI lineage: Bacteria > Bacillati > Actinomycetota > Actinomycetes > Streptosporangiales > Streptosporangiaceae > Streptosporangium > Streptosporangium sp. NBC_01639. The sequence goes on along the minus strand of NZ_CP109272.1, from coordinate 5,984,290 downwards.
GCGGACAGCACGCTGGCGGCCCAGCGGTCGCGGCGCAGCAGCAGCTCGTTGAGGTAGCCGGTGTTCTCCATGCTCACCATCACCAACTGGGGATCGAGCGAGACGGAGAGGAGGGTGCCGACCGTCGTCCCCACGTCTTCGCGCTCGTCCTTCACGGTGATGACCGTCACCGCGGTCGGCACCTGCGCCATGGCCTCGACGAACGCGTTCATCTCAATCCTCCAGCGTGCAGACCCCGGATATCGGTCCGGGGAGGAGTCGGACCGCCATCCTCCCGGAAACCGGGAGCCTCCCGGCTCCCGGGGGCGGCCGACACCGAGGGCGACCCGCCCGGCCGTCACCCCCGGTTCGTGCCCTCCCCGTCAACCCCGGTTCCGGCTGTCCCCGGTTCCGTCAGCCCCGCTTCCGGCCGTTGCCGTGACCCCGGCCGGGGCCCCGGTTCCAGTCGTTCACGTTGCGCCCGACGTCCTGGGGGCCGTTCTGGACCACCCGGCTTTCGGGTTCCACGCGCTTGGGGGAGCACGACTGGCCGCAGCCGCCGAAGCGGGCGGAGTCGATCGGGTGGAAGGAGGTGGCCTTGACGCCCTTCAGCGCCGCCATCATGGTGTCCTTCCAGATCGGGCCGGGAAGGCTGGCGCCGGCGACGATGCCGTAGTACGTGCCGCCGATGGTGACCCCGGTGAGCTTGTATTTCGTCGAGCCGCGGGGGTCGCCGATGCTCACCGCGCCGGCCAGGTCCGGGGTGAACCCGGCGAACCACGCGGTGGAGTATGCGTCCGTGGTGCCGGTCTTGCCCGCCGCGTCACGGCCGATGCCGCCCACCCCGCGCATGGTGCCCTTGGTGAACACGCCGGACAGGATGTCCGCTGTGGCGTCGGCGACCGCGGGGTCCAGCGCCTGCCGGCACTGCGGCGCGTAACGGGTCACCTTGCCGTTGCGGTCGGTGATCTGGGTGATGGCCATCGGCGCGCAGTACTTGCCGCGCGCGCCGATCGCGGCGTACGCGTTGGCCACCGTCACCGGGTCCATCTCGTTGATGCCGAGGGTGAAGGTCTCATACTCCTGCAGCGCCTGCCCGTCGGCCCGCTTGATGCCCAGCGACTTGGCGGTCTGCACCGTCTCGCACAGCCCCACCCGCTGCTCCAGGGAGACGAAGAAGGTGTTGACCGAGCCCCAGGTGCCGGTCTGCAGCGTCTTGAACCCGGGCGAGCCCTCGTCGTTGGTGACGGTGTGGGTCGGGTCGCCGATGTTCTCACCCTTGCAGTTCTTGAACGCCGCGTAGCCCGGGGCGGTGTAGCCGGCACCGGTGGTGATGCCGTCGCTGATCTTCATGCCCTTCTTCAACGCGGTGATCAGGGTGAAGGTCTTGAACGTCGAGCCCGCCTGGAACCCCGTGCCGCCGCCGTGCGCCGCGTCGGCCACCACGTTGTAGGACATCTCGTTTTTGGCCTTGCTCCCGCCGTACTTCCGGCTGGCCGCCATCGCCTTGATCGCGCCGGTGCCGGGCTGCACAAGCGCCTCGGAGGCCATCGCGTTGTCGGAGGCGTACACCCGCTTTTTGATCGCGCTGTCCGCCGCGGCCTGCATCTTCGGGTCCAGCGTCGTTTTGATCGTCAGCCCGCCGCGGTTGAGGAACCGGAGGCGGGCCGTCTCGGTCTTGCCGAACGCCGGGTTGCCGGAGATCTCGTTGCGCACGTAGAAGCAGAAGTAGGGGTACGGGCTGGACTCGCACCCGCCCGGCAGCGGCGTGCCCTTGTAACCGAGCTTCGCCTTCTTGGCCTTCGCGGCCTCCTCCGGGGTGATCTTTTTGAGCTCCGCCATCCGGTCGAGCACGACGTTGCGCCGGTCCAGCAGTCGCTCACGCTGCTTTTTGCCCAGGTCGGGATCGGTGCTGTTGGGAGCCTGCACGGCCGCCGCCAGGGTCGCCGCCTGCGCCAGGGTGAGCTTGGACGCCGGCACTCCGAAGAACCGTTTGGCCGCCGCCTGGACCCCGTTGGCCTTCGCCCCGAAGTAGGCGATGTTCAGATATTTCTCCAGGATCTGGTCCTTGGAGTACTTCTTTTCGACCGCCATCGCGTAGCGCAGCTCGTTGAGCTTGCGCCCGTAGCTGGCCTCCAGCGCCTTGTCCTTGTCCTTGTCAGTGTCAGCCGAGTTGAACAGCACCTGCTTGACGTACTGCTGGGTGATGCTGGAACCGCCCTGGCTCACCCCGCCCGAGGAGAGGTTCTTGGCCAGGGCCCGCATGGTCCCCTCAAGGTCGATGGCACCGTGCTCGTAGAACCGGTAGTCCTCGATCGCGACGATCGCCGTCTTCATCTCCTCGGAGACCTCGCCGAGCGGCACGACCTCGCGGTACTCGTCCCAGAACTGCGCGATCTGGTTACCCCTGGCGTCCAGGACCGTCGTCTTCTCGGCCAGCGGAGGCTCCTTGAGGTCCACCGGCCTGAGGTTCAGCTCGTCCGACGCGGAGACCACCACCGCTCCCGCTCCGCCCACGGCCGGCAGCGCGATGAGACCGGCCAGCACCCCCGCGGCCACTCCCACTCCGGCAAGTCGTGCGATCTTCCACCCGGCCGACGTGCCGGTTCCGGCCTGCTGCGACCTGACGGCAGTGAGCAGTTGTGCGACAGGCGCACGCATAACAGTCCTCCCCATAATCACCCCTTGGACCCGCCTTTAACCTATAGGCAAAGTGATGGGATATGACCTGTATGCGGAGTGGAGGCACCTTCCGGTCCGGCGACCCGCCGGCCGTCCCCGCGCCCGTCGGTCTCCGTCCGCCCGGCCGCTCGCGCACCCCGAACCGCCGCAGGCACCCCGGACACGGTACGGCCCGCGCACGGAGTCCGTGCGCGGGCCGCAGCCGATGGGACCGGAGGAGCTAGGCGAGGCCGTTCTTGGTCAGCCAGTCCTTGGCGACCACGGCGGCGTCGTCCTTGTCGACCGAGATGCGCTTCATCATGTCGACGAGGCCGGGGGTGTCGAGCTTCGCGGAGATCGCGTCCAGCGTGGTCTTCGCGGTGTCGTTCAGACCGGCCTTGTTGGCCAGCGGCACGATGTTCTCGGAACCGAAGGCGTTCTTGGTGTCCTGGAGCGACACCAGGCCGTTGAGGACGATCTTGGGGTCGGTGGTGAAGACGTTGCCGACCTGGACGGTGCCGTCCTTGATGGCGTCGGCGGTGGCGTCACCGGTCTTCTTCCACTCCTTGAACTCCAGGCCGTAGGTGTCCTTGAAGTTCTTCTCCTGCCGGGACTGGAACTCCGGCGGGCCGCCCACGGCGTAGTTCTTGGAGACCTTCACCAGATCCTCGATCGTGGTGAGGCCGTCCTTGGTGGCGGTCTCCTTGGTGACGGTCAGCGAGTTGTTGTCCTCGGCCGCGGCCGGCTCCAGGACCTCCAGCTCGGCCGGGAGCTTCTCCTTGAGCCCGGCGACGATCTCCTCCTTGGTCTTCGCCGTGGTCGTCTTGTCGACGAAGGCCAGGAGCGAGCCGGCATACTCCGGCAGAACCGTCAGGCCGCCGCTCTTGACCTGGTCGTAGAGCACCTCGCGACTGCCGATGTTGAGCTTCTTCTCAACCTGGACGCCCTTGGCCTCCAGGGCCTGGGCGTAGATCTCGGCGAGCAGGACGTTCTCCGGGAAGTTCGCCGACCCGACGACGACCTTGCCCGCCGGGGCCGCCGACCCTGAGGCCGCCGGACTCACGGACGCGCTGGTGAGCGGGTCGCCGCCGCCACCGCATGCGGTAAGAGTAAGCGCCGCGGACAGGAGGATCACCGCGGAGCCGAAAAGGCGCTTCATCGTGCTTTCCCTTCCAAAACAGGGGGTAATGAGGAGATTAGCGTATGGACTGGCGCTGGCTCACCCCCGCGGAGACCGTGAAACGCTGCACCAGCCCGAAACCCAGCTGGACGATCAGGGCCAGCAGCGCCACCAGCACGGCCCCTCCGATCGTCCGCGGGAAGTCCTTGGTCGCGAGACCGTCGACGATGTAACGTCCGAACCCACCCAGCCCAACATAGGCGGCCACCGCCGCCGTCGAGACCACCTGGATCGCGGCGATCCGCAGGCCGAGCAGGATCAGCGGCAGCGCGACCGGCACGAGCACCCGGCCGAGGACCTGGCCGCCGCGCAGGCCCATGCCGTACGCGGCGTCGCGCAGATCGGGGTCCACCCCGCGGATGCCCTCGTAGGTGTTGACCAGGATGGGCGGGATGGCGAGCGCCACCAGCGGGATCAGCACCGGGATGATGGTGCCGACGCCCATCAGCAGCACGATGAGCACGAGCAGGCCCAGCGTCGGCAAAGCGCGAGCGGCGTTGGCGCTCAGGATCGCGAACAGCGCACCCTTGCCCGTGTGGCCGATCCACAGTCCCAGGGGGAGCGCGATCAGCATGGCGAGCAGCAGGGAGAGCCCGGAGAACTCCAGGTGCTCCAGCAGCCGGGTGGGGATGCCGTCCGGGCCGGACCAGTTGGCGGAGTCGCCGAAGAAATCGATCAGCCAGTTCACGCGGACCCCCTTGCCCGAGACCACGGGGTGAGCAGCCGCTGCGCCAGCACGAGGAGCAGGTCGGCGACCGCCGCCAGCGCCACGACCAGCACGATGCCCACGATGATCGGGGTGTAGAACTGCCGCTGCCAGCCGTCGATGAACAGGTAGCCCAGTCCGCCCCTGCCGACCAGCGCGCCCACGCTGACCAGGCTGATGCTGGAGACCGCCGCCACCCGGAGCCCGGCCAGCACGACCGGGACCGCGATCGGCAGCTCCACCTGGAGCAGTCTGCGCAGCGGGGTGAAGCCCATGGCCACCGCGGACTGGCGCACGTGGTCGGGGACCGAGGTGAGCCCGTCGACGACGGCCGGGATCAGCACCGCCATGGCGTAGAAGGTGAGCGGGATCATGACGGTCGTCCGGGTGGCGAGACCGGTGATCGGGATGAGCACGATGAAGACGGCCAGCGAGGGCAGCGAGTAGATGACGTTCATCAGGCCGACGGTCGGCTGGTAGAGCCAGCGCCAGCGGACACCGGCCAGCCCGAGCGGGAGCGCGACGAGCAGCCCGATGACGATCGGCACCAGCGCCATGACGACGTGGTCCTCCAGCAGGCCCTGGATGGTGGGCCAGTTGCGCCCGATCCAGTCCCAGCGGACCAGGGGTTCCTCATGCACCGACGCCTCCGGCGACCTTGCCCAGCGCCTCGTCCAGCGCCTCACGGGTGACGACGCCCACGGCCACGTCGTCGCCGTCCACCGCGATCGCGCTCCCGGAGGGTGACAGCAGCGCCGCGTCCAGCGCGGCGCGCAGCGAGTCGCGGCCCTTGACGAACGTCCCGTACGGCGCGAGCGGCGCGTCCGCCAGCGTGCCCGACTCCGGCAGGTCCGCCACGGCGGCCCAGCCCAGCGGCCGGCCCTTGTCGTCCACCACGGCCAGCCAGGGGTCGGTCGTGCCCCGCACCGAGGAGACCTCGGCGGAGGCGGGCACGGTCAGGTCGGTGCGTAGCCGCAGCCCCTCGTCGGAGACGAACGACAGCCGCCGGATGCCCCGGTCCCGGCCGAGGAACTCGCGGACGAAGTCGTCGGCGGGCCGGGTCAGCAGCGTCGAGGGGTCGGCGAGCTGCGCCAGGTGCCCGCCGACCCGCAGCACGGCCACCCGGTCGCCGAGCTTGATGGCCTCGTCGATGTCGTGGGTGACGAACACGATCGTCTTGTTGAGCTCGGCCTGCAGCCGGAGCAGCTCCTCCTGCAGGCTCGTCCGCACGATCGGGTCCACCGCGCTGAACGGCTCGTCCATCAGCAGCACCGGCGGGTCGGCCGCCAGCGCGCGGGCCACGCCGACGCGCTGCTGCTGGCCGCCGGAGAGCTGGAAGGGGTAGCGGTCGGCCATCTTGAGGTCGAGGCCGACGCGTTCCAGCAGCTCCATCGCCCGGTCCCGGGCCTTCTTCTTGTCCCAGCCGAGCAGGTGGGGCACCGTCGCCACATTGTCGACGATCTTGCGGTGCGGAAAGAGCCCGGCCTGCTGAATGACGTAGCCGATACCTCTGCGCAACGTCGGCGGGTCGATGGTCTTCACATCCACGCCGTCGAGGAGGATCCGGCCCTCCGTGGCGTCGATCATCCTGTTGATCATCCGGAGGGAGGTCGTCTTGCCGCACCCCGAAGGGCCGACGAACACGGTTATCTCACCCGTGGGCACCTCAAGGCTGAGGTTGTCGACGGCGACGGTTCCGTCGGCGTAACGCTTGGTGACACCAGCAAATTCGATCATGTGCAACCTCTTGCTTCCCGGCAGGACTGCGGCTGCCGGCCACAACTGCCCCATGATTCAGCACGGGCCACCCTATTGCCGACATTCCCGATCTGTCTTCCTGCCTTCCGCAGAGGACCTCAGCCAAGCGCAACAACTATCGAATGGGCATTTAATCCTGCGGAGAACCTCAACAGATCGGCATGATTACCCATATCGTGGAGATTGACACCTCCAGTGCCACACGTATCACCGGGCCCCACGGCCCCGCTCTTCACCACGCTCGCCCGAACTCCCAGAGGAACCGGTCTCGTGCCCCAACCGCTCCTCGGTCAGCGCACGCGCGGCGAACTGATCGCCGAGCTCTACGACCGTCATGCCGCCGGACTGTTCGCATACTGTCACGACCAGCTCGGCGACCCCGGATCCGCCTGCGCCGCGCTGGCGGCCGTCCTCGACTCCGTCACCGAGGTGGAGCCCCCGCGTGCCGCGCTCTACGCGGCCGCCCGTCGTGAGATCTACCTGCGGGACGTCGTCTACGCCCCACCGGCCGCCGGCACCGACCCGGTCGCCGCCTTCGTCGAGCGGGTGCTGCGCGACCTGCGCCCGCACCAGCGCGAGGTGCTGTACCTGTCCGGCGTGTGCGAGATGGGCACCGCCGAGCTGTCCTGGGTGCTCGACGTGGCGGCCGACACCGCCGACGAGCTGACCGTGAGCGCCTGCCGCCGCTTCGCCCAGTCGCTGAACCTGGCGCTAGCCTCGGTCCAGGTGCCGGACCAGCTGGCCGACGTGTTCGGCGCCCTTCCCGTCGCCCCGGTCCGCGACGTGCTCGTCCGCGCCCCCTGGGCCGTCCCGCCCGCGGCCCTGCGCGCCGCCGCGCTGAGATCCCAGCCCGGTACGGCCCCCGCCCCGTCCTCCCCCGCCCTGCGGGTCAAGCCGCTGTGGCCGACGGCTCCGGCCTGGCCGCCGCCGCTCCCCGAGGCCGCCGACGACAGGCCCGCTCCCTCGGAGGACTTTCCCGACCCCTTCTCCTTCCGTGGCGTTCCCGCCGCCTTCGCCGCCCCGAACCCCGGCGAGGTCTCCGCACACGAGGCCACCACCGAACCGATGCCCAAGCTCAGGGACACCGTCCTGACGGCCCTGGACGACGTGGTCTCCCGGCCCCGGCGGCCGAGGCTCCAGCGGCCGCGACCGCGCGGCGCGGCGCCCCTGCCCGCCGCCCCGTCCGCGTCCCCGCTGTCCGCCCCGCTCCCGGCCGACGTGCTCGACGACCTCCCGTCGGAGAAAGCGTTCCGCCCCCTCACCCCCGAGGCGCGGGCGGCCCTGATCCACACCGACCGGCTGGTCGCCGCCGCGCCCCGCGAGGAGGCGGCCCCCGCCGCCTTCCGGGACGACCCCGCCGAGGCGCCCGAGCACCTCGCGGGATCGGCACCCGCGCCGGCCCACGATGGGACCGCCACCGCGCAACCGCCCCTGCCCGGCTGGCCGCTGCGGCTGGACGAGCTGGACGTCCGGGCCGACGTCGGCCCGGCCCTCGCCGCGGACCGGCCCGGAGCCGGGCGGGAACCGCACCCCGAACGGCCGGCGACCGGCCGGATGCCGTCCCCGGAGTGGCCGGACATCGAGCGGACGCCGTCCCTGGAATGGCCCGCTACCGAGCGGATGTCATCTCCGGGGTGGTCGGAAGCCGAGGGAATGCCGTCCCCGGAACGGCCGAAGGCCGAAGGGATGCCGTCCCCGGAGTGGCCGGACATCGAGCGGACGCCGTCCCTCGAATGGCCGGAGACCGAGCGGACGCCGTCCCCAGAGTGGCCCGAGGCCGGGGGGATGCCGTCCCCGGGGTGGCCGGACGTCGAGTGGGCGCCGTACGCCAAGCAGCCCAGGAAGGACACCAGGCGCCCCAAGCATGCCGCCCGGACCGACGCCCCACGACGGCCGGAGTCTGAGGCGGAGCCGGAGACGGACACGCCGGACGGGACCGGCGAGGCGGCCGACGCCGGGACGGCGCAGGTCAGCCGCCCGAGGCGGGCGGACAGGCGGGCCCGCCGGGAGCAGCGGCAGGCCGGGCGCGGCGAACGCCACCACGACTGGGTGTGGGAGCTGGTCGGCTTCCTCGTCTGCGTGGCGATCGCGATGATCGTCTTTTTCCTGATGCCGACCAGGTGACGGCGGAGGCCCGTCCAGGCCGTCAGAGCCGGCGCTCCCGGACGGCGGGCGTCGCCCTGGTACTCCTCCGACGACTGCTCCACCGTACGCCGCGCCCCGTCAAGCGACTGCTGCCGGCGTAGCAGCAGTGCCCAGCACGATGTCGGGGTCACCGGAGAGCCGCCATGGTGAGCGGAGACACGGGGAGCCTCCGGCACCCGTTCAGGCGGCGGTCCACCGTCGGCTGTCCCGAGCCGTCCAGCACTGCGGACTCGGCCTCGTCCTACCGGCGAGACCGGAGCAAGGGACATTTCCCAAGGTTTCGCTGATTGCGGAGAAATGATCCTGGCATCTTCGACATGAAGGGGTGCACACGACCCCATCACCGAGGAGGCCACCGTGGGAACCGCCCATGGGTGACGACCGAAGAATCCTGTTCGAGAGGGTCTATCTCGATACCTATGGACAGATCCTCGGCTACGCGATGCGCCGCTGCGACTCCCCGGAGGACGCGGCGGACGTGGTGGCCGAGACGTTCGAGATCGCGTGGCGGAAGGTCGACGACCTGCCGTCCGGCGAACAGGCCCGGCTCTGGCTGTACGGCGTGGCACGCAACGTCCTCGCCAACCATCGCCGGGGCCGGCTCCGCCGGCACACCCACCAGACGGCGCTGCGCGAGGACATCGCCGATCGCTACGCCCGGACGCCCTCGCCCGAAGAGCACGTGGAACTCGGCGCGATAGGCCATGTGTTCCGTGAGCTGTCCGACGACGACCGCGAGCTGCTGTCGCTCGTCGTCTGGGAGGGCCTGGACGCCGGGGAGATCGCACGCGTCCTGGGCGGCTCCCGCAACGCCGTACGCATCCGGCTGCACCGCGCCCGCAGGCGCTTCTCGCGCGGGCTGGCGGCGGCGGGCGTCGAATCCATTCCGATGGGCCGGGACCTGCGGCTCACCACGGGGAGGTCACTGTGAGAAACATCCATGAGCCGCTGGACCGGCTGGCCCGCGTCCGCGACGGCGAACTGACCGATCAGGCGTCCGCCGCGGGGGCGCGGGCACTGCTCGCCTCGATCGTCGCCGGCCCTGGCGCGACCACCACCGCCGTCACCGCACCGGCACCGTGGCGGCTGCGGATGCCGCGCCTGGCGGCCGGAGCGCTCGCGGCCGGCGTGCTCGTCACCGGCGTCATCGTCGGCCCCGGCGTGCTCGGCAGCGGAAGCGCCACGAGCTACGCGAACTCCGCCATCGACATCGAACGGGACGGCGACCAGTACGTGGCCCGCATCAAGGACCCGTTCGCCGACCACGCGAAGTACACCGAGGCGTTCCACGCGGTCGGCCTGGACATCGAACTCCGCCTGGTGCCCGCCTCGCCGACCGGAGTGGGGAGGTTCCTGAGCTTCATGTGGGGGAAATCCTCCGGTGCCGGACCGGCCCGCTCCACCTCGGGCGGCTCCTTGCCCACCCTGGCGTTCACCCCCCAGAGCTGCCGGCCGGATCAGGACGACTGCGGGATGACGGTGCGGGTCCCCGCCGACTACACCGGCAGTATGCGCCTCTCACTGGGGCGCCGGGCAGAGCCGGGAGAGGAGTACGAGAATCGCGAGTGGGCCACCGCGCCCGGCGAGATGTTCGACGGAGTGCGGCTGCAGGACGGCCGTCCGGTGGACGCCATGCTGGCCGAGGCCCGCAGGCGCGACCTGACCGTGGAGTTCAGCCGCATCCGGCCGGATGCCGAGCCCGGCGCCCTGTCCTTCGAGCCGCTCCCCGCGGACCAGGTCGGAGCCGACTGGACCGTCTGGCACGCCTGGCAGGTGAAGGCCGGCGTGATCCGATTGCTCGTGACGCCCGAGCGCCTGCCGGAGAACCCGTTCGAGAAGGGAGCGCACCTCCCCTCCTGACCTCACAGGCGGGTACGGCCGCCGCGCGCGGCAGCCGTCCAGGTTGAGCGCGCACCGCCGGACACGGCCCTCGCCCACCACACGGGCGGGAGCCGTACCACCGCCCCGGTCACCGGCGCGGCCGATCACCCGGCTCGCCGCGGGCACCGGGGCGGCCGTCACTCCGCCGACAGGACCAGGCCGCTGGTCGGGACGCCGGTGCCCGCGGTGACCAGGACGTTGCGGACGGCGGAGACCTGGTTCACCGAGGTGCCCCGGATCTGCCGGACGGCCTCGGCGATGCCGTTCATCCCGTGGATGTAGGCCTCGCCGAGCTGGCCGCCGTGCGGGTTGACCGGCAGATGGCCGTCGAGCTCGATGCCGCCGCCGGCCACGAGGTCACGCGCCTCGCCCCGGCCGCAGAAACCGAGCTCCTCCAGCTGGGTCAACACGAACGGGGTGAAGTGGTCGTACAGGATGGCGGTCTGGACGTCGGCGGGTCCGAGGCCGGACTGCTCCCAGAGCCGGCGGCCGACCACCCCCATCTCCGGCAGACCGGTCAGGTCGTCGCGGTAGTAGCTGGTCATCATCATCTGACCGGCCCCGGCGCCCTGGGCCGCGGCGGTGATCAGGGCCGGCGACCGGCGCAGGTCCCTGGCCCGCTCCGCCGAGGTGACCACCAGCGCCACCGCGCCGTCGCTCTCCTGGCAGCAGTCGAGCAGGTGCAGCGGTTCCACGATCCACTTGGACGCCTGGTGCTCCTCCAACGTGATCGGGCGGCCGTGGAACCACGCGGCGGGGTTGGCGGCCGCGTGCCGGCGCATCGCCACGGCCACCCTGCCGAAGTCCTCGGAGGTCGCACCGTAGGTGTGCATGTAGCGCCGGGCGAACATGGCGACCCAGCCCGCCGGGGTCATCAGCCCGTACGGCACGTGCCAGCTCATCTCCAGGCCCAGGGAGGACGGCTCCCCGCCGACCCGGGCGTCGGGCTGGCCGAACCTGCGCCCGGAACGCTCGTTGAACGCGCGGTAGCAGACCACGGTCTCGGCCGTCCCGGTGGCGACCGCCATCGCGGCGTGCAGCACGGTGCCGCACGCCGCGCCGCCGCCGTAGTGCACGCGGGAGAAGAACGTCAGGTCGCCGATGCCCACCTCGCGGGCGACGGCGATCTCCTCGTTGGTGTCCTGGGTGTAGGTCACCAGCCCGTCCACGTCCGAGGGGCTCAGCCCCGCGTCGTCCAGCGCCGCGGACACCGCCTCGGCCGCGAGCCGGAGCTCGGACCGTCCTGACTGCTTGGAGAACTCGGTCGCGCCGATGCCGGCGACGGCCGTACTCCCCGAAAAGGAGACCACGTCGGTGAGAGCCTTTCTACCGGGGACCGCGGAGGGGCCGCCCGCCGGACAAACCGCCGCCGGGGGGCGTCCACCGGCGGCCCGCCTGCTGGGGACCGTCTGCGGGGAAACGTCCTGCTGGAGACCGTCTACGGGAGACGTCTGCGGGGATCGCGGAGCGGACCGCGGTCAGTGGCCGGGGAGGACGAACCGGACGGTGCCGGAGGCGTGGTCGCCGAGGCTCACCCTGCCGCGGACCTCGACCGTGAACTCGCCGTCCTCGCACGCGGCCACGGTGCCGGTGAAGGTGAGCGTGTCCCCGGCGTAGGCGGGGGCGCCCAGTTTGACGTTGATGCCGCGGATCAGCGCTTCGGGGCCCGCCCAGTCGGTGACGTAGCGTTCGACGAGGCCCATCGTGGTCAGGATGTTGAGGAAGATGTCCTTCGAGCCCTGTGCGCGGGCGCCCTCGACGTCGTGGTGGACCGGGGTGAAGTCCATCGTGGCCAGCGCCGTCGAGACGATCACGGTGGGGCTGAGCTCGATCACGAGATCGGGGAGGAGGGATCCGACCTCCACCTGATCGTCGGTAAGTGTCCGCATCATGTCTCCCGGGGGGCCCACATCGGCAGGATCAGCTCGTCGTCCATCTGGCGGTAGGTCACACGCAACGGCATACCGATACCCACTTCTTCAAGCGGGCAGTCCACGACACCGCCCACGATCCGCACGCCTTCCGGCAACTCCACCACAGCGACCACAAAAGGCGCCTTCAGCCCCGGAACCGGGGGGTTGTGGTGCACGACGTAGCTGTAGAGCTCGCCCTCGCCACCGGAGACGACGTACGTCCGGTTGGCCGAACGGCACGACGGGCAGACCGGGCCCGGGGGGTGCCGGAGTTCGCCGCAGTCCGCGCATCTCTGGATCCGGAGCTCCCCCTTGGCGACACCTTCCCAGAAGAACGCCGTGTCTTCGTTGACGGCGGGCCGGAGCGGATACGGCTCGCGGACGCCGGAGGTGGTTTCCCGCTCCCGGGGATGAAATTTCAGTATCCGGAACAGCATGCGGGCCACCGGCTCGTCCCCGGAGTACCAGGTGATGTTCCAGGTGACGAAGTAGCCCTCGCCGAGCGCCGTCCGCTTCGGCCCGGAGAGCCCGGTGAACCGGGTGGCCGGGACCAGCCGTTCGCCGAGCCGCAGGTAGCGGTGGTAGGTCTGCTCGCAGTCGGTCGCGACCACGCCGGTGTAGCCGCCCGCGTCCAGTGTCCCGAGCACCTCGTCGATCGGGCTGCTCTCCTGCTTGTCCCTCCCGTCCACGCCGGGCATGTTCCAGACCTGGATCATCGCCGGAGGCGCCACGATCTCCCCGTGCACGCTGCCCGCCGCCGCCTCCGCGTCGGTGTAGACCGGGTTGGCGTCGCCCATCGCGGCGGTCCAGTGCCGGATCATCGGGAGGTTCACCGGGTCCGCCGCGGCGACGCCGCGCACCTCGCCGACCGCCACCTGCCGCTCCGCCAGGGCCGTCAGCAGGTCGTGGAGGCCGGGCCCGGCCGCCGCGCTCATCGGGGCGGCCTCGGCAGGTTCAGGCCGAGCATCGCGATGAGCTCGCGCTGGACCTCGTTGACGCCGCCGCCGAAGGTGAGCACGATCGCGCCCTTGACGCCGCGGTCGAGCCGGTCGACGAAGTCGGCCGTCGCCGGGTCGTCCGGGTCCCCGAAGCGGGCCAGGACCTCGCCGACGACCCTGCCGACCTCCTGCATCCGCTCCGAACCGTAGATCTTGGTCGCCGAGGCGTCCGGGGCGCCCAGCCAGCCCAGGTCCATGTTGGCCGCGACCTGCCAGTTCAGCAGTTCGTTGGTCCGGAAGCAGGCGTAGACCCGGGCGAGCGCCCGCCGCACGGCGGGCTCCTCGACCAGGCCGGTGTCGCGGGCCCAGCGCAGGAACCTGTCGTAGGTGTGGGCGATGTTGCCCGCCGGGCCCAGGGTGACCCGTTCGTGGTTGAGCTGGTTGACGATCAGGTCCCAGCCCTTGTTCTCCTCGCCCACCACCATGTCCACCGGCACGCGCACGTCGGCGTAGTAGGTGGAGTTGGTGTGGTGGCGGCCGTCCATGGTCATGATCGGGGTCCACGAGAAGCCGGGGTCGGCGCAGTCGACGATCATCATCGTGATGCCGCGGTGTTTCTTCGCGGCCGGGTCGGTGCGGGCGGCCAGCCAGATGTACTGGGCGTGGTGCGCACCGGTGGTGAAGATCTTCTGGCCGTTGACGACGTAGTGGTCGCCGTCGCGGACCGCGGCGGTGCGCAGGGACGCCAGGTCGGTGCCCGCTCCGGGCTCGCTGTAGCCGATCGCGAAGTGGCACTCCCCCGCCAGGATGCGCGGCAGGAAGAACTCCTTCTGCGCCGCGGTGCCGTACTGCATGAGGGTCGGGCCGACGGTCTGCACCGTGATGATCGGGTAGGGCACCTCGGCGCGGGCGATCTCGTTGGCGAAGATCTGCTGCTCCAGCGGCCCGTACCCGCCGCCGCCGTACTCCTTCGGCCAGCCCAGCCCGAGCTTGCCGTCCCGGCCGAGGGTGCGGCAGTGCTCCATGTAGACGTGGCCGAACGGGTCGGCGGAGATCTCCTCGCGGTCCTCGGCGGTCAGGCAGGACCGGAAGTACTCGCGCAGTCCGTCGCGGAGCCGCTTCTGCTCGGGGGTCAGGTCGATCAGCATCAGACGAGCGCTCCGATCGTGTCGAGCCGGGCCTCGACGCCGCCCAGCAGGTGGGCGTGGTGCTTGCCCCAGGCGAAGTAGCGGTGCAGCGGGTAGGTCACGTCCAGGCCGACCCCGCCGTGCAGGTGCTGGCAGGTGTAGAGCGCCGCGAGCGCCGAGTCCGTCACGGTGAGGGCGCCGACGGCCAGGTCGGCCTCGGCCTCCTCCGCCGGCCCCTCGGCCAGCCGCCACACCCCGGCCCACATGGCCACGTCCAGCGTCCGGCCGGCGATGTAGACGTCGGCGATCTGCACGGTCACCGCCTGGAACTCGGCCAGCGCCCGGTCGAACTGCCTGCGCGTCCTGATGTACTCCGTGGTCAGCGCGAGCGCCCCGGCCAGCACGCCGGAGGCGACGGCGACGGTCCCGGCCAGCGCCAGCCGGCGCAGCCCGCCGAACGCCTCGCCGTCCTGGCTCCCCAGCGGCTCGCCCGGGGAGCCGTCCAGCGTGAGCGTGGCGGCGGGCTCGCCGGTCGAGACGCGCAGGGGCCGCAAGCCCGCCGTCTCCGGGGCGACCAGGAACACGCCGACGCCGTCCTCGGTGGCGGCGGGGACGAGGACCTTCGACGCCTCGGCCGCGTACGGCACCGCGCCCGTCCGCCCGTCCAGCACCCATCCGCCGCCGTCCCTACGGGCGGTCACCGCGGGCGTGGCGCCGAGGGCGCGGCCGGGCTCACGCAGCGCGGAGGTCAGTACGGTCTCGCCCTCGGCCAGGGGTGCCAGCGCCTCGCGCTGCTCGCGGGAGCCGTACCGGGCGACGGCCAGCGCCGCGACCAGGCTCTGCTGGACGGGGACCGGGGCCACGTGCGCGCCGATCTCCCGTAGCACGACCGCCAGTTCGACCGGCCCGAACCCGGCGCCGCCCGCCTCCTCCGGGAGGCAGACGCCCAGCAGCCCGGCCTGGGCGAGGGCGCCCCACAGCTCCGCGTCGTACGGCGCGCCGCTCTTCTCATGGGCTTCGAGCCTGCTCCCTGTCACCTCCCGGCCGAGCAGCTCCACCGCGAGTTTGCGCAGGTCACTCTGTGTCTCATCAAGATTGAAGTCCACTAGCGCTCCAGAGGGTGCCGCCGGCGGTGCCGGATGAACTCGTCGATCTCGGTGATGCCGCCGGGTGCCGAGGTCCGCCCGTCCCGGACGCCGCGCTCCCGGCGATGATGCTCGGACCAGCCGTTCCGAAAAGTAGAACGGATTCTATTATTTGTCCATAGGCAACCGATCGCAATAAGCGGCGACACATCGCCGTAACGCATATGCCGTGAAAGGGCGGGTCATTTTTGTAACTGGCGGGTAACCCATCGGAGTATTCGGAAATCAGATAACGTGTTCTCATGCGTACCCCGCATCTGACCATCGAGGCGCCTCGCGCCTCGCGCCTCCCCGGCCCGCCGCCCCCCAGCGCCGCCGGACGGGCCACGACCAAGGGGGCACCCGGCGTGCAGAGCGAACCGGCGTCCTCGGGCGTCCGCACCAGGAGCCAGCACCAGCGGCGCAGGCGCATCGTCCAGGCCGCCGCCGCCCTGGCCTCGCGCGGCGGCGTCGAGGCCATGCAGATGCGCACCGTCGCCGAGCGCGCGGGAGTCGCCCTCGGCACCCTCTACCGCTACTTCCCCTCCAAGATGGATCTCGTCGTCGCCGTCGTCAGCGAGGAGCTCGACCTCCTGGAGAGCAGCATCGAGCGCCGCCCGCCCGGCGCCACCACGGCCCCGGGCCGGGCCGTCGACGTCCTGATGCGGGCCACCCGCGGCCTGATGCGCGAGCCCGAGCTCGCCGACGCGCTCATCCGCTCACTGATCATGGCCGAGGTGGACACCCCCTTCGGGGACCGCATGACGGGCCTGCTGCTGCGCGTCGCCGGGGACGAGCTCACCGCGGAGACCGCCACCGAGGAGCAGTTCGCCCTCGCCGGCTCGCTGGCCAGCGTCTGGGTGCACGAGCTGCTGGAGATGCTCCGCGGGCGCCGCACCTACGAACAGATCCAGCGCCGCATCGAGATCGCCGCCACCCGCCTGCTCGCCGATCTGCAGCCGCCCGCTCCGGCCTGAGACCTTCCGCCTGAAACTGGAACGCGTTACGGTCGCAGTCGGAAGGTGACCAGAGCGACGTTCTAGAGAAACGCGCCAAGGGACCGGCGCGCGGACGCCGGCTCCAAGCCGCCGGGCGAGGGGATCGTATGGGTGCAGTGATCGTCGAGGCCGTGAGAACCCCGATCGGCCGGCGCAACGGCCTGCTGGCGGGGCTGAAGCCGCAGGCCCTGCTCGCCGCGGCGCTGAACGGCCTGCTCGGCAGGGCGGGGATCGACCCGTCCGTCGTGGACCAGGTCTTCGCCGGATGCGTCACCCAGGCGGGCGAGCAGGGCGGGCACGTCGGACGGTACGCCTGGCTCTACGCCGGCCTGCCGTACCAGACGGGCGTGACCACGGTCGACGCCCAGTGCGGCTCCTCCCAGCAGGCCGTGCACCTGGTCGCGGCCCTCATCCAGGCGGGTGTCATCGACGTCGGCGTCGCCTGCGGCGTCGAGGTGATGAGCCGCGCACCGCTGGGCAGCAACGTGCTCCCGGCCAACCCCCGGCCCGACGACTGGACCGTCGACCTGCCCGACCAGTTCACCGCCGCCGAGCGGATCGCCCGCCGGCGCGGGCTGACCCGCGAGCGGCTCGACCGGTTCGGCGCCCGGTCACAGCGGCTGGCCGCCGAGGCATGGGCGCAGGGCCGGTTCGACCGGGAGATCGTCAAGGTCACCGCACCCGTCCTCGGCGAGGACGGGCAGCCGACCGGGGAGAGCCGGACCGTGCACACCGACCAGGGGCTGCGCGAGACGACCGTCGAAGGGCTGGCCAGGCTCAAGCCGGTGCTGGGCGACGGCACCCTGCACACCGCGGGCACCGCCTCCCAGATCTCCGACGGCGCGGCGGCCGTGCTGCTGATGAGCGAGGAGGCCGCCGCCCGGCACGGCCTGCGCCCCCGGGCCCGCATCCTCGCCCAGACCCTCGTCGGCGCCGAGCCGTACTACCACCTGGACGGACCGGTGGACGCGACCGCCAGGGTCCTGTCCGCCGCGGGCATGACCGTCGCGGACATCGACCTGTTCGAGGTGAACGAGGCGTTCGCCTCGATCGTCCTCTCCTGGGCGTCGGTGCACGGACCGGACATGGACCGGGTCAACACCGGCGGCGGTGCCATCGCCCTCGGCCACCCGGTCGGTGCGACCGGCTCCCGGCTGATCACCACCGCCCTGCACGAGTTGGAGAGATCCGACTCGTCCACCGCCCTGGTGACGATGTGCGCGGGCGGGGCGCTGGCCACGGCGACCGTCCTCGAACGGTTGTAGGAGTCCGTCCCGATAATGAGCAGCCGTCCTGGACAGCCGTGAAAACGGTCCCAGGACGGATGGAAGAACCGTCCCGGACGGCTGAGGAGCCGGTTCCGGGCGGTTGTGAGCAGGAATAAGGAGCACCACCCGTGAAGTCCCGCCGCAGGCCGTACAGCGAGCAGCGCCCGATCGACACCGGCGGCGGGGTGTGGAGCGTGCCCGTCCCGATCCCCGGCAGCCCGCTCGGCTACACCCTGGTCTACGCGATCGAGTCCCCCGCCGGGCCGGTGCTCGTCGACACGGGCTGGAACCATCCGGAGGCCTGGCTGGCGCTGCGGGACGGGCTGTCCTCCGTGGGCATGGACGTCCGCGACGTCCGGGGGGTCGTGGTCACCCACTTCCACCCCGACCACGCCGGGCTGGCCGGGCAGGTCCAGGAGGAGTCCGGGGCCTGGATCGCCATGCACGAGGCCGACATCGCGATGGTCAAACTGCTGCGCGGGTTCGGCTCCGAGGGGCACCGCGAGTTCCGGGCCGACATGCTGCGCCGTGCGGGCGCGGCCGTGGTCGAAGTGGAGGAGGCGTCGGCGCACCAGCCGAAGCCGCCCGCGCTGCCCGACCGGACGCTCCACGACGGCGACCTGATCGACCTGCCCGGCCGCAGGCTCCGTACGGTCTGGACCCCCGGCCACACCCCGGGCCACATCTGCCTGCACCTGGAGGACGCCGGCCGGATCTTCACCGGGGACCACGTACTGCCGGCGATCACCCCGCACATCGCCGTCTACCCCTACGACCGCGCCGACGTGGACCCGCTCAGCGACTTCCTGGAGTCGCTGGAGAAGGTGGCGGGCCTGGGCGACCTCGAAGCCCTGCCCGCCCATGAATGGATATTTCAGGATGTGGCAGCCAGGGCGACGGAGATCCACGCCCACCACGAGGAGAAGCTCGTACGGCTCGCCGCCCTGCTGGCCGAGGCCGGAGAACCTCTCACCATCTGGGAGACCGCCGCCCGGATGACCTGGAACCGTTCCTGGGAGGAGCTGTCGGCGATGCTGCGGGGCATGGCCGCCGGGGAGGCCGCGGCCCATCTGCGCACCCTGGAGGCCCGGGGCGTGATCCGCCGCACACCGGAGGTGGACCCGGTCCGCTTCGCCCTACACTCATAGACATCCGATGTATGAGGGACCCAGGGGATGGTGAAGCGTGGCGGTCACCGACGCCGCTATCGACAAGATCAAGCAGATGATCCTCTCGGGTGAGCTCTCCCCCGGCAGCAAGCTGCCGAAGGAGGCCGACCTCGCCGAACGGCTCGGCCTGTCCCGCAACTCCCTGCGGGAGGCCGTCCGGGCGCTGGCCCTGATCAACGTGCTGGACGTGCGCCAGGGCGACGGCACATACGTGACCAGCCTGGAGCCGCGGCTCCTGCTGGACGCGATGTCGTTCGTGGTGGACTTCCACCAGGACGCCACCGTGCTGCAGTTCTTCCAGGTCCGGCGGATCCTCGAACCGGCGGCGACCGCGATGGCCGCGTCGCGGATGACCGAGGCCCAGGTGGACGGGCTGCGCAGGATCCTCGCCGAGTTGCCCCCCGATCCGAGCGTGGAGCAGCTCGTCGCCAACGATCTGGAGTTCCACCAGCACATCGCGGCGGGATCGGGCAACGCGGTGCTGTGCTCCCTGATCGAGAGCCTGTCGGGCCCCACCACCCGGGCGCGGATCTGGCGGGGCCTGACCCAGGAGAACG
Source organism: Streptosporangium sp. NBC_01639 (assembly GCF_045209755.1). Lineage (NCBI taxonomy): Bacteria > Bacillati > Actinomycetota > Actinomycetes > Streptosporangiales > Streptosporangiaceae > Streptosporangium > Streptosporangium sp. NBC_01639. Next base: position 5,964,886 of record NZ_CP109272.1, on the reverse strand, counting down.
CCCTGGAGAAGACCCGCGAGCAGCACGCCGCGATCTGCGACGCCATCGCCTCCGGACAGCCCGAGGTCGCCCGCGCCTGGGCGACGGTCCACATCGCCGGGGTGGAGGAGTGGCTGCGTAGCGCACTCGCCTGAAAACGCACATATCCGGAAAGATCATAAAGCCGTACGCTTGGGGCGGACCGATCCTGCGATCATGAGGATGAGCCCTATGCAGCCACTCGACGGAGTCGACCTGAGGGTGGTCGCCGCCCTGCAGGTGAACGGCCGGGCCACCTGGGACCGGATCGGCCGGGTGCTGAACGAGCCGACCCGCAGCGTGGCGCGGCGGGCCGCCCGGCTCCGGGAGTCGGGGATGCTCTCGGTGGTCGGACTGCTCGACGACCGGCGGCTGGGTTCGGCCGTGCTCCGGCTGCGCTGCCGCCCCGGCTCGGCGGTCGCCGTGGGCGCGGCTCTCGCCGAACTGCCGCAGACCCGGTCCGTCACGCTGGTCTCGGGGGCGGTGGACTGCGTGGCGGAGCTCGCGGTGGCCGACGACGCCCTGGAGGACCTGCTCCTCCTGGTCATCCCGGAGATCGACGGAGTGCTGGAGATCATCGCGTATCCGGCGCTGAAGTATTTCAGCACTCCCCTGGACTGGCATCTCAGCGTGCTCACCCGGCAGGAGGTCGAGGGGCTGCGCGAGCAGTGGACCTCGGCTCCGGGGCGCGCACAGCGCGCATCCGAGGCCCTCTCCGCCGAGGACGGACAGATCATCGCGGCGCTGGTCGGCGACGGCCGCGCCACCCACGCCGAGGTCGCGGCGGCCACCGGGACCAGTGAGTCGACGGCCCGCCGCCGCCTGGACTCGCTGCTGCGCCGGGGCACCCTGCGCATCCGCGCCGAGATCGAACCCGCCTACCTGGGGCTGCCGACCGAGGCCGTGCTCTGGATCCGGGTCGCCGAGAGCGAGGTGGAGGCCATCGGCCACACACTGGCCGGCCGGCCGGCGGTCAGGTGCGTCGTGGCGGTGGCGGGCGACCACCAGCTGGTCGCGCAGGTCGCCCTGCCCAGCCGGGCGGAGCTGTACGCGCTCCTGCGGGTGATCGGCGGGCTGCGGGGCATCCGGGCCATCGAGACGACCGTGATGCTCCGCTCGCTCAAGCGCGGTTTCATGATCAAGAAAGACGGCCGGGTGGAGCGCCGGGCCGGCCCGACCGGCTCCTCGTGACGCCGGGCAACGGGCCGTGCAGCACGGCGGGATAGGCATAGGCGGCAAGGACGCCCCCGTACGGCTCGACGGAGGACATCCCGCGGATGCCGCCGCCGTACTCCCCTGTGGCCGGGGCACGGGCGGGAGCTTTGCGGTCGGCGAGGAGGACCGGACCCCGGGTGCGGCCGCCGCGGAGACGGGGTAGGAGCCGGGCGGTGCCCGACTGCCGGCGTACCCAGTCGGTCGCGCCGCCCTTGGACAGGACCCTGCTGCGTTTGCCGTCCGGCTGGAGGTCGGCGATCCCGGCCGAGGGGGATCACATCGGCGGTGCCGGCGCTCATCATTTCCAGCCTTCTGCCCTGCCGCGGGAAATCCGGTATGCACTGCGGCAGCCCTTCGGCGCGGCAGCGGAAAGGTCTGCCCCGGCGTGGGGCTGAGGAGCGATGGACCGCTTCGGGCGCCGCCGGGCGAGGCCTGTACAGCGATCCTTATGATCCTTTAACATCTGGGATTCTAAAGTACTAGCAGGCTAGATAAATGGAGAAGCCAGTGATCGAGTTCCATCTGGACGGTAGGTCGGGTGTTTCGCCGTACCTGCAGCTGGTCCAGCAAGTACGGCATGCGCTGCGGCTCGGCGTGCTGCGCGAGGGCGACCAGATGCCGACTGTCAAGGAGGTCGTGGCGCACTTGGCGATCAACGCCAACACCGTCCTGAAGGCCTACCGGGAACTCGAGCACGAGGGTCTGGTCGCCGCCCGGCCGGGGGTGGGGACGTTCGTGACGGCGACGCTCACCAACGCCTCGCTGGCCGCGCACGGCCCGCTGCGGCTGGAACTGCAGCGCTGGCTGGCCAAGGCCCGCCGGGCCGGCCTCGACGACGAAAGCATCGAGGCCCTCTTCATGACCACCTTTCGGACCACCGCCCAGGAGGACATCGCGTGAACACCGTCTTACAGGCCCAGGGCCTGGGCAGGAAGTACGGCAAGCGCTGGGCGCTGCGCGAGTGCACCATCGACATCCCGGCGGGCCACGTCGTCGGGCTGGTGGGTCCCAACGGAGCCGGCAAGACCACGCTGCTGAAGCTGGCCAGCGGCCAGCTGGAACCGACGGCGGGCGGCATCACCGTGCTGGGCGGCCGGCCCGCCAGTGGCCCGGCGCAGTTGGCCAGGGTCGGGTTCGTCGCCCAGGACACCCCCGTCTACGCCGGGCTGACCGTCGCCGACCACCTGCGGCTGGGAGCGCGGCTCAACCCCCGCTGGGACGCCACCATGGCGCGGGACCGGATCGCGCGACTCGGTCTCGATCCCGCCCAGCGGGCAGGCAGGCTGTCGGGCGGCCAGCGTGCTCAGCTCGCCCTCACCCTGGGCCTGGCCAAGCGGCCCGAGCTGCTGATCCTGGACGAGCCGGTCGCCTCGCTCGACCCGCTCGCCCGCCGCGAGTTCCTGCAGGGCCTGATGGAGGCCACGGTCGAGCACGAGTTCAGCGTGATTCTCTCCTCCCACCTGATCTCCGACCTGGAACGGGTGTGCGACTTCCTGATCGTGCTCGTCGACTCGCGCGTCCAGGTGGCCGGGGAGGTCGACAAGCTGCTGGCCACCCACCACCGGCTCACCGGCCCGCGCCGCGACCCCGACCGGCTCCCCGCCGACCAGCACGTGGTCTCCGCGCGCCACACCGACCGGCAGAGCACCTACGTGATCCGTACCGACGCCCCGGTCCACGACCCCGCCTGGACGGTCACCCAGCTCAGTCTGGAGGACCTCGTCCTGGCCTACATGGACAAGCACACCACCGACCGGCGAGTGGCCCTGGAGGTACAGCGATGATCTGGCTGACCTGGCGCCAGTTCCGCGGTTCGGCCGCGATGATGGCCGCCCTGCTCGTCATCCTCGCCATCGCCCTGGCCCTGACCGGCCCCGGCTTGGCCTCCGACTACTCCGCCGGGATCGCAGCCTGCACCCAGGACAACACCTGCGACCGCTTCTACGACCGCTTCTTCGGCGGGCACGAGACCTCGTTCATGGCCCTGACTCTCGTCGTGCTGCTCCTGCCCGCGCTCGCCGGGCTCTTCTGGGGAGCACCGTTGATCACCCGCGAATTGGAGGCGGGCACGCACCTGATGGTGTGGAACCAGAGCATCACCCGCGGCCGCTGGCTGGCGGTCAAGCTCGGGCTCATGGGCTTGACCGCCATGGCCGTCACCGGCCTGTGCGGCCTCATGGTGACCTGGTGGTCCGACCCTCTGGACAGATCAGCCGCTGAGAACCTGGCCCTGATGGCTCCCCTGGTGTTCGGCGCGCGCGGCATCACCCCGATCGGATATGCGGCCTTCACCTTCGTCCTGGGCGTGACCGTGGGCATGCTGATGCGCCGCACGCTGCCCGCCATGGCCATCACCCTGGCCGTCTTCGCCGCGTTCCAGCTCGCCATGCCGCTGCTGGTCCGCCCCCACCTGATGCCCCCGATCACTGCGACCTTCGAGCTCGGCAAGGCGAACGTGGACGGCATAGGCATAAATCGGGACCGAGGCGGATATGTGGATATTCGCCTGAGGTCGGCCGTTCCCGGCCACGCGGGCGCCTGGGTCCTATCCGGCAGCCTGGTCGATCCGTCCGGCCGTACGCTGGGCACCGGCGGCGAAGCCGCCGCCCAGGTCTCCACGACATCGGGACCCTGCGCACCGTCGGCAGGCGCCGGGGACGGCTGCATGGTCGAGATCAACCGGCTCGGCTACCGGCAGCAGGCGACCTACCAGCCCCTTGAGCGCTTCTGGCCCTTCCAGTGGATCGAGACCGGGATCTACGCCCTGCTCACCCTCGGCCTCTCGTGGTTCTGCTTCTGGTGGATCCGCAGGCGCCTGTCATGACCATCAGCAGGATCGCGACCGCCGGGCTCGCCCTCGTCCTGGCGGCGGCCTGCACGGCACCGACGCCGCCGCGCAGCCAGGCGAGCACGGCAGCCGGTACGGCCTGCGCGCAGCCGCAGGGGCGCCCCGGGGCGGAGACGGCCACCACGATCGACGTCATCGAGCAGGCCTACTTCTGCATCCTCGGCAACTACTACAGCGGTGCCACGCTGGACGCCCGCGCGCTGCTGAGCGCCGGATTCGCCGCCCTGACCCAAGAGCTCAACCGCAGCGGGCGCGATGTGCCCGAGGCGGGCATGCCGGCGCTGACCGGCGACCACAAGACCGACTGGACCGCCTTCGAGGCCGCCTACCGCAAGACCACCGATCAGGTCCCCGGCCTCCGCGACAAGCTGGCCGTCGTCACCCTTGAGGCCATCGTGGCCGGCCTCGGCGACAACCACGCCCGCTGGACACACGACGTCAAGCGGCCGCCCGACTACTACGACGGCGACGGCTACGGCCTGGGTCTCCAGGCGAACGTCAACGGCCCGCAGGTGGACGGCAACCCCGGCGTCGCCCTCCCCCCGCTGTTCGTCACCACCGTGCAGGGCGGCGCGGCGCAGGCCGCCGGGCTGCGCCCGGGCGACATCATCGAATCGATCAACGGATCGGCGCCCTTCCTCGACGGGAAGGCCACTCCCGCGATCGCCGTCCTCTACCCGCAATATCCGCAAGCGCGTCCGGTCCGGCTGCGGCTCCTGCGGCAGAGCACCGGCCGTCGCTGGAGCGTGACGCTCAAGCCCGGCCTCTACCAGCGGGATCTGGCCGCCCTGCAAGTGGTGCGGTCGAAGCTGCTGGAAGACGGCATCGCCTATGTACGGCTGACCGGGTTCGCTTCCGACTCCGCCGACAGGGTTTTCAAGGCGATCTCCAGGCTGCGCACCGGCCGGACGCTGTCCGGCGTCGTGCTGGACCTGCGCGGCAACGGCGGCGGCAGCCCTGTGGAGGCGATCCGGCTGGTGAGCGCGTTCGGCCACGGCAAGGTCACCGCCTACCAGTGCACTGTGGACGGCAAGTGCGCGACATCGTGGACCGACGACACCGTCGAGCTGCTCAACCTACCGCTGACGGTGCTCACCGACCGTAGTTGCGCCTCGGCCTGCGAACACTTCAGCTCCGCGGTCAAGGACCTGCGCCTCGGCCGGCTGGTCGGCACCAGAACCGCCGGGGTCATCTCCGGCCCGGCGCAGCCGTACCTGCTCAGCAACAACACCACGCTGAGCTTTCCCGCCAGGCACCACCTGGGACCCAACCGCGAGGTGATCGACCGGATCGGCGTGCCGCCCGACCACCACGTGCCCCTGACCCCGAAGGACGCGGCCGCCGGGCGCGACCCCGCGCTGGCCAAGGCCCTGACCTTGCTGAACAAGTGAATGGACCTCGCGATGAGACAGATCCTGGCAGTCGCCGCGGGACTGGTCGTCCTGGCCGCGTCCGCCTGCTCCGCGCCCACGCCGCCCCGGACCGCCGCTCTGCCGGCCACACCGACCGGCCCCGCCACCCTGCCCGCCCCCACCGGCGCCTATCCGGTCGGCACCACCGCCCTGTATCTGAAAGACGCCTCCCGCCCCGACCCCTGGAACCTCGACGTCGACGCCAGAGAGCTCAAGGTCACCCTGTGGTATCCGACCAAGCAGCGGGACGGGAAGCGCGCGCCGTACATGACGCCGAAGGAATCGGAACTCGCCATGAGGCGCTACGGGATCGCGGACGTCCCGGACGACACGCTGAGCAAGACGCGCACGAACGCCATCGAAGACGCCGAACCCACGGGGCGGAGGCTTCCGCTGGTGGTGCTCTCCCCCGGCTTCACCAATCCGATGAGCACACTCACGTCCCTCGCCGAGGATCTGGCCAGCCGAGGGTATGTGGTGGCCGGGATCGACCACACCTACGAGAGCTACGCCACGGCCTTCCCCGACGGTCGGGTCGCCGAATGCCTCGCCTGCGACAGCGACACCGACCCCGGCTTCGGCACCGGAGTGGTCCAGGGCCGGGCGGCTGACGTCTCCTTCGTCCTCGACCAGCTCCCCTCGAAGTGGGACGGTTCCGACCGGATCGACCGCTCCAGAATCGCGATGGCCGGCCAGTCGATCGGCGGAGCCGGCTCCGTGGCAGCCATGCTGAGGGACTCCCGCGTGCGCGCCGGCATCGACATGGACGGCACCACCTACGCCCGCATCCCCAAGAGTGGGCTCTCCCGGCCGTTCATGTTCCTGGGTTCGCCGCAGCACGCCCCCAGCGGCGGCGACACCTCGTGGGAGCGCGACTGGAAGCTGCTGACCGGATGGAAGCGCTGGATCGTGCTGTCGGGCGCGGAACACCAGTCCTTCACCGACGGCCCGCTGCTGGCGGGCGCCCTCGGCATCAGCCCCGTCTCCGGTGTTCTGCCCGCGGCGCGCTCCGCCGAACTCACCCGCACCTACGTGGCGGCCTTCCTCGACCAGCACCTGAAGTCCAAGCGGCAGCCCCTCCTGGAGGGGCCGTCCTCGCGCCACCCCGAGGTCACGTTCTGCCCCGCGACCTGCGGCCCACCCACCGGCCGGCCGCGTTCCTGACCTCTCAGGTCAATACGGCCAGGGCGTCATGGTGATGTGGGAGATCGGAGCGAGGCAGCGCCGGTCGGCGCCACCGGCACTGTGACGGCGCCGAGGACTGGGCTCACCCGAGCGTTACGGTGCCGGCCTGTCGGCGATCCATGAGCCGTGGAAGCCCGCTGGGACGGCGCGTGGCAGGTCGACGGCCGCGACCGGTCGTGCGGCCAGGTCCGACGCGTCGAGCACCAGGAGCTGGGAGGCGCTGCCGTCGTGCCGGGTGGTGATGGACAGCAGCCAGCCGTCGTCTTCTCCGCGTGGACCGGAGGTGGCCGGTACGAAGACCGCCTCGCCGATGACGGTTCCCGGCTTGAGCCGGTGGCTGCTGGTGCCTCCGCTGGTGAGGTCGTATTTGACGATCGCGGAGTCGTCGCTGGTGTAGAGGTAGCGGGCGGCGCGGCCGATGCGGTCGTCGTCCAGTGTCGGGAACTCTATGGCGCGGTCGTCGAGCGCTTGTTCGGTGATGGTGCCGGCGGTGGGATCGAGGGTCCAGCGGTGCAGCCGTGCCGTACCGTCTGGAGCGGCGGCTGCGGCAGCGGCAGGGCCGGCCGGATCGGCGCCGCCGCCTGCCATGCGCCAGACGGCGGTGAAGTCGGCGGGGCTGTAGCGGACGGCGTGGAGCACGATGCGCCCGAAGGCGTCCTCGTGGGCGTTGCCGACATGGAAGACGTAGCAGGGTTCGATGTCGAACCAGCGCACCGGGGCGTCGGGCTGGTCGTGGCGCATGACTCCGAGCCGGGCACCGTAGGTGTCGTCCCATCGGTAGGGCATGGTCTTGCCGACCAGCTGCGGCTGGAAGGTGACCGGCAGGTCGAGCCAGACGACGTGGTGCTCGGTGATCGCGAAGTCATGCATCATGGTGCCGCCGGGGACCGTTACCTCGCGGCTGTGCACGAGTGCGCCTGAGGCGTCCAGGCGGTGGTAGGTCAGGTAGGGCGGGCGCACGCCGTAGCCGAAGAAGTGCAGGTCACCGGTCACGGGGTCCTGCTTGGGATGGGCGGTCATGGCGGTGGTCAGCCGTCCATGGAAGTCCAGGGCCCCGACGGTGTCGAGGTCGGGGGTGATCTGGTAGGGCAGGCCGTTCTCCACCAGCGCGAGAATGCGCCCTGCATGCTCGATCACATGGGTGTTGGCCGACACCGCCGTCAATTCACGGCCGCCGTCAGCTCTCACGTATGGCAGGCCGGCGAGTTTGCCGGTGCGGACCCAGCGATTGCGATACCACTCGGCGCGGCCGTCGCGCAGCCGGACGCCGTGCAGCATGCCGTGCCCGTTGAACCAGTGGCCGGGCCGCTCACCGGGCAGCGGGTTGGGGCCGTTGCGGAAGTAGCGGCCGGTCAGCTCTGGCGGCAGGGCGCCTGATACGGGCAGATCATAAGCGTCGATCTCATCGGGCACGGGGGCCATATAAGACATGTCATCTCCTTGGTGAGGTTCTCGAGTCTTCTCCTATCCAATTGGATATGTCAACCTGGAGAGGTAGAGTCGGGGTCATGGCACTGCGATACGCCCTGCTCGGTCTGCTGTCGGAGCGGCCTGCGAGCGGCTATGACCTGGCCAAGGTGTTCGAGGGAGAGCTGGGGAGTTATGCGTGGCAGGCCGGCTACAACCGGATCTATCCCGAGCTGGCACGCCTCGCCGACGAAGGGCTGATCGAACCCGCCGGCGAGGGTGCGCGAGGCCGTCGCGCCTATGCCCTCACCGATGCGGGGCGCAGCGAGTTGCGCGCCTGGCTGCTGGCGCCCCGCAAGGGTGGCGCGGTCCGCAACGAGCCGGTGCTGAGGCTGTTCCTGCTGTCCGCGCTCGAACCAGAAGACGCTCGCAGAGTACTGCGCGAGATCGCCGACAACAGCGAGATCCAGATCGCCGAGCTCGGCCACGCGATGGCGGCAGACACGCCGGTCTCACCCGACGGAAGTCTGCCTTTCGGCTGGCTCGCCGCCGGCTACGGACTACGCCAGTACCAGGCGTCCCGCGACTGGGCCGTATGGGCGCTCGGCGAGCTCGACAAAACAGAGTATCGACGCCCGGCACCGCCCCCCTGACTCCACACGCACACGGAGGACGGGCGCTCAGCCGAGCAGGGCGACGAGCTGCGTGTAGACGGCCGAGAGTTGCTGCCACCGCGCCGCGTCCCGGGCTTCAAGCCGTCCCTCGGCCGCGGCCGAGGAGTAGCCGGCCAGGACGGCACCGAGCTGCTGCACGACGACGATCAGTGGGTCGATCTCGGCCGCCGCCCGGCCGCCGAGCACGAACGGCACGGCGCCGTCGTCGGGGGGCTCTTCGACGAACTCTTCGGGGGGATTGCCGCCGCAGGGACCGGTGACCCCGATGCTCGACCGCGGGCCGTCGAGCGCCGCCTGCATCCGATCCACCTGTCCCCTGGTGAACATGAACATCGCCACGTCGTCCACGTAGTCCATGTAGTTCATGAACAGGTCGCCGCCGGGTCCGTTCTCGCACGAGACGTGCGGGAACGTCGGCGTCCCGAAATTGGGTCCGCCGGCGTTCGGCGTGTCCGCGACGAAGTCGGAGCCGGTGCACCCGGTCCCGTCGTCGCCCCAGATGTGGCGCAGATTGAGCCAGTGCCCGATCTCGTGGGTGGCGGTGCGCCCCAGATTGAACGGCGCGGTCGCCGTCCCCGTCGCACCGAACGCGCTGTGCAGGATCACGACGCCGTCGGTGGCCGCCGGGCCCCCGGGGAACTGCGCATAACCGAGCAGCGCCCGGCCCGCCGTGTCGCGGAGGTTGCCGCAGGTCCAGATGTTGAGATACCTGTCGGCGGGCCACGCGTCCGCGCCACCGGTGGAGGCGAACTTGACGTTGTCGGTGTCGGAGGTGAACGAGGAGTTCGAGGTCGAGGTACGGGTGATCCCGTTGGTCGGGTCGCCGTGCGGGTCGACGTCGGCCAGTTCGAAGGTGACCCGGGCATCACCGATCAGGGGGGCGAAGTCCGGGGGTGTCGACGACCGGTCGGGGTTCGTCGCGCGGAAGTCGGCGTTGAGCACCTCGATCTGGCTCCGGATCTGGTCGTCGGAGATGTCCTCCGCCGCTGTGCGATGGAGAACGTGGACCACGACCGGGATCCGCGTGCACCCGGTGCGCAGGACCGCCGCACCGAAGGCGAGCACCCGGCTCGTGCGGTTCTCGATCTCCGATCTCACGTCCGCGTAGCCCGGGACCGTACGGAGCAACCGCTCGTTGACCTCGTCGGTGGCACACACCCTGCGGGTGGGCATCTCGTTCTGCGGCGTCTCCTTGGTGCGTTCCTCGGGTGGCATGGGGGGCCTCCTCTACGCCTGGTGAACCGGCCGCAGATCCAGTCGCCGCCGGGTCACGGAAATGACTTCGTATCTCGCTGTCCATCCGGGACAGCGGATGTGCAGGACATCGCCCTGGAGTTGCCAGACGCCGTCACCGGTGGTGATGCCACGGTCGTCCGGGCCAGGCGATCCGGCTGTGGCGATGCCGTCCGGGCGCAGAGTGAACGTCTCCCGTCCTCGCGACGGAGGGAGGTCGTAGTCGACCGGGCGGAAGACCTGGATTCCTTCGGCATCCTCCTCGTGGGAGTGCGACCACGAACCGACGAGAGAGGAGGGATTCATACTCGACGCTGCCATGGCACCTCCCCGTTCGTGCTCGTCGTCGTCAACCCGCCGCATACATATGATCGGAGTTGATCAAGTTGTCGCTACCGGTGTTTTCCGGGCGGCTTCTGCTCCCTCCGGGTCGACGGCTTCTTCGTCTGATTCCGCCGTACGGCGGGCGGCTCACCGCCAGGGTTTTCGCCCCGGCGGCGAGCCGGCCCGCACAAGGCGGTGCCGGCCGCGCGGAAGCGTGGTGGTCCGAAGCCTCCGACGCCCCTCAGACGACCCAGGCCGGCAGGAGCTTGTCGCCGTCGGGGACGGCGCAGTGCGCCGAGACGCGGGTGTCGTCGACCACGTAGGCGCGCATGCTCGCGGGGGCGACGACGATGGCGGCGAAACCGGTCACCGGGTCCGAACCCAGGCGGCGCGGCACGTCGGCCGGGATGACGAGGGTGTCGCCCGGCCCGACGGTGAGCTTCTCACCGCCGAGGTCGACGGTCGCGCCGCCGTCCAGCACGGTCCACACCTGCTCGGCGTCGATGACGTGCGGCGGGCCCACCTGACCGGGGCCCATGTCGACGCGCCAGACGGCCTGTGCCGAGCCGCCCTGGGTCGGGGAGGCGAGCGTGGTCATGACGGCGTTGGGCGTCTCGGTCCGGCGGCTTTCCGCATGGCGGATGACAGTCATCGCGTGATCCTCTAAATTAGACAACGTGGTTGCCGAAATAGTGAACCAGGTTGTCTATCGTGTCAAGTGACCCACCGGGATTCGAGCTGCCGCTCCGGCTGTTCCTCGGCTTCCGCGTCCTCATCGACGAACTCCACGCCGAGCTGGCCAGGCAGGGCCATCCGGACATGCGGCCGATGCACGGCTTCGTCTTCCAGGCGATCGGCATCGACGGCACGACGGCGGCCGAGCTCGGCCGCCGCCTGGGGGTGTCCAAACAGGCGGCGGGCAAGACCGTCGACGCGCTGGAGCGGCTCGGCTACGTGGAGCGCGGCTCCGACCCGCACGACGCGCGGCGCAAAGTCGTACGGCTCACCGAGCACGGCGTCGACTCCCTGGTGCGCTCGGCCCGCATCTTCGACGACCTGCGGGCCCGCTGGGCCGAGACGCTCGGCGAGGAGCGGCTGCGCGCGCTGGAGGCCGACCTGCGCAAGGTCACCCCGCTGGACGTCTTCCCGCTCGACGTCCCCGGCTGGTTCGGCGGCCACTGACCGGCGGCCGCCCGAGGGCCTCCGCCACGCGAGCAGGCCCGGCCGGCTCCCACGCACCCAGGCCCGGCCGGCTCGGTCGGCGATCGTCGGCCGATGAGGGGCGACGCCCCTTCAGGCCGGGGCGGCCGATCTCTCCCCAAGCCCCAGGCTCCGGGTGAGATCACGCAGTTCGTCGAGGTAGACCCGGCCCGCGTCCCTCGTCTGGCCGCGCAGGTGGCCGTAGACCTCAAGGGCGACCAGACCGTGCATGCGGCCCCAGACGCGCAGCGCCAGCGCCACCGCCGCGGGAGGCAGGCCGGGGAACTCCGCACGGACCAGACCCGTCAGGATCGGATCGAAGTCGGTCCAGTCGTATCCGCCCGGCTGCCGGGCCACGGCCTGCGGCCAGGCCGCGGCCACCAGGCCGGTGAGACCCGCGCAGGCGCGGTGCGCGGCCTCGGCGGCGGCCCCGCCCTCCGGCGCCTGGTAGCCGGGGACCGGGTCCCCGTAGATGAGCCGGAAGCCCTCGGGATTGGCCAGGGCCCACTCCCGCAGCGTCTGCCCCCAGGCCAGGATCCGGCCCGCCGCGTCGTCGGCGGGCACGGCGTCGCGCGCCGCCTCCACCGTGTCGACCAGTGAGGTGTAGACGTCCGTGATCAGTGCGCTGACCAGCGTGTCACGTGTCTCGTAGTAACCGTAGATGGCTCCCGCGGTCATGCCCATCTCGCGGGCGATGGCCCGCAGCGTGATGGCGTCGGGCCCGCCCTCGGCCATCAGCCTGAGCGCGACCGTCTTGATCTCGGCGGCCGTCTCCGCTCGCAGGCGTTCTCTGCGGCTCGGTGTTGAGACTCCCATGGCCGACACTCTACAGGGTTGCGCTACCGAACGCCGTGTTCTAGCTTAACGCCGTGTAGTAAATATTCGGCATGCAGAGAAAGCTCGACACGTGAATGTGAAACGACTGATCCTCCTGGCGTTCTCCCAACTGATCGTCGCCCTCGACTACAACATCGTTTATGTCGCGCTCCCCGACATCGGGCGTGAGCTCGGTTTCTCCACCCAGAGCCTGCAATGGGTCGTCAGCGGCTACGCCATCGGGTTCGGCGGCTTCCTGCTGCTCGGTGGCCGTGCGGTCGACCGCCTCGGCGCGCGGCGTATGCTCGTCCTCGGCCTCGCGCTCTACGGCATCTCGTCGCTGGCCGGGGGGCTCGCCGCCGATCCTGGCCTGCTCGTGGCCGCCCGCGCGGTCCAGGGACTGGGCGGCGCGCTGCTCGCCCCCGCGACCCTGGCGCTGATCTACTCCGGCTTCGCCGAAGGGCCGGCGCGCAACCGGGCGCTGGGTGCCTGGGGAACCGCGGGCAGCGCCGGCCTGGCCGCCGGTGCGCTGCTCGGTGGTGTGCTCACCGCGACGTGGGGCTGGCAGTGGGTCTTCTACGTCAATGTCCCGCTGGTCCTCGTCGCGATCGTCGCGGCACTGCGGCTGCTGCCCCCCGACCCCGCACGCGGGCACGGCGGCTTCGACGCGCTGGGCGCGCTGCTGGCCACCGCCGGCTCGACGCTGATGGTGCTCGGCCTCGTCAGCGGCCCCGAGGCGGGCTGGACCAGCCTCCGCGGCCTGGGTTCCCTGGCCGCCGGGGTCGTCCTGATCGGCGCCTTCCTCATGGTCGAGGCCCGCGTCCGGGAACCACTCGCCCCGCCGCGTCTGCTCGGCAACCGCAACCTGGCCACCTCGATGCTGGTGATCCTGTTCTTCCAGAGCGCGCTCGGCGGCGGCTACTACCTGCTCACGATGTATCTGCAGCCCGTGCTCGGCTACAGCGCCCTGCAGGCCGGTCTGGCCTTCCTGCCGCTGACGCTGCTGTCCATGGTCGCCGCCGGCCGGCTCGCACCCGCCCTGTTGGGACGATGGGGAGTGCGGACCACCCTGATCGCCGGAATGCTGGGCAGCGGTGTCGGAATGGCCGCCCTCTACGCGGGCATGTCGGCGGACGGCTCCTTCTGGGCGCTCATGCCCGGCACCGTGATCTGGGGCCTGTCGGGCGGCTTCACCTTCGTCGCCATGTTCGCGGCGGCCGGGTCCGGCATCGCCCCGACAGAGCAGGGCGTCGCCTCGGGGCTGGCGACCACGGCCCAGCAGATCGGCGGGGCCATCGGCCTGGCCGTCATCATCGCGGTGGCCAACGCGGGCGAACCGGGAGCCGGCAGCCTGCGTACGGCCGGCTGGGTGGCGGCCGCGGCCTCCATCGCGGGCGCCCTCATCGCCCTCACCCTCAGGCGGCGGCCGACCGCCGCCGCGCAGGAGACGACCACCAGCTCCATGGAAGGGATCAACAGGTGAACCGCACCGACCTCGTACAGAAATACATCGAGATCTGGAACGAGAAGGACGCCGGCCGCCACCCTGTTCAGCCCGGGATCAGCTCCTCGGCCGCCAGTTCGGTCCAGAGGTCCTCGGGGACGGGCCGGGCGACCAGGGCGGCGTTGCGGGCGACCTCGGCGGCGGACCGGACGCCGACCACCACCGAGGCGACCGCCGGATGGCGGAGCGGGAAGGCCAGCGCCGCCTGGGGCAGGGTGACGCCATGGCGTTCGCACACGGCCGCGATGCGGCGGGCGCGGGCGAGCAGCGGCTCAGGGGCGGGGGCGTAGTCGTAGGTGCCCGACGGCTCGTGGGTGGCGAGCAGCCCGCTGTTGAACACCCCGGCGGCGAGCACCGAGACGCCCCGCTCCTGGCAGAGCGGCAGCAGCTCCTCCGCTCCCGACCGGTCGAGGAGGGTGTGGCGGCCGGCCAGCATGACCATGTCCACACCGGTCTCCCGGACGAACCGGGTGAGCATCTCCGCCTGGTTCATGCCGACCCCGACGGCCTTGACGACCCCCTGGTCGCGCAGCTCGGCCAGGGCCGGATACGCCTCGGACACGGCCTGTTCCCAGTGGTCGTCCGGGTCGTGGATGAGCACGATGTCGACCGTGTCGAGGCCGAGCCGGAGCAGGCTCTCCTCCAGCGACCGCCGTACGCCGTCACGGGAGAAGTCCCACACCCGGCGGAGGTCGGCCGGGACGTCGAACCCCTGGTCGTCCCGGCCGGCGGGGCCGCCGTCGGCCGCCGGCACGAGCAGGCGGCCGACCTTGGTGGACAGGGTGTAGGAGTCGCGGGGCCGCCCGGCCAGGGCGGCGCCGAGCCGCCGTTCCGACAGGCCGAGCCCGTAGTGGGGCGCGGTGTCGAAGTAGCGGAACCCGGCGTCGTAGGCGGCGTCCACCGTCGCCTTGGCCTCGTCGTCGCCCACGGCGGTGAACAGGTTGCCGATCGGGGCGGAGCCGAACCCGTAGGTGCTGAGGGGGAAGGTCATCGAATCTCCTTGAGCGTGGAGCCCTCGGGCTTCGGCCGTGGGGAGGAGGCCGGAGCAGCCGGAGCGGTCAGTCCTGTGCCTTGCCACCGGCGAGGCGACTGATCATCAGAGCGATCAGGATGATCGAACCGTAGACGAGCTGCTTCCACTCGCCGGGCACGCCCTTCAGCGTCAGGATGTTCTCGACGAGACCGATCACCAGGACACCGGTGAGCGCGCCGAGGATCGTGCCCTTGCCGCCGTCCATGCTGACCCCGCCGATGACCGCGGCGGCGAAGGCCATGAAGATCCAGCCGACCCCCTGGTTGGCGCTGATGCCGCCCAGTCGGCCGGTCTCCAGCACTCCGGCGAGCGCGGCGATCACGCCGCCGATGACGAAGACGGCCCACAGGACCCGCTCGACCCGGATGCCCGCCGCACGGGCGGCGTCGGCGTTGCCGCCGATGGCGTACAGCGCGCGGCCGGCCCGGAAGTAGCCGAGCGCGGCGATGGCCCCGGCGAAGAGCACGCCGGTGATCCAGATGGCCGCGGGGACGCCCAGCCAGGTGGCGCTGCCGAGGTAGAGGAACGACTCGGGCAGCGCGAACAGGCTCTTGCCCTGGGTCAGGCCGAGCTGGAGGCCGTGCACGACGATCATCATGGCCAGCGTGACGATGAAGGCCGAGAGCTGGAACCGCATGATCAGGAAGCCGTTGAAGGCGCCGACCAGCCCGCCGACCAGCAGGCAGAGCGGGATCGCCAGGATGCCGGGGAGCTCCAGGCCGAACCCGCCGGAGGCCACCGGGATGACCAGCATCACGCCGACGGCGGGTGCCATGCCGACCGTGGACTCCAGCGACAGGTCGAACTTGCCGGCGATGAGGATCAGCGCCTCGGCGAGCACCACCAGGGCCAGGGCCGACTGCTGCTGGAGCACGTTGGTCAGGTTGCCCGGGGTGAGGAAGACCGGGTCCACGAAGGACCCGGCGATCAGCAAGACGATGATCACCGGGACCAGGGTGAGGTCCCGGAAGCGCCCGAGCCGGATACGGCGGCCCGCCGGGACGGCCGTCGTGGGAGAGGTCTCTGTCGTGGTCATGAGTGGTCGATACCTTCCATCGCCGCCACCAGTTCGGGGTCGGTCCAGCCACGCGGCACGTCCTTCACGACGCGGCCGTGGAACATGACCAGGACCCGGTCACAGATCCGCAGGTCGTCAAGCTCGTCGGAGACCAGTACGGCCCCCGTCCCCCGGGCGGCCGCGTCCTCCACGGCACCGAGGAGCGCGTGCTTGGCCTTGACGTCCACCCCGGCGGTCGGGTCGATGACCACGAGGGCACGGGGATCGTCCGCCAGTGCCCTGGCCAGCACGACCTTCTGGGCGTTGCCGCCGGACAGGTCGGCCACCGGCTGGTCGGGACCGGTCGTCTTGATGTCCAGTTCGGCGATCATCCGGGCGCCGCGCTCGCGCCGTCGCGCCGGGGAGACCGTGCCGTACCGGCCGAGCTTGTGCGCGATCGGGATCGTGGCGTTCTCCGCGATCGAGAGCAGCGGGACGAAGCCCTCCCGGTGCCGGTCCTGGGGGACGAATCCGAGCCCGGCGGCGAGTGCCGAGGGCACGTCCCCCGGCCTGACCTCGGTGCCGTTGACGGTCACCGTGCCGGTGTCGGCTCTGCGGAGACCGACCAGGGTCTCGGCCAGCCCGACCTTGCCGCTGCTGCCCGACCCGGCCAGGCCGACGATCTCCCCCGACCGGACGGTCAGGTCCACGCCCTGGTAGCGGCCTTCGAGGCCGAGGCCCCGGGCGGCGAGGACGACGGGGGCCGCGGGGTCGGCCGTACGGGACCGGTATTCGTAGGCGGCGGTGGCCTCGCCGGTCATCGCGTCGACCAGCCGGTCGTGCGGCAGGTCGCCGACCGCGGCGGTGACGATGTGCCGGGCGTCCCGGAAGACCGAGACGCTCTGGCAGATCTCGTACACCTCCTCCAGGTGGTGCGAGATGAACATCATCGTCACGCCCTGCTCCCGCAGCGCGCGCATCCGGTCGAAGAGCCGCTGGATGGCCGGGCCGTCGAGCTGGGCGGTGGGTTCGTCCAGGATGATGAACCGGGCGCCGAACGACAGCGCCCTGGCGATCTCCAGAAGCTGGCGCTGCTCGACGCCGAGGTCCGCGGCGAGGCTGTCGGCGTCGACGTCCACGCCGTACTGCTCCAGCAGGTGCCTGGCCCGTGTGCGCAGGGCACGCCAGCTGATCGCGCCCCGGCCCGTCTGACGGTTCAGGAAGAGGTTCTCCGCGACGGTCAGCGCGGGGATGATCGTCGATCTCTGGTAGACGCACGCGACGCGCTGCCGCCAGGCGTCCCGGTCGGCCGTCGGCGGCGCGGGCTCCCCGGCGAAACGGACCTCGCCCTCGTCGGGGCGCTGCAGCCCGGTCAGGATGGACACCAGCGTGGACTTGCCCGCGCCGTTCCTGCCGACCAGCGCGTGCGTCTCTCCCTCCGTGATGGCGATCCCGGCACGGTTGAGCGCGGTGGTCGGTCCGAAGCGCTTGGTGATACCGAGCGCTTCGACCGCTTTAACAGGAGATGTCATCACTTGACCTGGTTGCCCCAGAGATTCTTGTCATCCACGTTCTCCTTGGTCACCAGCGGGGCGGGAAGCTGGTCCTCAAGGCCGTTCGGGAGCTGGATGATCGTGCTGTCGTGGTCGGTCGGGCCCGGCTGGAAGGTCTTGCCGTCGACCGCGGCCTTGGCGTAGAAGAGCGCGTACTTGGCGTACAGGTCGGCCGGCTGGGAGATCGTGGCGTCGATCTCGCCCTTGCGGATGGCCTCGAACTCCTGCGGGATGCCGTCGTTGGAGATCACGAAGACGTGCTTGGGGTCCTCCGGCGGCACGATCAGGCCCTTGGCCTTGAGCACCTGCAGGGTCGGGGCCAGGTGGACGCCTCCGGCGTGCATGTAGACGCCCTTGACGTCCGGGTGCTGCTGGAGGCGGGTCTGCAGCATGGACGCGGCCTTGGTGCCGTCCCACTCGGTCGGCTCCTCGAAGACCGTGATGCCGGGGAACTTCTCCTTCATGCACGCGCCGAACGCCTCGGCCCGGTCCCGGCCGTTGACGGACGACAGCGCGCCCATCAGCTCGACGACCTTGCCCTTGCCGCCCAGCTTCTCACCGAGGAACTCGCACGCCTGGGTGCCGTAGGCCTTGTTGTCGGCCCGCACGACCATGAAGACCTTGCCCTTGTCGGGACGGGTGTCCACCGAGACGACCGGGATGTTCTTGCTCTCCAGGGTCTGCAGCGTGGAGGCGATCGCGCCGGTGTCCTGCGGGGCCATGACGATCGCCTTCGCCCCCTGGCCGATCATCGCCTGGGTGTTGGCGACCAGCTTGGCCACGTCGTTCTGGGAGTTGCTCGGGGGCATCAGGTCGACGCCCAACTCTCCGGCGAGCTGGGGCACATACTTGCTGTAGGAGTTCCAGAAGTCGGAGTCGGCACGCGGGAAGTCGATCCCGACCTTGCCGCCCTCGGCTCCGGCGTCGGCGGGCGCGGCGGCGGTGCCGGCGCTCTCCGACGAGCCGCACGCCGAGAGGGTGCAGACGAGCGCGAGCAGTGCCACACCCGTTGCCGCAGTTCCACGTTTCATAACATTGCCTCGCTTCGAACCAAGTGGGGGGTGAACGTAAGGGTGGATCGGTGACTCCGTGCCCCGTTCGGCGCCGGGACGGCAGGCCTCGCCGTACCGGGCCGTGTCACGTGGCCGGCCGGAGCCTGAGTCCCTGCATGCCTCCGTCCACCGCCAGGACCGTGCCGGTGGTGGCGGCCGCGAGCGGACTCGCGAGGTAGGCGATCGCGGCCGCGACCTCCTCCGCGCTCACCAGGCGGCCCATCGGCTGGCGGCCCGCAAGGGCCGCCCGCTCGGCCGCCGGATCGGGCGCCGCGTCGAGCAGGCGCTGCACCCAGGGGGTGTCCGCGGTGCCGGGATTGACGCAGTTGACGCGGATGCCCTCCCGGACGTGGTCGGCGGCCATCGCCAGGGTAAGCGACTGGACGGCCCCCTTGGAGGCGCTGTAGAGCGCCCGCTGGGGCAGGCCCGCCGTGGCGGCGATCGAGCAGGTGTTGACGATCGCCGCGTTCGCCGAGAGCCGGAGGTACGGCAGGGCCGCCCGGGTCACCCGGACCAGGCCGAGGACGTTGACGTCCAGGACCCTGGACCACTCCTCGTCGGGGTTGTCCTCGACCGTCCCGGCCGCGCCGATCCCGGCGTTGTTCACCAGGATGTCGAGGCCGCCCAGCTGCCCGGCGGCCTGGTCGACCGCCGCACGGACCGCGTCCGCGTCGGTGACGTCGGCCTTGAGCGGGATGAACGGCTCGCCGGGCGGGGCGAGGTCCAGGCAGGCCACCGTCGCGCCGCGTTCGGCGAGCAGGGTGGCGGTGGCCAGGCCGATGCCCGACCCGCCTCCGGTGACCAGCGCGCGCAGGCCGTCGAACTCACGCATTGAGGGACCTCCAGACCGGACCGTCGGGGTAGGTGTGGTCGCTGATCGACGTGGGGTGCATGGCGGCGCCGGAGCCCGGCCGGCTCGGGGCGACGTAGGCGCCGTTCCTGATCACCACCGGGTCGGCGAAGTGCTCGTGCAGGTGGTCGACGTATTCGATCACCCTGTTCTCCGTCGAGGCGCTGACCGCGACGTAGTCGAACATCGCCAGGTGCTGGACCAGCTCGCACAGACCCACCCCGCCCGCGTGCGGGCAGACCGGGACGCCGAACTTGGCGGCCAGCAGCAGGATCGCGATGTTCTCGTTCACCCCCGCGACGCGGGCCGCGTCGATCTGCAGGTAGGAGATGGCCCCGGCCTGCAGGAGCTGCTTGAAGACCACGCGGTTCTGCACGTGCTCGCCGGTGGCGACCGGGATCGGCGCGATGCCCCGTGCGATGGCGGCGTGCCCGAGCACGTCGTCGGGGCTGGTCGGCTCCTCCACCCAGTGCGGCCGGAACTCCGCCAGGGCGTTCACCCAGGCGATGGCCGTGTCCACGTCCCAGCGCTGGTTGGCGTCGACGGCGATGGGGAAGTCCTCGCCGCAGGTGTCCCGCGCGATGCGCATCCGCCGCCGGTCGTCCTGAAGATCGGCGCCGACCTTCAGCTTGATCTGGGTGAAGCCGTCGGCCATCGCCTCCTTGCACAGCCGGCGCAGCTTCTCGTCGCTGTAACCGAGCCAGCCGGGCGAGGTGGTGTAGGCGGGGTAGCCGTGCTCCCTCAGCCGGGCGATCCGCTCCCTGCGGCCCGGCTCGGCGGCGCGCAGGATCTCCAGCGCCTCCTGCGGGGTGAGGGCGTCGCTGAGGTAGCGGAAGTCCACCAGCGCGACGAGCTCCTCGGACGGCATCTCGGCGAGCAGCAGCCAGAGCGGCTTGCCCTCCCGCCTGGCCCTGAGGTCCCAGAGCGCGTTGATCACGGCGGAGATCGCCATGTGCATGACGCCCTTCTCCGGGCCGAGCCAGCGGAGCTGGGAGTCGTGCACCATGTCCTTCCAGAGCGCGCCCAGGTCCTCGGCGTCCCGGCCGAGCACGTACGGCTCCAGCGCCCTGATGGCGGCGGTCTGCACCTCGTTACCGCGGCCGATGGTGAACGCGAACCCGTGGCCCTCGAACCCGTCGTCGGTGCGGAGCACCAGGTAGGCGGCCGAGTAGTCCGGGTCCGGGTTCATCGCGTCGGAGCCGTCGAGCTCAAGGGAGGTGGGGAAGCGGATGTCGTGGGTCTCCAGCGCGGTGATGCGGTAGCCGCTCATGCCTGCCCCACCGTCTGGCGTTGGCGGCCCAGACCGTCGATCTCCAGCTCCATGACCTGACCCGCGCGCAGGTACGGCGTGCCCGGCAGACCGAGCGCGACACCGGCCGGGGTGCCGGTGTTGATCACGTCACCGGGCTCCAGGACCATGAACCGGCTGAGGTAGCGGACGACCTCGGCGATCTGGAAGATCATGTTCTTGGTGTCGCCGTCCTGGTACGGCTCGCCGTCGACCCAGAGCCGCAGCCCGAGGGCCTGCGGGTCGGCGATCTCGTCGGCGGTGACCAGCCAGGGACCGAGCGGGTTGAACGTCTCGCAGGACTTGCCCTTGTCCCACTGGCCGCCGCGCTCCAGCTGGAACTCGCGCTCGGAGACGTCGTTGGAGATCGCGTATCCCGCGATCTTGGAGAGCGCCTCCTCGTGGGTCTCCACGTAGCGGGCCGTCTCGCCGATGACGACGGCCAGCTCGACCTCCCAGTCGGTCTTGACGCTGTCCCGGGGGATCAGGACCTCGTCGTAGGGACCGACGACCGTGTTGGGGGCCTTCATGAAGATGATCGGCTCGGCCGGGATCGCCGCGCCCGTCTCCTCCGCGTGGTCGCGGTAGTTGAGCCCGATGCACACGATCTTTCCGGGTCGGGCGATCGGCGCGCCGATCCGCAGCCCCTCCGTGTCCAGCGACGGCAGCTCGCCTCGCTCCAGCGCCTCGCGGACGCGCGCCACTCCCCCGGAGGCGAAGAAAGCTCCGTCGATCTCGGGCTCCGAGATTGCGCGGAGGTTACCGGCCCCGTCCATGACGGCCGGTCGCTCCTGGCCGACGGGCCCTACTCGCAGCAGCTTCACACCGCACCCTTCGCTCATACATCCGATGTATCCGTGCCGTGATGCTGAACGACGGCACACCCCCCTGTCAACCCCCTCCCCGGGGATACATCCGATCCGTTATCGAGACGAAACCGCAGATAGCAGCTCTATGACGCGTTATTCCTCGGCCCTCTCCCGCCAGTCATCGGATTACGTCTCGCTGCCGATCAGAGGCCCTGCCCATCTGATCTCCTGAACCGTGAAACCGCTCCACCGGTTTTTTGCGCACATACATCGGAGGTTGAGCCTTGTTACGAGGGGGTTTCGGTGCTATCTCCTTGAGGAAGGCCGGCCCTGTGATCGGAGGAATCCGTTGTCTCACCCCCCAGACGACGACTCGGCATCACCCTCCCGCTCCTCGCGGCATTCGCCGCCGGCATGGGGTTCCCTGATCGGAACGCCGCACGAGCAGCGCCGGGAACGGACATGACCTCCCCGCAGACACCCGATGACCTGACCCTCTGGTACGACCGACCCGCCGTCGACTGGGAGACCCAGGCGCTGCCGATCGGCAACGGCGCGCTGGGCGCCATGGTGTTCGGCGGGGTCGCGAGCGAGCAGATCCAGTTCAACGAGAAATCACTGTGGACCGGCGGCCCCGGCTCCGCCGGGTACGGCTCCGGCGACCGGACCTCCCCGCGGCCGGACGCGATCGCCGAGGTCCAGGCGGAGATCGACCGCGACGGGAAGATGTCTCCCGAGGCGGTGGCGGCCAAGCTGGGCCGCCCCAGGGTCGGGTTCGGGGCCTACCAGACCTTCGGCGACCTCTGGCTGGACGTGCCGGACGCCCCGGCGAGCCCGATCGGCTACCGGCGGGAGCTGAGTCTGCGCGAGGCGGTCGCGAGGGTCGGCTACACCGCGGAAGGGGTGACCTACTCCCGCGAGTACTTCGCCGGCCATCCCGACGGCGTCATCGTCGGACGGATCTCCGCCAGTGTGGCCGGCAACGTCTCCTTCACCCTCCGGACCTCCTCCCCCCGCTCCGACCGGCAGGTCTCGGTCGCGGACGGCCGCCTCACCGTCCGCGGCGCGCTCGCGGACAACGGCATGCGGTTCGAGGCGCAGATCCAGGTGGTCACGCGGGGCGGCAGCCGTACCGACGGGACCGACCGGGTCACCGTCACCGGCGCCGACAGCGCGATGTTCGTCCTCGCCGCGGGCACCGACTACGCCGGCGCCCGCCCCTCCTACCGGGGCCCCGATCCGCACGCCGCGGTGACCGCCGCCGTCGACACGGCGGTGGCCAAAGGTTTCGACCAGCTCAGGGCCGCCCACCGGGCCGACTACCGGAGGCTGTTCGACCGGGTGAGGCTGGACCTCGGCCAGCGGACTCCGGAGATCCCGACCGACCGGCTCCGCGCGGCCTACACCGGCGGCACCTCGGCCGACGACCGGGCGCTGGAGGCGATGTTCTTCGCCTACGGCCGCTACCTGCTCATCTCCTCCTCACGCGAGGAGTCGCTCCCGGCCAACCTGCAAGGAGTGTGGAACAACTCGACCAGCCCGCCCTGGTCGGCCGACTACCACCTCAACATCAACCTGCAGATGAACTACTGGCTCGCCGAGCAGACCAACCTCGCCGAGACGGCCGTCGCCTACGACCGCTACCTCACGGCCATGGTCGCGCCGGGTGAGCGGACCGCGCGGGAGATGTTCGGGTCACGCGGCTGGGTGGTGCACAACGAGACCAACCCCTTCGGCTTCACCGGCGTGCACGACTGGGCCACCGCCTTCTGGTTCCCCGAGGCCGCGGCGTGGACGACCCAGCAGATGTACGACCACTACCGTTTCAGCGGCGACCTCGTCTACCTGCGGAGGACCGCCTACCCGGTGATGAAGGGCGCGGCCGAGTTCTGGCTGGACAACCTGCACGTGGACCCGCGCGATGGCGGTCTCGTGGTCTCCCCCGGTTACTCGCCCGAGCACGGCGACTTCTCCGCCGGCGCCTCGATGTCCCAGCAGATCGTCTTCGACGTGCTGACCAACAGCCTGGAGGCGGCCAGGACGCTGAACGTCGACGCGGCCTTCCAAACCGAGGTGACGGCCGCGCTGGCCAGGCTCGACCGGGGGCTGCGGGTGGGCTCCTGGGGGCAGCTCCAGGAATGGAAGAGCGACTGGGACGACCCGGCGAACACCCACCGGCACGCCTCACACCTGTTCGCCCTGCATCCCGGGCGGCAGATCACCCCGGGCACGCCGGAGGCCGAGGCGGCCAGGGTCTCCCTCACCGCGCGCGGCGACGGCGGCACCGGCTGGAGCAAGGCCTGGAAGATCAATTTCTGGGCCCGGCTGCTGGACGGCGACCACGCCCACAGGATGCTCAGCGAGCAGCTCATGTCGTCCACGCTGGACAACCTCTGGGACACCCATCC
Source organism: Streptosporangium sp. NBC_01639 (assembly GCF_045209755.1). Lineage (NCBI taxonomy): Bacteria > Bacillati > Actinomycetota > Actinomycetes > Streptosporangiales > Streptosporangiaceae > Streptosporangium > Streptosporangium sp. NBC_01639. Next base: position 5,941,060 of record NZ_CP109272.1, on the reverse strand, counting down.
TCCGTTCCAGATCGACGGCAACTTCGGCGCCGCCGCCGGGATGGCCGAGATGCTGCTGCAGAGCCGGCACGACACCGTCCAGGTGCTGCCCGCGCTGCCCGCGGCCTGGCCGGCCGGATCGGTCAGCGGCCTGCGCGCCTGGGGTGACGTGACCGTGGACGTGTCGTGGCGGGACGGCTCCGCCGACAAGATCACCCTGCACACGGGTGCCACCGGGCCCGTCAAGGTCCGCTCGGCCATGATCGGCGGGCACTGCCGGGTCCGTGACGAACGGGGGAACGAGGTGGCCGTCGCGCGTTCGGGTGAGACGCTGAGCTGGGATGCCCGCGCCGGACGGTCCTACACGATCGCGAACGAGATCGACCTGGCCACCTCGACCACGCTCCGTTCCTCGGCGTGGGAATCGACGTCGGCCTCACCGGGACCGCCCCCGGAACGCCTGCCGACCTCCGCCCCTTGACTCTTCGGCCGCCGCATAATAGAACACGTTTCGGAAAGCCTTCCGACCAAGCGCTTGATCAGCATGCTGTAGCCTCCGGGCGGCCGCGGCGGCCGGTCCGTCCGCTGCGGATGTGCCCGAGAGGCGCATGCCGTACCGGCGACCGGGTGAATCCACGGACCGCGTCCCCCTAGGCTGCACCGACATGAGCGCGTCACGAGGACGCCCGCACGGTTCGCGCAGGAGGAGACCAATGGACATCGATCTGGTCGACCAAGACCTCTACTGGCGGGACGGCGCTCCGCACGACCAGCTGGCCTGGCTGCGGGCCAACTCCCCCGTCCACCGGCACCAGGGCGACGCCGAGCGGGGATGGCCCGATTTCTGGGCGGTCACCAGGCACGCCGACGTGGTGCAGGTCTCCCGCAGTTCCGACCTGTTCTCCTCCAGCAGGAAACTGGCGCTGTTCAACGAGGTTCCCGAGGACCAGCGCGCCCTGCAGCGGCTGATGATGCTCAACCAGGACCCGCCGGAGCACACCCGGCGGCGTTCGCTGGTCAACCGGGGCTTCACCCCGCGCATGATGGGCGCCCTGGAGGGGCACATCCGTGACATCTGCCACGAACTGGTGGACGAGGCCAAGGGGCGTGGGTCGGTCGACTTCGTCCGGGACATCGCCGCCCCGCTCCCGCTGTACGTGATCTGCGAGCTGCTCGGCGCCCCCGTCGAGGACCGGGACAAGATCTTCAACTGGTCCAACCAGATGATCGGGGCCGAGGACCCGGACTACGCGGCCGACCCCGCCGAGGGCTCGAACGCCGCCATGGAGGTCTACGCCTACGCCAACGCCCTGGCCGCCGAGCGGCGGACGCGCCCCCGCGAGGACATCGTCACCAAGCTGATCATGCCCGACGCCGCGGGCGAGACTCTGACCGAGGAGGAGTTCGACCTGTTCGTGCTCCTGCTGGTGGTCGCGGGCAACGAGACCACCCGCAACGCGGCGTCCGGCGGCATGCTCGCCTTCTTCGAGCACCCCGAGCAGTGGCGGCGGCTGATCGCCGACCCCGCCCTCGCCCGCAGCGCGTCCGACGAGATCGTCCGCTGGGTCTCCCCGGTGAACCTCTTCCGCCGTACGGCCACCGCCGACACGACGATCGGCGGGCAGGAGGTGAAGGAGGACGACAAGATCGTGGTCTTCTACAGCTCCGCCAACCGCGACGAGGACGTGTTCGCCGACCCCGGCACCTTCGACATCGGCCGCGACCCCAACCCGCACATCGGTTTCGGCGGCGGCGGAGCCCACTTCTGCCTCGGCAACCACCTCGCCAAACTCGAACTGCGGGTGCTCTTCGAGGTGCTGGCCGAACGGCTGCCGAAGCTGACCCAGGCCGGTCCCGCCCGCCGCCTCCGCTCCAACTTCATCAACGGCATCAAGGACCTGCCGGTCACCCTCACCTGACGACCGGCGCTCCGGCCCGACCGGTCGCTCAGGAGCCAGGCGCCTCGCTCAGGAGCCAGCCTCCGGGGAGGGCGGAGCCAGGCTCCATACCCGCACCCCTGTCTCGTCGAAGCTGGCGGAGAGCAGGACCGGCTGCCCCTCCAGCCGTGTCACCAGCATCGACGTGATCCCGAAAGTAGGGGTGGCGAACACCCTGCCGATCTGCTCACGGGTGGCCAGATCCCACACCCGTATCCCGTCGTAGCCGCCGGAGACGACGACCGGCCGCCCCGCCAGCTCCGTCACCACCACCGACTCGACTCCCTCGGTGTGACCGGTGAACGGTCGGCCGAGCTGCTCGCGGGTGGCCAGGTCCCAGACCCACACCGTGCTGTCGTCGCCGCCGGCGGCGCCGGAGACGACGACCGGCCGCCCCTCGAACTCCGTCACCGCCACTGTCACGGTCACCGATGAGACCCCGTCGGCCTGACCGGTGAACGGCCGGCCGATCTGCTCACGGGTGGCCAGATCCCACACCCGCACCCCGTCGCCGCCGGCCGAGACCACGACCCGCCGCCCCGCCAGCTCCGTCACCACCACCGACTCGGCCGAGACGGTGTGCGCGGTGAACGGCCGGCCGACCGGCTCGCGGGTGGCCAGATCCCACACCCGCACCGCGTCGCCGCCGGCCGAGACCACGACCCGCCGCCCCGCCAGCTCCGTCACCACCACCGCCGTGATCCCGTCACGGTGCGCGGTGAACGGCCGGCCGACCGGCTCGCGAGTGGCCAGATCCCACACCCGCACCGTGCTGTCACCACCGCCGGAGACGACGACCGGCCGCCCGTCCAACTCCGTCACCGCAGCGTGGGAACCGCTGTTGTGGCCGGTGAACGGCCTGCCGAGTTGCTTGCGAGTGGCCAGGTCCCACACCCGCACCGCACGATCGTCGCCACCGCCACTGGAGATCACGACCTGCCGCCCCTCGAACTCGGTCACCGCCTCCACCGATGAGGCCGCGCCGATGTGACCGGTGAACGGTCTACCGACCGGTTTGCCGAGCGGAACGGCCTTCCGAGTCCGACCGGGTGACGGAACGGAGGAGTCGGGGAGACCCGTGGCGGATGGAGACGGTGACGATGGGGCGGAGGTCCCCGAGGTCCCGGAGGTCCTGGAGGGACTCGTGGACGGCGGGGCGGAGGTTCCAGGAGGGACCGTGGACGACGGGGCGGAGGTTCCAGGAGGCTCTGGTTGCCAGAGCCAGAAGGCTGCGGCGACCGGGATGAGGACGGTGACGGCCGCCCCGGCGGCGGCCAGGCGACGCCGGGCGGGACCACGCGGGATGCGGGACACCGGAGTCGGCGGAACAAGTTCACCTGAACCACCCGGTACCGCAGGCGGCGGGGCGGTGCCGTGCGGCCGGTGATCCACCGTGACGAACTCCTCACGGGTGAGGCCGGCGAGCAGGTCGGTTACGGTGGGCCGGGCGCCAGGATCCTTGGCCAGACAGGCGGCCAGCAGCGGGCGTATCCGCTCGGGCACTCCGGCGAGGTCGGGCTCACGATTGGAGACGGCGTACATCACCGCCGCCGCGACGTCACCGGGGAACGCCCGATGCCCGGTGGCGGCGAACACCATGGTGGCGGCCCAGCTGAACACGTCCGACGCCGCGCCGGCCTGATGGCCGTTGAGCTGTTCGGGAGACAGGTAGGCGGGGGTGCCCACCAGCCCCGATCGCGTGGTGGTGCCGTCCAGCACGCGGGCGATGCCGAAGTCGATGACCACGGGCCCCTCCGACCCCATGATCACATTGTCGGGTTTGAAGTCGCGGTGGACGATGCCGGCCCGGTGGATCGCGGCCAGTGCCGTCAGGGTGGCGACCGCGAGCCGGTCCAGGCCGCTGCCGGCTCGCGGCCCGTCAGCGATGACCAGCTCCTTCAGGGAAGGTCCGGGGATGTACTCGCTGACCAGGTAGGGCCGGTCGCCGACGATCCCCATGTCCAGGACTTGGGCGGTGCAGAACGCCGCGACCCGGCGGGTGATCTCCGCCTCGCGAAGGAACCGCTCGCGCACCTTGGGGTCGGTCGCCATCCGGATGTGCAGCACCTTGATCGCGACCTTGCGGTCCGAGGAATCGTGGCCGAGGTAGACCACACCCTGGCCCCCGTCACCCAGCACCCCGGCCACCCGGTAGGCGCCGATCCGTTCGGGGTCCCCCATGGCCGACGGGCCTGGACCGGACACCGCGCACCTCATCTCCAGGACCCCGCCGACGGGCGGCCGGGGCCGCTTTGATCCAATGAACGACGATAGGCGTCCCCCCGCCGCAGCAGAAGCCCCCGGTGGTCCGGGACCTTCCCGGGAGATCGGCCGTGTGGTCGCCGGACGAGCGGCCGTGCCCGGTTCCCGTACGAGGTCTAGCCGGTACGGTCGAGCGAGAGGGACTCCTCGCGTGCGTCGAGCAGTTCGTCCCAGTGCTGCTCCGCCCAGGCGCACATCGCGGCCATCGGTTCGAGCAGGCTGCGGCCGAGCGGGGTCAGCCCGTACTCGACCCGCCGCAGGGGATCGGCGTGGGCCGTACGGAGGACCAGGCCGTCGCGTTCGAGTGCCCGGAGCGACTGGGTGAGCACCTTCGCGGTGATGCCGCGCAGCGGAATCCGCAACTCGGAGAAACGACGGGGCCCGTGTTCGAGGCAGCGAATGATCATCCCTGCCCATTTGTCACCGATGCGGAACGGGGAGAGAGTCGACGGGCAGAGCGGATCGAACATGTCCGGATCAAGCGGCTGCGTCACACCTCCACCGTAGCCGGTATCCCGGCGGTAACCAGGTGCTCGGATAACGTCCCGGGCAACGGCCGGCGATCAGGTCCGGCCTCCGTGGCTGAGGTGGAACGCATGAAGGACATCATCGTTTTCGGGGCGGGCGGCAGGGCCGGGCGGGCGGCCGTCGAAGAGGCTCTCCGCCGCGGTCATCGGGTCACCGCGGTCGTGCGCGATCCGGCCGGGCACGGTGACCTGGCGGCGGACGGTGTACGGATCGCCGCCGGCGACGTCACCGACGCGACCGGCGTCGCCCGACTCGCCGAGGGCCACGACGCCGCGGTCAACGCCGCCGCCGACATCACCGCGCAGGCCGATGTCTTCTTCGCCGGCGCCGCCCGTGCGCTGCTTGACGGGCTGACCCAGGCCGGTGCGGGCCGGCTGGTGTCGGTCGGTCTGGCGTCGGTGCTGGAGACGGCGGCCGGGGCTCTCCTCATGGACACCCCCGGCTACCCGCAGGAGTACCGCTCCTTCTATCTGGGCCACGCCGCCGGAAACGACGTGCTGGGCGCCGCCACCACGTCGCTGGACTGGCTGATCCTCAGCCCGTCCGGCGACTTCCGCCATGACGGTGTCAGCACCGGCCGGTACCGGGCGGCTCCCGCCGAGGCGGACAGCCGCATCTCCTACCCCGACTTCGCGATCGCGCTGCTCGACGAGATCGACACCCCCGAGCACCACCGCACGCACCTGGGCGTCGAGGAGTACTGACACCCGAGGGGCTCCCCCGACGGCTTCGCTGGTCCCGCTGGTCGCCGCGGCCGCCTGCGCGGTGCCGGCCGGGGCCGGGGGTTCCCACCACCGCCCGCGTCCCAGGCCCCGGCGGTAAGGGGAGCGGCGCCTCAGAAGAGGTCGCGTCTGCGCAGGCGCAGGAGCGCGGCGCCGGTCAGCAGGGCGGTCAGCACGAGGATCACCACGGGCGGAGCGGCCACCGGCTGGGCGTCGGCGATGATGTTGGGGGTGTAGTGAAACGGCTCGAACCGGCTCCACCCCCACAGGCCGATGAGCGGGCCGAGAAGATCGCCGATCACGCAGACCAGTCCCCAGGCCGCCCAAGAGATCGCGACCGCCACCCGGGGCAGGACGCCGACGGCGAAGGTGGCGACGGCGCCGACGAGCCAGGCGGCGGGGACGTGGCCAAGAGCCGCGACGATGACCCGTGGCAGGTCACGCGCCAAGTCGCCGATGAGGAGCGAGTAGACCAGCCCGGTGACGGCCCCGCCGACGGCCAGCAGCCCGAGTGTGCCGAGCATCGCGATGACCAGGTGGCCCGCCGCCCATCGGATGCGGCCGACGGCGGTGGACAGGAACGCGTCGGCGCGGCCGGAGGTCTCCTCTGCGTGCAGCCGCAGCGTCGCCAGCACCGGGTAAAGGGCGCATGTGTAGCCGAGCAGCAGGACGATGATCCAGAGGTAGGCGTCGACCGGGTCGCCGGACGGACCTCCGTACCGCTGGATGAATCCGTCCAGGACCGAACCGGGCTGATCGGCCAGGCGCGGGGCGACGCCGCTGAGACCCGCGAAGACGGCGGCGATCGCGGCCAGTCCCGTTGCCCAGGCGGCCAGCAGGCCGCGTTGCAGGCGCCAGGCGAGGCTGAACGGCCCGCGCAGAGCGGAAGCGGTGGCCGGGCCCTGCCGTACGGGGAGGAGTCCGGCGCCGAGGTCGCGGCGGGTGGCCATTCGGTAGGCGGCCGCCAGCAGGACCGTGGCCGCCGCGGCGGAGACGGCGAGCAGCCACCACCGTTCGTCGCCGTATGCCCGTACCAGGTGGCTCCAGCCGAGCGGGGACAGCCAGACCAGCCAGGACTGCCCGGTGGCGTCTCCCAGGTATCGGACCAGGTAGGACACCCCGAGGACGGTGATCCCGATCCTGGTCGCGGTCCGCGCGCTCTCCGCCAACTGGGCGGCCAGCGCGGCGACCGCCGCGAACACCCAGCCGGCGGCGGCGATCGCGGCACCGTAGGCGATGGATCCGGTCGGCTCGACCCCCGACGCGACCAGTGCGCCCGCGGCGAGCAGCCCGGCGAGCAGGGAGGCGCCGGCCGCGGCCAGCAGGGCCGCGGCCGACGGCGCGTGGCGGCCGACCACTCCGGCGAGGAGCAGCTCATGGCGGCCGCTCTCCTCCTCGGCCCTGGTGTGCCGGATGACGATCGAGACGGCCATCCACGCGGCCAGCAGGTACGGCAGGCCGCCCCCGCGCCAGGCCGCCATCGCGCCGATGGACGGATCGGTCACCGGGCCGCCGAGCCCGAGGAAGACGGGGTTGTCCCTGATCACCTCGGCGTAGAGGCGCAACGCCTGGGGCGTCGGGAAGTAGCGGTGGATGTAGGAGATCATCCCCGCGGTCAGCAGGACGATGACGAGGACCCAGGTGGGGAAGGTGATCCGCTCTCTGCGCACCACCACGCGGAGCAGCATGCCGGTGCCGGTCATCGGGTCGCTCCCACCTCCTGCCCGGTCTGGTAGTGGCGAAGGAACAGCTCCTCCAGGCTGGGCGGCCGGCAGGTGAGGCTGTGCACACCGATCGCGGACAGCCGGGCCAGCAACGCGTCCAGCGCACCGGACTCGACCTGACAGCTCAGGCGGCCGTGGTCCACACGCAGGTCGTGCACGCCGGGCAGGCCGCCCTCCAGCTCCGGGGCGGGCCCGGCCAGCTCGGCGGTGATCGAGGTCCGGGCGAGGCGGCGCAGCCCGGTCAGAGTGCCGGACTCCACGTTCCGGCCCGCGCGGATGATGCTGACCCGGTCGCACAGCGCTTCGACCTCGGACAGAATGTGGCTGGACAGCAGGATGGTGCGGCCCGCCCGCTTCTCCTCCAGCATGCACGCGCTGAAGGCCGCCTCCATCAGCGGATCCAGCCCGGAGGTCGGCTCGTCGAGGATGAGCAGTTCGGTCTCCGAGGCCAACGCGGCCACCAGCGCGACCTTCTGCCGGTTGCCCTTGGAGTAGGTGCGGCTCTTCTTACCGGGGTCGAGTTCGAAGCGGTCCAGCAACTCGGCGCGGCGACGCGGGTTCAGCCCGCCGCGTGACCGTCCGAGCAGGTCGATCACCTCACCTCCGGTGAGGCCGGGCCACAGGGTCACGTCGCCCGGCACGTAGGCCAGGCGTCGGTGGAGTTCGGTGGCCTGCCGCCACGGGTCGCCGTCCCAGAGGCGCGCGCTGCCGGCGTCGGCACGGATCAGGCCGAGCAGAATGCGGATCGTGGTGGACTTTCCCGCGCCGTTGGGGCCCAGGAAGCCGTGGACCTCACCGGCACGGACGGACAGGTCGAGCCGGTCGAGGGCACGGTTCGCGCCGTAGGACTTGGTCAGTCCGGAGACTGTGATGACGTCGCTCATGAAGATCCTGTTTTTGAGGGATTGTCGGCGCCCGGCTCGGCGGCGAAACCTCCCCTGCCAGGTGGGCGCCCAAGGGATTCAGCCCTGGTCGATCTGCTTGAAGTGCTCGGTCAGCCAGGAGATGGAGGACTTCGCCGAACGGATGCGCCGCGTCTGGGCCTCGTTGTCCCAACCGAGCTTCAGTCCCTGTTCGACGAGGTCGTCGAAGGCGGCGAAGGCGGCCAGCTTCTGCCGGATGACCTTCTCCCAGGCGTCGTCCTCGATCTGGTAGTAGACAGTCCGCTCCCCCGGCTTGCGGAACTTGCGCACCAGCCGAATGGAGGTGAGCAGTTGCAGGTTGGTGGTGAGCGAGGCCCGGCTCGCCCCGATCGCCTCGGCGATGTCGCCGACGGTCTGCTCCGGCGGATCGGAGGCCATCAGCCAGCCGATGACGCGGCCGGTGATCGGGGCCAATCCCCATTCGGCGGAGACGAACGCGGCCACCTGCTCCACCCAGTTCAGAACGGTCTCGCGATGGGCGCTCCGCGGATCGTCCGGCATGGCGCTCTGCCGCATCATTGAAGTCACACACTCCTACTCTTGCCAGTTATTTCAGCCTAAACTGAAATAACTGGCGCGGCAAGAACCACACAGCCTCATCAAGATCTACTACGCTGAACGATTCCTTCGGATTCTCGTGATTTCCGACAGGAGTCCACACAATGAACCCATCCGGCTATGGGATCGAGAGTGGAGCTCTCGCGAGCGGCAGTCTTGGCATGAGGTCCGTGGACCAGGCGCTCCTGAATGCCGCGAACGCCCTGGAGATGAAGGCGGTGCTGCCGCAGGAGGCCCTCGGCCTGATCGGCATACCGTACGTACTCAAGTACAACAAGGAGCCGATCGAGCACGGGAACGACATGAGGGACGCGGTCCAGTCGGCCAAGGGCTTCTCCCACGTTCGACCAGGCGCCCAAGAACGCCGTTGAGGGCTGGAGCGACGCGGCCGCGACCGAACGGGAGATCTTCGGCCAGAACGTCACCGAACTCCGAGAAACGATCAAGTCGGCGTGGGAGGGGGAGGTCAAGGAGGTGGCCGACCGGAAACTCCTCGACTACGTCACCGCCGGCCTGGATCGCGGCGACAATGCCGAACGGCAGGAACGGCTCCTGGTCGGCCTGATCGAGCAACTCGAGCTCGTCCACAGGGCGGCCTACCTGCTCTCGTTGTCACTGGCAGTTCAGCTGCTGGGCTACGCCGTGCTCTCCTTCGTCCCAGGCGCCCGAGCGGTCGTCGAATTTCTCGGGGCGAGGCTGACCACGGCGGTCATCATCAGCACCGGTCTCGTGCTGGCCGTTTTCCAGGCGCTCGTCATCGGCAACCGGTACGTGAAGATCTGACCGCTGCCCTTGTCCGCGGCAGGCATACCCACCGGAAGGGATGGGAGCCTCATCAACCACGGGGTTTCCCCAGCCTCCGCGTGCCTCAGCCGACGGGGTGCGGACGCAGGCGGCGGATGACGGCGACGAGCACGGTCACGGCGGCGCCGCCCAGCGCGACCGCCATGATGATCTCCGTGGGGACGAGCCGGCCGCCGAGGTAGCCGATGAGGACGGCGGGCACGGCCCAGAGCGCCTCGGCGATCAGGGCCGCCGCGGCGTATCCCCGCCGGGGGAAGTTCTGCCGCCCGGCGGTGACGGCGGTGACGGTACGGCCGGCGGGGAGATAGCGGGCCACGATCAGGCTCAGGACGGTGTGCCGCGCGAACTGGCGCTGCCAGGCGGGGAGGTCCGGCCGACTGCCGCGGTCGCGGTGGGTCGCGAGGTGCGCGAGCTTGCGGGCGAGCCGGCGACCCAGCCGGTAACCGCCGAGGTCGCCGAGCCAGGCGCCGAGCGTTCCGGCGGCGATGAGGAGTACGGGAGCCAGTTTCCCCTGGGCGGCGAGGGCGCCACCGGCGATCATCAGGGTGCCGGTGGGAAGGATCGGGACGAACAGATCCAGTGCGGCCACCACCCAGACGACCAGATAGGTGGCCAGGGGCGCAGCCGGGAGCGCGATGTCGATCATGTAGATGTTCTTTCGATGAGCCGGGGGGCCGCGGCCTGATCGGCGGCTCCCCAGTGGAACTGTCCTTCTCGCCGGCCGACTTCGACACGACCGGCCTGCGCGTCGCGGGGGGACCGCAGGCCGGCTCCGAGGGCGCGCGGGTCTCCCTCGCCGATGCGCACCCGGAGGATGCCTGCGAATCTGTCGACCACAAACCTAGGGCATTTTGCGTAATGATTACACTAAATGTGTTCCGGACCACAGGAAGAAGGCCTCCGGCGTCGGCGGTCCACGGCGTAACCTGACAGCCGGGCACCCAACTCGGCGAACGAAAGGCAGGACACGTCGGATGGCATCGTCAGCGGCCGAGGTCCCCCGCAGGGGAAGGGGCCGCCCGGCGCGCCTCTCCCCGGAGCAGATCGTCACGGCCGCCGTGGACCTCCTGAAGCGCGAGCCGGACACCGCCCTGACCATCGGACGCGTCGCCACGGCCGTCGACTCCGCCCCGATGGCCCTCTACCGCTACTTTCCCGACCGCGACGCGCTCCTGCAGGCCATGGCCGACTTCGTCATGGCCGACATGCGAGTGGGCCGTCCCGCCGGTGACACCTGGCAGGAGCAGCTGCGCGCCTGGATGCACACCCTCCTGGCCAAGCTGCGGCACTACTCCCAGCTCCTGCCCTACATGGCCGCGACCCGGCGGCCCGTGGGGGTGCCGGGGCTGGCCACGCTCGCCACGATCCTGCGCCCGGCCCGCCTCAGCGACGAGGACCTCGCCCTGGCCCTCATGCTCATCGGCTCGACCACCGTCGGATACGCGGTGTACGAGTCACGCCGGTGCACGGGCGATCAGGTCGTGACCGCACTGCGCGACGCGCTGACCTCCTGCCCCGAGCGGGAGCAGGATCTCCTCGAAGGCGTGCTCCCGCAGCTGCCCTCCGCCTTCGCCCGGCTCCACGAGGTCGTCATCGACCAGACCGTCACCGCGATCGAGGCCCTCTCCCCGTCCGGGGCGCCCCCGGGACGGTGACGGCTCAAGGCCGGGAGGTGCGTCCTGTTCAAGGTCGGCTCAGGGCCAGGAGGGGCCTCCCGCTCCGGGTCGGCTCAGAGTCGGAAGGGGCGTCCTGCTCCGGGTCGGCTCAGGGCCAGGAGGAGTCCTGCTCCGGGTCGCCGCCCTCGGACAGGAGTTTGACGTCGGATTCGACCATCATCGCGACGAGCTCCTCGAAGGAGACCGTGGGCTCCCAGCCGAGCTGGGTGCGGGCCTTCTTCGGATCGGCGCAGAGCAGATCCACCTCGGCGGGGCGGTGCAGGGACTGGTCGCCGACCACGTACCGCTCCCAGTCGAGGCCGGCGGCGGCGAAGGCGGCCTCGACCAGCTCGCGGACGCTCTGCGTACGGCCGGTGCCGATCACGTAGTCCTCCGGCGTGTCCGCCTGGAGCATCAGGTGCATCGCACGGACGTAGTCGCCCGCGTAACCCCAGTCACGACGGGCCTCCAGGTTGCCCAGGCGCAGCTCGGAGGCCAGACCGAGCTTGATCCTGGCCACCCCGAGGGTCACCTTGCGGGTGACGAACTCGGCGCCCCGGCGCGGGGACTCGTGGTTGAACAGGATCCCCGACACCGCGTACATGCCGTAGGACTCGCGGTAGTTCTGGGTCAGGAAGTGGCCGTACGCCTTGGCCACGCCGTACGGCGAGCGGGGGTGGAACGGGGTGATCTCGGTCTGCGGGGTCTCGCGGACCTGGCCGAACATTTCCGATGATGAAGCCTGATAAAAGCGGATCTGTCCTGACCCTGCGGCCGTCCGCGAGGACGAGATACCCGAGCAGACCCGGATGGCCTCCAGCATGCGCAGCACGCCCATGCCCGTCACCTCGGCGGTGAGCTCGGCCTGCTCCCACGACATCGGGACGAACGAGATCGCGCCCAGGTTGTAGACCTCGTCCGGCTGGACCTTCTCCACGGCGGAGATCAACGAACCCTGGTCGAGAAGGTCGCCGCGGACGAGCCGGACGTCCTGCAGAAGCCTGCGCACCCGGGAGACCCGGGGGTTGGCCTGACCCCGGACCAGGCCCCACACCTCATAGCCCCGCTCCAGCAGGCACTCGGCCAGATAGGAACCGTCCTGCCCGGTGATACCGGTGATCAGTGCGCGCCTGGCCAACGCGTCCTCCTTGTTCGTCTGAGCGGATCTTGTACCACTGATTGGCGAATGTACCGCCATGCCCATGGATGGGCACCATGCCGGACAGGCTACGGCTAGAACGAGTTTCACCGAATAACGCTCGGTTAATCTAACTTCGCAGTTCGGAGCTGGTGAGACCCGCTCTGGTAGCAATTACACATCAGGTCCAAGAGGACTTCTGAATGGTAGGGTCCGATGTACTAAGGTCATCTTTCACGGTACCTGTCCCCTTCCGGACAGGTTGAGGAAGGGGTTGCCGTGCCAGATGCGGACTCACTGCGGGTCGCGCTGCTGTCCTACCGCAGCAAACCGACCTGTGGCGGCCAAGGCGTCTACCTACGTCACCTCAGCCGCGAACTGGTCGCCCTCGGACACCACGTCGAGGTCTTCTCCGGCCAGCCGTACCCCGAGCTCGACGAGGGCGTCATCCTCAACAAGGTCCCCAGCCTGGACCTGTACCGCGACGAGGATCCCTTCCGCACCCCCAAGCCGCACGAGTACCGCGACTGGATCGACTGCCTTGAGGTCGCGACCATGTGGACGGCCGGGTTCCCCGAGCCGCTGACCTTCACCCTGCGGGCCCACCGCGAACTGAAGAAGCGCGTCGGCGACTTCGACGTGGTGCAGGACAACCAGACCCTCGGCTACGGCCTGCTCGGCATCCAGAAGCTCTTCCCCGTCGTCGGCACCATCCACCACCCGATCAGCGTGGACCGGCGGATCGAGCTGAAGGCCGCGCCGCTGCGCAAGAAGTTCTCGCTCAGCAGGTGGTACGGCTTCGTCCGGATGCAGGCCAAGGTCGCGCCCCGGCTGAACCCCATCCTGACCGTCAGCGAGTCCTCCCTCGCCGACATCCACCGCGACTTCAACGTGCCCCAGGCCAACATGCGGCTCATCCCGCTCGGCGTGGACACCCGATACTTCCATCCGCGCCCGGAGATGCCCAAGCGGCCGGGTTCGATCGTCGCGGTCGCCAGCGCCGACTCCCCGATGAAGGGTGTCGCGACGCTGCTGCGGGCGGTGGCGAAGCTGGCCACCGAGCGCGACGTGAACCTGACCGTGGTCAGCAAGCCCACCCCCGGAGGCCCGACCGAGAAACTGGTCGCCGAACTCTCCCTGCGCGACCGGGTCAGGTTCGTGCACGGCATCTCCGACACCGAGCTGGGCGAGCTGATCGCCACCTCGGAGATCGCGGTCGTGCCCTCCCTCTACGAGGGCTTCTCGCTTCCGGCCGTCGAGCACATGGCCTGCGGCACCCCGCTGGTCGCCAGCCGTACCGGCGCGCTGCCCGAGGTGGTCGGCGACGCGGCCATCCAGGTGGCCCCCGGCGACCCCGAGGAGCTGGCCGCGGTCCTGCGCCGCCTGCACGACTCGCCCGAGGAACGGGCCGCGGTGGGCAGAAAGGGCTACGAGCGGGTCATGGCACGCTACACCTGGAACGTCGTCGCCCAGCGGACCGTGGAGGCCTACCACGAGGCCATCCGGGCCCGGCGCGCGAAGTAACCCCCGACCGTGCGAGGCGACCGGCCTCGAACCGATCACTTCAAGAGGAGCGGCGAGTGCTGACTGTCGACTTCGGCCGGTTGCCCGTGGGGCCCGGAACCCGAGTTCTGGACCTGGGCTGCGGCGGCGGACGGCACGCCTTCGAGGTGCTGCGCCGCGGCGCTGACGTCGTCGCCTTCGACATGGACGCCAAGGAGCTGGAGGACGTGGCGAGCATGTTCGTCGCCATGGACAAGGCCGGCGAGGTGCCCGCGGGCGCGACGGCCGAGACCGTGACCGGCGACGCGCTCGCGATGCCGTTCGAGGACGCGTCCTTCGACCGGGTGATCGCCGCCGAGGTGCTGGAGCACATCCCCGACGACATGGCCGCGATGCGGGAGATCTTCCGGGTGCTCAAGCCCGGCGGCCGGGCGGCCATCACGGTGCCGAGCTTCCTGCCCGAACGGATCTGCTGGGCGCTGGACGAGGCCTACCACACCGCCCCCGGCGGGCACGTCCGCATCTACACGCTGGCCGAGCTGAGCGCCAAGCTGAAGTCGGTCGGCCTGGAGATCGGCCCGCACCATCACGCCCACGGACTGCACGCGCCGTACTGGTGGATCAAGTGCGCGGTGGGTGTCAACAACGACGACCACCCGCTGGCCAAGGCGTACCACGAGGTCCTGGTCTGGGACATCATGAAGCGCCCGGCCGCCACCCGGATCGCCGAGGCGGTGCTGAACCCGCTCATCGGCAAGAGCGTGGTGCTCTACGTCCGGAAGCCCGCTTGACCTCGGGGGAGCCCGTGGACCGGGCGCGAACCCGACGCGGTGCGCGGAATGGTCCGCTGAGGGACGAAGCAGCCCGCGGAGCGAATGAGGAGCGGTGAGCGACCTGATGGACCGAGACCGGGTCGTCCAGACCGCGCAGAGCATCGCGGCGGTGCAGGAGCCCGACGGCGGCATCCCGTGGCCGGAGGGACACGTGGACGCCTGGAACCACGTCGAGTGCCTGATGGCGATGAGCGTGGCCGGGCTGGCCGGGCCGGTCCGCAGGGGCTACGACTGGCTGGTCCGGACGCAGCGCGCCGACGGCTCCTGGCCGATGAAGCTGGTCGGGGGCGAGGCCGTCGAACACGGCGGCGAGTCCAACCACGCCGCCTATGTCGCGGTCGGCGTCTGGCACGAGCTGCTGGTCACCGGGGACGAGGACTTCGCCCGCGAGATGTGGCCGGTCGTCCGCTCGGCGCTGGACTTCGTGGTCGGGCTGCAGACCGACCGGGGTGAGATCGTCTGGGAGCGGGCGGCCGACGGCGGTCCCGCCCGGTACGCCCTGCTGACCGGCTGCGCCTCGATCTACCAGGGGCTGCGCAGCGGGGTGCTGCTGGGTGATCGGCTGGGTGATCCGCAACCGGACTGGGAGCTCGCGGCCGACGACCTCGGCCACGTGCTCGCCTCGCACCCCGAGGCGTTCGCCGACAAGAGCCGCTTCTCGATGGACTGGTACTACCCGATCCTCGGCGGCGCGGTGCGCGGCCCGGCGGCCCAGTCGCGGCTGGCCGAGGAGTGGGACACGTTCGTGGAGCCGGGACTCGGCATCCGCTGCGTCTCCGACCAGCCGTGGGTGACCGGCGCCGAGTCGTGCGAGCTCGTGCTCGCGCTGGACGCCCTGGGCGAGCGGGACCGGGCGCTGAAGCTCTTCGCCGACATGCAGCACCTGCGGCACGAGGACGGGTCCTACTGGACCGGCTGGCAGTTCGTCAACGAGAAGTGGTTCCCGCACGAGCGCTCCGCCTACACCGCGGCCGCCGTCGTGCTGGCCGCCGACGCGCTGGCCGGGTACACCACCGCCGCGGGCCTCTTCCGCGACGCGGGCGCCTACGTCACGGACCGTCCCACGGCGGCCTGCGGCTGCAGCCACATCCCTTCACGGACCTGACCGGCGCCCGGCCGGCCTGCGCCGACCGCTCACCCCCCTGACCGGCGCTCCCGTTCTCCCGTCCGGAGGACCACGGGACCGAACAGGCCCGTGACCCGCTGGCCGGGGAAGACGAAATGGGTGGGGCTGACCGTGTCGAGGTAGGGGGCGAGGGTGCCCAGCACGAGGACCTCGACCGTGTTCTCCCCCTCGTCCAGGCACAGGTCGAAGGTGTACGGCCAGCAGACGCGCACCCCGGCCGGCCGCCCGTTCACGGTCACCTCCGCGGTGCCGCGCACCCGCCCCAGATCGAGTTCCGCCCGCCGGCGTTCCTCCGCGGGCCCCGAGGCGCCGGGCTCCGTGGATGCCACCGGCCTCGAGATGTCGGGCCCCGTGGACACCGCGGACTCGGAGGCGCCAGGCTCGGTGGGCGCCGCAGAGGCGGGGAGCCGGACGACGGTGCGGTAGCGGACACCGCCGCTGTATCCGGCCAGGCCCCGCGACTCCCAGTCGCCCAGCGTGATCCGTCCGGGTCCGCAGGCGAACCTGACCGGTCCGGCCAGGGCCGCACCGCCCTGGAAGCCGGGGCGGGTCGTGACCAGGAGCTCGGCCCGGCGGGCCGAGCCGTCGAGGACGGCGGGCAGGCCGGTCTCCACACCGTCGACGAGCACCCGGACCGGACCGTGGGCGTCGACGTCCATCAGCGTCGCCCCGGGCGGGACGTCCACCGCGAACCGCTCGACCCCCTCCGCCGCACCGGGTACCGCGAAGGTCGCGGGCAGGGCGGTGGCCCGGGAGTCGATCCAGCCGGCCCCGGGGAGGGGATGCGGGCGGGGGCGCAGGTGCAGCGCGGCCGGGTCACCGTGCTGGCGGCGCCGTACGGCGGGGCCGCTCGTCCAGCCGGGGCCGGAGACCGCCAGGCCGTCGGCCAGCACCGCCCCGTCCGACTCCACCCGGAGGGTGTTGGGCCCGGGACGCATCAGATGCGACACGTCGTAGCGGCGCACGCGCGGGATGTCGGCCTCCACGTACGGGTCGAACCCGCCCTGCCGCCCGGCCTCGGCGCCGTTCACCAGCACCAGGCAGGGGGCGGTGGAGGCGACCTGGAGGACGCCTTCCACACCGTCTCCGGCCTCCACCACCGTCTCCAGCACGGGACCGGTGATCCACTCGGGCCTGCACGCGGTCTCGGGGTCCGCGGTGAGGGACACGTGCGCCCGGAGCGTGAGGTCCTCGTCGGGGACGAGCCGGACTTCCAGCAGGTGCTCGCCGGGCGTGAGCGGGACCAGGCCGACGGCGAGGTATCCGGAGTCGTCGAGCGGCAGCTCCGTGCCGTCCACCCGGACCTCTTTCGCCGCCGCCGCCCCCACGACCAGCCACGCCTCCGGTGTGCCGGGGACCGTGACGCTCGTGCGGAACCAGACGGGCCGGCCCTCGGGGACGGGGCCGAAGTCGAGGAACTCCTCGGGGACGTGGCCCTTGGGACCGAGCGTGTCGCGGTGGATCGGATCCTTGTGCAGGCCGCGCGAGGTCGACCAGACCGCGGGCCGCCAGCCGCCGTCATCGGTCCGCAGGAGACCGTGCGGGCCGAACGTCACGTGGACGGGGTCGCCGGCCGGGGTCTCCAGCGTCCACCGCTCGACCGTCGCGGACGTGCCGAAGTCGCCCCAGGTGTCGTCCAGTGTCGGCACGAGCTCCATGTCCCACTCGTCGCCGAGGTCGATCTCCCGCCTGTACGGCGTGCGCAGCCCGGTGCCCGGCGCCGGCGTCCCGGGGGCCGTCCCCGATGCGGGGAACACCTCGGAGACCGTCCCCGGCGCGGGGAACAGGAGCAGGGCGGCGGGGCCGTCGTCGAAGGGGACGGTCACCTCGACGACGCCGTCGCCGTCGACCGTGTACGGGAGAGGGCGGGGCTCGCCGCCGAAGGGGCTCGCCAGCAGGGGCGTGCCCGTGACGTCGCGGACCCGGACCCGCATCTCCCGGCGGTAGCGGCCGGGATCGAAATCATAGGTCGCGTCCAGCCAGCCCAGTTCGACACCGCGCTCCTCCGGCCTGCCGACGCCGATCTCGCTCGCCATCGGGAAGGCGGCGGTCAGGAAGACCACGGTCGTGCCGTCCACCTCGCGCACCAGCGGCGGGACGGGGGCCTGCACCCGGGGGACGATCCCCGCCAGCGCCTCCCCGAGGTCCGCGGCCGACGCGACGAACCGGGCCGCGCCCCTTCCGGAACCCCGCTCGGGACCGCCGACCGGCCCCGCCGCGGAACGCCTTCCGGCAGGACCCCCCTCCTCGGAAGCCACCTCACCGGGGGCCGCCTCGAAGTGCCGGCGGAGCCGCGGGGAGTCCGGAAGCGCCTCGACCGCGACCAGCAGTCCGCCCGCCGCCACGAACCCGTCCAGGCGCTCGGCGGTCGCCTCGTCGATCACGGTGGCCGCCGGGAGGATGATCACCCCGTACGACTCGGTGGACACCTCCAGCCTGCCGCCGGTGACCACCGCGCGCTGGACGGACTCCTCGTCGATCACGTCCGCGTCGAGGCAGAGCCGATCGAGCGCTCCCGGCACGGTCTGGAACCAGGCCATGTCGCCCACGAGCTCCCGGTAGACCCGCTGCGCGCGCACAGCCGCGTCCCGCTCTCCGGTCCCGGGCCCCGCCGCGTCCCCCGTGCCGGAGTCGCGAGCCGTGCCGGTGGGTGCGGTGCCCGTCTGGGCGGTCGCCGTGGGGAACAGGACCGCGATGTCGCAGAGGTGGCGGCCCTGGGAGAGGACCGCGCACAGGCGGGTGACCGCGTCGGCGAAGACCCGGTGGTGCCGCCAGTACGGCTGGCGCCAGTCGGTCGACGGCGGCGCCCACTCCCACCAGCCGGCCCTCGTCGTGTAGTAGACCGCGTGCGGGTTGTAGAGGTTGGCCCCCGCCCGCAGCCAGGGCAGCAGCCAGTCGAACGTCTCCTCCAGCGTGCCGCCCCAGCCGCTGGAGTGGAACGCCTCGATCCACGTGCGCGGCCGGCCGTACAGGTGGGCGAGGGAGGAGTGCACCCGGGCGTCTCCGTGGTGGTCGGAGCCCGGCGCGCTGAACCAGCGGTGCGTGCGCGTGTAGTCGGCGTACAGCTCGACGCCCTCCACCGGATGTCCCGCGCGGGCCGGGTCCTGCTGGTCGCAGCCGTTGAGCAGGCCGTGCTCGGCGTGCCAGGCGGCCAGCGGCCGGAAGAACGCCTCCTCGGCGAGCTCGGCCCTGGTCCGCTGGTGGTCGCGCCAGGCGGAGGGACCGGCGTCCACGGAGAACGGGTAGCCGCGCCTGGCGAGGAACTCCTCGGCGAACGTCGCCGACCAGGTGGGTACCGTCGGCAGCTCGTCCTGGAACGATCCAGCGATCACGTTGCCGAACCGGTGGCCGAGCCGCCGGGCGAACTCGCCGTGCACCCGGTCGAACAGCACCTCGCACGCCGTACGGGACAGGTAGTCGAACCCGCGCGCCGACACGGAGCCGTCGGCGGCCAGCCACTGCCCGGCGAAGGCCGGGTTCTCCTGCACGAGGCGGGCCTGCAGGTCGGCGCCGGAGAAGCCCAGCTGGTCGTAGAACCACAGGCGGGCACCGAGCTGCAGGGCGTCCTCGCAGACCCCGTCCAGCAGCTCCCACCACGCCTCCGACAGGAACGGCGGGTCGTCGGCGTCGGCGCCGAACAGCGGGCCGGACGGGGCCAGGTTCAGGATGACCAGGTTGTGCACACCGCCCGCGACGAGGCGTTCCATCTGCCAGCGCAGCCGGTCCCTGCGCAGCGGCTCGCCGCTCCACCACCAGATCGCGGCGGGAGAGTGGCTGCGGGGCGGGTTCCGCAGCACGTCGAACACGTTCATTGCATACCTCCGGTGGGAGACCCCGGCCACCCGCCGGAGGTGGGCGTCAGCCCTTGAGACCGCTGGAGAAGCCCTTGATCACATATTTCTGCAGCACCAGGAAGACCGCCACGATCGGCAGCGCGCCCAGCACCAGCCCGGCGAAGACCAGGCCGTAGTCGGAGACGTACTGGCCGACGAAGGTGAACACGCTCACCGGGACCGTCTCGAAGCCGGAGCCGTTGAGGTAGAGCAGCGGCGTGAAGAAGTCGTTCCAGATGAAGACCGCGTTGAGGATCAGCACGGTGCCGGTGATCGGCCGCAGCAGCGGGAAGACGATCCTGGTGAAGGCGACCAGGTGCGAGGCGCCGTCGATCTGGGCGGCGCTCGCGTACTCGCGGGGCAGCGCCCGGATGAAGCCGGTGTAGAGGAAGACCGTGAACGGCAGCTGGATGCCCGTGTAGAACACGATCATGCCGGCATGCGTGCCGATCAGGCCCAGGTTGTCGACCAGCTCGTAGAGCGGGATCATCCCGAGCTGGAACGGCAGCACGATGCCGAGCAGGAACAGGACGTACAGCCCGTAGCCGAGCCGGGTGGCGGTCCGCGCCAGGAAATAGGCGGCGAACGAGCCGAGCCCGATCAGCGCGACCAGGCTGACCACCGTGATCACCGTGCTGTTCATCAGGGACGGGCCGAGCGCGGCCGCCGACCACGCCTCGGTGAAGTTGCCCGTGGTGGGCGGGTTCGGCAGCCCGAGCGGGGTCTGCGAGATCTGCCCGGGGTCCTTCAGCGACAGGGTGACCAGCGCGTAGACCGGGAAGAGGAACGCGACCGCCACCGCGATCATGACGATCTCCAGCAGGAAGGTCCTGGACTTCATTGAGCCACCTCCCGGGAGCGCAGGTAGTACATCTGGACGAGCGAAACCGCCGCGACGAACAGGGCGAGCACGAGTGCGACCGCCGTGCTGTAGCCGAACTTGCCGAAGACGAACGCCTGCTTGTACAGGACCGTCGACAGCGTCTCGGTGGCGTAGCCGGGACCGCCGCCGGTGGTCGCGAGCACCTGGTCGAACAGCTTCAGCCCGCCGATCGTGGAGAGCATCAGGTTGATCGTCAGAGCCGGGGCGAGCAGCGGCCAGGTGACGTAGCGGAACCGCTGGAACGTGCCCGCGCCGTCGATCATCGCGGCCTCGTGCAGCTCCACCGGAATGCCCTCCAGGCCGGCGAGGAAGATGACCATCGAGTAGCCGGCGTACTGCCACACGACCATGCCCGCGATCGACCACAGGGCGACCGACGGGTCACCCAGCCAGTCGACGTCCAGGCCGAGCAGGCCGTTCAGGCCCGCCGACGGATCGGGGTTGTAGATGTACTTCCACAGGAAGGCGACCATGACCGGGCTGACCACGACGGGCGCGAAGAAGATCACCCGGAGCAGCGCGCGGCTCTTCAGCTTGGCGTGCACGCCCAGTGCCAGCAGCAGGCCCACGCCGTTCTGCACGACCAGGATCGTCACGGTCAGCAGGAGCGTGTTCCCGATGGAGCCCATGGCCTGCTCGTCGCCGAGGATCGCCTTGAAGTTCGCCAGGCCGACGAAGGACTTGTCCTCGCCGATGCCGTTCCAGTCGGTGAAGGCGTAGAGCACTCCCACGATGCTCGGGTAGAGCACGACCGCCGCGTAGATCAGCAGCGCGGGGGCGGCGAACAGCCAGGGAGGGGAGAGCGCGGCCGCCGCGCGCCTGCCGGCCCGCGGTGTCCGCACCGCGGGCGGCGTCTCGACCGGCTGGGTCGTCAGGGTCACGGGGCCTCCCGCCCGCCCGGGACGGCAGGCAGCCTCGTCCGGCCCGGTTCTGTCATGGAGCGCGAGCCGTTCACTTGGCGTACGCCTCGTCCATCTTCTTCAATGCTTTGTCGATCGTGGTCTTCCCGGCCAGCAGGTCCTGGACGGCCGCCAAGTGGGTCGGCTGCACCTCGGCGTTGGGCCAGCGCTGGTCCATGAACGGCACCGCCCGGTCCTTGGTGAAGGGCAGGAACGACTCCAGGGCCGGGTCGATCGCGGAGTTCGCGTCCTGGGTCAGCGGGATCGCGGCGATCGCCTTGGACCAGCGGTTGATGTTCTCCTGCTTGCCGAGGAAGTCGATGAAAGCCTTGGCCTCCTCCGCGTGCTTGCCCTTGGCACTCGCGCCGAGCCCCACCACGACGCCCGCGGGGATCCACACCGAGGCGGCGTCGTCGGCGCCGGGCACCGGGAACATCGACAGGTCGTCGGGGTTCGTGGCGGCGTCCCGGAAGCCCGGCAGCACCGCCGACACCTGGATGGCCATCCCGGCCTTGCCGGACGCGACCATCGAGGTCTGCTGCTCGAAGGTGGTGCCGTTGGGCTTGTCGTTGAAGTAGCCGCGCTTCTGCAGCTCCAGGTACATCTCCATGGCGTCGCGCCAGCCGGACTGGGCGAAGCTCGCCTGCCCGGCGGCCTGCTTGTCGTCGAAGGTGGGGTCCTTGACGTAGACCGTCGAGGGCACGAGCGCGTAGGTGATGAGCTGGGTGACCCACGGGGTCTGCGCGCCCAGCGCGATCGGGATCTTGCCCGCCTTCTTCAGCTTCTCGCACACTTCGAGGAACTCGGTCCACGTGGTGGGCGGGGCGTCGATGCCCGCCTCCTGGAAGACCTTCTTGTTGTAGATGGCGCCGATGACCGTCGAGCCCGCCGAGTACATGAGGGTCTTGCCCTCGACCTGGAAGGCCGGCTTGAAGCCGGCCGGGATCGAGTTCGTCCACGCCTGGGCCGACAGGTCCGCGAGCAGCCCGGCCTCGGCGATCTGGGTCATCGACATCGCGCTGCCGCTGCCCGGATAGACGACGTGCAGGTCGGGGGCGTTGCCCGCGCCGAGCTGGGTGCGCAGCGAGGTCTGCACCTGGTCGGTGGGGGCGTACGAGGCCGTGATCGACACGCCTGCCTTGGCCTGCCGGTAGGCGGCGAGCAGCTCGTCCATCGGCGTCTTCTGGTCGGCGACGCCCACGAACTTCAGGTCGACCGCCGCGGCGCCGCCCGCGCCGGTGGCGCCACCCGACTTCGGCTGGGTGGAGCACCCTGCCGCCGCGGCCGCCACCGCCAGGCCGCCCATCATGCGGAAGAACTGGGCGCGGCTCATCTTCGCGTCGCGAAGGTCGGTCATGATTTCTCTCCTCGGACTAGCTCAAAAGTGTGTTCCCCCGAGGACACCCGGCGGGTGTCGCCTCCGGGCAGGTGCACCGTCGCGGTGGCCCCGGGCGGGACGAGCGCCCGGAGGTGGAAGCCTTCGCCGTCGTTCCGCCAGCTCACCGAGATGAGGCCGCGCGCCGACTCGTAGGAGGCGGAGGCCCGGCTCAGGTCGCCGGGGAGGGGACGGATCACCAGTTCCTCGAAGGCGATGGAGCCGGGTGCCTGGTCGATCCCGGCGACGCCGCTGTAGAGCCATTCGCCGATCGACCCGAACGCGTAGTGGTTGAAGGAGTTCATCGAGGCCGCCCCGACCCCGTCCCAGCGTTCCCAGACGGTGGTCGCGCCGTGCCGTACCTGGTAGAGCCACGACGGCGGGTCGGTACGGCGGAGCAGGGCGTGCGCGAGGTCGTCGCGGCCGTGCGCCGACAGCACCGGGCAGAGCAGGTTGACGCCGAGGAACCCGGTCAGCGGGCCTGACTCCTCGACCAGCGCGGCCAGCCGGGCGGCGGCGCCCCGGCTCTGCTCGGGGGTGAGCAGGTCGAACGCGAGCGCCAGGAGGTAGCCGGTCTGGGTGTCGCCCTCGACCAGGCCGCCGTCGCCGACGAACGCCGCGGCGAACGCCGCACGGATCCGGGCCGCCAGCTTCCCGAGGCGCTCCGCCTCGTCGTGCCGGCCGCGTACCCGGGCGGCCTCGGCGGTGAGTGCCGCGCTGCGGTGGAAGAACGCGGTGGCCAGCACCTCGCGCGGGGTGGCGGGGCCGGGGGCCAGCCAGTCGGCGAAGTGCGGGCCGGTCCGGTGCCGCCAGATCAGGTCGGGGTTGTTGCCCGCGACGAAGTCCACCCACCGGGCCATGGCGTCCACGTCGAGGAACCTGTCGTCGCCGTACACCCGGTAGAGGTGCCAGGGCACCAGCACCCCCGCGTCGGCCCAGCCCGGCGCGCCCTCGTCGGCCACCCCGCTGAGCAGCGGGGCGACGTTGGAGAACCCACCCTCGGATGACTGGGCGTCCAGCACATCCCGCATCCATTTACTGAAAAATCCGGAGACGTCGGCGTTGAAGCAGGCGGTGGGCAGGAACACCTGCGCGTCCGCGAGCCAGCCCAGCCGTTCGTCGCGCTGCGGGCAGTCGGTGGGGACGCTGACGAAGTTGCCGCGCTGGCCCCAGCCGATGTTCTCGTACAGCCGGTTGATCTCCGGGTCCGAGCACTCGAACGTGCCCACCGGCGGGGTGTCGCTGTGCAGGACGACCGCCCGGATGTCGTCGAGCCGGTCGAGTCCGCTCACCTCGGCGTAGCGGAAACCGTGGTAGGTGAAACGCGGCTCGAACACCTCCTCGGCCCCGCCCGCGGTGATCAGCACGTCGGTCGCGTCGGCGGTGCGCAGGTTGGCGGTGTGCAGGCGGTCCTCGCCGTCGAGCGTCTCGCCGTGCCGTACGGTCACCCGCCGGCCCGGCTCCTGGTCGCGTACGGTGAGCCGCACCCGGCCCGCGATGTTCTGCCCGAAGTCCACCAGGTGCACGCCCGGCCCGATGAGGGTGGACGAGACCGGCAGCAGCTCGCCGAGGGCGCGCACCGGCTCGTCGCGGGAGGCGACGAGGAGGGAGTGGTCGTCCCCGGTGACCACGGCGGGACGCCAGGAGGAGTCGTCGAAACCGGGCAGGTCCCAGCCCGCGGTCTCGGCGCGGGCGTCGTGGCACTCACCCTTGAGCAGGTCGCCGTAGCGGACCTCGCCGTGGCCGGTGCGCCAGCCGTCTCCGGTGGCGACGACCCGGGTGGAGCCGTCCTCGAAGGTCAGGTGAAGCTCCGCGATGAGCTCGGGGAAGCGGCCGTAGTGGTAGCCGGGACTCCGGGGCTCGAAGCCCACGAAGCCGCTCCACCAGCCGTCGGCGAGCGTCACGGCCAGCACGTTCTCGCCGTCGAGCAGGGCCGAGGTCACGTCGTGGACCTGGTACTGGATCCGCCTGCGGTAGTCGGTCCAGCCCGGGGCGAGCTCGGCGTCGCCGGCGCGGTGGCCGTTGACCCTGGCCTCGTACAGCCCCTTGGCGCTGATGAAGAGCCTGGCCCCGGTCACCGGGGCGGTGTTCTCGAAACTCGTGCGCAACTGGGGGCAGGGCAGCAGGCCGTGATGGCCGAGCGCCTGGTCGCCCTCCACCGGCGGGTCCATGTGGTCGACGGCCCTGGGGTCGTGCGCGATCCAGGACGCCCGCCAGACGTCCTGGCCGGTCTCGAACCACGACTCCGCACTGCCCTCGGTGCCGTCCTCCGCCCAGACCGTGACGCGCCAGACATACCTGGTGCGGGGAAGGAGCGGTGGCCCGCCGTAGACGGCGCCGATCGCGGCGGGGTCGGCGACCCGGCCGCTCGACCAGCCGCCCACTTCCAGCTCGTAGGCCACCGGGTCGTCGCCCACCCGTGCCGACGCGAGCCGCCACGACAGCAGCGGCCGGGGCTCGCCGACGCCGAGCGGCGTCTCCCGGTGCTCACAGCGCAGGCCGTACGGCGTGAGCCTGGCCGGAGCCGCCATCCGGACCGAGTCGGGGGCACGGTGGGCCGCGTTGCCGATCATGCACGCCTCCCACTACTTCTTTGTTAAATCTAACGACTTATCGTGTGATTTTGTGATTGATGGGTGGAGACTATGAGTTACCAGATCGGAGTGTCAAGGGTGGCCGGGAAGGGTGGGAGTCCACCGGAACCGGGCGCGTGCGAGCGCGCAGGGATTCCCGAGCCTCCACCGGTGACCCCGCACGGGCCGGGACGACCCCCGGCCCGGAGATCACGAGGCTCCGGCTCTTCAGTTTCCCGATCCGAGGACGCTACGATTCGCGATCAAAAACGACTTGGAGCTCCCCCGGTGAATTCGCGTCAGCACCCGGCCGGCGGCGCCGCTCGTCGTCAGGCGATGGCCGAGCGCGTCATGCGCCAGGGATCGGCCTCGGTCGCCGAGCTCGCCGAGGCCTTCGGCGTCAGTGTGATGACGGTCCACCGTGACCTGGACGAGCTCGAACGCCAGGGCATGGTCCGCAAGTTCAGGGGCGGGGCGACCGCGCAGGCGTCCAACGTCTTCGAGAGCAACATCGCCTACCGGCGCGCGGCCCACCAGGAGGAGAAGGAGGCGATCGCGCGGCACGTCGCCCGGCTCGTCGAACCCGGAATTTCGATCATGCTCGACGACTCCACGACCGCACTCGCGGTGGCCAGACGCCTCGGCGGAATCACCCCGCTGACCGTGGTCACCAACTTCCTGGAGGCCGTCAAGCTCCTCGCGGGAGCACCCGGCATCCGGCTGATGGCGCTCGGCGGGGAGTACCACCCCACGCACGACTCCTTCCTCGGCGTCTCCTGCGTGGACGCCGTCGAGGCGATGAACACCGACATGGTGGTCGTCTCCACCTCCGCGGTCTCCGACCGCTGCGCCTTCCACCAGGAGCAGGAGATCGTGGTGGTGAAGCAGGCGATGCTCCGCTCCGCCTCCCGCCGCGTGCTGGCGGTCGACCACTCCAAGCTGGACCGGGTGGCGCTGCACAGGGTGGCGCCGCTCGACGCCTTCGACCTGATCGTGGTCGACTCGCGCGCCCCCGCCGACGTCGTCCAGCGCCTGCGCGAGGGACACCGCAACGTCGAGATCGCCAAGCTCTGACAGCCCGTCTCCCGGGCGTGACCCCGGAGACGGGCGCGCGGAGGTGTCATCTTGATGACGTGCGGTGTCTGAGAAGTTCACTGTGAAATATAAAGACAGGTCTTGTTAAGAACGCATTTCTCTTGCTAAAAAGTGTGAGCTGCAGCAGATCATCCTCCCGCCAACCCCCCTTGGGAGACTCATGGACGACGATCGGCGGCTCGCTCGCGTGCTCAGCGACCCCTCACGTCGCAGCTTCTTCGGCCTCACCGGCGCCGCGATGGCGCTGGCCTTCACCACCAACCTCGCCGACCCCTGGACCGCGCGGTCCTCAGGGAAGGACGGCTACCCCTTCCAGCTCGGCGTCGCCTCCGGTGACCCGCTGCCCGACAGCGTGATCCTCTGGACCAGGCTCGCCGTACGGCCGCTCGAACCTCAGGGCGGCATGCCGTACGGGCGGATCAAGGTCGACTGGGAGATCTCCGAGGACCGGGCGTTCACCCGGCGGGCCAAACACGGCAGCGCGTGGGCCACCCCGGAGTACGGCCACTCGGTCCACGTGGACGTGCGCGGCCTCAAGCCGGGCCGCGAGTACTTCTACCGGTTCCGCACCGGCGGCGAGATCAGCCCCGTCGGCAGGACCAAGACCGCGCCGGCGGCCGGAAGCAGCCCCGAGCGCCTGCTGATGGCGTTCGCCTCGTGCGCCTCCTGGCAGGACGGGTTCTACACCGCCTACCGCCACCTGGCGAACGAGAACGCCGACGTGATCTTCCACCTGGGCGACTACATCTACGATTACGGGCTCGTCCCGAGCGGCGGGAACCGGAACACCCCGGTGCCCGACCAGTTCCGGGGGCAGTGCGACACCCTCGACCGCTACCGGATCCAGTACGGCCTCTACAAGAGCGACCCCGACCTGCAGGCCGCCCACCACTCCGCCCCGTGGATCGTCACCTGGGACGACCACGAGGTGCTCGACAACTGGGCCGGGCCCTACGGCCCCGGCGGGGAGGTCTCCCAGGAGGACTTCCTCGTCATGCGGGCGAACGCCTTCCGCGCCTATTGGGAGAACCTGCCGATCCGGCTGCCCCGGCCCGCGTTCGGCCCGGACGTGCGGATCCACCGCCGCTTCACGTTCGGCGACCTCGCCGAGTTCAACGTCCTGGACGCCCGGCAGTACCGCGACGACCAGGCGTGCGGCGACGGCCAGCAGTACGACTGCGAGGAGAGGCTCGACCCCTCCCGCACGGTGCTGGGCGCCAAGCAGGAGAAGTGGCTGCTCGACGGCCTGGGCGCCTCCCGCGCCCGGTGGAACGTCCTCGCCCAGCAGATGGTCATGTGCCAGCTCGACACCGACCCCGCGCCCGCGCAGCGGTTCAGCATGGACCTGTGGGACGGCTACCGGCCCGCCCGGGAGCGGGTGATCAACGGCATCGTCGAACGGAAGGTGAGCAACCCGGTCGTGCTCACCGGCGACATCCACAACAACCTCGCCGGAGAGCTCAAGACGAACTTCGACGACCCGTCCTCGCCGACCGTCGGCGTCGAGTTCGTCGGCACCTCAATCAGCAGCGGCGGCAACGGCAACGCCACGACCGGCCTGCCGGCCGGCGGCTCCGACCCGACGAACCCGCACATCAGGTTCTCCAGCTACCAGCGCGGCTACGTCGCCTGTGACATCACCAAGGCCCGCTGGCAGTCCGACTTCAAGGTCGTCCCCTACATCGACAAGGTCGGCGCCCCGCTGTCGACCCGTGGCAGCCTCGTGGCGCTGAACGGCGTCCCCGGCCTGCAGGCCCTCTGAAGGGAGGCACCGAACATGCGTCATCCACGTCTCACCGCCGCACTCGCCGTCGCCGCGGTGGCCGCGCTCGCCGGTCCCGCCGCCGCCGGGACGCCGGGACCGGGAACACCCGGACCCGAGCCGGCCGTACAGTCACCGGAGCCCGAGATCGGCGCTCCCGCCCGGGACCCCGGTGTCCGGGTCACCCGCGGAACCTCGAAGGGGACGGGCGAGCTGACCCCGGTCTCCGACACCGACCGGCTGATCGCGCCACTCGGGGTCGACCCCGCCTGCCCGGCCAAGCTGAAGATCGGCATGCGCAGCGACGCGAAGGAGCCCCGCTACGCGGACCTGTCCATCGAGGTCGACCAGCCGCTCACCGCCTCACGCCTCATGCTGTCGAGCTACCTGCCGCCCGGCTACGAGCTCGGCGCCAAACTGATGGTCGCCGTCCCGCCGACCACTCCCAAGGGCGAGTACGGCCTGCGGCTGAAGGCGGGCGAGAAGGAGCTGGCCGTGCCGATCTCCGTCGTCGACGTCGGCGAGCTGGACAACGGCGGCAACCTGGCGTTCCGCCGGCCGGTCACGGCGTCGTCGCAGCACACCAACGCCAACTATCCCGCGTGCAGCGTCGTCGACGGCGACCGCAGCTCCAACGGCTGGGGGGGCGGCAACGGCTGGAACGACGCCACCACCAGCGAATGGCCCGACACCATCGACGTCGCGCTCGGCGAGCCCCAGCAGATCTCCCGGGTCGACCTGTACACCATGGACACCGAGCGCTATCCGGCGTCCTCGGCGGGAGTGCGTGACTGGGACGTCCAGGTCAGGGTGGACGGTCAGTGGAGTACGGTCGCCCAGGTCCGCGGCAACACCGCCGGGATGGTCAGGTCGGACTTCACCTCCGTCACCACCGATGCCGTCCGCATCTCCGTACTCGCCTCGAACGGCGCCAACGACTACAGCCGGATCATGGAGATCGAGGCCTACCCCTGATCCCTGACCTCTGATCCCTGACCTCTGACCCTTGATCGGCACCGGGCCCGTGACCAGGCCCGGTGCCGGCCGCGGAGACCGCACCCGGTCTGCGGGTCACCACCACGGACCGATCAGCCGGGACGTCCGGCGGATCACCGCCACGGGCCGGTCAGCCGGGCCGTCCGGGAGCGTCGGCGTGCAGGGCGGCGAGCTGCTCCGGCGTGTAGCCGATCTCCGACAGCACCGAGTCGGTGTCCTCGCCCAGTTCGGGGCAGTGCCGGCGCACTCCACCGGAGCCGTCCGAGAGGCGCACCGGATTGCCGATGACCCGGTATGGGCCCTCGTGCGGGTGCCGCTGGACGTCGAGCATGTGGCCTTCGGACCAGTAGTCGTGCTCGCCCGCGTGGTCGAGGTTCATCACGGGGGCGAACGGGATGCTGTGCTCGCTGCAGAAAACCTCCCACTCGGCGGTGGTGCGCAGGGGGGTGTACCGGCCGATGGCCTCGTACAGCTCGCCCAACCGGTCCCGGAAACTCTCCGGGGTGAACCGTTCCATGACCTCCGGATGGCCGACGAAGGCGAAGAAGTCGGCCGCGTTCCCGTGGGTGTAGGGCAGGATGCAGGCCTGGCCGTCCTTGGTGGAGAAGGCCTCGTGACCGGGTTCGAGGGAACGGGGGAAGCCCACCGGGCCGGCCGGCGGCTCGAAGGCGCGACCGCCCAGATGCTCCACCAGGGTGAAGGCGAACATCGTGTCGGCCATCGGGACCTCGACCCGCTGCCCCCTGCCGGTGCGCTGCCGGCCGAGCAGCGCCGCGAGCACCGCGTAGACGATGGTCAGCCCGCACACCTTGTCCGCCAGCGTGGTGGGGACGTAGTAGGGCCTGCCGGTGACGCGGTTCATGAGGTCGACCATGCCGGAGGCGGCCTGGAGCGCCTCGTCGTAGGCGGCGTAGTCGGCGGCCTTCGAGTCCGTCCGGAAGCCCTGTGCGTTGCAGTACACCAGGCGCGGGTTGGCCTCGGCGAGGTCCTGGTAGGTCAGGCCGAGCTTGCGCAGTGCCCGCGGACGCATGTTCGTGACCAGGACGTCCGCGGTACTGATCAGGTCCAGGGCCGCCTGCCTGCCCGCCGGGGTCTTGAGGTCCAGCACCACGCTGCGCTTGTTGCGGTTGAGGTTCAGCGCGAGCGCGCCGATGCCGTCCGGGGTCCGCCGGTGCAGGCGCCGCATCACGTCTCCGGCCGGAGACTCGATCTTGATGACGTCGGCGCCCAGGTCGCCCAGGATCTGGCAGGCGTACGGGCCCATGATGACGGTGGCCAGGTCGATCACCCGGATGCCGTCCAGCGCGGGCGTCGCGCCGGACGAGGTGTCTGTCGTTGTGGTCATAGGTGTCACCCCTTGGGTCGGCTGTCACGGAGGACGTGCGGCCCGGTGGCCGGGCGCCGTGGTGCGGTGCGGTGCGGGGAGCCGCTCAGACGAAGGCGCTGAGCCCGGTGGCGGCGCGGCCGACGATGAGGGAGTTCATCTCGCGGGTGCCCTCATAGGAGTACAGCGCCTCGGCGTCGGCGAAGAACCGGGCGACGTTGTGCTCCAGCAGGATGCCGTTGCCGCCGAGGACCTCCCGTGCCCAGGCGACGGTCTCGCGCATCCGGCTGGTGCAGAACATCTTCGCCAGCGCGGCCTGGGCCTCGTTCAGCTCGCCCTGTTCGTGCAGCGCGGCCATCCGCGCCACCATCGCCTGTGAGGCGGTGATGTTCCCCAGCATCCGTGAGATCAGGTCCTGGATCAGCTGGAAGCCGCCGATGGGACGGCCGAACTGCTCACGCTCGACCGCATAGGCGCGGGCCGCCTCGTACGCGCCGATGGAGCAGCCGGTCGCGCTCCAGGCCACGCCGCCGCGCGTCACCTTCAACACCCTGGCGGTGTCCCGGAAGCCGTTGGCGTTCTGCAGCCGGTTCTCTTCGGGGACGCGGACGTGGTCGAGGATGATGTGCGCGTTCTGCACGCCGCGCAGCGAGATCTTGTCTTCGAGCTTGTCCGCGCTGAAGCCCGGAGCGCCCTTCTCCACCACGAATCCCTTGACCTGCTCGTCGGCCTCGTCCCGCGCCCAGACGACGACGAGGTCGGCGAAGGTGGCGTTGCCGATCCACTTCTTCTCACCGTCGAGGACCCAGGTGCCACCTTCGCGGTGGGCCGTGGTGGTCAGGCCGCGGGAGGCGCCGGAGCCGACCAGCGGCTCGGTCAGCGCGAAGGCGCCGATCTTCTCCCAGCGGACCATCTGCGGCAGCCAGCGTTCCTTCTGCTCCGGCGATCCGCACTCCCGGATGGAGCCCATGCCCAGGCCGCCGTGCACCCCGAAGAACGTGGCGAACGAGGGGTCGACGCGGGACATCTCCATGCCGATCAGGCCGGTCAGCAGGTAGCTGCGGGGGGCGACGCTCGGATCGTCGGCGTACGTGCCGGTGATGTTGAGTGCGCGGATCTCCTCCCTGAGCTGAAGCGGGCTCTCGGCACGGATCCACAGGTCGTTGGCGATCGGCTGGACCTCGTTGACCATGAACTCGCGGACCCGGTCGAGCGTCTTCCGCTCCTCGTCGGTCAGGAGATCCTTGATGTGGTAGAAATCGCCCTCCACGGCGGCCGGGTCGATCCTCTTCTGCCTGACGGACATGTTCGATCCCTTCCGGGTCGGGTGATGCGGTGGCCGGGCCGCACGATGACCGCCACCCGCGGACCGTGCGCAAGCGGCCCGCGAGGTTCCGGCGGTCACCGCCCGGTAGCTCGCGAGGTTCCGGCGGTCACCGCCCGGTATGCGGGCCTTCGGTCATTACTTCGCGTTACCCGGGCGCTTCCTGATCAGCCGGGGACATCCGGAACTTGGACAAACCTTGCCTCGTGCGGGGGAACGAACCAGCACAGTGCGGCCCTAGCGGTTTCTTTGCCAGGAACCCCCAACGCGGTGCTTGAAGGGCCGAATGCGGCTTACTACGTTCGGCCTTGTGAGCAATGCGGAGGGCACCCGGACAGTAGCTCAGAGCGATGGAGCCGAGCAGGGCACCGCGGAGACGTTCCCCGCCACGGACCAGGTCCCCGCGGAGAAGTTCCCTGATGCGGACCAGGTCCCTGCGGAGAGGTTCCCCGACGCGGGCCAGGGCACCGCGGAGAGGTTCCCCGATGCGGACCGGGTTCCCGTCAACGACGGGAACGGCTCGGAGGTGGGCCCCGACGCCGATGGGGTCTCCGACACGGAGATCACCGCCGAGATGGAGCGGGTCCCCTACCCGGAGGAGACCGGATCGGCGGACGTCCTCGTGGCGGGGAGGGTCTCCGGCACCCGTGGGGCCTCCAACGGGGGGAGAACCCCTGCCTCGGCGGCGGAGCCGGCCGCCTCCGCCGAGCGGACCGAGGTCCCGGACGCCCCTTCCCCCGAGCGATCCCCCGGCGCCGCCCCGGCCCCCGTTCCACCGACCGCCCCGGCCTCACCGACCGTCCAGGCCCCGGCTCCACCGACCGCCCACGCTTCACCGACCGTCCAGGCCCCGGCTCCACCAATCGCCCAAGCTTCACCGACCGTCCGGGCCCCAGCTCCGCCGGCCGCCCCGGCCCCGGCTTCCTCGGTCCCGCCGGTCACCACCGCCCCGGTCCCGGCTCCACCGGCTGTCCCGGCTCCGCCGCCCGCCCAAGC
This sequence comes from Streptosporangium sp. NBC_01639, assembly GCF_045209755.1. Classification (NCBI taxonomy): domain Bacteria; kingdom Bacillati; phylum Actinomycetota; class Actinomycetes; order Streptosporangiales; family Streptosporangiaceae; genus Streptosporangium; species Streptosporangium sp. NBC_01639. The sequence continues at coordinate 5,908,308 of NZ_CP109272.1, read as the reverse complement.
CTCACCGGCGGCCACCACCCCTGCCCCGGCCTTTTCGGTCCCGTCGGCCGCCACCGCCCCGGCCCCGTGGGTGGCTCCGGCCGTCCCGACCCCGGTGAGTCCGGCCGAACTGGAGCTGACCAGGCCCCGCGGCCTGCCCGGCCTGTTCTGGCAGGACCTCGCCCAGGTCGACTCCGGACCGCGCCGGTTCCGGCTGGGCCCGGCCCGCGAGCGGCTGGAGACCGCGAACCAGTCGTTCCTCACCGGCTTCAACGCGATGGTCGCCGGCGAGGTCGAGCGGATCGAGGACATCCACGAGGAGCTGCGCGGGGCCGCCTACGAGGGCGCGGGCATGGCCTGCGCCATACTCGACGTGCTCACGATCACCGGCGGCCGCCGGCTCAGGAGCCTGCTCAGCGGACCGGGCCTGCGCTACCCGCACATGGTCCACCTGGGCACCGGCTGGGCGTACGCCCGGCTGCGCATGCGCCCGATGTGGGGCATCCGCTCGGTCCACCCGCTGCTGCGCTGGCTGGCGTTCGACGGTTTCGGCTTCCACCAGGGCTTCTTCTCCACCGACCGGACGGTCGGACGGCAGCGTACGGCCGGGCTGATGGACCGGACCCGCCGGGCGATCTTCGATCAGGGGCTGGGCCGGATGCTCTGGTTCCACGAATGCGCGGGTGCGGACGACGTCGTCCGGCGCATCGCCGAATTCCCGCCGGGCCGCCGGGCCGACCTGTGGAGCGGTGTGGGCATGGCCGCCACGTACACGGGTGGGGCGGGCACCGCCGAGCTGGAACGGCTGATCGTGGCCGCCGCCGAGGACGGGTTCCGCGCCCACCTCGTCCAGGGCAGCGCGTTCGCCTGCGCCTGCCGGCTGATCTCCGGGATCGTGCCCGAGCACACGGCCGCCGCCACGCCCGTCCTGTGCGGGGTGGAGGTCGACGAGGCGGCGGCCTGGACCGACACCGCGCTCATCGCGCTGGGACACAACGCGCACAGCGGCGACCACTACCAGGCCTGGCGGGCGGGGATCAGAAAGGCATGGGCGCGGCGCAACCGCGACTCATGACCTCACAGGTGAGAGCGGTGTCGAGGATCCGCAGGTGCGCCGCGGGGGCGCTGGCCATGGCGGCCTGCGCCACCGGCTGGAGACTGACCGGGCCGCCCGGCGTCTCCGGGGCGGAGGGCGTCGCGGACTTCTCCTTCGTCGCCCGTCCCCTCGGCCCGGCCGACCAGCCGGGTGACCGGAGTCTCCGGCCGGTCGCGCCGGGCTACCGGGACGTCCGCGCGTGGGTGTCGTCGACGGGCGCGGGAGTGGCGTTGTTCGACGTCGACAACGCGGTGGTCTCCGACGACGTGTGCCTGGTCGACCCACGCCACGACACGGTGACCGTGCGTCCCGTACCGGACACGCCGCACGGCTACCGGCCGTTCACGCTGGCCGCTCCGGAGCGCGGGCCGTACGAGGCGCCGACGGGATGTCTGCCGGCCGATCTCGACCAGGACGGCTGGCAGGACCTGGTCGTCACCTACTGGGGCCGCTCCCCCTCGCTGTTCCTGCGTGTCCCCGGGGCCCCGCCGTCCGGCGCGGCCTTCCGGCACCGCGACCTGACGGCCCGGCCCGAGATCTGGAACACCAGCGCCGCCACGGCCGGCGACTTCGACGGCGACGGCCGTCTCGACCTGGTCTTCGGCAACTACTTCCCGGACGGCGCCCGAGTGCTGGACGGCTCCGGGGACCACGGCGGCATCGTGCTGCCCGACTCGCCGGCCGACGCCGGCAACGGCGGCGCCAACCGGCTCTACCGGGCGACGGGGCCGGCCCGGTTCGCCGAGGTCGAGGGGGTGTTCGACGGGATCGGCGGCCGGGGCTGGACGCTCGCGCTGGGCACCCAGGACCTGGACGGCGACGGGCGGCCCGACCTGTATGTGGCCGACGACTTCGGCCCGGACGAACTGCTGGTCAACGAGTCGACGGCCGGGAGGATCGGGTTCAGGCAGGCACGGGGCACCCGGCACCTGACCACGCCGAGGTCCGGCGTCGTCGGTCAGGACGCGTTCAAGGGCATGGGGGTCGGCTTCACCGACCTCAACGCCGACGGCACACCGGACATCCTTGTCAGCAACGTCACCGAGGACTACCGGGTGCACGAGGGCAACTTCGCCTTCGTCTCCCGGCCGGGTGGGTTCCACGACGGTCACGCGCCCTACGACGACCTCGGCGAGGAGTTGGGGCTGAGCCGGAGCGGCTGGTCCTGGGACGTCAAGGCCGCCGACTTCGACAACGACGGCACCGACGAGATCATGCACGCGTCCGGGTCCGTCAGGGGTGCCGCCGGCCGCTGGGCGCGGTCTCGGGAGACGGCGCCCGCCACCGACCTGATCCTCTCCCGGCCCGTGCTCTGGCCGGACGCCGGGGCCGGCCTGCCCGGCCGCGACACCAACAGTTTCTTCACCCGGACAGCCGACGGCCGCTACGTGGACGTGGCCAGGCGCGCCGGGGTGGGCGGCGACGCGGTCGGCCGCTCGTTCGCCGTCGGGGACGTGGACGACGACGGGAGGCTGGACTTCGCGGTCGCCAACCAGTGGTCCGCGTCGGTGTTCTATCGCAACGACGGCGCCACCGCGCCGTTCGTGGGCCTGCGGCTCCGCCTTCCCGCCGGATCCTGCGACGCGGCCGGCCCCGCCCCGGCGCTCCCGCCGACCGGCTCGCCCCCGTCCCGCTCCCACCTGTCGCGCCGCGCGCCGTCCGGCCACCCGGTGTCCCGGCGGGCTTCGGCGCTCGCCGCGCTGATCGCCCCCCTCCCGGGCCGGCCGCCCTCGCCGGCGTGGCCGAGGAAGGCGCTCCCCGCGCTCGTCGGCCCGCACCCGCTCCGCTCCTCCGCACGCCGCTCCGCCGTACCCGTCCCCGCTCTGACGCGTCCCGCCATCGGCGCCGTCGCCACGGTGCGCCTGCCCGGCGGGGGTGGCCTCAGCCGCCAGCTCTACCCGGCCAACGGGCACAACGGGGTCTCCGCGCCGGAGCTGCTGTTCGGCCTGGGGCCGGGCGCGCCGGACGGGCCGTTCCCGGTCGAGCTGGCCTGGCGTGACGCCTGCGGTGTCCCGCGCGTCGCGTCGGTGTCCGTGGGACCCGGCTGGCACCGGATCCTGCTGGCCGACGGCCGCGCGTCGGAGCTGGACTGACCATGGACGACGCCATGGATGACGCCATGGAGAGCCACGACCGGGCACTCCGCCGTTTCGCCGGGTCGATCACTTTCGTCACGGTGCTCGGGCACACCGTGCTCGACTTCGAACAGCCCTACCTGGCACCCGTCGTGGGCGCGGCCACCGGGGTGGCCACCGCGTTCGTGCTGGAGACCGTGGAGGCGTGGGCGTGGCGGCGTCCTCCCGGCTACCGGAGGGCGCGGTGCCGCCAGGCGGCCGGATTCTTCCTGCCGTCCTACGTCACCGGGCTGACCTGCGCGATGCTGCTGTACACCGGCACGCGCCCGATGCCGGTCGCGCTGGCCGTCCTGATCGGGGTCGGCAGCACGTACGTCCTGCGGGTCAGGGTTCCCGGTACGGCACGGCGCCGGGGCGGAGGGGCGCTTCGGGCGGCCCGGCCCTCGGGCGGGGCGGCGTCCGCCGGGACGCGCCCCCGGGACAGGTTCGCGGCGGAGGGACAGCCCGGAGAGCACTACCTGAACCCGTCGTGCCTCGGCGTCACCGCCGTGCTGCTGCTGTTCCCGTGGGCCGGCGTCGCACCGCCGTACCCGCTCGGGGGGCTCGTCCCGCCGGCCGTCCTGCTGCTGGGCTCGGTGGTGAACGCCCGGCTCGCCGGGAGGCTGCCGCTGGTCCTGAGCTGGGCGGGGGGATTCGCCCTGCTGGAGCTCGTCCGGGGCGGACCGGCCGGCGCCCTGCCGCCGATGACCGGCATGGCCTTCGTCCTCTACACCAACTACCTGGTCACCGATCCGGGCAGCACGCCGGCCCGGTCCCGCGGCCAGGTGGTGTTCGGCCTCGCCACGGCGGCGGTCTACGGTCTGCTGGCCCAGTTCGCCGTCGTCTTCGGGCTGTTTTTCGCCCTGTTGATCGTCTGCGTCGGCCGCGGCACGGGCCTGGCCCTGCTCGCCCGCGTCCGGCCGTCCACCGCCCCCGTTCCCGCCGACGCGCGTGACCTCTCCGGGGTCCCGGCGGGCGTCCAGCCATGATTCACCCGAACATCTGAAGGGGTGCGCCGAATGTCCGTCGCCATCGTGGGACTGGCCTGTACCTATCCCGACGCTCCCGATCCCGGAGCGCTGTGGGAGACGGTGATGTGGCGGCGGGCGTTCCGGCGTCCACCGGCCGACCGGCTGGACCCGGCCGACCGCGACTCCCCCGGCCGGGCGGCACTGATCGGGGGCGGGGAGCTCGACCGGACCGCATTCGACGTCTCCGCGCCGGTCCACGGCGGCACCGACCAGGTCCACCGGCTGACCCTGGACACCGCGTCCCGTGCCCTGGCCGACGCCGGCCTGCCCGGCGGGGAGGGGCTCGACCGGGACCGGGTCACCGTGGTCGTCGGCGCCACCGCGACCGGGGATACCGCCCGGCCCGCCACGATCGCCTCGCGCGTCTGCGCCCACTTCGACCTGCGCGGCGGTGGATACACGGTGGACGGCGGGTGCGCCTCGTCCCTGCTGGCGGTGATCACCGCCGGCCGGTCGCTGCTGGACGGCGACGCGGACTTCGCCCTGGCCGGCGGCGTGGATCTCGGCCTCGGCCCGTTCGAGCCGGTCGGACTCGCCGATGCGGGCGGGCGCGCGCGGGGCCACGGCGCCCGGCCGGACGGCCGCCTGCCGGGCGGGGGGTGCGGGATCGTCGCCCTGACGCGTACGGCCGACGCCCGCGCCGCCGGGCTGAGGATCTACGCGGAGATCGCCGGCTGGGGCGTGTCCTGCGACGGCAGGGGCGGCGACAGCACGCGCTCCGACGCCGACGGCCCGCTCCTGGCCCTGCACCGCGCCTACGCGCGGGCCGGTGTCTCCCCCGCCGAGGTCGCCCTGTTCGAGGGCACCGGCATCTCCGTGTGCGACACGGTCGAGCTCACCGCCCTCACCCGTCTCCTCTTCGACGCCGTACGGCAGGCCGGGCCCGACGCCCCGCAGCGGGCGGCGGCCGGACCCGGCGCCGTACGGCGCGCGGCGATCGGGTCCGTCACCGCCAACATCGGGCACACCGGGGCGGCGGCCGGGGTCGCGGGCCTGATCAAGGCCGCCATGGGCATCGCCTCCGGCGTGCTCCCGCCGACCACCGGCTGCGGAGAGCCGCACCGCCTGCTGACCGTCCCGGGCACGCCCCTGCGGGTGCCGGCCGTCGCCGAGCCGTGGCCCACCGGCCACCGCCACGCGGGGGTGAGCGCCATGGAGCCCGGCGGCGTCAACGCCCACCTCGTCCTCACCGCGTCCGCCCCGGTGGACGCGGGGGCCCACCATCTCGCGCTGGAGACCGTCCCGCACGGTGACGCCGCCGGCGGGCGGGCGGACGAGACGGCCCGGGAGGGGACGGACGCCGAGCCGGTGGCCGGGGTGGCGCGCTGGGTGAGGTGTTTCGCCGCGGACCCGGTGACCGGTGCGAGTGTCCCGCTCACCCTGGACGCGGCGGGCCCGCTCCCGGTGGGCCCCGCGGACGTGGTGCTGGTCAGCGGGGGCGGCGAGGGGATCGGGTTCGCCTGCGCCATGGCGCTGGCCGAGGCCGGCGGGTGCGGGCTGGCCCTGCTGGGGCGGGGGGAGCCGGAGCACGACGTGACCCTGGCGGGCAACCTGCGGGAGCTGTCCGGCAAGGAGATCCGGTACGGCTACGCGGCGGCGGAGGTGAGTGACGCCGAGGAGACGGCGCACGCCGTACAGGAGCTGGAGAGCACGCTGGGACCGGTCACCATGGTGATCCACGCGGCGGGTGCGGCGGAGCCGGACCGGTATGCCGGGAACGGGGAACGGCCCGGCGCGTCCAGGCTGATCAGCCTGGACAACCTGCTCGCCGTCACCGCGCCCCGGCGCGTCGTGACGTTCGGCTCGCCGGCCGCCCGGTACGGCGCGGAAGGCGATCCGGTGCGGGAGCGGGTCGCCGGGATCGGCGGGCTGAACGTCGACTGGCCGGTGTGGGCGGGAACGGACCCGCGGGAGCCGGCGGACGTGACCGGGCTCCCGGCCGGCGCCGACGGGACGGCCATCACGCCGCAGGAGGGGACGGAGCTGTTCCTCGCGCTGCTCAGGGCCGGTGACCTGCCGTCCGGAGTGGCCGTGCACGGCAGGCCCGACGGCCCTCCGGCCCCCTGTCCGGAGAGCGGCCGGTTCCTCGGCGAGGTGCGGGTGCACGTCCCGGGGGTGGAGCTGGTCGCCGACAGCCACCTGTCCCTCGGCAGCGACACCTACCTGGACGACCACCGGATCGACGGGCGGGCGGTGCTGCCCGCGGTGGTGGCGCTGGAGGCGATGGCCCAGGCCGCCGGGGCGCTGGCGGGGCGGCCGCTGGACGAGGCCGGGCAGATGACGTTCGACCGGCCGGTGGTCGTACCCGACCGGGGCGGCACCACGATCCGGGTGTGCGCGCTCCGGCGCGGGCAGTCGGTCGAGGCGGTGGTCCGCAGCGAGGAGACCGGTTTCCGCGTCGACCACTTCCGGGCGGTGTTCCCGGTGGAACCGGCCGACGAGACGCTGGCCGTACCGCAGCTGAGCCGGGACGGCTCCGAGCCGCTGGACGCCGGAGACCTGTACGGCGCGCTGTGCTTCCACACCGGGCGGTTTCAGCGGGTCAGGGAGCTCACCCTCGTCGAGGCGCGGGGGTGCCGGGGCGAGCTGAACGGCGACGACCCCGACGGCTGGTTCGCGGGCAGGCCGGTGCTGGGCAGTCCGGGACTGAGCGACGCCACGATCCACGCGCTGCAGGCGTGCGTGCCGCACCGGCGGCTGCTTCCGGTCGGCGGCGAGCGGCTGGTGGTCCGGCCGTCCCAGGGGGACGTGCGGCTGCACGCCGCCGAACGCCACCACGACGGGGGCGAATACGTCTGGGACGTCACCGCCACCGACGTGCGCGGGCGGCTGGTGGCGGCGTGGACCGGACTGCGGCTGCGGGACGTCGGCCCGCTCCCCCGGCGCGACCCGTGGCCGCCGAACCTGCTGGCCGTCTACCTGCAACGGGCCGCGGTCGCGCTGGGTCTCGATCCGGCGCTGCACGTGACCATGGACGGCGGGACGTCCCGCAGCCGGCTGGGCGATCTGGTGCTCGGCGTGAACGGTCCGGCGTACTGCTCCTGGACGCAGGTGGGCGGGGCGCGAGAACCGCTGGGAGCGGCGGCCGCGCCGCTGGTCGACGAGCTGCTGCCGGACTGCGGCGAGCCTGAGGAGACCGTGGCCGCCCGGATCTGGACGGCCGCCCGCTGCCTGTCCAAGGCGGGCCTGCCGCCGACGACGCCGGTCACGGTCGTGGACGGCCCGGAGGGCGGCTGGCTGCTGCTGCGGGCCGGGGCCGGCCTGGTCGCCTCGGTGGTGGTCCGGGTCAGGGGGGTGGACGAGCCCGTGGCGGTCTCGATCATGACCGGCGAGCGGCGTTGAGTCTCCGCCGGCCGGTCAGCCGATGCCGGGGCCGACCCGCTCCAGCACCCGCAGCGAGCCCTCCCGCCTGATCTCCCTGAACGCCCCGGAGGCGAGGACCCGCTGGTAGACGCGGTAAGGGGCCTGCCCTCCCGTCGCGGGGTCGGGGTAGATGTCGTGGAAGACCAGCGCGCCGCCCGGCATGACGTGCGGCGCCCATCCCTCGTAGTCCTTGGTCACCGGCTCGTCCGAGTGGCCGCCGTCGATGAAGAGCATGGCCAGCGGGGTGTTCCAGAGCCGTGCGACCTGCTCCGACCTGCCGACGATCGCGATGACCTCGTCCTCGAGCCCCGCGGAGGCGATGGTGGCGCGGAAGGTGGGCAGCGAGTCCATCTTGCCGAAGCGGGGATCCATCAGCGTGGGGTCGTGGTGCGCCCAGCCCGGCTGGATCTCCTCCGAGCCGCGGTGGTGGTCCACGGTCAGCACCACGGAACCGGCCTGCCTGGCCCCCGCCCCGAGGTAGACGGCGGACTTCCCGCAGTAGGTGCCGATCTCGCAGATCGGCCCGCGCGGGCCGTACGCGACCGCGGTCTCGAACAGCGCGAGACCCTCCTCGTGGGGCATGAAACCCTTGGCGTGCTGGGCCGCGTGCAGCAGGTCGGCGGGCATGGTCGGGGTGCTCATGCGGGCAGCCTATCCAGACCGAACAATATTCCGAACGACCCTTGCCCACCCCTATGCAACATGTTCTACTTTGCACCGTGAACCAGCGCGCCCGCATCGTGATGACCGAGGACGAGATCACCGCCTTCATCGGCGGATCACGCAAGCTCCAGCTCGGCACGGTCAACCCCGACGGAACGCCGCACCTGGTCACCATGTTCTACGGGCTGACCGAGGGCCGGATCTCGTTCTGGACGTACGGCAAGGCGCAGAAGGCCCTCAACATCCGGCGGGACGCCCGGGTGAGCTGCCTGATCGAGGCCGGGGAGGACTACTCCGAGCTGCGCGGCGTCCTGATGTACGGCACGGCACGGCGGATCGACGACTCCGAGGGGGTGCTGCGGGTCGGCATGGACGTCGCCCGCCGGATGGCGGGTATGCCCGACGCCGAGGAGCTCCTCACGGAGTACGTCGCCTACACCGGCCGCAAGCGGGTCGCTTTCGTGGTGGAGCCCGGTCGGGTGATCTCATGGGATCACCGTAAGCTCGCCACCACGGGATAGGAGGCCCACATGAAGATCAAAGTCGACTATCCGGTGTGCGAGGCCAACGCGGTCTGCATGGGACTCGCCCCGGAGGTCTTCGAGCTCGACGACGACGACCAGCTGCACGTGCTGCTGCCGGAACCGCCGCCGGAAATGATGGACCGCGTCCGGCACGCCGTGCGGTCCTGTCCCAAAGCCGCCCTCTCCCTTGAGGAGAACTAGGAGGACCCCCATGCGTGGTGCGCTTCTGCATGCCGTCGGCGACGACAAGCTCGACATCCGCGATGACTTCACCCTCGCGCCGACAGGTCCGACGGACGTCCGGGTCAAGATCAGGGCGACCGGCGTCTGCCACTCCGACCTGTCAGTGATCAGCGGCGTACTGCCCATGCCGCTCCCCGTCATCCCCGGGCACGAGGGCGCGGGTGAGGTCGTCGAGGTCGGCGACCACGTCACCTCGGTCCAGCCCGGCGACCATGTCATCCTCAACTGGACCCCGGCCTGCGGAAACTGCGCGAACTGCCTGGTGAACCAGCCCTACCTGTGCATGACCTACATGATGGACAGCTTCGTCAACGCCCGGTTCCGCTACGGCGGCGACACCCCGGCGTTCGGCATGGCCGGCTGCGGCACCTGGGCCGAGGAGATCGTCGTGCCCTGGCAGGGAGCGATCAAAGTCGACCCCGCGGTGCCCTACGAGGCGGCGGCGCTGATCGGCTGCGGCATCACCACCGGGGTCGGCGCGGCACTCAACACCGCCCGGGTGAAGGCCGGTTCGACTGTCGCGGTGGTCGGCGCCGGCGGCATCGGCCTGTCCATCATCCAGGGGGCCCGCATCTCCGGCGCGACCACGATCCTGGCGGTCGACCCGCTTGAGTCCAAGCACGCGCTGGCCAAGAAGGTCGGCGCCACCCACGCCGTCACCCCCGACCAGCTCAAGGACGCGATCGGGTCGCTGACCGGCGGCAGGGGGTTCGACTACGGCTTCGAGGCCGTCGGCAAGTCCGCCGCCATCATGACCGCCTGGCAGGCCACCCGCCGCGGCGGCGACATGATCGTGGTGGGCGCGGGCGCGATGGACGACATCGTCCCGCTGAGCGCCTTCAACCTGCTGTTCGAGGGCAAGAACATCCTGAGCTCGATGTACGGCGGGTCGGACGTCCGCCGCGACTTCCCGTTCTTCGCCGAGCTCTACAAGGCGGGCAAGCTCGACCTGGAGAGCATGATCAGCTCCCGCATCAGGCTCTCCGACCTCAACGACGCCGTGGCCGCGCTGAAGAGCGGCGAGGTCCTGCGCCAGATCGTCGTCATGGACTAGCCGCCCGCTTCCAGCCGGGGAGCCGGTCCGTCCCGCCGCGGTGGGACGGACCGGCTCCCGTCCGGTTTCAGTCCGAGGAGAAGGCGGCGTCGAAGGAGGCGGTCGGCGGGGTGATGGCGTTGAGCCTGCGGATCACGCCCAGTGCCTCGGGGGCGCCGTCCAGCCGGTCCATGCCGGCGTCCTCCCACTCGATCGAGATCGGCCCGGCGTAGCCGATGGAGTTCAGTGCCCGGAAGCAGTCCTCCCACGGCACGTCGCCGCGGCCGGTGGACACGAAGTCCCAGCCGCGCCGCAGGTCGGCCCAGGGCAGGTGGGAGGCCAGCCGGCCGCGGCGGCCGTCGCCGGTGCGGACCTTGGCGTCCTTGCAGTCGACGTGGTAGATCCGGTCGGCGAAGTCCAGGATGAACCCGACCGGGTCCAGCTCCTGCCAGACCATGTGGGACGGGTCCCAGTTCAGCCCGAACGCCGGCCGGTGCCCGATCGCCTCCAGGGTGCGCACCGTGGTGTGGTAGTCGTAGGCGATCTCGCTGGGGTGCACCTCGTGGGCGAAGCGGACCCCGACCTCGTCGAAGACGTCCAGGATCGGGTTCCACCGGTCGGCGAAGTCGGCGTAGCCGTCCTCGATCATCGACGGCGGCACCGGGGGGAACATCGCCACGGTGTGCCAGATGGAGGAGCCGGTGAAGCCGACCACGGTGTCCACGCCGAGCAGGGCGGCGGCGCGGGCGGTGTTCTTGATCTCTTCGGCGGCTGCCTGCCGTACCCGCTCGGGCTCGCCGTCGCCCCAGATACGGGCCGGCAGGATGGCCTGGTGGCGGGCGTCGATGGGGTGGTCGCAGACCGCCTGGCCGACCAGGTGGTTGGAGACGGCCCACACCTTGAGGTTGTGCTTGGCCAGCACCTCGCGTTTGCGGTCGACGTAGGAGTCGTCGGACAGGGCCTTGTCGACCTCGAAGTGGTCACCCCAGCAGGCGATCTCCAGGCCGTCGTAGCCCCACTCGGCGGCCAGCCGGCAGACCTCCTCGAACGGCAGGTCGGCCCACTGGCCGGTGAACAGCGTGATGGGTCGGGTCACGATTCCTCCACGGGGGTGAAACGGCTGCCGTCGGCGGCGCTGGCCTCGACCGCGGCCAGCACGCGCTGCACCCGCAGGCCGTCGGCGAACGACGGCGAGGGGGCGGTGCCGGCGGCGATCGCCTCGATGAAGTCCTTCACCTCGTGGGTGAAGGTGTGCTCGTAGCCGAGGCCGTGACCGGGCGGCCACCAGGCGGCGGCGTAGGGATGGTCGGCCTCGGTCACGATGACCCGCCGGAAACCGGCCTCGGCGGCGGGCAGGGTGTGGTCGTGGAACCACAGCTCGTTCATCGCCTCGAAGTCGAAGGCCAGGCTGCCGGCCGAGCCGTTGACCTCGATGCGCAGCGCGTTCTTGCGGCCGGTGGCGAACCGGGTCGCCTCGAACACCCCCACCGCGCCGCCGCTGAAGCGGGCGGTGAACAGCGCGGCGTCGTCGACGTCGACCGCGCCCGTCTCCGCGGTACGGCTGCCGCCGGACAGGCCCGAGGAGGCCTCGGCCAGCGGCCGCCGGGTGACGAAGGTCTCGGTCAGCGCCGAGACGCCGGTCAGCTGCTGGCCGGTGATGAACTGGGCGGTGTCGATGATGTGCGCGCCGATGTCGCCCAGCGCGCCGGAGCCCGCCTTGTCCTTCTGCAGCCGCCACACCAGCGGGAAGTCCGGGTCGGCGATCCAGTCCTGGAGATACTGGGCGCGGACGTGGTGCAGCCTGCCCAGGCGTCCTTCGGCGATCCACTGGCGGGCCAGCGCGAGGGCGGGCACCCGCCGGTAGTTGAAGGCGACCATGGCGTGCACGCCCCGGGACGCGGCGCGGTCGGCGGCCTTGGCCATCGCCTCGGCCTCGGCCACGGTGTTGGCCAGCGGCTTCTCGCAGATGACGTGCTTGCCTGCCTCCAGCGCGGCGATCGCGATCTCGGCGTGCGAGTCGCCCGGCGTGCAGATGTCGACCACCTGCACGTCGTCCCGGGCGATCAGCTCCCGCCAGTCGGTCTCGGCCGCCGCCCAGCCCAGGTCGCGCGCCGCCACGGCGGTGGCCTCCGCCGACCGCCCGCCCACGACCGCCATCACCGGCCGGTACGGCAGGTCGAAGAAGGCCGACACGCTGCGCCACGCCTGTGAGTGCACCCGTCCCATGAACGCGTATCCGACCATGCCGATCCCCAGTGTCGGCCTGTCGTCTGCCGCCATCAGGATTCGAATCCGAGCGGAAGGTACTCGGCGACGTTGTCCTTGGTGATGGTCTCCGACGCCAGCGTGATCGACTGCGGCACCTGCTTCTCCAGCAGGTCGCTCATCCCCTTGCCCTGCGCGACCAACCGCGCCAGCTTGATCGCCGAAGAGGCCATGGTAGGACTGTAGGTCACCGTGGCCTCCAGCACCCCGCTGCCGGACTGGATGTCGCGCATCGCGTTCGCCGACCCGGCCCCGCCGACCATGAAGAACTCGCTGCGCCCGGCCTCCTTGACCGCGGCCAGCACCCCGATCCCCTGGTCGTCGTCGTGGTTCCAGATCGCGTCGATCTTCTTGTGCGCCTGCAGCAGGTTGCTGGTCACCTTGGTGCCCGACTCCACGGTGAACTGCGCGTCCTGCTGCGCCGTCACCGTGAACCCGAACGTCTTGAGCGCGTCGGCGAACCCCTTGCTCCGGTCCTGGGTCAACGGCAGCGTCGCGATGCCCTGAATCTCCAGGATCACCGGGTCGGCCACCCCCTTGTCCTTCAGCTTCTTGCCGATGTAGGTACCCGCCGCCACGCCCATGCCGTAGTTGTCGCCGCCGATCCAGGTACGGTACGACAGCTTGTCGGGGAACACCCGGTCCAGGTTGATCACCGGGATGCCCGCATCGCTGGCCTGCCTGGCGATCTGGTTGAGCTGCTGGCCGTCGTTCGGCAAGATCACCAGGGCCGACACCTTCGCCGCGATCAGCGACTCCACCGCCGAGATCTGCGCGTTGATGTCGTTGGTCGGCTCGACCGGCTTGAACTCCACATCGGTGTACTGCTTGGCCGCGGCCTCGGCGTTCTTGGCGATCGCGGCGATCCAGCCATGGTCGGCCGCCGGGGCCGAGAACCCGATGACGACCTTCTCGCCGGGGGTGTCGTTACCGCCGGTCGGCGCCGGGGCCGGCGCCGAGGCCGCCGTGGTCGGCGAGGCGGCCGGCTCGTTGCTGGTGCAGGCGCTGACCAGCGCACCGGCACCGAGGACTGCTCCGCCGACAAGGAAACCCCGGCGGGCGAGCGGGTTGGCTGACATGTGTTTCTCCTCGCGGAATGGGGGGGGTGGGAATCAGGTCCGGAAAGTGAGGGAACGACGCTGCAGCAGCACGGCCACCACGATGATCAGCCCCTTGGCGATCAACTGGTCACTGGTGTTGAGCCCGTTGAGAATGAACAGATTCGTGATCACCGTGAAGATCAGCAGACCCAGGATCGAGCCGATGATCGAACCCCGTCCCCCGGTCAGCAACGTGCCACCGATGATCACCGCGGCGATCGCGTCCAGCTCGTACAGGTCCCCATGGGTGGACGATCCCGTCGTGGTCCGCGCCATGATCAGCACTGCCGCGATCCCGCAGCACAGCCCCGACAGCGCGTACAGCCACATCGTGTGCCTGCGCACGTCGATGCCGGCCAGCCGGGCCGCCTCGGGATTGCCGCCGACGGCGTAGGTGCGCCGGCCGAACGTGGTGCGGTTCAGCACCACCCATCCGGCCACCACCACCAGCGCGAACACGTACACCAGCAGCGGCAGGCCCAGCACCCGAGTGGTCGACAGCGCCACGATCGCCTCGTTGCCCTGCTGCACCAGCTGCGTGCGGCGGTCCGACATCCGCTGCGCCAGTCCCCGGGCGGCCACCAGCATCGCCAGCGTCGCGATGAACGGCACCATCCGCCCATAGGAGACCAGCAGGCCGTTGACCAGCCCCGCGCCCGCGCCGACCAGCACCGCGCACACGATCATGACCAGCGGACCGTAGGCCTGGGTGGCCAGCGTGGTCGCCCACACCGACGCCAGTGCCATCACCGCGCCCACCGACAGGTCGATCCCACCGCCGATGATCACGAATGTCGCACCCACCGTGATCACCCCGATCGTCGCCGCCAGCGCCAGGATGCTCACCAGGTTGGAGGTGCTGGCGAAGGTGTCGGGCACGGTCACCAGCCCGACCAGCGCCAGCAGCACCAGGGCCGCCACCAGTCCCAGATGCGGGATCTCGGCCAGCCTGGTCAGCGGACCGGCGCTCGCGACCGGCTTGTGCCCCGCCGCCCGGCCATGCTCCCCGGCCGGGGAGGCGCCCCCGATCCGGTCGCGCTCGCCGGCCGGGGGGTCCACGGCGTCCACCGGGGTCGCCGGAGCCCGGCCTTGCGGATCGGTCACAGCGCGCTCCCTTCCATGATCATGTCAAGCACTCGATGTTCGTCCAGGTCGCGGGCGTCTCCCTGGTGGATGACCGTCCCCTCGCGGATGACCAGGACCCGGTCGGCCAGCCCCAGCACCTCGGGCACCTCGCTGGAGACCAGCACCACCCCGATGCCCTCGTCGGCCAGCCCGCGGATCACCGCGTACAGCTCCGCGCGGGCGCCCACGTCGACACCCCGGGTGGGCTCGTCCAGCAGCAGCAGATTGCGGCCGTTGAGCAGCCAGCGCGCCAGCACGGCCTTCTGCTGGTTCCCCCCGGACAGCGTCCTGATCGGCCGGTCCGGATCGCCCGGCCGGATGTCCAGCCGCTCGACGAGGGCACGCGCGTCCTCGGCCTCACGACGCCGGTCCAGCCAGCCGAACCGGGAGTATCCGCCGAGGTTGGCCAGCGAGATGTTGCGGGTCACGCTCTGGTCCAGCAGCAACGCCTGCGCCTTGCGCTCTTCGGGGGCCAGGCCCATGCCCAGGCGCACGGTCTGGGCCGTGCCGCCGTGCCGTACCGGCCGTCCCTCCAGCACGACGGTCCCGGAGAACCGGCGCGCGCCGTAGATCGCCTCGATGATCTCCGAGCGGCCCGAACCGACCAGCCCGGCCAGCCCGACGATCTCCCCCGCCCGCACGCCGAAGGACACGTCGGCGAACACGCCCGGGACGGTGAGACCCTCGACGCGCAGCACCTCCTCGCCCGTCGCGGGGCCCTCGCGGCGGGGCGGGAAGACATGCTCGACGCTGCGGCCGGTCATCAGCGAGACCACCTCGGAGGTCGGGGTGTCGCGGGCCGGCAGGCCCACCGCCACCGTGCGGCCGTCCTTGAGCACCGTCACCCGGTCGCCGATCTGCCGGATCTCCTCCAGCCGGTGCGAGATGTAGATCACCGCCACCCCCTGGGCGGTCAGCTCCCGGATGATCCGGAACAGGTTGGCCACCTCGTCGTGGGCCAGCGCCGCCGACGGCTCGTCCATGATGATCAACCGGGTGTCGTGCGACAGCGCCCGTGCCATGCTGACCACCTGCTTGGCGGCCGGCGACAGCCGCCCCACCTCCGTGTTCGGCCGGATCTCCGGGTGCCCCAGCCGGGCCAGCAGCCCACGCGCCGCCCGGGCCGTCTGCCCCTGGTTGACGAACCCCAGCCGGGACGGCTCGTGACCCAGGAAGATGTTCTCGGCCACGCTCAGCCCGTCGACCAGGTCGAGCTCCTGGTAGATCGTGGAGATGCCCGACCGGATCGCGGAGATCGGGCTGCTCAGCCGGACCTGCTCGCCGTCCAGGGTGATGGTGCCCTCGTCCGGCTGGTGCGCCCCCGCGAGGACCTTGATCAGGGTCGACTTGCCCGCGCCGTTCTGGCCGAGCAGGCAGTGCACCTCTCCGGTACGGACGTCGAGATCGACGCCGTCCAGGGCACGCACACCGGGAAACTGCTTGACGATGCCCTTCATCAGCAACAGGGGACTGCCTTCGGACATGAGGCCTCGCTGGTTGGTCATGGTGCCGAAAAAAGTGGTCGCTGCCGCGCCGCGCCGGTCACGCCGACGCTGTCGCCGGGTTCCGACGGCACGATGGGCAGGTTGCCCGTCGCCGGGGGCGGCGACCGGCGGTAGACGACGCTTCTGATCTCCGTGACCTGGTCCGGTACGGCCACGGGTCCGTCGCGCACTCGGCACGCGACCGTGCCCGCTCCCGCAGGAGCCGGAGCGGCGCGGCCTGGTGGGGGTGCTCCGGCCGGGCGGAAATGCGCTTCACAACGCCTCCGTGTTCGGAGTTGGTTGTGCAGAAGCTAACCCCCTTCTGCTTGGCTTGTGAAGACCTTTTAGCCAACAGTTCGCCGACTTTTGCAGATTTCCGCAAAAGTCGGCGAACTCGACCGATCGGTTCAGCCGGGTGGGTCAGCTCCCCCGGGCGAGCTGACCCACCGCTGGTTGGTGCCGCCGTTGCCGCTCTACCGCAGCATGACGATCGCGTCGAAGTCCGCGTCGTCGAACACGGCCTGCTACCCGCCGATGTGCGGTGCGCGTGCGGCGGAGGAGCCGTCTCGGATCACTTCACCGGTGAGGTTGCCGTTGGCTCCCGAACCCAGGAAAACGATGATTTTGGCCACGTCGTCGGAGGTGGAGAGCCTGCGGCTCGGTGTGGCGGCGGCGAGCGCGTCGGTGACGAACCCCGGGACGTCCCGGCTGTCGGTCAGGGTGAAGCCGGGGGCCACGACATTGACCAGGACCCCGTCCCGGCCGCCGTTCCAGGCGAGGCTGCGGGCGAGCCCGTACAGGCCCGATTTGGCGGTCCCGTACGGCCCCGGCCCGGGCAGACCCTCCTCCGCGACGCTTGAGGAGATCAGCACGATGCGGCCCCAGCCCCTGGCGCGCATGCCGGGCAGGACCGCGCGGACCGACGCCGCGGTTCCGACCAGGTTGGCATTGATCATCGCCTCCCACTCCGCCAGGGGCACGTCCTCGAACCGGACGCCGGGATCCGGCGGGCCGTCACCACCCCAGCGGACCGCATTGGCGACGAGGACGTCGATCCCGCCCCAGCGTTCGACGACGGTCGCGGCGGCCTGGTCGATGGTCGGCAGGTCTTCGAGATCCAGCCGGACGACGTGTGCCTGCCCGCCCAAGGCCTCGACGTCCGCGGCCACCTTCTCGGCCTTGTCCGGGTTGTTCCGGTAGGTGATCGCCACCCGGGCGCCCTCCCGCCCGTAGGCGCGGGCGGTCGCGGCTCCGATTCCGGTCGACGCGCCGGTGACCAGGACCACGCGGTCCTTGAGTTCGGTGTCCATTGTGTGGTTGTCCTCTTGTCTTCGCTGATTGTCTTCGCCGATCGGGTACGGCTGGTGCGGGATGTACGTCAGGCGCGAGACGGCGTCTCGGCACGTGCCCGGGTGGCCAGGGCGTGCACCGCGTCGAGTGCCGCGGCTTGGGACGCCTCGTGCGTCTCGCGGAACTGAGCGAGGAAGGGCATGACCCTGGCGTGCGTGAGCTCGGTGTGGACGAACTCCACATCGTCCAATCCGAGCGAGGAGAAGAAGGCGCGCAGGTAAGGCTCCTGGAAGTCGAAGGACTCCCGGGGGGTGCCCGGCCCGTAGGCGCCGCCGCGCGCGCTCAGGATCACGGCCGACTTTCCCTGGAGCGGCAACCAGGGCAGGGCCACCCGGTCGATCCATGCCTTGAGCGCGGCGGGCACCGAGAAGTTGTACATGGGGGCACCGATGAGCAAGGTGTCCGCCGCGAGCAGCTGCTCCATCAGCGGGCGGGTGGCCGCCCAGGCCGTGGCCAGTTCGGAGCTGGTGCCGGCCACCTCGTCCATGGCCTCGATGGCGCGCACCCCGTTCAGGGAGGACTGGGTGGCGAGGTGGACACGGGCTTCGTCGACCGGCGCCACCGGTTCCGCGACCAGGTCGCGGTAGGTGTAGGTCCCTCCGGGGTTGGCCGCTTTCCAGTCGGCCGCGAAGCTCTCGCCGAGCTTGCGGGAGAGCGAGTCACTTCGTGCACTGGCGTCCAGGTGCAGCAGATGCGCCACGGAACTACCTCTCATTTCAGATGATCTGACATCGAAATCAATATAAAGCAAGATAGTTTCAAGTCAAGAAGATTTTCGCTTGCTATCATGACGGCCATGGCCACCTCTCCCGCACCCGAAAGCTCGCCCGACAGCCGGCTGCACGAGGACCTGCACTGGCTGTTCGCCCGGCTGAAGCAGGGCCTCGCCGGGGCGGAGGCCGCAGCGGTGCGGGAGCACGGCATGAACCTCTGGGGCTACACGGTGCTGATGGCAGTCGTCGAAGCTCCCGCCCGCACCCAGCTCGCCCTCGCCCAGGCCGTGTCGGTCGACAAGAGCAAACTGGTCGTCATCCTCGACGAGCTGGAAAGCGCTGGCCTGGTTCTCCGCCGGCCGGACCCCGCGGACCGCAGAGCCCGCATCATCGAGGTCACCCCTCAAGGAAGCCTTGCGCTCGAGGCCGCCCGCGGTGACATCAAGGCGATCGAGGACCGGCTGCTGACCGATCTCGACGCTCCGGTACGGGCGGCGCTGAGGAGCGCGCTACGGCATCTCGCCGGCGCACCCATCGTGCGAATCGAGGACGGACAGCCGTCCGAAACCGCCTGCGCCCCGCAGCAGGCCTGACCGCGCGTCCCCAGTGCCCAGCCGCTCGCCGGTCAGCCCGGCGGCCGAGCAGCCGGGGATCGAGGACCGGTCGCCGGTGAAGCTGTACGGGACCGGCAGCAGGCCCCGTACGAGCATGCGTGGCAGATCCGGGACTCGCTCGGGGACCGGGAGTTCACCGACATCGGGGCCGAGGTAGCCGATTTCATCGCCTCCCGGGTCCGCGAAGACCCGCGACTCGCGACGGGAGTTGTTCGACATGTTCGCGGTCTGCGGGTACCGGTTCGCGCCGAGGCATGCCGACATCTCCGGCACCCGGCTGCGGCGGGTCGACACCGCCATGCTGGAGGGCACCCCTACCAGGGCACCAAGCAGACCAACGGGTAGGGCTACTTCGACTTCTGGTCGAGCACATCA
Source organism: Streptosporangium sp. NBC_01639 (assembly GCF_045209755.1). Classification (NCBI taxonomy): domain Bacteria; kingdom Bacillati; phylum Actinomycetota; class Actinomycetes; order Streptosporangiales; family Streptosporangiaceae; genus Streptosporangium; species Streptosporangium sp. NBC_01639. The sequence continues at coordinate 5,889,236 of NZ_CP109272.1, read as the reverse complement.
ACTTTCATGGGTTTTACCCGTTCAACCGTCCTGATCTGGGCGGAAGGCCCCGCGAACTGCCCGACCCCAACGCCACCGACGAAAAGGATCAGCCCTCATGCGGCCTGTGGCGAGCGTGCTCACGATCAGCGTCGTGATGTGGGCGGCCTTCGATGTTCGGTTCCTGTCCGGCGGGCCTCGATGTTGTGGGTCATGCGCTCGAGGACGCTGACGGCCGTGAAGTACTCGTTCATGGATATGCCAGACATCGACAGCTCGCGAAACGCGTTGACGCGTTCGGCGACCTCGGCCAGACGCTGACGGCCGTCGGAGGTGAGGATGAGCCGGTCCGATGCGGGGCGGGTCGCCCAACCGTCGGCGAGCACGGTTTCGATGGCGGCGGTCAGGGTGGGGACATCGGCGTTGGCTGCGAGGGCCGATAGGACGTCGGTGTCCGAGACCTGAGGAGTGTCTTCGACGACGTTGAGGACTTGCCAGGCGATCCGGGTGAGGCCGAACTCGTTCAGCATGCCGTTCATGTGGCGGGTGAGGGCTTCGTCGGTGCGGTTGAGCCAGTAGCCGATGGGTTTCAAGATCGGTGCTCCTCAGTGACGCCGGGATCGGGCTTCGCGTGGCATGAGCCGGACGAGGCCGCAGCAGACGGACACACCGGCGGCGACGGCGGCCAGGCTGAGGGCGGTGCCGCCGGAGGTGTGGAGGTAGATGGTGGTGATGGCCGCGGCGCCGACGCTGTTGGCCAGTTGCTGGGTGGCCGACAACGAGCCGCTGGCACTGCCGGACTCCTTCGGGTCGATGCCACTCAAGGTGACCTCGTAGATGGTGCCGAAGCAGGTGCCCAGGCCCAGGCCGGTGACGAACACCGGCAGGATGAGCGCCCAGCCGGCCAGGCCGGATCCCTGGGTCTGCACCAGGGCGAGCAGTGCGAGGGTGCCGGTCAGGGTGAGGGCCAGGCCGATGAGGATCAGGGTGCGGCCCATCCGAGCGATGAGGTTGTGCACGGCGATCGAGGAGACGACGATGCCTGCCGCGATCGGCGCGAGGCCGAGAGATGCCTGCGTCGGCGTGCGGTGCAGCACGTCCTGCAGGAAGAGGGACAGCACGAACAGCAGGCCGGAGACCGCTGCGTTGAAAACCAGTCCGAGGATCAGGCCGGAGGTGAAGCCGCGGTCCTTCAGCAGTGAGGGCTCGATGAGTGGGCTGGCCGCGGCGCGCTGGCGCAGGCAGAACAGGGCGAAGAAGCCTGCGCCGACCGCCAGGGAGAGGATCGGGCGCAGCGTCCAGCCATGGCTGGAGCCGTCGACCAGGCCGTACAGGAGGCCGAGCATCGTGGCTGCGAGCAGGCCGGAGCCGAGGACGTCGACGGTGACCGCCCGGTCGCCGGTGTCATGGGGCAGGAGCCGGGCGGCCAGGCCGATCGCGAGGCCGCCGAGCGCGATGTTGATCAGGAACATGGAGCGCCAGCCGAGGCCGAACAGGTCGGCGTCGATCAGCGATCCGGCGAGGATGGGGCCGCCGACGGCGGACAGGCCCAGGGCGGGGACGAAGACGCCGAATGCTTTGCCGATCTCGTCGCGGGGGAATACCGCGCCGAGGATGCCGAAGCCCTGCGGGATCAGCAGGGCGCCGAAGGCTCCCTGAAGCAGCCGGAAGGCGACGATGGACGCGGAGTCGACGGCCAGGCCGCAGGCGATGGACGCGAGGGTGAAGCCGGTGATTCCGATCAGGAACAGGCGGCGGCGGCCGAACTTGTCGCCGAGCCGTCCGCCGACCACGAGTAGGACGCCCATGGCCAGGGAGTAGCTCGCGCCGAGCCACTGGACGAGGGCGTCCCCGCCGCGCAGGTCGGCGGCGATGGTCGGGGCGGCGATGTTGGTGATCGTCGCATCGAGAAGGTCGACGATTGCGGCGAAGAGGACGACGGCAAGGACGGCCCAGCGTCTGCGATCGGTGGAATGCGGCGGCACGGGAGCCACAAGGGTGGACATGGGGATGCCTTAAGGGGAGAAAGGGGCGCCGCCCGAACGGAGGACCGGCGGGGTCAGCGCTGGGTGAAGGCGGCGGCGTTCTCGCGTGCCCACTGCCGGAAGCTGCGGGCGGGCTTGCCGAGGAGGGTCTGGGTGGTGTCGGCGATGGCGGCGGGGCGAGCGGACGCGGCCGACCAGAGGGCGAGCAGGGAAGCGGCTATCGGGGCGGGCATGTACTGGCTCATCTGCTGCTCGGCCTCGGCGTGAGTGATCTTCACAACGGGGATGTCGCGCTCGAGGACCTCGGACAGAACGGCGAGCTGCTCGCGGAAGGTGAGCGACTGCGCGCCGGTGAGGGTGACCGAGCGGCCCTTGAGAGAGCCGCCGCTCAGGGCCTCGACGGCGATGTCCGCGAGATCGTCGGAGTGGATGGGCGCAAGGTCCGCGTCCGGGTAGGCGAGCTGGATCGGCAGGTTCTGGCCGATGAAGTAGGCCCAGCCCAGCGCGTTGCTGGCGAAGGCGTCCGGGCGCAGGAATGTGCAGGTGAGGTCGGAGGAGGCGAGGGCCTGCTCCACCTTGAGGCTGTGTGAGGCCAGCGGGTCGGTCTCGGCGCCGGGGTTGAGGACCGAGGCGGAGGACAGCAGGACGACGTGCTCGACGCCCGCAGCCTCGGCGGTCTTGATGAAGGCGTCGATGCCGTCGGGCTCGGGGTAGAGAAACACCTGGCCGACACCGCGGAGCGCGGCCTCGAAGGTCTCCGGGCGGTCGAGCCCGAGCTCGGCGACCTCGACGCCGACGGGGACGGTCAGTTCAGCGGGATCGGCGCTGGCGGCGCGGATGGAAACACCTGCGGAGTGGAGGCGGTGAACGATCGCTTGGCCGACCTTGCCGCGGGCACCGGTGATGAGAATGGTCATGGTCTTCTCCGTTCATGATGTTATGCATGTGCATGCTGTCATGCATGTATTTTCGCGTCAACACATGCCTTCAAAAGTTCACGGATATACGATGGGCACATGACGACGAACGAGCCGCGAACGGCCGACGAGCTGCTGGACGCCGTGGGTCCGGCGTTCTCCAAGCTGCGTCGCACCTCACTGCTGGAGGTCGAAAACCCGATCTCGGCCAAGGACCTGAGCCGGACCCTCGTGCTCAACATCGTCCTGGAGCACACCCAGGACTCCGGCAAGGAGGTCACCGTCGGGGCGGTGGCCGAACTCCTGGCCGTGGATCCTTCGGTGGCCAGCCGAATGGTCACCGACAACATCAAGGCCGGCTACCTGATCCGCGCCGCCTCCCAACAGGACGGCCGCCGCACCGTCCTGCAGCTCAGCCCCGAAGGCGCTGAGCTCATGGCCCGCTTCCGGCGCCACCAGCGCTCGGCGTTCGAATACATCACCACCGACTGGTCGGAACACGACCGCCTGGAGTTCGCCCGCCTGATGCTCAAGTACGTCGACTCCCTGGCCCACCTCCGCAACCGAGGTCTGGCCGAAGACGCGAAGGGCTCCTAGGCGGCTGGTGTCAAGCGGCCCTTCCGATCCGCGGCTCAGCCGTCGGCGCTGATTTCAGCCGGACGGTCCCAGGACCCCGCGTCGGCGGGCAGCCGCGCCAGGAGGGTCAGCCGACGTCCGCGGTGCGCTGACGGCGGTAGTGCCGGGCGGCCCTGGCGCGGTTGCCGCACGACGGTTTGCACCACTCCTGCAGACCGTGCTCCTTGACGAAGTACCGCACGCAGCGCGGCGCGGTGCAGGCCCGCAGCCGCTCGCGCTCCGGACCGGCCAGGAACTCGATGGCGGATCGGGCCAGGGCCGCCACGAGCCGCAGGCCCGAGTCGCGCTCCGCGGACAGCAGCCGGGCCGCGGGGAGCGCCTCTCCGGGCCAGTCGAGCTGCGGGGCGACCAACTCCCGGGCGGCGGCCGCGTTGAGGAGGGCCAGCGCCCGGTCCGCGGGCATCAGGCGGTGGGCGTCCGCCGGGCTGGCCGGCGCGGGGCTCACGACCCGGGCGAACAGTGCGCGTACGGCCTGCCGCAGCTCGACGATCTCGTCCATGAGCGCGTCGTCGGCCTCGAAGTCGCCGACGACGCCGCAGCCGGCCAGCAGGTCGGCGTGCTCTCCGAGCCAGCGGGTCGTGCCCTGGGCGGTGGCCAGGTCGTCGGCGACACCGCCGTCTCCGTCGTGGCGGATCGTGCTCGCCAGTTCCAGTGCCAGACGGCGCTCCATGTCCCCTCCTCCGCGCACCCGATCGTCAACCGTCACATTATCGTACTAACGGAGAAATAAAATTCTCCGTTATAGTGAGCCGCGACCACCACTCCGGCGGACGGCTTCCACCGCAGCAGAGGGACGGAGCAACGATGACGACACTGCTGGCACAGATCAGCGACCTGCACCTGGACGGCAGCGAGCGGGCGACCCGGCGCGCCACCCGCGTCATGGACTACCTGCGGGCACTGCCGCACCCCGTCGACGCACTCCTGGTCACCGGGGACATCGCCGACCACGGCACGGAGGCCGAGTACGAGGAGGCGGCCCGCCTCCTGTCCGCGTCCTTCCCCGTGCTCATCTGTCCCGGCAACCACGACGTGCGCCCGGCCTACCGCAAGACTCTGCTGGACGAACCGGCCGCCGACGGCCCGATCAACCGGGTGCACCAGGTCGCCGGCACCGCCATCCTGATGTGCGACTCCACCATTCCCGGCCGCGACGATGGACTCCTCGACGCCGAAACCCTGAACTGGATCAGCACCACGCTCGCCGGTCTCCCGGAGGACACTCCGGCGCTCATCGCCTTCCACCAGCCGCCGGTCGAGCTCCACCACCCGCTGCCCGACTCCATGAGGCTCCAGCAGCCCGAGGACCTCGCCGCCCTGATCGACGCGCACCCTCAGGTGGCCGCGGTCATCACCGGCCACGCCCACACCGCCGCCGCCTCCATGTTCGCCGGACGCCCCCTGATCGTCGGACCGGCGGTCACCTGGACCCTCCGCCTGCCCTGGGAGGGCGACCGTCCCGCGGACCGCGACCAGCCTCCCGGCCTCGCCTTCCACATCCTGGGCGAAGACCGCCGGCTGACCACCCACTACCGCGTCGTGCTCTGACCCATCGCCCGCACCGCCGCCTTGGCAGCGCCGCCTGTCCCTGGTCCATACCTGCACCGCCGCTCTGGCGGCGCCGCCCTCCCACACCCGACGCTCTGGCGGCGCTGCCATCCCCTGACCGCCGACCAGGAGGCACCGTGGTCTCTCTTTACCCCGTCGCCGCATTCCTGGTGGCGGTCTTCCCCCTGATCGCCACCCCCGGTGCCAGCCTGGCCCTGCTGACCCGCCAGGTCACCCGCGAGGGCCGCCGCCGGGCGGTGCCCGTGATCCTCGGCACGGTCACCGGCCTGTACGTGCACGCCGGGCTCGCCGTCGCCGGCCTGTCGGCCTTGATCATGCACTCCAGCCTGGCCTTCACCGTCGTCAAGCTCGCCGGCGCGGCCTACCTCATCGGCCTGGCCGGATGGACCTGGCGTTCGAGCACACCGCGGGCACCGGCCGTCCCCCGCCGGCACCTGCCGACCACCGCCGGATCCCCATACGTCCAGGCACTGCTCGGCAACGTTCTCAACCCGAAGGCCGCCTCCATCTACCTGACCCTGATCCCCCAGTTCATCGCTCCGCACCGGCCCGTCACCGGCCAGATCCTCACCTTCGCCACCGCCCACGCCCTCCTGATCACCGGGTGGCTGCTGGTCTGGACCGGCCTGATCGGCGGAGCGGAACGGATGCTGAGCACTCCCCGTTTCAAGACCGCCGTCACCAGGATCACCGCGGTCACCCTGCTCGCCCTGGGAATCCGGTCAGCCGTGGCTTAGGCGCGTCGGAATACGAGCACAACCGGCAGCGAGCAGCCGGCGACCTGTTATCAGGGACGCGACCCGCCTCACCGCGGGCCGGCCGCTCCGGGTGGCGGACCACCCGTCCGCGGTCATCCGGTCAGAGCATGGCCTTCATGGAGGCGGTCGCCTGCTGGCCGAGCGTGGTGGGGGTCAGATAGGGCTGCTCGGCCATGATGGCTTCCCAGTTGTCCCGGATGTCCTCCACGGTGTGATCGTCCTGCCGCCAGCCCGGTCCCTCGGCCACGAACACCCGGGCGATCCGGCCGGCACCGACGCTGAAGACCTCCCCACTGGCCTCACAGGCCTCGTGCGCCAGGAACGTCACCAGCGTGCTGACTCGCTCCGCGGTGAACCTGGCCTCGAACTCGGCCGGCAGCAGCGCCTCGGTCATCCGGGTCCAGGCGATCGGCGCGATCGCGTTGGCCTTGATCCCGGCCCTGGCACCCTCGAGGCCGAGCGTCTTGGTCAGGCCGACCAGCCCCATCTTCGCCGTCGAGTAGTTGGCCTGGCCGAAGTTGCCGAACAGCCCGGCGGGCGAGGAGGTGTTGACGATGCGGCCATAGCCCTGCTCCTTGAGGTAGGGGAAGGCGGCGTGACTGACCAGGAAGGAGCCGCGCACGTGGACGGCGAGGACCTGGTCGAACTCCTCGACGCTCATCTTGCCGAAGGACCTGTCACGCAGGATGCCGGCGTTGTTGACGACGACGTCCAGCCGCCCGAAGGCGTCGATCGCGGTCCGCACGATCGCCTTGGCGCCCTCCGGGGTGGCGACGTTGTCGGTGTTGGCGACCGCCTCGCCGCCGTTCTTGTTGATCAGCTCGACCACGTCGGCGGCCGGGCCGGTGGAGGCTCCCGTACCGTCCAGCGCTCCGCCCAGGTCGTTGACGACCACCTTGGCCCCGCGCTCGGCCAGCGACAACGCGTGCGAGCGGCCGAGACCGTGCCCGGCGCCGGTGATGACCGCGACCCTGCCGTCAAACCGCAGCTCTGACATCCGCACTCTCCCACGAGAACATAGTTCTGTTTTTCTTGAACAATAGCCTGCCGCCCCCCAAAGGACCATGAGTGGAGACGACAGGCTGTCGAATCGTCGCGGATAGTGATCGCACGTGTGAATTTCTGCTAAAGTTTCGCCCCCGAACAGGGCGAGGGTCAACGACGACACTCCTCCCAGCACGGCCCCGCCCCAAGTCCCCGGGCTGGAGGCAAAGCATGCCCTCTTCTCCGCCCCTCCGAGTGATCCAATGGGCTACCGGCGCCGTTGGCCGATACTCCCTGCGCGCGCTGATCACCCGGTCGGAGTTCGAACTCGCCGGAGTGCTCGTCTACGACCCGGACAAGGTCGGAAAGGACGCCGGAACGATCGTCGGGCTCCCCGAGACGGGCGTCGTCTGCACCGACGACGTCGAGACGATCCTCGCCACGGAGGCCGACTGCGTGCTGCACATGCCGCTGCCGGCGTCCTACTTCGGCGGTGACCATCCGAGCGACGTCGAGACGATCTGCGCCCTGCTCTCCTCGGGTAAGAACGTCGTCACCACCACCGGGTTCGTGTATCCGGAGTGCTACGGCCCCGCCCTGGTGGAACGCCTGGAGTCCGCCTGCCGGGCGGGCGGCACCTCGCTGCACGGCACCGGCATCAACCCCGGATTCATGAGCGACCTGCTCCCCCTCGCCCTGACCGGCCTGTCCAGCCGGATCGACCACGTCTACGTCCGGGAGTCCTCCGACTTCCGGGGGCACCCGTCCCGCCAGATCGTGGTCGACCTGTTCGGTTTCACCCTCTCGGCCAAGGACTACGCCGGCGCGGTCCGCCCGTTCCGCGCCTTCCAGCGCTCGCTGTTCGCCGAGAGTGTCCAGTTCGTGGCCGGAGCCCTCGACGTGACCCTCGACCAGGTCGAGGAGAGCGACGAGTTCGAGCTCGCGTCCGAGGAGTTCGAGATCGCCGCGGGCGTGGTCGGCGTCGACACCGTGTGCGCGTCCCACTGGACGTTCACCGGCCTCGTCCGCGGCCGTCCGTTCATGACCGTGGAGTGCGTCTACAAGGCCGACGCCACCAAGGTCCGGCGCTGGCCCGACCCCGGCTTCACCATCCACATCGAGGGTGTCCCCCAGATGACGCTCACCGTCGACGAGATGTCCCACGGCCTCGCGGGGGCCGCGAACCACGCCGTCAACTCGGTGGCCGCCCTCTGCGCCGCCCCGCCGGGCATCCGCACCCTTCTCGACCTCCCCCTCGCCACCGGCCGGGGCACCGTCCGCCTCGCCTGACCGGGGAGGCCTCGCCTGACCAGGGAGTGCGCACCGCTCCGATCGCCGTGTCCGTACGGCGGCGGAGCGGTCGGCACCGGATCAGGGATGCGGGGCGAAGCGGCCGAAGCGGCCCTGGTGGTAGAGGAGGGGACGGCCGCCGGGTTCGAGGTTGGTCTCGGTGACGAGGCCGACGACCAGGACGTGGTCGCCGATGTCGACGGTGGAGTGAGGGACGCAGATCAGCTGGGCGGACACGCCGCCCAGCAGGGGCACGCCCAGGGGGCCGGGGCGCCAGGAGGTGGGGGCGGCGAAGCGGTCGACGCCCTTGCGGGCGAAGCGGGAGGCCAGCTCGGCCTGGTCACTCGCCAGGACGTTCACCGCGAAGTGGTCCGCCCGGCGGAGCCAGGGCCAGGTGGTCGAGGACTGGTCGACGTAGAAGGAGATCAGCGGGGGCGCGAGACTGACCGAGGAGAACGAGGTGGCCGTCAGGCCGACCGGGACTCCCTCGGTCTGGGCGGTGACCACGACCACACCGGCGGCGTGGACGGCCAGCGCCTGCCGGAACCGCTCGGCGTCGACCGCCCGGCCGTGCAGGGTCTCGGTCATGACGCCTCATCCGAGGAAACGTGGAGGCGCAGCGACTCGCGGAAGCTCGGGACTCTCGTGGATTTTCGGGGTTCGTCGACCACCGCCAGGGCCCTGTGCCCCCCGGCTCCCTCGCTTCGCCTGATCACTTTTCCTCCTTCACGGCATGAAACACGCTTATGGTCGGCAACCTATTAATAACTCCAAATCTTCCCGATATCACGCCGAAGCTCCCTCTCTGAGGGCCGCGGCGACCTGGGGACCGACCCTGTCGGCCCAGCGGCCGAGGACGGTTTCGAGATCGCCGAGCTCTGCTTCCAGGACGGCCAGGCCCGGGGTGGGGACCGTGGCGCCCAGCTCGACCAGGAGCGGCCGGAAGTGCACCTCCACCGCCAGGGCGTGTCGCGCGTCACCCATCACCAGCAGCGGCAACGCGACGGTCGAGGCCAGCGCACCGCCCCGTATCCGGTCGAGGAAGACCTTGAGCAGACCGGTGTAGGTGCCCTTGTAGGTCGGGCTCGCCACCACCAGCACGCTCGCCTGGGTGACCAGCTCCAGCGCGGCCGCCACCTCGGACGACGGTTCCGGCGCCGGCAGTACGGGGGCGAGGGCGGCCAGGTCGACGACCTCGGACGGCCCCTCGTGGCCGATTCGCGCGGCGAGGGTCTGCGTGGCCTGGACGGCCACCTCATAGGTGCGCGACCCGGCTCGCGGGTTGCCCACAACTGTCACGATACTCATGAGGTCACCGACACCTTCTGCTCGAAACGTGATATCGGCCGCGCCAAGTTGTAGTTCTGGCGAAGCGTACGTCCTTCGTACTCAGTTCGAAATAGACCACGGACCTGCAACTCGGGCACGACATGATCGACGAAGTCCTCCAGGCCGCCCGGCAGGATCGGCGGCATGATGTTGAAGCCGTCGGCCGCGCCGCCGGTGAACCACTCCTGGATCTGGTCGGCGATCTGCTCGGGGGTGCCGGTGACCACCCGGTGGCCCCGGCCCCCGGCCAGGCGGTTGATCAGTTCCCGCAGGGTCAGCCGCTCGCGCCGGGCGAGATCGGTGACGAGCTTGGACCGGCTCTGCTGCCCCTCGGTCGCGTCCGGTAAATCCGGTAACGGCGCGTCCAGCGGGTGGTCCGACAGGTCCACCCCCAAGATGGTGGACAGCTGCCGCACGCCGTACTCGGGGATGATCAGCTCTTCGAGCTCCTTCTCCAGCCGGAGCGCCTCGCGCTCGGTGGAGCCGATGATCGGCGAGATGCCGGGGAGGATCAGCAGCTCGTCGTCACGCCTGCCGTACCGGCCGAGGCGGGACTTGAGGTCGGTGTAGAACTCCTTGCCCTCGGCGAGGGTCTGCTGGGCGGTGAACACGGCCTCAGCGAAGCGGGCCGCGAACTCCTTGCCGTCCTCGGACGATCCGGCCTGGACCAGCAGGGGGTGGCCCTGCGGCGGGCGGGAGGTGTTCAGCGGGCCGCGGACCCGGAAGTGGGGGCCGGTGTGGTCGAGGGTGTGGATCCTGTCGGTGTCGGCGTACCGCCCGGCGTGGCGGTCGCCGAGAATCGCCCCGTCCTCCCAGCTGTCCCAGAGCTTGGTGACGACCTCCAGGAACTCGGTGGCGCGGGCGTAGCGGTCCCGGTGCGCCGGGCGCTCGACCCCGAAGTTGTGCGCCTCGGCCTCGCCTGCGGAGGTGACGATGTTCCAGCCGGCCCGGCCGCCGCTGATGTGGTCCAGCGAGGCGAACTTGCGGGCCACGTGGAACGGTTCGTTGTAGGTGGTGGAGACGGTCGCGATGAGGCCGACGTGCTCGGTGACCGCGGCCAGCGCGGCCAGCAGCGTGAGCGGCTCCAGCCCGCCGAGCGCGTTGTGCCGGACGTTGTCCCCCAGGGCCAGGCCGTCGGCGAGGAAGACCGAGTCGAGCCGGCCGCGCTCGGCGGTCCTGGCGAGCTGCTGGTAGTGCCGGATGTCGCTGAGCCTGCTCGGGTTGGTACGCGGGTGCCGCCAGGCGGCCTCGTGGTGGCCCACGCCCATCAGGAATGCGTTCAGGTGCAGTTTCCGGGCGGTCATGAGGCGGCCCTCCACGTCGAGAAACGGCGCTCCAGACGGATGAGGAGCTGGTTGAAGAGCAACCCGAGAACGGAGATCGTGAGGATCCCGGCATACATGTCGGGCACCCGGAAGTTGAACTGGGCGTAGTTGATCAGGTAGCCGAGGCCGGCCTTGGCGCCGACCATCTCCGCAGCGACCAGCACGAGGATCGAGTAGGCACCGGCCAGCCGGACACCCGTGAAGATCGTGGGAACCGCGGCCGGGAGGATCACCTTCTGGAACAGCCGGACCGGGCGCAGTCCCATCGACCGGGCCGACTTGACCAGCAGCGGGTCCACGCCCTTCACCCCGGCGATCGTGTTGAGCAGGATCGGCCAGGCGCAGGCGTACAGGATGATGGAGATCTTGGAGGTCTCGCCGAGACCGAGGATCAGCACGAACACCGGGAGCAGCGCGAGCGCCGCGGTGTTGCGGAACAGTTCGAGCACCGGGTTGAGCAGGTCGGCCAGCGGCCCGTACCAGCCGATCAGCAGGCCGAGCGGGATGGCCGCGACGACCGCCAGGGCCAGGCCCGCCAGGGATCTGACCAGGCTGGCCTGGGTGTGGTCGAGCAGTTCGCCGGACAGGAGCAGGTCCCACCAGGCCGCCAGGACCTCCGACAGCGGCGTCAGGAAGGTGGGGTCCACCACTTCGAGGCGGGGCAGGATCTCCCAGAGCGCGGCGAGCACCCCCAGGGCGACGACGCGACGGCCCGCCGTCAGGGTCACGCGTGCCGAGCCGCGCAGCAGGCGGCGGCCCGTGCCCGGACCGGCGGCGGCCTCCCGTGCGGCTCCGGCGACCGCCGCGGCCAGGACCGGTGAGACCGGCCCGGCCGCGGCGCCGGTGGCGGGGACGTCCACGGCACCGGCGGCACCGGCGGTGGGAACGTCCACGGCGGTGTCCGCATCGGGAGCGGCCGGGACCGCCGGACCGGCGAGGTTCACAGCGGGGATCGCCGGGCCGGCGAGGTTCACGGCCGGGGCGCCGGCGGAGGCGCTAGCCAACGGAGATCGCCTCCTCGACCCTGGCCGCCGCGACCTCGGCGCGCAGCAGCGTCCACACCTCGTGGCGGTACTCGCCGAAGCGCGCGGCGGCGCGCAGGTCCCCCTCGCGGGAGTCGAACTCGACATCGACGACCTGCTTGATCCGGCCGGGACGGGACGTCATGACCGCGACCCGCTGGCCGAGGTACACGGCCTCGTCGATGCCGTGGGTGATGAACACGATCGTCTTGCCGGTCTTCTCCCAGATCCGCAGCAGCTCCTCCTGGAGCGACTCACGGGTCTGCGCGTCCAGCGCGGCGAACGGCTCGTCCATCAGCAGGACCTCCGGGTCGAAGGCGAGGCTGCGGGCGATGGCCACCCGCTGGCGCATGCCCCCGGAGAGTTCGTGCGGATACCGCTCCTCGAACCCGCGCAGCCCCACCAGGTCCAGATACTCCCTGGCCCGCTCGGCGCGCTCCCTCTTCGGTACGGCTTTCGCCTCCAGCCCGAACGCGACGTTGGCCAGTGCCGTACGCCAGGGGAACAGCGCGTACTGCTGGAAGACGATCCCCCGGTCCAGCCCGGGGCCGTCGACGGGCACCCCGTCCAGGAGGATGCGGCCACTGGTCGGCTCGGTCAGCCCGGCGAGCAGGTCGAGGAGGGTTGACTTGCCGCAGCCGCTCGGTCCGACCAGGGTGAGGAACTCGCCCGCCCGCACGTCGAGGCTGACGTCGTCGAGGGCGGTGAACGACCGCCCCGAGTCACGGACGCGGAACTTCTTGCCCACCCTCTGGATCTGGATCTTCATCGGGTACCTCCGAACGGGTTGTAGGCATTGGTGAAGAGATCCTCGGCCCTGACCTGGCCCTTCTTGATCTCGCCCTCGCGCTCCAGCCAGTCGATCCAGGTCTGGAACTCCTTGGAGTCGATCACGCCGCCCTTGTTGGCCACCCCACTGCTCTTCCAGAAGTCGATGGCGGTGGTGTCCTCGTTCCGCTTGCGCTCGGCGATGATCTGCTTCGCCTTGGCGACGACCTCCTCGCGGGAGTGGGTCTGCGTCCACTCGACGGCCCGGGCGAAGGCCTCGACGAACTTCTTGGTGGTGTTCGGGTTCTGCCTGATGAACTTCTCTGTCATGACGACGCTCCCGGCCGTAAAGGGACCGAACAGGTCGATGTCTTTGAAAAGCGAGTGGATCCCGCCCCGCTGCAGCGCCTTGTCGCGGAGGATGCCGCTCAGCGCGGCCACGTCGATCTGGCCCTGGCGGAGCGCCTGCTCGGTGTTGACCGGCGGCACGACGACCAGCTCCACCTGCTTGATCTCGTCGGGGGTCAGCCCGCCGCGCTTGAGATACTCCTTGAGCACCGCCTCCAGGTGCGCGCCCAGGGTGTTGACCCCGATCTTCTTGCCGATCAGGTCGCGCGGACCCTTGATCGGCGAGCCGTCGGGCACGAAGTAGCCGATGTAGCTGTCCTCGTCACTGCCGTAGTAGCCGATCACAGCCTTGATCGGAGCCTTGGCCGTGGCCAGCTTGACGATGGCGCCGTTGAACGCGCCGCCGAAGTCGGTCTGACCGGTCGCGGCGGCCTGGATGTCCTGCGGACCGGAGACCGTGTTGCCGATCCACTTGAGCTTGATGGGACCGAGGTAGCCGAGCTCCTCGGCGAACTCGGGGAAGGTGACGGCGCCGACGCTGCCCTGGTAGCGGAGCTCCAGGGTCTCGGGTTCACCGGGTTTGGCGGCGGCCTGCGCGCTGCAGGCGGCGAGAAGCCCTACCAGCAACACAGAAAGAGGGACATGTCTGGACTTGATCACGAGCGACGTCCTGAGAGATGGGTGAGGGACGGGGGGTCGGTTCGTGATCACGGACACTGGGCGCTAGACACCCGACAGAAGTCGACATGTGCGCACCGGCTCAGATAGAGGCCCATACCGGATAAGTTACGCACACCCTGGCACTAAGTCAATATTCCCTACTGGTTTTACATAGAATGATCGAACAGGCGCGGACGGCCGGCTCTCCATCCTCGGGGCCCCGCTCCCCACCTCGCTTCGATGCCACATCCCCCGATTGTGCGTCCTGAACCGAATCACATTCCAGCGTGGGTGGCGTACCGTCGAACGATGAAGCTGGGACGTGAGATCTCTGACGCCGGGCGCTTCGTCCGGCAGCCGAACCGGTTCACCGCGCGCATCGAGGCGGGTGGCGAGCATCCGCCCGAGCCGGGCCGCTATCAGCTCTACGCCTCCTACGCCTGCCCCTGGGCACACCGCTCGCTCATCGTGCGCGAACTGCTCGGCCTCCAGGACATCGTCGGCGTGACGATCGTGGACCCGATCAGGGACGACAAGGGCTGGCGCATCCCCGGAAACGACCCGGTCACCGGCGTGGAATACCTCTCGGAGCTCTATCTGGCCACCGACCCCGGCTACCAGGGCCGCTACACGGTCCCCTGCGTCTGGGACCGTACGGCCAAGCAACTGGTCACCAACGACTACCCGCAGATCACCCTCACTCTGGAGACCGCCTTCGCCCCCTGGCACGCCCAGGACGCGCCCGACCTCTACCCCGCCGAACTCCGCGACGAGATCGACGCGCTGAACGAGGTGATCTTCGAAGGGTTCAACAACGGCGTCTACCGGGCCGGGTTCGCCACCTCGCAGGAGGCCTACGACGAGGCGGTCACCGCGGTCTTCGACACCCTCGACCTCCTGGAGGAACGGCTCGCCACCCGCCGCTACCTGCACGGCGACATACTCACCGAGAGCGACGTCCGGCTCTACCCGACGCTCGCCAGGTTCGACGCGGTCTACCACTCCCACTTCAAGTGCGCGATCAGGCGCCTGGTCGACTACCCCGTCCTGTGGGCCTACGCCCGCGACCTGTACGCCATCCCGGCCTTCCGCAACACGACCGACTTCGACCACATCAAGCGCCACTACTTCATGACGCAGACGAACATCAACCCCACCCGGATCGTGCCCCGGGGCCCGGAGCTCGACTGGACGGCGAGCTGACGGGCCGCCCTCGGTGGTGATGACGATTCGCGCCTGATCGGTTGGGACTGTCGTCGTTTCAGGAGGACAGTCCCAACGGATCAAGAAAAGCTCCTGCTCTCCACTTGCCTGGGGCGTCAAGCCATGACCTACGGGCAGGTGCGCCAGGTGGAAGGCGTCCACGGCCAGGGGACGAAAGTGCTACCGCTGGAATGCCTTCCTCCACGACCGGCGATGATGTGCTCGAACTCCGCCAGGCCGTCCATCCACACGAGATCGATGCCGAGTCGGCCGAGAAACCGGTCGACTGCTGAGTCACGGTCACCAACACTGGAGGAGCGGCCGGATTCCCGGCCCCCTGTCGACGCCCTACAGGCGTGCCCGGTGCGCTCCGCTGAACGTGACCCTTGGCGCCTGGCGACGACCGCGACGAGATCCCCGCGCCCCTGGCCCGCCATGGCGTATTCATCCGGCTGTCTCATTCGCTCCAGGGTTCCCCTGCCGCGCGGGGAAGCTCATCCGATGGTCGCCATCACGGGTCAGTTGACGTGATCAGCGAAGAGGGCCAGGGCCCGTTCCCGGCGATACGACGGTCATAGCACCACCACTGTCGCCGTTCCGATGAGCAGAGCCAAGGCCTACAGGCGCCCCTGACTCAGGGGCTTCATATTCCGTTGATAAACACAAGCGCATAAGAAGTGATCCTTATCACTCCAAGATCGCGTTTGTCTTATTTGTTACTTATGCGGATCTTGTCATCCATGGGGGTGGATGTGTAATTTCTGATCGTTTGCTGATTGGCGTTCTCTGAACCGGAGGCTCTGGCTCTACCGGGGCTTGTGCGGGGTGGAGAAACGCGAAGGCGTTTGCCGTCGCGCTGAGTGGTCCGGAGGGTGACGGCGTATGCGCCGCAGTTTGTCATGGGCTCGTTCAATAGGTCGGAAGACCTGGACGACAGTTGCAGTTATTGCGGCGCTGATACCCGGACTGTTGTTGCTCCAGGCCATTCCTGTCACTGCTGCGGTACGGGCTGTCACATCAGTTCAAGGTGCCCCTGATTCGCCGAAACAGTTGACCGGTTCGGCCGAAGGCTTGCCGTCCTTGGTTTCAGCGGATGCGACAGGAACCGATTTTAAGTCGGTCAAGCGCGACCCGAAGCCTCCCAAAGACGCGCTGCCTTTGGAGCGCCGTCATAAGTTCACGGGCGAGCCCGCTAAGGGAGGCTTGAAGTCGCCTCCACCCCTTCCTGGCAAGAGATCCCGAGAAGGCAAGAAAGCCGCCGGCGAGGACGCGCCGCAGCCCGCTTCGGAAAGGTCTTCCTCTCTGGAGAATCCGTCACTCGCCGCGGCCCTTGCGTCCGGGCCGACGGTGTCAGACCTATGGGCAGCGCCGGGAACGTCGACGTCGTCAGGGTGGGTAACGTCGTCGTTGACGCCGCGCTTGTCTGCGACGGTGACCGATCCCGAGGGTCGGACGGTGGGGGTCAATGTCGAGATGCGACATGATCCGGCCGTGCCCGCGCAGGGTTCGGGGCTGATCTGGTCGGCCGGGACCGGGGCGGCTAACCCCTCAGGTTCGCAGGTGAGCGTGCAGGTCCCGTCGGGGAAGCTGTCGGATGGCTGGTCGGTGCAGTGGCGAATCCAAGGATGGGCCGCCGCGACCGGCTCACCAGCCGGAACATGGTCGGCATGGCAGTCACTGAAGGTGAACATCTCCAAGCCATCGGTGTCGAACCTGATGGCGACGCCGAGCGTGTCGTCGGTGACCTCGTCGTTGACGCCGAGTTTGTCTGCGAAGGTGACCGATCCTGATAGTCGGACGGTGGGGGTCAATGTCGAGATGCGACATGATCCGGCCGTGCCCGCGCAGGGTTCGGGGCTGATCTGGTCGGCCGGGACCGGGGCGGCTAACCCCTCAGGTTCGCAGGTGAGCGTGCAGGTCCCGTCGGGGACACTGTCGGATGGCTGGTCGGTGCAGTGGCGAATCCAAGGATGGGCCGCCGCGACCGGCTCACCAGCCGGAACATGGTCGGCATGGCAGTCACTGAAGGTGAACATCTCCAAGCCATCGGTGTCGAACCTGTGGGCGGCGCCGGGAACATCCTCGTCGGACGGCTGGACGGCGTGGTCGTTGACGCCGAGCTTGTATGCGAAAGTGGCCGATCCCGAGGGTCGGACGGTGGGGGTCAATGTCGAGATGCGACATGATCCGGCCGTGCCTACGCAGGGTTCGGGGCTGATCTGGTCAGCCGGGACCGGGGCGGCCAACCCCTCAGGTTCGCAGGTGAGCGTGCAAGTGCCATCGGGGACACTGTCGGATGGCTGGTCAGTGCAGTGGCGAATCCAAGGGCGGGCCGCCGCGACCGGCTCGGTGACCGGGCCGTGGTCGGAGTGGCAGTCACTGAAGATAGCGGTACTGCTGTGGCAGTGGGCCTCGCCGGAGGACAACACCCAGGTCGGTTCTCTGAAGCCGACGCTGTCGACCTACGCCGAATCCGGTGATCCCTCCCTGCCGGTGTCCTACTGGTTTCAGCTCTGCAAGGGCACCCCGGCAAAGTGGGACTGGTGCGAGAGTTCTCCGTCGTGGAGTGACTCATGGAGTTGGCAGGTACCCGCCGGCAAGCTGAAGTGGGGCGAAACCTACTCGTGGTATGCCCAAGCTTCCAGTAGCTCTTCAACTGTTACCTCGCCCTGGCGGACCTTCACCACCTCACCAGAGCAGGGCAACATCAACTCGCTGCTGGCATCCGGCACCAACGGGCGTGACTTCAACCAGGTGACCGGCAACTACACCCAGTCGGTCACCGATGCCACCGTCGCCACAGCCGGACTGCCGTTGTCGGTCAACCGCACCTACAACAGTCTCGACCCTCGCACCGATGGAGCGTTCGGTACGGGTTGGAGCACCCGCTGGGACATGCGCGTGCTACCCGAGCCGCACACCTCCACGCTGCTGGTCACCTATCCCGATGGCCGCCAGTTGCGCTTCGCGGCCAGGAGCGATGGCACCTACGCGCCGCCCCCCGGCACCTACGCCACCCTGGCTGATGTCACCGGCGGCTGGCGGCTCATGGACAAGTCCTCCACCTCCTACTGGTTCGACACCACCGGCCGGCTGACCAAGGTGAGTGACCGCCGGGGCCGCATCCAGGATCTGGCCTACGGCACGGACGGGAAACTGGCCAAGGTCACCGCGCCTGGTGGCCGGTCGCTGACCTTCACCTGGACCGGCGCCCACGTAACCACCGTATCCACCGATCCCATCGACGGCGCCCCGCTGACCTGGATCTACTCCTATGAGGGTGACGCCCTGACGAAGGTGTGCGCGCCAGGAGCGGGCACCGCCTGCACCGTCTACGCCTACACGGCCGCCTCGCGCTACCGCAGCGTGATCGCGAATGCCGCGCCCACCGGCTACTGGCGCCTGGGAGATGCGACCACCAAACTCGGCGACAAGGTGGCGAGCTCGGCCGACTGGAACATCGACGACGCCGACGCCAAGCTCGCCGGCGCCTCCTACAACGTCAGCAAGACCAGCCCCGGCGCACTGACCGGCAGCGGCGACGGCGCGATGCACTTCGCCGGCACCGCCAACTCCACCTACGTGCAACTGCCCTCCGGCGCGATCAACGGGCGCGGCAAGCTGCTGGCGGTCGAGGCCTGGTTCAAGACCACCGGCTCGGGCACCGTGGTCGGCTACCAGAACTCCCTGCAGAGCAAGTTCACCCCGGCCATCTACGTCGGCACCGACGGCAAGCTGCGCGGCCAGTTCGCCACCGGCACGATCAAACCGATCACCTCGGCCGCCGCGGTCAACAACGGCGCCTGGCACAACGTGGTGCTCTCCGGAGCGGAAAACACTCAGACCCTTTTCCTGGACGGGCAGATCGTCGGCACACTCAGCGGCGACATCACCCATTCGGATCAGGGCGAGACACGCGTCGGGTACGGCTACGCCTCCCCGTCCTGGCCCGCCACCGTCACCACCGCGGGCGCCTTCCCCTTCGCCGGGGACATCGATGAGGTAGCCGTCTACGACAAGCCTCTCGGCCTGGCGGAGGCGCAGATCCATTACGCCGCCCGGCTGGCGCAACCGCAGATGACGAAGGCGACCCTGCCCTCCGCCCGGATATGGACGTCCAACACTTTCGATCCTGACGGCGGGCGACTGCTCACCCACACCGACAACAACGCCGGCACCTGGAAACTCGGCTCCCTGCAGTACGCCCCGTACTATGGCGATGACGACGCCGCCGGCACCATGCACGCCACCGCCGTGGTCACCGACCCCAACGACGGCACCCTGACCTACGTCAGCGACGCCCAGCGCAACCACCGAGTCGTGTCCGAGACCGACCAGCTCAGCAAGACCACCAGCTACGGGTACGACATCGGCGGCAACGTCGCGAAAGTCATCGACCGCAACGGCAATTCGACCCAGCTGTCCTTCAACGATCGGGGCAACCTGATCTCGCAGACCACCTGCCGCGACGCGGACAGCTGCGACGCCACCTACTTCTCCTACTACGTCAATGAGAACGACCGGTTCGACCCACGCAATGATCAACTCACCGTGTCACGGGATGCCCGATCGTCCTCACCAACTGACGACACCTACGCCACCACAACCGAGTACACCTCCTACGGTGATGTGGCGAAGGTGACCACCCCGGCCACCTTGGACTTCCCCAACGGGCGATCGGCGGCCTCCACTTACACCGACGGCACCGAGCCCGCCGTCGGTGGCGGGATCACCCCAGCCGGACTGGTCAAGTCGCAGAAGAGCCCCAAGGGTGACGAGACGACTTACCGCTACAGCGCGGCCGGTGACCTGGCCGAGCAGACCAGCCCGTCTGGGCTGAAGGTCACGTTCGTCTACGACGCGCTGGGTCGGGTGACTTCCCGCACCGAGGTTTCCACGGCGAATCCCGACGGGGTGACTTCGACGTTCACCTATGACGGGGTCGGGCGACGGCTCACGCAGACCGGCGCCGGGGTGAAGAACGAGATCACCGGCGTCACCCACACCGCCAAGATCACCTCCACTTATGACGCGGACGGCAACGCGCTCACCACGACCGTGGCCGACCTGACTGGCGGCGATCCGGAGCGCACGACCATCTACACCTATGACGCCTTCGGCCGGGCGGAGACGGTGACTGACCCCGAGGGTGGTGTGGTCCGCTCCACCTGGGATGCCACCGGCGCTCAAACATCGACGACCGACCCGATGGGCGCGGTGCTCACCTACGGCTACACCAAGCGCGGCGAGCCGGCCACCGTGACGCTGAAGGACTGGACCGACAGCCCGGTCAGCCCGCAGGCACCCAAGGACGTGGTGCTGGAGTCGCGCTCCTACGACCCGGCGGGCCGGCTGGCCACCCAGGTCGACGCGATGGGGCGCAAAACCTCCTACACCTACTTCACCGACAACCGGCTCTCGCAGACGATCGCTGATGACGTCCGGCTGAATAGCTCCACCGCCACCCCGGACGATGTGGTGCTCCAGGACAACACCTACGATGCGGCTGGTCACCTCACCAAGCAGGTCACCGGCGGGGACAAGCAGGTCACCACCGAATACGTCTACGACGCCGCCGGGCAGATGAGCTCCACCACGTTCGATCCGGCCAAGCTCAAACGCAAGACCGCCTACGCCTACGACGCGGCCGGGAACATCACGAAAAAGGACATCACCGGCGCGGGCAGCACCCGGACCGAGTCCACGGCCTATGTCTACAACGCTTTGAACCTGGTGACGAAGCAGACCGTGGAGAACGGCGCCGACGACCTGGTCGCCACCAGCGTCTATGACGACCGCGGCCTGCCGATCGCGGTCACCGATCCGCGTGGCAACGCCTCCGGCGCAGTCGCCGAGGACTTCACCGCCACGATGCGCTACGACCTCGCGGGCCGGCTGGTGGAAAACAAGGCCCCGCAGGTGAAGATCGAAAAGAATGGGTCCGCCGCTGACGGGCGCCCCACGGTGAAGTACGGCTATGACACCTCCGGGCTGGCGACCCACACGGTCGACGCTGAAGGACGCACTCTCACTTCGGCGTTCGACAAGGCCGGACGCCTGACCTCGGCCATCTCGTCGTCCTACACCCCGCCGGGCGGCCCGCCGATCACGCCCAAGGTCAGTTTCGACTACGATGCGGCCGGCCGCCAGACGAAGGCCACCGACCCGCGCGGTTACGTCACCAGCGTCGAGTACGACGCGCTGGGGCGTCTGGTCCGGGTCACCGATCCCGGCCCTTCCGGTCCCGGGGGGATCTGGGTGGCCGAATACGACCTGCTGAGTGAGCAGCTCGCGGTGATCGACCCGACCGGGGCACGCAGCGAAGCCACCTACGACGACCTCGGCCGCACGATCACCGCCACGCAGATCGAGCGCAAGCCCACGACCGCGGTGCTCACCACCACGCTGACCTATGACAAGGCCGGCAACCTCATCAAGAGCGTCGCCCCCGGCAACAAGACCACCGGCTATGCGGTCAACGCCGCCGGACAGGTCACCACCATCACCGACCCGAACCTCAACGAATCCACCATCGGCTACGACTTCATGGGCCGGGAGGTGAAGGCCACCGATCCGCTGGGCGACGTCACCCAGGCCGAATACGACCTCGCTGGGCGCAAGATCACGGTTAAGGACTTCGACAAGACCGGTGGCATGGTTCGCACGTTCGGCTTCGGCTACGACCCGGCGGGCAACCCGATCAGCGCCACCTCCGGCGAGGGGTACGTCACTCAGCGAAAGTTCGACGCCGCCGGCCGGTTGGCCTCTTTGATCGAGCCGGTCTCCGCGGACAAGTCGATCACCTCGACGTTCGGCTACGACGCCACCGGCGCCCGCACCCGCCTCACCGACGGGCGCGGCAACGCCACCTGGACCACCTACAACACCCTGGGCCTGATCGAATCGGTCATCGAACCTTCCACCGCCGCCCACCCCGACGCCGCCGATCGCACCTGGACGTCCGTCTACGACGCCGCCGGCAATGCGACCGCCACCCTGCAGCCGGGCGGGGTGCGCACCGACCGGACCTTCGACCACCTGAACCAGGTGAGCAAGGAGACCGGCAGCGGCGCCTCGGTGGCCACCCCCGAGCGCACCTTCACCTACGACGACGCGGGCCGGGTGACCGCGATCGGCGACTACACCCTGGACTACAACGACCGCAGCCTGCTGACCAAGGTGTCCAAGGCCACCAACCAGGTCGCCGCCTACACCTACGACGATCTGGGCAACCCCACCCAGCGCATCGACCCGACCGGGACGGCCACCTACACCTACGACAACGCCAGCCGGCTGAAAACCGCCGGTGACCCGATGACGGGGCGGACCTGGACCTACGGCTACGACAACGCCGACCGGCTGACCAGCCAGACCTCCGCCAGCCCCGCAGGCTCTCAGATCTACACCTACGACGCCGTCGACCGGCTCGAATCTCACACGCTGAAGAACAGCACCGGCACCGAACTGTCGAAGATCGTCTATGGGTGGGACAAGGACGACAACCTCACCACCAAGACCACCACGGGCACCGCCGGGGCAGGCGCCAACGCCTACAGTTACGACCGCTCCGGGCGTCTGACCTCCTGGATCGCCCCCGGCGGTGCGGTCACCGACTACGCTTGGGACGACTCCGGTAACCGGACCAAGGTCGGCAGCGAGACGTTCATCTACGATGAGCGCAACCGGCTGATCTCCGGCGGCGGCACCGACTACACCTACACCCCCCGCGGCACCACCGCCACCGAAACCAAAGCCGGCACCACCCGCAATCTCGTCTTCGACGCCTTCGACCGGATGGTCTCCGACGGCGAGGCCTCCTACGGCTACGACGCGCTGGGCCGGATGACCTCGCGCACCAAGGGCGCCGACCAGCAGCGGTTCGTCTACTCCGGCCTAGAAAACGACATCGTCACCGTCACCGACGGCAGCGGCGGCATCCAAGCCAAGTACGGCCGCGATCCCTCCGGCGGCCTGCTCAGCCTGCAAGAAGGCGGCACTGCCGCGGTCGGCGTCATATCCGACCTACACGGGGACGTGGTCGCGACCTTCTCCGGCACCGCTCTGGTCGACTCGGTCGCCTACGACCCGTTCGGCAAGGTCACCCACCAGACGGGCACCAAGCGCTCCTTGGGCTATCAGGGTGAGTACACCGACCCGGACACCGGCAAGGTCAACATGCACGCCCGCTGGTACCAGCCCGGCATCGGCGCCTTCACCTCTCGTGACGACTGGGACCTCACCCTTAACCCCTCCGTCCGTGCCAACCGCTATACCTATGCCAACGCTAATCCGTTGACCAATCCCGATCCTTCTGGTCACGACCCCGCCTGCTGTCCGCAGGTAGGTGGTAACGGAGGCAAGGAGTGGAACATGATTGCCCTTCCTCCTGTGATCAAGTCGTTGTTGGAGTCTCGTGAAGATGCTTCTCTAGAAGACGCATTCCCCGTTGTCGCCTCCGGGTTCGCAAAGGGTGTCGTCCGACCGCCCGATCCCATGGCGACGGAAACGGAGAAGGAAAGGGAGCGGGCGAGGGCACGATGGGAGCAGGAGAACATGGACGGTGATGTCTATAAGAAAGAAAAGAGCGCTTGTTTCAACGAGATCGGTCTTGAAGGTTGCGCTCAGATTCAGCTGACCAGAGGGAACGTAAACTCACTCGTCGACAACAAGACCAAGAAGGGGTCGCAGGCGAGGAACGTACTCCGGCATTTCGTCGGAATAGTGATGGTCTCTCTTATTCTCAGCGTCAAAATAGCCGAAAAAATTGCGGAAATTCATGAAAGGTACAATGAAGAGAAGCTCGCATATCTGAGCGAGGACAAGAAGAGTAGAGGCAGAAAGGATAGCGCGATTGATAAAGAGGTCAACAAATTGGCCTTTGATTGGTTCAAGAAGAACAAGGAGCGGTTGCAAACCCTCCTTAGGAGGCACGGCGAGTCTCTAGTGATGCTCTACGTGTTCGATATCGCCAGGGCCAAGCTATGCGGGCGGAGAGTCGCTGGAGTGTATGTCGACTGTACACATGTCCAACCGAGTGGGTTGGATCCAGAGATGGATGGCGACATGACGTTCAGCAAGCCTGCGGGTGCGCCGAGTCGGTCTATGCAAGACAGCGCCCAGAAGAAACTGTTGAAACAGATAGAAATTGACTTCCAGTGTGCTACGGGTCCGTGCAGAGAGAGCTATAGGGGTCATTACGACCTCTGGCAGATCGAGGGCGCTTCAGATATTTGGAGCACTGGTTATGGAATACCGTGCGAGGTATGGAATCCTGGGAACTGTGACAGGCCGATGCGAAACTTTAAGCCCAGCGATCCGTCCTTTTCTCGGCTCGACCCGATCTGGTTGTCTGCTGCTTAACGGTCAGAACTGGTCGTTTGCGAGAGTTGGACATGTAAAGTTCGGTGAGGCCTGTCGAAGTCGGCCCCAGTGGTCAGGTGGTCGCCATAGCCGGAGGCGACCTGGCGGACACCTGACCATCACGAGTAGGCTAAATATTCTGCGATTAAGGGGAATATTTCGTGACGGAAATGTGGCGTTCGAAAAATCACACAGCGTTTCGTTTAGCCATGTCAACAATGGTTGTTATGTTTTCACCGCTTGTCGCAGCATGCAATTCAAAAGATGCAAGCGCGGATTTGAGGGAGTGCAAAGAAGAGATACTAATTCAATATGAGAACATGAAAAAAGAGGCCGTGGAGCTAATTCCCAAAAGTGCTCTCATTGAGCTGCAAGAATTCGATGACTGTGAATATCCGAATGGAAGTGGGTGGATGCAAGCCGATGTGAATCGATCGACTCCCATCAAGTCGATTCTGAATCCTTTCTATCTAAATGGGTGGTCTGGTCCCCCGATTGACAGGCTTGACGATAGAGGCGTTTCATGTCGAGACTGCTCCATAGAGATGACCAAAAAAGTAGCCAACGGTACAATCCATATACTGGTCGGTGATCCCCTTCCGGAATACGGAGAAAGCGAATCAGGGCGCATGTGGTCATTTGAGATCAGCTACCAAGGAACATATTCAGCGAAGCCTAGGTAGGTGTCAGGGTTCGTAGTCGCTTTCCGCCTGTGGTCATCTTTTTCGCCCTCAGGGCCCCGGCAAGTTGATGTTTTGAACGGATTCGTTCGTATTCGTCCAGCGGCGTAAGTAGGGGCGGGTAAGGAAATACCAAGCCCGCAACGACGGAAAGGCACGGCTCCCGAAGATCAGAGGTGTCTAAAGCCGCCTGATCGAATGAGGAAACCGTGCCTGTCGCGCCATCATCGCTGATCAACGCTGTCGGCTGCGAGCAAGTTGGGCAAACGGATACCGATTCTTCCGCCCGGCTGAAGCTCACCGACCGGTTCGCCCTGATTTCCGACCCACGCTCAGCGCGAGGGCGACGCCACTCGCTGGCCTCGATCCTGGCGATCGTGGCATGTGCCACCGTGGCGGTGGGCGGCGACTGCCTGACCGCGATCGAACAGTGGGCCGACAACGCCCCCCAGCAGGTCCTGGCCGACCTGCACATCTGGCGCGATCCATTCACCGGCCTGCACCAGCCGCCCAGCGAACGCACCATCCGCCGCGTCCTGGCCGGCTTGGACGGTGACGAACTCGACGCCTGCCTGGCAACCTTCCTCGGCCAGCCGCCCACCGTCGAACCGCACGAGCGCGCCCCAGCACCGGTGAGCCGGCGCACCGAGCGCGAAGCCCGCCGCGCCGCTCGCCGATCTCCCGCGCAGACGCCGGGCCTATTGCCGGCCTACGCCGTCGACGGCAAGCGCCTCAAAGGTGCCCACCACCCCGGCGGCGGCCGCGTTCACTTGATCAGCCTGGCCGCCCACCTCGACGCCACCGTCCACGCACAACGCCAGATCCCCGCCAAAAGCAGCGAGATCAGCGCCCTGGACGCGCTGCTGCGTCAGGCCACCGACACCGAACTGACCGGCGCTGTCATCACCGCCGACGCCCTGCACACCCAGCGCGCCTCCGCACGACTGCTGATCGACGACCATCACGCGCACTACGTCATGATCGTCAAAGCCAATCAGCCCACTCTGCGCGCCGCCGCCATCACCGCACTGACCGGCCCCGACGCCAACTTCATTACCGTCACCCACCGCGAGTTCGACCGCGGACACGGCCGCACCGAGCACCGCATCCTTCGCACAGCCCCGGCCGGCGACATCGATTTCCCCCATGCCGCTCAGGTCTTTCGCATCCTGCGCCATCGAGGTGGCCTGGACGGCATACGTCACAGCAAGGAAGTCTGCTACGGCATCACCGATCTGACTCCGCGGCAGGCCGGACCGGCCCAGCTCGCCGCCTACGTCCGCGGCCACTGGAAGGCCATCGAAAACGGCGTCCATCACGTCCGCGACGTCACCTTCGCCGAGGACGCCTGCCAAGCGCGGACCGCCACCTTGCCCCGCGCCTTGGCTGCTTTCCGCAACCTCGCCACCGGCACCCTACGCCGAGCGGGCCATGTCAATATCGCCCATGCCCGCCGCGATTACGGCTACGACCACCAGCGCGTCCTTGACCTGTTCAACCTCGGACCGAAGTGATCACACCGACCAAATCACAAACTTGCCGGGGCCCTGCCCTCGGCTACGCCCTTATCGCTTTCGATTGCCGGCCGGGTCGGCACTAGACAAGACCAGTCGTTGCCTTACGGCCCTCCGCTCCCGAAGGTGTCTACCCTTGAGAATTGTCGTTCTCGCTCGTCCTACTGCCGGTCGTCGTCTTCCAGGGCCCGATACAACGTGGACCGGCTCACCCCGAGGTGCTTGGCGACGGCGGTGATGGATTCCCCGCGCTCGCGGGGGGCGCGGGCGATGGCCAGGGTGTCGGCGTCCAGCGCAGAGAGCTGGCCGCCCTTGCGGCCCTGGGCGGCGGCGGCCAGGGCCGTCAAGGGTGCGTTCGCGGATCATCTCGCGTTCCATCTCCGCGACCATGAACAACAGCTTGTCGGCTATGGACTGCCCGGCCGGCCAGTGAACCCCGGCACAGATTCCAGACAGGATCTGAAGGTTTACTCCGCGGTAGGTGAGTTTGTCTTCGAGAAAGACCAGTAACTTCGTGATGGAGCGCGCCACCCGGTTGGGCTTGTAGATGACCAGGGTGTCGCCAGCGTGTATCCGCTCCAGCAGATTAGCCATCTTCAGCCGCTTCACCCGGGTGCTGGAGGTCTCCACGACCACCTCCCGGCACTGCGCCTCGGCCCAGGCGCTCAACTGCAGCCGGTGGCCCTGGACGCGGGTGGAGATTGCGCGTACCCCAGCGGATCACATCCAGCATGTCAGGGACAGCTGAGGCGACCTGGCCGGTTCGCCGTATCGGCCCGGCGCGGTAACAGTCCGGTAGTCGCCACCGACCACCGGATCATCAGTAGTCGAGGGCGCGGTCGATGAGGTCGGCGACCTCAGCAGGGGAGGCGCGGAAGTAGCGGGCGGTGGACTCGATGGAGGCCTGTCCGAGCAGGGCCTGGATCTGGGCGTGGTCGGCGCCGGCCTCGCGGAGCCGGGTGGCGTAGGTGTGGCGTAGCCGGTGCGGGCGAAGCCCGGGCAGGCCGGCGGCTTGGCCGGTCGCGCGCACCACGTCGGTGACGCCGTCGACCGTCAGTCGGCCGCGCTGGCCGCTCCACAGTCCCTCCCCGGTCGCCTCGGCGAGAGCGGGCTGGGTGACCAGCAGTTCGGTGCGGGCCAGCAGCCAGGCGGTGAGGCGTTCGCGGGCCGGGAGGGGCAGCGGCACGGTGCGGACCTCGTCGCCCTTACCGTGCAGGCGAGCGGTGCCGCTGCGCGCGGTGATGGGCACGTCGGCCACGGTCAGGCGCTGGCATTCCTCAGCGCGGGCGCCGGTGCTGAGCAGGAGCGCGATGAGGGCGTCGTCGCGGGGGCCGCGCCGGTCGGCGGCCCAGCGCACCGCGTTCTCCTGCGCCCGGGTCAGCGCGTCGGGGGCGCCGGGCTTGGGCACCCGAGCACGCTTGACGGCCAGCCGCAGGCCGGGGCCGTGTTCATACAGCAGCGTCACCGCCGCCAGCGCCTGGTTGACCGTCGCCGGAGAGGCCCCGCCGGCCAGCAGATGCCGGCGCCAGGCGGTGACCGCGGCCTCGGCGCCGACCAGGTCGACGAACGCGTCCGCGTGCGCGGCGGCATGGCCAGCCAGCCAGTCGCGGTAGGTGAGGGCCTGGCGGCGGTAGGCGGTGACGGTGTTGGCGGCCAGGGCGCACCGCTCCAGATGCGCGGTGAAGGCGGCGAGCGCGGCGGCAGATGCCGGGTCGGCGCCGGCGGGCCGGATCGGCACCACGTTGCCAGCGTGGTCGTCGGCGGTTGCGGTCATCTCCGGCACCCTGCTCTTCTTATCCGGGGAGTTTTTCCGGGGTTAGCCCCCGGCCCGGATGGATGCTATTCGGGGAGATCATATCCATGCTCCCCGGATAATGATATTTATCCGGGGAGTACGGATATCCCTGCCCGCATCCAGGCCATCCCGCTTTCACAGATCATGGTGTAGCCGCCGCCTGTCCTGAGCGTGTCGTGCCACGGTCACGATCCGGTCGAGTGCTGCCTCGATCGACAGGGTGACCTCGGTCCCGTCCGGCCAGTACCGCACCGGCCGATGACGGGGCGGGCACCGCGCGCAGGCGAGCAGCGGACGCCCCTCCTCATCCAGGGTGACGACCACGCCCTGGGCATGAATGAACGGCTCACCGGGCCTGAACGACGTGGCCAGTGCGGCGAGGTCCTCCAGCCAGGCCCGCCCGCACCGGACACACGCCACTCCCGCCCGCTGAGCCGGACTGAGACCCCTCACAAAACCGCCCTCGCACGCCGTTCCTGCTCATCGAGCTGCCGGCACAGGCCACCCGGGTCAGGAGCGTGGAGCGTCCGAGAGCAGGCGCAGCCCTGTTCCGGGCACGGGCCGGTCGCGTACCAGATGCCATGGGCCCACCAGATCGTCCAGATCGGGAACGCACGACTGACGTAGGCCGCGAGCGCACCGATCGGCGCCAAGGGTGGGTGCTCGCCCGTGGTCGGCGGCGCGACAGGCGCCGGGGAGACAGGAGCGTCCACGGGCGCGTCGCGCCGTTCCAGGGCCGCGCTCACGCCATGACCTCCCGCCGGTACGACTCGCACTGGAGCGGGGAGACGACATCGGGCGGGCGGACCCGGCCGTGGGCGACGGCAGCCGGCACCATCCGCGTGTGAGACCCCGGCCGGAGCGGGGCAACGGCGGGCGGGCGGGCCCGCAGTGGACGCACCGGCACCGCCGCAGGCATCGGACCGCACAGGCCGAGCCGCCGCCGAGCGGCCATCCGGGCGCACACCTGCCGGGGCGTGGGCTGCTCCCACAGATGGTCGCGGCGGTGCGGGAGGCTGTGCGCCTGGTGGGCGTAGGGGGCGTGACCGCACCACCGGCAGCCGAGCGGCAACGGCGGGGCTTCCGCTCCCCAGCGGACGCGGATGGTTCTAATCTTGCTCACAGGTCAGGACCTCTGTTCCTGATCAAGGGACCCGTACGGCGTGACCGCGCCTGCGGGTCCCGTTCTCTGTCACATCACCTCCCATCACAACGCTGCGTAACCCCTTCAGAACAGATGCGGTTGGGGGACACTGGGGGACGGCGGAGTGTCCCCTGACTTCTCGGTGGAGAGGCGCACGGCATGATCCGGAAGGTGCCCCCATGGGCCGCGCGGCTGCGCGAGGAGCGGCGTGAGCGCGGCTGGACCCAACGGGAGATGGCGAAACGGCTCGCCGACGCGGCGAGCGGCGACGTCCGCCTGCCCGAGCGCGACTCCCTGATCCGCAGGATCAAGGACTGGGAAGCCGGAAACCACCGGCCGAAAGACCCCTATCCCGTGCTGTACGCCCGTGTCTTCGGCCTGGACGAGGCCGACTTGTTCGAAGGAGGACACCGGGCAACTCCGGATGCGGTCGCCCACAGTTTTCCGGCCTCTCCGCACCGTCATGTCGCACCGGAGTTGGTGGACTACTTCCGCCTCCAGTTGCTGAGTCACTACGCCGCCGATGCCTTCCTCGGGCCTCGCCACCTGATAGCCACTGTCGCTGTTCAATACCAGTCCATAACCGAACTCGCAGGTCAGGCGGATGGTGAAGTGCAGCGTGAGCTGCTCCGCCTGGGTGCGGGCTTCGCCGCCTTCGCCGGCTGGCTGTGCCAGGACGCCGGGATGACCGGCCGGGCGGCGGTGTGGCTTAACGCGAACCTTGAGATGGCGCACCGCGCGCAGGATGTCCAGCTCGTCAGCCACGCCCTCACCAACAAGGCGATGCTGGCCGCCGACCTCGGTGACGCCGCCGCAGTGATCGGCCTCACGGCGGCGGCCCTGTCGGATCGCGGCAAGCTCATGCCGAAAACCCAGGTGCTCGCCCTCCAGCAGGGTGCTCATGGATACGCGCTGGCATCGGACCGTGCCCGCTGCGATGCCCTCTTGGACCAGGCCGCAGCGATCATCGATGACATCGACGACGATCACATGTGGGGAAATGCCTGCCGAACGCCCAACTACGTGGAGATCCAACGGGCCACCTGCTACGGCCGGCTCGGGCTTACCACCGACGCTGTCGTGCTCTGGGACCAAATTCTCCCGTCCATGCCGGTCACGGCACGACGCGACATCGGAGTCTTCCTGGCTCGGCAGTCCGCTGCTCTCGCGACGATTCCCGAGCCCGAGCGGGCAACGGACGCGGCCAGGAAGGCGATCGAACTGCTGCACCAGACCGGGTCGATCCGCCAGCGGGCTGAACTGGCCGCCGTATCGGCCCGTATGGGCGCTTGGGTGGATACTGCACAAGGTCGTGAAATGGCTGAGATGCTGGCGGGTGTCACGTAGTGATGGCCTTTGAGATGGGATGTGGTTGACGTGAGTCTTCGTGACCCTCTATCCGCCGAGGAGGTCGCTCGACGCCTGGAGTCGAGCGGCTGGTCCGGAGCCACTGAGCAGATCAGCACGACCTACAGGATCGACTACGACACCGCTATGCGCATCGTCGCGGAGATCGCACTTGCCGCCGTTGAGCTGGAACATCGGCCTGACATCGACATCCGGTGGGACTGTCTGCGAATCTCCATGACCACGCACACGGCGGGCGATGTCGTGACGGAGCTGGATTTCCTGCTTGCCGCTCGAATCGACGAAATCGCCGAAAAGCACGGAGCCGTAGCAGCCTGATGACTGCGAGAAGTCATGCAACGGCCTTCACGTCAACAGGTTCGCAGTCAACCTGTACTTGAGGCCTCCCCCGAAGCCGTTTCCCTGAAGATAAATTCCGGTTCTCAGGCGAGGCCTGATCGGGGACTCCGCACCCCTGACACAGGTCAGCGGCCGGGGAGCCAGTTGCCGTGGAAGCCCGTGGGGATGCGGACCGGCAGGCGCACCTCCGCCACCGGCCGGGCCGACAGGTCGGCGGCGTCCAGGATCGCCAGGTAACCGGTGCCACGGGAGCGGTCGTGGGCGAAGGTCATCAGGTATCCGTCGTCGTCCCCCGATGCTCCCCGCCGGGGGACGAAGACCGCCTCGCCGCAGGTGTGCCCGGCGGGCAGCCGATGCGCCTCGCGAGCCGCGCCGTCGGCGAAGTCGTACTTGTAGATCTCTGAGCGCTCCGGCTCTGCCTCCAGCGAGAAGCTGGTGACGTACCCGAAGCGGTTCCGCCGCCCGACCTCGGTGTCGGCGACCCGCGGATACTCGATCGCCGCGTCGTCCAGCGGCCGCTCGATGACCGTGCCCGTGGCCAGGTTCAGCCGCCATTCGTGCAGGTTGGGCAGGCCGCCGCCGAGGTCCTCGGGGCCGTCGCGCCACAGCGTCGGCACCCGGCAGCCGGTGACCGTGATCACGCCGTCCGCCTCCGAGGCGTTCATGGTGTGCCACACGTAGCACGGCTCGATTTCGAACCAGCGCACCGGCCCGCCGTCCCGGCGCATCACGCCGAACCGGGCACCGTGTCCGTCGTCCCACCGCCACGGCATCCCGCCGGCGGCGGCCATCGCCGGGTCGAAGACGACGGGCAGGTCCATGAAGACCGCGTGGTTTTCGGTGATGGCGAAGTCGTGCATCATCGTCGCCCTCGGGACCTCCACCACCTGCGCCTGGAGCAGTTCGCCGGTCGGCGCGGCGCGGTAGTAGGTGAGGTATGGCGGGCGCAGCCGGGAGCCGAAGAACAGCAGTTCACCGGTCCCGGGGCAGATCTTGGGATGGGCGGTCATCGGGGTGTGCAGCGCGCCGTCGAAGGTAAACGGCCCGACCGTCTCCAGCTCCGGCGTGATCTCGTAGGGAAAGCCTCCCTCCTCCAGGGCGAGCAGCCGGCCCGCATGGGAGACCAGGTGGGTGTTGGCGGTGGAGACCCGGTAGTCCACCTGCCCGGTGGCCTGGTCGAAGGCCAGGGCGAAGCGCGACTCGCCCGGGTGCTCGTACAGCGGGGTCCGTACGTACCGGTTGCGGTACCAGCGGGCCCGCCCGCCGTCCAGGGCCACCGCGTGGACCATGCCGTCGCCCGCGAAGTAGTGCGGCGACCAGCCGGTCCGCGGGTTGGGACCGTTGCGGAGATACACGCCGTTCAGCTCCTCGGGAACGGCCCCGACCACCTCGGCCGGTTCCAGCGTCATCTCCTCGGTGACCGGTGCGTTGTTCCCCGCCAGGTGGAGGAGGGGCGTGTCGGCGTTCTGCGCGGTCGTCATCTGCGGGTTCTCCCGTCGTTCGATCCGACCGCGCCAGGATGCCGGGAAGACTCTCGGAGAAACAGTCTTGTTCTTGCCGAGGCCGTCAGCCGCTCGGAGAACGTGCAGCATACGGCGGTGCGAAAAAGTCCGGCAGCGCCGGACGACCAGCCTCCCTGAACGTTTTCCCAGGCATTCGAGCATGGTGTGGTGTCAAGCTCCGACTACTGGACGAGGGTAAGCGCGACGGACTCG
Source organism: Streptosporangium sp. NBC_01639 (assembly GCF_045209755.1). Taxonomy (NCBI): domain Bacteria; kingdom Bacillati; phylum Actinomycetota; class Actinomycetes; order Streptosporangiales; family Streptosporangiaceae; genus Streptosporangium; species Streptosporangium sp. NBC_01639. The sequence goes on along the minus strand of NZ_CP109272.1, from coordinate 5,856,548 downwards.
TTGTAGGTTCGGCGCGTTTTGAGCTTCGCCGTAGTCTTAGCGGTTCAATTCGGCGCAGTTAGTGACCAACGTGGCCGACGGCAAGTTCGGAACCAGCATCGGCCTTGATCCGTCTGACCCCAGGTGAAGACTCGGCGCGGTATAGGACAGTTCCTCCTGGCTCTGACGCTGCTCGCTGGCCCGGGAACCGCCTGCACATCACAGCAACCGTCCACCCCGTTCTCCGAGGTGCCGGCGCTCACACCGGTTCGCGACGTGTGGCCTGGGGCGCTCATTACGGTGCCTCGCAAGCTCAAGGACAGCCGCCTGGTGATGCCCACCGTGATGCTGGGAAAGGATGCGGTCCTTCTGACGACCCTTGAAGACCTTCCGGCGTTCCTGAGCTTCAACACCCGGACAGGACACCAACAGGTCCTGACCACAGCACCGAAGCGAACTTCATGCGAGGAGTGTTTCGAGGTCAAGCGCGCGGCCGTCAACGCGGAGCAGGTGGCCTGGCTGATCCAGGGCGGCAGAAGACCCGATGCGCGATACGACGAGCGCTACCTGGAACTGTGGACCATGCCCCGGACAGGCGGCCCCTTGAGGATGGTGACTCGGCTGCCGGTCGGTGGGGACGACTATTCCAAGGGCTTCCAGGTCATCGACGATCTCGCCATCTGGTGGGGCTTCGACGGCACCTGGTCTGTTCCCCTTACCGGCGGTGAACCCAAGCAAATCCTCCCCGAGGGAACCGTCCGCGTCACCTCGTGGCCCTGGGGCTACGACAGAGCACGAGAGAGTGTCATCAATCTGGTCACACGTCAGGAGAACAAGGCTCAGCATCTGGACGACATCGAGGAGCCGTACTGTGGACCCGTCTGGTGTGTCGGATGGATGACCGGTCAGCCCCATGAGGCCATGCAGGTCGTCATGCAGCACGTGGACGGCTCCAAGCGCACGACCGTCCCAGGATCCCCTCTTAGCCTGACGCCACCGATCCGGGACCGATTCACGCTTCTGCACCCGCTCACCGTCTCCGGTGACGGTTCCGGTACCCCCGTCGGAAACAGTCGGCTGTTCCAACTGTATGACCGCTGCACCGGACAGACCGCGTTACTCGGACCTGACCGCGCTCGAGCCGAAGCCACCTCAGGCGAGATCCATTACGGCGCGGCAACACCCGACATGTCAATGCTGTTCTGGAAGGACTCTGCCACGCGTTACACGGTCCTCGACGTCTCCCGTATCGCCGATTCGCCATGCGCAGGCTAGCGAGCTTCATCGATCCGTAGGCCGCGGCGCACGCCGCCGCCCCATATGTGCCCACTCTCGCCCGATCAGCCCGCGACACATGAGGTCTCGCGCCCTTCCAGCCTCGGTCGTGAGGAATGCCACAGCCGGTTCCTGTCCGATCGGTCAGAACTGTCCGATCGGTCAGTTATTGTGAGGGTATGGCCCGTCCTGCTTCCGCACTGCGCGGTCACATCCTGGACTCGGCGCTGGATCTGTTCGCCACGCGTGGCTACAAGGGCACCTCGCTGCACGACATCGCTCAGGTCGTGGGCTGTTCGAAGGCGTCCTTGCTCTACCACTTCGTCAGTAAGGACGCGATCCTCACCGAGCTGCTGACCCCGGCCGGCGAAGGACTGGCCGCGCTGGACGCCCAGCTCTCCGATCCGGAAGGGGCACCGGGCGCGGAGGCGGTCGTGACCGGTTTCGTCGATCTGGCCATGCGGTTCCGGCGCGAGGTCAAGGTCCTGTTCCAGGACATCCCCGAGCTCACCGGTCACCCGGCGCTGGGTGCCGTGCCCGCTGTCATAGCCCGGCTGATGGCTGCGATGGTGGACGGCTCAACCGAGCCCAGAGGCCTGGTCACCGCCTACATGGTCATCGGCGCGGTCTCCGTCACGTGCGCCAGCGACGTACCGGTGCCGGACGAGGACATGCGTGCCGAGCTGATCAGTGGCGCTTTACGCACGCTCGGCCGCGCACCTCACTGAATCACGCCTGGCCGCGCACCCCGCTGAATCACGCTCAGCCGCGAACCCCACTGAACTTCAAGGAAAGACATCCACTTTCATGGCTTCTGTGTTGTACCGGCTCGGCCGGTTCTCCTTCCGCCGTCGGGGACGTGTGCTCGCCGTCTGGCTGCTCATGCTCATCCTGCTCGCCGGGGCGGCCGCCGTCTTCAGGGGACCCACCAGCGACAGCTTCTCGATGCCCGGCACGGAGGCGCAGCGGGCACTCGACTCCCTGCATGAGCAGTTCCCTCAGGCCAGTGGAGCGACCGGCACCATCGTCCTTGCCGCGCCTGAAGGGCCGGGGCTGAACAAGGCCGCGGTCGCGGCCATCGTGCAGGAGGCCGCGCGGGTTCCCGGGGCGATCGCCGCCATCGATCCCTTCAAGGCCGGTTCGGTCACCCCCGATGGCCGCTACGCGCTGGTGCAGGTCCAGTTCGACACCGGCGCCGACGAGATCACCGCTGACCAGCGCGCGGCCTACGAGCGGGTGGGCGCCTCCGCGCAGGGGCTTCGGGTGGAGCACGGCGGTGAGGTGCTGAAGGCCGGAGTGGAGATCGGCTCCACCGAGGCGCTCGGCGTCCTGGTCGCCGCCGTGGTCCTCCTCGTCACCTTCGGCTCGCTGGTCGCCGCCGGGATGACGTTGCTGAACGCGCTGATCGGCGTTGCCGCCGGGATGGCCGGGCTGTTCGCCCTCAGCGGTGTGCTGGAGTTGACCAGCACCGCGCCGATCCTGGCGTTGATGCTGGGGTTGGCCGTGGGGATCGACTACTCGCTGTTCATCACCTTCCGCTACCGGCAGTACCTCACCGAAGGCGTGCCGGCGGAGGAGGCCGCGGGGCGGGCGATCGGGACCGCGGGTTCTGCCGTGGTCTTCGCCGGTGCCACCGTCGTGATCGCCCTGGCCGGTCTTTCCGTGGTCGGCATTCCCTTCCTGAGTGTCATGGGCCTGGCCGCGGCCGGCACCATCACCCTGGCCGTGCTGGTCGCCCTCACCCTGCTCCCGGCCATGCTCGGCTTCGCCGGCTCCCGCGTCCTGCCCCGCAAGCAGCGCGACGGGCGGGCGGCCGGCCCCGCGCACGAGGGTTTCGGATACCGCTGGGGCCGGATCGTCACCCGGCTGCGCGTCCCGATTCTGCTGGTCGGCGTGGTGGGGCTGGGCGCGCTGGCCCTGCCCGTCCAGGACATGCGCCTGTCGCTGCCCGACGCCGGCACCGCCGCCTCCGGCTCACCGGCCCGCGAGGCCTACGACCTGATCAGTGAGGGATTCGGGCCGGGCTTCAACGGCCGATTGGTCGCCGTCGTCTCCGGGGACGACGCCCAGGCCACCGGCACCGCCGCCAAGCAGGCCGCGCAGCTGATCAGCAGCACCGAAGGCGTGCTCGCCGTCTCCCCGCCGCAGCCCAATCAGAAGGGCACCACCCTGCTGATGACCATCGTTCCCAAGACCGGCCCCACCGACGCGGCCACCGAGCAGACCGTGCACTCCATCCGGGAGCGCCTGGCCGACATCGACGGTGCCACCGTCGCCCTGACCGGCGCCACCGCCGTCGGCATCGACGTGTCGGCCAAACTCGCCGATGCGATGCCCGTCTACCTGCTGCTCGTCGTCGGGCTGTCGATCCTGCTGCTGATGCTGGTCTTCCGCTCCCTGCTGGTGCCGATCAAGGCGGCGCTGGGCTTCCTGCTCACCGTCGGCGCCACGTTCGGCATCACCGTGGCCATCTTCCAGCAGGGACACCTGGCCGACCTGCTCGGCATCGATGTTCCGGGACCGCTGGTGAGCTTCCTGCCCATCCTGCTCATTGGAATCTTGTTCGGGCTGGCCATGGACTACGAGGTCTTCCTCGTCTCCCGGATGCGAGAGGACTTCGTGCACGGTGACAGCCCGCAGCAGGCCACCGTCAACGGCCTGGGCCACAACGCCCGCGTCGTCACCGCGGCCGCGCTGATCATGGCGGCCGTGTTCGGCGGATTCGTGTTCATGCACGATCCGATCATCAAGTCCATCGGCTTCGCGCTGGCCGTCGGCGTGCTCGTCGACGCCTTCATCGTCCGCCTGACCCTGGTGCCCGCCACGATGTTCCTGCTCGGCCGCGCGGCCTGGTGGCTGCCCCGCCCCGTCGACCGGATCCTGCCGAACCTCGACATCGAAGGCGAGACCCTGCACAGGAACCTGGCCGCCGAGCAGCGCGACGACGCCAGAGACACGATCAAGGTCTGACATCCGACCGGGTGGGCGAAGCGCACGACGGCTTCGCCCACAGCTCGGTCCGGGCGACTTCAGTCCCAATGATCGAGTCGCGGCGGTCGACGCAGGCCTGATTGCGGCGCCGCGCCTCGGTCACGGCTTCCTCGCCACCGGATTCCGCCACGATGCCACCGGACTCCGCCACGATGCCACCGGATCCCGCCACGATGCCGGCACGGACGTCGCTCCACTTGGGAAAGTTCGTCATCGGTCCTTCTCCTCCGCCTCGCCTTCACCTACCCGTATACAGCTCTTCGGCGCGGCGGAGCGCCGTTTTGCCGATCGAGCTCTACACAATCTCCGGGGCGACCCCGGCTCCGGAGCTCCCGGTGGCGCTCCCCACGGTCTCGCCCGCGAGCCCGCGCGGGTAGAGCAGCACGGTCAGCAGCAGGGCCACGGCGCCCGCCGTCCAGGCGGCGGCCGTACCGGCCTGTCCGGCCAGCCAGCCGATGCCGAGCGCGGCGACCATCCCGCCGAACTGGAGCTGGAGCGAGTCCACCGACATGAGCGTCGCGCGCTGGGCCGAGCCGACCCGGTGGTGCATCATCTCCGACCGGAGCAGGCTCACCACCGACAGGGCGGCGAACAGGACGACGTAGCCCGCCATCGCCGCGAGGATGCCCGGCCGTCCGGACAGCGCGACCGAGGCGGCGAGCCCGCCCAGGGCGGCGGCGGTGACCACGGTGGCGGCGATCGCGGCCCGCCGGGAGGTCCCCAGCAGCCTGGCGACAGCGGGAGCGACCGCGCTGCCCAGGCCGTTGCCCGCGAAGCCGAGGGCGGCGACGACGGCGTAGACGGTGCCGCCGGTCTCGGCCCGGCCGGTCAGCGCGGCCAGCCTTCCGGGGGTGAGCAGCTCGATGGCATTCAGGGCGATCCCGAACGCGAAGGCGACGAGGAGCAGCCTGCTGAGCGCCCGGTCGCGGAGCCCGAGCGCGAGGCCGGAGCGTACGGTCAGCGGCACGTCGCGCAGCACCGCGCCGAGTGTGGCACGCGGGCGCGGCGGCTCGGGCATCGCGACCAGCGCGGTCACCAGCAGTGTCACGGCCGCCACGACCGCGGCCAGCACCGGTACGGCCAGCGGCTCGACGAGGTCGTTCCGCGGTACGGCGAGCGGCACGAACCCACCGGCCAGCATGCCGACGCAGAGCGAGACCGAACCGGCCACCCCGCCCCGGGAGAGGCCGGGCTTGAGATCGGCGTCCGACCCCTCCACCGCGTGCAGCGCGTCCACGTACCAGGCCTGGGCGGGGCCGCTGGACAGCGCCCGCGCCGTGCCGTACAGCACCATGACGGCGACGAACTGCCAGACCTCCCGGGCGAAGGCGAACCAGGTCAGCGCGGCCGCGCTGAAGGCCGCCGCCGCGGCCAGCACCGCCCTGCGGCTCAGTACGTCGGCCAGGCCGCCGGTCGGCAGCTCCAGTGCGACGCAGACGAAGGAGTAGACCGCCATGACGAACCCGATCTCACCGATGCCGAGCCCGCGCGAGGTCATCAGCAGGACCATCGGGGCCATCGCCAGCGCGGAGGGTAGCCAGACCAGGAAGTTGACCAGGGCGTAGCGGCGGCGGATGGCGGGGGCGGTCAGCGGTTGAGGGGGCACCGACCCGATCATATGAAAATTTCATCGGACAAACCGGTCATTTACCCGGTCAGCCCGGAGCGCCGGAGGGCCGCTCATTGACGGCCGGGAAACGCGCTGGAAACATCGGCGCATCCCCGGGTGGGAGCGCTCCCACTCAGTCACCGACCCTGGTCACGCACCCCCTGCCCGAAGGAAACACCCTTGATCAGACCGCCCGCCTGGCTGGCCCTCACCGTGGCCGCCGCCCTGGTGACACTGACCCCCCTGCCCGCCACCGCCGCCGACGGCCCCGAACAGATCGTCAACGGCACCTTCGACACCGGCACGTCCCCCTGGTGGAGCACCGCCAACACCACGCTGCGACTGGACGACGGCCGGCTCTGCGCCGACATCCCCGGCGGCACGGTCAACCCGTGGGACGTCATCATCGGCCAGGACGGCATCCCGCTGGTCAAGGACGAGACCTACGCCTACTCCTTCTTCGGCGCCGCGACCCCCGGCCGCGTCGCCAAGGCCCTCATCCAGCTCCCCACCGACCCCTACACCCAGTATCTGTCGGCCAACCCCGAGCTCAGCGTCTCCGGCAACGACTACGACTACACCTTCACCTCTCCCGTGGACCTCCCCAACGCCCAGGTGGCGTTCCAACTCGGAGGCAGCGCCACCCCCTGGAGATTCTGCGTGGACGACATCTCGCTCAAGGGCGGCGCCGAACCCGACGTCTACACGCCGGACACCGGCCCGCGGGTCCGCGTGAACATGTCCGGCTACCTGCCCGAAGGCCCGAAGAACGCCACCCTCGTCACCGACGGGACCGAGGCCGTGGCCTGGAAGCTCAGGAAGGGCACGGAGGTCGTCGCAACCGGGACCACCACCCCCCGGGGCGTGGACGACAGCTCCGGCCAGAACGTGCACTCGATCGACTTCGGCTCCTTCACCACCCCCGGCACCGGCTACACACTGGAGGCCGACGGCGAGACCAGCCGCCCCTTCGACCTCGACGGCGGCTTCTACGAGCGGCTGCGGACCGACGCGCTGAAGTTCTACTACCCCCAGCGCAGCGGCATCGAGATCCTCGACAGCCTCCGCCCCGGGTACGGCAGGCCGGCCGGCCACCTGGGCGTCGCGCCGAACCAGGGCGACGTGAACGTGCCCTGCCAGCCGGGCGTCTGCGACTACTCCCTCGACGTCAGGGGCGGCTGGTACGACGCGGGCGACCACGGCAAGTACGTGGTCAACGGCGGCATCTCGGTCTACCAGATGATGTCCGCGTTCGAACGGGCCAAGACGGAGGGCACCTTCAAGGACGGGGAGCTGAACATCCCCGAGAGCGGCAACGGGGTGCCCGACATCCTGGACGAGGCCCGCTGGGAACAGGAGTTCCTGCTCAGCATGCAGGTCCCGGACGGCAGGCCGCTCGCCGGGATGGCCCACCACAAGATCCACGACGCCAACTGGACCGGCCTGCCGCTCCTACCCCACCTCGATCCGCAGCGGCGCGAGCTGCACCCGCCGTCCACCGCCGCCACCCTCAACCTGGCCGCCACCGCGGCCCAGGCGGCCCGGCTGTTCGGGCCCTACGACGCGGCGTTCGCCGAGCGCAACCTCTCCGCCGCCCGCAAGGCGTGGGCCGCCGCGAAGGCCGAGCCCGCCCGATACGCCCCGGTGACCGACGGTGTGGGCGGCGGCGCCTACGAGGACGGCAACGTGACCGACGAGTTCTACTGGGCGGCCGCCGAGCTCTACATCACCACCGGTGAGAAGGAGTTCAGAGACTACGTGCTCGCCTCCCCGCTGCACACGGCCGACATCTGGCAGGAGCGCGGCTTCAACTGGGGCAGCACCGCCCAGCTCGGCCGCCTCGACCTGGCCGCCGTGCCGAACGACCTGCCGGGCAGGGACGCCGTCCGGGCGTCGGTCCTGGCGGGCGCGGACAGATATCTGGCCATCCAGCGGGCCCAGCCGTACGGCATGCCGTACAGCCCGCCGGACTTCGAGTGGGGCTCCAACAGCCAGGTGCTGAACAACGCGATCGTGCTGGCCGTCGCGCACGACCTGAGCGGCGAGGCGAAATATCGCGACGGGGTGGTGGAGACGATGGACTACATCCTCGGCCGCAACGCGCTCAACCAGTCCTACGTGACCGGCTACGGCGAAGTCGCCTCCCGCAACCAGCACAGCCGCTGGTACTCCCACCAGCTCGACCCGGCGCTGCCCAACCCACCGCGCGGCACCCTGGCCGGCGGGGCGAACTCCGGCATCCAGGATCCGGTGGCCCAGGCCAAGCTCCGCGGCTGCGCGCCCCAGTTCTGCTACATCGACGACATCGAGTCGTGGTCCACCAACGAGCTGACCGTCAACTGGAACTCCCCGCTCGTCTGGGTCTCGGCGTTCATCGCCGGCACCACCCCCACGGTCCCCTGCGAGGTGACCTACACCCGGCACGGCGCGTGGCCCGACGGCTTCACCACCCAGGTCACCGTACGCAACACCGGCACCGAGGCGATCGACGGCTGGGCCCTGAAGTGGTCCTTCCTCGGCGGCCAGCGGGTCGACAAGGGCTGGAGCGCGTCCATCACCCAGCAGGGCGCGACCGTCACGGCCGGGAACCTGGACTGGAACAAGAAGATCAAGCCGGGCGGCTCGATCACCTTCGGCTTCAACGGCAAGAGCTCCCCCGGGGCCAACCCCGACCCTGAGCGGTTCCTCCTGAACGGAGCCGTCTGCCGGTAGTCGCGGATGGGCGGCCGTCCATCCGGGCGGCCGCCCATCCTTGGGGACGGGGACGCGGAACTTCGAAGGCTCTGCGGCACGGTTGTCCCGGCGGCTCCTTCCGCTCATCGGCCGAATCGATCTCCACATATAGTGCGATCCAAAAAGGTGTCCAGGTCTGTCGCCACAAACGGATCTTGGGCGCCTTCGCTGTGTCTGCGGGACCGGGTGCCTGAGGCAGCCCGGCCGAGGGGAGATCGATCGACGATGGAGTTGGGAACCGAGCGGCTGGTGTTGCGTCGCTGGCTCGAGGAGGACCTGGAACCGCTGGCCGCCATCGACGGAGATCCGGAGGTCATGCGCTTCATCGGTGATGGCTCGGTCCGCACCAGGGAGCAGACCGCGGCCGCGCTCACGTCCATGGAGCGGGGGTGGGACGAGCGTGGCTTCGGAATATTCGCCGTGGAGCTGCGCGAGACCGGGGAGCTGGTCGGTTGGGCGGGACTGGCGGTCCCCCACTTCCTGCCCGAGGTGCTGCCGGCTGTGGAGATCGGTTGGCGGCTGGGACGGCATTTCTGGGGCCGGGGTATAGCCACTGAGGCAGCCGGAGAGGCACTGCGCTTCGGATTCGCCGAGGCGGGCCTGGATCGGATCATCAGCATCTGCCACGTCGATCACCACGCGTCCGCCCGCGTTATGACGAAGCTGGGCATGTGCCAGGAGCGGGAGACGGTAGTCCCATCCCACGGGCAGCCGGTGCGAGTCCTGGCGATCACCCACAGTGAATTCAAGGTCATCCACGGCGGCTGATCTACGGGTCGATGCTCGGCGAAACACGGTTCCCGCACTTCGGACTTACTCGTCTACCTTCATGATCGGCGTTCGATCCGTTTCATCACCGTATTCCCAAGCCGGTCGCGGGCCGGATCACCCTGCCGTGGGAGGATTCCAAGGATGCGGTGATCCCACGACTGGAGGACGGGCGCTCATGCGCGACGAGAAGATCGGTGACTTCCTGGCCCGGCTCGCCGACCGCGTGCCGGCCCCGGGCGGCGGCGCGTCGGCGGCTCTGCACGCCGCGCAGGCCGCGGCGCTGCTGGGGATGGTCGCCCGTTACAGCACCGGCGAGAAGTACGCCGAGCACCGGGCGGTCATCGAGCGGATCATCACCGAGACCGACGAGTTGCGCGCCCTGGCGCTGCGGCTGGCCGAGGACGACGCGGCGGCGTTCACCGCCGTCACCGACGCCTACAAGCTCCCCCGGGACACCGACGCGGCCAAGGACGCCCGGTCGGCCGCCATCGCCACGGCGCTGATCGGTGCCGGCAGGCCGCCGGCCGAGGTCATCACGGTCGCCCGGACCGCCGTCGAGCTGGCCGAGGAGCTCCTGCCGATCGGCAACCGCAACGTCGTCACCGACATCGCCGCCGCCACCGAGGCCGCCCGCGCGGCGGCGACCACCGCCCGGGTGAACGTCGAGATCAACCTCGGCGGCATCAAGGACGAGCAGGTCCGCGCCGAGTTGGCCGCCGAGGCCGCCAATGTCGACGAGATCGCCGCCCGCGCCGAGCGGGTCACCGCGGCCGTCCGCAAGGAGATCAGCACGTGAGCACCACCAACCTGACCGGCAAGGAGATCGGCACGTGAGCGCCACGGTCCTGTCCGGCAAGGAGCCGGCCGCCGCGATCCGCACCGAGACCGCCGCCAGGGCCGCCGAGCTCACGGCGGCCGGAACGCCGCCCAGGCTCGCGGTCGTCGTCGCGACGGCGGACGAGTCCAGCGCCTGGTACGTCCGCTCGATCGCCAGGGCCGCGGAGAAGGCCGGCATCACCTGCGACGTCGTCGATCTCGGGCCTGGCGCCTCTTCCAGTGATATTCGTCACAAACTCGCCGCGCTCTCCGCCGACGAGAACGTGCACGGCGTCATCCTGCAGACGCCGCTGCCGGAGGGGGCCAAGCTGGAGGACCTGGCCTCGGCCATCGCCTTCGAGAAGGACGTCGACGGCGCCAACCCGCTCTCCCTGGGGCGGCTGGCCGCCGGGCTCCCGGCATTCGCCCCGGCGACCGCCGAGGCCGTGCTCACCATCCTGGACCACCACGGGGTCGAGCTGACCGGGCGGCACGTGGCGGTGATCGGCCGGTCCAACGTGGTCGGCAAGCCCGCCGCCCACCTGCTGCTGAACAGGAACGCCACCGTCACCGTCTGCCATTCGCGGACCAGGGACCTGGCCGCCGTCACCGCCGCCGCCGACGTGGTGGTGGCCGCCGTCGGCAGGCCCGGACTGGTCACCGCCGAGTATGTGCGGACCGGCGCCGTGGTGGTCGACGTCGGCACCAACCCGACCGAGGACGGCGGCCTGGTCGGCGACGTGGACGCCGCCTCGGTCGCGGAGAAGGCCGGGGCGCTGACCCCGGTGCCGGGTGGCGTCGGCCCGGTGACCACCGCACTGCTGCTGCGGCACACCGTGCAGGCCGCCACCCACTGACGACGCTGTGGGAGTTCCCTCACCAGGTCCGATGCCTCTCCGAAAAAAAGGGGTGATGCTCTGGCTGGTTTCGGGGTATCCCAGATTATATAATCGAGTGCATATAGCCTCACGACCTGTGAGGCTATATGTCATCGAGATCGAGCCTGAGATCCAGTCGTGGCTCGAGGCGCTGTCCGAGCGCGACTACGTGAAGGTCGAAGCACTGGCCGACCTGCTCGCGGAGCAGGCGGAGACCTTGAACGAGCCGTATTCCAGGCACCTTGGAGGCAAGCTGCGGGAGCTACGCCTTGCGCTCACCCATCGCGACGTCCGAATCACCTACTGGCTCGCCCCAGAACGTCGGGTCGTTCTCCTCACTTTTTTCTTCAAGACCCGCCGTAAAGAGACCGGCCAGATCGAGCGCGCCCGTCGAGCGCAGGTCGAATGTGAGACCCGCCACACGGCCACCTCACAGATCTACGACCGCATCTGGAAGGATTGACGACCATGGCTCACCGCACGTGGGAACGGACCGGTGCCGAACGGCGCGCCGAGGCCTACCAGGAAGCACGCGAGGCGCTGCTCCTCGGCCAGCAGGTCTACAGCCGCCGGGTGGAGCTCGGTCTTTCACAGGCAGAACTCGCTGAGCGGGCGGGAATGACCCAGCCTCAGGTGTCTCGCCTGGAAACCGGCGGAGTCACGCCCACCCTTGCGCTCCTGCGACGCCTGGCCGGAGCGTTGGACGCCGAACTGAGCGTCGTCTTCAAACCCCACGCGGCCGCCTGAGGCCGCGCCGACCGGTCTGCGGAGCACGGTCTCCGGTTCGCAACGGGCAGGGCACCTCCCGTCCCCGGGCGGGCTTCCGGCCTAAACTGAGGTATGTGATTGACGACATCTGGGTCGACCCCGCCGTCAGCGCGCTCAGACCGGACTTCGCGGTCCTGGTGATGGGCGTGTACGGCCTGCGCAACGGACCGACGGACGACAGGTCCCGGGCCTGGCTGGCCGGAGCCGCCAAGGAGGCGGTGAGCGCCGAGGACCCGAAGGTCGAGGCGTGGCGGGAGGCCTACCGGGCGTTCGGCGCGAAGCCGCAGCGGACCAGGCCGTCGGTTGACGCGCTGGTCAGGCGGATGCCGCTGCCGGAGATCAACCTGGTCGTCGACGCCTACAACTCGGTCAGCGTCAGGCACGGGCTCCCGATCGGCGGGGAGGACCTGGCCCACTACGAGGGCACCGCACGGCTGGTCCGCGCCGCAGGGGACGAACCGTTCGAGATCATCGAGAGGGGCGAGCCCGCCGTCGACCATCCCGAGATCGGCGAGGTGGTCTGGCGGGACGACCGGGGCGCCACCTGCCGGCGCTGGAACTGGCGCCAGTGCGTGCGCACCCGGATCACCGAGGAGACCACGGACGCGCTATTCCTGCTGGAGCGGCTCGCGCCCATGTCGCTGGCGGAACTGGAGACGGCGGGGAGCGAGCTGGCCGCGCTGCTCGAGGCCGTCACCCCCGGGGTCCGGATCGAATCACGGCTCGTGCACCATGGGTGAGCGAGTTCACACCCTCCGGACACACCCCCCGGGGGTGACCGTTCCAGGCTCTCCTGGGAGGATCGAGCCGCGGGCCTCGGTCAGACTGGCGCAGGTCCGAGTCCAGGCGAGTAGCCTTGGACAAGTTCTCTATCATCAACGCCGATCTGCGGAAGAGGGCGATTTCCGCCGTGTCGTCTGAGTCGTCGCGGACAAACCCGCTGGCAGCCTTTGGACAGAACGAATGGCTTGTCGACGAGCTGTACCAGAAATACCTTCAGGATCCCGAGTCCGTGGACCGTGCCTGGTGGAATTTCTTCGCTGATTACACCTCTGATTCCGGGTCCGGCAGAGCCGCACCCACGGGAGCGGCCCCTGCCGCGCCCGCCACCCCACCCCCCGCTGCGGCACCGGTGACCCCGGCCCCCGCACCGGCAAGCCCCGCGCCGAAGGCAGCGGCCCCCGCGGCCGCCCCGGCGGACAAGCCCAAGCAGGAGACGCAGTTGCCCGCCGGTGCCGAGGAAGTCCGACTCCGTGGAGCGGCCGCCAGGACGGCGGCCAACATGGAGGCCAGCCTCGTCGTTCCGACGGCGACCAGTGTCCGCGCGGTTCCGGCGAAGCTGCTCATCGACAACCGCATTGTGATCAACAACCACCTGTCGCGCGGACGCGGTGGCAAGGTGTCGTTCACGCACCTGATCGGTTACGCGGTCGTCAGGGCGCTCAAGTCCCTGCCGGAGATGAACCACTCCTATACCGAGGCCGATGGCAAGCCGGTGCTGGTCAAGCCCGAGCACGTCAACCTCGGCCTGGCCATCGACGTCGCGAAGAGCGACGGCACCCGGCAGCTCCTGGTGCCGTCGATCAAGTCGACCGAGGACATGGACTTCCGCCAGTTCTGGGTGGCGTACGAGGACGTCGTGCGCAAGGCCAGGTCGGGCAAGCTCGGCGTCGACGACTTCTCCGGCACCACGATCTCGCTGACCAACCCCGGCACGATCGGCACCGTCCACTCGGTGCCGCGTCTGATGCCGGGACAGGGCACGATCATCGGTGTCGGCGCGATGGAATACCCCGCCGAATACCAGGGCGCCTCTCCCGACACGCTCTCCCGCCTCGCGGTGAGCAAGGTCATGACGCTCACCAGCACCTACGACCACCGGATCATCCAGGGCGCCCAGTCGGGTGACTTCCTGCGTCAGATCCACCGGCTGCTGCTGGGCGAGGACGGCTTCTACGACGAGATCTTCGAGGCCCTCCGGATCCCCTACGAGCCGATCCGCTGGGTCCAGGACATCTCGACCACGCACGACGACGACGTGGCCAAGTCGGCCAGGGTCATCGAGCTGATCCACGCCTTCCGGGTCCGCGGCCATCTGATGGCCGACACCGACCCGCTGGAGTACAAGCAGCGCAAGCACCCCGACCTCGACATCAAGTCGCACGGGCTGACCCTGTGGGACCTGGAGCGCGAGTTCGCCACCGGCGGCTTCGGCGGCCGTCCCCTGATGAAGCTGCGCGAGATCCTCGGCGTGCTGCGTGACTCCTACTGCCGCACCATCGGCGTGGAGTACATGCACATGCAGAACCCCGAGGAGCGGGCCTGGATCCAGGCGCGGGTGGAGCGCCCGCACGCCAAGCCCGACCGCGAGGAGCAACTGCGCGTCCTGGAGCGGCTCAACACCGCCGAGGCGTTCGAGACGTTCCTGCAGACCAAATTCGTCGGTCAGAAGCGCTTCTCGCTGGAGGGCGGCGAGTCCCTGATCCCGCTGCTCGACTCGGTGCTCTCCGCGGCGGCCGAGGAGGACCTCGACGAGGCCGTCATCGGCATGGCCCACCGCGGCCGGCTGAACGTGCTGGCCAACATCGTGGGCAAGTCCTACGGCCAGATCTTCGGCGAGTTCGAGGGCAACATCGACCCGCGGAGCGCCCACGGCTCCGGGGACGTCAAATACCACCTGGGCGCCAGCGGTGACTTCGTGTCGCCCGACGGCAGCAAGCTCAAGGCCTCGGTCGTGGCCAACCCCTCCCACCTGGAGACGGTCGACCCGGTCCTGGAGGGCGTGGTCCGCGCCAAGCAGGACCTGCTGGAGCGCGGCGAGGAGGGCTTCAGCGTCCTGCCCGTGCTCGTCCACGGCGACGCGGCCTTCGCCGGCCAGGGCGTGGTGGCCGAGACGCTGAACCTGTCGCAACTGCGGGGCTACCGCACCGGCGGCAGCGTGCACATCGTGGTCAACAACCAGGTCGGCTTCACCACCTCGCCGGCCTCCTCACGCTCCAGCGTGTACGCGACCGACGTGGCCCGGATGATCCAGGCACCGATCTTCCACGTCAACGGGGACGACCCCGAGGCCGTGGTCCGGGTCGGCAAGCTGGCGTTCGAATACCGTCAGGCGTTCCGCAAGGACGTGGTGATCGACCTGATCTGCTACCGGCGCCGCGGCCACAACGAGGCCGACAACCCGAGCTTCACCCAGCCGCTGATGTACGACCTGATCGACGCCAAGCGGTCCACCCGCAAGCTCTACACCGAGGCGCTGATCGGCCGGGGCGACATCACGGTGGAGGAGGCCGAGAGCGCGCTCCGCGACTACCAGGCCAAGCTGGAGAACGCCTTCGCCGCGACCCGCGAGGTGGCCAAGGAGACGACCGGCGAGTTCACCCGGCCGATCGACGTGGACAACGTGCCCTGGTCGCACGAGGACACCCCGACGGGGATCTCCGAGGAGACCGTCAAGCGGATCGTGGAGACCCAGCTCAACCTGCCGGAGGGCTTCACCGTCCACCCGCGGCTGCTGCCGGTCATCCAGCGCCGCGGCCAGATGGTCGCCGAGGACCGCGTCGACTGGGGCATGGGCGAGACCCTCGCCTTCGGGTCGCTGCTGATCGACGGCCACCCGGTCCGGCTGGTCGGCCAGGACTCCCGGCGCGGCACCTTCGTCCAGCGGCACGCCGTGCTGGTGGACCGCATCACCGGCGAGGAGCACACCCCGCTCAAGACGTTCAACGAGGGCACCACGAAGTTCTACGTCTACGACTCGCTGCTCAGCGAGTACGCCGCGCTCGGCTTCGAGTACGGCTACAGCGTGGAGCGTCCCGACGCCCTGGTCGCCTGGGAGGCCCAGTTCGGTGACTTCGTCAACGGCGCCCAGTCCGTGATCGACGAGTACATCACCGCGGGCGAGCAGAAGTGGGGGCAGCGCTCCGGCGTCACCCTGCTGCTGCCGCACGGCTACGAGGGTCAGGGCCCCGACCACTCGTCGGCCCGCATCGAGCGCTTCCTGCAGATGTGCGCCTACGACAACATGACCGTGGCCCAGCCGACCCTGCCGGCCAACTACTTCCACCTGCTGCGCTGGCAGACGAAGTCGAACCGGCACCGTCCGCTGGTGGTGTTCACGCCCAAGTCGCTGCTCCGGCACAAGGCGGCGGTCTCGGCGGTCTCCGAGTTCACCTCCGGCTCGTTCCGGCCGGTGCTCGGTGACACCACGGTGAACCCGGCCGAGGTCCGCAAGATCGTGCTCTGCTCCGGCAAGATCTACTACGACCTGGCCGCGGCTCGCGACAAGCAGGGCCGTACCGACGTGGCGATCGTCCGCATGGAGCGCCTCTACCCGTTCCCGGCTAACCCGCTCGCCGCCGAGCTGGCACGTTACGGCGCCGGCGCCGAGCTGGTGTGGGCACAGGACGAGCCGCTCAACATGGGCCCGTGGCCGTTCCTGGCGTTGAAGCTGACGGAGAACCCGGACGCGTTCGGCGGACGCCGGATCTCGCGGGTCTCCCGCAAGGCCAACTCCTCCCCTGCGACCGGATCGCACTCGGCGCACGAGGCGGAACTGCAGCAGATGCTGGGAGAGATCTTCAACTAGGCACCACCCCGGAAGTCCCCCACAGGAACTCCTGTGGGGGACTTCCCCGTTACTGCGAGGAGAACGATGTACTTCACCGATCGGGGCATCGAGGAGCTGGTCGAGCGACGTGGTGAGGAGGAGGTCGGCATCACCTGGCTGGCCGAGCGGCTGCGCGAGTTCGTCGATCTGAACCCCGACTTCGAGGTCCCGGTGGAACGGCTGGCCACCTGGCTGGCCCGGCTGGACGACGAGGACGACTGACACAGACGCGATATATCTTGACCTTCTCGATAACGCGACATATCGTGTATCTACAAGGAGGTCACGAACATGCGGCAGTGGACCATCGAGAAACCCGAGCAGCTCACCTTCGAGGCCGTGAGCAAGCTCAACGTCCGGATCGTGGCGGGAAAGCTGGCGGTGCTGGCCAGCGACGGCCCGTCCACCCTTGACGTCGCCGACGTCGGCACGCCACCGCTGATCGTCACCCATGAGGACGACGGCACGCTCACCGTCACCTACAAGGACCTGACCTGGGAGGGCGTGCTCGGCTGGCTCCGTCCGGGCCAGCGGAGGGCGACGCTGACGCTGACCGTGCCGAAGGAATGCGCGGTCAACGTGGGCGTGGTCTCCGCCTCCGCCGTCGTCGCCGGTTTCGAGGGCCACACCTCGGTCAAGAGCGTCTCCGGTGAGATCGTGCTCGACGGGGTGAGCGGCGAGGTCCACGCCGACACCGTCTCCGGCGCCGTCGAGAGCCGGGGGCTGGTCGGCGACCTGTCCTTCAAGAGCATCTCGGGCGAGCTGACCGTGGCCCAGGGCACCCCGCGCCGGCTGCGGGCCACCACCGTCTCGGGCCGGATCACCGCTGATCTGGAGCTCCCACCGACCGGTCATGTGACGCTGAACAGCGCCTCCGGCGACATCATGCTCCGACTGCCGCACCGGGTCGAGACCGATGTCGCGATCCGCTCCACCTCCGGCAGGCTCGACACCGCCTTCACCGAGCTCAGCCGCTCCGACCAGCCCGGGGCCAAGTCGCTCACCGGCAGGATCGGCGGCGGTATGGCGTCCCTGTCGGCGATCACCATCTCGGCGGACGTCACACTACTGAAAGGAGAGCTGGCATGAGCCCGGTCTTCGGCCATGGGCGGCTCCGGCTCTATCTCCTCAAGCTGCTCGAAGAGAGCCCGCGCCACGGCTACGAGGTGATCCGGCTCCTCCAGGACAGATTCCTGGGCGTCTACTCGCCCTCGCCCGGCACCATCTACCCGCGCCTCGCCCGTCTGGAGGAGGAGGGCCTGGTCACCCACGAGGTCGTGGAGGGCAAGAAGGTCTTCACCATCACCGACCGGGGCCGTGACGAGCTGAACTCCCGGCTCGACGAGCTCTCCGACCTGGAGCAGGAGATCTCCGACTCCGTCCGCGACATCGCCCGCGAGGTCAAGGAGGACGTGCGCGACACGGTCAAGTCGCTGCGCGAGGAGCTCACCCAGATGGCGCGCAACGTGCGCCAGGGCGCCAGACAGGAACAGCGGCAGGCCAAGGAGGAGCACCGCGAGTCCTGGCGGGAGCAGAAGGCCGAGTGGCAGCGGCAGAAACAGGAATGGCAACGCCAGAAGCAGGAGTGGCAACGGCAGACCCACGAGTGGAAACATGAGTGGAAGCGCCTCTGGGCCGACGGCTTCACCGGGCACGGGTCACCCGACAGCAGCGCCCAGCTCGGGCAGATGCTGGCCGAGTTCGTAGAGGAGGTCCGCCAGGACGCGCGCGGGGCGCAGGTGACCGAGGAGACGCTGGCCACCGCGCAGGACGCGCTCTACGACGCCGCCCGCCGTATCCGCGAAGCCCTCCGGTGATCCTGCTGTACGGCCCGCGCCCGCCCCTGCTGCTGTCGGGATGCTCGGCCCGGCGGGCGCCCGGGTCAGCCCACGCCGGGTCAACCCACCCCGGCTCAGGCCACCCCGGCTCAGCCCGCTCCGGCTCAGGCCGCCCCGGTGAAGACGATCTTCCCGAACACGTCGCCCTCGTACAGGGCGGCGAACCCCTCGCGCGCCCCGGTCAGCGGGAGCGTCCGGTCGATCACCGGGCGGACACCGGTCTGCTCCATGAACCGGACCAGCCTGGCCAACTGGTCGCGAGTGCCCATGGTTGAGCCGACCACGGAGAGCTGCAGGAAGAAGACCCGGTTCAGGTCGGCGGGCGGCACGGCGCCGCTGGTCGCGCCGGAGACCACGATCCGGCCGCCCGGACGCAGCGACTTCAGCGAGTGGTCCCAGGTGGCCTGACCGACGGTCTCCATCACCGCGTCGACTCGCTCGGGCAGCCGGGCCCCGGTCTCGAAGACCTGGTCGGCGCCGAGGTCGAGGGCCCGCGCCCGCTTCTTCTCCGACCGGCTGGTGGCCCAGATCCGGTAGCCGCCCGCCCGGCCCAGGGCGATCAGCGCGGTGGCCACCCCGCCACCGGCCCCCTGGACCAGCACGGTCGAGCCCGGCTCCAGCTCCGCCTTGTCGAACAGCATCCGATAGGCGGTCAGCCACGCGGTGGGCAGGCAGGCCGCCTCCTCGAAACTCAGCGCGGCCGGCTTGGGCACCAGGTTGCGCCGGGGCACGGCCACCCGTTCGGCGAAGGTGCCGTCGTAAGTCTCCGACAGCAGGGAACGCCTGGGGTCCAGCGTCTCGTCGGCACCTTCGCCGATCACCGCGTGCACGATGACCTCGTTGCCGTCCTGGTCGACTCCGGCGGCGTCGCAGCCGAGCACGATCGGCAGCCGGTCCTGGCGGATGCCCACGCCTTTGAGCGTCCACAGGTCGTGATGGTTGAGCCCGGTGGCCCGCACCGTGACGGTGGTCCAGCCGTCGGGGACCTCGGGCTCGGGGTGCTCACCGAGCGTGAGTCCGGCGAGCGGGTTGTCGGGATCGGTCTGGGTGGCGGTTACGGCGAACATGGCCGCACCCTACGCCTCCCCCGCGTGCTGACGCCGTAGGAGCCGCCGCCCTGTTTCTGAGTGGCCCTTCCGCCGGACGGCCCCGCGGGCGGCGGCCGGTCGCCCGCGGGCCGGGCGCCGAGCGGCGCCGGCGCGGTGAGGAGTCCGAAAGTCCACAGGCATGCGAAAGCCCGGAGAGAACGCCGTTCGGTCCAATGACCGGAAGGTGTCGCAGTTATCCGAGGAACCGGTGGTAAGCACTGCTACCACTGTTGCCAGCCGTTGCCTGCGAGGTCGGCGAAGCCGCGCCAAAGCATGCTCTACCTGCGGAAATATCCATCCGTTAAATCATAACAATTGGTTATTCAAATAACAGGACGGCATCGGACGGAACCATTCCATATCCTTTCTCGTCAGTTAATCGCCGATATCTTGATCGATTCAGTAACGTTCCGATCGTTTTCCCGGCCAGGGATGTCCCGTCCCCGCCGAGAACGAAAGGAGCCCCATGAATTCCCGAGCACGGCGCCTCACGATCCCCCTCACCGGCGTTCTCATGATCGCCGGAGTGATCGGCGCCACCACCGGTGCCGACGCCGGCACCGCCCCCGACGACGTGGTCAGTTCGGCCGCTTCGGAGACCCCCGCCGAGGCCACCTCCTTCTGGTCGCCCGAGCGGATGCGCAAGGCCACCGACGTGACCGACGGCCTCGACCTCGGCGTCAAGGGCGGCACGGCCGCCACCACGACCGGCCCCGACGGCAAGGCCGGGGCGGTCGCGCCGACCGGAGCCGGGGGTGCCACGTCGGCCAAGGGCAAGCAGGTCAACCTGCCCAACACCGTCGGCCGGATCTTCTTCACCCTGCCCGGCGCCAACCCGCTGGCCCCGGCGAGCTGGAAGTACTGCTCCGGCAGCTCCATCCAGGGCAAGTACCGCAACCTGGTCGCCACCTCGGCGCACTGCGTCTACGACGTGAAGACCAACCAGTTCTACGACAACTGGGTCTTCATCCCGTCCTACTGGGACGGTGACCAGGCGTGGAACGGCAAGAACCCCTATGGCGTCTACGCCGCCAAGTGGTTCAACGCGCACGACGACTTCGTGGTGCGGGAGGACTACGACTACGACTACGCCTTCGTCAACGTCGGCTCCGGCTCCAAGGTGAGCTGGGAGAAGGGCGCAGGCGGCACGTGGAAGCCGATCGTCAAGAACGTCGGCCGGCTCGGTGACAACGTCGGCGGCCAGGGCTTCGCCTGGAACCAGAAGGTCAAGAGCGCGGTCTTCTCCTTCGGCTACCCGGCCGGCCCACACCCCGACGGGGACAAGCCCTTCACCGGCCGCACCATGAAGTGGTGCTACGGCACGACCGGCGCCATGCCGGCCGCCCCGAAGTACAACCTCCAGGAGCACATCGGCTTCAAGTGCGCCTTCACCTCTGGCGCGAGCGGCGGCCCCTGGCTGCTGAAGTACAAGAACTCCAGCCGGACCGGCTACCTCAACGGCGTCAACAGCGTCACGTGGGACACCGACAAGAACGACCGCTACGACAAGGTCTCCTCGCCGTACTTCAACGGCGACACCTACCGGGTCTACAAGGTCGCGGCCAACCGCTGGACCAAGTGACCGCACCCCATCGGCCGGCCGCCGGAACGTCCGGCCGGCCGGCCTGACGAGGGGTCCGGCCCTCCGCGGCCGGACCCCTCCGTTCCCACAGGTCAGGGCCGTCTACGGCAGACATACGGAGAACCGGCCGAACAGAGTCAGATCAGACGTTGATCTTGAAAGTTCGGTTCCATGGTTTTAGTAACGAAAACATAACGGTCCACTCGTATGCCCGATTTAGCGCCCTTTAACCGTTCTTTGCCTAGTACGGTCTCCACTTGTCTCTTTACGTATGCGTGGGCCGTCCCGAGCGGCCCGCGGCAAAGAAGGAGCTAGATTGAACTCCCGAGCCAAGCGCCTGGTCCTCCCTCTCGGTGGTGCCCTCGTGGCCACCACCATGATCGGCGCACCCCTCGCCGGCGTGGCTCAGGCCGCGCCCGCGCCCGACGTCAAGTCGTCGGCGCTCACCTCCTCCGGTAACGCGAAGGCCATCGCGGGCTACTGGAACTCCACCAAGCTCAAGTCGGCGAAGAGCTACGTCAGCGACTCCACCGTCTCCGCCAAGCTGTCGAAGACCGGCGCCGCCAAGGCCGCCGCCGACGGCAAGCCGGGTGTCGTCGCCCCGACCGGCGAGGGCGGCAAGTCCGCCGGCCAGTCCAAGAACCTGAACCTGCCGATCACCACGGGCAGGGTCTTCTTCGTCGACGGCAAGGGCCAGGAGCGCTACTGCTCCGGTACCTCGGTGCAGTCGAAGTACCGCAACCTGGTCGCCACCGCGGGCCACTGCGTCTACGACACCGACACGAACAAGCCGTTCGACAACTTCGTGTTCATCCCCGGTTACTACCAGGGCAAGGCTCCCTGGGGCATCTACGTCGGCGCCAAGGTCAACACCCACGACGACTTCACCGTCTACGAGGACTACGACTACGACTACGCCTTCGTCAACGTCTACGACGGCATCAAGCAGCAGGCCGAGAAGGAAGTCGACTACAAGACCTACAAGGCGCACGTCGACAAGGGCGGCGTGGGCCGCGAGGAGCCCAAGACCGTCGACCTCGAGACCTACGACAGGTGGACCCAGAAGGGCGGCCTCGGCAAGGTCGAGAACATCTCCTCCGACGACGAGGTCGGCCCGCAGTACAAGGGCGCCCTCGCCATCGCGTCCGAGGTCGACAAGTGGGCCTGGGAGAAGGTCACCGGCGACGCCTACGGCCTGAAGGACGACAAGGTCACCCTCAAGGGCAAGACGCTGGACCAGGACGACTGGCCCAAGAGCGGCTCCAAGCTGGAGTCCCGCGTCGAGCAGGTCACCAAGTCCGAGTACGACGACTACAAGGGCCTGGCCTACAAGAAGGTCGACGACAAGGGCAACTACACCCTCACCCACTACTACGTGGTGAAGTACATCAAGAAGACCGCGTCCGTGAAGTACGTGATCTTCCGTCACTACATCACCACCGTGGCCTCCGCCGGCCGTCTCGGCGACAACGTCGGCGGCCAGGGCTTCAGCTGGAACCAGAAGCTCGGCAAGAAGGTCTTCACCTTCGGCTACCCGACCGGGGCCCACCCCGACGGCGACCGCCCGTACTCCGGCCAGACCATGAAGTGGTGCTACGGCACGACCGCTGCCGCGCCCGTCGTCTCGGCCTTCAAGGCCGAGGAGCAGCAGGCGATCAAGTGCGCCTTCACCCCCGGCGCCAGCGGTGGCCCCTTCCTGCTGCAGTACAAGAGCAGCAAGCGGACCGGCTACCTCAACGGTGTCGTGAGCCTGACGCTCGACAGCGACAAGAACAACCGCTACGACCGGGTCACCACCCCGTACTTCAACGGTGACACCTACGGCATCTACAAGCACGCCGCCAACCTCTGGACCGGGAAGCTCCCCTCCTGAGGCACGGACGTCGTGAGCGCGGAGGGGTCCCCACCACGGGGGCCCCTCCCCGCTTTGACGGGGTACTTATGCCTTGTAGGACAGTCTTCATCGGATAACGGTGTAGAGCAGACTGACCAACTGAGCTGCCCAAAACCCAGTTGATCTGGAAAAATAACCTCCTGTATCCCCTGTTCACCTCCTGATCCCCCGAAGGAAGCGGCCCTCATGTCCCCCCGCGTACGGCGGTTCGCGACCACCCTCGGCGCCCTCGTCGCCAGTGGTGTGCTCGCGCTGTCCGCGTTCGCCGGAGCCGCCGGGGCCGACACCACCTACTTCTACGCGGCGCCCAACAGCATCACCTCCATCACGCTCACCAAGTCGAGCGCGGACATGAAGCGGATCGCGGAGTACTGGAGCCCGAGCAGGATCAAGGACGCACAGGACAACACACCGGCCATGCCCGGGGCCAAGCCCAGCAGCGGCAGTACCCCATCGACGCCCGCCTCGCCCACGCCCACGCCCACCGCCACTACCGCGGCCGCGGGCGGTGCGACCACGACCGCCGCCGTCACCCCCGCTCTGGCATACGGCAGCGCCGCCATGTCCTCGACGACCGTCCTGCCCACCCTCCCCCGGAAGACCCCGCCGACCGCCGGCAACTCCCCGATAACGGTCGGCAAGGTGTTCTTCAGCATCGGCGGCAAGGACTACTGGTGCTCCGCCTCGGCGGTGGCGTCCAAGAGCCGGAGCCTGGTCGCCACGGCCGGGCACTGCGCCTACGACGCCAAGCAAGGCAGGCACGCCGACCACTGGATCTTCATCCCGGGTTACGACAGAGGTGACACCCCGTACGGGATCTACGTCGGCCACTCGCTCAACCTGCACGAGGACTTCGTCGGCAAGGGCGACTACGACTACGACTACGCCTTCGTCAACGTGCACGACGGCTTCAAGTGGAAGCCGGGCAAGACCGCGGGCAGCTACGAGATGGAGCCCGTGGGCAGCCTGGAGGACAACGTCGGCGGGCAGGGCCTGGCGGTCAACCGCGGCATCAACCAGTCCACCCTCGCCTTCGGCTACCCCGCCGCACCCCAGATCGACGGCAGCCGGCCGTACGACGGCCAGAAGCTGAGGTCGTGCGTCGGACGCACCAAGCGAAGGACGGCACCCACCTACCTGGTGGAGAGGGGCATCGCGCTCAACTGCCAGTTCACCGGCGGAGCGAGCGGCGGCCCCTGGCTGGTCAACTACAACCCCGCCAACGGCCTGGGCTACCTCAACGGCGTCAACAGCTTCGCCTGGGACACCGACGTCGACCGGAAGTACGACCTGATCTCCTCGCCGTACTTCATCGCGTCCACCTACAACGTCTACCGGTGGGCGGACAGCCAGCAGGCGAAATGACCTCCTGAAGACCATCCGGCCCGAGACGAGGGCCGGACCCCTTTCTCTCACCCACGGGACCCGGCAGCCGCCGGGTCCCGTGCGCGTTTCCGGGGTCATGGCGGTGTGACGGGCCGCCCAGAGGAGCTGTCGGCCTCGCTCCGAGGCCGTTCCCTCAGTCGGGTCCGGGGATCTTCACCGGCCGAATGTGCGGCCCTTCAGAGGCGTACAGCCCCTGATTTCAGGGCCTTCTGGGGCCCTGGAGCCATAGCTCGGCGGCGGATCGTGCGCGTTAGACGTGGCTTCGGCCAGATCGGTGCCATTGATCTCGTGTGATCTGCGTCACATCATTGTGGTTACCGAACGTACCGGGGCACTCACACCACATCGGTCACATTTACAACAGCCTTACGCCCATCTGCGGAAACGCGGCCCTTCGCCGTCAACCGCGACAAGGGCTTCACGGTCGTTCAAACATCACGGAAGAGTCACGGCCGGGCGCATGGGGTTCTTACCCGCCAAAGCGGCTTCGATTCTCAAGATCCGCACTGTATGTTTCTGGCTATCCCTTTACTGACGCATGGGACGCAAGAAGCGTTCCACATCAGACCAAGGAGTTACCTTGAAGCGCATCCTCCTCCCCGCCGGTGGCGCCATCCTGGCCACCGGTCTGCTGGCCGCCGGTCTGGCCGGCACCGCCAACGCCAACCCCGACTGGGCGTCTGACACGCTGGCCAAGGACGCTCCGGCCGCCGTCGATGTCGCCAAGTTCTGGCTCGGCGTTAACGGTGCCACCAACAACCTGGCCAAGGCGACTCCCTACACCTGGGAGACCACCGCGGCTCCGGGCCTGAAGGCCGGTGGCGGTTACACCCCCGACGGCAAGCCCGGCTCCGTTCTCCCCACCGGGGAAGGCAAGACCACCACCTCCGTGGTGAAGAACATCAACCTGCCGCGCACCATCGGCAAGGTGTTCTTCGTCGACGCCGACTCCAAGCTGAAGTGGTGCTCCGCCACCTCGATCCAGTCGAAGTACCACAACCTGGTCGCCACGGCCGGCCACTGTGTCTACGACGACAAGAAGAACGCCAGCGTCATGGACAACTGGGTCTTCGTGCCCGCTTACTACCAGGGCAAGACCCCTTACGGCGTTTACGTCGGTAAGACGGCCTACACCCACTATGACTACAGCGTCTTCAACGACCGCGACCGCGACTACGCGTTCGTGACCGTGTACAACGGCATCCAGATCGGCGGCGGCAGCGCCAAGGAAGTCAAGAAGAGCGAGTACGACGCTTTCAGTGGCGCCAAGTTCACCAAGGACACGGCGATCTCCGAGGCTGAGTACAAGAAGACCGTTGACCTGAACGGTGGCGAGTCCGCCGACGCGTGGGCCAAGGCTGACACCATCAAGGACCCGGTCGGCCCGGACTACCCGGCGGCCGTGAAGGTTCTGCAGGAGGTCAGCAAGGACGCCTACGACAATGCCCCCACCGGGCAGAAGAACGGCGCCAAGGCTGAGGCCGCCAGCGGCAAGTCCGAGTTCGTCACCAAGGCGGAGTACGAGGCCTACACCGGCCCCGGCTACCGCAAGATTGACGCCAAGGGCAACTACACCATCACCAAGTACTTCGTGAAGTACTGGGTGAAGGAGACCCAGGTCAAGGGTTACTTCAAGACGACCTTCTACGTCGTCGACGGCTTCATCAAGGACACCGGTGCCCTGGGCAACGCTGTCGGTGGCCAGGGCTTCACCTGGAACCAGAAGACCGGCCAGACGGTCTTCGTCTTCGGTTACCCGGCGGACGCTCACCCCGACGGCAACAAGGCCTACACCGGCGTTACGCCGAAGTGGTGCTACGGCAAGACCACCGGCAAGGTGTACGTCTCCGCGGCCGAGAAGGTCGAGGAGCACGTTGGCCTCAAGTGCTCGATGACCCCGGGTGCCGACGGCGCTGCGTGGCTCGTCAAGTACAACAACAGCAAGCGTCTTGGCTACGTCAACGGCGTGACCAGCCTGTTCGGCGACCAGGACAAGAACGGTCGCTACGACCTCAGCACCTCCGCCTACTTCGATGGCGAGACCGCTGCGGTTTACAACCAGGCTGCTGCTGTGTGGTCCGGCTCGATCGTCAAGTAGTCTTGATGATCAGCTGAGTCCGGGGTCCAAACCCGAACTCACCCTGCTTCACCCGAAGGGCCCGGCTCGCGCCGGGCCCTTCGGCCTTTTGTCCGGGGCTTTCTCCCGCGTGCTCCTGGAACGTCAGATCTCCCGCAGGGCGTCAGCTCCTCCCGGAGAACATCAGGCGATGCTGAGCTCCCGGCTCCGCTCCTTCAGCTCCACCACGGCCGGCTCTCCCGCGAAGGGGTCCAGCCGCCGCCGCAGGTCCGCCACGTACGACTGGGTGCGGACCGACTGCAGGCCCCCCGCCAGATCCAGCGCCTGGCCTGCCGCCGCGCAGGCCCGCTCCAGCTCACCGCACTGGAGCAGCCCAGCCGAGAGCAGCGACAGGTTGAACATCCGCCCGCGGACATAGCGCCCGTCCATGTCCAGCGACCGCGTCGCATACCGTACGGCCCCCGGCCCGTCGCCCAGGTCGCGGAAGCAGTGCGCGAACTTGGCCGACAGGTAGGCCTCGTCGAAGTAGGCGATCCAGTCGGGCTCGTCGCCGCTCGCCCGCCGGTCGAAGGCCAGCTCCGCCTCGTGCAGGGAGTCCGCACAGGCGGCCCGGTCGTCCATCAGGGCGTGCGCGTGGCCCTCCAGCACGTGCGCCTCGGCCAGCAGCGCGAAGACGCCGGCCCGCCGGGCCGAGAGCTGGGCGGCCCTCGCCAGGTCGAGGGCGTGCGCGGGCTGTCCGATGTACAGGGCCTGGTGGCTCATCCCCGCGAGGATCTCCCCGCCGAACCCGTGGTCCTCCGCTCCCCTGGCCAGCCGGAGCGCCTGGATCAGGTAGCGCTGGGCCAGGCCGTGCTGCTCCAGGTCGTAGGCCATCCACCCGGCCAGCCGGGTCAGCTCGGCCGCCGCGGACGCCAGCAGCCTGCCGGTGTTCCCGCTGTAGGAGCCGTCACTGAGCAGCGGCGCGACCGCGGTGTCCAGATATTTCACCACCGCCGAGCGGACCCTGCCACCGCCGAACCTGTTGTCCAGCTCGCCGAAGGACCGGGTCACCTCCCGGATCGCGGCGATGTCGGCCGTCCCCACCCGCCGGGCGCCGCCCGCGGCGGGACGGCTCTCCAGGGGGAGGGTCAGCCAGCGCAGGGCACCGGTGGAGCCGGCCCCGACCGCGAAGGTCGAGTCGATCAGGAACCTGCGTCTCTCAACGTCTCCCCGCCACAGTGCCGTCACGGTCGCGATGCCCTCCTGCCATGTGTGGGTGAACTCCTGTCCGAGGTCGAGAGAGGTCGGGACGACCGGCAGGCCGAGGTCCTCCGAGCTGACCGACCTGCCGAGCCGGAGCGCGAAGATCTCTGCGAGCAGTCCGGGGACCGGATCTCTCGGCCGCTGGCCGCCGATCCAGCGGAGGACGGAACTGTGGTCGTACTTCAGGCCCGGGAGGCCCCGGGAGACACCGAGATCGTTGATCTTGCGGGACAGTCCCTTGTGGGTGAAACCCGCTTCGGCGATGAGCCGCTGGAGTAATCGGTTGGGTTCGCGTTTCATCGCATTCCTATCCGCTTTCCTCACCGTGAGAGTTGCCGGGGTGCCGGCCGTATGCCGTGCCCCGTGCGCCCGTATCCGCCCCTCGTTGCACACGCTTGCCCGGATAGGTGACGGAGAGCTTTGTTTATAGCACGATCCGTGACTGTTTTTTGGGTTTCCCGCAACACGACGAAGACGCCCCCACCCGGTCGGGCGGGGGCGTCTTCGCAGACGGGTCCGGAACTCTTCGCGGGCGGCCCCGGAAAGCGGGCGGCTCCGGAAAGCGAGCACTCCCAGAGTGCGGGCGGCCCCAGAAAACGAGCAGTCCCGGAAGCGGATACGGCGGGTCAGCGGCGGGCGACTCCGTCGACGCGGGCCTGCGCGGCGACCGCGGCGACGACCGCCGGGGCGACGCGCTCGTCGAACGGACTGGGGATCACGTAGTCGGCCGACAGGTCGTCGCCGACCACGGCGGCCAGCGCCTCGGCCGCGGCCACCTTCATGTTCTCGGTGATGGTGCTGGCGCGGACGTCGAGCGCCCCCCGGAAGACGCCGGGGAAGGCCAGCACGTTGTTGATCTGGTTCGGGAAGTCGGAACGGCCGGTCGCCACCACCCGGGCGTGCCTCCTGGCGATCTCCGGGTGCACCTCGGGCTCCGGGTTGGACAGCGCGAAGACGATGGAGCCGGACGCCATCGAGGCGATGGCCCGTTCCGAGACCGTGGAGCCCGACAGGCCGACGAACACGTCCGCCCCGGCCAGCGCCTCCTCGGTGGAACCTCGCAGGGCGGCCCGGTTGCTGTCGCGCGCCAGGGCCTCCTTGACCGGGTTGAGCCCGTCGCGGCCCTGGTAGATCAGGCCCTTGGAGTCGGAGATCGCGATGTCGCCGATGCCCGCGTTGAGCAGGATGCGGCTGACCGCGACGCCGGACGCGCCGGCGCCCGCCACCACGGCCCGCAGGTCGCCCAGCGAGCGGCCGGTCAGCCGGGCCGCGTTCCTGAGCGCCGCCAGCACCACGATCGCGGTGCCGTGCTGGTCGTCGTGGAAGACGGGGATGTCCAGGAGCTCGCGCAGCCGGTCCTCGACCTCGAAGCAGCGGGGCGCGCTGATGTCCTCCAGGTTGATGCCGCCGAAGGAGGGTGCGAGCCGTACGACCGTCTCGACCAGTGCGTCCACGTCGGTGCAGCCGAGGCAGATCGGCACCGCGTCGACCCCCGCGAACTCCTTGAACAGCAGCGCCTTGCCCTCCATGACGGGCATGGCGGCGGCGGGCCCGATGTCGCCGAGCCCGAGCACGGCGGTGCCGTCGGAGACGACGGCGACCACGTTGGACACCCAGGTGTAGTCGTTGACGAGCTCGGGCCGCTCGGCGATCGCGGTGCAGACCCGGGCCACCCCCGGGGTGTAGGCGAGCGCCAGGTCGGCGGCGTCGCGGACCGGGACGGTGGAGCGGACCTCCAGCTTGCCGCCGCGATGCAGGGCGAAGGCCGGATCCAGGTCGAGGGTTTCGGGCGAGACGGACGATGGTGTGACAGCCACAGCGACCCCTGTAGTTCAGTCAGGCAGACGGACGGTTCCTTAGACGCCGTCGCGGACGTGACCCGGCTTCGGTAGCCGCTCGGGGCTCGCTCGCTGAGAACGGTCGTCTGGCGGGGGCACGGGGGTCACCCGCTGGTCGATTGTGCCACATCGTGAGACTCCGGCCGATGACGGAGAGATGACAAGGCGGCTTAGTTTCAATGCGTGGTGCCGATCTCGCCGCCCGTGTAATACTCGGGGCTTCATTCATCACTTACATCGACGGGTCGCCGGTGGATCTGACCTCCTATGCCGAGCTGGCTGTACTGCTCATCAACAGCCCCGACCGGCTGACCGGCCTGGACGGGCTCCGTTCCCTCCTTGAGGAGGGGCGCCGCTACCGTCCCGGCTGCCGTATCACCCGGGGCGACCTCGACGCCCTGCGCGATCTGCGCGAGGAGCTCGTGACGGTGTTCGCGGCCGCGGCCGGCGGCGACGAGCAGGACGTGGTCGACCGGCTCAACTCGCTGCTGATCCAGCATCCGGTCCAGCCGCAGATCTCCGGCCACGACGGCGAGCGCTGGCACCTGCACCTCACCGAGGGCGGCCGGATGGCCGACCAGTACGCCGTGGGCGCGGTGATGGGCCTGGCCACCATCGTCACCGACCTCGGCGTGGACCGGCTCGGCCTCTGCCAGGCGCCGCCCTGCCGGCGGGCCTATCTCGACACCTCCTCCAACAGGTCCCGGCGCTACTGCTCCGAGCGGTGCGCCAGCCGGGCGAACGTGGCCGCCTACCGGGCCCGTAAGAAGGTCGGCGGCCAGTAGCGCAGCGCCACCCGGCCGACCAGCGCCGACGGGGGCAGGGCGCCGAAGTCCCAGCTGTCGCGGCGGCCGGGGGCCCGCTGGTTGTCACTCTCCAGCCACCAGCCGTCCGCCGCCTTCCAGGCGGCCCGCTTGACGATCAGCAGTGACGGGTCGGCCGGGAGCCGGGCGACGACCAGGTCCCCCGCCCGGATCGGGGCGCCGCGCCACACCCAGAGCCAGTCGCCGGGGCGCAGCGCGGGCAGCATCGAGTCCCCTTCGACACGGACTCTCACAGGGCGCAGCCCCCTCCCACACGGGTTTCGAAGACGAGTAAGGTCGTTACTGGACCAGCTGATCTCAGCATCAAGGAAGGACTTTCCGATGCTCGCACGACTTATGCGCCCCAAGCACATCGCGTCCGCGCACTGCGACCTGCCGTGTGGCGTGTACGACCCGGCTCAGGCCCGCATCGAGGCCGAGTCCGTGAAGGCCATCATGGAGAAGTACGCCGCGAACGAGGACCCGATCTTCCGTTCCCGCGCGCTCACCATCAAGGAAGAGCGGTCTGAGCTGGTCAAGCACCACCTGTGGGTGCTGTGGACCGACTACTTCAAGCCCCCGCACCTGGAGACCTACCCGCAGCTGCACCAGCTCTTCTGGGACGCCACGAAGCTGGCCGGCGCGGCGGGCGGCAAGGGGACGGTCGACGTCGCCAAGGCCGACGAGCTCCTGGGCAAGATCGACGAGATCTCCAAGATCTTCTGGGCGACCAAGGCCGCCTGAGCAGATCGTCGCGGAGGCGCGCCGCCGACCCCGGCCCGAGAAGGCCGAGGGTGGCGGCGGGCGGACGACGAGGCGGTGCACGCAGGTGCGGGCACCGTCGCGGGCCCCGTGAGGAGTGCCGCCGCACGGGGCCTGACCTGTTGAGATGTCCCATTGAGGTGTCTTAGTGGGTTCTTGAGGTGTTCAAATCGTCCGGATCGCGAGTCCAATTGGGCCAACCACCCTCTCGGGGCTGTAGGTTGCAGTCAGCGACTCTGCGAGGAGGAACGTGACCGAACACACCGAGACGCCGGCGGTTGATATGGGCGGGATCCGCGACGTGGTGACCGTCCGGCTGCCGGCCGCGAGTGCCTATCTTTCCGTGCTGCGTACGGCGACCGCCGGACTGGCCGCACGGCTGGACTTCACGCTTGACGAGATCGAGGATCTGCGGATCGCGGTCGACGAGGCGTGCGCGATGCTGTTGACCCAGGCTGTTCCCGGGACCGATCTGACGGCCGAGTTCGAGCTCAGCGGTCAGCTGATGCAGGTCCGGGTCGAGGTCAGCACGGTGGGCAGTAGCGCGCCCAAGCGCGACGACTTCGCGTGGATGGTGCTCACCGCCCTGGCTGACGATGTGGATGCCGTAACCGACTCCCCCGACCGCATGGCGATCGTGCTACGCAAGCGCCGAGGCGCAGCGAGGCCGGCGTGACGGAAAGGACTCGTGCCATGGCCGCCAGCGATCACGCGGTGCCCGACCGGGTGCGCGCGCGCCTGCTCTTCGCGGAACTGGCGGAGTTGACCCCCGACGACTCGAGGCGCCAGCGCATCCGTGACGAGCTCGTCGAGCTCCATCTCCCCTTGGTGGAATATCTCGCCCGACGGTTCCGCAACCGGGGCGAGTGGCTTGACGATCTCACCCAGGTCGCCACCATCGGCCTGATCAAGTCGATCGACCGCTTCGATCTGGGCCGGGGGGTCGAGTTCTCCACCTACGCCACCCCGACGATCGTGGGCGAGATCAAGCGGCACTTCCGCGACAAGGGCTGGGCGGTCCGCGTGCCGCGTCGTCTGCAGGAGCTCAAGCTCTCGCTCACCAAGGCGATCAGCGAGCTCTCCCAGCGCGAGGGGCGTGCGCCCACGGTCGGGGAGCTCGCGACGTTCCTCAAGATGACCGAGGAGGAGGTGCTCGAGGGGCTGGAGTCGGCCAACGCCTACTCGACGGTCTCCCTCGACGCGCCCGACTCCGGTGACGACGACGCGCCTGCGGTGGCCGACTCCCTGGGCATCGTGGACGACTCCCTGGAGGGCGTCGAATACCGCGAGTCGCTCAAACCGCTGCTCGAACGGCTGCCGCCGCGCGAGAAGCGGATCCTGCTGCTGCGGTTCTTCGGCAATATGACCCAGTCGCAGATCGCCACCGAGCTGGGCATCTCGCAGATGCATGTCTCCCGGCTGCTGGCCCGGACCCTCGCCCAGCTCCGTGAGGGGCTGACGGCGGAGGACTGAGCCAGGCCCTGTCCCGTGGTTCTCGTCATGGCGAGGATCCGGCCGGGTGGTGCGTCGCACGACGGAACGAGCAGCCGTGGCCCGCTGCGGCGACCGACGACGATGCGACGCACCGCCCGGCCGATCGCGACAGGGCAGGATCCGGGGGACGGGGCTCAGTCCCTGTCGCCGTAGAGCTGGTCCCCGTAGAGGATCTGGGTCGTCTGCGGGGAGAGCAGCGCGACCACGCCGACCACCGCCACGGCGATCAGCGGGATGCCGATGAGCTGCTGGCCGGACTGGATCAGCGTGATGGCGACCACGGCGGAGAAGATCTGCGCCAGCACGCCCGGACTCCGTGTCCACCGTTCGGACCGGAGCATCCCCCAGGCCACCCAGAGCAGGCCCGCGCCGACGAGGATCCCGAATCCGGCGACGAAGAGCGAGCTCAGCACATCGACGGGACGGCCGATCACCGTCTCGATGCCGACGTATCCGCCGAGCAACAGGCTGGTGACGCCTTCCAGCCCCAGGATGGCGGCGGCGACGGTGAGGGTCATCGGGCGATTCGACACATCCCAACCCTATCCCCGGGGCCCCTCGGTCGGGTTTCCCCAGTCCGGGGGGCGATATGGGCGGATACTCTGACGTCATGCGCGCGATGCTCCTGGTGAACCCCAAGGCGACGACGACCAACCGGCGGACGCGGGACGTGCTCATCGGGGCTCTCAGCGCCACCATGAGCATCACGGTCGAGGAGACCGCCTACCGCGGGCACGCGGCTCTGCTCTCGCGCAAGGCCCACGCCTCGGGATACGACGTGGTGGCCGTGCTCGGCGGCGACGGCACGATCAACGAGGCGGCGAACGGCCTGCTCGACGCGGAGGACGGCCGGGGCGGGGACGCGACGGGACGGCCGGCCCTGCTGGTGATCCCCGGCGGCAGCGCGAACGTCTTCGCGCGGGCGCTGGGGCTGCCGAACAGCACGGTCGAAGCGGTCGGCGCGGTGCTGGAGGCGATCCGCGACGGCCGGCGGCGGACCGTCGGACTGGGCCAGGCGCTATGGAATGACGAAAGCCGATACTTCACGTTCTGTAGTGGCCTGGGGTATGACGCCGAGGTGATCCGTGCGGTGGAGGGCATGCGCGGCACCGGCCGCAAGGCCACCCCCGCGCGCTATGTGAACACCGCGTTACACCACTATCTCTCGACCGACAAACGTCACGCCGCGATGACCGTCGAGGGACCGGGCGTGCCCCAGGCCGAGAACGTCTTCATGGCGATCATCTCCAACACCTCGCCCTGGACCTACGTGGGCTCCCGGCCGATCTGCCCGACCCCGTGGGCGAGCTTCGAGACCGGCCTTGACCTGCTGGGACTCCAGCGCCTGGGCGTGCCGTCGATGCTCCATCTCATGCCCCAGATCACCGGGGACCGCGACACCCTGCCCACCGGCCGCCACCTGGTGCAACTCCATGACGAGAAGGAGTTCACGCTGACCGCGGAACGCCCGGTGGCGTTCCAGCTCGACGGCGACTACCTGGGCGAAGTCGAGCGGGTGACCTTCCGATCTATCCCAGACGCGTTACAAGTTTTGGTCTAGCTCGTTACATGCGGTCATTGTGTGACGCATCCGACATGCATATCCGGCAAAACGTTCTCCCAAACCTCTTGCATGTACTGAGCGTGGCTGACAATCTCAACATTGACGTCGGAACGTAGGACCTTTGAGCGACCACCTCGCTCCAAGGTCGCCGGCGGTCAAGCGAACACGCCCCGAACCGAACAAGGCTCGGGCAGCTGTTCGCACTGGTTAGTGAAAGTCTTCACAAAGTGAGCCGACGGAGCCGCAGCAAGGGCTCCTCTTACGAAGGAGTGAACGCATGGACTGGCGCCACCGCGCTGCCTGCCGTGACGTGGACCCCGAGCTGTTCTTCCCGATCGGCAACACCGGCCCTGCCCTGATGCAGATCGAAGAGGCCAAGCAGGTCTGCCACACGTGCACCATCAGTGAAGCATGCCTGAAGTGGGCGCTGGAATCCGGGCAGGACGCCGGCGTCTGGGGCGGCCTGAGCGAGGACGAGCGCCGCGCCTACAAGCGCCGCACGGCCCGCGCCCGCACCCGCGCGAACGCCTGAACCACGCCGGACCCCTCCCCGGCCCGGTTCAGGCCGCGGGGAGGGGGATGCCGAGGGTGACCTCGGTGCCGCCACCCTGCCGGGGCTCGATGGCCAGCCGGCCGGACAGCTCCCCGACGACCAGGGTCCGCACGATCTGCAGCCCCAGGCTGGTGGACGACTCCAGGTCGAATCCCTCCGGCAGACCGGTCCCGTTGTCGGACACGATCACGTCGAGCCGGTCGGCCCCCCGCGAGACGATCACCTGAAGCCGGCCCGGCCGGTGGGCGAGCCCGTGCTGGACGGCATTCTGCAGCAGCTCGGTGAGGACCATCGCCAGCGGCGTCGCGATCTCCGAGCGCAGCACCCCGAACGACCCGACGCGGCGCGGCACGACCTGCGCCTCCGGCGCCGCCACTTCGCCCGTCATCGCGATCACGCGGTCGGCGATGTCGTCGAAGTCCACCTGCTCGTCGGGCGTGTGGGACAGCGTCTCGTGCACGATCGCGATCGACCCGACCCTGCGCACCGCCTCCTCCAGCGCCTCACGCCCCTCCGGCTGCCGCAGCCGCCGGGCCTGCAGCCGGAGCAGCGCCGCCACCGTCTGCAGGTTGTTCTTCACCCGGTGGTGGATCTCCCTGATCGTGGCGTCCTTGGTCATCAGCTCCCGCTCGCGGCGGCGCAGCTCCGTCACATCCCGGATGAGCACCAGCGCGCCGATCCGCCCGCCCCCGACGACCAGCGGGATCGCCCGCAGCTGCACGACGGTGCCACCCGACTCGACCTCGGTCTCCCGGGGCTCCCGGCCGCTGGCCACCATCATCAGGTTCTCGTTGATGGGCTCGTCGGAGTAGCAGAGAGTGGCGGTCGTACGGCCCAGCTCGGCGCCGACCAGATCCGCGTTGAGGCCAAGCCGCCGGTAGGCCGAAAGCGCGTTCGGCGAGGCATAAGTGACCCGGCCCGCGCGGTCCAGCCGGAGCAGGCCGTCGCCCACCCGTGGTGAACGGACCAGGATCGGCTCGGCGCCGGAGAACGGGAACCGCCCCTCGGCCACCATCTGGGCCAGGTCCGAGGCGCTCTGCAGGTAGGTGAGTTCGAGCCGGGACGGGGTGCGCGCCGAGGAGAGGTTCGTCGAACGCTGGATCACGCCGAGGAAGTGGTCGGCCCGCCGTACCGGGATGGTCTCCTCGCGCACCGGGACCCCGCT
This sequence comes from Streptosporangium sp. NBC_01639, assembly GCF_045209755.1. Classification (NCBI taxonomy): domain Bacteria; kingdom Bacillati; phylum Actinomycetota; class Actinomycetes; order Streptosporangiales; family Streptosporangiaceae; genus Streptosporangium; species Streptosporangium sp. NBC_01639. The sequence continues at coordinate 5,820,833 of NZ_CP109272.1, read as the reverse complement.
CGACCAGTCGGGGTCACCCTCCCGGCAGATCCGCCGCTCGTTCCAGGCCGTGTCGATGAGCGCCCGCTCTCCCTTGGCCGCGGTCATCCCGACGATGTCGTCGTGATAGACGGTCGGCCCCGTGGTGGGCCGCATCTGCGCGACGGCGATCCATCCCGTGCCCTTCCGGAGCGGGACCCAGAGGACGAGATCGGCGAACGACAGGTCGGCCAGGAGCTGCCAGTCGGAGACCAGCGAGTGCGTCCACTCGAGGTCGGCATCGTCGAGTGCGGTGTGGCGGATCGCCAGGTCACTTAGAGTCGGCACCCGTGCATCATGCGTTCTTTGCGGGTCCGAACGCGAATCGAGCGGGCCCGGCTGGCAAGATGCCCGCTATGGAGCAGACCCCAGACCCGCCGACTCGGTTCCGCACGGCCCCGAGCAGGCGTGAGGCGGCAGGTCCCAGGCGTGCCCGGCGCGTCCGGACGCCGGATGACGGCGGTCTGGTCGACCTGGCCTCCGACGACCGGCTCGGTTCGGCCGACCGGGGAGCGGTGCACCCGGCCGGCCAGGCGGCAGAGCCGGCCATTGTGATAACGATCACACTGCCTGCGCCTCCGAGCTCCCGGGGCGGGGCCGTACCGGGGGCTCCGGAGGCGATCGAAACGCCGACGGACACGGGCCGGTCGTCCATCTTCACCACCGGCCGGGCCCCCGGCGGCGCGGCCACGGCACTCGCCGCTGTGGATATCCTTCAGAACCAGCCCGAACTGCCCGGACACGTACGGACCAGAGCGAGGGAGTCGGCCTCGACGGCCCGCGAACTCGGCCTGGAGACCAACGATCCGGCGGGTGCGGTCGTCCCGATCGTCCTCGGCCCGCCCGAGACCGTGCCACGGGTCGCCCTCATCTGTGCGGAACGCGGAGTGCGCGACGGATACCTCCGGCCGCTCTCGGTGCCGGCCGGCCGCTCTTGCCCGCGGTTGACCGCACGGGCCAATCTGAGTTCCGATGATCCAGCGGTGGCCAGGGGTGCGCTCACCGCCGTGGCCGAGATGAAGGTGACCAATTGAGTGAGCGGACCAGGCAGGCCCAGAGGCGCGGCGTCTGCGTTCACGCCGTTTCCGAGCCGTTAGGCGAGGTGCCGTCGTGACGGACGACTCCCCCAGGATTCCCAAGTACTACGACGTCAAACGGAGCCTGCTCGCGCTGACCAAGTCCCTGTCGGCGGGCAGCGCGCTGCCCCCCGAACGGACACTGGCGGTCCGGTTCGAGACCTCGCGTACCACCGTGCGCCAGGCCCTGTCGGAGCTGGTGGTCGAGGGCCGGCTGGTGCGCATCCAGGGCAAGGGGACCTTCGTCGCGCAGCCCAAGGTCGCCCAGGTCCTCCAGCTGACCTCCTACACCGGCGACCTGCGGACCGTCGGCCTCGAACCCGACACCAAGATCCTCGACATCAGCTACGTCACCGCCGACGAACCCCTGGCCCGCCGGCTGGCGATCAACCCCGGCGGCCGGGTGCTCCGCATCCACCGGCTGCGCCTGGCCAACGGCGAGCCGATGTCGATCGACACCACCCATCTGTCGGCCCGGCGCTTCCCCCGGCTCCGGCGGGAGCTGGAGGTGCACTCCTCGCTGTATGAGACGCTGCACAACGCCTACAACGTACGGCTGACCGACGCCGAGGAGATCATCGAGACCGTGCTGGCGACGCCGTACGACGCGCAGGTGCTGAGCGTCGACGTCGGCCTGCCGATGCTGCTGCTCACCCGGCACGCATTCGACGCCGACGGCAACCCGGTGGAGTGGGCCCAGTCCCTCTACCGCGGCGACCGGTACAAGTTCGTCACCCGGCTGCACCGCCCCTGAGCCGGGTACCGCAATACGTGCCGAGCGCGTTAGGTGGGACGAATCTGGGCAGGGTGAAGAACCCCTGTCCGGCTAAGTGACTGACTGGTAGGTTGCGCGATATGGAGTCCCCGAAGCACGCAGGTGACATCGCCGTCGCCGTCTCCAAGGCCTATGGCATCGAGACCATGTTCACCCTGTCCGGCGGGCACGTCTTCCCGCTGTATGACGGGGCGGTCCACGAGGACATGCCCATCCTTGACGTGCGGCACGAGCAGAGCGCGGTCTTCGCCGCCGAGGCGACCGCCCGACTGACCCGCAGACCCGGCCTGGCCGTGCTCACCGCCGGCCCCGGCATCACCAACGGGGTCAGCGGCGTGGCCACCGCGCACTTCAACGGTTCCCCGGTCGTGATCCTGGGCGGCCGGGCGCCGCAGTCACGCTGGGGCTCGGGCGCCCTGCAGGAGCTCGACCATCCGCCGCTGTTCGCTCCCATCACCAAGTTGGCCTTCACCGGCTCCGGCGCCGACTCCGTCGCCGAGGACGTGGAGATGGCCTTCCGCACCGCCCTGGCCCCGCACCGCGGCCCGGTGTTCCTCGACTTCCACATGGACCACCTGTTCGCCCCCGCGCCCCCGCCGGACCACGCCACCGAGACGCTGACCCCCTCGCCGCTGGAGCCCGACTCCGACGCTCTCGCCGGGATCGCCCGGCTGCTCGCCGAGGCCGAGCGCCCGGTGCTGGTGCTGGGCTCGGACGTGTGGATGGACCGCGCCGAGGAGGTCGCCCGGTCCTTCGCCGAGGAGTTCCGCCTGCCGGTCATCCCCAACGGCCAGGGTCGCGGCATCCTGCCCGCCGGGCACGAGCTGCTGGTCACCCGGGCGCGCGGGCTCGCACTCACCCAGGCCGACCTGGTGATCGTCGCGGGCACCCCGATGGACTTCCGGCTCGGCTACGGCTGGTTCGGCGGCAAGGACGGCGCCCCGCTCGCCAAGGTCGTGCACCTGGCCGACGCGCCGTCGCAGCTCACCACGCACATCGAGCCCTCCGGCACCGCCGCCGGCGACCTGTCGCTGGTCTTCTGGGGGCTGGGTACGGCTTGCAACCAGGCCGGTGTGTCGCCCGCGACCTACGCGCCGTGGCTGTCGAAGCTGTCGGAGACCGCCGCGGCGGCCATCGCCGCCGACGCTGAACTGCTGGCCTCCGGCTCCGACCCGATCCACCCGATGCGGATCTACGGTGAGCTGGCCAAGGTCCTCGCCGAGGACGCCGTGGTGATCGGCGACGGCGGCGACTTCGTCTCCTACGCGGGCAAGTACGTCGAGCCCCAGCAGCCCGGCAACTGGCTCGACCCGGGCCCGTACGGCTGCCTGGGCACCGGCCTGGGCTACGCCATCGCCGCCCGGCTGGCCCGGCCCTCCTCCCAGGTGGTGCTGCTCCTCGGAGACGGCGCGGCCGGTTTCTCGCTGATGGACGTGGACACGCTCGTACGGCATCGCCTGCCGGTGGTGATGATCTGCGGCAACAACGGCATGTGGGGGCTGGAGAAGCACCCCATGCAGATGCTCTACGGCTATGACGTGGCCGCCGAGCTCCAGCCGCAGTGCCGCTACGACCAGGTGGTGACCGCGCTCGGCGGCGGCGGCGAGCTCGTCACCGACCCGTCGCAGATCGGCCCGGCGCTGCGCCGCGCGTTCGACTCCGGCGTGCCGTACATGGTCAACATCGCCACCGACCCCTCGGTCGCCTACCCCCGCACCACCACCGGCATCTGAAGGCCGCCGGCCGTATCCACCCCGTCCGGCGGAGTGCCGAACCGGTCGTTCTCCGCACGCCGCCGACCGCTGCCGGGGCCTTCCTGCCGGGACCGGTCTCCCGGCAGGCCGCGGGCCGGTCCCTTCAGGAACTGGGTGTCGGGGTGGGCGTCGGCGAGGAGGGCGGCGGGCACTTCTCGCTGCTGAGGATGATCTCCACCGGCTTCCTGGGGTCCTGCATGGCCCCGCCGGCCGGGCGCTGCTCGACCACCTTCACGCACTGCGAGTAGTCGATGTCGGCGCTCTCGACGGGCTTCGCCCTCAGGCCCGCCTTCTGGATCGCGTTCCTGGCCGCATCCGGTGTCATGTCGATGACGTTCGGCACCCGCTGCTTCTTCGGCGTCGGCGTGGGCGTCGGAGTCGGAGTCGGCGTGGGCTTCGGGGTGGGCGTCGGAGTCGGCGTGGGCGTCGGGGTCGGGGTCGCCTTCGGGGTGACGGGGCGCGGCGGTCTGGTGGCCGGCGTGCGGGTCGGCCTCGGCGATGTCCGTGGCTTGGTCACGGTGGGCGTCGGGGTCGGGGTCGCGCTCGGCGAGGGAGACGGCAGCGGAGTCTCCGTGGAGGCCGCCATCACGTTGATCGCCACGGTGACGAGACCGACGCACATCACACCGACCACGGCGGCCGCCGCCAGGAACCCGCCCCTGCGCCGCGGCTTCTTCGCGGCACGGCGGCCCCGCCCCTGCGCGACCGCCTCGGTGGCCGGGCCAGGCGACGGAGCCGTCGCGGGTGGCACGGCCCCCTGCCAGCCGGTCTGCCGTGCGACGTCGGCGGGCGAGGCGGGTGAGACCGGCGGCAGCGGCATCGGCCCGGTCTCCGGCCCGAGGCGCGCCGCCTGTCTCGCGGCGGTGCTCATCGCGGCGGCACTGGGGAAACGGCGGGCCGGGTCCTTGGACAGGGCACGTTCCACCAGCGCCCTGATCGCCGGCGGGATGTGCGGCGGCAGGGGCGGCGGCTCCTCGCGGATGTGCTTGAGCGCGATCGTGACCGGGGTGTCGCCGTCGAACGGCCGCTGTCCGGCCAGGCACTCGTAGGCCACCACGCCCAGGGCGTAGATGTCCACCGCGAAGGTGACCGGTGCGCCCTCGGCCTGCTCGGGCGCGCAGTAGGCGGCGGTGCCGAGCACCATGCCCGCGTCCGTCAGTCGGCTGGCCGCATCCGACCTGGCGATGCCGAAGTCGGTGAGCACGAGCGTGCCGTCGGCGCGGACCAGCAGGTTGCCGGGCTTGATGTCCCGGTGCACGATGCCCTGGTCATGCACCGCCTGCATGGCCGAGGCCGCCTGCGCGATGAGCTCCATCGCGGGACCGGGAGCGATGCTCCCCAGCCGTCCGAGCAGCCGGTCGAGCGGCTCCCCGTCGACGAACTTCATCACCAGGTATGCCGTCGCCCCCGCGCCGGGCACCTCGTGAATCCCGTAGTCGTAGACATCGACGACCCCGGGATGGTTGATCGTCGCCATCGCCCGGGCCTCGCCCTGGAAACGCACCAGGAAGCCCGGGGCGTCGGTACGGCCCGGAAGCAGCACCTTGACGGCGACGGTGCGCGCAAGGACGATGTCCTCACCTCGCCACACTTCGCCCATACCGCCGGCGCCGATGCGGGTATCCAAGCGATACCGCCCCGCCAGCGTCGTGCCTTGGGCCACCATGACTCCCCCGTAACCCTCTCCGTCCCGCCCCAGGGCTCTCCAACAAAGCGGATTTGTATCGCATCGACGTCACGGCGACGTAACGGACCCCTGCGAGTTGCCTGCCCCACGAACAAGACGCGTGCCGTAGCATCGCACAAAACTCAGTACTTTTAGGCGCACTCGTACAGGTTGCATCCCTTTGCGACAGGAGCGTCGGCGGTCACCGGTGATGTCATCCGCCACCGGACCGCCACACTGGTGGCGACCACGAGTCCGCGACCAAGCTCCGCCGTCCCGAGATCACTGAAGATGGGCATATAAAGCCTAAATCTACTGATAGTGGGGCGATGTTCCAGCCATCCGGACAACATTTCCCGTCACAGATCGGCACCGGATGTCAGCCGCTCAGCGGACCGTGCTCCACGCAGCGCGCCGACCGACCGCCGGAGTCAGCCGGACCACCATCATCCGGTGACGACAGCGAACACAGGAGGCCGGCGGCTCCATCGCCCGCGCGGCGAGACGGCCCGCGCGGGCGCCCCGGCCTGCCGAACGGCCGTGGTGATCGCGGTAGGAGGTCACCGGATCACCCTATGCTGGCGCCCATGACGCTCACTCCCGGCCTGCGTGCCCGACTCCTCATCATGGTCGAGCGGGGGGACACCGCGATGAAGATCGGCAGTGGGGACGTTCCCGTGCTGGCCACGCCTCGCCTGCTCGCCTTCGCCGAGCGGGCCACCGTCCAGGCCGTCACGGGAGCGCTGGACCCCGGACAGACGTCCGTGGGCACCAAGGTCGCCCTGGAGCATCTGGCGGCCAGCCCGGTCGGCACCCACGTCGAGATCACCGCCGAACTCACCGAGGTCGACGGTCGCCGTCTGGTCTTCGCCTTCACCGCCCATGACCGGCGCGCCACCGTCGCGACCGGCACGATCGAGCGCGTGGTCGTCGACCGCGAACGCTTTCTGACCCAGCTCTCCCGCTGACCGCCGACCGCTGACCGCTGACCGCTGACCGCCGAGCCCGGCCGGCTACTCGATGACGGCGATGAGGTCGCCCTCCTGGATGACGTCGCCCTCGACGACCTTGAGCTCCGCGATCACACCGTCATCCTCGACGATGACCGGGATCTCCATCTTCATCGACTCAAGGATGACCAAAGTGTCGCCCTCCGCAACGGTGTCGCCTTGAGCGACAAGGACTTGCCAGACATTAGCCACCATCTCGGCGCGTACTTCAGCCACCGGACACTCCCCCTCACTCGCTGTGATCCACACTGTGCCAGACCGGCCTGCCCCTGCCCTCATACGGGCATCGGGTTCGGTGTCGTGGGCATCGCCGACGAGCTCGGGGCGCTCCAGCCGCTCCACCCAGAAGTCGATCTTTCCCCTCACCCGCCCGTACGGCCGCCGCCGGCATGCGCTCACGCGGCTCCGGGTGGCTCCGGGGACGGTGTCTCCTCCACGACCGTCTGATGGCGGCGCCGTACGGAGCAGTCACGCTCGCCCAGCGCGACCACGGTGCCGTGCGAGGCCGGGGCCGGAGCGGGAAACCCGCTCAGAGCCGATAAGCCGGAGTTATCCTGTCGATGACGCGGGCCATGGCCCCGACGACCTCTTGATCATATTCCCCACCGGCGGAGAGACAGAGCCGTTCGAGAGCGGCCCCCGCACGGTCCCGGTCGGTGGAGCCGCCGATCAGATCGTCATAGGCATTGGTCACCTTGATGATCCGGCTGGCCAGCGGCGGCGTCTCGGCACAGGAATCGCACTGACGGCGGACGATCTCAGCCACCCGGTCCAGCACGCCGGTCTGCCGGATCACCTCGGCACCGAGCTCGGCGATCCGCCGGGCCTGCTCGGGGTCGGTGAGCACCGTGGCACCACCGGGGATCGGATCCCGCAGCGACAGCTGGCCGATGTCGTGCATGAGCGCGGCGTACTCCAGCTCCAGCAGCTCGGGCTCGGCCAGACCGAGTTCCCGTCCGACCGCGACCGCCAGGCGGCTCACCCGGCGCGAGTGCCCCGGCTCGACATAGCCGCCGACCTCTGTGACCCGGGACAACGCCCGGACCGTCTGGAGGTAGGTGGCCCTGATCCCCGCGTACTTCCGGAACGCGACCTGGGTGACCAGCAGCGGCGCGGCGAAGACCAGCAACGCCGCCATCCCCATGCTGTGCGAGGCGAGCGCGAGCAGGATGCCGGAGGCGGCGACGGCGGACCAGAGCGGCGCCGCCATCCGGACCTCATCGTGGAGCGCCACGCCGAACGCGGCCCGCACCTGCTCGGCCCGGAGCACCGCGGACAGCACCACGTCCACCAGTGCCAAGATCAGGATCAGCCCGGCCATCACGCCGAGCGCGGGCCACCAGCTCCCCTCGGCCCCCTTCGTCAGGCCGAACAGCGCCCCCGCCAGCGGCCGGTAGGCCACGGCCAGCAGCGCCCCGGTCAGCAGCCTGCGCGCCATCGCGTCCAGCCTGGGCGGGCGGCCCACCGCCAGGTGCGGCAACGCCCCCGCGGCCATGCCGACCGTCAGCACCGCGACGACCTGGAACGCCGAATGACGCACCGGGACGTCACCCATGTCCAGCAGCAGGGTGTAGCCCAGCGCGGCGGCCGCGCCGATCGGCGCCACCTCCCGGTTGCCCGGCATCGTGAGCCTGGCCAGCTCCCCCGCCGCGATCAGCGCGCCGAAGCCGATGGCGATCTCCGGGTCGAGCAGTCCGACCGCGACGGTGTGCGCCACTCCCGCCACCGCCAGCAGCCCCGTCGCGCAGATCAGCAGGAGCTGACCCGAGTCGAGCCGCTGGAACGCCCGCGTCGCGGTGACCGGGCGGCTCACCGCTCCGTACCCATGGTCGCGCCCGCCTTCTCACTCGCTCCGCTCGCCCGGCGGCTCACCGCTCCGTACCCATGGTCGCGCCCGCCTTCTCACTCGCTCCGCTCGCCCGGCGGCTCACCGCTCCGACACCACCTGGATGGGCATGGTCGGGTCGTCGTGGTCCTTGGTGGCGGTCTCCGCCATGCCTGCCGGAGGGGTGACGACCCTGCGCGGCGGCTCCCAGCCGTCACGGTCGACGGCCTTGATGAACGCCATGACCATCACCGGGTCGAACTGGGTGCCGGCCCCCTTGCGAAGCTCGGCCATGGCCACCGGCACCGGCCGGGCACCCCGGTAGGAACGGTCGGAGGTCATCGAGTCGAAGGCGTCGGCCACCGCGATGATCCGGGCGAACTCCGGCACCTCGTCCCCCGCCAGTCCCATCGGATACCCCTTGCCGTCCTGCCGCTCATGGTGGTGCATGATCCCGGCGAACGCCTCGTCCAGGAAGTCGATGCCACGCACGATCTCCAGCCCGCGCATCGGGTGGAGCTGGATGGCGGCGAACTCCTCCTCGGTGAGCGGGCCGTCCTTCTGCAGCACCTTGGTCGGCACCCCCAGCTTGCCCACGTCGTGCAGCATCCCCGCGTAGCGGATCGCCCGCAGCCGCTCGGGTCCCATGCCGATCTCCTGCGCGATCATGCCGGAGGCCAGCGAGACCCGGGTGCAGTGGCCGCGAGTGTAGTAGTCCTTGGTCTCCACGGCCTGGCAGAGCGCGGCGATCGTGGCGTCGTAGGACCGCTGCTGGGCGAGATACTGGCCGAAGGCCCAGCGGGCCACGAACAGCGGGAGCAGCACAAGCACCGCGGAGATCGAACTGACCGTGGCCCACAGTCCGGCGATCAGCAGCCCGAAGGTGGCATAGCCCAGGTAGGAGACCATGAACTGGGCCAGCCCGCGCAACGGCACCTGGTCGGCCTGGCCGGTGAGCGCGAGCACGATCGCGATCAGGAGGGAGTTGAGCGGGACGAAGACCGCCGCCGCACCCGCGAACGGCACGATCAGGTCGTTGAACCCGGCGATGGTCGGCAGGCCGACCCTTCCCCCCAGCCACTCGTAGGCCTGGCCGGCGACGTAACCGCAGACGGCGAACTGGGCGCCGTTGAACAGCCGCTTCACCGTCGGCAGGCCGGGACGCACGCTGAAGACGGCCGTCATGCCGACCAGCGCCGCCCCTTCGGGACCGACGAGCACCACCGCCGCGAGCACGGCCGAGAAGCTGACCGAAACAGCGGCCTGCTTGACGTTGAGCAGGGTCGGCACGGACTCGCACACCAGGAACAGCAGGGCCAGCACGAGCAGGTTGGACCCGTCAAGCTGCCCAAGACGGCCATTCACCAACACGCTGTTCCCGAGCAGCGCGAACGCGGCACCGATCACAGCGACAAGGTAGACCTTTGCAAACCACGGCAGTCCCCGCAAAGCGGCCACCCTTGGGTCTTACGGGCGCGTGCTCAGGTCCAGGAGATCCCAGGACGTGCCGGGTTGACCGTTTCCATCAACATGCGCTGCCTCCATGTCCTTTTCGCGACTCAGGCTACAGAAACGAGGCCGCCCCCGAGGTAAGGACCGGGAATCGCAAGCAAAGCGTAACCAATCCATCACCACAAGCCATCATGGGATCGCCGGTCAGCGAGCCGCCATCCGGACCCTCGCCCAGTCGACGGTGGCCTTCAGGCCGGTGGCCAGATCCGTCTGGGGGCGCCAGCCCAGCCCTTCGAGCGCGGGTGCCGGATCGACGGCCATCGCCGGGAGGTCCCCGGGACGGGCCTCGGCGCCGCCCGGCTCGTCGGCCGCGCCGGCGGCCGCCGCCACCAGGGCGTGGAGCTCGCGGTCGGTGGTCTCCACCCCGGTCCCCAGGTTGAACCTGCGGCCGCCGCCGACGTCTCCGCAGGCACGGGCGAAGCCGTCCACCACGTCGTCGACGAAGATGTAGTCACGGGTCTGGGTGCCGTCGCCGTACAGCACCGTGGGGGTGCCGTTGAGCAGGGCGTCGGTGAAGATGGCCACCACCCCCGCCTCGCCGTCGGGCGACTGGCGCGGGCCGTAGACGTTGGAGAGCACCAGCGTGGTGTAGTCGATGCCGTGCAGCGCCCTGAAGGCGGCCAGGTAGGTCTCCGCGCTGAGTTTGGAGGCCGCGTACGGCGAGCGCGGGTCGGTCGCCGCGTCTCCGGGGACGGGGATGACCTCAGGGACGCCGTACACGGCGACGGAGGAGGCGAAGACCACCTTGCGGGTGCCGCCGCTGTGGGCGGCGGTGAGGACGGATGCGGTGCCCTCGACGTTGAGCCGGGCGTCGTGGACGGGGTCGGCCACGCTCTTGCGCACGCTGATCTGCGCGGCGAGGTGGCAGATGACCTCGGGCCTCCACTCGGCGGCCAGACCGATCAGAGCGGGCTCGCGGATGTCCATCTCGTGCAGCCTGAACTGCGGGCTCTGTGCCGCCGCGACGAGATTGTCGCGGTCTCCGCCGGACAGGTCGTCCACGGCCATGACCTCGTGACCGTCCGCCAGCAGCCGGTCCACCAGGTTGGATCCGATGAATCCCGCCCCACCGGTGACGAGTATGCGCATGCTGCCCCCCAGCTCGTATGGCCATGACCGTACGAGAGATCCTAGGAGGTCAGCCGGTCAACTCGGAGCGGACCTGGTCGATCCTGCTGAGCACCTTGGCGCGCAGGTCGTCCGAGGCCCGGTCGCACCCGCAATGCTTGGCGACGAGCTGCTTGACAACCTGTTCCAGGCCGTACTCCTCCAGGCAGGGACCGCACTCGTCCAGGTGCTCGCGGATGTCGACGCAGTTGCCCGCGTCCAGCTCACCGTCGAGGTAGGTGTAGACCTTGTCCAGCACCTCGCGGCAGTCGGTGGAGTGCGGCTTTCCGCAGCTCATGCGATCACCCCGTCCCGGATCTCCGGAACGGCGCGCCCGCGCCCACGGTCGCCGCCGGCTCGCTCGCTCACTTCGCACCCTCCGCGGGAACCAGGCCACGCTCGCGGGCGTAGTCCTCGAGTTGCGTCCGCAACTGGCGGCGGCCACGGTGAAGTCGCGACATCACGGTCCCGATGGGGGTGCCCATGATGTCGGCGATCTCCTTGTACGGGAAGCCCTCGACGTCGGCGAGGTAGACGGCGATGCGGAACTCCTCGGGGAGCGCGGCCAGCGCCTGCTTCACGTCACTGTCGGGGAGGTGCTCAAGCGCCTCGATCTCCGCGGACTTCAGTCCGGCCGAGGTGTGCGACTCGGCCCTGGCGAGCTGCCAGTCCTCGATCTCCTCGGCACCCGACTGCTTGGGCTCCCGCTGCTTCTTGCGGTAGCTGTTGATGAAGGTGTTGGTCAGGATGCGGTACAGCCAGGCCTTGAGGTTGGTGCCCTCCTGGAACTGATGGAAGGACGCGAAGGCCTTGGCGAAGGTCTCCTGAAGGAGATCCTCCGCATCCGCTGGGTTCCGGGTCATCCGAAGCGCGGCAGAGTAGAGCTGGTCGAGATAGGGCATCACATCCCGCTCGAACCTCGTGCTCCGCTGCTCCAGAGTCTCCTCGTCTGTCGCAGGGACCGGACCCACCCCCTTAAGATCGCCGAAGCCCTGCTGTCGCGGGACTGCGTACTGAGCGGAGGATACCCGCTCATCAGGAAAGGTCCGATCACCGGGGCGGATGATGGGTTCGATCAACGCGAGCATCTGCTTGCCAACCTCCGGAAAGGATCGTGCGTTGTCCGCTTGCAACACGCTCGGCCGGCCATCTGTTCCCACAAGATAGAAGGTGACGAAGGACCCGGTACGGGGAAAAACATACGTACCGGCAGGTAGCTGTAGACCACCGGATACCCCGATGCCAGGAGCCGCTTGTGCTGCCCATCCCGGCCGAAGAGCTGAACGGCGCAGGAACTCTCGGGCCGTACTGGACCTTTTATCGCGCGGTCGCGGCCGAGCAGCTGAGCCGATGGCTGCCGGAGAGCCCTTCCACCGTCCTGGATCTGTCCGGCGGCAGGGGCAGCTGGTCGGTCCAGGCCGCCGGAGCGGGGCACCGGGTGCTGGAGGTGGTCGACTTCCGCCGCACCGTGGAAGGCCGGCCGCTGCCGCGCGACACCTCGAAGGTCCGCCAGGTCCGTGCCGACGATCTGCGCTTCCTCCCCGACCGCAGCGTCGACGCCGTGCTCGCCGAGGAGCGCGCGATGTCGGTGGAACTCATGGCCGAGTCCGCGATCGGCGACGTCGCCCGGGTGCTCCGCCCGGGTGGGCGGGCGCTGGTCTGCGTCGACTCCCTGGTGCTGGGGATGGCGATCCTCGCCGAGCAGAACTACTGGGCCCATCTGCGCCAGACCGGCGAGGTCATGCTCGTGCCCTGGCCGGACGGGAGCATCACCCGGTGCTTCAGCAGCGGTCAGCTCCGCGACCTGCTCACCGAGGCCGGCCTGGAGGTCGAGTGGATACGGCCTCGCACGGTGCTGTCGCCCTCCACGGTCGATCACGTGCTGGCCTCCGACTCGCGCGCGCTCACCTGGCTGGTCAACACCGAGCTGGAGGCCCACACCGGCGACGACGACACCGTGGGCATCCACCTGGTCGCGAGCGCCCGCCGCCGCTGATCCCCGGTGGCTCCCGCCGCACGGGCGGGCTCCACCGGGGCCGACGGCGGCAAAGCCCGAGGAAAAACAGGGAAAGGGCCGGGTAAAGCTTTCGAGGTCAGTGTCGGCGCTCGCGCTTCGACTGGCACTGCACGCAGCGGACGGCATCGGGGCGCGCTTCCAGCCTGCCCTCCGGCACGGGGCCTTCACAGTCGGCGCAGAGGCCGTAGAGCCCGTCGTCCAGCCGGCGGAGGGCCTCGATCACCGAGCGGCGGTGCCGGGCCGCCGCCTCCAGCACGGCCCGGTTGCGGTCCGCGTCCGTCAGGACCGATCCGGCGTCCGCCGCGGATCGGTCCTGCACCGCCTGGGGATCTCCTCGAAGGACACCGATGGACCGGTCGATCTCGGCCAGCATGTTCTCCAGGCGCACACGCGCGGTCGTGGGGTTCACGGATCCGCTCCTCCGCAAAGTGGGGGCGGCCTGTGAGGGGGTCCCCGGTTCTCCCGCCAGGCGCGAAGGGGATGGGTCTATGGGCGGTCCCCGTGCAGGGGTATCGCTTTTCTCAGCGGATGCCCACTTGGCGCTGGTTTTACACCGGTTACCGGGTGTTTTCGGTTACCGGGCGCTCTCAGAAGAGGGCCGGTTCGTCACCTTCCCCCTCCTTCATCGGCTCGACGAGCTCCGGGCCGTTGTTGCGCACCGAGTTCACCGCGGTGGAGACCGGATACGCCGTCAACCCGGTGGCGCCGGCGGGAACGAGGAAGCCGTGCGCGTCGGGGACCCCGGGGTCGAGCCACTCCGCCCAGCGGTCCCGCTCGATCAGCATCGGCATCCGGTCGTGGACCTTCCCGGCCTCGTCCAGGGCGGAGGTGGTGATGACCGCACAGGTCACCAGCCATGCGAGCGGGTCGTCGTCGGGACGGCCCCGGTCACGCCAGAACTCGTACAGCCCCGCCATGGCCATGACGCCGCCGTCGGCCGGCTGGATGAAGTAGGGCTGCTTCTTCGGCTTCTTTCCCGTCCCGGCAGCCTCCTGCACGGCCCACTCGAAGTAGCCGTCCGCAGGCAGCAGGCACCGGCGCTCGGCGAACGCCTTGCGGTAGGACGGCTTCTCCGCCACCGTCTCCACCCGCGCGTTGATCATCTTCGAGCCGATGGACGGGTCCTTCGCCCAGGAGGGCACCAGGCCCCAGCGGAGCACCTGGAGCTGCCGGACCGCCCGGCCCTCCGGGTTGGACTTCGGCACCCGGCTCATCACCGCGTAGACCGGTTTGGTCGGGGCGACGTTGTAGTCGGGCCCGAGCTCCTCCTCGGCGGCCCCGTCGACCTCGACCTCGAACTCCTCAAGCAACACCTGCTTGCTCCGAGCAGACGCGTATCTCCCGCACATATCACCACCCTGCCATGGCTCCGGGGGCTCAGGGGCATCGCCCCGGTAGGCTTTTGACCATGTCCGCTCCGCTGTGGCCCGCACCGACCGTGACCGACCCCGTCCGTGCGTCCGTTCTCCTGCCCGGCTCGAAGTCCGTGACCAACCGCGCACTGCTGCTCGCCGCCCTGGCCGACGGCCCCGGCACCGTACGGCGGGCGCTGCGCAGCCGGGACGCCGACCTGATGGTCGAGGCGCTGCGGGCGCTGGGCGCCACGATGGTCCCCTCGAACGAGAGCGCCTCCGGCGTCGACTGGGCGATCACACCCGGTCCGGTCACCGGCGGGACGCGGATCGACGTGGGGCTCGCGGGCACGGTGATGCGGTTCGTGCCGCCGATGGCGGCGCTGAGTGACGGCGCGGTGTCCTTCGACGGCGACCCGCACGCGCGCAAGCGCCCGATGGGCACGATCCTGGGCGCGCTGCGCGCCCTCGGCGCCGAGGTCTCGGGCGACGCGCTGCCGTTCACCGTCCGGGGCCCACTGACCGGCGGAGAGGTCACACTCGACGCCTCCGGATCCTCCCAGTTCCTCTCCGGCCTGCTGCTGACCGCGGCCCGGTTCGAGAAAGGGGTGACGGTACGGCACGTCGGCCCGCCGATCCCGTCGCAGCCGCACATCCGGATGACCGTTCAGATGCTGCGCGCGTTCGGCGTCCAGGTCGACGACACGGAGCCCGACGTCTGGCGGGTCGAGCCCGGCCCGATCCACGCCGGCGACTTCACCGTCGAGCCCGACCTGTCCAACGCGGCGCCGTTCCTCTCCGCCGCGATGGTCACCGGCGGCACGGTCACCGTCCCCGGCTGGCCCGCGGAGACGACCCAGCCGGGCGACCGGCTCCGGCACCTGCTCGCGGACATGGGTGCCTCCGTCCGGAGCACGCCGGCCGGGCTGGCGGTCACCGGGACGGGACGCATCACCGGCATCGAGGCGGACCTGCGCGACGTCGCCGAGCTGACCCCGACGATCGCCGCCCTCGCCGCCCTGGCCGACACCCCCAGCCGGATCGGCGGCGTCGCCCACATCCGCGGGCACGAGACCGACCGGCTGGCCGCGCTGGTCACCGAGATCAACGGCCTCGGCGGCGACGCGAACGAGACCGAGGACGGCCTGGAGATCCGGCCGCGCCCGCTCACCGGCGGGGTGTTCCACACCTACGACGACCACCGGATGGCCACCGCCGGCGCGGTGATCGGCCTCGCCGTTCCGGGGGTCGAGGTGGAGAACATCGCCACCACGGGTAAGACTCTTCCCGAGTTCGCCTCCATGTGGGCGGACATGCTGGATGGCGCACGGTGACGGGTTACCGGCCGGCGCACCTCGCGGACGCCCGATAAGTGGCAGACGACCGTTCGGACAAGGGCAGATCGAGGCGGAGAAGCTGAGAAAGCGCGAATACGACGAAGACGACGTCAGGGTCAGGCCGGGGAAGGGTTCCCGGCCCCGGACCCGTATCCGTCCCGCCCACGAGAACGCGGTCCAGGGGTTCGTGGTGGCGGTCGACCGGGGCCGCTACACATGCCTGGTGGAGTCGACGGGAGAGAAGGGCCGCCGCCGTAAGAAGGACCAGTTGGAGGGCGCCACGATGAGCGGCCGGGTCGTGGTGGCCATGAAGGCCCGCGAGCTGGGCCGCAAGGGGATCGTGGTGGGCGACCGGGTGGCCCTGGTGGGCGACGTGTCCGGCGCGTCCGACACGCTGGCCCGGGTCGTCCGGGTGGAGCCCCGCACCTCGATGCTCCGCCGTTCCGCGGACGACACCGACAACACCGACGGCATCGAACGGCCCGTGGTCGCCAACGCCGACCAGCTCGTGATCGTGACGGCCCTGGCCGACCCGCCACCGCGTCCTCGCATGATCGACCGGATGCTGGTGGCCGCCTTCGACGCCGACATCGAGCCGGTGCTCTGCCTCACCAAGTCCGACCTCGCCTCACCCGAGGAACTGCTCTCCCTCTACCGGCCCCTCGGCGTGCCGTACGTCGTGCTCCAGAAGGGCGGCACCCTGGAGGAGGTCAGAGAGTGCCTGAGCGGCAAGATCAGCGTGCTGGTCGGCCACTCAGGCGTGGGCAAGTCCACTCTGGTCAACGCCCTGGTCCCGGACGCCAACCGGGCCGTCTCCCATGTCAACGCGGTGACCGGGCGAGGCCGTCACACGTCCACCTCGGCCGTGGCGCTGGAGCTTCCCGAGGGCGGCTGGATCATCGACACTCCGGGCGTGCGCAGTTTCGGCCTGGCACACGTCTCGGTGGAGACCGTCCTGGCCGGCTTCCCCGACCTGATCGAGGGCACGGTCGGCTGTCCCAAGGGCTGCAGCCATCTCAGCGAGGAGTGCGCCCTGGACGCCTGGGTGACGGCCGGCCACGCCGACCCTGTCAGGCTCGTCTCCCTGCGCCGTCTGCTCGCCAGCCGCGACGGCGCCCCCGAGGACGGCCGCGAGAGCGCCTCCGACGGCTGAGGCTGCAGGCCGCTCCGACGGGGTTCACGCCGGGGCCGCAGGGCGGTTGGGCCGCAGGGTCCAGGCGACGGTCATCTCGGAGACCAGCGTGCCGTCGGCGGTCCTGATGGCGACGGCGACCTCGAACTCGGGGCGCTCCCCGGCGTCCAGCTTGGCCACGACCTCCGCGCGGGAGGCCTCCAGCCGGGCCTCGGCGACGACCTCGCCCATCGCGAGCTTCACGTAGCGGATCGCCGCACCGGCGGCCAGCGGGGTCGCCCGGGACAGCTGATCGCCGAAGGCCGACAGCATCGCGGCGCCCGAGGCGGACTCGGCGAGGCTGAACAGGGCCCCCGCGTGCGGGCCGCCCACGTGGTTGTGCAGGTCGGCGCGGTCGGGCATGCGCGCCACCGCGAACCCCGGCTCCACCTTGTCGAAGGAGATGTCCAGCGTCCGCGCGAAGGGAACGCTCTTCAGCATGAAGGCACCCACATCAAAAGTCATGCCCCGAATGCTACTCGCCAGTAACTACAGGGCGACAGGGGTTTTGCTCCCTATCCGGCCGGCTGATGTGACGCGACACAATTCCCCGGCTTGTTCCCCGCTCTCCTGTAACCCACCTCTGAGGCGATAGCGTTACCTCCCGTGACGGGTTACAACGACGACCTGCGTCTCGCGCACATCATGGCCGACGCCGCCGACGATCTGACCATGCGCCGGTTCAAGGCCGCCGACCTCCGGGTCGACACCAAACCGGACCTCACCCCGGTGAGCGACGCCGACCGAGCGGTCGAGGAGTCGATCCGGGGCACCCTCAGCCGGGCCCGCCCCCGGGACGCGGTGATCGGGGAGGAGTTCGGCAAGTCCGGCTACGGCGCGCGCTCGTGGGTGATCGACCCGATCGACGGCACCAAGAACTACGTACGCGGCGTCCCCGTCTGGGCCACACTCATCGCGCTGATGGACCAGGGCCGGGTCGTCGTCGGCCTGGTCTCGGCACCGGCGCTCGGCCGCCGCTGGTGGGCCGCCCGTGACACCGGCGCCTGGACCGGCAGGAGCCTGGCCAAGGCCACCCGATGCCAGGTCTCCTCCGTCAGCCGGCTGGAAGACGCCTCGTTCTCCTACTCCAGCTTCGGCGGCTGGGAAGAAGCCGGGAAGCTCGACGAGTTCCTCGACCTGAACCGGTCGGTCTGGCGCAGCCGCGCCTACGGCGACTTCTGGTCGCACATGCTGGTCGCCGAAGGCTCGGTCGACCTGTCGGCCGAGCCCGAGCTCTCCCCCTGGGACGTCGCGGCACTGACCGTGATCGTCGAGGAGGCGGGCGGCATCTGGACCGACCTGTCCGGGGTGCCCGACCTCGACGGGGGCAGCCTGGTGTGCACCAACGGCTCCCTGCACGGCGAGGTCCTCAAGCGGCTCGGCGGAGGCCCGCTCACCCTTCCGGTCTAGGACGTGTTCATACGGGTCCACGTCATGGCCGGAGGCCCACCGGGCGCCACCCCTATCGCGACCGCCCCGAAAGGTTCTTGACCCTCTCCTGAGCCGTCGTTCACTCCGTACGGACTCATGTCCGCCACAGGCTCCTGCCACCCGCGGCCGGCACCCCCCGCACGAACCCTCGTTCCCCTCGGCCTTCAGTGGGAGCCGCCTGCCGGAATCCCAAAACTCACCCAAGCCGATGCCACGACTCCGACCGTAGGCATTCATTTTCCGTTCACCTTCCCACCGGTTTTGAGTCATCTCGCCTCCCTAATGTCATGAACGTTGAAGGACTTAGTGGGAGGAACCCAACCGTGAAGTATGCAGGCCGGCTCGCCGCGGTCACCCTCGTCGGCGCGCTTTCGCTCGCTGCGTGCGGCACCGATGACAACAGCGCCACCACCGACGCCACCTCGGCCTCGGCTGCGGCGCCTTCCGCCGGATCGGACGCCGGTCTCAGCGGCACGATCAACGCTGCGGGCTCCTCGGCGCAGGCGAACGCCATCGACGAGTGGAAGAAGAGCTTTCAGCAGGCCAACTCGGGCGTGAGCGTCAACTACCAGCCCAGCGGTTCCGGCGCGGGTGTCCAGGCGTTCATCCAGGGAACGGTCGCCTTCGCGGGATCCGACTCGGCGCTCAAGGACGACAAGGGTGAGCCCGCCCAGGCGGACGCCCGTTGCAAGACCGGTAAGGCCATCAACATCCCGATGGTGACCGGCCCCGTGGCCGTCGTCTACAACCTCCCCGGCGTCGAGGGGCTGCAGCTCTCCCCCAAGACCATCGGCGGCATCTTCGACAGCAAGATCACCAAGTGGGACGACGCGGCCATCAAGGCCGACAACCCGGACGCCAAGCTCCCCTCGACCCCGATCCAGGCGTTCCACCGCTCGGACGAGTCAGGCACCAGCGACAACTTCACCAAGTTCCTGTCCAAGACCGCCGACTGGGCCTACGAGCCCGCCAAGGCATGGCCGGCCGAGGCCAAGGGCCAGGGCGCCAAGGGCTCCGACGGCATCGCGCAGTCCGTCAAGAGCGTCCCCGGCGCGATCAGCTACGTCGAGCTCTCCTACGCCGAGAACTCCAGCCTGACCAAGGCCAAGGTCGCCAACGGCTCCGGCGAGTTCGTGGAGCTGACCCCGGAGAGCGCGGCCAAGACGGTCGAGGCCGCCGAGGTCACGGGTCAGGGCAACGACCTCAAGCTGGACATCGACTACGCCACCAAGGCCGCCGGCGCCTACCCCATCGTCCTGGTGACCTACGAGATCACCTGCGAGAAAGGCCTGGCTCCCGCGGACGCCAAGCTGGTGAAGTCCTTCCTCACCTACACCGCCAGCGACGAAGGCCAGCAGGCGCTGACCGGCCTGGGCTACGCCCCGCTGCCGGCGACGGTGCTGGCCAAGGTCCGGACCGCCGTCGAAGCGATCTCCTGAATTCATGGTGACTCCCGTCCGTACCCGTGACGGCGGATCGGCTCTCAGCCGGTCCGCCTCTCGGCGCAGCCGAGGTGAAGTCCCCTTCCGCTACGCCTCCACAGCCGCCGGGATCCTCCTTTTGGCGATCATGGCGGCCATCGCGGTCTTCCTGGTCGTCGAAGCCGTCCCGGCCCTGCAGGCCAACAAGGGGAGCTTCTTCACCACCCGCACCTGGGAGCCGAACGGCAGCCAGGCCTTCGGCATCGGGGCCCTGGCGTTCGGCACTGTGATCAGTGCGCTCCTCGCGCTGATCATGGCGGTGCCGGTGGCCGTCGGGGTGGCGCTCTTCATCTCCCACTACGCGCCCCGGCGCCTGGCCGGAGTCCTGGGATACGTCATCGATCTGCTGGCCGCCGTCCCCAGCGTCGTCTACGGCCTGTGGGGTGTCGTC
Organism: Streptosporangium sp. NBC_01639; assembly: GCF_045209755.1. Classification (NCBI taxonomy): domain Bacteria; kingdom Bacillati; phylum Actinomycetota; class Actinomycetes; order Streptosporangiales; family Streptosporangiaceae; genus Streptosporangium; species Streptosporangium sp. NBC_01639. Next base: position 5,800,910 of record NZ_CP109272.1, on the reverse strand, counting down.
TTCCTCGTCCCGTTCATGCAGGGGCCTTCGGAGTTCCTCAACGAATACCTGGGCTTCATCCCCCTCTTCGGCGGGGACATCGTCACGGGCCGCTCCATGCTGACAGCCTCGATCGTGCTCGCGGTCATGATCCTGCCGATCATCGCGGCGATCTCCCGCGAAGTGTTCCTCCAGGTGCCCCGGGCACACGAGGAGGCGGCCCTGGCCCTCGGCGCGACCCGCTGGGAAGTGATCAGGACGGCGGTCCTGCCGTTCGGCCGTCCCGGCGTCATCAGCGCCTCCATGCTCGGCCTCGGCCGGGCCATGGGGGAGACCATCGCCGTCGCCCTCATCTTCCCGGCGACGTTCGGCATCAGCCTCCAGATCCTCACTCCCCAGGGCAACAGCATCGCCGCCAACATCGCCAACGGGTTCGGTGAGGCCACCCCCATCGGGCGCGGCGCACTGATCGCTTCGGGTCTCGTGCTGTTCATCATCACCCTGCTCGTGAACATGGGCGCCCGTCTCATCGTCGCCCGCCGCAAGGAGTTCTCCGGAGCCGCCGCATGACCGCGATCCAGCGCATCTCCACCGGCCGGCGGTTCAAGGACCGGCTCGTCCAGTCGCTCGTCTACCTGTCGTTCGCCATCGCCGTGGTGCCGCTGGTCGCGGTCCTCTGGATGGTGCTCAAGAACGGACTCGCGCGACTCGACCTGGAGTTTTTGACGCACTCCATGCGCAACGTCGGTGCCAGGGACGCGACCGGCGGCGCCTACCACGCCATTCTCGGCACCCTGGAGCAGGTCCTGCTGGCCTCGCTCATCTCGATCCCCATCGGTCTGCTCACCGCGATCTACCTCGTGGAGTACGGCCAGGGCGGTCGGCTGGGCCGCGCCATCAGCTTCTTCGTGGACGTTATGACCGGCATCCCCTCGGTCGTCGCCGGCCTGTTCGTCCTCGCCTTCTGGATCCTGGCGCTGGGCATGCCGTTCTCCGGTTTCGCCGGTGCCCTGGCGCTGTCGATCCTGATGATGCCGACGGTGGTCCGCTCCGCCGAGGAGATGCTCCGCCTGGTCCCGAACGACCTGCGGGAGGCCTCCTACGCGCTGGGCGTGCCGAAGTGGCGGACCATCACCAGGATCGTCCTGCCGACCTCCTTCACCGGCATCGCGACCGGCGTCATGCTCGCCATCGCGCGTGTCACCGGAGAGACGGCTCCGCTCCTGCTCACGGTCTTCTTCACCGACTCCATCAACAGCGACCCCTTCAACGGGCCGCAGATGGGGTTGCCGCTCTACGTCTTCGACCAGGCAGCCCGTCCGACGGACACCGCCATCGACCGCGCGTGGGCCGGAGCGCTCACGCTCATTCTGATCGTCATGCTGCTCAACCTGGCGGCGCGCCTCATCGGCTGGTGGCGCTCACCTGCCAGGAACCGATAGGAGGAATGTCGATATGAGCCAGCAGATCCAGGTCTCCGGCCTCGACGCGTACTACGGAAAACACAAGGCCATCGAGGACATCTCGATGACGATCGAGCCGCAGTCGATCACCGCCTTCATCGGTCCCTCCGGATGCGGTAAGTCGACCTTCCTCCGGACCCTGAACCGCATGCACGAGGTCATCCCCGGCGCACGCGTGGAGGGGAAGGTCCTGCTCGACGGCGAGGACCTGTACGCCGCCGACGTCGAGCCGGTGTCGGTACGCCGGATGATCGGCATGGTCTTCCAGCGCCCCAACCCGTTCCCCACGATGTCGATCTACGAGAACGTGGCGGCCGGCCTCCGCCTCAACGGCAGGCACTCCAAATCCACGGTCGACGGCATCGTCGAGGAGTCACTGAAGGGTTCCAACCTCTGGAACGAGGTCAAGGACCGTCTCAACAGGCCCGGTGCCGGCCTCTCCGGTGGCCAGCAGCAGCGTCTGTGCATCGCCAGGGCCATCGCGGTCAAGCCTGAGGTCCTCCTGATGGACGAGCCGTGCTCCGCCCTGGACCCCATCTCCACCCTGGCCATCGAGGATCTGATGGCCGAACTGAAGAGCCGGTTCACGATCATCATCGTGACGCACAACATGCAGCAGGCCGCGCGGGTGAGCGACCGCACCGCCTTCTTCAACCTGGCGGGACAGGGTCAGCCGGGCCGCGTCATCGAGATGGACGACACCTCGCGCATCTTCACCAACCCCAGCCAGCAGGCGACCGAGGACTACATCACCGGCCGCTTCGGATAAACCGACCGCATTGGAGGACCTGGGTGATCCAGCCGCAGTCGGCACCCGAGGTGAACGGGGACACTCGGACGGCGCCCCTGCTGCTGGTGGCCGACCCGGAGTCGCCCCTGGTCCAGGGCCTGGCCGACGCCCTCGAACGCGAGGGCGTCATGGTCATGGGCGTCACCGACGGCGCCCAGGCCCTGTTGCAGGCCGGAGCGCTCCGGCCTGACGTCGTGCTCGTCAGCGCCTCGCTGCCGGTCATCGGCGCGGTCGAGTTCATCCGAGCCGTACGGCTCACGCGGGCGGTCCCCGTCCTGCTCGGCGTGGGCGAGGGCCATGCCGAGCAGGCCGTCCAAGCACTCGCGGCCGGAGCCACCGCATGCGTGGCCCGGCCCTACCGGGTGCCCGAGCTCCTGCCGCTGATACACGCGGCGTTCTCCGACGAGGCCGGAATCCACCGGACACTTGTGGTCGGCAAGGTCGAGCTCGACGTGAACACCTACCAGGTGAGGGTCGCGGGTCATATCGTCCACCTGCCGCTGCGCGAGTTCGAACTGCTGCACTACCTGATGCGCAACGCCCACCGCACGGTCACCCGGGAGCAGATCATGCGGCATGTCTGGAACTCCACCGGCAGCACCTCGACCAACACGATCGCGGTGCACGTCAAGCGCCTGCGTGCCCGTCTCGGCGACAACGACGACCAGCTGATCCAGACCGTGCGCGGAGTGGGCTACCGGCTGGTCGACAAGACGTCCTGACCCGCCCGCCACGCTTCCGCCTGACCCGCCTGACCCGCCCGCCACGCTCTCCCGCCTGCTCCGGTGCCGCCGGAAACACCGGACTCCCACCCGACGCCGGCAATCGGGAACACCAGGCTTCCACCCGACGCCGGCAGTCAGCCCGGCGAGCGGGAACACCGGGCCCTAAGCGACGCCGGCGATCAGCCTGGCGATGCTCTCGTCGTCGCAGGTCGCCCAGAACCCCCCGACCACGTCTTCCAGATGCTCCAGCGACTCCGCCCTGAACAGGACGTTCTGGTATTTCGTGATGTCGTAGTGGGTCGTGCCCATGGCGGCGAGGTCCAGCGGCCGGATGTCCATGTGCCGGAACTCCTCGATCTCGCCGTAGGAGGACAGGATTCCCGCCCCGTACGCCCGCAGCTCATCCTGGTCGGTCATCACCCCGAACTCCAGCGTGAACCAGAAGACCTTCGAGACGAACTCCAGCGCCCGGTCACCTTCGACCCGCCGTGCTGCGTCCCCCGCCAGCCGGTAGAGCCGTGCGTACCGGTCGGAGGCGAGAGCGTTGGCGTGCCCGATCACCTCGTGGATCACGTCCGGCTCCGGCGTGTAGAGCGGCGTGGAGTGATGCCGGATGTACTGGGTGGAGTGGAAGAGGCCGTCCGCCAGCACTCCGTAGAAGTCCCGGAGAGGCACCAGCCCCGCGGCCGGAAGGTACCGGAACCCGGTCAGCGGCTGCAGCAGCTCGCCGACCTCCTGAAGCTGGGGGATCCGGTCGGCCGGCAGCCCCAGCCGTTCGGACGCGTCCAGATACTCCGCGGTCGCGTACTTGCGGTGCTTGATCGTCAGTTCACCGCTGACCAGGGCCCAGACCTCGTGTTCCTGACCGGTGTACTCAGCTGTGGGGATCGGGGTCCCGGGCACGTGCCCCACGGCGAGGGCGGCGATGTCGTTACGGCGGCGCCGGTAGACCGGATCGGCGAAGCCGGGGTGGCTCGTGGCCAGCTCGACCTCGACCGTGCCGTCGTCACGGGTCGCCACAGGTGCGAAGTACTGCGCTTCCTCGAACATGTATGAAATAACAGCAATTTCTGGAATCGTTGACAAGAGCGAGCAGTTCGACTGCGCGATCCGTGCACATTCGCACCGACAGCGCACCTACAGAGTGGTCATATCGCCTAATCTGATGCGGTGCCCATCGACGACCTGGACAGCCGACTCCTCCTGACCATGCGTGCTCACCCCCGCATCGGCCTCACCGAACTCGCCCGCCTGCTCGGTGTGGCCCGTGGCACCGTGCAGGCACGTGTGGAGAAGCTCACCGCGCGCGGCGTCATCGCCGACTTCGGCCCCACCGTCACCCCTGAGGGCATCGGTTACCCGATCCTGGCCTTCGTGTCCCTGCAGATCGCTCAGGGCCGTCTGGCCGAAGCCGTGCAGGCGCTCCAGGCCCTCCCTGAGATCCTGGAGGTGTACGGCACCAGCGGCCAGGCTGACCTGCTCTGCCGCGTGGTCGCTCGCAGCACACCGGAACTCCAGGAGATCATCACCCGTGTCCTGGCCTCGCCCGCGGTCCAGCGGACCGACACCACGATCGCCCTGTCGGTTCAGGTGCCCTTCCGTATCGAGCCTTTGCTGGATGCCGCCCCGGAGATCTGATCGACTTTCCCGGTCAGACGCACACGGCTTCCGCAGTTCCGAGTCCTGGACGATTTCCTGGGCAACGCGACCGACCTTCCGATCGCCGAGCACGCGACCGACAGTCCCGGCGCGACGTTGATCAAATTTTCGTTGTTCGACCTGGTCGGCAAGGCACTGACCGCTGCGGATGCGGGACCCGACCCGGGTCACCCTGGTGCGTGACGACACCCGACCGAGATCGCCGAGCGCCACCCGCAGGAGCATGCCGTAGGCGGCCGTCGTGGTCTCGGCATTGAACACGACGGTGCGCCCGCTCCTGGTGACGCCGGGCATGAGAGCGGCCAGATCAGCCGCGTGCGGCTGATGCACGTCGGCCTCGATACGGAGGCTGCGGTACCGGGGCCGGCGGGCTGGTGGCGTGCGACCGCATCGTCTGGGTGGCGTCGCGCTGCAGCTCTCGGCTCAGGCGCGCGGGCCGGCGCCGTGGAGCAGGGTGTCGATGATGCGGGCGGCGAGGGCGTCCGGGTCGGCGCCGTCCGCGTTGCCGTGCAGGGATTCCCCGATGAGCGCGTAGTAGACCCGGCGCACCCAGTCGAGGTCGGCTGCTTCGTCGATGAGCCTGTCGGCTTGGGCCCGCTTCAGCACGGCGGTGCAGCGGCGGGCGATGTCCTGCTGGAGGACGGCGGCCTCGCTGTCCGGGTCTGCCGGCAGCCCCAAGGCGAACGCCCAGGCGCTCTTGACCTGGAGCACGTTGGCGGTGATCCGGTGCATCGCCACCAGCGGTGGCGCGGTGTCCGGCCTGCCGTCGTCCACCGCCTGGGCGAGCTGGCGGGCTGCGGACGAGGCCAGCGCCTCGATCAACGCCTGTCGATTGGCGAACCGCCGGTGGATCGTCGTCCGGGCTACTCCCGCGGCTGCGGCGATCTGCTCCATGGATGCGCCGGGCTCTTCGGCGAGCACCTGCTCGGCCGCCTCCAGGATCGCGCGCACGCTGCGCTCCGCGTCCGCCCGCAATGACCGTGCCGCTGTCTCGCGCATCATGCCTCCCATTAGGCCAGTTATCCAGGTACACAATACATACTTGATGCGACCTCAGCTACATCTGCATCATGACTGTTGCGTTTTCTTGAATTACTAGTACGCTCTCCTCTCAGTTGCCATCGACTGAAGGAGAAAACTCGTGCACAGCACTGCCCTTATCACCGGAGCGTCGTCGGGCCTCGGCGCGGAGTTCGCCGCGCAACTCGCCGCTCACGGGCACGATGTGATCCTGGTGGCGCGGTCCGGCGACCGGCTTGCCACCCTCGCCGAGCGCCTTATCGCCGAGCACGGCGTCCGCGCCCATGTCCTGGTCCAGGACCTCGCCGAGCCGGACGCGGCCCGCCGCATCGCCGACCAGCTGGCCGCCCGCGGTCTGAGCGTCGATTTGCTGGTCAACAACGCCGGCTTCGGTACCTGCGGCCGCTTCGAGGAGATATCCGGGGCCCGCGACCACGACCAGCTGATGGTCAATGTCGTCGCGCTCGTCGACCTCACCCATGAACTGCTGCCCGGCATGCTGGAGCGCGGCCGCGGCTCGGTTGTCAACGTCGCTTCCAACGCCGCCTTCCAGCCTTCCCCGTACTTCGCCGTCTACGGTGCGGCCAAGGCCTTCGTGCTGAACTTCGGCCTCGCCCTGCGTCAGGAGTACCGCCGGCGCGGCATCCGCGTGCTCACCCTGTGCCCCGGCCCGGTCGAGACCGCCTTCTTCGACACCATCGGCACCCGCCGGGCGGCCGTCACCGGCTCCATGACCACTCCGGAGCCCGTCGTACGCGCCGCTCTGCGCGCGCTGGAGCGCGACCGCGGCTACATCGCCCCTGGACTCGGCAACGCCCTGACTGCACACCTGACCCCGCGCCGCCCCCGCACCCTGGTCGCCGCCATTGCCGAACGCATCACCCGCAAGGTCCTGGCCCCCTCGACGTTGCGGGAGCACGCCGCATGAGATCCTCCTCCGCCCCCGTCGGCGCGGCCTCGGCGATGCTGCTCGTCGGCACCTCGACTGCGGTCTCCGCCACCATCGCCGACTACCCGGTCTTCGCTGGACAGGCCCTGCGCTATGCGCTTGCCGCGGCGATCCTGCTCGCCGTCGTACGCCACCAGCGCCTGCCCCGCGTCCGTCTGACGCCACGTGACATCCTGCTCCTGATCGCGCTGGCCGCCACCGGCCTGGCCGGGTTCAACCTCTTCCTCGTCGAAGCCACCCGGCATGCCGGCCCCGCCATGATCGGCACCGTGATCGGAGCCGTCCCCCTCGTCCTCGCCCTCGTCGGGCCATTGATGGAACGCCGACGCCCTGCCCCCCGCACCGTCGGCGCCGCGCTCGTGGTCGCACTCGGCGCAGCTGTCGCCGCCGGCCTCGGCTCGGGTAGCCTGCCGGGCCTCCTGCTGTCCCTGGGCGCACTCGCCGGCGAGGTCGCCTTCTCCCTGCTCGCCATCCCCCTCTTGCCCAAACTCGGCCCCTTGAGGGTCGCCGCCTACCCCGCTGCTCTGTCCGTACCCATGCTGCTGGCCGCGGGCCTCGTCATGGACGGCACGGCATCCCTGCGGCTGCCCACACCCAGCGAAGCAGCCGCCTTCGGCTACCTCGGTGCGATCGTCACCGCAGCCGCCTTCTTCCTCTGGTACGACGCACTGCGCCGCCTCGGCGCCGACCGTGCGGGCCTCTTCGCCGGCCTCGTACCGGTAGGCGCACTGCTCACCACCATCGCACTCGGCCTCGGCCAGGCAGGCCCCGCCGACGTCACCGGTGCCCTGCTCGTCGCAGCAGGCGTCGTCGTCGGCCTGCGACAGCCCAGCCGCGGCAGCCGCGGACCACACCATCCCCAAGGTGCAATCGGTGAGCCGACAGCTGGTGGGTCACAGCGGCCACCACAGAATGCCTGATGTACGACCCAGATACGTGTCCAAGGAGCCCCACCGGTTGCACCCACCGGCATACCCGGCGGATCACAAGGTGGTCCGGCAGGCTCTGGCCTCGGCCGAGCGCTTCGCCACCGATTTCACCGAAGCTTTCAATGCGGCCCGACCTGGCACGGCAGACCTTCGGTGAACGAAGGTGGGGGGCGTGGCCCTCATCGGCCTGGTCCGGGTAAGCACCGACGAGCAGAACACCCGGTGGCAGCACGACGCCCTGGATTCGATCTGCCGGAAGGTCTTCGAGGAGAAGATCAGCGGCAAGCCGGCCGTCGACGACCGGCCCGGTCTGACCTCCGCCCTGGACTACCTGCGCATCGGCGACATGCTCTCCGTCCAGGAGGTCGACAGGCCAAGAGCCGCCACCAGCACCTGCCCAGCCTCGGCCGTTACGTGCGCCTGGGCGAGGAGACCTCCGCCAGCGTCCGCCGCTCCGCGGCGGACGCTGCGGCCTTGGCCGTGTCCGAACTCCGGCCTCTCATCGCTCACGGTCCACACCGTAAGCGAATCGCGACCCTAGCCATAAGGTCCGGAGTCATCGCAGGTCAGAGGCTAATTCGTTGGAAATTTCTTCGTCGCTACCGGGACCTCAGCACCTGGCGAAGTCGGCAGTGCCTCAACCCGCTTAACTTCACAGAACCCAAATTAACTTCACAGAGCTCAAATCAGCCAATGATTCTCGGCACCCGGGGACGAAGGTTCTCGAGCAGGAGAAACCCCGGGGAACGTGGCCGGCTCAGGAACGTGGCCGGGCCGGTAAACGTGACCGGGCCGGGGGAATGTGACGGGGCCCGGGGAAAACAGAAAAGGCCACCCCAACCGGGATGGCCTCAACTGCGACAAAAAATTGTCCGGCGGCGACCTACTCTCCCACACCGTCCCCGGTGCAGTACCATCGGCGCTGAAGAGCTTAACTTCCGGGTTCGGAATGTAACCGGGTGTTTCCCCTTCGCCATAACCGCCGTAACCCTATGAAACTGTCAAACACGAGAACGTGTCTGCTGTCTCAGAATTACATAGTGGACGCGAGCAAGAATGCTTTGTGGTCAAGTCCTCGGCCTATTAGTACCGGTCAGCTCCACACGTTACCGTGCTTCCACCTCCGGCCTATCAACCCAATCGTCTATTGGGAGCCTTACCCCCTCACAGGGTGGGAGACCTCATCTCAAGGCGAGCTTCCCGCTTAGATGCTTTCAGCGGTTATCCCTTCCGAACGTAGCCAACCAGCCGTGCTCCTGGCGGAACAACTGGCACACCAGAGGTTCGTCCGTCCCGGTCCTCTCGTACTAGGGACAGCTCCTTTCAAGTCTCCTGCGCGCGCAGCGGATAGGGACCGAACTGTCTCGCGACGTTCTAAACCCAGCTCGCGTACCGCTTTAATGGGCGAACAGCCCAACCCTTGGGACCTACTCCAGCCCCAGGATGCGACGAGCCGACATCGAGGTGCCAAACCATCCCGTCGATATGGACTCTTGGGGAAGATCAGCCTGTTATCCCCGGGGTACCTTTTAGCCGTTGAGCGACGGCGCTTCCACAAGCCACCGCCGGATCACTAGTCCCAGCTTTCGCTCCTGCTCGACCCGTCGGTCTCACAGTCAAGCTCCCTTGTGCACTTACACTCGACACCTGATTACCAACCAGGCTGAGGGAACCTTTGGGCGCCTCCGTTACTCTTTAGGAGGCAACCGCCCCAGTTAAACTACCCACCAGACACTGTCCCTGATCCGGATCACGGACCGAAGTTAGACGTTCAAAACGACCAGAGTGGTATTTCACCAATGACTCCACCACCACTAGCGTGACAGCTTCACCGTCTCCCACCTATCCTACACAAGACGTTCCAAACGCCAATGTCAAGCTATAGTGAAGGTCCCGGGGTCTTTCCGTCCTGCTGCGCGTAACGAGCATCTTTACTCGTAGTGCAATTTCGCCGGGTCTGCGGTTGAGACAGCGGGGAAGTCGTTACGCCATTCGTGCAGGTCGGAACTTACCCGACAAGGAATTTCGCTACCTTAGGATGGTTATAGTTACCACCGCCGTTTACTGGCGCTTAAGTTCTCAGCTTCGCCACACACGTGCGACTAACCGGTCCCCTTAACGTTCCAGCACCGGGCAGGCGTCAGTCCGTATACATCGTCTTACGACTTCGCACGGACCTGTGTTTTTAGTAAACAGTCGCTTCCCCCTGGCCTCTGCGACCCCCACCAGCTCACAGAGCAAGTCTGATCACCAGCGAAGGCCCCCTTCTCCCGAAGTTACGGGGGCAATTTGCCGAGTTCCTTAACCACAGTTCACCCGATCGCCTTAGTATTCTCTACCTGACCACCTGAGTCGGTTTGGGGTACGGGCCGCCACGGCACTCACTAGAGGCTTTTCTCGGCAGCATAGGATCACCCACTTCGCCACAATCGGCTCGGCATCACGTCTCAGGCTCAATGCGCCGCGGATTTACCTACGACACGCCCTACACGCTTACCCCAGGACTACCATCGCCTGGGCTGGACTACCTTCCTGCGTCACCCCATCGCTTACCTACTACCAGATCAGGCCAGGCGTTCACCCTCACCCCAAGCCCGAAGGCTTTAGGGGGGTTAAGGACCCTTAGTATCACTGGATTCAGTATTGGCGCACCATAGCGGGTACGGGAATATCAACCCGTTGTCCATCGACTACGCCTGTCGGCCTCGCCTTAGGTCCCGACTTACCCTGGGCGGATTAGCCTGGCCCAGGAACCCTTGGTCATCCGGCGCAGAAGTTTCTCACTTCTGATTCGCTACTCATGCCTGCATTCTCACTCGCACAGCCTCCACAACTAGATCACTCTGCTGCTTCGCCGGCTGCACGACGCTCCCCTACCCATCCACACACCTAGACAGACAAGCTGCCAAGCTAACGTGTGAATGCCACGACTTCGGCGGTGTACTTGAGCCCCGCTACATTGTCGGCGCGGAATCACTTGACCAGTGAGCTATTACGCACTCTTTCAAGGGTGGCTGCTTCTAAGCCAACCTCCTGGTTGTCACTGCGACTCCACATCCTTTCCCACTTAGCACACGCTTAGGGGCCTTAGTCGGTGGTCTGGGCTGTTTCCCTCTCGACTACGGAGCTTATCCCCCGCAGTCTCACTGCTACGCTCTCACTTACCGGCATTCGGAGTTTGGCTGACGTCAGTAACCTTGTCGGGCCCATTAGCCATCCAGTGCTCTACCTCCGGCAAGAAACACGTAACGCTGCACCTAAATGCATTTCGGGGAGAACCAGCTATCACGGAGTTTGATTGGCCTTTCACCCCTAAACACAGGTCATCCCCCAGGTTTTCAACCCTGGTGGGTTCGGTCCTCCACGCGGTCTTACCCGCGCTTCAACCTGCCCATGCCTAGATCACTCCGCTTCGGGTCTACAGCATGCGACTAACAACGCCCTATTCAGACTCGCTTTCGCTACGGCTACCCCACACGGGTTAACCTCGCCACACACCATAACTCGCAGGCTCATTCTTCAAAAGGCACGCAGTCACATCACAGACATCCGAAAACGTCTACGCTCCTACGGCTTGTAGGCACACGGTTTCAGGTACTATTTCACGACCCCTCACCGGGGCGCTTTTCACCTTTCCCTCACGGTACTTGTTCACTATCGGTCATCAGGGAGTATTTAGGCTTACCAGGTGGTCCTGGCAGATTCACACAGGATTTCTCGGGCCCCGTGCTACTTGGGATCCCCTCAAACAGTCGACAAGATTTCGCCTACCCGGCTCTCACGGTCTACGGCGCAACTTCCCAGAAACTTCGACTATCCCATCGATTTCTCACTGTCTACAGTCTCGGCAGAAACCATCAGAGGGTCCCACAACCCCGCACACGCAACGCCTGCCGGCTATCACACGCATACGGTTTAGCCTCTTCCGCTTTCGCTCACCACTACTCACGGAATCACTAATTTGTTTTCTCTTCCTACGGGTACTGAGATGTTTCACTTCCCCGCGTTACCACCAACCGCCCTATACATTCAGGCGGAGGCAACACCACATGACTGGTGCTAGGTTTCCCCATTCGGACATCCCCGGATCAAAGTCAGGTTGGCGACTCCCCGGGGCTTAACGCAGCCTCCCACGTCCTTCATCGGCTCCTGATGCCAAGGCATCCACCGTGTGCCCTAAAAAACTTGGCCACAAAGATGCTCGCGTCCACTATGCAAATCTCAAACAACAAACAGCAACCACACCCACCCCACCACCAACACCCGGCACCACAGCCGAGGAAAACCCTCAACCCTGGCCAAGCTGGTATGACAGGAGGCTGGTCCCGCACGAGGTCAAACAGACAGCAAGCCCGCCACAGCGGGCCCACCAATGTCCGTTTCCTCAGGACCCAACAGTGTGTCCGAACCCATCCGCGCCCCCCAGCCGGCGTTCCCACTCCCGTCCCCCGCGAAGGGTTCAGGCGGTACCAACCGACCCGGGCAGACCCAGATCATCCGATTAACCAGTGCTCCACTAATGAGCGCGCCGAGCGTGAGACATTCGCCCACGGACACGGCTGGACCACGAACCACCAGGTGGCCGCAGTCGATGCTCCTTAGAAAGGAGGTGATCCAGCCGCACCTTCCGGTACGGCTACCTTGTTACGACTTCGTCCCAATCGCCAGCCCCACCTTCGACCGCTCCCCCCAGCAAGCTGGTTGGGCCACGGGCTTCGGGTGTTGCCGACTTTCGTGACGTGACGGGCGGTGTGTACAAGGCCCGGGAACGTATTCACCGCAGCGTTGCTGATCTGCGATTACTAGCGACTCCGACTTCATGGGGTCGAGTTGCAGACCCCAATCCGAACTGAGACCGGCTTTTTGGGATTCGCTCCACCTTACGGTATCGCAGCCCTCTGTACCGGCCATTGTAGCATGTTTGCAGCCCAAGACATAAGGGGCATGATGACTTGACGTCATCCCCACCTTCCTCCGAGTTGACCCCGGCAGTCTCCAATGAGTCCCCACCACCCCGAAGAGCGTGCTGGCAACATTGAACAAGGGTTGCGCTCGTTGCGGGACTTAACCCAACATCTCACGACACGAGCTGACGACAGCCATGCACCACCTGTCACCCGATCCGAAGAGGCACCCATCTCTGAGTGTTTCCGGGCGATGTCAAGCCTTGGTAAGGTTCTTCGCGTTGCGTCGAATTAAGCAACATGCTCCGCCGCTTGTGCGGGCCCCCGTCAATTCCTTTGAGTTTTAGCCTTGCGGCCGTACTCCCCAGGCGGGGCGCTTAATGCGTTAGCTACGGCGCGGAAACCGTGGAAGGTCCCCACACCTAGCGCCCAACGTTTACAGCGTGGACTACCAGGGTATCTAATCCTGTTCGCTCCCCACGCTTTCGCTCCTCAGCGTCAGGTAAGGCCCAGAGAACCGCCTTCGCCACCGGTGTTCCTCCTGATATCTGCGCATTTCACCGCTACACCAGGAATTCCGTTCTCCCCTACCTACCTCTAGCCAGCCCGTATCGAATGCAGACCTGGAGTTAAGCCCCAAGCTTTCACACCCGACGTGACAAGCCACCTACGAGCTCTTTACGCCCAATAATTCCGGACAACGCTTGCGCCCTACGTATTACCGCGGCTGCTGGCACGTAGTTAGCCGGCGCTTCTTCTGCAGGTACACGTCAACTTCGTCCCTGCTGAAAGAGGTTTACAACCCGAAGGCCGTCATCCCCCACGCGGCGTCGCTGCGTCAGGCTTTCGCCCATTGCGCAATATTCCCCACTGCTGCCTCCCGTAGGAGTCTGGGCCGTGTCTCAGTCCCAGTGTGGCCGGTCGCCCTCTCAGGCCGGCTACCCGTCGTCGCCTTGGTAGGCCGTTACCCCACCAACAAGCTGATAGGCCGCGAGTCCATCCCCAACCGAAAAACTTTCCACCACCATCCCATGCGAGAAGTGGTCGTATCCGGTATTAGACCCAGTTTCCCGGGCTTATCCCAGAGTCAGGGGCAGGTTACTCACGTGTTACTCACCCGTTCGCCGCTCGAGTACCCCGAAGGGCCTTTCCGCTCGACTTGCATGTGTTAAGCACGCCGCCAGCGTTCGTCCTGAGCCAGGATCAAACTCTCCAAACAATGTTTGAGAAGTTCTCCCGGCTGAAAGCACCCGGCACCGAATGCCGGATGTTCAACCAAAGGAATCCGTCCTCCCACCAGAAGATGGGTGGGACGGGAGTTGTGCTTCATGCACTGGCTTTTAACACACTGTTGAGTTCTCAAGAAACGGACGCGTTCTCCGTCGCCGTGATCATGCGATCCGGCTTCAGGGCGTTCCATTCCGTGTCTCCATCCTAGCAGATCCGCCCGGTTCGTGTCAACTTGTCGCTTTCGCTAGAGTCGATCCGAACCCGCCGGATCCGTGAGGATCTCGACCTGCCCCGTTTCCGGAGCAACCCTTCTAACTTACTCCAACATCCCGTTCGTGTCCAATCGTACGGACGCGCCCGAATTGCCAGGTTTGGCTAAGAGGGGGTTGCTGGGCAGTTCGCCAACCTGGAAACCTTCTGGCTTCCGGGGCTTGTTGCTCGTTGCCCTGCAGGAAGAACAGTATCAGGACTCTCGTGTCACAGAGACAACTTGCCAACCATTCCCGAGCCTCACGCGTCCCAAACCGGACGGCGCAAGCAGCCATCAAGCCATCCGCAATCAGCTTTGGATACGAAGTAGGCACGAGGGTCAGGATCCTGACTCCACCGTGGAGGTGAGCAACCATGACCCGTTCGGAGTTCGACGACATCCGCGCGCACATTGACGCGGAGGCCGATCATCCCGGCGACCTGCTCAGGGTCGCCAGGGCTCTGCTGAGCGACCTTGAGGACGCACGGATGCGCGAGGCGACGCTCCGTTCTTACTACCTGCGACTTCTTACCGCGGCGCGGGCGACGGCCGCTGCCGAGGTGGCCGGCTATCCCGAGCCGCTCACCTTCCTCACCGATGAGCTCGCCAAGCGCGGCCAGCTCCCGGCGACCGAGGACGAGGTGAGCAGGATCCTGGCCGACGCACGGACCGCGGCCGCATTGCTGGCTCATCTGGAGGAGGCCCCGGCTGCGATCACCGGGACCGGGCCCCGCACCCGCAGGTGCGCGGGCACGAGCCGCAGCCTCCCCCGGTAGGACATTCCGCACCGGCACCGGGTCCAAGGCCACGGCGCGACACCTCCGGTCCGGTTCCTGATGGGGGGAAACAGGTCAGGAACCGGTCCGGAAGGCGTTCAGCTCGTCGGCGACCTGCTGACACGGCACACCGAGATCGAACTGGCTCAGGAGAAAAAGCGCCTCACCGGTGTCGATCTCCAGAACTCCGGTCCGTGAGGCGAATCGGGTCCGCGTGTCCACCCGGATCCGCTCGACGTCGCTCCACGGCACCCGTTCGGAACCGGCGAAACCCTTGACCACGACCAGCCCCGCACCGTCGGCGCTGAGCCGTACCGGAGCGAGGATGTCGCGCAGGGCCAGGCCGGCCAGCATCGCTGTCGCAGCACCCGCCAGGACCGTCCCACGCGGGTCACCGATGCTCACCACGGTCGCCACCGCGAAGACGACTGCTGCCGCGACCTTCAGGACGAGGAGATCGCGGCGCACACGCCAGCGCAGGACGGGCCCGGAGATGTCATCCACAGATGGCACGCTAACCGCTCCGCCGTGATGCGGGTACGGCGGAGCCGTGGTCCGGTCCCGATACGGCACGGGGCACGGGCGATCCGAGCGGCCCCGGACTTGGGAGATCGTCACCATGCACAAGCCGGCCTCGTAAATGTCGAAGGCCCGGATCTCTGAGAGATCCGGGCCTTCGGTTTTGGTAGCGGGGACAGGATTTGAACCTGCGACCTCTGGGTTATGAGCCCAGCGAGCTACCGAACTGCTCCACCCCGCGTCGGTGTGTGTCTGAAGACTACCCGGCTTTGGCGATGAAGAGCAAATTGATTGCGCGCCACAGAAAATGCGGATCAACGCAGAAGGCCCGGATCTCTGAGAGATCCGGGCCTTCGGTTTTGGTAGCGGGGACAGGATTTGAACCTGCGACCTCTGGGTTATGAGCCCAGCGAGCTACCGAACTGCTCCACCCCGCGTCGGTGTGTGTCTGAAGACTACCCGGCTTTGGCGGTGAAGGCGAATCAAATGGCTCGTTGGGCCTGTGAACTCCTTATGGAGTCGGTGACGGGGTCGGTGTCGCCGACGGGGTGGGACTGCCGGTGGGGGCCGGAGTAGGTGACTCCGAGGGAGCCGGGGTGGCCGTGGCCGTGGCTGTCGGGGCCGTGACCCCCTTCAGCTTCTCTAGCGCCTTCTGCAGCTCCTTCTGGGCGTCGCCGTACTCGGTCCAGTTGGGCGGGTTGGCCGTCAGTGCCTTCTGCGCCTTGTCGTACGCCTGCTGCGCCTCGGTGATCGCCTGGTTCAGCGCGGTACTGGGCTGGGCGGGCGTGTTCGGCTTGGTGACATCCGGCTTCGCCTGCTCGGTGCTCTCCCCGAAGACCTGTTTCAGGGCGGTGTCCAGCGTGTCGGCGGAGCCGACCTTGTCACCGTAGGAGACCAGGACCCGGCGGAGGATCGGATACGGCTCCTGGCCGGAGGCCGCGGCGATCTCCACGTAGACCGGTTCGACGTAGACCAGCCCGTTGGCGAACGGCAGAGTCAGCAGATTCCCGTAGCGGACCTTCGCCTGACCGAGGCCGAGCAGGTTGAGCTCACCGGAGAACTTGTTCTGGAAGTTGTTCTGCACCTGGCCGGGACCGGGGATCGTGGTGTTGGAGGGCATCCGCAGGATGCGGAGCTTTCCGTAGTCCGCCCCCGGGGTGGCGTCCACGGCCATGAACGCCGCCAGGTTGGGACCTTGGCGTGGCACGAACGTGGTGGTCAGCGAGAACGTCGGAGCCGTCGTGTCGGGCATCTTGACCGACAGGTAGTACGGCGGCTGCTTGACGTCACGTTCGCCCGACGACGGGTCGTTCGGGACGTTCCAGAAGTCCTGACCGCTGTAGAACGCGTTCGGATCCTCGATGTGGTAGCGGGACAGCACGTCGCGCTGGACCTTGAACAGCGCCTCCGGATAGCGCAGGTGCTGCTTGAGGCCGGCGTCCATCTCGCTCTGCGGCTTGATGATGCCGGGGAAGGCCTTGCGCCAGGTCTGCAGGATCGGGTCCTGCTCGTCCCAGGCGTAAAGACTGACGGTGCCGTCGTAGGCGTCGACCGTGGCCTTGACCGAGTTGCGCATGTAGTTGATCTGGTCACGCGGCTGCTGCACCACCAGGCGCGGGTCTGTGACGGTGTCCCGCGTCATCGCCTCCAGGCTCCGGCTGTCGGAGTAGGGGTAGGCGTTGGAGGTGGTGTAGGCGTCGGCGATCCAGACCACCCTGCCGTTGACGATGGCCGGGTAGGGGTTGTCGTCCAGGCTCAGGAACGGCGCGACCTTGGCGATGCGATCCAGCGGGTTGCGCTCATAGAGGATCTTCGACTTGTCGTTGATGTCACTCGACAGCAGCAGGTTCTTCTCACCGTACTTGGCCGCGTAGAGAACGCGGTTGAGGAACGAGCCGACCGGGACGCCGCCCTTGCCGGTGTAGGTGGTGTTCTGCTGGCCGGTGCCGCCGCTCTCCGGAAAGTCGAGCTCCTGATTCCTGTCACCGCCCACCACGACGTACTCGGGCGCGCCCGGAGACTCGCCGAAGTAGATCCGCGACTCCTTCAGCCCGGTCCGCTGCACCAGGGGGCCGGTCACCGGCATGTCCTTGGCGTCGAAGTTGGGCAGGCCCTGCGAGTCGACCTCGTTACCCGGTGCGGCCACGAAACCGTAACCGTGGGTGTAGACCAGGTGCCGGTTGATCCAGTTGTCCTGCTCGCGCGGCGGGCCGGTGAGCTCTCGCACGGCCACCACGGTGTCACGCAGCCTGCCCGAGTCGTCCGGGTAGCGGTCGACGTCGAGCGGGTCGTGGAAGTCGTAGTAGCCGCGAATACGCTGCTTCTGCTGGTAGGTCTTGGCGACCAGGTTGGGGTCGAGCAGCCGCACGCCCGAGATCGAACTGTCGGCGGTGACGTTGACCTTGCTGGCGTCACCCTGCGCCGTGTAGTCGATGACCTCGGACTTGTCGACGCCGTAGGCCTTTCTGGTGGCGTCGATGTTGCGCTTGATGTATGCCTGCTCCTTGCCCTGCTGGTTCGGCTTGACCTGGAACTGCTCGACCAGCGCCGGGTAGACCCCGCCGATCAGGATGGCTGAGAGCACCAGCAGGCCGAAGGAGACGCCGGGCAGCATGCCGCCGGGCCGTACGACTCCGGCGAAGAAGAGAGCGGCGCAGATCAGGGCGATGATCGCCAGGATCGTCTTGGCGGGCAGCACCGCGTTGACGTCGGTGTAGGAGGCGCCGAACGCGAACCCCCGGTCGGAGAAGACCAGGCCGTAGCGGTCGATCCAGTAGGCGACCGCCTTGAGCAGCACGAAGACGCCGAGCAGCACCGACAGGTGGACACGCGCGGCCCGGGAGGCGTGCACTCCCGGTGACTGGAGCCGGAAACCGCCGTACAGGTAGTGCACGAGCGCCGCCAGGATGGCCGACAGCACCACCGCGGTGAACAGGAAGTTCAGCACCATCCGCAGGAACGGGTAGGTGAACATGAAGAACGACACGTCCATGCCGAACAGCGCGTCGTTCTCCTTGAACGGCGTGGCGTTGACGAACTCCAGCCAGGTCTTCCACTGGCCGGAGAACGACGATCCCGCGAAGAGGGCGAGAACGGCGACGCCGATCAGGAAGAGTAGCTTGCGGTGCGGGTCGAGGGCCATCCGGTAGCGGTCGGCGCCGCTCGCGCCGCCGAACATGCCCGGCCCGAACATCGGCCGCGTCCGGTAGGCGAGCAGCATATTGCCGCCCACCAGGCCGACCATCAGCACGGCTCCCACGATGAAGAGCAGGATCTGCGTGACGATCACACCGGAGAAGACGGTCGTGTAGTCCACCGATTCGTACCAGAGGTAGTCGGTGAAGATGCCGGCGAAAAGGAAGAACAGCACAACGATCGCGACGATGGCGATCGCGACGGGAAGTAGCAGTCGTGGCCGGCGGGGCAAGCGCATTGCCCTACCGGCTCCGGGGGTCCGGAAGCTCAAGGCCAACCCCTTGTCGTAAGAGCACGGTCCGTGATTGGAAACCTACACCGGCAGGGGTTGGGTCGCGCTCAGCCACTTGGCCACGGTCCGGCCACAACCCCCAAGGGTCTCGTATCCACCAGAGTCAACGCGCGAGACACCGGATCCGTGCCCGGCGCGCGATCCGTGTTCCGGCTCGGCGGTCGCCCGCCCCGTCAGCCGGCCGAACAGCCCGGCGCGGTGCCGGAACCGGTGCGGACCACGTCGATCGCCTGTACGGCGTCGTGGAGGGTCTTCACCTTGATCAGCTTCAGCCCGTCGGGGGTCGCCCTGGCCGCCTCGGCGCAGTTGTCGGCCGGGGTGAGGAAGACCGTCGCCCCGGCTTTGCGGGCGCCGACCATCTTCTGCTGGATACCGCCGATCGGGCCGACCTCGCCCTCCGCCGTGATCGTCCCGGTCCCGGCGATCGCCTTGCCTCCGGTCATCGGGCCCGGGGTGAGCTTGTCCATGATGCCGAGGGAGAACATCATCCCCGCGCTCGGGCCGCCGACGTCACCGACGTTGATCTTCACCTTGAACGGGAACCTGTACTTGATCTGCATGGTGATGCCCACGATGGGCGTGCCGTCCTCGGCCGCCCTGGTCGGCACGGTCAGGGTGGTGCTCTGGCCGGCCCGCTTGACGGCGAAGGTGACCTTCTGGCCTGCCTTGTGCTTGCGGACGGCGCTGGAGACGGTCTCACGATCGATCACGCGCACCCCGTCGATCGAGACGATCTCGTCGCCGGCCCTGAACTTTCCGTCGGCCGGGAAGCCCTTCTGGACGGAGGCGACGCTCACGACGGCGGTGTAGGGGATCTTCAGCTCGGAGAGCGCGGCCGCGGTCGCGTCATCCTGGGAGTTGGTCATCTCCTGGATGTTCTGCTGATCGACCTCTTCCGCCGTACTCGTCGGCGGGAAGATCGTCTCTTCGGGCACGACGGCGACGGTCGGGTCGACCCAGCCCCTGAGCGCGCTGAACAGATCGATCCTGTTGCCCGGCCCACCCTGGTAGGCCACGGTCACGAGGCTGAGCTTGCCCGAGGTGGGGTAGGTCTCGCGCCCCTCGATGCTGATCACCGGCTCGCCCTTGACGTCTCCGATGGTGTTCTCGGTCGGCCCCGGGCTCAGGACGACGTACGGCACGGGCAGCACGGCGCCGACGACGCCGAGCAGGAGCGTGAGGAAGCCGGCCACCATCAGGGTCAGCGCTCGTCGGGACATGGGGGCAGCCTATGCCGTGTGGCCGGTCATGGAGATGCACGTACGCGCCGTCATGTTCCGAATCGTACGACTTGCGACTGAGCTCACTCGCAAGCCCCGACCCATTCGGCCGAACCATCCGCGAAATGCTGGTTCTTCCAGATCGGCACCTCGCTCTTGAGGTCGTCGATCAGCCGCCGGGAGGCTTCGAAGGCCTCGCCCCGATGAGGACTGGCGACCGCCACGATGACCGCGATGTCACCGAGTTCGAGGTCTCCGACCCGGTGCACGGCGGCCAGTGCGGTCACCGGGAAGTCCGCGGTGATCTTCTCGGCGACCCGGCGCAGCTCCTTCTCGGCGCCCGGATGGGCCGAGTAGGACAGCCGGGTGACGGGCTTGCCGTGGTCCTGGTCCCGCACGGTGCCGATGAAGATCGTCGTACCGCCCGCGGCATGGTCGCCGACGGCGTCGAGCACCTCGTCGACGGAGAGTGCGCTGTCGCGGATACCGAGCAACCGGATGACGTCCACGCCAGAAAGCGTACAGCCCTGGATACCGGGCCTTTCGCCCTCCACCGCGCACCGGCGGGGACCGCTCCGGAAGTCGGACCGCGGCCGGGTCCGTCCCGCCGGCACGTACTGTCTCCCCGGGAGAACGGTCTCCCGGGGACGGCGCGGCCCCGGAGCCTCACACCCGTCGTTTCTTGCGGGCGACGCGGACGATCGCGGCGGTGCCGAGGACCGCGACGGTCGCGCCGGCCGCGGTGATCGTCGCCTCCTTGCCGGACAGCCGGCGGCCGACGACCGTGTGCCTGCCCGCGCGCAGTTCCAGGAGCTGCTTGAACGCGGCCTCGTTGCTCCACAACGGCTTCCATCCGGCCTCGCGCAGCGCGGCGCAGTCGACCACCCACGGGTAGACGACGTAGTGCAGGTCGGTGGCCGGGGCCGGGGTGACGCCCAGCCGGTGCAGGCGCTGGGCGGTGCCGAAGGTCAGCCCGGCGGGCAGCTCGAACCGGCGCAGCCCGGAGAGCTCCTCCACCTGGTCCTGCTCCAGCCAGCCGTCGCTCCCGACGGCCACCACCCCGGAGACGGTGCCGAGCGCGGCCATCTCCAACGCCGAGACCAGGTCGTCCACATGGCAGAACTGCCAGCGGGGGCTGCAGCTCTTGACGCTGAGCAGCCTGGGCGACTCGAAGTGACGGGTGATCACGCTGTCCACGCCGGGGCCGACCACGGCGGCGGGGCGGACCACGGTCACCTCGAGGCCGGGATGGCTGCGCAGCGAACGCCGGACCAGCGCCTCGATCTCAAGGTGGTCACCGACCATTCCGGTGTCGGGTTCGGCGGCCACCGGAGAGTCCTCGGGCAGCGGAACGGCGTTGTCGGGCGCCGCGCCGTACACCATGGCGCTGGTGACCAGCACGACGCGGCGGACCCGGGCGGCGGCACTGGCGGTGAGCACCGTCTGGGCCGCGCGCAGGTTGTAGGCGCGCCGCTCTGCGGGGTCGGCGTCGAGTGTGTAGTCACCTCCCAGGTGAACGAGGACATCGATGTCGGAGATCCGGTTCGCCAAGAGCGGATCTCGGACATCGAGAACCCTCCAAGTGACGTCGGGCACATCGCCGCGCTGATCGTCGATGGCCACGACTCTGCGGAAAGCCGCAGACGAGGCGACTTTCACGAGGAATGCACGGCCGATACCCGAGGCCGCGCCGGTGACGGCGACGACCGGGGGCCGGAGGCGTTTCGAGGTAGGCACCAGGTCCTCACTTTGCACTGACCCGCCATGCGACGGATAACGTGGCGGATGTGGACTCCTCCATCCTGCACGAGGTAGAGCGGTGACTGACTTGCCAGGTCGGGAAAACGACCCCAACGAAAATCCGTTCGCCATGTTCGGCGACCCGGAGCAGATCGCGGCGGCGATGCGCCAGTTCGCCGACATGCTCTCCGCGCCACCGAGCTCCGGTCCCGTCAACTGGGACATGGCGAAGAACATCGCGCGGCACGTCGTGGCCGCCGAAGGTGATCCGAGCGTCATGGAAGGCGAGCGGCGTCAGATCGTGGACGCCCTCAATCTCGCCGACCTGTGGCTGAACGAGGCGACCGCGCTTCCGAGCGGGGTGGGCAGCCCGCAGGCGTGGAGCCGGTCGGAATGGATCGAGAAGACCGTTCCCGTCTGGCAGAAGCTCTGCGACCCGATCGCGGCCCGCATGGTCGAGACCATGAGCGGCACTCTCGGCGCCGCCGGCCTGCCCACCGAGGCCCAGGCCATGGCCGGGCCGCTGATGGGCATGATGAAGCAGATGGGCGGCATGATGGTCGGCCAGCAGATCGGCCAGGCCATCGGCTCGCTCGCCCGTGAGGTGATCGGTTCCTCCGACATCGGCCTTCCGCTGTCCGACGACGCGGCCCTGCTGCCCGGCGGCATCGCCGCGTTCAGCCAGGGGCTGGAGACGCCCGGCGAGGAGATCCGGCTCTATCTCGCCCTCCGCGAGGCGGCTCACCACCGGCTGTTCCAGCACGTGCCGTGGCTGCGCGCGCACCTGCTCGGCGCCGTGGAGGAGTATGCCCGGGGCATCACGGTGGACGTGTCCGCCCTGGAGGAGCAGCTGCGCGGGCTGGACATCAACAATCCCGAACAGCTCCAGCAGGCGCTGAGCGGCGGCAACCTCCTCAAGCCCGAGGAGACCGACCGGCAGAAAGCCGCTCTGAGCAGGCTGGAGACCATGCTCGCGCTGGTCGAGGGCTGGGTCGGCACGGTCGTGGACGGCGCCGCCGAGGGCAAGCTGCCCTCTGCCACCGCGCTGGCGGAGACGGTACGGCGCCGCAGGGCGACCGGCGGCCCCGCCGAGCAGACCTTCGCCACGCTCGTCGGACTCGAACTGCGTCCTCGCCGCCTGCGTGAGGCGGCGGCGCTGTGGCAGGCGCTGGAGGCCGACCGCGGGATCGACGGCCGGGACGCGGTCTGGGGCCACCCCGACCTGATGCCGACCGCCGACGACCTCGACGACCCCGACGGCTTCGTCCGGGGGGAGCCCCAGTTCGACCTGTCCGGCCTGGAGGCGTCCCTGCGGGAGTCCTCTGCCGAGGATGACGGCGAGGATGCCGGCAAGGACGACGGCGACGGCAAGGACGACAGGAACGACTCCGCGTGAGCCTGCGCGCGCACGCACAGAGTGTGCTCGCCGCCTGGGACGCGCCGACGGCGCAGGAGGAGCTCCTGCGCAAGGAGTTCCTGAGGCATGTGGAGACCCATGAGGACGCGATGTGGCGTGCCTGCGTACCGGGTCATCTGACGGCCACGACCGCGGTGCTCTCCCACGACGGCGAGCGGGTGCTGCTCACGCTGCACCCCAAGGCCGGGATGTGGCTGCCCATGGGAGGACACTGCGAGCCCGATGACGTCTCGCTCCATGCTGTGGCGCTGCGGGAGGCCACCGAGGAGTCCGGCATCTCCGGTCTGCGGCTGCTGCCCGGTCCGCTCGCCCTGGACCGCCATCGGGTGTGGTGTCACCCGCCGTACAGTCATCATCTGGACGTGGAGTACGGGGCCGTCGCTCCGGCCGGCGTCGAGGCCGTGATCAGTGACGAGTCGCTCGACCTGAGATGGTTCCCGGTGGAGGAGATCCCCGAGCTCTCCGACGAGGCGACCCGCCGTCTGGCACGTCGCGCACGGGACCTCATGCACTCTCTGTGACCGGACTGTTTATGCTCGTCACATCTCCCGCTGGATATCGTCCCGTTCACCGGTGCGACGAGCTGAGCGGGGAAACGTGGGCCTGGACATCACAGCCGACACGGGAGTGGGCGGTGCGGTCGTAACGCCGCCACGGCGACGACCGCGGTTCCCGCGGGTCTCCAGAGCTCTTCTCTGGGCGGTGGTCACCCCGTTCGCCGCCTGGGCCGTGGCCAGGGTGGGCGGGCTGGAGCGGGGGTCGCTGGCCACCCAGCTCATGACCGGCACGCCGTACGTGGCGGCGGCCTCGCTCATCCCCGTGCTCCTGGCCGCGCTGACCCGCAACCGCGTTGCCACGGGGGTCGCGCTGGTCACCACCGCGGCACTCGGCTTCAGCGTCCTTCCACGGGCCTTCGGCTCCGCGGAGGCCGCCTCCGGGACGCCGCTGCGGGTGCTGACCCTCAACGCGTTCTTCGGCCGGGCCGACCCCGAGGCCGTGATGGAACTGGTCAGGCGACTGAAGCCGGATGTGCTGAGCACCCAGGAGCTGACTCCGGGGCTGGTGGAGAAGCTGGACGCGGCCGGGCTCGGGGAGCTGATGCCGCACCGGCTGCTGGCCGCGGAGTGGAGTGCGCGCGGCAGCGGCCTGTACGCCAAGTATCCGCTGACCCCGCTGGAGAACCTGTTCCAACCGATCGGGCACAACATGCCTGCCGCCCTGATCAACCTTCCCGGCGTCAAACCCATCGAGTTCGTCGATGTGCACCCCTACCCGCCGCTGGGCGATCAGGTTCGCGAGTGGACGGCGGCGCTGGAGGCCTTTCCCCCGGCGGTGCCCGGAAGGATCCGCATCCTCGCCGGTGACTACAACGCCAGCCTCGACCATGCCGCGATGCGCCGCTTCCTCAGCCGGGGATACGTGGACTCGGCCGAGCAGGCCGGTCAGGGACTCACGCCCACCTGGCCCGCCAACAAGCGCGTTCCGCCGCTCATCACCATCGACCACGTGGTGGTGGACCAGCGGGTGAAGGTCGCCGGGGTCAGCGTCCACACCGTCCCCGGCACCGATCACCGGGGCGTCTTCGCCGACCTGCGGCTGCCCGGAGCCTGACGCCGCCCCCCGGTTCAGCGGTTCAGCGGTTCGGCGGTTCAGTTCGAGAGCAGCGCCCGTGTGCTGTCCCAGCCTTCGAGACCGGGATCCAGCCTGGCGATGTCGCCCGGCGTGCGCAGGCGGTGCCAGCCGGGGCCGGTGGCGACCGTCCGGGGGGCGGGCGCCGCGGCGCGCAGTGCCCGGACCGGGTCGTCGTCGTCGAAACCAACCTGGGCCCAGTCGGGACAGGGCAGGTGGGAGGCGATCGCCACGGCGCCGCCGTCGGCGGCCGGACAGACGGCCAACTGCGCTCTGCCGAGAGCCCGGAAGAGCTTGCCGATGAGCAGAGGAGGCAGATCGGGCGCGTCGCCGCTCAGCAGGACCGCCTGCTCGCCGTACGGCAGCGCCGCGAAGGCGGCCCGGACCAGGGCGGCTCCGGACAGGTCGGGGATCTCGACGACCGGGGTCCCCGGCCAGACAATCTCCTCCATTCCCGGCACGCTCGTCACCAGAACGGGGGTGACGAAGTCGAGGCCGGCGACGAGTTCGTAGGTGTCCTCGGCAACGGCGGCCAGAAACGCGGCGTCGTCGACTCCCGGTGGGGTCGCTCCCGCCATCGAGGACGTGACGACGACGGCCACCAGTCGTGCTTCCGTCAACATTCCTCCGCGTCGCCGTGGGCCGCCATGGAGAATCCCTCAAGGAACCCTCGCGCCCGCTCTGCCTTGGGATAGTGTTCCACCAATGCCCAGAAGCGGGGGCCGTGGCTGGGCACCAGCAGGTGCACGAGCTCATGCATGATCACATAGTCGACCACCCATGAGGGCATGCCGCGCAGCCTCGTGGAGATCCTGATGGTGCCGTGGTCAGGGGTGCACGAGCCCCAGCGATGCTGCTGGTTGTCCACCCACCGCACGCTGGACGGCATCGCTCTGCCGTCCAGATAACGCACCGACAGCTCACTGGCCCGCTCCAGCAGATCGTCGTCGGAGGGGCGTCTTCGCTGCTCCTTCGCCGCGAGCCGGTCGAGCATCCGCCGCACCCATTGCTCCTCATCGGTGCGGCTCAATCCTGCGGGGAGCAGCACGATCGTTTTCTCGCCGTCGCGGTACGCGGAAACCGTCCGCCGGCGACGAGAACTTCGACGGACCTCGACTGTCTCGGGGGGCACATATGAACGGTAGCCGAGAATAGCGAATTCACACCAGAGGGCAGAACACGTTCTGGCTGGTCAATCCCTGTTCGTAGATTGTTAAGCGAGACCGATCCGCTATGGGCGGCGGCTTATCGAAATAACCCGGATATCTGCTGTCTCAGGAGTTGCCGAATCGCGGGACCCGCCGTTCTCTCTGTGCCGACAGTCCTTCGATCATGTCGGGTGAGGTCATGGTCACCGGCTGGGCGAGAGACTCCCAGCGCAACGCGGCGTCGAGGTCGGCGTGCCCGCCACCGGCGAGGGCGACCTTGGTGAGCCGGGTGGCGATGGGCGCGTTGGCGGCGGTCCTGGACGCGATCTCCAGCACCTCGGTCATCAGGGACTCGCGAGGGAAGGCCCTGGTGACCAGCCCGGCCGTCGCCGCCTCGGCGCCGAGCATCGTCCGCCCGGTGAGCAGCATCTCCCGGGCCACCCCCACTCCGGCGACGCGGGGCAGCAGATAGGTGGCGGCCATTCCGGGATGCAGGCCGAGCGAGGTGAAGGGAGCCAGGAGCTTGGCCTCCTCGGCGGCGTAGACCAGGTCGCAGGCGAGGGCGAGGCACAGTCCCGCTCCGACGGCGGCGCCGTTGACCGCGGCGATGGTCGGCACCTCCAGGTCGGCGACCGCCAGCCAGGTCCGGTAGAAGGCGAGCATCCGGTCACGCAGCCCGGGCACGCCTTCGGCGCCACGTTCGGCGAGCCAGGACAGGTCCCCGCCGGAGCAGAACGCGCTCCCGGCCCCGGTGACCACCACGCACCGCACGCCACGATCCTCGTGCAGAGCGGCCATCGTCTGCCGCCACTGCTCGGTCATCCCGTCGGTCATCGCGTTGCGCCGATCCGGGCGGTTCAGGGTGAGCAGCACGACGCCGTCGTCCCGCCGGTCAACCACGAGCTCGTTCATGCCGGGAGCGTAGTGCACGGTTTCATACCGGGGGCATAGTGCACGGCGGGTTGTCCACAGGCGGTGTGAGAGTTGTCCACAGGCGGCGGGAAACCCGCTTGGGAGCGCACGGGGGCGTGACACGCTGACCGCCTTCAACGTCACGCCGACGCACCTCCTCGGAGGAGAGACGGCCGTGTTTCCTCCCCGTCCGAAGGAGCCCCGATGAGACCCCGTCTGAAGCCCGCCCTGCGCCGGGTCACGCGTGACGAGCGCACCCTGCAGTTCGGTCTGCACCCACGGCACGCGGTGGTGCTGGCCGATCTCGAACCCGAGGTCCGCCACTGGATCGAAGGGCTGGACGGCATGCGGCATCTTCCGGGGGTGCTGGCCGGCGCGGCCGACGCCGGGATCGGCGAGGACCGCGGCAAGGCCCTGCTCGACCTGCTGGTCAGCCGGGGTGTGGTGGACGACGCCGGGACACCGCCTGGCCCGCTGCGCGGACTCACCATGGCCGAGCAGGACCGGCTCCAACCGGATCTGGACGTGCTCTCCCTCTCCCCCGGCACGACGGACGGCGGCCTCGCGGCACTGGAGCGCAGGCGCGACGCCCAGGTTCGGGTGTACGGAGCGGGCCGGGTGGGCGCGCAGATCGTCACACTGCTCGCTGCCTCCGGGGTCGGCAGGCTGTGCGTCGTCGATCCCGGTACGGCCCGGCCCCGGGATGTCGTTCCCGGTGGACTGAGCTGGGCGGATGTAGGGAAGAGCCGGCAGGAGGGGGCGGTGGCGGCGGCCAGGGCCGTGGCGCCCTCGGTCAACGCGTGGACCGGTGACCGTGCCGCCCACATCGCCGACGGCGCCCGCAGGCCCGAGCTGGTGATCCTCGCTCCGGTGGAGCCGCTGGACGGCCTGCTGGTCGAGGAGCTCATCACCTGGAAGATCCCGCATCTCCTGGTGACCGCCTTCGAGGGGTGCGGAACGGTCGGTCCGATGGTGCTGCCTGGGCAGAGCACCTGCCTGCAGTGTCTAGATTTGATTCGACGCGACCGCGACCCTGGCTGGCCGGTCGTCAGCGCCCGTCTTGGCGGCTTCCCCGCAGGCGAAATCGCCTGCGGGACGGTGATGTCATCGCTGGTGGCGGCGGCAGCGGCCGGTCATGCGCTTGCTCTGGTCGACGGATGCACGACAAGTGTGACCAACGGAACAATAGATATTTTGCCTGATCTGAGATGGAGGAGGCGATCTTGGAGTGTCCATCCTCAATGTCGTTGCTTCCGAAACGACATGGGTTCGCTAACAATGGTCGCGTCGGCTACCTGCCGCTGATAGACACCACTCCGAAGGGAGGGAGCGGCGTCGCGCTGTACGGCGGGCACGCCGCAGACCAAAGGTGAGTGACCTTCCGCGCCGCGCCGTTGAGCGCTCCGCCAAACTGGCGGCCCTTCCAATCGGGTTCGCCGGCCGCACCGCCCTCGGGCTGGGAAAACGGATCGGTGGCAAGCCCGCAGAGATTGTCGCCCAGGAAATCCAGCAACGCACCGCCGAGCAGATCTTCAAGGTCCTGGGAGAGCTCAAGGGCGGAGCCATGAAGCTCGGCCAGGCGCTCTCCATCTTCGAGGCCGCCCTGCCCTCGGAGGTCGCCGGCCCCTACCGTGCGACGTTGACCAAACTGCAGGACGCCGCTCCACCACTGCCGGCCACGACCGTGCACAAGGTGCTCGTCGAGCAGTTGGGGGATGACTGGCGGGAAAACTTCCAGTCGTTCGAGGACAGGCCCGCCGCCGCCGCGTCGATCGGTCAGGTGCACAAGGCCGTCTGGCATGACGGCCGGACGGTCGCCGTCAAGATTCAGTATCCGGGGGCCGGCAAGGCGCTGCTGTCCGACTTCACCCAGTTGGCCAGGCTCGGCAAACTCTTCTCCGCGCTGCTGCCCGGCCTCGACATCAAGGCTGTGCTGGGTGAGCTGCGCCAGCGAGTGTCCGAGGAGCTCGACTATCTCCGTGAGGCCGAGGCCCAGCACGCCTTCGCGCTGGAGTTCAAGGACGACCCGGACTTCCTGATCCCGGACGTCATCGCCGCCAACGAGCAGGTGCTCGTCTCCGAATGGGTGGACGGCACCCCGCTTTCGCGGATCATCAGTGACGGTGCCAAGGAGGAGCGCGACCGCGCCGGCCTGCTTCTCGTCCGGTTCCTGTTCTCCTCTCCCGCGCGGGTGGGCATGCTCCACGCGGATCCTCACCCCGGAAACTTCCGGATCATGGAGGACGGGCGGCTCTGCGTGCTCGACTTCGGTGCCGTCAACCGGCTGCCCGACGGCTACCCACCGGCCTTCGGACAGCTCACCCGCATCTTCAACAACGGCGACATGGCGAACGTGGTCCAGGGCCTGCGCGACGAGGGTTTCATCCTCCCGCACATCGAGATCGACATGGAGGCGCTGCGGGCTTTCCTGGCCCCCTACGTCGAGCCGACCTCGGTGGAGGAGTTCACCTTCAGCCGGGAGTGGCTGCAGCGGCAGGCGGCCCAGGTCACCGATCTGCGCCCCGGCAACGTGGTGCGCCAGCTCAACCTGCCGGCCTCCTACGTGCTCATCCACCGGGTGCACGCGGCGGGCATAGGGGTGCTCTGCCAGCTCGGCGCCACCGCCCGCTTCCGCGAAGAGGTGGTCCGCTGGGTTCCCGGCTTCGCCGAGGATGACGCCGAGGATGACGAGGACCTCGCAAGCTGAGCCCCACGCCGGATCGGCCGCACCACCCGACCCCACTCGAACCGAACCGACCGCACCACCCGACGCGGCCGCCCCGGCCGACCACACCATCCAACGCAGCCGACCCGACCCGACCCCGATCAACCGCACCACCCGACGCGGCCGACCCGAGTCGAACGCCGAGCCGAGCCGAGCCGAGCCGAGCCGATGAGCACACCACACACCGGTCGGCGGACACGGCCGGAACAGCCGGAAGGGGTGACCCGTTCGAACGGGCCACCCCTCAGTGAGCTGTTCCTCCTACGCACCGGTCCTTACCGGACCCGCGCGCCGATCCCTGTCGGATCAGACGAAGCGCAGGAGCGCATGCCGGAGCCGGGTGGACGCGCGCTCCGCGTCGCGGCGGGCGCGCCGCAGACGCAGGACGTCCGTGGCCAGACGCTGCTCCTCCGCCTCACGGTGGAGCGTCTGTATTCGGTCGCGAACCAATTCTTCTTGCATAGATGACATGTCCAGGCTCCGGGTGCCGATGTGGGTCATTGGAAGTGGTCCTTTCGAAAACATTCGGATTGTGGTTGATCAGGCGGCGAGCGGGGTCTTGCGGGGACGTCCGCGCGGACGCTTCCGCGGTACGACGGCTCCCCGAAGGATGAGCTCTCCGCCCCAGACACCCCAGGGCTCCTCGCGCTCGAGTGCACGGGCCAGGCAGGCCTGCTGGATCGGGCAGCCCCCGCAGAGCGCCTTGGCGAACTCCACGTCTTCCGGGGACTCGGCGAACCAGAGGTCGGGGTCGGTACGACAGGGGATTGTGGCTTCGTCGATCAGGTCCATGACCGTCTGGGCCCCCATCTGCTTCACCTCTCTGTGTCAGGTATTGATCTTTGGTTACCTCTGGGTGGGGGTCAGGAATGACGCGGACAAACAAGAAGGCCGCGGATCCTGGTTGCGGATCCGCGGCCTGAAGGCTTTCTCTCGGTCAGGTTATGACCGGAGGTTGCCTCCAGGAGTACGGACCACGCAGTCCACCGTTTCGGGCGTGCTTGGTCGGTGCGTAGCCTCCGGCATCCGGTGCCGGCACGGCCGGGGAGCCCATCGCCGCGAAAGCGGCGTGGGCGGCCTCACGGCCGACGGGAATCTGGATGCGGGCAGACTGCTCCTGCTGTAGCTGAGCGGCTGCGCCAACCGTGAGGGTGGCCCGGCCGTCGCAAGGCAGGAGGGCGTTGCTGCGCGCGGAGATGAGCCCGAACTGGGCGGACATCAGAATGCTCTTCACAGCGGACTCACCTCCATCTTTGGATCGTCGGACAGGACCGTCCGACTTGCTTGACCATGACCCTAAACCCGGGCCCCAGGGACGGGCAACATATTTTCTACCTGCAGTTTTACATCTAACTCACACGGATCATGGCCTCCTGCACCACTGACACCGCCAGTTCGCCGGAACGGGTGAACATCTCGCCCCTGGCCAGCCCGCGCGCGGCTCCCGACCAGGGCGATTCCTGGGCATACAGCATCCAGTCGTCCACCCGGAAGGGACGGTGGAACCACATCGCGTGGTCGAGCGAGGCTCCGGAGACGTTGGAAGCGCCCCAGGCGAGGCCGTGGGTCAGCAGCACGGTGTCCACCAGGGTGAAGTCCGAGGCGTAGGCGGCCAGCACCACGTGCAGCAGCGGGTCGTCGGGCAGTTCGGTGTCGTAGCGGAACCAGACGTTCGTCTTCGAGCCGCGCAGCGCCGGGTCGAGGTGGGCCTCCCACGTCAGGGGGGTCACATACCTGGCGTCCACCGGGCGCGGCCTGCTCAGCCACTCCCGCCACGGCGAGTCCTCCCCCACGACCTCCAGGATCCGGTCCTGGAGCATGGGCAGGCTCTCCGGCTGGACCACCTCGGGGATGACCGCGGCCTGGTGCTCGACGCCTTCCTCCACGATGTGGAAGGAGGCCGACATGCTGAATATCACCTTGCCGTGCTGGATGGCCGAGATCCGCCGAGTGGTGAACGACCGGCCGTCCCGCACCCGCTCGACGTGGTAGACGATCGGGATCGCCGGGTCTCCCGGGCGGATGAAGTAGGCATGCAGCGAGTGGACGTGACGTTCCGGCGGCACCGTACGGCCCGCCGCCACCAGTGCCTGGGCGGCCACCTGGCCGCCGAACACCCGCTGTATGCGCTCCTCGGGGCTGCGGCCCCGGAAGATGTCAAGCTCGATCTGTTCCAGGTCGAGTAGGTTCAGCAACTCCTTGAGCGCCTCGTTCACACGTCCTCCGTCTAATCTGCGGCAGCACGACAGAGGGCGAACACCGCCTCGCCGTACCGCTCCAGTTTGACGCGTCCTATCCCGGTAATCGCCAGCAGGTCCTGTTCGGCGACCGGAGCCCGCTCGGCGATCGCCTGCAGGGTGACATCGGTGAAGATCACATAGGTGGGGACCTTGGCCTCCTTGGCGGCGCTCGTGCGCCACGCTTTCAGGCGCTCCAGCAGTGCCTCGTCGTAGTCGGCCGGGCAGCCGGTGCACCTGCCGAGCTTCTGCTCGGCGGCGGCGACAAGGGTCTTGGCGCAGATCCGGCAGTTCACCGGTGCGGCGAGCGTACGGCGGTCCTTGGCGGCGGGCACCGCGGCGCGGCGCGGCGCGGCCAGACGGCCCGTGAGGCCGTCGAGGAAGCGGGAGGGCTTCCTGGAGCGGCGCCCTCCCGGTGAGCGCGCCAGCGCCCACGACAGCGCCAGGTGGGCACGGGCCCGGGTGATGCCGACGTAGAGAAGGCGGCGCTCCTCCTCGATCTGGCCGGGCGTCTCGGCATAGATGATCGGCAGCATGCCGTCGGTCACGCCGACCAGGAAGACCGCGTCCCACTCCAGGCCCTTGGCGGCGTGCAGTGAGGCCAATGTCACACCCTCGACCGGCGGCGCCTGCTGCTCGCTGGCCCGGCGCTCCAGCTCTGTCACGAAGGCGCGCAGGTCCCCGCCCTTGGTGGCGAGGTCCTCGGCGAGGTCGGCCAGGGCCTTCAGCGACTCCCACTTCTCACGGGCCTTGCCGCCTCCGGGCGCCTGGGGGGTCAG
This sequence comes from Streptosporangium sp. NBC_01639, assembly GCF_045209755.1. Taxonomy (NCBI): domain Bacteria; kingdom Bacillati; phylum Actinomycetota; class Actinomycetes; order Streptosporangiales; family Streptosporangiaceae; genus Streptosporangium; species Streptosporangium sp. NBC_01639. The sequence continues at coordinate 5,768,423 of NZ_CP109272.1, read as the reverse complement.
GCCGATCCCGGCGAGGATGTGGTGGACGGTCGGGGCCAGCTCGTCGTCGTCGGCCGCCGAACGGGCGGCACCGCGCAGCAGCACGACGGCCTGACGGACCTCGGGGCGCTCGAAGAAACGGTCGGCGCCGCGCAGCAGGTAGGGGATGCCCAGCTGGGCGAAGGCCTGCTCGTAGGCCTCGGACTGGGCGTTGACCCGGAACAGCACGGCGATCTCGCGGGTCGGCACGCCTCCGTCCGCGAGCTTCTTCACCGCGCGGGCCACCCCTTCCGCCTCGGCCGACTCGTCGTCGTACTCGGCGAAGACGGGTTCGGGGCCGTCAGGACGCTGGGCGATCAGCGCGAGCCTGTGCGGGGTCCGGGCCGCGTCGAGGACCCGGTTGGCCAGGGAGACGACCTGGGGGGTGGACCGGTAGTCGCGGACCAGCTTGATCACGGCGGCGCCGGGATGCTCGACGGAGAAGCCTGTCAGGTAGTGGGGAGTGGCTCCGGTGAAGGAGTAGATCGTCTGGTTCGGGTCGCCGACCACGCAGAGATCGTCGCGCCCGCCGAGCCAGGTGTCGAGCAGCAGCTTCTGCAGCGGGTTGACGTCCTGATACTCGTCCACGACGAAGTAGCGGTACTGCTGGCGGATCTGGGAGGCCACCTCCCGGTGCTCGGTCATCACGGCGGCGGTGAGTTCGAGGATGGTCTCGAAGTCGACCAGATGCCGGTCGCGCCGGAGCGTCTCGTAGGCGTCGTAGAGGCGGAACACCTCTTCGGCGGGGACCGGCGGGATCCGCCCGGCCTTCGCCGCGGCCTCGGCGTAGTCCTCGGGACCGACCTGGGTGGCCTTGGCCCACTCGATCTCGGAGGCGATGTCGCGCAGCTCGGACCGGTCCGCGTTCCTGCGGATGACGCGGCAGGCGTCGATCAGCAGGGGGAGCTTCGACTCGATCACCTTGGGCGGGTCGCCGCCGATGACACGCGGCCAGAAATAGGTGAGCTGGCGCAGCGCGGCGGCGTGGAAGGTGCGTGCCTGCACTCCCGGCGTGCCGAGCTCCCGCAGCCGCTGCCTGAGCTCCCCCGCCGCGCGTGTGGTGAACGTCACGGCCAGCACGCTCTGGGGGTCGGCCACCCCGCTGCGTACGGCGTGCGCGATGCGATGGGTGATCGCCCGCGTCTTGCCGGTGCCGGCCCCCGCGAGCACGCAGACCGGACCGTGGAGGGCCTGCGCCACCTCGCGCTGTTCGGGATCCAGCCCCACCAGGACGTCGTCGGGCTCCATGGAGACTCCTTCGCGCTGTCAACGGGTCGGATGAGACATCCTCCCAGCCGGTGGCCAGGCATCGCTCATTCTGCCGCCGTGCCGCCGTCAACCTATGTGGTCCGTCGAAATGCGCAAACGGCCTGACATACCCCGCAGTTTCGCCAAGATGCAGAACGAGATGCATAAATGAGCCGGTTTACCCCACAATGGGGGCGAACTGTGGCTTGGGAGAAGGAAGATACTCGTGCGAACTGCGGTAACCGTGGGTGCGCTCGCCCTGGCGGCGTTGATGATCGGCCCCACCGCGGTACATGCGTCCTCGGCGGCGGACGCGGCCTCCGTACCCTCTCAGTCGGCTACCGGGGCGGCCGGGAAGGCCACGTACACCGCGAAGGCCGGGGCGGCCGGCAGCGGGAGGAAGGGCGATCCGACGCCCACCCCCACTCCCGTCCCCACCCCCGCTCCCACCCCGACACCGACGGAGACGGCGGCGGCGACCGACCCGCTGCTCCAGAGCGTCTCCGTCGACACCGTCGCCTACGGGCCGCACATCCGGCAGCGGATGGACGTCTGGTACCAGGGCGACGGCCGCGTGCGACCGGGCGTGTTCCTGATCCACGGCGGCTGGTGGTCGTCCGGGGACAAGAAGCAGATGACCGCGGTGACCCGGAGCTACGTCGAGCAGGGCTACACGGTCTTCAACATCAACTACCGCCTCTCCGGAGACGCGGCCTGGCCCGCCCAGCGCACCGACACCCTCGACGCCATCGCGACGGCGCGCAGGCACGCCCCCCTGTGGGCCTTCGACCCGGACAACTACGTGGTCGTCGGCTTCTCCGCCGGAGGTCACCTGTCCACCGCCGTCGGCACCTACGGGAGCGGTCTGCCCGGTCTGCGCGGCGTGGTCGGCATCTCTCCGGTGATCTCACCGATCACGGCCTACAACGAGGGGGCCGACACCCTCGACGTGAACAGCCGCAAGCTGCGTGAGTCGGCCATCCTCCTCGCTGGGGGCTGCGAGCCCGTCAAGTGCCCCAAAATCTGGAACAGCATGGAAGTGCCGCTGCACGCGAGCCGCGGTGACGCCCCCGTCCTGACCTTCCACTCCGAGGACGAGTTCGTGTCGGTCGAGCACAGCAACCGGCTCCAGGAGCGCCTGGCCAAGGCCGGCGTGAACATGACGGTGCGGACCGAGCCGGGGACCGAGCACAGCTCGCCGATGTACCGGCTGCCCGGCGTGGCCGAGACGGTGCACGCCTGGATAGCCGCCAGGCTCCGCTGACCGGCGGGAAGATGAACGGCTCTCACTTTGTTGCCATGAGCGCCGAACATCATCTGAGGGGATTTCCACGAAATGGCGCTGACTGTTTACACCACCACCTGGTGCGGCCCCTGCAAGCGGCTGAAGTCCCAGCTCACCCGGGAGGGCATCACCTACCGGGAGATCGACATCGAGCGGGATCCCGAGGCCGCGCAGTTCGTCATGAGCGTGAACAACGGCAACCAGGCCGTACCGACCGTGCTGTTCGAGGACGGGACGGCCGTGACCAATCCCTCGGTGATCGAGGTCAAGGCCCGTCTGGGCGTCTGATCACCAGTCTCCCACCAGCGGCCCGCCGTACCAGGTCTCGATCAGCCTGCGGGCGATCGAGACCTCGGAGGGCAGGCGCACCGCACCGCTCTCCAGCGCGGCCAGCAGCTCGGCGCGGCTGAACCAGTGCGCCTCGGCGATCTCCTCGGGGTCGAGGACGAACTCCGTCGTGGTGGCCCGCGCGAAGAAGCCGAGCATCAGGCTGCGCGGGAACGGCCAGGGCTGACTGCCCAGATAACGGGGGTCGGCGATGTGCACGCCGACCTCCTCCATCACCTCGCGGGCCACGGCGTGCTCCAGCGACTCGCCCGGCTCGACGAACCCGGCGAGCACCGACAGCCGCCCCTCGGGCCACTGCGGGCCGCGGGCCAGCAGGCACCGGTCCTCGTCGTCGTGAATCATCATGATCACCGCGGGGTCGACCCGGGGGAAGTGCTGGCTGCCGTCCTTGGGGCAGACCCGTACGTGCCCACCGGCCCGCACCTCGGTGCGGCTCCCGCAACGCGGGCAGAACTCGTGGGTGGAGTGCCACGCCTCCAGGGCGACCGCGTAGACCAGCAGCCCGGCGTCCAGGTCGTCCAGCAGCGGGCCGACCTGGCGGAGCCCGGCGGCGACGGGCCGGCCGTCCTGCAGCTCCGAGGGGGCGAGCGGGGCGACGAGCCGGTTGAACGCGTCTCCGTGGGAGACGCCCGCCAGCGGCGCCGACACGGCGAAGTAGACGACGCCCTCGGTGTCCACGCCGAGCAGGTAGCGCTCACCCTCGGGCGCCTCGGCCGTGGGGAGCAGGACCAGCGCGGTCTGCTCGCCGTTCCGGCGGACCAGTGCCTGCCCGTCGTCGACCACCACGACCCTGCTCGCACCGTCGGCCCATGCCCGCTTGAGCCACTCGGCATCGTTGCGGAGCATCGCCGAACGGTCGATCGCGCTGCGTGCGAGCAGCAGCGGTCCCAGTAGTCCCTCTTGTGCAGTGATATCCACGCTGTCCCCGCTTCCCAGACCGACTGGACATCCTACGCCGCAGAACAGAGCCGCTTTCCGGGTATCGCCATCTCGCCGGGACACCGCCGGACACGGCGTCCCGCGCGTACTGCGCATCACGATGGCGCAGCATCGTCACGACCGGGCGCCCTCGGTCCGGTGGAAGGAGTTGTGGGATACCCGCCCGGTCCGGTCGCGCAGGTAGAGCAGCAGGGCGGCCAGTGCGGCCGATGACGCGCATGGGCTTATGTCGACGGCTGCTACTTTGCTGATCCGGGCGCTGATCTGGTTAGATTCGTGTCGTTTTCAGAGGTCAGAGCCCCGTTCGCGGCTCCGACCGAAGCGGGACGGCGCGCGAGAGCGGGAGGACGGCCGAGCATGAAGTACGTCGCGATGATCTACGGGAACCAGGCCAAGTGGGACTCCTTCCCCGCTGAGGAGTGGACGGAGGCCGTGGCCAAGCAGGACGCGTTCAACCGCAGGTACCGGGAGACCGGCGAGCTCGTGGGCGCCTACGGGCTCGCGGACGCGGTCAACGCCCAGCTCGTGCGCCGCAAGGACGGCGCCGTGGCGGTGACCGACGGACCGTACCTGGAGACCAAGGAGTACATCGCCAGCTTCTACCTGCTCGACTGCGAGAGCCTGGAGCGCGCTCAGCAGATCGCGGCGGACATGCCCTTCGCCGATGTGGAGCCGGTCGAGCTGTGGCCGGTTCTGCACGAGTCCGCGGTGGACATGTGAGCGATGCCACGGGTCCGCAGGAGCGGATGTGAGCGTCGATCGTGACGCCGAGAACCTGCTGCGCGAGCTGGCGCCGCAGGTCCTCGGTGTGCTCGTGCGCCGGCATGGCGTCTTCGACGCGTGCGAGGACGCCGTCCAGGAGGCGCTGCTGGCCGCCGCGCTGCAGTGGCCGGTGGAGGGTACGCCGGAGAATCCGCGGGGCTGGCTGATCACCGTCGCGTCCCGCAAGCTGGTGGACCAGGTGCGCGGCGAGCAGGCGCGCAGGCGCCGCGAGGAGCGCATCGCCCTGGCCGCTCCGCAGGCCGCGCTGCGGAGCGGCGCCACCGATCAGAGCACCGACCGGGACGACTCGCTCGCGCTGCTGTTCCTGTGCTGCCATCCGGCGCTGTCGGCCCCCAGCCGCGTCGCGCTGACGCTGCGCGCGGTCGGCGGCCTGACCACCGCCCAGATCGCGGTGGCATTCCTGGTACCGGAGGCGACCATGGCCCAGCGCATCAGCCGGGCCAAGCAGACCATCAAGTCCTCCGGCACACCGCTCGGCATGCCGGAACCCGCCGACCGCGCCGAACGGCTGAGCGCGGTGCTGCACGTGCTGTATCTGATCTTCAATGAGGGTTACACCAGGACCGACGGCGCCGAGCTGACCGCGCCGGCACTGTCGGGCGAGGCGATCCGGCTTACCCGGATGCTGCGCCGCGCGCTGCCCGACGACGCCGAGGCCGCGGGGCTGCTGGCGCTGATGCTGCTCACCGACGCGCGCCGTCCCGCGCGGACGGGGTCCGACGGCGATCTGGTGCCGCTGGCCGAGCAGGACCGAGGGCGCTGGGACCGCCGACTCATCGCGGAGGGGGTCGACCTGATCAGCCGGACCCTGCCGCTGGGACGGGTCGGCCCTTATCAGCTCCAGGCGGCCATCGCCGCCGTGCACGACGAGGCCGAGCATGTCGACGCCACCGACTGGCCGCAGATCCTCACTCTGTACACCCTGCTGGAACAGGTCGAGCCGGGCCCGATGGTCACCCTCAACCGGGCCGTCGCCGTCGCCATGGTGGACGGTCCCGCCGCGGGGCTGGACGTGGTGACCGCCCTGGAGTCCGACAGGCGAATGGCACGCCACCACCGCCTGCTCGCCACCCGCGCCCACTTCCTGGAACTGCTCGGGAGACGCGAGGCGGCACTGGACGCCTACCGCGACGCCGCCCGACGCGCCGTCAGCGCACCGGAACGGCGCCACCTGACCACCCGCGCGGCCCGGCTCGCCGCCCAGGGAAACTGAACAGCCGGCCTGCGGCGAAGCTGCGGGCCGTCCGGCCGGTCAGGGGCTCCGGGGGGCGTTTCCCGGGTTGGCACACCAAGGTCAGCTCTGCGCGGCGGTGCGCCGGTGGCGGAGCAGGACGACCTCGGAGTCGAACGTCCGCGTTTCGGTGAGTTCGAGGCCGGTCCGATGGTCCTGCTGGAAGACCGGCTTGCCGCCGCCCAGGATCACCGGGTGGACGAAGATCTGGTACTCGTCGATCACGCCGTGCCGGGTGAGGTGGGAGGCCAGCGCCGACCCGCCGAACAGCAGCAGGGTGGCGCCGGACTCCTTGAGCGCGGTCAGTTCCCCGACGGCGTTCTCGCTGATCACGCGGGTGTTCCAGGCGGCCTTCTCCAGCGTCCGCGAGACCACGACCTTCGGCGCCGCGCGCCAGATCGGGGCGAAGGCCAGGTCGTGCTCGTGCTCGGAGTGCTCCTCGGCCTTGGGCCAGTAGGCCGACATCATGTCCCAGACCACCCGCCCGTAGAGGAACACCTTGTCGCCGGAGCTCAGCTCCTGCGAGTAGGCGGACAGTTCCGGGCCCATCCGCGGCCAGTCGAACTCGCCGTTGGGGCCCTCGATGAAACCGTCGAGGGACTGGTGCACGAAGTGGATGAGCTTGCCCATGATGATGTCCTGTCTTTGCGGATCTCTCGCGCCCTCGGGCACGTTGTCACCTGAGAGTCGGAGTCGGCGCCGGGCCCTCGACATCCGGCGGCGAAATTCTTCGAAAATCCTGCTGGACCGGCTACGACCGGGGTCGATCCGCTTCTTTGCAGAGTTCGGGTTCGCCTGGAGGCCGTCCCACAAAGGATGCTCCGGGAGGTCATCGCGGAATCCGGCGATGACCCAGGCCACCCAGGAGAGCGGGATCGACCGGTCTCACCGGCCGGCCGGAGCACTCGCCATGGGTCCAGCCCACGGGTAGGGCCTGGTGTCGCCACCGGGACTCCAATACGCGATGACACCGTCGCGGCGATCTCCGTCAGGCTAGGATGCTCAAGGTTAGGTTAGGCTTACCTGATATCGGGGGTCCCTGCATTGCGGCTGTACCTCACCGCGCTCCGGCCGACCGACTCGGTCACGGACGGTTTCCTCCCGGCGGCACACGCGCTGGGCTGCGACGTCACGATCCTGACCGACCAGCCGGAGCGCCACGTGGCCACGGGGGCCGAGGTGCTCCACTGCGACGTCCGCGACGCGCGGGCAGTGATCGACATCATTGCGCACCACCATCCGCCGGACGCGGTTTTCTCCAACTCCGACCACATCCAGGCGGAGACCGCTCTCGCCGCCGCCTATTTCGGCCTGCCCGGCAAGGACTGGAGAGCCTGCGTCTCCGCGAAGAACAAGGCGCTCACCCGGCGGCGGCTGGCGGCGGCCGGAGTCGAGACCGTCCGTTCCGTACGGCTGGCACCGGGTGACCCCATGCCGCCGGACCCGCCGTTCCCCGCGGTCGTCAAGCCCCGCGAAGGCGTGGCCAGCGAGGACGTCGTCCTGGTACGCGACGCCGGCGAACTCGCGGCGGCCGTGCGGGACGTCCGGAGCAGACGGCCGGACGAGACACTGGTCGTGGAGGAGTATCTCGACGGCCCCCTGCACACGCTGGAGACCCTCGGCGACGGGGAGGACGTCCGGGTGATCGGCGGCTTCCGGACGACCCTGGGGCCGCTGCCGTACTTCGTGGAGGAGCGGCTCGACTGGGCGCCCCCGCCCGCGCGCGAGCACGTGCTGCGGGCGCTGGACGCACTGGGGGTGGGCTTCGGGGCCTGCCACACGGAGTATGTGATGACTCCCGCGGGACCACGGATCATCGAGGTCAACTACCGGGTGATCGGCGACCACTGCGACTTCCTGCTCGGCGACCTGCTGGGAGTCCCGCTGTTCGAGCACATCCTCGGTGTCCACCTGGGAGCCGCACTGCCCGCGCTGGACGAGGGCGGCTCCCACCGGGCACCCGGGCCGCCCGGCCGGGACCGGGAGGAGCGCGACATCCCTCCGGAGGCGGGACACGACCCCGGAGTCGCTGTCTCCGCGGAGCCGGGACCAGGCCGGTCGAGCGGCCACGGGATCGTGCTGAGCCTGGTGGCGGACCGGCCCGGCACCGTGACGGCCTCTCCGGGCACGGTCGTACCGGCCGCCGGCGACCGGGTCCGGCTCTGGCACCGGCCGTTGCGTGCGGTAGGCGACCGAATCGCCCTGAGCCACACCAACCGCGACTATCTGGGCATCGTCCGCGCGATCGGCCCCGACCGGGCGGGCGTCGACGCGGCCGTGGCCGGCTTCACCGCCCGGCACCCCTGGGAGATCTCATGACCGGCGGGCAGGAACCGTACCTGGCCGCGCGGGTGTTGAACGCGCTGCTGCGCGAGGACTACGGCGGCCTGGCCGCACGGGTGACCCGGAGCAAGGACGGTGTCGCGCTGCTGCTGCCCGGCGGCCGCCGGGTACGGCTGACGCCGGGCTCGCTGTTCCAGGATTTCGTGGTGGCCCCGGAGGAGGCGCTCCGCCTCACCGAGGTCCTGCGCACCCTGCGGGAGATATCCGCCCCGGCCGACGCCGCCGGAGTCGAGGCGTTCACCCGCGAGTGCCACGAGGCGCTCCGCGCCCTGGATCTCCACGACGCCCACCGTGACGGGACACTCGCCCGGCTGGCCCGTGCCGCGTCCGCCCGCCCGGGTGGCGCCGCGCTCTCCCGTCCAGGTCAGGACGGCGCGACGAACCGGTCCGATCAGGACGGCACGGTCGCCGCGCGGTCCCGCATGCTGCTCGGCGCCGTGCGATACGAGACGCTGGCCGCCTTCGCCGACCATCCGGTCTATCCGACGGCCCGCTGCCGGGCCGGCCTTTCGGACGAGGAACTGACCGCCCACGCGCCGGAGTTCGCGCCCGCCTTCGAACTGCGCTGGGCGGCGGTGCCCCGGGAGCGGGTGACCGGGGCGGCCCTGCCGTACGCGCCGGAGTTCCCCTCGGCCGGGCTGCCCCGGGAGCTCGCCGGGACGCACGTGCTGTTCCCGGTGCATCCGCTGACGGTCGCGGAGGTCGGGAAGATCCCGTGGGTGGTGCTGGGGCCGGAGCCGTACCTGGAGGCCAGGCCCACGCTCTCGATGCGCACGGTCGTCCTCGACCGGGACACGCACCTGAAGCTGCCGCTGGCCACCAGCACGCTCGGGCTGCGCAACCGGCGGTCGATCAAGCCGGACACGCTGGCCGACGGGGCGCGGGCCGAGCGCCTGCTGCGCGGGATCCCCGTCCCCGGGGTGCTCATCGCCGACGAGCAGACCTACGGCCACGCCGGCCACGAGTATCTGGGCTGGCTCGTCCGCCGCCTCCCGGCGGGCGAGATCGTGCCGGTGGCCGCGCTGCCCGCCCCGCTGCCGGGTGGCGGGCAGGTCGTGGAGGAGATCGCCGGGAGATGGTACGGCGGGGACGTGACGCGGCTGCTCACCGAGTACCTGCGGCTGCTGTTCGGTCTCCACGTGCGGCTCTTCATCCGCTACGGCACGGCGCTGGAGGCCCACCAGCAGAACCTCGCGCTGGTGCTGGGGAACGGTCCCACCCGGCTGCTGACCAAGGACAACGACGGACTGCTGACCTCGCCCTCCCGGTTGCGCGCCGCCGGGCTGCCCGTGCCGGACTTCGCCGACGAGCGGATGTTCACCGACGACCCGCACGCGCTCGCCGACGTGTTCGTGACCATCACCCTGCATCTGGCCGCCGCGGCGGTGGTCTTCGGCGTGCTGCCGTCGCCGCAGGCCTCCCGGCTGGTCCGCGACGCGCTCGCCGAGGCGCTCGCCGAGTACGGGGACGACCCGATGGCCAGGCTGCTGCGGGCCAGGACCCTCGACGCCGCCAGGCTGGTCGGCAAATCAATGATCACTTCCGGGACCCTGGTGGACAAGGCACGCACCGGGGCGCGTGATGTGAACAAGTTCTACGGCACCAGCGGTCCCAACTACCTGTGCCGGCCTCCCACGACCATCCCGGCCGTGACCATGCGAAGGACGCCCCGTTGACCGGTCTCGCCATCGAATCTTCTCCAGCCGCCGTCGCCGAGGAGGCGTCGCTGGCGGCGCTGCTGCGCTGCTGCGTCAGGGAGGTGGCAGGCCCGCGCGGGCAGGTCTGGCACGCCGAGCCGTACGTGCTGTTGCGCGTCGCGGACACCCTGCTGCGGGCCAGGACATACGGCGGGCTCGCGCTGCGGTTCGCGGGCACGCCCGAATGGCTGGAACACGGTTCCTGGCAGCCCCTCTCCGCCGACCGGCTCGTCCGGCTGGTGGAGGCCGAGCTCGGTGGCGCCGGCCGTGACATGTCCGGGTCCGGGTCGGTGTCGGTGTCGGGGTCGGTGTCGGTGTCGGTGTCGGGGCCTAGGTCGGGGTCCGGGTCCGGGTCCGGCGAGGTCAACGGGGAGTTCGCGGCACAGGTCGGCGCAAGCCGGGACGCCATCGAGGCCCTGCTCTCGGCCCGGCAGGACACCCCGCCGCCGGCCGACCCCTGGCTGGCCTCCGAGCAGGGACTGGTCTTCGGGCATCCGTTCCACCCCAGCCCCAAGGCGCGCGACGGCGCCGGCTGGCTGCGCTACGCGCCCGAGGCGCACACGAGCTTCCCGCTCCGGCTGCTCGGGGTCCGCGACGACGTGCTGGCCGGGGCGGGCGACACCGGGCCGCTCGACCGGCTCGGCACCGCGCCGCGCGGTTACACACTGCTCCCCGCGCACCCGTGGCAGCTCGACCTGCTCGCGGCGGAGCTGGCCGTGCCGCTGGCCGACGGGCGGCTGATCGACCTGGGACACGGCGCCCGGATGGCGGTCCCCACCTCGTCGGTCCGTACGGTCTACGAACCCGGGATCGACCGGTGCCTGAAGTTCAGCCTGGATGTGCGGATCACCAACTGCGTCAGGAAGAACTCCTGGTACGAGCTGGCGGGTGCGGTCGAGCTGACCCGGCGCCTGGGACCGGTGTTCGAGGCGCTGACGGCCAGGTTCCCCGGCACCCGGTGGCTGCCCGAACCCGGCTACCGCTCCGCCGATCTGGGCACCCGGCTCCTGGAGGGACTGGGTGTGATCGTCCGTGCGAGCCCGTGGTCGGTCTGCCACCCGGGGGTGACCCCTTTGCTGAGCGGCGCGCTGGCCGTACCCGGCGACCTGCCGGCCGAGCCGCTGCGCTGGTGGCGGGCCTACGTGGAACACGTGGCGCTCCCGGTGCTCGACGCCTACCTGACCCACGGCGTGGTGCTGGAACCCCACCTGCAGAACGTCCTGGTCGGCGTGGACGCGACCGGGCTGCCGGTGGAGGCGATCTTCCGCGACATGGAGGGCACCAAGCTCGTGGCCGGCCGCCACGACCTGTCCGGCGTGCCGGAGCGGGTCGCCGAGGCCCTCACCTACGATCCGGCCGGCGGCTGGGACCGGGTGGTCTACTGCCTGATGGTCAACCATCTCGCCGAGATCGCGGCCTCCCTCGCCGGACCCGGGCCGATGCGGGAGCTGTGGGCGGCGGCGAGAGAGGTGCTGGCCGGGTACGCCGGCTCGATGGGATGGCCGCAGCCGCTGTCGGACCTGCTGGCCGGGGCACCGCTGCCCGCCAAGGCCAACCTCTCGGTCCGGTGGTCGCGCTCGGCCGACCGCGCGGCCGGATACGTGCCGGTGGCCAACCCCCTGGCGGTGCTCTCATGATCCCGGGCACCCCGGTCCCGAGCGCCTCGGCCATGAGCGGCCTGACCCCTTCCTGATGCACCCGAAATCCGGCTTCCACTACGGGTGAGCGGCCACACGCGTCCCGTGGAAACACCTGTGGCCGCTCACCCGGTGGCGGGAACGGTTGGCGGGCGGGATCAGACGCGGAGGCGGGAGCGTGGGAGCGGGTCCGCGCACTCGGCCGTGCGGGGCACGTCGGATCGGCCGCAGGGAAGCCGCCATGCGGCCCACACCGTCTTGCCGACCCTGTCGCGGACGGGGATGACGCCCCACTGGTCGGCGAGCGCCTCGACGATCGCGAGTCCTCGGCCGGAGGTCGCGTCCTGACCGAGGTCGAGCCGGTGGGGCCGTCCGAGACCGTGGTCGGTGACCCGCACGCAGACCCCCTCGGGCATGGCCCACAGCGACAGCCGGACCGGCGGCCCGCCGTACACCGCCGCGTTCGTCACCAGCTCGCTGACGACCAGCACCGCGTCGTCGACGAGATCGGACGGCAGCCTCCATGTGGTGAAGGTCTCGCGCACCATCCTGCGGGCCTCATGGGTGATCGCCGGATCGCAGGGGAGCTCCCAGCCCACGGTCCGGAGGCCGTCCGGGGTGCTTGCGATCATCGGGGCTCCTCGTCCGTGGCGGTGAAGTACGGCGGGCGGCGGCATCGCCGGCCCGGTCTCGCGGATCAGCTCGTGCAACTCCTCGGCGGTACGGGCCTCCACGACCTGCGGCTCCGGAACATGCGTGGTGGCGATGGCGTAGAACCGGCGCCCGCCCACGCCGTACATCACCGTCCAGCCCGCCTCGGCCTGATCGATCCGGGCGGCCTGCGACCGCTGATCGCGATCCCACTCCCGGCGAGCCACCTGGACGGCGGGCGATCCCCTTCGGTGCCGCCCCTTCACGCGGCCCTCCGGACATGGCGTTCGTGAGGGTACGGCTCGCGATATCTCGCGGGAAGCGGGCCCTCCGGGGGACGGCCCCGCCCGGACGGCCCGGTTGATCCGGCGATCGCCGTCTCCTCGAACCGGGAGTGAAGGCCCTGGCCAGACGCTCCCCTCGAGGAGGCATCGAAGGATGACATCCTCCCCGGCGGACCTACCGGCGCAGCCGAGGACATCCGCCGCGCGAAACCCAGCCGCCACCACTCCGCCAGCCGCGCCCGGAACTGGGCGTGGGTCGGCCGGTCGTAGTCGTGTCGCGGCCTGTGGGGAAGGCACCGGTCGTCGTGCGCGTACGGCGAGTGGCCACACCACCGGCAACCCAGCGGGGCGGGCGGGTGGGCGGCGTCGAAACGCATCCGGACGAGCCGGACCGCTCTTGTAAAGTTGACCATGGGATCGGACCTCCAGAGTCCGGTTCAAGGAGTCCGTCAGGTGTTCGTAGCACCCGGCGGACTCCGCTGCTTTGAGGGTTGGTCATGCCAAAGACGAGTGGCTATGGCGATGAATCACCCAGCCATGGAAACTATCTGTCATCATGCACGAGCAGAAAGTAACTTGCAATAGTGCATTTGAACGAATGCAGCTATGGAGGAGTCGAACATGCCCGAGGCCCGCGATGGCGTCCATGACCTGAGCCCAACTCTGCGGGCCCGCCGTCTGGCTGTGGAGCTGACCAGTCGTCGCGAGGCCGCCGGGTTGACTCGCGAGGAAGCCTCCCGCCGCCTGCAATGGTCTCCCTCCACCATCTTCCGCATCGAGACCGGCCGTTCCCGGCCTCAGCCTCGCAGCGTGCGAGAACTACTTGCTCTCTACGGCGTCACAGGCACCGAGCGCGACGGCCTCATCCAACTCGCCCGCGAAGCTCGACAGCCCGGCTGGTGGCACTCCTTCCGTGATGTGCTGCCGAACCCATACGAGGTCTACATCGGGCTCGAAGCCGCAGCCGCCTCGATACACAACTTTGAGTCCGTGGCCATACCTGGCCTGCTTCAGACGCCCGACTACGCCAGAGCTGTCATCAAAGGCGGGGCTCAGGAGCTCGGTCACGATGAAATCGAGCGGCTTGTGGAAGTCCGCCTCACCCGTCAGCAGATTCTCACCAAGCAAGATCGCCCTCGGCTATGGGTCGTGATCGACGAAGCCGTCATTCGCCGTGTCGTCGGCAGCCCGGTCGTCATGCGCGCCCAGTTGCACCACCTGGTTTCCGCCGCCGAAGAGAGCAAGACCACCTTGCAAGTCATACCGTTCAGCGCGGGTGCTCACGCGGGAACGAGTGGTTCGCTCGTCATTCTGGGATTCCCGGAGCCGACCGACCCTCATGTGGTGTACGTCGAGACTCTGACCGGGGACCTCTATCTGGAAAAGCACAGCGACGTTGCCGCCTATAGCATTGCATTTGAACGGTTGTGCGCTACGGCTCTGTCTCCGGACGACTCCATGGGCCTGACGAGAAGAGCAGCCGACAGTCTGAGCTAGAGCCCAAAGCAGAGAAGGAGCCGAGGGATGGACCAACCCGATCCCTCCTGTCTGGTCTGGCACAAGAGCTCCTCCAGCGGTCAGACCGGCAACTGCGTCGAGGTAGCGCACCTGCCCGAAGGGGGCCGGGCCGTACGGGACAGCAAGAACCCGGACGGGCCGATACTGTGCTTCTCCCCCGACGAGTGGCAGTCGTTCGTCGTCGGCGTGAAGGACGGCGAGTTCGGCTGACAGGGCGGGGCATTTCACCGAAAGCCTCCATGTCGCTGCCGTCGATCGTCGGCACCCCCGGATGTGACGCGGCCACCGGGCCGGCGATCAACGACTCCACCCGCCGATCGTTGATCGTTGATCGTTTTCAGGTCATACGCTGATCACATGAGGACTGGCATCGGGTCCTGAACGTCGCTGAACGCATCCAGCGAGGAGAGCCTCCACGAGGGCGCGACTTCGCCGACGTCTTGGCCGAGCGTGGATATCAGGTGCCGCGATAGCGGCCTACACGATCATCTTCATTGATCGGAGATGCCGGGCGCGGGCTCATGGCTTCGGGCGGAAGACCGCCTATGAGGTCGCGTTGGTGATCGACCCCGCGACGGGCCTGCTGCTCGCGAGGACGACGACCACGGTCGAGCTCACCGGCGGCCGTACCGCGAAGACCACCAGCTTCACGGCCTACCAGCAGACGGGCTGGACCGATGCCAAGCCGTCGCTGCCCGCCAAGCGCGATTGACCCCTCCGTCCCCGGCCCAGGCCCCATCCGCAGCACCGGGGCCGGGGCTCGCGCCCTGGCGATGGAAGGGTGATCACCCGCTGAGCCGCTGCCATTGCGCCCTGAACGGCCGCCGGCCCCGCACCCGCCCTCGTCGCCCTTCTCACCCCGTACGGCGGCCCGTCCTCCCGTGCGGCGGCCCGTCCTCTCCGGCCACGGGCAGGCCGATCAGATCCCGGTTCTCCCGGCCGGCGATCCGCGCACGGTCCCGGGACTCCTCCTGCGCGATGAGAACGCGCGCCCACCCTTTCAGCGCCTCACTCCACGCGCGTCGCGCCGAATCCACTTGGGCGGGAAGACTTCTGCTCCGGCGAATGCGGTCGTATTCCTTGGACAGGGCCTCGACCCGCCGATGTGCGTCATCAAGTGAAAGAGCAGAATGGCCGCCGCTCCCGGAAAGGACATCCATCCCGGAATCCGCAGCGGGGCGACCCCCGTCAAGCACCTCTTCCCGTACGGTCAGCGTCCTTACCCACTCCGCCAGCGCCCAGATCCACGCCTGCCGGGTCCGGGCCAATTCGGCCGGAGATCCGTTCCCCTCACCGAACGCCTGCTGCGCCTGACCATAACGGTCCTTGGCCCAACGCACCTCACGCCCGGCCTCCCGAAACGCCAGCCGGGCCTCCTCGCGCCGCCCCCATTCGTGTCCGCGCTCATCCCTCACAATGTGAGGCTACGAAAATAAATTCAGCCATTCAAGAGCAAAACGGAGTTTCGCCCTTGAGGCGGTTGCAAGGATCCGGGAAAGAAGCTCTGCCATTCGCCGGAACGAGAACCTCCGCTCGCGGTTCCCTCGCCGTGGCCGACGCCGTCCGATGGAATACGGCAGGCCTGTGCGGAACATATGCCGCCGCCGACCGGTCCGGCTCCGAGCACGACCAATGGCGCACCTTCGTCGGCGGCATCAAGAACGGCGAATTCGACTGCCCGGCCGGAGGGCCCCGAATCCACCAGGTCGGCGGCCCGATTGAGCTCGGTTGAAGTGACAGAGACCAGTTCGTAGACGCCGTCCGCCACGTCACGGAGAAAGTCTGCTTCGGCCTTGGCTCCAGCACGGCTGGAGAGCATATAGCCGATCTCCGTAAGGAGCGGTGCGGGGAGCAGAAGCGGACCGGGAAAGTTCTGAAGCAAGTCGACGCACTGCAGGTGTGGGCATCCTTACGGTTGGCGTTGGCCACTACGGGACCGGTGTCGACAACGATCACGCGGTTCGGTGCTCCCCATCCGACCAGGCGCTCCGGATGATTTCCTTGGCGCGTTCGCTGAGGTCGGATTCGCCATCGAAGATGGCAGTCGTGCGGAACCGGCGGCGGGGGCGTTCGTCGCGCTCCACCTCAGCCCACTGACGTAGCAGCTCTATGGCATCCGGAAGTCGGTCCTCCGGCACCGCGTCGAGCAGGCGGTGTGCCTCCTCGCGTACGGTCATGTGCTCAGTGTATGGTTCGGGACTTCTCTCATCCCAGTAGTCCACGGGATGCTCTATCGAGCGCGGAGAGATCAGGAGATCATCGGCCCGTCGTTCCCCTGAATCACAGAGGGCGTTCTCAAGCGTTTGCTCTGGAAATTTGCCCCGTCATCTGTTCTCCTCGGGGCGGGGATCAGCTCCAGGAGCCTGACCAGGCCGGCTCGTCGAGGACGATTGACCGGACGGACCATCTTGTTGAGGCGGATGAAGCGGAAGACTGCGTTCACCTAGTCCAGGAGACGACGGACAGGAGGCACAGGCCAGGCGGTAGGCGGCGAGAAAGGTTGAAATAGTAGGCGGATGTTCAGCGAGAGTCTCGTGGCCGTGTCCGGTCAGCCCGTCGTGGAGTTGTTCGTCGCGCGCGGCCAAGGACCTGCCGACCGCACGCTACTGGTGATCCACGGTGGTCCCGACTGGGACCACACCTATCTGCGCGAGCCGCTGGCGGAGCTCGCCGGCCGGCACCGGGTGGTCCTGCCGGACCTGCGCGGCTGCGGGCGTTCCACCCGTGGCCTCGCCGACGACCGGTACACCCCGGCCGAGGCCACCGATGATCTCGTCGCCCTGCTGGACGCGCTCGGCACGCCTCGGGCCGACGTGCTCGGGTTCTCCTACGGAGGCCTGATCGCCCAGCGTCTGGCCCTGGCCGCCCCCGAGCGCGTCCGGCGGCTGATCGTCGCCTCCAGCAGCGTCCTGCCGGTGCCTCCGGACGCCTTCGACGGCTGGCGCGAGCGTGCGGAACGACTCGCCCTGGAGGCCGCGGTGTGGTCGGATCCGGAACTGTCCGGCCCGGAACTCACCCGCGCGGCGGCTGTCGCCGCAGCCGAGGCGAACGTCTGGCGTCCGGAAGCGCTGCCCGCCTACCTGGACCGCCTTGCGGACGTCCGCTTCTCCGCCGAGTGGGCGCGCTCCTGGCGGGCCGGCACCCTGCCCAGCGCCCGTCACCGGGACGCGGCCCGGCGGCTCGCCGCTCTCGGCATCCCTCTGCTCCTGCTCCACGGCCGGCAGGACATGATCTTCCCCGTGGCTCTGGCCGAAGAGACCGCGAAGCTGATACCCGCCGCCCGCGCCGTGGTGATCGAGGAAGCGGGACACATGGCCCATGTCGACCAGCCCCGCGCGTGGCTCGACGCTGTCACCGGCTTCCTGTCCTGACGACTCGGCCGCCGGCCTCTCTTCCGGATCAGCCGAGGGCGGGGATCGACTCGATGAGCCTGATCAGGCCGCGCTCGTCGAGGAGGTCGACCGGCCTGACCGTCTCGTTGAGGCGGACGTAGTGGAAAGCCGCGCTCACCTGGTTGAGGGGGACGGCGGACAGGTGGGACCAGGCCAGACGGTAGGCGGCGAGCTGTACGGCGGCCGCCGCCTGGGCCTTCTTGCCTCTGGGGCGCCGGCCGGTCTTCCAGTCGACGACCTCGTAGCGGCCGTCGGAGATCTCGAAGACCGCGTCCATCCGGCCCCGGACCAGCCGGTCGGCGATCATCGTCTCGAAGGGGACCTCGACGTCCAGCGGTTCGCGGCCCGCCCACTCGCTCTCCTCGAAGCGGTCGCGCAGCTCGTCGAGTTGGACATCCGCCTCCTCGAAGTCGTCGGACGAGCCGGGCAGCTCGAACTCGTCGAGCAGCCGCTGCTGGCCCCAGCGGGACTCCAGCCAGCGGTGGAAGGAGGTGCCCCGGCGGGCCAGCGGGGTGGGCTTCTTGGGCACGGGCCGGCGGACCTGCCTGGCCAGGGCCTGGGGATCGGAGGCCAGGGTGACGAGGGAGGAGACGGTCAGATGGGTGGGCAGCTCCACCCGGCCGCCGCCGCGCCGGCGGTTCATCGCCCGTTCCCGCAGCAGCAGCTCGGTGTCGCGTTCCCACGCCTTCGCCCGCTCCCTGTCCCAGCCGCGCAGCTCGGCGAGGACCGGGGCGTGCTCGTCCCGCCGGCCGGGTCCGTGCTCGGAATCGGCCGGGACCTCCTCCTCATCCTCATAGCGGACGTCCTCGTCCTCGGGCGCGTCGGGGAAGGGGACCTCCTCGTCGTCCGGCGGGACCTCCGGGAAGGGGACGTGCTCCGACGGGATCTCAGAAGGGACCGGGCCGGGCGAACCCGTCCGGCCGGTGGCGGGGGCCGGTACGGCTCCCGTGAGCGCGGCGAGGGCGGCCTCGACCATGGTGGCGCCGTCGAGGACGGCTCCGTAGCGAAGACCGTCCGGGGTGACGGGCCAGGTGGCCTCGGCGGGTTCGGCCAGGAGCGGGTTGGTGGCACCCTGGTCGGCGGCGGGGACCCAGACGGCGGCCCGACCGCAGGTCTCGCGGATCTCCACCAGAAAGTCGGAGGGCTCCAGCGGCTTGGCCGCGCTGCCCCAGCGGTAGCCGGAGGCGATCAGGAGATAGTGGGCGCGGGTGACGGCCACATAGGCCAGCCGGCGCTCCTCCAGCAGGTCGCGCTCACGGCAGCGTTCGTCGAAGTCGGCCAGCTCCTCCTTGCTCAGCCCGCCCAGCCGGGGCAGGTCGGAGGCGTCGCCGCGGAGCGGGTAGGGCAACTTGCGCGGATTGTCCGTCCACTTGGGGCTCGTCGTCGGGCGGGCCGGAAACATGGTGCCGACGGTCAGGGTCCCAGCCTTGGACAGTGCCTGCGACATGCCGGGAATCACGACGACCGGCCACTCCAGGCCCTTGGAGGCGTGGACGGTCATCAGCTTGACGCTGTTGCTCTCCCCCACCCGCCCGGCGTCCAGGCCGTTCTCCTCCTCGTCCGCCGCTTTGAGGAACGCCAGGAACGCGCCCAGCGTCGGATCTTCGGAGTCACCCGCGAACCGGGCGGCGGCGTCCAGGAAGGCGTCCAGGTCGGCACGGGCGGCGAACGGGCCGACGGCGGTCCCGCGCGCCGCCACCTCGATGTCCAGACCGAGCCTGCGCTCGATCTCGCTGATCAGATCGGGCAGCGGCTGGCCGGCGTGGGCACGCAGGGTCCGCAGCTCCTGCGCCATGGCGAGCAGCCGTACCCGCGCCAGGGGGGAGAACAGGTCCTGCCACTGGGCGCGGTCGGGCAGCTCGTCGAGGGCGTCGACCAGGCTGCCGCGCTCCTCGGCCATGTCCGCCACCACCTGGTCCAGCGGGTCGGCCGCCGAGGCCCCGCCCTCCCGGGTCTCGCGGTTCAGCTCGCGCGCCCGCTCGCCCAGCTCCTTCAGGTCGGCCGGTCCGATCCGCCACCGGGGCCCGGACAGCAACCGGACCAGCGCGTCACCGGCGGTCGGGTCGTAGAGCACGCGCAGGGTGGAGACGATGTCGGAGACCTCCGGGACGGTCAGCAGGCCGCCCAGACCGACCACCTCCACCGGGATCCCCCGCTCCTCCAGCGCCCGGCGCAGCGCGGGGAACTGCGACCGCTTGCGGGCCAGGATCGCCACGTCGTGCGGTTGCAGGCACTGCGGTCCGCCCCAGGCGCTCTGCTTGGCCTTCCTGCGCTCGCCCTCGCCCCACGGCATGCCGTCGGGTGCGCTCTCGGCGCCCAGCAGCGTGGCGATCGAGCCGGCGATCCAGGCCGCCTCGTCGTCGGCGGTCTCGTGGAAGGCGGACACCACCCGGCCGCGCTCGACCCGGTTGCCGCCGGGCACCAGCACGGGCACCTCCCGCGCCTCCATCCGGAGCGGGAGCTGCACCCGGGCCGCGACGTCGAGCACGGCGTCGCCGTTGCGGAAGCTGACCGACAGTCGGCGGACCTGGGCGGGCTCCCCCGAGGCGGTCCTGAAGTCACGAGGGAACCGGGTGAGGTTGCCCGCGGAGGCACCACGCCAGCCGTAGATGGACTGGCAGGGGTCGCCCACGGCGGTCACCGGATGACCGCCGCCGAACAGCGAGCGGAGCAGCACGAGCTGGGCGTGGCTGGTGTCCTGGTACTCGTCGAGGAGGACGACGGCGAACCGGCCCCGCTCGATCTCACCGACCTCGGCGTGCTTGGCGGCGATCCGGGCGGCCAGCGCCATCTGGTCGCCGTGGTCGACGACCTCGCGGCTCCGCTTGAGCCGGTCGTAGGCCTCGACCAGAGGCAGCAACTGCTCCCTGGCCCGCTGGGTGGCCAGCGGCCTGCGCTGCGGCAGGGTCGGCGAACCGGGCAGCTCGGCGTACCGCTCGGCCAGCCAGGCGCCGACCTCCCGCACGTCCTGCGGACCGCGCAGATGCTCGGCCAGTTCCCCGGCCAGCTCCAGCACCGCCCGGGTGACGGTGGCCGGACCCCACTCGACCTGCTCCATGGGCCCGTCGTAGGCGCTGACCACCCGCCCGGCGAGCTGCCAGGAGACGGCGGGGCTGACCAGGCGCATGGTCGGCTCCAGCGCCTCCCGCAGGGCGTGGTCGGTGACCAGCCGGGACGCGTAGGCGTGGTAGGTCGAGATGGTCGGCTCGCCCTCCAGCAGCTCGGCGGAGACCTGCTCGGCCGCGACCAGGCCGTTGAGCCGCTCGCGGACCCGGACGGACAGCTCTCCGGCGGCCTTTCTGGTGAAGGTCAGGCCGAGCACCTGCTCGGGGCGGACGAGGCCGTTGGCCACCAGCCAGACGACCCGCCCGGCCATGGTCTCACTCTTGCCGGACCCGGCACCGGCGACCACCACCATCGGTTCGAGACCGGACTCGATCACCTCGGCCTGCTCGGGGGTGGGGGGCAGGATGCCCAGTTTGGCGGCGAGCTGGACCGGGTTCAGCACGGGGCGCCCCCGCAGACCGCACGGCCCGGCACGAAGGCATCCCCGCAGACCGTACGGGCCGGCACACGGGCCGACACAGCGGCATCCCCGCAGACCGTACGGCCCGGCACACGGACGCCCCCGCAGGCGCTGCGGCTCAGCACACCTGATCCCCGTTCTTGCTGACCGGGCAGCTCGCCCGCACGGCACAGGTGCGGCAGCCGTCGTTGACCTTGGCCTGGAAGAACGGCCCGGACATGCCGAGGGCCACCGTGTCGACCATGTCGCGGGCCCAGCCGGGCTCCGCGTCCTCGGACAGGGCCTGCTGGCTCTGTTCCTTGGCGTCCTTCTTGCCCGCGGCGTCGCCTACCTGGACCAGTGCCGCACCGCCGGGCTCGGTCATCCCGTGCCGCTCGAAGGCGCCCAGCAGCGCGGCGAGCTGGTAGACGCCGAGCTGGGGGTGGCGTTCGAGCTCGGCGTCCTTGGGGCCGTTCTTCCCGGTCTTGATGTCGATGATCACGGCTCTGCCGTCGGCGTCGCGCTCGACGCGGTCGACCCGTCCCTTGATCTGCACGCCCTCCGACACCATGGCCGTGAACGCCTCCTCAAGACCCATGAGCTCGCGGGGATTGTCCCGGTGCCAGCGGACGAACTTCGAGATCATCTGCTCGGCGACCTCACGCTGCCTGCGGTTGTACCAGACGCCGCCGAAGTCCAGCTCGTGCCAGATCTCGTCCAGGCGTTTGCCGAGGGTGTCCTCGGCGGGCATCCCGGTCGCGGCGAGCACGGCCAGCGCGTGGATGACGGTGCCCAGCCCCCGGGCCGCGTCGGTGCCGCTCGCGCCCACGGAGGTCTCCAGCAGCCAGCGCAGGCCGCACTTGGTGAAGTTCTCCACCGCCGAGGGCGAGACGCGCACGATGTCGTCGGGCCAGCTGAGCGGGCGGTCGTCGGAGATCGGCGTGAGGGCGTACCAGTCGCCTGGATGGGCGCCGGGCACCCCGGCGGCGGCGAGCCTGGCCAGGTGCTCGGCGGCGGCCTTGCGGAGCGCAGTGGGCCGGGTCGGATCGGAGACGGCCGAACGCAGGTCCGCCACCAGGGCGGACATGCTCAGCCAGCGGGAACGCTCGTCGACGACCGTCTCCTCGGTCGCCCCGGGCACCAGCTCGGTGAGGAACCGGGAAGGCCTCTCGTCACTGTCGTCACCCCCAACGGCGGTGACGATGAGCCTGCTCCTGGCCCTGGTCGCCGCCACGTAGAACAGGCGGCGCTCCTCGGCCAGCAGCTGGGAGGCCAGCGCCGCGGAGACGGCGGCCGGATTCTCGTGCTCGGAGCCCTCGGCTCTGGCGACCATGTCGTCGGTGCTCAGGATGGACCCGCGCAGCCGCAGGTCCGGCCAGGCCCCCTCCTGGACCCCGGCGGCGACGACGACGTCCCACTCCAAGCCCTTGGACCGGTGTGCGGTCAGGATCCGCACGGACTCGGTGTCGGGGGCGCGTTCGGCGAGGGAGTCACCGGGGATCTCCTGAGCGACCAGGTCGTCGACGAACACCTCGACCCCTGCGTGCGGCAACCGGTCGACGAACCTGGCCGCGTGGTCGAACAGCGCCACCACGGCGTCGAGGTCGCGGTCGGCCATGGTCCCCCTGACCCCGCCGCCGACGCTCGTCTCGGTCCACTTCCCGGCCAGCCCGGTCGCCTGCCAGACGGTCCAGAGCACGTCCTCGGCGGTGCCGCCCTGCCGTACGGCCTCGGCGGCGCCGGAGATGAGCCGGGCCAGCCGTTCGGCGGGCAGCGCGACGTGCGGCTCCACCCGGACCAGCTCCCGCGCGTCCTTCAGCGCCACGACCAGCAGCTCGCCCGACGAACGCGGCCCGGAGACGTCGCGCTCCGCGGAGTTGTCGACCAGGTCGCGTTCGTCGGGGTGCGTCATCGCCTCGTGCTCGGCGATCCGCAGGGCCCTGCGCAGCCGGCGCACGCCGATCATGTCGGTGCCGCCGAGCGCGCCGGTCAGCAGCTCCTCGGCCATCGCCTCGTCGAGGGTCTCCGGATGGAGTGCGACCTGGATGAGCCTGATCAGCGGTCGCACGCCCGGCTCCTGGAAGAGCGGCAGCTCGCCGCCGCCCACCACGACCGGCACCCCGGCCGTGACCAGTGCCCGGCGCAGCAACGGCACCTGACGGGTGGCCGAACGCACCAGCACCGCCATCCGCGACCAGGGGACCCCGTCCAGCAGGTGCGCCCGGCGCAGGGCGTCGGCCACCACCGCCGCCTCCTGCGTGGCCCCGTCGGTCACCACCACCCGGACCTCGCCGGGCTCGACGTCGGGCAGCGGCCGCAGGTCCCGGTGCGCGGCGCCGCCCGGGATCGCGGGCAGGCGGGCGGCGACGCGGCGGGAGGCCTTCAACAGCTCCGAACCACTGCGGCGGCAGACGCGCAGGGCGATGACGGGCGCCTTCTCGCCGTCGGCGCCGGGGAAGCTCTCCGGGAACCGCATGATCCCGCGCACGTCGGCGCCGCGGAACCCGTAGATCGACTGGTCGGGGTCGCCGACCGCGATGAGGTCGCGGCCCTCCCCGGCCAGCTGCTGGAGCAGGAACTCCTGGGCGGGGTCGGTGTCCTGGTATTCGTCGACGAAGACGACGTCGTAGGCGGACCGCTCGCGGAGCCGTACGTCGGGATCGGCGAGCAGGGCGCCGGCGGCGCGGATCAGCTCCGCGTAGTCGAGCACCGGCTCCAGATCCAGGTCGAACCTGGCCTGGTAGCGGTCCGCGAACCGGCCGGCGGCCGCCCAGTCGGCGCGGCCGTGCCGGCGGCCCAGCGCGACCAGCTCCTCACCGTCGAGACCGCGTTCGGCGGCACGGGCCAGGAAGTCGCGAAGCTCCTGGGCGAACCCGCGGGTCTTGAGCGCCTCGCGCATGTCGTCCGGCCACTGCGGGGCGCCGTCCTCCAGCTCACCGTGGAGCAGGCGGCGGATCTCCAGAAGCTGTTCGGGGCCGGTCAGCAGGCGGGGCGGCACGCCCCCGGCGAGCACGGCCTCACGGCGGAGCAGCGCGTAGGCGTAGCTGTGGAAGGTGAGTGCGAGGGGCGTCCGGGTGGTGCGGCGCATCCGGCCGGTGATGCGTTCGCGCAGCTCTTCGGCCGCCTTGCGGCTGAAGGTCAGGACGAGCACCCGTTCGGGATCCACTCCGCGGCGCTCGATCCGGTCCACCACGGTCTCCACGATCGTGGTGGTCTTGCCGGTGCCGGGCCCGGCCAGCACGAGCAGCGGACCACTCCCGTGGGCCACCACCGCCCGCTGGTGCTCGTCGAGCACAGGGGCAACAGCTCTCCCCGCATTCTCACGACGCACCAAACGCCAGCTCTGGCCACTCACAACTCGCCATTCCACCAGATCCCGGACGATGATCGTGCCGAGTCCGCGAGTGTCGCACCGCCGGTTCCCCGTCCGGCGGACCGGATGACCACGTCCGACCGGACGGCCTTGGGTGATCGCTGGATGATCGCTGGGAATGCCCGCCCAGCTCAGAGGGGCCGGACGGCGCCAGACACCGGGCGGCGGCCCGTTCCGGCCCGCGGTGCGGATCTCACCGGAGAGGTCCGCACAGTGACGCATGCCATTTCCGGACGGAACGGTCCGTCACCCGGAGCGGCGGCCCCTGCGGGAGGCGTTCCCGCAGGGGCCGGCGGGCTCAGCCGGAGAAGACGTGGTCGACCAGCCGGGCGGTCGCCTTGCCGTCGTCCCGGGGCGCGTAGCGGAGCCGGAACCGTTCGTAGCGCTCGGCGTGGGCGGCGGCCACCTCGTCGATGGTCCGTATCGCCTCGATCACCTCGGCTCCGGTGGACAGCAGCGGTCCGGGGGCCTCGGCGGCGAGGTCGAGGTAGAGGCCCCGCTTGGCGGAGTAGCGCTGCAGGTCATGGGTGAAGAACAGGATGGGACGGCCGGTGGCGGCGAAGTCGAACATGACGGAGGAGTAGTCGGTGATCAGCACATCAGCGACCAACAACAGATCCGCCATATCCGGATATGTCGTGACGTCGTGGCCGAGATTCCGCGGCACGTTGGGGGCCGCCTGCATCGAGTGTGCCCTGATCAGGAACTCGTGGCCAGGGCCGAGCACCCGGTGCGCCTCGGCCAGGTCCAGCCGCAGCGAAGCGTTCTTGCGGTCGTAGTCACGGAAGGTCGGCGCGTAGAGCACCACCTTCGCGCCCTCGGCCATGCCGAGCCGGTGGCGCACCCCGGCGGCCAGTTCCTCCCGGTCGGGGGCGGACAGCACGTCGTTGCGCGGGTAGCCGCTCTCCAGGACCTCGCCCTGGTAGCCGAACGCCTTACGCAGGATCGGGGTCGCCCACGGGCTCTGCGAGACCAGCAGGTCCCAGCCCCGCACCTCGACCGCCTGCCGGTGCCAGGCCGCCGGCTTCGGATCGCGGGACATGTGCGGCAGGTCGTTGCCCAGGCGCTTGAGCGGACTGCCGTGCCAGGTCTGCACGACCGTCTGGTCCTCCCGCGCCCGGAACCACGGTGGAAGGAAGCCGTTCGTCACCACGTAACGCGAACGTGCGAGCACCGCGTAGTGCTCGCGGCTGCCCGCGCGGACCACGGTCGGCCGGATGTCGGAGCCGTACCCGAGCTCCGCCGCCCCCGGAGGCACGAACGCCCCGTCCTTGACCACCCAGATGTGCTCGCGGCCGTCGCCGCGCCGTACGCGCTCCTCGTAGATCGCGCGGACGTTGCCCTCGTACTGCCGCCCGTCGTAGGCGACGTAGACGGTCGCGTCACTGAGCTCACGGGTCCGCTCGGCCGGATAGAACGTACGCCGCAGGGCGAACAGGCCGCCGGCGCCCCTCTCGTCGTCGGGCAGGTCCTCGGCGACGGTCAGCACGGGCACGTCGAACCGGGTGGAGACCAAGCGGTACCGGCGACCGTCGCGGACCTTCGGCTCCTCGTCCAGCGTGTCGAGGATGGCGTGGTCGACGCGGAGCTGCACGACCTCCCCGGAGGCCTCCCGGGCCGCCATGCTCCAGCTCCCGCTGCTCAGCGGGACGGCCTCCCCGAAGCGGGGCATCGCGGCGGGCGCGAACCGGACCGAGAAACGGTCGTCGGCACGCTCCATGGGCACGCTGTGGATCAGCCCGGTACGGTGCCGCAGCGTCAGCTCCACGGGCTCCGAGCCGGGGTAGGAACCGCCGAGGGTGAGCGTGCCGTCCTCGTCCCAGGTCGCCACGGAGACGACCGGGCGGATCCGGTTCGCGGAGACGATCACCCGGTCGCGCCGGTCGCCCAGCACGGTGATCTCCCGCTCACCGACGATCGAGCGGCTCTCCTCCGCCCGGCCGAGCATGACGGCGGCCGCGGGGTCGCCCTTGGGCTCGACCCAGAGCCTGCCGCCGTCGCGCTCCTGGAGCAGGGAGGGCACCGCGAGCGGCACGACGACCTCGGTGCCCCCCTCGACGGGGGTGAAATCGGCGGACATCCGGTGGCCGTCCAGCCGGGCGTGCCCCTTGCTCTGCCCCCTGCCGGGCAGGAACACCTTCAGCTCCAGCCGGTCGCCGTCGAGCCGCACCCGGGTCAGCTCGGCCCGGGTGGGCTGCAGCACGACCTGCAGGGCGCGGTCGGAGGTCCAGACCGGACGGACCCACCAGCCGCGGCCCAGATCCAGGCCGCGGGGGCGCTCGGTGCGGCCGCTGGAGGGCCCGCGAAGCAGGCCGGTGGCGCGGGCGCCCCGGCTCCAGATCACGATCTCGGCACGCCAGGTGGTGGTGTCGCGCACCACGGCCCGGCGGCGCAGCAGCCGCTTGCCGCCGCGAACGGCGAGCCGCACGGCGGAGCGCCAGCGCAGCGCCCACGGGCGCAGCTCAGCGGTGAATCCCGACCAGTCGTAGTTGCAGCCGGCCTCCTGTGCCCCGTAGGTGGCCTCCGGATGGAAGATCCTGCGGGTGCGCAGTCGCACCGGCGGCAGCCAGCGGGGGCCGCGCAGCACGACGGTGGCCCGGTTGAAGCGGGGGCCGCGGACCGAGAGCCCGGCCAGGTAGGCGTGGCCGCTGACCCGCAGCCGCCCGTCGGACCAGGAGATGTCCTCGACCTGGGTCATCGGGATCAGGTCGGCGGCACGCAGCCGGAACATGGCCTCCGGGAGCTCGTCCTGGAGCGGCAGGTCGGCATACCAGCGCAGCTTCCTGCGGACCCGCCTGGACGGCTCCGCGGCGGCCGTGGTGATCTTCTGCAGCGCGTCACCGTCGGCGAGGTCGTCCACCGCGCGGTGCTCGATCAGATGGAAGGCGATCCTGCGCGCCACCGGCAGTTCGCGCTTGACCCGCACGTCCACCCCGGCGAGGTAGGGCTGCAGGAGCGTCACGAACTCGCGGCGGCGGGCGGCACCACGCTTGACCGCCAGGTCCAGCCGGGTACCGAGCGGACCGGCGAGGGCGTTCGCATCGAGCCGACGACGCTCGGCCGGGGTCAGCCCTTCGGCCGTCACCGCCGTCATCATCGACTGGAGCGGTTCTCCCCGGTCACATAAATCTTGAACAGCCCGCAGACGCTCGGTGACGGGGTCGCCGGATCGCGCGGGAGTGACGCCGGTGGCCATGGGGAAGGCACCGCCTTTCGGACAGAAGCTGTCCTCGGCCATGTTAGTGCGCCGCAAGGAGCCGATTACTCCGTATTCGCTGGCAATCCATCCCATCGCGCTACCCGCATGTCGGCGCGGGCGCCCCTCAGCGGGGTCCGCTCCTGCCGCCATCTGGCCATGGTGCTCTGCTCGTGGCCGGGCGGAGGGGTCCCGTCCGCGTGCACGACACGCCACCAGGGCACGCCGCCGCCCCAGGTGGACATGACTCTGCCGACCTGGCGGGGACCTCCCTCGCCGAGATATTCGGCGATGTCGCCGTAGGACATCACCATGCCGGACGGGATGCGTTCGACCAGGTCGAGCACCCGTTCCGCGTACGGAGGCGGATGTCCTACCGGCTCCATACGGCCGGCCCGGCCGTGAGGATCTCGTCGAGTTTGCCGAACTCATAAGCCGTGGAGCCGTTCAGCTGCTCGACGAGGCCGCCCCGGATCGCATAGGACTCGCCGTCCTCACCGACCAGGCGCGCGCCGAGCAGCGCGGACACCCGTGCCAGCTGGGCCACCTGCCAGTCGGATCCGGGCGTGCCGGACAGCTTGCCGTTCCAGACGGCTATGGCATGCACCCCGTCGCCATGGCGGGCCAAGACCTCGCCCGCCTCCTGCGAACCGCGGAACTCGAACCCCGCCTGCCCCAGCACAGTCGCGAGTTCCGCGAAGGCGAGAGGCGCCGGGCGCTCCACACGCAACTCGTACCCCATGAGGGGCGACCCTAGCG
Organism: Streptosporangium sp. NBC_01639; assembly: GCF_045209755.1. Taxonomy (NCBI): domain Bacteria; kingdom Bacillati; phylum Actinomycetota; class Actinomycetes; order Streptosporangiales; family Streptosporangiaceae; genus Streptosporangium; species Streptosporangium sp. NBC_01639. The sequence continues at coordinate 5,740,216 of NZ_CP109272.1, read as the reverse complement.
AACATCCGACGGATCCCGGGCCGCGAGGACCGTCATCGGCCCCACCGCATCCGAACAGTGTCCAAAACGCGTTCCAATCGAATTCAAGTGGTCGCACGTCCCGGCGGACTCACCGGCGCGGCCCCGGCCATCCTGCCACGCGCCTCTCCGGCGCCGGTACGGCGTGCTGCGGGCGGCGGCTGAGCAACACCACGGCTCCGGTGAAGGCGAGCAGCCCACCGAACAGGCCCGCGCCGTACAGCCAGAGCCGGAACGGATCGGGGCCCGGTCTGGCGGGCTCCTGGGACTGGGAGCCCGCGCCGAAGTGCTTGCCGACGGGCGACGGCGCCTCCGTCGTACGGCTGATCAGCTCGCCCGCCCTGGTGAGCGCCGCACCGGCGTCGACGACGCCGAATCCGACATGGTCGTCGTATCCGGCGTCGGGTGCGGATCCGGCAGTGGAGGTGAGTGCCTGCGACACCAGACTCGGCGATATATCCGGATATTTAGCTTTTATGAGTGCGGCAACCCCCGCCACCAGCGCGGTCGCCGCACTGGTCCCCTCCGAGGTGCCGTGGTCGCCGCCCGGCGTCACCACCGGCACGCCCACGCCCGGCGCGGAGACCAGGACCGAGAGGTTGTCGCTGCTGAACGGGGCCGGCCGGCCCGTGGAGTCGACGGCGCCCACCCCGATGACCCCGGAGTATCCGGCGGGGAAGTTCCAGAAGGAGGTGGCGTTGTCGAGGGCGTAGTCGGAACCGCCGTCGTTTCCGACGGCCGCGACCAGCACCACGCCCCGCGACAGCGCGTAGGAGACCGCCTCGCGCTCGGCCCGGTGCGGCCCGTAGGCGCCCAGGGACATGCTGACGACCTTGGCCCCGTGGTCGGTGGCGTAGCGGATCGCGCGGGCCAGCGGGCTGTCGGCCCCCGTCCGCTGGTCCTTCTCCGGCAGGGTGGTCGGGTCTCCGTCGCGCGGCAGCAGGATCACGGGCAGCGAGAGGATCCGGGCCTCGGGCGCGATCCCGAGGAGGCCGCCGTCCCCCTTGCCCGCTCCGGCGATGAGCGAGGCCATCGCGGTGCCGTGCCCGGCCTCCGTGAGTCCGTCCGCCGAGGTCTCCGAGCCCATCACGGGCCCGGAGACGACCCGGCCGCGCAGCTCCGCGACGTCGTCGTCCACCCTGCCGTCCACCAGTGCCACGGTGACGCCCGCTCCCCTGGTGACCTGCCAGGCCCGCTCGACGTTCATCGCCTTCAGCACCCAGCTCTGGTCCTCACGCACGTCGGCGGCGCCGGCCGGAGCGGCGACCAGCACGGAGAGCGCGACCAGGACGCCCGCCGCCCATCCCCGCCGGAGCCTCAGCACACGTTTCCCTGGGTGCACTGCGGTACGGCGCTGGGCTCGTCCCCCAGCGCGCGGGCGATGCGTCCGGCGACCGCCTGCGCCGCCGGCCACAACTCGCTGTGCAGGATCTCCTCGTGGGGGATCGACTCCCGGGTACGGCCGTCGCTGTAACCGGCGGTGGAGAAGACGATGTAGGGCCCGATCGGGATCCAGCCGTTGCGCTGCCGCTGGGCGGCGCCGAACAGCCCGCTCGCCGTTCCGGGAAACGCCACGGGCCGCACCCCCACCCGGTTGTCCACGGGGAGTTGGGCGGTCGCGGCGATCCGCGCCTCCTCGTCCCGGAGCACCGCGATGCCCACGGTGATCACGAACGTGGACGACTGGTCCACATAGGTGGCCCGCAGCAGCGTACGGCAGCCGTACTGGGCGAGGACGGAGCCGGTCGAGGCGTCGACCCCGGCTCTGCAGGGGACCTCGGGAGCGAGGCCGATCCGCCGGGCGTACTGCTGGGTCCGGCCGAGGCCGATGTACTGCAGCTCGGTGGGGAAGACCATGTCGGTGGTCCAGTTGTGCCAGCGCCCGGCGATGTCGTCCTTGATGTAGCGGGCCTGCTCGGCGGAGGTCAGCGGCCGGGTCGCGGTCTCACGGAACAGCCCGGCCGCGCCGGCGAGCACGTCGCTCGCCCCGATCGCCAGGATGACGCCCATCAGGATGAGGAAGATCGCACGGAACCGGATCCCCTGTTCCAGGGTCGCCAGCTCCACGCGTTCGGCCGCCAGGCGGTCGTGGCCGGTGGCCGGCCAGGCCCGGACCCGCCGGGTGCCGCCGGGTGCGGGCGCGCCCCGGGCCTGGGCGCTCCTCGGCCGAGGCGGCGTCCGGGAACCGCGCGGCGGCCATCCCTCACGGGCAGGAGGCGCCGAGGCTTGCGGGCGCCGTCCCGGCTCCTGCGGCCGCCCGGGCTTCGACATACTCCGATGCTACGTCGCAGGACCTCGCCACCCCATCGCCGGAGGGTATTTGTGACGTCGCGTTCCGTGTGGGGCGCCCCTCGCGGCCACCGCGGCCGCGACCGTCCGGTCAGCGCACCGGAAGCGGGGGCTCGGCCGGGTCGTCCGCGGGTCCGTCCACGAGCCGGCCCGCGGACCACACCCGGCCGACGAGGACGACGATCACGGTCAGGGACGCGAACGCGCCGAACCCGGCGGCCACGGCCACCCCGCCGTAGAGGGTGATCTTGTGCCGGTCGCGGTGGACCACCTGCACCGGGATCGCTCCCCTGCCCAGCGGGCGGGCGGGGTCGTGGCCGGCGGCCCCCTGCGCGGTGAGGGTGTGGCGGGAGATCCTGGCCGCCTCGGCGAGGGCCCGGGGGGCGTTGACCACGCCGAAGCCCATACCGGTGTCGTAGCCCCCGGCCGGCCGCCGGACCGCCCCGGTGGTGAGCGCCTGCGCGACCAACGCGGGCGACATCTTTGGATATCTCGCTTTGATCAGTGCGGCGACTCCCGAGACGAGCGCGGTCGCCTGGGACGTACCGCGGCCGACCCAGTACGCGTCGCCGGGCCCCGCACCCAGGATGTCCACGCCGGGCGCGGCCACCAGGACGGAGGGGTTCCAGTTGGAGAACGAGGCCCTGCGCAGCCCGCGGTCCGCCGCGGCGACCGAGACCACCCCGGGGAAGGCCGCCGGGTAGGAGTAGGGGGCGTAGCCGGTGGAGTCGGGCTTGCCCGCCCCGTCGTTGCCCGCCGCCGCGACGAGCACGACGCCCCGCGAGATCGCGTAGCGGATCGCCGCCCGCTCCTCCTTGGTCGCCAGCTCCTTGGAGATCGACATGTTGATCACGTCCGCGCCCTGGTCCACGGCGTACCTGATGCCCTGGGCCACCACGTTCTCGAACCGCTCGGCGGTGTTGAACTCCCGGAACCCCGGTTCCTCGTCCTCCAGGATCACCCGGACCGACAGCACCCTCGCCTTGGGGGCGACGCCGACCACACCGTCCGCTCCCCGGGGCCCGTGCCCATGACCGGAGATGAGCGACGCCATGTAGGTCCCGTGCAACCGCAGAGGGGTGACTCCCGGCGGATTGGCCCCCGTGGTGAAGTCCTTGCCCACGGTCACCGAGCCTGCCAGGTCTCGGTGGCCGGGGTCCACGCCCGAGTCCAGCACCGCCACCGTCACGCCCCTGCCCTCGGAGATCCGCCAGGCACGGGGCAGGTCGAGGGTCCGCAGCACCTGGCGCTGGCTCCCCCGCACGTCGTCGGCGTGCGCGGCGGATACCGGCCCCAGCCCGATCAGGACCAGCACCATGGCGGCACCGGCCCACCTCAGCACCGCCACTCCTCGGAGAGGCAGTCGGGACGCATGGGCGTGGTCAGGTCGGCGAGGACCCGGTCGGCGATGTCACCGGCGAAGGCGAACATGGTCGGCCGCTGCTCCCCGACCGCCTTGCCGGGACGGCCGTCGGTCTGGCCGATCGTGGTCATCACCACGTACGGCCCGCCCTGCCGTACCAGACTGCTCTGCCGTCCCGCCGCGGTGAAGCGGTCGGTGACCGTGCCGGGGAAGGCCAGTGCCCGCAGGCCCGGGGAGGGACGGCCGCCCCTGGGCAGCGCCGCCCTGGCCTCGGCCGCGCCCGCCTCCCCCGGGAAGGCCGCCACGCCGACGGTGACGACGATGCCCTGGAGCGCGTCGATGTAGGTGGCGCGCAGGATGCCCCGGCAGCCCGCCCGCCGCAGCGCACCCGCCAGTTTGGTGTCCACGCCTCTGTCGCAGCGGGTCTCGGGCGAGATGCCCACCCGATGGGCACTCTCCTCGCCGCCCTGTTCGGCGGCGTAGCTGACGGCGTCGGGGAAGATCCGCCCCGCGGGCCACACCTGCCAGCGCAGGGCCATCTCGTCGACGGCGGCACGATCCAGCTCCGCCTGGCTGGGACCACGCGTCAGCTCCGCTCCGGCGGTGCTCGAAGCCACCCAGGCCATCGCCGCGCAGATCAAAGTCAACACGGACGCCGCGGCCAGCATCGGCCACGGTGGCCGTCGCTGACCTGGGGCTCCGTTCACGCCCTCGACCTTAATGCGGGGAGGAGGGTGTCATCTGCCGTTCCGTCTTGATCCGGCATATCGGAGATTCCCTCCCGACGGGGGACGACCGGCGCCCGCCCCGCGCGCCCAAACGACACGGCGCCCCGCGGAGCGGTGCTCCGCGGGGCGCCGGGCGGCAGACGGCTAGTAGGCCGGCAGGCTCGGGTCGACCGTCTTGATCCAGCTCAGCACGCCGCCGCCGAGGTGGACCGCGTCGGAGAAGCCGGCGTTCTTGACGATCGCCAGGACCTCCGCGGACCGGGCACCGGACTTGCAGTGGAGAACGATCCGCTTGTCCTGCGGGAGCTTCTCCAGCGCGGAGCCGTTGAGGAACTCGCCCTTGGGGATGAGCACCGCACCGGGGATGGAGACGATCTCGTACTCGTTCGGCTCGCGCACGTCGATGACGTAGATGTTCTCGTCGGCGTCCTGCAGGGACTTGAGCTCGGCCGCGGTGATCGTGGACCCGGAGGCCGCCTCCTGGGCCTCCTGGGAGACCGCGCCGCAGAACGCCTCGTAGTCCTCCAGGAGCTCGGTGACCGTCGGGTTCTTGCCGCAGAGCACGCACTCGGGGTCCTTGCGGACCTTGACCGTGCGGTAGTTCATCTCCAGGGCGTCGTAGATCATCAGACGGCCGACCAGCGGCTCCCCGATGCCGGTGAGAAGCTTGATGGCCTCGTTGACCTGGATGGAGCCGATCGACGCGCAGAGCACGCCGAGCACGCCGCCCTCGGCGCAGGAGGGGACCATGCCGGGGGGCGGGGGCTCGGGGTAGAGGCAGCGGTAGCAGGGGCCGTGTTCGGACCAGAAGACGCTGGCCTGGCCGTCGAAGCGGTAGATGGAGCCCCAGACGTACGGCTTGCCGAGGAGGACGGCCGCGTCGTTCACCATGTAGCGGGTGGCGAAGTTGTCGGTGCCGTCCACGATCAGGTCGTACTGAGAGAAGATCTCCATGACGTTGTCGGTGGTGAGCGCCGTGTTGTGGACGACCACGTCGACCAGCGGGTTGATCTCCCTGACGCTGGCCGCGGCGCTCTCCGCCTTGAGGCGGCCGACGTCCGACTGGCCGTGGATGACCTGACGCTGCAGGTTGGACTCGTCGACCACGTCGAAGTCGATGATCCCGAGCGTGCCCACGCCCGCGGCCGCGAGGTACAGCAGCGCGGGGGAGCCCAGACCGCCGGCGCCCACACAGAGCACCTTGGCGTTCTTCAGGCGCTTCTGCCCGGCCATGCCCACGTCGGGGATGATCAGGTGGCGCGAGTAACGGCGCACCTCGTCGACGGTCAGCTCGGCTGCCGGCTCTACCAGCGGTGGCAACGACACAGTTCTGCTCCCGTTTCAGGGGGTCTTGAGAGGGCGTGCTGAGCGCAGCACACACCACTCACAACCTAATGCGGTGCCTCAGTCATTCCCAATCGGGACGGAGGCAGTCTCGGCGATCAGGCTCCGCGCCTCCCGGGCGACTCTCCGGGGCAGCTCCATCTGCGCCACGTGCCCGGCGTCGGGCAGCAGCACCAGCCGCACCCGGGGGAACGTCCGCCCGGCCCGCGCGGCCATGCGCGGGTTGACGAGCCGGTCATGGCGGCCGTGGATGACCAGTGTGGGCGCGGTCACCGCGGCCGCCTGCCGCCACAGGTTCTCCTCGCCGCGCCGGAAGTACTCGGTGACGAGACCTCGCGCCGAGCCGACCAGTGCGGCCGCCGCGTACGGCAGGCCGTCCCTGCGGCGCAGTTCCTCGGCCGCCTCCCGGAGTCGCTCCGGATGGATCCGGCCGAGGTCGGCGTAGCACATGCCCAGCGTGGCGTTGAGCCTGCGCTCGGCGGGCAGGGCGCTCAACTGCGTCGCGGCCCACTCGCCCAGCCTCGGCACCGCCGACAGGGCCACCCGCGCCGGGCCGTACCTGGGGAGCAGGTCGGGCAGGGCCGGTGAGATGAGCGTGAGCGAGCGGACCAGCTCCGGACGGGTCGCGGCGACCCGTACGGACACCGCACCGCCCATGGAATTGCCGAACAGGTGAACCGGCCCCTCGGCGACCCGCTCGATGAGCGCGATGACGGTTCTGCAATAGGCGTCGACGGAATAGTCCCCGCCGGGATCCTCCGGTGAGTGTCCCGCTCCGGGCAGGTCGATCGCGTGACCGGTGACCATGTCGGACAGTTCGCCCATCAGATCGGTCCAGTTGGTCGCCGAGCCCGCGAGACCGTGCACGTATACGGCGGTCTCCCGGGCCCCGGGCGGGGTCGACCGCACGTGGATCCGCTGCTCTCCCAGACTGATCAGCTCACCCGGCCAGATCGGGATCGGCTCCATGCTCCCCACGTCCTTCCGTCCTCCCCTGCTCGCCTCCACTCCGACGATAGCCGCCCGCCGCAGGTCCGCCTACCAAAAACGACATTAAAGACATTTAGCAGCAAAACAATTAATAAGAGTCTAACATTGTCGATAAAGAGATAAGCTAAGAGTAAAAGCCGCCAATCTCCGTTTGTCCCCCAACGTGGGCGGAAATCAAGACTGCGAGGGATGGACCTTTATGGACCATCCAGGGCATTTTCCAATTACTCCGGAAAATGTCAGTGAGGGCAACCGATCCTTTCAAGGGGGAAACGCAATGCCCATGTTCAAGAGCGTCTTTGCAGGACTCGCGATCAGCACCGCGCTGGCCGGCGGAGTCGTCGGCCTCGGCGCGGCGACCACCATGACCGCCGCCAACGCGGCCGTGGCCCAGACCACCATCGTCGGCTTCCAGACCCACTGCGGCGGCGGCTGCGGCGGCGGCCATGACCGCCGCTACGAGCGCAGGCACTTCAGGCTGAGGATCTTCACCAACAACCGCAACCACAACGACGTCCGGGGCGACAACGACCAGGCGCAGGCTCAGCGGCAGTTCCAGTGGGACCGTCGCGAAGACGGCCGTAGGGGCGGAGGCGGAGGCGGGGGCGATGTCGCCGCTCCTCCCGTCGGTGGCGGCCTGTAGTCACCCAGCCGGGACCGCGCTCCAGTCGGGGCACGGCGCGTGGTCGGCACATCCGACCACCTGCGGGCCGGATCCACGGTCGCAATGAGCTCGGACCCATGGCGGGAGGGCCGGGCGCCCGCATTCTCCGCGACCGTCGTCATCCGCGAGAAGACGACGGTCGCGGAAAGAACGCGGGCGCCTCGGAAAAGGCCCAGGGAACCGGCGCTCAGCCGATGGTGAAACCGGTTGTCCACGGCATTTCGGATGGGGGCTTCGCGACTTCCAGAGCGCGGGGCCCCCATTCCATGGAGAGCACGGCCGACCGGCGAGCCACTCGTGCCCGACGGCCACCCCCGGGGAGACGTCATTCTCCCCTGCACCATTTCAGTCGGCAGGCTCCGGCCGGAATTCCACCCCTCCCGCGTCCTTGCCTGCCTTTTCCCTGCGACCCCGGCACCGGCAGTCGGAAGGGCCGTGGCATGAGCCTGAACCCCTCTATCGCGAGGGTACTACCCCTGCATGCCACCTTCCTGGTCGATAAAGAGATAGCCGGTATTAAAGGCAAAAAATCTCCGTTTATCGTCCGATATGACTGGAAATCAAGTCTCTGGGGGATGGACCGTTACGGACCATCCGCGACATTTCCCAGCCACTCTGGGAAATGTCAGCGAGGGCAACAAATCCTTTCAAGGGGGAAACACAATGCCCATGTTCAAGAGCGTCTTTGCAGGACTCGCGATCAGCACTGCACTGGCCGGCGGAATCGTCAGCCTCGGCGCGGCGACCACCATGACCACCGCCAACGCGGCCGTGGCCCAGACCACCATCGCGGGCTTCCAGACCTGCGGCGGCGGCTGCGGCGGCGGCTGGGGCGGCTGCGGCGGCTGCCGCCACGACCACCGTCGCGAGCACCACCGTTTCAGGCTGCGGATCCACACCAACAACGACAACCGCAACGTCGTCCGGGGCGACAACGACCAGGCGCAGGCTCAGCGGCAGTTCCAGTGGGACCGGGAAGGCGAGGACTGACCAGTCCGAACGCCAGCGTGTGGTCAAGACGTCTGACCACACACGACCGGCGCATGGTCGCGACGAACTCGAGCCCAGAGCGGAAAGACCGAGCGCCCGCGTCCGCTGAGACCGTCGCTTTCGACAGTAAGGCGGCGACCACACAGCGGACACGGACACCTGGGAATGGGCTCGAGAACCCGGCGCTCAGCCGAGGATGACACTGATCGTTCACGGCATTCCGGGTGGGGCTCCGCGGCTTTCGAAGCGCGGAGCCCCTACTCCACGGAAAGCGCGTTTAGCCACCGATGCATTCATGCCGAGCGGCATGCTTTTCCTTTACGAGAGGCCATCTCTCCACATCCTTTCTATGCCGCCCGGCGGGCTCGGCTGACATCTTCTCCCTACCGGCGCATTTTTCGCCGCGTCCTTTATCGACGGCTTAGACGTCGGCGCGCAGCGTGGCCGTCAGGCCGCCATGCGACCCTTCTTCCGCTGGGACGACCTCCCTAAAAAAACCTTCGCCATCGACAAAAATATGATCGAGACTAAAAGCCGCCAGCCCCCGTTTACTGTCCCACATCGAAGGAAATCAAGTCTAAGAGGGATGGACCGTTACGGTCCGTCCAGGGCATTTTCCAATCACTTTGGAAAATGTCAGTGAGGGCAACAAATCCTTTCAAGGGGGAAACACAATGCCCATGTTCAAGAGCGTCTTCGCGGGACTCGCAGTCAGCACCGCGCTGGCCGGCGGGATCATCAGCCTCGGCGCGGCGACCACCGCGACCGCCGCCAGCGCAAGCGTGGCCCAGACCACCGTCGTCGGCTTCCAGACCTGCGGCGGCGGCCACAGGCGCTGCTGCTGCGGCGGCCACGAGCACCGCTGCGACCGCCGTCACGAGCGCTTCAGGTTGCGGATCCACACCAACAACGACAACCAGAACTTCGTCCGGGGCGACAACGACCAGGCGCAGGCCGAGCGTCAGTTCCAGTTCAACCGGCAAGACGAGGACTGACCAGTCCGAACGCGGCACGTGGTCGAGTCGGCTGACCACGCGCGACCGGCGCACGGTCGCGACGAACTCCGGCCCAGGGCGGAAAGGCCGAGCGCCCGTGTCCACTGAGAACACCGTCGACCGCAAGAAGGCGGCGCAGGAGAACACGGGCACCTGGAAACAGGCTCACAATTCCGGAGGCAGCCGGCGGTGACACCGTTCACCGACGGCGCTCCGGGACGGGGCTCCGCGGCTTTCACAGCGTGGAGCCCCAACCCCCGGCAAACGCATTCCGCTGGCAGGCACCCACACTGTAAGACATATGTCCCCCCGACGGGAAAACCCTCCCCCTCGGCAGGATCCGCAGGCTTCGTTCCTCTCCGGCCGCCTTTCATCGTACCTTTCGTGCGCTTTTCTCCTCTTTGCGCCTCTGACCGTATTACGGCCGTCAGACGGGTCGGCGACCTCTCCCCTATCGAGAACCCCGGCGGAGCGACACCGCCGGGGATATCAGGCGTTGGCGGAAACTCACCCGATATTAAAATCTAGCAATCTCTGTTTATTGCCCGATATGGACGGAAATCAAATATGTGACGGATGGGCCACCGTGGACCATCTACGACATTTCCGGATAGTTATGAAATGTCGGGGGAGCACCATTTCCACAAGGGGGAAAGCAATGCCCACGATCAAGAGCGTCGTCGCAGGACTCGCGATCAGCACCGCCCTGGCCGGCGGAATCGTCGGCCTCGGCGCGGCGACCACCATGACCACCGCCAACGCGGCCGTGGCCCAGACCACCATCGCGGGCTTCCAAGCCCACTGCGGCGGCGGCTGCGGCTGGCGGCGCTGCGGCTGCGGCGGCGGCTGCCACCGGGGCTGCCACCACCGCCGCGAGCACTTCAGGGTGCGGGTCATCACCAACAACCACAACACCAACATCGTCAGGGGCAACAACGACCAGAGGCAGGCTCAGCGGCAGTTCCAGTGGGACCGCGAGGACGCCGCCGAGCGTGCCGCGCTCGCCGAGGGCGGTCTCTGACCTTCCAGCCGGATCACACCTTGAGCTGAGCGCGGTAGGTGGCCGAGACGTCCGGCCACGCGTGAGCGGACCACGGGCATGACGAGCTCCGGCCCATAGGCGGGAAGGGCCGGGCGCCCGTATATCCACCGCCGACCGCCACCATCCACGAGATGGCAACGGCCCGGCGAGCAATACGGGCATATCGCGGAAAGCGCATAATCCGCGCCTCGGTCAGGGTGACATCGGCTGTCAACCGTATTAAGGACGGGGGCTCCACGGCTTTCGAAGCGTGGAGCCCTCATTCCATCGGAAACCGATGACCCGACCGGCGCTCATGCCGGACGGCGCGACTTCCTTCCGCGGGAAACCGTCTTCTCCCCGGCGCCCTGATCACTCACCGGCTCGGCCGGCTCCTCGTCCCGGGCCGGCGTCCTCCTGCCGCTCCCTTTCTTCGCCGCCTCGACACTGGCCCGCAGCGCGGCCATCAGATCGGCCGGCGGGCCCTCGTCAACCGGAACCTCGGCGGGGACGACCTCCCTGCCTTCGATCTTCGCCTCGATGACCTCCTGGAGCGCCTCCCGGTAGGCGTCCTTGTAAATCGAGGGGTTGAAGTCCGCGACCATCGTCTCGATCAGCGACTCCGCCATCCGCGCCTCCTGGGGCCGGACATCGACCCCCTCCTCCAGAAACGCGAAGTCCGCGACACGCACCTCGTCCGGCCAGAGCATGGTCTCCAGCAGGAGCACCCCGTCCCGGACCCGGAGCGCCGCGAGCGACTCGCGCTGCCGCAGCGCGACCTTGACGACCGCCACCAGACCGGACCGCTCCAGCGTGTCGCGGAGCAGCACGTACGGTCTGACCCCGGCATCGTCCGGCTCCAGGTAGTAGGCCTTGTCGAGCATGATCGGATCGATCTGGTCCGCGGGGGTGAACTGGAGCACCTCGATCCTGCGCGAACTGGACAGCGGCAGGTCCTCGAAATCGTCGTCGGCGAGCACGACCATGTCACCGCTCGGGAGTTCGTAGCCCTTGGCCACGTCGGCGAACGGGACCTCCTCCTCGCACACCTGACAGACCCGCCGGAACCGGATCCGGCCCGCGTCCTCCCCGTGCACGAGATGGAAGGCGACGTCGCGACGCTCCGTCGCGCCGAACAGCCTGACCGGGATCGTGATCAGCCCGAACGAGACCGTGCCTTTCCAGATGCTCCGCATGGCATCTCCCTACCTTGGAGCTTCCACTGATTTTCGCACACGAGTTCGGAAGTGTTGTCGTACAGCCGGAAACACTTACCAACGAGGCAGGTACCCGTCATGGCGGATCCGATGCCGTGCCTTTTTCGGCAGGCGGGTCCGGACGCCGTACGCTTGGCGGTGTCCAGTGTTCGCAGGAGAACGGAGGCAGGGCGATGCCGGAGATGGGTACGCGCAGCGAAGAGCCCGACGACGCCCTCTCCGCGGAGATCGGCATCGAGACACCGGAGGCCGACGCGGCCGAACAGCACCGCCCGGTGCGTGAGGAGGCCTCCGACCGGCCCGGGGAGACCTCGGCCGAGACGCCGGAGGCCGACGCGGCCGAGCAGAGCCGGACGGTGAACGAGGACGGCCCGGAATGGCCCGACCACATCCCGCTTGAGGCCGACCCCGCGGACACCGCCGAGCAGAGCCGTACGGTGGAGACCGGCGAGGACGACTACCGCTGATACCAGCGGCCCGGGTTACCCACGCGTAGGATGACTCACGACAACAGGAGCACCCGCGAGGAGAACACTGTGACCGCTACCCCGGACGCCAAGCCCCGGGGCACCCGGCTGCCCCGGCTGGCCCGTCGCCGCCAGCTGCTCAGCGCGGCGCAGGAAGTCTTCGTGGAGAACGGCTACCACGCGGCGGCGATGGACGACATCGCCGAACGGGCCGGGGTGAGCAAGCCGGTGCTCTACCAGCACTTCCCCGGCAAGCAGGAGCTCTACCTGGCCCTGCTCGACCTGCACGTGGACGACATGATCGCTCGCTGCCGGGACGCCCTCGCCTCCACCACGGACAACAAGCAGCGGGTCCAGGCCGCGATCGGCGCCTTCTTCGACTTCGTCTCCAACCAGGGCGAGGCGTTCCGCCTGGTCTTCGAGTCCGACCTGCGCAACGTCGCCCCGGTCCGCCAGCGGATCGAGCGCAACCTGCGCGAGAGCGCCGAGATGATCAGCCAGGTCATCCAGGAGGACACCGGCTGCTCAAGCGACGAGGCCCGCCTGCTGGGCGTCGGCCTGGTCGGCATGGCCGAGGTCAGCGCCCGATACTGGATAAGCAGCAACGGCTCCATTCCCAAGGACGCCGCCACCCAGCTCATCGCCCGCCTGTCCTGGCGCGGCATCTCAGGCTTCCCCCGCACGACCGCCGACCACTGACGGATGGGCGGCGCCTGTTCGCTTGGCGCGATCAACCGGCGCGTCGCGCGCCCGATGGGGCGACCATGGGACGAGCAGCCCTCGTCGAAAGGGAGCACGATGGAAATCAAAATCGGTGTGCGCTCCGTGCACCGTGAGCTCGTAGTGGAGACCGATCTCTCGGCCGAACAGGTCGAGGAGGAGCTCGGCAAGGCGGTCTCCATGGACCGCGGCATCTTCGGCATCACCGACGTCAAGGGCCGCAGGGTCCTCGTCCCCATCTCGTCTCTCGGCTTCATCGAGATCGGCGAGGAGGAGGCCAGGACCGTCGGTTTCGGCGGCACCCTCTAGAAAATCCCGTACGGCCCGCGCCAGGTCGCCGATCCCCCGGCGGCCATGGCGCGGGTCGCGGGACGGCTCAGCCGCCGGAGCAGCCGTCCCGCTCGTCCAGCCCGCAACCGCGCGGGCGACGGGCCCGGCGGACGCGGTGCCGGCCCAGGCTGATGGCCGGGCAGTCCGCTCCGCCCCTGCGTAACACGGCGCGCGAGCTCCAGGGATTCGGCCCACATCTCGTCAAGGAACTGCCATAGCGGCGCGAGGCCCTCATATCTCGCACGGTACAGCCGTTCGGCGCTTCCACGCTGCTCTATTCGGCAGACCTGTCCCGCCACGCCTCCGGGAGGCGCCCACGAGGAACCGGACCACGCCTCAGGGGCCCGGGGTCAGCCCCATCGCCGCCATCCGCCTGCCGTGCGCCTCGGTCAGCCGGGTGAACATCCGGGTGATGTCCTCCCCCGCCGCATCCACCAGCAGCTTCGCGAGCTCCGGCCGGGCCGCCGCCACCTGCCGGCCCTGGCTCAGCGTCTCCCCCACCATCCGCCTGGCCCACAGCGCCAGCCGTCCACCCTGCGTGGGGTCTTCCTTGAGGGCCGCGAGCACCCGCTCCACCGCGAACTGCGACCGCCCCTCGTCCGCGAGCACCTCCTCGACGAGCTGCCGCGTCGCGGCGTCCACACGGGCGGCCGCCTCACGGTAGAAGTCAAGCGCGATCCCGGTGCCGATGTACGCCTTGACCAGAGCCTCCAGCCAGTCTCGCGGCGCGGTCTGAGTGTGCCAGTCGTCCAGCGGCCCGACGAAGGGAGCCATCGCCTCCTCCGGATCCACCTCGAGCGAGGCGAGCCGGTCGTGGAGCAGCCGGAAATGGGCGTATTCGGCAGCGGCCAGATCACCGAGCGCGGCCCGGTCGCCCAGCGACGGGGCGTGCCGGGTGGCATCCTCCGCGAGACGCAGGAAGGCTGTCAGCTCGGCATAGGCGAGCACACCGAGCAGGTCGGCGACGCCGGCCGGGGAATCACTCATACACGCAGCCTACGAGCTACCGGGTGCGGACATCCTCCGAGTTGACTCACCCGGCAATTGAGCAGGAATATCAAGAAATCGGTTCCGCGTTGTGGTATCGAGTACACTGCTCTGAGAAAGTGCGACCGCACTGTGTTAATCCGGGGGAATCTGCTCTCGGACGCCCCCGAAGTCGGTGTGACGCCGCAGCGGTCGTTGATGACATGAGAGGGCTGGCCCTTCCGCGAGGACCCGGCACGGGAAAGATTTCTGCCCGTGGTCCCGGCAGGACTGCCTTCAACGGAGATTTAGGCAGGCCAAGCTGACGACGTTCCGAGACCTCGGAGTAACACCGGAGATCGCCGATGCCCTTGAGACCGAGGGCATCATCGCGCCGTTCCCGATTCAGGAGATGGCACTCCCCCTGGCCCTCAACGGCCAGGACATCATCGGCCAGGCGCGCACCGGCACCGGCAAGACCTACGCCTTCGGCGTGGCGATGCTGCAGCGTGTCGGCAAGCCCCGGAAAAACCGCAAGAAGCCCCGCGGGCTGGTCGTCGTACCGACCCGCGAGCTGGCCGTACAGGTCACCGAAGACCTGGTGACGGCTGCCGGAAAGCTCGGCTCGCGGATTCTCACCGTGTACGGCGGGCGCGCCTACGAGCCCCAGATCGAGGCGCTCAAGCAGGGCGTCGACGTGATCGTCGGCACCCCGGGGCGCCTGCTCGACCTGGTCAAGCAGAAGCACCTCGACCTCGGCCAGATCGACATGCTCGTCCTCGACGAGGCCGACCGCATGCTCGACCTCGGCTTCCTGCCCGACATCGAGCGCATCATCAAGCTCATCCCGAACGAGCGGCAGACGATGCTGTTCTCGGCGACCCTGCCGGGCGAGATCGTCGCCCTGTCCCGGCGTTACCTCACCCGTCCCACCCACGTACGGGCTGAGAACAACGACGTCGAGGCCGAGGCGACACCGCAGACGACCCAGTTCGTCTGGCGCGTGCACCGGATGGACAAGGTCGAGATCGTGGGCCGCCTGCTCCAGTGCGAGGGGCGCGGACTCACGATGATCTTCTGTGAGACCAAACGCGCCTGCGACATGGTCGTCGAGCAGCTCAAGGAGCGTGGTTTCGCCGCCGCGGCCGTCCACGGAGACCTGGGACAGGGCCAGCGCGAGCAGGCTCTGCGGGCCTTCCGCAACGGCAAGATCGACGTCCTCGTCGCGACCGATGTCGCGGCGCGCGGCATCGACGTCGACGACGTCACGCACGTGGTCAACTACGACTGCCCGCAGGACGAGAAGGCCTACGTGCACCGGATCGGCCGCACCGGCCGGGCGGGCAAGACCGGCGTCGCGGTGACCTTCGTGGAGTGGGAGGACCTCACTCGCTGGAAGGTCATCAACAACGCGCTGTCGCTCGCCTTCGCCGAGCCGGTCGAGACCTACTCGACCTCCCCGCACGTCTTCAGCGACCTGGGCATCCCCGAGGGCACCAAGGGCGTGCTGCCGCGCGCCAACCGGTCCCGGGCGGGCCTGGCCGCAGAGGAGGTCGAGGACCTCGGTGAGACCGGGCGGATCCGCTCCCGCGGCCCCCGCCGGGGACGCGACGAGGAGCGGGACGAGCGCCGCGAACGTCCCGCCCGCGCACCCCGCGAGCGCCGCCGCACCCGCGGGGGCCAGCAGGGCGCCGACGGAGCCGGGACGGCCCAGCAGGTGGAGACCGTCCAGCCGATGGAGACGGTCACCGAGACGGCGCCCGTCGAAGAACCCAGACGCCGGCGCGGCCGCGCCGGCCGTAGAGCCGAGGAGACCCCGCTGCCCGCCGTGGCCGAGGGAGTCCAGAGCCCGATCACCGAGCTCGCCGAGGTGGAGGTGGACGTGACGTTCCGCAAGGACTCCATTACCGACCAGCCCGCCGAGACCGCGCCCCGCCGGGGCAGGACCCGGAAGGCCGGACTGAACCCCGAGGTGAGCCTCATCGGTGACACCGAGACCCAGCCTCTCCGGGAGCCCGTGGCGGACCGGACCGACGGACCGCGCCGCAGGCGGGAGCCGGTGGCCGAGGTTCCCCAGTGGGAGGACGAGTCCGTGACCGATCACCGGGACGACGAGCCCGCACCCCGGCCGCAGCCGGAGAAGATCATTCCGGCGAGCCCGTTCTCGGTGATCTTCCAGTCACCCGATCTGGCGACGGACGACGACGAGATCGCCCCGTCGGCGGCCTCGGAGCGGGCGCAGAGCCGCCGCCGCCCGCCGAACAGGGGTCAGCAACAGCAGCAGCGGGGCGGACGCCGCCCGAGCTAGCCGTAGCCGGTGAGGGGGGCGCGACCACGGGTGGCGTCCCCCTTTCCGCGTCATGAGACGCACAGAGTCATGTCACCAAGAGAGGTATCGTGGGGCCACGTGAGTACGCCGCGATTTCTGACCCTGCCTCCTGGCGTCCGATCCCGTCAGATCGACACGACGGTGGGTTCCTTCGCCGTGCTGGAGGCCCTGCCGATCAGTGGGGTCGCTGAGCGCTGGCCCGCCTTGCTGGTCCCCGGCCTCACGGGCAGCAAGGAGGATTTCATCGCGATCCTGCAGACGCTCGCCCAGTCGGGGCGCCGGGTCGTCGCCGTGGACATGCGCGGGCAGTTCGAGACGGACGGCCCCGAGGACGCCGGCGCCTACACCTGCGCGGCCCTCGGCAACGACATCGACGTCCTCGCGCAGACGATCGGCGGGGGTGAGCCCCTCCACCTGGTCGGGCACTCCTTCGGCGGCCTGGTCACCCGGGAGGCGGTCATCGACGGCCGCACCAAGTTCGCGTCCTACACGCTGATGAGCTCGGGCCCCACCGGGATCGTCGGCGTGCGCGAGCGGGCCGCCCGGACGATGCTCGCGGAGCTTCCCGGGTTCGGCCTGGAGCACATATGGCATGACCGGATGGAGCCGGAGGTTCTGGCCACCGGAGTGCCGGACGACATCATCGCGTTCCTGCGCAAGCGGATTTTCGCCAACTCCCCGACGGGCATGATCACGATGGCCGGGGAGGTGCTCTCCGCACCGGACCGGTGCGACGAGCTCACCCAGGTCGAGGTCCCCACCCTGGTCCTGTACGGCGAGCACGACGACGGCTGGCCACCGCGGACGCAGTCGGAGATGGCTGACCGGCTGAACGCCGAGTGCGTGGTGGTTCCCGGTGCCGCCCACTCCCCGGCGGTGGAGGCCCCGGAGACGACGGCCGCGGCGCTCGTCCGGTTCTGGAACGCGGCCGAGACACGGCCGCTGGTCTGAGACCACCCGACGGGCCCGGTGAGCGGTCCCGGCCGGGCCGACCCGTCGGTGGATCGGACCCACCGCCAGGCGCCCGCACCGTCAATGGACGAGGCCGTCCCAGGGCCGACGTCACCGTCAGTCGGCGAGGCCGTCCCAGCGGCGGCGGTCGCCCGAGGCGGCCTGGCCCTCCGGGCAGTGCCTGCGAAAGTCGCACCAGGAACAGAGCGGGCCGGTCCTGGGCGGGAAGTGCGCGTCGACCTCTTCGGGGACCTTCGGCGGGGTGCGGTCCGCGCTCCTGGTGCGCGCCGTACCGGACCAGGAGCGATAACGGTCTTCGGCCTCGGCGGCCTCGGTCGCGATCTCCTCGGCCCGGCTCAGGTGGCGGGCCAGGGACTCGTCGGTGTGCTCCCACTCCACGATCGAGCCGGTCGGCAGATGGTGGAGCTCGACCCGGTGACACCGACGGTGCAGCATCCGGCCGGAGGCGATGGCGTACACGGCCAGCGCGAGCGAGGAGCGGGCGTCATCGGCGGTGAGGGGACGACGGCCGGTCTTGTAGTCGACCACGACCAGTTCGTCGCCCCGCCGGTCGAGCCGGTCGACCCGGCCGGAGACGGCGATGACGGACGTCCTGGTGGCCACGGTCCGCTCGACGCCGACAGGCTCGTCGGAAGGATCGAGGCTCGCGACGTATCCGGCGGTCATCTCGCGGGCCCGGTCGCGCCAGGCCGCCGACTGCTCGGCGTCGCGGAATCCCTCGTTGATCCATCCCCTGGTGACCAGGGTGGCCGCCGTCACCGGCGTCCGCCGCTCGTAGGGTTCGCGCCACCAGCCGGCCAGGGCGTTGTGCACGCTCGCCCCGACGCTGTTGTGCGCCCAGGGCGGCCCCTTCTGCGGCGACGGCCGGTCGAGGTAGGTGAACCGGTGGCGCCGGGGGCAGTCCAGCCAGGTGTTCAGCCGCGACGGCGTGCAGGAGTACAGCCGCCGCGGCATGCCCTCAAGGGGGAGCTGGTCCACGGAGGACTACTCGTCGAGGAGCTTCAGGTTGAT
Source organism: Streptosporangium sp. NBC_01639 (assembly GCF_045209755.1). Lineage (NCBI taxonomy): Bacteria > Bacillati > Actinomycetota > Actinomycetes > Streptosporangiales > Streptosporangiaceae > Streptosporangium > Streptosporangium sp. NBC_01639. Next base: position 5,721,802 of record NZ_CP109272.1, on the reverse strand, counting down.
CTTGGCGGCCCGTGTCCCGTCGCTCAGCGGGGTCTCGGCCTTCTCGGTCACCTCGCCGCGGGTCAGGGAGCCCGACAGCCAGGCGTCGAACTGCGGCTCCAGAGCACCGATGGTGGTCTCCTCACCGTGCGCGGGCAGCACTCGGGTGCTGTGACGCAGGGTGAACAGCCGGCCGCCGATCGCGGTGAGCTGGTCGGCCAGCGCGGGGTACTCCCCGCCGATCTTGCCGGGCCCGTCGGCCTGCAGGGTCTTGCCGGTGAAGACCGCGTCGAGGGCCTCGCAATACAGCGAGACGCCGCCCTGGGAGATGCCGGGGGTGGACATGACCTCCAGCTCGGCGTCGGCGACGCCGAACACCCCCTCGTCCTCCATGTCGATGTCCGGCCAGGTGTCCGGCCAGGTCAGCCGCCACAGTGGCCGGTCCTTGGGATGGAGGGCGACCACGGCCTCGTCGCGTGCCGCCATCTCGATGGCCGCGCCCACGTGGTCGGGCAGGCCGTGGGTGCAGATGACGGCGAGCACCTCCCGATCGCCGACCTTCTCCAGGATCTTCTCCGCGTCACGCGCGGGATCGATGACGATGACCTCCTCGTCGTCACCCACGATCCAGGTGTTGTTCTCGACCTTGTGCTCGACGCCGTCGACATCGACGACGCCCTCGGTTACCACTCGTTCGATACGCGCTGTCACGCTTCCGAACTTTACTGCCTCGCTCACGCTCACGGCTCGGAGGTGGGTAACGGATAGCTTTCCTATTCGCCCTATTCGCCCGTCTGTTGGCTTCCCATTGCCTGACGCTGCCCAACGGCGTGTCAGATCTCCTCGCCGCCCAGCCGCGGGGAGAACGCGCCGAAGGGCAGATCGAAGGCCTGTCCCTGGTCCCGCAGGTCACGCAGGGCGAACTCGGTCAGGGTTATCAGGTAGCCGGCCTCCGCGGGCCAGACGACCACCCACAGCCAGTTGCCCAGCGCCTCACCGGCGTAGACCGCCCGGTCGGGAGCGGCCTCCACGCACCACAGCGCGGCCGGATGGCCGCTGACGTCGATCTTGGCGTGCGACGGCCCCTCGTCGAACCCGGCACCCGGGTCCGCGCCCTTCAGCCCGGCGAACCCGGCTCCCAGGCCCACGCCGGGCTCCTCGGCGATGATCAGCATGTCGGCCGGCCCGTAGGTCAGCGAGGGACCGGAGACCGCCACCACGGTGGCTCTGATGCCGCTGCGCTCGTCGCCGGCCTCGCCCAGTCCGGTGACCAGCCAGCCCTGGGGCAGTGGCCACGGCAACCAGGCGGGCACGAGTGCGTCGCGGCCGACCGCCTCCACGGCGGCGGCTGAGGGGCGTCTCGGCGGCTGCAGTGGCAGGACGTCACCGTGCGGACCACATCGCCAGGCACTTGACCAGGCGCCTGGCGGGCGGAGCGGGCCGAAACACCGCGGGCAGGTAGGCGCGGCTCTCACGCCTACCAACGGTGCTTCGTCAACGGCCGTCGCGTCAAGGGCACACCGCGTTATCCGGCCGTAATCTTTTCAACGTGCGCGTAAATTGTGTGGGAGCGATCATCCGTGACGGCTCCGGCCGGCTGCTCCTCATCCGCCGGGGCCACCCGCCCGGCGAGGGGCTCTGGTCGCTCCCCGGCGGCCGGATCGGACCGGGCGAGTCGGACTCCGACGCGGTGGTCCGCGAGGTCGCGGAGGAGACCGGCCTGACGGTCACGCCCGGCCGCCTGGCCGGTGCCGTCGAACGTCCGGGACCCGGCGGTGTCGTCTACGTGATCCGCGACTACCTGGCCGAGGTCTCCGGCGGCACGCTCTCCGCCGGAGACGACGCCGCGGACGCCCGGTGGTTCACCGAGGAGGAGCTCGTACGGCTGCCGCTCTCCCCCGGTCTGCTGGACGCCCTCACCGAATGGGCGGTCATCGCGCCTCCTTGAGCGTGGCAGCCCCCGCCCCTTCAGGGAGGGATGATGTCAACGAGCCGCCGTCAGGGTCGAGCGCCACAGCGTGAGGTGGTCGGCGTTGTAGGTGGTGGATCTGCCCAGGGCCACCACCTGGCCGCCGGAGATCGCGACCGCGCCGAGCCGCTGGGCGCCGTCGCCGCCCTGGGCAGGGGTGTGCGGCTGCCAGGAGAGCCCGTCCTCGGAGGTCCACGCCACGCTGTCGCCCTCGCCCGGACGTCCCTGCCAGCCGACCGCCACCACGCCCTCCGCGGTCGCGGCCAGGTCCTGTACGGCAGCCGTGCCCTCCGCCGGGATCCAGGAGAACTCCCAGGTCAAGCCGTTGTCGTCGGACACCGCGCCGAAGGCTCGGAGCCCGTCCCCGGTCTGCGCGGTGCCGGCGGCGACGATGTGCCCGCCGTACAGGACCACGTGCCGCAGTCCGGCCGACGTCGCTCCCGGGGGCAGAACCGGCTTGCGCGCGCTCCATTCGACCCCGTCGGCCGAGACCCAGACCACGCCGGTCTCCTGTGCTCCGCCGGTGCCGCCGACGGCCACGTAGCCGGACGAGGTGGCCGAGACGTCGTACAGCCGCACCCCGCCACTGGCGGGGAGCTTCTGAGCCCTGGTGTAGCGCTTCAGGTCGGACGAGAACCACAGGACGGGGACGGTCCCCGCCGGACCGCGGTCCTCACCGGCGATGACGTAACCGGACGGGCCGGCGGCGACCGCGTGGGGAGCGAGGAAGTAGTGCTCGGCGGCCGGGGTGAGCTGCTCCGGGGCCGACACCCCGCGCCAGGTGGTGCCGTCCTCCGAGGTGACGAGGAGAGGCGAGGTGGCGGAGGCGTTGAGCATGGTGCTGCCCACGGCCAGCCAGCCGGCCCGGCCGTGCGCGACGTCGCCGAGCGACTGCCGCCACGGACCGCCGAGGCTGCCTGCCGGACCACCGGTCCGCCAGTTCTCGCCGTCCGCGCTGGTCCAGATCCCCGCGTCGCCGGACGCCGCGCCCACGGCGACGAACAGGCCTCCCCCCGCGGCCACCCTGGCCGTCTCGCGGGCGGCTCTGGTGAGGCCGTCGATCCCGTTCAGGGGGACCGGGCGTGCCTTCTCCCCTCTGGCCGCGGTCATGAGGACCAGGCGGTTGTCCACGTCGGCGGCGCGTTCGTCGCCGCCGACCACGAGCGTGCCCCCGTCCGAGACGGCGAGCGCCCGCAGCGAGCCGGGCACCTGCCCGAGGTCGGTGGTCATCCGCCAGTCGTGGCCGTCCTCGCTGGTGTAGACGGAGTAGCGTTCGAAGCCCGACTCGGTGACGGCGGCCACCCCGTCCGGCGAGGAGGCCAGGCGCCTGACGCCCGAGCCGTCGGGGGCCAGCCCGCCGATGGTGCCGCACCGGGACCAGTCGTCGCCCTGGGGCGAGCAGTAGACGGCGACCTCGCCCTTGTCGCTGCGCTGCTGGGTCGGGACGAGCACGAAACCGTCGGCCACCACCGCCAGCGCGCCCGATTCGGGGCGGACGCCGGTCAGCACCGCGTCGGTCCGCAGCCAGGTCCTGCCTCCGTCGGCCGAGCGCAGGACCACGGACGAGGACCCGCTCCGGACCGGGTCGCCCAGCGCGACCACCGCGTCGCCCTTGGCCACGACCGCCGCCAGACCCCGGATCCGGTCCGGCGGATTGATCTCCCCGCTGTTCACCCTGGTCCAGTTCCGTCCGTCGGGCGAGATCCACGCGACGGCTCCGGCGGCTCCGTCCGGGAGGACGGTCGTGCCCACCGCCACGAAGCCCGAGGAGGTCCTGGCCAGGTCCATGATCTTGTCCCCGGCCGAGAACACCTCCAGCCCGCCGGGGTCCACCGCGTTCCAGCTGTAGCCGTCGGCGCTGGTCCAGAGGCCGTGACCGGTACCGAGGGGATCGTTGCCCGCGGCCAGCCATCGGCCCTCGCCGCCCGCCACCAGGCCCACGGTGGTCGGTCCCGCCTCGTAACCCGCCGGTCCCGTCACGTTGCCCAGCCGCCAGGTCCCACCCCCGTCCGGGGAGTACAGGAACAGCGGTCTGGGGACGGGGCTGGTGGTGTCGCTGCCGACGGCGACCATGGCGGAGCCCGCCGACGCCACGGCGTTGAGGACCTGGCTCGACCCGTCTCCGCCGAGGTCGGGCCGCGGCACGAAGTTCGCGTCCCCGGAGCGCACCTCGTCGCCGACCAGCCGGAGGCCGGTGGTGAACGGCCCGCTCACCCACTCCCACAGCACCAGTCCGCCGCCGACCGCACCGGTCAGGACCAGGACCATCAGGAACGGGATCACCAGGCCACGGCCGCGCCGGCGTCTGGTCGGGCTGGAACGACGCAGCGCCGAAGGGGCGGGCGCGGCCCGGTGGTGCCGCCCGCCGTTCGGTCCCCGCCTGCCGGGCGGGCCCTGGGCGACCAGCAGGTCCGGCCGGGCGGGCCGGCCTTCGGGCGGGCGCCCCACCCGCCGTACCGGCTCGAAGTCCTCCTGAGCCGGTACGGCGGCCGCGGACGCGGATTCGGGCGCGGAATCGGGTTCGGGCTCGGGTTCGGGTTCGGGTTCGGGTTCGGACGCGGCGAGGTCCTGCGGCCCTGCCCGGGTCTCGTCGTCGAGCCTGCGCGCCGGTCCGGAGACGGCGGTGGCGTCGGGCCACCACTCCTCCTGGCGCTCATCCGGTGTCCAGGGGCCGGGCGACGGTTCCCAGGGGCCGGGTGACTCCCGGGGCTCGCGCGGCGGCCCGGAGGCGACCAGCAGATCCGGCCGGGGCGCCTTCCTCGGCCCGCCGGGGGCGTCGGACCGCTCTCCCCGGCGCTCATCCGGCGTCCCGGGCCCACGGGCGTCCCAGGGCTCACCCGGTGTCCCGGGCTCGGGCTTCTCCCGGGGTGCGCGGGGCGGCCCGGAGGCGACCAGCAGATCCGGCCGGTCAGCCGTCCGCCTGCGAGACGACCGTTCGGGCGGGACGCTTCCGTCGCCGGGCTCGGGTAGCCGTCCATGCACGGGAGGACGGACGGACGGGTCGTCGGGCTCGGGGGGCCGTCCGTGCGCGGGAGGGCGGACGGACGGGTCGTCGGACGAGGAGGCGTAGGGCTGGGTGTGCGGGCGGCGGCGTTCGCCGCCCAGACCCTCGGGACGGGCCTGAGGGGGTTCGTTCCCGTCCGGGTCGGGCGAGGCGAACGGAGGGAGCATCCACGGGGAGGCCAGCGGGAGCCCCCGGACGCCGTCGTCGGAGGGCCCGGGAGGGGAGTGCTGGATCGTGGGCGGAGACTCCTGGGACTCCCGGGGCCCGTGGGACTCCGGGGACCCGGATGCGGGTGCCGGGTCGCCACGGACATCGCCGTCGTCCGCCGGCCACTCTCGCGAGCGCGGGTCGTGAGGGCCCGGGGCCACGCTCAGCACCTCCTGTAGGAAGCCCGGTTGCGCCCGGGGCCACACCCCGGATCGTTCCAGTCATCTCCGCGACACTCTGCCGCAACCCCCTATGGGAACGGCGAATCGCACGTGACCCTACTCCTACCCCGTTCCATCCAAACGATCACCTCCGGCGGCCGGGTGACCGAAGTTCGGCCGCACACCGTCCAGAGCAACACGGCGGAGCTCCGATGACGAGACCTCTCTAGTCAGATTTATCGATGCAACGCCGGAATTATCCCTATTTGCCCAAATATTTTCGCTGGCCCTGGCCGCGATGGGGTCCGGACCGTCCCATGGAAGTCCGTCTTTGTGTGGATTAGTTCACAGACACCCGCGCCCGGCAGGCGTACACCTGAGGCAGGAGACCACCACTCAGGGAGCAGACCATGAAACGGCTGGGGCCCGTCTACACACTGGCGGCCGGAGCGGCGACAGCCGTCGCACTCGGCGTGCTCAGCGCCGGCAGCACACCGGCGCCGCAGAACGTGAACGCGCGGGACGTCCCCTCCGTGGTCACCACGATCACCCCGGCTCCATCGGCCGCCCCCACCGCCACCAGGACCGCCCGGCCTACTCCCGAGAAGGCCGACTACGCCGGCCGGGTCAAGGGCAACGGCGGACTCATCGCCGTCTCGGTCCGCGACGGCAAGGCGATCGCCTACTTCTGCGACGGCAGGGCCGAAGCCTGGCTCCGGGGCCGGGCGACCGGCGACCGGGTCGTCCTGTCAGGGCCGGGAAACTCCTCCGTCACCGCCCGGCTGAGAGACGGCGGGGCCGCCGGAGAGTTGCGGTTCGGCGGCAGGCAGTGGGACTTCCGGGCGCCCACCGTGAAGAAGCCCTCCGGGCTCTACCGGGCGAGCGCGATCGTCCGCGGCGCGAAGGTGCGCGCCGGCTGGATCTACCTGGATGACGGCAGCCGGGTCGGGCTGACCCTCGTCGACGGCGAACCCGCCGACGTGGCCATCCCGGAGCCGGGCGCGAACGCGACCGTCGACGGCCAGGAGATCGACCCCCAGGACGTCGACGAGTTCATCGGAGGGTTTTGATGGATGACACACAGGTCTCGCGGATCCCGCAGGTCTCACCGCGGCGGAGCCTCACCCCGCTGCTCGTGCCGCTCGCCGTCGGCGCCCTGGTCGCGGTCGGCCTGGGCGTGTACGGACGGAGCCACGTCCCCACCGGCTACGCGATCGGCCCGGCCGGATTCTCCGGGCCGCTGGCCATGAAATCCTGGCTCACCACCGGCGCGTTCCTGCTGGCTCTGGTCCAGCTTCTCTCCGCCCTGGTGATGTGGGGCCGGATCACCCTGAACGTGCCGTGGATCGGCACCCTGCACCGCTGGTCGGGCCGGGCGGCGTTTTTGCTGACGGTTCCGGTGGCGTTCCACTGCCTGTACGCGCTGGGCGCCCAGTTCGACACGCCCCGGGTGATGGTCCACTCGCTGCTGGGCTGCTTCTTCTACGGTGTCTTCACCGCGAAGATGCTGGCGCTGCCCCGGCGGGGGCTGCCCGGCTGGGGCCTCCCGGTGCTCGGCGGGCTGACCTTCACCGCGCTGACCGGACTCTGGCTGACCTCGGCTCTGTGGTTCTTCACCGCGATCGGGATCACGCTGTAGGAGGAGTGAAGGCGGTGGTGCGCCCGAGCCCCGCCGCCCGGCCCTTGGCCGCCACCACCAGCGCCATCTTCCTGGACGCCTCGTCGATCATCTCGTCGCCGAGCATGACCGCGCCGCGCCTCTCGACCGTCGTGTAGTAGCCGTACGCGTCGAGGATCAGCTCGGCGTGGTCGTAGTCCTCCTGGGAGGGCGAGAACACCTCGTTGGCGGCCTCCACCTGGCTCGGGTGGAGCACCCACTTGCCGTCGAAGCCGAGCGCCGCAGCCCGGCGGGCCACCCGGCGGTAGCCGTCAAGGTCCTTGATCGCCAGGTACGGGCCGTCGATGGCCTGCAGGCCGTGCGTGCGGGCGGCCATCAGGATGCGCATCAGGATGTAGTGGTAGGCGTCGCCCTCGGTGTAGCCGGGGGGCTGCTCGCCGACCACCAGGGTCCGCATGTTGATCGAGGCCATGAAGTCGGCGGGGCCGAAGACCAGCGTCTCCAGCCGCGGCGACGAGCCGCCGATGGCGTCCACGTTGACCAGACCCCGGGCGTTCTCGATCTGGGCCTCGATGCCGATCCGGCCGACCGGGAGGCCGTTGGCCTTCTCGATCTGGGTGAGCAGCGTGTCGAGCCAGACCACCTGGACCGGGTCCTCCACCTTGGGCAGCATCAGGCAGTCGAGGAACTCCCCCGCGCCCTCCACGACCTCGATGACGTCCCGGTAGGTCCACTGCGTGCTCAGGTCGTTGACCCGCACGACCCTCGTCCTGCCCGACCAGTCGCCCTCGCGCAGGGCGGCCACGATGTTCTTGCGCGCCCCCTCCTTGGCGAGCGGGGCGACGGAGTCCTCCAGGTCGAGGAAGACCTCGTCGGCGGGCAGCCCCTGGGCCTTCTCCAGGAAGCGGGGGTTGCTGCCCGGCACCGCCAGGCACGAACGTCGCGAGCGCATGGGCACACGCTAGCGGCCGTTCCGCCCCTCGTGACAGGGCGGGCCGTGCTATGGCCCCTATACAAAGGGCCCGGCCTGTTCTTGGCACCGATCTCGTATGACTCTTGTCCTGGATGTCCTGAGAATAGAGAGCACGCATTGGTAAGGGAGATTTTTACGATGGCACACGCTTCCTCGGTGGCCCGGCCCGCCGTACTGTCCGACCTCATCCCCGGCTCCCGCGTCCGCGACGTCGCGCTCGTCGTCGGCGGCGCGGCCCTGACCGGCCTGGCCGCGCAGCTCACCTTCCCCATGTGGCCCGTCCCGGTCACCGGCCAGACCTTCGCGGTCGTGCTGGTCGGCGCGGCGCTCGGCATGAACCGCGCGGTGCTGAGCATGGCGCTCTACCTGCTCATCGGCGTCGCGGGCGTCCCGTGGTTCCAGGACGGCACCGCGGGCTTCGGCGGGGCCACCTTCGGCTACGTCATCGGCTTCATCGCCGCCGCGGCGCTCGTCGGCAAGCTCGCCGAGCGCGGCGGCGACCGTACCGTGCTGCGCACGGTCGGCACGATGGCCCTCGGCAACCTGACGATCTACGCCTTCGGCCTGCCGGTCCTCATGGCCGTCACCGGACTGGGCCTGGGCAAGGCGCTCGCCGCGGGCGTGATCCCCTTCCTGGCCGGCGACGCCCTCAAGATCGCGGTCGCGGCCGGTCTGCTGCCGGCGGCGTGGAAGCTCTCCCGCCGCTGACCCCTCGTGACATGTACGGCCTGCGCTCCCGTCCGACCGGGAGCGCAGGCCGTACATTCGTCTCATGGGAGTGATCGAAGAGGGCGCCAAGAAGTCGGGGGTCCTGTGGCTGTCGCTGGACCGGCCCCGGCTGGCCTGGCACGCGTGGCACGACGGGGCGATCTACGTGGTCACCGGCGGCGGCGAGCAGTCGCTGCCCGGCCTGGCCGAACGCGGCGAGGTCCAGGTGACCCTGCGGAGCAAGGACAACGGCGGGCGGCTGGTCGTCTTCGACGCCGCCGTCGAGGTGGTGGACCAAGCGGAGGCCGCCGAGGCGGTGGCCGCGCTGGCCAAGGAGCGGCTCAACGCCGTCGACGGCGCCACCCTGACCGAGCGCTGGGCCGCCCGGTCGCAGGTGGTACGGCTCACGCCACGGGAACCGGCTCCATGACCTCCGTCTTGGGGTGCGGCAGGACCGCCGTGGCCCGCTGGGCCAGGTAGGCGCCGGCCAGCACGACGAGGCCGCCGACGATCTGGAAGGCCCCGAGTCCCTCGCCCACCAGGATCCAGGCGACCACCGCCCCGGCGATGACCTCCAGCGAGGCCACCGTGGAGCCGATCGCGGCCGACAGGCGGCGGACCGCGGTGACTCCGAGGATGTAGGCGACGACCGTGGCGACCACGATCATCAAGATCGTAGCCACCCAGGCCGGCAGCGCGTAGCCGCCCTCGGGGGTCACGGTCCGGGTGAGCGCCGCCCACGGGATGTCCCAGGGCCGGGAGATCGGGGTGAGCACCGCCGCCGCACCCAGCAGGCCCCAGGCGATCAGGCCCAGCGGATCGACGTCGTCGCCGAAGCCGTCACTGAGCAGGAAGTATCCGGCGCAGCAGAGCGCCGCGCCGAAGGCGAGCAGCAGGCCGACCGGGTCCAGGGCCAGGCCCGACCAGACCTCGACCACGATGCCGAGCCCGACCACCGCGACCACGGCGCCGACGAAGGCCGCGCGCGGCAGCCGTACCCGGCGGACGAACCGCACCCAGAACACGACCAGCACCGGCGAGGTGAACTCGATCAGCAGGGTGACGCCCACCGGCAGCCGGGTGATCGCCGCGAAGTACAGTGCCTGCACGCCCGCCACCGCGACCAGCGCGTAGGCCAGGAAGAAGGGCAGCCGCGAGCGCGGGATGCGCAGCGCCCGGGGCCTGACGGCCGCGAGGACGCCGACGAGCAGCAGCCCGGCGCCGGCCATCCGCACCCAGACGGCCTCCAGCGGCACCAGCCCGGCGGCCGCCAGGTATTTGGCCATCGGCCCGGAGAAGGCGAAACACCAAGCCGACACGAACGCGATCAGCAGGCCGGCACGCCGCATGAGACACCATCCTGTAATTACCGTTTAAGCATTTTGATGCTGTCATGGTAGGACGGATCAGGGCAAGAGGGCGTCCGAAATGTGAGAGTGCCTTGAACCGGCGATCCCGTGACGACGCCTACTCTTCAAGAGTGAAGATCTTCATCGCGCGGCTCGCCGGGACCCCGGTCTTCGATCCGGCCGGCGACCAGATCGGGCGCGTGCGCGACGTGGTGGTGTCCATCGCCGGCACCGCGCCGCCGCGCGTGCACGGGCTGGTCGTCGAGGTCCAGCCCCGGCGCCGGGTGTTCCTGCCCATCACCCGGGTGCGGGGCATCGAGGTCGGGGCGGTCGTCTTCAGCGGCCAGATCAACGTGCGCCGGTTCGAGCAGCGGGCGACGGAGAACCTGGCCATCGGCGAGTTGCTCGATCTCGTGGTGGAGGTCGACGGTGAGCGGATGACGGTCCTGGACCTGGCCATGGAGGAGAACGGCCGCGCCGAGTGGCTGATCACCAAGGTGGCGGTGGTCGGAACCGGCGCGCGGCTGGGACTGCGGCGGCGCGGCCCGACCAAGATCGTGGACTGGTCCGAGGTCCGGGGCTTCGGCGCGGTGCAGAAGGACCAGGGAGCGGCCAACCTGCTGGTCGCCTTCGAGACCATGCGCGCCGCCGACCTGGCCAGCGCCCTGCACGAACTGCCGGACAAGCGGCGCGTGGAGGTGGCCGCGGCCCTCGACGACGTACGGCTGGCCGACGTGCTCGAAGAACTCCCCGAACGCGACCAGATCGGCATCATGAGCCGGCTGTCACCGGGCCGGGCCGCCGACGTGCTGGAGGAGATGAACCCCGACGACGCGGCCGATCTGCTGCAGGACCTGCCGGCCGAGCAGGCCGAGGCGCTGATGGCGCTGATGGAGCCGGAGGAGGCCGCGTCGGTGCGGCGGCTGCTGATCTACCCGGAGAACACCGCGGGCGGCATCATGACGAGCGAGCCGGTGGTGCTCCCGCCCAACGCCACCGTCGCCGAGGCGCTGGCGCACATCCGCCAGCGGGACGTCACCCCGACCGTGGCCGCGCAGGTCTACGTGGCGCGACAGCCCATCGAGACGCCCACCGGCCGCTACCTCGGCCTCGCCCATTTCCAGCGGCTGCTGCGTGAACCCCCCTCCGCCCTGCTCGGCGGCATCATGGACACCTCCATCGACCCGATCAAGCCCGATCTCACCCTGCGCCAGGTGACCTTCTACCTGGCCACCTACAACCTGATGGCGGTACCCGTGGTGGACGAGGTCGGCCGGCTGGTCGGCGCCGTCACCGTGGACGACGTGCTCGACCACCTTCTCCCCGAGGACTGGCGGGAACAGGACCACGGGGCGGGAGCCGACCATGACTGAACGGCTCGACCAGCCCAGGCAGCAGGGGCCGCGGCTGCGCCCGCACTACGATCCGGAGGCTTTCGGGCGGCTGTCGGAGCAGATAGCCCGGTTCCTCGGCACCGCCAGGTTCCTGGTCTACATGACCGTCTTCGTGGCGGTCTGGGGCCTGTGGAACGCCTTCGGGCCGGAGAGCCTGCGTTTCGACCCCTACCCGTTCATCTTCCTCACCCTGATCCTCTCGCTCCAGGCGTCCTACGCCGCGCCGCTGATCCTGCTGGCCCAGAACCGGCAGGACGACCGGGACCGGATCCAGAACGAGCTCGACCGCGCCGCGGCCGAACGGAACCAGGCCGACGTCGAGTATCTGACCCGGGAGATCGCGTCCCTGCGCATCGCCCTCGGCGAGGTGGCCACCCGCGACTACATCCGCTCGGAGCTCCAGCGCCTGCAGGAGGAGCTCCAGGAGGCGTACCCGCCGCCCGCGAGGGAGAGCCGTTAGCCGACGCTCTCCCCAGGTGGGGGGGAGCGCGGCCGGCATCGCCGCGCACCTGCGCGACCCGCCGGCGTCGAGGGTGTCCGGGAGCCGGGCGCGGACGCCGCGCAACCAGGTGGGGGGTGGCCGCGCTCGGCTCGCCCGCCATCGGAGTCACCGGGTAACCTTAGAACGTTGCACGCGCATCTACCCAGCGATCTGTCCGAATCCAGGGCCACAGCCGGATCCCGGAATTCCTCGCGGAGCCCCCTGGTTCCTACCAGGGGCCCGTGACTCCTCCGCTCTCCTGTGGGAGCGGCCTCTCGCTCGACCACATGGGCGCTGCGACGGACAAGCCCTGCCCGTAGAACGCCGGACACATAGACAAGGAGGGACGGCATCCTCCCGCCGCCGTAAAGGCGGCGGCCCGTTGCCGACACTTCGATGGCACCTACACCGGAACTGGTGACGGCCGCTCTGGCGACCGTCAACGACCCTGAGATCCGTCGGCCGATCACCGAACTCGACATGGTCAAGAGCGTCGACATCTCTCCCGACGGGTTGGTCCGCGTCGGGATCTTCCTCACGGTGTCGGGCTGTCCCATGAAGGACACCATCACCCGTGACGTCACCGCCGCGGTCTCCAAGATCGACGGGGTCAGCGGCGTCCAGGTCGAGATGGACGTGATGAGCACCGAGCAGCGCAAGACGCTGCAGACCAAGCTGCGCGGCGCCAAGGGCCCCGAGAAGGAGATCCCCTTCGCCCAGGCGGGCTCGCTGACCCGCGTCTTCGCGGTCGCGTCCGGCAAGGGCGGCGTGGGCAAGTCCTCCGTCACCGTCAACCTGGCCGCCGCGATGGCCGCCGGCGGTCTCAAGGTCGGTGTCGTGGACGCCGACATCTACGGCCACAGCATCCCCCGGATGCTCGGCGTCTCCGAACGCCCCACCAAGGTCGAGGACATGATCATGCCGCCGGTGGCGCATGACATCAAGGTCATCTCAGTCGGCATGTTCAAGCCGGAGGGCAACACCCCGGTCGTGTGGCGCGGCCCGATGCTGGACCGCGCGCTGCACCAGTTCCTCGCCGACGTCTACTGGGGCGACCTCGACGTCCTGCTGATGGACCTGCCCCCCGGCACCGGCGACATCGCGATCTCGGTGGCGCAGCGGATGCCGTCCGCGGAGATCCTCGTGGTGACCACCCCGCAGCAGGCCGCCGCCGAGGTGGCCGAACGCGCCGGGTCGATCGCGGTGCAGACCCACCAGCAGATCGCGGGCGTCATCGAGAACATGTCCTGGCTGCCCTGCCCGCACTGCGACGAGCGGATCTCCGTCTTCGGCGAGGGCGGCGGCCAGACCGTGGCCGACGCGCTCACCCGCACCCTCGGCGCCCGCGTGCCGCTCCTCGGCCAGGTGCCGATCGACATGCGGCTGCGCGAGGGCGGCGACGAGGGCAAGCCCCTCGTGCTCACCGACCCCGACGCCCCGGCCGCCGCCGAGCTGAGCCGTATCGCCGCGGGGCTGAGCAAGAAGTCGGGCAGCCTCAGGGGGATGCAGCTGGGCATCTCCCCCACCAGGGGCCGCTAGCCCGGCACGACGTACGACACCGGCGCCCTCCGCTGCGAGAGGGCGCCGGTGTCGTACGTACGGCGCTCAATGCCCCTGCCGGGCCCTACGACCGATCCTCGCCGGGCTCAGGTCGCCTCGGAGTCATAGGGCGGGATCTCGCCGTATCCGAGCTCACCGGCCGCCTCGGCCGCGTAGGAGTCGACGTAGGTCGGCGAGGTGGACACCGTGGCGGTCGAGGTGCGGTTCCAGTCGTCCTCCAGCTCACCGGTGAGGTGCTTGCGGACGAAGTTCTTCGGATTGAGGTCGGCCGGGTCGAAGTCGGCGAACTCGGGCCCCAGTCCGGCCTGCAGGTCGCTCTTGGCGTTGTTGGCCATCTGGCGGAGGTTGCGCAGCGTCTTGCCCGCCTGGGCGGCGGCCTGGGGAAGTTTCTCCGGGCCGAAGACGAGCAGGGCGATGACCACCAGCGCCACGATCTCAGGCCAGCCGAGTCCGAACACGGTGATCTCCTACCGGGACAACGCTAGGGAAGCTCCCCGGGCACGTACCCGGGCAACTTCCAGACTAATGCCCTCAACCTCAAGCACGCACCCGCGCACCATCGTTCAGGAGGGCTGGGGTGTGGGCTGCACGGCCGCCGCACCGACGGTCACGACGGCCGTCTTCTCCTGGCCGCCGCGCTGGAACTTGATCGTCAGCTTCTCGCCGGGAGCCTTGTTCCTGATCAGCGCGATCAGCTCGGTGCTGTCCTGCACCACCGTTCCGTCGATCTCCAGGATGACGTCACCGGGCTTCAGACCCGCCTTGTCGGCGGGGCCGTCGGGCTCGACCGGGCGGGTGCCCTGCTTGACCTCGCTGTCGATGCGGACACCGGTGCCCTGGTAGGTCTGGTCGAGGGTGACGCCGATCCGCGACTTCTTGGCGACACCGTTGGCGACCAGTTCCTCGGCGATCCGGCGCGCGTGGTTCACCGGGATGGCGAAGCCGAGACCGATGCTGCCGCTCTGGCCGCCGGCCGACCTGCCGAGCGTGGCGATCGCCGAGTTGACCCCGATGACCTCGCCGCCGGCGTTGACCAGCGGGCCGCCGGAGTTTCCGGGGTTGATGGCCGCGTCGGTCTGGATGGCGCTGAGCCAGGTGGTGTCGGAGCTGTTCTCCTCACCCGCCTGGACCGGGCGGTTGAGCGAGCTGACGATGCCGGAGGTGACGGTGCCGACGAGGCCGAGCGGGGAGCCGATGGCGACGACGGGGTCGCCCACGACCACGTTGTCGGAGTTGCCGAGACTGATCTCCGGGGCGCCGAAGGTCTCAGCGGGCTTGACCACCGCGAGGTCGGACTCGGGGTCACGGCCGATGATCTGGGCGGAGGTGGACTTGCGGTTGCTGAACTGGATCTGGATCTCACCGCCCGGCGCGGCGGCGGCGACCACGTGGTTGTTCGTCACCACATAGCCGCCCTTGATCAGGAAGCCGGAGCCGGTGGCCGCGCTGGTGCCGCCGTCGACGGCCAGCGAGACCACACTGGGCAGAACCTTGGCGGCCACCCCCGCGACGGAGTCCGGGGGCCGGGAGTTGGAGCCGCTCGGCGCCTTCCCCAGGCTGAAGGACGGATCCCGGCCCGAGGCGTCGGGCCGGGTGAGCAGATAGGTGCCGACGCTCCCCAGCGTCGAGGCCAGCAGCGCGACCAGCACGGCGACGATGACCATCGTGCTGGTACGCGGCCCCGGACGGGCCGGAACGGCCGCGCCCGCGCCCGCGAAGCCACCGGGAGGGGGCGCCCAGCCGGCGCCCATGCCGAACGCCTGGGTGGGCGGAGGAGGCGGACCGGCCGGCGGGCCGAAGACCGCGGTGTCCTGCCGCGCCCGGCCCGACGGGTCGCCCCAGCCGCCCTCGGCGGACTGACCGGTGCCTTCCGGCGGTACGGCCTGGCTCCACCGTCCCTGGCCCGGCGGATCCCCCAGCTGGCTCCAGCCGTCGTTCACCGGCGGCTCGCCGTGGGAGCCCGCCTCGTCGGCGGGCAGGAAGTGCGGGCGGGAGGACGGCGAGGGCCGGCCCACGTCGTCGGTGAAGTCCGACGGCGTACGCCCCTGGGCACCGTGCGCCTCGGGGGTGCGGATCTCGTCGGTCATTGAATATTCACCACTCCTTGCCTCATACGAGGCCGTTCACTGAGATGCCCCGGCAATCTTCCTCTGAACGGGATACGAGAGATGTAAAGCGTGCCTCACCCGAAGGGGTTGACCCAGGAAAGGAGACGGCTCGCCCCTCGGCCGAGCCGGGCCCACAGGCCGGGCGCGGGCTCATGTGGCAGGACCGCGACCGCTGCGTCGACCGTGTCGGCCGGCGCGTCCGCGAAGACGGTGTAGACATGGCCCCCACTCGCCCAGATCATCTCCTGCTCGGCTGAGTCCCGAATCCAGATCGTATGCCCGTTACGCAGCTCAGCATGCCAGCCACGGAGATACTCCTCATCAAGCATCCCAGACTGGACGAAAACGGACACGACTGACAGGCCATCCGAATATCCCAGATACAAGTATCCAGGAGATGTGTCGTGGACGGCGAACAACTCCAGGCTGCCGGGCAGCGACTCGGGAAAACGGCGGCCCAGGACACGCAGCCCGGACAGCTCACCGAGGTCGGACCCGCCGGGATCGGGCACCGGTGCGGAGGCCCTCCGCGCCGGGCCGAGAGCGAGATCGATGAAGGCTCCCGCGTGGACGACCCGGCCCCGGCCGTCGAGCAGCTCGCGGCGGAGCACCGGCCCCCCGGCCTCGTCCAGCCAGTAACGGGCGGCGACCGTGCCGTCCGCGCGCACGGCGTTCACCAGGCGGGCCCGCCGACCGCAGACACGCCCCTCACCGGCGGTCACCACCCGGTAGTTGCGGGCCAGCACCGCGAGCATGACCTCGGACGGGGCCCACATTCCGCCGGCGGGACTGCCGGGATCCACCAGTTGGACGAGACCCGACGGCTGGGCGTGCACGGTCATCCCCTCACCGGGGACGTTGCGGACCTCCAGCACCGAGGAGGAGGTGCCGGAACGGCCCCAGGTGGTGACGTACTGCGTGCCGGAGTATCCGCGGGTACGGCCGGCGACCGCCGCCTCGCGCAGCAGGCGCAGGCCGGTGTCCTCGCTCTCGGCATCCTCCGGCGGGGCGGCGTGCGCCGGACCGGCGGACACCGGACTGCCCACCACCAGCCCCAGCAGCATGACAGCGACTAGAAGGACGGTGGCGGGCAGCCTGATCACGGAGTGGGGGAGAAGGTCGGCGTCGCCGACCCCCCGTAAGGCGCGGTGTTCCTGTGCTGGTTGGCGAACATGTCGACCGGCGGCACGACACGCGGGCTGGGGTCGGAACCGCCCGCGACGAAGAGGGTGCCGATCGCCACGGCCGCGGAGGCGACTCCTACCGCGACGTAGCCCGCCCTCCTGGCCCGACCGGGCCTCCCGGCGCGACCGCGGGGCCGGTTGTCCGGCGGCGCGACGCTGTGCATGCTCGGGATCGGTGCCCCGCCGAACGTGCGCGGGGCCGGAAAGGGGCGCTCACGCGGGGGCAGCGGGCCACCCGGCTCGGCCATCCGGAGCAACGACATGGTCAGGTCGGCGGGCATCGCGGGCCCGTCCAGCGACCGCAACCGGCTCTTCAGCGCCCGCATGGCGTCGACCTCGGCCCGGCATTCGGCGCAGAAGGTCAGATGGGACAGAGCCCGGTCGCGCTCGTGGTGGTTCAGCTCACCGTCGACCAGTGCGGAAACGCGCTCTCCAAGATGACTCATGCCCACTCCTTGCCAAGCGGCTCGTCGTGACATTCGTCATGACTGTGGTTTCTCATACGAGTCCCTCCCCGCGGGTGATGGTCGGGGGGAGTTGGTCGCCGCGCGGCGCCCGGTGCTCCAGCGCCTCACGCAGCTGGGCCCGGCCGCGGTGGATGCGGCTGCGGACCGTGCCGAGCTTCACGCCCAGCGTGGCGGCGATCTCCTCGTAGGACAGCCCTTCGATGTCACACAGCACCACGGCCGCGCGGAACTCCGGCGCGAGCGCGTCGAGCGCCGCCTGGATGTCCGGCTCCAGATGGGTGTCGTCGTACACCTGGGCGGGAGAAGGCTCGCGTCCACGCAGCCGCTCGGCGGCGTCGTCGGCGAGTCCCTCGAACCTGATGCGCTGCTTGCGCCGCGCCATGTCGAGGAACAGGTTGGTGGTGATGCGATGCAGCCAGCCCTCGAAGGTGCCCGGCGTGTAGTTCGACAAGGATCTGAAGACCCGGACGAAGACCTCCTGGGTGAGGTCCTCGGCGTCGTGAACGTTGCCGGTCAGCCGATAGGCCAGCCGGTAGACGCGCGCCGAGTGATTCCTGACCACCTCGTCCCAGGTGGGAGGCGTCCAGTCAGGCATGGGAGCTCCTGTCTGGTGGTCGGACTCCTCCACCAGCACCCCTCTCTCCGGGACCACCGCTATCGCCATAGTGCCTGGTTTCGTCCCTTCGTGCGCACTCACTGTCTTCCGGACCGGCAAAGGCCGCTTAAACCGTGCAACGCACCGGGCGCGACATGAGTTCCCGATCGGGCCTGCCTCCCTTAGGCTGCGACCCAGTGCCTATATGACTGTGTACGGAGAAAGCGGGAGGAGAGGCCGATGGCAGAGACGCCGACAAGTCCGTTGGAGGCCACTCTGGCCTATGCCGAGGAATTCCACACGGAGGACGAGATTCTGCTCACCGCGCGTCAGCGCGGCGCGGAGGTGGGAGCGCCCCCGATCCTGCCCGGCGGCGGCGCCGCCCTCTGCTTCCTCGCCACGGCCATCAACGCCCGTGCGGTCGTGGAGATCGGCACCGGCTGCGGGGTGTCCGGGCTGTGGCTGCTCCGTGGCATGCGCCAGGATGGCACGCTGACCAGCGTGGACGTGGAGCCGGAGCACCAGCGCCTGGCACGGCAGAGCTTCGCCCAGGCCGGTTTCTCCGGTGGCCGGACCAGGCTGATCACCGGCCGGGCCCTGGACGTCCTGCCCCGCCTGTCCGACGGCGGCTACGATCTGGTCTTCTGCGACGGGGCGAAGCAGGAGTACGGCGACTACCTGGCCGAGGCCGTCCGCCTGCTGCGCCCGGGCGGCATCGTGGTCTTCGACAACGCCCTGGGCAACCGCAGGGTCGCCGACCCCGCGCAGCGCGACCCGGACACCGTCGCCGTGCGGGAGCTGGGCAAGCTGGTCCGTTCCGACGAACGGCTCCGGCCGCTGCTGATACCGCTGGGCGACGGCATCCTGGCCGCCGTCAAACTCACCGACTAGACAGCCAGTCGAGCAGCAGGCGCACGCCGTAACCGGTGGCGCCCTTGCTGAAGATGCCCTCGTCCGCGGTGCTGCGGCCGACCCCGGCGATGTCCAGGTGGGCCCACGGCCGCTTGCCGGTGAACTCGCGGAGGAACAGCGCCGCGGTGATGGAGCCCGCGCCGTAGGTCGACCCGGACTCGATGTTGGCCAGGTCGGCCACGGAGGACTCCAGTGCCGGCACGTAGTCGTCGATCAACGGCATCCGCCAGAGCCGCTCGCCGGTGCTCTCCCCCGCGCCGGTCAGCTCCGCGGCCAGGTCGTCGTCGGAGGCGAAGACGGCGCCGAGGTGCTTGCTCAGGGCGATGCTGATCGCTCCGGTCAGCGTGGCGATGTCGACCATGACGTCCGGGTCGAGCTCGGCGTCGGCGTAGGCCAGCGCGTCGGCCATCACCAGGCGGCCTTCGGCGTCGGTGTTGAGGACCTCGACGGTCCGCCCGCCGTACTGCGTGATCACGTCGGAGGGACGCTGGGCCGTACCGGAGAAGGAGTTCTCCGCGGTGGCGATCAGGCCGGTGACCCGGACCCGCACACCGAGTGCGGCCAGCGCACCCAGGACCGCGATCACGACCGCGCCGCCGGCCATGTCGGTCTTCATGAACTTCATGCCCTCGGTCGGCTTGAGGGACAGGCCACCGGTGTCGTAGGTGATCCCCTTGCCGACCAGGACGACATGACCGGTCGCCCCCTCGGGGGAGTAGGAGAGCTGGATCAGACGCGGCGGGTTCACCGACCCCTGGCCGACGGCCAGGATGCCGCCGAACCCGCCGGACCGCAGCTCCTCCTCGTCCCACACCTTCGCGGCGACCCCCTGCTCGGCGGCGCGCTCGGCGAGCCAGGCGGG
Organism: Streptosporangium sp. NBC_01639; assembly: GCF_045209755.1. NCBI lineage: Bacteria > Bacillati > Actinomycetota > Actinomycetes > Streptosporangiales > Streptosporangiaceae > Streptosporangium > Streptosporangium sp. NBC_01639. The sequence continues at coordinate 5,702,271 of NZ_CP109272.1, read as the reverse complement.
AGTCTTCACCGAAGAGGGCATGTTGGCCAGGTCCCTGGCCAGCGCGACGGCCCCGGCGACCACCTCGCCCCTGGCGACCTCGGCCTCGGCGCCGTCGCCGACGAACTCGAGCACCGCCGCCGGCGGGGACTTCGGCTCGCCGATCCGGAAGGTGTAGGTGGCCAGCAGCGCGCCCTCCACGAACGCGGCCACCGGTCCCCCGGGCAGCACGATCCTGATCGCGTCCTTGCCCTTGCCCCGTCTGGCCACGGCCGCACCGGCCTTGCGCAGGGCCGTGGCCGAAGCGTCTCCGACCCCGTAGAGCAGCACCCGGCCGACGGCGTCGCCGTTCGCGACGGGAACCTCGACGATCTCTCCGGCCTCGCCCTTGGCCTCGTAGTGGGCCAGCAGCGCGCCGGCGGGCAGCGGCAGGTCGATCTCGGGGGCGAGGTCCGCCCCGAAGGGAACCGCGAGCAGCCGGGCGTCCGGGGCGGCCGGCAGGTCGGCGGACCCTTCACGATCCGGGCCGCCGGCGGCCCGCGAGGGCGTCACGGCGGACAGACCCTGCCCGTAGGACGCGCGCGGCAACAACAGATAAGGCGCTATGGGCATGTGAACTCCAGACATCGTTCGGGGAGAACACTGCGGCCCTGGCGCGAGCCGCCGTCAGGCGGTCCGGCGGCCAGGGCCGTGTTCATCGGTCGCGGTCGCGGCAGCCGCAGCGGATGTCGTGATCGTCACTACGACCAGACATGGCCGGCTCCGCCGCCGGATCTCAGATCGGGATCAGCCGACGACCTTCTTCAGTTCCTCGCCAAGAGCGGTCGCCTCGTCCGCCGAGAGTTCGACGACGAGCCGACCGCCACCCTCCAGAGGGACCCGCATGACGATTCCCCTGCCTTCTTTGACGACCTCCAGCGGACCATCACCGGTCCTCGGCTTCATAGCCGCCATGCGTGTATCCCTTCCTGCTTCGGGCTCCGGATCTCCGACTGACCCGAGGGTGACCGACGCATTCACGTCTTCTGTGATGTCCTATTATCCCGTCTCCGCGCTCGGAATGGGAACGATCAGCCCCAGCATCGACTCATCGGGCAATCAAGACCGTTGTCCGAGACCCTCCGGACGGCCAAACTTGTCCTCGTGAACGCCCGTGCCGCGCTCTTCGATCTGTATGGGGACCATCTGCGGTCCCGAGGCGGTCGCGCGTCCGTAGCCGCCCTGGTCCGCCTGCTCGCGCCGTTGGACATCGCCGCTCCCGCCGTCCGCACCGCCGTCTCGCGGATGGTACGGCAGGGCTGGCTGACCCCGGCCCGGCTCCCCCGGGGTCCGGGATACGAGGCCACTCCCAAGTGCGTACGCCGTCTCGACGAGACGGCGCTGAGAATTTACCGAGTTGGGACGATCACCTGGACGGGCCGGTGGCATGTGCTCGTGGTCGAGCCGGTGCGCGATCGGTCCCGGCGGGAACGGCTCCGGGCCGATCTCGCCTTCCTCGGCTACGCCCCGTTGTCGGAGACGACCTGGATAGGCCCGCGGGCCTCCCCCGAGCTCGGCGCCCTCCTGACCGGCGAGGACATCCGCGCCGACCGGTTCGACGCGGTGCTCGACGGCGACCCCCAGGCCCTGGTCGCCCGGACCTGGGACCTGGACGGCATCGGCGCGGCCTACGAGGACTGGCTGGCCCAGGCGGTGGACCTGGTCGGCGGGCTGCCCCGGGACGCCGCCGCCGACCGGGTGTTCGCCGTCCGGAGCAGGTTGCTGCACGGCTGGCGCAACTTCCTGTTCCGCGATCCCGGTCTCCCCGCCGAACTGCTGCCGCCGGGCTGGCCGGGCGAGAAGGCCAGGTCCTACTTCGAGCAGGAGGCCGCCCGCCTGCTCCCCGCCGCCGCCGCGTTCGTCGACCGCCACCTCGCCGCGCCGTAGGGACCCGGCGCCGAGGCTTTACCGTGGAACCGGGCGCGGCAACCGGGTGGTGGAGCCGGGCCGCGACACCCAGCCGTGCACCGAGCCGCAGAAGGAGCCTTCCGTTGAACGACGTTCTCTACTCCGTCGACGACGCCGTCGCCACCGTCGTCCTGGACCGGCCGGAGGCGATGAACTCGCTGACGGCGCGGACGAAGGCCGAACTGCTCGAAGCGCTCACCACCGCCGCGCAGGCCCCCGCCGTACGGGCGGTGCTGCTGACGGGATCGGGCCGGGCGTTCTGCGCCGGCCAGGACCTGAACGAGCACGCCGCCGCCCTGGAGGCGGGCCGCGGGCTGGACGACACCGTGCGCGCGCACTACAACCCGATCATCCGCACGATCACCGAGATGGGCAAGCCGGTCGTCGCGGCGGTGAACGGCGTCGCCGCGGGCGCGGGCGCCTCCCTGGCCTTCGCCTGTGACCTGCGGATCGCCGCCGACCGGGCGAAGTTCGCGATGGCCTTCACCGGCATCGGCCTGGCCCCGGACTCCGGCGCGTCCTGGACGCTCCAGCGTCTGGTCGGCCTGGCCCGCGCGAGCGAACTCCTGCTGCTCGGAGAGCCCTTCGACGCGGCCCGCGCGCTGGAGCTCGGGCTCGTCTCCAGGGTCGTCCCGGCCGACGAGCTGGCCGTCACGGCCCGTGCGCTGGCCGTACGGCTGGCACAGGGCCCCACGAGCGCCTACGCGGCCACCAAACGTGCTCTGGAGGCCGCCGCGAGCGGCTCCCTGGCCGACGCCCTGGCTCTGGAGGCCGACCTCCAGGACGCCTGCGCCAAGACCGCCGACCATCTGAACGCCACCCGGGCCTTCCTCCGCAAGGAGCGCCCCGTCTTCGAGGGCCGATAAGCGCTACCGCTCCGCCCGGCCGGCGGCGGCACGCACCCAGCAGTCGTCCAGGTGGTCGTTGACCAGGCCGATGGCCTGCATCAGCGCGTAGGCGGTGGTGGGGCCGACGAACCGGAAGCCGTGCGACCGGAGCTCCTTGGCGAGCGCCTTGGAGCCGGGGGTCTGGGCGGGCACGTCCGCCAGGGTCTTCGGCACGGGGGAGGCCGGGTCGGCGTGCCGCCAGACGAGGTCGGACAGGCCCACGTCGAGGGCGGCCCGGGCGTTGGCGACGGCGGCCTCGATCTTGGCCCGGTTGCGGACGATGCCCGCGTCGCCCAGCAGGCGGTCCACGTCGGCCTGGTCGAACGCCGCCACGGCCGGGATCGAGAACCCGGCGAAGGCGGCCCTGAAGTTCTCCCGCTTGCGCAGGATGGTGATCCAGGACAGGCCGGACTGGAAGGCCTCCAGGGTGAGCCGCTCGAACACGCGGTCGTCGCCCTCGACCCTGCGGCCCCACTCCTCGTCGTGGTAGGCGACGTAGTCGGGGGCCGAGCTCACCCAGCCGCAGCGGATCGGCGGCGCGGACCCGGTCACCGGGCCTGCTCCGGATCCGCCAGGCCCGGCCGCCCGCTCAGGCCCGGCCGCCCGCTCTCGGAGTCGTCCGCGTCGTGACCGTCGGGGGCGACGAGGGACGGGGGCGGCGCCTCGGACACCTCGGACAGCTCGGCGGGCTCCGCCGGCGGCTCGGGCTCGTGTTCGGTGCGGGGGGCGCCCAACGGGCCCGCGTGGATCTCCTGGCGGGCCTGGAGCCTGCCGGCCAGCAGCTCCGCCACCCGCTGCTCCAGGACCGCGATCCTGGTGTCCCGCTCGCTCAGCGCGTTCATGACCCGGTTCAGCGTCTCGTCCACGTTGTGCGTGTGATAGCCGACCAGGCTCACCGGGAGCTGCAGCGCCATGAAGTCGGCGGCGCCGAGCTGCCCGGCCTCGGGCAGGTTCAGCGGGGGGACGTCGGGGGCGAACTCCTTCAGCTCACCGCCCCAGCCCATGGCGACGACCACCACACCTGCGAGAATGGCTATGGCGGCGAGAACGAGTACGAACAGCACATACGAATCGTGCCACATCTCCCCTGATCTAAAATCGCGCCATGAGAGCTCTCGTGGTAATCGGACCCGGCGATCCGGGCGATCCCGGTTGGGCGGAGGCCCGCTCGATCGCCGAGATCGAGGAGCTCGTCCGTGCCGGGCGCACCGTCGCGGTCACGCCCGCCGCGCTCGCCGGAGACGGCGGGGAGGCCGCGGAGCTCGCCGTGGCGTCCGTCTGCGCCTGGGCCGGTGCCCGGGTCTTCCGCACCGACCGCCCCGGCCAGGTAAGGCAGGCGGTCGAGATGACCGAGTCCCTGGCCGGGCGACGCCCGCCCAGGCTAACCCGCCGTGGCCTCGCCTAGCTCCTCGGCGTTGGGCACCAGGTGCGGGGCCCTCTTCTCCAGGTGCCGGAACGCGTCCTCGACCGTGGTGGTCCAGGAGATCGCGTCGAAGACGTTCGGCCGGGTGAAACCGGCCTCGTGCATGTTCTCGACCAGGGTCTTCAGCGGGGTGTAGACGCCCCACGGATCCAGGAGCACCAGCGGCTTGTCGTGCAGGCCGAGCGTTCGCGCCGTCCAGATCTCGAACAGCTCCTCCAACGTCCCGATCCCGCCGGGCAGGACCAGGAAGGCGTCGGAGCGGGCGTCCATGAGGCCCTTGCGCTCACGCATGTCGGCGGCGACGACCAGCTCGTCGGACTCCTCGTCGGCGACCTCGATGTCCACCAGCGCCTGCGGGATCACCCCGATGGTCCGCCCTCCGCCCGCGCGTGTCGCCCGGGCCACCGCCCCCATGCAGGAGACCTTGGCCCCACCGCTGACCAGCGTGTGCCCGCGCCTTGCCAGCTCGGCGCCGACCTCCTCGGCCAGCCTCAGATACTTCTGGTCGATCTTCTGACTTGATGCCAGGAATACACATATGAACACCGGCAAACCCTATTGTGCGTCCGCCACCGCGCCACGGGCCGCCCTCCGCTCCTTCCCGGCCTGCCCCGATCTGTCCCGGTCCGCGTCGGTGATGATGCGCACGGCCTCGTCCACGTCGTCGGTGACATGGATGAGGTTCAGGTCCGGTGGGGAGATCTTGCCGCTGGACACCAGGGTGTTCTTGATCCAGTCGAGCAGCCCTCCCCAGAACTCCGTGCCCACCAGCACGACGGGGAAGGAGGTGACCTTGCGCGTCTGGACCAGGGTCAGCGCCTCGAACAGCTCGTCCATCGTGCCGAAGCCGCCCGGCAGCGCGACGAACCCGCAGGCGTACTTCACGAACATGGTCTTGCGGACGAAGAAGTAGCGGAACTCTATGCCGAGGTCCACGTATTCGTTCATGTGCTGCTCGAAGGGGAGCTCGATGCCCAGGCCGACGGAGACCCCGCCCGCCTCACGGGCACCCCTGTTGGCCGCCTCCATGCAACCCGGCCCGCCACCGGTGATCACGGCATAGCCCGCCGCGGAGAGTTTCCGGCCGAGTTGGATGCCCATTTCGTATTCGGGGGTGCCCTCGGGGGTGCGCGCGGACCCGAAAACGGTCACCGCCTGGGGCAGTTCGGCGAGCTGACCGAAGCCCTCCACGAACTCCGCCTGGATGCGCATCACCCGCCACGGATCCATGTGCAGCCAGTCGGCGGGGCCTCTGCGATCAAGAAGCCGCTGGTCATGGGTGGATTCGGAGACGAGGTCGCCGCGGACCACGGCACCTCCCTGACGGCGTTCCGGACGTGTCTTCTTCATGCCGTCACGCTAGCGCCGACTTTGGAAAAATCTTGGAAAATCTCCCGCAAAACACGGAACCGGATTTCGAGGAGCCCGCGTCTAACTGCCGAGGGTGCTGCTCGGGACTGAAAGTGGCTTTCCCCGCCAAATGGCCGGCGAGGAAAGCCACTTTCATTTGTGCCCGCTCTTCGGCGGCATCGCCCGGATCAGCCCAGCCAGTCCAGCATTCTGCGCTCGCAGTCGGCGATCTTCTCCAGTGAGACGTACTCCCCCTGTTGATGCGCGAGGTTGGGGTCGCCCGGGCCGTAGTTCACGGCCGGAATGCCGAGGCCGGAGAACAGCGACACATCGGTCCAGCCGAGTTTGGCCCTGGGCGTGCCGCCGACGGCCCGGGCGAAGGCCGCCGCCACCGGATGGGTCAGGCCGGGCCGCGCGGCGGCGGCCCCGTCGGTGAAGCGGACGTCGAACCCGTCGAACACCTCGCTCACGTGCGTCTGGGCGGCCTCCAGCGACAGGTCGGGGGCGAAGCGGTAGTTGACGGTCACCACGCACTCGTCGGGGATCACGTTGCCCGCCACGCCCCCGGCGATCGCCACCGCGTTCAGGCCCTCGTGGTACTCCAGTCCGTCCACCACCGGCTGCCTGGCCTGGTAGGCGTCCAGGATCGCGAGCACCGGCCGGGCCGCGTGGACGGCGTTGACCCCGAGCCAGGACCTGGCACTGTGCGCGCGCTTGCCCCGGGTGGTGATCTGGGCGCGGAGCGTGCCCTGGCAGCCGCCTTCGATGACGCCGTCGGTGGGCTCCATGAGCACCGCGAAGTCACCCGCGAGCAGCGCGGGGTGCCTGCGGCTGAGCCGGAGCAGGCCGTTGCGCTCGACCTCGATCTCCTCGCAGTCGTAGAAGACGTAGGTCACGTCCCGGCTCGGCGCCCGGAGCGCGGCGGCCAGCTTCAGCGCGACCGCCACGCCGGCCTTCATGTCCGAGGTGCCGCAGCCGTACAGCAGGCCGTCCTCGACCCGGCTGGGCAGGTTGCCGGCCACCGGGACGGTGTCGAGGTGACCGGCGATCACCACCCGCTCGCCGCGGCCGAGTCCGGTGCGGGCGAGGACGGCCTCACCGTCCCGGTGCACGCTCAGATGCGCCAGCGGCCGCAGCGCCTCCTCCACCATGTCGGCCAGGGCCTTCTCGCCGCCGCTGACCGACTCGACGTCCACGATCCGCGCGGTGAGCGCCCCGACGTCCTGTGTGAGATCCAGACGCGTACTCATGCCCGCGACCCTATCTCCGGCGGGTGGCCGGGCTCCCCGCTCCCCCTGCCGAGCGCGGAGAGGGGACTCCCGTTCACCGCTCCGGCGGGTGGCCGGACTTCCCCGCGGAGCTCGGGAGACGGCGGCGGAGACCGGCGGCTCCGGGCCGGGGTTCCATCGAGAATCCCTGGCGATTCCCGCCCTGCCCCGGACCGGTAGGTTCTTCAGGGTGCGACGGCGTTTCTCCAAAGGGACCATCGCGATCCTCGTGATCGTGACCGTGCTCGCGGTGGCCATCACCGTGGGTGTCTTCACCCTGCTCAACAGGGTCACGCCGTTCACCGGGACAGCGGAGGGCTGCAAGATCACCATCCCGGCCGACTCCCTGGACCTGGAGATCGAGCAGGCTCAGGTGGCCGCGGCCATCGCGGCGGTGGCCGCCCGCCGGAAGCTGCCCGAGCGGGCCGTCGTGATCGCCTACGCCACCGGCATCCAGGAGTCCAAGCTGCTCAATCTGCCCTTCGGCGACCGCGACTCGGTCGGGGTGTTCCAGCAGCGCCCCTCCCAGGGCTGGGGCACCCCCAAGCAGCTGATCGACCCGGTCTACGCCGCGGGGAAGTTCTTCTCCGCGCTGGTGAAGGTGAAGAACTACCGCAAGCTGCCACTTCACGTGGCGGCCCAGCGGGTGCAGCGCTCGGCCGACGGATCGGCCTACGCCCAGCACGAGGACGAGGCCAAGACCCTGGCCGCGGCCTTCACCGGACGGGTGCCCAAGGCCGTGCACTGCTGGTTCCCGGCTCCCACGGGCACGACTCCGCTGCCCGGCACCGCCGGGGCGAGGCAGGAGCTGGCCCGCGCGCTCGGCTCCGGGACCACGCTCAACGTCACCTCCCGCAAGCAGGGCTGGCTGATGTCGTCCTGGACGGTCGTCCACGCCCGGGAGTTCGGGCTGCGCCGGGTCGGCTACAGCGGCCAGTCCTGGACGTCGGCGGCCGGCGAGGACGGATGGCAGGCCGACCCCCGGGCCTCGGCGAGCCGCATCGACATCTCCTAGTCCTTCTTCTCGATCCTGATGGAGCCCGGGGGCAGCGACTGGGCGTAGGAGGAGGTCCAGGGCTGCCCCTGGAGCCGCTCGAAGGAGAGCAGGCGGCCGTCGGCGGCCCGGTAGTCGGCGAAGTCGAGCAGTCCCCGCTCGGGCATCGAGGTGACCCCCTCTGCGCGGAAGGCCGCGGTGCCGCGGTCCACCGGGAAGAACCCGACTCCCTCGACGCTCAGTGTGGTCTTGGCCGGGATCATGCCCTGGGTGGGCACCGGCGTCCAGAGGAGCACCTCAAGGTGGGACGGGTCACCCGGGTTCGGGCCGGGACGCGTCTCGATCGACAGCCACTGGTAGCGGCGGGTGCCGTCGTCGAGGAGGTACTCCGTCCAGTCGTTGCCCTGCCACGACAGGTACATGGCGCCCAGGACACGGGTCCGCACGCTCTGGCAGTAGATCGTGTCGCCCACCTTGATCGTGCGGGGGTCGGGGTAGTCGATGCCGACATGGCCCGCGCTCAGTGGGGGCGGCGGCTGAGCCACCTCGGCCGGTGGGAGGGGGATATCGCCGAGCTGCCCGGGGCTGCGCTGTTTCCTGTCCTGGCGGGTGGTCGCGTACAACGCGCCAAGCAGCAGGACGAGGGTCACTACGCCCAGTCCGAGTATCGCGGCGACCGCAGGGGTCATGGCGCGCGATCTTACTGGAGGCGGCGGACCGCCGCACTGATGCGTTCGTCACTCGCGGTCATGGCGATCCGGATGTACTCCCCACCGGCTTTTCCGTAGAAGTCGCCCGGCGCGACCAGGATGCCCCGGCGGGCGAGCCCCTGCACCTGCGTCCAGCAGTCCGTGCCGTCGGTGGCCCACAGGTACAGGCCCGCGGTGGAGTGTTCGATCTCCCAGCCGGCCGCCTCCAGGGCGGGGCGCAGCGCGGCCCTGCGGGCGGCGTACCGGGCACGCTGCTCCTCGGCGTGCCCGTCGTCGTCCAGCGCCACGGCCATCGCCGCCTGGACGGGTGCCGGCACGATCATGCCCGCGTGCTTGCGAACCTCCAGCAGCCGCTGGATCAGCACCGGGTCGCCCGCGACGAATCCGGCCCGGTAACCGGCGAGGTTGGAGCGCTTGGACAGCGAGTGCACGGCCAGCAGGCCCTCGTGCGAACCGCCGCACACGTCCGGGTGCAGGACCGAGACCGGCTGCTCCTCCCAGCCCAGCTCGATGTAGCACTCGTCGGAGGCCACGATCGCGCCGCGCTCGCGCGCCCACGAGACGACCTTGCGCAGATGCTCGGCGGGCAGGACCTTCCCGGTGGGGTTGGACGGGGAGTTCACCCAGACCAGCGGCACCTGCTCGGGCCCGAGCGCCAGCAGTCCGTCCGTGGCGTACGGCTGGGCGCCCGCGAGCCGGGCCCCGACGTCGTAGGTGGGGTAGGCGAGCTCGGGGAAGATCACCCGCTGACCGGAGCCGATGCCGAGGAGGGTCGGCAGCCAGGCCACGAACTCCTTGGAACCGATCAACGGCAGCACGTTCGCCGGGTCCAGGTCCACGCCGTGCCTGCGCCGCAGCCAACCGGCCGCCGCGCCGCGGAGGCGCTCGGTGCCGTAGGTGAGCGGGTAGCCGGGGCTGTCGGAGGCGTCCGCCAGTGCCTGCCGTACGACGGGCGGCACCGGGTCGACGGGGGTGCCGACGGAAAGGTCGACGATCCCGTCGGGATGCGACTGCGCCAGCTCCTTATACGGCGTGAGCCGATCCCATGGAAAGTCCGGCAGGCCGATCACAGCTCTCCCCGCTGACATGTCCCCGCCCGCGCCGAGAGGGGAAGACGACTTCTGGGTGGATCCGGGCGGGCAGGGGCGACTCCCTTGCGGCCCGCGCCGGTGGTCGACGACCGCCGGCCGATCCGGCCGGGCAGGGACGGCTCAGTGTGCCCCGCCTTGCCCGGCCGGCACCGCTAGTGGCTCTCGGCCTGCGGAGGCAGGGCCGAGACGACCGGGTGGTCCTTCTGGATCTTGCCGACCTTGGAGGCGCCGCCGGGCGACCCCAGGTCCTCGAAGAAGTCCACGTTGGCCTTGTAGTAGTCCTTCCACTGCTCGGGAAGGTCGTCTTCGTAGAAGATCGCTTCAACGGGGCAGACCGGTTCGCACGCACCGCAGTCCACGCACTCGTCGGGGTGGATGTAGAGCATGCGCTCGCCCTCGTAGATGCAATCGACGGGGCACTCCTCGATGCACGCCTTGTCCAGGACGTCCACGCAAGGCTGCGCGATGACGTAGGTCACCTCGGGCTCCTTCTTCTTTACGCACCTAGGGCACGACTTCGACCGCGGGTTGCTACGCCCTAGTATTGCCGTGCCCGCCAAATGTCTGAAACGGGAGGGGGCAAAAGACAGTGACCCCAGGCTTCGGTGCTCGCCTCAATGTCACCATAACCCCTTCTGACGTGGGCAAAAGAGTTACCACACGGCGACGGGTCCCAGAAGGGTTTCGCGACGCCGTGGGACGACTGGAATTCTGGCGGGACGGTCTGCTCGGGGTGCGCAAGCGTGACGGCACCCTGGTCGAGATCCCCCAGGCCACGCTCGCGGCGGCGAAGGTCGTCCCGGGCTGACCCGCCTGCTCACGCCACCGCCCTGCCGGGCGTAAGCCGTTCACCAAGAAAGGCCGCGCCTCCTCGACCCGCCTAACCGTCACGTAGAGTATTGAACGCGTGACCGTACGCATCAGTGCCGCCGCCGCCGTGATCCTCACCGCCACGATCGCCGGATGTGGCGCGCCGGCTACCGAGAACAGACAACTTCCGCCGGTCAAGCCCGGAGCCGCCTCCCTGCAGGAGGGGTTCTCGACGATGGAACGCCTCATCGAGACGGCTCGCAAGGAGGGCGCGCTCACCGTGATCGCGCTGCCGCGCGACTGGGTGAACTACGGCGAGATCATCGACACCTTCTCCGAAGAGTACGGAATCAAGGTCGAGCAACTCGAACCGGACGCGAGCAGCCGGCAGGAGATCGAGTCCGCGGCCCGGCTCAAGCCCGACGTGTTCGATCTGAGCCTGGAGGTCGCGGTGGCCAACGCCGCCTCCTTCGCCCCGTACAAGGTGCAGAACTGGCAGGACATCCCCGACAACCTCAAGGACTACCCCGGTCGCTGGTACGCCGGTTACGGGGGCTACATGTCCATCGGCTACGACCCGCGCAAGGTCGCGGCCCCGACCTCCTACGGCGACCTGCTCAAGCCCGGCTACAGCGTCTCGCTGCCCGGCGACCCGCGGCAGACCGCCGCGGCCTTCAACGGCGTGATGGCGGCGTCGCTCAGCGGCGGCAAGGCCGAGGCGAAGCGGGGCGTGGAGTTCTTCGACCGCCTGAAGAAGGCGGGCAACCTCGCGGCGTCGGCGCAGTCCGCCACGGTCGTCCTCGACTGGGACTACCAGAACGCCGAGCGGGCGGGCTGGAAGGTCGCCATCCCGGGCCGGACCGTGCTGAGTTCCTACTACGTCCAGGCCATCAACAAGAACGCCCCGCATCCGGCCGCCGCCCGGCTGTGGCAGGAGTTCCTGTTCTCCGACAAGGGGCAGAACCTGTTCCTCAAGGGCCACGCCCGCCCGGCCCGGATGGAGGCCCTGCAGATGCGCGGCACCCTGGACAAGGGCCTCGCCGCCGGGCTGCCCGCCACGAACGCCAGGCCCGTGATGCTGACCATTCCGGAGACCGACGCCGCCAAGGCCTACCTCCAGCGCGAATGGAGCAGGAAGGTCGGATAGAACTGAGGCTGCTGAGACTGATATGTCGCGACATCTCGGAGGCTCTAAAGTGTCTGAAGAGCACCGATAAGAGGCCGTGGCGTCTCAGAATGTGAGCTGATCGTCATGCGATACGACGCCCCCGGCCTGACGAGGTGGAACGCTCACGCCTACGACAGCGGCTTCGGATACGTCTCGGCGCACGGAGCACCCCTGGTCGACCTGCTCGACCCCCAGCCGGGGGAGCGCGTCGTGGACCTCGGCTGCGGCACCGGGATGCTGACCGCCGAGATCGTCTCCCGGGGAGCCCGCGTCCTGGGGATAGACGGTTCCGCGGCCATGATCGAGAAAGCTCGGGCACAGCACCCCGGGCTGGACTTCATCGTGGGTGACGGCCGCGACTTCACGGTCGCCCAGCCGTACGACGCGGTCTTCTCCAACGCGGCGCTGCACTGGATGGGCCGCGATCCGGACGCGGTGATAGCCAGGGTGCGCGAGGCGCTGACACCCGGCGGGCGGTTCGTGGCCGAGATGGGCGGCGCGGGCAACTGCGCCGCGCTCACGGCGGCGCTGTCCACCGCGTGGCGGGAACACGGACTACGCGAACCCGACCTGCCGTGGTACTTCCCGACCCCGGCCGAGTACGCCACGCGGCTGGAGAAGGGCGGATTCGTCGTCCGGCTGCTGGAGTACTTCGACCGGCCCACTCCCCTTGACGAATGCCCCAACGGGGCGGCGGACTGGGTGCGGATGTTCGCCGGGTCGCTGCTCCGGGAAGTGCCCGCAGACCTGGTCGAACCCCTGCTGAGACGGGTGAACGAGCTGGCCGCGCCGGCACTCCGCCGGGAGACCGGATGGATGGCCGACTACGTGCGGCTCCGGTTCGCGGCCGTACGCCGCTGACCAGACCCGATGCGCCGGGGCGATTTGCCAGACTAGGGTCTGTTCCACAAGTCTCGTTCCCCGGCGACATGGAGCGACTCAGGCGGCTTGAGGGGCTGGTGAAGGGGTAGCGATGAACTTCTGTCTGAGTGACCTCGTGCCGCCGCTGCGCTGGAGCGACGCGGCCGCGATCCCACTCCTGCGCGACCGGCCGGACCTCCCGGACGCCTGGTGGCGCAGTCTGCCGATGGCCCGGCTGCTCGCCGTGCTGAGCCCCGAGGAGCTGGCCGAGATCCTGACCCGGATCGCCATGGAGCACTGGCCGGCCGCCGCCGTGGGCGACGTGCTCCCCGCCCTCTACGTCCTGGATCCCGACGAGGCCGACGAACCCTGTACGGCCATCGCCCTCGACCGCACCGGCTCCTGGGCCGGCCTGCTCTCCCTCACCGGCCACGAACTGCGGGACCAGCCGTTCATCCAGCCGTTCCCCGTGCTGAACGTCCTGTTCGCCGCGGTCTTCCACCGGGTGGCCCACCTCGCCCCCGGCGCCGGTCTCCCCGCGGCCGCCGCCGGCTCCGGGTTTCCGGCCGGCCGGCCGGAGGCGGCCCCCGATGTCGTGCCTCCGGCCGCCGCGGAGGACGTGGCGGCGCCGCACCGGGCCGCATGGACGGCCGCCGAGGACGAGCCCGCGGCGGCCTGGGGCGGCGGCGCCGCGGACCGGCCGCCGGCGAACCGGGACGACTCCGTCGAGGCCTGGGGGGAGGCCGTCGCGGGGGACGGTGCCGGGCTTTCGGCCCCCGCCCCGGAAACCGGACCCGAGGCCGGCCCCGAGCCCGCACCCGGTTCCGGACCCGGAATCGCACCCGGGCTCGCAGCCGCACCCGTACCCGGGTCCGAGGACGACCGGGACGGCAGAGCCCCGTCCGCTCCGGCCGCACCGGAGAACGGACCCATGGCGGTGCCCGCCGCCGAGGAGCCGGCGCACGCCGCGGACGGCGAGGAGCGACGACCGGCGGCGAGCCTGCACGCGCTGCTGGACGGCGTTTTCGCCGATCTGGAGGACAAGAGCTGGGCCGTCGCGCAGAACAGGCTGTTCAGCGACGAACCGGCGACCGTGGAGGCGCTGGCCAAGCTCTTCGCGGTGACCCCCGACGTGATCCAGGACGTCGAGGACGATCTCCGCCGGCGGTTCGGGGCGTGGCTCGCCTCGCCGGAGGCGGCCCCGTACCGGGCGCACCTGGCCGAGATGAGGAAGGTCCTCGGCAAGGCGGCGCCCAAGGCCCGGCTGGTCGCGGCGGCCGACTGGCACGGTCGCGAACTCCACTCCCTCGACGTCCCCGCCTGGCAGGTCGTGCTGGCCGACCTCCCGGAGTACCACCTGGTCGACGAGTGGCTGGTGGAAGGCGACATCGTCGAGCTGCGCCACCACACCCGTGACGTGATCAGCGGCGCCAAGCCCCCACTGACCATGACCAAGGCCCTCGCCCTGGTCACCTCCCTCGGCATCCACCCCGAGGTCTCGAAGGAGTGGCTGGAGAACGTGCCCCAGCTCCGCATCCTGGGCGCCGGCCAGCGGGCGAACGGCGCGGCGACCAAGGCCCGGCCCAAGCCGAAGGCCGCCGAACGGCCCGAAAGGGCGGAGAGAGCCACCGACGGCGCCTCCGGCGGAGGAACCGAGGGCGGGCCAGGAAAGGCCCCGTACCGCCCTCTCAAGGACGTCTCGCTGACCCGGCGCTGCTTCCGGCAGCCGGACGGCCGGTGGTGGCTCCGGATCGACATCACCTCCGAGCACATCGAGGGCTCCGAGTGCCCGTTGCCCAGCGGGTTCGCCGCCTACCTCGGTATGGAGCCCGGCGACAGCCGTACGGTCAACAGCGCGGTGGGCGAGCTCATCCTGAACTGGCAGGAGCGGCCCGTCGTGGAGTCGCTCCGGACGCTCCTTTCCGACGTGGGCGCCAAGCAGGGGAGCCATCTGTTCCTGACCCTGTCCGACGAAGGGGTTCTCCGTGCCAGACACCTGCCGGCCGCGGGCAAGGGGGTCGAACCGACCGCGCACGCCCTGCGGCTGGTCGGCTACACCGCGCCAGGCGGCACCCCCGAGCAGGCCGCCCGGGTCATCGCCACGCGGGTCGGCATGGCAGGCCCGGTGAGCCCGCCCGACCTCCTCGTCCGGCTACGAGAACGCGGGGACCGCGATCTGCTGTCCCTGCTGGCCTAGCCGATGCCAAGGCTCGCGATCTCCCCGGAGTTCCCCATGGAACTCGGCACCCTGGACCAGCCGGTGCGCCGTGACGTCGTCGTCTCGGTTCGCCGGTTCATGCAGAACGTCGCGGGCGCACCGCCCCCGGAGCGGGTCCGGGGGGCCAGGGACCCCCGGATCGCCACCCTCAGGCTGGCCGACCGCCACCGCGGCGTCGTGGTCCGGCAGCGGGACGTCTACTGGCTGCTGACCGTGTTGCCGGACGCGGAGGCGTGGGCCTACGCGCAGCGGTACCGGTTCAGCGTCAACACGGCGCTGGGCGTCGTCGAGATGTGGGACGCCCTCGCACTGGAGCGGGTGGAGCCCTCGGTGCGCAGGGCGGCCGAGGCCTCCTCCGCGCGACTGTTCGCCGACACCTGCGACACCGACATGGCGGAGCTGGGCGTCGGCAGGAGGTTCCTGCCGCTGGTCCGGCAGATCACCGACGAGATGACGCTGGAGGCGCTGGAGCCGCTGCTGCCCCCGACCCAGTACGCGCCGCTGGTCGCACTGGCCAGAGGCGAGTCGATGGCCGGGGCCTGGCGGGAGCTGGACGCCTGCCGCGCGGTCGCCGCGACCCGGGAGCCGGTCGATCCCGAGGACTTCGCCGCCGCGCTGCTGCGCAGCCCGGACCGCGCCTTCTTCGTGGGCAGCCCGCGTGAGCTGAACCACGTGCTCGACGCGCCCGACTGGTGCCTGTTCCTGCACCCCGCGCAGCACCGGCTGGCCCGTTGGGAGTCCTACGAGCAGCCGATCCTGGTCACCGGCGGCGCGGGCACCGGCAAGACCCTCATCGCCCTTCACCGGTCGGCGTTCCTGGCGAAGCGCGCCACCGGCCGGGTCCTGCTCGTCACCTTCTCCCAGGGGCTGAGCACCGACCTCGCCGCCCGGCTCGACCTGCTGATCGAGGACGAGGCGGCGCGCAAGCGGGTCGAGGTCGGCAACGTCGACCGGCTGGCCCAGCGGATCGTCGCCGAGGCCGAGGGGCGTCCCCCCACACTGGTCGGCGCCGCCGAGCTGACCACGCTCTGGCAGGAGACGGAGAGCGACCACAGCCCGGCGTTCCTGCTGCGCGAGTGGGAACAGGTGGTGCTGGCGCAGAACCTCACGACCCTTGAGGAGTATCTGGGCGCCCCGCGTCCCGGCCGCGGCGTCGAGCTCACCGGCCCGGAGCGGACCGTGATCTGGCGGGCCGTCGAGCACGTCACCGGGCAGTTGCGCGAGCGCGGCAAGCGCACCCTGCTCCAGTTGGCGTCCGAGGCGGCCGCGCTGCTGGGCCAGACGACCGGGGACCTGCTGGAGGAGACGGCACCGGCGCAGGAGCCGTACCGGCACATCGTGGTGGACGAGGCGCAGGACCTGCACCCCGCGCAGTGGCGGCTGCTGCGCGCGGCCGTGCCGCACGCCCGCGACGACCTGTTCATCGTGGGCGACCCGCACCAGCGCATCTTCGACGCGCGGGTGGCGCTGTACTCCGTCGGGATCGAGGCGGTCCAGCGGCGGCTTCAGGTGTCGTACCGGCTCCCCCAGGAGATCCTCTCCTGGGGCGTCCGGCTGCGCGGCGGCGGACCCGCGGACGGACTGGTCGACGGGGCCCAGGAGCTGTACGGCTTCCGCGCCGTCCGGCACGGGCACCGGCCGATGGTCCGAGCTTACGATTCACCGGAGGAAGAACTGACCGGTCTGGTCACACAAGTGAGACAGTGGGTGGAGGAAGGCGTGCCGCCGCAGGAGATCGGGGTGGCCGCCAGGACCGCCGGCCTCGTGCGCGACGCCAGGTCCGCCCTGCGCGAGCTGGGGGTGAGAGTGACGACGTTGCACGGTATGAAAGGGCTGGAGTTCCGGCGGGTCGCCGTGTTCGGCGTGGCCGACGGCATCGTGCCACCCCCGGAATCCCTCACTCCCGCCGGCGAGGATCCCTCGGCCCGGGCACATGACCTCCAGCGCGAGCGCGGCCTGCTCTACGTGGCCTGCACCCGTGCCGGTGAGCTGCTCTACGTCTCCTACTCCGGGCGCGCCAGTCCGTTCCTCCCCACCTGATCACATACTCTGAACTGCGGATATATTCCCCTTTGCCGGTTGGACCTCAATGAACCTCAGCCTGAGCGACATCGTGCCACCCCTGCGCTGGACCTCTCCCGGCCAGGTGGCGCCGATCGCAACCGACCCCCGTCTCTCCGAGGCGTGGTGGCAGGCGCTTCCGCTCGACCGGGCCTGCTCCGCCATCGGGACCTCGGAGGTCGCCGGACATCTCGCCGATCTCGCCCTGGCGTGCTGGGGACATCTGATGCTCGGCGACATCCTGCCCCTGCTCAGGTTCGCCGATCCGGCTTCGAGCGTCCGCACGCCCGAGGGTCTCGGCCGCGAAGGAGTGCACAAGCTGTTCACCGTCGTGCTGGAACGGCTGCTCGAACCCGTCACCGAGGAGAGCGTCGCCCAGGTGCGGCCCTCCCGGCCGGACCGGCCGCTACCCGAGCTGATCGACGAGGTCTTCGCCGCCCTGGACGAGCGGCAGCGCACCATCGCCAGGGACCGCCTCTACGCCTCCCAGCGGGCCACGCTCGACGACCTGGCACAGCGGTTCTCGGTGACCAGGGAGCGCATCCGGCAGATCGAGCGTGACCTGCGCGACCATGTCGAGGCCTGGCTGGCGAGTGAGGACGCCGCACCGCTGATCGCCCACGTGTCCTGGCTGCGGGGCCGGCTCGGCTCCGCCGTACCGGCCGACGACCTGGCCGCGGCGGTGCCCTGGCACCGCACCGACATGACCGTGCTGGGCATCCCGGCCTGGCGGTTCGTGCGGACCCTGCTGACCGGATACGACCAGGTGGACGGCTGGCTGGTCGCGGGCGGCACCGACGAGCTGCGGGAGAAGACCCGGCAGCTGTTCACCGACGGGCCGCGCCCCCTGGAGGAGGCTGTCACGCTGGTCAGCCAGCTCGGCATCCGCGAGGACGTGGCCGAGCGGTGGCTCATCTCGGTGCCGCAGCTCCGGGTCTTCGAGGGGCACGTGGTGCCGTGGCCGCGCAGCGTCAACGACAAGACCGAGGCCGTGCTCGCGGTGGCCGGGCAGGCCCTGACGCCCGAGGAGATCCAGGAGCGCATCGGCGAGGACTACAGCCTCGTCGGCATCCGCAACCAGCTCACCGCCGACGACCGGTTCCTCCGGCTGGACCGGAACAAGTACGGGCTGTCCCGCTGGGGCGGCGAGCAGTACCTGGGCATCAGGGAGATGATCGCCCGGGAGATCGACCGATCCAACGGTGAGGCGTCGGTCAACACGATCGTGACGAACCTGACCGCGCGCTACGACGTGAGCGAGAGCTCGGTCCGCGCCTACGCGGGCGGGCCCGGCTTCGAGCGGACCCAGCGCGGATGGATCCGGGTGGCCGGGACCGAGCAGGCCGACTACCAGCCGCGCCGCGACGTCTCGGCGACACGCCGCTGCTTTCGCAGCCGCGACGGACGCTGGTGGCACCGGGTGGACATCAACGCCGAGCACCTCCGCGGGTCGGGCTCTCCGCTGCCGACCGGCTTCGCCGCGCACCTGGGCATGGCCCCCGGCGGTCAGCTGACCGCCGCCACCCCGTCGGGCGACGTGGTGATCAGCTGGCACAACCAGCCGACCATGGGCTCCATCCGCCCGATCCTGGTGGCGGCCAACGCCTCCGAAGGTGACCACGTCTTCCTGACGGTCTCCGACGGCGGCGAGCTCCTGACCCGCTACCTGCCCGCCTCGTCCCCGACTCTTCCGGCGCTGAACCGGGCCCTCTACCTGATCGGCTACACCGCCCCGGTCGCCTCCGAGGCCGAGGGGATCCGTCTGATCGGCGCCCGGATCGGCCTCGCCGACGGCTGCACCCGCGAGGAGGTCATCGCCCGGCTGCGCGACCGCGGCGACCGCGAGATCCTCGCTTTCCTGGAGGGTTCCGCGGGCTGAGAATAGGCTCGACGCATGTTGCGGCTGTATGACACGCGGAATCGCCAGGTCGAACCGGTCCTCCCCGAGGGGGCCCGGTCGATGCGGATGTACACCTGCGGTCCCACCGTCTATCGATATGCCCATATCGGAAATTTCAGGACATATATCCTTTCTGATCTGATCAGGCGGGTCAGCGAGCGCCGGCGGATCCGGGTGATCGCCTGCCGGAACATCACCGACGTCGGGCACCTGGTGGACGACGCCGAGATCGACCCGGAGGGTGCGGACAAGGTCCTGACCCAGGCCAGGGCCGAGGGACGGACCGGGCTGGAGATCGCGCGGTTCTACGAGGCGGCCTTCCTGTCCGACTCCGCCGTGCTGAACATCCGGCCACCCGAGCACTCCCCCCGGGCCACCGAGACGATCGACCTGATGATCGAGATGATCGCGAAGCTGATCGAGAAGGGGCACGCCTACCCGACCCCCGACGGATCCGTCTTCTTCGACGCGGCCTCCTTCCCGACCTACGGCGAGCTCTCCGGCAACCGGCTCGACCGGCTCAGGCCCGGCCACCGCGTGGCGGGCGTCGACCCCCGCAAGCGGTTCCACGCCGACTGGGCGCTGTGGAAGCCCGCGGATCGCGAGATGACCTGGGACACCCCCTGGGGCCGAGGCTTCCCCGGCTGGCACATCGAGTGCTCGGCCATGTCCCTGCGGTTCCTCGGCGAGCACATCGACCTGCACACCGGCGGGATCGACCTGCGCTTCCCGCACCACGAGGACGAGCGCGCCCAGTCCGACTCCGCCGCCGGGCACGAGGTGGTCAGGCACTGGGTCCACGGTGAGCACCTGCTCTTCGACGGGCGCAAGATGGCCAAGTCCACCGGCAACATGGTCCTGCTCGGCGACGTGGCGGACGCGGGCCTGGATCCGCTGGCCGTACGGCTGGCCCTGCTGGAGCACCGCCACCGCCAGCAGATGAACCTCACCTGGGACACGCTCCGCGCCGCCGACAAGACCCTGCGGCGCTGGCGCTCCCGCGTCGCCGGCTGGTCGGAGTCGCCGAGCGGCCCGATGCCCGCCGAGCGGGTCGCGGCGATCGAGGCCGCCTTCGACGACGACCTCGACACCCCGATGGCCCTGCGCCTGCTGCGCGAGCTGGAACGCGACGACGCGATCGCCCCCGGATCCCGCTTCGAGGCCTTCCTGCACCTGGACCAGGTCCTCGGCCTGGACCTGTCGATCGACATCGGCAGGAGCAGGAGCCTGCCGCCAGGCGCCGCCGAGCTGCTCCGGCAGCGGGACCGGGCACGCGACGCCCGCGACTGGGCCGCCTCCGACCGCCTCCGCGACGAGCTCGCCGCTCTGGGGGTGAAGATCGCCGACACCCCAGAAGGCCAGACCTGGGCGTGGTGACGGGCTATGCGGCGCCCGGACTCAGCAGTGGCCCACGGACGGGCTCGTGAAAACCTGATGCCTGTACGAGTCTCCCGGCACCACGATGTAGCCGCTGGCCGCCACGCACTTGCCGACGCCGTTGACCCTCACCGGCCCGGCGTAGTACAGGAAGGTGCCGGTGTCACCGTCGAAGTCGATGGAGTCGCAATAGGCCTCGCCCTTGCTGCTCAGCGGGCACGAGGCGATGCCGACGGACATCACCTTGCTCTTCCCCCACGTCGTCCCGGAGGACTGTAGTTCGGCGCAGTTGTTGGTGCCGTCCCAGTAGACGTTGAGCCAGGCCAGCGTGGTGCCGGCGCTGTTCTTCGCCGCCCGGGACTCGACCCGCGTACCCGAGCAACCCGAGGCGGCGGCAGAGGCCTGTGGGCTCAGCGTCACGGCGGATGCGGATATCAGACCGAGACTCATGGCGAGGGCGGCCACCGGCCGGGCGATCGTACGTAGGTAAGCATGGAAAAGTCCTTCTATATGGTCATCTGGTGCTCCGGATCACCTTAGGCAGAGCCGCTCGCAAGGATCACACCACCCCCAGGATCCCGCGGTGGGCCGTCGGCCGATCCGAACGCCCGTGCCCCGACCTCGGCGGACCGGTGAGTCTCGGACGATCCCGGACGACGACCCCGCGACGGGCCTGCCGACGACGCGCCGAATATGACGTCTCCAGCAGGGAATGGTCATGTTTCCGCAGGTCGTGGTAGCAGATCACGGCTAATGTCGGTGGCGGCCGGTAGCGTCCCGATCATGAGTGAGACTGGCGTTGTCGTACGGCCTGCCACGGTTGCGGACCTGGAAGGAGTCGTGGCCTGCAGTTCCGCGCTGTTCGCCGAGGACGCCGGGCTCCGTGACCCCACGGTGAACGTCGCCTGGCCCGCGGAGCGCGGTATGGCCCAGTTCCGGGACGCGCTCGGCGACCCCTACCGCCTGGTGATGGTCGCCGAGGACGCCGGCCTGATCATCGGTCACCTGACCGGCACGCTGTCCGGGCCCACCCCGATGCGGCCGGTCAAGGTGGCCACGCTGGGCAGCGTCTACGTACAGCCCGCGCACCGGGGGCAGAAGATCGGCGCCGGCCTGGTGGAGGAGTTCCGGGCCTGGGCCCGCCACCACGGGGCGCAGTACGCCGGGGTGACGTCGTACGCGAGCAACGAGGCCGCGGTGCGCTTCTACGAGCGCAACGGCTTCGCCATGCGGTCCGTGGTCCTGGAGACCGTGCTCTGACGTCCGCTCCTGCCCGGGGGACGGCGGCGACCGCCGTGCCCGGATGACCGGCGTCCCGCCTTCCCTCAGACGAGGGCGTGCGGGCTGACGACGATGCCGTCCTCGTCGCTGTAGAGCCACGCGCCGGGGACGAAGGTGACCTCGCCGAAGGTCACGGGGACGTCGAGGTCACCGGCGCCTTCCTTGGCGCTCTTGCGCGGGTTGGCACCCAGCGCCTTGATGCCCAGATCCAGTCCGCCGAGGGCCACGGTGTCGCGGACGGCTCCGTTGACCACGACGCCGGCCCAGCCGGATGAGACGGCGGAGGCGGCGATCAGGTCGCCCATCAGAGCGGTGCGCAGCGAACCCGCGCCGTCCACCACGAGCACGCGGCCCGCACCCGGCGTGGCCAGGACCTGCTTGACCAGGGCGTTGTCCTCCCGGCAGCGGATGGTCGCGATCGGCCCGGCGAAGCGGGCGCGCAGGCCGTATGCGCGGAACTGTGTCAGGCAGCTGTCGAGGACGTCGCCGTGGGCGTCGACAAGATCGGCGGTGGTGAACTCCATATGTCGCATTCTGACGGAGCGCGAACGGCCTTTCCCCTCCGAGGTGCTGCCAAACTTGTCGGAGCGCGTCGCATAGGAGGTCTTTGTGAGGTTCCGGCCGTATGCCTGGATGCCCAGGCCGCTCAAGTGGATCGCCCGGACGTTCACCGTCCTCGTGGTGCTTGCGGTGGTCCTCGCCGGGGTGGGTGTGTGGACGGTACGCGCCTCTTTTCCGCAGCTCTCGGGCGAGCTCAAAGTGAACGGCTTAAAAGGAAAAGTCACCGTATATCGCGATGAGTCGGGTATCCCGCATATCTATGCGGACTCCGCCGACGACCTGTTCCTCGCCCAGGGTTACGTGCACGCACAGGACCGGTTCTTCGAAATGGACTTCCGCCGGCACGTGACGGCCGGGCGGCTGTCGGAGATGTTCGGCTCGGCGACGCTCACCGAGGACAAGGTCATCCGGACCATGGGATGGCGCAAGGTGGCCGAGGCGGAGCTGCCGCTGCTCGGCGAGCAGACCCGGCGCTATCTGGACGCCTACGCCAAGGGCGTGAACTCCTGGATGGGCCAGCACAAGGGCTTCACCGCCAAGAGCCTGGAGTACGCGGTCCTCAAGCTCACCAACTTCGGCTACACGCCCGAGCCGTGGACCCCGGTGGACTCGCTCGCCTGGCTCAAGGCCATGGCCTGGGACCTGCGCTCCAACATGTCGGACGAGATCGGCCGGGCGCTCGCGGCGAGCAGGTTGCCCCGCGAGCGGGTCGAGCAGCTCTGGCCCGGCTACCCCTTCGACACCCACCAGCCGATCGTCACCAAGGGCTCGGTCGCCCGCGCCCGGTTCGACCAGGACCTCGAACCGGGCGACGACACCGGGCCGGGCACCGGCACCACGCGGCCGGACACGGCCGCGCTGACCCGGGCGTCCGAGGCCATGCGGGCGGTGCCGAGTCTGATGGGCGACCCCAAGGGGGGCAACGGCATCGGCTCGAACTCCTGGGTGGTCGGCGGCAGGAACACCACGTCGGGCAAGCCGCTGCTCGCCAACGACCCGCACCTGTCGGCCGGTATGCCCTCGGTCTGGTACCAGGCCGGACTGCACTGCCGTACCAAGAGCGCCCAGTGCCCGTTCGACGTCACCGGGTTCACCTTCTCCGGCGTGCCCGGGGTGGTCATCGGCCACAACGACGCGATCGCCTGGGGCTTCACCAACCTCGGCCCCGACGTCGCGGACCTGTATCTGGAGCGGGTGAAGGACGACTCCTACTCCTTCATGGGCGCCTGGAAGCCGCTCACCGTCAGGACCGAGACGATCAAGGTGGCCGGCGGCGACCCGGTCCGCCTCAAGGTCCGGGAGACCATGCACGGCCCGATCCTCTCCGACGTCATGGAGGATGTGAAGGACACGCTGCCCGGTACGGCCACGGCCTTCCGGGAACAGGCCGACGCGGTCGCGCTGAAGTGGACGGCCCTGGAGCCCGGCAGGACCGCCGACGCGATCTTCGCGCTCGACGCCGCGCAGGACTGGCAGCAGTTCCGGCTGGCCGCGAGCAAGTTCGACGTGCCCGCCCAGAACCTGATCTACGCCGACACCAAGGGCAACATCGGCTACCAGGCGCCGGGCCGAATCCCGGTGCGGTCCCGGGGCGACGGCACCTGGCCGGTACCGGGCTGGACCGGGGAGTACTCCTGGAAGTCCACCATCCCCTTCGACGAGCTGCCCAGCGTCTACAACCCGCCCGAGGGCTACATCGTGACCGCCAACAACGCGGTCATCGACCCCGGGCGCTACCCGCACCTGCTCACCAAGGACTGGGCGTACGGCTACCGCTCCCAGCGCATCCTGGAACGCGTCCAGAGCGCGCTGAAGGACGGCAAGGTGGACGCCGCGGCGATGAGCGCGATCCAGCAGGACACCCAGAACGGCTTCGCCCGGTCCCTGGTGCCCAAGCTGACGGACCTGAAGGTGGTCGGGCCCACCCGGGACGCCCGTGAGCTGCTCCGCGGCTGGGACTACTCGCAGGGCGCGGGGTCGAGCCCGGCGACGTACTTCAACTCCGTCTGGCGGCACCTGCTCATCGAGACCTTCAACGACGACCTGCCGGAGGGCGCCTGGCCGACCGGTGGCGACCGCTGGTTCGAGGTGGTCCGCGTCATGCTCGACAGCGCCGACGACCCGTTCTGGGACGATTCGCGGACCGAGGCGAAGGAGACCAGGGACGACATGCTGAGGCGGGCCATGGCCATGGCCTACGACGAGCTGAGCGCCCGCCTCGGCCCGGACCCCAAGTCCTGGCACTGGGGGGACCTCCATTCGCTGACGCTCACCAACCAGACCTTCGGCACCTCCGGGATCGCCCCGATCGAGTGGCTGTTCAACCGGGGCCCGTTCCCGGTGGGCGGCAGCGACGACGCGGTCAACGCCGCGGGCTGGGACGTCCAGAAGGACTACACGGTGGGCTGGCTGCCGTCCATGCGGATGGTCGTCGACCTGGCGGATCTGGACAGGTCCCAGTGGATCAACCTGACCGGCGCGTCGGGCCACGCCTTCCACGACAACTACGCCGACCAGGCCCCGCTGTGGGTGGACGGCAGGACCATTCCGATGCTCGCCGAGGAGGAGTCGGTGCGGAAGGCGGCCAGGAACACCCTGACCCTCAGACCCTGAGAACGCGGGACTCGCCGACGGCGAGGTCCCACAGGTCCGCGCGGGCCCGGCCGGATTCCGTCCAGGCCGCGCGGGCCCGCTCCACCGGCGCGAGCAGCCGCTCGCTCGACAGCACGAACGTGCCCCAGTGCATGGTCGCCATCCGCCGGGCCCCGACGTCGCCACACGCCCGTACGGCCTCCTCCGGGTCGACGTGCGAGACCTTCGTGAACCAGCGGGGATCGAACCCTCCGACCGGCATCAGCGCCAGGTCGACGCCGCCGGGATAGCGTTCCCCGATCCGGGCGAAGCGCTCGCCGTATCCGGAGTCCCCGGCGAAGTAGATCGTCTGCTCGCCGTCCCTGATCACCCAGCCGCCCCACAGGGACCTGCAGGTGTCCCGGACCGAGCGGCGGCTCCAGTGGTGGGCGGGCACGAAGTCGAAGGCGACCTCGCCGATCCTGGCGCTCTCCCACCAGTCGAGCTCGGTGACGTCGCGGAACCGCCTGCGGGTGAACCAGGACTTCAGGCCGGCCGGGACGAAGATCGGTGTCGTCCTGGGCAGCCGCCGCACGGTCGGCGCGTCCAGGTGGTCGTAGTGGTTGTGGCTGATCACCACGGCGTCCACCCGGGGCAGGTCCGCCCACGCGACGCCGGGCGGGGTGAGCCGCTGCCGGACGCCCGGGATCCTTCTCGCCCACACCGGATCGGTGAGCACCGTCAGCCCGCCGATCTGCAGGATGTAGGTCGCGTGGCCCACCCAGGTGACGACGGCCTCGGTCCCGGTCACCAGGGGCAGCCCGTCCCGATGGACCGGGATCTGGTCCGCGTCCCCGATGTCGGGCCGGAAGCCGCCGTGCCACGCCACCGACATGAGTTCGTGGAACACCGGGGGCGGGGACGTCAGCCGGTCCCGGAAATCGCGTGGCCAGGTCCGGTCGGGCATGCGTGGCGAGGTTGTGGGCTGGACTGTCTGCGCCATGAACGGTCCCCCTTCGGTAATGATCCGCTCTTCCCCGAAGATCGCCTGTTAAGCGGATTCATCCCTGCGGTGTCACTCTGCAGAGCCTGTGCTGTCCTTCCGTCGCCACCAGGGCGATTTAAAGGGGTAATTCCCGTCTTCCAGGTCCGCCAGTCGTTCGAAGACGTTCCATGAGGCCTGATGACCGCAGATCAGCATGGAGACGACCACCGCGACGACGTACAGCGGGAGCATCGGCAGGCCGACACAGGCCATGTACTGGGAGGCGTGCCGGCCCTCGTGCCGGAGCAGGCCGCCGGTCAGATACCCCTCCGGGTGCCGGGTCAGCACCACGTTTCCGACGGTGAAGGCGCCCGCGACGGGAAAGGGGATGCGGTAGCCGTGGGCGAGGATCAGCCCGTCGGGGCCCGCCGTCACCCGGGCCCGGCCGAGGCGTGCCACCAGCAGCCCCAGCGGCGTCGACAGGTTCACGTAGTTGAGCGTCCGCCGTACTCGATGCAAGCGCCGCATACCCGGATTGTGCGCCACCGGACCGGTCCGGTGGTAGCCCTCATTACGAAACACGAGTTGCGTAAATCGACGGGCGCGGTGTAGCGTCATTTACGCTACTCAAGTAGCGAAAAAGGAGGCAGCATGAGCGAGTCCCGGCGTGGACGGCCGCGCGACGCCGACGTCGACGAGCGCGTCCTGCGTGCGACCACCGACCTGCTCCTGACCCGCGGCTATGCGGGGCTGTCCGTCGACGAGGTGGCCGAGCGGGCCCAGGTCGCCAAGACCACGCTCTACCGGCGCTGGCCCACCAAGGACCACCTGGCCCTCGCGGTGGTGACCCGTCTGCAGGACGACGACGAGATCACCGACACCGGCGACATCCGCCGGGACCTGGCCGACTACCTGGAGAAGATCGCCGCCGGACTCAACCGCATGCGCGCGGCGGGCCGGCCGGCCGGGCAGCAGGACGACCCGTCCGCCGGGACCGTGGCCGAACTGGTCGCCGCAGCCGCCCGTCACGACGACATCGGACGGCTGGAGCGCGCCATGTACGCCCGCCGCAACGCCCTGGCGCGCCGGCTGCTCGAACGGGCCCGCGACCGCGGCGAGCTCCGCCCCGACCTCGACCTCGAAGCGCTGTTCGACCAGCTCGCCGGCGCCCTCTACTACCGCGTCCTGATCACCGGTGATCCCGTCGGCCGCGCCTATGCCGAACGCCTGGTCGCCTCGGCGCTCGCCGGCGCCCTGAGCCGGGAGGGCCCCCCATGAGGATCACCACCGGCCACGGCGGACCGGAGACCGCGTACGGCGTGCGCCGCGGCACCGCCACCCGGCCCGAGCACCACCCGGAGACGGCCGGCCCGGCCGTCTGAACCACCCGCCCCCTTCACGACCCCGGAGAACCATCATGTCGATCATCGCCCCGCAGGCCGCCGTCATCCACTCGGCGGACGCCGAGATCCTCAGCGATCCGTCCGCCACCGGCCGTCTCCTCCTGGACTCCAGCGCCACCGGCGGCGCACTGAGCAGCCTCC
Organism: Streptosporangium sp. NBC_01639; assembly: GCF_045209755.1. Lineage (NCBI taxonomy): Bacteria > Bacillati > Actinomycetota > Actinomycetes > Streptosporangiales > Streptosporangiaceae > Streptosporangium > Streptosporangium sp. NBC_01639. The sequence goes on along the minus strand of NZ_CP109272.1, from coordinate 5,675,285 downwards.
GCATGACGCTCGGCAAGGGTGCCGACGGCGCCGTGCCGCACCTGCACACCGCCTCCAGCGAGCTCTTCTACGTCCTGGGGGGCAGGCTGCAGGTGCTCGCCGGGACGGAGGTCCTCACCCTGGAAGAGGGCGACATGGCCGTCGTGCCCCCGCACCTGCACCACGCCTTCGCCGCCGCCCCGGGCTCCGGGGCCGACCTGCTCATCGTCATCACACCCGGGGTCGAGCGTTTCGAATACTTCCGGCTCCTGGGCCGGCTGCGCGCCGGCCAGGCCACCATCGACGACCTTCTCAACGCCCAGGACCGCTACGACAACCACTTCGTCGACGACACGCTGTGGAAGCGGCGGAACGAGCACTGACCGGGGTGTCCGGTGCCCCCGGCCGGGGAGCGCGTCAAGCAGACGGATCCGGCCGGGCCGGGCGGGAGTCGTACGAGCGCTGGGCGAGCAGCCATGCCCCGCCGTTGGACGGGGAGAGCAGGACGCCCACCAGGATGGCGACCAGACCGCCGTAGAGGTAGACGTAGCCCGACAGGTCGTTGGCGACGACCACGTCACCCTCCGCGCGGCCGCCCAGCCAGATCATCGTGATCGCCAGCCAGCCCAGTCCGGGGACCAGGGCGGGCAGTCTGCTCCCCATCGCCCGCCCGGCGCCGTAGTAGGCCGCGGCCAGCAGGACCACCCAGCCGATGGCCGAGATCGGGACGGACCCGAGATACCACGCGTGCTGGAAACCGCCGAGCACCCCTGCCAAGAGGCCGAACAGGAGAAGCACGGCGTACGCCGCAGCGGTGACCGCCGCCGGCGAGGGCCTCTCCACCACTGGGACCTGCTCTGTCACAACCATCGAGGTTAGTGGATGCCGGCGAAGAGGTCGGCTTCGCGCTTGTACGGCTCGCCGAGCCCCCCGGCCTCGGCCGGCGCCCCGGGCTCGGCGGGTCCGGGCACGCCGGAGTCAAGGATGAAGTGCTCCACGGCGAGCGCCTCCTGGCCGACGTTGTTGGACAGGGCGAACCAGGGCGGGTCCACGCTGATCTGGGTGGCGTGCGCCCGCATCGCGTCGAGTTTCCGGCCGACGTGGGCGCGGCCGTCTATTTCGGTGGTGATGTCCTCGTCGGCGCAGCCGAACGGCACGTCCTCGACGTCCTCGGTGAGGAACCGCACGCCGGCCTCGCGGATCGCCTCGGCCGTCCGGCGCATCGTGGACCTGGCCGTCGCGGTGAGGTAGAACTTGGCGATCCGCCACGGCTCCCCCGCACCGAACGCCGGGTCGGCGGCCAGTTCGAAGGCCCGCCGGGCGACGCGGTGTGCCTGGATGTGGTCGGGGTGGCCGTAGAAACCGTTCTCGTCGTAGGTGACGAGGACCTGGGGCCGCACCTCGCGGATCACCTTGACCAGCTCTCCGGCGGCCTCGTCCAGGTCGGCCTGCCAGAAGGCGTTGTCCCGGTGGTTGGAGGCGACGCCCATCATGCCGGAGTCGCGCCAGCGGCCCGGACCGCCGAGGAAGCGGTGGTCGGTGACGCCGAGAGCCGCGCAGGCCGCGGCGAGCTCGCCGATGCGGTGGCCGCCCAGCGCGTCGTCGCGGTCGGCGGCCAGATGGGCCAGCTCGGGCGGGATGACCTCGCCCTCCTCGCCGAGTGTGCAGGTCACCAGCGTGACGTGGGCGCCCTCCGCGGCGTATTTCGCCATGGTCGCCCCGCTGCCGATCGTCTCGTCGTCGGGGTGGGCGTGCACGAGCAGGAGGCGCCGGTCAGTCATGCTCCGAGGGTATCCGGGACTCCGAGCCGGCGGTGATGGGGAAGGCGCCCGCTTCCCTGAGCCCGGGGAGGTGCCGGGTGCCCGCGTCTCCCTGTTCCGTATCCCGGCCGAGCCGCCGTCCGGAACCGCGGGGTGAGGTGGGGAACTGGCAAGATGGCTGACATGAGTGAGAGTTTCCCTCGCCTGCATGCCAGGACCCGCCGCTTCACCCTCGGGGCGCCGCGCGGCTTCACCATCTCCCCGGACGGGGGGCGTGTCGTCTTCCTGCGGACGAAGGGCGGTTCCGACCCCGTCACCTGCCTGTGGGAGTACGACGTCGCCGGCGGCCGGGAGCGGCTGATCGCCGACCCGCGCGCCCTGGCCGTGGACGAGGACGACCTGCCACCCGAGGAGCGGGCGCGCCGCGAGCGCAGCCGGGAGCAGGCGGGCGGCATCGTCGGCTACAGCACCGACGCGGCGGTGACCACGGCGGCCTTCGCGCTCTCCGGTGGCCTCTACGTCGCCGACCTGAAGACCAGGAGCGTGCGAAAGCTCAAGACGGCCGGTCCGGTGATCGACCCGAGGGTCTCCCCGACCGGTGAGCACGTCGGCTACGTGACCGGCGGCGCCCTCCACGTCCAGGACCTTGAGGACGAGGTCGACCACGTGCTGGCCCGCCCCGAGTCGCCCGAGGTCACCTACGGCCTGGCCGAGTTCATCGCCGCCGAGGAGATGGACCGCATGCGGGGCTACTGGTGGTCCCCGTCCGGAGACGCGGTGCTGGCCGAGCGGGCCGACGTGTCGCCGGTCGGCAGATGGCACATCGCCGACCCGGCCAACCCCTCCCGACCCGCCGTCGAGCAGCGCTACCCCGCCGCGGGTACGGCGAACGCCGGGGTCGAGCTCTTCGTCCTGACCCTGGACGGCTCCCGCGTCCCGGTCCCCTTCGAGGACGAATACCTGGTCACCGCGGCCTGGAACGCCCATGCCCTGACGATCGTCACCATGGCGCGCGACCAGCGGACCATGCGCCTGCTGCGGATCGACCCCGCCACGGGCGAGTCCACGCTCGTCCGCGAGGACACCGACCCCGCCTGGGTGGACATCGTCACCGGAGTGCCCGGTCACCTGTCCGACGGCACCCTGGTCTGGGCCGCGAGCGCCGACGGAGGGCACCGCCTGATCATCGGCGACGAGCCCGTCACGCCGGCCACGCTCCAGGTCCGCGAGATCCTCGACATCGACGGCGATGCGGTGCTCTTCCGGGCCAGCGGCGAGCCCACCGAGATCGCCCTGTGGGCCTACAAGGACGGCCGGATCACCTTGGTCAGCCCAGCCGAGAGCGGCGTCTACAGCGGCCACACGGCCGGCGGCACGCTGGTGCTCACCGGCCAGACCCTCGGTCACGAGGGATCGGTGACCCGCGTGATCCACCACGGCAAGGCGCGCGGCCACATCGCCTCCCACGCCGAGCGGCACGGCCTGGACCTGCGGGTCTCACTGATCCGCGCGGGCGAGCGCGGCCTGTCCACCGCCGTGCTGTTCCCGTCGGGCCACGTGCCCGGCTCGGCCAGGCTGCCGGTCCTCATGGACCCCTACGGCGGGCCGCACGCCCAGCGCGTGCTGGCCGCCTCCGGCGCGTACCTGACCAGCCAGTGGTTCGCCGACCAGGGTTTCGCGGTGATCGTGGCCGACGGCCGCGGCACTCCGGGCCGCGGGCCGGAGTTCGAGCGGGCCGTCCTGCACGACCTGGCCACCCCGCCCCTGGAGGACCAGGTGGACGCCCTGCAGGGTGCCGCCGCGCAGTACCCCGACGACCTCGACCTCTCGCGGGTCGGCATCCGCGGCTGGTCCTTCGGTGGTTTCCTGGCCGCCCTGGCGGTGCTCCGCCGCCCGGACGTCTTCCACGCGGCCATCGCCGGGGCCCCGGTGACCGACTGGCGTCTCTACGACACCTGCTACACCGAGCGCTATCTCGGCCATCCCGACGAGGGCCACTACGAGTCGTCGTCCCTGTTCGCCGACGCCGAGAAGCTGGACCGCCCCCTGCTGCTGATCCACGGCCTGGCCGACGACAACGTGGTGGCCGCTCACACCCTCCGGCTGTCCTCGGCCCTGCTGGCCGCGGGCCGACCGCACAACGTCCTGCCGCTGTCCGGCGTCACCCACATGACCCCTCAGGAGGTCGTGGCCGAGAACCTGCTCCTGCTCCAGGTCGACTTCCTGCGGAAGTCCCTCGCCTGAGCCGCCCGGGGAGGAGGCGGGAGCCCCACCGGGGGGCTCCCGCCCTCAGTTCGCGGTGCCGTGCCAGCTGCTCCACAGTGCCGCGTAGGAGCCCTCGGCGGCGACGAGGTCGTCGTGCGAGCCGAGCTCGCTGATCCGGCCGTCCTCGACCACCGCGACCCGGTCGGCGTCGTGCGCCGTGTAGAGGCGGTGGGCGATGGCGATCACGGTGCGGCCGTCGAGCACGGCGGCCAGCGACCGCTCCAGGTTGCGCGCGGCCCGGGGGTCGATGAGCGAGGTGGCCTCGTCCAGGACCAGGGTGTGCGGATCGGCCAGGACCAGCCGGGCGAGGGCGAGCTGCTGCGCCTGAGCCGGCGAGACCGGCTCGCCGCCGGACCCGACCTGCGTGTCCAGGCCGGCGGGCAGGGCCTCCACCCACCCCCCGGCGTCCACGGCCGAGAGCGCCGCACGGACCTGGGCGTCGTCGGCCTCCGGACGGGCGATCAGCACGTTGTCGCGCAGGGTGCCCCGGAACACGTGGTGTTCCTGGGTCACCAGGGCGACGTGGCCGCGCAGGTCGTCCAGCGGGAGCTCGACGAGCGGGGTGCCGCCGACCGTGACCGCGCCGGTGCGCGGGCCGTGGATACCCGCGAGCAGGCGGCCCAGCGTGGACTTGCCCGCGCCGGACGGGCCGACCATGGCCAGCCGTTCCCCCGGCTTGACCACCAGGTCGATGCCGTGCAGCACGTCGTGGCCCTCGCGGTAGGCGTAGCGGACGTCGGCGGCCCGCAGCTCGTCCCCCTCGGGGAGCCCCGAACCGGCCTCGCGGTCGTCGGGCACCGCGGCGACGCCGAGCAGCCGGGCCATGGAGGCCCCGCCGACCTGGAGCTCGTCGACCCACATGAGCAGCCGGTCGAGCGGGTCGATGAGCTGCTGGACGTACAGCGTGGCCGCGGTCACCTGGGCCAGCGTGACCCAGTCCTCGATGTAGAAGGCGCCGCCGATGACCAGCGTGGCCACGATCGGGATCACGTAGCCGAGCTCGACCGCCGGGAACCAGACCGTGCGCAGCCCGAGGGTGTAGCGCTCGGCCGCCCACGACCGGGCGATGTCGGTGTCGGTACGGCGGTGCCGCCGGTCCTGCAGGCCCAGCGCCTCCACGGCGCGGGCGCCGGAGACCGTCTCGGCCAGGCCGTCGGTCATGTCCGCGTAGGCGGCGCTCTCGCGCAGGTAGCCGTCACGGGCCCGGTTGAGATACCACCGGGTGGATATCCACAGAATCGGTACGGCCAGCAGCGACGGCAGCACGAGCAGCGGCCCCACGAGCAGCAGCGCGCCGACGGTGATCACGCAGGTGACCAGCGCGATCATCGTCTCGGGCACGGCCCGCCGTACGGTGCGTGACAGCGAGTCCACGTCACGCGAGGTCCTGGTGATCAGGTCTCCCGAACCGGCGCGCTCCACCGTGGACAGCGGCAGGTCGAGCACCCGGGTGACGAACTCCTCCCGCAACTCGGCGAGGACCTTCTCACCGAGCGTGGAGGAGGCGTAGACGGCGAACCTGATCAGCACCGCCTGCGCGGCCAGGAAGCCGCCGATGCCCAGCGCCACCGCCGTGACGGCGACCCCGGTGCCGTCCTGGACCCCCTGGACCAGCCGGCCCAGCAGCCAGGGCACCGCCAGGCCCGCCACGGCGGCGAGGCCGTGCAGGCCGAGCGCGACGGTCAGGTCCCGGGGGTACTTCAGCGTGAGTCTGCGGGCGTACGCCCGGACCTGCGCCTCGTTGGCGACAGGAAGGATCTGCCTGCTCACGTGTCCGCCTCCTCCCGGCGCTCCGCGCCGGCCCTCACCTGCTCGCGACTTCCTGCCGTCCGCCCGTTCACCGGTCTTCCCCCCTGGTGACCACGGCGGTGTAGGCCGGCGCGGTGGCCAGTAGCTCCCGGTGTGTTCCCTGGGCGCGGACGACGCCGTCCTCGACGTAGACCACCCGGTCGGCGCGGTCGAGCACCAGCGGGCTGGTCGTGCAGACCAGCGTGGTCTTCCCCGCGCGGGCCTTGGCCAGCCGGTCGGCGATGCGCGCCTCGCTGTGGGCGTCCACCGCGCTGGTGGGCTCGATGAGGATGAGCACCTCGGGATCGGAGAGCAACGCCCTGACGAGCCGGAGCCGCTGCTGCTGGCCGCCGGAGAACTCCCGGCCCGACTCGGCGACACGCCCGTCGAGACCGTCGGGCAGCGCCTCGACGATGTCCTGCGCGCACGCGACGTACAGGGCGGCGGCGATGTCCTCGGCGGAGGCCGCTCCGGAGATGTCCAGCTCGTCCCTGAGCACGCCGGCGAACAGCTGCGCGGCGTTGTCGGCCACCAGGATCCGGCGGCGGACCTCGGCGATCGGCAGGGTGCCCAGCGGCACGTCGCCGAAGTCCACGTCGCCGTCGTGGTAACGGCCGAGCCGGTCGGCGATCGTGATGGCCTCCTCGGGGGCGGCCGCCGCGATGGCGGTGAACACGCCGGGGCGGATCGCGACCCCGGAGGCCACGTCGCGCAGCAGCCCGCCGCCGGAGTGGGCGGCGCCGCCGCGGACCTCCGGTTCGAGGGCGAGGATCCGCACCACCCGGCGGGCGGCGACGTGTCCCTTGGTCAGCTTGTCGGCCGCCTCGGTGAGCGTCCGCATGGGGGCGACCAGGAAGACCGCGTAGCCGTAGAAGGCGACGAGCTGACCGGCGGTGATCTCACCCTGGGTCGCGAAGGTCGCGCCCAGCCAGGTCACCCCGGCGATCAGCAGGCCGGGCAGCAGGATCTGCGCGCCCTCCAGCATCGACTCGACCGAGGCGACGCGCACGCCCGCGTGCCGTACCCGCTGGGACTCCTCGGCGTAGCGGTCGGCGAAGACCTGCTCGCCGCCGATGCCGCGCAGCACGCGCAGGCCGGCGACGATGTCGGCGCCGCGGGTGGACAGGTCGCCCTGGAGGTCGCGGTGGGCGTGCTGGCGCCGGTGCAGCGGCCGGAGCAGGGGGATGACGGCGAGGGCCATGACCGGCACGCCGATGAGCACCGTCAGGCCGAGCGGCAGTGAGGTCCTGATCAGGATGACGGTCACCGCGGCGATGGCGACGATCGCGCCGCTGCCGCGGAGCAGGATGTCCATCGCGTTGCCGATGTGGGCGATGTCGGAGTTGCCGACGCTGACCACCTCGCCGGTGGACATGCGCTTGGGCAGGGTCGCGCCCAGCCGGGTGGCGTGCCTGACGGTGACCTGGACGGTCCGGTAGGCGCCGCTCAGCCAGTTGTAGACGGCCATCCGGTGCCGGAGGATGCCAGCGGCCGCCTGCACGATCCCCAGGCCGAACAGCACCGTGCCCCAGGTGGCCAGGGCGGACATGTCCTTGGCCGTGATGGCGTCGATGCCCTGGCCCATCGCCGCGGGCACGAGCGCCATCGCGAGCCACCAGAGGGTGGCGTAGGTGATGCCGAGGAGCAGGGCACCCGCCTGCATGCGGGCGACCCAGCACAGGTAGCGGACCGGGCTGCGGGCATCGGGAACGCCGGGATCGGCGACAGGTAGGGAGCGCATGGCCTCTACAGGCTGGCAAACTCCGCCCTCACCAGGCAAATCATTTTCCGACCGGCGAGAGCGTCAATTTAGGTTGACACGAGCATGGTGTCAACCTAAATTGACATGCATGAGCGATACGGCACAGCTGGCCTCCGACGCCGGCAGCCGCGATCCCGCCGTGGGCCTGCGGGCCGTGCGGGCGCTGCGGATGCTGGTGGATCGGCTGGAGGCCCTTCAGGTGGAGAACGCCAGGGACCAGGGCTGGTCCTGGCAGGAGATCGCGCACTGCCTGGAAGTCACCCGGCAGGCGGTGCACAAGAAGTACGCGGGCGGCCGAGGTTTGCTGAGACGGGAGAAGTGATCATGTTCGAACGGTTCACGGACGAAGCCCGGCAGGCGGTGCAGCAGGCCCAGCAGAACGCCCGCCGGCTGAACCATCACTTCATCGGCACCGAGCACCTCCTGCTGGGCCTGCTCGACCAGCCGCAGACCATCGCGGCCGACGTCCTCGGAGGCTACGGCCTGAACCATGAGCGGGCCTACCAGGCCGTGGCGAGCCTCGTCCCGCGCTCACCGAAGGACGCGCTCGACGCGGACGCGCTGGAGACGATCGGCATCGACCTCTCCGCCATCAGGGAGAAGGTCGAGGCCGCCTTCGGCCCCGGCTCCCTGGACCGGCCCCCGCGGCGGGACCGCCGGGGCCGTTGGGCCAGCGGACGGCACATCCCCTTCTCCGCCCACGCGAAGAAGACCCTGGAGCTCTCCCTGCGGGAGGCCCTCGCCCTCAAGCACGGCTACATCGGCGACGGCCACATCCTGCTGGGAGTGCTCCGCGAGGGGCAGGGGCTTGGCTCACGCGTCATCGCCGACGCGGGCGTGGACGCAGCGGCCCTCCGCCAGGAGGTCGTCCGGCGGCTCGGCACCCGGCGGACGCCCGGATAGGCGCGTCGCCGGGCCCGGAAAACCGTCCGCCCCGGTGCCGGAGCACCGGGGCGACGCCGCGGGTGTGGACCGCAGGAACCACCGATGACCTACTTGGAGGCCTTGAGGTAGTCGCGGTTCATCTGGGCGATGGTGTCCAGCGGGATGCCCTTGGGGCAGACCGCGGTGCACTCGCCGGTGTTGGTGCAGCCGCCGAAGCCCTCGGCGTCCATCTGCTCGACCATGGCCTTGGCGCGGGAGTCACGCTCGGGCTGGCCCTGCGGGAGGAGGCTGAGGTGAGTGATCTTGGCGGCGGTGAAGAGAGAGGCCGAGCCGTTCGGGCAGGCCGCGACACACGCGCCGCAGCCGATGCAGGTGGCCGCGTCGAACGCCGCGTCGGCGTCGACCTTCTTGACCGGGAGACTGTGCGCGTCGGGGGCCGATCCGGCCGGAACGGAGACGAACCCGCCCGCCTGGATGATCCGGTCGAACGCCGAGCGGTCCACGACCAGGTCCTTCACCACCGGGAAGGGCGCGGCGCGCCACGGCTCGATGGTGATGACCGCGTTGTCCTCGAAGTGCCGCATGTGGAGCTGGCAGGTGGTGGTGGCCACCTGCTCGCCGTGCGCGACGCCGTTGATGACCATGCCGCACATGCCGCAGATGCCCTCGCGGCAGTCGTGGTCGAAGGCGACCGGGTCGTCGCCCTCCAGGATGAGACGCTCGTTGAGCACGTCGAGCATCTCCAGGAAGGACATGTCAGGGGACACGTCCTCGACGCGGTAGGTGACCATCCGCCCCTTGTCCTCGGGGCTCTTCTGGCGCCAGACCTTGAGAGTGAGGTTCATACCCATGGTTCGCTTACCGCTCCTCATTCGCTGCGCGGAAAACGTGCTTCGCGGCGCTTCCCACTCCGCTCACTGCGTCGGACGCACTCACTTGTAGCTCCGCTGGCTCATCTTGACGTAGTCGTAGTCGAGGTCTTCCTTGTGCAGGACCGGGCCCTGCTCGCCGTACTCCCAGGCCGCGACGTAGGCGAAGTGCTCGTCGTCGCGGAGGGCCTCGCCGTCGGCGTCCTGCGACTCGGCGCGGAAGTGACCGCCGCACGACTCGGTGCGGTGCAGCGCGTCGATGCACATCAACTCGGCCAGGTCGAAGAAGTCGGCCACCCGGCCGGCCCGCTCCAGCGCCTGGTTCAGCTCGTCGGCCTCGCCGGACACCTTCACGTTCTTCCAGAACTCCTCGCGGAGCTCCGGAATCCGCTCCAGCGCCTTGCGCAGCGACTCCTCGGTGCGCTCCATGCCGCAGTACTCCCACATGAGCTTGCCCAGCTCGCGGTGGTAGGAGTCGGCGGTGCGGGTGCCGTTGTTCGACAGCAGCCTGTCGATCTTCTCGCGGACCGCGATCTCGGCCTCGGCCACGGCCTCCTCGTCGATCTCCCCGTAGGGACCGTTCGCGAGGTAGTCGCCGATCGTGGTCGGCAGCACGAAGTAGCCGTCGGCCAGGCCCTGCATCAGCGCGGACGCGCCGAGCCGGTTGGCGCCGTGGTCGGAGAAGTTGGCCTCGCCGATCACGAACAGGCCGGGGATCGTGGACTGCAGGTCGTAGTCCACCCACAGGCCGCCCATCGTGTAGTGCACGGCGGGGTAGATGCGCATCGGCTGGGTGTAGGGGTCCTCGCCGGTGATGCGCTCGTACATCTCGAAGAGGTTGCCGTACTTCTTCTCCACCGCGTCGCGGCCGAGCCGCTTGATCGCGTCGGCGAAGTCGAGGTAGACGCCCAGGCCGCCGGGGCCGACGCCGCGACCTTCGTCGCAGACGTTCTTGGCGGCCCGGGAGGCGATGTCACGCGGGACCAGGTTGCCGAACGCCGGGTAGATGCGCTCCAGGTAGTAGTCGCGCTCGTCCTCGGGGATCTGCGAGACGGGACGGTCGTCGCCCGCCTTGACCGGCACCCACACGCGGCCGTCGTTGCGCAGGGACTCCGACATCAGGGTCAGCTTGGACTGGTACTCGCCGCTGACCGGGATGCAGGTCGGGTGGATCTGGGTGTAGCAGGGGTTGGCGAACATCGCGCCGCGCCGGTGCGCCCGCCAGATCGCCGTGGTGTTGCAGCCCTTGGCGTTGGTGGACAGGAAGAACACGTTGCCGTATCCGCCGCTGGCCAGCACGACCGCGTCGGCGAGGTGCCGCTCGATCTCGCCGGTGACCATGTCGCGGACGATGACGCCGCGCGCCCGGCCGTCGGAGATGATCAGGTCGAGCATCTCGTGGCGGGTGTGCATCTTCACGGTCCCGGCCGCGATCTGCCGCTCCAGGGCCTGGTAGGCGCCGAGCAGGAGCTGCTGGCCCGTCTGGCCCCGGGCGTAGAAGGTGCGGGAGACCTGTGCGCCGCCGAAGGAGCGGGTGTCGAGCAGGCCGCCGTACTCGCGGGCGAACGGCACGCCCTGCGCCACCGCCTGGTCGATGATGTTCACACTGACCTGGGCGAGCCGGTAGACGTTCGACTCGCGGGCGCGGAAGTCGCCGCCCTTGACGGTGTCGTAGAACAGCCGGTAGATCGAGTCGCCGTCGCCGCGGTAGTTCTTCGCGGCGTTGATGCCGCCCTGGGCCGCGATGGAGTGGGCGCGCCGGGGCGAGTCCTGGTAGCAGAACGACGTGACGTTGTAGCCCAGCTCGCCGAGCGTCGCGGCGGCCGAGCCGCCCGCGAGGCCGGTGCCGATGACGATGACATTGAGCTTGCGCTTGTTGGCCGGGTTGACCAGCTTCGCGCTGAACTTCCGCTTCTCCCAGCGGTCCTCGATCGGACCCTCGGGAGCCTTGGTGTCGCGGATCGGCTCGCCTTCGGTGTAACGCATCATCACTTGACCACTCCGATCATGACCGCGACGGGAACCGCGAGGAAGCCGAGGACCAGCACCGCGGAGAGCACGGCGGCGACGCTCCGCAGCGGGCGGTAGCTGCGGCCGCCGGCCAGGCCGAGCGTCTGGAACGCGCTCCACAGGCCGTGCCGCAGATGCAGGCCGACCATGACGACCGCGACCACGTAGAAGACCGTGACCCACCAGCGGGACGGGTCGAAGCCCTGCACCAGCTTCTGGTACGGCGTGCCGTCCCAGCCCGCCGGGTTGACCACGCCGAACGTGAGGTCCAGCAGGTGCCAGATGACGAACAGGAGGATGGTGAGGCCGCCGAAGCGCATGATGTGCACGGCATAGCCGCCTGCCTGGGACTTGCGCTTGGCCGCGTACTTCACCGGGCGGGCCTTGTGGGCCCGGCGGGCCAGGGAGATCGCCGACCACATGTGCAGCACGACCGACACGGCCAGCACGACCTCGACGATGCTCAGCAGGACCCGCCGCGGCAGGAGCGGCTCGCCCATGGTCCGCAGGAACTCGGCGTAGGCGTTGAAGGTCTCGGCACCGAAGAAGCTCTTGAGGTTCCCGACCATGTGGCCGATGAGGAAGAGCACCAGGATGGCGCCCGTGACGGCCATCACCGCCTTTTTCCCGTTGGATGAACCCAGTAACCCGTGGGGCTTCCCGGACCTCGTCGTCTTCGCGGTGGCGTCCGCAGGGGGCTTGACCCGCGCGGTGGCGGATCCGCGGTCAATCGTGGCAGTCACGTACGTGACGCTAGGTAGCGGGTTTTCCCTCCGTCCAAGTCATCAAAGATGTGGTTTCCATAGCCCTGGGCTATCACCTCTGCTGCCGGGCGTCTTCCCGCAGCGGGGACGCGGAACGGTGCGAGCAATCTCACATCTTCTCCCAGAACGGGGGCCGCCCCGGATCCGCCACCGGCACCGCCGTACGCTAAGGAAACGTGCAGTTCCAGCAACTCGCCTCCTTCGTGGCGGTCGCCGAGGCCCGGCATTTCACCCAGGCCGCCGAACAGATGCGCGTCGCCCAGCCGTCGCTCAGCAAGCAGATCAAGGCTCTGGAAGCCGATCTCGGCGCGCCGCTGTTCAGTCGCGCCCGCGGCAACGTCACCCTCACCCCCGCCGGGGAGGCCCTGCTCCCGCTGGCCCGGCGGATCCTGGCCGACGCCGAGACCGCGCGGCGCGAGGTCGGCGAGCTGGCGGGGCTCCGCCGCGGCCGGGTACGGCTGGGCGCCACCCCCTCGGTCTGCGCCGGGCTGATGGCCGACGCGCTGGCCCGTTTCCACCGGGGCTATCCCGGCATCGAACTGCTCGTCGAGGAGGGGGGCTCCCGCGACCTGGTCCGGGCCCTCGCCCGCGGTCAGCTCGACCTCGCACTGATCATCATGCCCCTGCAGAACGACGATCCCGCCCTGGTCACCGAGGAGATCCTGCGGGAGAACCTGGTCGTCGTCTCCCCTTCCCTCTCCCTCTCCCCCTCCCGCGGACGGTACGTACGGATACAGGAGCTGCGGGGACAGCCCATGGTGATGTTCCGGCGCGGCTACGACCTGCGGGAGGCCACTCTCAACGCCTGCCGCCAGGCCGGGTTCGAACCGAAGCTGGCCGTGGAGGGCGGGGAGATGGACGCCGTGCTCCGCTTCGTGGAAGCGGGACTCGGCATCGCCCTGGTCCCCTCGATGGTCCTGGACGGCCGCCCCGGCCTGACCGGGACGCCGCTGGCCCCTCCCGGGCTCCAGCGCACCATCGCCATCGCCCACCGCAAGGACGTCGAGCCCACCCGCGCCGCCCAGGCCTTCCGCGGCACGCTGCTGTCCTTCCTGTCCGAGGCCGCCCAGGACGGCAGCCTGCCCGAGGGTCTGGAATTGATCAGCGGGACGTGAGCGGGCCGTTTCCCGACAGACCTGCCGGGAAGAGCGCGGGCCGTTTCCCGACAGACCCACCGGGAAGAGCGCGGGCCGTACGAAACGGCCGGATTCCCGATGACCGCACCGGGGCGGGAGCACCGGCGCGTGCTCTCACCACGGATTGAGCCATCTTGGTGAAACTGAAAATGATCACTGTCCCATGAGTGGCGGCACCCCACTATTCTTCATAGCGTTAATACGTGCCCCCCGATCCCACGAAGAGGCGTCAGTGACCGCCGCTCCCCAAGAACCGCTCACGATCCTTCTCATCGAGGACGACGCGGGCGATGCCTTCCTCGTGGAGGAGCTGCTCGGTGAGGCCGACGACCCGCCGAAGATCATCTGGGTGCGCAGCCTGGCGGAGAGCAGGGAGCGGCTGACCTCGGACGTGCAGTGCGTGCTCGTGGACCTCTCGCTCCCGGACGCGACGGGCCTCGAAGCGCTCGAACAGGTGCTGTCCATGGCGCCGCACGCCGCCGTGCTCGTGCTGACCGGGCTGAACGACACCCATGTGGGCGCCGAGGCCGTGGCCGCGGGCGCACAGGACTTCCTGGTCAAGCAGGACGTGGAGACCAGGCTGCTGGCGCGGGCCATCCGTTACGCGATGGAGCGCAAGCGCGCCGACCTGGCCCAGCGCAAGCTCGTCGAGGTGGAGCTGCTCACCAAGGAGAACTCCCGTCTCGAACGCGGGCTGCTGCCGGTTCCGCTCCTGGAGCCGGGGCTTCTGGAGCACCAGGCCCGCTACCTGCCCGGCCGGCGGCGGGCACTGCTGGCCGGTGACTTCTGGGACACCGTGCAGAGCCCCGACGGCGCCGTGCACGTGGTGGTCGGCGACGTGTGCGGGCACGGTCCGGACGAGGCCGCGCTGGGGGTCGCGCTGCGGATCGCCTGGCGGACCCTGGTCCTGGCCGGGCACACCGGCAACGAACTGCTGCGCACCCTCGACTCGGTGCTCCGCCTCGAACGGAAGTCGGCGGAGATCTTCACCACGCTCTGCATCGTCACGATCGCCCCTGCGCTCGGCACCGCGCGCATGCACGTGGTCGGGCATCCGCCGCCGCTGCTGATCCGCGACGGCGTGGTCGGCGTGGTGCCCGGCACCCCCTCGGGACCGCCGCTCGGGATCTTCCAGGACGTGGACTGGTCGGAGATCGAGGTGCCGCTGGGCCGCGACTGGTCCCTGCTCCTCTACACCGACGGCCTGATCGAGGCGACCGTGGGCGGCGGTCCCGACCTGCTCGGCACCGAGGGCCTGCTCCGCCTCGTCGACGAACAGGGGGGGATCCACCTCGACCGGCTCATCGAGCGGGTGATCGAACTCAACCAGGACGACCTCAGCGACGACCTGGCGACCGTGCTCATCTCCCGCAGCGAGGACCGGTGAACGACAGCCCCCGTCCCCTCCCCCTCCCCGCCGCCGCCGCGGCGACAGGGCTCGGGAGACTCCGGGTGGGACAGTGGTTCCTGCTCGCGGGGGTGGCCGTCACGGTGATGTTCACGATCGCCGGCGCCCTGACGATCGCCTCGATCGAGGAGACCCGCAAGGCCAGGGTGGCCGTGGTGGACGTCGTCGACCCCGCGGCGCTGCGCACCCTGGAGATCTCCAACGCACTGACCTCACAGGAAGGCTCGGTGCGGACGTACGGCAGGACCAACGAGGAGACGTCCCTGCGGGACTACCGCGCGGCGGTCACCGCGGAGGCCCGCGCGCTGGCCGCGATCGACGGACTGGTGCCCCGGATGCCGGAGAACGAGGCGGTCGGCGCCGAGATCGCCCGGCTGAAGGCGGCGGGAGAGGCCTGGCGGCGCGACTACGCCGAGAAGCTCGTCGCCTCGGTGCCGGCCCTGAAGACCGAGGCCTCCAACCGGCAGAACGCGCCCGTCAACGCCGAGCGGTTCGCCGAGGTCCGCACGTCGCTCACCGCACTCCAGAACCATCTGAACCGGCTGCACGACGAGGGAAGCACCCGGTTGGAGGAGGGCTGGCGGGTTCTCTATCTCACGCTCGGCGGGGTCGCCGGCGTGCTGCTGCTGGCCGGGATCGGTTCGGTGCTCATCGTCCGCCACGCCGTGCTCCGTCCGGTGGCGGAGCTGAACGGCCAGGTCCGCGCGGTCGCCCAGGGAGACTTCGACCACAGTCTCAAGGTCGAGCGCCCCTCCGAGCTGGCCGAGCTGGCCGGTCATGTGGACGCCATGCGGCGCCGCATCCTCACCGAATGGCGGCGGGCCTCGGAGGCGCAGGGCAAGCTGGAGGAGCAGACGGCGGAGCTGCGGCGCTCCAACGGCGAGCTGGAGCAGTTCGCCTACGTCGCGAGCCACGACCTGCAGGAGCCGCTGCGCAAGGTGGCCAGCTTCACCCAGATGCTGGAGCAGCGCTACGGCGACCAGCTCGACGACCGCGCCAGGCAGTACATCGCCTTCGCGGTCGACGGCGCCAAGCGCATGCAGCTCCTGATCAACGACCTGCTCGACTTCTCCCGGGTCGGCAGGATCGGCGGCGAGCAGCGGCCGATCGACGCGGGCCTGCCCCTGCGTGCCGCGCTGAACAACCTCGCCGTGACGATCGAGGACTCCGGGGCGACGGTGACCCACGACGAGCTGCCCACCGTGCAGGGCAACCGGGCTCAGCTCACCCAGCTGTTCCAGAACCTCATCGGCAACGCGATCAAGTTCCGCTCGGAGGAGCCGCCGCGGATCCACATCGGGGTGCGGCGCGACGGGGACATGTGGGAGTTCTCCTGCGCCGACAACGGCATCGGCATCGAGAGCAAATACACTGACAGGATCTTCCTCATCTTCCAGCGCCTGCACGGACGTGACGTCTACACGGGCACCGGCATCGGGCTGGCACTGTGCAGGAAGATCGTCGAATACCACGGCGGCCGGATCTGGGTGGACGACGAGGAAACCGACAGACCCGGAACGACCTTCCGCTGGACCCTTCCCTCTGGAGACCCTGATGAATGACCTGCGCTGGATCGACGTGCTGCTGGTCGAGGACGACCCGGGCGACGTCCTGCTGACGCGGGAGGCGTTCGAGCTCAACAAGGTCCGGAACAAGCTGCACGTCGTCAACGACGGTGAGCAGGCCATGGCCTTCCTGCGCAAGGAGAACGAGTACGCCGACGCGCCCCGGCCCGACCTGATCCTGCTGGATCTCAACCTGCCCCGTAAGGACGGCCGGGAGGTGCTCCAGGACATCAAGGCCGACGACAAGCTCCGCGGGATCCCCGTGGTCGTGCTGACGACGTCGGAGTCGGAGGAGGACATCCTGCGCAGCTACAACCTGCACGCCAACGCCTACGTCTCCAAGCCGGTGGACTTCGACCAGTTCATCAGCGTGGTCCGGCGGATCGACGACTTCTTCGTCACCGTCGTCAAGCTGCCCAGCTCCGGCCAGCACTACTGACCCACCACCGCGCCCCCGTCTGCCGGGTTGACCGTGGATCTCCCCAGAGTCCGATTCGGCCCGGCAGACGTGACAGGTCTGTGACCTCCCCCTGGCAAACGTGACAGGAATCACATCCCGGCGGTTAAATTGTGAGTGACGCTCCTCACACAACCCCCGGGCTCCGGCGTAACGTGTCTCCACCAACATGCGCGCGCACGTGTGAGCCGGCGCGACCATGGCCCACTGCGCGGCACAACTGAAACGACCCGGACCCCCCGGCGAGCAGGGTCCGTGGGAGGTGGAGAGGTCTCCGATGACCCAGACAACGGCCGACAGCCCGGCCAGAAGACAGCGTGCGCAGATCAAGGAGCGCACCCTGCGGACCGATCCGTGGTGGCGGTATCCACTGATCACTTTCATCATCTTCATGGCGTTTCTCGTCTACGCCACGTGGGCGATCTTCGATAAGAGCTACTTCGTATCTCCGTATCACGCCCCGTTCGCGTCCCCGTGCCTGGCGACGAGTTGTCCGGAGGAGGCGCGCCTGTTCGGCTTCGCGCCGTTCGGCGACTGGTACAGCCTGCCGCCGGGCCTGCTCATCCTGGGCCTTCCCGCCGGCTTCCGCTTCACCTGCTACTACTACCGCAAGGCCTACTATCGGGGATTCTGGCTGTCGCCCCCGGCCTGCGCGGTGAACGAGCCGCACAGCAAGTACACCGGTGAGTCCCGCTTCCCGCTGATCCTGCAGAACGTCCACCGCTACTTCTTCTACGCGGCGATCGTGGTCGGTCTGATCCTCGCCATCGACGCGGTGAAGGCCCTCATCGACGAGCCGGCGGGGCTCGGGACCTGGATCCTCATCGTCAACGCCGTCCTCATCAACCTGTACACGCTGTCGTGCCACTCCTGCCGCCACATCACGGCCGGGCGCCTGAACCACTTCTCCAAGCACCCGGTCCGCTACCGGGCGTGGGGCTTCGTCTCGAAGCTCAACGCCAAGCACCAGGAGCTGGCGCTGATCTCGATGTTCTCCGTCATGGGTGCCGACCTCTACGTCCGCCTGGTCGCCAAGGGCATCATCAACTTCGCGTTCGCATAAGGATCAGCTGTGGAAATCGAGCGTCACGAATACGACGTCGTCGTCATCGGCGCCGGCGGGGCAGGACTGCGGGCGGCCATCGAGGCCCGCCAGCAGGGCAAGCGGACGGCCATCGTCTGCAAGTCGCTGTTCGGCAAGGCGCACACGGTCATGGCCGAAGGCGGTGCCGCCGCGGCCATGGGCAATGTCAACAGCGACGACAACTGGATGGTGCACTTCCGCGACACCATGCGCGGCGGCAAGTTCCTCAACAACTGGCGGATGGCCGAGCTGCACGCCAAGGAGGCACCGGACCGGGTCTGGGAGCTGGAGGCCTGGGGTGCACTGTTCGACCGCACCAAGGACGGCAAGATCAGCCAGCGTAACTTCGGCGGGCACGAATACCCCCGGCTGGCCCACGTCGGCGACCGTACCGGCCTGGAGCTGATCCGCACCCTGCAGCAGCGGGTGGTCGCCCTCCAGCAGGAGGACGAGAAGCTGCACGGCGACGGCGAGGCCTACATCAAGGTCTTCCAGGAATGTACGGTGACCCGCCTGCTCAAGGACGGAGACGCGGTCTCCGGCGCCTTCGGCTACTGGCGGGAGAACGGCAAGCTGATCCTCTTCGACGCCCCCGCGATCGTGCTGGCCACCGGCGGCATCGGCAAGTCATACGTGGTGACCTCCAACTCCTGGGAGTACACCGGCGACGGCCACGCGCTGGCGCTGCTGGCCGGGGCGAAGTTGATCAACATGGAGTTCATCCAGTTCCACCCCACCGGGATGGTCTGGCCGCCGTCGGTCCGCGGCATCCTCGTCACCGAGTCGGTCCGCGGTGACGGCGGGGTGCTGAAGAACTCCGAGGGCAGGCGGTTCATGTTCGACTACATCCCCGAGGTGTTCAAGGACAAGTACGCCACCTCCGAGGAGGAGGGCGACCGCTGGTACACCGACCAGGCCAACAACCGCCGTCCCCCGGAGCTGCTCCCCCGTGACGAGGTGGCGCGGGCCATCAACTCCGAGGTGAAGGCCGGCCGCGGATCCCCGCAGGGCGGCGTCTACCTGGACGTCTCCTCCCGGCTCCCGGCCGCCGAGATCGTCCGGCGGCTGCCGTCGATGCACCACCAGTTCAAGGAGCTGGCCGACGTCGACATCACCTCCGAGCCCATGCAGGTCGGTCCGACCTGCCACTACATCATGGGCGGCGTCGAGGTGGACGCCGACACCGGCGCGGCGGACGTCCCCGGCCTGTTCGCGGCCGGCGAGGTCTCCGGCGGGATGCACGGTTCCAACCGGCTCGGCGGCAACTCGCTGTCGGACCTGCTGGTGTTCGGCCGCCGGGCGGGTGCCGGAGCGGCCTCGTACGTGGACGGTCTCGCGGCCCGCCCGAAGATCTCCGAGGAGTCGGTGGAGACCGCGAGGCGCGAGGCGCTCGCCCCGCTGGACCGGGCGGGTGAGAACCCCTACGAGGTCCACCAGGAGCTCCAGCGGACGATGAACGAGCTGGTCGGCATCATCCGCAAGGCCGAGGAGGTCACCGAGGCGCTGGAGGCGGTGGAGAAGCTCAAGGAGCGGGCTCAGGGGGTCGGCGCGGCCGGCAGCCGGATCTACAACCCCGGCTGGCACCTCGCGCTGGACCTGCGCAACATGCTCCTGGTCTCCGAGTGCGTGGCCAAGGCGGCCCTGCTCCGCCAGGAGAGCCGCGGCGGTCACACCCGCGACGACTTCCCGGGCATGTCGCCCCAGTGGCGGCGCAGGATCCTGCTCTGCGGCCTGTCCCCGGACGGCTCCGGCGTCACCGTCAAGGAGCAGGTCCAGCCCACCATGCGTGCGGACCTGATCAAGCTGTTCGAACGGGACGAGCTGAAGAAGTACATCACCGAGGAAGAGCTGGCCGACTTCGACGCGTTGGTCAAGGAGTAGCCGATGAGTTACAAGGCGAAGTTCCGCGTGTGGCGGGGCGAGGGCGGCGAAGGCAAGCTTGAGGACTTCACCGTCGAGGTGAACGAGGGCGAGGTCGTCCTCGACATCATCCACAGGCTCCAGGCCACCCAGGCCCCCGACCTCGCGGTGCGGTGGAACTGCAAGGCCGGCAAGTGCGGCTCCTGTTCCATGGAGATCAACGGCAGGCCGAAGCTCGGCTGCATGACCCGGATGTCCACCTTCACGGAGGACGAGACGATCACCGTGACGCCCATGCGGACGTTCCCAGTGATCAAGGACCTGGTCACGGACGTGTCGTTCAACTACAAGAAGGCCCGGGAGATCCCGTCCTTCACCCCTCCGGCGGACGTCAAGCCGGGCGAATACCGCATGCAGCAGATCGATGTCGAGCGGTCCCAGGAGTTCCGCAAGTGCATCGAGTGCTTCATGTGCAACAACGTCTGCCACGTGATCCGCGACCACGAGGAGAACAAGACCAACTTCGCCGGGCCGCGCTTCCTCATGCGGATCGCCGAGTTGGACATGCACCCCTACGACGTGGCCGACCGCAAGGACGCGGCCCAGGAGGAGCACGGCCTGGGCTACTGCAACATCACCAAGTGCTGCACCGAGGTCTGCCCCGAACACATCAAGATCACTGACAACGCGCTGATCCCGATGAAGGAACGCGTGGTCGACCGTAAGTACGACCCGCTGGTCTGGCTCGGTAACAAGATCTTCAAGCGCTCCAGCTCGAAGAGCTGACCTGCACCGACAGCGCCGGCCCGCGTCCACGCGGCCGGCGCTGTCGGATGTCCTCCCGCCCCTCGGAAACTCTCCCGGGGGCGCGGCGGTCAGGTGGACCGGCGGAAGAGACCGCGCTTCTTCCTGCCCTTGTCCTGACCGCCCTCGTCCTGACCGCCCTCGTTCTGGCCCGGCAGGGGCTGGATCACCGTGTCGGCGCGCTCGGTACGCCCCTCGGC
Source organism: Streptosporangium sp. NBC_01639 (assembly GCF_045209755.1). Classification (NCBI taxonomy): domain Bacteria; kingdom Bacillati; phylum Actinomycetota; class Actinomycetes; order Streptosporangiales; family Streptosporangiaceae; genus Streptosporangium; species Streptosporangium sp. NBC_01639. Next base: position 5,654,689 of record NZ_CP109272.1, on the reverse strand, counting down.
GGGAGCCTCCGGAGGGGCCGACAGGTCGGCGGAAGGTCCCTGCGCGGGGGCGTCGGCATACGAGAACTCCGGCGGGAGCGGCGCACCGGGGAAGTCGCCGGCCCCCTGCGGGCCGAGCGGGGCGTGCCCGGCAGGGGGCAGCGGACCCTGCGGATCCAGGGGCCCGTGCGCAGCGGGAAGCAGCGGACCCTGCGGATCCAGGGGCCCGTACTCGGCAGGAAGCAGCGGACTCTGCGAATCCAGGGGCCCGTGCGCAGCGGGAAGCAGCGGACCCTGCGGGCCGAAGGGCTCGAAGCCCTGCGGAGCGGGGAGAGAGGACTCGTGGCCGTGCGACGGCTGCGGATCGTCCTGGTGACGGGCCCCGCCCTGCGGCTCGGGCCTCCCGTGCAGGGCGTCGTCCGGCCAGCCGGGCTGGGAGAGGTCCCGGGGCTGGTCCCGCTCAGAGGAGAACGGCTCATGGGCGTGGCCGCGGACGTACGGCGGCTCCTGCGGGAAGGGCGCGCCGGGGAACTCACCGGCGTTCCCCGGGAGGGCGTCCTCGGGGCCGGGGGCCGGGGCGTCCGCGCTGTGGAACCAGGGCGATGTGCCTTCCGATCCCACCGGCGCAGCCTGCCCGTCGTATCCGTTGGTCGATGCGCCGTCCGGTCCTACCTGCCCGTGCTGCTCGCCGTAACCGTGGGCCGATGCGCCGTCCGGTCCCACCTGCCCGTGCTGCTCGCCGTACCCATAGGCCGATGCGCCGTCCGGTCCCACCTGCCCGTCGTATCCGTAGGCCGGCGGAACGCCGCCGTCATGGAAGGAGGCCGACGGACCCGGTTGCTCGCCGTACCCGTAGGGAGCCTGCTCGTAGCCCGGCTGCCCGTACATCTGGGGGTACTGCTCGGGCGGGTAGCCCTCCGGGTAGACGGTCGGGTACATCTGCATGGGAACGAGGCTGATTATCGGGGCGTAAGCCGTACTGCCCGGATAGCCGCCCCCGGGATAGCCGCCGGGCTGGAAGCCCTGCGCGGGCCCGTAGCCGGGGCCCGCCGGGTAGCCCATCGCACCCATGGCGTCGCCACGGTGCAGAGCCATGGCGCGGGGACCGGCACGGCGGACGGCCGCGGCGTGGGCCAGACGACGCAGTCTGCCTTCGAAGATCAGTACGGCGAACAGCACCAGCAGCACCAGGATCAGCGCCGGGATGGCGAGCTGGTTGCTCAGCGTGCTCCCGTCGAACTCGGAGCCCGCGTTACGGATCTCGTAGGGCACCGCCGCGGGAGTGGAGTCCTCGAACGTCGGGGTGTCGGTCGGGTCGGCCGAGGCGGTGGGGACCGCGGTCGGGGTCGACTCGGTGGCGGGGAACACCGGATCCGATTCCTCGGGTGTCGGCTCCACCGCGATCGGGGGAGGCGGATCGACGGCGGCGGTTGGCGGTGGGGCGGTCGTCGCCGGAGGGGCCGTCGTCGCCGGTGGGGTGGTCGTCGCCGGAGCCGTGGTCTTGGGGGGCTTCGGCGACGGAGAGACGGTGACCGTGGCGGTCACCGTCTTCTGCGGAGCCGTGGGCGCCGGCTCCTCGGGAGCCGGAGAATCCCCGGGATCCGCGGTGACCGTGACGGTGACGACCGGGTCGGGCTCCTCCGCCTCACACGGGCCCGCCGGGTCGACGTCACAGCCCGGGATCTCGGAGGGGTCGGCGGCGACCAGCCGGGTGGCTGCGTCCGCCGGTGCCGAGGCGGTGAGCGGCGCGGCGGCGAACACCACCACACCGCTCAGCCCCAAAGACATGACAACGGCGGAGATGGCCGCCGTACGCCGTGATCGCGTCACCGGTGCCCTCCGAGGATTCTCCATGCAGATCAAGTCAAGGAAAATACTAGTTGGGCAAAAGTAACAGCAAAGCGCTTTTTACAACACAGGTCGCGTCTCACGACGGCGTTGGACCCTCATCTGCAGCCAGAGCACCCCCAGCAGGCCTCCCACCGCGACGCCCACCACCGGAAGACCTCGCATGCCGGTCAGCATCGGTCCCGAGTCGGCAACCGGCGTGATCTCCTGGGTCGTTCCGTCCAGGTCCCGGGGCAGCGGCGCGCCCAGTGGCTGCGGGTCCGCCAGGGCTGGAGCGGCCGGCGCGGGCGGGGCCTGCGGCATCTGGAGGTTGGGGTCGTTCCATACCGGAGGCAGCTGCCCCGGCGCCTGAGGCATCTGCGCCTGCGGGAACGGCACCACCTGCTGCGGCAGCTGCGCCTGCGGAAAGGGCACCGCCTGAGGCGGCAGCTGACCCTGCGGGAACGGCACCATCTGCTGTGGCAGCTGCGCCTGCGGCGCCTGCGGGAAAGGCATCGCCTGCGGCGGCATTCGGAGCGCCTGTCCCGTCAACCGGGGCATCCGTCCCGTCTCGGCCAGTGTCCTCGCCCGTGCGGACGGCGGCTTCGCCAGGGCGGCCCGCACCCGCCCGCCCTGCGGCACCGGGACCCCCCTCTGCTGCCCGGCCTGGTCCACCGACCGCGGCGCGAGGGGCATTCCGTTCTCCCGCCCGGACACGCTTCCGACCGGCTCCGGCACGGCACCCGGCCCCCCGCTGCCCATGCCGTACGGCACGACGCCCGGATTCCCGGCCCCCGGGGCACCGGGAGCCTCCGGTTCCGCCTGCGGATCCACGTATATGGAGGCACTCCCCTCGGGCGTCGAGGGCTCTTCCAGGATCATCGGCATGCCCCTCTCCTTGGAGGGGTCCTTCGACCGCGGATCCGATGGCACGGCCCGCGCCCCCGGCTTCTCCACGGCCCGCGGCGCACGGGGTGCCTGCGGATTCGGTGGCGCGAGCGGCGCCGGCAGGTGCCGGGGAAGCTTCGCCGGATCCGCGAGCCCCTGGACGGACGACCTGCCCGGGACCGCCGGAACAGCGGCCTGCCCTGCCGCTCCGGCCACCGCGCCCGCCGCCGCCCCCGCGTTCTCCGCGGCGGCCCCCGGGGTCCACGGAGAGACGCCGGGAGCGGGCCGAGGCACGACGGAGTCGGCGACCTCGACGACCTCGGCCACCTTGGCGGCCGGCTCACCGACCGTGGTCCGCGCCGTGTGGGTGACCCACTCTCCCTCGCGGTTGCGCATCCGGGCCACCGCGGTCAGCTCGACGCCCCTGGCCGTCTTCGGCATGGCGAGCAGCACGTCCACGGAACTGCGTGTGGCGACGGTCCCCAGGGAGCACATCTGCGCCCCACCGCTGACCGGCGCCTGGGCTCCGTCCTCCTGAGGACATTCGACACTCTTGAGCGCTTCGGCGGGCGTGGTCACGACCGCCAGTCGCGCATCCGTGCCGGATCCCTCCAGCCACACCCGGAAACGGACCACCTCACTGGTCCGGACCCACTGCGACCAGAAATTGAGATCGTCGGCTCCGGCCACCTCGACAGGGGACGTAGTGGAATCATCCATCTCGGCCGCGTACACCGCCGGCCCCCCGCCCAGAATGAGCGCCCCTGTCCCCACGGCCGACACGACCTGGGCACACCGCCACCATCTGGCCACCGCACTTCTCCGATCCCCCGATACGGACGCACGTCAACAACACATCCAGTAATTGTTATGTTACACCGAGTTACGGTTCGACTTCACCCAGGTGCGTCTGTACGGCCCGAACCACCGGTAGATCGGCGGGCAACCAGCGGACTCCGTACAGCTCGTCCATGGCCAGCCACCGCAGTTCCAGGTGCTCCTTGGCCTCCGGCTCCCCATCGACGATCTCGGCCAGCCAGATCCTGAGCACGTAGCCGGCCGTCAGCGGCCAGTCGCCGCCGATCTGTTCTCCGATCTCGACCAGGACGCCGAGCTCCTCCTGGCACTCCCTGATCAGCGCGGTGCGATCGTCCTCACCCGGATCGACCTTCCCGCCGGGAAACTCCCAGCCACCGGCGAGTTCGGGTGGCTCGGCGCGCTGGGCGGCGAGCAGTCTGCCTCCGCCGTCGACGATGGCGGCTCCCACTACGACCTTGTCCATGGCATCCGATTCTGTCAGCCCTGCTCCCTCAATTTGAGTTGCTGGAGAACGTCGGGATTTCGCAGCGGCCGGGTGAACCCCACGATGCCGAGGCGATCCTGGTACGAGGTGACCTTGATCGGCCCGCACAGGCGGCACCTCGCCTCGACCATCTTGCCGGGCGAGACCACCATGCCCACGTGTCCGGGCCGGTCGGCGCCGGTGCCCGGACCGGAGTTGAAGAAGACCAGATCCCCCGCCTGCTCCTCGCCCGGCGTGATCTTCACTCCGAAGGGCCACTGGCCGAAGGTGGTGCGCGGAATGGTCAGGCCGACACTCCGGTAGGCCATGTAGATGATCCCCGAACAGTCGAAGGCGTCCGGTCCGGTGCCACCCCACAGGTAGGGCTTGCCACGCTGGGCCAGCGCGTACTCCAGGATCCCGGCGACCGTCTCGGTGGGCGCCGCCTCCACCAGAGGCTCGTCACAGGTGTCCTCCGCCTCGGGCGGGACACTGACCTCGCCGTCCTCGGCGTACTTCTTGGCGATCTCCATGACCTGGTCGACGTACCACCAGGCCCGGTTGTAGACGAACAGCGACCGCCGCACGTCCTCCGGCGCGCCGTTGCGCTTGAGCATCTTCGCCGCGCCCAGGATGGCGTCCGCCGGGTTGTAGACGTCTCCCCAGCCGTCGCCGTCACCGTCGGAGGCGTAGCCGTTGAACTGCGACGGAATCTTGATCTTCGCCTTGCCGCCCCAGGTGCTGATCAGGAACTGCATGGGCCCGGCGGCTCCCGCGTAGTTGGTGCCGCTCTGCACCCCCTGGAGCGTGGAGCGCCCGTGGTCGGTCTCCCGCTTGCCCACCCCGGCGAGCACGTTCCACTGCACGCCGACCTTCTCGGCGTTCTCGCGGTACAGCTTGAGATAGTCCGCGGGGATGTCCGACGCCGCCGTCTCGGACTGCTTCCCCGCGACGGTGAGGGCCTCGTCGCAGTCGGGCAGTTCGCCGCCGGTGATGGAGGGGAAGGTGCTCACCATCATCATCGGCGCCATCACCAGGGTGAACAGGCCCAGGGCCGCGACGGCGAGGACCAGACCGAGGTGGAGCTTTCTGTTGCCCGTCATCCGGTGCCGCCTGCCTGTGCGGACGGGTCGTCTCCGTCCTGGCCGTCGTCCGCCGGCTGCAGGTCGTGGACCCGCCAGTCGGCGCCGACCTTCACGAGCGTGACGGCGTAGTCCTCGACCCGCTCCTTCGCCCCGCTCTTCGCGGTGACGTTCTGGGTGCCGGTGACCACGAACACCACCGAGGTGTTCTGGATCTGCCGGATCTCCTTGACGCGCGCCGTACCGACGGAGACGACCTCGTCGGCGCGGTTGGCCTCGACGCTGCCCGGGGAGGTGACCGTGCGGAGCAGCACGTCGGCGAACTCGACGGTGGTGTACCCCCGGAGCCGGTCCCCGTAGGTCGCCGGATCCTCGTCGTAGCTGAAGGTGCCGTACTCGGCGGTGAACCTCTGGGCGTAGTCGGCGGCCGCGGACAGCTCCTTCTTGGTCATCGGCAGGTAGGAGTAGACGTCGAACGGCGCGTCGCTGGCCGTCGCCGACGGCCGGGGCGGCTCGACGCTCACCGGCGCCTTCGATCCGCTGACAGTACGGCTCACCCCCACCGGATCGGCGGGGGGCTGCTGCCCGTCATCGGAGTCCGGCCACATGGTCAGGTAGATCCCGACCAGGGCCAGCACCACGACCAGCACCCCGAAGACGACTCCCCGGCGACCGCCCCCTTCGACCATCGTCAGTCCTTGTCGGAGTTGGGCGTGCGGAGCCAGAAGGGCGTGGCCGCGTCATCGCCCCGTCCGCCCTGATCGGACCGGCTGGGCAGCCAGAGCGGAGGCGCCTCGGACGACCTGTCCGCACCGCCGCCGTTGTTGCGGGATCCACTCGACGAGCCGCCGAACAGGCTGCCCCCCGATCCCGACGCGCTCCGGGAACCACCGAATATGCTCCCCCCGGATCCGGAGGAGCCGCGAGAGCCACCGCCCCCGCCACCACCACCGCCACCGCTCCGCGAACCCGAACTGCTCCGCGAACCCGAACCCGAGCCCGAACTCCGTGAGCCGGAGTCCCAGCGTCGTGAGCCGCCACCGGAACCGAAGACGCTCCCGCCTGACCGGCCACCGCCCCCTGACGAGGACGCCGGCGGCCTGCCGCCCGAGGAAGGTGCCGGAGACGACCCGCTCGCCGAACCCGAGCCTCCCTGCGGGGTCCAGCCGCCGGACCGGCCGCCGAACCAGCCTCCATCGCCACTGCGGCCGGAACCGCCGGAACGGATCGGGGACGCGCCGGCCGCCGTGGCGCCGGAGAGGTTGAGCGGCGGTGCCGCACCGGCACGGGCCGTGGTGACCGGCCGGCCCGTCCCCTTGCGCCGCGCACCCGCCTGGGCATCGGTGTCCAGCGGCGCGGGCTGCGCGCCGGTCGGGACCCGGGCACCCGAGGGTGTCCCCGCCGTCCCCGGGGCGCCTTCCTCGGCTCCGCCGCGGACCTTGCCCTGGGCGACCGCGGCGGCCGCCGTCGCGACGGAGGCACCACTGGCGAGCGCCGCGGCCTGCAGGACGGGCTCCGCCTTGCGCATCCCCCAGCGGCCCATCCGGGCCGCCGCGACCGGCGGCAGCACTCCCGCCGCGCGCTGCAGGGTCGGCGCGGTGGTCGCGTCGCCCAGCATGCGGGTGGCGAGGGTGTGCCCGTCCATGGAGGCGAACAGGTGCTGGAACGGCCGCCGGTAGAAGAACACCGAGATCGTCAGCAGGGCCATGAACATGACCTGCATGCCCCAGGGCATCGCCGTGGAGATGATCAGTGCGTAGCCGTACACCAGGACGCCCAGGACGAGCGCCAGCACCGCCTGTCTGAGCAGGGTGCCGACCAGCATCTCCACCCAGCGCATCGCGATGATCCTGCCGGTCCCCGGATGCACCCCGATCAGCAGGAAGACCGGGGCGAGGATCAGCAGCAGCAGGAAGCCGACCTTGAGCACCAGCAGCGAGACCGCCACCAGGAAGATCAGCAACCCCGCGACCATCGCGGCCATCAGCGCCCCGATCGCGATGCCCAGCCGGTTTGTCCAATCCTTTCCCTGAAAGAGGAAGAAGACAGGCGTGTTCTCCAGCGGATTGGCGATCTCCTCCTCGTACCGTGCCTGATGGGCATTGGTGTTGAGGACCTGGGAGGATCGCAGCTCGGACGCGTCGGTCGCCTGGATGTCCAGCAGCTTGGAGGCGTACTTCTGCACGACCGGCGCGGTGGCGTCGGCGGTACCGAACTCACCCATCAGCCAGGGCTTGCACACCAGGGTGGACCAGAGCGCGTCGGCGTTCTGATCCACGCCCGGAACACCACTCTGGCCATAACCACCAGGCTTGACCTGGGGATTGGCGTCGCCTTTGGCCGGCAGGCAGGACACCCCACCCGCATTCGGCAGTCCGGAGAAGGCCGAGTTGACCACCTCGCCGGTCTTGTCCGTGACGATCTTCCCCAGCCCGGTGAAGTCGCCGGGACGGCTGAAGAACCAGACCGCGACGGTGACCGCGAGGACCATCCAGATGACGCCCTCGGCAGTCGTGGTCGCGCGCTTGCGGATGAGGCCGTACCAGGCCAGCCAGATGGCTCCGAGGATCACGATCGGCCGTAGGAAGGGCCAGTACATCGCGTTGGACAGGCTGACCACGATGTCGTCGACGACATCCTTGATCGAATCCAGCGGGCCCTCGGTCGCCGCCGCCTGGTAGGTCGTGATGGTCAGCCGGTCCAGGGCCTTGGCCCAGGAGAAGACCGTGTTGGCCATCATGTTGCCCATCACCGCGGCGACGTCGTCGCAGCCGAGCTGGTGGGTGTGCCAGAACTGGCCGCTCATGCCGTAGTTGGCGTAGTTGCCCTGCGCGGCCGGCGCGGCGGTCGGTGCCGGTGTCGGCACCGCCTGCGTCCCCGCCGCGGGCGCGTCCGGAGGCGGTGGTTTCAGCAGACCGTCCACCCCCGAGTCGACGATCTCGGGGGTCAGGTCCGGTGAGAGGTCGCAGGGGGCCGCCGCGACGGCTGTGGGTGTGCCCCCCGGCAGCAGCAGCGGCAGGGCGAGGAAGGCGGCCAGAGCCACCAACGCGACGGCGATCCGCCTGCGTAGTCGTCCCTTGCGGGAACCCTTCATGAACGTACCTCCAGCGCCGCGGCCCCGGGCCTACTGACTCTGTCGCCCCCGGAAGGATCATGCATGTTCCCGTCCGGCCTGTCATGGGTCGGATTCGTGTCGAGCCAGCGCAGCAGTTCGTCGGAGATGAGATCCACCCCGATCCGGCCGGCCCGCCCTTCCAGATCCCGGAAGACGCACTCGCCGTTGCCCAGCGAGCGCAGTACCGCCTTGTGCTCCTCGGAGGGCTCGACCCCGAGCAGCGCCATCACGTGCTCCACCTCGACCCGCTCGGTGGACCGGAACGCGAACACCGACGACAGACAGTTCGTGACCTGCTCGTTCAGCAGGTCTCCGGCGTTCTGCGAGACCAGGACCAGGGCGGTGTTGCGGGACCGGCCCATCCGGCTGACCTCGGGCACCAGCTTGGCGCCCTCCGGCGTCGAGGTGATGGCCCAGGCCTCGTCCAGGAAGATCGCCTTGGGCGTCCGCCGGTCCAGGCCGTTCATCAGGCCCCGGGCGAACTGGGCGACCAGGTAGAGCAGCGCCACCGACAGCCGTTGTTCGTAGGAGTAGTCGTCGCGCGCGGTGGAGGCGTCGGGAAGGGTCAGTCCGCCGAGGGTGAAGACCGTGGTCCAGCCCTCGGTGTCGATCTGGTCGCCGCCGGAGGGGTCGAAGCAGAGCCGGGCCAGGTGCATGTCCGACATCGAGCGGAGCACCGCGCCCAGGTTTTTCGAGGCGGCGTCCTCGGTCCGTTCCAGGAAGTCGACGACCTTGCCCAGCGAGGGGTTCTCCCCGTTGGAGATCGCCGCGACCGCCTGGATCATCGCCGACTCGCGCTCCTCTGACATGCGCGGGAGCAGCAGCCGCAGTGTCTCGCTGGCCATCGTCTTCTTGGCCGCGATGTCGTCTCCGAAGGAGAACGGGTCGAGCAGGCCCGGCGCGGCCGAGCCGAGCGGGATGATCCGCGCCTTCCTGCCGCGCCTCTGCAGCAACTGGACCAGGGATTCGGCGTCGCCCTTGGGGTCGATGACCGCGACCGTCACGCCGCGCAACGCCATCTGGTAGATCATCAACAGCGCCAGCGTGGTCTTGCCGCCGCCGGGCTCACCGGTGATCGCGATGGCCGTCGGCCGGTTTCGGGTGGCGGCCACCAGCGGGTCGAAGTGCACGATGCTCCGGGCCCGGCCCAGGGTCTCCCCGACGTACGGTCCCATCCAGCCGGCCTTGCCCTCGTCGATCCGGTCCCCCAGGTCCACGGTGGCGGTGGCCATGCCGCCCGCGATGGTGCGCAGCGGCTGCCGCTGGGCGTAGGCGTTGACCCGGACCCGCTCGCCCGGCAGCGCCTCGCAGAACAGCGAGAACTGGTCACCGGTGGAGTTGACGATGTCGATGCCCATGTCGCGGTAGTGCTCCACGACCGCCTCCACCCGCTGCACGCAGATCTCCTCGGTCGGCGCGGACACGATCAGCCGGTGCCAGCCGTACACGAAGGGCAGGCGCTCCTTGGTGATGCCGTGCTCCAGCATGCGGGCCGCGTCGATCTGCTCGGCCAGCGCCAGCGGCGCCTCCGCGCCCGCCTCCCGGATGTGGATGTCCATGTCACGGGCGTGGGCGAGCTTGCGCGCCACGTCCTTGCTGGCCTTGACCGGAGAGATCAGCCGCATCCTCGAACTGATCTCCACGGGGAAGGGCAGTTGGTCGGCGAAGTGCATCCACGGCTCCCCGTCGGGGAAGGGCATCATGTCCGGGAACCGGGCGAAGGACAGGTGCGCGACATAGGAGTCGCCGTGCGGCTGCTCGATCCGGAGCAGCGATCTGCCGTTGTGGAGCTGCCCCTCGACCAGGGACTCGATCTCGCCCTGCCCCCACCGCCGCTTGGGGCTGGCCGAGGCCGGCGGATCGCCGAGCGAGCCGGTCGCGGCGTGCTGGAAGAGCCAGGCGATCTCGGTGGAGGTGGCGTGCCGGGCGTACAGGGCACTCGCCGACAGCGCCCGGCCCAGCCGCTCGGCCTGCTCGGACCATTTGGTGATCTCCGCCTTGGGGACGTGGTCGTCCTCGATGCCCAGGGCCTTCTCGCTCCGCTGGTAGAAGCCGAAGAGCTGGGACAGGACGCCGGTGCCGAGCTGCCTGCCGCGCGCGCCGAGCCGTACGCCCAGGTAGACCTCCTTGCTCCAGAAGTCCTTCGCCCAGACGTGCCGGTACATCTCCTCCAGGTAGTCACGCCAGCCGGGACCCTCGTCGGAGGTCGCGTTCAGCGCCATCGCCCACTCGGCCGCCGGGTAGGTGCGGTGCGCCACCCGCAGGTGCACCTCCGCGTCCGGCATCCGGATCGTCGCCAGCGCGATCGTGATGTTGGTGGCCAGCGCCTCCCGCTCCTCGGACGTGATGAACTCGTAGCTGACGGTCGGCAACCGGAAATAGGCCCAGACCGACGAGTCGGTCAGCAGGATCCGGTCGTCGAAGTAGCGGACGGCGAGGCGGCTGCGTGCCCGCGAAGCGCGGCTCACACGACCTCCCTGACCGGCCGGATGGCCGGACCGCCACGACCGGCGGTGCGTTCCGCCACCTCGTCACGCCCGTTCACCACGTCTTCTCGCGCCCGGGGGATCACTGGGCCAACTCCTCCTCGTTGGATCGAACCGCCTGCGCCGCTCCGAAACCCGCCACCACGACTCCCGCCAGTGCCAGGTATGCCCGTCGGCCGGGTGCTCGCAGGTGGGACGGCTCCACCCGCTCCGCCCTGCCGGGGGCCAGCTCGTCCTCCCAGGGCACCCGCACGATCGCCCGGCACCGGCCCCGCGCCACCGCCTCGGCCTGTTCCACGTCGGCCATGCTGCGGCGGCTCACCCCGTTGACGACCATGATCGCGCGCCGCCGGAGGTCCGCGCAGCCATGTCCGTCAAGCCACTCGTAGGTCATCGCCACCGCGTCCGGTCCGTCATGACTGGCCGGGACCACCAGGACGAGCTGGTCGGCATAGGGCAGCACCCGCGCGGCCAGTGCCGCCGCCGGGTCCATGACGATCAGCTTGTAGTGCCGGTCCAGCATGTCCATGGTCTGGTTGAGCCGCCGGTCGGAGAAGAGCGTGCGGTCCGACAGCCGCTGCTCGGCACCGGAGTCGCTGTCGCCGGCGATGACCTCGAGGCCCGAGGCGCAGCGGCTGGTGTAGGCGCGCATGCTCAGGTAACCGTGGACGTTGTCGAGCCCGGCCAGCAGGGAGGTCAGGGTCTCGGGTGACTCGCCCTGGATCCGGCTGGACAGTGCGTGGATGCCGACGCCGGCGTCGACCGCGAGCACCCGGTCCTCCCGGTAGCGGGCGAGGGTGTGGCCGAGCATGAGCGCGGTCGTGGTCTGCCCGGCGCCGCCGGTGCACCCCAGCACCACCACCCGGCGGCTGCCGCCGAACACCGCCCTGGCCCGTGCCTCGTCGATCTCCGCTCCGTCCATACGGCCCGTGCCACCGGGTCCGATGACCACCTGGGCCAGCCGCCGCCAGCCGCCCGAGGAGTCGCGTCCGACGACCGACTCCACCCGGCGCACCCGGGCCTCCCCCTGGGGTGCCCTGGGCAGCGCCACCGCGGGCGTCACCGGATCGGCCTCGGCCTCGGCCCCCGAGGGGACCGCCCGGATCGAGACGGCCGGGGGCGTTCCCGCCGGCCGCTCCCGCGGTCGCGTCTCGGCGGTCCGCCCCACCGGCTGTTCCTCGCGGTAACGGGCCCAGGGATCCTCGTCCCTCTCGGCCTCCGCCGGGGCCTCATCCGGCTCCGCGCGGGGCGCGGCGGCCCGCCGCCCGGTCGGAGCCGGCCCGACGAACCGCGGTGCGGCGGGCGGCGGCGGTGCGGCGGACCCGGCTGCGGCCGGAGCAGAGCCGGTGACCGGAGCAGAGCCGGTGACCGGAGCAGGGCCGGAGTGTGCGGCCGTGTCCGGGGAGCTCTCGGAGCTGCCGGCGGCCCGGGATCTCTCGGCGAGCTCCGCTGTCCGGGGCCTCTGGGCGGGTCCGGCGCCCTGAGAGGTGTCGGCGGGTCCGGCAGTGCCGGGAAGGTCGGCGGGTCCGGCGGTAGACCGGGAGGGATCGGTGGATACGAGCCGGTCCCCACGTACGGGCCGCCCGGCAGCCGTCGGCCGTTCGATGGGCGTCGGCCGTTCGATGGGCACCGACCGCTCGATGGGCACCGGCCGCTCCGCGGGCGACCGGGCGGGCTGCACCGGAGCCGCGGTCCGCTCGGCCTCGGCCGAGGCGGCGAGTCTGCGCAGGCGCCGCAACGCCTCGGTGTCGATCGGAGCCGTCGGCACGACCGGCGCGCGGTCGGAAGCGGACGGGGTGCCCCGGTCGGATCCGGACGGAGAGAGCGGGACGGGCGGAGAGAGGGGGGCGGGCGGAGAGAGCGAGGCGGGCGGCACGGCGGGAGCAGGGTCGGCCGGGGCCTTGACCAGTGCACCGGAGGCCGCGGCGGATGGCGCGAAGAAGGACCGCTCGACCGGTGCCCCGGGAGCGGACGCGGTGGGTGCGGGGGTGCCGGACACTTCGGCGACGGCCTGTCCGAGGGCCGGCGCGGTGCCCCGGCGGGGGGCGGGAGCCGTACTCCGGGCACCCTGTTCACGGGCGGGCGGAACCGAGGCCGCTGCTGCGGCGGCGGCCACCGCGGGACGGACCTCGCGGGCGGACGCGGCGCGCTTGGCCTGGGCGTGCCGGGCCCTGCGTGAGGATTTGACGCGGACCGGTGCGGCCTGCCGCTGAGGAGCGGCCTGCCAGACCCGGCCGGTCAGGTTGATCTCCGAAGGCTCGGCGGTGGGGGCCATCCGGCACCAGGTGCGGGGCTCGCCGACGTAACGGACCTGCGACTGGAGAAGCTCGGTCAGCCTCTTGCTCTCGATCACCGGCCGGGTGGAGAGCCAGGTGACGATCCCGGGAGGCACGAGGTAGACCACGTGCCAGGGTGCGTCGAAAGGCAGGCCCAGCAGGTAGAGCAGCAGCGACCAGGGCGCCACCACACCCACGAAGACACCGATCCAGACAATCGGCAGCGGCATCGGCAGCCGTAGATCGTACAGCTTGTAGAGCCGCTTCTCGATCCGCCAGATGTTGGTATACGTGGGTAGGTCCACGCGCTCCTCCTCTCCGCCTCTCGTTCTCTGACCGCTGTGCGCGGGATCAACCCCCCGAGATGCCCAGCGCGCCCGCGATCGCCTTGGCCGTCACCTCGATGATGTTGGGCACGTAGAAGATCACTCCGATGGCCACCGCGAGGATGATGAACTGCACGAATCTGGTGATCTCACGCGTGAAGAGGAAGAAGAGCGCGACGACGGAGACGACGACGAGGAAGAGCGGGGCGAAGAACTTTCGGAGGAAGTCGGCCAGTCCTTCGGTGTTCACGCCCGCCGGAGGAGCGGTCGGCTGGGCAAGGTCGATCATGCTCAGCAGGATGGTCTTCAGGATCACTTCACGTCCTCCGTGCTCACGATCGCGCTCGGCGGGCGGGCACGGGCCCGACACACGCATGCCCGGACCCGCCCACCGCCGACTCGCTGATCAGGGGGATTCTGTTCACTGCCGGCCGGCATCGTTCGATCATGTGTTACCCCACAGACCGTTGTGCGCCGCGGATGTTCTTGACGAACCACTTGCCGCCCTGTTCGACCACGGTGAGCAGGTAGGCCTGCTCCAGCTTCCCGCTGGCGTCCCCGGGGTCGGCGGGTGTGGGACCGGCTGACGGGGTCGCGCCCGAGGGCACTCCCCACACGACCGTGGCCGTGACCTCGCGGGTGGCGCCGCCGACGAGGGGGACGGAGAGGCTCTTGAGCTGTATGAAGGTGAACGCGCCACCGAACCCCTCCAGGGTGACCCCGGCGGCGGCGTACTGCTGCAGGGACGCGGTGTCACTCAAGGCGTACGCCTTGAAGAAGTTGGCCAGCGGGGTGCGGAGCTCGGCCTCGGCGGCCTCGTCGCTCTCGCCCGCGGGCGCCGGGGGCAGGTTCGCCGGTGTGGGCGCCGGCAGGATGCCCGGTCGGCCGGAGACCACGAACCTGTCCGTCTGGCCGTCGTGGAACACCGGAACGGACAGCAGCTGGCGGCGGTCTCCCGACTGGAAAGCGAGGGTCACCACGGCGTTGTCCCTGTCGATGATCTCAGTGCCGTACGGCTGGACCGCACCGGCGGCCATCCGGCCGAGGCCGTCCCAGCCGAACTGCGGTTCGGCGCCTTCCGGCAGGTAGGGCGCGAGCCTGGCCGCTCTTTCCTGGGAGCGGATGGACTCGAAATTCAGATAGACGGCGGCGAACTGGCTGGCGAAAGAGGTCGCCCGGCTGACCGGGAATTCGGTGTCACTGGAAACGGCAGGCGTTCCGCCTGCGGTGTTCTGCCGGGTGAAACGCTCAAAAGGCGCACGGACCCCGTTCACTACGATGACTACTATTAGCGCCCAAAGCACAGCACGTCCGGTCCATACCAGCCAGCGTCCGCCCCCGCCGGACCATCGGCCCCGGGATGTCGCGTTCCGCCCGCGCGCCGGAGGGCCGTCGGAGCCGGAGTCATAGGACATGTCCGGGTATACCGACAGCTCAGGGTCGCCAGCGATCCGAGGATCACGCTGGGCCGTTGCCCTTCGAGCCATCATGCCTCCGCTTGCACCCATCCCCCGGTCGGCGCGGTGTCGTATTACTTCCGCCCCCGTTAACCATGGTCAAGCACTTACTCTAACCGCCCCGGCGATTGTTCCAGGAAAGCCACGCCTATGCTGCAGGCAACCTCCTGACTGAGCAAACCTGGTCTGGAACGCCCAGCGAACCGGTTACCTGGGCACATCACCAAGAAAGGACGTTATGCCTGGTCGGCGGGGAACCTGATTACCCAAACGCCACGCATTGCTGTCCAAACGGCACCGACACTGTCGCGACCTGCGCATTTACCGGTAATGCGTCACTCAGCGTCACCATAAGGGAGAACGGGCCCGGTCGTAGGACCGAGCCCGTTCTCCCTTACCGGGGATCGTCAGACGTTGAAGCGGAACTCCACCGCACGGGTTCGACCTGCGGAGATGCGGGGTCATCCCAGCGCGGGAGCCGCGACGGAGTACGAGAAGGCTCAAGATTGCCAACGCTGGACAGCAGCGCCGGCAAGGGGCCGAGGTCTGTGGACTTCTCCGCAACGTCTGCGGCCTGATCGCGCTCCCCGACTCCCGTGCCTCGCCTGCCGTCCGCCGCTCACAGCGGCCAGGCGGTCAGCAGATCGCCGGGACCGTAGGCGGCATCGAGCACCGGGCAGTCGACTCCGCTGCGTGAGACCGCCACGACCGGAACGGGATCGTCGGTGAGGACGGCCCGATGCCGATGGAGAGCGGCCAAGTCGTGCCGGTCGAAGGGTGACTGCTCCAGCCACTTGACGGAGCCGACGAAGAGCAGCTCCTTGGCGACGGGGGCGCGGTCCGCCCCCATGATGTCGATTTCGACGTCGTTGGTGCGGGTCCAGTAGCCGCCCACCGCGGGGGCCGCGGGGAGCCGGTCATCGGGCAGTATCCGCGCGAGCGCCTCGCGGATGAGCGGCTCGATCGCCCGGTCGCGCCAACTGGTCCAGCTCTCCCGGATCCGCGCCAAGGTCAGATCGCCCCGCCCCCGCTCGATCTCCTCCATGGACGGGCCGAGCAGGTGCAGCCAGAACCGCAGGTAGGGATCCGTCACCCGGTAGCGGCGATCCTTCGACGGGCGCAGCGATACGGGCAGCTCCGCCGCGACGATCCGCTTCTCCGTAAGCAGCTCCAGCGCTCGCTGCAGCGGCGTGGCCCCGATTCCGCCGGCCGCCCGGGCGATATTGGTGAAGGTCCGCTCGCCACTACCGATAGCCGCCAGCACCGTACGCGCCTGAGCCTGCGGGGGGAATTCGGCAGCCAGCGAGCGCTCGGCCGACACCAGCAGGGCCGAGACCGGGTCGCTCAGCGCCTCGCCGAGGAAGTCCCACAGTCCTGCACCTCGCGGCCACTCCGCGCAGATCAGCGGCAGCCCACCGGTGACCAGCGCGGCATCGAAGGCTTCCGCCGGATCCAGCCCGAGCATCCGCCCGACCTCAGCGGGATTCAGCGGCCCGAGCACCATCTCCCGGCCGCGCTGGTGGAAGGGTCGTCCGTAGCTGTTCAGCGCCTCCATCATCGACAGATCGGAGCCGATGAGGACCAGCAGCACTGGCTTGGTCTCCAGCACCCGATCCCAGGCCCGTTGCAACATCCCCTCAAAGCCGCCATCGGCGTCCATCAGGTATGGCACCTCGTCGATGACCAGCACGCTCACCTGGTCGGCGGGCAGCGCCGCAGCCAGCACATCCAACGCGGCATCCCAGCTCTCCGGCCGCGCGGCGGCCACCAGCCGTGCCAACGGCAGCGTCGATGCCTGGGCGTCCCTGGCCAGCCGTGCCAGATCCCCCCTAGGGGACGCACCGGTCGCCGCGTAGAACAAGAACGGGGCTCCGGAGCACTCCGCAAACCGCTCGACCAGTCGCGACTTGCCCACCCGGCGCCGCCCACGCAACATCACACACCGACCGGGCCGCTCTCCGCCAACCCCTGCCGCCACCTTCTGCAGCTCTCGCTCCAGCGTCGCCAGCTCCTGCCGACGACCTACAAAATCCGCCACGTCCGTCGACCTCCGACCTCCGCGCATGACACTAACGTTTATGTTAGTAACACTAATGTTAGCAGCACACCCGCCCCGCGTCTCGTCAGTTGTCGCTCAAAGTCACCAGTAGCGCACTCACAGAGCACACGTGGTGGGCAGCACCCACCGTCGGAAGTCCACGTCGACCGTCGAGGTGCCACGGGCAGCCCATCCCGGCACGATCCCAGCACGATAGGGATGAGCAGGGGTGATGACAGGTGACGACAGGTCAGGTTTCCCAGCGCGGGAAAAACCAGGGGCCCGGCTCCGCAGAATCGAACCCCTTCT
The DNA here is from genome assembly GCF_045209755.1 of Streptosporangium sp. NBC_01639. NCBI lineage: Bacteria > Bacillati > Actinomycetota > Actinomycetes > Streptosporangiales > Streptosporangiaceae > Streptosporangium > Streptosporangium sp. NBC_01639. The sequence goes on along the minus strand of NZ_CP109272.1, from coordinate 5,637,624 downwards.
GATCTGCATGTTGCCAGATCGACGACGCGATGGCACGTTACCCGCTAAACGTTGAAACGAACTCGACCACAAGGCTTTGACCTGCGGAAATGCAGGCGCATCCCAACACTGTCCCAGCACGGGAGCCGCGACGAGTACGAGAAGATCCAGAGCGCCAAGCCTACGCAGCAACGATGAGGCCACACAGCATCTGAACGCTGTAATAGTTCCTGTACTAATCTGGCATCATGAAGTCACCCCGCCCAGGCGGCACGGAGAATATCTCCGTCTCGATGCCTTCGGAACTCCTCGGTGCTCTGCGTACGCGCACCGGCAAACGCGGCATGTCCGCCTATGTGACCGCAGCGGTCCGGCATCAGCTGGCGATGGACGGTCTCGCCGAGATCGTGGCCGCCTACGAAGGCGAGCACGAACCGTTGAGCGAGGCCGAGGTCCAGGCCGCGCAGAACGAACTGTTCGGTGACGCACCGGCGCCGTGCGCGTCCGGCGACAGCGCTGCATGAAGGCGCCCGCTGCCAGGTCCCTGGTTCTGGACTCCCAGGCACTGTCGCTACTCCTGCGCAACGACCGCCAGATGATCACTCGGATCGAGGCCGCTCGGCGCGTAGGCGTGCCCGTCCTGGTGTCGGCCCTGACGGTGGTGGAGGCCGCCTATGGGAAGACGGATACCGCCCGGCTGCGCTGGGTGCTCTCCCGCCTTCAGGTCCAAAACGTCACCCCGGCGGACAGCCTCACTGCGGTGCGTCTGCTGAGCGACGCCGGCGGGCTGCACGGCCACAAGTACGCCATCGATGCTCTCGTCGCCGCGATGGCGCTCCGCTCCCCGGCGCCCGTGCTGGTGCTGACCTCGGACCGCGACGACTGGTCGAAACTGTGCGGCGACCGTGTACAGATCAAGGACGTCTGAGCTTGATGTTCGCCTTGTAGGCGAGGGCAGTACGGAAGGTCCGCATGCTCTGAGACGCGTGCTCGTCATGCCGCGAGCAAAGGGCCCGACCCCGAAGAGTCGGACCCTCTCTGACCTGCACGTTTGCGAGATCAACGACGTGATGGCACGTCACCCGCTACACGTTGAAGCGGAACTCCACGACGTCGCCGTCGCGCATCACGTAGTCCTTGCCCTCGATGCGGGCCTTGCCCGCCTGGCGGGCGGCGGCGATGGAACCGACCTCGACCAGCTCGTCGAAGGAGACGATCTCGGCCTTGATGAAGCCCCGCTGGAAGTCGGTGTGGATGACCCCGGCCGCCTCGGGAGCGGTGGCGCCCTTGCGGATCGTCCAGGCCCGGGTCTCCTTGGGACCGGCGGTCAGGTAGGTCTGCAGGCCGAGGGTCTCGAACCCGACATGGGCGAGCTGGGCGAGACCGGACTGCTCCTGGCCGACGGACTGCAGGAGCTCCAGCGCCTCGTCGTCGGGGAGCTCGACGAGCTCGGACTCGATCTTGGCGTCGAGGAAGACGGCCTCGGCCGGCGCGACGATCGCCGCCAGCCGGGCCCGCAGGTCCTCGTCCGTCAGCTCGTCGGCGTCGAGGTTGAACGCGTAGAGGAACGGCTTGGTGGTCAGCAGGTGCAGCTCGCGCAGGGCGGCCACGTCGATCCCGGCCCCCTTCGCTCCGGCGTACAGGGTGGTGCCGCCGTCGAGGAGCTTGACCGCCGCCTCCGCCGCCTCCAGCGTGGCCTTGCGGTCCTTGTTCGTCCTGGACTCCTTCTGGAGGCGCGGAATCGCCTTCTCCAGGGTCTGCAGGTCGGCGAGGATCAGCTCGGTATTGATCGTTTCGATGTCGCGCTCAGGGGCGACGTCACCGTCCACGTGGGTCACGTCCGGGTCGGTGAAGACCCGGATGACCTGGCAGATGGCATCGGTCTCACGGATGTTGGCCAGGAACTGGTTGCCCCGTCCCTGCCCCTCCGAGGCACCGCGGACCAGCCCGGCGATGTCGACGAACTCGACCTTCGCGGGCAGGATCTTCGCGGAATCGAAGATCTCGGCCAGCTTCTCCAGACGTGGGTCGGGAACGCCGACGATGCCCACGTTGGGCTCGATGGTGGCGAACGGGTAGTTCGCCGCCAGGGCGTTGGCGGTCTTCGTCAGCGCGTTGAAAAGCGTTGACTTGCCGACGTTGGGCAATCCGACGATGCCGATGCTCAGGCTCACGTCAGCCGAGTTTACGGGGAATCACACGGTGCTATCCGCCGAGGACGGGTCACAGGCCGGTAGAAATCACGCTCTGCCTGCCCGCGGACGGCGATCCGGCCGTCCGGGCAGCGGATCCGGGGACGGCCGTCCATGGGGGAACCGGACGCCCGGCGCCACCTTCCCCTAACGGTGCGCTTCCTTGGAAAACTCTGAGTGACGGGATATGTCACTGCAAGCCGTACGACGGCGGCCGGACCGCAAGGCGTGTCGGGAAGCCGGGAACGGCCGGGCCTGCGATCATTCCGTGGTGGACGTCATGGCACTCGTTTTCCAGCTCGCCGTGGGACTCGCCGCGGGACTCGCGATCGGATTCCTGCTGGGCCGGGCGCGTGCCGCCTCAGGGGCGACGGGCATGGAGGTGCGCCTGGCCGAGGCCGAGGCCCGGGCGAAGGTCGCCGAGGAGAAGGTCGCCTATGTCGAAGGACAGCTCGCCGAGCGGTTCCAGACCCTGTCGGCCCGCGCGCTCGACGTCAACAACCTGCGGTTCCTGGAGCTGGCCGAGACCCGGCTGGCCGCCAGCCGTACCGAGGCCGCCGGGGAGCTGGAGCAGCGCAAACAGGCCGTCGAGCACATGATCGAGCCGTTGAAGGACACCCTGGCCCGCGTCGAGACGCAGCTGCGCGACACCCAGACGGGCCAGCGGGCCGCCCACGCCGAGCTGGCCAAGCACATCGACGTCGTCCGCGAGAGCAACGACCAGCTCCGCGTCCAGACGACCGCGCTGGTGCGCGCCCTGCAGCGCCCGGAGGCCAGGGGCCGGTGGGGGGAGCTCCAGCTCCGCAGGGTCGCCGAGATCGCCGGCATGCAGCGCTACTGCGACTTCGACGAGCAGGCGAGCGCCACCACCGCCGACGGCGTGCTCCGGCCCGACATGGTCGTACGGCTGGCCGGCGGCAAGAACGTGGTGGTCGACTCCAAGGTCTCCCTGGCCGCCTACCTGGAGGCCGCCGAGTCCGACGACCCCGACCACCAGTCGGCCCGGCTCGACTCCCACGCCCGGCACGTGCGCGAGCACGTGGACCGGCTCGCCGCCAAGGCCTACTGGCAGGCGTTCAGTCCGGCACCGGAGTTCGTGGTGCTGTTCATTCCGGGCGAGGCGTTCCTGGCCCCGGCGCTGGAACGCGATCCCGCCCTGCTGGAGTACGCCATGCGGCGGCGGGTCCACATCGCCACGCCCACCACGCTGATCACCATGCTCCGCACCGCCCAGTACGCCTGGCAGCAGGCCGCGCTCAGCGAGAACGCCCGGGCGGTCTTCGAGCTGGGCAAGGAACTCTACGAGCGGCTGGGCACCATGGGACGGAACATGGAGTCGATGGGCCGGTCGCTGAGCAGGGCGGTGGAGTCCTACAACCGGACGGTCGGCTCCCTGGAGACCCGGGTGCTGGTGAGCGCGCGCAAGCTGAACGACCTGGGGCTGGTCGAGACCGAGCTGGACGGGCCCGCGACGGTCGAGGACCTGCCGCGCGCACTGACCTCGCCGGAACTGCTGGAAGAGGAGAGGTCAAGCTCCCCTCTGATATCCCGGCTCAACGGTAAATTGACCAACGACCTGCCCTAGAGGCTGTTCTCTTGGGGCGCCGACAGCCGGACACTGGAGGCGGAGCGGAGCGGGTTGGCGATGAGGGCCGAGGCCGAGGGGGGCGTCTGTGGACGAGCGAGGCGACGGGCAGCCGCTTGGCGGAGGTGGGCGCGTGAGTGAGCGCAGGCGCGGAGGCGGCATCCGGCTGACCGCCCGGGGGGCGATGACGTCGGTGCTGGCATTGTCCCTGGCGGGCGGTGTCCTGCAGGCGTTACTCGGTCCGCCCGCGCTGGCCGGGGTGGCGTTCGTGGCCGGCTGCGTGGTCGCGGTGTCGCTGGTGAACCGGCGGGACCTGCTCTCGCTGGTGGTGTCCCCACCGCTGATCTTCCTGCTGGCCACGCTGGTCGTCGAGGCGGTCCGGGCCCTGGGCTCGACCTCGCCGATCCAGGCGTTCAGCCTGGGCATGCTCACCACGCTGTCGGCCGGTGCCCCGTGGCTGTTCGGCGGCACGCTCGTGGTCCTGCTCGTCGCGTGGCGCCGCGGTCTCGCCCAGTGCGTACGTGATCTGCGCGAGGAGCTACGGGCGGCCGGCCCGGACATCCCCCGCCCGAGGAGCGGCGGCACCGACTACGCCCCCGAGCCCGAGGGCTATTTCGAGCCCAAGGTGTACGGCACTCCCCGCGAAGGGCAGTGAGGCCGTACGACGCCGTCCGGCGCCGTACGGCCGGGGAGCGAGGTCAGACGGTGGCGCGCAGGTCCTTGCGGAGCTCGTGCGGGAGGGCGAAGCGGACGCTCTCCTCGACGGACTCGACCTCCTCGACGTCATCGAACCCGTGCGCGGCGAGACGGGCCAGGACGTCGGCGACGAGCTCTTCGGGGACCGAGGCACCGCTCGTCACGCCGACCGTGGTGACACCGTCGAGCCACTCGTCCTTGATCAGCGAGGCGTCGTCGACCAGGTAGGAGGCGTCGGCCCCGTGGTCGAGGGCGACCTCGACCAGCCGCTTGGAGTTGGATGAGTTCTCCGAGCCGACGACGATGACGAGCTGGGCCTGGGCGGCGATCTCCTTCACCGCGACCTGGCGGTTCTGGGTGGCGTAGCAGATGTCGTCGCTCGGCGGGTCGATGAGGTGCGGGAAGCGCTCCTTGAGCCGGGTGACCGTCTCGACCGTCTCGTCCACCGACAGTGTGGTCTGCGACAGCCACACCAGCCGGCTGGGGTCCTTCACCTGGACGGAGCCGACCGAATCGAGGCCGTCGACGAGCTGGATGTGGTCGGGGGCCTCACCCGCGGTGCCCTCGACCTCCTCGTGGCCCTCATGGCCGATGAGCAGGATGTCGTAGTCCTGGGACGCGAAGCGCCTGGCCTCGTTGTGCACCTTCGTCACCAGCGGGCAGGTGGCGTCGATCGTCCTGAGGCTGCGCTGGGCGGCTTCCTGATGGACCGCCGGGGAGACTCCGTGGGCGGAGAAGACCACGATGGCGCCCTCGGGCACCTGCTCGGTCTCCTCGACGAAGATCGCTCCGCGCGCCTCCAGCGTCTTGACCACATGGGTGTTGTGGACGATCTGCTTGCGGACGTAGATCGGCGCGCCGTACTGCTCAAGGGCCTTCTCGACGGCCTGGACCGCTCGATCGACCCCCGCGCAGTAGCCACGGGGCTTAGCCACAAGTACGCGTCGGGTCGCGGGGGTCGTTGAAGTCATGTTCTTATGCTACGTGGAGTGTCCGCTGGGCCGCCCACGCGTCCTATGACCTCATACGGCACAGTCTTACCGGACCAGGTGCCCAATACAGACTCCCAGGGAGACGACATGGCAGTCCCCGACATCTTCCGAAATGTCACAAGAAATGTTAAAGAAGCGCTCTCCAGTCGCGAGGGATTCAAGGAGAAGGCCAAGGATCTGCCGCTGTACGTGCTGCAGTCCGCACTGAGCGGAGTGGGCCAGGTTCTGCTGATCGGCGACCGCATGCGGACCTCGGTCAAGCGCCTCGCCGGCCAGGACGAGAGCTCCGAGGAGTCCCGCCCGGAGAGCGAGAAGGCCGCCGCGAGCGTGGAGATCGAGGAGAAGCCGGTCCGCCGCGAGCCGGTCATCTTCGCTCCGCGCCCGGAGAGCGCCGCCGGCTCGGCCGCCGGGGGGACCACGTCCGAGGCCAACGGCTCCTCGTCCCGTCCGGAACCGGTCATCTTCGCCCCCACCAAGTCCAAGGTGACCGAGAACACCGAGAACAAGGTGACCGAGCCGGAGCCCGCGGCTCCCGAGGCGGAGGCGCCCAAGGAGCAGGAGGCACCGAAGCCCACCGGAACCGCTGAGACCGCCGAGACCTTAAAGGCCACCGAACCCGCCGGGACCGTCCGCTCTTCCGAGGCCGCCAAGACAGTCGAGGCAGCCGGATCCGCCAAGACCGAGACCACCGAGACCGCCGAGGCCCAGACCGCCGAAGCCGCCGAGACCGAGCCCACCAAGGCCAAGGCCAAGCCGAAGTCCCGGGCCAAGGCCGCCGAGACCGCCGAACCCGCCGAGGACGAGGCCTCCGAAACCGGGATCGAGCTCCCCGCCCCCGCGGCCGTACAGGTCGAGGTCACGGAGGTGAAGGTCGTCAAGGCCGCGGGAGCCGGCGCCGCGTCGGCGAAGGTCACCGAGACCAGGATCGCCGATCCCGCGATGGCCGAGCCGGTCCCCGAAGCGATCACCGTACCCACCGAGCCGATGCCCGGCTACGGCCAGCTGACGGTCGCGTCCCTGCGCGCCCGGATGCGCGGCAAGTCCGCCGGGCAGATCGGGGATCTCCTCGCCTACGAGCGAGCCACCACCGCCCGTCCCGAGGTCGTGCGGATGTACGAGAACCGGCTGGTCAAGCTGGAGTCTGCGGAATAGTCGCCATCGGCGCGTAGGCTCCCGCCATGAGCTCGAAGACCACTCCGGAACAGCCGCTCCCGGTCCGCACGGTGCTGCAGATGGTCGGCGGCTGGATCGGCAAACTCGGCACCGTCTGGGTGGAGGGGCAGATCACCGAGTTGACCGCCCGCGGCGGCACGGTGTTCCTGACGTTGCGTGACCCTGTGGCCAATGTGTCGGCCCGGGTCACCTGCCCCCGTGGCGTCTACGAGGCGACCGTCCCCCGGCCGGTGGACGGAGCCCGGGTCGTTATGCACCTGAAACCGGACTTCTGGGTAAATAAGGGGTCTTTCGCGTTCACCGCGCTGGAGATGCGACCGGTCGGCGTTGGAGAGCTGCTGGCCCGGCTGGAGCGACTCCGCCAGGTGCTCGCCGCCGAAGGGCTCTTCGGAGTCGACCGCAAGCGGCGGCTGCCGTTCCTGCCCGGCACCGTCGGGCTGATCTGCGGTCGTGACTCGGCCGCCGAACGCGACGTGCTGGAAAACTCGCGGCGCCGCTGGCCGGCGGTGCGGTTCAAGGTCGAGCCCGTGGCCGTGCAGGGGCCCTACGCGGTCGGCGAGGTCACCGAGGCCCTGCGCCGGTTCGACGCGGACGGAGAGGTCGACGTCATCGTGGTCGCACGGGGCGGCGGGTCGATGGAGGACCTGCTGCCCTTCTCCGACGAGGCGCTGGTCCGGGCGGTCGCCGCGTGCCGGACCCCGGTGGTCAGCGCGATCGGGCACGAGCAGGACAACCCGCTGCTCGACCTGGTCGCCGACGTCCGGGCGTCCACCCCCACCGACGCCGCCAAGAAGGTCGTCCCGGACGTCGGTGAGCAGCTCACGCTGGTGCGCCAACTCCGCGACCGGGGCCGCCGGGTCGCCGGTGGCTGGCTGGAGCGGGAGGCGGCATGGCTGACGGCGGTCCGCTCCCGCCCCTCCCTGGCCGACCCGGTCCGCGAGATCGAGCGCCGGGCCGAGCAGGCCGAGCAGCTCAGGGATCGGGCCAGGCGTTCGCTCACCGGCTCCCTGGACCGCGCCCAGGACTCCCTGGGGCATCTGAGAGCGCGCCTGGTCTCCCTCTCCCCCGCCGCCACCCTGGAACGCGGCTACGCGATCGTGCAGCGCCCCTCGGGCGACGTCGTACGGCTGGCGGGCGACGTCGCCCCCGGTGACGAGCTGACGATCCGGTTCTCCGACGACAGGGTGACGGTCAGGAGCGAGACCGCCACGTGAGCGACGGATAGCCGTCGTCGACGAAGCCGAGTTCCCGGTAGAGCGGCTCCGCCTCCGAGGTGGCGTGCAGGTCCACCCTGCGGACCTCGCCGTCCCGGTACCAGTCCAGGAGCGCGGACATGATGGCCCGGCCGTGTCCCTGGCGCCGGTGCGCGGGGTCGGTCGTCATGCCCTGGATGTAGCCGCAGCGGCCGTCGGGAAGGGTGGGGCCGGGGAAGCGGCCGAAGATGAGGCCGATCCCGCAGGCGGCCAGGCCGCCCGTGGGGGCGTCCACCACGTAGACGGCCGTGTCGGCGCTGCCCAGCCGTTCCTTGAGGCTGTCGGCGTAGGCTTCCTGCCAGTGCTCGTCGATGGGGTGGCTGCCGTCCTGGGCCATCCGGTCGGCCAGGATCTCACGCAGACGGACCAGTTCGGGGATGTCGTCGGGGGTCGCGGTGCGAACGCTCATCGACGGATTCTCCCAGTCCCGCGAGCTGCGAAGTCCGCCGGGGTGACCTCGGGTTCCCGACCGCCTGTCCGCGGCCTCCGTCGGGGAACGTCGCACTAGGGTGGTGGACGTGGCCGATGAGAAGACACCGTCGTACGAGCAGGCACGCGAGGAGCTGACCGAGGTGGTCCGCCGCCTGGAGGCGGGCGGGCTCACACTGGAGCAGTCGATCGAGCTCTGGGAGCGTGGCGAGAAGCTGGCGTCGCTGTGCGAGGAGTGGCTCCAGGGCGCCCGGGTGAAGCTGGCCGCCGCCATGGCGCAGCGCAGGCAGCCCGACCTCTCCGGCGACGCGCCCTTCTGACCGCCGGGGACCGCACGGCGCGCTGCGGCCGTACGGTGTGCCGGTCAGGAGGCCGTCTTCACCTGCTGCTTGAGCGACCCCGCCAGCGCCGACAGCTCGTCCCACTGGGCGGTCCCGGTGACGACGACCGTGACGTCGGGCAGGAGCCGGACGAGGGAGCGCTGGTCCTTGTCCTTGCGGAGGCGCTGTTCCCAGGTCACGCCGCCGACCTGGACGCTGCCGACGACCTCGCCGGTGTTGGCCATCCGGTTGGCGAACTCGGCCGCAGGCTTCTCGTCGCTCTGGGCGAGCATCGCGTGGGAGCGCTTGGCGGTGGCGAAACCGAGCCTCCAGCTCACCACGCCCTTCTCGTTGGTCACCCGGGAGCTCGTCGGAATCCAGCCGGCGGGCACCGGCTCGGGCGACCATGCCTGGTAGGGAGCGGTGTGGCGCATGTTGGCCACGTCGATCGAGTAGTCGACCTTGGGAATGTGCTCGGTCCTGCTCTGCGGCGTGACCAGCAGAAAGACGCCGACGCCGGCGAGGCAGACCAGCATCGCGACCGCGTAGCCGTAGAAACCCTGAGTGAACCGTTCCACGTCTGTCGACCCTAGTCGCTCGGGAGGGCGGTCCCGGCCTCAGGGGCGACGGATCTGCCCGATGATGGCCAGCACACCCTCGGCGAGGTCGCGGGAGGCGTCCTCGTCCTCGGACAGGGCGACCTCGGAGACGGCGGCGGCGAGCGCGCCGGTGAGGACCACGACCAGCGCGCCCTGGTCGTCCTCGAACAGGGTGGCGTTGCGCTTGGCCCACTGGCGCAGCCGGTCGCGCACGATGAGCTCGAAGCCGGGCGGCCCGTCCCCCCGCAGGAACAGCGCGGAGATCTCGCGCTCGGCGAGGCACCCCTCCAGGTAGGCGCGGGCGCCGGCGACGAACAGCCGCATCGGGTCCGTCTCGCCCTCGGCGCGGACCTCCTGGACCGCCTGTTTGGTCCGCTGCGTCTGCCGGGTCTGGAACTCGTCGAAGAGCGTCAGGTAGAGATCGGCCTTGCCGGAGAAGTGGTGGTAGAGGCTGCCGACACTCGCTCCGGCACGGGCGACCACGTCGGTGACCCCGGCCTCCGCGAAACCGCTCGCGACGAAGACCTCCCTCGCCGCAGTGAGGAGTGCGACGCGCGTGGCGGCACCCCGCTCGGAGGTCCGTGCGGTCACACCTGTCACCTCCCGGTCCATGTCGCTGCTCATGCTGGGCACATTATCCCCCGACACCCGGTAAGAGGGTGGCAACTACGATCGTTGCAGTAATCCAGGAGAGGGGCTCCTTGTCATGTCCGATCAGACATCCGTACCCGCCGCGCTCGCCACGGGCGCACACGCGCCCGACCGCAACCTCGCTCTCGAACTCGTCAGGGTGACCGAGGCCGCCGCGATGGCGGCGGCCCGCTGGGTCGGGCGCGGCGACAAGAACGGCGCCGACGGCGCCGCGGTGAACGCGATGCGCCAGTTGATCAACACGGTGTCGATGAGCGGTGTGGTGGTGATCGGCGAGGGGGAGAAGGACAACGCGCCGATGCTCTACAACGGCGAGCAGGTCGGGGATGGCAGCGGCGCCGCGTGCGACGTGGCCGTGGACCCGATCGACGGCACCCGGCTGACGGCGCTCGGCATGCCCAACGGCATCTCGGTCATCGCGGTCAGCGAGCGCGGCTCGATGTACGACCCGTCAGCGGTCTTCTACATGGACAAACTGGTCACCGGCCCCGAGGCCGCCGGGTCGGTGGACATCAACGCACCGGTGGCCGACAACATCGCCGCGGTGGCCCGGGCCAAGGGCGGCGAGCCCTCGGACGTGACCGTGGTCGTCCTCGACCGGCCGCGCCACGAGAAGCTCATCAGGGAGATCCGGGACACCGGCGCGCGGATCAGGCTCATCACCGACGGCGACGTGGCCGGAGCGATCATGGCCGCCCGCGCCGGCACCGGCGTGGATCTGATGCTGGGCGTCGGCGGCACGCCCGAGGGCATCATCGCGGCCTGCGCGCTCAAGTGCCTGGGCGGTGTCATCCAGGGCCGGCTGTGGCCGCAGGACGACGCCGAGCGCCGCCGGGCGCTGGACGCCGGCCTCGATCTGGACGCCACGCTGAGCACCGACGACCTGGTCAGATCGGACGACGTGTTCTTCGCGGCCACCGGCATCACCGACGGCGAGCTCATGCAGGGGGTCCGCTACCGGGGCGGTCACGCGGTCACCAGTTCCCTGGTCATGCGGGGCCGTTCCGGCACGATCCGCAAGATCGAGAGTGAGCACCAGCTCTGGAAGCTGCGCGCCTACAGCGCGATCAACTTCGACAGCGCGAGCTGACCGGCCGGGAATCACCCGTTCAGCGGCGGAACCAGGGCCGGCGGGGCCGCTTGGGCGACTTGGCGACGATGCTGCCCAGCGTGACGAGGCCGGTGATCTCGATGACCGGGCCGTCGGGCGAGGGCGGCACCTGGTTCTTCTTCCCGGCCATGAAGCCGGAGGCGGGCATCTCGATCCGGACGCCCTCGGGGACGATCAGCGTGAGGGTCCCGGCCATCACGGTGGCCTGGAGAGTCACGTGGCCGGACTGGAGCAGCGCCTCGCGCAGGTCGAGCGTGACGTTGGCGCAGATCGCGGTGGCGGAGAAGCGGGTGGGCACCACCCAGCGGCCCGAGCGCTCATCCGAGCCGAAGAAGGCCACGACCGGGCGGACGTCGGTCCGCAGCGGCTGAGCCTCGGGTGGGAGCAGGTCGGTGGTGAGTGCGCCGATCTCGCCCAGGGTGCGGGCACGGTACAGCGCTTCGAGCCGCTCCTCGTGCTCCTCGTGGTTCAGCCGGCCGTCGGCGAGCGCGTCGCCCAGCACGGCGGCCACCCGTTCCCGGTCGGTGTTGCCCGCCCGCAGGTCGCCGGGGCGCGGCTCGCCCGCCTGGTTGTGAACGGCCGGAGGCCGGGAGCTTTCCACCTTCCCGACCCTAACCGCTGCCGGGGCCCGTACACCATTGACCGCCGGGGGCGGCGCCCCTACCCTGACGGGAACTTGACTCCCCCTCATGTTCCGTGGAGACCATGGTGCCGACCCCCCGCGACAGGCAGGCACGAATGGCGACCTGGGCCGCCTTCTTCGTCCAGGGCATCTGCTTCGCCACCCTGCTCACCCACGTGATCGACCTGCAGCACAGGTTCGGGCTGAGCGACGGGGACCTCACTCTCGTCCTGCTGCTCGTGCCGGTGATCGCCGGCGTCGGAAGCGTCGTGGCCGGTCCGCTGGCCGCGAGGTACGGCAGCGGACCGGTCCTGCGGATCTCCCAGTTGGGGGTCTGCGGCGTCGTGGCCCTTTCCGGGTGGAACGACGGGCTCGCCGGGCTGTACTCGCTCAGCGCCGTGTTCGGCCTCTTCGTCGGGGCGGTGGACGCGGCGATGAACATGCAGGCCGTAGCCGTCGAGCGCCGCTACGGCATGAGCGTGCTGACCGGCTTCCACGCCGTGTGGAGTGTCGGTTCGATGCTGGGTGCCGGATTCAACACGGCCTTCAGCGCCCTCGGGACGGGCCTGGGCTGGTCGTTCACCGTCCCGGTGGCGATCGGCGCCGCGATCTCGGTCGTCCTGCTGCCCCGGCTCTACGGCCGGGACGAGGAGAAGGCGACGGCGCACGCCGCCGCGGCGGCCGGGGTGCCGTGGCGGCCGATCATCCCGCTCTGCCTGGCGATGGCCTTCCTCTACGTCGGCGACGCGGCGGTCTCCAACTACGGCACCGTCTACATGGAGAAGGCGCTGGGGGCGACCGGCTGGCTGGTGCCCTTCGCCTACCTCGTCTACCAGGCGGCCATGCTCGCCGTGCGGATCCCCGGCGACCTCGCGGTACGAAGGTACGGCCCGGCCCCGGTCGTCCGGGGGGGCGCGGTGCTCGCCGCCGTCGGCACGCTGGGCGTCGTCGTCGCCCCCGGCGCCCTGGTGGCGGTCCTGTCGTTCGGTCTGGTCGGCATCGGACTGTCCGTCATCGCGCCGCAGTCGTTCTCCGCGGCCGGCCGCCTCGGCGCCGGGGCCGAGACGGCGATCGCACGGGTCAACGTGTTCAACTACGTGGGCTTCCTCATCGGCGCGGCCGTGGTCGGCACCGTCAACGACACCGTGGACGTACGGACGGCGTTCATACCGGCCGCCGTCATGGTGGCCCTGATCGTGCCGCTGGCCCGGGGCTTCCAGCCCAAGCCGGAGGTCGCGGCCCGAGGATGACGGCGCCCGTTCCGACCGGTCTCCCCTTCTTCCGCCTTCTCCCGCCTTCTCACGGCAGGGAGAGGGTGCCACGGCCGGAGACCGGCGGCGGCCCCACCGGTCTCGCTCCTCCCCCGTCAGAGGCAGGGGCGCTGGTCTCGCTCCCCCGTCAGAGGCAGGGGCGCCGGGTCTGCTTGTCCCCGTCCTTGTCCCGTCAGAGGTAGGGGCGCCCGGCCTCCTCCCCCGTCAGAGGTAGGGGCGCTGGGCCTGCTTGGCCCGTTCGTAGCCGAGCCGGGCCCGCTGTGCCTCCGGCAGATCCGACACCTCGGCGATCGGCACGTCCCACCAGGCCGTGGTGTCGGCCCCCGGCCCCGGAACGGTCTCGACATGCACGACGGTGGTCCGGGCCGACCCGCGCGCCTTGGCCAGCGCCACCCGCAGGGACTCGGGACCGTCGGCACGCAGCACGTCCGCACCCAGACTGGCCGCGTTGGCCGCCAGGTCCACCGGCAGGAACCCGCCGTCCAACTCCCCCGAGGCGCCGCGCATCCGATACGCCGTCCCCAGCCGGCGGGCCCCGACCGACTCCGACAGGGCGCCGATGGAGGCGAAACCGTGGTTGTCGACCAGCACGACGACGAGTTTGACGCCCTCCTGCACGGCGGTGGCGATCTCCTGGGCCATCATCAGGTAGGAGCCGTCACCGACCAGCACGAAGACCTCCCGCTCCGGATCGGCCAGTTTCACCCCGAGTCCCGCGGCGATCTCATATCCCATGCAGGAGTAGCCGTACTCCACGTGATAGGTCCCCGGCCCGGCGGCCCGCCAGAGTTTGTGCAGGTCACCGGGGATCGACCCGGCCGCGTTGACCACCACGTCCGCCGGTCGGGCCACCTCGTTGACCATGCCCACCACCACCGGCTGGGTCAGCGTGTCTCCCGTGGTCAGCACCGAGACCTGCTCTTGCCAGTGGCGGGCCAGCTCCGTCGCCCGGGCACTCCAGCCGGGCTCGGCGCGCCAGTCACCGGCCCCCGGCGCCTCCAACGCCCGCAGCGCCTGGCGGGCGTCGGCGACGAGCGCCGCACCGGCGTGCTTGGCCGCGTCGAAGGCGGTGATGTTCACGTTCAAGAAGGCCGCCGAGCCGAACAGGGTCCGCGAGGCGGTGGTGAAGTCGCTGTAGCGGGTGCCCACCCCGATGACCAGGTCGGCCTCGCGGGCCAGGGCGTTGGCCGCGGTGCTGCCGGTGTGCCCGATCCCACCGACCGCGCACGGATGGTCGTACGGCACGGCGCCCTTGCCGGCCTGGGTCTCAGCCACCGGGATGCCGTGCCCGGCGGCGAAGGCGGCCAGCTCCGGTGCGGCCTGGCTGTAGATCACCCCGCCGCCGGCCACGATCAGCGGCCGCCGCGAGGCCCGCAGCAACTCGACCGCCCGCTCCAGCGCGGCCGGTTCGGGCACCGGGCGGGCCACGTGCCAGACCCGCCGGCGAAACAGTTCGTCGGGCCAGTCAGCGGCCTCGGCCTGCACGTCCTGGGGCAGGGCGAGGGTGACCGCACCGGTCTCGGCCGGATCGCTCAGCACCCGCATCGCGGCCAGCAGCGCCGAGGGCAGCTGTTCGGGGCGGTTGATCCGGTCGAAGAAGCGGCTGACCGGTCGCAGCGCGTCGTTGACGCTCACGTCGTAGGAACGGGGGTCTTCCAGCTCCTGCAGCACGGGGGTGGCGGCGCGGGTGGCGAAGAGGTCGCCGGGCAGCAGCAGCACCGGAATCCGGTTGATCGTGGCCAGCGCCGCGCCGGTGACCAGGTTGGTGGCGCCCGGCCCGATCGAAGTGGTGCACGCGAAGGCGGACAGCCGGTTGCGGGCCCGCGCGTAGCCGACCGCGGTGTGCACCATGGCCTGCTCGTTGCGGGCCAGGTAGTACGGCAGCGCGTCGGCGGTGCCGGCGCCCTGTTCGGCCAGGGCCTGACCGATGCCCGCCACGTTGCCGTGCCCGAAGATCCCGAAACAACCGGCGATCAGCCGCTGCTCGACACCGTCACGCTCGGTCCACTGCTGGGCGAGGAAGCGCACGAGCGCCTGGGCCACCGTCAGTCTCATCGAATCTCCTTGAGCGTGGCGACCCCCGGCTTCAGCCGTGGGGGCGAAGTCAACGCGGCGCCTTCGTCATGGGGAGGCGGGAGTCGACCGCCTGTTCGGTCCAGGAGGAGCGGATCCAGGCGTGCCGGGGGTCGTCGCAGAAGGCCATGGACCGCGTCGGAGCGGGTCCGGCCAGCACGTTGAGGTAGTAGAGGTCGTAGCCCGGGGCCGCCATCGAGGGGCCGTGGTAGCCGTGCGGGACGAGCACCACGTCGCCTCCCGACACCTCGGCCAGTGTGTCGTGGGTGCCGTAGACCCGCTGGTAGCCGGGGCCGCCCTCGAAGTAGTAGATCTCCTCCAGCACGGCCTCGTGCTCGGCGGCGGTGTCGTGCTTGTGCGGCGGGTAGGACGACCAGTTGCCGCCGGGGGTCAGCACCTCGACCGCGACGAGCTTGTCGCAGTCGAACGCGTCCGGGGCGCAGAAGTTGTTCACCTGGCGGCTGGCCTGGCCCGCGCCGCGCACCTCGACCGGGACCTCGCGCGCCGGGCCGTACCGGACGGGGAAGCTCCTGGTCGCCCGGGCCGCGGGGAACGCGAAACGGCCCGTGCCGGTGATCCGGACGGTCGCGCCGACGGGCAGGTAGGCGAAGTCGCTGACCGCCTGGAAGACCGAGGTCCGGCCGTGGAGCGTGAGCCGTACACCGTCGCACTCGACCGCGCACGAGCCCGACAGGGGCAGGACCAGCATCTCCTCGTCGCCCGTGGTGAACTCCACGCTCTCGCCGGACAGACAGAGCAGGCGGAGCCCGGCGTAGGTCCACCCGGCCGACTCCGGGGTGACCAGCAGCGCCCAGGGGGCCAGCGCCGTGCTTCCCGCGGGGATGAAGGTCATCGATTTTCCTCTCCCGATCCGTCGAGGTGTGACGCCTCGGCACCGTGTCTGCGCGCTCGCTCGCTCACTGTCACCTCCAGCATCGCCGCGGCGGTGTCGACGGCCGCGGCCACGTCGTCATCGGAGGGGTACAGCAATGCGCGGCCCACCACAAGGCCCCGCACGCCGGGGAGTCCGAGCGCGTCGCGCCAGGCGGCGTAGGTCTCCTGGGGCGCTCCGGTGGGATCACCCCCCAGGAGCAGGGTCGGCAGCGTCGTGGCGCGCATCACCCGCTCCATCTCCACGACCACCGGGATCTTCAGCCAGGTGTGCGCGGACGTCGCACCCAGCCCCTGCCCGACGTGCATGGAACGGATGACCCCCTCGGCGGACAGGTCGTGGGTGACCGTCCCGTTCACCCGTCGCGACCAGAACGGCTCGACCATCGCGACCAGGCTGTGCCCGGCCAGTTCGGTGATCGTCCGGGCACAGGTTTCCAGGGTGGTGGCGGTGGCGGGGTCATCCAGGCCGATCCGGCAGAGCATCTTGCCGCCGTCCAGGCCCATCCGGAGGATGGAGGCGGTGTCGTAGGCGGTGAAGCGGTCGTCGAACTCGAACGCCGCGCCGTGCACCCCGCCCCGGTTCATCGAGCCGATGACGAGCTTGTCCTCCAGCGCGCCGAGCAGTAGCAGGTCCTCGACGATGTCGGGGGTGGCGAGCAGCCCGTCCACGCCGGGCCGGGCCAGCGCCACGCACAGGCGCCGCAGCAGATCGACGCGGCTGCCCATGGCGAACGGCCGGTTCCCCGCGCCGAGCACGCCCCGGGCCGGATGGTCGGCCGCGATGATGAGGAGCTGTCCACGCTCCTTCAGGGGGCTGCCGCGCCGCCGTGCCGCGGCCGCCTCCGCGATCCGCCAGGGAGCGTGCGCGCGGATGTCGAGCAGGCCGCGGTAGTCGTCCTCGCTCATCCCCGCGGCGGCGTCCGGACGGACCCCGGTGCCCGTCTGTGCGGTCCCGGAGCCGTCCCGGGCGGTCCCGGAGCCGTCGCGGGCGGGCCGGGGATCCTCTCCGGAGACGGACCCCGTCCCGGCCGGCCGGGGACTGACCTCGCTCAACGCTCGCTCCCTCGCGTCCGGGCCGGTTGCTCCGTGCCGAGCACGGCTCTCACCTCTTCAGGGGTGGGCATCGCGGGCGCGCAGGCCAGTCGGCCCGCGACGATCGCGCCCGCCGCGTTGGCGAACCGCAACGTGTCCGCCAGCGGCCAGCCCGCCAGCAGCCCGTGGCAGAGCGCCCCGCCGAAGGCGTCCCCCGCGCCCAGCCCGTTGACCACCTCGACCGGCACCGGCGCCACCTCCACCGTCTCCTCCGGGGTCATGCCGAGAACCCCGGCACCGCCCCGCTTGACGATCGCCAGCTCCACACCGGCCTCCAGCAGCAACCGCCCCGCCTCGTACGGCTCCCGCGTGCCGGTGACGACCTCGACCTCGTCGAGGTTGCCGACCGCCACGGTGACCTGGCCGAGCGCCCGGCGCACCTGGGCACGGGCCGCCTCCATGCTCGGCCAGAACATCGGGCGGTAGTCCAGATCCAGCACCGTGTACGGCCTGCGTCCCCGCACCCGCCAGGCGGCGAAGTGCGCGCTCCTGGACGGCTCCTGCGACAGGCCGGTGACCGTGGCCCAGAACAGCCGGACTGCGGCGACGGCCGGGAGGTCGAGCTCCTCGGGAAAGATCTCCAGGTCGGGGGCCTTGGGAGAGCGGTAGAAGAAGAGCGGGAAGTCCTCCGGGGGCCGGATCTCGCAGAACGTCACCGGGGTGGGAAGGTGCGGCACGGCGGTGACGTAGCGGTCGTCGACACCGTAGGAGCGCAGCGCGTCGTGGACGAACAGGCCGAACGGGTCGGCCCCGGTACGGGTGATCACCGCGCTGGAGCGGCCCAGCCGCGAGGCGGCCACGGCCACATTGGTGGGACTGCCCCCCAGATACTTGCCGAAGGTCTCCACCTCCCGCAGCGACACCCCCACCTGCAGCGGATATACGTCCACCCCCACCCGTCCCATGGTCAGGACCTCGATCATCGCGTACCTCCAGCGTGGGGACCTCGGGCTTCGGTCGTGGAGCGGACGTCAGGCGGGACTCTCCCCGGGGGGCGCTCCGGCGAGTCCCTTCAGGTACGCCAGGCTCGCGCGGACGTTCTCCCTGGGGTCGGCGTCGTCCTCGGCGCCGAGGACGACGTCCTGCTCCATGACGTACCAGCCGTCGTATCCGGCGGCGGTCAGGCCCGTGACGATGCCGGAGACGTCCACGTCGCCCTGGCCGAGCGGGCGGTAGAGGCCCTTCTTGACCGCCTGGGTGTAGGTCAGCTCACCCGACCCGACCAGTGCGGCGAGTCCGGCGTCGACGTCCTTGAGGTGGACGTGCGCGATCCGCTCCGCGGCGCGGGCGACCAGCTCGCCGGGGTCCGTGCCGCCGATGAGCAGGTGGCCGGTGTCCAGGCAGAGCGGGACCGCGCTGCCGTCGAGCACTCGCTCCACCTCCGCGGGGTTCTCCACCATGGTCCCCACATGCGGGTGCAGGGTGACCGTGAGGCCGAACTCCTTGGCGTTCTTGAGGATCCGGGCCAGGTTGGCCGTCAGGGTCTTCCAGCCGCTCGTCTCCATGGGGGGTTTGGCGTCGTAGCTCTCGCCTCCGGTGGAGGCGGCCAGCACGATCACCTCCAGGCCGCCGTCCCGGAAGGCGCCCATCGCGGCGCGGACCTCCGGGAGCGGATCGTGGTGGGGGTCGTGCAGCACCACGGGGACGAACCCGCCGATCGCGCGCAGGCCGTACTCGGCGAGCATGGCGCGGCAGCGTGACGGTGAGGGCGGCAGGAACCCGGCGGGGCCCAGCTCGGTGGCGGTGAGGCCCAGTTCCCGCATCTCGGCGAGGACCCGTTCGCGGTCGAGCTGGGGTCCCCAGCCGGGGATCTCGCAGACGCCCCAGGAGATCGGTGCACCGGCCGTCTTCAACGGACCACCTCCATTGTGTGGACGGGACGTCCTCCGTGCCCGGAGAGCCCGGAGAGCCCGGAGGCCTCCGCGAGACTGGGCGCGGCCGGGACGTCCCCGACTGTGCAGGGACTCTCCGTCTCCCCGCGTGCCACCCCGGGAAACGTGCCGGTCCGGTCGGGCCGCTGCAGGCCGACACGCATGACGCCTCCGAAGGAGGAGGGAGATCGCGGCTGATCTCCGGTCTACCAGTTCTAAGCGAAGGAATCGAAGGTCGTCAAGAATTTGTCATGACATATGGATGAGTTATCAGCGGTTGAGAGCATCCCGCCGCCCCCGTTCTCCGGGTAGGGAAGGCCCATGCCGCCGCGTGACGGCGGCATGGGTGTGAGCCGGGCGGGCGACCGGCGGCGAAGCGGGAAGGGTGGGAGCTCCCCGGCTCCGGCCGTGGGAGGAGGTCAACCCCGCAGCGCATCCGCGAGAGCCCGGACGGCCTGGTCCGCGTAGTGGACGGGGAGACGGGCGAACCCGATGACCAGGGCGGGCGGCCCCGGGGAGCTGCGCATCGGGCCCACCGGCTCGGCGGCGAGGCCGCACGCCTGGGCCGTCTCGGACGTCGGCACCTCGTCCCAGCCGACGGGCAGTTCGGCGCACAGATGCAGTCCGGCGGAGACGCCGTGCACCGTGATCTCGGGAAGGTGGTCGGCCAGCGCCCGCACGAGGGCGTCGCGGCGGGCGCGGTACTGCCGGCGCATCCTCCTCAGATGACGGTCGTAGCCGCCGGACCCGATGAGGTGGGCCAGCGCGTACTGCTCCAGGACCGGCGAGCCCAGGTCCAGCTCGCTGCGGGCCAGCCGTACCGACTCGGCGATGCCGGGCGGGGCCACCACCCAGCCCA
Source organism: Streptosporangium sp. NBC_01639 (assembly GCF_045209755.1). NCBI lineage: Bacteria > Bacillati > Actinomycetota > Actinomycetes > Streptosporangiales > Streptosporangiaceae > Streptosporangium > Streptosporangium sp. NBC_01639. The sequence continues at coordinate 5,617,962 of NZ_CP109272.1, read as the reverse complement.
GCCGGAGTCCCGGGGCCAGGGACTTGCTCACGCTCCCCGTGAGGACCACCCGGTCGGGGGCGAGTCCCTGCAGGCAGCCCACCGGATCGCGGTCGAACCGGAACTCCGCGTCATAGTCGTCCTCAAGGATCGTCGCGCCGGTCCCGGCGGCCCACTCGATCAGCTCGGCGCGGCGGCGGGGGGAGAGGACCACGCCGGTGGGGTACTGATGGGCGGGGGTGAGCAGCACCGCTCCCGCCCCGGTCGCGGCCAGGGCATCGACGTCGACGCCCTCCCCGTCCACCGGGACCGCGACCAGGTCGGCTCCCGCTCCACGGAGCAGCGAGAGCTGGCGCAGGCTGGTCGGGTCCTCGACGGCCAGCCGGATCCGGCCGGAGGGGGGCACGGGGTGGGCGATCCGGTCGACGAACGAGTTCAGGTCGTGGCCGGCCCGGCCTTCGGGAAGCTGCCCGGCGAGCGCCCGGACCGTCAGGTTCAGCCCCTGGGCCACCCCGCCCACGATCACCAGGTCATCGGGACCGACCTCCGCCGCGCGGACCCTTCCCAGGTAGGCGGCCAGCTCCTCGCGTAGTCGGGGGACGCCGCCGGGATCCCCGTAGTCCAGTGCGTCGGCGGGCAGGGTGGCGAGCGCGTTCCTGATCGAGGCGAGCCACCGCCCGCGGGGGAAGGCACCCAGATCGGGAGAGGTGGAGCGGCGCCCGTAGTAGGGCTTGTCCGCATTTGTTAGGGGGTCACGGGTGTCCACCCCCAAGGGGCGGCTCACCGCCGGGGCCACGATGGTGCCCGCGCCGACCCGTGAGATCAGGAATCCCTCCGCGACGAGTTGCTCGTAGGCCTCCACGACCACGCCACGCGACAGCCCGAGGTCTCCGGCCAGCTCCCGGCTCGCGGGCAGCCGCTCCCCCGCCGCCAGCCTGCCCTGTCGTACGGCCTCTCTGAGCTCGCGGGCGATCTGTCCGGTTATCCCTCCTGCCGTCCGGTCGACGCTCAGATGCAGATCGGCCAATTGGTCCTCTTTTTCAGCGCTGCATTGGACCCAGGAGGGGAACCATGTCCTTCCTAGCATTGCCGACGTGAACGCCTACGCCAGCACCGCCGTCCCTCGAACGCGCACCCGGGACCTGACCCAGGCGGCAGGAGCCATGTTCCTGGCAGGCACTCTGGCGGGGGTGTCCGGTGTGATCCAGAGCTATCCGGTCTACGGCGGGCAGGCCCTCCGCTATCTGCTCGCCGCCGTCATCCTGCTCGCCACCGCCCAGGTCGCGGGCCTGCGGACGGTACGGCTCACGCCTCGCGAGGGCGTGCTGCTGGCAGGGCTGTCGCTGTTCGGACTGGTGATCTTCAACGTATGCGTGATCGAGGCCACCCGGCACGGTGGCCCCGCCCTGGTCGGCACGGTGCTCGGTACCGTGCCGCTGGCACTGGTCCTGCTCGGCGGCCGTCCCTCACGGCGCGCCCTCGGGGCGGCGGCGGTGGTGGTGGCCGGTGCCACGCTGACGGCCGGGCTGGGCGACGGCGACCTGCCGGGGCTGCTGTGGTCGCTGGGCGCGCTGTTCTGCGAACTCTGCTTCTCGCTGCTGGCCGTCCCGCTGCTGCCCAAACTGGGGGCGGTCCGCGTCTCGGCCTACTCGGCCGCGGTGGCCGTACCGCTGCTGACCGTCGCCGGTCTGTTCCTCGACGGCACCGCGATGCTGCGGGTGCCGACCTTTTCCGAGGCCCTGGGCCTCGGCTACCAGTCGGTGATCGTGACCACCGTGGCGTTCTTCCTCTGGTACGACGTGCTGCCCCGGATCGGTACCGGGACGGCGGGACTGTTCGCCGGGTTGATCCCGGTGAGCGCCATCGTCACCGGGGTGGTCCTCGGCCTGGGCGCACCCTCCGAGCCTGAGCTGCTCGGGGCCGTGCTGGTGGTCGCCGGAATCGCGATCGGTCTCAGCGGCGGCGGTTCGCCCCCGACTGCGGCAGGCTCGCCCGAGGCCGGGGGACGTCGACCTTCTCCGCGGAGTCACCGTGCTGGGAGACGCCCTGCTGGGAGACATCGTGCTGGGAGACATCCTGCTGGGAGACGTCAAGCTGCTGCTGGGGCAGGTTCACCGGAGGTTCCGGCCAGCTCACCGGCCACTGGGGCGTCCGCCCGTTACTCTCACCGATGTTCCTGAGCGTGATGGCGATCAACGATGCGGCGAGACCGGCGACGATGAGGAGCGCCACGATGGCAAGCATGACGATATTGCTGCTCATGACAGTGTTTCCGACGTTCATGACATCCTCCGGCTTCCACCGGGCACTCGGCCCGGTCTAGTTCCAGCTTCCTCTGTGTCTTCGGACAGGCGGGGAGAGAAAACGTCACAAACAGCTAATACTTACCTCAAATAGCCATTTTTCATCTCATATCATCTCAAAATCCACGGCATGAAGGGCGGCAGGGATGCCGCTCCGACCTCGGCGGCTCCTCACCGACGGGAGGCCGTACCCTCTAGGAGGACCGAAGGCCCCCGCACGGAGGATCGAAGACGATGCCCGAGTTCGACTACACCGACCTGCTCCCCATGGGACCGGATGAGACGCGATACCGCCTGGTCAGCGCCGAGGGGGTGCGCGTGGTCGAGGCCGCGGGCCGCAGGTTCCTGGAGGTCGGGCCCGAGGCGCTCCGGCTGCTGACCGAGACGGCGATCCACGACATCTCCCACTATCTCCGGTCCTCCCACCTCGCCCAGCTCCGCAAGATCATCGAAGACCCCGAGTCCAGCGGGAACGACCGCTTCGTCGCCCTCGACCTGCTGAAGAACGCCTCGATCTCGGCCGGCGGCGTGCTCCCGATGTGCCAGGACACCGGCACCGCGATCGTGATGGGCAAGCGCGGCCGCCACGTGCTCACCGACGGCGCCGACGCCGAGCACATCTCGCGCGGCGTCTACGACGCCTACACCAGGCTCAACCTCCGCTACTCCCAGATGGCCCCGATCACCATGTGGGAGGAGCGGAACACCGGGTCCAACCTTCCCGCGCAGATCGAGCTCTACGCGGAGGACCCCCACGGACACCCGGACGAGTACAAGCTGCTGTTCATGGCCAAGGGCGGCGGCAGCGCCAACAAGTCGTTCCTGTACCAGGAGACCAAGGCGGTCCTCAACGAGAAGCGGATGCTCCAGTTCCTGGAGGAGAAGATCCGCTCCCTCGGCACCGCCGCGTGCCCGCCGTACCACCTGGCGATCGTCGTCGGCGGCACCTCCGCCGAGTTCGCCCTGAAGACGGCCAAGTACGCCAGCGCACGCTACCTGGACGCCATCCCCACCGAGGGCTCCCCCAGCGGTCACGGCTTCCGCGACACCGAACTGGAGGCCAAGGTCTTCGAGCTCACCCAGAAGCTCGGCATCGGCGCGCAGTTCGGCGGCAAGTATTTCTGCCACGACGTCCGCGTCATCCGCCTCCCCCGCCACGGCGCCTCCTGCCCGGTCGCCATCGCGGTCTCCTGCAGCGCCGACCGCCAGGCCCTGGCCAAGATCACCTCCGAAGGGATCTTCCTGGAGCAGTTGGAGACCGACCCGGCGCGGTTCCTCCCGGAGACCACCGACGAGCACCTGTCGGACGACGTCGTGAGCATCGACCTCAACCGCCCGATGCCGGAGATCCTCGCCGAGCTCACCAAGTATCCGGTCAAGACCCGGCTGTCCCTGACCGGCCCCCTCGTCGTCGCCCGCGACATCGCGCACGCCAAGATCGGCGAGCTCCTCGACGCCGGCGGCGAGATGCCGCAGTACCTCAAGGACCACGCGGTCTACTACGCCGGCCCGGCCAAGACCCCCGAGGGCTACGCCTCCGGCTCCTTCGGACCCACCACCGCCGGCCGGATGGACTCCTACGTCGAACGCTTCCAGGCCGCGGGCGGCTCCATGGTCATGCTCGCCAAGGGCAACCGCTCCAAGCAGGTCACCGACGCCTGCGCGGCCCACGGCGGCTTCTACCTCGGTTCCATCGGCGGCCCCGCCGCCCGGCTCGCCCAGGACTGCATCAGGAAGGTCGAGGTCCTGGAGTACCCCGAGCTCGGGATGGAGGCCGTCTGGAAGATCGAGGTCGAGGACTTCCCCGCCTTCATCGTGGTGGACGACAAGGGCGAGGACTTCTTCATCGACGCCACCGGCCCGGTCCTGTCCATCGGCCGCCGCTGACCCCGCCGCCCCGCGAGGGCCCGGCTCGGGCCGGGCCTCCGCCTCCCGGAGCGTTTCCGCTGGTTGAATGGCCAGGTGGAGGAGGCACAGGCCCGTGAGAGGTTCCGGGACGCCCGGGTCGCCCGGCTGGCCACGGCGGACGTCCGCGGCACGCCGCACCTGGTGCCCGTCACCTTCGACGTGGACGGCGACACGGTCGCGTTCGCGATCGACCACAAGCCCAAGCGGACGACGGACCTGCGCCGCCTGCGCAACATCGCGGTCAACGACCGGGTGTGCCTGCTGGCCGACCACTACGACGACGACTGGTCGCGGCTGTGGTGGGTCCGCGCCGACGGCCGGGCCCGGATCGCCGAGGACGGCACGGTCCGGGAGCGGGCCCTCCGGCGCCTCACGGAGCGTTACCGGCAATATCGCGACCGCCCGCCCCGGGGCCCGGTGGTGCTGATCGCGGTGGAGTCGTGGACGGGCTGGTCCTACGCGGGCGGATAGGCCCGTCCGGCCTGCCTGCCTCGCACGACGGAGCACCCGAGGACGGCCGGCAGCGCGCCTGCCGCCTGCGGTACCGCACCGCGCGCCCCGACCACATCGAGAAGCTCTGGGGCCTCGTCAACCGGGCGGATGTCACGGAGCGTTTCTCAACAGTGACGAGCACGAAAATCTGACCGAAGAACGCAAGAAGTTTCGGCCCGGTCTCTACTGGTCGCATTACGCAAATCGGTAAGCTGCCTACCATGCGTGCGCCGTCCGGATACCTTCTTGCAGCGCGTTACCGGCTGTCAGAACCGGTCGGGCGTGGCGGCATGGGCACCGTCTGGCAGGCGTACGACGAGCTGCTGGGCCGTGAGGTGGCCGTCAAGGAGGTGCGGCTGCCCCTCGTCCTCGACGAGGAGCTGAGGGCGGAGCTGTGCGCCAGGACCGAGCGTGAGGGGCGGGCGACCGCGATGGTCGCCCATCCCTCGGTGATCACCGTGTTCGACGTCGTCACCGAGGACGAGCGCCCCTGGATCGTGATGGAGCTGCTCCGGGCCAGGTCCCTGGAGCAGCTCCTCCAGGAACGTGGCCCGTTGCCCCCGCGCCAGGTGGCGGAGATCGGGCGGCAGGTCCTGGGCGCGCTGCGGGCCGTGCACGCCAAGGGCATCCTGCACCGTGACGTCAAGCCCAGCAACGTCCTGGTGACCGATGACCGGGCGGTGCTCACCGACTTCGGCCTGGCCGCGCTGGAAGGCGACGTGTCGATCACCCAGGCGGGCATCGTGCTCGGCTCGGCCGGATACATCGCCCCCGAGCGCGTGCTGGGCGCCAAGGCCCACCCCTCCGGCGACCTGTGGTCGCTCGGTGCGACCCTCTACACCGCGGTCGAGGGCCGCGGCCTGCACGGACGCCGTACGGCCGCCGCCGCGCTGGCGGCCCTGACCAGCGGTGAGCCCATCCCGATGGAGAAGGCCGGGCCGTTGACCCCGGTGCTGCAGGGCCTGCTCAAGATCGACCCGAACGGCCGGCTCGACGCGGTGCGCGCCTCCCTGATGCTGGCCCGGGTGGCGGCCGGCGGATCGGCCGAGGAGCCGTTCGCCCGGAGCTCCGGCAAGACGGTCAGGACCACCGCGACGATCACCGTCCCCTCGTTCAACCGCCGCCCGACGCACCGGGGGACGCACCGGGTCGGTTCCGCGCCGTTCTCCGACCCGCTGCCCGAACCGACCCCGGTGCCGCATCCCCGGGGGCACCGGCGTCCGGCCGAGGGGACGCACCGCAAACCGGTGGACCGGCTCCCGGCTCAGCGCCCGTTGGTCCGGCTCATGACGCCTTTCATCCGGTTGGTGCTCCCGCGCCTGCTGTGGCCGAGAGAACTTCGTAAGCGTGGATAAAGCGTTATTCAAGGAAGGGTCGTTATCTTCTTCTCATGCCGGAACAGCACATGCGCGTGCTCGCTGACCGTTACGAGCTGATCGCACCGCTCGGCAGGGGCACCATGGGCACTGTTTGGCGTGCCTTCGACCGTGCCCTGGGCCGCGAGGTCGCGATCAAGGAAATCCGCCAGGAGTCCGGGCTCAGCGAGGCACAGCGCACCGAACTCCGCGAGCGCATGATCCGTGAGGGTCGTACGGCCGCCCGCATCAGCCACCCTTCCGTGGCCACCGTCCACGATGCGATCATCGAGAACGGCAGCCCCTGGATCATCATGGAGCTCGTCCAGGCGCGCTCCCTCGAGCAGGTGGTCGAGGAGGAGGGGCCGCTGCCGCCCCGGATGGTCGCCGAGATCGGCGTGGATCTTCTCGGGGCGCTGCGCGCCGCCCACGCCCAGGGCGTGCTGCACCGTGACGTCAAGCCCGGCAACGTGCTGATCACCGAGAACGGCCGGGTGGTGCTCACCGACTTCGGCATCGCCAAGGCCGAGGGCGACACCAGCCTCACCAAGACCGGCATGGTGATCGGCTCCCCGGGATACACCGCGCCCGAGCGGGCTCGCGGGGAGCACACCGGACCGGAGTCGGACCTCTGGTCGCTCGGGGCCACCCTGTACTTCGCGGTGGAGGGCCGGCCGGCCTACGAACGCTCCACGGTGTCGGAGACCCTCGCCGCGCTGATGACCGAGCGGGCCGACCCTCCGGTCCAGGCCGGGCCGCTCCGGCCCGTCCTGGAGCAGCTCCTGGAGCGGGACCACACGGTACGGCTGGCGCCCGCCCAGGCGGCGGCGATGCTCCGGGCCGTGGCCGAGACCCCCTCGACCGGCCCGGCATCGGCACCCGGCGCCCCACCGGCTCCCCGCCCCGCCGCGGCGCCCGCACCGGTCACCCGCACCGCCGTACCGCCCCGGCCGGCGGCGGCCTCCCCTGCCCACCCGGCCCCGCCGGCCCACCCGGCCCCGCCGGCCCACTCGGCCCCCCCGACCGCCGCGACGGCCCCGGTGAACCCCACCCCGGCGCCCGCGAGGGCGGACGCGCGTCCGGCGGACGAGGAGTTCGACGCCGACCGCACCATGATGGTCGTCCGCCCCAAGAGCGGTCTCCGTCTCCCGCCCGCGGGCCCGCCCCCCCAGGCCTTCGAACCCCCGGCGCCGCCGGCCTTCCCCGGGAGGGGCGGGCCCGCCGGATGGCCCGGCACCGCGCCCCAGACCCCCGCCACGGGCCCGGGACAGGGACCGCCCGCACCGCCGCCGCAGGGATTCCCCGACGCGGCACGGCCGGGCACGGAGGGCGCGCCGGGACGCGGGTTCGCCGGCCCCGCCGGGCCCTCCGGCGCGGAGCCCGTGTGGCCGGTGGGCCCGGCGGCCCCCAACCGCGGCCACGCGCAGTATCCGGGCCTGGGGACCGACCTGTTCGCGATCGCGGGGCAGGGCGGCAAGGGTGAGCAGACGACCACGCCGGCCAGGACCCGGGTGGGCGTGATCATCCTCATGGGCGTGGCGGCCGTGGCTCTGGTGGTCATCGTGATCCTGGCGTTCGCACTCTGGCGTTGAACCCCCCCTTTATCTCCAAGGACGCAGACTGGAGGCATGAGCGACTATCGGATCGAGCATGACTCGATGGGTGAGGTACGGGTTCCGGCCGACGCGAAGTGGCGGGCGCAGACCCAGCGGGCGGTGGAGAACTTCCCCATCTCCGGACGCGGGCTGGAGAGCCCCCACATCTCCGCCCTCGGCCTGATCAAGGCGATCGCCGCCGAGGTCAACGCCGGGCTCGGAGTGCTGGACAAGGAGCTGGCCCAGGCCATCGCCGAGGCCGCCACCGACGTCGCGGAGAACGAGTGGGACGACGAGTTCCCCATCGACCTGTTCCAGACCGGTTCCGGGACCTCCTCCAACATGAACGCCAACGAGGTGATCGCCACACTCGCGGAAGAGCGGCTGGGCCGTCCCGTCCATCCCAACGACCACGTGAACGCCTCGCAGTCCTCCAACGACGTCTTCCCCACCTCGATCCACGTCGCCGCCACAACCGAGGTGACCTACCACCTCATCCCGTCCCTGCGGCACCTGGCCACCGCGTTGCGGGAGAAGTCGCTTGAATTCGACCGGGTGGTCAAGGCGGGCAGGACCCACCTGATGGACGCCACCCCGGTCACGCTCGGCCAGGAGTTCGGCGGCTACGCCACCCAGATCGACAACTCCATCGCCCGGGTCCGCGGCTCGATCCCGCATCTCACCCAGCTTCCCCTGGGCGGCACGGCCGTGGGGACCGGCGTCAACACGCCGCCCGGCTTCGCCGCCCAGGTCATCGAGAAGCTCCGTGAGGCCACCGGGCTCCCGTTCTCCGAGGCTCCCGACCATTTCGAGGCCCAGGGTGCCAGGGACGCCATCGTGGAGCTGTCGGGCCAGCTCCGGACGGTCGCGGTCGCACTCAACAAGATCGCCAACGATCTCCGCTGGATGGGCTCGGGCCCGCGCACCGGGCTCGGCGAGATCAACCTGCCCGACCTCCAGCCCGGTTCGTCGATCATGCCCGGCAAGGTGAACCCGGTGATCCCCGAGGCCGTGTGCATGGTCGCCGCCCAGGTCATCGGGAACGACACGACGATCACCTTCGCCGGGGCCTCGGGCAACTTCGAGCTCAACGTGATGCTGCCGGTCATCGCCCGCAACGTGCTGGAGTCCATCCGGCTGCTCGCCAACGCCTCCCGGCTGCTCGCCGACCGTTGCGTCCACGACATCACGGCCAACGTCGACCGCCTGCGCGAGTACGCCGAGTCGTCCCCGTCGATCGTCACGCCGCTCAACCGGTACGTCGGCTACGAGGAGGCCGCCAAGATAGCCAAGCAGGCCCTGGCCGAGCGCAGGACCATCCGCGAGGTCGTCATCGAGCGCGGCCACGTCGCCAGAGGCACCATCACCGAGGCGCAGCTCGACGCCCTCCTCGACGTGCTGGCCATGACCCGGCCGCCGTCGTAGTCCGGAGAACTGAGAAGATCAATACATGACTCAGATCAAGTTCTACGGCCGCCGTGACATCTGGTCCGACCGGCGGCAGGAGATCTCCGACACCGTGCACGGCTGCCTGACCGAGGCATGGCGGCTGCCCGAGGACAAGAGGTTCCACCGGTTCCTGCTGCTGGACGCCGAGGACCTGGTCTGCCCGCAGCGGAGCGAGCGCTACCTGATCGTGGAGATCGTCTGCTTCGCGGGCCGCTCGCCCCAGGCCAAGCGCGACCTGATCCGCACCCTGTTCGCCCGGGCCCAGGAGCAACTCGACCTGACACCGGAGGATCTGGAGATCGTCATCCTGGAGTCGCCTCAGGTCAACTGGGGAATCCGCGGCCTTCCCGGTGACGAGCTGACGCTGACCTATCCGGTCGTCGTCTGACCATCGGCGCCCAGGCCGGCTCCCTGCCGGTGCCCGCAGCAGATCCGCCCCGTACACATAGCCGGTCTCAGGACTATGGGGGCTGGCGACATGGGCTGGGATTCGGCTGATTGCCTAGATTCGGCAGCATGAGTGACCTAACGGGGCGGCAGGCCGTGGTGACCGGCGCGGGCAGCGGGATCGGGCGTGCCTGCGCACAACGACTGGCCGCGGCCGGAGCACATGTGGTGGTGGTCGACATCGACGCCGAGGCGACCGCGAAGGTGGCCGCGGAGGTGGCCGGGACACCGGTGGTCGCCGACCTGTCCAGGCCGGACTTCGTGGACGCGCTGCCCGCCGAGGTGGACATCGTGGTGAACAACGCCGGATTCCAGCATGTGGCGCCGGTCGAGCGGTTCCCGCCGGAGGTCTTCTCGAAGATCCTCAAGGTCATGGTCGAGGCGCCGTTCCTGCTGGTACGGGCCGCCCTCCCGGGTATGTACGAGCGAGGCTGGGGACGGGTCGTCAACATCTCGTCGGTGCACGGCCTCCGGGCCTCGCCGTACAAGTCCGCGTACGTCACCGCCAAGCACGCGCTCGAAGGACTGTCGAAGGTCATCGCTCTGGAGGGCGCGCCGCACGGCGTCACCTCCAACTGCGTGAACCCCGCCTACGTCCGCACCCCGCTGGTGGAGGACCAGGTCGAGGCCCAGGCCGAGACCCACGGCATCGGCAGGGACGAGGTCGTCGAGCAGATCATGCTGGCCCCCGCCGCGATCAAACGCCTGATCGAGCCCGGGGAGGTCGCCGAGCTGGTCGCCTACCTGTGCGGCCCGCACAGCTCGTTCATCACGGGAACGTCCCTGCCCGTCGACGGCGGCTGGACGGCCCGCTGAACCGTGTCCCCGGTGCCCCCAGAATGGAAGACATGAGCGCAGGCGTCTTTCTCGAACTGCTGGCCAGAGAGGCGTCGGCGGTCGAATTCGAGGGGCCCATCCTGGCGGCCCGGGCCCGGGGGGCCGACGCGGCGACGCTGACCGAGCTGGAGGACGCCAAGCTCGCCGCGCTGAAGGTGCGGGCGCTGCTGCGGCGCAGGGCCAAGCGCGAGGCGGAGCTGTCGGCGCTGTTCGACACCGCCGGCGACCTGGCCGGGCTGCGCGACCTTGACGCCGTGCTGGAGGCCATCGTGCACCGGGCCCGGCAGCTTTTGGGCACCGACGCCGCCTACATGACGCTGCACGACCCCGAGCGCGGCGACACCCGGATGCGTGTGACGGACGGGTCGGTCTCGGCCAAGTTCCGCAACGTCCGGCTGCCGATGGGCGCCGGGCTGGGCGGGCTGGTGGCCCAGACCGCCACGCCGTACGCGACGGCCGACTACTTCGCCGACGAGCGGTTCCGCCGCGAGTTCGACATCGACGACGCGGTGCACGAGGAGGGCCTGGTCGCCATCCTGGGTGTGCCGCTCAAGCTGGGCGCGCGGGTCATCGGGGTGCTGTTCGCGTCCAACCGGAGCGTGCGGCCGTTCACCCAGGACGAGGTGGTGCTGCTCAGCTCACTGGCCGCGCACGCGGCGGTGGCCATCGACAACGCCCGGCTGCTGCAGGAGACCAGAAACGCCCTGGAGGAGCTCAGCGAGGCCAACCGGCAGGTGAACGCGCACAGCGAGGCCGTGGAGCGGGCCGCGTTCGCGCACGACCGGATGACCGGGCTGGTGCTGCGCGGCGGCGGAGTCGAGGACGTCGCCGCCGTGGTCACCGAGGTGCTCGGCGGCTCGCTGGTCGTGCTGGACGACAGCGGGCGGCCGATCGCCGGGGACGCGGCCAGGCTGGCCGAGGAGGAGGACACGGCGGGGCGGGAGGGCGGTCCGGCGAGGGGGCGCGGGACCGAGGCGACCGCGGCCATGATCGCGGACGCCGCGCAGACGTCCCGGGCGCTGGGCCGTACCGTCAGGAAGGGCAGTCTGCTGGTCGCCTCGGTGGATGTGGGGGCCGAACCGCTGTGCACCCTCGTGCTGCGGGCCGAAGGGCCGGTGGCCGACGCCGACCAGCGCATCCTCGAACGGGCCGCACTGGTCACCGCGCTGCTCCTGCTGTTCCGGCGCACGGTGGCCGAGGCGGAGGGCCGGGTCCGGGGTGAGCTGCTCGACGACCTGATCTCCCGTCCGGGTCTCGACGGCCTGGCCCAGCGGGCCCGGCGGGTCGGGGTGGATCTGGACACCGAGCACGTGGTCGTCGTGGTCCGCCACGGTGGCCGGCGCGAACGCGCCGCCTTCTGGGCCTCCTCCCAGGCCACGCTGAACCACGGGCTGGCGGCCCTGCGCGGGGACGAGGTGGTGCTGTTCCTTCCCGGCGACAAGCCCGGCCACCTGGCCAAACGGGTGGCGGCCGAGCTCAGCGTCTCGCTCGGCCATCCCGCCACCGCGGGTGCCTCCGGCCCGGTGCGGGGCCCGGCCGAGATCGGAGCCGCGCACCGCGAGGCACAGCGTTGCGCCGACGCGCTGCTGGCCCTGGGCCGGGCCGGGGAGGGCGCGAGCGCCGCCGAGCTGGGCTTCGTCGGGCTGCTCGTCGGCGACGGACGCGACATCGAGGCGTTCCTCGGCTCCGCGCTCGGCCCGGTGATCGACTACGACGCCCGCCGGGGCACCGCCCTGGTGCGCACCCTCACCTCCTACTTCGGCACGGGTGGCTCGCTCTCCCGTACCGCCGACGCCCTGCACATCCACGTGAACACCGTCACCCAGCGCCTGGACCGGATCGCCCAGCTCCTGGGCGCCGACTGGCAGGAGCCGGAGCGCGCCCTGGAGATCCAGCTCGCCCTGCGCCTGCACCGTCTCAGCCGCTGACTGCACCCGGCAGGTGACCGGCCGTACGGCGCCCTGCCGCCGGACGGTCCCACCTCTGCCCGGCGATCTGACGTATCCACATAGACCGGACGTCGGCTATGGCGAGTGGAGCCATAGGAGTGCCGCCGGTCACTACGTACCGTGAGCCGACATCCCCCAACAGCGATACCCATTGGTGAGTGAGATGTCAGAGAAAACACGGACCCCCATCGGCAGGATCGTCGCAGCCAGCCTGATCGGCACGACGATCGAGTGGTACGACTTCTTCCTGTACGGCTCCGCCGCCGCGCTGGTCTTCCCCGCGCTCTTCTTCCCCAAGTCGGATCCCCTCACCGGCACCCTGCTGGCCTTCCTCACCTACGCGATCGGCTTCATCGCCCGCCCACTGGGTGCGCTGGTCTTCGGCCACTACGGTGACCGGCTCGGCCGCAAGAAGCTCCTGGTGATCAGTCTGCTGCTGATGGGCGGCGCGACCTTCCTGATCGGCTGCCTGCCGACCCACGCGGCGATCGGCGCGGCCGCCCCGCTGCTGCTGACCCTGCTCCGGCTCGTCCAGGGCTTCGCGCTCGGCGGAGAATGGGGCGGCGCGGTGCTCATCGTCTCCGAGCACGGCAGCGCGGAACGGCGCGGGTTCTGGGCCTCCTGGCCGCAGTCCGGCGCGCCGGGCGGCAACCTGCTGGCCACCGCGGTCCTCGCGGTGCTGGCCGCCGTCCAGACCGACGAGGCCTTCCAGAGCTGGGGCTGGCGCATCCCGTTCCTGCTCTCCGGCGTCCTGGTGCTGCTCGGCCTGTGGATCCGGCTGTCCATCAGCGAGTCGCCGATCTTCCAGCAGGCCGTCGCCAACGCCGAGCCCGCCCCCAAGATGCCCATCGTGGAGGTCTTCCGCCACCACTGGCGGGACGTGCTCACCGCGATCGGCGCCCGCTTCGCGGAGAACGTCTCCTATTACGTGCTCACCGCGTTCGTCCTGGTCTACGCGACGGAGGCGGCCGGACTGGCGAAGGGGTTCGTGCTCAACGCGGTACTGATCGGATCGGCCGTCCACTTCTTCTCGATCCCGCTGTGGGGCGCGCTCTCCGACCGGCTCGGCCGCCGTCCGGTCTACCTGCTCGGCGCGGCCGGGGTGGGGGTGTGGGCCTTCGCGTTCTTCCCGCTGATCGACACCAGGAGCTTCGCCGCGGTCACCCTGGCGGTGACGGTCGGCCTGGTCCTGCACGGCGCGATGTACGGCCCGCAGGCGGCGTTCTTCTCCGAGCTGTTCGCCACGCGGATGCGCTACTCGGGTGTGTCGATCGGCGCGCAGCTCGCCTCGGTCGTCGCCGGCGGCCTGGCGCCGCTGATCGCGGTCGCCCTGCTGGGCGCCTACGACTCCGCCTTCCCCGTCATGCTCTACGTGGCCGGCGCGGCCGTGCTCACCCTGATCACCGTCTTCGTCTCCCGGGAGACCAGGGGTCGCGACCTCGCCGACCTCACCCGTGTCGCGGACACCGCCCCCGCCTCCAGGGAGTCCTGAACCCGGTCCGCCGGGCCCCGGCGGACGCAACCCCCGAGGGCTCCACGAGGACGTGCAGTTTTCCCAGCTCAACGGCTCCAAGATCGACCTATGGCCGCTTTTCCCCTACCTCGGCCGGACCCGGAGGCGGATCGTCAACCTCGGCGGTCCGAGGCGGACGAGTCCAGTTCGCCTGCTCGCCGGAGGTCCTCGGGGCGGCCTATGGCGCGGCGCGTCCGGATCAGGTCTTTTCGGGAGACGTAGTGAACTTCCAGGCCGCCCGGGCCGACCGCGCTCACGCGTTCTCGGCGTCGATGACCGACAGGAGCCGGGTGAGCCCGTCGTCGATCCGGTCGAGCGGGATGGCGCCGTAGCCGACGACCAGGCCGGGGCGAGACGGGTGTACGGCGAAGTCGGACAGGGGCATCAGGCCGATCCCGGCGTCGCGGGCCCGGCGGGCGACGTCGTGCCGGCCGGCGGGCAGGAAGCCGCTGGTGTGCAGTCCGGCGGCGGAGGTCACCAGGTCGAGCGAGCCGGCCAGGCGCTGGACGACGCGCTGGCGGCGAGCCTCGTACTCGGTTCGCATCCTGCGGATGTGGCGGGCCAGCAGCCCCTCGTCGATGAAACCGGCCAGCGCCGCCTGGCCGGGGATCGGGGTGGTCCAGTCGGTGACGTACTTGGCCGCGCCCAGGGCGGGTAGCAGCGCGGGCGGCGCGACGAGGAAGCCGAGCCGCAACGTCGGCAGCATGACTTTGGAGAATGAGCCGACGTAGAGCACCCGGCCGGACCTGTCCAGGTTCTGCAGCGGCTCGATGGGCCGCCCGCCGTATCTGAACTCGCTGTCGTAGTCGTCCTCGATCACGGCGGCGCCGCGTTCCTCGGCCCAGGCGAGCAGCGCCATCCTGCGGGCCAGCGACATCGGCATGCCCAGCGGGAACTGGTGGGAGGGGGTCACGTAGACCGCGCGGGCGTCGGCGGGCAGCGCGTCCACCACCAGGCCCTCGGCGTCGACCGGCACCGGCGTGACCCGCAGGCCCATCGACTCGAACAACCACCTCGGCGGCGGGTAGCCAGGATCCTCGACGGCCACCCGGTCACCGGGTTCGAGCAGCACCCGGCCGATCAGGTCGAGCGCCTGCTGCGCGCCCGAGGTGACGACGACGGTGTCGGGATCGGCGCGCACCGCGCGGGAGACGCCCACGTGCCTGGCGATGGCCGCGCGCAGCCCGGCGTGGCCGAGCGGGTCGCCGTACATGCCGCTGCCCACGGCCGAGCTGCGCAACTCGCGGGACACCAGCCGGCGCCACGCCTCGTAGGGGAACATCCGGACGTCGGGCAGGCCGGGTCGGAAGTCGTACCGGGGCTGCCGGTCCAGCCCGCCCGGTATGGGGATCCCCTGCCAGACGGCGCGCGGCCGAAGCCTGCCGTGGTCCATCCGGAGACTCGCGGGCGGCAGGGCCTCGGCGTGGACGAAGGTGCCGACACCGATCCGGCCCTCGACGAAGCCCTCGGCGGCCAGCCGGTCGTAGGCGGTGCTCACGGTGTTGCGCGAGACCAGGAGATCCCGGGCCAGCTCGCGGGTGGCGGGCAGCGGCTCACCGTGCCGTAGCCGTCCGTCGAGCACGGCGGCGCGGATCTGCTGGTAGATCTGGCCCGCCAGGTCGGTGCGTCCCTCCAAGCTCACGTGCACGAGGGCAAGTCTAGAGTGGCCCAATCGGTTCGATCGTTCCTGGCCCTGTGACAGGGCCGCTCTCGTTCCTAGGGTGAGCCGCATGGACATTCTCGAACGGCCAGGCGCTGGAGGTCCCCGACGGCGCACCGGTCTACCAGCGACTGGTCGCCCACCTCGGCGCGACCTGTGGTGGACCCCGTGACGGGCTTCGTCGCGCTCGGCGACAGCTTCACCGAAGGGGTCGGGGACCCGCTTCCCGACGGCACGTTCCGCGGTTGGGCGGACCTCGTGGCGGCGGAGCTCGGCTCATCGGGCTTCGGTTACGCGAACCTGGCCGTTCGGGGGCGCAGGTTCGACGACGTCGTCACCCGGCAGGTCGAGACGGCGCTCACGATGGGCCCCTCACTCGTCAGCATCGCCGCGGGCGGCAACGACGCGCTGTGGCGCGGCTTCGACGTGACCGCGATACACGACCGCTTCGACCGGGCGATCGCCCGTCTGCGCGCGTCGGGCGCCGACGTGCTGCTCTTCCGCTTCCCCGACATGAGCGTCAGGCTTCCGCTGCCCCGGCTGCTGCGGCCCCGCATCGTCGCGATGAACGACATGGTCACGCAGGTGGCCGAGCGGCGCGGGGCCTACCTGGCTGACCTGTTCGGCGACCGGGCGTTCGACGACCACGCGCTGTGGAGCGCCGATCGCCTGCACCTCAACTCTCTGGGCCACCGCCGGGCCGCCGACCAGGTACTGGCCGCGCTCGGCCGCGCCGCCCCTCCCGCGCCCCCCTGCGGTCCGCCCGCGACCAGAGCGGCACCGCTCGCCGACCTGCGCTGGACCGCGACGTACCTCGCCCCCTGGCTGCGCCGCCGCTTGACGGGCCGTTCCTCGGGCGACGGGATCCTCCCGAAGCGCCCCACGCTGACGGGCGGATTCGAGTCGCCGTCCGGCCCGCCCCCGGTTCGACGCCCGGCAGCAGTCGGCCCAGCAGCACGCGATTCATCTACAAAATCCCCATGAGGGGATAATCCTCCCTCTCGCCAACATGGTGGGATGCCCTCAAATCGGGTCAGTCTGGTTGCACAGCCTGAATGAGATCACGCCGGATCGGTATGTCCCTTCGGTCATCGGGTGCCCGAGCTCCTCGGGGTCCCGGACGGAGCCGACCGGTACGTGTACCGCAGGGCGTCAGCTCGGCAGTTGACGTCCTCCCCGGCCTGAAGGCCGGGGATTCCTTCCACGCCGCGACACGCGGCGCTCCGGTGGGTTCCTCCTTCATCGGCGTCTGCCACCGCGAGCGGTGGCCTTACGTCGCCTCCACGGGCGTTTAACGTCTCCGCCTCCCGCGGCGTCTCAGCGGCAGGTTTCCGTCCAGCGGCGACGATTCGTCGTCCTTCGGCCAGCACGTTGATCGCCGCGTTCACGTCCCGGTCGTGGGCAGCCCCACACCGGCAGATCCACGACCGGACGTTCAGCGGCATCGAGGTGGCGATGGTCTCGCACGCCGAGCACAGCTTCGACGACGGAAACCAACGGTCGATCTTCGCGAAGGTCCGCCCGTACCGGGCGGCCTTGTACTCCAGCATGGCCACGAACTGCGACCAGCCCGCGTCGTGGACGCTCTTGGCCAGTTTTGTACGGCCGAGGCCGGACACGGCAAGGTCTTCCACGTACACCGCTTGGTTGTCGCGGATGATCCGTGTGGAGAGCCTGTGTGCCCAGTTCCGGCGCGTGTCGGTCACCTTGGCGTGCGCCCTGGCGACCTTCATCCTGGCCTTCTTGCGGTTCGCCGAACCTTTCTCCTTGCGGCTCAGCGCCTTCTGCGCCTTGCGGAGCTTCTTGGCCGCCCGCCGCAGGAAGCGCGGGTTGTCGATCTTCTTGCCGTCGGAGGTGACCGCGAAGTGCGTCAGGCCCAGGTCAATGCCGACCTCGTCCGCGACCTCCGACAAGGGCTCATCGGTGGTCTC
Organism: Streptosporangium sp. NBC_01639; assembly: GCF_045209755.1. Taxonomy (NCBI): domain Bacteria; kingdom Bacillati; phylum Actinomycetota; class Actinomycetes; order Streptosporangiales; family Streptosporangiaceae; genus Streptosporangium; species Streptosporangium sp. NBC_01639. The sequence continues at coordinate 5,600,544 of NZ_CP109272.1, read as the reverse complement.
GACGACGAACGATGCGAAATACCGGCCTGCCGCGTCCTTGACCACCGTCACCGACGACGGCTCCGACGGCAGGTCGCGCGACCAACGGACCGGTACATCGCCGATCTTCGGCAGGCGCAGTTTCCCGCCCGCCGTGACGGCGAATCGAGCGTTCTTCGTGAACCGGATCGCCTGCCGGTTGTCCTTGCGGGAGCGGAACCGGGGTGATGCGATCTTGCGGCTCTTGCGCTTGCCGGACAGAGAGGCGAAGAAGTTGCGGTATGCGGTGTTGAGGTCGGCGAGCGCCTGCTGCAGCACCACGGCGGAGACATCGCCCAGCCATGCCCGCCCCGGGGTTTTCTTGGCGGCTGTGATGACCCGCTTGGACAGCTCGGCGTCGGAGACGTACGGCAGGCCGCTCTCGCGGGCTTGTTGTCGTGCGCGCAGCCCGTCGTTGAACACCACGCGGGCGCACCCGAACGCGTGGGCCAGCGCGTGGCGCTGGTCGGCGTCCGGGTAGACCCGGTAGTTGTAACGGAGCTGCACGGTAGGCATCGTACGCTCGTTCGGTAACTGAACGTATGGGAATCAGAGCTATCCGTGAACACATCGGCGACCGCGCCAACGCCGCCCACTACCTCGGCGAACCCACCATCGTCGAACGCAACGGCCAACCTTCCGCCGTCCTTGCCTCCTACCAATGGCGGGAACGGCAGCAAAGCCAGAGAGGCCAAGGCCCGGTCGCGCCCCAGCGGGCACTCTCGCGCGGGCCTTCACCCCCGGCCTGAAGGCCGGAGCACTAGCCCGCATTTAGGTAGCGTTGCTGCGCGCTCCGAACCAGCCGGACCGCGCGCCGGGCCCCGGGAATCCGCAGTGCGACGCGCTTGAACAGCGGGTGCCGGGGCTCGGCCGTTCCCGAGGCGGAACTGCGGATCTCCACCCGGCCGCGGCGGCTCATCCCGGCCTTGAAGCGGAGTTCGACCTCCTTGTCGTCCACCCGCAGGAACGGCACCCAGTCCCCCGGAAAGAGGGCGCCGTCACGCCGCGCCAGCCGGATGGGCACCTTGGCGACCAGCCGCCCGGGGTGCTGCCCGGGTACGCCCGGCTCGACCAGGGCGGGCGCGCAGACCTCGCGGTCCGCACGCACCGTGTGGCGGAGCACCAGTTCGGCGGGCGGTCCGCCGCTCGGCGGCACGTACGGCACGGGAACGACGACGAAGACGTGCTCGCGCTGCCGGGTGATCGTCGTCCCCGCCGAGACCAGGACGATCGACTCGGCGAACGAGCGGGGCTCCACGCAGATGCCCAGTTCGCCCCGGTCGGACCACCAGGGGATGACCAGCCGCTTGGAGTAGTCGGCCAGCACGCCGGTGCAGTTCAGCGGGGAGCCGGTCACCCGGGTGCGCACATGGTGGGCTCCGCCGTACATGCGCACGTGGATCTCCCACAGCCCCGGCGGCAGCGGGCGACCGAGTGCCGCGGAGGCGACGTCCAGCCGGGCCGTGCCCGTCACCTGCAGTCTGACCCCGTTGCGGTGGCGCGAGCGCATCATCGAGCAGGCCACCGGGAGGAAGTAGACCAGGCCGGTGTCCTCGTGCCTGACGTAGATCTCGAATCGGGCCCGTGCGGCGGCCTGTGAGACGTCGGCCAGCTCGGGGGTGAGGCGGAGCCCGTCGAGGGGCACGGGCGGCTCCCAGAGCAGTCCGTCCTCGCCGTAGGGCACGAAGCGCGTCGGGGACCCGTCGCCGCACACGATCTCCACGGTGAGCCCCATGATGAACGTGCCGTCCTCCCAGACGACGTTCCGGAGATCGGCCTGCAGCCGGGTGCCGCGCATCGCCTCGGCCAGCAGGACCAGCTGGTCGAGCCGGCCGGCGCGGAGCAGGGCGGCACGGGCGCGCAGGTGAACGGGGAGGTAGTGGTCGAGGCGCGGCGGGAAGCGCTGGACGACAAGCTCCCGCAGGGTCGTGAAGGTGGCCGCCCGTTCCTTGGCGGAGGCGGAGACGAACCGGCCGCCGCCGAGCCGGCGCAGCACCGAGGTGCGGAACCAGTGCGCGTACATCCGGTCGCGCTGGCGTCCCGCGGCGACCTCGACGTCGATGATGTCGAGCAGCTCCCGTAGCTCGGCGCCCCGGACGTAGGGGTTGGCCGACGGTTCGGGCCGCTCGGCGATGTGGCAGCAGACCTGGTCGGCCATGATGGCGATGACCTTGGCCCGCAGGTAGGCCCGGATGGCGAAGGCCTGCTCGGCCAGGTGCCCGCCGAGGTCGGGGAAGCTCAGCGCCTCGGCGTTCAGGAACGTCCTGCGGTAGAGCTTGTGCGGTGTGAGGAGCGAGAGCAGCCGGTCCCTGAAGATGTCGGCGCGCTCCCGGTTGCCCTCGAACACGGTCGAGGGCGGCCCCTGGTCGCTGACCAGGCGCCCGATGAGGATGTCGGCGTCCGTCTCCACCGCCCGCTCGTACATCCGCTCCAGCGCGACCCGCTCCAGGCGGTCCGTCTGCTCCATCAGGTACACGTACTCGCCCTTGGCGATCGCCATACCGATGTTGCGCGCCCGCGCCGGCGAGCCGTCCGGGCCCAGATGGAGCACCCGCACGTTCGGCCGGACCGCCGCGACGGAATCGAGGCGCTGCTGGATTCCGTCGTCCGACCCGTCGTCGGCGAAGATGACCTCGTACTCCTCCGAGGACATCGACTGCTCCAGCACCGAACGGATACACGCGTCGGCGGTATCACCGGGGTTGTGCACCGGCACCACCACGCTGACCTTCACATCCATACGGCCAAGCGTGCGATGCCCGGAGTCGGCCGGCCGCCAGACTTGCCGAGTCCTGGCGTCTCAGTACCAGCCCTTGGCCTGGGAATGGCCCCAGGCACCACATGGCGTGCCGTAGCGGCCCTTGATGTAACCGAGTCCCCACTCGATCTGGGTCGCCGCATTGACCTGCCAGTCATTGCCGGCGCTGGCCATCTTGTGCCCGGGGAGCGACTGGGGGATGCCGTAGGCCCCGCTGTAGCGGTTCATCGCCCGCTCATTCCAGCCGCTCTCCTTCATCCAGAGCTTCTCCAGGCAGCCCCACTGGTCGCTCCAGCCGCGCGCCTCGAGCATCTGCTTGCCCAGGGCCTTGTTGCCGGTCGGGTTGGCGGTGCCCGGCGGGAGTGCCTGCGGGTCGAATCCGCCGCCGCCGGGTGCCTCCTTGGGGATCACGATCGGGTCCAGCGCCTTGCGCTTGCCGCGCTGGGCCGCCAGCTTGTCGGCCTTGAGCTTCTGGGCCGCATGGGCCTTGAGGACGTCGGCCTCGGGGTCGGGTCCGAACGGGTCGCCGCCGAGCATCTTCGACAGCTCGTCCAGGCCGAGGGCCTGGGTCGGCGGAGCGGCGGCGTTCTGGATCGCGGTGTAGACGGTGAAGCCTCCGCCTCCCACCAGGACCACGGCCGTGGTGCCGAGGATGACGGCGCGCTTGGGGGTCAGCCAGCCCTGCTTCCTGGCCCTGGGCGGCTTGGCCGTACGGCGGGGGCGGGGAGCTGAGCGCTCCTTCAAGTGCGGCGGTCCTGAACTCACGACCTATGAGCTTGCCGTGGACAGGGGGGTGGTCCGCAACCTGAACGGAGGAGTTGATTGGTGTTCCCCGGCCCATCCGCCGAGTTTTTTACCGCCTACTGGCTGGTTACATGGACTTTCATGATATTTGTTGAGATGGATGTGACTTTCATCACATTGACATGAGAGGACCGCCCCGCGTGCCCCTGTGCCGAGGGGAGCTCCCCCTTCAGGCTTCCATCGCCCTATTCGGTTCTTGTCCGGCTCACGTCACAGTTTTGTGACGGAGTGGGCATTAACGGACATTGCCAGAATAATGTCCGCGTGGCCGGCATCCTCCTCGTTGAAGACGATCCCTCGGTCCGGACCGGACTCGCGCTGGCACTGTCCCGCCAAGGCCACTCCGTGACCTCCTACGACACCGGCGAGGAAGCACTCGCCCACATCCGGGACCGCCGACCCGAGATCGTCGTCCTGGACGTCATGCTCCCCGGAATCGACGGGGTCGAGGTGTGCCGCCGCATCCGCAAGCTGGACCAGCTGCCGGTGATACTGCTCACCGCCAGGGGCGACGACCTCGACGTGGTCGTGGGGCTGGAGGCGGGAGCGGACGACTACGTGATCAAGCCGGTCGAGCCGCGCGTGCTGGACGCCCGGATCCGCGCCGTCCTGCGCCGGGTGGAGTCGGTCGCCTCCGACCGCGTCACCTTCGGCGACCTGGTCATCGACCGGGGAGCGCTCAAGGTGTCACTGGCCGGGAGGGAGGTCCACCTGACCCCCACCGAGCTGCGGCTCCTGCTCGAGTTGGTCCGCCACCCCGGCCAGGTCCTCACCCGCAGATACCTGCTGCGGGCCGTCTGGGACCACACCCACATCGCCGACTCCCGGCTGGTGGACGCCTGCGTCCAGCGGGTCCGCGCCAAGATCGAATCGGTGCCCGCCGAACCCGATTTCATCCATACCGTCCGCGGGTTCGGCTACCGGTTCAGCCCTCCGTGAAGCGGGCCTACACCGGACTGCGCGGCCGTCTGGTCATCACCTTCACCCTGATCGCGGTGACGGCCTCGGCGCTGGTCGCGGGGATCGGCTACGAGCTCGTCAAACGCCGGGTGATCGACCTCGCGGAGAAGGTGGCGGTGAGCGAGGTGCGCGACACCCTGGAAGGGATCAGAGTGCCCATCGGCGCGCTCTGGCCGGGAGACAGCCCGCCGACCGACGCGCAGATCAGCACGTTGCAGAAGAGCCTGCGCCTGCGGAACGGCGGGGTGGTGGTCCGCTACGAGACCTACATCTACCCCGACGGCGAGTTCAGCATGAGCGACGTCCCCGCCGACCTCGACTCCGGCGCCACCCGGCGGATGGTGACCAAGCGGCAGACGATCGACGGGAGGATGTGGCTGATCATCGGTACCCCCGTATGGCGGATAGAGCCCATCCACACAGCCCAGCCCACCGGGATGACCGTCTTCGTGTTCGTCCCCCTCGCCGCCGAGGAACAGCTCCTGAGCGACCTGCGGCAGCCGCTGGCGGCGGCCGGGGCCATCATGCTGGTCATCGCGCTCGCCTTCGCCCTGGTGTCGGCCCAGCGGGTGCTGCTGCCCGTCCGGCGACTCGGTTCGGCGGCCCGGGCGCTCGGTGCCGGCCGCCTGGACACCCGCCTGCCGGTGCGCGGCCAGGACGAACTGGCCGAGCTCACCGCCACGTTCAACGACACCGCGGCCGCCCTGGAGCGGAGCGTGGCCGAACTGCGCTCGCTGGAGGCGATGTCCCGCCGGTTCGTCGCCGACGTCTCGCACGAGCTCAGGACCCCGCTGACCGCGATGACCGCGGTGACCGACATGCTCTCCGAAGAGGCCGACCGGCTGCCCCCGGAGCCGGCGACGGCCGTACGGCTGGTGCTGCGGGAGATCAAACGGTTGCGGACCCTGGTGGAGCAGCTCATCGAGGCGAGCCGGTTCGACTCGGGCACCGCCACGCTGCACGTGGACACGGTGAACGTCGCCGACGCGATCCAGGACTGCCTGGAGCTGCGCGGCTGGACGGAGCAGGTGCAGGTGAACGTGCCGCAGGGGCTGGCCTTCTCCGTCGACCCGCTGCGCTTCGACGTGATCCTGGCGAACCTGGTGGGCAACGCCCTGCGCCACGGCGAACCCCCCGTCGTGGTGACCGTCCACAGCACCCCGACCGGCATGGAGGTGAAGGTGCGCGACCACGGCAAGGGCATCCCGCCGAAGGACCTGCCCCATGTGTTCAACCGCTTCTACAAGGCCGGCGCCCGCGGCGACGGAAGCGGCCTCGGCCTCTCCATCGCACGGGCGAACGCCCGCCTGCACGGCGGCGGCATCTCGGTGCGCCCGCAGAGCCCGGGCACGCTCTTCACGGTTCGGTTGCCCTCGGCATGAGGCCGCACCGCAGGGCCGCGGCCGGCTTCGGCAGACGGCTCATGTGCCTGCTCACGGCCGCCCTGACCCTGTCCGGGTGCGGGATCGCCCCCACCGGCGTCCAGGACGAGGGCCGTCCACCGGTGATCAGCTACAGTCCCACGTGGGTGACGGTCTACCTGCTCCACGACGGCCGGCTGAAGCCCGTCAGCATCCCGGTGGCCTCCGACTCCGCCAAGAACATCGTCGCCACCCTGTTCCGGGCCGGGAAGGTGCCGCCGGAACCGGAGCTGAGCAGCGCGCTCAACTCCTTCAGCCATTACGACACCGAGACCACCCGATACTCGGACGTCCTCCAGCGCAACGAGCCCGGTGACAGTCTGGGGTACCGGCTGAACGTGCTCATCACGGGCGCGAACGAGCTCAGCCGGCAGGGACTCGCCCAGATCACCTGCACCATCAGGCAGAACAAGCAGGGGAGCATCTGGAGCGTCGAGGTCACCCGGCTGTTCCCGGGCCCTCCGAAGTCGCTCGGGGAGCACACCTGCTTCGAGTTCCGCGACCTCGCGGCCGAAGGTGTCCGGCTCCCCCCGTGAGGCTTCTTCCCGAGGTCTGTCCCCGTCAGCGGCCCTGACGGGGACAGATTCCGGCGGCTATCGAGGCACGGGCCGACCTTCCGGCTTCCAGACCGGAGGGGAGGTCAGATCGTGACGTCCTCCAGCATCTCGGTGACCAGGGCGGCGATCGGCGAGCGCTCCGAGCGGGTCAGGGTGACGTGCGCGAACAGCGGGTGGCCCTTGAGCTTCTCCACCACGGCCACCACCCCGTCGTGCCTGCCGACCCGGAGGTTGTCGCGCTGGGCGACGTCGTGGGTGAGCACGACCCGGGAGTTGGCCCCGATCCGGCTCAGCACCGTCAGGAGCACGCCCCGCTCCAGCGACTGCGCCTCGTCCACGATCACGAAGGCGTCGTGCAGGGATCGGCCGCGGATGTGGGTGAGCGGGAGGACCTCCAGCATGCCCCTGTCCATGACCTCCTCGATCACCTCGGGCGTGGTGACCGCGCCCAGGGTGTCGTAGACGGCCTGCGCCCACGGGCCCATCTTCTCGTTCTCGGAACCGGGCAGGTAGCCCAGGTCCTGACCGCCCACGGCGTACAGCGGGCGGAAGACGATGACCTTGCGGTGCTGGCGGCGCTCCAGGACGGCTTCCAGGCCCGCGCAGAGGGCCAGGGCGGACTTGCCGGTGCCCGCCCGGCCGCCCATCGACACGATGCCGACCTCGGGGTCCATCAGGAGGTCGAGCGCGATGCGCTGTTCGGCGGAACGGCCGTGCAGGCCGAACACCTCCCGGTCGCCGCGGACCAGCCGCACCGACTTGTCGGGCAGCACCCGGCCCAGCGCCGAACCGCGGCTGGACAGCAGCCGCAGGCCCGTGTGGGTGGGCAGGTCACGGGCGTCGGCCAGGTCGGCGGTGCCGTGCTCGAAGAGCGTCTCGACGTCTTCGTCGGTCACCTGGAGTTCGGCCATGCCGGTCCAGCCGGACTCGACCACCAGCTCGGCGCGGTATTCCTCCGCGGCGAGACCGATGGAGGCGGCCTTGACACGCAGCGGCAGGTCCTTGGAGACCAGCACCACGTCGCGCCCCTCCGCCGCGAGGGTCCGCGCCACGGTGAGGATGCGGGTGTCGTTGTCGCCGAGCCGGAAGCCGACGGGCAGGATCGATGGGTCACTGTGGTTGAGTTCGACCCGTAGGCTGCCCTCGCCTATCGGCATGGGCTCGTCCAGGCGCCCGTGTGTCACCCGCAGGTCGTCGAGGTACCTCAGCGCCTTGCGCGCGAAGTATCCGAGCTCTGGATGATGGCGTTTGCCCTCCAACTCGGTGATGACGACGATCGGGAGGACGACCTCGTGCTCGGCGAAGCGGCTCATCGCCGCTGGATCCGCCAGCAGTACCGAGGTGTCCAGGACGTACGTACGCCGGCTGGTGACCGGCGACGTGGGTGAGGACGAAGGGTTTGCCACGCGTTCTCCCCCGGGCGCCATGGGGGGCGCCCTGCCATGAGCTGGGATGCGGACCGGGCTCGGACCCCCCACTCGCGACCTGCCGAGGAGATACCGGTGCCCGGCCCTCCTTGGCAGTGATGACGCAAAGGCGGGCCCTCTCCGGAGTAGGCGGGCTGTGTCCGCCTACTTGTTACGGTACGTCCTGAATACCCAGCTTCCAAAGGGACATGCCTGTCCCAAAGGGGGTGTTCATGTGGTGTTTCAGTTTCCGTACCGTCGGTGCCGCGCGGCGTACGAACGGAGAGCCCGCAAGAAGTCGACCCTGCGGAAGTCAGGCCAGTAGGCCTCGCAGAAGTAGAACTCGGAGTGGGCGCTCTGCCAGAGCAGGAATCCGGAGAGACGCTGCTCTCCCGAGGTCCGGATGACGAGATCCGGGTCGGGCTGGCCGCGCGTGTAGAGATGCTCCGCGATGTGCTCCACATCGAGGACCTCGACCAGGTCTTCGATGCTCGCGCCCTTGCTGGCGTGCTCCTGGAGAAGGGAGCGCACCGCATCAGCGATCTCACGCCTTCCTCCATACCCAACAGCAACGTTCACAATCAAACCCGGACGGTGTGATGTTGCTTCTTTTGCATTTTTCAGGACATGAGCCGTGTGATCGGGCAGAAGATCAAGCGCGCCCATGGGCCTGATGTGCCATCCGTCGGCGACGAGCTCCTGGACCAGGTCCTCAATGATCTTCACCAGGAGGTCCAGCTCGTCCTTGGGCCGGTTGATGTTGTCGTTGGACAGCAGCCATACGGTGACGACCTCGACGCCCGCCTCGCGGCACCAGCCCAGGAGCTCGAAGATCTTGTCCGCGCCCTTGCGATGCCCCCGGCTGACGTCGTCGAGACCCATCGAGCGCGCCCAGCGCCGGTTGCCGTCCACGATGACGCCGACGTGCCTGGGAGCCATCTCCTTCTGACGGGACAGCTTCGTCTCCAGCCGTCGCTCGTACAGCCGGTAGACGAGATCGCGCACGCCCATTGGAGTCCCTCCCCCCAACGCCCACCGTCGAAGGGCGCTGACAGGCAATTATCGCCGCACTGAGGACCTCTCCGCCCCGTCTATCGGGTTCTGGTTGAGTTGCCTGACTTCTCCGGCGCCAGGCACTCCTCCGCCTCGGTGATGAGCGCCTCCACGAAAGCCGCCAGCTCAGCCGAGGTGAGAACGGCCCGCAGGCCCACTCCACCGCCGCCTCCCCAGGCCTCCACGAAAGCCCTTCTGGTCAGCCGCCACTCGCCTGCGGCTCCGCGCCGGGCGGGGGTCCAGATCGGGATGGTACGCAGTTGACATCGGAGTTCGCCCCCGCTGACGACCCCGTTCCTGGTCCGATAACGAAAGGCGAACAGTTCTTCCTCGTCGGGAAACCGGTCGTCGGGGTCGGACCACCGCGCGCCGTGGTCGGCGCGGGCCCTGGCGACACCCCGGGCGAGCCGGACGAGGAGCCAGCCGCACCGCTCCCCGACCGTTCCGTAGAGCGTGCCGTCACGGTGGAGTTCGAGCGTGACCTCGTACGGCAGGCCGACGCTGTCACAGCACGCCACCGGCGTAACGGTCAGATACGACCCATCAAGACAACGCAGTCCCCCCACCTCAGAGAGGGTATCCCCGGCACAGCCTGCTAAAACGTCCCTAACGCCAGCTCTGTCCGCGCCACCCGGACGGCCGGCCCCGTTGTCCGCACCCCGTCCTCGGCCCCGAAGCGGCACAGGGCGCGCGGAAAGCGGGCGACCGCACCGTCCGGGGGTCGAACCCAGCGAGGTCGGCGCGCCCGGGGGGCCGGCGGAGGCCCGCACGGGACAGGCCTCACTCACCGCCACCGCCGCCGTCGCCACCGCCGCCGCAACCGCCACCGTCGCCGCCGTCGTAACCGCCACCGCTGTAACCGCCGCCGTCATAGCCGTGGCCTGTCACCGATCGCGAAGTGCGCTTCTTCTTGCGGGCATCGAGGGAACGCCTCTGGGCACTGAGGGAACGCTTCGCCGGTCTCTCCGCGAACCTCAGCACCCTCAGCACGGTCAGGCTCGCCACCCCCAGCATGACGAGGGCGACCACGGCGATCAGAACAGGCATCATGTCAACCTCCGAAGTCCCGGTTGCCAACCCGGGAGTCTGCCAGACGGCTCACTCCCGGAACCCATCGGAACTCCCGGTACCGGTGGGACGGACGGCGCCCGCGAGAGATCTCAGGACCTTCGGGAACCGGGACCACCGACGGGGCACGGCGGGCGGCGCCGGCGCCGGCTCCGGTTGCAGGCGGCCCGCCTCCCGGAGCCGGTCGGCGAAGTCGCGGGCGTCGGCGCGTGATCCACCGGACGGCTTGGGACGGCCCCGCGCGTACTCCTCGAACTCCCGGGCGAAGTCGCCGCCGAGCAGCGCGACCAGATCCGGCCGGAGCCGGGCCACCGTCCCGCGCCGCTTGGAGATCAGGCTGGCGGCCTGGATCCGCAGCCGTTCCGCGTCGAACCCGGGCGGCGCCTCGCCTCCGGCGACCAGGGCGGCCAGCAGCCCCGCCTGGGCATCGGCCAGCGCCTCCCGGGCGCCTTCGCCGGGCCCGGTCCCGTCCTGGCTCCGCTCGGGCGGAACGTGGCGCTCAGACACGGGCCATCGCGCCGCGGATCCGGCCGAGTTCCGCGCCGAGCTCCGCGTCGCTGGGATAGTCGTCGTCCCATTCGAGCAGCACGCCGGGCGGGTCGACCCGGGCGCAGAGCTCGGACAGGATGTCCAGCACCGCGTCGGGGACGTGGGCGGTGTGGGTGTCGTGCCAGACGCCGTGCAGGGAGTGTCCACCGGCGACGTGCACGTAGGCGAGCTCGGACAGCGGCAGGCCGTCCAGCGCGGCGGTGGCCGACAGGCCCAGGTTGACCTGGTTGGTGTAGAGGTTGGCCACGTCGACCAGGAGCTTGACCCCGGTCATCTCCACCAGCTCGCCGAGGAACCGCGCCTCGGTCATCTCGTCCTCCGGCCAGCCGAACAGGGCCGCCACGTTCTCCAGGGCGAGGGGGACGGGAAGCGCCTCCTGTGCCCGCCGTACGTTCTCGGCGATCACCGACAGCGCGGCCCTGGTGCGCGGGACCGGGAGGAGGTGCCCGGCCTCCATGTCGCCCGCCCGCACGAAGGCCAGATGCTCGCTGACCAGCGGCGCGTCCAGTGCCCGCGCGCAGGCCGCCAGGTGCGCCAGCCTGGCGGAGTCCGGCGGCTCGGCGCCGCCCACGCCCAGCCCGACACCGTGCGGGATCACCGGCACGCCCCGGGATCGGAGCACCCGCAGCGACTCCGGGAGCCGGTCGGGGTGCACGTTCTCGGCGACGACCTCGACGAAGTCGACGCCGGGCAGGCGTTCCACCGTCAGGTCGATCTCCGGGCGCCAGCCGATCCCCACGCCCAGCGACACGGATCCGGACATCCTCACGCTCCCTTTCCGATCACCGGCACGGGCCGCTCGGGCACCGTCACGGCTCTCCGGGCCACCACACCCACCGCCGGGAACCGCTCGGACACCGTCACGGCCTCCTCGATCACGACTTCCCCGACCATGGCTTCCCGATCACGGTTTCCCCGGCCACGGACCGCTCAGCCGCCCCCGCCACCGCATCCGCCCCCGCCGCAGCTCGACCCGCCACCGCAGCTCGACCCGCCGCCCGAGTCACCGCCGCCCGAGTCGCCGCCGCCCCAGCCTCCGGAGCCGAAATCGCCGCCGCCGCCGAAGGAGGAGGAGGAGTCGCCCGAACCGGAGGAGCCGCCCCCGCAGGAGCCGGCGGCACAGCTCGTGGAGCTCTGCGAGGAGGTGTGCTTCAGCTCCTCCTCCAAGCCCGGGTCGCCGAGCTCGCCCAGACCGTACAGGGCGACCGGGACGCCGACCGCGAAGGCCAGATCCGGAGCCAGTGGGCGGGCGCCGCGCACATGGGTCTTACGGGCGGAGTCGAGCACGTCGTAGCCCGCCTTGGTGAGGACCCCGCGCAGCGCGCGCCGCTGCCCGAAGTAGCTGAACAGGCCGTTGGCCGCCGCGACGATCGCGGCCAGCACCGTCACCATGCCGAGGAACTCGGAGTCGGCAGCGGGCAGGACGAAGCCGACCAGGAAGACGACGGCGATCACGGTGAGGACCAGCAGCCGGTTCAGCAGCGACTTGGCCCTGGCGAGCGCGCCGTCGGGCACCAGCAGGCCCAGGTCCGTCAGGCGGTGCCGCAGACCGCTCATGGCCGGGCCGTCGGCCACCGTACGGCGGAGCTCCCCGGCCGAGCACGGACCGCCCCGGGCGTGGAGCGCGTCGAGAACGGCCTGCTCGATCGGCTCGGGAGACGACGGGGCGCCGCGTACGAGGCTGACCTGGCCGCCCCGCGACACCCGGACGCCCCCGCCCCTGGCGAGTATGCCGAGGGCGGTGTTGACCGTCCGCAGCGGGCCACCGGACAGGTAGGCGAGCTCGTAGGGGCTCAGCCCGCCTCCGCGACGGCCGGCCACGGCCGAGCGGACCCGGCGCTGCTCGCTGCGGACTCCCGTGGCCGTGGCGTTGACGGTGAAGACGAGAACAACGGCCACGACGAACAGTACGACTTCCATGTCCGCCTCCGGGAGAAAAGCGGGGCGTGTGCCCCGTTGTCATGTAGACGCACGGGGCAGCACGAAGGTTTCGCCCGGACCGTCTTTAGTTCAGACGCTCGACCAGCGCCTCGTACTCGTCCCAGAGTTCCTTGGGAAGGTGGTCGCCGAAGGTCTCGAAGAAGGCCGGGATCAGCGACGCCTCCTCCTTCCAGACCTCCTTGTCCACGCTCAGCAGCGTCCGCAGGTCGTCGGCGGAGATGTCGAGTCCCTCGGTGTGGAGTTCGGCGGGGAGCAGGCCGATCGGGGTCCGCACCGCCTCCGCCCTGCCGTTGAGACGATCGACGATCCACTTGAGGACGCGGCTGTTCTCGCCGAAGCCGGGCCAGATGAACGTACCCTCGGCGTTCTTGCGGAACCAGTTCACGTAGTAGATGCGCGGCAGCCGGACGTTCTCGCGCTGACCGATCTTGACCCAGTGGGCGAAGTAGTCGCCCATGTTGTAGCCGCAGAACGGCAGCATCGCGAACGGGTCGCGGCGCAGCTCGCCGACCTTGCCCTCGGCCGCGGCGGTCTTCTCCGAGGCGATGTTGGCTCCGGTGAAGACACCGTGCTGCCAGCTCAGCGTCTCGGTCACCAGGGGGACCGCGGTGGCGCGGCGTCCACCGAACAGGATCGCCGAGATCGGCACACCCTTGGGGTCCTGCCACTCGGGGGCGATCGTCGGGCACTGCGCGGCGGGCACCGTGAAACGGGCGTTGGGGTGCGCGGCGGGTTCCTCTCCGCCCGGGGTCCAGGGGCGGCCCTTCCAGTCGGTCAGGTGCGCCGGAGGCTCGTCGGTGAGTCCCTCCCACCACACGTCGCCGTCGTCGGTGAGAGCGACGTTGGTGAAGATGCTGTTGCCCCAGAGCGTCTTGACCGCATTGGCGTTGGTGGTCTCGCCGGTGCCGGGCGCCACGCCGAAGAAGCCGGCTTCGGGGTTGATGGCGTACAGGCGGCCGTCGGCCCCGAACCGCATCCAGGCGATGTCGTCGCCGACCGTCTCGACCTTCCAGCCCGGGATGGTCGGCTGGAGCATGGCCAGGTTGGTCTTGCCGCAGGCGCTGGGGAACGCCGCCGCGACGTAGCGGGTCTCCCCGGACGGCGGGGTGAGCTTGAGGATGAGCATGTGCTCGGCCAGCCAGCCCTCGTCGCGGGCCATCGTGCTGGCGATGCGCAGCGCGTAGCACTTCTTGCCGAGCAGCGCGTTGCCGCCGTAGCCCGACCCGTAGGACCAGATCTCCCGGGTCTCGGGGAAGTGGCTGATGTACTTGGTGGAGTTGCACGGCCACGGCACGTCGTCCTGACCGGGTTCGAGCGGGGCACCGACCGAGTGGACGGCCTTCACGTAGTCACGGCGCTCCTCGATGAGCCGGAGCGCCGCCTCACCCATGCGCGTCATGATCCGCATGGAGACGACCACGTACGGCGAGTCGGTGATCTCCACGCCGAGCTGGGAGATGTCGCCGCCCAGCGGGCCCATGCAGAACGGCACGACGTACATGGTGCGACCGCGCATGCTGCCCTTGAAGATCTTGCCGAAGGTACGGCGCATCTCGGCGGGGGCGATCCAGTTGTTGGTCGGCCCGGCGTCCTGCTCCCGCTCGGAGCAGATGTAGGTCCGGTCCTCGACGCGTGCGACGTCGCTCGGGTCCGAGGCGGCGTAGAAGCTGTTCTGACGTTTGGCCAGGCGCTTGAACGTTCCCTGCTCCACCAGCAGGTTCGTCAGGCGCGTCCATTCGGCCTCCGAACCGTCACACCATTCGATCCGGTCGGGCTGGGTCAGATCGGCGATCTCCTTGACCCATGCGTCGAGCTCCGCGTGGCTGGTCGGGCTGAGAGCGGTTACGTCTGCGATAACGGACACTGCTGGGCTCCTTACACTTCTCAGGGCCAAAACATCATTGACTGAAAAACCGCATTCAATCCAATTGGCTTAGACCAGTGAATGCGTTGCGGCCTGACGTCGCGACACCCTCGCTTCGCTCCCGCCGTCGGGCATGTGAGCTGGCAGAGGACATGACGTTCTGAAGCCCCTACCCAGAAGAAGAGGAGTTAAAGAAAGCCCTTTCGGCAGTGGTATAGGCCATTCACACAGGTCTAAACCAATCATTGAAGAGGTTCAGACCAATTTCTGGCTGTTTCCCCTGCCCAGCCTCAGGGGTTCACGTCCGGGCCCGAGGCTCGCACGCGGTCGACGTGCTGCAGCGCGTCCCGCAGATCGGCCAGCCAGGTGTCGGTGTGCCGGCCCACCAGACGGACGCACCAGGCCAGTGCGTCGCTCCGGCTGCGGGCCACTCCGGCGGCCACGAGAGTGTCGAGCACCCGCCGCTCCGACTGGCGGAGCCGGGTCATGACCGGCACGGACAGTGTGGTGAACATCACCGTCTCGTCGCCGACCGCGACCCCCCAGGAGACCTTCCGGCGGAAGCGGTGCTCCGCCTCCAGCGCGATCTCGATGCGACGCTCCCTGGTCTCCTCACGGAAACGCTCCACCCCGCCCTCCACGGCGGCGGCCCGTTCCACCTCGGAGACGTCGGCGGCGAGCGCGGGCGCCTGGAGCCTGCCGATCACCGCGATCTCCTCGCGATCCAGCACGATCTCCGGCTGCCCCTCGAACCACTCCGCGGGCAGCCGGCCGGAGAACCAGCCCCGGAGCTTCTTCGCTGCTTCGTCGTTTTCCATGTAATCAAGATTACATCGCTCTCGTCGGCGAACCAGGGCGAGGAGGGGGACAACCGGAATATGGACGGCGCCGTGGTGATTTTCCCGTGCGTGGGAGAACCACCAGAATCGGCCCATGAGCTCATCTCCGCGCGCTGAGGGACTGCGCGAACGCAAGAAGGCCAAGACCCGGCGGACGATCCAGGAACACGCCCTGCGGCTGTTCGCCGAGCAGGGGTACGAAGCCACGACGGTCGAGCAGATCGCCGAGGCCGCGGAGATCTCCCCCAGCACCTTCTTCCGCTACTTCCCCACCAAGGAGGACGTCGCCGTCCAGGACGCCTACGACCCCGCCCTGGCGGCGGCGCTGGCCGCGCAACCGGCGGACCTGACCCCGGTCGCCGCGGTCCGCGCCACCGTGAGCGCGGTCTTGGAGGGATTCCCCGAGGACGAGGAGTCGCAGGTCCTGACCCGCACCCGGCTGCAGCTCAAGCACACCGCGCTACGCGCCAGAGCCGTGGACAGCATGACGACCACGATCGGCATGCTCGCCGAGGGCATCGCCGAACGCCTCGGGCGCGACACCACCGACCCGCTGAGCCGCGCGACCGCCGGAGCCGTGGCGGGCGTGCTGCTCGCCGCCGTGTTCGCCTGGGCGGAAGCCGACGGCGCCAGACGCCTGGCCGACGTCACGGACGAGGCCCTCGGCCTCCTGGAGGCGGGCCTGCGCCCCTGAGCCTCCCGGACCGGGACCGCCGACCGCCCGCACCCTCGACCGCCCGCACCCCGGCTCCGGACCGCCGACCGCCCGCGCCTCATCCCGGCCCCGGACCGCCCGGGTTTCTTCCCTTCCCCGGTCCTGGAACGTCAGCGGACCCGGGCCGCCACGGCCGGACTGATCCGCACGACACCGGCGAGGTTGCGGGTGCTGACGGGACTGAACTTGACCACGTCCCCGGTCCTGGGCGCCTGCAGCATCTTGCCGTTGCCCCAGTAGATCGCCACATGGGAGACATAGCTGGGGTTGGTCGGGTCGTACCGCCAGAACAGCAGGTCACCGGGCTGGGCCTGAGAGAGCGGGATCTGCGGGCCCGAGACGAACTGCTGGTGCGTCACGCGAGGAACCTTGATCCCCGCCTGGGCGTAGGCCCACTGGACCAGGCCGGAGCAGTCGAAGGTGTCCGGCCCCTCCGCACCCCACACGTAGGGGCGGCCGAGCTTGCTGACCGCCGCGGTGAGGGCGACCTTGATCTGGGGAGCGGTCATGAAGGAGCCCGCCGCCCAGGTCGTGCGCCGAGGCGTCGACAGCACCGGGTTGATCGTGGCGATCTGGCTGCGCCGGGGCAGGATCCGCAGCAGGGCGCGGCGCAGCTTGGCCGAATCGACCTTCGGAGCGCTCACCACCAGTGCGTTGTTCTCGGGGATGCCCAGCGCACGTGCGGTCTGCCGGGAGACCACGGCGTCGATGGCGCCCATGCCCATCGTCGCGTAGGCGCCCACGCGCAGCACCTGCCCGGCCGTGGTGACGGACTTGCCCAGCGGCATGCCCCCGTCGTTGCCGAGGACGAAGGAGACGGCGATCTCGCCGGCGGAGACGTTGCGCCAGAGCCGGTCGGAACGCGCGGTCGGCTTGGGAGTGTAGGCGCGGAACGTCGAGGGGTTGACCCCCAGGGTCTGCACCCGCTTGCCGTCCATGCCCACCTCCGCGGCGTCGGCACGTTCCACCGCCCGCACCCCGGCGACCTGTGCGACCTTCGCGACCACGGCCGAGCTCAGCGGCTTGGCGGCGACGACGAAGAGGTGCGGCTGGTGGGTCGAGGTCAGCGGGGCCACCGGCTGCGGCGGGGTGTGCGTGGGCCCGGCCGCGGCCACGTCGCTCTGGATGCCCTGCCTGGCGACGGGCCTGCGCAGGGCGACCGTCTCCGCGGACCGCTCCGGCAATTGGGTGACCACCACCACTCCCGTGGCCAGCACCGCCACCAGGAGCAGCACGATGGCGGGGAACGCCTGCCGGAGCCGCCGGCCGTAGCGGATGCGCGGGCGGTAGGCGAGATCCTGCCGGGCCTCATGAATCAGACCGGAGACACGCGTCTGCCGATCCAGCATGAGATCCCCCCTTCCACCTGTTCGAGTCCAGCCCTAAGAGAGTGCCGTACGCCGCTCCGCAATGCACGCGAACCCGCCAAAACACTCTGTTAACCACGACACAGTCGCAAGCTGGACAACACGCCCCAGAAGGCGCCATAGCCAACAGGCCCACGAACACGGCGATCCGCCGGGATGAGAGCCCGGCGGATCGGTTGGTTCGTAAGGAGAGGTCAGTTACCGATGTACGGCACGGCCTCAAGGATCTCGACCGTGTTGGAGCGGCCGTTGGGCATCGTGTACGTCGCCTTTTCCCCGATCTTCTTACCGTTGATCGCCGCACCGAGCGGTGACTTGGGCGAGTAGACGTCGATCGGGGCGCCGCTCTCCTCGCGGGAGGCCAGCAGGAAGGCGACCTCTTCGTCGTCCCCCTCGAAGCGGACGGTGACGGTCATGCCGGGACCGACCACGCCCTCGGTGCGTGGCGCCTCACCCACCTTGGCGTTGTCGATGATCTGGTGGAGGTGGAAGATGCGGGCCTCCATCTTGCCCTGCTCGTCCTTGGCGGCGTGGTAGCCGCCGTTCTCCTTCAGGTCACCCTCTTCGCGGGCGTCCTCGATCTTCTTGGCGATGTCGACGCGCCCCGGCCCCGAGAGGTATTCGAACTCCGCCTTCAGGCGGTCGTACGCCTCCTGAGTGAGCCAGGTGACGCTCTCGTTGTGGGAGTCGGCCACGGGTTCTCCTTGGTTCCTCTATGGGGGCTTCGTACTTGGGTAGCTGACGTTCGAATTTCGAAAGGCTAACAAGTTAACGGCTCGAACGCTTCCCCAAATATCTCACTATACGAGATAGCAGTAGTGGACGTCGCCCGAAGTGGCCTGGGCACTGGTCTCTAGCCGCTCAGTAAGGCGGACATATCCCTCACCAGCCGGAATAGTGACCTCCCGACTCCCGACTTCCACGTGGGAGACGTCCATCGCCCGCAGCCGGCAGAGGGCGGCGCGAT
This sequence comes from Streptosporangium sp. NBC_01639, assembly GCF_045209755.1. Lineage (NCBI taxonomy): Bacteria > Bacillati > Actinomycetota > Actinomycetes > Streptosporangiales > Streptosporangiaceae > Streptosporangium > Streptosporangium sp. NBC_01639. The sequence goes on along the minus strand of NZ_CP109272.1, from coordinate 5,582,257 downwards.
CAGACGGCTTGACCACCTCGAAGGTGATCTGCATAGAATCGCCGCGGCCGGGATCAAAAGCGATGACCTGGTTGATCACCTCGGTCTCCCCCTTGGACGCCCACATCACGTAACCCCAGCCCCCTGCGCACACGGCGCACAGGATCGCGATCACGATGTGGACGACGAAGCGCCCCCTGCGCTCCGGGCGGTCGGGGAAGTCGTCCGGGACGCCGAGGATCGGACCGTCCTTCCGGCCCTTCTCGGCCTCGCTGGTGGCCATGACGGAATCTCCCTGCACTACCTCGGCGTTATCCGAGACAATTGTCTCGTGCGGGGGCCTCGCCCTCGCGACCGCCATAAGAGAAACTAACCTCTCCCTGGAGCGACCCAGGCCAACCCGGGGAGCGGCGCGGCATCGGAGCGAGCCCCGGGACGGTACGGCCAAGCCGCACCTCCCCGGGGCGAGCAAGGATTTCAGCGCGACCTAATACAGAGGAGACCTCGATCACGTGAGTGCACCGCTGCGGCTGATGGCCGTTCACGCGCACCCTGACGACGAGTCGAGCAAGGGCGCCGCCACGATGGCGCGCTACGTCGCGGAAGGTGTGGAGGTGCTCGTCTGTACCCTCACCGGAGGCGAACGCGGCTCGATCCTGAACCCCAAGATGGACCGCCCCGAGATCCTGGAGAACATCGGCGAGGTCCGGCGTCTGGAGATGGAGCGCGCGAGGGAGATCCTCGGCGTACAGCAGCGCTTCATGGGGTTCGTCGACTCGGGCCTGCCCGAGGACGAGAGCGAGCCGCTGCCCGAAGGCTGCTTCGCCCTCCAGCCGATCGAGATCGCCTCGGCGCCGCTGGTGGCCGCCGTACGCGAGTTCCGGCCGCACGTCATCCTCACCTACGACGACGACGGCGGCTACCCGCACCCGGACCACATCATGACCAACCGTGTCTCGGTGGAGGCCTTCGAGGCCGCGGGTGACCCCGACCGCTATCCTGAGGCCGGCGAGCCCTGGCAGCCGCTCAAGCTCTACTACCAGATGGGCTTCACCAAGGAGAAGTTCGAGGCGCTGCACGAGGCGATGAACTCCCGCGGCATGGGCTCCCCCTACGCCGACTGGATCTCACGCTGGGAGGACCGCCCGCAGAAGTGGCCGGTGACCACCCGCGTCCCCTGCGGCGACTACTTCGAGGTCCGTGACGAGGCGCTGCTCGCCCACGCCACCCAGGTCGACCCCGACGGTTTCTGGTTCGTCTGCCCGCGTGAGCTGCAGCACGAGATCTGGCCGACCGAGGACTACCATCTGGCCCGTTCCCTCGTGGACACCGGGCTTCCCGAGGACGACCTGTTCATCGGCATCCACGCCGAAGAGGTGTCGCCCGCCTGCCACTGACACGACCATGGGGTGGCGGTGGCACACTTGAGGTGTGATTGCACTTGACACCTTCACCACAGGTGACGTCAGCCCGGGCCTCCTGGGGTTCCTCGTCGTCGCGGCGCTGGGGTTCGCGCTGTTCATGCTCGTGAAGTCGATGAAGAGGCAGATCTCCAAGATCGAGGTCCCCTCGGAGGCGGAGCTGAGGAAGCAGGGCCCCACCGCCTAGACGATCGTCCGGGTGGCCGTGGAAGCAGGCCGAGAGGTGTCCGCGTTCAGCCGGGGACGGCCGAGACGGACACCCTCGCGACCACACCGCAGGTGAGGACACCGGCGGTGCGTTCGGCCGTGCCCCGCGTCAGTCCTCCGACCAGGCCCGCTCCAGCGCCCTCGGCAGCCCCCAGCGGCCCAGCGGGGTGAGCACCTCGGTCTTGTCCACGATCCCCAGGCACGCCCAGAGAGGTGTGACGGAGCTGAAGAGCGTCTCCGCCGCCTCCAGATCGTCCGGCTCGTCCATCTGCACATCGATGTCCTCGGACTCGGCGATGAACCGGGCGATCCGCTCGGGCGAGGCCAGCACCCCCGGACCGCGTCTGGCCAGGGCCGCCACCACCGCCAGCCAGTCCGCGTGGTGGATCGCGCACAGCGAGGCCAGCACGGCGTCCTCGTGGCTGAGCTCGCCCTCCAGGTCGGAGAACCGCTCCGGGGTGTCGTCGTCATCGGGCAGGTCCGAGATGGGCCCGGCGATGCCCGCGGTGACGGTCAGCCAGAGCTCCTCGTCGTCGTCGGGCAGCGGAGCCCCGTCGTACCCGGCGCAGGCCCGCAGCACGTTGCCCGGATAGCCGGGGCCGGACAGCACCTCGCGCAGCCGTACGCACGCCGCATGCAGGTCTCCGACGGGCCGCTCGGGGTCGGGCAGGTCGGCCAGGATGCGCCGCAGCTCACTGAGCGCGAAGGCCTCCTCCTCGTCCCAGGCGGCGAACAGCTCCTCGTCCTGCTCGTCGCTGACCGCCATCCCGGGCACCCGGCCATCGGGCATCGGGCTGTTGAGCCAGCGCTCCTGCAACTCCTCATAGGCCTCCCTGGCCTGCTCGTCCCCCTGCGCGAGCGCGTCCGGATCGATCTCCCCGGCGGCGACCCGCTCCTCCAGGTAGGCGACCATCGCGTGGAACATCTCCTCGGAGATCGGGCCCCGCTCGTCCTCCTCCGGCCAGACGAAGAAGCTCCGGGTGAGCAGGAGGGGTTCGGTGCCGGTGGACTCCAGCCACCGTTGCACGTCCCCCACGGTCGCGGCGCCGGACTCGATGGCCCGCAACGTCGTCTTGGCGGACTCCCAGAAGGGCGGGGACAGCGGGTTTCCCGCCGCCATCAGGGCCCGGCGCAGGTCGGGAAGGGCGACCAGGGCCACCCCCGACGGCACCGCGAGCAGAGCACGGGCCACATCACGGCGGGTCAGCTCGGCGGCTGCCCGCCCGGCATGCACACAGACGAAGTCGAGATCCACGCCCAGTGAGCCTACGCCCGAAGCCGCGTGAACACACCTTCCCCCTCGGGACACGTTTGTCCTTGTCCGCGAGCACGGGCTCGGCGGGGACGGAGCCGGCCGTCCCGGAAACGCCTGACGTGACCGCGCGTGGCGCAGGCTCCCCCTCCGGGCGCCCTTCCCGCCGCTCAGCCGTCGTCGGCGCCCCGCGCCGGGGTACGGCGGTGGCGGAGGGCCCCCGCGAAGCCCAGCACGACGACGCAGAGGATGACGAGGTCGGCGGCCAGCGGAGCGACCCACGGGCGGTAGACCTCAAGGATCCACCGGGTCAGCGCGGTGGGCTGGAGCAGGAGGAAGCCGATGGCGCCGGGCAGGTAGATGAGGCTGGTCACGATCCCCCGCACGATCAGCAGACCGTCGAGACGACCGGCCGGCATGAGGGCCAGCAGGGGGAACAGCAGGGCGTCGTACCAGGGGTGCTGCACCGGCGAGGTGAGCAGCCAGCACAGGCACCACGCCAGCGCCGGCCGTACGGCGTCCAGGCCGGGCGGCCCCTCCGGGAGCCGCCAGCACAGCAGGAGGCCGATGAGGAAGGCGGCGCCGAGGGCGAGCTGTCCCTCCAGCGTGGACGACTCCGTGCCCAGCCCCAGCGCGTCGGTGATCACACGCCACGGGTCCGCCAGCGAGTGGGCGCCGATCTTGCCGACCAGGTTCCCGAAGGCCGCCGGGCTCTGCGTCACGTACACCGCGGCCAGGGTCGCGACCACGCCCGTGACCATCGCCAGGAACGTGGCCGCCGACCGGCGGGCCGCCCAGGCCAGGCCGGCTCCGGCGATGAGGAACGGCGCCTTGACGGCGGCCGCCGCGCCGAGCAGCGCCCCCGCCGCCAGGCCCGCCAGCACACCGCCGCCGCGCATCGCGAGGAGCGCGGCCACCAGGAAGAACGCGCCCAGGCCGTCGATGTGACCGCCCAGCACCACGTGCCAGAGCATCAGCGGGTTGAGGCTCCACAGCAGGTGGACGCGGACCCGCCGCGCGCGGTCCGGTCCGGCCAGCCGGTCGAGCATGAGCGCCGACAGCAGGAACGCCGTCCCGGTCATGGTCTTGAGCGCGAGTACGGTGCCGGCCATCGACTCACCGCCCAGCTGCGAGGCGGCCGACTGCGCCCAGGTGGCCAGCGGTCCGTACACCGAGGGAGCACCGCGCCAGGCGAGCGGAGCGAACTCGCCGACCGGGTCCGCCAGCTTGTGCAGCCACGCCGGGGTCACCAGGTACGGGTCCTGCCCCAGGGCGGCGATACGTCCGTAGACCGCGTAGTTGAGCACGTCCGTCGACCCCGCGGGCGGGACCAGTGTGAGGGCGAGGACGGCGGTCACCGTACCGGCGAGAAGGATCCCTCGCGCGGGAAGCCATCCCCGGCGCAGCGCGTACAGCCCGGCGCCCACGCCCAGCCCGCCGACGATGACGGCCACCCAGGTCAACCGGATCACCAACGCGTCGGAGGGGGCGGCCCGCAGGAACCAGGGCGGATCGCCGCCACCGATGTCGGGTACCGCCGCGGACGGCCCGAGGAGGGCGACGGCCAGCATGACCGCGACGGCGAACCCCATCGCGGCGAGCCCCGCACGCCCGGCGGCACGCGCGTGACGGTGACGCCCGGTGGCACGCGCCGGCTCCGTCATCGGAAGCCGTGAGACAGGTCGGATCCACCTCGGCACGCGCCGAACCTCCAAGGAGAGCTACCAGGATGATCTCAGCGTCGCAGCCGCACTGTGAGCAGAATCCGCTCCGCGACCGGTCTTCGCCGGGACGCGGGCAGACCACCGATTCCACGACGGAGCAGCCGCCACGGACGGCTTGGCACCGCATCGACACGACGGCGATCCAAGCGTAGATCATCCCGGCTGAGCCCCCACCGCCTGGAGCTCCGGCACCGGCTCATACCGTCGCGGGTACCGCCTCCGGGAACCACGGCCGGACGATCGAGGCCCGCTTCAAGGTCTGCAGCCCCATCGTCACGTCCACGTCGCGGATCCCCGGGATGCCTCCGAGAGTTCCGGTGAGAAACCGGTGCAGATCAGAATATTCAGCCACCGCCACCTCGCCACACATGGTGTGTTCGCCGGCCGTCGCGCAGAGCAGCAGCACCGCCGGATGCCGTGCCAGCTCCTCGGCCACGGCATCGACCCGACGCGGATCTATCCGGAGCCACAGAAACGCCGTCACGGGTAGACCCAGCATCTCCGGCTCGACGATCGTGCGGAGTCGCAACGCACCGGACCGGCACATGTTCTCCACCCGCCGGCGCGCGGTGCTCTCCATGATCCCCGCCCTGGCGGCAAGGTCCCGCCAGCGCATCCGGCCGTCCTCGGCGAGGGCGGCGACCAGCGTTTCGTCCACTTCGGAGAGCGGCGGCACGAGTTCGGTGGGCTGAGCCCGGTCCCAGCGATCGAAACGGTCGGCGCGCAGAGCCGCCACCGCCTCGGCGTCCAGCAGGCCGGGGTCCCAGCCCACCCCGGTGGTGAAGCGGCGCAACACGATCTCCGAGCTGCTGCCGATGACCCCGTCCAGCTCGGGCAGCCGGATCAGGGTGAGATCGAGCAGGTCGTTGCGGTCGGCGGCGACCAGTTCGACCAGGCAGTCGGCCACCCCGGAGACCAGGGAGACGAACCGTACGCTCGGCCACTCGGTGAGCGCGTTGGCCACCGACACCGATTTGCGAGGCTCGCACCGCACCCGCACGAACACGGGCACGCCGCGGCCGGTGGCCAGCACGTCCAGGGTGGCCGCGACGTGGACCCGCTCCGAGGAAAGGATCCGGGTCGCGCGCCGGGACACGGTCGCCTCCGAGGCGTTCACCGCCCTGGCCACCGCAGGCCAACCGGCCCGCGGATGGGCGATCAGAGCGGCGACAATCCGAAGATCAATCTCATCCATCCATGCAGTATCCATCATCTCATCCGCAGTAATCGCTTTATCCATGCAATTCGAGCGTGAACATTGCTCATTAACATACGCTGGCCACACTATGTGTCTTCAACGTCCGCCCCTTCTCCCGTGGAGCCACATATGACCTCCTCCACCACGGCCGACTCCGGCGCCCGGACTTCCAGCGGCACCGCGAACGCGCTGGTCGGCGGCACCGTCGGCAACTTCGTCGAGTGGTTCGACTGGTCGGTGTACGGGTTCTTCGCCCCCTACTTCGCCAGCCAGTTCTTCCCCGGTGGAGGCACCACGGCCACCCTGTCGACGCTGCTGGTGTTCGCGATCAGCTTCTTCATGCGGCCGGTCGGCGCGGCGGTGCTCGGCGTCTACGCGGACCGGCGCGGACGCCGGCACGGCATGACGCTCACCATCCTGCTGATGGCCGCAGGCAGTCTGCTCATCGCGTTGGCACCGACGTACGGCGCGGTGGGCTGGCTCGCCCCGGCGATCCTGATCGCCGGCCGGCTGCTGCAGGGTTTCTCCACCGGCGGCGAGTTCGGCACATCCGCCTCGTTCCTGGTCGAGTGGGCCAAGCCGGGACGCCGGGCGTTCGCCGGATCCTTCCAGCAGGTCTCGGTGGTGCTGGGCATCCTGTGCGCCTCGCTGAGCGCCACCGTGCTCACCCGGACGCTCGACGACGACGCCATGTCCTCCTGGGGCTGGCGGGTTCCGTTCGTCCTCGGAGCGGTGATCGGCCTGATCGGCATGTACATCCGGCGGCGCCTGACCGAACCGGAGGCGTTCCGCCGGCTGGAGCAGAGCGGCCGGCAGGAACAGCGGCCGCTGGGCGCGATGGCCGCAGGCCACCGGCGCGCCGCCTGGTTCGTGTTCGGCATCTCCATCGCCGGTTCTGTGATCACCTACATGTGGCTGACCTACCTGCCCACGTACGCGGTGCTCACCCAGCACGCGAAGGAGGCGGACGCGCAGCTGGCCAACACCATCGCGCTCGCCTTCTTCGTGGTGGTCCTGCCTTTCGCCGCGCTGTTGTCCGACAGGTTCGGGCGTCGGCCGACGATGCTGGTGTACGCGGGAGCGTTCGTGATCCTGCCGTTCCCCCTGCTGTCCATGCTGGACGGCAGCTTCGGCAGTGTGCTGCTCGTGTCGCTGGTCGGCATGGCGTTCCTGTCACTCAACCACTCGAACCTGGCCACGGTGTTCGCCGAGCTGTTCCCACCACAGGTCCGCACGATCGGCATCGCCCTGCCCTACGCCATCTCGAACGCGATCTTCGGCGGTACCGCGCCCAGCGTGATGCAGTTCTTCGGCTCCCGCGACAACCTCTGGGCGGTACCGCTCTACGTCAGCGTCTGCGCGCTGGTCACCGGCCTGTTCTTCTACTTCATGCGGGAAACCAAGACCGTGGACACCCACAATGTGGAGATGCGCGCATGATCCCGTACGCCGCGGACATCGACCGGCTGCCGCCGTACCCACTGGACCTGGACGACGGGCAGCGCGAACGGGTCGATCGGCTGCTGTCCGGAGTGGTGGTGTCGCTGCACGACCATCCGGTCCGGCTACCCGACCCGATCACCCCGGAGAGCTGGGCGGAGCACACCCGCGTGGGCACCGAGCACATCGGACACGCCGGTCTGAACGAATCCGGGTTGACCATCGTGCTGGCCAGTTCCCTGGTCGAACCCGACCAGGACCGGTTGCTGCGCTGGGCCGACCAGATGCGTGCCGGCCTCGCCGTCTCCACCACCGGGCCGAGGCTCCTGCCGGCGCTGGAGGATCTGGGCAGCATCGGCACCGACCTGGACGGCATCCCTGCCTTGTACGCGGCCGGGATCCGCTCCTCCGGGCTGGCCTACAACGCGGGCAATCCACTCGGCGGCGGCCTCGGACAGCCGGTCGACGAGGGGCTCACCCCGCTCGGCCGCCAGGCGGTGGGCGTGATGAACCAGCTCGGCATGCTGGTCGACCTGGCCCACGTCGGTGACCGCACCAGCATCGAGGCCGCCGCCGCCAGCAGCGAGCCGGTGGTGATCAGCCATGCCGGCGCGCGGGCCCGGTGGCCGAGCCCGCGGATGAAGCCGGACGATGTGCTGCGCGCGGTCGCCGCCACGTCAGGTGTGATCGGGGTGGAGGCCGCGCCGGGATCCACCCGGGTGGAGGGCAGGCTTGAGCATGATCTGGACGCGGTGATGGCGCACGTCGAGTACATCGCGGAGCTCGTCGGCGTGGACCACGTCGGGCTGGGCCCGGACACCTTCTTCGGGGACCACGCCGGGCTGTACGCGGCGGCCGGGTGGGCGCCGCAGCCGGTGCCCGGCCATGAGGGACTTCCGCTGCCCGACCACGTCGCCGGCATGGAGAACCCGGCTGAGGCACCGCGCAACGCGGCCGGCTGGCTGGTACGCCGGGGCTGGGCGGACGCCGACATCGCAAAGGTTCTCGGCGGAAATGCCGAACGCGTGCTCGGCACGGTGCTGCGTTGACTCACCACACGACGACGGACGACCTGGGAGGCACTCCTGTGAGCGGCGCCAGCGCCGAGATCCACGAGCGGATCGCGGAAGAGATCGGCAGACTGTCGGACGACCTGATCGGGCTGAGCCTCGACCTGCACGCCCACCCCGAGACGGCGATGAACGAGAAGTACGCGGCGGGCCGGCTGACCGAGATGCTGCACCGGGACTTCACGGTGGAGGAGGGGCTCGGTGGCCTGCCCACCGCGTTCCGGGGCACCGCGGGCAGCGGGGCGCCGGTGCTCGCGTTCCTCTGCGAGTACGACGCGCTGCCCGGCATCGGACACGGATGCGGGCACAACCTGATCGCCGCCGGCGGGATCGGCGCGGCGATCGCGCTCCGCCGTGCCGCGCCGGAACTACCCGGCACCGTGTCCTGTATCGGCACGCCCGGCGAGGAGGGCGCGGGCGGCAAGGTGCTGCTGCTGGAGGCCGGTGCGTTCGACGGCGTGGACGCCGCGTTGATGTTCCACCCGGGCGATACGACGATGCCGATCCGGCACGCCACCGCCACACGTCAACTCGTGCTGGAGTTCCATGGGGTGGCCGCACACGCCGCGGCCAGCGCCCAGGACGGACGCAGCGCGCTGGCCGCGGTGATCCAGTTCTTCACCGGGGTGGACGCGCTGCGTCAGTTCGTACCCGAGTCCAGCCGTCTGCACGGGATCATCACGCACGGCGGCGAGGCGCCCAACGTGGTGCCGGCCTACACCCGGGCCGAGTTCATGGTCCGAGCACTCACCGGTGACGTCGTGGACGACCTCGTCGGCCGGGTGGAGGCCATCGCCGCCGCAGCCGCCGCGGCGACCGGGACCACCGTGCAGATCAGCCGGGGACTGGGCTACTCCGAACGCAAGAACAACCACGTGATCGCCGGTCTGGTCGCCGGACATCTGCGCCGCCAGGGCGTGCGTGTCGAGCAGCCGGTGCTGCGCGGCGGCACGGGCTCCTCCGACATCGGCAACGTGAGCCTGGTGCTGCCAACCGTCCATCCCTACCTGCAGGTGATGGACTCCGGCACGCCGACCCACTCGCTGGCCATGACCGAGGCCGTCGCCCGGCCCCGGGCGCAGCAGGCCATGTTGCGAATGGCCACCGCGCTGGCCTGTGCCGGGGCCGATCTGCTCGCCGATCCGGAACTGTTCGACGCGGTGCGGGCGGAGTTCGCGACCCGCGGCCCGGACCTGCCGGCATGACGGGCCCATGGCCTTCGGACGTGACCGATGCGGCCGCCGTGCGCCGGGACCTGCACGCCCATCCCGAACTCGGCTTCACCGAGATCCGCACCGCCGCCCGGGTGGACACCGCGTTGCGCTCCCTCGGCTGGACCGTCCGTTCCGGATCCGAGGTGTTCGACGCGACCGGGCTGCCCGGCCTGCCAGAGGCATCGGTGCTGGAACACTCCGCCGGCCGCGCGCTGGCCGAGGGCGTGCCGGAGGAGCTGGTGGCACGGTTCTCCGGTGGTCACACCGCGGTGGTCGCGGACCTGCACGGCAACCGGCCCGGGCGGAGGGTCGCGTTGCGGTTCGACATGGACGCGCTGCCGATCACCGAGGCGTCCGCCGACGACCACCGGCCGCACCGGCAGGGGTTCGCCTCCGGCCACCCGGGGGTGATGCACGCCTGCGGTCACGACGGACACGTCGCGATCGGCCTCGCCCTGGCCGCGGCGCTGTCCACGCGTGACTTCCCCGGCTCCGTGCGGCTGCTGTTCCAGCCGGCCGAGGAGGGGGTGCGCGGGGCCCAGCCCATGGTGGCGGCGGGCGCCTGCGCGGACGTGGACGTGCTGCTCGCGATCCACCTCGCGTTCGGCCTGCCGAGTGGCCTGCTCGCGCCGGCGGCCACCGAGCTGATCGCCACGTCGAAGTACCTGGTCCGGTTCACCGGCCGTGAGGCACACGCCGCCAAGGCACCGGAGCAGGGACGCAACGCCCTGCTCGCCGCCGCGACGGCCACCTTGAACCTGCACGCGCTACCCCGCTTCGCCGGAGCCGTCACCCGGGTCAACGTCGGGCGGCTGCAGGCCGGGGTCGCGGCCAATGTGATCGCCGGTGCGGCCGAACTGGCGTACGAGACGCGCGCGGACACAGCCGAGGTGGCGGGCGAACTGGCACGGCGCGCCGAGCTCGTCGTGCGCGCGGCGGCGGAGATGCACGAGGTCGAGGTCGAGCTGATCCGCACCGGGTACGCCACCGCGGCCACGACGGACCCGGTTGTCGCGGCGGCGCTGACCTCGGCCGCCGGAGGACTGGCCGAGGTGTGCGCCACCCATCCGCTCGGCGCGAGCGACGACGCGAGCCTGCTGATGCGGGCGGTGCAGGAGTCGGGTGGTGTCGCGGGGTACGCCATCGTCGGATCGGACAGTCCGGGCCCGCCGCACTCCCCGCGGTTCGATGTGGACGAAGAGGTGCTGCCGGTGGCGGTGTCCTGGTTGGAGCGTGCTGTGCAAGGAGGACAGTGGTGAGCAGGTCCTACACCGTCGTCGGCGGCGGAGCCATCGGCGGCACGATCGCCTTTCACCTTGCCGGAGCCGGGCATCCGGTGCTGCTGGTCGACACCGACGCCGCGCATGTGGCGGCGGTGCGGGAGAAGGGCCTGACCATCCGCCGCCCGGACGGCACCGAACAGTGCCGACGGGTGCCGGCCCGCACGCCGGACGAGGTGGCGGGGCCACTGCACAACGTGGTGCTCGCGGTGAAGGCGAACGCCACCACGACGGCGGCGCGGTGGATCGCACCGAGGCTGGCCGCGGACGGGTCCGTGGTGAGCCTGCAGAACGGCCTGTGCGAACCGGAGATCGCAGCGGCCGTCGGATCCCGGCGGACCGTTTCCGCGTTCGTGAACCTGTTCGCCGACCTGGTCGAGCCGGGGGTGATCGCCGACGGCGGACCCGGCGCGCTGGTGGTCGGGGAACTCGACGGCACGATCAGCACGCGGGTACGGGAGTTCGTGGCCGATCTGCAGGCGTGGGGACCGGCGCTGGCGAGCGAGAACGTAGCCGGGTTCCTCTGGTCGAAACTCGCCTACGGCGTGGTCGCCGCAGCCAGTGCGACCGTCGACGACCCGATCTTCGACACCATCGATCGGCACCCCGAACTCACCGTCGCGCTGGCCAGGGAGGTCTACGCGATCGCCGCGGCGCAGGGGATCACACCGGAGTCGTTCGACGCCTGGCAGGCCGACGCGTTCGCCGTGGACACGCCGCCGGATCGCACGCGCACCGCGCTGGCCGAGTTCTGCGCCTGGCTGCGTACCCAGCCGAAGACCAAGACCGGTATCTGGCGGGACCTGGCGGTCCGGCATCGCCCGACCGAGGTGCCGGCCCAGTATGGCCCGGTGTTGCGACTGGCCGCCGAGCACGGCCTGAAGTGCCCCGGGATCGAGACGGTACTCGGGCTCATCGGTGAGCTCGAGACCGGCCGACGGTCGATGTCCCGGGAGAACATGGCCGAGCTCGAACGCACGGTCATCCACGGAGGAAGGGAAACCCAGTGCCACGACACGTACTGATCACCGGAGCCGCGGGCGGCCTCGGCGGCGCCATCGCCGAGCGGTTCGCCATGGCGGGTGACCGGATCACCGGGGTGGACACCAGGGAGGGGCCGCTGAGCGAGCGGCTCGGTGCGCTCGCGACGGCGTACGGTGTCGGCGTCGCCGCGATCACGGCGGACCTGAGCGTCCCGGCGGCGGGGGAGGTGGTCGATCGGGCGTGGGAACGGTCCGGCCCGGTGGACGTGCTGGTGAACGCGGCGGGCATCTGGCCGGCGACCCCGCTCATGGAAATGACCGCGCAGATGTGGGACCACGTGATGGGCGTCAACACCAGGGCTCCGATGCTGACCACGGTGGCGCTGGCCCGACTGGCCGTGGCGGAAGGGCGGTCGGCGAGTGTGGTGAACCTGGCCTCGGGCGCGGCGATCCGGGCCAGACCGGGCGCGGCACACTATTCGACCTCCAAGGCGGCTCTGGAGATGCTCACCCGCTCCTGCGCGGTGGAACTCGGCGCCGCGGGGATCCGGGTGAATGCCGTATCGCCTGGATTCGTGGCCGGCAGCAGCCAGGAGGTCAACCCGATCACCGAGGAGTACGCGGCGGCGGTGTCGGGCAACCCACTCGGCCGGGTCGGGCAGCCGGACGATGTGGCCGCCGCGGTGTTCTTCCTCGCCTCGGCCGAGGCCGCCTGGACCACCGGCGCGGTGTTGCGGGTGGACGGCGGCTCCTCGGCGGGCAACCCGGCGCTGCCGGTGCACTGGTCGGAGGCCACCGCGGCGCAGTCGCCGAGGTGACGCCGGTCCGCACACCGGGCCGTCCGGCCGCCGGCGCGCTCACCTCGCCGTCCCTCCCCCGGTTTGGTGTGGGAGGGACGGCACGGGTACAACCGTGACGTGCGCCCGCGCGCCTCGCGCGGGGGAGACACCGGCACCGCGTACACAGGAGGGTTTCCATGAACCGCTTGAAGGACGCGACGAGCCCCTATTTGCTGCAGCACGCGGACAACCCCGTCGACTGGTTCGCCTGGGGGGACGAGGCCTTCGCGGAGGCCCGGCGGCGGGACGTGCCGCTGCTGATCTCCGTCGGCTACTCGGCGTGCCACTGGTGCCACGTGATGGCGCACGAGTCGTTCGAGGACGGCGGCACCGCCGCGCTGATGAACGAGCGCTTCGTCAACGTGAAGGTGGACCGCGAGGAGCGGCCGGACGTGGACGCGGTCTACATGGCGGCCACCCAGGCCATGACCGGCCAGGGCGGATGGCCGATGACGGTCTTCGCCACCCCGCAGGGGCATCCCTTCTACACCGGGACCTACTTTCCCCGTGCCCAGTTCCAGCGGCTGCTGACCGGGGTGTCGAATGCCTGGAACGGCGACCGCGAGGCGGTGCTGGAGCAGGGCTCGAAGATCGTTGAGGCGCTGAACGAGCAGGCGGGGCTGCCCTCCGGCCCGCTGCCCGCGCAGGACACGCTGGCCCGTGCCGTACACACCCTGAACGGGTCCTTCGACCCGGTGCGCGGCGGGTTCGGCGGGGCGCCCAAGTTCCCGCCGTCGATGGTGCTGGAGTTCCTGCTGAGGTACGGCGCAGCCTCCCGGGCCGAGGAGCCCGGGGCGGACGCGGCGACGGCGATGACGATGGCCGCACGGACGCTGGAGGCCATGGCCAGGGGCGGGATCTACGACCAGCTCGGCGGCGGCTTCGCCCGTTACAGCGTGGACGCCGACTGGGTGGTGCCGCATTTCGAGAAGATGCTCTACGACAACGCGCTGCTGCTGCGGGTCTATACGCACTGGTGGCGCGCCACCGGCTCGGCTCTGGCCCGGCGGGTGGCCCTGGAGACGGCCTCCTTCCTGCTGGCCGAGCTGCGCACCCCCGAGGGCGGCTTCGCCTCGGCTCTGGACGCCGACAGCGAGGGCGTGGAGGGCAGGTTCTACGCCTGGACCCCTGAGGAGCTCCACGAGGTCCTGGGCGAGGAGGACGGCGCCTGGGCGGTGGACCTGTTCGAGGTGACGGGCACGTTCGAGCACGGCGCCTCGGTGCTGCAACTGCTGTCGGACCCGGAGGACCCCGAGCGGTTCGCCCGGGTCCGCGCCGCCCTGCTGGCCGCGCGGGCCCACCGGGTGCGGCCCGGCCGGGACGACAAGGTGGTGGCCGCCTGGAACGGCCTGGCCATCGCCGCCCTCGCCGAGACCGGGGCGCTGTTCGACCGCCCCGACCTGGTGGAGGCGGCGGGGGCGGCGGCCACGCTCCTGGAGGAGCTGCACATGGACGGCGACCGGCTGCTGCGCACGTCACGTGACGGCCGCGCGGGCACCAACGCCGGAGTCCTGGAGGACTACGCCGATCTGGCCGAGGGCCTGCTCACCCTGTACGGCGTGACCGGACAGGTGCGCTGGTTCCACCGGGCGGGGGCGCTGCTGGAGAGTGTGCTCGACCGGTTCGCCGACGGCTCCGGCGGGTTCTTCGACACCGCCGACGACTCCGAACGGCTGTTTCAGCGCCCGCGGGACCCCACCGACAACGCGACCCCGTCGGGGCAGTTCGCCGCCGCCGGGGCGCTGCTGTCGTACGCGGCCCTGACCGGCTCGGCCAGGCACCGGGAGGCGGCCGAGGCGGCGCTCGGCACGGTGACCGTACTGGCCGACAAGCACGCGCGGTTCGCGGGGTGGGGACTCGCGGTGGCCCAGGCCGCCGTCTCCGGGCCGATCGAGGCCGCGGTCGTGGGTCCTGCCGGCGACCCGGCCACCTCGGCCCTGCACAGGACCGCGCTGCTCTCCTCCGCTCCCGGTCTGGTCGTCGCCCTCGGCGAGCCCGGATCGGCCGAGGTCCCGCTGCTTTCGGGCCGGGGCCTGGTGGACGGGGTCCCGGCGGCCTACGTGTGCCGCGGGTTCGCCTGCCGGATGCCCGTCACCACTCCCGAGGCGCTCCGGGCCGAACTGACGTCCTGAGGACGCGCCGGGCCCGGTCGGGACGGCGGCCGGGTGCCCGTCGTCCCGGCCGGAGACGGATCGTCAGCCTCCCGCGGGTCCCCGGGAGAGACGGCGGCATGGTGGCCGCCGTCCCAGCCGGGGGCGGATCGTCAGCCTCCCGCGGGTCCCCGGGAGGCGCCGCCCTGAGGTCCGGGCCCGACGCTCGGCCCCCGTTGCAGGCCCTCCCCCGACGGCGGAGACTGGTCGTCGGGAGCGTTGTCCTCCGGGCCGGTCACGCCGTCACCGTCGTCGCCCAGGCCGCCGTCCTCGGGGCCCTCGCCCGTGCCGTCGCCGGGACCGTCCGGCCACGGATACCGGTCGGAGTCCGGGCCGGTCGTCTCGTCGGGGGGCGGCGTGGGCGTGCCGGAGTTCCAGCCGTCGCCGAAGTCGGGGTCGCCGGAACGGTAGCCGTCGTCGTAGTAGGGGGAGTAGCCGTAGTTGGACGGCTCGGCGAACTCCTTGACCGGCTTGCCGGCCATCGCCTCGGTCATGAAGGCGCGCCAGATCTGGGCCGGGTAGGTCCCGCCGTACAGGGCGCTGCCGTCCACGACCACCGGCTTGTTGTCGTCGCGGAACATGTCGACCGCGGTCGCCAGCTGCGGGGTGAACCCGGCGAACCACACGGCGGCCGACTTGTCGGTGGTGCCGGTCTTGCCGGCCACCGGACGGTCGTAGAGCCGGGCGGCCGACCCGGTGCCCCCCTCGACGACCTGGGTCAGCGCGTAGGTGGCGTCGATGGCGGCCTGCTCGGCGAAGGCCCGCTCCGCCGTTGACTTGATCTTGGTGATCTCCCCGGTGGCGTCGGTGACCGATCGGATCACGTGGGCGTCGCGGTGGACTCCTCCGGCGGCGAGCGTGGCGAAGCCGGAGGCGTTCTGCACGGCGCTGACGGACGCCACGCCCAGCGGCAGCGTGGCGGCGGACCGGTGCGGGGCGAGCTGGTCGGCGGGGATGCCGGACTTCTCCGCGGTGCGGACCACCTTGTTGAGGCCGACCTTCTGCCCGAGGTCCACGAACGCGGTGTTCACCGAACTCTGGGTGGCCTTGACCAGGTTGATCTCGCCGTAGGAGGTGCCCTCCGAGTTGGGGATCTCCGCGCCCGAGGTGACGTGCAGGGGGGAGTCGCCGTTCACCCGGGTGTCGAGGCCGAAGCCGTTGTCCAGGGCCGCAGCCAGCGTGTACGCCTTGAACGTGGAGCCGGCCTGCACCTTGGCCGAGAAGGAGTTGTCGAACTTGTTGGCGTCGTAGCTGGGGCCGCCATAGAAGGCGACGACCTCGCCGCTGCGGGGGTCCACGGCGGCCAGGCCGGTGCGGACCTTCTTGGAGGTGCCCTCGGGCAGGACCGAGGTGGCGGCCCGCTGGGCGGCGGCCATCAGGTTCTTGTCGAAGGTCGACACGATCTTCAGGCCGCCCTGGGTGATGTCCTCGTCGGTGTATCCCCTGCGCTTGAGCTCGGCCTCCACCTGGTCGAGCATGTAGCCTTCCTGCCCCTTGAGCGTGAAGATCCCCCGGGGCTTCCTGAGGGTGGGGAACGTGGTCGCGGCGGCCTGCTCGGAGGTGAGGGCTCCGGTCTGCACCATGCCGTCGATCACCGACCTCCAGCGCGACCTGGCGGCCTCCAGGTCGGTGCCCTGGGGGTCGGCGAACCGGGACGGCTGCTGGATCACCGCGGCGAGGTAGGCGCCCTCGGCGACGGTCAGCTTGGAGACGTCCTTGCGGAAGTAGGCGTCGGCCGCGGCCTGGACGCCGTCGGCCCCCCGGCCGAAGTAGATCGTGTTGAGGTACTGCTCCAGCACCCAGTCCTTGGACTCCGACTGGTCCACCTTCAGGGAGATCAGGACCTCCTTGAGCTTGCGGACGACGGAACGCTCCTGGCTGAGGCCGCTGTAGTAGTTGCGGACCATCTGCTGGGTGATGGTCGAGCCGCCCTGGAGCTGCCGGCCGCTGACCGTGGACCACATGGCGCGGAAGGTGCCCGTGACGGAGACGCCCTTGTCCTCGTAGAACGAGCGGTTCTCCGCGGCGATGACCGCGTCCCTGACCGGTTCGGGGACCTGCGCCAGAGCCACGCTCTTGCGGTTCACCCCCTGCCTGGCCAGCAGGGTCTTGCCGTCCCGGTAGTAGATCACCGAACCCTGCGCGGTGGCCCGGGGCTGCGTGCTGTCCGGGATGGGCGTCATGAACCACGCCACCGCGAGGAGGCCGACCATCGAGAGCACGGCGACGCCGAAGGCGACGAGCGTGATCCGCAGGAGCCTCCTCCTGCCGGATCCGCCCTTCCCCTCGCCGTTCCCGCCGACCTGTCGCACGCCCGAACCCCCATCCACTCCGCCTTCACCCCCCACGAGCTGCGCGGACCGTAAGGGTAAACGATGGATAACGGTGTCTGAACCCTGCTTGGGATAGTACGGCTAGCTCTTCCCATGGCGCGGTACATCGGCCACCAAAGGAAGAACCCGGTATGGCACGGGTGTGTCGAGCGCGATCACCGACGAGGTCCGCACCACCCCGTGAACGTCAACGATCAGGTCAATGACCCTCTGCAGATCGGCATTGCTTCGCGCCACCGCCCGGCAGAGCATGTCGTCGCCTCCGGTGATGGTGTGCACCTCCAGCACCTCGGGGATGGCGGCGAGCTGGTCGGCGACCGGATCGTGCCCGCTGACCTGGCGGATCTGCAGGGTGACGAACGCGGTCACGTCGTATCCGAGCGCCGCGGGATCGACGTCGGGACCGAATCCGGTGATCACCTTCCGGGCGGCCAGCCGGTCGAGGCGGGCCTGCACGGTCCCCCGGGCCACCCCGAGTCTTCGGGAGCATTCCAGCACCCCGAGCTTGGGCTCCCCCGCCAGCAGGGCGATGATCCGGGCGTCGAGTTGATCTATTGTCATGGTGTACAGAAACTCCGGTGAGGTGCGGGATCAGCTATACAGATTGTCCACCATCCCAAGCAACTGTTGCACAACCCGACCACAAAAATGGAAAGTGTCCGCATGAGCGACATTTTTCCGGTGAACGGGATGGACGCCGTGGTCTTCGCCGTGGGCAACGCCAAACAGACCGCCCACTACTACTCCACCGCGTTCGGCATGCGGCTGGTCGCCTACCGCGGCCCGGAGAACGGCAGCCGCGACGAGGTGGCCTACGTCCTCACCTCGGGCGGCGCCCGCTTCGAGTTCCGTGGCGCGGTACGGCCCGGCACGGGGGTCGCCCGCCATGTGGCCGAGCACGGCGACGGTGTGATCGACCTGGCCATCGAGGTCCCGGATGTGGAGGCCGCCTACACCCACGCGCTGGCCCGGGGCGCCACGGGTCTGGCCGAGCCGTACACGATGGAGGACGAGCACGGCAAGGTCGTGCTCGCGGCGATCGCCACCTACGGCGAGACCCGGCACACCCTGGTCGACCGGTCCAACTACAGCGGCCCGTACCTGCCCGGCTACGCCGCGGCGCAGCCTCTCGTCCCGGCCCCCGACGTACGCCACGGGCGGCTGTTCCAGGCCATCGACCACTGCGTCGGCAACGTGGAGCTCGGCAGGATGGACGAGTGGGTGGAGTTCTACAAGCGGGTCATGGGCTTCACCAACATGGCGGAGTTCATCGGCGACGACATCGCCACCGAATACTCGGCGCTGATGTCCAAGGTGGTCGCGGACGGCACCCGCAAGGTGAAGTTCCCGCTCAACGAGCCGGCGATCTCCAAGAAGAAGTCCCAGATCGACGAGTATCTGGAGTTCTACGGCGGCCCCGGCGTGCAGCACATCGCGCTGGCCACCAACGACATCATCAGCACCGTCGACCACATGCGCGCGGCCGGGGTGCAGTTCCTCGACACGCCCGACTCCTACTACGACGACCCGGAGCTGCGCTCCCGCATCGGCCAGGTCCGCGCACCGATCGAGGAGCTGAAGAAGCGCAGGATCCTGGTCGACCGGGACGAGGACGGCTACCTGCTGCAGATCTTCACCAAGCCGGTGCAGGACCGCCCGACGGTGTTCTTCGAGCTCATCGAGCGGCACGGCTCGCTCGGCTTCGGCAAGGGCAACTTCAAGGCGCTGTTCGAGGCGATCGAGCGCGAGCAGGACCTCAGAGGCAACCTCTGACCTCGCCCTTTTCTCAAGGCGGTCTTTTCACTGTGGGGGCAACCCGTACCAGTCCTTGGCTTTGCCAGGGTGAGTCTCGGGTGATCACATGCTCATGGGAACACCGCCGCCACCACCGCCGCCACCGGACGACCGGGGGCCGTTCCCCTGGTCGGCCCCGCCCCCCGGACGCCACGGCGGTGGCGGGCCGTCGCGCGCGGGACTCGGCGGGCGCTGGCGGCGCCTGTTCGCCGGCATCCTCGACATCATCATCGTGGGCGTCGTCTCTTCGCCCTTCACCTACCAGAGCTTCACCACCGTCTGGGATACCAGCAAGGACGTCTTCGTCCGGGTGCCCGTACAGCACACCTTCCTGGCCGCCCTGATCGGCTTCCTCTACTACTGGCTGCTCACCGCCTTCTGGAACGGGCAGACGCTGGGCAAGAAACTGTTCGGCCTGCGCGTGGTCGACCGCGGCTGGGGAAGGGTCGGGGTCGGACAGGCGGCGCTCCGCGAGGTGGTGGCATGGGTGCTGTACGCCACCTGCTGCCTGGGCTGGATCAACCTCGCGTTCATCCTGTTCACCAGGGACAAACAGGCCATCCACGACATCGCCGCCAGGACATTGGTCGTAGATACCTGATCCCCCCAGGTCACATACCCTGCTCGCGTAGTCTGCGGAGCAGGCGGCTCGGCACGGCCGGGCCCGGAAGGGGGACTTGAGGGCATGGCGTCCGGTCGGCGGGCTATCGCGGCAACCGCCACTTTTCTCGGCATACTCAGCACGGTCGCCTGCTCGGCGTCGAGTGGTGAGAGCGTCCCGCCGGGTTCCTCGGCGCCCACCAGGGCTCTGGACGGCGGCACGAAACAGGCGTCGGACAGGATAGGCGCCCCCGGAATCGGCGATCCCGACTTCCCCACCGACGGCAACGGCGGCTACGACGTCGATCACTACCGGCTGAAAATCGACTACGACCCCGCCACCAAGCACCTCTCCGGCGTGACCGGGATCGAGGCGACGGCCACCCACGGCCTGACCAGGTTCAACCTCGACCTGAGCGGGTTCGAGGTCAGCCGGATAACCGTGGACGGCGACACCGCGACGTTCGAGCGGGCCAGGGACGAGCTCACCGTGATCCCGGCCAAGCCGATCTCCGACGGCGCCGCCTTCAACGTCAGGGTCGTCTACGCCGGAGAGCCCAGACCGGTCAGGGGCTCCAGCAATCTCGGCACCTACGGGTTCATCCCGACCGAGGACGGCGCGTTCGTCGCGTGCCAGCCCAACGGCGCCAAGACCTGGTTCCCGGGCAACGACCACCCGGCGGACAAGGCCCGCTACGACTTCGAGATCACCGTCCCCGCGGGACTGACCGCGCTGGCCAACGGCGAGCTCGTCGGCGAGCCGAAGACCGCCGGCGGCAAGACGACCTTCGTCTGGCGGGAGAGCCACCCGATGGTCAGCTACCTGACCACCGCGACACTGGGCAAGTTCGAGCTGCGCCGGGGCACGACCGCCGCCGGGATCCCCAACCTGGCGGCCGTGGATCCGCGCTACCGCAACGCGCTCGACGGCCTCTACACGAAGTCGGGGCGGATCACCGACTACTGGAGCACCGTCTTCGGCCCCTACCCGTTCTCCTCCACCGGCGGCGTGATCGACAACTTCTCCGCGGGCTACGCGCTGGAGAACCAGACCAAGCCCCAGTACGGCGGGTTCGACCCGGAGGAGAGCACCATCGCCCACGAGCTGGCCCACCAGTGGTTCGGCGACAGCCTGAGCATCACCCGCTGGAAGGACCTCTGGCTCAACGAGGGCTTCGCGACCTACGCCGAGTGGCTGTGGACCGAGCACGAGGGCGGCATCACGGCGGAGAAGGCCTTCCGCGACCACTACGCGGCCGGTCCCGACGCCGCCATCTGGAAGTACGCGCCCGGCCGCGCCCGGCCGACGGACCTGTTCAACAACTCCGTCTACACCCGCGGCGGCATGACGCTGCACGCGCTCCGGCAGCGGATCGGCGACCCGGTGTTCTTCAAACTGCTGAAGACCTGGGTCGCCCAGCACAAGTACGGATATGTCACGACGGACGAGTTCGTGACGCTGGCCGAGAAGCTCTCCGGCAAGCAGCTCGACCCGCTCTTCGACGCCTGGCTGTTCACCGAGAAGAAGCCGGCCCTCTGACGAGGCCCTCCGGCGGCGGCGGACCCGGTCCGCGCCGCCGGAGCGGACCGGGAGCACGGACGGATCATCCCAGCATGAGCTTGTAGCCGTCCTTGCGGAGCGCGGCCAGCACCTCGTCGGAGTGGGCGGGGCCCTTGGTCTCCAGCTGAAGCTGGACCTCGACCTCGCCCAGATGCATGCCCAGCCGCTCGTGCACGATGTCGAACACGTTCGCGCCGAGCTCGGCCAGTTTGGTGAGCAGCGCCGCCATCGCGCCCGGACGGTCAGGCAGCGGCACCCGCAGGGTCAGGTAGCGTCCCGCCGCGGAGAGACCGTGCCGCAGGACCTTGGACAGCAGCAGCGGGTCGATGTTGCCGCCGGAGAGCACGGCCACCACGGGCGGCTCGAAGACGTGCGGATGGGCCAGGATCGCGGCCACCCCGGCCACGCCGGCGGGCTCGACGACCTGCTTGGCGCGTTCGAGGCAGAGCACCAGCGCCCGGGAGATCTCACTCTCGGTGACCGTGACGACGCTGTCGACCAGATAGTGGATCAGCTCGAAGGGCAGCTCCCCCGGCCGGCCCACCGCGATGCCGTCGGCCATCGTCGAGGCCAGCCGGACCGAGACCGGTTCCCCGGCCGCCAGCGAGGCCGGGTAGGCGGCGGCCCGCTCGGCCTGCACCCCGACGATCCGCACGCCCGGCCGGAGCGACTTGACCGCGAGCGCGACTCCGGCCGCCAGCCCGCCGCCGCCGAGCGACATCACGATCGTGCCGACCTCGGGGAGCTGCTCCAGGATCTCCAGCCCGATCGTGCCCTGCCCGGCGATGACGTCGGGATGGTCGAAGGGGTGGATGAACACCGCCCCGGTCCGCTCGGCGTGCTCTTTGGCCCTGGCCAGCGCGACGTCCACGGTGTGACCGGCGAAGACGACGTCGGCGCCGTAGGAGCGGGTGGCCGCCACCTTGGGCAGCGGCGCCCCCTCCGGCATGTAGACCGTCGAGGCGGCCCCGACCAGGCCCGAGCCGAGCGCCACGCCCTGCGCGTGGTTGCCCGCGCTGGCCGCCACCACGCCCCGCGCACGTTCCCGCGCGGTCAGCCCGGCGATCCTCACGTAGGCCCCGCGCACCTTGAACGACCCGGAACGCTGCAGGTTCTCGCACTTGAGGTGGACCGGCCCGCCGAGGAGGTCGGACAGCACGTGCGAGTGCAGCAGCGGCGTCCGAAGGGCCACGTCGGCGAGGAGTCCACGGGCGGTGACCACGTCGTCGTACGTCACCTGGGGGTCTGGCATGTATGCATCTTTTCATCCACGCGCGGTACGGCCGCAGCGGGACGGAGTTGACCATACTTCGACGCGCGAAGTATGGTCTTCCGCATGGCTAAAGGATCACCTGCGGTCAGTGAGCCGACCTACTTCATCCTCGCCTCGCTGCTCGACGGTCCGCTGCACGGGCACGGGATCATCAAGCAGACCCTGGAACTCTCGGAGAACAGGGTGCGACTGCCGGTCGGCACGCTCTACGGCGCGCTCGACCGGCTGGCGGCAGGCGGGCTGATCTCCGTGGATCGCGAGGAGGTCGTCGACGGCCGGCCGAGGCGGTATTTCCAGCTCACCGACCAGGGGCGGCACCTGGTGTCGGCCGAGGCCCTGCGCATGCAGCAGGCCGCCTCGGTCGTGACTAGCCGGATCCTGCGCCCCGGATCGGCGTTCTCGTGACCGTCGCGACGGAACACCGTGCCGCGACAGGGGTCGGCACAGGAGTTCTGGAACGGCGGTACCGGCGGCTGCTGCTGGGCTATCCCCGCGCCTACCGCGCCGGGTATGGCGGCGAACTCATCGCCACCCTGCTCGACACCGCCGAACCGGGGCGCACCCTGCCCTCGCTCCGCGAGTCCCTGGCGCTGGTCACCGGCGGGCTGCGGACAAGAGTGATCTACGCAACGGAGCGGCCCGCCTGGGTCGACGGGGTCCACCTCGGGGTCCTGGCCCTGTCGATCGCCCAACTGGCGATGCTGGTGCCGTACGCGACCACCGTCCCGCTCTGGACAGGGCTGTCGGCGCTCGCCGTCCTGCTGATCATGCGTGGCCGGGTACGGCTCGCGCTGCCGGTGGTGGTGCTGGTCGCGGTGAAGGTCTGTTCGATCACCCTCGGCCAGACCTGGCTGGACCGGACCCTGCTGCCCGTCGATCCCGACGGGTTCTGGGGCGGCGGGGCGCTCTACGGGGGTGGCGGCCCGGTGGCGCCGACGGCCGGCTACGCGGTGGTCGTCCTCGGCCTGCTGGTGCTGGCCGCCCGCGGGCGGCGGCTCGGCGGACGCTCCTGGTGCTGGCTGCCGGCGGCCCCGCTGCTCGCCGGCGCGGACCCCGCGGGGCTGGACTTCTCCACGGGCCCCGGACCACACGCCATGGCCAGGGCCGGCCTGGAGATCGGGGTGCTCCTGCTCGCCGTCTGGGCCGGTCACGTGGCGCACGACCCGCGCTGGGCGATGGCCGCCGGCGTCTACCTGACATCGGTGCTGGCGGTGTACGCCGAGAACCTCGGCGCCCACTCCGAGCGGGACCTGGCCCACCTGGCCGCGCTGATCCTTCTCACCGCACTCGCGGCGGTCATGCCGTACCGCGCGAAACGGCACGTCGTCCTCTAACTCCGGTAACTCCTCCTCGCGACAGGCGGCGCCACCGCCTCTCCCGAGCATGCCCGCACATCGAAACGGGGTCACCCAGTGTCACGAGTTCTCACCACCATGCCTGCAGTCGCCCTGGCGCTGGCCGTGCTGACCGGCTGCGGCGCGGAAGCGGCGCCGTCCGCCGCGCCCGCCACCGGGAAGGCGTCCACCACCGCCGATCCGCACGACAGGCGCCGCCAGGTGGAGGCGATGCGCGCCGACTGCATGAAGCAGAAGGGCTTCAAGTACATCCCGGACCTCGTCCTGCCGCCGGGGGGCAGGGATGCCGTCCTGCAGCAGAGCGGCGACTACGCGGCGATGCGCAAATACCGCGAGAAGTACGGCTTCGGGATCTTCTCCGTCTCCGTCTATTCCGAGGAAGACACCGACCAGCCCCTTCCCAATCCCAACATGGAGCTGTGGCCGTCGCTCTCCGCGACCCAGCGCAAGGCCTGGGACGCCGCTGACAACGTCTGCTACGCGGCGGTGTTCAAGAAGTTCACCGGCAAGACGGTCACCTCCCAACAAGACGTCTACGACCAGGTGGATGCCCTCGTTCTGAAGACCAGGAAGCGCCTGCTCGACGGCGATCCCCGGCTGGCCGAGCTGGCCGGGGACTTCGGCGACTGCCTCAAGGGCAAGGGCTACCCGGTGACCTCGCTCAGGCCCACGGCGCTGGAGGCCAGGGGCTGGGACACCTTCGACAAGCAGCGCACCACCGCAGTGGACAAGCACAGGGAGTCGGGGGCGGAGGGCATCGACGCCCTACTGCTGCCGCCCGACGCGGCACGCCCGTACCTGGCCAAGGAGATCAAGGCCGCGCTCGACGACCTGGAATGCGGCAAGGACTTCTACGCCGAGTTCCTTCCGATGGACAAGAAGGTCGAGGACGAGGTCTGGGACCAGTTCGGCCGGAAAGACGGGCTGCTGCCGTGGTGAGGCCGGCGCTCCGGGTGGATAAGCCGCGGTTCCCGGCAGGCGAGCCATGGTGACGTCAAGGCAGCGTGTGCTGAGCGGCATCGTGGCCGGGGTCGTCGTGATCGCCGGGGGCGGGTGGGCGGTCGGCACGCGGCTGCGCTCCCCCGCCGACGAGGCCGCGTCGCGCCGGCCGCCCAGACCCTCCCTGGTCACCTCTCCCGTCATACGGAAGAAGCTGACCAGCACGGTCGCCGTCAGCGGCACCCTGGCGTACGGCTCGCCGCTGCCCGTCAGCCTCGCCGGCGTGGTCGGCGGCACCGCCGAGAACCAGCGGGTCACCCGGGCTCCGCGCCCCGGGAAGATCGTCGAGGGTTCGGTGCTGATGGAGGTCAACGGCCGCCCGGTGTTCGCGCTGCGCGGCAAGGTCCCCATGCACCGGACCATGGCCCCGGGCACCACCGGCACCGACGTCAGGCAGCTCCAGACGGCGCTGCGCCGTCTCGGGTTCGGCGCGCCGTCCACCGGCGTCTTCGACTCCGCGACCGTCGCGGCCGTCCAGCACTGGTACGCCAAGCGGGGCTACGCGGCCCAGGAGCCCGACCTCACCGCCAAGCAGACCAGGGAGCAGCTGCGCCAGGCCGTGCAGACCGCCGAGGAGACCCTGCTCACCGACCGCAAGGCCCTCGACGCCGGACGTGACGTCAAGCCGCTGAAGCTCAAGCTCGACAACGCCCGCCAGGACCTGCGGGCCGCCGAGGACGCGTTGGAGGGAGAGGACGCCGCGGACCTCACCCCGGAGGAGACGCGGCAGCTGGAGACCCTGCGCCAGGCCGTACGGACCGCCGAGGAGGAGGTGCTGGCCGCCGAGCAGGCCCTCGCCGCGGCCAGGTCCTCATCGGCTCTCCCCACACCCAAGCCCGAGCAGGCCCCCGCCACGCCCAGGCCCGCGCCCGAGGCCGACACGCGGCTGCTGGAGATGAAGGCCTCCAATGCCCGGCAGAACCTGGAATCCGCGCACGCCGCCCTGGCGGCTTTCGGGGACGAGGCGGGCATGAGCAAGGAGAAACGCCGTGCGGAGCTGCGCAAGGCCGTACGGCTGGCCGAGGACGCCGTGGCCACCGCCGAGCAGGCGCTGCGCCAGGCCCGCCAGGACTCCCCGCTCCGGTTGAAGGTGGCCAACGGCGGCAGGAACGTGGCGAGCGCCAGGGCGATCCTGGCCGACTACCTGAAGACGTACGGCATCGGCATCCCACCCGGCGAGATCGCCTTCCTCCCCGCCCTCCCGGCCCGGCTGGACAAGGCGTCGGTGAAACCCGGCGACACCGTCGGCGACAAGGTCGCCACGGTGACCAGCTCGGCCTTCGCGGTGACCGGCTCGGTGGAGACCAAGGAGGCCAAGCTGCTGCGCAAAGGCATGAAGGCGACGCTGGAGACCACCGACGGCGCGACGTTCCGGGCCGTGCTGAGCGCGACCGGCGAAGCGGCCAAGCCCGCGGACGAGGAGAAGAAGGACAAGGATGCCGGGGCTGCCGACGACAAGCTGGGCTCGGTGCCGGTGCTGCTGACCCCGACCGTCACCAAGGGCCTGCGGGAGCTGGTCGGCGCGTCGGTCACCGTGAAGATCTCCGTCGGCGCCACCGGCGGCGCCGTACTCACCGTACCGGTGGCCGCGGTCGTCACCTCGGCAGACGGCCGGCCACGGGTCCAGGTGGAACTGCCCGGCGGCGACAAGGTCAAGGATGTCGAGGTCAAGACCGGTCTCACTGCCGACGGCGACGTCGAGGTGACACCGGTGCAGCCGGACGGGCTGAAAGAGGGCGACCGGGTGGTGGTGAGCGGCGATGCCTGACACCACCGCACCGGAGGCGGCGATGCCTGACGCCACCGCACCGGAGGGCAGCCGAACCGGACTGCCCGCCGTCATCCACCTGGACGGTGTCAGCCGGGTGTTCCCCACGGAGCCGCCCGTGCACGCCCTCTCCATGATCAGCCTGCGTGTTGGGCAGGGGGACTACATGGCCATCGTGGGCCCCTCGGGGTCCGGGAAGTCCACCCTGCTCAACACGTTGGGCCTGCTGGACCGGCCCACCTCGGGCTCCTACCTGCTGGACGGGATCGAGACGACCACGCTCAGGGACGGCGCCCGGACGAGACTGCGGGGACACAAGATCGGATTCGTCTACCAGTCCTTCCACCTGCTCCCCCACCGGACCGTGGCGGAGAACGTCATGCTCGCCGAGGTCTACGGCCGGAGCGGGCGGTCCGGCCGCAGGAGGGCGGAGAACGGACCGGCCGGTGTCCGGGCGGGTGCGGCCTTCGGTCGGCGGGGACGCCTTAGGCGCGCCGAGGAGGCGCTGGAGAAGGTCGGGATGACCCACCGCATCGGCTTCCAGCCCGGCCGGCTGTCCGGCGGCGAGCGCCAGCGGGTGGCCATCGCCCGTGCGCTGATGGGCGGACCGTCGCTGCTGCTGTGCGACGAACCCACCGGCAACCTCGACAGCCGGAACACCGAGGCGGTCCTCGACCTCTTCGACGGCCTCCGCGAGCAGGGCCTCACCATTCTGGTCATCACCCATGAGGACGCCGTGAGCTCCCGCGCCGGTCGCCGGGTCCGCATCAGCGACGGCGTCCTGACCGAGGAATGACCATGGCCCCCCATCCCGTCCCCACTCCTCGTCACCCTGTGGCCATGGTCCCCCACCCGGTCCTCGCTCCTCGTCACCCTGTGGCCATGAACCCCCACTCGGTCCTCGCTCCTCGTCACCCTGTGGCCATGAACCCCCACCCCGTCCCCGCCCCCCCTCGTCCCCTGACCATGAATCACCGCCCGGTCCCCGCCCCTCGTCTCCCCGGTGAGGAGTGACCATGGACCTCCGTGACCTCTGGGCCGAGGCCCTCGCCGGCATGCTCGCCCGCCCCGTCCGCTCCGCGCTGACCACCCTCGGCACCGTCCTCGGCATCACCACCCTGGTCATCACCCTGGGCATCGCCGCCACTGCGGGCAATCAGATCGTCGGCCGGTTCGACGAGCTCACCGCCACCGCGATCACCGTCGAGATCCCCGACAAGCCCGATCCGCTGGTCGCTTGGGACGCGCCCGCCTCTCTCACCCGGCTGCGCGGGGTCACCTCGGCCGCCGCGCTCGCCCAGACCGACAAGAGCTCCAACCTCCAGGTCACCTCCAACACCCTGGTGGACCCGACCCGGGTCACCGGCCAGACCCTGGCGGTGGTGGCCACCGGCCCCGAACTCCCCCAGGCGGTCCGCGGCCGGATGACCGGGGGCCGGTTCTTCGACGCCGGCCACATCACCCGCCGCGACCGCGTGGTGGTCCTCGGCGACCAGGCCGCCAGGATGCTCGGGATCACCCGGCTGGAGAGCGCCCCCGCCGTCTTCATCGGCGACCGCGCCTACACGGTGATCGGCATCCTCGGCGACCTGCGCCGCGAGCAGATCCTGTCCACCGCCGTGATCGTGCCGCCCACCGTCGGCGCCGACTTCGGCCTGAAGAACGTCACCCGCGTCCTGGTCAACACCACCCTCGGCGCCGCCGATCTGATCGCCGGTCAGGCCCCCGTCGCGTTGAGCCCGAACCATCCCGGCGAGCTGCAGGTGATCGCCCCGCCCAGTCCCAAGCGTGCCCGCGACGGCGTCCAGGACGACGTCAACGGCCTGTTCCTGATCCTCGGCCTGGTCTCCCTGGTGGTCGGCGCGGTTGGCATCGCCAACGTCACCCTGGTCACCGTGATGGAACGCGTCGCCGAGATCGGCCTGCGCCGCTCTCTGGGGGCCGCCCGCCGCCACGTCGCCGCCCAGTTCCTCCTGGAGTCCACGTTGATCGGCATGACGGGTGGGGTGGTCGGCGCCAGCCTCGGCCTGGTCGCGGTCGTCGCGATCTCGGCCGCCAAGGAGTGGACCCCCGTCCTCGACCTCCGCCTCGCCCTGGCGGCTCCGCTGGCCGGAGCAGTCGTCGGCCTCCTCGCGGGCCTCTATCCGGCGCTGCGAGCCGCCCGCATGGAACCCGTGGACGCCCTGCGCTGAGCCCGGCCGGATCCTGCCCGCCGTTGTGCCGGAGGCCGAGTTCCGCGCGGCCACCGTCCGCCGAGCCGTCGGACGGTGGCCGCGCGCATGCCGTACGAGGGGATGTCAACGGGACCGGTAGCGGTCGGCGGCGAGGATGCGGGCGGCACTATGCGAGTTCTGCTCGCCAACCCTTGATTCCCTGGGGCTGCCGCACTCATCTGGTTGCTCGTTTTCGCCTCAAGCAACACAGAGAAGTTTAGGATATTCTTAACTTCGACCAAGCTGGGAGCATCGTGGGCGACTGGGAGATCTTTTTCACCGACGAGGTCGGAGAATTCCTTGACACTCTTCATGAAATCGATCAAAAGTCACACAAGCTGGTTAATCAGGCCATTCTGATCTTGGAACGCAACGGACCCGCCGAAGGTCGGCCACTGGTGGACACCATCACGGGTTCCAAGATTTCCAATATGAAAGAACTCCGGCCAGGGTCCGTCGGCCGTAGCGAAATCAGAATCCTGTTCGTTTTCGATCCGTGGCGAGCAGCGATCTTGCTGATCGCGGGAGACAAGGCGGGCAACTGGGAACGCTGGTATCGAGAGGCGATCCCGAGAGCCGAACGGTTGTACGAGATCTACCTGGTGGATCGGCAGAAGGAGATGACACGGTGAGCAGCCATCACCGGTGGCGTGAGAGCGGCCATCTGGAGCTTGCGATCGAGACCGCGGGCGGGCCCGCACAGTTCGAGGCGGAGATCCAGCGCCTGCATGACGAGGGTCAGGCATGGCGCCTGGTTGAGATGCGCAAACGTCGTGGACTCACTCAGAACCAGGTTGCGGAGAGGATGGGCGTCTCGGTCGGCAGGGTGTCCCAGATCGAGAAGGGCGACGTGGCGACTCGGGAAGTCCTCGATCGATACGTCTCCGCGCTCGGAGGAACACTCAAGCTGATCGCCGACTTCGGCGACGAGCAACTCATGGTCAGCTGATCTTTCACCAGCCCGTCCGGCTGCCGACGCAGAGAGTACGGCCAGGCACAGCGGTCAAAGGCCGTGCGGAGGCTCAACGGGACCAATAGCGGTCGGCGGCGAGGATGAGGGCGGCGGCACCGGCCAGGCCGGCGTCCTGGCCCAGGGAGGCCGGGACGACCCGGACCCGCTGGGCGAACGCCATCCGGGTGTGCTCCCGCAGCGTCGCCTCCAGCGGATCGAACAGCAGCGGCCCGGCCTGGGAGAGGCCGCCTCCGATGGTGACGACGTCCAGGTCGCAGAGGTTGACGGCCGAGGCGATGGCCAGGCCCAGGGCCCGGCCGGCGCGGTCCATCGCGGCGAGGGCGATCGGGTCGCCCGCCTCGGCGTCCAGGGCGAGCTGCCGCCCGCTGGCCGCCGTCGCCTCGGCGTAGGCGGGCTCGGCGCCCGGATCCACAGCAGCCTTACCGGCACGGCTGGTCCCGCCCCCGGAGGACTCCGCCTCCTCACCGGAACGTCCGATCCCACCGCGGAAGAGCCGGGCGTCACCGCCGGACGGCACGGCCCCGGCGGCTCCCGGTTGCCAGCCCTGCTCCAGTGCCCAGGCGGCCAGACCCGGTCCCCGGGCGACCGCCTCCAGGCAGCCACGGCCACCGCAGCCGCAGGCGGGCCCGTCGGGGTCGACCACGACGTGCCCGATGTGCCCGGCGTTCCCGCTGCCGCCGTCGATCAGGCGGTCGCCCAGGATCAGCCCGCCGCCCACCCCCGTGGAGACGACCATGCCGAGCATGTTGGCACTGCCGCGTCCCGCGCCCAGCCAGTGTTCGGCGACGGCCAGGCAAACGGCGTCGTTGTGGATGCGCACCGGCACCCCGGGGAACCGCTCGGCGAGCCTCGCCCGCAGCGGGAAGCCACGCCATCCCGGCATGTTCAGGGGTGAGACGGCCCCCTCGGGCCAGGTCATCGGACCGCCGCAGCCGATCCCCACGCCGTCGACCACGCCGCCGGCCGTACGGTCCGCGACACCGTCGGCCACCGCGCCGTCCAGCAGGGAGTCGGTCAGCTCGCCGAGCGCCTTCCACAGGGTCTGCGCGTCGCCGCCCGGTGGGGTCGCCGCCCGGCGGGCCGCTCGGACGTTTCCGTCCGGATCCACCAGGGCGACCGCGAACTTTGTCCCGCCGATATCGACAGCAAGCACCAATCCGGACATTTATTGATCATAGGTGTGATCGGCGCCCGGGTGGGTGGAGAAGACCAGGACCGAGGCGGTGAAACCGTGCACGTGGTTCTGTCCGGCGACCGGGCCGACCTCACCGGCCGCGAAGAAGCCGGCCACGCTGATAGGGCCCAGTGTGTCGCGCACCGCGACCGCGTCGTGGTCGGCACTGCCGAACATCGCCGAACCCCGGCCGTTGCAGGAGAACAGCAGGGCGCCGTCCACCCGGCCGAACTCCTCGCGGTGGGCGTCGAGCAGCTCGTAGAGGTCCTCGTCGGCGGTGGCGGCGTCGCGGACCTGGAAGCGGACGGTCCGGCCGATCTCGACGACGTCGCCGATGGCCACGGCCTCCCGCTCGGGGTCGATGCCGAGCACCCCCCGGATCAGGAAGTCACCGCGTTCGTGCCGTTCGGCGTACTCGTTCATGGCGACGCCGATCTGCAGCCCCGAGGCGACCAGGTCCCGGTCGTCCTCGTCCAGCGCGCTGACGATCTCCTCCAGCCGGGCCAGCGCGGGCTGGCCGGCGAGTTCGAGAAGCAGGTTGTCCTCGACGGCGGTGACGGCCATCGTCGGGCCGATCGGACGGCACCCCTGGCTGACCACGGTGCTGATGTTGACGGGACCGCTGAGCAGCACGCCGACGGCCCCCTCGGTGTGGACCTCCCCGTCGGCGAACAGCCGCACCGCGCCCCGGCCCTGGATCGCGTTGGCCAGCCCGCCGATCAGCGGCAGGTCGCCCAGCACCTCCTGGGAGCGCTCGACGAAGCCCTCGGTGGGGAAACTGTAGGGATCGACGAACAGGATGGCCGCGTGGTCGTCGGAACTGCGCTCCGGCAGGCCGACGACCACGAAACGGTCATCGGTTCGCAGGGTGTCCAGTGCGAAGGTCGTCAGCCGGGCGCCGTCCAGGGTGGCGGCCCAGACGCTCACCGCGGGGCTGATCTCGACTCCCTGGCCGTCGCCGATCACCCCGGTGGCGCTGCAGCCGATCACCGCGGAGTCGGGGGCCATCTTCATCACGCGCAGTCCCGCACGGGAGACCTCGTCGGGGTCGTCCCCGCAGATGAAGAAACAGACCAGGTCAGGCGGTCCGGCAAGGCCGGACAGGGCCTGGCGCGTCGCGGTCTCGGCGGTGGTGATCAGGTCGGATCCCACCGCGAGCCCATCGGCGAAACGACCCGTCAAGAGCGCCACTCGCCTCGCCTCCCCTTCTTGTCCGAAACCTTGCCCTGGAGCGATTGTCCCCACTGCGGGGACAAGCACGCACATGGACCGTCACGCAATGGTCAGGATCCGAAACCTGGATAAGAGTGCCGGTTCCGGCCTCAGGGACGTAGGCTCGATCCCGTGCCTCATATCCCAGAGCCACGTACTCTGCGCGATCTTCGCGCGAGCGGCCATATCCACCGTGCGGTAAAGGCCGAGATCCGCGAGAATCTGCTGGCCCGTCTCCGGGCCGGCGAGCCGCGGTTCCCCGGCATCGTGGGCTTCGACGACACCGTCCTGCCCCATCTGGAACGAGCCCTGCTCGCCGGGCACGACCTGGTCCTGCTGGGCGAGCGCGGCCAGGGCAAGACCCGGCTCATCCGCACCGTCACCGGTCTGCTCGACGAGTGGACCCCGGTCGTCGACGGCTGCGAGATCAACGACCATCCCTACGCACCCTCGTGTGTCCGTTGCCGCCGCCTGGCGGACGAGACGGGCGAGGACCTGCCGATCTCCTGGAAGCACCGCGACGATCGGTACGGCGAGAAGCTCGCCACCCCCGACACCTCCGTCGGCGACCTGATCGGCGACATCGACCCGATCAAGATCGCAGAAGGACGCACGCTCGGCGATCCGGAGACCGTCCACTACGGCCTGGTCCCGCGGAGCAACCGGGGCGTCTTCTCCGTCAACGAGCTGCCCGACCTGGCCGAGCGGATCCAGGTGTCGCTGCTCAACGTGCTGGAGGAGCGCGACATCCAGGTCCGGGGCTACAACCTGCGGCTCCCCTTGGACATCCTGCTGATCGCCAGCGCCAACCCCGAGGACTACACCAACCGCGGCCGGATCATCACCCCGCTGAAGGACCGCTTCGGCGCCGAGATCCGCACCCACTACCCGCTCTCCATCGAGGCCGAGCTCACGCTCATCCGCCAGGAGGCGGCGCTCGACGAGGTGGGCGCCGATCTGCCCGACCACCTCGTCGAGGTGATCGCCCGCTTCACCCGGCTGGTCCGCGAGTCGACCGCGGTGGACGCCCGGTCCGGGGTGTCGGCCCGCTTCTCCATCGCCGCGGCCGAGACCGCGGCGGCCTCCGCCGTACGGCGTGCGGCCCTGACCGGTGAGGAGCACGCGGTCACCCGGGTGGCCGACCTGCCGGGCATCGTGCACACCCTGCGCGGCAAGGTGGAGTTCGAGGTCAGCGAGGAGGGCCGGGAGACCGAGGTCCTGGCCCACCTGCTCCGCCGGGCCACGGCTGAGACGTTCCGGGGCTCCCTCGGGGGCGCGGACCTGGCACCGCTGCTGGAGAGGTTCTCCGAGGGCGTCCAGGTCGAGTCGGGGGCCATGGTCCCCGCCGCCGAGCTGCTGCGCAGGGTCGGCCCGGTGCCCGGTCTGGCCAAGATCATGTCGAGGCTCGGCATCGGCGACGAGTCCCCCGGGCACGCCGCCGCCGCGCTGGAGTTCGCACTGGAGGGCCTCTACCTCCTGCGCCGCCTGTCCAAGGACGAGGTGGACGGCACGTCGGTCTACCGCACCTGAGGTGTCAGCATGAGCTATCGCTATGGCGAATACCGGGACGGGCCCGACCCGCTCGCCCCGCCGTACGACGTCCGTTCGGCGCTCGACCAGATGGGCGACGCCGTCCTGTCCGGCTCCAATCCCGGTCACGCCCTGCGCGATCTGCTCAAGCAGGGCCTGCCGGGCGCGGAGAACCGGCGCGGGCTGGACGACCTGCTCCGTGAGGTACGGCGGCGCCGGCGCGAGCTTCGCGAGCGGGGGCGGCTGGACGGAACGCTGGAGCGGGCCAGGGCCCTACTGGAGACGGCGCTCGACCAGGAACGGAACGAGCTCATGGGGGGTGCCGGGGGACCTCCCCCGGGCGAGCACGGTCCCGATCCGTCGGACGAGGAGACGCGAATGCGTCTTTCGGAGCTCGACGGCCTCCCGCAGGACACCGCGAGCGCGATCCAGGAGCTGAGCTCCTACGAGTGGCGCTCGGCCGCTGCCCGGCGGACCTTCGAGGAGCTGCGCGACCTGCTGCGCAGAGAGGTGCTCGACAGCCAGTTCCGCGGCATGAAGCAAGCTCTGGCCGATCCCGACCCCGCCGCCATGGAACGGGTCCGGGAGATGATGTCCGAGCTGAACGAGATGCTCGACCGGGATGCGCGGGGCGAACACACTCAGGATGATTTCAACCAGTTCATGTCGAAATATGGAGACATGTTCCCGGAATCTCCGCGGAATCTGGAGGAGCTGGTCGACACCCTCGCGCGCCGGGCCGCCGCCACCCAGCGGCTGCTCGCCTCGCTCACCCCCGGCCAGCGCGAGGAGCTCAACGCGCTGATCAACCAGACGCTGTCGGCGGCCGGGATGGAGGAGCAGATGCGCCGCCTGGGCGAGTCGCTCCAGGCCCGCCGCCCCGACCTCTCCTGGAACACCCCGGAGCGGCTGACCGGCGACGACCCGATGGGGATGGGCGACGCGGTGTCCGCGCTGGACGAGCTGGCCGACCTGACCCAGTTGGAGGCCGCGCTCCGCCAGGACTACCCCGGTGCCCGGCTGGACGACATCGACGAGGGGGCGATCCGCCGCGCGCTGGGCCGCTCGGCCGTCGACGACCTGAACGCGCTCCGGCAGATCGAGCGTGAGCTGGAGCAGCAGGGCTACCTCCGCCGCCAGCGCGGCAAGCTGGAACTCACCCCCAAGGCCGTCCGCCGTCTCGGCGAGACCGCCCTGCGCCGTGTCTTCGCCTCGCTCGAATCGGGCCGCCGCGGGGACCACGACCAGGTGGACGCGGGTGCCGCCGGAGAGCTCACCGGCGCCTCCCGGCCCTGGAGGTTCGGCGACGAACAGCCCATCGACGTGGTGCGCACGGTGGTCAACGGCGTACGGCGCGGCGGCGGCACCGGCGCGGTCGCCCTGTCGGTCGACGACTTCGAGGTGGCCGAGACCGAGAGGCGCACGGCCGCGGCGGTGTGCCTGCTGGTGGACCTGTCCTACTCGATGGCCCTGCGGGGCACCTGGGCGGCGGCCAAGCAGACCTCGATGGCCCTGCAGGCACTGGTCAGCTCGAAGTTCCCGCAGGACTCGGTGCAGATCATCGGCTTCTCCAACTACGCCCGCGTCCTCGCGCCCGACGAGCTCGCCGGGCTGGAATGGGACATGGTCCAGGGCACGAACCTGCACCACGCCCTGCTGATCGCGGGCCGCCACCTGGACCGCCACCCCGACTTCGAGCCGGTCGTGCTCGTGGTCACCGACGGTGAGCCGACCGCACACCTGCGGCGCAACGGTTCCGCGGCCTTCGAGTGGCCGCCCACCCAGGAGACGCTGGAGCTGACACTGGCCGAGGTGGACAAGATGACCCGGCGCCGGGCGACGCTCAACGTGTTCATGCTCGCCGAGGACGAGCGGCTGAAGGAGTTCGTGAACGAGGTCGCCCGGCGCAACGGCGGCCGGGTGTTCTCCTCCGGCGCCGACCGGCTGGGCGAGTATGTCGTCAGCGACTTCCTGCGAACCCGCCGGTCACGCTGACCGCGAACTCCCGATCACGCTGACCGCGGACCTCCCGGCCGCGGACCCGCGCACCATGCCGACCGGACCGGCCGGGGACGCGCGCACCGGACGCGCGCGCTGACCGCGGCCGCACCGCTCACGCGTCGACGTAGCCGAGGTAACCGCCGAGTGCACCGTCGAAGCCGTCGCGGTAGTGACGGTAGGAGCGGTAGCAGGGCCGCCAGGCCGTGCTGTTGCCGACGCCCGCCCGGGCGTCGGCGACGGCGGAGGGGACCCGCTCCGGGCGGAGCAGCAGGCCACCGCCGAGGTAGCGGGCGTCGGCGAGCACGGTGCAGGTGTCACGGCCGCCGGACACGTAACGGCCGCGGCGCCAACCGCTCTCCTCGTCCCATACCAGCGCGTCGCCGCCGTTCAGGAGGACCGTGACGGTGCGCGGGTCGCAGGGACCCTCCCACCAGTCGGCGGCCTCGGCGCCCAGCGCCTCGACGACACGGCTCACGTAGAGAGCCGGCTGCCTCAGCCACTCCTCGGTGTACGGCTCGACATGTTTCCCACCCACAGGGGCACTCCCTTGTGCCGTCGTGCACGACCTGGTTCACCGCTCGCCCGGCACGACCGCGGCATCACCGCCGACAGCCCCATCACACGGAAACGAGCCCGCCAGTGATCCTACTCACTCCACCGGTATGCTCAGGGCCGAAATGCGAAGATCTACCATCGCGCGGCCACCGGAATCCCGGACATCCGTAATGTGATGCCTTCGTGACAACCACTCCTCCGCCCCGGTCGTCTTTCTCATCGATGGCGTTGCCGTCGACGATCAGGCGAGGTGATCGAATGATCGCGATGATCCTCGTGGTGCTGATGCTCGTCACCTGCATCTGCTACGAGCTGTTTGTCGTCTCCTGCACCCGCGGTGGTACGCGGGGCGTTTCCCCACGGACCGGTCAGGGGCCGGCTCCGGGCCACTCGACAGCGGAAGAGGGCCGAGCCGTCCTACACGGTGAGGCCGGTGAAGACTAATGTCTGGCGCATGACAGACCTGCTGCTCTGGTTGCACATCGGTTTCGCGATCTTCACTCTTGGACCGGTCACCGCGGCCATCATGTCCACGCCCCGGTTCATCCGCAAAAAGGATGTCAACGTCCTGCGCTACCTGCACAAGACCACGCGCGTCTACGCCATCGCGGCGATCGGCGTGTTCCTCTTCGGCCTGTTGCTGGGCCGCGAGTTCCTGGGCAGGCCCTACCTGTCGATCTCCATGACGCTCTTCATCGTCACCGCGGTGCTGCTGGTCATCGTCGACCGCGACCAGCTCACCGCCATCCGAGTCCTCGGCAACGAGAACCCGGACGACGACGCGAAGCTGCAGACCGGACGGATCGCCACGCTCTCCGGCATCGTGGTCCTGATCTGGCTGGTCATCCTGGTGCTGATGGTCTGGGGCAACCCGGCCTGACCTTGACCGCTCACCGAGGCCGGCGGCGGACGACCGGCTCTACCCCAGCGCCTGGCTCAGGTCCAGGAGAAGGTCGTCGATCGACTCGATGCCGACAGACAGCCGGACCAGGTCGCCGGGGACCTCCAGCGGCGAACCCGCGGCGGAGGCGTGCGTCATGCGCCCGGGGTGCTCGATCAGCGACTCGACCCCGCCGAGCGACTCACCCAGCGTGAACAGTTTGGCCCGGTTGCAGATCTCGACCGCCTCCGCCTCCCCGCCGGCCACCCGGAAGGAGACCATGCCCCCGAAGCGCTTCATCTGCTTGGCCGCGACCTCGTGGCCGGGGTGCTCGGGCAGCCCCGGGTAGAGGACCGAGGTCACCTTCGGGTGGGCGAGCAGGAGGTCCACCACCCGCTCGGCGTTGTCACAGTGGCGGTCCATCCGCACGCCCAGGGTCTTGAGGCCGCGCAACGTCAGCCACGCGTCGAACGGCCCCGCCACCGCGCCCATCGCGTTCTGGTGGAAGGCGAGCTCCGCCCCCAGACCGGCGTCGGCCGTGACGAGCGCACCGCCGACCACGTCGGAGTGGCCGCCGACATACTTGGTAGTGGAGTGCACCACGATGTCCGCGCCCAGCGACAGCGGCTGCTGGAGATAGGGCGAGGCGAAGGTGTTGTCGACCACCAGCAGCGCGCCGTTGTCGTGCGCGAGCTCGGCCAGCGCCGCGATATCCGCGATGCCGAGCAGCGGGTTGGTGGGCGTCTCGACCCAGACGACCCTCGTCTTCTGGGTCATGGCCGACGCCACCGCGTTCAGGCTCCCCAGCGGCGCGGGGTCGTAGTGCAGGCCCCAGCGCGAGTGGACCTTGGAGAACAGCCGGTAGGTGCCGCCGTAGGCGTCGTTCGGGATGATGACGTGATCATCCGGCTTGCACACCGTACGGAGCACGGCGTCCTCGGCCGCGAGGCCGGAGGCGAAGGCCAGACCCCGGACACCGCCCTCGACGGCGGCCATGGCCTCCTCCAGCGCGGTTCTGGTCGGGTTGGCCGACCGGCTGTACTCATATCCGGCGCGCAGCCCGCCCACGCCGTCCTGCTTGTACGTCGACACCGCGTAGATCGGCGGAACAACGGCCCCGGTGTGAGGGTCGGGCTCCTGACCTGCGTGGATGGCGAGCGTCTCAAATCCTTCACTCATACGGCCCACGCTACCGGAGTCCGCTCCCGAGTCCCCGATCGCGGACCGGGGGCGAGAGACCGGTGCGGAGGCGGTCCGATCGGCCGAACGACTGATATGTCAGGTCGGCCATCAGGCCTAGGCTCGGTGCCGTGGGAGATACACATCGCGTCGTCTACTGGATCCAGCGGCTCAGCGAGTTCACCCTCATCGGCTGGCTCTCCCTGTTGCTCCTGATCGACCTCGCGGTGGCGCCGGGCGGTGACTGGACGATGTGGCTGAGGTCGCTGTGCGGCGCCGCCGGCGTGCTGGCCGTACTGTGGCGCCGCACCCGGCGGGTCAGCGGGTTCGCCGTCCTGCTGGCGCTCTCGTTCACCTGCACGCTGATCATCGAGATCACCGGCGCCACGGGAATGCCGGGACTGGCCGAGACGGGGTCGCTGCTGATCCTGACGATCGGTGGGCTGCGCTGGATCGAGCCGATCAGACGCGCCGCGCTGTTCTCCGCGGCGGCGATGATCGTGCTGGAGGCCGCGGCGGGACGCGTCACCCAGACCGGCACCTCCCTCGCCACCGGCTTCCTCGTCCTCTTCGGCTGGTCGGTCGCCGCCGCGATCGGCGCCTACCTCCGTTTCCAGCTGGAGCGCCGCAAGGAGGCGGTGAGCTCGGTACGGCGGGCCGAACGCCTGGAACTCGCCAGGGAGCTGCACGACCTGGTCGCCCACCACATCACCGGGATCGTCGTCCAGGCCCAGGCGGCCAGGGTCGTCGCCGAACGGCGGCCGGAGGCGGTGGTCCCTTCGCTGGAGGCGATCGCGGGCGCCGGCGCCGACGCGCTGACCTCGATGCGCCGTCTGGTGAGCGTGCTGCGGGCCGAGGACGATGCCGCCCGGTCTCCCGGCACCAGGCTCATGGACATGCGGGTCATGGTGGAGCGTTTCTCCGCCGGCGGCCCCCGGGTCGCCTTCGAGATCGGCCAGGGCGTCACCGACGAGACTCTGACGCCGGAGGTGATGACCACCCTGCACCGGGTCCTGCAGGAGTCACTGACCAACGTCCGCCGGCATGCCCCGGGCGCCGGATGGGTGGAGGCGGACCTCAGGCTGGTCGGCGACCACGACGGGTGGGCCTCGAACGGCGACCGGGACGCGCGCGGCCGGCCAGGCCCGACGAGGAGCGCGGTACGGCTGCGCGTGCGCAATCACGGTTCCGCGGCCGACATCAGGGTCTCCCGTCTGGGAGGCGGGTTCGGCCTGGTGGGCATGGCCGAGCGCGTCGAGGCGCTCGGCGGGCGACTCGTCGCCGGACCCACCCCGGAAGGCGTCTGGGAGGTGCTGGCGGAGTTTCTCGTCTGACCTTCCTGTCGCTGCTGACCTACTTCCGGCGGCGGCTGGCCCGCTCGGCCGATTCACGGCGGATCTTCAGTGATCTTCTAAGGCCTGCTTCATAAGTTGATCTTTATGTCACTTCTCGCCATGATGATCGCGGCGTGCGTGGGGATCCGATCCGCTCTATGACCATGGTCATTTCAAACGACCTACGCGGAACCAGTGGCGATGCCCCCGGACGAACATCGCCAGAAACAGCACTTGAATCCCGCCTTCGACCAAAACGAGCAGCGCGGCGTCGATCGCGGTGAGGACGGAAGCGCCATGGAATCCGCCCCATATCGCAGCGAGCGAGTGAGCCAGCACACTTATGATGATCGGGGCACCATAGAACGCGAAAACGGTCAGCGCAATGGCGCTCCCCAGACCAAGAGCGACCGCATAAATTCTGACAGCGCGCCGCTCGCGGGTGGCCAGATCGCTGGTGGGATCGACCGCCGGCGATCCCCGATGCCTTCGAATCGGATTGGTCGCCCTGACGAGCAGATAGCGGACGTAGCCGAGGCCGTCACCGAAAAGGTCCTTGCAATGGAGCAGGTCGCGTAGCACGAAATAGAGGTCGGTACGCATGTAGATCTGGGCTTGGAGAGGCAGGCTCAGGAGAGCGGTCAACGTGAACGCCCGGAGTATCGCCACGGTCATATCTGACATAGGTAGATACGCGACCAGAAGGAGCATCGTCGCGATGAGAAAAACATCGCAGACCATACCAGCCAAGTACACGCGGTACCGCTGACGCCGGGGCACGCCCCAAATCGCGGTGACGTCCGTCTGCACGACAAGGTAATGCAGTCTGGTGCTGAACCCTATTCGAGCGGGCGCGCCGAGCGACCGAGCAGCCGCAAGATGCATCATCTCGTGGATGGTGGCGAAGACGGAGAAGAAGGCCGTATTGACCAGTACCGAAAGCCCGACGTAGTCGCTCCAGAAGAAGTCCTGGTGCCGGGGAAAAAGATCGGCGTGCGTGAAGACCGTCAGCAACGCCGCTCCGACGACGGCGAGCCAGAGCAGCTTTGTCGGCTTCGCGAAGACCCATCGGACATGTCGCTCAGTCAAGCGGCCGAAGTGGCCGCCCGGGACTTCGGAATCCGGGGTGGACAGGGGCCGTCCATCGACATCGGACACGAAGGCGAGATCGACCAGAGACTCCACGAATCCGGCTGTATCCAACTCGACGTCATGCTCGGCGGCGATGGTGGCTTCGACGTCTCGGACCCGCCGCCCCTCGCCGAGCAGCCGGATCACCTCCCCGCATACCGACGGCAACTCAACGAACTCGCCGAGGTCGGGCCTGCCAACGATGATCGCGTCCGGGTCGTCGTCGTCGGGACGGAGCACGAGGTGGTGAAACCGTACGATGCTGTCGGCGCCGATCTCGGCCGCCTGAGCGCTCACCGCGTCTCCGGGCCGCAGGACGGGCACTCGTCGTCCCGCGGGACGTCGATGTGATACTGGTGATCCCAGACAGCGAGATTCCAGTGGAAAACCCTGCCGCGCGTCTGCGCCGGCAGGCCGCCAAGGTGGTACAGCACCTCCAGCGCACACAGGTGGCCGCTGATGTTCGCGCTGGCCGCGATCACCGCGTTCGGCCGAGCCTCGGTCAGCAGCCGCTCGAGCTCCTTTTCCTTGCGCCTGTCCTCCTGCCGGTCCAGGCAGGTCCAGCAGCCCGTGTCATGGGGAACGAAAGAACCTACGACGACCATCGGCCCGGTGTACAGGCTCATGAACCACGGGGTGTCGGTCCGCAGCGCCGCTTCGTTGGTCCACTCGACTATCTCCGGGTGCGGCTCGTCCGCGCAGAGGACGAACATGTCGCATCCGGCCATCAGCTCCGCGACATCATCCGGACCCGTTACCTTGGTCTCGCTTCCGCTGACCTGGACCGAACCGTTCATCGCCCGCAGCCGGGCCATCGCCTGGCTGATCTTGGGCTTGCCCAGATCCTCTTCGGCGTACAGGAGCTGACGGGTCAGGTTCGACTCCTCGACGCTGTCGAAGTCCGCAAGGTGGAGCGCCCCGATGCCGCTCGCCACCAGCCCTGACGCGACCGCTGACCCGGTGCCGCCCACGCCGAGCAAGCTGACCCTGGCGCCCTTGATCCTGGACTGGACCTCATACGGCGACGTACGCGGGGACGTATCGATCCAGCTGAAGAAATGCCGCGCCGACTCGTGGCGGGCGGCCTCCCGCCCGGTGAGATTCGCCGGCATCGGTGCTCCGGCATCCTCGACGAAGCCGCTCTCGATGAGATCGCTGATGACCTCGCGCACGTTGTCGTCGTCCACATCGGGGTGGGTCGTCGCGAAGTCGGCGCAGATCTCATCGATGGTCCGGGTGCCGTCCAGAAGGGTCAGAAGCTTGGCGATGCTGCCGTCTTCGTCGTCGGCTATCTCGGAGGCCACCCCGAATTGCGACAGGCCGATGATGATACGGCCCCCCGGGAGCGTGAACGGCTGGTGAACGCGCTTCATTTTAGGAATGCGCAACGCATCTCTCCTGTTTCCGCACACTTAAAAGTGGAGCCGACCAGACGAAAGTCTGGTCGGCTCCATATTCACGTGGATCAGCCGCTGGCCCCGCCACGATTAATGGTGGTCTCGATCTTCTCAAGCTTCCTGATCTTAATTTCGATCTTCTTCTTCTCGTTTTCTTCCTTCATGGCATTCCCTCGTTTTCCTGCGCCTTCCAGATTCGGTTTTGTACAGAAATAACTCACAAAACCGACCGGCGGGGTGGCAGTAAACCCACCGCCTCATTTCAGTCGAGATCATGACAGATAGGGACCAAACGGTCAAGGCACTTTTGCTCGATTATGTCAAGCCAGTATGCCGATGAGGCGTTCACCGAGGCCACCGGCATCATCGCCGTCTGGACTCGGAACGGGACCTACGACACCGGCCTCCAAGCCTCATCGGCGCCGACATCGTCTTACCTGCCTGCCGACCGGAGAGGTTCAGTGATTGGCGAGGAAGGCGAGCAGGTCCTGGCGAGTGAGCAGCCCGACGGGCTTGCCGTCCTCAAGGACGACGGCGGCGTCGGCCTTCTCCAGTGCCTCGACCGCGATGGAGACCGGCTCGCCCGCGCCGATGGTGGGCAGCGGCTGGGACATGTGGCCGGCCAGCGGGTCGTTCGGCCGCACCCGGCCCCGGTAGAGGGCGTCGAGCAGGTCGCGCTCCACGATCGAACCGACCACCTCGGCGGCCATGACCGGCGGCTCCTCCTTCATCACCGGAAGCTGCGACACGCCGTACTCCCGCATGATGGAGATGGCCGTGTCCACCGACTCGTGCGGGTGGGTGTGCACGAACTCCGGCATGCCGGAGGTCTTGCGGACCAGCACGTCCCTGACCAGGCCCTCGTCGCTGGAGGTGTTCAGGAACCCGTAGTCGGCCATCCACTCGTCATTGAAGATCTTCGACAGGTAGCCCCGGCCGCCGTCGGGCAGCAGCACCACGACCACGCCGTCCGGACCGGCCTGGGCGGCCACCCGCAGCGCCGCGACGGTCGCCATCCCGCAGGAACCGCCCACCAGCAGCGCCTCCTCGCGGGCCAGGCGCCGGGTCATGCCGAAGGAGTCCTTGTCGGAGACCGCGATGATCTCGTCGCAGATCGTGGTGTCGTAGGTGGCCGGCCAGATGTCCTCGCCGACGCCCTCCACCAGATACGGCCGCCCGGTGCCGCCGGAGTAGACCGAACCCTCCGGGTCAGCGCCGATGATCTTGACTCGGCCGCCGGAGACCTCCTTGAGGTAACGGCCGGTACCGCTGATCGTGCCGCCCGTGCCGACACCCGCCACGAAGTGGGTGATGCGGCCCTCGGTCTGCTCCCAGATCTCCGGGCCGGTGGAGTGGTAGTGGCTCTCCGGGTTCTGGACGTTGGAGTACTGGTCCGGCTTCCAGGCGTTCGGCGTCTCCCTGGCCAGCCGGTCGGAGACCGAGTAGTAGGAGTCCGGGTGGTCGGGAGAGACCGCCGTCGG
The DNA here is from genome assembly GCF_045209755.1 of Streptosporangium sp. NBC_01639. Lineage (NCBI taxonomy): Bacteria > Bacillati > Actinomycetota > Actinomycetes > Streptosporangiales > Streptosporangiaceae > Streptosporangium > Streptosporangium sp. NBC_01639. Next base: position 5,538,757 of record NZ_CP109272.1, on the reverse strand, counting down.
GCAGACCACGACCTCGGCCCCGTAGGCGCGCAGCACCGAGACCTTGTCCTGGGCCACCTTGTCGGGCACGACGAACAGGCACTTGTAACCCCGCTGCTGGGCGACGATGGCCAGCCCGACCCCCGTGTTGCCCGACGTGGGCTCGACGATCGTGCCCCCGGGACGCAGCGCGCCCGATTTTTCGGCGGCGTCGATCATCCGCACCGCGATTCGGTCTTTCACCGAGCCGCCTGGATTGAAATACTCCACTTTGGCCAGCACCTGAGCCGGCACGCCCGCCGTCACGTTATGCAGTCGGATAAGTGGGGTATTGCCCATCAGCTCTACGAGCGAGTCGTGTACGCGCACCGAGTGATCACCTCGAAATACCAAAGCTTTGCCAGCTTGTTATGTTGAATGCCCGGGCCCGCCGGGGTGGCCACGACCCGGTTAGTTTCTCAAGGCAACGCTACCGCCGCGCCGTATTGAGGGAGCAACGCCACGTGAGCTGGACACCTGGAACGGCACGGACCGCCCGGCGCATCGCCGCCGCCGCGGCCGTGGGCGGAGGAGGGATCACCGCGCTGGGCGCGGCCGCCTACGGCCTGCTGCTGGCCGAGGCCATGCTGGCCCGCTGGATCGTCGGCCGCCCGCACGGCACGGAGGGGCCCGCTTCCGACGGGGTCTACGGCGCTTTCGACGGCGATCCGATCCGGATGGTCATGCTCGGCGACTCCATCTCGGTGGGCCTGGGCACCACCGACCCCGCCGAGACTCCGGGCGTGCTGATCGCCTCAAGTCTGGCCGTCGTCGCCGAACGGCCGGTGTGGCTGACCGTGGTCGGCAGGTCGGGGGCCGCCTCCGCCGAACTGGACGAGCAGGTGGACCGGGCGCTCGGCGCCGGACCCGAGATCGCGGTCATCTTCATCGGCGCCAACGACGTCACCACCCAGACCCCACCGGCGCAGGCCGTACGGCACCTGCAGAAGGCGGTACGGCGGCTGCGTGAGGCCGGGGCCGAGGTGGTCGTGGGCACCTGCCCCGACCTCGGCACGGTCCGGCCGATCGCGCAACCGCTGCGCTGGGTGACCCGGCGCTGGAGCCGTCAGCTCGCCGCCGCGCAGACGGTCGCCGTGGTCGAGGCGGGCGGACGGACGGTGGCCTTCGCGGACCTCCTTGGCGACGAATTCACCGCAAATCCGGGCGAAATGTTCGGACCGGATCGTTACCACCCATCTGTTCAAGGTTATCTACAGGTTGCTTACGCGGTGCTACCTTCTGTAGGCAGTGCGCTGGGACTGTGGCCCGAGCCTCGGCCTCAGCGCAGTGAGTCGATCTACCTCGCGGCGGCCATGGCCGCGGAGGAACCCGGCACCGAGGTCTCCGCGACCCGCGTCGCCGGCCGAGCGACCGGACCCCACGGACGGTGGGTGACGATGTTCCGCCGGAGGCCCGGAGCGCCGTCCGACGCTGCCTGAACACGGTTACCCTCCGCGGCGAAGCCGTTACGCCTCGCCCGCATTGGAGTGTAATGCCCGTCATCCGGACTCACGCGAAACCGGTTCTGGTGCTCGCCGGAGCCCTGGCCCTGGCCGGCTGCTCCGGCACCGAAGCGGCCACGCCGACCTCCCCCACCTGGCACAATCCCGGAGTGAACGCGGTCAGCCGCATCGCCGCCGCCGACGGTGTCGCCATGACGACCTCGGCGAAACCCGACGGCACGCTGGAGACGGTGGCTCTCGACCTCGCCTCGGGCAGGAAGCTGTGGGCCCATCCCGCGACCATGGCGGGCCGCCTGCCGGGCATGGGTATCCCGGCCCCGGCGATCATCGAGACCGGCGGGGGGCAGAGCGTCGCGGTGGCGCTCGACCCCGCCAGGAAAGGCCGGTGGAACGCCACGCTCATCGCCCGCGACGCGAGGACCGGAGCGCAGAAGTGGACCCGCCCGGTGCACTCCACGTTCGGGCCCCAGAAGTGCGGGGCGTTCGTGTGCCTGTCCGAACAGACCGCCCTGGCCACGGCACGGGTCGTCGTGCTCGACCCCACCACCGGCAGGCCGATGTGGAAGCTCCCCGGCATCGCCGAGGTGGAGTGGTCCGACGCCTCCCGTGTCGTGTTCCTGCGCCTGGCCAAGCACCCGGTCCTGGAGTCGTACGACCTGAAGACCGGGAAGCCCGGGTGGCGCCTGCCCATCGAGCAGGCCCTCGGCGTCGGGGTGGACATGTCGGGCGGCTGGTCGTTCGGCGCGACCGCCGACAACCTCACCGGCTATGTCGCCCCCTACACCAACCCCAAGACGGAGAAGACGTCCGCCTTCGGCCTCTTCTCTGTCAGGCTCGCCGACGGCAGGGTCAACTGGCTTCGCCCGTCGGTGGTGCGGGTCTACCCCAGCGGCAGTCCGGGCTTCGCCCCGGTGGTCCGCCCGGTCGACCAGCAGGGCCAGTACGGCGGCTTCGCCCGGCTGGACGCCGAGAGCGGCCGGGTCCTCGGCCAGATCCCGGCCACCCAGGTCCCCGACTCGGGCTGGTGGCTCGCCTTCCCGGCCCGGATGGAGAAGGTCGGCTTCCTCAAGCACGACAAGCCCGGCAGCGCCTTCGACCTGGCCACCGGCCGTAGCACCGAGATCAAAAAGGAGCGGGGCTGGTCCTTCTGCGTCACCGACCCCAAGCCGCTGGCGCTCAAGGGCCAGAATCCGGGTTTCTACCCGGTGGCCTCGCTGTGCGAGTACGACCTGGCCGGCGGTAGGAAACTGACCGGCTCCACCGCCCCGCCCGCCTGGTTCACCGGCAGCCAGGACGGCTGGCGGACGTGGCGCGACGAGCAGGGCGGCCTGCACGGGATCAAGGACGGCACCGGCACCTCTCCGGGCATGTACGGCTGATCCGCCTCCGCCCCGTGACAGGAGCCCCGCCGCCGGGTGGGACTCCTGTGCATGCCGTACAAAGTTCTGTTTGACCCCGCCCCGGGGCGTGGCATCTGGGCTACCGCGCGGTAACCTCCGCAGAAGGACCGACGAACGAACCCAGGAGGGCCACATGCCAGAGGCAGTCATCGTCGCAACCGCGCGCTCGCCGATCGGACGCGCCTTCAAGGGGTCTCTCAAGGACATCCGGCCCGACGACCTGACCGCACAAATGATCAAAGCCGCGCTGGCCAAAGTCCCCCAACTCGACCCGGCCGGCATCGACGACCTGATGCTGGGCTGCGGACTGCCGGGCGGCGAGCAGGGATTCAACATGGCCCGCGTGGTCGCCACGCTGCTCGGGCTGGACGGCGTGCCCGGCACCACCGTCACCCGTTATTGTTCGTCCTCGCTGCAGACCACCCGGATGGCCATGCACGCGATCCGGGCGGGCGAGGGCGACGTGTTCGTCTCGGCGGGTGTGGAGTGCGTCTCCCGCTTCGCCAAGGGCAGCTCCGACTCGCTGCCCGACACGCAGAACGGGCTGTTCGCCGAGGCCGCCGGCCGTTCGGCCGCGGCCGCCGCGGGCGGTGGCGGGGTCTGGCACGACCCGCGCGAGGACGGCGCGCTACCCGATGTCTACGTCGCGATGGGCCAGACCGCCGAGAACGTCGCCGGCCTGAGGGGCGTGTCCCGTCAGGAGCAGGACGAGTTCGGGGTCCGGTCCCAGAACCTGGCCGAGAAGGCGATCGCCAACGGCTTCTGGGAGAGCGACATCACCCCCGTCACCCTGCCCGACGGGACTGTGGTCAGCAAGGACGACGGTCCGCGCGCGGGCACCACCTACGAGGCGGTCTCCCAGCTCAAGCCGGTCTTCCGCCCCGACGGAACGGTCACCGCCGGCAACTGCTGCGCGCTGAACGACGGCGCCGCGGCGGTGATCGTGATGAGTGACACCAGAGCCGCCGAACTGGGCATCACCCCCCTCGCCCGGATCGTCTCCACCGGCGTGACCGGTCTGTCCCCCGAGATCATGGGCCTGGGGCCGGTCGAGGCGTCCAGGCAGGCCCTGGCCAGGGCGGGCATGTCCATCGGCGACGTGGACCTCGTCGAGATCAACGAGGCCTTCGCCGCCCAGGTCATCCCGTCCTATCAGGAACTCGGCATCGAGCTCGACCGGCTCAACGTCAACGGCGGCGCCATCGCGGTGGGCCACCCGTTCGGCATGACCGGTGCCCGGATCACCTCCACCCTGGTCAACAGCCTCCGGTTCCACGACCGGTCGATCGGCCTGGAGACCATGTGCGTGGGCGGCGGCCAGGGCATGGCCATGGTCCTGGAGCGCCTCGGTTAGTCAGCCGTGGACGTCGGGACCGGCACGGGTGAGCTCGATCCGCAGCACCACCCGCCGGTCCCGCTCCATGGCCGCCCGGTAGTCGTCCCAGTCGGGGTGCTCACCGGAGATGTCGCGATAGTAGGTCACCAGCGCCTCCATCGCCTCCGGCAGCGAGACGACCGTCGCGGTGCCCTCGATCTGGATCCACTCGCCGTAGAAGGCGTCGGTCGTCACACAGAGCGCAGCCCGGGGGTCCCTGCGGAGATTGCGCACCTTGACGGCGGTCTCCCGGGTGCTGACGATCGCGTGCCCCTCGGCATCCAGCCCGACCGTGACCGGTGACAGCTGCGCCCGGCCGTCGGCGTGCCAGGTCAGCAGGACCGCGCGATGGTTGTCGCGGATGAAGTTACGTGCCTTGTCGAGATCCATGGCCCCATCATGACCGCGGAGAGCGGGTCTCCGCGCACGAAGGCCCCGTGAAGACAGGTCGAGATCCAGACCATCATGCGACCGCAGAGAGCGGGTCTCCGCGTACGTAGGCCCCGTGAAGACAGGTCGAGAGCTCCAGACCCCATCATGCGACCGCGGAGAGCGGGTCTCCGCGTACGTAGGCCCGCGTCGCCGTACGGGACGCGGGCCTACGCGAAGATGGACGAATTACAGGTAACGGCTACGGCGGTGGCGTTCGTGCTCGTGCACGATGGCGGCCGCGTAACCGTGGGTCAGCCCGTGCTCGTCGGCGAGCCAGTTGGCACGCTCGTCACAGCGCAGGAAAGACGGGCCGTTGTCGATGGCTTGAAACCACTCTGGGAGAGCGCGTCCGGTGATGTCCGGGACTCTTGCGATCAGTTTGTTCTGCGTCTCCAGTGAGTGGTTCAACGACATGGGCACCTCCACGGATAGGGCTCCTTTGCTCGACAGTGCATCACGAATCCGCAGATAGCAAGCCCTCACTAGCTGGTCATCGGTGATTGTTCGTCGCTCATCGGTCGCTTCTCGTTCATGTGCGTTCCGGCTTCTCGCTTCTGGGCGTTCCCACCCCGCACAGGAAGAAACCCCCGCCGGAGCTCTCTCCGTCGAGGGTTTCGTCACGCGGCCGGACGTCGCCGGCTCCCGGCTAGTCGCTGCTGGAGAAGTAGCTCAGCAGGCGCAGGATCTCCAGGTAGATCCAGACCAGGGTGACCGTCAGGCCGAAGGCCATCAGCCAGGAGTACTTCTCCGGGGCACCGGTCCGCACGCCCTGCTCGACCGAGTCGAAGTCGAGCAGCAGGAAGAAGCAGCCGATCAGGATCGCGGCGATGCTGAACACGTAGGCCAGGGCACCACCGGAGCGGATGCCGATGCCGTCCTGGATGAAGAAGGTCGCCACCCAGTTGACGAGCATGAGGCCCATCAGGCCCAGGCCCGCCGCCACCACGAACTTGGTGAACTTGGGCGTGACCCGGATGATGCGCAGCGAGTAGACCGTCAGCATGGCCGCGAAGGCCAGCGCCGTGCCGACCACCGCCTGGAAGACGATGCCGCTGTACAGGTCGTTGTACCTGTGGCTGATCACGCCGATGGCCACGCCGTAGGCGACCGCGTAACCGAGGATCAGCACCGGGTTCGTGCTCTGCTTGAACGAGACGATCAGGCCGAGCACCAGGCCGACGATCACGCCGACGAGCAGGGCGGCCGTGCCGAGATTGAGCGCCCAGGCCACCGCCGCGGAGACGACCAGCGTGCCCAACGTGATGAAACCGCGCACCACCACGTCGTCGATCGTCATGGTCCGCTGCGCGGGGGGTGCGTACGACGGGCTGTCGTACATGCCCTGAAGCTGCTCAGGGGTGGGGGTCGGCGATCCCCAGGCCTGGTGACCCTTGGACTGCCGGCTGAATACGGGGTTCTTGCTCTCCATCGCTGCCTCCACGCTGCGACCTACGCGATCAGCGTATTCGATCGGTTGTCACACGGCCGTATCGTGTTGATATCCATGTCCATCCGGTTCATGCGGCCGTACGGCTACCGCCGATGGATCAAACGAACGGTCCTCCCCCCGGATTCCCGCCCTCCGCATCGGTTTCACCGTCCGCTCGCGGGAGCCGCGACCTCGGACCCGCCGTCCGCGAGCGGTCGACGGCACGCGGGCAGGCGAACGGCGAGAAATGACGGTGATCGCATTTCCTCTGGTCACCGGCATGACTCAACAGATCACCATCAGTGCCCCCGGAGGGACTCGAACCCTCACTCGAACCCTTTTAAGGGGTTTGCCTCTGCCATTGGGCTACGGGGGCGCCGCAATCATACGTAACGGACCACTCATCCGAGGAGCACAACTTCGTATCATGCGTCACACGGACTGGTGACCGACGCCTCCGCACCCGGGCCGAAACGCCACTGCCCCGGCGCCGGCAGGCCCGAGACAGTGATGGATGCGGGAACCGCGCGTGACGGTCAGCGGCCGCGATCGGGGTCGCCGACGTCGCCCTCCGTCTCGATGCGCTCCTTGCGCACCTGACCGGAGACGGTCTCCTCCTCACTGACCTGTTCCTTGGTCAGCCGCACCCGTTCGACCGGGACGGTCTCGGTGTCCACGACCGGGCGCTCCTCGTGCAGGATCACCTCGTGCTCGGCCTCGGTGATCTCCGGCCCGTTCAGCGCCGCGTCCCGGTTGGCGTCGGTGATCGGCTCGCGTTCGAGGCGCGCCTCTTCATGGGTTGTCGGTACGGTGACCTGCTCCTCTTCGGTGACCACGTACTTGCGCAGTCGCGCCCGGCCCGTCTCGTGAGACTCCTTACCGATCCGGAGGTGCTCCTCCGAGCGGGTCATCGCGTCGTCCTGACCGGCCGTCGTGCCGCCCCGACTCGTCTCCGCTCCGCCGGGACGGCCCATCAGGTCGTCGCCGCGCCCTTCCCGGACCTCGCGCTCCCGTTGGCCGCCGGAGTGCGCCCAGCCGCCCTCGCCGGGCTCGTTCGCCCGCGCCCAGGCCCCTTCCCAGGCGATCTCGTAGTAGCGGTAGAGCTCCCGTTCCTCATCCGCCGACAGATGGCCCCCGTCGTCGACGTCGACATTGGGAGCGTTCTTGATACGGCTCTTGTCGTAACCCGCCTCCACATGGTCCTCGACCAGGTTGGAGCTCTGTACCGGCACGAAGGTCTCCTTCATGCCGAAGAGTCCGGTCCGTACGCACAGCCATTCGGGCTGGCCCGTGGCGTCGTCGAGGTAGACGTGCTTGACCTCGCCGACCTTCTCTCCGTCGACGTCGTACAGCGGGTGATCGATCACCATGGGAATCTGCTCTTGCGTGATCATCGGGTTTCTCTCTTTCTCGTCTCCGTCGGTCCCGGGATGCCCTACCACGGAGCACGGAAAGGAAATCGGATTTAACACCCAAAAAGCCTAATAACCACCCAAATGAATACCTGAGCTATTCCCCGCCGGAGTCATCCGACGGTCGGACTCCGCCAAGGACCGAGCGGCCTCTCATCCAGGGACGCCGGAGACTCAGGTCGTCGCCGCCTTGCGGAACTCCGTACGCGGCGCCTCGATCTCTCCGAGCGAGACGGTCTCCCTCTTGAAGAACAGCGCCAGGGTCCAGTCCGCCATCACACGGACCTTGCGGTTGAGGGTGGGCACCCGCGACAGGTGGTAGGTGCGGTGCATGAACCACGCGGGCAGCCCGCGAAGCTTCACCCCGTAGACGTTGGCGACGCCCTTGTGCAGACCCAGACCGGCGACCGACCCGACGTACTTGTGGCGGTAGTCGACCAGTTCCTCCCCGTGGAGGTGACGGGTGATGTTGTCGGCGAGGACCTTCGCCTGCCGTACGGCGTGCTGGGCGTTGGGCGCGCAGTACTGGCCCGGGTTGGTCACGTCGGGCACCCCGGCCACGTCTCCGGCCGAGAAGGCGTCCTTGACCCCGGCCACGGTCAGGCGGGCGGTCGCCTTGATCCGGCCGCGCTCGTCCAGCGGCAGGTCACCGGCGTTGACGACCGGGCTGGGCTTCACCCCGGCGGTCCACACGATGGTCGCCGACTCGAACTCGTCTCCGTCGGAGAGCTTGACCAGGCCCCCTTCGCAGGAATTCAGCCGGGTGCCCATCTTGACCTCCATGCCGCGCTCGCGGAGCTGCTCGGCGGTCCACTTGCCCATCTCGGGGCCGACCTCGGGAAGGATGCGGTCGGTCGCCTCGACGAGAACCCAGCGCATGTCCTCGCGGGAGACGTTGCGGTAGTAGCGGACGGCGTCGACGGCCATGTCCTCCAGCTCGGCGAGCGCCTCGACACCCGCGAAGCCGCCGCCGACCACGACGAACGTCAGCGCCCTGCGGCGCAGGGCCTCGTCGCCGTCGGACTCGGCCCGGTCAAGGAGTTCGAGCACCCGGTTGCGGAGCGCGATCGACTCGCCGACCGTCTTGAAGCCGATCGCGGCGTCGGCGAGGCCGGGGATGGGGAGCGTCCGGGAGACCGAACCGGCCGCCATGACCACGATGTCGTAGTCGATCTCATGGGGCGTGCCGACATTGGGCGCGAAAGTGACCGACTTGGCCGCGTGGTTGACCTTGGAGACCTTGCCGTTGAGGATCGTCGCCTTCTTCAGCACCCGGCGGAGCGGGACGACCACGTGCCGGGGCGAGAGGTTTCCCGCCGCGGCCTCGGGCAGGAACGGCTGGTAGGTCATGTGGGATTCGGGAGTGAGGACGGTGATGTGCACGCTGCCGTCGCGCAGTTCCTTGCGGAGCGTGTGCTGCAGACGCAGCACGGTGTAGAGACCGACGTAGCCCCCACCGACGACCACGATGTGCTTGGAGTTGCGGTTCACTTCGGCGCCATCCTTAGGTTCACGGCTTGTGAAAGCTTTCACAAGCATACGTCGGTCCACCGTTTCGCGCCACGCCCCCCTTGGTCAAATCATGGATTTTTTGACCAGGACGAGATATTGATCTACATTCTCCTAAGAAATTTGGCAAATATTCTCTTTGTGATCGAGTTCACAAGCCACGTAAGGCGTTCGCCCTGGTGAACAGCGCGTCAAGCATCCCGGCCGTCACCCGGCCGGTGAAAGTGTTCTGCTGGCTCGGGTGGTAGCAGCCCAGAAGATGCACCGGAGTTCCGTCACGGGAGATCTCCACCTCGGCGCCGTGCCCGAAGGGCGGCCTCGGGCGCGGCAGGTCGTATCCGGCGTCCCTCAGCGCGGGCCAGACCGCCTGCCAGGCGTAGCCCCCCAGGGCGACCACCACCCGCACACTCCCGGCGACCAGCGCGATCTCCCGGGTCAGCCACGGAAAGCAGGCGGCTCGCTCCGCCGGCTCGGGCTTGTTGGCGGGCGGGGCGCAACGGACGGCGGCCACCATGCGCGCGCCGATGAGCCGCTGCCCGTCGCCCGCGTGGACGCTGGTCTCCTGCGCGGCCAGGCCCGTCCGGTGCAGCGAGGCGAACAGCCAGTCCCCGCTCCGGTCTCCGGTGAAGATGCGACCGGTGCGGTTGCCGCCGTGCGCGGCCGGCGCCAGCCCCACGATGAGGACCTCCGGCTGCTCCTCCCCCCACCCGGCGATGGGCCGCCCCCAGTAGGTCTCCTCGGCGAAGGCCCGCCGTCTGACCGTCGCGACCTCCTCGCGCCACTCCACCAGACGCGGACAGGCCCGGCAGACCGACTGCCGGGCCGTGAGTTCGGCGAGCGTACGGCTCGCGCCCGCGAGCTCGGCCACCTCCGCGGGATCGTGCGCGACGGGGGTGTCCGGCCGGGCGGGGTCGTCCGGCCAGCCGGATCCGGGAGGAACATGACTCATGACCTCGATGGTGCCCGATCGGCGGCGGTTCATCGGCCCGGGAGGCCGTCCGACCCCGGCAGCGCGGGAAAGCGAAAGAGCGGCGCCCGCTGGATGCGGGCACCGCTCTTTCGTGTCTCTTCAGCCGAGATCAGGCGTCAGCCGCCGTCCCCGGCCCTTTTCAGGCCTTGCAGACGGCCGCGTAGTTCACCACGTCCGAGCCGGCGCCGTCGATCGCCAGCTTGACGCTGCCGCCCTTCAGGCCGTCCGAGTCGCTGGTGAACGAGACGGACTGGCTGCCCGCCGACGCGAAGTCGAGGGCGGCGGTCTTGACGACCGTGCCGTTGACGGACCAGGTGTACTTGATCTTGATCGGGCCGGTGGCGTAGATGCTGCCGGTGCCGGTGATCGAGGCCTTCGGGCAGGTGGCCGCGGTCTGGGTGGCCGACGTGCCGCTCTCGACCCATGCCTTCGCAGCCGGGGGAGCCACCTTGCAGGTGACCTTGCCCTCGACGGTGCCGCTGGTCGGGCCACCGAGGATCTCGATCGCCCGCTTGCTGGTCCCGGAGGCCGAGGCGCTCCAGGAGTCGCTCACGGTGCGGGACTGGTAGCCGTGGCCGCTGAAGTAGACGTCCTGCCAGCTGCCCGCGGAACCGTCACGGATCCAGCGGTACTTCACGTGGCCGCTGCCGTACGAAGCGCTGATCGTGCCGGTGAAGGTGCGGGCGACCGGGCAGTCACCCTCGTAGTTCGCCGGGGCGTCGACGGAGGCCGAGACCTTCGGCGACGAGTCCCTGCACTCGATCCTGAAGTAGGAACGACCGGAGGAGGACTTGACCGGGCTGAGAATCTGCAGCTGCGCCCAGCCCCGGTAGTCGTCACGCGGCCTGATCGTGTGGTAGACCCTGCGCGAACCGTCGACGCGGACGGCGTCGCGGTCGACGACGTGACCGTTGACGACCCACTGGTAGCGCACCCAGCGGTGGCTGGAGGAGGTGATGCGGCCGATCAGCGTCGCCGAGCAGTTGTTCTCGTCGACCCAGATCTGAGCACCGACGTGGCCGGTGTTGACGACCTGCTTGCCGCCGTCGCCCTCGTCGCCGCCACAGGAGACCGTGAAGTAACCCTTGGCGGAGGTCTTCTTGCGCGGCGCCAGGACCTCGACCGCCTGCCAGCCCTTGGTGTCACCGCCCTTGAAGGTCGACGACTCCTTGACAGTGGCGTTCTTGACGCCCTTGCCCTTGAGGGTGAACGTCTTGACCTTGCTCTTGGTGCCGTTGCCACGGAGCCAGCGGTAGGCGACCGTGGTCTTGCTCGCGTAGGTCTTCACCTTGATGTTCGACGAGAAGGTCACCTTGGTGGGGCACTCGTCGGACTTCGCGGGGGAGGCCTTGGTCTTGCTGACCGAGACCACGGGCCTCGGCGTGGAGTGGGAGGAAGATGCCTTCCCCGCCTGGGTGGAGCTACTGGCCGCCGCTGCGGGCGAGGCCAGAAGCCCTGCCGCCATGGTTGCCAGCATGGCCGCGCTGGCTCCTGCGGCGGCTAGCTTTCGAGCTAGTCCGGACATGAGGGGATGCTCCGTTTCGTTAGGAACGAAAGTGCGCTCCGGAGACGGTTGCCGCCCCGACACCAGCTGTGCCGGGCCCCACGGCAAAGCCTCACTAAAGCTTCTTTACCTAACCATAAAACGGAATGATCCCTCAATACTCCTTAAGTATAGGAAATGTCCAGATGCTGTCAGGGTTTAGATGCCAACCAGGCGATTCCATCCAAAATGTCGTGTTCACTGACGACAACTTCTGTGAAGCCGTACCGCTCGACGATCCGGTTCAGAATCAGGGCGCCGGCACCGATCACGTCGACCCGGCCGGGGTGCATGACGGGAATGGCCGCCCGCTCGTCATGGGACATCTCCAGCAGACGCCGGGAAATCTCACGGGTCCGAGCTGCCGGAATTCGTGAGTGGTGGATTTTATGCGGGTCATATTCCGGCAGATCAAGCGCCATTCCCGCAACGGTGGTGACCGAGCCCGCGAGGCCCACCAAGGTGAGCGCCCGCTCCACCGGCACCTCCTGGGCGACCCGGTCGAGCGCCTCGTCGATGTCGGCGAGCACGGCCTCGACCACCTCGGCGGCCGGCGGGGTGCCCGCGTCGCGCAGGTGCCGCTCGGTCAGCCGGACACAGCCGATGTCCACCGACAATGCGGCCTCCACGTGCGTGGAGCCGAGCACGAACTCGGTGGAGCCGCCGCCGATGTCGACCACCAGGTACGGCGGGCGGGTGCCCTCGGGAGTGGGCAGGCCGGTCTCGGGCGAGAGCCGTACGAGATCGCGGGTGGCCCCGGCGAACGACAGCTCCGCCTCCTCGGCACCCGTGATCACTTCGGGCTCCACACCGAAGATCTCACGCACGCCGTCCACGAAGTCCTGCCGGTTGGCGGCGTCCCTGGTGGCGCTGGTGGCCACCACGCGGACCGTGGAGACGCCGTGCTGGGTGATGAGCTTGGCGTAGCCGCGCATCGCGGCGAACGTGCGCTCCAGGGCCTCGGGGGCCAGCCTGCCGGTCCTGTCCACCCCCTGGCCGAGCCGGACGATCTCCATCCGCCGCTCGACGTCGGTCAGGGCGTCGGCGTGGATGTCCCCGATGAGCAGGCGGACGGAATTGGTGCCACAGTCGATGGCGGCGACGCGGGTCACGGGGTCTCCTCTTGGGTGCTCGCGGTCCTGGCCGCCCTGTCGGTGGTCTCGGCTGCCCCGGCCTCGTCCACGGCGCAGCAGGGCCCGTCCGCCCACCACTCGCCGAGCGCGTCGAGGGCCTCCCGGCCGAACGGGTTGCTCCCGGGGACCGCGAGCTCGTGGCCGACCAGGGCGTGCAGGCACTTGACCCGGACCGGCATGCCTCCGGTGCTCTGCATGTCCCTCGGCAGCGGCTCCAGGCCGTCCTCGGCAGCGGCCTTGTCACGGCGCGCGACGTAGTCGTCGTGGGCGGCCTGGTAGGCCCGGGCCAGCTCCGGCTCCTCGGCGAGCCTGGCCTGCATGGCCCGCATCATCCCGGAGGTCTCCAGCGTGCCGATCGCCGAGGCGGCCCGTGGGCAGGTCAGATAGAACAGAGTCGGGAAGGGCGACCCGTCGGGGAGCCGGGGTGCGGTCTCCACCACATCGGGCAGCCCGCACGGGCAGCGGTGCGCCACCCGCCGCAGTCCTCGCGGCGTCCGGCCGAGCTGCCGCTCCACCGCCGCCACATCGCGATCATCCACCATCCGTGACACTCCCTGAGAACACGAGGACCAGGGTATCGGGGTCACCCCGCAGGCTTGGCCACCTTCTGGCCCTTCCCGGTGTCGGCCGCCTCGACCGACTCCCAGAGCGTCTGGTACCACGGCGGCCCGGCGACCTTCTTCTCCCCCGCGGTGCCCTTGCCCTCGGCGGGTTTCTCCCCCATGACGACGTAGCACTTGTGCCCGGGATCGCAGTAGAAGAGCCGTTCCCTGGCCTGCCGCTTGATGTAACCGGGGTCCTGGAGCTGCTTGCGCCGGTCGTCCAGGGCCTTGATGGCCTCAAGCTCCCTGGTCTGCTGCTGCTGGAGCTGGGAGATGTGGCGGCGCTGCGCGATGTACTCCCGGACCGGGTAGGCGAGGCTCATGGCGTTCGCGCACACCACGATCGCGAGAATCGCGGCCCGTCCCGTCAACTGCGGCCGTTTCGCCATGCGCCTCTCCCCGTCCGTACTCTCCGCCATGCCGCGCCCGCCGGCGCGGGCACCGTCTCCGGCGGCCCCCCGCACCGGGGCCGGGACTCCGCCGGACGGACCGCCCCGGGTCCCCACCGGGACGCCGGCACCGGAGGGCCCTCCCACGGTACGGCTCGCGCCCGGCCAAATCGGGCGCAAGCCGTAGGTGTGAAACTACCGCTGGAACCGGGGGAACGCCGCGCGACCCGCGTAGCGGGCGGCGTCGTCGAGAAGCTCCTCGATACGGAGCAGCTGGTTGTACTTGGCCACCCGGTCGGAGCGGGCCGGGGCGCCGGTCTTGATCTGGCCGCAGTTGACGGCCACGGCGAGGTCGGCGATCGTGGTGTCCTCGGTCTCGCCGGAGCGGTGGCTCATCATGCAGCGGTAGCCGTTGCGGTGCGCCAGGTCCACGGCGTCGAGGGTCTCGGTCAGGGTGCCGATCTGGTTGACCTTGACCAGCAGCGCGTTGGCGGTGCCCTCGGCGATGCCGCGGGACAGCCGCTCGGGGTTGGTCACGAACAGGTCGTCGCCGACGAGCTGGACCTTGTCGCCCAGTGCCTTGGTGATGGCGTTCCAGCCCTCCCAGTCGCTCTCGTCCAGCGGGTCCTCGATGGAGACCAGCGGGTAGCTCGCGACCAGGTCCTCGTAGAAGGCGATCAGCTCGGTGGCCGACAGGCCCTTGCCGTCGATGGTGTAGACGCCGTCCGAGTGGAACTCCGAGGCGGCCACGTCGAGCGCCAGCCCGACGTCCTCGCCGGGCACGTAGCCGGCCTTCTCGATCGCGACCAGGATCAGGTCCAGCGCGTCGCGGTTGGACGGCAGGTTCGGCGCGAAGCCGCCCTCGTCACCCAGGCCGGTGGCGTAGCCCTTCTCCTTCAGCACGGCCTTGAGCGCGTGGTAGACCTCAGTCCCCATCCGCACGGCCTCGCGGAACGACTCCGCGCCGATCGGCGCGATCATGAACTCCTGGATGTCCACGTTGGTGTCGGCGTGCGCGCCACCGTTGAGGATGTTCATCATCGGAACCGGCAGCACGTGCGCGTTCGGCCCGCCGAGGTAGCGGAACAGCGGCAGCTCGACGCTCTCGGCGGCGGCCTTGGCCACGGCCAGGGAGACGCCCAGAATGGCGTTGGCGCCCAGCCGTGCCTTGTTCGGCGTGCCGTCCAGGTCGATCATGACCTGGTCGATGCTGCGCTGCTCGGTGGCGTCGAACCCGATGATCTCGTCGGCGATCTCGTCGGTCACGCCGAGGACGGCCTTCTCGACGCCCTTGCCGCCGTAGCGCTCGTCGCCGTCACGCAGCTCCACGGCCTCGAACTGGCCGGTGGACGCACCGCTCGGCACGGCGGCGCGGGCCTCGCTGCCGTCGTCCAGCAGGATGTCGACCTCGACCGTCGGGTTGCCCCTGGAGTCAAGGATCTCGCGGGCGATGACGCCCTCGATGGAAGCCACGAAGCGCTCCTAAAGTCGCAGGACAGTTTGCCTCAGAAGCCTACCGAGGCCTACTTGCCGGTACGGCGACCGCCATACCCGGACGGGCCGGCCGCGCCGCGGGACACGTCCCCCTCGGGACACGCCGCCCGGGAACACCGCCCGGGAACGCGCCCCTCTCAGCGCACACCGCCCGGCAACTTACCGCTCTCAGGACGCCCCGTTCCGGGGACCGCCGCCCGCCTCCCAGGCGCGAACCCGGTCGCGGTAGGCGCGGGCGGCGGCGCGCAGCTCGGCCTCCGGGTCGAGGCCGGCCGCGTGCGCCTGCCGTACGAGATCGAAGAGCCGCGGGCCCAGGCCCTCGGCGGGCTCGGTGGAGCCGGGGAGGTCGGCGGAGCCGGGGAGGGCGGAGCGGCCCGGGAGGAGGCCGGCAGGGGCTCCGGCGCGCTCGGCGCGGCGCAGGAGCTGGGCGGTCAGGGACAGCGCGGGCTGGCCCATCGGGACGCCGTCCAGGACGGATCCCGCGTCGCCGTCGTTCTTGGCCGCGCGCTCGGCCGCCTTGATGGTCTCCCAGTTGTCGCTGACCTCCTCGGCGCCCTCCACCCGGGTGTCCGCGAAGACGTGCGGGTGGCGGCGGACGAGCTTGGCGACGATCCCCTCGGCCACGTCGTCGATGTCGAACCCGCCGGAGCGCTCGTGGGCGACCCGCGCGTGGAAGGCCACCTGCAGGAGCAGGTCGCCCAGCTCCTCGCGCAGGGCGGTGTGGTCGCCCTCCTCGATGGTCTCCAGCACCTCGTAGGCCTCTTCGAGGAGGTACGGCGCCAGCGACTCGTGGGTCTGCCCGGCGTCCCAGGGGCAGTTCACCCGGAGGCGGTCCATCACCGCGACCAGATCGAGCAGCCGGGCCCCCGGCAGGTCGTACGAGCCCGGCACCACCTCGATCACCGGCGGGTCGTCGAGCGCCACCGCCGCGTAGCCGATGGAGCGCATCAGGGCCTCGTCGGCCTCCAGCCACACGACGGTCCCGCCGCCCGCTTCCCGCACCAGCCCCGCCGGGTCCGGCGGGGCGACCTCGACGGCGATCCCGGCGTCCGCGAGGTAGGGCAGGTGCGGGTGGTCCGCCGACGCGGTGCGCACCGGACCCTCCTGGAGGACCTGCCAGGCGCGGTGACTGAGCAGCCCCGGGGCGACCCGGGGCGAGGTGGTGACGACGATCAGGGGCATGCCCCGAGGCTACTGCTGCGGCGCGGCCTCGGCCTGAGCGGCGGGGGCCTTGCCGAAGCGGTCGTTGGTGAGGAAGATGCGCGGCTGCTGCTGGCTCGGCTGCGCGTTGAACGTGCCGTAGCGGGGGTTCCAGGAGATCTTCACGGCCTGGACGTCCTTGCTCGCCAGCTGCGAACCCCGCTGCAGGGCGGCCTGGTCGGTGCCTCCGCCGTACTTGGCCGCGAGCTTGCTGGCCAGCAGGCTCGCCTTGGCATAGGCGCGCATCTGCGACGGCGGCACGGCCTGCTGGAGCATCTGCTGTTCGTACTGCGCCTGACCGCCGGCGGTCGAGATCAGCTGGTCGACCTCCCCGTCGGTCGCCGTGACGCCCTTGCGCTCGGCCGCGATGGTGAGCTGCTTGGCGGTGGCGGTCTGGTACAGCACGAGCTGCGGGAGGCTGCCGTAGGACTGCAGCTGCGCCGCGGAACCGCCGGCCTTGGCCAGCGCGGCCTCCAGCTCCCGCACGTCACCGTCCAGCTGGCTGGAGCTGATCCGCTGCCCGCCCACGACGGCGGCGGCCCCGGCCTGCGTCGGAGAGCAGGCGGTCAGCGCGACACCCGCGGCGGCGACCGCCAGGATGACACGCACTCGAGTCGACTTCACATCGGGTCCCTTCACGACAGACGCCGCTTACTTTACCGGCATGTTCTCAAGGAACATCGCCTCGACCAGGTCACCGCACCACCTGAGCAGATCCAGGTCGCGCAGCGGCTGGCCGCCGAGAGGCCTGGTCTTGGGAACGGGCACCAGCAACGTACCGCTCGCCTGCTTCAGCAGCGCCTTCGGGTACAGCCGCTGGAGTCTGACCTGCTGGGAGTCCCGGAGCTCCACCGGGGCGAACCTGATGTTCGGGCCCTGCAGGGTGACGTCGGTCAGACCGGCCAGGCGGGCGCGGATCCGGAACCGGGCGACCTCCAGCAGGTTCTCCACCTCCTGGGGCGGCCTGCCGTACCGGTCGACGAGCTCGTCGCGCACCTCGGCGACCTGGACGTCGGAGCCGATGGCGGCGATCCGCTTGTAGGCCTCCAGGCGCAGCCGCTCGGAGGTCACGTAGTCGTGCGGGATGTGCGCGTTGATCGGCAGCTCGACCTTGACGTCCGGCCGTTCCTCCTCCACCGGGCCGCCGGACAGCTTGGCCTTCTGCTCCTGCACCGCCTCCGCCATCATGCGCACGTAGAGGTCGAAGCCGACGCCCGCGATGAAACCGGACTGCTCGGCACCCAGGATGTTGCCCGCGCCGCGGATCTCCAGGTCCTTCATCGCGACGTACATGCCCGCGCCCATCTCGGTGTGCTGGGAGATGGTGGCCAGGCGCTCGTGGGCCGTCTCGGTGAGCGGCTTCTCCGGCGGGTAAAGGAAGTACGCGTAGCCGCGCTCGCGGCCCCGGCCGACCCGGCCGCGGAGCTGGTGGAGCTGGGAGAGGCCGTAGTTGTCGGCCCGGTCGACGATCAGCGTGTTGGCGTTGGGCACGTCGAGGCCGGACTCGACGATCGTGGTGCAGACGAGAACGTCGAAGTCACGCTCCCAGAACCCCACCATGATCTTCTCGAGCTGGTGCTCCTGCATCTGGCCGTGTGCGACCGCGATCCTGGCTTCGGGCACGAGTTCGTGCAGCATGGTCGCGACCTTGTTGATGCTGGCCACCCGGTTGTGGACGAAGAAGACCTGGCCGTCGCGCATCAGCTCGCGCCGGATCGCGGCGCCGATCTGCTTGTTGTCGTAGGGGCCGACGAAGGTGAGGATCGGGTGGCGTTCCTCCGGCGGGGTGAGGATCGTCGACATCTCGCGGATGCCGGTGATCCCCATCTCCAGCGTGCGCGGGATCGGCGTGGCGGACATGGCCAGCACGTCGACCTGCGTGCGCAGGTGCTTCATGGCCTCCTTGTGCTCGACGCCGAACCGCTGCTCCTCGTCGATGATGATCAGGCCCAGCTCCTTGAACCTGATCTCCGGCGAGAACAGCCGGTGCGTGCCGATCACCACGTCCACCGAACCGTCGCGCATGCCCTCCATCGTCGCCTTGACCTCGCCGTCGCTCTGGAAGCGCGACATCGGCCGCACGTTCAGCGGGAACCCGGAGAACCGCTCGGCGAAGGTGGACAGGTGCTGCTGGACCAGCAGCGTGGTCGGCACCAGGACCGCCACCTGCTTGCCGTCCTGCACGGCCTTGAAGGCGGCCCGCACCGCGATCTCGGTCTTGCCGTAGCCGACGTCGCCGCAGATCAGCCGGTCCATCGGGATCGGGCGCTCCATGTCGCGCTTGACCTCGTCGATCGCCTCAAGCTGGTCGCCGGTCTCGGCGTAGGGGAAGGCGTCCTCCATCTCCCGCTGCCAGGGGGTGTCGGGACCGAACGCGTGTCCCGGCGAGGCCATCCGGGCGGAGTAGAGGCGGATCAGCTCCCCGGCGATCTCCTTGACCGCCTTCTTCGCCTTGGTCTTGGCCTTGGCCCAGTCGGCGCCGCCCATCCGGTTGAGCGTGGGCGACTCGCCGCCGACGTAGCGGGTGACCTCGTCGAGCTGGTCGGTCGGCACGTAGAGCCGGTCGCCCTTGGCGTACTCGATCACCAGGTATTCGCGGGTGGCGCCCTGCACGGTCCGCTGCACCATCTCGACGTAGCGGCCCACGCCGTGCTGCTCGTGCACCACGTGGTCGCCGACCTTGAGCTGGAGCGGGTCGACCATGTTGCGCCGCTTGGAGGGCAGCCGCCGCATGTCCTTGGTGGACGCCTTCTGCCCGACCAGGTCCAGGTGGGTCAGTACGGCCAGGCCGGGGGTGACGAAGCCGTGCTCGATCAGGCCCGTGCCGACGTGGACGACCTTCGCGTCCGGCACCCCGTCGAGGGTCCGTTCCAGCCGGGCCGGCAGGTCCACGCCCTTGAGCAGTTCCACCATCCGCTCGGCGGGTCCGTGGCCCTCGCTGAGCAGCACGACGACCTTGTGCTCGTCCAGCCAGCCCTTGATGTCGCCCAGCGCCCGCTGGGTGTCGCCCCGGTACGCCTCCGCCTCCTGCGCCGAAAGGACCAGCCCGTCGCCGAGGTCGTCGCCGCCGAACGGCGCGATCGACCACCAGGGCTGGCCGAGCTCGCGCGCGTGCTCGCGGATGTCGTCCAACGTCCGGAACGCCGCCGCCCCCAGGTCGATCGGCGCCTCCCCGCCGGAGGCCGCGTTGATCCAGGACGCCTCCAGGAACTCCTGGCTGGTGCGCACCAGCTCGTCGGCACGGCCGCGGATACGCTCCGGATCGCACACGAACACCGCCGCCCGCTCCGGCAGGTGGTCCACCAGCAGGTCCATCTCCCCGGCGAGCACCGGCGCGAACGCCTCCATGCCCTCCATGGGGACACCCTCGGCGAGCTGGTCGAGGATCTCGGCCAGCGCGGGGTGCTGTCCGGCGAGCTCCCGGGCCCGCTCCCTGACGTCCGCCGTCAGCAGCAGCTCGCGGCAGGGGGCCGCGAACAGCCCCTCCTCCGCCACCTCCAGCGACCGCTGGTCGGCGACCTTGAACCAGCGGATCTCCTCGACGCTGTCACCCCAGAACTCCAGCCGCAGCGGGTGCTCCTCGGTGGGCGGGAACACGTCCAGCAGACCGCCCCTGACCGCCACCTCGCCGCGTTTCTCCACCATGTCGACCCGGTTGTAGCCGTTCTCCACGAGCCGGTGGACGACGTTTTCGAGGTCGGCGTCCTGGCCGGCGCGCAGCCGTACCGGCTGCAGGTCGCCCAGGCCGCGCACGATCGGCTGGAGCACCGCCCGGACCGGCGCGACGATCACCCGCAGCGGGCCGGCGGCGGCGTCCCCCTCGACCGGGTGGGCCAGTCTGCGCAGGACGGCGAGCCGCTGGCCCACCGTGTCTCCGCGCGGCGACAGGCGCTCGTGCGGCAGCGTCTCCCACGCGGGGAAGACCGCGACCGTACCCGGGTCGAGAAAGCCGGTGAGCGCCGCGGCGAGATCCTCGGCCTCGCGCCCGGTGGCGGTCACCGCCAGCACGGTCCGCCCCCCGTTTGAGGCCCCTTCCCTCGCCAGCGCGGCGACGGTGAACGGCCGCAGTGCGGGCGGCGCGATCAGCGACACGTCGGAGGAGTCTCCCCCTCGGACGTCCTCAAGAGCGGAGGCCAGTTTCGGCTCCGCGACGACAAGGTCCAGCAGTCCGGAAAGGCTCATCAGTTCGCCCACAGCCCCACGATGGCAACACGACAGGCCCCCGGCCGTCAGGGCACGGGGGTTCGCTTCCAGGTTACTGGTCTCGGCGACCGGCCTTCCGCAGAGAGGCCGCTCCCGGTGCGAGAGGAAATGCACGATGAATCGTGTTGAGATGACTACTCTTAGTAACATGTCAGAGGTACGGTCGGTCGTCGCGCGAGACGACATATTCAGTCGGCGGATCCGCGAGCAGTGGACAGGGCAGTCAGGTCGGCGGCTCGACGCCCTGATCGCCGGGTGCGGGTGGCCCGAGCCGCTGCAGCTGGAGCTGGACGAGATGGAGGCGCGGGTCACCGGGATCGACGAGGACCGGCCGGTGCTGCGGGCCAGCACGTCCGCCCGCAAGGACCTGGACTCCTGGTCGCTGGGAGACCTGCGCTCGGTGCCGGTGCCGCCGAGGGCGTTCGACATCGTCTACGTGTCGTTCCTGCTGGAGCGGATCGAGCATCCCGAGCTGGTGCTCGACCGGCTGCTCACCGGCCTGCGGCCGGGCGGGCTGCTGCTGCTTCAGATGCGTGACAGGACCTCCGCCTACGGGACGTACGACCGGCTGATGCCCTCGGCGCTACGACGGCTGCTGTGGCGCAGGTTCGCCCCGGCCGGCGCCGTGGGGCCCCTGCCTCCTTGCTACGGGCAGATAACCTCGCGGGAGGGGATGCACTCCTTCTGCCTGACCCGCGGGCTCATGGTGACCGACGACGCCTCCGCCACCAGCGGACCGGCGCTGCGCGGCCCGCTGGGCGGGCTGGTCCGCACCGCCTGCTCGCTGCTGGAGACCCTGTCCAGGGGGCGGTGGCCCGCCTCTCGCGATGAGATCATCATGGTGATCCGCAAGCCCCAGAGCCACTTCGCCCGGCTGATCTGAGGGGCGGCCGGCTGGTGTCCGGGAAGCGGAGTGGGTAAGGTGGCGAAATCCGACTAATTCGATCGGGATTGTGGAGCTGATGACGGCGCCTTTCGACTGGACCCCCGACGCCCATGAGCTGGCCGATCTGGAGCTGCTGCTCTCCGGTGCCTTCCAGCCGCTGACCGGCTTTCTGAGCTCGGCGGACACGCACGCGGTGGAGGATCACGGCACGCTGGCCGACGGCACGCCGTGGCCCGCTCCCGTGTCGCTCACCCTGCCGGACGACCATCCCGCCGTCCCCGGCGACCGGATCACGCTACGCGACCCCGAGGGCGCCGCCCTGGCCGTGCTGACCGTCACCGAGCGCGCCGACGGTTCCGCCGCCGGGCCGGTGGAGGCGCTGGACGCGCCCGAGCACGGGCCGTTCGCCCGATTGCGCCGCACCCCCGCCGAGATCCGCAAGGAGTTCGCCGGCCGGGAGGTGCTGGCGGTCACCATGCGCGGACCGCTGGACGACCTGGAGGAGATCAGGGCGACCGCCGAGGAGTTGGACGCGGCCGTCCTGCTGCTCCCGCTGGCCTTCGGCGAAGGCGGGCCCGCGGTGGTCCGCGCCGCTCTGACGGCCCGCGACCGGCTGCCCGAGGGCACGCTCGTGGCCGTGGTGCCACTCGCGCCCCGGCAGGAGCCCAGCATCGACCTGGAGCTGCGCGAGCACGTGGCCGAGGCGTACGGCGCGACGGAGCACCTGGCCGGCCCCGAGCCCGTGACGCTTCCCGGGCCTCCGCACCGGCGGGGGCTGGTGGTCTTCTTCACCGGCCTGTCGGGTTCCGGCAAGTCCACGGTGGCACGAGGACTGCGGGACGCGCTGCTGGAGCGCGGCAGCCGTACGGTCACCTATCTGGACGGCGACGTGGTCCGCCACCTGCTGTCGGCGGGGCTGAGCTTCTCCAAACAGGACCGCGACCTGAACATCCGCCGGATCGGGTTCGTCGCCGCCGAGGCCGCCAGGCACGGCGGGCTGGCGATCTGCGCGCCCATAGCGCCCTACGCCGCCACCCGCGACGAGGTCCGCGCGATGGTCGAGGCCGTCGGCGCCGACTTCCTGCTGGTCCACGTGGCCACCCCGCTCGCCGAGTGCGAGCGCCGCGACCGCAAGGGACTCTACGCCAAGGCCAGGGCCGGGCTCATCCCCGAGTTCACCGGCATTTCCGACCCCTACGAGGAGCCCGACGACGCGGATCTGGTCGTCGACACCACGTCGATCAGTGTGGAGCGGGCCGTCCATCAGGTGCTGGACCCGTTGATCCAGGGAGGGTGGGTCCGTTGAGGACGCGGACACGCGTGGCGAACCAGAGGGAGGGGTGACCGGCCGGTGGCCATCGACCTGCCCCTCGCCATCGGCTCGTTCCTCGTCGCGATCGTCGTCGGTCTGACCGGCATGGGCGGCGGCGCGCTGATGACGCCGATGATGATGCTGTTCTTCAACGTGCCGCCCCTGGCGGCCGTCTCCAGCGACCTCGTCGCCTCCGCCGTGATGAAGCCGATCGGCGGGGTCGTCCACATGCGGCGGGGCACGGTCAACCTGCGGCTGGTCGGCTGGCTGTGCGCGGGATCGGTGCCCGCGGCATTCTGCGGCGTCCTCGTGGCCCGGTCCTTCGGAGACGGCGAGCAGGTCCAGCAGACGATCAAGTACGCCCTGGGCGGCGCACTGCTGCTGGCCGTCGCGGGGCTGGTCGCCAAGGCCTGGCTCTCGCGGCACGAGGATCGCGCGGGGAAGGTCTCGGCGGACCTCGGCGAGATCGTCGTGCGCGCATTTCCGACCTTACTGGTCGGTATGATCGGTGGCCTGGTCGTCGGGATCTCGTCCGTGGGCTCGGGATCACTGATCATCGTGGCGCTGCTCGCGCTCTACCCCGCGCTGAAGGCCAACCAGCTCGTCGGCACCGACCTCGTCCAGGCCGTCCCCCTGGTCGTGTCGGCCGCCCTCGGCCACCTGCTCTTCGGCGACTTTCAGCTCGACGTCACCACCTCGCTGCTGGCCGGTTCGATTCCCGGCGTCTACCTGGGCGCGCGGATCTCGGCCCGGGCGCCCGGCGGGATCATCCGGGCGCTGCTCGCGGTGGTGCTGCTGGCGTCCGCCCTGAAGCTTCTCGACGTGGGAAACGCGGCCACGCTCTGGATCCTGGCCGCCGCCGTGGCGGCCGGAGCCACCGGGTGGTCACTGCTCGGGCACCGCACCCGCCCGGAGGGCGGAGTCACGGGCGAGGTCGGAGAAGGTCCGCAGGCCGCCGGGAGTGGTGTCGAACCGGGTGTCCCCCCGGGGCGCACGCGGTGAGTCGAAGTAGACCAGTGCCTTGATCTGCGGATAGAGCCGCATCTCCCGGCGGACCGAGGAGAAGAACGACTCCTTGAACCCGGGCTCGGCACGGCGCTCGAACACGCCCCACTCGGCGATCATGATGGGCTTCGTCGGGAAGCGCGACTGCATCCACCGGTAGAACCCGGGCCAGCCGGCGAACTCCTCACGGGTCTTGTTGACCAGCCCGTCGAAGCTGCGCACCCTGTCGTCGGCATAGGGGTCCATGGCCACCCAGTCGACCACGTCGTCACCGGGGTAGAGCCTCTCGAACCACGGCTCGGCCGCCCAGTTGGGCGCACCCATGTAGGTCATGACCGTGACCGCGTTCGTCACGCCCCGCTGCCTCAGCCGCAGCACCACGTGCCGGAACATCGCGGAGTAGTCCTCAGCGGTCATCCCCGAACCCGGCCTCTCCCGCACGTCGTTCTCCGGCTCGTGGTGCACGGTCAGGAAGAACCTCTCGGGAAAGCTCCCGCGGACGTGGTCGGCCAGCCGGTCGATCCGCCGGTCGATCGCACCACCGGCGATCTCCGCCCAGGTGTGGTCGAAGGACGGCTTCCAGTTGACCAGCAGCAGCCTGCGACCGGCGGGATCACGCGCGATCGCCCGCTCCTCGGCGGTCGGGAAGAGCTCCGAACCCCGGTGGTAGACGTGCATGATGTCGGCGGGGCGGCCCATCCGCTCCTCGGCCCGCTCCAGCGCCCGCCCGGGACGCCTCCCGGTGAAAACCTCCGGAGCGACCCCCCACCACACCCCGCACGAGGGGACGAGCCTGACGGTGACCTCGCAGTCGGGCGCCGACGGGCGGATGCCCAGCAGCGCGTCGACCCGGGCCGCGACGCGCTCCGGCGGCTCCCCGGCGGCCTCCGGCGGGTGAGCGCACCCGGCCGCGCCGAGGGCAAGGAGAAGACCCGCGACGCCAATTTTCGACTTGCGTGACAATATCCCCAAAAAGGGACCTATCCCATGCAACGGTTCCTCACAGCTGCTTCGCGTGCGCGTTTCCCGACTTTACCCGCAGCACACCCTCCCATCCTCCGGACGTGCCGTGTCGCGGACTTCGCCGGTCCACACCGCCTCTCATTCAAGAGCGGGAGGAAATATCGGATAAACGCTAGTTATCGCACCGTGATCGGCATCACCGGCATGAAGAAAATCCTGCGTATCGAGTCGGAGAAATGGCCACCCGACCTATAGTTTCCAGGGTCCTGAAGCATCGACACCGCCCGAAAGGGACCTCATGAGCCTGCCGCCGGATGCCCCCGTCCGCCGCTCCGGCGGGGATCTGGCGGACTACATGTCCTTTCTCCGCCGCAGATGGCCGACCCTCCTGGTCTTCCTCCTGGCCGGATCGGCCGGCGGAGCCGCCCTGTTCGGGCTCACCCCGCCCGCCTACACCGCCTCCGCCCAGGTGCTGGTGGCCGCGACCGGCCTCCCCGAGCAGACCAACCAGGTGACCAGCCGGCAGCGCGAGGCGCTCAACCTCGACACCGAGGTGCAGATCGCCCAGTCCGCGACGGTCGCCAAGAAGGTCAAGGCCGCGCTCAAGCGCACGCCGGGGCCCGTCGAGGTGTCCGTGCCGCCCAACACCTCGATCCTGCAGATCTCCTACACGGCCGCCGACCCGCACGCCGCGGCCACCGGTGCCGACGCCTACGCCCAGGCCTATCTCGACAACCGGCGCGAGTCCGCCACGCAGGCACTGGACGCACAGCTCACGACGCTTCTCACCAAACTGAAACAGGTCAATGCCAGCCTGGTCACCGTGGTGGACTCGCTCCCCACGCTGGCACGGGGCACCACCGGGCGGACCATCGCCCTGCAGCGGCAGAACGTCCTCAGCCGACAGGTCTACCAACTCACCGTCAGATACGACGCGCTCAAGACCATCGCCGTCACCCCCGGGTCGGTGATCAGCGACGCGGTCGCACCGGCCAGGCCCGGCTCCCCCAGCGCCCCCCTCCATCTCGGCAGCGGCCTCATGCTCGGGCTGCTCGCCGGGGTCGGCGTCGCCTGGGGCCGCGACCGCCTGGACACCCGGATCCGTGCGGGCTCCGACATCAAGCGCCTGACCGGTCTCGACATCGTCGGCGCCCGGGAGATCAAGGAGTTGACGGGCACGGGGAGCGCCGTACTGCTGGTCAGCGTGCCGGGCACGTCCTCGCGGGACGTGACGCAGGCCGTACGGCAGCTCAACGAGCGCGGCATCCCGGTGCTCGGCGCGGTCGTCACCCCGCCGGGCAGGGCGCCTGCCACCTCCACCCCCCGCGACTCCGGCCCGTCCTCCGGCTCCCGCGGCTCCGGCCCGTCCTCGGCGAGGAGGGGCTCCGCCCGGAACCGGCGCGCACCGGGCCCGCCTCCGACCGACACCCTGGTCTTCCCTTCATGAGAGGCCTGCATCGGGCGGCCTGGCCGATCGCCGCGCTGCTGGTGGGATACCCGCTCTGGTGGGTTCTGGGTTTCGGCGGGCTGTCGGTGATCGTGCTGGCGGTGCCGATGGGGCTGATCCTCCTGCGCCGGAGGCCGATCAGGGCGCCACGGGGGTTCGGGCTCTGGCTGCTGCTGCTGGCCGGCTACCTGGTCAGCGCCCTCATGCTCGACGAGATGCCCCCGGGCACCTACGGCGAGCTCGGCGCCGGACGGGTGATCGGCTACGTGATGCGCCTGCTCCTCTACCTCTCATTGATGATCATGGTGCTCTACCTGGGCAACCTGACCGAGCAGGAGCTGCCGCAGCTCACCCTGGTGCGCATGCTCGGCACACTGTTCGTCACGACCGTCGTGGGCGGCCTGCTCGGCGTGATCGCCCCGCACGCCGACTTCACCTCACCGGTCGAGCGGATCCTGCCCGGGTGGGTCAGCGGCAACCCCTTCGTCCGCAACCTGATCCACCCCACCACCGCCCAGGTGCAGAAGGTCCTCGGCCACGCCTCCCCACGCCCGGAGGCCCCGTTCGAGTGGGCCAACGCCTGGGGCAGCAACATCTCGGTGCTGCTCATCTGGTTCGTGGTCGGCTGGTGGGTGTACGGCGGGCCGCGCAGGCGCCTGGCCGTGGCCCCGCTGATCGCCCTGGCCGCCATCCCGATCGTCTACTCCCTCAACCGCGGCCTCTGGATCGGCCTGGGTGTCGCCACCGCCTACCTGTTCCTGCGGCTGGGGTCGAGGGCCCGCGTCGTGGTCTGCTCGGCCACCGCCTGCGGGGCGCTGGTGTTCTTCCTCAGCCCGTTGCAGGCGATGGTGGCCCAGCGGCTGGACAGCCCGCACAGCAACGACATCCGCGCCTTCACCGTGTCGGCGACCGTCGCCGCCGCGAGCACCTCCCCGATCATCGGCTACGGCAACACCCGCAACGCGACGGGCAACCACCGCACGGTCACCACCGGGAAGACCGACTGGTGTGACACCTGCGGCCATCCCCCGCTGGGCAGCGACGGCCAGATCTGGCATCTGCTGATCACCCAGGGGTTCGTCGGAGCCGCGCTCTACGTGGCGTTCTTCACCGGGGCCGTCCGCCGCCACTGGCGCGACCGGAGCCCGATCGGGCTGGCCGGAGTCCTGGTGATGATCCTGACCCTGCTCTACATGTTCGTCTACGACGGGCTGGTCACGCCGCTCAGCCTGTATCTGATCTCGTTCGCACTGCTCTGGAGGAACTCCGTGGCGGGCAGGACCACATGAACGACGCCCGTGTCCGGCTGCGCTATCTCGGCGAGACCCTCGGCCTGCTGTTCCCCGGTCCCGGCGAGGACCGGCCCTACAGCGTGCTCCCCCATCCCCTTCTCCCCCGCAGGCTGGTCCCCCGCGTCTGGTGGCACCCCGGCGGGAAGACCGTTGTCCCGGTGGGGGAGGACACGATCGAGACCTATCTCAGCGAGGTGCTGAGCGCTCCGGTCAGGGTCGTGCTGCACATCCGGCCCGCCCTGCGGGTCAACCGCAAACCGATCCTGGAGGCCCACACCCCGGACGGGCTGGCCGCCTTCGTGAAGATCGGCGACACCGACCGGGTCCGCGAACTCATCGCGAACGAGGCACGGGCCCTTCACCTGCTCGCCGGTGCGCCGCTGAAGACCGTCGTCCCGCCGTCCGTGCTGCACCACGGATCCTGGCACGGCCTGTCGGTGCTGGCGCTCGGCCCGCTCCCCGTACGGCGCGGCCGGATCCCCGGTGACCTGCTCGTCGACGCCGTCGACGAGATCAGCCGGATCCCCGACCATGGGTCCGCCTGGCACGGTGACTTCTCCCCGTGGAACATCGCGCGCGGCGCGGACGGGCGGCTGCTGGTCTGGGACTGGGAGCGGTTCGCCACCGGGGTGCCGCACGGCTTCGACGCCGTCCACCACTTCTTCCAGCGTGCCCTGCGCCGCACCGACCCGGCGACCGCCGCGCGGGCCTGCCTGGCGCAGGCCCTGCCCGTCCTGGCCCCGTTCGGGCTGTCGGCCGCGGAGGCCAGGCTGACCGCCGTCCGTTACCTGATCACGCTGGCGGACCGGCACGCGGCCGACGGCCACACGCCGTTCGGGCCGCCCGAGCGCTGGCTCAACCCCGTCGTCGACTTCCAGGAGACACTTACGTGAAGCCCAGGCTGAAGCGTTCCGTCCACGTCCTCTCGCGGACCACCGGACGCCTCACCGCCCAGAGCCGGGTGCTGCCCTCCTTCCTGATCGTCGGGGCTCAGCGCTCCGGCACCACCTCCCTCTACCGGGCGCTGGCCCAGCACCCGCTGATCCTCAAGCCGGTGCTGCACAAGGGCGTGCACTACTTCGACGTGGCCTACGACCGGGGCCTTCTCTGGTATCGCGCGCACTTCCCGCTACGGGTCACGGCCGCCCGGCTGGCACGCCGGTACGGCTGCCGGCCCCAGACCTTCGAGTCGTCGCCCTACTACCTGTTCCACCCGCTCGCCTGTCCCCGGATCGCCTGGGACCTGCCCGGCGTGAAGATGATCGTGCTGGTCCGCGACCCGGTGGAACGGGCCTTCTCGGCGCACGCCCACGAGCTGGCGCGGGGCTTCGAGACCGAACCCTCCTTCCCCAGGGCCGTGGAGCTGGAGGAGGGCAGGCTGGCCGGGGCGGTGGCGGGGCTGCGCGCCTCCCCCTACTCGCTGCACCACTCCCACCGCCACCACGCCTACCTGGCCAGGGGCCGCTACGCCGAGCAGCTCACCCCGCTGGAGCCGCTGATCGGCCGGGATCGGCTGCTCGTCCTGGACAGCGGGCGCTTCTTCACCGAGCCGGAGGTCGTCTACGACCGGGTGCTGGAGTTTCTCGGGCTGCCGCACATCGGCGATCCGGTGTTCGAGCGGCACAACGCCCGGCCCCGGCCCGCGCCGATGCCCGAGTCGCTGCGCCGGGAACTGACCGACCACTTCGCGGAGTCCGACGCCCTGCTGACCTCGTGGCTCGGCGCGGAGCCGACATGGCGGCGCTGACCTCCGCCCGGCTGCCCCGTCTGAACGGGACGGCGCGGGGCGGGCTGGCCGGGCTGGTGGGGGCCGGCATCGGCGCCGCCGCGCAGTTCGGGGTGGTCGTGCTGGTCACCCGGGGAGCCGGGCAGGAGACCGCGGGCATCTTCTTCGCGGCGACCGCGCTCTGCCTGATGGCCGGGGGGATCCTGCGGATGGACGCCGGCAACGGAC
Organism: Streptosporangium sp. NBC_01639; assembly: GCF_045209755.1. Taxonomy (NCBI): domain Bacteria; kingdom Bacillati; phylum Actinomycetota; class Actinomycetes; order Streptosporangiales; family Streptosporangiaceae; genus Streptosporangium; species Streptosporangium sp. NBC_01639. The sequence continues at coordinate 5,509,326 of NZ_CP109272.1, read as the reverse complement.
TGGTCTATTTCATCGCCCGGTCCCGGCCGTTCGGATACCGCTGCACCCGCGGCTACGTCCGCGCGGCGCTCGTCCCCGTCGCGACCCTCTCACTGCTCGCCGGGGCGGTGGCCGCCGCGACCGCGCCCGACCCCGCGGTCCGGGTGCTGGCGGCGGCGCTGCCGGTGATGACCTGTGCGGACATCGCGGTGGCCGCGACCCGCGGACTCGGTGCGATGCGGCCGACCGTGCTGCTGAGCGGCATACTCCAGCCGACGGCCCAGCTCGTGCTGGTCGGCGCCGTGGTGCTGGCGGATGCGGAGTCGGTGCCGTTGCTCGCGGCGGCCTGGGCGCTGCCGTCCCTGCCGGTCCTGGTGCTGTCGGTGCTCTGGCTGCGCGGCCGGCTGCCGGACACGCCCTATCTGCCGGGCACCGCCCACGACTTCTGGCGTTATACCTGGCCCCGGTCGCTGGCCGCCGCGATCCAGGCGGTGTTCCAGCGGCTGGACATCGTGGTGGTGGCGGTGCTGGCCGGGCCGGTCGAGGCGGCGGTGTACACCGCCGCGACCCGGTTCAAGGTCGTCGGCCAGCTCGTCAACCAGGGCCTGACCCAGGCTGTGCAGCCGAGGCTGGTGCGCGCGCTGGCCGAGGGTGACCTGGCGCGCGCCGGTGAGCTGTATCAGTCGGCCACCGGCTGGCTGGTCCTGCTGACCTGGCCGATCTGGCTGGGCTACGCCGTGCTCGCACCGTGGCTGCTCGGCCTGTTCGGCGGTGGTTACGCCTCCGGCGTCCCGGTGGCGCTCGTGCTGGCCGTGACGATGATGCTGGCCACTGCCTGCGGGATGGCCGACGTGGTGCTGACCGCCGCCGGGCACACCGGTGCCAGCCTGGCCAACCTGGTCGCCGCCATCGCGGTGACCGTGGCGCTGGACGTGACGCTGGTCCCCGGCTGCGGGGCGCTCGGCGCCGCCCTCGGCTGGGCCGGTGGCACACTGGTCAAGAACCTGCTCCCCCTGTGGCTGATCCACCGCCGTCACGGGCTGCACCCCTTCGGCGTGCACAGCCGGGCCGTCCTGGCGTCGTGGCGGGCGCGATGACGCCCGTCCTGGTGACCGGACTGCCGAGGAGCGGCACGAGCTGGACGGGCAAGATGCTCACGGCGAGCGGTGAGCTGGTCTACGTCAACGAGCCGCTGAACCCGCAGCGCCCGCCGGGGCGCTCCCCCGGGGTGCTCAACGCCCTGGTGGCCCACCGTTTCCAGTACATCTGCCCGGACAACGACGGAGCCTGGCTGCCCGCCTTCACCGACACGGTCGCGCTGCGCTACCGGTTCACCGCCGAACTGCGCCGCAACCGCTCGCCGTACGACCTGGCGCGGATGGTCCGGTACGGCACCGCGTTCACCTTCGGCCGGCTGGCCGGGCGCCGGGCGCTGCTGGACGATCCGTTCGCGCTGTTCTCGGCCGGCTGGTTCGCCGAGCGGCTGGGCTGCCGGGTGGTCATCCTGCTGCGCGACCCCGTGTCGTTCGTCGGGAGCTGGCAGCGGCTCGGCTGGACGATCTACTTCCACGAACTGCTCGAACAGCCCCTGCTCCTCCGCGACCACCCGCACCTTGAGGAGCTCCGCTCGCTGGTGGGCTGCCAGGACCGCCTCGCCAAGGCCGTCGCACTGTGGCGGGCGGCCAGAACGGTCGCCGTCGACCTGGCCGCCCGGCATCCGGGAATCCTGCTGGTCCGCTACGAGGACCTGGCCTCCGCCCCGCAGCACGGCTTCCGCCGCCTGTACGAGTGGGCGGGCCTGACCTGGTCCGCCCGCGCCGAGGCACGCATCTCCCGCGCGTGTACGGCAGCCGCCACCACAGCCGGCGGCTTCACCTGGAGCGGTCTGTCCCGTACCGCCTACCGGCCGATGGACTCCCGCCAGGCCCTGGCCACGGCGGCCGGTCGGCTGACCGCCGAGGAGATCCACCGGGTCAGGGAACTGGCCACCCGGTAGGGGAGGCGGCTCGCGGTGCACCGTCGCCGGTCATCGGCCGGCCCCGCGGGGGTCAGGAGAACAGCCGGCGGAACAGGCAGGCGGTGAGCAGCCAGAGCGCGAACGGCAAGTCGTGGAGCAGGTAGCGGCGGGCCAGTCGGCCCGGCTCGTTGAGCAGTCGGAAGAACCATTCCAGGCCTGCCCGCTGCATCCACGTGGGTGCCCGGCGCACCGCTCCGGCCGCGAAGGAGATGGCCGAGCCGCAGCCGACGAACCAGGTGCCGGGCAGGTCCTTGCGGAGCATCGCGATGAGCCGGTCCTGTTTGGGGAAGCCGAGGCCGACGAAGACCAGCCGGGGACCGGCGGCCACCACCGCGTCCCTGACCTCCTGGCAGCTCTCGGGGCTGGCCTCGAACCCGTACGGCGGGGTGTCCGTTCCGGCGACGAGCAGCCCGGGGTAACGGTCGATCAGCCGGTCGGCCGCCGCCCCGGCCACCCCCGGCGGACCGCCGAGCAGGTAGATCGGATAGCGGTAGAAGGTGGCGGCCTCCGTCAGGGACCAGATCAGGTCGGCACCGGCGACCCGGCCGGGCAGGGGGGTGCCGAGCAGCTTCGCCGCCCACACCAGCGGCATGCCGTCGGCCACCACCAGGTCGGCGCCTTCGATGATCTTGCGTACCTCGGGGTCGCGGGAGGCGGCCCAGCTGATGTCGACGTTCGGAGTGACCAGGTGGCCGCCGTCACCCCGCTTCAGCGTTTCGACCACGTGGTCGACGACCTCGCCCTCGGTCATCGGGTCGATCGCGAGACCGGCCACGCGCACCCTGCGGCGCATGCGCCTGCGGGTGGCCCTGTCCGGTCGCGGCCGCTGGTGCGGGACGCTCAACGCCTCCTGGATGGCCCGCAGCGCCATCAGATGCCGCGCCCACGGTGATGCAGCGTGCTGAGCACGGCCTGGGCCGACACCAGACCGGCCGCCACGGCGAGCGCGATGGGCGCGCGGGGTTCGCCGTGCCGTGCGGTGAAGGCCCGCCAGGCCCAGCGGGCCGCCTCCCGTCGCCGGCCGAGGGCGGCGTGGTGGAAGGCGAGCTGACCGTAGACCCGCGCCGCGCCGCGCGGATCCACGGCCAGATCAGGGTGCCGGGCGAGCATCCACTCCAGCCCGGCGATCCGGTCGGCCCACCGGGTCGCGTACAGGGACGCACCCCAGCGGACGCGCACCAGAGGACGGTCGACATGCACGATCGGGTGACGCGCGGCGGCGCGCAACGCCAGGTCCCAGTCCTCGTTCTGACCACCCGGCGCGCTCTCGTCGACCCAGAACGCGCCGCGCCGGAACAGGAACGTCGAGGAGTGCACCATCACCATGCGTGAACGCAGCAGGTGGGCCCGGGTGACCAGATCGGTCCCGGCCAACCGGGCCACCCGGCGCGAGCCGTACTCGACCTCGATGGCGGCACTGGCGAACCCCGCGCCCGGAACCGCCGCCAGCGCGGCGACCTGCGCGGCGACCTTGCCGGGCAGCCACTGGTCGTCGTCGTCGCAGAAGGCCACCAGGTCGGTGCCGAGCGCCGCGATACCGGTGTTTCGGGCCCCCGGCAGACCGGGAGAGAGCCGGTTCGCCACCACCCGGACGCTGCGTGAGATCGTCTTCTCCCGCTGTGTCTCCGGTGACCTGCTGGCCAGCAGGTCGGCCAGTCGGTCGGTGACCGAATCCGGGTCGCCGCCGTCCACGACGATCACGATCTCCATCGATCCGGAGTGCTCCTGGCTGAGCGCGGCACACGTGGCCGAGCGCAACTGGTCCGGCCGACGTCCTCGCGTGGGGATGACCACGCCCACCGATTGACTCACGCCAGTCTCCCGAGATATCCGTACTTGTTCATGAGTGGCCAGGTCAGTGCGGTGACCAGGCGTTGGTGCCGGGCCGAGGCGGCGGTGCGCCAGCCGTCGTCCGGGGTCAGGCCGATCCGGCCGACCGTGAAGCGCATGGGGTTGCCCGAGGCCGTGTGGGCCATCGAGAGCTCGGCCTCGCGATCGGCCAGGAAGTCGAAGCGGGGCCGGAGACCGATCCTGGCGACCAGCCGTCTGAGTGTGCCGGCGGGAGTCTCCAGGAGATCTTCGTAGCGGATCCGGGTGACGGAGACGCCTCTGCGTGCCAGGAGTTCGAGGCTGAGGTTCTGGGCCAGCCAGTGCATCGAGGTGCGGGCCGGTGACCATCGGGTCATCGGCCGGCCGTCCTCGGGGCGCGCGACCCGCCTGCCCCAGGAGTGCGCGACCGCGCGGGGGTCACGGACGACGTGCACGACGTGCACGTCGACTCCGGCGGCCGCCAGGCAGAAGGCCAGGGAGGCGTGCTTGCTGGAGTCGATCACGATCGGGCAGCCGGCCGCCTCTCCTGCGGCGTCGTACAGGCGGCGGTGGGCGGCGACGTACTCTCCGAGTCCGCTCAGGCCGGGGGACGGCCAGGCGGCGAGGGAGCCCGCCTGCCCGTCGCTGAGGAGCTGGGCCAGGGTGGGGATGCGCCGGGTGCGGTCCACCCGCTGCCTGAGCGTGAGCATCCGGTGGGCCAGCCCCTCGGACCAGCCGCCGAACGCGCGCTCGCCGACCTTACGCCAGAACGGGCACGCCCCGAACGGCCGGCCGCACCCGCAGGCCTCATCCGCCAGCACGCCTCTCGTCCAGAGGTGGACGACCTCCCCGAGCGGTGCGATGCCGGGCACCTCGCCGAGGAGGCGCTCCAGCAGCGTGGTGCCGCTGCGGCCGAGGCCGCCCACGAAGACGACCCGGGTTGGGGAGGGAGTATCAGACACAGGCACGAATCCTTACCCGATGGATACGGAACGTGCCGACAGTAGCGCGGAGAGTTACCAAGCGGTCAACGAACAGGCAAAGGATCTACCTGGGGATGCCACGGTCCGTATCGCACACCGGCCCCCTCCGCCACGCCCGTGCTGCGGGTGCGGTGGAGGGGGCCGGCGTGCGGTGCGACGGAAAGCCGGGGCCGGGGAGGGCCGGTGTGCGGTGCGACGAGAGCCGGGGCCGGGCGGAGCACGGTGCGGCGAGAGCCGGGGCCGGGCGGCGGTGCCGGCCGGAGCACGGTGCGCGCCCGGCGAGGACCCTACTTCGCGTCGACGATCATCCCGGCGCCCACGGTGTTGCTGGTGGACTCGTCCACCAGGATGAAGCCACCGGTCAGGCGGTTTCTCGCGTAGTCGTCCACGAACAGCGGCTGGGTGACCCGGAGCGAGACCCGTCCGATCTCGTTCAGGCCGAGCGACGGGGCCTCCTCGTCGCGGTGCAGGGTGTTGACGTCCAGCCGGTAGTGCAGGTCGCGGACCAGGGCGCGGGCCGTGCGGGTGGTGTGCTTGATGGTCAGCTTGGTGCGCGGGCCCAGCTTGCTGGCGTCGGTCATCCAGCAGACCATCGCCTCCAGTTCCTGGGCGACGTGCGGCTGGTTGTTCGGGCGGCAGATCATGTCGCCGCGCGAGATGTCGATGTCGTCCGCCAACCGGAGAGTCACCGACATCGGCGCGAACGCCTCCTCCACCGGCCCGTCGAAGGTGTCGATCGACGCGATCCTGGTGACCAGGCCGGAGGGCAGGTGCATGACCTCGTCACCCGGCTTGAGCACGCCGCCGGCGACCTGTCCGGCGTAGCCCCGGTAGTCGTGGAAGGCCGGGTCCGTGGCCCGCTGCGGACGGATGACGTACTGCACGGGGAAGCGCACGTCGACCAGGTTCCGGTCGGAGGCGATGTGCACGTGCTCCAGGTGGTGCAGCAGGGAGGAGCCGTTGTACCAGGGCATGTTCTCCGAACGCGAGACCACGTTGTCGCCGTGCAGCGCCGAGATCGGGATGAACGTCAGGTCGGGCGCGTTCAACTTCGCCGCGAACGAGCTGAACTCCTCACGGATCTCCTCGAACCGCTCCTGGGAGTAGTCGACGAGGTCCATCTTGTTCACGGCCAGCACCAGGTGCGGCACCCGCAGCAGCGTGGTCAGGAAGGCGTGTCGCCGTGACTGCTCCAGCACGCCCTTGCGCGCGTCGATCAGCACGATCGCCAGGTCGGCCGTGGAGGCGCCGGTGACCATGTTCCGGGTGTACTGGATGTGCCCGGGGGTGTCGGCGATGATGAACTTGCGCTTGGGGGTGGCGAAGTAGCGGTAGGCCACATCGATCGTGATGCCCTGCTCGCGCTCGGCCCGCAGGCCGTCGGTGAGCAGCGACAGGTCGGTGTACTCGGTGCCTCGGTCACGGGAGGTGCGCTCGACGGCCTCAAGCTGATCTTCGAAGATCGCCTTGGAGTCGAAGAGCAGCCGCCCGATGAGGGTCGACTTTCCGTCGTCGACGCTTCCCGCCGTGGCAAAGCGAAGAATATCCATCAGAAGTAGCCTTCCCTCTTGCGGTCTTCCATCGAGGCCTCGGAGGCGCGGTCATCGGCACGGGTGGCGCCGCGCTCGGTGATCCGGGTGACGGCGATCTCGTCGATAATCTCCTCGACCGTCACGGCGGCGGACTGGACGGCGCCGGTGCAGGTCACGTCGCCGACCGTGCGGTAACGGACCATCGCGTCGAAGAGCGGCTCGTCCTCGTCGCGGACGATGAAATCGCTGTCGGCCAGCAGCATGCCGTCCCTCTCGAACACCTTGCGCGTGTGCGCGAAGTAGATCGACGGGATCTCGATGCCCTCCCGGCGGATGTAGTCCCAGATGTCGAGCTCGGTCCAGTTGGACAGCGGGAACACCCGGATGTGCTCACCCTTGTGGATCCTGGCGTTGTAGAGGTTCCACAGCTCGGGGCGCTGGCTCTTCGGATCCCACTGGCCGAACTCGTCGCGGAAGGAGAACACCCGCTCCTTGGCGCGGGCCTTCTCCTCGTCGCGGCGGGCACCGCCGAACACCGCGTCGTACTCGTTGTCCTCGATCGCGTCCAGCAGGGTGGTGGTCTGCAGGCGGTTGCGGGAGGCCCTGCGGCCGGTCTCCTCGGTCACCCGGCCGGCGTCGATGGACTCCTGCACGCTGGCCACGACCAGGCGGGCGCCCAGCTCCTCGGCACGGCGGTCACGGAACTCGATGACCTCGGGAAAGTTGTGCCCGGTGTCGACGTGCATCAGCGGGAAGGGGATCGGCGCGGGCCAGAAGGCCTTCTCCGCGATGCGGAGCATGACGATCGAGTCCTTGCCGCCGGAGAAGAGCAGACACGGACGCTCGAACTCGGCCGCCACCTCACGCATGATGTGAACGGCCTCTGCCTCGAGGACATCGAGCTGCGACGTTGTGTAGTCGCTCTGGAGCATCAGACTCTCCTAGCGGGGATTATCGGTGCAGATCCCGGATTCCAGCGAGCAACGTTGGTGCCAGTCCCGGTAGGGAAACAAGAATATCCGGCAGTGAGGGGTCCCCTTGGTTGTAGACCAGGGGGGAGCCGTCGACGCGGCTGGCGTGGGCACCCGCGGCGAGGGCCACGGCCACCGGCGCGGCGGAGTCCCATTCGTACTGGCCACCGGCGTGCACGTAGGCCTCGACCTCTCCGGTGAGCACCGCGGAGATCTTGGCGCCCGCCGATCCGATCGGGACCAGGTCGGCGCCGGCGAGCCGGGCCAGCTCCTGGACGAACTCCGGCGGCCGGGTCCGGCTGACCGCGATCCGCGGCCTGGCGTCCGGCCGGAACGCGGGAAGCACGGGAGGTTGCGAGGTCGACAGCGTCCGGCCCTGGGCAGGCAGCGCGACCGCTCCCGCGGTCAGCTCACCCCGCTCCCAGAGCGCCACGTGGACCGCCCAGTCGCTCCGGCCCTCCTCGGCGAACTCACGGGTGCCGTCCAGCGGATCGACGATCCAGACGCGCTCGGCCCGCAGCCGGCGAGGGTCGAGGCGCTCCTCCCCGGTCGCCTCCTCCGACAGCACGCTGTCAGCCGGGCGCGACCGCGCCAGAGCCTCCATCAGGAACAGGTGCGCGGACGCGTCACCCTCCTTGCGGAGTCCGGAGGGGTCGGCGAACCCCTCCTTCTCCCGCAGGGCCAGCAGCCTCTCGCCGGCCTCCGCTGCCAGGTCCGTGGCGAGAACATGATCGTCACGAATCATCATCAGTACGCTCCAGATCCTCGTGCGACAGCCGACCAAGTCTTCCACAGGATCTGCAGGTCCAGCGTGAGAGACCAATTCTCGACATAACGCAGATCCAGCCGGACGGATTCCTCCCAGGACAGGTCGGATCGGCCGCTCACCTGCCAAAGGCCGGTCATCCCCGGCTTGACCAACAGCCTGCGCCGGACGTCGTCTCCGTACCGGGCGACCTCGTCCGGTAGTGGCGGCCGGGGTCCGACCAGCGACATATGTCCGAGCACCACATTGATCAGTTGGGGCAGTTCGTCCAGGGAGTGGCGGCGGAGGCGGGCTCCCAGCGGGGTCACCCGCGGATCTTTCCTAATCTTGAACAACACGCTCTGCCCGTCCCCGGTGAGGTCGATCCGCTGCCGCTCGGCGTCGACGCCCATGGTGCGGAACTTGTAGATGGTGAATTCGGCGCCGCCCCGGCCCACCCGTCTCTGGCGGAAGAACGCGGGCCCCGGACCCGACATCCGTACGGCCGCCGCCAGACCGGCGAGGAGGGGCAGCAGGGCGACCAGCAGCAGCCCGGCCCCGATCCGGTCGAAGAGGTTCTTGACCACCTGGCGCATGCCCGTGATCTCGGGATGCTCCACGTGCAGCAGCGGTAGCCCGGCCACCGGGCGGATCGTGATCCGAGGGCCGGCGACCTCCATGAGCGCCGGCGCCACGACGAGGTCGGTGTCGGTCTTCTCCAGCCTCCAGGCCAGCCGCCGCAGCGCCACCCCGTCCATCTCCGGGCAGGCCAGCACGGCCACGGTGTCCGCCGTGACCTGCCCGACCACGAGTGCGACGTCGGAGAGACCTCCCAGGACGGGAACGCCCTCCACGTCGCCCAGGCCGTCGCGCGGCATGCAGACCCCGACGATCTCCATGCCGTGGTGGCGCTCCCGGCGGAAGCGGCGGATCAACTCGGCGGTCGCGGACCGGTGACCCACCGCCAGCACCCGCCGCATGCAGTCGCCCCGCGCCCGCCTCCGGTGCAGCCGGCAGCGCAGGCCGTAGCGCGCCAGGAGGGTGAGCGCCGTCGACAGCGGGATCGCCAGCACCACGTAACCGCGGGCCACGTCGGTCTTGGTGACATAGGCACCGATGGCGGCGGCCGCGGTGAGCGTGAACCCGCACTGGAGGATCCGCTGGAACTCCTCCGGTCCCAGGCCGAACAGGCGGGGCTCGTAGGCACGGTTCAACGCGACCGCGCAGACCCAGAGGAGGGGGAGCGCGGCGCTCACCATTACATAGGGAGCGACATACGGAGTAATCTCGCCGAAGCGGACGGAGAGTGCGAGGAAGCCGGCGAGAGCCGCGGAGCCGATGTCGGCGACGACCACCCGTGCTCGATATCCGCGCACCCAGCCCGGCATGCGGAGGCGAGGCGTCGTCGCGGATCTCGGTATCGCCTGGACGACGGTCACGTCGCGCACGCGCTCTCCCTGCGTAACCAATCATCAACGGACAGTGACCGAATGCTAGCGGGGAGTGGAAGGGCCGGAGGGTTGAAGACCGAAACGTACATCTCTGTGGATATTGAGGCTGATGGCCCGATCCCCGGGCCGTATTCGATGGTCAGCTTCGGCATGGCCGTGGCGGGGCGGATGACCGGGAAGGTCTTCGAACCGGTCGATCCGCAGCTGCACACCTTCTACGCCGAGCTCAAGCCGATCAGTGACGACCACGTGCCCGAGGCGCTCGCCGTCAGCGGGCTGGACCGGGAGGCACTGATCCGCGACGGCCTGGAGCCGGTCGACGCGATGAGGGGCGCCACCGCGTGGATCCGCGAGGTGTGCGCCGCCGGCACCCCGGTGCTGGCGGCCTACCCGCTCTCCTACGACTGGATGTGGATGTACTGGTACTTCATGCGCTTCGGCGGTGTCTCACCATTCGGGCACTCACGCTGCATCGACATCAAGACGCTCTACGCCGCCAAAGCGGGTGTGCCGATCGGCTGGGCCACCAAACGGCAGATGCCCAAGCACCTGCGCTCCGCACGGCCGCACACCCACAACGCGCTCGACGACGCGATCGAGCAGGCCGAACTGCTGCAGAACCTGATGGCCTTCGGCTGATCCCGGGGTCCGGGCGACGCCGTACGGCGCGGCCCGGCCGGTGCTCGCGCTACCGGGGCGGGCCGGAGACGTTCAGGTCGCCGGCGTGGAAGGCGTTCTGGGTCGCCTCAAGACCTGAGGTGATCAGTGACTCCACCACGTCGGCGGCCCGGTCGACCAGGAACGGCAGGTCCTTGCGCTCGACGGTGACGAAGTCCCGCAGGACGTAGGACGCGGCGTCCATCCGGCCGGGCGGACGGCCGATGCCGAAGCGCACCCGCAGGTAGTCCTTGGTGGCGAGCGACTTGGTGATCGACTTCAGCCCGTTGTGGCCGTTGTCGCCGCCGCCCAGCTTGGCCCGGAGCGCGCCGTAGGGGATGTCCAGCTCGTCGTGGACCGCGATCACGCGCGCCGGGTCCACCTTGTAGAAGTCGGCCAGCGCCTTGACCGGCCCGCCCGAGAGGTTCATGAAGGACAGCGGCTTGGCCAGCACCGCGGGGGCGCCCGCCAGGCGGCCCTCCAGCACCTCGGCCCGCGACCTGTGTGCCTTGAACCGTCCGCCGGACCGTGCGGCGAGCTCGTCGAGCACCATGAAACCCGCGTTGTGCCGGTTACCGGCGTACTCCGGCCCGGGGTTCCCCAGGCCCACGACCAACCAGCGGTCCACGGTCGGCATCCCTTCATATGCGCGTCAGGGCAGCCCGGTTTCGAGCTGCCCTGACAGGTGTAGCAGAGAAAACTACTCGGCGGACTCGCCCTCGGGAGCCTCGGCGGTCTCGGCGGCCTCGCCCTCGGCGGCCTCGGGCTCGCCGGTCGGGGTCGCGGTGACGTGCAGCACCAGTGTCTCCGGGTCGGCGATCAGGCTGGTGCCCTCGGGCAGCTTCAGCTCACCGGCGGTGAACTGGGTGCCGATCTCCATGCCCTCGACGTCGACCTCGACACCCGTCGGGATGTGGGTGGCCTCGGACTCGACCGAGATGGAGACGAGCTGCTGGTCGAGGATGCCGTCGGCCACCTCGCCCACCACGGTGACGGGGATGTCGATGGTGACCTTCTCACCGCTCTTGACGAGGAGGAGGTCGACGTGCTCGAGGAAGCCCCTGATCGGGTCGCGCTGGACGCCCTTGGGCAGCGCCAGCTCGGTGGCCGCGCCCTGGAGGCGGATCAGCACGTTCGGCGTGCGCAGGGCGAGCAGGAGCTCGTGGCCCGGGAGGATCAGGTGCTGGGGGTCCGTGCCATGCCCGTAGAGAACGGCGGGCACCTTGTCCTCGCGACGGATCTTGCGGGCGGCACCCTTGCCGAACTCGCTGCGGGGCTCGGCGTTGATGAGTACTTCGGGCATGACGGATCTCCTAGGGATCTTCGACGGAGCGGGATGGTGCGTTCCCCCTCACCCGCCCTAGCGGAAGGCGTTACGAACGCACGCAATCTGTATAGCCTAGCGGATGTTTTCCAGGGGCCCGCCCGGCCGGCTCGGCCGCCGGCAGACGGTCAGCTGTCGCCTTCGAACAGACTGGTCACCGAGCCGTCGCTGAAGACCTCGTTGATCGCACGGGCGATCATCGGAGCGATGGACAGCACCGTGAGCTTGTCGAACCTCTTCTCCTCCGCGAGCGGCAGGGTGTTGGTGACGATCACTTCGGAGATCTTGGAGTTCTTCAGGCGGTCCACCGCCGGGTCGGAGAACACCGCGTGCGTGGCGGCCACGAGCACGTTGGCGGCACCCTGCTCGTACAGCGCGTCGGCCGCCTTGCAGATCGTTCCGGCGGTGTCGATCATGTCGTCGATCAGCACGCAGGTGCGGCCACGGACCTTGCCGACGACCTCGCTCACCTTCACCTGGTTGGCGACCTCAAGGTCGCGGCGCTTGTGGATGAAGGCCAGCGGGGTGCCCAGCGTGTCGGCCCAGCGCTCCGAGAGCCGCACCCGGCCGGTGTCGGGCGAGACGACCGTGGTCGTCTCCAGGTCGAGCTTGTCCTTGAGGTAGTCGACCAGCACCGGCATGGCGAACAGGTGGTCCACCGGGCCGTCGAAGAAGCCCTGGATCTGGGAGGTGTGCAGGTCGATCGACATCAGCCGGTCGGCGCCCGCGGTCTTGAACATGTCGGCCATCAGCCGGGCGGTGATGGGCTCACGGCCCCGGCTCTTCTTGTCCTGGCGGGCGTAGCCGAAGAACGGCATGATCACGGTGATCCGTTTGGCGGAGGCGCGCTTGAGCGCGTCCACCATGATCAGCTGCTCCATGATCCACTGGTTGATGGGCTCGGTGTGGCTCTGGATGACGAACGCGTCGGAGCCCCGGACCGACTCCGGGTAGCGGGCGTAGATCTCGCCGCTGGCGAAGTCGCGGAGCGTGGTGGGGGTGATGTCCATTCCGAGGTGGCTGGCCACCTCCTCGGCGAGCTCCGGATGCGCCCGTCCGGAGAAGAACATGAGGTTCTTCTCACCGGTCAGCTTGATGCCACTCACGACTTGCTCCCCTGCTGGTTCCCGGCCTCGGCGGCCTTCAGCGCCGCGTCGGCCGACTTGGTGCCCGCGCGCCTGCGCACGACCCACCCTTCAATGTTGCGCTGCCGCCCGCGGGCCACGCCGATCGCCCCCGCGGGGACGTCGCTGTCGATGACCGAGCCCGCGGCGGTGTATGCGCCGTCGCCGATGTTCACCGGCGCGACGAGCATGGTGTCGCACCCGACGAAGGCGCGTTCGCCCACCGTCGTCCGGTGCTTGTTGACGCCGTCGTAGTTGACGAAGATCGCCGAAGCGCCGATGTTCGCTCCGGCGCCGATCGTCGCGTCGCCCACGTAGGACAGGTGAGGAACCTTGGCACCCTCGCCCACCTGGGCGTTCTTCATCTCGACGTAGGTGCCCGCCTTGGCCTTGCGGGCGAGCACAGTGCCCGGCCGCAGGTAGGCGTAGGGGCCCACCAGTGCCTCGGGGCCGATCTCGGCCTCGACGCAGACGGCGTTGCGGACCACCGCGCCCTCGCCGACGACCGTGTCGGTCAGCGTGCAGGCCGGTCCGATCTCGGCTCCCTCCGCGACGGCCGTACGGCCGTGCAGCTGGGTGCCCGGGTGGATCACCACGTCCTGTTCCAGGGTCACGTCCACGTCCACCCAGGTGCTGGCCGGGTCGATCACCGTGACCCCCGCGCGCATGTGGGTCTCCAGCAGCCGGGAGTTCAGCACCGTGCGGGCGAACGCGAGCTGCACCCGGTCGTTGACGCCCTCCACCTCGACGTAGTCGGCGGCGACGTGCGCGCCGACCCGGTGGCCGTCCTCCCGCAGGATGGACAGGACGTCGGTGAGATATTCCTCGCCCTGGACGTTGGCGGTGGACACCCGCTTGACCGCGTCGGCCAGCAGCGCTCCGTCGAACGCGTAGACGCCGGAGTTCATCTCCCGGACCGCCCGCTGCTCGGGGCTGGCGTCCTTCTCCTCGACGATCTCCAGGACCGCTCCCGTGGTGTCACGGATGATGCGGCCGTAGCCGTACGGGTCGGGGACCTCGGCGGTCAGCACGGTGACGGCGTTGCGGTCCTGTTCGTGCCGCTCCAGCAGGGTGGCCAGGGTGTCGGCCCGCAGCAGCGGCGTGTCCCCGTAGGTGACCAGGACGGTGCCGTCGATGGTCCCGGCCGTTTCGAGCACGATTCTGACCGCGTGGCCGGTCCCCCGTTGCTCAGCCTGCACGACGACCTGGGCATCCGGGCTGGTCCGCGCCAGATGGGCGTGGACCCGCTCTCGTTCGTGCCCTATGACAACAATGAGCCGCTCGGGTCTGAGACCTCGAGCGGCGGTGAGCATGTGGTCGACCAGGGTACGGCCGCACAGCTCGTGCAGGATTTTCGGTGTTTTCGACTTCATCCGGGTGCCCTCGCCTGCGGCAAGGACGATGACGGCGGCCGGGCACGGCACACTCACGGACGAGGCTCCCTCGGCATCGCGGCTGAGACATGAAAGGGCGGGACACCAGACATCCACCACCAGGGCAACATCCGGTAACCCACTCGACAACGTGAGGATACCTTCCCCGCCGGGAACCCTCCCAGCCGACCAGCCCAGTCAATAAAACGGACAGAAGCGATGGCTCCGGCACCAGGACTCGAACCTGGACAACAAGGACCAAAACCTTGCGGGCTGCCAATTACCCAATGCCGGACCGACATGGCGGTTCGGACAGGATCCGACCACCTGGCCCCCCTACGATACCGAGCCCTCGGCGTCGAACGCGCCTCGTTTTGCGTCATCGTCGGCCATGAAGGGGGCCAACTGGGGTAACGACCTCACAGACCTGGTACCGAGCGCACCGTTTAGCAGGTCAGACGGGTGGTAGACAAGACATGAAACCACTATTGGTTCCCTCTGCGAGAGTCACCTTCCCCATATTAAACAGTTGGGGATTCCTAACTTACGATGGCGTAGGTTACGGTGGCGTAGCCAGACAAAAGCCCGTTGCCCTTCTCCGAGCTACGCGAGGTAGCGCATGACCGTCGTCGCAGAACGTCCTGGTCCTGGCCCCAAACCCGAAGCCGATCCCGAGCGGAAGACCCGGACTGAGATCATCACCTTCGGCGTGGTGGTGGCCGCGCCGCTGATCGCCCTGCTCACCGCCATCCCATTCGCCTGGGGGTGGGGGCTGGGCTGGAGCGACATCGTCATCGCCGGCGTCCTCTACGTGATCACCGGCCTGGGCGTGACCGTCGGCCTGCACCGCCACTTCACCCACGGATCCTTCAAGGCCAAGCGCCCGCTGAAGATCGTGCTGGGTGTCGCGGGCAGCCTGGCGATGGAGATGTCGGTGCTGGACTGGGTGGCCACCCATCGCAAGCACCACAAGTTCTCCGACAAGGAGGGTGATCCGCACTCGCCGTGGCGGTTCGGGACCGGGTTCCGCGCCGTGACCAAGGGCCTGCTCTGGGCCCACATGGGCTGGCTGTTCGAGGCGGACCGGGCCAACCGCGAGAAATACGCTCCGGACCTGGTCAAGGATCCCGACATCGTCAAGCTGCACAAGCTCTTCCCGGTGCTGGCGATCACCACGATGGTGCTCCCCGCGGTGCTGGGCGGCCTGTTCACGATGTCCTGGTGGGGCATGGCGACCGGCTTCTTCTGGGGCACGCTGGTCCGGATCGGCCTGCTGCACCACGTGACCTGGTCGATCAACTCCATCTGCCACGTTTTCGGCGAAGAGGTCTTCGAGTCCCGCGACAAGTCCCGCAACGTCTGGTGGCTGGCCATCCCCTCGTTCGGCGAGTCCTGGCACAACCTGCACCACTCCGACCCGACCTGCGCCCGGCACGGCGCGCTCCGGGGCCAGATCGACCTCAGCGCGGGTGTGATCCGCTGGTTCGAGAAGGCGGGCTGGGCCCATGACGTCCGCTGGCCGACCCCCGAGCGACTGGCGGCGAAGCGCATTGCCGCCTGACGGCCCAGCAATCACCGCCCCGGCGGCCCGAAACACACCACCGCCACCTGACGGCCCAGCAATCACCGCCCCGGCGGCCCGGAACACACCACCGCCGCCCGACGGCCCGACAGCGTCCGCCCCGGCGGCCCGGAACACACCACCGCCGCCCGACGGCCCGACAGCGTCCGCCCCGGCGGCCCGGAACACACCACCGCCACCCGACAGCCCGACAACCACCGCCCCGGCGGCCGGAGCCACGGTTCCCGCCTCACGACCGCAGGACGTCATTATTAGAACCGTGAGCGAACCTCGACGACGTATGTCAGGCAAGGAACGCCGGGAGCAGCTGATCCAGATCAGCAGGACCCTGTTCGCGGAGAAAGGATTCGACGGGACGTCGGTTGAAGAGATCGCCGCGAGCGCCAACGTCTCCAAACCGGTGGTCTACGAGCATTTCGGCGGCAAGGAAGGCGTCTACGCGGTCGTCGTCGACCGGGAGATGCAGAAGCTGCTGGCCATGGTGACGGAGGCGCTGTCGGCCTCGCACTCATTGATCAAGCTGGAGCGGGCCGCCCTGGCCCTGCTCGCCTACGTGGAGGAGAACAGCGAGGGCTTCCGCATCCTGGTCCGCGACTCGCACGCGGCCTCGGGGACGGGCACGTTCGCCAGCCTGATCAATGACATCGCCAGCCAGGTCGAAGACGTGATGGTCGACGAGTTCGCCGGACGGGGCTACGACCCGAAACTGGCGCCGATGTACGCGCAGATGCTCGTGGGCATGGTGGCGCTGACCGGCCAGTGGTGGCTGGACGTCCGCAGACCTCCACGCGAGGAGGTGGCCGCGCACCTGGTCAACCTGGCGTGGAACGGCCTCGTCGGGCTGGACCCGCGTCCCCGGCTGACCGCCTCCTCCCGCGGCATGGAGCAGCGCCGGGCGCAACTGCCGCCACGCCCGACCGACAAGGAACTGCGGGAGATGGGCAAGGCCCGCGAACGGGAGCTCAAGGAGCAGGAGAAGATCCGCGAGCGGGAGCGGCGCGAGGCCGAGAAGCTGGCGAAGGAGCAGGAGAAGGCGCGGCTCCAGGACCGGCGGGACGCCGAGAAGGCCCGTGAACGGGAGCTCAAGGAGCAGGAGCGGCTGTTCAAGGAGCAGGAGAAGGCCCGCGAGCGGGAGTTCAAGGAGCAGGAGAAGATCCGGCAGCGGGAGACCAGGGCCGCCGAACGGGAGGCCGTACGGCAGGTCAAGCTCCCCGGGCGCACGGACGAGACGGAGCCCGACGGTGATCCAGCGGATAAGCAACAACGACCGTTGCGACGAAATTAACGTTAAGTTCAACTAAAGCGGGCATTCTGCTCATATGTCCGCAGAACCCGCACTAGCCGCCGACGAAGGACCACCTCTTCCGCAGGAACGCTTCCTCAATCGCGAGGAGAGCTGGCTGCAGTTCAACCAGCGGGTTCTGGAGCTGGCGGAGGACTCCTCCCTCCCCCTGCTGGAAAGGGTCCGGTTTCTGGCGATCTTCGCCAGCAACCTGGACGAGTTCTTCCGGGTGCGCGTGGCCGGCCTCAAACGGCGGATGGCCACCGGACTGCTCCTGCGGACCAAGAGCGGGCTGAAACCCCGCGAGGAGCTGGCCCGGATCGCCGCCATCGCCGACGACCTCGCGCAGCGGCACTCGGCCTGCTTCCACGACCGGCTCTGGCCCCAACTGGCGGCCGAGGGCATCCAGATCATGCGCTGGGAGCATCTGGGCCGGGACGAGCGGACCGAGATGCGCAAGCTGTTCCGGGAACGGATCCGGCCGGTGCTGACACCGCTGGCCGTCGATCCCGCCCATCCTTTTCCTTATATTTCCGGTTTGTCGCTCAACCTGGCCGTCACCGTCCGCAACCCCGTGACCGGTCACACGGTGTTCGCCCGGGTGAAGGTGCCAAGCCAGCTCCCCCGTTTCGTGGCGGCGTCCAAGGATCGCTTCGTCCCGCTCGAAGAAGTCATCGCCGCGCACCTCGGTCAGCTCTTCAAGGGCATGGAGATCGTCGAGCACCACGTCTTCCGGGTGACCCGCAACGAGGACCTGGACGTGGACGAGGACGTCACCGAGAACCTCATGCAGGCCCTGGAGCGGGAACTCCTCAAGCGCCGGTTCGGCCCGCCGGTCCGGTTGGAGGTCGAGGACACCATCACCCCCGCGGTGCTCGACCTGCTGGTGGACGAGCTGGGAGTGGCCGAACACGAGATCTACCGGCTGCCCGGCCCGCTGGACCTGACCGGGCTGCACGCCATCGCCGACCTCGACCGGGGCGAGCTGAACTTCCGTCCCTTCGTGCCCGCGGAGGTCATCCACGTCGAGGACGACTTCTTCGCGGTGCTCCGCGAGCGGGACGTGCTGCTGCACCACCCGTACGACTCGTTCTCCACGAGCGTGCAGCGGTTCATCGAGCAGGCGGCGGCCGACCCGAGCGTGCTGGCCATCAAGCAGACGCTCTACCGGACCAGTGGCGACTCGCCCATCGTGGACGCGCTGGTCGACGCGGCCGAGGCGGGCAAGCAGGTCGTCGTGGTGGTGGAGATCAAGGCACGGTTCGACGAGCGCGCCAACATCACCTGGGCGCGCAAGCTGGAGCGTGCCGGCTGCCACGTGGTCTACGGGGTGATGGGGCTGAAGACCCACTGCAAGCTGGCCCTCGTCGTACGGCAGGAGCCCTCCGGCGAGCTCCGTAACTACTGCCACATCGGCACCGGCAACTACAACCCCAAGACCGCCCGCGTCTACGAGGACCTGGGGCTGCTCACCGCCGATCCACTGGTCGGCGAGGACGTCACCGACCTCTTCATCCACCTCACCGGATACTCCAACCACTCGGCCTACCGGCGGCTGCTCGTCGCCCCGCACTCGATGCGCGGCGGGCTGCTGGCCAGGATCGAGCGGGAGATCGCCCACCAGCGGGCGGGCCGCCCGGCCGGTATCAGGATAAAGACCAACTCCCTGGTGGACGAGCCGGTCATCGACGCGCTCTACCGGGCCTCGACGGCGGGCGTCCCGGTGAACCTGTTGGTGCGCGGAGTGTGCACGCTGCGGCCGGGCGTTCCGGGGCTGTCGGAGAACATCCGCGTCAGGAGCGTGCTGGGCCGGTTCCTCGAACATTCGCGGATCTACGAGTTCGGCCGGGGACGCAGGCCGGAGATCTGGATCGGCAGCGCCGACCTGATGCGCCGCAACCTGGACCGCCGGGTCGAGGCACTGGTCAAGGTCGCCAGCCAGCAGCAGCGGATCTACCTCAGTGGCCTCCTCGACCGGGCGATGTCGGAGGAGACCTCCACCTGGTGGCTCAACTCGGACGGAACCTGGACCCGGCACCGGGGCGAGGACCTGCAGACCCATCTGGTCGCCACCCGGCGATGGAGGACGATCGATGACTGAGCCCGACGTCCATCCGACCGACATGATCCGCGCCGCCGGGGCGGTGGTGTGGCGGGGCACGGAGTCGGCACCGGAGGTCGCACTCGTTCACCGGCCGAAGTACGACGACTGGACCTTCCCCAAGGGGAAGCTGAAGCCCGGCGAGCACGTCATCGCCGGGGCGCTGCGGGAGGTGGCCGAGGAGACGGGGATCACCGCGCTGCTCGGCCGGTCGCTGCCGCCGATCCACTACCTGAAGGGCAGACGGCTCAAGCGCGTCGACTACTGGACCGCCCGGGTGGCTTCCGGGCGGCGGTACACCGCGGTGGACGAGGTCGACAAGGTCGTCTGGCTGCCGGTGAAGGAGGCCAGGCGGCGGCTGACCTACGAGTGGGACGCCGGACTGCTCCGCGCGCTCACCGCGGTCCCCCTGCGGACCACGCCGCTCATCCTCGTCCGGCACGGGGTGGCCGGATCGCGCCAGGAGTGGGAGGGCGACGACGACGAGCGGCCGCTCGACGAGGCCGGCCGGATGCAGGCCGAGGTGCTGGCGGACGTGCTGTCCGGCTACCACCCCACGGAGCTGCTCAGCTCTCCCAGCAGGCGGTGCGTGCAGACGCTGGAACCGTACGCCGAACGGACCGGGCTGGAGATCCGCCGCGAGCGCCTCCTGTCGGAGACCCATTACGACCCCCGCGCCTCCCTGCGCCTGGTCACCGGGGCCATGGCCGCGGAGAGGCCCATGGTGATCTGCAGCCACGGCAAGGTCCTGCCCGAGCTGATCGCCGGACTCTGCGACCGGCCGGGAGACGCGCAGCTGCGCAAGGGCGCGTTCATGGTGCTGCACCGCGCCGGAGGCAGGATCGTGGGCATGGACCGCTATCTCACCTGAGTGAGCCGGCGGCTCACAGGAGCTTGGCGACGGCCTTCGTGGTCTTGGACCAGAGACGCGGGAACTCCTCGAAGGCGCGCTCGGCGGCGGCCCGTTCCAGTCCGGTCAGCACACCGTAGGTGAAGGTGTCCTCCCCGAGCCGCCGGGCGGCCTCGGCCTCGGCCCCGAGCCGTCCCTGGGCGACGACGCCGTCCAGGTGAGCGCCCAGCATCTCCTGTACGGCCTCCGCCCGCCCGGCGAGCTTCCTCATCCCAAGCGCCTCGGCGGTGTAGCGGGCCCGCTTGGCCGCCTTGCGCACGTCGTGCATGGCGGGCTCGCGTGCAACGGGGTCGCCGGCCGCCTGAGCCCTGGCGTAGGCCCTGAGGACCCGCCGCCAGCTCTTGGCGACGACGGTGTCCAGCGTGCCGGCGGGTCTGCCCGCCGCCTTGGTGAACGTGGGTCCGCCCGTCAGGTCGTCGAGGGAGTCGAGCAGGGCGAAGTAGCGTTCCCCGCCGAGCATCTCCCTGACCCGGTCGTAGGCCTCGTGCTCGGCGTCGAGCAGGTCGGAGCTGAGGCGCGCCCTGACCGGGCCCACGATCAGCTCGCCGTCCAGGCTGTCGAGCCTGCGGGTGAAGCGTTCCCGGACGACTTCCAGGTCACGTACTTCGCCGAGGATCCGGCCGAGCCACTTGAGCTCCTCCTGGAGGTGCCCGGTGCCCTCGACGATCGAGGCGAACGACTTCAGCGCGCTGCGGAGCCGGCGGCTGGCGACGCGCATCTGGTGCACGGCGTCCTCCTCGGCCCGCCGTACCTGGGGATCCTGCGCGAGCAGCGCGTCCACCTGGGCGGAGAGATAGCTCATGACCACCTCTCCGGCGGAGCCCGGCCTGGTGGCGGCGCGCGGCGGCCGGGGGACGGGCGCGGCGGTGTCGAGCAGCCGGGCGAGTTTGCTGGCGGAGTCCGCCGGAGCCGCTCCGGCCTTGACCAGCCGCTTGCCGACCTTGCGGAGCAGTTTCCCGTCGCCTTCGACCAGCTCCGCCTCGACCTCACGCCAGCGCTCGACGTGCGGTTCGGCGCCGAGCACGGTGCCCTTGACCTGGTCGTCGGCGATCTCCACCAGCCGTACGCCCGCGCCGTTGACCAGTGTGGTCACCCCACGGCGGGTCTGGAGTTCGGCGATCGGCACCAGGGGGACGCCCCGGGTGTAGGCGAGCACGAGCTCCGCCAGCTCAGCTGGGACGATCTTGGTGCTCCTGGTCAGGGGGTGGGTGATCTCCTGCCGGACGCCCTTGGCCTTGGGCAGCTTGAGGTGCCAGCCCGCGTCGGTCCCGCCTCTGCGCCGCCGCAGGGTGACCCCCCGCGCGGCGAGTCTCAGATCGGGTGTGTCGTAGTAGAGCGCGACAAGCTGGTAGGTCCTGGGGCCCACCACGTCGGTCACTCCCGGCAGACCGGTCAGATCGGGGAGTTCGTAGTCCACCGGTACGTCGAACTTGTCCTCGATCTCTATCGCCACAGGCCATCCCCTGTTTGCCGAGGTAAATACTTATTTCCAGCAGTATTTAATAATGCCCGGTTGTCAGTCGGGAAACTCTGGACGACCGATCAATTCTGGGCCACCACGAATATCCGGCGGAACGGGAAGACCGTTCCGTACGGCCGCCGCGGATAGGCCTCGTTCAGCAGGGCGGCGCAGTCACCGAGGAACGCCTCCGCCTCGTCGGGGGCCAGCCGGTCGAGCATGGGACGCAGGGCCGTACCGGTGATCCACCGGAGCACGGCGTCCGCACCGGGAAGCACGTGCAGGTAGGTGGTCTCCCAGGCGTCCACCCGGCAGCCCAGCGCGGTGAGCAGGTCGAGATAGCCGGCCGGGTCGTCGACCGGGGACTCCCTGGCCAGATCACCGAGCCGGTCGCGCCATCGCGTCCGGCACAGCTCGCGGACCAGTGTGTGGCTGGGAGCGTCGAAGTTACCCGGGACCTGGAAGGCGAGCCAGCCTCCGGGTGCCAGTGCCCCGGCCCAGCGCGGCAGGATCTCCCGGTGCTCGGGCACCCACTGCAGCACCGCGTTGGACACGAGCACGTCCACCGGACGTTCGGGACGCCACCGCACGACGTCCTCGACGGAGAAGGTCAGCCGCTCCCCCGCCGGAGCCTTCCCGATCATCGCGGGCGAGGAGTCGAAGCCGTGGACGTCGGCGTCCGGCCAGCGCCGGGCGAGTTCGGCGGTGAGTTCGCCGCTGCCGCAGCCCGCGTCGACCACGTGACCGGGACGCTCGGCGGATATCCTGGCGACAAGATCGAAGAAGGGCCGGGCGCGCTCGCCCGCGTAGCGGCCGTAGACGACAGGGTCCCACATATCTCTCGACATAAAGATACTTGATATCGACAAAGATATCTCGATGTCAAGAGAGATACACTCTGCCGTATGACCCTGCACCACGCGGACCACGACGCCGACCGCCCCGCGGACGAGGTCGATCGCCTGGTCGCCGCCTGGCACCAGGAGCGGCCCGACCTGGACGTGGAGCCGCTCCAGGTGCTCAGCCGGGTCTCCCGGCTCGCCCGGCACCTGGACCGTGCCCGCCGGGCGTCCTTCGCCGAACACGGTCTGGAGACCTGGGAGTTCGACGTGCTCACCGCGCTGCGCAGGGCCGGCGAGCCGTACGAACTGAGCCCCGGAGCCCTGCTGCGCGCGACCCTGGTGACGTCCGGGACGATGACCAACCGGATCGACCGCCTCGCCGCCACCGAGCTGGTCCGCAGGCGCCCCGACCCCGAGGACCGGCGCGGAGTCCTGGTGTCTCTCACCGAGGCCGGGCGGACCCGGGTGGACAGCGCCTTCGCGGACCTGCTCCGCCGCGAGCGCGAACTGCTGGCAGGTCTCGGAAAACATGAACAGCAGGCCCTGTCGGACCTGCTGCGCACGCTACTCGTCCCTTTTGACGCCACCGACACCGGAGCGCACTGAGCACTATGCCCGGCCGGAGCGGGATAAACGTTCACTCGCCAAGACGGTCGGCCACCTCCAGCCATTCGGCCTCGACGGTGTCCTTCTCGGTGATGATGTCCTTGAGCTCCGCGTCGAGAGTGGCCAGCCGGCCGTAGTCGGCGGCGGCGTCGGCCATCGAGGCGTGGAGCTTGGCCTCGCGGCTGCTCAACTTGTCGAGTTGGCGCTCCAGGCGGGAGAGCTCCTTGCGGAGCTCACGCTCCTCCTTGGCCGACGGTCCCGCCTCGGCCGCCTGCTGCGGGGCCGGCCCGGCGGCCGCGGAAGCCGGGGCGCCGGAGGCCGCCCGGGCCGACAGCGCCGCCCCCGAGGCACGCCGCGCCAGGTATTCGTCCACACCCCCCGGGAGCATGGACAGCTTGCCGTCGCCGAGCAGCGCGACGGTCCGGTCGGAGACCCGCTCCAGGAAGTAGCGGTCATGGCTGACCAGGATCAGCGTGCCGGGCCAGCCGTCGAGCAGGTCCTCCAGCTCGTTCAGCGTCTCGATGTCGAGGTCGTTGGTCGGCTCGTCGAGCAGCAGCACGTTCGGGTCGTCCATCAGCAGGCGCAGCAGCTGCAGCCGGCGCCGCTCGCCGCCGGACAGGTCGCCGACGACCTTCCACTGGGCGTCGCCCTTGAAACCGAGGCGCTCCAGGAGCTGGGAGGCGGTCCACTCCTTCTTGCCGACCTGGATGAACTTGCGGATCTCCTCGACGGTCTCCAGCACCCGGCGGGTGGGATCGAGCTCGCCCAGCTCCTGCGACAGGTGCGCCAGGCGGACCGTCCGGCCCCGCACCACCCTGCCGGAGTCGGGCTGGACCGTGTCGGCGAGCAGCCGGAGCACCGAGGACTTGCCCGAGCCGTTCACCCCGATCAGGCCGATCCGGTCCCCCGGGCCGAACTGCCAGGTGGAGTGGTCCAGGACCAGCGGGCCCTGTCCGGGGCCACCGGCGTGCAGGGTGACGTCCTCAAGATCGTAGACCGTACGGCCCAGCCTGGCGGCGGCGAACTTGACCAGCTCGACGCTCTCCCGGGCCGGGGGCTCGTCGGCGATCAGCGCCTGGGCCGCGTCGATGCGGAACTTGGGCTTGGAGGTGCGCGCGGGCGGGCCCCGGCGGAGCCAGGCGATCTCCTTGCGCATGAGGTTCTGCCGGCGCGCCTCGGAGGCGGCGGCGACCCGGGCCCGCTCGGCCTTGGCCAGCACGTAGGCGGCGTATCCGCCCTCGTAGCGCTCGACCGCGCCGTCCACGACCTCCCAGGTCCTGGTGGAGACCGCGTCCAGGAACCACCGGTCGTGCGTGACGACCAGCAGAGCGGTCTTCCGGCCTGACAGGTGCCTGGCGAGCCAGTCGATCGCCTCGATGTCGAGGTGGTTGGTGGGCTCGTCGAGGATGATCAGGTCGTGCTCGCCGATGAGCAGCCTGGCGAGCGCCGTACGGCGCCGCTCGCCACCCGACAGGCTGGCGGCCAGGGCGGTGAGGTCGATGTCGCCGAGCAGGTTGGCGAGGATCTCACGGATGCCCGCCTCACCCGCCCACTCGTGCTCGGGCCGGTCGCCCAGGACGATCTCCTGCACCGACAGCGCCGGATCGAGGTCGTCACCCTGCGACAGGGTCGCCACGTGGAGACCCCGGTTGTGGGTGACCCGCCCGCCATTGGGCTTGAGATCACCGGCGATCACCGAAATAAGTGTGGTTTTCCCGCCGCCGTTGCGGCCGACCACCCCGATGCGGTCACCCGACTCGATACCGAGGGAGACGTCGCGCAGCAGCGGCTTTGGACCGTAGGAGTGGGAGACCGACTCAAGGTTGACCAGATTCATCTAAATTCTTTCAGCGTGGAGACCCTGGATTTTAGCCCCGGGGAGGAAACGCGGCGCGGTCCGGTTGAGGAGGTTCGGCTCACCCGGCGGTGCCGACCACACCGCTGGACCTACCGCCGGGCCGGCGGGATGTGAAGCCTGTGCAGGCCACGTAAGACCGTTGGGCGGTTCCCCGTCCCCCACCTTGACCGGAACGGCCGTCGCCGGCGAAGCAGGAGGATCCGACCCGCGAGGGTGGGAACCCCCGGCTTCAGCTGCGGGGATGAAGCCAACGCCCTACAAGGGTATCCGCTCCGCCCTAAACAACCGTCGGGCCGGGAACGGGGCCGTAGGCGGTGATGACGTCGCGGGCCACGCCCGTAGCCCTGAGGGACAGGGCCACCTCCTCGGCGTGGGCCTCCGACTCGGCGAGGAAGGCGCAGGTGGGACCGGAGCCGGAGACGAGGGCGCCGAGGGCGCCGTGCTCGCGCCCGGCGTCCAGGGTGCGGGCCAGGGAGCGGCGGAGCATCACGGCGGCGGGCTGCAGGTCGTTGGCCAGCTCGGCACCCAGCGCCTTGGCGTCTCCCCGGCGGAGCGCGGCCAGCAGCGGCTCCGCCGCCCGGGGCCAGGCGACCGGCTCGCCGAGAGCCTCACGCATGCGGTCGCACTCGGCGTAGACCTTGGCGGTGGACAGGCCGCCGTCGGCCAGGGCGAACACCCAGTGGAACCTGCCGCCGACCTCCAGCGGGGTGAGCCGCTCCCCCCTGCCGGTGCCGACGGCCGTACCGCCGAGCAGCGCGAACGGGACGTCGCTGCCGAGGTCGGCGGCGATCTCCAGCAGGTCCTCGGTCGGCAGGCCGAGGCCCCACAGCTCGTTGCAAGCGACCAGCGCGGCGGCGGCGTCGGCGCTGCCACCGGCCATGCCGCCCGCCACCGGGATCGCCTTGCGGATGACCAGGTTCACGCCGTAGGACCGGCCCGCGTGCCCGGCCAGCGCGAGGGCGGCCCGGATGGCGAGGTTGTCGTCGTCGTCGGGCACCTGGTCGGCGCCCTCGCCCTCGACCCGGACGCTCATCCCGGTCTCCGCGGTGGCCGTCACCTCGTCGAAGATCGACACCGCGTGGAAGACGTTCACCAGGTCGTGGTAGCCGTCGTCCCGCAGCGGGCCGACGGCGAGCTGCAGGTTGACCTTGGCCGGCACCCGGACGGTCACGGAGTTCATGCGCGCCTCACCCCTCGCTTGCTGGTCACGGTCCCCGATCGTAACGGGGTCTCCCGCCGCCCCGGTGCGAGACGGCCTCCGCCTGGGCCGCGCCCTACGCCCGGTGCTCGGCGATCCGCGCGAAATCCTCGACGGTGAGCTGCTCGCCGCGCTCCGAAGGGTCGATTCCGGCCGCGCGGAGCGCCTGCTCGGCGGCGGCGGCCGTACCGGCCCAGGAGGCCAGGGCGGCGCGCAGGGTCTTGCGCCGCTGGGCGAAGGCGGCGTCGACGACGGCGAAGACGTCCTCGCGGGCGGCCCTGGTCGAAGGGGGCTCCCGGCGGGTCATCGCGACGAGGCCGGAGTCGACGTTGGGGATCGGCCAGAAGACCGTACGGCCGACGGGACCGGCCCGGCGGACGTCGGCGTACCAGGCGGCCTTGACCGAGGGGATGCCGTAGACCTTGGAACCCGGCCCGGCGGCCAGCCGGTCGGCGACTTCGGACTGGACCATGACCAGGATGGTGCGCAGCGACGGCAGGGTCTCCAGCAGGTGCAACACCACCGGAACGGACACGTTGTAGGGCAGGTTAGCGACCAGCGCGGTCGGCTTCTCCTGCGGCAGATCATCCGGCAGGACCCGCATGGCGTCGGCGAGCACGACGGTGAGACGGTCGGCGAACTCCGGGGCGCGCTCGGCGACGGTCAGCGGAAGCTGGGCGGCCAGGACCGGGTCGATCTCCACCGCCACCACGCCGCGGGCCTCGGGGAGCAGCGCGAGGGTGAGCGAGCCCAGCCCCGGTCCGACCTCGATGACCACGTCGTCCGGCCGCAGCCCGGCGACCCGGACGATCCGGCGGACCGTGCCGCCGTCGATCACGAAGTTCTGGCCGAGCTTCTTCGTCGGACGGATATCCAGCTTCTCCGCCAAATTACGTATCTCCACCGGCCCCAGAAGGCTCATGCTGGTTCCCCACCCGGCAGGACGCCGCCTACCGGGCCGCTGTGCCCACGGAATCGTTCGCTGCGCTCACTCACGGATCCACTCTCCACGTCATCCGACAAGTTTCGCGCATCGAACACACTGGGACGACGCGCTATGGACATGGGAGGCCTCGTTGTGGATAACGTTGCCGTACGGGGGCTTGTCAGTATGGGAGGGAATCGACCCCGTGATGAGGACGTGAACCAGCCTGGTGCCGAGGAGTTACGCCCCGGCGATCCGGAGCAGGTCGGGGGATACCGGCTGCTCGGACGGCTCGGCGAGGGCGGCATGGGCACCGTCTATCTCGCACTGGCCCCGACCGGGCGGCAGGTGGCCCTCAAGATGGTCAAGGCGGAGTTCGCGATCGAGGACGGGTTCGCCGCCCGGTTCCACGCGGAGGTGGAGAACGCCCGGCGGGTGGCCTCCTTCTGCACCGCCCAGGTGCTCGACAACGGCAACGGCGAGGACGGCCGGCCGTACATGGTCACCGAGTACATCGCGGGTACACCGCTGTCCCGTCAGATCACCCAGCACGGCGCACTCGAACCCGGGCCCCTGCACGGTGTGGCCCTGGGAGTCGCCGCCGCGCTGGCCGCCATCCACGTCGCCGGCCTGGTCCACCGCGACCTCAAGCCCGCCAACGTGATCCTGTCCCTCTCCGGCCCCCGTGTGATCGACTTCGGCATCGCCCGGGCGCTCGACGCGACTCACAGCTTCACCCAGTCGGGCGAGGTGCTCGGCAGCCCCGGCTGGTGGGCTCCCGAGCAGGTGCGCGGCCTGGAGATCACCCCGGCGGCCGACGTCTTCGCCTGGGGCTGCCTGATCGCCTACGCGGGCAACGGCCGCCACCCGTACGGCCGGGGCAACCTGCTCACCATGGCCACCCGGCTGCTGAACAGCCCACCCGACCTGGGCGCGCTCCCCGCACCGCTCGACGACCTGGTGCGCCGGGCCACCACGATGGACCCCGCCCGGCGACCCACCGCGCAGGATCTGCTGATCGCGCTGGTCGGCGGCGGGATAGCGGCACCGGCCGAGGCGGGCCCGGCCGAAACGGGCCCGGTGCCGGTGGATCCGCCCACCCTGATCGCCTCCGACGTGCTCAGCCGGTCATGGCAGGCGCCGGCCAACGTGGAGACCGACTCCACCCAGACCCTGAGCACGCCGGCCGGAGGCGCCCTCCCGGCCGCCCCGGAGCGGGCCGATACGGCCACCGCCCCGCCGGATGCCTCGTCCGCCACGGCTCCCGGCCGGTTCCCCTCCTCACCCGGCACGACTCCCGCCCCGCTCCCCATCCCACCCGGCATGGCTCCTGCCCCGCCCCATGCTCCGTCCGCCCCGCCCCACGCCCCGTCCGCCGCGGCCGGCGCCGGGGAGCGGCCGGTCCGGCGCCGGTGGCTGCTCGTCGGGGCGGCTGTGGCGGCGGCGCTGGCCGTCACGGCCGCCGTACTGGTCAACGCGAGCGGCGGAGGCGGACAGGCGGCACCACCCGCGGCCCTCGCCACCGCGGGTGCGGGTCTCGCCACGGGCGTCACCGACGTGGGCCGGCGGATCGCGACCGGCTCCTTCATCGCGGATCCGCAACTGATCATCCCCCAGGCCCCCCGGTGCAACCTGACCGGTTACCAGGGTGCCGTCCCGGCGCGCGGCCGGTTCTGCGTGATCCGGTGGACCCTGCTCAACGCGGCGGGCACGGCTTCCCCGCTCAGCCGCACCCCGCTCACCCTGGTGGACGACCGCGGCGCGGTCCACAGCCCCGAGCCGGTCTCGACGGACCTGCCGGCCACCCTGGCCCCCGGCGGCAAGGTGGACGGAGTCCTCGTCTACGACCTGCCCCCGGTCCGCAGGCCGCTGAAACTGACCGGCCGTGTGATCGAAGGGGGAAAGGAGATCGAGGTGAGGCTCTCATGAGACTCCTGACGTCTCTGCTGGTCGCAGCCGTGCTTCCGATGTCTCCTGCCCTTCCCGGGTGGACCGCCGGCTCCGCCGACTGCTCCACGGCGAGCGGGAACGACTTCGACGGAGACGGCACGGACGACGTGGCGGTCGGCGACCCGTCCGCCGACCTCGCCGGAGCCGGCGGTGCCGGAGCCGTACACGTGCTGTCCGGCCGGGGTACGGGCGGGACGGTCGTGAGCGCACCCGAACCCGGCGCGGGCGACGGTTTCGGGTGGTCGGTGCGGCTGACCCACCTGGACGCCGACCGTTGCGCGGACCTGCTGATCGGTGCGCCGTACGCGGACGTGGCGGGAGAACGGGACGCGGGCGCGGTCTACGCCGTGTACGGCGGGGCACAGCGGCGGACGGTCCGTGTGGTCGCTCCCCGGCCGGAGTCCGACGCCCATTTCGGCTGGTCCCTGGCCGCCGATGGGACGCTGGTGGCGGTCGGCGCGCCGTACGAGGACGCGGACGGGGTCACCGACGCGGGATCGGTCTACCTGTTCCAAGCCGGCGGGCTCGGCGGCGCCAGGCGGATCTCCCAGGACAGCGAGGGGGTCTCCGGCAACAGCGAGACCGGCGACATGTTCGGCTGGTCGGTGGCGATCGGCAGGCTGGGGGGTGCCGCCGGGGAAGCGGATCTCGCGGTCGGCGCGCCGTACGAGAACGACGACGGGGCGGGACGGCAGGACGGCGCGGGGAAGACCGACTCGGGATCGATCGCCGTGCTCTTCGATGTGCGCAGCTCCCAGGGGCGATACACCGGCAGGAAGTGGGATCTGCACGAGATCGTCGACACCGACGCGGGCGACCGGTTCGGCTACGCGATGGCCTACGCCCAGGAGGGGGACGTGGGCTATCTGGCGGTGAGCGCGCCGCTCGGCGACGGCGGACGGGTGAAGGACTCCGGGCTGGTCACGCTCTTCCAGGCGTCCGGCACCGCGGAGATCACCCTTGCGCGCACCTTCGACCAGGGCACGGAGGGCGCGCCGGGAGAGGGCTACGGCTTCTCGCTGGCACTCACCGCGGAGGGGGGTGTCCGGCTGGCCGTGGGTGTCCCGTTCGACGGGCCGGACCAGCGCGGTGGCGTACAGGTGATCCCGTTGGGGAACCCCGGCCAGGCTGGGCCGGTCGCCTGGGGCCGGGCCGGCGACCACGTCGGCTGGGCGGTGGGGTTCAGCGGGAACCGCCTGGTGGCCGGCGCGCCGGACCAGGGCGCTTCGGGGGCGGTGACGCTGCTGGGCCGCAACGACGCCACCGGGATCCGGCTCGCGCCCGGAGCCGGCCAGGTGCCCGTCATCGACGGTGGCGGCCCGGCCGACTTCGGCGCGGCGGTGGGCTGAGCTCCTGCGGCGGCCTGAGCCATCGCACCGGACGGCACACGAGATGACCTGAGCGGCCGGCACCGGGCCGGGCGGGCGCGCCCCCAGGGACCTCGGCGCAGCGGGACACGGCGGGTCACCAGGGGCCGAAGACGGTCTCCCCGTTCGCGTTGACGGCCGCGGCGAGCTCGGCCGCCTCCATCCCCTTGACCTCGGCCAGGCAGCGCAGCGTCAGCGGGATGAGATAGGGCGCGTTGGGCTTGCCCCGGTGCGGGGTCGGCGGGAGGTAGGGGGCGTCCGTCTCGACGAGCATCAGCTCGGTGGGCGCGACCGCCGCCGCCTCGCGGAGGTAGGCGGCGTTCTTGTAGGTGACCGGACCGGAGAAGGACATGAAGTAACCGGCCGCCACGCACTTCCCGGCCATCTCCGCGTCGCCGGAGAAGCTGTGGAAGACCACGACCTCCGGGGCGCCCTGGTCGGCCAGCACGCGCAGCACGTCGTCGTGGGCCTCGCGATCGTGGATCACCAGAGCCTTGCCGGTCCGCTTGGCGATCTCGATGTGCGCCCGGAAACTGGCGTGCTGGTCGTCCTTGGACGCCCAGTCCCGGTAGTAGTCGAGACCGGTCTCCCCCACCGCCCTGACATGGGGGAGCCGGGCCAGCTCCTCGATCTCGGCGAGGACCTCCGGCGTCGAGGCGTGCGCCTCGTTGGGGTGGATCGCCACCCCGGCGTAGACGTCGGTGTGCAGCTCCGCCGTGTCGGCGTTCCAGCGTGAGGACGGCAGGTCGTAGCCGATCGTGACGAGCCGGGTCACCCCGACCGCGCGGGCCTCCCGGAGGATCCCCTCGACGCTCGCCCGGGCCGCCTGGGCGGCCTGGGCGACGGGGTCTCCCGAGGACGCCTGGCGGTTCCCCACCATGATGTCCAGATGGCAGTGGCTGTCGAACACCTCGGTGGCCAGAGGTTCGGGGGCGGCGGGAAGCTTCGTCGTGCTCACACCGCCCAACCTACCGAGCCGCCGGTACGGCTCCGCCACCGTCCCGCCCCGGCGGGATCGGCGGGCGCCGGCCGTACCGGCCGGATGTCACCCGTTCAGCCGTTCACCCGTTCAGCCGGGCGAGCTCCTCCTCGACGATCTTCGAGTCGAGCTTAGGAAAAAGGGGGGTCGGCGGGGCGAGCGGGGTGCCGGCCTTGATCGGGGTGGACTCCCAGCGCGCGGCGCCCTCGTAGGAGCCGGTGATGATCGGGTAGGTCCGCCCGTCGTCGTCGGTGACCTCGTGGATCTCCGGCATGCCCGACCAGACGCCGGTGCCGCCGAGCATCGCGTAGATCTTGTTGGAAGAATTCGGCAGGACCGGGGTGAGCAGGGTCTTGGCGTCGTCGACGATCTGCAGGGCCACGTGCAGGATGGTGGCGACCCGCTCGGGGTTGTCCTTGATCTTCCAGGGCTCCTGCTCGGCCAGATACTTGTTGGCCTCGCGGATGACCTCGAAGGCCTCGTTCGTGGCGTTCTTGAACCGGCAGTGCTCCAGCTCGGCGGCGGCCTTGGGGAAGGCGGCGCGGCTGCGCTCCAGCATCGCCCGGTCGGCGTCGGTGAGGTCGCCCAGCGCGGGGATGACGCCGAAGTTCTTGGCGGCCATCGAGATCGAGCGGTTGACCAGGTTGCCCCAGGCCGCCACCAGCTCGCCGTTGTTGCGGTTGAGGAACTCCGACCAGGTGAAGTCGGTGTCCTGGGTCTCCGGTCCGGCCACCGCGATGTAGTAGCGCAGCGCGTCGGCGTCGTAGCGCTCCAGGAAGTCGCGCACGTAGATGACGACCTGCCGCGAGGAGGAGAACTTGCGCCCCTCCATGGTCAGGAACTCGCTGGAGACGACCTCGGAGGGCAGGTTCAGTGCGCCGAGGGAGCCCGGGTCGCCGTCGCGGGCGCCCTTGCCGTTGTAGCCGAGCAGCAGCGCCGGCCAGATCTCGGCGTGGAAGACGATGTTGTCCTTGCCCATGAAGTAGTAGCTGAGGGCCTCGGGGTCCTGCCACCACCGCCGCCAGGCGTCCGGGTCGCCGGAGCGGCGGGCCCACTCGATGGAGGCGCTGAGGTAGCCGACGACGGCGTCGAACCAGACGTAGAGCCGCTTGTTGGGCTGGTCGCGCCAGCCGTCCAGCGGGATCGGCACGCCCCAGTCGAGGTCCCGGCTCATCGCGCGGGGCTGCAGGTCACCGAGCATGTTGAGGGCGAACTTCAGCACATTGGTCCGCCACTCGCCCTGCTTGGACTCAAGCCAGGACGCCAGCACCTCGCCGAACGCGGGCAGGTCGAGCATGAAGTGCTCGGTCTCCACGAAGTCGGGCGTCTCGCCGTTGATCCTGCTGACCGGGTTGATCAACTGGATCGGGTCGAGCTGGTTGCCGCAGTTGTCGCACTGGTCGCCGCGGGCGCCGTCGTAGCCGCAGATCGGGCAGGTGCCCTCGATGTATCGGTCGGGCAGGGTGCGGCCGGTGGACGGGGAGATCGCGCCCATCGTGGTCTTGGGGAAGATGTAACCGTTGTCGTACAGACCTTTGAAGATCTCCTGAACGACGGCGTAGTGGTTCTCCGTCGTGGTCCGGGTGAACAGGTCGTAGGAGAGCCCCAGGGCCTGGAGATCCTCGACGATCACCCGGTTGTAACGGTCGGCGAGCTCGCGGGCGGTCACACCCTCGTTGTCGGCCTGCACCTGGATCGGCGTGCCGTGCTCGTCGGTCCCGCTCACCATCAGGACCTTGTTGCCCGCCATCCGCTGGTAGCGGCTGAAGATGTCGGACGGCACGCCGAATCCGGAGACGTGCCCGATGTGGCGGGGGCCGTTGGCGTAGGGCCACGCGACGGCGGTCAGGATGTGCTGGGACATGAGGACAAGCCTAAGGGACGCGGGCTCAGGCCTTGGTGCTCTCCCGGTTTACGGTCTCCTCGCCTTCCCGGGTCACGGCTTCGGCGGCCTCCTCCGCGGCGGAGGCGGCCACGTCGATGGGCGTCTCCTTGGTGCGGCGGATGCCCAGGATGCTGATGAACAGCGACGCGAAGATGGTCTGGAAGCTCACGATCAACGCGGTGGCCGAGGGCACGACCAGGCGCAGCGACTCCGACGGGATCAGCGTGCCGAAGCTGCGCGTCTGCCAGTGGGCCAGCGAGGCGACCAGGCCGCCGAGACCGGCCAGGGCCAGCAGGCCGCCGGCCACCAGGCCCTTCTCCAGGGTGACGATGTCGACGAGTTTGCGCACCCGCCTGTCCTCCGGCAGGAAGCCCTCCTCCGCCGCGTACACCTTGGTGAACACGGCGAACAGCACCGCCTGGAAGCCGATCACCAGCGCGGCCGAGGCACCGACCAGGGTGTCGACGTCGAAGGCGAGCTTGCCGATGTAGACCGGGCCGAAGGTGAGGGCGGCGCCCCCGACGAGGCCGATGGTCATCAGGATCAGGCCGGGGATGAAGAACAGCCAGCGCGGGCTGTAGAGCATCAGGAAGCGCAGGTGGCGCCAGCCGTCACGCCAGGAACGCAGGTGCGGCGGGCGGGACCGGCCGTCGGGCGACAGCGTGGTGGGCACCTCGCGCACGTCCAGGCCGGACAGCGTCGAGCGCACCACCATCTCGCTGGCGAACTCCATGCCGCCGGTCTGCAGGCCGAGCTTGAGGATGGAGTCGCGCCGGAAGCCCCGCAGGCCGCAGTGGAAGTCACCGATGGCGCTCGGGAAGAACAGGCGGCCGACGAAGGAGAGGACCGGGTTGCCGAGGTAGCGGTGGAGCGGGGGCATGGCGCCCGGCGCGATGCCGCCCCTGAACCGGTTGCCCATCACCAGGTCGGCACCGTCGCGCAACTGCTCGACGAACGGCAGCAGCGCGGTGAAGTCGTAGGAGTCGTCGGCGTCGCCCATGATGACGTATCGGCCGCGCGCCGCCCGGATGCCGCCCATGAGCGCGTTTCCGTAGCCCTTGGCGTCCACGTGCACGACCCGGGCGCCGGCGTTTCGCGCCAGCTGCTGCGAGCCGTCGGTGCTGCCGTTGTCGGCGATCAGCACCTCTCCGTCTATCCCGTGTTCCCGCATGCAGGCCAGTGCCTTGCGTACGCAGGTCTCCACGGTCTCCGCCTCATTCAAGCAAGGCATCACCACGGTCAGTTCCACGTCTCAACCCCTCATTACGGCACAGACCAATCTCATCATGATGCCCTCTGCCGCCTACTGCGCGGGTCAACTCCGCGAAACGCCTGGCATCCTGTATTGCATGGTGACCGTCGCCGAACGAGCACACATGGACACGCCCCCGACGGACTGGGCCGCGCGTCTGTGGGCTTTCCTGCGCCGTCACCACCTCTTCGCGGCCGTGCTCTCGCTGGCCTTCGTGCTGCGTGTGGTCACCATGCTCGGGTACGGCCCGGCACTGTGGTTCAACGACTCCTTCGAATACGTCTCGGGGGCGATCAACCCCGGAAGACCCAGTGCCCTGCGCCCGAACGGTTACTCCTTCTGGCTCCTGCTGCTGCGCCCCTTCCACAGTTTCGGTCTGGTCGCCTTCACCCAGCACCTGATGGGCCTGTCCATCGCGGTGCTGGTCTACGCACTGCTGCGCAGGAGGTTCGGTCTGCCCGGCTGGGGGGCGACCCTGGCCACAGTACCGGTCCTGTTCGACGCCTACCAGCTTCAGCTCGAACACCTGGTCATGTCCGACACGATGTTCATGCTGCTGGTGGTGGGCGTCATCACGCTGGTGCTCTGGCACCCGAAGATGTCGTGGCGGCTCGGCGCGGTGATCGGCCTGCTGCTCGCCCTGACCGCGCTCACCCGTTCGATCGGGCTGCCGATCCTCGTGCTGGTCGTGGTCTACCTGCTGATCAAACGGACCGGCTGGAAGCCGATCGCGGCCATGGTCACGGCGTGCGCCCTCCCGGTGGTCGGCTACATGGCCTGGTTCGCCTCGACGTACGGCAACTTCGCGATGACCAACAGCGACGGCGCGATCCTCTACATGCGGACCGCGCTGTTCGCCGACTGCCAGAAGATGGGGGTCGACCCCCGCAAGGAGCTGGAGCTCGCGCTGCTGTGCATCAGCGCCCCGCCGGACCGGCGCGGCCTCTCCGGGCAGAGTTTCCTCTGGTGGGCCAGCGGGACCTCCGGCCAGCGCTTCCACGCGTTCGGGACGGGCAGCACGTTCACCCCCCAGGTGAACCAGACCGCCGGGACGTTCGCCAAGCGGGCCATCCTGGCCCAGCCCGGCGACTACCTGGCCAGGGTCGGCCTCGACTTCCTGCGCGGCTTCCATTGGGGACGGTCGCAGTTCCCCGACGCCAAGACCTACCTGCAGTACGAGTTCCCCTTCGAGGACAGGGTGCTGCCGGCCTGGTCCTCCTACAAGGGCACCAGCGACGGCGACGCGCGCAAGTACGACCCCGGTCTGCCGATCGCGAAGATCGACGGTACGCCGAAGGTGATCGGCACCCGGCTCCACGAACCGTGGGCCACCTTCATGCAGGACTACCAGCGGGTCGTCCGGCTGCCGGGCACCGTGATCGGCGTCCTGCTCCTGGTCGGCCTGGCCGGGGTGGTGGCACGCTGGCGCACGCTGGGCGGTCCGGTGCTCCTGCCGTGGCTGGCGGCCTTCGGCCTCCTCCTGGCCCCGGCCGCGACCGCCGAGTTCGACTACCGCTACCTGCTGCCCGCCGTGCCCCTGGCCTGTCTCGCCGCCGCGATCTCCCTGCGCCGGGGATTCGTCAGACCCAGCGCGCCAGCAGCATCCGCGCCCACCACTGGGCGTGCGGAATGACCTCGCCGACGAGCACCGGGTAGAGCCACCCGAAGTTGATCAGCGCGAGGATCATGAAGGCCCCGGCGAACGCGGCCCCGACCGCCCGGCGGTTGGGCACGGCCTCCGTCTTCCCGATGATCAGTCCGGCGGCCAGGGTCAGCGCGAGGATCATGAAGGGGACCATGGGGATCGCGTAGAACAGATACATGGTCCGGTCGTCGGCGACGGCGTAGTAGAACCAGGGCAGCCAGCCGGCGGCGTAGCTCAGCAGCACGGCTCCGGCCCGCCAGTCGCGGGTGGCGACGTACCAGGCGACCATCGCGATGAGCGCGGCCAGCCCGCCGTACCAGATGACCGGGGTGCCGACCCCGAGCACCTCCTGGGCGCACTTCTCCGCCCCGCACCCGCCCGTGGGCGTTCCCCAGAAGAACGCCACCGGGCGGAGCAGCAGCGGCCAGCTCCACGGCTCTGACTGATAGGGGTGCGAGGAGACCAGGCCGGTGTGGAAGCCGAGGACCTGCACCTGGTAGGAGAGCCAGGAGCGCAGCGAGTCGAAGACGAAGTAGGCGGGCCCCTGGGAGGTCGCCCGCTCCCAGTTGCGCCCCCAGCCGAGTGCGGAGACGAACCAGCCGGTCCACGAGATCAGATAGGTGATCGCCGGGACCAGCGCCACGGCAGAGAGCGCGGTGGGCAGGTCTTTGCTGAGCGTCCCGCTGTAGGGCCTGCGCAGCCCGACGGCGCGACGGGCCCCGGCGTCCCAGACCAGGGACATCACCGCGAAGGCGAGCAGGAAGAAGACCCCCGACCACTTGACCGCGCAGGCCGCGCCCAGACAGGCGCCGGCCGCGAGCCGCCACGGCCGCAGGCCCAGCCACGGGCCGTGCTCGCTCAGCGGCGAGGTCTCGTACCAGTCGACGAGCCGGCCGCGTGCCCGGTCGCGGTCGACCACCAGGCAGGCGAACCCGGCCAGCACGAAGAACATCAGGAAGATGTCCAGCAGCGCGGTCCGCGACAGCACGAAGTGCAGTCCCTCGATCGACAGCAGCAGGCCCGCCAGGCAGCCCAGCAGCGTGGAGCGGGTCATCCGGCGGGCGAGCCGGGCCAGGATCAGGATCGACAGCACCCCGACCACGGCCCCGGCGAACCGCCAGCCGAACGGGTTCATCCCGAAGAGCTGCTCACCGATCCCGATCATCCACTTGCCCAGCGGCGGATGGGCCACGTACAGCGGGCAGGGGTCGGCGCCGGGCGGAGCGCACGCGACCCAGATGTCGGTGTCTCCCGCGAGAAGCCTGCGGTCGGCGATCGGGTTCTCGGTGTTGCCGACCGAGGCCCGTTCCACGCCATAGGTGGTCAGTGCGAACGCGTCCTTGACGTAGAACGTCTCGTCGAACATGACCGCGTGCGGCCGGCCCAGGCCGGTGAACCGCAGGATCGCGCCGAAGCCGGCGACCAGCAGCGGCCCCAGCCACCCCCACAGGACGCTGCCCGGTATGGGGGGCACCAGCCGGCTCCGCATTAATCCCATTTAGGGAATTATGGAGATAAATCAGCCTCGATGGACGGCATCATAAAGATCCCGCCTGGGAATTCCCGCCACCTTGGCCACGTCGACGATCGCCTGCTTCTTCGGCACCCCGGTCTCCTGGCGGCGGGCCACCTCGGCGACCAGGTCCTCCATGACCGGCGGCAGGGCCTCCGGGACGTGTCCGGCGACGACCACGGTGATCTCTCCCTTGACCCCCTTGGCCGCCCACTCGGCCAGCTCGCCCAGACCGCCCCGCCGTACCTCCTCGTAGGTCTTGGTGAGCTCCCGGCAGACCGCTGTCGGGCGGTCGGCGCCGAACGCCTCCGCCATCGCCTCCAGCGCGACCTGCAGCCGGTGCGGAGCCTCGAAGAACACCATCGTGCGTTCCTCCCCGGCCAGGGCGTCCAGCCTGCGGCCCCGCTCGCCCGGCTTGCGGGGCAGGAAACCCTCGAAGCAGAACCGGTCGCTCGGCAGGCCGGAGACGGCCAGTGCGGTGGTGACCGCGGACGGACCCGGCAGCGAGGTGACCGTGATGCCGGCCTCGACGGCCAGATGGGTCAGGCGGTACCCGGGGTCGGAGACGCCGGGCATCCCGGCGTCGGTGATGATCAGGACGGTCCTGCCGTCCTGCAGGGCCGCGAGGAGCTCGGCGGCCCGCCCGGCCTCGTTGGCGTCGTAGTAGGAGACGACCCTGCCGGTGATCTCCGCGCCCAGTTCGCCGGCCAGGCGGCGCAGCCGGCGGGTGTCCTCGGCCGCGACCACGTCGGCGGTCTCCAACGCCTCCCGCAACCGGGGTGAGGCGTCACCCACCTGTCCGATCGGAGCCCCCGCGAGCACCAGCCTGCCGTTGTCCGTCACGGACCCATCCTCCCTCATCGCGATGAGGTCCCGTCCCCGCGCATGGCACCCGCCCTCCAGGGGGATGTTCCCCTAATTAGGCATGTAGGCGGAGTTTCTTGGGTTGCCCGGTTGGAGGGGCCCGTACGATGTCCGGGTGGCCGTGACCGACTTCACCAACCAGGATTTCGACCAGCCGGAGCCCAAGCCGGACGGCGGATCCCCGGGTTCCGTGCGTGATCGGCTGGTGCCGCCGATGCCAGGCAGCATCCTGTGGGGATGGCTGGGACCGCTGCTGGTCGCCGGGTTCGGCGCGATCCTGCGGTTCGTCGACCTGGGCCGGCCGCGCGCGGTCATGTTCGACGAGACGTACTACGCCAAGGACGCGTGGGCGCTGATCAAGTTCGGCGCCGAACGGGCCGTCCAAAAGGACGCCGACAAGCTGCTGATGCAGAACAGCAGCGACATCTGGCAGCAGTGCGCACCCGCCGAGCTCTCCAAGTGCGCCTCCTACGTCGTCCATCCGCCGCTGGGCAAGTGGATGATCGGGATCGGTGAGCAGCTCTTCGGGATGAACCCGTTCGGCTGGCGGTTCGCCGGGGCCGTGGTCGGGGTGCTGTCGATCCTGATCCTGGCCCGGCTCGCCCGCCGGATGACCCGCTCCACGCTGCTGGGCTGCCTGGCGGGCCTGCTGCTGTCGATCGAGGGACTGCACTTCGTGCTGTCGCGGACCGCGCTGCTGGACATCTTCCTGATGTTCTTCGTGCTGGCCGGGTTCGCCTGCCTGGTGGTCGACCGCGACCGGGCACGCGGCCGGCTCGTCGACTGGTACGAGACCTCGCCGCTGAGCGAGCACGGCCCGTGGCTGGGCCTGCGGCCGTGGCGGCTCGCGGCCGGCGCCTGTCTGGGCGCGGCCTGCGCGGTCAAGTGGTCGGGGGTCTTCTTCCTGCTCGCCTTCGCGGTGATGTCCCTGGTCTGGGACGCCGGGGCCCGTCGCGCCGTCGGGCTGCGCAGGCCCTACAGCGGGACACTCAGCAAAGACCTGCCCACCCTGCTGGGCAGCCTGGGCCTGGTCCCGGCGGCCGTCTACGTGGCCTCCTGGACCGGCTGGTTCGTCTCCGCCTCCGGCTGGGGGCGCAACTGGGAGCGGGCGACCTCCCAGGGCCCCGCCTACTTCGTCTTCGACTCGATCCGGTCGTGGCTGGACTACCACTTCCAGGTCCTCGGCTTCCACACCGGCCTGGCGACCCCGCACAGCTACCAGTCCGATCCGTGGAGCTGGCCGCTGCTGCTGCGCCCGGTGGCGTTCTTCTACGAGACTCCTAAAACCGGATGCGGAACGACGGGCTGCTCACAGGCGGTGCTCGGGGTCGGCACCCCGGTCATCTGGTACGGCGGGCTGGCCGCGCTCATCGCGATGGTCGCCTGGTACGTCGCCACCCGCGACTGGCGGGCCGGAGCGGTGCTGGTGGGTTACGCGGCCGGCTGGCTGCCCTGGTTCTACTACGCGATCGCCGACGACCGGACCATGTTCCTGTTCTACGCGATCCCCATGGTCCCCTTCATGATCCTCGCGCTGACCCTGGCCGCCGGACTGATCATCGGACCGGTGGGCGCCCCATCACGGCGCCGTATCGTCGGCGCCTCGGTCGTGGGCGCCTTCACGCTGCTGGCGCTGATCAACTTCTGGTGGCTCTACCCGGTGCTCACCGCCGAGATCATCCCCTACGCGGAGTGGCACGCGCGCATGATGTTCAAAAAGGGATGGATCTGACCGTCCATACATATGAGCTGCTTAGAGCTGATTCCATAGGGTAGGGGACGTGCAGGAGCCATTACGTCACGTTCATCGTCAGAGCAGGCCCGGATACGGCAGACTTCGAAACATGCCTGCACCGGACGTGGCCGCGCTCCTCTCCGAGCTGGAGCGATCCGAGCCCCACGACGCCGAGCACGCCCGGAGCGCCATCGACTGGCTGACCGGTGGCGAACCCCTGGAAACCATCACCGAGCTCAACATGTGCGAGTTCCTCTGGTACACACTGCCGACCAAGATCGCCGGTGACCGCCCCGCGATCGCCCGCGCGCTGGGCAGCCTGCTGCGGCTGGGTGGCATGGAGCGCTACGCCGCGCTCTGCTCGTCCTCGACGACCGCGCAGATCCTGCGGACCTACACCCGTTCGGGCGAGGACGCCGGGGCGGCCGCCTACCAGAGCGCCCTGGACGCCACCGGGGTGCTCCCGCCTGACGTGCCCGAACTGCGGTGGAGCTCGATCATGGGCCCGGAGGAGCTGGGCGCGCACGGGGCCTGCTCCGCCGCCCTGGAGCTCGCCATCGTCTCCGGGGAGCTCACCTCGGACTCATCCGAACGGCAGGCGCTGACCCGCCACTGGCTGACGACGCCCCGCGCCGAGCTGGGCGGGGACAACTGGCTCCACCGGGTCCAGGGCGAGCGGCTGAACCGCTGGGTGCTGGGCCGGGGCGCCGCCTGGCGCGAGCTCGCCCAGCCCTTCGAGGTGCGCCTGCACGCCCCGATCCCGGCCCCGGCCGAGGATCATCTCGACGCGCTGCGGTGGCTGCTGGAGCTGGGCCGCCGGCCGGGCGGCATCCCGCTGACCCAGCGGCACAACCTGGCCCGCGCCGTGCTCGCGGAGAGCACCTGGAGCGCCGCGGAGCTGGCGGCGGTCCGCGAGGTGGCCCAGGGACCGATGGGCGCACTGCGCCGTGCCGGCAGACGGCTGGTGACCACTCCGGCCGGGGAACGCCTGCTGCAGGACCACGACCAGCTCTGGGAGGCCGCGGCGGCGGCCCTGCTGGCTC
Source organism: Streptosporangium sp. NBC_01639 (assembly GCF_045209755.1). Lineage (NCBI taxonomy): Bacteria > Bacillati > Actinomycetota > Actinomycetes > Streptosporangiales > Streptosporangiaceae > Streptosporangium > Streptosporangium sp. NBC_01639. Next base: position 5,468,365 of record NZ_CP109272.1, on the reverse strand, counting down.
CCGAGGCCGGGGAGCACGGCTTCCGGGCCTCGGCCCGGGAGGTGGCGCTGATGCTGCTGGCCGACGGCTCGCCCGCCGACCATGACCGCGTCGCCGCGGTGATCGCCTGCGAGGAGTGGCAGATCTCCGAGGTGGACGCCTCACTGGCCGAGCTGGGACGGCGTCTGGACGCCTTCGCCCTCCGGCGGGCGGGCACACTCACCCCGGCGGGCCGGTCGGCCGCCCTGGCCGCGCTGCGGAGCCACGCACTGCGGCCCCGGCGGTATGTCAGCATGAGCTGAGTTCCCCGGGGGGTGACGCCCGCCACTCCCCCGAGCGGACTAATCCTTCCCGCAGCGGGCAGTGGCCGTCCGTGTCCGAGTCAATCTCCCGTGACCGTGCCGAACCGGCCACCTCCGTCCCCACCACCGGCGAGCACCCGGCGGAACCGGTGCTCACCTCTGCCGGGCCGATGCCCCCGGCCGACGCTCCCGTGGTCGGCCCGACGCGCCGGGCCTCCGTCGACGCGCCCTCCGACGATCTTCCCTTCGGCCGGCCCGGGCAGTCGATGCGCAACCACCCGTTCGTGTTCGGTTTCACCGCCGCACTCGGGGTGCTCACCGCCTGGTGGCTGGTTCAGGCCGTGGTGAGCGCGAGTTCGGTGCTGATTCTGATCATCGTCTCGCTCTTCCTCGCCATCGGCCTGAACCCGGCCGTCGAGGCGCTGCAGAAGCGCGGGCTCGCCCGCATGGTCGCGATCACCGTGGTCTTCCTGGGGGTCATCGCCGTCTTCGCCGGCTTCGGCCTGGCCGTGGTCCCACCGCTCACCACGCAGTCCACCGACTTCATGGCCAAGCTCCCCCAGTACGTCCAGGAGCTGCAGAACAACCCGATGATCCGCGACCTGGACCAGCGCTTCCAGCTTCTGGACAAGATCCAGCAGTACGTGACCAGCGGCGACTTCGGCAGCCAGATGTTCGGCGGCGTCCTCGGCTTCGGTCAGGTGCTCATCGGGGCGGTCTTCAACGCGCTGACGGTCCTGGTCCTGACGCTCTACTTCCTGGGCTCGCTGAACTCCCTCAAGAAGATGGCCTACCGCCTGGTGCCGAAGTCGCGCAGGACCCGCACCAGCCTGCTCGGCGACCAGATCATCGACAGCATCGGCGGCTACGTCGCCGGCAACCTGATCATCTCGCTGATCGCCGGCGTGACGACCTTCTTCTTCCTGTTCTTCATGAAGGTCCCCTACGCCCTGGCGCTGGCCCTCATCGTGGCCTTGACCGACCTCATCCCGATGGTCGGCGCCTTCATCGGCGCGGGGGTCGCCTCCCTGGTGGGGTTCTTCGTCTCGCCGACCGTCGGCATCATCTGCCTGGTCTTCTTCACCGTCTACCAGCAGATCGAGAACTACTGGATCGCGCCGAGCGTGATGAAGAGCTCGGTGGACGTCCCACCGCTCGCCACGATCGTCGGCGCCCTGCTCGGCGGTGCCCTGCTCGGCGTGCTGGGCGCCCTGCTCGGCATCCCGCTGGTCGCGGCCGTCCTGCTCATCGTCCGCGAGGTGGTCATGCCCCGGCAGGAACGGGCCTGACCGGCAGGGATACGGCGGGGCGCCTGCTCTGCCCGGCATAACACCATATCTCCGGCTATTCAAGATCGGCGGCATCGTTTAGGGGTCGGCTAGGGGTGGGAGGCACCGAAGCTAAGGGGGTCTCCTGAAGAGATGGCGCAAACTCGCACCATCTCCCTACCGGAGAGAGTCGGTCGCATCGACGGGCTCTCCACATTCGCCTGGCGCCCCGTCACGGTGGTCGCCCTCGTCTTCTTCTCGATACTGCTCGCCTTCAGCCCCTGGTACGGCTACTACAAGGACGAACTGTACTTCCGCATGATCGGTGAGCATCCCGACTGGGGATACGTCGATCAGCCTCCTCTGACACCGCTGCTCGCCAGGGCGGCCGTGCTGCTTCTCGGCGACACCGTCACGGCCGTGCGCGTGCCCGCGGCGCTGGGCGCCGCGGCACTGGTCGTGCTCGTCGCCCTGATCGCGAGGGAACTGGGCGGAGGCCGTACGGCCCAGCTCCTCGCCGCGGTGGCGATCACCACCGCCTCCTCCACCGTGGTGGGCGGGCACAGCCTGCTCACCACCAGCTTCGACGCCCCGCTGTGGGCGGCGGCGATCCTCTTCGTCCTCCGGGCCCTGCTGCGCGGGGACCGGAAATGGTGGATCGCCGCCGGTGCGGCGATCGGGATCGCGACCTACAACAAGCACCTGATCGCGCTGCTGGTCGTCGGACTGGCCGTCGGGCTGGCCGTCGCCGGGCCGAGGCGCCTGTTCCGTGACCCCCGCCTGTGGGCCGGAGTCCTCGCCGCGGTGGCGATCGCCGTACCGAACCTGCTCTACCAGATCACCAACGACTGGCCGCAGGCGACGATGGCCGCGGCGCTGAGCGACGACCGGGGCGCGGAGATGCGCGCCATGTTCGTACCCATGCAGGTCCTGCTGCTCGGACCGGTGGGCGGGGTGTTCGCCGTGGCGGGCTGGGTCCGGCTCTGGCGGGACCGGCGGGTGCGTTCCCTGGCGATCGCCTACCCGGTGGCCGCCGCCATGGTCCTGCTGATGGGCGGCCGGTTCGACTACGCGGCGGGACTGCTCATCCTGCTGCTCGCCGCGGGCTGCGTGAGCGTGACCGCGTGGATGGCGGACCGTGGGACGCGGCGCCGGCTCGCCGTCGGCGGACTGGTGTTCAACGGCGTCTACTGCGCCGTGTTCAACCTGCCGCTGATCCCCGCGACGATGCTGGCGCAGACACCGATCCCCGCGTTCAACGAGGTCACCGCCGACCAGATCGGCTGGCCCGAGTTCGCCGCCCAGGTCACGGAGGTGGTGCGCGGGCTGCCCGCCGGGGACCGGGCGGGTGCCGTGCTGCTCGCCGGCGGCATCGGCGAGGCCGGCATGCTCGACCGGGAGGCGGACCGCGGCGTCCTGCCCCCTGTCTACAGCGGCCACAACCACCTGCATCGCTACGGCCCGCCTCCGGACCGGGCCACCGCCGTCATCGCCGTCAGGGTGCCGCTCGAACTGCTGAACACCCAGTTCGGCACATGCTCCGAGGCGGCACGCCTGGACAACGGCCTCGGCGTCCAGAACGAGCGGCAGGGCCTGCCGGTCTTCGTGTGCCGTGGCCTCAAGGAGCCGTGGAGCACGGCGTGGCCGCGCTTCCAGCTCTACGGGTGACCGCGGACCGGAAGCCCGGGGGCAGCGATATCGCCGACGGGGGCGGGCAACCGAGTCAACGGCGGGTCGGTATCCGTACTTCCCGACGTGTTGAAATCGGCGGCGGTTATCCCTTCCCTCAGCAAGATCAGGCCAGGTATGTTTGTGCCGTCATCGAAGGAAAGTTTCACCAATGGAGGAACATTGGGAAAGAAGCTTCAGATGCTGGCACTACCGATCGCGGCCGTTGCGCTGGCCACCCTGACGAGCGTTCCCGCCCAGGCGGCCGATGGCTACAACCGATGCCATGACGACCACTACTGTCTGTTCTCCGGCCTCGACGGCACGGGCGACATCATCGAGATCCAGAGCGATACGCCGGACCTCGCCGCACTCAACATGGCCGGCCGGGCCAAGTCGGACTGGAACCGCACGGATTCCTACATCCACCTTTACTCCGAAGCCGACTACGGCGGCTGCTCCGCGCTGACCACCCCCGGTGGGAAGGGCAATTTCTTCAGCACATACCGCGACTTCTTCAATTCCGTCCGCATCGGCGGTCCGAACGGCCCGTCCTGCCTCACCTTCTCGGGTTCGCGGGCCGACTCACACGGCTGACGAGGACCCAGGCGGCCAGGCATCGCCCAGCAGCGCATCGGCGATGCCCGGCCCGCCACCGGAGCGGCGGGCCGGGGGTGCTCAGTCCTTGGTGCGGCGGCCGTGGGAGGCCGCCTCGTACCGGTCGATCGCCTGGCCCAGCCGGGCCAGCTTCTCGGTGTAGGCGACGGGGTAGACACCGGGCTCGGTGACCGGTCGGCGTGGGCTGGTAGTCGTAGGTGTCCTCAAGCTTGATCTCGCCCTTGTCCACCAGCCGTAGCACCCCGAAGTTGACCATCAGCTTCAGCACGGAGGCCGGGTAGGGAAGCATGAAGTCGATGGGCGCGTTCTCCCGGCCCGGCACCACGTCGATGGGTTCCCTTGCCCTGGTTGGCGTACCATCCGGCGTCGTCCCACTGCCGCCATCGCACCTGGGTCGTGTGGAAGTTCCGGTCCACCGGCACGACGATCCCGCGCGGATACCGCGGGCTCATCAACACCGTCTTTTGCGCCAGGTCGAATACGCCGCCCTCCGTCGCGGGCGGATCCTGCCCATCCCAGCCGCTCAGCCCTCGTCGCATCGGCTTACCGCGGCCGTCCAGTAGGAGTCCGCACAGGCAGGTGATCTCCGCGACCCGCCGGCCGACGCCGGCCGGCGCGCTTCGCGCCAGACACCCGTGGCGAGAGGCCGGACGCGTTGCGGACCAGGCAGCCGAAGTCCACAACAAGCAATCGGAGAAATATTCTCCGATTCAATCGGCAAGGCGACGGCTCAGTGCCTCGGCGCCCATGGCCTCCCCGAGGGACGGAGCCCACGGGTGGTTGCGCATACCGACGAGGATCAGCTCCAACGTACGATCGCGGAAGTCACCGGCCAGGTCCGGGGAGAGGGTGGGCAGCCCGCGGATGAGCAGGCTGACGACGCCCAGCACGTCTCCCGTGCCGACGTCACGGCGCATCGTCCCCTCCCGGTGGGCGTCCGTCACGATCCCGTCGAGCACGTCCATCAACCTGGCGCGTCCCTGCTGGATCTCCGGATTCGCGGTCATCCGATCGGCCTGCGCCCTGGCCATCGAGCCGAGAAGGTCCAGCCGGAGCCCGGCGCAACCGCGCATGAAGCGGCTCAGCGCGTCCCAGGAACTGGATTCCTCCGCCCGAGCCGCGTCCGCCAGGGCGATCATCCGCTGAAGCCCGTCCTCGACCACCGCCTGGAACAGGCTGTCGCGATCGGGAAAGTGCCGGTACAGCGTGCCCGGCCCCAGGCCGGCCTGCTTGGCGACCTCGTCCATCGTCGCGCCGGCGCCCTGCTCGGTGAAGATCCTCCGGGCCGTATCGATGATCAGTTCGCGGTTGCGCCGGGCGTCCACCCGGAGCCGGCCCGACGTGCCCATGCGCTCCCCCTCTCCCATCGTCGCTTGACCTTGGCCACTCGGGAAGGATAACGTCCGCAAAAGAGGAGATAATTTCTCCGTTTTTGCAGGAGGTTTCATGACGGAGATCACTACCGATCTGCCCGGATTCCCGATGCCGAGGACGTGCCCGCCGGCGCCGCCACCGGAGTACGCGCAGTTGCGCGCCGACGGCCCGGTGTCCGAGGTCGTACTGCCCGACGGCCGGGCCACCTGGGTGATCACCGGGTACCACCTCGTACGCGAGTTCCTCACCGATCCCAGAGCCAGTAAGGACAGCTCGCATCCTGGTTACCCCAGCCCGGCTCCCGGGTTCCGGGAGGCGACTCGCGGGCTGGCGAAGGGGTTCGTCTTCCAGGACCCGCCGGAACACACCAGGCACCGCCGTATGGTGGCGGGCGAGTTCGCGGTGAAGCCGGTCAAGCGCATGCGCGCGAACATCCAGCGGATCGTGGACGAGCGCATCGAGGCTCTGCTGGTGGGAGATCGCCCGGTGGATCTGGTGCGGGCCCTTTCGCTGCCGGTGCCGTCGCTGGTGATCTGCGAACTGCTCGGCGTGCCGTACTCCGACCGGGATTTCTTCCACACCCGTACGGCCGTCGCCGTCTCCCGCTCCACCGCGCCGCAGGAACGGGTGAGCGTCCTGACCGAACTGCGCGAGTACCTGGCGGAGCTGGTCGAGGCCAAGGAGGGCGAGCCCGGCGACGACCTGATCAGCCGCCTCATCGCAAAGTACCGGCAGGCCGGCGAGTACGACCGCGAGCGCATCGTGGTCACCGCCACGATGCTGCTGGTCGCCGGGCACGAGACGACCGCCAACATGATCTCGCTGGGCACGGTCGCCCTGCTGGAAAACCCCGACCGGCTGGCCGAACTCCAGGCCGATCCGGCGGTCGTGCCCCGGGCGGTCGAGGAACTGCTGCGCTACTTCAGCATCGCCGACGTCGGCACGGCCCGGGTGGCCACCGCGGACATCGAACTCGGCGACGTGGTCATCCGCGAGGGCGACGGAGTGATCGCGCTCGGCGCCGCCGCCAACCACGATCCCGCCGTCTTCGAACGGCCCGGCGATCTGGACTTCCACCGCGGCGGCGGGCCGCACCTGGCCTTCGGCTACGGGATCCACCAGTGCCTCGGGCAGAACCTCGCCAGATTGGAGCTGGAGATCGTCTTCAGCACGTTGTTCTCCCGGATCCCCGGCCTGCGGCTGGTGACGGCGGCGAGCGAGTTGCCGTACAAGGACGAGGCCAACATCTACGGCGTCCACGAAGTCCCGGTCACATGGTGAGGAGGGGGCAGCGATGCGTGTGACGATCGAAGAGGGCAGGTGCATCGGCGCGGGGCAGTGCGTCCTGGCCGCAGCGCGGGTCTTCGACCAGCGCGAGGAGGACGGCGTGGTCGTCCTGCTCGATCCGGCGCCGCCGGACGAGGAGTCGGCGGCGGTACGGGAGGCGGCGGCACTCTGTCCCGCGCTGGCCATCGAAGTGGAGAGCTAGCGGCATGCGCACGGTGCCCTTCGCGGGCGCGTCCGCGGCGGGACCGGCAACAGCCGAAGCACTCCGCGGTGCGCGCTTCGACGACACGGCACACCACGGTGAGCTTCGGCGGCACGGCACGGTGAGCTTCAGTGACACGACACGGTGGGCTTCGGCGGCACGGCACACCACGGTGAAAAAAGGACATGAGGTGCCGCCCTCGAACCACGCTCGCGCACCGTCGTCGTAGCTGCGCGCAACCGTCATCGACAACCTGTGAAAGGACAAGCAACATGCGAGCCTTGGTAGCAAGGAACTACGGCCCGGCGGACACGCTCCGCATGGCGGACGTTCCCGTTCCCGAACCGGGCCCCGGCCAGATCCAGGTGCGTGTGAAAGCGGCCTCGCTCAATCCCGCCGACCTGATGCTGACCAGCGGTGTCGTCCGGGAGGCCTTCGAGACGACGTTCCCCTTCATACCGGGGTCGGACTTCGCCGGGACGGTGACGGAACTCGGGCCGGGCATCGACGGCTTCGCGGTGGGAGACGAGGTCTTCGGTTTCGGCTCCCCGCCGTCCTACACCGCCCGGTTCAAGGTCCTCTCCCTCACCTCGGGTGCCCTCGCGGAGTACGCGACGTTCCAGGCCGACGGGCCGTTCGTCGTCCGGCGACCGGACGGGCTCAGCCCCGAACTGGCGGCCTCGCTGGCGAGCACCGGGCTGACAGCCGCCGCGGCACTGCAGGACGGAGCGTTCCAGCCGGGAGAGAAGATACTGGTCATCGGCGCGACAGGCGGGATCGGCAGCATCCTCGTGCCCTTGCTGGCCAGGGAGAAGAAAGCCGAGGTGATCGCCACGACGATTCCCGAGTACGAAAGCCACATCGCAGGCCTGGGAGCCGCGGAGTCCATCGACTACCTGGCGCACGACGTCGTCGCCGAAACGCTGCGCCGCCATCCGGAAGGGGTGGACGCGATCGTCAACACGGCCCTTCACGGAGATCGGTTGATCGAGACGGGCCGGGCCCTCCGGCCGGGAGGCCGCCTGCTGAGCACGACCCCCGGCACTCCCGGCCACGATGCCTTCGGCCGCGACGACATCACCGTCACCGTGGTCAACGGACCGCCGAGCGTCACACCTGAGACCCTCCCGACGCTCGCCGCCCGAGCGCTGGACGGCACGGTGCCCGACATGATCAGCCGGTGGTACGGATTCGACGAGGCGGACCGGGCGTATCGCGACTTCGCCACCGCGCACCACACCCGCGGAAAATTCGTGATCTCGATGTGCGACGGGCTATGAGCCATCGATGATCGGACCCGGTCGGCCGCCTCGTTTGCCCCTCTTTTCAAGTTAGTCACCTGACTCACTATGGACATCGACGATCGAGTCAGCTATGGTCATTCTCAAGTAAGTCAACTAACTCACTTGAGGGGCAATTCCATGATCGTAGTAACGGGTGCCACCGGGAACGTCGGCCGCGAGCTGGTCCGGCTGCTCGCCGCGGCAGGCGAGCAGGTGACCGCGGTCTCCCGGCAGCCCGCCCCGCTACCGGAGGGCGTCCGGCACAGCCAGGCCGACCTGGCCGAGCCCGCAAGCCTGCGGAGCGCGCTGGAGGGAGCCCGCGCCCTGTTCCTGCTGGTCGCCGGAGAGGACCCGCAGGCCATCCTCGACCAGGCCGAGGCCGCCGGTGTGCGACGGGTCGTCCTGCTCTCCTCCCAGGGCGCGGGGACCCGGCCGCAGACCTATCGCCACCCCGCCGCCTTCGAGGAGGCGGTGCGCCGGTCCGGCCTGGACTGGACGATCCTGCGGCCGGGCGGCTTCGACTCCAACGCCTACGCCTGGGCCGAAACGATCCGCTCACAGCGTGCGGCTGCCGCGCCGTTCGGCGATGTCGGGCTGCCGACGATCGACCCGGCCGACATCGCCGAGGTCGCGGCCGTCGTCCTGCGTCAGGCGGGCCACGCCGGCCACACCTATGAACTCACCGGCCCCGCCCCGGTCACTCCGCGGGAGCGGGCCGAGGCGATCGGTGCCGCGCTGGGCGCACCGGTGCGGTTCGACGAGCAGACCCGCGAGGAGGCCCGGGCTCAGATGCTGCAGTTCATGCCCGAACCGGTCGTGGACGGCACCCTGTCCATCCTGGGCGAGCCGACCGCCGCCGAGCAGAAGGTGAGCCCCGACGTCGAGCGACTCCTCGGCCGCGCGCCGCGCGCCTTCGCCGACTGGGCCGCGCGCAACGTCGCGGCCTTCAGATGAGCGTGCTGCCCGGTCCGGTCGAGACCTTCCTGGCCGGGCCGCACCTGGCCACCTTGACCACCATCCGGCCCGACGGCTCGCCGCACGTGGCGCCGGTGCGCTTCACCTGGGACGGCGCCGCAGGCCTGGCCCGCGTCCTGACACGGGCCCCCTCGCGCAAGGCCCGGAACCTGACCGCCCGACCCGGTGGCCGCGTCGCGCTCTGCCAGGTGGAGGGATTCCGCTGGGTCACCCTCGAAGGCACCGCCACCGTCTGCGCCGACCCGGCGCGGGTGGCCGAAGGAGCACGGCGCTACGCCCAGCGCTACGGGTCCCCACCGCCCAACCCCCCCGACCGGGTCATGGTCGAGATCGCGGTGGACCGCGTGATGAACCTCAATTTCTGAAAAGGACCTGCCATGCCCATCCAGCACGTACTCGACTCCACGGTCTTCTACCGGGATCTCGGCGCAGGCACGCCGATGGTCTTCCTGCACGGCAACCCGACCTCCTCGCACCTGTGGCGGCACATCCTGCCCGCCGTCGGCGACCCGGGGCGCCGCCTGGCCCCCGACCTGATCGGCATGGGCGAATCAGGCAAACCGCCCATCGACTACACCTTCGCCGACCAGGCGCGATACCTGGACGCCTGGTTCGACGCGCTCGACCTGGACCAGGTGGTGCTGGTCGGGCATGACTGGGGTGGCGCCCTGGCCTTCGACTGGGCCGCCCGCCACCCCGGACGGGTGCGCGGCCTCGCCTTCACCGAGACCATCGTCAAGCCGATGACCTGGGAGGAGTTCCCCGAGGGCGGCCGCCCGATGTTCCAGGCGATCAAGACGGAGGGGGTCGGCGAGGCCATGATCCTGGACGACAACGCCTTCATCGAGCAGGCGCTGCCCGGTACCGTCGCCACCCCCCTCAGCCAGGACGACTTCGACGTCTACCGCCGGCCCTACCCCACCAGAGACAGTCGCCTGCCGCTGCTGCAGTGGCCGAGGTCGATGCCGCTGGGCGGGGAACCCGCCGACGTCGTGGCCAGGATCGAGGCGTACGACGCCTGGCTGGCGACCAGCGTGGACGTGCCCAAACTGCTGATCACGTTCGAACCCGGGCCCGGGAGCATGATGGGCCCCGAACTCGTCGACTGGTGCGCGGCGAACATGGCCGGCCTCGAGATCAGGCACCACGACGCGATCGCCGGGCACCACACCCCGGAGGACCAGCCTCACGCGATCGCCACGGCCGTCGCGGAGTGGGCGGACAAGCACCGCCTCCGTTGACCGGAGCGATCTCCCCGAATGGACCCGGCGGGCGGCGAGCTGCCGGTGGGGCCGGGGCGAGCGCTCGGGGAGGCAGGGGCCGAACGGCTGACCCACCTCAACCGGCCTCTTCTGGGTGCGGTGTTCGCACCGGCGGCGGGATGCTCTCAGGCGACCCAGTGCCGTCGTCGGGTATCGGACGAGGGTGGGGGTCCGTCCGCGAGGGCGGTGGCCATCCGGCGCACGGCCTCGCGCAGGGTGTCCGGAGGCGTTGTGTAGGGGATGCGGAGGCGCTGTTCGAAAATGCCCGGGTCGGTGGCGAAGTAGGCGCCGCTCTCGATCCGCACCCCGTAGTCCATTGCCCGCTCGGCCAGGGCCGCGGCGATGGGCTCGCCCAGATCGACCCAGAGCGACAGCCCGCCGGACGGCAGTTGCCAGGTCCACTGCGGGATGTGCTCGGCCAAGGCGGTGGCCAGGGCCGCGCGCTGCTCGCGCATCCGTTCCAGTCGGGGCGGCAGCAGTTCCCCGGTCCGGGCCAGCAGGGTGAGGGCCAGGAGCTGGTCCAGGACCGAACCGCCCATGTCGGTGGCGACCCGCTGGCCGGCGAGTTCGGTGACGAGCCGCGCCGGGGCGCGCAGCCAGCCGATACGCAGCCCCGCCCAGTGGGTCTTGCTCATCGAGCCGATGGTGATGACCTGGCTGGTTCCGCTGGGGGTGGCGTGGGAGGCGAGGGGCGGCGGGGCCGGGGTGTCGAGGGCGAGGTCGGCCAGGGTCTCGTCGATGACCAGCCAGATACCGGAGCGTTGCGCGGCACGCAGGAGGCGGACCCGCTCCTGATCGGGCATGAGGCAACCGGTTGGGTTGTGGAAGTCGGGGATCAGGTAAGCCAGTCGGGGTACCACCTGGCACAAGGTCGATTCGATGATCTCGATATCCCAGCCGGTATCGGTCACCGGGACCGACACGGTGCGCAGCCGGGCGCGACGCATGGCCTCCAGAGCGTTCGGGTAGGACGGATTCTCGACCATGACCCGGTCGCCGGGGCGGCACAGCAGCCCCAGGACCAGCGTGAGTGCGTGCTGAGCGCCGGAGGTCACCAGGATCTGTTCGGGCACGGTGGCCAGGCCTCGCCGGGTGAAACGCTCGGCGACGGCGGCGCGCAGTTCTGGAAGACCGTAGGGGTGGTAGCCGGGAGTGTGGGCGTGCTCGGCCAGTCGGGGGGTGATCTGAGCGAGAGCGTCGGTGAGCGTCTGCTCTGGCAGTCCGGGAGCCGCCCTGGCCAGATCGATCGCGGTGTCCTGGGCTCCGAGGAGCCGGGTGAGGCCGTTCGGCCTACGGCCTTCCGGCAGGTCCGTCCAGGTGCCGGAGCCCTGGCGGCTGTGTGCGAACCCTCGCTCCCGCAGCAGGTCGTATACGGCGGTGACGGTGGCCCTACTGATGTTCAGGGCGGTGGCCAGTTCCCGCTCGGCGGGGAGCCTGACGTGTAACGCGATCCGTCCGTCCAGGATCAGCGCGCTGACCGCCTGAGCCAGGTGGCGGTAGGCGGGCCGTGCCCCGGCCAGGTCGGGCAGCATGGCGGCGAGCTGTCGGCTGCCCAGCGCCCGGTCGCCGCGTTCCATCCCCTCCAGGGGCTGAAGTGGGCTCGAATCTGCCATACCAACCATTCTCATGAAATTGGCCATGTTACCTCGGCCAATCACTCTACAGAATCGCCTCATTGGTCTTGAAGGAGGACAAGCACCCGATGGAGGCGAGCGGTATGGAGCAAGAGATCACCGACAGCGACGAACGTGGACTCAAGCGCCGTCGGGTGGCACGCGTCGCGGCTCCACCGGTGTCCCGTCGCCCGTCGCTGCCACCACTCACCTACGTCCGTCTCGGCGAGCGTCCGCTGCGACGCCTTCCCCAATTGTTCATCGGCCTCGCCCTGTACGGGTTCAGCCTGTCGGTCATGGTCCGGGCCGCGCTGGGCGTCAACCCCTGGAGCGTCCTGTATGAGGGGCTGGAGCACCACACCCCCCTGAGCTTCGGCACGATCAGTGCAGTCCTCGGTGTTCTCGTGCTGTTGCTGTGGATCCCCCTCAAGCAGGCGCCCACGTTCGGCACCGTCGCGAACATCGTCGTCCTGGCGTGCTCGTCCGACTTCGGTCTCCTGCTCATCCCGCAGAACCTCGGGCTCCCCGCACGGATCGGCCTGCTCGTCGGCGGGATCCTTCTCAACGGACTGTCCGTCGCCGTCTACGTCGGCGCACGCTTCGGCCCCGGGCCCCGGGACGGCTTGATGACCGGCGCGTCCACCGCAACCGGGCGCTCCATCCGGCTCATCCGCACCTTGATCGAGATCACTGTGCTGGCCGTGGGCTGGCTGCTCGGCGGTACCGTAGGCGCCGGCACCGTGCTGTACGCACTGACGGTCGGCCCGATCACCCAGTTCTTCATGCCCTGGTTCGCCTACAGCAGCCTCGCGGAACGCGTTGGCGACACGGTGCCGTCCGAGGAGGGGAAGCCGGCTGCGACGATCTGAGTCTGAGATCGACGTGGGGGCGGCGGGGAAGCCGTTCAACAGCGTCGCCTTGGGTGCCGGGCAGCCGCCATCGACGATCACGCATCGCGATGTGATCCTCCCCTCGCGCTGTGAAGATCTGGCCTGAGAAGGCGGACGGGGCTTGGCCGAGATGTCACTCGCCGGTCCCGCCTGGCCCTCGGCACGGGGTCGCCGAGGGCCCTCCGCTCTCGGGATCGCCGATACCGCCGTAGGACACAACCGTGTCACCACCAAGTAATAACTTATCGTGCCATTGTTGCCACATAGCGCAACAATTCATGAAGGCGGACAGCTCGACGGGGAGCTTCGACGACTACCAGAGGCAGAGCGCACGGCGGGCAGATGACCAGGTCAGGCGCATGCAGAAGTCACTCAACGACATGACCCGGGAAAAGCACAACCGCGAAAGGAGCGAGGCCGCTCACAAATTCGCGAACGAAAAGTGGACTGCTACAGACGTACTCGTCGCGATCGTGATCACCATCGTCTTCATCGCCTTCGTCGCACACATGATGGCCACGTATCGGCACCCGTAGGTTTTAATCGACCCTCAGCGGGGGGCGAACTCCAGTCGGCCACGTTGTAATCATCGGAGTGGTCGCCGGTGCAGACAATGGACCGGCTCGTTCCAGATGGCTGATCTTCACAAGTGGGTCCGCTGATTTTTTCGCTGACTCCGCTCAATCGTCCATGGACCGACGTGGCCATGACCGCCAGATGACGCCCTCCCGTAGACCGCCGCGGCATCGGCCCGAGTCTGCCGGCCTCGTACGCCATGATCGGTAGTTATATATCCCGTACGTTCCGAGGAGTGCCATGGTCGTCAACGACGGATCCGGGTGGTTGGGCATCGGCGGGAACGCCTGGACGGACCTCGGCCTGATCCGCGCCCGACTCGACGCGGGCGCGGACCCGAACTCGGGCGCGGACTTCCACGTACGGCCGTTGCAGGGCTGGTGGCACTGACCGAGCAGCCCACGCTGAGGACACAATGATCATGTGATCGATCGCTACCGCAGTCTCTTCAACCATTATCAGTGGCTGGAGGACGCGCTCTGCTGGACTGTGGTGCAACCCCTCGACGAAGAGATCACGGTGGACGATCTCCTGCGACGGCTGAACGGAGGCCGAGATCCCGAGAAGCACACCGTGGCGTATCCCATGGAAGAGGCTTACGAGGAGACCCGGCCCGTGCTCTTCGTCTTCGAGGGCCAAGGAGTCTGGGGGTTCCTTGAGCTCGCCTACGGCTTCGCCACACCCGATCACATCCTCACCGAGCTCAGCGAGAAGTCACGCGTGTGGATGACGACCTGGCACTTCAACGGGGGATACACGATCCTCTACGCGGCCGACGGCGAGATCAGCGCGTGGATGCGCGACTTCATCTTCGCCGAGCACGCCATCGAGAGCGGCGATCCGAACATCCTGGCCGACTTCCGCGCCATGCTCGACAGCCTCGATCCGGAGGATTACCGCGGCAAGCGCAGCGCGGCGTTCGCCTTCATCGAGGCGGCCACCGGCATGAGCCTCGAGAGCGCGTGGCTGGACGTGGAAGAGGCACCCGTCGTCATCCTCGACAACTCCGATGCCTGACTCAGTCGCCGTCCGACACCCTCGCCGCGGTGCGACGGCTCAGCCCCGCCAAGGACGTCCGCCGACCTTTGGCTGACTCCGACCCCGGAGACCTCAGCGGACGCCACACCGCGCGACCTCGATCGCTGACCGTCCAACGCCACCTGACCGGCAGAAGGCCCGATTCCAAATCGGAACCGGGCCTTCTGTCCTGTGCAGGTTCACGAATGAGGCCGACCTGGAGTGGAGAGAGAAAAATCGCTTCCCGGAATTCGCCCGCGAGGGCGATGGCGAGGCCGGCGGCGGTCACCGTGACGCTGGCGCCAGGACTGCGGCGAAAGGTCAGCTGGCGCCTGGAACGGCGGGCTTGTCGTTCGTCCAACCGGCCCTGAACGTCTGCACGCCGGACTTGCCGAGCAGCGCCTTGCCGCCGACCTTCGTGTCGGTGTACTCGGCCAGCAGCGTCATGGCCTCGGTGTCCACCAGGAGTTGCTGCTTGAGCACCGAGCCCTTGCTGGCGGGGACGGGCAGGGCCAGCTTCCGGCCGGATCGGCCCAGCGGATCCTTGGCCCGGCCGAGGTCGCTGACGCCCTTGGCCGTCTTCAGCACCTGGTAGGCGGCGGCCCTGACCTTGTCCGGCGCCGGGTTCAGGTACAGCAGCCCGCTCGCCCGCTCGGCCACGTACCGGTCGAGGTTGACCAGCCAGTCCTCCTTCCTGGAGTTCGGACTGGTGGACTTGGCCTCCTCCGCGGCCCAATCGATCCAGGCGTTGACGTCCGCGAGGAGGTACTTCCTGAGCGCCTCGGCATCCGTGGGCAGCGACTGGAGCTGCTGGTAGGTCACATACCTCTTGCTCACGTAGCTCGTGCCCACGAAGAACCTGTTAGCCGGCCCCTCGTCCGCCCTGATGGAGCCCTTGTCCGGTTTGACGGACAGGCGGATCTTCATGCCTTCCGTTCGGTAGTCCCACGTGGTCGGCGAACCGTCGGCGCGCCAGGCCGCCTCGTCCTTAGCGGTCGCGGGCTTGGCGCCCAGCTTCCGGAAGCCGGACCAGCTCTTGCCCTTGAGCGACGACCACTCGGTGCTGACGCTGCGCTCGGTCAGGTAGTAGCCGCTGCCGACCGGGTGGGGATGGGTCGTGGTGAAGGTCGTCTCGACCCGCCAGTACGCCCCCTTCGGCGCGTCGGCGGACGCGGGAACGGCGGCCGTACCAGCGAAGATCAGCCCAGCGGTAACGGCAACGGCAAGGGTGAATCTCATTTCTGCTCCTTCAACGGGTTGTCGTCCGCCCAGCGGCTGTCCTGGATCGAGGTGTACGTCAGGAGCAGGCCGTCCGCGGCGGAACGGGTCTCGATGGAAAGCGGTCTGCCGGAGGCGGGGTCGATCACCAGCCGGGTCCTGGTCGCCCCCGCGTAGTTCGGTGGGGCGAACTCCCCGGACTCGTACTCGACCGCCTGCCCGGTACGGCCCAGCGCGTCGGTCACCTGCCCGACGGCGGTGACCCCGGGCATCGAGGCGAGCAGCCGGTAGGCGGCGGCCCTGGTCTCGCTCGTCACCGGCGCGAAGACCAGCAGCCGCGCCGCGGTGTCGATGGTCGTGCGGTCGTCGGCGTCGAAGAGCGCCTTGAGCCCCTCGGGGGTGTCGGGCACCTCGCTCATCTTGGTCAGCGGCTTGCCCGCCATGAGGATGCGGAAGTCCCAGTCCTCGGTCGACCAGGTCCGCTGCTCGTCAGGCTCAGCCCGTAGGGCACCGGAGTGTCCCTTCTCTGTGGGCTTGTCATATGTCCATGACGTCGGTGAACCGTCGGCGCGCCAGGCCGCCTCGTCCTGGGGCGTCGCGGGCTTGATCCCCTGAGGGGTCTGGCGGTACCAGGTGCGTCCTTCGAGATCCGCGGGGAGCCAGATCTCGATCGACTCGCTCTCGCGCAGCACGTATCGGCCGCCGGGCTCGTGGAACTGCATGCCGTGGACCTCCGTGCTGCCCCACCACGCGCCCTCGTCGGGCATCGAGGCCACCGAGGCCGCCGCGACCAGCAGGAACCGCTTGCCGTCCGCCTGAGCGACCGTGCCAGAGGTGGGAGGCGCCGTGGGAAGCACCGTCGGCGCGATCACGAAGGCCGCCGCGGCCGCGACCCCCGCCAGGCCGAGCCCCAACGAGCCCCACCTGACGGCTCTGCGGCTCTGCCGTACCCGCTCCTGAGCGAACGCGGCAGCCAGCCGCTCGCGCCCGGCCCGCTCGACTTCGGGCGACAGCGACGGCGCGGGCAGCAGCTCCCGCACCGCCCGGTAATCATCCATCAGTGCCTCCATGCAAGGGGTTGATGCCGCCCAGGGCGGCACGGAGCTTCCTGCGCACCCGCGACAGGCGGGATCCGACGGTGCCGTACGGGATGTCCAGCGCCTTGGCCACCTCTTCATGACTCAGCTCGCCCAGCGCGCTCAGCAGCAGCACGTCCCTGTCGCCGTCGGGCAGGGCGCGCAGCTCGGCCGCGAGCCGCCCCTGTGCGCTCGCGGCGTCGATGCGGGTGACCACGCGTTCCTCATGGCTGTGCTCCGCGCCGTGCTGCACGGTGGCGCTGCGCTGCAGAGCAGCCAGCCGCCTGGTCTCGGTACGCCGGTGCAGCGAGATCAGGTTGGTGGCGAAGCCGTACAGCCACGGACGGACCTCACCGCGCTCGGGATCGAACGTCTCGCGCTTCCTGAACGCGGCGAGGAACACCTCCGCGGTGAGATCGTCGGCGGCCTGCCGGTCGAGCCGCCGTCCCAGGTACGCGTGGATCTCGCTCACATACCGGTCGTAGATCTCCCCGAACCGCTCGGGTCTTCGGCGCGACAACGCCAGCAGGGCCGCGTCGCTGATCGCCTCCGTTGGATCGGTGAGATCCGGAGCGGTCATATTGGCAGTCACACCCCTTACTCAACCGATGGGGCATTCTGCTTTCACACCGCCGCTGGGCCCCCGTTCTCGGACCCCCGTCACCCTGCAGATGAGGGAGCCTGCCAGGTGCGCTGTCAGCTTGTCGCGGAGGCGATCCGGTAGGCGCGGATCACGGTCTGCTCGACGGCGTTGCCGGACAGGTCGGTCGACTTGGCTCGCAGCGACACGAACCCGTCACCGTTCGGGTGCCGCAGCACGACCTCCGAATGCCGGACCTCGGCCTTCGCCCAGGTGGCCCCGTCATCGTAGGAGACCTCCACGGACAGGTCCCGTGAGCGGCCCGCCGCGCTGCCAGGCAGCGAACGCACGCTGACCGGCACAGTGAAGGAACGACCCGCCGGTGCGGTGTTCCGCGCGTCGAGCTCGGGAGCGAAGCTCACCACGGACACCGGCAGCCGGGTGAGGGCGTCTGTGCCGTCGGAGCGGAACGTCCAGGACGTGGACACGCGCGTGGACAGGGTCGCCGGAGCTCCCCGCTCCGCCTCGGCGACCAGCCGGTACTCCGCCCGCCCCGCGGGTACGGAGAAATCTGCGCTCAGGGACGGCGCCTCACCTGCGAGCACGCCGTTGCGGTAGAGGGCGGTGTGCTCGGTGGCTCGCGAGGAGTAGCCGAGCGAGCCCCGCCCGTCGCCGAACATCCACAGCTCGGCCGAGATGACGTCGCCGGTACGGCTGACACTGTCGCCGATCTGGTCCCCAGACGGCAGCGAGGGACCGAACACACCCCGGTTCCACCGCTCAGTGGTGACCCGGCCCGCCCGGTAGTGCGTGAACCCGGATTCGAACTGGTTGACCCGCCCGTCGGTGCCGTACTCCCACAGCAGGTGCTGCCAGCGCACGCCGCCGTCGGTGTTGACGTGTTCCGTTTGCACCGAGGTGGTGGTGAGCGAGGTCGCGGCGAGGTAGGAGGGGATGCTGCCGTCGCGTGGCCAGGCCTGGCTGGCCACCTCGGCCTGCGCGTCGGGCAGGTGGCCGGAGTAGTCCCTGCGTACGGTCGCCAGGTCCTTCGGGTCCACCGACCGTTTGAAGCCGGTCACCACGCGCCCCGGCTGGAACCAGGCCGCCCGGTAGGTGTCCGTACCAGCCGTCCAGTGCCCCGCCACCTGGGTCAGCAGGCCGTCGTAGTCGCGGTCGGGGCCGAGCTGGGCGGTGAATTTCCGGTCGAACCCCCTGCCGACCCACCCCCTGCTCGACGGGCCATCGGCCGTCTGCCGCTGGTAGACGACCTGGGCGAGCACCGGCGTCGCACCGGCGCGCGGCGGCTTCACCTCAAGCGGCCTGCCGAGCCGGGCATCGGCTTCGACCGTCCGCGCCCGGTCGAGCACCAGCTCGGGCTGGACGAGCAGGGTGATGCCCGCGTCGTCCAGGACGACGGTGTCCACCTGCCACCTGCCCTTCGGCAACCGCGTGGTGAAGTCACTCTGCCCGCCGAACACCACGATCGGCGGCTGCTCGGCGTCCAGCCGCCTGATCGACATCTCGAAGTCGCCGGTGGGGGCGCCGGCCCGATTGGTGTGGCGCACGGTCAGGTCGTAACTCTCGGCCTCCTTCTCCACACCGACCGGTGTGCTCACGCTCACACCGCCGGGTCCCGTGGCCACGACATAGCCGTCCAGCAGCCCGTCGGGCACATCGGCACGGGTGTCGGCGACGACCGTCGCCTCGGCCTGCCCGCCGGCGGGCACGGTGAGCGTGGTCGGGCTCACCATGAAGACCGCACTCGCCCTGATCTGCAAGGCGAGCGTGACCGGCGTGGTGAGAGAGTTGCGGTAGACCAGCTTCTTGGCGACCGGCTGGTCGTCGTCGTGCGGCCACGCCTGCATGCCGAACCCCAGCCCGGGCGGCTGCGCCGTCACCGCCTGCGCCGTCGCGCGGTCCGCGTTCACCCGGCCCGCTCCCTGGGCGAAGACGCCGCTCCCCGGCTGCGGCTCGGCTGAGGCCATCAGCGCGGCCTTCAACAGGTCGCCCTTCCACTCCGGGTGCTGCCCGGCCAGCAGCGCCGCGGTTCCCGTCACGTGCGGCGTCGCCATCGAGGTGCCGGATTTGGCAACGTATGAGCCGGTTCCGGAACTGTCCTTCCCCCGCGCGGCCGTGATATCCACGCCGGGGGCGGTGATATCCGGTTTGAGCCCGCCGTCGCCCAGCCTGGGCCCCGTGTTGGAGAAAGCGGCCAGCTCATCCGACTTGTCGACTGCGCCCACGGCCAGGGCGGCGTCCGCCGTGGCCGGGGTGCTGACCCCGCGCTCTCTACCCTCGTTGCCCGCGGCGACCACGAAGAGGGTGCCGTACTGGTCACTGAGGGCCCCGACCGCCTGCTCCAGCGGGTCCTCATCCGGCGTGTCCGAACCGCCGAGGCTCATGTTCACGACCCGGGCGCCCTGTTCCGCCGCCCACTGCATGCCGGCCAGGATCGCCGAGTCGCTGCAGAAGCTCGACGCGCACACCCTGCCGTCCAGCAGTGTGACACCCGCGGCCACGCCGCGGTAGCGCCCGCCGGACGCCGCGCCGCTCCCGGCGATGATCGAGGCCACGTGGGTGCCGTGCCCGACCAGATCCCGCTCGTCGGACTCGTCCGTGAAGTCCTTCCTGCCGCTCACCTTGCCCACCAGGTCGGGATGGGTGGTGTCGATCCCGGTGTCCAGCACCGCGACCTTGACCCCTTCCCCGGTGAAGCCCCTGGCCCAGGCCGCGGGCGCGCCGATCTGCGGGACGCTGGTATCCAGCGACACCTCCCGGAACCCGTCCAGCCACACCTTGGCCTTCCCGTCCCGCAAGAGCCCCGCTCCCCCGGCCTTCTCCTGCCCTCCGGTGAGGTCCTTCCAGAAACGGGAGGCGTTCGCCCGCTCCTCCCGCACCGCGAACCCACCGACCGCGGCGAGCGCCGTACCCTCCGAGGCTCCGGCCAGCGTCCGGGGCTGGGCGGCCCCGGTGACGATGAGTGGGAGGTCTTTCCGCCGATCGTCGTAGCCGTACTCCAGCAAGGTGGTCACATCGAACAGCCGCGAGTCCAGCCGTCCGGCCTTCACCAGCGGCATCGCGTCACTCGGGACGACGCGCAGCCGCCCGCCGCTCTCGTCGGTGATGAAGGTAGCCTCCTTCCTCCCCTCACCGGCCTCGATCACCGCGCCGCGCTCCCCGGTGACGGTGACACGGTCACCGCTGATCAGCGTGACGGTCCGCGGGACGGAGTCATGAGGCTGCGGTCCGGTAGACGGAGATGCGGCGATAGCCGGTAGGGGGGCAAGCAGGGCGGCGGCGAGCAGTAATGCCCCAGCCGCTCCCGCTCTCTTTCTCATGCGCATGGAGGCTCCAGGTCGGCAGAAAGTGGATCACCACATATCTGCCGCTCCGGAAATTCCTTTCACGCCATGCTCACGGAGCCTCGCCGGCCGGCTCCCGCGACGAACGATCGTCGGCTGTGGGGTCCCTCCGGTCACCGGCTTGGCGTCCCCGACCATGATGTCGCCGGCCTACGGCGGCCCCATGGGACATGGAGCGCGAACAGCGCGGCGTCCACGACACCCTGCTCGTCGATGGCACCCTGAACTGCCCGCTCATCCCCAACCTGCACCACCGCCCGAAACCCAGCCCGTCCGCCACAGTCATCCCGCGGCCTGCGAACCGCCCTGCCAGCAGGTTCAGGACCCTTGAAACGACAAGATCCCGCCTGATCGCTGAGATCAGACGGGATCCCGTCAACTTCAGACCAGCCGTTTCAAGGACGGCTCCTGGTGGAGATGAGGGGATTCAAACCCCTGACTCCTTCGATGCGAAGTCATTTCACCAGGGCCTGATCCTTGGCCCATGCGCTGCCCGAACTGCGGGGGCGGTCCCTCGTCGTCCGTGATCGTCCGGCCCGTCCATGGCCGTTGTCACCCAGTCGGTCACTCAGGCGACGCGGGACGCCGGCGCGGTCCAGGTGTTGCACGCGGCCGGGGAGGCAGCGGCGAATCCCTTCTGCAGCCAGGCAACCCGGTTCTTCCCGGTGCCATGGCTGCGTTCCTTGTTGACCTTCTCATCGCCACTGCGCCGATAGATGTCCACAACGTCTTTCCAGTCCTCGTCCTGATACTCCTGCGAGGCCCAGATGCTGCCCATGAACGCCGCCCCCAGGCAGTCGGCCTGCAACTCCGAGCGCCGGCTCTGTGCCAGCATTTGGGCTTTGGTGTAGGCCACGGTTGTCAGGCCAGTGAGGTTCTGAACGTGGTGGGCATACTCATGCGCGATCAGGTGCAGCGCCAGCGGATCGGCCGGATGCTCGATAGCGTAGTCGTCGATCAGGATCACCAACTGTCGCTCGTCGGTGCAGTAGCGGCCAGTGACGTTCGCGCCCCAGGCCGACCCGCACGCACGGCTGGGTCTGGTCATGAACCGAATCGTCGGTTTCTTGAACGGCAGGCGGGCCTTCTTCAGCTGCGCGGACCACGAAGCGTTCAAGCAGTTCAGCATCACGGTCAGGTGCTTTTTGGCGGCGGTGACGCTGCCAGAGCCCTCCGGCCAAAAGGCATCTGGTTCTCACGGTGCCGACCCGCTGGCGATTACCTTGGCGCCCAGCGTCTGGGCATCCGGCTCAAGTGGCTGCCATCAGAGCCTCCATCAATCTCGGACAGGTTCACCGGCACGTTGATTGCCTGACTGCACACAAGACTGTGAGCGATTCTCAGTCCGCATGAATCACGGCCTACGGAAACACCGCAGTCACCGGGAAGACTACGCAACCCGTTCCATTCTCCCAGGTCGCACCCGTCCTGGTCGAAACCGGTTCGAGGCCGACCCGCCTCCGGTTCCCGGCTCACGCAGATCAGCAAATCACCGCGTGAAGCCCTTGTGCAGGGATTGTGAAGATTTCACCAATAACTCCTGAAGACACATTCTGGGACCTACCCTTCTTGTCATATGGCTGACAACAAGGGGCTTCACTCACTCCCGATTTCCAGCGCCACGCGCCCTCCTTTTGAGACCGAGAAAAGATGACACAAGCTCCCCAGGCGCCTGCTCGTTCCCCGGCTGGGCTCACCGCGATTATTCGCCTCGCCATGGTCGTTGTGCTGGGAGTTTCGCTCGCCGGTTGCTCAGCTGTCGCCCACGTGACCGGCCTGGACTGTATCGGTGATCCAGCGGACGGCGATTGGGGGGAGCAGGCCCAGCAGGAGTCTGTCCTGTACAGCTCTCCGGCCGGCACCGCTCCGGACGGCAGCGCCAGGAATGAGGGAACTTATGTCTCACCAGCCTGTATGGACGACAACCGCATCGCGGAGGTGGGACGGATTTACAAGTTCACCGGCTCACCACTTGCGATCTCCGCCCACTACAAGAAGGAGGCACAGGCCACCGGATGGCGTCTGACCGAGGACGGGACCGAAAATCTTGTCCATCGTTCCGGTTCAACGGATAAGTGGCCATCCGACTCGTGCTTTTTGAAGAATCTCGGCAACTTCACTGCGGACTTCCAACTCATGTTCGACTACTGGTCCTTAGATGTGGATAATGATCCGGCCGCCAAGAAGTACTGGGTCGAGATCTCATTTTCTCCTACCGGGGGAAACTGCCAGAGCATTCCAAGGGCCGAACGAACCCGGCATGGCTAGCCATGCGTCTGTGCCATCCCGCACGCTTGCCCCGTCCTGATCACCTCGGGACCGGAGTGCCCCCACACAGCTCATCGCATGCGGAGCCTGCACGCGCGCGCCCCACGGCGACGATCTGACCGGTCTCCTGCTCCTCTTGGAGGGTTGGAATTCATGAGCGGGAAGAGCTCGTCCCTGTGCCTCAGGGACTCGTAGTCACTCAGTTGGCCACCCGGCAACGCAGAAGGCCGCTCCCGATCTCTCGGAAACGGCCTCTGACCTTGTGGGGAGTTCACGAGTGCAGTTGAGCTTGAAGATTGTTTCCCGGCGGGGAAGTGATCGTTTCCCGCAGGGGCTGCGGCCGGAGATCAGAGGGAGGCCGGACTACCGCTAACAGCCCGGCGAGCGTCGGCGTCCCTCACTCTGCCGGGAGTGCCCGTCGCAGCGGCTCGTCCGGCAGCGCCGTGCGGTCGGTACCGGTGGTGGTGCCGAGGTCCTGAACGTCCGGCCCGGTCGAGCCTCCGTACGTGGCGATCTTGTATTCGACCGCTGTGAGGGAAAGGGTCAGCTCACGGATCCGGCGGCGGATGGTGTCGCGATGTTCGACCAGCACATCGAGCCGCTCGGGCACCGTGTGCGCTCCGGAGTCGACGAGCGAGATGTAGTGCTGCAGGTCACGCATCGGCATACCGGACAGCCGCATCCGGGTGAGGAACACCAGGCGCCGAACCGCTTCGGCGTCGTAGACGCGATGACCATTACCGTCGCGGGCCACCTCGACCAGCCCGGCCCGCTCGTAGTAACGCAGCGTGTGAGGCGAGATGTCGAGGAGGTCGGCAACCTCGGCGATCGTCATCGTCTCGGGCAGATCGGCCAGGTCGGCGAGGCGGTAGATCGCCTCGACCGACAGCGGACCGTCGTCCCCAAGCGCTTCGAGCGCCTTGGTCATCAGATCGTCGGTGGCCATGACCACGAGCCTAGACGGGCCGTACCGATGCGGAGACACCCTCGAAGTCGGCGCTGCGGGCGGTCTCGGCCCACTGCTCGACCTCGTCCAGGCCGCGCCGGTAGGCGCGCGAGATACGCTCGACCGCCTCGCGCCCGAGCGGCAGCCGCAGCGGCACCTCGTCGCCGTGCGCGAGGGACACGATGATCTCGGCCGCCCGCACCGGGTCACCTTCCTGGCGGCCGTCGGTCCCGGCCATGTCCGCGCGGACGTTGGCGAGCAGGTCACGGTAGGTCGCGGACGGCTCGACGAACTCGAGCACGTCGCCCCCGTTGAAGCCGGTCCTGAACCGGCTGGGCTCGACGAGCATCACCCGGATCCCGAACGGCGCGACCTCCCCGGCCAGGGCCTCGGACCAGCCTTCGAGGGCGAACTTCGACGCGGAGTACGCCGACACACCGGGGAACGACGTCCGCCCACCCTGGCTGCTCATCTGCACGATCGTCCCGGTGCCCCGCTCACGCATCGTGGGCAGCGCCGCCCGGACGAGTGCGGCGGGGCCGAACAGGTGCAGATCCATCAACTCGCGCAACTGCGCGTCGCTGACCTCCTCGACCGCTCCGACCACGGCCCGGCCCGCGTTGTTGACCAGCACATCGAGCTGACCGAAGCGGTCGAGGGTGTCGCGCACGAGGTCCGCGGCCGCGGTGATGTCCCGGGCATCGAACTTCGCGATCAGGCAGTTGTCCGAGTACTTGGCCTCCAGATCGGCCACACTCTCGGGCCGGCGCACCGCCGCCACCACGTGGTCGCCCACCGCGAGCGCCGACTCCGCCAGGGCGCGCCCGAAACCGCGGGACGCGCCGGTGATGATCCAGGTCTGTGTCGTCATGACGGGGACGCTATGCGTTCGAGCGCGCTCGAACGCAAAACCGACGCGACCACCAAAACGGAAGATCGTGGCCGGAAGCGCAAAGGACCGTGGACCGCCACCTGCCCGGTCCGTGCTTGAGGGTGAGTCTGCCTCTGTTCTTGCCCTGGACGGGCAGTCGCTCGCTTATACCGGCCCTCACGGCCGATCCTTGCGCTGGATGGTTTGACGCATAGATGCACTCGCCGCAGCCTCACTGTTGAGGAGAGGTTGCGAGACGCCTGTTCTCGACTGACCCGTCTGGATCTCACCCTCTCTAGTGACTGCCAGTGCTTTGTCGTTTACATCGTGGAGTCGCAGGACTGCATGGCGTGAATGCAACGCATGGGGGTAACTGCTTCTCTTCAGGGAGACGATGGTGACGCCGCTGCTGGAACGCTTGGCCCGGGCCGAGAGGTCCGTACATGCGGCAGGTGGATGAGCTGCGAACACGGCTGACTGAAGCCGAAGAACAGGTCCGGCGGTTGTCCGGGGTGTTCACGAGTCACCCCGACCTGCGACGAGGGTGACGTCATGGAGATCGCTTCCCGCGAACAGACTGATCGTTTCCCAGCCTTATTGTTTGGCGTGACAGAGCGCCTGGCTTCGTCGCAGAGAGGGCGAGTCGATTCAGATGTCCCGTGCCGACGAGATGGATCCCCGGTAGTACCGGCGAATTTCGACGGACATGCAGGTCAGAGCCGCCACGAGGACTTCGGGCGCTTGCTGGGGGAACAGCTGGGCTGCATTGAGGTGATCTCAGCAAGATCAATAGGGGCAGTTGCGATTCGATGCCTTCAAAGCGACGTCGGCAGACATGAATCGGGATGGATCGCGATGCCCCTGAAATAGGCGTGGAGCTTTCGGTAGAAGAGGTCTCACCACAAGCCGTCTTCAGTCCAGAAAGCCCCACGTGATCACCTATCGTGCCACGCTCGACGTCCCTCGGGAGCTGGTTTGCCACCTCTCCCTGCTCCTGGCGGCCGAGCGCCGCCGACTGGGCACCCGCGCGGGTTCTCGGGCGCTGACCTGCTTTGAGCAGGCGGTGATGGGGTTGCGCTGGTTTCGCGACCGCACCGACCGGGGCGCCCTCGGCCGTGACCACGGCGTCTCCCGCGCGACCGCCTACCGCTACATCGACGAGGTCATCGAGGTCCTGGCCGATCAGGCGCCCGACCTGCACCAGGCCTTGCGGCGCGCCGTCGATGAGGGCCTCACCCATCTGATCCTGGACGGCACCGTCATCGCCACCGACCGCTGCGCCGAGAAGACCATCAGCGTCAAAGGCGAACCCATCGACCTGTGGTACTCCGGAAAGGCCCGCCACCACGGCGGCAACATCCAGGCGCTGTCCGCGCCCTGCGGCCTGCCGCTGTGGGTCTCGGCCGTCGAACCCGGATCGGTGCACGACCTGACCGCCGCCCGCGCACACGTCCTGGGAGCGCTGTACAAAGCCGCCGCCGACGGCCTGCCCACCCTGGCCGATTCCGGCTACGACGGCGCCGGCATCGGCATCTTCACCCCGGTCAAACAACCCTCCGACGGCCGACCCCTCGACCTCGACACCCGTACCCGCAACGCGCTCCTGCGCGCCCTGCGCTGCCTGGGAGAACGCGGCTTCGCCCTGCTCACCCAACGCTGGCGCACCCTCCAGCGCATCACCGCCAGCCCCAGCAGAATCGGCGACATCATCAAAGCCGCGCTCGTTCTCACCCATTTCGAACACGGCTACCTGACATGAAAGTCGCTGAGATCACCTCATTGAACGCGGTCAGTGGGATGGTGCACTGCTGCGGGCGTGCGATAAAGGTGACTATGCACGAGAACGGGCAGCGCATCGGCGAGATGCTGGCAGCGGCCGTCCAAGCACTCGCGCGGACGGCGGAGCCGCGCGCGTACGCCGCCGTCCAGGGCAGCGGCGAAGCGGCGGGCGGGCAGGTGCGGGCCGTCGCCGGGCAGGACGGGCGGTTGCACGAGCTGCACCTCAACCCCCGGGTCATGCGGATGGCATCGGAGAACCTTGCACGGGAGATCCTCCTGGCGGTCAACGCCGCGCTGGACGACCTGCGGGCGGGCGTTCCGGGGCTGGAGGCGGCCGAGCTGACGGATCCACAGGAGCTCGCCAAGACACTGAGCGGCGTGCACGCCGACGTGATGCGGCAGATGGACGAGTTCGCCGACGGAGTCGAGCTGGTCGTGCGGCGGCTGGAGGAGCGGTGAGCGGGCACTTCGACCAGGGGATAGATGTCTCCCACGCTGACCTGCGCGGTACCGGCGCGGGGCTGGGTGAGGCCGGCACGACCTGGCTGGAGGCGGTGGGAGCGTTGCGCGCCCATCTCGAAGGTGAGGGCGACCCCTGGGGCGAGGAGGCCGGGAGCATGGTCAAGGCCGGCTACCTCGCGGTCACCCGGAGAGCGCTGGAGGTGTACGAGGAGTTGGGAAAGCGGCAGGTGACCTCGGGCGACGACGTGCACATCATGGAGGCGAACTACCGGGACGCGGAGCAGCGCAACCTGGAGGACGCCGCACGGAACAGATCGGCCATCGAGCGGCTGTGACGGCCGGGGCCGCCGGGAGCTGGTCGGCTGGGAGAAGCGTCAGCGGCGAAGCTGGTCGGGGGCGAGGAGCACGCCCGCCGGCCCTTCGGGGTTGACGGCGACGCCGACGTCCGGCGGCAGCAGCGCGACCAGGTCGCGGCCGCGCAGGCGCTGCCAGCCCGTGGCACCGTCCGGCAGGGCGTGCGGCAGGTTGGCCTGGGCCGTGTAGGCGAACGCCGCCCGGCCCCCGCCCGTGTCGAACACCGGCACGCCGCCGCCTGGGCCGGCGGCCACGATCACCTCCGCCTCCAGCAGCAGCAGGACGAGGTCGCGGTCGCCGGCGTAGCCGGCCGAGGCGAGTTGCACGACACGGTCGAGCGGATCGGTGGGCTCGGGGTGGCCCAGCGCCACCGGCGAGGGCCGGTAGCCGAGGTTGCGACGAAACTCGCCAGTGATCTCGCCGCGCCCGTCGACCTGCCAGGCTCCGACGATGCCGTACGGCGGGACTTCGCCCTCGGGGTCGAAGAACGGATCGACCGCATACATCCAGGAGTCCGGGCGCAGCCGTGCCTGCCGCCGCAGCTCGTCGGTGACCGGTGGCGGGTGCGGCGGGGCGTCGTTCACGGCGATCCTCCTGACGGTACTCCCGGATGGCCGGGGTAGGGGTTGTAGTGCGGGTTGGGGATGAAGTTCTCCGGCGTCCTGGGCACCCCCTGCGGCCAGGCACCGGAGATGTACCTCCGGTGCACGCCACCGGGGAAGGCGATCTCGCGCTCGTGGGACAGATGGGCGGCGTCCCGTACGGTCTCCTGGACGTCGATCCCGCCGGGGGCGTCCACCTCGTAGACGTGGCGGCGCGGGAACGCGCCGTCGATGTTCCCGCGGGTGCTGGTCCCGACGAAGGCGGACGGCCTGGCCTTGTGCACGTAGTCGTACAAATTGGTCATCGACGGGTCGCGCGGATGAAGGCCATGTTCGAAGACCACGTCCGGAGACCTGTCCGAGGCGCGGTACAGCGGCTCGCGATCACGGCGCCAGATGGGGTATGGCGTGATGCTCTTGACGTCGACGCTCTTGTCGGCCGCCGCTTCGAGGTAGTTGTCGGGGCCGCGCACGGGCGTCGGCGGACGCTTGCCGGGCGGGAACGCGCCGGCCCCCACCTTGCCTGGCGGCTTGCGCAGCAGCGCGGAGGCGCGATCGAACAAGCGCAGCGCGCTGCGTTCCAGCAGGTCGACCATCTTGTGGAGGAGCTCCCGTGCGGCCGTACGAGCGCCGCCCATGGCGGCGGGAACGGCCGCCAGCGAGGCGCCGGCCGTGGGCCCCGCGGCCGCGGCCAGCTGCGACAGGTTCAGGGCTAGCCGGACAAGGACGACGATCAGCGCCACCTTGACGGCGAGCACGATCACGGCCGAGAGCTGCAGCGCACCGCCGATGAGCAGCGCGGCGGTGATCGCATCACCGGAGCGGCCCGAGGTGTCGCGCCAATCGCCGCCGAACGCCCGGACCCCTTCACCATCGTTGCGCGCGGTGGTCCGGGCGGCGTGCGTGGCGGCGGTCGAGGAGACGCGCACCGCCGTCGCAGCGAAGGAGATCCACTGGGTCCCGGCCTCATGCAGCTTGACCTCGTCGATCAGCGGCCACGAGACGACGAGGTTGAGCAGCGTGGCGAGCTCGGGCGGCGGCTGCAGCGCCATGATGCCCTCCTCGCCACGGGTCCCTACGCGTGGTCACTCGAAGCGATCATTGTATTGGGGTGTTCACGAATGTGGTTGAGCAGCCATGATGACGCCCACGGAAAAATCGCCTCCCAGGGTGCTCTTGATCGTTTCCCAGCTGAGCATTCGGGGTTCAGCGTGCTGCGTCGGGCATGCGGACCGTTATGCAGGGATGCGCTTGCTCCAGCCACTCACTGGTCAGCTTTGCTCCTGTGGTGTGGTCGATTACCGCGAGCCAGCCGGCTTTTCAGTCGTAGTCCTCGTCACGCTCCTCGAACTCGACGAAGAAGTCTGTCATCTCCTGCGGCTCAGGCCATTGGCCGATGCCGGGATGGTCTTCCGGACTCCCGGGGAAGAACGCGTCGATCGTCAGGATGAGCTCGCCTCCGGCTGCGAAACTCAACTGATTGTGGCTGTTGACGTCCAACCAGGCGCTGTAGGCCAGTGCCCCCTGGCTGAGCCGCTGGAGTACGGCGGGGCTTGATCCAAGGTAGTCGATCTCCAAAAGCATGGCGGCGGAGCCGCACCAATCGACGAGCACGGGATAGTCCTCGTCGTAGGGGAGCATGACCTTGTCGCAACACCCAGCCCGGAGCCGGCGTCGCCATGCCCAGCGACGCGAACTCGGACCTCCACCAGCGGCCTGACATCGCCCGGGCCTTCCCGGACACCTGCTCCGCAGCTCCCAAACTAGGACGAACCCAATTCGGAAACCCCTGAAACGACAAGATCCCGCCTGATCGCGATGATCAAACGGGATCCCGTCAACTTCAGTCCAGCCGTTTCAAGAACGGCCCCCGGTGAGGCGTTCACGAATGGGCCTGGCCTGCGATGGAAGAGCCACCGGGGAGATCGCTTCCCAGATCTAGAGTGATCGTTTCCCGGTTCGCAATGCACCAATGATAAAAGTCAAGGACGGTAGTGAGGATTGTCCATATAGTCCCCGAACTTCTCCGTCGCGGCGTCGTAGGGACGTGCTCCTCTGATGAATCGCCCTTCGATTCCCCCGGGAAACGCCACCTCCTGCTGGTGCCCGGTACGAAGGGCGCTGCCCATGGTCTCGACGATGTCGATCCCGCCCGGCGCGTCCACGTCATAGAGATATCTCATAGGGAATATGTCCATCGGGTTGTCCAATCGGCTGGTGCCGACGAATGCCGACTCCTCGAACCGCAGATGAGATTCCAGATCGGTGTTGCCGGGGCTGCGCGGATGGAAGCCCGTACCGAAGACCTCGTCGGGGTGGCGGTCGTCGGCGCGTCTGAGGATGAGCCGGTCAGTGCGCCACACCGGGGCGGGGGTGATCGCCTTGACTGTGATGTTCCGGTTGGCCGCCGCCCTCAGCGGATCCGGGCTGCCGAACCGCATCCGCAGCTGATTGGGGATTTTGGCGTCGAGGATACGGCGGAGGCGGGCCTCAACGCCTCGGATCAGAGCCTTGCCGAAGAATCGTTCGAGTTCCCGGTGGAAGACAGCCACGGAGCGCTGAGCGAATACTCGCGAGCCGGCTATGGCCGTACGCGCCTGAACAACGGCCATACCGGCGGTGATGGTGGCCGCCACGGCGGCCCACACCAGGATGGTGGCCACGATGCCGGCTACGGCTATGAGGGCGATTTTGAGGGCCTCGACGAGGGTGGCCGCCGCATCGTGGCTGTCAGCCAGGGCGTGCAGGGTGGTGGCAAGGCTGGGCAGATGTCCGGAATCGTCGCCGTCGCTGTGGTAATCGGCCCAGAAGGAGGCGAGCGCGTCGATGTGATCGCCGACGTTGTTCGCGGCGACCAACCGGATGGCGTCGTGCGCGTCCTGGATAACGTCAGCGGTGAGCGCGGTGGCACAAGATCGGTAAGCGGCGGCGGTCGTGCGCAGCCCATCTTCGTTCTCGGTGGGCCACGGTACACCCACCATCCCGAACGCGACCTCCAACTCGGTCGGAAGCATCATCGCCATCCGGTCGGCCCCCGCCCGCTAACCACGTCACTTTGCCGTCGTACTTTTCACCGGCTCCATCCGAGATGAACAGCTCACACCGAGCGATACCGCGTGGAGGGATCCAGATTCTGATCGATTGCCTGGATAGCGGCGAGCTCGGTGGCACGCCCCTGGTCGGACATCTCTTGGATACCCACACCGACCTCATGGAGATTGGAGTGAAGGTGATCGCACGCCTGGCTGAGCCTCTCGTTGATCTGGTCCATGACCATGCCGATGACGCCGATCCCCCACGACGAGCGTTCACCGCCCACGACAGCTTTCAGCAACGCATCCGTGTGCTGCCCGAACAGATCGACCGGCTCTTGCATGCGCAGTACGGCACTGGTCAACGACACCTGATCGACCTCCAGTTCGCGCCTCATCATCCAATCCCCCCATACAGCTCATATCGTGACAAAGACATAGGCTATGCTCGATACGGCCCCTGAGAAAATCGAGTGGGCGGGCCCTGGAAACGGAGCGGTCGCAAAGCTGACACCGCGCCCCGGTCCGAAGTCCTCTGAAGTCAAGCCAAAAGGCGTAGCCGACCGTGGCGGCGATCGCTTGGACGACGGCGGCAGCCGGATGGCCGGACAGGTCCGCGTGGGGCCGGTTCTCCGGGTCATCAGCCAACTCCCGGGGAGAGCGGGAACGCCCGCGTCCTCCGACCATGACAAAGCGCTCCTTTCAGTGGATGTCGTCGCTCTTCATAACGGCAGGTTGTTCTGCCGCTATGGATGGGTGTGACCCTCGACGCGGAAACCTCAGCAACGATCACCGGCTACCGGCCGCAACAGGCCCCGCCGGAATGAGAACAGATCGCTGGGCACATGCGGATGTTGGTCGCCGCCGGCGTCGACCGCTCCTCTACCGGGTGCAGCGGCTGCTCACCGCGACCACCCGGCTGGCCGTGTGATGTCACCGCTCCGGCCTGCCGGATGACCCGGAGATGTGGTTGCGGCATGAGACGATCGACCGTTCGTCCTGACCGGCTGCACCGACCTGGCGCCGAGTTCGGCGCAGACCTACCGCAGCCGGCTGCGGCACATGCGTGCCACGCTGGCATGGCTGGAACGCAGCGAACAAGCACCGCCACCGATGACAGCCCCCAAGAAGGTCAGCCCGCCGTATTCGCCGGCCCAGCTCGGCCGCCTGCGCGGCTGGGCCGAACGCCTGCCCGGCCAGGTCAGAGGCGACGCGCTGGCGTTGATGGCGCTCGCCGTCGGTTGCGGTCTGACCTCTGGGGAAATGGCCGCCGTCCGAACCGGGCACCTGCGTCGCCTGGACTCCGGCGCGACCGTGGTCACCGTCCCCGGCACCGAGCGGTTGATCGTCTGCCGCGCCGCCTGGGAGGACATCCTGACCAAGCCACAGACCGGCCCGGCGGCGCCTTCGTCTTCCGGCCCGGGCGCGCCGCCCGGCAACGAGCCGCCCACCCTGCGGCCAAACCCCGCGTCCGGCCCCACCCCCGACCACAAGACCGGCGAACTGCCGAAAATCTGTCACCGACACACCATCCACCCTGCACCCCGGCGACCTCGGCCGCCTCGACAAGTTCCGCCAGGACCTGCCCTACCTCAGCCTTTCGTGGCGGGGGACGTACTCCGCTGCCAGGGTGAACACCCATGCCGCCTCGGTGCCTATGGAGAACGCAGCGCCGGCGTTGTACCGCAGCCGGAAGTGGATCAGCGGGGGATCACAGCGACGCGCTCGCTGTCGGACAGCGCGGAGACCGCCCACAGTTTGCCGAGCTGGTCCGTGAGCAGGACTACCGCCGCCGGCATGAGCATCACGCCGTACGGTCGGCTTGAACCCCGCTCCAACCGCATCATCACGGCCTCCGTACAGAGCGATATCCGAATCAAGATTCCCTGAGACTAACCGGAGCCCCTCCTGATGCGTTTTGTCCACTTTTCCAGGCGAAGGTCATCATCTGTACGCTCTACGCGTGACCACTGAGCCCCCGCGCGCCACCACGCCGCTACGCACCCCTGGCGTGAGCAGCTGGCCGAAACGAATCGCCTGGGGCATTCTCACGCTGTTCCTGGCCGCGTTCGCCGTTTTCGAGAGCCAAAAGTACGGCCTGCCAACCACGGCCGCGGCGCTGGTGTTCTTCGTGGTACCCGACCTGACGCGGCTCGCCGGCATCCGTGCGCCCGGCATGCTCTACCAGGCTGTGAACCGCGTGTGGTTCCCACTCGTGGTGTTGGTCGGCTACGCCATCGGGCCGATCGTGTGGCCGCCGCTCTTCACGGCCGGCCTCGGCTGGCTCACCCGCATCGCCTTGGATCGGACGCTCGGGCGCGGTCTCACCTCCACCTGACCGCCGCCCCGCCTCCAGGCGGTCCTCCACCAGCGGCCTGACACCACCCGAGCCTTCCGAGACACCCACCCCACAGGACCCAAACCAGGACGAACCCGGTTCGGAAACCCCTGAAACGACAAGATCCCGCCTGATCGCGATGATCAGACGGGATCCCGTCAACTTCAGTCCAGCCGTTTCAAGAACGGCCTCTGGTGGAGATGAGGGGATTCGAACCCCTGACCCCTTCGATGCGAACCCCGGTGGGACACACCGTTTCCGATCAACGGATGCCATCCGGTGTTGTCAGGTGCCGTGATGATGACGTCCGTTGATCCCGGCTGCGCTCTCGTGTCAGCGGGTCCGCTGACTTTTCGCTGACTCTGCCCAGCCTCTCGCCGGCCGACATGACCACGATCACCAGAGGATGTGGCCCCCTCCTGGACCGGCTGTGGCCGCGACCTGAATCTGTCGGCCTCGTACGCCATGATCGGCGGTCATACATCCCTTACATCCCCTCAAGGAGCGGCCATGGTCGTCAACGATAGATCCGGATGGTCCAGCATCGGCTGGGACGGCTGGACGAACCTCAGCCTGGTCCGTGCCCGGCTCGACGCGGGAGCCGACCCGAACTCAGGGACGTCCTTCCATGGACGGCCACTTCATGAGGCAGCCGAGCGCGGTTCACCCGAGGTGGTCACGGAACTGGCCCAGCGCGTCGACGACGTCGACGCGGAGCACGAAGGTCGTACCGCACTCTGGCTCGCCGTTTTCAACAACCGCCCCGACAACGCCCGCGCACTTATCGCTGCCGGAGCAAACCCGTGGCGGCCGATGATGAACGGCTGGTCTCCGGGACGGCTCAGCCTGGCCACTCCCACCCCCGATCTGTTCACTCTTCCCGATGGGAAGGCTGGCCTGTCCGCCACTGAGGCCGCCGCCGTGGCAGAGGCCAGACGCCTGATCGCCGCGTTGGGGCGCTTCGACGACGACGGCCACAGCCTCGCCTGCGTAGCTGGCATTACCGCTGCCGAGGCGATGCGGCGCCTAGAGGCCGTACCGGTTGATGACGCCGACGTTGAAGAGATCATGGAGGATCCCTGGGCGGATCTCGACGCCAGTTTGTCCGTCATCGGTGTCACCGACGTGCCCGGCGGATGCGTCGTCTTTCAGCCGTGTGGATACGCCGCGTCCAACCCCGGCGTCATAGAACGCCTGTCGGTCGGCACCGTCTGCTACGGGCTGTTCGCCAATCCCAAGAGCGGCAACCAGGGGGCCATCGCCCATGATGGCGCCATCGAGGAATGGGACACCCACCCCGGCGGCGGCAGCGTCTACTCCGAAGAATCCGCAGAGGAGATCCTCGCCACCTACCTCTACCACCACCAGGCCGAGGCCTACTGCTTCGCCGGAGCAGGCCTTCGGCCGACTGACGCCCGATCGATCAACGGCCAGGCCGACATGTGGCTCAAGCTGCCTGAACAAGACTGGTGGAGTTAACCAGAGATACGGCGAGAAAGCTCGATTCTGCTATCTGGAGTCGGGCCTTCATCCTGCGGCTCGACCTCCGCCACAATGATCATGTGATCAACTACTACCGCGATTTCTTCGAGCGGCATCAGTGGCTGGAGGACGGACTCTCCTGGACCGTCGTGCAACCCCTCAACGAAGAGATCACAGTGGACGACCTCCTGCGACGACTGAACGGAGGCCGCGCCCCTGAGCAGCGCGTCATGGAGTACCCCGGGGAAGAGGCCGGGGAGGAGGACCGCCCCGTCCTCCTCGTCTCCGAGGGAGAAGGAACCTGGGGTTTCCTCGAACTCGCCTATGGCTTCGGTCTGTCCGACCGCGTCCTGATCGAGCTCAGCAGGGAATCACGCGTGTGGATGGTGACCTGGCACTTCAAGGGGGGATACACGATCCTTTATGCGGCCGGCGGCGAAATCCGGGCGCGGATGCGCAACTTCATCTTCACCGAACACAGGGTGGAGAACGGTGATCCAAGCATCCTGGCCGACTTCCGCGCCATGCTAGCCACCCTCGACCCGGAGGACTACCGCGGCAAGCGCAGCGCGGCGTTCGCCTTCATCGAGGCGGCCACTGGCATGGGGTTCGAGAGCGACTGGCCGGATGTGGAGAACGCCCCCGTCGTCATCCTCGACAACCTTGACGTCTGACCCGGTCGTCGGCTGATCTCCTCGTCACAACGCGGCGGCCCACCCGCTCCGAAGACGTCTGCTGACTTTTCGCTGACTCCGCCCCCGGAACCCTCAACGGACGCCACCCCGCTCGGCCCTGGCCACTGACGACCTGCATGTCATCTGAACAGCGAAAAGGCCCGGTTCCATGATCTGGAATCGGGCCTTTCGTCTTGTGGAGATGAGGGGATTCGAACCCCTGACCCCTTCGATGCGAACGAAGTGCGCTACCGGACTGCGCTACATCCCCAAGACGTGCACTAGATTAGCAAACTTCCGGGCGCGCTCGCGCCATCCGGCGCACTGATCAGTCGCCGACCGCGCGGCGGGGAGGCTCGGCGTACTGGTCGAAGAGCTCGTCGCGGTGCGCGTCCAGATCGATGATCTCCGCCACCGGCTGCTGAGCCTCCTGCTCGGCGGCCCTCCGGCGGGCCCGCCTGGCACGTTCCGCGCGGGCCTGAGCGGCGGCTGTGCGCTGCTCGGCGTCGATCTGCACTGAGACCCGCAGGACCGCCAGATAGGACCCCAGAAGCACCAAAGAAGGCGAAACGCCCCACCAGGGGATCACCTTGACGGCAGCCGTCACCACCGAGGCGATGACCAGCAGCGTGCACCAGAGGGTCAACCGTCTGCGCTTGGCCACCTGTCCCGCCCGGCGACGCCGCTCTGCGCGACGATATCCGGACGGTGAAAGTCTCGAATCGGGCTCGACCGAATCCACTATTTCGGGCAGGATGTCGGAGCGGGCGACGATCTGGGTGTCGGCGGCCTCGTCCTCGATCGGCTGCTCGTCCTGGAGAGGCGGCTCGGCGTCGTTGTACGTCTCGACAGAGGCGGGCCGATCCCTGCGCAACCACATGGGAACGAGGACGCACAACCACATCACGACAATGGCCAGATACAGAAGAGCACTGCTCACGGACACCTCCGGGCAGCATAAGAACGCCTGTGGTCTCTTGGCGTCCTCAATGTGCTCACGTCACGCACCGTAAGACCGCGTGTCACTATTTGACGAGTATTCAGTGCGGTGTGTCGCGAGATCTTCAAACCTCTTCATGGGGAGGGCCACCATGGGCCGCCGATTCCCGGCTCCTCCGCCACCGCACGAGTAAACCCCTGGGTGCGTCTTCGACCGTGAGGGCATAACAAATGTGGTCACGCCAAGCACCGTCGATGTGCAGATGCCGTCTTCTGACGCCTTCTTCCCTGAAACCCAGCTTTTCAACCACCCTGCGGCTGGCGTGGTTCTCCGGCCTGATGTTGGCCTCCACCCGGTGCAGTCCGGCGGTGAAGAAGCAGTGGTCGACCGCCATGGCCACCGCGGTGGGAATGATGCCCCGACCGGCCAGTGCGCCGTCCACCCAGTATCCGATCTGGGCCGATCTGGCCGAGCCCCAGACGATGGCCCCGACGGTGAGCTGCCCGGCGAAGGCGCCCTCGTAGGTGACGACCCAGGGCAGCGCGAGCGCCTGCCTGGCCTCCCTGCGGAGGGTGCCCGTCATCGAGATGTAGGGGCCGAGCCCCGTCCTGAACAGGGGGGTCTCGGGATTGCTCGGCTCCCAGGGCCGGAGCCAGTTGGCGTTGCGCAGCCGTGATTCCCGCCAGACACGCACGTCCCGCAGGCGCAACGGCCGAAGTCCCACCGGGCCTTCCGTCAGGGTCACCGGCCAGCCACGAAGTCGATCCACGCTCTCCATCATCTCCCGAAGACATACCGGCGTGCCATGGAGTCCTCCGGGAGATCGGGAAGAGCGAGTCCCCATGAGACAGGATGATCTGTCAGGGCTGACGCCATCGCCATACTCACCACGGCGACCCCGGAACCGTCCGGATAGGTCGGCACAGCGACCTCCCATGAGAAGGGCGATCCGTCAGAGCTCACGCCACCGCCGTACTCACCGCGGCGCCCCCCCATGTGAAAGGGCGGTCCACGGAACCGTCCAGGTGGGTCAGCGCGGGTGGTCTCCCCCGTGGATCTGGTCCACGGCGTGCCGCAGGACGGGCAGGAGTACGGCCATGCCGTCGCGGACCCCGCCGGAGGAGCCCGGCAGGTTGACGACCAGGCTGCCGCCCGCCTGACCGGCCAGCCCACGGGACAGGATCGAGGTGGGCACCCGGTCGCGGTCCGCCTGACGGATGGCCTCGGCGATACCGGGGATCTCCCGGTCGAGCACCCGGCCGGTCATCTCCGGCGTGAGGTCGGCCGGGGTCAGTCCGGTGCCGCCGGTGGTGACGATCACGTCGTAGCCCTCGGCCACTCCGGCCCGGAGCGCCGCCTCGACCGGGTCGCCGTCGGGGACCACCTGGGGGCCGTCCACGGCGCACCCGGCCTCCCGGAGGAGCTCGGCCAGAAGTTTCCCTGATTTATCCTCGTATATCCCCGCAGCGGCCCGGTTGGACGCCGTGATCACCAGAGCTCTCATCCCAATCCTCCAGCATGACGACCCCGAGCTTCGGCTCTGGGGAGGAAGTCGGTCTCACCTGCCACGGCGGGACGGAGCACCGCGTGCGTCGCTGCCCCTGGCACCGGCCGCCCCAGATCCGGAACCGTCCGGATCAGGTCCCGGCGCTGTCCGAGCCAGGTCCCGGCACCGTCCGGGCCAAGCCCCCGGCACCGACGACCCTCCCTGCCCGGTCCGGGCCCCGCAGTCACGCCTGCCGGGTCCAGACCCCGGTCTTCCCGCCGGTCTTCTCCTCGACCCGGACATCGGTGATCACCGCTGCCGGATCCACCGCCTTGACCATGTCGATCAGCGCGAGCGCGGCGACGGTGACCGAGGTCAGCGCCTCCATCTCGACGCCGGTCCGGTCCGCCGTCCTGACCCGCGCGGCGATCTCCACGCCGTCGTCGACCACAGCCAGCTCGACCTTCACGCCGTGCAGCGCGATCGGATGGCAGAGCGGGATCAGATCAGGGGTCCGCTTGGCGCCCATGATGCCGGCGATCCGCGCGGTGCCGATCGCGTCCCCCTTGGGGATGTCCCCCGACCGCAGCAGGGCCACGGCCTCGGCCGACAGCAGCACCTTGCCGGTGGCGGCGGCCGTACGGACGGAGACGTCCTTGGCGGAGACGTCCACCATGCGCGCCGCGCCGGTCTCGTCGATGTGCGTGAACCCACTCATACGGCCCCCATGTCCTCGGAATGCACGGTCCCGGCTTGTCCGCCGCTCACAGCCGGATGACCTCCACGGTCGCGCCCTCCGGCAGCTCGGTGACGTCTTCGGGCACCACGATCAGGGCGTTGGCCGAGGCCAGGGCGGCGAGTTGGTGCGAGCCCTGGCCGCGCACGGGGGCCACCGAACCGTCGTCGGCCAGTATCGCCCGCAGGTAGGACCGCCTGCCTCCGGGCGAGCGGAGCGGTGCGGCGGTCACGGCCCGCACGGTCGGGGTGGGGCCGGCGGGCAGGCCGCGCATCTTCCGCAGCGCCGGCCGGACGAACACCATGAACGACACGAAGGACGACACCGGGTTGCCCGGCAGCGCGAAGACCGGGATCTGGTCCTCACCCACCACGCCGAATCCCTGGGGCATGCCCGGCTGCATGGCGACGCGGTCGAAACGGACCGTGCCGAGCGGGGCGAGCGCCTCCTTGACCGGTTCGTAGGCGCCCATCGAGACGCCACCGCTGGTGATCACGACATCGGCCCGCAGGAGCTGGGCGTCGAGCTGGTCGAGGAAGAGCCGGGCGTCGTCGGCCACGACTCCGGCCCGGTATCCCTCGCTCCCGGCCTCGCGGACGGCGGCGACCAGGGTGTAGCTGTTGGACTCCCAGATCTGGCCGGGGGCCAGGGGCGTGCCCGGCTCGGCCAGCTCGGCTCCGGTGGAGATCACCACGACTCTCGGCCGGGGCCGCACCAGCACCCGGCGGCGGCCGGCACCGGCCAGGACGCCCAGCTGCGCCGGTCCGATCAGGGTGCCCGCCGGCAGCACGACCTCACCGGGGACCACGTCCTCGCCGGCCCGGCGGATCGCGTTGCCCTCCGGTGCCGATCGCTCGATCGTGACCTGCTCCGTGCCGCCGTCGGTCCACTCGACCGGGACCACGGCGTCGGCGCCCTCGGGCATCGGGGCGCCGGTCATGATCCGCGCGACCGTGCCGGGGCCGACGGTGAGCCGCCCCCCGCCGCCGGCCGCGATGTCGCCGACCACCGGGAGCGTCACCGGGACCCGGCCGACGTCCTGGGCCCGTACGGCGTAGCCGTCCATGGCCGAGTTGTCGAACGGCGGCAGCGCGACCGGGGAGACGATCTCCTCGGCCAGGGTGGTGCCCAGCGCGTGCTCCACGTCGAGCTCCAGCGGGGCGAGCACCCGGACGGTGCGCAGGATGTCCGCCAGGTGCTCGTCGACCGATCGCATCGGGCTCGTAGCGCTCATCGCGAGGCCAGGAATTCCTTCAGCCAGGGCATGAACTCCGGCGCCAGGTCCGGACGGTCCGCCGCGAACTGCACCACCGTGCGCAGGTAGTCGAGCTTGTTGCCGGTGTCGTAGCGGCGACCGCGGAACAGCACGCCGTGGACCGGCCCGCCCTCGTCGCCGCCGCGGCCGGCCAGGGTGCGCAGCGCGTCGGTCAGCTGGATCTCGTTGCCGCGGCCCGGCGGGGTGTTCTCCAGGACCTCGAACACGGCCGGGTCGATCACGTAGCGGCCGATGATGGCCCAGTTGGACGGGGCGTCCTCGGCGGAGGGCTTCTCCACCAGATCGGTCACCCGGACCACGTCGTCCTCGGCGGTGGGCTCGATCGCGGCGCAGCCGTACAGGGAGACCTGCTCCTTGGGCACCTCCATCAGCGCGATGACGCTGCCGCCGTGGGTGCGACGGACCTCGATCATGCGCTTGAGGAGCTCGTCGCGGTAGTCGATCAGGTCGTCGCCGAGCAGGCAGGCGAACGGGTGGTCGCCCACGTGCTGCTTGGCGCAGAGCACGGCGTGGCCGAGCCCGCGCGGCTCACCCTGCCGCACGTAGTGCAGGGTCGCCAGGTCGGCGGGCTCGCGCACCTGGGAGAGCCGCTCGTCGTCCCCCTTGGCCTCCAGGACGTCCTCAAGCTCGATCGCCCGGTCGAAGTGG
The DNA here is from genome assembly GCF_045209755.1 of Streptosporangium sp. NBC_01639. Classification (NCBI taxonomy): domain Bacteria; kingdom Bacillati; phylum Actinomycetota; class Actinomycetes; order Streptosporangiales; family Streptosporangiaceae; genus Streptosporangium; species Streptosporangium sp. NBC_01639. The sequence continues at coordinate 5,427,921 of NZ_CP109272.1, read as the reverse complement.
TCCTCGATGGAACGCTTGTTCTTTCCGGTGACCATCAGGACGTCGAGCAGACCGGCGGAGACGGCCTCCTCGACGACATACTGGATCGCGGGCTTGTCGACGATCGGCAGCATCTCCTTGGGAGTGGCCTTGGTCGCCGGAAGGAATCGGGTGCCCAACCCCGCGGCGGGAACGACAGCTTTGGTCACAGGATGGAAGTCGGCCATAACTGAAACAATAGTGGAGGGACCTGTGGACAAGCTGAAGCTGCGTGCCGAGATCGAGGCCGTGCGCGCCTCGCTCCCGGAAAACGAGCGGCACTCGGCTTCCGTGCGGACGAGGGAGTCGCTGCTGGACCGGCCCTGGGTCCAGATGGCCGGGCTCGTCGCGTGCTACTGGTCGACCGGCACCGAGCCTGAGACCCACGGACTCGTCTTCGCGCTCTGGAAACACGGCGCCACCGTGATCCTCCCGGTGCTCCGCGACGACAATGATCTCGACTGGGCGGTCTACGACGGACCCGACACCCTCGCACCGGGCCGCTTCGGGATCATGGAGCCGGTGGACACCCGGCGCGGCGTCGACGCGATCAGGACCGCGGCCCTGGTCATCGTGCCCGCACTGGCGGTCGACCGGTCCACCGGCGTACGGCTCGGCCGCGGCGGCGGCTCCTACGACCGGGCGCTGGCACGGGTCGGCCCGAACGTGCCGACGGTCGCCCTGCTGCACGAGGGCGAGTTGCGGGAAGGCGTTCCCGCCGAACCCCATGACCTGCCGGTCCGTTACGCGGCCCTGCCGAGCGGGATCGTCCGCGTCGTCGCCGGACGTTCTTGACGACTGGCCGAATGCGACACAATGGTCCCCGGAGTTAGAGAGGGGGCCAGATGGGATGGGATGTCTGGCTGCTTCTGGGGGCCGCGATCGTCATCGCGGCCATCCTGGCGGTGCGGGTCGCCCATCGGAGCGGGCTGCCGAGCCTCCTCATCTTCCTGGGCTTCGGCCTGGTCATCGGCGAATCCGGCTTCGGGGTCCAGTTCGAGAACCCTGAGCTCGCCCAGCAGGTGGGACTGATCGCGCTGGCGATCATCCTCGCCGAGGGCGGCCTGACCACCAACTGGAACCACGTCAGACGCTCGGTCCCGACCGCGCTGGTGCTGGCCACCGTCGGCGTCGGGGTGAGCATCGCAGCCGTCGCGGTGCCGGTGTACGTCCTGCTTGACATGGACTGGCGGACCTCCCTGCTGCTCGGCGCGATCCTCGCCTCCACCGACGCCGCGGCCGTCTTCTCCGTCCTGCGCCGCCTCCCCCTGCCTCCGCGCCTGGCGGGCATCCTGGAGGCCGAGTCCGGTCTCAACGACGCCCCCACCGTCATCGCCGTGATGCTGCTGAGCGCCGCCGCCTCGCCCACCCTGGGGCACGCGCTGCTGCTGGTCCTCTTCGAGCTGGTGGTGGGCGCGGTCGTCGGCCTGGCCGTCGGGCCGCTGGGCGTCTACGCGCTGCGCCGCATCGCGCTGCCGGTCTCCGGCCTCTACCCGATCGCGGTGCTCGCGCTGGCGTTCACCGCCTACGCCGGAGCCGTGCTCCTGCACGGCAGCGGCTTCCTCGCGGTCTACCTGACCGCCCTGGTGATGGGCAACTCCCGGATGCCGCACCGGAGTGCCACCCGGGGATTCGCCGAGGGCGTGGCCTGGCTGGCCCAGATCGGCCTGTTCGTCATGCTCGGCATCCTGGCCAGCCCGTCGGAGATGCCGTCGGCGATCGTCCCGGGCCTGGTGGCCGGACTGATCCTGGTCCTGGTGGCCCGGCCGCTGTCGATCGTCGTCTCGGGGTTCCTGGTACGGCTGGCGAGGGTCGACCGCCTCCGCTGGCAGGAGCAGGCGTTCCTGTCCTGGGCGGGGCTGCGCGGGGCGGTGCCCATCGTGCTCGCCACCATCCCCTGGGCCGCGACCTCGGTCGCCGACCACACCGCCAAACTCGTGTTCAACGAGGTCTTCGTCATCGTCGGCGTCTACACCCTGCTGCAAGGGCCGACGCTGCCCTTCGTGGCGACGCTGCTCGGGCTCTCCACTCCCGACGAGGCCCGCGACCTGGAGGTGGAGTCGGCGCCGCTGGAGGAGCTCAACGCCGACCTGCTGCAGATCAGGGTGCCGCCGACCTCCAAGCTGCAGGGCGTGGAGATCTTCGAGCTGCGACTGCCCTCCGACGCCCAGGTAACGCTGATCGTCAGGGACGGCCGGACGTTCGTGCCCACCGACTCCACCAGGATCAGAATCGACGACCAGCTCCTGGTCGTGACCACTGCGGCCTGCAGGGATCCGGTCGAAAGACGGATACGGGCGATCAGCCGCAGGGGCAAACTCGCCGGCTGGTTCGGCGAGCGGGGCACCTGAGCCGGATGGAATGCGACGGCTCCGACTCGCGTTTATGCCTGTCGGCTGCGTACCATTAGCAGTCGCGTCACTAGAGTGCCAATCGGCGCGGATCAACGAGGAGGAGCGCGTGCCCACCTACCAGTACGCCTGTAGTGAATGCGGCAACGAGTTCGACATCGTCCAGAAGTTCTCCGACGATGCGCTCACCGAGTGTCCGAAGTGCGCCGGCAGCCTCCGCAAGGTGTTCTCCGCGGTCGGCATCGTCTTCAAGGGCTCGGGCTTCTACCGCACCGACAGCCGTTCCTCCTCCACCAGCACGGTGAGCTCCGGCAGCACCAGCGCGACCTCGACCGCGTCCTCGTCGGGCTCCGACTCGTCCTCCGGGTCGTCGTCCTCCGGCTCGTCGACGGAGTCCGCGGCCTCGAAGCCGTCGAAGAGCACGAGCAGCCCGGCGGCCGCGGCCTCCTGAGGCCATCTGGCCTGGGGCGGTTCCCGCCGCAGGCCCGCGGACCCGGTGCGGTTGTCCACAGGGCGGGGCCGCGTTGGACCGTGTTGTCCACAGGACGGCCCCGACCTCTCCACACGGCCGACTGTGGCGCTAATCTCTGCGCCATGGTCACTCGCGCAGACATCGGGGTCATCGGCGGCTCGGGCTTCTACTCCCTGCTCGACGACGCCACGGAGGTCGAGGTCACCACTCCGTACGGCCTGCCCAGCGACGTCGTCACCGTCGGCAGGATCGGGTCGCGTTCGGTGGCGTTCCTCCCCCGGCACGGCCGCGACCACCGCTTCTCACCCCACCGCATCCCCTATCGCGCCAACCTGTGGGCCCTGCGCTCCCTCGGCGTCCGCCAGGTGCTGGCCCCCAGCGCCGTCGGCTCGCTCCGCCCCGAGATCGGCCCCGGCACCCTGGTCGTCCCCGACCAGTTCGTCGACCGCACCTCCGGCCGGGTGCAGACCTACTACGACAACGGCGGTGTCGTGCACGTCGCCTTCGCCGACCCCTACTGCCCCACCGGCCGCGCGGCGGCCGCCTCCACCGCCCGGTCCTCCCAGTGGGAGCTCGTCGACGGCGGCACCCTGGTGGTCATCGAAGGTCCCCGCTTCTCCACCCGCGCCGAGTCCCGCTGGTTCACCGCCAACGGCTGGTCGATCGTCGGCATGACCGGTTTCCCCGAGGCCGTCCTCGCCCGCGAGCTGGCCCTCTGCTACACCTCGCTCTCGCTGGTCACCGACCACGACGCCGGAGTCGAGGCCGGCGAGGGGGTCACCCACGAGGAGGTCCTCGCCTTCTTCGGCACCAACATCGCCCGTATGCGCTCCCTCGTCACCGACGTCGTCACCGCCCTGCCCGAGGAGCGCACCTGCGCCTGCGGCAACGCCCTGGACGGCCTCAAGCTCCCCTTCGACCTCCCCGAATAGCACCTTCCCCACGCCTACGACACACCACCCTGAACGGCTCCAGCCGTCCTCCCACGTAGCCCCTCGCGCCCGCGACACCGCCCTGAACGGCCTCAAGCTCCTTTTCGTCTTCCCCGAACAGCACCTCCACCGCTCCGCCGTACGGCGAAGCACCCCGTCACGGGCTCCGCGCCGGCCCGGCTCTCCCCGATGGAGTCAGTCATGCGCGCCTTCCGCCGTTTTCTCGGCCGCCGCCATCGCGTCCTCGCCGCCGTCGCCGCCGCCCTGGCGACGGTGTGCGCCCTCATCGGCCTGCGGCCGGACACCGCGTCGGTCACCGTTCTCGCCGCGGCCCGCGACCTCCCCAGCGGCACGCTGGACGCCGCCGACATGAAGGCGGTCGCCCTGCGACCCGACACGGTGCCCGACGGGGCCGTACGGCCCGGCACACCGGTCACCGGAAGGGTGCTGACCGGCCCCATGCGCCGAGGGGAGCCGCTGACGGACACCCGGCTGCTCGGCCCCAGCCTGCTCGCCGCCCATGGTCCGGGAACAGTCGCCACCCCGGTCCGCGTCGCCGATCCGGAGACCGCACGGCTGCTCTCCCCCGGCGATGTCGTGGACGTTCTCGCCGCCTCCTCAACCTGGGAGGACGCCGCTCCCGCCCGGACCGTGGCCGAAGACGTCACCGTCCTCACCACCCCGGACGGGGAGCAGGACAGGGGCGCGCTCATCGTGCTGGCCACCACTTCCGACCAGGCCGTCAAACTCGCCTCGGCTCAGGCGGGCGGACACCTGTCGATCACGATCAACCCCCGCGGGGGCTGACCGGCAGCGGCACCGGTCTTCCGGCCGCCGGGCCGCCCCGTGAGACGGCGGTCTACAGCAAGGAGCCCAGCTTCGGGTCATACTCCCAGTGCCAGGGCTCGAACGGGCTGACGTAGGCCCACTGGGGATGGAACCAGCCGAACTTCTTGGAGTTGGTCTCCAGCCAGTTGAACTGGGGTGACCGGAACCGCTCCACACCACCGCAAAGGTCGACGGCGAGCCCCAGTCCGTGGTTGCTCCGACCCGGGATGGCGGCGAAACCGGGACGGCGGTAGTAGACCGACTGCTGCTCGGCCAGGTTCCGGTAGCTGTCGGTTACGCACATGGCGGTGCCGAACTGTCTCTTGTAGGCCTCGTTGAGGCTGATGAACGCGAGAGCCGCGTCTCCCCGCAGCTCTTTGCCTCGCTGCTGGAGCGGGCACAGGTAGGCCTTCGGGATCAGTCCGTTGGCGAACTCGTTCGCCGACATCGCCTTGGTCGGGGCGCAGCCCGCCGCGGGCTGCCCGCCCTTGTCGACCTTCACCCCCAGCTTCACCAGAGCCTGCGACAGCGATTTCACCACCTTCTCCGACCGCACCCTGAGCGTCTGGATCTCGGCGCCCATCTGCGCCTCCGACAGGAGGGTGCCCGCCCGCAGCTCCTGTGCCTCGGCGGCCAGCCGCTCACGTTCGGCATGCAGCTTGCCGCTGTCCTCGAGGAACCGCTCCCGCTCGGCCACGAGCTGGGAGACGTCGGACATGGCCCGCAGGGTCGACACGTCGGCATTACCGGACAGGAGGCCGGCCAGGTCACTACCCGTGGACTGCTGGTAGAGCCGCCCGGCGATGTCCGACAGCGGCTGCCGTACCAGGGCGAAGGCTCTGTCGGCGACCTGCAGTTCGCGCAGCTTCGCGGTGAGCTGCTTCTGCGAGGCCTGGATCTTGGCCCGCCGCTGCTCCAGCGCCTTGGTCGCGCCCTCAAGATCCTTGGACGCCTTCTCCGCCTCACGGCGCAGTTCGGTGAGGTTCACGGGGTCACGACGGAGCTCCGCGAGTCTCACGGACTCGGGGGCGGCGACGGACCTGACTTCCATCGGCGCCCGCTCTGCGGCAGCGGCCCCCGGCAAGAGGGTAGTCATGGTCGCGACAACGGCGATCAGACCCGCTGATCGACGAGGTGGCACGTTCGACCCCTCCGTTTGCGAACTCGTGACCTGGGTCAGGCACGCACGCTACTACAGCTCGCTGAGTCTCCGAGCCAGACTCCCCCCAGCCGATATGCGTCGAACACCCCATTTGGCGATCCGATCCTCAGCTTTCCCTCCCCCCCCGATCCCGGCAGACCTTCCACAACCAGGTCTCCTGCCATTCCTTCGGACAGGTGAACGTCAGCACTCGCAGATGCTTCGGTGACATCTGACTCACCCGGGGGATCTCAGACAGCTTGGGCGCCCGCGCCCGCATTCCGAGCTGCCTGGACGTCCGCGCCCGCACCCCGGAGGTATGCGTCCCCGTCCCGGGCGGTCCGGGCGTCCTCGCCCGCGCGCCGTGCGTTCGCATCCCAGGCAGCCGGGGCATGGCCTTCCGCACGATGCCGGGGACGTCAAGGGGGACGGCGTCCGCCGTGGAGCGGCGCACGTCCATCCCGCCTCGCGACGCGACGATCTCGTACGTCCGGCCGGAGGAGGGGGGAGGCACCCATCTCGGCTCGAAAGCCGTATCCAAGGCCGGCTCCAGTATCGCCGGCCGTACGACGTTCCCGGCGGGCCTCTCCATGGCAGCGGCCTCCCGCATGCCCTCGTCGTATCCGCCGAGCTCAGCCGCCAGAAGGCCACCTGCCAGAAGCGCAGGCGCCAGCATCGCCCCACACAGCACCAGAGGCCGCAGCGCGCGACGCCCCCGAATCCGCTTCCGTCGCCGTTCGTTCACGGGTGGTGACGATAGCCATCCTTGACCTGGGATCCTCGCCTACTTGTCTCCCCTTTACCGCTGCTCAGTGAAGTGCTGACCTATCGTTCGGCAGCCACCCACCCTCCGCCCGCGCATCCACTCGTCATTTTCGCTACTCTTAGATCTGGCCCCTTGCCTCCGTAGCTCAGGGGATAGAGCACCGCTCTCCTAAAGCGGGTGTCGCATGTTCGAATCATGCCGGGGGCACTCTCTTGACCAGCGATCATGTCCTTGACCTGGGCGTTCACGTCTTCCCTCCATCCGGCTCTGCGCAGCCGTGTGCCACCGTGGGCAGTCGTATGTCAGCGGCTGTGGGATATGCGTGGGATGGATCTCGGAGCGTTTCCGCAGGTCGTCTCTCCTCTGAGTAGGCCGCGGCCACCGATCCCACAGCACCCGGCCGCCGGCCGGAGCACGGGTCTGTAAAGCGAAGCCGGCCCCGCCTAGGATCGGGCATCGTGCAGCGATTGGCGCTCTTCGACTTGGACAACACGCTCATCGACCTGGACGCCGCCTTCCTGCTATGGGCGGAGGAGTTCGCCGAGGAGCGTCGACTCGGCCGGAGGGCCGTCGACTATCTGGTCAAGCTGGACCGTAACGGCCTTCCCCACCGCGAGCTGTTCTTCACCAAGGTCTGCGAGCGGTTCAAGCTGTCGGTTCCGGCAGCGGAGCTGTGGGCCGCGTATCGCCGTCGGATGCCGCATCTTGTCGAGTGTCGTCCCGAGGTCATCGCCGCACTGGCAGAGCTACGCGCGTCCGGATGGCGGGTCGGGATCGTCACCAACGGGACAGCGGACAACCAGCTCGGCAAGATCCAGCGGACGGGCCTGGCCGATGCCGTCGACGGCTACGCACTCTCGGGCGTCGAGGGCATCCGCAAACCCGACGTCGGCCTGTTCGAGATCGCCGCCAAGCGATGCGGTATGAGTTTCACCGGCGGGGGCTGGATGGTCGGCGACCACCCCGTCGCGGACATCGGCGGAGGACACGCGGCCGGCCTGCGAACGGTCTGGATCGACCGCGGAACCCGGGCCGGTCATGGGCGCCCCCCGGACCACGTGGTCACCGACGTGATCCACGCGATGGACATCCTGCGCGCCGCCGATGAATGATCTCCCAGAGAGCTACCGAACACCCGGTGAGACGCAGAGAGGCTCTGCCATGAGCAGCGAAGCCCCAGAGATGCAGGCCAACTTCGGCGCATCCGGCCCTGGGTACCGAAAGGCTGCGGTGGCTCTGATGAGTACGGGTCTCTCCATCCTTGCGCTGTTTGCGATGCTCCTCAGCTTCATACCGACTAGTTACGACTGGGATCCAGAAATGCCCGAGTTCAGCGATCCGGACTCGGTGCTCTTCGCCCTCCTCTTCTCAGGGTTTGGCTTGTACATCGCCACAATGGTGCTTCTGATTCTGCGGCGGCACAGGGTGACTTGGATCGCCTACCTCGTTTTTGCAGCACTGAACGGGTACAGGTTCGTCACGCTCGCACTGCACTTCCAAGGATGACTACCCATGAAGAAAGCCTCGACCTACCTAAGCGGCTTCAAAACATCCGCGCCGGTACGACGCCGGTAGAGTCCCGAGCATGGGCCGCCGGATCGACTTCTACGATGACCCCGCCGCGCCCAGGCCCAACAGCCTGGTTCCCTCGGTGAACGTCGTGGTCACCAACGAGGCGGGCGAGATCCTGATGATCCGCCGCAGCGACAATGGCAACTGGGCCGTTCCCGGTGGTGCGATCGACCTCGGCGAGTCCCTGCCCGAGGCGGCGATCCGCGAGACTCTGGAGGAGACCGGGATCAGGTGTGAGATCACCGGCCTGATCGGCACCTATACCGACCCTCGGCATGTCATCCTCTACACCTCCAACGGCGAGGCTCGTCAGGAGTTCTCCATCGTGCTCACCGGTCGTGCCGTCGAGGGTGAGCCGACACCGAGCGATGAATCCCGCGAAGTCCGCTGGGTGCCACGCGAGGAGGTCGAGACGCTGGCGGTGGACCGGTCAATGCGGCTGCGGATTGGCCACTTCCTGGCGGGCAGGGCTGTGCCGCACATCGGCTGATACCGCTGTCGGATCTTTGTGGTCATCGACGCCCCAGGATGTTGACCACGCGGCCATTCGGGTCGCGGACGAAGAACCGGCGGACTTCCCACTGCTCGTTCTGCAAGTTGTAACCGTCCCTACCGCCGGACTTCTTTGTGCTTTTGGGAACCCAGGTAGCGCTGTGGACAGTCCCTGTGTGTGGATATGTCGATACGTGCCCGGATACGTGACGGGGATACAGAGGCGTTCGAGCAGCTCTTCGATGAGTTCGCCCGATCGGTGTACGGCCATGCCTTCCGACTGACGGGAAACTGGTCGACCGCCGAGGACGTGACATCCCTGACCTTCCTGGAGGCCTGGCGGCTGCGGCACCGCATCGACGCCGATGGCGGCTCCCTACGGCCGTGGTTGCTGGGCATCGCCACCAACGTCGCGCGCAATACCCGGCGGGCCGCTCGCCGATACGACGACGCCCTGACCCGGATGCCCAGAAGCGAGGAGGTCCCGGACCTCGCCGACGAGGTGGTGGGGCGCATCGGCGACGCCGAGCGACTGGCTGCGGTCCGGCGGGTCTACGGCAGGCTGCGCCGCCAGGAGCAGGAGGTGTTCGCGTTGGTCGTCGGGACGGGCCTCGGCTACATCGAGGCGGCCGAGGCGCTCGGCATCTCGGTGGGCACGGTCCGGTCCCGGCTGTCTCGGGCGCGAAGGAAACTGGAGAAGTTTGCGGCTGAAGGGGAACCGCTCCGGCCGTCACGACAGGTAAGAGGTGGCCGCGATACCGCGGTCCGGTTCACAAGGGAGGAGTACCGATGAACGCAAGCGAGCGAGAAGAGCTGGCCCGGCTACTGCCGTTTCAGGTGGAGCCCGAACTCCCGCGGGACCGGCACCGACACCTCAAGGAGTTCGTGATGACCGAGATTCATCAGGACGCTCAGCCGGCCAAGCCGAAACGGCGGCTGCTGCGCCCTGCCGTCCTGGCCCCGGTGCTGGCCGCCGCCGCTGCCGTAGCGATCGCCGCCCCGCTGGCTCTGGGCGGCGGCGCGGCCTACGCCGTCTCCCAGAATGACGACGGCACCATCCTCATCACCATCAACGAGGCCAAGAACCCCAAAAGCCTGCAGGCAGACCTGAAGGGCATGGGGCTCAATGCGATCGTGGACTACGTTCCTATGGGCAAGCAGTGCAGCCCGCAGCCTCGCAGCCAGAACTTCCTGTCCAAGGAAGAGGCTTCCCTCAGCGTCTCGTCGCCACCTGAGAACTGGGGGCGAGGCTTCACGATCGACCCCAAGGTCGTCAAGGACGACCAGGTCGCGGTGCTGGAGTTCAGCGTCTCCGAGCATCAGGGTGGGGTGGTCGCCGCCATCCGGGCGCGCGTCTCCACCGGGCCCGTGGCCGACTGCGAGCTGGTCGACGGCCCCGGGGCCCCACTCGGCTCGCCCGAGGGCAACTGACCAATCCCTTCAGAGAGTGCGGCAGGCCGTTAGGCCATCCCCACGGGGGCGCCTGCCGCACCTTGACGAAGCCCTCAATGAAGAAGGCCCCGGCTTGTGCCGGGGCCCGAGACGAGCATCTATGTCGATCACCCATCGAGAGCGCTACTGATCTTCCCGTTCATCCGTTCCTGCTGCCCTTCCATACACTTGGCGTACACCCGGTGGAGGACCTCCACACTGTGCCCGGCTCGCTTGGCCACCTCGGTGGCCGGTACACCCGCGTTGTGCCAGAGGGATAAGGCGGCGTGTCGCAGGTCGTAGGGTCGGGCGGCGAGCGGTGACCTCACCTGCTCATTGGTGAAGACGAGCGCTCGCGCTTCCTGCCAGACGTAGGAGCATGCGGAACTGGAGTAGGAACCTCCCTTGGTCGTCCGGAAGAGCCGGCCGTCGTCCTCGGTGCCGTAAGCGTCGATGTGCTCACGGAGGATGGCGACCAGGACAGACGGGATGGGGATCTCTCTGGTTTCCTTCTTCGCCCGGTGCTTGAGGCTGCGCGATTCGTGGGTCTCCCCCGAGTCAGTCCACCTCTTATTCGCCTGCGGCCGTGCCCTCTCCAGGATGATCTGACCCCATCCCGATTCGGGCAGGGTGCAGTTCTTCAGACGAAGGTCCGCTGCTTCCTCCGGCCGTAGACCCGCATAGTAGATGCAGGCGAACAGGGCCTTGAGCCAGAACGCGACCGCGGCCGGGATCAGATCCAGCCGCCACCAGGTCCCGCACTCCTGGCACCGGGCACCGTCCGGAAGAGGGCGCTGATAGGTCCACTCGACATCCTCGTGAGGGCAACCACCCTGGTTGTCGTAGCTACGCGCGCACCGTTCAGCCGTGATGGACGGCTCATCCACCGTCACGATGAGCGGCGTGCCTCCCGGACCGCGCCCGCAGTGCGAACACACCACCGGCAACGACCATCGGCTGAGCCGTTCTTCGATGCGCCGCTGTTCATCGGCCAACCGGATGAGCTCCGTGGAGGTATGCGCTACCAGGTAGCGGGTGAGTCCGGCGAGCACCTCATGCTGAGCCAGCGCCCGCTCAGGGGAGCGGCGCGCGTAGAAGACGCCCCGGCCGCTCATCTCCGTCTGCCACCCGTCGATCACCGGCCCGTCATCCGCTGGCACCATGTGCAGATGGTCGAAGAGCATCCGGACATGGTTTCCCTCCTCCCTCGTCGAGGGCGTCGCCGGGCAGGTGTTCACCGGGCGAAGCCCCGCAGGATCGCGTCCCACAGGCTCATCCCCTCGGCCGTCCGAAGCCACGGACTCTCCCACACCGTGATCGTGCCGCTCTTCCGGTAGTGCCTGCGGACAAAGACCAGGCCACTGGTCGCGCACAGTTCATAGACGACCGTCCGGCACTCGCAGGTGTGCTCCCGGACCCGGACCCGATCGACACGAGGAAGCGGCGCCTGCCAGGCCACCTGCTCACAACCGGCCTGAGCCGCGGCCAGGTGGATGCCGTGGTAGGGCGCAAGCAGCGATTGCGAGGTGGCCATGGCCTCACTCCGAGAACGTGGCAGGGGCGAACCGGGAGCCGATCTCGCACTGCTCGTGCAACTGGGCGAGGAGTTCGGCGGCGTTATCACCGCTGACCGTCTCGGCCATGCCCGCACTCAGCTCTTCCTCGCTCAACGAGGCGCCCCGTCGGGTGGCGTACCAACCCTCGGGTCCGGTTGAGTTCTTCCCGCGCCAGATCACCCAGTTGGGGTATTCGGTCGCCAATTCCTGAAGCGTCATAGGCCCAGCCCATCAAGAGGTAGTCACGTCTTGTCGAATGTAGCTACATACGTACGTAGGCGCAATGGGGGGCTCGTATGCTGCTACATAGCTTCGGTGCCATGGTCATCGACCCCAGCGCCGACCGTCCGGTCTACAAGCAGCTCGCCGACTTGATCCGGGCACGCATCGAAGAAGGGGAGTTCCGCCCTGGACAGCGACTCCCTGCGGAGAGCGACTATGTCGCCGAGTTCGGCATCTCCCGCGACTCGGTACGCCGCGCCATGGCCGTACTCAGGGGAGAGGGACTGATCGTGACCGAGCTCAGAGGCTCACGAGTCCGCGACGCGGGCGAGGCCGTCACCGTCCAGATAACCCCAGGCACCCAAGTAACAGCCCGCATGCCGACCGAGCCCGAGCGCAAGCAACTCGGCGTAGCCGAAGGCGTGCCCATCCTCGTGATCACCGAGCCAGACAAAGAGACCCGCCTGCTTCCCGCAGACAGGACCGTCCTCAAGGCCGGCGACGAAGAGTAAGACCAAGACGCTCACACGGGCATCGGCCTTCAAGCGTCAAGCCTCGTCCGAGACCCCACCTCAAGCACAGGCGCACATTCGCCCAGTTCAGCCAGTCCAAGGCTGGATTGGATGAGAACTTTCCATACGTCTTTAAAGGCGATCCGCCTGCGGCGTCTCGCCGCGCGTCGGGCGGTCGCTGGCCGCGCTGCGGCTCTTCGGCCGGTCGCGGCCAGCATCACCCACGCGCTAAGAGCCAGCAGGTGGCATCTCTAGCGCAGGAGAGTTTTCGACAGTCCGGATGATCTGTCCGTAAGGCTGCCGCGTGGCTTCCGTTCCTCGGGCCTGGCGGCCCTGCGGTACAGATCCACTTGCCACCGAATCACGAAACGGATCCCTGGCCAAGGGTGTCATAACGCTGAAGCATTGCTTGAACGGCTCAGCGGGCTGCAACAGACCCGGCGGAGCCCTCGCGATGAGGAGTCCGGGCCTGCTTTGAGCCTTCGCTTACAACAGAGTCTGAGTCTCCGGGCTCGACTCTGACCAAGTCCCCCATCTCTGAATCATGCGATACTGCCCGGTGTCTTGCGCAGAGCTTTGTGTGTCATGACCTGCCTGATCAGGCCTTCTAGGAAACTTCGCAAGACGACATGTGGGAAGGAGCGGAGTGATACCGGGGAAGCAGCGACCCGGCCGATGTGAGTCAAGCTCCATCACCTCAGGCCAAGAGCGACTCTTATGCGCCATTCTGTTAAATCCCGCGCTTCGGCCGGTAGAGAAGACCATCACATATCACAACGTTCGATCAGCGCTCCCGCTAGTAAGCTGCACCAAGCTGGTCATCGCGAACCTGCTGAACGTCGCTACCAAGGATGCCCCGGAGCTGAATCGGGCCGCCGTAGGCCAGCAGGAAACGGCGAAAGCCAGAGAGTTGATCTCTGAGGCACTGCGACAGGCTGATGAGGTTCTGTTGGCTTGGGGTATGGGTGGCATGGCTGGCGACGTACGCATCGCGCTCCAGGGGCAGACGGTTTGGCTCTTCGAGGCTTTGCAGCAACACGATCTAAGTCACGTGTGGACTGTCACCGGCAGGCCACGCCACCCGTCTCGCTGGCGGCAGTACGTTGGCCCGGAGAAGCAGAGAGTGACCGGAAGTTGCTTCGAGGAACGCTTGGGTAAGGTCCTCACCATGACGTCGCTGGACAGTGAGGCGGGTCGCAACCTCTTCGACCGCGCGTTCTGACCCTGTTTCGGAGAGGTACAGGCCTGGCAAAGTCTTGTTGAAGATCGACAGGCCTATTACGATTCCGAGTCAGGGGATCACCTGCGACTCCCCGCATTCGCGTGGTGGAGATAGAGCCTCTGACCTTCCGCCGCGTTTTGCCGGACTTGGGTGAAGCGGAGAGCGGCGCGGATGGTGTTGAGTCAGGAGCAACATCTGGGGCGCTATGGCGAGGCCTTCGTCACGGCAATCGCCGAATCGGCAGGGCTCACTGTGCGAAATACGAGTGCCGCTGACTTCTACCTGGTCGATCTTGAGATCGGCTATCCCGGCCCTCGGGGAAGCATGCTGACGCCTAAGCTCCAGATCCAGGTGAAGTGCACGCAGAAGGCGGATGTCACCGAAACGCTGGTGAAGCACGGAATCAAGGCCAGGTACTACGACAAACTCGTCAACCCGTGCCATGCGTTCGGCAACCCCATCTTCCTGGTGGTAGTGGTCGCACCGCAGAATGTCGGAGAGTGGGCCGACGTAAGCAAGGAGCGCCTCATCCTGAAGGAGGCTGCCTACTGGACGTGCCTACACGGGAAGCCCTCCAGCGACCTAGCGGCTGAGTCCAAGAAGACAGTCATCTGGCAACGGGACAAGGAGCACCTGCTTCGCAGAGAATCTCTACTGACCATGTTTGACCACGCTGAGCGGATGCAGCGCAGCGAAGAGGGGGTGTTCGAACTATGACCTCTCCTCGGCATTCCGACTTGTCCGGAACCAATCTCAGCCCGGAACTGGTCCGCATCTATCTCCGGTCACACAGCTGGCAACGTACAGAGGAACTCCCCCGAACCGAGGTTTGGCGCACGACGATCGACGGCGAGCCTGCCGAAGTCGTCGTCCCCAGAAACCCTCGACTCCTCGACTTCGACAAGCTGGTACGCCAACTGCTGGAGACTTTGGAGATCTTCGAAGAACGCGATGCCAACCAAATCTTGCTCGACATGAACACCGCAGTGGTCGACCGCCACTATGCCAGGCTCCAGCCCGCCAACCTCCCTTCGGGAGCACTCCCTCTACCTGAGGGCATCAAAGCGTACGCGAGTTTCCGGGATCTTTTTCTGAGCGCCGTCTATCGCGCCACCTTGGTGCAGACCGGTGAGCCTCATAAGCCAGTCGAGCCTTCTAGGAAACCTGATCGCATCTACGACTTTCTCCGTGCTATCCGGCTCGTCGTTCCAGTCGCGGGCAGTTACGTGCTGACCGCCGAAGTGCCCGTTGCGGGGGCCGATCCCGAGCAAATGGTGCTCGGAGTCGATGGCAGGGTAGGTGGAATGCCCCAACCCCGGCGAGTGTCGGCCGCTGTACAAGAGGGCACCGCAGCGGCCTGGCAAGCGGCACAGGCTTACCTACAGCAGGGTTCGCGAGATCCCGCAGTCTTCGAAGAGCATGCTGCCGCCACTTGGGGACTGACCGCTAACCTGTGCGAATCACTGGTAGCGCTGTCCTCGGAGGGGCGAATCCCATTCAGCCTTCGGGTGGCATGGGCCACGACCCTGGAGCATGACCTTCCTACTGAGCCTCTGGAGTTCGACGCTCCGGTGATCGAGGCCTTGCAGGCAGGTGCCCAATTCCTCCGGCATCGGTACGGCGAGCAGGAGGTGCTCTTCCGTGGGACGGTTGTCAAGCTGGAACGGGTAGCTATCAGCGGTCCAGGTACAGCCGTCCTGCTGATTGGACCAGAAGCTGAGCCCACCAGGAAGCGCCGACGAGCCTACATCGATCTTGACCAAGAGCGCTATGCGCAGGCCATCGAAGCACACCGGGAAGGGAAGGAGGTTCTGGTTCAGGGCAATCTGGAATACCGACAGGGGCGGTGGCGGCTGGTTCAAGTCCAGAGTTTCCAAGTCGAAGAGACGTCCGACTGAGCCCTCCTTTCGCATCGTGACCCTATTGGGCAGGAATGGTGGAGATTGGCGAGAGCACCGTGACTAGGTTAAGAAAGAGGGCTTCCTGTGGACGATGGGGACAACGTCATGGGAGTGCGTCTGGAGCAATTAGCTCCCGGCTCGCTTATATCAGGCGTCGTGCCCGACCTCGCTGTAACGATCATTCGAGCGGATTGGCGCGGCAGCAATGCAGTTGAGCTGGTCTACAAGGACGATTCCGGAGCCTATGACACGGTCATCCTCTATCGGGAGCACGAAACTACTCTCCGGCTAGCCAGCCCGTTGATCAGCCATACCTTCGATGGGGATCCGCAGGCGCTCCGGCTGGCTGCCGAGGCGCTGCGTCTGAGGATGGCGGGGCTATTTGATCCTATGCTGGCGGTCGCCACCTCCGAGGTGGAGCCTCTACCGCATCAGCTCAGGGCCGTATACGGCGAGCTGCTGCCCCGATCCCCACTTCGTTTCCTACTGGCGGACGACCCGGGCGCGGGCAAAACCATCATGGCCGGCCTCTATATCAAGGAGTTGCTGCTCCGCGGGGATCTGGAACGATGCCTCATCGTCGCCCCCGGCTCCCTGGTTGACCAATGGCAGGCCGAACTGCTGGAGAAGTTCGACCTGCACTTCGAAGTGTTCACGCGAGGGCTGGCTGAGTCCGGCGCTGGAGGGTTAGACCGTCACCCCCGGCTCATCGCCCGGATGGATCAGTTGTCCCGGTCAACGGACCTCCAGGAAACGGTCAGACAGACAGACTGGGACCTGGTCGTGGTCGATGAAGCCCATCGGATGGCGGCTCACTGGTATGGCGGGGAGCTCAAGACGACCCGGCGTTACCAACTCGGACAGCTCCTCGAACAATGCGCCCGACACCTGCTGCTCATGACGGCCACCCCACACGCAGGCAAGGAGGAGGACTTTCAACTCTTTCTGGCGCTGCTGGACGCCGACCGGTTCGAGGGCCGATACCGGCAAGGGGCACACGAGGTCGACTACGACGGGCTCATACGCCGGATGCTCAAGGAGGAACTACTGACCTTCGAGGGCAAACCACTGTTCCCTGAGCGACGGGCGTACACCGTTCCCTATCCGCTCTCGCCGCTGGAACAAGAATTGTACGACGCCGTCACCGCCTATGTCCGCCTGGAGATGAACCGCGCTGACCGCCTCAGGCAGTCAGGAGATTCCCGACGGGGCAATACGGTCGGCTTCGCCCTCACGGTGCTCCAACGCCGACTCGCCTCCAGCCCGGAGGCCATCCTCAGATCACTTCAGCGCCGCCGGGGACGGTTGGAACTGCGCAAGCAGGAACTTCTGACAGGCCGCTCTCAGCCGCGAGGCAGCCGTTCTTTCGACGCTGTCTTCGGACAGGGCGGGCTACGCGGTGATGATGCGGACGTCGAAGCGCGACTGGATGACCTCGACGGGGAGGAACTGGAAGCCCTGGAGGAAGAGGTGCTGGACGCGTCCACTGCCGCCCGAACAGTAGAAGAACTGGAAGCGGAGCTTAACAGCCTGGACGACCTGGTAGAACTGGCCACCCGCGTTCACCGCTCCGGAGAGGACCGCAAATGGGCGGAGCTGAACCAGCTGCTTCAGAACCAGGCAGAGATCCGCGACAGCAATGGTCTACCCAGAAAGATCATCATCTTTACGGAGCATCGCGATACTCTCACCTACCTCGTCGGCCGGATCCAGGGCCTCCTCGGCCACGCGGAAGCCGTCCAAGCCATCCACGGCGGGGTCAGCCGGACAGCGCGCCGCCGCGTTCGCGAGCTCTTCACCCATGACCGCGACGTGCGTGTGTTGATCGCCACTGACGCCGCCGGCGAGGGCCTCAACCTACAAGCGGCGCACCTGATGGTCAACTACGACCTGCCGTGGAACCCCAACCGGATTGAGCAGCGGTTCGGCCGGATCCATCGCATCGGTCAGCAAGAGGTCTGCCATCTGTGGAACCTGGTGGCCGAAGGTACCCGGGAAGGGGCCGTTTTCCAGCGTCTCTTGGAGAAGATCGAACAGCAGCGCGAGGCCTACCGGGGACGGGTCTTCGACGTACTGGGCGAAGCATTTGAGGAACAACCCCTGCGCCAACTGCTGCTGGAAGCCATTCGGTACGGCGACCAGCCGGAGGTGAAGGCTCGCCTGGACCAGATCATCGACCACACCGTGGGCGAAGGCCTAGAGGAGTTGCTTGCCGCGCATGCGCTGCATCGTGAGGTGCTCGGCGAGCGAGACGTGGCCGAGACTCGCATCCAGTTGGAGGAGGCGCGAGCCCGGCGGCTGCAACCACACTATGTGGAGTCCTTCTTCCGCGAGGCATTCCAGCAGCTGGGCGGGCGGCTCTCCGAGAAGGAGCAGGGACGCTACGAGATCAGTAATGTGCCTGCACTAATCAGAGCGCATGACCGGCTGAATGGTCGTGGTGCTCCGGTGCTGCGACGCTACAACCGCGTGACCTTCGACCGGTCACGGCTCCGGGTTCCCGAACGGCCGGACGCGGCGTTGCTCGCCCCAGGCCACCCGTTGGTGGACAGCGTGGTCAATCTGATCACCGAGCGGCATGCCCATACGCTTCGAGCAGGCAGTGTATTGATTGACAGGGCCGAGCTCAGTGAGATCCCTCGCTTACTGGTCGCCTTGACACAGCAGTTGATCGATGGACATCGACGACCTCGAACCATCGACAAGCGGTTCGACTTCGTGGAACTGCGTCCCGATGGGACGGTCACGCCCGGTGGGCCTGCGCCCTACCTGGACTACGAGCCCGCTACTCCGGCTGAGGCAGAGACAGTGGCCAAGCTGGTCAACCAATTAATCACCGAGCCCTGGCTGGCGAACGGCTTCGAGGAGGCCGCTCTGGCGTGGGCGACGGAGCACGCCGGCCCTGAATATCTCCGGGAAGTTACAGCTCGGGTACGGCCTCGTCTATATCGCACCCGTCAGCAGGTCACCCAGCGACTCACCCAGGAGATCAACTATTGGGACGCACGCTACCTGGAACTCTTGGATGGCGAAGAGATTGGCCGTAGGCAGCGGCTGCGGCCGGAGACCGCCCAGCGGCGCGCACGGGAGCTGGAAGAACGTCTGGACCGGCGCCTGCGCGAGCTGGACCTGGACGAGCAGCTCCGGCTGAGACCTCCTCAGATCTCTGGGGGTGCGCTGATCCTTCCCCAAGGGTTGCTTAATCGGGTACTTGAGACCACTGAAGTGGATCGTGCCACCGCGGTCCGCGACCAGGCAGCGATCAGGGCAGTGGAAAGGCGAGCAGTGGAAGCCGTGATGGCTGCTGAACGCAGCCTTGGCCGCAGCCCTGAGGAGATGCCGCCCAACCACAAGGGTTTCGACCTCCGTTCCTGGAGCGCCGACCGCGGGGAGCTCTTTAATTTGGAGGTGAAGGGTCGGACCGCAGACGCGGACGACTTCACCATCACCAGGAACGAGGTGCTGCATGCCAAGAACACTGGGGAGCGATACAGGCTGGCGCTGGTCCGGGTGTCACACCTAGGGCCGCAGTACGACGAGGTTCGATACCTCACCGAGCCGTTCACGGAGACCAACACGGACGACTTCAACGTCACCAAGTTCGTCTTCCACTGGGACAGGATGTGGGCCAAGGGGGGGTCTCCCAGGTGATCGCCCGTTGCACTGACCGGGTACGGCTCCCGTGAACACGTGGCAAGTTGTCGGTGCCAGCGCCTACCCTGATCTATAAGGCCACCCCCGGAGCATGAAGCGGCTCCGGTGTCATTCGCACCAGCACTTCTGCCGAAAGCCGAGCCCACGTATGCCCGCCACCCCCAAGCGCAAACTGATCGAGGTCTCCTTGCCACTGGAGATCATCAACAAGGAGTCCGCGCGGGAAAACTACATCTACAAGGGCAATCCGTCTGGCGTTCACAAGTGGTGGGCCCAACGTCCGTTGGCTACTTGCCGGGCAGTCCTTTTCGCACAGCTCGTTGATGATCCTTCTGCGCACCCCGACCAGTTCCGGACCGAGGAGGCACAGGAAACCGAACGACAGAGGCTATTCCGGCTGATCGAGCGGCTCGTGGTCTGGGAGAACGCCATGGATCAGACGCTGTTGCAGGAGGTATACCAGGAGATTCTCAAGTCCACCGGCGGAAATCCGCCTGCAATCCTGGACCCGTTTGCTGGCGGTGGCTCTATTCCTCTCGAAGCCCAGAGGTTGGGCCTGGAATCTCACGCTTCTGATCTCAACCCTGTAGCTGTTCTCATCAACAAGGCCTTGATTGAGATCCCTCCTAAGTGGGCGGGCCAGCCGCCAGTCTTCCCCGGCGCAGCCGAAGAGAAGATGGGCGAGTGGCCCAAGGCGACCGGACTCGCCGAAGATGTCTACCGGTACGGCCAGTGGATGCGTGACGAGGCAGAGAAAAAGATCGGAAAGCACTACCCGAAGGCCGTGTCGGATAACGGCAGCGAAGCCAACGCCATCGCCTGGATTTGGGCACGCACGGTGACCTGCCCTAATCCCGCTTGCGGCATCCGCATGCCGCTCACCAAGTCTTGGTGGCTCGGCAAGAAGAAGGGCAAGGAAGCATACGTTGTCCCCCTCGTCCAAAACGGACAAGTGTCTTTCAGCATTGGTCACGATGTCAAGAAGGCGCCCATCAAGGACAACGATGGAACCATCCGTCGGACCGGCGCCATCTGCATCGGCTGCGGCGATGTCGCACCCTTGACCTATGTACGAGCCGAGGGCAAGGCCCGCAGAATCGGCCAGCAGCTTATGGCCATCGCCGCTGAAGGCGACCACCGCCGCATTTACCTGCCACCCAGTATGGCGCACGAAGAAGCCGCGAAGGTCGAGCAGCCAGAGGATGCGCCCGACACCGAACTACCGGAGGCGGCTCTCGGTTTTCGTGTGCAGGGGTATGGTATGACCCACCACGCTGACCTGTTCACCAACCGTCAGCTCCTCGCGCTCACTACCTTCAGCGGTCTAGTCCGTGAGGCCCATGAGCAGGTGCGGAAGGACGCCTTCTTGGCAGGCCTCCCCCAAGGGAAGCCTCTGGAACAGGGCGGATCTGGTGCCGAAGCCTATGCGGATGCAATTGCAACCTACTTGGCTTTTGTAGTTAGTAAGTTTGCTGATTACAACTGTGCCCTAGCCGTATGGTATCCACAAGAAGATCGCCCCAAGAATCTATTTGCGCGGCAAGCGATCCCATTCGTATGGGATTTTCCCGAAATTGCAATATTTGCAGAACTCGGTGGATCATGGAATGGCTGCCTTCGAGTCATGCGTGATTCCATAAAGGGAATTCCCGCCGCTGGCAAACCAGCG
Organism: Streptosporangium sp. NBC_01639; assembly: GCF_045209755.1. Classification (NCBI taxonomy): domain Bacteria; kingdom Bacillati; phylum Actinomycetota; class Actinomycetes; order Streptosporangiales; family Streptosporangiaceae; genus Streptosporangium; species Streptosporangium sp. NBC_01639. The sequence goes on along the minus strand of NZ_CP109272.1, from coordinate 5,407,182 downwards.
ACGGTCCGCCAAGCGAATGCCTCTACGCGCACATACGGCAGGGGCATCGTTATTAGCACGGATCCGCCCTACTATGACAATATAGGGTATGCGGATCTTTCGGATTTCTTCTATGTTTGGCTGAGATCTTCTCTTCGAGACATATATCCGGATATTCTTGGCATGATGCTTACCCCAAAAGCAGAAGAACTGGTGGCCGAACAGTTCCGCCATGGTGGAAAAAAAGAAGCGGAAACGTTCTTCGAGAACGGCTTCGAGGAAGTCTTCTCACGGATTCGCAGTGGATATATCGACGACTTCCCGATTAGCGTTTTCTATGCTTTTAAGCAAAGCGAATCGGACGCTGAGGGTAGCGCTTCCACTGGCTGGGAGACGCTGCTGACAGGGATGCTCCGCTCTGGTTGGATGGTCACCGGCACATGGCCGATCAGAACAGAGAGATCGGGGCGAACCCGCCACATCGACAGCAATGCACTTGCCTCGTCAATCGTCCTGGCGTGTCGTCCCCGCCCGGAAGATGCGGGAACAATTAGTCGGAAGGCCTTCCTGGATCTGCTGAGGGAAGAGCTACCGGTTTCACTCAATGAGTTGCAGCAAGGGGCCATCGCACCCGTGGACCTCGCGCAGGCGGCGATTGGGCCAGGCATGGCCGCATTCTCCCGGTACGCGGCGGTCATCGAGGCGGACGGCACGCCGATGACGGTCCGTAGCGCACTTAAGCTGATCAACCAGATCTTGGACGAGGTGCTCTCAGAGCAGGAGAATGACTTCGACGCGGAGACTCGGTTCTGCGTGAAGTGGTTCATGCTGTACGGCTGGAACGACGCAGACTCGGGCACCGCCGACACTTTGTCGCGCGCCATGAATACCACAACAACCGCGGTTGAACGCGGTGGAGTGTTCCGGGCCCGGGCAGGTCGCGCGCGGCTGTTGCCCTTTGAGGAGCTGTCTGGTGACTGGGATCCAGTGGCCGACGATCGGATCAGCCTGTGGGAGGTCGTGCTCCGGATGGCGAAGACCTTGGCCGAGGTGGGCGGTACAGAAACGGCACGGCTGATGGCCGCTGCGCGGCAGCGAGTGGATCTGGACACAGCGCAGGAACTGGCCTATCTCCTGTTCAGCCTCTGCGAGAAGCGAGGGCTGACTCAGGACGCGATCCTGTTCAATGGGCTCGGCCAATCCTGGTTCGACCTCAACTCCACCTCTCTTAAGCTCGCGGCCACGATGCCCAAGCCGGTGCAAGGCCAGTTCGACTTCACCGAGCTGAGTGGCTAATTCAGGCGGAGCGACCTGTGGAAACCCTGTGGGGGAGGCTGGCGACTCCCCTGCGGAAGAGTCGACGTTCTCATATACGTGAGATACGTCACTTTCAAGGGATTTCTTCTGGGACCATTGGGATAGATGCGGACGAAGGCGAGGGGTAGCGTTGGCTCCGACCAGCAACAAGGCGAGAGTGCAGCAAGGGTTCGACCTGTTGGCGGAGGCTCTGGAGCCTTTCATTGATGAGGTGATGTCTGCCGCCGCCCAACCGCCTGGCGCTGACTGGATGAAGCTCCTCGAAGCACAGGACGCGGCGGAGTTCGGTACCAACCACGTCTACGCCAAGAACGACCCCCAGGTGCAGCTCCACATGATCACTGAAGAGTGGCGGGCCGGATTCAAGGACCGACTCTCCCGCGCCGACCAGTCCATCGCCTCCCTGCTTCGGGACCAGCGCAACCGGCTCGCGCATAACCAAGCCTTCAGCGCCGAGGACACCACCCATGTGCTCGATCTGATCGAACGCCTGCTGACTGCGGTCAACGACGTCGAGCGTGCGGCAGTCGTGCGGAAACTGCGTCGAGACCACGACCGCGCACAGTACGAGGCCGAGACCCGTAAGGCGGTCAAGGACACCCACGCCTTCCCTGGCGTTGCCGCGGAGCTGGCTGGGCGCACGCTCAAGCCCTGGCGGCAGGTGATCCAGCCACATGAAGACGTACGCACCGGCAAGTTCGTCATGGCCAAGTTCGCGGCCGACCTCTATGAGGTGGCGGAGGGCACGGGGGATGACGACTACTCCAATCCCATCGCCTTCTTTCAGCGCACCTACCTCACCGTGGGCTTGAAGGACTTGCTGATCAACGCCGCCAAGCGGTTCGCCGGCGATTCGAGCGCGGAACCGGTCATCAACCTGCAGACCAACTTCGGTGGCGGTAAGACCCACTCGATGCTCGCCCTCCACCACCTGGCTTCGGGCCACCCCCTGGCCGACTTCCCGCAGGAAGTTCAGGACCTGCTGAGCGAGATCGAGCTCCCCCCGCAGCCGATCAAGCGGGTCGCTCTGGTCGGAACCGAGATCAGCGCGAAGACGGGCGTCAGCTACCACGATGAGCAGGGCTCTGTACGAGTCCGGACCTTGTGGGGTCAGCTCGCCTGGCAGCTTGGCGGCCGGGCCGCCTATGAGCAGGTGCGGCTCGACGACGAGGCGGGTACCAATCCCGGTGCCAAGCTGCGTGAGCTGATCAGCGAGCACGCGCCCTGCCTAATCCTGATCGACGAGTGGGTTGCCTACGCGCGGGAACTGTTCGCCAAGGACGATCTCGACGGTGGAACGTTCGAGACGCAGTTCGGGTTCGCACAGGCGCTGACGGCCGCTGTAAAGAGCGTCCCCGGCGCGATCCTGGTCATCTCGATCCCGGCCTCGGAGGACCTGGCACACAAGGAGATCGAGGAAGACGATCAGGGGGTTAACGACACCGAGGTCGGAGGCCTGCATGGCCGACAGGCGCTGATCCGGCTCCAGCGGATCGTTGGTCGCACAGATTACAATTGGCAACCCGCCTCGTCCGACGAGACCTTCGAGATCGTGCGGCGCCGCCTCTTCGAGGAGCCGGACGCACAAAGCCGGGCCGATATCTCGGTGATCGCCCGCGCCTTTGTGGATTATTACCGCGCCAACGGTGGAGAGTTCCCTCGTGACTGTTCCGAAGTGGCCTACGAGAGGCGAATCTCCGCCTGCTATCCGATTCACCCAGAACTGTTCGACCGGCTCTACAAGGACTGGTCCGCCTTGGACCGGTTCCAGCTCACCCGTGGCGTACTGCGCGTGATGAGCAGGGTGGTGCACGCCCTGTGGAGCAAACCCAACGACGCTGACCCACTGATCATGCCGGGCTCGCTGCCGCTCGATGTGGCCAGCGTGTCTGCCGAAATTACGGGCTATCTCGGCGATCCCTCCTGGCGAATGATCGTCAAGACGGATGTCGACGGCGACACCTCGGTACCGGTGCAGATCGATGAGATGCGGAGCACCTTCGGTGGCCGGTCCCTTACCAGGCGGCTCGCCCGGACCATCTTCTTTGGGTCTGCGCCTTCAGCGCCGGCGGAGCGGACACGGGGAATCGAGCGCCAGTACGTGTGGCTCGGCACCGCCGTACCGGGTGACACTCTGGGAAACTTCGGATCCGCGCTGGATCTACTGGCTCAGCGCGCAACCTACTTCTACCCCGAGTCGGGTAGTTACCGCTACAACACTGCGCCTTCCATCACCAAGAAGGCACAGGACCACGCCGAACGACTGCGCAACGAACCCGAAGTGGTCTGGGAGGAGCTAGTCAAGCGGCTTAAGGTCCAGGAAGCGACCCCCAGCCCGATCAGGTTGCAAGCCGCGCCCCTCGACAGCAACGCCGTACCCGACTATGAAGAGGTCCGGCTGATCCTGCTGCATCCGCGGTACGCGCACGGCCAACGCGAGTCCGACTCGGCGGCTCAGCAGTTCGTCGCGGAGTGCCTCAGGCAGCGTGGCTCCGCTCAGCGAGTCAACGTCAACCAACTGCTGTTTCTGGCCCCAGACAAGAAGCGGCTGGCGGAGCTGGATGACGCGGTCCGGTATTACCTAGCTTGGAAGGACGTGGTGGCCAGGAAGGGGCCTGAGGAGCTGAACCTCAACCCCCAGCAGGCGAACATGGCCGAGGCCCAGTGCAAGGACTTTAACCACATCGTGGACCTGCGGGTCTCCGCCGCGTACATCTGGGTGCTGTATCCCAAGCAGCAGGAGGCCAACCGGCCGTACAAGGTGGACGCGTCCACCAAGGCCGAGGGCAGCGAGCCGAATCTGGGCAAACGAGTGTACGAGGTGCTGCGCCGCAAGGACGAGCTCCTGGACCAGGGCCGGTACGGTTCCTATCCCGTTCGGATGCACCTGGATGGTCCGCTGCGGACAGTCTGGGAGAAGGGGCACGTTGAGACCAGGACTCTCTGGGACTTCTACCGCAAGTACCCCTACCTCGATCGACTGCGCGATCGCTCAGTCCTGGAGGCCGCCTTGCAGTCTGCGATGGACCAGGTCTTGTGGGAAACTCAGGCGTTCGCGCTGGCCGACGGGTATGACGAGGCGTCCAGGCTCTATGTCGGCCTGGCGATCCCTCCGGGGGACACGTTCGGGATTCCCACGGACAGCACCCTGATTGTCCGGCCGGATGTCGCTGAGAAGCAGCGCCGCCGTGAACGGGAACTCGCAGACCTTGAGCGAGATCGGGATCGGGCGACGCCGGAGAACGAGACCGGCGATACCCCCTCGGGGGAGTCTTCGGGAACCTCCGGTGACAAGCAGGATGGCGCCGAGGAACAGCCCGAACCAGAGCCGGAAGTGAAGGTAGTACAGAACTATCGCTTCTTCGGAAAGTTCCCCGTGGACCCGTCGCGAGCCAGCCGTGACTTTGGGAAGGTCGCGCAGGAGGTGTTGCAGCATCTCCAGTCTCTACCAGGCGCGGCCTTGACCATCAAGGTAGAAATTGAGGCTACCCACCCCGAGGGCTACCCCGACGACAAAGTCCGCACGGTAACCGAGAATGCCCGCACTCTGAAGTTCGAGGACTACGGCTTCGAGAACGAGTGACGCGCATCCTATGAGGTGCCACAACCTCGCCAACGGAGGTGGAGGCAGTCCCACCACATGGGCGGTGACGATGACAAGGTTCGGGCGTTGGAAGCCTTTTGGCGGAGCCCGGTCCTGACCAGTACAAGGAAATGAAAAATCGCATGCTCAAAGACCGGGCAATCCCCTGAACTGCGGAGACATTGTTATGCGGCGATGGCCTCGCCTGGTCTGGCCATGGTGGCTGCTCAGCCAGTCAAGATTCGTTGTTCGTAGTCGATCGGGAATAACCCGTCGGAGCAGCGGGCCGGCTGTTAGCCAGTTTGTCCTGCCTGGTCAGCTACCGAGGTTTCCTGTGCTTCGCGGGTGACCAGGCAGAGGGGGCCATCTGTGCCGCCACCGCGTCTCAGGAGACAACGCATGATCCCAACAAACGCCCAGCGTCGGAAAAGATGGTGAGAAATATCTCAAAAATGCCACTTGCGCGACTATTCGCCCAGAATGGGCGATTAAGGCATTTAAGCTAGACAACACACCTGTTGCATGACAAATATTGACAAAGGTCGACTCGTCGAGGCCCTGTTGGACCCTTATTCGGGGAAGGCTGTCCCGAATCATTTATGCTGTCTATATGAGTTATGAAGAGCGGCTAGACGACGAGCTTGAACCCGACGTTCTCACTTTGGATTTGCCTTCTCGGTCGCTAGCGAGTCAATCTTTCCACCCCTGGTTCGGGATCCGCTCCCATGCTCACGCCACAGCTGCAGTAGCATTCACCCTCACCTCTGCCGAAGATCAGGATGCCGTCCTACGTACTGCGATCACGCAGCATGATCAAAATGCAGTGCGTGAAGCGCTGCTCACTAACTTGAGCAAGTCAAGGTCCGGCACACCCCACGTTGTGGCTCTTTGTGGCGGAGTGGGAACGGCGGCCGCTACAGCATCGGCACTTGGGTGTACCTCAACTAACGTCGAGGAACATGTCGTACCACACCTCATGTGTCGTTTGCTCTACATGAATTCGCTAACTGTAGATGCATCAGCATTAGAAGCTCGGCGCTGGGCCGAAGACGGTCAACGCCAAAGGGCGCATCGGGTGAGCGGAAGCGGATGGCGCGGACTTAGCGTAGAGCTGCGCGCTGCCGTTGAGAAAATCATCGCGTCTATTGAGACGAAGCTGGAATGGAAAACTCAAGACAATTTAGTTGTGAAGGTGTGGGCTCGATGCTGGTCATGTACTTCGTGCGGATTGTCTATTCCCCTCCTTTCGCAGCCAATACTATCTCACTCTTCGTTAAACCCGAGTAGGCGCGATTCGAAGACAGTCGTACAGCTGCACGTCGCCGGGGAGGATTGTCGTATAGTTATCACAACAGGTGAAGACGACACTGATGCCAAGCCCAACGTTCGCCGCAACGAACTCCTATGCCCGCGATGCGCGGCAACAACGCCATTAGTGCGCCTTGCCTACGCGAATACGCTGTTCCCCCTGGCTGAGGGACGCAGCCAGCTTGACAGCACTCTGCTTTCCTGGTCTAACACGCCAGCAGAGACTCCAGCTGCAATGGGGAAGACGGAAACCAGCGGGACCACAGAAATTTCAAAGGTAAAGATAGAGCAAAAATCGCCTTATGAAACAATTCTCGACCCTGATGCCGTGTGGTGCGAGGTCGCCGGTAAAGAGATTACTTCCGCAGAAGCGCTGTTGCCTTCTCAGCGCAAATATATATCAGCCGCTCTCACAGCCATAGCAGAACTAGAGCAGCAACTCGCTGATCGTCATCTAAGCCGCTCGCAAAAAGAAACTGTCATCATAGGTGTTTCACTGCTTTTAACTTCACATGTTCTAAAAGTAAGCACCATGGCGACCTGGGAACCTCGGCGGGGGGTCGTTACATCACCACTCAATCGAGCCATTTGGTCTGTTCCTGCGATGTTCCCAGAGGCTGGCCCATCTCTTATTCGGCGATGGTGGTTAAGCGGACTCGAGCAGATGATAAAGCAACTAGGACCAGCGTCTATACAGTTAAGCAATCCAGTTGATTGCAGGTTGGCAGACCCCTCGTCTACAGGCTTACCATCAGAGTGTGCAGATGCTGTCATATGGGATCCACCATACTATGACAGCACCAACCATATCGCATTAGCGCGGCCTTGGAATTTGACGCTCTCTGCCACACCAATCGCCGTACTAGCAAGTCCTATTTTATCTTCCAGAGGAGATTCTGCAGATAGCACATCAGTCGGTGGGTCACGGTTCAATAATGACCGTTATGTTGCTACGCTAAAGTCTCAGGCTGATGAGGCTCGTCGCTTGTTGCATCCCCTCGGAAAGATCGGCGTATTTTGGTATGCCCGTAACTCCAATGACTTACAAGACTTCCTCAACATAATTGCTGGTTCTGGACTTGAGCTGCAACGAGTAGTAAAGCTCAACGATCGGAATCATGAAAATGACATAAGATATCAAGAAGGCGGTAACGCCGCCGTCACCCACCTGCTGCTACTGCGACCCGTTCATGCAACTGCACGTGGCTCTCGCTCACAGGTCGATGCGGGGCGTGTGCTCGAACTGGCTGACGTGGGAGCACCATCACTTTATGAGGGTCTGGCGCGGCTGCTGTTTGGGCAGTGGGATGCAGGGGAGATATCTCGGCATCTACAACCGCTAACGAAAAAGACATCTTTGTCGGCCGTCGCAGACTACGTCGCTTCGCATCCGAGGCCAGAAGATCTTCTGCTAGAACTCGGCCGGCCTGCATTGCTGCGCATGCTCCAAGAGCTAGGAGATGATGAAGTAGCCATTAAAAGCGCAGATAGCCGTATGGTTCCACATGCCATTCTGCGGCTATTGGGGTTTAGCATTTACCAACCAGCCATGTTTACCATCTCCGGAGCGCTTCATGAAGGCCGAGCAGCTGTTTCCCGTCTAAAACTTAGCCAAGACCTCGAACAGGCGGCAGGGTCTTTCTCGATCATCACAACCGAGGTCGAACGGATCTTAAGGTACGCGTCAGTTACGTGGGCGAAAGCAGCCTACGGAGAGGATTGGGAGAAGCTCATTGCTGCCGTAGTCAAGGTTTCATCGAGTAAGGAGTACCGCAACCTGAACAGCATGTCTTTCGGAGATTGGAAATCCGCGTTTTGCGCGATACCAGGCTGGTTACGCGATGAGTCGCATTGCGATGGGATCTTTGTCGCAATTGCTGAAGCTATAAAAAGAGAGAAATCCACTCGGGAGCTCAGTGATCTAGTTCGCATTCGGAATAGCGTTGGTCATGGCCACGCCAGTCTACTGACACTTCCAACACCAGAAATCGTCGATCAAATGAATGCCGTTTCCATGCGAGCATTAAAGGCACTAGGAGCACTAAACGAAGCCCGTGCCTTACCAATGACTCTTCAACCGGAAGAAGAGCGTCGAGACAGGTATGGCCGTAGATCACTGAGATTGATTGATGTCGACCGTTCTGCGATTGAGATATTCGTTTCTATGGAAACTGATATGTCTCAGCCGATTGTCTACGTACCTTCCGGCATCGGCCTGCGCAGCGCCACTCCGATCCTTATGACGACGCAGGATATTGAGACTGCAGCCGGAATTGTCTAGTTTTCCAGGTCATCGATCTGCATGTACACCAATCGGAAACATCCCTTTCCAAGCAATGGACGGTGAGCCGCTGTGCGGTTTTTGCCGTCGAAGGCGTAGCAGCCCTCTCACAGGTGCGGGACATGCACGGGATGATCATGTAAGCGCTGTGGACAACAAAGAGTGTTCTCGCAGTTCAACCTAGTAGGACTTTGTTAGTTCGAGATTGTTTGGCATCATTCTCGGGTGACTCCGGCTGAGTTGGCTGATATGCGCGGTCGTCTTGAGGATTTCGCGGGCGAGGTGTTCACCTCGTTTGCCCGGCGTGAGCAGCGCTCCAACGGCGGGCTGTACCTGCGGGGGCTGATGCTGGACGGCCGGCGCAAGTCGATGGTGCCGATGGCCGAGCGACTGCAGGTGGATCACCAACGGCTGCAGCAGTTCATCACCTCCTCAACCTGGGATTATGTCGCGGTGCGGCGGCGCCTGGCGCAGCGGGCGATCACGGTGGTGGCGCCCGAGGCGTGGGTGCTGGACGACACCGGGCACGTCAAGGACGGCGACGCCTCACCAGCAGTGGCCCGGCAATACACCGGGACGGCGGGCAAGGTGACCAACTGCCAGGTCGCGGTCAGCGTGCACGCGGTCACCGACACCTGCTCAGCGGCACTGGACTGGCGGCTGTTTTTACCCGAGCAATGGGACGACGCGCTGAGCGGCGACCAGACCGAGGCCGAGCAGGTCGCGGCCCGGCGCCGACGGTGTGCCATCCCCGACCGGGTGCGTCACCGCACCAAGTGGCAGCTCGCCCTGGACATGCTCGATGAGCTGGCCACCTGGGGTCAGGTGCCGCCGCTGGTGGTGGCCGATGCCGGGTATGGGGACGTGACCGCGCTGCGGCTGGGCCTCACCGAGCGCGCCGTGGCCTACGTGGTCGCGGTCAAGGGCGCGACCAGCGCCTATGCCGCCGGCGTGGTGCCGCAAACCGTGCCGTATTCGGGCAACGGGCGCCGCCCGGTGGCCAAATACCGCACCAAACCCTCCAGCCTGCGCGAGCTGGCCCTGGCCGCCGGACGCGCCGGCCTGCACCGGATCACCTGGCGCCACGGCAGCAAACACACCATGGGCAACCCGACCGCGAAAATGCGCTCCCGCTTCCTCGCACTACGGGTCCGGCCCGCCAACCACGACATCCCCCGCCACGATGACGGGCACCTGCCCGAGTGCTGGCTGCTGGCCGAATGGCCACCGGGTGAGAGCGAGCCCACCGACTACTGGCTGTCCACCCTGCCCGCCGACATCCGGCTGCGGGACCTGGTCCGGCTGGCCAAGATCCGCTGGCGGATCGAGCACGACTACCGCGAACTCAAAACTGGGCTGGGCCTGACCCACTTTGAGGGCCGCTCTTTCACCGGCTGGCATCGTCACGTCACCCTGGTCAGCGCCGCCCACCTGTTCCTCACCGAACTGCGGTTGACCAGCCCAAAAGCGGCTGGGGCGGCCTGACCCTCTACAAGATCCTCCACCAGCTCCAGGTGTTACTGGCCACCTGGACAGGCCGATGCCCCACCTGTCATCAGCGACCACCATGACGAACTAACAAAGTCCTACTAGGTAAGCCAAGAGTAGAGCCACCGCTCTCCTACAGCGGGTGTCACACGTGGCCGCGGAATTTGATGGCCCGGTCGTCGAAGTCGTCACGAAGGTAGCCGAGATCGGCGGGCCTGAGGCGGATCTGGGGGCGTTCATCTATCCACCAGATCTCGAAGTTGGTCACCGTTGTCACGGAGGAGACGCCACGGCGCCAGTCCTCGACCCTACATGTCAATGGCTTGGGCCCAGCGATAAGGTCGAGGTTCGCTCTAACGTCAATCCTCTCGACCGCGGTCCATGGCCGTTAGCGAACAACCCACTTCTCGACGGTACGCTCGCGTTCGTTCGTCTCGGTCTCGACGGAGCTATGCGAACAGGTCTGCCAGCACACCGACGGCCATGTTGATTTGATCGAGGAAATGGTCGCTGACTGGTTCTGTTGACTCAATGAATCGCTGGCCACGGCCGGGAAGAACAGCGATTTTCTTACCGTCGATGATGGAGAGCCGCCAACTACCGTCGGTGGCGTAGACCACGATGCCGCGGCAGCGCCGGTATTGGCGCGTCGCGGCGAGAAGGCGCGGTAGTCGTGGGTCGAAGAGTGGATCCGTGATGCCCTGCACGTCGAGGCGGACCTCGATGGCCGCGGCGCCGGGTGGCGCTTTGAGGGTGAGGTCTTCGAGGGTCAGTTCCGCCGCTGTGCGGGTGCACCAGAGGTCGTCATCGATGTACGTGGCGGCGTCCACGAGCTGTTGATTGATTTCGGTGCAAGTGACGATATGTCCGGTGATGGTGCTGAGGTACCTGGCGGTTTCGTCCGTCGGGTCGAGCAGGTCGTGGTTGAGCGCGGCGATGATGAGCGGTTGCGCTTGCACTATTCGTTCCCGGTGGGCAGGACCTGGGCGTACGGTCAGCCAACTCAATGCCGCAGCTGCTTCCGGGAGCCACGCGGGTAACCGTCGTTGGGCATTCGCTCGGGTATTTTGATCGACTTGGTTCAGCCAGCCGGCGTGGATACCATCTCCCGCGAATACGCCGAGCCATTGCAGCCACAGGTCATCGAGGTCGTCCTCGGTCAACGCAACGTGGTCGGGGGTCCGGGCGGCGGCGAGGTTGAGCTTGGCCAAGGCGCCGACGATCATTGTGAAGTTGCCGGCCGGTGCGAGGGGTTCAACCCACACCAGACGTGGGTCGGTTTGCGCGTCGGCCCAGCGCCGCAGGAGGTTGCGGGCGCGTACCCGAACGCGGGCGGCGAGTTGCCACCGCCGTGGCTTCGCATCCTCCTCTGCTTCTCGTTTCCCATCCTCGGCGTCGATGGGCTCATCGAGGAGCCGCTCGAGAAGTGAATGCCCAGTTCGTCCGGTGGCGGCTTCGGATGGAGTCCGAGCACGCAGCGCATCGAGCAGTTCGATGATTGGTTCACTGCCGTCGAGGGTGTCACTCCACATTCGGCCGTATCGGCTAGCGCGTGGGTCACGTCCGAGTTGCTCGCGTTCGAGGCGTCCCCACAGGTCGTCGCCGCTCTGCTCGGTCTCCTCGTCGGCGGCAAGACTACCGGCTGAGGCGGGCGTCACCTTCTCGCTGACCTCCATCACCAGGTTGCGGTGCAACCAGGCCAGCACCTGGCCGAGTGGGGTGTCGAGGTCACCGGCGGTAAGGCCGTCCGGCAGGTCGTTGCCGGGTCGTGCCGTGTCGGTGAGCGCGGCTGAAAGGGCGCTTGTGTTGTCCACGACGACCTGATTGGACAGGATCGAACCGTCGGCATCGATCAAGCGGACGAGTCGCCCAGCCAGCGGACCGGCGGTAACGGCCTTGCCGGTGGGATCGAGGGTGAGCGGTTGTCGCTGAGTCAGGTCATCAAGCAGCCAATCGGGCTCGGCGGTTGGTTCGCTGGCCACCCTCACCCGTCCGCTGTCCTCGGCGGCTGCGGAGATCAGACGTACAGCAGGCGCTGCCTGTTCTGGTTCGGGCCGGAACGACCATGATTTGAGTTGATCGAGGTCGACGCCAATGGCTGTGGTCTCTGGTGGCGTGAAAATCGCTCGGATCTCGTCGGCGGTGAGCTTGGTGAGAACGGCGACCTCGACGTTGCCGCCCCGTCCCACGGTGCGGGTCAACGCGGCTCGGGACAGGTTCGCTGATCCGGACAGGAGCCATCCCTGGGAACCAGCGATGGCCCCGACGAGTTTGGCGTGCACGAACTCGTCCGGTTGGTACATGAGTACGTCGGCGGTGGTACCGCCGACGTACAGCTGATCCTTGAGCCGGTCGCCGTTGACGCTGGTGTCGCTTGTCAGGAATATCCGAACGTGGCGAGGGCGCAGGTCGGCAAGCAGGCGCCCGACAGCCTCTGCATCATCGTCGTAATACGGCGCGCTGAGCAGCAGCTCGTCGATACCCGACGGTGCCTGTTCGGCGAGGATCGTCTTGAGCTGGGCAGCGAGGGAGGTGTCCAGGTTGTGGAGCATGGGTGATGCGACTGCTGGCGTACCGGCCGGCTTGGTCGCGAGCCGCGCCTCGAGATCGAGCAGTCGTTGGGCAAGGACCGTGTCGTCGACGAGACCGACAACGCGGCGCACCCACGTTCGCCAAGAAGCGATGGCGGCGTCGCCGATGGGCGTTCCGGATCGGAAGCTGGTGAACACCTCCCGGCCCCGGTCGAGCCCGGTCATCGACAGGTTTCCCGAGCCGACCAGCAACGTCACCCTGGTCCCGGCCACCGCAAGGTATGTCTTGGGATGGAACGCCTGACCACTCGGCCGTACGCCGCGGAGCAGCCAGCGCCGGTTCACAGCGGCGAGGGCGTCGACGGCGTCAGCGGGCAGGCGGTCAAGGCTGGCGGTAAGCCTGCGGTGGTCCGCCAGGACGACAACGTTAAGTGGAGGTTCTCCCAGCCGCGGCAGCAGAAACTCGTTGAATAACGAAAGGTCCACGCTATACGTCGTGGCCCACAACGCCGACGCGGCGCCGGTGAACAGTTCGTCGACCGGATGGCTTCGTTCTACCGAAGGGGCAACCGGGTCGGTCATCGAAGCACCTCGTTAACGAAGGCGATACCCCGATCGGTCAGCGTCGACTGCTCTGGTTCGTCACCTTCCCATAGGCCAAGGTCCCAGGTAAGCCAGCGCAACGCATCCGCGCGGATCGCGGCGAGCGGGAACCGCTCGATGCCATGGTCATAGAACCGCAGTAGCCCTTCCTCCCAGCGGAAACGGAAGGTGAAGTCAGGCAGCTTGGAGTAGGCGATGCGTTCATGCACCGGGATGATGAATCGCGACACGAGCCACCACAGCGTCTCACCGATGGACGGTTGACGGTCGAGATGCTCGCGCGCCCCAGTCAGAACCTCGGATATCGACGGTTGCCACACCGATCTCACTCCGGACGCCTTGACCCAGCCTGGGTCGGCGCGGCCGTTCGTACGGCGGGCGAGTTCGAGCAGCACCACGACGGCGGAGGTGGCGGTGTCGAGTCCAGCGGTCAGCCGCCGCAGCGTGTCTAGCGACGCCGCGGCAACGTTCACGCCCTCGCCGTCCCGGTCAGTCACAATCAACGACGCGGCATCGAGCGCAGCGGCAACTTCAGCCGTTGAGTAGCCGACAGCCCACGCGGGTGGACCTTCAACCATGTTCGAGGCCACTTCGCGTACCTCGGCGTGGGTGAGCCCCCGACCGACCTCGCGGCTGCGGGTCAACCCGGCGCGACAGAACTGCGACCATACCGAACAGATAAGTTCCTGCCAGACGTCCTTGGCGATCAGCGCCGCCCATTGACCGGCGACGAGAGCGTGCCCTTCGCTACGCGACTGGGGATATGACCATAACGCGTCCCGATATGCCCTGCCGGACCACGGCACGTTCGGATCGGTGGCTACGAGATTGAGGTAATGCCCTACGCTCCGCCGTCGCTGTACGGCACCGGCATCCGGCGTGGCGCCGGCGCTTGGTTCCGCCTTGGCGCTGTCGGGGGCGGCAGGTGGATCGCTGGCGAAGATGGCGTCGTGCACAGCGTTACGCTCGCCCGGTCGCTCACGAAGCCGGCACAGGCAAGCGACCGCAGCGTATTCGTCAACCACCGCCGCTGGTAGCGGGTCGCTGGTCCACATGGCGCGCTGGTAGTACTCGGTGGTTTCGACAGCGCTCCGAAATTCCGCCGCAAGTCGTTGGGCCCGTTCGGTATCGCGCAGGACGTCAATCGGGATTGGTTGTTCGCCGAGCATCGTCCCGGCTCGCGCTACGACCCCCAATTCGGTCATCGGTGAGCGGTAGTACAGGCCGTAACCGCCGAAGCCGCTCTCGACGGATTCCCCGCGAGCGAAGGGCCCCGAACGCCGTGCGAGGTCGCTCAGCCTTCGCGCGCCTACCGGGCTCGAGCCACAGTCGTTCGGGCAGCGCTGCACTGCCAGGCCGAGATCCCACTCGCGACGAAGGATGAACATCGACAGCGACTTGTTGTCCGCCGGTAGGCGTCTGCGTCTGTACTCATCCAGCAGGAAGGCGTGGAACGCGAAGTACCGCGCCCGTCGCGACAGTTCCAAGATTCCCGGCAAGAGCAGCGGCATCAGGCGATCCTGGGTCGTCGTCTGCAAGCCGAGCGGGTCGCGACCTTCACTCTCACGTAGGGACGGCGCGATCCAGCGAGGCGTTGGCGCCTGGTCCGCGATAGCTTCGGACGCTGCCGTCATGTCCTCACTCCGGGCACTCCTCAGGTGACTCGTTCGTGGAGAACACCATGCTTGCTGTGCGTGAGCGAACTCGATCGAACGGATTCGCCACAGGACCCTGCTCGCTTTCGTTCGCCGTTCTGACACCTTATGACCAGGTATAGCCGTGACCCTCGACGACACACAGGGCTTTGTTAACGCCACCGAGCCTCGCAGGAGACGCTGTGCAGATACAGCAATCGTACGATCTAGCAAGAAGATCAGGTTCAGAATGGAATGTTCGACCGTCAGATGAAGCTGCAGCACACCCCGACCACTTATTTCGCAGCCTAAGTTCGACCTCAATAAACGCGGGACATCTGTGGGATGATCATGAAATTCGCTCGGTCGATCTAGCGTTTTCAGGCAGGTCAGAGCAGCTGAACGGGCGGAATGAAGCGCGCTCTCCTAAAGCGGGTGTCGCATGTTCGAATCATGCCGGGGGCACTCTTCTGACCAGCGAAAACACCCAGTGAGGTGATCTCAGCGACTTTCATGTCAGGTAGCCGTGTTCGAAATGGGTGAGAACGAGCGCGGCTTTGATGATGTCGCCGATTCTGCTGGGGCTGGCGGTGATGCGCTGGAGGGTGCGCCAGCGTTGGGTGAGCAGGGCGAAGCCGCGTTCTCCCAGGCAGCGCAGGGCGCGCAGGAGCGCGTTGCGGGTACGGGTGTCGAGGTCGAGGGGTCGGCCGTCGGAGGGTTGTTTGACCGGGGTGAAGATGCCGATGCCGGCGCCGTCGTAGCCGGAATCGGCCAGGGTGGGCAGGCCGTCGGCGGCGGCTTTGTACAGCGCTCCCAGGACGTGTGCGCGGGCGGCGGTCAGGTCGTGCACCGATCCGGGTTCGACGGCCGAGACCCACAGCGGCAGGCCGCAGGGCGCGGACAGCGCCTGGATGTTGCCGCCGTGGTGGCGGGCCTTTCCGGAGTACCACAGGTCGATGGGTTCGCCTTTGACGCTGATGGTCTTCTCGGCGCAGCGGTCGGTGGCGATGACGGTGCCGTCCAGGATCAGATGGGTGAGGCCCTCATCGACGGCGCGCCGCAAGGCCTGGTGCAGGTCGGGCGCCTGATCGGCCAGGACCTCGATGACCTCGTCGATGTAGCGGTAGGCGGTCGCGCGGGAGACGCCGTGGTCACGGCCGAGGGCGCCCCGGTCGGTGCGGTCGCGAAACCAGCGCAACCCCATCACCGCCTGCTCAAAGCAGGTCAGCGCCCGAGAACCCGCGCGGGTGCCCAGTCGGCGGCGCTCGGCCGCCAGGAGCAGGGAGAGGTGGCAAACCAGCTCCCGAGGGACGTCGAGCGTGGCACGATAGGTGATCACGTGGGGCTTTCTGGACTGAAGACGGCTTGTGGTGAGACCTCTTCTACCGAAAGCTCCACGCCTATTTCAGGGGCATCGCGATCCATCCCGATTCATGTCTGCCGACGTCGCTTTGAAGGCATCGAATCGCAACTGCCCCTATTGATCTTGCTGAGATCACCTCAGTGGCCTGGGCATTCGCTTTTCGCTCCTCGAAGGTCGCAAGCAGCTCGATGCCACTGCAGGCAGCTGATGTCAGAGATCACGGAGCATGCACGTGATGATCTTGATGGCGTTTACCCAGGTCGGGCCGGGAAGTCGAAGAGTGCGCAAGCTGTTCACCCCCTCTCATTGGTACTGCATCCGCCCTAGAACCCAGCCGCCGATAGACGGTCAGGATTCAGACATCGTTGACATAGCTGGCTGATCACGTCCAACGGACGGGCTACGCCGATCACGGTGGATGCGACGGGGTCGATACCGCCGAACTCGCCGACAGAGGCTTCTCCCCATGGGGGATCTCTCAGGCGCCTGACACGCCGCTGGACATTACATCGAGACCCAATTTCACCCTCCTGCGCTACTTCGCCCTCGGCGATACCACTCACTCCGCCTATAAAGCCCAGGGAAGCGTAGTTCGCTTCTACAGCATCTGGCAGAACAGGTGGACACAGACGGGCCGATGACCGCCAGGCACCGGCCACGATCGTGGCCGCGTTCAGCAGATCTTCCCGGCGGTTTGCGATGCTAGGACGATCATGGAAATGATATTCGGATGACCTCCCCCGGCTCATTACGATCGCGGCGGTTCCTGATCTTCAGCCTCGCCGCCGCCGCTCTCACCGCCTCCTTTATGCTCACCGAGCCGACCCTGCCGCGAAGTGGACCGGAGCCGCGGATAGACCGTCTTGACGTGATCACCCTCAACGAAGCCGCAGGGGCTCTCGTGTCCATCCTGTTGGGACTGCCACTCGGGGTGCTAATTGACCGGGTGCGGCGCCGCCGATCGATCATGGTGATGATGGCCCTGTTGGGAGCGGTGGCGGTGGCTTCTGTCACGGTGGCCGACGGTCTAGGCGCGACCAGCAGGCCGCACATCATCGCGGTAATGACAGTGATGACCGCCCTGGCAGTGGTGGCACCGGCCATCCAGGACGCCTACCTGCCGTCCTTGGTCGGGCGTGAGCGCCTGGTTCCGGCGAACGCCTTGCTGTCGGTATTGCCGCAGATCCTCCTTCTTTCTCTGATGCCGGTGCTGTCCTTACTGGATGAGGACGCATTCGCGTTTCTGGTCGTCGTCGGCGTGGCGATGGCCGTGGCGGCGTTGCTGTTTCGCAGCGTCGACGCTGCCGAGGAGCCACCGCCGCCCAGAGTGGGCCTGTGTCGGGAGATGGCGGAGGGGATCCGCTTTACTGTGAAGCACCCGGTGCTGCGAGCGATCATCCTGTACCTGGTCGTGTCGGCACTGCTCGCAGAACTCGTCGACGAGGCGACGGACGAGGCATTGAGCATGGCGTTGGACTCGGCGGCGACAGAGGCACCACTGGAGTTCTACCAGTGGTCGGTCATGGTGCCGCTCTACGGCGCGCCTTTGCTGGGGGCGCTGCTGGCCGTGCTGCTCTGCCGAAGGTTCGGCGCCTTCCGGCTGGCCTGGTCGGCCGTGCTGGTGAGCCAGCCGTTCACCCTGCTGCTCGCACTGTCCGGCACGGACCAAGGGGGGCTTTGGTACGCAGTCGGAAGATTCGTCCCGTTGACTGGAACGATCGTCGTCGCCATCGCCCTGCTCAGCCACCGTCAGGCGATCACGCCCGACCGGTTGCTCGGCCGGGTGGGCGGCTTGTTGTTCGTACTCACCGGCCTGGCTGGCAGCCTGGGAGACCTACTGGAAACACCCGCCGAATGGCTCGCCGGGATCGGCGGCTCCACACCCGCGCCGCTGACCCTGCTCCCCGGCCTGGCCTTGGCCACCGTGGCCACGCTCGCCGCCGTCGTCCCACTGCTGAGAGCCCGACACCTTGCGACCGGCCCCGTCTCGGAGACCACGGCCGCACAATGACAACTCCGGCCCTTCAGCATGAGCGAGAAAGGATGAAAAACCTGTAGGAAATCCTCACAGAATGATCTTTCAGGGCATCGCGACGGTACGGTGTGCCGATGGGGGACATCTACGAACTCGTGCTGTCGGTGGACGTTCGTGCCGACGTCACCGACGAGGAGCTCGCCGAGTTGCGGTGGCATGTGGGGCAAGGGCCACGTCCTGAGCGGCTGCCGATCGGTACTGACAGATATGTGGAAACCTATCCACTCGGTGACCCCGACGACCCCGATTGCGAGTGGGAAGACGCGGAGGCGGAGCCCGTGTTTGCGCAGCGAGGCGCTGCTCGGCGCGTGGGGGGCGCGCTCGTCGCCGAGTTGGTCGCGCGAGAGCGATCGGACGGCTGGGCACTGACGGTACGCCAAGAACTCCATCCCGACGATTTCTACCGGCTCCGGACACTGCTGGACTGGCTCGGCCGGTGCTCGGTCGACGCACCTACCAGCGGTGTCGAATCCTTCGTCGGCTACCTGCGCTTCCACGAGAGCGCTGAGATCACACCCCTTGTTCTCCTGAACGGGCGGATTCGCGTGCCGAAGGACATCGAATCGCATACCCCGCACTGGGAGGACGCCACGTTGTAACCGGTTCGGCCCGTGACACGTCGGAGGAGACAAGTGATCAAGAAGGATCCGCTGAGATTCGGGCCCGGACGAGCATGGTGCTACTGGCTGATGTTCGTTCTGAGCGTCGCTTTGGTGCTCACAGCCGGAGTCCATCTGGCCAACCGCGACGACCTGGAGAAGACGGGTCGACCGGTCACCACGCCAGCCGGAAAAGACGACACGTCGAACGCGACGATCATCGACAAAGACCAGCGCATCGAGGTTGACGAGAACAGCCCGTTTTGGCCGTTCATCGAGGAGCTTCGAAGCGCCTCCCCTCGAAGCGATTCCACGGCTACGGATTCCAGGCAGGAGTGATCGGGCCGACTGCGAGCGACTGCCGGCCCCGGAGAGGTTATGGAATGATCATGTTCCGAGTGATTGTTGATCGAGAGATTTTCCCAGGTCAGAGCAGGTACCTTGCCGGATGAGTGATCGCTCTCATAAAGCGGGTGTCGCAGGTTCGAATCACGCCCGGGGCACTCTTCTGACCAGCAATCACGCCCTTGACCTGGGTGTTCGCTTCCGTCCTCCTTCCGGTCCTACGCAGCCGTGTGCCACCGCGGGCAGCCGTATGTCAGCGGCTGTGGGATGTGCATGGGATGGATCTTGGAGTGTTTCCGCAGGTCACCTCTCCTCTGAGTGGGCCGTAGTCACCGATCCCACAGCACCGGCCGGCGGCCGGGGCACGGGCCTGCAGGGCGAAGTCGGCTCCGCCTAGGATCGGGCATCGTGCAGCGATTGGCGCTTTTCGACTTGGACAACACCCTCATCGACCTGGACGCCGCCTTCCTGCTGTGGGCTCATGAGTTCGCGGAAGAGCATCGACTCAGCCGGAAGGCCGTCGACCACCTGGTCAAGCTGGACCGCAACGGCCTGCCCCACCGCGAGCTGTTCTTCACCAAGGTGCGCGAGCGGTTCAAGCTGTCCGCTTCGGCAACGGAGCTGTGGGCCGCGTACCGCCGGCGGATGCCGCACCTTGTCGAGTGTCGTCCCGAGGTCATCGCCGCACTGACAGAGCTACGCGCGTCCGGATGGCGGGTCGGGATCGTCACCAACGGGACAGCGGACAACCAGCTCGGCAAGATCCAGCGGACGGGCCTGGCCGATGCCGTCGACGGCTACGCACTCTCGGGCGTCGAGGGCATCCGCAAGCCCGACGTCGGCCTGTTCGAGATCGCCGCCAAGCGGTGCGGCACGGATCTCACCGGCGGGGGCTGGATGGTCGGCGACCACCCCGTCGCGGACATCGGCGGAGGGCACGCGGCCGGCCTGCACACGATCTGGATCAACCGCGGCAGCCGGCCCGATCATGAGTACTCCCCGGATCACACGGTCACCGATGTCATCCACGCCATGGACATCTTGCGCAACACCGGTGAATGACTTTTCAGCCAGACACCGGACACTCGGTGGAATACAGAAAGGCTCTGCCATGAGCAGTGACTTCCCAGAGGGGCGGCTTGCCCCTGCCGGGTTCGGCCACGGGTGCCGAAAGGTTGCGGTGGCCATGGTGAGCACGGGAATCTCCATCCTCGCGCTGTTCATGACGCTCATCAGCTTCCTGCCGACCAACTACGACTGGGATCCGGAGATGCCGGCCTTCAGCGATCCGGACAGGGTTTTCTTTGCCTTCTACTCCTCGGGGATCAGTCTGTTCCTCGCCACAGTCGTGCTTGTGATCCTGCGGAAGCACAAGTCGGCCCGGATCGCCTACCTCGTTTTCGCAGTGCTGAACGGGTACCGGTTCATCGAGGTCGCGCCGCACTTCCAGGGATGATTCCTTCCCTACGAAAGCCTCGGTCCGGGTGAGAGCCCAGACGAGCCTCCCTGATGAGCCGACCGGCTCGACGAGACGGGCCAGCGCACGGAACCGGCCGCCCTCACCACGACCTCAGCCATTGAGGCTCGCTACCCGGCAGGAGCCGGCCTGCCGTACATCAGCTGAATCCTCTTGATCACATTGCCGTACGGTATGACCCATGAGCGTCGTCCAGGTCCCCGGCAGCATGCGCTATCCCTGGCTCGGCCTGCTGCGGCACGTGGGGCCGATAGCCATTGAGCGTGTGTACGGGGATGACCCCGAACACCTGGCGGCTGAAGCTCGCGCTCAAAACTGGTTGGGCTCACCTGGGATCACCGAGTCCGAGCTCGTGCAGCACGAGCAGCGTCTCGGTGTCCGCCTGCCGCCGAGTTACCGGGAATTCCTCCAGGTCACCAACGGCTGGGACGAGGACGGTATCGCCTGCGGCCAGTTGCTGCCGCTTGCCGGGATCGGCTGGCTTCGTGACCTCGACCCGCATCTGGCCGACATGTGGTCGTCCCCGGCGGACGAGAAGCTCCTGAGCGTGCCCGATGAGGACTACTTCGTCTACGGGGAAGATCAGGACACGGTCCATTTTCGAGGAGAGTACGTACCGGACACCCTCCAGATCGGCGAATACGATGCCGGTACGTACCTCCTCAACCCTCATATCAAGACCTCGGACGGTGAGTGGGAGGCCTGGTATATCGCACCCTGGCTGCCCAGGGCCGAACGCTGCCGCTCCTTCTGGGATCTCATGAACAGCCGGTTGCGGGAGTACGCAGAGGCTCCATAGGGGTGACGCGGTCCGGCTCCGCCGTACGAAGAGGTCGGGACGCCGACGATGGACCGGTCGCCGCGAGTGCGGATCGGTCACCATCTGACCGGCCGGGCGGTGCCCCACATCGGCTGCTACCGCTGTCACCGAACCTCTGCGGTCAGCGGTGTCCCAGGACGTTGACCACGCGGCCGTTCGGGTCGCGGACGAAGAACCGGCGGACGCCCCACTCCTCGTCCTGCAACGGATGCACGATCTCGGCACCGCCGGCACACATGGCCGCATAGGCGGCGTCCACGTCATCCACCTCGATGCTCATGTCCGGGGTGATGGGTGCCGTCTTGTCACCGGTCATGATGCTGATCTGCGCCGTGGGAGCGGACGGGGAGGCGAGGGTCACGATCCAGCCGTGGTTCATGACCTCCTCCAAGCCCAGCATGCCGTAGAACTTCGAGCTTTCTTCCAGGGCTTCAGAGTGGATGTTGGGGACGATCCGACGGGCGGACATCGGCGGCTCCTGCAGCAGACGAGGGACGTGAGGCTGATCCTTCTCCTCAGGATGGCGCATATGTTCCGGAATCAGATACCGAGGGGAGTGCTGATCCTCAAGCGCTGATCCTCAAGCGCTGGCCACCGCGAGGACCAGCTGATCGGCCGGATCGGGAACCACGACCTGTGCCTGTTGACGCAGCCCGGCGAGGAAGCCGGCGGCCGGGATGCTCCGGGCCGAAGAGCCGGTGGTCGGCCGGCAGGGTAAGGGCGTCTTCGTCCGCGACGACGCCGCCCCGGTCCCGCCGGCCTCTGATGAGCTCACCGAGATCCGCACCGCGCTGCGGGACCTGTCGGAGCGGCTCGCCCGGGTCGAGTCGATGTTGGCCGACCGCGAGTAGCGTGGTCATCCCCGGGCGTGGCAGCCGGTGACCTTTCGGGCCAGTCCCGCCGTGCGGCTCGGGGGAACATCGGCCAGGCGCATCCGCCGGTCCTCCTGGCGCATCCCGACCAGGACGAGCAGGTAGCCGACGAGTACGGTCGCACCGAGCACGAGGCCGATGATCAGCGGGATCGCGGTCACGTCCAGCTCACCCCCGACTCGGCGAAGCAGAGCGGACAGTCGGCCGGCCACCGGCTCGCCCCGCGTTGCTCGGTGACCCTGCGCCCGACCTCGTGCCGCCGCATCCAGTGCTCCCGCGCCCAGCACGTGCGG
Source organism: Streptosporangium sp. NBC_01639 (assembly GCF_045209755.1). Lineage (NCBI taxonomy): Bacteria > Bacillati > Actinomycetota > Actinomycetes > Streptosporangiales > Streptosporangiaceae > Streptosporangium > Streptosporangium sp. NBC_01639. The sequence continues at coordinate 5,384,654 of NZ_CP109272.1, read as the reverse complement.
CAGAGGAGGTGTCCCTCCTCGAACGCCGCGCCGCACGCGCAGGCGGGAGTCTCGTCGAGCACCCGAAAGTCGTTGATCACTGTCGTCTCTCCTCTCGGTCGTTTGCCGGTGCTGGCTTGCGATACCGAGAGTGCGCCGATCAAAGGGGACGAGATCACTACAGGACGGGACATGTTCAGGACGTCCGGTCTACGATTGCCACGTCCCTGGACGTCCCCTCTGGGCAGGTGGCATGACGAACGAGCGACTGCGTGCGGCCCTTCTCGAACGCGGGGCATCGGTGGCCGAACTGGCCGAGGCGATTGCGGTCGACCCGAAAACGGTCGAGCGGTGGATCACCAAGGACCGCACGCCGTACCGAAAACACCGGTACGCAGTGGCTTCGTTCCTGAAAACGGATGAGAAGTACCTGTGGCCCGAGGCACTGACGCCTCAGCAAGTGGCCGCCGCGTCCGAGAGCGAGATCGTCACCGTCCACCCGCATCGCTGGGCCGTTCCCAGGGACGCCTGGGGACATCTGTTCACACAAGCCGAACGAGAGATCGGCGTGCTGGTTTACAGCGGCATCTTCATCGCTCAGGACACCGGCATCATGCGGACGTTCGCAGAGAAGGCCAAAGCCGGTGTGCGGGTGCGCATCCTGCTCGGTGACCCGGACGCGCTTGAGGTCGCCCAGAGCGGGGCCGACGAAGGCGCCGGTGAGGGCATGGCCGCACAGACCCGAATGGCCCTGACGCTCTACCGCCCGCTACGGCAGATCGACGGCATCGAGATACGGCTGCACCACACGATCCTGTACAACTCCATCTACCGCGGAGACGACCGGCTTCTCGTCAACACCCACATCTACGGCAAGTTCGCCGCCGACGCTCCGGTCATGCACCTGCGTAAGGTGCTGGGTGGAGACATGGTCTCGACCTACCTGGAGAGTTTCGAAAACGTCTGGGCCGGCGCGACCCCCCTTGGGTCCTGATCGTGGCCTGCCGCATCGATTTCCACGACGACCCGAACGCCCCCGCGCCCAGCAGCCTGGTGCCATCCGTGAACGTCGTGGTCACCAACGAGGCGGGCGACATTCTGACGATCCGCCGACCGGACATGACAACTGGGCCGTGCCCCGCGGCGCGATCGACCTCGGTGAGTCTCTGCCGGAGGCGGCCGTCCGGGAGACGCTGGAGGAGACCGGCATCACCGGCCTCGTCGGCTCCGATACCGACCCGCGGCACGTGTTCCTCTACACCAGCGACGGCGAGGACCGCCAGGAGTTCTCCATCGTGCTCACCGGCCTGGCCGTCTCTGGGGAACCGACGCCGAGTGACGAGTCCCGCGAAGTCCGCTGGGTGCCTCACGGCCAGGTCGACACCCTGCCGATGGACCGATCGATGCGGCTGCGGATCAGGCACTTCCTCGACGGTACGGCGCTGCCGCACATCGGTTAGGTTTTGCCTGAGTCAACATCGTTGCGTGCCCGAGGAACCGCTAAACGAGTAGTTCCGAATACGTTCAACGAACGACTGACCACCCCGTTCGGCGAGGTGGTCAGAAAACGTTCTACAGGCTGATCCATCACATGACCGATGTGCGGAGATACCCATCGAACCGGTCGAGCAGAATCGACGTCTCAGTGTTGTGAAGCATCGCTATGTGCTCGGCGCCGCTCTGGCCGCGATCGCGATATGTGCGGCAGCCGTACTGATCTCACGATCGATGAGCGGATCACCGCCCATACCGGCCTCGTGCCCGGAACGATGGGGTAGTGACAGATCTGGTGGTTGGGTGCCTGCTGCCGCCGAGGTCGACGGGGTCGAGGAGTCACTCGTGCCCGGCGAGCCGGCCAAGGCGATGATATGCGCCTATCCCGAGGACAACGCGCGCCCGGGGAGCGAGCGGCTTGCCGGGTCTCGAACCTTGACGGGCGAAGCCAGGACGATGGCTCGCGACCTCGGCTATCTTCCGGTCACCACAGAGGACCGCGGCGGCCCGTGCACACTGATGGACGGGCCGGTGACGAACTATCTCATTCGGTTCGCCTACCCCAACGGTGAAGCGCTGTGGGTGGGCAGCGCCGAGGAGGTCAACGCCTGCGTCACGACGACGAACGGCACGGTCGGCAGCAACTCGTATGTCGGGCGGAGCATCACCGCCGCCTACCAGACGGGAACGTGGAAGCCCGTACGGCCGGACGACCCCTGCCGAGGATCCGCCGGGCGCCGGGGCCAGAACGAGCGAATGGTGCCCGGCGAGCCGGTCTCGGTCCTGGTGTGCAGAAATGACCCGTACGGCAAGCGGTCTCCCCGGCTGGAGCACGGTAGGCAGGTGGCTGAAGCCCTGGCTGTGGCGCTGAACTCCTTGGACACCTGGCCGAGTGAGCACGGATGCCAAAGGATCGAAGGCGTGGATGACAGCGAGTTCCAGCTCTTGTTCAGCTATCCGGACGGACCGCCCGCGGATGTCCGGGTCTCGACGGGCTGCGACCCCGGCATCGACAACGGACTGCTCCAGGCGGCCTTCAACGACCCCGTCCGCGATCAGGTGGTGCGACTCGCCCCGCCGGCCCAATGACCGAGAATGACGCAGTGCCCGGCAAGGCAGACGGCTACGAGGCGAAACTCAACGTGATCTGTACAGCTCGCACGGCCGAGGTGATGCACGGGGCCGCGTTGGCGATCGACCGGCTGACCAGGTGCTCGAGGCCGTAGCGGGAGTGGATTTCCATGAGTCGGGCGTCGACGTCCAGAGGGAGGCTGTCCGGGCTGGTGGTCATGTCGCCGTAGGTCAGCGCCTCCACCGGTTCGGGGCGTTCCTGGTCGAACTCCTGAGCAAGTCGCGTTCGGTAGCTTCGTAGATCGCGCAGGAATGGTGGGCGGCCAGCCGGGCAGGCTTGTCATCAGCCTGATGGATGTCGCGCAGGTAGCGGGCACCGTCGAGCGGATGGAATCCGGTGTCCACCGATTCGGGTGGACAGCCGATGCCATGCAGTCAAGCCGAGGCGGTCAGCAGGTCGGATTCCCCCCCCCCGAGGATCAGTGCCGAGAACTACTGCGAATTTGTGCAGACGTGGGATTTCGTATCGGTGGCAGATCGAGGATCCCTCCTGTGCTCAGGCGCGAGTAACCGATCTCCGGCGTGCCTTCTCGGTCGTCACCTCCTCAAGCGCCCGGCTCAGCCTGCGGACTGCCTCTGGACGCATACTGGGTGGAATGTCTAGCGGGAGACGCAGACGGCGGTGCACCAGGCGGTCGGGGCTGAAGCGCGCCGCATCGACGAGTCGCAGACCGTGGCGGCTCGCGGTCGCCACGAGATCCGAGCTCGTCACGTCCGGGGGCAGGCGGCACCACAGACTGGGACCGCTGGCGTCCGGCGGCACCTGCAGTGAAGGAGCGGCTGCGGCCAGGAACGCCGTGAGCGTGGCGGCGGCCTCGGAGAGGTGTCGGCGGCGCACCTTGAGAAGAGCGGGATAGTCCTTGAGGAGGAGGGTTGCGGCGATCTGCTCGAGCATCGGGGTTCCCAGGTCGGATCTGCTCTTCTCGGACGCGAGCCGATGTGCCGTTGCCCGGTCCGTGCGTGCCCAGCCCACCCGCAGACCTCCCCAGACGGTCTTGCTGAGGGAGCCGATGCGTACGATCTGGGCGGACCGGTGAAACCGGAGGATCGCCCCGTCCGAGGGCGGGGCGAGATCGGTGAGGGTGTCGTCCATCAAGATCAGTGCCCGTGTTGTCCGGATCGCCTGGCGAAGCGCTTCACGCTGCGTCGCATCCATCGAGTGCCCGGTCGGATTGTGCAGCCCGGGCATGAGGTAGGCGAGGCTCACCCTGGGGTTCCGCAACCCTGCGAGCAACGCCGGGAGGGACCATTCGCCGTCGACCGCGACCGCCTCGAACCGTGCGTTGCGGGCACGGAACGCATCAAGAGCGCCGGGGTAGGTCGGAGACTCGATCAGCACCCGGTCGAGCGCATTGAGGCTCGTTCGGATCACCAGGTTCATAGCTTGTTGTGCGCCTGTGGTGATGCATATCTGGTCGGCATCCGTGTCCAAGCCCTGGCTGGAGTAGAGATGGGCGATTGCGACGCGGAGTTCCGCCAGTCCTGCGGCGCTGTAGCCCGTACCGGTGAACGCCAGCCGGTCGAGTGCGGCATGAAAGGCAGCGTGCACTTCTGGTGGCGGCGCTGAGGGAGCCGCCGCAGACCAATCGATCTCCTGCCGGGATCGTTCTGACAAGACGGGAGCCGTCCAGGGCGCCATGGACTCAAGTGCGGCATCCGGAGGGAGCCGCACGACGGTGCCGGAGCCATGGCGTGTGGCCAGGAATCCGCGATCCCGCAGATGGGCCAGTGCGCAGACGACAGTTGCGCGGCTGATCTGCAGGTCGTGCGCCAGCGGCCGCTCGGCGGGCAGCCGGGTGCCGGTGGGCAGACGCCCGTCGAGGATGAGGCCCGCCAGGCGGTCAGCCAAACCTTCGGCGAGCCCGGCCGGCGAGCGCCACGAACCCAGCAGCATGACGAGGTTTGATGAGGAGATTCGCATCCGACCAGTCCACTATCTCGCAAGTGGCATGTCCAGTGGCGGCTGAGCGGTGACATGGTGAGGACGTCACAGACAGCGGAGGAGGCAGCGGTGCGGGTCATCACGTCGGAACAGGTCAAGGCCGCCCTGGAGCTGGTGGACTTCGTGGAGCCGATGGGCCGTGCCTTGGCCGCCTACAGCCGGGGTGACGTGCTCGCCGCACCGATGTCGCTGTTCGAGGTACCCGGCGGGGAAACGCACATCAAGGCCGCCGTGCTGCGCGGCGGGAGGCGCTGGTCCGTCAAAGTCGTCACCAACGTGCCTGCCAACGCCGCTCGCGGTCTCCCTGCCGCGCACGCCACCGTCACGTTGTTCGATGTGGAGTCCGGACAGCCTGTCGTGATCATTCAGGACGACGGCGGTAGGCTGACCGGCTGGCGTACCGCAGCGGTCGGGGCCATCTCAGCGCAGCTACTGGCACCGCCCACGCGCACTTTGCTGGTCGCGGGGACCGGGCAGCAGGCGCGGCTGCAGGTGCAGGCGTTCGCCTCGGTCCAGGAGTTCTCGAGATTGCTGATCTGGGGGCGCAGCACGGAGCGGGTCGGTCGTATGGCTGCGGAACTCCGCATGATGCTGCCGCGAGTCGACGTCGTGGCCGTGTCCGACTTGGCGCAGGCTGTGGCCGAGGCGCAATCGGTGATCACGGCGACGGCGAGCACCGAACCGTTCCTCAGGGGTGAATGGCTGCGTCCGGGCCACCATGTGACTGCCCTCGGCGCCGACGACCTGGTCAAGCGGGAGCTGGACGCCACCGCGTTCGCTCGGGCGGACAGAGTCTACGTCGACTCGATTGCCCAGAACTTGGAGGTCGGGGAGCTTCGCGGTGCCGTCGGCGCCGGAGCTCTGGACGCGGGGAGCCTGGTCGAGCTCGGCACGCTGTGGATGAATCCGGTCCGCAGGAAGCCGGACGAGATCACGATCGCCAAACTGACGGGCATCGGAGTTCAGGACCTCGCCGCTGCGGAGGTCGTACTCGAGCGCGTCCCGTAGAAGCTGTTCACGTTCCACTGCCAGATTGGATGGATATTGCGGTGAGTACTGAATCCTTCGGCTACCGTCTCGCGGACGTCTTCGCCGAGCGCCGATATGAGGGCAATGGCGTCGCGGTTTTCGTTGACCCGCCACGGCTGTCGCAATCGCAACTGATGCGGGTCACCACCGAGGTGCGGCAGTTCGAATCGGCCTACCTGTGGCCGACACCGGATCCAACCACCTTCGAGACCAGGATCTTCGTGGTGGACAGGGAGCTCGAGTTCGCCGGCCATCCGGTTCTCGGAGCGGCTGCCGTCCTTCATGAACGGCATGGCGCCGCCGCCCACGAACAACAATGGACGTTGCGCCTGGGCGCGCGGGCCGTATCCGTACGCAGCCTCCCGGACGGGAGGGGCGGGTACGACGTCTCCATGGAGCAGGGCGCTCCCACATTCGGCCCCGTGATGGACGACCATTATCGATCGCGGGTGGCGCAGGCCCTGAGTCTGGAGCCGGATGACCTGGTTCCCGAGCTTCCTGTGCGATGGGTCAGTACGGGCCTGCGGTATCTCATCGTTCCCGTCCGCCCCGACGCGTTGGCGCGAGCGCGAATCGGCACGGCCACCTTCGGTGAGATGCTCGCCGAAGCAGGCGCCCTGCTCTGTTACGTCCTGGATCCGGAAAACCGGGAGGGCCGCAACTGGGTCAACGACGGAAGCATCGAGGACATCGCCACCGGGAGCGCGTCCGGACCAGCAGCATCCTACCTGGCCTGTCACCGGCTGGCCGACATGAACAAGACGGTCGAGCTGGCCCAAGGCCGTTTCTTGAACCGGCCCAGCATTATGCGTGTCGACCTGACGGGCGAGGCGGACAGGATCGATGGAGTCAGGCTGAGCGGCCATGTCTGCCTCACCGGAACAGGCACCATGGATGGCCCTCCGGCCTTGAAATAGGAGATTCGATTCATGCAGGGCGAGACGACTGACCCACTACACCGGTTCTTCGGGACTGCGGTGGCTCTGGTGGTCGCCGAGAACGGCGTGTGGGAACAGGCCGACAGGTTTCCCCTCGGAGACGTGTCAGGCGTGGACGCGGTATGGCATCGGCTGGACCGTGCCGGCGAGGACGTCGCGATCGAAGTCGGTTTCGACACCGATGCCTTTGTCGGTCTGCGGCTGCGCCCTGCCGAACGCAGCCGGGCGAAGGAGCTGGTGACAACTCTTCTCACTCAACCAGCGGGTGTTCCTCGGACTGTCGGCGGGATCATGAGCATGGTCGACCGGCTCGCTGCGAGGCGTTTCGCACACGTCAAGGCCGATCACGCAGAATTAGGGGTCCTCGATCGTTGGCAGAGCCTGGGCCACATCACGTTCGATCTCCCGCTCGTGGATGTGAATCCGCTCCGGTTGGACCCGGCCGGATTCGACCTCCACGACGCCCCGGCGCCGATCATGCTCGAGATCGTTTTCGGGCCGAGGGCAGACGGCTGGATCGCCGCCCGGGTGTCGACTCAAAGGGGCCCGCACATGCACAAGTTTGATGCGCTCAGATTCCGCGCCTTTGCAGAAGCTGTTTGCATGAGCTTACCGATGCCACATCCCGGCGAGTGTGCGCCACGGGATTCTCACGGCGGGAAATGATCAGGGGATCGGCTCCCGGGGCACCGACGAAACCGCCTTCACCTAGGCTGACAGATTCTATAGATAGAGCCCGTTCCACGCTATATAAGATCATCTTCCAGCCGATGCTCATTGTGGTCGATACAGGTCCTGCGCGCCCCGGGCACCATTACCTGGGACCTGTCGACAGTGCCGTCCCTCGGCAACGTAGTCGACGCCCACAGCCACCCAGCGTTCGGTATGCCGGAGGGTCTCGATCATGCGGCCTCGGCGGCTGCCCAGACCGATGAGCGACCCGGAGGTGGAAGCGTTACTGTCGGGCCTGAAGGAACTGCGCGACCTGGCGATGCTGCTGCTCATGCTGGACGGCGGACTCCGCCCGGGTGAGGTGTTATCGCTGCGCCTGGAGGACATCTCCTACGGCCCTCGCCGCGTCACGATCCGCGAACGCGATGTCTTACCCCTTATATGCGCACTCCTGGTGGTGAGTTCGTCCACAGGCGTGGCGAACACAGCCCAGACCTCCCCTCCTGCTCCCTTATAGAAGATGACAGGACCGCGTCCACCAGCACGGCTTCCACGGTCACGCTGATCACCGGAGACCGGGTCGCTGTGGACGGGCGAGGTCGCGGCGGCTCTGGCCGTCGGCACGTCGAATCGCGACCTCTTCGATGTGACCACACTGATCGCCGCCGGATACGACAAGGCCGACCTACTCTCGCTCGTCGTGACGTACCGCAACCAGCCCGCCGAGAAGAGGCTCCGGTCAGCGGCGGCAAATGCCGCGACGGTGGTGCAGGACCTGCCTCTGGTCAACGGCCTGGCCGTACGCGCCGGCGGAGAGCAGCGCGCCGCTTTCTGGCGGGAGCTCTCGGCGCTGACCCGAAGTGCCCAGGTCCCGCAAGTGTGGCTGGATTGGTTGAACAAGCCGTTGCTCGTGGACAGCATCAAACAGGTGGGCGCCCCCGCGGCCTGGGATCGTGGACACACATGGGCTTCACCCTGCTCCGTAGACTCACCCGAGCACCAACCTAATGTCTTTTCAGACACCCGCTAGGCTGCATTTCGCACGTGATGACAGGAGTCTGAGGTGGCCGAGACGATGGTGGCCGAGGTGATGGCCGAGCTGGCCGAGCTGGAGGACCCGAAGGCACGCGAGGTGAACGAGAGACACGGTGACGATCACGGTGTGAACCTCAGCAAGCTGCGCGCGCTCGCGAAGCGGCTGAAGACGCAGCAGGAACTCGCGTGCCGGCTCTGGGAGACGGATGACACCGCGGCGAGACTGCTGGCGATCCTGATCTGCCGCCCGAAGGCGTTCGAGCGTGACGAGTTGGACGTCATGGTGCGTGAGGCGCGCACACCCAAGGTGCACGACTGGCTCGTGAACTACGTGGTGAAGAAGAACCCGCACTCCGAAGAGCTGCGCCTGGCCTGGTCCGCCGATCCGGATCCGGTGGTCGCGAGTGCCGGCTGGGCGCTGACCACCGAACGCGTGCCGAAGAAGCCCGAGGGCCTCGACCTCGCAGGACTGCTCGACGTCATCGAGGCGGAGATGAAAGACGCCCCGGATCGCCTGCAGTGGGCGATGAACCACTGCCTGGCTCAGATCGGGATCGAGCACGCCGAGTACCGTGCCCGGGCGATCGACATCGGTGAGCGCCTGGAGGTGCTCAAGGACTACCCGACTTCCCCGGGCTGCACGTCTCCGTTCGCGCCCATCTGGATCACCGAGATGGTGCGCCGACAGCACGATGAGTAGGAAGGTTCGCGCTCACACTCGTGCCGTCAAGCATCATCCGACACCAAAACGTCAAGCATCAAGTGAGACTCGGCAGCCGCTTCCCAATATCGAACGTGACCCTCCCCTCGTACTGTGGAGATCTGGCCCACCTGGAAAGCTTCAAAAGCGTCCTCAGACGCGCCAGGGCATGTGCTGGAGAGTCCAGGTGTTGCCGTCCGGGTCGGCGAAGTGAGCGTAGTAGACACCGCCCAGGTCCTCGACCGGACCCACGTCCGCGCCGCGTTCGAGGAGCGCCGCACGGGCCTCCTCGATGTCACTCACTACCAGGTGCAGGCCGCGCAACGTGCCGACCGGCATGTCGAGGGACGGGATGCCCTCGGTCAGGGTGATCGAGCAGGCCGAGCCCGGCGGGGTGAGCTGGACGATTCGAACCCCGTCCGAGGGCCGCACGTCGACGTCCACGTGAAAACCGAGGCGGTCGGCATAGAAGGCCTTGGCCCGGTCGATGTCCGTGACGGGCACCGGGACGAGCTCGAGGAGAAGCGCGCCGGGACGGACGGGCGGTCCAGTGAGGCCGGCCGGGATATCGGCGATGTCGGCCGGGATTTCAGTCTGCGTGGGCTGGGTGTCGGTCATTGCAGCTCGCCTTCCAAGGTCGTCTCTGTGAGCATCTCGGCGAGACGGTCGTACGCCTCGCCTGCGCCGCGTTTCATGGGGGTACGGAGCACGCTGTCGCGGACCTCCCGCGAGGGGTAGCGCACCGTGGTGGTCATCGCGGTCCGGCCGTCCCTCTCGTCGAAGACGGTGGTGACGATGGCCTCACCTGCGTCCCAGCCGTCATGGACCTCACTCTGGACCAGCCGGCCGGGCGCGTCGACCTCGTGGAACACCCCGCCGTAGCCCATCTCGGCACCGTCCGGCCCGCTCGACACGAAGCGCCAGGCACCGCCCGGACGCAGGTCGACCTCACAGACGACGAGGTGCCAGCCGCGCGCGCCGTGCCACCGCCGGAGCAGCTCGGGCCGGGTGAACGCGTCGAAGACGAGCCGGCGGGATGCGGTGAACGTCCTGGTGAGCACGAGGTCGGTGTCGGACAGTGCCCGTACCGTCAGACCTTCGGTCTGCTCCTGCCGCGACATCATGGGCTCTCCCGTTCGACGGCGTTCGGTCCGCCGGGCTCGAGTTCGCCGAGCAGATCGTCCAGCCTCTGATAGCTCTCCTCCCAGTAGGAGCGGTAGTCCGCCAGCCAATCCATGGCGTCCTTGAGCGGGCCGGCCTCCAACCGGCGGGGTCTGCGCTGCGCGTCGCGTCCACGGGAGATCAGTCCGGCCCGCTCCAGCACCCGCAGGTGCTTGGAGATGCCCGGTTGGCTCATCGCAAACGGCGCGGCCAATTCGGTCACCGTGGCATCGCCCTCCATCAGCCGGGCCAGAATCGCTCGCCGGGTCGGGTCGGCCAGCGCGGCGAACGTTGCGTCGAGAACGTCGGCAGCCATATTGATTACCCTTCGGTTCTATAACTAAGTGGTTTTGTATCGTGCCGGGTTCGGCCCTGTCAAGGACTTCGGACTCGGTGCCCACGCCGGTGGGGTCCTGCCCCATGGCCCGCCGGATCGACTTCTACGACGGCCCCGAGGCACCCACAACCAACGGCCTTGTCCCCTCGGTGAACGTCGTGGTCACCAACGGCGCCGGAGACATTGCGATGATCCGCCGCTCCGACAACGACACCTGGGCCGTCCCCGGCGGCGCGATAGACCTCCCGCCCGGTTCGGAGGACGGAAAGCATGATCAATAAAGTATCGCCTCGGCCAACCACACCCTCAACGCAATCATGCACAGAGTCGTTAACCCCTGTGGGCTCCAGAAATCTCGGTGAGAAGCAACAGAACCCGTGGGAGTTTGGAAGGCAGCGCCGCCGGCACCTGCGGTGCGTCGGCGAGGAACTGATGGAATCCTCGCCGAGGCGGTACGGCTCCGCCCCGGCGACACTGCCGGCGTGATACAGGCTTCTGGTCGATCGACATCTTTCGGGAACAACCGATGGGAATACCAGGGATCCGCGCCTGGTTGCCAAGGCAACATGATCACGGGAGGGCACGTCATGCAGGCGGTCGGATTCGACGAGAACGGCGGGCCGGAAGTCCTGCGGAGCGTAGCGGTGCCGGCCCCGCAAGCAGGTCCGGGAGAGGTCCTGGTCCGGGTGGCCTACGCGGGAGTGAACTACGCCGAGGTACAGCACCGCCTCGGCGACTTCGGCCCGCCGGACCTGCTCGACATCCCCGGCATGGAAGCCTCTGGGCATGTCGCCGCGCTTGGCGAGGGCGTCAGCGGATTCGTCGTCGGGGACCCTGTCGCCGCGTACCTGCCCGACGGCGGAGGCTACGCCGAGTTCGCCGTCGCCCCGGCCCGCTTCGTCTTTTCGCTGCGCACCCCTATGGGCGAGATCGACCTGCGGACCGCCGGCGGGGCGGCACTCGTGCTGCCCACGGCGTACGGAATCCTCGCCGAGGCGGTACGGCTCCGCCCCGGCGACACCGTCCTGATCCATGCGGCGGCCGGCGGCGTGGGCTCCGTCGCCGCCCAGATCGCGCGTGCCCTCGGCGCAGGCGCCGTATACGGCACCGTCGGCAACGACGACAAGGCCGTCTACGCCAAGCGCTTCGGCTACGACGCGGTCTTCCAGCGCGACGGTTTCCCCGACGCGGTGCGCGACACGACCGGCGGGCGGGGCGTGGACGTGGTCCTCGACCCGATAGGCGGCCCCACGCGAATCGCCAGCCTGGAGGTCCTCGCTCCCTTCGGCCGCATCGCCGTCTACGGTGAAGCCGCCCGCCACCCTGACCTGAACCTGCCGGTCCTCCCCCTGTGGAAGCACAATCGAGCTCTGACCGGCTACAACATCGGCGATGTCAGCCGCCGCGCCCCCGACCTCCTGCGCGCCCATGCTCTGGCGGCTCTGGAACTCGTTGCCTCGGGAGCCGTACGCATCGACGTCACCGATGTCCTTCCGCTGGCCGCCGCGGCACAGGCGCACGAGCGGATGCAGGCGGGACGCAACCAGGGAAAGACCCTGCTGCGAACGTAGTTGCGCACCATTGCGTATGACACCTCTACGGCGCCGCACTCTGGTGTGCCACGCGGTTTCCGGACAGCTGCTCCACGGTTGACACTCCAGCCGTAGATCGGGATGAGTTGCGGACAGTCCCGGTCGTGCAGCGGGTCCGGCGTATCGACCAGCGGTCGGCGCCGCTCTCCTCGTCTCCGTGCTACGCGCGTGGGACCGCGGGAGCGGTTCTCAGGGAGTTCTCAGGCCGATTTTGTAGCACTTTTGGCTGAGATTTATGAGTATGGGGCAATGGAGCGCGTGCCGCAGGAGGCCGATGCGGCCGAGGCTCAAGGAGCCGTGGCTGGGCGGACCCGGCGGTTCGTCGTCGGGGGTGGCGCACTTGTCGTCGTGGCGCTGCTTGCGTACTGGCTGGGAAGCAGTGGTGGGAACGGCGAAGAGGCCGCGCCCAGGCCGAGCGCGACGCCGACGCCCGGTGCGACACTCACGGTGCCCGACGTCTTCAAGAGGGTCGGGCCGTCGGTGGTGGTCATCCAGGTCGGGAAGTCGCTCGGCACCGGGGTGATCGCGGCCGAAGACGGGACGATTCTGACGGCGCACCACGTCGTCGAAGGCACGTCGAACAGAGGCACGTCGAACAGAAGCTCGTCGGACGAAAGTGCTGAGGACGTCACCGTGACGTTCGCCGACGGTACCAGGACGAAGGCCGTTGTCACGTCGTCGAATCCCAAACGCGACGTCGCGACCCTCAAGCCCGCGAAGCTGCCGGAGATCGTCGTCCCGGCGACGCTCGGCGGCGCCGCGACCGTGGGCGCGCCGGTCGTGGCGATCGGCAATCCGCTGGGCCTGGCCTACAGCGTCTCCACCGGCGTCGTGTCGGGCCTGAACCGGACCGCCGACCGGACCGCCGAAGACGGCGACCTGAACGGGCTCATCCAGTTCGACGCCTCTGTGAACCCGGGCAGTTCCGGCGGTCCCCTCCTGGACGCTCGCGGCCTGGTCATCGGGATCGTCGTCTCGATCGCCGACCCGGGAGGCGACGAGGCGTTCGCCGGCATCGCGTTCGCGGTGCCGATCGGTGCGGCCCTGGGCGGCGGTGATGGCGACGGGCCGCCGGGCGACGGGCCCCAGATCTGACCGAAGCGTCACGAGAAGGAAGACCCTATGACCTCGACCAAGTCCTCCGAGTCGGCCCATCCGCTCGAACATGTGCTGTTCGAGGTCAAACGTACGATCGTCGGGCAGGACGTCCTGCTGGAGCGCATGGCCGTCGCGTTGGTCGCCGACGGCCACCTGCTCGTCGAGGGCGTGCCGGGCCTGGCCAAGACGCTCGCGGTGAGGTCGCTGGCCGCCGCGATCGCCGGGAGTTTCCAGCGCGTCCAGTTCACCCCCGACCTGGTGCCGGCCGACCTGGTGGGCACGCGGGTCTACCACCAGCACTCCGGGGAGTTCAGAACCGAGCTCGGCCCGGTGTTCGCGAACCTGCTGCTGGCCGACGAGATCAACCGCGCACCCGCCAAGGTGCAGAGCGCCCTGCTGGAAGTGATGCAGGAGCACCAGGTGACGATCGGCCGTGAGACGTTCCGGGTGCCCGAGCCGTTCCTGGTCATGGCGACGGAGAACCCGATCGAGTCGGAGGGCACCTACCCGCTGCCCGAAGCGCAGGTCGACCGTTTCATGATGAAGGTGGTCGTCGACTATCCGACGCAAGCCGAAGAACAGGCGATCGTCGCACGAGCGCTGCGTCCGCCCGAGCCGCCGCAGCCGATGGTGACGGCCGAGGACCTGATCGCGATGCGGGCCCGCGCCCAGCAGGTGTACGTCGATCCGGCGATCGTCGACTACGCGGTACGACTGGTCGCCGTGACGCGGTCCCCTGCGACGGCCGGGCTCGGCGAGCTGGAACGGTATGTCACCTACGGAGCGAGCCCGCGGGCGTCCATCGCGCTCGTCACGGGCGCCCGAGCGCTGGCGTTCCTGCGCGGCCGCGACTACGTCCTGCCGCACGACCTGTCCGAGCTCGCGCTCGACGTGCTGCGCCACCGCCTCGTGCTGTCCTACGAGGCCCTCGCGGACGACGTCGACGCCGACACGATCATCACCAGGGTGCTCGGGGCCGTCCGGGCGCCCGACGTCGTCCTGCAGAACCGCTGAGCTGCCATGGCCACCGCCCCCGAGAGGCTCCTGCTCCGCCTGGAGTGGAAGGTCGTCCGCAGGCTCGACGGCCGGCTCCAGGGCGCCCACCGCACCGCGCACCGCGGCTCCGGGATCGACTTCACCGGGTTACGCGCCTACGGCGACGGCGACGACGCCCGGCACATCGACTGGAACGTGACCGCACGGCTGGACGAGCCGTACCTGCGAATGTTCACCGAGGACCGCGAGCTGACGGTGTGGCTCGTCCTCGACCGGTCGGCGTCGATGGCGGCCGGCCGGCCGGGGCGCGGCAAGCACGACGTACTCGCCGAGCTCGCACTCGTCCTCGCTCGGCTGTTCGGCCGGGGCGGTAACCGCGTCGGCGCCCTGCTGTTCGACACCGGGACGCCGCGCGTCGTGCCGCCCGGCACCTCCCGGCGGCACGCGCTGCGGATCGGCGCCGAGCTGGAACGCACTGCCAAGGCGCGCGGCGGCACCACCACCGACCTGGCGGAGATGCTCGACGCGGCCGGACGGCTCGCGCGCCGCCGCGCACTCATCGTCGTGCTGTCGGACTTCATCGGCGACGGTGACTGGGAGCGCTCGCTCCAGCGCCTGGCCCGGCGGCACGAGGTGGTCGCCTTGCGGATCGTGGACACGGCCGACGACGTGCTGCCCGAAGCCGGGCTGATCGTGGTCGAGGACGCCGAGACCGGCGAGCAGCTCGTCGTCGACTCCGCCGACCCGTTGTTGCGGGTGCGCTTCCGCGCCGCCGTCGACGCCCGCGAGGCCCGGCTCAAGGCGGGCATGCTCCGGGCCGGGGTGCCCGTCCACCGCATCGACACCGACCGCGATCTGGCCGAGGCGCTCGTCGAGGTCGTCGCCCGGACCCGGGACCGATCGCCATGACCGAGCCTGCCGAAGTCATCCACCGACACATGAGGCCGATCGCCATGACCGAGCCTGCCGAAGCCGTCGCCCGAACCCGGGACCGGTCGCCATGACCGAGCGTGCCGAAGCCGTCGACCGACACATGAGGCCGGCGAAGGAGGCCTCATGACCCTGTCCTCCTCGCTCCTCCTGGTCGTCGGGCTGCTCGTCACGGCGGCGCTCGCCTGGGCGGCCGTCGTCTCGGCGCGCCGCCGGACGGCCGCCCTCACCGCAGCCGGGGTCGCCGTGCCGGGCGGCCGCCGGGCGTATCTCGGAATCGGTCTGACGATCGCCGGCGTCGGGGTACTCGCGATCGCCACCGCCGGACCGGCGGCCATGGTGCCGGTCCCGCGGACCGCGGGCACCGTCATCCTCGCCATCGACGTCTCCAACAGCATGGGTGCCGACGACGTCGCGCCCACCCGGCTGGCGGCCGCGCAGCGGGCGGCCCGCGCGTTCGTGGCGGCGCAGCCCGACAGCGTCGACATCGGGGTCGTCGCGTTCGAGCGGGGTGCGCTCACCACCGCACGGCCCGACGCCGACCACTCCGTCGCGCTCAAGGCCATCGACCGGCTGAAGATCACCGGCGGCACCTCGCTGGGGACGGCCGTCACGGCCTCCCTGTCGGCGATCACCGGCAAGCAGGTGGCCGTCGGCCACGACGGCACCGCGCCCGACATCGGCTACTGGCCGTCGGCGACGATCGTGATGTTCTCCGACGGCCAGAACCAGGGCGCGGACGTCGAACAGGCCGCCGCCGTGGCCCAGGGGGCGGGCGTCCACATCCACACCGTCGGGGTCGGCACCACGGCCGGGGCGACGGTGCAGGTCGACGGCTACCGTCTGCAGACCTCCCTCGAGGAGGACACCCTCACCTTGATCGCGCAGACCACCGGCGGCGCCTACCACCCCGCCTCCGACACTGCGCGGCTCGACGGGATCGCCGACACGATCGACCTGCGGCTCACCGTCTCCGACGAACCGCTGCCCCTCGCCAGCGGGCTGATCGGGCTCGCCCTCGCACTGCTCACCGCGGGCGCGGCGCTCACCGTGCTCCGGTCTGGACGGGTGATCTGAATGTCGTTCTCATGGCCGTGGGCGCTGCTGTCCCTCCTGGTCATCCCGCTGATCTTCGCCATCCGCGAGTGGACGCGGCGCCGCCGCCGGCGGGCCGCCGTGCGCGTCACCTCGATCGCGCTCGTCCGCAGCGCCCTGCCCGGCCGTACGCGCTGGACGCGGAAGATCCCCGCGGCACTGTTCATCGCCGGACTCGCGCTGCTCGCGGTCGGGGCCGCGCGACCGCAGGCGTCGGTCCCGGTGCCGCAGACGTCGGCGACGATCCTGCTCGCGCTCGACACCTCCGGCTCCATGTGCTCGACGGACGTCGACCCCAACCGCATCACCACCGCGAAGAAAGCCGCCGCCGAATTCATCGAGTCGCAGCGGGGCGGGCCGCGTATCGGCCTGGTCACCTTCGCGGGCACCGCGGGTCTGCTCGTCCCACCCACCGACGACACCGACTCGCTGATCGAGGCACTGGACGGCCTCGCCGTGTCCCGCGGCACCGCGATCGGGCAGGCCGTGCTCACCTCGATCGACGCGATCGCGGAGGTCGACCCGTCGGTCGCCGCGACCGGGGCGAACCCCGCCGGCGGCGGGTCAGGCTACGCCGGGGCCGCGATCGTCGTGCTCACCGACGGCGCCAACACCCAGGGCGTCGATCCGCAGATCGCCGCCCGGGAGGCGGCCCTGCGCCGCGTCCGCGTCTTCACCATCGGCTTCGGCACCACGAACCCGGCCCCGATGGTCTGCGACAACTCACAGTTCGACGGCCGCGGCTTCAGCGGCTGGGGCGGCTTCGGCGGCCGCGGCGGATTCGACAGGGGCCGCAACCCCCGCACCATCGACGAGCCCGCGCTCAAACAGATAGCCCAGACCACCGGCGGCTCCTATCACCGCGCCGAGAACGCCGACCAGCTCCAGAGCGCCCTCGACGCCCTCCCCGGCAGCTTCACCGTCGTCCGCCGACAGGTCGACACAGCCGCCGCCTTCGCCGCCGGCGGTGGCATCCTCATCACTGCGGCCCTGTCCCTCTCCCTCTGGTGGAATCGCCCCCGGACCCCGGCCCGCTGACACCTACCTGTGGCCGCTACGCCTCAGCGGTCCCCGCCGGTACGGGCCGCCGTTCAGTGGATCCCGGCACGGGCAGCCCGGTCAGCCGCGGGTGTCGAGCGGGGCGTGCAGCGAGAGGTGCGCGGACAGGGCGCGGAGGAAGTCCGGGGCGTCGAAGGCCGCGCCCGCGGAGGCCACGCCGGTGGTCCTGGTCCGGCCGGTGAGGATGCGGTCGACGGCCTCCACCGCGAGCGGCGCGCTGATGGCGTAGATGTCCTGACCGGCGGCGGACACGCGGCGTTCCGTGCCGCCCGAGCGGACGAGGACGTCGACGACGAAGGTCTGCGCGGAGCGGCCGCGCTCGTCGACGGCGGTCGGTGCCGAGGCGTCAGGAGCGGCCAGGTCCGCGGCCGCCTTGGCGGTCATATAGGTGCGCACCTCCGGGATGTCCAGGTGGCTGGGAACGGTGACGACGTCGGCCATGGTGAACTCTCCGATGACGCTCTGGGGGCCGAGCGGAGCCGGGAACGGCCACTCCAGGGTCGGCAGAGCGTCATCGTGGTACTCCAGCCGTCCGCCGGTGAAGCGGACCCGGCGGCCACCTCGTCGCTGCCCCGAGACCGTGCCCGAAGCGAGCGTTCCGTCGGTGGGGTGCCAACTGCTCAGGCCGTAGGCGATGTGTGCCTCGTCCGCCGCCGTCCAGTCACCCATCGCGGTGGCGACCAACAGGTCGCCGAGGCCGCCGTAGAAGGCCATCGCCGGGACCACCACGGTGCCCGCGGCGCGGGCGCGCTCCCCGAAGTGCGCGAACGTGTCGACGTTCGCCTCGATCTCGGCCGCCACGTCGACATACGGAATGCCGGCGCGCAGCGCCGCCTCGACCAGCGGGCCGGCGGTCGAGGCGAAGGGTCCGGCGCAGTTGATCACGGCGGTCGCGCCGTTCAACGCGCGGTCGAGCGAGGCCGGGTCGTCGACCGACGCCTGCCGCGCCTCAAGTCCGGGGTGGGCCTCCACCAGTGCCACCAGCTTGTCCTGGTCGCGGCCGAGGAGTAGCGGGACGTATCCGCGCTCGCGCAACTCCGCGACCACGAACCGTCCGGTGTGCCCGTAGGCGCCGTACACCGCCACGTTCCGACCTGATTGCATGACTGCTCCCACGTGCTCAAAGTGTTCCACTGCGGAAATCCTGTCCCTTTTGACCTATCGGTGCCAGCGTCTGGAATGACACGACCCGTACAATTTCCGACATGAGTTCTGTCCCGCGCTCCGTCGCGGTCGCCGCCACCGACGGGATGCTGCACTTCGAGCTGGCCCTGGCCTACGAGGTCTTCGGCTCCGCCCCGGCCGCCGTACCAGGCCCCTGGTACGACGTCAGGGTGTGCGGCACGCACGCCGTCCGGGTCGGCCGGTTCCTGCTGGAGCCGGACTGCGGGCTCGACCGGCTGGCGCACGCCGACACCGTGATCGTCCCCGCCCTGGCGGACGTCGACGAGGACCCGCCGGCTGAGCTGGTCGAGGCGGTGCGCGTGGCTCACGAGTCGGGCGCGCGGGTGGTCTCCCTGTGCACGGGCGTGTTCGTGCTCGCCGCCGCCGGTCTGCTGGACGGGCTGCGCGCCACCACACACTGGGCTCACACCGAGGCACTGGCCGCGCGTCATCCCCAGGTGGAGGTCGACCCGGACGTGCTCTACGTCGACAACGGCAGCGTGCTCACGTCCGCGGGCAAGGCCGCAGCGATGGACCTGTGCCTGCACCTGGTCCGCCGCGACCACGGCTCGGCGGTCGCCAACGTGGTCGCCCGCCGCCTGGTCGTGCCGCCTCACCGGGCCGGCGGCCAGGCCCAGTTCGTCGCCACACCGGTGCCCGCCCAGGACGGACATCCCCTGGCCGAGCTGCTCACCTGGGTGATGCGGCGGCTGGACCAGCCGCTCACCGTGGAAGACCTGGCCCGCCAGGCGAACATGAGCTCGCGCCACCTGGCCCGCCACTTCCGCTCGGTAGCCGGCACCACCCCGCTGCAGTGGCTGCTGACGCAGCGGATCCGCCGCGCGCAGGAGCTGCTGGAGACCACGGACGACAGCGTCGACACCATCGCCTCGGCCGCGGGCATGGGCACGGCGACGACGCTGCGCCGCCATTTCCACCGCACGATCGGCGTACCGCCGGACGCCTACCGCCGCACGTTCCGACCATGAGGCCGCGGAGCGTCCGACCGCCGTCCGGGTGCGGCTCGTCACCTTCACCGAGGGCCGGTACGTGCAGGAACCGCACCGCGGACCGTACGCCGAAGAGCCGAAAACCCTTGCCAGGAGGGAGCGCTACGTCCGTTCATGCCGAGATGAGTGCAAGGTGGCCGCCCCATAGGGCGGCCACCTTGAAAGGAGGAGGGTTCACGGCTGGGTGGTGAGTTCCTCCAGCATCGAACGGACCGGCGTGGCTGTGCGCTGGAGGAGATTCTCAAGCTCCGGTCCGGTGGTGGAGAACTCCCCGCGGCGTGCTGCGTGGAACATGCCGAGCAGCATGTTCGCCCGATCCGCGGGTGCACCGTGTTCGATCACTGTGGCCGCCCACTCGGCGTCGTCGGCGACGACGCGGCGGATGGTGCGTCCGGTGAGTTCGGTGACGATGCCGGCGATGTCCGCAAGGTCGAGCGTGTCCGGTGCGGTCAGTGGCGGGGTCGGACCATCGAACCGGCCCTCGTCGGCGAGGATGATCGCTGCCGCTTCGGCGAGGTCGGCGTGCGTGGTCCAGGAGACGGGCCCGTCGGCCGGCGCGACGAGTTCGCCGGTCTCGAGCGCCCGGCCGAGTAGGTGCCCGATGGTGCCGGCGTAGAACCCGTTCCGCAGCGCCGTGAACGGTATGCCCGTCTTCGACAGGTAGCGTTCGGTGGCGGCGTGGTCGGGCATCGGTGCGAAGACCGAATCCTCGGCGGCGCCCTGGTGGCTGGTGTAGAGGATGCGCTCGGCGCCGGCATCGCGAGCGGCGTCGATCGCCGCGACGTGCCGGGCAACCGCCGCCTGACCCGTCTGGTCGGCCGAGACGATGAGCACCTGCGTTGCGCCCTCGAACGCATCGGCGAGGGAGCTGGGGTCGGTGAAGTCGCCACGTCGCACGCGTACCCCGCGTGCGACCAGGTCGCCGGCGAGGTCGGTGTCGCGGACGCTCACGCCGACCTGGTCCGCCGAGACCCGATCGAGCAGCCGATCAACGATCTGGGAGCCGAGTCGGCCGGTACCACCGGTAATGATGATCATGATCTGCCCTCTTCTGCTAACGCTGGAATGACATACATGCTACCAACGTTAACAACGCGGATAGCAATGATGCGTTATCGTTGGAAGCATGGGAGAGGTGAGGCCGGACAGCGCCGGCAGGCACAAGACGCGAGCCAACATCGTGGAGTGTGCGGCGCGACTCCTGCGCGAGCAGGGCGCAAGCGCGGTCACCACCCGCGCGGTCGCTCAGGCGGCCGGTATGCAGGCGCCGACCATCTATCGGTTCTTCGAGGACAAGGATGCGCTGCTCGACGCTGTCGCCGAACATGTCTTCGCCACCTACGTCGCAGGGAAGTCCCTCGTCGAGGACAGCGGCGACCCGGTTGCAGACCTACGGGCGGGGTGGGACACCCATATCGGCTTCGGTCTCGCCAACGCAGCGCTGTTCGGTCTCCTCACCGATCCCGGCCGCGGGGCTCGTTCGCCGGCAGCGACCGCCGGCCTGGAGGTTCTGCGCGCCCGAGTGCACCGCGTTGCGGCAATCGGCCGGCTTCGGGTTCCGGAAAGGCGCGCCGTCGAACTCATCCACGCCGCCGGCACCGGCGCCGTGCTCACCTTGCTCGCCATCCCGCTGGAACACCGGGACCTCGACCTCGCCGACGCGATGTACGAGGCGGTGATGCGCTCGATCCTCACCGACGTGCCGACGCTTCCCGCGGACAGCGCGACCGCGGCCGCTGTCGCGTTCCGGGCCGTCGCACCGAAGCTGACAATGCTCACCGACGCCGAGCGCGCCCTGCTGTCGGAGTGGCTGGATCGAGTCGGCGACGGCCCGACCACCCCCGGTGCCTCAGCCGGCCCCGATTGAGATCGCGATCAGATGCCGTCCAAGATGGACCGCATCCACGAACGGATCGTTCCGTCTGGATGGCACGCTCGTTCGGATCGAGCGCGCCGCCGGGGAAGTAGCCGTCACCGCGTCGTCCGGCGCGGCGCGCGGCCGCGCCCCATCACGAAGTCGCCGATCCGCATCCCGAGCACTTCGCCCAGACGCATCCCCATCTCCACCAGCAGCGCGAACAGCATCCGATCTCGCACATCGCCCCGCCGTTCACCGGCGCTGTCGTCGAAGACAGCGCAGCCATCGAGGATCGCCCGAACCTGCTGTGGCAGGAGTGTGGGCGGGCGATCCCGACGCCGTGAACGCCGAACTCGAACCAGAGACGGCTCGGGGCCATCGAACATCGACGCCGTGGCGGCTGGGTTCCCCGAGCGCATGTGGTGTTCATACGAGGGCGGCCACTGCGCGCAGCGTGACACCCGTGCCCACGAGCAGGACGAGCGTGGCGGTCATGGCGGCGCTGTACGGGCGCAACCGCTGTATCCGCCCTGCCAGAGTGAGGTCGCCCAGCCTGCGCAGGACGAGCGCTGTGCTCAGTAGCGTTATCGCCATGCCGAGTCCGTAGCACACCACGGTCAGGACACCGAATGCGGTGCGTCCAAGTGCCACCGCACCGAGCAGGACCACCAGGGCGGACGGGCTGGGCACCAGCCCACCGGCTACCGCCAGCGCCACGACCCCACCCGACCGCCTCTCGTGCCCGTGCCCATGTCCGTGCCCATGTCCGTGTCCGTGTCCGTGGTGGGGCCGGTTACGGAAGGCGGAGCGGAGCAGGCCGGCGCCGATCACGGCGATGAGGAGCCCGCTGGCCACGCCGAGCCAGCCCAGCACCACCTCACCGGTGATCGCGCTGGCGACCGTGATCAGCATCCCCAGGATCAGCACGCCCGCCGTGTGGGTGGTGGTGACCGTGGCCGCGACGGTGACGGCGTCCCGCAGCCTACCTCGCCGTCCGGCGAGGTAGGCGGCCATAACGGTCTTGCCGTGGCCGGGCATCGCCGCGTGCACGGCCCCCAGCACCAGCGACAGGAGCAGGGCCAGCAGCCCGAGTGGCACAGTCAGCCGATCGGCGCCGATCAGTGTGTCGAGCCGGTCGGCCAGCAGGCTGGTGTGGCGGGTGATGGCGTCCATGCCCGGCACGCCCGCCGGCGCGGTGGGGCCACCGTCGCCCGGCTCCACCGTCAGGCGCGCCCGGCGTACGTCGAGCGGTGAGCTGAGCAGATCGGCGGGGTAGTCGCGTAGCTCGCCGGACACGCTGTCCGCAGGGACGGTGGAGTCGCGCAGGCGCACGCCGTACCCCCTGGCCGTGATCTCCCGCCAGCCCATGGCGTCGCCGTGGTAGGTGTTGGCGAAGGTGAGGGCGAGCGGCCGGTCGACACGCAGGGACGCGGTCAGACGGCACGTGAGCCTGCTGGTGCGCAGTCCGGCGGCGCCCGGCTGGTAGACGAAAGAGGCGGTGGTGACACGCCAGGTCAGCGGCCGTCCCCCGGCCTGCGAGCGGACGGCGTCACGCAGTTCGGCGCAGGCGCGAGAGGCGTGGACGTCCGCAGGACCGGTCGGCGGCTGTTGCAGGGTGGGGATCTCGGCGAGGTCCACGATGGCGAGGTGCTCGATCCTGTCGCGGTGGATCGTCAGCCCGTCGTAGTGGTTGATGCTGAAGTTGCCCAGTGGATGCGCGGCCAGCACCATGGCGGCGGCGATTGCCGCGATCATGGCGTCTCTGCCAGCAAAGCCCGAGCCCGCGTTGCCCCGGCCGGTGAGAAGTGCGGGTTGATGGACATCGCCCTGGTGAGGTGGGCGCGAGCGGCGGCGGTGTGCCCGAGCGCGTGCTCGATCTCGCCCCGGTGGTAGGCGAACAGTGCGTTGCGCCCGCCGAGCGCGTCGGCGCGGGCGGTATAGGCGGCGGCCTCGGCATGGTGGCCGGCTTGGTGCAGTGCCCAGCCGAGCGCGTCGGCGACCTCGACGCTTTGGCGTCGTTTCCATTCCGCTCGCAGGTGCCGGACCGCGGTGTCCGCGTCGCCGTGGTTCGCCTCGAATGTGCCCATGGCCAGGTTGTCGGTGTCTCCGTTCGCGGCCAGCAGCTTGTGCTGGGCGGTGAAGACGGCGTACTGCCGCCTGGCTCCGTCTCCGTCGCCGAGGTGCTGGAGCAGCTCCCCGTACTCGATGACGAACGACGGGGAGCGGGCGACGGCGGTGGCGTAGTCGCGCAGGGCCTGGCCGGTGTGGCCGAGCGCGGCCTCCGCGCGGGCCTTGCCCGCGCGTGCGGGCGCGTGTTCGGGGTCGGCGGCCAGTGCCTGGGTGTAGGCGGTGAGTGCGGTGCGAGGGTCGCCGTTGTTCCAGGCGAGCTCGCCGAGTTGCCATTCGCAGAAGGCGTACTCGGCGGGGTCGCCGGAGATCACGCAGGCGCGGTGCAGGAGGTCGCGGGCAGGGCCGGGCCTGCCGTGCAGGTGTTCCAGGCGGGCGGCTCTGGTGAAGGAGGCGAGGTCGGGGTGGCCGTCGAGCATGCGGCGCAGCGTGGTCTCGGCCTGTTCGTAGTGGCCGAGTTCGAGGTGGGCGTCGGTGAGCACGCCGTACAGGGCCCAGCGGAACGGCGCGGCCTTGCGGGCGCGTTCGGCCCAGCGGAGCGCGCCGGCGAAGTCGTGCCGAGCGTTGGCCAGGGCGCCCATGCCGATCGTGGCGTCGATGTACGGCTCCCCGTCGCCGGTCGGCTGGCGTAGTGAACGTTCGAACGCGCCTTGGGCCCTTTGGTAGTAGGCGGGATCTGTGGTGCGGCGGGCCTGCTCCAGGTACATGTTGCCGAGGCTCGCCCAGACCGCCGCGTCGTCAGGGTGACGGCGCAGGCGCAGCTGGGCGGCCTCGATCGATTCGGCCAGGTCGTACGGTGACCAGCCTGCCGGGACGGGAGGCGGCTCGTCCCGGCGCAGGCGTCCTCCGGGGGCGTACAGAGTCAGTAGGACGCATCCCAGCAGCACGCATCCCAGCAGGGGCAGCAATCGCCGTACGCGACTCATCTGATCGGATGTCCTCGGTGGCGGTTCAGCCGGTGGTGGGTCAACCGGCGGCGGTGACGGGCAGCGCCAGGTAGGGGAAGCTGCCGGTGATGGGCTTGAGCAGGAACGCGGGGTTGTCCTCGGCGATGAGGCCCGGCGCGCCCCGGCCCGCGGGTTCGCCCAGGAGCATCCGCAGGTTGACGGTCACGACGTCGTCGATGAGGCGGCGACCATTGGGGTAGCCCTGGGCGTCGCCTTTGAGGATGCCGTACTTGTCGGGTGCGGCGGCGAGGGGTGTGCTCATGTTGAGCCGCAGTTCTTCCGCCTTGGCGATGCGCGGGGCGTCCTGATTGAGCAGGTGGGAGTTGAGGTCCTGCTTGATCGGCCCGTCCGTCCGCGCGGTGAGACCGGTGAGGTAGATCTGCTCCAGGTCCTTGCGCGGGACCGGTGGAGCCGTGACGCCGGCCTGTTGGGCGACGACCTCGGCCTGGTCGGAATCGAGCGTGGCCGGTACGACGAGGTTGCCGCTCTCGTCCCCGTCCGGTCGCAGGGCGTTGAAGTGATCGCGCTCCTTGAGCGGGATGATCACTTCGTTGAAGTTGGGGTTACCCAGCCGGGAGACCTGCTTGTAGTCGGCCGAGCCGGAGCCGAGCAGGCCGCTCGATTTGCGGGAGGCGGTGGTCCAGACGCCGATGACCGGGTTGCGGACCGGGTCGCCGCCGAGCGCCAGCTCCGACTTGGGAAGTTGCAGGGCCAGGGAGCTGACGTTCATCGGTACGCCGGTCTTGACCGGGAAGAACGGGAGCCCGAACCTGAGCAGGTTGACGGCGTGGTTGTCGGAGTAGAACGGGTCGGCGGCGGTGCCGGTGAACACCTTGCCCCCGCCGGGCAGGTCGACGACGGCCTTGCGGCGCAGCGCCGGGTAGTCGGGAGTGGCCAGGGCGCCCATGTCGGTGGGGGCGGCGTACCCGTTGCGGACCAGGGTCTCCGACTTGCCGTCGCGCAGCCTGGTCAGCGTGTAGCTCTGCTCGACCAGAGAGTCCAGCGGGCCGGCCGTATGCTCGCGCTTGCGGGCGAAGGAGGGCACCGGCAGGCCCTTGTTGGCGAAGGTCCATCGGTAGGTGACGGCGGCCTTGCCGGTGCCGGTGTTGTCGATGTGCACCTCATAGCGGGCGTCGGTGTCGAACTGGTACGGCTTGTGCGGCACCTGGAAAGGGATGTAGTCGGCCACGATCGTGACCGTGTCCTGCCGTTCCGGGCTGGTGAAGGCGTACAGGTCGGTGGCGTCGATCTGCTTGTTGAGGGTGGTGGCGGGGGCGTCCCAATGGCTGGTCGCCGTGCTCGGACGCATCGTGGGACCGAGGAGCACCGTGGCCGTCAGAACGGCGACGGAGGCGCCGGCGATCCACGTCCACCGGCTCCGAGCGCTGGTCAGTTGCATCTGTCTCTCGATTCGCGAGTACCGGGCCGTGCCCGCGGACACGGCCCGGTGAAGCTCAGGTCAGGGGGCGTCGCCTACGGCACGTACTGGACGACCGCGTCGAGGTTCGCCAGGTAGTCGCCCTCCTTCAGCGGGATGCCGGTCACGTCCTTGACCGTCCGGCTGAGGTACGCGCTGGTGTAGAAGGGCCAGCGCTTGGGCCCGATCCCGCCTTCGAGCAGACGGGGTGTGGGCACGTTCGGGGCGAACTCGTGCAGCTTGTACGTGGCCACAAGCTGCTCGCCCTGAGACTTCCCGTCGATCTCCACCTGGGCGTGTGCCCCGTCGGGGCGCAGGTAGATGTCATGGATGGCGGCCGTGTGCCCGCTCTTGACGTCATTGAAGACGAAGCCGCCGGGATAGTAGACGCCACCGCATGGATCGATGTGATCCTGCTTCCATCCGATGGGCATGTAGATGCCCTTGTTACCGGGCTTGGCCTCAATGGGGGCGATGCCCTTCACCTGTACGCCGCGCTCGTCGAGGAGTCGGACGATGTCGGTGCCGAAGTCGAAGTTCGCGTGTCCCTTCGGGCCGAAGTACGGCAATTGGAAACAAGAAGCGCTGGGCGGCTGAATGGACGGAGCTCCGGGGATCGGCGGGAATGGGCCCGCCTGGGCGGCGGATACCGGCGCAGCCGCGAATATCACGGCGCCGATCACGAGTGTTCGACCGATTCGAACAAGAGCATGCACAGTTATCGACCTTCCGTCGAAAGGAGATTCAGAAGTGACTCTGACCTGCGATTACATGCTCAAAGTAGTGATCATATGACGCTCTGTAAAGCGAGGCTCCAAGAGCCTGCAGAAAATTTCGCATCCTGAATGCAAGCTCCGCCGGTATATGGCCGGGATTCTCCGGAGCTATTTGGCCGGATGCTCTGAGTACTTGACGACAAGAGTGTGGCCCCGCCGTGGCGGGGCCATTGGTTGTCGCGGTGTGGTGGGTCGCGGGTTCGAGGCGGGGCCTCACATGACTCCGGTCGACGGTGCGACCGAGCCGGCCACACAGCAGGGAGATCTCCTTGTCGAGTTTGTCCGGCGTGCTGTGCATCTTGGGGGTGTACATGACGGCGCGGACGGCCAGGACGTCGTCGGCCTCGGGCGCAGCGGCCGATCCATGCCCATTGAGGTGCGGGGCGAGTTGGTCCCAGCGGGTGTAGGCGCGGGCGGATAGCGTTTGAGTCGCGGTCCGTCACCAGGGGTAGGGGTGTCGCCTTCGTTCAGGGGGTTGCTCGCGGGGGCGACCTGGTCGGGGGTGGTCCACCGGCGCAGCGCGGTCGTGGCCGGGTAAGCGGCGGGCAGCGGTTCGTTGTGCAGGGCCAGCAGGGTGTCGACGACGGTACTGCGGGTGGTGAGCTGGCCGCGCAGGTGTTTGCGGCGGGCGTTGCGCGCGGCGGTGATCTCTTTCAGGCCGATAGTCTCACCGGACAGTTCGGGGCAGATCGCCCGGCATAGGAACGTGCCGTCGGTGCCGTCCGGCTGGCGCAGGTAGACGCGGATCTCGGTGATGTCGCGGGGGTCGTAGCGGATGGTGACCTGTTCGCCGACGTAGTCGGCCAGGACCGGGTCCTGTAGCGCAGGGCGAGGAACTGGATGCCGTCGGTGTGAACCTTGCGGGGCTTGGCGACGGTGCACAATGGACCAGGGCGCGGCGTGGTCAGTGGGTGTTTGGTCTGGGGATGTGGATGCCGGCGGCGCGGAGCTTGGTCTCGACGAGCGTGACTCCACGGGCCGCGGCCGATCCCTGCTCTTCGCCGTGGAGGGCGATCAGTTCGTACCGGGTCGCGGCCTCGGTGCGGGCCTGCAGACCGGTCATGATCTTCAGCAGTGCGGGGTTGGCGAGGAAGTGGTCGGCCATGGCGGTGGCGAGCTCGGCGATGCGGGGGTCGTCCGGTTCCCAGGCCGTGGCTTCGGTTGCGCGCTTGATCAAGGCGACGAACCGGGTGTCATCGAGGGCGTGCTCGAAATGGGTGAGGTAGTCGTCGAAGCCTTCCGGGACCAGGGCCTTGGCCAGCACCCAGCCCTCCCTGGTGGCCGCCACATCGTCCGCGGGGAATCCGAGGCCGGACATCCGCTCCAGCAGCGCCACCGCGCGGTCGCCCAGCAGAGCCCGGTCGCCGTCGGCGAGCCGATGCAGCGTGTCACGCCGCACGATCAACTCCTCGATCCGTTCGGTCAGCTGCCGCTCGACGTCGGCGAGCGCAGCGGCGAACAGCGCGGCATCGGCGTCGAGCAGGGGCCCGATCTCGGCCAGCGGCACCCCGGCGGCGGCCAGCGTCCGGACCTGCACCAGCCGCAGCAGATCGGCCGATCCGTACCGCCGGTAGCCGGAGCTGTCGCGTTCCGGCTCCTTGACCAGGCCCAGCTTGTGGTAGTGCCGCACCGTCTTCACCGTGACGCCGACGAATGCCGCCGCCTGCCCGATCGTGACTCCGTTCATCTGCACAATCCTGCCTTGTGCTCGAGCTCGACGACTACGCACACCATGAACGGGACCACGCCGAGCTCGGTGTGGTCCCGGTCCGCGTCTTTTCTGGTGTACGACCGGAAGGGGGCGGCGCATGGTGGCGTACGGGGCACAGGTGCTCAGTCCGTCGGCTGAGCCGGCTCGGCCGATCCGGCCTGCCCACCGCAGAACACCTCGTTGACGAGCCTTTGCTGGGCCTTCTGGAACGCTGCTGCGATGGACATGTCGGCATCGTCCACGCAGTTCAGCGCGGCGGTCAGGGTCGTGCCGCCGTCGGGTGTGCTGTACATCAGCGCCGCGTGGCCCACGGCGGCGCCGTTGTGGGAGATGAGGGTGCCGCCGCCGTCGGTGGTCACCACGAACACGCCCAGGCCGTAGTCCATGTTCGGGATGCCCGTCGGGTGCGGGGCGCACATCTCGGCCAGCAGCGGAGCCGGCAGCAGCTTGCCACCCACCAACGCGGAGATGAACGTGTGCAGATCCCGGGTGGTCGAGATCATGTCACCACCGGTGGAGATCCAGGACGGGTTCTGGCGGGTGATGTCGACCGTCTGCTGCCGGCCGTCCTCCTCATAGCGGTAGTAGGCGTGGGCGTGCGGCTCGGGGATCTCCGGCGAGGCGTCCGGCACCACGGTGCCGGTCAGGCCGAGCGGCCCCAGGATCAGCCGCTGCATCTCCTCGGCGTAGGTGCGGCCGGTGACCTTCTCGATCAGCAGCCTGGCCAGCACGTAGTTGGTGTTGGCATAGCTCCAGCCCGTCCCCGGCTCGAACCGCGCCGGCTTGGACAATGCCAGCTCCACCAGCTCCTGCGGCCGGTAGGTCTTCAACCGGTTGTCCAGCCACTCCGTGCCCGCGGGGCCGTAGGGCATGGAGATCCCCGGCGCGAACGTCCCGTCGTCGTAGACCTCGCCGGTGAAGTTGAACACCCCGCTGGTGTGCTGCAGCAGCATCCGCACCGTGATCCGCTCGTCCAGCCCGAACTCGGGCAGGTAGTCCGCCGCCGGGATGTCCAGCCCGATCCTGCCCTCGGCCACCAGCTGCAGCACCAGGGTCGCGGTGAAGGTCTTGGTGTTGCTGCCGATCCGGACATGCCCGTCGATCGGCGGCTTGGCGGCCCCGCCCAGCTCGGCCACCCCGGCGCTGCCGGCCCACTCGCCCCGCTCATCGTGCACCCGCAGCGACACCCCGGTGAAACCGGAATCGACGATCTCCTCGATCGCCTTCTGCAACTCCGGGCGATCCTGCCCGGCAGCAGCCGCCGACGCGGCCCCGCTGTCCCCAGTGGCCACCCCGGCGGCGTCGAGGGCGGCGGTGATCTTGCGGGCCATCTCGGCCATGGCGGGGCTGGGCTGGCCATGACGGATCTGAGCGGTTTCGATGGCGAGCAGGACGGTGCTGCGGAAGTTGTCGGCCTCTGCCGGAGCCTGCTTCTCGAGCAGGGTCACCGCTGCGGTCAGGGTCGGTAGCACCTGGTCGGCGAGCGCGGCGACGGACTTGCTGTCCAGTTTGATGCTCTTTGACCTGTCGCCGAGCACGTGCCCGATCAGGCCGGTCGCCGACGCCAGGGCGATGCTGCCGTCGGTGGCGATCTTTTGCGGCTTGCCTCCGGCGGCACCGGCAGCGGCAACCAACGAGACCGCGCCGTATGCGGCGGTCCGCAGGGTGCTCTTGTCCTGGTCGGAAAGGATGATGGACATGATGGTTTGCTCCTTGGAATCTGTTATGTCCGGTCGGCGTCGCGCCGCTGCGACGAGCTTGCACCCTGACCCGAGGTCAACCTCAACCGTGATCTAGCCCACAGCCACTTTCCGTGGTGTTCCGGGCGCTGTCCCGGTGACGGAGGGCCATGCGGGACAATCACCGGCCACGGACGGCCAACGATGGGTCGGATACGCCCGCTGCTCCACCAACGAGCAGGACGTCATCGTGCAGACCCAGCAACTGCGCGCCCTCGACGTCGAGACAGACCGGGTCTACATCGACTGCGGCTTCTCCGGCACCACCCGGACCAACCGCGCCGATCGGAGTTGCCGCCATCCACCGATGTCGGTGGATGCGATAGTGCGCGAGGTGTCGAAGAGTCGATAGGTTGACGACGCTCTGCTGGGCGGTGTTCCAGGTGATGGTGAAGGCGGGATCGGTGTTGAGGCTGGGCATGGCGGCCCAGGAGGCGCTGGACACGGTCAGGCGACGGGGAGCCGGCTCACCGGTTCACCTCCCCGGCGGGGAGACGATGGATGATCACTATGCTGATGGCCAGGAGAACAATGGCGGCGATGAAGCCGCTCGCCGCATTCCCGGTCAGGTCCTTCGTCCAGGCGAGCGCATAGGTGGCGACGAATCCACCCAGATTGCCGATCGACGAGATGAGCGCCATTCCCGCCGCGGCAGCGGCTCCCTGGAGGAAGACACCGGGCAGGCACCAGAAGACGGGGTAACTGGCGACGATCCCGATGTTGGCCAGGGTGATCGCCAGCGTGACGAACAGCACCGAACCGTCGGTCGCGATGGCCGCCGCCAGCCCGGCGATGGCCAGGGCGAACGGCACGATGATGTGCCAGCGGCGCTCCCGAGACCGGTCCGACAGGAACCCGTTCATCAGCAGGGCCACGATGCCGCACGCGCTGGGGATCGCCGTCAGCCAGCCGATGACGTTGGGGCCGCTCGCTCCCGCCTCCTGCAGGATGGTCGGCAGCCAGAAGCTGATCGTGTAGGTGGCGGTCAGGAAGCTGAAGGCGACCAACCCCAGTCGCCACACGCGACCTGACCTGAACGCGGCGCCGATATCGTGCCCCTGAGTGGGAAGCTCGTCCCGGTCAGCCTCAAGCACCGTTTCCAGCCGCTCTTTCTCGGCTTCGGAGAGCCAGCCGGCTGTCCGTATGCTGGAGGAGAGCGTGAGCGGAAGCAGCAACCCGAGCAGGACGGCGGGCGCGGCTTCGAGAAGGAACAGCCACTGCCACCCCATCCAGCCGTTGGTTCCGTCGAACCACGACATGATCCATCCCGACAAGGGCCCTCCCAGCAGCGAGGCGGCGGGCAGGCCGATTAGGAAGAACCCGATGATGCGAGCGCGCCGCCGCGAGGGATACCACTGAGTGAGATAGAGCAGTACGCCCGGAACGAAGCCCGCCTCCGCCACGCCGAGCAGGAACCTGAGCAGGTAGAACTGCCAGGCGTCGGTCACGAACGCCGTGAGACCGGACAGGATCCCCCAAGTGATCATGATTCTGGCCAGCCACCAGCGGGCGCCGACCTTCTGCAGGATGATGTTGCTCGGTACCTCGAACACGATGTAGGCCACGAAGAACAGGCCGCCTCCGAGGCCGTAGACGAGCTCGTTGAATCCGAGCGCGTCGAGCATCTTCAACTTGGCGAGCCCGAGATTGATGCGATCGAGGTAGGCGAACAGATAGCCGAGAAAGATCAGGGGGACGATCCGCATCGAGACTCTGCGGAAGAGCGCGGCGGTTGCCGCGGGCGAGACGGAGACGGAGGCAGGGGGCATGGAGGGCCTCTCAGGGGACAGCGGACGAAGGCCGGCTCAGGGGGTCAGCAGACGGGGATCGGTGTTTCCGCCGCACACCAGCACGCCGACGCGCTCACCGGGGCGAGGCCGGTAGGCGCCGCTGAGCAGGGCGGCCAGCGCGGTGGCGCCGCCGGCCTCCGCCGGGAGCCGAAGGGCCCGCCACAGCGCGGCCTGGGTGTGGACGATGTCGCCGTCGTCGACCAGGACGACGTGCGAGACGGCTTGCGAGCAGATTCGGTGAACGAGATCTCCGACGTTGCGCGGGCCCAGCGAGTCGGCGGCGACGGAGTCGACGGCGACGTCCACGGGACCTCCGGCTTCGAGCGCCGCGTGCAGGGCACGGGAGCCGCGGGGTTCGACTCCCACGACGTTGACGTGGTCGCCGTGCCACCACGAGGCGAGCCCCGAGATCAGCCCGCCGCCGCCCACAGCGACCAGGACGGTGTCGAGTCCGGGCGTCTGCTCGTCCCACTCCAGGGCGATGGTGCCCTGGCCGGCGACCGTCGCGGGCACGCCGAAGGGGTGCACTTCGTGCGCGCCGGAGTCGTGCACGTGGTCCGCGCAGACCCGTTGGGCCTCGTCGTAGTCGCCGCCGGTCACGATCACGTGGTCGGTCAGCTCTTTGATGGCGGCCAGTTTCAAGGGGCTCACCGTGGCCGGCACGAAGATCGTCGCGTGGAGGCCGAGGCGGCGGGCCGCGTACGCGACGGCGATGCCGTGGTTGCCGCCCGAGGCCGCCGCGACCCCGGCCTCGCCGATGCCGTCGAGTACGGACAGGATGTTGTTGAAGGCGCCGCGCGGTTTGAAGGAGCCGGTGTGCTGCAGCAGCTCCAGTTTCAGGTTCAGGTGCGCGTCGGTCGCAAGACCCACGTCGTCCCCGCGGATCTGGATGACCGGCGTCCGGCGGGTGTGGCCGGAGATCCGCGCCCAGGCCGCCCGGATGTCCGCGGCGGCGACTGGAAGGCTCATCGGACGACCTGCCGCTGGTGTCCGAGACCGTCGATGTCCAGGCGCATGACGTCGCCGGGCCGCAGATAGCGGCCATGCGCCATCCCGACCCCCGCGGGCGTGCCGGTCGTCACGACGTCCCCCGGCTCCAGCACCATGAACCGCGAGATGTAGGAGATCAGGAAAACCGGTGGAAAGATCATTTCCGCGGTGCTGCTCTTCTGCATGAGGTCTCCGTTGAGGGTCAGCGACATCGCGAGCGCGGACACATCGCTCAGCTCCTCGGTGGTGACGAGCCAGGGGCCCAGCGGGCCGAACGTCGGCGCGCTCTTGCCCTTCAGCCACTGGCCGGTGCCGCCCATCTGCCAATGACGCTCGGAGACGTCGTTGCAGATGCAGTAGCCGGCGATGGCCCGCTCCGCCTCGGCCTCGTCCGCGCGATAGACGCGCTCACCGATGACGATGGCCAGTTCGAGCTCCCAGTCGACCTGGGCAGCGCCGTCCGGGATGAACACATCGTCGTACGGACCGGTGAGGGCGCCAGCTGCCTTGCTGAACAGGACGGGCTCCGCGGGGACGTCCATGCCCGTCTCCTGGGCGTGGTCGCGGTAGTTCAGTCCCACGGCGATGAAATTACGGGTGCCCGCGACGGGCGGTGCGAGTCGCGCCTCGGCCGGGACCAACGGCAGCGATTCCTCGTCGAGGGCGGCAAGGCGTGAGATCCCAGCCCGCCCCAGCGCCTCACCCGCGAGATCGGGGATGTGTCCGGACAGGTCTCTGAGCCGGCCCGAGGCGTCAATGAGGCCAGGCTTGGGCGCCGATCCCGACCAGTGGCGAACGAGTTTCATCCGGCGATCCCCCCGGAGCCGGCGAGGTATTCGGCGCCCACCGAGCGGCAGTCCATCTCGTACTCCAGATCGACCACAGGCGGACGGTGCGGGTGCCAGGTCACGCTGTCCGTGCAGCGCAGAGGGGCCATCACCGCACCTGCCAGCAGCCGCTGGACGTCGTGGATCGTGTAGACCTGGACGACTCGCGGAGGATGGCCGGACACGCCCAGCCCGTCCATCCGGCTCTTCAGCGCGGCCGTCACGAACCGCACCTTGGCCAGCAGGCCGTCGGCGGAGACGTCCTGATAGGCGACCATGTGATCCCGGTACTCGCCGAGCCCTTCGGGAGACTCCGCGCTTCCCGACACCACGTACTGCACGGTGCCGGCCTGCGCCGGTACGGTGAACGCGAACGCGTGAGCGCTCGGTTCCAGCACCGGATCGACGGTCGGGCAGACGTTGCTGCGCGCCACCGGATTGGCGCCGCTGGTTCCGATCACGCCCCACTCGTCCAGCAAGGCGATGTACTCAGCGTTGAACGCGGTGAACGACGACTCCGTGAACGGCCGGGGTGACCGCAACTCCCACGAGCACAGGGCGGTCAGCGGCCTGCCCGCACCGCCGATGATCCTTTCTGCCGCGCCGAAGGCGGCACGGAGCGGCACGGGTGCCGGGAACTGGACACGGACGATCCCGTACGCGGGGTCCGCCACGACGCCCGCTGAGTACTGCCCAACCCCTGGCAGGTACCGGTAACCGGATCCCGCGCCGGCTGCATACACCATTTTCGGTCCTCTCTTTTCCACGGAATGAGCGTCCCATTCGCGAAGAGAGAGGGCAATTATCCGATTTTGCAGCCTTCGTGCTAATTTTTCGCATGCACCAAGGTGAGCGGGGGAGGCCGACATGCTCGAGACCCCGGCGATGCGTTACTTCCGTGAAGTGGCACGCACCGGCTCCATCGCCCGTGCCGCAGACAGCCTGTTCATCGCGCCCAGCGCCATCAGCCGGCAGTTGCGCCTACTGGAGGAGCATCTCGGTGTCGAGGTGTTCACCCGCGGGTCCAAGGGCATGGTGCTCACCGCTTCGGGTGAGCTCCTGCTCGGGTTCGCCGACCAGCAGCTCACCACGGCCGCACAACTGCTCGTGGAGCTGACCTCAGGGTGTCACAAGACCACTGGTCAGGTCACGGTGGCGACGGTCGAGGCGCCGCTCATCAGCTTCGTTCCCCAAGCGTTGGCCGAGGTCGCCTCCACCCACCCGGACATCGTGGTGAACGTCGTAGCGGCGGGGTCCAACGATGTGGCGGCCCTCGTCGCCGAGAACCGGGCCGACCTGGGCCTGGTGTTCGGCCCGGTCCCACGCTCGGACGTGGCGGAACTGGTGGCCCACCCCTTGCCGCTGTTCGTCATGGTCGCGCCCGGCCATCCGTTGTCGGCCCGGCCGCGGTGCGATCTGACCGACCTCCTCGACGTACGGCTCGCGCTCCCGGACAAGTCCTTCGGCATCCGCCAGGAGGTCGAGCGCGCCGCCGCCGAACACCACGTCCGGCTGAGCGTTGCCTACGAGACCAACTCGCTGGCCCTCCTGCGCGAGCTCGCCGTCCGAACAGGGGTGGCGATCTTCATGCCGATCGAAGGCGCCCGCCCCGAACTGGACGCAGGGCTGCTCACCACGGTCGCCATCGACGACCGGCGGCTCACGAGCACCCGCATCACTCTGATCAGCAGGCTGGCGGCAAGCGGTTCCCCGGCACTGACAGTGGTGCGCGACGCCTTGACAGTCGCGATGCGCGGTTCGTCGCGACGATAGCGGCAAGAACGATGGCTCGGCGGTCGACCATCGGCAAGCCGGACCTCCCACGTAGAGGGCATGCGTTCACGTCTGCGGCGGATGGTGACTGATGGATGGCTGCGCCCGGACGTGGGTGTCACCGCGCCCGTACCCGCCCAAGCAGCTCGGCTGGCTGCGGGCTGACTTCCGGCGAGCCGGCCGCCGTCCGCACCGAACATCTGCGTTCACGAGTACGGCTGAGCTGATGTTCACGAGGGCAAGATCGCTCCCTGTGGAATGGCTGATTGTTTCCCAGGTCGCTGGTGGACTGCGCGACCTCAGAGGTTCCGCAGGAGCATCAGGACTTCGTCACGATCATCTCCGGGGCCAAAGCGGAGCGCGCCGGGCCAGCGACCGATCTCCTCCCAGCCAAGGGAGACGTAGAATTTCTCCAGTCCGGCCCCGCCGCGGGCTTCCAGGCGTAGGTGTTCCAGGCCGAGTTCATCGCGGGCTACCTCGCGGACCTTGGCCATCAATGCCTTGCCGTATCCCCGGCCGCGGTGGTCAGGGTGGGTCTGAACTCGTTGGACCGCGCCCCAGTGCGGGACCAACGGGTCAGTGTAGCGGTGCAGATGAAGCCAGCCTGCCACCCGGTCATCCACGGTCGCGACGATCAATCGGCTGTATTTCGCATCAAGCCCGGCGATCAGTCGGTCGGCGACCGGGATGACCTCCAACTCTGTGACCGGTGGGAAGGCGAAGCCGACTGCGCCTCCGGTGTTCGCGACCGCTGTCCAGCAGGCGATCAGTTCGCTGCGGAGGTCGGGCCTTATGCCATGCGGGCTAATGATCTGCAGGAAATGGGGCGAGTTACTGCTCATGGGGCTAGTCTTCCAGTCCTCGCCCCATACGGGAGCAGCGCTTTCGTCGGACCCTCGGACTATCCCGCCGAAGGGCAGTTGACCAGTACTGACCACCGACCTCGGTGAGCACACTGCGCTGACCGCTGATCGCTCCTACAGCCTGCGCTTCACCCGCGAGAACCTGCCGCCCGCGAAGTTCTTCTGGTCCATCACCATGTACAACCTGCCCGACCGGCACCTGGCCGCCAACCCCATCGGCCGCTACTCCATCGGCGATCGCACACCCGGCCTCCACTACGCCGAGGACGGCTCGTTGACCCTCACCGTCCAAGCCGACGAACCCACCGACCCGACCCAGCACGCCAACTGGCTGCCCACCCCCGAAGACGGCCCCTTCACCGTCATCTACCGCCTCTACGGCCCCGACCCCGCCACCATCAACGGGACCTGGACCTTCCCCACCATCCAGCCAACCACCTGATCCCCGGCCGGAGGGGCGGCAAACGACGCTGAAGGTCATCCGCCTGGACCGGCTGTCGCGTTGTTCATCGAGACGCGTGCGGAAGAAGGGAGATGAGGTCGCGGGTCATGGATGAATAGCCGGTGGTCAGGCTGTTTCGCCTGGGTGGGTCTTGGCTCGGCCTGGCCCAAACCCGCGCCCGCACTGAACAGCGCAGCACGGGTTGATAATCAATCTGCGCGCCCATCGCCGCACGGAAGCCTGGAGGTGGGCGCTGTCATTCTCACCGACGTTGGGCCGCGAAGGGGCTATCACGGCCTGAGATGTGAGGCCCTGTCCTCGGCCAGGAACGGCAGTACATGGGGGAGCACATCGGCGGATCTGTCCCAGCCGCCCTTATGGTCAGCGGCCGGCAGGGAGAAGAAACCCGCGCTGGCGCGTTCGGCGAACGCCCGCATCGGGTCGTGCCAGGGATCGGCCGTGCCCGCGTACATCAAGATGGGCACCCCGCAGGCCGCCAACTCGGTGGCCAAGCCGGGCTCGCGTGAGAACGCATCGTAATTGGCGCGGAAGGCGCCCAGGTCCCCGGCGTCGACCAGGACGGCCTGATACGGATCAGCCAAAGCCCCCTGCTTAACGATCTCGTAGGCATCGATGTCGGCGGGCAAACCGAGCTCCCGAATCGCCTGGTCGACCGCGGAGCGAAAGCCGTTGATGGGATCGTAGGCGCCGGCGACCAGCCGGGTCAGGCGTTCGGGCGCGTGCGCCGCGACCGCATAGCCGGTCATGGCGCCCAGCGAATAGCCCCAGAACGCGGCCCGGTCAGCGCCGACATCGTCGAGCACGGCGGTGACGTAGTCGACCCGATGCTGCAAGGAATATGCCTCGATCTCGCGCGGTGCGTCGCTTGCGCCCAGTCCCAGCGGATCGATGGCGATCACCGTGTGGGCGGCGGTCAGGGCCGGGGTGTATCCGCTGTGGGCCCAGTGCGCGCCGTCCTGGAGCATGCCCGGATGCAGCACGACCGGCGGGCCGTCCCCGAACACCTCGTAGGAGATCTTGAAACCATGGCTGCGTGCGGTGGGCACGTGTCGCTCCTTGTCCTCAAGCAAGAGTCGCTGAGCAAACGACGGATGAAGGGCCTTTGCCCAGGAACGTTACGACTTGTAACAGGCTTTATCCTTCAGGATCATCGGACCGTCCGGAAGGAGGCACTTTCTTGTCGCAACGGAACACCGCGGTAACAGACCAGCTCACAGCCCCCACCGATGCGTCCTCGCCCGAGGACTGCCCACTGCCTGAGGTCCTGGCCCTGATCGGGAACAAGTGGAGCGCTCAGGTACTGGTCCAACTGGGTGAGGGCCCGCACCGGTTCACTCAACTGGAACGGGCGATCGAGGGCATCAGCCGGCGGATGCTGACAGTGAGCCTGCGCAACCTGGAACGCAACGGGCTGATCACCCGCACCGTCTACCCCGACTCCCCACCCCGGGTGGAATACGCCACCACAGCTCTGGTCGAGGACATACGCGCTCCACTGGAGGCTCTCGCGGCATGGGCCCGCCACGCCGGCCCCGTCATCGCCGCAGCCCGCCACGCCTACGACAATTGCCATTAACCCCTCGCCCGGTGGGCACGACCGCACCGGCTCCGCCGTAACCGCGCAGCAGCATCGGGGCTCGCCGCCTTCCCCGTCGTCGATCCTCCATGACGTCGGGATCTTCGGATCGAATTTGCTAGGCCAGGTGGGGTCGGAAGAGTCGTTCGCCGCCCGTGCTTAAGATCGCGTACTGGGGCCAGAGAACCTAAGTGGTCAGCTCCGGAAGTCTTTCGGGGGTTGACTTGAGCACTCGTCGTGTGGAGTCGCGGGCCGGTAGCGGAGCGGACGTGCAACCGGCGTCTGTGTGAGGTGAGGCTCATCTACAACAGCTGGGAGATCCAAGCCTGGAGCTGGTCGGCAGCGTTGAAAGTAACCAGTTTCTGCTCGGGATTGTCGGCGAGTTGGAGCACGACGTGCTCCAACTCGATCTCCCCGAGGGCGGGATGGCGTAGCCGCTTGGTGCCCGAGCTCAGGGGTACGACCCTGTGCTGTGGCCACCACTCTCTTACCTCGGGGCTCGCCGCGTGCAGGCGCTCGAGCAGCGTACTGAAGCCGGGATCGCCAGGGTGCCGTGCCGCGGCACTGCGAAATCGGCCGAGCAGTGCGGATGCTTCGGCCGGCCAGTCGACCATCACCTGGCGGGCGCCTGGGTCGGTGAACATCCACCAGAGCAGGTTGCGGGCTTCCGGCGGCCGGGAGGGCCAGTCGGTCCACAATGCGCGGGCGGCCCGGTTGGAGGCCAGCACGTCCCAGCACCGGCCGGTGACATAGGCCGGGCACGGGTCGAGCCGGTCGACGAGCGAGACGACGGCAGGTGAAAGCGTTTCAGCGACGGAGGGTGTTTCGGCGGGTGGGGCTCCGTGGATGAGTTCGTGGATATGGCTGCGCTCGGCGGCGTCGAGCAGCAGGGCCGCCGAGAGCGCGTCGAGCACCTGGCGTGAGGGGCGCATTTCGCGGCCCTGTTCCAGGTAGGTGTAGTACGTCGAGGAAATGGCGGCGAGTTGGGCCACCTCTTCCCGGCGCAGGCCGCGGGTGCGGCGGCGAGCCCCCGTGGGCAGACCGACATCGGCGGGCTGGAGCCGCTCGCGGCGGGAGCGGAGCAGCTCTCCCAGCTCCCTGGCCCTGATCGTGGACTGAGGCATCCTGGTACTTCCATTACTAGGAAAAACATCCTGTGGATACCAGTTTAGGATGTGGCTACGTTGGCGCCATGAACGTCATGAACACAAACGTCGGCATGACCGGGCCGTACGCTATCCGCACCGAACACGTCGACATCCCGGTGGGCGGCAGGCCGCCGATGGCGGCCTACATCGCCCGGCCAACGGCTCCCGGCCCGTTCCCGGGCGTCCTGGTGGGCATGGAGCTCTTCGGCGTCGATGCCGGTGTCCGCGACGTCTGCGACCAACTCGCGGGGCTCGGGTTCGTGGCCCTCGCTCCGGATTTCCACCACCGGACCGCCCCCGGCAGCGAACTGCCCCGCGACCCCGCGGGGCGGGAGCGAGGCTTCGAACTGCTGGGGCTGATGACGCGCGCCACGGTTCTCAGCGACGTGCGCGCCGCCATCGACCACCTTCACACGGTCGGTAGCAAACGCGTCAGCATGGTCGGGCTGAGCCTGGGCGGTCACATCGCCTACCTCGCGGCCACCGAGTTCCACCTCGCCGCGGTAGTCGTCTTCTACGGCGGCTGGTTGCCGACCACCGACATCCCGATCAGCCGGCCCGAACCGACACTGTCACTGACCCCAAAGATCACCGGGCGTGTCCTCTTCCTCGTCGGCGAGGTAGACCACGTCGTCCCGCCCGAACAGCAACGCGAGATCACAGACGCACTGCGCGAAGCTGGCATACGTCACGAGATGGTCGTCTACCCCGGTGTTGGGCACGGCTTCCTCCATGCCGATCCGACCACGGCATCCGACGCGTGGCGTCGCGTCCACACGCTGCTGACCAGCGTCGAAGGCTAGCCACAGAGGTTTTTAGGGCGGTGTCGCGTGCGGGAAGCCGGCCCTGTTGCTCAGGCTCACCGCCCCCGAAAGATGGGCCGCCCTCCTTCCATGCCCGTGTGCTCCGCCGTGCCCGTGGAGCTGGCCGCTGCCGAGCGCCACCGGCTCAAGAAGATGGCCTACGGCCACAAGACCCCGTACCAAGCACGCCAGCGGGCGACGATCGTGCTCCTGGCCGCGCGAGGCCGCGGCAACGCCCGGGTCGCCGCCGAAACCCGCCTGCACGTGGACACCGTGCGCCGCTGGCGCGGCCGATTCGCGGCCGGCCGGGTGCCCGCCCTGGCCGACCGCAAGCGGTCGGGGCGGCCACCGACATTCACCACGCTACAGATCGCCGAAGTCAAGGCGCTGGCCTGCCAGTTGCCGTTCCAGTGGAAGTGCACCACCACCGACCTGGACGATCTGCTGGCCAGACTCGACCGGCACACACTCACCGACCGACCGGAAGAATCCTCCACCGCACTCGCAGCATGATCAACCCCCGAAGGACTTCCGGAGCCGACCACTAAGTGTTCCCTTGGGGCCAGAAGACTCGTTCGAAGCCACCCTCGTCCGTGCACTCCGCGCCTGGCCGCATAGCTCCGCAGAATCCCGGCCATTTACCGCTGGAACTTACAGCGTGGCCAGACGATCGCACTGTCCTGTATTGGTGGCGCTATCGCAACACCGGATTCTGGCGCCCAGGACATGCGACAGATCCGGCACACCGGAATCCGATCACGACGGACCGGCCGCGAACGCGCGGAGGGCGGCGGGGGCGCCGTCGGCGTCGAGCCGCTCCAGGCAGTCCGTGACCAGCTCGCGGAAGACCCGGTGCTCCCGGAGGTCGGCGCCGAAGATCTCCTCGATCGCCAGCAGGCGTTTCACGGTCACCGCGGCGGAGGCGGTCTCGTCGCCGCGCAGCCGGTCGGCCAGCGGGTCGTCCAGCTCGCGTGCCGTGGTGACGTGCCGCATCCACCCGGCCACGACCAGCGCGATCCATCGGGGCTCGTGCCCGCCGGCCAGCCGGTCGCGCGCCGGGTCGAGCAGGCGCTGCGGCAGCTTCTGCGAGCCGTCCGCCGCGATCTGCGCGACGCGGTGCCGCAGGCCGGGATTGGCGAACCTGGTCAGCAGCGACTCCTTGTACCCCGCGAGGTCGAACCCGTCCAGTCCGTCCAAGGTGGGCGAGAGGTCGTCGTCCATCAGCCGGCGGAGGAACCCGGTGAACGCGGGATCGCCCACGGCCTCGGACACGTGCGCCGCGCCCGACAGGTAGGCGATGGCCGAATGGCCGCCGTTGAGCAGGCGCAGCTTCATGCGCTCGTACGGCCGGACGTCGTCCACCAGGAGGGCGCCTGCCCTGTCCCAGGCCGGCCGGTCCCCGGCGAAGGAATCCTCGATCACCCACTGCGTGAACGGCTCGGTGGCGACCGCGCCCAGGTCGGTCACGCCGAGCCTGACGGCCATGTCGTCCAGGTCGGCCTGGGTGGTCGCGGGGACGATCCGGTCCACCATGGTGGCGGGGAACCTGACGTTCTCCTCCACCCACTGGAGCAGCCGCGGCTCGCACAGCTCTGCCACGAGTCCGGCGAGGGTCGCGCCATTGTCGGGGAGGTTGTCGCAGGAGACGACGGTGAGCGGG
Source organism: Streptosporangium sp. NBC_01639 (assembly GCF_045209755.1). Taxonomy (NCBI): domain Bacteria; kingdom Bacillati; phylum Actinomycetota; class Actinomycetes; order Streptosporangiales; family Streptosporangiaceae; genus Streptosporangium; species Streptosporangium sp. NBC_01639. The sequence goes on along the minus strand of NZ_CP109272.1, from coordinate 5,342,824 downwards.
CCCGCGTCCGCGGCGGCACGGGCGCGCAGCCCGGCGACGAGCCGCCCGATCATGGTGGACGGCCCGGCGACGAGCTGCCCGGATGCGGTGGACGGCCCGGCGACGAGCCGCCCCGCCGCGGTGGGCGGCCCGCCGGGCAGCGGGTCGCGGCGGTACCCCTTCTCCGTGATGGTCAGCGTGACGACCGCGGTCTCCGGTGCGGCCAGCCGTGCGGCGAGGTCGTCACCGGGGGCGAGCACCTCGCGCACGGATCCGACCACGCGGACCTCGTCGCCGGCGCGCACGCCGTACAGGCAGTCCTGGGGGCGGAGCCGGTCGACCACATCGGTGCTGCGCTGGCTGGCTCCGCAGATGCCCCAGCGGTCGTCGCCGGTCGCGGCCATGGCGCGCTCGGTGTAGACGGCCTGGTGGGCACGGTGGAAGGCGCCGATGCCCAGGTGCACGACGCCGGTGACGCGCGGCTCCGCGAGCGGGCGCGCGGCGGGCGCGACCCTGGACAGGGTGGCGCGGCTGAGCCTCACCAATTGTGCATGCTCCCGTCCGTCAGCCGGTTGACCGGCAGGTAGGCCGGTTCGTAGGGGTAGCGGGCGGCCAGCTTCTCGTCGATGTCGACGCCGAGGCCGGGCTCCTCGCTCGGGTGGAGGTAGCCGTCGGCGAAGTGGTACCCGTGTGGGAACACCTCGTCGGTGGCCTCGGTGTGCCGCATGTACTCCTGGAGGCCGAAGTTGGGGACGGCGATGTCCAGGTGGAGCGCGGCCGACATGCAGACGGGGGAGAGATCGGTGGCGCCGTGCGAGCCGGTGCGCACGTGGTAGAGCGCGGCGAGGTCGAAGATCCGCCGCAGGTGGGTGATCCCGCCCGCGTGGACGACCGTGGCCCGGATGAAGTCAATGAGCTGCTCGCGGATCAGCTGCTCGCAGTCCCAGATCGAGTTGAACACCTCGCCGACCGCGATCGGTGCCGTGGTGTGCTGCCTGATCAGCCGGAACCCCTCCTGGAGCTCGGCGGGCACCGGGTCCTCCAGCCAGTACGGCGCATACTCCTCCAGCCGGGAACCGAGCCTGCCGGCCTCGATCGGGGTGAGCCGGTGGTGGATGTCGTGCAGGACGTGCAGGTCGTAGCCGAAGCGGTCGCGGACCGCGGCGAACAGCTCGGGCACGACGCGCAGGTAGCGCTCGGTCGACCAGACGGCCTCGCTCGGCAGCTTCGCGTCGGCGGGCTCGTAGAACATCTTGTCCTTGCTGACCCCGTAGGTCGCGTCGAGACCGGGGACGCCGCACTGCACGCGGACCGCGCGGTAGCCGAGATCGACGTACTTCGCGACCTCGTCGAGCACCTCGGGGATCGTCTCGCCGTTGGCGTGGCCGTACACCGTGACGCCCTCACGCGAGCGCCCGCCGAGCAGCTGGTAGACGGGCAGCCCGGCGACCTTGCCCTTGATGTCCCACAGCGCGGTGTCGACGGCCGCGATCGCGGTCATCGTGACCGGGCCGCGCCGCCAGTACGCGCCGCGGTAGAGGTACTGCCAGGTGTCCTCGATGCGTGCGGGGTCGCGGCCGATGAGCAGCGGGCAGACGTGGTCGCGCAGGTAGGACGCGACCGCGAGCTCCCGGCCGTTGAGCGTCGCGTCGCCGATGCCGGTGACCCCGTCCGAGGTGGTGATCTTCAGGGTGACGAAGTTCCTGCCCGGGCTGGTGACGATGACCTTGGCGTCGGTGATTATCACTGGTAGGCCTCCAGATCGGCGAAGAGCGTGCAGTCCGGGTGGGTGCGCAGGATGGAGGCGGGGCAGCTCTCGGCGACCGGTCCGTCGAGCGCTGCGGCGAGCGCGGCCTTCTTGTTCGCGCCGGGCACGGTGGCGACCAGCGTGCGTCCGGCCATCAGCGCGGGCACGGTCAGCGTGATCGCCCGCTCGGGCACCTCCGCGAGTGTGGCGAAACACCCGTCGCTGACCTGCTGCCGCCGGCAGGCGTCGTCGAGCTCGACGACCTTGACCGCGAGGGGGTCGGCGAAGTCGGCCACCGGCGGATCGTTGAACGCCAGGTGGCCGTTGTCGCCGATGCCCAGGCAGACCAGGTCGATCGGGCCGCGGCCGAGGAGCTCGGCGTAGCGCGCGCTCTCCGCCTCCGGGTCGTCGCCCGGTTCGATCACGTGGACCGCGCCCGGCCGTACGGCGTTCCAGAGCTCGTGGTGGAGGAAGCGGCCGAACCGCTGGGGCGCGTCCGCGGGCAGGCCGATGTACTCGTCCATGTGGAAGACGACGACCCTGGACCAGTCGATCCCCTCGGCCGCGCGCAGACCGGCCAGCGTCTCCCGCTGCGAGGGCGCGGCCGCGAAGACCACCCTGGCCTCGTTGCGATCGGCGAGCGCCGTGCGCAACGCGGCGGCTGCGGCATGCGCCGCCGCGGCGCCTGACTCCGCCCTGTCGCTGAATATCCGGACGTCGAGGCGTCCGGCCACCCGCTTGGTCACGGGGTCCGTGTTCGTGGCTGTCACGACTGGTCTCCCTGAGCGCCGAGTTCGACGATTTGCATGAGGTTCCTGGCGATGTGGTACGGGTCCTTGACCGGCAGGGCGACGACCTCGTCGAGTGGAGCCCCGGCCCGGTCCCTGATCTGGATCCACTCCTCGCCGTCTGTTCGGCCGGGGAACGTGCCGAGCGTGTAGTCCCAGATCCGGTCGAACCAGCCGGCCGCCTCTCGGTCGCCGTAGCGCTCGGCCGCCAGCCGGGTGGCGTAGGCGGCTTCCGTGTGGACCCACCACAGCTTGGTCGACCAGGTCCGCCTGACCAGGTCTTCGTACGGCCCGCCGTACGGCCGGCCGGAGACGCCGACGTAGCGGAACAGCCCGCCGTGCTCGTCGTCCCACCCGGCCTCGCACAGTGCGGAGACGCTGGCGACCAGGTCGCCGTGGTCGCCGGTCTCGCCGAGCAGGTGGCCCGCCTCCAGCGCCATCCAGATCCCCTCCAACGCGTGGCCGGGGGTGCGGTGCCTGGCCAGGATCGTGTCCCGCTTGTCGGGATCGGCCACGAACGTCTCGGTGAACAGGCCGCTGTCCTCCCGGTGCGCGACCATGGCGCGGCGCGCGGCGCGCAGCTCGTCCGCATAAGGGAGGGCGTTTCCGGACCGCGGGGCCGTTGTTCTCCGGGCGGACGCGGCCTGGTGCACGCCTGTCCGGTCGGACGCGGTCTGGTGCGCGCCCGCCTGGGCGAGCACCGCCTGGTGTGCGCGTGCCTGGTCGAGCCTGGCGTTGAGGACGATCATGCGGGCGCCGAACCCCGAGCAGCCGGGCGGCAGCGGGTACGGCGGGGTCGGGGGGTCGCCCGCCTCCACGTCGTCCGCGATCCGCTGGACGATCACATCGATCGTGGGGAGGTGGTCGGGCGAGCCGGTGTATCTAGTGAGCTCGGCGAGCCCCATGGCGACGAAGGCGTCCGCGAAGATGCTGCGCTCGGTGGGCAGCGGCCTGCCCTTCTCGTCGAGCGCGGTTTCGCCCCGCTCATCCAGGACGTAGGCGCACCGGCCGTCAGGCCGCACGGCGTGGTCGAGGAGGAAGGACGCGCCGCGTTCCGCGTGCCGGATGAGTGTGCCGGCGTCGAAGCGCGGCCCGTCCGGCGAGAGCAGGCCGCGGTCGGCGAGCCGGGCGGCGCGGGCGAGCAGCCAGACGAAACGCCCCTGCGACCAGGTGAACTTGTTCGTGGACAGCCGGCGTCGGCCGCGGTTGTCGAAGCAGGTGAAGAACCCGCCGTGCTCGGTGTCGATACCGTTCTCAAGCCAGAACGGGAGGATGACGTCTTCGAGTTGCCTGCGGGCGATCCGCTCGGGCTGCTCGGAACCCATGCCGTCCTTTCCGTAGCGGGATAATGAAAGCGATTGCATGGATTCTTGCTTCGCTAGAGTACTCCGGTCAAGCCGGGTCGAGTCAATGCTGAGGAGCGCGGTGTGAGTAAGCCGACGATCTACTCCATCGCCCAGCGGTGCGGCGTCTCCGCCGCGACCGTGTCGCGGGCCTTCAACCGCCCGGAGCTGGTCAGCGCGCCGGTCAGGGACCAGATCATGGCCGCCGCCCGCGAGCTCGGCTACCAGCCGAGCTCGGCCGCGCGCGGCCTGGTCACGGGCCGGGCCGAGATGATCGGGCTGATCGTCCCCGACATCACCAACCCGTTCTTCCCGCTGCTCGTGCGGGCGATCCAGCGTACGGCGGAGCGGATGGGGAGCTCGGTCATGCTGGTCGACGCGGAGGAGAGCGCGGCGGCGGAGGTGCGGCACGTCGCCCAGCTCCGCAGCAGGGTGGACGGGGTGATCGTGGCCTCGCCGCGCTCGTCGTCGGCGGCGCTGCGCGAGGCCGCGAGGGGACTCCCCTGTGTGCTGCTCAACCGCCCGCTGCGCGACCTCTCCTCGGTGGTCTGCGACAACACCAGCGCGCTCTTCGACGCGGGCGACCATCTCCACAAGCACGGTCACCGCTCGTTCGCGCTGCTCGCCGGGCCGAGTGCGTCGTGGGCCGCGGCCCGGCGCTCACAGGCGATCCGCAGGTGGGCGCGGGGCCGCGGGGTCGAGCTCACCGAGCTCGGCCCGTTTCGCGCGACGTTCAAGGGCGGCAGGCAGGCCGGTGCCGCGCTGCTCGGGACCGGCGCCACCGCCGCCTTCGCCTTCGACGACCTCACCGCGTGCGGGGTGCTCGCCGAGCTGGCCGGGCGCGGCGTCTCGGTGCCCGGGGAGCGCAGCGTCGTCGGCTGCGACGACGTGCTTCTGGCGAGGACCGTGACGCCGAGCCTGACCACGGTGACCGCGCCGATGGACGACCTCGGCGCCACCGCGGTCCAGGTCCTGACCAGGCAGATCGAGACGCCGGGCGGCGCGCCGGAGCACGTCAGACTGCCCGGCGTCTTCATCGCGCGCGACTCCACTGGGCCACGGTCCGCCTCTTGACCGAGATTCGGTCATGGTTTTAAATGCCTGCAATCGCTTTCATCGGTCATGAGGAGCCTGCAGGTGCAAAACGGACGGCACATGTCACTCATGCGGACGTACGCCGAGCAGGTCATGGGCCTGATCGGCAGGATCGAAACCGAGGAGGCCGACGCCGTCGGAGCGGCGGCGAAACTCATCGCCGACCACATCACCCGGCACGGGGCGGACCGGCTGATCTACGTCTACGGCCCGGGAGGGCACTCGAACCTCGCCGCGCAGGAGGTGTTCTTCCGCGCCGGGGGCCTGGTCAACGTCAGCGCGATCCTCGACGAGGGCACGCTGCTGTCCGGCGGCGCGCTGCGCTCGATGGCGATCGAACGCACCCCCGGTTACGGCCGCATCGTCATCGAGGACAACCGGATCGGCGCGGGCGACCTGCTCATCCTGGTCAACGCCTACGGCATCAACGCCGCACTCATCGACGCCGCGCTGACCGCCCGCGAGCACGGCGTCACCGTCATCGGCGTCTCCTCCAGGGAGCACGCCGAGCGGACCGCGCCCGGCCACCCGGCCAGGCACCCCACCAAGCAGAACCTGCACGACCTCGTCGACCTGCACATCGACACGAAGGTGCCGATCGGCGACGCCGTAATCGAGATCGAGGGGGTCCCCGAGCGGGTCGGCGCGATCTCGACGTTCGCCAACGCCTACACGCTCAACTGCGTCATGGCCGCGGCGATCGCCGAGCTGGCCGAGCGCGGCACGGTTCCCGACATCTGGCGCAGCGGAAACGCGCCGGGCGGCGACGAGCGCAACGGGCTCTTCCTCGACCGCTTCCGCGGGCGGATCCGATGGCTGTGATCAGGGAGGGAGAGCGGCTGCTCGCCGGAGCCGCGGTCGCCGACATCACGCCGCGGATCGGCGGCTCGCTCGCCGGTTACGCCGCCCGGGGCTCCGCGTCCACCGCGGTGCACGACCCGCTGCTGGCCACCGCCGTGGCGGTCTCCGACGGCGCGACCACGTCCGTCGTGATCTCCGCCGACCTCATCGCGCTCGACCCGGACACCACCCGGCGGATCGCCGGCGACCTGCACGAGCGCACCGGGATCCCGGCGGACCGGGTGGCCGTGGCGGTGACGCACACGCACGCGGGGCCCGCGGTGACCAGGGGCGGCATCGGCGGCGTCGCCGACCCGGGATACGTCGAGGAGGCCTGCGCGCGGATCGTCGGCGCCGGCGCCGCCGCGCTCGACGCGCTGGCGCCTGCCGTACTCCGCCGTGGCTGCGGCACGCTCCACGGCGTCGCGCACAACCGGCGCGGCGGGACCCTCACCGACCCCGCGGTCCCCGTCGTACGGCTGGAGCGCGAGGACGGCGAGCCCATCGCCACCGTGTTCTCCCACGCCTGCCACCCGGTGACGCTCGGCCCTGACAACCTTCGGCTCACCGCGGACTGGCCCGGCTACGCGCGGCGGCACCTGGAGTCCAGGATCGGCGGCGTGGCCGTGTTCCTCCAGGGCTGCTGCGGCCAGCTCAACACCGGGCACACCGCGCTCGACAGCCTGCGCGGCACCGGGCCACGGCCGGACAGGACCTTCGAGGCCGCGGCACGGATCGGGACCCTGGTGGGCGAGGCCGCGCTCGGCGCCGGCACCGAACCGGTCGCGGGACCGGTGTCGGTGGCCGCCACGTGTGTCGAACTGCCGCTCGGCGACCCTCTCACCCCCGATGAGCTGCGCGCGATCGCGGACGAACCCGACGGGATGTGGACGGCGTGGGCGCTCGCCCAACTGGCCGACCCCGGGCCGGCCGCGGTCGAGGTCCAGGTCGCCGTGCATCGGTGGGGCGGCGTGCCGCTGGTCTTCCTGCCCTGCGAGCCCTTCGTCGAGTTCGCCGTGGAACTGCGTGCCGCACTCGGCGATCCCGGGCTGCTCGTCGCCGGTTACACGGGCGGGGTGCCCGGCTACCTGCCCTATCCGGAGACGCACTACGACGCGGGCGGCTACGAGATCCGCGAGGCCCACCGGGCCTACGGGCTGCGTGCCGCGTTCACACCCGACGCCGGCCGGCTGGTCATGGCCGCCGCCAGGGCACTCGCCGGGGAGGCAGGATGACGGTCGAAGGGCGGCTCGCGGACGGGCGTCCGGTCCGCGTCGAGCTGGACGGACCGCGGATCGCCGCGGTCACCGAGGTCCGGGACGCACCCGACGCGCTCATCCTCCCGGGCCTGGTGGACATCCAGGTCAACGGGTACGGCGGGGGCGACTTCAACGCGGACGACCTCTCGACCGGCGACGTGGTCGAGCTGGTACGCGAGCTGTGGAAGCGCGGCACCACGACGCTGTGCCCCACGGTCATCACGGCGCCGGAAGAAAAGATCACCAGAAATCTGCGGGTGATCGCGGCGGCGCGCGAGGCCGATCCGCTGGTCAGGCATGCCGTTCCCGCTCTGCACGTGGAGGGCCCCTACCTGGCGCCCGAGGACGGGCCGCGGGGCGCGCACGATGCCGATCACCTGCGCGATCCCGACATCGCCGAGTTCGGGCGCTGGCAGGAGGCGAGCGGCGGGCTGGTGAAGATCGTCACGTTGGCCCCTGAGCGGGCAGGCGCCGTCGACTACATCGCCGAACTCTCCCGCCGGAACGTCGTCGCGTCCATCGGGCACACCGCGGCGGCGCCCGCCGACATCGAGGCGGCCGTGCGGGCGGGGGCGCGGCTCTCCACTCACCTGGGCAACGGCGCGCACGCGGTGATCCGCAGGCATCCCAACTACATCTGGACGCAGCTCGCCGAGGACCGGCTCGCCGCGACGTTCATCGCGGACGGGCACCACCTGCCCGCTGACACGTTCACCGCGATGCTCCGGGCCAAGGGGACCGGCCGCGCGCTGCTGGTCAGCGACTCCGTCGCACTGGCCGGCTGCGCTCCGGGCGACTACACGACCCCGGTCGGCGGCCGAATCACGGTGCGCGAGGACGGCCGGGTGACGCTGCCCGGCGGTGAACTGCTCGCCGGTTCCGGAAGCTCGCTGATCGAGTGCCTCGCCTGGACGGTCACCCGTACCGAGGTCGAACTCGGCACCGCGGTGGGCCTGGCCGCGACGAACCCGGCCCGGCTGCTCGGAACCGGTCGCGGCCGCATCGAACCCGGCGCGCCCGCCGACCTGATCGTCACCACCCCCGACCTGTCCGTCCTGCACACCTTTGTGAACGGCGTGCCCGTGCACAGCGCCTGACCCGCACCGCTCCCCGACCCCGACCCCTCCGTCCTGCACACCTTGTGAACGGCGTACCCGTGCACAGCGCCTGACCTGCACCGCTCCCCACCCCCGACTTGGGAGATCTCATGGGTTTTCTCGACTGGCTAGTGATCTGCGGCTACTTCGTGGTGATGCTCGCGATCGGCGTCTGGGCGAAGTCCCGCATCCACGACGCCAAGGACTTCTTCACCGCCGGAGGCAAGATGCCCTGGTGGCTGTCCGGTATCTCCCACCACATGTCGGGTTACAGCTCAGCGGTCTTCGTCGGCTACGCGGCCATCGCCTACACCGCCGGTTTCACCCTGTACGTCTGGTGGGCGATCGGCATCACGTTTGCGATGCTGGTCGGGTCGTTCCTGTTCGCGCCGCGCTGGCCACGGCTGCGGCAGCGGCTCGGGATCATCTCGCCGCTGGAGTATCTCGCGACCCGCTACAACGTGCCGGCGCAGCAGGTGCTCGCGTGGAGCGGCACCGCGCTCAAGGTCTTCGACGTGGGCGCCAAGTGGGCGGCGACCGCGCTGCTGCTCCAGGTGTTCGCGGGCGTGCCGATCGCCTGGGGCGTGCTGCTCACCGGAGGGGTCACGCTGATCTACTCGACGATCGGCGGGCTGTGGGCTGACGCGCTCACCGACCTCGGCCAGTTCATCATCCAGTTCGTCGCGGGGATCACGCTGTTCGTCGCGGTGCTCGCCAAACTCGGTGGCGTTTCCGGGATCTGGACGCTGTGGGACCGGCTTCCCGAAGGACACGGCCAGCCGTTCAACGACAAGTACACCGTGGGCTTCATCATGGTCTACCTGCTGATCAACACGCTCTCCTACAACGGCGGGACCTGGAACCTCGCCCAGCGTTTCATCGCGGCGCCGACCGGGGACTCGGCCAGGCGCGCCGCGCTGTTCTCCGCGAGCCTCTACCTCTTCTGGCCGCTCGTGCTGTTCTTCCCGATGTGGGCCGCGCCGGTCCTGCTCCCCAACCTGGCCGAGCCCGACCAGTCCTACGCGCTGCTGACCCAGCAACTGCTGCCCAGCGGGCTCATCGGCCTCGTGCTCGCCGGGATGTTCGCACACACGATGGCGATGACGTCCTCCGACGCCAACGCGATCTCCTCGGTGGTGATCAGGGACATCATCCCCGCGGTGTGGAAGCGGGCCCACCAGCTGTCGTCCAAGTCCGAACTGCTGGCCGGCCGGGTCTCCACCTCCCTGTTCATCGCGCTGTCGATGGGCATCGCGCTCAGCGTGGACAGCTTCGGCGGCGTGCTGGGCCTGCTGATCCTCTGGTTCGGCGCGCTGGTCGGCCCGATCGCCATCCCGATGCTGCTCGGCATGCTGCCGGTGTTCCGCCGCTGCGGTCCCGCGGCCGCGATCGGATCCTGGGCGACCGGGCTGGTGGTCTTCGCGCTCCTGAAGTACGTCTTTCCCGGTCAGGGCCAGACCGTGGAGGTGGCCGCCCCGGTCCTGTCCGCGCTGGTGGTGTTCGTGCTCGTCGGCCTCGTCGCTCCGGTACGCAACGCCGAGGCCGACGCGCTGATCGACTCGCTGAACACCGAGCAGCCCGAGGCCGCGCAGACAGGGAACGGTTGATCCCCGGCTGCGCGGGGACGACCATGACCGGACCGGGAACACCGACGGGAGAGTCGCTCAGGCTTTCTGGCGGCCGGCCCACTGGGACAGGGCGGCGGTCAGGGACCCGGCGTCCGAACCCGCCCAGCAGACGTAGCCGTCGGGGCGCACCAGCACAGCCTCGACGCCGAGTTCGCGCGCGGTCCCGACGTAGCCGACCCGGTCCGACCATGGGGCGACGGCCGTACGCAGGCGATCTGTGGCGGCGAGCAGCACCGCACGGCCGGCTCGCAGATCAAGGCCGGGCATAAGCCCGCCGACCAGCGGATGCGGCTCTCCCGGCAGGGGGTGGCGGATGTCCAGCCCCGAGATCATGCCCGCGACGACCTTGTTGGCCTCCGGCACCCGCAGCAGTTCCTCGACGATGCCGCGCAGCGCCAGATTCTCCTCGTCGGGCACGAGCAGCACCGCCTGGGCGCGGGTGTTGGCCAGCACCCGCGCAGCCACGGGGTGCCGCTCGACATGGTAGGTGTCCAGCAGCCCGTCCGCGGCCCAGCCGTTGACCTCGGCGGCCAGCTTCCAGCCCAGGTTGAAGGCATCCTGGAGGCCGAGATTGAGCCCCTGACCGCCCATCGGCGAGTGGATGTGCGCGGCGTCTCCGGCGAGCAGCACCCGCCCGTGCCGGTAGTGCGTGACCTGCCGCGAGGCGTCGGTGAAACGTGAGGCCCACCGGATCCCGGTGAGGCTCACCTCCGGTCCGAACGAGGCGGCCAGTGCCCTGCCCACCTCCTCGGGGGTGATCGGCGCGTCCCTGGGCAGGCCCTGCTGCTCGGGGCCGTAGAAGAGGAAGCGGTGCACGCCGTCACCGAGCGGCGCCAGGTAACCCTTGCCGGTGGCGGAGGGGGTCATGTCGGGCAGGCTCCACGACGTGGTGGCGGACCCGGTGAGGGTCAGATCCGCCACTGCCATACGCAACCGCCCGTCCAGGCCGGGGAACCCGATCCCCGACAGCTCGCGCACCGCGCTCCGCGCTCCGTCGCCGCCCACGAGGTAGCGGCCGTGCAGCCGTAGCGGGCCGGCGGTGGTGCTGACGCCGTCGCCGTCCTGGGTGAGTGCGGTCAGTTCGAGCCCGCGCAGCACCTTGACCCCCAGCTCCGCGGCCCTGGCTTCGAGTAGCGCCTCAACCCGTGTCTGCGGGATGCCGACCATGTACGGATGCCGGGTGTCCCAGGCGCCGAAGTCCAGTCGCAGCCCGGCGAAGTGGCCGCCAGCCACCAGCTGGACCGCCTGGTCCATGAGCGGATCGAGCAGGCCGCGCAGCTCCAGCACCTCGGCCGTGCGCGGCTGCAGGCCGAGCGCCTTGGACTGGCCGCTGCGCGAGGGCAGCCGCTCCACCACGACCGCGGACACCCCGGCCAGGCCAAGCTCGGTGGCGAGCATGAGGCCGGTGGGACCGGCTCCGACAATGATCACATCGACGTTCATGCCGGGACGGTAACTCGCCCGGTATCCCTTACTGCAACGATAGGAACGTGACGCAGCCGCTGGATTCCGAGATGTTCGCGCACTGTGCGCCGGTCCGGCCGCCGATCAGGATCGGCGGCAAGTGGACGGCGAAGATCGTGGTCTGCCTGACGGACGCCCCGCGGAGGTTCTCCGAGCTGGAGGCCGTCCTGCCGGGCATCACGCCCAAGGTGCTCACCGAGTCGCTGCGCGCGATGGAGCGCGACGGCCTGGTCACCCGCACCGCCTTCGACGAGCATCCGCCGCGGGTCGAGTACGCGCTGACCCCGCTCGGCCGCACCCTGCTCAGGCCCATCGCGGTCGCCTGTCAATGGACCCGGATGTTCATCCGCGAGCGGCTACCGTGATGACGACCTTCGCGCGCGCGTGCTCTCCTTCGAGGTATCGGATCGCGTCGGGCACCTCCCGCAACGGGTAGGTCCGGTCGATGACCGGGGTGATCTTTCCGGCTTCGGCGAGGTCGCTGAGCTCCGCCAGGTTCTCCCTGCCCGGCTTCGCGTCGAGGGTGAGCAGTCGGTAGCGGACGAAGCGGGACACCAGTTGCCCCCTCATGATGAGACCGGCCGGCCCGATGAGGCTGCCGCCCTCGAACACGCCGCCACCGGACAGGATGAGCGTCCCCGTGGGGGTCAGGGCCCGCCGGTGGTCGGCCAGCGAACGATTGCCCACCAGGTCGAACACGACGTCGTAGCGCCGGCCGTCACGGGTGAAGTCGTCGCGGGTGTAGTCGATGACGTGGTCCGCGCCGAGCGAGCGGACCAGGTCCACGTTTCTCGTGCTGCACACGCCGGTCACCTCCGCGCCGAACGATTTGGCGAGCTGCACGGTGAACGTTCCCACGCCGCCGGAGGCGCCGTTGACCAGGATCCGCTGTCCCGGCTGCGTCCGCGCCTGGTCACGCAGGCCCATGAGGGCGGTGATGCCCGCCAGCGGCATCGCGGCCGCCTGCTCCATCGTCAGGTTGACCGGCTTCGACGCCACCATGTCGTCGGGGACACACACATACTCGGCGAATGCTCCGTTGGCGTGGCCGAGATCGCCGTAGACCTCGTCACCGGGACGGAACCGTTTCACCTGCGCGCCGACCGCTTCCACCCGGCCGGCGAAGTCCCTGCCCCGGATCCTCGCCTTGGGCCGGCCGAGCCCGAACGTCAGGCGCGACATGCGCGGGTCGCCCCGCATCACGTGCCAGTCGTACGCGTTGAGTGCGGCCGCGTGGACCCGCACCAACACCTCGTTGTCGGCGGCCACCGGCGTGTCCACCTCCCTGAGCTCCAGTACGTCGGGCGGGCCGTACCGGTCCTGGACGATCGCCTTCATCGGGTCTCCTCTGCGTGATTCCCCCGACCTAGGTGTACGGCGTACACCTTCTAGGAAGAACGGTAGGTGTACCTCGTACACCTGTCAAGGGCGATATCGTTCAACAACTGGTCGAAGGGAGGCGGTCGATGGTGACGGACCAGGCGGACACTCTGCGTCGAGTCCCCCTGAGCAGGGATCGGGTGCTGCGCGCCGCCGTCGCACTTGCCGACGGCACCGGTATCGAGTCGCTCAGCATGCGCAATCTCGCCCAGGAGTTGGGCGTCGTGCCGATGGCCCTCTACAAGCATGTGGCCAACAAGGAAGAGCTCCTGGACGGCATGGTCGACGTCGTCGTCGGCGAGATCGGCCCCCCGGTCCTCGGCACCGACTGGAAGAGCGCGGTACGGCAGCGGATCCTCTCGGCGCGGCAGGCGCTCCTGGGTCACCCCTGGGCGTCTCGGGTGATCGAGTCGCGAACCACCCCCACGCCGGTGATGCTGACGTACCTGGACTCGCTGATCGGCATGTTCCGGACCGGTGGCCTCTCCGCCGATCTCACCCATCATGTGATGCACGCCATGGGCAGCCGGGTGCTGGGGTTCACCCAGGAGATGTTCGACGACTCCCCGAGCGGTGACCCCTCCCAGAGCGTCGATCCGGACGTGCAGGCGGCCATGTTCCGCGAGATGGCGACGAAGTATCCCTACGTCACGGAGATGGCCATGGCCGCGGCCCACGAGGACGAGTCGATCGTGGGCCAGGGTTGCGACGATCAGTTCGAGTTCGAGTTCGCGCTGGATCTCCTCCTGGACGGATTCGAAAGACTCCAGCAGCAGGGCTGGACGTCCGCGGACCAGTCCCGAGGTGACGGCGGCGCGTGACCGTCGCGATCGACCGGCTCACGGGTCTGGCGAGCCTTCGGCTGTTCGGTCTCAGCCGTGCGTGCTCTCGTCGCTCGGCTCGTTCAGCGGGGTCAGCGCGGCCGAGGCCGCGTCGTGGTCCATCCCGGTCGCCTCAAGCAGATCGACGGCGATGGAGCGCAGCTGCGCGATGATGACGTTCGCGGAGAAGCCCAGGTTCTTGGGCCGCTCCCGCGCGGCGACGGCGAGCAGCGCCTGCCTGGCCAGCATCGGTTCGCGCCCGGCCCCCAGTTCGAGCTGGAGCAGCAGCGCCGCCTCCGAGACCTCGCGCAGCAACTCGGCCAGCGCGGCCGGGGGCGGGCTGGCCTCACCCAGCGCCGCGAGCGTACGGCGGACCAGCACCCGTGCGTTGCGCAGCGCCAGGTCCACCGGTACGGCGGCGGTCTCGTACCTGGTCAGTCTGGCCCGGTGATGCCAGCGCAGCGGCGAGATCATGATGATCTCCTTGCTGTTCTCCAGAGCCGCCTCGAACTCCTCGACCGCCGTCTGGGTCCTGCGTCCGCCCTCCAGTGCCTCGGCGGCCAGGTCCATATCGCCCTTCTCGATCGCCTCCGCCGCCTGCTCCAGCACGGTGGAGAAGGCGTCGAGCACACCGGACAGATGCTTGCCCGCGATGGTGAGCGGGCTGGCCGGCAGCAACGCGACCGCGGCGATGCCGATGACGCCGCCGGTGAGCGCGTCAGCCATCCGGTCCAGCCCGCCGACGTCCTCGCCCGGCACCAGCATGGCGACCAGCACCGCGGACGACCCGACCTGCGACACGAACAGCTCCCCGCTGTTCAGCAGCCCCGCGACGGACATGGCCAGCGCGATCACCAGCGCCATCTGCCAGGGACCCGAGCCGATCCAGGACACCAGCAGATCGCCGATGCCCACACCCAGGCTGACGCCGACCACCAGCTCGGCCACCCTGCGCAGCCGCCGCCCGGCCCCCACACCCACGCAGGTCATCACAGAGATGGGCGCGAAGAGGGGGTGGGCGTGGCCGAGCAGATGAACGGCGACGATCCAGGCCAGTGCGGCGCCCACGGCGCACTGCGCGATCGAGGGCACAATCGGGCCAAACGTGCCCAGCCGTTTCCTAACTTGATCACTGAGCCACGTTCGCACCCCTCCACCCTGGCGGATCTTTATGACATTGGGATCACATTTGCCCTGAATTCTTCTAATTCGGCCTATTCAGCGAAGGCCACCGAGATCCGCACCGACGCCGGGGCCGTGGCCGTGGCCAGCGCGCGGGCACTCGTCGCAGCACCGCATCGCACCGGTGGCCAGGCCCAGTACCTCGACCGTCTAGTGCCGTGACCGCTATGGTTCGCCGGGTTGAGACGGAGGACCGTGGTGTTTGTGGAGATCGTCTTCGTGGGGCTGCCGATCGACCGTGATGAGGTCGAGGAGGCATTGGAAGCGGCGTTCGAGCTCGACGGCGAGATCACGGGCGCGGGCAGCGGCATGGGTCGTTGCCATCTTGACCTTGAGATCGCGGAGGGCTCGGACGCGACCGCGGTCCTGGAGCGGCTCTGGGCTGTGCTGTCTGAACTGGGAGTCGCGGACCACGCGACCTTGGATGTCAGCGAGTGATCAGGCTGCCATCTGCGCTCGTCCGCCCCAGCGGACGCCCTTCTCGCTGCGGACACGGGCGCGTTCGCGGCGTTCGGCCGCCAGGACATCTCGATGGCGGGCGTTGGCGTTGCGCCAGCGCAGGTAGGCGTGCAGAGCCCGGGTCTGGACCGTGTGGTTGGGGTGGTTGGAGTTGGCGATGGTGAACTGCCGCAGCGGCCCGAAGTGCGCCTCGATCGGATTTGCCCAGGACGCGTAGGTCGGTGTGAAGCACAGTTCGACCTGGTGCTTTTTGGCCCAGGCGCGGATCTTCTCGCCCTTGTGCGCGGACAGGTTGTCCAAGATCACGTAGATGGGGGCGCCGTCTGGGCGGACCGCCCGGATCGACCTGAGGGCGGCCAGCGTGTTGCCGGCGCCCTTCTTTCGCCGGTTGATGCCCCAGAGCGTGTCGTCACCGACCGAGTAGCAGCCGTGGAAGTACCGGACCCCGTGGGTGCGGTGGTAGGTCGCGGGGTGCCGTTCAGGGTGCCCGGCAGCTGCCCACCCCGAGCCGCCGGTCGGCCGGATTCCCAGCGGACCGAACTCGTCGAACGCGAAAACGCGGTCGGGGAAGCGGTCCAGGACGTGCTCGATCCGGTCGAGCTTGGTGTCACGGTCTGGGTCGGGCGACTCCTTCCAGGTCTTCGTGCGCTGGAAGGTGACGCCGCGGCGGGCCAGCAGGCACCGTAACGCCTCGCGGCCGATCCGGATGACGCGGCCATGGACCCGGTGCAGGTAAATGACGAGCTTGCGGATGGACCAGCGGGTGAAGGGCTGGCCGAGCTTGGTCGGGCGGGTGGTGGCCGTCGCGACGACGAAGTCCTCGTCGTCAGGAGTGAGCTGGCGGGGACGGCCTCCCGCCCAGCGAGGGTCCAGACAGGCCAGGCCGATCTTGTTGAACCGGTGGATCACGTCGCGGACGGTGTCCTCGTCCGCCTGCACCAGCTGGGCGATGACCGGGACGCGGTTCCCGCCGGCCGAGGCCAGCAGCATCATCGCCCGCCGGTAGCGAACCGAACTGGTGCTACCCCGGCGCACGATCTGCTGCAGCTTCTGCCCTTCCTGGTCGGTCAGTCTGCGCACACGGACAGGCTCGGCCACCGCACCTCCACGGGTCGGATCGGACGTCACCGCACATCCAACCGCCCCGACCACCAACCCGGCGAACCAATCCGGTCACAGCACTAGCCCTGCCCCCACAGGCCGGCGCGCTCGACGAACTGTGCGCGTGGGCATTGCACCACCGCGACGAACCGCTCACCGTCCTAGGCCGGCGTGAGTTCCGCCATCTGCGACCAGCCCTCGCCGGGCACCTCGACGTTGATGATCTCCGGCGTCTTCGCGATCACTTCGGGCATCCACGCCATGGCGGTCGTGAAGTGCTCGGAGCTCACGTGGGCCTCACCCGCCGCCGATGAGGCGAACGCCTCAAGCAGGACGAACTGGTGGGGCGTCTCGACGCTCCTGGACCATTCGAAGAAGACGTTCCCCGGCTCCTGCCGAGTGGCCCGGGTGAAGTCGTCAACGAGCGAGAGCCACTCCTCACTCCGCTCGGGACGTACGGTGAACTTGACGGCGATGAAGATCATAAGTTGGTCTCTTTCGCTGTGCCGAAGGGTGCGTGCTCTCCGCGTACGGGTGCCGCGCGGGACAGGCACGCGACGCCCTGACCACGATAAACGAGAGCCCGGTCAGGCCGGCCACAGCGGCGACCTGGGAGCCGGTCCAGCCAGCCGCACCGGGAGCAGTCCCACCATGAGTACGGGCACCTCACCGCGTACCCGAGGAGGCCTTGTCTCATCACGCGTTGAACTCACGGAGGTGCGGCCGGCCCCGTACATCGGATGGTCCGCCCAGGTCGGGTACGGCCCCACGGAGCGGGAGCCGTACCGGCGAACAGGAGAGCGGCGGATACCGGATTCCGCTCCGACGGATTACGCGACCTTGCCAGCCGGGGCGGTCCAGGTGTTGCACGACTTGGGGTTGCCGGTGGAGTAGCCCCGGCTGACCCAGTAGGCCAGGCTGGAGCCCTGGCCGAACATGCCGACCTTGCCCTTGTCCCCACCGGCCTTCGCCAAGGACACCAGACGTCCGGCCTCCTTGGAGGGGTAGCCGAGAGCAGACCACAGGCTCTTGGCGGTCACTCCGCTCATGCACTGCGCCTGCGTGTTGTAGCGGCGAAGCTGCTCGGACATCTCAGCGCCGTCGTCGGCGTGCAGAGCGTTGTAGCCCTCCGCGATATCGACCAGGTTCAGCACGTGCTCGCCGTATGCCGAGCTCAGCTGCGCGAAAATCTGAACGTCGTCGGACGCCTTGAGCCAGTCGGGACGGATCTGCACGATGAAGTTGGCGCCTCTTCCGCAGTAGAAGGCCGCTGACTTGTCCGCTTTCAACACCCTCCCTCGGCAATCCATGTCGTACTGGGTCGTTATCTCCATCCGGGGCGGCAGGTACGATAGGCCGGCTTCTTTGAGGTAGGGCCCCCAGGTGTCGTTCATACAGGCGACGACCGCGTTTACGTGTTTCTTGACCGAGGCCAGGGTCTTCCCCTTGGCGGGTTTCTTCGCGCACTTCGCGGCAGGGAGTTTGCCTGCGGCATAGAGGGAGTTGTTGGTCAAATCCGGGGCGTCCTTGACCGGATATGCGAAGGCATCGGTTGTGCCCGCTACGAGCAGAACGGACGCACCGACCGACACCATGATCATGCGAATCTTCATGGTGATGGACATTAGAGTATGTGTCTACATTTAGCAGGCTAATTTCACATGTCCGCTCCCTTCCACTCCACGGAGGGCCAACCCAACGGTGTCGCCACCGGGTCGCCCGGAGAGGCTCTGCCGCCGGCGACGTCTCGACAGGACCGCGCCCGATATCGCTCGCACCTCCTACGCCGGTCTCGCCGGACTGTCATCTCGGCAGGAGCACCAGAACGGCGCGGGTGGAGCCCGCCTCGGCCAGTCGCAGCCGGACGTCGTTGACGCGGCCCGGACTGTCGGCGGTCAGCGACAGCTCTCCTTCGTCCCGGCAGCGATCGTTGGTGCAGGCGCTTTTGACGCTGACGTTCTCTCCTTCGACCTGAAATCCGCCCGAGGAGCCTTCGAGAGCCAGCCTGATCTCCCCTCCCCCGAGGGACTTGACGGTGATCGCATCCACCCCGAATCTGGCGTCGATCTTCAGCCGATCACCCGGCCGGACCTCCACTTCACAGTCGGCGTCCTTGCACGCGGCAAGATCGGTCCCGTTGGACGCTTTCGGCGACGCCGGGGAGGTGGACGCCTCCGGCGGCTTCGGCGAGGTCTGCGCCGTCCCCTGTGTCGATGCCGGGTTGCCCGGCTCAGTGGCGGTGCGCTGCGCCGGCGCCTCGCCCGAGCCACAGCCGGCGAGCAATGCGCCCACCGTGACGGCGGCGGACCAAACTCGACCGACGCGGGCAGGCGTTATCAATCTGGTCCGCATGATATCTTTCCTGGTTTACGGGACAAGGTCTGCTGTTACCGGCAATACATCAGACCATCCGACGGCGGATCCGTTCCCTTGTCGTACGGCCCTTTCATCTGATTGCATCTTGCCATCGGACGGGTTTCTTTCTCCTATCCCATGGCCCCGGCGAGTTGGTGATTCGACCGGTTTCGTCTCTGGGTCTGATCTATTTGGACGGATATCCGCAGCCAGGGGCTCCTTCCTGGAAGGACGTCCGCCATGGAGGACACGGGGAAGAACAAGCCCTGTTCTCGCTACTCATCAAGCCCGGTGAAATCCGTAAATGTCTCCTCATTCCAGCGCCGCTTGCCTGCCCGCCCTCCTCGACCTGGCCCCCTATGCCCACGGCTGCCGGTCCGGCGGTTTCCTGGACCCGTGGAGACATCTGTGATGAGGTGCGGGTGATGGCCATGGGCAGATTTGCACCTTTTCTCCTTGCAACGGTCACGGCGCTGGCCGCGGTGACCGCCTGCGCCACGTCG
Organism: Streptosporangium sp. NBC_01639; assembly: GCF_045209755.1. Taxonomy (NCBI): domain Bacteria; kingdom Bacillati; phylum Actinomycetota; class Actinomycetes; order Streptosporangiales; family Streptosporangiaceae; genus Streptosporangium; species Streptosporangium sp. NBC_01639. Next base: position 5,323,783 of record NZ_CP109272.1, on the reverse strand, counting down.
GACCCCACCGCGGGCGGCGCCACTCCGGCCCCCTCGACCGCCGTCCCGGGCCGGAGCACCCCGGCGGGCACCGCTCTCCCGGCGACGCCTTCGGCGGACGGGCGCAAGCCCCTCCGGTGGGACGGTGGGGCGCACGACTACAACGGCGACGGCTACGCCGACCTGACCGTCGGCCTGCCGGAGGGTACGGCCGGCGGCGTCGAGGAGGCCGGCCGCGTGGAGGCGGTGTACGGCTCACCCGGGGGTGTGCCGACCCGAGACCGGCGGATCATCAGCCGGGGCTCCGCGGCCGTGCGGGGCGAGAGATTCGGTGCCACCCTGGCCTCCGGTGACTTCGACCGCGACGGCTACGCCGACCTCGCGATCGGCGCACCGGGCAAGGGCGGGCGCACCGGTTCCGTGGTGATCGCCTTCGGGGCCGGACGGGGCCTCTCGGGCGAGACCGCGACACTCGGAAAACCCCCGTCCACCAAAGGGTTCGGCGCCGGCCTGGCCGTCGGGGACTTCGACCGGGACGGTTACCACGACCTGGCGGTGGCGTCCTTCAGCACGGTGTGGGTGACCTACGGACACGATGGGGTCCGGGCCGGGAGGGCGGAGTGGAAGCCCGTCCTCCCGGAGACCGCCGACGTCGGCCCGCTCGCGGCCGGTGACGTCACCGGCGACGGGTTCGCCGACCTCGCCGTCGTCTACTCGGAGGACGATCCGGCCGACGAGGGCACCGGTGTGGTGTTCCGGGGTTCGCGGACCGGACTGTCCGGCCGGGTGGAGGGGACCTTTCCCGGCTGGGGCGTGGGTGCTGTGGCCGTCGGCGATGTCGACGGTGACGGCCACGGCGATGTGATCGCGGGTAACTCCCACGCCGACGCCGAGGATCCGGGAGGCCAGCTCTACATCAGCCGCGGTTCCGCCACCGGCTTGGCCGGCGAGCACACGCTCTGGACGCGGGGCTCCCCCGGCATGCCGCCGGGAAGGCCCGAAGCCGTCGATGGTTTCGGGGACGCCGTCGCCGCCGGTGACGTCAACGGCGACGGGTACGCGGACGTCGCCGTCGGGGCCGGCGGGCAGGTGGGCGCGGCCTTCCTGCTGTACGGCGGCCGGGACGGGCTGTCGGCGAAGGGCGCCCAGGTGTTCGGCCCGGAGTCCGCCGGTCTGCCCGCCGAGTCGGCCCAGGAGTTCGGCCGGGAGGTGGCCCTGACGGATCTCGACGGGGACGGCAGGGCCGAGCTCGCCGTCTCCGCGGGTGGCGGCGGCGGTATGACCGTGCTCTCGCCCGGCGGGAAGGGTGCCGGCACGCGGCTCACTCCGGAGCGGCCGGACGAGAGCCTCAGCGGCCCGCTGAACTGACGGAAAGCCACTGCGACACGTGCGTACCGGATCAAAGCGGTGATCGCCCTCTGACCGGACTCCACGGAAAAGGTCAGGCCGCGCCGCTGAGGGCTACATCCGGCATGTCCATCGTTTTCGGCCCTGTGCCGTGCGGCGTGAGGAGCTCGCCGAGTCCGTCGGGCGCTGGTCACATGGGTGGGTCGCACGTCGGCGGGTGAGCCGCTCCCGGAGAGCAGAGCGCGGCAGCCGTGTCACACGATTCCCTCGGCTACCACCAGTCCGGGTTGTCACCAAGCACGTCAGTGCCCAATGATTGATCCCCTTGGTAGCGAACTGCCGGATTTGACAATGGATCTTGCTGCATGTGGAGTATGCCCGATGAGATGGCTCTCAGCCACCCTGCATCGATCGGAACGGGGGTGTCCTCCGAAGTGTGGACGCCGAGCCCGGTCCGTCCGGCAGCGCCAGGCCGCAGCCATACAGCCCGGCCTCTGTCGAACCCGGGTCGGCTCACCCTCCGCCATCGACCGCCGACGAGGAACTGATTGATGTCAGCACACATTCCTATTCGCCGTCAGGTAGGGCGCCCGCCGATGGGTCAGGCCCTGCTCCTGCCGGCGGCTGTTGTGATCATCGCCGGGGGCGCGTGTCTGTGGGCGGTGTCCGGGGCACCGGTCACCGACCGGACACCCGTGGCGTGGTACCTCGGGATCGCGGCCGTCCTGCTGTGCCTCGCTGTCACGGCCGCGGCATACGGCATGCAGCAAGCACGTCATTTCCGCGACCGTTTCGCGGCGATGGACGCGGAAATCGCTCGGCTGGCCGACGACACACTGCCCGCTCTGGTGAAGCGGTTGCGCGACGGGGCGTCGGCGGACACCGCACTCGCCGAGATACCGAAGCCCGCCGACAGAAACCACCAGCGCATCCTGTGGACACTGGCGCAGGAGGTCGGCAAGGGAGACCGCATGCGCGCGGCCGCGATGTCGGCCTGCGCGAACGCCGCGGGCCGAGTTCAGGCGCTGGCGACCAGCATGCTCGCCGACCTGCGCGAGATGGAGGATCGGCACGATGAGGAAGTCCTTGGTGATCTGCTGAAACTGGACCACAGCACCGCGCAGGCGGGCCGGCTGGCGGACAGTATCGCCGTACTGACCGGCGCGCGCTCCGGACGACGCTGGACCAAGCCGATCGTGATGGAGAGCATCCTGCGTGGCGCGGTGGGTCGCATCAGCGCCTACCAGCGGGTGCGGGTGCACTCGGCCAGCACCGCCGCGATCGCCGGATACGCCGCCGAGGGCGTCATGCACGCCCTCGCCGAGTTGATGGACAACGCCACCAGCTTCTCGCCTCCGTCGGAGGAGGTGCACGTGTACGTGGAAGAGGTGAGCGTGGGCATCGTGATCACCATCGAGGACTGCGGTCTCATCATGAGCGCCGCCGCGCTGAGCCGCGCCCAGAAGGCCGTCTCGTCCGAGCCGCTGGACCTGACGACGCTGTCCGGTACCCGCCTGGGTCTGGCGGTGGTGGGCTGTCTGGCCCGCAAGCACGGCCTGACCGTCTCCTTCAGGCCGTCCTCGCGCGGAGGAACCGGAGTGGTGGTCATGATCCCGCCGCAGTTGATCACGCAGTCCGCGCGGGCCCCCAGGCCGGACGAGCCACGCCCGGCAGGTGTTTTCACCCAGCGCCCCGCGCGCCACGCGGTCGCCGCGTCCGAGGCCGCCGTGCCCGAGGCCGCCGTGCCCGAAGCGGCCGTGCCTGCCGTACCTGCCGCAGCTGCCAGGCCCGTCGCACCCGTCGCACCCGCCAGGGCGGCCGCGCCCGCTGCGGGCGACGAACTGTACGAGCTGCCCAAGCGCCGTCGCGGGCAGACCCTCGCGGCGACGTCCCCCACCCCGTCGGCGACCCCGCCCGCGGCCCCGCCGACGGCGAAACCCACGCAGCACTCCTCCGATCCCGGGGCGAGATTCAGAGCCTTCCGTCAGGCCAGCCGGGGAAGTGGGACCGGCAGCGGTGCCTCATCACCCCCGGAAGACGACACACGATGACCGCTACCTCGGTCCTCCCCGCCGGACCGGACAGGACAAACAACAGATTGGAGGGTGGGGCCGTCCTCCGGGCACCCATGCCCGGAACACCGCCCTGGAATCCCGATGAGAACCTCAACCCCTGACCTCGCCTGGCTGCTGGAGAACCTCCTGGAGAGGACGCCGCAGACCCGGTACGCCCTGGTGCTGTCGAAGGACGGCCTCAAGCTCTCCCATACCTACGGACTGACCGTGGACCGGGCCGATCAGCTGGCGGCCATCGCCTCAGGCATCCAGAGCCTGTCCCATGGCGCGTCCATCGAGTTCGGCGACGGCACCGGCGGCCTGCGGCAGTCCATGACGGAGTTCCACGGTGGGCTGCTGTTCATCGTGGAAGCGGGGGAAGGAGCCCATCTCGCCGTCGTGGCGACCGATGACGCCGACCCCGGCGTCATCGGGCACAACATGAACGAGCTGGTCGAGCAGATCGGCGAGTATCTGACCGCCCCACCGCGTGCGTCTCAGCAGGGCAACCGGCCGCTATGACCTCACGGCGAGTCGATCGCGAGAATCCGGACCGGTTGTACACCGTCACCGGAGGGCGCAGCCGCGCGGACGAGAACGCCATGGACATGGTCACGCTGATCGTGAGCGAATGTGATCCGACACCGGGCCTGCAGTCCGAACACTTCAAGATCTTGCAGATGTGCCGCCACCCGATGGCGGTCGTGGAGATCTCCTCAGAGCTGGGTCTGCCGGTGAGCGTCGTACGGATCCTGCTGTGCGACCTGCTCGACACCGGGCGCATCACCGCCCGTCACCCGCCTTCGGCTCTCCCCAAGGCCCAACTGCCCGACCCCGAAATCCTGAAGCAGGTGCTTGTTGGACTTCAAAAGCTCTGAGCAACCCGCCCACATGCCGCTACGGAGCACCGCGAGCACCGGGCTGAAGATCGTGGTCGTCGGTGGGTTCGGCGTCGGTAAGACGACCATGGTCCGCTCTGTCAGCGAGATCCGCCCGCTGAGCACCGAAGAGACCATGACACGGGCGGGCGTCGGGATCGACGACGCGAGTGGCGTGGAGGCCAAGACCACGACCACGGTGGCCTTCGACTTCGGCCGTATCAGCCTGAACGAGCAGATGGTGCTGTACCTGTTCGGAGCTCCGGGCCAGGAACGGTTCTGGTTTCTGTGGGACCGGCTGTTCTCGGGGACTCTGGGGGCGGTCGTCCTGGTGGACACCCGCCGCCTGGCCGACTCCTGGTATGCCATCGACCGCCTCGAACACCATGGGATGCCGTTCATCGTCGCCCGCAACAACTTCGGCGAACCGGTGCATCCGCTGGAACAGGTACGGGAGGCGCTCTCCCTCTCCGACGACGTTCCGCTGATCGACTGCGACGCCCGCCAGCGTGAATCCAGCAAAGCCGTGCTGATCTCCCTCGTCAACCATCTCTACGCTCTGTCCTCTGCCCGGGAGGGCACGCCATGACGAACGCCTACCACTCGCCCGACTCGACCCCGTGGTTTCCCAACCCCCCGGCGCCTGCGGGGTATCCCCCCCACCCGGGGGCGGTGGCGTTGTACGGACCCCACTTCCACCAGGATCCGGCCCGGCTGTACCGGGAGATGCGGCAGCAGCACGGGCCGGTCGTCCCGATCCTGCTCGAAGGCGACGTGCCCGCCTGGTTCGTGATCGGGTACCGCGAGCTCCGCCACGTCCTCAGCAATCCCCAGCTTTTCAGCCGCGACTCCCGTCGCTGGAACGCCTGGGACCGCATCCCGCCCGACTGGCCCCTGATGGCGTACGTCGGCTACCAGCCGTCCATGCTGTTCACCGAGGGAGCCGAGCACCAGCGGCGGGCCGGAGCCGTCAGTTCCGCCCTCACCGCCGTCGATCAGTTCGAGTTGAGAAACCAGTGCGAGCGGATCGCCGACAGCCTGATCGACGCGTTCACCGGCAGCGGCAGAGCCGACCTGATGGCCCACTACGCCCATCCGATGCCCCTGCTGGTCATCGCCGCGATGTTCGGTCTGCCCAACTCCGAGGCTCCGGGCCTGGTGGTGGATGTGAGCGCGACGGTGAACGGCGGCGCGCAGGCCATGGAGGCGTACCAGCGGGTTCAGGCCACGATGCAGCGGTTGCTGGACAGCAAGCGCGAGCGCCCCGGCCCGGACATCCCCTCACGTCTGCTGGCGCACCCCACGGGGCCCACCGACGAGGAGATCATCCAGGACCTGATCGTGGTGATGACCGCGGGTCAGGACACCACCGCCAACTGGATCGGGAACACTCTGCGGCTGATGCTGACCGACGAACGGTTCGCGGTGACCCTGTCGGGTGGCCGCCGCAGTATCGGCCAGGCGCTGAACGAGGTGCTGTGGGAGGACTCCCCCAGCCAGAGCAGCATAGGTCGTTGGGCGACTCAGGACACCCAGCTGGGCGGGCAGCGCATCCGGGCCGGCGACGGGCTCATCATCGGCATGGCCGCCGCGAACGCCGATCCGCAGGTGCGGCCGGACTCCTACGGCGGCTCCGCCGGGAACCACGCGCACATGGCCTTCGGTCACGGTGAGCACGGCTGCCCGCACCCGGCCCCGGAGATCGCCGAGGTCATCGCCCACACCGCCGTCGAGGTGCTTTTGGACCGGCTCCCGGATGTGATGCTGGCGGTGCCCGCCGAAACGCTCGTATGGCGGTCGTCCGTGCAGATGCGCGGCCTGGCCGCCCTGCCGATCGAGTTCACCCCCGGGTACGTCACCGGGAGGGGCTAGCCGGGCCGTGCCGCTCGTGTTCTCGGGCGGCACGGGCGAGACGGCGTCCGAGGAGCTGGGCGGGGCTCTCGACGAAGCGGTGGCTCAGCGCGGCGCAGCCGACCACGGCCGCGAAGAACGCCGTCTCCCAGGCCAGCCGCTCCGGCAGCGGGATGTTCGCGGGATCCATGGTCAGTCCCCTGACGACCTGCAGGACCAGGGGGTGCAGCAGGTAGACGGAGTAGCTCACCAGGCCGAGCCAGACGAGGAAGGGCGGGATCGTACGGCGGCGCAGGGCGAGGCCGGCGGCGAACGTCAGCCAGGCCGCGACGACGGCGGTGGACCAGCTCCAGACGAACGCCTGCTGTTCGGCCTCCGGCATGCCCCATCCCGGCCCGAGCGCCACCGCCGCGACGACGGAGAGGACGGGTACCAGGCAGATCGTCCAGCGTGATCTCCTCCGCCCGGCGGGCGACCGCTCCATCCGGTAGAGCGCGGTCCCGGCGAACATGGTGGCCAGGATCATCAGGCTCTGCCATGCGCCCACCCTGCTGTTGAGGGTGAGGACGACGAGTGCGAGGACCGCGATGACGGCGGCGCCGTACCGGCGGATGCCGCGGTCCGCGCTGAGCACCGCCGCGAATCCGGCGAGGAGCGCGACGGCCGTGATCCACACCACCCCCTGCCCGAGGGTGTCGGACAGCCAGCCCGCGGGCACGAAGATCCCGGCTATCAGCGCGCAGACCGCGAGCGTCAGCGCGGCACGGGTGCTGGCCCGGTGGACACCGCCCACGAACATCGCGGTCACGAGCAGATAGAACACCATCTCGTAGGAGAGGGTCCAGAAGACGTTGACGACGCTGGGCGTCCCGAGCAGGTCCTGCAGCATCGTCAGGTGCGCGACGGCGAAGGACACCGGCTGCTCGGTGGCCTGGTCGGGCAGGGTGGCGTAGACCCCGACGGCGCCGAACGCGGTGCCGACCGCCGCCGCCAGTCCCCACAGGGGGTAGAGCCGGAAGAACCGGGTGATCCAGAACCCCCGGACGCTGCCCCGGTGTTCCAGCGAGATCGGCACGACGTAGCCGCTCGCCAGGAAGAACACCAGCACGCCGTACTGCCCGAAGTCGAACCACGGGCTGATCGACCCGCGGATCTCGGGCAGCAGGGCGTCCAGCGAGTGCTCGAAGACGACGACCAGCGCGGCGAAGCCGCGTAAGGCGTCGAGCCAGCTCTGCCGGGGACCTGAGGACGCCGGGGGCGGGGGGGCCGAGGGTGCCGGGCGGGTCGCGAGACGCATGCGTCCTGTGCTGCCCTGGATCTCTCCGTCCTTAACCATTCCGTAACACTACGGGCGCAATTTTCCCAAAAAGTACGGAACAGCGTTAAGCCAGACAAAAAGCAGGGGCAATGGCAGGGCAAGGACCCGCACGACACCGGAGGCGGACGGTCATCCCCGGCGGGCGGTCATCCCCGGGGATAGGCGGCGATCACCTCGCGTCCGAAGCGGGCCATCTCGGTGTGCTGGGGCGAGAACTGGAGCAGCATCAGGTCGACCCCGGCCTGCTCGTACGCCCTGAGCCGCTCGATGATCTGCTCCGGGGTGCCGACCAGCCCGGCCCGCAGCCCGCGGTTGGAGACGCCGTACTCCTCCAGCGAGACCTGCGACTCCAGCTGGGAGCCCTCGACGAAGTCCTGGTAGGAGGCGTACGCCTCCGGGGAGGAGCGCACGTCCAGGATGCGCCGCAGCTCGGCCTGCGCCTCCTCCTCGGTGTCGCGGCAGACCACGTAGCCGGAGACGCCGAAGGTGAGCGGTGCCAGCCCCCGGGCCGCGCGGCGCTCGCGCATGTCGGCGATCTTGGCGGCGATGGTCTCCGGCGGGTCGCCGTGCATGACGTAGGCGTCGCCCTGAGTGGAGATCAGTTCCTTCGCGGTGGGGGACTCCCCGCCCATGTAGACGGTGGGCCGGCGGGAGGGCTTGGGCTCCAGGACGGTCCCCTGAAGGTCGTACAGGGCGCCGTGATGGGTCACCGTGTCCTCGGTGAGCAGCCGGCGGAGGACCTCCAGCCACTCCTGGGTGCGGGCGTAGCGGGCGTCGTGCACGTCGAACGGGGCACCGTACTGCGCCGCCTCGTCCTTCCACCAGGAGGAGACGACGTTCAGGCTGATCCTGCCGGGCGCGATGGTGTCGAGCGTGGACAGGGCCTTGGCCGTGGCCGACGGCACGTGGTAGTTGGGGCGGACGGCGAGCATCAGCTCCGTCCGGCGGGTGACCGCGGCGACCGCCGGGGCCAGGGTCCAGCAGTCGAGGGCGGGCGCGCGGTGGCCCTTGATGTCGTTGAGGTTGAGCTCGGCGATCAGGGTGAGGTCGAACCCGTGTCCCTCGGCGTCCACGGCGAGGTCGCGGTTGTAGGGCCAGTCGATGCTCATGCCCTCGTCCTGGACGTTGCGCAGCCATCCTCCGAAGATCGGCATCCAGTAACCGAACCGCATCAGCGGGCCTCCTCTTCCTCGATGAGCCTCTTGAGCATGCGGGCGATCTGCCGCGGCCCGGACCGGGGGGCCGCCGCCTCCACCTCGGGGTTGTAGTTGGTGTTGGTGTTGACGTCGTAGGTCACCAGGCGGCCGTCCTCGGTCTCGATGAACTCGAACCCGGCGACCTCGATCCCGTGCCTGCGCGCGAAGTCCAGATAGCGCCCCAGCACGGGGTGGTCGAAGCCCTCGCGGAGCGCGAACAGCCCCGGCGCCGCGTCGACCAGGCAACTGTCCGCCGGTACGGCCGGCACGGCGCAGGCGTCCGCGGGGCACAGCTCGAAGCCGCCGCGGGCGGTGTCGGCGGTCAGCGCGTAGACGACGGCGCCGTCCACGATCTCCACCCGGGTGATGCGGGGCTGTGCGGCGCGGAGGTACTCCTGGAACAGGGTGATGCCGTCGACCGGCGGCTCGTACCCGGGTGAGTTCAGGTGCTCGACGAAGGCGTCCGCGCTGTCGAACAGGGCGACGCCGAGCCCCTTGCCGCCCTGGTTGTGCTTGGCGATGAAGGGGGCCGGCAGCTTGGCCGCCGCCGCCGGCAGGTCCTCGCGCCCGACCACGGCGAGGGTGCGGGGCACCTCGATCCCGGCCGCGCGCAGCGCGGTGAGCTGGTCGACCTTGCTCATCTCCAGTTCGAGCACCCGGCGGCCGTTGACAACCCGGCGGCCGTCGGCCTCCAGCCAGCTGAGCACCGCCCGGGTGTGGTCCTTGGCGAGCAGGTGGCCTCGGGTGTGGGACGAGGCACTCATCCGGGACCAGTAGACGCCGGGCGGCGGCGGGGCGTCGAGGTCGAGCAGCCCCTCACCGAGCAGCCAGGGCTCGTGGTCCACGCCCTCGGCCTCGAAGGCGGCGGCGAACGGCGGATACCACTCAGGGTTCTCGTGGAGTATGTAAGCCTTCACGGCGTGCGTCATCCTTCCGGCGAACCGTGGTTGGATCTGCCGATTGTCGCATGTATGACCGATTACCACCGGATTGGGGCCGGTCACTCAGCATCAACGCCGAAGCGACTCCGGCCTGTTCCGCCCCAGCCGGGTACAGGTCCGGCACAGACCGGCCGATGACCGGTTACCTCCGCGTTTACCAGGGAATGATGTGCGGAGCTTATGCCCTGCTACTGTCGGGGTGGCGTAGCCCCTGTCATCCGCTGTGGGGTCGCGGCAGCCGGGCTCCGCATGAGGACGGCCCCGGTTCACAGGCTCAGCTCCATCCGTCACACACGCTGACCGATGGACGTCTTCACCGCGTGAGGCCCGCACCCGCCGTCGGGAGCGGCCGATGACCGGAAGGCAGAGCAGTTGGCCCGCACATACGGCTTTCTCAGCACCCACCCGCCCACCCAGTGTGGGCTCGCCACCTTCAACTCCGCCCTGTCCGCCCATCTCACCGAGGGCGGCCTGTACGGCGGGATCGTCCGGGTCGTCGCCGAGGGCGACGACAGCCGTCCCGTTCCCGGGGTCGCGCACACCTGGGCCCACGGCGAACCCTACGGCTGGGAGGCCGCGGCGTCCGCCCTCGACGGCTTCGACGTCGCCGTCGTCCAGCACGAATACGGCATCTATCCCGGCCAGGACGGGCAGGACGTCCTGCCGCTGCTGCGCTGTCTCACCGTGCCCAGCATCGTGGTCCTGCACACCGTCCTGACCCGGCCCGGTCCTCGGCAGAGAAGGCTGCTGGAGCAGATCGTGGCCGCCGCCGGCGCGGTCGTCACCATGACCGGCACCGCCCGCGACCGGCTGCTCGCCGGCTACCACGTCGACGCCGGCAAGGTGTCCGTCATCCCGCACGGGGCCGCCGACCACTCGCGTGTCTCGGCTGGGCGCCACCTCCGGCCCCACCTGCTCACCTGGGGACTGCTCGGCCCCGGCAAGGGCGTCGAATGGGCGTTGCACGCACTCGCCCTCCTGGCGGACCTCACTCCCACGCCCACGTACACCGTCGCCGGGAAGACCCATCCCAAAGTCCTGGAGCACCAGGGGGAGGCCTACCGCGACCGTCTGCACCGGATCGGCGCGCGGCTCGGCGTGTCGGCCTCCGTGCGGTATGACCCCGTCTACCGCGACAACACCTCGCTCAGCCGGCTGATCCGCTCGGCCGACGTCGTCGTCCTGCCGTACGACTCACCCGAGCAGGTCACCTCCGGTGTCCTCATCGAGGCCGTGGCCGCCGGCATCCCGATCGTCGCCACGTCCTTCCCGCACGCCGTGGAGCTGCTCACCTGCGGACCCGGGCTGCTCGTCCCCCACAAGGACCCCGTGGCGCTCGCGGCCGCGGTACGCCGGATCCTCACCGAGCCCGGCCTGGCCGACGACCTGGTCGACCGCACCCGCGCCCTGCTTCCGGCCCTGCTCTGGCCCGCCGTGGCGGCACGCTACGACGACCTCGCCCGGTGCCTCCTCGCCGACCGCCCGCCCGCGGTGGTCTCGGCGCTGCCGTGAACCCCGTCGCCGCCGGCTTCAGGCACCTGGACCGGCTGAGTGACGACACCGGGTTATTCGAACACGCCCGGCACGCCGTCGTCCGCCGCGAGCACGGCTACTGCACCGACGACGTCGCCCGCGGGCTCGTCGTCACCAGCCGGGAAGGCGACCCGGCCCCCGAGGTGGTCCGGCTCTCGGAGCGCTACCTGGCCTTTCTCACTCACGCCCAGGACCCCTCCGGCGCGTTCCACAACCGGCTCACCTACGACCGGCGCTGGAGCGACCGGCCCGGCGCCGGCGACTGGTGGGGACGGGCGGTGTGGGGACTGGGCACCGCGGCGGCCCGCAACGCCGCTCCCTGGATCCGCGAGGAGGCCCTGCTCGCCTTCACCCTCGGTGCCGCCCGGCGGTCCCCGCACCCGCGGGCCATGGTGTTCGCGGGGCTCGGCGCGGCGGAGGTCCTGCGGGTCCGGCCGGACTGCGTCCTGGCCGCCGGACTGCTCGCGGACGCCGCCGCCGCGGTCGGCGTCCCTGCCGGAGACCCCGGCTGGCCGTGGCCGCAACCGCAGCTCACCTACGCCAACGCCGCGCTCGCCGAGGTGGTCGTCGCCGCCGGTCGGCACAGTGGCGACGACGCGCTGCTCACCGGCGGCCTGCGGATGCTGACCTGGCTGCGCGACATCCAGACGAGGAACGGCCTGCTGTCGGTCGTCCCCGCCACCGGCTGGCGCCGGCACACGCCGCGGCCCCGCCACGACCAGCAGCCGATCGAGGTCGCCGCGCTCGCCGACGCCTGCGCCACCGCGGCCGCCGTCACCGGCGACCCCGCCTGGCACACGGGCGTACGACAGGCGTCGGCGTGGTTCCTGGGCGCCAACGACCGCGGCACCGCGATGTGGGATCCCGCGACCGGAGGGGGATACGACGGCCTGACCCGGGACGGCCCCAACCTCAACCAGGGGGCGGAGTCGACCATCGCGCTCATCTCCACCATGCAGCACGCCCGAAACCTGCCATGACCACCGGAGACCTGGCCACCCGCCTCGACCTGACCCTCGCCCCGGACCCCGGCAGAGTGATCATCAAGCTGTTCGTCCCCGGCGAGGACGCCTTGACACAGACCCGCGCCGCCACCCTGGTCGATCGCATCACGCTTCTCAGTCACGACGAGACCGCCGGAATGCTGCGGGAGACGCTGCGGCGGTTCGGCGACCGGCACCACGACCTTGAGGCGACCTTCCTCCACCACTACGACCTGGTCCGCTACCGGGTCCCCCGCCATCTCGACCTGCCCCCGGCCGGCCGTCTCCTCGTCGGCGCCTACTTCAGCCACGAGTACGCCGTGGAGGCCGCCGCGCTGTGCAACCCCTCGATGGTGGCGCACCCCGACCAGTCCGGCCTGAGCCCCGGGCAGCTCCGGGTGGTGCTCAGCGTGCGGCAGATCGGCGAAGGCCACCTGTCGTCCATCGGCTTCGCCACGGCACTGCTCGGACCCGGCACCGCCCTCACCGTCGCGGACCGCTCGGGGCCGCTGACCGTCGGCCGCCGGCAGAGCACCCATCACCGGCGCGACCTGTTCGCCGCCGGGCTCGCCGACGCCGGACTGGACAGCGAGGTCTCCGCCACCGTGCTGGGATCTCTGCCGGCGCTCTTCGACGACGACGGCTTCGAACAGGCGGTCGCCCGGGTGCCCGCCGACCTGCGCACCCGCACCACCACCCACGGGATTCTCGAGGAGTTGCGCCGGATGACCGCCTCGGACTACGCCGTGGCCTTCCCCGCCGGCGTCCCCCTCGAACAACGGGTGCTCTGGCCCGCCACGGCGGCCGAGAGCAACGGGATGGAGGACGCCCGCTTCGTAAGGGTCCTCCGCGAGGACGGCATGCCCTCCTACCGTGCCACCTACACCGCCTATGACGGCCGGCGCATCAGCTCGTGCATGCTCGAAAGCGATGACCTGTGCTATTTCGAGATGACCCCCCTGCGCGGACCGGCCGCCACCAACAAGGGCATGGCCCTGTTCCCCCGGCCGGTGGGCGGGCGCCGGCTCGCACTGTGCCGATCCGACGGCGAGACCCTCGGCCTGACCGCGCTGGACCGGCACAACAGGTGGGGGCCGCCGACGCCGATCCACCTTCCCCGCAGCGGCTGGGAACTGATCCAGGTCGGCAACTGCGGCTCTCCCCTGGAGACCGAGTCCGGCTGGCTCGTCCTCACCCATGGCGTCGGACCGATGCGCCGCTACGCCATCGGCGCGCTGCTGCTCGACCTGCACGAGCCACAGCGCGTCATCGCCGAGCTACCCGGCACGCTTCTCACTCCCGGCGACACCGAACGTGAAGGCTACGTGCCCAACGTCGTCTACTCCTGCGGGGGTCTGCTGCACGCGGATGCCCTGTGGCTGCCGTACGGAGCGAGCGACACCCGGATCGGATTCGCCCACGTGGCCCTCACCACCCTCATGGCGGCGATGCGCCCGCCCCGCGGGGACGGCTGAGGCGAGGAGGCCGGGCCGTTCCGAGCCCGCGACGCCGGTGGTCCGGGGCGGGCGGACTCCGTCGAGGCGGGCGAGGACCGTCCGGGTCCCGGTGTGGTGGCGCCGGAGAGCCCGGCGGCCGGGTCAGCCGTTCCGGGGAGCCGCCCCGGACTGGGCGAGAACGTGCGCGAGAGCGCCGAGCGCGGCCGGGTAGACGTGCTCGCGCGGCGTGCCGTACCCGACGATGATCGCCTGCGGGTGGTCACCGGCGTGGTGCCAGTGGTCGCCCAGTCCGCCCAGGACCAGGCCGTACGCCGAGGCGCGGCCGAGCACCTCCCGTTCACCGGGTCCGCCGGCGGGCAGGCTGATCATCGCGTGCAGCCCGGCCGCGACCCCGTGGATGGCGAGGCCGGGGACGGCGCCGAGGCGGGCCAGCAGGAGATCGCGGCGGCGCCGGTAGCGCAGCCGGCAGGCGCGGATGTGCCGGTCGTAGCCGTGGGTGGCGATCAGGTCCGCGAGGGCCAGCTGCCCGATCACCTCGGTGTGGTGGTCAAGGTGCAGCTTGGCGTCCACCACCGGTCCGACGAGGTGGTGCGGCAGCACCATCCAGCCCAGGCGCAGTGCGGGGCCGAGGGTCTTGGACGCGCTGCCCACGTAGGCGACGTGGTCGGGCGCCATGCCCTGGAGCGCGCCGACGGGCTGGCGGTCGTAGCGGAACTCGCCGTCGTAGTCGTCCTCGACGATCAGGCCGTCGTGGACACGTGCCCATTCGGTGAGCGCGTGGCGGCGGGCCGGGTGCAGGGTGACGCCGGTCGGATACTGGTGGGCCGGGGTCACCACCACCGCTCCGGCCTTCCGGTGACCGCCCAGCAGGTCGGCGCGGACTCCGTGGTCGTCCACCGGGAGCGCCACGACGGCCGGCCCGGCCCGCCGGACCACCTCCCGGTGGAAGGCCAGACCCGGATCCTCCATGGCCACCTCGGACACCCCCGCAGCGCCGAGCACCCCGGTCAACAGGGCCAGGGCCTGGACGTAGCCGGAGGTGACCACGATCTGCTCGGGAGTCGTGAGCACACCCCTGGTCCGTCCCAGGTATTCGGCCAGCGCGACGCGGAGCTCGGTCCGGCCGCGTGGGTCGCCGTAGCCGTACGTCTCGGCCGAGGTCGCGGCGAGCGCGCGGCGGACGGATCGCAGCCATGCCGCCGAGGGGAACTCGCCCACGTCGGGACTACCCGGCCGCAGGTCGTACCGGGGCACGGCGGCATCCGGCCGGCCCTGTCCCGGTACGGCGGGGCCGCCCGGTGAACCCTGTGGAAGCGCGGCGTCCGGCGGTGGGCCGGACCCGGACACGGCAGGGACCGGCCGGGTGGACGGCACCGGTTCGGGGCGCGCGAAGTCGGCGACCATGGTCCCGGATCCCCGGCGGGCGGTCAGGTAACCCTCGGCGATCAGCTGATCGTAGGCCGCGCTCACCGTGCCGCGGGCCAGGCCGAGCTCGACGGCCAGCTTGCGCGTCGAGGGCATCCTGGCCTGCGGGGCGAGCCGTCCGGTCCGGATCGCGTCGCGCAGGGCGTGCTCCAGGCCGGAACGGCGCCCGGTCGCGGTGTCGACCTCCAGATACAGGTCGACGCCGAATGTGGTCCAAAATTCCGACACGATATTGGATCTTATTACCGGTCCAATGCCTACCTAGAGTCGGCTACATGACCACAACGAATCCCTCTCCCGTCCGGCTGGCGGTGGACGATCTCGCTCCGCACGTCAACCAGGCGATGAACGCGCTGGACGCGGCCTCCAGGAAGACGGAGCTGGAGCCCGCCCTGCTGGAGCTGGTGCGGGCACGCGCCTCGCAGCTCAACGGCTGCGCCTACTGCGTCGACATGCACAGCAGGGACGCGCGGAAGGGCGGGGAGAGCGAGCAGCGGCTGTTCGCCCTCCCGGTCTGGCGGGAGACGCCGTTCTTCACCGAGCGAGAGCGCGCGGCGCTGGAGCTGACCGAGGCGGGCACCCGGCTCACCGACGGCCCGGTCACCGACGAGGTGTACGGGCGGGCCGCGGCGCAGTTCAGCGAGACCGAGCTGGCCGAGCTCATCTGGGCGATCACAGTGATCAACGCGTGGAACCGGCTCGGCGCCATCGCGCGGCCCTGGCCCCTGGCCTGACCGGCCGGTGAAGGTGCGGGCGTCCGCTCAGAACAGCCAGTCGAACAGGCCGCCTCTGCGGGGGGGATCGTTGGTGACCGGGGCCTCCGTCGGAGCCGGAGCCTCCGTCGGAGCCGGGGCCTCCGTCGTGGTGTCGGGCTCGGGTTCGGAGGAGTCGGGCTGCTCGGGGGTCACGTCACGGATGCCTTGCCGGCTGCGCTCCTCGGTGGCCCGGGGGCGCGGTTTCGCCGGCGGAGTGCTGTGCGTCGGGGCCGGCCGGGTGGGCCGCGTGCGGGGTACCGGAGCGCGGGAGGTCTCGGGCCGGGCGGTCTCGGTCGGCTCAGCGGTCGGCTCGGCCGTCTCCTCGGCCGGCTCCTCGGGCCGGGTGGGTTCGGCGGCCGGCGACTCCGGAGGAGGCTCGGGCGCCTCGCCCTTGGAACATCCGACGCCGGTCGAGCATGACGCGTCGGGCGTCGACTTCCCGGTGGAGGAGAGCATCCAGCCGGCCGTGAGCCCCACCACCACGATGCCCGCGATGCCCATCAGCAGCAGTTTGTTCCGGCGCCGGGGCCGCTCGTCGAACTCGGGCTCCTCCCGCCAGCCCGATCCCAGGAAACCGCGCGCCGACTGCGAGTCGTCGCCGATCTCACGTGCGGAGTGCCAGTCGTCCGCATCGTCCTCGTCGTAGGATCCCGCGGCCTCGGTGACCTTCAAGGTCTCCGTGGCCTTCGGGGCCTCGGGGCTTCCCAGGGACTCCAGGACTCCCAGGGCCTCTGCGGTCCCGTCGTTTCGGACCTGCTCCTGGACCGCCTCCGGGCCCCATCCGTCCGACAGCACGTCGCCGTCCGGGCGACCGGATTCATGCCGTGGCACCACCGGTCCTATGGGTCCTGTCTGCTCCCGGGCATCCTCGTCGTATGGCCCTTGCATACCGTCCCGCCCCACAATGACCCTCTCTGACATGAATTTTGGTCGGGCATCTTCCTAGCAGATTCGACAGCGATCTGTCCGAAAAAATAACCTGACGATGGAAATCTAAGGAATTTTCCTGTTTTAGAGGCGTTTGGAGCGCGACAACGGTCCCGGCGGGGGCCTGCCGGACGCCCGCCCGGGAGGACAATGGGATGCCATGCGAATCGGGATCCTGGGACCGCTGCGCGTGCCCGGCACCGAGATCGGGGGCGTGCGGCTGCGTGCGCTCCTCATCAGGCTCGCCCTCGACCCCGGCTACGTGATCACCGCCGAGCGGCTGATCGACGACCTCTGGGCGGACGATCCACCCGTCCATCCGGCGAACGCGCTGCAGTCCCTGGTCTCGCGGCTCCGTCGCGAACTGCCCGGCGTGATCGTCTCCCACCCCGTGGGCTACCTTCTCGATCTCCCCCGGGAAGAGATCGACGCCGGGGCCTTCGAGCGGCTGGCCGGTGCGGGCCGGGCGGCAGCGGACGATCCCGTCAGAGCGGCGGCCCTGCTACGGGAGGCGCTGTCCCTCTGGCGCGGCCCCGCCCTCGCCGACGCCTCGGGCCTGGCCTTCGCCGCCGCTCCGGCCGCCCATCTGGAGGAGCTCCGGCTGTCGGCGCTGCGGGCGCGGTTCGACGCCGACCTGGCCCTGACCGGTGGCCCGGACGCGGGTCCGCTCCCGGCCGAGCTGGTGGCGGAGCTGGAGGAGGTGGTCACCGCGCATCCGCTGCGCGAGCCGTTCCACGCCCATCTCGTGCTGGCCCTGCTGGCCGACGGGCGCCGCGCGGACGCGCTGCGGGCCTTCGAACGGATCAGGCGGCGCCTGGCCGACCGGCTCGGCGTGGATCCCGGCCCCGAGCTCCGCGACGCGCATCTCACCGCGCTGCGTGCCGGGCCCTCCCCCGTGGCCGCTCCCCGGGGCAACCTGCCCGCGCGGCTGACCAGCTTCGTCGGCAGACAACCGGACCTGGCCCGGCTCCGGGAGCTGCTCGGAACCGCGCGGCTGGTCACCCTCACCGGTCCCGGTGGGGCCGGGAAAACCCGGCTGGCGGTCGAGACTGCCGCGGCGCTGCACGTGCCGGACGGCGTCTGGCTGGTGGAGTTGGCCTCGCTCTCCCATCCGTCCGGGGTGGCGGCGGCCGTACACGCGGCTCTGGAGGGCAGCGGACTCCTGACCGGAGGTTCTGGCCCGTCGTGGGCGGAAGCGGAGCCTGCCGGGCGCCGTGGGGAGAGCCTGCTGGAGCAGTTGACCGTGGCGCTGCACGGCAGGTCGCCGCTGCTGGTGCTGGACAACTGCGAGCACGTCATCGACGAGGCGGCCCGGGTGGCCGACCGGCTGCTGACCGCCGCCGGTGGGCTGCGGATCCTCGCCACCAGCCGCGAGCCGCTCGACATCACCGGGGAGAGCCTCCATCCGGTGCTCCCCCTCGGTCTCCCGGCCTCCGACGCCGGCGTCGAGGCCGCGCTGGCGTGCCCGGCCGTGGCCCTGTTCGACGACCGCGCCGCGGCGGCCCGGCCGGGCACGCACGTCGACGGCGAGACCGTGGCCGACGTGGTGCGGGTGTGCCGGGAGCTCGACGGAGTCCCCCTGGCGATCGAACTGGCCGCGGCCCGGCTGCGCTCCCTCACCGTCGGCCAGCTCGCCGACATGATCGGTGACCGGCTGGCGTTGCGCGGGAGCCGTACGGCACAGCCCAGACATCGCACGCTGCGCGCGGTGATCGACTGGAGCTGGGACCTGCTGGACACCGGCGAGCGGACGCTGCTGCGCCGGATGTCGGTGTTCTCCGGCGGCGCGACCGCCGAGACGGTGCGGCGGGTCTGCGGGCAGGACGTGGACACGGTCGCCTCCCTGGTCGACAAGTCCCTCGTCGTCGTCTCGCCGCGGACGGGTGCGGACGGCGGAGAGGTCCGCTACCGGCTTCTGGAGACGTTGCGGCAGTACGCCGCGGAGCGGCTGGCGGAGGCGGACGAGACCGATCGGGTACGCGCGAGCCACGCCCGCCACTTCCTGGAGCTGGCCGAGACGGCCGGGCCGTCGCTGCGGACCGGTGACCAGGTGCGGGCGCTCGCCCTGCTCGACGCCGAGCAGGGCAACCTGGACGCCGCCCTCGATCACGCGATCTCCTCGGGGGACGGCGAGCTGGCGCTGCGGATGATCCTGGTCAGGCTGTGGCCGTGGGTGATGCGGGGACGTCGCCGCGAGGCGGGGGAATGGGTGTCCGCGGTGCTCGCGGCCGTCGGCGACGGACCACCGGAGGGACGGGAACTGGCGCACGCGCTGTGCGTGCTGACCGCCCCGGTGGAGGCCGGTACGACGCGGGTCACGCCCGCCATGCTGCGGCGGGCCCTCCAGGTGGTGCGGGAGTCGGACCATCCGGCCGCGCTCGGGTCGTGGGCGATCGTCAGCGGTCACCCCGGGCAGGCCGAGGACGCGTACGGCCGGACGCTGGCCATGACGGAAAGGTTCCGCGACCATCGCGATCCGTGGACGAGGGCGACCGCCCTGCTGATGGGCGGCATCGTCGAGTTCGAGTACGGCCGCGCGGGAGCCTCCCGGGCGGAGGCGCTGCTGCGACCGGCGCTGGAGGGCTACCTCCTGACCGGCGACCGGTGGGGGCTGTCGCTCACGCTCTACTGGCTGTCGCTGGTCGCGGAGAACCGGGGCGACTCGGGCGAGGCGCTGTCCCTGCTGGAGAGATCGGTGGTACCGACCACGGAGATCGGCGGTCTGGAGGCGATCCCAGGTCCGATCATGCTGCGGGTGCGGCTCGGCCGGCTCCGGGCCCTCACCGGTGATCCCTCCGGCGCCGAGGCGGAGCTGGAACGGGCCGGCGCGGCCGTGGCGCGGACCGGAGACGTGATCGCGATCGCACGGGTCAGGCACGCCCGTGGAGAGCTGGCCCGGTGGC
This sequence comes from Streptosporangium sp. NBC_01639, assembly GCF_045209755.1. Lineage (NCBI taxonomy): Bacteria > Bacillati > Actinomycetota > Actinomycetes > Streptosporangiales > Streptosporangiaceae > Streptosporangium > Streptosporangium sp. NBC_01639. The sequence goes on along the minus strand of NZ_CP109272.1, from coordinate 5,304,236 downwards.
GGGGAGACCTCGGGGAGGCCGAGACCCTGCTCCGCGAGACGTTGGAGCTGGTGCGGGGGCAGGTCATGGCCTCTCCGCAGCTGGTGGCGCTGGTGAACGTGGAGCTCGCCCGGGTGCTCCGCCTGCGCGGCGAGCCGGACCGGGCCCGGTCGCCGCTGCGCCGGGCGCTCGGATCGATCGCCGCGAGCGGGGACGAGACCGTCCGCGCGACGGTTTTGGAGGAGGCCGCCGCATGGCACGCCTCCGCCGCGGTGACCGCCCCGGCCGGAGCGGCCGGGGACATGGAGCGGGCGGCGGTGCTGATCGGAGCGGCGCACGCGCTGCGTGGCATCGCGCGGACCGCCGACCCGGCCGTCGGCTCGCTGATCACCCGGGCTGTCGGGACGCTGGGCGAGCACGGTTACCTGGCGGCCCGTCGCCGGGGCGCCGCCCTGCCGAGTCCCGAGGCGTTCGCCCTGGAGGGGATCGGCCAGCCGTCACCGTGAGCCGCCGGAACGGACCGGCACCCGCCCCGTCAGCCCGCCGCCACCGTGACCAGGTAGTCCTCCAGCCCGCCCGCGTCACCGTGATAGCCGACGTAGCCGTCGGGACGGATGAGCACGAGCCCCCGGCCGTAGTGGCCGTGGATCCCGCCGTCGGTGTCGGTCAGGTCGCCCGTCTCCCCCGGGCGGACCACGGTGTGCGCGCGGATCGCCGGGCCGTACACCGCGTTGATCTCCTCGACCAGCCCGGCGTGGGCCGGGCCGAGGGCGAGGAGGGTGAAGTGGGGGCCGCGCAGGACGTCGAAGAGGCGTCCGTCGCCGAGTCGCGCGTCGGGGGCGCGCTCGCCGCCGCGTTCGCCGACGGCCAGCGCGCCGTCCCGGTAGCCGAGCAGGAGCTGTTGCGTCTCCTCGCCCCGTTCGTGGGCTCCCTGCTCGCCCCGCTTGGCCCTGCCGTACAGCGCGGTGCTGATGCCGAGCACGTCCGCCGCCACCGGCAGCCGCTCCTCCTCGTAGGTGTCCAGCAGCCGCTCCGGGGCACCGCCGAGGACGGCCGCCAGCTTCCAGCCGAGGTTGTAGGCGTCCTGCACACCGGTGTTGAGCCCCTGGCCACCGGCCGGGGAATGGACGTGGGCGGCGTCTCCGGCGAGGAAGACGCGGCCCACCCGGAACCGTCCGGCCATCCGGATGTTCACCCGGTAGACCGACATCCAGGTGACGTCGGTGAACCGGACGTCCGTCCGCCCCGAACCCTCGTCGAAGATCTTCTGGAAGGTCGCCGGGGAGAGCTCCGGGGCCTCGTCTCCGGTCAGCGGCGCGGTGAACTGGAACACGTCGGTGCCCGGAAGCGGGCAGAGCGCGACGCGCGTCGTCTGGGTGGCCATGTCGGCCCAGGTGTGCCAGTACTCGCGGCCCAGGTCGGCGGTCCTGACGTCACCGAGGAGCATGCGCTCGGTCTCGAACGTCTCACCCTCGAAGGTGACGCCGAGCTGCCCGCGCACCGAGCCGCGCCCGCCGTCCGCACCGACGAGGTAGGCGCACCGCACGCGTTCGGAACCGTTGAGGGTGACCGTCACCCCGTCGGCGTCCTGCTCGAACGCGGTCGCCTCAGTGCCGAGCTCGACCCGGTGTCCCAGCTCGGCCAGCCGGTCGCGCAGGATGCGCTCGGTGCGCCACTGCGGCTGCATGAGGACCATCGGGTACGGCACGTCCGCCGTCGGTTCCCTGGGCTCGTGCATCCGGCCCTCCCAGACCACCCGGTCGCCCGCGTAGGCGCGGATGGGCGGGTAGACCCGGCCGGTGGCGAGGATCTCCCCGATGACACCGAGGTCGTCGAAGACCTCCTGGGTGCGTGGCTGCAGGCCCTTGCCGCGTGATCCGGCGGGGTGCTCGGGGGAGCGCTCCACGATCCTGAAGCTCACTCCGCGCCGGGCCAGGTCGACGGCGAGCGTGAGCCCGGTCGGCCCCGCACCGACGATGAGCACCTGGGTGGTTCCGTTCAAGACTGCCTCCTCGGTGGTTACGGTGCCGACCCTGCCCGGTCGCGCTGTCAGACCGCTGTCGGCGCACTGCCGGGACGCTGTCCCTACGACCGGTGCCGACCCTGCCCGGTCGCGCTGTCAGAGCGCTGTCGGCGCACCGCCGGGACGCCGTCCGTACGGCCGGCACCGCCGGAGCACCGCCGGGGCGGCCGGGGAGGATGGACGGATGGTCTCGGGGTGACGGGACCTGGCGGGACTCGCATCGCGACCATCGGCTCCGAAGGGCGGATATCTGGTTCTCCGAAGACCATGGCATGGGCATCCGGGAGGTACGGTCGGCTCATGTCTGAGCGCAGCATGCCGCACGACGCCGCCTCTTGGGCGTGCCCCCACGGGCAGGACGCCCGCCGAGGCTGCGTGGCCTGCTACCAGGAATCGGTCGACCCGGACCCGGAACTGTCGTTCTGGGAGGTCGCGGCCTGGTTCACCACCGAGCGTCCGGTCCCCATAAGAACCCTCCAGGACGTTCACCATCACGGTCGCCGCTTCGCTCTGGACCAGCCGTCCACACCACTGGTCTACCTGCTGACCGGCCACGCCCGCGCTCGCGGCAGTGTCCAGGCCGTCGCGGGCGTGATCGGCTTCCTCCTGCACAACCGGCATGTGGTCGCCAGCTTCAGCGTGACGGAGATCCGGGCGACCTCGCAGTCGGCCGCCGGGGCGAGCACGACCCGTCAGACGGACGTGTGGGTGCGGGGCGTCTGAGGGACGGGGCCGCGGCGATCCGGCGCCTCTCACCATGACCGGGGCCTCCGGGCACCGCCGCGCCCGATTGTGGGACGAATGTCACCAAATGACCGATTCAGGTATATATGGTGTATTTCGGGGGGTTCATTGTGGGGATACGGCTGACTCGCCTGACGGCGTGGGTAATGGCCCTGGTCACAGGGCTCGGGATGACGGGCTGCGGCGCGTCCGGATATGCCGGGGAAGGCGGGAGCTCCGCCGCCGGAAGCTCCGTCGCCGAGGGCTTCAAGATCGGCCTGCTGCTGCCGGAGTCGACGACGCCGCGCTACGAGAAGATCGACGGCCCCATGGTCACCCAGAGCATCGCCAGGCTCTGTCCCAAGTGCCAGGTCCTCTACGACAACTCCGACCAGGACGCCGCCCTGCAGCGCCAGCAGTTCGACGCGATGGTCGCCGACGGCGCCAAGGTGATCATCCTGGACCCGGTGGACGCCGGCGCCATCGCGCCATCGGTGTCCGCGGCCAGGAACCAGGGCGTGCGGATCGTCGCCTACGACCGCCTGGTCCGCGGCCCGATCGACGCCTACGTCTCCTTCGACAACATCCAGGTCGGCAAGATGCAGGGCCAGGCCCTGCTCGACGCGCTCAGCGCGGGAGGCGACCCGAAGAGGGGCCCGATCGTGATGATCAACGGCTCGCCGCTCGATCCGAACGCGAGCGACTTCAAGAAGGGTGTCCACGCGGTCCTCGACGGCCAGGTGGTGATCGGCAAGGAGTACGACTCCCCGAACTGGAGTCCCGAGAAGGCCGGCACGGCCGCGGCCGAGGCGTTCACCGCGCTCGGCGCCGCCGAGGTCATCGGGGTGTACTCGGCCAACGACAGCATGGCCGGCAGCATCGCCCGGGCGATGCGGAACGCGAAGATGGCCAAGGGCACCCCGCTGACCGGCCAGGACGCCGAACTGTCGGCCATCCGGCGCATCCTGCTGGGCACGCAGACGATGACCATCTACAAGCCGATCAGTCCCCAGGCCGAATATGCGGCGCAGATGGCCGTCGACCTCGGCTCAGGGAAGAAGGTGACGGGCGGCGGCAGCGGCAGCGGCACCGTGGACAACGGGACCTCGTCCTCGATTCCCGCCAGGATCATCCAGCCGGTCGTGGTCACCAAGGACAACATCAAGGACACCGTGGTCAAGGACGGCTTCTGGAAGGTCCGGGAGATCTGCGCGGCGAGCGTGCGGGCCGCCTGCAAGGCCGCCGGGCTCTCCTGACCAAGCCTCCCCGCCGGCCGCCGTCGCCCTCGCTCCTGCTCCGCGCCGAATACTAAGTTCCCTTAGCATCATTCGGATAGCGTGACCCTCAGGTTTTCAACGGAGCACCGGCGAACGGAGTCTGATGGACGATCACGCGTCCTGGCCGACCGGCCGTCTCCTCCTCGTGGCCGCGCGCCTGGTGGAGCGCGAGTGGAACGCCGTGCTCGCCGAACACGGTCTCACCCACGCGGGTTTCCTCGCCCTGAACGTGCTCGATGACGGCCCCCAGACCCAGCGGCAGATCGCGGCCCGCGCCTACGTCGAGGAGCAGACGATCCGCCCGGTGCTCGACCGGCTCGAACGCGACGGCCACATCACCCGCCGGCGCGACCCCGCGGACCGGCGCCGCGTGATGGTGACCCGCACCCCTCGGGGGGAGACCACCTGCGACGCCCTTATGGCGGGCGACTCCGCCGAACGGATCATCTCCGACCGGGTGGACGACCCCGAGACCCTGCGCGCCGAGCTGATCCGGCTGATCAACGGCATCCGCCGGCAGTGACCCGGCCGCCCTCCCGCTCTCCGGTCCGGGAGGGAGCCGGAGATCAGCCGTTCCGGCCGGGGTGTGCCATGAGCTCGCCGTTCCCGGTGACCTGGGCGATCAGGACGCAGGTGTCGTCGGCCGCGTTGATCGGCACCATGGCCTCCATCACCGCGGACAGCCGATCGGGGGACGCCGGGGAGATGGGCCGGAGCGCATCGGCCACGGCGTCGCTCATGAGGTCGAGGCCCTCGTAGAGGTCACGGCCGCGCTTCTCGATGAGCCCGTCGGTGAACATCACCAGGAGGTCGTCGGGGCGCAGCCGTAGGGTGCCGCAGGTGTAGCTCGCGTCCTCGAAGACGCCGAGCAGGACGCCCGGGTGCAGCAGCCGTTCCACATGGGAGCCCCGGGCCAGGAGCATCGGGGGGTGGCCGGCGTGGGTCCAGCGCAGGGTGCGGTCGGCCGGGTGGTAGCGGGCCACGAGCGCGGTGGCCAGCACGTCGGGCCGCAGCCTGCACAGCAGGCGGTTCAGCACGGTGAGGATCTCCGCCGGGTCGTGGCGGGCGAAGGCCAGGCCGGTGATCGTGTGGCGGAGCTTCACCATGGCGGAGGCGGCGGCCAGACCGGTCCCGGCCACGTCGCCGACGGCGAGCAGCACGTCACCGTCGTCCAGGGCGATCGCCTGATACCAGTCGCCGCCCAGGTAGCCCGCCGTCTCGGCGGGCTGGTACCGCCCGGCCACCCGCAGCCCGGGCAGGGTGGAGGGCTCCGCCTGGGCCGGCATGATGATTTTCTGCAGGTGGGCCGTGAGCCGGTTCTCCTCGTCCAGCCGCCGGCTGACGCCGGCCAGCTCGTCGGCCGCCAGGCGCCAGGCGGTGACGTCCTGTGCGACGCCGTGGATCTCCAGCGGCCGGCCCGACGCGTCATGGACCGCCTCGGCCGAGATCCGGATGTGGCGGAGGGCGCCCTCGACCTCGATCCGGACCTCCAGCTCGTGGGGATCGGTACTGTGCGCCCACGCCTCCACCGCCCGTTGGAGCACGGGGTGGTCGTCGCCGTGGACGAGTGCGGTGTACTCCTCGGCGGTGAGCGGGCCGTCGGCCGGCTCCCGCCCGTGGATGCGGTAGACCTGCGGCGACCAGGTGATCTCTCCGGTGAGCAGGTTCCAGCTCCCCCAGCCGAGGTTGCCCAGGTGCTCGGTCCGGGCGAGGCTCGCCTCCAGTCGCTGCCCGATGTCCGCGCGCTCCCAGCTGACGAGCAGGCCGCCGTCGAACCGGGCGACGCGCATGACATAGGTCGAACGGTGCGGAACCCCGTCGGCGACCTCGATGTGCTCGTAATGGCCGAACCGCTCGGCCAGGCCGGTCTCCATCACGCGCAGGTGGGTCTGCCAGAGCTGCGTGTCCATCACCGAGGGATAGCTCAGCCGGACCCGCAGGCCGATCAGCTCCTCGCCGCGCCGGCCGTGGATGTCCTCGGCCTCCGGGCTCACGGCCTGGATGCGGAAGTCGACGATCGCGCCCGACGCGTCGCGGACCGGCACCGACCAGCTCGCCGATCCGGGCATCACGTCGAGCATGGCCCGGGTCGCCGCGGAGACGGCGAGCACCCGGTCCGCGGGCAGGAACTCCATGAGCCCGTCGAATGTGCGGTCCGCGGCCGTGGCCGTGCGTGCCCGCGCCGGATCGGCGTCAGGCCTCATGGGAAGCGGCGTGACCCCGGTGGTCGTCTCCAGAACGTTCGTCCCGCTGGCGGGCAGCAGGCGACGGTTGTCTCCTGGGCTCAGGATGGTCTTCCTTCCGGATGGCCCGTACAAGGCTCGGACGAGGCCGGTGACGTGAGCACCGGCACGGGCTTCATCAGCCGGCCGGGGTGGCCGGGACGGTGAAGTACACGCGCACGGTGGTTCCGTTCTGGCCGGTGTGGATGCGGACGAGGTCGCTGAGAAGGTTGGTGACGAGCAGGCCGCGGGAGCCTCGTTGGCGGGGGTCGACCGGTCTGCGCCCGGCGAGGGGGTCGGCGATGTGACCGGCGTCGCTGATGTCCATGACCACCTGCCCATCCTCGGACCAGATGCGGACGGTCCCCGAACCGCCCCCGTAGTCGAGGCTGTTGGCCGCCAGCTCGCTGGCGATCAGCCGCAGATCTTCGAGGCGCTCCCCGAAGATCCCCATGCGGGAGGCGTTTTCGACGACGAACTCGCGCACGTGCGCCAGGAGGAACGGGTCCACCGGGCCGCCGAAGTAGTGCACGACGGCGTGCTCGGGGTCGGGCAGCGAACGGTTGCAGTCACGGATGACGCGTTCGGGCGCGTAGTCGCCGCTGGCGCGCGAGTCGGAGCCGTCCACGATGACGGGATGGGTCATCCGGGCGTCCTTGATGACCGAGGGGTCGAGCCCGTCGAGGTCGTAGGGGCACAGGATGGTGACGGCCCGGCCGGAGAACGCGAGGTTGATCAGCGCCTCGTGCTGGAGGCACGCGGGGTACTCCGTCGCCGACCTGCCGGGCCAGATCGGCTCGCCGATGATGCGGACCCGGCCGACGGGGTGGAGGTCGGCGAAGGCGCACAGGACGGAGGGGATGATGCGTCCCGGGTTGCGGCCGGCCTCCGTCATGTCGACGAACCGCACCTCGGCCGCCGCCTCGCCGAGCGCGGCCCGGAGCGGCGCCAACTTCGGTGTGGGCACGGCCACCGCGACCGGCTCACCCGCCACCAGGCCCGCACGGATGAACGGCACGGTGCCGTCGAGATAGTCCTCGATCCCTCGGTAGAAGAGCGCAGGATGGGCGAACGGCTCCACTGCGGTGGCCGTGGTGCTCATCGCGTCTCCACTTCGATCGGGGGAGGGGTCCGATCCGAGCAGGGCGGGGACGGATCTCAGACAGTTAGACAGTAGGGCGCACGGTGAAAGAACACCTTCAAAAGTACCTGGTGTCGCCTTTCACGGCGAAAAGATGGCCGCAAACCCGTACAGAACGGCATTACAAGCTGAGAACCGGAGCTGATCCGGTCATCCCTTATATGGGAAAATGACAGCCATGCATATTCTGATCATCGGTGGCACCAGGTTCGTCGGGCGGCACATCACCGAAGCGGCGATCGCTGCCGGGCACGAGATCTCCCTGCTGCACCGGGGGCAGACGGGGCCGGACCTGTTCCCCGAGGCGGAGCACCTGCGGGCCGACCGCAACGCGGACCTGTCGATCCTGCGGGACCGGCGGTGGGACGCGACGATCGACGTCAGCGCCTACGTCCCCTCGCAGATCGTCTCACTCGCGGGAGCGGTCTCCACGGGTCAGTACGTCTTCGTCTCCAGCACGTCGGTCTACGCCGTCCCCGAGGCACCGGGCTTCACCGAGGACTCACCGCTGACCGAGTTCGACGGGCCGGTCCCGGAGACGGTCACCGGCGAGACCTACGGGGCGCTGAAGGTGGCCTGCGAGCGCACCGCGGTGGACTCCTTCGGACTGGAGACGCTGATCGTACGGCCGACCTATGTGATCGGCCCGTACGACTACACCGGCCGGTTCACCTACTGGGTGAACCGGATCGCCCGCGGCGGTGAGGTCCTGGCTCCGGGCGACCCCTCGGCCCCGATCCAGGTGATCGACGGACGCGACATGGCCACCTGGATCATCGCCATGATCGAGAAGGCGGCCTCGGGGACCTTCCACGCGGTCAGCCCGGCCCCGCCGTTCTCCTTCGGTGACATGCTGGAGGCGATCGTGGCCGAGGTCGGGCCGCCCGGAACCACGCTGACCTGGGTGGGGACGGACTTCCTGCTTGCCGCGGGCGAGGACGGCCGGTCGCTGCCGCTCTGGTCGGCGGGGGACGCGGGGGCGGCAGCCAACACCGCGGACCCGGCCGCCGCCACCGCGGCCGGGCTCTCTCCGCGCCCGCTGGGCCGGTCGGTGCGGGAGATCCACGCATCCGAGGCCGGCTTCTCGACGGACACCACGCTCAGCCCCGACCGGGAGGCCGAGCTTCTGGCCGGATGGCGTTCCCGCTCGCAGGGGTGATCCGGCGCCGCCACGAGCCGGCGCGGCCGGCGTTCCCGCTCGCAGGAATGATCCGGCGCTGCTACGAGGCGGCGCGGTCCTGGAGGACCGCCTGGATCTCGATGACGATCTGGACCTTCTCACTCAGGGCCATGCCGCCTCCGGGGATGGGGCCGTTGTAGGTGACGCCGAAGTCCATGCGGTTGATCTCGCCGGTGGCCGTGAACCCGGCACGGGCACCGGCGAAGGGATCGGCGGCGTAGGGGTCGGGACCGAACCCGTTGACCTCCAGCTTCAGCGGGACCGGACGGGTCACCCCCTTGAGGGTGAGCTCGCCGTCGAGCAGGAAGCCGTCACCGTCGGGGCGGATGCCGCCGGAGGTGTAGGTCATGGTCGGGTACGTATCGGTCTCGAAGAAGTCGGCGGCGCGCAGGTGTTCGTCCCGCTGCGCGTTGCCGGTGTCGACCGAGGCCAGGTCGACGGTCGCGGTCACGCGGGACTCCAGCGGGTCCGCCGCGGTGACGATCCGGCCCTCGAACGCGCCGAACCGCCCGTACACCTTAGTGATCATGAGGTGCCTGACGACGAAGCTCACCTCGGAGTGGATCGGATCGATGCTCCACGTCCCGGCGACATAGCCGGGAACCTCGACAACACTGGCCGTCATCGTGTCTCCTTTGGTTACGTAAGGTAAGTCGGTTCCCCTTCATCAACTGGTTCTGAAGAGGAACCACCCTTATCCTGGGGATCCTTCTCCGAAGAGCACAAGAAGGCACTTTCACCTCATTCGGTTACCTGGAGAGAACCATGGACGTCAGGGCCCCCTTCGAGCACACCCCGGCGAACTGCCGCGCCCGCGAGGTCCTGGACCGCATCGGGGACAAGTGGTCGCTGCATGTGATCTCACAGCTCAGCGACCGCACCAAGCGGTTCACCGAGCTCAGGCGCGACATCGACGGCATCAGCCAGCGCATGCTGACCGTCACCCTGCGCGGGCTGGAGCGCGACGGCATCGTCTCCCGGACCATGTATCCGGTCATGCCTCCCCACGTCGAGTACGCGCTCACCCCCCTGGGGAGCACGCTGCTCGACACCGCCGGCGCCTTCATCTCCTGGGCCGAGAAGCACGTCGACGAGATCGAGGCGACCCGCGCCCGTTACGACGCCCGCGTCCAGAAGTTCCACGAGCCCGGGTGAGAGGCGGCCCTCAGTCCCCCAGATCCCGGGCGACGTTGTCGAGCCGGTCCACCAGCAGGTCGAGCTGCTGGTCGGTGACCGGGCCGCCGGTGACGAAGTCCACCAGCTCCTGGCGGCGTGCGACGACGAGCGGCCGGTGATCGTCGTCGATCTCCTCGCCCCTCAGGATCAGGCACTCGCCGCGGACGAACACCAGGGCGGCGTCCGGATCCGGCGATTCCAGCAGCCTCCGGACGCACGCCCGGTCGATGAGCGCCATGGAGGCACCTCCCCTTGTCCCTGCGGCCTCTGTCCCTGCGGCGATCATGCCCCGGGCCCGCACTGTTCTAACGACCGCGCAGGTCAAGCCGGGTAGCGGTTATGACAGGCGGTCCGGCCTCACCGCGCTGCCCGGAGACCTCCGGCTCCGACGGCGGGTCATGCCTCCTTATATGAGTGAGTGAGGACTCACTCACTCATATAAGGTGATCCGCGTGATCTCCACCTCCCCGCGTGCGTCACCCCTTCCGCCCGACGAACGGCGGGCCGCGCTCATCGCCTCCACCCTGTCGCTGGTCCTCGCCCACGGCACCGACGTGAGCACCCGGCAGATCGCACAGGCGGCCGGCGTGGCAGAGGGGACGATCTTCAGAGTCTTCGCCACCAAGGACGAGCTCGTGGGCGCGGCCGTGACCAGCGCCTTCGACGCCACCCAGCTCCTCGCGGAGCTGACGGCCGTCGACCGCGACGCTCCGCTGGAGGACCGGCTGGTGGCGGTCGTCAAGATCCTGCAGCGCCATACGGCACGTATCTTCCGGCTGTTGGACGCGCTGGGGATGAAGAAACCCGTGGAGACCGGCCGCCACCGGAAGGCCCGGGCCGACCAGACCGCCATGATCCGGCAGGCGATCGCCGGGCTGCTCCGGCCCGACCACGACCTGCTGCGATGCGAGCCCTACGAGACCGCGCGCCGCCTGCACCTACTAACCGTCGCCGGCTGCCACCCCCGGCTCGTCGAGGAGGATCCGCTGCCCCCCGAGGAGATCGTCTCCACCCTGTTGGACGGAATCCGCCTGCGCCCCGGAAACGACGCGCCCCACCCCGGCGCGTCAGAGGGAGAACCCCCATGCTGAGCCGCCTGCTCCGCACCTATCTACGGCCCTACTCCTCGGCGCTGACCGCCGTGGTGGCGCTGCAACTGGTCGGCACCATGGCCTCGCTGTACCTGCCCAGCCTGAACGCCGACATCATCGACCAGGGCGTCGCCACCGGCGACACCGGCTACATCCTGACCACCGGCGGCTGGATGCTGGCCGTCTCCCTCGTGCAGATCGCCTGCTCCATCACGGCGGTCTACTACGGCTCCCGCGCGGCGATGGGGTTCGGCCGGGACGTCCGTGCCGCCGTCTTCCACCAGGTGGGCGGTTTCTCCGCCAGGGAGGTCGCCCAGTTCGGGGCGCCCTCACTGATCACCCGCAGCACCAACGACGTGCAGCAGGTCCAGATGCTCGTGGTGATGACCTGCACGATGCTGGTCGCCGCGCCGATCATGTGCGTCGGCGGCATCATCATGGCGCTGCGCGAGGACGTCGGCCTGTCCTGGCTCATGCTGGTCTGCGTCCCAGCCCTGCTGATCTCCATCGGCCTGATCATCTCCCGGATGGTCCCGCAGTTCCGTGCCATGCAGACCCGGATCGACACGGTCAACCAGGTGCTGCGCGAACAGCTCTCCGGGATCCGCGTCGTGCGCGCCTTCAGCCGCGAACGCGAGGAGACCACCCGGTTCGCCGGGGCGAACGACGCGCTGACCGCGACGGCGCTCCGCGTCGGGCGGCTGACCTCGCTCATCTTCCCCGTCGTGATGCTGATCTTGAACGCCTCCAGCATCGCCGTACTCTGGTTCGGCGCCGGCCGAATCGACAGCGGCGACATGCGGATCGGCGCCCTCACCGCCTTCCTCATGTATCTGATGCAGATCCTGACCTCGATGATGATGGCCACCTTCATCTCGATGATGATCCCGCGCGCCGCGGTCTGCGCCGAGCGCATCGGCGAGGTGCTGGACACGGAGTCGTCGGTGCGCCCGCCCGACGATCCCGTACGGCAGGTGCGCGCCCACGCCGAACTGGAGCTGCGCGACGTCGAGTTCCGCTATCCGGGTGCGGCGGCACCGGTGCTGTCCGGCATCTCCTTCCGTGCCGTCGCGGGGCAGACCACCGCGATCATCGGCAGCACCGGGTCGGGCAAGACGACGCTGGTCTCCCTGGTGCCCCGGCTGTTCGACGCCACCTCCGGCACCGTGTCGGTCGACGGCGTCGACGTCCGCGACCTCGATCCCCAGATGCTCTGGACCCGCATCGGCCTGGTGCCGCAGAAGCCGTACCTGTTCACCGGCACCGTCGCCGGCAACCTGCGCTACGGCAACCCGGACGCCACCGACGAGGAGCTGTGGGAGGCGCTGGACGTCGCCCAGGCCCGCGACTTCGTCGAGGCCATGCCCGAGGGCCTGAACGCTCCCATCGCCCAGGGCGGCACGAACGTGTCCGGTGGGCAGCGGCAACGCCTCTCGATCGCCCGGGCGCTGGTCAGCAAGCCCGAGATCTACCTGTTCGACGACTCCTTCTCGGCGCTCGACCTGACCACCGACGCCCGGCTGCGCGCCGCCCTGCGCCCGCACACCGCCCAGGCCGCCGTCGTCATCGTCGGCCAGCGGATCTCCACCGTCGCCGACGCCGACCAGATCATCGTCCTGGACGACGGCGTGATCGTCGGCAGGGGCACCCATGACGAACTGCTGGATTCCTGCCCGACATACCTCGAGATCGTCGAGTCCCAGATGACCGTGGAGAGTGCGGCATGAGCGAGCGGCCCGTGACCACCGCACAACCGCGACCGCCCGCGGGCGGCAGGGGCTTCGGACGGGGTCCCATGGCGGGAGCCGGGATGCCCGCGGAGAAGTCGATGAACTTCGGACCGTCCACGAGACGGCTGCTGCGGCGGCTGAGTCCCCAGCGCACGAAGCTTGTCGTGGTGATCGGCCTCGCCGTGATCAGCGTGGTACTCGCCGTCATCGGGCCGAAGATCCTCGGCCGGGCGACGGACCTGATCTTCAGCGGCGTGATCGGCAGGCAGCTGCCCGCCGGGACGACCACCGAGCAGGCGGTCGCGGCCGCCCGCGCGGCGGGCAACGACAACTTCGCCGCGCTGCTCGCGCGGATGGACGTCGTCCCCGGCCAGGGGATCGACTTCGCCGCGCTGGGCACCATCCTGCTGTGGGTCCTGGGACTCTACGTCGCGGCGTCGGTCTTCAGCTGGCTGCAGGGCTACCTGCTCAACGACGTGGTGCAGCAGACCGTCTTCCGGCTCCGGTCGGACGTCGAGGACAAGCTGAACCGGCTCCCCCTGCGGTTCTTCGACGGCCAGCCCCGTGGCGAGCTGCTCAGCCGGGTCACCAACGACATCGACAACGTCTCGCAGACCCTTCAGCAGACGATGAGCCAGCTGCTGACCTCGCTGCTGACCGTGATCGGCGTGCTGGCGATGATGTTCGTGATCTCGCCGCTGCTCGCCCTGATCGCCCTGGTGACCATCCCGCTGTCGATGGTCGTCACCGGGCAGGTCGCGAAACGCTCGCAGAAGCTGTTCGTCGCGCAGTGGGCCGGCACCGGCGCCCTGAACGCCCACATCGAGGAGGCCTTCACCGGCCACGAGCTGGTGAAGGTGTTCGGACGGCAGCCGGAGGTCGAGAAGGTCTTCCAGGACCGGAACGAGGAGCTGTTCAAGGCCAGCTTCGGCGCCCAGTTCATCTCCGGGATCATCATGCCGACGATGATGTTCATCGGGAACCTCAACTACGTCGCCATCGCCGTCGTCGGCGGCCTGCGGGTCGCCACCGGGTCGATGAGCCTGGGTGACGTCCAGGCGTTCATCCAGTACTCCCGGCAGTTCACCCAGCCGCTGACGCAGGTCGCCTCGATGGCCAACCTGCTGCAGTCGGGGGTGGCGTCGGCCGAACGGGTCTTCGAGCTGCTGGACGCCACCGAGCAGGACCCCGATCCCGCCGACCCGGTGCTGCCCACCGCCCGGCGGGGACGCGTCGAGTTCGAGCACGTCTCCTTCAGCTACACCCCCGAGCAGCCCCTCATCGAGGACCTGTCGCTGGTGGCCGACCCCGGGCACACGATCGCCATCGTCGGCCCGACCGGCGCGGGGAAGACCACCCTGGTCAACCTGATCATGCGCTTCTACGAGCTGGACGCCGGCCGGATCACCCTCGACGGCGTCGACATCACCGCGATGAGCCGCAAGGACCTGCGCTCGCACATCGGCATGGTGCTCCAGGACACCTGGCTGTTCGGCGGCACCATCCGCGAGAACATCGCCTACGGCAACCCGCAGGCCACCGAGGAGCAGATCCAGGCCGCCGCACGGGCCACCCACGTCGACCGGTTCGTCCGCACCCTGCCCGACGGCTACGACACCGTGATCGACGACGAGGGCGGCAACGTCAGCGCCGGGGAGAAGCAGCTGCTGACCATCGCCCGTGCCTTCCTCGCCAACCCGTCCCTGCTCATCCTCGACGAGGCCACCAGCTCGGTCGACACCCGGACCGAGGTCCTGGTGCAGCACGCGATGGCCGCGCTGCGGACCGACCGCACCAGCTTCGTCATCGCCCACCGGCTGTCCACCATCCGCGACGCGGACCTCATCCTGGTGATGGAGGCAGGCAGCATCGTCGAGCACGGCACCCACGACGAGCTGCTCGCCGCCCGGGGCGCCTACCACCGGCTGTACTCCGCGCAGTTCAGCGGAGCCCTGGTGCCGGAGGACGACGAGGCCACCGTGGGCTGAACCCCGCCTGCCGTACGGCGCCGCGCGGTGCCGTACGGCAGCGGGAGTGCGGCTTCCGGGGGCGGGCGGGATGGCTTCCCGCGCTCCCCAGGCGGCCGAGCCCGCCGCGGGTCGTCAGCCGGACGGCTCCGAGAACAGCATCCGTACCTGGGTGTTGCGGTAGCCGGCCCGCGCGAAGGCCGCCGCCATCGGCGCGTTGGCCATGTCGGTGGTGGCCGTGATCAGCTCCGCGTCGTTCCCGGCGTGGATGCGGGTGATCTCGGCGAGCAGGTCGTCGACGTGGCCGCGGCCGCGCAGCTCCGAAACCACGCCGAGGTAGCCGACGTTGGGACTGTACGGCGTCGCCGACGGGATCGCGAGCCCCGCGACCGCCCCATCGGAGGTGTGCGCGATCCGCCACCACTCGCGCTTGCCGGGACAGCCGAGATAGAAGTCCATCTCGTGGCGGGCCGTGGCCTCGGCGCCCTTCACCGCGAGGTTCCTGCGGGTCTCGGCGTCCAGACTGCCTTCGGCGATCCGGCGGAACACCTGAAGGAACGCCTCATCCGACGCCTCGGTGAAAGTGAGCCGGCCGGAGGAGGCCGGCACGCCGAGGTCGGGCGTCCACTCGAAGCGCAGCCGCTCCACCTCTTCGGTCAGCCCGGCCGCCAGCGCGGCCTGACGCCGCCAGGCCAGGGCCGCCGACACCGCCGCGTCGGCGCGCCAGCCGTTGGACAGCGTCAGGTTGTACAGCGGAGGCGTGCGCGCGCCCTGCGCACGGAAGGCCCGCAGGCCCGCGGTGAGCAGCCCGGCGGCCACGGCGACCTGGTCGGAGACCGACGCGTCGACGTACAGGCAGTCCAGCGCCACCGGATGCTCGCTGCCCGACTGGCCCCACCACAGCGCGCGGGCCACCACCCGGTCACCGTCCTCGGCGATCCAGGTCCACTCCGGCCGGTACATCCGCTCGGCCAACTCCGCGAGATAACGGTCGGCGGGAATCCAGCTGATGGGTTCGTCGACCGTACAGGCGACCACCCGGTCGAGATCGGCCTCCGTCGTGGGACGGAACAGCACGCTCCCTCCCGCGGACGGCGGAACGGCCGGTGAAGCGGTCCGGGGATCATCGGGAAAGGGTGCTGGCATGGGACGAATTGTCACATAAGTTACGAAACGCCGACAACGAAAGAATCGACATGGTTCGGAGGAGGACGACCGGACGCGAGCCTGAGCGTGCTCCGGGGCCGGCCGCTGACCAGCTTGGCGGCGCTTGCTGGTGGCGCTGCCGTGACCTGGACATGCACGCGACGCGAGACGACGCCGTCCGTGCCTCCCGGCCGGACCGGGACTTCCGTACCGGGTGATCCCGGATCGACGGACCTTCCGGCCCTGCGGGGGAACCGGCAGCGTGGAGGCATGCGAATCCTTCATGCGACAGTCGCGGCGGCCGTGCTGCTCACGGGCTGTGCCGCGGGGCTCCGGCCGGAGCCCGTGACCGCCGGGACCGGCCCCGACCCCGCGGTCGTCAGGACCGACACGGGGGCCGTGCGCGGCACGGTGACCGACCGGCACCGTCTCTTCCAGGGGATCCCCTACGCCACCGCGGGCCGCTGGGAGACTCCCGTGCCCGCACGGAACCGGACCGGCGTCAAGGACGCCACCAAGCCGGGCGCGATGTGCCCCCAGGTCGGTTCCGTCTACGCCCCGATCTCCAGCACGGACGAGGACTGCCTGTTCCTCAACGTCACCACCCCGCGCGCACCGGGGAGGGACCGCCCGGTCATGGTGTGGATCCACGGCGACGGGGCGGTCGGCGCGGGCCACTTCTCCGACGCGCGCAAGCTCGCCTCGCGGGGCGTGGTGGTCGTCACGATCAACTACCGGCTCGGCGTGTTCAGCGGGTTCGGGTACCCGGGCCTGAAGGACTCCGGGACGTACGGCCTGCAGGACCAGCAGGAGGCGTTGCGCTGGGTGCGGCGCAACGCGGCGGCCTTCGGCGGCGACCCGTCGAACGTCACGGCGTTCGGCGTCTCCTTCGGCGCTCTCGCCATCGGCGGCCAGCTCACCTCCCCCGGTGCGAAGGGGCTGTTTCGGCGGGTGGCCATGCAGAGCGGCGAGACGATGATGGACATGCCGGCGAACAGCATCGTCCCTGGCGCGCCGGCCGCCCCGACGTTCGCCTGGCGGAGCATCGAGGAGGCCCAGGCGGTGGGCCGGGCGTACGCCGAACGGCTCGGCTGCGACGACCTGGCGTGCCTGCGCGCGCTGCCCGTGCGGAAGATCCTCGCGATACCGCAGATCATGAACGTCTTCCAGGCGTACGCCTACGGCAACGGGGTGCTCCCCGAGCTGCCCTCGAAGGCGATCCGCGAGGGACGCTTCCACCGGGTGCCCGTGCTGGCGGGCGCGACGCGCGACGAGCACCGGATCTTCGTCGGGATGAACTACGACGTGCAAGGCAGGCCGGTCACAGCCGAGCAGTACGGCACGTTGATCAAGGAGGCGTTCGGCGACGACGCCGGACGGGTGGCGCGCGAGTATCCGCTCGCCTCCTACGCCTCTCCCAGCCAGGCGTGGGCGGCCGTGATGACGGACCGGCTGTGGGCGAGAGGCACCCACGAGCAGAACACCCTGCTGGCCAGGCATGCCCCCGTCTACGGCTACGAGTTCGCCGACCGCAAGGCGCCGATGTTCCTGCCGCTGGAGGCGGACTTCGACTGGGGCGCCTTCCACGCCGGCGACCTGCCGTACCTCTTCCCGGAGAAGGAGGCGCCGCTGAGCCCCGCCCAGCGGCGACTGTCGGACCAGATGGTCGGCTACTGGACGAACTTCGCCCGCACCGGTTCACCCAACGGCTCGGGCCTGCCCGCGTGGCCGCGGCTCTCCGGGGGCACCCAGTCGCTCGCCCCGGACGCGGTGCGGCCGATCGACTACGCCGCCGGGCACCGGCTGAGTTTCTGGAAGTAACGTGATGCCCGTGAAGAAGGTCTGGCAGCCGGGACCGGCGGCGTTCTCCTTCTGGATAGCGCTGGTCTACTTCCCCGCCCACGACCTGGTCAGGCGGCCGAGCTGGCCCGACGTCCTCGGCCTCGCCGTGGTCGTCGCCGCCTACCTGCTGACCGTCCGGGCCGCCTTCACCGGGCGGCCCCGGGCGGCGGTCCTGCTCCTGACGGTCCTGGCCGTGGCGACCTTCGCCCTGTGCGCGGCCTCCGGCGGCAAGTGGCTCTACCTGTGCCCGGTGCTCTCCATCGCCTGCGGGGTCGTGCTGCGCGGCCGGGTCCTGTCCCTGACCCTCGCGGTGGTGACGCTCACCTCGATGGTCATCACCTACTGGCGGGCCGGCGGCGAGGACGTCACCGCCGCCGTCGCCGCCGTCTCCTGGGGCACCTTCACGGCGGGGGTCGTCGTCTACGTCACGCTCAAGCTCTTCGCCACCATCGCGGAGCTGCACGAGACCCGGCAGGAACTGGCCAGGGCCGCGGTCGCCGAGGAGCGGCTGCGTTTCTCCCGGGACCTGCACGACCTGCTGGGTCACACGCTCTCGCTGATGGTGGTGAAGGCGGAGGCGGTGCGCAGGCTCATCCCCCGCGACGCGGAGGCCGCGGCGGCTCAGGCCGGCGACATCCAGACGATCGGCCGCGAGGCGCTGACCGAGGTCCGCGCCGCCGTGGCGGGCTACCGCGGGCGCGGCTTCGCCGACGAGCTGGCCGCCGCCCGGGTGGCCCTGGAAGACGCGGGGGTGCGCGCCGTCGTCACGCTCGACGAGGTACGGCCGGCGCCGGACGCCGACGAGCTGCTCGGCTGGGCCGTACGCGAGGGCGTGACGAACGTGGTCCGCCATGCGCGGGCCACCCGCTGCCAGATCACACTGACCGGCCGGAAGGAGGAGATCGTGCTGGAGATCGGCAACGACGGCGTCACCGGACGGGGGCCCCGACCCGCTGACCGGGAACACGGGTCCGACGGCGTCACCGGACGGGGACACCGGCCCGCTGAGCGGGGACACGGGTCCGACGGCTCCGCTGAACAGCAGAGGCAGCGCGGCCTCGCCGGGCGGGAGAACCGGGGGCACGGGCTCGCCGGACTCGCCGAGCGCGCGGCCGCGGCGGGCGCCAGGTTCGAGGCGGGGGCGCTGCCCGGGGGCCGGTTCGCGCTGACGATGGCGGTGCCACGATGATCCGGATCATGATCGCCGAAGATCAGGGGATGATGCGTGACGCGCTCGCGCTGCTGCTCGGCCTTGAGGACGACCTTGAGATCGTCGCCCAGGTCGGCCGCGGGGACGAGATCGTCGCGGCCGCGCTGGCGGCGCGGCCCGACGTCGCGCTGCTCGACATCGAACTGCCCGGCCACAGCGGTCTCGACGTCACCGGCGAGCTCCGGGCGGCGCTGCCGGGCTGCGTGGTGCTGATCCTCACCACGTTCGCCCGTCCCGGCTACCTGCGCAGGGCGATGGAGGCGGGCGCGGCCGGATTCCTGGTCAAGGACGGCCCCGTGGACGAGCTGGCCACCGCGATCCGCAGAGCCGTCGGAGGAGAGCGGATCGTCGACCCGGCGCTGGCCGCCGCCGCGCTGAACGCGGGCCCGAGCCCGCTGACCGGCCGCGAGCGCGACGTGCTCGCCGCGGCACTCGACGGCGCCACCATCGCCGACCTCGCCGCGCGCCTGCACCTGTCGGAGAGCACGGTGCGCAACCACCTGTCCTCGGCGATCGGCAAGACGCACACCCGCAACCGGATAGAGGCCGCCCAGCTCGCCCGGCACAACGGATGGCTGTGACCGTCCCGCGGACATCCGCGGGACGCCAGCACACACGGCCGAGGGGCCGGGCGGAACGGCTTGGGTTCCGCGGGACGCCGGCACACACAGCCGAGGGGCGGAGCGGCCTGGGTTCCGCGGGACGCCCTTCAGCGGACGAGCAGGTCGATCACGCCCGTGGTCCCCTCCTCGCCGTGGCCGGCCGCGAGGCGGCGCTCCATCAGGGCCATGAACGGGGTCAGCAGCTCGGCACTGACCCCTTGCTCCTCGGCCGTGCGCAGCAGGGTCGAGTTGCCCTCGACCATCATGGCGAGATTGGAGACCACGCCCTCGGTGTAGTCACCGCTCGTCAGGTGGCCGGCGGTCCCGTACGCGTAGGGGGCCATGGCGGTGAGCCAGTCGACGAGCAGAGGGGCGAAGTCCGCCGGCACGACGTCCTCCTTGCGGATCAATGCGAAGGCGTGGGAGACCCCGGCGAACATCCCGGTCATCGCACTCAGCAGCGCCACGTCGTGGAGGGCGGCGAAGCCGGGATCCGCACCGACGTACCTGGTGCCGGCCGGTACGGCCAGCGCGCCGCGGTGGGCGTCGAAGAGGGCGCGGGATCCGCTGTAGAAGACGTAGCCGCCGGATTCCGGGGTGCCGATCATCGGCGGGACCGCCATGATCCCGCCGTCCAGGAAGCGGGCGCCGCGCTCCTCGGCCCACTTGGCGCGGGCACGGGCCTGCGCGGGGGTGCCGGTGGTGAGGTTGACCAGGTCCTTGCCCGTCAGATCGACGTCGGCGAGGACCTCGCCGACCGAGGCGTCGTCGAGCAGGCAGACCACGACAAGTCCGCCGGCGGCCACCGCGGCGGCGGCCGTTTCGGCGGTCTTCGCGCCCTCGGCGGCGAGCGGCTCGGCCCGGCCGGCGCTGCGGTTCCAAACGGTCAGCGGCTGCCCGGCGACGAGCCATGCGCGGGCGAGCGCGGTACCCATGTCGCCGAGCCCGAGAAGGGCGATCTCAGATTTGTCGAAGGCGTCGTGTTCCATGACGATTAGTCTGGTTATCGGCCTAGGAAGGATCAATTACGCACTTTGAAGTGGGTGATTACCCTGGGGTAAGCGAGCAGGTGAGAGGGGTGGGCCATGGCGGCCGTGCGGAGGCCGGGAGCATATGTCTGCGGAATCGACGCGGCGATGGACGTCATCGGCGGCAAGTGGAAGGTGCTGATCCTCTGGGCGCTCAACGAACGGGCGTGCCGCTTCGGCGAGCTGCGCAGGCTGTTGCCGGGGGTGACCGAGAAGGTGCTCGCGTCCCACCTGCGGGAGCTGGAGACGGACGGCATCGTGCATCGCGAGGCGTACGACGAGCTGCCACCCCGCGTCGAATACTCGCTGACCTCGCTCGGCGTCGCGCTCAACGAAGCGCTGGAACCGCTCGGCCGATGGGGACGGGAAAACATACTCGGCGCGGAGAACGCTCACCACGTCCCGCACTAGACCCGGTCCCGCGGATCCGAGAGCAAGGTCCTACGGCGTCGCCCCGGACGTTCCTGGCCGGCCTCGGACTTTCGGCGCGGATGCTGCCGGACCTGACCGTTCACCGCTGATCCGGCGCTCCCAGTACGGCCCGTACGACGGCGTCGGTGTCGGTGAGGTCCTCCAGCACCAGCTCCGCGCCGGCCTCGCGGAGCACCCCGGCGTCATTGAAGCCGGTGGCGACCGCGACCACCCTCGCCCCGCCCAGGTGACCGGCCAGCACATCGTTCGGGGTGTCGCCGACCAGCACGGTGCTGTCCGGGGTGAAGGACCCGCCGTACTTGCGGGCGGCCCGGTCCTGCGCCAGGCCCACCAGGGCGGCCCGGTCCTCGTGGTCCATGCCGTAGGCCGCCACCTCGAAGTCCACGAGGTGGTCCAGCCCGAACGCCTTCAGCTTGCCGATCGCGAGCGGCTCCATGTTGCCGGTGAGCACCGACTGGACGACGTCGTCCCGCTCCGCCAGCGCCTCCAGCGCCGCCAGTGCCCCCGGCAGGGCCCGGCCCCGTTCCCGGATGGCGGCCTCGTAGCCGGCGAACGCCTCGGCGATGGCGGCGCCGAAGGAGTCGAGGAGTCCGTCCGTCACCTCGATGCCGTGGGACCGGAGGACCTCGGTGCTGATCGCCCGCTCGGTCCGCCCGGCGAAGTCCGCGATCCGCTCCAGCCGCCGACCGGTGGCCGCGTGCAACGCGTCGGCGTAGACGTCCCTGGCGACCCCGCTGATATGGACCAGCGTGTGGTCGATGTCCCACAGCACGAGCGTTCTCGAAGTGCTCACCCTCCGACCCTAACCGGGCGGCCGTCTCCTGTCGTCCAGGCTCACAGCCATGGCCACGACGCGGACTCCCCCGCCTCCAGCAGCGGAATCATCCGGAACACGGCGTCGGAGAACCCGCCGAACTCGTGACGGTTGCCGGTGCCGGTCGGCATCGCCGCGCGCCGGTAACCCTGCAGGTTATATCCGTACATGGGCACGTGCGCGGGCGCGGCCTCCGTGACGCTCCCGCCGTGGCCGTTCATGGTCTGCATGTCGGACAGGATCACGACCCGGTCGTGCCCCCGGTAGGTGGCCCGGACCGACCCGGCGATCTGCGTGCCGTGGCCGACCTCGCCGATCCGCCCGCAGAACCGCTCCACCTCCTTCAGCACGGACGCGCCCGGTCCCACCTCGTGCCGGAACACGCCGTCGGCGAAGCCGTACAGGTCCACGCTGTCCCCGCGGGCCGCCAGGGCCACACCGAACAGCGCGGCGGCCTGGGCGGGTGTGACCGCGGAGCGGGCCGAGACGGAACCGCCCGTCATGGACGCCGAGGTGTCGACCAGGATCAGGGTCCTGCCGCCGAACGCCGGGACGTTCCGCGTCGCCGACGTCAGCGCCCGGTCCAGAGCGTGGCCCCAGCGCTGCGACGGCGCCGTCCGGTGCGCCGAGTAGAACCGGAACGGGAGCTGCCGCGACCGCGCCACCTCCGCCGGATCGGCGAGCTTGGCGGTGATCCGGTCGGCGACCTCGTCGGAGACGCCGGCCTCGTCGAAATTCCGCAGATTACGCATGAGCGCCATGTAGCCCATCGACGGGATCACCGAAGTCCACGCCTCGGCGTCCATCGGTCCCTGGAGCCAGCCGGCAAGCGCCTCCCAGGTCATCCCCGCCGATGCCAGCCGCTCCTGGTCCGCCAGTACGGCACGGCGCTCGGCCGCCGGCACGGAGAGCAGCTCGGACCGGGCGCGGAGCATCCGCAGCGCGTCCGGAACGGGGTTGTCTCGACCGTGGCGGCGGTCCAGCGCGTGCTGGAACAGTCCGCCCTGCCATGGCCTCCCGGGATCGGGGGCGGGGTGGACCAGATCGACGACGTCACCGAACCGGAATCCGCTGCTGTCGGTGTCGTACTTCAGCAGGGAGCGCTCGGTGTAGAGCCGCCGTACGGCGTCGCCGATGCCACGCTTGACCGGCTTGGGGACGGCTCGGCCGTACCTGGACATCCAGTAGGCGAGCGCCTCGCCGGGCTCGTCCGCGCGCTGCAGCACACCCGCCACGAGCTGCCGGTTGCCACCCGCGAGCCCGGCGGCGAGACGTGCCCTGACGGCCTCCAGTGCGGCGACGATCGGCGCCGACCGCAGGTTGGCCTCGCCGCGCAGCCAGGGCAGGAACCCGGCCAGCCACTGGACGTCCTCGACCGCGACCCGGTGGACGAGGGTGCGGAACCGCTCGTCGCGCTCCCCCGCCTTCTCGTAGAAGGTGTTCTCGCCGACCATGTTCGACACGGCCAGCAGGAAGAGCTCACCCTTGGCGTCGCGGGCGTATCCGGGGGCGCCCTCGTGGGTGCGGCCGGAGGGAGACGTCTCCGTGGCGACCGGGCTGGTCGGCACGGCCCGCGTGTTCCTGCGGTTGAACTTCGCCATGGTGAACTCCTCTCGCGGGTCATGCCGGGAGGAACCACTGTGCAGAACGGATGCCCGAGATCGAAGTCGGCGACGGCACAAAGCGCTCTGCCAGTTGAGCTACACCCCGTTTACCGGGATGACGGGACTCGAACCCGCAACCGCTCGATCCATAATCGAAGTATCCGTTGCCTGCGCACCGGGCACCCGCTGACGGTGGTCCCTCCCGAGATCAAGGAGACAGCGGCCTGCCCGCCAGAGTGGGCACCGGCCCCGAGGGGCCGAAAGGGTTCGAACCTGAAGTATCCGCTGTCGGCGCACCGGGAGGGCGCCTGAAACCGATCCCAACGGTAGCGAACAGTGAAATGCACCGCATCTGAGTTTCGCGGCTTTTACGGGGATTCGACGCCACGCTTGACCTCAACAAAGGTTGAGGTCGCAGGCTGGTCGCAGCGACCCCGCCCTGGAAAGAGACCCTCATGATCCTGGTTACCGGAGCAACCGGCAACGTCGGCCGTCAGACCGTGTCCCAACTCCTCGACGCGGGCACCGACGTGCGCGCGCTGACCCGTGACCCTGCGTCCGCCGCGCTTCCGGAAGGCGTCGAGGCCGTACGCGGCGACCTGGCCGATCCCGCCTCGCTGGACGCCGCGCTGGACGGGGTCGAGTCGGTGTTCCTGGTCTGGCCCACCCTCTCCGCCGACGACTCGGCCGCCGCGGCCGTCGCGAGGATCGCCGCATACGCACGCCGCGTGGTCTACGTCTCCGCACGCGGTGTGTCCGACGATCTGGAACGGGCGCCGGGCTCGATCCTCGGCTCCCATGCCTACCTTGAGCGCCTGATCAGGCCGTCCGGCCTGGAGTGGACGTTCCTGCGACCCGGCGGGTTCGCCGCCAACACCCTGATGTGGGCGGCGCAGATCCGGGGCACGGGTGCCGTCCGCTGGGTTCACGGGACGGCGGCCAGGTCTCTGATCCACGAGCGCGACATCGCCGCCGTGGGGGTGCGCACGCTGACCGGCACCGGTCACGGCGGGGCGGCGTACGAGCTGACCGGGCCCCAGACGCTGACCCAGATCGAGCAGGTGGCCGCCATCGGCGAGGCCATCGGCCGTCCGGTGCGCTGGGAGGAGCTCTCCCCCGAGACAGCCCGGCAGCAGCTCGTCGGTCAAGGCATGCCGGCCCCGATGGCGGAGGGGATCATCAGCGCGCACGCCCAGATGGCGGCGCTGCCGGAGACGGTCACCTCCACGGTGGAGGAGGTCACCGGAGCCCCCGCCACCCCTTACCACCGGTGGGCAGCCGACCACGCCGACGACTTCCGCTGACCCGGGGGGACGCCCGCCGGGCCGCGACGGGCGCCGGTCAGGCGGTCCAGTCGGGACGGCGGCCGAGGTAGCGAAGCAGCGCGGCGGCATCGTCGTCCCCCTTCTCGGCTTCGAGCGCAGCCGCGTAGGCGCCGTACGCCCTGAGCGGCTCGACGATGGCGGTGGCGACGGGCATCAGCTCACGGGCGAGCTCCGGGGTGAGCGGCGAGGGCCGGCCGGTGGCGACGGCGATGTCCCAGGCGTGGACCGCGGCGTCCAGGGCGCAGGCACCGACCCCGACCGAGGCGGGCAGCTTGCCGGGCGGCACCGGGACCGAGACCTCCTCGGCGTCCTTGCCGACGGTCGCCCAGGCGTCGGCGGCGGCCTTCATCGCCGCCTCCGCCACGGCGGAGGCGGCGGCGTCCAGCGTGCCGGAGGGCGCGAACGGGTCCTCGGACGGCCCCGGACCGCCCGTGATGAACGCGGCGAAGCCGATCTGGTCACCTGCGGCGTGCTGGAGCACCTGGGTCACGGTCCACTCCGCACAGGGGGTGGACCGGTTCCAGTCCTCGGCGGCCACGCCGAGGACCGCCGTGCGCAGCGCCTCGTGCGCGTCGTTCAGCACGGTCCACGCGGTTGCGGTGTTCTCGCTCATCATCTACCCGTCTTTCGATCTGACCGGACTCGCCCCGGGGAGCGAATCGCCGTGCCTTCATCGTATCAGAACGGAACGATCCATTCCACTGACCGCCCGGCGGCGGAATGCGGAGGGAAGCGAGCCGATGAGATCGGCTTGCGCCGCAAAAACTAATTGACCTAGGTTAAAACCTAGAGATAATAGGTTTGCTTCGGCGAAGTCATCCCATGGATCGTGTGGGCTTGACGGCCGATCGCATGGCGGGCACGGTCGCGGGCCTGGCGGACGCCGCCGGACCGGAGAACATCAAGGCGTACGCGCCGGAACGGAGTTGAATCATGAATCCCCTCGACGAAAAAGAGATACGCGAGTCCTTCGTCAACTGCTCCAAGGGCGAAGCCCGCAGGCTCAACCTGCCCAGGGGCCTGTCCGAGCTCCCCTGGGCCGATCTCGACTTCCTGGGCTGGCGCGACCCGGGCGCACCCGATCGCGGCTACCTGGTCACCGAGCGGAACGGCGAGCTGGTCGGCGTCACGCTGCGCCTCGCCCAGGAGACGCGCCGGAGCTTCACCAAGGGCACCATCTGCTCCATCTGCGTGACAGCCCACACCGGCACCGGGGTCGCCCTGTTCACCGCGCCCCGAGTCGGCGCCGCAGGCCGCCAGGGCAACACGGTCGGCACCTACATCTGCGCCGACCTGGCCTGCTCGCTCTACATGCGGGGCAGGAAGAAGACCGACCTCGGCATGGATTTCGAGACGCTCACCACGGAGGAGCGGGTCGTCCGCGCCGTCGTCAACCTGGAGGGCTTCCTGGACAAGGTCTTCGACGGCTCCCTGAGCACCACGACGAGCTGAGCCCGCGCCGTCGAGCCGTCGAGCCGTCGAGCCGTCGAGCCGTCGAGCCGTCGAGCCGTCGAGCCGTCGAGCCGTCGAGCCGTCGAGCCGTCGAGCCGTCGAGGAAAACCGTACGCGCCGGTCGGCACCGTGCGGCCACCTCGCGGCCCCGGGATCGGCGGCGCGCAGAGTACGCGGCGAAGCCTCCCCACTCTGCGCCTGCCGGGCGAGGCAAGCCGGATCGCCCGCGGCCGCATAACATCACGGACTATGAAACTTGCGTTGATCAGTGGCAGTCTGCGCGCAGGCTCGACCAACACGATCGTGATCCGGACCGTCTCCGAGCTCGTCGGAGACTGGGCCAGCCCGCTCACCTACCTCGATCTGGCGGAGCTGCCGCATTTCAACCCGGACGACGACGTCGAACCGCTGCACCCGGAGGTGGCCCGGCTGCGCGAACTCATCGCCGAAGCCGACGCGATTCTCTTCTGCACCCCGGAATATGCGGGAGGCCTGCCCGGCTCGTTCAAGAACCTGCTCGACTGGACGGTCGGCGGAAGTGAGACCACCGACAAGCCGGTGGGGTGGATCAACATCTCCTCGTCTCCAACGAGAGCCGAAGGCGCCCACCGGTCCCTGCGCACCGTCCTCGAATACACGGGGGCGAAGGTCGTCGAGTCCGCCTGCGTGCACATACCGGTGCCCCGGACCGCGATAGACGCCGAAGCCGGTACGGTCACCGACCCCGTCGTACGCGAGGCCCTTTCCGCGGCCGCCCGCGTGCTTGCCGACCACGCGACGGAGACCGCAGGGCGGTAGGGCGTAGGGCGGTAGGGCGCAGGGCGGTAGGGCGCTCATCGGGGCGTCGCCCGAAGCCGGACCCGGTGGCGCGGCCCTGCCGGTAATTCCGGGCGGAGACCGAGAGCTGGGAGACTTCCGGAATGCGCATTGCCGATATGACCCCCGACGGCGGAGCCCTGGGCCAGGAGCTGCTCGCCATCCAGCACGCGGCTTACGCCGTCGAGGCGAAACTCATCGAAGACGACCGGATCCCTCCGCTGCACGAGACCCTTGAGGAACTGCGCGCGGAGCGGCTGACCTGGCTGGGCGCCTTTGACGGCGACCGGCTGGTCGGGGCCGTGGCCTGGTCGGAGACGGCGCGGACGGTGGACATCGACCGGCTCGTCGTGGATCCGGGCGTGCACCGGCGTGGTGTCGGAGGCGCGCTGGTGCGGGAGGTCATGACGCGAGCGGGCGACCGCCGGGTCGTCGTGGCCACCGGCAGGGCCAACGTGCCCGCCCGCACGCTCTATGTGCGGCTCGGTTTCGGCGAGGTCGAGGACGTCGAGGTGATCCCCGGCCTCTGGATCACGAGATACGCCCATCCCGCCTGAGATCCGCGGGTCCCACCGCTCCCGGCCTCCCCGAGAGGACGGTCATCGTGGGAGCCGGTACCGTGGCCGGCTCAGATCCGGCCGTCCGCCGGCGCGACGAGGTGCCGCACGAACACCGCGGCCGCCGCGGTGGGCGCCGGCGACTCGTTCCACGCCAGGCCGATGGGGCGCTGCTGCCCCGGGGCGAGCGGACGGTAGACGGGGTCGTCGTGTTCCGGTACGGCCGGCAGCGGCAGGACGCCCACCCCGAGCCCCGCCCCGATGAGGCCGCGCACGGTGGCGATCTCCTCGCTCTCGAACGCGATGACCGGCTCGAACCCCGCCTCCTGGCACAGCCCGTCGATGACCTTGCGCAGGTCCGTGGTGCGGGCGAAGGCGATGAACGGCTCCTCGCGCACGTCCGCGAGCGCCAGTCCCTCGACCCGGGCGAGCGGGTGTCCGGTCGGCAGGGCGATGCAGAGCTGCTGCTCGCGCAGGGGATGCCAGCGCGTGCTGTCCCCCTCGGGCGGCGGGGTGACCAGGGCGACGTCGATGTGGCCGTGGTGGAGCCAGCCGTACAGCTCCCTGGCGAAGGCCTGGTGCAGCTCGAAGCGGATCTCCGGGGTGACGGCCCGGTAGTCGCGGAGGATCTCGGGGACCAGCCACCGGCCCACCGAGTGCAGGAATCCGAGCCTGATCAGCCCGGAGTCGGGGTTGACCAGCGCGTCGATGCGCCGACCGGCACCGTCCAGCTCCGCGACGACCCGGACGGCGTGCTCGCGGAACAGCGCACCGAACCGGTTGACCGCCAGCCGCCGCCCGCGCCGGTGGAACAGCTCGACACCCAGTTCGGCCTCCAGCCGGGCGAGCGCCCGGGACAGCGTGGACTGGTTGACGCCCTCGATCGCCGCGGTGTCGCGCATGTGCTCCGTGTCACAAAGCGACAGGAACCAGCGCAGAGTTTGCAGGTCCATATCGCAATGATGCTGATAGCGCATCAGCTTCGTCAAAAATTGCATTTTGAGCATCAGTGTCGGCGGGCCACGATCGAAGGGTGACCACCGCCCTCGTGCGCCAAGCCGTCGCGGCCGGATACCGGCCGGGCGAGCGCGCCTACCGCCGGATCACGACCGGGCTGATGCTCGGCGGGCTGGCGAACTTCCTGGCCCTCTACCATGTCCAGCCGCTGCTGCCCGGCATCGCGGGCGCCTACCGGGTCTCGGCGGCGGAGGCGACGGCGGTGCTGTCGCTGTCCACCGTCACGATGGCGGTGGCGCTGCTGTTCGTCGGCCCGCTCTCCGACATCGTGGGCCGGGTGCCGATCATGCGGATCTCCCTGGCCGGCTCCGCCGTCCTGGGTCTGGCGGCCGCGGCCGCGCCGACCTGGCACAGCCTGCTGGTCCTGCGCGGCCTGGAGGGCGTGGCGCTGGCGGGGCTGCCCGCGGTCGCGATCGCCTACCTGCGTGAGGAGATCCATCCGGACGCCCACCTGCGCGCGAACGCCACCTACATCATGGGGACGGCCCTCGGCGGGGCAGCCGGACGGCTGCTGCCGGGACCGCTGGAGGCGCAGTGGGGCTGGAGCGGGGCCGGCACCGTCATCGGTGGCATCACGCTGCTGTGCGCGGCCGGGCTGTGGATTCTGGTGCCGCCTTCCCGGCGGTTCGAGCGCTCCGGGTCGCGCGGGCTGGTCCGCAACACCGCACTGACCCTGCGCGACCCGGCCCTGGTGCTGCTCTGCCTGGTCGGGGCGGCCACGATGGGGGCGTTCGTCGGGCTCTACAACGCGCTGTCCTTCCGGTTGCAGGCGGCGCCGTACCTCCTGGGCGGCGCGGCCACGCTGGTGTACGCGGCCTACCCGATCGGCATCGCGGCGCCGCCCATCGCCGG
Organism: Streptosporangium sp. NBC_01639; assembly: GCF_045209755.1. Classification (NCBI taxonomy): domain Bacteria; kingdom Bacillati; phylum Actinomycetota; class Actinomycetes; order Streptosporangiales; family Streptosporangiaceae; genus Streptosporangium; species Streptosporangium sp. NBC_01639. Next base: position 5,275,030 of record NZ_CP109272.1, on the reverse strand, counting down.
GCGGCTGGCGCTGCGGCGGGGGCGCGGCCTGGTGGCCCTGCCGGGCGTGGCCCTGCTGCTGGCGGGGATCCTGCTCACCGCCGCGCCGGGACTGCCCGCGATCGTGGCCGGGCTGGGCGTGCTGACCTTCGCCTTCCTCGGCACGCACTCGCTGGTCAGCGGCTGGGTGGCGGGCCGGGCGCACCGTATCGGCGTGGGGGTCGGGCAGGCCTCGGGGCTCTACCTGCTCGCCTACTACGCCGGGAGTTCGGTGTTCGGGGCGCTGGCCGCCTATCTGTGGCAGACGGGCGGGTGGTCCGGCGTGATCGCCGTCTCATCGGTCCTGACCGTCGCGGCCGGGACCCTCGTGCTCCTGGCCCGCCGCTTCGACACCCCGTGAGGCCGCACCGGTCGGACGGGCCCGGCACCGTGGTCATCACCTTGCGGACTGTCGCTCCGAATGATTCGATTCTGCTTCGGCGCGAGAGTCGCGCGACGCTGCGGCAGGGGAGGTTGATGAATATGGCCCGCTCCAGGCTTCTTCAGCATGCCCTTGTCCGGGTCGCGCACAATCAGGACGCGGCCCGGGTCGTCCGAACGACCAGGAGTTTCGCGTGTCTTCTTCTTTCTCATTGACCGGTACGGACCTGACCACCGACCGCCTCCTGCTGCGGCCATGGTCCACCGACGAGATCACCGCCGTCCTCGATGACGCCCGGCAGCCGCACTGGGCGGAGGACTTCCCCGCCGAAGGCGATCGCGTCATCGCCGGCTTCATCGTCAAGCAGCCCGACGCCCGCGGCGAGTACGGCCATCGCCAGATCGTCGAGCGGGAGAGCGGCCTGACGGTCGGCGCGATCGGCCTGTTCTGGCCGCCCGTCGACGGCGCCGTCGAGTTCGGATACGGCATCGTGGAATCCCGGCGGGGCCGCGGTTACGCCACCGAGGCCGCCCGGGCGATCGTGGCGTTCGCCCTGACCGGCCCGGGTGTGCACACGGTCCACGCGGAGGTGGAGCTGTCGAACCCCGCCTCGGTCCGCGTGCTGGAGAAGGCCGGGCTGCGGCGCCTCGGCGGTGACGGGACGACAGCCCGGTACGGCACCACGGCGCCGGACCTGCCCCAGCGGTAGTCCGGCGAGGGTGACCGGGCCGGCTGCCAGCGCGCCGCCGGCCCGGTTTCACCCTGGGGTCTGCCATCGGCGCGGCGGTGTTCTCCCGTGCCGCCGAATCCCGCGCCACGTCCTTGTCGAACGTGTTTTCGGTTACGATGCGGGGCTATGCCGTTCCCCCTGATCCTTGGCGCGGAGTCCGCGCGCCGTCTCGCCGTGAGCTGTCAGCATCTGGCCGGGCCGCGGCCCGGCGGCGATCTGGAAGGGCTGCGGCAGGTGCTGCGTACCCTGCGCTGCCTGCAGCTCGACCCGGTCAACGTGGTGGCCCGCAGTCACCTGCTGGTGTTGTGGAGCAGGGTGGGCGACTACGATCCGGCCGATCTGGACGTGCTGCTCTGGCAGGAGCGATGGCTGTTCGAATACTGGGCACACGCCGCCTCGATCGTGCTGGCCGAGGACTACCCGGTCCACCAGGCCATGATGCTCGGCTACCCGGCGGGCCGGTCCGGGTTCGGGCGGCGGGCCCGTGACTGGCTGGAGGCGAACGGCGGGCTGCGGCAGCACGTGCTGGACCGGTTGCGGGAGGCGGGGCCGCTGCCCGCCCAGGCGTTCGACGACTGCGTGACGGTGCCGTGGGAGTCGAGCGGCTGGACCCACGGCCGCAACGTCGAGCGGATGGTGGACTTCCTGTGGCTCCAGGGTCAGCTCATGGTGACCGGGCGGGAGGGGCGGCGGCGGCGCTGGGATCTGGCCGAGCGCTGGCTTCCGGAGTGGGCCGGGAGCGAGCCCCTGCCGCAGGAGGAGGCGGTGTCGCGCGCGGCCGAGCACGCGCTGCGCGCGCTCGGCGTGGCCCGCGCGACCGACATCGAGCGGCACTTCACCCGTGACCGTTATCCCGGCCTCGCCGAGGTGCTGGAGCGGCTGGAACGGTCGGGTCGTGTCCTGCCCGCCCAGGTGGCGGGCGGTACCGAGCGGTGGTACGTGCATCGCGACGTCGTCGGCCTGCTGGAGCGGGACTGGGAGCCGCGCACCACTCTGCTGTCGCCGTTCGACAACCTCATCTGCGATCGCGAGCGGACCGAACGCCTGTGGGGGTTCACGTTCCGCACGGAGATGTACGTCCCCAAGGACAAGCGCCAGTACGGGCACTACATCCTGCCGATCCTGCACGGCGAGCGGCTGATCGGCAGGCTCGTGCCGCGCCTGGACCGCCGCCGAGGGCTGCTGGAGATCGAGGGGGTGTTCCCCGAGGCGGAAACACCCGCGGACGAGGTGACCGCCGAAGCCGTGGGGCGGGCGGTCACCGAGTTGGGCGCTTTCGTCGGCGCCCGCGAGATCTTCTACGGGGACAAGGTGGCCGAGCCGTGGCGGACGGCGCTTCAGGCGGTCGGTGTGACCGGCTGACCCAGCCGAGCGGAGACGGCCGGTCAGCCGCAGTTACCCCACGACGATCGGCCGCCGTGTGCCGGAACGGTGCTGACCCCCGGGAACCGCCCCTTCGTCATGGAGCCGGCGGATCCCTCGTAAGCGGCGCAGGCGCCACTCGCCCGCATCTTCACCGGCCCGGCGTAGTACATGTAGTGCCGCGCCGGCTCGTCAGGAGCGGGATGGCGGGTCCTGCTACGCGTCCGCGAAGACCTCCCAGACCTGGAGCAGTTGGCCGGTGCCCGGGTTGTAGTCCACCTTGGCCAGGACGGGATATTTGACCCCCTTCAGGATCTTGGTGAAGACCGAGGTGGTGCACTCCTTGGTGCCGAGCCCGTCGTGCCTGGCGTTCACGTGGTTGGTCAGCCAGCCGTCGCCGCACCTGCCGGTCACGCGGCTGAAGGACAGGGCGGTGTAGCCCAGCTTGACCGACCGGCCGCCGGCTGTGAAGACGACCGTCGTGTCGTTCTGGCGCCTGATCGTGCCGTAGGCGGTCTTCGAGCCGCTCGGCGTCGCGAGGATCTCGTGGATCCGCTTGGTCGTGCCCGGCGACACCCTGATCGGCACGGGACCGAGCCCGAGGGCGAAGGTCAGGTCACCGGCCCGGCAGCGGGTCGTGCCCAACCCCTTTCCATCGACCCTGACGACACCCTCGCTCTCCTTCAGCCGGCACTCGGCGGTGATCCTGCGGAAGTCGGCGCCGGAGTAGTTCAGCCGCCGCTCCTTGGCACCGGAAACGGGAGTGAGCTTGTAGCGCGGAGCGCCGTGCCCCTTGACGAGCACCGCCTTCGCCGGCGTGATCCGCAGGGTGGTGGCTCCGTCGGCCCAGGCGAAGCCGTAGAACGCCTCGGAAGCGGAAGCGGAGGCGGGCGTGGTGACCAGTCCGGTGGCGCAGACGGCGAGCGCGACGGCTGCGGTGATCGAGCGCGGCATTGGGGTCCTCCCCGAGTTGTGTCTCCTATCTGGATAGGACTCGCCGAAGCGCTCGAAAGTTCGTGCCGGACTCCTACTTATCCCACCCGGCCGCGCCACTCAGCCGGGCGGGTCCGGCCCGGAGCCGGCTGAGGGTGTGGCCGGTGGCCTGCTTGAACAGATACTCGGCCCGTTCGTAGGAGAGCCGGCGGCGGCCGGTCTCCGGGCACAGGTCGCCGGAGGCGGGGGGACGGCCGGGACCGGGCCTGCGGTCGGACAGGAACAGGGGCCCGCGGCGGCGGCCCGCGATGAGGCGCGGGATGAGCTCGGCGGTGCCGGACCGCCAGTGGATCCAGCCGGACCCGGCGGCCACCCTTCCGCGCATCCCGGCCAGGTCGAGGTCTTCGACGTTGAGCGCGAGCACCGAGCCGACGCCGGCCGCGCTCTCGTAGAGCAGCAGCCACAGGACGCGCTCGCGCAGAGCGAGGTCCGGCCGCTCCCAGAGCGCCTCGGCGTACGGCCGGCCGATGGGCCGGGTCCGCCCCCGGGGTTCGGGCCGGCGACCGAGGTCGGCGGCCAGGTCCTGGGACGGGTCACCGGGTCGTCCGGCCTGAGCGGCGATCCAGGCGGAGAAGGAACGGACGGCGCCGCGGTGCCGGTTCCACGTCGCGGCGGCGGCGCTCCCCCACGCGGTGGCGAAGACCTCGGCGACCTGCCCGGCGCTCACGTCCGACAGCGGGATGTCGTCGCCGAGGTCGCGGCGGAGCCGGCTCATGGTCTGGCCGTAGGAGCGGATGGTGGCGGCGTCCAGGTCGTCACGGGCGAGGAAGGCGCGCGTGGCCTCGGCGAGGGTGACCATCGTCCCCGGCACGGCCGTACCGGCGCAGGCCGCGGCGCGTTCCAGAAGGACCGTGCGTTCGGGCACGTTGAGAGTGAGAGCCGCGGCGCGTTCGAACTCCCGCCTGGCCTCCCCGTAGCGGCCGAGCCTGGTCAGGAGGTCGCCGCGCACGCTGGGCAGACGGTGGTAGTTCTTGAGCGCCGGTTCGGCGACCAGCGTGTCGGCGAGCGCCAGGCCCTCCTCGGGCCCGTACGCCATGGCCAGCGCGACCGCGCGGTTGAGCTGCACGATCGGTGTGGGCAGCACCCGGGCGAGCGCCTCGTAGAGGGCGGCGATCTGCGCCCAGTCGGTCTCCTCCGCGGTACGGGCCCGCGCGTGGCACACGGCGATGGCGGCCTGCAGCACGTACGGACCGAGAGGGCCGCCGGCCTGCCTGGCCCGCAGCAGGGCCGCGGAGCCGCGGTGGATGAGGAGTTGGTCCCAGCGTCCGCGATTCTGTTCGTGCAGCGCGACGGGCTCCCCCGACGGACCCGTACGGGCAGCCGACCGCGACGCCTGAAGCTCCATCAGTGCGACCAGGCCGTGCACCTCGGCCTCGCCGGGTGCGAGTCCGGCCAGCAGGCGGCCCAGGCGCAGGGCCTCCTGGCAGAGGTCCTGGCGCATCCATCCGTCGCCGGCGGTCGCCGCGTACCCCTCGTTGAACACCAGGTAGACGACCTCAAGGACCGACGAAAGGCGTGCCGCCCGGTCCGGTCCCACCGGGACCTCAAAGGGGATTCCGAGGGCGGCGAGGGTGCGCTTGGCACGGACGACGCGCTGCGCGACGGTCGACTCGGAGACGAGGAACGCGCGCGCGATCTCCTCGGTGCTCAGGCCGCCGAGCAGCCGCAACGTCAGCGCCACCCGAGACTCGGTGGACAGCGCCGGGTGGCAGGAGACGAACATCAGGCGGAGGACGTCGTCGCCCACCTCGTCGTCGAGTGCCGCGTCGGCATCGGCTTCGGCGGTGTCCGGCCGGGTGGCCAACTCGTGGGCGAGCCGGCCGTGCCTCTGGTCGAGCCGTTCTTCGCGCCGCAGGTGGTCGATGGCGCGGCGCTTGGCGACGGCCATGAGCCAGGCACCCGGGTTGTCCGGCACACCTGCCTGCGGCCATTGTTCGAGGGCGGCGAGGAGCGCGTCCTGGGCGAGCTCCTCGGCCAGCCCCACGTCGCCCATCATCCGGACGAGCCCGGCGATGATTCTCGCCGACTCCATCTTCCAGACCGCGTCGACCGCGCGGTGGGCGTCTCCGGACGTCACATGCCCGATCAGAGCATCCGTCCGGCCGGGTGCGCAAATCCTCGTTCGGCTCTCTGGATCGGCCGGAGCCCCGGCCCCTTCGACCGGATCCAGACCGACCGGAGACCCGGGCCCTTCGACCGGGTCCAAACCGGCCAAGGCCCAGTCCTTCGACCGGACCCAGACCGACCGGGGCCCGGTCCTTCGATCGACTCCAGACCGGCCGAAGGCCCGGACCTCGATCAGTTCTCCGGGCCGAAGACCTGCTGGATGTCACCCTCACCATCGCCGATGATCTTCCAGAAGCGCCTGGACAGCTCGACGGCCTCCTCCTTCGAGCGCGCCTCGATGAGCGCGAAGCTGACAATCGCCTCCTTCGCCTCGGTGAACGGCCCGTCGGTCACGGTGATACTGCCGCCGGAGGCCGAGAAGTGGGTGCCGGCCGGGTCCAGACCGCCGGTCGCCAGCAGCACCCCCGCCTGGGTCATCTCCTCGACGAACGCGGCCATCTCGGCGAAGACCTTCTCGTCCAGGGGTGCCATGTCGCCGCCCTTGGTGGTCAGCAGGAACCTCATCGCCATGTCTCCTTCTTGTGGTGAATGACCGATCCTCGCCGGTCGTCGGCTACGCGTCGAACGGATCCGGTGGAAATCGACAGGCATCGCCCGACCAGGGTCGCAGCCTCGATGTGACAGGGAATGCAATGTGACAGGGAATGCACACCGATTCGAATATCCGCAGCTCAGAAACATGATGACGCGGCGGCGTCGAGTTCCGCCCTGTTCGTTCGACGCGTCAGCGAGGCCGGGCAGAACCGGCGGATCCAGTACAGCGACGGACCTCCGTCGCACCAGAGAGGAAACAGCCCCATGACCGCCGTACAGCCCGGCATCGCCACCCCCGAATCCACCGTCCCCGCCCGCTCCGTCACCATCGGCACCGCCACCGAGTCCGTCGCCCCCGCCCGCTCCGTCACCACCGCCGGTTCCGCCGCCCCCGCGACGCGCATCCTGCTCGCCTGCTCCGCTCTCGCCGCACCGCTCTTCGCGATCGTGTCGCTGACCCAGGCCTTCACCCGCGAGGGCTTCGACCTGACGCGTCACCCTCTGAGCATGCTGAGCACCGGCGAACTCGGCTGGCTCCAGATCGCCAACTTCCTGGTCAGCGGCGCTCTGACGGTCGCCGGAGCGGTCGGCCTGCGCCGCGTCCTGCGTGGCACGCCCGGCGGCATCTGGGCACCCCGGCTGATCCTGGTCAACGGCATCGGAATGATCGCCGCCGGAGTCTTCGTCATGGACCCGGGCGACGGCTTCCCCGCGGGCACCCCGCTGGGCCAGCCGACCGGGATGAGCTGGCACGGCCTCATGCACATGGCCGGCGGATCCATCGCGTTCACCGCGCTCATCGCCGCCTGCTTCGTGCTGGGCCGCCACTTCTCCCGCGCCGGTCGCCCCGGAGCCGCCGGGGCCTCGCGGCTCAGCGGCCTGGTCTTCGCCCTCGGCGACGGCTGGGCGATGGCGGGCGGGCACGCCGGTTCCCTGACCCTGTGCGTCGGTGCGATCACCGGGATGGCGTGGATCTCAGTGGTGGCCGCGGACAAGCGGGCCGCACTCCGCTGAGGACACCTCACAGGGCCCTCCGCTCGGGTCCGCGCGATGAGCCTCGAAGTCATCCGGGTGCTTGGGTGTCGAGCGGCAAGGTGGTCCGGGTGGTATGACCAGGCGGTGGCATCCTGGTAAAGGGTGCCGATTCCGAGGCAGCCGTACAGACCGTTTGTGAGAACCGGTCCGACCAGCGGGTGGCAGCAAGAACAGGCCTGCCACCCACGAGGAACGTCATCACTGTGCGATGACGAGTCCGAGAGAAGCGATGGCCAGCGCAAGATAGGTGCCGGGAAAGGCGATGTTGTGAAACACGCGGGCACGGAAGTGGGCGGCCATGGCACCGACGAAGAATAGAACGAGTCCGATTGCGGCGGCGATGCCGATGACCCGAACGCCCAGGAGCCCGACGGCGAGCCCGACAGCCCCGGCGACTTTCAGCGTGGCGAGCGTCGGGAGCCAGGACTGCGGGAGGCCCACTTCAGCTGAGTTGGCGAGGACGAACTTGGCCCTTGCGAAGTCAGCGATGGCCATCCCGGCATTGACCGCGATCGTGATGACGGTGACGACTACATAGGCGACAGGCATGACACGCGCCGTTCAGGCGAGCATGCGGTAAGCGCCGAGAACCTCGAATGGCTGCGGTGTCGCGCCTGTCCCCACCGCCCACTTGGCCACGGTCGCTTGCAGCCGGCGCGCCGCTTCAATGCCGGGCAGCGGATTCTCGACTCCCTCGTCGAGGTCCAGCAGGGCGATGAATTCGGTGCTGCCGGCCTGACGCAGGTACGCATACCGGATGCCTTCCGGCCGCTGCGCCTCCACCGCCGCGAAGGCCGCCTCGATTGCGTCGACAAGCTCCGCGACACCTTCGTCGGCCACCTGGTAGCGAATCATCAGGACAGGCATGGGGTCTCCCTTTACTTTTGGCTTGGCGAGCTGCTGCTCGTGTGCTGCGTCAACTCTCGGCGATCCCCGAGCTTGCGTCCAATACCTGCATCTATAACCTGATGGCATGGATGTCGACACCCGGCTGTTGCGCTACTTCGTCGCCGTGGCGGAGGAAGGGAGCCTCACCCGAGCCGCAGAACGACTGTTCGTGTCACAACCGGCGCTGACCAAACAGATCAAGCAACTGGAGACCCAGCTCGGCGTGCCGTTGTTCACCCGGTCCCGGGCTGGCATGGCCCTGACCGAACCGGGACAGGCCCTGGTAACGCGGGTGCCCGCTCTGCTGGTCGACTGGGACCAGGCGCTGCGGGAGACAAAGAGCATGGCCGGCCGAGCGGCCCGGGTGCTGCGGGTCGGATTCGTGGCCAGCGCCGCCAACGAAACCACCCAGCAGATCATCGCGACGTTCGCCCGCCGTCGGCCGGGCTGGAGGGTCGACATGCGGCAGGCGGCGTGGTCGAACCCGACCGCCGGGCTCGCCCGCGGAGACGTCGACGCCGCTCTGCTGCGGCTGCCCTTCCCAGGCCAGGACGCTCTGCGAGTGGAGGTGCTGTTCAGCGAGCCCCGTTGGGTCGCGCTCCCCACAGCCCACCCGTTCGCCACGCGTGACCAGATCCCTTTCCGGGATCTGTGGGAGGAGCCGTTTGTGGCAGCCCCACCTGAAACAGGCTGGTGGCGGGAGTACTGGCTGGCCGCCGACGAACGCGACGGCCACCCGGTCCGTATCGGCGCCGTCACCGACCAGCCCGACGACTGGCTCAGCGCGATCGCCAACGGCTACGGCATCGCTCTTACCCCCGAATCCTCCGCCCGTTTCTACGCCCGCCCTGGCATCACCTACCGGCCCGTCAGCGGCGTCAGCCCCAGCCAGGTCGCCATCGCCTGGGTGCCCGCCGACGACACCAACCCCATCGTCCAAGACTTCGTCCGCTGCTGCCTGGACAGCGAACCACCCAAGCCCGGCGGAACCGTCGCCTGACCCGACGCCCAGATGGCGGGGAGGGCCTCAGGCGGCCCCGCCGACGCGCAGCCCTCGCGGATGTGCCGGGTGAGTTCGGTGGAACGTCAGAGCCAGCCCGCCTCGGTGGCGATGCGGACCGCGTCCGACCGGGTGCGGGCGTTCAGCTTGGTCACGGCGGAGGCGAGGTAGTTGCGTACGGTGCCGTAGCTGAGGTTCAGGTCCCTGGCGATGCCCCGGGGCGCGGCGCCGGCGCCGGTCAGGCGCAGCACGTCGGCCTCGCGTTCGGTCAGCGGACTGGCGGGAACGTCGAGCGTGGCGTAGGCGAGCTGCTGGTCGATGACCCGGCGGCCGGCGGCGACGTCGCGGATGGCGTTCACCAGGTCCTCGGGCCGGGAGTCCTTGAGCATGAAACCGGACACGCGTGCCGCGACCCCGCGCCGCAGGTTGCCCGGCCTGCCCAGCGCGGTGAGGATCAGCACCCGGCAGACCGGCAGCCGTTCGTACAGCTCGGCCGCGGCAGCCAGGCCGTCGAGCCCGGGCAGGTCGATGTCGAGCACGGCGACGTCCGGCCGGTGGGCCAGCGCCGCGGGCACGATCGCGTCGCCCGTCTCCAGGGCGGCCACGACGTCGATGTCCTCCTCATAGCCGAGCAGGGCGACCAACGCCTCCCGAAGTATCCGGACATCCTCCGCTATGAGAACACGAATCACAATCCGCATCCTAGGCGTGGTAGACAACGCAGGTGACGACAGCGGGAGGAAACGGACAGACGCTGCTCAGGCCGTCCACGGGCTGGGCTCTCGTGCTCGGCTACATCGCCGTCCTCGTCCCGGCGCGCTTCACGATCGTCGTCGCCATGGCGAACGCACGGGGGCAGTCCTCGCCGCTCACCCTGGGGATCTGCCTGGGCCTCATCCTGGCCGTCGTCGTCCTCTTCTCGCTGGCGGCCCGGGGCGGCCGGCGTGCCGTTCTCGTCCTCGGGGCCGCGACCTTCGGTCCCTATCTGCTCTTTCCCATGCTGTGGGGGCCGATCGCAGGGCCGCTGGCCGCCGCCATGCCGCTGACCGTGGCAGGTCCGGCAGGATGGCTGCTGTTCGGCGGGGTGCTGCTGGCCGACACCGTGGTTGGGGCCGTGCTGCACGGCCCCGCCCTCCCCACGGTGGTCAGTTTCGTGATCATCGATATGAACATGGGGCTCACGCTGTTCGCCCTGGTACGGCTGGCCGTGCTGCTCACCGAGACCCAGTCGGCCAACCGGCAGCTCGCCGAACTGGAAGCGGCGAACGAGCGCCTGCGCGCGGCCGGCGACCTGCGCAGGGCCATCGGCGACCGGCTCGCCCGCATCCTGCGGGCGTCCCGCCGCCGGCCGCTCACCCCCGCCGTGCTCACCGGCATCGCGGAGATCTCCCGCGAGGCGGCCGCGGAGGCCAGAACGGTCGCCGCCGTCCCCCATGAACCGCTCCCCGCGGGCCGGACCGACCTGCCGGACGAGTCGAGGAGGCTCTCGCGGTGGGCCCTCACGGCGATGACCGTCAACATCGCCGTCATCGTGCTCAACAACGTCGCCGACAGCGACACCACGACTCCGCGCCAATGGACCGTCGCCGTCATGGCCGCGCTCACGGCCGTCGCGTTCCAGCTCTACCACGGCGTCCCCAGGGGTTCGGCGCCTTCGGCCTGGCGTTGGACGCTCCCGCTGCACATCCTCGTCGTCAGCGCCGCCGCCCTCTACCTGGGCGACGGCACCTTGGCGGCGCTGCTCGGCCTGGCCGTGGCCAACACCCTGCTGTGGCTGCCCATGCGCTGGTCAGTGCCGGCCGTCGCGGTCGCCGCGGTCGCCGCCGGCTTCCTGCTGAGGCTCTATCCGGACGTGGGCGGCTATGAGCTCTACCAGATCGCCTCGACGATCGGCATCTCCGTCGGCGTGTTCGCCTTCAACCGGTTCCCCGAGGCGGCCGCGCATCTGCGCGGCCTGCGCATGCAGATCGCCAGGAGCGCCGTGGTCGCCGAACGGCTCCGGGTGGCCAGGGACGTGCACGATCTGCTCGGCTCCACCCTGTCGGCCATCACCCTCAAGGCCGAACTGGCCCGGCGCGCGGTCGGCGACGACCCCGGTAAGGCGGCGCGCCTGGTGGAGGACGTCCGCCCGCTGGCGGTGCGGGGCCTGGCCGACGTGCGCTCGATCGCCTCCGGTGGCGCCGAGCTGAGCCTGCGCGAGGAGATCGCGTCCGCCCGCTCACTGCTCGACTCCGCCGGCGTCGAGGTCCGGGCGCACGCCGCCGACGTGGAGCCTTGCCCGGTGCTGGCCACGGTCCTGCGCGAGGCCGTCACCAACGTCGTCAGGCACTCGGCCGCACGGCGGTGCACGATCACCGTGGAGACGGACGGCGACGAGGTACGGCTGCGTGTCGCCAACGACGGTGTGACGCGAGCCCTGCCGGGGACCGGCGGCAGCGGACTGGCGAGCCTGACGGCCAGGGTCGAGTCCGCGGGGGGCACGTTCACGGCGGGCGACGAGGGCGACGGCGCATTCGCCCTCGTCGCGGTGGTGCCCCGTTACCCCTGGAGGAGACCGGAGAAGAAGGCCCGGACGTCACCCGCGTAGACGTCAGGTGCCGCATGGGCCGCGTAGTGCCCTCCGGTCTCGTACGTGTGCCACTGCACGATGTTCTTGTGGTCACGTTCGGCGAAGCGCCGGATGGACTGGAAGTCACCCTTGGCCGAGGCCAGCCCGATCGGCGTGGTGGTGGGCTCGGCCGGCGGCGGCGCGGCCTTGGCGTTCTCGTAGTAGAAGCGGATCGAGGAGCCCGCGGTGCCGGTGAGCCAGTAGAACGCGACGTTGGTGAGCACGAAGTCGTCGTCGAGATCGAGATCGAACAGCTGGACCTGCCAGCCCAGCAGCCCGACCGGCGAGTCGGCGAGCGCGTGCGCCAGCGTCTGCGGCTGCTGCGATTGCAGGGTGTTGAAGGCGCCCATCTCCTCCCAGAACCGCTGCAGCACCCCCATCGCGGCCTGCTCCTCCTCGGTCATGCCCACGAATTCGGCGGGGTCGCCGGAAGGGAAGGAGAAGATCTGCGTGACGTGCACGCCTACCACGTTGGACGTGGCGAGGCGGCCGATCTCCGGCGAGACCATCGAACCGCCGTCGTTGCCGACCGCGCCGTAGCGGTCGTATCCGAGGCGTTCCATCAGCTCCGCCCAGGCCCGGGCGGTGCGTACGGTGCCCCAGCCGCTCTCCGTGATCGGGCTGGAGAAGCCGAACCCGGGAAGCGACGGGATGACCAGGTGGAAGTCCTTCGACAGCGGCTCGATGACGTCGATGAACTCCACGATCGAACCCGGCCAGCCGTGGGTGAGGATCAGCGGCAGCGCGTCCTGCTTGGCGGAGCGCACGTGGATGAAGTGGATCCGCTGCCCGTCGATGTCGGTGGTGAACTGCGGGTAGGTGTTGAGCCGGGCCTCCCAGGCACGCCAGTCGTAGCCGTCGCGCCAGTATTCGGCCAGCCGCCGGACCCGCTCGACGCTCACGCCGTAGGCGTCGGGGACCTCGTCGGTGAAGCGGGCGAGGTCGAGCCGTGTCTGCAGGTCGTCCAGGTCCGCCTGGGGGATCTCTATACGGAAGGGAGTGATGTCTGAACTCATGCCTCCATCCTGGGGATAGGCCGGCTGCGCCGGTAGGTCGCCGTGCACCGGCCCGCCGTGCAGAATGCACGGGTCCCGAGACAGCGGCCGGCCGGATCGCCTCCATCACCGCTCGACGGGGTGCTGCGGCCGTACCGCGCGTCCGGTGGGGCAGCATGTAAGGGTGAGCGAGGGGACGAGCGAGCTGGCGGAGCTGTTGGCCGCGGGCGATGTAGTGGTGCTGAGCGGGGCCGGAATCTCGACGGAGTCGGGGATACCGGACTACCGGGGGTCGAGCGGGGCCCTGCGCCGGCACACCCCGATGACCTACCAGACGTTCGTCGGCGACCCGGCCGCCAGGCGGCGCTACTGGGCCCGCAGCCATGTCGGATGGCGGGCGATCACCCAGGCGGCGCCGAACGGCGGCCACCACGCGGTCGCCCACCTCCAGCGGCGGGGCCTGGTGGGCGGCATCGTGACGCAGAACGTCGACGGCCTGCACCAGGCGGGCGGCGCCCGGGCGGTCGTCGAACTGCACGGCAGCCTGCATCACGTGATCTGCCTGAACTGCGGTGACCTGAGCCCGCGGGAGGAGCTGGACCATCGCCTGGCGCAGGCGAACCCGCAGTTCGACGCCCGTGCTCTCGCGGTCAACCCGGACGGCGACGCCGATCTGAGGGACGAGGAGCTCGACGGGTTCCAGATCGTCGGCTGCCGGTCATGCGACGGAGGGGTGTTGAAGCCCGACGTCGTCTTCTTCGGGGAGACCGTTCCGGCGACACGGGTACGCGAGTGCTTCGCCCTCGTGGAGGGAGCACGGCTGCTCCTGGTGCTCGGGTCGTCGTTGACGGTGATGTCGGGCCGCCGGTTCGTGCTGCACGCCGCGAAGCTCGGCATCCCCGTGGCGATCGTCAACCAGGGCCCCACCCGCGGTGACCCCTACGCGACGCTCGCCATCGACGCCCCGCTGGGCACCGTTCTCCCGGAGCTGGTCGCCGCGTTGACGCAAGGACCGTGACCACCCGCCGGCGGAGAAGCGGGCCCCGGCCGTCGTGGACCGGCTGACGTCCGAGAGCGAGAAGCCGAGGACGGCTCCGCGACCGAAGATCACACCGGGCAAGCAGGATAAGGGTGCAATCCCACTCTTACCGTCAATTTAACGCCTTACATGATCGAATACCGGCAGATTGTTAGTTAAGGTAACGGTGTCCATTCGCTGTTCGAAGGAGCTCCGTGGCCGACACTCCGTTCTCATTCCCTGTTCCCGGTGAGCCCGCCCCCCAGACCCTCGCCCATCTCCGAAAGCTCGGCCCGGTTGTGCCCATCGAGCTTCCCGGCAACGTCAGAGCGTGGGCGGTGACCAGCCAGGATGCGATCTTCGAAGTCCTCTCCAATGACAACAAGCTGTTCAGCCGGCACCCCCGACATTGGACGGACCTGCAGGAGGGGGCCGTCCCGACGGACTGGCCGCTGCGCCCGGTGGTCGAAGGGGAGCACCTGCAGGTGCTGGAGGGCGCGGATCACCGTCGCCTGAGAGGCCTGATCTCCCGGGCCTTCACCCCGTCGCGGGTCGAAGCGCTGACACCTCGCATTGAGAAGATCACAGCCGAGCTTCTCGACGCCGTGGTGGCGGCCGGCGACGGAGTGGACCTGGTGTCCGCCTTCACCGAGCCGCTGCCGATATCGGTGATCAGTGAGCTGTTCGGTGTCCCCGTGCACGATCGTCCCCGGCTCCGGAAGTGGACCCAGGTGCTGATCTCGCACACCAGCACCGGCGAGGAGACCGCGGCGGCCAACCGCGACCTGCTCGACTACCTGGGCGAGCTTGTCGAAGAGAAGCGCCGTACCCCGGGTGACGACCTCACCTCCGGGCTGGTCCGCGTCCATGACGAAGGCGATCGGCTGACCGGCTCCGAACTGGTGGCCATTCTCTGGCTGATGATCATCGCCGGCCATGAGACCACCGTGCACCTGCTCGGGAACGCCGTCGTGGCGCTGTGCGTCAACCCGGAGCAGCGCGCCCTCGCGCTGGCGGGCGATCGGTGGCCGCAGGTGGTGGAGGAGGCCCTCCGGAGCGGCTCGACCGTCGTCAGTACCCCGTTCCGGTACGTGGTGACAGACGTGACGCTCGCCGGAGTACCTCTCCGCGCCGGCGAACCGCTGCTCGTGTGCTACGGCGGGGCGGCGACGGACACCGACCGGCACGGTGAGGGGGCGGACCGTTTCGACATCACCCGCGAGCAGACCGGGCACCTGGCCTTCGGCCATGGCCCGCACTTCTGCATCGGTGCGCCACTTGCCCGGCTGGAGAGCGCCATCGCCCTCTCCGCGCTGTTCAACCGGCTGCCCGACCTGGACCTGGCCATCGCCCCTGACGAGGTTCTCTACTCGCCGTCCTTCCTGACCTACGGCCCGCTGGCCCTGCCGGTGAACACCGGCGCCTCCGGGAACTGACCGCGGATCAGGTCGTTTCCGGAATCGGCCCGCTACGGCCTCCGAGGCCGGGACGAGCCGCCGAGCTCGGCCGTCCCGGCCTCGCTGGCCGGGAGGGCGCGAGGTCAGGCGAAGACGTCCTGCTGGTAGCGGCCCTCGGCTTCCAGGGCGCGCAGCCACTCCTCGCCGTCGCCACCGGTCCTGTCCCGGTAGATCGCCGCGAGGGCCTGCCGTACGGCGGGCGCCATCCGGAGCCCGTCACCGCAGACGTAGACGTGGGCACCCCGCTCCAGCAGCGTCCAGAGCGTGTCGGCCTCGGCGGCGACCGCCTCCTGGACGAAGCGGAAGGGATGGCCGGTGACCGCGGAGAACGCGGTGTGCACGCGGGCGACCCCGGCCGCCTCCCAGTCCTGGAGCTCGGAGCGGTACAGCCAGTCGTGCGAGGGGTGCCGGCAGCCGTAGAAGACCTCGGCGGGACCGGTGGCGCCGGTCAGTGCCCGCTCCTCCAGGAAACCGCGCAGCGGGGCGAAACCGGTGCCCGGACCGACGAGGATCACCGGGGTCGCCGGGTCCTCGGGGAGGCGGAACGGAGGGCTCGGCACCCGCACGTATCCGTAGAGGACATCGCCGGGCTCCAGCCCCGCCAGGTAGGCCGAGCACATGCCCCGATACTCGCCGCTGCCCGACCAGGAGGGCCCCTCCACCAGGCCGACGGTGATCCGGACCCGGCCGGGGGCGGCCAGCGGCGAGGAGGAGATCGAGTAGTAGCGCGGCCGGATCGGTCCGGCCAGCTCCAGGAAGACCGGCAGGGGCAGGGTGATCGCGGGGAACCGCTCCAGCAGCGTGAGCACCGAGACGCGCTTGGCGAGGATCTCGTCGGCGTAACCGGCCTCCAGTTCGGCGAGCCGCCCCCGGGTGTGGGGGCACTCCGTCTGCCCTGCCAGTGCCGCAAGGTCGGAGCGGGTGGCCACCTCCTGGAGCTCGGCGAACTCGGTCAGCAGCAGTCCGGCGGTCACCGGGGTGTCCACCGGCAGATGGGTCGTCCCCCGGGAGCGGAGCCGTACGACCTGGTCGCGGGGGACGCGCAGGCAGCGCAGCGCCCAATCGACCAGCTCGGGGGCGTTCTTGGCGAAGACGGCCAGGTGGTCGCCGGCCGCGTAGGTCGTTCCCGGGGGCAGCTCGGCCACGATCGAGCGCACTCCGGGTCGCGGGGCCTCCAGCGAGAAGTCCCACAGCCCGGCCGGGTCGCCGGTCAGCTCCTCGTTCGAGAGCACGGTCAGCGGGACCGCCTGCGGGGACACGACCGCGGGGCGCACGTCGGCCTCGGTGAGCACGTCCATCTCGTAGCGGGGCCCGCTTTCGGCGGCGGCCGTGCCGTACTCCTCCGCCAGCGCCGCCCAGAGCGCGCTGGTCCACGCCGAGACGTCGCCGTCGAAGTCGCCGTCCGCGTCGGCTTCGCCGCGGTCGATGAGCGGTACGGCTCCGGCCCGGGTGAGCTTGTCGAAGGCGCGCCGGGGGAAGTCCTGGTAGGTGGGCCACTGGGCGTTGCCGCAGCCGAGCAGCGCGAGCCGTACCCCGTCCATGGCGGGCAGCTCCGTCAGGGCGTCGAAGCGCTGGGCGTTGTCGGGTGCCTTGCCGTTGTAGGTGGAGGTGATCACCACGAGGAGCCCGTCCCGGGGCGGGTCGAGCTCGTCCAGGGTCGTCAGCGTGGTCGCGAACCCGGAGCGCCCGGCACGCTCGGCCAGCCTCTCGGCGACGTCGGCGGAGGTGCCGAGGTTGGAACCGTAGGCGACGGTGAGGCCGACTCCGGTGACGGCCACCTCCGCCTGCTGCTCCGCCACGGCCTCGACCGTCTCGACCGCCCCTCGTTCGTACGGCTTGCGCGCCCTGACCCGGACCGTGAAGCCGTCGGGCTTGACGGTGAGCATCTGCTTGATCTGCATCCGGTAGGCGTCCGGATCGGAGATCGCGAACCGCTGCAGGACGACGGCGAGGGCCAGCCGCGCCTCGGTCAGCGCGAACTGGCGCCCGATGCAGGCCCGCTCACCGTTGCCGAACGGCTTGTAGGCGGCGGGGTGGTGCCCGGTCTTGTGCTCCGGGAGCCAGCGGTCGATGTCGAACTCCTCCGGCCGGTCCCACGCCTTCGGGTGCCGGTGCAGCGACGGCAGCAGGACGACGGCCGTCTGGCCCTCGCGCACCGGGTAGCCGCCGACCGTGGTGTCCTCGAAGGACTTGACGGCGAACGCCGGGATCGGGGACCAGATCCGCAGCGTCTCCTCCAGGATCCGCGGGATCACGTCCAGCTTCATGATCGTGTCGTAGGTGGGGACGGTGTCACCCGGCAGCAGCCGGTCCACCTCGGCGTAGGCCCGGGCGAGCACGTGCGGGTTGCGCAGCAGGTTGTAGAGGGCGAAGGAGAGCAGCCCGCTGGTGGTCTCGTGCCCGGCGATGAGGAAGGTCAGCACCTGGTCGCGGATGTTCTCGTCCGAGAGCCGCTCGCCGCTCCGCGGGTCGGCGGCCTCCAGCATCAGACCGAGCAGGTCCGTGCCGCCGCTCCGGCCGTCGGCCCGGCGCTGCCTGATGACGTCGTCCACCAGGTCCTGCATGGTCAGGATGTCGGCGCGGTAGGCCTCCTCCCGCTTCTTCTTGAGCTTGGTGACCAGGGGGAGCTGCCGGTTGCGGAGCATCGCCTCGGTCAGCGCGCGGCCCATGGCCTGCAGGAACGGGTGCAGCTCGGGTGAGTCGAAGGAGTTGAACCGATAGTCGAAGCCGGTGAGGGAGATCGTGTCGAGCGTGAGCCTGGTCATGTCGTCGGCCACGCTGACCTCGTCCGAGACCGCCCACTTGGCGGTGAGCTGCTGCGCCACCTCCAGCATCTGCGGGAAGTAGGCCTTCATGGACCGCTGGCTGAAGGCCGGCATCAGGATGCGGTGCGCGTGCCCCCAGACCGGCTCGTCGTGGTGGGCGGTGAACAGCCCGTCGCCGGCGAAGTCGCGGACGATGGAGAGCGGCGGGTCGATGCCCTTGTAGAACCGCGTCTCGTCGCAGAGCTCGGCGACCAGGTCCGGATCGGACACGAACAGGACCTTGCGGCCGAGCAGATCGAGCTGGTAGATGCCCTCGTCGTGCTCGGCCGCGAGCTTCTCGAAGTACGCGGCGGGCGCGTGCGACGGAATCTGGAGCGTGTTGCCGAGCACGGGCAGCCCCTGCGGGGCGGGAATGGATCGGAGTGCTGTCTCCATGGGAACTCCCCCTTTGCCGGCGATCTGCCGGCACCGCCAGCCATACACTGTATGTCTGACGCTACCATACGGTGTATGGCAGTGAGCGCGCGCAGGGGACTGCCCCTGACACTTGAGGAGATCTACGCGACCACGCTGCGCCTGGTCGACGCCGGCGGGGTGGACGGGCTGTCCATGCGCAAGCTGGCGGCCGAGCTCGACGTCAACCCGATGTCGCTCTACCACCACGTGCGGAACAAGGAAGCGCTGGTGCGCGAGACCTGCGCCGTCGTCGCCGCCCGGCTGCGGCTGCCCGCCGACGACGGCACCCCGTGGCAGGACCAGTTGCGCGCGCTGGGCCACGCCTACCGGTCCCTCGCGCGGTCGCACCCGTCGCTCTGGTCCTACGTCAACGGCCACCCGGACCTGTCCAGGCAGGAGAACGCCCTGTGGGCGGTGTTCAACCGGATCCTCACCGCCGCCGGGATCCCCGCCGAGGATCTGGTCCGCACCCGCAGGGTGCTGTACAGCTTCGTCTCCGGGTTCCTCACCGCCGAGACCAGCGGGCTGCTCGTCGAGCTCGAAGGCATGGTGGACGCCGACAGCGCCTTCGAGGTCGCCCTCGACCTGATCGTGGCCGGCCTGGAGGCACGCCACTCCGCGGTGGCCGGACCGCCGCCGGAGCCCCCGAGTCGATGAGGCCGGGTGGTCAGGTCGCCGGCAACCGGTCGGCGAGCCGGTCCAGGCCCTGCCTGATCATCTGCCCGTACCCGTCGTCGCCGAGCGCGTCGACGGCGGCCCGTCCGCGTTCGAGATGGTCGCGCGCCCGGTCGAGGTCGCCGAGCTTGTGGTAGGCGTCGCCCAGGTTGAGATGCAGGGAGGGATAGAAGCCCCGCACGGCGGCGACACCCGCCTGCTGCGCCCGCTCGTCGGTGACCAGGTCGGCCGCCTCCAGGGCGCGCAGGTCCCAGCGCAGCTCCTCGCGCACGTCATCCTGGACGTCGGCCATCGAGTGCGCCAGAGCACAGCGGTGCAGCGGGTCGCCGGCCGCGCCGATCTCCTCCCACAGCCCGGTGAACAGCCGCCGCGCGGCCTCCCGGTCGCCGCTGTGGCCCAGTTCGACACCTTGGCCGATTTTGGTCATCGTCGCGTCGGGCTCGGTCATCCGGTCTCCTCCTCAGGGGGCGATGGTGCCCCGGCGACTGTAGCGGCGGGCACCGACACAAGCCCGGCCCGGCCCGCGGTGGGGGCTCTCGACCCCGGGCCGCAGGCGCGGCGTTCCGAGTGGCGTGCGTCACGTTCTCCACGGGACCGAGAACCCGGCCGCGGCCTGCGGGAGACAGCAGGGTGACCGACCGACCTCACTAAGGAGGGCCGTTGACCACTGAGACGGCCGAACTCGACGACGCCGAGCTGATCAGGCGATCCGCAGGCGACCCAGAGCAGTTCGCCGCACTGTTCGACCGGTATGCCCGGCAGATCCACCTGTACGCCGCGCGGCGGATCGGCACGCAGGCCGCCGACGACATCGTGGCCGAGACGTTCCTGGCCGCGTTCCGGCGGCGTGGTACGTACGACCTGTCGTTCCCGCTGGCACGCCCCTGGCTGTACGGCATCGCCACCACGCTCGTCGCCCGGCACCGGCGCCAGGAGGAGCGGTTGCTCCGGGCGCTGAGCCGTACCGGCGTGGACCCGCTGCCGGAGGCGATGGCCGACACCGTGGTCAGCAGGGTCGCAGCGGGCGGCAGGGAACGCGAACTGGCGGGGGCGCTGGCGTCGCTGTCTCGCGGCGACCGCGACGTGCTGCTGCTGGTGGCGTGGGAGGACCTCAGCTACGAGGAGGTCGCGCAGGCGCTCGGCATTCCGTTGGGGACCGTACGGTCACGGCTGCACCGGGCGCGGAAGAAGGCACGGGCCGTGCTGGGAGATGAGGAGCTGTGATGAGCACGATCAAGGATTTCCGGCGGGACACCCCGCCGATGACGGCGCAGGCGGAGAACGCCGCACGGGCGCGGCTGCTGGCGGCGGCACGGGAACCGGAGAGACGGCACGCACCGCGGCTCGGCCGGCGACTCGGCTGGCGGCTCGCGGTCGCGGGCGCGCTGGCCGTGACGGTCGGCACCGGCGTGGTGGTGGCGACCGACCGGCCGCGCGCGGTCGTCCCGGTGGCGAGTGTGCAGGAGCTGGGCGAGCGGGCCGCGCAGGCCGCCTACGACGACCGCGGGCAGGTGCCCAACTCCGGCCAGTGGCTGTACATCAGGGAGCTCCAGGCGCCGCAGTCCAAGGACGGGAGCTACGGGGTGGACGTCTCCCAGCGCGTCGTCTGGGAGCAGTGGACCAGCGTGGACGGCAAGCAGACGGCGGGTCTGTCCCCCAACGGCAAACCGCTCGTCCAGGGAAACCATCCGGGGCTCGGCGCGGCCGACCTGGCCCAGCAGCCGGTCACCCCGGATGGGGTGCTCGCGAAGATCCGCCAGAAGCTGGAGGACATGCACATGGTGTCGGCAACCGGGCCACTTCCCTCCATGGATGAGCGGCTCTTCCAGGCCGTCTACCAGCTCATGGGCACCCAGGCGCTCCCACCGGAGGTGCGGGCGGCGCTGTTCCGCGGCCTGGCCACCCTCCCCGGCGTGAGCTTCACCGAGGACGTCGCGGACGCCGACGGCAGGCGGGGGGTCGCGTTCAGCCACACCAGAAAGTGGAACCGCTACGACCTCATCCTCGACCCCGTCGACTTCCACTTTCTCGGCACCTACGGCGTGACCGTCAAGGATCGGACCACGGACTACACCGATGCCCCGAACCACGTCGTCAAGGCGGGTACGCCGCTCACGCTGACCGCCCAACTGGAGACCAAGGTGGTGGACGGCCCCGGACAGAGATGAACCCGCACGGGGCGGGGCCGCCCGCGCGGCGCCGCCCCGATTGCGTCAGGCATCCGATGGCTACCGGCTCGGCGACCTCATCCGGTACACCGACCGGCGCATGCCGGTCGGCGGATCCGCCGACCGGCGGCTTCCCTTGAAGGTCGTCCCCTTCCGGGATGGATTCGCGTGGTCGCCGGGAACGCCGTCATGATCTGATCCACCCGTCAGACCACTCGACGCGAGGGAGCGCAGATGCCCATCGAGTACGAAGCCAAGGTGCTGAACATCGATCCGGACCGGACCGCCGACCTGATCACCGCCCTCGGCGGGGGGAAGGTGACCGGCACCAGGCTCATGCGCCGCTACGTCTACGACATCGCCCCCGGCGACATGAGCCGATGGATCCGGCTGCGCGACACCGGCACCGAGATCACCCTGACCGTCAAGGAGATCACCGACGACGGCATCGACGGCACCCGGGAGACCGAGGTCGCCGTCCTGGACTTCGAGACGACCGACGAACTGCTCGGCAAGCTCGGCTTCACCCCGAAGTCCTACCAGGAGAACCGGCGCACCAGCTTCACGCTCGACGGCGCCGAACTGGAGATCGACGAGTGGCCGGGGATCCCGCCCTACCTGGAGATCGAAGCCGGCGACCGCGACCACGTCATTGCCGTCGCCCGCCGGCTCGGCTACGACGAGGAACAGCTGACCGGCGAGAACACCATCAAGGTGTACGCCCGGTACGGCATCGACCTCACCGCGATCACCGACCTGAGATTCGACTCGGAGCCGGCCTGGTCCCGCGGTTGAGTCAGCCGGCCGACGCGGCGCTCGTGCCCGGTGCTGAGGCGGGCGGCGACGCCGGGAGTGAATCCCCCCGACTGCACGTCGGCGTGATGGATGGGGCCGAGCCGGCGGGTCAGCGCCTCGCGCAGCGGCTCAGGCGACCGAGTGGGTGATGGTGGCGGTGTAGCTCCCCACGCGGACGCCGGCGGGCAGGGTGACGGTGATCGTGGGGTTCCAGGTGGCGGAGTTCTCCCCCGTGCCGTCGGAGGCGGAGAAGGCGACGCGCGGGGAACCGAGGTCACCCGGGGTGCCGGGGGTGAAGGTCGCGTCCCCCGTGGTGGCGGTGGCCGTGCCGGGGGCGTAGACGATGAAGCTCCTGGCGATGGTCTGGGAGGGGGTGGCGGCTCCGGTGGTGAAGGGCGTCGAGCTGACCGTCACGATCCAGGCGGCGTCCGGGTCGTAGCGTTCGTCGATCACGGTGACGGGACCGAGCCGGGCCGACACGCCTTGGCCGCCGGCCCGCGCGGACCACAGGTCCACACTCTCGGGCGCGCTGATGGACAAAGTGCCGACCTGCCGCGTGATGATGTCGGTGTCCAGGGTGACGGTGCCGTCACGGGCCAGGGTCCGGCCGTCGATGACCACGCCCGCGCCGACGGTGATCGAGGCGAGCGCGAGGATGGTTCCCGACAGGGTCGAGCCCGCCCCCAGCGTGGCCGAGGTGCCGACCTGCCAGAAGACGTTGCGCGCCTGGGCGCCGCCGGTGAGGGTCACCGTGCTGGCGCCCGCGGTCAGGAGGGTGGAGACGGTCTGGAAGATGAAGATCGCGTCTGGGTCCCCCTCGGCGTCCAGGGTGAGGTTCCCGGTGTTGCTGAAGGTGCCCGAGACAGAGGTGTAGATCCCCGGTGTCAGTGTGGTGGCGCCGAGATCGGTGGACACGGTGGCAGTAGGAGTTCGGAAGGCGACGTCGTCGTAGGCGGTGGTGAAGTCGGTCTGGGCCTGGACCGCGACAGCGTCGTCCACGTGGATCGTCCCGCTCACGCTCCCGGGCGGGAAGCCGGTCACTATCGCGCCCGGCGTCACCCCGAGGTCACCGGTGATGACGGTGGCCCCGGTGTTGACGACGGAAGCGCCGGCCAGGACGGCGAATCTCCCGGCCGTGCCGAGCGTCACCCCGGGTTCGGCTCTCATGCGGGACCGCGTGCCGGACTCCCCGATCGCGGCCCGGGTGGTCCCGCCGCCCGGTGGCACGTGGACCACGGTACGGCGCACGGTGCGGTGGCGCTCGACGGCCCGGGCCGGTGTGCGGGGGTCCTGCCCGCGCTCGAACGGTGCCTGCAGCAGGCGCGCGCCGATCGTGGCGTGGCTGCCGGCGTGGTTGCCTGCGGGGCTGATGGGGCTGGTGTGGGCGGGCATGCCGGTGGCACCCGACAGGGGCGTGACCGCAAGCGCCGTGCCGAGGATTGTGATGAGCCAGCTATGCCACCTGATGTTTCACCGTGCCGGGGTGGTCGCCGGGTCGGCGGGTGAGGGGGCGCCGGCGGGGGTGGAGCCGGGGCCGGCGGGACCGGCGGGGGCCGCGATGTCCGGGGAGCCGGCTTCCGGCGGGAACGTCACGGTGGTGTCGGGGGTGGGTGCCGCCGCCGGCGGGGGTGCGGCGGGCGGGAACATCGGCGCGCCCCCGTCGGCCGAGGCGAATACGACAGATCGGTGACGCACGGTCTTTTCCCTCCGAATGCATGGACACATCGTCGGGGGTGCGGCGGGGTGCACTCCGCCGTGATGATCACCATAAGGCATGGCAGGGGGCGAAGGGTGACAGTGACGGCAAAGTGTCGGCTAGCACAGACTCCCAGGAGGATCGCTCCTTCAGACGCCGTTGCGCAGGACGCGCGAGGCGCGCGACGCCCCGCCCGGGCGGAAGGTCCCGCAAGGGCCGGTAGGCCGCCGACACCGCCGACACGAGCGGCGGGTCACGCATGAGCGTGACGGCCGGCCGGCCGGCCGCGCGAGATTGCGTGTGATCGCCACGGAGCTACGCGCGGCCCACGATCGGCTCGTCGCACCGCATTGGTCGCGGATCCGGGCCGTGCTCGACGCGGACGTCATCTACCGCGCCAGGCAGATGGCCGCGGGCGGCGACGGGGCGCTGTTCACCGACCTGCATCCGGATCTGCACTGGCGCGATGGCCGGCGTCGGCATCGAGGGCGGCCATCAGTGGCCGGCGGGCTCGTCGAACGCGGGCCGGAGTGGCTCGCCCGCTTACGCCGGGCTGGCGTGGGCGGCCAGGATGCGCCACCCGTGCTCGTTCGTGTGAACCCACGTCCGGGTGTAGCTCATCCGTCCGGCGAATGGCGTTCCGGCGACGCTGCCTTCCAGCGTGCCGAGGAAGCAGGTGACGCCGGTGTTCCCCACAACGAGCACGGTGAGGTCTTCCTGGAGGAGTTTCGTCAGGGCCAGTGTTCGTGAGCGGTGATTGTGGAGATCGAGCTGCTTGGCATCCGGGTGGCACTGGTTGTCCGGCGGGCCGGTGAAGACGAGCCGCTCATCGAGCAGCCGGTCCAGCTCTTCGACGTCTCCGGCGAGCTGTGCCGCCTGCAGACGCTGTTCGGCCTTGGCCAGTTCGTCAATGAGGGTGGTGTGGTCGGCCATGAGGAACTCTCTCCAGCGATCGATCCCGTGCGAAGTGAACAGAGTAGTGCTTTAAGGGGTGAACCGCAGCCCGGGTCGGCGCTCATAGGAAACGTCGTGGCTTGACAGTGTTGCCAGAACGTACGGCGAGGGCGGTCTTGCCGTAGGCCGGCGGTGCCGGCGGCGAAGCTTGCCACGGAGGTCACCACGCCGTCCGCGACCTCGCGCCACCATCCGTCGGCAGGGTGCCGGCAGAAGGGCGCGGTCCGCGTACCGGAGCGGCTCGAGAACCGTTCGGCGCCCCACCATGGACGCCCGTCCAGCTCCCCCGAATTCTGGCCCTCCATTCCCATGCCCGGATGGCACCGGGCGTCCCGCCGCCCGACGGATCAATACGGTCAGAACTTTACCCAGATTTGGGATGTTCGGTAGGGTAATTCAGTCAAGATCAAGTCGCCTCAAGGAGGTTGAAGCATGAACTACAAGAAGCCTGCGTCCGTTTTGCTCGGCTCCGCCGCTGTGACAGCCATGCTGCTGACCCCGGCAACGGCGGCCTCCGCGCAGACAGGCACCACCCAGACCAGCGCGGCCACCGCGGCGGCGAAGGCCGCTACGGCGTCGGCCCGATCCGCGACCGAGCGCGACAGCATCAGGTGCTCCAAGCCCACAAGCAAGTGGGCCAACTACTCCTGGGGCGAGGGCACCACGACCGCGACCATCTACTTCAACAACCGCTGCAGCCACAAGGTCAGCGCCAGGATCATGTTCGTCAGGAAGGGCTCAGCCGGCGACAAGGTCTCCAAGTACCGCTGCATGACGGTCAACGCCCATACCAAGGGCAACAAGAAGTTCTACGCCGCCCTCTACAAGCCGTACTCCGTGGCTCGGGTCTCGCACTGCTAGGACCTGTACGGAGTTGAGATCAGAGGGTCGCCTGGGCTTCGGTTACCGGTCCTGCTCGTGCACTTCCCCTCCTAATGCTCCAGCTGTAGATCGTGATCTTCATGTCTGGGCTGTGGCTTGTCGTCGGTAATGGCTGATCTGTGATCGTGCCTGGTGGCGGCGTCGCCAGTCGGACCGGCCGAGTCGGTGGGTGAGGCTGTGGAGGGGCCGGACCGCGACGGAGAGGAACAGGCGCTGGATCTCGTTGCAGGTAAGGGGGATGAGGTCGTCCGGACCTGGCCGGTTGGTGTGTTCGTCGGCGCGGACGACGGCGAGGAAGGCGTGGGCGAGCATGGCGAGGGTGACCCAGCGGCTTCAGGAGGGGTAGCGGCGGACCTGGTGCTCGTCGAGCCCGGCCAGGCCCTTCTCGGCCTGAAAGGTCTCCTCCACTCGCCCATCGGGAGCCAGCCACTTTGACCAGGGCGCTCAGTGGGACCGACACGGTGGCATGGCAGCAGTAGTAGGCGAGTTCGCCGGCGTGGGGGCCCTTCTTCACGTCGCCGGTCTCGTCTACGACCAGCACCGCAGAGTCGTCGTGGAGATGATCGACTACGTACTCGCGCACGTCGTCACGCACCGCGTCGGCGTCCCAGGACGCCCGGCACAGTAGATGCTGCATGCCGTGCGGGGTCGCCTCCCCAGCCCACTCCGCGATCGTCCAGCAGTTCTTCCGCGGCAGGTCCGACAGTAGCCCCAGGACCAGCCGCGCCGCCCGCCGTCGGGGTTCGATGCGAGCGAATCGGCCCGCTATCCGTTCCATCAGGCTTTCGAACGTTTCCCACCAGCGAGTTCCATCGGGCGGGAGGTCACCGACGGGTGCTCCCGCCCAAGGGGCAGGCTCACAGGCCGGAGCCGCCGGTCGCGTCGATCACCTTGCCGGTGACCCAGCGCGCGTCGTCCGAGGCGAGGAAGGCCACGATGTCGGCCACGTCTTCCGGTTGGCCGACGCGGCCCAGCGCGGCCAGGGAGGCCGCGTGGGCTTCGGCCGCCGGGTTGTCCCGCAGCCACCCCGCGTTGACGTCCGTGTCGATGATGCCGGGCGCGACCGAGTTCGCCGTGATACCCCGGGCGCCCAGCTCCTTGGCGAGGTTGAGGGTGAAATTGTCGAGGGCGCTCTTGGTGGCGCCGTAGGCGATGGCCTCCGGCATGGCGAGGTGAGCTGCGCCGCTGGAGATGTTGATGATCCGGCCGGCGTCGCGCAGTCGCTTCAGCCCCTCTTGCACGATGAAGAACGGCGCTCGCACGTTCACGGCGAAGATCTCGTCGAAACCGTCCTCGGTCAGTGACGCCAGGTCCGCACTGCGTCCTATACCAGCGTTGTTGACGATGATGTCGACGACCGGCTCGGGTGTGTGGTGGGGGATCTGGGCGTCGAAGGCTGACCACAGGGCGGCGGCGTCGCCGTGGCTGCCCAGCTGCGCGTGGAAGGCGAAGGCCCGGCCGCCGTCCTTCCGGATCCGCTCGACGGTGTCGTGCGCTGCGGTCTCGTCGCGTGCGTAGGTCAGTGCGACAACGGCGCCGTCCCGGGCGAGCCGCTGTGCGATGGCGCGCCCGATGCCCCTGCTGCCTCCGGTGACGAGCGCGGTCTTTCCTTCAAGTTGCTGCATACCCATGGTGGTTGGCCACCTTCCATTTGTTGAGTGCTCGACCAAGAAAGAAGGTAGCACGGTTTGTTGGTCGAGCACTCTAAAATGTGGCTCATGGCTGAGACCCCGAAGCGCGGCCGTCCGCGCACCTTCGACCGCGCAGCGGCACTGACCGCGGCCATGCGTCTGTTCTGGGAGCGAGGCTATGAGGGCGTTTCCATCGGCGAGCTGACCGAGGCGATGGGGATCCGCTCAGGGAGCCTGTACGCGGCCTTCGGAGATAAGAAGTCCCTGTTCAAGGAAGTGGTCGACACCTACGGCCGCTCACCTGTCGGCGCCTTCGCAGGTGTGGCGCTCCAGGAGGAGACCACTGCGTACGGGGCGTTCGCGCGCATCCTTCGAGAGGCCGCAACCATCTACCCGGACCCCGCGCACCCGGCTGGCTGCCTGGCCATCAGCGCGGCAACCAACGTCACTCCGCAGGATGCGGAAGTGCGCGCATTCCTCCGCGATCTACGCAACAAGAACGTGGACGGGTTCGAGGCCCGACTGCGAAAGGCGCAGCAGGCGGGGGAACTGCCCGCCCAGACCAGCCCTCGGGCCCTGGCCGACTACTTCGCCACCGTCCTCCAGGGACTCTCGCAACGAGCCCAGGACGGCGCCACCGCCCCCCAGCTGGCCGCAGCCGTGGAACTGGCACTGGCTGCCTGGCCGACAGTGCAACGCTGATCAGGCCACCCACTCCGACCGGCAAGATCACGATCTACAGCTGGAGTACTAACGTGGAGACCGGACCAGAAGAGGTTTGGTCGTGGCAGCAGTCACGCGGCGGCGCTTTGATCGGTGCCGGTGCCTAACGCTCGCCCGGAGTGACAACGCCGGATTCGTACGCCAGGACCACTGCCTGGACCCGGTCGCGCAGCCCGAGCTTCGTCAGGATGCGCCCCACGTGGGTCTTGACCGTGGTCTCCGACAAGAACAGCTCGACCCCGATCTCGGCGTTGGACATTCCTCGGGCCAGGCTGAGGAAGACTTCACGCTCGCGCTCCGTGAGCACCTTGAGCACGGCGTCCGGATCGGTGTCGGCCTTCGCGACGAGCCGCCCGATGAGCCGCCGGGTCGTGGCGGGCGCGATGATCGAGTCGCCCCGGTGCACGTGCCGGATCGCAGCGATGATCTCCTCTCCTGGCGCATCCTTCAGCATGAACCCGCTCGCACCGGCGCGCAGCGCGGCCAGGGCGTGCTCGTCGAGGTCGAACGTGGTCAACACCAGCACCTTCGGCGGGTCGTCCAGCCGCTGGATCTCCCGGGTGGCGGTGACACCGTCCATTCGGGGCATCCGGATGTCCATCACCACCACGTCGACGCGCCGCGACTCCAACGCCTTCAGGGCCGCCAGGCCGTCAGAGGCCTCGGCGACCACCTCCACGTCGGGCTGGGACCTGACGACCATGGTCAGGCCGTTGCGCAGCAGCTCCTGATCGTCGACGATCATGATCCTGATGATGGGAGGCTCCTCGGCTCATAGGGCACGGTGGCCGACAGTTCGAAGCCGGCGCCGGGGCGTCTGCCGGCCTCCAGGGTGCCTCCCACCATGCTGAGACGTTCGCGCATCCCGGTCAGCCCGACGCCGGCCTCTTCGGCGGGCGGCCCGTCGCCGTCGTTCGTGATGGTGATGTGCAGTCCGTCCGGGCGCCACGCCAGCGTCATGTCGGTCGCGGCCGTCGCCCCCGCGTGCTTGATCACGTTGGTCAGCCCCTCTTGGATGACGCGATAGGCGGTCAGGTCGACGGCGGGGCGCAGCGGCCGGGCGTCCCCGACCTCTTGTACGGCGACGTGTACGCCCGTATCACGCACATGGTCGAGCAGGTCGGAGAGGTCGCCGAGGCCCGGTTGCGGAGCGGTGCCGCCGTCGGCGCGTAGCACGCCCAGGAGCCCGCGCATGTCGCGCAGGGCCTCGCGCCCGACCCCGGCGATGGTGGCGAACACGCCCGCCCCGGGCGAGTCCGGATCGGACAGCCTGCCACCCTCCGCCTGGCTGACCATGACGGCGAGCGAGTGGGACACCACGTCGTGCATCTCGCGGCTGATGCGGTCGCGCTCCGCCCGCGCCGCCTCTTTCCGCTCCCGCGCACGGTCGGCCTCGGCGCGCTCGGCCTTCGCTCTGAGCTCGGACAGGAACAACACCCGCATCCGGCTGAGGCGGCCCAGCGACCAGAGGCACGCCGCCGCGGCGACCAGGCCGACCGACAGCCCGATCCGCCACGCGACCAGCTCGTAGGAGCCCGACGAGCCGCCCCACGAGGCCGGATCCCACAGACGCGCCAGGACCAGGACCACACCCGTCAGGGCGACGGCCAGGCAGACCAGGCTGGGCAGCAGGCCGAGCCGGCCGGACGCCGTGTAGAGCAGCAGCCCGAAGACCAGCGTGCTCGGCAGCAGCACCGCCGGATAGTAGGCGCCGCCCGGGTCGTGCAGGGGCGGCAGCGCCACCAGCAGCAGCATCGCCACGGCGGCCAGTCCGTACGCCGCCAGCGGGCGCAGCCGACGCGGAACGACGCAACCATGCAGCACCAGCAGGCCGAGACCCGCGAGCAGGCGGAGCGACAGGGGGCTGTCCGAGGCCCGGAGCAGGCTCAACGAGACCAGGCCGAGCGGCAGGACGAGCAGGACGGCGAGCATGGCATCGGCGCTCACCTGATGCCGGTTGAGAAACGAGTCCACCGCGGCGCCGGCAGGAGACAGGGGCTCTCGCACGCCCACCATTATGGTCGGCGTGCGTGAGCGAGGTGCCGGCGGCGGGAGAGGTACGCCAGCGCGGCCACCGCCAGGGCCGCACCCCACAGCGGCCACAACATCTCCGGCAGCCAGGCGCCCAGCTCGTCGGCCGCCCCCGCCGGGCCGACCTGCTCGCCGGTGAGCTTCTTGCGGACGTACATCAGTCCGGCGGAGGTGATGGGGAGGGAGACGGCCAGAGCCGAGTAGGCCGGGAATCGCGCCGGAATCGGCCGCCCGCGCAGGAACGGCACCCAGCGCGGCCAGATCTCGCCCCACGGCCGGACCAAGCCGACGGTCAGGACCGCGCCGACGAGACCGAGCGTGCTGAGACCGGCGCCGATCGAAGTGATCTCGGCGATGTAGGCCAGGAACTGGTCGCTGATACCGACGGGCACACCCAGGAGCCAGCCGAAGCGGGTGACGGCGTAGACGACGGGGACGGCGACCGCGACAGCGGTCGCATACCGCCCGATCCGTAGCGCGCCGGCGGCGCTGCCGGGCCGCCCGAGCCCTCCGATCAGCGCGCGCGTCCCCAAGAGCATCAGGCTGAGGCCGGCCGCCATCAGGATGAGCAGGTTGACGCTCGGCCACGTCAGCATGGTCGCGATCATCGAGAACTCGACCTGGCCGGCGAGCGCGGCAACCAGCATCACCGGCAGGTACCCGGCGGTCATCATGATGCGCACGTCGGGCAGGAGCACCGCCAGGCCGACGCCGACCACGACGGCCACGACGGCGGGGGCCCGGTTGAGCGGGCCTCTGGCGGCGAGCACGGCGACGACGCCGGCCACCAGCGCCGACATCGCCAGCACGCCCCCGCCGGCCGCCGCCGGAAGAGGGTCGAGCAGGGTGTTGCCCGCGCCCGCACGGCCGGCGTCGAACGGATATCCGGGCCCTCCGAAAGCCCAGAGCAGGCCGAGGGCCAGATAACTCACCGACCAGACGACGATGATCAGGACCGGCACGATCGTACGGCGGCTTCCTGGAGAAGAGGTGTTCACCCGGCCTAATCTGCCGCCGTGGCGGTGCCCCGCACATCGTCACCGGGTCTCGACCGGCTCCTCCGGAGGTCGCGACGGCGTCGTCCCAGAGGAGGACCTCTCAGCCGCGGCGAGCTCGGGATGACACCGGCCCCGGCGGGTCCTACGAGCGAGTCACCTCATGATCGGGGAGTGCGGCCGGGGCGGTCCGGGTCGCCGGGCGGCGCATGGTCAGGATCAGTACGGCCGTCCCGGCGAAGATGACCGCGGCGACGACGCCGGTGACGTGCAGGCCGGCGGTGAACGCCTCCTGCGCGGCGTGCAGCAGTTCCGCGCCCTGGTCGGCGGGAAGGTGCCGGCTCTCGGCGACCGCGCCGGCCAGCGAGTCGGACGTGCCGTCCATCCGGCCGCGGTAGACCGCCGCGGCCACCATGCCGAGCAGCGCGAGGCCGAGCGAACCGCCGAGGTAGTTGCCGGTCTCCGACATCGACGCCGCCGAGCCGGCCCGCTCCGGCGGCACGGACCCCACGACCAGCCCGGTGCCCAGCGCGAACAGCGGGCCGGCGCCCAGCGCCAGCACGGTGATGCCGGTCATCACCAGCGGCAGGGCGTACCCGCCGCCGACGCCGACCAGCAGCAGGCCACCCAGCGCCGACACCGCCAGCCCGCCGGCGATCGCGGTCGCCGGCTTCATCCACCGGGTCAGCATCGGCGCGGCCATGGTGCCGGCCGCCACGCCCAGGCCCATCGGTGCGAACAGCACCGCCGACACGAACGGCGAGAAGCCCAGCACGCTCTGCAGGTACTGGGTCACCATCAGACCCGTACCCGCCATGGCGACACCGGCGAAGACCAGCCCGACGATCACGGCCGTGAGCGGGCGGTCGCGCAGCAGCCGCAGGTCCAGCAGCGGCGTCTCCAGGCGCAGCTGCCGCCGTACGAACACGAACCCGACGGCCGCGCCGGCGACGAGGGCCACCGCCGGCACGACCGACACGCCCTCGACGGTCAGCTGCTTGAGGCCGTAGACCATCGATAGCACCGCCACCAGCGACAGCCCGACGCCGGCCGGGTCCAGCCGGCCGGCCCGGTCGCCGCGGTACTCCGGCAGCAGGAACGGCCCGGCGAGCAGCAGCACCGCCATCGCGGGCACCGCGGCCAGGAACACCGATCCCCACCAGAAGTGCTGGAGCAGGAACCCGGCGAGTACCGGTCCGAGCGCGCCGCCGGTGAACTGGCAGGTCGCCCAGATCGCGATGGCCCGCCCGCGCTGCCGGTCGTCGTGGAACATGTTGGTGATCAGGGCGAGGGTGGACGGCGCCAGGGTCGCACCCGCGACGCCCAGCAGCGCACGCGCGACGATCAGCATCAGCGGGCCGGTCGCGAAGGCGGCCACGACCGACAGCACCGCGAACGCCGCCCCGCCGATCATCAGCAGCCGCCGGCGGCCGATCCGGTCGCCGAGCGTACCCATCGTGATGACCAGACCGGCCACCATGAATCCATAGCTGTCACTGATCCACAGCTGCTCGACGCCGGTGGCGCCCAAGCCGGCGCTCAGCTGCGGAAGCGCGAGGAGCAACGCCGTCGTGTCTAACGCGACGAGAAATGTCGGCAGCGTGAGGACGATCAGCCCCAGCCATGCCCGGTCGACTCGCATATGGGAAACTCCCTGTTCTCTCGATGTTCCGCCGGTCGGTCGGAGCGGCCGGGAGTTTCTTGACATCGGCCGGTGGAAAATCCCGCCCGTCACGGCGGAGCGGCACCGGAGACGACAGTCAGGGTGCCGGCGCAGCCAACGGCTGGTGTAGCCGTGGAAGCCCCCCGAGGGGACACTGTGTCTTCCTGTCGTATGCCAGTTTCCCCACCCAGACCGGCCCGTTCGTGCTGTCCGGCCAGAAGGTGCTCTTGTCCGTGGTTTGGTGTTGATCAAAGAGGGGCGAAGGGGTCAGGGTGTTGTGGTGAGGACGCTGTCAGGGCGGTATGAACTGCTGGAGCCGTTGGGGCGCGGCGGCATGGGCGTGGTGTACCGGGCGCGTGACCGGGAGCTGGAGCGGATCGTGGCGGTCAAGGTGCTGCCCGCGCAGATGCTGCGCGATGAGGACTTCCGGGCCCGGTTCCGCCGGGAGGCGCGGGCGGCGGCGGGCCTGTCGCATCCCAACATCGCGACCGTCTACGACATCGGCGAGGACATCGGTGACGGGGATCCGGTTCCGTATCTGGTGATGGAGTTGGTGGAGGGCGGGACACTGGCCGATCTGCTGCGCCAGGCGCCGCCGACCCCGAACGAGGCCGGGCAGATCGTGGCGGCGGTCTTGGAGGCGTTGGAGCACAGCCACGGGCGGGAGGTGGTGCACCGCGATATCAAGCCCGCCAACATCATGGTCCACCGCACCGGCGGCCGGGTGCGGGTGAAGGTGATGGACTTCGGGATCGCCAAGCTCATGTCGGAGACGGCCACCCGGTTGACCGCCACCGGAATACGGATCGGTACCCCGTCCTATATGTCGCCTGAACAGGCCGACGGCAAGCCCGCCGACGCCCGCTCGGATCTGTACTCCACCGGCTGCGTGCTGTATGAGATGCTCACCGGTCGGCCGCCCTTCACCGGGGACTCGCCCACCACCGTGCTCTTCCAGCACCTGCACAAGACCCCGCGGCCGCCCGCACAGCTGAACTCGGCCCTGGCCTCCTTCTGGGATCAGGTGCTGGCGACCGCGCTGGCCAAAGATCCCCGACAGCGCCACCGGGATGCCGCGGCGATGCGACAGGCCATCGAAACCGGCTCAGCCGCCCCCACCACCCAGGCGCCTCCGCCGGTCCCGCCCCCTGAGTCCGCACCGGCTACCCGGCTTGACGTCCCCCTGCCTACCGAACCGGCACCCACCGAACCGGCACTCACCGAACCGGCACCGACCGAACCGGCACCCCCTGCGCCGGTACCGCACGCACCCGGCTCTCCCGGTCTCGGGGAGCGGTCCGCGCCCGAACCCGCAACGCAAGAGCACGCCGCTGCCGCGCCGCACCGGGTCCTGACCCGCCGCCGCCTGCTCACCTGGCTGGGCGCCGCAGGCCTGGCCGCCGCCCTGCCGACCGCCTACTACGCCTTCACCCGGGAAGACACCGCCACCCTCCTCGGCCACAACGACGGGGTCTGCTCGGTGGCGTTCAGCCCCGATGGCAAGATCCTGGCCACCGGCAGCTATGACGACACCGTGCGGTTGTGGGACGTGGCCACCCGCACGCCCATCGGCCGCCCCCTCACCGGCCACAACGACGGAGTCTGCTCGGTGGCGTTCAGCCCGGACGGCAGGACCCTGGCCACCGGCAGCGGTGACGACACCGTGCGATTGTGGGACGTGGCCACCCGCACACCCATCGGCCGCCCCCTCACCGGCCATAACGACGACGTCTTCTCGGTGGCGTTCAGCCCGGACGGCAAGATCCTGGCCAGCGGCAGCAGCAGCCTGGCCACCGGCAATGGTGACGACACCGTGCGATTGTGGGACGTAGCCACCCGCACGCCCATCGGCCGCCCCCTCACCGGCCACAACGGCTCCGTCAGCTCGGTGGCGTTCAGCCCCGATGGCAAGATCCTGGCCACCGGCAGCTATGACGACACCGTGCGGTTGTGGGAGGTGGCCACCGGCACCTCGATCGGCCGGCCTCTCACCGGCCACAACGGTGCCGTCTACTCGGTGGCGTTCAGCCCCGACGGCAAGATCCTGGCCACCGGCAGCAGCAGCCTGGCCACCGGCAGCGGCGACGACACCGTGCGATTGTGGGACATGGCCACCCGCACACCCATCGGCCGCCCCCTCACCGGCCACAACGACGACGTCTGGTCGGTGGCGTTCAGCCCGGACGGCAGGACCCTGGCCACCGGCAGCGGTGACGACACCGTGCGGTTGTGGGAGGTGGCCACCGGCACCTCGATCGGCCGGCCTCTCACCGGCCACAACGGTGCCGTCTTCTCGGTGGCGTTCAGCCCGGACGGCAAGATCCTGGCCACCGGCAGTAAGGACGAGACCGTACGGTTGTGGCAACTGTGAAGTGATTCCGATCGCGTCTGTCCGCAACCTGACCGGGGCCCGCACGCCACGAGGAGTACACGATGAAGTTCCTGATCAGCATGCACATCAACCCGGCCGTGCTGGACGCGCTGACCGACGAGGAGAAGGCGGCGATCGGCGACGGCCACGGCAGGTTCATCGAGGAGCTGAAGCAGTCCGGCGAGCTGATCACCACGCAGGTGCTGGCCGACCCGTCCCAGGCCGCCGTGGTGTCCGTGCGCAACGGCCAGCCGGTGGTGACCGACGGCCCCTTCCTGGAGTCGAAGGAGTATCTGGGCGGCTTCTACTTCATCGACTGCGAGGACAGGGAGCGGGCGATCGAGCTGGCGGCGCAGATCCCGGACGCCGCGATCGAGGGCCTGGGGATCGAGGTGCGGCAGGTGATGTTCGCCGACGGACAATTGGAAGCGTGACGGAGAGCATGACGGCGCCGGCCGTCGAGGACCTGCTGCGGGAGCTCACGCCGCAGGTCCTCGGCACGCTGGTACGCAGGCACGGCCGGTTCGAGGGGTGTGAGGACGCCGTACAGGAGGCGGTCCTCGCCGCCGCCGTGCAGTGGCCGGCCGAGGGGGTGCCGGACAACCCGCGCGGCTGGCTGGTGACCGTCGCGTCCCGGCGGCTCATCGACCAGATGCGCAGCGACCACGCGCGTCGCGAGCGGGAGTCGGTGACCGCTGCCGAGGTGGTGCCCGAGGAGGTGCCGGACACCGACGACACGCTCGTCCTGCTGTTCCTGTGCTGCCATCCGGCGCTGACCGCGGCCTCCCAGACCGCCCTGACGCTGCGGGCGGTCGGCGGCCTGACCACCGCCGAGATCGCCCGCGCGTTCCTGGTGCCGGAGGCCACGATGGCGGCCAGGATCAGCCGGGCCAAGCAGCGCATCAAGGCCGCCGGCGGCTCGTTCAGCCTGCCGGACGGCGCCGAGCGCGAGGAGCGGCTGCGGGTCGTCCTGCACGTGCTTTACCTGATCTTCAATGAGGGCTACACCGCCTCTTCGGGCAGCGAGCTGCACCGCGCCGACCTCGCGCACGAGGCGATCCGGCTGGCCAGGATGGTGCACGCGCAGCTGCCCGAGGACGGTGAGGTGACCGGGCTGCTCGCGCTGATGCTGCTGACCCACGCCCGCCGGGAGGTACGGACGACGGCGACCGGCGACCTGGTGCCGCTGGACGAGCAGGACCGGACGAGGTGGGACCGCGAGTTGATCGACGAGGGCGTCCGGCTGGTCAAGGCGTCGCTGGCCGGCCCGGCGCTGGGGCCCTACCAGCTGCAGGCCGCCATCGCCGCCACGCACGCCGCCGCGGCCACGGCCGCCGAGACCGACTGGCGGCAGGTGCACGCGCTCTACCTGATCCTGGAACGGATCGCACCCAACCCGATGGTCACCCTCAACCGGGCGATCGCGCTCACCGAGACCGAGGGCCCGGCGGCCGGGTTGGCCCTGCTGTCCACGTTGGACACCGACGAGCGGATGGCCACCCATCACAGGCTGATGTCCGTACGGGCTCATCTGCTGGAGAAGACCGGGGACTCGGCCGGGGCGTACGAGCACTACCGGCGCGCCGCGAAGGCCACCGCCAGTATCGCCGAGCAACGCTACCTGGAGTCCCGGGCCGCCCGGCTGCGACCGTAGCCCCCTCTCCCGGGGTCCGAACACCACCCGGGTTGACCGGGGTCTGAGCACCGCCCGGGTTGACCGGGGTCTGAGCACTGCCCGGGTTGACCTCAACCATGCTTCATGTTGAAGAGTGAGCGGGACGTTCTCTCCATGAAGGGTGTTGCTCATGCGTGCGATCCAGGTGGCCGCGTTCGGTGGCCCGGAAGTGCTGTCCCCGGTGGACCTGCCCGACCCGGTGCCCGGCCCCGGCCAGGTCGTCGTCGGCATGGCTGCGGCGGATGTCATCTTCCTCGACACTCTCCTGCGCAGCGGCTGGGGCCAGGAGTTCTTCCCCCGCGAGCTGCCGTACGTGCCGGGCGGCGGCGGATCGGGCGAGGTGGTGGAGACCGGCGAGGGGGTGGACCCGGCGTGGATCGGCCGGCGGGTGGCCGTCCGCACCGGCACCGGCTACGCCGAACGGGTCGTCGCCGGCACCGAGGAGATCATGCCGATCCCTGACGGACTGCCCTTCGAGACGGCGGCGGCGCTGGTACACGACGGTGTGACCGCGCTCATGATGGAACGGCTGGGCGCCGCGGAGAAGGGCGAGTGGGTGCTCGTGTCGGCGGCGGCCGGCGGCGCGGGATCGCTGCTGGTGCAGCTGGCCGTCGACGCCGGCGCCCGAGTGGTGGCCGCCGCGTCCAGCGACGCCAAGCTGGCACTGGCCCGCGAGCTGGGCGCGGAGGTCGTCGTCGACTACACGCGGCCGGACTGGATCGAGCGGGTCCGCGAGGCGACCGGCGGCGGCGCCGCCGCGCTGGTCTACGACGGCGCGGGCGGCCCGCTCGGCACGGCCACCGTGGACGCGCTGGCCGACGGCGGGCGGTTCGTCACCTACGGCACCGCCGACGGCTTCGCCGCGCCGGACCCGGAGGTGGCCGCGCGTCGCGGCATCCGGGTGTTCACCCCGCTGTTCGACGGCCCGCCGGACCAGAAGATCGTGCGCGAGCTGCTGGCCCTGGCGCTGGAGCGGGCGGCGGAAGGACGGCTGCGGCCCGCGATCGGCGCCACCTACCCGCTGGAACGGGCCGCCGACGCCCACCGCGCGCTGGCCGCACGCACCACGGTGGGCAAGTCACTGCTGCTGACCGGCGCCACCGAGGCCTGACCGGCCCCATCCCCGAACCCGGCCATCGCGCCGGGCATGGGGCGGGGTGTCCGATAACTGACGGAGGTATGGAAACGGGTGGGGATCGGGCTGATAATCCATGCGTACGGCGATGCGAGCCCCCGTCTCACCGCTCCCCGAGGCGCCTGAACACGTCATGCAGGCAACGTCGAAAGGCAGAAAATGCGTTCGTCGAAACGCGCTGCGGCGGTGCTCTCCACCGCGGCCCTGCTGTCCCTCACCGCCCTGCCCGCCGAGGCCACCACGTCCTTCACCTTCAGCAACCTGCACAGCGGCAAGTGCCTGGAGGTGGCGTACTCCAGCACCGCGGACTTCGCGGACGTCGGCCAGTACACGTGCCACACCGGGAACAACCAGGAGTGGTACATACAGCCGGCCGGCGGAGGGTGGCAGACCCTGGTCAACGTCAACAGCGGGAAGTGCCTGGACGTGCTCAACGGGAGCACCGCCGACTTCGCGACCGTCACCCAGTACACCTGTCACGGCGGCGCCAACCAGAAGTGGGAGCTCGTCCAGGTCCTGGTCGCCCCCGGGCAGCCGAACAACAGGATGATGCTGCGCAACCAGAACAGCGGGAAGTGCCTGGAGATCCTCAACTACAGCACCGCGGACTTCGGGGAGGCGGTGCAGTACAACTGCTACGAGGGCGCCAACCAGGTGTGGGTGTCGCCGCAGTGGTTCTGGCCCACCTGATCTCCACCGCTCTCCGATCGCCGCGACCGATGATCCCGCGGCCCTGTTCACGCTGCTGTCCGCGATGATGGCCGGCGCGGAAACCAGCCGCGAACGCTCCGCACACCTCGCCCAGCTCATCCTCGACGGGCTACGGCCCCAGCCCGCGCGCTCCTGAACGCAAAGGGCCCGCGACTCGGGGACCCGGGCCGCCAGGCGGTGAGCGCGGCCCCCTCGTTACTTGGAGGTGACTTGTCCGACCGGGTCGGGTCCGGCCGTCAGCGCGTCACACGCCGTCTGCCAGGCGGAGTCCCCGGGGTAGAGCTGAGCGCGGAGGTAGGCCCCGGTGAGCCGCGCGACCGCGGCCACCCGCTCGGGGCTCTCGTCCGTGGTCTCGGCGACGTCGTATCCGGAGATCCCGCCGAGCCCGTGCTCCGCGCCGAACAGGGTGAGCAGGGACTTGGGGCCCGGAGAGAGGTGATACGGGTCGGCGTGCCATTCCGGGCCGAGAACCGTCAGGTGGGCGGAGTCGTCCCTGTCACCGGCGACCACGAGCGCGGGCGTCGCCATCTCGGAGAAGTCCGTGGTCAGGAAGACAGGCATGGCCTTGGCCGTGGACTCGTTGAGGGCGTCGCCGCCCCTGCCGGGCGCGGCGAGCAGCACACCCGCCTTGATCCGCGGCTCGGCCAGGTTCACCTCGGTTCCGTCGTGCGGATCGGTGAGCCGGGCGCCCAGCAGCAGGCTCGCGGTGTGCCCGCCCATCGAGTGGCCGGCCACGGCGACCCTGCTCCGGTCCAAGCTCCCGCGAAGCCGCGGGACGGCAGCCTCGATCACGTCGAACTGGTCGAGGACGCGCTTCATGTCCTCGACCCGCGACCGCCAGTACAGGGGCGCCTCGGGATCGCCGGGGTCCAGGCGCAGCGTCCTCGAACTCAGATGGGTGGGCTGGATCACGACGAAGCCCTGCGCCGCCCAGTGGTTGACGAGGGGTGCGTAGCCGTTGAGCGAGGAGAGGTGGTTGGAGAAACCCTGACCGTGTGAGAGGAGGATGATCGGCAGGTCGCTCCCGGTCATGGGCGCGGAGACCCGTACTTGCAGGTCCACGGCGCGGCCCGGCGCCGGCAGCACCACCGGACCGACCGACAGGACGGGAGCGGGTATGCCCGCGGTGCCTGCGGTGTCGGCTGTGTACGTCGATTGGCTCATGAGTGGTCTGCCTTCCGAGACGTCGCCGCCGGTCTTGTCCGGCAGGCGGCAGGTGAGGTGGGCGGGAAACGCCGCGCTTCAGCTATCCTCAAAGCGGAACCCCGTTCCGGAACAATACGGAACCGTGTTCCGTTTCGTCAAACCGCCGACCCGCCGACCCGCCGACCCGCCGACCCGCCGACCCGCCGACCCGCCGACCCGCCGACCCGCCGACAGTCAAGCCACCACCCCTCAGACCGCCCGCAGTCAAGCCATCGACCGTCAGGGCTTCAGACTGTCGGCCCTCAGACCGCCGACCAGAAGGAGAACCCGGTGTCCGCCGCAGGCCAGGTACCGGCCCGAAGCAAGCGATCCGACGCGCTGCGCAACCAGCAGTCGCTCCTCGATGCCGCCGCCGCGGTGTTCGTCACCTCCGGCGTCGACGCGCCGGTGCGCGAGATCGCTGCCAGAGCCGGCGTCGGAGTCGGGACGATCTACCGCCACTTCCCGACGCGGGCGGATCTCGTCGTCGCCGTCTACCGCCACCAGGTCGAGGCCTGCGCCGAGGCCGGCCCGACCCTGCTGGCCGACGCCGACTCCCCCTTCGCCGCGCTCCGCCAGTGGGTCGACCTCTTCGTCGACTTCCTGGTCACCAAGCACGGACTCGCCAACGCTCTACAGTCGGACGGCAGCGGCTTCGAGGCGCTGCACGCCTACTTCCTCGACCGCCTGGTGCCCGTCTGCGCGCAGCTGCTCGACGCCGCGGCCGAGGCCGGCGAAATCAAGCCCGATGTCCACGCCTACGAACTGATGCGCGGCATCGGAAATCTCTGCGTCGGACATGACAGCGGCCCACGCTACGACCCCCGCCGCCTGATCGAACTGCTCCTCCAGGGACTACGGCGACCGCAGTCATCCTGACGCCGACGGCCACCCCGCACGCGAAGCGGCCCTATGCGGAGCGGCCGTGCTTGAAGCGGCCCGGTTTGGAACGGCCCTGCCGTGCTGGTCAGGCGGTCCCAGCTCGGGCCGTCCGACTCGCCCTGCCAGACGTACTGGCGACCCGGGGTAACGGATCGTGCCGCCGTTGCGGACCTGCCGCAGGCACGGCAGCGGGATGTAGCGCACCGCACAGGCGGCGATCAGCCGGTCGTACCCGGCAAGGCCGTCCCCGGTCACCATCGTGGGGGCGTACCCGGCGACGGTGAGCGCCTCACGGGCCCGGGCCGCCACATCCGGGTCATACTGGAGCCGAGCCGGTGGCACATCAATGCGGTGGAGTAGCCCGTGCCGATGCCGATCTCCAGCACCGTGTCCCCGTCGGAGATCTCCGACGCCTCCAGCATTGGCATGACTAGGCGCGGCATCGTTGACAACGACGTGGGGCTCCCGAACCGGCCCTGTCCTCGACCATCACCCCGCCGAGCTGGATCACTCATGTCTCGTCACAGTAGACCAACTCCAGCCACTCGCCGGGGGTTAGATCCGCCTTACGGATCACCTCTCAGCGGTCGCTGTGCTCGGTGGTTTGGGCGACGGCCGCCCCGAGGAAGCGTTCCCGGGGGCACGGCCTCGACGGTCTCCCGCCACGCAGGGTCGGTGAGCCAGCCGATGTGCATGAGGTGGTCGGCCAACGTACGGCGCAGCCTCCCGGCCAGCCTGCCGGTCCGAGCTTGAAGAGCGTCGCACACATCCTTGGGCAGATCGTCCCAATGCGGCTTTTGTGGCTTCATGGTCAGCTCTCCTTTAGATCGGCAGCGCGATCCGCGTAGTACCGACCGCACTTGCTCGCAAGAATCCACAGTTCGGGAACGACGAGTAGGACCGCTGTGTCCCTCGCCACCGCTTCTTGGCAGGCATCCAGCAAGGACTGAAAGGCAACCTCTTCCCAAATCAAGGGAGATAGTGCAAAATTCTGCTATGGCTATGGTTAGAGAGTTTTTCCGCGCCACCATAAACACAGGTCAACATTCAACAGAAGTTGATTGCGGCTATCAATTAATCATCACCAAAGATGGAAATCTACTACAGCTAAACACTTATGGATCAGACAACCGCCAGTCTAAGAAAAAGACTAGCCAGACCCTTCAATTAGACCAAGAGCATGCGGCAGAGCTCCTTAAAATAATTACAGATGCTTTCCCTGAATTAAAATGATGTCGAGAGCAACCACCTCGACGCTTAAAACGAGCAACTCCATCCCTGGGAAGATGAAGATCACTAGGGGGAGACGGCAGCTGGTAGCGAGGATATCGACGTCTAGTAACACTTAGACCAGCGCAGAATTTTTATCTATGATCGCCTAACGGCGGGGCGATGCGAGAGAAACCTAAACCAGGCTCTTCATAAACACAGGATATTCCTACATCGCCCAGGAGATCAATTAAATCATCGCTTGGACGGTGCGGTAGCAGAAGTGTTAACGCCGGCTTGGGGACAATGTGGCGTCGATAATCAAGCAACTGACCAATGCCACGTCGTACGGCATCGCGCGTCGTAGTCCCCTTGGCTTCGTAAAGTTCATTCGCTTGCTGGTCATACATATCTGTAAATAGCGAACGAATCTCGCCGGCCGGTGTGATCTTCCAGCGTCGAAAAGGGCGCCCGGTGTAGGAATTGTATCGAGCACAGAGTTCACTTTCCCGGCGAACAGCAGTAGTAGCTTTTGTTCCAGAACTTTCAAAAGTCGGCGATGCATGATCTTCCAGCGGAACGAGCACCGCTTCGGTTTTCGGCTTCACATCTCCGCTGCTACTCTGATCGACCTCGCGACGGAAAGCTTCGTCTAATGGACGTAGCCGAAAAACGAAGACCGTGCGCAGCTCGCCCTTTTCGTCGGGCGCCTCTTCCAAAAAATACGGCAATCCTTTTTCTATTTCGAACTTTCCAATATAGAGATGATTTTTTTGGGCGGTACCTGGAATGATACCTTCAGCTATGAATACGCGAAGAGCGCGCCCCTGCGCTTGGTGTTCAAGAATAGCGCGGTTGCCGTCTCGCATCTGCTGATCGCCGATGCGCCCTTCACCCGTATAGAGAAAAACTGTTCGATCCTTATTCCAGCCGTCGAAATTATAACCGAAGGCTTCACCACGAGCGGGATCTGAGTAGACGAAAACGTTTGGAGTCCGACTCGACGGCTCGATACCGCCGTACTTGGCACCTCCATACTTCGCCATGCGCTCCTCGCGTCCAAGGAGTGTGCCTATAGGGGTGTCCCATCCATCATCGGCCATACTTACTAAGATAGGGCATTACCTAGGCAAGGTAGAGCTTGCACAGCAATCTATGATCTAACCGTCCGAAACGGACAAAGGCGACCAACGCCACCCTAACATCGCTTTGCGGCTTTAACCTTGGCCGTGGGCAGGACGGCAACGCGGGCAACTACTACATGATCATCGATGGTTTGTGGGACGGGTGTTTACCCTGGAGCGGGATCGTCCACAAACAGCCACGGCGTTGCCTCAGCTGTCCGATCAGCCTGGGGATCTCAGTAAAACTTGCACTCAATGGTGCATTCTGGACTCTAACGTTGTGGTAGGCAGTGCAGTGAAACGGGTCGTGGCTTTCAGCGCAGCAGAGGGTTCAGCAAGATGCTCGGCTCCTTTATTCGTCCGACCTCTCACCGGTCCGTCGAGTCGGTTTGGTAAGGTCTTCCCACTCCAAGCTGAGAACGCGGCACACATCGGAAGGTCTTCGCAGGGTGTGACCTGCGCAAGGGATGACGACCAGACGCGAACCGGGTCCCAGTCCGCGGGCGAGACACCGAACCTGGTTCAGAGGTGTGACGCGATCTCCGTCCCCATGAACCAGCAGTACCGACGCTCCGAGGTCGCCTGTCGCCATATAGTCCTCACTGCGCAGCAACTCTGCGTGATGGGCCTGGAACTTCGGTGCGGCTTCGCTCCAGGTCGCGAGGTCGACGACCGCCGACCTCGCGATACCTGCTGTGAACACCTTGGTCATGGGCAGCGCTCTCAGGACGGTGTATCCGCCCGCGCTCGCCCCCCAGATCGCCATGCGCTCCAGGTCTGCGCGACCGGTGGACGCTAGGTGAAGTGCCGCATCGGCGCAATCGGTGGCGTCGGCCGTCCCCCACCGGGAGCGGAGACCGAGCCGGTACGCGCGGCCGTACCCGGTGCTGCCCCGGTAGTCGACGTCCGCGACGGCGAAGCCTCGGCTGATGAAGAACTGGGCGTGGAGATCGAGTCTCATCGGCCAGTTCGCCGTTGGCCCCGGATGCGCTCGGACGAGCAGCCGCGGGGGTTGCTCATCAGTCCGCGAAGACTTTGGGGACGAGTAGTACAGGCCGTGCGCCTGCCCGCCATCCCGGGTTGGGAAGGTAAAGGGCTCCGGAATGACAAGCAACGCCTCATCGATGCCAAGATCGTTTGCGGCAAGCTCATGGATCACA
This sequence comes from Streptosporangium sp. NBC_01639, assembly GCF_045209755.1. NCBI lineage: Bacteria > Bacillati > Actinomycetota > Actinomycetes > Streptosporangiales > Streptosporangiaceae > Streptosporangium > Streptosporangium sp. NBC_01639. The sequence continues at coordinate 5,230,997 of NZ_CP109272.1, read as the reverse complement.
CCGACCGCGTCAGCGAGCACCACCATAGGCAGCTTGGTAGGGCTGGAGCCGATGAAGGCGAGCTTCTCCCCCGCCAACGCCAGGTAGGGCTTGATCGAGGTGTACAGCAAAGGCACCGGCTCCAAGGAGCCGTCAGCATGTCTCGTTACGAGACGATGCAGCGGGCCTTCCTGAACGACGGCCACAACCCGGCCACCCTGGAACCCGTAGGTGCGGTAGCCGAACTCCCAGGGGGCAGCCGTGACCTCGAACTCTCCTGTGATAATCGGATCAAGACACTCGTCGCGCCAGGCGTACAGGTTCCACCAGCCAGAGCGGTCTGAGACGAAATGCAGCAAACTGTCCCGGCTCCACTGCGGCTGACACACCGACTCCTCCTCGTCTCCCGCAATGAGCCGAAGATCGGTGAGAGTTCCGTCTGGCTGGATGTCGGCCGCCCAAAGCCATGACCCGTCCCACGGCATGAGCGGTGCGTTCCACGACACCCAGGCCAGCCGTTTCCCATCGGGGCTGGGCTCGGGCGACATGTAGAAGTCGTCACCGGAGGCGATCACCCTCGGCGCGGCCGAGCCGTCAGCCGGCAGGATGACGAGCTCGTTGTGAACGGCTCCGTCGTCCTCGTGTCGCTCGCGGACACAGATCAGCTTGTCTGTTCCCGGCAGAAGACGCAGGTCGGCATAGCGCAGCGCCCCCGGCGAACCGGGAGAGGGCGTTACCGGCGCAGGAGATCGACCATCGCGCGCGTGGTAGATCCGCTGGTCGTCGGCGTTGCAGAACCACAGGTCCCGCTCGGTAGCTAGGTAGGCGCCTCCGCCGTACTCGTGCACGTAGGAGGCGACGTGGAAGCCTTCCGGTAGTACGTCCTGAGTGCCATCTGAGACGGTCCAGCGCACGAGGACGTCTCCGTCCGGCCGCCCCTCAATCCAGTAGACGGTCTCACCGACTGCCTGGACGGCGTCATAGGAGACGGTGGCGCGGGCGACGAGTTCAGCCGAGAGAGGGCTCACTCTTTCCATGTTCGGACGAAGTCATCCAATTCGCGAGCTGCTGCAGGCTGGTCTGTCATACGGTCACGGAGCCGCCGCACCCGGGACATGCCCGAGGCGGACCCTCGCCGAGCGAACACGGCGATCGCTTCTCGCGCCAGCCGTACAGCTTCGGCTGTTTCTCCTTCGGCCAGACGGGCCTGTGCCAGGTCCACACTGAGCTCCGCCCGGCGGCGTACGCATGTCGCGGGGACGCCGCTGATCGCGTGTTCAAAGGAGCGGGCCGCCTGGGCGTAGCTGCCAAGCTCCAGCAGGCAGTTGCCCTCGTAACCCAGAAGTCGCTCATGGTCGAAGTCGTACATCCACTCGTCACACTCGCTACCCGCCTGCTCCAAGGCGCTGTGTGCCTGGCCGATCTGGGCCAGCGCAGTACGGCTGTCGCCCGTGTGAGCGCAGGCGGTGGCCTTCACCGCATGGAGCCAGGCTTTCGTCACGCGGGTGACCGAACGATCTGCCATGTCCAGGGCGGTTGACGCGTGACTGGCGGCCTCATCAGACCGTCCGGCCGCGTCCGTGGTCACCGCTCTGTAGGCGCTGACGTAGGACCGCAGCCCTCTGTCATCGGCTTCGGCCAGGGCGTTCAGGGCGGCACCGTATCGGCGGTCCATCTTGAAGTGGTCGCCGAGGTCGAACCAGATCCATGCCGAGAATCCGGCGGCCTCACCCGCTGCGGAGGCGATACGCCGCCGTAGTCGTTCTGGTGCAGCGGTCTCAAGCAGGGAGAGCAGCAGTCCGAGGTGCCCGTCAACCGGGACGAGCATCTGAGTGGACGTCAGCTCATGGTAGAGGCGGCGCTGGTGCACCGTGATCATTTCGATGTCGTCCACCACTGCGGAGGTCACCGTTGATACGTGTTTGCCGCATGCGCTGAGCCGTCCCCAGTCCACGTCGGAATTCGGAGTTTCTGTGCCCGACCTGCGTGCGGCCTCGCTGGCGTGACGGAGGTGGGCCTGCTCTCGGATGACGCCGGGAAACATACCGGTCAGCACACCGTTAGCGCCGAGTGCGGCGTCACATGCGACGATCACCGACTCCGAAGGAGCGACGGAGCCTCGTTCCACGGCGCCGATGTGCTGCCAGGAGTATCCGGTCAGCTCTCCGAGTTCCATCAACGTCAGGGAGCGTCCTCTGCGCAGCTCGCGCATTGTGGCGCCCAGGGCGGCGAGCAGCGATGCACCTGGATCAAGGGACTTGGATGGTCGCCCACGCCCCTTCTTTCTTTCCGTGTCCATACGCGCACCCTCCGCTGTTTTTGTTGCTCGTTGCGAGCAAATCAGATCGTCGGGTCTGCTGTCAGCACCTTGAAAAGGCCGAACCACGAGAGGTGGACGCCATGAGTGCCGACGACGCACATGCGCTCGATCAACTGGAGAGACTGGGCACTGAACTGGAGCAGCGCAGCTTCGCCGTCCGGCTACATCTGAACGAAGGGCGCCCTACTTCGTTGACCGTGGTCAATAAGGTCGCGCCGGTGCTGACCGAGTGCGTGCTCACCGCACCGAACACCGACGGGAAGCTCTGGTTCTGGTTCCCCTGGCCGTCTCCGATCACTCCGATCACCGACATCGAGACGGCCGCCGACCGGATCGAACGCGTCCTCGCAGAGGTCGGCCGGTAGTCCCCGGTACCGGCGCGACAGCGCAGCCTGCCCACGATCTCAGGGTCTACGGGCCTTCCCACCTGTGCTGTCGCGCCACCCCGACGAGAAGCATCGCCGCACCTGGAAGCACTGGACGACTGGCACGGCGCCGCGCAAGGAAGTGCGAGCAGCGTCATCCGACCCACCTCAATCTGGAGGAGAAATGCCGGGCGATTCCTCGCCACTGATCCCAACGGATCCATGCCAGATGGCCGAGCTCCTGCAGCGGGCACTTGAGCGGCAAGGAGTCGCCGCCGACGTTCACGATGGCTACGGGCTGGCGCTGGTATCGGTCTGGGCCGGTCTGGTGGTGTGGTGCAACGGAGAGCGGTTCTGGTGGCGGGCTGGATGGGACGTCCGGCGGGCACGGCCTGTCTACGCCTCGAATCCGGTGTCCGAGACCGACCGGGCCGCTCACCGAATCGCGGCCCGCTGCGCGGAGCTCCGGCAGGCACATCAGCCCGAGCCGACGGTGAATACACCAGGAGATCCCGTCTGACCGGTGCCTGAGCCCATCGCTCCGGAGAGAGACCTCCCCCGGCCATCTCACGGACATGGCCGATGACCCACACAGAAACGGCTCCACCAGGCGAGGCAAGTCGCCTGACGGAGCCTTGACCGCACAGTGAGGTGCGACCCGTGCACAACCTTAGTAGAGCTCCCCGGATCACCCGGGTCCGTTGGCATGCCGAGCAGCCGCCCACCCCGCTCGGGTGCCGCTGGTGCGGCCATCCCCCGTACGCCCACGACGCCGCCACCCTGCCGCACCGGCCCGGCCACCAGTGGGAGCAGCCCACGAACCCCCAGGTCCGCGCCCGGATGGCCGTGCGTCGCCACCTCGGGCTGTGTGACCGCCCGTTCCCCGGTACGGCGAAGCCCGTGACCGCGCGCTCCCCCAGGTTCCACCCGCCCGCCCCTCCGGTGAGCCGGGGACACCAGGCGCGACCGCCGGTGACAGCCGCCGGGCCGCAACCGGCGGTGGCGACAGCGGTGCCGTACGGGCGGGAGATATCCCAGCGCAGGCGAGGGACGCCCCAGCCCCAGCATGGACCGGAGACAACGTACGGCCCCGGGACGTCGTATGGACTGGGCACTCCGTACGGGCGCGAGTCGACGCCGGGGACACGCCGCCTCCCATCGAGCAGGCGCGAGCCGTACCGCGTGGGGGCGGCGAGATGAGCCCGCCGGACGTTGAGGTCCTTCCGGAAAGTCCGCCCGGCGCCGTCCCCGCTCCACTCGGACCGACCAATGGGGAAGCCGGGAAGCCGCAGGACGCGCTGCGCGCCCTGACCCTCCGCTTCCCCGGCTGGCTCCTCTGGTACGGCACGGCCACCGGCTGCTGGTGGGCGCTTCCCCCGGCCCACTGCCGCGAGCGCGTCGGCCTGGTCGAGGCCGACACAGCCGCCGGGCTGGCCGTACGAATCCGATGGATCGAGGACTGCCGGACCCACCTCGACCCCGACCGCCCCGACCGCCCCGACTGGCCTGACCGGCCTGACCGGACCGATGCCCCAGCCGTACGGCAGCGGCCTCCGTATCCCATGAGTACCGCGCTGGGTCCAGGACCGGCGAAGCCCGACGGAGACGCGAGCGAGAGGAGTGGTGAAGATGGCGGCACGGCTGTTGTCCATGCTGATCGGCGCGTTCACTGACCGCTTCCGCGCCACGAGAACCACCACACCCGGCATCGCGAACAACGCCGTGAAAGCCACGGCGAACCGCAGCACGGATACCGCCGTGCGGCCACCCGGCACGACCTGGCCGCCAGGCCTGGGCCCGGCGCCGGTCGACTGTCTGGTGGTCTCCCGGCGGTTCGCCGCCGCGCCCGGCCAGGTCAGGCACGCCCGCACCTTCGTCGCCGAGATCGTCGGGAACGACCACCCCTACCTCGACGACGCCCTCCTGCTCACCAGCGAACTCGCCACCAACGCCGTCGAACACCCCACCGGACCGCCTCGGCAGCTCGGCAGTCCGCGGGAGTTCCTCGTCACGGTGGCCTTCGTCCCCCACGGGGTGCTCATCACCGTCCAGGACCCCGGGTCCGCACGCATCCCTTGTCCCAAGGAAGAAGACCCTGACGCCACCGGCGGCCGGGGCCTCGCGCTCGTCAACGCCCTGGCCACCCGATGGGGGTTCCACCGCGACTCCCTCGGGACCGTGATCTGGTTCGAACTCGGCTCACCCACCTGAAGAAACCGTTCCCCTGCCCGGGGAGGTCGGGGAGGCCGGGGCGAGGAGCAGGCGGAGCGCGGTCGGGGTCTCCCCCGCGTGCTCGCGGGCGGTGCGGGTCAGGTGCGCCTGGTCGGCGAACCCGAGGTCCGCGGCCAGGCCGGCGAAGTCGCGGTCGCCGTCTTCGAGCCGCTGCATCATCCGGCCGACGCGGACCCGGTTGCGGTAGCGGGTCAGCGACACGCCCATCTCGCGCGAGAACACCCGGCTCAGCCGGTAGGGAGAGACCTCCAGCAGTCCGGCCAGCGGGCAGAGCCCCGCCGCCGCCGGGTGTCCTTCGATGATGGCCTCACGGGCCGCCGCGACGAGCGCCCGGTCGGCGGGGCCCGGCCGGTCAGCCGGCCGTACCGCGACCGACGCGATGAGCCGGAGCAGCTCCTCGGCGAGCGCGTAGTCGACGTCCCCACCGTCGGCGGCGGCGAGCAGCCGCCGGTGGGCGAGGTCGACGCGCGCGTCCACGTACACCGTCATCCCACCCCTGAACCCCTCCCAGAGCCGGGGCTCGAAGGTCACGGACGTGCAGAGGTCGCCCCCGGCGGGGTGGGCGAACCGCTCCTCCTCACCCGGCGCTCCCAGGTAGGCCATCGTGGGGTCCAGGTCGGCATCGGCCCCGTCGGCCCACCGCCGGAATCTGCCGCGGCGCACCAGCACCATCCGGTGGTCGTCGCGCACGTCCGGCTCCGACCACCGGGTGTGCTGCGCGCGGCAGGTCACCGCGGCCACGGTGAACTGGGGCCGGGCGGCGAGGGTCACAGCGGAGAGCACGCCGCAGACGCTACCCGGCGGGGCCGACAGAACGGCCCGCAAGAATCTTCAAGACTGCAACCGGCGTAGGTCGGATGATGGTTAGGCAAACGACGACAACAAGGAGTCACCCATGGCCGCTCTCGCGGAACCCACTGCCATCATCATCGACTGCGCCGCCCCTGGAGCGCTCGCCGAGTTCTACCGGAAGGTCACCGGCTGGGAGGTCACCCACCTCGATGACGACACCGCCTACCTCGGTGACGGCCCGATCCAGCTCGCCTTCCAGCGGGTCCCCGGCTATCGCGGGCCCGGATGGCCCGACGCGGCCAAGCACGCCCACCTTGACTTCAAGGTCGCCGACCTGGAGATCGCGACCAAGGAGTTGCTGGCGCTCGGCGCGACCAGGCCCGAGTTCCAGCCCGGCGAGGGCCAGTGGACGGTCCTCGCCGACCCCGAAGGACACCTTTTCTGCATCGCCGCAGGCTGACCGGGGCCGGGACGGCCCTTCCGGCGCACTCCGGACCGGCCGGGCCGTCCCCTCCTACCGCACCACTCTGGAATCAGAACTACCGGAAGCACCATCCGGGAGTCGGCCGCGACAAGGTGGACGCGCTCGCGTGGGCAGTGCGGTGGCGCGACGGCTGAGCGCTCCGGTCAGGTGGGCCGTCCTCGCCGGTCCATGACCAGTGGGAGGAACAACCGGTCCACGATCTCCTCCAGGTCGGCCTCGGTCGGGGTACGGCGGGCCATGAAGAGGTCGTGGACGACCAGCACCACCGGCAACGTGACCAGCCGGTCGGGGAGTGGGTCCGCGGCGTCGACCTCGCCGCGCCGGGCCGCCCGTTCCAGCACCGTCCGCATCCAGTCGTGGCCCGGGCGGTGACCCCGACCGGATCGAGACCGCGGCCGGGTACGCCGCGGCCGCCGGGCTGCACGTCTGGTTCTCGCCGTTTCCCTGCGAGATGACGAACGAGCAGATGCTGCCGTACTTCGTCGACTGAGCCGAGCGGGCCGAACGGCTGCGCCGCGGCGGCGCCGACGTCGTCCTCGTCACCGGCTGCGAACTGAGCCTGTTCGCCCGCGGATACCTGCCCGGCGACACCTTCAACGCCCGCGTCCCGGTCCTCGCCGGTCCCGAGCGCGAAGCCGCGCTCCAGGGCATCCCGGACCGGGCCAACGCGTTCCTCAGCGAAGTCGTCACCGCCGTACGGCCCGTCTTCGGCGGTCTCGTCAGCTACGCCTCCTGCCCCCTGGACGGCGTGGACTGGAGCCCGTTCGACATCGTCGGCCTGGACGCCTTCCGGGGCCTGCGCAACGCCGCCACCTACCGTGACGACCTGCGCAAGGAGTTCGCCCACTTCGAGCTGCGCGACAGCGTCGAGCACGCTGTCGCCGAGCTGCTCCCGACGGCGTGAAGATTCAACCCTTTACGTCCCCGGCACCGAAAATCTGTAGTTGCTGAAGTAGACATCTGTGGTGGGTGGGGGTAGAGTTCCTGACATCGAAAGGAACGGATTCACGAGGGCAGAGCAGGACGTAGGCATCACGACGAACTGCCCGGACGAGCGTGAATAGCTGGACAACCAAAGACGAAGCAGTGAAGACGGGCAGAAGGTCGGACGTGCCAGGGCCAGCAGCAGGTGAAGGGTCCCGGCCGTGGACGCGCTGCCACAGCAGTCAGATGGTGAACGAGTAACGAGTACCAACGTCGGACGCGCCAGGGCCGGCAAGTAGGCGAAGGGTCCCGGCCGTGGACGAAGCAGCTGCGGCAAGAAGTGATGCATGAGATCGAAGAAATAACGTCGGCAAAGAGCGAAAGGAGTGTTGAACGCCATCAGGATCGCCCGTTGCCGGCTGATGTTCGCCGCACGGGTACCGCAGTCCCACGGATTGGAAGGTGGTCTCCGGTCACGCATACGCGATCCCCGCATCCCCGCCCCATCGGGCGGCCAATGCGGAACAGACAGATCGGCCCCCAGGCCGGTAGATGGTGTTGAACCTCGTGGGCCCCGGCGCATCATGGCGCCGGGGCCCTGTCAGCATTTCGAGAAGGTTGTCAGGAAGGTTATATGGACCAAGCACCGATAGCATCGGCCGTCCGCGCGCAGCCCAGGCTCCGCGACACCGCCGATACGGCTGAAACGGCCCCACGGGCCGATACCGCGAGCAGAGCCGACCAGGCCGATAAAGCCGACAGGGCTGACGGGTCCCCCGCCACGCCGAGTGACCTCTCCGGTCACCGGTTCGACGATGAGGACTACCCCGCATACAGCATGGGCCGGGCCGCCGAGATGCTCGGCGTCACCCAGGCGTTCCTGCGCAACCTGGGCACCGCCAAGCTGATCGAGCCGCAGCGCTCCGAGGGCGGCCACCGCCGTTACTCGCGCTACCAGCTGCGCCTGGCCGCCCGCGCCCGGGAGCTCCTCGACCAGGGCACCGCCCTGGAGGCCGCCTGCCGCATCATCATCCTGGAAGACCAGCTCGCCGAGGCCCTGCGTATCAACACCGAACTGCAGCAGAGCCGCGACCGGCAACAGCCCGCCAGCGCGAGCCGCCGCTCGGCCTGAGGGCCGACGCCCTGACCCGCGATCACCCTCGCTGCCGCCGACAGCACTCCGGCCTCGCCCTGAGTGCGGCCAGGTGCGGGGCCCGTCCGGGGTCGTTTCCAACTCGCCGCCTTTCCGAAAAAGCTTAATAAGCCGTTATTTCGCAATAAATGCCATAAAGGAGCAGACCAAAAATCTCATCGCTTTATCGCATGGGTTTTCAGTAATGTTTTAACCATGCACCTGACAAGAAGTCAGATTCTGGCGGGAACCGCGTTTCTGGTGGTCATGGTGACCGGAGCGACGGCACTCGCCCCGGTGTCGGCGGCACCGGCGTCAGGGGCAATGGCCCCGGCGTCGGCGGCACCGGCGTCGGTGGCCCCGGTTTCGACGACCCCGGTGTCGGTGGTTTCGGCTTCGGTAGACCGGGCTTCGACGGTCCCGATGTCCGGGGCCCCGGCTTCGGCGGCCGTTCCCTGTCCGCCCGGCTACGTGCCGCCTCGCCTCGCCGAGCCCGGCGCCGGATCCGCGCACATCCCCTACGGCAACCCGATCGCCCAGCTCGGCTTCACCTATCGCGACATCATGGACCGCGACCCGGACCTCGGCCGCGACGTCGATCCGATGTCCGGCGACCACCGGGGTGGCGCGTTCAGCGGGGCGCTCAACGTCGCGGTGGGGTTCGTCGATGTGACCGGGTGCGCCCTCGACACGTTCGACCAGAGATTCGTCCGGACGGTCGACGACCTCCAGCGTGAGAATCCCGCCCTGGTCAAGGAGCTGAAGCTGCCGCCGAGCGTCAAGGCGCTTCTCGTGGTGCCCCGGTTCAACGCGAACAAGACACGTAAGAACAAGAAGGGCGAGACCGAGTGGATCGCGACCGCGATCGAGCACTCCGAACAGCGCATCCTCAAGAGCCTCGCCCAGCGGGGCATCGACGAGGGACGGCTGCTGGCCCTCTACACCGACCTCGCTCCGTGCAGCCCGCGCAGCGCGGACTGCAGGGGACGCCTGAGCACCACGAACGCCGCCGTCTACCACGCCTTCGCCTCGCCCTTCCACGATCTGCTGCCGGCGATGAAGGAGGCACTGGCCAATGTGACCCGGGCGGACGTGTTCGCCACCGACCCCGACACGCTCGCCGACGACGTGGCGTCGGGCAGGCGGTCGATCCCATCGATCTTCCAGCCCCGCGACGACGCCTTCGGCACCCCGGACCCCGCCTACCAGAGCGATGACAGTCTCACCCGGGCCGTCACGGATCCGCACGGCGGCATCGACTTCTCCTCCCTGGAGCTGCGCTACCTCGCCGACACGGGCACGGACCGGCCCGACGGCGTCCGGTACGGCTTCGCCAGGGCGTCCACGACCGGCGAGCCGGACACGGCGTCCACGACCGGCGAGCCGAACACCGATCCCGCGACCGGCGAGCCGGGCATCGGACCCGGCGCCGATCCCGCGACCGCGCTGAGGATCACCCGGCAGGCGTCCGACGCCTTCTTCGTCTGGCTCGCGCTGCGGCCGTCGAAGTTCACCGTGAACCTCAATCCCACCGAGCCCGACCGGATCGTCGACGCGGACCTGGGCAGGACCGACGCCGGCCGGATCCTGCTGGAAGCCGACTTCCGCATGAAGAAGACGGTGGGGAAGCTGATCCACCCTGACAGCCGGAGCGGCGGGCGGTTCTGGAAGGCCATCGGTTCCCGATGCCTGGTGTTCCGGCAGTGGATCGTGCCCGGCCCGGCCACCGTGCACGAGCGGGACGGCGAGCTGTACATCCTCGACGCACCACTCAGGGTCAAGCTGGAGAACGAGTATCTCTCCGGGAAGAACCCCGGCCGCACGCTCCCGAAAGGCTGCGCGGGAGAGTCCGAGCAGGAGAGCAGGGAGTCGGAGCGGGTCTTCCGCACGATGGTCCTGTCGCGTGTGGAGAAGGCGGTCAACACCGCTCCCGAGTACGCCGCGCTGCGACGCGTCTACCTGAGCCGGGTGGCCGCCGAGTGGTACCGCCAGCGCAGCCGTACGGCGAGCACGACCTTCGCCCCCGTGATCGACAGCGGCGACATCGGCCGCTGGACCTCCCGCCAGACGTGGAAGCCGGTCGACGTCTTCAACGCCTACGTGCGCTCCTACAAACGCGGCGAGTTCAAGGTCACCCGCGATGTCGGCCGGCTCCGCTACTCGTTCTTCTACGGCGGCGTCGACTTCACGACCGTCCCCTACACCACCGTCACCGCGGCCGACCTGCACCGCAGGTGGGCCACGCTGCCGAGCGGCCCGGGCGCGCGGTCGACGTGGATGACGGGGGCGGCCCGGAGCGTGGAGCACCCGACGCCGAGGACGGCTCTCCTGCGGGCGACGGCTCTCGTCGCCGGCCTGTTCGGCCTGTTCGTCCTGGTCTCGGTCGTGATCGCCGTCGTGGTCGTCCTGCTGGTCCGCCGTCGGCGCCGCCGCACGCGCCCGCCCAGGTCGTACGGCGCGCCGGGGGCGTATGAAACGTCTCGTCCCAGGCCGCCGGGCTGACGGTCCCGCCGGTGAGTCCAACCGTGATCGGCCGTCCACCGGGAGGCCGGGGCCGCGACCGTGCTTGACCTGGAGTCCACTCCATGGGCCAGAGTCTGTTCCCGCAGCCAACGCAGGACGGAGCACATCTTGACGACGGTGAACCTCGCACTGGGAACAATGCACTTCGGGACGCGTCTTGACGAGCGGTCCTCGTTCGACCTGCTGGACCGGTTCGTGGCCGCGGGCGGCACGATGATCGACACCGCGAACTGCTACGCGTTCTGGTCCGATCCGAGCGGCGCCGGCGGGCAGAGTGAGCGGGTGATCGGCCGGTGGCTGGCCCGCCGTCCCGGCGTCCGTGACCGGGTGTATCTCAGCACGAAGGTGGGCGCGGAGCCGATCGGAGCCGGTGAGTGGCCCGGCAACCGGGAGGGCCTGTCAGCCCCCGCGATCAAAGCGGCGGTTCAGGACAGCCTCCGCCGGCTGGGCACCGACCGGATCGACCTGTACTGGACGCATATGGAGGACAGGGCGGCCCCGCTGGAGGACACGGTCGGAGCGCTGGCGGACCTGGCCGGTTCCGGCACCGTCGGCCGGCTGGGTTGCTCGAACCATCCGACATGGCGGGTGGAACGCGCCCGGCAGATCGCCCGGAGCAACGGCTGGGCCGGATACACCGCGCTGCAACTGCGCCACTCCTACCTGAAGCCGCGCCCCGACACCCCGGTGCCCGGCCATGACCACCGGTTCGGCTGGGCCACCGACGAGGTCGTCGACTACGTGCACAGCGACCCGGAGCTGACCCTGTGGGCCTACACCGCGCTGTTGAACGGCGCCTACACCCGCGCGGACCGTCCGTTGCCCGAGGCGTACCGGCATCCGGCCACCACCCGGCGGATGGCCGTGCTCACCGAGGTGGCCGGGGAGCTGGGCGTCTCCCCCAACCAGGTGGTGCTCGCCTGGCTGGCCGGCGGCGACCCGGCGGTCACCTCGATCGTCGGGGTCAGCGACGCGGCCCAGTTGGACGAGGCCCTCGCCGGGGTCGCGCTGGTCCTGACCGACGAGCACCGCGGGCGGCTCGACACGGCCGGCTGAACCCGGGGGGCCTGGAGCGCGCCGCCCGGCGAACGGTGCCGGCATGACGCACCGGTCCGGGGGCGGGCCCCGGACCGGACTCGCCGTGCGCTGCGGGAGCACGGCGAGCCCAGAGGCAGGTGGTGGGCTCCGGGCTCGCCGTGCGCTGCGGGAGCACGGCGAGCCCGGAGCAGGTCAGGCGGTGGGCTCGGCGTCGGTCCAGCCGGCTTCGAGGACGGACTCGGAGCTCCACACGGTGCCCGGCGCGAATCCGGCCACCCGGCCGCCCGGCCGTACGACGACGCTCTCCCTGGCCAGCGCCTGCCCGGTCGTCTCGTCGAAGACCAGGCGCGTCTGCAGGATCCCGCCGTCGTCCTTGGCGGTCGCGTTCAGCTTGGCCTGTCCCTCGATCGCCACCGCGGTGCCGGTGCGGCCCTCCGCGTCGGTGACGTCACGGACGACCTTGATGGTCTTGAGACCGGCGAGCATCTGGAAGGCGGCGCCGCGCACCTCCGGGGTGACCGGCATGTCGGTGAACAGCCCGACCGTGACGGCGAACAGCCAGGCGTCCGACGCCATCGGGGCGTCCGACTCGGTGTCGTGCCCGTCGTACGAGCGCAGCAGCCAGGCCTTCAGCTTGTCCGGGTCCGACGGCAGGTCGTGCAGGTCCTTCATGGTGACGTTGCGGCCCAGCCAGAACACCTTGTCCCCGTCGACCAGGGAGGCGTGGCCGTCCTGTGCGGCGCCCTGCCCGGTCGGCAGAACGAGCTTGGCGCCCCGCTTGCCGGGCACCGTGACGGAGATCCCGGCCGGGGACCCGGCCTGCTTCCAGGCCGTCTCGTCCTCCGGGCTCGCGGGCTCCGCGCCGAGCGGCTGGGTCCGGCTCCGCTGCTCCCCGCCGGTCGCCGACGGCGTCCAGCTCTCGTTCCGCTCCCGGTTCACGACGGTGTAGTCCGCGTCGGCGGCCTTGAACAGGTTCCGGCTCACGGACACGGTGTGCCAGTAGGCGCCGGCCGTGTCCGGCTGGCGGGCCGCGCTGTGGGCGGCGGCGAGCAGTACGGCCTGCGCGGAGAGCCGGATCTCCTGGGCGGGGGCCGTCTGGCTCGAGACCACCTGGGCGGAGGGCGCGCGTGGCGCCGTACCGCCGGTTCCGGAGACCGCGACGGCGACCGCGGTCACGGCCGCGGCGGCACCGGCGAGGCCGAAGCCCCACACCGGGCGTACGGTCCTGCGCCTGGCCGGCACCGGCCGGGGCTGGGCCATGGCGCGGGAGAGCTCGGCGGTCCTGGTGCTCTGGTCGACCGGGGTGTCACCCAGGTGCGCGGGGCGGGCGGCCCGCAGCTGATCGATGGGGTTCATGACATCTCCTCGCTGAGGTTCCTCACCCGGATCCGGGGGGATGCGGCGGTCTCCATCTCCTGCTTGAGCCGCTTGCGCGCACGGTGCAGCCGTACGCGGAAGGTGGCCGGAGAGCAGCCGATGACATGGGCCGCCTGGCGGGGGGAGAGTCCCTGCCAGGCGGTCAGGATCAGGATCTCCCTGTCGTCCTCGGGCAGCCCGGTCAGCGCGTCGAGCACGCTGAGCCGTTCCGTGACCTGCTCGGCGACGTCGCCCTCGGTCCAGGCCCGCAGCTCGGCGCTGAGCGCTTCCCGGCGGACCTCCGCCCGGATGTTGTCGCGCAGCACGTTGCGGGCCACCCCGAGAAGCCACGGCAGAGCCGGATCCGGTACGTCGTCCAGCCGCCGCCAGGCGATCGCGAACGTCTCGCTCACCACCTCGTCCGCCACCTGCCGTCCCGCGCGGCTGACCACATAGGCCCAGACGCGCTGCCGGCACTCGTCGTACATGCTGGTGAAGCGCTGCGAATCGTCCGTCACCGCCTCGCCCCCTCTGTCCCGGATGTGTTCTTCTGACACCGGGAAATGGTCCGGGTGTCTCCGTTGTTACGAGCTCCCCGAAAAAGTTACGGGCTCCTCGGCAGGCTTGCCGGGGAGCCCGATCCGGCATCCGGACCGACGACCGGTCCCCCACCTCATGACCGGAGCCGGGTGGCCGCTCCCGCACCTCTCACGACTAGAGCCCGGTAACAGCTCTCACACAACTTACGGGCCGGAGCCCGATGACCGCTCCCGCACGACTCACCGCCTCGCCCGCGCGGAGAAGTCCGGCCCGCTGGGAGGAGTACGGCACGGCCGCTCGGTAATCGCGTTTCGGTTCCACGGTGATTCGGATACCGTCGCCTGATGCGACAGGGCGGATATCGGCGGCGGCGCTACATCTGACGGTCCCTTCACATGGGGAGTACTACGCTCGGCACCATGTTCGACCAGCTTGTATGCCACTGTCTCCTGTGCGTTGAACGGGACGTGGAGCTCGACGAGATCGACCGCAGCACGATGCGGCACGTCCGGGAACGCGGTTGGGGCGTCATCATGGTCCCGGAGGACGAGGACGGGCCGGGGTGGGCGTTCACCGTCGGGCTGTGGCACACGTTCCGCTCACCCGAGGCGGCGATGTTCGGACTCCGGGTGGACGTGATGAAGAACTGCCTGAACACCCTCGCCGACGGGATCGCGGCCGGTCACCATCTCGTCGACGGCCAGGAACGGGACGACGTCATCAGAAACTACTCGGTCGTCGCGAGGGCCGTCGACCCGAGCTGGTACCGATCGCTGTTCGGTATGGCGCTGCACTTCTACCAGGAGCCGCCGCTGTCCTTCATGGAGATCGTGTGGCCCGACGCCGACGGCCGGTTCCCCTGGGACGCCGACGCGGCGCCGAAGCTGCGTGAACTCCAACCGACACTCTGGGTCCCGAAGGACGACCACGCCCCCGGGCCGTGGACGAAACTGCCCTGACCGGCGGAGCCTCTTCCCCTTCCCGGGCAGCGCCACGGAGACCTGCCGGAAACCCGGAGACCCGGAGGCCCTCTCGGCCCGAAGACATCAGGTTCCGCGGCGGACGCGAGACGGTTGCGCGCCCGTTCCTCCGGGGGAACGGACGCGCGACCACGGTGGATCGCCCGCCTGTTCTCACCTGGGTGAGAGGCAGCGGAAGACATCTCCACCTTTTACCGGCCCGGGGTTCTCCGGACCACCCGAGAGCGGAATTAAAACTCGCCATATCCGTGCGTGATCCTGGGCGGTCCGGCCTCGGCTCAGTCTCCGTTGTTGTCGCTTCCGTCGTTCCGCTCCTCTTCCTCCTGCTCCGCGTCCTTGGCGATGAAGCTCTTCACCCAGCCGTCGCGGCCGTGGAATCCGGGGCCTGACTGCCAGCTGGACGCACCGGAACCGTGGTCCGGGTCCGCCGCCGTGGTGGTGAGCGCGGCCGCCGGGCCCGCCACGAGCGTTCCGGCGAAGAGAGCTGTTCCGATCGCGGCTGCGGCAAGCGACGCGACAGTCTTCGTTCCCATGTGATCCTCCGATTTCGAGAAGACGAAATTCGTCTCCATGAGTACCGACGCCCCCAAGAATGCCGGACGAATAATCACAAAAAACACCGCTAAGCGCTTATGCTTAAGTAAAGCCAAGAAGACATGCATAAATAAGAAATAAATTAGACATACCAGCTTATTTCTACATGAATTTGATCCTGCTGCCGCACCGGCTATTCGAGAGCGCGTACAGCGGACCTCTCCCGCTGCTCGGGCCCGGCGAGCACGCCCTGCGGGATGAGCACGACCGCCGTGGTCCCGCCGAAGGGTGAGCGGTTCAGGGTGACCTTGATGCCGTGGCGGGCGGCGAGCTGACTCACCACGAACAGGCCGAGCTGCTCGCTGTCGGCCACGTCGAACTCGGGCGGGGTGGCCAGGCGGCCGTTGACCGCCTCACGCTCGATCTCCTGCATGCCGAGGCCCCGGTCCTCGATCTCGATCACGAAGCCCCGCCCGACGATCTCCCCCCGCACCCGCACCGGAGTGGTCGGCGGCGAGAAGGAGGTCGCGTTCTCCAGCAGTTCGGCCAGCAGGTGGGTGACGTCGGCGGTGGCGGAGCCGGTCAGCCAGGCCTCGGGCAGCGGCGGGACGGTGATCCGCTGGTAGTCCTCGACCTCGGCCACGGCCGCGCGGATCACGTCCACGAGGGGGACGGGGTTGCGCCAGGTGCGGCCGGCGGTGGCGCCGGAGAGGATGACCAGGCCCTCCGACTGCCGCCGCATGCGGGTGGTGAGGTGGTCGAGCCGGTAGAGGTCCTCCAGCGCGCACGGATCGTGGGTCTTGCGCTGCATGGAGTCGAGCTGGGAGAGCTGGCGGTGGACCAGTGACTGGTTGCGGCGGGCCAGGTTGCGGAAGACCCGGCTGAACCCCTGGCGCAGCCGGGCCTCGCCCACCGCGGCCTGGACGGCCGTGCGCTGCACGGTGGAGAACGCCCGGCCGACGTCGGTGATCTCCATGGTGGTGCCGGTCGTGGGGATCGGCGGCGCCTCGGTCTCCACATCCACGGTCTCGCCCTTGCGGAGCCGCTCGACGACCTGCGGCAGCCGTACCTCGGCCAGGTCGAGGGCGGCCAGGCGGAGGTCGCCCAGCTCCTTCGAGAGCCCCCGGCCGAGCCGGGCGGAGAGGATCACCGCCCCCAGGATGGCGGCGAGACCGAGGCCGCCGGCGAGGACGATCTTCATGATGATGCCGCCCGCGGCGTCGTCGGCGCGGCTGTTCAGCAGTTCGGCCCGGCTGGTCAGGAAGCGGTCCATGGTCAGGTCGAAGGAGCCGGCGAGGGCACGCCAGGCTTCCCGGTCCCGGGGGAGCTCCGACTTGTCGACGATGTCGAGCTCCAGGGTGACCAGTCCCCGGTAGGCGAGGGAGTTGGTGACCGAGTTCAGCGGGCCGCGCAGTTCGTTGTCCAGCGTGGCGGCGCCCTCGGTGAGCAGCATCCGCCGGTTCGGCGCGAGCACCTCCATCGCCTCGTACTCGTCGTGGGTCAGCCGGCCCGCGACGGTGGCGCCGGAGATCAGCGCGTCCTCCCTGGACAGCAGGTCGTGCGCGTGGGTGATCCGCTGGAGCCCCACGGCCTGCTGGTAGAGCTGGATCTCCGAGACGGTGACGACCTGGTCCTGGAGCCGGTGGACCGCGTCGGTGATCTTGCTGAACGCCTGCACGGTCTGCAGCCGGTCGGCCGTGCGCCCGTCGACCTTCCTGCGGATGGAGCGCAGCGCGTCGGTCTCGGTGAGGACCCGGTTGACCGCGGTGACCAGTTCCGGGGCGGTGCCCGTGGTCGCCTGCCGCGAGGTGGCCTGCGCGCGGAAGGCGGCGACCGCCTTGTCGGTCAGTCCCCGGACCTGGGTCAGGTCATCAGGCTGGGAGGTGGCCTTGCTCAGCGCGACGGCCGAGAGCTTGCGCTCGTTCTGCACCTCGGCGACCAGCGCGGCGGCGGGCGCCGACACCCGCTCGTACAGCGTGGTGGCCGCACGCAGCTCGAAGAAGTCCCCTACGACGTATCCGGTGAGGAACGTCCAGAGCGCGACGAGCGCCACGATGGGGAGGCTGAGGAGCGCGTACAGCTTGAAGCGAATGGTCCGGGATGCCATGACTCCATGCCTGCAATATTGTTGTCCGAAATATAGACAAATAGCACGAAAGATCGGAGATTAACACCCAGGAACGGCCGCTGTCCGGCGATCCCAGGTCAACACCCCTCCGATCACCGTCGCGACGCAGCGCCCCGGCCCCTCCTCGATCAGGATCCGGTACGGCTCCGCCCCCACCGAGACGTCGAAGACCGCGAAGTCGGCCGGTCCGCCGGGGGTGAGTCCCCCGGGGACGCCCAGGGCGCGGGCCCCGCCCAGGGTGGCGGCCTCGACCAGCCGCCGGTCCAGGTCGGCGGCCCGGTAGCCCTGCCGTACCGCGAGGTCGCGGAGCAGCGCGACGTCGGCCAGCACGTCCAGGGACGGCGAGGAGGAGAGCGAGTCGGTGCCGACCGCGATGGGGTTGCCCTCGGCGAGCAGCGCGGCCACGTCGGGCCCTTCCACACCGACCGTCAGGTTGGAGCGGGGGCAGAGCGCGACGACGGTGCCGCGTGCGCGCAGCAGGGCGCGGTCGGCGGCGTCCAGGTGGGTGCCGTGCGCGACGTGGCAGTCCGGCCCGAGCACACCGAGCCCGTCCAGGAACGCGGCGGGGCCGAGACCGGTGCCGCCCTCCCGCAGGATGGCGAAGTCGAACCCCAGCCCCCGGACCATCCGGGCCAGCGGCCCGGTGCCCGAGACGGTGTACTCCCGTTCGTGCGCGCCCTCGGCGAGGTGGATGTGCAGGCGCAGCCCCCGGGATCGGGCCAGCGCGGCCATGTCGCGCAGCGCCCCGGTGTCGAGCGTGTACGGCGCGTGCGGGGAGACGCCCATCGGCGCTCCCGCCTCGTCGAGCAGGCCCGCGAACCGCTCCCGCCCCGACGCGGCCCAGCTCGCGTCGGTGTCGCCGAGAGCCTCCAGGTACGGCAGGCCGCCCAGGCCCGCGTCCCGCAGCGCACCGGCCGCCACCGGGTCGGTGACGACGTCGGCGGCGGCGGTGGTCCCCGAGCGCAGCGCCTGCAGGGCGCCGTCGCGGGCACTGGCCGCCCAGTCGACCGGGGAGCCGAAGTAGACCTCGTCGAAGGCGGTGGACCACTCCTCGAAGGAGGCGTAGCGGCGCTGCCCGACCTCGGCCATGTGCGTGTACTGCAGGTGGGTGTGGGCGTTGACCAGCCCGGAGACGATCATGCCGTCCCAGCGGGTCTCCTCCGCGTCCGGCCACCCGGCCAGGAGCTCGGCGCGCGGGCCGAGGGCGGCGACCCGGCCGTGCCGTACGGCCAGGGCGCCGTCGTGGAGCGGGGGCCCGCTGACCGGCAGGACCAGCGGCGCGGAGTGGACCACGACGGCCGGCGCCCCCGAACGGGTCACGGCGTTCGGTTCTCCGGGACGGGTCGCGACGGCCGACTGTCCGGAACGGGTCACGACGGCTGGTTCTCCGGGACGGGTCACGGCGTTCGGCTCCCCGGAACGGGTCGCGACGGCCGGCTCTCCGGCGGGACCGGGGCGGTACGTCACGGTGTCCACACCTCGCCGAACGGCCCGAAGACCTTGGCGGCGGTCATCGCCACGGTGAGCACCAGGAACGCGCCCAGGACCAGGTAGTCGGTGCGGCCGAAACCGAGCTCGCGCATCCAGGTGCGGTGCTTGGCGCCGAAACCGCGCAGGTCCATGGCGTTGGCGGTGTCCTCGGCGTCGATCAGCGCGTTCACCGTCACGGGGATGACGACGGGTTTCATCGAGGCGAGTTTCTTGACGGGGTTGCGGCTGCGGCTGTGCTCGTAGCCGCGGACCCGCTGGGCGTCGATGGTCTCGCGCACCGAGGCGACCGTGGACGGCAGGAACCGGAACGTCAGGTCCACACCGTAGGCGAGCCGCTGTGACAGGCGGAGCCGGGCGAGGGCGACGCCGAGATCGGACGGGGCGATGTTGAAGGCCACCGGGAAGCTGACCATGGCCAGGGAGGCGTAGCGGACCAGCAGGGTGATCGCGTACGACAGGGTGACCCAGGTGACGTCCGTCCCGAAGAACGGCATGGTGAACAGCGTCTCCCCGGTCCCCGTACGGGTGTCGGCCGAGGTGAAGACGCTGTTCACCACCACCAGCAGCGTGGTGAAGGTCAGCATGAAGATCCAGTTGGCCCTGACCCCGCGCCACGGGATGCCCGCGGCGCGGTAGTACACCAGGGCGACCGCGGCGCACACGAGGATGCCGCGGAGGTCCGCGACGTTCACCACCGCCACGAAATAGAGCACGGGGACCAGCAGGAGCACGCGCGGGTCACGTCGCGCGAGGAAGGAACCCGCGCCCAGATAACGTGGCGTTACGTCCATCGGCTGCTTACAGCCCCGCGCGCTTGGCGAGCGGCTCCCAGGCGGCGTCCAGCGCCGGCACGAGGATGACCACCGCGATGCCGTTGGCCAGCAGCGCCGGGAGGTAGTTCACGTAGATGAACGCGGAGAAGTCGACGCCCTGCTGGACCCAGATGTCGGTGACCACGAACAGCAGGCCGATCGCGGTGGCGAGGAGCGCGCCGAGGGCCGTGACCACGAGCCGGGCGGCCTCGTTGGCGATCGGCGGGATCGCGGCGAAGATCAGCGCGGCGGCCGCGCCGACCAGGCCGTTGGCCACGCTCCAGTTCCACCAGAGCAGGCCGGCTCCCTGGATGAGGTCGATGATGACGTTCCCGACGAAGCCGACGAAGAAGCCGGTGATGACGCCGAACCGCTTGCCGAAGAACGGCACCAGCGCGAAGGCGGGCCGTACGGCGACGCTCTGCGTGCCGGGGATGAGGAAGCTGAACAGGCCGAGCACCGCGTAGAGCGCCGCACCGACGGCACCGAACACGACCGTCCTGGAGCTGATCGCCCACGGGGAGTGGCGTGGGGAGAATGCCTCAGTACTCATGAAGGGGATGTTCCTTCCGGGTGGGGGATGAGGCGCGCGAGGTCGAACGGATGGGGAATCCCCCGCGCGTCCTGGACATGGTCACGGATGGCCCGGACCAGGCTGGTCTGGCGGAGCCCGGCGCGGGACCAGATGTCCGCGTCGCGGGCCAGTTCGGCGGGGGCGGCGTCGGCGACGACGCGGCCTCCGTCGACGACGACGATCCGGTCGGCTGAGGTCAGCGCCAGGTCGACGTCGTGGGTGATGAAGTAGACGCTCTCGGTGGCGGCCAGGACCTGGGTCATGAACCGCGTGGTGGTGTGCAGGTCCTGGCCCGCGGTGGGCTCGTCGAGGATGAGCGTGCGGGGCCGCATGGCCAGGGCCAGCGCGACGGTGAGGCGGCGCTGCTGGCCGAAGGAGAGCGTGCGCGGCGAACGGTCCATGACGTCGGTCTCGCCGTCGAGGAGCATCGCGCGCAGCGCCTCCTCCGAGACCCGCCGGATCTCCTCGTCCGGCCAGCCGAGGTTGCGCGGGCCGAAGGCCAGCTCGTCGCCGACCGTCGCGCAGAACAGCGCCTGGCCGGGGTTCTGGAAGACGTATCCGAAGGTGGTCGCCAGATCCAGGGTCGAGCGCTCGGTGACCGGCGCGCCGTCCACGTGGACGGCGCCGCGCAGCGGTTCGAGGAGCCGTACGGCGGCGCGCAGCAGGGTGGACTTCCCCGCCCCGTTGCGCCCGAGGACCGCGACCCGTTCGTGGGTCCCGAACGTCAGGTCCACGCCGTCCAGCACGGCCCTGCCGCCGTATCCCAGCGCGACCCCCCGGTAGTCCAGCCGGGGCGCGGCCTCCGTCGGCACGTGGCGCGGCCCGTCCGGTGCGGCGAGCGGCCCGGAGGTCCGGTCGCGGCGCGGGCCGTCCGGTACGGCGGGCAGCTCGGCGGCCCGCGCCACCAGCGTCCCGAAGGGCAGCTTCACATGGTCCACCGGCGCGGACGCCAGGAACCCGGTCACGTCGCCCGTGTAGCTGCTCCGCCCGTCCTCCAGGTAGAGGACCCGGGTGGGCTCGAACTCCAGGATCTCCTCGACCCGGTGCTCGACGACCACGGCGGCTCCGCCCTCGTCGACGAACCGGCGCAGCTCGCGCATCAGCCGCAGGCTCGCCTCCAGGTCGAGGTTGGCCAGCGGCTCGTCCACCAGGACGACCTGGGGCCGCATCACCAGCACCCCGGCGAAGGCGACCATCTGCAGCTCGCCGCCGCTCAGCTCGGCGGTGGGCCGGCCCATGAGGTGCCGGATGCCCACCCGCTCGGTCACCTCCGCGATCCGGTGGCGGATCTCGGCTCTGGGCAGCCCCAGGTTCTCCGGGCCGAAGGCCAGCTCGGTGTCGACGGTGGTGCCGACGATCTGCTTGTGCGGATCCTGGAGGAGGGTGCCGACGGTGGTGGACAGCTGCCTGATGCTCTGTTCGGCCACCGGCCGCCCGCCGACCATGATCTCACCGGTCACCTCAGCCCGGTAGGCGTGCGGGATGAGCCCGTTGAGCAGCCGGAGCAGGGTGCTCTTGCCCCCACCGGAGGGCCCGCTGACCAGTGCGAGGTCGCCGGGGCCCACGGCGAGATCGACTCCGGAGAGCACCTGCCGGCCGGTGGTCTGGTAGCGGACCGAGGCGGACCGCAGCTCGATGATCACAAGCCTCTTTCCAGGAACGCGCGCTGCAGGGCGGACGGCGTGTCGAGGCCGACTCCCAGCGCGTTCAGTTTGAGCCGGGCGACCCGCTCGTCCAGCTCGCCGGGCATGAGATGGACGGCGGGCGTCATCGCCGGACCGTGGGTCACCAGGTGGTCCACGGCGAGCGCCTGCACCGACAGCGAGAGATCCATGATCTCGATCGGGTTGCCCTCGGCCGCCGCGCAGTTCACACACTCCCCCTCGGCCAGCACGGTGACGCCTGGCGGCACGTCGCCGGTCTCGACCTCCTCGGGCACGCCTCCGGCGACGGCCACCACGGCACCGGGACTCATGGTGCGCAGGTGCTCACGGGTGATCGTGTGTGCCACACCGGTCGCGGAGAAAACCAGGCCGGCCTCCGGGCAGGCGTCGAGGAGCGGGCGGACCTCGAACCCCTCGTGGTGAGCGCGCAGCGCCGCGAACGGCTCCACCTCGGTCACGATCACCCGGGCGCCGAGCGCCCTGGCGTAGCGGGCCACGCCCTGGCCGACGTATCCGTAGCCGGCCACCACGCAGACGGTCCCGGCGAGCTGGAGACCGGTCAGGTCCAGAGCGGCCATCACGCAAGACTGGCCGGTGCCGTGCACGTTGTCGAACAGGTATTTCGAGCGGGCGTCGTTGACGGCCAGCACCGGAATCCGCAGCTCGCCCCGGTCGGCCATGACCCGGAGCGGGCGAAGGCCGCTGGTCGTCTCCTCGGCCGCGCCGATCAGCCCGTCCAGCAGACCTGCGGCGTGGGCCAGCCGTACGACCCTGGAGCCGTCGTCGACCAGCACGTCCGGCCGGCGGCGGAGCATGCGCAGCGCGAAGTCGCGGTCCTGCTCGGGCGAGGCGTCCGAGCGGGCGAGGACGGAGACGCCCTCGGCCGCCAGGGCCGCCGCCGTCTCGTCGTCGGTCTCGCCCGCCGGGCAGGTCACCACCACGTCCGCCCCGGCGTCCCGGAGCGCCAGGGCCAGGTTCGCGGTCTTGGGCTCCAGCACGAGCACCAGGCCGACCCTGCGCCCGGTCAGGTCGAGCTCCCCGGCGACGGCGCCGAGCACCGGCATGAAGCGCCGTGCCCAGGCGATCCGCTCCCGGCCGCGCGCCTGGAGCGTGGCGTCCCTGATCTCGGTCAGCACGCCAGGTCCAGCACGAACACCTGGTGGCCGGTTTCGAGGCGGTAGCCGGTGACACCGTCGCGGACCCGTACCCCGGGCATACCCGCGAAAAGACCCGGCTTCTCCGGCGACGCGGATTCTCCCGGTGAATCACCCGGATCAGGTGTCGTGGAGAGCCGTCCGGTTGTCACCGGCACTTTGAGCCCATCGGACTTTCCGGTCACATCACCCGGATCAGAGGTAAGGGAGAGTCGTCCAGGTGTCACCGGCGCCTTGAGCGCATCGGTCTTTCCCGGCATTTTTTGGATATTCCTGCGGATGAGGATCGCCCCGTCCCGCAGGAAGGGCAGGTGTGCCTCGGCCGCCCCGACCACCAGGTCGGCGATCGCCACCGCCTCGTTCTCGGGCAGGACCCGGTGGCCGTCGAGAGCCGCGGCCGGGTCGGTGACGAGGGTCTGCGCGCCCATCGCCCGCAGGCGGTCGGCCAGCTCCGGCTCACGGCCGATGACGGCCACGCGTTTGCCGGCCATCAACAGGTTGGTGAGCCGGAGAATGGCCTGTATCGCGGTCTGTGCCCGGCGATGTTCGTCACTCATGGCCCCTCATCCGATCTTCTGCAAGATCCGATTAAAGGGGAGATCACCACTCAGTGACAATGGTCTTTCGCCGATAAAAGGTATCAATCCCTACCTGTGAGCCCGGTTCTATGGGGTGAATCACGCCGGCGGCGGTCCCCCGCAGCGGGGATCCGGTCGCCGGATTCCGGTCTGGGGCACCATGTTTCGCGGATTTGCGAACACCAGAGCGACCTGCCAGTTTTGTGCGATCGTTGTTGGTCGGGCGTTTACCCACGGGGAGGTATTCGGTGTCCAGGGCTACGGTCCGCGAACGGGTGCGCTACTGGTTCGACACGGCCATGTCGAAAGGCACCGTGGCCCTGATCGGCTGGCTCGGCCTGATCTCCCTCGGATTGATCCTGCTGGTCACCCTGCTGAGCCTGTGGCTGACCCCGGCGGAGGCGGCCGAGCACGACGGCTTCGCCGGCATGCTGTGGGCCACGCTCATGCGCACGCTGAGCCCCGGCAAGGTCGCCGGCGACACCGGGAGCGCGCCGTTCATCGCGCTGATGTTCGCCGCGTCGCTGGGCGGGATCTTCATCGTGAGCGCGCTGGTCGGGGTGCTCGCCAACGGGCTCATGACCAAGTTCGAGCGGCTGCGCAAGGGCAGGTCGCGGGTCATCGAGACCGGGCACATCGTGATCCTGGGCTGGTCGGACCAGGTTTTCACGATCATCACCGAGCTGGTCCAGGCACACGCCAGCGAGCGGGGGTCGGTCATCGCGATCCTGGCCGACAGGGACAAGCTCGCCATGGACGACGATCTCCGTCAGCACGTGGGGGAGACCGGCAGGACCAAGCTGGTCTGCCGGACCGGGCGGCCCACCGAGCCGGCCGACCTCGACCTGATGAACCTCGGCGCGGCCCGCTCGGTGGTCGTGCTGTCCCCCCAGGGCGACGACCCCGACGCGCACGTCATCAAGACGCTGCTCGCCCTGGCCAAGTGCGAGGGCGACCGCCCGCCGGTGGTGGCCGCCATCGCGAGCACCACGAACATGGGCGCCGCCCGGCTGGCGGGCGGCCCGGAGGTCCACCTCGTCGACTCCGACGACACCGCCTCCCGGCTCATCGTGCAGTCGTCGCGCCAGTCGGGCACGTCCGTGGTCTGCATGGACCTGCTCAACTTCTCCGGCGGCGAGATCTACCTGCGCTCCGACGCGAACCTGGCCGGCCTGACGTACGGCGAGGCGCTCCCGGCCTACCAGACCGCCACGGTCATCGGCCTGCGCCGGGACGGCCGCGTCATGCTGAACCCCGCGATGGACACCGTGATCGACGCGGCGGACGAGGTCATCGTGATCGCCCAGGACGACTCGATGATCCACCTGGCCGACGGCATGCCGCAGGCCCAGGAGGAGGCGATCGTCTCGGTCGAGCCCGAGAGGCCCGGCCCGGAGCGGACCCTGATCCTCAACTGGAACGGCCGGGGCCGCCACATCATCCGGTGCCTCGACGGCTACGTCGCCCCCGGCTCCGTCCTGGACATCGCCTCCGACCACCCCGACGCCGCGACCGGCTTCGAGGGCCTGGTCAACCTCACGGTGAACGTCAAGGGCTGCGAGACCACCGACCGCTACGCGCTGGAGGCCTTGGGGCTGGGGGTCTACCAGCACGTGGTCGTGCTCTCCGATGACCGCCACCCCGCCGGCCACGCCGACACCCGGACGCTGATGACCCTGCTCCAGCTCCGCGACATGCAGACCTCACTCGGCGAGCGATACTCCATCGTCAGCGAGATGCACGACGAGAGCAACCGCGCCCTGGCCGAGGTCACCCGGGCCGACGACATCGTGATCAGTGACACGGTCATCGGCCTGCTCCTGGCGCAGCTCACCGAGAACCAGCATCTGGCCGAGGTGTTCGGCTACCTCTTCGACTCCCGCGGTTCGGAGATCTACCCCCGTCCGGCCGGTGACTACGTCCGGGCCGGGGTGCCGATCACCTTCGCCTCGGTGATCGAGTCCGCCCGCCGCCGGGGCGAGAGCGCGATCGGCTACCGGCTGGTGGACCAGGTGAACGAGGCCCCCCACTTCGGGGTCGTCCTCAACCCGGACAAGTCGCGCATCCTCCGCCTCGGCCCCGGCGACTCGGTGATCGTCCTCGCCGAACACTGAACATCGAGCCGCCCCGGGCGGGATGGGCACCCTGCGTCCACCGGCTCGCCCCGGCCGGCCTGCGACTGCGCGGCGGGACGAGGGCGCGGGTACGGCGGTTCCACGGAACGACGGAGGGGCGCACGATCTACGTCCTGACCTCGCCGGTGGGCCTTCGGCCGGGTTCCAGTCAGGTCTTGGTGATCATGAAGGCCAGACCGAGCAGCACGGCGACAGGAATCAGCCACACCACGAACTCGATTGCGGTCTCCTTGTACACGGTCGGTTTCTCCTTTTAAGTTCTGCTGAATCCCTGGAATCGGCCATGCGAAGCATATGCGCAGCGGGGAACAGGTCCGCACTCGGGCCAGGCCGCCGGATCCCCCAGGTGGGCGGTCACCTCCGGTGCCGTCGCCGAATGTAATGTGACGAATACATTCGGTGGAGAGGTGGGGCCATGACGGACACGGGTGGCGAGCAGGCGGACATCATCGGCGAGCGGCTCATCCTCGGCACGGGATTCGCCGAGGATGAGCGCCCCGAGATCGTCGAACGGTTCACGGCACTGGGGAAACGGCTGCGCTCGTATCCCGCCGACTCGGTGGACCTGCGACTGAGCGTCAAGAACCGCGGCGGGGCGGAGCAGAAGGCGACCCTCGAATGCCGGCTCGCCGGGGTCGAGCCGCTGGTGGCCACCTCGACCGAGGAGGATCTGCCCACCGCGCTCATCGAGGTCCGCGAGGACATGATCCATCAGCTGGACAAGCTCAAGACCAGGAGGGACCCCCGCCACGACCGCCCGCACCGCCCGTGACCGACATGACCTTCCGGCCGGTGGCGACCCGCTGCGCGAGCCGTTCCAGCCGCGGTTCGGGAGAAGACCCCCGGGCCCGCCGGTCGCCGGTCAGCCAGCCCTGGTCACGCCACCAAGCGCAGGCGGAGCCGAGCGCGTCCAGACGGACGTTGACGGTGGCGGCTGCTGCACCTCCCCAGCGGTCGGCGAACCAGGCCGCGACGCGGTCGGCGTCGGCCTCGCCCTCCAACTCGGCCAGGGCGGAGTGCTCGCCGAGTTCGGTCACCAGCGCACGGATCGCGACCGCTAATTTCTGCACTCATCCTCCTCGGAGGCCAGAGGGCGCTCTCATGCCCAGTGACACCCCTCACCGGTGATGCGGTGCGCGTCGGTGATGGGGTGTCAACCGGGTCAGGTTTCACGGCTCCAGACGGGTGAGGTCGAGCTGGGCCAGCCGGTCGGGGTCGGACAGGATATCGATCGTGGCGATCTTGCCCTCGGAGATGGTGAAGCTCATGACGGAGATCAGCTGGCCGTCGATGGTGTTGACCAGGCCGGCGAGGCCGTTGACGAGCGCCGGGTGGGTGGCGGCGCTGGAAGCCATGCGCTGGAAGGTGGCGAGCTGTCCGGCCACGGCCGCGGCGCCACGGATGACCTTCATGCCACCGGTGAGCATCCCGCCGTCGGCGCGCAGCACCACGTCGGGGTCGAGGATGGACACCAGCGCGGCGAAGTCGCCGCCGCGCGCGGCGGTCAGGAACGCGTCCACCACCCGGCGCTGATCGGCCAGGTCGGGGTCGGGGTTCGGGGCTGCGCCGCGGACGCGCTGGCGGGCGCGGCTGGCGAGCTTCTTGGCAGTCGCGGGGGTGCGGTCCACGATGGGCGCGATCTGCTCGAACGGCAGGCCGAACATGTCATGGAGCACGAACGCCAGCCGTTCGGCCGGGGTCAGGGACTCCAGCACGACCAGCAGCGCCAGGCCCACCGAGTCGGCCAGCAGCACTTCCTGCTCCGGGTCGGCGGCATCCGCACGGCTGATCACCGGATCGGGCAGGCGGTCCTCCAGTGACTCCTCGCGCCGGGACTTGCGGATGCGGAGCATGTCCAGGCAGACCCGGCCGACCACGGTGGTCAGCCAGCCACCGAGGTTGTCGATGTCACCGGAGTCCGAGCGTGCCAGCCGCAGCCATGCCTCCTGGACCGCGTCCTCGGCCTCGGTGAGTGAGCCGAGCATGCGGTAGGCGACCGCCTTCAGATGGGGACGGTGCCCCTGGAACTGGTCGGCCAGAAAATCATGGGGCGTCACGGTCGTCTTCCTCTCAGCTCAGCCACGTCATACCCCTGACGCATCAAACCAGTGAGAGGTGACCGCGAACGCACCCGGTCACCTTTCCTGCGGATCATCCGTCATGCCGGCGACCGACACTCACTCACAAAGGGTTGCCGACGATGAGCAGGATGGATGTCCACGGAACGGTCGCGGACGGCTTCGAGCAGGTGCGCGAGGAGTTTGCCGCGGTGGTGGCCGAGCAGGACGGCCAGGTGGGCGCGCAGCTGACGGCCTACGCGCACGGCCGGCCGGTGGTGGACCTGTGGGCCGGGGACGAGGTGAGCGGCGACACGCTGACCGGCGTCTACTCCTCCACGAAGGGCGCCGCGACGCTGGTGGCGGCGCTGCTGGTCCAGGAGGGCGTCCTCGATCTGGATGAGCCGGTGGCCCGGCACTGGCCGGAGTTCGCCGCCGCCGGCAAGGACACGATCACGCTGCGGGACGTGCTCACCCACCGCTCCGGCGTCATCGGCGTCGACGACGGGCTGTCGGCGGCCGAACTGGCCGACGACGCGGTGATCGCGCGCCGCCTCACCGCGCAGCGCCCGTACTGGCGGCCGGGTTCCGCCTACGGCTACGGCGGGTTCGTCTCGTTCGCCATGGTGAACGAGGTGATCCGGCGCGCGACCGGCCGGTCGCTGCAGCAGGTGTACGACGAGCGCATCCGGGTTCCGTACGGGCTGGACCTGTTCCTGGGGCTGCCCGAGGCCGAGGAGGAGCGGTTCCGGCCGATCCAGTGGTGGACGGCCACGCCGGAGCAGGAGGCCGCATTCTGGTCGAACGTGCCGGGCCCGCACAGCATCCTCGGCATCGGGTACGGGCTCAACAGCACGCCGCCGCTGGACCAGGTGGCCTTCGCCAACACCCGCGCCGTCCGCGCCAACGGTCCGGCGTCGGCCGGCGGGGTGGGCAGCGCGCGCGGCCTGGCCGGCCTGTACGCGGCGGCCGTCTGGGGCCTCGACGGGCAGCCCCCGCTGCTCAAGCCGGACACCGTCGCGGAGTTCGCCCAGTTGCACTCCACCGGCGCCGACCTGGTCCGCGGCGACCAGGGCAACTACGCGCTCGGGTTCCAGGCCAAGGGCCTGCAATATGCGTTCCTCAGCGCCAACGCGTTCGGCCACGACGGTTCGGCCGGCTCGGAGGCCTTCGCCGACCCGGTCAGCGGCATCGCCTTCGGCTACACCCGGCGCCGTTTCGGATTCGGTTGGTCCTACCCCGAGCACGACCGGCTCGCCGCCGCTCTCCACCGTGCCGCCACCGCCTCCTGAGGAGCCGACATGACCTCGATCAACACCACCCATCCCGAGAGAAGCGGCCTCGCGCTGCCGGTGATCGCGGCCGCGCAGCTGCTGATGGTGATGGACGGCACCATCGTGACCGTGGGCCTGCCCGTCATCGGAACCGGGCTCGGCATCGCCGAGACCGATCTGGACTGGGTGCTCACCGCCTATGCCCTGGCCTTCGGCGGCCTGCTGCTGGCCGGCGGCCGCGCCGGCGACCTGTTCGGCCGGCGCAGGCTGTTCCGTGCCGGACTGGTCGTCTTCCTGGCCGCGTCCCTGGTGGGCGGCCTGGCCGGCAACGGAACCATGCTGATCGCCGCCCGAATCCTGCAGGGTGTCGGCGCCGCGATCGTCGCCCCGGCCGCGCTGTCCCTGCTCGCCGACACCTTCCCGGCCGGACCGGAACGCAACAAGGCGCTCGGCGTCTACGGCGCCATGGGCGGCCTGGGCTCGGTCGCCGGCCTGCTGCTGGGAGGTGCGCTCACCGAGTACCTGGGCTGGCGCTGGATCATGTTCGTCAACATCCCCATCGCACTGTTGGTCCTTGCCGGAACATTCGCCCTGATGCCCGGCACCCGCCAGCGCGGCGGCCTCGACCTGCCCGGCGCGGCCACGGTGACGCTCGCCCTCGGTTCGCTGGTGTACGCGATCAACCGGGCCGGCTCGCACGGCCTCGGCGACGGGCTCACCCTGACCTTCGGCGCTGTCGCCGTCGCGCTGCTCGTCGCGTTCCTGGTCATCCAGCGCACCGCGCGCAGCCCGATACTGCCGTCAGGAGTGCTGGCCGACCGCGGCAGGCTCGGCGCCAACCTGGTCATGCTGCTCATGGGCGCCGGGCAGCTGGCCACCTTCTACTTCCTCACCCTGTACATGCAGACGATCAAGCAGTACTCGCCCATGATCACCGGCCTGGCCTATCTGCCGTTCGCCATCGGCATCGGCATCGGCTCCGGCGTCATCGGACCCCGGTTGCAGGCCCGTACCTCCACCCGGATCGTGCTGGCGACCGGGATGGCGGTGGCCACCGCAGCGATGGGCTGGTTCAGCCTGCTGACCCCGGACCAGAACCCCCTGCTCGTGCTCCTGCCCGCCCAGCTCGCCGGCGGTATCGGCCTGGGCATCGGCTTCGTCGCGGCCACCATCGGTGGCGTGCAGGGCGTCGCACCGCACGACTCCGGCATCGCCTCCGGTCTGGTCAACACCAGCCAGCAGATCGGCGGCGCCCTCGGCCTGGCCGTCCTGGCCGGCATCGCCGTCACCGCCGCAACGAGCCAACCGGCAGGCACTCCCCTGCACGACGCGCTCACCAGCGGCTACACCGCCGGCATGCTCGGCGCGGGCGGCTTCTACCTGGCCGCGATCCTCACCGCCGTCCTCCTCCTGCGCCCCCGCCCCGCGAACCGGGACAGCGAGCCCGCACCGGAAACCCTCGGCAGCACACCCGGATGAAATAGACCGCCTCACCGGTCACCTTCGCCCCATGCGATCCGTCAGAGCAGCGAAACACCGTTCAGAAAGGAACCCACCACCATGACCACCACCGAGTCGCGCCTGCCCAACCCCGCCGTGCTCGTCCCCGAGCTCAAGGACATCGGCGGCGCCCTGTACAAGGCGACCGGGAACGGCACGATCCCGCAGACCACCATCAGCCTGCTACAGCTGCGGGCCGGCCAGATCGCCGGCAGCACGTACCTGACCGTCCTGCACACCGGCAACCTTCGCAAGGCCGGCGCCACGGAGGAGAGCATCACCGCCGTGGCCTCCTGGAGGGACGCGCCCTACTTCACCGACGCTGAACGCATCGCGCTGGAACTGGTCGAATCCGTGCTCACCCCTAACCCGTCCGGCGAGCGCGTCCCCGACGAGCTGTACGCGAGGGCGTCCGAGCAGTACGACGACAAGGCGCTCGCCACGCTCATCATGGCCATCGGCCAGGTCTGCTTCTTTCTCCCTCTGGCCCTCATCGGCAAGCCGCTGCCGGGTGTGTCGCCGACGGAGCAGTGGAGGCCGTAACGCCCAAAATGCTCAGGGCGAGGACACGGCAACCCGTACCTCGCCCTGCCCGGGGTCAGATCAGGGCCGGGCCCAGCGACGGACCCGCGGGTGAAGCGGCGCAGCACCTGCTCGGTCTCGGCGGTGCGCAGCTTGAGGGTGGTGGCGTAGTTGACCATCTGGTCGTATTGCTGGGCGATCAGCTCCCAGTCGATCGTGCGGTCGCTCACCATGCGTGCCAGGCACGGGGGCCGGGTCGTCGGCGTCCACCCAGCGGGGCTCACCGCGGTGGGTGGTGACCTTGGTGCCGCCGGAGCGCTTCTTAGTGATCGCGGCCGCGCAGTCGGCCATCGAGGTGCGCATCGCCTCCTTCAAGGTGGCGATGAACTCTTGTTCGTCCAGCGGCTGGCGCAGGTTCTCGTAGTGCACGTCGCGGTTGTCCTCGAAGTCGGCCGGCAGGTCCTCTTCGGGATTGCGCCAGCGGGCGGCACCGTTGACATAGATCTCCCGGCGGCGCAACGCGTTCTTCAGCGCCACCAGCACGCACAGCTCGCAGGAGACCCGCTCGATCACCCCGTCGCCGTCCACGACCGCCTCCAGCCATCTGTCCGGGACCACTCCCGAAGATCCAAACTCAGAACAGGCCATAGCGGGACTTTTCTCATATCGCCTCACGCGTACCGGGTGAGACGCCTTTTAACAACAGCCCCATTTCCGGTGACGTTGCGTGGCGCCCGGACAACACGATGAGTGCTCGAAACGTGACTTGACTGAGCTATTAGCCTGATAAACGATAATTCCAACTTACAAAGTAGGAAAGATGGGAAGGGGGATGTCGTGCGCGCACTCATCCTGCTCGGGCTGGTCGGGCTCCTCGCCCAGCTCGTCGACGGCAGCCTGGGCATGGCCTACGGCGTGACCTCGACCACTCTGCTGCTCGCCATCGGAACCAACGCGGCGGCCGCTTCGGCCACCGTGCATCTGGCCGAGATCGGCACCACGCTGGCTTCCGGCATCTCGCACTGGCGCTTCGACAACATCGACTGGAAGGTCGTCGCCAAGATCGGTATCCCCGGCGCCGTCGGCGCGTTCGCCGGTGCGACGTTCCTGTCCAGCCTGTCGACCGAGGTCGCGGCCCCGATCATGTCGATCATCCTGCTGACGCTGGGCGTGTACATCCTGATCCGCTTCACCGCCTTCGGCCTGCCGCGCGGCAATCTGGGCAAGCCGTTGCGCAAGCGCTTTTTGGCGCCGCTCGGTCTGGTCGCCGGCTTCGTCGACGCCACCGGCGGCGGTGGCTGGGGCCCGGTCGGCACCCCGGCCATCCTGGCCAGCGGCCGCATCCCCCCGCGCAAGGTGATCGGCTCCATCGACGCCAGCGAGTTTCTCGTCGCCATCGCGGCCAGCCTCGGCTTCCTGGTCGGCATCGGCTCCGAAAACATCGACTTCGCCTGGGTCGGCGTGCTGCTGCTCGGTGGCGTGATCGCCGCCCCGATCGCCGCTTGGCTGGTGCGCCACATCCCGCCGCGCATCCTCGGCTCGGCCGTCGGCGGTGTCATCATCCTCACCAACGTCCGCACGCTGCTGCGCAGCGACTGGATCGACGCCTCCGGTGGCGTGCAGACCATCGCCTACATCACCATCGCGCTCATCTGGGCCGCCGCGATCGCCTACTCCGTGCGCGAGTACCGCCGCGACCAGGCCAACGAGTCGGTCGAGGCGATCGAAGCCGAGCTGCGGCAGCGCGAGGCCGAGGAGGAGACCGCCCCGGCCTGATCGGGTCATGCCCCGCACCGTCGTCCCGCCCGTGAAAGCCGTCACCGGGCTTCGCGCCGTCGCCGACGCGGAGCCCGGTCTCCATCGGAGAGGGGTCCAGCCGCTCGGGGTCTAGCCGCTCTTGGCGGAGCTGTCCTCCAGGGGCTCGTCCGGCACGGCGGCGCGCAGCCAGCGGGTGCCGTACGGCTCAAGCCCGAAGGTCACCCGCCCGTCCGAGGGCAGGTCGAGGCTGCCGTCCACCAGCAGGTCGGTCAGCACGTCGCAGTGGCCGAGGCCGTCCAGCACGAGTTCCACCTTCGCCTTCCGGTCGGCGAAGTTGTGGACGGCGATCACGGTGCCGCCGTCGGCGTCGGCGCGGTGCGCGAGCACGGCCTCGTCGCCGGCGTCCAGCACCTCGTAACGGCCCCAGGCAAGCTCGGGCGACTCCCGGTAGCGCTCGATCAGCAACATGATCCACTTGAGCAGCGAGTCGGGGTCACGGCGCTGGTCGTGCACGTTGACGTTCCGCGGGCCGAACTCGCCCGTGGGGGCCGGGACAGCGGTCTTCGGGTCGGGGGAGAAACCGCCGGAGGCGGACCACTGCATCGGGATCCGGACCGCCATCCGGCCCTCACCCTCCAGGTTCTCGCCGAGCCCGATCTCCTCGCCGTAGAAGAGCACCGGCGTGCCCGGCAGGGAGAACAGCACGCTGTAGGCCAGCCTGAGACGGCGCTGGTCGCCGCCGAGCATCGGGGGGAGCCGGCGGCGCAGGCCCCGATCGTAGAGCTGCATGTCCTTGTCGGGGCCGAACGCGTCGAAGACCTCCTGCTTCTGCGCCTCGGTCAGCTTGTCCAGGGTCAGCTCGTCGTGGTTGCGGACGAACATGGCCCACTGGGAGTCGTCGGGCGGCTCGGGCCGCTCACGCAGGGCTTCGGCGAGGAGCTCCGGGTTCTGGCGGGCCATCGACAGGTGGAAGCGCTGCATGGCGATGAAGTCGAAGCACATCGTGACCTCGTCGCCGTTGTCGCTGTCACCGAAGTACTCCATCAGCTCCGGATAGGGGAGGTTGACCTCGCCCAGCAGGATCGAGGTGCCGTCGCGGCGGTTCATGAAGGCACGCAGGTCGGCGAGGAACTCGTGCGGGTCGCCGCCGATGCCCTCGATCAGGAACGGCACCGCGTCCACCCGGAAGCCGGACAGCCCGAGCTCCATCCAGAAGCCGAGGATGCGCGCGATCTCGTCGCGGACCTCCGGGTTGGCCGTGTTGAGGTCGGGCTGGAACCGGTAGAAGCTGTGGTAGTAGTACTGACCGGTCTTCTTGTCGAGCTCCCAGAGGTTGTCCTCCTTGTCGGGGAAGACGATGGCCTTGGGATCGACGGGGTCGGGGTCGTCCTGCCAGATGTACCAATCGCGCTTGGCCGAGTCCCGGCTGGCACGCGCCTCCTTGAACCAGGGATGCTCGTCGGAGGTGTGGTTGACCACCAGGTCGGCGATCACCCGCATGCCCCGGTCCCTGGCGGTGCGCATGAACTCCACGAAGTCCCCCAGGGTGCCCAGCCGGGGATCCACCGAGTAGAAGTCGCTGATGTCGTAGCCGTCGTCGCGGCTGGGACTGGGGAAGAAGGGCATCAGCCAGATGCAGGTCACCCCGAGCCGGTCCAGATGGTCGATCTGCTGGGTGAGGCCGCGGAAGTCGCCGATGCCGTCGCCGTTCCCGTCCTTGTAGGTCTCGACGTCCAGGCAGTAGACCACCGCGTTCTTCCACCACAGATCAGCCGTGTAGGTCAGTCGCATGCGTCCGCACTACCCTCCTGCGGGCCGTTTACCGGAACGGAGGGCATCTGCTGTTCTCCATCGGGGGCATAACAGCCCTTAACGGGCTACGGTGGGGCCGAGACCCTGGAGGAGACCATGCGGCAGCCAAGGCGCGGTGCGCCGTACGGCTGGCTGCTCGCCCTCCTCTTCCCGCTGCTCGTCTCGGGAGGTCTGGGCGGGAGCGGCGTCACCGTCCTCCTGGGGCACACACCGGGGCACCCGGCCGTCACCGCGGTCACCGCGGAGCACCAGCCCCTCTCCCACCAGGTCCATCCCGGCGGGGAGCGGCAGATCCTCACCGTGGGCTCCGCCGGCTCCGGATCCGGCGGCGGCCACCCGGTCGCGGCCCGTCCGCCCGGCACCCATCCGCCGCTCCGCGCCCCCGGCGCCGGCTCGCGCCGGGCGGGTGACGACGATCCACGCCCGCTCGCGGCCCCGCTGTTCCTGCCCAGCCGGGCACCGCCCTCCACAGGCGTCTGAAGACACCCCGTAGCCGGGCACCGTGACCCGCCGCGGGTGCTTCGCCGTACCCGAAAAACCTTCCCCAGCCTGTGGAGGCTTTCATGTCGCGTGCCCCCGTGGTGCGCGCGATAGCGGCGTTCGCCGTTGTCGCCATCTCCCTTCTCGTAGCGTTGACCATTCCACCGCGCCTCGGACTCGACCTGCGCGGCGGCACCCAGATCGTCCTGGAGACCAGGGACTCCCCGACCGTCAAGGCCGATGCCGAGGCCACCGACCGCACCCTTGAGGTGCTCCGCCGCCGGGCCGACGCCCTGGGCGTGGCCGACGCGCCGCTGGCCCGTTCCGGTGAGCGCCGCATCATCGTGGAACTGCCCGGCGTGCAGGACCCGGCCCAGGCCGCCGAGGTCATCGGCAGGACCGCCCAGCTCACCTTCCACCCCGTCGTCGCCCTGGCCGACGCGACGACCAGAGCCGGGGCGGGTGAGCGGATCATCCCCGACGAGGACGGCGCCAGGCTGGTCATCGGCCCGGCCGGACTCACCGGGGACGGCGTCGGCGACGCCCGGGCCGGGACCGATCCGCAGCGGGGCGGCGGCTGGTACGTCACCGTGGACCTCCGTGACGGGGGCCGCCAGGCGTGGGCCGGGTTGACCGGCAAGGCCGCGTGCAACCCGGTGGGCGACCCGAAACGGCGGGTCGCCATCGTGCTCGACTCCAAGGTCATCGTCTCGCCGCAGGTGAACGAGGACGTGGCCTGCGACGTGGGCCTGCCGGGCGACTCCACCCAGATCACCGGCTCCTTCACCGCCGAGGAGGCGCAGGACCTGGCCGTGCTCATCAAGGGCGGCTCGCTGCCGGTGCCCGTCGAGATCGTCGAGCAGCGGACCGTCGGCCCGACGCTCGGCGCCGCCGCGATCACGGCCAGCGCCGAGGCGGCCGTGATCGGCGTGCTGCTGACCGCGCTGTTCATCACCGTGACCTACCGGCTGGTGGGGTTCCTCGCCACCATCGCCCTGGCCTGTTACGCGCTCGTCTCCTATGCGGCGCTGGTGGCGCTCGGCGCCACGCTCACCCTGCCGGGGCTGGCGGGCTTCGTGCTCGCGATCGGCATGGCGGTGGACGCCAACGTGCTGGTCTTCGAGCGGGCCAGGGAGGAGTACGCCGCCGTGCCGAAACTCCGGCCCGCGCTGGAGAAGGGCTTCCGCAACGCCTGGAGCGCGGTGGCCGACTCCAATGTCACCACCCTGCTCGCGGCCGGGCTGCTGTTCTTCCTCGCCTCGGGGCCGGTGCGCGGTTTCGGCGTCACCCTGAGCATCGGCGTGGTCGCCTCACTGGTCACCGCGATGGTCGTCACCCGGGTGCTGGCCGAATGGGCGGTGTCGCGGCGGCCGGTGGCCGGGCGGCCCGCCCTGACCGGCCTGTCCGGCATCGGGCGCGTCCGGACCTGGCTGAACGCGCGCACGCCCGACCTGATGCGCCACCGGACGGCCTATCTCGTGGTCACGTGCGTGCTGGTGGCCGCCGCCGTGGCCGGGGTGGCGGTACGGGGGCTCGGCCTCGGGGTCGAGTTCACCGGCGGCAGGCTGGTGGAGTACTCCACCGCCGTCCCGATGACCGCCGACACCGCCCGCGAACTGGTCGGCGGGGCCGGGTTCCCGAATGCGACGGTGCAGGCCGCCGGAACGGACATCTCCGTGCGGACCGGTCAGCTCGGCGCCGACGGGCTGGAGCGGATCGAGACGGCGCTGGAGAGCCGGGCCGGGCAGATCACCAAGGAGCGCGACGAGCTCATCGGCCCGAGCATGGGTGACGAACTGCGCCGCAACGCGCTGGTGGCGCTGGGTGTCGCGCTCGCGGCGCAGCTCGCCTACCTGGCCTTCCGGTTCCGCTGGACGTTCGGCCTGGCGACGGTGCTGGCCCTGGTCGCGGACGCGGCGATCGTGCTCGGCGCGTTCGCGTGGCTGGGCAAGCCGGTGGACGGGGTGTTCCTGGCCGCGATGCTCACCGTGATCGGCTACTCGGTCAACGACAAGGTCGTGGTCTTCGACCGCGTCCGCGAGTTGTGGGGGCGGCGCCCCGGGGCGCCCTTCGCGGAGGTGACCGGCGCCGCGATCCTGCAGACCGTGCCCCGTACGGTGAACACGGGCCTGGGTGCGCTGTTCATCCTGGGCGCGCTGGCCGTGCTCGG
Organism: Streptosporangium sp. NBC_01639; assembly: GCF_045209755.1. Classification (NCBI taxonomy): domain Bacteria; kingdom Bacillati; phylum Actinomycetota; class Actinomycetes; order Streptosporangiales; family Streptosporangiaceae; genus Streptosporangium; species Streptosporangium sp. NBC_01639. Next base: position 5,193,689 of record NZ_CP109272.1, on the reverse strand, counting down.
CGGCGACTCACTGGCCGACTTCGCGGTGGCACTGCTGATCGGCATCGTCACCGGCACGCTGTCCTCGGCGCTGGTCGCGGCGCCGCTGGCGATCGTGTTCGAGAGGCGCAGTTCGGCACCGCCGCCACGGCCCGGCCCCGGGCGCGCGGCGGGACGGCGCGAGGGGTCGGGGGCGGTGGTCTGAACGGGTGGTTGCAGGCCCGCCCCCGGGGCAGCGGTATGCCGCTAATGTGCTTGCGTCTATCTCTCTGCTGATGAAAGGCCGGTGCAATCGTGGCGGACGACTACGCGACGACTTTCAGGATTATCGACGTCGACGGTGACGGCCTGATCTCGGCTACCGAGATGACGCGTCTCATGGAGGTGCTCGGCCAGCCGATCACCCCCGAGGCCGCCGAGGCCGCCATCGCCAGGATCGACCTGGACGGCGACGGGCTGATCTCCCTGGAGGAGTTCGGCGGCTACCTCGGATAGCCCCGGTCCTCCCGCCGGACGCCCGGGGGATTCGCGCCGGCGGGACACGTCGGTGAGGCCACGTCCGGTCCGCGGATCCCCCTTCCGGCCTTCCTCGGCCAACCGCGGGCCGGACGTGGGTGGGATCCATTCCCGGCCCGCATGCCTTGACACCTGGCAGCCGTGCCCTGTTCGGTCAGCGGACGTAGACCGGCTCCCCCGTCTGGACCATCTCGAAAAGCGGCCGGGCGTTGTGCAGCGGGACACGGATGCACCCATGGGACGCGGGATGTCTGGGGACCACTTCGGAGCCGTGGAAGCCGATGCCGCCGTTGAAGTAGACGGTGTAGAACTGTTCGCCCAGCGGGCCCTTGGTCCATCCCGCCGTCCGCCACCAGGCGCGGAAGTCACCGACCGGGGTGACGGCGATCCCGCAGTGACCGTTCTTGCAGTAGTGCTTACCCGTGCCGGTCGAGATGTGGGAGACGATCGCGGGCTTGCCGTCCTGCCACGCGGTGAGCAGCTGGCGGCGCAGGTCGATCTCCACCCGGTCGGGCTCCCCGGAGCGCACCAGTGACCTGACACGGTCCGGGTGATCGAGCGCACGCCAGGTCGCGGGGTCCACCTGGTCGACGGGGGGCAGCCCGTTGGCCTTCTGGAAGGCCCAAACGGCCGCGCGCAGCCCGGGACCGTACTCGGAGCCGAGCGGTCCCGGACTGAAACCCAGTCGGTCGAGACGGACCTGGACCTCGTGGATCAGGGCCCCCTTGTCACCCAGTTGCAGGGTGGGAAGCTGCGGCGGTCCGGCGGCGTGCCGGGAATGAGCCGCGGCGGGCCCGGAATACCGCTGGGCCGCCATACCGGTGCGCTCCATGTCGAACGGCAGGAACGCGGTCAGCGCGAGGACCATGTTCGCGGCCAGGAAGCACTGGACAGTTCTTCGCATGTTTGACGCCCATCCACTCTCAGGCGGAACCGGTCAGAAGGAGTGTGAATACTTACGGCCGTCCACGGCCGAGCGCACCAGACCGACGGCTTCCCGCGCGCATCCCCAGGAGAAACTGAATCCGGCCCCACCGTGCGCGAAATTGTAGATTATCTGGCTTTCTTCATCCCATTCCAGGCAGACGTTCTCCTGCCGAAAAGGCCGCAACCCGACCCGCACCGGCTCATTGGCATCTATTTTTGCCTGGCGCAGTGCGGGCATGAACGCCAGGCAGCGCTCATACATGTCCCGGATGGGTCCGTGGTTCTCCATGGTGAGACCCGTGTCCCACTCGTCCTTTTCCGCCAGTCCGCCGAGAACAAGGATCCGCTGGCTGCGCGGCACGATGAAGACGATGTCCTGCTCGTCGTGGCCCTCCTGGTGGGAGACGCAGTGGGCCTCGTCGATCCGGGGCCCGCGGAGCCCGCCGTTCCGGACCCGGACCAGGGCTCCGCGTAGCGGATACATGCTGATTCCGCGCAGCTGCGCGGTGCCGAGCCCCGCACAGCTGACGATCGCCTCGGCGTCGAACCGGTCGAGGAGCCCGTCCCGTTGCTCGGCGAGCAGCCCCTCGATCCGCTCCCGCCTGACCTGCACCCCGTGCTTCTTGACCTGCCCCATCAGCCACGCCATGTACTGATCCGTGTCGATCATGGGTGCCAGGTGGGAGTACGCGTCGACCACGCCGTAGTCGGGGCTGACACCGTTGCGTTCGGCGAGCGACCGGTCGTGGACGAAGCCGCGCACCTTCCCCGCGAGCTCCTGCATCTTGTGCAGATCGTGCGGGCTCTCTGCGACCGGGCGCCTGAAGTAGAAGTTGGATCTCCGCATGGCCACGCCGGGCACCTTGGCGCGGGCGAGCTCCTCGAAGACCCCGTACGAGGTGACGCACCAGTCCTTGGAACGGGCGAGGGAGATCTGGTCGTGGTGGTAACCGCACACCGCGGGCGGCCACTCCCAGAGCGCACCCGCCACGACGGAGACGATATCGGGTGCGAACTTCTCCGCGACCACGGTGACCCGGAATCCTTCCCTGGCCAGACACAGCGCGGTCGTCAGCCCGCTCACACCGGCCCCGATGACGAGTATTCTCTCCGAATTCGCGCGCACCTGGGAACGCCTTCTTTCTGAGTACATCCGGCTCGATCACTTTTTCGGCATGGCCGACCGCGGGAGGTCGTCGCGACGGACGCTGAAACTCTCCCAGGGTAGATCGGGGCACCGGCGAACTCCGGAGTGGCGATGTGCTCGAAATGGAAGAGGCGCTGCGCCGGAGCGACGGAAAAGAATTGCCGATCACGGATGGGAATCGGATGGAAACCGGGTACGGCCGTGCCGGAGTCCGATACCCGGATGGCCGGCGTTTGACGGACCACTGGATTTCCGCGATCAATTCATCGGCCGACCCGAACCCGTGTTGACACATTTTTAGTCGAGCGCCGGCGGTTACCGCGGACCTGCGGGGGGCGCCAAGGACGGGATTGCCTGTGTTGAGCTTCAGGCTCGCCTATATGACCCCGGCTGAGATCATTGGGCACGAGCAGGCGCCACGTCTCGGTTGCGGGGAAACGCGCCGAAGGCCGGAGGAACAGAGCGGCCCGCGCCCCGAGGAACGGGCGCGGGCCTCTCTGCCAGGATGCCGGGATGCGATGCCGGGACGCCGGGATCAGGCGGTGGTGAGGTAGACCTGGCTGAACGCCTCAGCGATCTTCTTCAGGTCGGTGGTCACGTCCACCTCGGGGGCGGTCGGGTTGTAGACGGCGGCCAGCCGGCGCTTGATCGGGGTGAGCTTCTTCAGCTCCTCCCAGGCGGTCAGCCGGCTCTCGGCGCCCTGGGCGTTCTGGACCCGGGTCCAGAGGTTCACCTGCTGGGCGGCGCCGTCCATGACGGGTGTGGACGCCCGGACGGCGACCTGCTCGGGCGTGACCTCACCCACCAGGCCGGTCTCCTCGGCGGCGATCTGGGCCAGCACGTCCCACGAGCGGGCGCGGACCTGGATCCACTGGTTGCGCTGGGCCTTCTCGGCGTCGATCTTCCAGGTCCCGTAGCCGCCGTACAGCAGGCCGGTGTCCAGGGAGATCTGGTCGACGCGGTCGGCGCTCAGCAGGGATTCCACCTTCTCCGGGATGACCAGCGGGTAGCGCTTGCGCATCTCGGTCTTGCAGGCCTCCTCCGCACCGCAGGCGAGCTCGGGCACGACCGTGTGCAGGCCCAGCCGCTTGCCGGGGGCCGCCTGGCGCAGCGCGGTCGACGCGGCCGTTACGAAGGCGGTGATCTCGTCGTCCGTCGTGAACGCCGTGTTGTAGCCGAGCTGCGAGGTGAAGCGGATCCCGGCCACCTCCGGCCGCGCGGCCAGCGCGCCGATCCGCTTGACGGCCGCGGCGAAGGTCGCGGTGCCCGCCTTCCAATCGTCGGCCAGCTCGGTGTCGAGCCAGACCCGGACCCCGGTGGCCTTGGCGGCGGTGACCGCCTGGCCGGCGGGGGTCTGCGCCGCCGCGGTGACGTCCTGCGCGGCCGGGGCGAAGCTCTGCGCGGCCGCGGTCCGGTTGGGCGAGGCGGAGGTGCCGGTCTCCGGCCGGCTCACCGTGCCGTCGCCGCCCTCCCCGCTCCCGTCGACCGAGCACTGCTGGCCGGGCTCGCACTCGGGGGTCCCGCCGTCTTCGGCGCCCTCGGGAGCCGGGGAGTTCTCGTCACCGACGGTGCCGTCGCCCTCCAGATAGGGGCATTCGCTCCCGGCGGCGGAGCAGTCGAGGAAGTGCCCCTCCGACGGGGTGGCCTCCTTGAGGTTGGCGTTGTCGTTGGCCGCCCAGAACATCGCGACGTCGAGGGCTTCCTCCGGTTTGGCCAGCCACTGGCACATGACGTACGAAGGAGCGTCCGCGCTCAGCAGGTCGTTGCAGCTACGCGGGTCGTCCTGTGAGTAGGCGGCGACCGTGGGGGTCACGACACCGACGACCGCGAGCATGGCACCGACGGCGAGCGCCCGCCGCAGAGTGAATCGCATGTCCTGAAACTCCCGGGTAAAGCCAGTCAAAAGAATCTCCCGCACTCTACCGAGATCACCGCCGTCCTAACAGGGACTGACAGGAAATCTTGACCTCCTCCCGTTCCCGGCACCCCGGATAATCGGGAGCATGCTCCCAGTCCAGCAGGTGCCCTGATGGCCGCCGAATCGTCGCAGACACTGGAACGCGGCCTCCATCTGCTCCGCCTGCTCGCCGACGGCCGGCCCGGTCGCACGCCCACCGAGCTCGCGGCCGAGCTCGGGCTGAGCCGCCCGGCGGTCTACCGCCTGCTCACCACCCTCCAGAGCGAGGGCTTCGTCCGCCGGGACGGCGACGGCCGCGTCCACCTCGGGTTCGGCGTCCTCGTCCTGGCACGCGCCGTTCAACCGCTGCTCCGCGAGGGCGCGCTGCCCACCCTGCGCAGGCTCGCCGAAGAGGTCGGCGCGACCGCACACCTCACCGTGGCCGAGGGAGACGACGGCCTGGCGGTGGCGGTGGTCGAACCCTCCTGGACGGACATGCACGTCGCCTACCGCGAGGGATCCCGCCACCCGCTCACCCGGGGCGCGGCCGGATTGGCGATCCTCGCCCTGCGCCAGGGCCGTACCGCGTATGTGACCACCGAGGGCCAGCTCCAGGAGGGCGCACGGGGCATAGCCGCCCCCGTCACCGGAGTCCCCTGGCTGGAGGCCTCCGTGGGAGTGGTCGCTTTCACCCCCCTCGTCCCCGAATCCGTCGGCCCCCGCGTGGCGGCCGCCGCCGCGGAGCTGGCCGCCTCCCTGGTCTGACCGTGTTATAAAAAACTATATTTTCGATTGAATCGCCGTCGAAAATGATCTATACGGCGCGAGCGGCGCGCATGTCCCACCGCACCGGAAGCGCCTTATTACGGTTACCGCCTCTTCTCTTCTCGCAGGTCGGAGCGGAAACAGCTTTTCCGCTGCCTTTCCGGGCGCCGAATTGCGTTGACCGGCGAACGGGAATTCGTCATATTGGCGCAATGATCTCTCTACGTCCCCTCGCGGGAGTGATCCTCACATCCGTCCTGCTGACCGGCTATGCCGCCGCTCCGGCGACCGCCTCCACCCAGGCGCCCGTCGCGTCCTCCTCGGTCCAGGCGGCGAGCCGGCCGAGCAACGGCAAGATCCTCTACGACCGCTACCGTGGCGGACGGGGCACTCTGAAGATCAAGAACGGCACCGGCAGGGACGCCGTCGTCACCCTCGTCCGGGGCAGGACCAAGACGCTCAGCCTCTACGTCCGGGCCAGGTCGACCGCCAGCGCCAAGGTGGTCGAGGACGGCACCTACCGCGTCTACTTCACCGGTGGCCACCAGTTCAGCACCTCGAAGCGCAGATTCGCCAAGAGCGCCACCTACCAGCGCTTCGACCGGAAGCTGCGGTTCACCACGACCTCGACCAGCAGGACCGTCTGGACGCTGACCCTCAATCCCATCAGGGGCGGGAACGCCAGCACGAGTGGCGTCAACCCGAAGGACTTCCCCGCCTGACCGGCGCATCACCCGAACGAATCACCCACGCCGGCCTGGTGCCCGCGGCTTCACGTCCATAGGAGTGCCTGGGGCCGGGCGATATGTCGCTCGAGATCTCCGTGGGAATGCCCCATCCACCACCGTTTACCAGGAGTCCGGCAAAGATCGCACCAAATGGCGCAACACGACGATCACCGATGACCTCCGCCCTGATCGGCGATCTACGCTGAGCAGCACCTGATGACCGAACCCATCGAAGGGACCGGGTCCTCATGCGGCTCGTCGTCGATCTCAACCGCTGCCAGGGATACGCGCAGTGCGCGTTTCTGGCACCGGATGTCTTCGTCATGCACGGCGAGGAGGCCCTGATGTACGACCCCGGGGCCGACGAGTCGCAGCGCGAGCAGATCACGAGGGCCGCGGCGGCGTGTCCGGTCCAGGCCATCCTGGTCGACCAGGTCGACCAGTTGGAGGAGGCGCGGGCCCATGTCCGTTGACGGGCCGGCGGCGACGTTCCGACGCCGGGGCCGCATAGTCGTCGTCGGCGCCTCGCTGGCCGGTCTGCGGGCCGCGGAGACCCTCCGGGAGGAGGGTTTCACCGGAACGCTGACCATGGTCGGCGACGAGCCGCGCGAACCCTACGACCGGCCGCCGCTGTCCAAGCAGGTCCTGCTCGGAAGGACGCCGGCGGACGGCACCGCTCTTCCCCGGCGCCGCGCGATCGACGCGGAGTGGCGGCTCGGGGTCGCCGCCACCGGGCTGGACCTGACCGAGAAGCGGGTGCGCCTGGCCGACGGGCAGGAGGTCGCGTTCGACCGCCTGCTGATAGCGACGGGCACCCGTGCCCGGCCGTGGCCCAGGGACGCGGAGGCCGACCTTGACGGCGTCTTCGTCCTGCGCACCAGTGACGACGCCGCCCGGCTGGACCGGCGGTTGGCCGCCGGGCCCCGCCGGGTGCTCGTCATCGGTGCCGGGTTCACCGGCTCCGAAGTCGCTTCCGCCTGCCGCGAGCGGGGACTGGAGGTCACGGTCGCGGAACGTGGCCCGGCCCCGCTCGTGGGAGCGCTCGGCGGAGTCATCGGCGCGGTCGCGGCGGAACTGCAGCGCGAGCACGGTGTCGATCTGCGCTGCTGCATCACGGTGACCGCGCTCGAAGGCGACCCGGCCGGGCGGCTCAGACGCGCCCATCTGTCCGACGGCACCGCGCTGGACGTCGACGTGGCGGTGATCGCGCTCGGCGCGATGCGCAACACCGAGTGGCTGGCGGGTTCGGGGCTCGGCGCCGGTCCTCGGGGAGTCGCCTGCGACGCCGGGTGCCGGGCCTTCGACGTCCACGGCATCGTCACCGACGACATCTTCGTGGCGGGCGACGTCGCCCGCTCCCCGCATCCGCTCTTCGGCTACCAGTTCCTCTCCCTGGAGCACTGGGGCAACGCGGTCGCGCAGGCCGAGGTCGCGGCCCATAACATGATCAGTGCCGGACCCGACCGCCGACCGCACCTGTGGGTGCCGGCCTTCTGGTCCGCCCAGTTCGGCGTGAACATCAAGTCCGTCGGCGTCCCGCCCATGGGCGAGGAGATCGCCGTCACCCAGGGTTCCCTCGCCGGGCGCCGCTTCGCCGCGGCCTACGGCTTCCAGGGGCGGGTCATCGCCGCGGTCACCTTCGACCATGCCCGATGGATCGACTTCTACCGCGAGCGGATCGAGGCGGCCGCGCCGTTCCCGCCGGACTTCACCGGCGTCGACCGGCCCCCCGAGGGGATCCGGCCCGTCTCCGCCGACTTCCCGGACCCCGCCCTGCCCACCCACGGGCCCACCGTCACCCTGAGCGGCTACTCGCCCAGCGATCGGCGGCTCACCTTCACCCCGGCCCGTGCCTGACGGCAGGGTCTCCACGCCGGAGGCAACCGATGACGTCGGGAACCCTGCTGTACCAGATCACCGACTACGCCAACCGTGCCGATCCATACCCCCTGTACGCCGAGCTCCGCCGGACACCGGTGGCACGGCAGGACGACGGCGTCTACGCGGTCAGCACCTACTGGGAGATCAGCAGCCTGCTGCACGACCCGAGGCTCAGCTCCGACGCGCGCAACCGCGTCCCCCTGGCGGACGGCTCCCTGCCTCCGGACCCGGAGGAGGACAGCACTCTGCCGCCCAGCTTCCTGCGGCTCGACCCGCCCGAGCACGACCGGATGCGCCGGCTGGCGACCCGGCCGTTCGGTCCGCCGAACTGCCCCCGGCGGATCCACGACATGTACGGCGAGCTCGCCCGGATGGTGTCCGGCCTGATCGACGGCCTCGACGGCCGGGAGCAGGCCGACATCGTCGACGACTTCGCCTACCCGTTCCCGGTGATGGTGATCTGCAATCTGCTGGGCGTGCCCCACCAGGACGAGGCGCGCTTCCACGGCTGGGCGGACGCGATCGTCTCCGGTCTCGACCCCAATCCGGCCGAGGGCCCGGCCGAGCGGCAGCGCGTCGCCCAGCAGGCCCGGACCGAGCTGGGCGGCTACCTCGCCGGCCTCATCGAGGAGCATCGCCGTGCACCCGGCCACGACATGCTGTCGGCCCTGGCCACCGAGGCGGGGCCGGACGGGCGGATGTCGCAGCTGGAGCTGATCACCACCGCCGTCCTGCTGCTCATCGCCGGCCACGAGACCACCGTCAACCTGATCACCAACGGGACGCTCACCCTGCTGCGCCACCCGGAGGTCCTCGGCCGGCTGCGTGCGGATCCCGGCCTGGCCGTACCCCTCGTGGAGGAACTGCTGCGCTACGAGCCGCCGGTGCAGCTCCTGCCGCAGCGCACCGCCCTGGCCGACATCGACGTCGCGGGCACCCTCATCCCGAAGGGTTCGCCCGTCTGGCTCATGCTGGCCTCCGGAAACCGCGATCCCCGGCGCTTCACCGACGCCGACCGGTTCGATCCCGGACGCCGGGACAACCAGCATCTCGGCTTCGGCAGCGGCATCCACTACTGCTTCGGCGCGCCCCTCGCCCGGCTGGAGGCGCAGATCGCGCTGACCGAGCTCGCCCGCCGCCTCGTCAACCCCTCGCTCGTGGCGGACCCGCCGCCGTACCGGCAGAATCCGGTGCTGCGCGGCCCCCGCCACCTCCCGGTCGCCTTCGACGGCCTCGCCACACGGTTCTGACGACAGTGCCTCGGACCCCGGGATGATCTCGCCGCCATACGGCCATGCTGTGACCATGGTCGGAATGCCGCAGGGGCGGCAGGCCGAGGTGAACACCGCAGCCGGTGACTACCCCAGATCGAAGGCGACGTCACCGAGGCGGATCGTGCGGACACGTGGATCGTCGAGGATCTCGCGCAACGCGCCGACCGGTTCACCGGCCGCGATGTAACCGTAGATCCGTCCTTCGGCGGCGGATTTGCGCAGGCGGTTCAGGTCGAGGCCGAGGGCGCTCAGATTGCGCTCGTCATGGTCACGGAGCCCGCCCACCCAGCGCCGGAGATCCTCGATCGCCTCTGTGCCCCGGGCGGAAACCTCGCTCCCCTTCTCCGAGGGCTGCTCGACGAAGATCCTCGTCACAGAACTCCAGCCGAAGGGTGTGCGATCCACGGAGCCGCCACCGGCAGAGGAGAGCAGCAGCCTGTCGGGCGAAGAGAGCCCGTCACCGTAGCGTTCCTCGGCGAACTCCTTGAACTCCGAGCCGGTCAGGGGCTGTTCGAAATTTTCAAAGATCATGATCTCGCCTCGCCACCGGCCCTTGTAGGTGAAGCGTCATGGGGTGCCGTTGTCTTCTCGGCCGCTTCGGCCGGCCTCGGCGGTTGCCCGCCGTCAGAAGCGCGGTTCGAGGAACTCCAGGCGGTTGCCGTGCGGGTCTTCGCTGTAGAAGCGGCGCATCCCGGGGAAGTCGTCGTCGAAGGCGACCGGATAGCCGGCCTCGGTCAGCCGCCGGGCCCACTCGTCGAGGTCGCGGACCAGCAGACCGGGGTGCGCCTTACGGGCCGGGCGGAAGTCCGCCTCGACGCCCAGGTGCAACTCGATGCCGTGACCGCGGAACCAGCACCCGCCGCGTGCGGCGAGCACAGGTGGCTTAGGGATCTCGGTCAGCCCGAGCACTCCTCCGTAGAAGCCCCGCAGCACTGTCTCGCTTCCGGGCGGGCAGGCCAACTGGACGTGGTGCAACATCGCCGCTCCTCAGAAGTATCTTGATGTGAAGGTATTTCTACCTGAAGCAGACCCCTGGCTGCGAGTGCCAAGCACCGCGCCCAGCTCTGACCATCGCACGGGCGCAACCGGGCCGACCCGTCATCTGGTGGCACCGGCCGGGCGGCGGCGCACCTCCGTGTGGACCCGCAGCAGCGCCGGGACCAGCACGTACACGACCACCGGCACGACGACACCGGTCAGGATCAGCGTCCGGACGGGCAGCGGCAGGGCGGCGATCAGGCCACCCAGCAGCAGCTGGGTCACGGTGATCATGGAGTAGACCGCCAGCCAGGTGAGCAGCGCCCGGTGGTGCACGGACGGGGCGGCGGTGGTGGTGGTGGTGGTGGGGGTGCGGGGGACGGACATGACGACCTCTTCGGTACAGGAGCCGGCTCCAAATTCCAACTCGTTGGTTGGAGTTTGGCATACCTACGGAAAAAATCCAACCAACGAGTTGGAATTTGCCGTACGCTGAGGTCATGGCATGGGACACGGCGAAGACCAGGCAGCTCCTGCTGGACGCGGCGGTCGGTGAGTTCGCCGAACACGGGCCGCAGGGGGCGCGGGTGGACCGCGTCGCCGCGAAGGCCGGAGTGAACAAGGAGCGGATCTACCAGTACTTCGGCGGCAAGCAGCAGCTGTTCGGCGCCGTCCTGACCCAGGAACTGGAGAAACTGGCCGCGGCCGTGCCGCTGGACGCCGGACTGGCCGCCGACCTCGGCGAGTACACCGGACGCGTCTTCGACTACCACAGCGCGCACCCGCACTTCGTGCGCCTCCTGCACTGGGAGGGCCTGCAGGCCGGGGACGACCAGGTGGCCGCCGAAGCGCAGCGGGCCGCCCACTACGCCGACAAGGTCGCCGCGCTGGCCGCCGCGCAGCACGCCGGGACGCTCGGTGACGCGATCCCACCGGCAGAACTGCTGTACGCGGTGATCGCGCTGGCCGGCTGGTGGTTCTCGACACCCCAGCTCGCACGGATGATCATGGCGGGCGCAGCGGACGACGGCCCGCGGACCCGGCGGGAGGCGCTGGTGCGCCTGGTACGCAAGCTGACCGTCTGAGCCGCACGCCAGGCCTCCGGCACGACGATCTCCCATCTCGGGCGCTGACGGCCGGGTTCACACCCCGAGTTTCTCGTTCGGCAGAATGCTGGTTTGGTCTTCGGCAATCTGCCGGTTCATGTATCCGCAGGTTGCCGGTGCAGTCAGGCGGTGGCAACCCCGAAAGTCACCTTCGTCGACACCGGACTCGCCGCCCGTCTCACCACAGGAGCGTGGTTGACATCGCCCATGCCATGGCAGATGGTTGTTCGTATAAAGGACATTAGCGTCCGATAAACGGACAAGCCTGGGAGAAGCGGATGCCGTACTACCGCGCCGTGGGAGAGATCCCCCGCAAGCGCCATGTGCAGTTCCGGCGGCCCGACGGCGGGCTGTACGCCGAGGAGCTGATGGGCGAGGAGGGGTTCTCCAGCGACTCGTCCCTGCTCTACCACCGGCACCTCCCCACGGCGATCATCAAGGCGGAGGCGGTCGAGCCGGCGGCCGGCGGCACGCTGAGCCCCAACCTGCCCCTGTCCCCCCGCCACTTCCGCACCCAGGACCTGCCGGTGGGCGGCGACCTGGTGACCGGGCGCGGGCTGCTGGCGGGCAACGCCGACGTCCGCATGTCGTACGCCGCGAGCGAGACCCCCGGCGAGCTCTACCGCAACTCGATGGGCGACGAGTGCGTCTACATCGCGAGCGGCCGGGTCAGGTTCGAGTCGACCTACGGGGTGATCGAGGCCGGCGAGGGCGACTACGTGGTCATCCCGACCGGCACGATCCACCGCTGGGTCCCGCAGGGCCGCGTCACGGCCTTCACCATCGAGGCGGCGGGGCACATCCGGCCGCCCAAGCGCTACCTGTCCACACACGGCCAGTTCCTGGAGCACGCCCCCTACTGCGAGCGCGACCTGCGCACCCCGCAGGAGCCGCTGACCGTCGAGGGCGAGGAGGTTCCGGTGCTGGTCCGCACGCGTGGCGGGCTCACCCGGCTGGTCTACCGCGACCACCCGTTCGACGTGGTCGGCTGGGACGGCTGCCTGTACCCCTACGCGTTCAACATCAACGACTTCGAGCCCATCGTGAAGCGGACCCACGCCCCGCCGCCGGTGCACCAGACCTTCGAGGGCCCGAACTTCGTGATCTGCTCGTTCTGCCCCCGGCCGCTGGACTTCCACCCGGACGCCGTCCCCATCCCCTACAACCACCACAACGTCGACTCCGACGAGCTGATGTTCTACGCGGGCGGCGACTACACCGCGCGCAAGGGTTCGGGCATCGACGTCGGCTCGATCTCGCTGCACCCGGCCGGGTTCACGCACGGCCCGCAGCCGGGCGCCGTGGAGGCCGTCATCGAGGCGGTACGGCAGGGGCACACCCAGACGAGCGAGCTGGCCGTGATGGTCGACACCTTCCGCCCGCTCGACCTGGGCCCCGCCGGCCTGTCCGTCGAGGACCCCGCCTACGCGTGGACCTGGGCCCGATGATCCCGACCCGCGAGGGCTCGGTGCCGGGAGCGCTCTTCCGCGGGCTCGTCGACGACGCGGGACTGTTCCCGCCGACCGCGCTGCCGATGGCCGAGGCCCTCCGGCGGCACCGGGCCGACCTGGCCGGGGGCAGCCCGGTGCTCACCCACCGCTTCCTCTGCCCGGCGAGCCGCCTGCCGGAGCTCCGCGCCCACCTGGACTCCCCCGTCCGGCTCGGACTGATCCTGGACACCCCGGACGTGCCGCCGCTCGACGGCCTCACCGTCGAACTGGTCGAGGTGCCGGGTGGCCGTGCCGTCGCCCTGGACGTCCCGACCCGCCAGTTCGTCGAGGTCACCGCGGCGCAGCTCCCCGTGGACCCGCCTCCCGGGGTGGGCCTGAAGATCCGGTGCGGCGGACCGACCGCGGCGGCCTTCCCCACCGCCGGTGAGCTGGGCTCCTTCATCACCTACTGCGCCGAGCACGCCATCCCGTTCAAGGCGACCGCCGGGCTGCACAACGCGGTCCGCCACTTCTACCCGCCGCTGGGCACCGACCGGCACGGCTTCCTCAATCTGGTCCTCGCGGTCTGCGCGGCGGTGGCGGGCCGGGACCCGGTGCCGGTGCTGAAGACGACGGACGTGGGCGAGTTGGTACGGCTGGCGCGGGCCGTACCGGACGGCGTCGCCGAACGCGCCCGCGGGCTGCTGGTGTCGTACGGCTCGTGCAGCACGAGCACCCCGATCGAGGACCTGCGGGCCCTCGGCCTGATCACCGGCACGACCGCCGGCGTAGTAGAGGAGAACGCGTGATGTCCTGGGGTCTGGAGCACCTGCCCTACGGGGTCTTCTCCCAGCACGAGGGGGAGGTCCCGCGTGTCGGCGTGCGGTACGGCGAGCACGTGGTCGACCTCGCCGGGGCCCTGCACGACGAGGTGTTCGCCACCGGGTCGCTCAACGCCTTCATGGCCAGGGGCGCGGGCGCGTGGCGGGACACCCGGGCGGTGATCCAGAACAAGCTGAGCACCGACCGGGCCGCGATCGAGGCGCATCTGGTCCCGCTGGAGCGGGTCACCCTGCACCTGCCGATCGAGGTGGCCGACTACGTCGACTTCTACTGCTCGCTGGAGCACGCCGCCAACCTGGGCCGGATGTTCCGCCCCGACGAGGAGCCGCTGAAGCCGAACTGGCGGCACCTGCCGGTCGGCTACCACGGCCGGGCCGGGACCGTCGTGGCGTCGGGCACGCCGATCGTCCGGCCGTCCGGACAGCGCGGCGCCGGGGTCTTCGGCCCCTCGGCCAAGCTGGACATCGAGGCGGAGCTGGGGTTCGTGGTCGGCACGCCGACGGCCCTCGGGATGCGGGCCGGCCGGTTCGAGGACCACGTGTTCGGAGTGGCGCTGGTCAACGACTGGAGCGCCCGGGACATCCAGGCGTGGGAGTACGTCCCGCTGGGTCCGTTCCTCGGCAAGTCCTTCGCCACCTCGATGTCACCGTGGATCACCCCGCTGGCGGCCCTGTCGGAGGCCCGCGTCCCGGGCCGGGAGCAGCAGCCCGAGCCGCTGGACTACCTGCGCCGCCGGGAACCGTGGGGGCTCGACCTGACGCTGGAGGTCACGCTGAACGGCGAGGTCGTCTCCCGCCCGCCGTACCGGGGGATGTACTGGACGCCCGACCAGATGCTCGCCCACCTGACCGTCAACGGCGCCGGTCTCCGCACCGGGGACCTCTACGCCAGCGGCACGGTCTCCGGCTCGGAGCCGGGCGAGCAGGGTTCGCTGATCGAGCTGGCCTGGAACGGCGCCGAACCGCTCAAGCTGCCCGACGGATCGGCCAGGGCCTTCCTGGAGGACGGCGACACCGTCACGATCACCGCGTCGGCCCCCGGCCCCGGCGGCACCGTGATCACCTTGGGTGAGGTGTCGGGGACCGTCCTGCCCGCGAGGGACGGGGGCGGCCGGAACCCGGCCTAGCGCGCCGAGCACAGCCCCGATCACCGGCCCGATCCCTTTCCGCCGCATTCCGGCCGCACCCATCGTCACTCAATGTGCTCATCTGATAACTCGTCGCTAGTGTGGGGTTCCCGACCATCCGCCGACCCCGAAGGCAGGAATAGATGCGGCGCGCCGCGGGATGCCTCCCGATCGTTCTCCTCCTCCTCACGGTCACCGGTTGCTCGTCGGTCATGGCCGGTGACGACCAGCCGGAAACGGCCGATGTGACGATCTCGCCGCCACTGAACTCGACGGAGGCCGACACCCGGCAGGGGCTGATCGTCCGGGCCGGATCGGGCACGCTGACCGGGGTGACCGCCTACCTGGACGGCGCCCCGGTGCCGGGCCGGTTCGACGGCACCCGGTCCACCTGGCGTTCCGACTGGGCCCTGGCTCCCGACCGGGAGTACATCGTCAACGTCACCACGGCGGCGGACGGCACGACGGCGACGACCTCCGGAAGGTTCCGCACGCTCACCCCCGCCCGGACCTTCCAGGTCGAGTCCGTCATCCCGGCTCCCGACGAGACCGTGGGCGTCGGCATGCCGGTCATCGTCGACTTCACCGCCCCGGTGGAGGACAGGGCGGCCGTCGAGCAGGCCCTGGAGGTGCGCTCCACCCGGCCGGTCGAGGGCGCCTGGCACTGGGTGAGCGACACCCAGGTGGTCTACCGCCCCCGCCGCGAGTGGCCGGCCCACCAGCGGGTCTCCTTCACCGCGCACCTGTCCGGCGTCCGCGCGGCCAAGGGCGTGTACGGCACGGCCGACCGCACGGTGCCCTTCGCCGTCGGCCGGGAACAGGTGAGCCACATCGACGCCGAGACCCACCAGATGCGGGTCGTGCGGGACGGCGAGGTGGTCCAGCGGATGGCGATCAGCGCCGGGATGGCCACCACCGAGGAGTACACCACCACCAGCGGCATCCACCTGACCATGGACAAGGCCGATCCGGTCCGGATGGTCTCCCCCGGCCGCAAGAAGGGTGAGCCCGGCTTCTACGACGTCATGATCGACCATGCCGTCCGGATCTCCAACAGCGGCGAGTACGTGCACGCCAAGAACAACGTCTGGGCCCAGGGCCGGCAGAACGTCAGCCACGGCTGCGTCAACGCCCGGCCCGACCAGGCCGCCTGGTTCTTCGGCTCCTCGCTGCGCGGCGACCCCGTCGTCATCAGCGGCACCGACCGTGAGCTGGAGTGGAACAACGGCTGGGGCTACTGGCAGCGCTCCTGGGAGGAGTGGCTCAAGGGCAGCGCCCTGCACGCCGCCGTGCCGCCCCGGCTCCTGCCGACCGCGCTTCCCACGCCGGCCGTCGATGACGGCAGCACAAACCCAGTCAAGCCTGACGATTCTCCGAGTGGCGGCATACGGTAGAGGAAAGGAACCTCTCAGGCACCTGCCCCGTTTGACAACGTAGGAGGGCCGAGCATGGACGACTGGTTGATCTGGCTGATCTTCGCGGTGGTGCTGGGTGTCGCGGAGATCTTCACGCTGACCACCGCCCTGGGCATGCTCGGCGGCGCCGCCCTGATCACGGCCGCCGCCGCGGCACTCGGCCTGCCGATCCCCTTTCAGCTGGTGGTCTTCGCGGCATCCCTTGCCGCGGGTGTGATCGTGGTCCGGCCCATCGCCAAACGCCAGCTCAGGCAGGTGCCCTCCGGTAAGCGGTTCGGGGTCCAGGCGCTCGTCGGCAAACCCGCCTATGTCGTGCGCGAGGTGACCGGCCGGGAGGGCCGGGTACAGATCGGCGGTGAGGAGTGGTCGGCCAGGGCCTATGACGAGACGCTGGTGATCCCCGTGGGGGCGACCGTCGACGTCATCGAGATCGAGGGCGCCACCGCGCTCGTATATCCCCGGGAGTGACATGGATGCATTCTTGATCGTCGTCCTGCTCATCGTGCTGTTCGCCGTGCTGACGGTGATCCGCTCGGTGCGCATCGTCCCCCAGGCCCGAGCCCGCAACGTGGAACGGCTCGGCCGCTACCACAGCACTCTCAAGCCGGGCCTGAACTTCGTGATCCCCTACATCGACCGGGTCTACCCGATGATCGACCTCCGCGAGCAGGTGGTCTCCTTCCGCCCGCAGCCGGTGATCACTGAGGACAACCTCGTCGTCGAGATCGACACCGTGCTGTATTTCCAGGTGACCGACCCCCGGGCGGCCGCCTACGAGATCGCCAACTACATCCAGGCCGTCGAGCAGCTCACGGTCACCACGCTGCGCAACGTCGTCGGCTCACTGGACCTGGAGATGACGCTCACCTCGCGTGACACGATCAACAGCCAGCTGCGGGGCGTGCTGGACGAGGCGACCGGCAAGTGGGGCATCAGGGTCAACCGGGTGGAGATCAAGGCCATCGACCCGCCGAAGAGCATAAAGGAGGCGATGGAGAAGCAGATGCGCGCCGAGCGTGACAAGCGCGCCGCGATCCTCAACGCCGAAGGCCAGCGGCAGTCGCAGATCCTCACCGCCGAGGGCGACAAGCAGAGCGCGGTGCTGCGCGCCGAGGGTGACCGGAGCGCCGCGATCCTCAAGGCCCAGGGCCAGTCCCAGGCCATCGACGAGGTCTTCCAGGCGGTCCACCGCAACGACCCGGACCCCAAGCTGCTGGCCTACCAGTATCTCCAGATGCTGCCGGAGCTCGCCAAGGGCCCGGGCAACACGTTCTGGGTGATCCCCAGCGAGGTCACCTCCGCGCTGCAGGGCGTCTCCAAGGCCTTCACCGAGGCACTGCCGCAGTCGGCGGCCACCCGTGACGCCCCCGTGGTCAGCGCGGACGCGTCCAGGGAGGCGGCCCAGGCGGAGCAGGCCGCGGCCGAGGCGGTGGCCGAGGCGGAGGCCGCGGACCTGGGCCCCCGCCAGCTCGGTGCCGGTGCGGCCCTCGCCGACCCGCTCGCCGACCTGCAGGAGAACCGCCGGCACACGACCCCCTGACCCCCGATCCCGTACGGCCGGCGCCCGGCCCTCGCAGGCGCCGGCCGTCCTGCCGGGAGGCTCCGGCACGCCGGAAAGAACCGCATAATACTAAGCATGCTTAATGATGGACGCCCCATGGCAGCCAACCGGGCACTGCTCTGGGGCATCGCGGCCAGTGCGGTCCTGACCGGGCTGGTGTGGCTGCTGGGCGAGCGGCTGCACGGCATCCGGCTCCTGCCCGACCAGGGCGCCTCCTGGTACTACTGGAAGCTGCCGGAGCCGACCGTGTGGACCCGCGCCTCGGCGTGGCTCGGCTACGCGGCCCACCAGCTCTCGGCATGGGGTCTCATCTACTACGCCCAGACCAGGGTCCGCCGCTACAGCAACGGCCTGCAGCCGGTCAACGTCGTGGCGCTGGCGGTGAACTTCGGCTTCATCGTCCTGCACGTGCTGCAGACCCACCTGTTCTACGACGGGCTCGCGCAGGACGTGTCGATCTTCAGCTCGCAGGGGTCGGTGGTCATCCTCCTGGTCGTGGTCCTGCTGATGGAGAACAGGCGCCGGGGGCTCTTCGTCGGACGCCCGGCCCCCATCTCGGCGGAGGTGGTGGGCTTCGCCCGCAAGTACCACGGCTACCTGTTCAGCTGGGCGGCCGTCTACACCTTCTGGTACCACCCGATGGAGAACACCAGCGGGCACCTCATCGGCCTCTTCTACATGTTCCTGCTCCTGCTCCAGGGCAGCCTGTTCATGACCCGGGCCCACACCAACCGCTGGTGGACCATGTCCCTGGAGCTCCTCGTGGCCGTGCACGGCACCCTCGTCGCGATCATGAGCTCCGGCCCGGACGGCGCCTGGCCGATGTTCCTGTTCGGCTTCCTCGGGGTCTTCGTGCTCACCCAGATGCACGGGCTGGGGCTGTCCGGCAACATCAGATGGCTGCTCGCCGCCCTCTACGCCGGCTCCGTCCTGCTGGTCTACAACGGCCGCGGCCTGGGCGGCCTCGACGAGGTCGTGCGCATCCCCGCGATCGAATACCTCCTGGTCGGCGTGCTGGCCGTACTGACCTGGCTGGGCCTGCGGACCGCCCGGCTGGTCACCGCACGCCGGGGCGGCGGGGACACCCCCGAAGAGCCCGAAGAGCCCGGAGCGCCCGGGGCGCCCGGGTCGACTGCCGCTGTGCGCAGGGTTTGATCGGGATCTGTGGGCGCTACCGCAGTTGGTCGCGGCGGCGGGTCAGGTAGGCGGTCTCGGCGGTGTTGCCCGCCAGTTCGATGGCTTTGTCGTAGGCCGCACGTGACTGCCGGCTGTGGCCCTGCCGGCGCAGCAGGTCGGCACGGGTGGCGTGGTAGGCGTGATAGCCGGCCAGCTTGTCCTCAAGACGGTCGACGGCCGCCAATGCCACCCACGGGCCGTCGAGTTCGGCCACGGCGATGGCCCGGTTGAGGGCGATGATCGGCGAGGGGTCGAGGCGGACGAGCTGGTCGTAGAGGGCGAGGACCTGTGACCAGTCGGTGTCGCGGATGTCGCGGGCGGAGGTGTGCACAGCGTTGATCGCGGCGAGGATCTGGTAGCGGCCCGGAGCCGCCCCGGCGGCGGCAGCGGCGAGGCGCTCGCGCACCAGCCGGTGGCCCTCGGCGATCAGGCCTGTGTCCCAGGCCCCACGGTCCTGCTCGGCCAGGGGGACCAGTTCGCCGCCGGCCGAGACCCGGGCGATGCGGCGGGCCTCAGTGAGGAGCATCAGCGCCAGCAGCCCGGCCACCTCGCCGTCGCCCGGCATGAGGGCACGGATCAGGCGGGTGAGCCGGATCGCCTCGGCGGTCAAGCCGTGACGTAGGGGATCGGTGTCGGGGCCGGTCGCCAGGTAGCCTTCGTTGAACACCAGGTACAGCACGGCGAGTACGCCGGACACGCGGGCCGGCAGATCGTCGGCGGCCGGTACCCGATAGGGGATGCGGGCCGCCTTGATCTTGGCTTTCGCGCGGGTGATGCGCCGCTCCATGGCGGTCTCGGCCACCAGGTAGGCGCGGGCGATCTCGGGCACGGTCAGACCGCCGACCATGCGCAGCGTCAGCGCTACGCGAGTCTGCATCGCCAGCGCCGGGTGACAGCAGATGAAGATCAACCGGAGTCGGTCGTCGTCGACGGCGCCGACAGGCTCGGGCGGGTCGTCGTACACCATCTGAGCCTCCTTGTGCTTGTCGTCGCGCTTGTTCTCGCGGCGGATCCGGTCGATGGCCTTGCGGTTGGCGGTGGTGGTCAGCCAGGCGCCGGGGTTGGGCGGTATACCGTCGGCCGGCCACCGCTCGACGGCGGCCGCGAACGCCTCGGCGGCCGCCTCCTCGGCGATGTCGAGGTCACCGAAACGCCTGGTCAGGGCGGCGACCACCCGCGTCCACTCCTCGTGGTGGGCCCGGGTGATCGCCTCCTCGACGTCGCTCACTGGAACGGCCGCACCTCGATCTTCCGATCGCAGACCTTCGACGCCTCGGCGGCGAGCTTGAGCGCCACATCCAGATCGGGGGCCTCCCACACCCAGACGCCGGCGAGGTACTCCTTCGACTCCACGAAAGGCCCGTCGCTGAACACCGCCTGCTCGCCCCGGTTGTCGATGACCGTGGCCGCGTCGGTGTCCGCGAGTCCGCCCGAGAAGACCCAGTAGCCCTCGGCGATCAGTCGTTCGTTGAACGCGCTGATGGCAGGCCGCCTGTCCGTGCTGCCGGGATTGCTCTTGTCATCGATCACGGAAACCAGGTACCGCATCTGAAGATCATCTCCTCTGGTGTCAAGACAGCGTAGTTCGCTGGTCAGGGACTTCAAGCCGTTGCATACCGTGGGCGCCCGGCCGGCCGGTAGACCTGGATCGTCACGCCCTTGGAGTCGACCCGCGACTCGACCAGGTCGAGCGCAAGATCCGGGCCCGCGTCGGGGAACAACCGCGCGCCCTGGCCGACGATCACCGGGATCACAATCAGAGTCATCTCGTCGACCAGATCGTTCTCCAGCAGCCACCGGATGAGGGCGCCACTGCCGTGCACCTGCAGCTCACCGCCGGGCTTGGCCTTCAGCTCACTGATGGCCGCAGCGAGGTCACCGTGGAGAACGGTCGTGTCCTGCCACCGCGGTGCGGTGAGCGTGCTCGAGGCGACGTACTTGGGGGCCTCGTTCAAGGCCACGCCGATGGGATGTGCGCGCATCTGGCCGATCGATCCCCAAGAGCCGGCGAACAGCTCGTAGGTGCGCCGGCCGAACAGGAACGCCTCCGCGCGCTGGTAGGTCTGCGCGATGAACGTCCTGGTCTCGTCGTCGCCCTTCCCCAGGGCCCATCCGCCGCGCTCGAACCCCGTCGGGTGGTCGTCCGTCGGGGCGCCGTTGTTCTGCATCACGCCATCGACGGAGATCTGGGTCATGGTCGTCAGCTTCATATCGCGGTTCCTTTGCCTTGGCGCCGCCCCCTTACGGCGGCCTCACCCCTGCTACGAACACCCCCGCCCCGATCCGACACCGCCTCCCGGACTTCTTCGAAGAAATTTCCGGGACGCCGGTCGTCAGCGATCCGACAGCACGACAGTTTCGCGGCGACTGCGCTCCACCTCGCCGCCGTCGATCAGCCACTGCCATCCAGGCAACTGACCGACACCCCAGCCGGCGCCAGGCCCGGCTACTCGCTTCGCCGTCATCAGGGTCGCGCAGTTCACGAACGACCGGTCGCCCCCGCGGCTCCTGCCAGTTTGGCGGCCCTTAGATGATCAATTCCAAGGGTCAGCGGCTTCGTATGCGGCGAGCGAGCGCATGACGGGTTGGCGGTTTAGTCGCTGCGCGGGTCTGCGGGTAGACCGGTGCGAATCCGGCTGCAAGGAGCAGTTCATTGCGCTCGCGGATCGGCATCTCCAGGGATTCGGCCAGCCGGATGATCATTGATCGGCCGGGGTCGATCGTCCGCTCTCGATGAAACTGACGTGCCGCTGCGTGGTTCCGGCACGCATGGCCAATTCCAGCTGGCTGACGCGCCGCCGAGCGCGCCACTCACGCAACGCTCCGGCGAGCCCGCCCCTGGTCGATTCGCTGATCACCCCTGCTTGTAACCCGATCGGCCGCTGATCCGCGATTCCCTGCAAGGAATTGTCGCGCGACGGCCGGCGCAGCAAGGTCGTTGCCGCACACCGACCATTCGCAACCAAGGGGATCAACCATGGCTGACATTGACATCCACGACCTCACCGACCGCTACGTCGCCGTATGGAACGAACCCGATGCGGAGCGCCGCCGCGCCGCGATTCGCGAGCTGTGGTCCGCCGATGCGGTCCACGTGCTGCAGCCTCCCAAGGAGATCCTGCAGATCGCTGAAGGGCTGGGCTTCGACCGTCTCCTTTTGGAGGCGCGCGGGCACCACGCGTTGGAGTTCCGGGTGACTCGCGCCCACGAGGAGTTCGTCGCGCCAGGCACCTTTGTCTTCCGGTCGCGCGGCAACACCGACCGGCTCCACGACGTTGTCAAGTTCAACTGGGAGATGGCGCCCCGGGACGGGGGTGAGGTCGCCGGCGTCGGGCTGGAGATCCTCATACTCGGCCCCGACGGCCGCATCGTCAGCGACTACCAGTTCATCGAGGGATGACCGCGACGATGGCGATACGCCCATCGATGGTGCGCAGCTACCACGTCACCACCGGCGGCGGTATCGATGGCCTGTCGCTGCGCACGCACGAACCACGCACGCCCGGGGAGGGGGAGGTCGCGGTCGCGGTCCACGCCACCTCACTCAGCTTCCGCGAACTTCTGGTGCTACGGGGGCAGTACGTGCTGCCCGTCAAACCGGACGTCATACCGGTCTCGGACGGTGCCGGCGAGGTCGTCGCCGTTGGGCCGGATGTCCGGCGGGTGCGCCCAGGCGACCGCGTCACCGCCGCACTGTTCCCGCGGTGACTGGACGGCCCGCTGGAACCGGCATACCTGCCGCAACTGGGTGGCTCGCTCGACGGAATGCTGACCGAGCTGGCCATCCTCCCCGAGGACGCGCTCGTGCACATCCCCGACCACCTCTCCTATACCGAGGCGGCAACTCTTCCCTGCGCCGCCGTCACGGCATGGAACGCCCTGACCGGCGACGGCCGCGGAATCCAGCGCGGACAGACCATGCTGGTCACCGGCTCCGGCGGCGTGTCGCTGTTCACGGTGCAGTTCGCCAAACTCCTGGGCGCGAGAGTAATCGCCACGACAAGCCGCGCGGACATCGCAGTGATCGCCACCGCCGGCGCCCTCGCTCTGGCCACGCAGTTCACCATCGACGTCGTGGCTGGACTGCTGTCCGTCGACAACCTGAGCATGAGCCTTCTCACCCGTGAGATCCGTGATACCCCGGGGGTCACTCTCGCGGCCTACGACGTCGGCCCGTACCTCTTCTACATCGGCCAGTTCGCTCTCGTCCAGCTCGCCGTCATGCGCCGGATCAAGGTGTGGACGCCCTTCCTGGTCCTGTGCGACCTCATCATGCCGAACATCGACAAGGACCTCATCCCGCTCGGCGCCATCCTCCTGCTCGTCTCCTTCGCCTCCATCTCCCACCGAGCCACCTCGACCGCCTCCCGTCCGGTTCCCTCGGCCACCGAGCCCATCCCGACCCTGGTATGAGGAAGCGCACTGACCGGCAGGCCACCTGGCCTGCCAGGTTTCGCGGCTGCTACGCCACATGGATTCGCGTCACCGGTAGCCGGGGGTTGAGCTGTGCCCCGATGTTTCGTCCGGACGGCTGTACGCTCCCGCTGCCGGATATGCGGGAAGAGCTGTGCACATCTCCTCGGGCCTCTCCTTGCGAGGCTACAACCATGGCAGGGGGATCGTCGGCGCAGGTCAGCGGACTCACCTGCGCTCTGCTGCGTATGGGCTCCGACTCATCCGCTGGAAGCCCCTGGAGCCGCCATTCCGCAGACGGCCATCCCTGTGACGACCACGAGCTCGATCACACCCGAATTGGCGGCAGCTGATTACGCGAGGTCGCCAGAGTGACACCCCTACGGGAACGCCCGGACCGGGCGCTCGGGCCGGGCGCTCGGGTGGAACGTGAAGCAGCGCTGTGGGCGGGGTTAAGAAAACCGCGATGGACACCTTCAGAGCCGACCGGGCACAGTGCGTAAGGTCGTAGCTGAGGGGGGATCTGTGATGAAAGCGCTGGTCAAGGGGAAGGCCGAGCCAGGCCTGTGGTTGACGGACGTGCCGGAACCGGTCATCGGGCCCGGAGAAGTGCTGATCAGGGTGTTGCGGACCGGGATCTGCGGGACGGATCTGCACATCAGGAATTTCGACGCGTGGGCCCAGCAGACCATCCGGACGCCGCTGATCGTCGGGCACGAGTTCTCCGGCGAGGTCGTCGAGGTGTCACCGGGCGTGGAGGACATCGCGGTCGGTGACCTGGTCAGCGGTGAGGGGCACATCGTCTGCGGGAAGTGCCGCAACTGCATGGCCGGTCGGCGGCACCTGTGCCGCAACACCGTCGGACTGGGCGTGAACCGGGACGGCGCCTTCGCCGAATACGTGACACTCCCGGCCTCCAACGTCTGGGTGCACCGGGTGCCGGTCGACCCCGACATCGCGGCGATCTTCGATCCGTTCGGCAACGCCGTGCACACCGCGCTGGCCTTCCCGATGGTCGGCGAGGACGTGCTGATCAGCGGGGCCGGGCCGATCGGGCTGATGGCCGCCGCGGTGGCCACCCACGTGGGGGCCCGCAACGTGGTCATCACCGACGTCAGCCCCGAACGGCTGGAGCTGGCCCGCAAGCTCGGGGTCACCCTGGCCCTGAACGTCGCCGAGCGGTCCGTCGCGGACGGCCTGCACGACCTGGGCATGCGCGAGGGCTTCGACGTGGGGCTGGAGATGTCCGGACACCCGCAGGCGCTCCGCGACATGATCTCCAACATGACGCACGGCGGGAAGATCGCCATGCTCGGGCTGCCCGCCGAGGAGTTCGCGGTCGACTTCGCCACCATCGTGACCTCGATGATCACTCTCAAGGGCATCTACGGCAGGGAGATGTACGAGACCTGGTACGCCATGTCCGTCCTCCTGGAGAAGGGCCTCGACCTCTCCCCCGTCATCACCGACCGCTTCTCCCACCGCGACTTCGACGCCGCCTTCGACACCGCCGCGAGCGGCAAGACCGGCAAGATCATCATGGATTGGACCGCCTGATGTTCGACAACGTCCGCGCCGACATGCGCGCCACCCTCGACGAGATCGCCTCCGCCGGGCTGCTCAAGCCGGAGCGGGTCATCACCACCCCGCAGAACGCCGGCATCGCCGTCGCCGGCGGCGGCGAGGTGCTGAACTTCTGCGCCAACAACTACCTGGGCCTGGCCGACCACCCCGAGGTGATCGCCGCCGCCAAGGAGTCCCTGGACCGCTGGGGCTTCGGCATGGCGTCGGTCCGCTTCATCTGCGGCACCCAGGAGGTGCACAAGGAGCTGGAGGCGCGGCTGTCGGACTTCCTCGGCCAGGAGGACACGGTCCTGTACGGCTCGTGCTTCGACGCCAACGGCGGGGTGTTCGAGACGCTGCTCGACGACCGCGACGCGGTGATCTCCGACGCGCTCAACCACGCCAGCATCATCGACGGCATCCGGCTGTCCAAGGCCCGCCGCCTGCGCTACGCCAACCGCGACATGGCGGAGCTGGAGGCCCGGCTCAAGGAGTCGGCCGACGCGCGGCGCAGGCTGATCGTCACCGACGGCGTCTTCTCCATGGACGGCTACCTCGCGCCGCTGGGGGAGATCTGCGACCTGGCCGAACGCTACGACGCCATGGTCATGGTGGACGACTCGCACGCGGTCGGCTTCGTCGGACCGAACGGCCGGGGCACCCCCGAGCTGCACGGCGTGATGGACCGCGTCGACATCATCACCGGCACGCTCGGCAAGGCGCTCGGCGGGGCCAGCGGCGGCTACGTGGCGGCCCGCCAGGAGATCTGCGACCTGCTCCGCCAGCGCTCCCGCCCCTACCTGTTCTCCAACTCGCTCGCCCCGATGATCGCCGCCACCTCGCTGCGCATCCTCGACCTGATCAGCGGCCACAGCGACGCCCGGATGCGGCTGCGCGCCAACACCGAGCGGTTCCGCACCCGGATGACCGAGGCCGGGTTCGACATCCTGCCCGGCGACCACCCCATCACCCCGGTGATGATCGGCGACGCCGCCGAGGCCGCCGCGCTGGCCGAGCGCCTGCTGGAGCAGGGCATCTACGTGATCGGCTTCTCCTACCCGGTGGTCCCGCACGGCAAGGCCCGCATCCGGGTCCAGCTCTCGGCCGCGCACTCCACCGAGGACGTGGACCGGGCCGTGGAGGCCTTCATCGCCGCCCGGAAGTGACCCGCCTCGCGGCCGGGGTGGCCGTCCGGAAGTGACCCCGTCTCGTGACCGGGGGGCGACCTCGCCGCTCCCGGAGATGACCCGTGTCCCGGCCGGGGGCGCCCCGCCCCCGGTCGGACGCGATTCCGCACTCATGGATCCATCCCATCTGAAATGACAGAAATTTGTGTTATTTCAGTCATCCATGTAATGTCCTTCATATGGCTTATGAAGTTGAGCTCGCCTTCGCCGACGAGGTCGGCCGTCACTTCGCGCGGCAGAACGACCTGCCGCCGATGACCGGACGGGTGACCGGATGGCTCCTCATCTGCGACCCACCGCAGCAGACCATCGCCGAGCTCAGCGAAGCGCTGCGGGCGAGCCGTAGCGCCATCAGCGGCGCCGTCACCATGCTTGAGGAGTGGTCCTGGATCCAGCGCTCACGCGCCGCCGGTGAACGCGTGGACCGCATCGGCCTCCATCCCGCGATCTGGCTGAGGATGGTGGACAAGCAGGCGGAGTACGCCTCGCTCGGCTCGCTGGCGCAGCACGGACTCGAAGTGCTGGGCGAGGCCCCTTCGGCCCGCCGGGCACGCCTCCTGGAGGTGGCCGCCTTCGCCGACTTCCTCGCCGAACGGATGCCCGCGCTCGCAGCCGAGTGGCGCGCCCGCCGCGACGCCCTGCGCGCCTCGGGCGAACTGCCCGACGGCACCGGGACGGGTTCCTCATAGGGCCTGTTCCGAGGATCTTCCCGGCTGCCTCGACCACCCAGACGGCCCCCGCCCCGTAGCCGATCGAACGTTCCCGGGACGATCCCGCCCACTCAACCGGTGCCCGACGGCACCGGCACCACCGCCATGCCCGGATCCCGTCCATGCCGACCGGTGGACGCGTCGCCCGGAACCCGATGAGGAGAACCTTGATGACTTTCGACTCCGCCCGTTGGCAGGCCCGGCTCGACGGCCTTCGCGCCGCCCACCATGTGCCGGGGGCGACGCTGGCCGTACTGGTGGACGGTGAGATCCACGAGCTGGCCAGCGGCCTGCTGCACCGTGGGACGGGGGTGGAGACGACCACCGACTCGGTGTTCCTGTCCGGTTCGCTGGCCAAGGTCTACACCGCCACCCTGGTGATGCGGCTGGTCGACTCCGGCGACCTGGACCTGGACGCGCCGGTCGTCAGCGTGCTGCCGGAGTTCGCCACCCCCGATGCCGAAGCCACCAAGACGATCACCATCCGGCGACTGCTCAGCCACACCGGCGGGCTGACCTGCGACTTCACCTACGACTCCGGCCGGGGTGACGACTGCCTGGCCAAGTACGTCGAGGCCGCCAGGGAGGTGGCGCTGGACTGCCCGCCCGGGACGGCGATCTCCTACAGCAGCCTCGGATACGTCGTGCTGGGCCGCGTCATCGAGGTGCTGACCGGCAAGACCTGGGACCAGGCGCTGAAGGACATGCTCTTCACCCCGCTCGGGCTGGAGCGCTCGATGACGCTGCCGGAGGAGGCGCTGCGCTTCCGGGTGGCGATGAGCCACCTGGGAGAGCCGGGAGCCGACCCCGACCCGGCCCCGGCCTGGGACCTGATGCCGCGCTCGGCGGGGCCGTACGGCAGGGTCATCATCTCCGCGGGGGACGTCGCCCGGTTCGTCCAGATGCACCTGGACGGCGGCACCGCCCCCGACGGCACCCGTGTGCTGTCCGCCGACGCCGTGGCGGCGATGCAGCGCCGCGAGGTCGACAGCCCGGACAAGTGGACCGTCAGCGCCGACGGCTGGGGCCTGGGCTGGACCCTGTACGACTGGGAGGGCACTCCCGGTTACGGTCACGACGGCAGCGCCGTCGCGCAGCACTCCTACCTGCGCGTCGTCCCGCACGCCGGCGTGGCCGTCGTCCTGCTCGCCAACGGCGGCGGCACCGACCGGCTGTACGCCGACCTGTTCCGGGAACTGCTGGCCGAACTGGCCGGGGTGCGCATGCCGGACGCCTTCGGGCCGCCGGCGGACCCGCCCGTGGTGGACATGGCACCGCTGGTGGGCGTCTACAAGCGCGAGGGCGTCGTCACCACCATCGCCCAGGACGACGACGGCCGCGCGCACATCCGGTACGAGTTCGTCGACGGCATGAAGGACTTCTCCCCGCCGCTGGAGATGGACCTGGTGCCGGTGTCGGAGACGGTGTTCGCCGCCTCCGGCGGTCCCGCCTTCAGCGGGGACCACATCCCCGTCGTCTTCTCCACCCTGAGCGACGGCACCCCGTGCGTGTACATCGGCATGCGCGCCACACCCAAGACCGGCTGAACCCGGTGCCGCCCTGACGTCACCCCGCCCCGCTGTACGGCCCCGACCGGGGTGGGCTGCGTCCGCCCCGACGCGGATATGCCGGCCACCGCACCGTCCCGGCTGGAGGGCTGACCGCCGTACGGTCCCGGGCCCCGTCCCGGTCATGAGACGGCCTCGGTGAGAATGGACGGGTGATAGAGACGCGGCGGCTGAGGACCCTGCGCGCGGTGGCCGACCACCGGACGGTCACCGCAGCCGCCGCCGCGCTCCACCTGACCCCTTCCGCGGTGTCCCAGCAGCTCGTCGCCCTGGAGCACGAGGTGGGCCACCGGCTGCTGGAGCGCGACGGCCGGGGCGTGCGGCTGACCTCCGTCGGCCGTATCCTGCTCGGCCACGCCAACGAGGTGCTCGCCCAGTTGGAGCGGGCCGAGGCCGACATCGCCGCCTACACGACGGGTACGGCGGGCGAGGTGCAGGTGGCCTCCTTCGCCACCGCGATCGGGCTGGTGGTGGCCCCGGCGGTCGGCGCCCTCCGGGGCAAGGAGCCGGGCATCAAGGTGCGGGTCCTGGACGCCGAGGGCGACCAGAGCCTCACCATGGTCCTGGACGGCGCGGTGGACGCCGCCGTGGCCGTGGAGTACCGCGGCGCCCCCGCCGAGGACGACCGGCGGCTGTCACGCATCCCGCTCTACTCCGAGCCGTTCGACGTGGTGCTCCCCGGCGATCACCCCCTCGCGAAGGCCGGGGCGGCCGTGACGGCATGGGCCGGCGGGACGGTCACGACGGGGACCGAGCGGCTGGTCACGGAGGGAGACACCGGGGCGGCTGTGACGGGGAGCGAGGTGGCGGTCGCGGACCTGGCGGGCGAGACGTGGATCGGCCCCTACCCGGGCAACCCCTGCCACGACGTGATCGCGCTGGCCTGCGAGCACGCCGGGTTCACCCCCGCGTTCGCACACTCCTCCGACGACTTCAGCGCGGTGGTCGCGCTGGCCGCCGCCGGAGCGGGCGTGGCGATGGTGCCCCGCCTGGCGCTGCGCGAGACGGACCTGTCGGGTGTGGTGGTCCGCCCGGTCGCGGGCCCGGAGCGCCGGGTCTTCGCCGCCGTACGGCGGGGCGCGGAACGGCACCCGCTCCTCATCCCCCTGCTGGACGCCCTCCAGGATGCCGCGACGACCCTGCGCCAGACCGCCCCGTCGCCGTGACGGGATCACCACATCAAGACCATATTGAACGGCCGCCACGGCGAACCCGCGGTGATGATCTTGCAGATTCCGGAGGATTTCGGCGACGGCCTCGGGCTACGCGGTTCGGCGGCTTGACGTTCCGAGGCGGCGGAAGCCGATCAGGGCGTTGGCCAGTGCGGGCAGCATGATCACAGTGGCGGTTAGGAAAATGGGCATCATCGTATCCGGCAGCGCGGAATGAGTGTCGACGCCGCCCGTGTGTCGAGCGCGGGCGGTGCAGATGGTCACGGCGATGGCAAGGCCGATGGCGGCGCCGATCAGACCGGCGGATTGGATGATGCCCGCGGCGATTCCCATGCTCTTCCTGGGGATCGAGGCCAGCGCCGTTGTCTCACAGGTAATCCAGATGAACGGCAGTCCGGCCCCGGTGAGTACGACACCGGGCAGGAGATCGGTCAGGTAGCCGGTTCCGGGGGCGATGCCGCTGAGCAGGAGCAGGCCCGGGGCGATAAGGACACAACCGAGGAGGTACGGCACGCGGGGGCCGTACCGGTTGAGCAGGCGGCGGCAGGTGCGGCCGAGTATCAGGACCGCACCGACCATGGGCAACAGCGCGAGTCCGGCCGCTTGGGGGCTGAACAGCAGGACCTGTTGGAGGTACAGGCTGCCGATGAAGACCACGGGAGCGGTGGCCGCGGAGACGAACAGCACACCAACGGCACCGGCGACCAGTTCGTGATCTCGGAAGACGGCCGACGGGAGGAGCGGTTGTCGGGAGTAAGCCTGAATGGTCACAAACAGCACGCTCAGGATGAGCGCGGCGGTGAACCCTGCGTAGGTTGCCTGGTTCCAGCCGCGTTCCGGAATGTTGACCAGGGTGTGAACGAGCGCGAACAGGGTGCCGACCAAGGCCAGCGTGCCCGGCACGTCGACGCCTCCGACTCGGGCTCGGCGGTCGTCGGCGGGTAGCAGCTTGAGGGCGCAGAGCAGTGCCGGCGCGATGACGGGGAGATTGAGATAGAACGCCCAGCGCCAGTGCAGGTGGTTGACAACGAGTCCGCCGAGCAGAACGCCGGATACCGAGCCTGCTCCGCCGATCGTGGCCCAGAGGGTCAGCGCCCGGGTCCGCTCGGCGGGCGTGGCTACGGTGGTCATCACCATGGCCATCGCAGCGGGGACCAGCAACGCTGCCGCGCCGGCCTGTACGGCTCTGGCCAAGATCAGTGTTGTGCCCGTCGGGGAGGCGCCACAGGTGGCGGTTGCCAGCGCGAACACGGCGAGGGACCCGAGCAGCAGCCGCCGGGCGCCGAGGAGGTCCACGAACCGTCCGGCCGGAATCTGCAGTACTCCGAGCAGCAGTACATAGATGTTGGTCACCCAGTGCACATCGGTCACGCTCAGGGACAGGTCATGTTGGAGATCGGGGAGGGCCAGCGCGACGATTCCCGCGTCGGCGTTGGCCAGGAACGGCGCCAGCGCCAGAAGCACGATCAAGAGTCGTTGGCGGGCACCGGACCGGCCGTGCGCGAGGGCCGATGGCGGGCATGGCGGGATAACGGTAGCCACAGTGATCCAGGGGTTGATGGGCTGTGCGGGCGGATGGGATCCCGAGGAACGTGATGGGGCCTCCGCGCCTTGGAGGCCCCATCACGTCATCTGCTACGGGTCACAACTCCTTGAGGAATCCGGCATCCACCGAGAATTCGGCACCGGTCGTACTGGCTGAGCGCGGCGAGACCAGCAGGGCCACCACGTCCGCGACCTCCTGCGGGTCAACGAGACGTCCAGTGGTGAGGTTCATCATCTCCGGCGCGATCTGGTCCAGGACGGCGTCCCGGTCCGCTCCGGCTTGGGCGGCGATGATGTCGGCCGCACCGCCCTCCTCGGTCCACCAGGCGGTGCGGACGGGGCCGGGGGAGACGGTGTTGACGCGAATGCCCTGCGGGCCGTACTCCTCCGACAGCGCCTTGGTGAGGTTGGTCAGTCCGGCCTTGGCCGCGTTGTAGTCGACGTTCATCGGGGCCGGTCGCCGCGCGTTGCCCGAGGAGATGTTGACGATCGCGCCGCCGCCCCTCGCAAGCATGAGCGGGATCGCGGCCCGGATCGCGCGGACGGCCGAAAACAGGTTGAACTCGAACATCGCACGCCAGTCCTCATCGGTCGGCGTCAGGAACCCGAAGCGGGGAAGCTGCGCCCCGGGCGGCGGGCCGCCTGCGTTGTTGACCAGGATGTCCAGCCCGCCGAACGCCTCGGCGGCGCGGGCGACCGCTAGGCCGGGACCCTCGGGGTCGGTGAGGTCGACTGACGCATGGACGAGATTCGGGCCGGTCAGCCCGTCGAGTTCGGGACTGGTGCGGCGCGAGACGGCCACCACCTTGGCACCCTCCTGCAAAAACGTACGGGTAGTGGCCAAGCCCACCCCCTTGGAGGCACCGGTGACGACTGCGATACGGCCGGACAGCTGAAAATCCATGATCGTTCTCCTGTGGATCGGTTAATTTAACGGGAAATAAGTCCCGTTAGATGAAGATAGCACGGCTCTTGCATTAATGAAACTTTTGACCCATTTGCTGGCTGTGAGCAGCTGTCAGGTGTGACGGTCAGGTGGTGTCGCCGACGGGTTTCCGCCGTCCCGACCTCTGGCGACGCCTGCCCGCCTGCGCGTTATGGCAGGTCGACGGCCTCGGCCATGACCTGGTAGCCACGGTCGTTCGGGTGCAGGTGGTCGCCGCTGTCGTAGATGGGGTTGAGCTGGTCGGCGTCGCCCGGAGCGGCCAGGCGCCGGTCGAAGTCGAGCACGGCATCGTATGCGCCCGACGTCCGGATCCACTGGTTGAGCGCGTCGCGGGTCTGCTCGCCCTGCTCGGTGAAGTACTGCGAGTCCTTGTACGGCAGGAGCGTCGCGCCGATGGCCTCGATGCCCTTGGCGTGCGCACGCCGGATGATCTCGCGGTGCGCGGCGATGAGCTGCTGGGCCGAGATCCGGGGGTTGGGCGCGGCGGTGGGATCGGTCCAGTCGGCGAAGCCGATGTCGTTGATGCCCTGCAGGACGATCAGCGTGCCGACTCCGGGCTTGGACAGCGCGTCGCGCTGCAGCCGGGCCAGGGCCGGTTCGCCGTACCAGGCCGAGTCGTTGAGCAGGCGATTGCCGCCGATCCCGGCGTTGAGCACCGGCCGGGGCCGGCCGGCCTCGCGCAGGTGCTCGGCCAGCTCGTCGGGGTAGCGGTTGTCGGAGTCGGTGGTGGAGCCGAAGCCGTCGGTGATCGAGTCGCCCAGGGTCACCACCGCCTCCCTGCGCGGTGTGCCGCCGCCGGAGACCTCGACGTCAGTGAGGTAGTACCAGCTCTGGGTCTTCCCGGTGAACGCCGCGGCGCCGAGGTCATCGAGGTGGTCGCCGCTGGTGCGGTACGTGGTCGCGTACCCCTGGGCGTGGAAGGTGGCCGGTCCGGTCCGCTCGGGAAGATACAGCGTGATCGTCACCGATTCCAGCGGCCCCACCCGCAGCCGGGCCACGTCGCTGGCGAGCCCGCCGCCGGGCGCGATCGTCACCGACCGGCTGCCGCCGAACGTCAACGGCCGCACCGACCCGGGTCGCAGGCCGGCGCCCTGGCCGGTCCTGGCGATGGTGGCACCCGCGATCTTCAGCGGGGCGGAGCCGTACTGGTTGGACAGCCGGACGCGGAGCGTCGTGCCCGCGGCGGTGAGGCGGACCACCTGCCGCAGGGTGTGTCCTTCGAATCCCTCCTGCGACCAGTTGGGGGCGAATCCGGTGCTCGGCCGCTGAGGTGAGGCCGACCAGGAACCCGTCCAGGAGGTGCGTTCCGCGGCGGCCGCGGCGGGGACGGCGGCGGGGACGGCGGCCACCGTCAGGGACAGCGCCAGGGCGGCGAAGAGGCGTTTCATGTCATGTCTCCTTGATGTTCAGTCGGCGATGGGCGGGTTGAGTCGGGCGAAACCCTCCTGCCGCCGGTAGGGGTAGTAGGGGCAGTGGGCGGGCCGCAGGCTCGCCGCGTCGAGCCGGGCGATCTGTTCGGGGGCGAGAATCCAGCCGAGCGGGCTTCACACGAGCGCGCCGACGCCCTGGTCCAGACCGAGCGGCATCAGCTCCCACTCGTAATCCCGGCCCACGAGCGAGTAGTAGACCTGGTGTGCGACGTAACGCGGCTGGCCGTAGCGCTCCGCGACCGCCGGCGACTTCATGAGCTGCCAGCCGGAGAAGTCGGAGACGCCGAAGCTCAGCGCGGGGACCTTGAGCCCGGACGCGCCCGGTTGTCGGTATTCCATGAGGTGGCTCTCTCTGTGTTTCATGGTTGTGGTTGCCAGCTGGCACCGTCGGCGTCCTGGCGTACGCGGCCGAAAACCACGTCGGCGAAGTGCACACCGAAGCCGAGGGTGTCGGGCCGCTGGAGCTCGGCCAGCAGCCAGGAGCGCTGGCGGGCCGAGGCGGCGGGGTCATGATCGGCGGCGGCGGACCACGCCGGGTGGCGTACCTGGATGGGAGAGTGCAACGCGTCGCCGAAGGCGATCAGCCGCTGCCGGCCCGCGGTGATCGTGAAGGCGGTGTGCCCCGTCGTGTGGCCGGGCACCGCCAGCACGTGCACGCCCGGGAAGATCTCCTCCCCTTCGCGTATAAGCCGCAGCCGCAATGTGATGGCGGCCAGCATCCGCGTGGTGACGCCGTGCGCGGCTGCCAGGTGGCGGTCGGTCCATTCCAGCTCGGTCACCAGGAAGTCGGCGCCGGTGAAAACCACCGGGTCGACGCAGGCCCAGCCGAGGTGGTCGGTGTGCAGGTGAGTGAACGCCACCGCCTCGATCTCGCCGGGTGCGCGACCGATCCTTTCCAGGTTGTCCAGCAGGGCACCACCGTGGATGGCACCGATCAGCGGATGATCGGGATCTTCCGGTACGGCCCGCGGCCCGAACCCCGCGTCGATGAGCAGGGCCCGCCTGCCGTACTCCACCAGCAGCCCGCCGATGCCCGCCACCAGATGGCCGGTGTCGTTGAGATATTCGGCGTGCTCCGCCCAATCCCGTCCGGTGGCGGCCGGCAGCCAGCCGCGCGGCCTGAGCTGCACCACCCCGTCGGGCACGTAGCTGACCTTCAGCTCGCCGAGCTGGAGCGACCGGATCCCCGACGGCCGGCGTAGCCGCCTGTCGCTCATGAGGGTGCCGCCTTGCCGAACGGCGGCTGCTGCTCGGGTGCAGTGGGGCGCGCCGCCGAAATGTCGATCGCTTCTGTCATAGCGGTGTTCCTCGATCTGTGCTCACCGATCCACCGTCGAGGAATCGGACGTATAGCAACAAGGCTGATATATGGAACAATCCATTAGTAAAGGTCATCGTTCGAGGTGGATGGCATGGAACGGCACGAGATCGAAATCTTCCTGACGCTGGCCGAGGAACTGCATTTCGGGCGCACGGCAGAGCGCGCCGGGGTGTCGCAGAGCAGGGTCAGCCAGACGCTTGCCAAGCTGGAGCGCCGCATCGGGGTGAAGCTGTTCGAACGCAACAGTCGCCGGGTGGCCCTGACCACGATCGGTGAACAGTTGCGTGCGGGAATCGAACCCGCTCACCGGCGCATCCAGGAGGAGGTCGCCAGGGCGACGGCGGCTGGACGCGGCATCACCGGAATGCTGCGGGTCGGCTTCTCCGGAGCCTTCACCGGCGACCTCATCCTTCAGGTCGCCGACGTCTTCTCGGCTCGCCACCCCGGCACCGAACTGCAGATCCAGCAGGTGCAGATGTCCGATCCCTACGGGCCCCTGCGATCCGGCGACGTCGATCTTCAGGTCACCGAGCTTCCGATGGACGAACCCGACCTCACCGTCGGGCCCGTCCTGATCTCCCAACCTCGTGCGTTGCTCCTGCCGTCCGCACACTCCTTCGCCCGCCATGCGTCGGTCAGTCTGGAAGACCTGGCCGAGATGACCCTGCTGACCGTCGCCGGAAGTGTCCCCGCCCAGTGGCGAGAGCATCACTTCCCGCGCCAGACCCCCACCGGCAGACCCATCCCGCAGGGCCAGGCCATCGTCCACTGGGAGGATGTGCTGTCGCTCGTGCTCGCAGGCAAGGGCGTCTGCCCGGTCGCAGCCGCCGGAGCGCGCTACTACAGCCGTCCGGGACTCGCCTTCGTACCCTTCCGCGACGCCTCGCCCATCGAGTACGCACTTGTGTGGCCGAGCGCCCGCGAAACCGCCCGAGTGCGCGCCTTCGCGCAGATCTCCCGCGAATTCACCGAAAGCCGCGGCGGTTCTTCCGCGGTCCTCGACCTGATCTGAACCTCAAGCCTGAGCTGATGGGATTCGGGCTTCGTTATCCGGCCGCCTCCGCGCCGCTGTACTACCGCACGGTCGTCAGCCGGGAGCCGATCGACTCCCACACCGCCGCGCAGGCCGTCGCCGTGGCGCTCGCCGCAGTCCGAGCCGGTGCCTTCATCGATAACCGTGGCTGATCGATCCTTACGCCCTTCATCCTTGTTCCGGACATGCATCTGATCGACCTTTGGGAGGTCCCAAAAAAACGAAGGGTTGAACATGACCATGCTCCAAGACAGGGCCGCGCGGCAGTCGCCTGCCCGGCCATCGATGAGCGGACGGCAGAAGCTGGTCCTCGTACTGCTGCTCGGCTCCCAGTTCATGCTTGCCATCGATTTCTCCATTCTCAACGTGGCTCTCCCCGTGATCGGCGACGGGCTCGGATTCAAGCTGGCGAACCTGCAGTGGATCGCCACCGCGTTCGCGCTGTGCGCGGCCGGATTCACGCTGCTGTTCGGCCGGGTCGCCGATCTGTTCGGCCGGCGCAGGCTGTTCCTGGCCGGGATGGCGCTGCTCGGCCTCTCCTCGTTGGCAGGCGGGCTTGCGGTCAATCCGACGATGCTGCTGGTGGCGCGGGTTGCCCAAGGGCTGGCGACCGCGATGGTCACCCCGGCGGGCCTGGCGCTGCTGACCACATCCTTCTCCGAAGGACCTCTCCGGGACAGGGCTCTCGGGCTCAACGGGGCGCTCATGTCGGCCGGATTCACCACCGGCGCGATTCTCGGTGGGCTGCTGACCGACATGCTGAGCTGGCGCTGGGCGTTCTTCATCAACGTTCCCATAGCTGCGGCCGCCCTGGCGGCCGCCCCGGCACTGATCGCTGAAAGCCGCCCGGCGACACACACGCGGATGGACCTGCCCGGCGCGGTGAGCGTCACCGGCGGGCTCCTCGCGCTGGTCTACGGCCTCACCAATGCCGCCGAACACGGCTGGGTCGACCCGATGACGCTCGGATCGCTGGTGGTCGCGGTGCTGCTGCTGGTGGCGTTCTGGTTCGTCGAGAAGCGGGCCGCCGCGCCTCTGGTGCCGCTTTCCGTTCTCAAGCGGTCCACCGTCAGTTGGGGGAACCTGGCCGGGCTCATCGCCTTCCTCACCGAGACCTCATTGGTCTTCCTCCTGACCCTCTACCTGCAGACCGTGCTCGGCTACTCGGCTCTCGCCACCGGGCTGGCATTCGGCGTGCTCGGCCTCGGCACGGTCGTCGGCGGCGTCGTGGCCCCCCGAATCCTGGCCAGGAGCGACTTCCGGACGGTCCTGACCGCAGGATTCGGCATCCAAGCCGCTGCCACCGCCTCGCTGTTCCTGCTGGGCGACGACCGTAGCTCCCTCGCCCTGCTCCTGGTGGCGACCTTCGTCGGCGGCTTCGGCAACATGCTGGCCATCGTCGGATTCATGGTGGCGGCGACCTCAGGGCTGCCCGACAGCGAGCAGGGCTTGGCCACCGGCCTGGCCACCATGACCCAGCAGCTCGGAATCACCATGGGCATCCCTATCATGAGCGCGATCGCCACCGCCGGGATGTCCGGTGGCGGCTCCGTGCTCGACGGCGTGAATGCGGCCATCCTGGTCAACGCGGCACTCGTGCTGGCCGGTGGAGTCCTGACCTGGATCTTCCTACGGCGGCAGGCGAACCTCCCGACCTGACGTTGCACCGAGGGGAGGCCCCCGGCAGGGCGCTTCAGCGGGGGAGCGGGAGCGAGCACGTGTCGGGGGTCGCGGGGGCGACGAGCACGTGCCGTGGTTTCCCGCCGGGGGCCGGTCTGTACGGCTCCCGCATCGGGCGGGGCCGTGTCGGTCACCTCAGTCCGGCCGGGCGAGAGAGCCGTCCCAGCCAGAGCGAGGGATTCGGCCGGGCCGGGTGAGGAGGTCGGGCGTGGCCGGGAGAGGGTCTTCGGGAGACGGCGGGCGGGCGGGGATCTCACACCAGACGGTCCGGCCGAGGCCCGGCCCGTGCGAGCGGTATCCCCAGTTCCCGTCGGAAACGAGGCTGACGATCGCCAGTCCCCGGCCGCTCTCGGCGAGGTCGGACACCGGTTCCACCGGGATGCGGGGCTCCGTGGTGGTCCAGCCTCTGTCCGCGACCTCCACCCGGAGCGTGCCGCCGTCCGTCACCGTCAGCCGTACGGCCAGCGGGTCGACGGGATGACCGATCCCGTGGGAGGCGTGCCGGACGGCGTTGGTCACCAATTCGGATACGGCCAGCCGCGTGTTCTCGTATGCGGGATGGCTCTCCCCGAGCCATTCGCGGACCTCGTCACGCGCCTGCGAAACCGATTCGGGATTACTGGGCAGACATATCTCTCTCAGAGTCGCCGGATTCACCGAATTGCCCCTCCCTGATTAATCCGGCCGGCCTGTTCTCCGCCTGGGTCATTGACCGTGTCCCCACTGCGGCTCCGGCTTGGTCCTTGAACGGTCCCAAAAAATGGAGCGCCGAGGTGGCCGATCGACGTCCACCATGTGTTCACAATGGTGTGAACACACTGGCGCCGCCGTACGGATCCCCAGGACAATGGCGGAAACACCCCTCGAAAAGGCGAGAGGAGCTCCGAATGACCGTCCCCCCGGAACCGGATTCGTATCTGTCCACGCGTATTCAATTCGGTATTGAACTACGCAAATTCCGACTTTTGTCGGGATTCACTCAGAGAAAGCTCGGCGCGGCGATCCACCTCTCCGTCAGCCAGCTCAGCATGCTGGAGAACGGCCACCGGGCACCCAGCAGGGAGCTGGCCCACCGGGTGGACGACGTCCTCGGCCTGGGGACGGTGCTGGTGGATCTGCTGGACCGGCTGAACCGCACGGCATCGCAGCTCCCCCGCTGGTTCCGGCCCTGGCTGGAGTTCGAACGCGAAGCGGAGATCCTCCACATGTGGGAACTATCGATGGTTCCCGGCCTCATACAAGTGGAGGGATACGCACGAGCCTTGATCGGCAACGAACCAGGTGTCACCCGCGAACAGGCGGACGAGCGTGTAACGGCCCGTCTGGAACGGCAGGGAATTCTCAAGAGGCCCAAGCCGCCCACGATGTGGGTAGTGCTGGATGAAAGCGTTCTACACAGACCTGTAGGAAGTCCAGAAGTGATGAAGTGCCAGCTTCAGCATCTCCTGGAGATTGAAGAAAACCCATACATGTCACTTCAGGTGCTCCCCCACGCGGCTTACAGCACCGTGGGCTTACTCGGAGGGTTCGTCGTCGCGGACATGCCGGGAGGGAGACCTCCGGTGGCCTACATCGACTCTCAGAGCACAGGGGACCGGGTAAGCGAGCGGATCGACGAGGTAAAAGAGCTAGCATTCAGGCACGGTGTAATCCGGGCGGATGCCCTGTCCCGGCGCGAGTCACTCAGCATGATCAAGGAGACGATGCGGAGATGGACGGCCTGACTCAGGAACTCCACAACGCCCAGTGGCGCAAATCCACCCTCTCCGGTGGAGACGGAAGCAACTGCGTCGAGATCGCGGCGCTCTCCGGTGGCCGTCGGGCCGTACGCGACAGCAAGGACCCGAGCGGCCCTGCCCTCGTCCTCACCCCCGGCCAGTGGACCACCTTCGTCACCGGCGTCAGGAACGGCGACTTCGACTGAGCCGCGACGTTCCCGCAGATGTTCACGGGAGAAGCCCTCCGGCCACGTCCCCGGAGGGCTTCTCCCTAGCTTGGCCGCTTCCACCTCGGCACTGTGAGCTGCTCCGTCTCAGATCCGTGATCGGCCCGGCCACATTGCATTCGAGCGCGGCACGAGCACCGAGTACACGGTGACAGAGAGTTGATATTCGGTATAACCGAAGATATATTCGTTCTATGCGAAGCGCTGTAGCGCCCATCGTTCCGATCTTCAGATCCAAGACCCAGGCCGAGGTCCTCGCCGCCATCTACCTGCGGCCTCAGCATCACTGGACTCTCGCCTCCCTTGCCCGCGATCTCCACGTGGCTCCCTCCACGCTGCACTCCGAGGTCCACCGCCTTATCGAAGCGCAACTGATCACGGTTACCGAGGTCGGCCGCTCCCGTATCCTGCGGGTCAATCCCGATCACCCGCTGGTCCAGCCCATGACCGAGATACTGGGCTACGTGTACGGACCTCGCGCCGTCATCAGCGAGGAGTTCGCCGGGATACCCGGCACCGACCGCCTGCTCATCTTCGGCTCGTGGGCCGCCCGTCATGCAGGAAAAGCAGGACTCGTCCCCCATGACATCGACATACTTGTCGTCGGCGACGTCGACCGTACCGCCGTCTACGCCGCGGCGGACCGCGCTCAGGAACGCATCGGCATGCCGGTCAACCCGGTTCTCGTCTCCGCCCGCCGCTGGGACGCGTCGGCCGACGCTCTCATCCGGCAGATCAAGTCAGCCCCGGTGGTCGACCTGTCCGACGACATTCACACCTGATCGGAGTCCCCTCATGACGCGCTGGTCGCGCGGCGAAGCCGACGTTGAGCGGATGCTCGCCTCCGGTGAACTCCAGCGGGTCAAAGGGGAGGCCACCGACGGTCGCAGGTGGTTGGAGAAGGCGACCACCACCCTTGCCAGCGCCGAGGATCTCAAGGGCAGCGACCCGAACTCCGCCTACACCCTCGCCTACGACGCGGCGCGCTTCGCCTGCGCCGGCTTGCTGGCACAACAGGGACTACGTGCCACCACTTCCGGCGGCCACTATGCCGTCCAGCAGACCGTGATCCGTCAGTTCGGCCCGTTGTTCGAGCCGTACGGCACCATGCGCCGCAGACGTAACGAACTCGAATATCCGGAGTTCCCCGACGAGGTCGTGGAGACGGCCGAAGCGGGCCACGCCATAGCGGCCGCCCGTTCCCTGATCGATGCCGCAGAGAAGCTTCTCGACCATCTCGGCCTGTTCTGAGGCCGATCGTTGTGAGACCGATGAAAGCGGTGGACCCCCGACCACGCCGGCGACTTTGGCTGAGTCGCGCCGGCCATCCGCGCCTGGCTCAGACCGGCGCCGGCTTGAGCAGGCGGTCGACCAGGCGCTTGGTGTCCTGCGGCGGGAAGGGCGTGTTGAAAATGAGCAGGTGTAAGTAGATCGGCGCGAGCACGAGCTCCATCAACTCCAGCAGCGTCGGCGCGTCCGCGTGGCGGTCGAGCATGGCCTGCAACTGGGTGCCGCGCTCCACCAGGTAGTACGCATCGGCCCCGCCGCCGACCATGGCCGCG
This sequence comes from Streptosporangium sp. NBC_01639, assembly GCF_045209755.1. NCBI lineage: Bacteria > Bacillati > Actinomycetota > Actinomycetes > Streptosporangiales > Streptosporangiaceae > Streptosporangium > Streptosporangium sp. NBC_01639. Next base: position 5,152,865 of record NZ_CP109272.1, on the reverse strand, counting down.
CGCAGGAACAGTCTGCCGTACGGCCCTGCCAGGTCGCGCGCCGCCTGTTCGGCATAGGCTTCGACGTCGCCGCGCAGCGAACCCGTCTCAGGAATCGGCGACGTGTCCTTCAACTGATCCATGATCACTTCGTTGATCAGTTCTGTCATCGACCCCCAACGCCGATAGATCGTCGCCTGATGCACCCCTGACCGCTCGGCGACTTCGGCGATCGACAGCTCACCGGCACCGGTCTCGTGGAGCAGCTCCACGACGGCCTGATGGACAGCGGATCTGATGCGGCTGGAACGGCCACCCGGACGCTTCATGCCGCCATTCTAACGCGAAGGGGCTTGCATTAGCGGCCTGCTTGATGCGAGAGTGTTCGCATTACCTAGTTGCGAATTATTTCGCTTTAGTAGGGGCGACATGCAACCGATCGTCTTCGGGAACGACCCGACGTTCTGGTACGAGACTCTCCGGTCCTTCGGTCACATCGCCTACGGTGGCGCGGATTTCGGCGAAGTCCTGGTCACCGCCCAGCGCATCGAGGAGGGCGACTACGACAGCTGGCACGATGAGTGGCGCCGGATCGCTGATCTGGTGGCGACCGAGGCCGAACGCTCAAGCAGCCCGATCAGCAGGCGCGACGGCTTCCTGCGGGCCTCGAACTACTACCGCTCGGCTGAGTTCTTCCTCCACGGCAACCCGGACGACCCGCGCATCCATGACAGCCATGCCCGCAGCGTCGCCTGTTTCCGAAAGGCGCTGCCCGGCGTGCAAGCCGTGCAGATCCCCTACGAGGACACGACGCTGCCCGGCTACCACTACGACTGCGGTGGCGACCGCACCGTCGTCGTGCACAACGGCTTCGACGGCAGCGCCGAGGAGATGCACTTCGTCGCCGCCGCGGCTCTGGCCGAGCGCGGGTTCAACGTTCTGAGCTTCGACGGTCCCGGCCAGCCGGGACCGATGCACCGCGAGAGCCTGACCTTCCGGCCCGACTGGGAGAACGTGATCGGTCCAGTCCTTGACTGGCTCCAGGCCGATCGGGTCGCGCTGCTCGGCAACAGCATGGGCGGCCTGCTCGCACCCCGCGCCGCCGCCTTCGAACCCAGGATCCAGGCCCTGGTCGCGCTGGATGGCGTCTACGACATGTCCCTGGTGCTGCTCGATCACTTCGGCGGGGACCGCGAGCTTGCAGCCCGACTGCTGCGCGCCGAGTCCGCGCCGGAGATCGACGTCCTCTTCGAGCAACTGATGGCCACCGACCCCGGCGTGCGATGGGCGTGCACACATGGCATGTGGGTCACCGGGACCTCGACCCCGCGCTCATATTTCGCCGACATGCTCGACTACCGCCTCGGCGACGGAGTGGCCGAGCGGATCACCTGCCCGACGCTGGTCTGCTCCGCCCCGGGCGACCTGTTCTTCCAGGGCCAGCCAGAGCTGCTGTATGAGCACCTGACCTGTCCCAAGACCTTCCTCGAATTCGGCGCCGACCTCGGCTCCGACGCGCACTGCCAGGCGGGCGCACAGCGCTTGGCCATGGCCCGCATCGCCGACTGGCTGGAGCGGAACTTCTGATGAACCGCAACCTGATCTCGGTCATCGTGTGGGACGTCGTGCCCGTCGTCGGCGCCTACTACCTGCTCCGCGCATTCGGCGTGAGCGAGTACATCGCGCTGCCGGCAGCCGGCGCGGCGGGATTGGCGCGCGTGGTCTTCGTGGCGGTGAGTCAGCGTCGCCTCGACGGCTTCGCCGCTTTCATGGTCGTCATGTTCGGCTGTGTCGTAGGTCTGTCGCTGATCGCCGGTGATGCGCGGTTCGTGCTGGCGACCAAATCGGCGACCACCGCCCTGGCCGCGCTCATTCTGCTCGGCACGTGGATCGCCGGCCGTCCGGCCGCCTTCTCGGTGGCCAAGAAGTTCGGCGCGGAGGATGCCGCGACCGCGCGACGATGGAACGCGCTGTATGCCGACCAGCCGGGCTTTCGCCGCATCTACGTGGTCATGACCATCGTGTGGGGCCTGGCGCTGCTCGCCGAATCCGCACTGCGGCTGCTGCTGGTCTACCTTCTGCCGATCGATGTCATGGCCGGTCTCTCGACGATACTGCTGCTGACGACCATAGGGCTGGCGGGGGCCTGGAGCGCCTGGTACGGCAAGCGCGGCGAGGCCCGTGCCCTGACAGCACGATAAGCCAGATAGCAATGATCACGGATGCGAAGAACAGGACCTGGCCCTGCCGATTCAAAAATGGGAGCTTTCTGGCATTCTGTGGCGATATGTATCCCGGATCTGCGCTCGGTGAGTTCCTTCGATCGCGTCGCGCCCGGCTCCAGCCCGAGGAGTTGGGTCTGAGCCTCGGCGTGAGACGGCGCCGGGTGGCAGGGCTGCGCAGGGAGGAAGTGGCTCCGCTCGCGGGGGTCAGTGTCGGCTACTACACGCGCCTGGAGCAGGGGCAGAGCCCGAACGTCTCCGACGAGGTGCTGGATGCGATCGCTCGCGTGCTACGGCTGGACGAGGACGAGGTTGCGCACCTGCACCGGCTGGCCCGGGTCGCGCGGGCCAGGGAGCGGAGCCGGCCGGAGCGACTGCGTCCCGGCATCAAGCTCATGGTCGACTCCTTCGCCAGGGTGCCGGCGATCGCGGTGGGCCGGCGGGGCGACATTCTGGCGTGGAACCGGATGGCGCACGCGCTGCTGGGTCCGCATTGGGACTTCGACGGCGAGAAGAAGCCGAACTTCGTCCTCATGGACTTCCTCGAAGTGGATTTCGCCCGCGAGCTCTATGTCGATTGGGAGCAGAAGGCCCGTGACGACATCGCCTACCTGGAAGGGTCGATCGCCAGGTTCCCGGGCGACGAAGAGCTGACCGGCCTGATCGACGAGCTTCTGCTGCTCAGCCCGGACTTCCGGGCGATGTGGACGGAGCATCCGGTGAGCAACTGCGCCTCCATCTCCCGCGACTACCGGCATCGGGAGGTGGGCGTCATGACACTCACCGCCGAGCTGCTGCGCACCCCTGACGATAAGGGGCAGGGAGTGACGGTGTTCCAGGCCGAACCCGGGTCGCCGTCGGCGGAGCGGCTGCGTCGCCTCGCCGAACTGGCCGACGCCGCCGCCGGGTAGCGGGCCGATCGACAGCGCACCGACCGGCGGGCATCGGCCGGGAGCGCCACCTGGCGGGAACGGCCGGATGCCGGCCGGCGCTGGAAGAAGCAGCCGCAGGTCAGGCGGCCAGGAAGTGCTCGGTGCCCGTACGGCGGAGCAGTACTCCGGCGACGACCGCGCCGAGCAGGGCGACCACCCCGGCCACCACGAAGGCGGTGTGCAGTCCACCCAGCGTGGCCAGGGCCTTGGTGGTGACCGGGGCGAGGGCCTCCGTACGGGCGGCCACGATCGCGGTCAGCCCGGCCACTCCCACGGCGCCGACGAAGGTGGGCATCTGCGCGAGGCTGCCCGCGACGCCCTGGTCCGCCTCATCCAGTCCGGAGGTGATCGTGGTGATGGCGGCCACCACGGTCAGCACGTGCCCGAAGCCCATCGCCGCCGAGGTCGTCAGCAGCACCACCAAGCCGCCCTGCGCGGGCAGCGACACCATCGCCACGGTGCCGGCGGCCTGCACGGTCAGACCGATCACGATGGTCGCGGCGGTGCCGCGGGCGCCGATCAGCCGGGCCGCGACGGTGCCGGCGAGCAGGGCCGCGCCGCCCTCGCCCAGGAAGCCCAGGCCGGTCTCCAGCGGTGAGTACCCCAGGACGTCCTGCATGTAGATGCTGAGCAGCAGGGTCGCCCCACCGCACATTCCGAACGTCACCAGCCCGATCGTCATGCCCCACTTGACGGTCCTCCGGCGCAGCAGCCGCAGTGGGACCAGCGGAGCGGCGTGCCGGGCCTCGACAACCAGGAAGGCGCCGAGAAGAATCGCCGAGGCCAGCAGTGTCACCACCGTCTGCGTGCCGGCCCAGCCCGCCTGGCCACCGGTGGAGATGCCGTAGACCAGGGTGAACAGACCTGCGCTCGCCAGGATCGCGCCGGGCACATCCAGCCTGGCGCGGCGCCTGTCCGTGGTCTCGCGGACCACCGTGAACGCACCGAGCACCACCAGGGCGCCGATGCCGAACAGGATGAGCATGGTCCAGCGCCAGTTCAGCCCGCTGGTGATGAGCCCGCCGCCGATCGTTCCGATGACGAACCCCAGCGAAAGCAGGGCGCCGTTGACGCCCAGCGCCCGAGTGCGCTGCGGCCCCTCGGGGAACGCGGCGGTCATCAGCGCCAGCGCGGTCGGGCCGATCATGGCCGCCGCCACACCCTGCCCGGCACGTGCCGCCAGCAGCAGCCCCGGGGTCGGTGCCAGCGCCGCCAGCAGCGAGAACGCGGTGAAGACCAGCACGCCGACGATGAACAGCCGGCGCCGACCGACCATGTCGGAGGCCCGTCCGAACAACGGCATCAGCGCAGCGGTAGGCAGCAGGCAGGCGGTGGCCACCCACTGGAGGCCCGAGGTGGTGGCGAAGCCCAGATCCCGGCCGATCTCCGGCAGCGCCACCGTGATGATCGAGTAGTCCAGACCGGTCATGAACGTCGCGCCGCACAGGGTGATGAGGATGAGCCGGCCGCGCAACCCCAGCCGCGCGGTGCCCTGCAGTGTCTCTGTCATGCGGACAAGACTGCGGCGCCACGGAACGCCTAACCAGCGCCCTGCTGAAGGTACAACTGCCAGATGCAGGCAAACCCATCCGGCACCGGTGCCGTACCTGGTGACCGCCGGGCCGTACCCGACAGCAAGGACCGCAATGGCCCCGCGCCCTCATCCCCGCTCTCGGCCAACGGACCGCCTCCGCCACCGGCATCGAGAACGGCCCCGCCAACTGGGCCACGACATCCATAGGAGAAGCCCTCCGGCCACGCCCCCGGAGGGCTTCTCGCCGTCTATTCTTCCATCGAAATCACCGGGGTCTGGCATCGGACGAGCGGTCCCGACCCCGTCCAGGCGACCGGCAGCCGTTCGGTGTGATCCGCACCACGTCTCAGGCACCCGGAGTTCTCATGGCCGCGCCGTGAACCCGGATCCGGGCTTGTGGTGATACATCCCTGACCGCGTCCCCGACGGAAAGGGCTGCCGCCATGCCATGGTGCCCACGATGACCGCATCGTCCACCACGAGGATCCGTGACTCCGACATCGTGAGCGAGTCGCGGACCAGCCCGGAGGCGTTCGCCGAGCTCTTCGACCGCTACTCCGGCATGCTCTACCGTTACGTCTCCCGGCGGCTCGGCCCGGAGATCGCCGAGGATCTGGTGGGCGAGACGTTCCTGGTCGCCTTCGCCCGCCGAGCGAAGTACGACCTCACGTACACCGACGCCCGCCCCTGGCTGTTCGGCATTCTCACCAAGCTCATCTCCCGGCACCGCCGCACCGAGGCCGTCCGCTACCGGATGCTCCAGCGCAGCCCGGCCGAGGACGTGATCGAGTCGCCCGCCGACCGGATGGACGAGATGGTCACCGCCCAGACCTGGCGGCCGGTGCTCGCCAGCACGCTGGCCGGGCTCTCGGCCAAGGACCGCGACGTCCTGCTGCTGATCGCGTGGGGTGACCTGTCGTACGAGGAGGTCGCGCGGGCCCTCGGCATCCCGATCGGCACCGTCCGCTCCCGGCTCAACAGGGCCAGGCGCAAAGCCCGCACCGCGCTCGGCGACACCAACCCGTTCGACGAGGAGGAGTGACCGTGGACGACCTGAAGATGCTCCGTGACCTCGGCCGGGACCTGGAGTACGAGCCCCCGGCCACGCTGGCCCGCCAGCGGCAGCGACTCCTCGGCGCCGGAACCGGCAGGGAACCCCGGCGGGCGCGCCACTGGACGATGATCGGGCTGGTCGCCGTGGTCACCGCGGCCATCGCCCTCGTCCCCGCCCTGCTTCTGGGCGGGCACCAGGCCGTATCGGTGCTGAGCGGGCACCGGACCGTGCCGACCCTGGTGGGAGACCGCCCGGACAAGCGGACCGAGGCCCTCACCATCCTGCTGGTCGGCACCGACAGCGAGGCGGGCACGCCGCGGCATCGCACGCCGGGCGCGCGGAGCGACACCATGCTGCTGCTGCACCTGCCCGCCGACCGGGGGAAGGCCATCGTCATCAGCATCCCGCGTGACTCGATGGTCCGGATCCCGTCGTGCGGGCCGGACATTCCCGCCCGGACCGACATGATCAACTCGGCGTTCCGCACGGGCGGGCTGGCCTGCGCCTGGAAGACAGTCGAGTCGCTGACGGGGGTGCGTGTCGACCACGCGGTGGAGCTCGACTTCTCCGGCTTCGCGGGCCTGGTGGACGCCGTCGGCGGAGTGGAGGTCACGCTGCCGCGAGCGGTGGACGACCCTAAGGCGAAGCTGCGGCTGTCCGCGGGCAGGCACGTGCTCCGCGGTGAGCAGGCGCTGGCCTATGTGCGGGCCCGCTACAGCATGGGCGACGGCAGTGACATCAGCCGGATCAAGCGGCAGCAGCAGCTCATGAGCGCGCTGGCGAAGAAGGTGAAAACGCTGCTGGCCGACCCCGCCCGGCTGCGCCCCTTTCTCGCCGAAGCCACCAGGTGGGTCAAGACCGACGCGGGACTCGACCTGGAGACGATGTACGAGATCGCCGGCAGCCTCGTGAAGACCGACCTGGGGACCGTTCCGTTCGTCACGGTCCCCTGGCGCCAGCACCCTGCGGACAAGAACCGGATCCAGTGGGCCCAGCCGGCCGCCGAGAAACTCTTCGCATCGATCAGATGATGGGCGCCGCCTCACCCACACCGCGCCGAGTGACCCTCCCTTCGTACTGTGGAGACTTCTATCGGCCTGCCCGTCTCATCCGGAACGAGGCGGTCTCATCAGAGTGAGGCATCCTGTCGGCCGTCTCACCGACATGAGGCAGTTGGTGATCCTGCTCGCAGTCCTCTTGCGCCGAGGAGAGCAGGAGACCAACAAAACAGGACACAAGGTAAGTAGGATCGTCCGCGTGGATCTGGACGACACCGCCGCCCGGCTCGGGGTACCCGTCGAGGATGTCGAGCGCGTGCACCGGCTCGCCGGCGACCGGCCTTCGGCTCCGTTGCCCGCCAAGGCCGACGTGCCCGCGATTCTCGACCGGCTCATGGTGCGGCCGGACGACGCCGCCGAGATCATGGCGGGCTGGCCCGACTCCGGCTCTCCACTGTGGACTCCGGAGCTGCGCTGGCTGCTCGACCGCTCGATCGCCTTGGTCCGCGCCGATCTCGGGGGCCACGGCTGGCTGTCGCCCGGTCCGGAGCTGCCGCGCGAACGGGGCCCCGCCTGGCGGCATCTCTACGTGTACGCGTACCTGGCCCTGGTCGACGTCGTCACGAGGTACCACCGCGACCACGGCATCGCCGATGCCGTCTCGTGGGTGACCCTCGCGGACCTGGGCCGCAACCTCGCGATCGACCGGCGGATGCACCGCGAGGGCTGGCCGGTCATGCAGAGCTGGCTGACGCTGCACGCGCGCGGCGGCGTCTACGAGCTGGGCCGGCTGCAGCATCAGCGCGGCGGCACCGCCATCGACCTGCACATCACCGAGTCGGGGCCGATGACCCCGGCTGCGGTCGCGGCGTCGCTCGACAAGGCCCGCGCGTTCTTCCCGCGCCATTTTCCCGACGAGCGCTACACGGCGTTCTCCTGCGGGTCGTGGCTGCTCGACCCGCAGCTGCTGGAGTACCTGCCCGGGGACTCCAACATCGTCCGGTTCCAGCAGAGGTTCGAGCTGGAGCCCTACGAGGAGCCGGAAGGGTTGGACGCCGATGTCGAGGTGCTGCGGTTCGTGTTCCGCACCCTGACCACGCCGCTCGACCGGTTGCCGCGCCGCACCGTGCTCCAGCGCGCGGTCGTCGACCACCTGAAGGCCGGCCGCCACTGGCACTGGCGCCGCGGCCGCTTCCCGATCTAGCCGGTCGAGACATCCACAGATCCCCCTCATGATCAATGAGACGTGACTTCATCGATTCTGAGGCACCACAGTTCAGGGGGGTCTCATGCCTCAAGTCCAACGAGACAGGGCAAGTGATCTGCTTCTCATAGGGGTTCTGACCTACGCCTTTCCCCTATTTTCGGCAGCGACGAGTCGTTGCACTGCTTCGTCGTGCTTGCCCACCCATAGGAGGGTTCGAGCCATGTCGATCTCGTAGTGCGCTCTGCGGGAAGCTGACAACGTCGAAGGCAGGACATGCCCCTCATCCAGGCCCCTCCGGGGCGATCGGCGAATTCATGGACGCGGTCGGGGTGCGACGGGCACGGTGCCCGCGCCTCGTTCCGGCGCGGGCCGGGGTCACTGCTTGGCGTTGAAGACGATCTCGACGCGGCGGTTCTTCGCGCGGTTCCCCTCCACCGGCCGGCCTTCGACGATGTTGGGCAGCTTGGGCTTGGACTCGCCGTACCCGGTGGCCGCCAAGGACATGCCGGACCCGGCCAGCAGGGGGTTGAGGACCCGCTGGACGGCCTGTGCCCGTCTCAGCGACAGCGTCCTGTTGTAGGCGTCCGATCCCTGGTCGTCGGTGTGACCGCCCACCTTCACCACCCCGCCGGCGGCCTCCGCTTTGATCTTCTCGGCCACGTCCCGCAGCCGCTGCCTGGCCTTGACCGTCAGCACGGCCCTGTCGAGTGCGAACAGCACATCGCTGGTCAGCGCCACGGTGACCTGCTCGCCCTGCTTGGACTCGCTCTCGCTGCCGTCGAGCGACTCGACCTCGGGGATGATGTCCTCGACGGGGAACACCAGGTCCTCCACCGTCACCGCCGCGTCGGGCGGAACGGTGGGATCCGCCCAGGCGACCGCTCCCGGACCCGCGGCCAGCACTCCCGCGAGCACCGCGACGGCCAGTACCCGATCAGGAGATCGGAACATCGGTGAGCACCCCTAGCACCGGAAATTCGACGTTGACCTTCGTGACGTCCGGCGGGGGCGCCCCGAACACCGCGTACAGCGAGGCCGACCCGTCCGCCTTGACCTGCAGGCCCTGAGTTTTGGAGCAGACGCACTGGGAGTCTTCGCCGGTCCCGTTACGCGCGACGCGATACCGCTTGGCGTTGACGGGGTCGATCAGGGAGACGGCGTCAACGGTGTAGTTGAGGGTGTCGGTACTCATCCGGTTGTGCAGGAACCAGCTGTCGTCCTTGCTCAGATTGACGACGTTCCAGTTCAGCGTGACGGTTCGCCCCTGCCGGACGAGCCCGATGACGTCGGCGCGGAGTTCCTTGCCGTCGTCGCTCGCCTTACGGCTCGCGATCACCTTGTCCTGCTGGACCGGCGCGGTCTCCTGCTGGGCGGGGGCCTGCGTGGCGGGCTCCTGCTGGGCGGGGGCCGACACGGGCTGCCGCCCCTGCGCGCCGGTCTGCTTCTCCTCACCGCCGCCGCCCTGCGGCAGGCCGGGGATCATCCCGCAGCCCGTCAGCAGGACCGCCAGCGCGGGCGCCGCCACGGCCAGCGCCATCTTCCTGTACATCCTGTGGCCACCTCTGCCTATCGGGGATCAGGAACAAGCTCGACCATAGGAGGACGACCTTCAGAATCCGCATAGTGCGCCGCAACCGCCGGCCACCGCTCCGCCTCGGTCGTCACCAAGGGCGTGAAACTCCGTCACACCATACACAAAAGCCCCAAAAGACTATTGGCTGGCGATCTGCCCGATCAATCCATAATCAGGGCAGGCAATCCCGATTATGGAAGGCTGGATCTTCATCGAAGGCCCGCGGAGGAAGGGCGGCGCCGGTGGCACCCGTCATCGGATCCCCTTGAGCGCGGAGACCCCGGACTTCAGCCGCGGGGAGGAAGTCACTGCTTGAGGTTCTTACGCAGCGCGGCGTAGTAGAGCCCCACGGAGATGCCGCCCACCACGGCCACCGCCCGGACGGTCGTCCCTCCGGCGTCGAGGATGACGGCCAGCACGATCGCGGCGGCGAAGACCATGGGAACGGCGAGGTCAAGGGTTCTGCGGTTCACGACTCTCCTTTTCGGTGTCACCACCCGGCTTCACCAGGCAAAAAGGGATCATTCCATCAGAATCCCCCTGACGGGTAACCCCGAAAGCCGCACCTCTGCCGACCAGGAGCGGTTGACAGCGGCCTCGACGGACCGGGAAATTCAAAGTTGCATGGCGTGCAAGTCTGGGTATGGTCGAACGAGGACGCACCATTCACTGTGATCCACCACAGGAGCGCTGATGACTCGTTCTACAGCCGAGGTCTCCCACGTCGAGCAGCCCCCGTCGCCTGACCAGGCCACGATGCGGGTGCCGCTGCCTCCCGAGCTGACGGCCCGGCAGTGCCCGTTCGACCCGCCGCAGGCACTGGCCACGATGCACGACAGAGCGCCGGTCAACCAGGTGAAGCTGGGCAACGGTGAAGTGATCTGGCTGATCACCGGCATGAGCGAGGCCCGTGCCGTACTGGCCGATCCCCGGTTCAGCGCCGACCGGTTCACCCGGCCCAACTCCCTGATCTCGGTGCCCCCGGAGATGCGCGAGAAGATGTTCGACGCGCGCGCCAGGGCCGGGCAGTTCATCACCATGGACGCGCCGGAGCACACCCGCCTGCGCAAACTGGTCATCGGCCAGTTCACCCTGCGCCGGATGCGCGCGCTCATCCCGCACATCACCGAGATCGTCGACACCCACCTGGACGCGATGGCCGACGCGGGCACTTCGGCGGACCTGGTCAGCGCGTTCGCCCTGCCCGTGCCGTCCCTGGTGATCTGCGAGCTGCTCGGCGTCCCGTACGAGGCCCGCGCCGACTTCCAGCGCCGCACGGCGGCCCTCCTCCGGATGGACACGGGGCTGGAGGAGGTGCTGCGGGTCCGCGAGGAGATGCGCGGGTTCATGCACGACCTGGTGACCGCCAAGCGCGCCCAGCCCGACGACGGCCTGATCTCCGGGCTGATCCACGGCGACCACGCGGGGGAGCTCACCGACGACGAACTGGTCGGCATCGCGAACCTGCTGCTCGTCGCCGGGCACGAGACCACCGCCAACATGATCGGCTTGGGCGTCTTCGCCCTGCTGGAGCATCCCGACCAGCTCGAACTGCTGCGCAGCGACCCCGAGGTGACCGACAAGGCCGTCGAGGAACTGCTGCGCTACCTCTCGATCGTCCATCTGGGGCCGACCCGCATCGCCGTCGAGGACGTCCAGATCGGTGACGAGCTGATCCCGGCGGGCGGCACCGTGATGATCTCGACACCGGAGATCAACCGGGACTCCGCCTACTGGGACGACCCGGCCGCCCTCGACCTCACCCGTGGGCGCAACCCGCACCTGGCCTTCGGGCACGGCATCCACCAGTGCCTGGGGCAGCAACTGGCCCGCGCGGAGATGACCGTCGCCCTGCCCGCCCTGGTCCGCCGTTTCCCGCACCTGCGGCTGACCTGCCGCCCGGAGGAGGTACCGCTGCGCGACAACATGTTCGTGTACGGCGTGCACTCCCTACCGGTCGCCTGGGACGCCCCCGAGGACGTCTGACACCGTCAATCGCGAGGACGGTCGAGCGGTGCGCCCAGCCCGGCGTCGAGCTGGGCGACCACCGCGTCGACAAGCGCGCTGAGCGGGCCCGACTCGCTCAGCCAGCGCTGGATCGCCACCCGCAGTGCGCTCAGCACGCACGTCGCCACCAGCCCGGGATACAGGTCGCCGTCCGGCACACCGGCGCGATCCGCCACCGCGGCGGCCAGCGCCCGCTCATGCGCGGCGAACGCCTTGAGCCGGTACGGCAGCAGCACCGGGTCGCCGCGCAGGACCCCCAGGCGCTCGGCCCGGAACCGCAGGTCCTCCTCGTCCACCACCCCCAGCACCGCGGCCCGCAACGCCACCAGCACCGGCTCCGGTCCGGGACGTTCCCTGAAGGCGGCGACGACGGCCTCGGCGATGACCGCGTCGCCCGCCACCACAGCCTCCTCCTTGCAGGAGAAGTAGTTGAAGAAGGTCCGCAGCGCGACCCCGGCCTCTTCGGCGATCTGCTCGACGGTGACGTTCGGCACGCCCCGCTCGGCGCACAGCCGCGCCGCCGCCTCGCTCAACGCCGTCCGGGTCGCGCGCTTCCTGCGCTCTCGCCGGCCCACGCCACTCTCGTTCATCGTCACACCTCAGCGAGCCCGCCTGCCGTACCCGGAGGATAGGCCGTACCCGGAGGATAGAGGGTCAGCGGCACACGGCCACATCATCGTACGGCGACGGCGGCTCTCCACTCGGGAAACCGACGTGCAGCCTCAGGGGATCCTCCGCGCCCGCCACAGGGCCACGCCGAGCCAGACCCCGCCGATCGCGATCAAGACGCCGTGGGCGATGCGGAGTGCCGGGGTGGCGAAGAACTGCGGGAGGAACAGGACGAAACCCGCGGCGAGCGGGAGGGCGCTCCAGCGCGGCAGCGCGCCCGAACGCCAGACCGCGACGGCGGCCATCACCGCGCCGACGCCGAGCAGCACCAGGCCGGAGCCGAACATGGTGACCGCGGCCGGGCCGTAGCGGAACTCGTTGGCGAGCTCCAGCAGCGAGACGTCCTGCGCCTGTACGGCTCGGCGGGCGATGACGTTCAGGCCGAAGACCTCGGCGCCGTAATAGGGCAGGGTGAGTCCGGCCCCGATCCACGTCACCACGACGGCCCGGAGGGTGAGAGGCCGGCCCAGCACCTGGTGCAGGCCCAGCAGACCGAGCGTGAGCAGGATGAATCCGGCCACCGCGGACAGGTGCGCGACCATCCAGGCGGAGGAGGCCATCGCACGGGCGCCCTCCATCGTCGTCTCGTCGGAGTACGGCCGCAGCACGGGATAGACGAGGAACAGGATCCCCGCCCCCAGGAGGGAGGCGGCACCCAGTCGGGAACGGACAGGGGCGGAAGCAGTCATGAGGGGCTCCATGGCGAGGAGAGCGTTCGTCGCTCTCTTTCGAGAGCAATGCTCTCGAAAGGGACTGCTGATGTCAACAGAGGGTTGTGCTCTGATTTCTTGCGTCCCACTGCGGGGTCTGGGCGGTTTCCGGCTGCGGAGAGCCCATCGACGACCGCACGCTCCCACTGGGGGCATGGGGAAGCCGCGAGAAGGCCGGTGCGATCCACCACCTGTGACCTGGAAGGGCGACCGGACTCGCCGTGATCGTGGCGGACGCCGTACCTGCGGCGAACCACCCAGGCTCAGGGGGCAGGGGCAGGGGCGGGGGCAGGGGCGACCGGTTTGGTCGAGCGTGCTCCGTGGATGATGAGTTTGGCGATCCACTGCTCCCAGGTCGGGAGTTCGGCATCTCCAGCCAGTGTGTTGTCCACCGCGGTGTAGGTGCCCGAACTGAGCAATCGGGCCAGCATGTGGTTGGTGTGGTTCTCGAATTGGGCCACTATGGCTTTCATCCGGGGCGCAGGGATGTACTTGGCCCCGGGGGCCAATATGGCCAGGTCCAGAACGCCGTTGAAGACCATGGTGGAGGCGAACCCCCGCTCGAACTGCTCCCTGTTCTCCTTGAAACTGGTGACCTCGGTGCCGTTGAGGTCCTTCTTGACGCCCGCGAGCTCGAAGATGCCCCACTGCAGGGCCTGCTGTCCCCCCGCGTAGACGAGGCTGTCACCCAGGTAGTAGAACGCGTTGAAGATGATTTTCTCGACGCTGAGCTTGAAGATCTTCATCTGCAGGACCGCCCGCCCCTTGAACAGCTTCTCGATCAGCTGCCGCTGGACGACCGTGCTGACCCCTGCGGTGCCCCAGCCCCACGCGATGGTGAAGAGGATGTTCACCCACATCTGGACCGCGAGCACGATGAGCACGTATCTGATGGTCTCCACGACCTGGGCGTAGTCGCGACACGCTCTGGCGACGGCCCGGCAGTAGGTCGCGACGTCGGCGGGATACTTCTCGACCTTCCTCTCCCACACCTCTTTGAACACCTCCATGCCCCGACTGGAGTTGTTCTTCCAGATGCTCTCGACGATGCCGTTCGCGTCTTTCCCGCTGCGCTCGACGGTATCGGCCAGATCTTCCCAGATCTCCGCGGCCTCGCGGAGGGCGCCAACGTCGGCCTCCGGCCATTCGACCGCCAGCATCGCGACGGCGAAAGCGGCGCCACCGACCGTACCGATCGCCATTCCGCTTTTGAACGGATTGGCCTTGACGAAGGCCGTCACCTTGCTCACTCGAGCTCGGCCTTGGTCGAGGGGACGACGATCTCCGGACTTTTGATCTCGGTGTCCAACGTGGTGAGCATGGCCGCGATCTCCATGGCGGCGTGGTCGGCCCCCCAGACGGTGAAGTCGGTCAGGTGGAGGTTGGAACTGGTCGCGGAGTAGCTGTCGATGATGTTCCGGACATGCTTTCTCGCCTCTTCGTGCGCGCCCAGGTAACCCTTTCCCCCTTCGACGCCCCCGAACTTCCGACCCGCCTCGTCATTCCCCCAGAAGTTGCCCAGATAGCCGAGGCGTGTCATGGCCCTGTTGAACGCCGCCTCCAGATCCTCGCCCTCGGCGTCCAAGTGCTTCGCGCCATTCGACAGGCTGGATGAGCTGATGCTCATTTCGTCATCCGGGTTATGTGACACGCTCACCCCTCGAACACCGCCCCAGCGATGGACATAACCCTATTGGCCCGTTGTTACAGGACAATTCACCTTATATTAATAAGGACTCACCGTCACCTACGGTGCTGATGCGTCAGATGTTCCGCCGGTGGCGTCCATGGACGGACCGTAACCGGTCACCGTTACGGACGTGTTCGCATCCTGTTGCGGCCGCCCTCCGGCTGGGCGCTCAGGGGGTGGCGTCCCGAGCCGGGCGCTCAGGGGGTGGCGTCCCGGGCCACCGTGACCGCCTCGGTGAAACGACGGTATCGCGACAGTTCCTCGTCCACGGGCGCCAACACGAGTTCGCGGGCGACCTCGTCCACGCTCGCCCGCAGCACCCTGGCCGCCCTGCGTGCCCGCCGGCGGCCACCCAGCCAGGCCGCCGCCCGGGAGAGCAGCGCGATCACCAGCCCGAGCAGGATTCCGCCGGCCAGCAGCAGGGTGGGCCAGGGCAGCTCTCCCGCGGTCGGCAGGTACGGCCTCGGGAGGCGGAGATAGTCCAGCCCCACCAGGCCGAGCAGCCACAGCGCGCCCGCCAGCATGACCGCGAACACCACCCACTGCGCCAGCCCGGTCACCCGCCACCAGACGGGACGCCGCGCCATCCCGAGCGAGGTGGTGGCCACGGCCCGGTCGAGACCGTCCTCCAACTCGTCCCCGCGAGAGCGGGCCGCCCGCCGTACGGCGGCCGCCCACGGTTCGGGCAGCCCCGCCGAGGCGCCCCCGGCGGCCTCGCGGATCGCGGTGTCCATCCGGGAGCGCTGCACGGCGGTCGTGACCGGGATCGAGGTCCGCCCCACGGGTCCGGCGGAACCACCCGTCCCGGGAGTGCCCAGCCGGAGACGGCGGAGCGGATCGGGACGCAACCTGCGGATCCAGCGGGTCAGCGGCCAGCCGGTGGCGGCGATCGAGCGATGCCGGTGGGCCTTGGCCACGGCTTCGACGACGGCCGGCACCCCCGCGGCCTCCGACAGCGCGACGGTCAGGGATGTGGCGAGGCCGTCCATGGACGTCTCCGGCACCGCCATCGCCACGACCGCGCCGGAACCGGCGTCCGCGGCCGCGCCACCCGGCCCGCTCGGCCCGCGCCGTACGGGGCCACCAGGATGGGTGTCCACGCCGTTGGACGCCGCGACGAGCACGTCCGCGGCCGTGCCGACGTCGGCGGCCAGCCGTGCGGCCCAGGACCGCCGGTCGGCGACCCGGGAGGCGAGCAGGGAGCGCAGCTCCGGTAGCCCCGCCCCGGTGCGGGTGGAGACACCCGCCAGCGGCACCCCGGCCAGCCCGTCCTCGTCGAGCAGCCTCCGCAGGTCTTTCAGGCACCGCTCGGCGGCGGCCGGGGTCAGCCGGTCGATCTGGTTGAGGACGACGACCATGACGCCCCGGTGCCGGGCCAGCGGACGGAGATATCGCTCGTGCACGGCCGCGTCGGCGTACTTCTGCGGATCGAGCACCCACACCAGCAGATCGACCAGCTCGACGAGCCGGTCCACCTCCAGCCGGTGCGTCGGCTCGATCGAGTCGTGGTCGGGCAGGTCGAGCAGGATCAGACCGGCCGCGTCGCCGTCCGCCCAGCCGCCCGGACCGGACGCCACCACCGCGCGCCCGTTCTCCGCCGCCTCCCGGCCGGACGCGAACGCCGCGCGCCCGGCCTCCTCCGCCTCCCGGCCGGACGCGAACGCCGTGCGCCCGTTCTCCGCCGCCGGGCCGGACCCGCGGGTGGGATCGGCGGCCGTCACCTCGTGGCGACGGGGGATCTCCAGCCAGTCGAGCAGCGGCCCGGACCCCGCCCCCTCCCAGAGCGCGGCCTGCGCGGTCGAGGTGGTGGGGCGGGTGACCCCCACGGTGGCGAGGGACGTGCCGGACAGCAGGTTGAACAGCGAGGACTTGCCACTCCCGGTGGCCCCGGCCAGCGCGACCACGGTGTGGTCGACCGAAAGGCTCCGCCGTACTCCGGCGCGGGAGACGACGGAACGGGCCTCGGTCACCGCGTCGGCCCTCAGCCGTCCGTCGGCGAGCTCGGCGGCCTCCGCCAGCCCGTTCAGCCGGTCGTCCAAGGAGACCGAATCCGTGCGCCGCAGCACCTTCACCTCTCGTCCCCCTCGCTGTCCGCCGGACGGTGAACGGTTCCCGGGGGCCGGTCCCGGAGGTCCGGGGCCGCGCCCGTGTCCCCGGCGGGGAGGGTGAGCGTGACGGGCGTACCGGGGAGCCCTTCCTGCCTCTCCCCCGCCGGTGACACGGCCCGGCGGTCCGCGGCCGGGATCTCACGCCGATGGTCCCGTACGGCCTGCGCGGCCGCACGGAGGGCGGCGGCGGCGCCTTCGGGCGGCTGGACGGCGTCGAGGAGGGCGGTGAAGCGGGTGGCCTCCGCGCCGAGGAGGGCGGCGACGCGGGCCCGCAGGTCGGTGCGGGCCTTGATGGTGAGGGTGCGGACGGCCTGGTCACCGAAGACCGCCTCCAGGAGTTTCTGGCTCAGCACGCTGGTGCCTCCGGCGATGCCGACCTCGATGCCGGTCAGGCCTCCGGTGGAGGCGAACACCGCGAGCATGAGCAGCAGCCCCGCCCCGTTCAGGCCGTAGGAGGTGAGCCGGGCGGTGGTCCGCCGGTCGGCGCCCTCCTCGGCCACCAGGCCGAGCACGTATCCCTGCCAGCCCCGGACCGTCGCCTCCGCCTTCGCGGGCAGGCCGGCCGAGGCCCTGCCGAGGCGCCCGGTCGCCACCGCCCCGGTCCCCTCAAGCAGGGCGCGTCCCGACGGGTGCGACGACCACGACTCCAGCGCGCGTTCGGCGGCACCGTCGGCCGAGTCCCTGATCAGCGCCTCCACCCCGCTCTCCAGCGCCACCCGCAGCTCGTTCTCGGGCGCCGGCCGCCCGGTGAACAGCGCGACCAGACGATCCCTGACCCGGCCCACCCGGTTCTCCAGGGTGCGCATCAGATCGCCGGTCCCGATGAAGTCCTGCCAGCGGGCCAGCACCTCGCCCCGGAGCAGCGACCCGTCCAGCATGCCCTCGTCGAACGTGGCCAGTCCCCCGGCATAGGCGGCGTCCGTCATCGAACGGAGCTCGCCCGCCACGGCGTGCTGGCGGTCCACGGCGTCGGCGAGTGCGGGGACCCGGGTGGCGAGACTCTCCAGCGCGCCGGACAGGGTCTGGCGCACCACGTCGGCGCGGGCCTGGGAGTCGGCCGCGATACCGGCCAGCCAGTCGGCGACGGGCGCGACCGCCGGGCGGGGCAGCCGGGCGTTCTCCTCGGGCAGCACCAGCTCGGGCACCTCGAACAGGCGGGTCCCGCCCAGGCCGTTGGCCTCCAGCAGCCGGGCCAGATCCCTCTTCACCACGCCCAGCGCCTCCGGCGGAACCCGCGACAGGATGACGGCCATGGCCGTGCTCCGCTCCCTGGCGACGCGCAGGAAGCCCCACGGCACCTCGTCCGCGTAACGGGCCGCGGTGGTGGTGAACAGCCAGAGGTCGGCGGCGGCCAGCAGCTGGGCGGCCAGTTCGCGGTTGGCGGTGACGACCGAGTCGATGTCCGGGGCGTCGAGGAGGGCGAGACCGGGCAGGAGAGCGGGGACGGTCACCACCCGGAGCGTGCCCGGCTCGCCACGGCCCTCCCCGGTGACCCGGGGAAGTCCGGGAAGGACGTGCTGGGCGGTGAACCATGCCTGGTCGGCCGGGTTGACGACCAGGGTGGGGGCCAGTGTGGTGGGCCGCAGCACACCGGGCTCGGAGACGTCGGCGCCGACCAGGGAGTTGACCAGGGTCGACTTGCCGGCTCCGGTGGAACCGCCGACCACGGCCAGCAGCGGGGCGTCGATCGCGCTCAGGCGCGGGATCAGGTAGTCGTCGAGCTGGCCGGTCAGCTCGCGCAGCGCCCGGCGGTCACCGTCGACGTCACCGGCCGCGAGCGGGAACAGAGCGAGATCAAGGTGGCTCCGTAGCTCTCGCAGTGCCCCAAGCAGACCATCGCTCCCGTTCATAGAGGCGATCCTTCCCGCAGGAAGTGCCCCTAGACGGGTACGCCCCATATTGATCGACGATCGTGGGCGATCGCCCCGGGCGGGCCCACCCGGGGGCTCATCGGGGGATGGTTCGCACCGTTGCCGCCGTGGCCGGGCCGGGCATGATTGTGCCCCACCGCTCGACCGGGTCACGGGGGCGAACTCGGTAGAGCGGTGAGGCCTTACCCCGGCGCCTCGCAGGAGGGTCATGCCGAACTCGTCTCCCCCGCAGCTGGAGGCGAGTCCTGACCCGTCCGCGCGATCGCGGGGTGATCTGGGGTCCTGCGCTGCCCATTCGAGCAATCGAAGCTCAGAATCAGGTCAGGTAAAGCTGAATATTAGCTGAAAGTTCAATCACTACGTGGTAGGCGCAGGACGTAGCCCACACCGCGGAGGGTGTGGATGAGCCGCGGTTCCGCCACGTCGACCTTCCGCCGGAGGTAGGAGACGTAGGACTCGACGACTCCGGCGTCACCCCCGAAATCGTAGTTCCAGACGTGATCCAGGATCTGCGCCTTGGACAGGACCCGGCCGGTGTTGACCATGAAATAGTGCAGCAGCTTGAACTCGGTGGGCGACAGCCGTACCGGCTTGCCCGAGCGCCACACCTGGTGCGCCTCCTCGTCCAGCTCCAGATCGCCGACCTGGAGACGGGAGGGGAGGTCGAGGTCCCCTCTCGTACGGCGGAGCACCGCCCGGATCCGGGCGAGGACCTCCTCCAGGCTGAACGGCTTGGTCACGTAGTCGTCGGCCATCCGCAGACCCGTCACCTTGTCGTCGGTCCCGTCCCGCGCGGTCAGGAAGACCACCGGTATCTGCCCGCCGACCTCCCGCAACCGCCCCGCGACCGTGAATCCGTCCATGTCGGGCAGCATCACGTCCAGCACGACGAGGTCCGGGCGGACCCGCTGCGCGAAGTGCACAGCCTCCCGGCCGTCCGCAGCGGTCACCACCTCGAACCCGGACCTACGCAGGCTGGCCGAGAGCAACTCGCGGATGTTCGGCTCGTCGTCCACGACCAGCAACCTGGCCTCGACTCTCTCCGGCACATTCACGAGGCTCGCTCACCCCGCTGGGGCACAGCTCAGCTCAGGCTGAACGTTTCCTGGGAAAACGTTTCCCGGTAAACAAGCCGTCGTCGAGCCCGGGCGGACGCCTCGCGGAGACCGGGCCGTCACCGGCGGCCGCCGCCCTGGCTGATCGCGGTGGCGGTGATCGACCCGTCCTCGGCCTTGGCCCCTTGGACGACCACGGTGCCACCGGGCTTGAGGTCGGAGACCTTGCCGTCCTTCGTGACCCGCACCGCCGTCTCGCCACTGGTGTTCACGGTGACGACGGACCCGTCCATGGTCGTGACATAGAGCTTCGTGCCGTCGACCTTCTGCACCGTGCCGACGGCGCCCCCGCCCTGGCCGCCCGGTCCGCCCTGACCTCCCGGTCCGCCCTGCTGCCCGCCGCCGAATCCGCCGCCGTATCCACCGCCGCCCTGCCGTCCGCCGCCGTACCCGCCCGCGCCCTGCGGCCCACCGCCGTACCCGCTGGCGCCCGGTCCCTGGCGCATGGCGGCGCCCGGCGCTCCGGAGGGTCCTCCGGTGCCGCCCATCGCCTTCTGTGCCTGGATACCCGCGATCACTCCGACGACGAGGATCACCCCGGCGCCGAGCCCCAGGGTGAGCCTGGAGAGCCCGCGCCTCGGCCGGATCACCAGCTCGCTGTCCAGATCACCCCGGAAGGGAGAACTCTCCAGCACGTCCTCGGCCGGAGCCGTCTCATCCGCGTTGCCGCCCATGTCTGTCTCCTTGCGTAAGCCGTACGGGTCACTCGTGACGCAGTGCCTGGATGGGACGGAGCCTGGCCGCCCGGTTCGCGGGGTAGCCCCCGAAGAACAGTCCGATGCCGACACAGACACCGAGAGCCAGCACGATCGAGGACGGCACGATCACGGGCTCGATGCCCGCGACCGTGAACCGGCTGCCGATGAACGCGATCGCCACACCCGACAGCCCACCCACCAGGCTCAGCACCGTCGCCTCCAGCAGGAACTGGCCGAGGATCGCGCTCCTGGGCGCGCCGATGGCCTTCCTGATGCCGATCTCCCTGGTCCGCTCGGTGACGGTGACCAGCATGATGTTGGTGATGCCGATGCCGCCGACCAGCAGGGAGATGGCGGCGACCGCGCCGAGCAGGGCGGTGAAGATGCCGACGGTCGAACTGACGGTCTCCTGCAGGGTGGCCTGGTTCAGGATGCGGTAGTCGGCGGTGGCCGTGGGGGTGATGTCGTGGCGCTGGTTGAGGATGTCCGTCACCTCGGCCTGCGCCGTCTCCGTCGTGTCGGCACCGGTCGCCTGCACGATGATCGAGCTGAGCGAACCGAACCCGGTCAGGCTCTGCTGCACGGCGGGCAGCGGCACGATCGCGACGTCGTCGGCGTCCTGCATCCCGGAGGAACCCACCTCCTTGAGCACCCCGACCACCGTGAACGGCACCCCGGAGACGCTGATCTGCTTGCCGACGGGGTCCACCGTGCCGAACAGCTCCTCGGCCACGGTCCGCCCGATCACCATGACCTTCCGGGCGGCGATCACGTCGTCGTTGACGAAGTAGGCGCCGCTCTCGACCGGCTTGTTCGTGGCCTCGAAGTAGCTCGGATAGGTGCCGACGAACTGGGCGATCGTGTGACTCGCCCCCTCGTGGACGGCGGCGGCCGAGGACGCGGTCACCACCGGGGAGACGCTCCTGACCGACGGGGCCTGCCCGCGGTCGGCCAGTGCCTTGGCGTCGTCCAGCGTGAGCTGCTTGGCCTGGGTGCGCGGCCCGCCACCCTGGCCACCACCACCTCCACCGCCACCACCGCCGCCGAAGCCGCCGCCGGAGAAGGAGGCGGAGACGGTGAGGGTGTTGGAGCCGAGGCGCTGGATGCTCTGCTGGATGCTCTGCGAGGCACCCTCGCCGAAGGAGACCAGCAGGATCACCGCGGCCACCCCGATGAGGATGCCGAGCGTGGTCAGGAAGCTGCGCAGCTTGTTGGCCGCCAGTCCCCGGAGCGCGAACCGGAGGATCTCGAACCAGCTCACGCGGGGACCTCCGGCATGCGCATACGGGGCGGGGGGCCGTCGACGGGCGCCTGACGGCGGTCCTCGACGATCTGGCCGTCCACCAGGCGGATGACCCGCTTGGCATGCATGGCCACGTCGTCCTCATGGGTGATGATCACGATTGTCCGGCCCGAGCTGCTCAGCCGGTCGAAGATCTCCAGCACGTCCCCGGTGGACTTGGTGTCGAGGTTTCCCGTCGGCTCGTCGGCGAGCAGGAGGGCGGGCGAGGTGACCAGCGCCCTGGCCACGGCCACCCGCTGCTGCTGGCCGCCGGAGAGCTCGTTCGGCTCGTGGCGGACCCGGTCGGCCAGGCCGACCTGGTCCAGGGCCGCCAGGGCGCGGGTGCGCCGCTCCGCCGCGCCGACCCCGCCGTACGCCATGGGCAGCTCGACGTTGGCGAGCGCGGTCATCCGGGGGATCAGGTTGAACGACTGGAACACGAAACCGATCTTCCGGTTGCGCAGGATGGCGAGCTGGTGCTCGTCCAGCGATCCGACATCGGTGCCGTCGATGAGGTAGCGGCCGGAGGAGGGCACGTCCAGGCAGCCGAGGATGTTCATGAACGTGGACTTGCCGGAGCCGGAGGCGCCCATGACGGCCACGTAGTCGCCCCGCTCGACGGTGAGGGACACCCCCCGCAGCGCACGGACCTGGGCGTCACCCTCGCCGTAGACCTTCGAGAGGTCCTGGACGGACAGGACCGGCGCGGTCATCTGCCACCCCCGCCGAAGCCACCGCCGCCACCGCCACGGACGCCACCCCCGCCGCCACCGAGGCCGCCGCCGAGGCCGGGGAAACCGCCCTGCTGGGTGCTGCCGGTGGTCGCCGGGCGGACGATCTGGTCGCTCTCGCCGAGCCCCGACTTGATCTCGGTGAGCGTGTCGCCCTTGATGCCGACCTCGACCTGGACGGGCACCTGCGTGCCGTTCCGCAGGACGGTCACGGTGCTCCGGCCGCCCGCGGTGGAGACCACCGCGGAGGGGACCGCGAGCACGTTCTCGGCCTGGTCGATGATCACCTCGACCGTGGCCGTCTGGCCGAGCCGTACCTCGGCCGGTGTCTTGGTGAAGGAGATCGTCACCGGATACTGGACCACGTTGTTGCTGGTGGCGGCGGTCGGCTGGATCTGGGTGACCTCGCCGGTCGCGGTGACTCCGGTCAGCGCGTCGAACCGGATCGAGGCCGTCTGCCCGACCTTGAGCCTGGTGACGTCGGACTCGGTGAAGTTGCCGACGAGCTGGAGCTTTCCGGTGTCGGCGATGTCGACGAAGCCGGTCGAGCTCTTGGCCGTGGAGCCGCTCGCCTGCGCGCCGGAACCACCGGAACCGCCGGAGCCGCCGGAGCCGCCGGACGACGCGGCCGTGGCGGAGCCGGACGCGCCGGAGGAACCGCCGACCGTGCCGTTGACGGCGGTGACCGTACCGGCGAACGGGGCCTTGATGACCGTGCCCGCCACGGTGCGCTGGGCCGCCCGGTAGGTGTTCCGCGCGGTGACGTACTGGGCATAGGAGGCGGCGGTGGAGGTGTCGTCGTCGGCGGTGTCGAGGGCCGCGGCGGCGGCGTCGAGACTCTCCCGGGCGGACGTGTCGTCCAGCCGGGCGAGGACCTGCCCCTTGGTGACCTTCTCCCCGGCCTTGACGTAGATCTTCTCCACCGTGCCACTCGACCCGAAGGCGAGGGAGCGCTCCTGTGCGCTCGCCACCGTTCCGGAGGCGGACACCGAGGCGACGACTGTGCCACGGGTCGCCGACACCGTCCGCGCCGAAGTCTGGGCGGAGGAGACTCCTCCGCCCAGAGAGGAGTAGGCGATCCCCGCGCCGCCCAGCAACAGGACCGCGAGAGCCCCGTTAACGATCAGCGCTCTGCGCTTGGTCGACAGCTTCACAGCGTCGTACTTTGACGCATTTTCCTGAGTCGTACCACTGGCTTCGGCTGAATGTTTCCTGCGGACTTCAAACCTGATCCGGCAAAATCCGCAGGAAACGTTCAGGTATTTGTGAGGGGAGAGTGAATCGGGCAGGCCAGGATGTCTGCCATGAGACCGACCAATCTCCCCAAGCCGCTGCGGACGGGAGGACTGGCACTGGCCGCCCTCGTCCTGGTGGGCGCGGGCGTCCTCTACACACTTGACGACGGCCCGTCCTCGGCACCCCGGGTGGAGCTCGCCTCCGCCAAGCGGGGAACGGTGACCGCCCAGGTGTCCGCGGCGGGCAACACGGTGGACGACGGCACCCGTGAGCTCGCCTTCGGCGGATCCGGCACGGTCACGAAGGTCTACGTCCGGGCCGGGGAGAAGGTCGAAAAGGGCGACGTGCTGGCCAGGATCGGCTCCGCGCCCGCACGCGAGCGCCATGCCGAGGCCGTGGCCCGGCTGTCTGCGGCCCAGGAAGCGCTGGACGGAGCCGAGACCGCGGCGACGGCACAGCCCCAGAGCCAGAGCCAGAGCCAGACTCAGGCACAGCCCCAGACGCAGACGCAGAGCCGAACGTCGAACGACTCCGCCCGGCAGGCGGCCTGCGAACCCACGGCACGCCCCACCGGCATGCCCAGCCCGAACGGCACGTCCGGCCCGACGGGGACGGCCCGCCCGACGGGGACCCCCGGTCCGGTCCTCCCCTCCACACCGGCCGGATCGGAGCGGCCGGTGGCGGTGGTCCCGGCCGCCTACTCCCCGCCGTCGATACGGACGCCGGCACCGACGCCCACGCCGGTACCGACGCCCACCGGCGGGTCTCCCGAACCCGCGCCGACGGTGACCGTCACGGTCACCGCGGCCCCCACGGTCACCGTGACGGCCACGGCCACGGCCACCGTGACCGTGACCGCCACGCCGAGCGCAAGCCGCCCGCCCACGAGCGCGGAACCCACCAGGCCAGGCCCGGCTCCCAGCCTGTCAACCCAGCCGAGCGCGCACCCCGCACCCACCTCGTCGGCCAGGCCCACGTCCACCGCGAAACCCCACACGACCTCGAAGCCTCGCCCGACCTCGAAGCCGACCGTCGGCCGGACTCCCGAGTCGCAGTCCACCGCCTGCCCGGGGCAGAGCTCCGACCAGCGTTCCGCGCAGACCGGCGGCACCGGACGGACGGACACCGGCGGCACCGGCGGCACCGGCGGCACCGGACGGACGGAGACCGGCGGCACCGGCGGGCAGCGGACGCTCAGCGTCGAGCAGGCCGAGGCCGACGTGAAGCGGGCGGAGGCCGAGCTGACGGATGCCAAGGAGGAGCTGGCGGGTGTGCGGATCATCGCTCCGGCCGACGGGACCGTCCTGTCGGTGGCCGGGGCGGTCGGTGACAGCGTGGGCACCGACGCGTTCGTCACTCTCGGAGATCTCGACGAACTCCAGGTGGAGGCGCTGGTCACCGAGTCGGACGTGGGCAGGCTGAAGCTGGGACAGCCGGCGGCGATCACGCTGGCCACCCGGGAGGGCAAGAAGTACACCGGTACGGTGACCGGCGTCGCGCCCACGGCGACCGCCACCGGGCAGTTGGTGAGATACGGGGTCACGATCGCGTTCGACAAGGCTCCGGCGGACCTGCTGGTCGGCCAGACCGCCACCGTCAGCGTGACGGTGGCGGAGTCGGAGCAGGCGCTCTACCTCCCGGCCCAGGCCGTACGGTCCGCGACCGGCGGGGCCTCCACGGTCACCGTTCAGGGCGGCGCCGAACGCACCGTGAAGACCGGGGTCCGCAGCGACCAGTACGTCGAGATCCTCTCGGGTCTCGGGGAGAACGACCGGGTGGTGCTCCCCGGCGGCACCGCCACCGGCGGGTTCCCCGACAGCAGTTGGCCCGGAGGCTCCTGAGCCGGCTGGTCGGCTTGAGGAGGCGCGGTCAGTCGTCGACGGCCAGCGGGAGGGAGACCCGGAACGTCGCACCCTCACCCGGGCACGACTCCACCGCGACCGTGCCGCTGTGGGCGTCGACGATGGCCGCGACGATGGCCAGGCCGAGACCGCTGCCGCCGTCCTCCGGCGCGCGGCGGCCACGGGCGGAGTCGACGCGGTAGAACCGCTCGAAGACACGCTCGCGCTGCTCGGCGTTGAGACCCGGCCCCTCGTCCTTCACCTCGATGACCGCCATGCCGTGCCGGGCGGAGAGCGCCATCCGCACTGAGGTGCCGTCCGGCGTGTGGGTGAGTGCGTTCGTCATCAGGTTGCCCACGACCTGGCGGAGCCGTACCTCGTCACCGGAGACGATGAGCGCGGAGCCGTCCACCGAGAGGGTCACCTGGCGGGCGGGGGCGAGGATGCGGGCGTCGTGGACGGTGTCGGCCGCGATGGCGAGCAGGTCCACCGGGCGCATGGCCATCGGCCGCTGCTGGTCCATCCGGGCGAGCATGAGCAGGTCGTCGACCAGCAGGCCCATCCGGACCGCCTCGGACCCCATCCGGCGCAGCAGCGGAGCGGCGTCGATGTCGGGCGCCTGCTGGTAGAACTCGGCGAAACCGCGGATCGAGGTCAGCGGGGTGCGGAGCTCGTGCGAGGCGTCGGCGACGAACCTGCGCATGCGCTCCTCGGACCTGCGGGCCGACGCCTCCGACTCCGACCGGGCCTGGAAGGCGGCCTCGATCTGGGCGAGCATGCCGTTCAGCGACTGGCCGAGCCGGCCGACCTCGGTGCGCGGATCGGCGTCGGGGACGCGGCGGCTCAGGTCTCCGGCGGCGATGGCCTGGGCGGTGCGCTCGATCGCCTCCAGCGGGCGCAGGCTCCGCCGGATGACCACCACTCCCACCCCGGCGAGCACCAGCATCAGCCCGCCGCCGCCGAGCAGCTCCACCAGCGCGAGCTGTCCGACGATCTGCCGGACCTCCGACATGTCCACGGCCGTGACGAGGCTTCTCCCCCGGTCCAGCGGGATGATGTGGATCCGCCACTCACCGCTGTCGAACGTCCCCGGCCTCCGGTTCACGGGCACGTACGGCGGGGGCTTGTCCTCCACGTCGGCGCCGCTGAACTCAAGGGTGGTCCCGCCTCCGGCGTCGCGGAACTCCACCCGGGTGTCGGCCGGGAGCGGCTTGCCGACCAGCATGGCGGCTCCGCGGTTCAGCCGGCGCACCACGCTGTCGGCGGTCAGGGCGATCTGGCTGTCCACCCGGGCGATGAGGTAGCTGCGCATGATCGAGACGCTGCCGATGCCGATGAGGGTGAGCGCGATGGCCAGCAGGACCAGGATGACCGTGATCAGCCGCACCCGCAGCGGGGTCCCGTTGAGTGTCACGGGGCCGGCGGGAGGCGCAGGACGTAGCCGACCCCGCGCAGGGTGTGAATCAGCCGGGGGTCGACGTTGTCGATCTTCCGGCGGAGGACGGAGACATAGGACTCGACGATCCCGACGTCGCCCCGGAAGTCGTAGTCCCACACGTGGTCGAGGATCTGCGCCTTGGACAGCACCCGGCCCGCGTTGGCCATGAAGTAACGCAGCAGCTTGAACTCCGTCGGCGACAGCGCCACAGCCCGGCCCCTGCGCCACACCTCGTGGCTCTCCTCGTCGAGCTCGACGTCGGCGAAGGTCAGCCGGGCCGGTCGCGCGAGGAGGTCTCCCGAGCCGGTACGGCGCAGCACGGCCCGGATCCGGGCGACGACCTCCTCCAGGCTGAACGGCTTGGTCACGTAGTCGTCCCCGCCGACCGTCAGCCCCCGGATCTTGTCCTCGACGGCGTCACGCGCGGTGAGGAAGACCACGGGCGTGTCGGTGCCGCCGCCGCGCAGGCGCCGTACGACGTCGAACCCGTCCATGTCGGGCAGCATGACGTCGAGGACGATGAGGTCGGGACGGTGGCGCTGAACCGCGGCGACGGCGTCGGTCCCGGTGCCCGCCGTATTCACCCCGAACCCGGCGAACCGCAGGCTCGCGGCCAGGAGCTCGAGGATGTTGGGCTCGTCCTCGACGATCAGCAGGCTGGCTTCAGGTGCGTCGGTCACGGATTTTATCTTCACTCGCCCACATGAAAAAGCAGTTAAATGGTCAGCTCCGAGGTTAACCCCACGATATGCCTGGCAATGGCCAAACTGGAGGTTGCGGCCGGCGAGGGAGCGTTCCGCACCAGAACGATCCGGCCGTGCACGTCGACCGCGAAGTCGTCGAGCATGCTCCCGTCCCTGGCCACGGCCTGGGCCCGGACCCCACCGGCCGTCCTGACCAGGTCAGCCCCGGTGAGCGCGGGCACGTAGCGGCGTGCGGCGGCCAGGAAGTGCCTCTTGGCCATCGATCCCAGCACCTCCCGCACTCCGGTCCGCCAGTGCGTGGCGGCCAGCCGCCGGGTGCCCTCCCAGGTCAGGATCCGGCGCAGGTCGGTGAGATCGATATCACCCCAGGAGTAACCCTCCAGTGCCAGGGCCATGACCGCGTTGGGGCCGACCAGCACCTCGCCGTCGATCCTGCGGGTCAGGTGGACACCGAGGAACGGATAGCGGGGGTCGGGGACCGGGTAGATCAGCCCGCGGACCAGATCCTTCGCCGCACCGGCCAGCGCGTAGTACTCACCGCGGAAGGGGACGATCCGCACGTCGCCGGCGGCTCCGGCCATCCGGGCGACGGTGTCGGTGCCCAGCCCGGCGCAGACGATCAACCGGTCGAACCTGAGCTTCCGCTGCCCGGCCAGCACCTCCACCCCGCCAGCGGTCTCCCGCAGCGCGCGGACCGGGTGGGTCAGCAGCACCGAGCCGCCCGTCTCCTCCACGTCCCGGGCCAGGCGGCGGGCGACGGCGGGGAAGTCGGCGATCGCGGTGTGCGGGGAATGCACGGCGGCCACCCCGACGGTGTGCGGTTCGATCTCGCGCAGCGCCAGCGCGTCCAGCTCGGCGATGCCGGGAACCCCGTTGGCACGGGCACGGTCGGCGATCCTCCGCAGCCCCGGCCGCTCGGCCGAGGTGGAGGCGACGACGAGCTTGCCGACCTCGTCGTAGGGGATGCGGTGCTCCGCGCAGTATTGCCTGAGCAGCGCCACCCCCTCGCGGCAGAGCCGGGCCTTGAGCGATCCCGGCTGGTAGTAGATCCCCGCGTGGACGACCCCGCTGTTGTGACCGGTCTGGTGAGCCCCGACCCGGTCCTCCTTGTCGAGGACGGTCACCGTGGCGCCACGGGTCCGCGCCACCTCCCTGGCCACCGCCAGACCCACGATCCCTGCCCCGACGATCCCGATGTCCACGGCGCGACTCTACCGGCCGACCCACCGCCCTTCCCAGGGGCGAACGGCTGTTTTCAGGCGCTCCTGGGCACAGAGCCGACGATCACCAGGCGAAGGGGAGCCCGGCACCGGCGGCCGAAGGCCGCGCGGACGGCGCCCCTCTCCCGGCCGCGAGGGCACGGCCGGGAGGGGTACGCCGCCCGTGCGGTCGGCCCGGCGGCCCCGCTGCTCGGGGAGGCCGCCGGGCCTGGTCTGCGGTGTCAGTCGGTGACGGTGTTCAGACTGGGGCCCTCGTCCTCACCACCGTTGGCGGTGTCGTTGCTGGGCCCTTCGTCGTTGGTGGACGGGCCGGTGGGCAGGGGCAGGACGGTCGCCTCGCAAGGGGTGACCGCTCCCTTGACCACCTGCAGCGAGGTCGCCATCGGTGGCCTGTCGGCGCCGGCCCGGTCGAGGGTGATCGCCAGGACCAGCGTCTGGTCCGCCCCGACCTGTCCCTTGCCGATCGTGAACGCGATCCCCTCACCGGCTCGGCCGGTGCCGATCTGCAGCTGCCCGCCCCCGCCCGCACCCCCCTGTTCACCCCGGGACGGCCGGCAGCTCTGGCCCGCGGGCAGGTAGTCGACCACCGCCGGGATGCCCACCTCGGCGAGCTTGGCCTCCAGCTCACCGGGGTCGCGGAAGGCGTTGATCTGCACCCGGACCGATCCGTCCGCTCCCTTGTCCACCGCGTAGGCCGGTGTGCCGGCTCCGCCGAACAGGGTGAGCGCCGCGGTGGCGGCCGCCGCGGCCCCCGCCACCGCGGCGGACAGCCCCAGGAGACGCCGGCCGGGGCCGCGCCGTACCGATGTCCGGGCAGCCGGGCCCTCTTCCGCCAGCCTGATGAGGTTCTCTTCTTTGAGTGCACTGAGCAGGCGCTCTTCGAAGGTGTTGTTCATGCTTGTCCCTCCACGTACACAGCCGACGGCGAAGCGACGTTTCCCAGGGTGCGTCTGGCCCGATGCAACCGGACCCGTGCGGTGACCTTCCCGATGCCCAGAGCCGCGGCGGCCTCGGTGACGGTGAGCTGGTCGACCACCACGAGCTCCAGTACGGCCCGCTCGCCCTCGGGCAGGGCGGCCATCGCCTCCAGAGCGCGCCGCATCCGGCGCTCGGCGTCGATCCGCTCCTCCATCCGGAGGAGATCGTTGTCGTCCATCATCCGTCTGCCCGCGACGCGGCCGGTCGCCCGCGTCTCACGGACCGTCTGGCGGTGGTGGGCCGACACGACGTTGCGCGCCACGCCGTACAGCCATCCGATCTCACTGCCCCGACCGGGACGGTAGGTATGCGCTGAGTCCAGGGCCGCCAGGAAGGTGTCAGCGGTCAGATCGGCGGCCAGATGAGGATCACTCACCCGGCGTACGACGAACCGCATGACACCATCAACATGACGGCGGTAGAAGGCCTCGAAGGCCTCGGGATCTTCACGGAGGCGCACTGGCCCCGCTCCCTTCGTCGTCCGCCCTTACCTCTCTACTTGGTCCGAGCACCGCAAAGCGTTTCCAAGCCACCAAGGATCACTGATCCGGACAACGCCGAACCGCTCCCACCGACGGGCCGCGGTCTCCTGACATGCACGACAGCTGGGCATCGCCCGGAACAAGGTCCCTGGCGCGGGCAACGGACGGGCATCGTCCGGAACGAGGTCTCCTGACGCGTACGGCAGACGGGCATCGCCCGGCACGGACGAACTTCTAACGCGTACGGCGGGCGATGAGGGTGATGACGCCGGTCGCGGCGGCGGCGGCCGCCAGCCAGGCGGCCACGGCCAGAGTCGGCACCCCGGCGTCGCCGTCCTCGGCCGCCCTGGTCTCGGCCACCAGCGCGGGCCCCGCCTTCTTGGTGGGCGTCGGCGTGGGAGCGGGCCTGGGTGCCGTCTCCCGGAGGACCTCGGCGGGCAGCGGCACGCGGTAGACCGGGCTGGCCGCCCCCTCGGTGCCGGTCAGCAGCGCCTTGCCGTCGGCGGTGTAGGTGATCGACTCGGCCTGCTCCAACGGCGGCATCGACACCCGGGCGAGTTGCTTCCCCGGAGTTCGGTAGACCGTGGCGGAGAAGTAGGTGCGGATCACGAAATTCGACCCGTCGGGGGCGTAGGCGGCGTCGGTGGCCATCATGGGTGCTGAACCGACCTTGCGGAGCACGTTGACCCTGTCGGTGCGCAACCGTTTCGGGGCGGCGTACACCGCCCCGGCGAACTGCTTGCTCACGACGTAGAGGCGCCCGGTGCGGGGGTGCACCATGATGCTCTCGGCGTTGTGCCCACCGTCCTCGTAACGGAACCGGTAGCGGACCGCGGGGAGCGCGGCGTCCTGCATGGTGGTGGGCTCCGTCACCCGGTAGACGGAGATGTCGGGCCAGGCCCCGTCGAAGTTGTCGCCGATGTCGCCGAACCAGAGCACTCCCGCACCGGTCGCCGGGTCCTTGGACGCGGCCATCGCCTCCCAGTCCCGCGCCACCGCCCCCCGAAGGGTGAACTTCGCACGGGTCCGCCCGTTGGACCCGACGGCGAAGAAGGTCGGCTCGGCCCCACTGTCGTTGTGGGTGTAGTAGACGTTCTTGTGGGTCGGTGAGACCGCCAGCCCGCTCGACTCGGTGATGCGGCTGTCCTTGATGGTGAAGAGAGGTGTTTCGCCGTCGGCCGACGCCGCCGGACCCGCGAACACCGCCGTCCCGGCCAGCGCGGCCACCGCGAGCATGCGAACCATGACATCCCCCGCCCTACTCCCCATCCCGCCATCATGCCCTGCCGCCGGGCTCAGGAAGCGGCGCGAGCGCCTCTCCTCTCCATCAAAGTCGCATCAGCGTTGCCGAAAGCGGCAGGTCGGGTCCGCCCGGTCAGGACTCCTCAGCGCGGGCTCGCCTGGAGTGCACTCCAGGTCCTTAGTGTGGGCGCATGGACTATACGCAGCTTGGCCGTACCGGCCTGAAGGTCAGCCGCCTCTGCCTGGGCACGATGAACTTCGGTCCCGTGACCTCGGAAGACGACTCCTTCGCGATCATGGACCACGCTCATGAGCTGGGCGTCAACTTCTTCGACACGGCCAACGTGTACGGCTGGAAGAAGGGCGAGGGCATCACCGAGAACATCATCGGTCGATGGTTCGCCAAGGGGGGTGGCCGCCGGGAGAAGACGGTCATCGCCACGAAGCTCTACGGCGACATGGGCGACTGGCCCAACGACGGCCGCCTGTCCGCGCTCAACATCCGCCGCGCCGCCGACGCGTCGCTGAAGCGGATGCAGACCGACTACATCGACCTCTACCAGGCCCACCACGTCGACCGGAACACCCCGTTCGAGGAGTTCTGGGAGGCCATGGACATCCTGAAGCAGCAGGGCAAGATCCTGTATGTCGGGTCGTCCAACTTCGCGGGCTGGCACATCGCCAAGGCCCAGGAGACCGCCCGCCGCCGCAACGGCGTCGGCCTGGTCTCCGAGCAGTCCCACTACAACCTGATCGTCCGGGCGCCCGAGCTGGAGGTCATCCCGGCGGCCGAGGACTACGGCCTCGGCCTGATCCCGTGGAGCCCCCTCGCGGGCGGCCTCCTCGGCGGCATCCTGCGGAAGATCGACAAGGGCCGTTCGGCCTCGGAGAACATGGCCAAGGAGCTGGAGAAGCACCGCGACAAGATCGAGCAGTACGAGGCGTTCTGCGATGAGCTCGGCGAGGACCCGGCGAACGTCGGCCTGGCCTGGCTGCTCCACCAGAAGGTCGTCACCGCGCCGATCATCGGTCCGCGCACGCTCGACCAGCTCGACGGCACCACCAGGGCGCTGGAGATCAAGCTGGACGAGAAGGCGCTGACCCGGCTCGACGAGATCTTCCCGGGGTTCAAGACCGCTCCCGAGCACTACGCCTGGTAGCGGTCTAGGAGAGCAGGGCGCCGACCACCACGAGAAGCACGAGCAGCACGAGCACCGTGGGCAGCAGCCAGCGACGGGGACGATCCACGCCTGGAGCTTAGCCCTGCCCACCCGGTGCCCGTGCCGTCAGGGGGTAGGTGGCGACCGTCTCGTAACGGACCACGGCCCCCAGGTGGCTTCTCACCAGGTGAACGTCGCCGGCCTCCCAGGCGTTTCCGGCGAACGGCCCGAAATCCGCCACCAGACGGCTCAGGTCGGCGTCGGTGCGGGATCTGGC
The DNA here is from genome assembly GCF_045209755.1 of Streptosporangium sp. NBC_01639. Taxonomy (NCBI): domain Bacteria; kingdom Bacillati; phylum Actinomycetota; class Actinomycetes; order Streptosporangiales; family Streptosporangiaceae; genus Streptosporangium; species Streptosporangium sp. NBC_01639. Next base: position 5,119,907 of record NZ_CP109272.1, on the reverse strand, counting down.
CAGGGTCAGGTGCGGGCGGAGCGGCCGTCGGTCGGTCTGTACGGCTCCCGCCCGCTCCGCCCCCGCCCCCAGGGAGCCGGCCAGCCGGACGAGCCGGAGGCGGGGACCGTGCAGACCCGTCCAGAAGACGCGGGCCCGGTGGGCCGAGGGGAAGGTGCCCGCGCCGACGAGGGACAGCGTCATCGGCGCGTGGCGCGACGCGGCGCGGGCGAGCCGTGTCTCCAGGTCGGGCAGGACCTCCTGGGCGACCTCGCCCAGGAACGCCAGCGTCACATGCCAGGTCTCCGGATCCGGCCAGCGCAGGCCGGGCCAGGCGGCGCGGTGGGGTTCGAGGGCGAGGTCGAGCTCGTCACGCACCGGCTGCGGCAGCGGCAGTCCCACGAACAGCCGCATGCGACCTCCTGCCGATCGTCCTGGTCAGCATTATCGCCGCACCGACACCGACCAGGCTGAGCGCCCCGCCGATCACGACCCCCATGCGGGGTCCGCCCAGGTCCGCGACCCAGCCGAGCAGCGGCGCGCCGATCGGGGCACCGCCGGTCATCACCAGTACGTAGATGCCCATCACCCGGCCGCGCATCTCCGGTGAGGCGGCGAGCTGCACGCTGGTGTTGGCGGCCGTGTTGACGGTGATCAGCGCGACACCGGCGGGGATGAGGAGGAGCAGGTAGGCCGGGTACCACGGAGCCAGTCCGGTGACGATCTGGAACACCCCGAACGACGCCGCACCGCCGATCAGCAGCTTGGGGCTGGGCCGTACCCGCCGGGCCGCCAGCAGCGCCCCGCCCAGGGCGCCCACCGCGAACATGCTGGAGGCCAGGCCGAAGGAGGACGCGCCCGCGCCGAAGACCTGACGGGCCATCAGCGCGATGGACATCGAGAACGACTGCGTGAACAGCGACACGAAGGCGACCACCAGTATCGGCAGCAGCAGGTCCGGACGATCCAGCACGTAGCGCAGCCCCTCGCGGAGCTGGCCCTTGGCTCTGGGCAACGGATCGGGTGCGGTCAGCTCCGAGGCGCGCATCAGCGCGAGGCCGCTCAGCACGGCCCCGAACGACACCGCGTTGACCAGGAACATCGGGCCGGTGCCACCGAGCGCGGAGATCAGCACACCCGCGACGGCCGGACCGACCACGCGGGCCAGGTTGAAGCTGGAGGCGTTCAGCGCGACGGCGTTGGCCAGGTCCTTGCGGCCGACCATCTCCACGACGAAGGACTGGCGGGTGGGCACCTCGACGCAGGAGATGAGGCCGAGGACGAAGGCCATCACGTAGACGTGCCAGAACTGCGCGTTGCCGGTCACGACGAGCAGACCCATGGTCAGCGCCAGTACGCCCATGAGCGACTGGGCGACCATCAGCAGCGGCCGCTTGGGATAGCGGTCGGCGAGCATGCCGCCCCAGAGGCCGAACAGCAGCAGCGGCAGGAACTGCAGCGCGGTGGTCACTCCCAGGGCGACGGCGCTGCCGTTCGTCAGGTCCAGTACCAGCAGGTCCTGCGCGGTGCGCTGCATCCAGCCGCCGACGTTGGAGACCACTCCGCCGATCGCGAACAGCCGGTAGTTGTAGTTGCGCAGCGACCGGAACATCCCGCCCTGCGCCTCCGGCACGGTCTGCGCGGTGCCGCTCTCGACGGCCTGCAGCTCATCGGCGGTCGCGGTCTCCGCGATCCGCCGCCGACGCAGCCTCCCCCGTAGCCCAAGCGTCTTGCCGCACTTCTTTCCGGGGACGGCACGCAGGGAGTGCGGCCGTCGTGTCTCTGCCCGCCGTACCGCCCCCACATCGGGTACGGCGTGCGCCTCGGCGTCCTGCGGGGTCGCCGAGGCCCCGGGTTCCTCGGGTTCTGCTAGATCCGGCTGAGCTTCTCCAGAAGCGGAGCCGCCTGCCGGAGCACCGTCCGCTCCTCGGCCGTCAGCTCCTTCAGCCGCTGTGTCAACCACGCCTCCTTGCGGCGGCGTTCCTCCTTCAGCAGCGTTGAACCCTGCTCGGTCACGTTCACGGTCACCTGGCGCCGGTCGGTCGGGTGCGGTGTTCGCGACACCAGCCCCCGCTCTTCCAGCACGGCGATCACGCGGGTCATCGAGGGGGGCTGCACCTTCTCGAGCTCGGCCAATCCGCCGGGGGTTATCCCGGAATGCCGTTCCACTGCGGCGAGCGTCGCGACCTGGGTGGGGGTCAGCGAGTGTCCCGCGGCCTGCCTGCGCAGGCGTCTGTTCAGGCGTGCCAGTGACACGCGCAGTGCTGCTGCCAGACCGGCGTCGCTTCGCAGGTTCGCGACGGGGTCCTTCTTGGGGTTGTTCGTTAGCATAAGTCATTACCTTTGCTAACTATATAGCACCTCACGGGATTCCCTCCAGGTGATTTTTTCCTCGGCGCGGCCGTACCGCGTGGCAGACCGGCGGGCGGTCCCCGAACCCAGCATGACGCCCCTGTCGACGTGAATCGGCAGGGGCGTCATGACCAGGTCTTTCTCAGTTCACCGAGCCAGGCGGGGCGACCCATTCGACCTTGATGTCGGCGGCCTTCGCGATCGTCGCGAAGTCGCGGTCGTAGTGGAGCACCTTGAGCCCGTGGTGCCGCGCCGTGACCGCGATGAGAAGGTCCACCGCGCCCGGCCCCTGGTGGCTCGATGTGATCGCCAGAGTGTCCTGGAGATCGCGCGCCCACCGGAAGGCGTCGTCGGGCATCGACACCCAGCCGTAAGTCCCCCTGAGCACTCCCTCCGCCCGTGCACGGGCCGCCTTGTCGCCCGCCGCGCGCAACACCTCCAACTCGACGGCCGGGCAGATCGCCACCAGGCCCGATGAGATGTGCTCGGTCCAGTGCTCACGCACTTGTGCGTTCCGATAGATGCGGACCACCGCCGACGTGTCGACGAGGTACGTGCCGAAGGTCGTCATGCGGCGCAGCGACCTTCTTCGCTTACTTCTTCTTTGCTCGGAATCGGATCATGCCCTTCCGGCACGGTCCGGTAGTTGCGCTTGTCCAGCAGAGAATCGAACTCACCACTCGCGAAGAGTTCGACCCCCTCTTCCAACGCCTTCAGCCTGGACACCCGCGCCACGACCTCCGCGAGTGCCAGGTTGACCGTGTCCTTCTTGGTCTTGGTGCCGAAGATCGCTTGAGCCGCAGCGAGCATCTCCTCATCGACATCCACCAGGATTTTCCCCATAGGGGCCTCCATATATACGGCTGACTACCAGTGTATATCTCCCCCTTCCCCGCCACCTAGAGTAATCGAACGAACGCTTACAGCAGGAACCTTTTCATCACGAACGTGATGCGAATCCAACGGCCGGAAGACCGCCATGACGACCGGCGCAGATGGTCGTCATGGCGGTCTTCCGATCGGTTCTCAGGCGAGGCCCAGGAGGGACTTGATCGGGCCGAGCGCGAAGTAGACGACGAACAGGATCGCGACCACCCACATCAGGACGTGGACCTCGCGGGACTTGCCCTTGACCAGCTTGATCAGCACGAAGCTGATGAAACCGGCGCCGATGCCGTTGGCGATGGAGTAGCTGAACGGCATGAGCACGATCGTGAGGAACGCCGGGATGGCGAGCTCGTAGTCGGTGAAGTCGATCTCGCGGATCGCGGTCATCATCAGGAAGCCGACGATGACCAGCGCGGGGGCGGCGGCCTCGTAGGGGACGACGGCGACCAGCGGCGACAGGAAGACGGCCAGCAGGAAGAGCACCCCGGTGACCACACTGGCCAGACCGGTGCGCGCGCCTTCCCCGACGCCCGCCGCCGACTCGACGTAGGTCGTGTTGGAGGAGACCGAGGCCGCGCCGCCGACCGCCGCGCCGATGGAGTCGACGAGGAGGATCTCGCGGGTCCTGTCCATCGTCCCGTCCTCCTTGACCAGTCCGGCCTGGCCGCCGACGCCCACGACCGTGCCCATGGTGTCGAAGAAGTCGGTGATCAGCAGAGTGAAGACGAGCAGCAGGGCCAGGATGACGGAGACGGAGCCGAAGGCGCCGAACGGGTCGAACTCCTTGAACAGCACCAGCGGGTTGTGGAACCCGAAGATCTCCTCGGGCATCGTCGGCACGACGAGCCGCCAGCCTGAGGGGTTGGGACTGTCGGGCGTCCCCGAGCCGCCGACCTTGGCGACGGCTTCGACGACGATCGCGAGGACCGTGGTCGCGACGATGCCGATCAGGATGGCGCCCTTCACCTTCCGGGCCACCAGCAGGGCGATCGTCAGCACGCCGACCACGAACACGAGGATCGGCCAGCTGGTCAGGTTGCCGCCGATGCCGAGCTCCAGCGGCACGGCGGGCGCCTTGCGGACGAAACCGGCGTCCACGAAGCCGATCAGGGCGATGAACAGGCCGATGCCGACGCTGATCGCGGTCTTGAGCTGGGGCGGGATGGCGTTGAACACCGCCGTGCGGAAGCCGGTCAGCACCAGCAGGGCGATGATCACACCCTCCAGGAAGACCAGGCCCATGGCCGACTCCCACGACATCTGCGAGGCGACGCCGTAGGTGACGAAGGCGTTCAGGCCCAGACCGGCGGCCATCGCGAACGGGACCTTGCCGATGACACCCATCAGGATGCTCAGCAGCCCGGCCACGAGCGCGGTGCCGGCCGCGACCAGCGGTATGTTGGGCGCACTTCCGTCACCGATGAACTGGCCGTCCGCGTCCTTGACGGTGGCAATGATCAAGGGGTTCAGCACGACGATGTAGGCCATCGTGAAGAAGGTGGCGAGACCGCCGCGGACCTCTTGGCCTACCGACGAACCACGGTCAGAGATGTGAAAGAAACGGTCAAGACCGCTTATTCGGGAAGATTTAGTGTCACTCACGGACGCAGGTTGGCAGCGACCCTCCGCCGTCGGAAGTACCGGGTCACGATGGTGACGCATTTGAGATGGATTCGCGCCCTCACCGGGGCCGTTTTGCGGGTAGTGAGATCCGGTCGCCTACGCTGGAGCACGTGAACCAGCCTCGCCGTCCGGAGCTCCGGCCGTTGAAGACCAACAACACGGCCACGGTCCTCGCAGGCACCGTCCTGTGGGCGGTCGCCCTGCTCGTGCTCCTGATCGTGCAACCGGATGCCGAGCACCAATGGTGGATCTGGACCTGCGTGTCGGGCATCTGCGGCGGCATCTTCGGTCTGTGGTTCGTCCGGCGCCACGACCGCCGGGGACCGCCCCCCGGCTCCGAGGAGCAGATCGAGCCCATCACGGCGGTCCCGCCCGCCTCCTCCACCCCGCCGGCTCCCTGACGGAAGGTCCACTCGCCCGGCAGACCTCCACCGCAGGGCCGAACCGCGGTGACCACGGCCGGACCGAGGCGGAGGTCCGCGGAAGGCGTTCAGCCGGTCGTGGCGGTCCAGCTGTCCAGGTCCGCCTCGGCGAGCAGCAACGGAACCGCGGCCGGGTCGCGCAACAGCGCGGCGGCGGCCAGCCGGTCACCCCACTGACCCGACGCCCACGCGAGCCCGCGGGCCAGGCCCTCCACGCCCGTGGCGTGCACCGCGCCCTCGAAGAACCGCCAAGCTGCGGGGACACCGTCCACCAGCAGCTTCTCGTGCTCCACATAGGTGGCGGGCGCACCCGGCAGCAGTGACCGTACGGCGGGCGGGACCTCGCGGACCGTGCCCGAGGAGGTCACCTCCCCGGCGGCCTCCTCCCCGGCCAGCGGCAGGTCGAGCAGCTCCGACAGCGCCTCGGCGAGGTCGAACGGGGCCAGGATCAGCGGCCGGCCCGCGACCAGCGGGAGCAGGTCCGGCGCTTCGACGACGACCGGCTCGCCCGCCTCACCCTCTGCCTCGGCGACGACGATCTCGCCGTCCAGGACGGCCCGGACCGCGCGAGGCGGCGCGACCCGGGCGGGGGCGACGGCGGCGAGAGCCACCCACAGGGCCCGGAGCTGGACCCGATCCACCTCGATCGAGGGGTCGGCGAGCAGTTCCAGCAGCTCGTCGGGGCCACCGTGCGAGGTCAGCAGACTGGGCAGGGTCGTCCGGACGCCGATCATCTCCAGCGCGGCCTCGTCGACACCGCCGGGGGCGTCGCCGTACAGGCCGAAGAGCAGGGGATCGCCGGTCGGCAGGCGCAGCTCGGTGGGGCGCCTGCCGTTCAGCACCGGATGGGTGGACAGCCACCAGGCGGTGTAGGAGGGCACCTCCACGACCTCGCCCGCGACCAGCACCCGGAGCGGGTGCAGGACCGCGCGGAGCGGCGGGCGCGACAGCAGCGCGAGAGCCGAGGGCCAGTCCGCGACGTACTCCAGGTCGCGGACAGCGGAGAACTCCCGCGCGACCGGCGGCACGTCCAGCTCGGGCAGCAGGTCGAGGACGGCCTCCAGCCACTCGTCCTCGCGGTCGAGATCGTGGTCGCAGTCATCCGGGTCGATCATGACATCGGTGTCGTTGACCACGGCGAAGCCGTCGAGCACTCCGGCCGCGGCCAGCACCCGGGGACCGTACCGCTCCACCAGCTCGGGCGAGGCCGTACCGAAATGCGTCTCCTCGTCCAGCAGCCCGGCCAGCGAACCATCGGCCAGGAGCAGCTCGCCCGCCGGGTACAGCTCGCCGTCGGTGCCGCGCAGCGCCAGCGCCGCCAGCCACGGGGCCTCACCCGCCGCCAGCCCCGCGGCCTCCACCAGCGCGAGGACCGCCTGGGCCACCGGCTCCGCCTCGGGGCTGTCGAGGGACTGCTCGACGGCGGCGTGGGTCAGCGGGTCCTCCAGCACCGTCCGGGGCGTCGCCTCACCCGCGCCGAGCCTCAGCAGCAGGGGGTGGGCGGCGTCCGGATGGACGACGCGCAGTCCGAGCGGGGCGAGCACCGCCGGGTCCAGCGCGGAGCCGTCGGTCAGGAGCAGCGTGCCCCTCGGCCCCCGGACCAGACGGCCGTCGGCCAGCGGCACCGGCAGCGCGCCGAGCGCCTCGGGGTCGTCGGCGGGCAGCACCTCGTACAGCGACCGCCACCAGGCCGGATCCCGGTCCTTCACGGTGTCGCCGGAGAGCATGTCCACGACATCGGCGAGCTGCACCCGCCTGACGCCGAGCGTGTTGATCGCGGGGTGCCGTGACGGCCACCCGGCGGGCAGCAGGCCGGGCACCATGGCGGAGATCTTCTCCAGCAGCTCCGCCGGGGCCGCCACCACGGACGCCTGCCGTCCCGTCACGACCAGGTCCTCGGTGCCCGCGGCCGTCGAGGTGGCCGAAGAGGCGGGCGCGGCGTCAGGCGGAGCGGCGGGCGGGGAGAGCGCGGGAAGCAGCGGAGCGTCGGGGAGCCGGCGCAGGATCGCCCGGCGGATATGGGCGTCGAGCTCGCCCTTGCCCATCAGGCCGGGGACGAGGTCGAGCAGCTTGGGCGTGCGGGGCAGCCCGGCGAGCAGGTCGAGGTAGGCGTCGGCGGCGCGTTCGACGAGGAAGTCGGTCAGCGGGCCCATGGCCACGTGCCGCCGGTCGGTGGCCATCGGGAACGAGGCGATCAGCAGCGCGGGCAGGTCCAGCGGCTCGCTGCTCGGGGTCGGCGCGTGCACGACCGGCGGAACCCGTGCGGGCAGCGGCCGGGGCTCCCCCTCGGCCGGCCCGTCCAGGGCGGCACCGTCCGATCCGCTGACGGGCACGGCCCAGCGGACCAGCCAGTACGGCCGCGCCCGCTCCTCGGTCGGCCGATCGGCGAACAGCTCGGTCACCTGCTCCGGGGTGAATCCCCCGGAGGCCGACACCACTCGCCAGCCGTCCGGCAGGACCGTCCTGACCTCGCCTTCCAGGTCGATCTCGATCGACTCCAGGGCGGGCAGGCCGAGCAGCAGCGCGGGGCCGGTCTCCGCGAGCATCCGCCGGACGGCGTCCTCGGCCGCCTGGTCGCGGAGCGGCAGCCGTACGAGGGTGTCGAACCCCGCGGGGATCTCCAGCGGACCGGCGGGGAACGGCAGACGGAGCAGCGGGACGTGCCGGCCGCGCTCGGCGAGCTCCTTGGCCAGCGCGGGCTGCTCGGCCACCAGAGCCGTGGTCTGGTCGCGCGACCAGCGGACGACCCCGGACCCGAGCGAGCCGATCACCGGCTCGTCGGTGACCGACACCACGGCCGCGAAACCGACCCCGAACCGGCCGGCCATGCCGGACTCGTCGCGCTTGCCGGAGACGCGCAGCGTGGACAGGCCCTCGATCCCGGAGGCGTCCACCGGGGTGCCGGTGTTGGCGGCCGACAGCACTCCCTCGCGCAGCGACAGGCGCAACCGGCCGGGCACTCCCGCGCGCAGCGCGGCGTCGGCGGCGTTCTGGGCGAGCTCGACGATCAGCCGGTCGCGGTAGCCGCCGAGCGCGAAGTCCTCCTCGGCGTTGGCGTCCTCCCGGAAACGCGCGGGCGAGGCCGTCCAGGCCGCGAGCACGGCGGAGCGCAGTCGGTCGGTGCCGAAAATGTCAGTCACAGCGATGAGTCCAAAGGTCGAAGGGCCCGCAGGTCACGTCGCACGGCAGCCGGCAGGGCCAGGGGCGTCCCGGCGGCCTGCGGAGAGTAGTGGATCAGGAATGTCCGAGAGGCTCGCTGTCGGCGTCATCCACGGAACCCGCCAGCTCCGTCTCCGAGGCGTCCTCGGGGAGATGATCATAGGCGAGGTCGTCGAGGATGGGCGAGGTGGGCTCGACCTGGTGCGGCAGCACGGCGGCCTCGGAGTGCGCGCCGCAGCCGTGGTCGGCGGCGACCACGCGGCCGTCGTCGGGAGCGTACTCGTTCGTGCAGACACCGAACCCGACCCCGAGCGCGCCGGCCAGCGGCCAGTAGAAGCCACAGGTCGAGCACTGGGCGGGGGCGGCGTGCGCGAGCGGCGTGTGCGGGCCGGACTCGCCGGAGTGCCAGCGCCGCACCACGCGATCACGGCCGACCGGGGAGAGCACCCGGGCCCGGCCGAGGCCGTACTCGAAGATCATCTGACGGTCGGAGTCGTCGGCAGTCTCGGTGAAGCCGGGCGCCAGCCGGTCGTCGTCGGCGGCGGTCGGCAGCAGGTCGCCCACCCCGAGGTCGCCGGGAAGGAGCCGCTCGCTCCACGGCACCCACTCCGGCGGCAGCAGCGCGCCGGTGCCGGGCAGGAGCACGACCTCGCTGACCGTCACATTGCGCGCCCTGGAGGCTCGGGCGACGGTGACCGCCCAGCGCCAGCCGCGGTAGGCACGGTCGAGGCAGTCGAAGTAATGGGTGACGAGGCGCTCGCCCTCACCCTCGACGCCGAGGTGCTCGCCCACCTCACCGGGTCTGACGTTCTCCTCGATGGCGGAGCGGGCCAGGTCGACGGCGGCGACGCATGCCTGGTCAAGCGGCGCGGTACGGGACCGGGTACGGCTCACGAGTCCCCCTCCGTCGGCCTCGTCCGCAGGATGCTGTGCCCATTGGCTCGCTCGCTACGCTGACTCACACTTCATTCTCGCCTATGCCCGGAGCGTACTGCACCGGTGGCGGGCGGCAAGACAGGACACCACCCCGTGAACGTTGAGGTCGCCCGGCATCAGCCATGGGGTGTATGCCATCGGGTAGGACTGGATGCGTGGCAAACGGGTGGAAACGAGCACGGAAGACGGCAGGCGACGCCGCCCGTCTGATCGGCCGTTCGGCCGCCGAGGCGGGACGGGCCACCGTGCGCGCGGGCAGGGGCACGGGGCGGGCGACCGTGCGGGCCGGCCGAGGCGCGGCGAACGGGACGCAGTGGGTCGGCAGGGCCACCCGGCGGCTGACCCACGCCCAGGGCGCGGGCCGTACGGGGCTGGGCCAGCTGATCGAGCTGACGGCGGCGCAGAGCGCGGGTGACGCGCTGGTCACCGCGGCCCTGGCCGGGACGCTGTTCAAGCTTCCGGTGAACGAGGCCCGGGGCCAGGTCGCCCTCTACCTGCTGATCACGATGGTCCCCTTCGTGGTGGTCGCGCCGTTCGTCGGCCCGGTCCTCGACCGGTTCCGCTCGGGCCGGCGCTTCGTGATGGCGGGCACCCTGTTCGGACGCGGCCTGCTCTGCTTCGCGATGGCGGCGGCGATCATCCCCGGAGACGTGTTCACCATCTTCCCCGGGGCGCTGGCCGTACTGGTGCTGTCGAAGGCCTACAGCGTCTCCCGTGCGGCGATCATGCCGAACGTGCTGCCCGCCGATATCGCGCTGGTCACCGCCAACGCCAGGGTCGCGCTGTTCGCCCTGGTCACGGCCGGTGTCGCGATTCCGATCGGCGCGGGCGCCAGTGCGTGGCTCGGCGCTGAGTGGGTGCTGCGGGGGGCCACGGTGCTCTTCCTGCTCCAGGGCGTGCTGGCCGTACGGCTCCCGCGGCACGTCGACTCCCCCGACCTGGACCTGGAGGAGGAGGGCGGGGAACGGCCGCCCCGCTGGCGCACCATGTTCAACGTGGGTCCGGTGGTCTCCGAGGCGATGCAGGCGAACGTGGCCATCCGCCTCTACTCCGGGTTCCTGCTGTTCTACCTGCTCTTCCTCGTCCAGGACAGGAAGCTGCCCGGCTTCGCCCCGGCCGTCACGATCGGCGTGCTGGCGGTGGCCGCCGGAGTCGGCGGCCTGGCCGGAACGGCCGTGGCCTCCTGGGTGCGCACCCGCTCCCCGCAGCTCATCGTGCTGTCCACACTCGCGTTGTCGGCCGTGACCACGGTGGTGGCGGCGATCGTGTTCACCCTGTGGGCCGCGGTGGCCGTCGCGCTGGTGGCCGCGTTCGCCCAGGGCCTGGGCAAGCTCGCGCTGGACGCGATCGTGCAGCGTGAGATCGGCGAGGAGGTGCGCTCGTCCACTTTCGGGGTGGTGGAGGCGTTCCTGCAGATCGCGTGGGTGATCGGCGGGCTGGCCGGCCTGTGGCTGTCGCTTTTCGCCACCGGACCCGCCGGACTCGCGGTGATGGCCGCGGCGCTGGGCGGCTCGCTCGGCTGGCTGCTGCTGCGGCGCCGCAGACGGTCCGACGCGAGGGACGCCAAGGTCGAGGCCGCCCGGGCCGCCGCCCCTCGGACCCAGGCTTCCGACGGCCCGGCTTCCGGCGCCCCCGCTCCCGACGACCGGCCCGCGGCGGGGCCGAGGGAGCGGTCGTGGCCGGAGCCGCAGGGCACGACGACCGCGGTCGTGCGACGCGACGACCCCCCGACCGAGAAGCGGACCAAGCCGCTGACGAACCCCCACGGCTGAGGCCGCGGGGGCGGGGCGTCCGGGGGAAGGTCAGTCGTCCAGGTCGTCGGCCACGGCGCGGAGCACGGCGGCGATCTGCTTGGCGTGCGCGGCCTCGGGATGCTTGCCCTTCTGGTAGGACGTGGAGACCGCGTCCAGGAGCTTGATCAGGTCTTCCACGATGACGACCATCTCGTCGGGCTTCTTGCGCTTGCCCTTCGGTTTGGCGGCCTTGGCGAGCGTAGGGGGCTGGTCGATCACGCGGACCGAGAGCGCCTGCTGGCCGCGGCGCCCCTCCGCCACGCCGAACTCGACCTTCTGGCCGGGCTTGAGCGCGTCCACGCCACCGGGCAGCGCGGAAGAATGCACGAAGACCTCACCGCCGTCGTCGCGGGTGAGGAAGCCGAAACCCTTGTCGGCGTCGTACCACTTGACCTTGCCACTCGGCACAGGGGTGACCTCGTTCAGACTGTCGTGAAAAGGAATGGATGTAGGTTATGCCCAGCAGACGCCGAGAGCGACCGTCTATTTGGCCGCGAATCGCGAAGCGCGATTCTCCGGTCGTGGGACATTAAACGCGCAGCCCATTTGACCTGGCGTTTCAGATATCCGGCGGCTCCATCTGATCTCACCGGGTCCTGAATCCCGCACACCCGCGCGGTGCGGCCGGGCCTGTCCGGCCACGGCGGCGGTGACCCGCCGAAACATCGTCTTCGGACCTGCCGGAAACGCTCCGCCGACCAGGTGCGGCGAAACGGCTGCGGAAACCCGCCCTTCGACTACGCGGCAGAGGCCGGCGGGTGCGGCGAAGCGCCTGCGGAAACCCGCCCTACGGCTACCCGGCAGAGGCCGGCGGGTGCGGCGAAGCGCCTGCGGAAACCCGCCCTACGGCTACCCGGCAGGGGTCGGCGCGGGTGCGGCGGGGGTCCGCCAGCCGTCGAACCAGTCGGCGAACTCGGTCAGATCGCCGAGCACCACGTCGGCCCCGTGATCGCGCAGCTCTCCGACCGGGTAGACGCCCGTCGCCACCGTCACGCTGACCGCGCCCCCCGCCCGCGCCGCCTCGATGTCGGCGACGTGGTCTCCGACGTAGGCCGTCGCGCCGAACCTCGCGAGTGCCGGGCCCTTCGCCGCCGCGAAGACCGATCCGGCGACCTCGTCCACGTCCAGGCCGAGGAACTTGACGGTCCTGGCAGCATCAAGGGTGTTCTTCCCCGTCACCACGATGATCCTGCCGCCGGCCCGCCGTACGGCCTCGACGGCCTCGATCGCACCGGGCATGAGGGTGGTGGCGGGAACGGCCATCGAGGCGTACAGCGACCGGTAGAGGGCGGCGGCCGCGGGGACCTCCTCGGGCGGGAGCCAGTTGGCCAGCTCCCACTCCAGCGGCGGCCCCAGCCTCGCCACCACGACGGCGCTGTCGATGGGAACGCCGATGCGCTGCGCCACCTCGTCGTAGACGGCGGCGATGCCGGCACGCGTGTCCGCGAGCGTCAAATCCAGGTCGAACCCCACCGAACTCATCCGGTCGCTCACCGCTCCTCATCCGTTTCGCAGAAAATGTCCCCCACTGTCGCTCAAAGAGTGCCAAGTCCGGAAACAGGGGTGATCTCCGGCCGCCGTGCGCGGCCCACCCGCCGGGAAACCCTCTCGGGGGCGCCGCGGGGGAGGGTGGCCCCTGGCCGGGGACCTCGGTGACGGCTCAGCGCCCGCCTGCCACACCGCGTCGGCCTGTCACCACATGCATGGTACGACGCGCTGAGAACCACCAGTTACCGACTGGATAGGGTCATAAAGGAGGTATCACCCGAGAAATGACCAGATCGACACGCGAGCGGATCGTCGACGAAGCCCTGCGCCTGTTCGCCGAGCGAGGTTACACGGCGACCTCGGTGGCGGAGATCGAGGCCGCATCCGGACTCTCACCCGGCGCCGGAGGGCTCTACCGGCACTTCCAGTCCAAGTACGAGGTACTGACGGCGGCGGTGAACGAGCACGCCGCACGGACCCGGGCGCAGATCGCCGCGGCCCTGACGGAGCTGGGCGCCGCCGGCTCCCCGGCCGGCGTCGAGGAGCGTCTGGCGGACCTGTGCGAGGCAGGACTGGCCAAGGTCCGTGAGGAGAGCGAGCTGACACGCGTCTTCTTCCGTGATCTGAGCCGGTTCCCCGAACTGGTCGCGGTCGTCCGGGAGGGCCTGCTGCAGCCCATGTTCGACGCGATCACCACCTGGTTCCGCACCCAGCCGGAATACGCCGAGGCCGACCTGGACTGGCCCGCGATCGGCGCGGTACTCGGCGGCGCGGTGGTCCACTACCGGCTTTTCCAGGAGACCGTGGGCGAGCCGCCCGGCCACACCGAGCGTGATCGCTTCGTCGCGTCCTGGGTGCGCCTGGCCCTGGGCCTGCTGCCGCGACCGGCCGTCCAGGTGATCGACTGAGCCGGTGGAAGCCACTTCGTCCCGCTGTTCACGGCCTGTCGTGAGAAAACCTGCTTTCCCCGAGCCCCGCACTGTCGGTAAGGCCTCCTACCATTGACGGAATGAGCACGGAGTTCACCGAGTGGCTGCGCAGCCGGAGCGACGACCAGTTGCGGGCCCTCGTCGCCGTGCGACCCGAGCTCATCACCCCGGTCCCGGCGCACCTCGAAGGCCTGTCCGGGCGGGCGAGCAGCCCGTCGGCGGTCGGCCGCGTGCTCGACCGGCTCGACCTGTTCACGCTCTCGGTCATCGAGACGCTGGCCGTGCTCCCGTCGCCGATCACCGCCAAGGCGCTGTGCACCCAGCTGTCCCGCGCGCTGCGAAGATCGCCGGATGCGACGTTCCGGCGCACGCTCAAGGAGACGGTGGAGCGGCTGCGGACCCTGGCCCTGGTCTACGGGCCCGACGGTGCCCTGGCTCCGGCCCCCGGCGTGCGGGAGATCCTCGAAACGCCCGCGGGGCTCGGCCCGCCCGTGGTGGAGGTGTTCAGGCACCACCCCGCCGAGCGCCTTGCCGAGCTGGTCCAGGACATCGGCGACGGCGCCGAGGTCACGGGCGACGGCACGAAGGAGACCCTCGCCGCCCTGCTCGGCGACCCCGGAGTGGTCGGCCGGCTGATCCAGGACGTCTCACCCCAAGCGCGGGCCGCGCTCAACGAGCTGACCTGGGGCCCCCCGAGCGGCCGGGTGCCCAACGCGCGCCGGGAGGTGCGGGCCGCCACCGCCCAGTCGCCGATCGAGCAGTTGCTCTCGCGCGCACTGCTCGGCGCCACCGGCGAGGAGACCGTCGTCCTGCCGCGCGAGGTCGCCCTGTTCCTGCGCGACGGCCGGATTCACCAGGACCTCTCCCCCGTCCCGCCCCCGCTGGAGGGCGCCGGCCGCGACCGGAAACTCGCCGACCGCACGGCGGCGGGACAGGCGTTCGCGTTCACCCGCGCGGTGGAGGAGCTGTGCGAGCGCTGGAGCTCCGACCCGCCCGGGGTGCTCCGCGGCGGCGGCCTGGCCGTACGCGACCTGAAGCGGGCCGCAGGCCTGCTCGACCTGCCCGAGTGGGCGGCGGGACTGGTCATCGAGGTGGCGCACGCGGCCGGGCTGGTCTCGGCGAGCGGCACGGTGGACGGCGACTGGCTGCCCACCCCCGCCTACGACGCCTGGCGGGTGAAGGGCACCGAGGACCGCTGGACGGTGCTGGCCACGACCTGGCTCACCATGGACCGGGTGCCGGGCGTCATCGGCGAGCGCGACGACCGTGACCGGCTGCTCAACGCCCTCCACCCCGACCTGCGCCGTTCTTCGGCGGCCGAGGTCCGCACCACCACACTGGGCATGCTCGCCGTCGCCGGGCCCGGCCTGTCCCCCACCCCGGAGTCGGTGCGCGAGCGCCTGGCCTGGGAGCAGCCCCGCCGCCGGGGCGGGCAGCGCGACCAGCTGGTGGAGTTCACGCTGCGCGAGGCCGAGCAGCTCGGGGTCACCGGCCTCGGCGCGATCGTCGACCACGGCCGCGCCCTGCTCCCCGGCGGCGACCGCGCGATGTCGGCGGGCCGACTCCTGGCCCCGCTGCTGCCGGAGCCGCTCGACCATGTGCTCCTCCAGGCCGACCTGACCGCCGTCGCCCCGGGGCCGCTCACCAGTGACCTGAGAAGGTGGCTGGCGCTGGCCGCCGACGTGGAGTCCACCGGAGGCGCGACGGTCTACCGGTTCGACGAGCGGTCGATCCGGCGGGCGCTGGACGCGGGCCAGAGCGCCGACGAGATGCTGGCCATGCTGGAGCGGCACTCGGCCACGCCCGTCCCGCAGCCGCTCGGTTACCTGGTCACCGACGTGGCCCGCCGCCACGGCCGGATGCGCGTCGGCACGGCGAGCGCCTACGTGCGCTGCGACGACCCCTCGCTGCTGGACGAGGTGATGGCCGACAGGCGCGCGCTTCCGCTGCGGCTGCGGCGGCTCGCCCCCACCGTGATCGCCTCCAAGACCACCCGGCCGAC
Source organism: Streptosporangium sp. NBC_01639 (assembly GCF_045209755.1). NCBI lineage: Bacteria > Bacillati > Actinomycetota > Actinomycetes > Streptosporangiales > Streptosporangiaceae > Streptosporangium > Streptosporangium sp. NBC_01639. The sequence continues at coordinate 5,104,336 of NZ_CP109272.1, read as the reverse complement.
CCTGGTCGACTCGCTGCGCGCGATGGGTTACGCCCCGGCGGCCGAGTCCCTGGACGGCGATGTGATCATCACCCAGCTCGACGTCCGCAGGACGGAGGGCCAGCCGCTCGTCCGGCCCCCCGTCACGTTCAACGGGCTGGAGGCCGACGTCGTGGCTGCGGCCGTCCGCGCCGTCCGCGCCGGCGACGCCGCCCACCAGGCACGCCGCGCCCCCGTCGACGCCCCCGGAGGCCAGGTCCCCCGCTCTCCCGCGACCGCCACCATCGTCGCGCTGCGCGAGGCCATCCGGCAGGGTTCCCAGGTCTGGATCGGCTACCTCGACTCCCAGGGCAACGCCACCAGCAGGATCCTCGAACCGGCCAGAATGGAGGGCGGCTATCTCACCGCCTACGACGAGACACGCGCGGCGGTGCACCGCTTCGCCCTGCACCGCATCACCGGCATCGCGGACATCAACTGACCTGTTCCCCTCTTCCGCCCGAGCGGCCCAGAGCCCGGTGAACCGCCCCGGCCATCCGTCCAGACATGGTCACGCCCCCATGTGGCGCAACCTCATATCGTGATATTTCTTAATGTTTTCCACCCAACCGAAGTGAGAGATCTCCAGTGAGCAGCGGTCACCCCGAGGGTCCCAGCACGAATCCGGATGACTGGAAGAGCCCTTACAGCACGGGTCCCAACCCCAACCAGAATCCCGGGTACGGCCAGCAGCCCCAGGGCTACGGCTACGAGCAGCCCGGCCAGGGCTACCAGCAGCCCGGCTACGACCAGGGTTACGGTCAGCAGAACCAGGGCTACGGGCAGCAGGGCTACGGCCAGCCGGGCCAGTACGGCCAGGGTTACGGCGAGCCCGGTCAGTACGGCCAGGGCTACGGCGATCAGCCCTATGGGCAGCAGCCCGGCTACGGCTACGCGGCACCGCCGCACAAGAACAACGACGGCGTCCGGACGCACGCGATCGTCGCGCTCGTCATCAGCATCGTGCTGGCCCTGAGCTGCTACATCAGCCTCGGCGGCATCGCCGGAGCCATCATGTCCGGCATCGCGCTGGGCAAGGTCGAGAACGACCCCAACGGCGCCAGGAAGCTCCTCAAGTGGGTCTGGATCGGCATCGGCATCAACGTCGCCCTGGTCGTCCTGGGCCTCGGCGCCTTCATCGTCGCGGGTGTGAACGGCGCGTTCGACAACTGAGCGGTCCGGGACTGTCCGGAGGCTCATCTCTGTTGGACATACGGGGGACGGGGAGCAAAGGTCCGGAAACGGACCGGCGGGTTCCCCACACGGGTGCGACCATGGGGTCACCCGCCGTACACGGCCTGCCGTACACAAGGGAGAAGTCTTTGACTGACGGACCGTTGATCGTTCAATCTGACAAAACCCTGTTGCTCGAGGTCGACCACGTCAAAGCCGACGAGTGCCGTAAGGCGATCGCACCCTTCGCCGAGCTCGAACGCGCCCCCGAGCACGTGCACACCTACCGGATCACCCCGCTGGCCCTGTGGAACGCACGGGCCGCCGGGCACGACGCCGAGCAGGTGGTCGACGCGCTGATCGGCCACAGCCGCTACCCGGTGCCGCACGCGCTGCTGGTGGACATCGCCGAGACCATGGCCCGGTACGGCCGGCTCCGGTTGGAGAAGCACCCCGTCCACGGGCTCGTGCTGACCAGCACCGACCGGGCCGTGCTGGAGGAGGTGCTGCGCTCCAAGAAGATCCAGCCGCTGCTGGGCGAGCGGCTGGACGCCGACGCCGTGGCGGTGCACCCGAGCGAGCGCGGCAACATCAAGCAGCACCTGCTCAAGCTGGGCTGGCCGGCCGAGGACATGGCCGGATACGTCAACGGCGAGCACCATCCGATCGAGCTGGCCGAGGACGGCTGGCAGCTCCGCTCCTACCAGCGGGAGGCCGCCGAGGCGTTCTGGCACGGCGGCTCGGGCGTGGTCGTGCTCCCCTGCGGCGCGGGTAAGACGATCGTGGGTGCGGCGGCGATGGCGCACGCCAAGGCGACGACGCTGATCCTGGTGACGAACACGGTCTCGGCGCACCAGTGGAAGCAGGAGCTGATCAAGCGGACCTCGCTCACCGAGGACGAGATCGGCGAGTACACCGGCACCAAGAAGGAGATCCGGCCGGTCACCATCGCCACCTACCAGGTGATGACGACCCGCAGGCAGGGCGTCTACCGTCACCTGGAGCTGTTCGACGCCCGCGACTGGGGCCTGGTCGTCTACGACGAGGTGCACCTGCTGCCCGCGCCGATCTTCCGGATGACCGCCGACCTGCAGGCCCGGCGGCGGGTGGGGCTGACCGCGACGCTCGTGCGCGAGGACGGCCGGGAAGGGGATGTGTTCTCCCTGATCGGCCCCAAGCGCTACGACGCGCCGTGGAAGGAGATGGAGAACCAGGGCTGGATCGCCCCGGCCGACTGCGTCGAGGTGCGGGTGACGCTGAGCGACGAGGAGCGGCTCGCCTACGCGATGGCCGAGTCCGAGGAGCGTTACCGGTTCTGTGCGACCACGCCGTCCAAGAGCCGGGTGACCGAGGCGTTGGTCCGCCGGCACCCGGGTGAGCAGGTGCTGGTCATCGGGCAGTACATCGACCAGCTCGATGAGCTCGGCGAGCACCTGAACGCTCCGGTGATCAAGGGAGAGACGAAGATCAAGGAGCGGGAGCGGCTGTTCCAGGCGTTCCGCGACAAGGAGATCCAGGTCCTGGTCGTCTCCAAGGTGGCCAACTTCTCCATCGACCTGCCTGAGGCCGCGGTGGCCATCCAGGTGTCGGGCACCTTCGGGTCACGGCAGGAGGAGGCCCAGCGGCTCGGTCGCGTGCTGCGACCCAAGTCGGACGGCGGTGGGGCGCGCTTCTACTCGGTGGTCAGCCGGGACACCGTCGACCAGGATTTCGCGGCGCATCGGCAGCGTTTCCTGGCCGAGCAGGGATACGCCTATCAGATCATCGACGCGGACGACGTGCTCGCCGAGGAATGACGTCACCCGGCGGACACGTCGTCGTCTACGTCGATCAGGTCCACGAAATACCGCGGTTTTTCGACAAGGAAACCACCCCCTCGCTGGGCCACGACGACCATTAGCGGCATACCCCATGATCCACCGAAGATCACCGGATTTAATAGGGTTTTTCGCTATTTTGCAGCAGAATCACGGAGGGTATCAGGACACTTACCGAAGGTCCGCCCGGCGGGTCCCGAGGATCCCGAAACGGCCGCCGGGAAAGACCGAGAACGGTGAACCCGCAAGATGCCGGAGCGCTTCTCAGCACGATGGGCCGTGGAGGGCTCTGCGGGCAGGCTCCCTCATATTCCGGCCACTCCTCGCCGCGACCGGCCGCGGAGAGCCCTGCGGGCAGGCTCCCTCGTATTCCGGCCGCTCCTCGCCGCGACGGACCGCACAGAGCCCCTTACGGCGGGGCCCTTCGCATTCCGGGCCGTCCCAAAGTGATCTTCTTCCGCGATTAATCCTTTTGAGCGCGCCGAAGTCACCGGTAAGCTGTTCGATTCGCTGCCTGACGACCACCACCTCCGTTTATCGAATGGGAGGCGCTTTCGCGTGCCCGCACATCAATCGGCCCCCGACATAACCGACGACCCGGCCGAGACGCTCGCCGCCGAACGCGAGCACCTGGCCACCTCCAGGGCCGCCCTGCGCGCGATGCGCGAACACGCCCGGTCCCTCTCCTCCGACGCCGCCGGCGACTGGGTCTCACAGCAGATCCTGCAGGGGCTGCTGGACCAGCGGGTGGCGGCGCTCGCCGACCACTCCGGCACTCCCCTGTTCTTCGGCCGCCTCGACCGGGCCGTGGACGACGACCTTCCCGGGACCGTCTACGTCGGGCGCCGGCACGTCCACGACGAGCGGAGCCGTCCCCTGGTGATCGACTGGCGGGCCCCGGTCTCCCGGGCCTTCTACCAGGCCAGTCCGTCAGACCCGATGAACGTCGCGCTCCGGCGCCGGTTCGGCTACCACGGCGGCGACCTGACCGCCTACGAGGACGAACCGCTCGGCCAGGGGGTCACCCTGCAGCACAGCAGGATCCTCACCGACGAGATCGAGCGACCCCGCTCCGGCCCGATGCGCGACATCGTCGCGACCATCCAGCCCGACCAGGACGAGATCGTCCGCTCCGGGCTCGGCCAGACCGTGTGCGTCCAGGGGGCGCCCGGCACCGGGAAGACCGCCGTCGGCCTGCACCGGGCGGCCTACCTGCTCTTCACCCACCGGGAGAAGCTCGCCCGGTCCGGCGTGATGATCGTCGGCCCGAACCGGGCCTTCCTCTCCTACATCTCCTCCGTGCTCCCCGCCCTCGGCGAGGTCAAGGTCGACCAGACCACGGTCGCCGGGATCCTGGGCGACCACACCGCTCCCGAGGCCCCCGAGGTCGGCGCGGTCAAGGGCGACGCGAAGATGGCGCCGGTGCTCAGGCGCGCCCTGTGGATGCACATCGTCAAGCCGACCGAGGGCGTGCTGTACACCAAGGGCGTCAACCGCTACCGGGTGGCCGACCACGAGGTCCGTGAGATCGTCGCGTCGCTGCGCGGCACCACCCGTTACGGCCCCGGCCGGGCGGCTCTCGCCCAGCGGCTGGCCCATCTGGTGCTCGTCCGGATGGAGCAGCGCGGCGAGTCACCCGACGACCGGGTGCAGGACGCGGTGGCCCGCTCCAAGCCGGTCAAGCAGCTCGTGGAGGCGGTGTGGCCCAAGCTGACCCCCCAGCAGGTGCTCCACCGTCTCTTCAGCGACCCCGAGTTCCTCGCCGCCGCCGCCAAGGACGACCTCACCGCCGACGAGCAGGCCCTGCTGCTGTGGGCGAAGCCCGCCAAGTCCTTCCGCTCGGCGAAGTGGTCGGCGGCCGACGGCGCGCTGATGGACGAGCTCGGCGACCTGATCGAGCGGACCGCCGTCCTGGGGCACCTGGTCGTGGACGAGGCCCAGGACCTGTCAGCCATGCAGCTACGCGCCCTCGGCCGGCGCTGCCGTACCGGGTCGGCCACCGTGCTGGGCGACCTCGCCCAGGGCACCACGCCCTGGTCGGCCCGCTCCTGGACCGAGGTCCTCACCCACCTGGGCTTCGAGGACGGCGCGGTCACCGAGCTCACCCTGGGCTTCCGCGTCCCCCGCGAGGTGCTCGACTACGCCGCCCGGCTGCTGCCCGCCGTCGCCCCCGATCTGGCTCCGCCCCGGTCGCTCCGCCCCGGCGTGGGCTCGCTGTCGGTACGGCCGACGCCCGAGGCGACCGCGTCCCTGGTGGAGGCGGTGCAGGAGGCGCTAGCCCGCGAGGGCTCGATCGGGGTCATCGTCCCGGACGCCTCGGTCGCAGCCGTCTCGGCCGCCCTGGCCGCCCTGGACCACCGCGTGCTGAGCCCCGACTCGGTCACCGAGCACCGGCTGCTGGTCATCCCGGCGACGCTGGCCAAGGGTCTGGAGTACGACCACGTCATCGTGGTCGAGCCGGCCGACATCGTGGACGCCGAACCTCGTGGCCTGGCCCGCCTCTATGTGGTCCTGACCCGGGCGGTCACCTCCCTGACCGTCCTGCACACCCGGGAGCTCCCCGCCCAGCTCCGCTGATTCTCCGTCTCTGGGAATCGGCGACCGGCACGGGCGGAGCGAGGACGTCGAAGCGCTGCTGACCTTCCGGCTCGAAACCGCCGAAGGGACCGACCGGCGACGATCCGGCCAAGGTGGTCGCGCTCATCGAGTGCGACCCCGAGGCGGTCCTCATTTCTCATCGCCGAGTTCGACGGGGAGACGACCGGCGCCCGATGCGGCAGTGTCCCCGGCATCTCGCATGCCCGAGAGCCTCCTTCCTGCTCGCAGACTCCCCGCCTACGACCACCGCATGCTCTCCGGGATCCTTACGACGCCTGAGCGTCACACGGCAGCCATGCCCGTGTGCTCCTCTACCGGCGAGATCGCAAACTCTGGGGTGGATCCGACCAGCCCTGCCCCTGCCCCCGGGACGAGAACCCTGAGGGGTGCGGACGGCCCTTCGACCTGCGGATCTTGGCCAGCAAGGTGCCACTCTGGGAAGAGCCGCCTCCGGTTGCGACCCCGAAAGGTTCATCACCGACGGTGATGGTGGCGACGACCTCGTTGATCGCGGTGTCGATCACTGACACACTGTCCGCCCCCAGGTTGGCCACGTAAGCGCGAGCGCAGTTGGGGGAGATCGCAATTCCGAAGGGATTGCGGCCGACCGGGATGGTGGCGACGACCTTGTTGGTCGCGGTGCTGATCACTGACACGCTGTCCGTGTTCAGGTTGGTCACATAGACGTAGATCCCGTTGGAGGCTATCGCGATCCTGAAGGGGTGATCACCGACCGGGATGGTGGCGATGACCTTGTTGGTCGCGATGCTGATCACTGACACGGTGTTGGAGACCTGGTTGGTCACGTAGGCGCGAGTGCCGTTGGGGGAGATCCCGAACCCGAAGGGATTGCGGCCGACGGGGATGGTGGCGATGACCTTGTTGGTCGCGGTGTTGATCACTGACACGCTGTCGGAGTCCTGGTTGGTCACGTAGGCGCGGGGAACGCGGGAAGAGACTGCGACCCTGAAGGGATGATCACCGACGGGAATGGTGGTGAGGACCTTGTTGGTCGCGGTGTCGATCACTGACAGGACGTCCGACGCCGTGTTGACCACGTAGAGGCGGGTGCCACGGGGAGAGACCGCAACCCCGAATGGATAGTCTTTGACGAGGATGGTGGCGATGACCTTGTTGGTCGCGGTGTCGATCACTGACACGCTGTTCGTACCCTGGTTGGTCACGTAAGCGCGAGTGCGACGGGGGGAGAGCGCCACTTCAAGAGGGTTGCGACCGACCGGGATGGTGGCGACGACCTTGTTGGTCGCGGCATTGATCACTGAAACGGTGTCCGACTGCGTGTTGGCCACATAGACGAACTGCCCCGGCTTCGGCTGCGGGGCCGCTGCAGACGGGACAGCCGAAACCGCCGGTATCACCAGCCCGGCCACCACGACCACCACAGCCGCAGACGAACGGATACGAGACCGCCCGTACCCCTGAAACCGGCTCAACGGCTTCCGATGGTGATTCTCAGTCGCGTTTCTCATCCAACGTCGCAGCACCAGAACCTCCATCGACACCACAGGGTTCCTGTTCTATAGCTGCGCGACCTCGCGTACTGGAAAACGACGCACTGACTTGAACCTTCACGGCCGCCCGCCCTGTCCATTCATTGCCCGACGGAGGTGGGGACGGCCAGAATCGACATGAAACCAAACGTATCCGGCCCCTATCGACTCTTACCGTTCCGGCCAGTCCCCACCGGGCTGGTGAACGGTGTGGCGGGACGGACAACGACGAGTGACCGGCGCTACCTTCGGTGAACACGCAAAAGAGGCGGCCCCGGCACTTCGGGGTCGCCTCTTCTACGTAAAGCGGCTGGACTTAGAAGTCCATGTCGCCGCCGCCCGGCATGGCGGGAGCGGCTCCTGCCTTCTCGGGCTTCTCGGCGATGACGGCCTCGGTGGTGAGGAACAGCGCCGCGATGGACGCCGCGTTCTGCAGCGCGGAACGCGTCACCTTGGCCGGGTCGATGATGCCCGCCTCGAACATGTTGACGTACTCGCCGGTGGCGGCGTTCAGACCCTCACCGGGGGTGAGGTTGCGCACCTTCTCCACCACGACGCCGCCCTCGAGGCCGGCGTTGACGGCGATCTGCTTCAGCGGCTCCTCAAGAGCCTTCCGCACGATCGCGGCACCGGTGGCCTCGTCGCTGGTGAGCTCCAGCTTGTCGAAGGCCTTGGCACCGGCCTGCAGCAGGGCCACGCCACCGCCGGGGACGATGCCCTCCTCGACGGCCGCCTTGGCGTTGCGGACGGCGTCCTCGATGCGGTGCTTGCGCTCCTTGAGCTCGACCTCGGTCGCCGCGCCGGCCTTGATGACGGCCACGCCGCCGGCCAGCTTGGCGAGACGCTCCTGGAGCTTCTCGCGGTCGTAGTCGGAGTCGGTGTTGTCGATCTCGGCGCGGATCTGGTTGACCCGGCCGGCGATCTGCTCGGCGTCGCCGGCACCGTCGACGATGGTGGTCTCGTCCTTGGTGACGATGACCTGGCGGGCACGGCCGAGCTGGTCCAGGGTGGTGGACTCCAGCTTGAGGCCGAGGTCCTCGCTGATGACCTGGGCACCGGTCAGGATGCCGATATCGCCCAGCATGGCCTTGCGGCGGTCGCCGAAGCCCGGGGCCTTGACCGCGACCGAGCGGAACAGGCCGCGGATCTTGTTGACGACCAGGGTCGCCAGGGCCTCACCGTCGATGTCCTCGGCGATGATCAGCAGCGGCTTGCCGGCCTGCACGACCTTGTCGAGAACCGGGAGCAGGTCCTTGTTGGCGGAGATCTTCGAGTTGACCACGAGGACGTAGGCGTCGTCGAGGACGGCCTCCATACGCTCCGGGTCGGTGACGAAGTAGGGCGAGATGTAGCCCTTGTCGAAGCGCATGCCCTCGGTGAGCTCAAGCTCGAGGCCGAAGGTGTTGCTCTCCTCGACGGTGATGACGCCTTCCTTGCCGACCTTGTCCATCGCCTCGGCGATCATCTCGCCGATCTGCGGGTCGCCCGCGGAGATGGATGCGGTGGAGGCGATCTGCGTCTTCGTCTCCACGTCCTTGGCCAGCTTGGAGAGCTCCTCGCTGACGCGCTCGACGGCGGCCTCGATGCCCTTCTTCAGGGACATCGGGTTGGCGCCGGCGGCCACGTTGCGCAGGCCCTCACGCACCAGGGCCTGGGCGAGCACGGTGGCGGTGGTGGTGCCGTCGCCCGCGACGTCGTCGGTCTTCTTGGCGACTTCCTTGACGAGCTCGGCCCCGATCTTCTCCCACGGGTCCTCGAGCTCGATCTCCTTGGCGATGGAGACACCATCGTTGGTGATCGTGGGGGCGCCCCACTTCTTCTCCAGCACGACGTTACGGCCCTTGGGGCCGAGGGTCACCTTGACGGCGTCCGCGAGCTGGTTCATACCGCGCTCGAGACCGCGCCTGGCGTCCTCATTAAACGCGATCATCTTGGCTGCCATACGGCTAGACCTCCCAAACGCAGGGTGGCTTGCACCGGATCGAGCCGACGCCCGCGACGGCATGTGAACCCGCGACTCCGTTCGGCGGGTCCCATCGTCTCGATCCAGGGTTGGCACTCTCCAACGGGGAGTGCCAACGAACTGTTTAGCACTCTACCCTGCCGAGTGCAAGCGACGGCGCCCTGACCTGCGTCCAGCTTAGGACGGGAACCCGGATTGACAGCGAAGGCCCGGCGCGCCGATGGGGGCGGCGCGCCGGGCCGACACGCAGGAAGATCCGCGCGGACTGCGCTGCCACGGGATCTGCCGGCATTTCCCGACGAATGGACGGAACGGCTGCGTCAGACCGCCCGGACGGATTCCGCCTGGGGACCCTTCTGGCCCTGGGTGACCTCGAACTCGACCCGCTGGCCCTGTTCGAGGGCACGGTAGCCGTCCATCATGATCGCGGAGTAATGGACGAACACATCCTTACCACCGTCGACCGCGATGAAGCCGTAGCCCTTGTCCGCGTTGAACCATTTGACGGTGCCTTGCGCCACTTCCGACTCCTCTTACTGGACTTGAGGACACCGCCCATTCCTCTCGCGAAGTCCTCAATCTTCGAGGCATGGACATCGCCTACGTCGATCGTTATCGACCATACCTGTGAGACACCGTGGGGCAACAGAGTCAATCCGCAGACTGCTTATTTACATGCGCATTCAAGGTCGGAACCATGTTTTGCTGAGCGTTTGTTCAGTCAAAAACCAAATCACGTTCACCAGCCACATAAGTGGACTCGCGCCACAGAACACGACACCCGCACGCGGTCAGACCGGGTGCGGGTGCGGATGGAGGGGTGGTGCGGGCGCTAAGGATCAGCCTCCGGCGACCGCCGGAATGATGGAGATCTGAACGCCGGACGGCGTGGCCGTGTCAAGGTTCTCCGCGAAACGGACGTCCTCATCCCCGACGTAGACATTGACAAAACGTCGAATCTTGCCCGTTTCATCAAGAATGCGCGCGCCGATACCGGGGAAGTCGGCGTCGAGCTTCTGCAGAACCTCGCGCAGCGTCGCCCCCTCTCCGCCCACTTCGGAGGAGCCGTCGGTGTAAGTCCGGAGAATCGTCGGAATCCGCACAGAAACGCTCATAGTTCAGCACCTTTCACAATTTTTAGGCGATAGCCGTACGGAATGCGTCGAGAGACGGACGGATGACGGCGGTGGGACGTGCCTGGTCCGCCACCGCGTCGAGGGTCTTGAGGCCGTCACCGGTGTTGAGGACCACGGTCTCGGCATCGGGGTCGATCCGCCCGGAGGCGACCAGCTTGCGCAGCACCCCGACGGTGACGCCGCCCGCGGTCTCGGCGAAGATCCCCTCGGTCCTGGCCAGCAACCGGATCGCGTCGACGATCTCGGCGTCGGTGACGTCCTCCACCGCGCCGCCGGTGCGCCGGGCGATGTCCAGCACGTAGGGGCCGTCCGCCGGGTTCCCGATCGCCAGCGACTTGGCGATGGTGTCGGGCTTGACCGGGCGGATCACGTCATGACCGGCCTTGTAGGCGGCGGAGACCGGGGAGCACCCCTCGGCCTGAGCAGCGAAGATCTTGTACGGCTTCTCCTCGACGAGGCCGAGCGTGATCAGCTCCTTGAAGGCCTTGTCGATCTTCGTGAGCTGGGAGCCGGACGCGACCGGGATGACGATCTGGTCGGGGATCCGCCAGCCGAGCTGCTCGGCGATCTCGTAGGCCAGGGTCTTGGAGCCCTCGGCGTAGTAGGGGCGCAGGTTGACGTTGACGAAGCCCCACTTGTCGCCCAGTTCGTCCCCGATGAGCTCGGAGCAGAAGCGGTTCACGTCGTCGTAGGTGCCCTCGATGCCGATCAGCTTGCCGCCGTACACCGACGCCATGACGATCTTGGCCTGCTCCAGATCCGAGGGGATGAACACGCAGGCGTCCAACCCGGCCCGGGCGGCGGCGGCGGTCACCGCGCCGGCCAGGTTGCCGGTGGAGGAGCAGGACAGGGTGTGGAACCCGAAGTTGCGGGCCGCCTCCACCGCGATGGCCACCACGCGGTCCTTGAAGGAGTGGGTGGGGTTGCCGGAGTCGTCCTTGATGTGCAGCGAGCGCAGACCCAGCTCGCGGGCGAGGTTGCCAGCGTCGACGAGCTTCGTCCAGCCGGGGTTCATGTTGGGCTTGGTGGCCACGTCCGCCGGGACGGGCAGCAGGGAGCGGTAACGCCAGATGTTGGCCGGCCCCTCGGCGATCTGCTCACGGGTCACCCGCCCGAAGTCGTAGGCGATCTCCAGGGGCCCGAAACACTCGACACAGGCGAAGTCGGGACCGAGATCGTAGCGGGCACCGCACTCGCGACAGGACAGGGCAGCGGCGGGGCCGAAGCGCCGGTTGTGCGTGTCTCCGACACGACCGATCGAGGTGGTGGGGGTTACAGTGCTTGCGAGCGCCATGAAGCGAGGCCTTTCCCTCATCTTCGTCTGCGACCACCCTGGTCACAGACCGGAATTGGCACCTGTCCCGGCCGAGCTCGTCAGATCACGAGTCTGGAACCGGGAGGGTTGCCGGGGCTTCGCAGGGCCGGTCCCTCCACCCCTCTGGATGAGCAAATATTCAGTTAGGACCTGACGAGCAGGTCTTACGCACTCTACCTCGCCTGCACGCCATCCTGACCAGATGTCTCACTCTGCAAGATGCAGCGTGTTACCTGCCGGACAAGTTCGTCGGGGCCGCCGAGTTTCGCACGAACCGTTCGCACCTGCCTGGGCCTGCTCACCTCATACGGCTCCGGCTATCCGACCGTCGCCGTGGGCACCTCGCCCACTTCGGCCGGGGCGTCTCTTCCACCACCGCCGGCCTGCTCTGGCTCTCGTCCGCCGACGGAACGGACGGAGCTCCCGCCGGACGGATGATCGTCGATCGCCCGTCCGGCGGGAGTTCCGTTCCGCGGCCTCCACCGTGATCAGCACCCCGAGACTGCGGTCAGCCGTCGGGGCGACCGCAAGAGGTGGCGCCAGGGTGGGTCATGGCGCGTTGTATGCCAGGGAGTAGGCGCCGGAGCCGCTGAAGGCGGTCACGCGATAGCGGTAGTAGCCGGCCGTGCCGGTGTAGGTGATCTTCTCGTCGGGCCCCGGGCTGTCGGAGGTGGCGACGGTGGCCCAGCTCCGGCCGTCCCACCTCTGCAGGTAGAGGTCGAAGTCAGTGCCGTCGGGGCCGTCCAGGCAGCCGGAGTGGAGACCGCGGGCGGTCGATTGGTAGTAGCGGCTACCCGGCTGGTAGCCGGACTGACCACTGGTCAGCGTACCGGTGACGGTCCTGGAGTAGCCGGTGCAGGCGCCGGGGGTCGTCGTCGGCGGAGGCGGCGTCGGGGTGGCGCCACTGCTGGCCGTCAGGGTCAGTCCGTAGGCCGTGAGGATCTCGCCGACCGGCTGGAAGTAGGTGACGCCCCCGGAGGTGCAGTTCCCGGAGCCGCCGGAGGTGACCCCTTGTGCCTGGTCCACCGAGATGAACGAACCACCCGAGTCGCCGGGCTCGGCGCAGACATTGGTCCGGACCAACTCGGTGATGGTGCCCTGGGGATAGGTGACGCTGGTGTTGCGCTGCTGGATGGTGCCGCAGTGCCAGCCGGTGGTCGAGCCGGACCGGCAGACCGACGCGCCCTCGATGGCATCCCGGGAACCGGCGACGTTCACCGTCCCGCCCGTGCCGTTCTTCACCACCGGCTTGGGCGTCCAGTCGGAAGTCACCGCGACCCAGGAGTAGTCGCTGCCCGGGAAGGACGACCCCCGGAAGATGCCCTGGGGGCTCTGGTTGAAGCCGGTGGTGGTATCGCCCTCCTTACCGCAGTGCCCCGCGCTGACGAAACCGTTCTGGGTCCCCTTGGTCGCCGAGAAGCCGATCGAACAGCGGGACGCCGAGCCGATGTAATAGGCCTCGCCGCCCACCAGGTCGGAGAGCGGCTGGGGCCGCTCGACAGACGACACCACCCGTACAGCGACCGGATCCACATCGGAGGCCTGGATGACATCCTCGGTCGTCGAGGGCGCGTCGGACAGGATGACGACCTTGTTGGTCTTCACGTCGACATAGCGCACCAGCCCGCTGTCGTCGGCGGACAGCGCCGCGTCGACCTCGTCGATGATCGCGTCGAGCTGCGTCAGCGACCGGCTGACCACCTCACCCCGGGCACCCGCGGCGGCGATCTGCGAAAGGTTGTCCTGATCGGTGGTGGCCACCACGAGGGTCTGCCCGAGGTCCCCCGTGAACCAGGAGCCGGCGAATTCGGTGCCGAGCCCACTGCGGAGCCGTTCCGCGACCGGGGTCAGGCGGGTCTCGTTGAGCAGCCGGGCCTGGGCCTGCTCCCTGGTGAGATGGAGATCGCGCTGGAGCGCCTCCAGCATGCCCGGCGGCGGTTTCAGCGCGGCCGGAGCCGCCGCCGTGCCGGCCGACAGGGGGCGGGCGACGGCCGGAGCGGCCGCCAGAACAAGGGCGGTGATCGCCAGAACGCATCCGGTGGTGACGGTATGTCTGCGGGTCATCGGTCTCTCCTCGACCTCGGCTTTCCAAGCAAGAGGGGGGAGAGCGCCGCATACCACTAGTTGATCATGCGATAAGGGCAACACCACCCTAATCCAGCCGTTGCCGATCAAGACCACAGAAGCGACACGCCACGCGGGGCGCGATTTCCAGCGAGGTCCGGCGCCAGCCGGTCCCTGGCCGCTCCGGGGCTTCCTGCCGCTCCGTCAGGATCACCAATCCCAGACATCACCGGGGTGGCCTGGCAAGGAATTGACCGGAGCGGCAGGAGCGATGAAGCCCAGACGGCTTACGGCGTCTTGTACTTCAGGGTGTAGGGACCGGAGCCCACGGAGGAGGTCACCCGATAACGGTAGAAGCCGGCCGCCCCGGTGTAGCCGATCTTCTCGTCGGGCGCCGGACCATCGGAGGTGGCGACGTTGACCCAGCTTCGGCCACTCCACTTCTGCAGGTAGAGGTCGAAGTCGGCGGTGTCGTTGGCGTCCAGGCAGGCGGAGTGGAAACCCCTGGCGCTGGTTGTGTAGTAGCGGGTCGGCTGGTTGACGGACTGACCGCCGGTCAGCGTGCCGGTGACGGTCCTCGGGTAGTCGGTGCAGGCGATCGCGCCCGGTGGGTCGCCGGCGACCAAAAGCGTCAGATCGTAGGCCTTGAGGATCTCGTTGATCGGCTGGAAGTAGGTGATGCCTCCAGCGTTGCAGTCGCCGGAGCCGCCGGAGGTGACCCCTTGCGCCTGGTCCACCGAGATGAACGAACCACCCGAGTCGCCGGCCTCGGCGCAGACATTGGTCCGGGTCATCCCGGTGATGGTGCCCTGAGAGTAGGTGACGCTGGTGTTGCGCTGCCGGATGAGACCGCAGTGCCAGCCGGTGGTCGAGCCGGACCGGCAGACCGACGCGCCCTCGATGGCCTCCCGGGAACCGGCGACGCTCACCGTCCCGCCCGTGCCGTTGTCCACCGCCGGCTTGGGCGTCCAGTTGGAATTCACCGCGACCCAGGCATAGTCGTTGTCCGGGAAGGACGACCCCTGGAAGGTGCCCTGGGCGGTCCGGTTGGCACCAACGGTGGTCCTGCCCGCCGTACCGCAGTGACCTGCGGTGATGAAACCGTTCTGGGCCTCCTTGGCCACGGAGAAACCGACCGAGCAACGGGACGCGGTACCGACATAGTAGGCGTCTCCGCCCACCACGTCCCCAAGGAGTCGGGGTGCTTCGGTGGACTGCACTGCTTGCACCAGGCTCGTGTTCACACCGGTGGCCTCGATGAGATCCTCAGTGGCTAAAGGGTCTGACGTGAGGATGACGATCCTGTTGTTCCGCACGTCGACGTAGCGAACCTTCCCCCCAGCCGTTGACTGCGCTGTTTCGATGACTTGCAGGGCCCTGTCGAGTTCCGCAAGCGGCCGCTTGACGACCTCGCCCCGAGCGCCCGCGGCAATGATCTGGGGAAGGTCGGCGGGGTCGGTGGTGGTCACCACAAGAGTCTGCGCAACCGTTCCCACGAACCAGGAGCCGCCGAAGCGGTCACCGAGCCTCTGGTGAAGCCCTGCTTCGACATCCGCCAGGCGGGTCTCGTTGAGCAGCCGGTCCTGAGCCTGCTCCCTGGTGAGATGGAGATCGCGCTGGAGCGCCTCCAGCATGCCCGGCGGCGGTTTCAGCGCGGCCGGAGCCGCGGTGTCGGTCGGCAGGGGGCGGGCGACGGCCGGAGCGGCCGTCAGAACAAGGGCGGTGATCGCCAGAACGCATCCGGTGGTGACGGTATGTCTGCGGGTCATCGGTCTCTCCTCGACCTCGGCTTTCCAAGCAAGAGGGGGGAGAGCGCCGCATACCACTAGTTGATCATGCGATAAGGGCAACACCACCCTAATCCAGCCGTTACCGATCAAGACCACAGAAGCCACACGCCACGCGGGGCACGATTTCCAGCCGAACCGCGGAGACACCGCGTCCTGCCAGATCCCCGAACCGGCTCCGACGCCTCCGTTCTCTGCCGCGCCGCCAGGTCGAGCCGCAGACGTCGCCGATGTGGTCGGGTCTGGGCGACCGGAGTAGCAGGGGGAGCGTGCCGGGTCACGGCATGTTGTATCCCAGAACGTAGGGGGTGGAACGGCTGGAGGCGGTCACCCGGTAGCGGTAGTAACCGGCCGTACCGGTGTAGGTGATCTTCTCATCGGGCCCCGGACCCGCGGAGGTCGCCACGGTGGCCCAGCTCCGGCCGATCCACTTCTGCAGATAGAGGTCGAGATCGCTGCCGTCGTTGGCGTCCAGGCAGGCGAAGTGGACACCATCGGCGGTCGACCGGTAGAAGCGGCCGTTCGGCTGGTAAACGGACCTTCCCTCGGTCAGCGTGCCCTCGGCGGTGTGCGGGTAGCCGGTGCACGTGCCCGTGCTCGGCGGCGGCGGATTGCCGGCGATGGTCACCAGGCTCAGCCCATAGGTCGTGAGGATCTCGTTGATCGGCTGGAAGTAACTCACACCACCGGAGGTGCAGTCGCCGGAGCCGCCGGAGGTGACCCCTTGCGCCTGGTCCACCGAGATGAACGAACCACCCGAGTCGCCGGCCTCGGCGCAGACATTGGTCCGGACCAGCTCGGAGACGTTGCCCTGGGCATAGGTGATACTCGCGTTGCGCTGCAGGATGAGACCGCAGTGCCAGCCGGTGACGGGGCCGGACCGGCAGACCGACGCGCCCTCGATGACCGGCCGGGAACCGGCGACGCTCACCGTCCCGCCCGTGCCGTTGCTCACCGCCGGCTTGGGAGACCAGTTGCCGTTGACACTGATCCAGGCGAAGTCACTGTCGGGGAAGGTCGACGCCTGGAAGATCCCCTGCTCCCTCCGATCGGCACCCGTGGTGGTCCTGCCCGCCGTACCGCAGTGACCCGCACTGACGAAACCGTTCTGCAGGCCACGCACCACGGAGAAACCGACCGAACAGCGCGTCGCCGGACCGGCGTAATAGGCCTCGCCGCCCACCAGGTCGGAGAGCGGCTGGGGCCGCTCGGTGGACGACACCACCTGCACCGCGACCGGATCCACACCGGAGGCCTGGATGACATCCTCGGTCGTCGAAGGCGTGTCGGACAGCACGACGACCTTGTTGATCCTTGCGTCAACGTAGCGCACCAGCCCATTACGGTCGGCGGACAGCGCCGCGTCGACCTCGTCGATGACCCCGTCGAGCTGCGCCAGCGACCGGCTGACGACCTCACCCCGGGCACCCGCGGCAATGATCTGGGGAAGGTCGGCGGCGTTGGTGGTGGCCACCACAAGAGTCTGCGCAACCGTTCCCAGGAACCAGGCGCCGCCGAAGCGGTCGCCGAGCCTCCTCTGCAGCTTCGCTTCGATCCCTGCCAGGCGGGTCTCGTTGAGCAGCCGGTCCTGAGCCTGCTCCCTGGTGAGATGGAGATCGCGCTGGAGCGCCTCCAGCATGCCCGGCGGCGGTTTCAGCGCGGCCGGAGCCGCCGCGATGCCGGCCGACAGGGGGCGGGCGACGGCCGGAGCGGCCGCCAGAACAAGGGCGGTGATCGCCAGAACGCATCCGGTGGTGACGGTATGTCTGCGGGTCATCGGTCTCTCCTCGACCTCGGCTTTCCAAGCAAGAGGGGGGAGAGCGCCGCATACCACTAGTTGATCATGCGATAAGGGCAACACCACCCTAATCCAGCCGTTACCGATCAAGACCACGGCAGCCACACGCCACGCGGGGCACGATTTCCAGCCGGACGCCGAGACACCGCGCCCTGCCAGATCCCCGAACCGGCTCCGACGCCTCCGCCTTCCCCTCAAGATCAGAAGCCATATGCACCGTGCAGGCGATGCCGGAGAAGCCGAACGGAGGAGTGGTCAACGACCGGAGTAGCAAGAGAGCGTGCCGGGTCACGGCCTCCTGTATCCCAGAACGTAGGGGGTGGAACGGCTGGAGGCGGTCACCCGGTAGCGGTAGTAACCGGCCGTACCGGTGTAGGTGATCTTCTCATCGGGCCCCGGACCCGCGGAGGTCGCCACGGTGGCCCAGCTCCGGCCGATCCACTTCTGCAGATAGAGGTCGAGATCGCTGCCGTCGTTGGCGTCCAGGCAGGCGAAGTGGACACCATCGGCGGTCGACCGGTAGAAGCGGCCGTTCGGCTGGTAAACGGACCTTCCCTCGGTCAGCGTGCCCTCGGCGGTGTGCGGGTAGCCGGTGCACGTGCCCGTGCTCGGCGGCGGCGGATTGCCGGCGATGGTCACCAGGCTCAGCCCATAGGTCGTGAGGATCTCGTTGATCGGCTGGAAGTAACTCACACCACCGGAGGTGCAGTCGCCGGAGCCGCCGGAGGTGACCCCTTGCGCCTGGTCCACCGAGATGAACGAACCACCCGAGTCGCCGGCCTCGGCGCAGACATTGGTCCGGACCAGCTCGGAGACGTTGCCCTGGGCATAGGTGATACTCGCGTTGCGCTGCAGGATGAGACCGCAGTGCCAGCCGGTGACGGGGCCGGACCGGCAGACCGACGCGCCCTCGATGACCGGCCGGGAACCGGCGACGCTCACCGTCCCGCCCGTGCCGTTGCTCACCGCCGGCTTGGGAGACCAGTTGCCGTTGACACTGATCCAGGCGAAGTCACTGTCGGGGAAGGTCGACGCCTGGAAGATCCCCTGCTCCCTCCGATCGGCACCCGTGGTGGTCCTGCCCGCCGTACCGCAGTGACCCGCACTGACGAAACCGTTCTGCAGGCCACGCACCACGGAGAAACCGACCGAACAGCGCGTCGCCGGACCGGCGTAATAGGCCTCGCCGCCCACCAGGTCGGAGAGCGGCTGGGGCCGCTCGGTGGACGACACCACCTGCACCGCGACCGGATCCACACCGGAGGCCTGGATGACATCCTCGGTCGTCGAAGGCGTGTCGGACAGCACGACGACCTTGTTGGTCTTCACATCGATATAGCGCACCTGCCCGCCCTGATGTGTGGACAGCGCCGCGTCGACCTCGTCGATGACCCCGTCGAGCTGCGCCAGCGACCGGCTGACGACCTCACCCCGGGCACCCGCGGCGGCGATCTGCGAAAGGTTGTCCCGATCGGTGGTGGCCACCATGAGAGTCTGCGCGACGTCTCCCGTGAACCAGGAGCCGGCGAACTCGATGCCGAGTCTCCTGCGCAGCTGCGCCTCGACCGGGGTCAGGCGGGTCTCGTTGAGCAGCCGGGCCTGCGCCTGCTCCCTGGTGAGATGGAGATCGCGCTGGAGCGCCTCCAGCATGCCCGACGGCGGTTTCAGCGCGGCCGGAGCCGCCGCGGTACCGGCCGACAGGGGGCGGGCGACGGCCGGAGCGGCCGCCAGAACAAGGGCGGTGATCGCCAGAACGCATCCGGTGGTGACGGTATGTCTGCGGGTCATCGGTCTCTCCTCGACCTCGGCTTTCCAAGCAAGAGGGGAGAGCGCCGCATACCACTAGTTGATCATGCGATAAGGGCAACACCACCCTAATCCAGCCGTTACCGATCAAGACCACGGCAGCCACACGCCACGCGGGGCACGATTTCCAGCCGAACCGCGGCTTGGGCGTCCAGGTGGAATTCACCGCAACCCAGGCGAAGTCATTACCCGGAAGGTCGGCGCCCGGAAATTCCCCTGAGCGGCCCGATCGGCGCCCGCGGTGGCTCTACCTGCCCACCGCAGTGGCCGGCGGCGATGAAGCCGTTCCGGACCCCTTGAGCGCGGAGAAGCCGACCGGGCAACTGGACGCGGTGCCGGCATGGCAGGCGTCGCCACTCATCGGGGCGGCGACGGGCTGGGGTAGTTCGTTGGAGAAGATCACCCGCACCACAGCCATATCCACACCGGCGGCCTTGAGGATGTTCACTATCGCTGCGACTCTCGAGGAGAGGACGACGACAACGTTGCCCTGCGCGTCGACGTAGCGCACGCTCGCTATGTTCGGGTGATTGGAGAGGACCGCGTCGACTCTCGCCCTGACCGCGTTGAGCTGTTTCAGCGACCGTTTGACCAGTAGGGGCCGTGCCCCCGCAGCAGTGATCCGGGGAAGGTCGGCAGGGCTGGTGGTGGCCACCACAAGAGTCTGGGCAACCGTTCCCACAAACCAGGAACCGCCGAAGCGGTCACCGATTTTCTTCCGGAGCTCCGCTTCGACAGCGGTCAGGCGGGCCTCGTTACGCAGCCGGGCCAGTGCCTGCTCCCTGGTGAGATGGAGATCGCGCTGGAGCGCCTCCACCAACTCCGGCGGCGGATCCCAGACAGCCGCAGCGCCTGCCGCCGGGAATGGGGCGACGGCCGGAGCGACCGCCAGGGCAAGGGCGATGGTCGCCAGAACGCGCCACGTGACGGCGGCATGTCTGCGGGGCATCGGCCTCTCCTCGACCTCGGCTTTCCCACCAAGAAGGGGGAGATCGCCCCGTACCAATAGTTGATCATGCGATACGGGCAACGCCACCTTAATTCAGCGTCGTCGGGCAAGCCTGCACGCCACGCGGGTGACGGTGTCGAACAGGGTCCCCCAGAGCACCGGATGTCCGCGCGGCGTCCGCTGACGCGCTTCAACCTCCGCGAAGGAGCATCGCGACGTTGTCGGGCCCGAGGTCAGAAGCCGTAGGCGTCGCCCAGCGCGGCCTGGACGTATTTGCGCGCCTGGTGGATGCGGGACTTGGCGGTGCCGAGCGGGATGCCGAGCTGCTCGGCCACCTCGTTGTAGTCGAGCTGGCAGATGTCGCGCAGCACCAGCGCCTGGGCCAGCTCGGGCTTGTCGGCCTCCAGCGCCTCCATCGCGTCGAGCAGGTCCAGCCGGGAACCGGCGATCACACTCACCCGGGCGGCGTCGGGCTTCTGCATGGGAAGCTCATCGGAGGTCTGCTCGGCGGCGCGCCGCTTCAGCGAGCGGTAGGTGGTCCGGGCGCAGTTGGCGGTCACGATGTGCAGCCACGTGGTGAAACGGGCACGACCCTCGAAGCGGCCGATGTTGCGGGCCACCGCCAGCAACGTGTCCTGGCACGCCTCCTCGGCATCCTGCCGGTAGGGAAGGATCCGTCCACAATGTCGGAGGACATCCGGCTCTATCCGCCGGAGCAGCTCGCCCAGCGCGCGGTGATCGCCCTGGGCGGCCACCCGGGCCAGTTCCTCGGTCGTCTCGTCCAGCGCCATCACGGGCCCCCATCAGCTGTCACAGTCGTTGAACATCCTATGGTCGAGGGTCGTTTTTGGTTAATGTTCGAGGCAAGCACGTCCCAAGGCGAGGGGAACCCATGAACGCCGTCCTGGTGGCCTCCAACCGAGGCCCCGTCTCCTTCACCCTCTCCGAAGACGGTTCGCTGAGCATGCGCAGGGGAGGCGGCGGGCTGGTGTCGGGCCTGGCCGAGGTGGCCAAGGACCTCGACATGCTCTGGGTCTGCGCCGCGCTGTCCGACGGCGACCGCAGTGCCGTACGGCTGACGTCCGGTGGCCGGCTCGACCACTCCGGCTACGACACCGGAGCGGTGCGGATGCTCGACATTCCTCCGACGATCTTTCACCGGGCCTACAACGCGGTTGCGAACTCCACCCTCTGGTTCGTCAACCACCTCCTCTACGACACTCCCAACAGCCCGCAGTTCGACGCCAGGTTCCGCCGCGAGTGGGAGTCCTACCGGGCCTACAACGAGGCGTTCGCGATGGCGCTGGCCGAGGAGGCCGCGCACGGGGCGAAGGTGATGGTGCAGGACTACCACCTGGCCCTCGTTCCGGCCATGCTGCGGAGCGAGCGGCCCGACCTGCGGGTGGCCCACTTCTCGCACACCCCGTGGGCGCCGCCGGAGTATTTCCACCTGCTCCCCGACGACGTCGGCTCCGAGCTGCTCGAAGGCATCCTGGGCGCCGACCACGCGGGGTTCCTGACCGCGCGCTGGGCCGGGGCGTTCATGGACTGCTGCGAGGCGCTGCTCGGCGCGGAGATCGACCGGGTGGGCCGCACGGTCACGCACGCGGGGCGGACCACCCACATCGGCGTGCACAGCCTCGGCGTGGACGGCGAGGCGCTCTGCGCGCGGGCCTCCGAACCCGATGTCGAGTCGCACATGGCCGCCCTGCGCGACCAGGTCGGCGACCGCAGGCTGATCGTGCGGATCGACCGGACCGAGCTGTCCAAGAACATCGTCCGGGGCCTGACCGCCTACCGGGAGTTCCTGGCGGCCCACCCCGAGTGGCACGGCAGGGTCGTGCACCTCGCCTTCGCCTACCCCTCCCGGCACGACCTGCCCGAATACCGCGAGTACACCGCGGCGGTGCAGCGCTGCGCCAAAGAGATCGAGGACGAGTACGCCACCGAGGACTGGGCTCCGGTGATCCTCAACGTGAACGACGACTATCCGCGCTCGCTGGCCGCCTACCGGCTGGCCGACGTGCTGCTGGTCAACCCGATCCGCGACGGCATGAACCTGGTGGCCAAGGAGGGACCCATCCTGTCGCCGCGCAGCGCGCTGGTCCTGTCCCGCGAGGCGGGAGCCGCCGCCGAGCTGGGCGAACACGCGCTCATGGTCAACCCCTACGATGTCTCCGCGACGGCCGCCGCCCTCTACCAGGCGCTGGTCATGCCCGAGGAGGAGCGTGCCCGCAGGGGCGTCCTGCTGGCGGCCGCCGCCACGGCGCTCCCCCCACGACGCTGGTTCTCCGACCAGCTCGCCGCCCTCGGCGACCCCTGACCGCCGTGGACACGTTTCCCCCGAGCTTCCAGCCGCTCAGCACACCTTGAGCCCTGGCCGCGCCCTGTGCCGCCTCGGAGCCCCCGGCGAGACCTTCAGTCTCCGGCGGCCCGGCGTTCGATCGCGTCGGCGATCGAACCGAGCAGCTCCATCACCCCCGCAGGGCCGTCCACCACGATGTCGGCCGCCACGGAGATCTCGGCCGACCCGCTGAACACCGTCACGCCGGGCAGCCCGGACGCCCGGACCGCCACGAAGGCCGCCAGATCCCCCAGGTCGTCTCCGGCGAACAGCACCGATCGTGCCGCCCGCTCGCGCAGGAAGGCGCTGAGCGCCACGCCCTTGTCCATCCCGGGCGGCCGCAGCTCCAGCACGAACTTGCCCGGCTCGACGGTCAGGCCGGCCTCGGCCGCCAGCTTGGCGACCGGCTCACGCAGTGCCTCCAGGGTGGCCTGCGGTTCGGCGGCCTGCCGGGTGTGCACGGCCACCGCCCGTTCCTTGTCCTCGATCCTGACCCCGTCGACCGTGGAGGCCAACCGGTCCAGCTCGGCGCGGACCCGGTCCAGCTCCGGGTGGACGGGCGGCGCGGTGAGCGTGCCCGCCGCCCAGCGTTCGAGGCCGTAGTGGCCCAGCACGACCAGGCCCGGCACGGCGGCCAGCGAGCCGTACTCGACGGCGGTGCCGGCCGGCCGGCCGGTGATGACGACGATGGCGCCGACCAGTCCGCCGAGCCTGGACAGCACCGCGGGACCGTCCGGATGGATCCTGGCGGACGCGGGATCGGACACGATCGGGGAGAGCGTGCCGTCGAAGTCGAGCCCGATCACCGCCCCGGCGGGATCGTCCAGGATCGCTCGCAGTCCATCGGGAGTGTTCATGGTGGCTCGGCCCCTCCTCGGCTCACCGGGCCCACTCCCCCTATGGGTACGGCCCGGCCGCTTGTCTGACTGGCCGTACCCGGAGACCGGGGACGCAATCAGGGACGCGAGCCCTTCCGGCGGGCGGCGCGGGCCCGGCGGCGGGTCTCGCGGAGCCGTCGCAGGCGCTTGACCAGCATCGGATCGTGGGCGAGCGCCTCGGGTCTGTCGATGAGCTCGCTGAGCAGCTGGTAGTAGCGGGTCGCCGAGATGTCGAAGGTCTCGCGTACCGCCTGTTCCTTGGCGCCCGCGTGGCGCCACCACCGGCGCTCGAAGGCGAGCAACTTCCGCTCCTCGTCCGTCAGTGCCCGTCCGGCCGGCTCCTGACCGGCGCCGTCGTCCGGAGTCGGCCCGGTGTCCATCGTCGTCCTCCTCGGTCGGGAACGGAGTGATCACACCCCGTGCACACGGCCCGCTGCCAGGATAGTCGGGAATTTCAGCGGAATCTGGTATGGGACCCCAGGCGGTTACGCTCCGGGGGAAACGGCGGCGTGGGAGGGCCTCCAGGTCCGAGTGGTGCTGTGGCGGCCGGTTCGTGTGAGCGGATCAGTCCGGTCGTTTCTGGTTTTCGATGTACTCCTCGACGATCGACGGTGGGGTGCCGCCGCAGGAGGCGGCCAAGCAGGACGGGGACCACACGTGCCCGCCTTGCGGGTATTGACGCACATGCGGGCCGAACTCTTTGCCAAGGAGCCGGGCCGAGACGCCCTTGAGGGAGTTGATCAGGACCGGCAGGGCCACGTCGGGCGGGTAGCGGACCGGCAGGTGCACATGATCGTGGTCGCCGTTGAACTCGACCAGGACGGCGCCGAAGTCGTCGCATACCTCGATCGTGATGGCTTCACAGCGGTGCAGCATCTCGTCGGTGAACACGTTCCGCCCGTCTCTAGGGGTGAAGGCCACATGGGCGTGCAGGCAGTGGACGACGGTGCGGCCCCTGCGGACATCAGGATCGGGTTCCCAGCGCGGTGACCTGGACCGAGCGTTAATGTGTTCGATGGTGAAACTGGTGGTGCAGGTGAAGCTCCTGCCGACGCCCGAGCAGGCGACGGCGCTGGAGGCGACCCTGCGGGCGGTCAACGCGGCCGCCTGCCAGGTCTCCCGCCACGCCCACGCACAGCGCACGTTTCGCAACTACGACCTGCGCAAGCACACCTACACGCAGATCAAGGACAGCTACGGGCTGGCCGCCCAGGCCGCGCAGCACGTCATCAAGAAGGTCGCCGACGCCTACGCCGCCCTGCATGCCAATATCCGAGCCGGGAACCTGGGCACGGCGGGCTCTGGGCGCCGGGCACGGGCCGAGTCCACGCCGATCGCCTTCCGCGCCGACGCCGCTCAGCCGTTCGACGACCGCTGCCTGTCCTGGCAGCTCGACGCGCGGACGGTGTCGATCTGGTCGATGGCCGGGAGACTGAAGAACCTGAGGTTCACCGCGTCCGCCGACCAGCTCACGACCCTGGCGGCGCACCGCAGGGGCGAGTCCGATCTGGCCTACCGGGACGGCATGTGGTTCCTGATCGCGACCTGCGACGTCCCCGACGTCGATGTCACCGAACCGGACGCCTTCCTCGGGGTGGATCTGGGCATCACGAACATCGCCACCACCAGCGACGGCAAGCGGTACTGCGGTAAGCACCTGAACGCGGTCCGGCACCGCAATCGCGAGCTGCGCCGCCGCTTGCAGGCCCAGCGCACCAAGTCCGCCAAGCGGTTGCTCAAGCGGCGCCGTCGCAAAGAGGCGCGGTTCGCCGCTAACACCAATCATGTCATCGCCAAGCAGATCGTGACCGAGGCAGAACGCACCGGCTCCGGTATCGCCCTGGAAGACCTCCAGGGCATCCGGGACCGGGTACGGCTTCGCAAGCCCCAGCGGGTCACGCTGCATTCCTGGAGCTTCCACCAGCTGGGTGGCTTCCTGGGCTACAAGGCGGCCCGGGCCGGGGTCGCCGTCATCTACGTCGATCCGGCTTTCACCTCCCAGCAGTGCTCCTCGTGTGGGCAGGTGGACCGCAGGAACCGGCTCGATCAAGCCTCTTTCTCGTGTACGTCGTGCGGCTTCGCTGAGCACGCCGACGTCAACGCAGCCCGCAACATCGCCGCACGCGGCGAGACGGGCTGGGCAGTGAGTCACGCTGCCTGACGCGGACCAGACCGTCGAAGCCATCGACGGCGAGGAGCTGCAAGCTCGGCCGTTCACTGCCGAGAAGCTGACGCCGTTTACGACGCTCGCCCTTCCTGCTGTTCATGTGGGAAACGGGGACGTACAGTCACGAGATGTGACCTCTGTCATCACTCTTCTCACTGACTACGGCCTGGAGGACGGCTACGTCGCCGCCTGTCACGGCGTGATCCTCTCGATCTCGCCGGAGTCGAGGATCGTCGACGTGTGCCATCTGGTCCCCTCCGGTGACGTACGGCGTGCCGCGGCGATCCTGACGCAGACGATCCCCTACCTCCCGCCCGGCGTGCACATCGCCGTGGTGGACCCCGGAGGCGGCTCGCGCCGGCCGGTGGCGATCGACGCGGGCAAGCACGTGTTCCTCGGCCCGGACAACGGCGTGCTGTCGTGGGCGGCCCACGCCTGTGGCGCGGAGAGGGCCTACGGGCTGGCCAACGAGGAGCTCTTCCGGAAGCCGGTGTCGCCCACCTTCCACGGACGCGACATCTTCGCGTCGGTCGCGGCGCATCTGGCGGTCGGGCGCGGCCTGACCGAGCTGGGACCGGAGATCCCGTTGGAGCGGCTGGTCTCGCTCCCCACGCCGACCTCGCTGGTGCGCGAGGGGATGGTGGAGGGCGAGGTGCTGTCGGTGGACCGGCACGGCAACACCCAGCTGTCGGTCGGTGCGAGCGATCTGGCCACCCTCGGGGTACGGCCGGGCGCCACCCTGGTGGTCTGGCTGGGCAGGAGGCAGATCTCGGTGCCGTTCCGGGAGACGTTCGCCGCGGTGCCCCCCGGTGACATGGTCGCCTTCGCGGACTCGGCGGGGCTGGTCTCGCTGGCGGTCAACTCCGGCGACGCCTCCCAGCGCCTGGGGCTCCCACCTGGAGCCCATGTGCGGTTGTCCCTCGCTCCCTGACCTCAGGTCTCCGGGCTGACCTGCGATGACATGCCCGGACCCGAGCGCGCCGGGCGCCCACAGCACAGATCGGACCGGCGGTCAACCAAAGTTCGCCCTGCTCTTGAGGTGCGATCATTACCGTTGACCGACCATTCCGACACCACTTTGAGGCATGTCGATGGATAGTCTCACTCCCGTTACTTTCAGTAGCCACGCAAAAACGGACAGTTTCCG
The DNA here is from genome assembly GCF_045209755.1 of Streptosporangium sp. NBC_01639. NCBI lineage: Bacteria > Bacillati > Actinomycetota > Actinomycetes > Streptosporangiales > Streptosporangiaceae > Streptosporangium > Streptosporangium sp. NBC_01639. Next base: position 5,077,865 of record NZ_CP109272.1, on the reverse strand, counting down.
TTCAGGAATTAGCGTGGTTTCCTTTCGGGGGGAAAACAAATGATTCGTCGTCTTCTCATCACCTCTGCGTGCGTCGGCATCGCCATCGTCGCACCGGCCGCCGCCGCGTCGGCAGCCACGTCCGCGACCTCGTCGAAGGCCGCCTGCTGCGGCGGCGGCGTCATCGGAGCTCCCACGGCCGTCGTCGTTCCCACCACCGTCGTCTCCAGCGCCTACTGCGCACCGACCGCCGTCGTCAACTCCGGCGTCTACGCCTCCGGTGTCTGCGGCGGCGGCGTCTACAGCGGCGGCGTCTACGGTGGCGGCGTGTACAGCGGCGGCATCGGCGGCGTCTACGGCGCCAACTGCTACGGCGGCGGCGTCTACGGTGGCGGCGTCTACGCCGCCGGCTACCGTCGCGGCTTCGGCGGCGGCTTCGGCGGCGGCTTCGGCGGCGGCATCGGCGGCGGCGGTGGCAACGGCTTCATCGGCAACGGCAACATCGTCAGCGGCGGCAGCGGCTTCGGCCACGGCGTCGGCATCGGCGGCCTCGTCGGCATCGGCGGCATCAACGCCAACGTCCTCGGCAGCCAGATCGGCGGGTAACCGTACCGATAGCAGGTAGCCGGTAGCGGTAAGCAGAGAGGGTGCCGCCTCCCCGTTTCACCTGGGGAGGCGGCACCCTCGCGCCTTTTCCGGCCCGCTGTCGTTCTCGGCCTCTCCTAGACGTGCACCACGTCGTGGGTCTCGGCGAAGTGGCAGGCGCTCGCGTGCTCGGTGCCCGGCCGGATCTCCAGCAGCGGCTCCTGCTCGGCGCAGATGTCCTGCGCCTTCCAGCACCTGGTACGGAAGCGGCACCCGGACGGCGGGTTCGCCGGAGAGGGCGGATCCCCCTGGAGGATGATCCGCTCGCGCCGCTCCCTGCCGTCCGGGTCGGGCACCGGCACCGCCGACAGCAGCGCCTGGGTGTACGGATGGGCCGGACGGTCGTAGATCTCGGTGTCCTTGCCGAGCTCGACCATCTTGCCCAGATACATCACTCCGACCCGGTCGGAGATGTGGCGGACCACCGACAGGTCGTGGGCGATGAAGATGTAGGCGAGGCCGAACTCGTCCTGCAGCCGCTCCAGCAGGTTGATGACCTGGGCCTGGATCGACACGTCGAGCGCGGACACCGGCTCGTCGCAGACGATGATCTCGGGCTGGAGCGCCAGGCCCCGGGCGATGCCGATGCGCTGCCGCTGGCCGCCGGAGAACTGGTGCGGGTAGCGGTTGATGTGGTCGGGGTTGAGGCCCACGACCTCCAGCAGTTCCTGCACCTTGCCGCGGCGGTCCCCCTTGGGGGCGACCTCATGGTGGATCTCGTACGGCTCGCCGATGATGTCGCCCACGGTCATCCGGGGGTTCAGCGAGGTGTACGGGTCCTGCATGACCATCTGGATGTTGCGCCGGACCCGCTTGAGCTCGGCGCCCCTGGCCTGGGCGATCTCCCGGCCGTTGATCTTCACTGAGCCGGAGGTCGGCCGTTCCAGCGCCATCAGGACCTTGGCCAGCGTGGACTTGCCGCAGCCGGACTCGCCCACGATGCCGAGCGTCTCACCGCGCCGCAGGTCGAACGAGACCCCGTCCACGGCCTTGATCGCACCGATCTGCTTCTTCATGACGATGCCCTGGCTCAGCGGGAAGTGCTTGACCAGGTCGCGGACCTCAAGGATCGGCTCACCCGTGGCTGCCATCGAGGACCTCCCTCCAGTAGTGGCATGCACTGCTGCGCGTCGGGCCGATCTCGTGGAGAGGCGGCGCGTCGGTGGCGCAGTCGTCCTGACGGTAGGGGCAGCGGGGGTGGAAAGCACAGCCCGAGGGCATCGCCAGCAGGTTCGGCGGCATGCCCTTGATGGCGTACAGCTCCTGGCCCTTCTGGTCGACCCGGGGGATCGACTCCAGCAGCCCCTTGGTGTACGGATGGGCCGGCGCCCGGTAGATGTCGTGCACGAGGGCGTTCTCCACGATCCGCCCGCCGTACATGACTGCGATCTTGTCGGCGACGTCGGCGACCACACCGAGGTCGTGGGTGATGAGGATCAGGCCCATGTTGCTCTCGCGCTGCAGTTCGGCGAGGAGCTCCATGATCTGGGCCTGCACCGTCACGTCGAGCGCGGTGGTCGGCTCGTCGGCGATCAGCACCTCCGGGTCGAGCGCGATCGACATCGCGATCATGATGCGCTGGCGCATGCCACCGGAGAACTGGTGGGGGTAGTCGTGCACCCGCTCTCTGGCGCCGGGGATGCGGACCCGGTCCATCAGCTCGACGGCCTTCTTCTCCGCCTCGCGCCGGGAGACTCCCCGGTGCACCCGGAACATCTCGCCGATCTGCGACCCCACGGTGAACACCGGGTTCAGCGCGGAGAGCGCGTCCTGGAAGATCATCGCGATCCGCTGGCCGCGGACCTGGGACCGGGCCTCCTCGGTCAGTTTGAGCAGGTCCGTACCTCGGAAGCGGATCTCGCCCCGGGGGACGCGGGCCGGCGGCATGTCGAGAATGCCCATGATCGCCTGCGCGGTCACCGACTTGCCGGAGCCCGACTCACCGAGCACCGCGAGCGTCTCGCCGGGGTTGAGCGAGTAGCTGACCCCGTTGACCGCCTTGACGACGCCCTGTCTGGTGACGAACTCCACATGCAGGTCGTCGACGGCGAGCAGTGGCTCGTCGTCCAGGGTTCCCCGGGCCGGCAGCACCGATGTTGACGTCTTCTTCACAGATCCCTTCCCTACCGCAGCTTCGGGTCGAGGGCGTCGCGGACCGCGTCGCCCAGCATGATGAAGGCCAGCACGGTCAGGCTCAGGAACAGTGCCGGGAAGAGCAGCGGCGCCGGAGCCTCCAGGAAGCGCTCACGGGCATCGGCGATCATGAGTCCCCAGGAGATGTCCGGAGAGCGCAGGCCCACGCCGAGGAACGACAGGCCGGCCTCGGCGGCGATGAAGGTCCCCAGGTTGATCGTGGCGACCACGATCACGGGCGCGAGCGCGTTCGGCAGGATGTGCCGGAACATGATCCGGGGTGCGGAGGCGCCGAGCGCCCGGGCCGCGAGCACGTAGTCCTGGCCCTTGGCGGTGATCACCGCGGCCCGCATGATGCGGAAGGTCATCGGCCAGGCCAGTACGGCCAGCGCCAGCATGACGGTCCAGATGTTGCCGGTGCGGAAGACGGCCAGGATGAGCAGGGCGCCGAGGACCGACGGGATCGCGAAGAAGATCTCGGTGATCCGGGAGAACACGGTGTCCACCGCGCCGCCCTTGAACCCCGCGACGAGACCGAGCAGGCCGCCGACCACCGCGGTGACGACGGTGGTCGTCAGCCCGACCAGGATCGAGTTGCGGGCACCGTAGACCGTGCGGGCGTAGACGTCGCAGCCGAGGTTGTCGGTGCCGAACCAGTGGGCGCCGCTCATTCCCGTGCGGGCGTCGGCGAGCCGGCAGTTCGCGGCGACGGAGGGATCCACCGAGGTGAAGAGCCAGGGAAGCGCCGCCATGACGAGAAAGACCCCGATGAGCACGGCGGAGCCGATGAAGAGCGGGCGGCGGCGCAGGTCGTGCCAGGCGTCGCCCCACAGGCTCGCGGCCTTCTCGGGCCTGGCCCTCCTGCCGTGCCTGGCCCGCCCGGCGGGCGAGGCGAGGGTGTCACTCATAGCGGATCCTCGGGTCGAGCACGGCGTAGAGCAGGTCGACGACCAGGTTCGCCAGGATATATATCAGCACAAGCACGGTCACGATGCCGACGACCACGGACTGCTCGCGCGAGGAGACCGAGCTGAACAGCTGCTGGCCGATGCCCGGCAGGTTGAAGATCGTCTCAATGATCACCGCACCGCCCATCAGCGTGCCGAGGTCGGCGCCCAGATAGGTGATCAGCGGGATCAGCGCGTTGCGCAGCGCGTGCCGGCCGACGACCCTGCGCCGGGGCAGGCCCTTGGCCACCGCGGTACGGATGTAGTCGGCACGCAGGGTCTCCACGAGACTGGTCCGGGTGAGCCGGGTGAGATAGGCGATCGACACCCCGGCGAGCACGAAGCCGGGCAGCAGGTAGCTGCGCCAGCCCTCGGCCACCCCCGCCACGGGGAAGAAGTCGACGCCCAGCTTCACTCCCAGGAGCAACTGGAGCACGAAGCCGGTGACCAGCGTGGGCACGGAGATCAGCACCAGCGTGGCCGCCAGGACCAGCGAGTCCTGGACCTTGCCGTGCCGCAGCGCCGCGTAGAGGCCGAGGCCGACTCCGATGACCGCCTCCATGACCAGCGCCGTCAGGGCCAGGTTGAGGGTCACCTGGAACTTGCCGGCCATGAGGTCGGTGACCGGGACCCCGGCGTAGGTGGTGCCGAGGTCGCCACCGAACAGGCCCGTGAGGTAGTACCAGTACTGCACCAGGAACGGGTCGTTCAGGTGGTACTGCTCCCGCATGATGGCCACGAGGTTGGGGTCCATCCGCTTCTCGCCCATCAGCGCCGCGATGGGATCGCCGGGCAGCGCGAAGACGATGGCGTAGATGAGCAGGGTCGCGCCCAGCAGAACAGGTATCGCCTGGATAAGGCGCCTGATGATGTATCGGCTCATGCAAGCCTCCCGTACATGCCCTGGGAGCAGCCCCGCGCAACCGGTGGGGGTGTGCGGTGCGGGGGCCGCCCGAGGCGGTTCATGGGGCCGGGCGGCATGCGCTCGGCCCGCAGCCGTCCGTCAGGCGACCTTCTCGACCTTGGTCCACTCGACCTGGTTGAGGAGGTTGATCTTAACGCCCTTGACATGCTGGGAGAAGGCCGCGTTGATCCGGTAGAAGTACACCGGGACATAGGGCATCTCCTTGATCAGGAGGTCGTCGGCCTGCTGGTAGAACTGCAGACCGTCCTTCTGCGTCTTGGCGGCGTCGCCCTTCGCCAGGAGACCGTCGAACTCCTTGTTCGACCAGCCGGCGTAGTTGGAACCGGTCTTGATCGCGATGGTGGAGAAGACCGGGGTCAGGTAGTTCTCCGCGGACGGGTAGTCGATCGCCCAGCCCATGCGGAACATGCCGCCGTAGGTCTTGTCGTCGAGCTCGTCGAGGATCGAGGCGAACTTCTCGAACGGCTTCACCGAGACCTGGACGTCGAGGTTGGCGCGGAGGTTGTTGGCGACGGCCTCGATCCACTCCTTGTGCGGACCGTCGGAGTTGTAGCCCAGCTCCAGCGTCTTCGGGCCGCCTGCTTCGGCGTACTGCGCCTTGGCCTTGGCGGGGTCGTAGGTGCAGACCGCGCAGGCACCCTGGCGGTAGCCGTCGAGCAGCGGGTTGATGAAGTCGTCGGCCGGGGCGCGGGTGCCCGAGAAGACCGTGTCGGCGATCGTCTTGCGGTCGATGGCCATGGAGATGGCCTCACGGATCCTGATGTCCGAGTAGATCTTGTTGTACTGCAGGGGGAAGCCGATGTAGCCGACACCGGCGTCCGCCTGGTCGATGTAGCGCTCACCGAGCTCGGCCTTGGCGCTGGCGACCGCCGACGGGGGCAGCGAGTCGTGGATGTCCAGGTTGCCCGCGCGCAGGTCGTTGAACGCCGTCTCGGCGCTCGTGTAGAGCTTGAACTGCAGCTTGTCGAACTTCGGCTTCTCTCCGGGGAACTTGTCGTACCGGGTCAGGTCGATCGTCTGGGAGGTGCCCTTGTTGTAGGGCGCGTCCATCTTGAAGTAGCCCTGCCCGATCGGCTGCTTGGCGTACGCCTCGGTGACCTTCCCGTCGTCACCGAAGGCGGCCTTGGGCAGCGGGTAGAACGCCGTGTAGCCCAGCATGGTCTTGAACTGCGAGAACGGCTCGGTCAGGGTGACCTTGAAGGTGGTGTCGTCGACGACCTTCAGGCCCTTCATCTCCTTGGTGGAGACGGTCTTGCCCTCGCCCGGGTTCAGGTCGGCCCAGCCCTCGATGCGGCTGAAGAAGCCGTTGGCGCCCTGGACGTTGTCCTGGTTGGCGGAGTAGTTCCACGCGTCGACGTAGTTCTGCGCGGTCAGCGCCGTGCCGGCGCTGTCCTGCCAGGTGTAGCCCGGCTTGAGTTCGATCGTCCAGACCTTGTTGTCGGTCGACTTGATCGACTCGGCGACGTCGTTGACGACCTGCTTGTTCTCGTCGTATCTCACCAGCGGAGCGAAGACGGCACCCAACACCTCGGCGCCCTCGGACTCGGTGGTGTCCCCGGGATAGAAGAGTTTCTGCGGCTCACCGAGCTCCATGCGCACGGGCTGGCCGGCCGCCGCCGTCCCTCCGTCCGTGGAACTCTCGCCGCCGCACGCGGCCAGCCCGAGAGCGAGCAGTGCGGTGCCGGCGATGATCCGTGCGCTGTTGGTAACGCGCATTGTGGTAATTCCTCCCTTTACAGGTGGACGTCGCCAATAAAATTCCCGAACCTGGACAGCCAAGGGAGGAGGTCGCGGTCCCCAGCCTCACCGTCCCGGCCAAGGTGCCGACGCCACACCAGTCGGACGCGACTATCCCGCACCGCTCCACATCGAAACGTCTCCGTGATGTTGCGGTTCGGTCACGCATGTGCCGGTCAGGCGCAGTACGTCTACCAACTCGGCCGCCCCAATCCCCCAGAAGGGCAACAAGCGGACATAGAGGTCTATGTAGGGCGTGAACGGTCACGTCAAAATACCCTTCCACCTGCGGTGCTCGCGTCCTGTTGCCCACAGATGGCTCTCACCTGGGCTAATGTTGACCCGGGCGCGGCAGGACCGGAGGTTCGCTGACGGACCACACAATTGCCCTGGAACCTCTTCTGTGGAGATCCCGTCCAATGTGTGCGGCGGAGCACCGCCGGAGGCACTTCAACCACTCGCATCCAATAGAGTCCTTGCCATGAGCCAGCCGGAATCCGCGATCGCGGACGCCCAGGCGGGCGGCCCGAATAACGGCACCCCAGACAAGGGGCAAGAGCCGCTGGCCAAGCTCGCCGAGCGTTACGGACTTCGGCGTGCCATCGCACGCCCCAGTCTGCCCGTCTACCTGCGCCAGCTGTGGGAACGACGGCACTTCGTCATGACCTACGCCACCTCGCGCAACGTCTCGAAGTACAGCAACTCGGCAATGGGCCAGCTCTGGCAGGTCCTGACCCCGCTGCTCAACGCGGCCATCTACTTCCTGATGTTCGGCCTGATCCTCGGCGCGAGCAAGGGCATCGAGCACTATCCCGCGTTCCTCATCACCGGGATGTTCGTCTTCACCTACACCCAGCGCTCGGTGAGCAGCGGCGCCAAGGCGATCTCCGGCAACCTGTCGATGATCCGCGCGCTGCACTTCCCCCGCGCGGCGCTCCCGCTCGCCTACACGATCCAGGAGTTCCAGCAGCTCCTGATCTCGATGGGCGTGCTGGCCGTGCTGGTGCTGGTCATCGGCGAGCCGATCACCTGGTTCTGGCTGCTGGTCCCGGTCGCCCTGCTGCTGCAGACGATGTTCAACATCGGCGCCAGCCTGGTGCTGGCCCGCGTCGGCGCCACCGCCCGCGACCTGAACCAGCTCCTGCCGTTCATCACGCGCACCTGGCTCTACGCCTCCGGCGTCTTCTTCTCGATCCAGGACAAGATCGTCGTACAGGCCCACCTGCCCCAGTGGGTCGCCGACCTCATGTATGCCAATCCCGCCGCCGCCTACATCGAGCTGATGCGCGATCTGCTCATGCAGTCGCATGACGTGCAGCCATCGACGTGGGTTTGGTCTGTCTGCATATTCTGGGCAGTGTTCGCCCTGATCGGCGGCTTCTGGTACTTCTGGCGAGCCGAGGAGAAGTACGGCCGTGGCTGAGTTGACCGAGGAGCTGCCCCAAGTGAAGGCTGAGGAACCCGGCGTCCCGAGCACGGACGTCAGGGTGCACCCCAACCCGGACCCCGTCGGCGACAGCCGTACGGGCACTCCGACGGTCATCGTGGACGACCTGCACATCATCTACCGCGTATACGGCGCGGCCACCGAGGCCGAGAAGGGCAACGCGGTCAACGCCCTCATGCGCCTGGTCAAGCGCCAGGGCCGGCCGCAGATGAAGGAGGTCCACGCCGTCCGCGGCGTCTCCTTCGTGGCTCAGCACGGTGACGCCATCGGTGTCATCGGCCGCAACGGCTCCGGCAAGTCCACCCTGCTGCGCGCCATCGCCGGGCTCCTGCCGCCGCACTCGGGCGCGGTCTACACCGACGGTCAGCCCTCCCTGCTCGGCGTCAACGCCGCGCTGATGCGCGAGCTCACCGGCGAGCGCAACATCGTGCTCGGCTGCTACGCGATGGGCATGAACCCCAAGCAGGTGAAGGAGAAGTACGAGGAGATCGTCGACTTCTCCGGCATCGGCGAGTTCGTGCAGTTCCCCATGTCCACCTACTCCTCCGGCATGGGCGCCCGCCTCCGCTTCGCCATCGCCTCGGCCAAGGCCCACGACGTGCTCCTCATCGACGAGGCACTGGCGACCGGCGACCGCGACTTCAAGCGCAAAAGCCAGGAGCGGATCAAGAAGATGCGCGACGAGGCCGGCACGGTCTTCCTGGTCGCGCACAACCTCGACGTGATCGAGGAGACCTGCAACCGGGTGATCTGGCTGCACAAGGGCAAGATCAAAATGGACGGCGACCCGAAAACGGTGATCGCCGCCTACAACAACGTCTGAGGCGGCGAGCCGACGCCAGAACGAGCGGCGGCGGGGCAGGATGGGAGCGACCGACAAGCCGTTCCCATTGGAGATGAACCGTGTCCCCACGGCCACCGATTCCCTACGACTTCCTGCCCCAGGTTCCGGCGCTGACCGTCGAGAGCGACGACGTCCGTGACGGCGAGACCATGTCCGAGACCCAGGTGTTCGACGGCTGGGGAGCCACCGGGCAGAACGTCTCCCCGCACCTGCGCTGGTCGGGGGCGCCCGAGGGCACCCTCGGCTACGCGGTGACGTGCTACGACCCCGACGCCCCCACCGGCAGCGGATTCTGGCACTGGCTGCTGTTCGACATCCCCGCCGACGTGACCGAGCTGCCCGCCGGAGCAGGTGGCGCCGACTCCCGTTTCGGCGTGCACGGCCGCAACGACTACAGCATCAACGCCTACGGGGGCGCCGCCCCGCCGCCCGGCTGGCCGCACCGCTATCTCTTCGCCGTGCACGCCCTCGACGTGGAGAAGCTCGATGTGAGCGCCGACACCCCGCCGGCCGTGGTGGGCTTCAACATCACCGCCCACACCCTGGCCCGCGGATACATCGCCCCGGTGTACGAAACCTGAGGCACATGGGGCGATCTGTGGCTTGGGGGCCCACAGCGGCAATCCGCTGACACCGTGATCGGCGTTCCGCTATGATTCGAACGTTGTTTCGATTCGAAAGAAGCCGTCATGGAGTGGGGGCGCGCGATGCGAGAGCTGTCGACGGCGATCGACCACCTGGCCACCGAGGACCCGTCCGAGATTCCCCGCCTCCAGCTGGTCGAGCAGCTCATCGAGCTGCACTGGCAGATGGCCAGACTTCAGGCTCAGATCGCCCGGCGCACCTCCGTGCGGAGACCTGGCCTCTGACAGACAGAAGAGACCGGCCGGTGCGCACCGGCCGGTCTCTTCTGCCGCGAATACCCGGCGTCACGGCGAATATCCCATCTCACCGAGGCTCCGCGCCTCCGCGTCGCCGCGACCGTCCGCCGTCACGGCGATTCTCCGCCTTGCCGTGATTACTCGGCGGCGATCTTGGTGATGCTCATGGCGACATCCGCGGCCGGAGCAGCAGCCTCGGCGGCCGGAGCGGCGGCCTCGGCGATCGGGGCAACCTCAGCGATCGGGGCAACGGCCTCAGCAGCCGGGGCGGCCTCGGCGGCCGGAGCAGCCTCCGCCGGAGCAACTTCAGCGGTCGGGGCGGCGGCCTCAGTCACCGGGGCGACCTCAGCGGCCGGAGCGGCGGCCTCAGCCGGAGCAACCTCGGCGGTCGGAGCGGCCTCGGCAGGGGTGGCAGCCTCGGCAGCCGGAGCAGCCTCAGCAGCAGGGGCGGCCTCGGCGATCGGAGCATCGGCCTCAGCGACCGGGGCAACCTCAGCGATCGGGGCAACCTCAGCGGTCGGAGCATCGGCCTCAGCAGCCGGGGCGGCCTCGGCGGCCGGAGCAGCCTCCGCCGGAGCAGCCTCCGCCGGAGCAACCTCAGCGATCGGAGCGGCGGCCTCAGTCACCGGAGCAACCTCAGCGGTCGGAGCGGCCTCAGCAGGGGTGGCAGCCTCGGCAGCCGGAGCAACCTCAGCAGCAGGGGCGGCCTCGGCGGTCGGGGCAGCATCCTCAGCCACCGGAGCGGCCTCGGTAGCCGGAGCGACCTCAACGGCCGGGGTCAGGACGCCCGTCAGAGGGGCGAGGGCGTCGGGCTGCGGGATGACCTGGTCCGCCGCGGTGTCGACGCTCTGCGTGATCGTGGTGGTCAGGCTGCTGACATCACCGGTGGGGTCCTGGGGGGCCTCAGGAGCCTCGGGCAGCAGAGCGTCCTGGGCGGGGACGTCGGCGGCGGGGGTCACCGGGGCGTCAGCCGTAGGAACCACCGGGGTGTCGGACGTCGGGGCGACGAGGGCGGGATCGTCGCGCAGGCTGCTCAGCAGTTGACGGCCGAACATCGAACCGGTCTGCATGCCCTGGCCGCCCTGCAGGAGCGTCACGTCGTAGACGTCGAGCACCCCACCGGTGAGCTCTCCGATCGGACCGCTCCCGTTCTGGGAGTCGAAGATGTCGTACGTCTCCGCCTGCGCGGGAGCAGAGACCGCCGCCGCGAGACCGAACGCCGCTACGGCCACGGCCGACTTGATGACTCGCTTCATGATTGCCTCCAGCTTGTAGTCGGCCCACTTGATTTCTTGGAAGGTCAGAAAAAAGCAGGCCTGGGACCTTTTTTACCGGCAGGCGCGGTTGAGATGGCTGCACGGAAAGCACCGGCCGGAAACTGCATCGGCATTTGTATCACCGTTCCGAGCAGTGCCCGGGCTGGCAACCGGTGATCGAATTGGCGGTGCGGGCCAAGTCTGGAGCCCCAACAAGACTGCGCCGGGCGGGTCATGAGACCGCCCGGCGCAGCAGATAAATCTGGAAATAGTCCTATGAGGAATGACGATCCAGCGAGCCTTATGCCGCAAAGCCGTGACGGCTGTGAGCACATCCCGGCGATTCTTGAGACGGAAAACCGGAAAAGAAGCGGGAAAGAGAATCCCCGGTCCGGGACATCAGATTTTCCGGTTGCGAGATGCCCGCTTGACCCGACGGATCAGGCGGACAGTCGCTGGGAGGCCATCGCCGTCTCGAAGGGGACGAACGGTTCGGAGGTCGCCGGGGGATCGAAGGGGAAGCGGTCGGCGAACGCCGGCCGCAGATCGGTGAGCCACACCGCCTGGGGGTCGTAGCGCGCGAAGAAGGGGCGGCCGACCAGTTCGGAGTCGCGTGCCTGGATGAGGTGGAGCACGAAGACCTTCTGTCCGGCGATCTCCGCGACGCCGTCCACGCACACCTTGCCGGGAGTGGCCGACATGGAGGGGCCCCGCACCGTGCGGCACAGCCCCGATACGCCCGCGTAGGCGTCCCTGAAGATCTCGTAGGCCCGGGCGAGGGGGACCGCGAAGTAGTCCTGGGGCCCGGTGTCCCTCTCGACGAACATGTAGTAGGGCACCATGCCCATGGTGAGTTGCCTGCGCCACATGTCCGACCAGATCGCGGGATCGTCGTTGATGGACCTGATCAGCGGCGCCTGGGTCCGGATCACCGCACCGGTGGCGAGGATCCCGGCCACAGCGGCCTCGGCGATGGGGGATTCCATCTCCCTCGGGTGGGAGAAGTGCGCCATGAAGGCCAGGTTCTTACCCGCGTCCACCACGGAGGCGAACAGGCGCAACGTGTCGTTCGCGTCAGGGTCGGAGACGAACCGCTGCGGCCAGTAGGCCAGTGACTTGGTGCCGATGCGGATGGACTCGATCTGCTCCAACTCGAGCAGCGGCTCCAGGTAACGGCGGAGCACGGACTCGCTCATGATCATGGGATCGCCGCCGGTGAACAGCACGCTGGTCACCTGGGGGTGGTTCTTCAGATAGCCGACGAGGTTGTCGACGTCGTCGGAGGCGAACTTCAGGTCGGGCTCTCCGATGAACTGCGCCCACCGGAAGCAGTAGGTGCAGTAGGCGTGACAGGTCTGCCCCTGTTTGGGGAAGAAGAGAACGGTCTCGGCATACTTGTGCTGCATGCCGGGCATCGGCTCCGCGCCGACACGGGGGACGTTGAGGTCGAGCTGACCGGCGGGGTGCGGGTTGAGCCGCATCCTGATCTCGTGTGCCGCCGACTGAATCTGCGCGTTCGGAGCACCCGTGCTCAGAAGACCTGCGAGTCTGGTGACGTCCGCCTCGGGCAGCATGTCCGCCTGAGGGAAGACCAGACGATATATGGGGTCATCAGGTATGGCCGACCAGTCGATGAGCTGGTCCACCACGTACGCGTTGGTGCGGAAGGGCAGCACGGTCGCCACCGCTCTGATCCGGAGCCGCTCGTCGTCTCCGAGGCCGCCCCGTCGCAGCAGGTCGTCGAGATGCTTGGCACCGTAAGCCCGAAACCCGCGCGTAGAGCCTTCCTTCAAGATCACTAAGCCTTTCCTCCGTTTTTTGTCGGTCTTCGTGTAAACCTCTCAAGCCGGTCGCGCGTCTGTTGCGCTTATATACCGGACGTAATCACACCCATGACCGGTTCCACTTCACAGGAAGTTCGCAGGTAAAGTTAATATCGCGATATATCTCGTTTAGTCGTACAATCCATGTCATGACCCCTGCCGACCTCCCGCTGCCGAGCCGCTACGCACCGGCCCTGCGTGCGTCCGACGCCGACCGTGACCGCGTGGCGTCCGTGCTGGCCGAAGCCCTCGCCACCGGCCGACTGACCAGCCTCGAACACGCCGACCGGCTGCAGGCGACGTACGACTCCGTGACCGTGGACCAGTTGGCCCCGATCACCGCCGACCTTCCCGACGTCACCGTCACCGGGAACGGGCCCGCCACCGTCCGCCAGGAGGTCAGCGCCGTCTTCAGCAAGGTGGTCCGGGGCGGACGGTGGATCGCCGGACGTCACACCACACTGAACGCCACGTTCGGCGCGTTGATCGTCGACCTGTCCGACGCGGTTCTCCCCGGCCGTGAGATCACCCTTGAGGTCAACTCCTACTGCGGCAAGCTGATCGTCAGGGTGCCCGGGAACGCCCATGTCATCGACGAGGTCGGCGCGCTGTTCGCCAAGAGACACATCTCCGGCGGTCTCGGTGACGAAAGCGGCCCCGTCATCCGGGTCATCGGCCGGGTCACCTTCGGAAAGGTCGTCGTCGCGCGGGAGAGAAGCGACTGGAATCTCCCCGACAAGCCCTGATCGACCCGGGTGCCCCACCTACCGCCCGCCCCACCTACGATGCGGACAAACCATCCCGCACGAGGTGACCGCTTGCCTGACACCGACATTCCCAGCCCCATGCCGGCCTCTCTGCCGATCGCCCTGGACGCGATGGGCGGAGACCACGCCCCCGAGGAGATCGTGGCGGGAGCCGTACAGGCGGTGCGGGAACACGGAATCCCCGTCGTCCTCGTGGGTGAGCCCCGCCCCCTGATGGAGGCGCTCTCCCTGCACGACGCGCTCACCGAAATCCCGATCATCCGGGCCGAGGAGGCCCTGGCCATGGACGAGGGCGCCCTCGCCAGTCTCCGCCGTCCGCGCTCCAGCATCGCCATCGCCTGCCACCTCGTACGGCGCGGCGACGCCTCGGCCGTGGTGTCCGCCGGATCCACCGCCGGGATCGTGGCCACCGGCAAGCTCCGGCTCCGCAGCCAGAACGGAGTGCTCCGGCCTGCGCTCACCGTCGCCCTGCCGACCCGCCCCACCCCCACCGTCCTGCTGGACGCGGGAGCGAACGCCGAGGTGAAACCGGAGATGCTGGTGCAGTTCGCACATCTCGGCGCGGCCTACGCGGAGACCGTCCTGGAGATCGAGGATCCCGGGATCGGCCTGCTGACCATCGGCAGCGAACCCGAGAAGGGCAACAAGCTCGTGAAGCGGGCCCACGAACTGCTGTCGGCCGCCCCCGGCCTGAGGTTCGCCGGCAACGTCGAGGGACACGATCTGCTCACCGGGGCCGTGGACGTCATCGTCGCCGACGGCTTCACCGGCAATGTGGCCCTCAAGACCATGGAGGGCAGCGTCCGCTACGCCTTCGCCGAACTCCGCGAGACCATCAACGAGAGCCGCGCGGCCCGGCTGGGCGGACTGCTGCAGAGGAAACGCCTCAGAGATCTCAGCCGGCGGCTGGATCCCGAGGTCCACGGCGGAGCCGTACTGCTCGGCCTGAACGGCACCGTGGTCATCGCCCATGGCTCCTCCCAGGCCAAAGGGGTGAGCGCCGCCTGCGTCCTGGCCGCCAGACTGGCCCGGCAGGGCGTGGTCGCCCGCATCGGCGAGCGTCTCGGCGCCGCCCACCGGCCACACCGCCTCTGGTGACCCTCCATAGGAGATGAGGAGACCCACACGAGACTCCGGAGGACGCGTGGAGCAGTCGGCGGAGCGGGAGCAGGCCACTGAGGCGACGGCACGGAGCCGGCCCCTGCGGAGGTCACCGAACAGGCGACACGGGGCCGACCATGATTTCGCCGATCTGCGCGTGGCTCTGACGGTCGTTTCACGATCGTCCGATCACACGACAATTCGCCGGGTCAGGAGCGGCCAACCGATATCCTTGGGTTATGACCGACCCGCAGCTCGCACTGACCGAGCGCGTCCAGCAGGCGCTGGCCGCCGCCTTCGGTGCGGAGTTCTCCGACGCAGACCCGCTGATCCGTCCCTCGCAGTTCGCCGACTACCAGGCGAACGTGGCGATGAGCCTGAGCAAGCGACTGCGCCGAGCCCCGCGGGAGGTCGCCCAGGAGATCGCCGCCCACCTCACCGGGGAGGCCGCGGGCGCACCCGGTGAGCCCTTCCCCGGCACGGTCGAGGTCAGCGGTCCGGGCTTCCTGAACCTCACGCTCTCCGACGCGTGGATCGCCGCCCAGGCCGCCGAGGTCCTGGCCGACCCGCGCAGCGGCGTCGCCCTGTCCGACTCGCCGCAGACCATCGTCGTCGACTACTCCGCGCCCAACGCGGCCAAGGAGATGCACGTCGGCCATCTGCGCACGACCATCGTCGGCGACGCCCTGGTCCGGGTCCACGAGCACCTCGGCAACAGGGTCATCCGGCAGAACCACCTGGGTGACTGGGGCACCCCGTTCGGCATGCTCATCGAGCACCTGCTGGACATCGGCGAGCCGGCCGCCGTCGCCCAACTCGAAGCCGGCGAGGGCAACGCCTACTACCAGGCCGCCCGGGCGAAGTTCGACAGCGACCCGGAGTTCAACAGCCGCGCCCGCGCACGGGTGGTGACGCTCCAGGCCGAGGAGCCGGAGACCATGCGCCTGTGGCACATCTTCATGGACGCCACGGTCCGCTACTTCAACAAGGTCTACGCCCAGCTCGGCGTGGGGCTGACCGACGACGACATCGCCGGCGAGAGCATGTACAACCACATGCTCGCCCAGGTCTGCGACGAGCTGCAGGAGCGCGGGATCGCCGTCGTCAGCGAAGGGGCTCTCTGCGTCTTCCCTCCCGGCTACACCGGCCGCGAGGGCCAGCCGCTCCCCTTCATGATCCGCAAGAGCGACGGCGGGTACGGCTACGCCACCACCGACATGGCCACCATCCGCTACCGGGTCCAGGACCTGAAAGCCGACCGGATCCTCTACGTCATCGGGGCGACCCAGGCCCTGCACATGTCGATGCTGTTCGACTCCGCCAGGATGGCCGGCTGGCTGCCCGACCACGTCAGCGCCGAGCACGTCCAGATCGGCAGCGTGCTGGGCAGCGACGGCAAGATGTTCAAAACCCGGAGCGGTGAGTCGATCAAGCTGCTGGACCTCCTCGACGAGGCCGAGTCGCGGGCCGCCGGGGTGATCCGCGACAGTGACTACGACGAGGCCGAGCGCGTGGAGATCGCCCACGCCGTCGGCATGGGCGCGGTCAAGTACGCCGACCTGTCCGTCAGCCACGACAGCGAGTACGTCTTCGACTTCGACCGCATGCTCGCCCTGACCGGCAACACCGGCCCCTACCTGCAGTACGCCCAGGCCCGCATCCGCTCCATCTTCCGCAGGGGCGGGGTCATCCCCGCCGAGGCGACCGGCCCGATCGTCCTCGGTCATCCGGCCGAGCGCGCCCTGGCCCTGCAACTCCTCGGGTTCGCCCGGGCGGTGGAGGAGATGGCGGAGGGGTCGATGCCGCACAAGCTCGCCGCCTATCTCTTCGACACCGCGAGCGCCTTCACCACGTTCTTCGAGAACTGTCCCGTTCTGAAGGACGACGTCGACCCGGCCACACGCGCCTCCCGGCTCGCCCTGTGCGGGCTCACCCTGCGTGTGATGGAGACCGGCCTGGGTCTGCTCGGCGTCCCGGTCCCCGAACGCATGTGAGCTATCTACCGGATGATCGCCTTGATTCACCAAATCGAGGTGATCATCCGGCAAAGTTAGGTTCGGCGCGCCTCCCGGCGGGCATGACCGAGGCGCACTACGCTGACGCGGTCACCGGTCACAACTTCGGAGAGTTCTCTGCCTTGAGCACCGACCTGACCGCGAGCCAGTACATCGGGACGGAGTTGCACCGCTACGCCGAAGCACTCCTGGCCGGCCTGGCCGCCGACGAGTCCCCCTCCACGGCGCCCCCGGATCTCTCGGACGTGACCGACTACTGGCTGGCTCCGGCAGTCGAGGCCCTTGAGCTGGTCATGCGCGGTGAAGACGCGCTGGAGCCCCTCGGCCGTGCCGCCCAGCTCGACGAGCAGCGGACCGCCCTCTTCCTCTGTCTCGCCCTTGCGGTCTCGGGTCAGGGCGAGGCCATCCACGCCTCATGGCTGGGCATCGCCTTCGGCGAGCTGACCGCGGATCGGCCGGTGACCCACGGGCAGCGGGCACTCTGGCTCGCCGCCGCCAGAGGGGCGTACGGCCCCGCCGGAAAGATCTTCGTACTCCGCAAGCTCGACTCGGTTGCCGCGCAGACGGAGGTCGGCCCCGACCGTTGGCTGAGCGCGTTGATCCCGCATGAGCCGGTGCTGGTCATCCCACCTTCGCTGGTCGACTTCCCCGAGCTCGCCGAGCTTCCCGAGCTGGCCGAGCCCGTCCAGGCGGCCGACCAGCTGTCTCGCCTGCTCGGCCGCTGCGTCGAGATCACCTCGGTGCGGGAGGGGACCGGCGGGAAGATCGCCAACCATGCGGGCAAGCCGGCCAGCGTGTGGATCGAAGGCGAGCCGCTGACGGTGCTGCGCCATCTGATCGGCTCCGGGGGGCCCGAAGGCCCCATGAACGCGCTCACCGGCTACCTGCTCACCGACCTGCATCCGGGTTCCGACCCCCACCTCGCCGGCATCGCGCTGCACATGGCCGCGCCTGCCGTACGTGCCGCCGCGGAGAACCTCGCACGGGCCACCGAGGTCGACCCGCCGGAGTCCGTCACCATGCCGCTGCTCGGGCACCGAGTGGTGCTCCGCCCCGAAGGCCCGGACCCCGAGTCCATGGCGGCGGCCGAAGAGCACATCTCCGTCGAAGGTGTGCCCGTCCGCGGCCGCCCCTGGCTCGCCTACGGGCTGCTCGCCCTCGGTATGGTGACGCTGGTGGTCGCGCTCGTCACCCCGATGACGCTGCCACTCGCGGTGCTCGCACTGGTCCTGGCTGCGGCGGGAGGCTACCGGCTCTGGCAACGGCGCAGAGACGAACGGGCGGACGCCGAATACGTCACCGCGCAACTGGCCGAGCTGCGGGAGTTGGCCGATGGCGCCGTGTGGGCCCTGCACGAATACGCTCGCGAGAGCGAGAAGCGCACCCAGACCGCGGCCTCCGATCTGGCCGAACTGATCCGGTTGCTACGCAGAGGCCCCCGCGCCAGATAGCCGGGGGCCGATGAAACCGCGGGGTGCGGGGTCGCAGGACTGCGGGCTGCGGAGTCTCGGGACCACGGGGTTGCGGGACCACGGAGTCGCAGGACCGCAGGGCTACGGATTGCGGGGCTGCGGGGCGAAAAGACCGTTCCAAGCGCTGCCGGATCAGCCGTTCGTGATCTCCACGTCGGCGGGGGCCAGCAGGAACACCTTCTCCGCGATGCGCTCGATGCGGCCCTCACAGCCATAGGCAAGGCCTGCGGCGAAGTCGACCATCCGTGTGGCTTCGGCGGTGCTCATGACGTTGACGTCCATGATGACGGTCTGGCCCTCGCGGAAGTGCCGTCCGATGATCGGAGCGTCGTTGTACTTCCTCGGCGTCAGCATCACGATCCGCGACGGCTCGCTCATCGAACGCCAGCGCTTGGCCGCGCGCTCCGAAGCCGGCTGCCAGTCCTCATCCTCACCCTCGACGCCGTCCTCATACTCATAGGACTCGTCGTAATCCTCTGCTCCACCCAGGCCAAGGTAGGTCGCCACCTTGCGCACTGCCCCCATCGGCTTGTCCTTTCTTCAGGACCACGCCGCAGCCGGCTTGTCCTCCACCTTGGACGGTAACCGACGAATTGAGGTTCGCCGTGCGACACGCCCAACGCTTATTCCTACTTTGTACGGCTAGTGCACCGGTTTGCCTGGCGCCCTCCCATACCCGCTTTCAGCTGGATATTCGTAATGTGTAAAATTACGCCATGCGCATCTATGTGGTCGATTCATTTACTGATCAGTTTTCCAAGGGTAACCCTGCGGGGGTCTGCATACTCGACAATCCGGCTACAGATGCCTGGATGCAGTCCGTCGCAGCGGAGATGAAGCACTCCGAGACGGCCTTCCTGCTGGAAGGAGAAGACGGCAAGCCGTATTCGCTCCGTTGGTTCACGCCGGCGGTCGAGGTGGCCCTGTGCGGGCACGCGACCTTGGCCGCAGCGCATGTCCTCTATTCCACAGGATCAGCCCCCGAAACCCTTGAATTCTCAACAAAAAGCGGGATCCTCACTGTGACCAGGGACGGAACGGGTCTGATCACCATGAACTTCCCGGTCGGCACTCTCGAAGAGGTGAGCCCGCCGGACGGTCTGACGGAGGCACTCGGGGTCGATCTGCTCTGGGTCGGCAAGAACGTGTGGGACTACCTCCTGGAGGTGGAGTCCGAAGAGACCGTGCTCGGCCTGTCCCCTGATTTCCTCGCCCTGGAGAAGGTGGACGCGCGAGGAGTGATCGTAACGGCTCGGGCGTCGCGCCCGGGTGTCGACTACGTCTCACGGTTCTTCGCCCCCAGGGTGGGTGTCCCCGAGGACCCGGTGACCGGATCCGCCCACTGCTCTCTGGCTCCTTACTGGAGCGGCAAGCTCGGCTCGGATTCCCTTGTCGGAGCCCAGCTCTCCTCTCGGGGCGGCGTAATACACACGACCATGCGAGACGATCGAGTCGATCTGGCCGGACACGCGGTGACCGTGCTCTCAGGCGAACTCCATATCTGATGTCCTGAATCGATGTCCTGAGCCGCGCCGCCAGGGCCCTGATGGAGGAAGCTCCCGGGAACGGGG
This sequence comes from Streptosporangium sp. NBC_01639, assembly GCF_045209755.1. Classification (NCBI taxonomy): domain Bacteria; kingdom Bacillati; phylum Actinomycetota; class Actinomycetes; order Streptosporangiales; family Streptosporangiaceae; genus Streptosporangium; species Streptosporangium sp. NBC_01639. The sequence goes on along the minus strand of NZ_CP109272.1, from coordinate 5,058,322 downwards.
TTTCCAGTGGAGGCAACCCCCGGGGAAAAAGCGCTAGGGGGAAGTCCGGGAAACGTGACCTGCTCGGGAAACGGCCGGGGGAAGGTGACGGGGCCCGGGAAAACAGAAAAGGCCACCCCAACCGGGATGGCCTCAACTGCGACAAAAAATTGTCCGGCGGCGACCTACTCTCCCACACCGTCCCCGGTGCAGTACCATCGGCGCTGAAGAGCTTAACTTCCGGGTTCGGAATGTAACCGGGTGTTTCCCCTTCGCCATAACCGCCGTAACTCTATGAAACTGTCAAACACGAGAACGTGTCTGCTGTCTCAGAATTACATAGTGGACGCGAGCAAGAATGCTTTGTGGTCAAGTCCTCGGCCTATTAGTACCGGTCAGCTCCACACGTTACCGTGCTTCCACCTCCGGCCTATCAACCCAATCGTCTATTGGGAGCCTTACCCACTCTCGTGGTGGGAGACCTCATCTCAAGGCGAGCTTCCCGCTTAGATGCTTTCAGCGGTTATCCCTTCCGAACGTAGCCAACCAGCCGTGCTCCTGGCGGAACAACTGGCACACCAGAGGTTCGTCCGTCCCGGTCCTCTCGTACTAGGGACAGCTCCTTTCAAGTCTCCTGCGCGCGCAGCGGATAGGGACCGAACTGTCTCGCGACGTTCTAAACCCAGCTCGCGTACCGCTTTAATGGGCGAACAGCCCAACCCTTGGGACCTACTCCAGCCCCAGGATGCGACGAGCCGACATCGAGGTGCCAAACCATCCCGTCGATATGGACTCTTGGGGAAGATCAGCCTGTTATCCCCGGGGTACCTTTTAGCCGTTGAGCGACGGCGCTTCCACAAGCCACCGCCGGATCACTAGTCCCAGCTTTCGCTCCTGCTCGACCCGTCGGTCTCACAGTCAAGCTCCCTTGTGCACTTACACTCGACACCTGATTACCAACCAGGCTGAGGGAACCTTTGGGCGCCTCCGTTACTCTTTAGGAGGCAACCGCCCCAGTTAAACTACCCACCAGACACTGTCCCTGATCCGGATCACGGACCGAAGTTAGACGTTCAAAACGACCAGAGTGGTATTTCACCAATGACTCCACCACCACTAGCGTGACAGCTTCACCGTCTCCCACCTATCCTACACAAGACGTTCCAAACGCCAATGTCAAGCTATAGTGAAGGTCCCGGGGTCTTTCCGTCCTGCTGCGCGTAACGAGCATCTTTACTCGTAGTGCAATTTCGCCGGGTCTGCGGTTGAGACAGCGGGGAAGTCGTTACGCCATTCGTGCAGGTCGGAACTTACCCGACAAGGAATTTCGCTACCTTAGGATGGTTATAGTTACCACCGCCGTTTACTGGCGCTTAAGTTCTCAGCTTCGCCACACACGTGCGACTAACCGGTCCCCTTAACGTTCCAGCACCGGGCAGGCGTCAGTCCGTATACATCGTCTTACGACTTCGCACGGACCTGTGTTTTTAGTAAACAGTCGCTTCCCCCTGGCCTCTGCGACCCCCACCAGCTCACAGAGCAAGTCTGATCACCAGCGAAGGCCCCCTTCTCCCGAAGTTACGGGGGCAATTTGCCGAGTTCCTTAACCACAGTTCACCCGATCGCCTTAGTATTCTCTACCTGACCACCTGAGTCGGTTTGGGGTACGGGCCGCCACGGCACTCACTAGAGGCTTTTCTCGGCAGCATAGGATCACCCACTTCGCCACAATCGGCTCGGCATCACGTCTCAGGCTCAATGTGCCGCGGATTTGCCTACGACACGCCCTACACGCTTACCCCAGGACTACCATCGCCTGGGCTGGACTACCTTCCTGCGTCACCCCATCGCTTACCTACTACCAGATCAGGCCAGGCGTTCACCCTCACCCACACCCCGAAGGGCGTTAGGGGGTTAAGGACCCTTAGTATCACTGGATTCAGTATTGGCGCACCATAGCGGGTACGGGAATATCAACCCGTTGTCCATCGACTACGCCTGTCGGCCTCGCCTTAGGTCCCGACTTACCCTGGGCGGATTAGCCTGGCCCAGGAACCCTTGGTCATCCGGCGCAGAAGTTTCTCACTTCTGATTCGCTACTCATGCCTGCATTCTCACTCGCACAGCCTCCACAACTAGATCACTCTGCTGCTTCGCCGGCTGCACGACGCTCCCCTACCCATCCACACACCTAAACCACAAAGGCTCGGCTAACGTGTGAATGCCACGACTTCGGCGGTGTACTTGAGCCCCGCTACATTGTCGGCGCGGAATCACTTGACCAGTGAGCTATTACGCACTCTTTCAAGGGTGGCTGCTTCTAAGCCAACCTCCTGGTTGTCACTGCGACTCCACATCCTTTCCCACTTAGCACACGCTTAGGGGCCTTAGTCGGTGGTCTGGGCTGTTTCCCTCTCGACTACGGAGCTTATCCCCCGCAGTCTCACTGCTACGCTCTCACTTACCGGCATTCGGAGTTTGGCTGACGTCAGTAACCTTGTCGGGCCCATTAGCCATCCAGTGCTCTACCTCCGGCAAGAAACACGTAACGCTGCACCTAAATGCATTTCGGGGAGAACCAGCTATCACGGAGTTTGATTGGCCTTTCACCCCTAAACACAGGTCATCCCCCAGGTTTTCAACCCTGGTGGGTTCGGTCCTCCACGCGGTCTTACCCGCGCTTCAACCTGCCCATGCCTAGATCACTCCGCTTCGGGTCTACAGCATGCGACTAACAACGCCCTATTCAGACTCGCTTTCGCTACGGCTACCCCACACGGGTTAACCTCGCCACACACCATAACTCGCAGGCTCATTCTTCAAAAGGCACGCAGTCACATCACAGACATCCGAAAACGTCTACGCTCCTACGGCTTGTAGGCACACGGTTTCAGGTACTATTTCACGACCCCTCACCGGGGCGCTTTTCACCTTTCCCTCACGGTACTTGTTCACTATCGGTCATCAGGGAGTATTTAGGCTTACCAGGTGGTCCTGGCAGATTCACACAGGATTTCTCGGGCCCCGTGCTACTTGGGATCCCCTCAAACAGTCGACAAGATTTCGCCTACCCGGCTCTCACGGTCTACGGCGCAACTTCCCAGAAACTTCGACTATCCCATCGATTTCTCACTGTCTACAGTCTCGGCAGAAACCATCAGAGGGTCCCACAACCCCGCACACGCAACGCCTGCCGGCTATCACACGCATACGGTTTAGCCTCTTCCGCTTTCGCTCACCACTACTCACGGAATCACTAATTTGTTTTCTCTTCCTACGGGTACTGAGATGTTTCACTTCCCCGCGTTACCACCAACCGCCCTATACATTCAGGCGGAGGCAACACCACATGACTGGTGCTAGGTTTCCCCATTCGGACATCCCCGGATCAAAGTCAGGTTGGCGACTCCCCGGGGCTTAACGCAGCCTCCCACGTCCTTCATCGGCTCCTGATGCCAAGGCATCCACCGTGTGCCCTAAAAAACTTGGCCACAAAGATGCTCGCGTCCACTATGCAAATCTCAAACAACAAACAGCAACCACACCCACCCCACCACCAACACCCACCAAAGGCGAGCTGGTATGACAGGAGGCTGGTCCCGCACGAGGTCAAACAGACAGCAAGCCCGCCACAGCGGGCCCACCAATGTCCGTTTCCTCAGGACCCAACAGTGTGTCCGAACCCATCCGCGCCCCCCAGCCGGCGTTCCCACTCCCGTCCCCCGCGAAGGGTTCAGGCGGTACCAACCGACCCGGGCAGACCCAGATCATCCGATTAACCAGTGCTCCACTAATGAGCGCGCCGAGCGTGAGACATTCGCCCACGGACACGGCTGGACCACGAACCACCAGGTGGCCGCAGTCGATGCTCCTTAGAAAGGAGGTGATCCAGCCGCACCTTCCGGTACGGCTACCTTGTTACGACTTCGTCCCAATCGCCAGCCCCACCTTCGACCGCTCCCCCCAGCAAGCTGGTTGGGCCACGGGCTTCGGGTGTTGCCGACTTTCGTGACGTGACGGGCGGTGTGTACAAGGCCCGGGAACGTATTCACCGCAGCGTTGCTGATCTGCGATTACTAGCGACTCCGACTTCATGGGGTCGAGTTGCAGACCCCAATCCGAACTGAGACCGGCTTTTTGGGATTCGCTCCACCTTACGGTATCGCAGCCCTCTGTACCGGCCATTGTAGCATGTTTGCAGCCCAAGACATAAGGGGCATGATGACTTGACGTCATCCCCACCTTCCTCCGAGTTGACCCCGGCAGTCTCCAATGAGTCCCCACCACCCCGAAGAGCGTGCTGGCAACATTGAACAAGGGTTGCGCTCGTTGCGGGACTTAACCCAACATCTCACGACACGAGCTGACGACAGCCATGCACCACCTGTCACCCGATCCGAAGAGGCACCCATCTCTGAGTGTTTCCGGGCGATGTCAAGCCTTGGTAAGGTTCTTCGCGTTGCGTCGAATTAAGCAACATGCTCCGCCGCTTGTGCGGGCCCCCGTCAATTCCTTTGAGTTTTAGCCTTGCGGCCGTACTCCCCAGGCGGGGCGCTTAATGCGTTAGCTACGGCGCGGAAACCGTGGAAGGTCCCCACACCTAGCGCCCAACGTTTACAGCGTGGACTACCAGGGTATCTAATCCTGTTCGCTCCCCACGCTTTCGCTCCTCAGCGTCAGGTAAGGCCCAGAGAACCGCCTTCGCCACCGGTGTTCCTCCTGATATCTGCGCATTTCACCGCTACACCAGGAATTCCGTTCTCCCCTACCTACCTCTAGCCAGCCCGTATCGAATGCAGACCTGGAGTTAAGCCCCAAGCTTTCACACCCGACGTGACAAGCCACCTACGAGCTCTTTACGCCCAATAATTCCGGACAACGCTTGCGCCCTACGTATTACCGCGGCTGCTGGCACGTAGTTAGCCGGCGCTTCTTCTGCAGGTACACGTCAACTTCGTCCCTGCTGAAAGAGGTTTACAACCCGAAGGCCGTCATCCCCCACGCGGCGTCGCTGCGTCAGGCTTTCGCCCATTGCGCAATATTCCCCACTGCTGCCTCCCGTAGGAGTCTGGGCCGTGTCTCAGTCCCAGTGTGGCCGGTCGCCCTCTCAGGCCGGCTACCCGTCGTCGCCTTGGTAGGCCGTTACCCCACCAACAAGCTGATAGGCCGCGAGTCCATCCCCAACCGAAAAACTTTCCACCACCATCCCATGCGAGAAGTGGTCGTATCCGGTATTAGACCCAGTTTCCCGGGCTTATCCCAGAGTCAGGGGCAGGTTACTCACGTGTTACTCACCCGTTCGCCGCTCGAGTACCCCGAAGGGCCTTTCCGCTCGACTTGCATGTGTTAAGCACGCCGCCAGCGTTCGTCCTGAGCCAGGATCAAACTCTCCAAACAATGTTTGAGAAGTTCTCCCGGCTGAAAGCACCCGGCACCGAATGCCGGATGTTCAACCAAAGGAATCCGTCCTCCCACCAGAAGATGGGTGGGACGGGAGTTGTGCTTCATGCACTGGCTTTTAACACACTGTTGAGTTCTCAAGAAACGGACGCGTTCTCCGTCTTCCCGGCCAGTAGGCCCGGTGTCGGGGGCGTTTCGTTCGTTCCGTTGTGCCTTTATTCTTTCAGGCCCGCGTTTTCGTGTCAAACCGGCCCGTTTCGAACCACTTGACTTGATCTCGCCTGCCTTACCGGAATTCCGGCCGCCCCGTTTCCGGAGCAACCCCTCAAACTTACCAGCCTCTGAGCGGCTCTACGAACCGATCGTTGAAACTGTTTGTTTCAAGGGATTGTCGGCACAACCGGAGCAGGCCACACCGAAGTCACCGTGGTGATTGGAGTGGATTGCGCCGGACCTTGCCGACAACAAAAGATTAGCAGTCCCGGAAGACCGCTCGGGACGGAACCGCAGAGAGGACCCGGGCCCGGCAGGAGGGGAAACATAGACTCGACCGGGTGAGCAGCCAGACGCCGCCTACGGCGAAGAAGGTTCCCAGCGATCGCGTGCACCACGGGGACACCGTGGTCGATGACTACGCGTGGCTGACGGTCAAGGACGATCCCGAGACGATCGCCTACCTGGAGGCGGAGAACGCCTACACGCAGCAGGCGACCGCCCATCTCAAGCCCCTGCAGGAAACGATCTTTCAGGAGATCAAGGGCCGGACTCTGGAGACGGACCTGTCGGTCCCCACCCGCAAGAACGGCTGGTGGTACTACTCCAGGACCGAGGAGGGCAAGCAGTACGGCATCCAGTGCCGGGTGGCGGCCGACGGAGAGACACCTCCTGAGCTCAAGGCGGGCGAGTCGCTCCCGGGCGAGCAGGTCCTGCTCGACGGGAACGAGCTGGCCGGGGAGAGCGACTTCTTCTCCGTGGGCACCAGCGCGGTCAGCCCTGACGGCACCCTGCTGGCCTACTCCGTCAACTTCACCGGCGACGAGCGGTTCACCCTGAAGGTGAAGGACCTCACCACCGGTGAGACGCTCCCCGACGAGATCCCCGGCATCTTCTACGGCGGAGCCTGGGCGGCCGACGGCACGACGTTCTTCTACACGACCGTCGACGAGGCCTGGCGGCCCAACCGGGTCCACCGGCACACGATCGGCACCGCGTCCGAGGACGACGTCGTCGTCCACGAGGAGGACGACGAGCGTTTCTGGGTCGGCATCGGGCTCAGCCGCAGCGAGCGCTACCTCGTGCTCTCGGCCGGAAGCAAGATCACGAGTGAGGTCCGCATCCTTGAGGCGGACGACCCGACGGGTGAGTTCCGCGTCGTGCGCCCGCGCGAGATCGGCGTGGAGTACGGCGTCGACCACGCCGGTGACCACTTCCTCATCCTGCACAACCGGAACGCGGAGAACTTCGAACTCGCCACCGCGCCGCTCGACGCGCCCGGTGACTGGACTCCGCTGATCGAGCACCGCGAGGACACCCGGCTGCTGGACGTGGATGCCTTCGCCGGCCACACCGTCGTGCACTTCCGCCGCGAGGGTCTCACCGGGATCCGCATCCTTCCGGAGAACCGGGGGGGCGCCGAGGGGACCGAGCCGTATGAGATCTCCTTCCCGGAGCCGATCTACGACGCCACGCCGTCGGGCAACCCGGAGTTCACCACCGGGCGGCTCCGTCTCGGCTACACCAGCATGGTCACTCCCCCTTCGGTCTACGACTACGACCTGCGGACGCGCGAGCTGATCCTGCTGAAGCAGAAGGTCGTGCTCGGTGACTACGACCCGGCCGACTACGAGCAGTTCCGCGAGTGGGCCACCGCCGCCGACGGCACCCGCGTCCCCATCTCGATCGTGCGCAGGAAGAACACCGAGCAGCCCGCGCCCACCGTGCTGTACGGCTACGGCAGCTACGAGATCTCGATCGACCCGTCGTTCTCGGTGGCCCGGCTCAGCCTGCTGGACAGGGGCTTCGTCTTCGCCGTCGCGCACATCAGGGGAGGCGGTGAGATGGGTCGCCGCTGGTATGAGGACGGCAAGTTCCAGAAGAAGAAGAACACCTTCACCGACTTCGTCGCCGTCGCCGAGCACCTCAAGGCGGAAGGCTGGTCGAGCACCGTCATCGCCCGGGGCGGCTCGGCGGGTGGGCTGCTGATGGGCGCGGTCGCCAACCTCGCCCCGGAGACCTTCGCGGGGGTGGTCGCCGAGGTGCCGTTCGTGGACGCGTTGAACACGATCCTCGACCCCTCGCTGCCGCTGACCGTCATCGAGTGGGACGAGTGGGGCGATCCGCTGCACGACGCGGACGTGTACGCGTACATGAAGTCCTACTCGCCCTACGAGAACGTCGATCGGCGGGTCTACCCGCCGATCCTCGCCATCACCAGTCTCAACGACACGCGCGTCTTCTACCACGAGCCCGCCAAGTGGATCGCGAAGCTTCGCGACACCGCGAGCGGCGGGCCGTTCCTTCTCAAAACGGAGATGGGCGCGGGACACGGCGGCCGGAGCGGCCGGTACGACTCCTGGCGTGAGGAAGCCCTCACTCTCTCCTGGATCCTCGACACGGCCAAGGTGGTCTGAATGTCCTACATCGCAACGGAGGACCGGTACGACGGGCGGCAGCCGTACAACAAGGTCGGCAGGAGCGGGCTGCGGCTTCCGGCGGTCTCGCTGGGGCTCTGGCACAACTTCGGCGACGACCGGTCCTTCGACACCCAGCGGGCGATCCTCAGGAGGGCCTTCGACCTGGGGGTGACCCACTTCGACCTGGCCAACAACTACGGCCCGCCAGCCGGCTCGGCCGAGACCAACTTCGGCCGGCACCTCCGGGACGACTTCGCCCGGTACCGCGACGAGCTGGTGATCTCCACCAAGGCCGGATACGACATGTGGCCCGGGCCGTACGGCGAGTGGGGGTCGCGCAAATACCTGCTGTCCAGTCTGGACCAGTCGCTGAAGCGGATGGGGCTGGACTACGTCGACATCTTCTACAGCCACCGGTTCGACCCGGACACGCCGCTGGAGGAGACGATGGGCGCGCTGGACCACGCGGTCCGGTCAGGCAGGGCCCTGTACGCGGGCATCTCGTCCTACTCCCCGGAGCACACCGCCGAGGCGGCCCGGATCCTGCGCGAGATGGGCACGCCGCTCCTGATCCACCAGCCGTCCTACTCGATGGTGAACCGGTGGATCGAGGGCGGTCTGCTGGACGTGCTGGAGGAGGAGGGCGCGGGATGCATCGCGTTCTCCCCGCTGGCGCAGGGCATGCTGACCGACCGCTACCTCGACGGCGTCCCGGAGGGGTCGCGGGCCTCGCAGGGGCGCTTCCTCACCCGGGAGATGCTCACCGAGGAGAACATGCGGCACATCCGCACGCTCAACGGGATCGCGGAGGGCCGCGGTCAGTCGCTGGCGCAGATGGCGCTGGCGTGGGCGCTGCGCGACCGGCGGGTCACCTCGGTGCTCATCGGCGCGAGCAGTGTCCGGCAGCTGGAGGACAGCCTCGGCGCGGTGCGGAACCTGTCCTTCACCGACGAGGAGCTGGAGACGATCGACAAGGACGCGGTCGAGGCGGGCATCAACATCTGGTCCCGGTCCAGCGACGCCTGACCTGCGCCAGGGCCTCGTTCACAGGGCCTCGTTCCGCTGCAGGTAGGTGAACGAGGCCCAGCCGGGCAGGACCGGCAGCCAGAAGGTGAGCAGCCGGAACAGCAGCACGGCGGAGGTGGCGACCTCGCCGGGGAGGCCGGAGATGGTGAGGCCGCCGATGAGGGCGGCCTCCACCGCGCCGAGGCCGCCGGGGGTGGGGGCGGCAGAGCCGATGGCGTTGCCGGCGAGGAAGACGATGGCGACGGCGGCGAAGCTGAGGGAACCGCCGAAGGCGCGGACGCTGGCGTCGAGGCAGACCACGAAGAAGATGGTCAGCAGCAGGGTGCCGGAGAAGCCTTCAATGATCTTGCGAGGCGACTGGAGCACGTCCAGCAGGCGCGGGATCACCCCGGAGAACAGCGACCGGATGCGCGCGGTGACCATCCGGCGCAGGCGGGGGATGCTCACCGCGACCAGGGTCAGCACGGCCACGGCCAGCAGGACGGACACCAGCGTGCGCGACGGGGTGAACGACGAGGCGGCGCTGGAACCGGTGATGTAGGCGAACAGCAGGAGCAGCATGATGTGGAAGCCCAGGCCGATCAGCTGGGAGGCGCCCACGCTGGCCACCGCCTGCCCCGGGGGGATGCCGCGTTTCTGCAGGTAGCGGGTGTTGATCGCGACACCGCTGACCGCCGCCGGGGCGACCAGCTTCACGAACGACCCGGCGAACTGGACGAGCACGGTACGGCCCAGCGGGAGCTTCTCCGGCACGAAGCCCCGCAGCATCAGCGCGGCGGCGACGTAGCTCATCATCGCGGCGACCAGCGCCACACCGGTCCAGCCCCACTTGGCCGAACTGATCATGTTCAGGTTGATCTGGGTGATGTAGTAGACCAGGAAGTACGCGGCGAAGGCGCTGGCGATGATGGTGATGAGGGTCCGGGGGCGGAAGCGCTCCAGGCGGACCTCGTCGGCCTCGACCTTGGGCTTGAGCTCGACGATCCGCTCGCGGATCTCGGTCAGGAGCTCCTTGTCCCTGCTGAGCGCGGACCTGGTCTCGCGGGTGAGCGCGATCCGCTGGAGCAGCGGGAGAGCACCGGCCAGCGTGTCCGGGCCGGCGACGGTCGCGGCCGCGCGGACCGCGCGCTCGGCGCCGACGCGCAGGCTGAGGTAGGTGAGCAGCTGGGCGATGTCGAGGCGGAGCAGGAGGTCGCCGGCGGCGATCTCCCCGCTGCGGGCGTCCATGAGGATGACGCGGCCCTCGTCGTCGACGTGGATGCTGTCACCGGTCAGGCGCCGGTGCGCGAGCCGCTGGACCTGCAGGAGCAGCACCTGCTCCCAGATCTGGGCGAGCAGGTCGTCGTCGATCTCGTTGTCGGGGATGTCGTCGAGTGCGCGGGTGTCGGTGTGCTCGTAGGCGAGCAGCGCGGCGTCGGTGCCGATCTCGCTGGTGCCGACGAGCCGGGGGGTGCTGGCCCCGGCGGCCTGCGCGGCGTACGCCATCAGCGCCTCGCGCTCCAACTCGGCGCGGAGGGAGCGGATGGCCCGGCGACGGGTCTCGGTGTTGAGCCGGATCCGCCGCCAGAGGCGGTAGAGCAGCCCGGCGACCTGGCGGTCACGGTCGAGGACGGTGACGTCGAGGCGGCTGCCGTCCTTGAGGCCGATGGCGTATCGCCGGCTGCTCTGGTGGTCGTCGTCGAGCCGGCGGGCCCGCACCGGGACGAAACCCAGTTTGGCGACCGCCGCGACGATCGCGCTGCCCGGCGGTCGGGTGTTGGGGCTGCCCACGCCGTACAGCGTGGCGTAGCCGACGGCCAGGCCCACCAGGATGGAGACGACGATGCCGAGGATGGTGGCGGCCGTCGCGGCGAAGAGGGCGATCGCGTTGAGTGCGACCGCGATCCACAGGGCCGCCCGCCAGGTGGGCCTGCGGGATATCCGGACGGCCGTGACGTAGGCGATGATCGAGGTGAGCAGGGTGTTGAGGGGTTCGACCCCTCTGCGGCCGCCGGTCAGCAGGAGACGGAGGTCGTCGGGGCCGGCGTTGAGGATCCACTCTCCGAGCGCGAAGGACAGCACCATCCCGGTGATGGCCGCGAACAGGCCCTCGGCCACCCGGAGGCCGTCGCGGTGGAGCACCCGCTCGATCGCGTAGGCGGCGGGAACGCCCAGCATGGCCGCCCCGCTCAACACCCCGACCAGGCCGCTGAGCAGGAACGGAACCCGGTTCGTGCCGTCGATGACGTCGGCTTCGAGACCGTTGAGGGTCTTCTTCGCGACGAGCGCGAGCAGCACCACGGCCGCCAGCATGAGCAGGGTGGCCAGGAAGCGCAGCAGGTCGGAGGGCCGCCGGATCCGCTGGGGGAGCAGGGGCTCGACGACGAGCACGGCGGAACCGTCGCCCGTCGACGGTCCTGGGTCGTCGAAGGCCGCCACTTTGCCGCTTTCCTTGATTTTCGTCACCACTAGCGATTCTGCATGTTCCGTATTACAGGTGCGTCACCGATCTTCTTCCGTGTCCGCAATCGGCGACATACGCATCTCGCCGCTCTCCGAGAGCGTCGACGGTATGACCCCATCCTGATGCCCGAGGCCCGGAAAAGGGCGGCGTCCGGCGATCCGGCACGGCGTCGTGACCGACTCGACCATAGTCACCGCCGCCGGCCGCCCGCTCTTGGGGTACGGCCCAGACACTCCGCCAAGGTTATGAGGTTTTCCGGAGATGGCATGAAATCCTGCGTACACGACGGGAAGCTCTCCCGGGCGGTGCGGGGTGAGCGCGTGCAGCTCCGCGCCCTCGGTGTCCCGTCGGAGGAGCGGCGGCACCCGTGCCTGCGTCACGACCCTCACGTAGAGCTGGGAACCCCCCGAACGCTTTTGACTCTGCTCGATAACAAATGTCGAGTGGATCTTTAAAGATCGCGACTTCCTAACATCTTCCGACTTATCGCGATTACGGGGTTTTCATCCCACTCGTGCCGGCGCTAAAGGAGTTTGCATGCGCATACGTGCTTACCGGGGCCTGGTTGCGGCGGTCGCCGCCGCTTCAGCCGTGACTTTGCCGATGATCTCCGTCGTGCCCGCCGCCGCCGAACCGGATCCCGCGGCGTTCAGCGCGTCGATCAAGGTTCCGGCGGTCAGAGGGCACCTGGAGAAACTCCAGCAGATCGCCGATGTCAGCGGCGGCACCCGTGCCTCGGGAAACCCGGGCCACGAGGCTTCGGTCACCTACGTGGCCGACCGGCTGCGGGCTGCGGGCTACCAGGTCACCCTGCAGGAGTTCGAGTTCCCGTACTTCCGCGAGCTCACCCCCTCCGTGCTCAACGGGGTCTCGCCCGGCGGCAGGACCTACGCGCGCGACACGGATTTCGCGGTCATGACCTACTCCGGTTCGGGGAACGTCACGGCCCCCGTGCAGGGCGTGGACCTGGTCCTGCCGCCGAGCCCGGTACCCAACTACTCCACCTCCGGCTGCGAGGCGAGCGACTTCGCCGGGTTCACCGCGGGCAACATCGCGCTGCTCCAGCGGGGAACCTGCGACTTCCAGGTCAAGGCCGGGCTCGCCCAGGCGGCCGGCGCCTCCGGTGTGATCATTTTCAACGAGGGCCAGCCGGGCGCGGGTCTCAACGACCGCCGGACCCTGCTGACCGGCACGCTCAACGCGCCCACCATGACCATCCCCGTCGTGGGCGCCACCTTCGCCGTCGGCGCCGAGCTGGCCGCGACCGGGGCGGCGGTGACACTCACCGCCGACACCGAGGGCGACCCCCACCGCAGGACACGCAACGTGCTGGCCGAGAGCCGCTGGGGCGACCCCGGCAAGGTCGTCATGCTCGGTGCGCACCTGGACAGCGTCACCAAGGGCCCGGGGATCAACGACAACGGCTCCGGCAGCGCGGCCGTCCTGGAGACGGCGCTGAAGGCCGGCGCCCTGCCGACGAGGAACAGGCTCAGGTTCGCCTTCTGGGGTGCCGAGGAGCTGGGTCTGCTCGGCTCCCGGCACTACGTGGCGAGCCTCTCCCCGGAGGAGAAGGCGAAGATCAGGCTGTACCTGAACTTCGACATGATCGCCTCGCCGAACTACACGCTCGGGATCTACGACGGGGACAACTCCGACGCGGCCGGCGCTCCGGCGGGGCCCGCGGGCTCGGACACGATCGAGAAGCTCTTCGAGTCGTACTACAGGTCCATCGGCCGGCCCTACACCAGCACCGACTTCACCGGCCGCTCGGACTACGGCCCCTTCATCGCGGTCGGCATCCCCGCGGGCGGCCTGTTCACCGGCGCCGAGGGCATCAAGACCGCCGAGGAGGCCGCGAAGTTCGGCGGTCAGGCCGGGGTCGCCTACGACAGGTGCTACCACCAGGCGTGCGACACCATCGCCAACGTCAACGACGAGGCACTGGCGATCAACGCCGGCGCGGTCGCGACGGCGGCGTTCGTCTACGCCTACAGCGACACCCTGCCGGGCGGCGGCACCCCCACCTCCACCTGGCAGGGGATCGGCGGCGGCGGCCTCCGGCACGACCACGACGGCGTCTCCAGGTAGCGGGCACGGCATCGACGAGGGGGTACGGCCGAGGCGGCCGTACCCCTTTTGCCCGGCGCGGCTAAAGTCGGGGGCATGTCTCAGGGTGAACTGCAGGTTCTGGGCGCGTGTCCGCTGGACTGCCCGGACGCGTGCTCATGGGTGGTGACCGTCCGGGACGGCAAGGCCGTCAAGATGCGCGGCAACCCCGATCACCCCTACACCCGCGGCGCGCTCTGCGTGAAGGTCAACCGCTACCTGGAGCACACCCAGGCACCCGACCGCATCCTCCATCCGATGCGCCGGGTCGGCCCCAAGGGGTCCGGCCGGTTCGAGCGGATCAGCTGGGAGGAGGCCCTGGAGGAGATCTCCGTACGGCTGCGCGGGATCGTCGACGAGCACGGCGGCGAGGCGATCTGGCCGTATCTGGGCACCGGCACGCTGGGCTACATCCAGGGTTCCGAAGGGGCGGCGGGGCGGCGGTTCTGGAACGTGCTCGGCGCCTCCAAGCACTTCCTGAACATCTGCTCGACGGCCGGCAACGTCGGACTGACCCGGACCAACGGCACGGCCGGCGGCATGGACCCCGAGACGTTCGCCCTCTCCAGGCTGATCCTGCTGTGGGGCACCAACACCCTGACCAGCGGGCACCACCTGTGGAAGTTCATCCAGGACGCCCGCGCGGCCGGGGCGCACGTGGTGGCGATCGACCCGATCCGGACCCGGACCGCCGAGCAGGCCGACGAGCATCTGCCGATCCGGCCCGGCACCGACGCGGCCCTGGCACTCGGGCTGATGAACGTGGTCCTGTCCGAGGGGACGGAGGACCGCGACTACCTGGAGAACCACACGAGCGGCTGGGCGGGTTTCCGGGAGGAGATCCTGCGGCACCCCCCGGAGCGCATGGCGGAGATCACCGGTCTGCCCGAGGCCGACATCCGCGCCCTGGGCCTGCGGCTGGCGCACACCCGGCCCACCGGCATCAGGGCGACGATGGGCGTCCAGCGGCATGCCGGCGGCGGCACCGCGATGCGCACGATCGCCGCCATCCCCGGAGTGACCGGCGACTGGCGCCATCCCGGCGGCGGGGTCGCCTACTCCACCACCGCCTACATCCACCTGAACATCGACACCCGTGAGGACCTGCTCGCCGAACCGGTCCGGCAGCTCACGATGACCCGGCTGGCCGAGGGGCTGGACGAGTCGGTGAAGTGCCTGTGGGTGTACGCGGCCAACCCGATGGGCTCCACCTCCGACCAGAACCGCATCCGCGAGAAGCTGCTGCGCGAGGACCTGTTCACCGTCGTCATGGAGCAGTTCCCGACCGACACCGTGGACTACGCCGACATCGTGCTGCCCGCGACCATGCAGACCGAGCACACCGACCTGCACGCGGGCTACGGACACATGTATCTGATGTGGAACGAGCCGGCCGTCGAGCCACCGGGCGAGTGCCTGTCCACCATGGAGACCTTCCGGCGCCTGGCCCGGCACATGGGCCTGACCGAACCGTCGCTCTACGACTCCGACCTGGAGCTGGCCGAGCAGCTGCTCTCCTCGGGGCACCCGTCGCTGGAGGGCATAACGGTGGACCGGCTGCGCAAGGAGGGCTGGGTCCGGCTCAGCGTGCCGCAGCCGTTCGTGCCCTTCGCCGACGGTTTCCCGACGCCCTCCGGGAGGCTGGAGTTCGGCTCCGGACCCGCCTACGTCCCCTCGCACACCGCCTCCGCCGAGCGCGGGGCCTACCCCCTGGCGCTGATCACCCCGGCCGCCCACACGTTCCTCAACACCATCTTCGGCAACAACGCCGAGCTGCTGCGTCGTTCGAAGGGGCCGCGGATCCTGGTCAACCCGGTGGACGCCGCGCAGCGGGGGCTGGCCGACGGGCAGCGGGTCCGGGTGTTCAACGCGGGCGGTGGGTTCGAGGCCGTGGCGGAGATCAGCGACCGGGTGCAGCCGGGCGTGGTGGCCTCCACCAAGGGGCACTGGCGGAAGCTGAGTCCGGGTGGGGCGACGGTGAACGCCGTGGTCGAAGAGCGCGACGCCGACATGGGCCGGGGCGCCGTCTACCACGACAACCTGGTCGAGCTCAGCCCGTGCCCCGCCGAATCCGGCTGAGCCCGGTCTCCGCGTCCGCCGGCGAGCTCAGTCTCTGTGCTTGTCGAGGAAGGTCAGGACGGCGCGGAACACCTTCGGTGCCTGGTCTCCGGTGAAGAGCGCGCTGGCGTGTTCCCTGCTGGGGAGCATGACCAGCTGACGGTCGGCCGATTCGGTGGCCGCGTCGTAGACGGCCTGCACCAGGTCGGCCGGGGCGATGTCGTCCTGGTCCCCGTCCACCTGGAGGAAGGGCGCCTTGAGCGTGGCGGCGTCCCCGGGCTCGGCCACCCCGGAGATGCTGATGACCCCGGCCACCGGGAACGGCAGTTCGCCGGCCGCGAGCACGGAGGCCTGCCCGCCCACCGAGCCGCCGACCAGGAACACCTTCGCGACACCCGCCTTGCGTAGCCGGGTGGCCATCGCGACGGTGTCCTCCTCGGGTTCCGCACTGTTGTTCCGGTCGGCCAGCAGGACCCGATATCCCGCGTCGACCATCCGGTCGGCCAGCGGGAGCCAGTCGCACACGCTGCCCCGGCGCTCGTAGGAGACGACCACCCCCACGGACCCCTTCCCCATGATCACGCCCTGGGTGGTGGTGCCGCCGCGCTTGTACGTGAAGAACGTCCCGTTCTTCTCCGTGACGCAGCCATCGATGTTCACCCCGGTGGGGCGGGGAGCGGGGGTCGTGGCGGGGGTGGCGACGGCGCTCGACGTGACCGTGGGGACGGTGCTCGACGTGGGCGCCGGAACGGCCGGGGAGGCCGCGAGCTCTCCGGACCCGCTGCCGGCCGTACCTCCGCAGGCCGTCAGCAGCATCGCCAGAACTCCCAGCCCGAGCGCGTGTCTTCCCATGACTCCCCCATCGACTCTGTCCGGATTGACATCGTTGAGGATGCCGTACCGGAGATCAAGTTCGGGTGGGTTCCCGGCCGTCGGCGGGTTTCTCCGCGACCGGAGTACGGGCCGGTCAGCTCAGCGCGAGCTTGTATCCCTCGTGGGACGCGACGAAACCGAGAGAGTCGTAGAAGCGGTGGGCGTCCTTGCGCGTCTTGTCGGTGGTGAGCTGGACCAGTGCGCAGCCGCGGGCCCGGCCGCGCTCGACCGCCCACTCCATCATCTGCCGCCCCAGCCCCCGGCCGCGCAGGGCCGAGGTGATCCGGACCGCCTCGATCTGCATCCGGAGCGCTCCACGGCGGGAGATGCCCGGGATGTAGGTGAGCTGCATGGTGCCCACGACCTCGCCGTCCAGCTCCGCCACGATCAGCTCGTTGTTGGGGTCGGCGTCGATGACCTCGAAGGCGGCACGGTGCTCGTCGCCGTAGTCCCCGGTGCGGGCGGCGGAGACGGCGTCATCGGCGATCATGGCTACGAGCAGCGGGACGTCCTCGGCACGGGCGGGACGGAAAGTCACTGGCATGACGGCCAACCTATCGATCGCCGCGGCTCAGGGATGGGTCAGGGTCTTCCCCCGATGTGACCAGGGGGGCCGGAAGGGCAGTCTTGGTGTCATGAACGACGAACTGACTCGACGTGACGAGATGTCCCTCGCCGGCGCGGCCCTGCGGGGTGCGCCGTGGAAGGCCGCAGCGGTGACCGGCGGCGCGGTCGCGGCCGCCAGTTTCGGCATGGGCGTGATCCTGCCGGGGAACGCCGACCTGACCTGGGCCCTGACGCTCGGCATCGGCCTGTTCGCGCTGATCGCGGCGGTCGGCTCGATCAGCAGGCCCGGCAAGGGAGACCGGGTGACCCGGCAGGCCCGCCTCTGGGCCCTGCGCCGCCCCTGGCGGTTCTCCCTCTATCCGGCGCTCGGCGCCGCCGCACTGATGTATCCCGTCCAGCTCGTCGTCGACGACGAGGGGGTGTTCGGCGCGGCGCTGGACGCACTGCAGGGCGGTGTCGCGGTGTATCTGATCACCGCTGTCCTGGCCCTGACCCTCAGGGGACGCGGCCAGTCGTCCCTGCCGCACGGCCACTGACCGGGCCTCCACCGGTGTGCCCGCGCAGATCCGGGTCCCTGACCCATGGCCACCGACCCGACCCCACCGACATGCCCGCTCAGGTCCGCTCCACCACCCGCTTGATGCCTTCCAGGGTCCGCCGCATGTTGGCCTCGTTGTGGGCGGCCCGGTCCCGGACCCCGGTGACCAGCCCGCCGACGACCCGCATGAAGGGGCCGCGGGTGTCCCAGGTGCCCTGTTCCAGATGGCAGCCCGTCTTGGTGGGGGTGATGCCGAAGCGCCAGAGGGCCACGTCCAGCAGGCCGGCGGCGCGGACGTGGTAGGCGAAGACCCGGCCGGGATCGGCGGCGGTCACCGTGCAGATCGTGGACCAGCGCCGCCGCCCGCGGCTGTTGTGCCCCCGGAACCGGGCGCCGGGCCGCGCCTCCCGGACCTGTCCCACCCATTCGGCTCGCAGACACTCGACGTTCCAGGCGCTCATGCCGGTGATATCGGTGACCAGCGCGTAGACCACTGCGGGCGGCGCCGAGACGTGGATGCTCACAGACGCGCTCGGGGGGCTCATGACGGCAGCATCCCCGACAGAACATCACTCCGGCAAGTGCTGCCGGGCCCTCTCGTACTCGGCGCGGCAGACGCAGAACTCGTTGCCCTCCGGGTCCAGCATGGTCACCCAGCCGACGCCGGTGGGTTCGCGCCTGTCGTCGTGGATCGTGGCGCCGAGCCCGAGCAGGCGTTCGACCTCCTGGTCGCGGGTGGTGCCGTCCGTACCGGTGACGTCCAGGTGAATGCGGTTCTTGACCGATTTGCCGTCCGGAACCCGGATGAACAGCAGATCGAACGCGCCCTGGAGGAGGACCTCGTCGTCCTCCTTCCCGTCGCCCGGGTGGATCTCCCAGCCGGTGGCGCTGCTCCAGAAGGTCGCCAGCTCGTACGGCTGGGCACAGTCGATGGTCACGGTGTGAACGTCAATCATGTCCACACCCAACCCGACACCGGCTAAACCGTCAAGCCGGTTTCTCGACGGTCTGCGGACGCTCAGTGCCCGCCACCGGCGAGGTTGAGGCCGACGACCCCGGCGAGGATGAGGGCGATCGAGGCGACCTTGAGAAACGACACGTCGTCGCCGAGGAACAGCATGCCCAGGGACGCGGTGCCGACGGCGCCGATGCCCGTCCAGACGGCATATGCCGTACCGACTTCAAGGCTTTTGAGGCCCACCGCGAGCAGACCGAAACTGAGGATGGCGAAGAGGACGAACCCGACGCTCGGCAGCGGCACGGAGAACCCGTGACTCATCTTGAGCGAGTAGGCCATGGCGACCTCGAACAGACCGGCGACGACGATGACGACCCAGGCCATGACGGCTCCTTCCATAAGGAGCGTCGTCTTTTCAGACCGGGTACGGCGCGTCTCGTCCGGGAGCCACCCTCATGGGGGCTCTTCTCTAGAAAATAGCAAACGTCATCGTGGCTCCCACCAGAGCGTGAACCACCGATCGCGCGGGACCGGCCACATGTCCAGCTCGGCCGCCGCCGCGACGACCTCGTCGATCCGGTCCCGGCCGAGACAGAGCCGCCGGCACGCGCTCTCCCCCAGGTCCTCCAGCGTGGCGAACCGGCTCAGCGGAGCGAGGCGCCACTCGTGGTGGACCTCGTGGCCGAGCGCCTCGGCGACGGCGATCACGTCGCCGACCGTGGGCTTATCCGGGCGGACGAGACCGTGGAAGTGCTCCCAGAGGGGGGTGAGCCAGCTCATCGGGTGGCGCTCGGTGAGCTCCAGGACCACCCGGCGGCGGGCGTGCCCGGACAGTTCGGCGAGGAAGGCCGCCAGGTCGGGCACGTTGTAGACGACGTGGGCGGCGACCGCCACGTCGGCGGCCGGGGTCTGGGCCGCGACGTCGGGCCACCGGCCCCGGATGATCCGGGTGGGAACGCCCGACCTCTCCGCCCGGGACGCCAGCTCGGCCAGCATCTCGGCGGAGGAGTCCACCGCGATCAGCTCCCCCATGCTCCCGGCCAGCGGCAGCGAGGCCGCGCCGGTGCCGGCGCCGACGTCCAGCACGCTCCCTCCCGCCGGAAGGGCTTCGACGACCCGGGCCAGGGTCGGCCCCTCCGGATCCGCCAGCGCGCGGTCGGTCCGCTCGGCGAACCGGGCCGGCGAGTGCCCCCAGGGGTCCTCCGGGGCCCGCGCCGCGATCTCGTCGGGGATGCCCCACCGCGCGAGGTCCGCTCGCCACTGTTCGTCCATGGGAGGAGCTTAGAAAAGCTCACCGGACCGGTCGACCGAAGTGCGGGCCGGGCGCGTCTCCGCAGCAGACCGGTAGGTGGCACGGAACGGATTCCTTCCCTGGACGCCTGTGACAAACGTCCCATCGGTACGGTTTTTTTGTGGTTACCGGCGGGTAGCATTGTCGGTAAGGTTACTGGTCAGTACGTAACGAGTCCCGGTTCCCCCGGTTTCAAGGAGCAGACCCCATGGGCCACTACAAGAGCAACATCCGTGACCTGGAGTTCAATCTCTTCGAGGTGTTCGGGCGCCGGGAGATCCTGGGCACGGGCCCCTACGCCGATCTCGACGAGGAGACCGTGCGGACCATCCTCGACGAGGTCAACCGCCTGGCGACGGGCGTGCTGGCCGACTCCTTCGAGGAGGGCGACCGTACGCCTCCGGTTTTCGACCCCGCCACCGGCACAGTGACGATGCCGGAGGGCTTCAAGAAGTCCTTCGCCGCCTACCGTGACGCCGGCTGGACCAACCTCGGCCTGCCCGCCGAACTGAACGGCCCCGGCCTGCCCAACAGCGTGAACTGGTCGCTGGCCGAGCTGATCCTCGGCTCCAACCCGGCGATCTGGATGTACGCCAGCGGCCCGGCCTTCGCCCACGTGATGCACGTGATCGGCACCGAGGACCAGCGGCGCTACGCCGAGCTGGCCATCGAGAACCAGTGGGGCGCCACCATGGTGCTCACCGAGCCCGACGCCGGCTCCGACGTGGGAGCCGGGCGTGCGAAGGCCGTCCGGCAGCCCGACGGCACCTGGCACATCGAGGGCGTCAAGCGCTTCATCACCAGCGCCGAGCACGACATGGCCGACAACATCTTCCACCTGGTCCTGGCCCGTCCCGAAGGACACGGGGTAGGCACCAAGGGCCTGTCGATGTTCCTGGTCTCGAAGTACCACGTCGACCTTGCCACCGGCGAGCTCGGCGAGCGCAACGGCGTCTACGTCACCAACGTCGAGAAGAAGATGGGCCTGAAGGTCTCCACGACCTGCGAGCTCACCTTCGGCGAGAAGCACCCGGCGGTGGGCACGCTGATCGGCGAGGTGCACGAGGGCATCAAGCAGATGTTCATGATCATCGAGCACGCCCGGATGATGGTGGGCACCAAGGCGATCGCCACGCTCTCCACCGGTTACCTCAACGCGCTGGAGTACGCCAAGTCCCGCAAGCAGGGCGCCGACCTCACCCAGATGGCCGACAAGTCGGCTCCGCGCGTGACCATCACCCACCACCCGGACGTGCGCCGCGAGCTCATGCTCCAGAAGTCCTACGCCGAGGGCATGCGGGCGCTGGTCCTGCTCACCGCCACCTACCAGGACGCGGTGCAGATCGCCGGCTTCGAGGGCCGCCGGGACGAGCACGCCGAGACGATGAACGACCTGCTGCTCCCCCTGGTCAAGGGAGTCGGCTCCGAGCGCTCCTACGAGCTGCTGGCCCGCTCTCTGCAGACCCTGGGCGGCTCGGGCTACCTGCAGGACTACCCGATCGAGCAGTACATCCGGGACGCCAAGATCGACTCGCTCTACGAGGGCACGACGGCGATCCAGGGGCAGGACCTGTTCTTCCGCAAGGTCCTGCGCAACCAGGGCGTCGCCCTGGGCTCGCTGTACGGAGACGTCAAGGCCTTCGCCTCCTCCGAGGCGGGCAACGGCCGCCTCAAGGAGGAGCGCAAGCTCCTCGGTGAGGCCGCCGACGAGGTCAAGGCCATGGCCGACACCCTGGCCGGCTGGGCGATCGGCTCGCTGGAGGCACCGGAGGAGGTCTACAAGGTCGGCCTCAACACCACCCGGTTCCTGCTCGCCCTGGGCGACGTGGTCATCGGCTGGCTGCTCCTGCGCCAGGCCGAGGTGGCACTGGCAGCGCTGGGCTCCTCGGACATCGCGCCGGACTCGGGCGCGGCCAAGGGCGACCGGGCCTTCTACACCGGCAAGGTCGCGGCGGCCTCGTTCTTCGCCCAGACCGTCCTGCCCCGCATCGCCGCCGAGCGCCGCGTGCTGGACGCCACCAACCAGGATCTGATGGAGCTCCCGGAAGAG
Source organism: Streptosporangium sp. NBC_01639 (assembly GCF_045209755.1). Classification (NCBI taxonomy): domain Bacteria; kingdom Bacillati; phylum Actinomycetota; class Actinomycetes; order Streptosporangiales; family Streptosporangiaceae; genus Streptosporangium; species Streptosporangium sp. NBC_01639. The sequence goes on along the minus strand of NZ_CP109272.1, from coordinate 5,036,400 downwards.
TCCTTCTGAGCTGAGACCACCTGCTCCCGCGGCAGGCGACACCGAGGGGCGGTCCTTCTTCCCGGAGGGCCGCCCCTCACCCATGAAGATCGTTTGTTGGGAAGTGCACCATCAGGCGACCTCGCGGACGTGCACTTCCCAACAGATGATCCGACGCGGCGCGCTGCCGTCCCGCACTCCGGCCGTGCGGCGAACGGATGTTCCCGGCGGCGCCACCCGAGCGACGAGATCATGGACAGGATGTCGACATGCGCGCTAAGTTATTCTCATAATGAGATTGTCTCAAGGTTAGAAGGTCATCTGGTGGATGAGTCCGAGTTCCTGGCGGGGTACGACCCCCGGGCGTTCCCCGCGGTCGCGGTGACGGTCGACGTGGTGGCGTTGACCATCCGCGAGGGCGCGCTGCACGTGCTGCTGGTCCGGCGGGGCGAGCAGCCCCATGCGGGGCGGTGGGCGCTGCCGGGCGGGTTCATCCGGCCGGACGAGGACCTCGCGGAGGCCGCGGTGCGGGAGCTGGCCGAGGAGACCGGGCTCACCCCCCGGGTGCACATCGAACAGCTGGCCAGTTACGGCACACCCGGCCGGGATCCCCGGATGCGGATCGTGTCGGTCTCCTACCTGGCCTTCGCCCCCGACCTGCCGGATCCCCGTGCGGGTTCGGACGCGGCCGACGCCGCCTGGCACCGGACCGACCGGCTGCCGGAACTGGCGTTCGACCATGGCCGCATCCTCGGCGAGGGACTGGAGCGGGCGCGGGACAAGCTGGAGTACACCCCGCTGGCCACCACGTTCGTGGGCGAGACGTTCACGATCTCCGAACTGCGCGGCGTCTACGAGACGGTCTGGGGGGTGCCGCTGCACGCGGGCAACTTCCACCGCAAGATCCTGTCGGTGCCCGGGTTCGTGGAGAGCACCGGGGAGACCACCGAGAGCGGCGGAGCCAGAGGCGGCCCCCGGGCCAGGCTCTACCGGGCCGGAGACGCCCGGCTCCTGCACCCCGCGCTCCTGCGGCCCGCACGCGAGGAGGAGGTGCGATGACACCGCACGAACCCATGCGACCCCCGCAGTAAGGAGTGTGGCCCAGTGACCACAACGACCGAGGCGATCGCCCTGGTGTCGGCCGCCCGCACACCGGAGGACCTGTTCGGCGGGGACTCCCCGCACCGGACCTACCGGCGGCTGGCACGGCTGCTCCACCCCGACCTCGCTCCCGGGCCCGAGGCCGCCGAGGCCTTCGCCAAGCTCGCGGGGCTGTGGGCGGCGCGGGACCGGAGCACCGAGACGGTGATCACCACCAGGCTGGGGACCTACCGGATCGGAAGGGTGTTCCGGCGGGGCGCCACGGCCGTGCTGTACGGCAGCGGCGACGACGCGCTGCTCAAGCTCCCGCGCAGCCACCTGGACAACGACCTGATGCGACGCGAGGCGGAGTCGCTCAGGAAGATCGCACGGGACGGCGACCCGCTGCTCCTGCCGTACGTGCCCCGGCTGGTGGAGTCGTTCCGGCACCGTTCGGGCGGGGTCGAGCGGCAGGCGAATGTGATCAGCCGGGCGCCGGACGGATTCGTGAGCCTGGCGGAGATCACGCGGCTGCGACCAGTGCTCGATCCGAGGGACGCGGCGTGGATCTGGCGGCGACTGCTGGTGGCGATAGGGATGGCCCATCGGGCGGGGGTGGTGCACGGCGCGGTGTTCGGGCAGCACGTGCTGGTCCACCCGGTCGACCACGGCCTGCTGCTCGTCGACTGGAGCCAGTCGGTCCCGCTCGGGACCCCGCTGACCGCCCTGGTCGCCCGGCGCCGGGCCGACTACCCGCCCGAGGTCCTCGGCAGGAGGCCGGCGACCGAAGCCACCGACATCCATCTCGCCACCCGCTGCGTGGCCGCTCTCATGGGCGACCGCGCCCCCGTCCCGATCCGCCGTTTCGTCCGGGGAAGCCTGACGCATCCGCCGCGTGACGCCTGGTGCCTCCTCGGCGAGCTCGACGATCTGCTCGACGACCTGTACGGCCCGCGGAAATACCGGCCCCTGCACCTGTGAGCCGTAGCGGGCCCTATGCCTCGTCGCGCAGGGAGGCGACGAGATCGAGGGTCCGTGCCTGTTCCGCATCGGTGCCGACCGGGCTGACCAGCAGTTCCGTCGTTCCGGCTTCGGCATACCGCCGGATCGCCCGTGCCACGGCGGCCTCGTCTCCCGCGATGACCGTCTCGTGCACCCCGGACAGGCCCTGACGGTCCAGCATGGTCTGGTAGCTGGAGAACTGGGAGGCGAATCCCAGCTGTCCGGCCACCTGCTCTCTGACGGCGTCAGGGTCGGCGGTGACGCTCACCATGGCCGTCGCCACGATTCGGGGAGCGGGCCGTCCCGCCTGTGCGGCGGCGCGGGTGATCGTCGGTTCGATGTGGTCGGCGATGGCCTCCGGGCCCGTCCACACGGTCACCGTGCCGTCGGCGAGTTCACCGGCGACGCGCAGCATGACCGGTCCGAGGGCGGAGACCAGCACGGAGGGTGCCTTGGTGCCGGGTGCGTCGACCTGGCCCGTGACGGCGAGGGTCTCCCCCCGGTACTCGACGTGCTCACCGCGGAGCAGGGGTCGCAGCGCCGACAGGTACTCCCGGATGTGCCGGGCCGGCCGGTCGTAGGAGAGGCCGAACTGTCCCTCGATGATCTGCTGATGGCTCGGCCCGACACCCAGGGTGAGCCGGTTGCCGCTCGCCGCCTGCGCGGTGAGCGCCTGCCCGGCCAGCGCGAGCGGATGCCGGGGGTAGGTCTGCACGATCGCCGTCCCCAGCTCGATGCCGGGCACCTGCTGCGCGCTGAGCGCCACCACGGTGAGCGCGTCCCATGAGGTGAGCTGGGAGAAGAAGGCGCTGTCGAGTCCGGCCTCCGCCGCCGTGCGCACCCGCCCCACCAGGGCGTCCAGGCCGGGCCCGGCGGCGTGGATGTACAGACCTGTCTTCACTGATCCTCCAAAGTGAATCGGATCTTCCGCTTCCGCTATGCCACGTTACACTAATCTGAATCTGTGATTCCGCTTGCTGGCATCCATTCGAAGAGGGGCCACCGTGCGCGCCGACGCGCGACGTAACCGCGAGCTCATCGTCACCACGGCGATCGGCCTGTTCACCGAGGCCGGACCGGGCGTGTCGATGGAGGAGATCGCCCGTGCGGCCGACCTCGGAGTCGGCACGCTTTATCGCCATTTTCCCGATCGGCAGGCGTTGCTGGAGGCCATCGCCCTCGAAGCGCTGGATCGGCTCCGGACGCTCATCCGGACGGCCGTCGCACAGGACGTACCGCGATGGCAGGCTCTCGGCAGGGTCGTCGAACACTGCGTCGAACAGCCGCTGGCGTTGATCAAGTCGCTGTCGCCCGCCACGCCGGCCGACCCCCGGCGCGGGGACCTGGAACGCGAGGTCAACGACCTGATCGAACAGCTTCTGGAACAGGCCCGCGAAGAGGGGACGCTGCGCCCCGACATCCCACCACGCGAGGTCCTCGGCCTGCTCAACGTGGCCATCTGCCGTCCGGGAGCGCGTGCCGACGACCATCTGATCACGGTGATACTCGACGGCCTCAGGCGCTGAGCCCGCGAGGTTCCGACGACCGCCGCGCCCGCCCTCGCAGACGCGCACCCTCCACCCCCGCCCTCATAAGCGGAAATGCCCTAATGGGTTGACGCGGGCCGTTGTTATTCTCATACTGAGAACATCTCAACCTAAGAACAACTTGTGGTGGACGGGTCCGGCCCGCCGGGTCCCGCCACCGATGTCAGGAGACCCCATGGGAAGCGGAAACTGGTCCACCGACGTCTACGCGGCCGCCGCGAGCTACCGCGCGGCGAAGGGCACCAGCGCCTTCGCCTACAGCGACAGCGGCGCGCGCGCCGTGCACGACGATCTCAACCCGTACGGCGTGCCGGCCCGGGAGAGCCGCGACTCGGCCGAACACCCCGCCACCGTGGCCGTCGCCGTCCTGTTCGACGTGACCGGCTCGATGCGCGGGGTGCCCCGCACGCTCCAGGCGAAGCTGCCCGACCTGCTCGGCCTGCTGCTCCGCAAGGGCTACGCGACCGACCCGCAGGTCCTCTTCGGTGCGATCGGCGACGCCACCTGCGACCGGGCTCCGCTGCAGATCGGGCAGTTCGAGTCTGACAACCGGATGGACGAGGATCTCGGCAGAGTCCTGCTGGAGGGCGGGGGCGGCGGCCAGAAGAGCGAGTCGTACGAGCTGGCGATGTACTTCATGGCCCGGCACACCACGCTCGACTGCTTCGAGAAGCGGGGACGCCGGGGCTACCTGTTCATCATCGGCGACGAACTGCCCTACCCGAAGGTCAAGCGCCGCGAGGTCGGCAAGGTCATCGGCGACAGACTGGGGCGGGACATCGCGATCAAGGACATCATCGCCGAGCTGACCAGGAAGTACGACGTCTACTACATCCTCCCCGCCGGAGCGAGCTATGCCGGAGATCGCCAGGTGCTGGACGCCTGGCGCGGCCTGCTCGGCCAGAACGTGCTGGAACTGGACGACCTGAACGCCGTCTGCGAGACGATCGCACTCACCGTCGGCCTCGGCGAGGACGCCATCAGCCTGGACGAGGGGCTGAGCGACCTCGACGAGCTCGGCTCGTCCGCCGGGACCGTCGTGGGAAAGGCCCTGGCCAGGCTGGACCGGGACACGTTGGTGGTGGCCGAGGGGCTCGACCTCGGCGGCGACAGCGGCGTGGTCCGGCTGTGAGCCGCACGGCCACCGGCAGAGGGGCGGCGCCCCGGGGGCGCTCCTCGCACCCGCGCGCCCCGCAGACTCGCACCGGAGACGGGGCCTCGCATGGGTGAGCACGTGATCGTGACCGACCTCGGGTACGGCGACGCAGGCAAGGGCACGGTCGTGGACTGGCTCTGTGCCCAGGGGCCCGTCCAGGCGGTCGTCAGGTTCAACGGGGGCGCTCAGGCGGCGCACAACGTCGTCCTGCCCGACGGGCGGCACCACACGTTCGCCCAGTTCGGGTCCGGGACGCTTCGGGGCGTCCCGACGCACCTGTCCCGGTTCATGGTGGTGGACCCGCTCGCTCTCGCCTCGGAGGCCGCGCACCTGACCGCGCTGGGGGTCCCCGACCCGTTCGGGCTGCTCACCGTGGACCGGGACGCCCTTCTCGCCACGCCGTACCACGTCGCGGCAGGACGGGCGCGAGAGTCGGCGCGGGGTGCGGGCCGGCACGGGTCGTGCGGGATGGGTGTCGGCGAGACCATGTCCTACGCCCTGGGGCATCCGGGTCTCGGGCCGACCGCCGGCGACTGCGAGAACCCGGCGCTGCTCACCCGGAAACTGCACGCACTCCGGGAGGCGCTGGGGGTGGCCGGACCGCCGGTGGAGGACTGTGTCGCGGCCTTTCGGGCGTTCGCGGAGCGGGTGATCCTGGTGGACTCCTCGTTCACGAAGGCTCTGCTGCGGGGGCACCCGGTGGTCTTCGAGGGGGCACAGGGAGTGCTGCTCGACGAGTGGCACGGTTTCCACCCCTACACGACGTGGAGCACGACGACCTTCGCCAACGCGCTGGCCCTGCTCGACGGGGTGCCGGCCGTACGGCTGGGCGTGCTGCGCACCTTCACCCCCCGGCACGGGCCCGGCCCGCTGGTCACCGAGGATGCGGCGCTGGGAACGGCCGAAGCCCACAATATGGCCGGTCCGTGGCAGGGCCCCTTCCGCGCCGGCCACTTCGACGCGGTGGCCCACCGCTATGCGCTGGCTGTCGCGGGCGGGGCTGACGCGCTCGCGCTCACCCATCTGGACGCGCCGGTGTCACGGATGTGCGTCTCCTACGACACCGGCGAACTTCCGGTGGGCACGGCGGGCGACCTCGACGGGCAGACCCGGCTGACCCGACGGGTGCTCCGGGCCCGTCCCCGCTACACCGACGGCGTCGACGACTGGCCCGCCGCCGTCGCCGACGCCCTCAACGTCCCGGTATGGCTGGGCTCGGCCGGCCCCACCGCCATGGACAAGATCCGACTGAGTGACGCGATCGCCCTTGAGAGGGTGTGACCGGCAACGTACGCTCCATTTACCTGGTCATTACTTGCGTCCGGAGGTCTTGATGGGTGTCGGGGTCAGCATCTTCTTTCTCACGCTCGGCGCCATCCTCCGCTTCGCCATCGAACCCGACGTTCTCGGCAGGGATGTGCACATCGACATCATCGGGGTGATCTTCATGATCGTCGGAGCGATCGGGGTCGTGCTCAGCGTCGTACTGGCGCCCAAGCGCGGGCTGACGTCGGAGGACCGCCTGATGCACCGCGAGAACCATCCGCCGGAGGTCTAGCAGACGTACTGCACGGCCGCGCGTGAGGCCAGGATCGGCTTGATGTGTTCGGCGATCACGGCCTGGTGGGTCGGGTGGTCGCGGTAGACCACATAGTCGTCGACGCTGTCGAAATCGGCGACGACCGCGAAGTCGTGGTTTCCGGGATTCACTCCCGCGTCGGCCCCGACGACGTAGGCGCGGATTTCGGTGATGACCTCAGGCAGCTTGCGGAGCTCGGTCGCGACCGTGGCTTTCTGCTCGGCGGTGGCCCCTTCGGCCCAGGTGAAAAGCACGACATGCCGGAACATGATCTTCCCTTCGTTCGAGTCCCCGTCAGCGTACGGCCACGCCCGCAACGGTGAAACAGCGGGGACTAAATCCCATTTAGCATGGGTAGAACTATTTGTCCAGAAATGAGTTGATATGCTCAATTTATTTCTTATTTATACAGCTATGTGGTGCTTTGCCAAAGCATAAGTGCTTTGCGGTGTCTTGATCGCTTCGCCTCCGGCAGTCTGTGAATTGTCCAGAAATCCATGAGGACGGATCCGTCTTCGCGTGAAAACCGGAGGACCGCATGAAAACCAAGACTGCTGCCTCGTTCATCGCGAGCATGATGAGCGCGGGGCTGCTCGCCGGAGCACTCGCCGCAGGTCCCGCACAGGCATCGGTCACCGTGGCCTCACCCCCCGCCGTCCAGACCGCCACCACGGCCACGGGGTTCCTCACCGGCTGCGGCGGCTGCTGGAGACGGCGCTGCTGCTGTCGCTGTCATCGCTGCTGCCGATGCGGCGGCGGCTGCGGCGGCGGCTGGGGCGGCGGCGGAGGTTGGGGCGGCTGGGGTGGCGACTGGTGGTGATCCGTGGCCGGATAGGCCACCCGCTCTAAGCACGCAACACCGGGACAGAGGTGCCTTCCTCACCCGGCCGGCCCGGGGAAACAGCCCCGGGCCGGAAATTCGGCGGCGTTTTCCGCAGGCCGTACTCAGCGGTCGAGCCGGACGGATTCGTTCGCCTTCATGATGAGCCCGCTCCTTTTCGGGAGCGGGCTCACCGTATTTCCCACCGTCCGGCACGTGACGCGTATCGCGACTCCCGGATGCCCGGCGCATATCGGAGCCCGACTCGGACGCCCGGCGCATACCGAAGCCTGCCCGCCCCGTACGGCGCCTATCGGAGCGCTCCCGGATGCCCGGCGCATATCGGAACCCGACTCGGACGCCCGGCGCATACCGAAGCCTGCCCGCCCCGTACGGCGCCTATCGGAGCGCTCCCGGATGCCCGGCGCATATCGGAACCCGGCCGCCGTGGCCCCCTGGAACCGTGTGCCGGGGACCGCTCTCAGACCGGGCGCACTGTCGTGCCACGGCGTTCGGAGAGTCTGATCCTCGTCCGGACGGGGCTCCGGACGGGTTCGAGGACGACGATGCGTGCCGTCTCGGGGATGAGGCGGAGATCATGGGTGATCAGGATGGTCGTACGGCCGGACATGAGCCGCCTGAGAGGTTCCATGATCCGGGCCGCGGTAGGCGAGTCCAGTCCGGTCATCGGCTCGTCGAGGACGAGGACCGGGGCGTCGCGCAGGATCGCCCGGGCGATGGCGATCCGCTGGCGCTGTCCTCCGGACACGAGCCGGCCGCGTTGCCCGAGAGGCGTGTCGTATCCCTGGGGAAGCGTCCCGATGAAGTCGTGCACGTCCGCCATGACGGCGGCCCGGACGATGTCGTCCATGGCGGCGTCCGGACGGCCGTAGGCGATGTTGTCGCGCACGGTCCCGGAGAAGAGCAGGTTCTCCTGCTGGAGGATGGTGATGTTGTCGCGGAGCGACCGACGTTCCAGGTCGCGGATGTCGGCTCCGTCGAGCAGGATGCGCCCGGCGGTGGGGTCGTAGAACCGCAGCAGGAGCTTGGTGAGGGTGGACTTGCCCGCACCGCTGGGTCCGGTGCACACGATCAGCTCGCCCGGGCCGGCGCTGAAGGACAGGTTGCGCAGCGTGGGGTCGGTCCTGTCCGGATAGGTGAAGCCGACGTCCTCGAAGTCGATCTGACCGCGGATCCGCCCGGCCAGGGGAGTCGCCGCGTCGCGGTCGGTGAGAGTGGGCCGGGTCCGCAGGATCTCGATGACACGGTCGGAGCCGGCCGCCGCCTCGGAGACGGTGAGCGCGAGCTGCCCGAGGCTCTGCACCGCCGGATAGAGGTAGGCGAGATAGGCGGCGAAGGCGAGCAGCCCGCCGATGGTGAGGCGTCCGGCCGCGATCTCCCATGCGCCGAACCCGATGATGACGAGCATGCAGACGGTCTCGATGACCTGGACGACCGGTCCGTACAGGCCGGACAGCCCGGCCTGGCGGAGGTTGGCCCGTAGCCAGGTGCGGCCCTCACCGTGCAGGCGCCGGGCCTCGGCCTCCTGACGGTTGTAGGCCTGCACGAGGGACTGGTTGGCCAGGCTCTCCTCGATGACGCTGCTCATGGTGCCGTTGCTGAGCCGCTCGCGCGCGGCGGCGTCTCTGAACCTCGACGCGAACACCTTGGAGACGATCAGGAAGGCCGGGACCATCGCGAAGGTGACCAGTGCCAGGTCCCACCGGATGTAGAAGGCCGCTCCGGCGAAGAAGACCACGCTGGCCGCCGTCGTGAAAAGCCGCACCAGACCGGAGCCGACCAATTCCTCGATGGCTTCGACGTCGTTGGTGAGCCTGGCCATCAGGTCACCCAGTCGGCGCTTGTCGAAGAAGTCCGGGGTGAGCGTCTGGATGTGGGAGAACACTCTGTCCCGCAGCCGTAGCAGGAAGCGTTCGCCGCCCAGGGCCGTGGCGTAGGAACCGGTGAAGGAGGCCAGGCCCGCGACGACCGCCAGACCGAGCCACGCGGACGCGGGCCCCCAGAACGCCCCGAGGTTCCCGCGGCTGAGGACCTCGTCCGTGATGAGCCCGAACAGCCCGATCGCGGCGACCTCGCAGAGGGCCGCCACGATCGCCAGCACGACGCCGGCCGCGAACAGCTTGCGGATGCCGTGGGTGAAGGGCCAGAACCTCCGGAAGGCCTCCCGGAGGGCGACCGACGGCGCGACAGCGGGCGGGGAGTCCACCACCGATTCGGCTCCGTCGGACGAGGACAAGGACGAAGGCGAGGACGAGGACGGCGGTGAAAACGAGAACCGGCGGAGTGACCGCCGGTTCCCGTTCGATTCTTCTACCACCAGTAGCTTCGCCGCCACCGCCGCCGCCTGCATCCGCATCCGCATCCGGCAAGGGGCGCGCGGCTCGTCGGGAAGATCATGTTCAGTCTCATGGAATATCTCCTTTGGGCTGACCTTTCATCCGGTTGCCAATATCGACCATATCATCCATAACGGCACAAATCGCCAAATTCGACATCCATTGAAGACGCTTTAATCGATCATTCCGATAGCCCGCGGAATCAGAATCGGTGCGTTTCACCCGGAATTTCCATAGAATCACATAACGAGCTTGACCTGCAGAGACGCTCTCAAAAGCGCACCCCATAGCAATCCCACAGGAAGGTCGGAACGGTCGACGAGATGGCAATCAGGGCGTGCGAAGCTTGTCTCCCGGGGAGAGCGCATAAGTTTTCCATAAAAACCATGGAGGAGGCGGACCGGCAAACGCCGAGTAAATCAGGTTGACCTGTCTGGGCATGCGGAAACACCGTGAGCCCGCTCCCCAGGGGAGCGGGCTCACGTCACCTCGCCGTCAGTTCCAGGCGAGCATGCGCAGCGGGTCTTCCAGCATGGCGCCGACGTCGCGCAGGAAGAGCGAGCCGAGCTCCCCGTCCACGACCCGGTGATCGAAGGAGAGCGCCAGCGTGCACACCTTACGGGGCACGATCTGCCCGTCCACCACCCATGGCAGGTCCCTGATCTGGCCGAAGGCCAGGATCGCCGATTCACCCTGGTTGAGGATCGGCGTGCCCGCGTCCACCCCGAACACGCCCACATTCGTGATCGTGATCGTGCCCCCGGCCATCTCGGAGGGCTGGGTACGGCCGGCTCTGGCGGTCTCGGCAAGGGCGCCGAGAGCCCTGGCCAGATCCGGGAGGGAGAGGGCGTGGGCGTCCTTGACGTTGGGGACGAGCAGGCCGCGCGGGGTCGCCGCCGCGATGCCCAGGTTCACATAGTGCTTGACCACGATCTCCTGCGCGGACTCGTCCCACATCGAGTTGATCATCGGATGGCGCCGGGCCGCGACGAGCACCGCCTTCGCCACCAGGAGCAGCGGCGACACCTTGACCTCGGCGAAGTCGGGGAGCAGCCGTAGCCGGACGACCGCGTCCATGGTCGCGGTCACGTCCACCTGGAGGAACTCGGTGACGTGCGGCGCGGTGAACGCGGAGGCCACCATCGCCTGCGCGGTCGCCTTCCGCACGCCCTTGACCGGGATCCGCTCCTCACCCGCCGGTACGGCCCGCGACACGGCCGGGGAGGCCGCTCCGACCGCCGAGTGGACGTCGTCCCGGGTGATCGAGCCCTGCGGGCCGCTTCCGGTGAGCTCCGTCAGGTCCACCCCGAGGTCTCTGGCCAGTTTCCGCACGGGGGGCTTGGCCAGCACCGCGCCCCGCCCCGGGCGCGAGGCGGTGCCCGGCTCGCGCCACGACGGGGACGCCGGAGCGGCCTCCCCGACGAAGCCGGGGGAACCGGCGGGCGCCGTGTCCTCCCGGACGGGCGGCCGGGTGACGGGCGGGGCGGACGTCGCCTTGCGGGCCCGGCGTTTGGCGGTGCCCATCTTCACGCCGTAGCCCACCAGGACGGGCTGGCGCTCCTCCTTGGGGACCGCGGGGACCATGTCGTCGGCCAGCGCCTCCACGCGCTCGGGGACGGGCGCGGCGGCGGGGACCGGAGCGCTGCCGTCGTCGACGGAGATGATCGGCCTGCCGACGTCGACGGTCTCCCCCTCATCGGCCATCAGGGCCGCCACCACGCCGTCGAACGGGCAGGGCAGCTCGACGACGGCCTTGGCCGTCTCGATCTCCACGATGATCTGGTTGACCTTGACCGGGTCACCGGCCTTCACATGCCAGCGGACGATCTCGGCCTCGGTCAGGCCCTCACCCACATCGGGGAGCTTGAACTCCTTCATCGTTCCTCCCCTCCTCAGAACGCGAACGCGCGGTCGACGGCGTCGAGGACCCGGTCCAGGTCGGGCAGGTAGTGATCCTCCAGTCTGGAGGGCGGGTAGGGCGTGGACGGCCCGCCGACGCGCAACACCGGCGCCTCCAGGTTGTAGAAGCACTTCTCGGTGACCCGGGCGGCCACCTCGGCACCGAAGCCGTTGTAGACCGGCGCCTCGTGCACCACGACGCAGCGCCCGGTCCTGCGGACCGACTCGGTGACCCGGGCGACGTCCAGCGGGTTGAGCGAGCGCAGGTCCAGGACCTCCAGGGACCGGCCGTCCTCCTCGGCCGCCGCCGCGGCCTCCAGGCAGGTCTTCACCATCGGCCCATAGGCGATCAGGGTGAGGTCCGTGCCGGGCCGTACGATCCGGGCCTGGTCGAAGGGCGTCCAGCCGGTGGGATCGGCGGAGGTGTCCACCTCGATCTTCTCCCAGTAGCGGCGCTTGGGCTCGAAGAAGACAACGGGGTCGTCACAGCGGATCGCCTGCTGGATCATCGTGTAGGCGTCGGCGGGGTTGGAGCACGCCACGACCCGGAGGCCGGCGGTGTGGGTGAAGTACGCCTCGGGCGACTCGCTGTGGTGCTCCACGGCGCCGATGCCGCCGCCGCACGGGATCCGCACCACGACCGGCAGCTTCAGCTTTCCCAGCGACCGCAGCGGCATCTTGGCCAGCTGGGTGATGATCTGGTCGGCGGCGGGGAAGACGAACCCGTCGAACTGGATCTCGCAGACCGGGCGGTATCCCCGGAGTGCGAGACCGATCGCCGTTCCGATGATGCCCGACTCGGCCAGCGGGGTGTCGATGACTCGCTGCTCGCCGAAGTCCTTCTGCAGTCCGTCGGTGACGCGGAACACGCCACCGAGCTTGCCCACGTCCTCGCCCATGATGAGGACCTTGGGGTCGTCCTCCATGGCCTTGCGCATGCCCTCGTTGAGCGCCTTCGCCAGTGTGAGAGTCGTCATCCCTCGAAACCCTCCAGGTAGGTGGCGAACTCGGCGCGCTCTGAGTCCATCAGCCCGTGCGGTTCCGCGTAGACGTGATCGAAGATGGCCAGCGGCTCGGGGTCGGGCAGTGCGAGGCAGCGCTTGCGCACGTCTCTGCCGAGTTCGTCGGCCTCGGCGTCGATCGCGTCGAAGAAATCCTGGTCGGCGATCTGGTTCTTGAACATGTAGGCGCGGACCCGCTCGATCGGGTCCTTGAGCTTCCACGCCTCCAGCTCACCCGCCACCCGGTAGCGGGTCGGGTCGTCGGAGGTCGTGTGCGCGCCCATCCGGTAGGTGAAGGCCTCGATCAGCATCGGGCCCTGCCCGGACCTGGCGTCGGCCAGCGCCTTGCGGGTGACCGCGAGGCAGGCGAAGACGTCGTTGCCGTCGACCCGGACGCCCGGAAAGCCGAAGCCGCTCGCCCGGCGGTACAGCGGGATGCGGGACTGCTTCTCCAGCGGCTCGGAGATGGCCCACTGGTTGTTCTGGCAGAAGAACACCACGGGCGCGTTGAACACCGACGCCCAGATGAACGACTCGTTCACGTCTCCCTGGGAGGTGGCGCCGTCGCCGAAGTAGACGATGGTGGCAGCCTCGGCGCTGTCGCGCTGGATGCCCATGGCGTAGCCGACCGCGTGCAGGGTCTGGCTGCCGATCACGATCGTGTACAGGTGGAAGTTGTGCTCGGCCGGGTCCCAGCCTCCGTGGTTGACGCCGCGGAACAGGCCGAGCAGGTTCACCGGGTCCACGCCCCGGCACCAGGCCACACCGTGCTCGCGGTAGGTCGGGAAGGCCATGTCGGCCTCGGTCAGTGCCCGGCCCGAGCCGATCTGGGCGGCCTCCTGGCCGAGCAGGGAGGCCCAGATGCCCAGCTCGCCCTGGCGTTGCAGGGCCACGGCCTCCAGGTCGACGCGGCGGACCAGCACGAGGTCCCGGTAGAGCCCGCGGATCTCTTCGTGCGTCAGATCGATGTCGTAGTCGGGATGCTCGACCCGTTCCCCTTCGGGGGTCAGCAACTGGACGAGCTCCGGAGGTGCTTCCGCACCACGAGGGGCCTCGGCTGTCACGTGCCGCTCCTGTGTGCTCGGGGCCGTCCGGATGGGTTCGCCATCCGTGTCCGGCCGATCCGCAGCGCATACGATCCGTTTGGTGGTGGTTCGTACGCGTTTGAGGACATCGTGGCAGAGGTCACGCACCTGTGCGCAAGACCTGAGCCGGCATCCATACGCTCCCCGTTCCCGCTGAACCCCGCTTTACCCTTGCACGCGGGGCACCCGGACCCGGCGACGAACTGCCGGAGAAGCCCGTTACGCTTAAGGCGCCGAACGTCCCCGCTGCAACCAGGAGGAACACCGTGGCGCGCGTCATCGTCGACGTCATGCTGAAGCCCGAGATTCTCGACGCGCAGGGCCAGGCGATCGCCCGGGCGCTCCCTCGGCTCGGCTTCTCCGGTGTCTCAGCGGTACGGCAGGGCAAGCGGTTCGAGGTGGAGATCGAAGGCCCCGCCGACGAGACCGCCCTTTCGGATGTCCGGAAGATGGCCGAAACCCTGCTGGCCAACACCGTGATCGAGGACTACACGGTGACTGTGGAGTCGTAGACCATCACATATCACGCAGGAAATTTCCTTACGTCAGGCTAAATCCCACTCCGGATGTGCCGGAATCCCACAGCTTGACCAACACTAAATAACATCAAGGTTATTTTGCGGTTAGCCCGGATTCTGCGGGGAAACCTTGACAGGGTGACGTCTGGCCCGGGAGGGATCCGGTGGATATCGAGTTCGCGTTGGCTCTGCCGAGGGAGGCCATCGGCATTCCGATGGTCCGCAGAGCGTTGGGCGACTCTTTACGGTCGCTCGGCGTCACCGAGGACTGCGTGTCCGACATCCTGCTCGCGGTCACCGAGGCATGTGCCAACGCGGTGCGCCACGGCGGCCCGGCCAACCGCTACGGAGTCGAGGCCGCGATCGGCCACGGCCGCTGCGACGTCCGCATCATCGACCACGGCCACGGCCTCCTGAGGGTGCCCGAGCAGTACCCCCCGGCGGACAACGAGAACGGCCGGGGCATCCTCATCATGCAGGCCGTGGTGGACGAGATCAGCTTCGACATCGCACCCGGCCGGGGCACCACCGTGCATCTGCGCAAGCACCTCGACTGGGACGACGACGCCGCCTTCCTCCGCCACCCGGTGCTCGCCGCCGTGTGACCGCCCCGCATACCGGCCCCGTTCCATCCGGCGGGGCTCTGCGGCCTGGCCGGCACCGGCCGATCCCCCGACTCGCGGCCGGTTCCGGCGGGGTGAGCTGTGCGATCGGACGACTCCGCGTGTCACCTCCGCTCCAGGAGCGGATAGCCTGGGCACACCGCCGCAGACCGTCGTCCGATGTGTGAGACGTCGGCGCGGTGCTCGTTTGTGGAGGGGAACGCTGTCATGAGTGCTGCCCGCGTGGGCGTCGTCACTTTTCCCGGAACTCTTGACGATCAGGACGCGGCCCGCGCCGTGCGGCACGCGGGCGGCGAAGCCGTCCCGCTGTGGCACGCGGATCCCGATCTCAAGGGCGTGGACGCGGTCTTCCTGCCAGGCGGGTTCTCCTACGGGGACTACCTGCGGTGCGGGGCGATCTCCAGGTTCGCGCCGCTGATGGAGGAGCTGATCCCCGCCGCCAGGGCCGGGCTCCCCGTCCTCGGCACCTGCAACGGCTTCCAGATCCTCTGTGAGGCCCACCTGCTGCCCGGTGCGCTGATGCGCAACGCCGGGCTGCACTATGTCTGCCGCGACCAGGGCATCCGGGTGGAGAACACCGCCACCCCGTGGACGTCCGACTTCACCGAGGGCCAGGAGATCGTCCTGCCGGTCAAGCACGGCGAGGGCCGCTACGTCGCCGACGAGGCGACCCTGGGCGCGCTGGAGGCGGGTGGCCAGGTCGTCTTCCGCTACACCGGGGGCAACCCCAACGGCTCCCTGAACGACATCGCGGGCATCCGCAACGAGGCCGGGAACATCGTCGGCCTCATGCCGCACCCCGAGCACGCAGTCGAGGACCTCACCGGCGCTCCGAGCACGGACGGTCGCGGATTCTTCTCCTCCATCCTGAAGAAGCTGGTGAACCTGTGAGCGAGCGACCCGGCGGAGTCCCCGCCAACCTGGACACCGTCAAGCGGGCCGAGGACACTCCCGACGAGCGCCAGCCGTACGTCGAGCTGGGCATGAAGGTCGAGGAGTACGACCGGGTCCGCGAGATTCTCGGCCGCCGGCCCACCGGCTCCGAGCTGGCCATCTACAGCGTCATGTGGAGCGAGCACTGCTCCTACAAGTCCTCCAAGGTGCACCTGCGCCAGTTCGGCACCAAGGCCCCCGCCTCCGAGGCCCTGCTCGTCGGCATGGGCGAGAACGCCGGCGTCGTCGACATCGGCGACGGCTGGGCGGCCACCTTCAAGATCGAGTCGCACAACCACCCGTCCTACGTCGAGCCGCACCAGGGCGCGGCGACCGGCGTCGGCGGCATCGTCCGCGACATCATGTCGATGGGCGCCCGGCCGATCGCGGTGATGGACGCGCTGCGGTTCGGCGCGGCCGACGCCCACGACACCCGGCGGGTGCTGCCCGGCGTGGTCGAGGGCATCAGCCACTACGGCAACTGCCTGGGCCTGCCCAACATCGGCGGCGAGGTCGTCTTCGACCCCTGCTACATCGGCAACCCACTGGTCAACGCGCTCTGCGTGGGCCTGCTCCGCAAGGACCAGATCAAGCTGGCGACCGCCCCGGGACCGGGCAACAAGGTCGTCCTGTTCGGCGCGCTGACCGGCCCCGACGGCATCGGCGGCGCGTCCGTCCTGGCCTCGGCCACGTTCGAGGACGAGTCGCAGGCCAAGCGCCCGAGCGTCCAGGTGGGCGACCCGTTCATGGAGAAGCTGCTGATCGAGTGCTGCCTGGAGCTGTACCAGGCGGACGTGGTCGTCGGCATCCAGGACCTCGGCGCGGCCGGCGTCTCCTGCGCCACCACCGAGCTCGCGGCCAAGGGCACCGGCGGCATGGACGTCAGGCTGGAGGAGGTCCCGCTGCGCGACCCGTCGCTGCGGCCCGAAGAGATCCTGATGAGCGAGTCGCAGGAACGCATGATGGCCGTCGTCACACCCGACGACATCGATGCCTTCATGGCGATCTGCGCCAAGTGGGACATCCCGGCGACCGTGATCGGCGAGGTCACCGACTCCGGCCGCCTGGTGATGACCTGGTACGGCGAGACCATCGTGGACATCCCGCCGGGAACCGCGGCCGACGACGGCCCGATCTACGAGCGGCCCTTCCACGAGCCCGCCGGTCAGGCCGCGCTCAACGCCGACGACCCCTCGCGACTGGCCCGCCCCGACGACCTGAGGGCGACGCTGCTGGAGCTCCTCGGCTCGCCGAACCTGGCGTCCAAGGAGTGGGTGACCTCCCAGTACGACCGCTACGTCCGGGGCAACACCGTGCTGGCCCAGCCCGCCGACGCCGGCGTGCTGCGCATCAGCGAGGTCATGCCGGGCGCCGAGGAGACGACCCGGGGCATCGCGCTGTCGACGGACGGCAACGGCCGCTACGCCCGGCTCGACCCGTACGCCGGCGCGCAGCTCGCCCTGGCCGAGGCCTACCGCAACGTGGCGGTGACCGGTTCCCGGCCGCTCGCGGTGACCAACTGCCTCAACTTCGGCTCTCCCGAGGACCCCGAGGTCATGTGGCAGTTCGCCGAGGCCACGCGCGGCCTGGCCGACGCCTGCAAGACCCTGGGCGTGCCGGTCACCGGCGGCAACGTCTCCTTCTACAACCAGACGGGATCCACCCCGATCCACCCGACTCCGGTCGTGGGCGTGCTGGGCGTGATCGACGACGTGGCCGGACGGGTCCGAAGCGGCTTCACCGGACCGGACGAGAAGATCGTCCTGCTCGGTGCGACGGAGGAGGAGTTCGGCGGCTCCGAATGGGCCCACGTGGCCCACGGCCACCTCGGCGGGCTGCCGCCCCAGGTCAACCTGGAGGCCGAGCGCGCCCTGGGGACCGTCCTGGCCGAGGCGGCCTCCCAGGGCCTGCTGACCGGCTCCCACGACCTGTCCGACGGCGGCCTGGGGATCGCCCTGGCCGAGGCCTGCCTCGCCCGGGGCATCGGCTGCACGGTCTCCCTGACGGGTGACGACGCGTTCGTCGACCTGTTCAGCGAGTCGCCGGCCCGTGCGCTGGTGACCGTGGCACCGGAGTCCTTCGGAGCCTTCGCCGAGCTCTGCGCCGCCCACGAGGTCCCCTGCTACGGCCTGGGCACCACCGGTGGCACCGCGCTGGCCGTCGAGGACGTCCTGGACATCCCGGTCGCCGAGCTCAGGGAGACCCACACCGCAACCCTGCCGGGCATCTTCGGCTGACCGTCACCCGCACGAGGTTCCGTATACGGGACAGTGGGCCCCTCCCGGCACGTCGCCGGGAGGGGCCCACTGACTTTCACAGGTGAGTCACGTCGTCAACGCCGGTGGTTGACCTCCCCTCCCGGAAAGGAGGGGGTTCCCACGGTTACCCGTGAGGTTTCCTACTTCACCGCCGGTCGCCCGGAAGGATGTCCGTTGAGCAGTGGAAACCCCCGGGCTCCGTCGCTCATCCGGCCGTCTCCGTTCCTTCGGACGGGTCAGGCGGCGGCGCAGATCACATAGACGGTGCCGGTGATCCTGGAACCGCTCTGGCCGCCGGTGGTGAGTTGGTTGTTCGCGTTCGGGGTGGCGCTGGGCGAGGAGGTCGGTGCGGAGTTGGCCGCGACGCCGTTTCCGGAGTTGGAATTCACGTCGATGGAGACGGTCCAGCCGCTCGGCTTCTTTCCGGAGAAGGTGGGTGCGGAAGCCGTGACGAGAACGTTGCCCTTGACCTGGGACAGGCTGTAGCCACCACCGGTGGCGACCTCGCCGCTGCCGCAGGAGACCTGCTTGGTGCCGTCGCCCGAGAAGCTGAAGGACTCCGAATCGGAGCCGATCTTCACGCTGCCGCCGGTACCCGGCTCGCCCTTCGGACCGGCGGCACCGTCTTTACCGTCCTGACCGGGAGCGCCACGCAGGCCCTGCTCACCCTTCGGACCGGCGGGTCCGGCAGGACCCTGCGCGCCGGCCTCACCCTTGGCGCCGTCCTGACCGGGAGCGCCACGCAGACCCGGCTCACCCTTCGGACCGGCGGCACCGTCCCTGCCGTTCCGGCCGGGAGCGCCCCGGAAACCCTGCTCGCCCTTCGGACCGGCAGGCCCCTGGGCGCCCGTCCTGCCTGCGGGGCCCTGCGGTCCGGCGGTGTTGACGCCCTGGGGCTGGGAGTTGCCGTCCCCCCAGGTCACCCGGATCTCGGTCGTCCTGCACACGGTCGTCGGGTTGACGATCCGCGCATAGCGCGTCTTCTTGTTGACGCACGCGTGAACGTCCGCACCGGCCGACGACGCGACGGCGCTGCCGCCTGTCGTGAACAGGGTTCCAGCCAATACTCCGACGGCCACGACGGCGATCGTGCGTCCACCCGGCAACGTGAAAGCCACGGGGCTTCCTTTCTGCGACACCAGGAATCTGGCGTGTTCTGTGAGTCGGGTGTTTCACGTTTGGACCGTTCTAATGGTTGCCACGCAGAACATCACAGTTTGAGTTCGGACGATGTCCTGGCCAGGTCGGCGAGGTGGGCGATAATCGGACCGTTCGAGGGCCTCGCCCGGTGGGCGTGGGCGGACACAGCAGGGGGCCCGTCGCGGGTTCCCATCACACGGAGGCCACCCGTGCCGGCGAACGACCTCGTGAGCGCACCAATCCAGGGACAGCCCCGGACCGGTCCCTACCTGCCTCCGGCGACCCAGCCGGTGCGCACGGTGGTCTGGGTGATCCATCTCGCCCTGCCGATGCTGGGACTCTGGCTGCTGCTGGCCAACCACGACGACCTGAACATCGAGTGGCACGACAACTTCGGCCATTTCCTGCTGATCATCGCCGTGGCGGGGATCAACGTGGTGCTGGGCGCCATGATCGGTCAGGCGTCCGCGCGCCGGGCCGACGCCCGGCTGCTCCTGGTCTCGCTGGTCTTCCTCAGCAGCGCGGGGTTCTTCCTGCTGCACGGTCTGGCCACGCCGCAGATCATCCTTCCGAAGGGAAGCTACGGGTTCGACCTCTCCCAGCCGATCGGCCTGCTCATCGCCTCGGTCTTCGCGGCCGTCTCGGCCCTGCCGCTGAACGAGCGGGCGGCCCGGGCCGTACTGAGATCGCAGATCTGGCTGCGCGGCGGGCTCGTCCTGGTGCTCGTCGGCTGGGGGCTCGCCTCGCTGGTGCCGGGCTTCACCGCGCTGAGCGACCCGTCTCCCCCGCTGGGCGCCGGTCTCGGCGGGTTCGAGCCCGTCGGGGTCGTCCTGTACGCGGCGGCGACCGCGATGATGTTCCGGCTCCACCGCAGCCGGCCGGCGGCCATGCTGATCAGCCTGGTCACCGCGTACGCACTGCTCGCCGAGGCGATGATCGCCGGAATGTACCGCCACAACTGGCACCTGTCGTGGTGGTTGTGGCACCTGCTGCTGACCCTGGCCTTCGTGTTCGTCGCCTACAGCGCCCACCTGCAGTTCCGGCGGGAGGGCAGCAGCGCGGGGCTGTTCGACTCGGTCGCGCTGTCGGCGACCGTCCGGAAGATCAGAGCCGAGTACGAGGAGGCGCTGGAGGAGCTCGTCGGCCACCTCCGGAGCCGGGCCGAGTCCAGGGTCCCGGTCGCGACCAGGCTGGCCGGCAAGTTCGGGCTCACCGAGGGGCAGGCGGCGGTGCTCGACCGGGCCGGTGCGGCACTGGCCGGCGAACGGGAGCTGTCCGAACGGCTCGCCGCGCTGGTGGACACGGGCAACCAGACCCGCGTCGGGCTGCCCGAGCGCGAACTGCTGACCCTGGCCCTGGACCGGGTACGGCAGGCGTACGGAGACGTGCGCATCACGCTGGTGGCGGACGGGCGTGTCGCCATGGGTGCCAGAGAGTACGGTCCCCGGGACTTTCCGGGCAACCAGCCCGTCCGCCTGGAGAGCACGATCGTCCACCCGCTGACCGTGAAAGGCCGACTCGCCGGCGCGCTGGAGGTGCCGGTGGGCAGGACCGCGCAGGACGCGGCGCTCGCCGCCACGCTGGCGAGCCAGCTGTCCATCTCCCTGGAGAACGCCCGGCTCTACCAGGAGCTGTCGACCCTGTTCCGGCAGTACATGTCTCCGGACGTGGCCAACTCCCTGCTGGCCGACCCGCGGACGGCGGCGCTCGGCGGCGAACTGGTCGAGCTGACCGCGCTCTTCGCCGACCTGAAGGGCTTCACGAGCTTCTCCGAACGGGCCGCTCCCGGGGAGATCGTGGAGATGCTGAACCGCTACCACACGGCGGCCGTGCCCATCATCCTCAGCAACGGCGGCACGATCGTGCAGTTCGTCGGAGACGCGCTCCTGGCGCTGTTCAACGCCCCCGCCCGGCAGGCCGACCACGCCGCCGCCGCGGCACGGGCGGCCCTGGCCATGCAGGAGGCGGCCGAGGAGATCGCGGCCGGGACGGCGGGCTACCCCCGGTTCAGGATCGGGATCAACACCGGGCTCGCGCTGGTCGGCAACATCGGCAGTCCCGAGCTGCGCGGCTTCAACGCGATGGGCGACTGCGTGAACGTGGCCGCCCGGCTGGAGGGCGTCGCCGAACCCGGTACCGTCGTGATCGGCCAGAGCACCTTTGACCAGATCATCCCCCCTCCCACGGTCCGCCCCCTGGGCGACCTCGCGCTCAAGGGCAAGGAAGAGCCTGTCCGCGCATATGTGCTGTCCGGCCTTCCGTAGAAGATCCATCCCCCGTTGTGCCGCCCGGCCTTCCACAGAAGATCCATCCCCGCCGGAACCCCGTAGGCACCCCCGACGTCGCCAGGAGGCACCGTGAGTCCCACCCCCGAACCGGGCGAGTTCGTCACCTTGCTCAACGCCGATGAGGTCGCCGCGCTGCACGCGGCGGGGCGCCCCCGGCGCTGGGATCGCGGCGCGGCGGTGTGCACCGAGGGCGACACCGCCGAGTGGGTGCTCCTGCTGACCTCCGGTCGTGTCAAGGTCTCCTCGCACACCGCCGCCGGGATCGAGGTGGTCCTCGCGGTGCGCGGACCGGGCGCGCTGCTCGGCGAGTTCGCCGTGCTCGACGGCCTGCCGAGGTCTGCCACGGTCACCGCGCTGGAGCCGGTCGAGGGCATCACGATCCGCGACTTCCCCGGCTACCTGCGGGAGAACGGCCGGGTCGCGGTGCTGCTCATGCAGATGTTGATCGGCAAGATGCGCGACTCCGACCGCAAGCGGATCGAGTACGGAGCGTTCGACACCACGGGCCGGGTGGCGACCCGGCTGGTCGAGCTGGCCGAGCGGTACGGCGAGCCGGTCAACGGCGGGGTACGGGTGGCGCTCCCCCTCTCCCAGGACGAACTGGCCGGCTGGACCGGTGCCTCACGCGAGGCGGTCAGCAAGGCGCTGCGTTCGCTCCGGGACCGCGGACTGATCGAGACGGGACGTCGCCGCGTGATCGTCCACGATATGGAGGGCCTCCGCAGACGGGCCCGCTGACACCGCGCGGACGATCTCCCCGCAGGCACAAGTACGGCGTACGTCAGACTGGGACGCATGGTCTCAATCCCCCAGGACCTGCCCGGCTCCCCCGAGTACCTGTCGAAACTCCGCTACGCGTGGCGGGTCTGCTCCGTCACCAGTCTCGGCCTGGTGCTGATCGGCATCTCGGGAAGCACGCTGAACGTGGCGCTTCCCTCGGTCGTCAGGCACTTCGGCGCGGACGCGTTCGCCGCCGGCTGGATCCTGCTGGCCTTCCTGCTCGTCAACACCGCAACCCTGGTGTTCTTCGGCCGGGTGGCCGACCTGCTCGGTCGCAGGGAGGTCTACCTGGCGGGATTCGCCCTCTTCACGATGGGGTCGCTGCTGGCGGGGCTGTCGCCGGGGGTCTGGTCCCTGATCGCGATGCGGGCGGTGCAGGCCGTCGGAGCCGCGATGATCCTGGCCAACGGGACAGTGATCATCGCCGACGCCTTCCCTCCGGACCGCCTCAGCCAGGGCATGGGCGTCTACATCGGCACCCTGTCGGTCGCCCAGCTCGCCGGCCCCACCCTGGGCGGCCTCATTGCAGAGACCGCCGGCTGGCAGTGGATCTTCTGGATGAACGTGCCCGCCGGCCTGGTCGCCCTCCTCTGGGGAGCGTTCACCCTCCGCCGCGTCACCCGCAGGCCGCGCGAGCCGGTGGACGCGCTCGGCAACCTGCTCGTCTTCGCCGTGCTGTCGGCCGCGCTCATCACGCTGTCCGAGGCGGGGTCGCGGGGCGTGTCCAGCCCCGTCGTGATCGTCGGCGCCTCCGTCTGCGCGGTCCTGATCCCGGTTCTGGCCGTCGTGGAGCGGCGGGCGTCGCATCCCGTACTCAACGTGCGGCTCTTCGGAGAGCGCATGCTCGCCTTCGCCAACCTCGCCTCGTTCTGCAACGCGCTGGCCCGCGCGGCGCTGATCCTGCTCGTCGCCCTCTACTTCCAGGCGGCCCGGGGCGTCGACGCCGTCACGGCCGCCCTGGGCGTGCTGCCCGTCCCGGTCGGCATGGCCCTGGCCTCGCCGGTCGCGGGCTCGCTCGGACGCCGGGTCTCCCCTTACACGCTGTCCGTCGGAGGCTCACTGCTGAGTACGGCGGGGCTCGGCGTCCTGATGCTGAACACCGATCCCGCGACGCCGTACGGGGTCGTCGGGGTGGGCCTGTTCCTGTGCGGCTGTGGCAGCGGTACCTTCCTCACCGGCAACACCACCCAGGTCATGGCCGCCCTGCCCGCCGGGAGTCTCGGCGTGGTGAACGGCTTCCGGCTCATGATCATGAATGTCGGGATCGTGCTCAGCGTCGCCCTCACCCTGAGCGTCGTCACCGGCTCGGTCGGCGCCGGACTACGCGACCAGGTATACGCGGGCACCCTCTCCCGCCTGTCTCCCGTCGCCGTGGACCAGCTCATGAATGGCTTCCGCACCACTTATGCCGTCCTGTGCGCCATCGCCCTCTGCGGCGCCGTTTCCGCGCTGCTGGCCCGCCCGCGCCGTACTCTGCGGGCGGGCGATTTCCCGGCGGCCACCACGCATGAGTCCTTCCTCCCACCAGAACACCCCAAGGGCCTCGGACCGGCACACACGCTCGTGGACCGTGGCCTGGAGGACGGCAAGCAATGAATGTGAATTAGGAAGATACTGATCGCTGGATAGGTGTAAATGGCGACTCGGCGAGAATTAATGAAACCAGCCGCCAAATAAATGCTTTTCCGGGGGGTACCATGCAAAGTCGGCGAATACTTGTTTTTCTTACTTTATGGATATTTATGCCCTTTCTGTCTGGCTCTTTCGGCGCCGGGGCACGCGCCGACAGTGGTCCCTCGGCCAGCTGGGCACGCCCCATCGGCAACGGTGCGGACAGAAACGGTGCGGACCGAGGGGCGGACGACTCCTCGGCGTCCACCGAGGCCTCGTTCCGGGTGCTCCCCGCACCGACACCGGCACCGACACCGACCAACCGCTGGCCGATCTGGTTCGGGGACATCAACGCCGGCGTCGGGGACGATCTCCTTGATGACATCGAGGCCGGTGTCGAAACCAAAATCGGGGACATCGAGGCCGGCGCCGAGGCCGGCGTCGGGGCCGGTCTGGGGGACACCGAACCCGCCGACCCCGGTTCCGGGCACCCCCGACCCAAGCACCACGGACCCGGGAACGCCGATTCCGAAGACTCCGACCCCGTGGACTTCGGGAGCGATTTCGAAGGCTCCGAACCCGTGGACTTCGGGAACATCGGCCCCGGCCCCGTAGGTCCCGCACCGACCGGGGATGCCAGCCTGCCGTTCACCGGGATCGACGGCCGTCGTCTGGCGGTCCAGGCGCTGGCGGGAGCGGGGGCCGTGCTGGTCGGCGCCTGCCTGATCCTGCTGTCCACCTCGCGCCGTCGCCATCGAAAGAAGGGCTGACCGCCTCCCCGACGATCCTGGGCGAGACCTCTCCCCGAACCCGTCCCGGTGAGGGTCCGGCCCCCAAGACGAGCCACCGGGACCAGGCGGACACCGCCGGACGCGCCGGGTCACGGATGCCCGGCACCTGTTCGCACACGGCCGTTCCGGCCGAGGTCAGTCCACGTGGAGGCGGGCCGCCATGGTCTCGATGCCGGTCATCAGGATGTCGATGCCGAAAGTGTCGTAGAGCTCGGTCGTGCCGCCGTCGACGAGAGGGCCCGCCATCTCCACGATGTGCGGGTAGACGTCCGGCGGCAGCGACTGGAGGGTGGCGCGCTTGACGCGCAGGCAGGCGGCCCCCTCCTCGCTCGTCGCACTCGGACGGCGGTTCATCGGGCCGGCGGCGGCCAGGGCGATCGCCCCCCGAAGCAGGTAATTGGAGATCAGGCAGTTCTCCTCGTAGGAGAACCCCGCCTGCTTGGCCAGGCCGAGCGCGGTGTCCCACACCCGCAGGAAGTTCGGCACGGTCATCTGGTCCACCTCCTCCAGCACGGCCGCCGCGCACGGGTAGTGGCGCAGCACCCTGACCAGGCCGGTGACGAGCTCGCGGAGCTGCTCCTGCCACGGCCTGGCGTGGTCATCGGCGATCACGAACCCCTCGATCAGGTGGTCCGCCATGCCGACGAGCAGTTGCTCCTTGTTCTTGAAGTGCCAGTACAGCGCCATCGGGGTGACCCCCAGCTCCTGGGCGAGCCGCCGGATGGTCACCGCCTGGAGCCCCTCGGCCGAGCCGATCTCCAGCGCCTGCTCGACGACGGCCTCACGCGTCAGTTTTCCCATCACGCTTGACAACTATACGCCGTACACGTTCAACTCTACGTCGTACATGTACGCCGTACATGTACGACGTAGAGGAGGGGCTGTGACGGACAACCGCAGATGGTGGGCATTGGGAGCGATCTCACTGGCCACCTTCATGACGTACCTGGACAACAACGTGGTCAACGTCGCGCTGCCGACGATCCAGCGGGACCTCGGGTTGGGCATCTCGGGCCTGGAATGGATCGTGAGCGGTTACATCCTGGTCTTCGCCGGGCTGATGCTGACCGGCGGACGCCTGGCGGACGTCTTCGGACGGCGGCGGATCTTCATGATCGGGCTCGGTGTGTTCACCGCGGCGTCGTTCGCCGCCGGGCTGGCCACGGACGGCACGGGCCTGATCGCCGCTCGGGCGCTCCAGGGCGTCGGCGCCGCGTTTCTCGCGCCCACCGCGCTCGCCCTGCTCACCTCGATCTTCCCCGACCCCCGGGAGCGGGCGACCGCGGTCGGACTGTGGAGCGCGGTCGGCGCGCTGGCCCTGGCCCTCGGCCCGCTGACCGGCGGACTCATCAGTGAGCGGTGGCACTGGGGGTGGATCTACCTGATCAACGTGCCGATCGGGGTCGTGACCCTCGGGCTCGGCCTGTGGGCGATCCGGGTGACCCCGCAGGACCGCGTACGGCACAGCCTGGACGTTCCCGGCCTGGTGACGTCGGGCCTGGCGCTGTCCGCGCTGACCTACGCGCTCATCGAGGGCGACGGGGCCGGGTGGACCTCACCGGAGATCCTGGTCTCGTTCGGCCTGGCTGCGGCGTTCGCGGCGGCGTTCGCGGTGATCGAGACCAGGAGCCACGAGCCGATGATCGACCTGTCGCTGTTCCGGTCCCGGGTGTTCAGCGGAGGTCTGCTGTCGATGGGGCTGTGGTCGTTCGGGGTCTTCGGGATCTACTTCTTCACCGCGCTGTACCTGCAGAACGCACTGGGCTTCTCACCGACGGAGGCCGGGCTCTCGTTCGTGCCGATGGCGCTGGTGATGGCTGTGACCGCGGCCGTCGCCCAGCGGATCAGCCGGGCTCTGGGAACCGCGCGGACCGTGGCCGCCGGGCTCCTGCTGATGGCCGTGGCGGTGTTCGGGATCTCCTTCATCGGGCAGGACGGCTCGTTCGGTGACCTGCTGCCGTGGTTCCTGGCCTACGGACTGGGCGGCGGGATGCTCGTGCCCCTCACCACGGCCATCCTCGGCACGCTCCCCACCGGCCGCACCGGGGTGGCCTCGGGCGTGCTGAACATCTCACGGGAGATCTTCGGCCTGCTCGGGGTCACCGTCCTCGGGGCGATCCTCAGCGGCAGGCAGAGCTCGATCCTCCAGGACGGCGCCAGGCCGCTGACGGCCTTCCTGGAGGCCTACCAGTTCACCCTGGTCATCGCCGCGGTCATCGTGCTGGTGGGCGTACCGGTCAGCCTCTTCTCCCTGCGTTCCCCCGCAGCTGCGCAGGACCCCGGCAGCGCGGAGACCACCGGCGAACGCCTCGCCGTACCGGCGGCCTGAAAGGGTGGGAGACGTCGGCCGCACCCGTCGCGGCAAGGCCTGCGCCGCCCGCCCCCGCCGGTGTTCCGGAGGGCGGGCACCCGCCGGGGTACCGTCCGCCGCGGCCGAGAGCGGGCCCCGAAGGGGCATGATGAAGGCGTGCCGCCTCACAAGCCTGATCCCGCCAAGGTCCGCGCCGCCCTGGACGCCCAGTTGACCGCCCTCGACGAACCGTCCTACGACGGCCCCGGAGACCTTCCGGCACTGCTGGCGGCATGCGTGCCGGTGGTGTTGCGGGCCTATGAGCGGCAGGTCCGGCCGGAGCGGGAGATCGCGCGTTTCGCCGTACGACACCTGCTGGACCGGTTGGCGACGGCGGCTCCCGGACGGACCGTCGAGGTGCGGGTCCCTCCATATGCGGCGGTGCAGTGCGTGGAAGGCCCCCGGCACACGCGGGGCACCCCGCCGAACGTGGTGGAGACCGACGGCCGGACCTGGCTGGAGCTGGCCACCGGACGGCTGACATGGGCCGAGGCGGTGGCGGCGGGAAAGGTCACCGCGAGCGGGGCCCGGGCCGACCTGTCCGACCACCTGCCGGTCCCGTAGACCCGGTGTCCGCCGGGCCGTGGAGACCCGCTACCGGGCGTCCGCGACCCGACGGCCGGTGATCGGCGGTCGCGACCGACCGGGCCCGACATCCGGAGCCCGACATCCGGAGCCCGGAGCTTGGAGCCCGACTCCCAGAGCCCGGAGCTTGGAACTCGACGTCCGGAGCCCGACGTCCGGGGCACGGGTCTGATGACCGCAGGCTTCTTCCCGTGGCGTCAGGGGTTGGTCCGGACCTGTACGCCCAGCCTCTCCTCGATGCAGCGCTGCTGGAGTTCGGTCGGCAGGTTGGCGCAGTCGCCGATCCTGCTGTAAAGCCAGCTCAGCAACACCACGGCGATGATCAGAGCCAGAGCGCTCAGCACGATGCCCACCCAGGCGCGGCCACGGTTGGAGTTCTTGGCGACCGCGATGATGCCGATGACCAGTCCTACTACGGCCGTCAGCACGCCGATACCGCACACGACGAGCAGGAAGAGGCTCACGATGCCGAGCACGAGCGCGGTGGTGCCGAGACCTCCACCCTGCCTGCGCGACCAGTCGCCCGTCGGAGGCGCCGGGTACGGCGTGCCGCCCGGGTAGCCCGGATAGGGCGGAGGCTGCCCCTGGTACGGCTGGCCTGACGGGTAGGCGGGGCCACCCTGCGGCGGGTAGGGCGTGCCGCCTGACGGGTAGGCCGGGCCGCCCTGCGGCGGGTAGGGCGGTGGCTGCTGGGAGGGCTCGTCCGGTCGGCCCTCGGGCACATCGCCGCCGTGGGAAGCCCCGTAGGAACCCGTGCCGGGAGAGGTCTCGGTGGAGAGGTCGTCGCCGGAGAGGCCCCGGTGGACACCCGGGGCGGGGCCGCCGTACGGGCCACCCGGCACGGTCGGCGCGGTCGGCTGGACGCCTTCGGACTGCCCGGAGGTCTGGTGCCGTGCCTCAGGCGAGGCCGGCGGCTCATAGGACGGCGGCTGAGCACCGGACGGGCTCGGCGGCTCGTAGCGCGAAGGCTGGGTGGCAGCGGGGGGCACACCGGTGACGTCCTCGTCGTCCTTCGAGGACGGCGTTTCGGAGGCGCTCTCCCAGCCCGGGTAGGCGGGCGGCGGGGCGCCGGGAACCGGATAGGAGGGCTGAGATCCGGCATCCTGGGCGCCCGGGGACGCGTCAGTGCCGTCACGGTCTACGCCGTCGCGGGCCGTACCGTCGCGGGCCGTACCGTCACGGTCTGCGCCGTCGCGGGCCGTACCCTCACGGGCCGTACCCTCGCGGGCTGCTCCGCCTGAACCCGCATCATCCGGACCTGCGTCGCCCGGGTCCGCCTGGACCGGCTGGGGAACCTCCGGCGCGGAGGGCACATCCGGGTGCGCCGGAACCTGCGGTTCGCGCGGCGTGGAGATCGGCGGCCATTCCGGGGGCTCACCGGGCCGGTCGGGGTCGGGAAGCCGCGGAGCCGTTCTCTCCGGTTCCTCCGGCTCCACCGGCGGCTGCGTGGACGACGGCTCTCCGGGCGTGGGCTCCGACGGAGGACGTGCGGGAGCGGGGTCGGGGGCCGACCAGGTGGAGGGGTCCTCGGGACGGAAAACGGCCGGCTCGTCCGGAACGGAGGTCTCTTCCGGACCGTCAGAGGGCTGCTGGTCCGGCCCCTCCGGCTCGGATCGCCGGTCTCGCGAATCCCGCCGCGGATCGGGCTGGTTGGGGTCCTCAGGTGTTGTCACGTCCACTCTCCCGACGCGTAGGCATGCCGGATACCTCAGGTTCCCCCGCTCCTTTGCGATAAAACAGGCCGACACGGCAAAAGACCAACGATTGTTCGGCAACAGGGAACACAGCCCTCAGACCCGCCCCCCGAGGTACGAGCAATGAGGAAGCCGACCTAGACTGAGGCATGTGCTGAAGGGCGACGGCCATCTGAGCCATGACCTTGACCCCCATGACCAGCCCCCGAAGGACGCATGTGGCGTCTTCGGCGTCTGGGCACCGGGGGAGGAAGTCTCCAAACTCACCTACTACGGGCTGTACGCGTTACAACACCGCGGTCAGGAATCCGCGGGTATCGCGGTCAGTGAAGGCAGCCGGATTCTCGTCTACAAGGACATGGGCCTCGTCGCCCAGGTCTTCGACGAGTCGGTGCTCGGTACTCTCCGCGGCCACCTGGCCATCGGTCACTGCCGCTACTCGACCACCGGATCGAGTGTCTGGGAGAACGCCCAGCCGACGCTGAGCTCGACCGAGGACGGCGGGCTCGCGCTCGCCCACAACGGAAACCTGATCAACACTCCGGAGCTGGCCCAGCGGCTGGCCCCGGGCGCGACCAGGGCGACCACCGACACCGAGGTGTTGACGTCGCTGCTGGCCCAGGACCGCAGCCAGTCCATCGACGACGCCGCCGCGGAGCTGCTGCCCCAGGTCAAGGGCGCCTACTCGCTGGTCTTCATGGACGAGAAGACGCTGTACGCGGCCCGTGACCCGCAGGGCATCCGCCCGCTGGTCCTCGGGCGGCTGGAGCGCGGCTGGGCGGTCGCATCCGAGACCGCCGCCCTCGACATCGTGGGCGCCACGTTCGTCCGCGAGATCGAGCCCGGCGAGCTGATCACCATCGACGAGCGGGGCGTGCAGTCCCGCCGGTTCGCACTGGCCGAGCCCAAGGGCTGCCTGTTCGAATACGTCTACCTGGCCCGGCCCGACACCACGATCGCCGGGCGCGGCGTGCAGACCACCCGCGTCGAGGTCGGCCGGGTCCTGGCCCGCGAACACCCGGTCGAGGCCGACCTGGTCATCCCGACGCCCGAGTCGGGCACCCCCGCCGCCGTCGGTTACGCCGAGGAGAGCGGGATCCCGTACGGCCAGGGCCTGGTCAAGAACTCCTATGTCGGCCGCACCTTCATCCAGCCGTCCCAGACGATCCGCCAGCTCGGCATCCGGCTCAAGCTCAACCCGCTGAAGGAAGTCGTCGCGGGCAAGCGCCTGGTCGTGGTGGACGACTCGATCGTGCGAGGCAACACCCAGCGGGCGATCGTCAAGATGCTGCGCGAGGCCGGCGCACGCGAGGTCCATGTCCGGATCTCCTCTCCGCCGGTCTCCTGGCCGTGCTTCTACGGCATCGATTTCGCCACCCGTGCCGAGCTGATCGCCGGTTCGCTCAGTGTGGAGGAGATCCGTGCCTCCCTCGGCGCCGACTCCCTCGGGTACATCTCGCTGGAGGGCCTGACCGAGGCCACCACCATCCCGGCCGAACGGCTCTGCCGCGCCTGCTTCGACGGCGTGTATCCCATCGCCATCGACCGCGACAACGTCGGCAAATACGTCCTGGAGGGCAAGCTGTGAACCGGGACGGCAGGCAGGACGGCGGAGCCGCGACCGAGCGCGGCTCCTCGGTCGTGCGACCTGAGAGGGAGGACGCATGACGAGCTACGCCGCCGCCGGCGTTGACATCGACGCCGGTGAGCGCGCCGTCGAGCTGATGAAGTCGAAGGTCGCGCGGTCCCGGCGGCCCGAGGTGGTCGACGACGCCAGCGGCTTCGCCGGCCTCTTCGACGCCTCGGCCCTGCTGGGCTACCGGCGACCGCTGCTGACGACCTCGACCGACGGGGTCGGCACCAAGGTCATGCTGGCGCAGGCACTCGGCAAGCACGACACGATCGGCGTCGACCTGGTCGGCATGGTCGTGGACGACCTGGTGGTCTGCGGCGCCGAACCGCTGTTCATGACCGACTACATCGCCTGCGGGAAGGTCGTCCCGGAGCGGATCGCCGAGATCGTGGGCGGTGTCGCCGAGGGCTGCCGCCTGGCGGGCTGTGCCCTGATCGGCGGCGAGACGGCCGAGCACCCCGGAGCCATGGGCGCCGACGAGTACGACCTCGCGGGTGCCGCCACCGGTGTGGTGGAGGCCGACACGATGCTCGGCCGGGACCGGGTCCGTGCGGGCGACGTGGTGCTGGCGCTGGCCTCCTCCGGCGTGCACTCCAACGGCTACTCGCTGGTCCGGCACATCATCAAGCTCGCCGGGCTCTCCCTGGAGGCCGAGTTCGCCGAGCTCGGCCGGTCACTGGGCGAGGAGTTGCTGGAGCCGACCCGGATCTACTCCCTGGACTGCCTGGAGCTGGCCCGCTCGGCCGACGTCCACGCGTACGCGCACATCACCGGCGGAGGTCTCGCGGGCAACCTGTCCCGCTCGCTGCCGCCGACGCTGGACGCGCTGCTGGACCGTTCGTCCTGGACCCCGCCCGCCGTCTTCGAACTGCTGGCGGGACACGGCAAGGTGGCACAGGCCGACATGGACCGCACCTTCAACCTGGGTGTGGGCATGGCGGCGATCGTCGCGGCGGACGCCGTCGACGGGGCGCTGGCCCTGCTCAAGGAGCGTGGCCTTCCGGCCTGGGTGCTCGGCGAGGTCGTCCCCGGCACCGGTGAGGCGCGTTACCGCTGAGGCGTGGGGGCGCCGGCCACCGTCGGCGCCCCGCCGTACACCGGGAATCACGAGTACGGGACGACGAAAAGCGCCCCGGACCACCGGAGCGCTGAGCTGAACCGACACATACGGAGAAAACACCCGGTGGTCGTTGACCACCGGGTGTCCCGCTCACACTCAACCTGAAGCTCGCCTAACGGCGGCCGGACGCACCTTCGTCCGGTTTGTCACCAGAACCGAAGTCATCGGCGTAATCGGCATACCGATCCGCCAGCTCATCGTAGGCGTCGTTGGCGTCGTCATCGTGGTTGGAGTCATCTCTGACTCCGAGCTCGTCGCGAAGACGCTCAAGATCAGTGCCACCGCTGTTGTACTTCAGCTGGCGAGCAACCTTGACCTGCTTGGCCTTTGCTCGGCCGCGCCCCATTGGCTCGACCCCCTCGTGTGGGGTCGTGCCCGACCCCTCGTCGCTAACGCACCACCCACTGACGCCACCTGACTTAGGCATCAGCTCTCGTTCGACTACAACCGTACCTGTTTTACGCCCGGCTCGGTACGCCGTATGGGCGTGAGGGGCTAGGCGCCTAGCCAAATGCCCCTAATTCGCCCGACTTCCGACATTCTGCGCTCAGCTAGCCTATCGGCTGCGACAGCCGGGGGGACGCCATCCTCCGCCGCCGTGGCAAAAATCTTGAGAGTCGTGTCGTAGATCTGGGTCGCCTTTGCCTTGGCCCGCTCCATGTTGAACCCGCCGATCTCGTCCGCGACCTGGATGACGCCGCCGGAGTTGACCACGTAGTCGGGCGCGTAGAGGATCCCGCGGTCGGCGAGCTCCTTCTCCACCCCCGGGTGGGCCAGCTGGTTGTTCGCCCCGCCGCAGACGATCGCGGCGCGCAGCCGGGCGACCGTGTCGTCGTCCAGCGCCCCGCCGAGCGCGCACGGCGCGTAGACGTCGATGTCGGCCGCGGTCAGCTCCCGCTGGTCGGCGACGACCTCGACGCCGGGGTGACGCCGCCGGACCCGCTCGACCGCCTGCTCGCTGACGTCGCAGATCACCACCTCGGCACCGTCCTCGACGAGATGGTCGACCAGCCGGTGACCCACCTTGCCCACGCCCTCGACCCCGACCCGCCGGCCACGCAGCACCGGTGCGCCGTAGGCGTGCTCGGCCGCGGCCCGCATGCCCTGGAACACGCCATAGGCGGTCAGGATCGACGAGTCGCCCGCGCCGCCGTGGGCCACCGTGCGGCCGGTCACGTACGAGCTCTCACGGGCCACGATGTCCATGTCCTCGCTGTAGGTGCCCACGTCGCACGCGGTGAAGTAGCGGCCCCCCAGCGACTGCACGAACCGGCCGTAGGCGCGCAGCAGCGCCTCGCTCTTGTCCGTCGCCGGGTCGCCGATGATGACGGCCTTGCCACCGCCGAGGTCGAGCCCGGCCAGGGCGTTCTTGTAGGCCATCGCCCGAGAGAGGTTGAGCACGTCGGCCAGCGCCGCCTGCTCGCTCTCGTAGGGGTAGAACCTGGTGCCCCCGAGGCCTGGGCCGAGGGCGGTGTTGTAGATCGCGATGATCGCGTGGAGGCCGCTGCGCTCATCGGAGCAGAAGACGACCTGCTCGTGTTTCGTCTGGCCGCTTGCGGGGCTGATGTCCTTGTGGGACAGCCCGAAGACGTCGGTCACTGTGGTGACTCCCGGTCGTCCGGTCCGCCGCTCCGTCGCGGCGGAGATCACTATCAGCGTAACCACAACTTTGAGTGGATTGACGGAGGTCATGGCTGGTTCTCCGGTCTCGTGACGCCCGGGACGCGGCAGGCGTCACACCGGCCGTCACGTGGTCGATACCGGACAGCGACGGGTTCTTCGTGACACGATGCGGACGTGCTGCCCTATGCCGCGTACCTCCGCGTCTATGAACCACTGACCGCGTTCACCCCGCCGGAACGCGTCTCGTGGGCCGCCTACGCCGAGACCGTCGACCGGCCCCGCCGCGCGAGCGCGCTCCACGCCGAGCACGGCGAGGCGGTCCGCCGCCTCCTGGGGGTTCCTCCCACCCCCGCACCCGCCCAGGAGAGCCCCAACGCCTATCTCAGGCGCGTGGAGGGCGTCCTCTACGTCTGCCCCTGGCAGAGCAGGCTGAGATCGTGGCTGGCCTTCTCGCGCTTCCGCGGGGCGACTCCGCAACGGCTGATGGAGCGGTTCGTGCCGACCTCCGTCGCCGAGCAGACGGCCGACGACTTCGACAGGTTCAAACGCCGTGGCGGCTCGGCCGCCCTGCGCACCCATATCCGGACCTCGACATGGCACGTTCCGACCTCGTGGTTCATCCCCTTCGACGGCAACGAGCGCTGGCTGGTCCTCGACGGGGCGGACACCCCGGAGGACGCGACCACCACGCGTAACCTGATCTACGTCACGTCCATGGCCCACGCCCGGCGCCGCAGCGCCCGCGCCCTGCAGATCGTCCGCAGACACGTGGGCGCGGTCGCGGTGACCACCGAGGTCGAGGACGTGGCGCGCTGGCTGGAGGAGTTTCATCCGCATTCGCTGGTGGAGCTCGACTACGGCGGCATCGTCCACCTCATGAACGACGAGAAGCTCCAGAGCGACCAGTCGGTGGCGGAGCTCGCGGCGGCTCTGACGGGTCTGGAAACCGGCGAGGAAGAGTTGGCCTTCGCCCTGTATAGGCGAGTTATCCTCCGCTGGCGATCAATACAACTTCTCGAATCAGCAAACTGAGTCGCAAATCATCCCTCTGACCTGCATAAGTAGTTCGGTCGATGACCGACGACACGTCTACGAACTGAGTAGTTTGCCGTTTTCGCTGCGATACCACGAAACGTGTCGCTAGAATCACCGAGCGTGACAACAACAGGTACACATGAGAGATGAGCCACTCAAAGGCTCGCCAATCGCTCTACGTGGCTGTATGGTCACATCGGGTGATGCCGCATATGGCCCGAACAGCCGCACGCAAGGGGCCATAAGGGGACATCCGTGACAAGCGTCAAGTCGCAGGATCGCTGTCGCCGGTCCACATGGAGGAGAGGCCGCACAAATGTCAGCTCGTACACCCGAGGCAGAGCCGCTGCTCACCCCGGCGGAGGTCGCAACCATGTTCCGCGTCGATCCCAAGACCGTTACGCGGTGGGCGAAGGCCGGCAAGTTGACGTCCATCCGCACTCTGGGTGGGCACCGCCGCTACCGGGAGACCGAGGTTCGCGCGCTGCTCGCGGGGATTCCGCAACAGCGCTCTGAGTAAGACGGGGACCTTCTAGGGGGAAACAAGCGCGCGCTCACCACGTGAGCGCGCAAGCCATACGCGTTGTCTGTGGGGAGCGGCGTCGCCCGCCCGGCGCCGCCCCGGCACCGTTTCCGCATGGCTTCCGCCGTTCTTTCGGGCGCCCGGTCGCTACGGCGTGTTCTCGTCGGTCAGGTCACCGAGGAGCTGCCCGGCCTGCGGATCGCGGTCCGCGGCCACCCGGAGCAGGGCCATCATCTGGCCGACCAGCATGCCCTCGAGTTCCGCCCGATCGATGTCCCGGTGTTCCAGCCAGTCGAGGCCGGCCGTCTCGACCGACGCGATCCACGAACGCAGGGTGATGCGGAGCACGGGCCCGGGTTCATGGACCCTCATCTGCCTCATGACGAGGCGGAACAGGCGGTGCCGGACACTGTCGACGATCTCCCCGATCTCGCCGCTGCGGTTGGTGGGACCGCCCCTGAGCAGTGCGGCGAAGCCCGCCGCGCGCTCCTCGACGAAGTCGAAGTAACGTCCCAGCCCGGTGGCGAGCTCGTCGATCGGGCGGCCGCCCTCAAGAGGCCGGAGCCGCGCCTCCAGTTGTGCCGCGGCGCTCCTCAGTGCGGCGACGTAGAGTTCCTGCTTGCCACCGAAGTAGTGGTAGACCAGGGCCCGCGACGCTCCGGCGGCCGAGGCCACGTCGTCGATCGAGACACCCTCGGCATCCTGCTTGCTGAACAGCTCCAGAGCCGCCGCCATGAGCTCCTCACGACGCTGGTCCACGCTGAGCCTGCGCCGCGCCGGTCGCGTGCCCTCCGTAACAGGGTCGTCCTGTTTGGCCGCTCCGGATGTCGAACCCACACTCCGCACACTATCGGAGTCGATCGCGGCGGCGATGTCGTCAAGATCGGAGTTCCCTTGGGCAGAAGCCGTACCCCATTCGGAACTCGATCGTTTTGAGTGACAGGTGCCCATCCACCATCCCGGGGGAGAGCCATGTCAGGACCGCCGGTCAACACCACCGTCACCCGAAGCCGCCGATTCGCCGAGCCCGTCTCGCCGAACGATCCCGGCCCACGTCCGCGGCCCACGATCCGCAACGTGGCCGAGCGAGCCGGTGTCTCCAAATCACTGGTCTCGCTCGTGCTGCGCGGTTCACCGCATGTGAGCGAGCACCGCCGGCAGGCCGTGCTCCAGGCGGCCAGAGAGCTCGGCTACCGGCCCAACGCCGTCGCACGCAGCCTGGTCGAAGGCCGCACACATCTGGTCGGGGCGCTCGTCGCCGACCTGCACAACCCTTTCTACGCCGAATTCCTGGACGGCCTGCAGGAGAGCCTGCACGGCGACGGCCTCCGGCTTCTCATCGGCAACAGCCAGTGGGATCCGGCCTTCGAGGTGGAGGCGGTCGAAGCCTTCCTGGAACTACGGGTGGACGGTCTCGTCCTGCTCGGCATAGCGCCCACCAGCGAGACGCTCATCGAGGCCACCGGCTACACGCCGACGGTCGTGGTGGGCGAGCGCGACATCGATCTCGGCGGGGTGGACATCGTCGCGGACGACGACCAGCTGGGCGCCCGGCTGGCCATCGACCACCTCGTCTCCCTCGGCCACCGCAGGATCGCCCACATCGAGGGCACCCGCTCCTCATCCGGGCGGTTCCGCTGCGAGGGCTACCTGGTCGAGATGCGCAGGCACGCGCTGGCGCCGTACATCATGGTCGAGCAGGGCGACTGCACCGAGGAGAGCGGCGCGGCGGCGGCACGGAGCCTGCTCACCCGTTTCCCCCGGCCCAGCGCGATCTTCGCCTCCAACGACGCGGTCGCCATGGGCGTGCTCTCCGCGGCGGCCGAGCTGGACCTGCGGGTGCCCGAGGACCTCTCGGTGATCGGATACGACAACACGCACCTCTCGGGGGCCTCGGCGATCTCGCTGACCACCGTCGACCAGCCCCGCCGTGCCATGGGCCGCTCGGCCGCGGCCCTGCTCAGCGACCGGATCGGCGACCCCGGCAAGGCCTCGCGCCTGCGCCAGGTCGTCCCCGAACTCGTCGTACGGCGCAGCACGGGCCCCGCCAAGGACTGAGGGACCCGCCTGGAGCGTTGCACAATGCCCAGGC
Source organism: Streptosporangium sp. NBC_01639 (assembly GCF_045209755.1). Classification (NCBI taxonomy): domain Bacteria; kingdom Bacillati; phylum Actinomycetota; class Actinomycetes; order Streptosporangiales; family Streptosporangiaceae; genus Streptosporangium; species Streptosporangium sp. NBC_01639. The sequence continues at coordinate 4,999,298 of NZ_CP109272.1, read as the reverse complement.
GGCCCCTAAGTCCTCGTCAAAACCAGGTCAACCATCGACGTGGCGGCAGAGTCCCGGTGTTGACTCCGGTCTGACGAGGGGGTAACGATGCGCGATCCAGAACTGGTGTCATGCGCCCAGCGCGCGGCCGCCGAGCTTGAGCGGGCGTGGGCGCACTGGCGGGCCGCCCGGGGCCGAAACGGGGATGCCGGCGCCGAGTCCGTGGCGAGCTATGTGGCCCATTCGATCGACCACCCCTGGGGGCGTCCACGGGTGGTGCTGGGGCTGGACGCCGAGGACGCCAGGGAGCTCGCCTCCCTCCTGCAGAAGCTGGAGGCGGGGGAGCACGTCTGGTGACGACGGCCGGGTCACGTAGGTTGGTTGGTTGACGGACTCCTTCGAGGGGGATCAGCGTGACCAGCAAAGCATTCGTGGCGGCCCTTGCCCTGTCCGGCCTGAGCGTCGCGGCCTGCGGCGGCGCCGTGAACGGCACCACGGCGGACCCGGCACGGCACGGCGAGCCCGCCTCGCCTGCCGCCTCACCGGCCGCTTCTCAGGCGACCCGGGTGGCCGCGACCGCCACGCCCGCCCCATCGGCCGGCCGGAGTGTGCCGGCCGGACCGCTGCGCGGCAAGGTCGTGGTCATCGACCCGGGCCACAACGGGCTCAACTACAGATACCCCTCGAAGATCAACAAACTGGTCGACGTCCTGACCCAGCGCAAGGCCTGCGACACCACCGGCACCGCCACCGACAGCGGTTACAGCGAGGCGGCCTTCACCTGGGACGTCTCCCAGCGCCTGGCCAAGATCCTCAAAGCGCGGGGAGCCACGGTGAAGCTGACCAGGACCGACAACTCCGGCGTGGGTCCGTGCATCACCCAGCGCGCGGCGATCGGCAACAAGGCCAAAGCGGACGCGGCGATCTCGATCCACGCCGACGGGGCGCCCGCGGCCGGCCACGGCTTCCATGTGATCATGCCGAAGAAGATCGGCGGACCGGTGGACCCGGTGGTCGGGCAATCCAGGGAGCTCGGCATCGACGTCCGCGACTCCGTCAAATCCGTCGCCGGCCTGCCGTACTCCACCTACATCGGCAACAAGGCCCTGGACTTCCGCGACGACCTCGGCGGATTGAACCTCTCCACGGTTCCCAAGGTCTTCATCGAGTCCGGCAACATGCGCAACCCGGGTGACGCGGCCAAGTTCCGGTCGCCGGCGTTCCGCCAGAAGCTGGCGCTCGGCATCGCCGACGGGATGCAGACCTACCTGAAGTGATGCGTGGTCTGACCCGACTTGGCATGATCTGAGGCATGACTGACCTGCTGCCGTATCCTGCCGTCGTCGAGTCTGCCCATGGTTTCTTCGCGCTCTCCCCCGGCGCCTCCGTCTCCGGTCCCGCCGACCTGGTGGACGGGGTACGGCCGGCCCTGGCCGTCCTCGACCTGCGGCCCGTGGAGTCGGGGGCGGGGGCGGTCGTGGTGGAGCGGGACGCGTCACTGGGTGCGGAGGCCTACACGCTGGAGGTGACCGCCGAGGGCGTGCGGATCACCGCCGGGGACCGTGCCGGGGCGTTCTACGCGGGTCAGACCCTGCGGCAGCTCCTGCCCGACGGGGCGTTCCGGACCGTCGGGAGAGCCGGCTGGACCGTCCCGTGCGGCCGGGTGGAGGACGCTCCGCGCTTCTCCTGGCGCGGCGTGCACCTGGACGTGGCACGGCACTTCATGCCCAAGCGCGAGGTGCTCCGGATGATCGACATCATGGCCGTGCACAAGCTGAACCGGCTTCACCTGCACCTGGTCGACGACCAGGGATGGCGGGTCGAGAGCCGGGTCGCCCCCAGGCTGCACCAGGTGGCGTCCCACCGGCCGCGTACGATCACCAGCCCCCGTGGGGCGAACCCGGTCTACGACGAGGTGCCGCACGGCGGCTACTACACGCTGGACGACCTCGCCGAGATCGCCGCCTACGCCCGCATCCGGGCGGTGACGGTCGTGCCCGAGATCGACGTACCGGGACACGCCTCGGCGATCCTGGCGGCCTACCCCGCTCTCGACGCGCGGGCCACCGGCGGCCGGGAACCCGAGCCGTTCGGCGTGCTGGACCGCTGGGGCATCTCCCCCGCGATCCTGTCCCCGCTCCCTCCGACGATCGACTTCCTGACCGCGGTGCTCGACGAGCTGCTCGGCGCGCTGGGTGAGACGCCGTACGTGCACCTCGGCGGGGACGAGTGCGTGCTCGACGACTGGGCCGCCGCACCGGAGATCGTCGCGTTCCAGGAGGAGCTCGGGCTGGCGGGCCCGAGCGACCTGCACGCCTGGTTCCTGCGCCGGCTGGCGGACGTGCTCGCCGAGCGGGGCAGCCGGGCGGTCGTCTGGGACGAGGCCTTCGTCAGCGGCATGCTGCGGCCCGACACCGTCGTGATGCCGTGGCGCGGGACGGGAGTGGCCCTGCGCGCGGCCGAGGCCGGACACGACGTCGTGCAGACCCCGGTCTTCCCGCTCTACTTCGACTACGCCGAGGCCGCCTCGGCACAGGAGCCGCGCGCCATCGGCGACGCGACCACCCTGCCGGACGTCGTCGCCTTCGACCCGGCACCGGAGTCCTGGACCGCCGAACAGCGTGCGCGCGTGCTGGGGGCGCAGTTCCAGCTCTGGAGCGAGTATCTGCCCGACGGCCGGGCGGTGGACTACCGGGCCTGGCCCCGGGGCTGCGCGCTGGCCGAGGTCGCCTGGTCGGGCTCGGCCCGCCCCGGATTCGCCGCCCGGCTCGAAGGGCACCTGGGCCGCCTGGACGCGCTGGGGGTGGAGTATCGCCCCACCACCGGGCCGCACCCCTGGCAGCGGGGCGGCGGCAGGCGCGGCCACCGCCCCGGTGCCGTCGATGTGCAGGCGGTCATGGAGCGCCTGGAGAAGCTGACCCGGCTCGCGGACTCGACCCGGCCGAGCCTGTGACTCTCCGTCCGGCGTGGCGGCGGTGAATCACCGGCGCACGAGAAGCGTGGGGTGACGGAGGGCGGCGGCCCGTCACCCGCACGGGGTGGCACTCAGGTCGCGGTGCGACCGATGATCTCGCGCAGCTCGGTGGCGCCGTGGCGGCGGAGCCGCCGCGACAGCCCGCGATGGATGCGGTGGGCCCATAGGGGGCCCTCGTAGATCAGCGCGCTGTAGCCCTGGACCAGGGTGGCGCCGGCGAGCAGGCGCTCCCAGACGTCGTCCACGTTCTCGACCCCGCCGACGGAGACGAGCACCAGGCGGTCGCCCACCCGGGCGCGCAGCCTGCGCAGCACCTGCAGCGAGCGGGCCTTCAGCGGGCGTCCCGACAGACCGCCGGCCTCGGTGCTGGAGACGCTCTCACGGCTGATCGTGGTGTTGGTCGCGATGATGCCGTCGAGCCCGAGCTCCAGGGCCAGGTCGGCGACCGCGTCCACGTCGTCGTCGGCCAGGTCGGGTGCGATCTTGACCAGCAGCGGGGTCCGCCTGGGGGTGCCGTCGGCGACCTCCTTGACCGCTTCGAGCAGGGGGCGCAGGAGATCGACCGCCTGGAGGGCGCGCAGGCCGGGAGTGTTCGGCGAGCTGACGTTGACGACCAGGTAGTCGGCCAGCGGCGCCAGCTCCCTGGCGCCGGCCACATAGTCCTGGACGGCCTCCGACTCGGGCACGACCTTGGTCTTGCCGATGTTGACGCCGACCACCGCCGGGACGCCGCGGGGCCTGGCCAGCGCCCGGGCCGCGGCGCTCGCCCCGGCGTTGTTGAAGCCCATCCGGTTGATGATCGCCCGGTCCCCGACGAGGCGGAACAGCCGGGGTCTGGCGTTGCCGGGCTGGGCGTGCGCGGTGACCGTGCCGACCTCGACGTGGCTGAAGCCGAGTGCGGACATGGCCTCCACGCAGCCGGCGTCCTTGTCGAAGCCCGCCGCCAGCCCGAACGGGCCGGGGAAGTGCACGCCGAAGGCCTGCACGCGCAGCGCGGGGTCGCGCGGCGCGAGGCGGCGGTGGACGAGCCGCTTGACCACGGGCGTCACCGAGAGGAGGCGGAGCGCGCCGAGCGTCAGATGGTGCACATCCTCCGCGTCGAAGCGGCTGAGAACCTGCGTGAACACGAATCGATACATCACCGATCAGGTTAGTCCCCCGGCGGAGCGGGGCTCGCGCCGGCCGTCCGCGGCGGGAGCGCGCTCACCGTAGTTCGCCGGCCCCCTCACCGAGCACCTCGGCCGCGAGGTCGGCCACCCGGCGACGGCTGTCCCTGGCCTGCTTGCGCAGACCGGTGAAGGCCTGAGCCGCGGTGAGGTCGTGTTTGCCCATCAGGTAGCCGACGGCCCGCTCGATGACCACCCGGTAGTCGAGGGCGTACTGGAGTTGCTCGGCCAGCGCGCTCTTCTCCTCGGCGGCCATCGCCGCGGTGAGAAGCTGCTCGATCACGTCGGCGTAGGACCTGAGCGCCTGGATGTCCGACTGATCCCACTCATACGGTTCGGACTGGTAGACGTTCAACGTGCCCACCGGGTCTCCGCCGAGCCGTACCGGCACCCCGGCGACCGCCCGCACCTCGGGGTGGAGGCGGTCGGCGAGCTTCGGCCAGCGCGGGTCCACCTGCACGTCGGAGGAGGTCACCGGGGCGTTCTCCTCGTAGGCGGACACACATGGCCCCTGGCCCAGGTGGAGTTGGGCGTCCTCCAGGCTGCGCCCCCGATCATCGGTGGCGACCAGGTAGCGCAGGTCCTTGCCCTCCTCGGCGAACATCAGGCCCGCACCCGCATAACCGAACAGCGTGTCCACGACGTCCACAGTCCGCTCAAGCTGATGGACTATGCCTGTTGCGGCAGCTGTCGTCTGGAGCCGTCTCAGGCTTGCGACCAGCGCTTCCGGGTCGATGTGCGTCATATGTGTGGCGCCTTTCAGCGTCGGCCGGATTACTTGACATGCTGACTACGACTGCCCAGGAATAGGAGACTTATGAACGGGATTCCGTAGAACCGTCACCATGAGCCCGCTGCGGGGTTCTCCGCTGCGGGCTTTCACGGGCTGCCGTTCGCGGCCGGCGCGGTCGTAGAAATTCAGGGTGCCGATCAGCCGGTCTCCAGCGCGCACCGGCGACGGCACGGACTTCGGAGACCTGTCCGGCGAGGCGGGACAGATCGGGGGGCGTGCGGCGTGGAGCCCGTCGGCCAGGACGCTCGGGACGCTCAGGGCGCTCAGGAAGCGATCGACCGGTCGGGAGCGTCCGATGCCTTGGGCCATGGGGAGGCTTCCTCCGCGTTGAGGTAGCTCCGCGGACGCAAGGCGGAATGATCAGCAATGGGAAAGGATAGTGCTGCGCGGCCACTACGGCCAAGCGGTTCCTCGTACCGCCCGTCAGAGCGTTTGCAACGCTGTCAATAGATCGGCAAGTGATCGGCAAGTCGGGGACGGCAGGGTGGAGACATGAGCAACTTGTCACGTTCCGCCATCGCCCGCCGACGTCGCACGATGGTGCACGTCGTACTCCGCGACATGGCGGAGACCGGTAACACGACCGTACCGTCCTGGTGGGACTCCGAAATCCAGCGAGAATTCGCCGGCCTGGGCGGATTCCTGGCCGAACTGAGCCGCCAGTGGTGGACGGCCTACGCCGCGCACCTGGACACGCTGATCGAACTCGGCGCGGGTGATCACGTCCAGGCGTGGACCGACGTCACCGAGCAGATGCCGTACCTGCGGGCCGTACTCGACGCCTACGCCGACGAGTCCGCCCTCGCCGAGGCCGAGCGGCGCCACTGCGACGTGTTGCGCTGGACCGCCCGGCGCGAGAACCGCCGCGCCGCCTGAACTCCGCTCCCGGGCTATGCATATCCACCCGTCATCGGGTAGCGATGAACGATGGTCAGGCTACTCAGTCAACGTCAGCGGAATCGCCAGGATTCGGACCGCCGCCTGGGTGCGCGGCTCACGTTCGCGGTGGCGGCCGTGGTGGTGTTCTCGGTGCCGTTCATCCTGCTGCTGGTGTTCGTGGTGTCCTCGTTCGGGCCGCTGAACGACTTCGACAGGAGCGTGGCCCGGCAGCTCCACGCCCAGGCCCTGGCCGAGCCCGGGTACGCGCACTTCCTCAACGTGGCCACGGACGTGCTCGGGCCGACGACCTGGCGTGTCCTGGTGGTGGCGGTGGCGATCTCGCTCTGGGTGCGGGGATCGCGGCGCGTGGCGGTCTGGGCGGTCGTCACGATCACCGTCAGCGGCCTGCTGAACCTTGCGATCAAGGACATCGTCAACCGGGCGCGGCCCGTGCTGCCCGATCCGGTGTCGTGGGCGCCGGGCGCCTCGTTCCCCTCCGGGCACGCGATGGGCGTGGCGACGTGCACCTGTGTCCTCGCCCTCGTCCTGCTGCCCTACCTGAAGGGCTGGGGCCTCCGATTCGCCGTCTGGGCCGCCGCGACGGCCTTCACGGTCTTCGTCGCCTACAGCCGGGTCGCGCTCGGCGTCCACTGGTTCAGCGACGTGGTCGCGGGGACGACGCTGGGCGTCGCGGTGGTCGCGGGGACCGCCGCGGGATTCGAAAGCTGGCGCCGGGGCGAGGGGCGCCGGCCTGCCGAGCCGTACAAGGAAGGGGTCCAGCCCGAGGAGTGAGCCGCGCACGACGGCGGCCGGCGGAGTTCTGAAGGTAAAATTCAGGGTAGCTCGGGCGCCATGTCTAAAACGTCGGTCGACTTCAAGGGCGTGGCCCGCCTCATCCTGCTGCCGTTGGCCCTCATGGCCGCTCTGACGGTCGGCGTCGGGCTACTGATCACCAAGGTTCTGCAGACGACCACCCTCATCGCGAACGACGAGGGGGTGAACGAGCAGTTGGCCCACGGCCGCACGGCGTTCTTGAACGACATCACGGACAAGATGACCAAGCTGTCGGACATGCCGACGATCATCATCGCCACCGCGGTGCTCATCATCGTCTTCCGGCTGGCGTTCAAGCGCTGGAACGAGTCGCTCTTCCTGCTGCTGTCCGTGTTCTCCCAGTCGGCCATCTTCCTGCTGGCCACCGTCTTCGCCGAGCGCAAACGACCCACGGTGCAGCACCTCGACCCCGCGCCGCCCACCTCCAGCTTCCCGTCGGGGCACACCAGTGCCGCCGTGGGCTTCTACTGCGCCCTGGCGCTGGTGCTGACCCTGCACACCCACCGCTACAAGATCCTCAATGTGCTGTGGTGGGCCGTCGGCCTGGCGATCCCGCTGGGCATCGGCTACTCCCGGATGTATCGCGGCATGCACCACCTGAGCGACGTGAGCTGGGGCCTCCTGCTCGGCGCCGTCTGCATCGCGGTGGCCGCCAACGCGCTGCTGCGGCGACGCCCCGTGGCGGGAGACCGTTCCGTGGTGCGGGAGAAGGCCACGGCATAGCGGCCCGGGGTGCGGGAGAGGTTCCGGCAAGGTCCGGGGACGGCGGGGCGGAGCGAAGTTCCGGCGGGACCGTCCCCGGCGGTACGGAGCGAGGTTTCGGCAGGGCCGTCCCCAGCGGGGGACCGTCCCCAGCGGGATCCGGGACGGTGCCGGGGCGGGCGGCGGGACCCGGGGCGGGGGCTCACAACGCGAGAGCTTTTTCTCCGCTTCCCATCGGGTTTCAGCTTGTGCGCACCACGGGGCGGGCTACATTCAGCAGGGGCAAACCAGCGTTCGCCTGTCACTATCAGCAATTTGCTGACTACCGTGTGCTACCGAGTAAGATAAAGACCCCATGGGCAGATTGACGTCTTCCCATCGGGGCAGGAGCAGCCAGCCGGCCGGACCCACACGTGTTCGACGGCACCCCTCAGGAAGGAAGCCGTCCCGTGGATTCCCAGCCCATCGTGTGTCATACCTGCGCAGGTGTTCTACTCGCCACCGATTCCCGCACGTACACAGCGCAGCGGGGGCGCATGATCGTGTCCAACGGATACTGCACGTGCCCGCCGGCCGCGGAGTCGGAGCCGTCGAGGCAGCAGGAGCAGGCCCCCGCCCCGGCCCCGACCGCGATGGTGAACGCCTGAGAGCTTTTTCGATCACCGGAAGGTTCGCCCCACGCGGCGTCCGGCCGTTTCCCCGCCGGTCCCCCGCCCGTGTCCGGCGCACCGCCCGCACGCGGAGCACCGCGGAGGACACCACCCCGGGTCTCAGCCGGACAACCCCCAGGACGCGACCACCGCGAGGCCGCTCGTTCCGATCAGCCCGATGAGCACCATGACGGCGATGACGCGACGATTCATACTCCTGAGCCTAACCAGAGGTGCCCGGTGAGGCGGCCCGCCGGCGAACGCTCACCCGAGCGGCCTCAATTTTTCCGACCAATCACCACATCCTCGTCGGCGCGGCGGCGGACTGAAGATCATCGGGATATCCGTCCACCTCAACCTCGGGTACCGCCGATGAGAATGATTTAGGCTCATCATCGTCGGCTAGTGAAGAACGGGCTACGGCGTACGCCGCCCCGCCGAGGACGAGGTGCACGTGGTCACGGAAGACGTCGAGCAATCGGCCAAGAGCGGCAAGAAGCAGAAGCGCTCGTTCTGGCTGGAGTTCCCCCTCCTGGTCGTGGTCTCCCTGCTGCTCGCACTGCTGATCAAAAGCTTCGTCGTCCAGGCGTTCTACATCCCGTCGGAGTCGATGGAGAACACGCTTCTCGTCAACGACCGGGTTCTGGTCAACAAGCTCGTCTACTACACCCGCGACATCGAGCGCGGTGACGTCGTGGTCTTCTCCGGAGTCGACTCCTGGAAGGGCGAGGTCGAGATCCCGGAGCCGTCCAACCCGGTCGCGGCGTTCCTCCAGTGGGCCGGCACCGTCTTCGGCGTGGTGCCCGGCGAGAAGGACTACATCAAACGGGTCATCGGCGTTCCCGGTGACGTCGTGGAGTGCTGCGACGTCAAGAAACGTGTCACGGTCAACGGGGTCCCGCTGGAGGAGAAGGACTACCTCTACCCGGGTGACGATCCGTCAGGCGATACTTTTAAGGTCACGGTGCCCGAGGGCCGGCTCTGGGTGATGGGCGACCACCGTTCGGTGTCGTACGACTCCCGCAAGCACCAGGGCGACCCGGGAGGCGGCACGATCCCGGCCGAGCAGGTGATCGGCCGTGCCTTCGTGATCGTGTGGCCGTTCTCCCGCGCGACCACGATCCCGATCCCCGAGACCTTCTCCCAGCCCGCGCTGAACGCGGCCGGGGCGATCGGCGCCCAGGCCCCGCTCCTGCTCGGGTTCACCGGCGCGGTGCCCCTGGTGCTCTGGCGTCGCCGCCGGATCCTGAAACGGCTCTGACCGCCGGGCAGCCCCTGCTCCCACGGCCCGTATGACCCGCGGTGAGGGCGTTTCCCTTGAGGGCCCCGGACGGGGGCGGTCAACACGTCTTGCGGTGCCCGCGGGATCTCACTCGTGCCTGCCGTAGGTCAAAGGAAGTTCCGTGACCTGGCGTGCCCCTCGCCATAACCAGCGAAACAAGACAAGTATGGAGGTGAGGGGCACAGAGGGCACGGGGAAGTGGTGGCGATGTACGCACACGACGGGCGGCCTGTGGTCGCCGGATACGACGGTTCGAAGGCAAGCAGGCAGGCCCTTCAGTGGGGCGTCAGCGAGGCCCGTACGCGGTTCGTTCCCCTGGTCGTCTGCCACGCCTGGCAATGGCTCTACCCCATGCCTCCCGTCTCCCCCGAAACGCTGGAGGCCGTACGGCGGATGGGCCAGCACGTGCTCAACGCCGGAGTGAGCCTGGCACGCAGCATGGCTCCCCGGCTGGAGGTGGTGGAGCGGCTGGAGATGGGGTCACCCGCGGTCGTCCTGGTGAGCGAGTCGTCGGCCGCGGAGCTGGTCACCGTGGGACCACGCGGGACGGGCGGCTTCAAGGAGCTCCAGATCGGTTCGGTCGCGATGCAGCTCGCCGCGCACTCCTACTGCCCGGTGGCCGTCGTCAGGGAACCGGACCGGCCCGCCACGGGACGCGTGGTGGTCGCCGTGGAGGGGGCCGGTCCGGAGCGTTCGGGGATCGGGGTGGCATTCGAGGAGGCGCGGCTGCGGCAGGCGTCGCTGACCGCGATCTGCCTGTGCCCCGAGGACATGGACGACACGCGGCAGGCGGCCACCCGCTTCTACAACACCGTCTCGGTGTGGGAGGAGAAGTATCCCGGCGTGGCCGTGGACACCTCGGTCGAGACACGGCCCGCTACGGCGGTGCTGCACGGTGCCGCCGAACACGCGGACCTGGTGGTGGTCAACGGTCGCGGGGAGGACGACCCGATCGAGCTGCCTCTCGGCGTACTCTCCCAGTCGCTGCTGCGCGGGGCGTCGTGCACGGTCATAGTGATTCCGGATCGGATGTCCGCGGCCTCCTCCCGGGCAGCGACTCGCGTTCCGCCCGGATGATGTGGATGACCGCGTTGATGAGGGCCAGATGGGTGAAGGCCTGGGGGAAGTTGCCCAGGTGACGCCCGGTGACGGGGTCGATCTCCTCGGCGTAGAGGCCCAGGGGGCTGGCGAAGGAGAGGACCTTCTCACAGAGCCTGCGGGCGCGGGTCTGCTCCCCTATCTCGGTGAGCGCCGAGACGAGCCAGAACGAGCAGATCGTGAAGGTGCCCTCCTCGCCGGACAGGCCGTCGTCGGTCTCCTTGCTCAGGTAGCGCATGACGAGATCGTCGACGGTCAGCTCGTCGGCGATGGCCAGGACGGTGTCACGGATCCTGGGGTCGTCGGCCGGCAGGAAGCGCACCAGAGGGAGGAGGAGAAGCGAGGCGTCGAGAGCGTCGGTCTCGTAGTGCTGCCTGAAGATTCCGTTATCAGTCACCCCGTGCGCGCAGACGTCGGCGTGGATCTCGTCGGCGGCCGCCTGCCAGCGCGTCGCCAGGTCGAAGTCGTGGCGGCACCGGGCGAGCCACGCGCCGCGGTCGGCCGCCACCCAGCACATGACCTTCGACGAGGTGAAGTGCTTGGGCTGGCCCCGCACCTCCCAGATGCCCCGGTCGGGCTCCCGCCAGTGCGCGATGGCCGCTTCGACCTGGCGTTTCAGGATGGGCCAGATCCGCTCGTCCAGTCGGTCCCGGGAACGGGTGTGAAGATAGAAGGAGTCGAGGACCGCTCCCCAGACGTCGTGCTGGCGGTGCTTGTAGGCGTTGTTGCCGATCCTGACAGGTTTGGCCCCCTGGTAGCCGTCCAGGTAACCGAGGATGTGCTCCTCCAGGTCGCGCTCGCCGTCGACGCCGTACATGATCTGGAGCTCGTCGTCCCGTTCGGCGACGTCGGCGATGAACCAGAAGAAGTCGTCGGCCTCCCAGTCGAAACCGAGCGTGTACAGGCCCCAGAGGGCGAAGGTCGAGTCGCGGATCCAGGCATAGCGGTAGTCCCAGTTTCTCTCCCCGCCCGGCGTCTCGGGCAGCGAGGTGGTCGCCGCCGCGACCAGCGCCCCGGTCGGGGCGAAGGTCAGGCCTTTGAGGGTGAGGGCGCTGCGTTCCAGGTAGCCGCGCCAGGGATGGTCGGGGAAGTCACCTCGGGCAAGCCAGTGCTGCCAGTGGTGGGCCGTCCACACGAGCCGGTCGTACGCGTCCGCGAAGGTGTAGGGCGGTTCGTGAGCGGTCCAGGACAGCGCGCAGAAGCGCGTGTCCCCTTCTCGCAGCAGAGTGCGCGCCGTCGCCCGTGACGCCTCGAACCCCAGTCGCATGTCGGTGGTGAGCCTGAGCTCCAGGTTCACCCCGTCCCCCTGGGCGACGGCCTGGTGGTAGCCCCGGTCGGCGTAGGCCCAGTGGGCCGGCCTGCGGCCGTAGTCGAACACCGGCTCGCAGTCGAGGGTGATCTGCACCTCCCCGCTGACGCAGCGCACGGTGCGCAGCAGCACGTGGCTGGCGTCGTAGTCGGTGGGCGCCCGGCGGTGGGTGTGGGAGAGCTCGTCGTGGTGGTGCCAGGGGCCGATGAGCAGCAGGTCGCGGACGATGATCCAGCCGGTCGGGGTGCCCCAGCTCGTCTCCAGCACCATGGTGCCCGGCAGGTATCGGCGTGCGGCCGGCACCCTGAGGTCGGCGGGGCCGAGCCGGAACCCTCCGGCGTCCCGGTCCAGGATGGCCGCGAACACACTGGGAGAGTCCATCCGGGGCAGGCAGAGCCACTCGATGTTCCCGCTCGGAGCCACCAGAGCGGTCGCCTCGCAGTCGGACAGGAAGCCGTAGTCCGCGATCGGCGGGAAAGGGGAACGTTCGCAGAACACGTCCACCGGTGGATCGAGAGTCATACGATGACCTGCTTTCCCGCCGCTCCCACTCGGACTTACCGGCGACCGGATCGCGCTCCGCGGCCTCGGTCACCCGGCACGGTCACAGGCCGCGGCGCACGTCCGGCCGGGTGCCCCGCCACCGGCAGAACCGGTGGCGACCGTCATACCATCGACTGTAGGCACCGAAGTCCGCAGCTCAGCAGGCAGGGGCCGGTAGAGGTCGCCTTTTCGTGGCGTCGTCAGGACGGCCAGGAGCACCCGGACCACGACGGCCTCCTCTGGCGCGGCGCCGCGGACCCGTTGTTCAAGGCGTCAGCACCGAGACGATCTTGTTGATCGTTTCCTCACCTGGATTGTATTTGGCGAGATTCTGTCGCAGCGAGGTGAGGTTACTGTCATCGGCGGCATAGGGCCGATATTCGACGACCTCCTTCGCCCACCGTTCGGGGTTGGACACGTCGGCGGCCTTGAGTGCGGCGGCGATCTCACTCTCATTGGCGGTGTTCGCCGAGACCTTTCCCAGCCGGGTGGATCCGCTGGTGGCCGTGGTGGAGGCGGACATCTGTTCGGACGACGATCCGCCGCAGGCGGTGAGCGAGAGGCAGGCGACAAGTGCCGCCAGAGCCGATCTCGTTATCGCTGATCCCATGGTGCTCCGTCCGGTGTGGTCCTTATCGGTCACTTACAAACTGGCCGATTCACCCCGGACGACCCTCCATGGAACGTGAGAATCAACTGAAAAATGACGCTGCCCTTGCTGACATATATACAAGAAATACGAAAGACGCCAGGAATGTCATTGTATTAATTTATTTAATGGATTTTTGTTGTTTTGCTTAACGCATTACCTTCCTACGGCGCCCCTCGCCGTCGACGCCACGATCACCGTCCCACCGCTCGACGCCATCCTTCGGAGCCGGTTAGCCCGTGCACGGCACCCACCGGTGACGCGTGAGGCCGGCCTGGGATGGCAGGCCGGCCTCACGGCGATCGTTCCGGACGCGACGCGCTCGGTCAGGCGGGCGTTCCAGACACGACGCGACGCGCTCGGTCAGGCGGGCGCTCAGGCCGCGTCGAGGCGGGCCAGTTCCTCGGCGGAGAGCTTCAGATCGACCGCGGCCGCCGAGTCGCGGATGGTCTCGGGGCGTGAGGAGCCGGGAATCGGGATCACCACCGGCGATTTGGCGAGCATCCACGCCAGGCACACCTGCTGCGGGCTCACCCCGTGCTCCCGCGCCACGTCCGCGAACACGGCGAAGCGCGAGCCCAGCTCACCGGCGCGCAAGATCCCGCCCAGCGGGCTCCACGGCAGGAACGTGATGCCCAGTTCCGCGCAGAGCTCCAGCTCCGGCTCGCTGGAGCGGAACGACGGCGAGAACTGGTTCTGCACGCTCACCAGCCGCCCGTCGAGGATCTCGCGGGCCAGCCGGATCTGCTCCGGGTTGGCGTTCGAGATGCCCGCGAAACGGATCTTTCCCGCGTCCAGCAGGTCACGGATCGCCCCGACCGACTCCGCGTAAGGGACCTTCGGGTCTGGCCGGTGAAACTGGTAGAGCCCGATGGCCTCGACGCCGAGTCGCTTGAGCGACGCGTCGCAGGCCTGCTTCAGGTAGTCCGGCGAGCCGTTCAGGGTCCACGATCCGTCTCCGGGGCGGAGATGACCGCCCTTCGTGGCGATCAGCACGTCGGACGTGTCGCCGCCGTAGCCGGCCACCGCGCGGGCGATCAGCGACTCGTTGTGACCTACCTCGGCCGCGTCCCTGTGGTAGGCGTCCGCGGTGTCGATCAGTGTCACGCCCTCCTCCAGGGCGGCGTGGACGGTGGCGATCGAACGCTGCTCGTCGGGGCGCCCCTCGATCGACATCGGCATCCCGCCGAGACCGATCGCGCCGACCTGGACATCGCCGATACGGCGAGTTTGCATGGGAGTTCCTCCTCGGAGATCGGTTGGTACGTCCCCAGTCTCCCTTCCCACGATCAGGACATCCTCTCCAGGATGGGAGATCCGGGAAGCGTTCGACGACGTGCTCACCGCCGCGGTCGTCGAACGCCGCGGTCAGGAGGCGAGCGGCCACGGGCGGCACAGCGCTCAGTTCGGCCGTGGCGCGATCCGGTCGAGCTCGGCGAGCGCCTCCTCGTCAGGGTGCCAGGCGCCCGCGGCGGCGTTGGCCCTGACCTGCTCCGGTCTTGTCGCACCGGCGATCACCGAGGTCACCTCGGGCTGCGCGAGCAGACCGCCGATCGCGACATCGAGCAGACCGACGCCCTGCCGCTCGGCGAACTCCGCGAGCCTCTCCACGACCTCGAAACGGGCATCGGTGAGATATTCGGGGCGGGCGGCCAGACGGCTGCCCTCCGGCGCCGCGGCGCCCCGCCGGTACTTGCCCGTGAGCAGCCCGTTGGCCAGCGGGAAGTACGGCAGCAGCCCGATACCGTAGTGCCGCAGAGCGGGTGTCAGCTCCACCTCCACCCGCCGCTGCAGCAGGCTGTACTCGTTCTGAGCGCTGACGAAGCGCTCATGGCCTTCGACGCGGGCGATCCAGTCCGCGTCGGCCACCTGCCAGGCGGCGAAGTTGGACGACCCGATGTAGCGGACCTTGCCCTCGCGCACCAGATCGGACAGGGTCGCCAACGTCTCCTCGACCGGAGTCCCCGGATCGGGGAAGTGCACCTGGTAAAGGTCGATCCAGTCCGTACGCAGGCGGCGCAGCGACCGTTCGACCGCCTTGCGGATGTATCTACGAGAGGTGCGGGCGCCCCAGTCGGGGCCGTTCGCTCCTCCGGTGTCCCCGCCGAACTTCGTGGCCAGGACCACGTCGTCACGCCGTCCCCGCAGCACGTCCCCCAGAAGCACCTCGGACTCGCCGTAGATGTCGGCCGTGTCGATCAGGGTGATCCCGGCGTCGAAGGCGGCGTCGACCACCGCGCGTGTCGCATCGAGGTCGATCCGGCGGCCGAAGTTGTTGGCACCCAGTCCGACGGCCGAGACGACCAGCCCGGATTCGCCGAGGCGGCGATAAGACATCTCAGGCATGAAACGCTCCTTACTTCCACATCACGTACAGCGAGGCGACTCAACGCCATTGTCCCCGCCCTTCCGTGACCAGCCGCTCAGAGACACCCTCCATGCCGGACCGGCCCATCGGAGCCGGTCCTCCCCGCACCGTGGTCTCCGGCGGCCCACCGCCCCGCCCTGCACCGACCGGCGGCGCGGGGCGGGGCGGTGGGTCGCCCGTGGTCGTACGAGGGTCAGTGCTTGCCGCCGTCGCCCGGCTTGCCCCAGGGACCGGTGATCGCGAGCACGTATCCCGGAGTCTGGATGTTGGCGAACAGGATCTTCCCGTCCGCGCTGAAGGTCGGACCGGTGAACTCACTGTCGTTGAGCTCGTTGCGGGCCATCGGGTAGGCATTGCCCTTCTTGGTGACGCCGATCAGGTGGGAGACGCCCTCGCCGTCCTCGGCGAGGATGATCCCGCCGTACGGGGAGACGGTGATGTTGTCCGGTCCGTCGTAGTCGGTGTCCTGCTCGGGGTCCGGGTTGACGCCGAAGATCGTCTTGAGGGTCACCGTCTCCGACCTGGGGTCGTAGAACCACACCTGGCCGTCGTGCTCGTTGACGCTGCCGTCGTCGTGACGGGCGAAGCTGGCGACGAAGTAGGCGCCGCCCTCGGACCACCAGGCACCCTCAAGCTTGCGGCTACGGGTGACCTGGTCGTCGGTGAACTGCTTGCGCACCGAAACGGTCTTGGCGTCGCGGTCGGGCACCTCGACCCACTTCACCTTGTACTGGGTGCCCGGCTGGGTGGCCTCGGACAGGTCGGCGATGTGCTTGCTCCCCTTGAAGCAGCTCATGGCCTCCAGGGTGCCCGCGGTGTCGCCGCCGTCGCTGAGCGCGAGCTTGCGCAGCTCACCCTTGCGGCCCCGGAAGTGCCTGGGCGGGGTCCAGCGGAAGTACAGGCCGTTCGGGCCGCCCGCGTCCTCGGTCTCGTAGATCGCGGAGGTGTGCGGGTCGACCGCGACGGCCTCGTGGGAGAACCGGCCGAGGAACTTCAGCGGGACCGGGTTCTGGTTGGCCTCATGGTCGAACGGGTCGACCTCGAAGACGTACCCGTGGTCCTTCTGGAACGCGCCGCCCGCGCGCTGCTCGGTCTCCTCGCAGGTCAGCCAGGTGTCCCAGGGGGTGATGCCACCCGCGCAGTTGTTGTGGGTGCCGGCCACGCTGACGTACTCGCGGACACGGTTTCCGTGCCTGTCGACCTCGATGTTGGTGGTACCGCCGTGTGCGCCCGGGTCGTACGTCAGGCCCGGCAGAGTGGGCACGCCGTACGGCTCGGTACCGTCGATCTCGTGGTTGTTGACCAGGACGAACCCGTCGCGACCATTGCCCTTGAAGAAGCCGGTGCCATCGGCGTCGCTCGGAGTCGGCTCCCCGCTCTCCAGCAGCGTCTTCCCGGCCTGAGCGACAATCTTGTAGGAGAAGCCGCGCGGGAGCGCGAGCAGGCCGGCCGGGTCCGCGACGACGGGACCGTAGCCCACCGCCTTGAGACCGGTCTGGGCGGCCTGGGCGGCCGCGGGGCCGGCGATCGCTTCGATGCTGCCAAGGATGGCGATGCCCAGACCGCCTGCGGCTCCGGAGCGGATCAGATCGCGGCGAGAGATGGAGGAAGTCACAGGAGTACCTTTTCCACTACATATCGGTAGGTATGTCTTGGAGCCAAGTCCCTCATCCTGAACGCTTCCTCCCCGGACACGGTCATCAAGATGAACGCACGACGAACGAATCGATCCAGGTTTCCGCCACCGGTTCTTACCTCCGGACGGCCGTAGGGACGCACGGTACGCCGGGAAGCCGTCGCCGTAGGGACCCACGGCACACCGGGAAGCCTTCACCGTAAGGACGTATGACACGCCGGGGAGCCATTGCCGTAAAGACGTATGACACGCCGGGGAGCCGTCGCCGTGACGGCATCCGACGCCCCGGCTCCGCCGGCGGGACCCAGGTGAGCGATCCGCCCCCTTCCATCGTCGCGAAGGAGGGCGAGTAGGTTGCAGGCCATGAATATTGCCATTACCAGTGGATTCGTCGTACCCGTTGACGGTGAGCCGATTGACGGTGGCACCGTCCTGATCCAAGACGGCAAGATCGTAGCGGTCGCTCCCGATGCCGAGGTCACCGTCCCCGCCGGTGTCACGACGATCGACGCGGGCGGCTCGTGGGTGCTGCCCGGCTTCGTCGAGGCGCACGGCCACCTCGGCGTCCACGAGGAGGCCGAGGGCTGGGCCGGCCAGGACACCAACGAGATGACCGACCCCAACGGCGCCCGGCTGCGCGCCCTCGACGCGATCAACCCGGCCGACCTGGGCTTCGCCGACGCCCTGTCCGGCGGCGTCACCACAGCCGTCATCAAGCCCGGCTCGGGCAACCCCATCGGCGGGCAGACGGTCGCGGTCAAATGCTGGGGCCGTACGGTCGACGACATGCTGGTCCGTGAGCCGGTGAGCGTGAAGAGCGCGCTGGGCGAGAACCCCAAGCGCGTCTACGGCGACCAGAAGAAGCTGCCCTCCACCAGACAGGGTGTGGCCGCGGTGATCCGCGACGCGTTCGTCAAGGCGCAGGACTACAAGGCCAAGCGGGAGCACGCCGCGACCGAGGGCAAGCCGTTCGACCGTGACGGCACCATGGAGATCCTCGTCCGGGTGCTCGACGGCGAGCTGCCCTGGTGCCAGCACACGCACCGGGCCGACGACATCGCCACCGCCCTCAGGCTGGCCGACGAGTTCGGCTACCGCCTGGTGATCAACCACGGCACCGAGGGACACCTCATCGCCGACGTGCTCGCGGAGCGGAACATTCCGGTGATCATCGGCCCGCTGCTCGGCAGCAGGTCGAAGGTGGAGCTGCGCCAGCGGTCGCTGCGCAACCCCGGCATCCTGGCCCGCGCCGGCGTCGAGTTGGCGATCACCACCGACCACCCGGTCGTGCCGATCCACTTCCTCGTGCACCAGGCGACTCTCGCGGTCAAGGAGGGTCTGGACCCCGAGGTCGCGCTGCGCTCGATCACGCTGAACCCGGCCAGGATCATGGGCCTGGACGACCGGGTCGGGGCGCTGAAGCCGGGGCTGGACGGCGATGTCGTCATCTGGTCGGGCGACCCCCTCGACATCATGAGCCGTGCGCTCCGGGTGTTCGTCGAGGGCCGCGAGGTCTACAGCTTCTCGGCGGACAAGGGCGAGGGGGAGGTCGCCGACCCCTACTACCGCGAGGCCTGACAGCTCCGTCGCGCGGCCGACCGTTCCGGCCTGACAGCTCCGTCGCGCGGCCGGCCGTTCGCAGGGTCAGCGGACCTTCCGTACCACCCCCGGCCCTCGGGCGCCTTCCGTCCTATCGGGCCGGGGGCGAGGACGGCACCGACACGGGAGGCATCGGTGCAGGAGACGCCGGTGGGGGAGGCGCCACCGCCGTGGGGTGGCCTCGCCGGAGGCGCGGCGTGGTCGAGTGCGGACACGATGGAGTACTTCCTGACCGATGGAGCACTAACGGGTCTGAAGTTCCTTTAGAATGGAGTAGCCACAGCACGAGAGCACTCAATAATGAAACTGGAGTTCCGTTATGAGTTCCGAACAGGTGGAGCCCGGCACTGTCCGACCCGGTGGGCGGACCGCCCGTGTCCGGTCGTCCGTGTTGCAGGCGGCAGGTGACGCCCTGGCGGAACACGGCTTCGACCGGCTCGACCTCGCCGACGTCGCACGCCGCGCGGACGTGGGCAAGACGACCGTCTACCGGCGCTGGGGCACGACGACCGGTCTGGTCACCGATCTGCTGGTCGACATGGCCGAGCAGTCCCTGCCGCGCACGGACACCGGCTCGCTGATCGAGGACCTCAAGGCCAACGCCCGGCTCGTGGTCAAGACCCTGACCGACCCGCGCCAGGGCGCCCTGTTCAAGTCGGTGATCGCCGCCGCCACCTGTGACGAGCGCACGGCGGAAGCCCTGCACCGCTTCTACGCGACCCGTATCGAGGAATGGGCCGGGTGCGTCCGCCAGGCCGTCGAACGCGGGGAACTGCCCGCGGGAACCGACGCGGCGGAAGTGATCCGCGCCGTCTCGGCCCCGCTCTACTACCGGCTGCTGGCCAGCGGCGACCCGCTCGACGGAGCCGTCGCCGACCGCGCCGCCACCGCCGCCGTGGCCGCCGCGAAGGCAGGCGCCTACGTCATCTGATCGCGGGCGAGGTCGACGACGCTCACCGGAGAACCCAGGGACTCTCCGCTCCCCCGCCATAAACGGCCGTGCCCGCTTTCCTCCACCGCCGGCGGACATCGTGCTTTGCCCCGGTGCGCGGCACCGTTCGGCCCGCCGGGCGGTCGGACGGGCGGACGGTCTGCGCGGTCGTCAGCCGACGGAGCGCGCCGCGCTGGACGGGGCGATCGAATTGTTCGGGGCGTCTTTCCTGCTCAGCGGGGTCGGTGTGCGGCTCGGCTATTCGCGGGTGCCGACGAGCCGCACCGTCCTGGCACGCAGCGCCGCGCCGACGGGCAGCACGGTGCCGACCACGGCGAGCAGCGTGGACACGACGGTGACGCCGACGACCACCGCGTACGGCACCACGATAGGCGTCGTACCGAACAGTTGGAGCTGCGCACCCCACAGGCCGGCGAGGTTCACCGCGGTCGCCACCAGCGCGAGTGCCAGCCCGACGGCGGCCACCAGCAGTGACTCGGCGACGAAGAACCGCACGACCTGCTTCGGCGTCGCCCCGGCCATCCGGAGCACCGCCAGATCGCGTCGCCGGTCGGCGGTCGCCATGAGCAGGGTGTTGAGGATCGCGATGAAGCAGAACAACACGATGATCAAGGCGGTGGAGCGCTGCCGTACCTCGGTGAGACGACGTGCGTACGCGCTCTCGGATGCGACCAGTCGATCCCTGGTCATGAAGCTCGTTCCGGTTCCGTCGACCGCCCTGCGGATCGCCGCGGTGGCGGCGGTCCGATCGGTGCCGGGTTCCAGCGAGATGTAGGCGCGCCGTGCGAGCCCGTCGCGGGCGTAGGCGGCGGTCGTGGTGAACCGCTGAGGCAGGTAGGCGACGTCCTCGCCGCGCAGCGCCTGGTAGGTCGCCGCGATGCGCAGGTCGACCTCCCGGCCGTCGGCCATCAGAACCCGGTGCGTCGAGCCGACCGGCATTCCCCACAGCTCGGCCACGGCCATGCTGTTGTCGTCCAGATCGTCCAGGGAGCCGTCGACCACCTTCAGCTTCATCGTCCGCTTCAGCGCGGCAGGGTCCACGATGAGCCCGTCGTTCTCATCCACCCGTCCCTCGTCCTCGGTGTAGACGGTGGTGAGAAGGGGGCCTGCGATCTGCACCCCGTTGATACGGGAGACCCGGTCGATCACCTGTGGGCTGATCCCCGGGGTGCCGTCGGGGGCGAGTGCGTACTCCGACCTCACCTGGTTCTGCAGTCCGTTGTCGCGTGCGGCGCCCAGCGAGTCGGTGGCGGCGATCAGTGAGAACGCCAGTCCGATGGTGAGCAGTACGGGCGCCGCCGTGGCGGCGACGCGCCGCCGCGAGGTCAGCGCACTCTCCCGTACCAGCATGGCGGTGGGTCCCGGGAAGCGGCTGAACGGCCACATCAGCAGCTTGGTGAGCGGTCCTACGGCGAGCGGTGCGAGCACTGCGGCGGCCAGCACCGGAATCATCAGCGAGACGACATAGGTGGTGGGTGACAGGACACTGCCCGGGTCGCCGACGGCGATCCAGGCGGTCCACCCGACACCGCAGATCAGCCCGGCCACACCGAGCAACCACCGGCTCGGTGTCATACCGGTGTCGTCGACCGCCGCTTCGCGCAGCGCCTCGATGGGACGGATGCTCCCGGCCCGCCGTGCGGCGGCTGCCGCCCCGCCGAGTGCCACCAGGACGCCCACCAGGAAGGCGCCGGCGAGCGGCGCCAGCACCGTCCAGTGCAGCGAGGGTTCGACCTCGAACCAGGGGGGTGAGACGCCCATCTCGATGAGCATGCCGGCGAGCAGCCGCGCACCGGGCAGGCCGAGTGCCGTGCCGGCCGCCGAAGCGAGAACGCCGACAAGCAACGCCTCGTTCCGCACCATCCTGCGCACCTGCCTGGGCGTGGCGCCGACCGTACGGAGCAGGGCTATCTCACGGCGGCGTTGAATCACCGCGAAGGCGAAAGTGGAGGCCACCACGAAGATCGCCGTGGTGCCTGCCACGCTGGCCATCACCGGCACCAGCGTGATGGTGTTGTCCAGCGTCTCGCGGTCGCGTTCTTCGCTGGCGTCCGCCCTGTGGCGGGCCTGCCCGGTGAGCACCTCGGCGTCCTTGCCGACTGCCTCGCGCACCTTGCCGGTCGGGCCGAGTGCCACCAGGGCCTCGATGCGCGGCGAGAGCCGGGCCGCTTCGGCGTCGGTGAAGAAGACCGCGTCCTCCCAGCCGACCGGGGAGACGGTGCCGCTCACCGTGTACCGCGCGACGCCCGCGGCGGTCAGGACGGTCACCTCGACACCGGTACGCGCCTGGCCGGAAGCGACGACGATCTCCTTGTCGGACGACGGCCGCCTGCCGTCCGTCAACTCGTAACCGCCGAATCGCGCCACCGGCCACGGGTGTCCGACCTGATCCTTGGAGCCGCCTTCGAGCTGGGCGTAGAAGGAACGATCCACCACGGTTTCGCCGGTGGCGGCGACCTTCTGCCGCAGTTCCGGGGAAATGCCCTTGGCCTCCGCCAACGAGCGGATGCCGAGGTCGTGCTGGGCGGAGTTCCACGTCGGGTCGGCGGGCTGCACCACCGCCGGGGCCCGGGCGAACCGTTCCGCAGGCCGGTCCGGCAGATTGAACATGGTCATCAGCAGGACGCCCATGGCCGCGACCTGGGCGACCCCGAGCACCAGCGCCACAAGCGTGCCGAGGAACGACACCCAGCGGGCCCGCAAGGTCTGGAAGGCCACTCTGATCACTGGGACACCGTCAGATCCGTCATCCGCGCGGCGACCGCTTCAGGCGTGGGAGCGATCAGCTCGCCGACCAGGCCGCCGTCGGCGAGGAACAGCACCCGGTCGGCGTACGAGGCCACATTCGGATCGTGTGTGACCATCACCACCGTGGTCAGTCCGTCCCCGGGGCTGTCGACCAGTTTCCGCAGCATGTCCAGCAGTTCGCGTCCGGTGGTGAGGTCGAGCGCACCGGTGGGTTCGTCGGCGAAGAGCACGGCCGGACGGGTCACCAGCGCGCGGGCGACGGCGACCCGCTGCTGCTGGCCGCCGGAGAGCTGACCAGGGCGGCTCCCGCCCTTGTCCTCCAGCCCCACCTGGGCGAGGGCCCGCTGCACCGTCCGCCGGTCGGGCTTCCGCCCGGCCAACCGCATCGGCAGCGCCACGTTCTGCTCGGCGGTCAGTGAAGGCAGCAGATTGAACGCCTGGAAGACGAAGCCGGTCGACTCTCGTCGCAATTCGGTGAGTGCGGTCTCGTTCAGCCCCGCGATGTCCGTCCCGTCGATGAACACCCGTCCGGATGTGGGCCGGTCCAGAGCGGCGGCACACTGCAGCAGCGTCGACTTCCCCGAGCCGGACGGCCCCATGACGGCGGTGAACGTCCCCTTGGGAAAGTTCAGCCGGATATCGCGGAGCGCGGTCACCGCGCCGTCGCCCGATCCGTAGGTCTTCGTCAGCGACTCGAGCCGTACTGCGTCATCCATCGATTCTCCGTGAGTGAAGCGTGATGGGGAGCGGATGCCTCCCCGTGGTGCCGCGAGGTGGACGTGGCCGCCGCCGACAGGTCTTGTGTACGATGTCCACATTCACAGCGCCGCAGCAGGCGGAGTTGTTCAAGGGCGAACGCTCGTAGGTTACACAGCTAAGTGGATGCTGTCCACATAATGGAGCGGTGATGGCTTCCAGTGCAGACGTACCGAAGCGGAACACCTACCGGCACGGCAATCTGCGCAATGCGCTGATTCAGGCCGGACTCGAACTGGCCCGTGACAGCGGACCGGACGCGGTGATCCTGCGCGAGGCCACCCGGCGGGCGGGCGTGGTCCCCAACGCCGCCTACCGGCACTTCGCCGACCGCCGCGCTCTCCTGCGGGCCGTCTCCCAAGCGGCGCTGGCCCGACTGGCCTCCGCCATGGAGACCGAACTGGCCGCCCTGCCGGCGGCTGACGACCCGGCCGAGTCCGCCCGTGCCCGCATTCGCGCCCTGGCCACCGGTTATCTGCGCTTCGCCCAGGCCGAACCGGGACTTTTCCGTGCCGCCTTCTCCACCACCGACATGGATGACACCGGGGGCGAATCCGCCACCGGAGCCGGCGGCCTGACCGCGTTCCAGCTCCTGGGCGCCGCGTTGGAGGACCTCGTCGAGACCGGTGTCCTGCCGTCCGACCGCCGCCCCGGCGCAGAATATTTCGTCTGGTCCGCCGTGCACGGCCTGGCCGTACTCCTCATCGACGGCCCGCTGCGCGGCCTGCTTCCCGGACAAGCCCGCGAAGCCGAGCAACGGCTCATGGACTCCATCGAACGAGGCATCTGATCCGCACCTGGACACCGGACAGGTCGTCGAACGTGGCAGGCGGCTCCATCGTGATCACGATTCTCGCGGTGGCGGTGGTCGTCGGGCGATCAGCTCTGCGATCTACGGCATCGGCCCGGCACCCGCCGCCCGGTCGAGGCGCTCCCGGCGACCACCGGGAGCGCCTCGCGAGGACGCCCAAGATGTAAGAGCTCCGGCCGGCCTCCGGCGGGGAGTGCCCGAGCGGAGTGGGAGGTCAGTCCGGCACGTAGTCGAAGGTGTCCGGATGCGGGCCGATCCGGCCTGCCTCACCCTTGTCGAGTGAGTTGATCGCCTCGAACTCCTCCGAGGACAGGGAGAAGCCGAACAGGTCGGCGTTCTCCTCCATCCGCTTGCGCGACGTCGTCTTCGGGAAGACGATGTCGCCGCGCTGGATGTGCCAGCGCAGTGTGACCTGCGAGATGGTCTTGCCGTGGGCGGCGGCGATCTTGCCGATCAGTTCGTTGCCGAGCACCGCGCCCTGCGCGAGCGGTCCCCACGCCTCGACCGCGATGCCGTGCCGGCGCGAAGCCTCGCGGGCGGTGTCGTTGGCGAAGTACGGGTGCACCTCGATCTGGTTCACCGCGGGCACCACCCCGGTCTCGGCGATGATGCGGTCCAGGTGCGCGGGCTCGAAGTTCGACACGCCCGCCGTGCGCAGCCGGCCGTCGGCGACCAGGTCGGTGACGGCCTTCCAGGTCGAGACGTAGTCGCCGTCGTAGCGCGTGGGCAGCGGCCAGTGGATCAGGAAGAAGTCGAGCCGATCCAGGCCGAGGTTTTCCAGGGTCTCGTCGAAGGAACGGCGCACGTCGTCTGGACGGTGGTTGCCGGTGCTGAGCTTGCTGGTGATGTACAGCTCCTCGCGCGGGATGCCGGATGCGGCGATGGCGGTGCCGACTCCCTGCTCGTTGCCGTACATCTGTCCGGTGTCGATGTGGCGGTAACCCACCTGGAGCGCCTGACCGACGATGTCGGGGGCCTGGTCCGGTGGGATGAGAGACGTCCCGAAGCCGAGCTGCGGGATGGTGCTCTGGTCGTTGAGAGTGATCGTCGGAACCATGGCACTCACCGTAGACGCGGAATTCCCGGTCAGAAAGTCCTTAACAGCCCTACCTCCCGATTGTCAGGACATCAGCGAATTAAGGGCAGACCGAATACACCGAATATATTCGCAACATATCTCGCCGAAATCGGTAATGGGCCGAGCCAGGTAAGGACTTTCCAAGCAGCCGAAAAGAGGGCCGAAAAGAGCAGGGCACGGCTCCCGAGAATCGGAGGTCTCTGCCGCCACCTGATCCGAGGGGAGATCGCGCCCGTCGCGCCATCATCGCTGATCACCGCCACCGACCGTGCGCAGGCTTGGGCGAACGGTCCCCGATTCACCGATCCGGCCGAGTCTTATGAAATGGTTCGCCGTGGTCTCGGATCCACGAGAACGAAGCGGGCAGCGGCGCGCCCTCGACCTACTCAAGATCGAGGACGCGAGATCAAACTGATCGATCACAAACTCGCCGAGCCCTGGTTCGCCAGGGTTTCGGCCGGTAACGTGCCGCTGGAAAAGCGCCGAGCCACTCCTCAGCGCTCGGTTTGGATCGAGACAAAAGGGAGGGTTCGGATGCCACCGAACCAAACTCGCGGCACCCGGCCGGTCGCCCGGCTGCTGTGTGTCGTCGCGGTGAGCGCGGCCATCGCGGGTGTCGCGGGTGCCGGTGCGCTCACACCGGCGACGGCGGACGCCCCGGGTGCGCGCGGCGTCGTGTCGGCAACGGAGACCCCGGACGAGCGCGGTGTCGCGTCGACGTGGTCGGCGCCCAACGGCGACAAGGCGAGCACGCGACGCGTCCGCGGCCCGATCGACTCCACGTCGGTCTCGCGCCTCGGCGTCGCCTGGTCGGTCCCGATCCAGGCGCCTACGGACCGCTGGCCGGGCGGCTACGCGGCGACGCCCGTCGTGGCCGACGGCGTCGTCTATACGCAGGACCTCGGCTCGAACGTCTACGCGGTCGAGCTGCGCACCGGCCGGCTGCTGTGGACGAAGATGTACAACGCCCCCAGCAGCGGTCCCAACGGGGTGAACGTCGGCGACGGCATGGTGTACGGCGCGACCGTCACATCCGCGTTCGCACTGGACGCGCGGACGGGTGTGGAGCTCTGGAGCAAGCCGCTCGTACGCAACCAGAACGAGGGCATCGACATGGCCCCCGGCTTCAACAACCACACCGTCTACGTCTCCACGGTCCCCGGCAACGCCGACGCCTTCTTCACCGGCGGCAGCATCGGGGTGCTCTGGGCACTGGATGCCAAGACCGGCCGTACCAAGTGGAAGTGGAACACGGTCCCGACCGACCTCTGGGGCAACCCGGAGCTCAACGCCGGCGGTGGACTGTGGCATCCGCCGAGTTTCGACGAGAAGGGCGACCTCTTCGTCTCCGTCGGCAACCCGTCGCCCTTCATGGGTACGGAGGAGTACCCATGGGGATCGAGCCGGCCGGGGCCGAACCTCTACACCAACTCCATCGTCAAGCTCAACGCGGCGACGGGCACTCCGCTCTGGTACCAGCAACCGCTTCCCCACGACATCTACGACTGGGACCTGCAGAACTCCCCGGTCCTGACCAAGGTGCACGGCAGGCCGGTGGTGCTCGCCTCGGGCAAGGTGGGCTACGTCTACGCCTACGACCAGCGCACCGGCCAACTGCTGTGGAAGACACCGGTGGGCAAGCACAACGGGCATGACGGCGACAACCTGATCGCGCTCAAGGGCGACTACTCGAAGATGCCGACATTGCCGTTCACCATCTATCCCGGTGTGCTCGGCGGCATCCCGGCGCCGATCGCCGTGGACGACACGACCGTGTACGCCGCGGTGAACAACTACGCCGCGACGTGGACGAACCAGACCGTGCCCACGTTCCCGCCGTTCGACGAGGCGACGGGCGAGCTGGTCGCGATCGATCTGGCGACCGGCGCGATCAAGTGGACGCACCCGTTCGCCCAGTCACCGTACGGCGCGACGAGCGTGGTCAACGACCTCGTCTTCACCACGACGTTCGACGGAACGGTTCACGCGCTGAACACCCGGACGGGCCAGGAGGCCTGGCAGGCGACCCTGCCGGCCACGTCGAACTCGCCGGTGGCGATCCACGGGGACACCGTGCTCGCGGCCGGCGGCTGGCCGCAGGGCCCCGGCCAGACGGCCGAGATCGTCGCCTACCGCCTCGGCGCGACCGGCCTCTCCCGCTGATCGGCGCACGCCGTCGCAGCGGATACCGGGCCCGCTGCGACGGCGTGCGACCGCGCTTCGCTCACCCCGCTTGCCCGTCGGACGCGGCGGCGACGCCCCGGTGGTCAAGGCGACCGCCGGTGCCCTGAGTCGACGGGTGTCATCTCCCGGCCGCGCCGGGTTTCCCGCTGATGGACTCCTGATAGATGTCCGCGTAGGTGCGCGAGTCCTTGACCAGGTCGTCGCAGAAGGCGGCGACGTCGCTGCCGATGAGTTCCAGGACTCCCTTGCCGGCCGCGACGCCCTCCTCGAAGAAATCGACGATCCCTGAGAGCAGGGACCCGCCAAGCAGGTCGATCGGTCCAACCTTGAAGAGGTACCTCTGAATCTCCTTGTAGACGATCTGGTAGTCCGGCGGGAGCGCCTTGACCCGCGCCGTGTGCGCCCGCCACTGCTTCTTGCCCTCGATGATGTCCTGGATGCCCACGTCAGCCTCCTAGCCGACCCAATTTCCTTGCGATGTTCCTGTTCAACTGCTCGCGCCACCGGTCGCGATGGCTCCGGCCCCCTTCTCCGCCGGCCAGCGCCGCGCAGAAGCCCTGGATGTCGTCGCCCAGCACCTCGTGAATGCTCTGCCCATCGGCCGCCGTCTCTTCGAGCAGCCCCAGAGCACCATCGAGAATCGGCATCAGGTTGCGACCCGTGAAGTCTCTGTAAGGGAAGAGGTGGGCCTTGATCTGTTCCCACGCCGCCCGGTAGTCGGCCGGCAATGCCTCGGCCCGGGCTTCGAACGCCTTCCATTCCCTGGTGAGATCGCTGCCGGTGATGGTCTCCCAGAAGTTCATCTCCCGCCCTCCTTGAGCTTGTCGATCCGCGATGTGATGTACTCCCATTTCGCCCAGAACGTCGTGAGTTTCTCGCGCCCCGCGTCGTTGAGCGCATAGAACTTGCGCGGCGGACCCAGCCCGGACGGTCGTTTCGTCACCTGGACGAGCCCGTTCTTCTCCAGTCGCAGCAGGATGGTGTAGACCGTCCCCTCGACGACATCGGCGAAGCCGAGTTCGTTCAGCCGACGCGTGATGGCGTACCCGTAGGTTTCCTCGCTGCCGATGATTTCAAGCACGCAGCCCTCAAGCGTGCCCTTCAGCATCTCCGTCAGGTCGTCCATCGTGGGTCCTCTTCACTCTCTTGGTACTCGGTGCTACCGAGTACCACTACACGGTACCACGGAGTAGATGGCCAATGGCAGGCAAGTGGTGAGCACCGACCACGGAGGCGATTCGCATCATCGGCGCCGCGCTCGTCCTCAACGCCGTCATCGCCCGAATCCGACAATTGTCAGATACGCCCTGTTTCGCACTCGGGAAGATGCACGCCGAACCGGACCCCGTCCACGATGATCGGCATGTCCGCACTCAGGAAGATGTGTGCCGAACCCGATCCCGCCGCCGTTGGAGCGATACATGTGCCCGATCCGGCATGCGGCGGCCACGCCGGGTCGGTGTCGTGCGACCGCCGGACAGGTGAGAGATCACAGCCGGATGGCGCTCTGCCGAGCGCTTCAAGCCACGCCGACGTCGCGACACCGGAGAACGGAAGATGTCTGCCGCGGACGGCAGGACGGCCGAGGGGCCGGTGCGCCGCGGCCATCGGACCCTCCGGTCCTCTGTGAACAGCCCGGTCCGGGGACGCCGGACGCCACGTGTCACCGGATGAGCCACCGAGGGGCCGGCCGTGTTCCGGCATCCCCGTGAACCGTGGTGCGGACCACGGCCCACGCGCTTCTTGACATCCTCCCCTTCCTGAAGGAAGGGGACTCTCACGGTCACCCGTGAGGTTTCCCGCTTCACCGCCGGTCGCCCGCCCGGAAGGATTTCCGTTGAGGTCCTACACCAGCTCCACAGGCGTTTCACGTCTCCGCCAGCCCGGCGGCGAGGGTGTTGCCGATCACGCAAGCAGCGGCTCGATCATCGCCACCGCCGAACAGGTCACCGAACCGCGCGCCGCCACGCCGCGTTCCCTCTCCCGCCCGAAGGCGCGGGTATCCACGCTCAAGGAGATGTGATGAGCCTTGACGATACACATCAGGGGAAAACGCAGGGTGTCATCGCAGCGAGCGGCGAGGCCGCACACCCGATGACATCGAACAGACGAAACCTGGTCGCCGGGAAGTTCGACGGGGCCCGACGCCGACCTCCCGGCGACGACTGCCTGCCGGAACTGCTCTGGGAGCAGGCACGGTCACAGCCCGACCGTACGGCCTGCGTCTACGGCGACGAGCGCCTCACCTACCGCGAGCTCACGAAGCGCAGCGCGGACCTGGCCACCCACCTGCGCCGTCTCGGCGTCGCCGCCGACGACTGCATCGGCCTGTTCCTTGAGCCGTCGATCGAGCTGATGACGGGAGTATGGGGAATCCTGTGCTCCGGCGGAGCCTACCTGCCCCTTTCCCCGGAGTATCCGGAAGAGCGGCTGCGCTACATCATCGAGGACTCCCGGACCACGGTCGTCCTGACCCAGCAGGGACTCGTGGCACGGCTGACGGAGCTGGCACCGCAGGGAACGAAGATAGTCGTCCTGGACACGGCGGACGCGTTCGCGCCCGCCGCGCCGCCCGCCGCGCCGCCCGCCGAGTCGCCCGCCGAGTCGCTCGAAGGGGCCGCCGCCCGGGAGAGCGGCACCGGCATCCGCCCCGGCGATTCGGCGTACGTCGTCTATACCTCCGGCAGCACGGGCAGGCCGAAAGGGGTGGTGATCGAGCACCGCGCCATCGTCAACCAGATGCGGTGGCTGAACACCGTCCACCGCATCGACCGGAACCGGATCATCCTGCAGAAGACCCCCATGAGCTTCGACGCGGCGCAGTGGGAGATCCTGGCACCCGCCTGCGGCAGCACGGTCGTCATGGGAGGCCCCGGTGTCTACCGTGACCCCGAGCAGCTCGTCGACACCGTCGTGGCCCATGGCGTGACCACGTTGCAGTGCGTCCCGACCCTGCTGCAGGCGCTGCTGGACACCGAGCGGCTGGGCGAGTGCACGTCGCTCACCCAGCTCTTCAGCGGTGGGGAGGCCCTCTCCCGGGCCCTCGCGCTGCGCTGCCTGGAGGTGTTGCCGGACTGCGAGCTGGTCAACCTGTACGGGCCGACCGAGTGCACCATCAACTCCTCCAGCTTCATCGTCGACCGGGACTCCGTCGCGGACGGCGTCCAGACGATCCCGATAGGCACGCCGGCGCACGACACCCGGTTCTACGTTCTCGACGGCGATCGTTCGCCGGTGGTCCCCGGCGAGGTCGGCGAGCTGTACATCGGCGGTGTCCAGCTCGCGCGGGGATATCTGCACCAGCCTGACCTGACCGCGGAGCGGTTCGTCGACAACCCGCTCCACACGGATCACGGGTTTTCCAGGCTCTACCGGACCGGCGACCTGGCCTACTGGAACGCCGACGGCACCCTCCAGTTCGTCGGCCGCGTCGACAACCAGGTGAAACTGCGGGGTTTCCGGATCGAGCTGGACGAGATCAGGCTGGGCATCGAGAGACACGACTGGGTCAGGAACGCGGCGGTCGTCGTCAAGGACGACTCCGTCACCGGCTTCCAGCAGCTTGTCGCCTACGTCGAGCTGAACCCCAAGGAAGCGGCTCTGATGGACCAGGGCGAGCACGGCACCCACCACCTGTCGAAGGAGAGCAGGCTCCAGGTGATGGCGCAGCTGTCGGACGGGGGGTGCCGGGACGACGCGGAGACCAAGGGCAAGACGGTGGTCGACCTGCCCGGCAGGACGCCGGCTCCGGAGCAGCGCAGGCGGGTGTTCGCCCGCAAGACCTACCGCTTCTTCGAGGGTGGCGATGTCACGAAAGACGACATAGTACGGCTGCTGGAGAGGAGCGGCTCGGGTGCCCGTCCGCGTGGCCTGGACACGCTCGGCTTCGCCGAACTCGGAGAGATCCTGCGATATTTCGGGCAGTTCTCCAGCGCCGACCGGCTGCTGCCGAAGTACGGCTACGCCTCCCCCGGTTCCCTCTACGCGACGCAGATGTACCTCGAGATCAGTGGTCTCGACGGCGTGCGGCCCGGATATCACTACTACCACCCCGTACGGCATCAGCTGATCCTGATACGGGAGAAGCCGGCCGCGGCGACGGCGCAGCTGAAGATCCACTTCATGGGGAAGCGCCGGGCGATCGAGCCGATCTACAAGAAGAACGTCCGGGAGGTCCTCGAAATGGAGGCCGGCCACATGGTCGGCCTGTTCGAGGAGATCCTCCCGGAACACGGTCTCGACATCAGGGCCCTCGGCTACGCGCCCGAAACGAGGGAACAGCTGGAGTGTGCGGACGAGGACGACTATCTCGGCACGTTCGAGGTGGTGCCGTACGCCGGACCCCGGCCGGAGGACTCGCTCGACGTCTACGTGCAGGCCCACCCCGGAAAGGTGGCGGGGCTGACCGAGGGGCTCTACCGGTACGCGGCCGGCGACCTGCACAGATTCTCCGACGACATGATCCTGAGGAAGCACGTCGTGGCCATCAACCAGGTGGTCTACCAGCGGTCCAGCTTCGGGGTCGCCCTGGTCGGGCAACCGGATCCGCACTGGCCCGGCTACGTCGACCTCGGCCGGAGGCTCCACCGCCTGCAGATGAACGACATGGGCTTCGGGTTCATGTCCTCCGGTTACAGCTCCCGAACCGGCGACGACCTGCCGTCGGCGCGGCGGATGGAGAGCATCCTGCGTGCCTGCGGCGGGGAACCGGGCCCGTTCTACTTCGCCGTCGGCGGTCGCGTCAGCGACGAGCAGCTACTGAGCACGGGGATGAAGGAGGACTCCGTCCACATGAGGGGCCCCACCGAGATGATCAGAGATGACCTGATCGGGTTCCTGCCGGACTACATGCTGCCGAACAGGGTCGTGATCCTCGACGGACTGCCGCGCACGGCGAACGGGAAGATCGACTCAAGGGCGCTGGAAGCGCGGGACCTGACCGACATGGTTTCCGCCGACGGGCCTTTCGTCGCCCCCCGGACGAAGGCCGAGGAGCGGATCGCCCGCGTATGGAGGAGGGTGCTGAAGCGGGAAAAGGTCTCGGTGCGGGACGACTTCTTCATGTCCGGGGGAAACTCGCTGGTCGCGATGGCGCTCGTCAGCGGGATAAACGAGGAGTTCCGCTGTTCGCTCCCGATGCAGGTGGTGTTCGGGTCTCCGACCGTGGAGAAACTCGCGATCGCGGTCGGTGCCGACGGCGGCGAGCCTTCCTCGCGTCTGGTCGGGCTGAACACCACGGGATCGAAGAATCCCATCTATTGTTGGCCCGGCCTCGGCGGCTATACCATGAACCTGAGACCGCTGGCGGAAAAGACCGGTTTCGATCGGCCTTTCTATGGCGTCCAGGCTTACGGGATAAACGAAGACGAGGTTCCGTATTCCACCGTCCAGGAGATGGCCGCGGAGGATGTCAGGGCCATAAAGCGGCTCCAGCCGGCCGGGCCGTACATGCTCTGGGGATACTCCTTCGGCGCACGTGTCGCCTTCGAGGCGGCCTGCCGGCTCGAACGGATGGGTGAACAGGTCGAGGGCCTGCTGCTCATCGCCCCCGGGTCGCCACAGGTCCGCGCGACCGACGACCCCGGCGGCCACGACGACCCCGTCTACGCCAACCGGAAGTATCTGACGATCCTCTTCTCGGTCTTCGCCGGCGGCATCGACGGGCCGCTGCTCGACGACTGCCTGAGGGATGTCGAGGACGAGGACGGCTTCATTTCCTTCGTGGGTGCGAATTTTCGAGGGCTCGACCCGGATCTGGTGCGAAGAATCGTCAGGACAGTGCGCAGAACATATCAGACGATATATCATCTCGGAGATCCGGCGGGGCGGCGGATCAACGCTCCGATCACGATACTGAAAGCCCGTGGTGACGAGCCTTCGTTTATCGAGAAGGGCGGCGGAAGTTTCTTTGAGTCGCCGACGGTCGTCAACCTCGAAGCCGATCACTACAGCATTCTCAAAGAGCCTGGCCTTGACGAACTGCTGCGAACCGTCCGTCACGCGCTCGGCGCGTGACGTTTTAGTCGACAACCTGTGCCGGGCGGAGATGTCCCACTCGCCGGGGCGGATATCGAGGAGCCGAAGATGCCGCATGTGAATATCAAGTATTTTCCGCTGCCGTTGAGCGGCGAACAGGAGTCCGCGCTGGTCGCCGCAGTGAGCGGAGCCGTACGGGACGCCTTCGGATGCGACGAGGGTGTCATATCGATCGCTCTCGAACCGGTCGCGGAAGAAGAGTGGAACGGGCGCGTCTACGTGCCGGAGATCGTCGAACGCGGGCACCTGCTGCGTAAGACGCCGAACTACTGATGACCGACGGCGAAGCGCTGATGCCGCGTGGAGGGCGGCCGCAGGGACTGCTGCGCCTCCTGGCGGAGGACCTGCGGACGATCGTCGAGCGGGACCCGTCCGTCCGCAGCCGGCCGGAGGCGCTGCTGCACCCGGTGCTTCCGGCGATGTGGCTGCACAGGGTCGCCCACCTGCTGTACCGGGGCGACCGGCGACTGCCGGCCCGGCTGCTGATGCTCTTCGCGCGCGGGATCACCGGGGTGGAGATCCACCCCGGCGCGGTGCTCGGGCGGAGGGTGTTCGTCGATCACGGCGCAGCCGTGGTGATCGGGGAGACCGCCGTCGTGGGCGACGACGTGACCATCTACCACCAGGTGACCCTGGGGGCGATCGGCTGGTGGCGCGACAACCGGCGGATCGGCGGGGAACGGCGGCACCCGGTGATCGGCGCTCGCGTGGTACTGGGCGTCGGCGCGACCGTTCTCGGGCCGGTGCACGTGGGAGACGACGCCGTCATCGGGGCGCGGGCGCTCGTCCTCGGGGACGTGCCCGCCGGCGCGCACGCCCTCGCCCCGGAGGGGGACGTGTCACCACGCCGCACCACCGCGCCGCCCGGCGCCGAATCGGTTCCCCGCCCGCGCCCACCTGTCCCGACCACCCGAAAAAAGGAATGGATCGATGAATCCCGACAGCACGGTCCTGATAGTCGGCGCCACCGATGAGACCGTACGCAAGGCCAAGGAGCTCGGCCTGAGCGTCCTGTTACTTCAGCACCCCACCAAGGTCAGCGCCGAGCAAGAGGAGCTCGCCGACGTCCTCCGCGTCGTGGACTACACCGACTGGGCGGCCGTCGAGCCCGTCGCCAGGCAATTGCGGGAGGCGCCGGGGTTCCGCGTCGCGATCTCCATCACCGAGCCCGGGCTGGAGAACGCGGGACGGGTCAACGACCTGTTCGGGCTGGACGGCACCGGCTACCAGGTCACCAGGAGGTTCCGCGACAAACTGGCCATGCGCCGGCACCTCGCGGAGCACGACCCGTCGGCGGTGGCCGCCGCGCCACTCCTGCGCCGTGCGGACCTGGACTCCTTCGGAGCCGTCCACGGCTACCCGTTCATCGTCAAGCCGACCGACGCGACCGCCAGCATCGGCGTCTTCCGGGTCGGCGGGCCCGAGGACACCGAGCAGGTCTGGGCCACCGTGGAGGGCCTGCGCGGCACGCGGACCGACCGGATCTCGACGATGTACCTCCTGCAGGAATTCCTGATGGAGGAGTATGTCGAGGGCCCGGAGTTCAGTGTCGAGGCGTTCAGCTTCGCGGGCCGCCACGTCGTCGTGGCGATCACCGAGAAGTTCGTGCACCATGATCGCTTCGCCGAGCTCGGCCATGCCCTGCCGGCCCGGCTGGAGGAGCCCGCGCAGGAGCGGATCCGCACGAGCGTGAGCCGGTTCCTGGACCAGATCGGGCTCAGGGACGGCGTCTCGCACACCGAGGTACGTATCGGCGCGCGCGGCCCGGTGATCATCGAGAGTCACAACCGGGTCGCCGGTGACGCGATTCCGGTGCTGGTGCAAGGCGCCTACGGCATCGACATGATCAAATACGCGCTGGGCTGGCCGTTCGGACTCGTCGCCGAGCTGCCCGACCGGCCCGAGGCGCACGCCGGGGCCAGCGTGCGGTCCCTGGTGAGCGAGCCGGGACGGGTCGAGTCGGTCGAGGGCGCCGACGAGGCCGCCGCGCAGGACGGCGTGCTGTACGTCCACCTCACCGCCAAACCCGGGGACACCGTGCACTCGATACGCGACAACTGGGACCGGCTCGGCCTGGTGGCGGTGACCGGCCCGGACACGACCGCGGCCATCCGGCGCGGCGCGGAGGTCATCGAGGACGTCATCCGGATCCGGGTGACTGGCGAGGACGGACGGACCTGGTTCGCGCACGCGGCCGAGGCCGGATCGCCGGCGGAGGTGCAGGCATGAGCGTCCTCATCGTGCACCGGAGCCCGCTGGAGCCGTTCCCCTATCACCGCTGGCTGCACGACTACGAAGGCCCGGTGGTGATCCTCGCCGCCCGCGACAGGTTCGAGCCGTTCGGCGAGCAGGTGCCGGTGGGGAACCTCGGCTACACGCACCTGGAGATCTTCGACGACGACGACCAGGTGGCCGAGCGGGTCGTACGGCTCGCCGCCGAGTACGGCACCACCCACCTGATCGGCGAACACGAGGCCGACGTGCTGCGCGTGGCCGCGCTGCGCGAGCAGCTCGGGCTGCCCGGTCCCCGGGTCGCCGACGTGCTGCCGTTCCGGGACAAGGCTCTGATGAAGGAGCACGTGGTGCGAGCCGGCGTGGAGGTCGCACCGCACACCGTGCCGCACACCGAGGCGGAGGTGCGGGCCTTCGCCGAGACCCACGGGTTCCCCCTGGTGTTCAAGAACAGGACCAGCTTCAACTCCATCGGCCTGCGCATCCTGCGCGACCCGGACGCGCTGACGGCCTTCCTCGCCGAGGCGTACGGCTCGCCGCGGGACGACCTGCTGCTGGAGGCGTACATCCCCGGCCGCATGTGCCACGTCGACGGGCTGGTGGTGAACGGCGAGACCGTGCTGGCCTGGCCCTCCCAGTACCAGTACGAGCTCGCCTCGTTCGGCACCGACACCGGTTCCCGGGTCGACCTGGCGCTCGACCCCGACGACCCGATCACCGACCGCCTGCTGGAGCTGACCGAGCGGACGCTCGCGGGATTGCGGCTGCCCGGCGGCCACCTGCGCGACCACGCCTTCCACGCGGAGGTCTTCCACACCCCCGACGACCGGTTGGTGCTGTGCGAGATCGCCTGCCGGTCCAGCGGCGGGAAGGTCCGCGAGGTCTTCCACACCCTGTTCGGGATCAACCTCGCCGAGTACTCCCTGCGAGCCCAGCTCGGCCTGCCGTTGCCCGAGGTGGAAAAGATCGTGCGTTCCGGGCGGCGGCCGACGCCGGCCCGGATGGCCGGTCAGGTGCTGATGATGAAGCGGCCGGGGCTGATCCGCGCGCTGCCCGAGGCCCCGCAGGAGCCCTGGGTGGAGCACTTCTGGCTCTTCGCCCGCACGGGCCAGGTGGTCCCGCCCGCCTCGGGATCCGCCGACTTCCTGACCGTCGCCATCGCCTCGGCCCCGACGCGGGCGGAGTGCGAGCGCAGGCTGCGCTCGCTCGGCGCGCGGCTGGAGGAGCAGGTGCAGGTCGTGGCGGTGCCGTCGTGAAACGCCCGTCGACTCAGGTGCGTTACATGGCCGGGATGGTGATCGACGCCACCGGCAACGGCATGTACCTGCCCCTGTCCCTGCTGTTCTTCCACCACGTCACCGGGCTGCCGATCGAGCGGGTCGGCGTCATCATGACCGCGGCGGCGCTGCTCAGCCTGGTCAGCAACCCGATCGCGGGCGTGCTCGTCGACCGCTTCGGCCCGCGAGCCGTCGTCGTGGGCGGCTACCTGGTGCGTGCCGTGGGTTTCGCGACCTACCCGCTGGTGGACTCACCGGTGACGATGTTCCTGGCGGTGGCGCTGGTGGCGCTCGGCGACGGTTCCTACCCGCCGTCGATCCAGTCGTTCGTCGCCGCGATCGCACAGGGCGCGGACCGGGACAAGCTTCTCGCCGCGCAACGCAGCCTGCGCAACGCCGGCCTCGGCGCAGGCGGCCTCATCGCGGGCGCCGCGCTCGGTCTGGGCAGCGACGCCGCCTACCGGGGGATCGTCCTCGTCAGCGCGGCCGCGTTCGTCGGTGCCGCGCTGATCCTCCGCACGATCCCGGTTCCCCCGGTGACCGTGCGTACGGAGACGACCGCCGCACCCCGGAAGGGGGGATACCGGCTCGTCCTGCGCGACGTGAAGTTCCTCGTACTGACCTTGCAGAACGTGCCCACCGCCTTCGGCTACATGGTGCTGTCGGTGGCGCTGCCCGTCTACGTCACCCAGGCACTGAACGCCCCGGAGTCGCTGGTCGGCGTACTGTACGCGGTCAACACCGTCGGCATCGCGCTGTTGCAGATCCCGGTGACGCGGCGGCTGATCCGCTACCGGCGCACCCGCACCACCGCGGTCGGCGCCCTGACGTTCGCGGTGTCGTTCACGGTGTTCGCCGCGCTGTCCATCATCCCCTCCGAGTCGGTTCAACTGGTCGGGGTCTTCGCCGCGACGGCGCTGTTCACGCTGGGAGAGATGCTGCACGGCGCACCGCTGTCGGCGCTGGTGTCGAGCGCGGCGCCCGACGAGACCCGCGGCAGGTACATGTCGGTCTACCAGTTCTCCTGGGCCATTCCGACCGCGCTGGCTCCGGCCGTGCTGACCGCGCTGCTGACCCTGTCGGTCACCTCCATGTGGCTCGTCCTCGCGGCAGGCGTCGTCTGCTCGGCCCTCACCCTGCTCCGCCTAGAACCCCGGCTGCCCGTTCAAGCAGTCCATCCGAACGTTCCGACCGTGCCGGAGTCTCAGGAAGGGCAGGTGCCCTTGGTAGTCGCGGAAAATTCGAGCGAAAGGTTGGCGTGAACTGATGGGCAGATCGAGTTGGCACGTCCTGCTGGGAGAGGACCCTGTCTTCGCGCTCCCGGAGGCCGCCGGCCAGTGCGGCTGGGTCAGCCAGTTGCGGCCGTTGATCGTCGAGATGAGCCGGCCGGGTGACGTCGTGCTCGACCCGTTCGCCGGCTGGGGGACCACGCTGGTCGCGTGCGCGGTCGAGTCCCGGAAGGGAATCGGCCTGGAAGTCTCACCCGAGCGCGCGGAACAGGCACGTCGGCGTCTGAAGGACTATCCCGATCAGACGATGTTGTGCGCGGACGCCCGCACCCCGCCGTTACCGGAGGAGTCGGTGGACTTCGTGCTGGCCGACCTGCCGTACTTCGGCACCGACCTGGACGCGGACTCCACCGTGGAAGGGCAGTTCTACGCGCTTCGCGACTACGACGAGTACCTGAGCGTGGTCGACGACGCCTTCGCCGCCGTGGCGAGGGTCATGCGCCCCGGCGCGCGGGCGGTGCTGGCTGTGCAGAACCGCCGGCTGAACGGCGCGTTCGTGCCGCTGGCCTGGGACGTCGCCCGGGTGCTCGGCCGGCATCTGACCCTGGGCGACGAGCGGATCCACTGCTACGACCGGCCGGTGAGCGACGACGACCCGATGGTGACCAACCGCTCGCACGAGTATCTGCTGGTCGCCGCGAAATAACGGCATCGCGCCGGGTGGCCGTGGAGTCGGGTGCCTCCGACGACCGCCCGGCGCGTCCGTGGGGCCTGCGCGGCCCTCCCGATCGGATCAGGCCGGCCACCAGCTGAGGTAGCGCTCACCGGTGTCCGGGAAGATCGTCACGACTGTCCTGCCCGACAGGTCACGGCGGCGGGCGAGCTCGACGCAGCCGTACGCGGCCGCTCCCGATGAGACGCCGACCAGCAGCCCGGTGGTGGTGGCGATGGCCCGGGTCATGTCGGCCGCGTCGTCATCCGACACGCTGATGACGTCGTCGATGATGGTGACGTCCGTGACGGGGCTGATGAAGCCGCCGTTGAGACCGGGAATCCGGTGCGGTCCGGGCGCGCCGCCGGACAGCAGGGGCGACCCCTCCGGCTCCACCGCGACGATGCGCAGTCCGGGGTTGCGCTCGCGGAGGTAGCGGCCCGTTCCGGTGAGGGTGCCTCCGGTCCCGACTCCGCATACCAGCACGTCGACG
The DNA here is from genome assembly GCF_045209755.1 of Streptosporangium sp. NBC_01639. Lineage (NCBI taxonomy): Bacteria > Bacillati > Actinomycetota > Actinomycetes > Streptosporangiales > Streptosporangiaceae > Streptosporangium > Streptosporangium sp. NBC_01639. The sequence goes on along the minus strand of NZ_CP109272.1, from coordinate 4,960,329 downwards.
GCGCCGCCGGTGCCCTCCCAGATCTCCGGGCCGGTGGTCGTGTAGTGGGCCGCGATGTTGGCGGTGTTCTCGTGCTGGCAGGCGTACCAGGACCCGGGGGTGGCGGCGTGCAGTTCCTTCGCCCGATCGACGCATCCCTGGAAACCGAGGACGTGGTCGGTGAACTCGACCCGGGCGCCCAGCATGCGCAGGGTCAGCAGCCGCTCCCGGGACGCGTTGTCCGGCATGACGACGACGCACGGGTAACCACGGCTGACCGCCACCGCCGCCAGAGCGATGCCGGTGTTGCCCGAAGTGGACTCGATCACGGTCATTCCGGGAGTCAGCTCACCGGACGCCTCGGCCTCTTCGACCATGCGCAGAGCCACCCGGTCCTTGATACTCGACAGCGGGTTCGCCGCCTCCAGCTTGGCGAGCAGAGTGGTGGTCGAGGGCAGGCCGTCAAGGGCGAGGCGGAGCATGGGGGTGTTGCCGATGAGGTCGTCAATCTTGGTGGCGACGTCGCTGCCAGTCAGGGGTAGCATCCAGACTCCTCTGTGCGGGGCCGTCTTCCCGAGGCCGCGAGGACTGCGGGGAGCCGGTCGTGGGGGGCATGGCTGGTTCGAGGGTGCTCAGGCGGTGCGACAAGGTGCGGCGCGGCACGGCGCGGTCCGGCGGTGCCGAAGGCCAGGTCCGACGCCTGACCGCGATCGAGCCGCGGATCACGGGTGCTCTACCGGTGGGCGAAGTCGCACAACGGTACTCCGCCCGCACCGCCGGAGCATCCGCTGATGTGCTCTCTTGTCCGCCCGAAATCGTGCGTCTTGTATACGCTCCACCGAGGACAGCTGCTTGTCTGACCCGGTGACCCACGTGCTCGATCTGGTGGTGCGGTCCGCCAACCGCCGATGTCACTCGTTCCCGGAATGGCACGCGTTGGGCGCATGACGACATAGGACGGGGAGACTGCTTGCCGCGTCCAACACCACGCGATCATCCAGCGAACCGTCAAGCCTGACGACGTCCTGGCCGAACCGGCCGACGCCCGCGCACATGCCGCTGCCCTGATCGGGGACGTCGAGCCCCAGAACCACCGTATCCGACTCCTCGCTGACGCGCAGGCTGACGTCGAGCGCTTCGCCGCTACAGGAGCCGTACTCATAGCTCACCAGCAGCGTGCGTTCGTCGAGCACTTCGAAGTCCGTGACCCCGTCGCCTGAGATGTGGTTGCCGATGGCTTCTTCGACGGTACCGACCGCATCTTGATCGACCGCGACGTAGTCAATCGGGCCAGGCAGGTTCGAGAAGTACAGCCGCCACGCAGGCACGGTCGCCATACCGCGTACGGTCTTCAGCCGCATCGTTGTGAAGGCGGCGCCGGTCAGCTTGTACGCCTCCCCTTCGGGGAAGGTGTACTCCTCGGGCCAGGGGGAGAGAGCCAGCAGCGCCTCTCGCGGCCCGATCACGGGGACCCGCATCGTGGACCCGTCGTCCCAGCGGACCTGCGCCTCGGCCGGCGGAGCGGGGAGCGGGCCGGCCACAACCCAGCCGTACTCCTCATCGTGCTGGATGCGCTTGCGCACCTTCGGCGGCATCGCGCTCAGACTCCCGACCGGGACGAAACCCTTGCGCCAGATCTCCTCGGCGCCGCTGGTCCGCCAGATCCAGACGGCTTGCGCGGCGTGGTCTTCAAACGTGCGCGGTCCTATCAGGAGATGGCCACCGCTGAGGAGCAGCACCATCGCCAGAAGTATCATGACTAATCGCAGCATAAGGCGATCTTGACAGCGTGTCGCTTCGCCGCTGCCGACTTCAAGCTGCCGGATGTCCCTTGAATACGGGAGAAATCCCGGCCGGGCAGATGTCGGGGCATAACCCTTTCCCAAGGGGAGAAGACGTTGTCGGCACCGGAGATCAAACTGTCGCGCGCCCGGCCACCCGTACTGAGTCAGCCGGCTACTGGCCGATGTGCACGAGCCGGCTCATGCGACCCGCAGTCGGCTCGCCGATCGCGAGTGGTTCTCGTCACAGTCGGCAATGACCGTCCAGCAGATCGCTGCTCACATCGGCCATTGCAAAGTACCTAATTCCTACAGGTAATATCGGCAATACGTAAACATGGCTGGTGTGCTGCGCCTTCGCGACGGCGCGACAAGGCGCATCGATAAGGAGAACGTTATGTCCGTGAGTGATGACACCGCTCCGCCCCCATCGCCCACGCCATCGTACACAGCCACGCCTTCACCGACTCCCACCCCCAACCCGACGGACCCGAGCCCCACGCCAAGCCCCACGACACCGACGCCCACACCCACACCCACACCCACACCCACACCGAGCCCGACGGACCCGAGCCCGACACCTACTCCCACGCCCACGCCCACACCCAGCCCGACGGACCCCAGCCCCACGCCAAGCCCCACGACACCGACGCCCACACCCACACCGAGCCCGACGGACCCGAACCCCACCCCCACCCCCACGACACCGAGTCCGACGCCCACACCGACTCCCCCTGCTCCCGTGTTCCCCCCTCCCACCCCGTCACCGACCTCGCCTGGTCTTGCACGCCCAGGTGAGCCGAACACCGATGTCCACGGGAGCGACTTCATGAAGGCGGCCGACGGGTTCGTCGCCGAGCACAATGACCTGGAGAAAGATGTCCGCGGGATTCTCGACGCCATCGCTGCACTGGGCGACTTCATCGGCGTAGATGAGACGGGGAACACGTTCAGGAAGGACTATTCCACCGTATTCGAGAAAGTCACCACGTATGTCGACGCGCTATGCGACATATATCCGACGATCGCCGTACGGCTGGCCGGAATGAAGACCACTTTCGACGTCGCGAACTGGGCCAACATCCAATCACTGCCGAAAGTGTCCGAGCCTCCGGAATTCTCGGAATCGGACAAGAAGCTCAAATACTAACGTTTTTTGGAGACCTGATGACCACACCAGACGGCGGCGTCCCCTTCCTCGACGCAGAAATGAATCGCTTTCTCGCCCAGTTCCAGGCCGACACTCGGCCGCTGGAAGAATTGCAGGAGAGTCTCAAGGCCGTTCGCGGCCGAGGTGAGGCGGCTAATGGCCAGGTGAAGGCAGAGGTGCTGGCGAGCGGCGCGCTCGGCAGCCTGCAGATCGACCCTCGAGCGATGCGGCTCGGCGCGGACGCTTTGGCGGAGGCGGTGCTTGCCGCCGCGAGCAACGCTGCTGCGGACCTGACCACGCAGCTGGCGGGGATGATGATGGACGGCCTGACCCCGTTCGCCGACGAGGTCAGGCGTTTCAGCCAAGACTAACGGTCCGCTCCTCATTGGAAGTGCAGATTCCCACTGGCCCGGGGCGCCGAAAGCGGGAAGACCGCCCCGGCGGCCTCGGGGTCTCGACCGTCGGTCCGCGACCTCCGTTGAGGAACGTCGCGCTGTTATCTGCCCAAGCGCCTGAAATGGTCCTGGCCTGCGGCGACACCCAGCTTGGCGAGCATCTGCTCCCATGTGGGCACCAGGCTGAGCGGATCGTCGATCACGTCGCCAGGTCTGTTGAGTACGTTCCCAGTGATGGTGAAGACGGTGGACCCGGTCATGAACATGACGGCGTTCCGCGCCGCCTCGTTCTTCGGCAGCAGATTCGCGGCCTTCCCAAAATTAGCCGGATCCACATGGTAGAAGACCATGGCCGACGCGAAGTTTATTGCCATGTAGGTACCACGGTCACCCCACGACCCCATGTCCTCCCCTCTCTTCCAGTTGATCCCGTCAACGATCAACTGGTCGAGGCCCGTGTAAGCGGCGCTGCCCCCCAAGGCGTAGATGAACCGCTGCCCCATGGCATGGTTGAACATCTTGAGCAGCAGTCCTGCCTGCCGCTTGCGCATCGCCCAGTTGATCAGCACCTGGACTTTCTTGTCGACCGCCGGCCAGCAGCAGAACATCAGCAGCTCAACCCATTGGGTCATGGCATCCGTCTTGAGCTTGTGCTGAACCTGTTCCAGCATGTCGGCGTAGTCGTCGATCGCATCGGCCAGCCCGCGGATGTACGCGGAAACCAGTGGTGGGTATGGCGCGACTTCGTCCCTGAAGTAGGTTCTGAAGGCATCGATACCCGCGCCGGAGTTGGGCGGCCGCCACAGCCTGCTCGCAACCTCTTCCACATCGTCCAGGCTGACGTCCACCCGAGTGGCCAATTGCCGCAGCAGTTGCGCTGCCTCACGTGCCTTGGCCGGGTCGCCATCAGGGTAAACGACCGACAGCATCTGCCGGACCACGTTGCCGATACCCAAGGCGGAGAACAGCAACCCTCCCACCGGGAGGGACTTCGAGAGGGACTTCGGGAGGGACTTGAGGGATGGACTCACGTAGCGGACCCTTTCTCCACCACCGGACAGCTTGATATCCGAGGTTCGGTTGACCAATCATCCTGCCTATATCATCTGCCACGCTAGCCCCATAGCTTGTGCGATCCTCTCTTTTCGAGCAGAGCGAACAAACAGCCCCAGATGGGTCAACTCCACCAAGGCGTCGCCATGGCCGAAAGTGCTGGAACCAGAGCCGCACGCATGGAGAAACTAGGGGCAGCCGTCAGCGACTTCGAACCGCTGCCCTTCGACGGCGGTGCCGCCGCCCGCTACGGGACCCTGGTGGCCCTCACGATCGCCGCCGATCGCGACCCACGCCCTCGCAGAATGGATCTGATGATCGCAGCGGTGGCATCCACTCGAGGACTGCCGCTCTACACGCGCAACGACGCCGACTTCACGGGGCTCGACAGCGTAGTGACCATAGTGCCTGTGTGAGGTTCCCGCGGAACACACCAAGGATCTGAAACCGCCATTGCCGCCGAACACAATGAAAAGCGCCCCGAAGCATTCATGCTGTTCAGAAGGGGTGATCAGAAGTAGGGTCGAACTGCCGCCCTTCCGCTTTCGCGGACGTAACCTCCTCGTCGCACCCGATGTGAAATATCACCCCAACGCACCTCACCCGAGGCGTTCTTCTGAATCGCCGTGGCCGACCACCTCATCCGAGGCGTCGGGACGAGCATCGCCACGCCGGCCCGAACCGGCCGGACTGGACCCGCCGTACGGTGCCTGCGGTAAAGGATGATCGAAGGCATGCTTTCACCGCTTGTCCGCCGCGCCACCTATCTGCAGTGGGCCTTTCTCGTCCTCGGCGGAGCGTTGCTGATGCCGTACATGATGGCTGGTTCCCTGATCGGCGGGGTGATGGGGGTGTCGGCCGCGTCAGGCGACCCGATTCAGCCGCTGGTCTTCCTGGCGGTGCTGCCGTTGGTGGCAGCGACCGGGCTGGTTCTGCCCGTCCGGGTGCTGGAGGCGACGGCGGCGCGTAGCCTACTGGGCGCCGAGATCGCCCCACTGCCCGCCGAGTGGGCGTCCGGGAGGCGGAGTTGGAGTGAGCGGCGACGCACCGCCACCTGGTTCACCCTGCACCTGGGGGTCGGTGGCGTGATGGCGGGGCTGACCTTGGTGATAGTTCCATTCGTGGTCGTGGTGATCCTGCTACCGGTCACCGGTACCCCGTTCGACCTGGGGGTCGTGGAACCCTTACGGGCGGTCTGGTGGGGCGGCCCGTTGTTGGGCGTCGCCCTCCTGGTCGCGCTCGTCTACCTGATCGCCGGAGTGGGCGCGGTGCTGGCCCGGTCGGCGCCGAAGCTGCTTGGCCCCTCACCCGCCCAGCGGTTGGCGCTGCTGGAGGAGCGGGTCCGCCGCCAAGCGGTCCGCAACAGCCTGGCCCGTGAACTGCACGACTCGCTCGGGCACGCGCTGAGCGTGGTGACCATACAGGCTGGGGCGTCCACCCGGATCCTGGACCGCGACCCCGTGGCGGTCCGGGCCGCGCTGGGAGTGATCGAGGAAACGGCGCGCGCGGCGCTTGAGGAGCTGGACCAGGTGCTGAGGGTGTTGCGCGAGCAGGACCACGATCCGTCCACAGCCCCATCGCGGACTCTCGCCGACCTGGGCGACCTCGTAGACGCGACCGGTGCCGCCGCTGAGGTCGCCGGCGACCTTGCCGCCGTTCCCACCGTGGTCTCCCGGGAGATGTACCGGATCGCCCAGGAGTCGCTCACCAACGCCCTGCGCCACGGCAGCGGTCCGGTACGGCTGGCGCTGGCCGTGTACGACGACCATCTGGAGCTCGACGTGTACAACCCGGCGGGACGGACTCCTGGCCGGAGTGGCCGTGGCGTCGGTGGCATGCGCGAGCGGGTCACGCTGCTGGGCGGCGACTTCGACGCCGGTCCCGTGGGCGGAGAGTGGCACGTGTCGGTACGGCTGCCGCTCCGTCCCTGAAGGGCGGGGGGTTAGTGTCGGACGCATGCCGATTCGTGTGGTCATCGCCGATGACGAGGATCTGATCCGGACCGGTCTGCGGATCATCGTCGACACCGAGCCCGACCTGGAGGTGGTCGGTGAAGCGGCTGATGGAGCGGCGGTGGTGCCGGTGGTGCGCACGACGCGGCCCGACGTGGTGCTGATGGATGTGCGGATGCCCGCGGTAGACGGCATCCAGGCCACCCGGCTGCTGCTGGCGCTGCCTCAGCCGCCCAAGGTCGTCGTGGTGACCACCTTGGACAACGACGACTACGTATACGACGCGCTGCGCGCGGGGGCCAGCGGCTTCCTGCTCAAGCGCAGCCGGCCCGACGACCTGGTGCAAGCCATCCGAATCGTCGCCGCCGGGGAATCGCTGCTGTTCCCGACCGCGATCCGCGCGCTCGCCGCGAACCGTCAGACCCGGTACGCCGCCACCCGTGCCGTCCCCGGCCTCGGAAAGCTGACCGCACGGGAGGCCGACGTGCTACGGCTGATGGCCCGCGGCCGATCCAACACTGAGATCGCCGCCGAACTGGTGGTCGGGGCTGAGACAGTGAAGACCCACGTCGGCAGCATCCTGGCCAAGCTGGGAGCGCGCGATCGCACCCAGGCCGTCATCACGGCCTACGAGTCCGGCTTCGTCTCGCCCGGCTGAGCCCAGAGCACGATGAGATCGTCCGACTCCCCGGCACGGACACCCTTCCTCCGCCGCAGCGAAACCCTGCCAGAGGCGGCTCCGCCCGGACAGCCCGGCCGGAGCGATCAAGATGCCTGATGCTCCCCCTTATGGGGGAGAGGCTTCCCTCGCTCTAGCGATTCGGTGACCGATGCCCGGCGCCTACAGTCGAAAACATGATCGATTCAGTTCGTCCACGACGCTGGCCGGCGTACGCGCTGGCGCTGCTGTTTCTCAGCTACACCATGGGGAAGGCCGCCTTCGCCCTGCAGGCCCGGCTCGGGTTTCCGGGTGGCCCGCCTGTGTCAGACGCCGAGACCGCAAGTTACTTCCTTGCTCCTGCCGCGGCGCAGTGGCTCGCGGCCGCGTCCGGCCTGCTGGGCGCATGCGTCGTCCTCGCCACCGTCACGCCTTTGGGACGCAGGGCGCCGAGAAGCGTGACGCTGCCCGTTCTGATCGTGATGCTACTGGCCGTCGGCTACGGTGCCGGGGTCATGGTCGTGGACGGGTTCATCGGCATCGGCGTCGGCTGGCACTGGTACCACGGGGTGCTCGGCGTTGTCGTGATCGGGCTGTTCCTGGAAATGGTCCGCTCCTATGCTGTGGCGACGCGACGTGTCACGCGCTGACCAGGGGCGGATGGGGGCGTACGGAGCGGCCGCATGCGCTGTCGTCTACGGGGCAATGAAGCTGGCGCAGGCGCTGGGAGCCAACGCGCTGGCCGACAAGGACCCCCTGCCTCCGGAACTGCGTGAACGGCTGCTCGCCCGCGATCCCGTCTTCGTGGCGAGCCACTGGTTGCTGGCCGGTGCCGCGGCGATCGGCGTGATCGTCGCGTTGGCCACCGTACGGCCCTGGGGCGCCGCCGTCTCACGTCGGCTGCTGACCGCGGTGGCCTGGACGCTGGGCATCTTCATGATCGCCCGATCGGTGGGAGTGCTCGGGTTCGGCTTCGCAGGCGACGCGCTGCTGCTGACCGAGGTCCGTCCGGCACCTGCCGAGCACGTCGAACTGGTCCATACCCTGGCGCGCTGGGACCTGCTTGTGTGGTCGCCGTTCTTCCTGCTCTGGGGAGTTTGCTGGGCGACCGTCGGATGGCGGCTGCGCAGACGCTGCCGTCAGTGCTCAGCGGGGAACGATTTGTGCCCGCACGCCGGGTAGATCGTCGAACGCGGCAGACGAGTCCATCGTGATCACGGTTCTCGCGGTGGTCGCAGCCGTCGCGGCAATCAGCAGATCGTATGCTCCCCGCGTCTTTCCTTCTCGTCGCACATGTGCCATAAGACGAGCGTGGACCCTGGCCACATCTGTGGTGTACTCCTCGACCGGGATCAACGCAAGGACCTCGTCCACAAAGGCCTGCCGGCCGGGACGGCGTGCCGCGTCCGCCAACTCCACGCCGACGAGCAACTCGGCCACGGTGATCGCGGCAATCGCCACATCATCGGCATCCCCGATCACCGCGTCCACCGAAGCCCTGCCTCGCTCCGCGGCGATGAGCACGCCGGTGTCCAGGATCAGGCGTCGGGCCACGTTTCCCTCATCTCGTCGTCGGCCGTCTCCCGAGCTGCCGCGATGTCGGCCTCGAAATCGGCGTCCAGCGTTCCCGCGCTTCTGGTCAGAAAGGCCTTGACCATACGCCCTGGCGCGGTAGGCGCGGGGCCGATCATCGCGATTTGCCTACCCCCACGGGTGACCATGATTGTCTCCCCTCGCTCGGCCTCGTCCAGAACGGTCGCGAAGCTTCGAGATGCTTCGGTGGCAGTCATCACCTTCATGAAATCAGATTATCTGATTCTCGCTTACTCTTTGAGTAACCGGTAGGGCTACAGGGCCGTCGCCCTTGCTGTCAGCGTCGCCGTCACCAAAGATCAAAATCATTCGATGTGACCGAGCGCTTCGGTTGGCCTGAAAGGCCAACCGAAGCGCTTACACACGCCTGCCCCCGAGGGGCTTGCCGCTTTGTTCAATTGTGCTCGGGCTCCACCAGGAGCCCCAGTTCGGTGTCGGTGTCGGTCTCGGTCTTCTCCGGCGACAGGCGGGTGCGCAAGATCTCAGGGCCGGTGCGGGTGCGGTACGAGTTCGACGGGAACCACTCGGTGAACACGTCCCACAGCTTCTGGATGGCCTGCGGCGCCGGATGTACTCCGACAGCGGCATGCCCGCGAGCGCGGAGAACATCGGGTGATGGTGTTCGGCCTCTTCGCGTGATCTTGTCCGGCATGTCGTCGTGAAGCTGATGTGTTGTGGACAGCACTCGCCCGATGGTCGACAACGGCCGGCGCGGCGCTGCCGGACGTGCCGCTGCCCGGGCGCTGGTTCTCCGCCCGGTTCCGGGAACGGATGAAGCATGTCTACCCGGCGCTGCCGTCGGTGCCGTCCCCGTCCGGACCGGGGGTGTCCTGTCCCAGGCCCCGACGGATCGCGATCTCCACGGGTGAGTACGCGCCGTCGGCCCGCTCCAGTTCGTACGGCACGGCCGGCATCAGCGGCGGCTGGGCCATGAAGCGCGGCCGCACCCCATGGTGCGGTTGCGCCGCGTGCACCAGGAACGGATGGCACAGGAAGACGTCGCCCGGGGACCCGGTGGCGAGGGCGAGTGGCCGGTGGTCGGACGCCGCCACCAGATCGGGCGCAAGGACCAGCCCGCTCGCCCCGTCCTCCCCGTACTTCTCCAGCACCTTCGGCACGTCGAGGTGTGAGCCGACCCGGATCCGGGTCGGGGCGTCCTCCTCACCGACCTCGCTGAACAGGAACAGCATCAGCAGCGCCCGGCCCCGGGAGTGCAGATTTGTGAAGTACCAGCTCTCACCCTCCGGCAGATAGCTCCCCTCGATGTGCCAGCCCGCGTCGTCCGGCTCCTCCTCGTGCGGGAAGCGCAGCGGGAACGTGCCCAGCGAGTAGCGCGGCTCCCAGCGTCCCGCGCCGACGAGCAGGTCGTACGCGTGCTGCAGGAATGGGGAGTTGGGTGCGGCGGCGAACGGCCCCTGCGCCATGCCGGCCACCCAGTGCACGGGCTGCGTCCACGTCGCTGGATCGTCCGGGTCGCAGCCCGTCTCTCGCCACAGCAGCCGCGCGCAGTCCGCGGCCACGCGCGGCGCGACGGCGCCCTCCAACTTCACGAAGCCGTCGCGGAGGAAGCGGGATACCAAGGTCGTGTCATCCATGTCCCCATCGTGCGGCCACACCGGTCCCGATCACCCGACATTCTCCGCACCGCCTTTGTCGGGTGTTCACCGAGCCCCTTCTTGCCCCTCTGAGACCGGAAGCAACCGCCCTGCGGTCACAGGACCACATTGCCGACGACTGGCGAACACTCCGCGGATGAGTACCTCCGACCGAATCCAGGAAGCCTCATCAACATCTTGTGCCCGATCAAGTCGGGTACACGAGGCAGCCCGGAAAGTCGAGCGGCAGTGGTCGCGGCCCGGCTCGCTCTCCCTCTCAGCAAGCTCGGTGACGCTCTCGGGTAAGCCGACAGCTCATGTCTTCGTAGGCCATCGCCCCGACCTGGCGTGCGAGGCCATTGCTGTCATGGAGATCAAAAAAGCCCCGAACGGTGATCGTTCGGGGCGTCTTCCCTGCTCAGTTGCTGTGGTCAGGGGCGGGGTCGAACCGCCGACCTTCCGCTTTTCAGGCGGACGCTCGTACCAACTGAGCTACCTGACCTCGGTGGTGGATCGAACACCTACCAGAGCGGTCCTGACGGGACTTGAACCCGCGACCTCCACCTTGACAGGGTGGCGAGCACTCCAACTGCTCTACAGGACCTTGCTTTGGTCGGAAATTTTCGCTTCCGTCCTTCTTGCCTTGCTAAGCTTACCAGTTCTTCGGAGGTCTACGACCTGCCGTTTCCCTGGCGAGCCTTCGCTCGACCGTGCCCCCAACGGGATTCGAACCCGTGTCGCCGCCTTGAAAGGGCGGTGTCCTAGGCCACTAGACGATGGGGGCTCGGAATTCGCATTCCGTTCCATTGCCGTCTTCCGCTGGAGACCTCTGAAGCATAGGGGACTTTTGCCCCGATGCCAAAGCGGCTTTCCGGCTTAAGGCGACGTGGTTCCGCTGAACGATCCCGTCGGAGACGGGGCGCTCGTCGGCCCAGGAGAAATTGTACGGCCAGGGTCGGTCTCAACGTGACGTTCGATCTGAACCGACTGCTCGCCGAGGCCCCCCAGAGTGATGTCGTCCCAGGCCCGCAGGCGATGCGTCTTCCGGTCGAAGTACAGAACCGAGGCCGCGACGGGGGTGGGTTCGTCGTGCTCCAGGGCGCGCAGGCCGGCTCCACCGGTGGAACCCTGGACGAGCAGGCGGGTCCCCGAGGGGAGCAGTTCGGTGGATCGGGCGTGGGTGTGGCCCGAGAGGATCATCGGGACGGCGCCGGAGAACTCCCTGGCGATCGAGGGGTCGTGCACCGCCACGAGATCGACCGGCTTGAACGCCTGGCCGAGCCGTGTCGCGTGGGCATGGCCCAGCGCCGTGAGGGAGGTGGGATCGGAGCCGACGTCCACGCTTTTGTCGGGGGTGAAGCGGGGGTCGCCCAGGCCGTAGATGCGCAGCCCCGCCACCGACTTGACGGAGTCGTCGAGGACGACCGCGTTCTTCTCCTTGTCCACGGCTCGCTGGGTGGCCTTGGAGTCGTGGTTGCCCCTGACGAAGACGTACGGCACGTCGAAGCTGCTGATCTCCTCGACGAACCTGTCCTCGGGGCCGGTCCCGTGGTCGGTCAGGTCGCCGGTGTCCACGATCGCGTCGATTTTGAACTGCTTGGTGACCGAGTGCATGAGGTTCCATGCGATGGGGCTGAGATGGATGTCGGAGACGTGCAGCACCCGGATCGACTCGGGGTCGGAGTCGTAGACCGGCAGGGCGGACACCGTGTCGTAGAGCTGGGAGACGTTGTTGACCAGCTTGGCGAGCTGGACCCGGTAGGACTCGAACCTGGTCACGATCGACTCGGCGTCGCCCACCAGAGACGGCGCCCCGGCCAGCAGGCCGGTGTATTTCGGCTCCACCACCGAGTTGGGCCGGAAGGTCAACAGGGCGGCCACGCCCGTACCGGCGATCAGGACTGCGGCGCTCAGCAGGCCCGCCAGGGCAGGCCCGGGACGGCGGAAGACGATCAGCGAGGTGAGGAGCGCTCCGGCCAGACCGCAGAGGGCGGCACGCAGGATCAGTGTTTTGACCCCTTCGCGCAGTTCCTTCTCCAGCAGCGCGGGGAGCTGGTCGGAGAACCGGGAATCCTCCAGCAGCACGCCGGCCCGGTCGGTGTTGATGTTCTCAAGGGTGATGCGCAGGCCGATCGGGGCGTTGTGCGTGTCGAACAGGAGCGTGCCCAGCGGATGGGCGTCCACGACGGTCTCCCCCGACCAGGAGGGCTTGGCGGTCATGCCGACCTCGACGGGGCCGACGTTGGCGTGCACCGTGCCGCCGAGCGCGATGCCCAGCCAGGCCCCGCCTGCGGCGATGACGACGACCGTCAGGGTGCGTACGGTGCGCCCCGTCGCGAAGCGACGGAGTCTCTGGGTCCAGTGCGTGATGTCCATGCGGCTTCTCCCTTACCCGAAAGCACGGGCACAATGGCAGGTGTGATCGAGGTCTCGAGAGAGAAGTTCGAAGAGCTCGTGGCCGACGCCCTGGACACGATCCCTCCCAAGCTGACGGCAGTCATGGACAATGTGGTCGTGGTGGTCGTGGACGATCCACCGGAGCCGGATCTCCTGGGTCTTTACACCGGCGTGCCACTCACTGAGCGGGGGGACTGGTACGCAGGAGTGTTACCCGACCGGATTGAGATCTACCGCAACCCGATCTGTTCGATGTGCAACACCGAAGATGACGTGGTGCGAGAGGTGCGGATCACTGTTGTGCACGAGATCGCCCACCATTTCGGCATCGACGATGACAAGCTGCATGCCCTCGGCTGGTAGTCAAAGCCGTATTGCATATCAGATCTCCGTATGACCGATATTTACCAATTTATGGTTACGGCCTGCATGAGTTTGATGGCTTTCAGTTGCGCGTCGGCAATTCAACGGGCACCGTAGGTTACGCATCGAACACCTACAGTCAATGCTCCTGCAAGCCCCGCGGAGTCCTATGGCGGCCACCAGGCCCGGTCGACTACCCGGGCGGCACCGCCGCCCGACCGAACGCCAAGCTACCTATGGCGAGGTCATCGCCATCAGGGAGTTTCGCGCGCTCTGGATCGGCCAGGCACTCTCTCTTCTCGGCGACCAGCTCTCGCGGGTGGCGCTCTCCGTGCTCGTGTTCGAACGGACGGAATCACCACTGGCCACCGCGTCGGTCTATGCGCTGACCTACCTGCCGCCGATCATCGGCGGCCCGTTGCTCGCGAGTCTCGCCGACCGCTACGCGCGGCGGCACATCATGATCGTCTGCGATCTGGTCCGAGCGTGCCTGGTCGCGCTCATGGCCGTCCCCGGCACCTCGTTCACCGTGCTGTGCGTGCTGGTCTTCTGGGTGGTGCTGCTCAGCGCACCGTTCTCGGCCGCCAGGGCGGCGCTGCTCCCCGAGCTCCTCGAAGGCGACCGTTATGTCGCGGGCTCGGCTCTGCAGAACATGACCAACCAGGGTGCGCAGATGCTGGGCTTCGCCCTCGGCGGTGCCTTGATCATGGCGATGGGACCGTACCGCGCGCTGGCGCTGGACGCGTCCACGTTCCTCGCCTCCGCGCTCATCCTGGTCTCGGGAGTACGGCGGCGCCCCGCTCCTGCCGGCACCGGCGGCGACCGGCCCTCCATGTGGACCATGACCCGGGCCGGATCCAGGCTCGTCTTCGGCGATCCCCGGCTGCGGACGCTGGTGCTCTTCGCCTGGCTGTGCGGGTTCTACGTGCTTCCCGAGGGGATCGCGACCCCCTACGCCGCCACCCTGACCGACGATCCGCAGCAGATCTCGTTCGTCGCCGGTCTGCTGATGGGTGCGATGCCGACCGGGACGGTCATCGGCGCGTTCCTGTTCAGCCGGTACGTCACACCGTCGAGACGGCTCCGCGCGATGGGCGGGATGGCGATGCTGACCTGTGCGCCGCTGATCCTGTGCGCGATGGAGCCGCCGCTCACCGTGGTGCTGTTCTTGTGGTTCGTCTCGGGCATCGGTGGCGCCTACCAGCTCGCGGCGAACGCCGCGTTCGTGCAGTGCGTGCCCCCCGAACGGCGGGGGCTGGCCTTCGGGCTCGTGCAGTCAGGCCTGCTGGCCTCTCAGGGCATCGGCATCCTCATCGGCGGGGCCGTCGCCGACGAGATCGGCCCCGCGCACGTGGTGGCCCTGGCCGGCGCGGCGGGTCTGTGCGTCGCAGCCGCGCTGGCCATGGTCTGGATCGGGTCCTGCAAGGAGATCATCGAGAAGGTCCGCACAGAGGTGACCGTCTGAGTCATGCCTGGGGCTTCGAGTCACCGTCGTGCTGAGGGGAGGTGGTCTGCGGAGGCGTGGGGTACGGCTGGGCCGGATACGGCGTCTCCGGGTTCTGGTGGGAGGAGTACGGCTGCGCCGGGTCCTGGTAGGTCGGGTGGTGCGGAGCCCGGTCCTGGTTGGTGGCCTTGTTCCAGCTCTGCTCGGCCTTGGCCCAACCCTGCGCGGCCTTGGCCCTCGCGTCCTGCCAGACCGGGTTGTCCTTGTTGTTGTCGACCAGATCCTGGACGATCGACCTGTCCTTGCTCTCGTCGGGCAGGAGCAGCCAGCCGATCGCGTAGATCCCCACTCCGAGGCCGCCGAAGAAGGTGGCGATGGCGAGGGCCACCCGGATGATGTTGGGGTCGATTCCGATGTAGCGTCCCAGTCCGGAGGCCACGCCCGCGACGATGCGGCCGTCCCTGGTCCTGCGAAGCTGCTTGGTGCCCGAGAAGTCGTTTTCGCTCATGTCCTAAGACTGCCCGCTGAGGAGCTTCGGTCACATCGGGATTCTCCCTGGCCGCACCCTGACATACCACCCGGGAACACCGGCAATACCCTGACAGGGCCCGACGAGAGAGGAACATCCCATGGACGACCTTCTGCACATCGACGACGGACTCTCCGAGGAACAGCGACTCATCCGCGACACCGTGAAGGGGTTCGTGGCCGACAAGGTCCTTCCCCACGTGGGCGACTGGTTCGAGGAGGCCGTCTTCCCGGCCCGCGAACTCGGCCCGGTGCTCGGCTCGCTCGGCGTGCTGGGCATGCACCTCCAGGGATACGGCTGCGCGGGACTGGACGCCGTCTCCTACGGCGTCGCCTGCCGGGAGTTGGAGGCCGGGGATTCGGGCCTGCGGTCGTTCGTCTCCGTGCAGGGCTCGCTGGCCATGTTCCCGATCTGGAAGTACGGCTCCACCGAGCAGAAGGAGGAGTGGCTGCCCCGGATGGCCGCGGGGGAGGCGATCGGCTGCTTCGGCCTGACCGAGCCCGACCACGGCTCCGATCCCGCGAACATGCGCACCCACGCCAAGCAGGACTCCTCCGGTGACTGGATCCTCAACGGCGCCAAAATGTGGATCACCAACGGCTCCGTCGCCGACGTCGCGGTGGTCTGGGCCCAGACCGAGGACGGCATCCGCGGCTTCGTGGTCCCCACCGACACGCCCGGCTTCTCAGCGCCGGAGATCCACCGGAAGATGTCCCTGCGGGCCTCGGTGACCTCGTCCCTGTACTTCGACGACGTCCGCCTTCCGGCGGCGGCCGTACTGCCCGGCGTCCGTGGCCTGAAGGGTCCGCTGTCGTGCCTGTCAGAGGCCCGGTACGGCATCCTGTGGGGCGTCGTGGGCGCGGCCCGCGCCTGCCTGGAGTCAGCCGTCGACTACTCCAGGACCCGTGTGCAGTTCGACAGGCCCATCGGCGGCTTCCAGCTGACCCAGGAGAAGCTCGCCTGGATGTATGTGGGCCTGGGCCAGTCCCAGCTCACCGCTCTCCACCTGGGCCGCCTGAAGGACGCCGGCGCCCTCACCCCTCAGCAGGTCAGCTTCGGCAAGCTCGCCAACGTCCGCGCCGCCCTGGACATCGCCCGTCAGGCGCGCTCGGTCCTCGGCGGCAACGGCATCACCCTGGAGTATCCGGTGATCCGGCACATGAACAACCTGGAGAGCGTGCTGACGTACGAGGGCACCGAGGAGATCCACGTCCTCACCCTGGGCCGAGCGCTCACCGGCCTGGACGCCTTCCACTGACGCGGGGTCCGCTGAGGTTCCGGCGGCGCGGTGACCGCCGGGCAGACGCCTCGGCCACCGCTGAGGTTCCGCCGGCACGGCGGCCTCCGGCCAAGCGCCTCGGCCACCGTTGAGGTTCCGCCGGAACGATGACCTCCCGGGCAGGCGCCTCGGTTACCGCGGCCGGGCCTGCCGCTGCGGCAGGCCGCTGGGACGCCACTCAGGGGCCTGGACCGCCCTGTCGAGCTCGCTCTGCCAGGAGAGGCCCCGGCCCAGGTAGAAGCGGAACAGCTCGGCGGCGGCCTGGGCGTCGGCCAGCGCGGCATGGGCGTTCGAGAACGGGATGCCCGCCCGCTCACAGCAGGCTCCGAGGGTCCACTTCCCGTCAGAGACGACCTCCGGGGCGAGCCGCTGCGTGCAGAGAGTCTCGGTCAGCCAGTGGCTGCCCGGGAGGATTTTGAGGAAGCGCAGGTCGAAGGAGATGTTGTGGGCCACCAGGACCCGTCCGGCGATGCGCTGCCACACCTCGTCCAGCACTTCTTCGATCACCGGCGCGCCGGCGACCATCGCCTGGGTGATGCCGTGAACGTGCACCGCCCCGGTGCCCCGGCGAGGGTTGATCAGCGAGTGCCACTCGTCGACGGTCGAGCCGTCGGTGTCCAGGGAGATGAGTGCGATCTCACAGATCTGATCCCCCTTCGCAGGTGAGAAGCCTGTCGTCTCCACGTCGACCACGACATACCCCTGCCGCGCGGCCACGCGGGCGCCGCCGGCGGGCTCAAGCCCCGAGCTCGTCATACGGCCACTGTATGAGAGCCTGTTGCCACCCTGACTGCCATCGAGCAAACAGGTGGTCGCCCACAGGCCTGGCAACGGGCGTTAGTGGACACTATCCTCGGTACGCTGTCTTCAGCGGGGCGTTAGCTCAATGGTTAGAGCTGCGGACTTTTAATCCGTAGGTTCTGGGTTCGAGTCCCAGGCGCCCTACCACCCGCGAGCAGGAACTTAGGCCCTGACCTGGGCCTTCGTTCTTGCCGATCTTCACTGGCACATGCAGCTGGATGCAGTCGAATGCAGCTGCCTGCCAGTGGTCCCGGAATATACGCGGAATGGGACCACCGGCGTTTCCCCAGGTCAGCACGGGAGTTCCGGAAGCTCGCGGAACGATTCCGAGGGTGCGGGAGCCGACACGACAAAGGACCCCGAGAGCTACCGGGGTCCTGTCTGTTCCGTTGCCAGAGATGTCACGCCGTGAGCGCTTCCAAGATCGCTTGTTCGCCGCCTCGTGCTGTCCGTCGATGCGCTTGGCGTAGACCTTGAGCAGCACGTCCGCCCCGTGCCCCACCCGCTCCGCCACTTCCGGCGCGTGGACTCCGGCGTTGGGCCAGAGGGAGACCGCCGCATGGCGCAGGTCGTACGGCCTGCGCGCCAGCGGTGAGGCAACTTGGTCGGGAGTGAAGCGTACGACCGGGCTTGCCACCAGACCAGCAAGCGGCGGCGGCGCTGAGCGCCGCAGCGCAGGTGAGGTCCGGACACGACTCGCTGCCAACGCCACGTTCAATATGAAGTTCTCTGAAGCGCGCCGATTTGCGGAACCGTGTGCGCTCGTCGCATCCGGCCAGTTCCCACCTGGGCCGGGCCACCCGTAGGAGACCGGACCCGGACGGATCCATGCGGGACCAGGGACCTTGATCAGCCGCAGTGACCCAAAGGCGAGTACCACATTGTGCTGCCGTAGCTGCCGCCCCACGTGATGCACTCCCCTGGAGCGGAGAGCTTCACCGGGCCAGCGTAAATAAAGAAATTACCTGAGTCTTCCTTCCTGACCCCATTTTTTGCGACATAGGCATAGACCGCGATGTCGTTGCTGTAGACGTCCTTCCAGGTGACCACGCAGTTGGTGCTGCCGTTGTACATCAGATAGATGACGGCCTTGCCCAGGTCGTGCTGGTCGATCACGTGGTAAGAGGCGCCGCATACCGAGATCGGCGTTGCCGCCATCGCCGGGCTGCCGGTGGCGAAGGTTCCGGCGAGCGCGGCCACGGTGGCGACTGCCCTTCCTGTCAAAATGGACAGAGGTAGCAAACAGGTAGAAAACTCTGCGCTGAGGGCGGGGAAGGAGTCATCCCTTCGTGGGAGCACGTGAACAGGATCCGCAAGTCCCTGACCCCGAGGTGCGCGAGCGGGTCGGTGCCCGCCGCTACACCGCTGCTTACAAGGCCCGGATTCTGGAGGAGTACGACCGGCTCGATAAGGCCGGCAAGGGCGCGCTGATGCGCCGCGAAGGTCTGTACTCCTCGCTGATTTCCAGTTGGAGAACGGCACGTGACCATGGCGCCGAGCAGACGCTGGCCCGGCCGGTCGGCCGGCCGAAGGCCGACCCGCGGGACAAGAAGATCGACGCGCTGGAGGGGGAGGTCGAGCGGCTGCGTGCCGAGCTCGGCAAGACCCGCCAGGTGATCGAGGTGCAGGGAAAGCTCTTCGCGCTGCTGGATCAGCTCGCCACCGGCAGCGAGACGACGACGGGGCGGGGCGAGCGGTGAGCCAGATCATCGAGGCCGCCCAGGCCGAGGCGATCGAGGAACTCGCCCCGCTGCTCGGGCGGCGCAAGGCATGCCAGGCGGGCGGAGTAGCGCAGGCCACCTGGTACCGCAAGAACCGCCAGAGCTCTTCCCCAGTCCGTCCTGTCACGCCACGCAAGCCACACCCGTCGGCGCTGTCAACGGCCGAACGCGACCACGTCCGCACGGTGCTGAACGAGCGATTCGCCGATGCCTCCCCGGCGACGGCGTACTTCTCCCTGCTGGATGAGGGCCTCTACCTGGCGTCGGAATCGACGATGTATCGGATCCTGCGCGAGTACGGCGAGGTTGGCCGCGACCGGCGCCGTCAGGCCACCCATCCGCCCAAGACCATCCCCGAACTGTTCGCCGACGTCCCCAACCGGGTCTGGGCCTGGGACATCACCAAACTCCGCGGTCCTGACAAGGGCGTCTGGTACTCGCTCTACACGATCATCGACATTTACAGCCGCTACGTCGTCGGCTGGATGATCGCCTCTCGCGAGTCCGCCGACCTGGCCAAACAGCTCATCGCACAAACCGCTCGCAAGCACAGCATCGACGCAGGCACCCTTACCCTGCACGCCGATCGCGGCAGTTCGATGAAGTCCAAGACCGTCGCCGAGCTTCTCATCGACCTGGGCGTGGCCAAGTCCCACTCCCGGCCCAAGACCAGCAACGACAACCCACACGTCGAGGCGAGCTACAAGACCCTCAAGTACTGCCCCGATTTTCCCGGCCAGTTCGGCTCCATCGAGGATGCCCGACGGTTCTGCCAGGAGTTCTACGCCTGGTACAACCATGAGCACTACCACTCCGGGATCGGCTATCACCACCCGGCCGACGTGCACTACGGCCGCGCTGCCGCCGTCCGCGACCGGCGATCCGCCGTCCTGGCCGCCGCTCAATCCGCCCACCCTGAACGCTTCGTCACCGGCGGCACCCCCACACCGCCCGATCTACCCGGCCCCGCGTGGATCAACAAGCCCAAGGACGAGAACCAGAAGGAGACCACAAAGAAGCCGATACAGAATTAGCCCAGCTCAACTGCCTTGATCAAATTGACAGGTTCCGCTGCGAGCGCGGCTCCCTGCTTCAATCTGCGCACAGAAAACCTCCTAAGGGGTAGTCGTTCGGCGAAGCGAGATCTTCTACGGCCACGCAGCCTGCCGGTCGGCAGACGTCGAGGTACGCACATCCTTGCGGTGGCGCCCTGACAGAAGACGACCGGGCAGGGCCGGACCCGTGGCGGAGGTCGCCGAGTTCCACGGTCTCCGGGCGGCCGCACGTGATCTATTACATGCATGTTATATATTCGCGTTAGGTAATCGTCAAGCTATGTACGATTTGTTCTCATTGGCCGTCTCGTCTGTGCGAAATATCCGTTCGTACAGGTGAGAGCCCCTGACCCCTGCGGCTTGAACCCGAGGGGTGCCGTTCTCCTGCGAGTCCCATCTCCCCGGTCGTGATCGGCCGCCGTACAAGATCGGGGCGATTCGAGTCCCAGGCGCCTTGTCACTCGCGAGCAGGAACGTAAGACGTTGCCGGCTGATCGGCGGGCTCGACGAGCCTCGGTTCGGTCAGCGTGGGCAACGCTCTGAGCCTGATCGTGCGGTCCTGGCTTGTCGCGTGGTCGAGCCGATGGTTGATGCGGCCGCTGCAGTCGTGCGGGAATCGCGAGGCACCCGGGGGTCGTCTCCGGCCCGATCGCGGACCGCGTCGGCCCGGGGTACGAGTACGAATCACTCCGAGGGCTTGACCACGGTCGGGAGCCGAGATGCGCGGGCGGTGGTCTGGCGACTGGTTCGGTAGCGGCCCGGGGTGGTTCCGATGATGTCGGTGAACGCTGCGATGAAGCTGCTGGGGTTGGCCCATCCGCAGGCGTAGGCGGTTCGGGTGGTGTCGTGGCCGTCGGCGAGGAGCACGAGCGCGTGGTAGATGCGTAGCTGCGTGCGCCACTCATAGAAGGTCATGCCGAGTTCGTTGCGGAACAGCCGGCTGAGGGTGCGGGTGCCGGCTCCGATCGTCTTCCCGAGTTCGGCCAGCGTGGCGTTGTCCGCCGGCGTCTCGTACAGCATCCGGGCAATGGCTTGCAGCCGGTCGTCCCGTGGCTCCGGCAGGTGCAGTGGCTGTTCGTGTGCTTCGCGGAGTTCATCGACGAGGACGCGAAGGAGGCGAGAGCGCGCGGAGCGGCTGTAATCAGGCGCGGTGTCGTCGTGGTTGCGGGAGCCGGTCAGGGCGAGCAGGACTTCGCGGGCGAGGCCGGAGGCCAGGAACACGGCGGGATGGTCTGGTATGAGCCGGGCGAGGGATGGCGCGAGAAAGACGATCCGCATATCGGTGTCGCCGTGGGCGCGGTGGTAGTGCGTGAACCCGGCGGGGGTCCAGGCGACCCGGTTGGCGGGAACGATCGACGTGCCGCGCTCGGTGTGCACTGCCAGGACGCCGCTGGCTGCGTATACGAGGTGTCCCCGTGTGTGCGACTGCACCGTGCTTGCTTCGCCGGATGGCCACAGGTGGCGCCCGCCAGTGGGCCAGATATGTGACGTCACACCGGCGATCAGGGGAGGTTGGCGGCGAACAGGCATCGATTGGCATCCTATCGGTAGCACGCCACGCCCTGATCTGGCGACACTTTCTCCATGCGAAGCGGTCTTCAGTCGCGCAGAGTGCCCGACCGGACCACCTGTCATCGGGGCAGCGTGCCTCGATGCCGCGGCTTGAGAGAGAAGGAGAAACGCATGGCGACGTTCGTCCTCGTGCCCGGCGGTTGGCACGGCTCCTGGGCGTTCGAGGCGGTGGTTCCGCTGCTGGAGCGTGCCGGTCATGCCGTGCACGCTCTGACCCTGACCGGTCTGCGGCCGGACGACGACAACGCGACGGTCGCGACCGCCAACCTCGACACACACGCCGACGACGTGTTGCGGCTTCTCGATCGCGCTCACATCACCAGCGCGACGCTGGTCGGCCACAGCTACGGCGGGATGGTGATCGCCGCCGCCGCCGATCGCGCCGGCGGCCGGATCTCACGACTGGTGCATCTCGACGCCTACGTACCGCGCGATGGCGAGTCGTGCTGGTCGTCAACGACCGAGCGTTACCGGGAAGCGTTCGCCGCCGGCGCTGCGACCACCGGCTATGCCGTCCGACCGCCGGACGGCGGCGATCCCCGCCGCCGCCCCCATCCCCTCGCCTCGTTCGTGCAGACGATCCGGCTCACCAGCACGCTCGCCCCGGTCCCCCGTCGGGAGTTCGTCTACTGCTCGGGATGGGAAGACCGGACGCCGTTCGCCGAACTGCGCACCCGACTCCAGGCCGACCCCGAATGGCGGGTCCATGACCTCCCAACCGGCCACGACGCAATGCATGAGGCCCCGGAGGCCGTCGCTGCACTACTGCTCGGCGAATACATCGCGGATGCGTCGACGCACAGACGACAGGCTTGCCGTTGAGGCCACACAAGCCCGGTTCATCCGGCCCCCGATCGTTCATGCCGTCGTCCGGGGCCATGGCGTCCCGGGGGCACTTACTCCGCGTGCGTGGCCGAGATCGGGAGGCCGAGTCAGGGCCCCGGCAAGTTTGTGATTTGGTCGGTGTGATCACTTCGGTCCGAGGTTGAACAGGTCAAGGACGCGCTGGTGGTCGTAGCCGTAATCGCGGCGGGCATGGGCGATATTGACATGGCCCGCTCGGCGTAGGGTGCCGGTGGCGAGGTTGCGGAAAGCAGCCAAGGCGCGGGGCAAGGTGGCGGTCCGCGCTTGGCAGGCGTCCTCGGCGAAGGTGACGTCGCGGACGTGATGGACGCCGTTTTCGATGGCCTTCCAGTGGCCGCGGACGTAGGCGGCGAGCTGGGCCGGTCCGGCCTGCCGCGGAGTCAGATCGGTGATGCCGTAGCAGACTTCCTTGCTGTGACGTATGCCGTCCAGGCCACCTCGATGGCGCAGGATGCGAAAGACCTGAGCGGCATGGGGGAAATCGATGTCGCCGGCCGGGGCTGTGCGAAGGATGCGGTGCTCGGTGCGGCCGTGTCCGCGGTCGAACTCGCGGTGGGTGACGGTAATGAAGTTGGCGTCGGGGCCGGTCAGTGCGGTGATGGCGGCGGCGCGCAGAGTGGGCTGATTGGCTTTGACGATCATGACGTAGTGCGCGTGATGGTCGTCGATCAGCAGTCGTGCGGAGGCGCGCTGGGTGTGCAGGGCGTCGGCGGTGATGACAGCGCCGGTCAGTTCGGTGTCGGTGGCCTGACGCAGCAGCGCGTCCAGGGCGCTGATCTCGCTGCTTTTGGCGGGGATCTGGCGTTGTGCGTGGACGGTGGCGTCGAGGTGGGCGGCCAGGCTGATCAAGTGAACGCGGCCGCCGCCGGGGTGGTGGGCACCTTTGAGGCGCTTGCCGTCGACGGCGTAGGCCGGCAATAGGCCCGGCGTCTGCGCGGGAGATCGGCGAGCGGCGCGGCGGGCTTCGCGCTCGGTGCGCCGGCTCACCGGTGCTGGGGCGCGCTCGTGCGGTTCGACGGTGGGCGGCTGGCCGAGGAAGGTTGCCAGGCAGGCGTCGAGTTCGTCACCGTCCAAGCCGGCCAGGACGCGGCGGATGGTGCGTTCGCTGGGCGGCTGGTGCAGGCCGGTGAATGGATCGCGCCAGATGTGCAGGTCGGCCAGGACCTGCTGGGGGGCGTTGTCGGCCCACTGTTCGATCGCGGTCAGGCAGTCGCCGCCCACCGCCACGGTGGCACATGCCACGATCGCCAGGATCGAGGCCAGCGAGTGGCGTCGCCCTCGCGCTGAGCGTGGGTCGGAAATCAGGGCGAACCGGTCGGTGAGCTTCAGCCGGGCGGAAGAATCGGTATCCGTTTGCCCAACTTGCTCGCAGCCGACAGCGTTGATCAGCGATGATGGCGCGACAGGCACGGTTTCCTCATTCGATCAGGCGGCTTTAGACACCTCTGATCTTCGGGAGCCGTGCCTTTCCGTCGTTGCGGGCTTGGTATTTCCTTACCCGCCCCTACTTACGCCGCTGGACGAATACGAACGAATCCGTTCAAAACATCAACTTGCCGGGGCCCTGGAGGCCGAGTAGGGGTGTAGCGGACCCTCGGCTTGGCATCGGGACACTTATGGGGTTTCGTCGGTTGCGGCAAGACCTGTCGAGCCGGATGCCGTTCGGCCTGCCGGTTCGAGCACCGCATTACGGCGTTTGTGCTCAGCGAGAACCGCGCCGAGGCCGCCGATCCAGCCAAAAAGCACCGTGTAGCCGATGACGCTCTGCCAACTGAGGGCGGTATTCAGGGGCCAGAGATCGTTGTTATAGAGCCACAGCGCGAGGGAAAATCGTTTGACCGGTGCACAGCCGATGGAAACGATCAAGGAATGCACATCGAGTTTTTGAGATTCTCACTCCCCGACGTGGAACCGCTCGTCAATTTCCTGACCGAAGAGGAATGGCCGTACCACGTGGGGGCGCAGGACCGGGAGACGGTCAGGCGCCGGGCCGTCGAAGGCCTTTATGACAACGAGGAGACCAGCACGTTCTGGGTGCTCGTAGACGGCGAGCGCGCGGGGCTGGTCAAACTACAGGATCTCAACGACGACACGCCCCTGTTCGACCTGCGGATACGGCAGGCCTGGCGGGAGCGGGGCATCGGCACGAAGGCGGTGGCATGGCTGACCGGCTACCTGTTCACCGAGTTGCCCGGCATCTCGAGGATCGAGGGCACGACTCGCCAGGACAACCACGCGATGCGGGCGATCTTCCGCAAGAGCGGCTATGCGAAGGAGTCGCACTATCGGGAAGCATGGCCGGCCCCAGACGGCACCCGCTACGACTCGATCGGCTACGCGATCCTTCGGCGCGACTGGCTTTCCGGGACGGTCACGCCCCCGGACTGGCACGACGAACCCGCATGTTCAGACAGGTGATCGATTCGAGCCCTCTGATCGCCGTCTCGTAAGCGCCTCCGGATCGTAAACCGCCCGGATGGGCTTGGATCCGTCGGAGCACCCGCCATGACTGGAGTTGCCCTGGGACAACTCCAGCCTGAGTGCGACTCCCCGCCCACGCCATGTTCAATGTGAAGAACTTCGAAGCGCGCCGATCCGCGGGGAGCGGATGCGCTCGTCAAAACCGGCCGGTTCCCGCCCGGGCCAGGCCATCCCGCAGGAGACCAGACCCGGACGGACCCGCGCGGGACCAGGAGCCTTGATCAGCCGCAGTGCTCAAGGGGCGAGGTGTACTGCGTGCTGCCGTAGTCGCCGCCCCACTGGATGCACTTCCCCTTGGCGGAGAGCTTCACCGGGCCGGCGTAAGTCGAGAAGTTACCCGGGTCCTCGATCCAGTTCCCCGTGGTCCTGATCACGGCGTTGACGAAGGTGCTGTTGCGGCTGTCCTTCCAGGTGACCACGCAGTTGGTGGTGCCGTTGTACAGCAGGTAGACGGTGGCCTTGCCCAGGTCGTGCCGGTCGATCTCGTGGTAGGAGCCGCCGCCGCAGGCCCCGATCGGCGACGACGCCGCCATCGCCGGGCTGCCGGTGGCGAGGGTTCCGGCGAGCGCGGCCACGGTGGCGACTGCGAGCGCGGCTCCCTGCTTCAATCTGCGCACAGAAAATCTCCTGAGGAGTGGTCGTTCGGTGAAGCGCGATCATCTACGGCCGCGCAACCCGCCGGTCGGCAGACGTCGTGGTGCGCGCACCCTTGCGGTGGCGCCCTGACAGAAGACGACCGGGCAGGCCGGACCCGTGACGGAGACCGTCGAGTCCCATGGTCTCCGGGTCGCCGTAGTTGATCACTTGCATGCAAGTTATACATATCTGTTAGGTAATCGTCAAGGCCACCTAACACCTGATTGCCATCTACCGCTCTATCAGGGCAAAAGGTCTGTCCCGTGCGAGCTCCAGCAGCACGAGAAGCCTGCCCAGGACGCGGGCACGGTGGCCGCGGCCCAGTGGTGCAGATGGAAGGAATCAGCCGGGCTGTCACCTGGCCGGGGTGCGGGCGATCCACAAGAGCGGCCCAGGTGAAAGACGACACGGCCGGCTTCGTCTCGTGGCTGTGACGATCGAGACGGCTGTCTATCCGTGGTCTGGACTTGGTTGGGCGGCGTCGTTCGAGGGTGTTTCGAGTTTGGCATGGAGGACTTCGCGGGCCTGTTCGGCGGCGCGGGTGATGCTTTCGCCGATGAAGTCGAGGAAGCGGGCGACGTTCTCCAGGCGGGTGGCGGCGATGGTGTGGGGGCCGATGCGTCGGGCGATCTCGGCATAGGGAAGGCTGTCGGCCAGTCCCAGCGCGATCTGCTGACGGTCCTGCCGGGTGAGTCTGCCCCCCGGCATCGCGATCTCCTCGGTGATCCCTCGTAGCGGCTCCTGATCCCCCACCATAGCGTTCATCTCCTATTCATTGCAATGATCAGAGCATCTCGCGTTGCGTTATCCTTGAAGCCGTTGCAACAGTTTTATGGCATCTACCTGCATATATGTCCATTCTGCGCAACATGCCTGTTGAAGAATTTCGGAAAGCAACGTAGCTTTTCCGGTATCAGAAACAACGCACGAACGCAGGAGAGCACAATGCAGAAGTTCGACACCCCCGCCCCGATCTCCGCCGTCCTGGACATCCCCGCCGGACGCATCCAGTTCATCGCCGCCGACCGCGCCGACACCACCGTCGAGGTCCGGCCCGCCAATCCCGCCAAGAGCCGCGACACCAAGACCGCCGAGCAGACCACTGTCGCCTACGCCGACGGTGTCCTGCGCATCCACACCCCCGAGCCCAAGAACCAGCTCTTCGGCCCCTCCGGCTCCCTGGAGATCACCGTCCAGCTGCCCGCCGGCTCTCGCATCGAGGCCAAGGCCGCCAGCGCCGAGCTCCGCGGCGTCGGCCGCCTCGGTGACGTCGCCTTCGAAGGCGCGTACCGCCAGATCAAGATCGACGAGGCCGCGAGCGTCCGCCTCACCGCGATCGACGGCGACGTCGAGGTCGGCCGGCTCAACGGCCCCGCGGAGATCAGCACCGCAAGGGGCGACATCCGGATCACTGAGGCCGTGCGCGGCACGGTCGTGCTCCGCACCCAGTCCGGCGACATCTCGGTCACCGCCGCCGCCGGCGTCTCGGCCGCCTTGGACGCCGGCACCGACTACGGCCGTATCAGCAACACCCTCAAGAACGATGGCACCGCCGAGCTCGACATCCGCGCCACCACCTCCCGCGGCGACATCGCCGCCCGCAGCCTCTGAAGGAGCAGAACCAGGACCAGTCGGCCGGGTCCACCGCGATCGAGATCCTGTCGATCGTCGCCGACGACGCGACCGTCCGTCCTGAGGGGCCTGCGATCCATGTGCAGGGCCTGGGAGCACCTCTCAGGCAACCGGCAAACGTCTCGCGAAAATTTGGACGACGTCCGGCTAGTACTGTGCGAATCGCACTGGTCGGAATCTGCTGGCAGAGCTCGCGTCAGGTGCGGAAGGTGCCGCGGTCGGCGAAGGAGGCGTGTGGACGAGAGCGTGTCGTTGGCCCAGCTT
Source organism: Streptosporangium sp. NBC_01639 (assembly GCF_045209755.1). Classification (NCBI taxonomy): domain Bacteria; kingdom Bacillati; phylum Actinomycetota; class Actinomycetes; order Streptosporangiales; family Streptosporangiaceae; genus Streptosporangium; species Streptosporangium sp. NBC_01639. Next base: position 4,933,135 of record NZ_CP109272.1, on the reverse strand, counting down.
GCCCATCGACTGGAAGAGGTGGTCGGTGAGCTACGCGGCATCCCCGTCGATGTCGAGCGGCTGGAGGACAGCGAGCTCGTCCGGCAGCAGATCGCGCAGGCCTCCCACTCGGCGGGCGAGCTGCGCGCCATGCATCCGGTGGGCTCACCGGAGAAGGGCCGCCAGGAGCAGCAGAGCAGGCGCAGCGTGCTCGACGCGCTGCGGCGGGGCATGGCGATGCGCACGATCGTTCACGCGAGTGTGTTGGACGACTCTCGTAAGGCGGCCCGGATCAGAGAACTGCATGCCGCCGGCAACCTCCACCGGGTCGTGGACGAGCCGATCCAGCAGCTGCTCGTCTTCGACCGTGCGGTGGCGTTCCTCCGGATCACCCCCGTCGCCTACTCGCCGGGCGCCCTGGTGATCAGGCAGCAGAGTCTGATCACCGCTCTCATCGACCTGTTCGAGCAGACCTGGACCAAGGCCAGGGAGGTCACCGAGCCGACGCACCGGCTGACCCCGCGCGAGCGCGAGGTGCTTGCTCTGATCTCCGAGGGGCGCTCCAACGGCGCCATCGCCCGCGCGCTGTCGATCACGGAGGCGGCCGTCGGTAAACACGTGGCCGGCGTGTTCGTCAAGCTCGAACTACCTGCGACTCAGGACGACAACCGGCGGGTGCTGGCGGTGCTCGCCTATCTGCGCGGAGCTGCGCGGTAGTGCCAGGCCTGCCGCGGCATGCCCGCTCTGCACGGTGCTGCGCGGCAATGCCAGGTCTGTGCTGAGCGGCGCGGTAGTGCCAGGCCGACCTCGTCCTCGCCCCAGCCCCCATGCGGACGGAGTCCGGCACGGACTTCAATGACGTCATGCAACGAATGACTGGATTACTGGTTGGTGCGGTCTTCGGCGCGGTCTTCGTCGTCGTCAACGCGCAGAGCCCGCTGAACACCGTGACTGCGAACTTCCTGCGGGTGGCCGCCTGCCTGGGGGCCGCGAGTGTTGTCGCCATGTGGTTCGCCACAGCCCGGAAGGAGCGGCCCACCGCAGGCCCCCGACGGAACATGTTCAACCGTGGCTACCTGATCGTCGTCGCCGCCGAGGCGATCCTGCTCTTCGGCGGAATCCGGGTGCTCGCCGCCTGGGAGCGTCCTGAGCAGACCAACGTGGCCTGGGTGGCGTTCGTAGTCGGTGTGCACTTCATCGCGTTGGCGCCGATCTGGAAGGACCGGAGCATCGCCGTGCCCGGGGTGGTTCTCACCCTGCTCGGTGCCGCCGGTCTTGTGCTGGCGTCGACGGCCGCCGTCGCCTGGGTACCGTTCGTCAGCGGTGTGCTGTCCGGGGTGGTGCTCCTGGCCGGTACTGCCGCCTTCGGCTGGCGCGCCATGACGGCTCGGACGGCTTAGCCGGGCCGCGAGCGAACCGCCCGGCGTTGCCATCGACCACGACCAGACCCGCCATGCGAACAACGAGCCTTCCTCGCACCGGATCGTCGAGGGCGCGGGTGTTCGAGGAACCGATCGGTCAGGGGCTGGGTGACGGGTAGGGCGGACCGAGGCTCCACACGCGCACCGTTCCGTCTTCGCTGCTGGAGACGGCCACCGGCCGGCCCCCCGGCTGCGCCACCGCCACCGACCAAACCCAGTTGGTGTGGTCGGTGAACGGCTTGCCGACCAGGGCGCCGGTGGCCAGGTCCCACACCCGCACCGTCTCGTCGTCCCCACCGGAGACGACCACCGGTCGGCCTGCCAACTGCGCCACCGCCACCGAGTTCACCGGTTCGGTGTGGCCGGTGAACGACTCGCCGACCGGGCTGCCGGTGGCCAGATCCGACACCCGCACCGTCTCGTCTTCGCTGCTGGAGACGACCACCGGCCGACCCCCCAACTGCGCCACCGCCACCGACAACACCGCGTCGGTATGACCGGTGAACGACTCGCCGACCGGGGCGCCGGTGGCCAGATCCGACACCCGCACCGTCTCGTCGTCCCCGCCGGAGACGACCACCGGCCGACCCCCCAACTGCGCCACCGCCACCGACAACACCGCGTCGGTATGACCGGTGAACGGCTTGCCGACCGGGGCGCCGGTGGCCAGATCCGACACCCGCACCGTCTCGTCGACGCCGCCGGAGACGACCACCGGCCGACCCCCCAACTGCGCCACCGCCACAGCGGTGACCGAGTTGGTGTGGCCGGTGAACGGCCTGCCGACCAGGGTGCCGGTGGCCAGGTCCCACACTCGTACCGTCTCGTCCTTACTGCCGGAGACGACGACCGGCCGACCCTCCAGCTGCGCCACCGCCACCGACCAGATCCAGTCGCCGTGGCCGATGAACGGCCTGCCGACCGGGGCGCCGGTGGCCAGATCCGACACCCGTACCGTCTCGTCCTTACTGCCGGAGACGACGACCGGCCGACCCTCCAGCTGCGCCACCGCCACAGCGGTGACCGATGTGGTGTGGCCGGTGAACGGCTTGCCGACCGGCATGCCGAAGGGGACGGTGCTCGGGGTCCGGACAGGCGACGCCGGATTCTTACCCGTGGTCGGACCGGTGGCTGCCGGCGAAGCAGAGGTAAGGCTTTCGAGGGCGTCTTTCCCCAGCCAGAGGACTGCGGAAATCAGGCTGACCGCCACAACGGCCGCTACGGCCGCCACCCGCACGCGACGCGGGACGGGGCGGTCCTGCTTCTCGTGTCCGGTGACGGGCTCTTCGCGGGTGAGGGTGGTGAGCAGGTCGGCGACCGTAGGCCGGGCGCCGGGCTCTTTGACCAGGCAGGCGGCCAGCAGCGGGCGCAGGTGGTCGGGCACGCCGGTGAGGTTGGGCTTACGGGTCAAGACGGCGTTCATCACCACCGCCGGAATACTGCCGGGGAAGGCCGGGTGCCCGGTGGCGGCGTACACCATGGTGGCGGCCCAGCCGAACACATCCGACGCCGCGTCGGCTTCGTGCCCGTTGAGCTGTTCGGGCGCGAGGTAGGCGGGAGTGCCTACCAGCGCTGATCGCGTGGTGGTGCGGTCGAGCACCCGGGCGATGCCGAAATCGATGACCACGGGCCCTTCCGGACCCAGGATCACGTTGCTGGGTTTGAAGTCCCGGTGGATGATGCCGGCCCGGTGGATCGCGGCCAGTGCCGTCAAGGTGGTGACTGCGAGCCGGTCCAGACCGCTGCCGGCCCGCGGCCCGTCGCCGGTGACCAGACCCAGCAGGGACGGCCCGGGGATGTACTCACTGACCAGGTAGGGCCGGTCACCGATGATCCCGGTGTCGAAGACCGTGGCGGTGCAGAAAGCCGCGACCCGGTGAGTGACCTCCGCCTCGCGCAGGAACCGCTCCCGGATCTTGGGATCGGCCGCCATCCGGGCATGCAGCACTTTGACCGCCACCCGGCGTCCCGACGGTGTCTGGCCGAGATAGACCACACCTTGACCGCCCTCGCCCAGCACCCCGGTCAGCCGATAGCCGCCGATCTCTTCGGGATCACCTACGGCCAGCGGGCCAGGATCCGGCATTGCGCACCTCTTTCCACGACCTTGCCGGCAGACAACCCTGGCCGTCCCCGAGTAGAGAAATGACGATAATCGTCACCCTGCCGGGACGGAAGCCGTTTGACCTGGGTCGTTCAAGGTGACGTGCGGGCAGGGCCCGTCCGGCTGTCGTCGGCATGCCGTACAGTCCCGCCATGACGTCAAGAATCGATCTGACATTCGACTGCACGGACGCGCGGCTCCTCGCCGAGTTCTGGAAGACGGCGCTGGGATACATCGACGAACCGCCGCCCGCGCCCTTCAAAACCCGCGCGGAGTGGTTCGCGCAGTTCGACCTGCCGGAGGACGACTCTGTGGACGACGCGGCCTGGCTCTGCGATCCGGACGGCGTGGGCCCCCGGCTCTCCATCCTCAAGGTCCCCGAGCCGAAGGCGGCGAAGAACCGGCTTCACATCGACGTCCGGGTGCCGGTGCACGGGAGCCCCGAAGAGCGGTGGGCGCGGATCAGGGCGGAGTCCGAGCGGCTGGTGGAGGCGGGCGGGAGCGTCCTGGCGGAGTTCGACGGCCACCACATCATGATGGCCGACCCCGAGGGCAACGAGTTCTGCGTCGCCGCGGTCTCGGCCTGAGAGGAGCCGCCTCGGCCCGAGGACCACCCGCCTACTGCGCCTCGTCGGCCACCGACGACCGCTCGGCCATTCCGCGGGGCATCAGCAGGAACACCTTGGGCGACAGGCGGTCCATGTCTCCGCCCCTGCCGAACACCAGGCCGGCGGCGAAGTCCACGAACTGCTTGGCCTCGCTGTCCGGCAGCTTGGTGAGGTCCATCACCACGGGGGTGCCCGTACGGAAGAAATGCCCCACGTAGAGCGCCTCGTTGTAGTCCCGGGGACACAGCGTCTTGATCATTGCATCAGTCTCCACCTCCCACGACGGCCGTCAAGCCGTCTTCCGTATTGACGACGCGGCGCCGGTGTCACCGCACGGCGCCGGCGCGGCCGACGGTGTCCTTGACGATACGGCCGCCCGCGACGACGAGCGGGGGATCCAGCAGCGCGTCGACGCCGGCACGCGGGTCGGCGTCGACCGCGATCAGGTCGGCCAGGTAGCCGGTTCTGATCGCACCCGCCCCGGTCAGTCCGGCTGCCCGCATCCCGGCCTCGGTGGCCGCCGCCAGCGCCTGCCGTACGGACAGGCCCGAGGCGACGAGGCCGTGCAGCCCGTCGACGACCCCGCCGACGTGCGGGTGCCGGGGGATGCCCGAGTCGGTCCCGGCGAGGATCGGCACCCCTGCGGCGTGCAGCCGGGCGACCCAGCCGCCCCTGACGTCGAGGGAGATGGGATGGGCGTGCGCGCCGGCGAGCCCCAGCGTCGGACAGACCGCGGTCCCGGCGCTCACCAGGTCGCGGACCACGGCCTCGTCATAGCCGTCCCCGCCCTCAGCCGAGATGAACGTCGCATGCTCGACCGAGTCGACCCCCGCGGCGGCCGCCGCCCGGACGCCCACCGTCGACAGGGCGTGTGCGGCGACGGTGGCTCCGAGCTGGTGCGCCTCGTCGACGATCGCGGCCAGGGCCGCCTCGGACACCTCGAACCGCAACGGATCCGTGCCCGGGGTCATCCGCCCGCCGGTCACCATGACCTTGACGAGATCCGCCCCGGCTCCGATCTCCTCCCGCACGGCGGCTCGGGCCTGTTCGGGCCCGTCGATCTCGTTGCCCATGAACCAGCAGTGCCCGTTCGGCCGGGTCAGGGGCCGACCGGCGACCATCAGGCGCGGGCCCGGTGTCGTCCCGTTCCGGATCTCGTCGCGAATCCGCACGGAGAGCCCACGCGGTGCGCCGAGGTCTCTGGCGAAGGTCACTCCGCTCTCCACCAGTTGCCGCGCCGAGAGCCGCATCCCGTCCAGTTGCGCCTGCTCGTCCTTGGCGAGCATGCTCGCCACCGGATCGGCTCCCGCGTCGAAGGCCAGGTGCACGTGCGCGTCCATCAACCCGGGGAACAGGACGCGCTCGCCGAGGTCCACGACCGTCGCCCGCTCGTGGGGCGGCGCGTCGGCGGCCGGTCCGACCCAAGTGATCCGGTCGTCCTCGACGAGGACGACCGCGTCGGCGACGGCACTGTCGGCGAGCACGTCCGTGATCACGGTGGCCGCCCTGAACGCGATCATCATGTGGTCTCCCGTTCCCCGTCGATGCCGCCTTCGCGGTATCCCAAGCTCTGTGACACGGCCGTGGCGGTGTCCTGGACGGCGGCGGAGACGCTGGCCAGCCGCCGCTCGTCCACCGCCCGGTCCCGCATCGTCACGCAGACGCAGTACCTCACCGATCCCTCGGTGTCCCAGACCGGCGCCGACACACCGACCGTGTGCGGGGTGATCTCCCCGTCGCTGACCCAGACCCCCTCGGTTCTGATCCTGGCGAGCAGCTCGCGGATGACCTCCGGGTCGGTCGGTGTCCGGTCGGTGTAGCGCGGCAGGGGCGCGGCGAGAACCTCTTGGAGGAAGCGCTCGTCCTGGAACGCCAGCAGGGTCTTCCCCGCCCCGGCGTTCAGGCCGATGGTGTCACCGATCTCCACGGTGACCGCGGTCTCCGCGTTGATGTCCAGTCGCTCGACACAGACGTAGCGGTGGCCTCGGAGCGAATAGAAGAGCACGACCTCGCCCGTCTGCTCGGCCAGGCGGATCAGGTGCCGCCGGGCGGCCGTCCGCGGTGCCCGCCGCCCGGCCGCCCGGCCGAGCGCCACCGCGGCCGGGCCCAGAGAGTAGGAACCGCGTGCTTCGGCCTGCTCCAGGAACTGCCGCACCTCAAGGGACCGGACGATCCGGTGAGTCACCGCCTTGTGCATGCCCAGGTGCTTGGCCAGATCGGAGACGCGCCACTCGGCCTGCCCCACGAAGGCCTCCAGCACGGTCAGCACCCGGTCCACGCCCTGCAACGATGCGGGCTTGACGGGCTCCTCTGTCACGTCTTCCTCCAACCGCGAGTCAACTCCGAGGATCATCGCGTCCATTCTCGATCACTGCTGCGGGCTCTCGGGCTCGTTCATCGGAGCCCGCCTACCAGCGAGCCGACGCGCTCGATCTCCGACTCCGTGTTGTAGTAGTGCGCCGATGCCCGGACCACACTGGCCAGCCCCCGTGAAGGCAGGTCCCACTGCGAGGACGTGGACTTGGAGACGCTCACGTTGACCCCGTTGCCGGCGAGGACGCGCTTCACGTCATCGGGCGCGAAATCTTCGACGGTGAACGACACGATCCCGCACCGGCTCCGGCCGAGGTCATGGATCCGCACCCCCTCGACATCGGTGAGCGTCCGGCGCAGCAGGTCTCCCAGCGCGAGGACGCGGGCCTCGATCGCGTCCATCCCCAGGTCCAGGGCGTAGTCCACGGCGGCACCCAGGCCGACGACCGCCGCGAAGTTCTTCTCCCACGTCTCGTACCGGCGAGCGTCAGGGCTCATCTCGTACTCGGTGGGTGAGGTCCACACCGCGGAACCGTTGTCCAGTACGGCCGGCTCGAATGCGTCCATGGCGTTCTCGCGCACGTACAGGAAGCCCGTTCCGCGCGGCCCCCGCAGGTATTTGCGGCCGGTGCCGGTCAGCACGTCGCACCTGAGTTCGGTGACGTCCAGGTCCAACTGCCCCACGGACTGGCAGGCGTCCAGCAGGAAGGGCACCCCGGCGGCCTCGGCCAGCGCGCCGACCTCCGCCGCCGGATTGATCAGGCCGCCCTGGGTCGGGATGTGCGTCATCGACACGAGCTTGACGCGGTCGTCGTCAAGCTTCTTCTCAAGCAGTTCGAGGTCGATCTGCCCGCTGGGATCGTCGTCGACGACGCTGACGTCGAGGCCGAGGCGCTTCGCCTGCTGCAGATAGGCGATGACGTTGCTTCCGTACTCCGACCGGCAGGTGAGGATCCGGTCCCCGGGGGTGAGCCGCATGCCGTAGAACACCATGTCCCAGGCACGCGTCGCGTTGTCGGCCAACGCGATCTCCGACGGCCTGGCGCCGATCAGGGAGGCGAGCGAGGTGTAGGTCGCCGCGATCTGTTCGGATCGGTCCCTCTGGGTCTCGTATCCGCCCCGCGACGCCTCGTTCCGCAGGTAGTCCACCGTCGTGTCGACGACGGCCGCGGGAGGCAGGGCGCAGCCGGCGTTGTTCAGATGGATCAGGCTCCGGCAACCCGGGGTCTCATCGCGCACACGCGCGACGTCGATGCCGTTGTTCACTGTTTCGTCAGCCTCGCTTCAGGAAGTCTCGTGCCCGCGCCGTCTGCGGATTGGCGAGCACGGTGTCCGGATGGCCTTCCTCGACGATGACGCCGTCGTCCATGAAGCACACGTGATCACCGACGTCGCGGGCGAACCCCATCTCATGCGTGACGACGATCATCGTCATCCCCTCGGCGGCGAGGTCGCGCATGACCGACAGCACCTCGTTCACGAGTTCGGGGTCCAGTGCCGAGGTCGGCTCGTCGAAGAGCATGACCTTGGGCTTCATCGCCAGAGCCCGGGCGATGGCGACGCGTTGCTGCTGCCCGCCCGACAGCTCGTTGGGATAGTGGTCGCTGCGCTCGGTCAGGCCCACCCGGTCCAGCAGTTGCATGGCCAGTTCGCGGGTCTGCGCCTTCTGGGAGCGGTTGACGCGGAGCGGCCCGGACATGACGTTCTCCACGGCGGTCATGTGCGGGAAGAGGTTGAAGCGCTGGAAGACCATGCCGATCTGGCGCCGCTGGTCGGCGATCTCCTTCTCCGGCAGCGGGATCACATGGTCTCCGTCGATCCGCAGGCCGATCAGCTCGCCGTCGACCCAGACCTCGCCCTCGTCCGCGGGCTGCAGCCCGTTGATGCAGCGGAGCAGGGTGGACTTCCCCGAGCCCGACGGGCCGATGAGGCAGCTGACCGAGCCCTTGGCCACCGAGTAGTCGACTCCCTTGAGGACGTGCACGGAGTCGAACCGCTTGTGTATCCCACTCAGGACGATCATCGGAGTCTCCACTATGCCTCCTTCGGCGCGACGGCGTCGCCGGTCTCGGTCCTGGCCTCCGGGCGCGATCTCGGCGCGTAGCCCTTCGAGTACCTGCGTTCCAGAAGTGCCTGGAAGTAGCTGAGAAGTGAGGTCAGGAGGAGGTACCAGAAGGCGGCGACGATGAGCAGCGGGATCGTCTGGTAGTTCAGCGCGTAGACGACCTGGGCGCTGTGCAGGAGATCCGCCAGGCCGATGACGCTGACCAGCGCGGTGTTCTTGAACGTGGTCACCAACTGGTTGGCGGTGGGCGGGATGATGGTGCGTACGGCCTGCGGCATGATGATCCGGAAGACCTTGCTCGGCCGCATGCCGAGTGCCTGAGCCGCCTCGTACTGGCCGCGGTCGACCCCCAGCAGGCCACCGCGCACGATCTCGGCCATGTACGCGCCTTCGTTCAGCGACAGCGCCAGCACCGCGGCGGTCCATGGCGTGACGAGGGCGTTGGCGTCGAAGCCGACCAGCGTCGGGCCGAACGGCACGGCCAGCTCGATCTGCGGGAAGAGGGCCGCGATGTTGAACCAGAAGATGACCTGGATCAGCAGGGGCGTGCCGCGGAAGAACCAGATGTAGGCCCACGCGCCCCGGGCCACGAACTCGTTCGCGGACGTCCGCATGATCGCCAGGATGACTCCCAGCACGGACCCGACGACCATGACGACCGCGGTCAGCTCCAGCGTCAGCAGGAGCCCTCTGAGGATGACGGCGCTGAAGAGATACTGCCCCACGACCGGCCAGCCGAAGTTGGGGTTGGTCAACGCCACGTCGGCCAGCGACACCACCAGGAAGAGGATCACGGCGATGGCGACGTACCGCCACGGACTTTTTCTGGGATTGCGACGGGTCCGCTGCCGGGACCCCGCGGTGGTGCTCACGGGTTCGGTCACCTCAGCCCTTGAGCCGGCCCAGTTCGGTGGCCGGGAGCGCGTAGCCGGCCATCCCCCACTTCTCATAGATCTTCTGGTACTCGGGAAGCCCGTGGAGGACCTCCATCGCCTTGACCAGCAGCGGCGTCAGCTCGGAGCCCTTGACGACGGCCATCCCGCCGGTCGAGGTCAGGCTGGACTCGTCCTGCAGCACCTCGAACTTGGTGTTCTGCGTCTTCTGCGCGTAACCCAGCACCGGGCCGTCGGCCATGGCCGCGTCGACGCGGCCGCTCGACATGGCCAGCAGCACCTGGCTCTGATCCGGCAGTTCCACGGCCTTGATGGCCGGTTTGCCGTTGCCCGTGCACGTCTCCTCGCTGAGCTTCGGCAGCCGGGTGGTGGCCTGGAAGGACCCGACGGCGACACCCACCTGGAGACCGCAGAGCGCCTTGGAGCTGAGGCCCTTCGGGTTGCCCGTGGGAACGGCCACCGCGGAGCCGCCCTTCGTGAAGGCCACCATGTCGAGGACCTGGAGCCGCTCCGGGCTCGGCGACATGGAAGCCAGTGCCATGTCGTACTTCTTCGACTGCAGTCCGGGGATGATGCCGTCGAGCGGGATGGACACGAGTGTGGGCTCGACTCCCATGGTTCGGGCGAGCGCTCGCCCGATGTCGGCGTTCAGTCCCATGCTCGTCTTTCCGTCGGGCGAGATGAAGGACGTCGGCGGGGCGCCCGCGGTGACGACGATTGTGATCTTCTTCGACGCCTTCATCCCGGCGGGGAGCAGGGCTTCGACCTCCGGGTCCGGCTGGATCTGGGGGAACGCGTCGACCTGTCCGACGTCCACTCCGCCGGTCTTCGCCTGATCGCCTTGAGGGGCGTCGGTGGGCGTCGAACAGCTGACGAGCGCGGCTGCGGACACCAATGTCGCCGCTATGACCTGAACCCTTTTCACGGGCGTTCACATCCCTCAAGACAGTCTCTCTGAGAGAGACAACGTATCGCAGAAAGAGACGCTAACGGAGCCAAGCCGGCCCGGTCAAGGGACGACCAAGGGTTGGGCAATTGCCCTGCCACCGCCAAAGCACGCATGACCTGCGGCGTTATCGAGTCGGCGCATTCTCGGCAAGGGCATTGGGGCCCGCGGGACACCAATCGGCCCGTAGGCCGAGCGGACCGATCGGAACGAGCCATCAGCCGTAGCGGCGCGAGCAGGCCGTCGTGATGGCTTTGAAGCCGGGTGACCGATTACCGGTGGTCGCGAACAGCGCTCCGACGCGCCCGGCACCCGGATCGTGGCCCGCAGTCCGTGGCGTGCAGCACACCACGGTGCTCGGCACGCCCGCGCTGCGGGCCACGATCCTTCAACGGTCGGCCGGAGGCGCTACGGCCCGTACGCCTTGACCTCCAGGAGGCCGACGGAACTGGTTCCGGTGCCGGTGAGCAGCACCCTCAGCCGGGTGGTGCTCGTGGCAGAGAAATTGACGGTGTTGTACTGGTTCTTCGTCAGGGTGTAGGCGCCGGCGCCGGGCACGTCGACGTAGGCGCTGCCGTTCCAGTACTGCAGCTTCCACGAGGCGGGCATGTCGATTCCCTGGTCGTCGTCGAAGAAGTACACCTCCGCCTTGTTCAGCGACTTCGCCGAGGACCAGGTCAGGTCGACCCACTGCTGACCGGTCTCCGGCCAGCAGCCCCAGCGCGGGTTCACCCCGTCGTTGGACGACGGCGGATCGATCCCGTCGTTGACCGCGGCGACGCTCTCCCACGCCGAGGTGAAGGACGCCGACGGCGTCGCGGACGAGGCCAGGTTGCTCGGGGGCTGGACGCCGCCCCGGTTGTAAATCTTGATCTCGGTGAGTCCGGTCTTGGCGCCGGAGGCGTTGGTGGCCAGCACCCGCACCCGCTGCGCGCTCAGCGCCGGGAACTGCACCTTGTTGTAGTTGGCCCGGGGCGCTCCCGGACTCTTGGTCTGGCCGGGCACGCTCACCCAGGAGCTGCCGTTGTGGTACTGGATGTCGTAGGCGGACGGCGCCCGGTAGGTGCCACTGGCCGGGCGGCTGTCTTTGAAGTAGAGGCGGACCTCGTTGAGCGTCTTGGCGGAGCCGAGGTTCAGCTCGTACCAGTCCTGGCTGTTGGCGGAGCCGCCGGCTCCCCAGAACGGTTCGTTGATGGAGAATCCGTCCACCGCGCCCGAGACGCTGCTGCCGGATCCGGTGTACGAGGCCGATGCGGTGGCCCCGGTGGCGAGGTTGGTCAGGTCGGCCGTCAGGTCGACGCCCGCCTTGGCGAGCATGTCCACCATCCGCGTGCCGCTCTGCACCACCTGGCCGGGGGAGCGCAGACCGGAGACGGCCGTGTTGTAGGTGACCGTGCCGCTCGTGGTGACGCTGCCGGTGGCCGGGTCCCAGGTGAAGGGCACCAGCGAGCCGACCGTGGCGGCCCGGCTGCCGTTGATGTAGATCGAGTAGCCTTCCGGCACGCCGGGGTAGCGCACGACCCCGTCGGCTGGGTCGTCCCAGACGATGGTCAGGTCGGCGTTGCGGTAGCGCAGGTTGTTGACGGTGAAGTGGGTCCAGCCGATGTTGATCGGCGAGAGCTCCACCTTCGCGTCGTTGCGCGGTCGCAGGCCGGCGACGTCCTCGACCACCGTCCAGTTGCTGCTGCCCAGGATGTTGTGGTGGATCCAGGAGCGGTAGGTGATCGCCGAGCCGTTCCAGTCCGCCCAGAACTCGTTGGCGTCCGGCCATTGGGTGTTGCCGCCCACGTACTGCGCCCAGGTGTTCCAGTACAGCAGCTTCTTGTAGTCGGTCGCGGTCATCCAGGAGTTGGCGTAGTTGCGCAGCACCGACGAGTACAGCCGGAACTGCACGGTGGAGTTGATGGTGGAGAAGTTGTTCGAGCCCGGGTTGCCCGCCGCCGCCGCGGCCGCTTTGTCCACCTGGTTGGCCGTGTAGAAGGGGAAGATTGGATACTCTGCCGGGTTGTCGTACAGGCGCAGCGCCTGCTTGTAGGCCGTGGTGTCGGGGACGGCGCCGACCGCGAACGGATAGTAGTTGTTGATCTCCTTCCAGGGCACCCACTCGTTGGTCGACTTCAACCGGTGCTCGAAGAGTTGCCGGTTGGGGTTCCACAGCACGTTGAGGATGGCGTTCTGGATCTGCGTCGCCAGCGTGCGCATCTCGGTGGCCTTGGCCGTGTTGCCGATCGCCTCGTAGGCCTGCGCGGCGGCCAGCGCACCGCTGTACTGGTAGGCCGCCTCGGCGCGGTCCATATTGCCGCTCTTCCAGTGGAAGGAGACGGCGTCGGCGTCATTGCCGGTCATGGCGCCCCAGTCGTACTCGATGAGCTTGTTGTTGTCGTGGTCGTAGGTGGCGAGCTGGCCCTTGACGTCCTGCTCGGCGTAGCGGGCCAGGTTGCCGGCGATCGCCGGCTGGCCGCCGTGGATCTGGTAACTCTTCCACGCCGCCTCACCGATGTACTGCGTGTAGCTGTTGGACCAGTTCTCCGGGTCGCCGGGGTTGTCGAGGAAGCGGCCGTTCTTCGAGGTCTGGCCGACGCTGAGCCAGTCGCCGTAGGCGTAGATCGGGTTGCGCAGATACTTGAGGTCGTCGATGTGCATGGGCTGGGTGAGCGCGATGGCGTTGTTGTAGCCCAGCACACCCTCGGTCGACGTCGGGAACTGGAACGTCTGCCCCGGGATGTCGGCATCGAGGTTGTTGAAGCGCATCAGCCACCAGCGGTAGTAGACGTTCTTCTTGATCGCCGGCTCGGGTACGTCGATGTAGGGCACGTTCTGCGCCCACCACAGGTTGTACGCCCGGACGTGGGTCGCGAACGCGGTCGCGTTGGAGTAGCCCGCGTAGGCGTTGTACTCCGTCAGCGACTCGGGGATCTCGTTGGCGACGAAGCCCATCACCACCTTGGCCGTCACCGTCGCCCCGGCCGCGATCGTGATCGATCTGTTGAGCCCGCCGCTGGAGACGGCGAAGCCGTCACCGGTGAGCCGCGGGTAGAGGGTGGTGAGGTTGTTGTACGCGTTGACCTGCCCGGTCAGCTCACTGCCGCTGCCGGAGGTGGCGTAGGGAGAGGTCGCGCGCAGCTGCAGCGTGGTGGAGCCGCTGCCGCCGTTCGTGATCGACAGGTTGGTGACGGCGACGTTGTTGTCGGTGATGAACTTCGTCTGGTTCACCGTGACCGAGCCGCTGGTGTGCACGCTCTTCCAGTGGCTGGGCACCTGCCGCCGCTGACTCACCTGCTCGGTGAAGGTGCCCGGCGTGATCGCCACCGAGTAGGCGTTCTGGTTGTTGATGCTCTCCCAGTAGGCGGCCTGGCCGCCGAAGCCGAGCACGGCGGGGTTGTGCGTCTTCATGAAGAGCGCCCGGCCGCGGCTCATCAGCCAGGTGCCCGCCGGGTCGTCGCCGGAGCGGGCGAGCAGCCGGTCCATCCAGAAATCGGTGCCGGAGCTCTCGGCGTCGTAGATGGACTGCATCATGTTGCCGGAGGTGTAGGAGACCGGCGGGGCCGGGATCGCGGGGCCGTTGAAGGTGGGGAATCCGATGGTCTGTGCGGCGTGCGCCGGAGCGCCTGCGGTGAGCAGCCCCGCTACGAGCAGCAGGGCCATGACGATTCTTCTCATGGGCGGGTGATCCGATCGAGGTCCGGGGCGTAGACGGAAAGGGGGGGTGCGGCGGATCGTGTCGGGGCCCGTCAGCCTGCCGATGCGGAGCCCGGCGACTGGAAGGCCATCCACTCCAGGACGCCCGTCGAGAACCCGGGCTTCGAGGTGATGTTCAGCCGTAGCCTGGTGGTGCTGACCGGGGTGAACGTGGTGACGTTGTAGGTGTTGCCCGCGACGCCGCAGGCCGACTGGCCCGGCACGTTCACGTAGGCGCTGCCGTTCCAGTACTGGACCTGGCAGGAGGCGGGCAGGTCGATGCCCAGGTTGTCGTCGAACCAGTAGGTGGCGACCCGGTCGACGCTCTGTGCGGTGGGCCACTGGTAGGTGATCGACTCGGTGCCCTGGTGGTCCCAGTTGCCGTAGGCGCCGTGGCTGTGATCGGCCGAACCGGTGGGCACGAACCCGTCCTTGATCGCGCCGAGGGTCTCCCACGAGGAGACGAAGGACGTCGAGGCCGTGGCGCCGGAGGCGAGGTTGGTGCCGGTCGGCGGCTGGCCGCCACCACCGGGACCGGTGGTCTGGATCACCTTCTGCATGGTGCCGTCGGCGTTCCAGTAGAGCTTGTCCAGCGTCACCGAACGCCGGAAGTTGCCCCCGCCGGGAGCGGCGGCGTTGTGGTAGACCATGTACCACTGGCCCTTGAACTCGATGATCGCCGGATGGTTGGTCGTGGAGGTGACCTGGTCCAGCACGATCCCGCGGTGGGTCCACGGCCCCAGCGGGTTGCTCGCGGTGGCGTAACGGATGCACGCGTAGCCCGGTGCCGCGCAGCCGGAGTCGTTGGCGGCGTAGGCCAGGTAGTAGACGCCGTTGCGTTTGAACATCCAGGGCGCCTCCCAGAAGTTCGTCACGCCGCTCGGGGTGGTCACCGAGCCGTTGATCGAGGTCATGTTGGAGTTGAGCTTGGCGGCGCGCAGCCCGTAGTAGGAGCCCCAGTACAGGTAGACCTGGCCGTCGTCGTCGGTGAAAACGGTCGGGTCGATGTTGAGCGGCGAGGAGTTGGGCGTGCTGTCGCTGACCAGCGGCCCGCCCTTGGCGTCGGTGAACGGTCCCAGCGGGCTGTTGCCGACGGCCACCCCGATGTCCATCCAGCCCGCGCCGTTGCCGTTGACCGGCACGTACCAGTAGTACCTTCCGTCGGCTCCCCGCTCCACCTCGCCCGCCCAGGCGTCGGCGCCCGCCCAGGAGAAGTTGGAGATCGACAGCTTCGCCCCCTGGTCGGTGAAGGTCGTCGCGTCGGCCGAGGTGAAGACGTGCCAGTCGCGCATGACGAAGTTGGTGCCTCCGGCGGGCGCCTCGTCATGGCCGGTGTGGAGATACAGGGTGTCGCCGACGACCAGCGCCGCCGGGTCGGCCGTGTAGATCGTGGTGGTGATCGGCACCGCCGCGGGCGCGGGTTGTCCCGTGGCGAGGACGAGCACGAGTGCTCCTGCGAGGGCTGCCGTCCATCGTGGTCTCAAGGTGCGCTCCTACCGTTGTCCGACCTGGCGATTTCCTTTGTTAACGCTCACATTTACCGCCCGGCAGGCGGACGCGACGCTGCCGCCGTGGCATCGGAGTGACCGGCTCTTCATCTTCACTTCCTCCGCATCCCCGAAGTGCGCCGAAGTCGTATGAAAGGTTTTCGGAAACGTAAGCCCAATATGGGGGGCTGTCAATCAAGCCGATGTCCTTGTTCACTTGCCATCTCCCAGGCTCGCCACTCCGTTCTGCGGAAATCGATCAGAGGCGCCGGGATGAAACTTACATTTTTGCGAAAAGCTTTTCGGTACGGCATGCTCTCCGCCCACGCCGGGACCAGCTCCGCGCGGCGGAGACACGCCGCCCCTCCGGGATTGGGTCTTGACAGCCGGAACCACGGCGCCAACACTCGGGGCACTTGACCATGTGACATAGCGCTGTCACCGACCGGACCCTTAGCGCTGACCTGAGTCGGCACCGGCTCGGAGCCGGCGGGAGCGTCACGGCGAGACCGTTCCGCTCCTTCACCCCCACCCCGGGCGAGACCGTTCCGCCCTCTCACCCTCACCCGTCCGCCCCGATCCCCCTGGTCGCGGGTGGCACGCCGTACCTCCTCACCGGCACTTCCAGGCGCCGCCGCTTCGTCAGGCATGCGCGAGCGGCCCGGGGTCACTCGGCTGACGCGAACACGTGGGCCGGCCGGCGGTGCCGTGGCCAGGCCCATGCCTGACACGGGCGACCCGGCGGAGCCGGTCATCACCCCGACCGGTCACCACCCCGAGGAGAAACCGGTGCCCGAACGCGCCCAGGGACCGAGCCGAGCTCCGCGACGGCCGGCACGGTGCGGTCGTGGCGGCCACCGCCCGCCCGGTTCCCCGTCCACCGCACCGACGACCACGGAGGTACGATCATGAAACGATGGTGGATCACCACCGTCCCCGCGCTGATCCTGAGCCTGATCATGTCGCCCGCGGGCGCGACGCCCGCCGCCGCCGCCGACGTCAACCTGGCCCGATCGGCCACCCCCAGCGCCTCCTACACCTCCTCCTGGGAGAGCGTCAACGCGATCAACGACGGCATCGACCCGCCGACCTCAAACGACACCGCCAACCCGCGCTGGGGCACCTGGCCCAACACCGGAGAGCAGTGGGCGCTGCTGACCTGGCCCCAGGCGCAGACGCTCACCTCGGCACAGGTCTACTTCTTCGACGACGGCGGCGGCGTGCGGGTGCCGTCGTCATGGCGGCTGCAGCAGTGGAACGGCAGCGCTTATGCGGACATCCCCGGTAGCTATCCGCGGGCGCTCAACGCCTACAACACGGTCACGTTCTCCGCGGTGACCACCACCCGGATACGCGTCCTGCTGCAGAGCGGCCAGGGCTCCGTCGGCCTGCTGGAGGTCAAGGCGATGGGGCAGGGCTCGCCGCAGACCGGCTGGAGCCCGCCGACCGGCCTCGTCACCCCCCTGAACGAGGTGTGGCAGCACGTCGAGTCGACCTACCCCAACCTGTACGGCTTCCGCAACTATGCCTGGGACCAGGTCATGGCCAACAGGGGGAGCATCAACTACTGCGTGCGCTGGGACTCGAGCGCTCCCGTGTCGGCCACGCTGCGCGACCAGATCCAGACCGCGCTCAGCCGCCAGTTCAAGAAGTGGATGGATGTCATGGCGGGCCACAACGGCTGGCCGTACCAGAGCGTGCCGGTGAAGGTGGTCGGCTGGGCGGTGCGCGACCGCTCCACACTGCAGTGGAGCGACACCTCCGTCGACGTCTACGTCAACGACATCAACGAGAACGCGCCGCAGTGCGCGCCGGCGTGCGGCCGGTTCTTCAACCAGAGCGGGAACTACCCGAACTGCCCCGGCGGGATCGCCCACCACTACGACATGTCGCTCTGGCTCACCTCCGGCTTCGCCGGGGGTGCGGGCGGCGACTGGGGGCAGCGGGTCGGCAGCGAGTATGCCGTGAGCAACGTCAACGCCGACAACATCCATATCCTGCTCCACGAGATAGGGCACAGCTTCGGCCTCGACGACTTCTACGACTGGACGCCCACCGGTGTCTGCTGCTTCGTGATGAAGGCGGGCAGCGCCACCCAGATCACCGATTTCGACGCGTGGATGCTGCGCGACTGGTGGCGTCACCTCAAGAACCGCTACGGCTACTGAGTCCGCGGGCGCCCCCGCCGATCGGGGGCGCCCGCCGGCAAGCGCCCGGTCACCGCGCCGGGCGGCCTCGCCCTGCGCGAGTCCGCCCGCGTCGCGAACCCCCGAGCGCCTGAGGCGATCTCACCGCGGGCCGGTCAGATCGAACTCGGACCCGTCGAGTCACGGATGACCAGGCGGCAGGGTGTCCGGTGCACACCCGGGGTGGCCCGGCCGTCGATGGCGGCGAACAGGTGCTGCGCCGCGGTGCGGCCGAGCGCCTCCAGGTTCATGTCCACAGTGGTCAGCGCCGGACGCGTCTCGGTGGAGAGCACCTCCCAGTTGTCGTAGCCCACCACCGCGACGCTGTCGGGCACCCGGCGCCCGCGCTCCCTGGCCGCCTCCACGAATCCGGCGGCGATCTGGTCACTGCCGCAGAACACCGCGTCGACGTCCGGTTCGCCCATCAGCAGCATCTCCGCGGCGTGCCTGCCCCACCGCTGCGACCAGGGCCCGTGCAGCGTCTCCCCCACCTGGGTGAGCCCCGCCTCCGCCAGCGCGAGTCGCATGCCCTCGGCCCTGTCCTGGCTGGCCTTGTAGTTCTCCGGGCCCGTGACATGGGCGATCCTGCGGCGGCCCATCGCCACCAGATGCCGTACGGCGAGCTCCGCACCGCCCACGTCGTCGGGGACGAAGGAGACGTCGTCGGGATCGTCCGACGCACCGTAGGCGTAGACCACCGGAATCGGCAGGTCCCGGCTGATGGAGGGCCGGATGTTGGTGCTCTCACCCACCACGATGAGCCCGTCGACCCGCCTGGACAGCAGCGTGCGGACGTAGTGCTGCTCTCTGATCGCGTCACCTCTGGCGTCGCAGAGCATGACCGCCATCTTGCCCGCGCCGAACGCGTCCTCCGCGCCGAGCAGGACGGGGATGCCGAACCTGCCCACGCTGTCGCTGGTCAGCAGCCCGACCGTGCGGGTCTGGCCGGACAGCAGGCCCCTGGCCAGGGCGTTGGGCTGGAAGGCCAGCTCCTCGGCGGCCCTCAGCACCCGCTGCCTGGTCTCGGCCCGCACGTCGTTCTTGCCGTTCAGGGCCTTGGAAGCGGTGGCGATCGACACCCCGGCGCGGGAGGCCACGTCGTTGATGGTCACCGCACGCGACCGCCTGCCCACCATAATCCGAAATCCTTTTCGTTAGACCGTTTCATCTAAGGCTATACCAACCCATTGACACCGCTAGATGTTTCTCCTATGTTTCCGAAAACCTTTAATTTTAGTTTCGCAGCGTGCGGGGGGCGCACTGGAAGGAGAGGTCATGCACCCACGTTCGCCGGTCAGGGTCGCCCTGCTCGCGATGTTAGCGATAACAATCACCGCGTGCGCAGATTCGGAGCCCGCACAACCCTCCTCGGAGGGCGTCACGATCACCATGTGGACCCGTGCCGCCACGCAGGCGCAGAGCGAACGGCTGGTCGCCGCCTACAACAAGGGTCACAAGAACCAGGTGAAGCTGACCGTCATCCCGACGGACAACTACCAGCCGCGCATCGCGGCCGCGGCCGGCGCCAAGCAACTCCCCGACGTGTTCGCGGCAGACGTGATCTTCGTTCCCAACTACACCTCGCAGGGCCTGTTCCTGGACATCAGCGAGCGGCTGGCGGCCCTGCCGTACAAGGACAAGCTCGCGCCCTCGCATCTCAAGCTCGGCACGCTGGACGGCAGGCAGTACACACTGCCCCACACGCTCGACCTGTCGGTCTGGTTCTGGAACAAGGATCTCTACGCCAAGGCCGGGCTCGATCCCGAGAAGGGCCCGAAGACGCTGAAGGAGTTCGCCGAGCAGGCCACCACCGTGCAGGACAAG
This sequence comes from Streptosporangium sp. NBC_01639, assembly GCF_045209755.1. NCBI lineage: Bacteria > Bacillati > Actinomycetota > Actinomycetes > Streptosporangiales > Streptosporangiaceae > Streptosporangium > Streptosporangium sp. NBC_01639. Next base: position 4,913,631 of record NZ_CP109272.1, on the reverse strand, counting down.
CTCGGCAAGGACGAGAAGGTGCACGGCACGTTCTTCGGCGGCAACTGCGGCGGCTGCTACGTCTTCACCTTCTGGCCGTCGGTCTGGGCGGCGGGCGGGCAGGTGATGAACCCCGAGGGCACCGCCTCGCTGAACGACCAGCCCGCGATGACCGACGTGTTCAAGATCTACCGCGACCTCTACGCCAAGGGGGTCTCGGGTCCCACGACGAAGGAGGAGCAGGGCCCGACCTGGACCGGGTTCTTCCCCAAGGGACAGATCGGCGTCATGCCGATGCCCTCGACCACGCTCGGCCTGATGCCCGGGGACATGAAGATCGGCGTCGCGCCGATCGCCGGGCCCGACGGCGGCGAGTCCACGTTCGTCGGCGGCGACTCGATCGGCATCTCCTCCACGAGCGCGAACCCCGACGCGGCCTGGGACTTCCTGTCCTGGACGGTCTCCGACGAAGCGCAGGTCGAGGTCATGGCCAAGAACAAGGACGTGCTGGCCCGGACCGACCTGGCGAGCAACAAATACTCGGCGGCGGACCCACGTGTCGTGCTGATCAACTCGCTGGTGGCCAAGGGGCAGACGCCGTACGCGCCGCGCTTCGGCCAGACGTTCAACGACCCGCAGGGGCCGTGGCTGCGCTTCGCGCGGGAGGCCGTGTTCGGCGACGCGGGCAAGCTGCCGCAGCTCGACACCGAGATCGACAAGTCGCTTCAGCAATGACGTTGACACTCACCCGGTCCGGCAGGCGGGGGCGGTCCGCGCCCTCGCCCTGGTGGCGCGGGCGGAAGGCGCAGGGCTGGCTGTACGCCGGCCCCACCGCGGTGATCGTCGGCGTGCTGTTCGTGGTGCCGCTGGTGCTCGTCGGCTGGATGTCGCTGAACCGCTGGCCGCTGCTCGGTAAGGCGACCCCCAACTTCCCCGGCAACTACACCGCGATCGCCGACAACCCGCTGTTCGTCGACGCGGTCGTGTTCACGCTCAAGTACACCGTCATCACCACGGTCCTGCTGTCCGCGCTCGCACTCGGCCTGGCCCTGCTGGTGCAGGAGCGCAGGCCGGGGGTCGGCTTCTTCCGCACCGCGTTCTTCCTGCCGGGCGCCGTCGGCTTCGCCGCGGCCGCGCTGCTGTTCTACGGCATGCTGAACAACGACTTCGGGCCGATCGACCCGATCCTGCGCTCCCTCGGGATCACCGACGAGCCGGTCAAGTGGATCGGCACCCCGAACATGGCGCTGTTCTCCACGATCACCCTGGTGCTCTGGCGCTTCGCCGGGTTCAACATGCTGATCCTGCTCACCGGGCTCCAGTCGATCCCGGTCGAGGTCTACGAGGCGGCCAGGACCGACGGCGCCGACCGATGGCAGATCTTCACCAAGATCACCCTCCCGCTGCTGCGTCCGACGATCGCGCTGATGCTGATCCTCAGCGTCACCGGCTCGCTGCTGGCCTTCGACCAGTTCTTCGTCTTCACCAACGGCGGCCCGGACAACAGCACGGTCTCGATGGTGATGGTCATCTACCGCGACGCGTTCTTCCGCTTCGACCTCGGTGGTGCCGCCGCCCTCTCGGTCGTGCTGCTCGTCGCGCTGGTCGCACTCAACGCCCTGCAGATGAAGGTGCTGCGCAAATGAGGTACTACACGACGATGTCGGCGCTGGCCGTGCTCTTCCTGTTCCCGCTGCTGTGGAGTGGCTGGTCGTCGTTGGAGGATCCGGGCGACTACCTGAAGATGGCCCGCTTCGGTGAGGGCGTCGGCACCTACCTCACCAACAGCGTGCTCGTCTCCTGCATGACCGTCGCGGGCACCCTCGCGGTGTCCGCGCTCGGCGGGTACGCCTTCGCCCGCTTCGACTTCCCGGGCAAGAACCTGCTGTTCCTGGCCACGCTGGCCATCCTGATGGTGCCGTACGCGACGATCCTGATCCCGCTCTACGTCCTGCTGGGCTACCTGGGCCTGCAGAACTCACTGGTCGGGCTGGCGCTGGTGTTCGTGATGTTCCAGCTGCCGTTCGCGCTGTTCATGATGCGCAACGCGTTCGAGGCGATCCCGCGTGAGCTGGAGGAGGCGGCGCTGGTCGACGGCTGCGGCACCTTCCACGCCTTCTCCAGGATCCTGCTCCACACCGTGCGCCCCGCCCTGATCACGGTCGGCCTGTTCGCCTTCCTCGCCTCCTGGAACGACTTCTTCGCGCCGCTGATCCTGCTCAACGACGGTGCCGGCTTCACTCTTCCGGTGGCCGTGGTCAGCATGACCCAGGGCACGTTCGGCTCCATCGACTACGGCATGTTGCAGGCGGGCGTCATGGTCATGGCGCTTCCATGCCTGATCCTCTTCGTCCTACTGCAGCGCCACTACGTGCGCGGATTCATGTCAGGAGCTCTGCGTGGCTAACCCCGTCCAGCCCACGTCGGGCGTCCTGTCCCCGCTCGGTCTCGACGCGGTACGGCTCGCGCCCGGTTTCTGGGGCGACCGCGTGGCGCTGAACCGGGAGGTCACCGTCTCCCACTGCCGGGAGTGGATGGAGAAGGAGGGCTGGACGGCCAACTTCCGCGGCGCGCGACCCCGGCGCGGCAGGGAGTTCAGCGACTCCGAGATCTACAAGCTGCTTGAGGCCATGGCCTGGGCCGACCACCCGGCGCTGCCCGAGCTGGCCGAGACCGTCGCCCTGGCCCAGGAGGACGACGGCTACCTCAACACCCGGTGGAGCGGCGACCGCTACGCCGACTTCGAATGGGGACACGAGCTCTACTGCTACGGCCACCTCATCCAGGCCGGCGTCGCCCGGCTGCGGATGCACGGTGAGGACGCCCTGACCCGGGTGGTGCGCGGCGTGGCCGACCACATCTGCCGGCGGTTCATGAACACCCTGGAGACCTGCGGCCACCCGGTGGTCGAGATGGCGCTGGTCGAGCTCTACCGGGCGACCGGCGTCGAGCGCTACCTGGAGATGGCCCGCAGGTTCGTCGAGCGGCGCGGGCTCCCCGCGCTCGGCGAGATCCCCTTCGGCCGCGCCTACTTCCAGGACGACCTGCCGGTACGGCAGGCCCGGGTGTTCCGCGGGCACGCCGTACGGGCCGTCTATTTCGCGGCCGGTGCGGTGGACGTCGCGGTGGAGACGGGCGACTTCGAACTGCTGAAGATGATCGAGGCGCAGTGGGAGCGGACGGTCGCCCGGCGTACCCACCTGACCGGCGGCATGGGCTCGCGCCACTCCGACGAGGCGTTCGGCGACGACTTCGAGCTGCCGCCGGACCGGGCCTACGCCGAGACGTGCGCCTCGATCGGGTCGATCATGCTGGCGCACCGGTTGCTGCTGGCCACCGGCGACGTGCGCTACGCCGACCTGGCCGAGCGGACCATGTACAACGTGCTCGCGACGGGGGTGGCGCTGGACGGACGGTCGTTCTTCTACGCCAACCCGTTGCAGGTCCGGGTGCCCGCCGAGCAGCTCACCGGGGTGAACCACGCGGCGCAGAACGGACTGCGGTCGCCGTGGTTCGACGTGTCGTGCTGCCCGAACAACATCGCCCGCACCTTGGCCTCGCTGGCCGGCTACGTCGCGACCTCCGACGCGTCGGGGGTGCAGATCCACCACCACACGCCGGGCGAGATCCGTCACGCGGGGCTGGCACTGCGGGTGGAGACGGATTATCCATGGTCGGGGACGGTGACGGTGCGGGTCCTGGAGCGCGGCTCGGGCCGGGTCTCACTCCGTGTGCCCCCGTGGGCGGCGGGCGCCACCCTCACGCACCGCGGCGTCACCGAGGAGGTGGTTCCCGGGTACGCCGCCGTCGAGCGGAAGTGGCGGGCGGGGGACGAGATCCGGCTCGAACTGCCGATGACCCCCCGGTGGACCTATCCCGATCGGCGGGTGGACGCGTTGCGCGGGAGCGTGGCGGTGGAACGGGGGCCGCTGGTGTACTGCGCCGAGTCGGTGGACGACGAGCCGCCGCTCGCGCACGTGTCCGCGCGCGTGGGGCCGGTGACCGAGCACGTCGTGGACGGGGTCGTCGAGCTCGACGTCGACGCCGTGTTCGACACCCCGGGAGGCGGCGCCTGGCCGTACGGCTCCGCTCCGGAGGGCGACGCGCCCGGGGTCGTGACGGCGCTGCGGCTGGTCCCCTACCACCGGTGGGGCAACCGCGGCCCGGTCAGCATGCGCGTCTGGATCCCGGCGTGACACCCCCGGCCCGCGTCCCGGGAGGTCGGCGACACCTGACCCGCCCGGCCGGGTCGGCCCGCTGACCGTCGCGCTCGTCACGGCCTCGTCGCGGCCTCGTCGTGCCCTCGTCGTGCCCTCGTCGCGCCCTCGTCACGGCCTCATCGGGTCCGCTTGTGGACGATGCGGTCGTGCACGACCGCGTAGGTGTCGCGCAGCGCCGCCATCGACTCGTCGTAGGAGGCCTGGGCCACGCCGGTGAACAGGCAGTCGACGACCATGAGCTGGGCGATGCGGCTGCCGAGCGCACCCGAGCGGAACTGGGTCTCCCGGGCCGCCGTGGTGAGGGTCACGTCGGCCGTGGCCGCGAGCGGTGAGTCGCGGAAGTTCGTGATGGCGACCGTCGCGGCGCCGGACTTGCGGGCGATCGCCAGGAACTCGACCGTGTCGACGGTCGCGCCCGTGTGCGAGACGGCCACGGCCACGCATGTGCCGTTGAGCGTGGCCGCGGAGGTCCAGGCCGAGTGAGAGTCGTGCCAGTTGATCGCGGTACGGCCGATGCGTGACAGCTTCTGCTGGAGGTCGAGCCCGACGAGGGCGCTCGCGCCCACCCCGAAGCTGTCGATGCGGCGGGCCGACAGCACCAGCGCCACGGCCCGGCCGAGTGCCTCCATGTCCAGCGCGCGCGCCGTGTCGGCGAGGGAGAGCGTCTCGTTCATCGCCACCTTGGACACGATCTCCCCCAGGCTGTCGTGGCGGTCGATGTCGCCGGACACCTCGGGGAGTCTCGACTTCGCGAGTTCCTCCCGCGCCGCCTCTCTGGTCAGGTCGATCCTGAAGTCCTTGAAGTGGGCGTAGCCCATGCGCTGGTAGAAGCGCACCACGGAGGTGGTCGAGGTTTCACAACGGGCCGCGAGCTCGGCGATCGAGAGATTGGCGGCATCCGCCGGATCGCCGACGATCAGCTCCGCGATGCGTCCTTCCGACGGTCGCAGGGCGGGCATGGCCGCACGTATGCGTATCAGCACGGTGCGGGAGTCTTCAGACATCGTTACCCACTCGTTTGAACCTGTTGAGGAAGATTAGTACATAGATGGTAGGGTCTGCGTAATTTTATGACCTACTGCCCCGAGGAGGCCACATGTCCCGTGGCGTATTCTCCGCTATCGGCATTGCCGCAGCGCTGTCCATCTCCCTCACCAGCTGCTCGTCCTCCTCCGGGCCCGCGACCACCACCGGCGCGGCGGGCACGACCGGGGGAAACCTCGTGGTCGGAGTCACCTCCGACCCGGACACCCTCTTCCCCTGGAAGGCCACCCAGTTCCAGGCCGTCAACGTGCTGCAGAACATCTACGGCACGCTCACGGAGTTCGACAAGGACCTCAACGTGGTGCCCGGCCTGGCCGAGTCGTGGAAGACCTCGAAGGACGGCCGTACCCTCACCTTCGTCCTCCGGCAGGGTGTCACCTACGGCGACGGCAGCGCCTTCGACTCCAAGGACGTCAAGTCCTCACTCGATGCGATCATGGACGAGTCCACGGCCGCCGTGGCGGCGACCTCGCTCGCCTCGGTGAAGTCGGTGGACGCGCCCGACGAGCACACCGTGGTGCTGAAACTGAGCGGACCCGATGCCGCGCTGCCGGCCAACCTCGCCACGATCAACATGGCGATGCTCTCCTCCGACGACACCGAGGAGAAGCTCAACACGACCCCCAACGGGACCGGCCCCTTCACCATGAAGAAGCGCGTCGCGAGCCAGTCGATCACGCTGGCCAGGAACGACAAGTACTGGGGCGCCGAGAAGCCCAAGCTCGACGGTGTCGAGTTCAGGGTGATCCCCGACGAGTCGTCCATCGTCTCCGCGATGCAGTCGGGCAACGTGCAGCTCGCGATCTTCAACGACCCGCTCGTCGCGCAGACCGCGCAGGGTGGCTCGATCACCATCGCCAAGACCCCGCAGCTCAACTACCACGCTCTCCAGCTCAACACGCGCCGCGGCGGCCTCGACGACGTCAACGTGCGGCTGGCGATCCAGTGTGCGATCGACCGCAAGCAGGTGCTCGACACCGCGGCGCTCAGCGAGGGCGAGGTGACGGGACCGATCACCTCTCCGGCGTTCAAGTCGGACCCCCAGCAGCGCCCGTGCCCCACCCGCGACCTGGCCAAGGCGGCCGAGTATCTCGGCAAGGCGGGCAAGCCGAACGGGCTGACCGTCAAGGCCATCGTCTCCCAGGGCGAGTACGCGACCTCGGTCAACGAGGGCCAGAACCTGAAGGCGCAGCTCGCCGAGGCCAAGATCACTCTCGACCTCGAAGTGCTGGAGTCGGGTGCGTTCGTCGACCGGTGGGTCGCGGGCGACTTCGACGCCGCCGTCGCGCTGAACGGCGGTCGCCCCGACCCCGACGGCATGTACGGCCGCTACTTCACCAGCAAGGGCAACCTCAACAAGGTCGCCGGCTACAGCTCGCCCGAACTCGACAAGCTCTTCGCCGAGGGCAAGGCGACGACCGACCCGGCCGCCCGCAAGGAGATCTACGGCAAGGTCTCCGCGGAGCTTGAGAACAACGCGGCGTGGATCTGGCTGTTCACCGGCTACACCTACACCGGCACCACGTCCCAGGTGAAGGGCTTCATCCCGATGGCCAGTGGATCGCTCCAGTATCTCCGCACCACGACCCTCAACTAGCCATGCGCAGAGTATTCGTGCACAACCGCGTCGTCCGGCGCGTGGCGGGCATGGCCGGCACCCTGTTCGGGGTGGCCGTGTTCGTGTTCGTCATGCTCCGGGCGATCCCCGGTAACCAGATCACCGCAGGGCTGGGCACCGAGGCCGCGGCGCTCACCCCGGTGCAGCGGGAGGCGCTCGAACGCTACTACGGCCTCGACCAGTCCCTGTTCACCCAGTTCTTCTCCTGGCTCGGCAACATGTTCACCGGGAACTTCGGCTACTCGGCGCGATCGCAGCAGAGCGTGCTCGACCTGACGCTCCACTCGTTGCCCGTCACGTTCGAACTGGCGGTGTTCTCGATCGTGCTGGCCCTGCTGATCGGTGTCCCGCTGGGCATGCTCTCGGCGTCCAGGACCAACTCGCCGAGGGACGCCCTCGGCCAGGTCGTGAGCCTGGCCGGGCTGTCGGTCCCGGCCTTCCTGCTGGCGACGACGTTGCTCTCGATCTTCGCCTCCTCCTTCGGGTTCAACCCCAACGGGCAGGGCTTCGCCTCCCTCTTCGAGAACCCGCTGCTCAACATGGAGCAGATGTTCCTGCCCGCGCTCGTGCTCGGGTTCGGCATCGCGGCGCCGATCCTGCGCACCACCCGCACCGCGGTGCTCGAAGTGCGCTCGAACGACTTCATCCGCACCGCCCGCGCCAAGGGCGTGCCGCCGCGGCGCCTGCAGGTCAGGCACGTGCTCGGCAACGCGCTCGTGCCGATCGTCACGATGACCGGCCTGCAGTTCGGCTACCTGCTCGGCGGAGCCGTCGTGGTCGAGCAGATCTTCTCCATCCCCGGCATCGGCAGGCAGGTGCTGCTGGGCATCCAGCAGAAGGAGTACGCGGTCGTCCAGAGCACGGTGCTGGTCATCGCGCTGGCGTTCGTGATCGTCAACCTGCTGACCGACATCCTCTACCGGGTCATCGACCCGCGGGTGCGCGCCTCATGAGACCTCTGTGGAAGAGCCCCAGCGGCCTTTTCGGCATCGTCATCCTCGTCCTGCTCGCCGTCGTCGCGCTGCTGTCGTACTTCGGCCTGCTCCCGCACGACCCGATCGCGCAGGACCCGCCGTCGCGGTTCCTGTCCCCATCGGGCGACCACCTGTTCGGCACGGACCAGTTCGGCAGGGACGTCTTCTCGCGGGTCGCGGCCGGGGTGGGCAACTCGGCGCTCATCGCGGTCGTCGCCGTGGCCTTCTCCGCGGTGGTGGGCACCCTGGGCGGGCTCGTGTCCGGCTTCTACCGCGGCGTCGCGGACGGCGCCATCGGCGGAGTCACCAACGTGCTCTTCGCCTTCCCGCCGCTGCTGCTCGCGCTCTCGCTCGCCTCGGTGCTCAACCGCAACTGGTTCACGATCGCCGTGGCGATCGCGATCGTCTACGTGCCCATCTTCATCCGCGTCACCCGGGGCCCCGTACTCTCGCTCAGAGAGATCGAGTACGTGAAGGCGGCCATCTCCACCGGGCAGAGCCGATGGATGATCATGATGCGACACGTGCTGCCGAACATCACCTCGATCATCGTGATCCAGGTGGCCCTGTCCCTGTCCTGGGCGGTGCTCACCGAGGCGTCGCTGAGCTTCCTGGGCCTGGGCACGCCCCCGCCCGCGCCCTCGCTCGGATCAATGATCTTCGAAGCGCGCAGCCTGACCTTCGTGGCCCCGTGGACGCTGATCGCACCCGGTGCGGTCGTCGTGCTGCTCGTCGTGGGACTGAACCTGCTGGGCGACGGCTTCCGTGACACTCTCGACCCGCGAAACCGAGGTAAGCGGTGAACCTCTCAGAACTGACGACGGAATCAGCGGACCCCCGCTTCGCCGACATCGACAGGATGACGGTGGCCGAGCTGGCGGCGACCATGAACGGGGCCGACGCCACGGTCCCCGGCGCGGTCGCCAGGGCACTGCCCCAGATCAGCGCGGCGATCGAGGCCACGGCCGAGCGGATGAAGAAGGGCGGCCGGCTCGTCTACATCGGCGCGGGCACCCCCGGGCGGCTCGGCGTGCTCGACGCCTCGGAGTGCCCTCCCACCTTCAGCACCCCGCCCGGGCAGGTCTTCGCGATCATCGCGGGCGGCGAGAGCGCGATCGTCTCCCCCCGCGAGGGCGCGGAGGACGATCCGGACGCCGCGGCGGAGGCCGTCGACGCCGCCGGCATCGGCCCGCTCGACACCGTGGTGGGCATCGCGTCGAGCGGCCGGACCCCGTTCGTGATCTCCGCGGTACGGCACGCGCGGGAACGCGGGGCACTGACCGTGGGGCTCTCCTGCAACCCGGGCACCCCGCTGAGCGACGAGGCGGAGCACGCCATCGAGGTGCTCGTGGGCCCGGAGGTGCTGAGCGGATCCACCCGGCTCAGGGCGGGCACCGCCCAGAAGCTCGTGCTCAACATGTTCTCGACGATCGTGATGGTGCAGCTCGGCAAGACCTACGGCAACCTGATGGTCGACGTCAAGGCCAGCAACGGCAAGCTGCGCGACCGTGCCGTCCGCATCGTCCGGACGATCACGGGCGCCGGGCGGGACGAGGCGCTGGCCGTACTGGACCGGAACGGGTTCAACGTGAAACAGGCGGTCGTGGCCTTCCGCTTCGACCTCGGTCCCCGGGACGCCGCCGCGCGGCTGGTCCGGAACGGCGGGCGGCTGCGGGCCGCCTTGGGAGAGCAGGCATGAGAATCCTCGGAATGATCTCCGGTACCTCGCACGACGGCATCGACGTGGCGCTGGTCGACTTCGACCTCCGTGACGGCGTGCTCGACGGCAGGGTCGGGCACACCGCCAGCACGCCGTACGCACCGGAGCTGCGCGCCCGGCTGGTCAAGGCGCTGCCCCCGGCGGAGACGACGCTCGCGGAGGTGTGCGTCCTCGACACCCTCATCGGCCAGAGCTTCGCCGAGGCCGCCGCCACCGCGATCGAACAGGCCGGGCCGGTGGACCTCATCGTCTCGCACGGCCAGACCGTGTTCCACTGGGTGGAGGGCGCGCACGCGCACGGCACGCTGCAGATCGGCCAGCCCGCGTGGATCGCCGAGCGCACCGGGGCTCCGGTCCTGTCCGACGTGCGGATCCGCGACATCACGGCCGGCGGGCACGGCGCTCCGCTGGTCTCCGTACTCGACGCCCTGCTGCTCGCCGGACACCGGGGCGGCGCCGCCGCGCTCAACCTGGGCGGCATCTCCAACATGACGGTGGTGCGCGGGCTCGACGGGCTGGTCGCCTACGACATCGGGCCGGCGAACGCGCTGGTCGACGCCGTCGTATCGAGCAGGGGGCTGGGCGAGCGGGGATTCGACGAGGACGGCGCGATCGCCGCCTCGGGGCGGGTCGACCAGGAGCTGCTCGACGTGCTGCTCGACGAGCCGTACTACCTGCTGCCGGCCCCGAAGAGCACCGGCAAGGAGCTGTTCCACCTCGGCTACGTCGAGGAGGCGATCGCGAAGGTGGGACACCGCGTCGGCGACGCCGACCTGGTGGCGACCCTGACCGAGCTCACCGTACGCGTGGTCGCCCGGGACGTCCTGGCCGCGGGCGTGGACCTCCTCGTCGTCTCCGGCGGCGGCTGCCACAACCCCGTGATCATGAAGGGGCTGCGCGACGCGCTCCCCGGTGTGACCGTCGCGCTCTCCGACGACTACGGCGCTCCCGCCGACGACAAGGAGGCGATCGCCTTCGCCCTCATCGGCTGGTGCACCGCACACGGCCTGCCGGGAACCGTGCCGGCCGGTACGGGCGCCCGCGCCGGCCGCATCCTCGGCACGCTCACGCCCGGAGCGGGACCGCTCGTCCTGCCCACGCCGGTCGCCGACCCGCCGCGCTCACTCACCCTGCGCCGATGAACGCGCCCGCGGGCCTCATCATGGCCGCGCGCACTCCATGGTTCGACCTGACCGAGTGCACCGGCCATCGCACCGTGCGCTGGGAGGACGGGGTACGCGTCGGTGAGGCGCCGATGACGATCGACACCCACCACGACCTCGCCTCGATCACGAAGATCCTCGCCACCACGACGGCGCTCATCCGCCTCGTCTCCGACGGCCTCGTCGACCTGGACGCGCCGGTGCGCGGATACCTCCCGGACTCCCCGGACGGCGTCACCGTGCGCGACCTGCTCCTGCACCGGGGCGGGCTGTGGGAGTGGTATCCGCTCTACATCCAGCGGGAGATGCCGCCACCGCGCTACCGCCCAGGCCGGGAGCGGCACTATTCCGACCTCGGGTTCATCCTGCTCGGGCGGATCGTCGAGGTCGCCACCGGACTCGGTCTGGATCGGGCCGTGTCCGAGCTGGTGACCGAGCCGCTCGGCCTCTCCTCGACCAGGTACGCCCGCCCCGCGGGCCCGCGGGTGGCCATGAGCGCGCGCGACGACCGGGTCGAGATGGACATGCTGGACTCGCAGCGGCCCTATCCCGTCCCCCACCGCAGTGCCGACTTCACCGGCTGGCGCCACGGACCCGTGATCGGGCAGGTCGCCGACGGCAACGCCCACCACGCCTTCGGCGGCGTCTCCGGGCACGCCGGGCTCTTCTCGACCGTCCCCGACCTGCTGCGCTACTGCACCGCGCTGTCCCGCTACCGCGAGCACGACGGGCTGTGGCGGCCCGACGTCGCGCAGGAGTTCTTCGCACCGGGCCCCGACGCCCAGCAGGCGCTCGGCTTCCGCAGGTACGAGCTCCAGGTCCGGAACGAGACCGTCACCGTGCTCGGCCACCCCGGCTATGTGGGCTGCGCCGTCGGTTTCGTGCCCGACCGTGACATCGCCCTGGTCATGGCAAGCAACCGGCTGCTGGTCGAGGGGACACCCGTGCCCACGGACACTCTCTGGCACGACCTGCTGAAGGCCACCGCACAACGATCGAGGACAGTATGACGAGCCCCGGGCCGCTCCTGGCCATCCGCGACCTGTCGGTCGCCTTCCGCACCGGCAAGCAGGACGCCACCGTCGTGAAGAACGTCTCGCTGGAGATCATGCCCGGCCAGACCGTCGCGGTCGTCGGCGAGTCGGGGTCGGGCAAGTCCACCACGGCGGCCGCGATCAACCGCCTCCTCCCCGACAACGGCCGCATCACCGGCGGGCAGGTGCTCTTCGAGGGGCGTGACCTGGCCACGGCGAGCGAGCGCGAGATGACCGCGATCCGCGGGGCGGGGATCGGGCTCGTCCCCCAGGACCCGATGTCCAACCTCAACCCGCTCATGCGTGTCGGGGAGCAGATCGCCGAGGCCCTTGAGGTGCACGGCGTCGCCTCGGGCAAGGCGGCCCGCGCGCGCGTGGCCGGGCTCCTGGACATGGTCGGCATCCCCGATCCGGAGCAGCGGATCGACCAGTACCCGCACGAGTTCTCCGGCGGGATGCGCCAGCGCGTGCTCATCGCCATCGGCCTGGCCTGCCGGCCGAAGCTGCTCATCGCCGACGAGCCGACCTCCGCGCTCGACGTGACCGTGCAACGGCGCATCCTCGACCAGCTCGCGGAACTCACCGCGGAGATGGGCACGGCCGTCTTCCTCATCACCCACGACCTCGCCCTGGCCGCCGAGCGCGCCGACGTCGTGGCCGTCATGTACCAGGGCGAGATCGTCGAGGTGGGCCCGGCGGCCGAGATCCTGGCCGACCCCACCCACGAGTACACCCGGCGCCTGCTGCGCGCCGTACCCAGCCTGTCGTCGGTGCGGATGCTCGAACCGCCGCAGGAAACCGAGGACCTCGTGGAGATCGAGGACCTGCGCAAGGTCTTCCCGATCCGGGGCAGCGCGGCGGAGTTCACCGCGGTCGACGCGGTCACCTTCGGCATTCCCCGCGGCCACACCGTGTCCATCGTCGGCGAATCGGGATCGGGCAAGTCGACGACCGCGAACCTGCTGCTCGGCCTCGACGACGTCACCTCGGGACGGATCCGCTTCGACGGCACCGACGTGACCTCGCTGGGCCGGCGCGAGCTCTTCGCGTTCCGCCGGCGCGTGCAGCCGGTCTTCCAGAACCCGTACGCCTCGCTCGACCCCCGCTACACCGTGGAGAAGTCGATCGCCGAGCCGCTGCGCGTGCACCGCGTCGGCACCGCGGCAAGCCGCAAGCAGACCGCGGCCGAACTGCTCGACCAGGTCTCCCTGCCCGCGTCGCTGGCCCAGCGGCTGCCGCACGAGCTGTCCGGCGGCCAGCGCCAGCGGGTCGCCATCGCCAGGGCGCTGGCGCTCTCGCCCGAGCTCGTCGTGCTCGACGAGGCCGTCTCGGCCCTCGACGTGCTGGTCCAGGCGCAGATCCTCGAACTGCTCGCCGAACTGCAGCGCGAGCTCGGGCTCAGCTACCTGTTCATCAGCCACGACCTCGCGGTGGTCCGCATGATCTCGCACTCGGTCCATGTGATGCAGCGCGGGCGGATCGTGGAGAGCGGGACCGCGAGCGAGATCTTCGAACATCCCGCGGCCGACTACACCCGCGAACTGCTGGCCGCGATCCCCGGAACCGGGCGCCGGTAGGCGCGAATCAGGCTCGTGCGCCGTGACAACTGCGCTCCTGACCAGTTCGGCGGACAACGCGTCGACCGCTTAGCTGCCCGATTCCGGCTCTTGGGTGCGGCCCGATCGTGGACGCCGTCCGACGTCCGAACGCCTCCCACGAGGGGCGCACCCTCCGATACCGCTATGCGTCCTTCGCGGCCTGCACCATCTTCAGCAGGTAGCTGATGTCCTTGTCGAAGGTGATCTCGCGCAGGATGGTGGTCGGCTGTCCCTCGTCCATCCGCCAGATGAAGGTATACAGCGCCGGCACGTCGTTTTCGACCCGGCGCATGATGATCGCCGCGTGGTCGCCGAAGTCAGTGGTGGCCGGGAAGGTGATGTCGTCGATGGAGTCACCCACCGACTGGCCTTGTTCACGCAGCGCACGGAAGCGCGCCATGAACTGGGTCTTGGTCAGGGTGATCGTCTGGCCGGACTCATCCACCCGCACGTTCTCGAATTCCGGGTCATACAGCTGATCCAGTTGGTCCACGTCCATGGCCAGTCCGGCCTGGAGGTAGCTCCGCATGCTGTCCACGAGTGCCTGGTTCACGATCCGCACCTCTCTATAACGACGTTACAGCAAGGCCAATGTAACACAGTTATAGGATGGTTGCCGTGGATGCCGAGACGATCGTGAAGCAAGCCCTGACGCTGCTGAAACAGGAAGGTCTGACCGGGGTGACCTTCCGCAGGCTCACCACCAGCCTGCAGGTCAAAGCCCCCGCCATCTACTGGCGCTTCAACGACAAGCAGGAACTCCTGGAAGCGATGGCCGAAGCCATCTTGCAAGAACAATTCGCCGAGCTCGCGCCACTGCCTCCCGGCCAGTCCTGGCGGCCATGGCTGGCCGCCATCTTCCACCGCCTGCGCCAGGCGATGCTGGCCTACCCCGACGGCGCCCGAGTCGTGGCCGGCGCCCGGCCACCCGGCACACCCACTCTCGCCCGCATCGCCGAACACGCGCTCCGCGCACTCGAAGACCGCGACCTGCCCCTGGCCGAGGCGGCGAACATCGTCTTCACCGGCACCCACTACACCTTCGGCCACGTCATCGAAGAGCAGGACTCCGCGGGCGCCCACACCATGGACACCCAGACCGCCGAGCAGTTCACGCGAACGTTCCCCACCATCGCCCGCGCCCTGGCGGAAGGCCGTCGCACCGGACTCACTCCCGATGACATCTTCAACGCGGGCGTATCCCTGATCATCGGAGACCGCGACATGCGGTAGCCCAGGAATGGGTTGTGGGCTTATGCGGGCCGACCCCCGGAAGGGCCGCCATCGGCGCCGACGGCGGTCGGTGCGTAGTTGCAGCTCGCCCTGGGTGCCATGTTGATGCTCGCGGGGCACATCGACCGGATCGCTCAGGGCCATGGAGCAGAGTCCGCCTGAAGTCGCACGTCTGCCATCGGGTCGTCGGCAATTCACATGGCCGGGAACGTCCGCGGGCAGCAGGCAGGGGTCTCCTGCCCGCGAACGTGCCCGGGACTAGCTGTAGATGCCGAACTCGTAGAGCGAGTAGCCGTACGCCGTGCCGCGCTGGGTGAGGTTCAGCCGGACGTACCTGGTCGACGTGCCGAGGTCGATGACGTCGAACCCGCCGTCACCGGTCGTGGTCGAGTAGGCGGTGCTCCAGTCCGAGCCGTTGGCCGAGGTCTGGAGCTGGTACGCCTTGCCGTACGCGCTCTCCCAGCCGAGCTGGACGCGCTTGATCGCGGTGGACCCGCCGAGGTCCACCTGGAGCCACTGCGGGTCGGCCCACTCGCTGGCCCACCGGGACGTGAAGCTGCCGTCGGTGGCCCGGCCGGGGTTGAACGGCCCGCCGTCGCCGGTCGCCTGGTAGCTGGAGGCGGTGGTCGGCTTGCCGAGCGCCACATTGGTCCCGTCGACCGTCGGCGGGACCACGCGGAACGACCGCTGCTCGATGCCGGCGTTGCCGTGCCCGTCGAAGGCGTACACGTACACCTTCCACACGCCCAGCTGCTCCGGCGCGGTCACCGAGAACCTGCCGGGGGCGGTCTGGGTGAACCTGACGTTGTCGAGGCCGCGGTTGCCGTTGACGTGCTTGTTGCTGAACATCAGGTTGTAGCGGACCAGGTCGCCGTTCGGATCGGACGCGGCGACCTCGACGGTGAAGGTCTTGCCGGCCTGGACGGCGGTCTGCGAGCCGACCGTCATCGAGGTGATCTGCGGGGGCGTGTTCGCCGAGGGCTGCCCGGTGTAGGCCGCCCGGAGCGCGTGGTAGCCGTGCCGGCGCCAGCCGCCGGTGGTGGTGTTGAGCCACACCCCGCCGAAGTCGTTCTCCAGGCCGTAGTGGAACTCGGTCGCGCCGAGCGCGACGCCCGGGTGGCTCTTGATCGCGTTCCAGCTGGCGGTGTACTGGTCCCGCTTCTCCAGGTCGGTCGGCTCGTCGGGGACGCCGTTGACATCGTTTGGCACCTCCCACTCACCGTCCGGTCCCGCCTCGGTGACGATGTACGGCTTGGTGTACCCGCCGTTGATCCAGTCCTGCTTGACGGTGTGGATGGCGCCGTAGGAGTTGACCGCGAGCAGGTCCAGGGCCGGGGAGTGGGCCTTGTAGTAGGTCCAGGCGTGGGTGTAGGCGTCGGTGGAGGTGACCGGGTGGCCGGGGTCGGCGGCGTGGATCGCCTGCGCCACCTCGTTGACGAACTTCGCGTACGCCACCCGCCGCTGCTCGACCACGTCGGCCGGCAGGCCGTGGTCCTGCATGGTGAGGATGACCTCGTTGCCGACGTCCCACATGAGCACGCCCTGGCGGCCCTTGAGCGCGTTGACCCGGGCGACGATCTCGTTCTTCACGCTGGTCTTGTACGCGGTGTCGTTGACGTAGTCGGCGCCCTGGTTGAGCCAGTGCCCGACGATGACCTTGATGCCCTGCTGGGCGGCCTTGTCGATCAGCGTCGGGGTGTTGACGTCGTCGACGCCCCAGATGCGGATCGTGTTGACGCCCATGGCCGCCAGGTCGCGCATGTAGCCGTCGGCCGCGGCCTGCGGCGGGCCGTAGGTCATGCCCTTGATCTCGTAGGGTGAGCCGTTCACCTGGAGCTGCCAGTTGCCCTGCGACCCGGTCACCCGGACCGTGCTCGGCCCGGCCGGGGTGGCCGGGTCGGTCATGGCGGCGGGGACGGTGCCGGTCTGCCGGGAGACCGACACCTGGTCCACGCTCAGCACGCCGCCGGAGGTGGTGGCGGCGGTCGGCGTCGTGACACCCGCGAGCGCGTTGGGCAGCGAGCCGCCGACGGCCAGGTCGAGGCGGAGGTAGAAGCCGTGGTGGACGGCGGCGTTCCAGGCGGCGACGCCGACCTGGCTCTCGCGCACGATCCAGGTCTGCCTGCCGTCGAGATAGAAGCGGATCTCCTCGTCGGTCTTGGTGCGGTCGATGACCTGGCTGTACTCGTGGTAGCCGCTCTGGCAGCCCTCGCAGGTGGCGAAACCGCTGGTGCGGCCGTTGTACTCGTTGCACACCCCGTCGGGGGCGGTGCCGCAGTGCAGGGTGTTGGCCAGCTGGCCGCGGCCGTTGACCCCGGTCATGATGTCGGTCTCGCCGACGGACGGCCAGTTGGTGTAGTTGCCCCGGTAGGCGGCTCCGGTGGCCCGGAAGCCGGGCCAGTAGCCCAGGGGGGCGGCGACGTCGGGCTGCTTGAGCCGGGCGCTGAACCTGAGCAGCTCACCCGGTTTCGGCTCGAAGTCGGTGCGCTGGGTCTCGATCCGGCCGGAGGTCCAGTTGCCGGCACCGTCCTTGATCGCCTTGATGTTCAGGTTGCCGCCGCCGTCGAGGAAGACGTTGGCGGTCGAGGCGCTCATGGTCTCGACCTCGCCGGTGCCCCAGTTCGCGGCGCCGCCGGGATAGGAGGTGCCGGTGCGCAGGATCCAGCCGGCGGCCGAGGGGGAGGTGCCGGCCGGTCCGGTGAAGTCGTCCTTCCACACCTCGGTCCAGGTGCCGGGCTCCTCGGGTTCCCCGCCGGTGCCCAGCCGGCCGTAGATCTGGAACTCCCACAGGGAGTAGCCGTAGCCGGTGCCGCGGGCGGTGCCGTAGAGGCGGACGTATCGGCCGGTGCCGGTCACGTTCAGGGTCTGGGTGCCGCCGGTGCCGGTCGTGGTCGAGTAGACGTCGGTCCAGCTCGTGCCGTTGGCGGAGACCTGGAGCTTGAACGCCTTGCCGTACGCGGTCTCCCAGGTCAGTACGGCACTGCTGATCGTCGCGGTGGCGCCCAGGTCGACCTGGAGCCACTGCGGATCGCTGAACGCGCTGGCCCACCGGGTGCCGGTCAGGTTTCCGTCGACCGCCGCCGCCGCGCTGTAGGCGGCGCCCTCGGACGACGAGGCCGTCGCCGTCCTGCCCTGCGACAGCAGCCCGTCGGCCGCCGCCGCCGGGCTGATGAGTGCCAGACCGGAAAGGACCAGGCTCGCCAGGGCGGCGATGACCAGGCCCGACCGGAACCGGCCCGAACTACGAGCTGGATGCACGATCTCTCCTTGAAAGGGGGGTGCCTGCCGCACCGGGGCGGCAGAGGAGGGAGAGCGCTCTCCGTAACCGAGAGTGCTCCCGGAGATCGAGCAGTGTCAAGGCTCTTCCTTTCACCGGTTCGAAACGCGCTGCTCAAGCACCGGAAACCTCACCTCGGCCGTCATATCCCTCAGAAATCGCCTTTTCGCAGGGATTCGCAGGGCAGAGACGCTCTCGGAGAGATGGGATGCGCGGACCGCCCGTGTCGGAAGTGTGAACAGCAGGTTTCAGATCGAGTCAGCGCCTGCCTTGACAAGCCGCGACAGCGCGGGACAAGCTGAAAGGAGAGCGCTCTCCCATCCGCCGTTCCCAACGGTTCCCCCCCACCAAGGAGAGGGCATGCACTCATCCCGAAGTCCAGTCAGGCTCCGCCTGGGACTGGTCGCCGCCACCCTCGTCGCGATGGTCGCGACCGGCCTGGCGATCATCAGCCCGGTCGCCGCGGCGGACACCCTGCTCTCACAGGGCCGGCCCGCCACCGCCTCCTCCACCGAAGGAGGCGGGTACGGCGCCGGAGCCGCCTTCGACGGCAACAACGGCACCCGGTGGTCCAGCGCCGCCGCCGACCCGCAGTGGCTCCAGGTCGACCTCGGCGCCACCGCGACGATCAACCAGGCCGTCCTCAGCTGGGAGGGCGCGTACGGCAAGGCGTTCAAGCTCCAGGTCTCCGCCAACGGCACGAGCTGGACCGACGTCTACTCGACCACGACCGGCACCGGCGGCACCCAGACCCTGAACGTGACCGGCACCGGCCGATACGTCCGCCTCTACGGCACCGCCCGCGGCACCGGCTACGGCTACTCCCTGTGGGAGTTCAAGGTGTACGGCACCGGCGGTGCCGGGACCACCCCCAGGCCGAAGCCGACGTTCACCGACGAGGTGACGCACCACGAGTTCCAGGCCAACTGCTCGTGGACGGCGAACCGGCCCGACGACCCGATCGTCTTCCCCGGCCTGCCCGGCGCCTCGCACATGCACACCTTCGTCGGCAACAGGACGACCAACGCGAGCAGCACGGCGGCGTCACTCCTCGGTGGCGGCACCTCGTGCACCAACCCGCATGACCGATCGGCCTACTGGTTCCCGAGCTTCTACAAGGGCGACCAGCTGATCCAGCCGACCGGCAACCAGGTCATCTACTACAAATCCGGCATCCTTGACTACTGGCAGGTGCAGCCCTTCCCGCAGGGACTGCGCTTCGTCGTCGGCAGCCCGACCGCGACACTGGCGGAGTTCCGCGACTCGCCCGGCGCCGTCGAGGGCTTCGAGTGCGGCGACATCTCCCACAGCTGGGACATCCCGACGTCCTGCGTGGCGGGCAGCCAGGTGAACGTCCGCTACCAGTCACCGAGCTGCTGGGACGGCGTCAACCTCGACAGCGCCAACCACAAGAGTCACATGTCCTACCCCTCCGACGGCTACTGCCCGGCCAGCCACCCGGTGGCGGTGCCGATGCTGGAATTCAAGATCGCCTTCCCGGCGAGCGGTGACCTGTCACAGGCGCGGCTGGCCAGTGGCCGCGGCTACACCTGGCACTACGACTTCTTCAACGCGTGGGACAACCCCGCCATCCTCGACGCGCTGGTGACCCACTGCATCAACGGTGGCCTCCAGTGCAACCCGCGCGGCTACGACCTGTACAAGCCGCACCGCGGCGCCGCCCTCACGGAGGACTTCGAGCTCCCCTGACCGCGCGTGCCCGGCTCCGGTCCCGGGCGCCCGGACCCCGGCGGCCGGGGCCGGGCCGGGCACGTCCCCCCGACACGGGAAGGTTCCCATGAGACGTGCCGGCCTGATCCTCGCCCTGTTCCTGCTGTTCGGCCCGGCCGTCGGTCTGGTCGCCGGCTGCGTCGCCCGTTCCGAGACGGCCGCGCCGGGCCACCGCCACGAATCCCCCGCCGCGGCCGTCACCACGCCCCCCGCCGTGGTCACCACCACGCCTCCCGCCGCCACGATGGCGGCCCCTGTGGCGAGCGGCTTCAACGCCACCGACACCGCGTGGCTCCAGCTGATGATCCCGATGGACGAGCGGACGCTGCCCCTGCTCGACCTCGGCGCCGAACGCGGGCACGACCCGGCGGTCCGGCGGCTGGCCGCCCGGATCGGGAAGGCCCACCTGGCCGAGCTCGGCCGCCTCAGGAAGACGCTGGGCCGTACCGGCCTGCCGCCGACGAACGTGCACGCGGGGCACGACATGCCGGGCATGGTCACCGCCGCCGACCTGACCGCGCTGGGGGCCGCCACCGGCCCGTCCTTCGACCGGCTGTTCGCCGATCATCTGCGCGAGCACCTCGACCAGTCGGCCGCGCTCGCCCGCTCCGAACAGACGGCCGGTGCCGACGGCGACACCAGGGCACTGGCCGCCGCCGTCGAGCGGGCTCGCGCCGCCCAGAGCAAACTGCTCGCCGGCATCCGGTGACCGGCCCGCAGGCCGGACCGGTGACGAGCCCCTCCGTGCCGACCGGCGTGCCGCGTTTCCGGCATTGACAGCGCCCATCGGGACGGTGACGCTAGGACGCATTGGAGAGCGCTCTCCAAGAATGAAGGGAAACCGTGTGATCATCGACGAGCTCGACCGTCTGGTGGAGAAGCTGGACCTGGAGCGGAAGGTACGGCTGCTCACCGGGGCGACCGTGTGGTCCACCCACGCCGAGCCGGTCATCGGGCTGCGGGCCATGGTCACCTCCGACGGCCCGGTCGGCGTGCGCGGGGAGGGGTGGGACGAACGGAGCCCTTCCCTGACCCTGCCCTCGGCGACCGCACTGGCCGCGACCTGGGATGAGGACCTGGTGGAACGGCTGGGCGGGCTGCTCGCCGCCGAGGCGCGGCGCAAGGGGGTGCACGTCCTGCTCGCTCCGACGCTCAACCTGCACCGCTCACCGCTCGGCGGGCGCCACTTCGAGTGCTACTCCGAGGACCCCCTGCTGACCGGCCGGATCGGCGCCGCCTACATCCGCGGTGTCCAGGCGGGCGGGGTGGCGGCCACCGCCAAGCACTACGTCGCCAACGACTCCGAGACCGAACGGCTCACCCTCGACGCCCGCGTCGACGAGCAAACCCTTCGTGAGCTGTACCTGGCACCGTTCGAGGCCGCGGTGGAGGCGGGCGTCTGGGCCGTCATGTCGGCCTACAACGGGGTGAACGGCGAAACGATGTCGGAGAGCCCGCTGCTCGCCGATCCGCTCAAGGGGGTGTGGGGGTTCGACGGGGTGGTCGTGTCGGACTGGGGCGGCGTCCGCTCCACCGGTCCCGCGGCCCGCGCCGCACAGGACCTCGCGATGCCGGGACCGCAGGGACCCTGGGGTGAGGCGCTGGTCGCCGCGGTGCGCGCGGGCGAGGTGCCGGAGGCCGCGATCGACGACAAGGTCCGGCGCCTGCTCCGGCTGGCCTCCCGGGTCGGCGCGCTGGACCTCGACCTCCCGGCGGACGACCCCGCCCTCCTCCCGGACCTCGCGGCGCAGCGTGGCCACGACCGCGCGCCGGACCTCGCCCTCCTCCCGGACCTCGCGGAACGGGACGGCCACGGCCCCGCCCGCGCGCTGCTGCGCCAGGCCGTCGCCGCGAGCACCGTGCTGCTGCGCAACGAGGACGCGCTGCTCCCTCTGGATCCCTCGCGGCTGCGCAGGGTCGCCGTGCTCGGGCCGAACGCCGCCGCCGTCCGGATCCAGGGCGGCGGCAGCGCGGGCGTGTATCCCCTGTCCGTCGTGTCTCCCCTCGACGGCATCCGCGACGCGCTGTCCGGCACGGCGGAGGTGCTCCACTCCCCCGGCGCGCACCTCGACGACCGGCCCACCCCGCTGGGCACGGACAACGCCCGCAACCCCCGGACCGGTGAACCCGGCGTCCTGGTCCGGCTGCTGGACGCCGCCGGCGCGGAGGTCCACGCCGAGCACCGGCTGACCGGCCGCATCCTGGAACCGGCGCGGATCGACTCCGCCGCCGCCGTCGAGATCCGCGCGCTCCTGAGCCCGGCGGCGGACGGCGTCTGGGAGCTGGCCGTCGCCGGATGGGGTCACGTCCTCCTGGAGGCGGACGGCCGCGTGCTGGTCGACGAGGAGGTGGAGCGGGACACCGACGACCCGGCCACCGTGCACCTGTCCCCGCCGTACCGGCGCGCCCGGCTCACGATGACCGCGGACCGGGACGTGGAGCTCGTCTCCCGGCGGCGGCTCGATCCCGGCAGCGGGATCGCCTCGGTCCTGGCCGCCGACCCGCCCCGGCGCGACGCCGAGGTGGAACTGGCCGCCGCGGTCGAACTCGCCCGGACCTGCGACGCCGTCATCGTCGTGGTCGGCACCACGGAGGAGATCGAGAGCGAGGGCGTTGACCGCACGCACCTGGATCTGCCGGGGCGCCAGGCCGAACTGGTCCGCGCGGTGGCCGCGGCAAACCCGGCCACCGTGGTGGTCGTCAACTCTGGCGGCCCGGTGGACCTGCCGTGGCGCGAGGAGGTGCCGGCCGTACTCCTGAGCTGGTTCCCCGGGCAGGAGGCCGGGCACGGCCTCGCCGACGTCCTGTTCGGCCGCGCCGAACCCGGCGGCCGGCTGCCCACCACCTGGGCCGGCCGGGCGCTCATCTCCACCGTCCCCGAAGACGGGACGCTCGTCTACGCCGAGGGTCTGGAGATCGGCCACCGCGCCTGGCTGCGGCGGTCCGCGCCGCCCGCGTACTGGTTCGGGCACGGGCTCGGCTACACGTCCTGGTCCTACGAGAGCCTCTCCGTGCCCGGAGACGCCGTCCCCGGCGGACCGCTCTCCGTCCGGGTACGGCTGCGCAACACCGGTGCGCGCGCCGGACGCGAGGTCGTCCAGGTCTATCTGTCCCGGCCGGAGACCGGGGTGGCCCGTCCCGTGCGCTGGCTGGCCGGCTACACCCTCGCCGACGCGGGACCGGGCGAGGCCGTCGTCGTCACGGTGGACATCCCGGCGCGGGCCTTCCGGCACTGGTCGGCCGGCCATCGCAACTGGCGGACGGAGCAGGGCGCCTTCACGGTGCTCGCCGGCCGCTCGGCCGCCGACCTGCCGTTGAGCGGCACGACGCTCGTCGGCGCACAGGCGCCTGTCCAGCCGGAACCCATCGGAGAGCGCTCTCCCATCATGCTATAAAGGCCCTATGAACGAAGGCCTCCCGCGAGTGTCGGGACCCCCCACCTTGGAGGACGTGGCGCGGACGGCGGGAGTCTCCCGCGCCACGGTCTCCCGCGTGATCAACGGAATCCGCAACGTCGATCTCGCGATCCAGGAGAGGGTCAGGGAGGCGATCGCCCTCACCGGCTACGTTCCCAACCAGGCCGCGCGTTCACTGGTCACCCGGCGGACGGGGGCGATCGCTCTGATCGTCTCCGGGGCCGGCGGCGGCGAGGAGGACTCGTTTCCCCGCCAGGTCTTCGCCGACCCGTTCTTCGGCCGCGTGGTCGGAGGCGTCGTCGGGTTCCTGCGTCCGCTGGGCATCTATCCGACCCTGATGTTCGCCGACACCCTGGAGACCCGCGACCAGGTCATCGCCTATCTGCGCCAGGGCAACGCCGACGGGGCCATCCTGGTCTCCATCAGCGCCGAGGACACGTTGCCCAAGCTGCTCGCCGACGCCGCGCTGCCCGCCGTGCTCTTCGCCAGACCGGCCCGGCCGGTCCCGATCAGCTACGTCGACGTGGCACACCGGGCCGGGGGCAAGCTGGCCGCCGACCACCTCGTCGCCCGCGGCTGCCGCCGGCTGGCCACCATCTCCGGCCCGCTCGACGTGCCCGCCAGCCAGGACCGCCTGGCGGGTTTCCAGGAGGCGATGGCCGTCCACGGCCATCCCTACATTCCCTGTGCCGAGGGCAACTTCACCCTTCCCAGCGGCGAGGCGGCGATGGAGCGACTGCTCGCCGAGCACCCCGACATCGACGGCGTCTTCGCGGCCAACGACCTGATGGCCCAGGGCGCCCTGCTGGTGCTGCGCCATCACGGGCGCCGGGTGCCCGACGACGTGGCCATGGTGGGCTTCGACGACAGCAGCGCGGCGCTGGCCTGCCGCCCACCGCTCACCACCGTCCGCCATCCCGTCGAGGACATGGCCGCCGAGATGGGGCGGCTGCTGCTGGCGCACATCGAGCGGCCGGACCATCCGGTGACCTCGCGGATCTTCGAGCCTACTCTGGTGGTCAGGGAGTCGGCCTGAGCGACTACGACGCCCTCGAAATCCCCGCCGACCTCGGCCTCACCATCGTCACTTACACCTCACCCCGCCGCACTCCACGCCACCGCCTTCGCCTGCCTTCGGCAGGCTCCACTCCGACGCCGGCACCGATCAGGGCCCCTTCGACGCCATAGCAGCTTTCGCCGTGCATTGGCCTGCGGCGACACAATCGCGGGTTCCCGGTAGGGCAAGTCTTACCGACACCCTGAAGTCGGCCGATGTCCCGGCGGTGGTCGCCGAGGCTGCCTGCCCGCGATCTGAACGTGGCTCAGGTATTGCCGTCTGAGGTCGTTTCGGGTTTCGTGTGGAGGATCTCGCGGGCCTGGTCCGCGGCGCGGGCGATGCTCTCGGAGACGAAGTCGACGAAGCGGGCAATGTTCTCCAGACGGGCGGCGGCCGGGGAATCGGGGCCGAGGATGCCGACGCCCTGCCGGGCGACCTCGCCGAGGTGGGCGGTGGCGCGGGCGCTGGCCATCGTTGACTGATACAAGACGTCGTCGTCGACGATGTAGCGCTCGCGGCGGCGTTCATCGCGTTCCCGGCGGATGAGGCCCTGGCTTTCGAGGAACGTGATCGCTTTGGAGACGGACGCCGGGCTGACCTGGAGGCGCCCGGCGAGTTCGGCGGCGGTGAGGCTGCCGGCGTCGGTGGTGTAGAGGCTGGCCAGCACCAGGGCCGTCATCTTGGGCAGGCCCGATTGCATGAAGACGGTGGCGAACACCTCCTCGTACTCTCGCACGGCCTCGGCATCGCGTCCGTAGACCTGCGGGGGCGTGTTGGGGTCCCGCGGCGCGGCGCGTCTGCGACGGTGGGTGCGGCGCTCGGTGGCGCGGTGGGCCAGGTCGGGGCGGTAGGCGGTGGGGCCGCCGTTGCGCATCACCTCACGCGTGATCGTGGAGGTGGGGCGGTCGAGGCGCCGGGCGATCTCGGCGTAGGGAAGGCTGTCGGCCAGCCCCAGCGCGATCTGCTGACGGTCCTGCTGGGTGAGTCTGCCTCCCGGCATCGCGATCTCCTTCGTGGTCCGTGGTGTCTCCAGCATAGCGTTCATCTTTGATTCATTGCAACAAGCAAGGCTTGCATTGTTGCATTAAATTCAAATCAACTGCAACGAATTATCGGCTTCTACCTGCAGCGATAACACTGAGACGCAATGAATCGATTGCCAAAATTCAAAAGGCAACGTAGCGTTTGCGTTGTCAGAAACAACAAGCGCAGGAGAGCACGATGCAGAAGTTCGACACCCCCACCCCGATCTCCGCCGTTCTCGACATCCCCGCGGGGCGCGTCCGGTTCATCGCCGCCGACCGGGCCGATGCCACGGTCGAGGTGCTGCCCGCGGACGCCTCCAAGAGCCGCGATGTGAAGGTGGCGCAGCAGACCACGGTCGAATACCGCGACGGCGTCCTGCGGATCGAGGCCTCGGCGAAGAACCAGCTCCTCGGCGCCTCCGGATCCATCGAGGTGACGGTCCAGCTACCCGCCGGCTCCCACGTCGAGGCGAAGGCGGCCAGCGCCGAATTCCGGGCCGTCGGACGGCTCGGCGACGTCGCCTTCGAAGGCGCGCACGGCCAGATCAAGCTCGACGAGGCCGCGAGTATCCGCGTCACCACCGTCGCCGGTGATGTCTCGATCGGCCGCCTGGGCGGCCCCGCGCAGATCAGCACCGGCAAGGGCGACATCCGCATCACCGAGGCCGTGCGCGGCACGGTCGTGCTGCGCACCGAGGCCGGCGAGGTGTCGATCGGCGCCGCCGCCGGAGTCTCGGCCTCCCTGGACGCCGGCACCTCCTACGGCCGGATCCACAACGCGCTCAAGAACACCGATGGCACCGCCGCCGCCCTGACCATCCACGCGACCACCGCGTACGGCGACATCACCGCCCGCAGCCTGTAAGAGGGACGCCCCTCAGACCCGGCGACCCTGTCCGTTCAGTTGAATTTCGTAACAGTTCTCAAGGAGCACACCACCATGTCCATCACCCTTACCGACCAGGACCGCCCGGAGCTGCAGAAGGCGATCGAGGAGATCGTCGATTCCGGTCTCACCGGGGTGTCGCTGCGTGTGCACGACGAGCGGGGCGAGTGGGCCGGCAGCGCCGGGGTGGCCGAGCCGGGCGGGGCCGCCAAGCCGCCGATCGACGGGCACGTCCGGATCGGCAGCAACACCAAGACCTTCACCGCGACCCTGGTGCTGCAACTGGTGGCCGAGGGCAGGATCGGGCTGGACACCCCGGCGGCCGACTACCTGCCCGAGTTCGGGCTGGACGAGCGGATCACGGTGCGGATGCTGCTGCAGCACACCAGCGGGGTGTTCAACTTCACCGGCGAGTACTACGACGACGGGACGTTCGTGCCGGGGATCCCCGCCACCCCCGCGGGCAAGGAGTGGGTGGACAACCGGTTCCACACCTACCGGCCGCAGGAGCTGGTGGAGCTGGCGCTGTCCAAGCCGGCGCGGTTCGAGCCGGGGACGGGCTGGAGCTACGCCAACACCAACTACGTGCTGGCCAGGCTGCTGATCGAGAAGGTCACCGGCCGTTCGGTCGCCGAGGAGATGCAGCGGCTGATCCTGGGCCCGCTCGGCCTGACGGGCACCGTGGCGCCGACCACCCAAACGGAGATCCCTGAGCCGCACGCCCACGCCTACTACCGCTACGAGGAGGCCGGCGAGCAGCAGACGGTCGACGTCACCCGCCACAACCCCTCCTGGATCTCCAGCGGCGGCGACATGATCTCGACCACCCGCGACCTGCACACGTTCATCTCCGCGCTGGTGGGTGGCAAGCTGCTGCCGGCTCCGCTGCTGGCCGAGATGTGCGCCCCGCACCCGACGGGCATCCCGAACATGGACTACGGCCTGGGCGTGTTCGTGCTGACCACCGACGGCGGCACCGTCATCACCCACAACGGCGGCATGGCGGGCCACGGGGCACTGATGTACAGCACACCCGACGGCGGCACGACCCTGACCGCCACACTGAACTACGTCGACGACGCCGCACTGTCCCTGGCAGAGGCGTTCCAGAAGGCGACGCAGAGGCTCGTCCAGGAGGTGTTCGGCGGCGGGCAGGCCGAGTCGGCTGACGCGGCCGAACCGGCTCAATAGACAGGGCCGAGCGGCGTGGACCCGCACGGGCCAAGCCGGCTCGCTCACCCTGGCCGATGTCCGCCGGCATGGACGACCAGGTCCACCCGGACCACACGCTGCGGCAGGTCGACGTCGAAGTCCGGCCGCGACCCGAAGTAGCCGCCATGCGCGCGCGGGCCGCCCCCCGCGGCTCCCGGCGTCCCAGGGCGGCGTGCTCCGACATCGCGTCGGAGTACGCCGCTTCATTCGTGTGCAGGGCGGCTTCGCCCGGGGGACGGACGTGGTCGGCTGGAACTCCCGTAGCGCGCCGAGCCGTTCGGGCGGCGCGAGCAACCGCACTGCGCAAGACCCTCCATGGCGAGCCCGTACAGGGCGGGGCCGCACGCCGAGAGCAGGGTGATGCCTCTCGTTCTCGTTCTCATAGATGACTATCTATGAGAACGCCACGAGGCCCCGACGTTACGCACGGCTCCTTGGTCCACGCCGAAACCAGCCGAGAGATCATTGCTGCCGCCCGGTGTTTCGGGCGGCCAGGATCTGCCGCCACTGCTCCATGACCTGCCGGAAGGCCTCGCCCACGAGGAGAAGAAGCTCGGCGGAGGACTCGAAGCGGGCACCCGCCGGGGTCGTGGCCCCGAAAATCTCGGCTCCGCGCTGCGATGCGGCCGCCAGCTCGTCGTTCATCTGCAGAGATGCGAGGAGAGACGGGAGCCAGATCTCGTTGTCGATGACATAGCGTTCGCGCCGCGCGCCGGGAACCCGTTCCCGGCCGAGCATTCCCTGCTGTTCGAGGAAGGCGATGGCGTGCGAAATCGACGCCGGGCTGACGCGAAGCCGCTGGACCAGGTCGGCGGCGGTGAGGCCGCCGGAGTCGGTGACGTACAGGCAGGCCAGCACCCTGGCCTCCATCCGGGGCAACCCCTGCTGAACGAGGAGAGCGGTGAAGGACTCCGTGAAGTCCTGCACCGCTCGGGGGTCACGCCCATGGCCGCTGTCGGGGACCGGTGGCGCAGGAGGCTGAGTCTGCTTGTGTCGGCGCGCACGATGCCGGGTGGCCTCGTGCGCCCGGTCCGCCCCGTAATCGTCGGGTCCGCCATTGCGGGTGACCTCGCGCATGATGGTCGAGGCGGGCCGCCCCAGGCGCCGGCCGATCTCTGCGTATCCGAGCCCCTCGGCCAGCCACGCGGCGATGTGCTGACGGTCCTCATTGGTGAGTCTGCCTCCGGGCATCGGTGCTCGGCTCCTATCTGTCGACGTGCGCGGAGCTCCGCGCCCCGGCACGCTCCGCTGCACAGTATGCATTCACCCGCATCCCATTGCAATTATCATCCTGATCATCCATTGCGTTCAGCATCACGCTCATTGCAATGTCAATCCAATAGGCCTTGATTAACAGGCAAGAAGCACCATCTTTGCCCGTTGACGAATTTATGAACGCAATGTATTGTCGCAGACGTTCAGAGATTCCCGAACATTTGTGAGTGCCGATGGCGCCACAGCGGGAGTCCTGCGACCGAGCTCCGATCCGCCGAGGCCGTGGGTGCCATATCGGGACGGGTCTCGCAAGATCGAACACTGTGCGCAAGGAGATTCACGATGGAAAAAAGCAACAGCGGCTTCTCCGCAGCGGGGCTGCGCAGACTGCGTGAGGTGCTGGCCCGGCATGTCGAGTCCAAAAAGATCCCCGGACTCGTCGCTCTGGTCGGCCGGGGCGAGGAGACGCACGTCGAAGCGCTCGGGACGATGCGCCATGACGGCGGCGCGCCGATGCGCCGGGACACCATCTTCCGGATGGCCTCCACGTCCAAGCCGGTCGCGGTCGCGGCCGCGATGGTCCTGCTGGATGAGTGCCGGCTGCGGCTGGACGACCCGGTGGAGCAGTGGCTGCCGGAACTCGCCGACCGGCGGGTGCTCAAGCGGATCGACAGCCCACTGGACGACACCGTGCCGGCACGGCGGCCGATCACCGTACGGGACCTGCTGACCTCCACCTTCGGGCTCGGCATGGACATGACGGCGCTGGGCACCCCGATCATGGGCGCGATCTTCGAGCAGGGACTCACCCCCGATCTGCCCACACCGATGCCCGAGCCGGACGAGTGGATGCGCCGCCTGGGCACGCTTCCGCTGATGCACCAGCCCGGAGAGCGCTGGCAGTACCAGCTCAGCAACGACCTCCTCGGCGTGCTGGTGGCCCGGGTCACCGGCCAGTCGTTCGAGGCGTTCCTGCGCGAGCGCATCTTCGACCCGCTGGGCATGCAGGACACCGCCTTCCACGTGCCCGCCGACAAGATCGACCGGATGCCGACCCTGTACGCCCCCGACCCGCAGACCGGAGAGTTCCATGTGTGGGACGAGGCCGCGGGCGGACGGTGGAGCCGGCCTCCGGCGTTCCCGGGCGGCGGCGGCGGACTGGTCTCCACCGTCGACGACTACCACGCCTACTTCCGGATGCTGCTGAACGGCGGGATGCACGGGAGTGAGCGGATCCTGTCGCGGCCCGCCGTCGAGCTGATGACCACCAACCGCCTCACGCCCGAGCAGCAGGCCGCCCGGCACGCCATGGCCGTCGACAACGTGCACATCTCCTTCGGCCAAGGCCAGCACGGCGGCTGGGGCATGGGAATGGCGGTGCGCACCTACCGCGGCGACTACGCGCCCGTCGGCCAGTTCGGCTGGGACGGCGGAAGCGGCACCTCGACCTACGCCGACCCGCACAACCGGCTCACCGGAATCCTGCTCACCCAGGTCGGGATGTCCGTCCCGGACTCGGCGCGGGTCATCCACGACTTCTGGACCACGCTCTACCAGGCGATCGACGACTGACACCCAACCCACACCCCGGCACGCCCGCACCTCACGACACCCGACGTCTGGATCTCGTTTGCCGCTCCGAAGGGAGCACGGCAGACCGGGGCCTCACACCACAGCACCGCGGGTACCTGCAGTCGGGAACAGGCATGTCCGGGACCGTACGGCCTGCTCACCGGCCGGGGAGTGCCCGGACTGTCGCAGCCGCCGGTTAGTGTCCTGTGGTGAGGTGCCGCACATGATCCCGGGGAGCGTACGGTGACCGTGCTCGCGAAGCCGGATCTGACGGCCGTGGAAGCCTCCGTCGAGCAGCTGGTCTACGTCCGCGAGGACGAATACACCGTCGCGCGGATGAGTGCCGAGGGCGGTGCCGAGGGCCTGGGCGGGTTCGTCGCTGCGGGCCGCGCGCTGGCCGGGGCCCAGCCCGGAGAGACGCTGCGGCTGACCGGGGAGTGGGACGAGCACCCGCGCCACGGCAGTCGCCTGATGGTCGGGCGGTGCGAGCGGGTGGTCCCCTCCACCGTGCGCGCGATCACGCTGTACCTCGGTTCGGGCCTGATCCGCGGGATCGGGCCGCGGCTCGCCCACGCCGTCGTCAGCCACTTCGGGCAGGAGACGCTCACGGTCATCGACACCGAGCCGGAGCGCCTGCGGGAGGTCGTCAACATCGGTGCCGCGCGGCAGGCGCAGATCGTCCAGGCCTGGGCGGAGCAGAAGGAGGTCGCCGAGCTGATGGTCGTCCTGCAGGGCTTCGGAATCAGCCCGCTGCTCGCGGCCAAGATCTACCAGGTCCACGGAAACGACTCACGCCACGTCCTGCGTTCCGATCCCTACCAGTTGATCGGCCAGGTCAGGGGGATCGCCTTCCATACCGCCGACCGGATCGCCCTGCGGTCGGGGGTACCGGAGAACAGCCCGCAGCGGATCAGGGCGGCGCTCCTGGACAGGCTGGAGACGGCGGCGGCCCGTGACGGGCACTGCTTCCTGCCGCTGCCCGCCCTCGTCGCCGCGGCGGCGGCCCTGGTCGAGCAGGAGGAGGAGCCGATCCGCCGGGCGGTCGACGCGCTGGCCGCCGAGCGCCGGGTGGTCGTCGAGGCGTCGCCGACCGGGCCGGGGCAGGTGGTGTACGCCAAGGAGCAACACGGCCGCGAGGTCGCGCTGGCGGCGCACCTGGTCAGGCTCTGGCGAGCCCGCTCGACGCTGCCGCTGCGCACGTTCGCCGAGGACGAGGGGCTGCACGAGGACCAGCGGGTGGCCGTGAACCTGGCGCTGACCAGCACCGTGTCCATCCTGACCGGCGGTCCCGGCTGCGGCAAGAGCCACACCGTGAAGGTGATCGCGGCGACCGTGCGGGCGATGGGCGGCACGGTGACCCTGACCGCGCCGACCGGCAAGGCGGCCAAACGCCTGTCGGAGCTCGTCGGTCTGCCCGCGACGACCGTGCACCGGATGCTGGCCCAGCAGCCGGAGCCGGAGGAGGGCACGCTGTTCCAGCAGTCTCCCGCGCAGGCGGACCTGGTCGTGGTGGACGAGGCGTCGATGCTGGACCTGCAGCTGGCCACCCGGCTGACGGCCGCGATCCCGGCGGGCAGTCACCTGCTGCTGGTCGGCGACGGTGACCAGCTCTCCAGCATCGGGCCCGGCAGCGTGCTGGCCGACCTGCTCCGCGTGCCGGAGATCCCGCGCATCCGGCTGACCCACATCTTCCGGCAGGCGCAGGACAGCGGGATCGTCCAGGCCGCCCACCGGATCCGGACGGGGGAGCTGCCCGTGCTGCCCGGCCGGGGCGGGTTCTGGTTCGAGGAGCTGGACGATCCCGACCAGGTGGCCGACCGGGTGGTCCATCTGGCGACGGAGGCGATCCCCCGTAAGCAGAACATCGGCGCGGACCAGGTCCAGGTGCTGTGCCCGACCCGCAAAGGGGTGACGGGAGCCGCGGAGCTCGGCCGCAGACTGCAGGAACGGCTGAACCCGGCGCGCGATGACGCGGCCGAGCACTGGGCGGGCCCGTCGGTCTTCAGGGTGGGCGACCGCGTCATGCCGATCCGCAACAACTACGACAAGGGTGTGTTCAACGGGGAGACCGCCACGGTCACCGCGGTGAACCCGCAGGAACGGCTGGTCGAGCTCCGCACCGGCGACGGGGACAGCGTGACCTACACCTTCGGCGAGCTGGACGAGCTGACCCACGCCTACGCGATCAGCGTGCACCGCTCCCAGGGCAGCGAGTATCCGTTCGTGGTGGCGCCGATCGTGGCCGAGGCCGGGGGCGTGATGCTGCACCGCAGGCTGCTGTACACCCTGGTCACCAGGGCGAAGGCGTGGGTGGTCCTCGTCGGCCGGCGCGAGGCGCTGGAGCTCGCGGTGCACCGCCTCGGCCACCGCAGGAACACCGGCCTGGCCCTCCGGATCGCCACGGGCCTGGAGGGCTGACGGCGGTGACGCCACGTCCGCCGGGTTCGGCGACGACGCCTTCGACTACGCGGCCCGCCCGCGCGACTCCCGCCCGGACCTGGTGGGAGTCATCGACCCGGTGGGAGTCATCGCCGCCCCCACCGGATCCCGGCCGCCGCACGAGAAGGGTCAGCCCGCACCGGGTCTGCGGGCGAGGACCGAGTGGACGGCGAACGAGACGGATCTGAACACCGGGTCGGCCATGACCGCCCGGACGTCCGCGAGCTGGAGCCGGGTCATACCCGCCTGCAGGAAGTGCTCCTCCAGATGGAGGCTGTTGCTGGTGAGCAGGCCGACCCCGGCCGACCCCGGGCCCCACACCTCGACCCGGCAGACCGGGTCGACGTCGACCAACCCCGCCTCGCTCATCGCCTGGGCGACGGAGCCGCCCCAGGTCGGATCGCTGCCGGCGGAGCCCAGCACGCGGGCCATGGCCGCGATGTACGTCTCATACAGCTCGCGTGCCCGCCGGTCGGAGGTGACCAGCGGCGACCAGTTGCCGATGTCGACCTCGTCGATCTGGAGCCAGCCCCCCGGGCGCAGCGCGGCGCGCAGACGCTCCAGCACCCGCTGCCGTTCGGGCAGATGGCTCAGCACGAGCCGTGCGTGGATCAGGTCGAACGCGCCGGAGGGCAACGGGTCGTTGACGATGTCGTGCTTGACGACGGTGAGTCCGGGCTGGGCGGGGATGAGACCGGGTTTGATGTCGGTTGCCAGCACGCGGCCGGTCGGCGCCACCCGCCCGGCCAGCCACCGCGCCACGCTCCCACCACCGGCTCCGACCTCCAGGCAGTTCCAGCCGTCGGTGACGCCGGTCTGCCCGAGCCGTTCCAAGGTCAGCGGATCGAGGAGTTGGGCCAGGTAGCGGTGCTGGTCCGTGGAGTGGACTCCGTCGTTGTCGAAGACATACTCGGACGCGATCATTGAGCTCTGCCCGGTCACACACTTCCTTCCAGAGAAATCTACGGCTCGTTCTCGAATGATAAACGGTCACCCTCCGAAATCATGCGACTTCGTTCCGCTTATATGGAACTCCAACTTGACGGATCCGGGGAGCCCGGATCGACACGGCGGCCGGGCGGGACGGGCATCCCGACCGCCTCCGGTGCCGCCCTCCGAAAGCTCCGGTGCCACCCTCCGAAAATCGATCAGCCACTTCGGCGAGGAGTGAGCCGATGAAATCCGGTGAGGTACCTCATGACGTGGCAGAGGGGCAGCAGCGTAAACGAGGGGGAACGATGGGCACCGTCGCCGAACAGTTCATCGAGGTGCTGCGCCAGGCCGGGGTGGAGCGGGTCTACGGGGTGGTGGGCGACAGCCTGAACCCGGTCGTGGACGCCATCCGCACGACCAAGGGCATCGAATGGGTGCACGTGCACAACGAGGAGGCCGGGGCGTTCGCCGCCGCGGCCGAAGCTCAGGTCACGGGCCGGCTGGCGGTCTGCGCGGGGAGTTGCGGCCCGGGCAACACGCATCTGATCCAGGGACTCTACGACGCCCATCGCAGCGGAGCACCGGTGCTCGCGCTGGCCTCGCACATCCCCAGCGCGCAGATCGGCACGGGATTCTTCCAGGAGACCCACCCCGAGCGGCTGTTCGTGGAGTGCAGCGGCTTCTGCGAGATGATCAGTACGGCCGGGCAGATGCCCCGGGTGCTGCGCACCGCCGTCCAGCACGCGCTCGGCCACAGCGGCGTCGCGGTCGTGGTGCTCCCCGGCGACGTGGCGGGCCTGCCGACCGAGCACGACACGGGCACCCACGACTTCCTCACCCGGCAGGGCACGGTCCAGCCGCCCGCCGACCAGGTGGCGGAGCTGGCCACGGCGCTGAACGGCGCGGAGAAGGTCATGCTGTTCTGCGGGGCAGGCGCGCGCGGGGCGCACG
Organism: Streptosporangium sp. NBC_01639; assembly: GCF_045209755.1. NCBI lineage: Bacteria > Bacillati > Actinomycetota > Actinomycetes > Streptosporangiales > Streptosporangiaceae > Streptosporangium > Streptosporangium sp. NBC_01639. The sequence goes on along the minus strand of NZ_CP109272.1, from coordinate 4,879,334 downwards.
CGGAGGTCATGTCACTGGCCGCGCAGACGCTGGCACCGGTCGGGCACGCGCTGCGCGGCAAGGAATGGATCCAGTACGACAACCCGTACGACGTGGGGATGAGCGGGCTGCTCGGATACGGCGCGTGCTACGAGGCCATGAACGAGGCCGACCTGGTGGTGCTTCTCGGCACCGATTTCCCCTATGACGACTTCCTGCCGGGCCGGCGCACCGTCCAGATCGACCACGACCCCGCGCGGCTGGGCCGCAGAACCCCGCTGGAGCTGGCCGTACACGGCGACGTCCGTGAGACGCTGCGCGCCGTCCTGCCCCAGGTCGCCCGGAAGTCGGACCGGCGCTACCTCGACAAGATGCTGTCCCGGCACGTGAAGGCGCTGGACACCGTCGTGAACGCCTACACCCGGAACATCGAGCACCACACACCGATCCACCCGGAGTACGTGGCGAACATCGTGGACGAGCTCGCCGCCGACGACGCGGTGTTCACCGTGGACACCGGCATGTGCAACGTCTGGGCGGCGCGCTACCTCACACCCAACGGCCGGCGCCGGGTCCTCGGCTCCTTCAGGCACGGGAGCATGGCCAACGCCCTCCCGCACGCCATCGGCGCGCAGTCCGCCGATCCGGAGCGGCAGGTCGTGTCGCTCTCCGGCGACGGCGGCCTGGGCATGCTCCTCGGCGAGCTCCTCACCGTCCGGATGCACGGCCTCCCCGTCAAGATCGTGGTTTTCAACAACTCCGCGCTCGGCATGGTGAAGCTGGAGATGCTGGTCGACGGGCTTCCCGACTTCGGCACCGACCTGCCACCTGTCGACTACGCGGCGATCGCCGCCGCGATCGGACTGGGTTCGGTCCGGGTGGAGAAGCCCGCGCACGTCCGCGCGGCGCTCACCACGGCCTTCGCAACACCCGGCCCCTACCTGGTGGATGTGGTCACCGACTCCGACGTGCTCTCCATGCCGCCGCGCATCACCGCGAGACAGGTCAAGGGGTTCGCCCTGGGGGCGGGCAGGACCGTACTGACCGGCGGGGTGGGGCGCATGATCGACATGGCCCGGGCGAACCTGCGGAACATCCCGCGCCCCTGAAACCGGCCGGGCAGCACCCGGGTCGGCCGCGGGGGTCCGCGGCGGCCGTGGGCGCCGGACTGTCGGTGTCTCCGTACACAATGGCGCCCATGGAGAAATGGCGTGAGGTCCGCCAGACCGTGCACACGTTCGCGCTGAGCCTGCCGGAGGCCTACGAGGACCACCCATGGGGCGGCACCGTCGTCAAGGTCAACAAGAAGATCTTCGTCTTCCTCGGTGTCCAGGAGCCGACCGAGAAGTGGAGTCCCACCGTCGGGGTGAAGCTGCCGGAGTCGAACGGCCACGCGCTGGCGGTCGAGGGCGCCAAGCCTTCGGGATACGGACTCGGCAAGGCGGGATGGGTGACGATCCCGCTGATGGGCGAGCTGCCTGAGACCGAGGTGCTGCTCGACTGGATCGAGGAGAGCTACCGGGCGGTCGCCCCCAAGAAGCTCGTCGCCGAGCTCGACGCCTCCTGACAGGGCGGTGACCGGCACCATTCGACTGGTACGGCATCCGTTGGGCGGGACGGGCTCCGTGTCGGCGTGGCTCCGCGAAGTGACACTTGACAACTGTAAGTATATATATCGTCACGCCAGGTCGCCAAAGCGCGGGCGGGACTCACAATCCGGCCGGCGGGTTAGCCGCGGCCAGAGAGCCGTGCTCCAGGAGGAACGGTCCCTATGTTCACGCCCAACTCCCGAATGGACGCCACAACCACGCGCACCCGACCGAAGGGGAAACGGCCCACGAAAGGGCTGGCCGCGTTGACCATGGCCGGATCTCTCACCATGGTTCTCGCCGCCACCGCTTCGCCGCCCGCCACCGCATTGCCGGCCCCCTCCGAGTCCCCGAAATCCGCCGCGGCTCCGAAGCTCAAGCCATCCGGGGAGTCCAAGACGGCCCGCAGGCCCAAGACATCCGGGAAATCCGCCTCATCCCGAAAGCTCGCTGCGGCGCCGACCCCCACCCCGACGACCACCGAGGCGCCGACTCCCACCCCGTCGGCCACCGCCACCGCTACCGCCACCGCCGCCTCCGATGCCACCGTCTCTTCCACCACCACCTCCACACCCACCAGGACGCCGCACCTCAGGCTTCCCACGCTCGCCGAGCTCGCCAGCAGGAAATGCACGCCGGGCTCCTTCTTCACGATCAATTCCTTCAGGCCGAAAAACTTCTTCATTCCCCGCACCCAGACCATCGACGGCCCCGGCGGCTCGGTGACGGCGTCGGTCCGGCGGCAGCACCGCGTGTATTTCGAGGTTGAATTCGAATTGGAAAAGAACCTCGAAAAGCAGCGGGAGGCCCAGGTCACCAAGGACAAACTGCTCGACATATTCCGGCGGCTGGTCCGGCTGCGGAACAACCTGAACCCGCTGATCGCCGAAGAGCACATCGTCGATGTCGGACACGAATACACGCATCCGATCACCGACGGAATGTACGGCCACCTGTGGTACCGCGTCTTCGGCTACCGACTCGGGTTCACGCAGTGGTACAGGGTCAGCAGTTGCGGCGTGCACAGGGTCACCGCCGGTGTGGCCAGCGTCCCCGCGAGGGTGGAAGGCTGGAAATACTGGGAGACCGAGCACCCGACTTTCCAGGGGCACCGGATCTGGAAGTGATTCCGCGCGGCCGGCCGGATCGGGAAGACCGCCGGCCTGGAACGGGGTCTTCCGGACCGCGCCCCGTTCCGCGAGGCGGAACCCTCCAGGGTTCCGCCTCGCGGAACGCCGGCCCTCAGGTGACGGCCAGGCGCCGCTGGTAACGCTCCTCGCGCCAGTGCTCCTTCTCCAGCACCTCGGCCAGGACGGCGACCGCGTCGTAGATGTCGGTGAAGCGGAGGTAGAGCGGGGCGAAACCGAAACGCAGGATGTCGGGGGCCCGGAAGTCACCGTGCACACCGCGGTCGATCAGGGCGCGCATGACCGGGTAGCCCTCGGGATGACGGAGGCTGACCTGGCTGCCGCGGCGCTCCGGGTCCCGGGGAGTGACCAGCTCAAGGCCGTACGGCGCGCAGAGCTCCTCGGACAGGTCGATGAAAAGCGACGTCAGCGCCACACTTTTGGCCCGGACCTGTGCCAGGTCAGCCCGCTCCCAGATGTCCAGCGACGCGTTGAGCGGGGCGAAGGCCAGCACGTGCGGGGTGCTCACGGTGAAGCGCCGGATGCCCTCGGCGGGACGGTAGCCCGGCTCGAACGCGAACGGCGCCGCATGGCCGTGCCAGCCGGTCAGCATGTGCTCGGCCTCGGCTTGGTGACGCGGGTGGACGTAGATGAAGGCGGGGGCCCCCGGGCCGGCGTTGAGGTATTTGTAGGTGCACCCGACCGCGAAGTCGGCCGTCGACATGTCGACCTGGAAGGCACCCGCGCTGTGGCACAGGTCCCAGATCATCAGCGCACCCGCCGCCTGGACCCGCGCGGTCACCGCGGCGGTGTCGTGACGCTCCCCGGTCCGGTAGTCCACCTCCGACATCAGCACGCAGGCGACGTCGTCTCCCAGCGCCTCGTCGAGGACCCCGATGTCACGGACCTCGTAGCCGCCCAGCGCCTTGGCCAGCCCCTCCACCACGTAGCGGTCGGTCGGGAAGTTGGCCAGGTCGGAGATGATCACCCGGCGGCCGGGGCGGAGGCCCAGGGCGGCCGAGACCGCCTTGACGATCGCGATCGAGGTGGTCTCGCCGACCACCACCTGTCCGGGGCCCGCGCCGATCAGCGGGGCCAGGCGGTCGCCCGTGGTCAGCGGCAGGTCGAACCAGCCGGCGGAGTTCCAGCCGCCGACCAGTTGGCGGCCCCACTCCTCCTCCACGACCCGCGCCGTCGCGGTCGCGGCTGCCCGGGGCAGTGCGCCGAGCGAGTTTCCGACCAGGTAGATGGTCTCTTCGGGCAGGACGAACTCGTCCCTGAGGTGCTTGAGGGGGTCATCCGCGTCGAGGGCGACGCAGTGCGCACGGCTGATGGTCACGGATCATCTCCTGGTTGGGTCCTTACAGCCTCTCCATCATCCGGCATCGGCGAAAACGGTCATAGGGCGGTCCCGGGACGGGCACCCCATGGGATGTGAAACAGGGGCAACTCTCCGGGATCAACGGGTAGGGAACCGTCTGAGCACCGATACGGCCGCGACAACCCGCAGGAGGATTCTCATGGAAACCCGCACCGAGAAGGTGACCGTCGCCGGCGGCGCGTTCGACCTGCACCTCTGGCTTCCGGAGAGCGGCGGCGGCCCGGTCGTCCTGCTGCTCCAGGAGATCTTCGGGGTCGGCCCCTACATCAGGAAGGTCGCCGAGGACCTGGCGGCTCTCGGATACGTCGTCGGCGCGCCGGACCTGTTCTGGCGGATCCGTCCCAACTGGGTGTCCGACCACAGTGAGGCCGGGGTGGCGGCGTCGATGGAGCTGGCCTCCGGGTTCGACGTTCCTCATGGAGTGTCCGACTCGGCCCAGGCGCTGGCGCACCTGAGGGCGTTGCCCGAGGCCGCGGGCGGTGCCGGAGTGATCGGGTTCTGCCTGGGCGGTTCGGTCGCCTATCTCCTGGCGGCCACCACCGAGGTGGACGCGGTGCTGTCGTTCTACGGCTCCGCCGTACCGGACGCCACGGGTCTGATGGAGAAGATCTCCTCTCCGCTGCTGCTGGTGTTCGGCGGCGCGGATCCCTACATCCCCCGCGAGCGGGTCGCCCGGGTGGAGGAGGCCGCGGCCGGTCGGCCGAACGTCGAGATGCACGTCGCCGAGCAGGCCGGGCACGCCTTCCACAACCACGAGGCCCCGCAGTTCCACAGTCCGGAGGCCGCGGTGGCCGCGTGGAAGCGCGCGGTCGCGTTCCTCGGGCGTCATCTCGGGTGAACCCGGTCCGCGACGGCGGTGGCCGTCACGAGCAGGATGCTCACTCCGTCGGCCCCGGAGGCGACGACCGCCATGTGCCCGGTCCCGAAGCGACGATCGAGGAGCGGACGGAGCCCTCGCCTGAAAGCCAGGTTCGTGTATCGAACGGTGCTGTCCGGCCGGAGGCCGCTCCCGGCATCATTTCTCCATGCAACAGGCATGGCACGTATGGGGAAATATCATTATCTGGGCTGTTTCGGCGGTTCCGCCGGCCATCGTCGCCGCCTGGCTCCTCACCCTCCGCCGCATCCGTGCCGGCCATCCCTTCCCGGCCCGTACGGCCGTCGCCGACACCGCCATCGTGGTCGGCACCGCTCCCTGGGTCTGGATGATCCTCACTCCGGGAGCGGGGCGCGAGGGCATCAGCCTCATCCCGTTCGTGGACCTGTGGTCGGTGCTCCAGGGAGCCCCTGGGGCGGCCTTCGTGCAGGTCGGAGGGAATCTGCTGGTCTTCGCCACCCTCGGCGCGATGCTCCCGGTCCGCTCTGTGCGGTTCGCCGCACCGGCCAGGGTCGCGGCCGTGGCGGCCACCGCATCGCTCGGCGTGGAAGTCCTTCAGTACGTTCTGCGTCTGGGCCGGGTGAGTTCCGTAGACGACGTGCTGATCAATACGGCGGGTGCCGTACTGGCCGCGACCGTCACGCGGCGATGGTGGGCTCGGCGAATAGCGGCGGAGACCGTTCTACGGTAACGGACCGGAAAAACCCCCGAGGATCGCCACACGGGCACGATCCTCTCAAAATAAGCACGGGACCAACCTCTGTATCTGTGCGATCGTGGACAAGACGGGGCAAGTTCTCTGGAGACGCCAAACCCGGTTGGTGACAGAGGGTGATTAAACGTGCAGCAATCCCCGGTTCCTCCCGAGCCCCCGATCTATCGGCGTATTGCCGACGGGCTTCGCGAAGCGATCCTGTCCGGTGAACTCCGAGACGGGGATCGGCTTCCGGGCGAGAACGCCCTGATGGCGCAGTACGGGGTAGCCCGTGCGACCGCCAGACAGGCCCTTTCCGTACTCATCAACGAAGGACTGGCCGTGCCCAAGCGCGGCTCGGGAGTCTACGTCCGGCAGTTCCAGCCGATCAGGCGGCACGGCTCGCGGCGACTCTCCCAGCAGCAGTGGGGGCAGGGGCAGGCGATCTGGGAGTCGGACACCAGGGGCCGCCGCTATTCCGTGGACGACGTCACTATCGACAGGGAGGTGGCCGAGGACGCCGTGGCCCGGGTCCTGAACAGCGACGAGGTATGGGTGCGGCGCCGGCGCTACTCGGTGGACGGCAGGCCGGTGCAGCTGTCCGTCTCCCACTTTCCCGCCGTCCTGGTCGAGAACACCGCGATCACACGGCACGACACCGGACCGGGAGGCGTCTACGCACGCCTGGGCGACCTCGGTCACGCTCCCGTGCACTTCAGTGAGGAGGTGCGCGCCCGCATGCCCCATCCCCACGAGACCGTCCAGCTCGACCTCCCGGCCGGCACTCCGGTCATCGTGATCGGCCGGATCGCCTACACCGAGAGCGGCGTCCCGGTGGAGGTCAACGAGATGATCCTTGACGCCGCTTCTTATGTACTTCAATACGATTTCGACTCATAGATCAAGTCTGTCCGTCAACCGATAGGTTGACCTGTCTCTTGCGATCATTGATTTCTCTAGAGAGGTGCCTCACTTTCAGAAGTGGAACGTCACACAGGCGGGCCTGGGCGCGGGGAAGGTGCGTAGGTAGATGTCATTCGACCGGCATCTGGCGGAAATCGCCCGGGAGTTCGCTGATTGGACGATCTGGCGGAGTGACGCGGGTCGGTGGTGGGCCACCCGCCACCACCCGCTGACCGTCGCCCAGCGTGAGGCCGGCTGTGCGATGACCATCGACGCGGACGAGCCGGAAGGACTGCGGGAGCAGTTACGTGATCAACAGGACCGTTCCGACGGAAGGGATTCCTGGTAGCCGCCCGGTGCCGGATCAGCGGAGCTGACGCTGCTCCGGCACCGGGCCCCCAGTCGCGGAAGCCCTCGACCCTATCGGGGGCGGGGGCTTCCGCCTGATCCCGGCATGCCGGGGCGCCCCGGCATGCCGTGGAGCGACGCCCCGGGGCGGCGGGCACACCGTGGAGCGACCCCCGGGGCGGCGGGCACACCGTGGAGCGACCCCCGGGGCGGCGGGCACACCGTGGAGCGACCCCCGGGGCGGCGGGCACGCCGTGGTGCGACCTCCCTCAACGGAGGTCGCGAACCGGTGGTCGAGCACCTGAGGCCGCCGGGGGCGGCTTCCCGCCCTCGACGCCACAGGCCAGTGGGGGTCCGCGCCGCCGAAGAGGAACGGGGCATCAGCGTCCGGCGGCGTACTCGCCGCTCTCCTTCGGGGCCCGGCGCGGGTCCGTACCGGGCTCGTCGAGATCCTCGGCACCGCCGTCGGCGAAACGCCGGCCGCCGTCCTCAACCTCGTCCTCGTCCTCGTCCTCGACGATCACCCGGACCGCCTCGACATCGGCCTCGACATCCGGCTCGGCATAGGCGTCGAGCCCACCCTCCGGCTCCGGCCTGACGTCGGACCCGGCAGCGAGCACGACCTCGGACTCGTGCTCGTGCTCGGACTCGTGCCCGGTGCCCGCGGCCGGAACGGCGACGGCGGGGTGAGCGGGAGCCGGCGGGAGCACCGCGGCCTCGTCGATCAGCGCTCCGGCGGCGTTCTCCCGGTGGATCAGGTCCCCCAGCACGGCACCCATCTCGTTGAGACGGCGCATGACCTCGCGGTGGGTGTCGGTGAGATAGGAGACCCGGCGGCCGGTCGTCTCGTCCAGGACCGCGGAGCGCTGCTGGGCGGACGTCAGCATGGAGTGCGCCTCGGCGTTGGCGGAGGAGACGGTCGCCTCGGCCTCCGCCCTGGCACTGCCCAGCGTCGACTCGGCCTCGGCCCGAGCACTCCCAAGCGTCCGCTCCGCCTCGTTCCTGGCCGAGGTGACCATCCGGTCCGCCTCGGTGCGGGCGCCGCGCAGGGTCTCGTCGGACTCCGCACGGGCCGCGTTGAGGGTCTCCTCGGCGTCTCCGCCGGCCTGGGCGAGCATCTGCTCGGCGGCGGCGGTGGCCTCCGCGACCCTGCGCTCGGCCTCCTGCTGGGCGGCGTTCATTATGCCCTCGGCACGCTCCAGCGCCGAGTTGACGAGCCGCTGGGCCTCGTCGGAGGCATGCTCGCGCACCTTGCCGGCCTCGGCCTCGGCGACCTGCTTCTTGGAAGCCGCCTCCTCCTCACCCAGCTTCAGGATCTGGCTGAGCCGCTGGCCGAGCTCGTCATAGTCTTGTGGAGCGTCGGAAAGTCTCCGCCGGGCCTCGGCCAGCTCGACCCGGCTCTGCTCGGCCTGCCCGATCGACCGTGCGAGCCGTTCCTCCAGATCGCGGATCTGGTTGCGGTTGCGGTTCATGTAGTCGTGAACCTGGCGACGGTTGTAACCACGCATGACGACCTCGAACGAGTCCTCATGCATCAGATCGGGAAAGCTCTCGTGCTGGTTTGTCATGGCGCTGCCCGTGGATGTTGTGTGGCGGGAAAGGAGACGTCAGGACACGACTTTCCTGCTTACCGCCCAAGTCCGCAACCGGAACGCCCGACCTGCTTGCGGAAATATCGGACAATCTCACTCCCCGTAACATCAAACGCATGGACACCAACCCCTACATCGCCTCCCTCGACGGCGGCGCGATCCCGCAGATCCACCCAGAGGCCTACGTCGCCCCCGGCGCGGTGATCGTCGGCCGGGTACGGCTCGGCCGTGCCGCGAGCGTCTGGTACGGCGCGGTCCTGCGAGGAGACGACGAGCTCATCGAGGTCGGCGAGGAGTGCAACATCCAGGACCTGTGCTGCCTGCACGCCGACCCGCGTGAACCCGCCGTACTGGAACCCCGGGTGAGCCTGGGACACAAGGCCATGGTGCACGGCGCCCACGTGGAGACGGGCGCGCTCGTCGGCATCGGCGCCATCGTGCTCGGCGGCGCCCGGATCGGAGCGGGCTCGCTCATCGCGGCCGGCGCCCTGGTGGGGCCGGGCAAGAAGATCCCGGCCGGGGTGCTCGTCGCGGGCGTCCCCGGGAAGGTGGTCCGTGAGCTGACCGACGACGACCGCGCCTCCTTCGCCGGCACCCCCGGCAACTACATGGCCAAAGCCGGGCGGCACCGGGCCGCGACCATCGTCGCCGACGTGCCGGTGGACCACTGACGCGCCGGGACGCGATCGGTAACATGACCGCCGTGCGGCAGTGGGACTGTTTCGACACCATGGAAAGCGATGTGCGCACCATGGTCGCCGACCACCGGTGGTCGGCGCTCGCGCTGCCCGCACGCGCGCAGGCCATCGCGCTGCGCACGCTGACCACTCCGGACGGCGGACGCTGGCTGTTCGGCGCGCATGCCCGGTGGTACCGGCAGGATCCGGCCGACGGTCACTGGCACCTGTCCGCCCCGCCCGCCGATCCCGGTTTCCGGGCGGCGGCGCGCGTCGTGCACGCGACTTCGACGATCTCGCTGAACCTGGTCCCGGCCGGCCCCGACTTCACGGTGGACCGGGGGTCGGTGCAGGGGTTCGTCGGCCCGGACGTGCCCCCCGAGATCACCGAGCGGGTCCGCGAGCTGGTGATCGCCCAGCGCGGCCGGCGCCGGGAGGACTTCCCGCTCACCGGGCCGTTCACCGAACTCTTCGCCGGAGAGGTGGCCAGTCCGGTCGCCGCGGTCTGGGGCACGCTGATGTGGTGCGCCTACGCCCCGGCCTTCGACGGCAACGAGGTGCTGCTGTCGATGTTCGGTGAGTTCCTGGCCCGGCCGCTGCCCGGGGACGAGTGGGTCCGGTGGCTGCCTCCGGCCTCGCTGGACGACCTGGTGGCACTGTACGGCGAGCGGGTCAGGGCCGGGCACCCCGAGGCCGGTCTGCGGCTGGTCGCGCTGATGGCCGACACCGCCGAGGCGATCCGTGACGACCGGCGGTTCCGTCCCCGTGCCGATGCCCTGCTGACGATGGTGGAGCCGGTGCTCCGCCGTACCGGCCCCGACTCCTCCGTCGCCCATCAGGGCGACGACGCCGTACGGCGGGCCTGGCTGTCACGCTGCCCGCCTCATGTGACGCTGCCTGACTCCGCACCGGCGGAGCACTTCCAGCACGCGGTCTACGACCTGGTGCAGGCGCTGGGGTTCATCGTGCCGAAAGGCGCCGACCCCCGGGCCGTGGCGGCCTCGCTGCTGGCCGCCGACCTGGCGGCGTCCGCTCCCAGAGCGGCCGACGCGCTCTACCCGTGGCTGGACCCGGAACTGCGGCACATCCTCCACGTGGTGCTCAACGACCCGTCGCATCCGCTGCGGGGATGCTGGCCGCGCTCCGGCGAGCTGCCCGCCGCACTCCATCCGCCGGATCGGACCTCGGCTGCGGCCCTGCTGGGGGCCGCCTACGCCACCGGACTCGCATGGTGCCGCCTCAGCGGGACCACGGTGCCGGACCGGGGGTTCACCACGGCTTCGGCGCTCGTGCATCGCCTGGCGCACGAGCGGGACGACCCTGCTCCGGGCATATCAGGGACCTTCCCCGGCCACTTCTGACATATATTGTCACGCCCAACACACGAATAGAGTTATTTTTTCCCCGCTTGTCGCTGTATCCCGCTCTCCCTCGGGGCATCAGGTGATTGTCTGAATTGTGATCTCGCAATCGGGAAATGATCCTCCTGAGGTCGCGACGGTGCCGTAAGGAATGGTCCCGATGGGCCATGGGCACGAAAGACCGCCCGCCGTAACCTCGAAGTGGGTGTGGGCTGCGGAAGGAAGGACGACGCGGTGGGGCACGACGACCTGGACTCTAGAGTCCACGACCGTGTCGCGTTGGACGAGATCGCGCTCTATGCAGAGGTGCTTACCGCCGTAGCGATCAGCGAACGGCCGCTCACCTTGGCGGAGCTCGACAACGCGCTCGGATTGAGTGCTTCGGCGATCTGCTGAAGCAGATGAGAAACCGTCCAAACGAGCTAGTCCCGGACTCCTCGCCAGGGGTCCGGGACGTGGTCCGTAAAGATGGCCCGGTGACTAGTCACGAACGGACGAGGCGGGCGATCGCCGCCGAGGCCTCCTTGACCTTCTCCTCCGCCTCGGGACCTCCGGTGCTGATGGCGTCGGCGACGCAGTGCCCGATGTGGTCCTCCAGCAGGCCGAGCGCCACCGCCTGGAGGGCGCGGGTGGCGGCCGACACCTGTGTCAGCACGTCAATGCAGTAGGCATCCTCTTCGACCATTCGCTGCAGGCCTCTTATCTGCCCTTCGATCCGCCGTAGCCGGGTCAGATAGGCCTGTTTGTCTGTGCTGTACCCATGCATGTCATAACGGTACCCGCGTCAGGCGGAGCGGGAAGTGGCCAGGATGAGTTTCTCCCACTGCTTGGCCACCGAAGGCGCCGCGTGGGCGGCTGCGGCCTCCAACGCGCCGGCCGCGAGCTCCCGGCGCCGGCGCTCGTCGTCGATGAGCGCGAGCAGCGCTGAGGCGTACGCCTCGATCTCGCCCTCCCCCTCGGGGACCAGGACCCCGCTTCGGCCGTCGGTCACGAACTCGCCCGGCCCTCCGGGACTGTCGAACCCGATCACCGGCACCCCGCTGGCCATGGCCTCGATCACGGTCATCCCGAGCACCTCGGCCCGTGAGGTCACCGCGACGACCGACGCCTTGGCGAACTCCCCGGTCAGATCGGAGGTCAGTCCCATGAAGTAGACGTGGTTGTGCAGGTTGAGGTCCTGGACCAGGGCACGGAGCCGCCTGTCCTCCGGCCCTCCGCCGTAGAGGCGCAGCCTCCAGTCGGGGCGTTTGTCGGCGACGGTGGCAAACGCGCGGATCAGCCGGTCATAGGCCTTCACCGGCACCCAGCGACCGCCGGCGGCGACGATGCGGTTGTCCATCCGCGAGCGTGGCCAGGGGCCGGCGGGGAGCGCGTCCGGGATCAGCCCGACCTCGACGCCGTCCAGCAACCGGTCCCACTCCCGGCGGCTCGCCTCGGTGGCGGTGACCACCGCGTCCAGGCGAGGGTAGAACCTTCTGACCGGCCCGGGCACCGACGGGCTGCCCCACTCGCGGGCGATCCGCACGGTGTCACGGGGCGCGTGCCTGGCCACCTGGACGCTCAGCCCCGGCCGGGTACTGATGACCACGTCGGCCCTGAGCGCGCGCAGCCGCCGCCAGAGGGCGACCTCGGTGCGCATCTGCCCCTGCGGCAACAGATGCCGGGCCCCGGGCTGGGCGTCGACCACCCAGGAGAGCGTCACCCCGGACTCCACGGGGAAGAACGATCGCTCCTTGTGGCGGCGGAGACTGAGAATCTCGACGTCATGGCGGCCGGCCAGCTCTCCCGCGAGGTTGACGGCCGAGCGGACATCACCCCGCATGCCGGAGAGGGAGGGGACGAGCAGGCAGATCCTCACCCTCCGACCTCGATCCTGAGCTCGTCGTCGGCGGTGTAGCGGGGCCTGATCGGCACTCCGTCGATCTCCTCGGCCGGGTAGTGCAGGCGGCGGCGCTTGCCGTCCACGTCGTCCAACCGGGAACCGAGGCGGAGCGGCGCGGCCAGGCCGTCCACCTCCAGCGAGGGCTCCCAGATACCCGTCTGCTCGGGGGCGGCAGCGAGCACGTCGCACAGTGAGAGCGCGGCGTGGAAACGCACCCCCTGGACCGTCGCGCCCACGGTCAGCTCGGCGTCGGGATGGTTACGGCGCAACGCGAGCCGCGCAACGCGCCGGGACTCGTCGTCGTCGAAGCCGGTGAAGGCCAGCAGGCCGGTGACCTCGAAGCGGCCCTCCCGGAACCAGACCGCACGGACCTCGGCGACCGGTTCCGCGTCGTCGACCTTCAGCGCCAGGAAGCCGTTGCGCGTCCGGTAGGCCCGGTGGGCCAGCGTGCGGCGGCTCAGGGCGTAGGTGTCGAGCCGGTCGAGGGAGAAACCCGGATCGATGCTCGGCAACCGGGTGCGGATCCCCTCCTGCTCCAGGTAGACGTCCCAGCGGCCGGGGGTGAGGGGCAGCGGTGCGAGCGAGACCGCGAGGGTCGCGTCGCGCGCCTCGGCGCCCGGGGTGCCCAGCACTACCGCGCGCTCCACCGCGGTGGCGCGGTGCCGCAGCACGAGCCCGGTCCCGCTCGCCAGCGGGCCGTCGAGGGACAGGCGGAGTGAGAGGACGTCGGTCAGAGTGACCTCGGCATCCGTGACGACGACATGCATCGTCAGCTCCCTCCCCGTCGAATGAGCTACGCGACGTTGAGGTTACCGTGATTTTTCCGTAATCGACAGAAAGACTTTTGGACCTAGTGTCGTTTTCTTGACATCTTTACCGATAGTCAGGTACGGCCCCAAGACGGACCGTACCTGAATCGGGGTCAAGAAGCCTCCACCGGCTGGCCCTTGATGGACTTGATCAGAAGCTGGGCGACGTCCACGACCTCCAGCGTCTCCTTTGCCTCGCCGGAGTTCTTCTTCTCGTTGATCGAGTCGCCCAGCATGACCAGACAGAACGGGCAGGCGGTGGAGATGGTGTCCGGATCGGTGGTCAGCGCCTCGTCCACCCGCTCGGTGTTGATGCGCTTGCCGAGCCGCTCCTCCATCCACATCCGCGCGCCTCCGGCGCCGCAGCAGAAACCGCGTTCCTTGTGGCGGTGCATCTCCTGGGTCTGCACGCCCGGGACCTTGGCCATGATGTCGCGGGGCTGGGAGTAGACCTTGTTGTGGCGGCCGAGGAAGCACGGGTCGTGGTAGGTGATCTTCTCCTCGATCGGCGTGACCGGGACCAGCTTGCCCTCGTCCACCAGCTTGGCCAGCAGCTGGGTGTGGTGGACGACCTCATAGGTGCCACCGAGCTGCGGATACTCGTTGGCGAGGGTGTTGAAGCAGTGCGGGCAGGTCGCGACGATCTTCTTGACCCCGGCCTCGTTCAGCGTCTCGACGTTCTGCTTGGCCAGCATGTCGAAGAGGTACTCCATGCCCAGCCGGCGGGCCGGGTCGCCGGTGCAGGCCTCCATCGGGCCGAGCACCGCGAACTTCACCCCCGCGACGTGCAGCAGCTCCGCGACCGCCTTGGTGGTCTTCTTGGCCCGGTCTTCCAGGGCTCCGGCACAGCCGACCCAGAACAGGTATTCGGTGTCCTCGGGCATCTTCTCGTCGATGAGCCGGACCTCGATGGGATCGACGTCGCGGCTCGCGAGCTCCTCGATCCAGTCGGCCCGCTTCATCTCGGACATCCCCCACGGGTTGCCCTTGTTCTCCAGGTTCTTGACCATGACGCCGGCCTCGGACGGGAAGTTCGACTCCACCATCGCCTGGTAGCGGCGCATGTCGAGGATGTGGTCGATGTGCTCGATGTCCACCGGGCACTGCTCGACGCAGGCACCGCAGTTGGTGCAGGACCACAGCACGTCCGGGTGGATGACGCCGTCCTCGCCGACCAGCGGCTTGTCCAGCAGGGCGAGCACGTCCTCGTGCAGGTCGGCACGCTGCTCCTGGGTGGCCGTCAGGTACGGCGCGACCTTGAAGGCGTGGTCGCGCTGCTCCAGGATCAGCATCTTCGGCGACAGCGGCTTGTCGGTGTTCCAGGCCGGACACTGGTCCTGGCACCGGCCGCACTCGGTGCAGGTGTAGAAGTCGAGGAAGCCCTTCCAGGTGGTGTCCTCGATCTTGCCCCTGCCGAGCCGGTCGCCGTCGAGGTCCTCGTCCTCGAAGTCGACGAGCTTGCCGTCGATCCGCATCGGCTGGGCCGGGCCGTTCCCGTCCGGGCGGCGGGAGAACGCCACGTTCAGTGGGGCGGTGAAGATGTGCAGGTGCTTGGAGTTCACCACGATCACCAGGAACACCAGCATGACGCCGATGTGCAGGAGCAGCCCGACGTGCTCGATCACCTCGTTGGCCGAGGCGCCCAGCGGCCGCAGCACGGCCGCGACGGCATCGGAGGCGAAGGCTCCCGACGCGTAGGGAAGGTTGCCGGTGTTGGACGCCGCGCCGCGGAAGAGGAACATCGTCCAGATCACGTTGAAGATCATAAAGAGGACGAGCCAGGCGCCGCCGAGGTGCGAGCCGGAGAAGCGGGATCTGCGTCCGAGCTTCTTGGGCGAGTTCTTGACCCGGATGACCGCGAACGCGATCAGGCCGACCAGGGCCGCGACCGCGATGAAGTCCTGCAGGAAGCCCAGCACGGCCCAGGTCCCGACGATCGGGATGTGGAAATCGGGGGTGCCGGTGACCGCGCCCTGGATCAGCGAGCCGTACGCCTCCAGGTAGACGGTCGCCAGGATGAAGAACGCCCACATGACGAAAAAGTGCGCGGTGCCCGAGGCCGTCCACTTGAGCAGCTTCTTCTGACCGAAAACCTCGACGAGCTGGGCCTTGAGCTCGTCTCCCACGTTGTTCTTGGCGTATTCGATCCGCTCGGGCGCGGGTGGCCCCACGGTGGCGAGCTTGTAGAGGAACAGCACACGGCGCGCGGCAAGCGCGACCGCGACAGCTGTCATGACCAGCCCGATGATCGCTACCCAGAGCACGGGTCCTCCCACAGACGGCGTTGGCTGCCAGCGTACGACCGCCGGTCATCCACAGTGACGGCGGGTCACCATGGATACTACCGACCGGTAACTTGCTACCGGACCGCAGGCCGTGGTGACCGTGGTCACCATATGGTCAATTCGGTATACAGAACAATGCTCTGCATATGTCAGCACATAGGTTGACGTTACCCGGAATCGTCGAGATAGCGCTGGATCGTGGGCGCGAGCAGCTCCACCAGCTCCTCGACGTCCACCGAGGCGAGCGGCTCCAGCTTGACGACGTATCTCATCAGGACCACCCCGAAGAGCTGCGCGAAGGCCGCCTCCGTCCGGATCGGCGGGATCTGGAGCGCCTCCGCCACCCGGTTCAGGATCGCGTGCGTGACGAATTCACGGATCATCGCGGCCATCCGGTCGTTGGTCATCGCGGTACGGGCCAGCGCCAGCACCGGCTGGCGGGCCTCCGCGGCCGAGGTCATCGTCAGGACGAACCGGGTCAGCCGCTCGCCGACCTCCTCGCGCGGTCCAGAAACGATCATCGGGATGAGGGACTCGGGCTCGACCGGCAGCTCCATGGCCGCGACGAACATCCCCTCCTTGCTGGCGAAGTAGTGGTGGACCAGCGCCGGATCCACCCCCGCCTGCCGGGCGATGCCCCGGACGGTCGCCTTGTCGAATCCCTTCTCCGCGAAGGTCTCCCGGGCGGCCGCGAGGATCTGCCCGCGCGTGTCGGCCGAACCCGGCCTGCGCCCGGGACGCCTCCTGCCGTCCGGCTCACCCGCAGGCGGCCCGTCCGCCGGCTGCCCGCTCACCGGTCGTCCTGCCGCGTCGCGCACGGGTCGTGCGTCACCGGTCGCCCGCTCACACGTTGGAGGAGGTGGCCAGGTGCAGGCGCGCGAACGCCAGCGCCTCGGTGAGGTCGGCGATCCGTTCCGTACGGCTCGCCGCCTTGCGCGTGTTGATCTCCAGCACGACCAGACCGTCGTAACCGCTGCCCGCCAGGCGCTCCAGGATCGGCGCGCACGGCTGCCCGCCCCGTCCGGGGACCAGATGCTCGTCCTTGTTCGCCACCCCGACGCCGTCGGCCAGGTGCAGGTGGGCGAGCCGGTCACCGAGCTTGGTGAACATCTCCATCGCGTCCACCCCGGACACGGCCGTGTGCGACAGGTCCAGTGTCACCTGCGGGAAGGCGTAGTCGACCGGGTTCCAGTCCGGCGCGTAGGGCACGACCTCGTTGCCCCGGGCCTTCAGCGGGAACATGTTCTCCACCGCGAAGACCACGTCGGTCTCCTCCCGCATCCTGGCCAGACCGGTCTCGAAGTCGCGCGCGTAGTCGCGCTGCCAGCGGAACGGCGGGTGCACCACGACCGTCCTGGCGCCGACCCGCTCGGCGGCCCGCTGCGCCCGCTGGAGCTTGGCCCACGGGTCCTTGCCCCACACCCGCTGGGTCACCAGCAGGCAGGGGGCGTGGATGGCCAGGATCGGCAGCTCGTAGTGGTCCGACAGCCGCTCCAGCACGTCGATGTCCTGGCTCACCGGATCGGCGCCCACCATGATCTCGACACCGTCGTATCCCAGACGCGCGGCCAGCTCGAAGGCGTCAGGGGTGCGCTCCGGGTAGACGGACGCTGTGGACAGCGCGATCTTCGCCCTGGATCCTCGGACAACGCTCATACGGCTTCCTCGCCTCCGGCTGGAGTTCCCGTGAGCGAACTCCGCCGCGCCACAGGCCTGCACGACCGGGTTCCCTCACCCTGCCAGCCTAAGCGCGGGCGCGGATGAGTGAGCCCGCCCGCGCTGACGCGTCGGAGATCACACGGCTACGGTGAAGGCATGCCGCGGTTCACCAAGGGCGCCATCCCCAGCCCGAACATCTGGAACACGCCTCACATCTACGAACTGGAGAACCGGGCGGTGGATCCCGAGGGCCGGGCCGAGGCCGCGATGTCCGCCATCCGGTCGTGGACCGGCGCGACGGTCCTCGACATCGGCTGCGGCAGCGGTTACCACCTGCCGTCCCTGTCGGCCACCGCCGCCCGTGTGATCGGCGTGGAACCGCATGAGGACCTGGTCACACTGGCCCGGCGCCGGTGCGGTCCGCTGCCCAACGTCGAGATCCATCCGGCCACCGCCCAGGCCCTCCCGCTGCCCGACGCCTCGGTGGACGTGGCCATCGCCCGCTGGGCCTACTTCTTCGGCCCCGGTTGCGAGCCGGGCCTGGCCGAGCTGTCCCGGGTGATGCGGCGGGGCGGTGCGGCCTTCGTGATCGACCTCGACGCCACCCGCGGCGCCTTCGGCCGCTGGTTCGGCCGGTCCGTCCCCGCCGCCTACTCCGTCCAGTCCGTCGAGAGGTTCTGGAGCGGCCAGGGCTGGCAGACCCAGCGCCTCGACCTGCGCATGGTCTTCGAACGCCGCGCCGACCTGGAGGCGGTGCTCCGCATCGAGTTCACCCCCGCGGTGGCCGACCAGGCCGTCGCCGAGACCCCCGGCCTGGAGCTCGCCTACCCCAACGTCCTGCGTTGGAGACGTTTCTGACGGCGCCCGGCACCCGGGATGAAATGCCCTGCGAAACCGCTTGACCTTGACGTTGACGTCAACGCTTAGCGTGAACCCCAGGGAGGAACGGATGCGGATCGGGGAGCTCGCGAGACGGGCCGGAGTCAGCACCCGCGCGCTGCGCTACTACGAGCAGCAGGGACTGATCACGGCACGGCGGACGGCCAACGGCTACCGGGAGTACGGCGAGGCGGACCTCAGGCTCGTCACCGAGATCAGGTCGCTGCTCGGTGTCGGGTTCACGCTGGAGGACGCCAGGCCGTTCGTGGCGTGCCTGCGGGCCGGCCATGCCTCGGGAGGCTCCTGCCCGGAGTCGGTGGAGGTCTACCAGCGCAAGCTGACCGAGATCGACGACGAGATCCGCACGCTGCTCGCCCGGCGGGCCGAGGTGGCGGAACAGCTGACCGCGGCCTGTCCCGGATGCGTATTCAGAGAGCAGGGAAAATCATGATCACTTTGACCGCCGACAACTTCGCCGAGCAGGTGCTCCAGAACGACAAGCCCGTCCTGGTCGACTTCTGGGCCGAGTGGTGCCCGCCCTGCCGGATGATCGCGCCGGTCCTGGAGCAGATCGAGGCCGAGTACGGGGACCGCGTCACGATCGCCAAGCTCAACTACGACGAACACCAGGAGATCGCGGCCCGTTACGGCGTCATGGGCCTGCCGACCCTCAACCTCTACAAGGGCGGCGAGGTGGTCCGGCAGATCGTCGGCGCCAAGCCCAAGCGCCTGCTCCTCGCCGACCTCGAAGACCACATCTGACCGCATCTGACCACCGGCCCGACCGCGTCCCGCCGACGATTTTCACCCGGTACGGCGCGCCGTACCGGGTGAAAGTTGTCGGCGGGGACCTGTAACGTGCGGCCATGGCTAAGAAGGTCGGCTATCGCTGTGGTGAGTGCGGTTGGCAGACCGCCAAATGGGTGGGGCGCTGCGGCGAGTGCCAGGCCTGGGGCACCGTCGAGGAGGAGACCGCCCGCGGGGGCGTCAATGTGGCCACCGCCGGGGCCGTGTCGGCTCCGGCCGTCCCGATCGGCCAGGTCAAGGCGGAGGTGGCGCACGCGCGCGGCACCGGGGTGCCCGAGCTCGACCGGGTGCTCGGCGGCGGCCTCGTGCCCGGCGCCGTCGTGCTGCTGGCCGGGGAGCCCGGCATCGGCAAGTCCACACTCCTGCTGGAGGCGGCGGCGAAGATCGCGCGGCAGCAGACCGTGCTCTACATCACGGGCGAGGAGTCGGCTGCCCAGGTGCGGGTCAGGGCCGACCGGATCGGCGCGATCCAGGAGCAGCTCTACCTCGCGGCCGAGACCGACCTGAGCGCGCTGGTGGCCCACGTGGAGAAGGTCCAGCCGGACCTGCTCATCGTCGACTCGGTGCAGACGATCGGCTCGGCCCAGGCGACCGGGGTGCCCGGCGGGGTCACCCAGGTCAGGGAGGTCGCCGGCAACCTGGTCCGGCTCGCCAAGGAGCGCGGCATGTCCACCGTGCTGGTCGGCCATGTCACCAAGGAGGGCTCGATCGCCGGTCCCCGGACGCTTGAGCACCTGGTCGACGTCGTGCTCCACTTCGAGGGCGACCGGCACTCCCGGCTCCGGATGGTCCGCGCGATCAAAAACCGGTACGGCCCCGTCGACGAGGTCGGCTGCTTCGACCTGCACGAGGGCGGCATCGAGGGCATCGCCGACGCCAGCGGGCTGTTCGTCTCCCACCGTGCCGAGCCCGTGCCCGGCACGTGCGTCACGGTCACCCTGGAGGGCACCCGGCCGCTACCCGCCGAGGTGCAGGCCCTGGTCGCGCGGACCGAGGCCCAGCAGCCGCGCCGATCCTCCTCGGGACTCGACACCTACCGGGTGACGATGGTGCTGGCGGTGCTGGAGCGACGGCTCAACGCCAAGCTCGGGGGCTGCGACGTGTTCACCGCGACCGTGGGGGGCATCAAGCTCAGCGATCCGGCGGTGGACCTGTCGGTGATGCTCGCGGTGGCCAGCGCGGCCGGTGACAAGGCGCTGCCGGCCGGCCTGGTCGTGCTGGGCGAGGTGGGCCTGGCCGGAGAGCTGCGCCCGGTGCGCGACGTGCGACGCCGCCTGTCGGAGGCCGCACGGCTGGGCTTCACCCGCGCCCTGGTCCCGGCCGGCTCCCTCGACACCGGCAGCAGACGCGGCGGCGAACGCTCCCTGGTCCCGGTCGGCGGCCGGAACACCACCCACATACCGGGGTTCGACATCGTCGAGGCGGAGAACGTCTGGGACGCGCTCACCCACGTCACCTGAGGACGATCATCTGCCGATTCCGGACCTGGGAGGACCTTCGCCGGTAGGCTGATGGTGATACGCGGACCACGGGGGTCATGTGCCAGCAACCAACAGAGGGCTCGACGAACACCGCAGAGCCGTTCTGGCGGCGGTCGCGCCGGGCACTGCGCTACGCGACGGCCTGGAGCGCATTCTTCGCGGTCAGACCGGTGGTCTGATCGTGCTCGGTTACGACGACACGGTCGCGGAGATCTGCAGCGGCGGTTTCGAGCTGGACGTCGAATTCTCCGCCACTCGGCTGCGCGAGCTCGCCAAGATGGACGGCGCCATCGTGCTGAACGCGAGCGACCTGCGGATCGTCCGCGCGGCCGTGCACCTGATGCCCGACCCGTCGATCGTCACCGACGAGTCCGGCACCCGGCACCGCACCGCCCAGCGGGTGGCCCTGCAGACGTCCCTGCCCGTCATCTCGCTCAGCAAGTCCATGCGGATCATCGCCCTCTACCTGGACGGCTTCCGCTACGTGCTGGAGGAGTCGGCGGCGATCCTGTCCCGGGCCAACCAGGCCCTGGCCACCCTTGAGCGCTACAAGCTCCGCCTCGACGAGGTGTCCGGCACGCTGTCGGCGCTGGAGATCGAGGACCTGGTGACGGTCCGCGACATAGCGGTGGTCGCCCAGCGGCTGGAGATGGTCCGGCGCATCTCCGAGGAGATCACCGGTTACGTGGTCGAGCTCGGCACCGACGGGCGTCTGCTGTCCCTGCAGTTCGACGAGCTGGTGGCCGGGACCGAGACCGACCGTGAGCTGATCGTGCGTGACTACCTGCCCGTGGCGAGCCGCCGTCCGCGCAAGTTCGCCGACGCGCTGCACGATCTCGACCGGCTGTCCTCCAGCGACCTGCTCGACCTCTCGGTGGTCGCGCAGATCCTCGGCCACTCGGGCAACGACGCCCTGGACAGCCCGGTGAGCCCCCGGGGCTACCGCCTGCTGGCCAAGGTTCCCCGCCTGCCGGGCGCGGTGGTCGACCGCCTGGTCGACCAGTTCGGCAGCCTGCAGAAGCTGCTGGCCGCCAGCATCGGCGACCTCCAGGAAGTGGGCGGGGTCGGCGAGGCCAGGGCCCGCCACATCCGCGAGGGCCTCTCCCGGCTGGCCGAGTCCTCCATCCTGGAGCGCTACGTCTAGGCCCTCCGCCCGGACCGCCGCCACCGAAGCAGCGAGGAGACCGGGTCAGGGCCTTCGAAGGAACCCTTGATCGGTGGAAGGTCCGCGCTGGGCCGTACGGCCGCCGCCCGGGGTGGGCCTGATCGGTGCTGACACGCCTCTGGTTCCCGGGGAGGCCGGGTGGGCTCTGCCGACCGGGTAGCGGCCGTGGACGTGCTCAGCGGAGGTGGAAGACGGCCCTGCGGCTCTTCAGCCCGGGGCTGCGGACCACGGCGACGTAGGTGCCGGCCTCGGCGCCGTCACGCTTGGCCGTGCAGTCTCCGCCGGACCGGCGACGGTCCCACTCGACCTCCCGGACGTAGGGGATGCCACGGTCAAGCCTGCGGATGTCGTCGGTGACGCCGCTGACGCAGTCGGCCGAGGACCAGACGCGGTCACTGCCGGAGGTGATGCGGACCTCCATCGCCCGGGGTCCGACATCGGCCGTGCACATCACCTTGCCGATGTTCACCAGCGTGAGAAGGAACCGGGGCCGGCTGCCCGGCGCGTAGACGTCTCCCTGCCCCTGCATGTTCAGCACCAGGTCGGGTGCGTCGCAGGCGTCGCCGGGCCGTTTGGCCCTGGCAGCCGCCTTGGCCGCCCGACGGGGCGGCGACGGGCTCGGCGAGGGAGTGACCGTCACCGTGGGCAGCACGGTCACCAGGGGATCCGGCGTGAGCGACCCACCGAGCTGCGCCTGCGGCTTCGGCGTCTCATCCGGGCCGCCCGACGAGCAGGCCCAGGCGACGACGGCGACCACGACGAGCACACCGACGAGCGCGGCCATCCGACGCCGCCAGTAGACGTCCACCCCTATATCACTACGGAACGTGTGCGGGTCCATACGCACAGTATGAAGATTTCTCATGAGCCCTGAGGAACGACCCGCCGCTGCCGGTTCCGTTTCAGCAGGGGAGGGTGGGGAAAGCGGAGCGTGTTCGGCACTATCGTCGAAGGGTGCCCGAGCCGAACCTTCTCCTGGGACCCGTTCTCGACTGGTATGCCGAGAGCGCCCGCGATCTCCCCTGGCGCACCCCCGACGCCTCCCCCTGGTCGATCCTGGTCAGCGAGATCATGCTGCAGCAGACACCGGTGGTCCGGGTGCTGCCCGTCTGGACGGAGTGGATGGAGCGCTGGCCGACGCCCGCCTCACTCGCCAAGGAGCCTCCCGGTGAGGCCGTGCGCCACTGGGGCCGCCTCGGCTACCCACGCCGGGCCCTCAACCTGCATGCCTGCGCCCGGGCGATAACCGACCACCACGACGGCGAGGTCCCCACCGACCACGACATCCTGCTGACGCTCCCCGGCATCGGCGAGTACACCGCGGCCGCGGTGGCGAGCTTCGCCTTCAAAGGCCGCCACGCCGTGCTCGACACCAACGTCCGCCGGGTCATCGCACGGGCCGTGCGCGGCGAGGAGTATCCCCCGAAGGCCACCACGTCCGCAGAGCGCAGGCTCGCCGAGTCGCTGCTGCCCGACGCCGTCGACGCCCCCGTCTGGGCCGTCGGCGTCATGGAGTTGGGGGCTCTGGTGTGTACGGCTCGCGCCCCCCGCTGCGCCGACTGCCCGATCAGCGGCCTGTGCGCCTGGCGGCTGGCGGGCAAGCCGCCCTACGACGGCCCCGCCCGCAAGGGCCAGACCTATGCGGGCACCGACCGCCAGTGCCGGGGCCGCCTCCTCGCCGTCCTACGCCAAGCCCACGGCCCGGTCCCCAAGGATGCTCTTGACATGGTCTGGGACAACGCCCCGCAGCGGGAGCGCGCCCTCGACGGCCTGGTGGCCGACGGCCTGGCCGAGGTCCTCGACGACGGCACCTACCGCCTCCCCGGGTGAACGGCTCAGCGGAGACGGGCCCGGAGACCGGCCGGGACGGCGCGGGAACCGTGCGGGATCATCGCGTCCCCCGACTACCCGAACGGTGACCGGCCGGGCGGCCCGGCTCTGCGGAGTGGCTCAGGCGGCCAGGCGCAGGCCGAGTGCGGTGAGGTTGGTGCGGGCCCAGTCAAGCTCGCCGGCGAGCACGTCGACCAGGGCGCCGGGGCCCTTGGCCCGCAGCGGCGCGGCCAGGTCGTGGGCCTCGACCTCGATGTGCGCGGTGCCGTTCACCGCGCCGGAGATCATGGCACTGAGCGTGTCCCGCAGGACCGAGCGGGTGCTCGGCAGTTCCTGGCGCTGCTCCTGGCTCACGTGGTTGTGGACGTGACCGAGCTTCACCACAGGGGCGCCGGCGGCCGCCAGGCCGCGCAGCGCGGCACCGGGCTCCTCCTCGCCACCGGCGAGGTGACAGGCGTCCAGGCAGACCCCGAGGTGGTCGGAGTCGATGTTGCACACCCGCTCCAGCGCCTGCTCGGTGGTCTCCAGCACACAGCCCGGCCACGGCTCGAAGCCGACCCTGATCGTCTTGCCGGTGACGCTGTAGAGGCCGCGCAGCTCGCGGGAGAGCCGCTCCAGGCGGCGTGAGGCGATCGCGTGCAGGTCTGCGGGCCAGTCGCGGCGCCAGCCGATGGGAATAGTGGAGATACTCCCGAAGCGGACATCCTCCGGCAGCAGGAAGGCCAGAATCCTGGCCAGTGCCATCGTGTAGCGGTAGCGCTCAGGCTTGGCCCAGTCAGGGCCGGGAGCATCCTGGTTGCGGCCGCCGGTGCCGTTGAGGCCGACGACCTCCAGGCCGCGCTCCTCAAGGGAACGGCGCAGCCGCACCAGCTCGATCCGATCGGCGGTGAGGTGGTCGGCGACGCTCGGGGAGAGCCACAGGCCCACCCCCATCCGCTCCACGCCGAGACGCTTGCGCACCGGTACGGCGTACCGGGTCAGGTGCGCGATCAGGTTCTCCAGGTCCTCGGCGGGATGCACGCCCGCGTTGTAGGACAGGTGAACGAGCGTCCCGCCCTCGTGTCGCAAACGCATCGGATGCCTCCCAAAGTGCTCCGTGTAAGTGAGGCCGGGTGCCCCACGCCGACGGTTGTGGCGTCAGGGTCAACGGCCTTCCCTGCCGGAACTCGGCCCGGCCCGGTGAGCATCCCGTACGGGCACCGATCTCCGCGTCACTCCCGGAGTTGATTCCTCGGTACGTCGCTGGGTTGATCTCGGGGCCGATCTCACCGCGGTACGCGCGATCTGTGGATCATTGGGTGAAACTAGGCCGGATTCACTCTACAGAGTGTAGTACTACCCATGGTGGCGGTGTACCTGATTGGGTAACAAATGAGCAGACCCCGCCGTGAACATCGTCACGACGGGGTCTGTTTTGCCGGTGAAATCAGTTCTGGATCGGCTCCGCGATGGCGGCGGCCGAGTCCGGGACCTGGTCGGGGCCGGCCTCGCCGACGAAGACGAACTTCGCGTCGTCGCCCTCACCCTCGATGCTGATCTTGACGATCTGACCGGGGCGGAGCTCGCCGTACAGGATCTTCTCCGACAGGGAGTCCTCCAGCTCACGCTGGATCGTGCGGCGGAGCGGGCGGGCGCCCATCACCGGGTCGTAACCGCGGTCGGCCAGCAGCTGCTTGGCGTCCTGCGTGATCTCCAGACCCATGTCGCGGTCCTTCAGACGCTCACCGACCTGCGCGAGCATCAGATCCACGATCTTGATGATCTCCTTCGGCGTGAGCTGGTGGAAGACCACGATGTCGTCGACACGGTTGAGGAACTCGGGCCGGAAGTGCTGCTTGAGCTCCTCCTGGACCTTGGACTTCATCCGGTCGTAGTTCGACTCGGTGTCGTTGGACTTCGCGAACCCGACGCCCTGTCCCTTGGAGATGTCCCGGGTGCCGAGGTTGGTCGTCATGATGATGACGGTGTTCTTGAAGTCCACCACCCGGCCCTGGGCGTCGGTCAGCCGACCGTCCTCCAGGATCTGCAGCAGCGAGTTGAAGATGTCCGGGTGAGCCTTCTCGATCTCGTCGAAGAGGACCACGGAGAACGGCTTGCGCCGCACCTTCTCGGTGAGCTGGCCACCCTCCTCGTATCCGACGTAGCCGGGAGGAGAGCCGAAGAGCCGGGAGACGGTGTGCTTCTCCATGAACTCGGACATGTCCAGCATGATCAGCGCGTCCTCGTCCCCGAACAGGAACTCGGCCAGCGCCTTGGACAGCTCGGTCTTACCGACACCGGACGGACCGGCGAAGATGAACGAACCACCCGGACGGCGCGGGTCCTTCAGACCGGCGCGCGTACGGCGGATCGAGCGGGACAGACCCTTGATGGCGTCGTCCTGACCGATGATCCGCTTGTGCAGCTCGTCCTCCATGCGGAGCAGTCGCTGGGACTCCTCCTCGGTGAGCTTGAAGACCGGGATGCCGGTGGCCGTGGCGAGCACCTCGGCGATGAGCTCCTCGGTGACCTCGGCGACGACGTCCATGTCGCCGGCCTTCCACTCCTTCTCCCGGCGTTCCCGCTTGAGCTGGAGCTGCTTCTCCTGGTCCCGCAGTGCGGCGGCCTTCTCGAAGTCCTGCGCGTCGATCGCGGACTCCTTGTCGCGCCGCACATTGGCGATCTTCTCGTCGTACTCGCGGAGGTCCGGCGGCGCGGTCATGCGGCGGATGCGCATACGTGAGCCGGCCTCGTCGATGAGGTCGATCGCCTTGTCCGGCAGGAACCGGTCGCTGATGTAGCGGTCGGCGAGCTGGGCCGCGGCCACCAGGGCGCCGTCGGTGATGGAGACCCGGTGGTGCGCCTCGTAACGGTCGCGCAGTCCCTTGAGAATCTCGATCGTGTGGCTGAGGCTGGGCTCGGCCACCTGGATCGGCTGGAAGCGGCGCTCAAGCGCGGCGTCCTTCTCCAGGTGCTTGCGGTATTCGTCGAGGGTGGTGGCACCGATGGTCTGCAGCTCACCACGGGCCAGCATCGGCTTGAGGATGCTGGCGGCGTCGATCGCGCCCTCGGCGGCACCCGCGCCGACGAGCGTGTGGAGCTCGTCGATGAACAGGATGATGTCGCCGCGGGTGCGGATCTCCTTGAGAACCTTCTTCAGGCGCTCCTCGAAATCACCGCGGTAACGGGAACCCGCCACCAGTGCACCCAGGTCCAGGGTGTAGAGCTGCTTGTCCTTGAGCGTCTCCGGGACCTCGCCCTTGACGATCTTCTGGGCCAGCCCCTCGACGACGGCGGTCTTGCCGACGCCCGGCTCGCCCACCAGGACCGGGTTGTTCTTGGTCCTCCGGGAGAGGACCTGCATGACCCGCTCGATCTCTTTCTCACGACCGATGACCGGGTCGAGCTTGCCCTCGCGGGCGGCCTGGGTCAGGTTGCGGCCGAACTGGTCCAGCACAAGCGAGGTCGACGGCGCGGCCTCCTGCGGCCCGCCCGCGGCGGCCGGCTCCTTGCCCTGGTAACCGTGGAGCAGCTGGATGACCTGCTGCCGTACCCGGTTGAGATCGGCGCCCAGCTTCACCAGCACCTGGGCGGCGACGCCCTCGCCCTCACGGATGAGGCCGAGCAGGATGTGCTCGGTGCCGATGTAGTTGTGACCCAGTTGCAAGGCCTCGCGGAGCGACAGCTCAAGGACCTTCTTCGCGCGCGGGGTGAACGGGATGTGCCCCGACGGCGCAGACTGTCCCTGGCCGATGATCTCCTCGACCTGCTGACGCACACCTTCAAGACTGATGCCGAGGCTCTCCAGAGCCTTGGCGGCAACGCCTTCACCTTCGTGGATGAGACCAAGAAGGATGTGCTCCGTACCGATGTAGTTGTGGTTGAGCATCCGGGCCTCTTCTTGAGCCAGGACGACAACCCGCCGTGCGCGGTCGGTGAACCTCTCGAACATCTCGTCGCTCCTCACAGAGCGGTAAGGCAGGTCCGGGATATCCGGGCCCTGTCATCCCGCATGGTAGCCCCGACCCGGCGACCGCTCTATGCAGAAGACGTTCCCCGAGAGCAGGGCGTTCACCCTCCATCCAACTACCTACGGGGGGTGGGATGTTCCCGATACGCCGCAAGCGAACGACGTTTATCGGCCACTCAAACGCGTCATGCGGTCATGGCCGCCACCGGACCCCACCGTGGCCGCCATAACCGCATGATTCAACGATCTAGTGAGCCGCTTCGTACTGCTCGACGATCTTGGAGGCGATTCGACCGCGCTCGCTGACATTAAGGCCGTGCGACTTCGCCCATGCCCGGATGTCAGCACTCTTCTCCCGCGTCAGTGCCCGGGTGCCACCTGCACGGCGGCGCCGAGGGGCCAGCGCGCCGGAACGGCGGGCGCTCTGCACGAAAGGCGACAGGGAGTCGCGGAGCTTCTTCGCGTTTACGTCACTCAGGTCAATCTCATAGCTGGTGCCGTCAATCGCGAAGGCGACAGTCTCATTGGCCTCGCCCCCATCGAGGTCGTCGATGAGAATCTCCTGGATCTGCTTGGCCATCTACGCAATCCTTTCGCGGAGTATTGTTTCATTCGCTAGCTAAACATATACCCGCAATCGGAGAGCGGCAATTCCGGGAGCCCGGCGATTCTCGTCGGTCACCGAGGCCACGAGTTGATCAACTGTTCTCCGACTCAGCCCGGTCATGCTGTTTTGCCGGGCGGCGACCGGCGGCTTCACTGCGCAGAAGCTTGACAACTCCGTAGATGAAGGCGCTGCCGACGACCACTGGAGGTATCAACGCGGACAATACGTTGCTCATTCGTCCTCGCTCCGCACCGGGGATGACTTTCTGGGAACCATGGATTTTTTGACGACGGCATCCCGGACCGCGCCGGGGCTCGCTGGATCACGACGGATCCACCCACACACGACCATAGCGTCACCGACGAGCCGTGGGCGTCACTGGGGCGGCCATGCCGGTCGTTCACTACCTTAATGCTTCTCTCCAGCCGTCTTACCGGTTGCGCCGGGTAAAGCCGGGCGGAAAAAACCGACAGGTCGATCACACGATGATCAACTTTGTCGGAAAACCAATGCCGGTCCGGGTCCCCGGCTCCGAGACCGCCTGCCACCCGCCACGGAATCCCTGGTGAAAGGGGGTGTCGGCCGAGGCGGAGGGGACCGCCGCGGAGCGGGGGTGCGCCATCACACTCTTCACCAAGGAATGTGCGCCGTGATGAGATGGCCTGGTTGGCGGGTCGTCGCTTCATCGGGCAGGTGGCCGGCCGTGCAGCGCCGTCGTCGACAAGAAGGCGGGGCTTCATCGCTTTCTTACCAAGAGTACGTCCGTCTCCGGCATACGGGGCATAGTCGTAGGCCGTATAACCACCAAACGCGCTCAGGTACGTCAACAACCCCGGCAACACCACAGGCTCCGCCCGGCGCGGTAGAAGGTCGTGCCGTGTCGGCCGGAAGGCGTCGGAGAAGGAGCGGAAGAGAATCCGGCGGAGGCGTCACGGCACCGGCGGTACAGGCGCTTCCACCATCATTTGACCGATGGCTCGGGGAACTTCCGACCGCGGCAAGTGACCGCCCATTGGCCACCCATAGGAGACCGCGGTCGACGCCATGACCGACCGGGCGGTGATTGTCGGCGCCGGAACGCGACGAGACGACCATAACCTTCCCCCCGGCGGCACGTATGGGTTTTGCACTTCCAACGCGCCGTGGCGGCGTGCCGTTACGGCGCCCGTTTTCCCACTCATACGTGAAATCGGGGCCGGCGGTTCAACCCGCCGACCCCGATTTTCGGAGAACTACTTGGTCTTGACCACGACCGTCTTGGCCACCTTGTCGTGCAGAGCCTGCTGCAGGGGCTTGTCCCACAGCGGCCACAGCACGTCCACCAGCACGAAAATTCCGAGCAGGGAGGTCAGCAGCGTGACGATGATTCCCAGCAGATTGCTGAACGCGTAGACGAGGTAGAAGCCGAACAGCACGAGGGCCCGCTTGGCGGCGCTCCCCATGTCGAGCCCGCCGGTGAGCTGGCCGCCCACCCGGACGACCCTGATGCCCATGATCTGCTTGCCCAGGCTGGTGCCGTTACGCGCCAGCATGAGGATCTCGTAGGCGATGAGGGCCAGCGCGACGATGAGCCCGGACACGAGTCCGTACATGGCGGGACTGCCGTCCACGGTGAAGGTCTCACTGTTGAACGACGGCGCGAACGGCATCGCGGCCAGATAACCCACGATGTTGGCCGGGACGGCCACGATCAGCGAGTCGAGGAGACGGGCCACCAGGCGCTGCCACCACTCCGCGAGGGGCGCCGGGACGCCGGGGGGTGTCACCCCCTGGGGGGCGTAGCCCTGGCCGTAGGCGGGCTGCTGACCGTACGGCTGCTGCTGCCCGTAACCCGGCTGCTGGCCGTAGCCCTGCTGAGGGGGTTGCTGGCCGTAGCCCGGCTGGCCGTAGGGGCCCGTCCCCGGCTGCTGGCCGTAACCCGGTTGCTGGCCGTAGGAGGGCTGCTGGCCGTAGCCCTGCTGCTGGCCGTAGTCCGGCTGAGCGGACTGCTGGCCGTACGGCTGCTGCTGGCCGTAGCCCGGCTGGGCGGGCTGCTGGCCGTAAGGGGACTGCTCCTGCGACTGCTGGCCGTAGCCCGGCTGACCGTAGGGGGACTGCTCCTGCGACTGCTGCTGGCCGTAGCCCGGCTGACCGTAGGGACCCGTCCCCTGCTGCTGGCCGTAGCCCGGCTGGGCGGGCTGCTGACCGTAGGGGGACTGCTCCTGGGCCGACTGGCCGTAGGCGGGCTGCTGGCCGTAGCCCGGCTGACCGTAGGGACCCGTCCCCTGCTGCTGGCCGTAGCCCGGCTGGGCGGCCTGCTGGCCGTACGGCTGCTGCTGGCCGTAGCCCGGCTGGCCGTAGGGGGACTGCTCCTGGGCCGGCTGGCCGTAGGCGGGCTGCTGCCCATAACCCGGCTGGGCCTGGCCCGGGCCGGTGTGCGGCTGTGACGCCTCCGCTCGATATCCCACGATCGTTACATCGGGGTCCTGTCCGTCATGGTCTCGGCCTGCCTGATGCTGTCCGTACTCCGGTTGTCCCGACGGGGTGCGATCGCGGTCGGGATCATCCTGGTACGGCGGCTGTCCGGTGCTCACCGCGTCACCTCACTTCGACTGCGCATGTGCCGTATGTATGTGAGACGCACATGCTTGCTGCAGCACAAGGTATCGACATAGTTATCAACAGTCATCTTTCCGATCAGCGACCATCAAGACGGCGTCAGTGGTGTTCCTGGGTCAGATGAAGCAGCATCCGGGTGTTTCCCAGAGTGTTCGGCTTGACGTGCTCCAGGTCGAGGAATTCCGCGACCCCTTCGTCATATGAGGCGAGCAGTTCGGCGTAGACCTCCGGCGAGACCGGCGTGCCCTGGATCTCCCGGAATCCGTGCCGGGCGAAGAATCCGACCTCGAAAGTGAGGCAGAAGACCCTGCGCAGCCCGAGTTCGCCGGCGGTGCGGAGGAGTTCCGAGACGATGAGGTTGCCGATACCCAGCCCTCGGCAGCCGGGGTCGACGGCGACGGTGCGGATCTCCGCGAGATCCTCCCAGAGCACGTGGAGCGCCCCGCAGCCCACCACGGTGCCCGCCTGCTCGGCGACCCAGAACTCCTGGACGTCCTCGTACAGGGTGACCGTGGCCTTCTCCAGAAGACGACGGCCGGCTCCGCCGTAGGTGTCGACCAGCCGCCGGATGACGTGGACGTCCCGGGTGCGGGCACGCCGCACCCGGACCGCGGCCGGGTCCGGCCCGGCCTCTCCGCGGTCCCGTCCGGGGTCCGCGGCTCCGCCTCCCGGCCCGGCGTTCCCGGTGTCGTGTACGGCCGGCGTCGGGGAATGCTCCGCAACCTGCTCCATGACCGATCAGCGTACGTCCTCGGTGCTTGTGAGTTACGGCTCACCCTTAACTCTCGCCCCGCAGATACCAGATGACCTGTGACATCTCAGCGGCCATGCCGTACCTGACGTGTCGGCGAGGGGTCGGAACTCGCCTTTCCCGTGGTTCTGGACCTGCGAAGACCTCTGCCATGAGCGCCCGAAGGACGGATGGAGCCCGTCTTAATGGGCAAGTTGATCATGAAGATGTGTGATCTCGCCGTGACGTGCCAGTTGTGAAACCTCTACCGACTTTGTAGTTCTGGTTGAGCATGAACCTCCAATTGCACTAATGTCCGTGCT
Source organism: Streptosporangium sp. NBC_01639 (assembly GCF_045209755.1). Classification (NCBI taxonomy): domain Bacteria; kingdom Bacillati; phylum Actinomycetota; class Actinomycetes; order Streptosporangiales; family Streptosporangiaceae; genus Streptosporangium; species Streptosporangium sp. NBC_01639. The sequence continues at coordinate 4,847,802 of NZ_CP109272.1, read as the reverse complement.
CGATGTCAGCGATGGTAAAAAAAGCTGACCCGCCGAATCCCCGGAACCGGGGAACCGGGGACCCACCCTCGTCCCTGGGGTGAATCCGAGGTGCCACCGGCACCCCGGTAGGGCTGCCTCCGGCCCGAACCCGTCAGCTAACCCGGTAGGCGGCCGAGAGAGGAGCCTGTTGGTGAAGCGCACGCGCAACCTTGAGGGAAGGCGCGAGGGCGGACACGCCCGCCGGGAACACGTCTCACGTGGACTCACCCACCGAATGGTGGTCATCGGGCTGGCATTCGCCTCCCTGACCCTCGGTACCCCTCTGGTCGCGGCCACCGCCGACCCGAAGCCCAATCTTGGAGAGCTCTCCAAGCAGGTCGAGAAGCTGCACACCGAGATCGAGACGCTGAGCGAGCAGTACAACGGCGAGCGGGTCAAGCTCAAGCAGGCCCAGCGGGCCTCGGAGGCGGCCAAGAAGACCCTCGCGGGCAGCGAGTCCGAGCTCGCGGCCCGGCGCACCAGGGCCAGCCTCCTGGCGCAGAGCTCCTACATGACGGGGGGACTGGGCTCGGCCCTCGCCTTCACCCAGTCGAGCGACCCCGACGCCTTCCTCGACCAGGCCACCACGTACTACGCCCTCCAGCAGCAACAGAGCGAGGAGGTCGCCCAGGTCGCTCAGGCGATCAAGACCGCCGAACGGGCGCAGGCCAGTGCCAAGGCGCGGACCAGCGAGGTGAAGAAGCTCCTCGCGGAGATCGGCACCAAGCGCACCAAGATCGAACGCCTGGTCACCAGGGTCGAGAGCAACCTGTTCAGCGAGGTGCGCAGCCGGGCCAAGACCACCATAGGCAGCAGGGTGCGGATCAGCGTGCCGATCGTCGGCGACGGCAAGGCCGCCGAGGCCGCCCGCTGGGCACTCACCCAGCAGCTCAAGCCCTATGTCTGGGGGGCCGAGGGCCCGAACTCCTTCGACTGCTCCGGTCTGGTCATGTGGGCCTACCAGAAGGTCGGCATCAGCCTGCCGCACTACACCGGGGACCAGTGGACCGCGGGCACCCACGTGTCCAGAAACGAACTGCGCCCCGGCGACCTGGTCTTCTTCTACGGTGACCTGCACCATGTCGGGATCTACGTCGGCGCGGGCATGATGATCCACGCCCCCCAGACCGGTGACGTCATCCACATCGCCTCGATCGACAACCGCCCCTTCGCCGGCGGCGTGCGGGTCGCGGACTGAGACAGCCGGCTGCGGGCCGGACCTGGATCGGCTCTCGGGCCGAGACAGACCGCTGCGAGCCGGACCTAGATCAGCCGACGACGGGCGGCCCAGGCCACGGCTTCGATCGCCGTGGCCACGCCGATGCGATCACAGATCCCCCGGAGCCTGCGCCGGACGGTCCGGCCACTGATGTCGAGGCGACGCCCCACCCGGTCCACGGTGACGCCCTTGGCAAGCTCCGCCAGGAGCACGAGATCCTCGGCACTGAGACCGATCTCGCCCATGCCCAGGAGGCTGTCGCCACGACGGGAATCCACTTCCGGGTATGCCATCTAAAGCCGCTCCCCCGCACTGGAAATCAGGCGTGAGTATGTTGGAATCAATAACGCCCCTCAGGAACGGTAAACGCCTTGTTCAAAGGTCGTCAAGTTCCCTTCTCCATAGAGGTGGCGGACGCCATTGACATAGCGATCGCTACGTGAAGTACTCATGATATGTCGGTGCCTTTGCGGTTAAGTCGGAGCGAAGCCAAGACACGCACCCGTGGGCGGCTGCTGGCCGCCGCCGCCGAGGTCTTCACAGAACAAGGTTTCACCGGCGCCTCCGTCGATGAGATCGCCTCCAGGGCAGGTCACACGGTCGGCGCGCTCTACTCTCATTTCGCCGGAAAGGACGAACTCTTCCTCGCGCTCTTTGACGACTACGCGGCCCACCCCCTTGATGACGCCGGGGAAATCGCCTCCCGGCAGGAGGGGGACGAGGCAACTTTTGCGGCATTTGGGGCGTATCTGGCTGGAGTGGCCGACCATCACACGGCGCGGAGCACCCTGGAAATGGAGTTTCTGCGCTACGCGCTGACCCGGCCGGAATTGCTCGACCGGCTGGCCGCCCGCTGGAGGGTGCCCCGGGCGACCGTCGCCCGGCTGGTGGCCCCGTACTGCGGGGGACACGATCCGGTCACCGTGGCGACCGCGATCATCGGGCTTTTCGAGGGGCTGGTCACCCAGCGCCGCATCGATCGCGCCGCGGTGCCGTCCGCGCTGTTCGCCGAGTCGCTGCGCTGGTTGATGGCCGGGCTCGCCCGCACTCCCGCACGACCGGCCGGCACACCCTGAATGCGGGCGCCCGGTGCCGGCCGCCGCTGCCCGGTACACCGCACGTCGTACGGACGCACCCGAGGCCGCAGAACTCCTGGACGGCGGCACTGCGGCCGTCCCGGCGCCGCCGAGCCGTACGGAGCCCGGAGCGTGCCGGTGGTCCGGGGACCACCGGCACGGGAACGGTCATGTCCGGTGCGGCTCAGCCCGCCGGCTTGACGAGGGGGAACAGAATGGTCTCGCGGATGTTCTTGCCGGTGAAGGCCATCACGAGGCGGTCCACGCCGAGCCCCATACCACCGGTGGGCGGCATCGCGTATTCCAGGGCGGTGAGGAAGTCCTCGTCAAGCTGCATGGCCTCGGGGTCGCCGCCGGCGGCGAGCATGGACTGCTCGGTGAGGCGGCGGCGCTGCTCGACCGGGTCGACCAGCTCCGAGTAGGCGGTGCCGAGCTCGGTGCCGAACCCGATCAGGTCCCACTTCTCGGTGAGGAGCGGGTTGTCCCGGTGCTGGCGGGTCAGCGGGGAGGTCTCCAGCGGATAGTCCATGACGAACGTGGGCTGGATGAGGGTGTGCTCGACGAGCTCCTCGAAGATCTCCTGAACGAGCTTGCCCTGGCCCCACTTGGGATCCCAGTGGATGTCGTGCGCGTCCGCGTACTTGCGGACCTGCTCCAGCGGCGTCTCGGTGGTGATCTCCTGCCCCAGGGCCTCCGACACCGACCCGTAGAGGGTGATCCTCGGCCACTCGGGCAGGCCCAGGTCGATCTCCTGGCCCTCGTGGGTCACCACGGAGTGGCCGAGGGCGGCCACCACCGCGCTCTGGATCATCCGCTGGGTCAGGTCGGCCATGTCGTTGTAGTCGAGATAGGTGCCGTAGGCCTCGAGCATGGTGAACTCGGGGTTGTGGGTGGCGTCCGCGCCCTCGTTGCGGAAGTTGCGGTTGATCTCGAAGACCTTCTCGATGCCGCCCACCACGAGCCGCTTGAGGTAGAGCTCGATCGCGATGCGGAGGTAGAGCTCCATGCTGTAGGCGTTGATGTGGGTCTTGAACGGCCGGGCCGTCGCGCCGCCGTGGATCGGCTGGAGCATCGGCGTCTCGACCTCGAGATAGCCTTCCCCGTGCCAGAAGTCGCGCATCGCCCGCACCACGGCGCTACGGGTGTGGGCCGCCTTCCGCGCCTCGTCGTTGACGATGAGGTCCAGGTAGCGCTGGCGGACCCGCGCCTCGGGGTCGGTGAGCCCGGCGTGCTTCTCCGGCAGCGGGCGCAGGCACTTCGAAGTGATCGCCCAGCGGTCGGCGAGGATGGACAGCTCACCCCGGCGGGAGGTGATGACCTCGCCCTCGATGCCGACGTGGTCACCGAGGTCGACGTCGCGCTTCCATGCGGCCAGGGAGTCTTCTCCCACCCGGTCCAGCGAGATCATGACCTGGAGGTCGGCGGAGCCGTCGCGGAGGGTGGCGAAGCAGAGCTTGCCTCCGGTCCGGGAGAGCATGACCCGACCAGCAACGCCCACTTTGTCGCCGGTCGCGGTGTCTACGGGGAGATCGGCATATTTTTCACGGATCTCGACGTTGGTCGCGGTGCGCGGGAAGTTCACCGGATAGGGGTCGACGCCTTCGGAGCGGAGGCGGTCGAGCTTCTCCCGGCGCACGCGCATCTGCTCGGGCAGATCCTCGGCTGGGTTCGTCACTTCATCGGTCACAGGCCAAGGTTACCGATGTCCGCGCTAGGCGGTGTTGCGGTGATAGACCAGCCGGAGTCCGATCAGCGTGAGCCACGGCTCGTGCATGTCGATCGAGCGTGCCTCGCTGACCACCAGCGGCGCCGCGCTGCCGGTGGCGACCACCGTGACGTCGTCCGGGTCGTCGGCCAGCTCGGCGGCCATCCGCTCGACGATCCCGTCCACCTGACCGGCGAACCCGTAGATGATGCCCGCCTGGAGTGCCTCGACCGTGTTCTTGGCGATCACCGAACGCGGCCGGATCAGCTCCACCTTGTGCAGCTGCGCCCCGGCCGCGGCCAGCGCGTCCACCGAGATCTCGATGCCCGGGGCGGTCACCGCGCCGACGTACTCCCCCTTGGCCGAGACCGCGTCGAAGGAGGTCGCGGTGCCGAAGTCGACGATGACGCACGGCCCGCCGTACAGCTGAATGGCCGCCAGCGCGTTGACGATCCGGTCGCTGCCGACCTCCTTCGGGTTGTCCATCCTGACCGGCACCCCGGTGCGGATGCCGGGCTCGACGATCACCGCGGTGACGTCGCCGTAGTAGCGGCGGCACATCTCGCGCATCTCGTTGAGCACCGACGGAACCGTGGAGCAGAGCACGATGCCGTCGACGTCGGTGCCTTTGATCAGGGGCGACTGGCCGAGCAGACCCTGCAGGACGACGGCGATCTCGTCGGCCGTCCGCCGGGCGTCGGTGGCGATCCGCCAGTGCTCGATGACCTCGTCGCCCTCGAACAGGCCGAGAACGGTGTGCGTGTTACCGACGTCGATGGCAAGCAGCATCAATTCCCCCGAAGGTCCAATGCGATGTCAAGAGCCGGTGCCGAGTGGGTGAGCGCGCCCACGGCGAGGTAGTCGACACCTGTTTCGGCCACCTCACGGGCCATCTCCAAGGTCAACCCCCCGCTCGACTCCAGCCGTGCCCTGCCGTCCACCAGCCGTACGGCCAGCGCCAGCTCGTCCACGGCGAAATTATCCAGCAGGATCTCCTCGGCGCCCTCGGCGAGCACCGGCTCGATCTGGTCGATCCGGTCGACCTCGACCTCGATCGGCAGGCCGGGGTAGGCGTCCCGGACCGCCCGGAACGCGCCGGCTACTCCACCCGCGGCCACCACGTGATTGTCCTTGATCAGCGCGGCATCCGAAAGTGACATACGGTGATTGACTCCACCGCCGCACCGCACAGCGTACTTCTCCAGGGCCCGCAGCCCCGGCAGCGTCTTGCGGCTGTCCCTGATCCGCGCGCCCGTCCCTCGCACGGCCCGGACCCAGTGCCCGGTGAGGGTCGCGATGCCGGACAGGTGGGTGAGCAGGTTGAGCGCGGTCCGCTCGGCGGTCAGCAGGTCCCGCGTGGGGCCGGTGACGGTCATCAGCACGTCGCCCCGGGTGACCTGCTCGCCGTCCTTGACCCGGCGCTCCGCCACCAGACGGCCCTCGCTCAGATAAGCGAAAACGCCCTCGGCGACGGCCAGCCCGCAGACCACCCCGTCCGCGCGGGCCACCACGTCGGCGGTGTCGGTCTGCCCGGCCGGGATGGTGGCGAGGCTGGTGACGTCACCCGCGGCCTGGAGGTCCTCATCCGCGGCGGCCCTGAAAAGGGCGGCCACCGCGGCCGGGTCCAGACCCGCCTCGACCAGGTCCGTCTCCACCTGTTCCGGCAACTCCGTCGCGCGCTGTCCGTGCGGCACGTATGTCATGGTCATTCCCTCCGCTGTCAGAGATACGTCGAGGTGGCCCAGCCACCAGGCATCGTTCCGTTCGGGGAAGTCCTCGCGCCAGTGCGACCCGCGGGTCTCCTCGCGATTGCGGGCGGCCGCCACCAGCGCCGACGCGACCGTCAGCAGGTTGGTGGCCTCCCACGACTCGGTGCACGGTTCCACCGCCACCGGGGTCCACCGGGTGCTCACCAGGGCGCGGGCCACCTCGGTCAGGGACTCCTGGCTGCGCAGCACACTCGCCCCCCGGCTCATGTGCCCCTGGATCCTGGACCTGGCCCTCGGGTCGACCAGGCCGGCGGGCCGGTCGTCGGCCCCCGGTGCACCGATGGCCGGCCGTACGGTGGCCGTACCCGCCACGCCCTCCGGTGAGCCCGGCGTGCCGGCCGCGTCCTCCGGTGAGCCCGTCCCGGTGGCCGTGTTCGTCGCTCCCGCCGACGAGTCCGCCCCGGTGGCCGTACCGGGGGAGTCGGCGTGCCGCCGCGCGTGGATGTCCTCGGCGATCCGCCCGGCGAAGACCAGTCCTTCGAGCAGCGAGTTGGAGGCCAGCCGGTTGGCGCCGTGCACGCCGGTGCAGGCCACCTCCCCGCAGGCGTACAGGCCCGGCACGCTGGTACGGCCGTGCAGGTCGGCGCGGACGCCGCCGCTGGCGTAGTGGGCGGCCGGGGCGATCGGGACGGGCTGGGTCACCGGGTCGATGCCGTGTTCCAGGCAGACCGCGTGAATGGTCGGGAAGCGGGTGCGCCACTTCTCCTCGCCGAAGTGGCGGGCGTCGAGATACATGTGGTCGGCGCCGGTCTCGCGCATCCGCCGCATGATCGCCTTGGCCACGACATCGCGGGGCGCGAGGTCGGCGAGCTCGTGGACGCCCGCCATGAAGCGGTTGCCCTCGGCGTCGATCAGCACCGCGCCCTCGCCCCTGACCGCCTCGGAGATCAGCGGCTGCTGGCCGGTCGCGTCCTCGCCCAGCCAGAGCACGGTCGGGTGGAACTGGACGAACTCCAGGTCCCTGACCACGGCGCCGGCCCGCAGTGCCAGCGCCACCCCGTCACCGGTGGAGACGACGGGGTTGGTGGTGGCGGCGTAGACCTGGCCCATGCCGCCGGTGGCCAGCACCACGGCCGGGGCCCTGACCGCCCCCACGCCGTCGCGTTCGCCCTCGCCCATGACATGCAGGGTGACTCCGGCGGTCCGGCCGCCGGCGTCCTTGAGGAGGTCGAGCACGAGCGCGTGCTCGATCACCTCGATCGCCGACTCCTGGACGGCCTGGACGAGCGCCCGCTGCACCTCCGCCCCGGTGGCGTCGCCGCCCGCGTGCACGATGCGGTTGCGCCGGTGGCCGCCCTCCCGGGTGAGCTGGAGCTCGCCCGCGTCGTCGGTGTCGAACCGGGCGCCCGTGGCGATCAGCCCGCGCAGCGCGGCGGGACCTTCGGTCACCAGCACCCGGACGGCTTCGGGGTCGCAGAGCCCGACGCCCGCGACGAGGGTGTCGGACAGGTGCTCGGCGGGGGTGTCCCGCGGGTCGAGCACGGCGGCGATCCCGCCCTGCGCCCAGCGGGTGGAGCCCGACGACAGCACGTCCTTGGTGACGACCAGCACCTTCGCGGCGGGATCGAGGTCGGCGTACCGCAGCGCCAGGGTCAGCCCCGCGACGCCGGAGCCCACCACCACCACGTCCGCGTCGATGGTCCAGCCCGGGGCGGGCGCGGTCAACCTCTGGGGAATGGCAGGAACCGCCATAACCGTCTCCTCGCGGGGGTTGAGAGGCTTCATTTCGTCAATGTGACGATAACGCGCGCCGCACAGCGGTTCTTCCCCGGGGTGCCCCTTCGAGCCCGTATCACCGCGAGGTCCACCGGCGGCGGCCCTCCGCGTCGGCAGGCCATGGGATCCGAAACCCTGCGGCCCCGAGGTCGGAACGGCCACCGGAGCCTGGGAGACGCCGGTCTGAGGATCCGCGGCGCCGGAGCGGCCACTTCCGGGCCTGCGGTTCAGAGCTGCCGTTGACATGGATGTAACAAAACTACATAACATGCATGCAGTCGATGATCACCCCCCAACCGTCTCAACGGAGGCATCGCCATGGAACCTGAACCAACACCGGAACGGTGGTACGCCTGGGGCAACAACCCCGAACTCTCCCGCTCGTGGCCCTCCCCGCACGCGGACATCGACGTCAACACCGACGGCCTCAGGAAGGTCGGCGACGCGATCATGCTGGAGATGGACACCGCGGATGGCTACAACCAGGCCGACAACAAATCCCCAGCTCTGGGCTCCTGGCCGGATCTGGCCGATTCCGATCACGCCGGACATCTCGGCAGGTTCAGGAAGTTCGACCCCCCGCGGTGGGATGCGCTCACCGCACTCGAGGAGACGCTGACGGGCATCAGCCGCTTCGTCGTGGGCGGAACCCATTGCGCCCTGGAGGGTTACAACAACTTCGGCAACATGATCTTCGCGACCTCGGCGAACTACGCCATGGCCGACAGCGTCTTCGACGAGCACATCTCCGTGCTGAGATACACCGTCAACGGCAAAGGCGTCCACCACGAGACCTGGGAAAAGAAGTCCTACATATGGCAAGAGGACAACATCTCGGACTACGACGCACCCAAGATCAAGGCCATGCTGGACAGCGTCGAGGTGGAGACCATGCTGCGCAAGGGCGGTGCGTGCACCGACCTGGCCGCATGGTCGACCAACCTGCAGTCCCTCGTCGAGCAGCACGCCAAACAACTGGCCGGCGTCTGGCAGGGCGAGCCGGCCGAACTCGCCCTGGACGCCTTCCGCAAGATGCACGCCACCGTCAGGGCGCTGGCCCACTCCATCGGCACGACCGGTGACACGATCACCCGGCTGGCCGGAGCGATCCTCCAATATCAGCTGAACTTCGAATCCGTGGTCAAGCTGGGCAACTGGGAGCGCGACGACGACCTGCCGGACTGGCTGCTTCCCTGGGGCGGCGGCGCACACGACCGCGCCCGCGACTACCTGCGCGAACTCAACCAGCAGCTGAAAATCGCCTACGACATGCTTCCCGCAGAGATCGAGATCCTCCTCCCCACCCTCGGCGTCGACAACCCGAAGTACACCTACGAGAAGGACGGGCTCAAGGACGGCAGCGACTACTGGGATCACATGATCTTTTACACCCCGCCGCTCCCACTTCTGGACCGCGACGAGCCGGCATCCTGACAGCGCCCGCTCGCATGCGTACGAACGAGGCGGGCGGGCGGGAGAGCCGGATGGGCCGCCGTCCCACTGACATCACCGGAGGACCCCGCCGCCCGCGCATCTTTCCCTGACGAGGCTCTCAGCCCGCCGGCCGGTGAAGCACGTCACCGCGCAGGAGATCCGTGGCGGGCTCCGGAGCCGCGGCGAGGTCCCGGCCGAGCTCGACGATCCGGTTGCCGCCGTCGACGTGGACCACCCTGGGCCGGAAGGACCTCGCCTCGGCGTCGTCGAGCTGGCCGTACGCGATGACGATCACCAGGTCGCCCACCTGGACGAGCCGGGCGGCGGCGCCGTTGATGCCGATGATCCCGGAACCGCGGGGACCGGCGATCGTGTAGGTCACCAGCCGGGCGCCGTTGTCGATGTCCACGATGTGCACCTGCTCGCCGGGCAGCAGCCCTGCGGCGTCCAGCAGGTCCTCGTCGACGGTCACCGATCCCACGTAGTGCAGGTCGGCCTGGGTGACCGTGGCCCGGTGGATCTTCGATGTGAGCATGGTGCGGAACATGGGTCGATCACCTTTCGTCCGGTCGCGCCGCCTCGCGAGCGTGCACGCCTGGGCGAAACATACCCGAGGCCGCCGGTGCCTCCGCCACGCCCCTGTGGTCGTCGCCGACCTCCGCGAAGGTCGCCGGATCCACCAGCACCAGGTAGTCGACGGCCACCGCGGGCTCCGCCGCCAGCACGGCGCGCGCGGCCCGGCGGATCTCCCCCGGCGTGCGCCGCGCGACCCCCGCCGACAGGGCCCGCGACAGCGCCAGGGCCGCCCCGCGATCCTCCGGAGTCAGATAGCGGTTGCGGCTGGACAGTGCCAGGCCGTCCGACTCCCGGACCGTGGGCACCCCGACGACGGCGACCGGCAGATCAAGGTCCATCCGGCGGATCATCGCGAGCTGCTGGGCGTCCTTCCGGCCGGACACGACCGCATCCGAGGCCTGCGGCTTGGCTGCCGTTGGCATGGACGCAACAGGACTCCATAACATGCACGCAGCCGATGATCATCCCCTAACCGTCCTACCGGAGGCATCGCCATGGAACCCGAACCGACACCGGAACAGTGGTATGCGTGGGGCAACAGCCCCGAACTCTCCCGCTCGTGGCCCTCCCCGCACGCGGACATCGACGTCAACACCGCCGGCCTCAGGAAGGTCGGCGACGCGATCATGCTGGAGGTGGAAGGCGCGCACCCCTATGAACAGGTCGGCAATAGATCCCTTCTGGACTACTGGGAAGAGCTGGACGGTATATTCCTGAATCAGGAGACCAGGGTCCCATGGGGTGCGCTCAGCACATTCACGATGGCGGTGATGCGCTACAGCCTGTATGGCTTCCCCGAAACAGGGGGTATCAGCAAATTCGTCAGGGCCGAAATCCTGGACACCTTGGAAAGTTACAGCAACTTCGGCAACATGATCTTCGCGACCTCGGCGAACTACGCCATGGCCGACAGCGTCTTCGACGAAAACATCTCCGAGCTGCGATACGCCATCAACGGCGCAGGCGTCCGCCACGAGACCTGGGAAAAGAAGGACATCTTCCAGCAAGAAGACAACATCTCGGACTACGACGCACCCACGATCAAGAACATGCTGGACAGCGTCGATGTGAAGACCATGCGGGACATGAGCGGCGTGTGCACCGACCTGGCCGCATGGTTGGCCAACCTGCAGTCCCTCGTCGAGCAGCACGCCAAACAACTGGCCGGCGTCTGGCAGGGCGAGCCGGCCGAGCTCGCCCTGGACGCCTTCCGCAAGGTGCACGCCACCGCCAGGGTGCTGGCCCACTCCATCGGCACGACCGGTAACACGATCGCCTGGCTGGCCGGCGTGATCGACCAATATCGGCTGGACTTCGAATCCGTGGTCAAGATGGGCGACCGGGGGATCGACGACGACCTGCAGGATCGGCTGCTCCCCTGGGAGAGCGGCGCACACGACCGCGCCCGCGACTACCTGCGCGAACTCAACCAGCAGCTGAAAATCGCCTTTGACATGCTTCCCGCAGAGATCGAGATCATCCTCCCCGACGTCAGTGTCAGTGACGCGAAGTACGCCTACAAGAAGGACGGGCTCAAGGACGGCAGCGACTACTGGGATTCCATGATCTTGCGCACCGGGCACCCACATTCGGGCAGCGACCCGGCATCCTGACAGCGCCCGCTCGCATGCGTACGGCGGACCGGGCGGCTGCGCCGGGACCTCGTCAGAGGGTGACCGTCACGTTGTCGATCAGCCTGGTGGAGCCGACCTTGGCGGCCACGGCGAGGATCGCCGCACCCCTGTGGTCGTCGCCGACCTCCGCGAAGGTCGCCGGATCCACCAGCACCAGGTAGTCGACGGCCACCGCGGGCTCCGCCGCCAGCACGGCGCGCGCGGCCCGGCGGATCTCCTCCGGCGTGCGCCGCGCGGCCCCCGCCGACAGGGCCCGCGACAGCGCCAGGGCCGCCCCGCGATCCTCCGGAGTCAGGTAGCGGTTACGGCTGGACAGTGCCAGGCCGTCCGACTCCCGGACCGTGGGCGCCCCGACGACGGCGATCGGCAGATCGAGGTCCAGGACCATCCGGCGGATCATCGCGAGCTGCTGGGCGTCCTTCTGGCCGAACACGGCCACATCCGGCTGGACCAGGTTGAACAGCTTGATCACGACGGTCAGCACGCCGTCCAGGTGTCCCGGCCGGAACGCCCCTTCGACGACCGTGCCCATCTGCCCGGCCGAGACGCCGACCTGCCGGTCCGGCAGATACATGTCCTCGGCGGCGGGGGCGAACACCACACTCACACCCTCGGCCGCGCAGACCTCCAGGTCGGCGTCGAACGTCCGGGGATAGCGGGAGAAATCCTCGGTGGGGCCGAACTGCAGCGGGTTCACGAAGATGCTCACGGCCACGTGCTCGGCCTTCTCCCGGGCCAGCCGCATGAGCGAACGGTGCCCTTCGTGCAGCGCACCCATGGTCGGCACCAGCGCCAGGGCCGCCTTCGCCCCGGACGATCCGCCGCCGATCCCCAGGGTCCGCCTCGCCTCGACCAGTTCGGTGCGGTCACCCGCCACGATCACGTCCATATGTTTCCTCCCAGGGCGTCCAGGAGGCGCTCGGCGGCCTCGGGTTTGAGCAACCCGGCCGCTAGCGCCCGGTCCGCCGTGAGCCTAGCGAGGGCCACGTAGGCGTCCGCGGCCTCGGGTGCCGCCAGGATCAGCGCGTCCACGTGCTTGCGGACCGTGCCGGCGTCTCCGCGCACCACCGGACCGGTCAGTCCGGCGATGCCGAGCCGCAGCACGTTGTCCAGAGCCGCGCTCAGCAACGGGCCGAGCATCCGGCCCGGCTGCTCCACTCCGATCTTCTGCAGCAGCTCCGAGGACTCCGCGACCAGCGTGACCATGTGGTTGGCCGCGTTCGCCAGGGCCGCGTGGTAGAGCGGGCGGTCCTCGTCCGCGATCCAGACCGGCTCCCCCTCCATCTCGATGACCAGGGCCTCGGCCACCGGGCGGAGCGGGTCGGGGGCGGTGACGCCGTAGGAGATGCCGACGAGCCGGCGGAGGTCGTCGTCCTTGCCGGTGAAGGTCATCACCGGGTGGAGTGCCAGTGGCAGCGCCCCCGCCTTGATCGCCGGGTTCAGCACCGCCAGGCCGTACGCCCCGCTGGTGTGCGCCACCAGTTTGCCCCGCAGGTCGGCGCCGGTGCCGACCAGGCCGGAGACCAGGTCGGGGAGCACGTCGTCGGGGACCGCCAGCAGGACGAGGTCCGCGGCGGCCACCACGTCCTCCGGGCGTGTGGGGGTCAGACCGAGCCGCTCGGCCGCCCGCTCCCTGGAGGAGTCGGAGACCCCGCTGGCGGCCACGATCCGATGGCCCGCACGCGCGAGCGCGGCACCGAGCGCCGACCCGACCCGGCCCGCCCCGACCACTCCGACGGCCAGCCGTGCCGGGCGATCACCTGCGTACATGACGTCCCGTCCTTCGACCACATAGGAGGCTCCATGCCCAGTTGACCAGCGTAACGGGCCCGGAGGTCGCAACCACATGAAGCCACCTGTCCGGAAGCGGCCGGGGAACCCGGAATCCCCACCGGCTGAGGATCCACCCCGCCCGGCGGGCGGAAAGCTGTAGCGTCTGTGGGCGTGTGGCTCACCTGGCGCGCCGCGATGGAGCAAGCGCTCTACGGCGAGAACGGCTTCTACCTGCGTGAGTGTCCCTCGGGGCACTTCCGGACCTCCGTCGGCGCCTCCCCCGTCTTCGCCGAGGCCGTGCTGCGCGAGCTCATCGCGGTGGACGACGCACTCGGCAACCCACCGGCGGTCGACCTGGTGGACATCGGCGCGGGTGAGGGCGAGTTGGCGGCCGGGGTGCTCTCCGCCGCACCGCCCGAGCTGCGCTCCCGGCTGCGGGTGACCGGGGTGGACCTGGCCTCCCGGCCCGCCCGGCTGCCCGGGGAGATCGGGTGGGCCGCGGCCGTGCCGGACGGGATCTGCGGCCTGGTGGTCGCCAACGAATGGCTGGACAACGTGCCCGTGGACGTCGCCGAGCAGACGGCGGACGGCCCCCGCCTGATCCTGGTCGATCCCGCCACCGGCGCCGAACGGCTCGGAGACAGGCCGCAGGAGACCGACCTGGCCTGGCTGTCTTGCTGGTGGCCGATGCGGGCGGTGGGCGAACGGGCCGAGATCGGCAGGCCCCGCGACGAGGCCTGGACCACGGTGATCGTACGGCTGGCACGCGGCCGGGCGATCGCGATCGACTACGCACACCCGGTGGACGACCGCCCGCCGTACGGGACGCTGACCGGCTACCGCGACGGAGCGGCCGTGGCGCCCGTGCCGGACGGATCGTGCGACATCACCGCGCACGTGGCCCTGGACGCCTGCGCCGCCGCCGGAGAGCGCGCCGGAGCCGCCACGACGGCCCTGACCACCCAACGGCAGGCGCTGCGCGCCCTGGGCGTCACCGGGACCCGCCCACCCGTCGACCTCGCCCGCACCGACCCGCGCGGCTACCTCCAGACCCTGGCCAGATCCTCACAGGAGGCGGAGCTGATCGCTCCCGAGGGGCTGGGCGGCTTCGGCTGGCTCACCCAGGACCGGCTCTGACCGATCGCCTCCAGATGAGCCGAATCCATGTGATGCGGCTCTTCCAGGCCCGTCAACCACCACTAGCGGAGACCCGACTACGCGGTGAACCTCCGGTCGTGCGGAAACCCCCGAGGTTCGCCGCGAAATGCCGCCCGGCGGCGTGCCGCCGGGCAAACCCGCGATCAGAGATCTCCGTCGCGGACGCTCTTGAGGAAGTCATGCCAGACCGCCGGGGTGAAGGTCAGCACCGGACCGGACGGATCCTTGCTGTCGCGCACGGCGACGACGCCGGGCAGGTTCGTGGCCACCTCCACGCAGTTGTCACTGCTTCCGCCGCTGTAGCTGCTCTTCCGCCATGTGGCATCAGCCAGGTCAGAGGGTGGCATGGTCGCTCCTTACCGCGACGATGAACGCCGCAGACTCCTCAGGGGACAAGCACACGCGAGCGAGGCGCTCGAACGTCAGCTTAAGGTTCCGTACCTGATCCGTCGCCTCCACATAGACATCCCCGCCTGGACATCCGGTGTAGCCCACGTCTGGATCTTCGGCGTCGAACGACAACAGAGAGAAGGCGCCCTCCAGACCGCAATGCGCACCGACCCGGAGCGGCAGAACCTGAATCGTGACATTGGGCCGATCCACGACGTGGAGGATGTCTTCGAGCTGGCGAGCCATGACGCCGGGCGCTCCGACCGGACGGCGCAGAGCGCATTCATCCATGAGGACGTGCAGCCTGGGCGCCTGCGAACCGAGGAGACTGATCTTGCGTGCCATTCGAGCCGCCACGTACCGCTCCAACTCGGCAGTGACCAGTTTCGGTCGGGCCGTGCAGATGAGCTCACGAGCGTAATGCTCGTTCTGCAGCAGACCCGGCACCAGCAGCGGTTCCCAGGTGCAGATGGCCGTCGCCTCGGACTCCAGCCCGACGTAGGCACCGGCGAACACGTCACTGTAGGCGGTCCACCAGCCGCGACGGCCGGCGTCATGACCGAGCTGGATCAGTCCCGCCTTCATGGACGGGTCCACGCCATACAGATCGCAGGCGCCGGCGATGTCCGTACCGCTGGGCATGGTCCGGGCGTTCTCGATGCGGCTCAGCTTCGCCGTGGACCAGCCAAGCCGCGTGGCCACCTCCTCCAGCGTGAGACCCGCCTTCTCGCGGAGCCCTCGCAATTCACGACCGAGGCGGCGATGCCGCACAGTAGGACCCGTGGAAGCCATGCCGCCAAGTCTGCCTGATTCTGGTCACCTCACGTAAAAGAAAAGTCACGCAAGGTGCTTGCGATCATGTAAATTGCACGCAACACTTTGGGGAATCAACCGATCACAAGAGGTGACAATGAAGCGAAGGCGCACGAGGGGCACTCCGTCATCATTGATGAGCTGTGGTCGGGTCCGCCACGAAGTTCCCCAGCCCCCGAACGGCGTAGACGACTCCTTCTTCGCGTAGCCGCACCAGGACTTTGCGGGCCGTGCCGCGAGCGACACCGAACTCCTGGACGATCTGATGCTCGCTCGGGACCTGCTCATCGACGGCGTAGACGCCCCCGTCGATGCGCTGTTTGATGACAGCCGCAATCTGAACCCACCGCGGCTGGTTAGCGCGCCATTCGATCACCACAGGGATCACCGTAGATCTCCGTGACGAACCTGAGATACCCAGGGAGAACTCAGGTTCACCATGGTGAACCGTAGTGAGGATGCGACAAAAACCGGACCCGCCAGGACGCTTGCGACGCCTGACGGGCCCTTGATCAGGAAAGGCCTCCTGACCCATGACCAACCCTACTGTTCCGGTCCTCGACCGGCAGGCGGTGAGCGGCTGCGGCTGCTTTGCCGACGATCCGCCGATGCCGATGGGATGTGCCCTCTGCGGCCACCCGCCCCACGCCCACGGCTGCCCCGGCCAGGCCGCCGATCACGACTACGCGCAGCCGTCGGGCGCGTTGCTGGCCGAGCGCCTGGAGCTGCGCCATCGGCTCGGCCTGGGCCGGGTCCTGCCCGCCTACCGGCCTCCCGCCACCGTGGCCCCCACCGAAGTGATCCCACTGGTGCCCGCCCAGCGCCGCACCGAACCGCCTGCGCTCCCCGCACCCGCCATATCGGCGCCGGCACCCGTGCCCGCCGCACCAAAACCCGCTGTACCGGCGCCGGCACCCGTGCCCGCCATACCGAAGCCTGCCGCACCGACACCACCCGCACCCGCCGGTACCGACACCACCCACACTGACGCCTGCCGCACCGACGCCGCTGCCCAGGCCGACGCCCCGCCGTGTGCGGCACCCGGCACCCGCGCTCCGGCCCGCTGCCGGCGCACCGCCCTGGCGCGACGACAGACGGCGACCGGCGAAGCGCAGCCCGCGAGCGATCCCCCACCGCCACCGCTCTCACGACGCCGGAACCGCTCCGCCCGCACGCTCATCGCCCGTCTCGTACGGCGCGGCTCAGACGTTTTCGCCCGCCTCGTACGGCGTACCTCAGCCGTTTCTTCCTCACCCCACAGGGCGGGTCCGGCCGGTCGTCGCGAGCGCCGGCCGGACCCTCGACCGGACACAGGAGGTCCGATCCATGGAACACCCTGAATCTGCCGCACCCGCTTCGGCGATCCCCGGTTGGCGGGTGATCCGCAGCGACGCCGGACGCTACTGGGCCAGCCGCGAGGAGCCCTTCGCCGACGACTCGGCCTGGGGCCGTCCGCCCTTCCGCACCGTGGACGCCGACACCTTCGACAGCCTCCGTGCCGAGGTCACCCAGCAGGAAACGGCCGCCCAGGAGGCCTCCGAACACCAGGCCGGACTGTGAACCGGGAAGGCGGCCGGACAAGAGGGAGAGGAGAGGGTGTCGTGATCGGGCGTCCCGCCCGCGTCGTCCTTGACCGGAGCCGATCGCCCTGGAGGGCTGGGAGGTGAACGGGTGACTCAGATCTGCACCTCAAGGGAGGTGAGCCCCCGGATGACGTAGCCCGGCCCCCAGGTCGGCTCGGCGGCGAGCGCCAGTTTCGGGGCCCTGCGCAGCAGCGCGCCGAACGACTCGGCCAGCTCGATCCTGGCCAGCGGGGCGCCCAGGCAGAAGTGGATGCCGGCGCCGAAGGAGATGTGCGGGTTGTCGGCCCGGCCGACGTCGAGGCGGTCGGGGTCGGCGAACACCTCGGGGTCGCGGTTGGCCGAGCCGAACAGCAGCGCCACCTCCGTACCGCGCGGAATGTCCACCCCGCCCACGGTGATGTCCTCCAGCACCCAGCGCTCGAACATCTGCAGCGGGGTGTCCCAGCGCATCAGCTCCTCGATCGCAGTGGGCAGCAGGCCGTGGTCGGCGTGGAGCCGTGCCAGCTCGGCCGGGTTGCGGAGCAGCGACCACCAGCCGTTGCCGGTGACGTTGACGGTGGCCTCGTGCCCGGCGTTGAGCAGCAGCACACAGGTGCCGACCAGCTCCTCCTCGGTGAGCCGGTCGCCCTCGTCGGCCACCAGGGCCAGCGCGCTGATCAGGTCGTCGCCGGGGTCGGCCCGGCGGGCGCGGGCCAGCCCGACGAGGTAGTCGGAGAACTCTCCGGCGGCGCGCACCGCGGTGTGCTGGGCTTCGACCGACGGGCTGAGCTCGTACATCCCGCAGATGTCGGCGGACCAGGGACGCAGCAGGTGCCGGTCGGCCTCGGGCACGCCGAGCATCTCGGCGATCACGGTGACCGGCAGCGGCTCGGCGACCTCGGCGATCAGGTCTCCGCCGCCGCGCTCGACGAATGCCTCCACCAGCTCCCCGGCCATCCGGGCGACCTTGGGCCGGAGCGCCTCGACCATGCGCGGAGTGAACGCCTTGGAGACCAGCCGCCGCAGCCGGGTGTGGACCGGCGGTTCGACATCCAGCATCCCGGCCCGGACCACCCGCCAGAAGGGGTCCTGGAACTCGGGGTCGTCCGGCCTGCCGAACTCGGCGTGGGTGGCGACATGCAGGTAGGAGCGGCCGAGCCTGCGGTCGCGCAGCAGCGCGTTGACGTCGGCGTGCCGGGCGATCAGCCACTGGCCGGTCGGCTCGAAGAAGCTGACCGGCCGCTCCCGCCTCAGCTCGTCGTAGACGTCGTAGGGATGGGCGACGAATTCCGGATTCCAGGGATCAAAGAGCACGTAAACATCGTAATGTTCGCCGCGATCAGCGGGTGGCTCCGCCCCCGCTTGTGAAACGCGGCTCAGCGGAAGTCGTCGACGTGCTCCTCGGCCCACTGGCGGAACGTCAGCGCGGGTCTGCCCAGCAGGCGCTCCACCGTGTCGGTCACCCGCTCGGGCGTGTCCACGAAGGCCCGCCACGCCCGCAGCCTGGCCTCCACGAACTCCGCGTTTCCCCAGGCCGCCGTCAGTTGCTCGCGCGCCACCTCCGGCGGCAGTTCCTCCCACCGCACCTCGCGCCCGATCGCCTCACCGATGATCCTGACCTGGTCGGCCTGGGTGAGCGACTCGGGACCCGTGATCACGTACGCGGCACCCTCATGTCCGTCAGAGGTGAGCGCCTGCACGGCCACCGCCGCGATGTCGCGTTCGTGGATCAGCGATCTGCGAGCCTGGCCGTACGGCATGCGCACGACCCCCTGCCTGATCTGGCCGGCCCAGGCCAGCGTGTTCGTGGCGAAGTCGATGGCCCGCACGAAAGTCCAGGCCAGGCTGGACTTTCTGATCAGCCGCTCGATCTCCTGATGGAAGATGGCGGGCCGCTCTCCGTCCGCGAGGTCGGCCACGTCGGCCGACAGGTACGCGACCCGCTTGGTGTGCCCGGCGATCACTTCCACCACGCGGGGCTCCACCGGAATTCCCGGCCACATCAGATAGACGCCGTCCACATCGCGCAGCGCGGGCTCCAGCGTCTCGGGTGACGAAAGGTCACCGCGTACGGCCTCCACCTCTCCGGGCAGCGCGGCCGTGCCAGGGTCGCGAACCAGCGCGCGTACCTCCACCCCAGCCTTGACCAGCGAGGACACGACGTGCTTGCCTACATTGCCGGTCGCACCGGTCACCAGGATTCTGCTCACGGGTCCGACCGTAGAACCTCAACCGCAGTTGAGGTCAATTCAACGGGTCGCGCCGACGCCATCCGTTCGAAACACGGCTCAGGACTCGGTCTTCTGGTCCGCCTCGTAGCGCTGGTGCAGCTCGACCGGCTGCTCCCCGTTCGTCTTGCTGCGCAGCCGGATGTTCAGCAGCTCCACGGCGAGCGAGAACGCCATCGCGAAGTAGATGTAGCCCTTGGAGATGTGCTGTTCGAACCCCTCGGCGATGAGCACGACGCCGATCAGCACCAGGAACGACAGCGCGAGCATCTTGATGCTCGGGTGCTTGTCCACGAAGCGGCTGATCGGGCCGGAGGCGAAGAGCATCACGATGACCGAGACGATGACGGCCGCGACCATGACGCCCAGTTCGTCGACCATGCCGACCGCGGTGATCACCGAGTCGAGGGAGAACACGATGTCCAAGACCATGATCTGCAGGATCACCGCGGTGAAGGAGGAGGCGACCTTGGCACCGGCGTGACCCGATTTGCCCTCAAGGCTGTCGTGCATCTCGAAGACGCTCTTGCCCAGCAGGAACAGCCCGCCGAAGATCAGGATCAGGTCCCGTCCCGAGATCGGGTGGCTGAAGACCTCGAACAGCGGCGCGGTGAGCTTCACCACCCATGACAGCGCCAGCAGCAGTGCCAGCCGACTGACCAGGGCGGCGAGAAGACCCAGCTTGCGGGCCTTGTCACGCTGCTCAGGCGGGAGTTTCCCGGCCAGGATGGAGATGAAGATGATGTTGTCGATGCCCAGGACGATCTCCAGGCCCACGAGGGTGACAAACCCTATCCAGATCTCCGGGTTGGTCACCCAATCCATCGTCCACTCCTTCGTCAGGCGTCACCGGGGTTACAGCCTCGACGAACGAGAGGCCTCACGAGTTCCTCAATAAGGATCACATCGCGCTCTTTTCGCATTTGCGGAGCCGGGCCAAGAGTCGGTTATAGTTCCCCTGTAGGTCATGAGTGCCAGTGACAAGCCCCGGCTCGCTGGCCGGCAACCCTCGCGTCCGCGGCGGGGTGCCCCGGGTGAGGACCTGGTCCGACACGAGGTGTGTCGGGCAAGCGCGGGCTCCACGCACCAACGCCATGGCTTGGGGTCCGATGACCTCTCAAGGAGCCTTGGCGTGTCCGCATTGACGATCTTCACTTCCGCCGCCGCCGTCGAAACCGCCGAAACGACCGTCCCCGCGACCCGCGTGTCCGACGACCGGCGCATCCCCGCCGTGCTCGGCTCGGACCTGGAGGTCCCGGTCAGGGGAGGCCGGCTCGTCCGCTACGCCAACCTCGACTACGCCGCCAGCGCGCCCTGTCTGGAGCCGGTCAGCGCCGCCGTCGCCGCCGCGCTCCCGGCCTACTCCAGCGTCCACCGCGGTGCCGGATACGCCTCCCAGCTCACCACGGCCCGCTACGAGCAGGCCCGGCACACCGTCCGCGCCTTCGCCGGGGCACGCCCGGACGATGCGGTGATCTTCACCCGGAACACCACCGACGCGACCAACCTGCTGGCCCGCAGCCTGCCCGCAGGCACCACCGCCGTGGTCTTCGACACCGAGCACCACGCCTCGCTCCTGCCCTGGGCCGACGCCGTACGGCTCGCACCCCCCGCCTTCCCCGGCGAGGCGGTCCGCGCCGCCGACGAGGCGCTGGCCGGGATCGACGGCCCCAAGCTGCTGGTCGTGACCGCGGCCTCCAACGTCACGGGCGAGCTCTGGCCGATCGCGGCCCTGGCCCACATCGCGCACCGCCACGGCGCCCGCATCCTCGTCGACGCCGCCCAGCTCGTCCCGCACCGCCGTCTCAACCTGACCGCGCTGGACCTGGACTACGTCGTCTTCTCCGGCCACAAGCTCTACGCCCCCTTCGGGGTGGGCGCCCTGATCGGCCGTGCCGACTGGCTGTCGGAGGCGGAGCCGTACCTGCGCGGCGGCGGCGCGGTGAAGGCCGTCGACGACGACGGGGCCGAGTGGCACACCGACCCCGAGGCCCGGCACGAGGCGGGCACCCCCAACGTCCTCGGTGCCATCGCCCTGGCCGCCGCCTGCGACGCGCTGACCGCCACCGGCTGGACCACGTTGCTCCGCGAGGAGGAGCGTCTCATCGGCCGCCTCCGGACCGGGCTCCGCACCGTCGAGGGCGTCCACGAGCTGGCCCTGTGGGGGCCGGACCACCCCCGCGTCGGCATCGTCTCCTTCGTGGTGGACGGCTTCACCGCCCGCGAGGTCGCCGAGGTCCTCTCCGGGACGTACGGCATCGGTGTGCGCGACGGCAAGTTCTGCGCCCACCCCTTCGTCCGCCACCTCCTCGGCGCCAAGGACGGCGGCTGCGAAGACGTCACCGCCTCCGCCGTCCGCGCCTCGATCGGGATCGGCACCACCACCGAGCACGTCGACCGTCTGGTCGCCGCCCTGCGGGATCTTGTCTCACGGAGCTGACGTGACAGCATGGTCGTATGACTGACCGTCGTGCCACGGGCGCGCCCCGGGAGATCAGCGTGGGCCTCGGCGCCGGGGCGGACGCCGTGCACGCGACGTCCGGCAAGGAGCTGGCCACCGAGGACATGGTCCTCAACATCGGGCCGCAGCACCCGTCCACACACGGGGTGCTGCGGTTGCGCCTCACCCTGGACGGGGAACGGATCAGCGCGGCCGAACCGATCGTGGGCTACATGCACCGCGGTGCGGAGAAGCTCTTCGAGGTACGCGACTACCGGCAGATCATCGTGCTGGCCAACCGGCACGACTGGCTGTCGGCGTTCGCCAACGAGCTGGGGGTCGTGCTCGCGGTGGAGCGGATGCTCGGCATGGAGGTGCCGGTCCGGGCCGTCTGGATGCGCACGCTCATGGCCGAGCTCAACCGGGTGCTCAGCCACCTGATGTTCCTCGGCTCCTACCCGTTGGAGCTCGGCGCGCTCACCCCGGTCTTCTACGCGTTCCGGGAGCGCGAGACCCTCCAGGCCGTGATGGAGGAGATCTCCGGCGGGCGGATGCACTACATGTTCAACCGGGTCGGCGGCCTCAAGGAGGACGTGCCCGAGGGGTGGACGCACCGCGCCTCACGTGCCGTCGCGGACGTGCGGCGGCGGCTGCCCGACATCGAGAACCTGATCGCCGGGAACGAGATCTTCCTGGCCCGCACGCTCGGGGTGGGCGTGCTGGATCGCGAGACGATCATGCAGTACGGCGTGAGCGGCCCGATCGCCCGTGCCTCCGGGGTGGACATGGACCTGCGCAGGGACGAGCCCTACCTCGCCTACGGCGAACTGCCGGTCCGGGTCGTCACCCGGTCGGCCGGAGACTGCCACGCCCGGTTCGAGGTGCTGCTTGAGCAGGTGAAAGTCTCCCTGGACCTGGCCGACGCCTGCCTGGAACGGCTCGGGGGGCTACCGCAGGGGCCGATCAACCAGCGCCTGCCCAAGGTGCTCAAGGTCCCCGAGGGACACACCTACGCCTGGACCGAGAACCCGCTCGGCATCAACGGCTACTACCTGGTCTCCCGCGGCGAGAAGACCCCCTGGCGGCTGAAGCTCCGCTCGGCCTCCTACAACAACGTCCAGGTGCTGCGCGAGATGCTCCCGGGCAACCTGCTGGCCGACATGGTCGCCATCCTGGGATCGATGTTCTTCGTCGTGGGCGACATCGACAAGTAGCGGAAGCGGACGGCAGGGCACACCGTCCTGACCGGACAGCCGGACACGGTGGTGGGGCGGCTCCCCTGTGGCATCCGGACCACGGCGGGACACGGCCCCCTGTGGCATCCGCACCGGTGGGACGCGGCCTCCTGCGACATCCGCACCGGTGGGACATCGAGGAACGCCCCCGGCCGGCGGCCGTTCACATCGCGCCAGGGACCTGGCGATCCTCTTCGGGGTCCTTCGGCACCCTGCAGCAGTGCTCCAGGTAGAGGGCGGCGCAGATCAGCACCACACAGCCGAGGAACGAGCCTCCGGTGCTGAAGAAGTCGCGCTGGGGGATGCTCTGCTCCAGCATGTCGGCGGTGTAGAGGGCGAATCCGGCGAAGAGGCCGCCGAAGATCGCCCCGCCGTACGCGGAGGCCTTGGCGAGGGCGGCCAGCCGCGCCACGGCCAGCGGCTCGACGGGCTTGGTGTCACCCCTGCGCTCGATCCTGGCCTTCGTCATCCAGCCGGTGTAGATCTCACCGATCGCCAGCAGCAGCACCGTGGGGGTCGCGGTCCACGGCATGGTCGGCAGGGATGAGTAGAGGGGCCTCAGCAGAGCCCAGGTGACGACCGCGAACACGACGACAAGACCGACGAGCACGCCCGGACGGGTGGGCTTCACACGGGCCTCTGCAACGTCAGGTCGGCGCGGAGCCGTACGTCGTCCTGATCGAGCCCGGCCAGGAGGTCGGCGACCCGCCGACCGGACAGTGTCGCGTCGGGGTCGGCCTGCAACCAGGGCACCAGCACGAACGCGCGCTCGTGCGCCCTGGGGTGCGGCAGCGTCAGCTCGGGGTCGTCCGAGACGATGTCCCCCGCCGTGATCAGGTCGACGTCCAGGGTGCGCGCTCCCCAGCGCTCGGTACGGACCCGGCCGAAGGCGTTCTCCACGCCCAGAGCGCGTTCGAGGAGCGCCCGGGGCTCCACGGTGGTGGTCTGCGCGATCACCACCGCGTTGAGGTACGGTCCCTGCTCGGGACCGCCGACCGGCTCGGTCTCGTAGACCGGTGACACGGCGACGAAGTCGAGGCCGGGCGCGTCGAAGAGGGAGTCGAGTGCGCCCTGCAACGTGTCGAACCGGTCACCCAGATTGCTGCCGAGCGCCAGCACGACCCTCATGTCCGGCTCCGGGTGATCGTCACGATCACGTCGTCGAACGGTAGGGGGATCGGCGCAGACGGTTTGTGCACACTCACCTCCGCCGACAGGACCTGCTCGCGGGCCAGGCAGACGTCCGCCAGGCGCTGGGCCAGCGTCTCGATCAGATCGACCGGCTCGCCCTCCACGACCTTGACCAGGTCCTGGGCCAGCTCGCCGTAGTGCACGGTCCGGGTGAGGTCGTCGTCGGCCGCGGCGGGCGCCGTGTCGAGGAAGAGCGTGGCATCGACGACGAACTCCTGGCCGAGCTCACGCTCGGCGGCCAGTACGCCGTGCCGTCCCCGTGCCCGCAGACCCTTCACCGTGATCCGGTCCGTCACGCGGCCTCCTCCTCCTCTTCCTCGTCGCCTTGCAGCACCGGCGAGCCGTGGTGCAGCCAGAGCCGCCATCCCGCCGACGTCCTGATGAAGGTGTTGCTGGCCACCACCTTGCCCGCGGCGAAGCTGGAGTCGCCCTCGTCGCCCGCGGTGAGGATGTTCTCCTCACAGGTGAGCACGGCGACGTCGCCCAGGACCATGACCCGGACGTCGGTCAGCACGAACTGGATGTAGGGGGTGTTGGCCATGATGAGCGCCCAGGAGCGCAGCACCTCCTGCCGGCCGTTCACGATCGGCCATCCAGGGTGCACGCAGCTCACCTGCTCTCCGTCGATCTCCTCAGCCCAGATCTCGGTCATCCGGTCGAGGTCGGCGTTCTCGATCGCGGTGTAGAACGCCTGGTTGACCGTCTCGACGGCGGTGGTGTCGACGCTCATGCTCTCGCTCCCTGAACTGCGGCAGCCACACGGACGGCGTCCGCGTTCGGGCCTACGTTGTGCACCCGCACGCACCATGCCCCGGCCTCTGCGACAAGGGCGGTCACGGCGAGCGTGGCGTCGTCACTACGACTGAAAGGGCGCGGCGTACCGTCCGGGTCGGCGAGCAGCCGGCCCAGGAAACGCTTCCGCGAGGCCCCGATGATGAGCGGGTAGCCCAGCTCGGCGAGCCGGTCGATCCCCGCGATCAGAGCCCAGTTGTGCTCGGGGTTCTTGGAGAAGCCCAGTCCAGGGTCCAGCACGATCTGATCTTCGGACACCCCCTCGGCGAGCACGGAGGCGATCCGCTTGGAGATCTCCTCCCGCACCTCGGTCACGACGTCGCCGTAGACCGCCCTGCTGTTCATGGCGTGGCTGTGCCCCCGCCAGTGCATCACCACGTACGTCACTCCGGACTCGGCGACGACCCGTGGCATCGCCGGGTCGGCCAGGCCGCCGCTGACGTCGTTGACCAGCTTCGCACCGGCCGCCACGGCCGCCTGCGCCACCTCGGCCCGCATGGTGTCGACACTGACCGTGACACCTTCCCGGCTCAGCTCCCTGATGACCGGTTCGACCCTGGCCAGCTCCTCCTCAAGCGACACCCGCGCCGCCCCGGGCCTGGTGGACTCACCGCCCACATCGACGATGTCGGCGCCCTGCTCGACCAGCTCCAGGCCGTGCCGTACGGCTGTCGCCGGGTCGAACCACCGGCCGCCGTCGGAGAACGAGTCGGGGGTCACGTTGACCACGCCCATAACCAGGCATCGGCCCTCATCGGGCATGCCAGGCACATTCCACGTAGTCATGCGGATAAGCCTAGGCGTTGCGCGCTCTTCGCCCATCCTGCGGGTGCAGCTTGTGCCATAACCAATCTTCCCGCCCTTATCTGTCCCGGTCAGCTGATCGGAGAGCGTTCGGATCCTGCCGGACTTGGCAAGTGTGGAGATATTAGCCCGAGCACGGCGAGCCTGGAGGGTTTTCGGATCGTGGCATAACGCAGAAACCCTGCCCGGGCCGCCGTAGCGGCCCGGAACAGGGCAGATGTCTGCGGGCAACGACTCGGCTCGGACTCAGCGGAGGATGAGTGCCATCGCTTCGGCGCGGGTCTTGTCGCTCTTGCGGAAGTCACCGCGCACGGCCGAGGTGATGGTCTTGGCTCCGGGCTTGCGGACACCGCGCATGGTCATGCAGAGGTGTTCGCACTCGACCACGACGATGACCCCGCGAGGCTCCAGCACCCTCATGAGCGCGTCGGCGACCTGGGAGGTCATCCGCTCCTGCACCTGAGGGCGGCGGGCGTAGACGTCGATGAGCCGGGCGAGCTTGGACAGGCCGGTGACCTGACCCTTCTCGTTCGGGATGTAGCCGATGTGGGCGACGCCGTGGAACGGCACCAGGTGGTGTTCGCAGGTGGAGTAGACCTCGATGTCGCGGACGAGCACCATCTCGTCGTGATCGACGTCGAAGACCGTGGTCAGCACGTCTTCCGGGGTCTGCCCTAGCCCGGCGAACTGCTCCGCGTAGGCGCGGGCGACGCGGGCCGGGGTGTCCTGCAGACCGTCCCGGTCCGGATCCTCACCGATCGCGAGCAGAATCTCGCGAACGGCCTTCTCGATCCGGGCCGAGTCGACCTCCAACGGCTTGGCACTCACGCTCAGTTACCGTCCCTGGGCACGGAGTCCGCGTGGCTCGTACCCGCGGGGAGCGCGCCGTTGCCGGACTGCTCCTTCGGGGTCAGGATCGGCGGGCGGTCCGAGGGGAGCCGCTTGCCGTAACCGGAGTAGGAGGGGCGCTTCTCCCTGACGACCACCGGCGCGAAGATCTGCAGCACCTGGTCGCGGGAGAGGGTCTCCTTCTCCATGAGCTCCAGCACGAGGTTGTCCAGCACGTCGCGGTATTCGACGAGGATCTCCCAGGCCTGGTCGTGGCCGGCCTCGATCATGCGGCGCACCTCCTCGTCGATCGTGGAAGCGATCTTCTCGGAGTAGTCGCGCTCGTGACCCATCTCACGGCCGAGGAAGACCTCGGCGTTGCCGGAGCCGAACTTGCGGGCGCCGAGCTGCTCGCTCATGCCGTACTCGGTGACCATGCGGCGGGCGATGGAGGTGGCCTTCTCGATGTCGTTGGAGGCACCGGTGGTCGGCTCGTGGAACACGAGCTCCTCCGCCGTGCGACCGCCCAGCAGCATCGCGAGCTGGTCCATCATCTCCGAGCGGGTCGCGAGGAACTTGTCCTCCATCGGCAGCGTCATCGTGTAACCGAGGGCACGGCCGCGGGACAGGATCGTGATCTTGTGAACCGGGTCGGAGTTGGGCAGCGCGTGCGCGACCAGGGCGTGACCGCCCTCGTGGTACGCGATCATCTTCTTTTCCTGGTCCG
The DNA here is from genome assembly GCF_045209755.1 of Streptosporangium sp. NBC_01639. Taxonomy (NCBI): domain Bacteria; kingdom Bacillati; phylum Actinomycetota; class Actinomycetes; order Streptosporangiales; family Streptosporangiaceae; genus Streptosporangium; species Streptosporangium sp. NBC_01639. Next base: position 4,820,711 of record NZ_CP109272.1, on the reverse strand, counting down.
ACATGACGCGGGACTTGCGCTCCGGCCCCGCCATCACCCGGTCGATCGACTCCTCGAGCATCTCCATCGAGATCAGCTTCTGGTCCGCGCGGGCGGTGAGCAGCGCGGCCTCGTTGATCACGTTGGCCAGGTCGGCACCGGTGAAACCGGGCGTCCGGCGGGCGATGACGTCGAGGTCGACGCCCTCGGCGAACGGCTTGCCGCGGCCGTGCACCCGGAGGATGCCCTTGCGGCCCTCCAGGTCGGGGCGGTCGACGGTGACCTGCCGGTCGAAGCGGCCCGGGCGGAGCAGCGCCGGGTCCAGGATGTCGGGCCGGTTGGTCGCGGCGATCAGGATCACGCCGCCCTTGACGTCGAAGCCGTCCATCTCGACGAGGAGCTGGTTCAGCGTCTGCTCGCGCTCGTCGTGCCCGCCGCCGAGACCGGCGCCGCGGTGACGGCCCACCGCGTCGATCTCGTCGATGAAGATGATCGCCGGTGCGTTCGTCTTGGCCTGCTCGAACAGGTCGCGGACCCGCGAGGCGCCGACACCGACGAACATCTCGACGAAGTCGGAGCCGGAGATCGAGTAGAACGGCACGCCGGCCTCACCGGCGACGGCCCTGGCGAGCAGGGTCTTGCCGGTTCCGGGCGGGCCGTAGAGCAGGACGCCCTTGGGGATCTTCGCGCCGATCGCCTGGAACTTGGCCGGGGCCTGCAGGAACTCCTTGATCTCCTGGAGCTCCTCGATGGCCTCGTCCGCGCCTGCGACGTCGGCGAAGGTGGTCTTCGGCGTGTCCTTGGTGATGAGCTTGGCCTTCGACTTCCCGAAGTTCATCACCCGGGAGCCGCCGCCCTGCATCTGGTTCATGACGAACAGGAGGAGCAGCACGATGACGACGATCGGCAGGAAGCTCACCAGAAGACTGAGGAGGAAGCTGTCCCTCGGCACGTCGACGGTGTAGCCCTTGCTCAGCTTCTGCGCCTTGGCGGCGGTCTGGAGCCGGTCGGCGAGCTGAACGCCCTGCCCGGTCACCCACGCGGAGTAGTAGCGCTTGCCGTCGGTCGTGGTGACCTCGATGCGCTGATCCTTGTCGATGATCGTGGCGTTGGAGACCTTGCCCTCGTCGATCAAACTGACGATCTTCGAGGTGTCGGTCTTCTCGTAGTTGCTGTCGCCGCCCCACATCGTGGTGACGAGCAGGAGCAGTACGACGATGCCCAGGATCCACAGCAGTGGCCCACGTGTAAATCGCTTGAGATCCATCCGATGCGGAACCCCGGCGGGCCCGTCCCTTCCTGACCAAGGCCTGGCACCCCGGGCGAACCCGGGGTTCGCGGTATCCCTAACCGCTCCAACTGACTCCCCGGAGATGCCCCTGAAGGTCATCTCTTCGGAGTCCGAAGGTACACCGGTGTGCCGCGCGGAGTAACCGCCCAGGCGTTACCGGCTTTGCCCTACCAACGTACGTCAAGTAGGCCGGTGTTCCCCGCCGGTATGACCAATGTCGCCTCCTGTGGAGGGTGCGCTTCGCGCAGGGCGTACTTTTCAGCCCGCTCCATATACGTGCGGGGCAAGGGTCCCGATGAAAGGAAGATTGCGGTATCGCTCTGCGTAGTCGAGGCCGTAACCGATGACGAACTCATTCGGAATGTCGAACCCGACGTATTTCACGTCGATCGGCACCTTGACCGCGTCCGGCTTGCGCAGCGCGGCGCAGATCTCCACGGAGGCCGGATTCCGCGACTTCAGGTTGTGCACCAGCCACGACAGGGTCAGTCCGGAGTCGATGATGTCCTCGACGACCAGCACGTGGCGGCCGGCGATATCGGTGTCCAGGTCCTTCAGGACGCGTACGACGCCCGAGGACTTGGTGCCCGCGCCGTAGGACGAGACGGCCATCCAGTCCATCTGAACCGGCAGGTGCAGGGCCCTGGCCAGATCGGCCATGACCATGACCGCCCCCTTGAGGACACCGACGATCAGCAGGTCCTTGCCCGCGTAATCCTCGTCGATCCGGCTCGCGATCTCCTTGATCTTGGCCTGGAGCTCTTCCTCCGGGATGAGGACCTTGGAGATGTCCTTGCCCATGTCGGCTGCGTCCACCTGGGATTTCCTTACGAGACGGGGCTGACTGACTGTCTGGCGAGTATCAGGGTGTCATACCGGCGGACCGCCCCAACCCCCCCGGGGACCTCTATCCGCCGCTGTCCGTGCCAGTCGGTGACGAGCCGGTCCAGTTGGCGGACGTGCGACGCGGCGAGCGTGCCCGCCGGGGCTCCCGCCTCGATCGCGGCCCGCCGCAACACCCGCCGCCGCACCGCGGCGGGCAGGTTCTCCAGTGCTGGTACGGCCACCGTCACCGCCCTGATATCGCTTAAAGCTGAATCGGTGACGACCGTCCGCGCGTAGACCTCCTCGGCCCAGCCGTCGAGGGCGTCGGCGTCGTCCCGGCACAGGGCCGCGGTCCGGGCGAGCGCCTCGGCGACCCCGGGACCGAGCTCGTCCTCCAGGGCGGGCAGCAGCCGGTCGCGGACCCGGACACGGGTGTAGCGGGGGTCGAGGTTGTGCGGGTCCTCCCACGGAGAGAGCCCGAGCGCCGCGCAGGCCGCCACGGTCGTCCGGCGGCCGAGCTCCAGCAGCGGGCGCCGGTAGAGCCCCGTCCGCGCGGGCATCCCCGCCAGCGACCGCGTGCCGCTCCCCCGGGCCAGCCGGAGCAGCACGGTCTCGGCCTGGTCGTCCCTGGTGTGCCCGAGCAGCACGGCCACCGCCCCCAGCCTCCCCGCGGCCTCCGACAGCGCCGCGTACCGTGCCTGCCTGGCCGCCGCCTCGGGGCCGCCGAGGACCCCCACGGAGACACTCAGCGGTTCGGCGGGGACGAGCCCGAGGGTGGCCGCGAGCCGTACGACGTCGGCGGCCTGGTCCGCGGAGCCCGGCTGAAGACCGTGGTCGACCGTCAGCAGGCCGGCGCGGAGCCCGGCACGGGGCGCCACGAACCCCAACCCGGCCGCGAGCGCCAGGGAGTCGGCGCCACCGCTGCACGCGACCAGCACGAGGGCGCCGGGCTGCACATCGTCCAGGGCGTGCCGTACGGCACGGCGGACGTCGGCGACGGCGGGAGGCGGACCCATGCCCGCCATTGTCCCGCCTCCACCTCAGTCCGTGGTGCCGCCGGCCTCGGTCGCGCTGTCGGCCGCGTTGCCAGTCGGGCTGGTCGGGCTGTCGGTCGCGTTGGCGGCCGCGCTGGTCGGGCTGTCGGCCGCGTTGGCGGCCGCGCTGGTCGGGCTGTCGGCCGCGTTGGCGGCCGCGCTGGTCGGGCTGTCGGCCGCGTTACCGGGCGGGCTGTCGGTCGTGTTGGCGGCCGGGCTGGTCGGGCTGTCGGTCGGAGCCGAGGGAAGGGCCGGGGCGCCGATCACCCGGTCGATCCAGCGGTCGGGGCTGCTGATCTCGTCCTGGGTGGGGAGCGTCTCGGGAGAGGTCCAGACCCTGTTGAAGCCGTCCATGCCCACGCGGTCGACGACGGTGCGGACGAAGGCGGACCCCTCGGCGTACTGCTTCATCTTGAGGTCGATGCCGAGCAGCTTGCGGACCGTGCGGTCGAGACGGGATCCCCCCTCCCGGCGGTGGTGGAACTTGGCCCGGATGTCGGCGACCGAGGGGACCACCGAGGGGCCCACCGCGTCCATGACGTAGTCGCCGTGGCCCTCGACCAGGGTCATCACCGCGGTGATCCGGTCGAGGATCTCCTTCTGCTCGGGGGTCTGGATCGCGTCGATCAGGTTGCCCTCGCCGCCCCGGACGGCGTCGGCGACCGCGTCGGCGGCTGAGCGGAGCCGGTCCAGCAGCACGGGCAGATCCATGTCGGAGGCGAGCAGGAACTCGGTCATCTGGGAGCGGACGTAGTCACGCAGCCAGGGGACGCCGGTGAACTGCACGCGGTGGGTCTCCTCGTGCAGGCAGACCCAGAGGCGGAAGTCGCGCGGATGGACGTTGAGCTCCTGCTCGGCGTGCACGATGTTGGGCGCGACCAGGGTGAGGCGGCCGACGGCCGACTGGCCCGAGGGGTCGGGCGGCAGGAACAGCTCGTACTGTCCGAGGACGCGGGAGGCGAGGAAGGCCAGCACGGCGCCGACCTCGACCCCGGTGATGCGTGAGCCCACCGCGGACACGATCGCCGGCGCCTGATCTCTGCGCGCGGCCATCCGCTCGGTCAACGGCTCCAGGACCACCCGGAAGCCCTCGACATTGGCCTTGATCCAGCCGGGCCGGTCGACGATGGTGGCGGGTTCCGGAGCGGTCTCGGTGTCGATCCGGGTGAACTCGCGGACATGCCCTTCGGCCTCACGGGAGAGCTGTCGCAACTCTGCGACGGCCTGCCGGGCCTCCTCTCGGCTCACTTGCGGTCCGGGGCGCACCAGGCGCGTTCCGGTTGTCACGGCGAGATCCCAGTCGATCACCTGCATACCGTCCACCGTACGTGCTCTCCTTCCGAGTCGCGCGCTCCGAGCACGCCGATCAGCTCGCGGCGACGACGGCGGCGAGCCTGTCGAGGGCCGCCTCCGCCTTCCCCCAGCCGGGTGGGACGTCGTCGGCCATGAAAGCGAACGTGACCAGTCGGCCGTCCTGCGTGGTCGTCAGGCCGGCCAGCGTGCTGACCCCGTTGAGGGTGCCGGTCTTGGCGCGGATCAGGCCGTGGACCGCGTCGTCCTTGCCGAACCGGTGGCCCAGGGTGCCGGTGAACCCGGCGATGGGCATGCCGGTGACGATCGGGTGCAGGGCGGGGTTCGCCGGGGAGGCCGCCACCGCCAGCAGCCGGGCCAGGCCCGCGGGGGTGATGCGGTTCTTGGGCGACAGGCCGCTGCCGTCGAAGACCTGCACGCCCTGGCCCGCCTTCAGCCGCGTCAGCACCTGACGGACGGCCGCGGCGGCCCCGTCGAAGGAGGCGGGCTTGCCCTCCTTGACGGCCACCTGCCTGGCCAGGGCCTCCGCCATGTCGTTGTCGCTCAGGGTCAGCGTCCGCTCGGCCAGGGCGTAGACGGGTGCGGATTCGACCCGGGCGATCTCCCGGGCGGTGGCGGGCGCCCTGGACCGGCCGCCCGACTTGGAGACCGTCACGCCGTACTTCGACAGCAGCGAGACGAAGGCGGTGTACGCGGTGCGGGAGGGGTCGGCGACCCGCTGGCGGCTGTCGGGGGAGACCCTGCCCTCGTCGACCGTGAGCGCCGTGATGGGGGCGGCCTCACCGTCGGGCACGTAGTTGGGCTTCCACGTCGGGGAGATGGCCGGCCCGGTGTAAAGGCCGTCGTCGTAGGTCACCGTGACCTTGGTGGTTCCGGCGGCCTTCAGAGCCCTGGCCGTCCGCAGGGCGAGGGAGGCGAGCGAGGCCGGCTGGGGGTAGGCGGGGACCGCGGACGGCTTGCGGGCCGTCAGGGTGGGGTCGCCCCCGCCGACCAGGACGATCGAGCCGGGCGCTGACCCCTGGACCACGCGGGTGCGGAGCCGGGTGTCCGGCCCCAGGGAGGCGAGCGCGGCGACCGTGGTGGCGATCTTGGTGGTGGAGGCCGGGGTGATGCCGTCGTCCGCGCCGCTGCCGAACAGCACGGCGCCGGTCGCCGCGTCGATGACCGCCGCGCCGACGTGCCCGCCCAGTGCGGGGTCCCCCAACGCCTCGGTGAGCCTCCCGGCCAAAGTACCCTTGGCGGGGAGAGGTCCGTTCCCCCCCGCGACCAGCACCGGACCCGCGGTGACGACCGGGACGGGAGGCGGCTCCGCCGGAGCGGCCGATCCGGGCGCCTTCTCCACCAGCAGATCGCTGGTGAGGAGGTGGACCCCGGCCGCGACGACGAAAAGTTGCAGCAAGACGAGAGTGACCAAGGCCACCCACCGCTCGCGCAGCATGACGTCGCCGACCTTTCATCAATCGGTATTTCAACAGGTATTAACGCTTACGAGACACTAACGCCCAGCCGGGGTCCCCGGAGGGGTTGAGCGGAGGAACAGCGGTGGAGTTCGACGTTCTCGTTGAGATTCCCAAGGGGCAACGGAACAAGTATGAGGTGGACCACGAGAGCGGCCGGATCAGGCTTGACCGGATGCTCTTCACGTCCACGCAGTACCCCGCCGACTACGGCTTCATCGAGAACACCCTCGGTGAGGACGGCGACCCCCTCGACGCCCTGGTGCTGCTCCAGGAGCCGACCTTCCCCGGTTGCCTGATCAAGTGCCGCGCCGTCGGCATGTTCCGCATGACCGACGAGAAGGGTGGCGACGACAAGGTCCTGTGTGTCCCCGCCACGGACCCCCGGATGGAGCACATTCGCGACATCCACCACGTGGCGGAGTTCGACCGCCTGGAGATCCAGCACTTCTTCGAGGTCTACAAGGACCTGGAGCCCGGCAAGTCCGTCGAGGGCGCCAACTGGGTGGGCCGGATCGAGGCCGAGGAGGAGATCGTCCGCTCCGTCGAGCGTGCCAAGGAGCACGAGCACTGAGCCTCACGTCGGACGGGTCGCACCGATGAGGTCTCCGCGCCATATCGGCGCGACCCGCACCACGTCCCCGGTCTGCGGAGCGTGCACCATCAGCCCCCTGCCGATGTAGATCCCCACATGGGTGATGTCACCCGGGCTGCGGGCACCCGTGCCGAAGAACAGCAGGTCTCCGCGGCGGAGCCGGGTGATCTGCACGTGCTGCCCGGAGGTCCACTGGGTGCCCGTCCAGTGGTCGATCCTGACCCCGGCCCGGGCCCAGGCCTGCATGGTCAGCCCCGAACAGTCGTAGCCGAGCGGCCCGGTGGCCGCCCACACGTAGGGCTTGTCAAGCTGGGTGAGCGCCCAGTCGGCGGCGATGTCGCCCCGGGCGGCCTGCCAGGTCGACCCGGCCTGCCTGCGGGCCGCCACGAACCTGGCCCTCTTCCTCGCGACCGCCGAACTCCGCCGATTCCCCATCCGGGCGCGCTGGCGGGCGATCCTGGACCACTTGCGTACGGCCTGCCGCCTGCCGGCGAGCCGGTCGGCGGCGCTCGTGTCCGCCTTCACCCGCCGCTCCAGCCGCGCCTTCTCCGCGACGATCCGCTTGATCTCCGCGGTCTGCCCGGCCACGGCCTCCTTGGCCGCCCGCTCCGCGGTGGCCGCCCGCTCCGCCGCTTCCCGCTGCGCGGCGTAGGCGGCCTCCGCGTGGAGCCGCCGGGCCTGCAAAATGTCCATCGCGGCCTGGACGGGAGCACTCACCTTGACGTCCATCGTGGCCTGGACGGGGGAACCCGCCTTGACGTCCATCGCGGCCTGGACGGGGGAACGCACCATGACCGCCTGCGCGGCACCCAGCGCGACACCCTGCGCGAGGACGCCCGGCGCCGTCCGGGCGGAGCCTGCGACCGTCTCTCCGTCGTGGAAGAGCGTGCCACCGGTGGTCTGGAGTGGAATCGCGGCCGCGCCGCCGGCGGCCTGGAACGGAATCACGGCCGCACCGTCGGCGGCCTGGAACGGGATCACGGTGGCCCGGCCGCCCGGCTGGAGCGGGATCGCGGTGGCCCCGCCGCCCGGGGTGGCGAACGCCACCAGCCGACGGGCCTCCGCCGTCCCGGTTGCGGGGATCGACTCCTTCTCCTTCCGGAGAAGCTCCTCGGCACGGGCCGCCTTGATCCGTTCGCGGTTGTACACCTCGACCAGCTTCCTGGCCTCGCCGGTCAGCTTCCCGAGCGTGGTCCGCGCCTTCGCCAGCAGGGCCGTGGTCTCGCCCAGCTGTTTACCCCGCTCGACGGCTTTTGACCGGGCTCTGGCGACCTCCTCGCGCGAGGGGCCCAGCCGGTCCCGCATGGCGACCGCCGGGGCGGCCACTCCGGTGACCAGGCAGCAGACCAGGCCCACCACCACGCCGGTGCGACCGCACTTTTCCACGGACTGCATTCCATTGCCTCCCGAACCATCACATGTCACTGCATGTCATTCTGTGACGAATGATCTAACTCAGGATTCCCCTTAGTCACTCTTCGCACACATGTAACTCACATAACGTGATCAGTACAGGTGGGGGCAGCTTTAGGCCATGCCTCCGTATCCGGGCACGGCCGGTGCGCGGCCTTCACGGCGGATGCGGTGGCCGTGGGCACAGCGACGGGCCCTTCGCAAGGCACCCGTGGGAGGTGCGACTACGGCAGGGCACCCGCGGGAGGGCGGGCACCGCAGGGCACCCGCGGGAGATGCGGCTACGGCCGGACGGCGCCGGCCGCCACGGACTGGCTGCCCCGGTCCTTGGCGAACGGAGCCGTGGTCGGCTTGACCGTGCGCTCCTGGACGATGCCCCCGAGGGCCAGTTCCTCGTAGGGACGGCTGCTCGACCCCCAGGTGCGCGCGACCAGGTCGGCCTTGGCGATCCTCTTGGCGTCCGGCACGCTCTCGATGTTCATGATGAAGCGGCGCTTGCCCCCCACCCGGACGTCGTCCACGAACGTGCTCCCACCCCCGAGCAACTTCCCGCTCTTGTCCCGCAGCAGCGCGGTGACCGCGAGGCTGCTGGCCGGCAGCCGGTACGGCGTGCCGACATACCCGGTGATCAGGTAACTGTCGCTCTTACCCTCGGTCAGCACGTCCGAGATGGGGAACGGGGCGAAGGCCGAGACGATCCGGCCGGCCAGGCGCCACTCGGCCGGGCGGTACTGGATGCTCACCTTGGCCGGCTTCTCGGTGGCGACCACCTGGCCGGTGAAGGAGAGCGAGCCGGCGGGCGGCACGGCGTCCAGCGGCTGTTCCATCCGGACGACCTCCTTGCCGTTGGCGTCCTTGGCGGTCACCGTGGCCACCACGTGCTCGCCGAAGTGCCACGGGTTGCTGTTGGCCAGCACCCCCGCCCAGTTCACCACATATCCGTCATTTCCCTTGAGAATGGAGGATGCCTCCTCCACGACCGAGAGCGGCTTGAGCGCGGCGACCTGCTCCTGCTCGGGGCTGGAGCATCCGGCGAGGAGGAGCAGGGCGAGAACGCCGACGATTCGGGTGCTGTACGTCACCTAGTGGTGATAACCCGTGAACGCGACCCTCTCCAGCGGACACGCCCAGGTCGGGCGGACTCTTTAACGCACCCGGGCCACCCTGGCCTCGTCCCAGACCGGTTCGGGCGATTCGTACACTTTTCCATCCGCACCGAAAACGAGATAGCGGTCGAAGTCGTCGGCGAACCAGCGGTCGTGGGTGACCGCGACCACGGTGCCGTCGAAGGCGTTGAGCCCCTCCTGCAGCGCTTCGGCACTGGCCAGGTCGAGGTTGTCGGTCGGCTCGTCCAGCAGGAGCAGCGTGGTGCCGGACAGTTCGAGCAGCAGGATCTGCAGCCGCGCCTGCTGACCGCCGGACAGCGTCTCGAACCGCTGCTCGGCGATGGTCCCGGCCAGCTCGTAGCGGGAGAGCGCCTTCATCGCCTCGTTCTTCAGCCGGGCGTGCTCGGTCATGACGATCTCGCAGGGCGTCCGGCCGACGAGCTCGGGGCGGGCGTGGGTCTGCGCGAAGTGACCGGGGACGACCCGGGAGCCGAGCCGGCACACACCGGTGTGCCGGACGTCCTCCCCGGCGACCAGGCGCAGGAAGTGCGACTTGCCGGAGCCGTTGGAGCCCAGCACCGCGACCCGCTCGCCGTACCAGATCTCCAGGTCGAACGGCTTCATGAGCCCGGTGAGCTCCAGCCCCTCGCAGATCACCGCGCGCTTGGCGGTCCGGCCGCCCTTGAGCCGCATGTTGATGAACTGCTCCTTGGGCGCCGCCTCCGGCGGTCCGGCCTCCTCGAACCTGCGCAGCCGGGTCTGGGCCGAGTGGTAGGCGGCGGCCATGGTGTCCATGTACTTGGCCTTCTGCTTGAGCATGAGGACCAGTCGCTTGATCTTGGCGTGCTCCTCGTCCCAGCGTTTCTTCAGCTCGTCGAGGCGCTCGTTGCGGTCCCTGCGGGCCTGGGCGTAGGTGGTGAACCCCCCGCCGTGGATCCAGACGCTGCCTGACTCGACGGTGACGATCCGGTCGGCCGCGTTGGCCAGCAGCTGCCGGTCGTGGCTGACCAGCACCACCGTCTTGGGCGTCTCACGCAGGGCCTGCTCCAGCCAGAGCTTGCCCGGCACGTCCAGGTAGTTGTCCGGCTCGTCCAGCAGCAGCGTCTGGTCCGGCCCGCGCAGCAGCGCCTCCAGCACCAGCCGCTTCTGCTCACCGCCCGACAGCGTGTTGACCTCACGGTATTTGCAGTCGTCGTACGGCATGCCGAGCGCGGCCATCGTGCAGGTGTCCCAGAGCACCTCGATGTCGTAGCCGCCCGCGTCGGTGTAGTCGGTGATGGCCTGCGCGTAGCGCATCTGGGCCTTCTCGTCCTCGCGCTCCATCATCACGAGCTCGGCGGAGTCGAGCCGTTCGGCCGCCTGCCGTACGCGCTCGGGGGCGACGCCGACCAGCAGGTCGTGCACCGTCCGCCCGTCGCGGATGCTGCCGATGAACTGGCGCATGATCCCCAGTCCGCCGGAGCTGGCGACGCTCCCGTCGACCGGCTGCAGGTCCCCCGCGATCAGCCGCATCAGCGTCGTCTTGCCCGCTCCGTTGGGCCCGACGAGCGCGGCCTTGACACCCTCGCCGATCCGGAAGGACACGTCGTCCAGCAACGGCCGCCCATCCGGCAGTACGTATGTCAGATGCCCGACCTCAACGTGCGCCACCGCGATTCCCTTCTTAGGTCCTCGCGCAGGGTACCCGCGAACCGGTCTCCCGGACATTTCGATTTCCGCCGTCACAGCGCCGCACGACCACACCGGACCCGAGCCCGTGACCGACAAGACGCCGGCTTCACGATCGACCTCGGTGACCGGGTGAGGTCAGATCTCTCCCACGCCTCGGAGTAGTTCGGTCTTCACCACACCTTCGACCGCGTGACAGAGCTTGGCATCCGTCGCGAGCAGGGGGACTCCACGATCGAGTGCCAACTGGGCGAAGACGGCGTCGTACATGCGCAACGTCAGCCGTACGGCCAGCCCGGCAGCCCGCTCCAGATGGTCGGCACCGATCGGATGAACCGTCACGCCGAGATCGTCGATGACACGTACGGCCATTACGAACTCCTCCGCCGTCAGGCGGCCCGCCAGAAGCCCCTTCTTCCGCAGCACCCCGGCCACCTCGATCCGGGCGAAGTCCGCCGTCTCCAACCCGACGAGATCGTCCAGGAAGGCCTCCTGGATCTCACGGGCATGCTCGAACCCAGGCTGATCGACGAACCAACGCAGAAGACACCGGTGTCGACGACGTAGGCGTCAGCCACGTGGCTCGTCCCGGAGCCGGTCCAACTCCTCGTCCACCCCGGTCACCCCTCGCATCCGGTTACGGATGCCTTCCAGAGCCACCGCGGCCTTCTCACGCCGACGGGATGACGACACGTTCTCTCTGACGAGCGCGAGCACCGGCAACACCCGGCTCTCCGGCAACTCGTCCACCAGCAGATGGAGTTCCTCCCGCATCGCGCCCATAATCGCAGCGTACGACCCTGTTCCGGCCGAACGCGGGATCACCGCCACCGGGCAGGCGCGGCTTTCTCGGTCGTGAAGGACGAAACCCGTATCGGGCTGATCGAACCACTGGAGTTCATGGGGGTCATAGGTTGCAAGTGGGCTGCCCGATCTCAACGTGCGCCACCGCGATTCCCCGCCAAAGGTCCCCGCGCAGCGTACTCGCCGGTTTCACTCCCTGGCATCCCGATTTCCGCTCCCTACGCCTCCTTACCGCGGTACGACGTGGGGACCGCATGGTCACCTTTGAAGCGCTACCTGTCCCAGAGAGCGCTGAGGGGCAACGCCGTCAGCCGGTCACCGAAAGACAGCGACCTTACTCCGGTGTAGAAGACGAACCCGTGGACGAAATCCTCGCCGAGGCTTTCACGTAGAGCGACAAGGCCCTTGAAGTCATCCTTGTTGACGGAGTCGGTGGCTTTGGCCTCCACGCCGACGATCCGCCCGTTATTCCGTTCGAGTATGAGGTCGATCTCAGCTCCCTGGCTGACCCTCCAGTGATGGAGCCCGACGCGGAACGGTGCCCACGTGGCCTGCTTCGCGATCTCGTTGACGATGAACGACTCGATGAGAGGGCCTCGTGCGGGCGAGATCCTGGCAGCCAGGCCGTCCGCGTCGACGCCGATCAGATGAGAGGCGAGGCCGGTATCGGTGACGTGCAGCTTGGGACGGCGAACCGCCCGGGCCACAAGGTTCCGAGACCATGCCGGAACCTGACGGATCAGGAAGACGGTCTCCAACAGGCCGATATAACGGTTGACCGTACTCCGATGGAGCTGGAGATCACTGCCGATCTTGACCATGTTCGGCTCCTGCGCCGTACTCGCCGCAGCGAGGTTCAGCAGTTGCCGGAGACTGCTCGGCTCATCGACTCGCGCCATCTCCCTGATGTCGGTGTCGATGACCGACTGAACATAGGTCCGATACCACCTGTCCCGAGTGAACTCTGACCTCATCGCGACTGCCTCCGGATAGAAACCTCGGCAGACCAGTTCGAAGTAGTCCCTTCGGCTGTAGTCGCTGAGCGCTGAGGACCGCAGCGCCTCAGGATCATCGAAGGCCGTCACGAGAAAGGACTCACCTGTTCCGGCAAGCTCCTCCTGTGCGAAAGGCCAGACCTCAAGGATTCCCGCGCGCCCGGCAAGCGACTCGCTCAACGACGGCGTGGACAGAAACCGCGTGGAACCCGCCAGAACGAACTGCCCTCGCTCGGTCCTCCGATCGACCTCCGCCTTGATCGCCAGGATCAGGTCGTCTCCCCCTCGCTGAATCTCGTCGATCATCATCGGGCGCGCCCCGTCGGCGATGAAGACAGCGGGATCGGCCTGGGCGGCCGATCTCAACGAACCGTCGTCCAGGGTGAGATACGTCCCCTCTCTTCCCTCGTTGAGCTGCTGAAGCAGAGTGGTCTTGCCCGACTGCCTCGGCCCGTTGACGATCACCACTCTGAAGGCGTCGAGGAACTCCTCAGCATGGCCGGTAACACGACGTGAGACCAGCTCGGACACTGTGGCTCCTCTCTGCGGCGGTCGAGCCCAGCATAAGCCGAACCGACATTTGACGGTGCTTGAAACCGACAGACTGATAGGGGGTCACTGACATTTGACGGGATGAAAAACCGACAGATCACCATCTCCCGGTGGGGGGTCATGACGTACAGGTGAGCCGACCCTCCGCACCTTCGGGCCGGTCACTAAGGTTGGCCCGGTGAGATACGACGGTTTCGCCTACGGCGACGGGCACCTGCACGGTCTGGCCAATGGGGTCGGCGACCTGGCCACCAGGCTTTCCGACGTGCACGGCCGGTTCGAGGAGTCCAAGGAGTCCGTGCGGGCCGCGCTCGGCGGGGACGAGTACGCTCACCGTTACTGGGAGTCAGGCGGGAGGCGGCTGACCGCCATCGGTGAGGTCCTGGGCCTGTTGACCCAGGCGGTCGGTGCGCAGGAGCCCCACCTCAGGACCGCGGCCACCGTTTACCGGACGAGCGACGAGGCCAGCACCATACGCGAAATAACCGAAAATGAGAGATAAGTCATGGTTTGACCCCCGGGCGCTCTGACCCACCCTGTCATGAGCTGGTGGAACACGAGTGATCATGGAGATCACCGTTGGCGGCGACCCGGGACCCCGGCGACAACGGCCGCGCGACTCTCACGCGCGGAAGATAATCCTGATGTGACCCAGGCAAGGGCGATCCATCTCATGGGGGCATGAGCATGAGCATGGACGATTCCTGGACGGTGCTTGAACAGCTCGTCCAGGAGGTGAACCGGCAGACCGAACAGATCCGGGACATGCACGAGAAGATCCGGGATGTGTCCGCCTCGGCCACGTCGAAGGACGGGATGGTGACCGTCACCGTGGGTGCGCGCGGGGACGTGCGCAAGATCGACTTCGATCCGCGGGTCTACCGGAAGCTGTCCCCGTCGGAGCTGTCCGCCTCGCTCGTCGAGCAGATCGGCGCGGCCACCCGGACGGTCTCCGGCGAGCTGAAGGAAACCATGCAGCCGTTCGCGCCGGCGGACCTCCCCTTCGAGGACCTGTTCGGCGAGGAAGTCGACTTCCCGTCCTTCTTGGCACAGGCCACGACGCCGCGTCCGAAGGGTCGCGGCAAGCAGCCATGACGGCGGCGCCCGCCACCTCGCCCGAGCGGCGGGGTGCACTCCGATGGGGCTGAACCTCGATTTCGTCCCCGAGCTGGTCAAACCCCTGGCACCGGCCCTGGCGGGAGGGGCGTTCCCCGAGGTCGATGTCGACCGGATCTTCAGCGAGGCGGATGTGCTGGAGCGGCTCGCCGACGTGCTCTCCGAGATCAAGGCCGAGGACGCCGACAGGCTGCTCGCCTCCCTGCGTGACCACGAGTGGAAGGGTGAGGCGAAGGACGCCTTCCAGGCAGCGTTGGCGCAGCTCACCGGCGGAGCCCCGAGCGCCGGCATCTCGGGCGGGGCGCTGCTGAAGCAGCTGGAGGACGCGATCCGGTCAGAGGCCGCGAACCTCCGCGAGTACGGCGTGCAGATGGAGCACGCCCAGTGGATGATCTACGCTGCGCTGGCGATGCTCGCCGTCTTCATCGCGCGTGTGCTGGTGTGGATCTACTTCAACGGCCCGGCCGTCTTCGCCGCAATCCATGAGCAGACTCTGCTCACGAGGATGTCGATCTACGAGCTGAAGCGGCAGGTGCTCGCCAACATGGCGAAGTTCGCCGCGATCATGGGCATTATGGACGGCGGCGTGCAGAAAGCGCAGAAAGAGTGGGGGCATCGGGAGCACTACGATGTCGGCTCGCTCCTGCTGTCCGTGGGCAGTGGCGCCCTCTCCGGCGCGGTGTTCGCCGGGGCGGCCTTCGGCGTCAGCCGCCTGGCCACCCAGGAAGTGCGATACGTGGCGTCGAAGGCGGAACTGTCCCTGCGGGACAAGGTGGCGGCGGTCGGGGAGAGCCTGTACGGGCGGGCCCTGCTGGGCGGTCTCTCGGCCACCGCGGGCGGCGTTCCCGGGCTCGCGATGAGCGGCCAGCTCGATTCGTCGCATCTCTTCTACACCTTCGTCTCCGGAGTCGCGGGAGGCCTGGACATCCCGGCCGGTGCCCGCGTCACCTACCATCCGCTGGCCGCCGCCGAACTCGGCGGGACCACGACCGGCGATCGGTCCGGCCCGTACGGCACGCCGTCCCCCGAGTCCGGCGGCCACCCGGCCTTCCCGTACACCGGTGAGGCTGGGCGCCACCCGGGTCCGGCGCCCAGCGTGCACGGAGACGCGCATCAGGCATCGCCCACAGCACCGGACGGACCCGGAACCGCTGTGCAACCGGCACACGGGAACACTGTGCAGCCGTCGCACACGACGCCGGACGGGCACGGGACCGCGGTGCAACCGGCACACACGACGCTGGCCGGCGTCGCGGACCGGGCTTCCGGTCAGCTGGATCATCTCAGGCACGCCCTGGACGGGGGCCGCCCGGAGTCGGCGAGCGCGGTGATGCGGGACGCCCCAGCGGCCGACCCGCGGCTCGGACCGGTGCGCATCGACGCCGGCACCGTGGTCTACCCGGCCGGCACGCACTCCCTGACGCCCCAGGGCGACGGCGGCCACGGAGGGAGCGGCGCCGGGGAAGGGGGCGGTTCCGGAGGGAAGCCCGTCGGCCCCGGCGACCGGCCGGCCGGTACAGGGCAGGTGATCGGAGGCGAAGTCGTACGACGTCAGGACTCACCCCTGCCCGCCGCCCCTGGCGACCGGCCGGCCGGTACAGGGCAGGCGGTCGGAGGCGAAGTCGTACGACGTCAGGACTCACCCCTGCCCGCCGATCCCGGTGACACGGCGCGCGGCGCCGCCGTGGCCGTCAGACAGCCGAATGAGGTGAGCCTTGCGGGTGACCAGGCCGGAGGCGCCACCGCCGCGCTGCTCCGGGCCAGTGCTCCGATCAACTCGGCTCCCTTGCCGGTGTATCCCTCGGTGCTGGCGGTCCCTCATGACGACCAGTCCCGGACGGACGCCGCCGCTTCGGCGGATCAGTCCGCTCCGCACGCCGGGGCCGAGCAGCGGGAAACGCAGGGCGCTCCATCGAGCCTGTCACGCGGCCCTGAACACTCACCTGCCCCGCGTCCGAGCATCGACGAGATCATCAACAAACCGGGGGACGGTCCACTCCAGAGCGGCGCAGTCCGGCAGGCCACGCCGGAGAGGCCGCCCACCGGCCGGTCCGCTCCGCTCGGTGACGCTCCTCTCGCCCAACAGGAGCGGGCTGCCGGGAGCCTCATATCCGCCATCGAGGGTTCTGGGAAAACGGTGGAAAGCGCGACGGTTCCCCAGCCGATCCATCCGCCCAGATACGTGGAGATCGGCGCGTTAGGAGAGACGGCGCTGCATGAGGTCCGGATCCCGGCGGATCCCGGGGCCGTGGCGCAGAAGTGGGTGGACGGCATCGGGGGCGACCTCAGTCCCGAGATCCGCACCGCGATCAAGACGTGGCTCACCGAACGGCTGGCCGATGCCGACCGGGACAACTGGACCGACCTGCTCCAGAAGGGCGCGGCGTTGGGCGTCGGCAAGGATGTGGTGTATCTGAAGCCGGAGCTGCGTGACTTCTCTCCCATGGAGAAGCCGACCGGTCACCGGCCCTATGCCGTCTCCTTCGGCGGTGACGGCGTGGATAGCAGAAACTCCGGAGTCCGCAATTCGGAGCTGACCGGTGGCCTCGTGAGGATGCTGGACACCTCGGACGAGGTGGAGGCACTCGGTCTGCCCAGCCTCGGGGTCAGGCACTCGTCACGCATGAGCGAGTCGAACGGCACCGACATCATGAGCGGCCGCAAGACGGTCATCTTCAAGCACGACTTCTTCGAGGCGGGGCTGTCCCTCGGGATCTACCGCAACGGAGTGGAGATACCCTACGGCGCCGTCATTCCCGAGCTTTCGGTGGTCGTGCCCTTCCCCGCGGAGTTCAGCCGGGTGGGGCCGCTCACCCCCGGCAGCGGTCCGCCGGCTCTCCCCCGGCACGAGGTCCCGGCCGGCGCGGCCCGGAAGATACCGGATTACGGCGTTCTCATCACCGCGGTGGAGACCCTGCCGTTGACGCTGGCGGTGCAGCGCCGGCTGGTGGAGGCGGGCGTGCCGTCGCACCAGATCGTCAAGATCGTTGATGACCTCATGTCCACCGTGCACAGCGAGCAGGCGATGAAGAACCGCAGCCAGTGGTGGCTGACGAGCGGATCCGCCTCCGAGGCGGTGCGGTACACGACCTCTCGGTTCCACTCCACCGAAGATTCCTTCCGCGTCACCTCCAGCATCTTGCGGATGGAGCCCGTGGCGGGGAGCAGGGAAGCGCCGACCGCGACAGCCATCCGTCCCGATCTGGGGCGGCGTACGGCCGGGAGCTCGACGAGCCAGGAAGGCAACACGGGGACCGCGCTGGTCGGTTTCAAGCTCGACGTAGGCACCACCGACAAGATCGTCGCAAGGGCCGGTGGCAGCCTCAAGGTCGGAAAGGCGCACTCCATAGCGACGTCTCAGGCAGACCTGCCGAAGGTGAATTTCCTCGAAAAGACCGACGTCGTGCTCTATGACGCAGTGGTGCGGCTGCACGTCGCCACGGAGAAGCTGGGGGCCTTCGATGTCGACGTGCGGATGGAAATGGGGCTACCGGTGCGCGAGGCGGACGGATTCGAGCGTGACGTCTTCGGCAAGGAGCTGACCCCTCCGCAGCAGGAATCCGCCCAGTCGCGGGAGCTCGCCGAGATACGGGAGGAGCTTGCGAAGGTGCGGGAGGAGTTCGCCATCCCGCACACCGAGCCCGTTCAGCCGCACGGCGGAGACCCGCGCACGGCGTACGAGCCCCATCCGCAGGAGCCGCCGATGCTGGCCGCCGGACGTGGACCGGGACTGGGCACACTGACCCGCCTGACCGGAGGCCAGCACCTCGTCACGGAAATCCATGACGCCCTCATCAAGGCTGCACCTGATCTTCCGCAGGATGCGCTACGGCAGGTCCGCCAAGATCTCGACAAAAATTTCGGTCGTCCCGCCCTGGAAGGCGACTTCACCCATCTCCTGAACGGGATCCACTACCGGGCCACGGCCGGTGACCACCACATCGAGGTTTCGGCCCGCGGCACCCTCGGCGCGCTGAACAAGGTCGATGAGTTTCCCATGACGGTGAACGAACGCAGGACCACGGGGACCGGAGTGACCACCGGGTGGACGACCCTCAAGGGGTTCGGCTTCGAGGGCGCCGTCAACCTGCGTATCAAGGTGAAGAAGGTCTTCGGGATCGACTTTCCCAAGATAGTCGTCAAGGTGATGACGGGAAGCACCGACAAGACGGCCTTCGCGTCCGGTCACAGTGTCTACCGCCGGACCGAGACCGAAGGCCCGGTCACCGCGTTCAAAAAGGCGGTTCCCATCGAGGTGGAACTGCGTGTCACGAAGAACGGCAAGGAAGTCACGGACGTCTCCTGGCGGGTGGACGGCAGCACGGCGGAGATCGTGGTGCCTCACCAGCATGTGCCGCAGCAGCCGGTGAGCGCGCAGGAGGTGGCGGGGGTAGGCCGCATCGAGCCGCTGGACCGTCGTCCTGACGACGTGGTCGACTTCAAGGAGCGTCCCGCCGGTGTGATCCGCATCGGCGCCATGCCCGACCTGGCCCTGGCGCTGGGCAAGGCGCACGCCGAGTGGACGGGGCTGCCGTCGCCGGAGAAGCCTCGAGACGTGCCGGCCGAGATCTTCGACGTCACCCGGCCCTCCTACCTGGAGGCGAACATCGGGCTGCTCACCTCGCCGGACGGCCTGACGGTCAAACTGCCCGAACACCAGGGCTGGAACCAGGAGCTGCGCATGAAGGTCAGCGTGGCCGGGCTGGAACGCACCAAGTCCGGCGCGGAGGTCGAATACGAGCATTACGCGAACGCGAGCACCCGGGTCATCACCGGCAAGGGCAGAACGGCGGGCCTGGAGGCACAGGCACTGGTCGGAACGCGCGCCACCCTGGGTGACTCCGGTGAAGGTGAAACAGGGACCAGGCACAAATTCGTGGCGACGGCCGGGGCGACCTTCTCGACCGGCCGGAACTCGACCCAGAGCGCCTATACCGGTGGCATGGACGTCGCCCGCTCCACCTACGGCGCCGAGTCGCACTGGTACCGCGGCGATCTGGTCGTGGAGGCGACCCCGATCCGATGGAAGGGGGACTCCGTCGAGCAGGGCCCGCCCACCCGCCTCCGGGTGAACCAGATCGTGGATCTCATGACGCCGGAACAGGTGGCGCGCCACCTTGGACTGGAGGGTCCCGCCCCCGACGTGGCCGTCGTGACGGAACCGCGTGCCTATATCTCCCCCGAACTGGCGATGCACTCGGCACACGTCGAGCATCTCGACGCGGCGAACGTGCTGCCGGAGCTCGTCGGCGTCTTCCATGAGCAACGGATCCTGTTCGAGGGCGAGGAGCTCACGACGAGCCCGGTCATGGAGGCCCTGCGCTCCCGATACAGCGAACAGGCCCTGGCGGCGAACCTGGTGACACTCCGCACCGGAGCAGACACCTGGCTCCCCGTCAAGGGGGCCCGTGGTTTCACCGAGTACGTAGGGGTCCGGGTCAGAGCCGTGGTGCTGGACGGGGCGCACACCGCGGAACGTCCCGACGTCAAGCTCATGCTCCGCAGTGAGCACCTCAGCGGCGCCGGGAACACGCATGAGGCCGGCTCCGGCCATGGAGCCAGAGCGCTCATGCGCTACAGCAGATCTTCCGACAGCGACCTCGCCGGAGCCGAGGTGTCGGCCAGGAGCACGTCGGACTCCGGAACCTCGCACACCGGCGGTACCAACGTGAAGGAGATCAACCGGGTTCAGACCTCTGACCCCTCACACGAGTTCACCCACCCTGTCCGGTACGAGATCGAGGTGGTGCGCAGTCAGGAGCCGCCACCCGGTCTGGAGCACCTGGTCCGGGGGACCCGCGGTGTCCTGCACAAATGGGCGGAGCTGACCGGCAACGACGCGGCCGTGCGGTTCTGGGACGAGCGCCGTTCGACGTCGGCGGTCACCCGGGTGACGAGCGGTGAACTCCGGGTGCTGGTGCCCGAGCACGTCACCGTGCCGGTCGCCGAGGGAACGCCGGTCACGGCGCAGACGACCGTGGTAGGCGAGGCGCCACGCTGGGCGAAGCCGGTCACACCCCTTGCCGTGAACGCGACGCTGGGCGAAATCGCCAACCAGGTCGCTTTCCCGGCGGCCTCCCTGGTCGAGCAGTGGGCACCGGTCGCCGCCCTGCCGCCGAAGCTCCGGGGGCCGGTGCCCAGCCTGTCCGACCGGCCACTCGGGTTCGACCTCAGCAGCCCGGCCGGCATGCTCCTCAGCACGGCCACCGGTCCGGGGATGATGCGCGCCAACCTGAAAGCGCTGCTTGCCCACGAGTACGTGATTCCCGGTCTCGGAAAGGTCGGAATCCAAGCCTTCCGGGCCGAAAAGGTCACCGAGGCGTCGGTCAAACAACGCGTGTACTCCCAGACGATGACGACTTCCGGCCATGGCCACGGCTCCAGCAAGGAACGGGACGGCCGAGTGGGCCTGTCCGTCAGGCCGTCCGCCGAAGGCGCCGTGGGCATCTTCGGCGTCGGCGGCGGACGGGGATCCGGTGGGGAGCTGGCGTCGCGGAACAACAACATCCGCGAACGCAACCTGGAGGCGAACACCGAGAACGCGTACTACCGAGTCGTCGGCAGC